>NZ_CP092644.1:0-4800000 GCF_025643355.1 Streptomyces sp. SCSIO ZS0520 | reverse complement strand
CCCGTCGTCGCACGGTGGAAGGACCCGCTGGGCCCGTCCCGGCAGCACTGTAATCGACCGGCAACGACCGGTTGTGGGCCACAGCGGAATGCGGAGACTGGGCTTTCCGCGCGGTTTTGTGCGGTGTTCGGACGATCGCCGGCTCAGGTCGCGGGCAGCACCGGGAGCAGCCGGGGCAGCTGCCCGTCGCGCGCCGCCGCGGCCGCCCTGCGCTCCTCGGGGACCTCCCCGTACAGGGTGGTGCGCGGCCGGGCCGGGCGGCCCGCGGACTCCGCGATGGCGACCAGGTCGGCCACCGAGCGGTAGGAGCCGTAACCGGAGCCCGCCATCCGGGAGATGGTCTCCTCCATCAGGGTGCCGCCGAGGTCGTCGGCGCCGGAGCGGAGCATCTCGGCGGCGCCCTCGGCCCCGAGCTTGACCCAACTGGTCTGGATGTGCGGGATGTACGGGTGCAGCAGCAGCCGGGCCATCGCCGTCACCGCGCGGTTGTCGCGGTCGGTGGGTCCCGGCCGGGCGATGCCCGCCAGATAGACCGGGGCGTTGGTGTGGATGAAGGGCAGCGTCACGAACTCGGTGAAGCCCGCGACGCCCTTCTCCAGGGCCGCCCGCTGGATCCGGGCCAGGGTGCGCAGGTGGCCGAGCCAGTGCCGGGGCTGGTCCACATGCCCGTACATCATGGTCGAGGAGGAGCGGATGCCCAGTTCGTGCGCGGTGGTGATGACCTCCTCCCAGGTGGCGGCGGGGAGTTTGCCCTTGGTGAGGACCCAGCGGACCTCGTCGTCGAGGATCTCGGCGGCCGTCCCCGGGATCGAGTCGAGCCCGGCCTCGCGCGCGGCGGTCAGCCAGTCCCGTACCGACATGCCGGTGCGGGTGGCGCCGTTGACCACCTCCATCGGGGAGAAGGCGTGCACATGCATGCCGGGGACGCGCTCCTTGACCGCGCGGGCGATGTCGAAGTAGGCGGTGCCCGGCAGGTCGGGGTGGATGCCGCCCTGCATGCAGACCTCCACGGCGCCGACCTCCCAGGCCTGCTGCGCGCGGTCGGCGACCTGGTCCAGGGAGAGGGTGTAGGCGTCCGCGTCGGTGCGGCGCTGCGCGAAGGCGCAGAAGCGGCAGCCGGTGTAGCAGACATTGGTGAAGTTGATGTTGCGGGTGACGATGTACGTGACGTCCTCGCCCACCACCTCGCGGCGCAGCTCGTCCGCGATCCGGCAGAGGGCGTCCAGGGCGGGCCCCTCCGCGTGCAGCAGGGCGAGGGCCTGGTCGTCGGTGAGGCGGGTGGGGTCCTCGGCGGCGGTGCCGAGCGCGGCGCGGACATCGGCGTCCACCCGCTCGGGGGCCATGGTGGGCGCGGCCTGTTCGCGCAGGGCGCCCCAGTCGCCGTACACCTCGTCGAAGTCGCCGCGGCGGTCGGCGGTGCGGCCCTCGGTGTCGATGGTGCGGTGCAGTTCGGTGCGGCCGCCCGCGGCGAAGACCTCGTCGGGCTCCTGCCAGGGCAGCCCCTCGGGGAGCACCCCCTCGCGGGCGAGACCGGTCTCCGGGTCCGCGAGCGCCCGTACGTGCGGCAGCAGCCGGGGGTCGAGCCAGGGCTCGCCGCGGCGCAGGAACTCCGGGTAGATGGTGAGGCGTTCGCGCAGGGTGAAGCCCGACTCGGCGGTGCGGGCGGCCAGTTCCTCGATCTGCGGCCAGGGGCGCTCGGGGTTGACGTGGTCGGGGGTGAGCGGGGAGACGCCGCCCCAGTCGTCGATGCCCGCCGAGATCAGCAGCGCGTACTCCTCGTCCACCAGGTTCGGCGGCGCCTGCACCCGGGCCGAGGGGCCGAGGAGGTGGCGGGTCACCGCGACGCAGGCGGCGAGTTCCGCGAGGTCGGCGTCGGGCATCGCGCGCATCGCCGTGTCCGGCTTGGCGCGGAAGTTCTGCACGATCACCTCCTGCACCCCGTGGTAGGCCCGCTGGATCCGCCGCAGCTCGAACAGCGCCTCGGCGCGCTCCTGGTAGGTCTCGCCGATGCCGATCAGGACGCCCGTGGTGAAGGGGACGTTGCTGCGGCCCGCGTCCTCCAGGACCCGCAGCCGCACGGCCGGTTCCTTGTCGGGCGAGCCGTGGTGCGGGCCGCCGGGCTCCGACCACAGGCGGGTCGCGGTGGTCTCCAGCATCATCCCCATCGAGGGCGCCACCGGCTTGAGCCGCTGGAGGTCGGTCCAGGAGAGCACCCCGGGGTTGAGGTGCGGCAGCAGCCCGGTCTCCTCCAGGACCCGGATCGCCATGGCGCGCACATAGGCGAGGGTGTCGTCGTAGCCGTGCGCGTCCAGCCACTCGCGCGCCTCGGGCCAGCGGTCCTCGGGCCGGTCCCCGAGCGTGAACAGCGCCTCCTTGCAGCCCATCCGGGCGCCCTGCCGGGCGATGTCGAGGACCTCGTCCGGCGAGAGGTACATCCCGTGGCCCGCCCCGCGCAGCTTGCCCGGCACCGTCACGAAGGTGCAGTAGTGGCACCGGTCCCGGCACAGCCGGGTGAGCGGGATGAAGACCTTGCGCGAGTACGTGAGCACCCCGGGGCGCCCTGCCGCCTCCAGGCCCGCGTCCCGCACCCGCCCCGCCGAGGCCGCGAGGTCCCGCAGATCCTCCCCGCGGGCCTGGAGCAGTACGGCCGCCTCGGCGGTGTCCAGCGCGACACCGTCCCGCGCCCTGCGCAGGGCGCGGCGCATCGCGTTGGCCGTGGGGGCCCCGGGCGGAACCGAGAGGTGATCAGTCATGTGCCCGAGCATACGAGCGGAATGTGTCGACTGCCCGGGCCTGATCCCGCCGCACTGCGGCGCCGGGAAAGCCGCCCGGCCGAAAGCTGTCGATTCCCTTCCCTTCCCGGGGAGTTCATGGCCCGATACCAGGGTGTCGTCCGGCACCGGGACCACGGCCCGGCGGCACCGATCCGCAGCCATCCGGCCTCTCCAGGGGAGTCAGCATGTGCGAGGACCACGTCAAGGGCCAGGGCGGGAGCCACCGGGCGGGCCACGGCGATCCGGGCGGCCCGGCGGACGGGGGCGGGCGTCTCACCCGGCGCACGATGTTCGTCTCCTCGGCCGCCGCCGCCCTCACCTTGGGCACCGTGACCTTCGCCGAGGCCGACGGGGAGCGGGCCCCCGCCCCGGGCACCGAGCAGCGCCGCACGGTCGAGGGGACCCTGCCGCCGGGCTCCCCCGACTTCGTCTACCTGCCCGTCGAAGTGCCGCACGGGGTACGCGAGATCCACGTGGCCTATACGTACGAGAAGCCGGAGGTCCCGCCCGGCACCCAGGGCAACGCCCTCGACATCGGCCTCTTCGACGAGGGCGGCACCGCGCTCGGCGGCCGCGGCTTCCGGGGCTGGTCCGGCGGCGCCCGCACCGAGTTCTTCGTCCGCGCCGACGAGGCGACCCCCGGCTATCTGCCGGGCCCGATCCGCCCCGGCACCTGGCACATCGCGCTCGGCCCCTACACCGTGGCGCCCGAGGGCCTGCCCTACCAGGTCACCGTCACCCTCACCCACGGTGCTCCGGGCCGGACTCCCCGGCCCCGCTACCCCGCCGAGCGCGCCAAGGGGCGGGGCCGCGCCTGGTACCGCGGCGACTGCCATCTGCACTCCTGGCACTCCGACGGCCGCCGCACCCCCGAGGAGATCGCCGCGCTCGCCCGGGCCGCGGGGCTCGACTTCCTCAACTCCTCGGACCACAACACCCATTCCGCCCACCGCGCCTGGTCCGCGGCGGCCGGGGACGACCTGCTCGTCCTCCTCGGCGAGGAGATCACCACCCGCAACGGCCATGTGGTCGCCCTCGGCACCGACCCCGGCACCTTCGTGGACTGGCGCTACCGGGCCCGGGACAACCGCTTCGGGAAGTACGCCCGGCAGATCCGCGCCGCGGGCGGCCTCGTGGTGCCCGCGCACCCGCACGCCACCTGCGTCGGCTGCAACTGGAAGTTCGGCTTCAACGAGGCCGACGCGGTGGAGGTGTGGAACGGCGCCTACACGCCCGACGACGAGGTCACCCTCGCCGAGTGGGACAACATGCTGGTCTCCTCGGTGCGTTCGGGCCGCGGCTGGCTGCCCGCCATGGGCAGCAGCGACGCGCACCGCGACCCGGACGCCGTCGGCATGCCGCAGACCGTCGTCCTGGCCGAGGAGTTGAGCCGCCGGGCGATCCAGGCGGGCATCCGCGCGGGCCGCAGCTACGTCGCCGAATCGGCCGAGGTCGAGCTGGCGTTCAGCGCCTCGGGCAGCCGGGGCGAGCACGCGGGCATCGGCGAGCGGCTGCGGGTGGCGCCCGAGGCCCCGGTCACCGTCCGCCTGGAGGTCAAGGGCGCTCCCGGTGCCACCCCGAGCATCGTCACCGACCAGGGCACCCTGTTCACCGGTGCCGCCCTGCCGGCCTCCGGCGCGGGCAGCGTGGAGTGGCGGACGACCGCCGAGTACGCCGCCTATGTCCGCGCCGAGGTCCGCCACGCCCCGGCGGTGCCGGGGCTGCCGGGGGCGCTGGTGGGGTTCACCAATCCGGTGTTCCTGGGAGCGTGAGCAAGCGCCCGGGGCACCGCGGCCGCGCGGGCGCGCGCGGGGAGGACCAGGGGTGCGCGGGGGCGCGGGCCCGCCCGCCGCACCCCTGCGGGACTCCTCACCCTCTGCACGCAATCTGCCCGTAGGTGATGATTTCCAGCCGGATTTCGTCACGATCGCAAGCGGAGGCCGCGGGCCGGGGGCATGAGCGGAGGGTGTGAATCCGCGTACGGCGGCGGCCCGTTCGCCGACTCCCGTACCGGCGGCGGCACGTGGCCGGACACCGCGAACCCGCTGCCGGAATGTGTTCTTCCGCACAGTGCCCCGGGGCCGCCCGCACGCCCTTGCCCTGGCACTTCGGGGGCGGCGGCCCTCCGCCCGGACCGCGGGGGCCGCCGCCGCCCGGCCCCGCCGCGCCGTGCTCCGCACCGGAACTCCCGGGGATTTCGCCACCGCCCCGGGGACCGCGCCTCCCTGACGCAGAGTCAACCTCGGGCACCCCGGGTGCGACCCGGACGCTTCCGGCCACCCGGGGGGACCTTGTGAGAGGTCGCCCCCGCGGCTGACGTGCACCGGCTCGACAAGGCAAACTGGCGGAGGCGACGCCCGGGCGCCCGCTCAGCGGGACGGGCTCACGGGCGGCATCGCAAAGAGCAGGGGCAGGCGTCCGGGCGGGCGGCGCCTCGCAGACGGGGCGGGGCCCCGGCGGACGCACGGCGACGGACGCCCGGCGAAGGCCTCGCGGCCGAGGCGGGCGTCACCGACACGACAGCAGGCACGACCACCGAGCACGACCACCGAGCACGACGGCAGACACGGGCACGACAGCGAGCACAGGTACGGCAGCAGAAGCGCGCACGGCAGCAAGCACAGGCACACGGGCACACACACAGACAACAGACAGACACAGACAGACACACCGGAACCACACGGCAGAAGGTGACGGCGCGGAGCCCCCGGGCAGCCGCAGAGTCACCGGCACGGCAGACGTCACGGGTAGGGCAGGGGGAAGCAATGGACCGCGAGCGCGTACCTCGGCAGCGGCACCCGGCCACGGGCCCCGGGCCGGCGGCCCCGGCGCTGCGGTTCAGCGTGCTCGGACCGGTCCGCGCCTGGCGCGGCGAGGAGCCCCTGCCGACCGGCTCGCCCCAGCAGCGCGCCCTGCTCGCCGCCCTTCTGCTGCGCGAGGGCCGCACCGCCACCGCCTCCGAACTCATCGACGCCCTCTGGGGCGAGGAGCCGCCGTCCCAGGCGCTGGCCGCGCTGCGCACGTACGCCTCCCGGCTGCGCAAGGTCCTCGGCGCGGAGGTCCTGGTCAGCGAGGCCGGGGGCTACGCCGTCCGCGTCTCCTCGGACCGGCTCGACCTGTCGGTCGCCGAGGGCCTGCGTACCGAGGCCGAGAAGGCGCGTACCGCCGGTGACCTCTCGCACGCCCGGGCCCTCATCAACCGGGCCCTCGGCACCTGGGACGGCGAACCGCTGGCCAATCTGCCGGGCCCCTTCGCCGAGACCCAGCGCACCCGCCTGGAGGAGTGGCGCCTCCAACTCCTCGAATCCCGGCTCGACATGGACCTGGACGAGGGCGCGCACGCCGAGACCGTGGCCGAGCTGACCGCGCTCACCGCGGCCCACCCGCTGCGCGAGCGCCTGCGCGAGCTGCTGATGCTCGCCCTCTACCGCAGCGGACGCCAGGCCGAGGCCCTCGCCGTCTACGCGGACACCCGGCGCCTGCTCGCCGAGGAGCTGGGCGTCGACCCCCGCCCCGGCCTGAAGGAGCTCCAGCAGCGCATCCTGCAGGCCGACCCGGGGCTCGCCCAGTCCGGGACCCGCACCGCCACGCCCCCGCCCGCCGCCGTCCGCCCCGCCCAACTCCCCGCCACCGTGCCGGACTTCACCGGCCGCGAGCACCTGGTCGCGGAGCTGGGCGAGGTGCTCTCGGCCGCCGACGGCAAGGTGATGGCGGTCTCCGCGCTGGCCGGTATCGGCGGCGTCGGCAAGACCACCCTCGCCGTGCACGTCGCGCACGCCGCCCGCGCCTCCTTCCCGGACGGGCAGTTGTACGTCGATCTGCAGGGCGCCGGTTCCCGCCCCGCCGACCCGGAGACCGTGCTCGGCTCCTTCCTGCGCGCGCTCGGCACCCCGGAGTCCGCCGTCCCCGACTCGCTGGAGGAGCGCGCCGCCCTCTACCGCTCCAGCCTGGACACCCGCCGCGTCCTCGTGCTGCTCGACAACGCCAAGGACGCCGCCCAGGTACGCCCGCTGCTGCCCGGCGCCGAGGGCTGCGCCGCCCTGATCACCGGCCGGGTGCGGATGGTCGACCTGGCCGGGGCGCACCTCGTCGACCTGGACGTGATGTCCCCCGAGGAGGCCCTGCAGCTGTTCACCCGGATCGTCGGCGCCGAGCGCGTGGCCTCCGAGCGGGAGGCGGCCCTCGACGTCGTCTCGGCCTGCGGCTTCCTCCCGCTGGCCATCCGGATCGCCGCCTCCCGGCTCGCCGCCCGCCGCACCTGGACGGTCTCCGTCCTCGCCGCCAAGCTCGGCGACGAACGCCGCCGGCTCGACGAGCTCCAGGCCGGCGACCTCGCCGTCAAGGCCACCTTCGAACTCGGCTACGGCCAGCTGGAACCCGCCCAGGCCCGCGCCTTCCGCCTGCTCGGCCTCGCGGACGGCGCGGACATGTCCCTCGCCGCCGCGGCCGCCCTGCTCGACCTGCCGGTCGAGGACGCCGAGGACCTGCTCGAAGCCCTCGTCGACACCTCGCTCCTGGAATCCGCCGCCCCCGGCCGCTACCGCTTCCACGACCTGGTCCGGCTCTACGCGCGTGCCTGCGCCGAACGCGACGAGCACCCCCCGGGCGAACGCGCGGCGGCCACCTCGCGGCTGCTCGACTTCTATCTGGCCTCCGCCCGCCGGGTCTACGAGATCGACCGCCCCGGCGACCGCCTGGTGGACAGCCTGGAGCCGAGCCGCCACCCCGGCCTCGCCTTCACCGAGCGCCCGGCCGCCCAGGACTGGCTGTACGCCGAGGCCATCCCGCTGCTCGCCTGCGTACGCCAGTCCACCGGATCCGGCACCCTGCGGCGCGCCATCGACCTGATGTGGGCCGCCGTCGACCTCGCGGAGTCCGGCGCCAACGCCCGGGAGTACGAGGCCGCGGCCACCTCCCTCGTCGAGGCCGCCCGCGCCTGCGCGGACAGCCGCTCGGAGGGCCGCGCCTCCATCGTGCTCGGCAACGCCCACCTCCTGATGGGCCGCTTCGACCAGGCCGACGAGGAGGGCCTGCGCGCGCTGCGCCTCTCCGAGGCGGCCGGGGACGGCCTCACCGAGTGCTGGGCCGCCAACATGGTCGGCGCCATAGCCTTCTACCAGAACCGCTTCGAGGTCGCGGAAGGGTACTTCCAGCGCGCCTACGAGGGCTTCCACGCCCGCGGCGACGGCCCCGGCGCCGCCAGCGCCCTGTGCAACGTCTCCCGTACGCATCTGGGCACCGGCCGGGCGGCGAGCGCGGTACGCCTCGCCCAGCAGGGCACCGACATGTACGACTCGATGGGCCACTCCCTCAAGGGCGCCAACGGCCGCTACGCGCTCGGCATGGCCCTCAGCGCCAGCGGCCGCCACCGCGAGGCCGCCGAGCGCTTCACCGAGGCCCTCGACGTCTTCCGCAGCAGCAGGCAGCGCCTGTGGGAGGGCATGACCCTGCTCAGGCTCGCCGAACTCGACCTGGCCGTACGGAAACCGGCCCAGGCGGCGACCCACGCCGACGCCGCCCTGACCGTGCTGCGCGGCATCGGCGGCGAGTGGCGCCGCGGCAACGTCCTGACCGTGCTCGGCCGCGCCCTCAACCAGATCGGCCAGTCCGGCCGCGCCCAGGTCTGCTGGCGCGAGGCCCTCGCCATCTACGAGGAACTCGGCTCGGACGAGGCGGAGGAGGTCCGCGGGCTGCTCGCGCCCGTGGCGGTGGCGTAGCCCGTGTTACGAAACACGCGCGCGAGCCGGAGCCGCCTCCCCCGCCCCCCGTCGGCCCCCGGACCCGCTCCGGCCTGGGATGCGGGCGGCGCGCCCGGGGGTGCGGCCCAACTCGACTGGCCCCGGGCCGGGTTGCTTGCACTGTCGGCCCGTTACATTCGGCGGGGCGGTTGCTGCGAGATGCGGTCAGGACGTTAATCGTTCGTTTATCGCCAACCGGCAGTCTTGTTCCCGTCGATCCGCCGCACCGGTGGATCGACGGACCGCCGGTTAGGTTGCCGTATCCGCTCATCAGGGTGGGCGACCGTGGTGGCCTCATCCGGACGTCCTCGGGGGAATGTCCGGCGGGGCCGCACCTCACCCCATTCAGCCAGTCACAGAGGTGAATTCAGTGGCCACTTCCCACGACAACGACGACACGACCGTGCACCCGGACAACATCCACGTCACGGACGCCCCGGAGAAGACCGAGGCCAAGGACAAGCCCCGCGCCAAGAAGGGCAAGGGCGAGGGCGACGTCAGCACGGACAACATCCACGTGACCACCGAGCCCGCTCACTGAGGTCACGTCACCGCACCATCGCACCGCACCGGGCCGCGACAGCAGGAGGGGGGCTGTCGCGGCCCCGCTGTGTGCGGGGCCCTGCCCCGCCGCCACCGGCTCGGGCGCGCGTTCCCCTCGGCTCCCGTCCCCTCAACTACCGTCCCGCGCACCGACATACGCGACCTGGCAGCTCCGGATCCGGGCGAGCTCGCCGCCGTCCTCGGGCGCGATCTCGACGCTCTGCTCGCCGCCGGCCGGCACGTGCACGCTGCCCTCGCCCCGGGTCAGCACGGCACCGGAGGCGTCCCGGAAGGTGAGGCGGACGCGGTAGGCGACCGCGAAGCCCCTGGTGTGCCGGACCACCACCTCCGCGCGCCCGTTGCCGCCCGGCGCCCCCTTGTCCCCGGCGCACCGGACCACGGTGGCGACGGCCGTCCCGCTGGGGCTGCCGCTCTCCCTCGGGTAGGGGTCCTCGTAGCCGCCGCTCCCGCCGCCGTAGTCGTCATCGTCATCGTCGTCGTCATCGTCGTGGTCCCGGTACGAGGAACCGCCGCCGTGGTTCTGGTGGGAGCTGCTGCAGCCCCCGCCGCCGGAACCGTGGCCGCCATGACCGCCGTGGCCGCCCCGCGCGGAGAATCCCGTGAGCAACAGGACCACGACGGCGAGTACGGCGGTGAGGCGCAGCTGAGCGCGCATGCGTTCATCCCCTGGAGAGTGGGTGGGAGCGCGTCACCCTAACAACGGTCAACTCCCCTGCCTCCAGGGGTGGTTCCGGACCGTTACCGCTTCGGCGCAGGCCTGTGGCGGACCGCACGGGGCGCGGACGGGACGGGGGGTACGGAGCCTCGCGCCCGGACGCTCCCGGCGCCCCGGAGCGGTGCCGCCGTCCCCGCCGCCGTCCCCGCTCGCCCGCATGCGGGGCCCGGTCACCGGGCGTAGCGTCGGAGGCGAGAGCCCTCGAAGGAGGAATGCGATGCCTCGCAACATCCTCGGGTCGTTTCTTGCTCTCCTCGGAGCGACGGCCGCCGTCTGGAGCCCCTTCCGTGCCTGGTACGACGGCCGTCCCGGACGGGATTTCCGCCTCGAAGACCTCTTCACGAGTACGGGTGTCTCCGGGGCGGAAGCCGTACTGCTCGGCTCGCTCTTCCTGCCGTTCGCCGTCGCGGCGGTGGTCGCCCTGCTCGGGGTGGTCCTGCGCTCACGGCTCCTGGTCGCCCTGGCCGGGGTGCTCGTGCTCGGCTTCACCGCGCTGTGGATGGTCCGCCAGGCCCAGGACCAGGGCAGCCTGACCGTCGCCGGTGACGGAACCGGCCTCGACCACGGCGCCGGTATGGCCCTCGGCGGCAGCGTCCTCCTCTTCCTGGGAGCGGCGCTGATGCGCGGCCGCCGGGCGTCCCGCGCACCCCGGTACGCCCCGGCTGCCGAGCCCCGGTACGCCCCCGCGCCCGGACCCGGGTACGCCCAACCCGCCACCGGCGCCGAGCAGTTCGCCCCGTACGACCGGACCCCGCCGCAGGAGTGGGGAAGCCCCTACGCACCGGCCGGGCCCGACGACACCTACCCCGGCGCCCCCGACCACCCCACGGCGACCTACCCGGCGGCCCAGCAGCCCGCCTACGAGGAGCCCGCGCCGACCGAGCCGGGGCCCTACCCGCCGGGGACCGAGGGCACCGGCCCGCCCACCCGGATCACCTGGGGTTCCTCCGCGGAGCACCCGCCCCAGGGCGCCGGACACCGGCATCGGCACCGGCGTTCCCACCAGCACCACTGACGAGGGCACCCGGCCGGGAGCTGACGGCCGCCGACGGCGCACCGCGCTGACGGCGGCCGCCGCGCCCTCCCCGGGTCGCCGCCGCGCCAACCCCGGGCCGCCGACGGGCTACCCCCGGGTCCCCGTCCCCTTCTCCGCGTCCAGCGCGTACACGCACCGGTCCTTGCTGCAGGCGTAGACGACTCCGGCCTCCACGACCGGTGCCCCGGTGATCTCGCCGCCGGTGGCCAGCTTCCAGCGCAGGCGGCCGTCGTCGGCCTTCAGGGTGTAGAGCAGGTGGTCCGTGGAGCCGAAGTGGATCCGGCCCTCCGCGACCACGGGCGTGCCGACCACCTCGCCGCCCGCCTGGAAGCGCCACTTGGGGGTGCCGGTGACCGCGTCCAGGGTGTAGAGGCCCTTGCCGCTGCCCACGTGGACATGGCCGCCCGCGACCAGCACCGGCTCCACCGAGGAGCGGGACTCGGTGGCGATGCGCCAGCGGTCGCGGCCGTCGGTGGCGTCCAGGGCGTAGACCGTGCCGAGGTAGTCGGCGAGGTAGACGCCGCCGCCGGTGACCGCGGGCCCGGGGGCGAAGGCGGGCGGGCTGAGGAAGACCGCGGGTGCCTCGAAGTGCCAGCGGACGTGGCCCTGGGCGATGTCGAGGGCGAGGGCCCGGGTACCGGCGGCGACGTAGACATAGCCGTCCGGGGCGTGGTTCAGGCGGACCGGGACGCCGCCGCAGGAGGCGGCGTCGCCGATGGGGTACGACCAGCGCTCGTCACCGGTGCGGGCGTCCAGGGCGCGCAGCCGGGCGTCCTGCCAGACGTAGACCGTGCCGTCGTGGACGGCGGGACCGGCCTCGGGGGTCTCGAAGTCGGTCTGCGCCCCGGTGATCTCCCAGAGCTTCTGGCCGTTGGAGGCCTCCCAGGCCTGGATTCCGCCGCCCCGGGTGCCGGTGACCACGGTGCCGCGGTCCGCCTGGAGGGAGTAGACCCAGGCGTCCGTGGTCAGCCGCCAGAGCTCGGAGCCCTCGCGGGCGTCCAGGGCGTAGAGGGTGGGACCGTCCGAGGCGTGGATCCGGCCGCCCGCGACCGCCATGGACCAGGCGACGTCGCGGGTCTTGAAGCGGCGGCGGCCGGTGCCGACGTCGAGGGCGTGCACCTCGAAGGAGGTGACGTAGACGAGGTCGCCGGCGACGGCGGGGGTGCCCCAGACGTCGTTGGACATCCGGAAGCGCCAGGGCCGCCAGGCGCCGCCCGCGTCCACGGCGGGGGCGGGGCTGGGCACCGCGGGCTCGGCGCCCTGGGCCTGGCCCGCCTGGCCGCGCGACCAGGAACCGGCGAGACCCGCCTCGACGGGCGGCGCCCCGACGGCGGCGGCCCGGGCCTCGGCCGCCCGCGGCCCGGGGCCGATGGGCACCCGGGCGCCCGCGAGGTGCACGGGGGCGGCGTCCGGGGAGTGCCCGGGAGCGTGGACGGGTGCCGGGGCGTAGGCGGGCGCCTGCGCGTGCACGGACTCGTGGGCGCGCGCGGGCACCGGCGGGGCGTGCGAGGGCGGCGGAGGCGGGGGCGCCGTGACCGGGCTCGCCTTGCCGCCGTGGCCGTGCGCCGCCGCGGGCTTGACCGCGGGGCGGCCCCCGCGGCGGGACTCGATGAGGGCCACCGCCTGCTCCGGCAGCCAGGCGGAGGCGGTGCCGCTGTCGTCGGAACCGGAGGCGAAGAGGTGCGGGGCCAGCTGGGCCTGGAGGTCGGCCGGGCTCGGGCGGTCGGCGGCCTCCATGCCCATGCAGGCGTCCATCAGCGGCCGCAGTTCGTCCGGCAGGCCCTTCAAGTCCGGGCCCTCGCGCAGCAGCATGAACACGGTCTCGACCGGGTTGGCCCCGTGGTAGGGGGCGTGCCCGGTGGCCGCGAAGACCAGGGTGGAGCCGAGCGAGAACACATCGCTGGCCCCGGTCACGCTGCGGGAGTCCTTGGCCTGCTCCGGCGACATGTAGGCGGGGGTGCCGACGGCGACGTTCGTCATGGTCAGGCGCGTGTTCGAGACACCCGAGGCGATGCCGAAGTCGATCACGCGGGGGCCGTCCTCGACGACGAGGACGTTCGAGGGTTTCAGGTCCCGGTGGACCAGACCGGCGCCGTGGATCGACTGGAGCGCCTCGGCGATACCGGCGGCCAGCCACCGTACGGCCTGGGCCGGGAGCGGCCCGCACTCGTTCACTATTTCCTCTAGCGAGGGCGCGGGTACGTAGGCGGTGGCGAGCCAGGGGACGGCGGCGCGGGGGTCGGCGTCGACGACGGCGGCGGTGTAGAAGCCGGAGACGGCGCGGGCGGCCTCGACCTCGCGGGTGAAGCGGACCCGGAAGAGCTGGTCCTCGGCGAGCTCGGTCCTGACCGTCTTGATCGCCACCCGGCGGCCGGAAGCCGAGCGCGCGAGATAGACCAGCCCCATGCCGCCGGCTCCGAGCCGCCCAAGGACCTCGAACGGACCGATCCGTCTCGGATCCTGCTGCGTCAGCTGATCGACCACTTGCCTGCCACCTCCCCGTTCGGGTCGCTTCCTCTAGTTGCAACCCGTGCAGCGTCTCACCACCGAAGCCCGCGGCGGAACGCACCCCGATTCTTCCTGTCCGGCCCCCGTCTTGCGAACCCGGGTCAGGACCGGGGTGTCTCGGGACAAAATACGCGCCGCCGCCCGCGAAATTCCGCGTTTTTGCAGGTACGGGGTCTTTCAGACGCGCCAGCCGCACCCCCCTCCCGCCACCGGGGCCGCGGCACCTCGTCCCAGATTGCCCCCGGAATCCCGCCACGGACGTGCAGATCCGATGGAGAAGCGGCGACGGAATGCCGGGGTCCGGGCCGGAATAACGGAGTCCGGACCCTCTTCCGGCGGATTGCCCCCGTTGCTCCGCCCCGGATCCGGGCCCCCGCCGCCGCCGTCCGGCCCCTCACAACTCCTGCAGGACCGCGAACTCCGCCCCCTGGTCGTCGGCGAACACCGCCATCCGCCCGTACGGCGGGACATCGACCGGCGCGGAGCGGATCCGCCCGCCGAGGCGGACCACCGAGGCGGCGGTCGCGTCGCAGTCCTCGACGCGGAAGTAGACGAGGAAGTGGGCGGGCATCTCGGCGGGCACCGTGTCGCCCACCAAGGCCCGGCCCGCGACAGCGGTCTCGGGGCCCGGCTCCCGCCCCGCCGGTGACCACATACGGAAGTCGGAGCCGTCGCCCTCGGGGACATCGGCGGCTACGTAGCCGAAGACCTCCTCGTAGAAGGGGTCCACCGCGGCGGCCTCGCGGGAGCAGACCTCGGCCCAGCAGTAGGAGCCGGGCTCCTGGTGCAGGGCGAAGCCGGGGTAGGCGGCGGCCTGCCACAGCCCGAAGACGGCGCCCTCCGGGTCGGCGGCGAGCGCCATGGTGCCGAAGCTCCCGACCGGCAGCGGCTCCCGTACGACGCGGCCGCCCGCGCGCAGCACCCGCGCGGTGAGCGCGCCCGCGTCCGGGGTGGCGAGGTAGACCGTCCACACCGTGGGCATCCGGCCGTCCCGCTTGGGGGCGAGCGCGGCGACGTTCTTGCCGTCCCGGTACGCCTGGGTGCGGTAGCCGTACTCCTTGCCGGTGGCCTCGCCGAAGGACCAGCCGAAGACCTCGCCGTAGAAGCGCCTGCCCGCCGCCACGTCCGGGAGCATCGCGTCGACCCAGCAGGGGACGCCTTCGGCGAATGCGGCCATGGGGAGGGTCCTTCCCGTACGCATGAGCACGGCGAATGTTCCGATATGGGCGAGAGCGCCCGTTACGCGGGGCCCGTCAGGCACAAGCTAACGCGGGCCCGCGGGCGGGGCGAGCGCGCGGGAGGCACTTGTCCACAGCCTGTTGACGGACGCGGAGCCGCCGCCCGGGGGCCCCAACCCCATTTGCAGTCGGCCGAATCGCGCGCCGAACACCCCTCGGTAAGCTGACGGCATGACAGGACAGGTGAGAACCGTCGACGGCCGCGTTGCCGGACGGCGTGGTCAGGCGACGCGTCAGAAGCTGCTCGACTGCCTCAGCGAGATGCTCAGCTCCTCGCCCTACCGGGACGTCAAGGTCATCGACGTGGCGCGCAAGGCGGGCACCTCCCCGGCGACGTTCTACCAGTATTTCCCGGATGTCGAGGGCGCGGTCCTGGAGCTCGCCGAGGGCATGGCCGCGGAGGGCTCGGGTCTCACCTCGCTCGTCGAGGGGCGGTCCTGGACCGGCAAGAGCGGCTGGCAGAGCGCGCAGGAACTCGTCGACGGATTCCTCGACTTCTGGCGGCGCAACGAGGCGATCCTGCGGGTGGTCGACCTCGGCGCCGCGGAGGGGGACAAACGGTTCTACAAGATCCGTATGAAGGTCCTGAACTCCGTGACCCGTTCGCTCACCGAGGCCGTCACCGAGCTCCAGTCCAAGGGCAAGGTCGACAAGGACGTCAGCCCCGCCGCGGTGGCCGGTTCGCTGGTCGCGATGCTCGCCGCGGTGGCCTCGCACCAGAAGGGCTTCCAGACCTGGGGCGTCAAGCAGGCCGAGCTGAAGCCGAACCTGGCGCTCCTCGTCCACCTCGGCGTGACCGGCCGCAAGCCGACGAAGTAGCCGCCACCGCGGACCGCCGGGCCCCCCGCCCCGAGGCCCCGCACCACCGGGACCGGACACCCTTCCTGTCAGCAGTCCGCGTCCGCGGACCCCGTCCGCGGACCCCGTCCGCCGCGCCGCCGCGCCCCACCGCCCCGGTCACCCCGCAGCGCCCCCGCCGCGCGACAATCAGCCCATGACCGAGCCGTCGGAACCCCCCTCGCCCGCCGCCACCAGCCAGGCGGACTTCGACCGCCTGCTCCGCTCCCTGCCCGTCTGGCACCCGGCCCGTACGACGCTGCCCGCCTTCGACACCGAGGGCGCCCCCGGCAGCCCCCTCCCCCTCTTCCGCACCTGGTTCGCCGAGGCCGCCGAGGCCGGTCAGGCGGAGCCGCAGACGGTGTCCCTCGCCACCACGGACGCCGAGGGCCGCGCGGACGTACGGACCGTGATGCTGCACGGGGCCGACGACCGCGGCTGGTGGTTCGCCTCGCACGAGGGCAGCCGCAAGGGGCGGCAGCTGCACGCCAGGCCGTTCGCGGCGCTGGGCTTCTACTGGCCGGTCCTGGGCCGCCAGGTACGGGTCCGCGGCACCGTCACCCCGCTGCCCGGAGCCGCCGCCCAGGCCGATCTGCACGCGCGCTCCACCGGGGCGCTCGCCTCCGCCCTCGTGGGCCGGCAGAGCGAAGTCCTCGGCTCCTACGGGGAGTTGGTCCGCGCTTCGGAGGCCGCCTGGAACCGGGCGAGCCGGGAGCCGCGGGCCGAGGCGCCGAGCTGGACCCTGTATCTGCTCCGCCCCGAGGAGGCCGAGTTCTTCCAGGGCGACAGCCACCGGCGGCATGTACGGCTCCGCTACCGGCTGGCCGGGCCCACCGCGGCGGACGGCCCGGAAGCCCCGGACGCGCCGGACGGCCCGGAGCGTGAGGAGCGGACCGCCCCGTCCTCACAGGCCGCGGGACCGGCCCCCTGGGTACGGGAACTCCTCTGGCCCTGAAGCGCAGTTGCTGCCGCCCGACCCTTAACTGCCCGCGCTGTCACCGCCGTTGACACCGTTGACACCGTTGACGCCGTCCCGCTCCGCCGCGTGGTCGGAGGCGAGCCGGGCGTGCAGATGCACATCGCGGAAGGCGTCATGGCGTCCGGCGGCGAACATCGCTCCGCGCAGCACGCCCTCGGCCGGGTAGCCGCACTGCTCGGCGATCCGGCAGGACGCCAAGTGGCCCATGGCGTGGCCGAGTTCGACGCGGTGCAGGCCGAGCCGGGTGAAGGCCCAGTCCCCCGCCAGGCGCAGCGCGCGAGCGGCGACCCGGTGGCCGCGCGCCTCGGGGAGCACCCAGTACCCGACCCGGGCGGAGCGGCTGACGGGGTCCACCGGCTGGAAGGCGAGGTGGCCGAGGACGGTGCCGTCGGCGGCGTCGGTGACGCAGAAGGAGACCGCCGAACCGGCCCGCCCCTCCTCTGCCCTTCTGCGCAGGCTCTCCCGGGCGCCGATGCGGTCGGTGATCGGCTTCAGCGGGGTGTTCCAGCGCAGGAACTCCTCGTCCAGGACCCCCCGCAGCCAGGCGTCCACATCCTCCTCCGCCTCCGGCTGCCAGGGCCTCAACCGCAGCCCCTCGCCGGTGAGTTCGGCCTCGGGCAGCGGGGCGGCGGGCGAGTCGGGCCGCGGGGCGGCGGCACCGGGGGCGGCGATCGGCCGGGGCGGCGGTACGGGGTCGGGCATCCGCCCATTGAAGTACGCGTACCGGTACCCCGCCCACCCCCGCGACCGCCCCGGCGGCACCCCGCCCGAGGGGGCCGCGCCCAACCTCCCACCCCCGCCCGGGTGTTGACTGCGCCACCTCGTGACCCATTCGCAACTTATTTCCTCCTTGACCGAGACCCATCAACTCAAGAGGTGATTACGCTCGCGTACATGCCCCACGCGACTCCCCCCGCCCCAGCCCCCCGACGCACCGCCGACCGGCCGGTCTACGTCATCGGCGCAGGTCCCGGCGGGCTCGCCGCGGCGCGGTCGCTGCGCGCCGCCGGGATACGCGCCGTGGTCCTGGAGCGGAGCACGGACATCGCCGCCTCCTGGCGGCGGCACTACGAGCGGTTGCGGCTGCACAGCCCGCGGCGGCTCGCCGCGCTGCCCGGGCTCAGGATGCCGCGCCGGTCGGGGCGCCGGGTCTCGCCCGGGGACATGGTCCGCTACCTGGAGAAGTACGCGGACCACCACGACCTGGAGATCGTCACCGGCGTCGAGGTCGACCGCGTCGACCGCGCCCCGGAGGACTCCGGCTGGCTGCTGCACGCCACCGGCGGCCGGGTACTGGCGGCCAGCGCCGTGGTGGTGGCGACCGGCCGCCACCGCACGCCGCGGCTGCCCGGCTGGGAGGGCCAGGAGGACTTCCACGGCGAGCTGCTGCACTCCAGCGGGTACCGCGAGGCCGCCCCGTACCGCGACCGGGAGGTCCTGGTGGTCGGCGCGGGCAGCAGCGGCGCCGGGATCGCGGTGGACCTCGCCGCGGCCGGGGCGGACAAGGTCCGGCTCGCGGTGCGCACCCCGCCGCATCTGCTGCGGCGTTCGCTGCTCGGCGTCCCCGTCCAGCGCGCGGGCGTGCTCTGCCGCCGGCTGCCGGTGCCGCTGGTCGACCGGCTGGCGGCGGTGCTCGTGCGGCTGAGCGTGCCGAACCTCGCCGAGTACGGCCTCGGGCGCCCGGAGCGGGGGCTCGCCACCCGGGCCCGGCAGGGCGCGGCGCCCGTACTGGACCCGGGGCTGATCCGCGCCGTACGCAAGCGGAGGGTGGAGCCGGTCGCCGCGGTGGAGTCCTTCGACGGCGGCAAGGTGCTCCTGGCCGACGGGACGCTGCTCGCGCCGGAGGTGCTGATCGCGGCGACCGGCTACCGGCCCGGACTGGAGGAGCTGCTCGGCCATCTCGACGTCCTGGACGCGCACGGACTGCCCACGGCACGCCCCGGACGCAGCCCCGCGAACGCGCCCGGCCTCTTCTTCACCGGCTACACCGCGCCGCTCGGCGGAACCCTGCGCGAGATCGGCCGCGAAACCCGGAAGATCGCCAAGGCCATCCGCCGCCACCTCTGAGGCCGGCCATCGCCCCTTCAGGGGGCCCTTGTAGAGGACCGCTTCAGAGGACCGCCCGGTCGCGGCACGGGGCGGCCTCGCCACCGCCTGGCGCCCCGCGGCCCCGGGCGCGCACCGGAACTCATTTGCCGCCCCCGCCGCCCGCCGCCCACAATGCGCCGCATGGGACATCTTGAGGCCGCGCACGTCGAGTACCACCTCCCGGACGGGCGGACCCTGCTCGGGGACGTGTCCTTCCGGGTCCCGGAGGGCAGCGCGCTGGCCCTGGTCGGGCCGAACGGCGCGGGCAAGACCACCCTGCTCCGCCTCCTCGCGGGCGAGCTGCGCCCGCACGGCGGCTCGGTGAGCGTCACCGGCGGACTCGGGGTGATGCCGCAGTTCGTGGGCAGCGTCCGGGACGAGCGGACGGTACGGGACCTGCTGGTCTCGGTGGCCCCGCCGCGGATCAGGACCGCCGCGCGGGCGGTGGACGCCGCCGAGGAGGCCGTGATGACGGTCGACGACGAGGCCGCGCAGATGCGGTACGCGCAGGCCCTCTCGGACTGGGCCGAGGTGCAGGGCTACGAGTCCGAGACGCTCTGGGACATGTGCACCATGGCGGCCCTCGGCGTCCCGTACGAGAAGGCGCAGTGGCGCCAGGTGCGCACCCTCTCCGGCGGCGAGCAGAAGCGCCTCGTACTGGAGTCGCTGCTGCGCGGGCCGGACGAGGTGCTGCTCCTGGACGAGCCGGACAACTACCTCGACGTGCCCGGGAAGCGGTGGCTGGAGGAGCAGTTGCGGGCCACCCGCAAGACGGTGCTCTTCGTCTCCCACGACCGGGAGCTGCTCGCCCGGGCCGCCGAGAAGATCGTGAGCGTGGAGCCCGGGCCCGCGGGGGCGGACGTCTGGGTGCACGGCGGCGGCTTCGGCACCTACCACGAGGCGCGCAAGGAGCGGTTCGCGCGCTTCGAGGAGCTGCGGCGGCGGTGGGACGAGAAGCACGCGCAGCTGAAGAAGCTGGTGCTCAGCCTCAGGGAGGCGGCCTCGGTCAGCCATGAGCTGGCCTCCCGGTACTCCGCCGCCCAGACCAGGCTGCGCAAGTTCGAGGAGGCGGGCCCGCCGCCGGAGCCGCCGCGGGAGCAGGACATCCGGATGCGGCTGCGCGGCGGCCGTACCGGGGTGCGCGCGCTGACCTGCGCCGGACTCGAACTCACCGGTCTGATGCGCCCGTTCGACCTGGAGGTCTTCTACGGCGAGCGGGTGGCGGTGCTCGGCTCCAACGGCTCGGGCAAATCGCACTTCCTGCGGCTGCTCGCGGGCGAGGAGGTCGCGCACACCGGCGACTGGAAGCTCGGCGCCCGGGTGGTCCCCGGCCACTTCGCCCAGACCCACGCCCACCCCGAACTCCTCGGCCGGACCCTGCTCGACATCCTCTGGCTGGACCACGCCCGCGACCGCGGCGCCGCGATGTCCCTGCTGCGCCGCTACGAACTGACCGCGCAGGCCGAGCAGTCCTTCGACCGCCTCTCCGGCGGCCAGCAGGCCCGCTTCCAGATCCTGCTGCTCGAACTCGCCGGTACCACCGCCCTGTTGCTGGACGAGCCGACCGACAACCTGGACCTGGAGAGCGCCGAGGCCCTCCAGGACGCGCTGGAGGCCTACGAGGGCACCGTGCTCGCGGTGACCCACGACCGGTGGTTCGCCCGCTCCTTCGACCGGTACCTGGTCTTCGGCTCGGACGGCCGCCTGCGGGAGGCCCCCGAACCGGTCTGGGACGAGGGCCGGGTGGCGCGGGCGCGGTGAGCTCCCGGGCCGGCCCGGCAGGGACCGGCGGGCCTCGCGGCCGGGCGCCGCGGTGATCCGATTGCTCCGCGCGACGGTGGGGTAACCATCGGTAAGGCAGCGTGGCGATCACCGCAGGGGCACGGCTCCCGAGGAGGCCTGATGCGCAATCAGTGACCCGTGACCAGCGGCCCCTTGCCCGTCAGCCGACCGCAACTGCCGTCCACAGGAGCGGGGTTACCCATGCTCGGATCGACCCACGGCACCCTCACCACCGGCGGACACCGCGCCCTCGCGGGCGGCGAGTCCCGCGCCCCCGCACCACCCGGGCAGCCCGCGTCCGCCGCCCCGGAGACGGACGTCAGCGGCCGCCCCCTGCACCCTCAAGTCCCGGACCTGAACGGCCTGTTGCGCCCCCGCTCGATCGTGGTGCTGGACGCCTGGGACGCCGAAGGCGAACCCCGCACGGAGGCGATCCGGCGGCTGACCACCTGGGCCGAACACCTCGGCGCCCGGCTGTACTTCGCCTCGCCCGCCGCTACCGGCCTTCCCCGCACGGGAGTTGCCGGTACGGACCGCCCCGCACCCGGACGCAGGACCTCGCCCACCGAACTGCCGGAGCGGCCCGGCATCACCGCCACCGAGCCACCGGAACGGCCCGACCTCGCCGTCACGGAACTGCCGGGGCGGCCCGCCCTCACCACCGCCGAACTGCCGGAACGGCCCGACCTCGCCGCCACCGAACTGCCGGAACGGCCCGACCTCACCATCGCCGAACTGCCCGAGCGACCCGACCTCGCCGTACTCCTGGGTCCCGCTCCCCCGTCGCTGCTCGCCGAACTGGCCGAGGCCGAGGTGCCGTTGGCCGTCGTCGCCGCCGCCGATCTCGCCCTGCCGCGCGGCGGCGCCCGGAGCGCCCGCCCGCGGCTCCTGGGCCCCGGCACCGGACTCGACGCCTTCGGGGTGTCCGCGGGCCCCGAGCGCCACGGCGGCTCCACCGGCCGGACCGGGCCGGGCACCCGGGGCATCGCCCTGCTCAGCCGCTCGGGCGCGCAGGGGCTGCCGGTGGCCGGGCTCCGGGAGGTCGGCGTACGGCTCGCCCACTGGGTGGTGTCGGGAGGGGAGGCGGATCTCGGGACGGCCGAGCTGCTCTGCTCCCTCGCCGAGCAGCCGGACGTCTCCGTGCTCGCCTGCTTCCTGGCGGAGCCGCGCGAGGGCCGCGCCCTCCTGCTGGCCGCCGACCGCGCGGCCCGCCGCGGCATCCCGCTGGTCGCGGTGACGGCGGGCGCGCCCGGCGGCTCACCGCGGGCGGGGGCCGTCGCCGAGGCGGCGCTGCGGCAGTTCGGGGTGATCCAGGTCGGCGGCACCGATGAACTCCAGGACACCGCCGCCCTGTTGGCGAAGGCGGGGCCGCCGGTGGCCGAGGGGGTGGGCGTCTACGCCCCGTCCGGCGACCTGGGCGAGGAGGTCCGCCGCCGCGCCGAGGCGGCCGGGCTGCGGGTGCGCGCGCTCGCGGACGCCGGTGCGATGCCGGAGGGCGGGGAACGGCCGCTCCTCGACGCGCTGCTCGACGATCCGGGGCTCGGCGTGGTGATCTGCCCGCTCCCCGCCGCGAGCCCGGCCGCCACCGAGCGGCTGGCGCGGGACCTCGCCGAGGCCGCCGAGCGGACCGGCACGCTCCTCTGCGCGGTGTGGAGTTCACCGGACGGCACGGCGGCGGCGTACCGGGACACCCTGCTCGGCTCCGGCCGGGTCGCCACCTTCCGTACGCTCGCCACCTGCCTCGGCGCGGTCGGCGCCCACCTCGCCCACCACCGCTTCACCACCGGCTACCGCTCCCCCTTCGACGAGGCGCCCCGCACCCCCTCCCCCAGCCTGCGTACGGCCGAGGCCCTGCTCGTGCCCGGCGAGCGGCTCAGCGAGCACGCGGCGAAGCGGCTGCTGCGGGCGTACGGGATCCGGGTGCCGCGCGAGAAGCTGGTGACGAGCGCGGCCGCGGCGGTACGGGCCGCGGCCCAGGTGGGGTACCCGGTGGTGATGAAGGCCTCCGGCGCCCGGCTCGCCCACAAGAGCGAACGCGGCCTGCTGCGCACCGGGCTGACCTCGGCCAGCCAAGTCAGGGAGACCTACCGGGAGTTGACCGCGCAGGCGCAGTACGAGGGGGTCGCCCTCGACGGGGTGCTGGTCTGCCAGATGGTGCCGGAGGGGGCGGAGTGGGTGGTCGGGGTGGCCCAGGACCCGGTCTTCGGCCCCACGGTCACCGTCGGACACGGCGGCGAGCTGCGCGAGGTGCTGCCCGAACTCGCCTACGGGGTAACGCCGTTCGGGACCGAGCGGGCGCACGCGATGCTCCGGGAGCTGCGCGGTCACGCCCTGCTCGACGGGGTGCGCGGACGCCCGCCGCTCGATGCGGACGCCCTGGCCGAGGTGCTGCTGCGGGTGCAGCGCCTGGCCCTGGAACTCGACGGCGGACTGACCGGCCTCGACATCGACCCGCTGCGGGTGCTGCCCCGGGGCCAGGGGGCCGTGGCCCTCAACGTACGGGCGGTCTGCGGCTGAACAGCCCATAGCCGACGGTGACTTGAGCGGAGGCGCCGCCATCGATGACCTGAGCGCGGGCGCCGTGGGCGGAGGCGCCGCCCGGGCGACCGGCGCCCGGCGGACTGGCGCTCGGGCGCAACGGCCCCGGCGGAGGTACGCGCTCAGGCCACCCCCGGCTTCCGTACCGGCACCGGGGCCGCTCCTCCTCCCCGGATCACCAGCACCATCAGCGCGGCGGCGGCGCAGAGCGCACCGGAGGCGTACCAGACCACGTTGTAGGAGCCGAAGACATCGCGGGCGAGGCCGCCGAGACCGGCGACGACGGCGGCGCCGACCTGGTGCGAGGCGAGGACCCAGCCGAAGACGATGGCGCTGTCCTCGCCGTAGTGGGCGCGGCACAGGGCGATCGTGGGCGGGACGGTGGCGACCCAGTCCAGGCCGTAGAAGACGATGAAGAAGACCATCGGCGGGCGGACGTCCGGGGCGAGCAGCATCGGCAGGAAGAGCAGCGAGATGCCGCGCAGCGCGTAGTAGACGGCGAGCAGGCGGCGGGCCTCGAAGCGGTCGGTGAACCAGCCGGAGGCGATGGTGCCGACCACGTCGAAGACGCCGATCACCGCGAGCAGGGAGGCGGCGGCCGTGATCGGCATGCCGTGGTCGTGCGCGGCGGGCACGAAGTGGGTCTGGATGAGGCCGTTGGTCGAGGCGCCGCAGATCGCGAAGGAGCCGGCGAGCAGCCAGAAGGTGCCGGTACGGGAGGCGGAGCGCAGCACGCGCAGGGTGCGGCGGGCGGCGCCGGGCACGGGCGGCGGCTTCGGCTGGAACTCCTCGGCGCCGTACGCGCGCAGGCCCACGTCGGCGGGGTGGTCGCGCAGCAGCAGCCAGACGAAGGGCACCACGGCGAGCGCGGCGAGGGCGACGGTCACCGCGGCGGGCCGCCAGCCGTGCGCCTCGACCAGCCAGGACAGCACCGGCAGGAAGATCAGCTGGCCGGAGGCGGAGGCCGCGGTGAGGATGCCGGTGACCAGTCCGCGGCGCCGGGTGAACCAGCGGTTGGTGACCGTGGCCGCGAAGGCGAGCGCCATCGAGCCGGTGCCGAGGCCCACCAGCAGGCCCCAGCAGAGCAGCAGTTGCCAGGGCGCCGTCATCCACACGGTGAGCCCGGAGCCGAGGGCGATCACCGCGAGGGCGGCGGCCACCACGCGGCGGATGCCGAAGCGGTCCATCAGCGCGGCGGCGAAGGGGGCGGTGAGCCCGTACAGGGCGAGGTTGACCGAGACGGCGGCGCCGATGGTGCCGCGGGACCAGCCGAACTCCTCGTTCAGCGGGTCGAAGAGCAGCCCCGGCAGCGAGCGGAAGGCCGCCGCCCCGATGATCGTCACGAAGGCGACGGCCGCCACCAGCCAGGCGCGGTGCGGTCCGCGGCGGCGCGCGGGGGCGGTGCCGCGGGGGGTCTCAGCGGTGGCGGGTCCGGTGGAGGCGGTGGCGGGTCCGGTGGCCGGGGCCTTCGCAGCTCTCCGCCGAGCGGCGGCGGTGTCGGAGGTCTGTGTCACGGCTTCAGCATCCGCGAAGGCCCGGGGGCGAGCGAGTGGCCCGAGGGACAGCATTCGTTAGGATCGGGCCATGCCTCCCTCCGCACCGGCGTCCCCACCGGCCTCCTCGACGACCTCCGCGAAGGCTGCGATCACCGCGAAGGCTGCGGCACCCGCGGCCACCGCGAAGACGGCGACGCCGCCCACGTCACCGACAGCACCGACAGCACCGACAGCACCGACAGCACCGACAGCAGCAGCGGAGTCTTCGATGCCCGCGGCCTCCGCGACGCCGCGGGCCGCCCGTCCCCACCGCGTGGTCGTGCTCGCCCTGCCCGGACTGCTCCCCTTCGAACTGGGCATCCCGCAGCGGATCTTCGGGCGTGCCAAGGACGGCCGCGGCGCCCCGCTCTACGAGATCCTGACCTGCGCGCTGCGCCCGGGCCCGGTGGCCACCGACGCCGACTTCGCCGTTCTGGTGGAGAACGGCCCCGAACTCCTGGCGAGCGCCGACACCGTGGTGGTGCCCGCCTCCTACGAGCTGGGCCCGGTGTACGAGGAGGGCAGGCTGACCCCCGAACTGGCCGCGGCGCTCGGGCACATCAGGCCCCGCACCCGGCTGGTGGCGATCTGCACCGGCGGCTTCGTGCTCGCCGCGGCGGGCTTTCTCGACGGGCGCCCCGCGACCACGCACTGGGCCTCGGCCGAGCACTTCCAGCGGCTCTTCCCGCGGGTCGAGGTGGACGCCGATGTGCTCTTCATCGACGACGGCGACGTGCTGACCTCGGCCGGGGTCGCCGCGGGCATCGACCTGTGCCTGCACCTGGTGCGGCGCGACCACGGCACCGCGGTCGCCAACGACGTGGCGCGGCGCACCGTGGTCCCGCCGCACCGGGACGGCGGGCAGGCCCAGTACATCCAACGCCCGGTGCCCGAACCGCAGTGGGCGACCACCACCCGGGCGCGGGCCTGGGCCCTCGCGCGCCTGCACGAGCCGATCCAGCTGCGGGACATGGCGGCGCAGGAGTCGATGTCGGTACGCACCTTCACCCGGCGGTTCCGGGAGGAGGCCGGGGTCAGCCCCGGCCAGTGGCTCACCCTGCAACGGGTCGAGCGGGCACGGCAGTTGCTGGAGTCGAGCGATCTGCCGGTGGACCAGGTGGCGCAGGACGCCGGTTTCGGCACCGCCCAGTCGATGCGCCAGCACCTGCAGTCCGCCCTCGGCGTCACCCCGACCGCGTACCGCCGCACCTTCCGCACGGCCGCGGGAGCCCGCTGAGCCCGGCCTCGGGAGACCGGGCTCGGCGGGCCGGGCTCAGCGGGCCGGCTCAGCGAATCGGACTCAGCGGGTCGGACTCAGCGGGTCGGACTCAGCGGGTCGGACTCAGGCGGCCGGGTGCCGGGGCGACTCGGGCGCTCGGCCCCCGGACCGGCTCAGGCGAGGCCGAAGGCGAAGCCGCCGAGGGAGGGGGCGGCGGGGCGGGCGGCGGCGCGGGGCGCGGCCGGGGCGGGGCGCTGGTCGATCTCGCACCAGATGCGCTTGCCCTCGCCCTCGCGGCTCCAGCCCCAGCGGTCGGCGAGCCCCTCGACGAGTTCGAGGCCCCGGCCGCCGGTCTCGCAGTCCCCGGCGCGGCGCGGGCACGGCGGCCGGGCGCTGCGGTCGGCGACCTCCACGCGGACGGTGCCGGAGGCGGCGAGCGGGGTGTGCGGCAGCCGGATCCGCAGGACGGCCGGACAGCCGGTGTGCACCACGGCGTTGGTGACGAGTTCGGAGATGAGCAGCACCAGCGTCTGGGCGAGGGGTTCGTCAGCCGCTATTCCGGAACCGGCCAGCCGGGAGCGTGCCCACCTGCGGGCCCTGCCCACCTCCGCGGGATCGGCCCCGACCTCCAGCTGCATCTGACGCTCCTGCACCGCTCACACCATCCGAACCGGCGGACACTTCGCCTCGCGTCTCCCCGGGATCACGGAACGTGAACCCCGGTGGGAACCCCTGCGAGCACAGCATGGTTGACGTACAGTCACCTCAACAAGCGCTTCGGGCATATCCCCGCGCGAAGGAGTACAACTCCGGCATACTGTGCGACGCCTTTCGGCGGCAGTCGAACAGCGCGCCCGGCCGAGACGGCCGAATTGCCCGGAAACCCGTACCACAGAGGCCTGTTCTGCGAGGTCGCGGCGCGGCAGCACGCGGACCCGGGACGCCGTTCGGGCGGCACGGGGGCGGCTGGGGCCGGACACCACTCGCATCTGGCACAAGCTACCGGAGCCGGGCGCCGACTCCATGCCGTGACGAGTCACACCTGGGACACAAAGCGGTATCGGCACCCGGCAGCAGCCGTTTAGTCACTCTCGGTGAGCTTATGGCGTACGGGAGTTGATCCGGAAAGCCGTGCGGACCGGCACCCGCCGGCCCGCACCCGTACCCGTACTTATCCCCGCGGCTGTCCCGGCGCCGCGGAACTCCCGTCAGTCCGAGCCCGTACCGGCGGCTTCGGCGGAGTCGGAGGTGGTGTAGTACGCGGCGAAGGCGGCGAGGGTCTCCTCCTCGGAGATCCGGCCGTCGTGCTCGGAGTCGAGGGCGGCGGCGGCCTGGGCGGCCTGCTCGGCGGGGACGCCGAGGGTGCGCAGGACGCGTTCGGCGCCCTGGAGGGTCACGCCGTTGCCGTCCTCGTCGGCGAGGGCGAGCACCGCGCGCAGGAAGGGCCGGGCGATCTCGGCGAAGCGCTGCGGGTTGTCGGCCAGGCGCTTGACCGCGCCGGTGACGAACTCCTCGCGGCTGACGCGCTGGTCGCCGTCCACGTCCGCGATCCCGGCCATGCCCTGCCAGAAGGCCTCGGCCCCGCTGTAGAGGGCCTGGCCCTTGTCGGAGCGGGCCGTGGCGCCGAACTCGGCGAGCAGGGCACGGGCCGCGCCGCTGAAGTCCTCACGGTCGATGTAGCCGTTGCCGTCCTGGTCGAACCCGGCGAACCGGGAGGCAATCCTGCGCTCGTACTCGCTGCTGGCCATGACTTGTGCGACCCACCTCGGTGTCGATCCCGCCGCGCCGCCGCGCGGCGGTGTTGCTGTGTCGCAGGGAGCGTACGTGCTCGGGGGCCCCGGGGGTACTCCAACGGGACGCTCGCAGCGCGGTGTTCGAAAACGGGGCGCGCGCCGCCGCGGACCGCGGGCGCGGGGGGGGGGAGCTGCGGAGGTCCGGCTAGGCGGAGAGCGGCTGGCGCTCCTCGTCGACCGCGGCGGCGACGTCCGGGTAGACGTCGAAGAGGCGGCGGACGCCGAGGGCGGCGAGGACGCGGTTCACATGGGAGCCGTCGACGGCACCGTGGGCGGGGAGGATCACGCGCAGGCGGCCCCGGCAGGAGCGGATCAGCCGCCGGGTGGCGATGAGCACACCGACGCCGCTGGAGTCGCAGAAGAGCACCTCGGAGAGGTCCAGCACGATGGAGCGGCGACCCTCGGCCACCGCCTCGTGCACGCCCTGCCGCAGCACGGGGGACGTCACCAGGTCCATCTCGCCGGACACCCGCAGGACGACCCAGCCGCCCTGCCTGCCTTCGGTCACCTTGAGCGTCACGCCATGCCTCTCGCTCTGCCGGTCCGGACCCTTCTCCGCTCGATCCGGAAGCTCTGCTTTCGCTTCCCCTGCGCGGCTGCCCGCCCGCCCTCACATGAAACACCGCGGAAAGCTCTTCCGTATCCCCAAGCAAAGGCTTGGCTTCGCAGTGGCCGGAATTCGACGGTCGGCGGCCCGCGGAAGGGGGCAGAAGGCGGCCCGCGGCTCCGGGCCCGCTCGGGTTCCGGGAGCACGCGGCCGCCCGGAACCCCTCCACCCTCGCACGCTCCCCGCGAAAGCCCCACCCGGAAGTGGCGTGGCTCACGATCCGGACCCTGCCAAATGACCACGTCGGGTAGCCAATTGATCGCCCCGCGTACCGACCGCGAAGGGGCCGCGCCCGGCATCGCGGAAGACCACCCTTGGGCAAAGAGAGGCGCACCGACGGTTGTCCGGACTACATTCGGAGACGGTACGAAATGGACAGCCCGGAGCGCGGGGGCGCGCTCGCGGACGGATTCCCGCACACTGGCCGGGGAACCGGCAGAGGTACAGACCTCAGGCGGCAGGGGCCTCGGGGCGGGACGGACGGGCACGGCAGGCAGGGGGACCGGATGGCGACGGACGCATCGCCCCGCTGGGACCGCAAGGTGCAGCAGCGGCTCGCACGCGGGGAGGCGGCCGCCCTGGGCGAGGTCTACGACCGCCACGCACTGCTCGTCCACGCCCTCGCGCACCGCGTGCTGGGCGACGAGGAGGCCGCCGGCGCCCTGACCCAGGAGGTCTTCACCCGGCTCTGGGAGCACCCCGAGTCCTATGATCCGGCCCACGGCGGCCTGCGCTCCTGGGTGGCCGCGCTCGCCCACCGGCTCGCCGTCGCGCGGCTGCGCCAGCGGGAGGCCGCCGCCCTGGTCGGCGGCGGCGAGGGCACCAGCGAGGACCTCGACCGCCGGGTGCGCCGCGCCTCGGTGGCGGCCCGGGCCGACTACATCGCCACCTCGATGCCCGCCCCGCTGCGCGCCGTGCTCGAACTCGCCTATTTCCAGCGGCGCGACTACCGGCAGGCCGCCGCCGACCTCGGCATCAGCGAGGAGGAGGCACGACGGCGCCTGCGCCTCGGACTGCAACTGCTCGCCACCGCCCACGACAGCGGCGCGCGCGGCAACGGCGGGTACGGGGGCGGCCCGGGGACGTACGGCGGCGGGTACGGCGGCGGGCCCGGCTCGTACGGCGGCGGCCCCGGCGGCTACGGGCGTGCCTCGTGAGCGGCGACCCGGGCCGCTCCGGCCCCCGCCCGGAGGACGCGCCGCAGGGCGCCCCGCGCATACCGGGGCAGCGGTACCCGCTGGAGAACGGCGAGGAGTCGCTGCCGCAACCGCCCGCGCCCGTACCGCCGGATTCGGTACCGCCCGGCTCGGCACCGCAGTCGTCCGTACCGCCGTCCGCCCCACTGCCGTCCGCACCGCAGCCGTCCGCGTCCCAGGACCCGCCGCCGCTGCCGCACCAGATGCTCAAGTCGCTGCTCGGTGCCTGGGCGCTCGCCGCCTGTTCGCCGCGGGAAAGTCTGAGCGTGGAGGAGCACCTCGGCCACTGCGGTTCCTGCGCCGAGGAGGCGCTGCGGCTGCGGCAGGCGGTGGAGTTGCTGCACCCCGCCGAGAGCCTGGACCTGGACCCCGCGCTGCGCCGCCGGGTCCTCGGCAAGGCGATGGAGGGCCGCCCGGCGCGGATCCCGGTACCGCGGTGGGCCGAGGCCTACGACGCGGAGACCGCGCGCCTGGACGCCCTCCTGAAGGACTTCGGCACCGCGGAGTGGCACGCCGGGGTGGGCCTGCGGTGGTACCGGCACGACGCGCAGGTGCGGCGGAAGACCACGGTGGGCGGGGTGCTCGGCCATCTGACCGCGGTGGACGGGGTGGTGGCCCGTGCGCTCGGGCTGCCGGACCCGCTGGGCGGGGACGCCGCGGCGGAGGCGGGGAGCGCGGAGGGGACGCCCCGGGAGCGTACCGAGGAGTTCTGGCGGGCCGCCGCCGCGCCGATGGGCCGTGAACTGCGCGGCCCCTGGCGGGACCAGAGCCATGAACTGGTGCGCACGCTCGCCTTCGCCGGACGCGGCTCGGGCCTGCTGCCCGTCTCCTACGGGGGCTGCGCGCTGCCGATGCGGGACGCCCTGGTCGACCGCGCCTTCGCCTGCTGGGTGCACGCCGGGGACATCGCCGAGGCCGTCCACTACCCCTACGCTCCCCCGGCGCCGGGCCACCTGCACCACATGATCGACCTCGCGGCGCGGCTGCTGCCGACCGCCCTCGCCGCCCGCCGCCGGGACGGGCTCGGCGCTGCCGTCCCGCCGAGGGGCCCCGGTTCGGCGGGCCGGGCGCTGCGCATGGAGGTGGAGGGCGCGGGCGGCGGCGAGTGGCTGATCCCGCTCGATCCGCCGCCCTCCGGACCCGGCGGCGCGGGGCCCGCTGCAGGAACCGCGGCCTCGGCACAGCAGGTGGCGGGACCGCAGGCACCGGGACAGGCGCCGCCGGGCCGGCAGGCGGCGGGAGGCGAGGCGGCAGCGGAGGCACCGCCCGCGGACGAGGTGGCCCACATCGCCCTGGACGGCATCGAGTTCTGCCGACTGGCCGCCGGGCACCTGCCGCCGCCCGAGGCGGCGGCAGGCCAGCACGGCGACCGCGAGGCGATCCGCGAGGTCCTCTTCGCCGCGGCGGCACTGAGCCGGATGTGATCCCGGCCCGGCCCTGCGGGTCGATCGGCCGGGTGAGCCCGGTCCAGGCCTGCGGGTCGATCGGCCCGGATGCGAACTCGGCCCGGGCCCCGCGGATCGATGGGCCCGGATGCGAGCCCGGCCCGGGCCCCGCGGGTCCCTCGACCCGGATGCGAACCCGGCCCGGGCCGTGCGGCTCCCTCGGTCCTAGCTGCTCGGTGTCACCCGCAGCAGGACCGTGCCGTGGGCCGGGACCGTGGCGGAGAGGGTGCCGTCGCCGGTGTCGGTGCGGTGCTCCCACAGGTCGCGCACCTCGTAGGAGGAGGCCTCGGGCAGGCCCGCGTCCTGGGCGGTGGTCCCGATCTGCTGCTCCTCACCGGTCTCGTTGAAGAGGGCGACGGTGCGGCTGCCGTCCGCCATCTCCTTGACGACGACCCAGCGCCCGTCCTCGGAGGAGAGCACGGTGCCCTGCTTGCCCAGCTCGTCCTGGTCGACGGCGATGACCTCCTTGTTGCCGAGGATCTCGTACGTCTCCTCGCCCGCCTTGCGCAGATCGGCGCCGATGAGCAGCGGGGCGGCCATCACCGACCAGAGGGAGAAGTGGCTGCGGTACTCGGTGTCCGTCATGCCGCCGTTGCCGACTTCGAGCATGTCGGGGTCGTTCCAGTGGCCCGGGCCCGCGTGCTCGGCGAGCGGGAGGTTCTGCTTGAGGATGGAGAGCATCGAGTCCCAGTTGTCGCTGATGTCCCCGGTGGTGCGCCAGGATTCACCGACGCCCTCGGCCCACTCCCAGGGCTTGTTCTCGCCCCATTCGCAGATGCTGTAGAGGATCGGGCGGCCGGTCGCCTTCAGCGCGTCGCGCATCGTCGTGTACCGCTGCTTCGCGTCCACGCCCTGGTTGTTGCAGTTGTCGTACTTGAGGTAGTCGACGCCCCAGTCCGCGAACTGCCGGGCGTCGCTGTACTCGTGGTCCAGGCCGCCGGGGAAGCCGATGTCGCTGCAGGTCTTCGTACCGGCGCTGGTGTAGATGCCGAACTTCAGGCCCTTGTCGTGGACGTAGTCGGCGACCGCCTTGATGCCGTTCGGGAAGCGCTCCGGGTCCGGCACCAGCTTGCCGTCCGCGTCGCGCTCGGGCAGGGCCCAGCAGTCGTCGAGGTTGACGTACTCGTACCCGGCGTCCTTGAGGCCCTTCTCGACGAAGAGGTCGGCGATCGACTTCACCATCTCCTCGTTGAAATCGGCCCGGCAGTGGGTGGAGTTCCAGTTGTTGAAGCCCATCGGCGGGGTGGCCGCGAGCCCGTCGCCCGGGGTCCGCGGGGCGGGCGCCTCGGGGGCCTGGGCCAGGGCCGGGGTGGCGGCGCCGACACCGCAGAGCAGGGCCGCGGCGGCGAGGGCGAGGCCCTGGCGCGGGAACCGGCGGGCCGGGGCGGCGGACGAACGGCGGCCCGAAGTGGCGCGCGCTGACGGACGGTTCATGGAGTGCATGGACACAGTCCTCCAAAACGTGGGGGGAGCGGACATGCGAGGCGGCACCGACAAGCGCCTCCACACGTGCGATTACGTTAGGAGCTGTTGGACTCTGTTGAAAGACTCTCGACAAAGCTCGGCGAAATACGGGGAGTTGACCCGTTTCCGGAATCCGGACGGCGACCGAAAGCGACCGAAGGGGACAGGGTTCAGCGACCCCGTCCGGCAGGGCGTTGGATTGTGTGCGCTTTGGCCTGACGGGGGCCGGGAACCGTCGGACGGGCCCTGGGGGGTGTCTTCACCGCCCCTAGGAGAAGACCACCGTCCGGCGGCCGTTGAGCAGGATGCGGTGCTCCGCGTGCCACTTCACCGCACGGGCGAGGGCCTGGCACTCCACGTCCCGGCCGAGGGCGACGAGCTGTTCGGGGGTCACGCCGTGCGCGACGCGCTCCACCTCCTGCTCGATGATCGGGCCCTCGTCGAGGTCGGCGGTGACGTAGTGGGCGGTCGCGCCGATGAGCTTCACGCCCCGGGTGTGGGCCTGGTGGTAGGGCTTGGCGCCCTTGAAGCTCGGCAGGAAGCTGTGGTGGATGTTGATGATCCGGCCGCTGAGCTGCTTGCACAGCTCGTCCGAGAGGACCTGCATATAGCGGGCGAGCACCACCAGCTCGACGTCCGACTCCCGTACCAGCGCGAGGAGTTCGGCCTCCGCCTCGGCCTTGGTGTCCTTGGTGACCGGGATGTGCCGGAAGGGGACGCCGTACGAGGCGACCAGCTCGGCGAAGTCGGTGTGGTTGGAGACCACGGCGGCGATCTCGACCGGCAGCGCGCCGGTGCGGGCGCGGAAGAGCAGGTCGTTCAGGCAGTGGCCGAAGCGGGACACCATCAGGACCACGCGCATCTTCGCGGCGGCGCGGTGCAGCTGCCAGTCCATCTGGAAGGAGTCGCCGACCGCGGCGAAGCTCGCGCGCAGCTTGTCCAGGCTGACCGGGGCCTCGGCGGAGAAGAGCACCCGCATGAAGAACAGGCCGGTGTCGTGGTCGCCGAACTGCTGGCTGTCCTCGATGTTGCAGCCGGTCATGAAGAGGTAGCTGGAGACCGCGTGCACGATGCCCTGCCGGTCGGGGCAGGAGAGGGTGAGGACGTAGTGCCCGGAGGTGTCCCCGGCGCCCGTACCGCCCGCCGGGCCGGGGGACGGGGCGGCGGCTGCGGGCTGCTCGTTCACTGGACGTTCCTCATGCACTGGGTGATCCTCGCGGCTGTGGCTTCGCACGGCGGCGGGCCTCCCCGCCGCGCGGCCCGGACCGGGCCACCGGAGGGCGGGCGCTGCCGGGTGCCGCCGCCAGGATTCCACAGTCGGGCGCCCGCGAGGGCCACCCCGCCGACAGGTGAGACGGGCCGCCCCGGGCCGCGGGACCCCTCAGGCCGTGCGCGTGACGAGGCGCAGCGCCTCCAGGGTGCGCGGCGCGGTGTCGGGATCGTCGCCGTCGCTGGTGGCGAGCCTCACATGGGCGTCCCGGGCCGCGCGCACCGCCTCCGGCCAGGCATGGTGCTCCAGATAGGCGGCGACCTGGGCGTCCGGGCCGACCTGGTGCATGATCCGCAGCACCCGCAGCACGGCGACATCGACGAGGGCCGCCTCCTGGGAGTCCCGGAAGATCGTGCCGACGTACTTCTCGGCGGACCAGTTGTCGAGCCAGGTGTCCTCGACCAGGCGGTACACGGCGTCGGTGACGTCCCCGTACCCGGTGTGTCCCGCGAGCCAGCACTCACGCTGGAAGACGGGGTCGGAAAGCATGTGCAGCGCCGAACGCACATTGCTGCGCCAGCGCCACCACGGCATGTCGTTCAGCGGCATGACGCCCATGGTGGCCGAGCGACTGCCGCGACGGGAAGAGTTCTCCGGTGCTTGCACGAGGACCGATCGTACGTTCCCCGCCCGGCGCGCCCCACCGGCCCCCACCGGCGCCCGCTGTTCACCTGCGCGACACCGCCGATTCCCCGAAGGTGACGGGAAGGTTCTCGGGGCGCCGGAATCGTGGCTGGACATGACCGAAAGGCCTCGCACGCGCATCTTGCCCGCCCTGTTCCCCGCCGCCTCCGCTCCCGCCGTCCGGCCCGCCGGGGCGAAACGCGGGTGCCGCCGGGCGGCCGCGGCGGCGGTCTGCGCGGCGCTGCTGCTCTCCGGCTGCGGGGTGCTCGGCGACTCCGCGGACGAGGCGCCCCTGACCGTCATGACCTGGGCCCCGGAGAACACCAGGGCGACCAACAAGCCCGGCATGACGGCCATGGCGCGGGCCTACGCGCGCTGGATCAACGCCCAGGGCGGCCTCGGCCACCGCAAGCTGCGGGTGCTCACCTGCAACGACCACAACGACGCGGTGGGCGCCGCGGCCTGCGCGCGCCGGGCGGTCCGCGAGGACGTGGTGGCCGTGGTCGGCTCCTACAGCCAGCACGGCCGCTCCTTCCTGGGTCCGCTGGAGGCCGCCGGGATCCCGTACATCGGCGGGTACGGCGTCACCGAGGACGAGTTCACCAGCCCGCTGTCCTACCCGGTCAACGGCGGCCAGCCCGCGGTGCTCGCCGGGGTCGGCCAGGAGCTCGCCGAGCGCTGCGGCCGGGTCGCCCTGGTGCGCCCGGACACCGTCGCCGGGGACAACCTGCCGGTGCTGCTGAATGCGGGTCTGGCCAAGGCGGGACTGCGGGTCAGGGATGTGCGCGCGGCCGAGGACGACACCTCCTACAGCGAGGTGGCGCGGCAGGCCCTGGAGTACGCGACCGGGGACCCGGGCGAGCAGGGCTGTGTGACGGCGGCGCTCGGCGAGCGCACCGACACCTTCTTCGACTCCTTCCGCCGCACCGAGGACGGCTACCCGGCCGTGCGGGTCGCCTCCGTCCTCGGCAGCGTGGACCAGTCGGTGATCGACCGCACGGGCGGGGCCACGGGTCCCTACGAGGGCGCGTACGTCACCGGCTGGTACCCGGTGGCCTCGGACCCGCGCTGGCAGGAGCTGCGCGCGGTCATCGACCGGCAGGCCTTCGGCGACAACCGGGTCGACGCGGCGGACGCGGGCGTGCAGACCACCTGGATCGCCTATACGGTGCTGCGCCGCGCGGTGGAGTCCCTCGGCGGCGGCGAGGTCAGCGCGCGCACCCTGCGCCGCACCTTCGACGACGGCCTCCAGGTCGGCACCGGCGGCCTCACCCCGAAGCTGAGCTGGCGCTTCGAGGACATGATCGCGGTACGGGACTTCCCGCGCCTGGTCAACGCGGACGTGACCTTCCAGGTGGTACGCGACGGCCGCCTGGTGGCCGAGCGGCGCGGGGCGGTGGACATGTCCCGGACGCTGGAGAGCGCGCCGGACTGAGCGGGCGGACTGAGCGGGGCGGAGCGATCGAGCCGGTCGGGAGGGCGGCCCGGTGCGGGATCCCCGCGCTTCGGGGCGACCCGGTCGAGGGCGCTCGGCTCGGTTCGAGGGCGGCTCGGTTCGGGACAGCCGAGGCAGCTCGGTACGGGAAGGGTGCGCTTCGGGGCGGCCCGTCGAGGCCGCCCGGCGCCCGCGGCCCGCTAGGCCCGCCGCCCCGACTCCCGCCTCACAGCTCGGACTTGTCGCGGGCGGTGAGGCCGTACTTCTTGGCGATGGTGTTCCACAGGCCCGCCGCCTCCTGCTTGGCCTTGGTCGCCTCGCCGCTGGAGCGGTTGGCCGCGACGGTGTGCGCGGTGCCGCGCGCCTTGCCCTTGGGGCAGAACTTCTTGCCGCCCTTGCCGACCTGGTCGGCCCAGGCCGCGTAGTGGTTGTCGGCGGCGGCGGAGGCCTGCCAGGCCTTGGTGAGCGCGGCCGTCAGGCGGGCGTGGTCCGGGAGCTTGTCCACCGAGAGCTTGCCGAGCCGGGTGACCAGCCCGCTGCGCTGCCGGCCCGCCTCGCGGAGGCTGCGCGCGGACTCGCCGAGCTTGTCGCAGCTCTTCACATGGCCGACCGAGGAGATGACCGCGCTGCGGCTGTTGTTGCTGTCGGCGAGCAGCTTGTCCAGGGCCACCGCCTGCTCCTCGACCGGGTCGACCGAGGGGGACGGCTCCGCGGACTCCTCCGGGGCGGTCGCGGAGACGGGCGCGCTCTTGTCGTCCTTGCCGCCGTCGTCCCCGGAGCTGCTCAGCAGCGCACCGGCGCCCACGCCGATCACCGCGATGCCGACGCCGACGGCCGCGAGCAGCGGCACCTTCGACCCGGTACGCCGCTGCCGCTCGCCCTGCTCCCGCCGCTCGGCCCGGCCGCCCGGCTCGCCGCCGCCCGGCGGGGGGTACGGGGCGCCGCCGCCCGGCGCACCGGGGCCCGCGGGGGCGCCCGCGTTGAACTGCACGCCCCGTGCGCGCCGCGCGTCGTAGCGGGGCATCTGCTGGGTGGCGGCCGGCGCGTCACCGGGCTCGGTACGGAAGAGGCTGTCGAACTCGGCCGGGGGCTGCCGCTCCCCCGGCTCCTGCCCGCCACCGGGGGCCTGGCCGGGACGGGGCGCCTGACCGCCGGGGTTCCGGCCGCCGGGGTTCTGGCCGCCGTGCGCCGGGCCCGCGCCGTGGCCGGGTCCCTGGCCCGCGCCCGGCTGCTGCTGCCCGGCGGCCTCGGCGGGCGTGCCGGGGCGGATGCCGTAGGGGGCGCCGGGCGGCGGGGCGGGGACCGGGGCGATGTACTGGGTCGGCTCCGCGTCCGGGTTCGGGGCGGGGGGCTGCGCGCCGCCGTACGGAGACGGGTCACCGGCGTCGGCGGCGGGCTGCTGCGGGATGCTGCCGAGGAACCGGGTCGACTCGGCGCGGGGCGCCCCGCCGCCGTGCGGTGCGGGACCGGCGGGCATCTCGGGCGGCAGGGCACCCGGAGCCACCGGCGGAATGTACTGTGTGGGCCCTTCGTCCGGTATGTACCGCCCGGCCTCCGGGCCGAACTGCCCGGCGCCCGGCGCGAATTGCGGGCTCCCGGGTGCGTACTGCGGCGCCCCCTGCGCGTACTGCGCCCCCTCAGGACCGTACGAGGGGTCCCCGGCGCCGTACGAGGAACTCCCGGGCCCGTAGGAGGAGTTCTCCGGCGCGTACGCCTGGCTCTCCGGTGCCGCGTGCCGACCGGGGGGCTGCGCGGGCGGCAGTGCCCCGGGAGCGGCGGCGGGCGGGAGGGCGTGGCCGACCGCTCCGGGGGCGCCCCAGCCACCGGACTGCTGCCCGTGGCCCTGGTCCTGGTGCCCGCCCTGCTGCTGGCCCTGCTGGTACTGGCCCTGCTGGTGCCGATCGGCGCCCTGGTCGAGCGCGTACCCCTGGCCGTCGGTGCCGTAGCGCGCGTCCACCTCGTACGGACCGGAGCCGTAGCCCTGCTGACCGCCGGGGCCGTACCCCGGGGCGGACTGCTCCGCGGCGGCGGACTCGGCGCCCCAGGCGTTGCCGGGGGCGGCGGGCGGCGGGGACTGCGGGCCCCAGGGCTGACCCCAGGCCTGGCCGCCCGCGGGGGCTCCGCGCTCGGGGCCGGGGGGCACCGGGCGCTCGGCGGGGGCGCCGGGGAGCAGCGGCTCGCCCCCGTCGGAGGGCAGCACGATGCCTTCATGTGCGTGCCGCTCCGGGGGGAGGGGCGCGTCCTCGCCCTGTCCGCTCTGCGTCACCGGGACTCCTGACAGTGGTGGGCTTCTCGCTCGACGGCTCACGCTACCGGTTGTCCCAACTCCCGTGCCACGCAGGCGGGCCCGCTCCCACCCAAGCCCGCGCAGCCCTCGCATCCAGGGCCTGTCCGACAATTCCCGCCTGCCGCGCGACGCCGTGCACGCGCTCCCGCCGCACCGCCGGAGGGCCCGCTTCCGGGCCCCTTCCGGCTCCCTCCCCGGTCAGGCCGCCCGCAGCTCCGCCCGCGCCCCGAAGTCCCGTACGACCGGCTCGTCGCGGTAGGGGGCGAGGCGCTCTTTGAAGTCCTCCAGGTACTCGGCGCCGCGCTGGGAGCGGAGTCCGGCGAGGAGTTCCACCGCGTGCAGGGCGGTGTCGCAGGACTGCTCCAGCTGGCGCTGCTCCAACTGCGCGGTGGCGAGCAGGACCAAGCCGATGGCGCGCCGCCTGGCCCGGGACGCGGGGTGGCCGGCGAGCGACTCCTGGGCGGTGCGGGCGGCGGCGGCCCACTGGCCCAGATCGCGGTGGCAGTGGGCGAGTTCGTCGGCGAGGTAGGAGTGGTCGAAGTGGGCGATCCAGACCGGGTCGTCGCCGTCGACCCCCTGGGTGCGCTCCATCGCGTCCAGCGCCTTGGCGATCCCGGACTCGGCGGCGCTCCGGTCGCCGAGCAGGGCGTGCCCGCGCGCCTCCGCCGCGTGGAACATCGCCTCCGCACGCGGGGTCACGCGCCCGCGCGCGCCCTCCTGTGCGGCGCGCGCCAGCTGGGAGATCTCCCGCGGATTGCCGAGCTGGGCGGCGAGATGGCTCATCGAGGCGGCCAGTACGTAGCCGCCGTAGCCGCGGTCGCCCGCCGCCTGGGCGAGGCGCAGTGCCTGGATGTAGTACCGCTGGGCGAGACCGGGCTGACCGGTGTCGACCGCCATGTACCCGGCGAGTTCGGTGAGCCGGGAGACCGCGGCGAAGAGGTCCCGCCCGACGGACTCGCGGTACGAGCCCGAGAGCAGCCCGGAGACCACGCTGTTGAGGTAGTGCACCAGCACCGGGCGCACATGCCCGCTGCCGTACTGGTGGTCCAGGGTGACCAGCGCCTCGGTCATCGCCCGTACCGCCGCCACGTCCGAGGCGCCGACCCGGGCGCCCGCGGAACGGGCCACCTGGCCGTCGGGGGCGGAGATCAGCCAGTCCCGGCTGGGCTCCACCAGGGCGGAGGCGGCGACCGTGGAGCCGGAGAGGAAGTCCCGGCGGCCGACATCGCTCCGCCACAACTCGCTGACCTGCTCGATGGCGCCGGGGACGGTGACCGAGAACTGCAGGCCCACCCCGGTGGCGAGATTGCTCCCGCCGGACATGCCGATCTCCTCGACGCTGACCCCGCGGCCCAGCTTGCGGCCGAGCGCCTCCGCGATCACGGCGGGCGCCCGGCCCCGGGGCTGCTGGCCGCGCAGCCAGCGGGCCACCGAGGTCTTGTCGTACCGCAGGTCGAGTCCCTGCTCCGCGCCGCACATGTTCACCCGGCGGGCGAGACCGGCGTTGGAGCAGCCCGCCTCCTGGATGAGCGCCTGCAGGCGCTCGTTGGGCTGCCGTGCGACGAGAGGCCTTGCGGCCATGGCGTACCCCCTGGCTCCCGGTGCCGTCCTGCGCACCACGACGTGTTTTCTCGGCTTGATCAATGCCCCACGGACAAACGGAAGATGCGGGACATTGCGAGCTTTACCCGTGGCGGCAGGACGGGCCGCCCCTCGCGGGCTACCCACCCCGGCGGGCCTTGTGCCCGCGCGCCCCCGGCGGTGCATCAGTGCGCCCCCACCGGTCGTATCGTGACCGGATGACGGAAACGGGACAGGGGAAGGCAGCACAGACGGCCCCGGCGGTGCGGGTGCGCGGGCTGTGGAAGCGGTTCGGCGAGCAGACCGCGGTGGCCGGAATCGATCTGGAGCTGCCCGCGGGCAGATTCATCGGCCTGGTCGGACCGAACGGCGCGGGCAAGACCACCACCCTGTCGATGGTGACCGGTCTGCTCCGCCCCGACGAGGGCAGCGTCGAGGTGGCCGGGCACGACGTCTGGCGCGATCCGGCCGCGGTGAAGGCGCGGATCGGGGTGCTCCCCGAGGGCCTGCGGATGTTCGAGCGGCTCTCCGGGCGCGAACTCCTCGGCTACACCGGCCGGTTGCGCGGCATCCCCGGACCGGAGACCGACCGGCGCGCGGACCGCCTGCTCGATGTACTGGGCCTCGCCGACGCCCAGCACAAGCTCGTCGTCGACTACTCGACCGGCATGCGCAAGAAGACCGGCCTCGCCGCCGCCCTGCTGCACAATCCCGAAGTCCTCTTCCTGGACGAGCCGTTCGAGGGCGTGGACCCGGTCTCCGCCCAGACCATCCGCGCCGTCCTGGAGCGGTACACCGCCTCCGGCGCCACCGTGGTCTTCTCCAGCCATGTGATGGAACTCGTCGAATCGCTCTGCGACTGGGTGGCGGTGCTGGCCGGGGGCACCATCCGCGCGCACGGCACCCTCGACGAGGTGCGCGGCGGCGCCCCGTCCCTCCAGGAGGCCTTCCTCCAACTGGTGGGCGCCGAGGGCCGGTTGGACGACTCGCACCTGGACTGGCTGGGCGGCGGGGCCCGATGAGCGCGGCGGCACCCGAACCCGGTGCGCGGCTGGGCGCGGCGGCGCTCACCCCCGTCTTCGTCCGGCTGCGGCTCTCGCTGCTGCGGGGCGGGCTGCGGCAGTCGGCGGGGCGGCGCGCGGCCTACCTCGCCTCCTCCGCGTTCACCCTGCTCGCCGCCTTCTTCCTCTCCCTCGGCCTGGTCCTGCTGCACGGCAACGCGCACGCCGACGCGGTCACGGTGCCGCTCGCCGCGCTGCTCGCGCTCGGCTGGGCGGTGATGCCGCTGTTCTTCCCGAGCGGCGACGAGACCCTCGACCCGAGCCGCCTGGTGATGCTGCCGCTGCGCCCGGCCCCGCTGGTGCGGTCCCTCCTGGTGGCCTCCCTGGTGGGCGTCGGACCGCTGTTCTCGCTCTGCGTCCTCGCCGCCTCGGCGGTGGCGCTCGCCCGTACGCCGGGGGCCTGGGCCCTCGCCGTCCCCGCGGTGCCGCTGGCCCTGCTCGTCTGCGTCAGCCTGGCCCGCGCGGTCGCCGCCGCGAACGTACGGCTGCTGACCTCCCGGCGCGGCCGGGACCTCGCGGTGCTCAGCGGACTGGTCATCGCGGTCGGCGCGCAGCTGGTCAACTTCGGTGTGCAGCAGCTGGGTTCGGCCGGTCTGGAGCGGCTGGAGCCGGTGGCCGAGGCGGTGCGCTGGGTGCCGCCCGCCGCCGCGCTCGGCGCCGTGGCGTCCGCGGGCGAGGGCTCGTACGGCAGCGCGCTGGCCCAACTCGCCCTCTGCGCCCTCGCGTTGGCGGGCCTCCTGCACCTGTGGCGGCGCAGCCTGGAGCGGCTGATGACCGCGCCGGACGGCTCCACCCTGCAGAGCGCGGCCCCGGACGCCGTACGCGGCCGGGGGCGGGACCCGCTCGCCCGGCTGCTGCCCGCCGGGCGCACCGGGACCGTGATGGAGCGCAGCCTGCGCTATGTGTGGCGGGATCCGAAGACCAAGGCGGCCTGGGTGACCTCGCTCGCCATCGGCCTGATCGTGCCGGTCTTCAACGCCCTCCAGGGCACCGGCTCGGTGTACTTCGCCTGCTTCGCGGCGGGCATGCTCGGCATCCAGATGTACAACCAGTTCGGCCAGGACACCTCGGCCTTCTGGATGGTCGCGATGACGATCTCCTCGCCCCGGGACGCCTATGTGGAACTGCGCGGGCGCGCCCTCGCCCTCCTGGTGATCACCCTGCCGTACGCCACCCTGGTCACCGTCCTGACCACCGCGCTGATCGGCGACTGGGCGGTCCTGCCGGAGGTGGTCGGGCTCTCCTTCGCGCTGCTCGGGGCGATGCTGGCGACCGGCGCCTGGTCCTCGGCCCGCTTCGCGTACTCGATCCCGCAGGAGGGCCACAAGAACGTCGCCGCGGGGCAGGCCGGGCTCGCCTGGATCTCCGTCTTCGGCGGGATGGCGGCCGCGGCCGCGCTCTGCGCTCCGGTACTCGCCCTCGACATCTGGCTGCACCTGGCGGACCGGGCCTCGGCCGCCTGGCTGCTGCTGCCCGCCGGTACGGCCTACGGGATCGGGATCACCCTGCTCGGGCTGCGCCTGGCCGCCCCGCGGACGGCGCGGCGGCTGCCGGAGATCCTGGCGGCGGTGAGCAAGGGCTGAGCGGAGCACGGGGGCCCGGGGCGGGCGCCCGGGAACGCAGACGACCCGCGGGCCTTGGTCCCTCCGGGGAGGGAGCCGGCCGGACGTACCGGCGGCCCGCGGGTCGGGTGACTGCGTGGAATGGAGCCAGCGCTAGGAGCGTGGACCCTCAGCCACCTCACGCGTCCGGTATGCATACATCTGCCGAACCACCTCCCTTCTCGTGTGCCCCACACAGTAGGAACCGTCCCGGCGGTGTTCAAGCCCTTTTCTCCCGGCCGCTCGGCGGGGCCCGGCCCCGGCCCGCCCGACGGACCCGGCCCGGTCCGCACAGCGGCGCCCGCTCCGGCCCCGGCTTCGCCCGGGTGTTTCGCGCACGCAACGATTTCCGTGAACCCGGTGTGCGGTGCGTCACCTTCGAGTTGAATGATCCTCCGTGCAGTTGACCGCGCAGGAGCACACGGCAGGGGGTGCCAGGTGACTGCTTCCCGGCGCAGTGGATCCACCGGCGAACTCGGCGAGCCCGGCCGGGGCACGGGCCGGGACGGCGGCGACGCGGGCGGCGGCCGCGGTGGCGGCCGGGGCGGCGGATCCGGCCCCGGCGACCCCGGCGAGGAGACCGGGCGCCCCGGCTCCGATCTGCTCGCGGCCCTCCTCGACGGCATGGACGCCGCCCTCTGCGCGCTCGACGCCGAGGGCACCGTCACGCACTGGAACCGCGAGGCCGAGCGGATCCTCGGCTGGAGCGCGGAGGAGGCCGTCGGGCGCCGCGGCTTCAGCGGCTGGGCGGTGCGCGAGGCGGACGCGGCGCAGGTGGCGGACCGGCTGCTCGCGGCGATGGACGCCCCGGGCCGCCAGGTCCACGAGTTCGCGCTGCTGACCAAGGACGGCGGCCGCGTCCTGGTGCGCACCCAGTCCGCCGCGGTCCGCGGGGCCGACGGCAGCCCGGCCGGTGTCTACTGCGCCTTCAGCGAGGTGCACGCCCAGATCGACCTGGAGCGCTCCCTCGCGCTCAGCGAGGCGCTCTTCGAGGACGCCTCCTGGGGCGTGGTCCTCGTCGACGCCGATCTGCGGCCCGCCGTGGTCAACGCGCACGCCGCCCGGGCCTTCGGCTCCGGCCGCTCGGCGCTGCTCGGCCGCCCGCTCGGCGAACTGCTCGCCCAGGGCGCCGAGGAGCTGGAGAGCGCGCTGACCCATGTCCTCGCCGCGGGCGCGCCGCCCGCCCCCGCCGAGATGTGGCTGACCCTGCGCACCGCCGAGGGCGAGCGGCGCCGCTGCTGGCGCAACGGCTTCCTGCGCCTGTCCTCCCCGCTCGCGGAGGAACCCGTACCGCTCGGTGTGGGCTGGCTCTTCCAGGACGTGACCGCCTCCCGGCGGACCGAGCAGGAGTCGGCGCGGCTGCGCTTCCGGGGCCGGCAGCTGCACCGGGCGGCGCTCGCCGCGGCCGAGTGCGAGGACCCCGGCGAGGCCGCCGTCACCCAGCTCGACTTCGCGCTGGCCGGTTTCGCCGACCACGCCCTGCTGGACGCGGCCTTCGACGGCGAGCCGGCGCGCCTGGTCCGGTTCGCCTCGGCGCCCGCGGGCGGCCATGTCCCGGGCGCGCTTTCGGGGCAGGCCCGCATCCCGGTGGGCTACGAGGAGGGCCACCCGGCGCTGCTGTGCGTCCAGCGCGCCGGTTCGGTACGGGCGGACGCGGGCGGCAGCGGCCCCGGCGAAGGCGGTGAGGCCGCCGGTCCGGTGGATCCGGAGGCGGCGCGGCGCTGGGCGGCCCGGCGGCAGTGGCCCGAGGACGCGGTGCACGCCCTGTGCGTGGTGCTGCGCAGCCGGGCGCGGACCCTGGGCGCGGTGACCTTCCTGCGCGGCGGCCACCGCCCCGCCTTCGCCCGCGAGGACGCCCCGTACGCCGAGAGCGTCGCCGCCCGCCTCGCCACCGCCCTGGACCTGGCGGGCGTGGGCGGGGCGGACTGAGGCGGGCGGAGCGGGAGGGCGCCGCGGCTACCGGTAGAAGATCCGGTCCCCGTACGTGGCGAAGACCCGCTCGTTCCACTCGATGCCGCCGTCGACGTTGCCGGAGCGCAGCAGCGGCACCTCGGCGCCGCGCCGGGCCAGCTCCCCCGCGGCGGCGGCGAAGACGGCGTGCAGCAGGGCGCTGGTCACCGGGGTGGAGACGGGCGCGAAGGGCGCGTCGATGCCCTCGGCGGTCAACTGGGCGTCGCCCACCGGCACCCCGGTGTCGAGCACCGCGTCGCAGTGGTCGACGAGCCGGGTGCCCGAGGCGTGCCGGGCGGTGGTGGCCGCCACGTAGGCGAGCGAGGTGACGCCGAGGGTCCGCAGGCCCCGGGCGCGGGCCTCCATCGCCATCTCCACCGGCAGGGTGTTGCGCCCGGAGAGCGAGATCACCAGGAGCAGATCGCCCTCGGTGACCGGGGAGGTGTCCAGGACGGCGGTGGCCAGGCCCTCGACGTGCTCCAGGGCCGAGCCGAGGGTCGCCGGGGACTCCACGCCGCGCGCCCCCGGCACCGGGAGCAGATTGACCAGGGCGAGGCCGCCCGCGCGGTAGACCAGGTCCTGGGCGAGCAGCGAGGAGTGCCCGGCGCCGAAGGCGAAGAGCCTGCCGCCCGCGGCCACGGTGTCCGCGATCAGCGCCGCCGCGGTGCCGATGCGCCCGGACTCCGCCTCCTGCTCGCGCTGCCGGGCGAGCAGGTGGAGCGTGGCGTCGAGGTAGGCCTCCGCGAGGCCGCCGCCCGGCGCCGGTGCGGCCCGCTCCCCGCGCGCGTCCCCGTCCGTACCGACTGCGCTCACCCGCGCACCTTCCTTCCCCGCCCCGCCCGGGGCGCCGTACGGCCGCCTGCCGGGCGCCTGTTGTACGGATCACATTCTGCCGCCGCTCACCGTGCGGGGAGTGCGGGCCCGGTGTCAACACGGAGGAGCTGGGGTCGAGAATCTTCGGCATGCGTCAGAATTGACGTGAGGCTGCATCACGGCGGCGAGCACCCGCACCGGCACGGCAAGATTCGAGGGGCACGTATGTCCGCACTGATCGACACCACGGAGATGTATCTCCGCACCATCCTGGAGCTCGAAGAGGAAGGTGTGGTCCCGATGCGTGCCCGCATCGCGGAGCGGCTCGACCAGAGCGGCCCGACGGTCAGCCAGACCGTGGCACGGATGGAGCGCGACGGCCTGGTCGCCGTCGCCAGCGACCGCCACCTGGAGCTGACCGAGGAGGGCCGCAGGCTCGCGACCCGGGTGATGCGCAAGCACCGCCTCGCCGAGTGCCTCCTCGTCGACGTCATCGGCCTGGAGTGGGAGCAGGTGCACGCGGAGGCCTGCCGCTGGGAGCACGTGATGAGCGAGGCGGTGGAGCGGCGTGTCCTGGAGCTGCTGCGCCACCCCACCGAGTCGCCCTACGGCAACCCGATCCCCGGCCTGGAGGAACTCGGCGAGAAGGACGGCGCCGACCCCTTCCTCAACGACTCCCTGGTCTCCCTCTCCGACCTGGAGACCGGCGAGGAGGGCAAGACCGTCGTGGTGCGCCGCATCGGCGAACCCATCCAGAACGACGCCCAGTTGATGTACACGCTGCGCCGGGCCGGGCTCCAGCCGGGCGCCGTGGTCAGCGTGACCCAGTCGCCGGGCGGGGTGCTGGTCGGCAGCGGCGGCGAGGCCGCGGAGCTGGACCCGGAGATCGCCTCGCACGTCTTCGTCGCCAAGCGCTGAGCCCGCCCCGGAGGCGCTGGGACGCGGCCCCGGGCGGCGGACCGATCAGGTCGCGCCGTTTTCGGAATTCACAGCTCCGGGCCGCAGCGCTGAGCGGGATTTCCTGCAAGGCTGTGACCGGCATATGACTCACGGGAGTCCCGAGGATGTCGGAGGAGCCCTGAGGATGAGCGTCGGCGAACGGACTCAGGACCCCGGCACCTCGCGGCGCCGGGGCCCCGCCTCCCCTGTCCCGACCCGGAGCCCCGAGCTCCCAGGGTCGTACCCGTCGGACCGGTTTCCCCGAGCGGCCCGCCTCCCGCTCCGAATCTCCCCAGCGCCGCGAACGGCAATCCCGCCGCGCCGTCACTCGTACGAGGGGTCCTTGCCGCACAGCACATGTTTTCGAATAGGGGTTCGATAGCGTGATCGGCGGCCGCCCCGCGGAGCAGCGAACGGCGCGGCCGGGAGCAACCACCGTCTAGGGGATCGAGGGGGGTGCCAGGTCAGTGGAGCGGCACATCGAGCTGAGCGGCGCGGACGGAGTGCGCCTGGCCGCCCGTGAGTTCACGGGCGTACCGGGCTCCGACGGGGCCCCGGCGGACAGCGGCGTCTTACTGCTGCACGGCCTGATGGGCTGCGCAGGGCACTGGACGGGCACCGCCGGGTGGCTGGCCGCCCGCCACCGCACCGTCGCCCTCGACCAGCGCGGCCACGGCCGCAGCGAGAAGCCCGGCGCCGGCCCCTGGACCAGGGAGGCCTATGTCGAGGACCTGGCCGCCGTCCTGGAACAGCTGGAGCTGGGCCCCGCCGTGCTCGTCGGCCACTCCATGGGCGCCCTGAACGCCTGGCAGCTGGCCGCCCAGCGCCCCGACCTGGTGCGCGCGCTGATCATCTGCGATATGCGGGCCTCCGCGCTCGGCCTCGCCAGCCAGCGCGTCTGGGAGGACTGGTACGACGCCTGGCCGCTGCCCTTCGGCTCGCTCGCGGAGGTCCGAAGATGGTTCGGCGAGACGGACCCCTGGCTGGAGCGGCCGAATCCGAGCCGCGCCGAGTTCTACGCGGCGGTGATGGCCGAGACCGAGGACGGCTGGCGCCCGGTCTTCGACCCCGCGCACATGCTCAAGTCCCGGGAGCACTGGGTCTACGACGCGCACTGGGAGGAGCTGGCCGCGGTGGACTGCCCCACCCTGGTGGTCCGCGGCCTCGACGGCGAACTCGGCCGCGCGGAGGCCCAGGAGATGGTCCGCGTCCTGCCCCGCGGCCGGTACGCGGAGGTGCCCGAGGCGGGCCACCTCGTCCACCTCGACCGCCCCGGCGAGTGGCGCGCCGTGGTGGAACCCTTCCTGGAGGGCGTGCTCACCTCCTGAGCCTCCCCGCCCGCGCTCCCCGATCCCCCTCAACGGCCGCCAGAGGCCCGGCAGTTCACGGACTGAGCCGCTCCACCCGCCAGCCCGCGGCCCCGCCCTCGCGACCGCCCTCCCCTGCGCGCCCGGCCTCGCCGCCCTCCCGTACGTACCGCAGCCGGTCGTGCAGCCGGTTGCGGCGGCCCTGCCAGAACTCGACGGCGGCCGGGGTGACCCGGAAGCCGCCCCAGTGCGGCGGTACGGGGACCTCGGTGCCCACCGGGTAGCGGGCGTTCAACTCCGCCCAGCGGCGGTCGAGTTCACCGCGCGAGGCGATGACCTCGGACTGCGCGCTGGCCCAGGCGCCGAGCTGCGAGCCGTGCGGGCGGGAGCGGAAGTAGGCGGCGGTCTCCTCGGCGGAGGTGCGGGCCGCGGTGCCGGTCACCAGGACCTGACGGGCCATCGGATGCCAGGGGAAGAGCAGCGAGAGGTGCGGGTTGGCGGCCAGCTCGCGGGCCTTGCGGGAGCCGTAGTTGGTGAAGAAGACGAAGCCGCGGGCGTCGTACTGCTTCATCAGTACGGTGCGGGCGCTCGGGCGGCCCTCGGCGTCGGCGGTGGAGACGATCATGGCGTTGGGCTCGTAGAGGCCGCCGAGCATGGCCGATTCGGCGGCCTCCCGGAACCAGTGGCCGAACTGCGTCATCGGATCGGCGGCCAGCGTGCGCGCGTCCAGGCCCTCGGTGCGGTACTGCTCGCGCATCCCGGCGGGGTCGAGGGCGGTTTCCGGAGCGGCGGGGCGCGGCCGGTCGGCGGCGGCATCGGCGGCATCGGCGGCGAGGGCGTCGGCGGCCTCGGCGGTGGGGTCGGTCACCCGGCCATCCTGCCGCATCCGGCACCCGTCTCCCGGCGGCTCCCGGCGCCCGGCCCGGGCGGATCCCCGTACCGCCCCGGCCGGATCTGCGTACCGCCCCGGCCGGATCCCGTGCCTGCCCCGGCCGGATCCCGTACCCGCCCCGACCGGGATCCCGTGTCCGCACCATCGACGCGCGGACCCTCTCGATGGCACAGTGGCACTCAGTGCCGCACACTCACCCTAGGAGTGGCACGCCGGGCCGTCGCCCCCGAGCCGCGGGGCGCACCGCGCAGAGCCGCCGACCACCGTCGCACCCAAGGAGCCGCCCGATGTCCGACTTCGTACCCGGACTTGAAGGAGTCGTCGCGTTCGAGACGGAGATCGCCGAACCCGACAAGGAAGGCGGCGCCCTGCGGTACCGGGGCGTCGACATCGAGGACCTGGTCGGCAACGTCTCCTTCGGCAATGTCTGGGGGCTGCTCGTCGACGGGGCCTTCAACCCGGGCCTGCCGGCCGCCGAGCCCTTCCCGATCCCGGTGCACTCCGGGGACATCCGGGTGGACGTGCAGTCCGCCCTCGCCATGCTCGCCCCGGTGTGGGGGCTGCGCCCGCTGCTGGACATCGATGCCGAGCAGGCCCGCGAGGACCTCGCCCGCGCCGCCGTGATGGCGCTCTCCTACGTCGCCCAGTCGGCGCGCGGCCAGGGCCTGCCGATGGTGCCGCAGCGCGAGATCGACCGGGCGCAGTCGGTGGTCGAGCGGTTCATGATCCGCTGGCGCGGGGAGCCGGACCCCAAGCATGTCGCCGCCGTGGACGCCTACTGGACCTCGGCCGCCGAGCACGGCATGAACGCCTCCACCTTCACCGCCCGGGTCATCGCCTCCACCGGCGCCGATGTGGCCGCCGCCCTGTCCGGCGCGGTGGGCGCGATGTCCGGCCCGCTGCACGGCGGCGCCCCCTCCCGGGTGCTGCACATGATCGAGGAGATCGAGCGCACCGGGGACGCCGAGGCCTATGTGAAGGGCGCCCTCGACAAGGGCGAGCGCCTGATGGGCTTCGGGCACCGCGTCTACCGCGCCGAGGACCCGCGCGCCCGGGTGCTGCGCCGCACCGCCCGCGAGCTGGGCGCCCCGCGCTTCGAGGTCGCCGAGGCCCTGGAGAAGGCGGCCCTCGCGGAGCTGCACGCCCGCCGCCCGGACCGGGTGCTCGCCACCAATGTGGAGTTCTGGGCGGCCATCGTCCTTGACTTCGCCGAGGTCCCGGCGCACATGTTCACCTCGATGTTCACCTGCGCCCGTACCGCGGGCTGGTCGGCGCACATCCTGGAGCAGAAGCGCACCGGCCGCCTGGTGCGCCCCTCGGCCCGCTACGTGGGCCCGGGCACCCGCCCGCCGCAGTCCATCGAGGGCTTCGACGGCATCGGCGGCCGACGGAGCTGAGCCCCGGCGGCGGCGCGGGCGTCACGGCCCGGCGCCGCCCCGGCCCGCCCGGCACCGGGAGGACGACCCGGCGCCGGGCGCCTCGGCTCCGGTCCCGGGCCCGGCCCCAGGACCGGTCTCGGGCCCGGTCCCGGCCTCAGGACCGGTCCCGACCCCGGCCTCAGGCCCGGTCCCAGCCTCAGCCGAGGGCGCCGTCGAGGATGCGCGCCCACTCCGCGACCACCCGGGCGCGGCGGCCCGCGTCGTCGGTGAGCAGATTGGCGAGGCCGAGGCCGCGGGCCATGTCGAGGAAGCCCTGCACGGTCTCCCGGGCGCCGGGGCGGGACTCGTCCACGGCGAGCATCTCCACGGCGATCCGATGGGTCTCGCGGCCCACCCGTGCCTCCAACTCGGCGACCCTGGTGCCGAGTTGCTCCTCGTTGGCGGCGGCCACCCACAGTTGCAGAGCGGCCCGGAAGAGCGGGCCTGTGAAGAGGTCCACCAGGGCGGTGACGACCTCCCGGCGGTCCGCGCCGCCCTCCGGGAAGAGCTGGCGCAGCGCGGTGGACCGCTCCTCGGCGACGTACTCGACGGCGGCGGTGAACAGGTCCTCGCGGGTGGGGAAGTGGTGCTGGGCGGCGCCGCGGGAGACCCCGGCGCGTTCGGCGACGACCGAGACCGTCGAGCCCGACCAGCCGCGTTCGGCCAGGCAGGACACGGCGGCTTCGAGCAGCCGCTGCCGGGTGACCCGGCTGCGGTCCTGCTTCGGTGACGTCACCACACCCATGCGGCATCCCGTCGTTCGAGGAAGGCGGTCGTCCCCTCGCGCGCCTCGTCGGTCGTGAACAGCCGCGCCGACAGCGCGATCAGCTCTCCGGCCTGCTCGTCGAAGGTGTCAAGCACCTTAACCGTCAGAAGTCTCTTCGTTTCGGCCAGGGCCCCGGGGGCGGCCCTGCGCAGCCCGTCGAGGAGGGGGGCGAGCACCGCGTCCACCTCCGGACCGGCCGCGGTGACCAGGCCCGCCGCGGCGGCCTCGGCGGCGCCGAACTTCTCCCCGGTGAGGTACCAGCGGGCCGCCGCGCGCGGGTCCAGGCGCGGCAGCAGCGGCATCGAGATCACCGCCGGGGCCACCCCGATCCGCACCTCGGTGAAGGCGAAGGTGGAGCCCTCCCCCGCCGCCGCCAGGTCGCAGGCGCCGAGCAGGCCCAGGCCGCCGGCCCGGACATGCCCGGCCACCCGGGCCACCACCGGCTTCGGCAGCGCGACGATCCCCCGCAGCAGGGCGACGAAGGCCTCCGGGTCCGGGGGCTCGCGCAGATCGGCCCCCGCGCAGAAGGTGTTGCCGCTGTGGGTGAGGACCACGGCGCGTACGCCGGGGTCGGCACCCGCCTCCGCGAGCGCCTCGGCGAGGTCCTCGACGAGCGTCGCGGAGAGCGCGTTGCGGCGCTCGGGGGCGTCCAGGCTCAGGGTGAGGAATCCGCCCTGCCTGCTGCGGCCGATGGTCATGGGGTGCGCTGCCTGCCTTCCACGGTTGCGGTGGACTCCGGCCCCTGGGCGGCCTGTTCGTGCCGGGTGCGCAGCTCCCGCCGCAGGATCTTCCCGCTGGCGGCGCGCGGCACCTGCTCGACGAACTCCACCCGCCGGATCTTCTTGTACGGGGCGACGCGGGCGGCCGCCCACTCCATGACCTGCTCCGCGCCGAGGTCCGCGCCGCCGGGTGCGCGGACCACGTACGCCTTGGGGATCTCGTTGCCGTCCGCGTCGCCCACGCCGATGACGGCGGCGTCCGCGATGCCCTCGTGGGTGAGGAGCAGGGCCTCCAGTTCGGCGGGGGCCACCTGGAAGCCCTTGTACTTGATGAGCTCCTTGACCCGGTCGACGACGAAGAGCCAGCCGTCCTCGTCGACGTAGCCGATGTCCCCGGTGTGCAGCCAGCCGTCCGCGTCGATCATCGCGGCGGTCGCCTCGGCCCGCCCGAGGTAGCCCTTCATGACCTGCGGGCCGCGGAAGACGATCTCGCCGTGCTCCCCGGGCCCGAGGTCGCCGCCCGAGGCGCCGCCCTCCTCGCCGTCCAGGGCGGCGATCCGCAGCTCGGTGCCGGGCACCAGCTTGCCGACGGTCCCCGGCGGTACGTGTGCCGCGCCGCGCGGCACCACATGGGTGGCGGGCGAGAGTTCGGTCATCCCGTAGCCCTGGCCGATCGGGCCGAGGCCGAGGCGGGCCCCGCAGGCGCGGGCGAGTTCGGCGTCCAGCGGGGCGGCGGAGCTGAGGATGTGCCGCACCGAGGAGAGGTCGTAGTCGTCCACCGCGGGGTGCTTGGCCAGGGCGAGGGCGATCGGCGGGGCCACGAAGAGGCTGCTGATGCGGTGCTCCTGGACGGCCGCGAGGAAGGTCTCCAGGGTGAAGCGGGGCAGCACGACGACGGTGGCGCCCTGCTGCAGCGGATGGTTGAGCAGCGCGGTGAGCCCGTAGATGTGGAAGAACGGCAGCACCGCGAGCAGGCGTTCGCCCTCGGTCATCGGCAGCAGGGCCTGCAACTGGGCGAGGTTGGTGCCGATGGAGCGGTGGGTGAGCATGACGCCCTTGGGGACGCCGGTGGTGCCCGAGGAGTACGGCAGGGCGGCGATGTCGGTGGCCGGGTCGATGGCGACCTCCGGCTCGGGCGCCTCGCACTCGGGCACGGCCAGCATCCCGAAGAGCGAGCGGTGGCCCTCCGCCTGGTCGCAGACGAAGATCTCCCGGATGCCGCCGTGCAGTTCGGCCGCCTCGCGCGCGGTGCCGAGCAGCGCGGAGACGGTGACGATCCAGCGCGCCCCGCTGTCCCGCAGCTGCTTGGCGAACTCCTCGGGCGTGGACAGCGGGTGCACGGTGGTGACCGAGGCGCCGGCCCGGGTGGCGCCGTAGAAGGCGACCGGGAAGGCGAGGGTGTTGGGGCTGTGCAGGGCGAGCACATCGCCCTTGACCAGGCCCGCGGCGGCGAACCCCGCGGCGACCCGGCGGTGGGAGGCGTCGAGCTGGGCGTAGCTGAGCACGGTGCCGCTCACGCCATCGATCAGCGCGGGCCGCTCACCGCGGGCGGCGGCTCCGCGGAGCACCACCTCGTGGATGGGCTCCTCCACGGGCTCGACCGCCGGGTACTCGCTGTGGAACACCATGCTCACTCCCACCTGTCGGGACCGGCCGCGGCGTTCGCCGGGCGGTTCTCGGTTCAGTAGACCCGTCCTCAGTACGACTTGGGGAGACCCAGGGTCTGGTGGGAGACGAAGTTGAGGATCATCTCGCGGCTGACGGGGGCGATCCTGGCCACCCGCGCCCCGGTGATGAGCGAGGCCAGGCCGAACTCGCGGGTGAGGCCGTTGCCGCCGAGGGTGTGCACGGCCTGGTCGACGGCCTTCACACAGGCCTCGGCGGCGGCGTACTTGGCCATGTTGGCGGCCTCGCCCGCGCCGAGGTCGTCGCCCGCGTCGTTGAGCCGGGCCGCCTTCTGCATCATCAGCTGGGCGAGGTCCAGCTCGATCCGGGCGACCGCGAGCGGGTGCGCGATGGCCTGGTGGGCGCCGATCGGCTGCTTCCAGACGGTGCGCTCCTTGGCGTACTCGACGGCCTTGCCCAGGGCGTAGCGGCCCATGCCGAGGGCGAAGGCGGCGGTCATGATGCGCTCCGGGTTCAGCCCCGCGAAGAGCTGGAGCAGGCCCGCGTCCTCGTCGCCGACGAGCGACTCGGCGGGCAGCCGCACGTCGTCCAGGACCAGCTCGAACTGCCGTTCCGCGGCGTGCAGTTCCATGTCGATGGGGTTGCGGGAGAAGCCGGGGGCGTCGCGCGGGACGATGAACAGGCAGGGCTTGAGCTTGCCGGTGCGGGCGTCCTCGGTGCGGCCGACGATGAGGGTGGCGTCCGCGATGTCGACGCCGGAGACGAAGACCTTGCGGCCGGTGAGCAGCCAGTCGTCGCCGTCGCGGCGGGCGGTGGTGGTGATGCGGTGCGAGTTGGAGCCCGCGTCGGGTTCGGTGATGCCGAAGGCCATGATCCGGCTGCCGTCGGCGAGTCCGGGCAGCCACTCGCGCTTCTGCGCCTCGGTGCCGAAGCGGGAGATGACCGTGCCGGTGATGGCGGGCGAGACGATCATCATCAGCAGGGGTGCGCCCGCGGCGCCCAACTCCTCCAGGACCAGGGAGGATTCGTAGATCCCGGCGCCCCCGCCGCCGTACTCCTCGGGCAGGCTGACGCCGACGTAGCCGAGCTTCGCGGCCTCCTCGTGCAGCTCGCGCGGGTACTCGCCCGCGGTGGCCTTGGCCATCATGTAGTCGCGGCCGAAGCGCTTGCCGAAGGAGGCGACGGCCTCGCGCAGGGCCTGCTGCTCCTCGGTCTCCAGGACGGTGGTCACGGGGTCTCCTCCACGGTGGCTGCGGTGTCGGCGGGCGGTGCGGCCGCGTCCGGGGCCTGCGCCTCGGTGACGACGGCGAGTACGGCGCCGACCTCGACCTGGTGGCCGACGGCGGCGTGCAGTGCGGTGAGCGTGCCGGAGGCGGGAGCGGTGATGCGGTGCTCCATCTTCATCGCCTCCAGCCAGACCAGCGGGGTCCCGGCCTCGACGCGGGCGCCCACGGCGAGCCCCTCGGCGAGCCGGATCACGGTGCCGGGCATCGGGGCGAGCAGGGAACCCGGGGCCTGCTGCCCGCCGCTGTCCGGGAAGCGCGGCAGCGCGGTCAGTGCCCAGGCACCGGTGGCGGTGTCGGCGTACACCTGCTCCCCGTACCGGGCGAGGCCGAACTCCCTTCGTACGCCGTCCACTTCGAGTACGACGGTGTCCGGGGCGGTGGCGAGGACCCGCACCCCGGGCAGCTCCTCCGGTTCGACAAGGCCGCGCAACACCCGGTAGCGGACCTCCAGTTCACCCTCCCGCCCCCGGTAGCGGCGGGACTGCGGCACCGAGGGGAGATTGCGCCAGGCGCCGAAGGTGCGGGTGCCGGGCTGGGCGCCGCCCGGGCGGGTGCCGCCGGCCGGGGCCGCGGTGGGCGCGGTGCGGGCGGCGGAGTCCGCGAGGGCGGCGGCGAGGGCGGCGATCTGCTCGTCCCGGTGGTCGAACTGCCCGTCGGCGCCGCTGAGTTCGGCGCCGTGGCGCTCGTAGAAGCCGGTGTCGAGGCCGGTGAGGTCGCCGCCGGTGCCGGTGAAGTCGGGGTGCCGGAGGGAGCGGACCAGGAGCTCGCGGTTGGTGACCGGGCCGTGCAGGACGGCGCGTTCCAGGGCACCGGCGAGCGTGCGCACCGCCTCGGCCCGGGTGGGCGCCCAGGCGATGACCTTGGCGAGCATGGCGTCGTAGTGCACCCCGACCGCGTCGCCGCTGCGGTAGCCCGCGTCCAGGCGCACCCCGCTCTCGGCGGCCGGGGCCCCGGGGCGGTGCGCGGCGTCCGCGGCGGGCACCTCGAAGCGGTGCAGGGTGCCGGTCTGGGGCAGCCAGCCCTGGGCCGGGTCCTCGGCGTAGAGGCGGGCCTCGACGGCGTGGCCGCGCGGGGCGGGCGGCTCGGGGTCCAGGGCCCCGCCCTCCGCGATCCGCAGCTGGAGCGCGACCAGGTCGAGCCCGAACACCGCCTCGGTGACGGGGTGTTCGACCTGGAGGCGGGTGTTCATCTCCAGGAAGTACGCGGACTCGCCCTGGACCAGGAACTCCACGGTCCCGGCGCCGGTGTAGCCGATCGCCCGGGCCGCCGCGGCGGCCGACTCGTGCAGGGTGGTGCGCAGCTTCTCGTCGAGGCCGGGCGCGGGCGCCTCCTCGACGACCTTCTGGTGGCGGCGCTGGAGGGAGCAGTCGCGGGTGCCGAGCGCCCAGACGGTGCCGTGGCCGTCGGCGAGGATCTGCACCTCGACATGGCGGCCGCGCTCCACATAGGGCTCGACGAAGACCTCGCCGTCCCCGAAGGCGCTCGCCGCCTCGGCCTGGGCAGCGGCCAACTCCTCGGGCAGCGCGGCCAGTTCACGCACCACGCGCATGCCGCGGCCGCCGCCGCCGGAGGCCGCCTTGACCAGGACCGGCAGCTGCTCCTCGGTGATCCCGCCCGGGTCCAGGGGCGCGAGCAGCGGGACCCCGGCGGCGGCCATGAGCTCCTTGGCGCGGGTCTTGGAGGCCATCGAGGCGATCGCCTCCGGCGGCGGTCCGACCCAGATGAGGCCCGCGTCGAGGACGGCGCGCGCGAAGTCGGCGTTCTCGGAGAGGAATCCGTAGCCGGGGTGGACCGCGTCCGCGCCCGCGGCCTGCGCCGCCTTCACCAGGAGGTCGCCGCGGAGGTAGGTCTCGGCGGGGGTGGCGCCCGGCAGCCGTACCGCGCTCTCGGCCTCGCGGGTGTGCGGGGCGCCGGAGTCCGGGTCGGAGTGCACGGCGACGGTGGCGATGCCGAGGGCGCGGCAGGTGCCGAAGATCCGGCAGGCGATCTCGCCGCGGTTGGCGACGAGGAGGGAAGAGATCATCAACTGCCTCACATCCGGAAGACGCCGAAGCCGCCACGCGCGCCCTCGACGGGAGCGGTGTGGATCGCGGAGAGGGACATACCGAGGACGGTGCGGGTGTCGCGCGGGTCGATGACGCCGTCGTCGTAGAGCCGCCCGGAGAGGAACATCGGCAGCGACTCGGACTCGATCTGCTGCTCCACCATGGCGCGCAGCGCCGCGTCCTGCTCCTCGTCGAACGGCTGCCCCTTGGCGGCGGCCGACTCCCGCATCACGATCGACATCACCCCGGCGAGCTGCTGGGGCCCCATCACCGCCGACTTGGCGCTCGGCCAGGCGAAGAGGAAGCGGGGCTCGTAGGCGCGCCCGCACATGCCGTAGTGCCCGGCGCCGTAGGAGGCGCCCATCAGGACCGAGAGGTGCGGCACCTTGGAGTTGGAGACCGCGTTGATCATCATCGCGCCGTGCTTGATGATGCCGCCCTGCTCGTACTGGCTGCCGACCATGTAGCCGGTGGTGTTGTGCAGGAAGACCAGCGGGATGTCGCGCTGGTTGGCCAACTGGATGAACTGGGCCGCCTTCTGGGACTCCGCGCTGAAGAGCACGCCCTGGGCGTTGGCGAGCACCCCGATCGGATAGCCGTGCAGCCGCGCCCAGCCGGTGACCAGGCTCGGCCCGTACAGCGGCTTGAACTCGTCGAAGTCGGAGCCGTCGACCAGGCGGGCGACGACCTCGCGCGGGTCGAAGGGGGTCTTCAGATCGCCCGGGACGATGCCGAGCAGCTCCTCCGGGTCGTACGCGGGCGGCTCGGCCGGGGCCGGATCCGCGTACGCCTTGCGGTGGTTGAGGCGGGCCACCACCCGGCGGGCCTGACGCAGGGCGTCCGGCTCGTCGAGGGCGAAGTAGTCGGCGAGGCCGGAGGTGCGGGCGTGCATCTCGGCGCCGCCGAGGGACTCGTCGTCGCTCTCCTCGCCGGTGGCCATCTTCACCAGCGGGGGCCCGCCGAGGAAGACCTTGGAGCGCTCCTTGACCATGATGACGTGGTCCGACATGCCGGGGACGTAGGCGCCGCCCGCCGTGGAGTTGCCGAAGACGACCGCGATGGTGGGGATCCCGGCGGCGGAGAGCCGGGTGAGGTCGCGGAAGATGGCGCCGCCCGGGATGAAGATCTCCTTCTGCGAGGGCAGATCGGCGCCGCCGGACTCGACCAGGCTGATGCAGGGCAGCCGGTTGGCGAAGGCGATCTCGTTCGCCCGCAGCGCCTTCTTCAGGCTCCAGGGGTTGCTGGCGCCGCCGCGCACCGTCGGGTCGTTCGCGGTGATCAGGCACTCCACGCCCTCCACCGTGCCGATGCCGGTGACCAGCGAGGCGCCGACCGCGAAGTCGCTGCCCCAGGCGGCCAGCGGGGAGAGTTCGAGGAAGGGGGTGTCCGGGTCGAGGAGCAGCTCGATGCGCTCCCGGGCGAGCAGCTTGCCGCGCCCCCGGTGCCGGTCGAGGTACTTCTGGCCGCCGCCGAGCAGGGCCTTGTCCTGCTCGGCGGTCAGTTCGCCGAGCTTGCCGAGCATGTTCTCGCGGTTCGCGGCGTACTCGGGGGCGCTCGCGTCGAGCGCGGTGGGCAGCACGGTCACGGGGCGCTCCCTTCCTGTCGGGCGGGCTGTCGGGCGGTCCTGGTCCGGCACCGGGCGGGGGTCATGACGGCAGCAGCCGGACGGGGATGTCGAGGTGGCGGGCGCGCAGCCACTCGCCGAGCCCCTTGGCCTGCGGATCGAAGCGCGCCTGCGAGGCCACCCCCTCGCCGAGCAGGCCCTCGACGGTGAAGTTCAGCGCCCGCAGATTGGGCAGCACATGCCGGGTCACCGGCAACTCGGCGCATTCGGGCAGCAGTTCACGCAGCTTCGGCACGGTGAGGGTGGCCGCGAGCCAGGCCCAGGCCGCCTCCTCGCGCACCCACACCCCGATGTTGGCGCTGCCGCCCTTGTCGCCGCTGCGCGCCCCCGCGAGCAGGCCGAGCGGGGCGCGGCGGGTCTCCCGCAGCCCGGCGGGCAACGGCGGCAGCGCGGGCTCGGCCACCTCCTCCAGCGCCAACGTCCTTGCCGGTACGCCGACTTGGTGCCGGGAGCCGTCCGGAAGCACCGCGAGGTGCGCCACCGTCTCCTGACCGGTGTACGCGGCCTCGAAGACCCCGTAGGGCGTGCCCTTGGCGGGCGGGGCGGTGAGGTGGAAGCCCGGGTAGCTGGCGAGGGCGAGTTCGACGGCGGCGGCGCTCAGCGGGCGCCCCACCACGCTCTGGTCCGGGTCGCGCACCACGAGCCGGAGCAGCGCGCTCGCCGTCTCCTGGGTCGGCGCGTCCGGCCGGTCGGTGCGCACCAGCTCCCAACGCACCTCGGCGGGCGGCGACTTGACGAAGGCCTCGGCCATCTGGGCCTTGACGAACTCCGCCTTGGCCTCGATGTCGAGACCGGTGAGGACGAAGACGACCTCGTTGCGGTGGCCGCCGAGCCGGTTCAGGCCCACCTTGAGCGTGGGCGGCGGCGCCTCACCGCGCACCCCCTCGACGCGCACCCGGTCGGCGCCCTCCTCGGTCAGCCGCACCGTGTCCAGGCGGGCGGTGACATCGGGACCCGCGTACCGCGCCCCGGCGGTCTCGTAGAGGAGCTGGGCGGTGACGGTGCCGACGTCGACGCGGCCGCCGGTCCCCTGATGCTTGGTGATCACCGAGGTGCCGTCCTCGTGGATCTCCGCGAGCGGGAAGCCCGGGCGCCGCAGCAGGCCGAACCCGCCCTCCCTGGCGGTCAGTTCACCGAAGAAGGCGTAGTTGCCGCCGGTGGCCTGGGTGCCGCACTCCAGGATGTGCCCGGCGACCACGGCACCGGCGAGCCGGTCGTGGTCCTCGGGGCCCCAGCCGAAGTGCGCGGCGGCGGCGCCGCTCACCAGCGCGGCGTCGGTGACCCGCCCGGTGACCACCACATCGGCACCGGCCCGCAGGCAGGCGGCGATGCCCTCGCCGCCGAGGTAGGCGTTGGCGGTGAGCACCCCCTCGCCCCAGCCGCCCCGGCCGAGCAGATCGTCGCCCTCGACATGCGCCACCCGTACGTCCAGGCCCAGGCGTTCGGCGAGTTCGCGGATCTCCTCGGCCAGCGCGGCGGGCGCGAGGCCGCCTGCGTTGCTGACCAGTTTCACCCCGCGCTCGCGCGCGATCCCGAGGCACTCCTCCAACTGCCGCAGATAGGTCTTGGCATAGCCGAGCGCGCTGTCCCGCAGCCGGTCCCGGCCGAGGATCAGCATGGTCAGCTCGGCGAGGTAGTCCCCGGTCAGCACGTCCAGCGGACCGCCGGTGAGCATCTCGCGCATCGCCTCGAAGCGGTCCCCGTAGAAGCCGGAGGCATTGCCGATACGCAGCACCTCCCGGCTCATCCCCGCTCACCCCCGCCCGCGCGCTCCCCCTGCGGCGGACGCCCGCCGCCCGGCGGCCCCGCGAAGGCCTGGACGATGCCGAGCCACCGGTCGGCCTCCGGCCCCTCGGCGGTGAGCCGCACATCCTCGCGGTGCACCCGCTGGGTGGCGAGCAGGCAGAACTCATGGGCGCTCCCGCGCACCCGCTGCGCCGCGTCCTCGGGACCATAGGTCCACAACTCCCCCGAAGGCGCGGTGAGTTCGATACGGAAGGGCTCGGCGGGCACCGGCAGCTCGTGGACCTGGAAGGCGAAGTCACGGGTGCGCACGGCGATGTGCACCACGTTCTTCAGCCGGTCGGTCGGCGCGCGCCGCACCCCGAGGGCGTCCGCCACGTCCTGGCCGTGCGCCCAGGTCTCCATCAGCCGCCCGGTGGCCACCGAGGCGGCCGACATCGGCGGCCCGAACCAGGGGAACTTCACCTTGGGCTCGGCGGCAAGCAGCGCCTTGTGCAGCGCCGCGCGCCCGGTGCGCCAGTCGGCGAGCAGCTCGGCGGGCGGCAGCGCGGCACCGCGCGCGGCGGTGTCGTCCACGAAGGTGTCCGGAGCCGCGAGGGCCTTCTCCACCTCGGCGCCGAAGCCCTGGGGGTCGGTCAGGGCGAGCAGCGCGACCCGGTCGGTCCAGGCGAGATGGGCGATCTGGTGGCCGACGGTCCACCCCTCGGCGGGCGTGGCGAGGGCCCACTGCTCGGGGGTCAACTCCCCCACCAGCGCGTCGAGTTCCTCACCCTCGGCACGCAGGTCCTCGAAGACCGGCAACGGCTCGGACACAGAGCACTCCCCTCGACACGGCGCGTAGGGCGAGCATGGCATCGGAGCAAGAAACAAGCAAGCGTGCTTGTATTGTTTTTACGGGCCGCCGGAACAGGGGCGAGCGTCCGGGGCGGCGGACGCCGGACGGCCAGGACCCGCCGCCCCGGACCGGGCCGAGGGATGAGGAATGAGGGATGACCCTCAGGGACCGGACTCAGGGGCAGGACCCAGGGACCGGAAGGCAGGACTCAAGGACCGGGCTCAGGGACCGACCGAGGCGGTACGGGCGGTACGGGCGGCGGAGGGCGCCGCGGAACGGCGCAGGTCCCCCGTGGTGGCGCCCACCAGGGCCACGGCGGCGAGGCAGAGCAGGCCGCCGCCGACCAGGGCCGCCGCTCCCGAGGTGGCGTCCGCGACCAGGCCGCCGCGCATATTGCCGAGGTCGGGCCCGGCCTGCCCGACGATCTGCTCCGCCGCACCGACGCGGCCGAGCAGCTCCGGGGGCGTGTGCGCCTGCACGACGGTGCTCCGGCAGACGACGGAGACGGTGTCCGCGGCACCGGCCAGGACGAGCAGGGCCAGGCCCGCCCACCGCTGGGGCGCCATGCCGAACAGCGTCAGCGCCGCGCCCCAGGCCGCGGAACCGCCGAGCATCAGCAGGCCGGGGCGGGGGAAGCGGGTGAAGGTCCCCGAGAGGAGCGAGGCCGCGAGGCCGCCGAGAGCGATGGCGGTGAGGAACAGGCCGAGGGTGCGCGGGTCGCCGCCGAAGCGTTCGGCGTTGATCAGGGGAAACAGGCTGAGGGGCATCGACAGCACGGTGGTGGCCAGATCGGTGAGCAGGGCCCCGCGGACGACGGGGGTGCGGCCGAGGAAGGCGAGGCCGTCGAGCACCCCGCGCAGACCGGGCCGCGCGGGCTCGTCCCCGGGGCTCATCCGCGGCAGGCCGAAGGCACCGCAGAACGCGGCGAGGAACGTCAGGGCGTCGATCAGATAGCAGGCGCCGACTCCGAGCCCGCCCGCGGTCAAGCCGCCGAGCGCGGGACCGAGCAGCAGGGCGCCCTGGAAGGCGATGCGCCTCAGCGCCAGCCCCGCGGCCAGCTGCTCCCCCGGCAGCAGCTGCGGCAGGAAGGCGCGCGAGGCCGGACCGCCGCCCGCGACGAAGCAGGACTGGAGGGCGACGAGCCCGAGCACCCCGGCGGCGGGAAGGTGCCCGAGGAAGCCCTGCGCGGCGAGGAGGAGCGCGCACCCGGCCTGCCCGCCGGTCATGAGCAGATAGAACTTCCGGCGGTCCACCCGGTCCACGAGCGATCCGGCGAACAGTCCGAGCGCGAGGAGCGGAACCGCCTGGGCCAGCCCGACGGCCCCCGTCCACAGGGTGCTCCCCGTCATCTGCCAGATCTGGAACATGACGGCGACGAGCGTCATCTGCCCGCCGAACCCGGACAGCGTCTGCCCGATCCACAACCGCCGGAACGGAGGCGAGGACCGCAACGGCGCCACATCGATCAGCGCCCGCCTCACCCTGATACGGGTCACTCCCCTACGGGTCACTCCCATGCGGGGTCGTCCGCCAGCCTCTCGGCGATCCGGTCGTGGAAGCTCTTGCGCTCCAGCGCCCGCTCGATGTCCGTGACGACCCGGGAGAGCGGGTAGGGAAGCTCGGCCTCCAGATCGGCGACCGCCGCCTCGGTGGCCCGCCACTCCGCCGCCAGACGGTCCACGACACGGCGGGCCTTGCCGGTGAGCGCCACCTTCCGGGTACGCGCGTCCTCACCCACGACGGTCTCGACCCAGCCGGCCGCCCGCATCGCGGCGACCTTCTGGCTGAGCGCCGAATGCGTGCGCTGAACCGACTCGGCCAGCTCCGCGATGGTCATCGGCCCCTGGGCGTGCAGCCGGAGCAGTTCCATGACGAAGCTGGGCTTGAGCCCCTCGATCTGCCGCTCGGCGTAGATCCGGACGATGTCGGCGTCCATGGCCGCCTGCAGCAGACGCAGGGGCCGCCAGAGGCTCTGCTGCGTCGGGTCGTCGGGCGCGGGGGTGTCGGTCATGCCCTCCACCGTAACAGCACTTATATAAGCACTGTTACATCTCCTGGCACGCCACTCAAGTCACGCGCCCCCGCCCCGAGTTCGGGGTCACTCCACTCCTACGCGGCCCCGCTCACCCGCGCCTAGGTGGCCCCCGCTCCTACGTGGCCTTCGCCCGTCCGCGCCGCCACCGACGCCCTTCCCCGTCTTCCCCGTCTTCTCCGGCTTCCCCGCCGCCTTCCCCGTCCCGGCGTCCGCCGCCCGACGCCGTCTTCGTATGGCTGCGTACCGCGCCCATGCTCGCCGCGATGACGAGGCCGATGGCGAGCGTCTCGGAGAGGCTGAGCGCCTGGCCGAGGACGAGGAGTCCCGCGAGGGCGGCGATCGCCGGTTCGAGGCTCATCAGGATCGCGAAGGAGGCGGCCGGGAGGGTACGCAGGGCGAGCAGTTCGAGGGTGTAGGGGAGTACGGAGGAGAGCACCGCCACGGCCGCCGCGAGCCCCAGCGTCGCCGGCACCGCGAGCCGGGAGCCCGCGTCCGCGAGCCCGACCGGGAGCATGAGCAGCGCGGCGACCACCATGGCCAGCGCGAGCCCGTCGGCCTGCGGGAAGCGGCGGCCGGTACGGGCGCTGAAGACGATGTACGCCGCCCACATGGCACCGGCGCCCAGCGCGAAGGCGGCCCCGGCCGGGTCGAGGCGGTCGAAGCCTCCGCCGCCGAGGAGGAAGACCCCGGCGAGGGCGAGCAGCGCCCACAGCAGATTGAGCAGCCGCCGCGAGCTGAGGACGGAGAGGGTGAGCGGGCCGAGCACCTCCAGGGTGACCGCCGGGCCGATCGGCATCCGCGCGAGGGACTGGTAGAAGAGCGCGTTCATCGCGGCCATCACCGCGCCGAAGACGAGCACGGTGCCCCAGTCCGCCCGGGAGTGCCCGCGCAGCGCCGGACGGCAGACCACCATCAGCACCAGCGCCGCGAAGCCCAGCCGCAGCGAGACCACACCGAGCGCCCCCGCCCGCGGCATCAGCGTCACCGCGAGCGCCCCACCGAACTGCACCGAGATCCCCCCGGCCAGCACCAGCCCGACCGGCGCGAGCGCCACCCGACCCGCCGCCTGCCCCGGGGACACCGCCGCGGCCGACTCCGGCTGCCCCACGGTCGCCTCCGCGAGCACCGGGGCCTCGGCCGGGCTGGCGGGGGACGGCTGCCGGTCGGCGGAGGCGTTCACGGGCGGAAACCTTTCCAGGCAATGACAGGGGTGGCGGTGGCGGTGATGGCGTACAGGAGCAAGGGGAAAGGTTACACATGACCAGTCCATCATGCTGAACTTAATAGTTCATGACAGTGGACGATCTTGGGGGCCCGGAGTGACGGGGCGGACCCCGAAATCCGCTGGACACCCCTCCCCCGCCCTCAGATAGTGCGCCCCATGACCTCTCTCATACGCCATGTCACCGTCGACTGCTCCGACGCCTACCGCCTGGCCCAGTTCTGGGTCGCCGCCCTCGGCGGCACCCTCGCGGAGGACGACTTCCCGGGGGATCCGGAGGCCTCGGTCACCGCGCCGGGGGCCTCGCTGCTCTTCGTCACCTCGCCGGACGCCAAGACCGTGAAGAACCGCGTCCACTTCGACCTCCAGCCCCAGGACCGCACCCGCGACGAGGAGGTCGCCCACCTGCTCGGCCTCGGCGCCACCCTGGTCGCCGACCACCGCAGACCCGACGGCACCGGCTGGGCCACCCTCGCCGACCCGGAGGGCAACGAGTTCTGCGTGGAACGGAGCGCGGCGGAGCGGGCGGGGTGAGGGAGCGGGGGTGACGGGGTGGGTAGGCCGACTCGGGCGGGGCTGCCGTACGTCGGACGGTCGTCCCGTCCGCCGGGCCGAGCCTCATCACGGCGCGGTCAGATCGTGAAGCGCCATGCCTCGTCCGGGGACAGCAGGTGACTGCCTTCCGGCGACAGTTCCGCGCGCATCGTGTGGAGAGAGAACCTGTTTTTCTCCTCCCACTTGCGGCGGACGCGTTCCAGGTCATCCCAGAGGCGGCGAGGGCCACCTTGATGCACCATCGGGGACGCTCCGTCCTCGGCGCGCGCCCATGAGCCGTCCGGGCCGAGCAGCCACACCACGCGCCGTCCGTCGTCCGGGTAGGCAGCCGCGCGGGTCTCGACACCGGGCGTGTCCAGCTCGTACAGCCACCGAAGCGGCCATTCCTGCCACAAGTCGGGAATGGCCCCCACGGGGGGACGTACGTCCTCGCCCTCCCGTACACGAGCCCGCACGAACACGTCGTTCAGCTTCGCCGGGTAGTCCGCTTCCTGCCGGGTCTCCATGAACGTGGCCGGGTCCGGCTGGACCGTGCCCCGCGCGATGCCGTCCGTTCCCATGTCCGCCGTGATCAGGAGCGCGGTGTGGGCAATCGTCGTGACCAGGCGTCCGCCGGGACGCAGCGCGCGGAGCCATGACGCGGGGACGGGCCGAACGGAAACGGTCGCCATGATGCGGTCGTACTCCGTATCGGGCAGATCGCCCGTGGCGTCGACGGCCTCCATCCGCGGAGTGCGCCCGAACTCGGCGAGACGGATCCGCGCCGCCTCGACCAGGTACGGGTCCACGTCCACGCTCGTCACACTGTCGTCCCCGAAGCGACGCGCGAACAGACCAGCGGAGTACCCGGAGCCCGTACCCACGTCCAGCACCTTGTGGCCGGGCTTCACATCGAGCCGGTGCGCCATCGACACGATGAGCCCCGGCAGCGTGCTGGACGACGTGGGGTCGCCCTTGCCGTGTTCGCCGGGGGTGGCGTGGTCGGCGTGCGTGGGGCCGACGCGGGTGACAAGCGTCTCGTCCGAGTACGCCGCGTGCAGCCGTTCCGGGGTGTCCTCGGGGAGGTCCACCAACGCCCATTCCTGCGCCGGGCTGTCCGGGATGCGCTGCCACCAGCGCGGGACGAGCCGGTGCCGGGGGGTGTTGCTCACGGCGTCATGCCATGCGGGAGCGTCGGCGGTCACCGTGTCGGCAAGCGCTTCGGCGGCTTCGGCCCATGCGGACGCTTCGGTCATGCTGTGTCTCCTTGCAGAGCATCGGCCATAGCTTCCACCAGCGGCACACCGGCCCGGACAGCGAGCCAGTGCCATTGACCGTTGGGGTTCACCTCGAAGAACACCCACCGTCCGTCCGGCATGACGGCAAAGTCCAGCGCGCCGAAGAACAAGCCGAGCTGGTCCATGAGTTGACGTACCCCCCTTTCCACCTCCGGGGGCATGTCCACCACTTCGTACCGGTGGGACTGGTAGTCCGTCCGCCAGTCGAGCCGCGCGGCTTCGCTGTCGGTGTGGATGGCGACGGGAAACATGCGCTCCCCGATCACGGTCAAGCGCACTTCGTACGCCTTGTCCACGCGCTCTTGGAACAGGTGGGCGGTGCCGCTCACTCCGTCGTCCACCTGGTCCGCGGAGACGAGCGCCACGGGAAGGAAGTGCCGCTTCCCCTCGGGACCGAGCACGCCCCCGCCGAGTCCTTTGTAGACCACCGCGTCGTCCCCCATGAACGTACGGGCGTGCGCGGGGTCCGACGTGATCACGGAGCGGGGCACGTTCAGCCCGCAGCGGGCGGCAATGGCGAGTTGAACGGGCTTGTAATTCGCGGCGGCGTCCTTGCTCGGGTGGTTGACCCACCGCACGGGCAGGGAGCCGAGCACGCCGAGCAGCCCGGAGCGTGCTTCCGAGACCGCGAGGGCGCGAGCACATCCAGGCCAGTCGTCCGGAGTGCGGAACTCGTTGGGGCGCCGCCACCACACCGACTTGACGGATTCCAGACGGACCGTACGGGAGCCGGCGAGACATCCCGTCCAGCCGTCCCCGGTGAGAGAGACGGCCAGACGGGAAGCGGTCGGGAAGTCGGCAGTATCGAACCTGACGACCTGCTCACCGCGATTCACCAGCTCCTCGACCACTGCATCGGCCGTGAGATCGTCCCGGCCGGTCAGAATGAGGATGGAGTGCATGTCAGTACAGATCGGTTCCGGAGTCGGAACCGGGGGCCGAGCCGTCCCCGTTGCTGGTCTCGGTCTGCGTCTCGGGCATCTCGGCCGTGATCGCGTGCCACGGGTTGCCCTCGGCCGAGACGTTGAGCTGGAGCCCCTCGCTGTAGGTGATGACGGGCGCTTCGTCCGTCGCCGGGGGCGGGGACAGCAGGTGCCGGACTCCGAACGGGACGGCCGTTGTGGTGCTCATGCTGGATACCTCCTGCGTTGTCGGTTCGTCTGTGCGTGGTGCTGGTGGTGCTCCTGCAACCGGTCGGCTGCTGACCGTCACGAAGAAGGCCGAACGGGGTAGGGCCGCGCTGTATACCTCGCGTCGATCGACGCCATGGTGTCCGTCCGATCACTGACTGTGTCTGCTTGACCTCAGTACAGGGCGACGTCCGGAGTGGAGCCAGCGCACTCATGCCTCATCTCTGCTGCATTCCTGCCGCATACTGGACGCGTCGGGCCCTCTGAGCTGGTAGAACGGCGATTCAAAGAGCGGGAGGCGGAGTGGCGACCAGGCGTGAGAGCTTCGTAAAGCGGCGCAGGGCATTGGGCTTTAGTCAGGAGTCGCTGGCAGACGCCGTAGGGGTTGATCGCTCCACGGTGGGCCGTTGGGAAACCGGAGAGACGGAACCGCAGCCGCTCCACCGACCCGGACTTTGCCGAGAGCTGCGAGTCTCCGCAGCACAACTAGAATCCATGATCGCGATCCCGGCAGAACTCACGCCACCGCATGCCGTTCCCGCTACGCTCAGCAAGTCGGTCCGCTCGGAGTGTGATGACGAAATTGAAGCTTTCGAACTCGCGCGCAGAGTTGTGGCCAGCGATGTCGGGAATGAGACGCTCTCTCGCCTAGAGGGAGTATTTCATGATCTCGCCACGAAATACTCGTCCTCTCCACCGGAAGATCTGATAGAGCGAGTGCGGAGATACTCGGGATACGTCAGGCAACTACTGGATGCAAAGAAGACGCTCGCCGAACACCGACGATTGCTCGTACTTGGGGGATGGTTCTCCCTCCTGGGCGCGACGCTGCATATCGACCTTGATCAAGAGGATGCAGCCGCAGCCAGACTGCGAACAGCAATGACACTTGCCCAGCATGCCGGGCACTCAGAAATCCAGGCTTGGTGCCTTGAAACTGATGCCTGGCGCGTGCTCACGAATGGCGGCTACCTGAGGGCTGCGGAACTGAGCAAGGCGGCCCAAGCGCTTGCACCCAAGGGAAGCTCTGTCGAGATCCAGGCGACAGCGCAGGAGGGGCGAGCATACGCCAGACTTGGGGCACCGAAAGAAACGTATGACGCAATAGGGCGAGTACATGATCTCGTATGCCCCATGCGTTTCCCAGAGCATCCCCAACATCACTACCAGTACGATCCGGCAAAATCAGTCTCATATACTGCTACTACACTTGCATGGGTGGGCGACCCAGCAGCCGAAGGTTACGCACGGGAAGTGATCTCGCGCCTGGCTCCGTCTGGCGATGTCTCAAGGTGGCCACGTCGTGTGGCATCGGCAAATATCGACCTGGCTCTCTCCCTTATCGCTTCAGATCGCTTGGATGAAGCCTGTAGCGCGGCACAGAATGCCATTCTTTCAGGACGAGTTGTCCCCTCAAATCATTGGCGGGCCCTCGAAATCGTGCGAAAGACTGAAGACAGGGGCATCTCGAATGCGCGTGAATTGCGAGAAGCGTACGAGGACATGCGCTCCGCAAGAGGGCCGGCCCAGCGCGTCACGTAAGCGCGATCGAACATTCAAAATGAGGCCCCGTACCCGGCACCTGCGGCGAGAGTCTTCTGCCTCCCCGGCCCTCAACCAGGGCCTCAGGGTCAAAGGTCAAAGCCCTTCACGTACTCCTCGAAGGAAACCGACTCGCTCACCGCGATCCTCTGGTATTCGAGGAACGGTGCGACATCACCGGCCCACACTTCCCGGCTGATCTGCCGGCCATCGGCGTGGTAGTTCATGAGGACCACTTCGGAACGGTCGAACATCCAGAAGTCCTGTGCCCCCTCGAGGGGGTTGGGGCGGTTCGTGACATCGAGAATACGGATCTGCTCGCCGGCCAGGGCGTGAGGCCTGTAGTAGTGATGGAACTCGAACCGCAGATAGTCCGAGAGGGGGCGGGTCAGCACATGGACCCTGCCCTGAATCCGCCCCGCTACGGCTTGCCTGCGCAGCCGGTCCGTGTACTCATTCGACACGGCTGCCGGATCGATGCGAGCACCGTCCCTGAATGACGCGAATTCCTCCGCCTCCTGGGGCATGAGGTACTGCGGCAGGGTCTCCAGGCGCCAGGCTTCCCGCTGGAATCCCGCAAAGCGAGCAGCCCACTCCTCACCAGCCAAGAGCACGAACGGCCTCCCTCAACGTCTCCTCCGGAATCTCCACAAGCCCTTCCCCCTCGGGCACCTTGAAGACATGGGACACGTCACCCTGAACCAGGAATGATCCCGCCGCGGTCCGGTAGACATTCGGGCAGTCGTCCTTGCCGCACGTGCCGTTCCCATTGCCGGTGAGCCGGGTCAGTTCCTCACGAGACATGCTGCGAACCCCCTCGGCGGCCCCCTGCGGGCCGGACGCCATGACGGTACGAGCGGGGCGCCTGAGCCGTCCATGCGAAAGCGCCCATATTCGCGTCATCGCATAAACCGCACCGGTGAGCCGCCCACCCGGCTCAACTCCCCCGCGCCTGGTTACACATGACACCCCCCTCACGAACCCGACGATCCCCCCAGCCCCTCCGCCAGCACTTCCGCGAGATGCCTGCCCTCCACCCCGCCCAGCTGGTCGAGTTGGGTGCGGCAGGAGAAGCCGTCGGCGAGGAGGACGGTGTCGGGGGGTGACTGGCGTACGGAGGGCAGGAGTTGTTCCTCGGCGCAGGCGCGGGAGACGTCCTCGTGGCCGCGTTCGAAGCCGAAGTTTCCGGCGAGGCCGCAGCAGCCGCCGCTCAACTCGCCGGTGAGACCGGCGCGTTCGCGCAGGCGGCGTTCGGCGGCGTCACCGAGGACGGCGTGCTGGTGGCAGTGGGTCTGCCCGGCCACCGGGCGGTCGAGCCGGGGCGGGCGCCAGCCGGGGGCGTACTGCTCCAGGGCCTGGGCGAAGGTGAGGACGGAGTCGGCGAGGGTGCGGGCGCGGGGGTCCTCGCCGAGGAGTTCGACGAGGTCGGTGCGCAGGGCGGCGGCGCAGCTCGGTTCGAGGACGACGACGGGGGCGCCGGTCTCCAGATAGGGCTCCATCCGGTCCAGGGTGCGGCGCAACACGGCGCGGGCGCCGTCGAGTTGGCCGGTGGAGACATAGGTGAGTCCGCAGCAGACCTTCTCCGGGACCAGGCATTCGAGGCCCGCGTCCCGCAGCACCTCCACGGCCGCGCGGCCGACCTGGGGCGAGAGGTGGTCGGTGAAGGTGTCGGGCCACAGGATCACCGTCCGCCCGGCCGGGAGCCGCCGCACCGCCCCGCCCCGGCGCCGGCCCGAGGCCCGCCGCAGCCCGCGCCGCCACCAGCGGCTGAAGGTCTCGGCGGGCAGTACCGGCAGGGCGCGTTCGGCGGAGATGCCGCCGAGGCGTTTGGCGAGGGCGGCGAGCGGGCCCACCGCGGCCAGGGCGTTGACCGGGCGGGTCAGGCGCAGCCCGTGGACCAGGCGCAGCCAGCGCGGCAGCCTGCCGAGGGCGTAGTGCGCGGCGGGGCGGAGGCGGCCCTCGTAGTGGTGGTGCAGGAACTCGGCCTTGTAGGTGGCCATGTCGACGCCGACCGGGCAGTCGGAGCGGCAGCCCTTGCAGGACAGGCAGAGGTCGAGGGCGTCGCGTACCTCGGTGGAGCGCCAGCCGTCGGTGATGACCTCGCCCGCGAGCATCTCGTGCAGCAGCCGGGCCCGGCCGCGGGTGGAGTGCTCCTCCTCGCCGGTGGCCCGGAAGGAGGGGCACATGACCCCCGAATCGGCCGTTTCCGTACGGCACTTGGCGACGCCGACGCAGCGGCGGACGGCGGCCGAGAAGTCGCCGTTGTCGTGCGGATAGCCGAAGGCGACGTCGACCGGGCGGCGCGGCAGCACGTCGAAGCGGAGGTTGCTGTCGAGGGGCGCGGGGCGCACCAGCATCCCCGGGTTGAGCAGATCGGCCGGATCCCAGAGGGACTTGGTGCGCTCGAAGAGGCGTACCAGGTGCGGGCCGTACATGGTGGGGAGGAGTTCGGCGCGGGCCTGGCCGTCGCCGTGCTCGCCGGAGAGCGAACCGCCGTGCGCCACCACGACCTTGGCGAGTTCCTCGGAGAACAGCCGGAAGCTGCGCACTCCCTGATGGCTCATCAGATCGAAGTCGATCCGGACGTGGATGCAGCCGTCGCCGAAGTGCCCGTACGGGGTGCCGCGCAGCCCGTGCTCGGCGAGCAGGGCGCGGAAGTCGCGCAGATAGGCGGCGAGCCGGGCGGGCGGCACCGCGCAGTCCTCCCAGCCGGGCCAGGCCTCCCCGCCGCCCGCGCTCTCCGGCAGCCGGGTGGCGGTGCCGCTGGCGTCCTCCCGGATCCGCCACAGGGCGCGCTGCCCGGCCGGGTCGGAGACCACCAGGGAGTGCGCGGTACCGGCGGCGCGCACCAGCCGTTCGGCGTGGGCGCGGGCCTCGGCCGGGCTCTCGCCGCCGACCTCCACGAAGAGCCAGGCCCCGCCGCGCGGCAGCCCGGTGGCGCCCGGCGGCACCAGGTCGGCGGCCATGCCCTCGACGGTCATCGGCCGGTACGGCAGCAGCGCGGGCGCCGCCTCGGCGGCGTCGGACTCGTCGGGGTAGCCGAGGACGGCGAGCACCCGGGCGGCGGGCGGCCGGACCAGGGCGACCTCGGCCTCGGTGAGGACGCCGAGGGTGCCCTCACTGCCGCAGAAGGCGCGGGCGAGGTCGGTGCCGTTCTCCGGCAGCATGGCGTCCAGGGCGTAGCCGGAGATGCGGCGCGGCAGCTCGGGGAAGCCGGTGCGCAGCAGGGCGAGTTCGCCCTCGACCAGCTCGCGCAGCCCGGCCGGGGCGTCTGTCCAGCCCTGGGCGAGGCGCCTGCTGCGGCCGTCGGAGCCGAGCACGTCGAGGCGGCGCACGCTGTCCGCGGTGGTGCCCCAGGCCACCGAGTGGGAGCCGCAGGAGTTGTTGCCGATCATGCCGCCGAGGGTGCAGCGGGAGTGGGTGGAGGGGTCCGGGCCGAAGCGAAGCCCGTGCGGGGCGGCGGCCTCCTGGAGGCGGTCCAGGACCACCCCGGGCTGGACGAGGGCGGTGCGCGCCTCGGGGTCCACGTCGAGGATCCGGTTCATGTGCCGGGTGAAGTCGAGGACCACACCGGTGCCGGTGGCCTGCCCGGCGATCGAGGTGCCGCCGCCGCGCGGGACGACGGGCACCTGTTCCTCGCGGCAGACCGCGAGGACGGCGGCGACGTCCTCGGCGTCCACGGGGGCGACGACGGCGAGCGGCACCCGCCGGTAGTTGGAGGCGTCCATGGTGTGCAGGGCGCGTGCGGTGGCGTCGAGGGCGACCTCGCCGCGGACCGAGGCGCGCAGCCGGGCGCCGAGCACGTCCCGGCCGGCCGGCTGCCGCGCGCTCTTCGCCTCCGCGTCGTTCGCTCCGCCCGCCGGGGCCTGTCCGCCGAGTGCCTCTACCTCGCGATCGGTCATGCCTTCAGGATGCCCGCTCGCCAAACCTTCTCCCGCCCCCTGGGCCACCCGCGTCCCGTCCGGCACATCCGCGGCCGGACCCCCGGGAGTGTCCGGGCGCCGCCCGGCCGCCGTCTCATCGGGCGGACAGCGCGCTGGACAGGGCCGCCGGAGCGTCTAGGCTCGGCCCGTGGCTGAGATCCGGATTCCCTCTGACATCAAGCCCGCGGACGGTCGATTCGGCGCGGGTCCCTCCAAGGTGCGGACGGAGGCCGTGGACGCGCTCGCCGCGACCGGCACCTCCCTGCTCGGCACCTCGCACCGCCAGCCCCCGGTGAAGAAACTGGTCGGCCGGGTCCGCGAGGGCGTACGCGCGCTCTTCTCGCTGCCCGAGGGGTACGAGGTCGTCCTCGGCAACGGCGGCTCCACCGCCTTCTGGGACATCGCGACCCACGGGCTCATCGAGAACAAGTCGCAGCACCTCACCTTCGGCGAGTTCTCCTCCAAGTTCGCGAAGGCGGCGAAGCTCGCGCCCTGGCTGGCCGAGCCCACCGTGATCGCCGCCGACCCGGGCTCGCACCCGGAGCCCCGGGCCGAGGCGGGCACCGACGTCTACGCCCTCACCCACAACGAGACCTCCACCGGCGTGGCCGCCCCCGTCCAGCGGGTCGCGGGCGCCGACGAGGGCGCGCTCGTGCTGGTCGACGCGACCTCCGGCGCGGGCGGACTGCCGGTGGACATCGCCGAGTCGGACGTCTACTACTTCGCGCCGCAGAAGTCCTTCGCCGCCGACGGCGGGCTGTGGATCGCCGCCTTCTCCCCGGCCGCGCTGGAGCGCGCCGAGCGGGTGCACGCCTCCGGGCGGCATGTGCCGGAGTTCTTCAGCCTGCCCACGGCGATCGACAACTCCCGCAAGGACCAGACGTACAACACCCCGGCGCTCGCCACCCTCTTCCTGCTCGCCGAGCAGCTGGACTGGATCAACGGCCAGGGCGGCCTGGACTGGGCGGTCCGCCGCACCGCCACCAGCTCCCGGACGCTGTACGGCTGGGCCGAGGACAGCAAGCACGCCACCCCCTTCGTCACCGACCCGGCGAAGCGCTCGCAGGTCATCGGCACCATCGACTTCAGCGAGGACGTCGATGCCGCCGCGGTCGCCAAGGTGCTGCGCGCCAACGGCATCGTGGACACCGAGCCGTACCGCAAGCTGGGCCGCAACCAGCTGCGGATCGCGATGTTCCCGGCCGTCGAGCCCGCCGACGTGGAGGCGCTGACCCGCTGCATCGACCACGTCATCGCCCAGCTCTGAGCCGGTGCCGCGCCCCCGCCGAGCGGCGGAGGTGACGGCCGGTACGACGGGGTGCCCGGGATCCTCCGGGCACCCCGTCGGCGCGTTGCGGCCCGGCCGGTCGGTGCGTACGGCTTCCGCTGGGGCGCCCCGGGTGGCCTCATAGGGGCATGAAGAAACCCGCGATCCCGGAACTGGCCCGTTTTGTGCGCCAGTACACCGTGCTGCTCACCACCTACAAGAAGGACGGCACGGGCATCGGCACCCCCGTCAACCTCGCGGTCGACGGCGACCACGCGTACTTCCGTACGTACGGCAGGGCCTGGAAGGTCCGCCGGATGCGGCGCGAGGCGCGGGTGGAGATCGCGCCGTGCACCTTCCGCGGGGCGCCGACCGGGGCCGCGGTGGGCGCCCGGGTGCGGCTGCTCGACCCGGGCGGCGAGGAGGACAGGCACGCGAAGCGGCTCCTCGTGCGCAAGCACCCGGTGGTGCACGGGGTCCTGGTGCCGCTGGTGCACCGCCTGGTCAAGCGGGACCGGACCCTTCAGTACGAGCTGCGGCTGACCGGCCCCGACGAGGCGCACGGCGGCGAGGGACCGCCGGTGAGCGGGGCGCCGGGGGCGGACGGCTGAGCGAGGGCTGAGCGACGGGACGGGGGGTCGTACGGGGGCGGACGGCTGAGGCGCGCGCGCCGGCCCGAGCTCCCCCCTCCGCCCCGGCGGCTACTCCCGCATGACCTCCGGCTCATGGCGCCGCAGCAGGTGGGCGACCAGGCGGCCGAGGAGGAGGCTGAGGACGAGCATCATGCCCATGTCGAGCAGCCAGACCGGGGCCGAGTGGCGCATCAGCGGGTCGGCCGTGATGTCGCCGGGGACGAGCGCGCCCAGGTCGACGGTGCCCGCCATGGCCCCGAGCGCCCACCGGGACGGCGCCAGCCAGGCCACCTGCTCCAGGCCCGGCACCCCGTCGAGGACGAGCAGCGCCCCGCAGAAGACCACCTGCACCAGGGCGAGCAGCACCAGGAGCGGCATGGTGACCTCCTCCTTGCGCACCAGCGCCGAGACCAGCAGCCCGAGCATCATCGAGGTGAAGGCGAGCAGCGCCACCGCGAGGGTGATCTCGAGGAGCGGCGGCAGCAGCACCCCGCTGCCGTCCGGGGCGTTCAGGTCCACGCCGAAGAGCGCCACCATGGTGAGGACCACGGCCTGCACCACGCTGACCGCCCCGAGCACCAGGACCTTGGACATCAGATACGCGGATCGGGACAGGCCGACGGCTCTCTCCCGCTGGTAGATCACCCGTTCCTTGACCAGTTCGCGCACCGCGTTGGCGGCGCCGGTCAGGACCGCGCCCACGCACAGGATCAGCAGGGCGTTCAGCGCCGAGTCCCGGTTCAGGCTGCTGCCCGCGAGGGCGTGCGCCATCGCCCCGGTCACAAAGGGCAGCACGACCATGATCACCAGGAAGGTCCGGTCCGAACTCAGCGCGGCGGCATAGCGCCGGACCAGGGTGCGCAGCTGCCCGCCCCAGCTCTGCGCGGTGGGCGGGGCGACCGGGCCGGGCGGCGGCTGGGCGGGGCGCCGCGGCTGCCGCGACTCCCCGCGTACATAGCGGCGGTGAAGCGGGGAGGCGCGGAAGAGCCCCGCCCAGTCGCGGTCGCGGTCCCGCTCGAAGGCCTCGAAGGCCTCCGGCCAGTCGGCGTGCCCGAAGTAGTCCAGCGCCTCGCCGGGCGGGCCGTAGTAGGCGAGCCGACCGCCGGGGGCGAGTACGAGCAGGCGGTCGCAGAGGTCCAGGCTGAGCACGCTGTGGGTGACCACGACGACGGTGCGGCCGTCGTCGGCGAGGGTGCGCAGGGTCCCCATCACCGAGCGGTCCATACCCGGGTCCAGGCCCGAGGTCGGCTCGTCGAGGAAGAGCAGCGAGGGCTTGGTGAGCAGCTCCAGGGCGACGCTGACCCGCTTGCGCTGGCCGCCGGAGAGCGCGTGGATGTGCTGGTCCACCCGCTCCTGGAGGCCGAGTTGGCGGACCACCTCGTCCACCCGGGCCCGGCGCTCGGCCTTGGCGGTGTCCTCGGGGAAGCGCAGCCGGGCCGCGTAGCCGAGCGCGCGGCCGACGGTGAGCTGGGTGTGCAGGATGTCGTCCTGCGGGACCAGGCCGATGCGCTGGCGCAGTTCGGCGTAGTCGCGGTAGAGGTCGCGGCCGTCGTAGAGGACGGTGCCCCGGTCGGCGGGGCGCAGCCCGGTCAGCGCGTTGAGCAGGGTCGACTTGCCCGCGCCGCTCGGCCCCACCACGGCGAGCAGGGTGCGCTCCCCGACCGGGAAGGACACCGCGTCGAGCAGCGTGCGGCGCCCCTTGTCGACGTATACGGAGAGATCCTGGACGTCCAGCGAGACCTCGCCGGTGTCCACGTACTCCTGGAGTTCCTCGCCGACCAGGACGAAGGCGGAGTGCCCGATGCCGACGAGGTCACCGGGCAGCACCGGGGCGCTGCCGGTGAGCCGCCGCCCGCCCAGATAGGTGCCGTTGTGGCTGCCGAGGTCGGCGATCTCCCAGCCGCCGGGGCCCGCGCGCAGTTCGGCGTGGTGCCGGGAGACGGCGAGGTCGTCGACGCGCAGGTCGTTGTCCGGGGCGCGGCCGATCCGGGTGCGGCGCGCGGTGGGCAGCGGGCGCACCGTGCTCGGCCGCCGGAAGGTGCGGGTGCCGCCCGGGCGGGCCACGGCGGTGGGTTCCCCGGCGCCCTGCGGCGGCGGCAGGCCCCGGAGCACCGCGCAGGGCCCGTCGGCGGGGCTGCCGAAGCGGATCACGCTGCCCGGCCCGACCGGGGTGCGCCGCACCCGACGCCCCTCGGTGTACGTGCCGTTGGTGCTCCGCGCGTCCTCGACCAGCCAGCGGCCCCGGGCGGGACGCAGCACCGCGTGGTGCCAGGACACCCGGGAGTCGTCGAGCACCAGGTCGCTGCGGGGGTCGCGGCCCACCCGGTAGGTGCGCCCCGGGTCCATCACCCGCGCCTCGCCGCCGGACTCGACGAGCAGCTCCGGCGCGGTCGGGGGATCCGGCGGCCCACCCTCCCCGGGCACACCCGGCCCACCTGACATACCTGGCATACGGGGATTTTATGGCCGTACGGGGCGCTCGGCATGTGCGGTGGGTCGGCATGCGCGGTGGGGGCGGGGACGCCGGGCCAAGACGCGGCCCGGGACGTCAACCGGTGCGGGCGCGTACGGGTCGGCGGCTCCGGCGCGCTCAGCGGCGGCTGAAGAGCCGCTTGAGTCCGAACACGGCGGCGAGGGCGACCACCATCACCAGCGCCCCCTTCTTCCAGTCGCCCTCGAAGCCCGCGCCGCTCCCCGCGTCCCCGCCGGTGGCACTGCCGTCCTGGGAGGAGCCCTTGCCGCCGTCCCGGGCCCGCAGCTGCCGCGCGGTGACCTGGCTCCCGTCCCCCTCGCTGCCGTACATCAGCGCCGAGCCGTCGGCGGCGTACGTGAGGGACTCGCCCTGCGGCTGCATCGGCACGCTCAGCCTGCCCTGCCGCTTGGGCCTGCCCTCGTTCCAGGCGAAGCTCGCGCCGCCGAAGTAGCTGCGCAGGGCGAGCCACCTGCCGTCCGGCGAGAAGGCGCCGTCGGTGACCCACATGCCCGTGTCCGCGACCCGCCGGAAGACATTGGTGCCGCCGGTGGAGAGCGTCTTCGGCGCCGCCCAGAGCGAGCCGCCCTCCTCCTTCTTGTCGGCGATGTAGACCCGGCCGGTCTTCGGATGCACCATCAGCGCCTCGGCGTCCCGCGGCCCGTCCGCGTACTTCACCGTGTACTGGGTGGCCCGCACCGTCTGGTCGCGCAGCTCCTTCGGCTCGGGCAGCCGGTAGATCCAGACGTACGGCCAGGTGCCGCCGCGGTTGTCGCCGATGTCGCCCACCCACAGGGTGTTGCCGGGGCCCATCGAGATCGCCTCGACGTCGCGCGGGCTGCCGACGCCCTTCATGGTGACGGTGGCGACGGTCTTGCCGGTGCGCGAGTCCACCGCGTACAGGTAGGGGCCGTCGTCGCTGTCGTTGTGCGTCCAGTAGACGCCCGGGTGGGCCCGGCTGGCGGCCAGACCGCTGGACTCGGTGATCCGCGGGTCGGCAAGGGTGAAGCTCGCCGCGCCGCCGTCCGCACGGGCGGGGGTGACGGCGAACGAGACCGGGACAAGGGCCGCAAGGGCACCGGCTGCCAGCGGCAGCGAACGCACACGCATGCCGCACAGCCTGCCATCCCGGACGCCGGGCACCGCCCCGCGGCCCGGCGCGTGGCCATCGTCACAGGCGGCCCCGGGCCCGCGGGGCCGCGGCGCCCCGTGGTGGGCCTGCTCACAGTCGGCGGGAGGACGGTCCCCGGCGGGCCGTGGTTCCGGGATGATGAGCCGATGCTCAGGTTCATGTTCGTCGGTGACTCGATGACGATCGGCAGCGCGGGCGAGTACACCTGGCGCTACCGCATGTGGCAGCACTTGTGCGCGAGCCTCGGCGGCCCCTTCCAGATCGTCGGCCCCCGCGAGACCCTCTACGACAAGGCCGCGGGCGAGGCCGTCTCCGCCGACTACGCCGACCCGGACTTCCCCGCCCGGCACCGCCGCCACCTCGCGGGCTGGGGCGAGGGCTGGCTGCACATGGCCCCCGTCATCGAGGAGCACGTCGCCGCCGCCCGCGCCGACATCCTGCTCGTCTCCCTCGGCCTGATCGACCTCGGCTTCTACACCAACGCCGAGCAGACCGCCGAGAACGTGCACCGCTTCCTGGCCGGGGCCCGCGCCGCCAACCGCCGCCTGCGCTGCGTCCTGATGCCGGTCATCCCCAACATCCGCGCCGGGCACGACGCCCCCTTCGCCGCCGAGGTCGCCCACTTCAACGTCCTCCTCGCCAAGGCCGTCGCCGACCTCGCGGCCCCGCCGTCCCCCCTCCTCCTCGCCTCCCCACCGGCCGACTACGACCTCCACCTCGACACCTACGACGGCACCCACCCCAGCGCGTCCGGCGAACACAAACTCGCCGCCGCCTTCGCCGAGTCACTGCACCAGGGGTGGGGGATCGGGGAGGAGTACGCGGCGGAGTGGGCCTGACCCGGCGGGGAGGAGCGCCACGATGACCGTCGTGGACAGCGGCAGGATCAGCATGGCCGACAGCGACGACGAGCTGACTCCGGACTCTCGGGCACGCCTCAAGTCCGATGTGCGCGTCGACTACCCGGGCTGCTCAACGGCTTCGCCAGCGACGTCACCGTGCTCGCGAAGGGCGCGGTGAAGACGGCGGCGGGGCGCCGGCGGCACCAGGACATCGAGTTCCCGCGCGACTGACCCCGGGCCGCCCCCGCCCCACTCGCCCGCCCTGCCGCCCTTGCCTAGAGCGCACTCCAGCGCGTTGGCTGGGTTTCCATGAAGTACACGCAGCTTGGACGCACGGGACTCAAGGTCAGCCGCCTCGTTCTCGGCACGATGAACTTCGGGCCGCAGACGGACGAGGCGACCAGTCACACGATCATGGACGCGGCGCACGCCGCGGGGGTCAACTACTTCGACACCGCCAATGTGTACGGCTGGGGCGAGAACAAGGGCCGTACCGAGGAGATCCTCGGGACCTGGTTCGCCCAGGGCGGCGGACGGCGCGACAAGACGGTGCTCGCCACCAAGGTCTACGGGAACATGGGCGCCGGCGGCGAGGTCTGGCCCAACCACGACAAGCTCTCCGCGGTGAACATCCGCCGGGCGGTGGACGCCAGCCTCAAGCGGCTCCAGACCGACTACATCGACGTCTACCAGTTCCACCACGTGGACCGGAAGACGCCCTTCGAGGAGATCTGGCAGGCCGTCGAGGTCCTGATCCAGCAGGGCAAGATCCTCTACGCCGGATCCTCCAACTTCCCCGGCTACAAGATCGCCCAGGCCAACGAGGCCGCCGCCCGCGCCGGGCGCCTCGGCCTGGTCAGCGAGCAGTGCCTCTACAACCTCGCCGAGCGCCGCGCCGAGATGGAGGTCATCCCCGCCGCCGAGGAGTACGGGCTCGGCGTCATCCCCTGGTCCCCGCTGCACGGCGGGCTGCTCGGCGGGGTGATCCGCAAGGAGTCCGAGGGCGGCCGCCGCGCCTCCGGCCGCAGCGCCGACGCGCTCGCCAACACGGCGGTACGCGAGCAGGTGCAGGCCTACGAGGACCTGCTCGCCAAGCACGGCCTGGAACCGGGCGAGGCGGCGCTCGCCTGGCTGCTCACCCGCCCGGGGGTCACCGGCCCCATCGTCGGCCCGCGCACCGCGGACCAGCTCGCCTCCGCCCTGCGCGCGGTCGAGTTGGAGCTCTCGGCGGAGGTCCTCGAAGGCCTGGAGGGGATCTTCCCGGGTCCGGGGCCCTCCCCGGAGGCCTTCGCCTGGTGATCCCGGCGGCCGCCGCCCGGTGAATCGCCCGGTGAGCGCCCGGTGAGGCACTGCCCGGCCGGACCGGCCTCTCGCGGGCCGGTCCGGCGAGGGGCCTGCTCTGCTGCCGCCCGTGCTCAGCGCCCGGCCGCGGCGGCGACCGCCACCACGACGAACATCAGGACGAGCACACCGGCCATGATCTGGTTGCGGGTCTTGGGATTCACCCCCCGAGACTAACCTGCGCCCCTCAGGGGCCAGCCCGCGACCTTCTCGTACCGCGGCGGTCCTGCGCCGTCCGGCCCGCCCCCGAGGGTGCTGCGGACCAAGGCCAGCTCCCCGGCCCGCCACGCGGTGCCCTCGAAGGCGTCGAGCACGGAGACGTACGGGGCCAGGTCGGCGGAGCCGCGGCCGCGGGCCAGGGTCAGATGGGGCCGGTAGGTGCGGTCGGCGTCGGCGGGGCCAGCCTCCCGGGACCGCTCGGCGAGGCGGCCGAGGGCGGTCAGGTCGCCCGCCACCCCGGCCCACAGCGCGCGGGAGCCGAAGCGGCCGCCGCCGCGCAGGGCCAGCGGGAAGTCCGCCTCCCCGGCCGCCGCGAGGGCGAGGCCCGCCGAGAGCGCGGGCAGCTCCTCCTCGGCGGTCTCCCCGTAGAAGGCGAGGGTGAGGTGCCAGCCCTCCCGGGCGGTCCAGCGCAGCGCCTCGGCGCCCGGCAGCGCGCGCAGGCGGGCGACGGCGCGGGCGAGTTCGTCCACCGCGGCGGGCGGCGGGAGGACGGCGGCGAAGAGTCTCATCCGGTGCCGCCCCTCAGGCCACCGCCGCGAGTTCCTCGCGCGGCACGAAGCGCACGTCCGGGTGGCCCCGGTTCCAGCGCACCGACAGGCGCAGCCCGCCCGCCCTGGCGAGGGCGAAGGCGACCGCGGTGGCGGCGAGCACGGCGACGACTCCGCCCGCGGCGAAGCCGAGCCGGGCGCCGTAGGTGTCGGTGACCCAGCCGATGAGCGGGGCACCGAAGGGCGTACCGCCGGTGAAGACCATCATGAACAGGCTCATCACCCGGCCGCGCATGGCGGGGTCGACGGCCATCTGGACCGAGGAGTTCGCGGTGACGTTGACCGTGAGGCCGCACATGCCGACCGGTACGAGCAGCGCCGCGAAGAGCCAGAAGGCGGGCGCGAGCGCGGTCACGATCTCCAGAACGCCGAAGGCCGCGGCGGCGAAGACCAGCAGCCGCAGCCTGCTGGTGCCGCGGCGGGCGGCGAGCAGGGCACCGGCCAGGGAGCCCGCGGCCATCAGGGTGTTGAGCATGCCGTAGGTGCCGGCGCCCGCGTGGAAGACGTCGTCGGCGAAGGCGGAGAGCCAGATCGGGAAGTTGAAGGCGAAGGTGCCGATGAACCCGATGAGGACGATCGGCCAGAGCAGCTCGGGACGTCCCGCGACATAGCGCAGCCCCTCGCGCAGCTGGCCCTTGCCGCGCGGGGTGCGGGCCACCGGGTGCAGCTCGGCGGTGCGTATCAGGAGCAGGGAGGCGATCGGGGCGAGGAAGGAGAGGCCGTTGGCGAGGAAGGCGTACCCCGAGCCGACGGCGGTGATGGTGACGCCCGCGACGGCGGGGCCGATCAGCCGGGCGGACTGGAAGTTGGCCGAGTTCAGGCTGACCGCGTTGGCGAGCTGGCCGGGGCCGACCATCTCCGAGACGAAGGTCTGGCGGGCCGGGTTGTCCAGGACGGTGGCGAGTCCGAGCAGGAAGGCGGTCAGATACACATGCCACACCTGGACATGGCCGCTGAGGGTGAGCACGGCGAGGGCGAGACCGGTCAGGCCCATCGCGGACTGGGTGACGAGCAGCAGCGCGCGCTTGGGCAGCCGGTCGACGAGCACGCCGCCGTACAGGCCGAAGAGCAGCATCGGCAGGAACTGGAGCGCCGTGGTGATGCCCACGGCGGCGGAGGAGCCGGTGAGGCTGAGCACCAGCCAGTCCTGGGCGATGCGCTGCATCCAGGTGCCGGTGTTGGAGATGACCTGCCCGGTGAAGAAGAGCCGGTAGTTGCGGACCTTCAGCGAGCTGAAGGTGTTCTTCTCGCGGGCGGGCGAGGGGTCGTGGGTGGCTGGGACGGGGGCGGAGTCTGCTCCGGATCCCGTACTCAAGGCGGGGCCTCCTGGGCGGTCGGTCGGCGGGCGCGCGGCGCCCTCGGTCACAGGTGGGCGAGCTTCTCCAGTACGGGGGCGGCGGCGCGGATCTTCGCCCAGTCGTCCTCGTCGAGTTCCTCCGCCAGTCCGGCGAGCCAGGCGTTCCGCTTGCGGCGGCTCTGTTCCAGCATGGCCTCGGCCTGCTCGGTCTGCGTGACGAGCTTCTGGCGGCGGTCCTCGGGGTGCGGCTCAAGTCTGACCAGGCCCTTGGCCTCCAGGAGCGCCACGATGCGGGTCATCGAGGGCGGCTGGACGTGCTCCTTGCGCGCCAGCTCGCCGGGGGTGGCCGAGCCGCAGCGGAAGAGGGTGCCGAGGACCGACATCTCGGTCGGGCTCAGCGACTCGTCCACCCGCTGGTGCTTCAGCCGTCGCGACAGCCGCATCACGGCGGAGCGCAGGGCGTTGACCGCGGCGATGTCCTCGGCGGCGTCCGGACGGAAGCCGCCCGCCGCGGTCCCCTCGGGAGAGGGGGAAGCCGCGGGAACAGCGGAACCCGCGGGAGCCCCGCCGGGAGGGGGGTGGCCTGCGCTCGGGCCAGGGGAAAGGTCGGGCATGTTCTTTAGCCTAACTCATTACTCTGTCTAAGTACCACCTCGCTTCCCGTGACCCGGGCCACCCAACCCCCTTCCGGCCCACCGCTCACTCATACGAGTGAGACGGTTGCGGAAAGCGAGGCCCCGCGCGCCGGGGCCCCGGGAGGCTTGTGCCATGGGATCGACGGTGCTCAGCCTGCGGGTGGACAGCGAGCTGCTCGACCGGCTCAAGGGACATGCGGCCAAGCGCGGCATGAGCGTGCAGGACTACGTGGTCCGCACGCTCGTCCGCGACGACTTCGACGAGCGCTTCCACGCGGCCGTCGACGAGACGGAACGTTTCTACGGAAAGGCCGTCTGACGGCGCACGGCAGCGGCGGGCGCCGGGGACGCGGGTTGACCCCGGCTCCGCCGCCCGGCCTCAGGTCAGCCCGAGCGCCGGCATCAGGTAGTAGAAGACGAAGACCGCCGAGACCACGTACATCGCGACCGGCACCTCGCGGGCCCGCCCCGCCACCAGGCGCAGCACCGTGAAGGTGATGAAGCCCATCCCGATGCCGTTGGTGATCGAGTACGTGAACGGCATCATCAGCATCGTCACGAAGGCCGGTACGGCGATGGTCCAGTCCGCCCAGTCGATGTCGCGGATCGAGCCCGAGAGGATCAGGAAGCCGACCGCGAGCAGGGCCGGGGTGGCCGCCTGGGAGGGCACCATCGTGGCGAGCGGGGTGAGGAAGAGCGCCACCGCGAACAGCCCGCCGGTGACGACGTTGGCGAAGCCGGTGCGCGCCCCCTCGCCGACCCCCGCGGTGGACTCCACGAAGCAGGTGGTGGCCGAGGAGGACGAGGCGCCGCCCGCGGCGACCGCGATGCCGTCGACGAAGAGGACCCGGTTCATGCCGGGCATGCCGCCGGTCTTGTCGGTGAGCCCGGCCTCGTCGCCGATGCCCATGATCGTGCCCATCGCGTCGAAGAAGCACGAGAGCAGCACGGTGAAGACGAAGAGCGTGCCGGTGAGCAGGCCGACCTTGCCGAAGCCGCCGAACAGGCTGACCTCGCCGACCAGCCCGAAGTCCGGGGAGGAGACCGGGTTCCCGGGCCACTTCGGGGTCGTCAGGCCCCAGGAGGGCACGTCCGCGGCCGCCTCGATGATCATCGCCACCGCGGTCATCGCGACGATGCTGAGCAGGATCGCCCCGGGCACCTTGCGCACCAGGAGGGCCAGGGTGAGCAGCACCCCGAGCACGAAGACGAGGACCGGCCAGCCGTCCAGGCGCCCGTCGCCGCCGAGCTGGAGCGGCACCGTGGTCTCGGCCACGTCCGGGATCCGCGAGACGAAACCGGCGTCCACCAGGCCGATCAGCATGATGAACAGGCCGATGCCGATGGCGATGCCCTTGCGCAGCCCGAGCGGCACCGCGCTCATCACGCGCTCCCGCAGGCCGGTGGCGACCAGCAGCATCACCACGAAGCCCGCGAGGACGACCATGCCCATCGCGTCCGGCCAGCTCATCCTGGGGGCGAGCTGGAGGGCGACCACGGTGTTCACGCCGAGCCCGGCGGCGAGCGCGATCGGGACGTTGCCGATGACGCCCATCAGGAGGGTGGTGAAGGCGGCGGTCAGCGCGGTGGCGGTGACCAGCTGGCCGTTGTCCAGGTGGTGCCCGTGGATGTCCTTGGCGCCGGACAGGATGATCGGGTTCAGGACGACGATGTACGCCATGGCGAAGAAGGTGGCGAAGCCGCCGCGCACCTCACGGGCGAGGGTCGAGCCCCGTTCGCTGATCTTGAAGAAGCGGTCGAGCGGACCGTGCGGCAGCACGGACGCGCCCTGCGGGGCGTCGACCGGGCCGGGGGCCGGGCTGGGCATGGGGGACCTCGGGAATCGTGCGGCTGCGGCGGGGGCGGCTCGACCCGGCCGCCAGGGGCCGTCGACCGGTCCGGGAGGGTGCGCGGCGCGGGGGCCTTTGGGGGAACCTCCGATGAGAACCGGCCAGGTCGAACGGGATTCAGTATGAATACATGGATACCGCAAGGGAAATCTCCGCGCGTAGACCCGCGTGGGGCCGACGGCGGTACGCGGACAGTCCCCCACTCCGCCGCCCCGGCCGCCCCGACCGCCCCGCCGGTCGTACGGGCCCTCAGCTCAGCCCTTGCTCATGCTCATGCTCCTGCTCCTGCTCCTGCTCCCGCCCAGCCGCTTGCCGCCCCGGCCCTTCGCCCACCCCTTCCCCCTCACCCAGCTCCGCGGACTCCAGCCCCGCCACGGCCAGCCGGAACAGCCGGTCCGCCCGGGCGGCGGGGTCGGGGTGCTCCTCCGTGGCCAGGACGATGCCGACGATCAGGGTGATCAGGTCGGCGACGGTGACCCCTGCCGCCACCGCGCCGTCCCGTACCGCGCGGCGCAGCAGCGGATCCCCCGCCTCCTCCAGCACCGCCGCGCAGCTGTTCTCGCGCACCGGGCCGTCGTAGGCAAGGGCGGACGCCAGCCCCCGGGCGGAGACGGAGTAGGCGAGGACCTCGTCCAGCCACTCCAGGAGCGCGGCCCGGCTGTCGTCCCGGCCGGTCAGGTCCCGGGCGCGGGCGCACAGGGCCTCGATCCGCGTCCGGGAGACCGCCTCCAGGAGTGCGCGGCGGGTGGGGAAGTGCCGGCGCACGGTCGCCGAGCCGACCCCCGCGGTACGGGCGATCTGCTCCAGGGAGGCACCGGCACCCCGCGCGGCCACCTCCTCCTCGGCCACGGCGAGGATGCGCCGGTAGTTGCGCCGGGCGTCCGAACGCTGCCGCTCGGGCACTGCGTCACCTCCGGGATTGCCGACCGCGTCACCGACGGGACCACCGACGGGACCGCTGACCGGGATTGCTAAACGGCGGGGCCCGCCATATCGTACCGGAGCAGAAACGGCGGGGCCCGCCGTTTCTTGCCCACCCACCCCGAGGAGCCCCTATGTCCGCAAGTGCCATGCCCGCGAGCGCACCCGTCCTGGTCACCGGCGCCACCGGCAGGCAGGGCGGGGCCACGGCCCGCGCGCTGCTGGCGGCGGGCGTGCCCGTCCGCGCGCTGGTGCGGGACCCGGCCGGCGAGCGCGCCCGGGCCGTCCGGGCGCTCGGCGCCGAGCTGGTCACCGGCGATCTCCACGACCGCGATTCCGTGGTCCGGGCCGCCGAGGGCGCCCGTGCCGTCTTCTCCGTGCAGATGCCCGCCGCCGGCGCGGACGGCTTCGACTTCGAGGGGGAGGTGGCCCAGGGCGTCAACCTCGTGGAGGGCGCGAAGGCCGCCGGGGTGCCGCAGTTCGTGCACACCTCGGTCACCGGCGCCGGGCAGCACACCGAGGTGCCCGGCTGGGCCGAGGGGCGCTGGGCCGATATGGAACCGACCCTGGGCGCCAAGACCGCGATCCAGGACCGGGTCCGCGCGGCCGGGTTCCCCCACTGGACGCTGCTCAAGCCGGGCTTCTTCATGGAGAACTTCCTGCCGTCCATGGCCTTCCTCTTCCCGCGCGGGGTCGAGGGCGGACTGGTGAGCGTCCTGGACCCCGGGACCCGGCTGTCGCTGGTCGCGGTGGCGGACATCGGTGCGGCGGCCACCGCGGCCTTCACCGAGCCGGAGCGGTTCGACGGGGTCGAGCTGGAGCTGGCGAGCGACCACCTCTCGATGACGGAGATCGCCGAGGTCCTCTCCCGCGTCCTCGGCAGGCCGCTGTCCGCGCCGGACATGACCGAACAGGAGGCGCTCGCCGCCGGGATGCCGGCGATGGGCGCCCGCCACGAGTGGCTGAACACCGCCGCTCAGCCGGGCCGCCCGCGGTACGCGAGGGAGCTGGGCATCCCGCTGACCGGCTTCGAGGAGTGGGCGCGGCGGCACCTGCGCCCCACCGCCTGACAGCCGGGCCCGCGCTCCCGCCCCGGCCCCCCGCCTGGCGCCCGGCCCCGCGCACCCGCCTCGTAAGCTGTCCGCATGACCCGATCCCCTGGCCGCAGCACCCCGCTCCGCGAGGCACCGGAACCCCTGGAGGGACCGGTCGTCGGCACCGTCACGGGCGGCACGGTCATCTGGTTCGTGCTCTTCCTGGTGCAACTCCCCTTCTACGGCTGGTTCGACGACCACGGGCACCTGTGGTGGCTGTGGACCTGCCTGGCCGGCGGCGGGCTCGGCCTCTTCGGCATCTGGTACGTCCGCAGGCGCGAGGCGGCGATCGCCCGCTCCTCGGCGGCGGGCGGCGAGGACGCGGAGGCGAGCGGCTCCTAGCCCGCCCGGCAGCACCCGGCCCACCCAGCGGCGCCCGGCCCGCCCGGCGGCTCCTGGTCCCGTCCCCTACGACCGGGGGTGGACACCCGCACCCCCGGCGGTTCCACCCCGCTACCCCCACGGTTGGGCCCGCCCCGCGAGGCGCTCCTCCCCAGGTCTGATCTTCGGGTGCCCGGGCAGTGGAGCGCGGCGGTTCCCCGTACCGTCGAAACCATGACGCAGCGGGCGCGGACCGGCGCCGACGACCACGGATCCCCGGACCGGCCCGCGGGGAGCGGCGCGGGGACGGACTCCGGGCCGGGCGGGAGCGCACCCGCCGGGGCCCAGGAGCGGGCGCCGGGGCTGAGCAGCGCCGAGGTGGCGCGGCGGGTGGCGCGCGGCGAGGTCAACGACGTGCCGGTGCGCAGCAGCCGCTCGGCCGCCGACATCGTCCGCGGCAACATCTTCACCCGCTTCAACGCGATCATCGGCGTGCTGTGGGTGATCACCCTGGTGGTCGCCCCGGTCCAGGACTCGCTGTTCGGCTTCGTCATCCTCGCCAACACCGGTATCGGCATCGTCCAGGAGCTGCGCGCCAAGCGGACCCTCGACTCGCTCGCCCTGGTCGGCGAGACCCGCCCCGTGGTGCGCAGGGACGGGCGGTCCCAGGAAGTCCAGACCTCCCGGATCGTGCTCGGGGACCTGATCGAGACCGGCCCCGGCGACAAGATCCCGGTGGACGGCGTCTGCGCGGAGGCCGAGGGCCTGGAGATCGACGAGTCGCTGCTCACCGGCGAGGCGGACCCGGTGGTCAAACGCCCCGGGGACCCGCTGATGTCGGGCAGCTTCGTGGTCGCGGGCAGCGGCGCCTTCACCGCCACCAAGGTCGGCCGCGAGGCGTACGCGGCGCAGCTCGCCGAGGAGGCCTCCCGCTTCACCCTGGTCCACTCCGAGCTGCGCAGCGGGGTCTCCACCATCCTCAAGTACGTGACCTGGATGATGGTCCCGACCGCGGCCGCGCTGATCGTCAGCCAGATGTTCCTGGAGCACGACAGCGCCCGGGACGCCGCCGCCCGCACCATCGGCGGCATCGTCCCGATGGTGCCGGAGGGCCTGGTCCTGCTGACCTCGCTGGCCTTCGCGATCGGGGTGATCCGCCTCGGCCGCAAGCAGTGCCTGGTGCAGGAGCTGCCCGCGATCGAGGGCCTGGCCCGAGTCGACGTGGTCTGCCTGGACAAGACCGGCACCCTCACCGAGGGCGGCATGGACGTCACCGAACTGCGCCTGCTGCCGGACGGCTCCTTCGGGGCGGGAGTGCCGGGAGGACCGGCCCCCGACACGGAGGAGACCGTACGGCGGGTCCTCGGCGCCCTCGGGACGAGCGACCCGCGGCCCAACGCCAGCCTCCGGGCGATCGTCGCGGCCTTCCCCGCGGCGCCCGGCTGGCGCTGCACGCTGCCGCTGCCGTTCTCCTCGGCCCGCAAGTACAGCGGCGGCCGGATCGAGGACCCGGACGGCCGCGCCGCCGACTGGCTGCTCGGCGCCCCCGATGTGCTGCTGCCCGCGGGCGACCCGGTCCTCACCGGCATCGAGGAGCTGAACGCCGAGGGCCTGCGGGTCCTGCTGCTCGCCCGCGGCCGCCGCGGACTGGAGCAGCCGGGGGCCGCCCAGGACGCGGAACCGGCCGCGCTCGTCGTCCTGGAGCAGCGGCTGCGCCCCGACGCGGCGGACACCCTCGGCTACTTCGCCGCGCAGGACGTCGAGGTGAAGGTGGTCTCCGGCGACAACGCGGTCTCCGTCGGCGCCGTCGCGGCCAAGCTCCGGCTGCCGGGCGCCGAGGGGACCGTGGACGCGCGCCACCTGCCCGAACAGGAGGAGAAGCGGGCGGAGTTCGCCGAGGCGGTGGACGCGCACGCGGTCTTCGGCCGGGTCAGCCCGCAGCAGAAGCGGTCCATGGTCGGCGCCCTCCGCTCGCGCGGGCACACGGTGGCCATGACCGGGGACGGGGTCAACGACGTACTCGCCCTGAAGGACGCCGACATCGGGGTCGCCATGGGCGCGGGCTCCGAGGCCACCCGGGCCGTCGCGCAGATCGTGCTCCTGAACAACAGCTTCGCCACGCTGCCCTCGGTGGTCGCCGAGGGCCGCCGGGTCATCGGCAACATCACCCGGGTCGCCACCCTCTTCCTGGTGAAGACGGTCTACTCGGTGCTGCTCGCCGTGCTCGTCGCCTGCTGCCAGGTCGAATACCCCTTCCTGCCGCGGCACTTGACCCTGCTGTCCACCCTGGCCATCGGGGTGCCCGCGTTCTTCCTCGCGCTCGCCCCCAACAAGGAACGCGCCAGGCCGCACTTCGTACGCCGGGTGATGCGCTACGCCCTGCCCGCCGGGGTCCTCGCGGGCGCCGCCACCTTCGCCACCTATCTGCTCGCCCGCGCCCACTACACGGGGCCCGGCGCGCTGGACGCCGAGACCAGCGCGGCGACCCTGACCCTCTTCCTGATCTCGCTGTGGGTGCTCGCGATCATCGCCCGCCCCTACACCTGGTGGCGGATCCTGCTGGTGGCCACGATGGGCGCGGGCTTCCTCGTGGTGCTCGTGGTGCCCTGGCTCCAGGAGTTCTTCGCGCTGCGGCTGGTGGGCTCCACGATGCCCTGGACCGCGGTCGGCATCGCCGTGGCGGCCGCGGCGCTGCTCGAACCGGTGTGGGTGTGGGCGGGGCGGAAGTTCCCCGCCGACCAGGCGGCGGTGTCCGGCAGTTAGCCGCCGGGCCCGTCAACTAGGAATTCTCCGGCGGGGGTTCGGCCGCCGCGGTGAGCCGGGCGGCCAAGTCCCGTAGCGCGCAGCGCAGTTCGTCGGGGTGGTGCACGGTGAAGGGCCACTCCAGCGAGGCGAGCAGGCGGGCCGTGCCGTCGAGGCGCTCCGCCCGCGCCCGCAGCAGGACACCCCCGGACGGCAGCGCGGTGAGGGTGACGGCCGTGCCCGGCAGCAGCCGGGCGATCTCGTCCAGGGGGCCGTGGACCGTCACCTCGACCTGCCAGCGGTAGGGCGCCTCGGCGAGCGTCGCGGCCAGCTGGGCGACGGGGTCGAAGTCCTCGGGGACGGTGAAGCCGCGCGGGCGGGGGGTGACGGCGGTGACGCGGTCGATACGGAAGGTGCGCCGGGCCTCGCGGAGATGGTCGTAGCCGAGGACGTACCAGCGGCCGGTGTGGAAGACCACGCCGTAGGGGTCGAGTTCGCGGACGGTCTCCTCCTGCCGCCACGAGCGGTGGCCGATGCCGACGGTGGTGCGGGCGGCGCAGGCCTGGGCCAGCGCCAGCAGGACGCCGCTCTCGGGCGCCTGCCCGCTGACGGCACCGGCGGTGAAGGACAGCGACTCCCGCATGGCGGCGAGCGGTTCCCGCAGCGCCAGCGGCAGCACCCGCTCGATCTTGGCCCGGGCGCCCGCACCGGCCGGCACGGTCGTCCCCATCCCGAGGCGTTCGGCGGCGAGGAGGCCGAGGACGACGGCGAGCGCCTCGTCGCCGGTGAGCATCAGGGGCGGCATCCGGTAGCCGCGGGCCAGCCGGTAGCCGCCGTGGCGGCCGCGCCCGGCCTCGACCGGGATGCCCAGCTCGCGCAGGTGGGCGACGTACCGGCGGACCGTACGGACATCGGTGTCGAGGCGGGCCGCCAGCTCCGTCCCGGTGAGTCCGGCGTGCGACTGGAGCAGTTCGAGCAGGGTCAGCACACGGGTCAGGGGATGCGACACGGAAGACTCGCCGATTCATGAGCCGATGCGGGGCGATACAGGACCGATTCTGTCCTGTATCGACTCTACGCTCCGGGCAGGTGCTCATCTCCGGCCCGCTTCGGATCACTCGGGATCGCTCCGGCTCGATCCGGACCGCCCTGGATCACTCCGGATCGCTTCTGCTCGCTTCGGCCCGCCGCAGACTGCCCCATACCGACCCACACTGACTCGCACCAACTCACACCGACTCACACTGACTACTCACACCGACTACTCACACCGACTACTCACACCTCTTCAAGGAGATCCGATGGCCACCTTCGTACTCGTTCCCGGTGCCTGGCTCGGGGCGTGGGTCTGGGAGGACACCGCCCGCGCTCTTCGGGAGCGCGGCCACACGGCGCTGCCGCTGACCCTGACCGGGCTGGCCGAGCGCGCCGAGGAGGGCGGTCCCCGGACGGACCTGGACACCCACATCGCGGACCTCACCGGCTTCGTCGAGGAGCGCGGCCTCCGGGAGGTCACCCTGGTCGCGCACAGCTACGCGGCGGCCCCCGTCACCGGGGCGGCCGGGCGGCTCGGCGACCGGCTGGAGCGCGTGGCCTACCTGGACAGCGCGCCCTTCGCCCTCGGCATGCGGATGCTGGACCTGGTGCCCTCCGAGGCGGCACAGGAGCTGCGGGAGCGGGTCGCCGCCCGGGGCGACGGCCGGCTGCCGATGCCGCCCTTCGCGGAACTGAGCCGGTCCGGCAGCGTCGACGGCCTCGACGAGGACCAGCGCGCGGCGCTGTACGCGCGGGCCACTCCGCAGCCGTTCGGCACCTACACCCAGCGCCTCGGCGGACCGGTCGAGCCCGCTCCCGGGGTGGACCGCGTCCTGGTCGCCTGCCGGGACTTCCAGGGCCTGCTGGACAGCGGAGTGCCGATGCTGGCCCACCTCAATACGGCACCCTGGCGGCGCTTCGACCTGCCCACCGGGCACTGGCCGATGCTCTCGGCCCCCGCCGCGCTCGCGGACGCGCTGCACACGGCCGTCTCCTGACCGCCCGCGCCCCGCTCGCCGCCGGGCCCGTCCGCGGAGAATGGCAGAGTACGCGGCGGCAGTCCACCGCACGCGCGGCCGACCGAGGGGAACCCGCATGGCAGTCATCCACCGCACCACCCTGACCCCGACCAAACTCGAACTCCTCGCCTCCTGGCTCCCCGCCCAGCCCTGGTACCAGGAGCCGGAAGGCGGCCCGCGCCCCGCCAAGGCGGGCGGCTTCCGCCTGGACGACCCGGCGGGCGAGGTCGGCATCGAGTTCATGGTGGTGACCGAGGGCCCCGAGGCGGAGCCGCGCAGCTATCTGGTGCCGCTCACCTACCGCGCCGCCCCGCTCGAGGAGGCGGCGGACGCCCTCCTCGGCACCGCCGAGCACGGCGTCCTCGGCCGCCGCTGGGTCTACGACGGTGCCCACGACCCGGTGCTCGTACGGGAGTTGGGCGCCCTCTTCCTCGGCAAGTCCGCACCGCAGGCCCAGAGCGAGAGCGACACCCCGGACCCCACCGTCCGGGCCCACTACACCGGCCCGGCGACGGCACCCCTCACCCCCCGGCTGCACCGCGCCCTGACCCCGCTGCCCGACGGCGCCCCCGAGGAGGCGGCGCCCGCCCTGGGCCGCCTCTTCGCGGGGTGGCAACTGCCGGACGGGACGGGCGTACGCGGGGTGTTCGCGGTGGTGGAGGAGGGCTAGCCCCGGCTGCCGGCAACCGGCCTCCGGCGCGGATCACTCGTCCGGGTCGTCGGTGCCGATGCCCTCGCCGGGTTCCGCGGAGGTGAAGCCGCCGGGTGCCGCGGACGACGGGCGGCGCCAGGGCCGCCGCAGGCCGCGGACCTCCCGGCGGAGCCCCGCGTGTTCGGGGGCGACCTCGATCCGGGCCGCCATGACCTCCTCCAGGTCGGTCACCATGAGCAGGGCGCGGGGCAGGTCGAGCGAGGCCCCGTGCCCCTCCAGGCCCCAGCGCACGAGCAGCCGGGCGGCCTCGTCCAGGGCCGCGTCACTGGCCCCGGGCGAGGCCTTGGCCAGCGCGGACCGGGCTATCTCCACGGCGCTGCGTGTCTGCATGCCTTGCTCCTGGGGGCAGTTGGGGACCGGCGGCGGCCCGAAGGCTCGGCGCCGGAAGGCTCAGGGAGTGGTGGCGGGCGGGGTGTGCCGGGCCTCGCAGACCAGGCAGCGTCCGCTGAGCGCGAGGAGCCAGGCCAGCTCGCGGCAGAGGCTCTCCGCGAGCCGCAGCGCCTCCGTGCGGTCCAGATCGGCGAACTCCGCGGTGCACAGGGCGTCGCGTACCACGATCTCCCAGTGGTCCTGCGCCTCCGGCCAGTCGCCGCGGTGGGCGATGCGCACATAGGCGTCCAGGAACTGCTGCTGCTCCGACTTGTGGAAGAGCGCGCCCAACTTCGTGATCAGGGAGGGGAGTCGGCGCCGGTCCGCCCAAGTGCGCTTCTTGAAGAGGTTGTTGGGCGAGATCTCCTTGACGCTGCGGATCCGGGTGGCGATCACATGACCGGCCACGCCACCGATGATCGCGGGGACGAGCAGCCAGCCGATAACCGAGGCGGCCCACGGGAGGCCGTGGACCGGTGACTCGATCAGGGTGAAGACCCGGTACGCGGGGGCCCACCCCCAGGCGAAGCCCGCGGCGACCCACACCGCCGCCACCACGACCAGGATCAGCACGCCCCAGTCGATCACCCACTGGGTCAGCCCCGACAGCGCCTTGCGGGACCGGAAGGCGCGCCGCACCCCGGTCCCGCGCGGGGCGCGCCCGGGCGGGGTGAGGGCGGGCGGAAGCGGGGACGGGAGGCCGCTCGACATCCGTGGTCCTCCTTCGTGCCGTCAGCGGGGCACAGTGAGGGACGACTGGAGATGCGCCCGAGTTCCCGCCCCGAGCGGCCTACCGGCCCGCCGCCGGGGCCCCGCCCCTCAGTCGAACCACCGGTCCCGCGCCAACTCCTCGGTACGGGAGGGGTCTTCGAGCAGCGCGGCCACCTCGAAGCGGCGCGGCCACTGCCCCGCGGCCCAGGCCAGACCAGCGGCGACGCCTTCCACGGTGGCCGCGTGCACGGTGCCGTCGGGGGTGCGCCGCCAGTCGAACTCGACGCCGTCCACGTAAAGTTCCTCGTACTCGGTGTACGTCTCGGGGGTGCCGGGGCCGAGCAGGATGCGTACCGGTCCGGGCACCGGATGCACCACGCCGTCCCCGGTCACCGCGCCCCCGGCGGTCTCGCTGAGGCGGCGTACCTGGAGGAGTTCGGCGAGGGCGGCGGCCCGGTCGGGGCGGACCGGCAGCAGGGGGCGCCCGGCGGCCAGCGGAAGCAGGTCGGGGGTGTCGGCGACCACGGCCGACCCGGCGTCGAGCACCAGGACCTCGCCGTCCCGTACCGCGCGCAGCTCCTCCGGCAGGGTCACCTCCGCCGGGTCCAGCTCGGCCAGCAGGCTGTAGACGGCGTGCAGTTGGGCGGCGGTGACCTCGCGGTCCGGGTCGGCGAGGCGGTCCAGGAGTTCGGCGGCGCCGCCGGGTTCGTCGAGCAGGGCGGTGACCGAGGTGCGTACCCCGAGGGCGCGCAGGACCTGCTCGTCGTCGAAGCCGGTGGCGTCCGCGGAGTCGTAGAGACCGGCGAGCAGCGGGTCCGAGCCGGCCGCGCGCAGACCGGCGGGGCGGCGGCCGTCGAGCACCGGGTGCCCGCGCAGCCACCAGGCCGTGTAGGAGCGCACCGTCCGGGTGCCGCCGTCCGGCAGCAGCACCCGCACCTGCTGGATCAGGGCGTCCCGCAGCGGCGGCCGGGAGAGCTGGGCCAGTGCCTCGGGCCAGCGGTCGTCGTCGACGACCTCCAGGTCGCGTACGGCGAGCAGTTCGGTGGCGACCGGGGGCAGCGGGGTCTCGGGCAGCCGGTCGAGGACGTCCTCGCACCAGACGTCCACCGCGTCCAGCAGTCCGGCGTCGTCGGGTTCGGCGAAGTCGCCTTCCCTGGGGTCGAGTTCGTCCGGGTCGAGCACCACGTCGGTGGCGCGTACCAGGGCGAAGCCGGCGAGCACGCCGACGCCCGCAAGGGGCTGTTCGCCCCAGCGGGCGGCCCAGTCCGCGTCCACCAGGGCGAGTTCGCCCTCGCGCATCACGCGGGCGAAGGGGCTCCCGGGCAGGACGAGTTCGCCCGCCGGGGAGAGTTCGCCGTCCTCGTCGGGCAGCGCCAGCGCGCCGAGCCAGGGCTCCTCGCCCGGTTCCAGACCGGCGGCGCGGACCAACTCCAGGACGAGAGCGGCGAGTTCCTCGGCGCCGAGCGCCTCCTCGCCCTGGGTTTCGGCGAGTTGCCAGCCGTCGTCGTCGAGGGAGGCGGCGACCGCGGCCCGTACCTGAGGGGTGGTCAGGACGGCGCGCGGTGATGCGGGCAGCGCGCCGAGCTTCTCCAGGAGGGGGTGCGCCGCCTCGGGGTGGGCCACCTTGAGCCCGAGCCGGGCCAGCGCCTCGGGGGTGACAGCACCCTCCGCGGTGACCGCCTCCTCGGCCGTGCCCGGCCCGCTCCCGGCCAGGTCGCCGGTGCCCGGCAGCAGGACGTGCCGCGGCCCGAGGGCGGTGCGGCCGGTGCCGCCCGCGAGGGGGACCGGGAGGCCGCTGAGCCGGTCCGGGTCGACCCCGGCGAGGCTGTCGTAGAGCCGCCACCACCAGGAGGCTTCGCGTTCGATGCCGGTGAGCCGGTCGATCGCCTCGGTCAGCGGCACCCGGCGCACCCCGAGGGCGCGCAGCTCGCTGCGGCGCTCCAGGCCCCCGGGCAGCAGATTCGGCAGCACCTCGGCGAGGACCCGGACGGTCTCGGCGCCCGCGCCCTCCACCACCTCGGCGTCCCGCGGCCGCAGCGCCACCGGCGACTCCAGGGCCGAGGGCGCGGCCTCCTGCTCGGCGAGCGCGGCGAGGTCCCAGTCGGGCAGCGCGCCCGCCGGGGCCTCGGTCCTCGCGGACCCGGCGGCTCGCCGGTCCTCCCCCACCGCGGCGCCGCCTTCGAGGGCGGGCGGCAGGAAGGCGGTACGCGGGAGGGCGTCCAGAATTTGCTGCCGGAGCGCCCCGTCGAGGGCGCCCTCGCCGAGCGGGCCCGGCACCAGGCCGATGAGCCCTTCGCCGACCGGGCGCCAGGCGGCGAGGAGCGCGGTGTAGGCCTCGGCCGCCCGCTCGACGAGGAAGTCGGTGAGCGGTCCGGGAGCGGCGTGCCGCCGGCTCGGGTCCAGCGGCAGCGAGGCGATCAACAGGGCGGGTACGCCCAGGGGTTCGTCGCTGGGGGTCGGGGCATGCACCACCGGCGCGGTCCGCGGGCGCAGCGGGGCGCCCTCCTCGTCGAGCGGCACGGCCCAGGTCAACGACCAGTACGGGCGCAGCCGTTCCTCGACCGGACGGTCCGCGAGCAGCTCGGCGGCGAGCGGCCCGCCGTGGCTCACACAGCGCCAGCGGCTCGTACCGTCGCGGGTGTCGGAGAGGGTGACGTCGGTGGGGGAGCCGAGTACGGGGGTGGTCGACTGCCCTGCGGCCGCCGTCGCTTCGGCGTCCCCGGCCCGCAACTGGTCCGTGGAGAAGTCCTGTCGGGCGGCCCCGATGCCCGACTGGCCGACGGATACGGCCGGTTCGGCGAGGGGTGCCGGGACGACCGCGGTGCGGCTGAGGACGCGGACGCCCTCCTCGGTCTCGACGACCACCTCGTCGAGGCCGGGCAGCGTGAGCAGCAGCGCGTCGTCCACACCGTCGAGGAGGCGGGTCACCAGGTCCTCGGCCGCGGCGTCGCGCAGCGGCAGGACGACCACGGTGTCGTACGGCTCGGGGGCGCTGGCCTCGGCCGCGAACGGCAGCCGCAGCAGCGGGAGATGGCCGTCCCGGCGGCGCAGCTCGTCGGCGAGGCCGGGGCTGGACCCGGCGGTCTCCGCGGCGAGGGCGCGGGCCTCGGCGAGGGACCAGCGGACGCCGCCGTGGCGGCCGAGGACGGCGGGCTCGTCGGTGACGGCGAGCACGGCGGCGAAGCCGACGCCGAAGCGGCCCACGGTGTGCCCGGCGGCGTCGCCCTCCTCGCGCTTGGCGGAGGCGCGCAGCGTGGACAGCGACTCGGCGCCCGCGGCGTCCAGCGGGGCACCGGTGTTGGCGGCCGCCAGGACCTTTCCGCGCAGGGTCAGCCGCAGTCTGCCGGGGACCTTCGCGCGGGCGGCGGCGTCCGCCGCGTTCTGCGCCAGCTCGACGACGAGGCGGTCGCGGTAGCCGCCGAGCGCGAGGTCCTCCTCGGCGTTGGCGTCCTCGCGGAAGCGCGCCGGGCTCGCCGCCCAGGCGTCGAGCACCCCGCGCCGCAGCCGGGCGGTCCCGAAGGGATCCGCTCCTTCGGGAGCCGGCCGCACGTAGTCGCTCACGGTGCTCACTCCTTGTCGCCCGTACGCGGCAGACGCCCCGCACAGGGCCGAAGGTACCGCGCCCGCGGCACACCTCCCTCACCCGCCCGGCAGGAGCGGCCCACCGGAGCGGCGAAACCGGAACGGGGCCTGGCCCGGGACATCGGACAGCCACCGGAGGAAGTCGCCGCCGAGGTGACAGCGGACCTCAACTCACTTCGTCACGCCGCCAGTTGCCTTCCGGCTCGGGGCGCGGCAGCTCATCGAGGTCGAGAGTGAAGGTGCGTCCGTCGGCGAGCTCCAGCGGGAGCTTGCCCGTGCCGTACCGTTGCGTGCGCGTGGTGATGTAGCCGGTTCCAGTGGGCTCGGTGTGGACGCGGACCTCCGCGGCGTACGGGTCGACGATCACGTAGACCGGGATGCCGTAGCGGCCGTACTTGGTGGTGCAGTCGTCGTAGTCCTTGCGTGCCGAGGAGACCGACACCACCTCCGCGATCAGCAGCACGTCCTCGAAGCTGTAGCGCGTTCCCTGCCGCTGGGCGTCCTCGCGCAGGATGGCGAAGTCCGGGGCGGAATTCTCGTCGGCCGGGAAGTCGATGTAGACATCGGAAGCGGTCTTCGCGTGGCGCCCGAGAGCGAGCGAGTCGATCTGCATCGACTTGATCGTGCTGGAGCGCTCGAAGCTCTGCGGGGTCATGATCACCTTCCCGTCGGTGCCGAAGAAGACCGTGTATCCGGCGGGGAACTCGGTGTGCATGATCGCATCGACGCTCATCCTGGACTCCTTCCCGTCACCTCACAGAATAGGGCTGCCCACGCCCGGTCTAGGAGTGCCCGAACTCCTCCGCAGGCCCCTCCGTCTGCACCGAGCCCGAGTCCGGGGCGGGCCGCAGCGGCAGCGGGTCGACCCGGGTCTCGTCGAGGACCGGGGGCACCGGCTGGGGCGGTTTGGGCATCACTGCGGCCTCGGAGTGGCCGCCGCAGCCGTAGGAGAGGGAGACCACGCGGCCGTCCGCCGGGGAGAACTCGTTGGCGCAGACGCCGAAGGCCTGGCGCAGCGAGCCCGCGACCGGGACCAGGAAACCGCAGGAGGCACAGGAGGCGGGCGCCGCCTGGGCCATGGTCGTCTTCGGGCCGTAGGACTCCTCCCAGCGGTCGGCCGCGGTGTGCAGCCCGTAGCGGGACAGGACGCGGGCGCGGCCCATGCCCAGTTCCTCGGCGACCTCGGTGATCGCGCCGCGGGAGGTGGCGGGCGCGGTGCGGCCGGTGGGGACCGGGGTGCCGACCCGGGCGGCGGGTCCGGGGGTGACCTCGGCGTCCTCCGCCTCGGCGAGCGCGGCGAGGTCCTCGGAGACCTCGCCGGGGGCCGCGGCGGGAGCGGCCGAGGTGTCCACGCCGGGGACCGCGTCCGGGGCGGCCGCCTCCTCGGCGAGCACGGCGGCCGCGGCGACATCGGCGCCCGCGGCGGCGGACTCGGCCACCGAGGGCTCGGCGACGACCGAGTTGGGCGGCGGATTGTCCTCGTCGGACCAGCCGGGCTCCAGGCGCAGGTCCTCGGCGTCGGTGGGCAGCAGGTCGCCGGGGCCGAGGTCGCCCGGGCGCAGCCGCTCGCTCCAGGGGACCCACTCGGGGGCGAGCAGCGAGTCGGGGCCAGGCAGCAGAACGGTTTCGTCCAGGGTGACCACCTTCGCGCGGGAGGCGCGGGCCACGGTGACGGCCCAGCGCCAGCCCCGGTAGCCGCTCTCCTCGCAGGCGAAGAGGTGGGTGACGACCCGGTCGCCCTCGGAGACGGCGCCCACGTGGTCGCCGACGACGCCGGGCGCCGCGGCCTCCTCGGCCGCCGCCCTCGCCAGGTCGACGGCCTCGGCGCAGAGGCGGTCGGGGGTGCGGCTTCGCGTTGTCGCTGCGCTCACAGGTATCGCTTCTCTCCTACGCCGTCTCACGAGTACGCCCCGGTGGCGGGAGCGCGGACGGAGCGGACCGGTGGGCCGCGTCGACGTCCACACCCGGTGTCCCCGGGCGCACCTGTGCCTTCCATTCTGCAAGAGGGCCATCAGGCGCGCGGCCAGAATCAACCGCCGCGGGCGCTGCTTCGGGTGAGCCCCGCCGGTCGGCGGACTCACTCATCAGGGCACGCTACCCTCTCGGCGCCTTGACGCGCACCGCGACCTCCGGTCACGGGTGCCGCGGGCGCGCCGCGGGGACCCGGCGGCGCGGGCGGCTACGGGTGCGGCGCGGACAGTGCACTATTGCGGGGTGGCAGCTGCCAGGTCGACCCACTCCTTCGACAGAGCCGGACCCGGACAGCCCGGACCCGCGAGCCGGGCGGTCCGGGCTCTCGGGCGTGCCCTGCACCGGCCGTTCACCGGCGCGGCCCGGCAGATCCGCAAGGCGACGCACGCGCACGGCGCGGGCGAGTCGGGCCTCGGCAAGCTGATCGAGCTGCACGCGGTGAACGGCGCCGGGGACGTGATGATCACGGTGGCGCTCGCCTCCACGGTCTTCTTCTCGGTGCCGACGGACGAGGCCCGCGGGCGCGTCGCGCTCTACCTGGCGATCACCATGGCCCCGTTCACCCTGCTCGCCCCGGTGATCGGCCCGCTCCTGGACCGGCTGCCGCACGGCCGCCGCGCGGCGATGGCCGCCTCGATGCTGGCCCGGGCGCTGCTCGCGCTGATGCTCTCCGGGGCGGTGGCGACCGGCAGCCTGGAGCTGTATCCGGCGGCGCTCGGCGTCCTGGTGGCCTCGAAGGCGTACGGGGTGGTGCGCAGCGCGGTCGTCCCGCGGCTGCTGCCGCCGGGCTTCTCGCTGGTGAAGGCGAACTCCCGGGTGACGCTAGGCGGTCTGCTCGCGACGGCCGCGGCGGCGCCGATCGGGGCGGGGCTGCACCAGATCGGCCCGCCCTGGCCGCTGTACGGGGCCTTCGTGCTCTTCGTGGCGGGCATGTTCCTCTCGCTGTCGATGCCGCCCAAGGTGGACTCCGCGAAGGGCGAGCGCCGGGCGCTGCTCGCCGCCGACGAGGAGCATCTGCGCCTGGCCCGGATGCGGGAGCGCCGGGCGGAGCCGGGCAGGGGCAGGTCCCAGGGCGCCGGGTCCGCGGCCGGGGACGGCAAGGACACCAAGGAGGGCAAGGAGGCCAAGGAGGCCAAGGAGCGCAAGCCGGGCCTCAGGACGGTCGGGCCCGCGGTCACCCACGCGCTGGCCGCCAACGCCTCGCTGCGCGGCCTGTCCGGATTCCTCATCTTCTTCCTGGCGTTCCTGCTGCGCCAGGAGCCGCTGGCCGGGCAGAGCGCGGCGGTCTCGCTCGGGATAGTGGGCGTGGCGGCGGGCACCGGCAACGCGCTCGGCACGGCGGTCGGGGCCTGGCTGAAGGCCCGCGGCCCGGAGATCATCATCGTCACGGTGTGCGGGCTCGCCCTCGGGGTGGCGATCTGCGCCGCGGTCTTCTTCGGCGCGGTGGCGGTGGCCGCGCTCGGCGCCACCGCCGGTTTCGGCCAGGCGCTCGCCAAGCTCTCCCTCGACGCGCTGATCCAGCGGGACGTGCCGGAGCTGGTGCGCACCAGCGCCTTCGCCCGCTCCGAGACGCTGCTGCAGATGTCCTGGGTGCTCGGCGGGGCGATCGGGATCTCCCTGCCGCTGGTCGGCTCGCTCGGCCTCTCGGTGGCCGCGGGCATCGTCGCCCTTGGCTGGTTGTCGACGGTACGGGGACTGCTCGCGGCGGCACGCCATCGCGGGGGGCGGCGCGCACGGCTGGCCTGACCGGGCACGATGCGGGCGGCACGCCGCCTTTCAGCACACCGGAGCAGCACGGCCGCGGTTAACCTTTCGGCCATGACCACCCCGCTCGCGGCCGAGCCGCCCGCCCCCGCGACCTCGGCCCGCCGCCGCGCCTTCGCCGTACTCGCCGCCGCCGCGGCCGGTCCCCTGGTCCTGACCGCCTGCGACAAGCCGACCCCGATCGCGACCGTCACCGTGGGCACCGACTCGGTGCACTCCGAGGCCGAGTGCTACAACGAGGGCGACGAGCCGCTGAGCACCGAGCAGGTCAAGTCCTGCCTCACCGCGAGCAAAGGCATCAAGACGATCAAGGTGCACGCGGACGAGACCGTGCGCTTCGGCGTCGAACCGGACATCGCGGACAAGGGCTGGGCCCTGCTCCTGAACGGCCAGCCCATCACCGAGCCCCTGAAGCGGACGTACACCACCGTCCCGGGCAGCGTCTTCTTCAACCAGCAGTACGGGGCGCAGGGCGACTCGACCACCGTCTCCATCGCCAAGGGCGATAATCAGAAGGCCTACGGCCTCTGGTCGTTCAAGCTGACGAAGGAAGACTGACGAAACCGCCGCGCATACTCCTCGCCACCGCGGTCCCGCAGGAACGGGACGCGGTGGCGCGGGCGTTCACCGAAGCCGCGGGGGAACGGCGGCTGCCCGGCGGCACCGTCCTGCACCGGGTGCGGACCGCCGCGCACCCCGGCGCCCCCGTCGCCGACCTGCTCGCGGCGGGCGTGGGCCCGGCCCGGGCCGCCGCCGCCACCGCGAGCGCGCTGACCGCCGCCGCGCTCGCGGGCGAACCGTACGGCCTGGTGGTCAGCGCGGGCATCGGCGGCGGCTTCCTGCCCGCGGCGCCGGTCGGCTCGCTGGTGCTCGCCGAGCTGATCACCGCCGCCGACCTGGGCGCCGAGTCGCCCGAGGGCTTCCTGCCGGTCACCGCGCTCGGCTTCGGCACCGTCACGCACACCCCGCCGCCCGCCCTGGTGCGCCGGGCCGCCGCCGCGCTCGGCTGCCCCGCGGGCGAGGTGCTCACCGTCTCCACGGTCACCGGCAGCGCCGCGCGCGCCGCCCAACTGCGCGCCCGCCATCCGCGGGCCCTCGCCGAGGCGATGGAGGGCTTCGGGGTGGCCGAGGCCGCCGCCGCGCACGGCTGCCCGGTCGCCGAGCTGCGCGCCGTCTCGAACCCGGTGGGCCCCCGCGACCGCGCCGCCTGGAAGATCCCGGAGGCCTTCGCGGCGCTGACCGGGGGAATGCGGAAATTCCTGCCCGTACTGGAGAGTTGGACCGAGGAACAGGTCCCCGACCGAGGATGAGCTGAGCCACGTGACCGAGCCGCTGCGGATCGCCTACTCGCCCTGCCCGAACGACACCTTCGTCTTCGACGCCTGGGCCCACGGACGGCTGCCCGGCGCACCCGGCCTCGACGTCACCTTCGCCGACATCCACCTCACCAACGGCATGGCCGAACGCGGCGAGCTGGACGTCCTGAAGGTCTCCTACGCGGTGCTGCCCTGGGTCCTCGACGAGTACGCGCTGCTGCCCTGCGGCGGCGCGCTCGGCCGCGGCTGCGGTCCGCTGGTGCTCACCCGGGAGCCGGACGCCCCGCTGACCGGCAAGCGGGTCGCGGTGCCGAGCGAGCGCTCGACCGCGTATCTGCTGTTCCGGCTGTGGGCGGCCGAGCAGGTGCCCGGCGGGGTCGGCGAGGTCGTGGTGATGCCCTTCGAGCGGATCATGCCCGCGGTGCGCGACGGCGAGATCGACGCCGGGCTCGTCATCCACGAGGCCCGCTTCACCTACCAGGACTACGGGCTGCACCGGCTGGCCGACCTCGGCGAGCACTGGGAGGACACCACCGGGCTGCCGATCCCGCTCGGCGCGATCATCGCCCGGCGCTCGCTCGGCGCCGAGCGCCTCGAACTGCTCGCCGAGTCCGCCCGCCGCTCGGTCCGCGCGGCCTGGGACGACCCGGCCGCCTCCCGGCCCTATGTCCTCGCGCACGCCCAGGAGATGGACCCGGCCGTCGCGGACCAGCACATCGGCCTGTACGTCAACGAGTTCACCGCCGGTCTCGGCGAGGAGGGCTACGCCGCCGTCCGCGGACTGCTCACCCGGGCGGCGGCCGAGGGACTGGTCCCGGCGCTGCCGCCCGCGGCGCTGGCCTTTCCCTGAAGGCCTCGCGGCTGAGGGGCGGCGGGCGGCGAGGGCTCAGACGTCGAGCTGGTCGGCGACCGCCCGCAGCAGTCCGGCGATCTGCTTGCCGGCCGCCTTGTCGGGGTAGCGGCCCTTCTCCAGCATCGGGGTGATGTTCTCCAGGAGGGTGGTCAAGTCCTGCACGATGGAGGCGAGTTCGTCCGGTTTGCGGCGCTGGGCGGCGGCCACCGAGGGTGCCGGGTCGAGCAGCGTCACCGAGAGCGCCTGGTCCCCGCGCTGGCCCGCGACCACGCCGAACTCGACACGCTGGCCCGGCTTCAGGCCCTCGACGCCTTCGGGGAGTACGGAGGAGTGCACGAAGACGTCGCCGCCGTCGTCGCGGGAGAGGAAGCCGAAGCCCTTCTCGCTGTTGAACCATTTGACCTTGCCGGTGGGCATGAAGTCAGTCCTCGTCTTCGTACTCGGTGTTCGCTGAAGGGCCGTCGGTCGGCCTGCCCGGTACCCGCAGAGCAGCGGGCCGCCTGCCCGGTACCACTGCCATGATCCCCGAGCCGGGCACGCGGCGCCGCCGGTTTCTCGCCTATGCGCTGGGAACTACCCTGCTCGGGTGCGAGACAAAACCACGGACAGCGGCGCCGGACCCGGCGACCGGCTGGTGCGCGCCGGAGCCGCCGTCTTCTTCCTCGGCGCGCTCGCCACCCTGGCCACCCTGGTCCCGCTCCTCCTCGGCACCGCCCCGCTGCCCACCTCCATGTTCCTGCTCAGCATGCTCATGGGCGCCGGCTTCCTGCTCGCCGCGGCCGGCCTGTACCGGTCGGCCGCCGCCCAGCGCCGCGCGGCCCGCACCGCCCGACAGGGCTGACCGCCGACCGGGACGGCACCCGGTCCGCCGCATACCGGACGGCCGTCAGGTACATACCGGCCGTCCGTCTTGTACCGGCCGGTCACCCCGCTTCCCGTCCGACCCGCACCCTCCGCTCCGGACTCGGATATCCCCCCGTCCCCCGGGTCCCGTACGCCTCACCACCGGCGCGTCCGGCCGTCAGAGGCCCGTGTCACCGACACGTCCGGCCGTCAGGGGCCCGCGTCAGCAGTACGTGTCCGTCAGGGGGCCCGCGTCACCGGTACGTACGGCCGTCAGGCGGCCCCCCGCGCGTGCCGACCGAACCACTCGGGGAAGGCGGCGAGGTCGTCGAGGAGGACATCGGCGCCCTCGGCGCGCAGTTCGTCCGCGCTGCAGGGGCCGCTCGGCACCGAGACCGCGAGGGCGCCCGCCGCCCGGGCGCCGCGGACATCGGCCAGGTGGTCGCCGACGTAGACGCCCGCCCCGTGCTCGCGCAGCGCGAGCGCCTTGGCCTCCGCCCACAACCCGCCCACCAGGGCGTCCGGTTCGAGATCCAGATACGAGAGGTGCAGCGCGGCCAGCGGCTGCGACTTCGCGGTCACCACCAGCGTCCGGCCGCCCTGTTCGCGCACCGCGGCCAGCGACTCGCGGGCGCCCGGCAGCGCGCGGCTGGGCTCGATCGCCATCTGCCGGTACAGCTCGCGGTAGCGGACGGCGGTCTCCTCGATCGCCGCCTCGGGGAACCAGTGGGCGAGTTCCTGCTCCAGCGGCGGGCCGAGCCTGCTCACCGCGAGGTCGGCGTCTATCCGGATGCCGGTCTCCTCGGCGAGGGCGCGGTAGGTGGCGTGGATGCCGGGCCGGGTGTCGACCAGGGTCATGTCCAGGTCGAAACCGACGGTGGGTACGGGGCGGTCGGCGGGCGGGGGCACGGTCGCGGGGGAAGCCATGCGGCAATTGTGCCGAGGGGGTACGGGGCACCGGCGGGCCGGGGCGGGTGGCGAAGATCACCGCCGGGCCGCCCCGTGGCGAAGGCCACAGCAGGCGTACTCGGTACCGAGGTTCACCAGCCGGCCGACCCGGTCGCGAAGGTCGCCCCCGGCCCACCCGGTGGCGAAGGTCACCGCAGGCGTGCTCGACACCGAGGTTCGCCGCCAGCCGACCGGTGGCAAGGGCCGCCCCCGGTCCACCCGGTGGCGAAAGTCACCGCAGGCGTGCTCGGCACCGAGGTTCGCCGCCAGCCGACCGGTGGCAAAGGCCGCTCCCGGCCCACCCGGCGGCGAAAGTCACCGCCCGCACACCCGAGGGCGAAGGCCACGCTGGACCCACCCGGCGGCGAAGATCACCGCCCGCGCACCGAGCCCGCGGTCACCGCCCGCACCCGCAGCCCGCCACCGTCCACCCGCCCCGGCTCACCACTCACCGCCCCCGCTGGGAGCGCCACACCACGTACGCCGCCGAGGCGAGGGCGGCCGCGCGCAGTACCCAGGGCCAGGTGTCGGCGATCGCCCCGCTCATCTCGCCGTCGGCGATGGCCTCGCCCCAGCGGCCGCGGGCTCTGCCCCACAGCCAGACGGCGCCGCCGAGCAGCGAGAGGCCGGGCAGGACGAGGACTGCGGTCTTGGACTCGGCGGGGGTCAGCCGCCGGGAGAGGTAGGCGATCAGCCAGCCCACGGCGAGGACGACGGGGTTGCCGAGCACCGCGCCCGCGAGCAGGCTGAGCGCGGCGAGCAGCAGCAGCGGATTGCTCCAGCCGCCCGCCAGCAGCCGCAGCCGCCCGCGGGCGACGGCCTCCTCGGCCGCTTCCTCCTCGGCGTCCTCGGCCTCCTCCGCCGTGCCGGACTTGCCCGCGGGCAGCGGCTTGCTGAGGTCGGCCTTCTGCGGGGGCGGACGCAGTATCTCCGGGATCTCGATGCCGCCGACGAATCCGGGCACGCTCTCGCCGGGCCCGAAGGGCGTCCGGTCGCTGCGCCACCAGTCCGCCCCGGCGCTCTGGTCGCCCAGCTCCACCGCGCTGGCGAGATGCGGCGGCGAGGGCACCTCGGCGGGCGGCGGCTCCTCCTCGGTACGGGGCCGGGGCGCCCGGCGGCGCAGGCTCTTCGGCAGCAGCCGGGGCTGCTCCGCCTCCTCCCCCGGCGCCTTCTGCTCCCCCGGGGTCTCCGGCCGCGCGGGGCGGGACCGCTTGCCGAGCAGTCCCCGGCGGGCGGGCGCGGGGGGCCGCTCGTCCTCCCGCTGGGAGGGGACCGCGGCCGGTGAGGGCGGCGCCGCACCGGCGGCCGGGGCGCCGCCGCCCGCCGCCGTGACCCGCTCCTCGGGGCTGCCCAGGCGGTCGAGCAGGCGCCGCACGGAGGCCGGGGTGTCGTCGGAGGTCCTGGCCCTGCGCTGCTCGATCTCGTTGCGCAGCTCGGACACCAGGCGCATCCGGGCGCCCGACGGCAGCTGCCGCTGCTGGGCCAGGTCGCCGACCCGGCTCAGATAGTCGAAGACGAGCTGATCGCTCTCGATCCCCACGAAGTCCCCTCCGGGGCGCGCGCGTTGATGGTCCCCGCCGACCGACCGTATCGCGATCCGGGGTCCGTCCGCGTGAGCCCCGGCCGTTCCCCGCATCGTCCGCACGCCCCTCGCGCGCCCCCGCCTGTCACCCGCACCCGCTACCGTGGGCCGGATGAGCGCTCACGTACCGGCAGCCGGTCCCACCGCGGCGGGGGACGGGGCAGCGGCCCCCGCAGGCGCGCCCCGTTCGCTCGCCGAGTCGCTGCGGGCGCACGACGACGAGGCGCTCGCGGCACTCCTGCGCGCCCGCCCCGACCTGCTCTCCCCGGTGCCGCACGATGTGGGCCAGCTGGCGACCAGGGCGGGCACCCGGGCCTCCGTGGTCCGCGCCCTGGAGCACCTGGACCGCTTCGCCCTGGAGAGCGCGGAGGCGCTGGCCGTCGCGCCCGACCCCGCCTCGTACGAGGAACTGCTCACCCTCATGGCGGGCGAGGAGCGCGATCCGGCGGTGGCGGCGGCGCTGCCGCGGGCGCTCGGCACCCTGCGCGGGCGGGCCCTGGTCTGGGGCGAGGACGACCGGCTGCGCCTGGTGCGCACCGCCCGGGAGTTGCTCAGCCCCTCCCCGCAGCACCCCTCCCCCACCGGCCTCGGGCCCACCCTGGCGGAGTCCTGCACCGGCATCTCGCCGGGCCGCGTCCAGGAGATCGTGGTGACGGCGGGCCTGGAGACCACCCACGACCCCGTCTCGGCGGTCGGCTCGCTCACCGCGCTCTTCACCGACCGCGCCCGGATGGCGGCGCTGCTCGCCGAGGCGCCCGAGGCGGCCCACGAGGTCCTGGACCGCCTGAAGTGGGGCCCGCCGTACGGGAAGGTGACCGCCGAACCGGCCGCGCACCTGCGCTGGCTGCTCGACCGCGGGCTGCTGCTGCCGACCGCGCCGGGCACCGTGGTGCTCCCGCGCGAGGCGGCGCTGCACCTGCGCGCCGGGCACGCGCACCGCGAGACCCACCCCGAGCCGCCCGCCCTGCTCGCCGCCGCGGAGCACAGCGCCAGGATCGTGGACGCCACCGCCGCCGGTCAGGCGTGGACCGCGCTGAACACCGTCGAGGAGCTCCTGCGCGACTGGGACGAGGGCGGCCCCGCGGTGCTGCGCGCGGGCGGGCTGAGCGTGCGCGACCTCAAGCGCACCGCCGCCGCCCTGGACACCACCGAGCAGCTGGCCGCCTTCTGGCTCGAACTCGCCCACTGCGCGGGCCTGCTCGCCGCCGACGGCGAGGCCGAGGAGCGCTTCGCGGCCACCCCCGCCTACGACCAGTGGCAGGATCTCCCGGACTCCGAGCGCTGGTCCTGGCTGGCCGGCGCCTGGCTCACCGCCACCCGCACCGCGGGCCTGGCCGGCGGCCGGGACGCCAAGGACCGGGCGCTGTCGGCGCTCGGCCCCGGGCTGGACCGCTCCGCGGCGCCCGAGGTGCGCCACCGGGTCCTCACGCTCCTCGCCGAGTTGCCCGAAGGCGCCGCCGCCACCGCCGAGTCCGTGCTCGACCGCCTCGCCTGGGAGCGGCCGCGGCGCGCGCGGACCCGCGAGGAGGGCGAGGGCCAGGAGGACCTGCGCGCCCGCCTCGCCCGCTGGACCCTCGACGAGGCCGAACTCCTCGGCGTCACGGGCCGCGGCGCGCTCTCGGCGCACGGCCGGGCGCTCCTCGGCGAGCCGCAGGCGGCGGAGGGGCACGGCCAGGCCGAGGCCGCCGTCAGCGCCGCCCGGGCCGGGCGGCTGCTCGCCCCGCTGCTGCCGGAGCCGGTGGACGAGGTGCTGCTCCAGGCCGACCTGACCGCGGTGGCGCCGGGCCCGCTGCGCCGCCCCCTCGCCCAGCTGCTCGGGGTGCTCGCCGATGTCGAGTCCAAGGGCGGCGCGACCGTCTACCGCTTCACCCCCGGCTCGGTACGCCGCGCCCTGGACGCCGGGCAGACCGCCGCCGAGCTGCACGCCTTCCTCGCCGCGCACTCCCGCACCCCGGTGCCGCAGCCGCTGGCCTATCTGATCGACGACGTGGCCCGAAGACACGGCCGGCTGCGGATCGGCGCCGCCTCCGCGTACGTCCGCTGCGACGACGAGGCCGTGCTCGGGGAGATCCTGGCCGACCGGCGGGCCCAGCCGCTGCGCCTGCGGCGGCTCGCGCCGACCGTGCTCGCCGCCCAGGCCGACCCGGGCACCCTCCTGGAGACCCTGCGCGCGATCGGCTTCGCCCCGGCCGCCGAGTCCCCCGAGGGCGAGGTCCTCATCACCCGCGCCGACTCCCGCCGCACCGCCCCGCGCAGCGCCCCCGAACCGGTCCCCGAAGGCCCCCCGGCCCCCGGAACCGCCCTGGTCCAGGCGGCGGTACGGGCCATCCGCGCGGGCGACCTCGCCTCCGCCGCCCCCCGCCGCGGGCTCCCCGAACCCGGTCAGGAGGGCGAACTCCCGCGCACCACCGCCGCGGAGACCCTGGCCACCGTGCAGGCCGCGGTGCTCACCAACGAGGCCCTGTGGATCGGGTACGTCAACGCGGAGGGCACCGCGAGCCAGCGGGTGATCGCCCCCATCCGCGTCGAGGGCGGCTTCGTGACGGCCTTCGACCACACGGCGGACGAGGTGCGGACGTATCCGCTGCACCGGATCACCGGGGTGGCGGAGCTGGCGTAGGCGCGTGGCAGGGTGGTGGGGGCCGCCCAGGCCGGGGTGCGCGGGCGGACCGGCCAAGTCGCTTACGCAACCGGGGGGTTGGGGTGGGCCAGGAGCTCTACGCCGAGCGGTCGTGGAATCCGCTCGCGCGGACCGTGAGACTGACCGAGGACGGACTGCGGGCGCACGGCAGGACCATGCCGTGCGCCGAGCTGAACCTCGGCGCGATGGCCGAGGCCTATCGGCGCGGGCACTGGCTCGGCGGCGGCGGGACCGAACGCCCGCTGGAGCTGCTGCCCCAGGGGACCGGGGTCGTCCCGGTCACCCGCGCCACCGGGACGAGCAGGCCGGTCGAGGTGCGGCACGCCGCTGAATTCGCCCGCGCGCTGGGCGAGTTGGCCGTACGGCAGTGCGGCGGGCCCGAGCAGGTCGCCGCCCTCGCGGCCCGGGCCGAGGCCGAGGGGGTGCCGCTGTGGATCGCGCGGCGCCAGGCACCGGGGCCCGCGGGTCCGGTCACCGTGGCGGTCGACCGGCGGCTGGCGCGGGTGGATGTGTGGGGGCCGGGGGCTCCGGTCGTCCGCCTCCGGGCGCCGGAGGGTTTCTCCCGTCTGATCAGTCCGTCCCAGGGCCTGGCGCTGACCGTCGGCGAGGTCCCGGCGGAGTTGAGGCTGCGCAAGAAGCTGCGGAAGGCGAAGAGTTCGGTCCGGGTCGGGCTCGACGCGCGCGCGTGGGTGCTGCGGCGGGAGACCCCCGACAGTTCGTAGCTGCTGAGCGGTGAGCGGCGGGTGGCCTTCCTGACCCGCCCGCCGCGGTGGGCGAAGCCCGAGCGGGACACGCTGCTGCTGCCGCTCGCCCGGGTGCTGCACCAGAACCCGGATCCGCTGGACGCCGTCATGGCGCATCTCTTCGCCGTGGCCTTCGGGCTCGGGGACGCCACCGGCCTCGCGCGGTTCCGCTCCCCGCAGCACCGGGAGCCGGGCCGCAGCGAGCCGGTCGCCCTCGACCTCGACTGGGACCGCCCCTGGTTCAGCAACCTCGGCAGCGGCGGCCAGGACAACGAACCCGGGGGCGGCGACGGTTGGGGCTCGGACGGCGGCGACGGCGGAAGCGGTGACGGCGGCGGCGATGGCGGAGGAGACGGCGGGGGTGACGGCGGCGGAGGTGACGGCGGCGGTGGCGGCGACTGACCCGGGAGCCGGGCGGGCGGCGGGAGGACGCCGGTGGATCAGCCGTCCTCCCGCCGCGGCTCCCCCTCCCACGGCCCGAGCACCGGTCCCGGGCTGAACTCCCCCTGCCGTACGACGGGTTGGCGGGCCGTGGTGTCGTGGTGGAGGCGGAAGACGTCGAAGCGGTTGTAGTGGCCGATGATGTCGTGCATCTGCTTGGGGGCGAGGCAGCGGGCGAGGTCGATCTCGGCGTAGACGATGCCCTCCTCGTCGACCAGGGGCTCGCTCAGCGGGCGGCCGTCGGGGCCGAAGACGCCGGACAGGGCGCTGCGCGGGCGGCGCATGGTCGCGGCGATCCGCGGGTCCTCGCTCGCCGCGATCTCGATCATCTCCTCGGTGACGGTCGAACAGGACACCAGGGAGAAGAGCTTGCCCTCGAAGGAGTGGGCGGCGGTGCGGATGGCGATGGCCTCGGACATGTCGTAGTCGGCGGGCGCCACCGGCAGCGCGATGTAGTTGGCGATGTGCACCAGCTCGCCCTGCGCCAACAGGGCATAGCGGGCAAGGGTGTTGGTGTTCTCCCCGCAGGCGAGCACACCGAGCGGGCCCACCGGGGTGCGGTGCACCCGTACCGAACTGCCGTCCCCGCCGGTCCAGGTGAGCTTCTCCGCCCAGGTCGGCACCAGCTTGCGGTGCACCCCGAGCAGCGAACCGTCGGGGCCGATGACCAGGACGCTGTTGTAGAGGACGCCGAGGCTGTGCGCGCCGCGCTCGTTGACGCCGATGACGACCGTGGTGCGGGTGGCGGCCGCCGCCGCGCGCAGGGCGTCCACCTCGGGGCCGGGCACATCGATCGCCGCCCGGTAGAGCCGTTCGTACCAGGCGGAGCCCTGGACCGGGTTCATCGTCCAGTTCCAGTACGGGTAGCCGGGGACGAACACCTCGGGGAACGCGAGGAGCCGGGCGCCCTGGCCCGCGGCCTCCTCGATGAGGGCGACGGCCTTGCGGACGGTGGCCGCGGCGTCGAGGTAGACCGGCGCGGCCTGCACCGCGGCGGCGGTGAAGCGGGGGAACTCGTCCTGTCCGAAAAGCTGCATCAGTCGGTCCCTTCGGTACGGGGCTCGGCCGCTTCCCCTGGCTCGGGCCGCCAGCGCCGGTGGAGGGCGGGTGCGGTGGCCGGGTGCAGGGTGAGCGCGGGGCGTTCCCGGCCGCCCGAGGGAGGCGGGGTGCTGCCGGGCAGCAGGTGGCGGGGCCAGGGGGCGCCGGGGCCGCGGTAGCCGAGTTCAGCGGCGGCGTGCAGGGTCCAGGCGGGGTCGTACAGCTGGACCCGGCCGAGGGCCACCAGGTCGGCGCGCCCGGCGAGCAGGCTGGAGTTGACGTCGTCGTACGAGGAGTAGCCGCCGACGGCGATGACCGGGACGGCGGCCTCGGCGCGGATCCGGGCGGCGAAGGGGGTCTGGTAGGTGCGGCCGTAGGCGGGGCGCTCCCAGGGGACGACCTCGCCGCTGGAGACCTCGATCGCGTCCGCCCCTGCGGCGTGCAGGGCCGCCGCGATCCGTACCGCCTCCTCGATCCGGGTGCCGCCCTCGGCCCAGTCGCAGGCGGAGATCCGCACCAGCAGGGGCTTGGCGGCGGGCCAGGCCGCGCGCACCCGGGTCAGTACGCGCAGCGGGAAGCGGAGGCGGGCCTCCAGGCTTCCGCCGTAGGCGTCGGTGCGGTGGTTGGTGAGCGGGGAGAGGAAGGAGGAGAGCAGGAAGCCGTGGCCGGCCTGGATCTCCAGTACGTCGAATCCGGCGGCCTCCGCGCGCTCCGCCGCCTGCCCGAACTCCTCGGTGAGGGTGTCGAGTTCGGCCTCGGTGAGTTCCCGGGGCGCGGGGTGGTCCGCCCAGGCGAGCGGGGAGGGGGCGCAGGTCTCCCAGCCACCCTCGGTGAGCGGGGTGCCGAGCGAGCCGCGCTCCGGCACGGCGGTGGAGCCCTTGCGCCCGCTGTGGTTGAGCTGCACGCCGATCGCGGCGCCGCTCTGCCGGTGCACGAGTGCGGTGATCCGGCGCCAGGGCGCGATCTGCGCGTCCTCCCACAGCCCGGGGCAGGCGGGGGTGGTCCGGCCGGTGGGGCTGACCGCGGTCATCCCGGCGAGGACCAGGCCGGGACCGCCGAGCGCGGCACCGCCGAGGTGCAGCAACTCGGCCTCCCCGACCCGGCCTCGGGCATCGGCGGTGTAGGTGGCCACCGGTGCGGCGACCACCCGGTTGCGCAGGTCCAGGCCGCCGAGGCGGCAGGGCTGGAAGAGCGGCGGGGCGGGGCGCTCGGTGCCGGACGGCTCCGCGGGCCGCCCGGTGGGCGGGAGCGAGTCGGCGTACCAGCGCTCCAGGGAGTCGGCGTACCGCGGATCGCGTATCCGCAGGTTGCCGTGGGTGACCCGGCGGCTGCGGCTGAGCAGGTTGAAGGCGAACTGCTCGGGCTCCTGGCCGACCGCGTGCCGTACCGTCTCGAACCACTCCAGGCTTGCCTGCGCGGCCCGTTGGGTGGAGGCGACCACGGGCCTGCGGTCCTGCTCGTAGCACTCCAGAGCGGTGGCGAGGTCCTGGTGCCCGGACTGGAGGGCGGCGGCGAGGGCGAGGGCGTCCTCCATGGCGAGCTTGGTGCCGGAGCCGATGGAGAAGTGCGCGGTGTGCGCGGCGTCGCCGAGGAGCACCGTATTGCCGTACCGCCAGGTGCGGTTGCGCACCGTGGTGAAGCGCACCCAGCGGGAGTTGTTGCCGAGCAGCCGCCTGCCGCCGAGGTGCTCGTCGAGCAGCGCGGCGCAGCGGGCGATGCTCGCCTCGTCGCTCGCACCCGGCGCGGGCTCCCGTGCCGCCAGGGCCTCGAAGCCCGCGGCGCGCCAGGTGGCGGAGTCCATCTCGACGATGAAGGTGGAGCGTTCGCGGCTGTACGGGTAGGCGTGCACCTGCACCGGGCCGTGCGGGGTCTCGACGACGAGGAAGGTGAAGGCCTCCAGGGGGCGGTCGACGGCGAGCCACATATAGCGGCAGTCGCGGGCGTCCAGGGAGGGCTGGAAGACATCGGCGTACTTGGCGCGGATCGCCGAGTGCACCCCGTCGGCGGCGATCACCAGGTCGTTCTCGCGGGCGAGTTGGTCGGCGGGCGGGGCCGCCGCGCCGTACCGCAGCCGCACGCCGAGGTCCCGGCAGCGCTCCTGGAGCAGTTGGAGCAGCCGCTTGCGGGAGAGGGCGGCGAAGCCGTGGCCGCCGGAGGTCACCACCCGGCCGCGGTAGTGGATGTCGATATCGCTCCAGCGGGCGAACTCGCTCTCCATGGCGGCGAATACGCCCGGGTCGGCGGCCGCGATCCCGTCCAGGGTCTCGTCGGAGAAGACCACGCCGAAGCCGAAGGTGTCGTCGGCGGCGTTGCGTTCGTGGACGGTGATCTCGCGGGAGGGGTCCAACTGCTGGGCGAGCGCGGCGAAGTAGAGCCCGGCCGGGCCGCCGCCGACCACCGCGATCCGCATCAGGAGCGCACCTCCTCGGCGGCGGCGAAGGCGGTGCGCACCTCGGCGGGCCAGGGGGTGGCCGCGGGCGCGTCGGGTTCGGCGTGCACCACCACCAGGCGGCCCTCGGCGGCCAGTCCCTCGCGCCCGTGCACCTCGAAGGCGTAGGCGAGCGAGGTGCGGCCGAGGCGCTCCACCCGCAGACGGGTGCTGACCTCCTCGCCGAACCACAGCCGGGCGCGGTAGTCGACCTCGTGGCGGACCCGGGGCGCGCGGCCGAAGAGCCACTCCAGGCCGTGCGCGCGCAGGAGTTGGGCCTCGGCGGCCTCGACCCAGCGCAGGATCGCCGAGTGGTGCTGGTGGCCCGCGGCGTCGGTGTCGACCCACTCCACGCGGCGCTTGAGGGTGACGGCGAGCGGGGCGGGGCCCGGGGCCGCCGCGGGGTCCGGTGCGTTCATCTGGTCCTCCAGTCTCCCGGCGCCCGTGCCTTCGGCACGCGCGGTCCTTCGACACTCCACTCCCGGCCTCTTGACACCCCCGAAGCTATAGCGTGACTATGACGACCGTCAACAGAACGAAACACGGGGGCGGGCAGGACACGAGCGCGGACGACAGCGGACGGCGACGCCGGACGGAGAGGCGCGGAGATGACGTACAGCGACGACGTACTGGGCCGGGCGCGGGTCAGCGACACGGCGGACCTGAAGGCGTACTACGAGCGGCTGGCCGGGCACGAGGCCGGCGCCCTGTGGACCGTGGCCAACGAGATCGAACCCTGGTACCCGCAGCCCAAGTCGGTGCCGGTGCTCTGGTCGTACGAGAAGCTGCGCCCGCTGGTCCTGGAGTCGCTCGCCCTGGTCAAGGGCGACGAGGCGGGGCGCCGGGTGGTGATGCTGGTCAACCCGGGCCGCAAGGACGTCTCCGCGGCCGTGGGCATGCTCTACACCGGGCTCCAGGTCATGGGCCCCGGCGAGTCGATGACCGCCCACCGCCACCAGGCCGCCGCGCTGCGCTTCGTGGTCGAGGGGCAGGGCGCCTGGACCATCGTGGACGGGCAGAAACTCCGGGTCGGCCCCCGCGACTTCGCGATCACCCCGAACTGGACCTGGCACGAGCACGGCAACGAGAGCCCCGAGGACACCGGCGGCCCGGTCATCTGGCAGGACGGCCTGGACATCCCGCTGGTCAACGCGCACGACGCGGGCTTCTACGAGGTCCACCCCGAGCTGTACCAGCAGCCGCGGCCGACCCCCGACTCCTCGCTGCTGACCTACGGTTCGGGCGTACTGCGCCCCTTCGGCTTCGAGGACGGCTGGCACAAGCCCTACTCGCCGCTGTTCGCCTACCCCTGGGAGCGGGCCTACCCGGCGCTGCTCGACGCGGCCAGGGCGAGCGCCGGTTCGCCGTACGACGGGATCATCCTGGAGTACAGCAACCCGCTGACCGGCGGCCCGGTGATGCCGACCATGGGCGCCCATCTCCAACTGCTGCAACCGGGCCAGGCGACCCGGGCGCACCGGCACACCGGCTCGGTGGTCTACAACGTCGCCAAGGGCAGCGGGAGTTCGGTGATCGCCGGGCAGCGCTTCGACTGGCGCGAGGGCGACATCTTCGCGGTGCCCTCCTGGGCCTGGCACGAGCACGCGAACGCCGACGCCTCCGAGGACGCCGTCCTCTTCTCCTTCAACGACTTCCCGGTGATGCGCTCCCTCGGCTTCTGGCGCGAGGAGGCCTACCCCGACAACGACGGCCACCAGCCCCTCGCCTGAGGAGGCGAGGAACCGGGGAGCTGAAGCCGAGGAGCACCACCCGCACGGCAGGACCGCACGGCCCGGCCCACCAGGGCCCGAACGAGAGGGAGTTGGAGTACGCATGCTGCTCGTCAGCTATGTCCGCGAGGACGAGGTGCGCCGCCTCGGCGTCCAGGACCAGGACGCGGTGCTCGACGTCGCCGCGCTGGCGGCCGCGCACGGGGCGCCGCTCCCGGGACTCGGCGAGGCCCCCGCCTCGGTACGGGACGCGATCGGGGCGGGGCCCGAACTCCTCGTACGGCTGCGGGAGTTGCTGGCCGCTCCGGTCCCGGAGGGGGTGCGCCTGCCGCTCTCCGCGGTGCGGCTGCGGGCGCCGCTGCGGCCCGGGAAGGTGGTCGGGGTCGGCCTCAACTACACCGAGCACGTGGCCGAGTCGGCGCGCACCCTGGACACCGACAAGGAACTCCCGCAGCGTCCGGTGCTCTTCAGCAAGCCCGCCACCGCGGTCACCGGGCCCGGTGAACCCATCTGGCACAACGGCGAGTTGACCGCCCAGCTGGACTGGGAGTGCGAACTCGCCGTGGTCATCGGGAAGACGGCCCGCCGGGTGCGCCCCGAGGACGCCCTGGACCATGTCTTCGGCTACAGCATCGTCAACGACATCAGCGCCCGCGACCAGCGCCGCGGCGGGCAGTGGTTCTTCTCCAAGGGCCAGGACTCCTACGCCCCGCTGGGCCCCGCGGTCCGCACCGCCGACACGGTCCCCGACCCGCAGAACCTGGACCTGCTGCTCAAGGTCAACGGCGAGGTCAAGCAGAAGGGCAACACCCGGCACATGCTCTTCCGCATCCCCGAACTCATCGCCGACATCAGCTCCGGCCTGACCCTGGAACCGGGCGATGTCATCGCCACCGGCTCCCCGGCAGGCGTCGGGGCGAGCTTCACCCCGCAGCAGTTCCTCACCCCCGGCGACGTGGTGGAGGCGAGCATCGAGTCGATCGGCACCCTGCGCAACCCGGTGGTGGACGCGCGCGAGGCGGAGCGGGGATGAGCCGCCGACTCGCCTACCGCATCGGGCAGATCGTGCCCAGTTCCAATGTGACCATGGAGACCGAGATACCGGCCCTCTTCCGGGCCAGGGAGCAGGTCGCCCCGGAGCGCTTCACCTTCCACTCCAGCCGGATGCGGATGAAGGAGGTGCGCGCGGAGGAACTGGCCGCCATGGACGCCGACTCCACCCGCTGCGCCGCCGAACTCTCCGACGCCCGCGTCGACGTCCTCGGCTACGCCTGCCTGGTCGCCATCATGAGCATGGGGCGCGGCTACCACCGCGCCAGCGAGGAGAAGCTCACCGCGATCACCCGCGAGAACGGCGCCGAGGCACCGGTGGTGACCAGCGCCGGTGCCCTGGTCGGCGCGCTGCACACGATGGGCGCGCGCACCATCACCCTGGTCGCCCCCTATCTGAAGCCGCTGACCCGCACCGTCGTGGACTACCTGGCCGCCGAGGGCATCGAGACCGCCGACTTCACCGCCCTGGAGATCCCCGACAACCTGCGGGTCGCCGCCCACGACCCGGACGAACTCCTGCCGATCGTACGGCAGTTGGACCACAGCCAGGCCGACGCGGTCGTCCTCTCCGCCTGTGTGCAGCTCCCCTCGCTGACCTCGGTCGAACGCGTCGAGCAGGAGTTGGGCAAGCCGGTGCTGTCGGCCTCCATCGCCACCGCGCACCAGCTGATGCGGGCCCTGGACCTGCCCGCCCTCGCCCCCGGCGCGGGCACTCTGCTCTCCGGCGCCTACGCCGAGTCCCCGCTGCCCTCCTGAGAAGGGCCACTCGCAGAAGGGAGCACCGCCCGTGCAGCTCTCCGAGTCCGCGCACCTCGACACGTTCTGCCGCGACCACCTGCCGCCCCGGAGCCAGTGGCCCGAGCTCCACTTCGACCTGCCGGAGCTCCAGTACCCCGAACGCCTCAACTGCGCCGAGGAGTTGCTGGACAAGACCATCCGCCGCCTCGGCCCCGACCGGCCCTGTCTGCGCACCCCCACCGAGACCTGGACCTACGGCGACCTCCAGCGCGCCACCGACCGCCTGGCCCGGCTGCTCACCGAGGACCACGGCCTGCTGCCGGGCAACCGGGTCCTGCTGCGCGGCCCCAACACCCCGTATCTGGTGGCCTGTTGGCTGGCGGTGGTCAAGGCGGGCGGGGTCGTCGTCACCACCGTGCCGCTGCTGCGCGCCAGGGAACTCGCCGGCCTGATCGAGCTGACCCGCCCCTCGCTCGCCCTGTGCGACCACCGCTTTCTCGGCGAACTCCACCAGGCGGACCGGGAGTTGACGGTGCTGCCGTACGGCGACCCGGCGGCACCCGAGGACGCCGTCGCGCGCAGCGCCGCCAAACCGGCGCGGTTCACCGCGGTCGCCACCGCCGCCGACGACGTGGTGCTGCTCGGCCCCACCTCCGGGACCACCGGCCACCCCAAGGCGACCATGCACTTCCACCGGGACGTCCTGGCCAACGCCGACACCTTCTCCCGGCACATCCTGCGGCCCGGCCCGGACGACGTCTTCACCGGCACGCCCCCGCTCGGCTTCACCTTCGGCCTCGGCGGACTGCTCGTCTTCCCGCTGCACACCGGCGCCAGCACCCTGCTCCTGGAACGGGCCACCCCCGCCGAGCTGGCCGAGGCCTGCGCGGCGCACGGCGTGACGGTCCTGTTCACCGCGCCGACCGCCTACAAGGCCATGCTCGCCGCCGGGCACGCGGGCTCGCTCGGCACCCTGCGGCGCTGCGTCTCGGCGGGCGAGCACCTCTCGCGCACCGTATGGGAGGAGTTCCACCGGCAGACCGGTCTGCGCATCATCGACGGCATCGGCGGTACCGAACTCCTGCACATCTTCATCTCCGCCGCCGACGAGGACATCCGCCCCGGCGCCACCGGCCGCGCGGTCCCCGGCTACCGCGCCGCGGTGCTCGGCCCCGACGGCAGACCGGTCCCGGACGGCACCGCAGGGCGCCTGGCGGTGCAGGGCCCGACCGGCTGCCGCTACCTCTCCGACGAGCGGCAGCGGCTCTTCGTCCAGGACGGCTGGAACATCACCGGCGACACCTATGTCCGCGACGCCGAGGGCTACTTCTGGTTCCGGGCCCGCAGCGACGACATGATCATCTCCTCCGGCTACAACATCGCCGCCCCCGAGGTCGAGGAGGCGCTGCTCGCCCACCCCGACGTCGCCGAGGCGGCCGTGGTCGGCGCCCCGCACGAGGAGCGCGGCACCATCGTCAAGGCCTATGTCGTCCTGCGCGAGGGCACCCCCGCCGACGAGGCCAAGGCCGCCGAACTCCAGTCCTTCGTGAAGTCCGCCATCGCCCCCTACAAGTACCCCCGCGCCCTCACCTTCCTCCCCGAACTCCCGAAGACCCCCAGCGGCAAGATCCAGCGCTTCCGGCTGCGGAGTCCGGCGGGGTGAGGGGGCAGCCAGGGGGACGGGTCGCGGTCGATGGCCGGTCCGGGGGCGGCGGGCGGTCCGTGATCGACGGCCGGTCCGTGGTCGCGGGGAGAGGTCTGCGGGCCGGTCGAGGCGCCCGGCACCGTGGTCCAGGGGACGGCCGGGGAGGCGCCCCCGGCCGCTGGGTACCGTGAGCGGATGACCAGCGCACGCGCGGCAGCCGCCGCCGAGGAGGGACCCGGCGCGCAGGCCCCCGTGACCGCGAGGGCCGGAGCCGGGGCGTCCGGAGTGACCGGGGCATCCGGGGCATCCGGGGCCAAGGCGAGCGGGACCGAGGCGTCCGGCCTCGCCGCCGTCCCGCCGAGGTCCCTGATCGTCACCGTCTACGGCCTGTACTCGCGCAGCCACGGCGGCTGGCTCTCGGTGGCCTCCCTCATCGCGCTGCTCACCCCCCTCGGCGTGGACGAGCAGGCGGTCCGCTCCGCGATCCACCGGCTCAAGCGCCGCGGCGTCCTGGAGGCCAGCAAGCAGGACGGCGCCGCGGGCTACGCCCTCTCCGCGGCGGGCCGCGCCATCCTGCGCGAGGGCGACGCCCGCATCTTCCGCCGCGAACGCGCCACCCTCGCCGACGGCTGGCTGCTCGCCGTCTTCTCGGTCCCCGAGTCCGAGCGCAACAAGCGCCACCAGCTCCGCTCCCAGCTCACCCGCCTCGGCTTCGGCACCATGACCGCGGGCGTCTGGATCGCCCCGGCCCACCTCTACGAGCCCACCGCCGCCGTCCTGCGCCGTCTCGGCCTCAGCGCCTACGCCGACCTGCTGCGCGCCGACCACCTCGCCTTCGGCGACCTCACCGAGAAGGTCCGCACCTGGTGGGACTTCGGCCAACTCGACGCCCTGTACGGCCAGTTCCTCGACACCCACGGCCCGGTACGGGAACGCCTGCGCCGGGGGGAGGGGCGGGGCACCGGGAGCGGACGTGGCGAAGTCTCCGCCGGGCGCGGAGAGATCTCCACCGGGGGCGGAGGGGTCTCCGCCGGGCGTGGAGAGGTCTCCGCCGAGGGTGCCGACGGCTTCCGGGCCTTCGCCGACTACGTGCGCGCGCTCACCGACTGGCGCCGCCTGCCCTACCTCGACCCGGGCCTGCCTGCCGAGCTCCTCCCCGCCGACTGGGTGGGCCTGCGCGCCGCCGACCTCTTCTTCGCCCTCCACACCGACCTGGAGGAACCGGCCCGGGCCCATGTGACCGCGATGCTGGACTGAGCCAGGACGCCCGGCCACCCGGCCGCCGGGCCGCCGGGCCGCCGGGCCACCGACAGCACCCGCCCGGCGCCACGGCCAGGGGGCCCGCCCCCACCCGTACCCCCGCGGAAATCCGCTGCCCCGCCCCCGCACCCTGCTGCGATACTCCCCGCATGACCACGGAAGACCCCGCCGGCGCCCCTTCCCCCGCCGCCCTCACGCTCACCACCGGGGAGAAGGACAAGGCCCTCGACAAGCAGCTCGAAGCGGCCCTGGAAGCCTTCAACGCCGCCGCCACCGGCACACCGGACGAGGACAAGCACCTCACCGTCCGCCTGACCGACGCCTCCGGCGAGCTGGCCGGCGGCCTCTCGGCCTGGATCTGGGGCGGACTGTGCGGCATCGAACTGCTCTGGGTACGCGAGGACCTGCGCTCCGGCGGCTGGGGCGGCAAGCTCCTGCGCACCGCCGAGCAGGAGGCCCGCGACCGCGGCTGCGACCGCGTCATCGTCTCCTCCTTCACCTTCCAGGCCCCCGGCTTCTACCGGCGCCACGGCTATGTGGAGACCGGCCGCTCCCTGGGGATCCCGGGCGGCCACGCGGACGTGCACCTGTTCAAGTCGCTGGAGTGGGAGGCGGCGGCGCCGGGCTGAGCCCGGCTGTTCGTTCCGCCACACCTGCCGGGGACGGCCTCAGCACCACTCCTCCCCTCTCCCTCCATACGGCACACTGGACGTTTGGCCGAGTGACCCGGGTCCCGCGCGGCGGGGCGGGGCGGCCGGTGGGACGAGGAAAGGTGCGCACGTGAACGGTCCGCTGATCGTGCAGAGCGACAAGACCCTGCTGCTCGAGGTGGACCACGAGCAGGCCGACGCCTGCCGTCGCGTCATCGCGCCCTTCGCGGAGCTGGAGCGGGCGCCCGAGCACATCCACACGTACCGGATCACGCCGCTCGGGCTGTGGAACGCGCGGGCCGCGGGGCACGACGCCGAGCAGGTGGTGGACGCGCTGGTGGAGTTCTCGCGCTACCCGGTGCCGCACGCGCTGCTCGTCGACATCGCCGAGACCATGGACCGCTACGGCCGCCTGACGCTGTCCAAGCACCCGGCGCACGGCCTCGTCCTGACCACCACCGACCGTCCGGTCCTGGAGGAGGTGCTGCGCTCCAAACGGATCGCCCCGCTGGTCGGGAACCGGATCGACGCGGACACCGTGGCCGTGCACCCCTCCGAGCGCGGGCAGATCAAGCAGACCCTGCTCAAGCTGGGCTGGCCCGCCGAGGACCTCGCCGGGTACGTGGACGGCGAGGCGCACCCCATCGAGCTGGCCGAGGACGGCTGGGCGCTGCGGCCGTACCAGAAGCAGGCCGTGGAGAACTTCTGGCACGGCGGCTCCGGTGTCGTGGTGCTGCCCTGCGGCGCGGGGAAGACGCTGGTCGGGGCCGGTTCGATGGCCCAGTCGAAGTCGACCACGCTGATCCTGGTCACCAACACCGTCTCGGCCCGCCAGTGGAAGCACGAGCTGGTGAAGCGCACCTCGCTGACCGAGGAGGAGGTCGGCGAGTACTCCGGTACGCGCAAGGAGATCCGCCCGGTCACCATCGCCACCTACCAGGTGCTCACCACCCGGCGGAAGGGCGTCTACCCGCACCTGGAGCTCTTCGACTCCCGGGACTGGGGCCTGGTGATCTACGACGAGGTGCACCTGCTGCCCGCGCCGGTCTTCAAGTTCACCGCGGACCTCCAGGCGCGGCGGCGGCTCGGGCTGACCGCGACCCTGGTGCGGGAGGACGGCCGCGAGTCGGACGTGTTCTCGCTGATCGGCCCGAAGCGCTTCGACGCGCCCTGGAAGGAGATCGAGGCGCAGGGCTACATCGCGCCCGCGGACTGCGTCGAGGTCCGGGTCAACCTCACCGACAGCGAGCGGCTCGCCTACGCCACCGCGGAGGCCGAGGAGAAGTACCGCTTCTGCGCGACCACCGCGACCAAGCGCAAGGTCACCGAGGCGCTGGTACGCAAGCACCGGGGTGAGCAGACCCTGGTGATCGGCCAGTACATCGACCAGCTCGACGAACTCGGCGCCCATCTGGACGCCCCCGTCATCAAGGGCGAGACCACCAACGCCCAGCGCGAGAAGCTCTTCGAGTCCTTCCGGCAGGGCGAGATCTCGGTGCTCGTGGTCTCCAAGGTGGCCAATTTCTCCATCGACCTGCCCGAGGCCACGGTCGCCATCCAGGTCTCCGGCACCTTCGGCTCCCGCCAGGAGGAGGCCCAGCGCCTGGGCCGGGTGCTGCGCCCGAAGGCGGACGGCCACGAGGCCCGGTTCTACTCGGTCGTCGCCCGCGACACCCTCGACCAGGACTTCGCGGCCCACCGCCAGCGCTTCCTGGCCGAGCAGGGCTACGCGTACCGGATCATGGACGCGGACGAGGTGCTGGAGGGCTGAGGCCGGGGAGGGCTGCGGCGGGGCTGAAGCTGAGCCGGGCTGAGGCGGGGCAGGGCTGAGGCGGGGCAGGGCTGAGGTCGGGCTGTAGCCAGGCCGGGCCTCGCTCAGCCGGGTCCGGTGGTCGGGTCGGCTGTAGCCGGTGGCTGACTCGATCCGGCGGTCGGGTCACTGCAACCGGTGGCTGACTCGATCCGGCGGTCGGCTGGATCCCGCGGTCGGCTGGACCCGGGTCGGCCGGATCCGGCGGTCCGCTGGGCCGTCGGTTCAGCGTCGGCGGACCCCGGCCGCCTCCTCCTCGTACTCGCCGAGGACGAGCACGCCGAAGGCGGCGCCGGTGAAGGCCCGGACGGTGCGCAGGGCGCCGCCGAGGCGGTACGGGCGGGTGCCCGCGGCGGCGGTCGCGCCGGAGGGGGCGACGGGGCGCGGGGCCAGGACGGTGGGGTGGAGGCTTGCGCTGCTCATGTCTCCATGGTCGGCTCCGGCCCCCGGCCGGACATCGGCCCGCGGGCGGAACCGCACCCCGACCCGCTCAGCCTCCGGGCCCGCCCGACTCAGCCTTCCGGGTGAGGGCGCCCCCTAGGGACACCCCCGTACGCGCACGCCGCGCAGGCAGCCCCCGGGACCAGGCCCGGCGCCCCCGCCCCGGCCCCGGCGACCGCCCGCTGCACCTCAGCCCCGCCTCGTACGGCAGCCCCGCCTCCTACGGGTCACCCCCTCCTCGTACCGCGGCCGCTCCTCGCACCGCAGCCCACGCCGTACCGGTCCCGGCCCCGCCGCGTACCGCTCCTCAGCCCTCCTGCGCACCGTTGATGTTGACCATCCAGGAGACCCCGAAGGCGTCCGTACACATGCCGAATTCGTCGCCCCACATCTGCTTCTCCAGGGGCACCGCGACCGTGCCGCCGGTGGAGAGCTTCTGCCAGTAGCCGCGCAGTTCGGCGGCGTCCTCGCCGCTCAGGCAGACGGAGAAGCTGCTGCCGGGGGTGTGCGTGGTGCCGGGCGGGGTGTCGGCGCCCATCAGGGTCAGGCCGCCCGGGGTCTGCAGCATGCCGTGCATGATCTGCTCGGCCACCGGTGCGTCGGCGTGGCCGCTCTCGCCGAAGGTGTTCAGCGAGAGCGAGCCGCCGAAGACATCCTGGTAGAACTCCAGCGCCTGGCGGGCGTCGCCGCCGAAGCTGAGATACGGGTTGAGCAGCGTGGCCATGCGGACCTCCGGAAGTGGCGCGGATCACTCGACTTCTCCGCAGGCTAACGGCGGCCACTGACAGCGGCACTCGCGCGCGGCCCGGGCCGGGGACCGGGGACACTCCGGCCCGGATACCCGGTCGCGCCGGAAAACCCATTGGCACCGCGCGCCCCCGCCGTCCTACAATCACCGACTTCCCGCCTCCCCCGCGGAGCGCCGCCGACCGGACGGAAACCGGTCGACAGTCCCCTGGCTGCCGCCCGCCCGCGCGGCCCGCCGGCCCGGGGACCGTATGCGTCCACCCCACGTATCCACGAGCGGACCGCGCCCGGCGTCCCCGGGCCGCGGTCCGCCGTGCCGCGCGAACCCGGAGGCCCCTGCCGTGCCCGGCAACACCACGCACCCGCACGACGACATCCCGCGACCGGCCGACGGCGGGGACCCGCCACCGCCCGCGGACCCCCTCGGCCGGGAGCGCGCGCATCTCGCCTCCTCCCGGGCCGCGCTGCGCGCCATGCGGGAGGACGTCGAGGGGCTCGACCTCAGCGATGTCACCGCGAACTGGGTCAACGCCGAGGTGCTCCGGCGCCAGATGGCGGAGCGCGTCAAGGCGCTCGCCGACCTGGCGCACACCCCGCTCTTCTTCGGCCGCCTCGACCACCGGCACGCACCCGGCGCCGACCCGGCCGGGCCCCGCGCCGCACGGGCGGAAGACCCGGCGGCCGAGGCCGAGCCGAGCCTGTACATCGGGCGGCGCCATGTGCACGACGCGGTGGGCGACCCGATGGTGATCGACTGGCGGGCGCCGGTCTCCCAGCCCTTCTACCGGGCCTCGAAGAAGGACCCGATGGGCGTGGCCCTGCGGCGGCGCTTCGGTTACATCGGCGGGGAGTTGACCGCTTACGAGGACGAGCACCTGCTCGACCCGGCCGAGGAGGAGCGGGCCAGCAGGCTGCTCCAGCAGGAGATCGAACGGCCGCGCGTGGGCCCGATGCGCGACATCGTCGCCACCATCCAGCCCGAGCAGGACGAGATCGTCCGCAGCGGCCTCGGCGGCACGGTCTGCGTCCAGGGCGGCCCCGGCACCGGCAAGACCGCGGTCGGCCTGCACCGGGTCGCCTACCTCCTCTACGCGCACCGCGAGCGGCTCGCCCGCACCGGCACCCTGGTCATCGGGCCGAACCGCTCCTTCCTGCACTACATCGAGCAAGTCCTGCCCGCACTGGGCGAGTTGGAGGTCAAGCAGGCCACCGTGGACGAGCTGGTGGCGCGGGTCGAGGTGCGCGGCACCGACGAGGCGCCCGCCGCGCTCCTCAAGGGCGACGCCCGGATGGCCGAGGTGCTGCGGCGGGCCCTGCGCGCGCACGTCACCCCGCCCACCGAACCGCTGGTCGTGGTCCGCGGCTCGCGCCGCTGGCGCATCCCGGCGTACGAAGTCGAGGAGATCGTGGGCGAGTTGCTGGCCCGGGACATGCGGTACGGGGCCGCCCGCGCCGCCCTGCCGCAGCGGCTCGCGCACGCGGTCCTGGTGCGGATGGAGCAGGGGGGCGAGGCCCCGGACGACCGGGTGCAGGACGCGGTGGCCCGCAACCCCGCGGTGAAGGCGGCGGTCAAGCAGATCTGGCCGCCCGTCGACCCGGCGAAGCTGGTGCTGCGGCTGCTCGGCGAGGCGGAGTTCCTCGCCGCGCACGCGGAGGGGCTGCTCTCCGCCGAGGAGCAGGCCGCGGTGCGCTGGGCCAAGCCGTACCGCAGCGTGAAGTCGGCGAAGTGGTCCGCCGCCGACGCGGTGCTCGTCGACGAGGCCGCCGACCTGGTGGAGCGCACCCACTCGCTCGGGCATGTGGTGCTCGACGAGGCGCAGGACCTCTCCCCGATGCAGTACCGGGCGGTCGGGCGCCGCTGCTCCACCGGTTCCGCCACCGTCCTCGGCGACCTCGCGCAGGGCACCACCCCCTGGGCGACCCGGAGTTGGCGGGATGCGCTGCGCCATCTCGGCCATCAGGACGCCCACGTCGAGGAGTTGACCGCGGGCTTCCGGGTGCCGCGCGAGGTCATCGCCTATGCCTCGCGGCTGCTGCCGTCCATCGCGCCGGGGCTCGCGGAGGTCAACTCGGTGCGCCGGTCGCCCGGTTCGCTCTCGGTGCGCAGGGTGCCGGACGGCGGGGAAGGGTCCGGCGCCCTGGACGCGGCGGTGCTCGGCGCCTGTGCCGAGGCGCTCGGCCACGAGGGCTCCACCGGGCTCATCGCCGCCGACAGCCGGGTGCCCCAGCTCGCCGCGGCCCTCGCGGCGGCCGGCATCGGGTACCTGTCCCCGGGCGAGGAGACCACCCCCGAGGCGCGGCTCACCCTCGTACCGGCCTCGCTGGCCAAGGGACTCGAGTACGACTACGTGGTCCTGGACGAACCCGCCGCGGTGGTCGCGGGCGAGCCCGACGAGCGGACCGGGCTGCGCCGCCTGTATGTGGCGCTCACCCGTGCCGTGTCCGGGCTCGCCGTGCTGCACCGCGCCGAACTCCCGCGCGCCCTCGCGGAGGCGGGGGAGGAGCCGGAACCACCGGCGGGGGCGGAACCACCGGCGGAGGCGGGCGCCCTGCGCTGAACTCGCCTGAAGAGCGCGCGGCCGCGGGCGCGGGCGGCTCCGTCACCCGGCGGCTCCGTCACCCGGTCGCGGGCTCCCCGCCCCGCGCCCCCGGCTCAATTGTCCAGCGTGCGGCGCCACTTGGTGACCTCCTCGGTGCCGACCGGTCCGTTCCAGCCGTGCGGGCGGGCCGCGCCGCCGATGTGGAAACCGTTGATCCCGGCGGCGAGCAGCCGCGGCATATGGTCCAGGCGGAGGCCGCCGCCGACCAGGATCTGCTGTTCGTAGCCCGGTTCGCCCTGCTGCATCGCCTCGGTGACCAGGGCGGAGATGCCGTCGTCGACCCCGGTCGGCGAGCCCGCGGTCAGATAGGTGTCGAGACCGGGCAGCGGGGCGAGCGTGGTGCGCAGCAGATGGCGGTCGCGGGCGCGGTCGATGGCGCGGTGGAAGGTCCAGCGGCAGCCGCCGAGTTCGGCGAGCAGCAGGTCGAGGACCCTCATGTCGGGGGCGCCCAGCTCGTCGAGGAAGCCGAGGACGAACTCGGCGGCGCCCTCCGCCCGCAGCTCCCGGGTGCGGGCGAGCAGGCGGTCCTGGGCGCGGGCGTCCCCGGCGTGGAAGCCGTCCGCGAGGCGCAGCATCACCCGGACCGGGATGCCGACGGCCTCCCGTACCCGGCCGAAGGTCTCGCGGGAGGGGGTCAGGCCGTCGGCGTCCATGTCGGTGACGAGTTCGAGGCGGTCCGCGCCGCCTTGCTCGGCGGCGACGGCATCGTCCGCGTCGAGGGCGATCACCTCGAGGACGGCGCTCCTGCTCATGGCACCCCACTTTTCCCGCGGCTGCCGACGGCCTTCGGCGGCAAGCTGTGCACGGCCACCGGGCGCGCACCGCGGCCGGGGCGCCCGTACGCACCGGAGACCTGGCCGCGTCCGCCGTGACCCGTGGTGCACGTGATCACGGCGGATACAGGTCTAGTCCATTTGGGCGATCCGAAACAAGCACCATTCGGTCAAGGCACCCGCCGGACATAGGTGCGAAAGGGAGCGGCGGGGCGTGTTTCCCCCGCCCGGCCACCCGGGCACGGGCCGCCGCCCCGCCGCATCCCCCGCACCGTCCGCCACCGGGCCCGGCCCTGACCAGCACCTCAGCCGAAGGGGCCGGCCGGAGCCCTCCTGCTCAGCAGCCGCCCTGGCGAAGCGGTACGACCGCTCAACCGCCCAGCCGAAACGGTGCGGCCGCTCAGCCGCTCAGCCGCCCCGCCGACATCGTGCGGCCGCTCAGCCGCCCCGCCGACACCCCGTGGCCGCTCAGCCGAAGAGGTTCAGCTCCTCCTCCCGGGCCCCGGCCAGCTCGTAGCGGGTGCCGGTCAGCGGCCGCCCCGCGTAGAGGCGGATCAGGGCGGGGGCCTGGCCGAGGTAGCGGGCGGGCGGGCGTTCGCCGGTGGGTTCGCCGAGGAGCAGGGGCTCCTCGTACTCGTCCAGGTCGGCGTGGAGGGCCAGATGGCCGCGCTCGCGGCTGAGGCGGCCGAGCAGGGCGAGGGCGGCGGGCAGTCCGGGGCCGCCGTAGGCGCCGGGTTCGCCGAAGGCCTCGCGTACGTCGCCGGCGTGGATCCACTCGCCGAGCGCGATGCCGTCCAGGCGGCCCCCGGACTCCGCGACCACAGGGCCCGCGCCGGTCATGCCCTGCTCCAGCTCGTCCAGGATCCGGGCGAGCGGCCAGTCGGCGCGTTCGGCGATATCGCGGTCGTTGCCCTCGGGCGTGAACACCCCTTCCTCGTAACGGTTTTCGACCACCCTGAGCAGCGCGGCCGAGCAGTGCGCGAGCACCTCGCGGACCGTCCAGCCCGGACAGCAGGTCCGCAGCGCGAAGTCCTCCTCGGGCCGGGCCCGCAGCAGCGGCAGCAGGGCGTCGCGCTCGGTCAGCAGGAGTCGTCCGGGAAGCTCGGGATCACGTTCTTCTTGTACGACGGCAGTAGTCATACGGCCACGCTAGGACCTCTCCCCTGCCGCGCGCCGCGGACCGCCGGGAAGACCGGTTCACCGACCACCGGAAGACCGGTTCGCCGTCCGCCGGAAGACCGGTTGGCGGACCGCCCCGTCCGCACCTCCCGCACACCCGCCCCGTGCGCCACAATGGCCCCATGTCCGCATCCCGGCCGCCCGCGCACCCCGCCCACGAGGAGCTGCGAGAACGCCTCGCCGCCACCCTGCGCGCGGTCGCGCACCCGGCGGCGGACGCGCCCGGCCCCGAGGCGTACGCGGCGGACCTGCTGGCGCGGTGGGCGGAGCCGCAGCGGCGCTACCACACCACGGACCATCTGCTCGCGGTGCTCGGGCACATCGACACGCTCGCCGGGCACGCGGCGGATCCCGAACTCGTCCGGCTGGCCGCCTGGTTCCACGACGCCGTCTACCTCCCGGACCGCGAGCACAACGAGGACCGCAGCGCCCGGCTCGCCGAACGCGCCCTGCCCGAGGCCGGGTTGAGCGCCGGAGACACCGCCGAGGTGGCCCGCCTGGTGCGCCTGACCGTCGGGCACGACCCGGCCGCGGGCGACCGCAACGGCGAGGTCCTCTGCGACGCCGACCTCGCGATCCTCGCCTCCGCCCCGGACGCGTACGCCGTCTACACCGCCGCGGTGCGCGAGGAGTACGCCTTCGTCCCGGCGGACGCCTTCCGCGCGGGCCGCGCCGCGATCCTGGAGCAACTCCTCGCCCTGCCGGGCCTGTTCAGGACTCCGTACGGGATCGCCCACTGGGAGGGCCCGGCCCGCGCCAACCTCCGTACGGAGCTGGACGCGCTGCGCGCCTGAGCGGGCGCCGGGCTGCCGGGCTGCCGGGCTGCCGGGCTGCCGGGCTGCCGGGCTGCCGGACCAAAGGTGACATCGGCCGTCTCGCCGCGGTAAGGACCGACCGGTCCGGGTCGACTCCCTTCCGTCCGCTACGTCCTGAGGTGGGCGCGGCGGCCTCTCCCGCGGAGCTTCGCACGTCAGGCGGGCGGCCGTCCGCGGCCCGCCGTTCGCGCCGGCACACAGTCTTGACGGGTACACGTCCGTCTGCTGGTCTAGTCCATGGGTAGTAAACCCCCCTCCGGTTGCGGGAGACGGCTTCCCGCGCGCTGCCGGAAAGGGGGTTCCTGCCGTGAACCTTCGCGCCTCTTCGCCCCACCCCGGGACCCCGTCAAGGCGCCTGGACCGCCTCGGTGCCAGGCCCGGGAAGACCTGAAGTGAAGGAGTACCGCATGCGTTCCAAGAGGAAGCTCGCCCTGCTCGCCGGTGTCGCGCTGGCCCCGGTCATCGCCGTCAGCCTCCCGGCCGGATCGGCGAGCGCGCACGGCTATATCTCCAACCCGCCCAGCAGGCAGGCCCAGTGTGCCGCCGGCACGGTGCCCTGCGGCGACATCAAGTACGAGCCGCAGAGCGTGGAGGGCCCGAAGGGGCTCACCAGCTGCAGCGGCGGCAACTCCCGGTTCAGCGAACTGGACGACGACGGCAAGGGCTGGGCGGTCACCCCCGTCGGCAAGAACCAGGAGTTCCAGTGGAAGCTGACGGCCCGTCACTCCACCAGCACCTGGCAGTACTTCATCGGCGGGGACAAGATCGCCGAGTTCGACGACGGCGGCGCGCAGCCCGGTGAGACCGTCACCCACAACGTGGACTTCGGCAGCCACACCGGCCAGCAGAAGGTCCTCGCCGTGTGGAACATCGCCGACACCGTGAACGCCTTCTACGCCTGCATCGACGTCAACGTCGGCGGCTGACAACGTTGTTGATCCCGCGGGGCCGCATCCCGGCCCCGGCTGGACCCCGGGCCCGGTCCGGGTCGGGCAGGAGTCGCCCGCCCCGGCCCGCCGGGCCCCCACCGGCCGGTCCTCCGGCCTCCCCCCACCACCGGCCGCCCCAGACGGCGGCCGTCCCTAGGAGTGTGTCCATGCGCGCTCGTTTCCTCGGGCTGCTCGCGGCCTTCACCGCGGCGTCCGCCCTTCTGCTGCTGAGCCTCGCCGGTCCGGCCTCCGCCGAGCGGACCTCCGCGGACCAGCGCCTCGCGGCCGATTTCGTGGTCAGCGAGGGCCAGTTCAACGAGATGTTCCCGAACCGGAACTCCTTCTACACCTACAGCGGCCTGACCGACGCGCTCAGCGCCTACCCCGACTTCGCCAGCGCGGGCGGCGAGACCGTGGCCAAGCAGGAGGCCGCGGCCTTCCTCGCCAACGTCAGCCACGAGACCGGCGGCCTGGTCCACGTCGTCGAGCAGAACACCGACAACTACCCGCACTACTGCGACGATTCACAGCCCTACGGCTGCCCCGCGGGACGTGACAAGTACTACGGCCGCGGCCCCATCCAGCTGAGCTGGAACTTCAACTACAAGGCCGCGGGCGACGCGCTCGGCATCGACCTGCTCAACAACCCCGACCTGGTCCAGAACGACGCGGCCGTCGCCTGGAAGACCGGCCTCTGGTACTGGAACACCCAGACCGGCCCCGGCACCATGACCCCGCACAACGCCATGGTCAACGGCGCGGGCTTCGGCGAGACGATCCGCAGCATCAACGGCAGCCTGGAGTGCAACGGCGGCAACCCCGGCCAGGTGCAGAGCCGGATCGACCTCTACACCCGCTTCACCCAGGTGCTCGGCGTACCGACCGGTGACAACCTGAGCTGCTGACACGGCAGCTGACACCCCGTCAGTCGCACCGCACCCGCACTCCGCCCCCCACGGCACCCCCCACCAGGACTTCCCGCCGTCCGGCCCTATGACGGACGGCGGGAGGTCCGCTGCCGTTCCGGCCCCTGCCCGCTCCCGCACCCGGCCGGACCGCACCCACCGGTCTCGACCACTGGCACCCGGCACCCGCGAGGCCCCGCCCGGCGATCAACTCCTGAACGGAACGCCCTCGGTGCCCGCAACCGGCGTCAACTCCTGAAGGCGCACAGGGGGAATGACGCACCGGCCGAACGGACCGGTCGCGCACCCGGCGTACCCCGACGTACCCGACGCACCCGGTGACCCGCCTACCGGTCTCCGGCCGACCGCTCCTCCACGGACCGCTCGCCCAACGGCCGTTCCCCCAAGGGCCGTTCACCCACGGGCCGTTCACCCAGCGACCGCTCCTCCACCGGCAGACCGCCGCTCCGCTTGCGCCGGCGCAGGCCCGCGCGGGTCAGCAGCCGGACCACCTCGCGGCTGGAGACCTCCACCGCGCCCGCGGCCACCGCCTCCCGGTAGTGGTGCGCGGGGATGTCGTAGTGGTCGCGTTCGAAGGCGCGGGGCGGGGCGCCGATGCGGGCGGCGAAGGCGTGCAGTTCCTCGTACGAGACGTCGCTGACCAGGTGCGACCACAGGCGCCCGTGTCCGGGCCAGGTGGGCGGGTCGATATAGAGGGTCACGCGCTCACGGCCGCCCGGTCCCGAAGCCCGGCAGCGCGCCGAGCGAGCCGACCGCGGCCACCTGGACGCCCGCCTCCGCGCACACCCAGTGCGGATCGGCGCCGAGCGGCGGATCCACGTCGAGGGCGTGCGGATCGCCGGTACGGCAGACGGGGCAGATGGGCCAGCGCCCGTACCGTTCGAGCAGTCCGTCCTGGACGTCCTGGGCGACCAGGCCCGCGACATAGGCGGCGCCCTCCGGCCACTGCTCCACCCACCAGCGGCGCTGGGTGATCGACTCCTCCACCAGGGAGACCACGTCCGCCTCGGCGACGCCGCCCGCCGCGAGGTCCGCGAGGATGAGGGCGCGCGCCGCGTGCAGGGCCTGTTCGAGCGGGGTGGCGGTTCCGGAGGGGCCGGGGGCGCCGCCGGTTCCCTCGCCGGGCGATTCGGGGCCGCTGGAGTCCATGCAGCCATTGTGCGCCCGTGGGCGCGGGTTCCGGAAAACGCGCGGGGTCCGCGCATCCGCGCGCCGGTGCCGGAATCGCAGGGGTCCCGTCCGCCCCTTGACCCTCGACCCCGGACGAAAATATCTTTCATAGGTGACCCAAGACCTGAAGGAAATTTTCGCCGGGGACGCGCCGCCCGCCCCGGCCGCGCTCGCGGCGAAGGTGCGCACCCTCGCGCCCTCGATGACGCGCTCCATGCAGCGCGTCGCCGAGGCGGTGGCCGGCGATCCGGCAGGCTGTGCCGCCCTCACGGTCACCGGTCTCGCCGAGCTGACCGGCACCAGCGAGGCCACCGTCGTCCGCACCGCCCGGCTCCTCGGCTACCCGGGCTACCGCGACCTGCGGCTCGCGCTCGCCGGGCTCGCCGCCCAGCAGCAGTCCGGCCGCGCCCCGGCGGTGACCGCCGACATCGCGGTCGACGACCCGATAGCGGACGTCGTCGCCAAGCTCGCCTACGACGAGCAGCAGACCCTCGCCGACACCGCCGCCGCCCTGGACACCGTCCAGCTCGGCGCCGCGGTCAGCGCGCTCGCGGGCGCCCGGCGCATCGACATCTACGGCATCGGCGCCTCCAACCTGGTGGCCCAGGACCTCGCCCAGAAGCTGCTGCGCATCGGCCTGATCGCGCACGCCCACAGCGACGCCCACCTCGCCATCACCAACGCCGTCCAGCTGCGCGCCAAGGACGTCGCCCTCGCGATCACCCACTCCGGCTCCACCGGCGACGTGATAGAGCCGCTGCGGGTCGCCTTCGAGCACGGCGCCACCACCGTCGCGGTCACCGGGCACCCCGGCGGCCCCGTCTCCCAGTACGCGGACCACATACTGACCACCTCGACCGCCCGCGAGAGCGAGCTGCGCCCGGCGGCGATGTCCTCCCGTACCAGTCAACTCCTCGTCGTGGACTGCCTGTTCGTCGGTGTCGCCCAGCGCACCTACCAGACGGCGGCCCCGGCCCTGTCCGCCTCCTACGAGGCCCTCGCGCACCGGCACCGCCCCCGCAACGTCCAGCGCTGAGGTCCCCGAGGCCCCCAGCCACGTACCGCCGCGGGTCGCCGACACGGACGTCGGCGGCCGACTCCGCACCCCCGCCCCCTCACGGAAAGCACGGAAGCAGCCTCGCCATGACTTCCCCCGCCGACGCCTCCTCCCCCTACCACGAGCTCAAGGCCGAGCTCGCCCACCTCACGACGGAGGAGTTCCGGCCCGAACTCGCCGAGATCGACCAGCTCCCGACCCTTGAGATCACCCGCATCATGAACGGCGAGGACGCGAGCGTCGCGGGCGCGGTCGCCCGGCAGCTCCCGCAGATCGCCGCCGCGATCGACGCCGCCGCGGAGCGCCTGGCGCGCGGCGGGCGGCTCATCTACGCGGGCGCGGGCACCGCCGGCCGGATGGGCATCCTGGACGCCAGCGAGTGCCCGCCCACCTTCAACACCGCGCCCTCCCAGGTGGTCGGCCTGATCGCGGGCGGCCCGGGCGCCATGATCGAGTCGGTCGAGGGCGCCGAGGACTCCAAGCCGCTCGCCGCCTCGGACCTCGCCGCGCTCTCGCTGCGCGCCGAGGACGTGGTCGTCGGCATCTCCGCCTCGGGCCGCACCCCGTACGCGATCGGGGCGGTGGAGTACGCCCGCGAGCAGGGCGCCCTCACCCTCGGCCTGTCCTGCAACGCGGGCAGCCCGCTCGCGGCGGCCGCCGAGCACGGCATCGAGGTCGTGGTCGGCCCCGAACTCCTCACCGGCTCCACCCGGCTCAAGGGCGGCACCGCCCAGAAGCTCGTCCTCAACATGATCTCGACGATCACCATGATCCGGCTCGGCAAGACCTACGGGAACCTGATGGTGGACGTCCGCGCCTCCAACGAGAAGCTGCGCGCCCGCTCCCGCCGCATCGTCTCGCTGGCCACCGGCGCCCCCGACGTGGAGATCGAGCACGCCCTCTCGGCCACCGGCGGCGAGGTCAAGAACGCCATCCTGATGATCCTCGGCGAGGTCGACGGCCCCACCGCCGCCCGGCTCCTGACCGAGAGCAAGGGCCATCTGCGAGAGGCCCTCGCCGGGGCGCACAAGGTCTGATCCGGCGGACGGGGTCTGACCATCGGGCGCCGACGGGCCCGGGCCGCCGAGGCGGTCCCGGGCCCGTCCGCTTCGGGCTCGGCTCGTGAACTCCGCTGACGGGCTCGGCGCATGGGCTTCGCTGACGGGCTCGGCTCATGGACTCTGCTGACGGGCTCGGCCGATGGGCTCAGTCGCCGAGGAGCCCCTTCATCTCCTCGATCTCGGCGCTCTGGGCGGTGATCACGTCCGCCGCCATCTCCTTCGCTGGGCCGTACGCCCCCTTGGCCCGCTCGGCCCTGGCCATCCGCACCGCGCCCTGGTGGTGCTCGACCATCAGCTCCAGGAACGCCGTGTCGAAGGCCTTTCCGGAGGCCGCGGCCAGCTTCTTCAGCTCGGCGCCGGTCATCATGCCGGGCATGCCGCCGCCATCGCCGCGGCCGTCGCCGTGGCCGTGGCCGTGGCCGTGGCCGGAGGAGTCCGAGCCGCCGTGGTCCATGCCGTCGTGGTCCATGCCGTCGTGATCCGAACCGCCGTGGTCCAGGCCGCCCCCGCCGTCTCCCCCGGCGGGCGGCACCGGCTCGTCCCAGGACCGCAGCCACCCGGACATGGTCCTGATCTCCGGTTCCTGCCCCTTCTCGATCCGCTCCGCGAGGCGCTTCACCTGCGGCGAGGCGGCCCGGGTGGCGGCCAGCCGGGACATCTCCAGGGCCTGCCGGTGGTGCGGGATCATCTGCTGCGCGAAGGCGACATCGGCCGCGTTCGGCGCGCCCTCGCTGCTACCGGCCGAGGGCTGCGCGGTACGGGAACCACCGTGCCCGGAGTGGCCTCCGGACCCGTCCTCGCCCCCACCGCAGGCGGCGAGCAGCAGGGCGGCGGCGACGGTGACGGCGACTCCGGCCGTACGGCGGACCACAGGGCCGCGAGCGCCCGTACGGATACGCGTCCGCGGACGGGAACTGGCGGTGCGCTTAAGGGACTTGGCGGTGCTGAAGGCACCGGTAGTGCTGCGAGACGTGCTCATGTACGGGCAACTCCTGGCTGTACCGCGGAGCTTCGACCGAACGGCTCCGCGGGAGTACGGACGTGGGCATGCCGGAGCGCGCGCCTGCGTACGGACGCGGGCGCGGCGCAAGTGCCTCTAGATCCGCAGGAGTTGGAGTTCGGCAAGAGAGGGCGGGGCCCGCCCCGGTGCCGCGACCACCCGCTCGGCGCGCACGGCGAACGGGACCACCACCACCGGCTGCACACCCGCGGGTACGAGCACCGGGCCCGTCGGCGCCTTGCTCGTACCGCTCGCCGCACAGGCCGCATCCGCGTGCCGCGCGTGACCGCCCCCGGGATCCGCACCCTCCGCCTGCGGACAGGGGTTCACCGCACGGGCGACGTGAACCACCCGCGCCACATGAGCGACGTGAACTGCACGAGCCGTGTGAGCCGTGTGAGCCTCATGCGCCGCCTGAGCCGAGTGAGTTGCGCGAGCCGCCTGCCCGGAGGCACCGGAATGCGCGGAGCCCCCCACCCCGTGCGGCGCCAGCCCGTGCATCGCCAGGAGACCGGCGAGGACCAGCAGCACGAGCAGCACGGGACCGCGTCCTCGCGGGGTCGCGGTCGGGTGGTGCGCGGTACTGGTCACCGGGCCATCATACGGGGAGGGGGTATAGGCCGAGCGTCCCGGGGGCGGACCGGTGAACTGCCGCCTCAGTGCGGGAACTTCTCCGTGGGCAGCGTGGCGTGGAAGGGGTCGGGCAGGGTGAGAGGCTGACCGAACGGCACCCCCTGGGCGCGCTTGTACATGCCGTCCTGCGGATCGCTGTACAGGGTGACCATGGGGCCGCGCTCGTCGAAGCGGTCCACGAGCAGATAGAGCGGCACCTGCGCGTGCGCATACGCCCAGAGCTTGCGGGTGCGGTCCGTACGGGCGGTGGTCCCCGAGGTGATCTCGACGAGCAGGCGGGCATCGGCGGCCTCGAAGGGGGCGTTGTCCTCCGCGTCCTCCGCCGCCACCAGCACCCGGGGCAGCACCACGAGGTCGGGGAGGAGCAGCTTCCCCAGCGGGGCGATGTGCACGCCGAGAGCCTGGTAGATGCCCAGCTCCGCGGGGAGTTCGGCATAGAGGCTGTACTGAAGGGCCTCTGCGGTGGCGTGGTGGTGCCGGTGCGGCGGCGGTACCAAGGCGATCTGCCCTTCGTCGATCTCGGCGCGCCAGCCTTCCGGCACATTCAGCCCGCGCCACGTCCGGAGCAGGTACTCCCACTCCCCGTCCCGCGGAGCCCGGCTCCGCTCGGCGGCCCGTACGGCGGTCATCACGGGTCCCCTCCCCGGCCACGGATCCTCTCCGCGGCCGTACGAAGGCGAGGCTAGACCGGCTCGCGGAGAGATCCGCCGCCTTCTCCCGGAACCGCACGATCGAGTGATCATTCCCGCGCCCGGGAACTCCGCCCGCAGCCCTCCCCACCCCACGCCAAAGGCGGCACCCCCGAAGGGATGCCGCCCTGGTCGAGGCCCGGAGGCCTCGCAGACCGCTCGATCGTCGACCGGCCGGAGCCGGTGGCCGATCAGAAGTCCATGTCACCGCCCGGCATGCCGCCCGGAGCGCCCGCCGGGGCGGCCTTCTCCGGCTTGTCGGCGATGACGGCCTCGGTGGTGAGGAAGAGCGCGGCGATCGACGCGGCGTTCTGCAGCGCGGAGCGCGTCACCTTGGCCGGGTCGATGATGCCCTCGGCGACCAGGTCGACGTACTCGCCCGTGGCGGCGTTGAGGCCGTGCCCCGGGGTCAGGTTGCGCACCTTCTCGACCACGACGCCGCCCTCGAGACCGGCGTTGACCGCGATCTGCTTGAGCGGGGCCTCCAGGGCCAGCTTGACGGCGGCGGCACCGGTGGCCTCGTCGCCCTCCAGCTCCAGCTTCTCGAAGACCTGGGAGGCCTGGAGCAGGGCCACGCCACCACCGGCGACGATGCCCTCCTCGACGGCCGCCTTGGCGTTGCGCACGGCGTCCTCGATGCGGTGCTTGCGCTCCTTGAGCTCCACCTCGGTGGCGGCGCCGGCCTTGATGACGGCCACGCCGCCGGCCAGCTTCGCGAGGCGCTCCTGGAGCTTCTCGCGGTCGTAGTCCGAGTCGCTGTTCTCGATCTCGGCACGGATCTGGTTCACGCGGCCCTGGACCTGGTCCGCGGAGCCCGAGCCGTCGACGATGGTGGTCTCGTCCTTGGTGATGACGACCTTGCGGGCGCGGCCGAGGAGCTCCAGACCGGCGTTCTCCAGCTTGAGGCCGACCTCCTCGGAGATGACCTCGCCACCGGTGAGGATGGCGATGTCGCCGAGCATGGCCTTGCGGCGGTCACCGAAGCCCGGGGCCTTGACGGCGACGGACTTGAAGGTGCCGCGAATCTTGTTGACGACCAGGGTCGACAGGGCCTCGCCCTCGACGTCCTCGGCGATGATCAGCAGCGGCTTGCCGGACTGCATGACCTTCTCCAGGAGCGGCAGCAGGTCCTTGACGTTGCCGATCTTGGAGTTGGCGATCAGGATGTACGGGTCGTCCAGGGACGCCTCCATACGCTCCATGTCGGTGGCGAAGTACGCCGAGATGTAGCCCTTGTCGAAGCGCATACCCTCGGTGAGCTCCAGCTCCAGACCGAAGGTCTGGGACTCCTCGACGGTGATGACGCCTTCCTTGCCGACCTTGTCCATGGCCTCGGCGATGAGCTCGCCGATCTGGGTGTCGGCGGCGGAGATGGAGGCGGTGGAGGCGATCTGCTCCTTGGTCTCCACGTCCTTGGCCTGCTCGAGCAGGGCGGCGGAGACGGACTCCACGGCCTTCTCGATGCCGCGCTTCAGCGCCATCGGGTTGGCACCCGCGGCGACGTTGCGCAGGCCCTCGCGGACCAGCGCCTGGGCGAGGACGGTCGCGGTCGTCGTGCCGTCACCGGCGACGTCGTCCGTCTTCTTCGCGACCTCCTTGACCAGCTCGGCGCCGATCTTCTCGTACGGGTCCTCGAGCTCGATCTCCTTGGCGATGGAGACACCATCGTTGGTGATCGTGGGGGCGCCCCACTTCTTCTCGAGGACGACGTTGCGACCCTTGGGGCCGAGGGTCACCTTGACGGCGTCGGCGAGCTGGTTCATGCCGCGCTCGAGGCCGCGCCGTGCCTCCTCGTCGAACGCGATGATCTTGGCCATGTGAAGTGGTCCTCCCGGACGGGGTCTCCCCCGGTCGACCCCCGGGGAAGGGTGGATACTTCGGACCGCGCTGGCGCCCGCGACGGACGGCCCACATCCTGGCGGTTCCTTGCCCCACCCGGCTGCGGGCCTCACCGACCCGGTCCTGCTTTTGTCACTCTCACCTTCAGAGTGCTAACGCCAATGATTAGCACTCTGACCCTCCGAGTGCAAGGCGCACGGCCCCGGCCCGCGGCCGACTCGGCCCCCCGGAAGCACCCCGGCGCGGACGGCGGGCGGGCAACACAGGAGGAGGGCCCGCACCCTGACGGGCGCGGACCCTCCACAGGTCCTACGTGATGTCGCTCGATGTCGCTGTGTCGGCGCCTCAGCCGGCCGCGAGACGGACCATGTCCGCCTGCGGGCCCTTCTGGCCCTGCGAGATCTCGAACTCGACTCGCTGACCCTCTTCCAGGGTGCGGTAGCCGTCCATCTGAATCGCGCTGTAGTGGACGAAAACATCCGCACCACCGTCGACCGCGATGAAGCCGTAGCCCTTCTCCGCGTTGAACCACTTGACGGTGCCCTGAGCCATGCCTAACTCCCCTATTACTGGCCCTTGCGCAAGCCCGCACTTCGCGGACCCGGGTCAGACCTCGCCCCCGAATCCCGGGTGCGTAACGCGCCGACCGCGGCTGAATGTATCCGCCCAACTGCCCTGTGCAACAGGGCAATCGGACGAGAAATATCGGGACCGCCGAACGGAAAAGGAAGGAGAAATGCCCGACTTCAGGGCAAGCCGGGCCTGACAAAAGGGGGCCAACGCGGCAAAGGGCGAGGCCATGTTGACCACTTCTTGCTACCTCACCGGCGAGAACACATATGCACGTGGCACAAACGAGAGACGCGGTTCCCCAACTCTACTCCTTTCAACCCTGCAGAATTGCCCCCTCCGCTTTTGCTCGCGGAGGGGGCAATCGGCAGTAAAGGATCACGCGGGGGCGCTACGGGGGTCCGCGGCGCCCGGCAGGCGGCTCAGCAGCCGCCCGCCACCGCGGGAATGATCGAGACGCCGGCGCCGTCGGGGGTCGCGGTCTCCAGGCCCTGCTCGAAGCGGACGTCGTCGTCGTTCACGTAGACGTTGACGAAGCGGCGCAGCTTGCCCTCGTCGTCCAGGACGCGGGCGGCGATGCCGGCGTGGTTGCGCTCCAGGTCGGCGATGACCTCGGAGAGGGTGGCGCCCTCGGCGGCGACCTCGGCCTGCCCGCCGGTGTAGGTGCGCAGGATGGTGGGGATGCGGACGTTCACGCTCATGGGATCGGGCCTTTCTGCGATGTGCCGTCGGGTCGTCAGTGGGCCAGGCCCGCGTCGCGGAACGCGTCCAGGCTCGGGCGGATGGTGGCCGTGGGCCCGGTGGTCGGCGCGACCGCGTCGAGGGTCTTCAGTCCGTCGCCGGTGTTGAGGACGACGGTGCTGAGGGCGGGGTCGAGCAGCCCCGCCTCGATGAGCTTGCGCGTGACGCCGACGGTGACCCCGCCCGCGGTCTCGGCGAAGATCCCCTCGGTGCGCGCGAGCAGCTTGATGGCGTCGACGATCTGCTCGTCGTCCACGTCCTCCACGGCGCCGCCGGTGCGCCGGGCGATGTCGAGCACGTACGGGCCGTCGGCCGGGTTGCCGATGGCCAGCGACTTGGCGATGGTGTCCGGCTTCTGCGGGCGGACCACGTCGTGGCCGCCCTTGAAGGCCACCGAGACCGGCGAGCAGCCCTCGGCCTGGGCACCGAAGATCTTGTACGGCCGGTCCTCGACGAGCCCGAGCGCGATCAGCTCCTGCAGCCCCTTGTCGATCTTGGTGAGCTGGGAGCCGGAGGCGATCGGCACCACGATCTGGTCGGGCAGCCGCCAGCCGAGCTGCTCGCAGATCTCGTACGCCAGGGTCTTGGAGCCCTCGCCGTAGTACGGGCGCAGATTGACGTTGACGAAGCCCCAGCCCTCGCCGAGCGGGTCGCCGATGAGTTCGGAGCAGAAGCGGTTGACGTCGTCGTAGTTGCCCTCGATGCCGACCAGCTCGCCGCCGTAGACCGCGGCCATGACGACCTTGCCCTGCTCCAGGTCGTGCGGGATGAACACGCAGGAGCGGAAGCCGGCCCGGGCGGCGGCGGCGCCGACGGCCCCCGCGAGGTTGCCGGTGGAGGAGCAGGACAGGGTGGTGAAGCCGAAGGCGCGGGCGGCCTCGACGGCGATGGCGACGACGCGGTCCTTGAAGGAGTGCGTCGGGTTGCCGGAGTCGTCCTTGACGTAGAGGCCGCCGGTGACGCCGAGTTCGCGGGCGAGGTTGTCGGCCTTGACGAGCTTGGTGAAGCCCGGGTTCAGGCTGGGCTTCCCGGCGACGTCCGCGGGGACGGGCAGCAGGGGGGCGTAGCGCCAGATGCTGTTCGGGCCGGCCTCGATGCGGGCGCGCAGGGCCTCGGGGTCCCCGGCGGGCAGGTCGTAGGCGATCTCCAGCGGGCCGAAACAGCTCTCGCAGGCGAAGATCGGCCCGAGCGGGAAGCGTTCCTTGCACTCGCGGCAGGACAGCGCGGCGGCCGGTCCGAGATCGACGGTGGGGGTGGTGGCGACAGTCTGCGCAGCCATGGTGGCGAGGCCCTCTCTCCTCATCTTCCTCGCGACGCGTTTCGCCACGAGACGGAATTGGCACCTTCCCGAGCCGGTGGCCTCGGTCCCGTGCGGTGCACGGAGGCGAGCCGCCGCTTGCGCGGCAGGACCGGCTGGAGGGTTGCCGGGGCTTCAACGGGCCGTATCCCTCTGCCCCTCTGGATGAGCGGTATGGCTCCAGGGGCCGATCGGAACCCGGCCCTGGGCGTTTGTGGACGGTGACCCCCGACATGCGATGGTCATCCGCGTTGTTCAAGACTGTAACCGAAGGCCAGGACAGTTGAGACAGTCGTCCGAACCCCGAGATGAAAGTCACCATGCCCACCCGTCGGCGGCCCAGGGCCGCGGCCGGACGGGCCAGAACGCCGCCCCAGGTGTGTGCGGCACGGCAATGAGGGGGCACGCAACGGTGCTCGATGAGGTCGAGACGTGGCTGGCCAGGCGCTCCTGGTCGGTGTCCGAGCGTCCGCTGTCCCGGCTGACCGCGGCCAAGCGCGCCCCGGGCGCCCGGGTCAGCGTGGTGCTGCCCGCGCTCAACGAGGAGGAGACGGTCGGCGAGATCGTCTCGGTGATCCGGCGGGAGCTGATGCGGCCCGCGGCCCCGCTCGTCGACGAACTCGTGGTGATCGACTCCGGCTCCACCGACGCCACCGGCAAGGTGGCCGCCGAGGCGGGCGCCCGGGTGGTGCACCGCGACGAGATCCTGCCCCGGCTGCCCGCGCTGCCCGGCAAGGGCGAGGTGCTGTGGCGCTCCCTCCTGGTGACCGAGGGCGACATCGTCTGCTTCGTCGACGCCGACCTGCGGGACTTCTCCGCGGACTTCGTCACCGGCATCGTCGGCCCGCTGCTGACCGACCCGGACGTGCAGTTCGTGAAGGCGATGTACGACCGCCCCTTCACCGGCCCGGACGGCGCGGTCGGCACGGACGGCACGGACGGCGGGAGCGCCGCGCCGCAGGGCGGCCGGGTCACCGAGCTGATGGCGCGCCCGCTGCTGAACATGCACTGGCCGCGGCTGGCCGGTTTCGTGCAGCCGCTCGGCGGCGAGTACGCGGTCCGCAGGCCGCTGCTCGAACAGCTGCCCTTCCCGGTCGGGTACGGGGTGGAGCTGGGCCTCCTGGTGGACGCCCTGCACACGGTGGGCCTGGACGCGCTGGCGCAGGTCGACGTCGGGGTGCGCCGCCACCGCCACCAGGACGGGCAGGCCCTCGGCCGGATGGCCGCCGCGATCTACCGCACCGCCCAACTGCGCCTGGCCCGCGGTCAGTTGCTGCGCCCGGAGCTGACCCAGTTCGTCCGCGGCGAGGAGGGCTTCGAGCCGCGTACGTACCAGGTGGACACCGAGGAGCGCCCGCCGATGTGCACGGTGGCGGAGTACGCCGCGCGCCGGGTGGCCTGAACCCGCCGGGCCGGGGCGCGGCGGCCGGGGTGCACGGGGGCGCCCGGTGGTCCGGCGGGGCGCACGGCGGTACTCCGCCTGCCCCCGCCCGACGTTTGCCTGTCACATGGCGCGGCTAGGTTCGGCACATGTCTTCCACCCAGGGTGCCCAGGTCCTCGTCGCCTCCAACCGCGGCCCGGTCTCGTATGTGACGGGGGCGGACGGCTCGCTCACCGCCCGGCGCGGCGGCGGCGGTCTCGTCTCCGGCCTCTCGGCGATCGGACCGGACACCGACGCGGTGTGGGTCTGCGCGGCGCTCTCCGAGGACGACCGGGAGGCGGTGCGGCGCAGCGGCGGGCGCCTGGACCCGGCCGACACCGGTGGACAGAGCGTCCGGATGCTGGACATCGCGCCGCAGGTGCACACCGAGGCGTACAACGGCATCGCCAACTCGGTGCTCTGGTTCGTGCACCACATGCTCTACCAGACCCCGCTGGAGCCGGTCTTCGACGAGGACTTCCGCACCCAGTGGGCCTCCTACGAGGCGTACAACCAGTCCTTCGCCGAGGCGCTCGCCGCCGAGGCGGCCGAGGGCGCGGCGGTGCTGATCCAGGACTACCACCTGACCCTGGCCCCCGGGATGCTCCGCGCGCTCCGCCCCGACCTGCGGATCGGGCACTTCTCGCACACCCCCTGGGCGCCGGTGGACTACTTCCGGATACTGCCCGACGACATCGCCGAGAAGGTGCTGCGCGGGATCCTCGGCGCCGACCGCGCCGCCTTCCTGACCCGGCGCTGGGCGGACGCCTTCGAGGAGTGCGCCGAGCGCGTGCTCGGCGGCACCGGCAACACCCGGATCGGGGTGCACGGGCTCGGCGCCGACGCGGAGTTCCTGCGCGAGCGGGCGCACCGCCCGGACGTGGACGAACGCCTCGCCGCGCTGCGCGAGCAGATCGGCGGCACCGACCGCAGGACCATCGTGCGCGTGGACCGCACCGAGCTGTCCAAGAACATCGTGCGCGGGCTGCTCGCCTACCGGCACCTGCTCACCGCCCGCCCCGAGTGGCGCGAGCGCGTGGTCCACCTCGCCTTCGCCTACCCCTCCCGCCAGGACCTCGCCGTCTACCGCGACTACACCGACGAGGTGGCCAGGGTCGCCGCCGACATCAACGCCGAGTTCGGCACCCCGACCTGGACCCCGGTCGTGCTGCACGTCAAGGACGACTTCTCCCGCTCGCTCGCCGCCTACCGGCTCGCGGACGTCGCCCTGGTCAACCCGGTGCGGGACGGCATGAACCTGGTCGCCAAGGAGGTCCCGGTGCTCGCCGAGCAGGGCTGCGCCCTGGTGCTCTCCCGGGAGGCCGGCGCCTACGAGGAGCTGGGCGAGGACGCGCTCACCGTGAACCCCTACGACGTCATCGCCACCGCCGAGGCCCTGCACGAGGCGCTGAGCCTGCCGGAGGCGGACCGCGTGGCGCGCGCCGAGCGCCTGGCCGCCGCGGCGACGGCGCTGCCGCCCAAGGAGTGGTTCCTGGCACAGCTCGGGGAGTTGCGGGGCTGAGGCGGGCGCGGCGGCGGGCCGCTGGGTCAGCGGCAGCGGGGTCAGCGGCAGCGGGGTCAGCGGCAGCGGGGTCAGCGGCGCCGGGGCCCGCGGGGCGGCGTCAGCGGGTGCCCCAGGCGTAGGTCTGCTTGCGCAGCTTGAGGTAGACGAAGCTCTCGGTGGTGCGGACCCCGGGCAGGGTGCGGATCCGCTTGGTGATCATTTCGAGCAGGTGCTCGTCGTCGTGGCAGATGACCTCGGCGAGCAGGTCGAAGGAGCCCGCGGTGATGACCACGTAGGCGACCTCGTCCAGGGCGCTGAGCGCGTCGGCGACCGGTTCGAGGTCGCCCTCGACGGTGATGCCGACCATCGCCTGCCGCATCAGGCCGACGGTGAGCGGGTCGGTCACGGCGACGATCTGCATGACGCCCTGCTCCTGGAGCTTCTGCACGCGCTGGCGCACCGCCGCCTCGGAGAGCCCCACCGACTTCCCGATGGCCGCGTACGGGCGGCGCCCGTCCTCCTGGAGCTGTTCGATGATCGCCAGGGACAGGGCGTCCAGCGCGGGCGCGCCGCTCGTCCCACTCGTCTTCTTCGGGTCACGTGCCACGCCCGCCACTCTGCCCCAGCCCCCGCCCTCGCGCAAGCACGGACAACTCGATCCGCACCAGCAGGACTTCACGGCGACCGATTCACTTGCCAGTCGGCTGGATGTATACGGAAAGCGCAGCATGGGCGGAGAGGTGTCGGCGGTACGAGGACACCCGCCCCGACCGCCTTCCGGCCAGGAGGAACGCCGCCGGCGACCCGACCGTACCCGGAGCGCCCCCACCCCCACCGGAGACGTCACCCACTCCGACCCCGCCCCCGCGGCGGGAAAATTCCCCCGCCGGGCAAATCGGTCAGCGTACGGTTCCCGCACCCGCGACCGAGGCATCGAGCCCTGGCATGCGGAGGCAGATTCCCGCGCCCGCCTCCGATCGGCAGATCAACTTCCCTGACAGGCAAGCCGATCCAAGGGCATCCGAGCCGAGCGGAGCCCGCCGCCCACAGCCCCGGATACGGATTCAGCACGCTATACGGTCCCGGCCATGTCTCAAGTCGAGGACCGCAGCGGGGGCCGCGAGGGCGGCCGGACCAGGAAGCAGGCGGCGGAGGCCGGGGCCGCCGCCGGGGACGGGCAGACCGCCGCCGGGAACGGGCAGGCCGCCGCCGGGAACGGGCAGGCCTCTGCCCGGGAGACCGCCGCCGGGACCGGGAGTGTCCGGTCCAAGGGGCTCGGCGCCGACTCCGTGGGGCTGGTCGGCAGTACCGTCATCGGCCTGTCGACCGTCGCCCCCGTGTACTGCCTGACCAGCACCCTCGGGCCCACCGTGGGCGAGGTCGGGCCGCAGCTGCCCGCCGTCTTCCTCGCCGGGTTCCTGCCGATGCTGCTCGTCGCCTTCGCCTACCGCGAGCTGAACAGCGCCGTACCGGACTGCGGGACCTCCTTCACCTGGACGGTCAAGGCCTTCGGCCCGCGGGTGGGCTGGATGTGCGGCTGGGGGCTGGTCATCGCCACCGTCATCGTGCTCTCGAACCTGGCGGGTGTCGCCGCCGAGTTCCTCTATCTGCTGCTCACCGAGGTGACCGGCAGCACGGCGGTCGCCGACTTCGGCGCGCGCACCCCCGTGCACGTACTCACCGTGCTGCTCCTCATCGCCGCCGCCACCGCCCTCGGCTACCGGGGCATGACGGCCACCGCCTGGTTCCAGTACGCCCTGGTGGGGCTCCAGTTGGCGGTGCTCGCGCTCTTCGTGGGGCGCGCGCTCGGCCGCGCCGGGGAGGGCGGCGGCCGGGGCGGGGCGGGGCTCGACTTCTCGTGGAGCTGGTTCGACCCCTTCGCGGTCTCGTCCTTCGCCGCCTTCACCGCCGGGCTCTCGCTGTCGATCTTCATCTACTGGGGCTGGGACGCGACGCTCACCCTCAACGAGGAGACCTCCGGCAGCACCCGCACCCCCGGCCGCGCCGCGATGCTCGCCATGGCGATCCTGGTCGGCAGCTACGCGCTGACCGCCGTCGCCGCGATGCGCTTCGCCGGCACCGGCGAGACGGGCCTCGGCCTCGGCAACCCGGCGACCTCCGACAACGTCTTCGCCGCCCTCGCGGAGCCGGTGCTCGGCCCCTACAGCGCGCTGCTCTTCCTGGCCGTCCTCGCCAGCGCCGCCGCCAGCCTGCAGACCACCTTCCTGCCCGCCGCCCGCACCATGCTCGCCATGAGCACCTACCGCGCGATCCCCGCCTCCTTCGCCCGGGTCCACCCGGGCTTCCGCACCCCGGGCCGCGCCACCGTCGCGGCGGGCCTGGCCACCGGCCTCTTCTACGCCGTCATGGCCGTCGTCAGCGAGAACATCCTCGTCGACACCGTCTACGCCCTCGGCCTGATGATCTGCTTCTACTACGCCCTGACCGCCTTCGCCTGCGTCTGGTACTTCCGCCGCGAACTCACCGGCGCCCTGCGGCGGGACGGCACCCCCGGCGGCGTACGGAGACTGCTCCAGCGGGGCGTGCTGCCCCTGCTCGGCGGACTGCTGCTCACCGCGGTCTTCGCCAAGACCCTGCTCGACATGTGGGACCCCGCCTACGGCTCGGGCAGCGCGGTCGCGGGAGTCGGCAGCGTCTTCGTCATCGGCGTCGGCGTCCTGCTGCTCGGCGCCGTCCTGATGGAACTCATGCGGCGGCGCAGCCCCGCCTTCTTCCGCGGCGAGGTCCTGACGCGGGAGACACCGGCGATGGTGGAGGAGGAGTAGACGGTGGTGGAGGAGCAGCGGACGGCCCGCGAGGCCCGGGTAGGGCAAGGGGCCGAGTGCGTACGGGAGTTGGGTCCACCGTGTACGGGAGTTGGGTCCACCCGGTGCCCGGCACGGCGACGGCCGCCGGGTGGACCCGGCGGCCGTCGGGGAGAGGCGGAGCGGCCGGTCAGCCGACCGCCTTCCAGTGGTCGTACTGGTTGACCATGCTGTAGCTGCGGCCCGGGCAGTAGAAGGCGCTGTCCGGCTGGTCGTAGTGGGTGTCGGAGTTGTCCGGGCTTGCCGCGGCCCACTGGCCGTCGGTGCGTACCGAGATGTTGCTGGACTCGAAGGTGAGGCCCGCCATCGCGTGGCAGGAGTAGGCGACGTTCGAGGCGTCCGTGGTCGAGTACAGCTCGTAGATGTCCCAGCCGTCGTTGCGGCCCTGGGTCTGCCCGGACTGGGTGAAGACCTCGTCCCAGGCGCCGGTGGTGTGGTTGTAGAGGGAGGCGGTCCAGGTGTTGGAGCCCGCGTCGGTGCGCACCACCCGGCCGGTGTACGCGGAGGAGCCGTCCGTGTAGGCGGCGAGGAAGGCGTCGTCGATCGGCACCGAGGCCTCGAAGTTGACCGACTTGCACCAGTCCCAGGCGGAGACGGTGGCCCGGCCCTGGGTGTAGACGGTGACCAGCTCGATGCAGGAGCCGCCCGCCGGGTACAGGGTCGGGGTGTAGATCGTGGTGCTGCCCTCGGTGACATCGACCTCGCGGGAGACGGTGTGCGTGGCGCAGGCCCCGTCACGGCCCGCGGCCTCCTTGAAGGCGGTGCCCTGGGCGGGGTGGATGTCCACCTTCAGGCGCGAGCCGTCGCCGGGCGCGCCGACCGGGCCCTTGCCCGGCAACTCGCGTGCCGCGCGGTGCCGTTCGGCCTGGGCGTCGAGCTGCCGGTGCACCTCGGCGCGGGGCAGCGCGCCCGCGACCCGGCGCCCGGAGTCCGCGGCGGCGGAGGTGCAGGGGTTGGCGGCGGCCGACTGCGGGGCGGTGCGTTCGGGGGCGGGGAGGGCGGTGGCGGCGGGGACGCCGAGCCCGCAGGCGAGCAGCAGGGCCGCGCCCGCGCCCAGGACACCGGCCGTGGTTCTGACACGCTTCACGGTGCGTTCCTCTCGGAGTGGGGATCGAGGAGTATGCGGCACCATGCTCATGACAGCGAGCGCGGTCAAGACGTACGGGAATTTCACAGGCCTGTGAACGCGGGTCTGGCCGAGAACGCGTGCCGGGGGCGCGAACTCGCAGGAGTGGTCGGACTGTTGTCCGCGGGTGCCGCGAACTCGCGCGGTGGCGGGGGTGGTTGGCCGCCGGGTCGGGTCGGCGAACCCGGTCGCGCACTGGCGGCGCTGCTCCCCGAACTCGCCTGCGGGTCAAGGCTGTTGTTCACCGGACGGCCCGGCGGCTCCTCACCACGCGGCCCGGCGGCTCCCCACCGCGCCGCCAGGCCGTCGCTCACCGCGCGACCCGGCGGTCCCTCACCACGCGGCCAGGGCCGTCGCTCACCGGCCGTCGCTCACCGGGCGCCGCGGACCTTCCCCGCCAGGGCGTCCAGGAGCGCGACCACCCCTCCGGGGCCGTCCACCGCCAGGTCGGCGCGGTCGGTCAGTTCGCGTACCTCCGCGCTGGCGCTGCACACCAGGAGGCCGGGCAGCCCCTCGCCGCGCAGCCGCTCCACCGCCGCGAAGGCCGCGAGGTCGCCGAGGTCGTCGCCCGCGTAGAGGACCGACTCCGCGCCGCTCTCCCGCAGGCAGTCGGTGAGGGCGACGCCCTTGTCCATCCCGGCGGGCCTCAACTCCAGTACGAGACGGCCGGGTTCGAGGACGAGGCCGTGCCGGGTGGCGAGCGCGGCCAGCGGTGTCCGCAGGGCGGCGAAGAGGGCCTCCGGGTCGGCCGCCCTGCGGGTGTGGACGGCGACCGCCCTGCCCTTCTCCTCGATCCAGCTGCCCCGGTCCTCCCCGGCGTCCAAGTCGGCGAGCAGACCGGGGAGTTCGGCCCGGGCCGCGGTGACGCCCGGGTCCTCGGGCGGCGACTGGACGGCACCGGAGACGGCGTCCCAGCGCTCGGCGCCGTAGTGGCCGAGCACCACCAGGTGTTCGAGCCCCGGCACCCCGCCGAAACCGCCGAGCCGCACCGCCACCTCCGCGGGGCGCCCGGTGATCACGGCGATACGGCCCACCAGGGGGGCCAGCGCGGCGAGGGCGGGCACGGCGCCGGGGTGGGCACGGGCCTGCTCGGGGTCGGGGACGATCGGGGCGAGGGTGCCGTCGAAGTCGAGGGCGATCACCGCCCGCTCCGGACGGTCGAGAAGCGCCGCCAGACCGTCGCGCCCGGCGGCGGTCACGGGCGTCGGCAAGGTGTCCTGGTGGCTGCCCATGCGGGGACCCTATCCACCGACACGGGCCCGCATCCGCATCGGGCGCGCCCTTCTGCTCTTCGGCTTCGCCGCCCCCGGCGCCGCGCCTGCGCCGTCCCGCTTCCCCTCCCCTGCCCGGCGGACCGCGACCGGCCGGAGGCAAGGCCACGGCCCCGGACGCACTGTCAGTACCGACCGCTAGCGTGCGGAGCATGCCGAGGGACCAGCAGACCGGAGAGACCGGAGAGACCGGAGAAGAAGAGACCAGGGACCAGGAGACCGGAGAGAGCGGAGAGGCCACGGAGACCGGAAGGGCCGGGAGGCCGGGGGAGACCGGAAGCACAGCGGCGCAGGACGAGACCGGAGGTCCCGCCGCCCCCGGCGAAGCGACCCCCGCCGAAGGCGCCGCCCCCGCACCCCGTACCGCCCCCCGTACGGAGCTGTCCGCACGGGAGCGGGACGTGCTCGCCATGGAGCGCCGGGGCTGGCCCACGCCCGGCGCCAAGGAGCGTGCCGTACGGGAGGAGCTGGGCCTCGCGCCGGTGCGCTACTACCAGCTGCTCAACGCGCTGCTCGACGACCGGCTGGCCCTGGAGCACGACCCGGTGACCGTCAACCGGCTCCGCCGCATCCGCGCGACCCGCCGCACCGAACGCTGAGCCACCGGGCGGGCGGCGGCGAGCCACGCCCGCACCCGCCCCGTCCTGCCCCGTCCTGCCCCGGCCCGCCCCGTCCTGCCCCGCCCCGGACGCGCGTCCGCATCCCTCCGCATCCACAGGATCTCCACACCCCGCACCTTGCTTCGCCGCGCCGATCCGCGTAACTGGACTAGACCTCTCGGCGGTCCAGGCGCGAGACTGTCCCCGTGAGACATGTCATCGCCCTGGATGTGGGCGGCACCGGGATGAAGGCCGCCCTGGTCACGGCGGACGGCACGCTGCTGCACTCGGCACGCCGGGACACCGGACGCGAGCGCGGTGCGGAGGCGGTGGTCGAGTCGATACTCGCCTTCGCGGCCGAACTGCGGGCGCACGGCGAGGAGAAGTTCGGCGAACCGGCCGCCGCGGCGGGCGTCGCCGTGCCCGGGATCGTCGACGCCGAGCGCGGCATCGCGGTCTACGCCTCCAACCTGGGCTGGCGCGACCTCCCGCTGCGCGCGCTGCTCAGTGCCCGGCTCGGCGAGGTGCCGGTCGCCCTCGGCCACGACGTGCGCACCGGCGGGCTCGCCGAGGGGCGGCTCGGCGCGGGCCGGGGCGCGGACCGGTTCCTCTTCGTACCACTGGGCACCGGCATCGCGGGCGCCATCGGCATCGACGGCCGGATCGAGCCCGGCGCGCACGGGCACGCGGGCGAGATCGGCCATATCGTCGTCCGGCCCGGCGGCCCGCCCTGCGGCTGCGGCCGCCGCGGCTGCCTGGAGCGGCTCGCCTCGGCCTCCGCGGTCAGCGAGGCCTGGGCCGCGGCCTCGGGCACCCCGGACGCGGACGCGGCGGACTGCGCGCGCGCCGTGGACGCGGGCGATCCGCGGGCGCGGGCCGTCTGGCAGGAGGCCGTGGACGCGCTCGCCGACGGCCTCGTCACCGCGCACACCCTGCTCGACCCGCACACCCTGATCATCGGCGGCGGACTGGCGCAGGCGGGCGAGACCCTGTTCGTACCGCTGCGTGCCGCCGTGCGGCAGCGCCTGACCTTCGAGCAGCAGCCCGAGATCGTGCCCGCCGCCCTCGGTGACCGGGCCGGCTGCCTCGGTGCCGGGCTGCTCGCCTGGGACCTGCTCACCGCGTCCGGCCCGGGCGCGCCCACCCACTCCCCGGAGGTAACCGCCTGATGGCCGCCGCACACCTGGTTCTCGCCGGTGCCCACGTCGTCCTGCCCACCGGCACCCTCGCGGGCGGCCGGGTCGTCGTCGAGGGCGGCCGGATCGCGGGCAGCGCGCCCGAGGGCGCCCCGGAGATCGATCTGAGCGGCCACTGGCTGCTCCCCGGCTTCGTCGACATGCACAACCACGGCGGCGGCGGCGCCTCCTTCACCAACGGCACCGTCGAGGACGTCCTCAAGGGCGTGCACACCCACCGGCTGCACGGCACCACGACCACCGTCGCCTCCACCGTCACCGGCGACATGGACGCCCTGCTCCAGCGCGCCGGTCTGCTCTCCGAACTGGCCGAGCAGGGCGAGATCGCGGGCATCCACTTCGAGGGCCCGTTCATCTCGCCCTGCCGCAAGGGCGCCCACTCCGAGTCGCTGCTCCGCGAGCCGGACCCGGCCCTGGTGCGCAAGCTGGTCGACGCGGCGCGCGGGCAGGCCAGGATGCTCACCCTCGCCAGCGAACTGCCGGGCGGACTGGAGTCGGTGCGGCTGCTCGTCGACGCGGGCGTGATCGCCGCGGTCGGGCACACCGACGCCACGTACGAGCAGACCAAGCAGGCCATCGACGCGGGCGCGACCGTGGCCACCCACCTGTTCAACGCGATGCCCCCGCTCGGGCACCGCGCGCCCGGACCGGTCACCGCCCTCCTGGAGGACGAGCGGGTCACCGTCGAGCTGATCAACGACGGCGTCCATCTGCACCCCGCCGCCCTGCGCCTCGCCTTCGGCCACGCGGGCGCGGACCGGGTCGCCTTCATCACCGACGCGATGGACGCGGCCGGTTTCGGCGACGGCGTCTACCGGCTCGGACCGCTGGAGGTCGCGGTCAGGGACGGGGTGGCCCGGCTGGTCGAGGGCGACTCCATCGCCGGTTCCACCCTCACCCTGGACCGCGCCCTCCAGCGCGCGGTGACCGTGGACGGGATCCCGGTCGAGGACGCGGTACGGGCGCTGTCGGCCAACCCGGCGCGGCTGCTCGGCCTCGCCGACCGGGTGGGCTCGCTGGAACCCGGCAAGGACGCCGACCTGCTCGTCCTGGACGCCGACTTCGCGCTGCGCGGGGTGATGCGCAAGGGCACCTGGCTGCGCGAGCCGCAGCCGGCCTGACCATCCGCCCGGGCGGCACCGCCCGGGCCCCGGACGCCCGCGCCCGGCACCCGTCCGCGCCCCTGGGCTGGGCCGGGCGCCCGGACTTTGGCATGATCAAGGGGCCCGCCCGGGCGGGCCCGGCCCGCCGGAGCGGGCGCCGCACGCCAACTCCGACAGGGCCGCCGTCACGCTTTGGGGGAGACCCGGTGATCCTCACGGTCACACCGAACACCGCGCTCGACATCACCTACCACGTGCCGTCGCTGCGGCCGCACGCCTCGCACCGCGTCCGCGAGGTCGTCGAACGCCCCGGCGGCAAGGGCCTGAACGTCGCCCGGGTGCTCGCGGCCCTCGGCCACCGGGTGACCGTCACCGGACTCGTCGGCGGCAGCACCGGCCGGTCGCTGCGCGAACAGCTCGCCGGTACCGAGGGCCTCACCGACGCCCTCTTCCCGGTCTCCGGCGCCACCCGCCGCACCATCGCCGTGGTGGACGCGGCCACCGGCGACACCACCCAGCTCAACGAGCCGGGCCCGCTGGTCACCCCCGCCGAGTGGTCGGACTTCGTCGCCTCCTACGAGCGGCTGCTCCCGTCCTGCTCGGCCGTCGCCCTGTGCGGCAGCCTCCCGCCGGGCGTGCCGGTGGGCGCCTACGCGCACCTCGTACGGGCCGCCCGCGGGGCCGGGGTGCCGGTGCTGCTCGACACCAGCGGTGAGCCGCTGCGGCGCGCGATCGCCGCCCGGCCCGACCTCATCAAGCCCAACGCCGAGGAACTGGCCGAACTCACCGGCTCCCACGAACCGGCCGAGGCCATCCGCGACGCCCGCCGCCGCGGCGCCCACGCGGTCATCGCCTCCCTCGGCGGCGACGGCATGCACGCGGTCACCCCCGAGGGCCACTGGCGCGCGGCCCCGCCGGAGCGGGTCAAGGGCAATCCGACCGGCGCGGGCGACTCGGCGGTGGCCGGACTCCTCTCGGGCCTGGTGGAGGGCCTCGACTGGCCGGAGCGCCTGGTCCGCGCGGTCGCCCTCTCGGCGGCGACCGTACTGGCGCCGGTGGCGGGCGAGTTCGACCGGGAGGCGTACGAGGAGCTGCGGGCGAAGGTGGTGGCGGGGCCGGTGGCACCGGACCCGGAGTGAGCCGGTTCCCCCGCGCGGCGGAACAGCGGCGCGGGCACCGGCCGGACGGGTACAGACGACGAGCGCCCTCCCCGCGCGGGGAGGGCGCTCGCTCGTGTCCGGGGCGGCGGGCGCACCCGGTACCTGTTTCTTGACGTGACCCGCCCTACTTCTTGACGTGCCCCGCCTTCAGCCAGACCTGATCCAGATTGGCGTCGCAGGTGTCGCCCGTCTCGCAGGAGATCACGAAGGTGTTGGTGCCCTTGCTGAGGTGTATCCAGGCGAAGGTCTGGGTCCAGCCCTTGTCCCAGGCGCCTTCCTTGGCCCCCGCGAAGTTGTCCATGTTGAGCTTGCGGTCGGAGGGCTTGCCGTTCACGGTGAGCGTGGTCTCGGCGGCCTTGCCCGGGACGCCGTAGCCGACGAAGAGGGTGTAGTCCCCCTCCTCCGGGATGCCGTCGACCTTCCAGGCGACCCGTGCGCCCGGGGTGTTCAGCCCCGCGACGTACACCCCGCCCTGGGCCCGGGCCCCCTCGATCGTGGAGTCCGTCTTCGTACCCCCCGTCAGCGTCAGCGCCTTGGCGTCCGCCTTCGGCAGGTCCAGGGGCTTGTCCGGCTTGCCGGTGGGCTCCTCGGTGGGGTCCTGGGTCTGGCCCGCGGTGGAGTCGTCGCCGGGCTTGTCGGAGGCCTTGTCGTCGCCGGAGCCGCCGAGGACCGCGATGCCGATGCCGATGACGACCGCGGCGACCACCGCGACGGCGCCGATCAGCAGTCCGCGGGTGTTGGGGCCGCGGCCCCGGCCGCCGCCGTCGTGGTGCTCGTGCCGGGCGGGCGGGGCGCCCCCGCCGCCGGGCAGCGTCTCGGGGGCGCTGTAGTGCGGGTTGGGGCCCTGGTACTGCTGCTGCGGCGCCTGCTGGCCGTACTGCCGGGCGCCGGGGCCCTGCTGCTGGCCCTGGCCGTACTGCTGCTGGCCGTACTGCTGGCCTCCCGCGTACTGCTGCCCCTGGCCGTAGGTCCCCTGCGAGGCGCCCTGGCCGTACTGACGCTCACCGACCGCGCGGACATTGTGGTAGGAGCGGGGGCCGGGGTAGCCGTAACCGCCGCTGGGCGGCGTGGCACCGGAGGCCTGCCCGTCGGCGTACAGGTAGCCGAACGGGTCGTCGTCCTCGGGCGTGCTCGCGCCGTCGTTGCCGGGCGTCATTCCCCGTCTCACTCCCTTGGGGCAGATGTCGGTTGCCGTGCGATGCGGGCGAGCCTACCCGCTCAAGATGACCCGAACGGGTGAGCCGGACGACATCGGGCCCGCGACCTGGGGATCAGCCCGCTCGCCTGTGCTGTTTCGCACGTGACCGCTTTTCGACGTACATGCGCTGGTCCGCCGATTTGAGCACTTCGTCCGCGGTCATTCCGCAGTGCGCCCAGCCGATGCCGATGCTCGCGCCGACCCGGACGGGGCGGCCGTCGACCCGGATCGGCGGGATGATCGCGCTCCGCAGCCGCACCGCGAGGTCCTGGGCGTCCGCGCGGCCGAGGCCGTCGGCGAGGACCACGAACTCGTCGCCGCCGAGCCGGGCCACGGTGTCCCCGTCCCGCACCCCGCTGGTCAGCCTGCGGGCGACCTCGATGAGCACGGCGTCGCCGGTGTGGTGGCCGTAGCGGTCGTTGATCGACTTGAAGCCGTCGAGGTCGCAGAAGAGCACCGCGAGCCCCTTGGCGCCGTCGTCCGCCTCGTCGTCGGGGGCGACGGTGTGCACATGGTGGTCGTGCAGGACGGTGCCCGGCAGATGCTCCTCGGGCAGGTCCAGGCCGTGGAGTTCGGGCCCGGGGAAGCCGGTGCCGAGGGCGGGCCCACCGAACGCGGCGTCCATCGAGGAGTCCTCGCCCGCGCCGAGCTGCGGGCGGCCGCAGAGCCGGGCGCCGAGCCGGGAGCGCAGCTCGGCGGAGTTGGGCAGGCCGGTGAGGGAGTCGTGGGAGGCGCGGTGCGCGAGCTGGAGTTCCCGGCGCTTGCGCTCTTCTATGTCCTCGACGTGGGTGAGCAGGAAGCGCGGCCCGTCGGCGGCGTCCGCGACCACGGAGTTGCGCATCGAGACCCAGAGGTAGGTGTCGTCGCGCCGCTTGAGCCGCAGCTCGGCCCGGCCGCCCTCGGCGGAGGTGCGCAGCAGGATGCCGATGTCCTCGGGGTGGACCAGATCGGAGAAGGAGTAGCGGCGCATCGCGGAGGCGGAGCGGCCGAGCAGCCGGGAGAGCGCGTCGTTGGTCCGCAGGATCCGGCCGTGCTGGTCGCCGCCCATCTCGGCGATGGCCATCCCGGAGGGCGCGTACTCGAAGGCCTGCCGGAAGGACTCCTCGCTGGCGCGCAGGGCCTGCTGCTCGCGCTCCAGGCGGACCAGGGCGCGCTGCATGTTTGCTCGCAGCCGTGCGTTGCTGATCGCAATCGCGGCCTGGAAGGCGTACATCTGCAGCGCCTCGCGGCCCCAGGCGCCGGGACGACGTCCGTTACGCGGTCTGTCGACGGAGATGACGCCGATCAGCTCACCGCCACTGCTACTGGGTGAGTACAGCGGGGCGAAGAGGCGGTCGGAGGGGTGCCACTCGTCCTCGAAGCGCGGCTCGGGACCCTCGGTGTGCCACTGGGGGACCTCGTCGCCGTCGAGTATCCAGCCCTCGGTGTGCGGGATGAAGCGCAGGGCGCCCCAGACCTCGCCCATGTTCAGGCGGCGCTCCCAGGCGGCACGGGGGCCCACCCGGCCGGTGATGAGGGCCTCGGCGGCGGAGCTGCCGGCGAGCGCGGCGACCACGAGGTCCCCGTCGGGGCGTACGAGGTTCACGCACGCCAGCTCGTAGCCCAGGCCGGAGACCACCCCGTCCGCGACGGACTGCAGGGTGTCGGCCAGGCTGCGTGCCGTGTTCATGTCCGCCATCACCTGGTGCAACTGACGCAGGGACGCAAGACGGACGTACGGCTCCGACTCGGCGTCCATGCTCACTCTCCCCGAGACCTCGACAGCAAACTCCAGGGTTGTCATCGGCGTTCGTACAGCAGCGTCCCCGCCACTGAATCACAGCGAGCTGTTCCGTCGGTACACAGGGTCAACAATAATTGGCTCCTGTGACTCAAGTCACAGGAGAGGAAGGGGGGTTGACTGGCTCCGAGCCAGGCATCGCGAGTGTTTCCACTCCGCAAATCCGCTCCGGGCGATCACGACCACTCTGCCCCCTTTGCGACCTCGGACCTAGGTCTCGCCGCCCATCCGGCCGTCCGGGTCCTGGTCCGCCGGGCCGATGCGCGCGGCGGGGGGCCGCCGTAGCGTCGGCCGCATGCTGCGATCGCCGAAGACCCCGAGCGACCCCCGGATCGAGGCCGCGGGCCCGGCCGGCGGGCATGCTGAGGGGGTGACCCACGACGAGTTCCGCGCCGCCATGACCCGACTGGCCGCCGGTGTGGTCCTGGTGACCGCGCACGAGCCGCAACCCGACCCCGAGGGGCCCCGCGGCGAGGACATCGGGATGACGGCGACGTCCTTCCTCTCCGTCTCGCTGGACCCCCCGCTCGTCCTCGTCAGCCTGCGCGAGGGCTCCCGGATGGACGAACTCCTCGAAGAGCGGCCGGTGTGGGCGGTCTCCCTGCTCTCCGAGAGCCAGCGCCACATCGCGGGCCGCTTCGCCATGAAGGGCCGGGTCAGCGACCGCCTCCTCTTCGAGGACATCGCCTTCACCCGGGGCGAGGTCTCCGGCGCCCCGCTGGTCGGCGGCGCCCTGGCCACCCTGGAGTGCCGCACCGAGCAGCGGGTCACCGCGGGCGACCACGTGCTCGTGGTGGGCCGGGTGCTCACCGCCGGGCTGCCCAGCACCGAGGGCGGGCCGCTCACCTACTTCAAGGGGCGCTACCGGCGGTTGGGGTAGCGGGCGCGAGGCGGGCGCGCACCGGCGCGGACGGTCGGCCGCGCAACGGCCCGAGCGCCCCGCGCCTCACCAATCGCGGCCGCTGCGCCCGCGCTTGGTCTGGGAGCGCTGCTTCTTCTCGCGCAGCCGCCGTTCGTTGAGACCGCGCGGGATGCGGCGCGGCTTGCGGGGCTTGGGCGGCGGCGCGGTCGCCTCGGCGAGCAGGGCGGCGAGGCGTACGGCGGCGCTCTCGCGGTTGCGCCACTGCGAGCGGTGCTCCGAGGAGCGCACGCTCACCACCCCGTCGACGAGCCGCCCTTCGAGCCGGGCGAGCGCCCGCTCCTTCCACACCTCGGGCAGCGCCTTGGTCGCCGCGAGGTCGAAGCGCAGCTCCACCTGGGAGTCGCTGGTGTTGACGTGCTGCCCGCCGGGCCCCGAGGACCGCGAGAAACGCCACATCAGCTCGGCCTCCGGCAGGGAGACCGAACCGCGGATGAGGTACCGGCCGGGGGCTGAACCCCCGGCGCCCCCTGCTGGTCTGGACATGCCGACCATGGTCCCGCGCTCCCGCGGCGGCGTCATCCTCTTTTCCTCGGCGGCCCCCGGCTTTCCCCTGGGCGGGCCTCTCGGCGACCCCTCGACGGACTCTCGGGGCGCGCATCCCGGGCGCGTGCGCCGTGCGGCGGGGCGTGCGCCGTCCGGGTGCCGAAAGTCGCGGGTAAAGAAAGTAAAGCGGCTGGAACCTCCTGGTCTCCTCCCGGCGTTCATAGGGGTACCGGTAGCTTCGTCCCCAGTACGGAGCCCGCATCACCCAGAGGAAGGCAGTACCCCATGGCTGTAAGCCTGTCCAAGGGCGGCAACGTCTCGCTCACCAAGGAGGCGCCCGGTCTGACCGCCGTCACGGTGGGCCTCGGCTGGGACGTCCGCACCACCACCGGCACCGACTTCGACCTCGACGCCTCGGCGATCGCCGTGAACCCCGAGGGCAAGGTCTACTCGGACGCGCACTTCGTCTTCTTCAACAACAAGCAGACGCCGGACCAGACGATCGTGCACACCGGTGACAACCGCACCGGCGAGGGCGCGGGCGACGACGAGGCCATCAACGTCAACCTCGCGGGCCTGCCCGCCGACGTCGACAAGATCGTCTTCCCGGTCTCGATCTACGACGCCGAGTCCCGCAGCCAGAACTTCGGCCAGGTGCGCAACGCCTACATCCGCATCGTCAACCAGGCCGGCGGCACCGAGATCGCCCGCTACGACCTCAGCGAGGACGCCGCCACCGAGACCGCCATGGTCTTCGGCGAGCTGTACCGCAACGGCGCCGAGTGGAAGTTCCGCGCCGTCGGCCAGGGCTACGCCTCCGGCCTCGCGGGCATCGCCCAGGACTTCGGCGTCAACGTCTGAGTCGCGCCATGCCTGAGCCGCGCGGTGCCCGAGTCGCGCAATGGCCTGAGTCTCGACGCCTGAGCATCATGCCCATGCGGAGCGCTTGAGCCGGCGGCACGCCTGAGCACGCGGGCCGCCTGAGCACGCGGGCCGAGGGCCCGTGCGGGCGCCGCCGCGGTCGGGAGTCCGGCGGCCCCCGCAGCTGGGGCGCCGGGTCGACGGGGCCGCCCGGGACGCGTTCACCACGCGACCGGGCGGCCCCGCCCGTCGTCCGGGACCCGGCCGCCGTCCCGCCACCGCGGCCGGTCCGCCGCGACCGGTCGCCCTACGCCGCTGCCCGCCGCGAACACCCCGCCGCCTCACGGCAGTTCGGGCTTCCCGCTCCCGTAGAGCCAGTCCTTCCAGACCCGGCGCAGCGCGGACCGGTGCTCCGGGCCGCCGAGCTTCTCCACGTAGGAGGTGAAGTCGCGGGTGTCGGCGTTGCCGTGGCGGTGGGCGGCGGGCCAGCCGGTGAGGAGCTCGCGGAAGAGGCGGTCGCCGAGGACGGTCCTGATCCGGTGCAGGACCATCGCGCCGCCCTCGTAGGAGGGGGCGTCGGAGAGCCGGTCGGGGCCGGGCGGCCGGGCGGGCGGGAAGTTCCAGAGGTTCAGCGCCTCGTCCGGGGTCTCGAAGTAGCTGCCGTCGTGGACCGCCTCGAAGGACTCCTGGGCGCTCGGGCCGCCGTTGTCCTCCTGCCAGAGCCATTCCGCGTACGTGGCGAAGGACTCGTTGAGCCACATGTCCCGCCAGGTCTTCGGGCTGACGCTGTTGCCGTACCACTGGTGCGCCACCTCGTGCACGAGCAGCACCTCGTCGGGCGGCCCGGGGTAGAACGGCCGGGTCTGGGTCTCCAGCGCGTAGTCCGCGTCCCCCTCGCGCTCCACGATGCCCCCGGCCGAGGAGAAGGGGTAGCTGCCGAAGTTCCGCTCGGCCCACTTCATGACCTTGGGCAGCGCCTCCATCGAGGCGCGCCCCGCCTCCCCGGTGACCGGGTCGACCGCGTTCCACACCGGCAGCCCCCCGCCGCCCTTCCCGCCGCGCCCCGGCAGTACGGAGGAGGAGAGCCGGAAGCGCCCCACGGCGACGGTGGCCGCATAGCTCGCCACCGGCTCCCTGCTCCGCCAGCGGAAGGTGGTCCGGTCCCCCACGGTGCGCCGCCCGCGCAGCTCGCCGCTCGCCACCGCGGTCAGCCCCTTCGGCACGGTGACCCGGATGTCGTAGGAGGCCTTGTCCGAGGGGTGGTGGCTACCGGGGAACCAGGTCATCCCGCCGACCGGCTCGCCGAGCGCCACCGCCCCGTCCTCGGTGCGCACCCAGCCCTCCTGTGAGCCGTCCCGCTGGGTGAGGGTCAGCGGGCGGCCCGCGTACCGCACCCGGGTGGTGAACTCCCGCCCCGCGGGCAGCGGCCGGGCCGGGCGGACGAGGAGTTCCTGGCCGCGGCGGCTGCTGCGGGCCCGGGCCCCGTTCACCTCCACCTCGCTCACCCGCAGCCCGCGCAGGTCGAGGTGGAAGGAGCTGAGCGCCTGCTCCGCCCGCGCGGTGAGCACCGCGGTGCCGGTGAGGCGTTCGGTACGGGGCGTGTAGCCGAGCCGGAGCGCGTAGTGGCGCACGTCGAAGCCGCCATTCCCGGCCTGCGGGAAGTACGGGTCCCCCACTCCGGCGGCGCCGGGCCGGGCGGGCGCCTCCTCGCCGTGGCTCCGGCCGCCGCAGCCGCCGAGCACGCCCGCGAGGAGGAGCAGCGCCGCGCTCGCCGCCGTCCGCCGGTGCGGTCGGCGGCCCCGGGGAGGCCGGGGACCGGGCGTGGCCGGGTGGGATATGTGCACCTGGTGATCGTAGGCAGGGTGCGGGCGGGCGGCCCCGCGGGGCGGGCAAGCGGGGGACGGGCGGGCACCGGCGGGCGCCGCCGGGCGCCATGACACCATCGGCCCGTGCTCGACATCGGCTACGCCCTCTCCACCCGCTTTCCCGACCCCCCGCAGACCGACTACCGGGTGGCGGACGTCCGCGCGCTGCGGCACGACCTCTTCTGCGGGGACGTCTACCTCGCGGACACCGGGAAGGACCGGGAGCTGTCCACAGCCTGGGGATGGGTGCCGGTGCTCGACTTCGCCTGGGCGCTCTGCGACATCACCGAGCAGCTCGACCGGGACCCGCTCGGCAGCCGCGCCTCCCGCCCCCAGCACGCCGAGCTGGACTTCACCGAGTCCAGCGACCGGCTGTACTTCGCGCGCCGCTTCGGCTGGGTCGAGATCGAGGCGGACTGGTCGCGCGCCGACGAGCCCCCGCTGAGCTTCGCCCACGCCGAACTCCGCCGGGAGAGCCGGGACTTCCTCCAGGACCTGGTGGCCGACCTGTGCGACCTGCACGAGGCGCTGGCCGACAACCCCGCGATCTGGAGCCTCCAGGCCCGCTTCCCCCGGGTGTGAGGACCGGCCGGCACTCCCGCTAGGCCTCCGCCACCCGCACCCCCAGCTGCGCCGCGAACACCGGTGCCAGATCGAGCAGTTGACCGGAGCTGATCACCGCGCCGGAGAGGGAGTCCACGCCGCGGGCGATGCCCAGCTCGGTGGCCGCGCGCAGGTCCACCTCGCGCAGCTTGGCCCCGGAGAAGTCCGCCTCGCGCAGGACGCAGTCGAGGAACTGGACCCGCTCCAGAGCGGCCCCCTGGAAGTCCGGCTCCACCAGCACACAGCCCTCGAAGACCACGTCCCGCAGCTTCGCCGCGCGCAGGTTCAGATAGTCGATCTTGCCGCCGCGCACCCGCACCCGCTCCAGCGAGGAGGCGTGCAGCTGCACCCCGCCGAGGCGCGGCTCCACCAGCTCCACGTCCCGTAGCGAGGCCTCGGCGAGATCGGTGCCGACGCCGCGTATCTCCGTCAGGCGGGAGTCGAGGAAGCGGGCTCCGCGCAGCCGGGTGCCGTCCACCGCGCACCCCGTGAGGGCGCAGTCGAGGAAGCGGGCGCCCCCGCCGTCCTGCTCCGCCAGATCCAGGTCCCGGAACTCCACCCCGTCGTAGTCCCCGTCGGGGCGCAGCCCGCCGCCCCCGAAGGCCACCAGCTCGGGCAGCCGGATCTCGGGCCGCCGCGCCTGCCGCACCACTGCTTTCCCTGCCATGCCCGCCATCCTGCACCCCGCCACTGACAACGCGGCTAGCCCACCGCGTACGCCCGTCCCCCTCGCCTACGCCCATCCCCACCGCGTCTGCCGGTCCCCCACCGCCGCGTCCGTCCCGCGCCCGTACGCCCCGGTCCGCACGTACGCACGTACGCACGTACGCACGGACACGCGCACACCCGGACCCGCACCCCGTGCGCCCGCCCCGTGCACTCTCGGCAGGCATGTCGTTATCTGTCACAGATGAGACCAGATAGACCGGAATGTCTAAAGCTCATCTCCTGATCCGCCGCACCGACCGACAGCCCACCGGAACCGCACAATCCGCCCGCTCCCCCGCCCCCCGCTCCCCTTCCCCACTCGCCCGCCCGCTCTCGCGCTCGCGCGCTGCGTGCCGCACCGGCACCCGCGGGCCGGCGGCGAGCGGGTGGGGCGCGGCAGGCGGAACAGCGGAGCACAGGAAGGAATCCCATGTCCGAGTCCTCGCGAGGGGCCCGTTCGAAGCCCCGTCTCACCGTCGTCGGCGGCGGTTTCGCCGGTCTCACCGCCGCCATCACCGCCGCCGAAGGGGGCGCCGAGGTCACCCTCCACGAGGCGCACCGCAGCCTCGGCGGGCGGGCGCGTACCGCCGAGGCCGAGGGGCGCTACCGGACCAACGACGGGCCGCACGCCCTCTACAACGGCGGCGCGCACTGGGCCTGGCTGCGCGCCCGGAACCTGATCGGCCGGCTCGCGCCGCTCTCCCCCGTCGAGGCGCTGCGGCTGCGCCTGCACCACCGGGGCCGACTGCACCGCCTGCCGCCCCTCGGCATGCTGCGGCTGCTCGGCCGCTCCCCGGCGAAGGCCCCGGTCGACGCCGACTTCCTCGGCTGGGCCACCGGGGAGGTCGGCCCCACCGGTGCCCGCGCCGCCGCCCACTACGCGGCGGTCGCCCTCTTCCACCACGACCCCGGCGCCCTCTCCGCAGCCTTCGTCCAGGAGCGGCTGCGCCGGGCCACCAAGCTGCCCCCGGAGGCGCACTACCCGCGCGGCGGCTGGTCCTCGGTCATCGAGCGGATGGCGGCGCACGCCCGGGACCTCGGGGTACGCACCGAGACCGGCGCGCGCCTGGACCGGCTGCCCGAGGACGGACCGGTCGTGGTGGCGACCTCGCTGGCCGCCGCCCGGAGCCTCCTGGACGACGAGAGCCTGAGCTGGCCGAGCGGGCGCACCGTCCTCCTCGACCTCGCGGTACGCGCCCGCCGGGGCGATGCCTTCGCCCTCTCCGACCTGGACGCACCCGGCTGGATCGAGCGGTTCAGCGCCTTCGACCCCACCCTCGCGCCCGCCGGGGAGCAGCTGATCCAGGGCCAGATCCCGATCGGCCCCGGTCAGGGCAAGGCCGAGGGCACCGCCCGCGCCGAGCACCTGCTCGACCTCGGCATGCCGGGCTGGCGCGACCGGCTCACCTGGCGGCGCACCTCCCTGGCCGAGGGCCGCACGGGCGCCGTCGACCACCCGGGCACCACCTGGCGGGACCGCCCCGCGATCGACCGCGGCGACGGCGTCTTCCTCGCGGGCGACCAGGTCGCCGCCCCCGGAGTCCTCAGTGAGGTCTCCTTCCACAGCGCCGTCGAGGCCGCCACCCTCGCGCTCCGTTCGGCCGGGCGCGGCTCCGTGACCGGCAACGGCCCCGGCAACGGCCCCGGCAGCGGAACCAGCGGCGGCAAGGACCCGGCGACCGGCCCCCGCGACCGCCGGGGAGTACGCGGCTGAACCGGCCGGGAGTACGCGGGCTGAGCCAACCACCAAGCGGAGGGCGGACCGAGGCCGGTCCCAGGGTGAAGTCCGGGGCCGGTCGCAGGGTGGAGTCCGAGGCCGGTCCCAGGGTGGAGTCCGAGGCCGGTCGCAGATGGATCCGAGGGCGGCCCGACAGCCGGACCGCGGGAACGCCGGAACGCGGGAACGCGGATACACGGCGATACAGCGCCACGGAATCGCTCAGCCCGGACCCGCGAACCCTGACCGCCCGCCCCCGACCGCACGCCCCCGAACCCCCTTGACCTGAATCCCACTTGAGGTTGAAGAGTGGTCAGCGCGGCCGCCCCGCACGGCGACCGCCGCTCCGCTCCGCTCCCGTACGGCCCACCGGCCAGGTCGGTCACGTCCGAAAGGCAGTTCCGCATGCGCGCGATCCGGCTCCACACCTTCGGCCCGGCCGGCAACCTCCGCCTGGAGGAGGTCGCCGACCCGGAACCCGGGCCCGGGCAGGTCCTGGTCGCCGTCGCCGCGGCCGGGGTGCACCTCCTCGACGCCGCGATCCGCGGCGGGGTCAAGGGACCGCTGCCCGCGCTGCCCGAGCTGCCGACGATCCCCGGCCGGGAGGTCGCCGGGACGGTCCGCGCGCTCGGCCCGGGCACCGACCCCGGCTGGCTCGGCAAGGAGGTCGTCGCCCACCTCGGCCTCGCACCCGGCGGCTACGCCGAACTCGCCGCGGTGGACGCCGACCGCCTGCACGAGGTCCCCGGCGGCCTCGACCCGGCCGGGGCCGTCGCGCTCATCGGCACCGGGCGCACCGCGATGGGCATCGTGCAGTTCGCGGAGCCGGGGCCCGGGGACCTCGTCGTCATCCCGGCGGCGGCCGGGGGCCTCGGCGGCTTCCTGCTGCAGTACGCCGAGCAGGCGGGCGCCACCGTCCTCGGCCTCGCGGGCGGCAGCCGCAAGACGGCCCTGGTCGCGGCGGGCGGCGCCGATCTCGCCCTCGACTACACCGACCCCGGCTGGCCGGAGAAGGCCGCCGCCTGGCTCGACGGCCGGGCCGCCACCCTCGTCTACGACGGCGTCGGCGGCGAGGCGGCCCGGGCCGCCGTGGAGCTGCTCGGCCCGGGCGGCACCCACCTCGTCTTCGGCTGGTCCGCGGAGGGCATCGGCAGCGAGAGCGGCGGGTTCCGGCTCGGCGAGCAGGAGTCAAGGGCCCGCGGCATCACCACGCTGGAGGTCCTCGGCCCCCCGATGATGCGCCGCGCCGGTGGCGAGAACCCGATCCGCACCCTGGAGCTGCGCGCCCTCGGCCACGCCGCCGCCGGGCGGCTGCGGCCCGTGGTGCAGCGCTATCCGCTGGCCGAGGCCGCCCGCGCGCACGAGGACCTCGCCGGGCGCCGCACCGTCGGCAAGGTGGTCCTCGAACCCTGAGGGGCGGCCCGGGCGGGGCCGGTCGGCGCCCGGATGCGAGGGCCCCCGTTCCATGGTGTTCTGTCCCTTGTGTCAGCCAATGGGACAGCCGCGACCGCACCCCAGCCGCCCCAGGACAAGCACCGCTGGTGGGCCCTGGTCGTCATCGCGCTGGCCCAGCTCATGGTGGTGCTCGACGCGACCATCGTGAACATCGCGCTCCCCTCCGCACAGCGCGAACTGGGCATCTCCGACGGCAACCGGCAGTGGGTCATCACCGCCTACACCCTCGCCTTCGGCGGACTGCTGCTGCTCGGCGGGCGGATCGCGGACTACGTGGGCCGCAAGCGCACCTTCATCATCGGCCTGATCGGCTTCGCCGCCGCCTCCGGACTCGGCGGCGCGGCAGCCAACGCGGGCATGCTCTTCGGCGCCCGCGCCCTCCAGGGCGTCTTCGCTGCGGTCCTCGCCCCGTCCGCGCTCTCGCTCCTGACGACGACCTTCACCGACCCGAGGGAGCGCAGCAAGGCCTTCGGCATCTACGGCGCGATCGCGGGCGGCGGCGCGGCGATCGGCCTGATCATGGGCGGCGTCCTCACCGAGTACCTGGACTGGCGCTGGTGCCTGTACGTCAACATCCCGATCGCCGCCCTCGCCGCGCTCGGCGCCCTCGCGCTGCTCCACGACCGCCCCGGCCACCGCGAGGCCCGCCTCGACGTCCCCGGTGTGCTGCTCGGCTGCGGCGGACTCGTCGCCATCGTCTACGGCTTCAGCGAGGCCGAACCCCGGGGCTGGAGCGACGGCCTGGTCCTCACCCTGCTGTGCGGCGGCGTCCTGCTGCTGCTCTGCTTCGTACGCTGGCAGACCCGGGCCCCGCACCCGCTGCTGCCGCTGCACATCATCCGGGACCGCAACCGGGCGGGCAGCTTCCTGACCATGGGGCTCGCGACCATCGGCCTGTTCGGCCTCTTCCTCTTCATGACCTTCTACCTCCAGACGATCCTGGAGTACTCGCCGCTGAAGACCGGGCTCGCCTTCCTGCCGATGACCGCCACCATCATCATCGGCTCCACCCAGATCAGCGCCCGGCTGCTGCACCGCGTACCGCCGCGGATGCTGATGGTCCCCGGCATGCTGCTCGCCGCCACCGGCCTCGGCCTGCTGACCCAGCTCACCGTGGACTCCGGCTACCCCTCGCACATCCTGCCCGCGCTGCTCATCCTCGGCCTCGGCATGGGCCTCACCTTCATGCCGGTGATGTCGACCGCCACCCAGGGCGTGGCCCCGCGGGACTCCGGCGTCACCTCGGCGACGGTCAACACCGCCCAGCAGGTGGGCGGTTCGATCGGCACCGCGCTCCTCAACACCATCGCCACCACCTCGGCCACCCACTGGGTCACCTCCCGTCTGACCCGCGATCCCGCGCAGCGCTCCCGTATCGCCCGGGAGGGCATCGTGCACGGCTACACGGTCGCCATCTGGTGGGCGGTCGGGGTCATGCTGCTCGCCGGGCTGATCGCCGGGACCATGGTGACCATGCGCGCGCCGAAGCACGACGGCCGCGACAGCGAGGGCGCCGACCAGGCCGCGGGCGTGTTCTGAGGCCCGGGGCGGATCCGCCGGTACGCCGGCCGCCCCGCGCATAATCGGAACCATGTCGTCACTCAACGGCCCCGTGGGCCTGTGGACCAGCACACTTGACGGACTGCCACCCGGCGAGGCCGCCGAGACCGTCGCCGCGCTCGACGAACAGGGCTGGGACTCCCTGTGGTGCGGGGAGGCCTACGGCCGGGAGGCCTTCACCGCCGCGCAGTGGTACCTCGGGGCGAGCCGCCGGATGGCCGTCGGCACCGGCATCGCCAGCATCTACGGCCGGGACGCCCTCGCCGCCGCGGCCGCCGGGCGCACCCTGCACGCGGCGTACGGCGGACGCTTCCTGCTCGGCCTCGGCGTCTCGCACGCCCCGCTCGTGGAGCGGCTGCGCGGCCACGACTACGGCCGCCCGCTCGCCGCGATGCGCGCCTATCTGGACGCTCTGGACGCGGCCCCGGCCCTGGTCGCGGGCGAGTCCGAGGCTCCGCCCCGGCTGCTCGCCGCCCTCGGCCCGCGCATGCTGGAGCTGGCCCGCGACCGCGCCCAGGGCGCCCACCCGTACCTGGTCACCCCGGAGCACACGGCCCGGGCCCGCGAGATCCTCGGCGGCGCGGCCGGGGAGACTCCGGCGCCGCTGCTGGTGGTCGAGCAGGCGGCGGTGGTCGACCCGGCCGCCGACCGCGACCCCGAGACCTGGCGCAGCCGCGCCCACGCCCATCTGGAGGTCTACACGGGCCTGCCCAACTACCGCGCCTCCTGGCGGCGCCAGGGCTTCACCGAGGAGGACTTCGTCCGCGGCGGCAGCCCCCGCCTCGCCGAGGCCCTGGTCACCCGCGGCCTCGACGCCACCCGCGCCCGCGTACGGGAACACCTGGACGCGGGCGCCACCTCGGTGGTCGTCCAGGTACTCGGCGCCGACGCCGCGAAGCCCCCGGTCGAGGACTGGACCCGGCTGGCCGAGGCGGTGCTCTAGGGCGGTTGCCGCGGGGCGGTTGCTCGCGAGGCGGTTGCTCGCGGGCCGGTTGCTCCGGGAGCGGTGGCCCGGAGGCGGAGGCCGCCCCGGTGGCGGAGGCCGCCCCGGTGGCCCCGGTGGGGCCCACCCGCGCAGGGCCCCACCGCCCCCTCCCCCAAGGACCTCCCCTCCCACGGCCTCCCCCCCCTTTTCACCCGTTACGCGAACCTGGAGTGTCAGCCTTTGCTCCGGCGGCGGCCGGCGGAATCCTGGGACGGCAGCGGAACACCCGGGAGCCGTCGCGCCCGCTCCCCCGGCGGGCATCCGCGGACGAACGGGCCGAAGAACGACGGAAACCGAGGTCCCCGTGACGCCCCCCGCCTCCTCGCAGGAGACCCCCGAGACCCCGCCCTCCGAGACCCCGCCCTCCGGGACCCTGGCCGCCGATCTGCGCGACGCCCTGAGCCTGCGCGGGCTGCTCCTGATCACCGGAGTCCTCGCCCTGCAACTCGGCTTCGTCCTCTCCTACATCGGCGCCTTCCACGCCCCGGCGCCGCACCGCATCCCGGTGGCGGTGGTGGCCCCGGCGCAGGTCTCCGACCAGGTCGTGGACCGGCTCAACGCGATGCGGAACGACCCGGTCGAGGCCCGCACCGCCGAGGGCGAGCGGGAGGCGCGCGGACTGCTGCTCGACCGTACGGTGGACGCCGCGATCCTGATCGACGCGCGCGGCAGGAAGGACACCCTGCTCGTCGCCTCCGCGGGCGGACCGGCGCTCACCGCCACCGCCACCCAGATCGCCCAGAGCCTCGAACGCGCGGAGAACCGGCAGGTCGAGGTCCGCGACATCCGCGCCCCCGGCGCGAAGGACGGCCGCGGGATGTCCTCCTTCTACCTGGTCCTCGGCTGGATCATCGGCGGCTATCTGGCCGCGGCGATCTGCGGCATGGCGGGCGGCGCCCGGCCGGCCACCCTCCCCCGCACCGTGGTCCGCCTGGGCGCCCTCGCCCTGTACGCCCTGGTCTCCGGCCTCGGCGGGGCGATCATCGCCGACCCCGTACTCGGCGCCCTGCCCGGGCACTTCGGCGCGCTGTGGGCCCTCGGCGCGCTCGTCGTCTTCGCCGCCGCCGCGACCACCGTCGCCTTCCAGGTGCTGTGGGGCGTCCTCGGCATCGGCGTGGCCATCGTCCTCTTCGTGGTCCTCGGCAACCCGAGCGCCGGCGGCGCCTACCCCTCCGCCCTGCTCCCCGCCTTCTGGCGCGCCATCGGCGACTGGCTGCCCCCGGGCGCGGGCACCACCGCCGTCCGCAACACCGTCTACTTCTCCGGCCACGCCCTCACCCGGCCCCTGTGGGTACTGGCGGCCTACGCGGCCGGGGGCACCGCCCTCGCGGTCACGGCCTCGGCGTTCCATCTGCGGCGGGGGCGGCGGGAGACGGCGGCCTGAGGGGAACGGGAGCCCGGCCGCTGGACGGTGCGGCGTGGACTCGGCGGTACGGGAGGGAAGTCGGCCGTACGGGAGGGAAGTCGGCCGCCCGCTCCCAGGGCCTCACCCTTCCTTGCCCGCCCGGTGGACCCTTCCCCGGGCGACCAGTTCCACCGTCACCGCGACCGCCACCGACTGCACGGCCATCAGGGCGATCAGGACGAAGAGCTGGACCGCGCCCGCGCGCAGCGGGCTGGCACCGGCGAGGAGCATGCCGACGAAGGCGCCGGGGAGGGTGACCAGGCCGACCGTGCGGGTCTGGTCGAGGCCGGGGAGGAGGGCGTCCGAGGCGGCGGGGCGGGCGATCTCCATGCGGGCCTCGCGGTCGGGGAGGCCGAGGGCCAGGGCGGCCTCCACCTCGCCGTGGCGGGCGGTGAGTTCGTCCAGGGCGCGGCGGCCCGCGAGGACGGTGACCGTCATGGCGCCGCCGATCAGGATGCCGGTGACCGGGATCAGCGCGAGGCCCTTCGGCGGGACCAGGCCGCAGAGCAGCAGGGCGGCGACCACCGGGACGACGCCCGCGGTGATCGGGGCGAGGGTCAGCCAGCCGGTGGTGTTGCCGGTGATGCGGTGGCCCGCGGTGCGGACCGCGACGGTGAGCATGACGAGCAGGAAGGCGGCGAGGCCCCAGGGCGAGCGGACCGCCCACTCGATCACCAGGGAGACGGCGGCCAGTTGGATCGCGGCCCGTACTCCGGCGAAGAGCATCTCCCGCCCGCGCCGGGTACGGGAGTCGGGGGACAGCCCGTACCAGCGGGCGACCGCGGCGGCGGCCAGGAGCAGGACCGCGAGCAGGATGCCCAGGGTCAGGTTGACCGGGACCAGGGATGCCGCGCTGAGGGTCACCCGCCCAGGGTAGGGAGGTGGCGGCCCGCAGCGGGAGCAGGGCATCGGCCGACTCCCGAAGGCCCGATCGGGCACCGGGGGACGCGGCCCGGACCCCGGGGGAACCGGCCCGGACCCCGGACACACCTCGGCCGGCGGAACCGCGGAGGTTCCGCCGGCCGAAGCGGGTGCGAGGTCTGCGTCCGTTGGACCTCGCACCCGACACCCCGTCCACGGAGCATTGCTTGGGGGTGTCGCCGGGCAGGAGGGTCAGCGCTTGGACTTGCGGGTCGCGCGCAGCCACTCCTTGTTCATGGAGGTGATCGACATCAGCGGGATGCCCTTGGGGCAGGCGGTGGCGCACTCCCCGGCGAGGGTGCAGCCGCCGAAGCCCTCCTCGTCCATCTGGGCCACCATGTCCAGGACGCGGGTCTCGCGCTCGGGGGCGCCCTGCGGCAGGACGTTGAGGTGGTTGACCTTGGCCGAGGTGAAGAGCATCGCCGCGCCGTTCGGGCAGGCCGCGACGCAGGCACCGCAGCCGATGCACTCGGCGTGCTCGAAGGCGAGGTCGGCGTCCGGCTTGGGCACCGGGGTGGCGTGCGCCTCGGGGGCGGCGCCGGTCGGGGCGGTGATGAAGCCGCCCGCCTGGATCACCCGGTCGAAGGCGGTGCGGTCCACCACCAGGTCCTTGATGACCGGGAAGGCGGAGGCGCGCCAGGGCTCGATGTCGATGGTGTCGCCGTCCTGGAAGGACCGCATGTGGAGCTGGCAGGTCGTGGTGCGCTCGGGGCCGTGGGCGTCGCCGTTGATGACCAGGCTGCAGGCACCGCAGATGCCCTCGCGGCAGTCGTGGTCGAAGGCGACCGGCTCCTCACCCTTGACGATGAGTTCCTCGTTGAGGGTGTCGAGCATTTCCAGGAACGACATGTCCGGGGAGATGCCGTCGAGCTCGTAGCTGGCCATGGCGCCGTCGGTCTCGGCGTTCTTCTGGCGCCAGACGCGCAGGTTGAGCTTCATGCGTAGCTCCGCTGAGTGGGGTGGACGTACTCGAAGGTGAGCTGCTCCTTGTGGAGCACGGGGGAGGCGCCGGTCTCGGTGAACTCCCAGGCGGCGGCGTAGGAGAACTCCTCGTCCTTGCGGGCGGCCTCGCCGTCGGGGGTCTGCGACTCCTCGCGGAAGTGGCCGCCGCAGGACTCGCTGCGGTGCAGCGCGTCGAGGCACATCAGCTCGGCCAGCTCCAGGTAGTCGACGACCCGGTTCGCCTTCTCCAGCGACTGGTTGAACTCCTCACCGCTGCCGGGCACCTTGATCCGGGTCCAGAACTCCTCGCGGATCTGCGGGATCCGGTCGAGGGCCTTGCGCAGTCCCTCGTCGGTACGGGCCATTCCGCAGAACTCCCAGACGAGTTCGCCGATCTCGCGGTGGAAGGAGTCCGGGGTGCGGTCCCCGTCGACGGCGAGCAGCTTGGCGAGGCGGTCCTTGGTCTCGTTGACCACGGCCACCGACGCCGGGTGGGTGTCGTCGACCTCGTCCTTGTGCGGGTTGCGCGCCAGGTAGTCGTTGATGGTGGACGGCAGGACGAAGTAGCCGTCGGCCAGGCCCTGCATCAGCGCAGAGGCGCCGAGGCGGTTGGCGCCGTGGTCGGAGAAGTTGGCCTCGCCGACCGCGAAGAGGCCGGGGATCGAGGTCTGCAGGTCGTAGTCGACCCAGAGTCCGCCCATCGTGTAGTGGATGGCGGGGTAGATCCGCATCGGGGTCTCGTACGGGTTCTCCGCGGTGATCCGCGCGTACATGTCGAAGAGGTTGCCGTACTTGGCCTCGACGGCCTTGCGGCCCATGCGCTTGATGGCGTCGGCGAAGTCGAGGTAGACGCCCTGGCCGCCGGGGCCGACGCCGCGGCCCTCGTCGCAGACGTTCTTCGCGGCGCGGGAGGCGATGTCGCGGGGCACCAGGTTGCCGAAGGAGGGGTAGATGCGCTCCAGGTAGTAGTCGCGCTCCTCCTCGGGGATCTCGGCGGCCGGGCGGTTGTCGCCCTTGGCCTTGGGCACCCAGATGCGGCCGTCGTTGCGCAGCGACTCGCTCATCAGCGTCAGCTTGGACTGGTGGTCGCCGGAGCGCGGGATGCAGGTCGGGTGGATCTGCGTGAAGCAGGGGTTGGCGAAGTAGGCGCCGCGGCGGTGGGCGCGCCAGATCGCGGTGGCGTTGGAGTTCATGGCGTTCGTCGACAGGTAGAAGACGTTGCCGTAGCCGCCGCTGGCGAGGACCACCGCGTCGGCGAAGTAGGTGTCGATCTTCCCGGTGACGAGGTCGCGGGCGACGATGCCGCGGGCCCGGCCGTCGACCACGATCAGGTCGAGCATCTCGGTGCGCGCGTGCATCTCGACGCCGCCGGAGGCGATCTGCCGGGAGAGCGCCTGGTAGGCGCCGAGCAGCAGCTGCTGGCCCGTCTGGCCGCGCGCGTAGAAGGTACGGGAGACCTGCACGCCGCCGAAGGAGCGGGTGTCGAGGAGGCCGCCGTACTCGCGGGCGAAGGGCACGCCCTGGGCCACGCACTGGTCGATGATCTCCACCGAGATCTGCGCCAGGCGGTGCACATTGGACTCGCGGGCGCGGAAGTCGCCGCCCTTGACGGTGTCGTAGAAGAGGCGGTGGATCGAGTCGCCGTCGTTGCGGTAGTTCTTCGCGGCGTTGATGCCGCCCTGCGCGGCGATGGAGTGGGCGCGGCGCGGGGAGTCCTGGAAGCAGAACTGGATGACGTGGTAGCCCTGTTCGGCCAGGGTGGCGCCGGCGGCGCCGCCCGCGAGGCCGGTGCCGACCACGATGACCTTGTGTTTGCGGCGGTTGGCCGGGTTCACGAGTTTGGCTTGGAAGCGCCGGGTGTCCCAGCGCTCGTTGACCGGGCCCTCGGGGGCCTGGGTGTCCTTGACCGGTTCGCCGACGGTGTACTGCGCGTAGGTGCTGTGCGAGGTCATGTCAGCTCACGACTCCGGTCATGACGGCCACGGGCACGGAGATGAACCCGACGGTGAGGATGAGGGCGAGGCCGTTCGCGGTGGCCTTCAGGACGCGCTCGCGGGTGCGGCTGCCGACGCCGATGGTCTGCGCCGCGCTCCAGAACCCGTGCCGCACGTGCATGCCCATGGCCAGCATCGCGACGATGTAGATGACGTTGCCGTACCAGGTGGAGAAGGTGTCCACGACGTTCTGGTAGGGCTTGCCGTCCTCGAAGCCGTCGGGGTGCACGGTCCCGGTGGTGAGGTCCAGGATGTGCCAGACGATGAAGAGCCCGAGGATCACGCCGCCCCAGCGCATGGTGCGGGTCGCGTAGCTCATCCGCGCCTTCTTGTGGACGTACTTCTGCGGGCGCGCCTTGATGTCGCGGCGGCTCAGCTGGTACGCGCAGACGGCGTGCAGGATCACCGAGGTCAGCAGGACCACGCGGGCGATCCACAGTCCCCACATCCGGTGCAGGAAGGGTTCTCCCACGACGCGCAGCCAGTGCCCGTACTCGTTGAAGTCGTCGGCCCCGAAGAAGATCTTCGCGTTGCCCATCATGTGGACGACGAGGTACCCGATCATGATCAGACCGGTGACGCCCATCACGATCTTCTTGCCGACGGTCGAGTCCCAGAAGGAGCGCGCCATGGACGGCCGTCGGTCCGTCCGCGTTGCCAGTGCCATGGACACGACGGTAGAGCCTGCGGGGTCGACAGCACCAAGATATGGGAGCGATCAACTCCATAGCCCATGCCTATGAAGCCCGCTTCCCGGGCCGTGGTGCTGCCCGCCGGGCGGCCGGGTAAACCGCTCGGATCCGGCCGGACAAGGGCCGGGGTCGGCTCAGATCCAGCCGCGCTCCACGGCTCGGACCCCCGCCTCGAAGCGGCTCTGCGCGCCGAGGCGCTCCATCAGCTGCGCCACCACCCGGCGCACGGTGCGGTCCGACATGCCCAGCTGCCGGGCGACCGCGCTGTCCGTGAGCCCCTGCATCAGCATCCGCAGCATCTGCCGCTCGGCCTCGCTGGGCGCGTCGTCCCGCTGGTCCGGCGGCACCTCCGCGCGCTGCCAGAGCAGCTGCGCCAGCGCCCCGAAGGCGGGCCGCAGCGGGGCGTCCTCGACCAGGACATACGGGGATCCCGGGTGCAGCCCGGTGGTGAGGACGGCGCCCCGGGAGGTCAGCACCATCGCGCCCGGCGGCAGCCGCGAGCTGTAGCGGACCCGGACGCCCTTCTCCTGCTGCCACTCCAGCTGCCGGGCGATCTCCGGCACCGCGCGCGCCCCGTGCGGGACCACCATCCGGGCGCCGCCCCGGTGGCCCTGGAGCCGGCCCCCGGCGCAGTGCAGCACCTCCAGGAGCTGGTCCTCCACCGAGGTGTAGTTCCAGTAGCAGAAGACCTCGCCGGCACCGGCCGCCAGCAGGTGGTGGGTGGCCTCCGTCAGTTCGGCCGCACCGGGCAGCGGCCGGGAGCCGGTGGTGACCGGGATCATGTCGTCCCCCTGTGAGTGGTGACCCGGGCCCGCGCGGCGGGACGGCTGCCGGGCGCCGCGCGAGCGGGCCCCGTACGCGCCGGAAGGGCCGGTATCGGTGACAACCGGTGGGCGCCCCGGAGGGTTCCCCGATGGCCGGTTCATGCCACCCCCGGTCCGGAAGCGGACAGCGGGGCCGCGCCGGGGGCCTCGCTCCCCGGGCCGCGCTCCTCCCCGCCGGGCTGGGCGGCGACCAGGTGCAGCTGGGCGCTGAGGCCCCGGCCCTCCCCGGCGCGCAACTCCAGGCGCCCGCCCGCGGATTCGATGAGCTTCACCGCGAGGGACAGGCCGATGCCGGTACTGGGGAAGGGGCCCCGGCGCCAGCCGCGCTCCAGCGCCGCCTCCCGCTCGGAGTCCGGCAGCCCGGGGCCCTCGTCGCGGACCTGGATGAGCAGCCGGGGGCCCGAACTCACGATGCTGATCTCCACCACCCCGCCTTCCGGGGAGTATTTGAGGGCGTTGTCGAGGAGGACGTTGAGGGCCTGCTCCACCGCGCCGGAACGGGTCATCCCCCAGGCCCGCCGCGGCATCTTCAGCTTGAGCCGGATACCGCGCCGCTCGGCCACCGAGGCCCAGCCCCGTACGCACTCCTCGACGAGGCCGCAGACCTCGACGACCTGGGTGGAGCGGTCGGCGGGGGTGGCGCGGGCGTGCTCCAGCATCTGGGTCAGGGTGCGGTCCAGGCGGTCCACGTCGGCGAGCAGCCGCTCGTGCCGGTGGGCCGCCTCCTCGGGCAGGTGCGGGGCCAGGTTCTCCAGGCGCAGCCGCAGCGCCACCATCGGGTTGCGCAGCTGGTGGGCGACGTCGGCGAGGAAGCTGCGCCGGTCCTCCATGCTGGTCTGGACGACCGCGGCGAGCCGGTTGACCTCCGCGGACAGCTTCTTGAGGGTGTCCCCCTCCAGGTGCTCGGCGCTGCGGGCGTGGAAGCCGCCCTCGGCCAGTACGTGCAGGGTGGTGCCGATCCGGTCCAGATCGCGCAGAGTACGGCGGCGCTGGAGGGCGGCGGGCAGGAAGCACAGGGTGATGCCGACCGGCAGCAGCAGGCCGAACAGCCCCCAGGCGGTGAGGATCTCGCTGCGCAGCCCGTCCGCGGACTGCTGGAGCATCAGCTCGCCGAGGGGCACGCCGCCCGCCGTGAGGACGGCGGTGGCGCACAGCCGGGTGTCCACCGCGGGCAGCAGCCGCTCCCCCCACTGGCTGCGGGTGGCCTCGCACCGCCACACCGAGGAGGTCCGCAGCCGGGCCTGCCCCCCGGCGCCGACCACCGCGGTACGCACCGAGCCGTCCGGCCGCCGCACCGCGACCCGGGGGTGCTCCCGCCCGGCGATGTCGAGCAGCCGCCGGTCCAGGGCCCGGGGGTCGCCCGCGGCGAGGGTGCGCGAGAGCGGCTCGGCCAGGGACGTGGTGCGGTCGCGGAGACCGGCGGCCGCCTCCTGCCGGGTCTGCTTGGCGTAGAGCCAGCCGAGGGGGACGAGCAGCGCGGTGAGCACGAGGCCGATCAGGGCGCACTGGACGAGGGAGTAGATCTGCCGCATGGCCGGGCGGGCTCAGGTGCCGGACTGCGGCTGGAAGCTGAAGCCGACCCCGCGCGTGGTCCTGATCCACTGGGTCGAGCCGAGCTTGCGGCGCAGGGTGGCGACATGGGTGTCCAGGGTGCGCGAACTGCCCGCCCACTGCTGGTCCCAGACGGTGTCCAGGAGCTGCTCGCGCAGGAAGACCCGGCCGGGCGCGCCGGCGAGCAGGACGAGGAGTTCGTACTCCTTGCGGGTCAGGGTCACGGGGCTGCCGTCCAGGAGGACCGCGCGCCGGGCCGGGTCGATGGTCAACCGGCCGTGGCTCAGGACGTGTTCGCCGGGCTCGGCGGGAGCGGCGGGGCCCGGGGCGGCGGCGGCGTGGGGAGCGGCGGCGTAGGGGGCGGCGGCGTACGGGGCGGCCGCGACCGGCGCCGCGGCGGGTCGGGTCGCGGTGCGGCGCATCACCGCGGCCATCCGGGCCAGCAGCTCCTGGAGCCGGTAGGGCTTGACGATGTAGTCGTCGGCGCCCAGGCGCAGCCCGAGGACCTTGTCCATCTCGTCCGAGCGGGCGGTCACCGCGATGATCGGCACCGCGCAGGCGGCGCGCAGCCCCCGGCAGACCTCCAGGCCGTCCATGTCGGGCAGGTTGAGGTCGAGGAGCACGATGTCGCCGTAGCCGGCGGTCTCGACCCGGCTCAACGCCTCGCCCCCGGTGGCCACATGGTCCACGATCCAGCCGTACTGCTGGAGTCCCTCGGTCAGCGCGTCGGCGACCTCGGCGTCGTCCTCCACGAGCAGGACCCTCATATGGCTGTCATCCCCCAACGATCAGCGCATGCGTGTGTCGTCGCGGACGTCCCCCGTGACGGTCCGTTAGCAGGCGCGGACACCCGATTTCGGTGCCCGCGATGCCCGGTAGTGACGGCCGATCTTACATACGCTTAACGTTCCGCTAAAGATGAGAGAGCCGCGATTTTGCAGAGCCTCCCTACTGTCTGTCCAGAACCGGGGCGGCCGAGCCGCACAGTGGCCCACCTCGGCTTCGTCGCGACACGGGGGTGTGCGAAATCATGGCGGAGGGACCGGCGGATCGTCCCCTGCACCGGACGTTGACCTTCTGGACGATGACCGGTCTGGGGGCCGGCATCGTATTCGGGGTCGTCGCACCGGAAGCGGCGGAGCACTTCCGTTTCCTGGCGGACGCCTTCATCTCGCTGATGACCATGCTCATCGGCCCGGTCATCTTCACCACGGTGGCCGGGGGGCTCGCCTCGCTCGGCGGCCGGCGCCTGCTCGGCGGGCTCTCCCTGAAGGCCGTCTTCTACTTCGAGGCGGTGACCACGCTCGCCCTGGTCATCGGCCTGCTCGTGGGCAATGTCCTCGGCGGGCTGCCGCTGCCCGGCAGCGCGCAGGGCCCCGACGCCGAGGAGGTGGCCCCGCTCCAGCGGCAGGCGGAGAGCTTCGGCAACGGCTCGCTGAGCCTGGACGCGGTGGTGCCGAGCAGCTTCTCCTCCGCCGTGGTCGGCGGCAACCAGCTGCACACGCTGGTGGTGGCCGCGCTGACCGGGGCGGCGCTGATGATGGCCGGGCGGCGGGCCGCGCCGCTGCTCGACCTGATCGACCGCGGCAGCCACATCCTCTTCTACATGGTGCGGATCGTGGTCACCGGGGCGCCGCTCGCGGCCTTCGGCGGCGCCGCGTACACGGCGAGCCGGATCGGCATCGCCCCGCTCGGCGGCCTCGCCTGCCTGATCGTCGCCTTCTATCTGACCTGCGCGGCGGTGGTCCTGCTCGGCTTCGGGCTGCTCGCCAGGGCCAACGGCTTCTCGCTGCTGCGGCTCGTGCGCTATCTGCGGCACGAGATCCTCGTGGTCATCGGCACCTCCTCCTCCAGCCCGGTCTTCCCCCGGGTGCTGCGCAAGCTGGAACTGGCCGGGGCGCCGCGGGGGGTGAGCGCCCCGGTCCTCGCCTCCGGCTACTCGCTGCACCTGGTCGGCACCTGCGTCTACCTCACGATGGCCTCCATGTTCGTCGCCGCGGCCACCGGCAACGGACTCTCCCTCGGGGACCAGCTGCTCCTGCTCGCCATCTCGATGGTGGTGTCCAAGAGCGCGGTGGGGGTGACCGGTTCGGGGCTGCTGACCCTCATCGCGACCCTGGCGGTGACCGAGTCGGTGCCGATGGCGAGCGTCGCCCTGCTCGTCGGCATCGACCGGATCATGTCCGAGGCGCGGGCCGTCACCAATGTCATCGGCAACAGCGTGGCCACGCTGGTGCTCACCAACTGGGCGGGCCATCTCGACCGCGAGCGCCTGTGCCGCGCGCTCGGGGCGAGGCGGCCACTGGAACTCGACCGGCCCGAGGACGATCCCTCGGTCGTCGAAATCCACATATCCGACGGGAAATAGGTTTCGACAATCCGCGGGGCACCCGCCCGGCATCCGATGTGACAATGCGCGTCTCGCTCCTTACCCCCACCCGCACGTCACCGCGTGAATCAGTGGAAAGGGAATCAAGGCATGACCGTGACCACGCTGGAAATACCGTCCGACAGCGACCGGGAAAGGCCGCGGACGCGGCATTCGCCACCGGCGCCGCATTCCTCCCTGCACGCCACGCTGTCCTCGGCACGCCGTGAATTCGTCCTGGTGCGCGGGAATGCGGTGCCGGGGCCCCGGGAACTGCGCCAGGAGGCGGCCGTACTGAAGAGCCTGATGCGCCGCTGGGTGCGCATCAGCGTCCTGTGGGACGAACGGCTGCTGGCCCACCCCGCCCTGGTGGAGTACGTGCTGTGGCAGGCGCGGGCGGGCATCCAGGTGCGGACCGCGCCGCAGGTGCCGGTCACCATGGCGCTGGTCGACGACTCCACCTCGGCGGTCTTCGTCGACCAGGGCGAGGACGCGGCGCACGGCACGCAGACGGTCAGCTTCTCGCGCTGCCCGGACACCGTGGACGTCCTGCACTACCTCTTCCTCGGGCTGTGGGAGGAGGCCGCGCCGCTGGTGGTGGAGAACTGGGCGCCCCCGGAGGACGACCAGTCCCAGGAGGTGCTGCGGATGCTCGCCCGCGGGCTCACCGACGAGCAGATCGCGCACCGGCTCGACGTCTCCAAACGCACCGTCAGCCGCACCGTCGCGAAGCTGATGCGGGAGCTGAACGCCCGCAGCAGATTCGAGGCGGGCGCACAGGCCAGTCGGCTCGGCTGGTTCGGCGCGGCAGACTCCCCGGAGTGAGCGATGCGGACCTTACCGGCGACGCAGCCGCCCCTCTTCCGTCCGGCCCCGCGCCACCCCCTCGGTGCGGCGGCCGAACTCCCCTTGCCCGGCGCCGGATCGGGACAGCCCGCGGCGTCCAGCGGACAGGCTCCTTCAGCGCGCACCGCGGGACCGGGATCGTGTTCCGGTGCTCCGCGTACCCGCGGCACCGGTGGAGGACAGGGGGTGTCGAGACGATGAGCCGGCCTCCCCTGGTGCTGCTGCTCGGCGGCAGCCCCAGCCCGCACTCGCACACCGCCGCCGCCCTGGAGGCCGCCGCCAAAGCCCTGACCTGGCTCGGCGCCGAGGCCCTGGTCTGGGACCTGGCCACCCGCCCGCTCCCGATCGTCGACCCCTGCTGCTACGGCCGCCCCGACCTCTACGCCGACCCGCTGGCCCGGATGCTGCCCGCCACCGCCGCCCGCGCGGACGCCTTCCTGCTCGCCTCCCCCGCGTACCACGGCTCCTTCTCCGGCGCCCTGAAGAACGCCCTGGACCACCTGGACGGCCGCGAGCTGCGGGGCAAGCCGGCCGGGCTGCTCGCGCACGGCGAGGACCTGGACGCGGCGCAGGTCTGCGAGGGCCTCAGGACCGTGACGCGGGCGCTCGGCGCGGTCGCGCTGCCGGAGCAACTGGTCACCGTCCCCGAGGACTTCGGCCGCCTGGACGACGGCGGCCCGCTGCTCACCGACCCCACCGCCCTGGACCGGCTCACCAGCCTGTGCCACTCCCTGCTCACGTACACCCGGCACGCGGCCACCCCAGCCGCCGCCGGTCTGAGAACCGCTTAGGAGCCCCCGGTTGAACCCCACAACGGCCCAGCAGTCCGCGCCCGGTGCGGGACGCGCCCGTACTCATCTGTTGTATCTGGCGGTGATCGTCGCGGTGGCGGCGGGTATCGCGGTGGGATTCATCTGGCCTGATGCGGCGGTGGAGTTGAAGCCGATCGGTACCGGGTTTGTGAATCTGATCAAGATGATGATCTCGCCGATCATCTTCTGCACGATCGTGCTCGGGGTGGGTTCGGTCCGCAAGGCGGCGAAGGTCGGTGCGGTCGGCGGTCTCGCGCTGCTGTATTTCATGGCGATGTCGACGGTGGCGCTGGCGATCGGTCTGGTGGTCGGCAATCTGCTGGAGCCGGGCAGTGGGCTGCACATCACCGAGGCGGTACGCGGGGCGGGCGAGGCCCAGGCCGAGGGTGCGAGTGAGTCCACGACCGATTTCCTGCTGGGGATCATTCCGACGTCGCTGGTGTCGGCGCTGACGGCGGGTGAGGTGTTGCAGACGCTTCTGGTGGCGCTGCTGGTGGGCTTCGGGTTGCAGGCCCTGGGTGATGCGGGGCGTCCGGTGCTGCGGGGGATCGAGCACATTCAGCGTCTGGTGTTCCGGATCTTGTCGATAGTGATGTGGGTGGCGCCGATCGGTGCGTTCGGGGCGATCGCGGCGGTGGTCGGGGAGACGGGTACGGACGCGCTGACCTCGCTCGCGGTGATCATGATCGGGTTCTACACGACGTGTGTGCTGTTCGTGGTCGTGGTCCTGGGGACGTTGTTGAAGCTGGTGACGGGGGTGAACATCTTCCGGTTGCTGGCGTATCTGGGGCGGGAGTTCTTGTTGATCCTGTCGACGTCGTCGTCGGAGTCGGCGTTGCCGCAGTTGATCGCGAAGATGGAGCATCTGGGGGTGTCCAGGCCGGTGGTGGGGATCACCGTGCCGACGGGGTACTCGTTCAATCTGGACGGGACGGCGATCTATCTGACGATGGCGTCGTTGTTCGTGGCGAACGCGATGGATGATCCGCTGAGTGCGGGTGAGCAGATCTCGCTGCTGGTGTTCATGATCATCGCGTCGAAGGGTGCGGCGGGTGTGACGGGTGCGGGGCTCGCGACGCTGGCGGGCGGTCTGCAGTCGCATCGGCCCGAACTCCTGGACGGGGTGGGGTTGATCGTGGGGATCGACCGGTTCATGAGTGAGGCGCGGGCGTTGACGAACTTCGCGGGCAACGCGGTGGCGACGCTGCTGATCGGGACGTGGACCAAGGAGATCGACAAGGCCCGGGTCCGTGAGGTCCTGGCGGGCAAGGCGCCCTTCGACTACAGCAGGCTCGACAAGGCCGCCGCGGACGGCGCGGGCGGACACGAGCACACGGCACCGGGCGAGGGCACGGAACCGCAGGACACCGCCAAGGTCCCCGGCGACGGCCCCACCGGCGAGCCCACCAAGACCGCCCGCTGACCGTCCCAACTCCCGGCTCCCCGGCCCTCGTACTCCGCTCCGCGGACTGGTTCCATGGGGCGCGTACCGGCGCCGAGGGGGCCGGGCGCCGAGCAGCAGCGGAGGAATGGACCGGATGGTACGAGGCAGGATCACGGCGGCCGCGGTGGCCGCCCTGGTGGTGGCGGGGGCCCTGGGCGGCGGCACGGCGAGCGCGGCGGCGGCCCCGCCGCCCGGTGACGTGGACGGCGACGGCTACGCGGACCTGGCGGTGGGCGCCCCCGACGGCACCATCGCCGGGCAGGCCGAGGCCGGTTACGTCTCCCTCACCTACGGCACCGCCGACGGGATCCGGGTGAGCCGCAAGAAGGGGCTCACCCAGAACACCGCCGGGGTCCCGGGGGTGCCCGAGGCGGGCGACGCCTTCGGCTCGACGGTGGCCGTCGGCGACCTCGACGGCGACGGCCACGGCGACCTGGTCGTCGGCGCCCGCGGCGAGGCCATCGGGAAGGTCAGGGGCGCCGGTTCGGTCACCGTCGTCTTCGGCGATGCCACCGGCCTGTCCACCGACGCGATCGCCTTCCACGCCCCGACTCCGGTCACCAGCCGCGGATTCGGCTCCGAGCTCGCGGTCGGCGACTTCGACAAGGACGGGCGCGCGGACCTCGCCGTCGCCGACGGGGAGAAGGTCCGGGTGGTGCGCGGCGCCAAGAACCTCCGCGACACCCCGGCGCCCCGCCTCACCTCGCTCACCCCGCCCGGGGGCGGCGCGGGCATCGGCAGCCTCACCACCGGGGACGTGAACGGCGACGGCTACGCGGACCTGGTCACCACCGCCTACTTCGACGACCCGGCCGACGAGGGCACCCTCGGCGTACTGCCGGGCACCGCGGGCGGGTTGAGCGCCAAGCCGCTGGGCAAGAGCGTCGGCCTGCCCTTCGCCGGCTACGTACCGGTGGCCGGGGACATCGACGGCGACGGCCGGGACGACGTGGTCGTCGACACCTCCTTCGAGGACGGCCCCGAGGACTTCAAGCTGCGCACCTTCCCCGGCACCGCCGAGGGCCTCGGCGCGGGCACCCCCTACGGCGGCGCCCCCGTCCCCGGGCGGGCGGCGCTGCTCGCGGACACCGACGGCGACTCGTACGCGGACCTGGTCGTCGCCGACCCGCAGGCGCCGGACGAGGACGGCTACAACAACGCCGGTTCGCTCACCGTCGTGCCGGGCGCCGCCGGGGGCCTCTCCCCGGACGGGGCGCGCGAACTGAACCTGGACACCCCGGGGGTGGTCGGCGCCCGGGAGAACAACAACCTCTTCGGGGCCGCCGTCTCGGCCGCCGACTTCGACGCGGACGGCAGGGCGGACCTCGCGGTCGGCGCCCCGAACAAGTACCTGGGCACCGGCGCGGTCAGCATCCTCCCGGCCGCGGCGGGCGAGGGCTCGCTCCTGGTCAACCCGGAGAGCTTCGACCACCCGGCGGCCAAGGCGCGGTTCGGGGCGGCGGTCTCGGTGGCCGCGGGGGGCTGAGGCTCCGCGCTCGCGGCGCTGAGCCCTCGCGCCCGAGGCGCACCCCGGCGCCGGCGCCCCGGCCGGGCGTGCGCGCCACCGCCCCCAGCAGACGTACGGCCCGGTCCAACCCCCCTGGTGGACCGGGCCGTTCGCGTACCGGCGGGCTCAGACCCCGGCCGGGTGCCGCTCCTTCGGCTGCTCGGCCGGTGCGCCCTCCTTCAGGCCCAGCCGGGCGTGGACCGCGCGCAGCGGCCGGGGCGCGTACCAGGCCGTGCGGCCGAGCAGGCGCATCGCGGCGGGGACCAGGACGCCGCGTACCGCCACCGCGTCGATGAGGATGGCGAGTCCGCTGCCGAGGCCGAACATCTGGATGAAGCTGACCTTGGCGGTGCCGAAGGCGAAGAAGCTCACCGCGAGCAGCCCGGCGGCCATGGTGACGATGCGGCCGGTGTGCGAGAGCCCGCCGGAGACGGCCTCGCGGGTGTCGGCGCCCTGGTCGTGGAGTTCCTTGATACGGCTGGTCACGAAGACCTCGTAGTCCATGGACAGGCCGAAGGCGATGCAGAACAGGAGCACCGTCATCGAGGTGTCCATGGGCTGCGGGGCGAAGCCGAGCAGACCGCTGAGGTGGCCGTCCTGGAAGATCCACACCATGGCGCCGATGGCCGCGCTGAGGCTGAGGCCGTTGAGGACCAGGGCCCGCAGCGGCTGCACCACGCTGCCGGTGAAGAGGAAGAGGATCACGAAGGTGCTGCCCGCGACCAGGCCGATCGCGGCCGGGAGGCGGTCGGCGATGGAGTCCTTGGAGTCGACGAGGCGGGCGTCGGCGCCGCCGACCAGGGTGGTCGTCCCGGCGGGCGGTGCGGCCGCGCGGATGTCCTTCACCAGGTCCTGGGCGGCGCCCGACTTGGGCGCGAGGGCGGTGACCACGGTGATCCGCTGGGCGTCCGGCCGACCGAGCGCCCTGCTCGCGGGCCCGGGCCGCTCGAAGGCGCCCTCGCGGTAGGTGCCCGCCGAGGTCTCCACCCGGGCCGCCCCGTCGAGCCCGGCCAGCTTCTGTGCGTAGGAGCGCAGTTCGGGCGCGGCCACCGGACCGCTGGTGACGATCTGCACCGCCGACTCCTCGCTGCCGGTGAAGTCGCCCTGGACGGCGCCGGCGACCTGGCGGCTCTGCGCGCTCTCGGGCAGGACGCGTTCGTCGGGGGTGCCGAAGGTGACGCCGAGCAGCGGGCTCGCGGCGAGCAGCAGCACCCCGAGCACCGGCAGCGCGGTCAGCGCGGGCCTGCGCATCACCGTGCGGGCGAGCCTGCCCCACAGCGGGGCCTCGGCGCCGCGCACCCGGTGGGCCCAGGGCAGCCGCCCCTTGTTGACCCGGTGGCCGAGCACCGCGAGCAGCGCCGGGATGACCACCAGGGCGCTGACCGCGGCGATGGCGACCACGCCGATGCCCGCGTAGGCGAAGGAGCGCAGGAAGTACATCGGGAAGACGAGCAGCGCGGCGAGGGCGGCGGCGACCGTCGCGGCGGAGAACAGGATGGTGCGCCCCGCGGTGTGCACGGTGCGGCGCAGCGCGTCCGGCACCTCGGCCCCCTCGGCGAGGTGCTCGCGGAAGCGGCTGATCATGAGCAGCGCGTAGTCGATGCCGAGGCCGAGGCCGAGCGCGGTGGTCAGGTTGATGGAGAAGACCGAGACGCTGGTCATGCTGCCGAGGACGTACAGCTCGGCGAAGGTGCCGACGATCGCGACCAGCCCGATGGCCAGCGGCAGCAGCGCCGCGACCAGGCTGCCGAAGGCGAGCACGAGGAGGAGCAGGGTCAGCGGCACGGCGATGGTCTCGGCGAGGGCGAGGTCCTTGGCCACCTGGGTGGGGATCTCGTCGTTGACCGCGGCGGCGCCGCCCGCCCGCACGGTGAGTCCGTCCCGGTCGCCGGTGAACTCGTCGAGCAGGGCCGCGGCGTTGTCGCCGCGCTCGGTCTCGTCGCCGCGCACATGGGCGAGGATCAGCGCCTGGTCGCCGTCGCGGGAGGTCAGCGCGGAGGCGCCGGTGTCCCAGTAGGAGACGACATTGGCGAGGGCGGGCTCGTCCTTCAGCTCCGCGGTGAGGGCGCGGCCCTCGCGGGCGGCGGCGGGCGCGTCCAGCGGTCCGTCCGCGGAGCGGACCAGGAGCACCAGATTGCTCTCGCCGCCGAACTTCTCGTCGATGACCGCCTGGGCGCGGGCGGAGGGCGCGGCCGGGTCCTCGAAGCCGCCGCCGAGGAGCTTGCCGAAGGCCCCGAAGCCGAGCGCGGCCATGGCGACGACGGCCGCCAAGGTGAGCCCGAGCAGGAGGCGGCCCCGCCGTAGGGCCAGATCGGTAACGCGATCGAACACGGTCATCACCCCGTAGTGAATGTTTACGTGATTAACATCTACCGTGGCACACTCTTGTTAACGGCGTCAACATTTATCGGGACCATCAGGCAGGATGGAGTCATGGACGGGAACGAGTCATGAAGGCGACCCACGGCGGCAGGGCCCGCTACCACCACGGCGACCTCCGCAACGCGCTCATCGAGGCGGCCATCGAACTCGCGGCGCTCGGCGGCCCGGAGAAGGTCGTGCTCCGCGAGGCCGCCCGCACCGTCGGCGTCTCCCCCACCGCCGCCTACCGGCACTTCGGCGGCCACGGCGACCTCCTGGAGGCGGTGAAGGTGCGCGGGCAGCAGGCCCTCGCCGATTCGATGGCCGAGGCCGTGGCGGCGCTGCCGGGCCTCGACGACCCGGGCGAGGAGGCCGAGCGCACCGCCAAGGCGATCGGCCGGGGCTACCTCCGCTTCGCCCTCGACCAACCGGGCCTGTACCGCACCGCCTTCTGCCGCACCCCCCTCGACGAGGAGGACGACTTCAACGGCCTCCAGGCCCCCGACCGGCCGGAGTTCGCGGCCTTCGTCCTGCTCTCCGAGGCGCTGGACGCGCTGGTCGCCGCGGGCCGGATGCGCCCGGAGAACCGGCCCGGCGCCGAGGCCGCCGCCTGGTCCTCCGTGCACGGACTCGCGCTGCTCATCCTGGACGGCCCGCTCGCCCGGCTCCCCGGCGAGGAGCGGGACGCGGTGATCGAGGGCACCCTCGCGACCCTCGTCGCCGGCCTCACCCGCTGACCGGCGCCCGCGCCCCCTGCGCCCCTGCGCCCCCGGGCGCACGAGCTCACGAGCTCACGAGCTGGAGCGAAACCTCTCCGTCCGCGCCAATTCCCTTTGCGCCGCGGCCCCTTCACGGCGGGAATTCGCGAAACCGCCGCCGCGTATCGCGCGGGATCATTCCTTCCGCTTCCTTCCGCTCCCCGGCGGATCCCCCCTTCAGGGGTGGCGGACGTGAATGAGCCGAACGTTTCCGGGCAGCCGAAAATGAGCCCCAACGGGAGCGTGATACGCATGGAACACCGCACTGTCGAGCGAGAGCGCACCGCGGCCCTCGAACCGGCGGACCTGCCGGAAGAGCTTCCGCGGAAGGCGGCGGCCGCCCGCGAACAGGTACGCGACCTGGTGAGCGCGGGGGAATTGCCGGGCGCCGACGAAGCCGCGGCCAAGGCCTTTCTCGGTGACGCCCTCCTGGTCACCTCGGAACTGGTCACCAACGCACTGCGGCACGGTGACGGAATGACGGACTTCACCGCTCAACTCACCGCGGACGGACTGGAGATCACGGTCAGCGACCGCAGCCCGCTGATGCCCCGCCCGCAGTTCAAGGACGGCGACCCCTCCATCGGCGGCTACGGCTGGTTCCTCATCCAGCACCTCAGCGCGGGGATCACCATCTCCTCGCTCCCCGACGGCGGGAAGCGGATCGGCGTACGGGTCCCCTTCGGCGCGGCGGACCCCGACCGGGCGGCGGCGGACGGCCACGGGAAGTCTTCGAAGTCCCCTACGGCGGCGGAAGGTTGAGCACCGGCCGTACGGAGGCGGGCGGCCGTGCGGCACGCCCGCGGAGGCGGGGGGCGAAGGCGGGGAGGACGATCTCGCGGGTCGTACGAACGGGTCGTACGAACGGGTCGTACGAACGGGTCGTACGAACGGGTCGTACGAGAAGCAGGCGGGTCGCGCGGAAGGCAGTGACCGGAGCGGAAGAGCGGAAAGCAGCGGTCGAGGGGGGGGCGGCTAGGCAGTCGCCGCCGAGTCGTCGTGTCTTCGTGGGGAGCTTGCCTCCACCGCGGACTGGAAGCCCCGCAGTCCCTCCAGGAGGGCCTGGCGCTGGGCGGCGGGCATCGCGGAGACCATGGTGAGCAGGGCCTCGTCCCGGCGGCGGCGGAGGTCGGCGAGGTAGGAGGTGCCCTGGGCGGTCAGCCGCAGCTCCAGCTCGCGGCGGCTGGCGGGGCTGGGGGCGCGTTCGACGAAGCCGAGCGCCTGGAGCCGGTCGCACATCCGGCTGACCGAGGACGGGGTGGAGCCGAGCACATTGCCGAGGGTGCGCAGATTGATGCCGGACTCGCGGTCCAGGGTGTAGAGCACCCGCAGCTGGGAGGAGGACACCGGCGCCGGTGACACCGCGTCCCGGCCGCGCTCCCAGAGGACTTCGAGCAGCTCGGTGACCTCGCGGGCGGTGCGCGCGGCTTCGGCTGTGCGGCGATCGAGGGAAGACGGGTTCGCGTCCTTCACTGGTACTCCTCTTCCGGATCGGCCACGATTTTACTCCTCGCTCCTGGGCACAGCTGCCCCGTCGAGCGGCGCCGACACCCCCTGTCCTGCGGGGCGGCGCCCGGGTCCCTGCGCTTCGCCCTCACGGCTCCTCCGCGGCCGGTGCGCGGCGGACCGCGAGGGCGAGGGTGTCGTCGGAGTGCAGGATGACGGTGTGCATGTCGGCGGCGAGGGCGCCGGGGATCTCCGCCATGGGCCGGCGCCGGTGGCGGCGGGCGGCGGCGAGCAGCCGCAGCTCCCCCTCGCTGGGGTCGCGGCGGCTCTCGGTGAGCCCGTCGGTGTAGAGGATCAGCAGGTCGTCCGGGTCCATCCGGGTGCGCAGGGTGCCGTCGCTGCCGGGCATCGGGAAGCCGATGCCGCGGCCCCGGATCTCCAGGAACTCGCCGGTGCCGTCGGCCCGTACGAGCAGGCCGGGCGGATGGCTGCCGTTGGCGATCTCCGTCTCGCCGGTGGCCGGGTCGATGCGGACCAGGAGCACGGTGGCCATCAGTTCGCGGTCGAAGGGCAGCAGGATCTCGTCGGTGCGCGCGATGATCGAGTGCAGCGCGTGGCCCTCCAGGGCCAGGGTCCGTACCGCGTGGGTGACGTTGAGGGCGCTGCGGGTGCTCTTGACGCCGTGGCCGAGGGCGTCGACGACGGTGATGTGCAGGGTGCCGTCGGCGAGGGTGAACCAGTCGTAGAGGTCGCCTCCGGTGGGGGCGTCGCTGTCGGCGGGCGCGTAGTGGATGCCCATGTCGAGGCCGGGTACGCGCACCGGCGGCGGGCGCAGGGCGTCCTCCAACTCGCGCAGCACCTTGCCGTGCGCGCGGCGGACCTCCTCCTCCTGCTCCTCCAGCTGGACGTAGAGGGCGAGTACGCCGCTGTTGGTCTCGGCGAGTTCGTGCTTGAGGCGGCGCTGCTCGGCGGTGAGTTCGTCGATACGGGCGAGCGCGGCCTTGAGTTCGTCCTCGTCGGGGGCGCCGGAGCCCTTCGGCAGCCGCCAGACGACGGCCGAGTCGCCGAGCCGTTCCGCGGGCAGCGGCAGGTCCAGCTCCTCGGGGTGCGGCGGCACGGCAGGCGGCGCGAACCAGGCGGTCAGCCGGGCGGGCCCGGAGCCGGGGGCGCCCGCGGTGCCCGGCGGCCGGTAGCCGAGGACGACCTCCCCGCCGCGGCGGAGAGCGGCCTCGGCGACATGGACCACGGAGAGCACCAGGCGGCTGCGGGTCTCCGGCGGCAGGGCCCGGATCTCCGTCATCGCCCGCAGGGTGTCGCGGAGTTGGCCGACATCGCGGCAGGGAATGCCCTGAGCGCTCACGGCTGCCTCCCCGGTACCCGTACGGCCAGGGCGGTGGCGTCGTCGCGGGTGCGGCGGCGGTCGCGGCAGAGCGCGGCGGCGAGCAGCGGGGGCGGCAGGCGCAGCAGGAAGGGCGAGGGCGAGTCGGCCCAGCGGTGGTCGATGCCGTCGCTGCACAGGACGAGGCTGGCGCCCGCGGGGGCGTCCAGGCGCTGCACCCGGGGCACCGGCAGGGTGAAGCCGACGATGCCGGGCTGGCCGGTGACCCGGGCGTGCACCCGCCGGTCGTCCAGGAGCATCAGGCGGATGTTGCCGATCCCGCAGGACTCGGCGGTCCCGGCCCGCAGCCGTACCAGGCCCGCGGCGGCGCCCCGGGTGCGGCGCAGCGCGCGGTGCATGCCGGTGAGGAGTTCGGGCAGCGGGCGCCCCGGTTCGCGCAGGAAGTGGCGCCGGGCGAGCTGGGCGGCCTCCGCGGCCTGCTCCCCGTGGCCGAGGCCGTCCACCACCAGCGCGGTCACCCCTTCCTCGGAGTCGGCGACGGCCCAGGCGTCCCCGCAGGCGCTCTCGCCCTCCAGGGGCAGGCACAGGACCCCGGCCGCGGTGTGCGGTGCGGGTGCGCCGGGGCGCCGCATCCGGGCGGACATCAGGGTGCCGCCGGCCTCGGTGCGGATGGTGAACTCGTCCGCGATCCGGCTGACCGCGCCGAGTCCCGCGCCGAGGGTGCCGGTGGTGCTGAAGCCGTCGGTGAGGCTGAGCGCCAGGTCGCCGATGCCGGGCCCGCTGTCCACGGCGAGGATCTCGATACCCTCGCCCGCGGGCAGGTGCTGGAGGTAGAGGCTGCCGTCGCGGGCGTGCTTGTCCAGGTTGGCCGCGAGTTCGGAGGCGATGACGGCCGCCCGGTCCGGGAGCGCGCCCGGCAGCGCGCCCTCCTCGGCCACCGCCCGCGCCGTCTCGGCCGCGAGGTGGACGGCGCTGTGGTGGTCGACGCGGACCTGGCGGGTGGTCGTGCCGGGCACCTCCTCGGTGCCCGGGTCCACCGCGCTCACGCCCGGGTCCACCGGGTGACCACGACCCGTGTCCCGCGCCCCGGTTCGGAGGAGACCTGGAACTCGTCCATCAACCGCCGGGCCCCGCCGAGGCCGTGGCCGAGTCCCGCGCCGGTGGTGTAGCCGTCGGCGAGGGCGGCGTCGAGGTCGGCGATGCCGGGGCCCTGGTCCTCGAAGGTGAGCCGGAGCCCGCGCCGCGGCCCGTGCAGGTGCTCCACGGTCAGGGCGCCGCCGCCCCCGTGGACGTAGGTGTTGCGGGCCAGTTCGCTGGCGGCGGTGACCACCCGGGTCTGGTCGACGAGCCCGAATCCGGCCTCCACCGCGGCGCCGCGCACCGCGTGCCGGGCGGTCAGCAGGTCCTCCTCGGCCCTGATCGCGATACGGGCGGGGGCGCTCGGCGCGGCCGCCTCGTCGCCGGGGCCGCTGCCGAGGGCCCGCAGATCGTCGTCGTAGAGGGTCATGGCGAACCCCCGGGATCCCCGACGGCGGGCGCGGCCGGTCCCGGCACGTGCGCGACCTGCTCCCAGCCCAGGGCGGCCATGCCCTGCTCGGCGTTGAGCGCGGTCTCCACCCCGGTGAGCTGGAGGCCGAGTTCGACGAGGGTGAGGGCGACCGCGGGGCGCATCCCGGCGACGATGACGCGGGCGCCGAGCAGGCGGGCCACCGTGGTCAGCTCCATCAGGGTGCGGGCCACGAAGGAGTCGATGAGCTCCAGGCGCGAGACGTCGATGAGGACGCCGCGGGCGCCGTCGGCGGAGATGCGCTCGGTCAGCTCCTCGGTGAAGGCGGTCGCCGAGGAGTCGTCGAGTTCGTTGAGCAGTCCGGTGACCAGGACGTCACCGAGCCGCAGTATCGGCACTCCGGCCGTGCGGCCGTTCACCGGAGCACGGCGCCTTCGGTGCGGGGACCGGACTGCCCGGTGAGTCTGAGGGACTCGGCGAGCGCGTCGGCGAGGGTGGCGCGGGTGAGGATCGCCGAGAGGTCGATGCCCAGTTGGGCGATGGTCTGCGCGATGGGCGGCCGGATGCCGCTGATCACGCAGTCGGCGCCCATCAGCCGTACCGCGTTGACGGTCTGCAGCAGATGCTGGGCGACCGCGGTGTCCACGGTCGGCACACCGGTGATGTCGATGATGGCGACCCGCGACTCGTTCTCCTGGATCGCCTCCAGGAGGTTCTCCATCACCACCTGGGTACGGGCGGTGTCCAGGGTGCCGATCAGCGGCACCGCGAGCACCTGGTCCCACAACCGCACGACGGGCGTGGACAGTTCGAGCAGCTGCCGGCTCTGCCGCTGGATGATCTCCTCGCGGCCCTCCACGTACGTCTCGAAGGAGAGCGCGCCCGCGGCGTCCAGGAGGCGGTTGATGAGCAGCGCGGCGGAGAGCAGTTCGCCGGTGTCGCGGGTGTAGCCGCGCACCGCCTCCAGGAGCGCCTCCTTGAGGGCGAGGACGGCGAGCGAGGTCCCGGTCGGGGTGGCGCCCGCCCGGGCCCGGCGCAGCGAGAGGGTGATCACGGCCTGCCGCAGTTCGCGGTGGGTGGTGACGACCCGCGCGACCGGTACGTCGTCCCGGAGGCCCGCGCCCAGGGCGTCGACGAGGGTGTCGGCCTCCTCGCGCAGCTCCGCCTCGGAGATGCCGGTGCCGAGGGCCGTCTGCTCCAACTGGAGCTGGACCCATCTGTCGGCGACCACCTCACCGCGTTCCCGCAGCGCGCTGCTCACCAGCTCTCGGACGGCGGCTTCGTCGGCAGTCAAGCCTGGCACCTTCCCCACTCCGTCATGGTCGGTGCGGGGAGGATTCCGGGCTGGTGCCCGCACCTCCGCACTGACCCTTATTGTTGTCGGGAGACAACAGTATCCGCTGCCCTCGGACCCGCATAGCCTCCTTTGCGTACCCCTGTTCCCTTTCGGCACAGCGGCAGCCGAGGCATGGCCGCCCGAGCGCACTCGCCCCATCATCCACCCCAGAGAGCGGTCGCCTCCCCTTGGAAAGATTCTCGGCAGTGGAACGCGCGCTGCGCGGAGCTGCCCCCGACACCCTCCCTGACGTCCTGCGCGAGCAGTTGCGCGCCCGCTACGCGGCCACCGACGGCGAGCTGCTGATGGGCGACTACTCGATGACCCGGCTCCAGCCGGTCGGCGGCGGCCCCGGCACCGCCCCGCTGCCCATGCACAGCGGGCCCGCGGGCCGCGCCTTCGGCGCCCAGGAGGCCCAGACCGTCCTGACCACCAGCCCCGCCCTGGCCGAGGTGCACCTGCCGGTCACTGTCCACGGGGACCGGCTCGGTGTGCTCAGCGTCACGCTTCCGGTCGAGCGGTACTCGGAGGAGATCCGCGACGAGCTCCAGGAGGTCGCCGAGGCCCTCGGCCACCAGATCGTGGTCGCCGAGCGGCACACCGACCGCTACGTACGGGCCCGCCGGGCGGACCGGCTCACCCTGGCCGCCGAGATCCAGTGGGAGCTGCTCCCCGGCCGCTCGCACTCCCACCCCGTCTTCGACCTCGGCGCCCAACTGGAGCCCGCGTACTCCATCCACGGCGACAACTTCGACTGGACCACCTCGGACGGCCGGCTGACCCTCACGGTCACCAACGGCATGGGCGAGGGCATCGAGGCCGCGCTCCTGACCAGCCTCGCGGTCAACGCGCTGCGCAACGCCCGCCGCGCGGGCCTGGACCTGGTCGGCCAGGCCAACCTCGCCGACCAGGCGCTCTACGGGCAGCACCGCGGCGAACGGCACGTCTCCGCGCTGCTGCTGCGTTTCGCCCTGGCCGACGGGCGGGCGGAGGTGGTGGACGCCGGTTCGCCGCGGATGTGGCGGCTGCGGGAGGGCCGCGTCGAACCGGTCGAGCTGGACGCGCAACTGCCGCTCGGCATGTTCGAGGACACCGTCTACGCGGTGCAGCGCTTCCAGGTCGCCCCCGGGGACCGCCTCGTCTTCGTCAGCGACGGCGTCTACGACGCGGGCTCCCCCCTCGGCGAACGCTTCAGCGACCGCGCGCTGACCCGCGCCCTCACCCGCAGCCGCCTGCTCCCGCCCTCCCAGGTCCCGTACGCCGTCCTGCGCGAGGTGGCGGACCACCGCGGCGAGGCCGACGCCGAGGACGACGCCATGGTGGTCTGCCTGGACTGGCACGGCACGCAGGGCGGAGCCGGGCGGGCGGAACCAGCCACTTCATAATGGGATCCATTTTCATGTAGCCTCGTGGCCCCACCCCCAGCCAGGAGTCAGCCATGGCCGTTCCCAAACGGAAGATGTCCCGCAGCAACACCCGCCACCGCCGCGCCCAGTGGAAGGCCGCCACCCCGCAGCTCGTCCCGGTCACCGTCGACGGCACCCTCCACCTCGTACCGCAGCGCCTGGCCAAGGCCTACGCCCGCGGACTGCTGCGCCCCTGACACCGGGCGCACCACCGCGCCCCAGGGCCACCGGCAGCCCCGCCCCACGGCTGCCGGTGGCCCTTCTCGCGCCCCTCCCCCGACTCCCCTCCGCCGACTTCTCCCAACTCCCGTCCCCCGAAGGCCACTTCGGACCCCGGTCCCCCGATGCCGGACACCGGACACCGCGGACCGGGGCTTCGGGAGCAGGGCCTTCGGCCGCCCCGCCCCGCGCACTGGGTACCCTCGGCGGCAGACAGAAGGAGACAGAGGCGACAGAAGCAGGGGGAACCAGGCAGCCCATGCTCGACGAGACCACCATCTCCTGCGCCCACGTTCCCCCCGCCGACCGCTTCGACTTCTGGAACGAGGTCATGCGGCGCACCATCGCGCCACTGGAGCTCGTCAGCGCCCACCGCTCCGACTACTGGGCCGACCAGCGCATCCTGGAACTCGGCACGGTCACCGCCTGGCCGACCAAGAACCGGCCCACCCTCTACCGCCGCACCGCACGGCACATCCGCCAGTCCGACCCCGAGTTCGTGCACATCGGCCTCTCCGTGGCGGGCCCGCTCCAAGTCACCCAGGACGACCGGCAGTTCCTCGTCCCCTCCGGCGACCTGCACATCGCGGACAGCTCCCGCCCGCACGAGGTCCGGGTGGGCACCTCGGGCCGACTGCACATCGGCTCCTCCGTCAAGGTCCCCCGGGCCCTGCTCCCGCTCGGCCGCGACCAGATCGACCGCGCCTGCCCCCGGCACGTCCCCGGCGACCAGGGCTACGGCGCCCTGCTCCGCGAACTCCTCCTCCAACTCGCCGGGAGCAGCCACTCCTACGGCTCCGAGGACGGCCCGCGCCTCGGCATGCTCGTCGCCGACCTGCTCTCCGCCCTCCTCGTGCAGACCCTCGACGACGGCGCCCGCGCCCTCACCCCCGAGTCCCGGCGCCGCACCCTCCTGCTCCGCGTCAAGGAGTTCGTCCGCGCCCACCTCCACGAGGCGGACCTGACGCCCCGCACCATCGCCGCGGCGCACCACATCTCACTGCGGCACCTGCACCGGCTCTTCGCCGACGAAGACCTCACCCTCTCCGCCTGGATCCGCCGGCAGCGCCTGGACCGCGCCCGCCGCGACCTCACCGACCCCACCCTGCGCAAGGTGCCGGTCCAGCAACTCGCCGCCCGCTGGCAGTTCCACAGCCCCTCCGACTTCAGCCGCGCCTTCCGCACCACGTACGGGGTGCCGCCCACGGAGTACCGGGCGAGGAGCGGGGAGCTGGAGTTCGAGGGGCAGGAGAGCGGGGCGCAGGAGAGCGGGGAGCCGGCGTTCGGGGAGCAGGAGAGCGGGGGCAGGGGCCGAGACTCCCACGGCCCGGGAACCGTGACGCGGGAAGCTCCGCGCCTGTCGCGGTAGTTCCGCGCCAACCCTCGACGCACCTATCGATTTACGATAGATTCCTATCGCCACTCGATAGATCAAGGAGTCTCGGTGACACATCTCCTCGCGCGCTCCCTGCGCGCCGCCCTCATCGCGGTATTCGCCCTCACCCTGGCCCTGCAGGCGTGGATGGTGGTCCTCGTCAGCACGGACCCCGTCCGGGGCGTCACCGCCTCCGGCAAGCCCGTCGTCGAGACGGACAACGACACCCTCACGGAGATCTTGCAGGGCCACGGCCTCGCACTCACCCTCTGCACCATCCCCGCCCTCCTCCTGCTGCAGGCCGTCGTCGTCTGCGTCTGGCGCCTGACCGGCCTCGCCCAGGACGGCAAGGCCTTCACCCCCGCCTCCCTCCCCTACCTCACCACCACCATCCGCGCGCTGATCGGCATGGCCCTCCTTCTGGCCGCCCTCGCCGTCCGCCTCGACAGCACGCACGCCCTGCCGCTCACCTTCACCCTCTACCCCTACGGAGCCGTCCTGGCCGCCACCACCGGCGCACTGGTCATGCTCCTGCTGCGCACCCTGCTGCACGAGGCCATCCACCGCGACGGCGAAGCCTCGCGCCTGCGCGGTGAACTCGCCGAGGTGATCTGATGCCGATCGTCCTCGACATCGACGTCATGATGGCCAAACGCAAACTCACCGCCGGCCGCCTCGCCGCCCGCGTCGGCATCTCCCCCGCCAACCTCGCCGTACTGAAGAACGGCCGCGCCAAGGCCGTCCGCTTCACCACCCTCGAAGCCCTGTGCGAGGTCCTCGACTGCCAGCCGGGCGACCTGCTGCGCTACGTCCCCGCCACCGACGACGACCCCGAACTCGCCGAACAGGACGGCCGGGAGGGGTGAGCGCAGATCCGGCTGACGGCGCGGGCGCCGGACACCGGACACCGGGCGCATCACCTCGCACGAGGCGAGGATCGCCTGATGCCTGATGCCTGATCCACAGACGGGCAACCCCGGGCGGATCCCGGCTGCCTGAAATGCGCCGGAAGATGAGCCTCCAGTTCAAGCCCACCGGGCCGTCGACTTCGACGGGGGACAACGTCGTGGTGAAGCGAGTTCCACCGGAGCCCCCTGCCGCGAGTGAGACGGAAACCGGGACTGGAGCCGATGGAAGACCACCCGGACGTGACTACCGGGATTTTTCACGTTTTTCCTTGGCGGTCAGCAGCTTCAGGCCAGGTTTCTCCAAGTCACTGTCAACTCCCCAATAGTCGGTGTACCGATACGGAGGCAGAATCCCTGAGAGACGAAAAATACCCACACCCTCACTGGGGTCATGAACATCGAGAGAGTTCACCTTGCCGCGAGAATCCACATAATCGACCTTCAGATGATATTCGACATAGTAGTCTTCGACACTCGCCTTCACGAGCATCTCAAAGCTCTTACCGGCCGAAACGTCGCGTGACTCACTCGTAAAGTAGGGCCTCCCCTTCCTCGTAAAACTCGGATGCCGAACATTCAAGTCGAGATCTACGAGGATCGCCCCGGGATTAGATCCCCCAATCGGCTCGATAAGCGTCTTGGACAAAGACGGGGAGCGTCGGCTCACCACCGGAGAGACATTGACAATCTTGATTGCGGACGCGGAGGTGTTGGTAATGACAAGCTTATAAAAATTTCCACCCACCTGCGTAGATTTCAACCTTTTATGCAGTCTCATGAAAGATTCCGGGTCCATCGTGTACGGGTCTTCCAGGAGCTTCTTCTCCGCAGCACTCGTGACGCGCTCCCCGGAGACCAGGAGGCCACCGCCTTCCAGAGGGGTTACCGCAGTTTTCACTTCCGCCGGAGAAGTCCCACGCTGATCTTCATGCCGGAATACGCTTTTTATGTTCTCCTCGACGAATGCACCCGCACCAGTAATTGCGGTAGCGATAGCGGCGGACAGTCCGGCTAATACGGCTGCGACCGTCCAGTTGCGGGCCAGCGTCAAGCGTGTCGGCGGCTCGTCCGGCCGACGACGCCGCTCTGCGGCCCTCCTTAAATTCCTCATGCGCCCATTGCGCCCATTGCGCCCGGCCATTGCTTTACCCGCCCTCCGTCATGCCTGATGCAAATCTACCCAGAGCCAACTCACCGGTCGAGAGCCAGGGCGCCGAGCTGCCCCCTGCGACGACGAGGCTGAACTGGGGAGAACGCGGTGCCTGGCCAGCCGCAACTGGCGGAGCAGGTCTTGAAGCCGCAGAAGAGTTTCCACCCAGCCGGGCATAGGCAGCGCGCCCGCAATCTCTCCGCGGCGAACTCTCGCGCAGTCGGAGGGCCGCGAGGTGTGGAGGCCCGGCGCCGCAAACGCAGGCTTGTCCGGGCACTGCCGAACGACAACCGAACGTCCTGAGAAGCCGAACGATGAGCCTGCCCGATCGGGCACAGCCCTCAGGAACACCCAGATCTGCCAGACCCGCCGGATCAGCCAGACCCGCCGCTACGCCAAGGGCCGCGCCCACTCGCCGACGTCGCCTCCGCTGACACGAAAACCCCAGCTCAGAAGCGCTCTGAGCTGGGGTTCGGCGGAGCCCCCTGTCGGATTCGAACCGACGACCTACGCATTACAAGTGCGTTGCTCTGGCCATCTGAGCTAAGGAGGCGGGTGCGTCGCCGGGGGCGGCGCGTAGACCGCACCAACCTTACACAGCCGGTGTTTCCCCGGACCAGCAGGAATAGCGGCCTCCGAGGGGCCCGAGGCGCCGCCCGGCCCGACCGCGGGCCCCGCCCCACCCCCGCCGTCACCAGCACGCCCGTACCTGCTGACATCCGGCCATTCCCCGGGTACTGTCGCCCCCAGTCCACGCAATGGACTACACCATCTCGATCCGCCCGGGCCCCAGCGCCCGGTCCCGGGGAGCGGTGGTGTCCACCTTTACTCGGATCGTCCGGCACGTTCCTGCCGGTGAAGGGGGCCCTCACCATGGCCACTGTGACGTTTGACAAGGCGACCCGGGTCTACCCGGGCTCGGAGAAGCCCGCGGTAGACGGGCTGGACATCGAGGTCGAGGACGGCGAGTTCCTCGTCCTGGTCGGTCCCTCCGGTTGCGGCAAGTCGACCTCCCTGCGGATGCTCGCGGGTCTCGAGGACGTGAACCGCGGCGCCATCCGCATCGGCGCGCGCGATGTGACGCACCTGCCGCCCAAGGACCGGGACATCGCCATGGTGTTCCAGAACTACGCGCTCTACCCGCACATGTCGGTCGCCGACAACATGGGCTTCGCCCTGAAGATCGCCGGTGTGCCGAAGTCCGAGATCCGGCAGAAGGTCGAGGAAGCGGCCAAGATCCTGGACCTCACCGAGTACCTCGGCCGCAAGCCGAAGGCCCTCTCCGGCGGTCAGCGCCAGCGTGTGGCGATGGGCCGCGCGATCGTGCGCGAGCCCCAGGTCTTCCTCATGGACGAGCCGCTGTCGAACCTCGACGCCAAGCTCCGCGTCTCCACCCGTACGCAGATCGCCTCGCTCCAGCGGCGCCTCGGCATCACCACCGTGTACGTCACCCACGACCAGGTCGAGGCCATGACCATGGGCGACCGCGTCGTCGTCCTCAAGGACGGCCTGCTCCAGCAGATCGACTCGCCGCGGAACATGTACGACCGCCCGGCGAACCTCTTCGTCGCCGGGTTCATCGGCTCCCCCGCCATGAACCTCGTCGAGGTGCCGATCACCGACGGCGGCGTGAAGTTCGGCAACTCGGTGGTGCCGGTCAGCCGTGAGGCCCTGACCGCCGCCGCCGACCGGGGCGACACCACGGTCACCGTGGGCGTCCGCCCCGAGCACTTCGACGTCGTCGAGCTGAACGGCTCGGCCGCCAAGTCCCTCTCCAAGGAGGACTCGGACGCGAAGGCCGGCCTCGCCGTGCAGGTGAACGTCGTCGAGGAGCTGGGCGCCGACGGCTACGTCTACGGCAGCGCGCGGGTCGGCGGCACGGACAAGGACCTGGTGGTCCGCGTCGGCGGCCGCGACGTCCCGGAGAAGGGCGCCGAGCTGCACATCGTCCCCCGCCCGGGCGAGACGCACGTCTTCTCGACGTCGACCGGCGAGCGCCTCAGCGACTGAGTCGCGGGGTCGGCCGACCAGTTGACGGGTCGGCCGAGCTGAAGGCATGAAGGCATGAAGGAGCCTCCGCACTTCGGTGCGGAGGCTCCTCTTCGTTGTCACCCGCCAGCGCCGCAGCACTCGCCCTGAGCGGCCGCGAGACCGGCAACGAGCGTGACATAGAGCCCAATTCACCCACAACCGTCAACACGGCGGACGAATTTCGCGGCCACCCGTCGCTCGACAGGGTGACTAAATGTCGCCAAATCATCACTGCCCGCTACGCTCACTCGCGTGACACGACTCCACAAGCCGCAGCACCGCCGGGGCCCCGCCCTCGGCATCGGCCGCACGCTCGCTCTCGTACTGCCCGTCGTCCTGGTCCTGTCCGGGACCCTCGCGGTCACCCGCGTCAACTGGTCCGGCCACGGCTCCGATTCGATGCTCGCCGCCTCCGCCGCGGACGCCTCCACCCGTGCCGGTGCGCGCGCACCGCAGGACGTACTGCGCGACCGGCTCCTCCTCGAACTCCAGGAGGAGGACCCCGGGGTGGCGCTCACCCATCTCCAGGAGGAGGTCGACCGCAAGCCCTCGCTCGCCGCGCACTGCGCCTCCCTCGCGCGGGCGCTGGGGCGTGCGGCGGTGAAGCAGTACGGGGCGACGCGGGCCCAGTCCTACGCCCGTCCCGTCTGCGACACCTCCTACGCCACCGGCGTGGCCGCCGAGATCGGCTGAGAACTGCCGGGTTCCGTCGGGAGAACACCTGCCTCGGGTCGAGAACAGCACGCGCGCGGCGGACCTCGCACCGCCTGTGCCGCCGGGCGCCCGGCCCGCAAGACTCCACGGGCCTCGGCCCCGGCCGGACCCCCTGGCTCCGGCCCGCAGAGCTCCACAGACCGCGGCCCCGGCCCGTAGGGCCCCCTCCCGCGCGGCCACGTACAGTGCGGTCATGAGTGATCCGCACGCCGAGGCGTACCCCACGCAGGCCGTCGTCCTGGCCGGAGGGCAGGGCTCGCGGCTGCGCCCGTACACCGACGACCGGCCCAAGCCGATGGTCGAGATCCCCGGTACGGGCACGCCGATCATCGGCCACCAGCTCGCCTGGCTGGCCGAGGAGGGCGTGACCGACGTGGTCGTCTCCTGCGGTCATCTGGCCGAGGTCCTCGAAGAGTGGCTCGACACGGCCGACCTGCCCCTGCGGGTCACCACCGTGGTGGAGAAGGAGCCGCTGGGCCGCGGCGGCGGTCTGAAGTTCGCCGCCGCGCACCTGCCCCACGCGGACCGGCCCTGGTACGCGACCAACGGCGACATCTGGACCCGGTTCTCCCTGCGCGAGATGGCCGCCTTCCACGCCGAACGGGACGCCAAGGCCACCCTCGCCCTGGCCCGGCCGCGGATCCCCTGGGGCGCCGTCGAGACGGACGCCTTCGGCCACATCACGGACTTCATCGAGGCCCCGCCGTCCCCGTACCTGATCAACGCGGGTGTCTACGTCTTCGCGGCCTCCTTCACCGGCCTCCTGCCGGACCGCGGCGACCACGAGCGCGCTACCTTCCCCCGGCTCGCTCGCGAGAAGAACCTGGCCGGCTTCCCGATCCCGCACGGTGCCTACTGGCGCGCGATCGACACCGCGAAGGACCTGACCGAGGCGAGCAAGGAACTGGCCGCACTGGGCCGTTGACCCGCCTCCCCACCCCGGCCGGCGACCCGCTTCCGTACGGACCCCGCCCCGAACCGCGCCGCACGCGGCACCCGCCCCACCGCACCGCACGCACGTGCACCGCACCGCACCGCATCCGACCTGCGGTACACCGCAGCGGAATTATGCGGTTTACCGCAGTCCGCCCCGGCTTGCGGCTGGCTAGCGTTTCCGCCATGACAAAGCTTCTGCGCCGCTGGGCCCGCCTCTCCTTCGGAGTCCTGCTGGGCACCCTGACGGCACCGGTCGAACTCCTCCTCGTGGCACTCGGCGGCGGATGGCTCCAGGGCGCCCCGGACCGGGGCCCCGAAGGCCCCGGCACCCTGAGAGCGACGCGGTACGCACGGAGCCTGGCGTACACCGGCCAGAGACGCATGTCGCGGTACTACGGCACCTCCCCGCCCTACCCGCACCCGGTCCCGGTCTCCCGCGTACTCGCCTATCTCGCGGCGCGCTCCGGGGTGGGACTCCTCGGCGGTGCGGCCCTGTTCACCGGAATCGTCTGTACGGGCTACGCCTCTTTCCTGCTCTGGGGCTGGTTCCTGCTCCCCGAGCTGGACCACCCGGGCACGGTCTTCCTGACCGCGCTCGGCGGACTCTTCGGGCTGTTCCTCTCCGCCCAGGGCATACGAGGCGTGGCGCGCTGGGAGGAGGCCCTCGCCCGCCGCTTCCTGCGACCGTCCGACCGCACCGCGCTGGAGCGCCGCATCGGCGAGCTGTCCGAGAGCCGGGCCGGTGTGATCGAGGCGGTCGACGACGAACGGCGCCGTATCGAGAGGGACTTGCACGACGGAGTGCAGCAGCGCCTGGTGGCACTGGGCATGCTGCTGGGGCGGGCCCGCCGCGCCACCGACCCGGACCGGGCGGACGCCCTGCTGCGCCAGGCGCACGAGGAGTCCCGGCAGGCACTCACCGAACTCCGGGACGTGGCCTGGCGCGTGTACCCCTCGGCGCTGGACCACCAAGGCCTGGAAGCGGCACTGGAATCGGTCGCCGAACGCGCCGGGATATCGGTCGACCTGACGGCGGAGGTACCCGGCAGGCTGGCCTCCAGCGTGCAGACCGCGGCGTACTTCGTGGTCGCGGAGGCCGTCACCAACGCGGCGAAGCACTCCGGCGCCACCCAGGTCACCGCCCGGGTGACGCGGCACAGGGCCGGGCTGTGGATCCGCGTCGAGGACAACGGCTCGGGCGGCGCCGACCCGGCCGCCGGAAGCGGACTCACCGGACTGGCACGCCGCATCGCCGCCCTGGACGGCACCTTCTCGGTCGACAGCCCGGCGGGCGGCCCCACCGTGCTCACCGCGGAGGTGCCCTGCAGAACCTGAACCTGAACCCGAATCTGAATCTGAATCTGAACCAGGGCCGGGGACACGGTTGTTGAAAGGTCGGCGAGGGTACGAGGCGCCCTCCGGGCAGGAGAAGCCGGTAGCTCCGACGGTCCGGGACGGTCCTGGCCCGCCCTCTGCCTATCCGAGCAGCCCGCCCACCAGCCCGCCCGAGTTGCCGCCGCTGCTTCCCCCGCCGGTGTCGCCGCCACCACCGTCGTTGCCGCCGCTGCCCGGGTCGCCGCCCGTGCCGCCGGTGGAGGTGGTGCCGCCGCTGCCGCCGGAGGAGCCGCTTCCGGCGGGCGGTTCGTCGGGGGGCGCCTGTTCCTGCGGGGCCTGCTCGCCCGGGGAGTCCCCGGGGCTCTGGACACCGTCCTGGGCGGAACCTCCGGTGCCCTCCTCGGAGACTCCCGAGGTGGGCGCGGAGGACGAGGAGGAACCCGGCTCCTCGCTCTCGGCCGAGGGGCTGGTGGCGGAGGGGCTGCTGCCGCCGCGTTCCTTGCGGGACTCCTGCGGCAGCGGGGTGCCGGGGAGCTGGTTGCGCGGGGTTTCGCCGGGCCCGGGCACCGTGACCCGGTCGGCATCGCGCACGGCGCCGCCGAGCACCGCGCCGACCAGCATCGTCAGGCCGACGGTGACCGCGGCGAGGAGGACACCGCGGCGCAGCACCCGCCGCCGCAGGTCCCAGAGGGCGGCCCGCGGGCCCAGGGTGCGCCAGGCCTCGGAACTGAGCCTGCCGTCGGCCGAGTAGACCGGCGCCCCGGCGATGATCAGCGGGGACCAGGCGGCGAGATAGATGATGTCGGGCGCGTCGTAGGCGGGGACGGTGCGCCAGCTGACCGTGACCAGGAGGGCGGCGGAGAGGAGGGCACCGATGGCGGCGGCGAACCGCTGCCACAGACCGAGGATCGTCAGGACACCGACGAAGACCTGGAGGAAGGCGATGGTGAGTCCGGCACCGACGGGGTGCGCCAAGGCGAAGTCACGGAGGGGTTCGGCGAGCGGCCAAGGGTGCAGGGAGTGCAGCCACTTGACCATGGAGCCGCGTTCGCCGCCGTCGAAGTAGACAGGGTCGCAGAGCTTGCCCATGCCCGCGTACACGGAGATGAGGCCGAGGAAGACCCGCAGCGGCAGCAGGACCACGCCGAGGTTCATCCGGCGCCCGGGGTAGTAGGCGTGCCGTACCGCGCGGTGCCTGCGGGCCGCCGCGTCCTCCGCCGGGTCGGCGGCACCGGGCAGGGGACCTGGGTCGATCACCCGCTCCAGGACGAAGGTGTCGTCATCGGCGAAGACGCCCTCGGTGTACGGGAGTTGCTCCTCGGCGCCGCCGTTGGCGCCGGTGGCGTAGTCGTCGGCGTAGCCGAAGTCGGCGGTGCCGGCACCGCCGGGACGGCCCGGGCGATCGGCCCTGCCGGAGCCCGCGCTGCCAGAGTCCGCACTGCCGGAGCCCGCCCTGCCGGAGTGGGTGCCGGAGCCGGAGCCGGGGTGGTGCGGGGCGAAGGCCGAGGCCTCCGTGTCGGCCGTACGGTCCTCGCGCGCGGACTGGCCGGGGAGACCGATCGTGGTGTGCTCCGAGGCGTACCCGGCGGGGGCCCCGTGGCCGCCCTGCTCGTAGGGCTCGGGCGGGCGGGTGTGCTCGCGGGTGCCGCCGTCGAGGAAGCCGGTGCCGTCCCGGCCGGCCTCGTACAGGGAGCTGCCCTGGAGCGTCGCCCCGGGCAGGGTGCCGTCCAGCAGGGCGGTCTCGTCCGGAGCGCCGGGTGCCGGACGCGCGGAGGGGGAGGCGGGGTGGGGGGGGGGGGGGGGGGGGGGGGAAACGGAAACGGCCCCACCCCCCACCACCCCCCCAGCCCCATCCCGCATATGCGGAAGAACAAACCCCTCCCGCTCGCCGAAGCCGTCCCGCCCGTCCCGCCCGGCAAGCCCCTCCCGGTCGCCGCCTCGCACTCCCTCGCCGAAGTCCTCCCGACCGAGTTCGCCGAAGTGCTCCCGATCGAGTCCGCCGAAGTTCTCGCGGTCGAGGGGCAGTCGGGGCGAGCCCACGGCCGGGGTCCGGTCGGAGCGTTCCGTGTGGCCGTGCCGGGGCAGGACTCTGGTCGCGCCGGGGAGCCCGGGGGTGGGCGGGGTCTCGGGCGCCCGTGTGGTGGTCGCGTTGTTGCGTACGGCCTGGAGCAGTTGCTGGGCGCCCGGTCCGGAGCGGCCCGTCCAGACGAGGGGGCGGCGGCGTCCCGGAGTGCCCGCGGCCGCCTGCGGGGTGACGGCCTTGTAGGCGCTCAACTGGTGCGCGAGACGGGGGGATCTCGTCTTCGGCACGCTGGTGAGCTGTACCCGGAAGCTGGCGTGGTTGACGACGACCTGCGCGGGATCGCAGGGCACTTTGGCCATGCTGAAGGCAGGTCCGTCGTCGAACCCCGAGGAGCGGCCCCCCGTGGAGGAGCGGGCTGTTCTGGTGTCCACACTCATCTAACCGAGTGACGACTGCTTAGGACACTGCCTTGACCGCCGCAAAATGTCCGGGCCCCGTCAAATCGGCCGAATCGGACGCGCCGGCACCGTCACCAGCCGCTCGAACACGCCTTTCTCCTACGGGAGTTCGAGCCGCCCCCAGGAGAGCCCCGCCCGCGACCCACCGACCCGACCGGACACCGCCCGCCCGACAAGGCACCAGCAGAACCGGAACCCGACCGACCAGGCACCGCCACCCCTGGCCAAGCCGCCCTCACCCCCGGCGGCGAGCCGCCTCGTACAAGACGATGCCCGCGGCCACACCGGCGTTGAGGGATTCGGCGCCGCCGGGCATGGGGATGCGGACCCGGATGTCGCAGGTCTCGCCGACCAGTCGGGACAGGCCCTTGCCCTCGCTGCCGACCACCAGCACCAGCGGGCCGTCGAGCGCCGCCAGGTCCCCGAGTTCGGCCTCCCCGTCGGCGGCGAGGCCGACCACGGTCAGGCCCGCCTTCTGGTAAGCCTCCAGGGCGCGGGTCAGATTGGTGGCGCGGGCCACCGGGGTGCGGGCGGCGGTACCGGCGGAGGTCTTCCAGGCGCCCGCGGTCATCCCGGCGGCGCGGCGTTCCGGTACGACCACGCCGTGGCCGCCGAAGGCGGAGACGGAGCGGACCACGGCGCCGAGGTTGCGCGGGTCGGTGACGCCGTCGAGGGCGACGATCAGGGGGTCCTCGCCCTCGTCGTACGCGGCGGCGGCGAGGTCCTCGGGGTGGGCGTACTCGTAGGGCGGGATCTGGAGGACGAGGCCCTGGTGGTTGAGGTTGTTCGTCATCCGGTCCAGCTCGGGGCGGGGGGCTTCCATCAGGTGGATGCCGCCGCGCTCCCCGGCCAGTTGAAGGGCCTCGCGTACGCGCTCGTCGTTGTCGATGAACTGCTGCACATACAGCGTGGTGGCGGGGACGCCCTCGCGCAGGGCCTCGACGACGGGGTTGCGGCCGACGACGAGTTCCGAGGCGGACTTGCCGCCGCGGCCCTTCACGGGGCGGCGGGCGGTCTGCTTCGCCTTGGCGTTGGCGAGACGGTTCTTCTTGTGTCCCTTGCGCATGTCGGCGGGGGGCGTCGGGCCCTTGCCCTCGAGGCCGCGGCGTCGCTTGCCACCACTGCCGACCTGCGCGCCCTTCTTGCCGGACATGCGTCGGTTGTTCGCGGCCATGACCTACTGCTCCTGTGCTGCGTCGGCGGGTGGTGCGGATGGGGGATACGGGAATCTGTGCGGGGAGGTGCTGGAAGCAGTGTGCCGCCCGGGGGGGGCCGGGCGGCACCTTGCCTGTGCTGGTTCAGCGGGCGCCCAGCGTCCAGCGGGGTCCGTCCGGCCCGTCCTCGATGACGAGCCCGGACTGGCCGAGCTGGTCGCGGATGGCGTCCGCGGTGGCCCAGTCCTTGCGGGCCCGGGCCGCCTCGCGCTGCTGGAGCACCAGGCTGACCAGGGTGTCGACGACTCCGTGCAGGTCCTCGCCGCGGTCGCTCTCGCCCGACCAGCGCGGGTCCATCGGGTCGAGGCCGAGGACCCCGAGCATGGCCCGCACCTCGGCGAGGCGGGCGACCGCGGACTCCTTGTCGTCGGCGGCCAGCGCGCTGTTGCCCTGCCGGACCGTGGTGTGGACGACGGCGAGCGCCTGCGGTACCCCGAGGTCCTCGTCCATGGCCTCGGCGAAGGCGGGCGGTACTTCCTCGGCGGGCTCCACGGCCTTGCCCGCCTTCTCGGTGACGCGCTGGACGAAGCCCTCGATCCGCGCGAAGGCGGACTCGGCCTCGCGCAGGGCCTCCTCGCTGTACTCGATCATCGAGCGGTAGTGCGGGGTGCCGAGGTAGTAGCGCAGCACGATGGGCCGCCAGCGCTTGACCATCTCGGCGACGAGCACCGAGTTGCCGAGCGACTTCGACATCTTCTCGCCCTTGAGGGTGACCCAGGCGTTGTGCAGCCAGTACCGCGCGAACTCGTCGCCGTAGCCCTTGGCCTGGGCGATCTCGTTCTCGTGGTGCGGGAAGATCAGGTCGATGCCGCCGCCGTGGATGTCGAAGACCTCACCGAGGTATTTGTGCGCCATGGCCGAGCACTCCAGGTGCCAGCCGGGCCGGCCGCGGCCCCACGGGGTCTCCCAGGAGGGCTCGCCGGGCTTGGCGCTCTTCCACATGGCGAAGTCGCGCGGGTCGCGCTTGCCGGTCTCGCCCGCGCTCTCCGGCTGCTGGAGGTTGTCCAGCTCCTGGTTGGACAGCTCCAGGTAGCCGGGGAAGGACTTCACGTCGAAGTAGACGTTGCCCTCGGACTCGTAGGCGTGCCCGCGCTCGATGAGCCCGCGCATCATCTCGATCATCTCGGGGATGTGCCCGGTGGCGCGCGGTTCGTAGGTCGGCGGCAGGCAGCCGAGGGCGGTGTAGCCGTCGTTGAAGGCGCGCTCGTTCTCGTAGCCGATGGCCCACCAGGGGCGGCCCTGCTCGGCGGACTTGGTGATGATCTTGTCGTCGATGTCGGTGACGTTCCGGACGAAGGTCACCTGGTAGCCGCGGTAGTCGAACCAGCGGCGCAGGATGTCGAAGTTCAGTCCGGAGCGGATGTGCCCGATGTGGGGTGCGGCCTGCACGGTGGCGCCACACAGGTAGATCGAGACGCAACCCGGCACGAGCGGGGTGAAATCACGGACCTGCCGGGCGCTGGTGTCGTACAGCCGAATAGTCACCCCACCAGGGTAGTGGGCCCGAGGGGGTGCCTTGTGCTCCTTGGGCCCACTGCTCTCAAAGTGCTTCTGGAATTGTGATTATCCCCAGGTGATACGGGCGCCGCTCTCCGGCGGCTCAGGCCCCTGGGCGGTCTCCTGGCGTGCGGAGCGCTCAGATGCGGCCGACGACCTTGCGCGGGGTGACCCGGACGACGACGCGCTCGGCGTCCTCGCCCGAGCGCGGGTTGAAGTCGGCGTAGGACTTGCCGGTGTACTTGCGGGACAGCTCGTCGATCAGCTCCTGGCCGCCCTCGGTGGTGATGGTGGCCTGGCCGCGGATCTCGGCGTAGCGGTACGGGTCGTCGGCGGGCTGGACCACGATCGTGACGCGGGGGTCGCGCTGGAGGTTCTTCTCCTTGCGGCGGTCGGCGGTGGTGGAGAACAGCACGTCGTTCCCGTCGCGCTTGACCCAGACCGGGGAGACCTGCGGGCTGCCGTCGGGCTGGATGGTGGCCACGGTGATGAAGACGGGGGTGTCGAGGAGTTCTCGGAGGTCGTTCGACAGTTCGGCGGACATCTCGGCCTTCCTGGTTCCTGTGCCTGGTGGCGTTGTGGTGGCCGGTGACCTGCTGCGGTCACCGGTTGCTCCGGGCGGCTGCCGCGGTGGGTGCTGTAGGGGTTCCCGGCGTCCCGTTCCGCATGCGTACCGCCCGGTGTGGGCTCCGATACTGCGGCAACGCACCGGCCCCGGCGGGTATTTCAGCCCGGGCCAGCGCGTTGGGGTGCGTACGGGGCGCGGGGCGGACGTGCGTGCCCCGCGCCGCGCCGTTCAGCTGCCGGAGGTGCGCACCACCAGGGCGGTCGCCACCGCGGCCAGGCCGTCGCCGCGGCCGGGGAAGCCGAGGCCGTCGGTGGTGGCGCCGGAGACGGAGACGGGGGCGCCCGCCGCCTGCGAGAGCACCTGCTGTGCTTCTTCGCGCCGCTTGCCGATCTTCGGGCGGGGGCCGATCACCTGGACCGCGATATTGCCCACCGTGAACCCGGCCTCCCGCACCAGGCGGGCGGCCTCGGCGAGCAGGGTGCGGCCGGAGGCGCCGGACCACTCGGGGCGCCCGGTGCCGAAGTGCGCCCCGAGGTCGCCGAGGCCGGCCGCGGAGAAGAGCGCGTTGCAGGCGGCGTGCGCGACCACGTCGGCATCGGAGTGCCCGGCGAGCCCGGGGCCCTCGTCCTCCCAGAGCAGGCCGGCGCACCACAGCTCGCGGCCCTCCTCGAAGGCGTGGATGTCGGTGCCGATGCCGACCTGGGGCAGCGGCAGCTCAGTAGCCACGGTTCGCCTTCCTGCGCGCGAGGACCGCCTCGGCGAGGACGAGGTCCAGGGGGCGGGTCACCTTGAAGGCCTCCTCGTGTCCGGGGACGACCACCACGGACAGGCCGAGCCGCTCGACCATCCCGGCGTCGTCGGTGGCGCCCTCGCCCTCCGGCGCCAGGCTCTCGTGGGCCCGCAGCAGGGTGTCGCGGTCGAAGCCCTGCGGGGTCTGCACGGCGCGCAGCCGGGCCCGGGCGGGGGTGCCGAGTACGGGTTCGGGCTCGCCGCCGGTGCGGGGCTCGACCTCCTTGACGGTGTCGGTGAGCGGCAGCGCCGGGACGACGGCCGGGGCGCCCGCGCGGACGGCCTCGACGACGGCGTCCACGGTGTCGACGGGGACCAGGGGGCGGGCCGCGTCGTGGACCAGGACGATGCCGATGTCCTCGGGCAGCGCGTCGAGGCCGAGCTTCACGGACTCCTGGCGGGTCTCGCCGCCGGGTACGACGAGGAAGTCGGTGCGGTCGCCGCCGTCCAGGGCGTGCGCGTCGAGCAGGGACTTCACCTCGGCGGCGCCCTCGGGCGGGGCCACCACGACGACGAGGCCGACCGCGCGGGAGGCGGCGAGCGCCCGGGCCGCGTGGATGAGCATCGGGGTGCCGTTCAGCGTGCGCAGCGCCTTGGGGGCGCCGGGCCCGAGGCGTACGCCGCGGCCCGCGGCGGGGAGGACGGCGGCGGTGCGGGGCGTCTTCGCGCCCGGTGCTCCGGCCGCGGCGGGCGGGCGGGGCTCGTTCTCGGCAGACATCGCTTCCGTTCAGGTTTGTGTGCTCGGGCGACATGGGTATGGCCTGGGCGTGCCCCCGACCGGCAGGCCGGGAGTGCCGGGTACGACGCCTGGACCGGACCCTTCCGTGACTTCCGGTCGAGTCGGCGGACCGGCCCCGGCACCCGTGGGGCGGGGGTTTCCCCAGTCGCACGAGAACCGGTCGGGTGCTCCGCCGATCTCCCCGTCGTGGTACGGACTGGTCGTCGGCACTGATCGTCAACAGCGGTGATCAGCGTACAAAAATGCCGCAGCGCCCGGCGACAGCTCTCGCGTCATCGGGCACCGCGGCAATCCTGCGGCACTTCCGGCACCTGGCGGTGCGTGTTCTGCTGTGGTGCTCTGCTGCTTGTGCTGCGCTGTCCCGGGATGTGCGTCCGGCTGACGTGCACCCCGCGCAGGTGTCAGGAGGCGAGGACCTCGTCGAGCAGCGCCTCCGCCTTGTCCTCGTTGGTGTTCTCCGCGAGCGCCAGCTCGCTCACCAGGATCTGCCGGGCCTTGGCGAGCATGCGCTTCTCACCGGCGGACAGACCGCGCTCGCGCTCGCGGCGCCACAGGTCACGTACGACTTCCGCGACCTTGATGACATCGCCCGAGGCGAGTTTCTCGAGATTTGCCTTGTAGCGACGGGACCAGTTCGTGGGCTCTTCGGCATACGGTGCGCGCAGCACCTCGAAGACCCGGTCCAGTCCGTCCTGACCGACCACATCACGTACGCCGACGAACTCCGCATTGTCCGCTGGCACACGTACCGTCAGATCACCCTGGGCGACCTTCAGCACCAAGTAGGTCTTGTCCACGCCTTTGATCTGGCGAGTTTCGATAGCCTCGATCAGCGCGGCCCCGTGATGGGGATAGACCACGGTGTCGCCAACCTTGAACGTCATGTGACAGGTACCCCTTCCGTGGCTATCAAGAGTAACACGTCATCGGCGCGTTCTGAATGGCGTTTTCGCAGGTCAGAGCGCATCTCGGGGCTTGACAACAGCAACCGTGACGTGCTGCGCAGGCCTCCCCCGGCGGGGTATCCGCAGGTGGGAGCGGCTGCACCCGTGAGCCGAAACGCGCCCGTTACACCTCGCAAAACTTCTGATCAACCGGCAGAACGTCCCTTTATGTCGCATTCGCTCCGACCAACTGGCCGTACTCCGTTCGGTGACCGGAGACACGTTCGAAGAACGTTGCGCGGGCAACGGAGAAGAGAGTCAGGAACACCGGCGCGGCGCGGGAAGAAGATCATGACAACATCTCGCCGATGACCACCGGATTCCCCCGCCGGCCAATACCTGAATTCGATCAACGGGCCGCCCGCACATCCGGCTGATCAATTTCCGCCGTGGCCACGCATTCCTTACCGGAAAGGCGCAGGACACTCACGCGAGCCGACCGCGGTGGCCAATGCGCCCGGCGAATACCCGGGCGGACGGCGAATCCGCGCTCCCGCCGCCGGGCTCCGCGGCGCACACGCCACGCGCCGCGGGCGGGGCGCGGGACGGCCGCGGAGGGGCCACAGAGGCGGGTCGGGTGCGGCGTGCGCGGGACGGGTCGGTAACCTGAGCGCGCTGCTGTACCCCGGGGCGGCCGCGAGGCCCGCCGGAACCCTGACCACAACCGTCCGGACTCGCCCGTCCGCACCGCAAGAGGAGTTGCCGCCGTCGTGAGCCTCCAGCCCAGCCTTCGGCGCGGCGCACTCGCCGCCACCGCGCTCGCCTTCTGCGTGGGCGCGCTCGGCGCCTGCGCCGCCGGCAACAACGCCCAGACGCTGGAAATCAAGCCGGACAACGCGCGCGCCCAGGTCGGCGACATCAAGGTGCAGAACGCCCTGGTCATCGCGCAGCCCGAGCGGGAGAGCAAGGGCCCGGCCGTGATCGCGGCCAAGCTCTTCAACAACGGCGACCGCGACCAGGTCCTCGAGTCCGTCTCCGCCGGTGGCGAGCGCGCCGAGCTGAAGCCCGCCAAGGGCGAGAAGACGGCCGGCAAGCTGGTCGTCCCGGCGCACGGCGCGCTGATCCTCGGCGGCAAGGACAACGCCTCGGTCTCGCTGCGGACGCTGCCCGAGAGCATCCAGCTCGGCGACGCCTCCCCGGTGACCTTCACCTTCAGCCGGACCGGCGACGTCAAGCTGGACAGCTTCGTGGTCCCCGCCGAGGGCGAGTTCACCAAGTGGGGCCCGGAGAAGGTCCCCAGCCAGCCGACGAAGCCCCCGGCCGAGTCCGGCAAGCCCTCCGGCAGCGCCTCCCCCTCCGCCGACCCGCAGGCGAGCGCCTCCGCGACCGGCTCCCCGTCCCCGGGCGAGAGCCAGGGCGCCGAGGGCCAGGGCGGCAGCGGGATCGCCCCCGGCGAGCACGACCCGGCCGGCGACGCAGGCCACTGAGCACCCGGCGGCGGCTGAAGCGGCACCGAGCACCTGGCCCCACTGGGCACCCGGCCGCACTGGATACCCAGCCGCTCTGAGCGCCCGGCCCACCGCGCACCGCAGCACCGCACGCACACGAGCGCCGCACCGCCGGAAGCACAGCGCGTAGAGCACGGAGGGCGGGACCCCGCGGGGTCCCGCCCTCCGTGCTCTACGTGTTCTTCGTGTTCTTCGTGCTCTACGCGTTCTCTGTGCTCTCCGTGCTGTTCGTGCTCTCCGTGCTGTTCCTGTAGATCACGCTGCCGCCGCCCCCGCCGGTGCACTCCGGCCCCCGTACCGGCGGGCTCCCCCGTACCGGCGCTCTACGGCTCGAACTTGTAGCCGAGGCCGCGCACCGTGACCAGGTAGCGCGGGGCGCCCGGGTCCGGTTCGATCTTCGCGCGCAGGCGCTTCACATGGACGTCGAGGGTCTTGGTGTCCCCGACGTAGTCGGCGCCCCAGACCCGGTCGATGAGCTGCATACGGGTCAGTACGCGGCCCGCGTTGCGCAGCAGCATCTCCAGGAGGTCGAACTCCTTGAGCGGCAGGTCGACCTTGGACCCGGCGACCGTGACCACGTGCCGGTCGACGTCCATCCGGACCGGGCCGGCCTCCAGGGCGGCCGGGGTGACCTCCTCCGGCTCGCCGCGGCGGCGCAGCACCGCGCGGATCCGGGCGACCAGTTCGCGGGAGGAGAAGGGCTTGGTGACGTAGTCGTCGGCTCCTATTTCGAGGCCGACCACCTTGTCGATCTCGCTGTCCTTGGCGGTCACCATGATCACCGGGACATTGGAGCGGCCGCGCAGCTGACGGCAGACCTCGGTGCCGGGCAGCCCGGGCAGCATCAGGTCGAGCAGGACGAGGTCGGCGCCGTTGCGCTCGAACTCGTCGAGGCCGTCGGGCCCGGTGGTCGCGATGGCGACCTCGAAGCCCTCCTTGCGGAGCATGTAGGACAGGGCGTCGCTGAAGGATTCCTCATCCTCGACGACGAGCACTCGGGTCACGGAAGGACCTCCGGGGCAGGAAGCGGTTCGTACGGGGAAGAGAGGCTGTTCTCGGCGCTCTCGGTGGGGCCTGGGGTGCCGGAGCCCCCGGAGCCGGAGGCGGTGGCCCCGGATCCGGTCTCCCGGCTGCGGTCGCGGGCGGCTCCCGCCACCGGCAGCCGCAGGGTGAAGGTGGAGCCCTGTCCTTCGGAGCTCCACACGGTGACCTCCCCGCCGTGCGAGGCGGCCACGTGCTTGACGATGGCGAGTCCGAGCCCGGTGCCGCCGGTGGCGCGGGAGCGGGCCGGGTCGACCCGGTAGAAGCGCTCGAAGATGCGCTCCTTGTCCCTCTCGGAGATGCCGATGCCCTGGTCGGTGACGGCGATCTCGATGTGCTGGCCGCCGCTCACCGCGACCGTACGGGCGGCGATGCCGACCCGGGTGCGGGCCGGGCTGTAGTTGACGGCGTTCTCGACCAGGTTGCCGAGGGCGGCGGCGAGCTGGCCGCGGTTGCCCCAGACATGCAGGTCGGAGCCGGTCCCGCGCTCCTCGCCGAAGGCTTCGGGCCCGCCGACCGAGGCGGCCATGGTGATGTGCTTGGTGCCCGCCTGGTGGCGGCAGCGGTCCATGGCCTCGCTGACGAGTTCGTCCACCCGGACCGGTTCGGCGTCCTCCAGGGGGTCGTCGTTCTGGACCCGGGAGAGGTCGATCAGCTCCTGCACCAGGCTGGTGAGCCGGGTCGCCTCGATCTGCATCCGGCCCGCGAAGCGCTCCACGGCCTCGGGGTCGTCGGAGGCGTCCATCACGGCCTCGGAGAGCAGCGAGAGCGCGCCGACCGGGGTCTTGAGCTCGTGGCTGACATTGGCGACGAAGTCGCGCCGTACCGCTTCGATGCGCCGGGCCTCGGTGAGGTCCTCGACCAGGAGCAGCACCAGGCGGGAGCCCAGCGGGGCGACCCGGGCGGAGACCGCGAGCGCCTCGCCGCGGCCGGTGCCCCGGCGCGGAAGGTCGAGTTCCACCTGCCGTATCTCGCCGTCCCGCCGGGTGTCCCTGGCCATCTGCAGCATCGGCTCGACGGCGAGCTTCCCGCCGCGCACGAGGCCCAGGGCGTACGCCGCCGAGCTGGCCTTGACCACGCTGTCGGCCTCGTCGAGGACGACCGCGGAGGAGCGCAGCACGGAGAGCACCGTGTCCACGCCGGGGGGCAGTACGGGGTCGGTGTGCAGGGAGGTCCTGGTGGGGCGTTTCTGGTCGCGCTCGCTCCAGCGGAACGCCAGCATGGCGATCACACCGGTGCACACCCCGGCGATCGCTGCCGCTGCGGCGACCGCCGCGTTCACGTCCATGTCCTCAGGTTATGCGGGGCATACCCCCGGGCCACAGTGGTCCGAGGGTCAGCTCCGCCACTCGTCGCCCAGAGTTCACCGAGGGGACCGCGCTGGTTCATTTCGGCCATTCGGGGCGGATGGCCGTGATCGCCGGATACGCAGCGGTTTCCGGGGCTCCGTGCCCGCCGCCGCGTACGGTGTGCAAGGGGCGCCCGCATCCCCGCGCACGCGCGCCGTCGCCCAGAGTTCACCGGGTGAGCAGTCCGCGTTCACCTGGGGTGCCGGAAACGGATGCGTACGGACCGGATCGTCGGAGCGTGGGCTCCCGATGCCCTCAGATTCCGGAGCCCGGTCGAAAACCGAGAGAGGGACAGCATGCGCGACGCGTACCACGAGGAACTTGACTCGATCGGTGATGACCTGGTCGAGATGGCCCGGCTCGTCGGCTCGGCGATCGGGCGCGCCACGACGGCGATCCTCGACGCCGACCTGAAGCTGGCGGAGAGCGTCATCGCCGCCGACCAGAAGGTCGACAACCTCCAGCACGACCTGGAGGCGCGCGCCATCACCCTGCTCGCCCGCCAGCAGCCGGTCGCCACCGATCTGCGGATAGTGGTCACCTCGCTGCGGATGAGCGCCGACCTGGAGCGCTCCGGCGACCTGGCCCAGCACGTGGCGAAGCTGGCCCGGCTGCGCTTCCCGGAGCGCGCGGTCCCGCAGGACCTGCACGCCACCATCCTGGAGATGGGCCAGCTCGCCCAGCGCCTGATGGCGAAGGCCGCCGAGGTGATCATCACCAAGGACGTCGACCTCGCCCTCCAACTGGAGCAGGACGACGACGAGATGGACACCCTGCACCGCGCGCTCTTCCAGCACCTGATGGACGACCGCTGGAAGCACGGCATCGAGACCGCCGTCGACGTCACCCTGCTCGGCCGCTACTACGAGCGCTTCGCCGACCACGCGGTCTCGGTCGCCAAGCGCGTCGTCTACCTGGTCACCGGCGAGCACGCGGACGAGATCCAGCCCGCGGGCCAGGTCGAGGGCGCCTGAACACCGGCAGCCGCGAGGGGTTCCACCGCGCCTGCCGCCCCTGACGGCCCCTGACGGCGCTCCTGGAGTACGGCCCGCCGCCTCACATCCGGCAACGGCCCCGCTCCCGGGGCGCCGTCGCCGTACTCACCCGCGGGCTGTGAGCTGCGGCCCGCGGCTCACAGCCCGCAGCCCGCAGCCCGCAGCCCCCGGCTCACGGCTCACGGCTCACGGCTCACGGCTCACGGCTCACGGCCAGGTCAGCCGGAGCAGCCCCCGCACTGGCAGGGCCCGCCCGACTGGCAGCCGCAACCGCAGCCGGAGCCGCAGCCGCAGGCGCCGAGCAGGACCGGTATCGGGCGGACCACCGGCGCGGCGGCGGACTCGTCGGTGCTCCCGTGGTTCTCGGGCAGGCGCGGCTCGGGCATGGGACGTCCCCTCCTCGAAGGCAAACTCCTGTCCCCATTCCACGCCCACCGGGGCGGGCGCATCAACGGCGCATCCGGACAAAGGGATTCGCGCTTCGGGGGTGCGGAGGTGCACAGGGGCTTGCGCGCCACGAAGCGCGCCCCGGCTCTCGCCCGGACCTCGCCCGGGCTGGCCCGCCCCTCACCTGCTCACCTGTTGCCTACGCACCTGCCTACCGGCACCTTCCGGCCGCGTACCCGCCCGCCTACCTGAGCGGATGCGAGGTGCGCCCGGAGGCCTCGTCGATCTCGTCGTGTGCCTTGGTCAGCAGCTTCATCGCCAGTTCGTTGAGCGCTCTGGCACCCGCGATCTCTTCGCCCACCCTCGACTGGTTCTCGTCGGAGGGATGCCTGCTCGCGTACCCGTGCGCCCGGCACTCCTTGCCGTCCGGGAGCCGCACCAGGGCCGCCGCCCGCGTCCGGTGGTTGTCCTCCTCGAATTCGAGCTCCACATGCCAGCCCACAGCGGTCTTCATGGTCATGCCGCTCACCTCCAGAGCCACTCCTTCCAGCGTGCACCCGGCGGCGCGGCGACACCAAGGCGAGACCGCGCGCACCGCCGCCCGCGCTTAAGCGAGGCACAGCCGGGCCGGTCCAGCCTGGGTAGAGAGCAGAGAACCCCGCCCGCAGTCCGCCGTACCGCCGACTCGCCCGCACCTCCCGGCCCGTCCTCGTCTTTGTCCTCGTCCGTGCTCCCTCTTCGTCTTCACTCCCTTTTCGTCTTCGTCGTGAGGCCGCCCATGACCGAGCCCGTCGCCTTCCCCCAGGACCGCACCTGCCCGTACCACCCGCCCGCCGCCTACGACCCGCTGCGCGGGGGTCCGCCGCTGCAACGCGTGACCTTCTTCGACGGCCGCTCGGTCTGGGCGGTCACCGGTCATGCCGCGGCCCGGGAACTGCTCGGCGACCCCCGGCTCTCCAGCGACAGCCAGAACCCGGCGTGGCCGGTGCCCTCGGCGCGCTACGTCGGCCTGCTGAACCGGCGCACCCCGCTGCTCCAGGTCGACGATCCCGAACACCGGCGCCAGCGCCGCCTGTTGATCCCGAGCTTCACCCTCAAGCGCGTCCAGTCCCTGCGCCCGGGGATCGAGGAGACCGCCGACGGGCTGCTCGACGCCTTACTCAGCCGGGGCAACGAGGCAGAACTCGTGGGCGAGTTCGCGCTGCCGATGCCCTCCAAGGTGATCTGCCGGCTGCTCGGCGTGCCCTTCGCGGACCACGACTTCTTCGAGGAGCAGGCCCGGCGGCTGCTGCGCGGCCCCGAGTTGTCCGACGTGGAGGACGCGCGGGACCGCCTGGAGGGGTATCTGCGGCAGATCATCGAGGAGAAGCAGGTCCGCCCCGGCGAGGGACTGCTCGACGAGATCATCCGCGAACAGGCGGACGTAGAGGGCGAGTTCGACCCTCAGGAGCTCGCCGAACTGGCCTTCATCCTGCTCATCGGCGGCCATGAGACCACCGCCAACATGATCTCGCTGAGCGTCTTCACCCTGCTCCAACACCCCGAGCGGCTGGCCGAGTTGCGCGAGGACCGGGCCCTTTTGCCCACCGCCGTGGAGGAGTTGATGCGCCACCTCTCCATCGTCGAGGGGATGCTGCGGGTCGCCACCGAGGACATCGAGATCGCCGGGGAGACCATCCGCAAGGACGAAGGCGTCGTCTTCTCCCTCTCCCTCGTCAACCGCGACGAGAGCGTCTACTCCCACCCCGACGACCTCGACTGGCAGCGCCCGGCCCGCCACCACATCGGCTTCGGCTACGGAATCCACCAGTGCCTCGGCCAGAACCTCGCCCGCGCCGAGCTGGAGATCGCCCTCGACCGCCTGCTCACCCGGCTCCCCGGACTGCGCCTCGCCGTCCCCGCCGAGGAGATCCCCCACAAGCCCGGCGACACCATCCAGGGCATCGTCCAGCTGCCGGTGACCTGGTGAGCGCGGCGCCCCGGCCGCCCCGGTTCCAGGTGGAAGTCGACCCCGACCGCTGCGTGGGAGCGGGCCAATGCGCCTTCATCGCACCGGAGTTCTTCACCCAGGACGACGAGGGCACCAGCGAGGTCCTGCCCGGCCGCGAGGAGACCGAGGACGACCCGCTGCTGCACGAGGCCGCCGACGCCTGCCCGGTCCGGGCCATCACGATCCGGGAGCGGTGAGCGGACCGCGCGGCTCTCGACGGGGAGCGGGACCACTCGGGTCTCCGCTACTGACCGGGCCGCGCGGGTCTCGTCGCTGACCGGGACCGCGCGGGTCCCCTGCCTCAGGCGTCCCGGATGACCAGCTTGAACTCGGCGAGGAGCAGCTTCTGCGACCGGCCCGAACGCTGCGCCACCCTGAGCCCGAGCGGAGTCCCGGCCTTCACGAAGATGCCGTGCGTCTTGGTGAAGTAGTTGCGGCCGGGCGACGGTACGCGGTGGTCGGTCGCCGTGGTGTCCACCCCCGCGTCGGTGAACCCCAGCGGATCGCGCACGAACTGGTCGCGCAGCTCCGAGTAGTTCCCGCTCTCCCACTGCACCATGGCGTACAGCTCGCCCCAGCCGGACCGCGCCGGCCAGATGAGCCCGGCCCGGTCCTCCCGGGTCCAGTCCTTCACCGTGTGCCCGTCCGGCTGCGCCACCTGGTGCATCCCGTGCTCGTCACTCGACTCCGCGGTCCCGAAGGGGAACCGTACGAGGTGGTACTTGCCGTCGTCCGGGATCGTCCGCACCGCCGAAACCTTCAGGGAACACACCAGGACCGGCCCGGTGGCGGCCTCCTCGCTGCTCGCCATCGCCTTCCCCTTCCCTCGCGTACATGAGCGCCCCGCATGCCCAATCCGCCTACGGGACAGGTGTGTTCATGGTTCCCCGTACGCCCCGACCTCACCCGGCGGGGAACCGTTCCGCCGGTTCCTGCGTGAGCACAGAGTGTGTTGGCGACCGACTCGGTGTGCAGTCGGCCGACGGTGGGACGACCGGAGGAGACCCGATGAGAGCGCGCACGACGGTGAGCATGACGATGACGGCCTGCGCGGCACTGGTGGTGTGCGCCTGCGGCCCCGGCGACGACAAGGGGGACGCGGACACGAAGCCCCCGGCTTCCACCTCCGCGTCGGCATCGGCATCGGCGGACCCCTCGGCGCCGTCGTCCCCTTCCAGCTCCGCCCGGCCCGAGAAGCCCTCGGCCACCCCGCCGACCGGCGACCAGCCCGCTCCCAAGACCAAGGAGGGCGCGATCAAGCGGTACGAGCAGTACCTCCACGCCCTCGGCCGCGAGGACATCAACACGGTCTGCGAAGTCGCCGGCCCCGCCGCGAAGAAGGCCGAGAACCAGGGCCTCGGCCCCTGCACCTCGACCTACACCGCCGTCTTCAAGATGATCTCCCCGGCCCAGAAGACCGCCCTGCGCACGGCGACGGTGGACCCGGGGCGTGTCGTCGTCCGCACCCCGGCGAAGGTCGAGATGCCGGTCGCGGCGGTGAAGTCCGAGGCCACGTTCTCGGAGAGCGACTTGGGGAGCTACACGCTGGAGTACCTGAAGGACGAGTGGTACATCACCGATTGAGAACCCTCCCGAAGAGGAGCGGCCAGTAGATCCACACCTGCCGAATGCCGGATTCTTCCGGTATACATCGGGGTACCACCGCACGGTCCACTCGCGCTTCGCACGCTGCCTGAGACGTGCCGGTGGCACAGCCGGACCGACTGCTAGACCGGGCGCCCGGGCGTCCGTACAGGGGGACTCACATGCGTACGCGCGCTGCCGCGGCCTCGGCCGCTCTGATCCTGTCCACCGTGCTGGGCACGGCGGCCTGCTCGTCCTCCGCCGACAGTTCCCCCTCGTCCACCAACCCGACCTCGGCCGAGAAGAAGAGCCACGACGGCCCGGCCGCGTCCGAGCCCCCGGTCGACCCCGCGAAGTGCGCGACCACCCTCGCCAAGATGCCCAAGGGCTGCGAGGCCGACGCCGACTTCGCGGAAACCGAGGAGGCTGCCCCGGCCACGGGGACGCCCTCGCGCAAGTAGAGCCGAGAGACGAACTGCCCTGTCCTCGTGATCCGCAAGGTCAGCCGAGGTACGGGCGCGCTCGGTGCTCCAGGAAATGCCGGATCCTGAGTTGCTGGGTGTGGTGCATCGGCAGCTGCTCGATCTCCTCAGGGCCGACGAACCGCAGTTCCGTGGACTCGTCCGAGAGGGCGAGCCGACCACCGACCACACGGGCGGTGAAGCAGACATTGAACTGCCGACGCACCTCACCGTCCGAGTAGGCAATGATGTGGCGGGGGTCGGTGTACGTGCCCACGAGCCCGGTGATCTCCACGTCCAAACCGGTTTCCTCCTTCACCTCCCGGATGGCTGTGCCGGGGAGCGAGTCGGACATCTCCAAGCCGCCGCCGGGGAGGGCCCAGAGGTCGTTGTCCCGTCGGCGCTGGAGGAGGATGCGGCTCTCGTCGTCGGTGACCACCGCGGACGCGGCAACCACCAAGCTGTTCGGCTCAGGTGCCGCAGGGTCGTCGTAGTACTCGGTCCGTGCCACGGTCATGCTCCCCTTACTGGTGTCGCGGTGTCCCACACAGCGTCGAAGCTGCTGGCGTAGGTGTCGAACATGCCGCCCGGTTCGCTGCGGCGGAGGTGCCACACCGGGGCACCGTAGGCGTTCACGCCCCATACATGGGCGTTGACCATCGCCTGGTCGTCCGCACGGTAGATCGAGTTGTAGAGCGTGGTCGCATGAGTCCGCACCTCGATTCCGGGCGTCCCGGCAAGGGGTCGGTAGTGCATGAGCGCGAGTCGGCATCGAGACTCGATTCCGTGCCCGAACTGCTCTTCTTCGCCGCGCTGTCGCACCTGGGGACTGTCCGGGTCGCCAATCGCGATGCGGACCGCGCACCCGTCCGCAGCTCGCTCGCGCAGCAGGTCATTGAGCCGCGGATACGCCTCATGCAGGAAGACGGCCGCGTACACCAGCACGTCGATGTGCTCGCCGGCTTGCGCCAACATGTCCACCAAGGCGGGCACGGGGATGTCCGCCCGCTTGTCGTACAGAGCCACAAGCTCCGGACTGGCAGCGCGGGCAGGGCGAGCCTGCCGGAGAGAGGGCCACAGAGCGTGCACGTCCTCTCGCAGCGTCTCCGCTGCCAGCATGGCGGTTGCACGACGTGGCGTTCGCCCCTGGTTGACCCATCGCTCGACGGACTTGGGATCGACTTCGACCTTGTCCGCGAGGGCGCTGTACGTCCAGCCACCGGCTGCCATGGCAGCTCGTAACCTCTCGTTCGGCATTTCGGTCTCTCCCAGGATCTGAGGACGGCACCAGGGACGTTCTACCCGATGCGGGACGTCCCCCACTGGGGTTCTGCGGTGGTTCCGACGTCCCGAGCAGCGGCAGGATGCTCGTCCGCATGGCAAGCGATCAGCAGACCAGCCCAGGTATTCATCATCGTGATCAGCGGGTCGGGTGGCCTGGTGATCGGCACGCCCTCGGTTTCAGCCGGTGGATCGGCCGCCCGAGTTGGGTGCCACACTCCTCAACTCCCCAAGTTGAAGGCGGCCTTGCCTGTCCCGCCCGTCGTAGGGCCAGTCCTCGACGACCGGTGCGGGCGCGAGTACCAGACCGCAGCGACGAGGTAGGAGCATTCGCATGACGGCAACGGCCAACGACCAGAAGACCGGGCGCATGGTGGCCGGTGAGGAGCTGTTCGAGAGCCTCACGCACTTCGTGGTCCTCCACAACGGGCAGCCCTCCGACCGGGCGGAGCGGATCGCGGACCAGGCGGTGGCCTTCGTGGCCGCCGCGGCGACCGCAACCGTCCCCATGGTCCCGTCGGACGACGTGGACCTCGGTCTGCACGCACTCATCCTGCATACGAAGGAGTACGCCGACCTGTGCCGGCGGTTCGCCGGCCGCTTCCTCCACCACAACCCGAAGCCGGGCGGTGGTCGGCGTGACCCCGAGAGGGTCGCCGCCTCCGCGCACGCGATGAAGGCGGCCGGTTTCATGGTCTTCGACGACCTCTGGACCGTGGACGGCACCAACCTCGCACAGTGCGACTCGGACTGCGGCCGTCCGTACGGTCAGGCGTAGCGACTCGACACCAGCGGCGCGGTCGACCTCGATACGGGGTCGGCCGCGTTGCCCGGAAGGAGAACTGACGTTGTCCGGGACACCCCCTGAACTGCCGATCGTCGTAGCCGACACACTCATGCCCAAGGCTCAGCGCCTGGTTGTCAATCGCCGGGGCTCCACGGTCTGGGAGGTCGAGAGCCATCGAGGGCGGTACGCCGTGAAGGTCGGATATCCGATCGAGGCTACGGTCGACTGGCCCGCGCAACCCTGGACAGCACTCGCCCCCGCACGCGAAGGCGCCGTGCTGCATCGGCTCGGCTTCGACGACTGCGCCTACGGCGAGTGGGAGCGGGGCACCTGGAACTTCCAACCGTGGCGCGAAGGGCCCGACCTCTACGAGCTCTGGAAGCCCTGCCGTGAGCCGGGCTCTCGTACTGAACCGCACACCAGCGTGGCCCTCGGCTGCGTAGAGGCACTGGCCGAACTGCACGCCAAGGGCTGGGCCCACGGCGACGTGCAGCCCGCCCACTTCATCATCGGGCCGGAGCGTGCGCACCTCATCGACCTGGCCCTGGCACGGGGTGGGCACATCCCCACGTCGTACGACTTCCCGTTCCGCGGCTGCCTCGTCCACTACGAAGCGCCGGAGATCGCGCGCAGTGTGCTCGCGACCGGAGAGGCTGAGGCGACGCAGGAAGCGGACGTGTATGCGCTCGGCGCGTCTCTGCTCATCTCCGCCACGGGTTGGCGGGCCGTCGCGTACCCGGACGGCGCACCCCGTCCTGAGCAGAGACGAGCCGTTGCGAGTGGCAGACGCCGACCCGTGAGAGTGCGTGGAGAGCTGGGCGAACTGATCGACGCCATGCTCAGCTCGGCGCCCGAAGACAGGCCCACGATCTACGAGGTCGGCAAGGCCCTCAGCTGAGCCGTAGACCCACAGAGTCGTAACTCAGTCATGCCGACGGCCGAGAGACGACCCAAACCCATCAGAAAAGCCCCCGCCCCGCGAAGAACTCGTAGGACGGGGGCTATCGGTGGTGCGTTACTTCTTCTTTCCCTGGTTCTTCACAGCCTCGATCGCCGCCGCAGCCGCCGTCGGGTCGAGGTAAGTGCCGCCCGGGTTGACCGGGTTGAAGGCGGTGTCGAGTTCGTAGAAGAGGGGGATGCCGGTGGGGATGTTGAGGCCCGCGATGTCGGCGTCGGAGATGTTGTCGAGGTGCTTGACCAAGGCGCGCAGGGAGTTGCCGTGGGCGGCGACCAGGACCGTGCTGCCGGTGAGGAGGTCGGGGACGATGCCGTCGTACCAGTACGGGAGCATGCGCTGGACGACGTCCTGGAGGCACTCGGTGCGGGGGCGCAGCTCCGGCGGGATGGTCGCGTAGCGGGGGTCGTCGCTCTGGGAGAATTCGGCGCCGTCGGCCAGCGGGGGCGGCGGGGTGTCGTAGGAGCGGCGCCAGAGCATGAACTGCTCCTCGCCGAATTCCGCGAGGGTCTGGGCCTTGTCCTTGCCCTGGAGGGCGCCGTAGTGGCGCTCGTTCAGGCGCCAGGAGCGGCGGACCGGGATCCAGAGGCGGTCGGCGGAGTCCAGGGCGAGCTGCGCGGTGCGGATGGCGCGCTTCTGGAGGGAGGTGTGCAGGACGTCGGGGAGCAGGCCGGCGTCCTTGAGCAGCTCACCGCCGCGGACCGCCTCCTTCTCGCCCTTCTCGGTGAGGTTGACGTCCACCCAGCCGGTGAACAGGTTCTTTGCGTTCCACTCGCTCTCGCCGTGGCGGAGCAGGATCAGCTTGTACGGTGCGTCGGCCATGCGTCCGAGACTAATCGACCCCTTCCGGCGGGTGCGCGGGACCCGGGGCCGCGCCCGCCCCCGGACGCTCGACGGTTCCCGGCAGTGACGACTGACGCTCCCCGGCGGTGGCGACTGCCCCTCCCCGGCAGCGACGATTGACGATTCCCGGCAATTCAGTGGCGCTCCGGCGAGCAGGGTTCGTAACGTATGCCTGCCGCCGGAGCCGCTTACCGCGGCAGTCGGCCGAAAGCCCTGCGCACCACGGCCGGGTCAGCGGGAGGGACACCGGGCAGCGCGGCGTCCGAGAGCACAAGGAGACGCCGGAAGCACGACGGCCTCCGCGAGCACAGAAGGACACCGGGCAGCACGGTGTCGCGGAGCACAAGGAGACGCCGGAACCACGACGGCCTCCGCGAGCACAGAAGGACACCGGGCAGCACGGTGTCGGGGAGCACAGGGGGACGCCGGATGGCATACGCGGGTCTGCGGGCCGCCGTGAGCAAGAGTGTCGGGGGGTTGCCGCGGGAGTTCTGGTGGCTGTGGACGAACACACTCGTGAACCGGCTCGGCTCCTTCGTGGTGACCTTCCTGGCCCTGTACCTCACCCTGGAGCGCGGCTTCTCGGCCTCGTACGCGGGTCTGGTGGCCGCCCTCTACGGCCTCGGCGGGGTGATCTCCTCGATTGTCGGGGGTGTGCTCGCCGACCGGATCGGCCGCCGTCCGACGCTGATGATCGCGCAGCTGTCGACGGCCGTCAGCGTCGGCGTGCTCGGCTTCATGACGCATCCGGTCGCGATCGCGGCCCTCGCCTTCTGCGTCGGCATGGCGGCGAACGGCTCGCGCCCGGCGATCCAGGCGATGATGGCGGACATCGTGCCGCCGAAGGACCGGGTGCGCGCCTTCTCCCTCAACTACTGGGCGCTGAACCTCGGTTTCGCGGTCTCCTCGGCCGGTGCCGGTTTCATCGCCGAGGTCAGTTACCACGCCGCCTTCCTCATCGAGGCGGGCATGACGCTGGTCTGCGCGGTGCTGACCTGGAGCCGCATCCCGGAGTCCCGCCCGGTCGCCGAGGCGGTGAAGACGCCGGACGGGAGCGCCGGGGCCGAGAAGTCCGAGCCCGCCGCGGTGAACATGGCGAGCGTGCTGCGGGACGGGCGCTTCATGGCCGTCGTCGGGCTGTCCTTCCTGCTGGCGCTGGTGTTCCAGCAGGGCTATGTCGGGCTTCCGGTGGCGATGGGCGAGGCGGGCTTCACCCCCGCCGACTACGGTCTCGCCATCGCCGTCAACGGCCTGCTCATCGTCGTCCTGCAGATCCCGGTCACCCGCTTCATCGAGCACCGCGACCCCGGGCGGCTGCTCCTGGTGTCCTCGCTGGTCGCGGGGTACGGCTTCGGGCTGACCGCCTTCGCCGGGTCGGTCGGCACCTTCGCGCTGACGGTCTGCGTGTGGACCCTGGCCGAGATCGTCAACGCCCCGACCCAGACCGGCGTGGTGGTACGCCTCTCCCCCACCGAGGGGCGTGGGCGCTACCAGGGCGTCTACACGATGTCCTGGTCGGTGGCCGCCCTGGTCGCCCCGCTCAGCTCGGGCCTGGTCCTCGACCGCTTCGGCGCCGACTGGCTCTGGGCGGGCTGCGCGGTCATCGGCACCGCCGGAGCGGTCGGCTACGGGCTGCTCATGCGGAGCCTGGAGGACGAGAAGGACGCGGAGGACGACGAGGCGACGGCCGTCCCCCATGTCCCCGTCGGGGCCGCACTGGTCGCCGACCCGGAGGCACCCTCCCCGCCCGGACCGCAGACCTCGCCGCCGGCGCCCACCGAAGCGGTCTGAGGCCGTTCGGCGCGAACGGCTCCTGGCCTGGGCCGGGTTCACCTCCGGCCCAGGCGGTACGGCTCACCTCAGGCGGCGGTGTCCCCGCCCTTGACCCCTGCCACGAACGACGACCACACCGAGGACGGGACGAGCAGCGACGGACCGGTCGGGTTCTTGGAGTCGCGGACCGGAACCACGCCGTGCGCGGCGACGAGATTCGCGGCCACCTCTACGCATGCGCCACCGTTCTCGCTGTACGAGGACTTGAACCAACGCGGGGATTCGGTCGTCACGGGATGCCCCTTCACAACTGGCTGATCATGGCCATGGACGCGGTCTGCGAGCAGGCCGTCGCCCGGAGTTGATGGTAGATACACACCGGCCCCCGTCGTAACCCGTACGACAGGGGCCGGTCACCGTAGGTCAGTACGGCTCACCTCATGCGGTGACATCCTCGTCCTTGACCGCGGCCACGAAGGACGACCAGGCCGAGGACGGGACGAGCAGCGACGGGCCGGTCGGGTTCTTGGAGTCGCGGACCGGAACCACGCCGTGCGCGGCGACGAGGTTGGCGGCGACCTCTATGCACTGGCCACCGTTGTTGCTGTACGAGGACTTGAACCAACGGGGGGATTCGGACGTCACGGGATGCCCTTTCGCAACTGGCTGATCATGGCCACAGATTCCGCCTGCGAGCAGGCTTCTGCCTGAAGCTGATGGTAGGCCGCCATCACGGGAAGGACGAACTTTCCGTCGCGTTCCAGATGCCCTCGCTGCGCGGACTCGGCGTACGAGAGAAGCGAGCGATCCCCCATCGTGAGGATGGTGACCGGCAGATCGAACGGGCGGCGCTCGCCCATGCTGAACGGGGCGACCTGGAGCACGGTGTTGGGGAGTGCGGCGAACTCGGTCAGCCACTCCAACTGGGCCTTCATCACGGCCGGTTCACCGACGGGTCGCCGCAGGCAGCTCTCGTCCAGGACCGCGGAGATCAGGGGCGGTGGCTGCCGGGTGAGGGCCTTCTGCCGCTCCGCGACCAGCGCGATCCGCTCCTGCGCCTGCTCCTCGCTGATGGCCCCTCGTCTGACGTGGCTGTCGGCCAGGACGGTGGCGTACTCCGGAGTCTGCAACAGGCCCGGCATCACACCGACTTCGTACAGCCGGATCTCCGCCGCATGGGCCTCGTACTCGACGAACTGCGGGAAGCCCTCCAGGAGGCTGCCGTGCCGGATCTCGCGGTACTGGCGCTCGAAGGTGTCCTCCGTGTCCGTGATGCCGAAGGCGCGGTCCGTACTACGCGAGAAACGGAGGGTCGGAGGTTTCCGACCATTTTCGACGGCGGAGACATGCACGCTGGAGTAGCCCGTGCGCTGGGCACAGATTTCCTGGGTCCACCCGCGGGCCTCCCGCATGCTGCGCAAACGCGCGCCGTAGGCCGCCTCGGGGGAGGAATCGGGGTCCAATTCGTTCTTGTTCATGGCTGGTTGGGGCACCTTCCATCCCACGCCGACACGTTGAACGGGACTCGACAGTAGTCCACGCTGAATCCCCTTGGTAGCGAGATCGCTACGGAGAGGAGTGAAGCGTACGGGGTCAGCAGCCCGCGGCCGAAAGAATCCGGCAATCCGGACCGGCCGCCCGCGCACCCGCTCCCGTCGAGGGCCGCCCGTGACCACCGGGCCCGCTCCGGCGCCCCAACACCCGCCTGCTCCCGAGAGGTTGAGCCATGCCCGGAAGTGCCCTGCCCACCCCCGCCGAGGCCGTCGCGTTCCAGTACCCGCGGCGGCGTCCGAATGTCGGCCGCGCCCGCCAGGCCCTGCGGCGCCAGCTCGCGCTGTGGCACGTGGAGGGTGAAGTCGTAGACACCGCAGTCCTGTTGCTCTCCGAACTGGTCACCAACGCGATGGCCGCGAAGACGGCTCCCGGCCGCGAGATCCGGGTCCGCTTCGAGCTGAGCGGCAAGGAGCTTCGGCTCGAAGTCGCCGATGCCGGTGATGAGAAGCCCCAGCTCAGGCACGCGGGGCCGGAGGACGAGTCCGGCCGGGGACTGGCCCTGGTGAACGCCCTGGCCGACGCGTGGGGTGTCGCACCGCGTCTCGGGGTCGGGAAAACCGTCTGGGCGAGCCTGGTGCTGCCGGAGGTGGCGACCCGGTGATCCCGCCGACGCGAGAGGCCCCCGTACCGTACGCGGGCCCCGGTGCGTACAGCGCCCGGCTGGTCGCGCACACGCTCCGCCGCCCCCGGGTCCTGCTGGGCGAACACCGCGGCGACTCACCGCAGTCGGCATTGCGCTGGCTGCTGCGGCGCGCCCAGGACGTGGCGGACCAGCTGGCCGCCCCGTACGCCCATCCGGTACGGGCGTGGACGGCCGACCGGGACGAACACACCTGGGCCCTGGGCTACTTGACCCTCGGCGAGCCCTACGTCTTCTGGGCCGCGGACGAGGACGGCACCCGCTACGTCTTCAGCACCCAGAGGACCGCGGTCCCGCAACCGCCGTCCGCGACACGGAAGTTCCCCTCCGCCAGGACCGTACGGGGCCGGGGCTTCCTACGGCTCGTGCGCATACCGGGCCGTACGGGCGCGGGCACGGGCGCGGAGACACAGCGGCGCTGAGAGACGAAGAGGCGATGGGAGACGAAGAGGACCCGGTGCCGGGGCTCCGGGTCAGGACGAGCTGTCCGGACCTTCGGACTTCCGCGCCGTGCCCGACTTCTCCAGGAGCTGCGTGAAGGCGTCCAGGTTGCGGGTGGACTCGCCGCGGGAGACCCGCCACTCGTACTCGCGGCGGATGGCGGAGGCGAAGCCGAGTTCGAGCAGGGTGTTGAAGCTGCCGTCGGCGGCCTCCAGGACCGAGCCGAGGAGGCGGTCGATCTCCTCGGGGGTGACGGCGGCCCGGGGCAGCTTGCCCACCAGGTAGATGTCGCCGAGCTTGTCGACCGCGTAACTCACCCCGTACAGCTTGAGGTTGCGCTCCAGGAGCCAGCGGTGGACGCCCTCTTCGTTCTCGTCCGGGTGGCGGATCACGAAGGCGTTGAGGGAGAGCGAATGGCGGCCGAGGCGGAGTGAGACGGTGGTGGAGAGCTTGCGGGTGCCGGGGAGCTTGACGACGTAGCCGCCGGGCTCCGGGGACTCCCAGTCGAGGTCGGCCTCCGTGAGCACCCGCTCGATGACCAGCGCCTGCTCGGCTTCCACCGCGTTCTCAGCCATGGTGCGAGCGTACGCGACGGCGGTGTTCCTGCATGGCCTCGGTGTACACCTCGGCGGTGGCGGCGGCGGAGGCGGCCCAGCCGAAGTTCTCCGCGTGCCGGGCGGCGCGGGCGCCCATCTCGGCGGTGAGGCTGCCCGGCGCGTCCGGGCCCGGCCGGTGGGTGTCGGCGAAGCGCCGCAGCGCCTCCGCGTAGTCGGCGGGGTCGTGGCCGTCGACGAGGAAGCCGGTGGAGCCGTCGCGCACCGCCACCGGCAGCCCGCCGACCCGGGCGGCGATCACCGGGGTGCCCGCGGCCTGCGCCTCGATGGCGACCAGGCCGAAGGACTCGCTGTAGGAGGGCATGACCAGGACCGAGGCGGCGCGGAACCACTCGGCGAGCTGCTCCTGCCCGACCGGCGGCCGGAAGCGGACCACATCGGCGATGCCGAGGCGGGCGGCGAGCTTCTGCAGGCGTTCGGGCTTGGCGAGGCCGCTGCCGCTCGGGCCGCCGACCACCGGCACGACCATGCGGGACCGCAGTCCCGGTTCGCGCTCCAGGAGGAGGGAGACCGCGCGCAGCAGGATGTCGGGGGCCTTCAGCGGCTGGATGCGGCCCGCGAAGAGCGGGATGAAGGCGTCCTGCGGAAGGCCGAGCCGGGCGCGGGCGGCGGCCCGCGGCGATCCGGCCGGGGCCGCGCCGAAGGCGGCCGCGCCCTGCGGCACGGGCCGGAAGCAGTCGAGGTTGACGCCGGGGTGGACGACGGCGACCTTGGCGGGGTCGGCCTCGTAGTGCCGGACCAGCTCGGCGGACTCCTCGGCGGTGTTGGCGATGAGGCGGTCGGCGGCGCGCACTATCTGCGTCTCGCCGATGACGCGGGCGGCCGGCTCGGGGCGGTCGCCCTCGGCGAGGGAGGCGTTCTTGACTTTGGCCATGGTGTGCATGGCGTGCACGAGCGGGACGCCCCAGCGCTCGGCGGCCAGCCAGCCCACGTGCCCGGAGAGCCAGTAGTGGGAGTGCACCAGGTCGTAGTGGCCGGGCCGGTGGTCCGCCCAGGCCTGCATCGCCCCGTGGGTGAAGGCGCAGAGCTGGGCGGGCAGCTCCTCCTTGGCCAGGCCCTCGTAGGGGCCCGCGTCCACGTGGCGGACGAGGACGCCGGGGGCCAGCTCGACCACCGGGGGCAGCCCGCCGGTGGTGGCGCGGGTGAAGATCTCCACCTCGACGGTGAGGTCGGCGAGGCGCTTGGCCAGCTCGACGATGTAGACGTTCATGCCGCCCGCGTCGCCGGTGCCGGGCTGGTGCAGCGGTGAGGTGTGCACGCTGAGCATCGCGACCCGGCGCGGCTTGCGGTGCAGGCGGAGCCGGGCGCCCCCGGGAGAGCGGAGCCTGCTCCCGTACTGGCTCACGTGGCTTCCTCCTCGCGTCGGGCTCACCGCCGCTCCCGCGGCAGGACTGGGCGGGCAGGGCTGCGTGGAGGTCAGAGGCCTCCGGTGCAGGAACAACACAAAGGGGCAGCGCATTTCCGCTTTGCTCAATCCTTACCTTCGCGCTCTCAACTTCGGGGGGAGTGCGCAGGTCAGGGACAGGGGGTGGGGTGCGGCCTGCGGGACCCGGCGGCGGGAGCGCGCCCGCCGCGCCCGCCTACCCTCGTACGCATGGCAGCCCGCACTCCCCCGCCCAGGCCCGTGGGCACGGTGACGCGCGGGACCACCCATCCCAACCGGCTGCGCCGCATGGACCGCTGGATCGCCGCGGTGCACGGGCCGGTGCTGCGCCGCGCCGCCGAGCCCCTCGCCGTGGACCTCGGCTACGGGGCCGCGCCCTGGACCGCCGTGGAACTCCTCGTCCGGCTGCGCGGGGCCGCGCCGCGCACCCGGGTCGTCGGGGTGGAGATCGAACCGGCGCGGGTGGCCGCCGCCGCGCGGTATCTACGGCCGGGGCTGGACTTCCGGCGGGGCGGCTTCGAGGTGCCGGTGCCCGGCCGCCCGCAGCTGATCAGGGCGGCGAACGTGCTGCGGCAGTACGAGGAGGACCAGGTCGCCGGGGCCTGGGCGCGGCTCTGCGCCCGGCTCGCCCTGCCGGACGCGGCGGGCGGGGACCCGGGCGGGCTGCTCGTGGAGGGGACCTGCGACGAGATCGGGCGGCGGCACGTCTGGGTGGCGCTCGGCCCGGAGGGTCCGCGCACGGTGACCTTCGCGACCCGGCTCGCCTCCCTCGACCGCCCCTCCGACCTCGCGGAACGGCTGCCGAAGGCGCTCATCCACCGCAATGTGCCGGGCGAGCCGGTGCACGCCTTCCTGCGCGACTTCGACCGCGCCTGGGCCGCGGCGGCGCCCTTCGCCTCCTACGGGGCGCGGCAGCGGTGGATCCGCGCGGTACGGGACCTCGCGGCGGACTGGCCGGTTGTCGACGGTCCGCGGCGGTGGCGGCAGGGCGAGGTCACGGTGCGGTGGGAGGCGCTGGCGCCGCGCAACTGAGCGGGGGCGGCGCGGAGTTGACGCTCCGCCGGGTCCGTACGAGGGGCGTACGGGCGCCGGGCGACGGGGCCGCGGAGGGGAGCCTGCGGGCTCACGGGCCGCGCCTGCCCACCCTTTTGGGTGACAGTGGAACGATCTGCGGGGCCGGATCGTCGATCAGTTCGAGAGGCGGACGGGACGGGACCGAGGCTCTGTCGCAGAAGCGCGAGTCGTGGCACCATCCCGTAAGCGGGGAGAAGTTACTGACGGTAAATCAGATGGCGACACAGTCCCGGCAGTAGCCGGATAGGGGGCTCGATCGTGACGGGGAAGCAGAGGTCGACCTGGGCTGCCATGGCCCTGGTCTGCACGATCACCGTGCTCGCCGTGCCGGCGGTGGCCGAGGCGGCGCCGGGGAAGCCCGCACCGAGGCCATCGGAAACCGGCCAGCCGGGGCGGACGGACGGGAGCGCTCAGCCGGACGGGGCGGGGCGGACCACCGGCTCCTCCGACCTGGACGAGGTCCGCAAGCGGCTCGACAAGCTCTACCACGACGCCGGGGTGGCCACCGAGGCGTACAACGCCGCCGAGGAGAAGGCCGACCGGCAGTCGCGGCAGCTCGTGGCGCTGGCCAAGCGCATCGTGGACGGGCAGACCAAGCTCGACGGGCTCCAGAAGAAGGCGGGCGCCGCGGCCCGCGCGCAGTACCGCGGCGGGGGCCTGCCGCCCGAGGCGAAGCTGATGCTGAGCGAGGACCCGCGCAGCTTCCTGGACGGCACCGACCGCGCCCGCCAGGGCCAGCAGGCCACCAAGGGCCTCCTCGGTGAACTCACCCGCACCCAGGAGGACTTGCGCCAGTACGCCGAGGACGCCTCGGCGCAGTGGAAGAAGCTGGAGGCCAACCGCAAGACGAAGGCGGCGGCCAAGAAGAAGATCAAGAAGCGGATCGCCGAGGCCGAGAAGGTCGAGTCCCGCCTGGAGAAGGAGGAGCGGGCCCGGCTCCAGGCCCTGGAGAAGGCCGCCCAGTCCAAGGCCCAGGCCGCCTGGCTCGACTCCGGGATACTCGACGAGATCAAGGGCAAGGCCAGCGCCGCGGGCAGGAAGGCGGTCGCCTACGCCAGCGAGCAGCTCGGCAAGCCCTACGAATGGGGCGCCGAGGGCCCCACGACGTACGACTGCTCGGGCCTGACCTCGCAGGCCTGGCTCTCCGCGGGCCGCACCATCCCGCGCACCTCACAGGAGCAGTGGCGCCGGCTCCCCCGGATCGACATCCGCGAGATGCGCCCCGGCGACCTGATCATCTACCACGACGACGCCAGCCATGTCGGCATGTACATAGGCGGCGGCTCCATCATCCACGCGCCCCGACCGGGGCGGCATGTGACCGTCGCGGGGGCGGGCTCGATGTCGATTTTGGGGGTCGTACGGCCTGACAGGTGAGGTGACGGTCCGCGCGGAACCGAGGGGCCTACTTCTGGCCGTTTTCCTCGTTCGACCCCGAGCATGGGGCGTGGCCGGGCATCCTGGTCTGCTCGCGTGGAAGTGGGGGCGGGGGTTTGTCGCAGATCAGTGCCGAGGAGACCAGGCGGTCGGGGGCGTCCCGGATGCTCCTGGGGCGACTGCTGTGCCTGCTGGGACTCGCAAGCATCGGCTACGCGGTCTATGCCGCGGTGATGGACCTTCCACAGGCCAGTACGTTCCTGTTCCTCTCGATCGTCTACCTTCTCGGTGAAAGCTACCGGCGAGCGTCTCTTGCCCAGCTCTCCGATGCCGTCGCCCTGGAGTTCGGGCTCCGCGATTCCGCGAAACCGCAGGAAGAACCGGGGGGCGTACAGAACTCCCGGGATCGGCATCTGATCGTGCGCTACGGGATGGTGATGGGCATCCTGATGGTGTCCCAGGGGGCGATGCTCATCACGCCCACCCTCCTGGCCGTCGGCAAAGAGATACGCACACAGGAGCGGACGGCGGACTGGACCGACCTGCTGTCGCTCTGCTCCTCCGTGATCGTGGTCGTGGCGGTGCTTTTCGCGGAGAGCAAGGTCTACACCATGGTGACCGTGCCCCGGGAAGGGGAGCGCCGCCCCTTCTTCCAGCCAGCGGGTGCGACCGCGCTGTGCGGGCTCCTGGCCCTGCTTCCCCTGGCGTACGTCGGCGCGCGGTCGGCAAGCACCGATGGCCCGCCGACCACCGGCTGGGACATCTTCCCCGTCTACGCGCTACTGGCCCTCCTGGCAGCCTTGTCCGTGGCCCGCGGTAACCGTGTGCTCCGCCTGTACGTACGGGCGAAGAGTTCTCGGGTGGTGAGCTCTCCCGACGACGTGCAACCGCAGACGTTCTCCCTGCTGCTGAGGCCCTTCGACGAGGATTCCCTCCTCTCGCGGGACCAGCAGGTGTTCACCGCGAAGAGCCTGTTCAAGGGCTGGTTCTCGGTCGGCACCCCGGAGGAGCAGAAGATCTGCACCGCCCTGGGGTGGGCCGGCCCCCCGATCGCCGTCGGGGTCCCCGGGGAGCAGATCGCCCCCGACGGCGCCGCGCGCTTCTACCTCCCCCGCCATGACTGGCACGCCGCCGTGACGAAGATGATGGTGCGTGCCCGCCTGGTGGTGCTGATCCTGGGAGACAGCGACGGCGTTGCCTGGGAACTGGCCGAGGCATTCCGGGTGGTTCCGCCTCAGCGCCTGATGCTGATCGTCCCCGTGCGGGGCGACTCCGGATACGCCACCTTGCAGAAGAACCTTCGCGAGGCGATGCGCCCGCACCTCAAGCCGACGGACCGGATCCCGGACTTCCCCACGTACGGAGGAGGCTTCGGCCTGTCGTCGAGAGCCCAGGGGATCATCTACTTCACCCCTGACCGGCAGCCCGTCTACTCACCGCTGCGCGCGGGCCTCGCGCCCACGGACCGGCTGACTCTGGCCCTGACCCGGGCGAGCGTCCCCGTCGCCGCGCAACTACGCCGGTATGAGTCGGGCATGCCGTCGGATGAGGCGAAGAAGAAGCACTGACAAGCCCGCAAGGGCGGAGAGCTTCGGCGAGCGACCTGGTGGCCGCCGCTCTCCGACGAGCCGACAGGACGCGCGCGGCCCCGGCAGGGCTGACGACCGCGCAGCGATGGTCACGGATATTCACCGCGGGAGGAACCATGGCGTCGCCTGATCCGCAGCAGCGGGCCGAGGTGCTGGAACTGTACAAGCTCGCCGTCGAGATGGCCGACCGCGTATCAGCGCGCCGCGGGGCCGCCAACGCCTTCTTCCTGACCGTGCAGAGCGCGTTCGTCGCCCTGGTCGGCCTCGGATTCCCGAAACTGTCCGAGGAGGCGCCGTGGTGGGTGCCCACCTCGCTGTTCCTGGCCGGACTGACGCTCTCGGCAGCATGGTGGATGCAGCTGCGTAGCTACCGCGACCTGAACACCGCGAAGTTCACGGGAATCAACAAGATCGAGAAGGATCTCCCGGTCAAGATCTTCGCCGACGAGTGGGAGCAGTTGCGCCGCGACCCCGTCCACGGCTGGCGCACCCGCTACGCGGAGCTGGGGACGTCCGAGCGCATCATCCCCCTGGTGTTCGTAGGTGCCCATCTGCTCGTCTTCTTGGGCACACTGACCACGTGACCTACCTCGATGCCCTGGCTTCCCTGATCCGCTCCTGCCTGCCCGCCCATGCCGCGCCCCCGGCTGACTGCGACGACCTGTTCCGCATCTACGCCGTTCTGCTGCGGGCGAAGGGAGAACAGGTCACCGACGAGGATGTCCATGACGCCTGGTCCGCCTGGATGCAGTCCATCGACAGCGGGCACAAGGCGCTTGTCCCGTATCACGACCTCGATGCCGCGATACAGGCCTTCGATGCCCCGTACGCGGAGGCCATCCGCACCGCCGCACGCCGCGTCTCCCAAGGCCTCATCTGACACCCGGCCGCCACCGCCACCTTCCAACAGGCCTCCTGATCCCTCCTGTTGGGCAGATTCCCCGGACAGACTCCCACCCAGACTCGGACAAATCACCGGGATGAACCGGTGACGAGTACGCCGGACAGCCAACCGGAACCGCCGTTCACAGCCAGGGGACCGGCACCTGCGATCGGAACCTACGGGCTCGTACGGTCCCGGCAGGGCGGGCCCACACCAGGGGGACCGATGCCGAAATACCCTCCATGGAACGGCAAAACGGTCAGCCGCGGGTGACGCGGCGCACCCCGCCGGAGGTGACGGCGGGGCGCGTACGTGACCTTTCTCATCCTTCCCGGACCAACCCGGGGCCAACTGCCCAGTTCACAGGGGCATATGACAGGGGCTGGTTGCCGCGCACCATTCCCTTGCGGCCTGAGCTGGCGCTATGGTCCCCGTCGGCAGCGCGTCGACTGGCGCCTGCCATGCCCTCGGGGGGAGGGAAGGAACCGACGATGACCGCATCCGTACCGCGGCAGAGGCAGGTCCCGGCCGCGGAAGGCGGTCCGGCGCCCTCCGACTCCGCACCCCCGCCCGCCCCCGGCGGCGGACTCACGCTGCTGCTGATCGACGACGACCCGGCAGGCTCCTTCGGCGTCCCCGAGATGGCCGACGCCGAAGGCAGACCGGTCCGGGTCCGTACCGCCCGCAACCTCACCGAGGCGGAGCGCCTGCTCACCGAGGACGTGCACTGCATCCTCCTCGACCTCGCCCTGCCCGTCCCCGCGGGCCGCACCGCGGAGACCACCGGCGAGCTGGTCACCCTCAAGCACGTGCTGCGGCTCGCGCCCCGGCAGGCGGTGCTCGCGCTGACCTCCTCGGGCGACGCCGAACGCGGCGCCGAGGCGGTCCGGGTCGGCGCGCAGGACTACCTCGTCCGCGAGGAACTCGACGAGCGCCTCCTCAGCCGCGCCATCCGGTACGCCGTGGAGCGCAAGCGCGCCGACATCGCCCAGCGCCAGCTGACCGAGTCCCGGCTGCGCGCCGAGGAGAACGCCCGCCTGGAACGCGGACTGCTGCCCACTCCCCTGCTCCAGGGCTCCCCGCTCCGCTTCACCGCGCACTACCGGCCCGGCCGCTCCCGCGCCCTGCTCGGCGGCGACTTCTACGACGCGGTACGCACCCCCGACGGCACCGTGCACGCGATGATCGGCGATGTCTGCGGGCACGGCCCGGACGAGGCGGCCCTCGGCGTGGAGCTGCGCATCGCCTGGCGGGCGCTCACCCTCGCCGGGCTCTGCGGCGACCGGCTGCTCTCCACCCTCCAGGAGGTCCTGGAGCACGAGCGGGCCAGCGAGGAGATCTTCGCCACCCTGTGCACCCTCGACATCGCCCCCGACGGCCGCCGCGCGGGCCTGTGCCTGGCCGGGCACCCGGCCCCGCTGCTCTCCCGGCCGGGCCACCGCGCCCAGCTCCTGCCGTACGAGGACGGCGGCCCCGCGCTCGGTCTGCTCCCCGGCGCCCGCTGGCCGCGCCGCCAGGTGGAACTCGGCGCCCGGTGGAGTCTGATGCTCTACACCGACGGACTGATCGAGGGCCGCGTCGGCGAGGGGCGGCAGCGCCTCGGCCAGGACGGCATGGTGGAGCTGGTCGCCCGCAGCTTCGCGGCGGGCCTGGAGGGCGAGGAGCTATTGCAGTCCGCCGTGAACGAGGTACGCGACCTCAACGGCGGGGACCTCACCGACGACGTGGCGGTGGTCCTGCTGGACCGCGGATCCGGCGGAGGCACGGGGCACTGAGCCCTGGGCTTCCGGGCTCCGGGCTCCGGGCTCCGGGTGAGCCGGGGTAGGTGGGGCAGGCGCCTCAGCGGCCGCCGTTGTACGGCCCGTACGGCCCGTCGCTGCTGGAACCGCGGCGGCGGCCGCCACCGCCCGAGACGGCGCGGACCGCGGGACGGACATCCACCATGTACACGATGGTCGCGATGAGCCCGATGATCGGCAGGAACGACAGAATGCCGAAGATCCAGTTCACGATGAACGCGAGCGCGAGGATGACCAGCCAGAACGGCTTGGTCTTCTTGTCCGCCGCGCGGAAGGCGTCCTCCCGGCGGATCGCGGCGTCGACCAGCGCGAAGCCGCTGAAGAGGATCAGGGCCGTACTCAGCAGCCACATGAATCCCGCGAACCCCTGCATCAGCACAACGTCCACCACCAGACTCGGGTCATATCTACGCGGACACGGTAACCCGCTATGTCACCCCGCTACCCCGACAACGGGCCGGGCACTCGGGAAGTGCCCGGCCCGTGATCACCGGCCTGCTCACTTGGCGGGCGGCGTGGACTTCTTCGCCGCGGCCTTGCGCGGGGCGGAGGTGGCGGCCGGGGTGGCCTTCTTCGTGACCGTCTTCCGGGTCGGAGACGCGGCGGCCTTCGTCCCGGAGGCGGCGGTGCCGGAGGAAGCGGGCTTGGCGCCCGTACCGGTCGCGGACTTGGCGCCCGTACCGGTCGCGGGCTTGGCGGTCTTCGCCTCCGCGCCCTTCGCGGCCGGCTTGGCGCCCGCGGGCTTCGCGGTCGCGGACTTGGCGCCGGCGGGCTTGGCCGCGGGCTTCTCGTCCTCGACCTTGACCGACTCCGGCTCGACCACGATCGCGATCTCGGTGAGGTCCTCGGCGGCCTCGCCGCGCCAGGTGCGCACGGTCTGCTCGCCGTGCTCGGCGACCTTCTCGTAGGCCTCGCGCGCCTTCACCGCGTACTCGAAGGCCACGCCGACACCGCGCAGCGCGGCGCCCTGGGCGCTCTCGCCGAGCTTCTTGAAGTCGGAGTCGAGGGTGCCGAGCAGCTCGTTGACCTTGGTCTGGAGGGTGTCCTGCGCCTCCTTGGCCCGGGTGGCGGCCTTCTCCTGCACGGCCTTCGGGTCGGTACCGCGGACCGCCTCGAAGCGCGCGGGGGCCTCGGCGACCAGCTGGTCGACCAGTCCGGGCACCTTCCTGGCCTGCTGCAGCGCGAGGTCGGCGGTTCCGGCCGCGAAGTAGAACGGCCTCGGGTCGGTGAACGTCTTACGCAGGTCGTCGGCAATGGCCATGACTGGTGTCCTCCCGGATCACTTCGGTTGGGTTCGGTTGGGTTGGGTTCGCTTCGGTTCTCTTCGGTGTGGCGGGTGGTGCGTCGTATCTCTTCGGTGTCGCGGTGGCGCGTCGTCGTGGGTGGGCGGTCGGCGCCTGCCCTCAGGCGAGCGGCCTCCGGGGTGCGCCGTTCATCCGCGCTCCCCGCCCCTTCCGCCTCCGTCTCCTTCTGCTTCCGCTTCTCCCTCTACGTCGGCCCGTCCGGCGCCGGACTGAACCCCGGCATCGGACGGAGCACCGGCGTCGGTACGGTCCTGCGCGTCGGTACGGTCCTGGGCCGCCGCCCCGTCCGGGGACTGGTCCGCGGTCTCGGGCCCGCCGCTGCCGTTCTCCTTCCGGAAGGATTCGTAGATCTGGAGGAGAACCTGCTTCTGGCGCTCGTTGAGCGAGGGGTCGGCCAGGATGACGGCGCGCGTCTCCAGCTCGTCCCGCTCCTTCTCGTCGAGGATCCCGGCCCGCACGTACAGCGTCTCGGCGGAGATCCGCAGCGCCTTGGCGACCTGCTGCAAGACATCCGCGCTCGGCTTCCGCAGCCCGCGCTCGATCTGGCTCAGGTACGGATTCGACACCCCGGCGGCATCGGCGAGCTGCCGCAGGGAGAGCTGCGCCGTACGCCGCTGCTCCCGCAGATACTCACCAAGACCGCCGACGTTGAGTGAAGCCATGCGAACAGCATGCCGCCCACCGCTAACTATTGCAAGCAGCCGCTTGCAATAGTGTGCGGGGTCACTTCGGCGGCCGGAGGCGTTCTCCACCCATCGACAGCGCACCGAGTTCGAAGCCTCCGACGCCTCTGGCCCGCTCAGCGCCGCAGCGAGGACACAGGGCCGCGGCAGCCCGCTGCTCAGGTTGAGCGAGACAGCCCCGTCATTCCCTCGGACCACCCCAGGCCACCGTCTCGCGAGGGCCCACGTCCACTGAGACGGAACACCCACCACCCAGTGGGGACAGACCTGGGGGTGTGCATTCCAAAATTTTGGAATGCACACCCCCAGGTCAGGAGGCGATCGATCCCCGGTGCCGACTCCCCCACGCCGTACAGGCCGCCGCCGACCTCACTCCGAGCCGCCCGAACCCAGCACCTTGCCCCGAAGATCGTCCTATCGGAGGCTGAGGTATGCACAAGCTGCCGACCTTCGTCTTTGTCCACGGGGCCTTCGCGAACTCGTTCTCGTTCGCGCCGCTGGGGGCCGAGCTCGCCCTGCTCGGACACCGCTCGGCCGCGGTCGACCTTCCGGGGCACGGATTCGAGGCCACCTACCCCGCGGCCTACCAGGCTCCGCAGGATCTCGACGCCCTCGCCGCGGAACCGGGGAGCATCAAGGGCATCACGCTCGCCGACAACGCCGCCCGCGTGATCGACATCCTGGAACGGGCCAAGCGGAACGGGCCCACCGTCCTCGTCGCCCACAGCAGGGGCGGCGTCACGGCCACCGCGGTCGCCAACGCTCGGCCCGAGCTGATCGACCGGATCGTCTACGTCTCCGCCTGGTGCCCCGTCGAGCTGGCCGTGGGCGACTACTACACCCAGCCGGAGATGGCGGGCGTCGACCCGGGGGCCTTCGCCGCCACGCTCGTCGGGGACCCGGGAGCGCTCGGTCTGCTCCGGACCAACTTCCGCACCGCCGACCCGGCGGCGCTCGCCGCGTTCAAGCGCGCCTTCGCCGCCGACCTCACCGACGACGAGTTCCGGGTCTTCCTCAACACCTTCCAGCCCGACGAGAACCTCGACGCCGGTACGTCCGCCGACCGGGCGCAGGCCGCGACCTGGGGCCGCGTTCCGCGGACCTATGTGCGCCTGGCCGCCGATGCCAGTCTGCCGCTCGCCGTGCAGGACCGCATGATCCGCGAAGCCGACGCGCTCACCCCGGACAACCCCTTCGACGTCCGGACCCTCGAAGGGAGTCACCTGAGCTGGCTCGTCCACCCCCGGCCCGCCGCCGAGCTGCTCGCGGACCTCGCGGCGCTCTGACCCTCCGCGAGGCGGCGGTCCGCGTCCGGCAGGCGGCCGTGGACCGCCGCGCTCCCTACCTCTGCCCCGGCACCGATTCCGGCCGCCGCGCGACGAAGACGAACTCCCTGCCCGGTCGGTCAGGTGCCTCGCGTACGTCCGCCACCACAAATCCCTGGGCGGTCAACTCGGCCTCGATCTCGGGTCGTTCGCGGAAGCGCAGGGTGGAGTCCGAAGTCAAGACCTGGCCGTCGGCGGCGAAGGCGTAGGTCGAACGGAAGGTCACCAGGGGCAAGTCGACCTCGGTGGTCTCCAGCCAGCCCTCCACGGTGCCGACACCGGGGATCTCCGTCACGCGGTACGAGGACTCGCGATTCCACTCCTCCCAGGCGCGTCTGGCCGGGTCCCGGGTCTCGAAGACCAGGTGACCGCCGGGTCGGAGTGCCTCGTAGGCTCCTCGCAGGGTGCCCCGCCAGGTCGCGGGATCGGCGACGGCCTGGGCGACGTTGGCCGTCATGGTGGCCAAGTCGACGCGCAGCGGCGGGAGTTCCGTCGCCTCGCCGCAGATCCAGCGCACCCGTTCGCTGCCCGGCTTGCCACGGGCCACGTCGAGGGAGGCCCGGGCGGGGTCGACGCCGGTCACCTCGATCCCGCGATCGGCCAGCAGGAGCGCGAAGACACCGGTACCGCAGCCGATGTCCAGCACCCGGCGCGCCCCGAACTCCTCCACCATCCCCAGGTACGCGTCGAGATCGCCGCGGTCCGGGTCGAGGGGGTCGTAGACCGCGGCGAGGCGTGGATGTCCGTAACACTCGTCAGCCATGCGGCCGAAGGTAGCGGAAGGGGTTCGCCGCTCCCCACTCCATTACGGGGCGCGGTTCGGTGTGCGGATGCCGCGGGGTCGGCGGCGATGCCGGGTGGGGTGGGGGCCGGTGCTTCATTCAGCCGCCGGGGCGAGCCCCTCCAGGACCTCCACGTGCGGGAGTTGGGCGATCGCCTTGCCCGGCAGGATGAGTTTGCCGCGGCGGCTGCCGCTGCCGACGAGGACGTACGGGGCGGCGATGACCGAGGCGTCGACGAGCAGGGGCCAGTCGGCGGGGAGGCCGAGGGGGGTGATGCCGCCGTACTCCATGCCCGTGCGGGAGACGGCCGTGTCCATGTCGGCGAAGGAGGCCTTGCGGGCGCCCAGGTGCTTGCGGACCGTCCTGTTGACGTCGACCCGGGTGTGGGCGAGGGCGAGGCAGGCGGCGAGGGTGGTCTCTCCACCGCGTTTGGCAGCGACCACGACGCAGTTCGCGGAGGCTTCGAGGGGGACCGCGTAGCTCTCGCTGAAGACGGCGGTGTCCGCCTTGCCGGGGTCGGTGTCGACGTAGAGGACCGACTCGGCGGCCTCCCGCGACTCCCAGGTGCGCAGCGCCTCGGCGACCGGGGCGGCGAGGGTGTCGGCGGCCTCCAGGGCGCTCCGGACCTGGGAGAAGTTCCCGAAGGGCAGGTGGGGGGCGGGGTGCGGGCGCGGCTGATCGTCGGTCATGGGCGGACTGTAGCGGAGGCGTCGCGCGCGCCTCACCGCCGTCGCCGCGCCCACCTCGCCGCCCTTGCCGCCGACCTCGCCGAGGCCGCGCCCGCTCCCCACGCGCCCTCAGACGCTCAAGTGCCGCCGCAGAAACTCCAGTTGATGCACCAGCAGATTCTCCGCGACCTTCGTGTCGGTGGGCAGGTGGGTGGCCCGGGGCAGGGGCAGGACCTCGTGGGGGCGGCCCGCGGCGAGGAGGGCGGCGGACAGGCGCAGGGTGTGGGCGGCGAAGACGTTGTCGTCGGCGAGGCCGTGGACGAGCAGCAGCGGCCGGGTGAGCGAACCGGCCTCGTGGACCGGCGAGTTGTGGACGTACACCTCGGGGTTCCGGTCGGGGTGGCCGAGGTGGCGCTCCCGCCAGTGGGTGTCGTAGAGGCGCTGGTCGGTGACGGGGGCGCCGGCGACGGCGGCGTGGAAGACGTCGGGGCGGCGCAGCACGGCGAGCGCGGCGAGGAAGCCGCCGAAGGACCAGCCGCGGATGCCGACCCGGCCGGTGTCGAGCGCGGGCCGCAGCCGGGCCGCCTCGGTGAGCGCGGCCACCTGGTCGTCGAGTACCGGGGTGGTGAGGTCGTGGTGGATGGTCCGCTCCCAGGCGGGGCCGCGCCCCGGGGTGCCGCGGCCGTCCACCGCCAGTACCGCGAAGCCCTGTTCGGCGAACCACTGGGAGACATACGTCCACCAGGTCTGCTCCGCACGGACCTTGCACATCGCCGGACCGCCGTACGGGTCCATCAGCACCGGCAGCGGCGCGTCGCCCGGGCGGTGCCAGGAGGGGAGGAAGAGCGCGGCACGCAGGGCACGCGGGCCGAGGGCCAGCAGCTCCATCCGCGGTTCCAGGGAGGGGAGTTCGGCATGCGAGGTGAGGGTGCGGTGCGGTGGGAGACCGCCGTCGGCCTCGTACGCCTGCTCCGCCCCGCGGCCCCGCCCTTCTCCGTCTTCGTCTCCGCCTCCGTCTCCGTCTCCGTCCCGGTGGATCGTGGTCAGGGTGTCGGGGCGGTCCGGCACCCGGGAGGTGAGGACGGTGGTGCCGGCGCGCCTGGTGCCGTCGTACACGCCAGGCTGCTCGGGGCTCAACTGCCGGAGCCCGCCGCCGTGTTCGTAGAGCCAGAGGTGCGTCTCGGTCGGTTCGTACGCGGCGGTGAAGAGGACGGACTCGCCCTCCACCCCGCGCAGGGCGGTGAGTTGGAGGCCGGGGGGCGTGACGGCCTCGCCGTCGACGACCAGGCGGCGGGTGCCGGCCACCGGCGCGTCCATGGCCCCCGCGGTCTCCGGAGCCGGGTGCTCGTCACGCCAAGTGACCAACTTTCCGGCGGTGGTTCGGGCGGGCAGGCCCGGTACGAGTTCCACCCAGGCGGAGTCGTGCAGTGCGGCCAGCGGAGTGGTGGTGCCGTCCGCGGGGTCGACGGCGAGTACGCGCAGCTCACGCTGGTCGCGGCTCTGCACGGTGGCGTAGGGGCCGTGACCGTCCCAGTCCGCGGCGGTCAGATACTCGAACTTCCTTCTTTCCCAGTCGACTTGAACGGCTTCCGGGCCGAGACCGAGCTGCTCGGGGCCGAGGGCGCCCGCGCGGGCGTCCACCAGCCACAGCCGTACGTCGGCGTTGGCGGTACCGGCCGCGGGGTACGGGAAGGAGACCGGTTCGCGGGAGGGGTCGGCGGGGTCCGCGATGTACCAGCGCCGCACCGGCGAGGTGTCCACCCGTGCCACCAGGAGGCGCTGCCCGTCCGGCGCCCACCAGTAGCCGCGGTGGCGCATCATGGACTCGGCGGCGACGTGTTCGGGCAGCCCGTAGACCACCTCGGGCCCTTCGGGGCGGGCGAGGGCGCGCTCGTTCCCGCCGTCGGCGTCGACGACCCGCAGCGCGCCCCCGGCGACGTAGGCGATACGGGTTCCGGTGGGGTCGGGGCGGGGGTCGAGTACCGGTCCGCGGACGTCGAGAGCGCGGACGGTGTCCCCGGCGGGGCGGTACGTCCACAGCCTGCCGGACAGGGCGAAGGCGAACAGGGCGCAGTCCCGGTCCGCGGCGAAGCCGACGATGCCCGAGGCCATCTGGCGGGCGCGTTCGCGCCGGACCCGCTCCTCCGCCGACAGCTCCTCCTCGGTGCCGTCGAGCAGCGTCAGCGGGTCGACGAGGAGGCGTTCGCGCCCCGAGGCGCAGTCGAAGGACCAGAGGCAGGTGACCGGATCGTCGCCCGCCCGGCTGCGCAGGAAGTAGACCGTGCCGCCGTCCGGCGAGACGGTGAAGTCGCCGGGGACACCGAGGCTGAAGCGCCGGGTACGGGCCAACTGCCCCGGCAGGGACCGGACACCGGCCGCGGTCGCTTCGGAGGCGGCAGCCGTGTCGGCGCCAAGGGCCTTGTCGGCAAGGGGAGTTCCAGCGGAGGAGGTCGTGGGCCGGACGGGCCGCGAGTCGTCGGGTCCGGGCATGGCGGGGCCAGAGGCGTCAGGTGTGGGCATGGCGGACAGGCTGTCAGGCGGGCGGCGGGGGACGCAGGTCATTTCCGGAGCCCCCGCCGCAGCCCGCCCTCACCCGCTGCCCGGCGGTGGCTCGACGGCTGCCGTGCATCGCTGCTGCGCACGACTGCTGCGCACGGCTGCTCAGCAGCCCTTCAATGAGTGCTCAACTGCCCTTCAGAAGTGCCTCAATGGCTGCTCAGCGGCTTGCCGTACTTCTGAGCCGTGGTCAGGTACGGGAGGCCGAGGGTGCGCGGCGAGAAGGATGCCGCGCCCTGGGCCGAGGCGCCGGGGAGGAGGAGGGCGGCGCCCAGGGAGGCGTTCTCGCCCGGGGATCCGACCGTGAGGTCCGGTACGCCGTCCGCGTTGTGGTCCCCGGCGGCGACGGCCGCGCCGAAGGTGTCGCCCGCCTCGGCGGTGCCCGGGACCCCGGCGGTGTCCTGGTTCCAGGCCACGGAGGTGGCGGTGCCGCCGCTGTCCAGCAGGCCCTGGGCGCCGCCGCGGAGCAGCCAGGCGGCGCCCGCCCCGGCCTCGGTTCCGATGGCCTCGCCCGGCGCGCCCGCGATCAGGTCGTCGCGACCGTCGCGGTCGACGTCGGCGACGGCGAGGGCGGCGCCGAAGCGGTCGCCGTCCTCGGCCGCGCCCGGCACGCCCGCCGTGTCCTGGTTGAGGGTCTGGGTGCGGCTGCCGAACGAGCCGCTCGCCGGACTTCCGTAGTGGAGGTGGATCCCGCCGCCCCGGGCGAGTTCCTCGGGGCCGCACGGGTCGTCGATGTTCTCGTCGGCGATCTCGCGGCATTCGCCGAGCGCCAGGTCCTCGTGGCCGTCGCCGTCGAAGTCGCCCGCGGCCAGGGCGGTCACGCCCGCGTTGTCCGTGTTCCAGAAGTTGGCCATCGCGGACTGCTCGGCGTCCCACGTCCACAGGCGCACATGGGACTGGGTGAAGGGTTCGCCCGCGGTCCAGTACGCCACGGCCAGGTCCGCCGTGCCGTCGCTGTCGAAGTCGCCGGTGGCGAGGACGGGGGCGCGGCCGCCCATGGGTTCGGCGACGACGGTGGTGACCATGCTGTCCTCGCCCTGGGCGACCCGGGCGACGACCTTGTCCGTACCGCCGATCACGATCTCCTTGTTGCCGTCGCCGGTCAGGTCGGCCGCCGCGACCGATCTGCCGTACGCGGCGGACGCCGAAGGCCCGGTGAGGACGGTCGACCCCGGCCCCGGACCGGACTTCGAGCCGCCGAGGGCGAGGACCGTGCCCGCGTCGGTGCCGCGCCCGGTGATGTCCTCGCCGGGGGCGCCGGCGAGGAGTTCCGCGATGCCGTCGCCGTTGAGGTCCACCAGCGCCACCGAGGCGCCGAAGCGGTCGCCCGCCTCCGGGGTGCCGGGCAGATCGGAGGTGGACTGGGTGACCCGGAGGCTCCCGTGGGCGCCGACGCCCTTCGGGCCGCCCCAGACGAGGTTCACGTACCCGGCCTTGGCCCGGCCGTCCACGGTTCCGTCCGGGACGCCGACCGCCAGGTCCGCGTACCCGTCACCGTTGAAGTCGCTCGCGGCGCTGCGCGGTGCGGCGGTGGTGGCGGCCGCGCCGGGCGGGAACACGAACCCGGCGGTGGCCGCGGCGGCGGCGATGGCGTACGTCAGGATGCGGCGGCGGTGCGGCACGGAGGCTCCCCCTCGGTCGACGGGCACGGACGTCTGGTGTGACCGCCGAGGGGCGGGGCTGGTTGTACGCGAGCCCGGCGTGATCCCGTGCCGTCGAGCCCGGCCCGGCCCGGAACAGGGGCCTAGCCCCGCTGGCGGGCCCGCCGTACCGGTCGCGGGCTTTCGACGGGGGTCGCCAGATGGCCGCGGCTCAGGCGGTCGAGGGCGCGCAGGAAGGTCTCGCGCTCCTTGGCGGGGAGGGCGCCGAGGGCCTCCTCGTGCACCCTGTCGACGAGTCGCTGGCTGCGGGCGGCGACCTCGGCGCCCTGCTCGGTGACCGCGATGATCCGGGCCCTGCGGTCCGCGGTGGAGGGGCGGCGTTCGGCGAGGCCCGCCTGCTCCAGGGCGTCCACGGTGACCACCATCGTGGTCTTGTCCATGTCCCCGATCTCGGCGAGCTGGGCCTGGGTCCGCTCCTCGGCCAGGGCGTGCACCAGGACGCAGTGCATGCGCGGGGTGAGGCCGATCTCGCCCAGGGCCGCGGCCATCCGGGTGCGCAGCACGTGGCTCGTGTGGTCGAGCAGGAACGAGAGGTCCGGTTCCGTACGCGGGGGCGTCATGGCGGTCATCCGACCAGCGTAGCCAGTGTCGTTCCGTAGGGGATTATCCGGTTCGGGAGGCGAGCGGAGGCGAGGGGGACGCCTGCGCGGGGGCCCGGGCGGGGAGCAGAAGCCCCGCCCGGACGGGGAGCCGGAGCTCGTCCGGGGGGCGTGAGAGCCCGGTCCGTACGCGATCACGAGGGAGGACCGAACAAGGTCCGTGAAATATAGTCCGCAACAAAACCTTCTGCTACGGTCGGCTTCAGGGGCCGTCGCCCTCGCCCCGCACCTCCACCTCCCGACCCGACCGTCCCGACCTCCGGCAGGAGAACCCATGTCCACCCTCGATCCCGCCCAGGCCCCGGCCTCCTCCCCGCCCGGCCCCGGCGGCGCGACCCATCGACCCCACCGGCCCCACCTCGCCCTGGCCGTACTCGCCGCGAACACGCTGATGGTCACGCTGGACGGGAGCATCGTGAGCGTGGCGATGCCCGCGCTCCAGCGCGATCTCGGTTTCGGCGCGGCCGGGCTCAGCTGGGTGGTGAACGCCTACCTGATCGCCTTCGGCGGACTGCTCCTGCTCGCCGGGCGGCTCGGGGACCTGCTCGGGCGCAAGCGGATGTTCCTCGCCGGGACGGGGGTGTTCACCCTCGCCTCGCTGCTCGCGGGCGCGGCGGGGGCGCCGGGGCTGCTCGTGGCGGCCCGGTTCCTCCAAGGCGTGGGCGGGGCGATGGCCTCGGCGGTGGCGCTCGGGCTGCTCGTCACCCTCTTCCCGGATCCCGCCGGACGGGCCCGGGCGATCGCGGTGTTCAGCTTCACGGGTGCCGCGGGCGCCTCCCTCGGCCAGGTGGCCGGCGGCGTCCTCACCGACGCGCTCAGCTGGCACTGGATCTTCCTGGTCAACCTGCCGCCGGGCCTGGCCGTACTCGCCCTCGCCGTCCGCTCGCTGCCCGCCGACCGCGGACTCGGACTGCGCGCCGGGGCCGATGTCCTCGGGGCGCTGTACGTCACGGGCGGGCTGATGACCGGTATCTACGCCGTGGTGCAGATCGAGCAGCGGGGCCCGGGCTCCGCGCACACCCTCGGCTTCGGCGCGCTCGCCCTGGTCCTGCTCACCGCCTTCGCGCGGCGGCAGTCGCGGGCGCGTACGCCGCTGATGCCGCCGCGGGTGCTGCGGGCGCCCGGGGTGGCCGCGGCCAATCTGGTGCAGGTCCTGGTGGTGGCGGCGATGTTCGCGTTCTCGATCATGGTGGCGCTCAACCTCCAGCAGGTGCAGGGGTACGGCGCCGCCCGCACCGGCGTCGCGATGCTCCCGGCGGCGCTCGCGATCGGCGCGGTCTCGCTCGGCCTCTCGGCACGGCTGATCGCCCGCTTCGGGGAACGGCGGATCCTGCTCGCCGGTCTCGTCCCGCTCGGGGTGCTGCTCGCGCTGCTCGTCCGGCTGCCGGTGGGCGCCTCCTACCCGGTGGACCTGCTGCCCTCGATGCTGCTCGGCGCGGGCTTCGGCCTGGTCCTGCCCGCGCTGACCTCGCTGGGCATGTCCGGCGCCCGGGAGGACGACGCGGGCCTGGCCTCGGGCCTCTTCACCACCACCCAGCAGCTCGGCATGGCGCTCGGGCTGGCGGTCCTGTCCACCCTCGCCGCCGCCCGCACCGAACACCTCACCGCCGCGGGCGCCTCCCCCGCCGCGGCCCTCAACGGCGGCCACCACCTGGCCTTCGCCGCGGGTACGGTCCTGCTCGGCGCCGCCTTCCTCGCGGCACTGGTCCTGCTGCGGGCGCCCCGGATCAGGCGGTCGCGGTGAGGGGAGCCGCGTCCCCGGCCCCGCTCTCCCGCTCCAGGATCCCCCGTACCGTCTCCGTGAAGAGGTGGACCACGGCCGCGGCCCGGTCGGTGCCCGGGTAGCGGGCGCGGAGGAAGAGGCCCTCGTGGGTGCGGGTGAACCAGAACTGGGCCTCGTCGGTGGTGGTCGCGCCGGCGATCTGGTGGGCGTCGGCGGCCGCGTGGCCCTCGGAGCCGGGGAGCCGGCGGTAGTCGAGGTACGAGACCATGAAGACGTCGTCCTTGGCGCGCCGCACCCGGTCGCCGAGGGCGGGCAGCACCTGGGCGACCGGCAGCTCGGCGAGGCGGCGGCCCGCGGCGAAGGCCTCCTTGGTGCGGGCCGCGCCCGCCGCGGCGCCCTCGGCGGCGGTGACGTCGAGGGTGAGCGGGGCGACCGTGGTGAACCAGCCCATGGCGTGCGCCCACCGGTCCTCGTGGCGGGTGTGCAGGGGCGAGACCAGGCGCATCGGGCCCTCGGCGCCGAGGTGGCGGGCGGCGAGGGCGAAGGCGGTCAGGGCGCCGGTGAAGAAGGTGCCGCCGTGGGCGCGGCAGCGGTCCTCGAAGGCCGCGGCGGCCTCGGGGCCGAGGAGGCGGCACAGCTCGGAGCCCTGCGGGGCGCGGCTGCCGGGGGCCACGCCGAGGTCGAGCGGGAAGGCGGGCAGGGTGCCGCCGCAGCCCGCGAAGAACGCGGCCCAGCCCGCGAGCCGCGGGTCCTCGGGGCCCGGCGGGTGCGCGCCGAGGGCGGCCTGCTCCTCGGCGCAGTAGTCGACGAAGCTGCCGGTGGGCGGCAGCTCGGGGGTGCGGCCCGCGGCGAACGCGGCGTAGCTCGCGCCGAGTTCGTGGACGGCGAGGGCGAGCGACCAGCCGTCCGTGTTGCCGTGGTCGAAGCCGCAGAAGACGGTGGCCGAGCCGGGGCGGACGATCGCCGAGAGCAGGTGCGGGGGCTCGCCGAGCGGGTGGCAGCGGGCGGCGAGGCGGGCGCGGAGCAGCTCGCGCAGTTCCTCGGGGGTGGCCGGTTCGCCGTGGTCCTCGCGGGCCAGCTCGTACTTCTCGGCGGGCAGCACGAAGCGGTCCACGCCCGCGGGGGTGCCGTCTGGGCCCCGGCGCACCCGGAAGCCGCTGCGCAGCCCCTCGTGCCGGGCGGTGAAGAACGCGAAGGCGCGGTGCAGCGCGTCCAGGTCGACGGCCCCCGGCAGGTCGAAGGCGAGGCAGAGCCAGTGCCGGGGGCCTTCGGGGTCGCGGTCGGCGGTCGCCAGGTGGAAGAGCTGGTTGAAGGAGGGCGGCACCGGGCTCGGCGCCGCCACCTCGGCCGCCGCCCGGGTGGCGTCCGAGCGCACGAACTCCACCAGGCGGCCGGGCTCGGGGCGGTAGCCGTCGATCAGGGCGACCCGCACGGGAGTCACACCTCCGTCGGGGTGCGCTGCCCGGCCGCGGTGAAGCGGTAGTCGCCGTGCGCGGCGATCTCGCCGAGGACCCGCTTGAGGTGGGCGAAGTAGCGCGGGACGTTCTCCCGGGCCTCGGGGGTGTCGGGGTAGCGGGTCTTGAGGTAGGTGCGGTCCCACAGGCGGTTGATCCAGATCGGGACCTCGCTGCTCGGGCCCGGGCCGACCAGGGCGTTGCAGTCGGCGGCCTCCCAGTCGCGGGAGCCAGGGGCGTGCCGCAGGTCGAGGTAGGAGAGCATCGGCAGCACGGTCGAGGCGTCGGACTGGAGCGAGACGCCGGGAATCAGTTCGGCCACCCGCAGCGGGGAGACCAGGGCGAGTTCGCGGGCGGCGGCGTAGGCCCCGGCCGCGCCGCGCAGGATCTCGCCGAAGCCGAGCGCCGTGCCGCCGGGGCTGACCGGGAAGGCGACCGGCACCAGGTTGATGAACCAGCCCTGGGTGAACTGCCAGCGCGGTTCGTCCCGGGTGTGCACGACGGCGAGGCTCCGGTAGTCGGGGCGGCCCGCGAGTTCGCTCGCGGTGATGCCGAGCGCGGTGAGCAGCCCGGCGGAGAAGGAGGCGCCCTGCGCCTTGCATGCCTTCGAGAAGGCCTCGGCCTGGTCCGCGGTGAGCAGGTCGAGCTCGATGGAGAGGCTGGGGCGGCTCTCGCCGGGCGGTACGCCGAGGTCGAGCGGGAAGGAGGGCATCGGGCCGCCGAGGAAGAAGTCGATCCAGCTCTTCACCTCGGGCGAGTCCGGCCGGATCGCGGCGGCCCGCTCGCGGTCCAGGGCGCAGGCGTCCACATAGCTGCCGACCTCGGGCAACTCGGCCTCGATACCGGCGAGTTGGGCCTCGTAGAGGGCGCGCAGCTCGGCGAAGACGAGGATCATCGAGAAGCCGTCGGTGTGGGCGTGGTCGACGGCGAAGAAGACGGTGGAGGGGCCCTCCTCGCGGACCACCGCGGAGGCGGTGAAGGGCGGCCACACCAGCGGGTCGGTGCGGCTGCCGAAGGTCTCGGTGACGTGCCGGTGGACGGCCTCGCCGCTCTGCGCGCCGAGCGGGACGGCCTCGACGGCGACCGACTCCTCGGGGACCTCATGCCGCCTGAGCAGCGGCGCGCCCTGGTCCGCGGCGCCGCTCTCGTGCACGGAGAACCAGGTGAGCAGGGTGCGATGGCGCAGCACCCAGGTGTGCAGGGCGGCGGCGAAGGCGGTGGTGTCCAGCCTGCCGGGCAGGTCGAAGACGATGCCGAGCCAGGGCGACTGGGGGCGGCCCGCGGCGGAGTTGGCGAGGCGGCGCAGGATGTGGTTCTCCTGCACGTAGGAGGGCGGGGCCGGGTGCTCGGGTGCCTTCGCGGCGCGCTCGACGGCCTCCTCCGGGACGCGGAACTCGACCAGTTCGCCGGGCGCGGGGGCGTACTCCGGCAGGGGGGTCATCAGCACGGTGCGGGTTCCTTTCCTCGGCTGCCGCTGGTGCGGGGCGCGGCGACCTGCTGGGCCAGGCGTTCGATGTCGGCCAGGTAGGGCAGTACGGCGGCCCGGCCACGCGCGGTGTCCGGGAAGCGGTAGCTCAGGTAGGCGCCCTCGGGGGAGCGCATGATCCACAGGTAGACCTCGTGCGGGTTCATCCGGCGGCTGCGCAGCGCGGCGGCCTTCCAGTCGGCCCACTGCTCGGCGCCGGGGGTCCTGCGGATGTCCATGTACGAGACCATGAACCGCGGTTCGAGGGGCAGCCCGAGTAGTTCGGTGATCCGCGCGAAGGGCACCGAGGCCAGCGGCTTGGCGCGGTCCAGGGCGGCGTAGGCCTCCTTCATGACCTCGGCGAAGACCGCGTCGGGGCGGACCGGGAAGTGCACCGGGGCGAGGCCGACGTACCAGCCGAGGGACTGCTGCCACTGGGACTGGCTGCGGGTGTGGAAGGGCGTCATCACCCGGAAGTCCTCCAGGCCCGCGCCCTCGCGGGCGGCGAGGGCGAGGCAGGCGAGGATGCCGGAGGCGAAGTTGCCGCCCTGCTCCTTGCAGGCCCGGTGGAAGCCCTCGGCCTGCTCCCGGTCCAGGAGCCAGGTGATGCCGCCGCGCTGGGCGACTTGGCCGCTCTCCTCCTCCGGGGCGAGGGGGGCGGGGAATTCGGGCAGCCGTCCGCCGCAGGCCTGGAGGAACTCCCGCCACCGGAGCACGGTCTCGTGGCCGCCGTGCACCAGGGCCGCGTCCTCGCGCTCCCAGCCCGCGAAGTCCAGGAAGCTGCCCACGTCGGTGAGTTGGGCCTCGCGGCCGTCCAGGGCGGCGGCGTACAGCTCGCGGATCTCGTGCGCGATGAGGAAGATCGAGTAGCCGTCGACGTTGTGGTGGTCGAAGGCCAGGTAGACGGTGGTGGAGCCGGGGTGCCCGACCGTCGCGAAGACGAAGGAGGGCCAGGCCAGCGGGTCGGTGGCGCCGTCGAGCAACTCCTCGATGACGCGGCCGAGTTCGCGGCCGTCGGTGAAGTCGCCGTGCGGGTCGGCGGCGAGGTCCACGGCGCCGGGGCGCAGGGTCTCGCGGGCCATCCGGCCGCCGCCCTCGCCGCGGCTCGGGACCAGGCGGCTGCGCAGCGACTCGTGGCGGTCGACCCAGCCGAGCAGGGCCGCGCGCAGGGCGGCGGTGTCGAGCGCGCCGGGCAGTTCGAAGGCGGTGGCGAGCCAGGAGGGCCCGCGCTCGCCGGAGTCGGCGGACAGAAGAGCGTCGAAGAGGTGCGCTTCCTGAAGATAGGAGGCCGGACGCTCGTCCGGGGTCCAGTGCGCCGGGGTGGGGCTGCCTGCGGTGGGCCGCCATACGGTGAGCCGACCGGGGCGGACGTCGAGGTCGCCTATGTCGATGAACTTCACGAGCCTGCCTCGCAACCGGTGGTGCCATGGGGGGTGCGCCGGAAAACACGGATCCGCTTTCGCTCCGTCGCCTCGGCGGATGTTTCCGATGTTTCCGAACGCTCATTACGGGGACATTTACGCGAGCTGACAAACCGATGCTTTTACAGGGCACCATTCTCAGCTCCCGCGGCAATAAGGCCACGGAAATGCGCCGCCCGATCACCGGATGCTACGCACGGCCCGAACAGCCGTGCAAGGTCGCTTTATGCACACTCCGTCCGGCCCGCCCGATTCCTTCGCACTTCTCGGCCGAAAACCTCCACCCGGACCGCATACGGACCCGAAGACCCGCCCCGCACCCTCTTCACCTGCGGCTTTTACCGCCCCTTGAGACCGCCGATACATATCAGCCTTGCCGCCGTTACTTCCCGCCCACATACACGAAGTGAGTGTGCCTGGATTCACATCGAACCCGGGAAGACGCGGCCGATAGCCACTGACCGCGTAATTCGGAAGTACACATTTCCGGCAAGTCACCGCCACCATCCGGGCCACTTACCGCACGGTTGCCTCCCCCTGCCGAATTCTTCTGTGACACGCGACACGAAGACTTACGAAGGCACCGGGATGCACCGGAGAGCGGTGGGGCTTGAATCAATCGGTGACGGGGCCGAAAATACCGGCGGTCCGCTTTTTACCGCCCGGGCGGATCCAGGCGGGCAGCGGAACTCCCGGCGGCCCCGGCGGGAGACCGAGGGCCGCCTTGGCCGCGGCCAGCGTCATGGCGTACGAGTCGACGGCCCGGGCGACGTTCGGGGCGTCGAGGCCGGTGCCGGTGTGCAGCCGGTCGAGGTCGATGTAGGCGGAGCGCACCAACTCGATCCAGCGGTAGACCCGTTGGTCCTCCCGCCAGCCGCGGGTGTACCGCTCGTCCAGCCTCTGCTCCCAGCGGCGGAACATCCGCTGCCGGATCTCCGCCCGCGCCGGGGTCAGGTGCAGATGCCGGACCAGGTCGTAGAGGGGGTCCCCGATCATCGCCATCTCCCAGTCGATGACGGTGAGTTCACCGGGGGCGGGGCCCCGCACCAGGTTCCACGGGTTGAGGTCGCCGTGCAGCAGGACGGGCTCGCGCGCGGTGACCCGGTGCCGGGCCAGGATCTCGCCGAGACGCTCCGCCCCGGGCAGCCCGAGCGCCCGCGCCGCCTCCTGCGATTCCGCGGGCAACTCGGCCACCAGGCGCACCAGTTCGGCCCGCAGCCAGACGGAGAAGTCCGCCTCCGCGGCGGCCGGGTCGAGCTGGCGGCACTCGACCCCGGTCAGCGCCCCCAACTGGTCGACGAGGCGGTCCGCCTCGGCGGGCAGCAGCCCGGCCACGGGGTGCGTCGGCGGGGCGCCGCCGGGCGGGCCGACATAGGTGTGGATCGCGAAGGGCTCGCCGGGCACCTCGGCGGCCGGGACCCCGCGCCCGCTGACGCCGAGGGCGAGCACCCGGGGCGCGCCGACCCCGGACCCGCCGGCCTCCAGGGCGGCGAGCACCGCGTGCTCGCTGAGGAACCGGCGCTCGCGCGTCCCGGTACGGGGCAGCTTGCGGCGCACCACGACCGGCTCCGCCCGGCCCGGCACCCGTACCACCGTATTGAGGTGGGCGGTGCCCTTGAAGACGTGCTCGGCGGGGGCGGCGCCCTCGGCGAGCAGCGCCTTCTGGACGGCGCCGGCCCCGAAGGCGGGGCGCAGCGGGACCCGGGGGTCGGCCCGCCAGCCGGGGTGCGGCGCGGTGCCCTGCCGCGCGGTGGCCCAGCGGTGCAGGGCGCCGACGATCTCGCCGGGGCCCGGCAGCCGGGTCAGCCGCAGCGGTGCGGAGGCGGCCTCCAGGGCGCGCCGCACGGCGGTGGCGGCGGCGTCCAAGTGAGCGGGATCCGGTTCGGCGCCGAGGGTGTGGGCGGTCCGCATCACCTCGGTGTAGAGGTCCTGGGCGCGGGCGAGGCCGAGGTGGTGGGGCAGATCGCGGGCGAGTCCGTGCACGGCGGCGGGGCGCGCGGCGGCGAGGGCCGCGGCCCAGGCCTCGGTGACGGCTCCCCGCTGGGCGTCCGGGTATCTCATCCGGACCAGGTGGGTGGCGAGTTCGTGCAGCGGGTCGCCCCAGGCGGCGGCCTCCCAGCCGACCAGGACCGGCCGGGGGGCGCCCTGGCCAGTGTCCGGTCCGGCGTCGCGCGCGGTGTCCGGCCCGGAGCTGTGCCCGGTGTCCGGACCGGAGTCGCGCCGGGTGTCCGCCCCGGGGCCGCGCCCGTTGTCAGGTCCGCAGTCCCCTCCGGTGATCAGGACGGTGCCCCGGTGCAGCTCGGTGTGGAGCAGCTGGTCGGGGCGGCGGGTCAGTGCCGGGAGCCGTTCGGTGTACCGGGCCAGCGCGTCCCCGGGCACCCCGAGCGCGGTGAACAGGCCGCCGAACAGGGGCCAGTGGGGCCGCAGCACGGTCCGCTCGACCAGGGCCGCCCTGGCCCGCAGGAAGCCCCGCCCCTCGGTGCCCGGCTCGGCCGCGGCGGTCCTCGGCAGCCACTCCCGGCGCACCCCGGTCAGCCGGGCGGCGGTCTCGGCGAGGGCGGTGAGCAGGGCGGCGGCGACGGGTTCGCCGTCCGGGCAGAGGGTGGCGAGGGGGCGGCCCGCCGGGCCGGGCAGGGCGGCCCCGCCCGCCGGGGCCGGGGGCCGCGGGGCGAGCGGCGGCCCGTCGGTGAGCCGGGCCAGCGCCCGCAGGACCGCGCCCTGTTCGGGCCAGGTGCGCACCACCGGGGGCAGTGCCGTGCGGTGGTGGTCGTGGGGGCGCCCGGTGTGCGGTGCCCCGCGCGGGACGGCCCGCCGCGCGAAGGCCTCGTACCCCTGGTCCCGGCGGAATTCGCGCGGTGAGGGGCGGAACCTCGAAGGTGCGGAAGGTGCGTCCACTGACCGCTCCTGCACGATGATGACGCGGACCGCAGAACGATGACGATGCGGACCGCTGAAAAGTGATGCACACCTTAGTGCGGCGGCGGCAGGGCTTCGCCCGGGGGCCGTCGCGATGTGCTCCTCCTGCCGCGCACGCCACTCCTGGGGGGCACGGTGTTCGACCGGCCTTCGCCGGCGGGGCTCAGGAGGACCGCCTGCCCCGGACCAGTTCCAGGAGGGGCTGGAGGGTGGAGACCCGGTGCTCGGCGCCCGCCTCGCGCAGCCGCCGCTCGCTGTCCTCGTTGCGGGCGTAGCCGAGGAAGGGCACCCCGGCGCTCTCTGCCGCCGTCAGGTCCGTGGGGGTGTCGCCGATCATCAGGGCGGCCGAGGGCTCGGCGCCGAGCGCGTTGAGCGCGCGCCGCAGGCAGTGCGGGTCCGGTTTCAGCAGCCGCAGGTCCTCGGTGCGGCCGTAGAAGTGCGGGCTGAAGCACTCCGCGAGCCCGCGCCCTTCGAGGTAACTGCGGGCCGCCTTGGCCGAGTTGTTGGTGGTGATCGCCAGGGGCACGCCGGTCGCCCGCCAGGTGCGGATCAGCGGATCGGCGTACGGGGTCGGCCAGGCGGTGGCGACGGCCTTCAGCTCCTGCTGGGTCAGCCGCTCCTCCAGCTCTGCCACCAGGTCGCTCCTGGGGTGGCGCTCTTCTACCGCGCGCAGCACCGACTGCGGGTCGGGCTCGGTCAGCTCCTCGGCGGTGAGCAGTCCGCGCAGTCCGCGCTCCTCCAGCCAGCGCACCTGCTCGGCGGCGACCTGCTCGGCGCGGTGCCCGGCGAAGAGGCGGCAGACGGGTCCGTCGAAATCGAAGAGGACGAACCGCGCGGCGGCGACGAGTGCGCGCAGGGACTCGGGGGGCGTGGGCAGGGGAGGCGTCTGGGCCGTTTCGGAAGTCACTAGGAGAGTGTCAGCTCCGTGGAGATGGTTTCCCAGAGGGCGTCGAACCAGTTCTGCGACTCCTCCACAAAGGCCGCGTCCCGGCCGCCCGAGGCCTTCTGGTGCGAGAAGAGCAGCGACTCCGCGCCGAGGGTGTCCCACATCTCCAGGGTGGTGCTGTCCACCTCCTCCTGGCGGCGGGTCACCCGGTAGAAGGCGAACAGCGCCTCCGAGCCGTTCAGCAGGTAGAGCTTGACCGGCGGGGTGAAGGGCAGCGCCCGGAAGGTGACCGAGACGTCGACGCCGTGCGAGGTGCGCAGCGCCCGCAGGTTGTGCCGCAGCACCTGGCCCTGGGCGTTGCGCTGGAGCAGCCAGCGGTCGTGCACCGGGTCCTGGGCGGGTTCGGCGCGGCCGTGCTCGACCGAGACCGGGAAGGCGAGGTCGATGTTGCGGCTGGGCAGCAGGATGCGCACCTCGACCGAGCGCGGGCGGATCCGGCCCTCGTGGATGAGCCGCACCGGCTCGCCGAGCGCCATCATCAGGCTCTGCGCGGTCAGGCTGAGCGCGTCGATGCGCACCTGGGGGCCGGAGAAGGCATCGGCGAGGCGGGGCGCGAGGGAGACCATGGTCGGCTGGGGTTCGCCCGTCTCCCGGCGCTGCTCCGCGACCCGGGGCGGGCTGCCCTTGGAGACGTGCGCGAGCAGGCCCTCCTCCTGGAGGGCGCGCAGCGCCTGGCGTACGGTGCCGCGCTCCACGCCGAACTCGGAGGCGAGGCCGGCCTGGGTGGGCAGCCGGTCGCCGGGGCGCAGGGTGCCTTCGCGGATACGGGCGCGCAGGGCGTCGGCGATCGCCCGGGCGGAGTGACGGGGGCCCTCGTTCACCACGGTGTTCTCCTGGGTCACGGCGAGACCGTACAAGCCTGCGCCATCTCACGGCAGTTGTATGAGGTGTTTATGGACATCCGCCAAGTGGGGACAACTTCAGTGTAGTTGGTTGCCAACTCTCCCAAAGTTGGCTGAGCGCCTTCCGGACCGACCCGTCCGCCCGGAGGCCGGGACCCGCACACCCTCCCCGTGAAGGAGGATCCACCATGGCCCTCTTGGCCCTGATCGGGGGCGCCTTCGCCCTCGGCGTCCAGCAACTCGCGGCCTGGCGGTACGGCCCCGTCGGCATTCTCGGCGTGCTGCTCTTCACCCTCGGCCTCCGCACCCGCCACCACTCCTGCACCGTCGCGGGCGCCGTGCTCCTGGCGCTGATGGTCGCGCAGCCGGCGCACTGACCCGCGCCCGCGCGCCGGGCACGGCGCCGGGAGCTCCGCCATCAACCCTACAACTCCCTGCCATCTTGCGGGAGTTACCCGGATGATGGTTAGAAGATGTCTCGATGTGGAGATAAATAACTCGAAGTTGGCAGCCAACTTAGGCCGGTTGGGAAACCTGGCCGGAGAAAGAGAAGTTGGCGGACGCGGAACGGCAACGGCGCCGTCCGGCCGACGACTTCGCACCCGCGGCCCGCGCACCCCCGAACTGCCCCGGCCCGCCCGCGCCACGAGCGCCGGTCGGTGCCCGCCTCGCAGGAAGGACCGAGCATGCCGTACTTCGCACTCGCCGCCGCCATCCTGGCCGTCGGCTTCGAACAGATCGTCCAGTCCCGGTTCGGCGCCACGGGCATCGTGGCGTTCCTCCTCCTGACCATCGGCGTCAAGGCCAAGAGCCCCGCGATCGGCGGGGTCGGAGCGGTACTCCTGCTCCTGCTGATGAGTTAGGGTCATCGCCCTCGCACACCCGCACCGCGACCGGCGGCCCGGGCTCCCCCCGGAGGGGAGGGGGAGCCCGGGCCGCCTCGCCGTGCCCGGGCCGCGCGCCCTACGCGCCCGCCCCCGCGCTCCGCCGGTTCAGCCGCAGCCGCAGCCCCTGCGGCATCAGCGTCAGCCGCTCGGCCACCTTCAGCCGGTAGCCGGGCTCGGGGAGCAGGTCGTAGCGGCGCAGCAGCAGGCCGAGGACGAGGGTCGCCTCGTGCAGCGCGAACTGCCGCCCGATGCAGGCCCGCGCCCCGGTGCCGAAGGGCTTGAAGACATGGGCGGGCCGGGACCGTACCGCCTGCGGGGCGAAGCGGTCCGGGTCGAACTCCTCGGCGTCCTCGCCCCAGGCCTCCGGATCCCGGTGCAGCGCACCGGCGAGCACCAGCGCCCAGGCGCCCCGCCGCATCGGGTGCACCCCGCCGAGCACGGTGTCCTCCCGGGCCTCGCGCGCGAAGCCGGGCGCGGTGGGCCACAGCCGCAGCGACTCGTCGAGCACCCGGCGTACGTAGCGCAGCTTGGCGACCTGTTCGTAGCCGGGCTCCCCGGTGGGTCCCCAGACGCGGTCCACCTCCTCCTGGGCGCGGGCGAGGACGGCCGGGTGCTGGGCGAGGTAGTGCAGGGCGAAGGAGAGCGCGCCGGAGGTGGTCTCGTGCCCGGCGACCAGGAAGGTGATCACCTGGCGGCGGATGTTCTCGGCGGAGAGCCGCTCGCCGGTCGCGGGGTGGGCGACCTCCAGCATCCGGTCGAGCAGATCGCCCTGCCCGCCGCCGTCCCGGGCGCGGGCCGCCACCACCTCGTCGACGGTGCTGTTGAGCAGGGCGGTGTCCGCGGCGTTGCGCCGCTCGGCCCCGCGGAGCAGCAGCGGGGCGAGCGCGACCGGCACGGTGTTGCGGCGCTGCGCGAAGGCGAGGGTGCCGACCATGGCGGTGACGAAGGGGTGCGGGCGGTCCCGCTCGAAGGAGCCGAAGTCGTGCCCGAAGCCGGTGCGGGCGATGGTCTCCAGGGTCAGCTTGGTCATGTCGCCGGGCACGTCCACCGCGGTGCCCGCCCGCTCGCCCTCGTCCCAGTGGGCGAGCAGCTGCCGGGCCACGTCCAGCATCAGCGGGTGGTAGCCGCCCATCGCCTCGCGGCTGAAGCCGGGGGCGAGCACATCGTGCGCCAGCTGCCAGTTGGGCTCGTGGTTGTACGCGGTGAACAGTCCGTCCCCGGCGACCGGGCGGAGGTTGGCCACCCCCACGCCGACATGCTTGGCGAACCGCGACTCGTCCGCCAGATCGGCGGTGAGCCCGGCGCCCCAGACGAAGACGAACTCCTTGCCGAAGGCGCGCCGCCGGAAGATCGGCCCGAGCCGGGCCGCCATCGCCACCGAGTCCTGGACGGGGGTGCGCGGATGCACCCCGAGCACATCGCCGAGCAGCGGCAGCCGCCGCGGCGGGTGCGGGATGCGCTCCAGCCGCGGCCAGCCCAGCTCCGCGCTGCGGAAGCCGCTGACCCGCCCGGCCGCTCCGGCCGGCTCCGTCGTCTGCGCCATCGCCCCAGCCCTCCGCCCGCCACCGCGCCCGGGGCACTGCGCACCGGCACGTGTTGTACGTGGATTCAATAACACCGCCAGTCTGGTCCCGCTGCTGAACTCACGTCAAGTAAGGTGCCGGGCATGGCCGCCAAACCCGAGCAGCGCACCCGGCGCCGCCTGAGCACCGAGGAGCGCCGGGAGCAACTGCTCTCGGTGGGCGCGCGGCTCTTCGCGCAGAGCCCCTACGACGACGTCTGGATCGAGCAGGTCGCCGAGATCGCGGGCGTCTCCCGCGGGCTGCTCTACCACTACTTCCCCACCAAACGGGACTTCTTCGCCGCCGTCGTCCAGCACGAGAGCGCCCGCATGCTGCGCCTGATGGCCGCCGTGCCGGGCATCCCGGTACGCGAGCAGATCGACACCGGCATCGACCGCTTCCTGGCCTATGTGGAGCACCACGCCGAGGGCTTCCGCGCCTTCCACCGCGCGGAGGCGGCGGGCGACCCGGTGGTGCGCGAGGTCTACCGCACCGGCATGGCCGGGCACGAGCGGCAGATCATGGACGCCGTCCTCGCCGACCCCGCGATGGCCCCGCTGGTCGGCGACACCCCCGCCCTGCGCCTGGCCGTGCACGGCTGGCTGGCCTTCATGGTCGCCGTCTGCCTCGACTGGGTGGAGAACCCCGAACTCACCCGCGCCCAGGTGCACGCCCTCTGCGCCCGGGCCCTGCTAGGGGCGCTCACCCCGTAGGCCGTGGGCCGCGCGCCCCGCAGGCCGCTCACCCGTAGGTCCTGGGCCGCGCGCGACCGCAGACCCCGGGCCCCCGCACAACCGCAGCACGACGGCAGACCCCGGGCCCCCACGACCTCAGACCCCGGGCCCCCGCACGACCGCAGCACGACGGCAGGCCCCGGGCCCCCGCACGCGACCGCAGGTCCCGGACGGCCCGCCGCCCCGGGCGGTACGGCCGCTCGCCCGGCCGCACCTCCCCGACCCGCCCCGCGCCGCGCTCCCCCACCCCCTGTCCCCCGTCCGCCCGGCTGAATGGCGGCCCGCCCGGGGCCGGGGCACCGTGGTCGGCATGACGCAGACTCCGGCGGCGGCCCGCGCCCTGCGCGTGCCGGGGTACCGGGCGCGCGGGCGCCGCCGTGCGGGCCGCGACCTGTGGTGGCTCGCCGGTGTCTGCGCCGCCTACACGCTGGCCCAACTCGCCTTCGTGGCACCGGGTTCGGGGCTCGGCTGGGACGAGACCGTCTACGTCAGCCAGGTCAGCCCGGACGCGGCCACCGCCTTCTTCAGCGCCCCGCGCGCCCGCGGCATCACCTACCTGGCCGCCCCGGTCACCCTCTGGACCTCCTCCGTCCCCCTGCTGCGCCTCTACCTCGCGGTCCTCTCCGGCGCCGCGCTCCTCGGCGCCCTGCTGATCTGGCGGCGGCTGCTCCCGCCGCCCGTACCGGCGCTCGCGGGCGCCCTGTTCGGGAGCCTGTGGATCACCCTGTTCTACGGACCGCAGGTGATGCCGAACCTCTGGGTCGCGCTCGGCGCCCTCGCCGCCGCCGGCTGCTTCCTGCGCGCCGCCCGCGACCCCCGGGACCGGGCCGCCCTCGCGGGCCTCGGCGCCGCCCTCGCCCTGGTCGCGCTGATGCGCCCCTCCGACGCCCTCTGGCTCGGGCTCCCGCTGGCGCTCGCCGCGCTCTGCGTACGCCCCTGGCGGCGCCCGCTGCTCCTGCTCGCCCTCGCCGCGGGCGCGGCACTCGGCAGCGCCCCGTGGGTGATCGAGGCCTACACGGCGTACGGCGGGCTCGGCACCCGTCTTGAGCGGGCCAGCGAGATCCAGGGCCACCTCCGCCCGCACCTGGCCTTCGGCCACCAGCTGCGCTCCCTCGGCGGGCGGGCGCTGTGCCGCCCCTGCGGCGGCCCCTGGAAGCAGCCGGTCACCGGCGTCTGGTGGCTGCTGCTGCCGCCGCTCGTCCTCGCCGGGGCGGTGATGGCGGCCCGCAGACGCCTCACCGCGCCGGTGCTCCTCGCCACCCTGACCGGCCTCTCGCTCGCCGTGCCCTATCTCTTCTTCATCGGCTACGCCGCCGCCCGCTTCCTGCTCCCCGCCTACGCCCTGCTCGCGATCCCGGTGGCCCTGTGCCTGGCCGGTCTCGCCCGCCGCGCCCGCGCCCGCACCCTGACCGCCCTCGCGCTGGCGCTGCTGCTCGCCGGGCATCTGGCGATCCAGTCCGCGGTCCTGCACAGCGCCGCGGACCGGGTCCGCACGATGCGGACCGCCCTCGGCGACACCGCCGCCGAGCTGCGCCGCCAGGGCCTGCGTCCCCCGTGCGTGGTCAGCGGCGAGGAGGCGGTACGGATCGCCTACCGGACCGGCTGCGCCTCCCGCCAGACCAGCGGCCACGACCGCAGCACCAGCGAGGCGGCGATGCGGCGGCTGGCCCGCGCCCGCCCGGTGGCGGTGATCCTCAACGCAGGAGCGACCCCGCCCGGCTACGCCCGCACCTGGCGCACACACCGCCTCCCCGCTCTGACGGGCCTGGACGCGCCCCGGGCCTTCCTCTCACCGAGCGCGGGGGCGGCGGGACCCGGGAGCGGTGAGGCCCCGGCGGGTCCCCGGGATCGGTGAGGCCCCGGCCGGACCCGGAAGCGGTCAGGTCCCCGGCGGGCTCCCGGAAGCAGTCAAGTCCCCGGCGGACTCCCGGAAACGGTGAGGCCCCCGGAAACGGTGAGACCCCCGGCTGACTCCCCCTCCGCTCAGAACACGTCCGGGCACCAGGCCCGCCGCTCGGTACGGAACAGGCTGTCCGCCACCGCGGCCGCCCCCGCCCGCTCCTCCCGGACCCGGCCGAGCGCGAGCAGCCGGGCCGCCGAGACCTCCCCCGTCCACAGCGAGGCCAAGTCGCCCAGTTCCACGGTGAGTTCGGCCGCCTCACGGGTGCGTACGCACTCCGCGCCCGAGCCGTCGGCCGTCAGCCGGTAGCGACCTGCGCCGCCGAGTCCACTGGCATCGGTGACCTCCAGGGTGAGGGCGCCGGAGGCCGCGTACGTACGGGAGGCGAGCGCGCCCGGCACGTCCAGGAGCCGGACCCACAGCCAGTCGGCGAGCGTGGTGATCCTGGCCGCGCGGACGTCCGGCAGGAAGTCGGGCAGCAGGTCGTCCGGGGCGCGGAAGCCGGTCCTGACCCGGGTGATCCAGTCGACCGAGCAGAGGTACTGCCACAGCGCCCGTTCGGCGACGGGGGTCACCGCGATGAGGTCCACCACGGTCGCCGTCTCCAGCGGCTGCTTGTTCTCGTGCCAGGTGTCCTCGGCGGTGTAGGCGGCGTACCCCTCGACCTCGCCGAGCGCCGAGCGGTAGAGGACGTAGAAGGGTTCCTTCCAGGGCTTGTCCGGCGGGGTGCTCTGCCCGGTCGCCTGCCGCCACCAGCGCGCGTCGCGGTCGACGACCCCGTGCCGGAAGGAGCGCAGCCGCTCGTGGAGCCCGGGCCCGTGCGCGCGGATCTCCGCGGCGTCCACCAGGTCGAGGCGGCCGCCGCCCTCGGGCCGCGACCAGCGCGGGTCGAGGCCGGTGCGCGGCACCTGGATCTCCCAGCGGGCGACCGAGGCGGCGGGCCCGAAGCCGTACCGGCCGTAGATCGGGTACTCGGCTGAGATCAGCGTGGCCACCGCCTCGCCCCGCTCCCGGGCGGCGGCGAGGTCGGCGGCCATCATCCGGCTGAGGATGCCGCGCCTGCGGTGGGTGGGCGCGACGCCGACGTTGGTGATCGCGTCGGCCCGCACCTCGGCGCCGCCCACCGCCGTCAGCCGCTGGGTGAAGGAGCGGAAGTTCCCGACCATCCGGCCCTCGTCGAAGGCGGCCTGGGTACGGGCCAGTTCGGCGCCCTCCCTGCGGTGCGCGACGGTCTCGGGGGCGGGGGTGGGGGTGAGCAGGAACCCGGTGTTGACGGCCCGCACCCACGCGGCGAACTCGTCCTCCCGGACGGGGCGGATCTCGATCTCGGCTCGGTCTGGATGGCTCATGGCCTCACGCTATGCCGGTGACCGGAAGGTGTCGTCCGGATTTCGGTCCGGCTCCCCCGGGCCGTACGGGACCGGCGTGGGCGAGGGTGCGCGGGCCCCGGGAGCCCGCGCACCGGACCCCGGCCCCCGGCTCAGAACGCCGCCCGTACCTCCCCCACCGGGACGCCGCCGCCGAGCAGCGGGGCGCGGCCGATGCGCTCCAGTACCGGGTCCTGCACCCCGGCCAGCTCCAGGGCGCGGGCGAGGACCGGGCCGAGTGCCCGCAGCGAACCGTCCTCGATCTTGAAGGCGAGGGCGCGGCCGTCCGCCAGGGCCACCACCTGCACCGCCTCGGCGCCCATCTTGGACAGGGTGCCCGGCAGCGCCCGCATCAGCCAGGTGTCGGGGCGGCGGCTGCCCGCCACGTACTCCGGGTGCGCCCGCATGGCGTCGGCGACCCGGCGCTCGGCGGTGCCCGGGGCGGCGGTCACGAAGTGCCGGAAGGCGCGGGCGAGGCCGGTCAGCGAGAGCGCCATCAGCGGGGCGCCGCAGCCGTCGGTGCCGACCGCGGGGACCTGCTCGCCCGCGGCCTCCTCGATCACGGTGCGCACCAGGAGCTGGAGCGGGTGCCCCTCGTCGAGGTAGTCCTCGGTGGACCAGCCCGCCCGGCGGCAGACGGCGAGCATCGCGGTGTGCTTGCCGGAGCAGTTCATCGCGAGGCGGTCGCGGACCTTGCCCGCGGCGAGGTAGGCCTCGGCCTCCTCGGTGTCCAGCGGCAGGTCCGGCGGGCACTGGAGCTGCTCGGCGGTCAGCTCGAACTCGGCCAGCATCCGCCGGACCAGCTCCAGGTGGAAGGGTTCGCCGGAGTGGCTGGCGGCGGCCAGGGCGAGCCGCTCGTCCGCGAGGTCGAGCCCGGCCCGCAGCACCGCGGCGGCCTGCATCGGCTTGTTGGTGGAGCGCGGGAAGACCGGCGCCGCGGGCTCGCCGAGCGCGAACTCCACCCCGCCGTCGGGGTCGAGGAGGACCAGGGAGCCCCGGTGGCGCCCCTCGGTGAAGCCGGACCGTACGACCTCGGCGAGCACCGGAGCGGCCTCCGGTATCACGGGACCTGCGGTGCCTGCGGCGGGCGACTCGGGCATGGGTGGCCTTTCGGGGCGGGGACCCGGGGGTCCGTGGGGACCGCGGGCAGCGCCGCCGGGGTCACCGGCACCGGCTCAGGCCAGCAGGTCGTCTACTCGGGCTTCCCCTTCACGGTACCTGCGGGTGATCTCCGCACCGCACCGGTCCGCGGTGCGCTGGACCCGCTGCCTGCGGCCGGAGACCACGTGCTCGTACCGCCCGAGCCGGCGCCGCGCGGCCCGCAGCTCCTCGTCGGTGCGGGCCTCCAGGTCGGACAGCTCGACCTCGGCCAGCATCTCCCCGGCCAGCCTGCGGTACTCGGCGCTGCGCGGGGTGCCGAGGGTGAGGTGCCGGGCCGAGGAGCGCGGGCGGGCCGTCTTGTCGGCGAGGATCTGCGCGAGCTGCGCGGACAGCCGGTCGGCGCCCGCCCCCGCGCCCCGGCCGTCCCCGGACCGGCGTGCCAGCTCGGCCCCGAGGATGTCGATCCGGCCCTGGAGCAGCCGCCGCAGATAGCTGAGGTCGGCCTCGTAGTGCTGGGCCTGCTGCCGCAGCGCGCGCAGTTCGGCCAGGCAGAGCGCGCCGAGCGGGCCGCTGCCGCCCGCCGCCTCCCGTGCCTGCCGGGCGGCGGGCGGCTGGGTGCTGCCGGTGCGCTGTACGGGGGGCTGCTGCGCGGCGGTCCGCGGGCGCCCCGGTGCGGGGGCCGTCGCGGGAAGGATGGGGGCGCCCGCCTGCCACCCGGTGCTCGGTCTGCTCATTGCGGTCCTACCGTCCCCTCCGCCCGGTGTCCGAACGCCGGGTGTGAGCATGGTGCCACCCCAAGTGCTCCCCATGTGTCCGAGTAGCCCGGATCCGCCCCGGATGGCCGCTTCTTGTGCCCGGTATGCGGCCGTACGGGCGGTGTGGGGGCGCCGGGACGCACGGCCGGGGCATCGGGGGGCGCACGGCATGATGGGGCCCATGCGAGCAGTGGTACAGCGGGTGGACGGCGCGAGCGTCGTGGTCGAGGGCGAGACGGTCGGCGGGATCGAGGGCGAGGGCCTGTGCGTCCTGGTCGGCGTGACGCACCAGGACACCCGGGAGAAGGCGGCCCAACTGGCCCGCAAACTCTGGACCTTGAGGATCCTCGGCGAGGAGCGGTCCTGCTCGGACACCGGCGCGGGACTCCTGGTGGTCAGCCAGTTCACCCTCTACGGGGACGCCCGCAAGGGCCGCCGCCCCACCTGGAACGCGGCCGCCCCGGGCCCGGTCGCCGAGCCCTTGGTCGAGGAGGTGGTCGCCCAGCTCCGGTCCCTGGGCGCCACGGTGGCCACCGGCCGCTTCGGCGCGCAGATGCGGGTCTCGCTCACCAACGACGGACCGTTCACCGTCCTGCTCGACATCTGAGCGGCCGGGATCGCGCGCCGAAGGCTCAGGGCTCGACGACGACTTCCTGCGCCGCCGCCGTGGTGTCCGCGAGGAGCGGGGCGTCGAGCGGGACGTTGCGCTTGACCAGGGCGAGGGCGATCGGGCCGAGTTCGTGGTGGCGCACCGAGGTGGTGACGAAGCCCAGCTTGCGGCCCTCGGCGCCGTCGGCGGCGAGCCGGACCTCGGCGCCGTGCGGCGGCAGGTGCACCTCGCTGCCGTCCAGGTGCAGGAAGACCAGGCGGCGCGGCGGCTTGCCGAGGTTCTGCACCCGGGCCACCGTCTCCTGGCCCCGGTAGCAGCCCTTCTGCAGGTGGACTGCCGTGTCGATCCAGCCCAGTTCGTGCGGGATGGTGCGGTGGTCGGTCTCGAAGCCGAGCCGCGGCCGGTGCGCCTCCACCCGCAGCGCCTCGTGCGCGAGCAGACCGGCGGCGGGACCGTGCGCCGCCGCGAAGGACTCCAACTCCCCGCGCGGCAGGAAGAGATCACGGCCGTACGGGGTCTCGCGCACCGCGGTCCCGGCGGGCGCCTCGGCGATGGAGCCCGCGGGCAGGTGCACCACCGCGAACTCCGCGGTTCGGTCGGCGACTTCGACCCGGTAGAAGAACTTCATCGACTCCAGGTAGCCGATCAGCGCCTCCTCGGTGCCCGGCTCGGCGTGCATCCACACCGTCTCGCCGTCGTCGACCAGATACAGCGCGTGCTCGATGTGGCCGTTGGCGGAGAGGATCAGCGCCTCGGTCGACTGGCCCGCGGGCAGCTCGCTGACGTGCTGGGTGAGCAGCAGATGCAGCCAGCTCAGGCGGTCCCCGCCGGTGACGGTGACCACGGCGCGGTGCGAGAGGTCGACGAATCCCGTCCCGTCGGCGAGCGCGCGCTGCTCGCGGAAGAGGTCACCGTAGTGCGCGGCGACACCTTCGTCCGCGCCTTCGGCGGGCACCGCACCGGGCAGGGCAAGCAGAGGGCTCTTCATATCCACCCACCCAGACTACGACTCGGCGTCCGCGGCCGGTACGGCACGGGCCCGCCCGCCGTCCCCGCCCGCCCCGGCGGCCTCGGAGGACGCCTGGTCCTTCTCCCGGGTGGCGGAGCAGCGCGCGCAGCGGCCGAAGATCGCGAAGTGCTTGAGGTCGGTGTCGAAGCCGAACTCGGCCCGCAGCTTCGCGGTGAACTCGGTGGCGACCGCGGTCTCCGCCTCGATCACCTCGGAGCAGTCCCGGCACACCAGGTGCAGATGGTGGTGGCGGGCGGCCAGGTGGTAGGTGGGCGCCCCGTGCCCGAGGTGGGCGTGGCTGACCAGGCCCAGCTCCTCCAGGAGCTCCAGGGTGCGGTACACGGTGGAGATGTTCACCGCGGAGGCGGTCCTGCGGACCTCGACGAGGATGTCGTCGGGCGTCGCGTGCTCCAGGGTGTCCACGGCTTCGAGCACCAGCTGCCGCTGCGGGGTCAGCCGGTAGCCGCGCTGCCGCAGATCGCTCTTCCAGTCGATGCTCACCACGGGGACAGTGTAGGAGGCCCGCGGCGGTTGCGTCCCCGGACGACGGGCCTCGGCGCCCGCCGCGCGGGACGGGCGCCCGGGCGCCTCTGCCCGGGGCCCGCTCCTACTTGAAGAAGGCGATCCCGTCGTCCGGCAGGTCCCCCATGTCCTTCGCCCAGGCGGCGACGTCCTCGGGGGTGACGACCTTCTTCAGCTGGGCCGACATGTACGGGCGCAGCGGCACCTCGGGGGTCTGCTTCTCGCCGACCCACATCAGGTCGCTCTTGACGTAGCCGTACAGGCGCTTGCCGCCGCTGTAGGGGCCGGAGGCCGAGGTGCGGGCGACCGCGTCGGTGGCGAGGTCGATCTGCGGCTTCTGGTCGGCCAGTTCGCCGTACCAGACCTCGACGACGCCGGAGTCGCGCACCATGACGACCTCGACCTTGCGCTCCGCGTCGATGCGCCAGAAGCCGGACTCGGACTCCAGCGGCTCCACCTTCTTGCCCTCGGAGTCGAGGACCCAGGTGTGCGAGCGGTACTCCAGGAAGTCCCGGCCGTCGTGGGTGAAGCTGACCTCCTGGCCGAAATTGCACTTCTCGGCGCCGGGGAAGTCGAAGACACCGGCACCGGCCCAGTTCCCGAGGAGGAAGGCGAGGGGCACCAGGTTCTTGTGGAGGTCGGACGGGATCTCGATCATCAGGGCTCAGTCGTTCCTGCAGTGGCCGGACAGGGGCGGGGGGTAGGGGTGTTCTTCACGGTCCTGTGTGGTGTCGGCGAGAGTGCGTGCCGGGCGCCGCGGGCGCCGTACGGGACCGTGTAGACACCCCCTAGCGCTGGCCCTGGTACAGCTTCTTCACGGTGAGACCCGCGAAGGCGAGGACGCCCAGGCAGACCAGGACCAGCAGAGCGGAGAAGAATGCCTCGAACACGGGGGCTCCGTAATGTCTCGCGGTGCGGCCCGGACGGAGGGGACCCGGACACACGGGATTCAGCCGTCGCCCAGCTTAATGGCCCCGGGCCCGCCTTTCTCCCGGAGGTCCCCCGTACGGGGAGCCGCCCCGCGGGCACGCGCACGGCGCCCCCGGCGGGCGGTTGACTACGATCCGCGCATGGCGAAGAAGCTCGTACTCAAGGTGACCGCGGGGGCCGACGCCCCCGAGCGCTGCTCGCAGGCCTTCACGGTGGCGGCGGTGGCCGTGGCCAGCGGGGTGGAGGTCTCGCTCTGGCTGACCGGGGAGTCGGCGTGGTTCGCGCTGCCCGGCCGGGCGGCCGAGTTCGCCCTGCCGCACGCGGCCCCGCTGCCGGACCTGCTCGACGCGATCCTCGCGGGCGGCCAGGTCACCCTCTGCACCCAGTGCGCGGCGCGGCGCGAGATCACCGAGCGGGACGTCCTGGCGGGGGTGCGGATCGCCGGGGCGCAGGTCTTCGTGCAGGAGGCGATGGGCGACGAGGCGCAGGCGCTCGTCTACTGAGCGCCTGCCGGGAGCGGGCGGGCACCTGCCGGGGACGCGGGCTCCGCGGCCTTCACCGGCGGCGCTTCCTGCCCTTCCTGCCGTCGAGTTCGGCCCACCACTCCTCGGACTGGAGGTCGCGGGAGCCGCTCGGCCGCAGCTTGTCGGGGGAGCCGGGCGTCGGGGGCTGCTCGTCCCACCATCGGTCCTCGGGGCCCTTGCGGTTGGCGACCACCGCGGCCACCGGCGGGATGACCATGGCCACCAGGCACATCGCGACCGCGGCCGGGACCGACCACATCGACACGACCGCCCAGGCCAGGACGAAGAGGGTGAGGCAGACCCCCATCATGGCGAAATACACACGGCGCCTGCGGGCGTACATGTCTCCAGGGTAGGGCCGCAGGGCGCCTCGCGCGGCCGGAGCGGGCGGGCCCGCTCCCCGCGGCTCCGGGAGCAACTCGGGCCGGGCGAAAGGGCGGCCGGGCGAGCAGCCGCCCGCGGAAGGCGCACGGGCGAGGAGACGCACGGGCGAGGAGACGCACCCGCGGAAGGCGCGCGGGCGGGCAGCCGCGCGGGCGCACGGCGCGGGCGCCGCCCCCGCCGCCCGCTCATGCCACAGGACCGCACCCCGCCAGGCGTCCAACCCTGGGGTGCGGTCCTGTGACCGTTCTGTGGGACGCGGCCGCCGCCGCGGGCCGCGGCGGGCTCAGACCGCGATCGCGACCTCGGAGAGGCCACCGGTCTGGGCGACGACGGTACGGTCCGCGGTGCCGCCCGGCACCAGGGCGCGCACGGTCCAGGTGCCCTCGGCCGCGTAGAAGCGGAACTGTCCGGTCGCCGAGGTGGGCACCTCGGCGGTGAACTCGCCGGTCGAGTCCAGGAGGCGGACGTACCCGGTGACGGGCTGGCCGTCGCGGGTCACGCTGCCCTGGATGGTGGTCTCACCGGGCTTGATCGTCGAGGGGTCCGGGCCGCCGGCCTGCGCTCCACACATGTGCTGTCTTCCGTTCTTCTGGTGTCAGGTCGGTTCGGGGGTCAGGAGTTGGCGCCGAGCTCGATCGGCACGCCGACCAGGGAGCCGTACTCGGTCCAGGAGCCGTCGTAGTTCTTGACGTTCTGGACGCCGAGGATCTCGTGCAGCACGAACCAGGTGAGCGCGGAACGCTCACCGATGCGGCAGTACGCGATGGTGTCGGTGCCGAGGTCGACCTTCTCGTCCTCGTAGAGCTTCTTGAGCTCGTCGTCGGAGCGGAAGGTGCCGTCGTCGTTGGCGTTCTTCGACCAGGGGATGTTGCGGGCGCCGGTGACGTGGCCGGGGCGCTGCGACTGCTCCTGCGGCAGGTGCGCCGGGGCGAGCAGCTTGCCGCTGAACTCGTCGGGCGAGCGCACGTCGACCAGGTTCTGCTTGCCGATCGCGGCGACCACGTCGTCGCGGAAGGCGCGGATGGAGGTGTCCTGGGCCTTGGCCTTGTAGTCGGTGGCCGGGCGGGAGGGCACCTCGGAGACCAGCTCGCGGGCGTCCAGCTCCCACTTCTTGCGGCCGCCGTCGAGCAGCTTCACGGAGTCGTGGCCGTAGAGCTTGAAGTACCAGTAGGCGTACGAGGCGAACCAGTTGTTGTTGCCGCCGTAGAGGATCACCGTGTCGTCGTTGGCGATGCCCCGCTCGGACAGCAGCTTCTCGAAGCCGGCCTGGTCGACGAAGTCGCGGCGGACCGGGTCCTGGAGGTCCTTCTGCCAGTCGATCTTGACGGCGTTCCTGATGTGGTTCGTGTCGTACGCGGAGGCGTCCTCGTCGACCTCGACGAGGACGACCTTCGGGTTGTCGAGGTTGGCCTCGACCCAGTCGGCGTCTACCAGGACGTCGCTGCGGCTCATGCTTCTCTCCTCCGGGGCAGGTGCGGCGGGGTGTGCGGAACGGGGGCGTACAGGCCGGGGCGGAGCGCGCACGGCGCGCGGCGGCGGCTGTACAGGGGGTGGCCAGGCAAGGGCCGGTGAGGGCGCGGAACCGGAGGTCCGCTCAGAAGGTGCGACAGAGCATGGCGGCGACGCGGCACAGGTCCACTGCCCGCCGCTTCGTGAGATCCGCCTGTCCCCGGTGGTGGGAACGGCTCTGGGTGCACTGCATGACTGCGATCGTAGGGACGGACAGGCGGCCGTGTCACCGGCGTGTCAGATGATGAGACGCGATCATCCGGATACTGGAATCTGCCCACCTCCCCGGCCCGACCGGGCGCCGCGCGGCCGTACTGCGGCGCACCTCACATCTACGGTACGGACGGGTGCGTCTCGTATGGCGGACTTGGCAGGTGACACGCGGGCGGGGGACGGGGCGACCGCGTCCCGGGAGCGGGCGCCCCCGGGAGCGTGCCCCGCCAGGAGCCGGGCGGGCCCCTACGAGCCCAGCTTCACCCCGGCGCCCGTCACGGAGACCTCGACGCCGTCCTCCGCGGCCTCGACCCTGTCCAGGTGGATGCCCGCGGGCAGTCCGCTGATCCGCTGCTGGAAGTCGGTGATCTCGCGCACCTTGTCCTCGGCGACCTTCACCGGGATCTTCGGCAGCGCGTCGGCGTGCACCTTCACGATGTCGTCGTCGACGCGGGCGCTGCTCATCACGTACACCGGGTCCGGCAGCGCCCGGCCGAGCACGGTGGCCTTCACCTCGACCTTGATCCGGCCGTTGCCGCCGTCCGAGAGCCCGGTCACCTTGGCGGTGACGCCCGGGGCCAGCTCCATCGGCTCGACCTGGGCGGCCTTGAGGAGTTCGGCGTAGGAGATGGTGGCGGTGCCGTCGGCGCGCTTGGCGGTGGCCGAGCTGTAGTCGCCGGAGAACTCCACGTCGTGCAGCTTGGCGTCGAGGCGCTCGATGAGGACGGAGTCGGCGCCCTCGCGGGTGGAGTCCTGGCCGTCCTGCGAGCCCGCCGGGGTCTCGGTCCGCGCGCGGTAGTCGTCCATCCGGACCTCGACCTCGTCCAGGGTGCCGCCCGCGGCCTGGGTGAGGAAGGGGAAGCCCTTGATCGAGACGTCCGGGTTCTTGTCCAGGCCCTCGCTCTCGCGCACCTTGTCCGCCGCCTTGCCCTCGGCGTAGTTGACGGCGATCCGGTCGACCGCCACGAAGAGGCCCCCGAGGACCACCAGGACGATCAAAGTTATTCGCAGTGCGCGCATTCTCCGTGAATCCCCCACCTCAGAGGTCATTTGCCGGCCGAGCCTAACCCGCGGGTACGCCCCGGTCCGGACGTATCGGATGTTGTCGACCAGCTGTGACGGACCGGCACGGGGCGTACGGCCGCGGGCACGGGGTGTGGAGCCGGAGCGGGCCCCCGGCCCTCCGCCCCGCGGGCTCAGCCGAGGAGTTCGCCCGCCAGGTAGACGGCGGGTGCGGCGGCGGCCAGCGGCAGGGCCACGCCCGCGGTCATGTGCACGAAGCGGGACGGGTAGTCGTAGCTCGCCGCCCGGTGCCCGACCAGCGCGCAGAGGCCCGCCGCGAGTCCGATCACCGCGCCCTCGGCGGTGCTCGCGTCCCCGGCGAGGGCGCTCACCCCGGCCGTCACCGCGCCCATGCCCGCGGCGGCCAGCAGGGCGAGCAGCGCGGAGGGCGCGGTCGGCAGCGGCAGCGCGCGCACCAGCATCGCGAGGGCGACCGCGGCCCCGCCGACACCGACCGCCTCGGGCGGCGCCGCGAGGTGACCGGCGGCGACCACCGTCAGGGCGGCCGAGGTCAGGGTGGCCATGAGCGCCGTCATCCGCTCGTCGGCCGAGGCGTGGCTGCGCAGTTGCAGGACCACGGTGCCGAGCACCGCGAGCGCGATCGCGCCGAGCAGCGCCACCGGGGCGTTCCCGCGCCCGCCCGCGAGCACCGCCGCATCCGCGGTGAGCCCGGCGGCGAAGGCGAGCAGGATCCCCTGCCGCGCGGGCCACATCCCGTTCAGCCGGAACCAGCCCGCCGCGGTCACGGCCTGCAGCAGCACCAGCGGCACCACCAGCCCGTACGCCCCGGCCGCCGAGGCCCCGCAGAGGATCAGCGCGAGCAGCGCGGTCAGCCCCGCGGGCTGGAGCCCGGGCTCGATGACCGGCGAGCGCCCCTCCGCCCGCGCCCGCTGCGCCTCGGTGAGCGGCTCGTCCCGGGGCGGGACCGGCGCCGGTGCCGCCTCGTGCCCCGGCGCCGCGAAGGCCGCGGGAGCGGGCTCCCGGTCGGCGGGCCCCCGCGCTCCGGGCTGCTGCCCGGCCGCCGGGTACTCCGCGAACTCCGCGAACTCCGCCTGCTGCTGCGGAAGCGGGAAGGCCGTGTCGGTGTCCGTCGCCTGCGCCTGCGGCTGCGGCTGCGACTGCGGCTGTGACTGCGACTGCGACTGCGGGACCGGCTGGTCGTACGTCCCGTAACCGGGGTGCCCGGAGTGGGCGGCGGACTGCGCGTCGTACGCCCCGCCGTCCGGGGAGTATCCGCCGGAGGCGCCGGGTGCCGCGCCGTACTGCCCGTGCCCGTCCGGGGCGCCGGGGGCCGCGCCGTACTGCGCGTCCGGCTGCCCCGCGTACGGCTGCCGCCCCGCCGGGTAGCCGTCCTGACCGGGGTAGGGCCGCTGACCGGGGTAGGGCTGCTGTCCGCCGTACTGCTGCGGGTTCTCGTAGGCGTACGTCCGCGGATCGGTGCCGGGGTACGCCTGCTGTCCGGGGTACTGCTCCTGCCCGGGGTAGGGCTGCTGGTCCCCGTAGGCGTAGGACTGCTGCCCGGGGTATGCGGGCGGCTGCTCGGCAGGGGTCCCCGGGGCGGCGGCGTACGGCTGCTGCTCGCCGTAGTAGGGCCCCGGGTCCTCGTCGTGCGGGCGGCGGGGGGAGGAGTGCTCGTAGGCGCCGTCCTCGTACGGCTGGTGCGTCATCGTGCTCATCCTCCTGCGAACGGCGGGAGCACTTCGACGGTGCCGCCCTCGGCCAGCCGTACGGTCTCATGTCCGCGGGTGCCCACGGGCAGCGAGTCGACCAGGAAGGAGCAGCGCGCGAGGACGCGGACCAGTTCGCCCGGGTGCCGCTCGCGGGCGGCGTCCAGCGCCTCCGCCAGCGTCGCCGCCTCGTACGGCTCCTGGTCCACCCCGGCCGCGGACTTCGCCGCCGCCCAGTAGCGGATCGTGCCGACCGCCATCCGGCGCTCCCTTCTGCGAGCCGTACCTGCCCGTGGTCCCCCGGCGGCGCTGGGTCCGTCCGGCGAGGTGGTCCGTCCCGGCAGGTGCTCCGGCCCGGTCTCCGGCGCCCCATGATGCCGCCCCGGGCGCGCGGGCCGGAAACGGCGCCGCGCGCGGCGGGTTCACCGGGCCCGGCCGCCCTCCCCGCTCCCGGCCGCGCGCGGCGGGTTCACTCCGCCGGGCCGTCCTCCCCGCTGCCGGCCGCCCGCCGCAGGATCCACTCGCCGATCCGCTCCAGGACCGCGTCCGGGGCGGCGTTCTCCGCGTGGCCCATGCCCGGCTCGATCCACAGCTCGGCGTGGCCGCCCGCGGCCCGGTCGAGCATGTGCGGATGGTCGAGCGGGAAGTAGGGGTCGCGGTCGCCGTGGACCAGGAGCAGCGGGACCGGCGCGATGTACGGGACGGCCTCGGCGGGCGAGGGCGGGACCGGGTTCCAGTCGCGGGAGTGGATCCGGGTGCGGAAGCCGAGGCGGCTGACCAGGCGCCCCTCGGGCCGCAGCACCAGCCAGTGCAGCCTGCGCATGGGCGCCGTCCCCCGGTAGAACCACCGCGCGGGGGCGCTCACGGAGACCACTGCCACCGGTCGCGCTTCCGTGCGCCCCTTGTGCGCCCCCTGCGCTGCCGAGCACTCCCCTGCTCCCCCGGCCTCAGCGGCGGCACCGAGGGTCCCGGCCCCTCCCGAGGCCGCCGCGTCCGGCACGTCCGCCGCGTCCGCCGCGTCCGCCTCCGCCCTCGCCTCCGCCGCGTGCCGGAGCACCACCGAGCCGCCCATGGAGAAGCCCACGGTCGCCACCCGCCGGTAGCCGAGCGAGCGCGCCCACGCCACGACGGCCGCCAGATCGAGCAGCTCCCGGTCGCCGACCGTGGAACGTCCGCCGGAACCCCCGTGACCGCGAAAGGAAAACGTGACCACGGGCGCGTAACGCGTGAGAACCCGCGCGGCGCGGCGCAGATGCGGGCGGTCACGCGAACCGGTGAATCCGTGCGCGAGGACGATCACAAGATCATCCGGGGCGGTCTCGGACCCCGGACCGGGCGCGTGGGCGACCTCCAGGGCCACGTTGTCCGAGGTGTGGACGGTCCCGAGCTGGGCAGGCGCCGTGACGGGCCGCACAGAAGAGCCATGGTTCCGACCTGCCTCATCGCCACTCATGTGGGCTATTCTGCTGGGAATGAGGATCCGGGCAGCGACGCCCCCGGGTCCTTTTGTGCTTCGGGTGGCGCTGCCACCGCGTTGTATACGAACGGCCCTCCGCGATTCCCCCGGGAAACCGCGGATAAGAGCACTCTGGCCGTCCGACGGCAACGGCGCCGTCGGACGCGCGGCACACTGCTTCCCCGGAAGCGGTGCCGCATCGTACGAAGCAGTGCCGCATGACCCGGGCCCCCGGGGCCCGGAGGTACCCCCATCGAAGGGACCGAGGAGGAACCGACGAAATGGGCGAGCGAACCGTGCACACGACGCGCAGGGCAGGTGGAGTCCGATGAGCTCCCTGCTGCTGCTGACCAACGCCCTCCAGCCGTCGACGGAGGTGCTCCCCGCGCTCGGCCTGCTGCTGCACAACGTGCGGGTCGCCCCCGCCGAGGGCCCCGCACTCGTGGACACCCCGGGCGCCGACGTCATCCTGATCGACGGCCGCCGTGACCTGCCGCAGGTCCGCAACCTGTGTCAGCTGCTGCGCTCCACCGGGCCCGGCTGTCCGCTCGTACTCGTCGTGACCGAGGGCGGGCTCGCCGCGGTCACCGCGGACTGGGGCATCGACGACGTCCTGCTGGACACCGCGGGACCGGCCGAGGTCGAGGCCCGGCTGCGGCTCGCGATGGGCCGCCAGCAGATCGCCACCGACGACTCCCCCATGGAGATCCGCAACGGCGACCTCTCCGTCGACGAGGCCACCTACAGCGCCAAGCTCAAGGGCCGGGTGCTCGACCTCACCTTCAAGGAGTTCGAGCTCCTGAAGTACCTGGCCCAGCACCCGGGCCGGGTCTTCACCCGCGCCCAGCTGCTCCAGGAGGTCTGGGGCTACGACTACTTCGGCGGCACCCGCACGGTCGATGTGCACGTGCGAAGGCTGCGCGCCAAGCTCGGCCCCGAACACGAGTCGCTGATCGGCACCGTCCGCAACGTCGGCTACCGCTTCGTCACCCCGGAGAAGCCGGACCGCGGCGCTTCCGCAGGTGAGGGGAGCTCCGGCAAGGGCGCCGGGAAGTCCGCGAAGAGCGGGGCAAAGCAGGACGACTCGGACGAGGACGCGGCGGCGAGGGTCGTCGCGGAAGCAGAAGCGGCGGTACGCCCTGCAAAGAGGTAGGGGTGCCCGCGTAGACTTCGCGGGTGGCCAAGGTGACGCGGGACGACGTGGCGCGACTGGCGGGTACTTCGACCGCGGTCGTCAGCTATGTGATCAACAACGGACCCCGGCCGGTCGCCCCGGCCACCCGTGAGCGGGTACTCGCCGCTATCAAGGAGCTGGGGTACCGGCCGGACCGTGTGGCGCAGGCGATGGCCTCGCGCCGCACGGACCTCATAGGCATGATCGTGCCGGACGCCCGCCAGCCCTTCTTCGCGGAGATGGCGCACGCGGTCGAACAGGCCGCCGCCGACCGCGGAAAGATGGTCCTGGTCGGCAACTCCGACTACCTCGACGAGCGCGAGGTCCACTATCTGCGGGCCTTCCTCGGCATGCGGGTCTCGGGCCTGATCCTGGTCAGCCAGGGTCCCAGCGAGACCGCCGCGGTCGAGATAGACGCCTGGGACGCGCGCGTGGTGCTGCTGCACCGCCGCCCCGAGGCGATCGAGGACGTCGCCGTCGTCACCGACGACGTCAGCGGCGCCCAGCTCGCCACCAGCCACCTCCTCGACCACGGGCACGCCTACGTGGCCTGCCTAGGCGGCACCGAGGAGACCCCGGCGGTCGGCGACCCCGTCTCCGACCATGTCGAGGGCTGGCGGCGCGCGATGGACGAGGCCGGGCGCTCCACCGAGGGGCGCCTTTTCCAGGCCCCGTACAACCGCTACGACGCCTACCAGGTCGCGCTGCGGCTGCTCGACGGCCCCGACCGGCCGCCGGCCATCGTCTGCGCCACCGACGACCAGGCCATCGGGGTGCTGCGGGCCGCGCGCGAGCTGCGGATCGACGTGCCGGGCGGTCTCGCCGTCGCGGGCTTCGACGACGTCAAGGAAGCCGGGCTGACCGATCCGCCGCTGACCACGGTCGCCAGCGACCGGCAGGCCATGGCGCGCGCCGCGGTCGACCTCGTCCTCGACGACGGGCTGCGGGTCGCGGGCTCCCGCCGCGAACGCCTCAAGCTCTTCCCGTCCCGCCTGGTCATCCGCCGGTCCTGCGGCTGCGACTGAGAGAGCACGGGGCGCGGGGGCGCGGGGAGCGTGCCGCCGGTCGGTTCTTCGGTTCTTCCGCCGGTCGCACCAACACCCTTCGTACGTATGCCGATCCGCCGATCCGTCAATTGGCCGGTCCGATGGGCGTACGTACGAAGGGTGTTGGCATGAAGAGCGTTTGTATGAACTTGCATGGAGCGGGGCCGAGCGGGTGGGTCCGGGGTGGTTTCGAGGATGAGGGTCGGTTCATCGCATGGGCGGTGAACCGACGACCTCACTGACGTTGAAGTGATCAACCGCCGAGCCGATCAGCCTTCGGATCTGAACCGACTGATCAACCGACTGATCAGAACAGCAGGTTGTACTGGTTGAAGCCGGTGCCGAGGCTGGTGGGTGCGGCGAAGAGGTCGGCGGAGGCCTTCCCGGTGCCCTTGTGCAGCCAGAGCTTTCCGGCCGAGTCACGGGTGAGGACGTCCGCGATCCCGTCGCCGGTCATGTCACCGTTGGTCACCATGGCGCTGTACTTCCAGCCGGTACGGGCCTGGATCCGCGCCGCCCACGGGGACTTGGCGTCGCCGGTGCCCCGGTAGAGCCACAGGGTGTTGCCGCTGTCCTTGACCAGGAGGTCGGCCTTGCCGTCGCCGGAGAGGTCCCCGCGCCCGTACACCTTCACGTTCTTCCAGGACTTGTCGACCACCTTGATCTTGGCCTCGAACTGCCCGTTGCCCTTGCCCGGGTACAGATACGCCGAGCCGTCGGTGTCCACCACGACCAGGTCGGGCCGCCCGTCCCCGGTCATGTCCCCCGGGAAGGCGTACGAGGGGTAGCCGCCCCATACCGAGGAGATCTCCGCCCACTTCCAGGTCCAGCTCTGGTGGTCCAGGTAGTTGCGGTACAGCTTGCCGTCGGCCGTGTCCCGGATGACCAGGTCCTGGAACCAGTCCCGGTCCAGGTCGGCCTGGAGCCCCCAGCCGAGCGACTCCCAGCCGTGGCTGACGAAGGCGCGCTGCGCGAGCCCGGTGCCGGTGCTGTCCTGCTGGAAGAGGCCGCCGGAGGGCGTACGGGCGAGCAGGTCGGCGCGGCCGTCGAAGGAGAGGTCGGCGTCGTCGATCCGCGGCTGCGCGGCCCAGGCGTACGAACTGACCTTGGAGAAGACCGGATAGGCGCCCTTGGCGGTGCAGCCCTCCACGCCCCAGGAGACGATGCCCGCGATCTTGCCGTTCACCACGAGCGGGCCGCCGGAGTCGCCGTTGCAGGGGCTGGTGGTCCCCTCGTCGGCGCCCGAGGCGGGCGTACCCGCGCAGGCCATGGAGCCCTCGACGAAGTAGTCCTGCCCGAAGACCTCGCCGAGCGCGCTGTCGCAGGTGGCGTCGGCGACCATCGGCAGCTCGGCCTTGCGCAGCTTCGCCGCCAGCGGGGCGCCCGGGGCACCGGAGGTCAGGCCCCAGCCGTAGACGGTGCCCTTGGTGCCCGGGGTGTAGAGGGAGCTGTCGTTCGAGGCCGCGAGGCGCAGCCAGGCGCTCTCCAGCGGCGAGGAGAGGGTGAGGACGGCGATGTCGTCCTTGATCGTCTCCGGGTTGTAGCGGGGGTGGTTCCACTGGGCGTGGACGCCGGTCACGGTGCCGTTCGCGTAGTCGTCGAGGTCGGTGGTGCCGGACAGGACGGCGCCGTTCTTCGCCCAGTCGAGGCCCGCGACGCAGTGCGCGGCGGTGAGGACCTTGTTCGGGGCGACCAGCGCGCCGCCGCAGAACCAGCCCTCGCCGGTGGACTCGTCGTAGTAGCCGAGCTGGACCATCCAGGGGGCCTTGGCGATGGTGGTCTCGCTGCCGCCGATGATGAACGGCGTCGCCTTCGGGGCCTTGCGGCGGGTGCCGTCCGGCTCGGCGACGGCGTTGTGCCGCTGGGCGGCGCGCAGGCGCTCCCGCAGCTCGTGCGCGGAGGCCTTCGGCTTCGGGACCGGCTTCGCGAGCCCCGCCGCGGGCAGTCCGGGCGGCTGCTCGTCCGCGGCGGCGGGCCCGGCGGCGAGGGCTCCGGCACAGCTGAGCGCCAGGGCGAGGGTGACGGCGGACAGGCCGGTGAGGGCCCGTCTGCTCCGGCCACGCAGGACACGTATCACGGGGGTCTCCGGGGAGGGTGAGGTGAGCTGAGGTGAAGTCAGGTGAAGTGAAGTCGGGTGAGGTGAAGTGAGCGGGGCAGAGGGAGCGTGCGGGCCCCGGCAGGAACAGCCCGTATCTCAGGAAAGACGGCCCGTGCCGCTTCATCCGGCCCGCGCCGCATCGCGCCCTCCGGCTCGTCGAGCCTAGAACGCGCCGCGATCTCTGCACGGGAACCTCACAGAAGACGGCCGGATCACGGTCCATCACGGCCGATCACAGGGGAGTTGTCCCGTTTCTGTCCGTTCCTTCTTCCGAAGTCGACTGCTGGCGACCGGAGTTGAACGGTAAGCCTCAGTCCTCTCCACCCGTCGCGAGCTCCCCTCCACCCCTCCACCCCTCCATCCCTCCATCCCTCCGCTCCTCCGCCGCTCTCCCCTCCCTGTCGTCTCTGTCGTCTCTCCCTCGGCCGCCGTCCCCGTCCTTATATGGGGCATACGCACTTCTGCCGGGCTTCTCAGGGCGCACTCAGGCGGCTCTCATCTACGGCGCCGAGTCTGGTTGTCATGAACGAGAACACCCGCCAGAGCGGCGCCTACGACCAGGGCGGCCCCGAGGGGTCGTCGCACTCCGAGCAGTACGGCCCCGGGCCGGGCGCACCGCAGGGCGGCTACCCGCCCCGCCCGGCGCACGAGCCCGCGGGGCACCGCGCGACCGGCGGCGGAACCCATGCCTGGCCGAGCCAGTCCGGCTGGGGCGGCCAGGGGGGCTGGAGCGGCCACGGCGCCCACGGCGGCTCCGGTACGGACGGCGGCGGCTCCGGTGGGGACGGCGGCGTCGGCGGCGGTGTGCCGGTGGGCGGTCACGGGGAGCGGCGGCGGGCCCGACGGCCGGTGGCCCTCTTCGCGGCGGTCGCGCTGGTGGCGGCCGCGGTGGGCGGCGGCACCGCCTACGCCGTGCAGGAGCTGGACGACGGCGGTCAGGGCACGGCGACCAGCGCCACCGGCACGGTGAACGGCACCAGCGTGGCCACCAGCAGCAAGGGCACGGTCGCGGGCGTCGCCGCCGCGGTGAGCCCGAGCATCGTCGAGGTGACGGCGGCCGCGCAGGGCGGGAAGTCCACCGGCTCCGGGGTCGTCGTCACCGCGGACGGGGAGATCGTCACCAACAACCATGTGGTCGCGGGCGCCTCCTCGGTCAAGGTGACCACGAACGACGGCAAGTCCTACCGCGCCGAGGTGGTCGGCACGGACAGCAAGAAGGACCTGGCCCTGCTCAAGGCGAGCGGCGCCCCGAAGCTCAAGCCCGCCTCCCTCGGCGACTCCTCGGACCTCCAGGTCGGCCAGGACGTGGTCGCGATCGGTTCGCCCGAGGGCCTCAGCGGCACCGTCACCCGGGGCATCGTCTCCGCCCTGGACCGGGACGTCACGGTCGCCAGCGAGCAGGAGCAGCAGCCGCAGGCGCCGAGCCCCGAGGACGGCTGGCCCTTCGAGTTCGACGGCCGCCAGTTCAACGGCGACACCGGCTCCTCGACCACCACGTACAAGGCGATCCAGACCGACGCCTCGCTGAACCCGGGCAACTCCGGTGGCGCGCTGATCAATATGAACGGCGAGATCATCGGCATCAACTCCGCGATGTACGCGCCGAGTTCGAGCAGCGGCGGCTCCGGCGACTCGGGCAGCGCGGGCCTCGGCTTCGCCATCCCGGTCAATACGGTGAAGGCGGACCTGGACCAGTTGCGGTCGGGGGCGAGCAGCTGAGGGGTGACGGCGGCCGGTGGCGGGTGGCACGGGTCCTGGGACGGCGGGGACGGGGATCGCGGGAGCTGGGATCGACGGAGCCGGGGACAGGGGAGCCGGGGGCTGAGGATCAGGGGAGCACGGATCCCAGGACCGGGAATCTTGGGACCAGGAATCCCGGGACCAGGAATCCCGGAATGACGGACCCCGGGACTGGGAAACCGGGGATCGTGAATCCGGGGACTGCGGATCCCGGGACGGCGAATCCCAGGATCACGGATCCCAGGACCGCGGATCCCAGGATCACGGACCCCGGGACCACGATTCCGGGGACCGCCGATCCCAGGACAGACCGTGCCCCCCACCGGGCCGCGTCCCCGTCCCCTCGTACCCTCCCGGCGTGCAAGGCTGAGTCCGACCGCGCTGGGACCGAGCGTCCCCTCCCGCCCCCGCCGTACCCGAGGAACCCGCCCATGTCACCCGCCCCCGGCGCCGAAGGCGCACCGCAGCAGCGCATCCTGATCGTCGACGACGAGCCCGCCGTGCGCGAGGCGCTCCAGCGCTCGCTGGCCTTCGAGGGCTACGGCACCGAGGTCGCCGCCGACGGCCTCGAAGCCCTGGAGAAGGACGACTCGTACCGCCCCGATCTGGTCGTCCTCGACATCCAGATGCCGCGCATGGACGGACTGACCGCCGCCCGGCGGATACGGGCCACCGGCAGCAGGGTCCCGATCCTGATGCTGACCGCGCGGGACACGGTGGGCGACCGGGTCACCGGACTGGACGCGGGCGCCGACGACTACCTGGTCAAGCCCTTCGAGCTGGACGAACTCCTGGCCCGCATCCGGGCCCTGCTGCGCCGCAGCTCGTACGCGACGGAGGAGGGCGGCGCCGAGGAGGGCGAGGTGCTCGCCTTCGGCGATCTGCGGATGGACCTCGCCACCCGGGAGGTCACCCGCGGCGGGCGCCGGGTGGAGCTGACCCGCACCGAGTTCACCCTCCTGGAGATGTTCCTGGCGCATCCGCGGCAGGTGCTGACCCGCGAGCAGATCCTCAAGGCGGTCTGGGGCTTCGACTTCGAGCCCACCTCCAACTCCCTGGACGTGTACGTGATGTACCTGCGCCGCAAGACGGAGGCGGGCGGCGAGCCGCGCCTCGTGCACACGGTGCGCGGGGTCGGGTACGCCCTGCGCGCGGGCGGTCCGGAGTGAGCGGACGGCTGCGCGCGCTGCCGCTGCGTTCCCGGCTCGCCCTGCTCGTGGCGGCGGCGGTCGCGCTCGCGGTGGCGATCGCGGCCACCGCCTGCTGGGTGCTCACCCGCAACCAGCTGCGGGACGAGCTGGACGACTCGCTGCGCAACACCACCGCCGCCGAGCCCTACCTCCAGGCCCTGCGGCAGAACTGCTCCCCCGACTCCCGCACCGGCGAGAACGCCCCGCCCGCCTTCGCCTACATCCAGACCGTGCAGGGCGACGGCTCCCGCTGCGTCGGCCTCGGCTCCAAGGCGGTGGACGTCGGCAGCGCGGACCAGCAGGTCGCGCTCGGGCTGCGGGGCAGCGCCCTGCACGACGCGCGGACCGTCGACGGTGAACAGGTGCGCGTCTTCACGCAGTTGTCCGAGGGCCGGATCGCGGTGAGCATCTCCCGGCCGCTCACCGAGATCGACCAGTCCCTCAACCGGCTCGCCCTGCTGCTCGCCGCGGTCGCCGGGCTCGGCGTCTTCGGCGCCGGGGCCGCGGGCCTGTGGGTCGCCCGTACCGCGCTGCACCCGGTGGACGAACTCACCGGCGCCGTCGAGCATGTGGCGCGCACCGAGGACCTGGCGGTGCAGATCCCGGTCGACGGCGACGACGAGATCGCCCGCCTCTCCCGCTCCTTCAACGCGATGACCACCGCGCTCGCCTCCTCACGCGATCTCCAGCAGCAGCTGATCGCCGACGCGGGGCACGAACTGCGCACCCCGCTCACCTCGCTGCGCACCAATATCGACCTCCTGGTGCGCAGCGAGGAGAGCGGCCGGGACATCCCCGCCGAGGACCGGCGCGCCCTGCTCGCCTCCGTCCAGGCCCAGATGGCCGAACTCGCCGCCCTCATCGGCGACTTGCAGGAGCTCTCCCGCTCGGACACCGGCCAGCAGGGCAGCCGCGCCGAGGTGGTCGCGCTGCACGAACTGACCGCCACCGCCCTGGAACGCGCCCGCCTGCGCGGCCCCGAACTGCGTATCGACTCGGCCCTCGACCCCTGGTACGTACGCGCCGATCCGGCGACCCTGGAGCGCGCCCTGGTCAACATCCTCGACAATGCGGTGAAGTTCAGCCCGAGTGCGGGCACCATCGAAGTCAGCCTGCGCAAGGGCGAGTTGACGGTGCGGGACCACGGGCCCGGGATCGCCCCGGAGGAACTCCCGCACGTCTTCGACCGCTTCTGGCGCTCCCCCTCCGCCCGCGGCCTGCCCGGCTCCGGCCTCGGCCTGTCGATCGTGGCCCGTACGGTGCAGCAGGCGGGCGGCGAGATCGGCCTGCGGCCCGCCCACGGCGGCGGGACGGTGGCGACCCTGCGGCTGCCGGGCGCCTCCGAACCGCCCCCGCGACTGGAGGAGGCGGACGAGGGGCCGCCCGCTCCCCCGGGCTCGGGCTCGGGTTCGAGCTCAGGTTCGGGCTCAAGCTCGGGGGAGGTCTGAGGCTCCCGTCGGGGACCACGCGGGCGGCCCGCCGGTGTTCAACTCGCCCGTGTCCACATGCCGTTCAGCGCGCGGGTACCCAACTCCGCCGTGACGCGGGTACCCAACTCCGCCGCGAACGGTCGCTGTTCAGCGCGCCCCAGGGTTGTGCCGCAGCAGGGCGTCCAGCAGTCCGTCGGTGGCCTCGGGGAAGTCCAGCGGCACGATGCCGAGGCCCTGCCAGCCGCCGGCCTCGGAACCGTTCAGGAAGTCGCGCACCTGGGGGTTGAGGCGCTCGGCGTTGGAGGAGGGCGGCAGCAGCGCGGCGGTGCTGACGAAGTTGATGTACTGCTTGCCGGGCTCGTTCGCCGCCTTGCGGAAGTGGTCCTCGATCAGGGGGTACTTGCGCAGCGGTTCGGCGTTGTAGTCGTCCTGGATGTCGAAGACCGAGGCATCGCCCCAACGCACCCCGGGCAGACCGCCGTTGTCCGCGATCAGCACCACCTTGCCGCGCGCCTCGCCGAGCGCGGGCAGGGCGTCGGCGACATGGAAGAGCGAACGCCAGCCCTTCCCGTCGAGGTAGTCGTCGAAGACCCGCCGGAACTCCGCGTCGCTCTCCTCGGAGTACTCCTGCTTGACCCGCATCAGTACGGTCTCGGAGGGCTGCGCGGTCAGGAAGTCCCGGCAGGCGGTGAGCACGTCGTCGAAGTTGAGGTTCTGGTAGAAGGCGGCGTGGTGGATGGTGAAGGCGTTCTCGAAGAGGCGGCAGCGGATGTCCAGGAAGCGGACTCCGGCGTCCAGTTGCTCCCGTATCAGCAGGTCCTGGCACTCCACCCAGGGCCCGCCGAAACGCGCCCCCGAGTCATGCGTACCGGGAATCGTCAGCGCGCGCAGGGCCGTGGCGTCCCCGATCCCGCCCATCCAGTCCTGGACTCCGCGCAGCCGGGCACGGGTGCGGGTGGCGCGGGGCGAAGGGAGCGGGTGCGCCTTCGGGGGCGCGGTGGCCGCGGCGGCGGAGTGCGCGCCCGCGAAGGCCAGCGCCCCGCCCGCGGCGACCGCCCCGGCCCTGCCGAGGAAGGAACGGCGGCTGGTGGCACGGGAGTTCGGGGTGGGGCCCGGGGTGAGGACCGGATGAGCGGCGGTGTCCGGGGGCGGTACGGCGCCCGTGGTCGTGCCGAGGTCTGGGGTCACGTCAGCAGTCATGGCGGCAGCGAAGCACAGGGCGCGTCCGGCGGACAGAGTGCGGAGCGAACCAGTCCGGAGTGAACCGGTCCGCAGGAGAGGGGATACGAGCGGGAGTCCACGAGGGGGAGACAGGAGCGGGAGTGGGTGACCGTGCCCCCTCAGCTCTCCCCCGCCGCACGCCCCGCCCCTCCGCGTACGGAGGCGGACGAGCGGAACGGGACAGGCGAAGGGCCCCGGCGGAATCCCACCGGGGCCCTCTCCGTACGGGGCCGGGGCCGCAACGCCCGCCCCGCACGGACTACTTCACGTACACCTGCCTACTTCCTCTACTTCACCACCGTGATCCGGTCCGCCTTCGGCGGGGTGAGCGGCTTGTCGGCCGAGGAGTTGGCGGTGAGGTAGTCGTTGAAGGCCTTCAGGTCGTCGCCGCCGACCAGCGGCTTGGCGCCCTTGCCCAGCTCGGCGAAGCCGTCGCCGCCGCCCGCGAGGAAGGAGTTGAGGGCGACGCGGTAGGTGGCCTTCGGGTCGAGGGCCTTGCCGTCGAGCTTGACGGAGTCGGTGACCACCCGGGCGGCACCGGACTTCGTCAGGTCCAGGGTGTAGGTGAAGCCGTCCGAGACCTGGAGGATCTTCGGCGCGGCCTCGTTGCCGCCGCTGACCTGCTGCTGAAGCGCCGTCACCAGTTGCGCGCCGGTGAGGTCGACCAGGTTGACGGTGTTGCTGAAGGGCTGCACGGTGAAGCCCTCGCCGTAGGTCACGACGCCGTCGCCCTCGCTGCCGCTCGCCTTGTGCACCAGGTCGGCGCGGATGCCGCCCGGGTTCATCAGGGCCAGGTCGGTCTCGGGGTCGAGGGACTTGGCGTGGGCGAGCTGGGCGTCGGCGATCACATCACCGAGCGGGGCCTCGGGCGCGGTGGCGGTGCCCTTGCCGGGCAGGTCGGCGGAGATGTAGCCGACGGGCTGGTTGGCGATCGGGGCGGCCAGCTCGTTCCAGCGGCCGATCAGCTTGGTGATGTCCGCGGCCTTCGGCTGCTCGCGGCTGACCACGTGGTTCGCCGACTTCACGCTGGTACGGACGATGTCCTGGGTCCGGCGGTCGTAGGTGAGCGTGGTGTCGGTGTAGAGGCGCCCGAAGGAGGAGGCCGAGGTGACCATCCGCGGCTTGCCCGAGGGGTCGGGGATGTCGCAGACGTACGCCTGGTGGGTGTGGCCGGTGACCAGGGCGTCCACCTTGGGCGTGATGCCCTTGGCGATGTCGACGATCGGGCCGGAGACACCGTCGCCCGCGCCGGGCGAGTCGCAGTCGTAGTTGTACGACTCGGAGGCCGGGGCGCCGCCCTCGTGGATGAGCGCGACGATCGACTTCACGCCCTTGCGGTTCAGCTCGTTCGCGTACTTGTTGACCGTCTCGACCTCGTCGTGGAACTTCAGGCCCTTGATGCCCTCGGCGGAGACGATGTCCGGAGTGCCCTCCAGGGTCACGCCGATGAAGCCGATCTTGACGCCCTTGTGCTTCCAGACCGTGTACGGCTTGAGGATCGGCTTGTCCGTCTTCTCGTCGCGCACATTGGCGGCGAGGTACGGGAAGTCGGCCCCCTTGAACTTCTTGCCCTCCTCGAAGCAGCCGTCCTTCGGGTGGCAGCCGCCCTTCTGCATCCGCGCGAGTTCGATCGCGCCCTCGTCGAACTCGTGGTTGCCGACGCCCGTGACGTCGAGGTCCAGCTTGTTCAGCGCCTCGATCGTCGGCTCGTCGTGGAAGAGCCCGGAGAGCAGGGGGCTCGCGCCGACCATGTCGCCCGCGCCCGCGGTCACGCTGTACTTCTGGCCCTTGCGGGCCGTGCGCAGCGAACTCGCCAGGTACTCCACGCCGCCCGCGTCGATCTTCTTGACCGAGCCGTCCGGCTGCACCTCGCTGACCTGGCCGGAGGACCCGGCGGGGGGCTCCAGATTGCCGTGGAGGTCGTTGAAGGACAGCAGTTGGACGTCGACCGTGCGGCCCTTGCCGTGCCCATGGCCGTGACCGTGGTCCTTGCCGGTGCCGGCGACGGCGGGCAGCGCGGCCACCAGCCCGCCGACCGCGGCGAGCGACGCCCCGGCGATGAGCAGACGCCGGGTACGGGACCTCTTCTTGTGAGTCTGGGCTGTGGCGGACACAGGCCCCCCTGTGGGTTTCGAGGACGAGCAGACGGTTTCAGCAAGGCGCAGCCTAGGTTGACGCGCGTAGCCCAACCAGGGGGAACGGGTTACGGACTGGTTGCGAGCCGGGGACCGTCCCACCCAGGAGGCCGCATCTCCGCACGCAGTACGACAACTCACTCTTCCAGGCGAGATATCCCCGCAGAAACGTCACCGCACGCCTGTACGAAGTGAAGCTTGCCGCATGACGCACGACCTCACCGACGAGACCGGCAACCTCCCGCTTCCCCGGCAGAGTTCGCGCGCCCGCGACTCGGCGCCGGGGGCCGCTGACCCGGCCGTGCCATCGGGGTTCTACGAACTGGTGGACGACCTCAAGACCCTGGTCCGGGGTGCCCATCTCCGGGCCCGGCTCAAGGTGAACACCGAGATGATCCGGATGTACGGGGAGATCGGACGGACGATTCTGGAGCGGCAGGAGCAGGGCGGGTGGGGGTCGAAGGTCATCGACCGCGTGGCGACCGAGCTGCGGACCGAGTTCCCCGACCAGCGCGGATTCAGCCGCAGCAACATCAAGTACATGCAGCAGTTCGCCCGGACCTGGCCCGAGTCAATTGGCCAACAGATTGTTGGCCAATTGCCCTGGGGCCACATCATCGCCCTCATGCAGGGCTGCAAGACCCGCCCCGAGCAGGACTTCTACGCCCGCCGGGCGAGCGAGGAGGGCTGGTCCCGCAGCCAGTTGGAGCTGCAGATCCGCACCCGCCTGCATGAGCGAGCGGGCGGGGCCGCCAACAACTTCGCGGCCACCCTTCCCGCGGAGGACGCCGCGGCCCTGTCCGGGATCGTGAAGGACCCCTACCGCTTCGAGTTCACCCGGGCGGTCGTCGGCGGGACGCAGGAGCGGGAGCTGGAGGACGCGCTGTGCGAGCGCGTGGTGCAGTTCCTCACCGAACTGGGCGCCGGATTCGGCTTCATGGGGCGGCAGTACCCGCTCCGGGTCGGGCGCTCCGACTACCGGATCGACCTGCTCTTCTACCACGCGCGCCTGCACCGGTACGTGGTGGTGGAGCTGAAGACGACCAAGGCGGAGCCCGAGCACCTGGGCAAGCTCAACTTCTATCTGGCGGTCGCGGACGACCTCCTGCGGGACACCGCGCGCGACGACCCCACCATCGGTCTGCTCATCGCCGCCGAGCAGGACGAGCTGGTGGTCGAGTACGCCCTGAGCCGCTCCGGAAGCCCCCTCGCCGTGGCCACCTGGACCGGAGTCGACGCCGAGGCCCAGCAGCAGCTGCCGAGCGCGGAGGAGGTGGCCCGGGTGGCACAGGACGCCCTGCGGGCCGAGTGCGGCAGTACCCGGCAGCCAGAGGAGGAGAGGGGAGAGCGGGGAGGGAGGGAAAGGGAAGGAGGGCTCGGGGTGCGGGGGTGACGGGGGTCGGGGGTGACAGGGGTGAGGCGAGGAGCGGGCCGCGTACGGCAGGGTGCACGGCAGGGGAAAAGCGATAGAGAGGATTCCGTTTCTGTGCGGGGGAAGGGGGCACGCGGAGAGAGAACGGCCGTACCGCACGGCAGCAGCCTCCGGTCGCCGACCGGGGCCGCAGAACGGAGGTACACCATGCTGAAGGCCATCGCCGATGTCTTTCGCACCATCGGTGGCGCCATCGCCACCATCGTCACCCTGCCCTTCCGCATCATCGCCCGCCTCTTCGGCGGAGCCTCGGACACGGCACGCGGGCACCACTGAGCGAGGGCGGTGCGGTGGCGGAGGGCCGGGCGATCCGCCGTGCCGCTTATCCTCGACCCATGACCAGCGACGACGCGGCAACACCCGCCACCCTCCGCCGTATCGAGACTCTGGACACGCTCTCGCCCGAGCGCGCCGGGGCCGTCCTTGAGCTGATCGACGCGGCCGCCCGCGAGGACGGGCAGCCCGCGGTCAGCGAACAGGGCCGGCTCCAACTGCGGGGCGGTGAGCGGCCCGGCGTACGGCATCTGCTGCTGTACACGGGCGAGGAGCTGCTGGGCTACGCGCAGCTGGAGGACACCGACCCCATCGAGGCTCCCGCCGCGGAGCTGGTCGTGCACCCGGCCCACCGGGGCAGGGGGCACGGCCGGGCGCTCGGCACCCTGCTGCTCGACGAGTCGGGGCGGCGGCTGCGGGTGTGGGCGCACGGCGGGCACTCCGCGGCCCGGCACCTGGCGCAGGTCCTCGGGCTCACCCTCTTCCGCGAACTGCGCCAGATGCGCCGCCCGTTGACCGGACTCGAACTCCCCGAGCCGGTGCTGCCGCCCGAGGTCGCCGTACGCCCCTTCGCACCCGGCCAGGACGACGCGGCCTGGCTCGCCGCGAACGCCGCCGCCTTCGCCCACCACCCCGAACAGGGCTCCCTCAGCCAGCGCGACCTGGACGACCGCAAGGCGGAGCCCTGGTTCGACCCGGAGGGCTTCTTCCTCGCGGTGCGGGAGCCCGCGGGCGACCTGCTGGGCTTCCACTGGACCAAGGTGCACGCGCAGGAGGGGCTCGGCGAGGTCTACGTCGTCGGGGTGCTCCCCGAGGCGCAGGGCAGCGGGCTCGGCAAGGCGCTCACCACCATCGGCCTGCGCCATCTCGCGGGCCGCGGCCTCGGCACGGCGATGCTCTACGTGGACGCGGACAACAAGGCCGCGGTCAGCGTGTACGAGCGGCTGGGCTTCTCCACGTACGAGACCGATCTGATGTACCGGACGGAGTCCTGAGCGAGCGGGTCGCACGCAGCGGCGCGGATCACGGCGGGTCACGGCGGATCGCGACCGGCGGACCCGGACCACGGCCGGTAGAGCGGACCGCCACCGGCGGAGCGGATGCCAGCTGACAGAGCGGATCCCCACTGACAGAAGGGGCGGCGTACTTGACGCCGCCCCTTCTGTGGACCACCTTTCACTACTTGATTAGTGAAAGGGTGTTGCTGGCGTGGTCCAGTACCGCATCGACCGGCGCAGCGGCGTCGCCACCTATGTGCAGATCGTGCAGCAGACCCGGCAGGCGCTGCGGCTCGGCCTGCTGGAGCCGGGGGACAAGCTGCCCACCGCCCGGGAGGTCGTCGAGGCCACGGCGATCAATCCGAACACCGTCCTGAAGGCCTACCGCGAGCTGGAACGCGAGGGGCTCGTCGAGGCGCGGCGCGGGCTCGGCACCTTTGTGCGCCGGACCCTGGGCGCCGCCCCCACCGACACCCCCTTGCGCGCCGAACTCGCCGAGTGGGCGGGGCGGGCCCGGGCCGCCGGGCTCGAACGGGAGGACGTCGCCGCGCTGTTCACCGCCGTCCTCGACGAGCGCTTCGGGGCGGCCGGGACCGGATCCGCACCACCCACCGGCGCGGACCCCGACTCCGACCCGCACTCCCACTCCGCCCCCGGCTCCGACTCCGACTCCGGCTCCGATACGGCCACGGTCGCGCCTGCGGCCACGGCCGCGACGGGCAAGGCCGCCAAGGCCGCCACCGGCTCCGACCCCGCCCCGCACCCGCCGGGCGCGGAGCACGCACACCACGCAGCGCACACACACCAAGGGGGATCCCGCCCATGAAGGACACCGCCGTCGAGGCGGCAGCGCTCGGCAGGAAGTTCGGGGGGCGTACCGGTTCGCCGTTCGCCCGGTCGCGCAGGCGGGCCCCCGGAGGTGCCGCGGACCCCGCGACCCGGGGGCCGGGCCGCGGGACCTGGGCGCTCCGGGAGTGCACCGTGGCCGTCCCGGCGGGACGCATCTGCGCCGTGGTCGGGCCGAACGGTGCCGGGAAGTCGACGCTGCTCGCCCATGCCGCCGGGCTGCTCCGCCCCACCGAGGGCAGCATCCGGGTGCTCGGCACCGCACCGGTCGCGGCCCGCGAACGGCTCGCCTATGTGGCCCAGGACAAGCCGCTGCACCCGCAGTTGACCGTCGAGGAGACCCTGCGGCTCGGCCGCGAACTCAACCCGGGCCGCTGGGACCGGGCCGCCGCGGAGCGGGTGGCCGAGGACGGGCGGTTCGCCGACCGTACCCGGGTGGGCCGGCTCTCCGGCGGGCAGCGGACCCGGCTCGCCCTGGCCCTCGCGCTCGGCAAGCGGCCCGAACTCCTGCTCCTGGACGAGCCGATGGCCGACCTCGACCCGCTGGCCCGGCACGAGCTGATGGGCCTGCTGCTCGCGGAGGCCGCCGAGAACGGCACCACGGTGCTGATGAGTTCGCACATCCTCGGTGAACTCGCCACCGCCTGCGACCACTTGGTGCTGCTCGGCGCCGGGCGGGTACGGCTGGCGGGGGAGGTGGAGGAGGTGCTCGCCGCGCACACCCTGGTCACCGGCCGGGGCACCCCGGCCGATCTGGAGGGCCGTACGGTGGTCGAGTCCCGGCCCACCGGGCGCGGGCTGACCGCGCTGCTGCGCACCACGGAGCCGCTGGGCGCGGGCTGGGAGAGCGCCGCGCCCTCGCTGGAGGAGATCCTGCTCGGCTATCTGCGCACCCTGGACGACGCCCCGGCGGCCGAGCGCACCGCGGAGCGCGTACCCGAGGAGGCGGCCTCGTGAGCACCCGCCGCGCGGGGACCGCGCCCCCGGACGCCCGCCCCGCGTCCTCCCCGCCTCCGCGGGAGGACGCCCCCCACAGCCTTCAGGCACCGGCCACCTGGCTGCGCGGCCCGTACTGGACCACGGCACGGACGCACCGGACCGCCCCTCCGGCCGTGCTCGCCCTGGTGCTGCTCGCGGGGCTCCTCGTCCTGCTCGGGCAGGTCTGGCTGGCGCTGACCAAGGACCAGCCGTGCAGCGGCGAACTCGGCCTGGACTGCGGCGGGTTCTGGGAGCGGGCCGGCGCCGAGCAGTTCCTCGACAAGGTCGGCGAACGGGGCCGCCTGGCGCTGCTCCTGTGGCCCGCGGCGGTGGCCGCCTTCGTCGCGGGACCGCTGACCGGGCGGGAACTGGAGAACGGGCTGCACCGCCTCGACTGGACCCAGTCCGTGACCCCGGCCCGCTGGCTGACCGCGAAACTCGTCCTCGCCACCGCGGTCGCCGTGCCCGCGGTGGCCCTCCTGTGCGGGGTGCTCGCGCTGGCCGAGCCGCCCGGCGCCGACAACGGAGGCTGGACGGACTGGACCGTCCGGGGCGACTTCGAGACCCGCAGCGCGGTCCTCGGCGCGTACACGGTGCTGGCCCTGGCGCTCGGCGCCCTGACCGGTCTGGTGCTGCGCCGGGGCTACCTCGCGCTCGCCCTCGCGGGCGGGATCGGTGCCGCGCTGCCGCAGCTGGCGGCCTCGCTCCGCTGGGAGCTCTGGCCGGTGCGCACCCTGACGGCGACGCAGGTGGAGCGGACCGACATCCCGCCGATGGTGGATGCCGACAGCGTCCGCATGGACTGGGGCCAGATCACCGCCACCGGGCGGCAGGTGCCCGCCGACTACTGCACCCAGCAGACCGGCAACCCCGGGGAGTGCCCGCCGGGCGTACGGATCACCGGGGTGTGGGCGGAGTACCACCCGCGCGCCCACTTCTGGTACGTACAGCTCACCGAGTCGCTGCTCGTCCTCGCCCTGGCCGCGGTCCTCGTCTGGGCCGCCTACCGGGTGCTGCGGCACCGGACCGGCTGAGCGGCGGCGCTCCGGCGGCCCCGGGCGCCGGACCCCCCGGGGCCGCCCCCCGATGTCCTGCACGTCATGTCGCCGTAACCGTTGATTCAGGTGGCCTTGCGAGGCTCGGGCAATGCAGCCCGCCGTGCCCGAGCCCCCGCCGCCGCGCGAGGAGCCCGGGCTTCCCGCGCCCCGCCGCCTCCGCCGTCCCGCCGCGGAGGCCGCGGCCGCGCCGACCGGCGCCCCGGCGCGGAAGACCCCGGCGCGGAACAATGGACTCATGACGCAGCCCGACGCCAAGGCCCCGATGAAGCACGCTCAGCCCTCCGTGGGCTCGATCGCGGCGCACCGGCCGCACGCGATCGCCGCGACCACCTCGGACCTGGAACCCGACCTCGACTCGGATCTGGACCACTTCGAGGACGCCGACGACACCGAGCTGCCCCTCGGCCGCTTCCTGGACCGCGAGCGCAGCTGGCTCGCCTTCAACGAGCGGGTCCTGGAGCTGGCCGAGGACCCCGCCACCCCGCTCCTGGAGCGCGCCAACTTCCTGGCGATCTTCGCCAGCAACCTGGACGAGTTCTTCATGGTCCGGGTGGCCGGCCTCAAGCGCCGTATCGCGACCGGGGTCGCCACCCGGTCCGCCTCCGGGCTCCAGCCCCGCGAGGTCCTGGAGATGATCTGGACCCGCTCCCGCGAGCTGATGGCCCGGCACGCCGCCTGCTTCCAGGAGGACGTCGCGCCCGCGCTGACCGAGGAGGGCATCCACCTGGTCCGCTGGCACGAGCTCACCGAGAGCGAGCAGGCCCGGCTCGGCACCCTCTACCGGCACCGCATCTTCCCGGTGCTCACCCCGCTCGCCGTGGACCCGGCGCACCCCTTCCCGTACATCTCGGGGCTCTCCCTGAACCTCGCCGTGGTGGTGCGCAACCCGCACTCCGGGCACCGGCACTTCGCCCGGGTCAAGGTGCCGCCGCTGCTCTCCCGCTTCCTGGAGGCCTCCCCGCAGCGGTACGTGCCCGTCGAGGACGTGATCGCCGCCCACGCCCATCTGGAGATGCTCTTCCCGGGGATGGAGGTCCTGGAGCACCACATGTTCCGGATCACCCGGAACGAGGACCTGGAGGTGGAGGAGGACGACGCGGAGAACCTCCTGAAGGCGCTGGAGAAGGAGCTGATGCGGCGCCGCTTCGGGCCGCCGGTGCGCCTGGAGGTGGAGGAGTCCATCGACGAGGTGGTGCTCAACCTGCTGCTGCGCGAGCTGAAGATCAGCGAGGACGAGGTCTATCCGCTGCCGGGCCCGCTCGACCTGACCGGCCTGTTCGGCATCGCCTCCCTGGACCGGCCGGAGCTGAAGTACAAGAAGTACGTGGCGGGCACCCACCGCGACCTCGCCGAGGTGGAGTCGGCCTCCGCCCCGGATGTCTTCGCCGCGCTGCGCGAGCGGGACGTGCTCCTGCACCACCCCTACGACAGCTTCTCCACCTCGGTGCAGGCCTTCCTGGAGCAGGCCGCGGCCGACCCGGACGTGCTGGCGATCAAGCAGACCCTGTACCGGACCTCCGGCGACTCCCCGATCGTGGACGCCCTGATAGACGCCGCCGACTCCGGCAAGCAGGTCCTGGTCCTGGTCGAACTGAAGGCGCGCTTCGACGAGCAGGCCAACATCAAATGGGCCCGCAAGCTGGAGGAGGCGGGCTGCCATGTGGTCTACGGCCTGGTCGGCCTGAAGACGCACTGCAAGCTCTCCCTGGTGGTCCGCCAGGAGGGCGACATCCTGCGCCGCTACAGCCATGTCGGCACCGGCAACTACCACCCGAAGACCGCCCGGCTCTACGAGGACATCGGGCTGCTCACCGCGGACCAGCAGGTCGGCGCGGACCTCTCCGACCTCTTCAACCGGCTCTCCGGCTACTCGCTGCGGGAGAACTTCCGCCGCCTGCTCGTCGCCCCCCGCTCGCTGCGCGACGGACTGGTCTCCCGGATCGCCAAGGAGGCCGAGCACCACCGCGCGGGACGGCCCGCCTACGTGCGGATCAAGGTCAACTCGATGGTCGACGAGGCCGTCGTGGACGCGCTGTACCGGGCCAGCCGGGCGGGCGTGCCGGTCGATGTGTGGGTACGCGGGATCTGCGCGCTGCGGCCCGGGGTGCCCGGGCTCTCGGAGAACATCCGGGTGCGCTCGGTGCTCGGCCGCTTCCTGGAGCACTCCCGGGTCTTCGCCTTCGGCAACGGCGGCGAGGCCGAGGTGTGGATAGGCAGCGCGGACATGATGCACCGCAACCTCGACCGCCGCATCGAGGCACTGGTCAGGGTCAGCGACCCGGCGCACCGGGCCGCCCTGAACCGGCTCCTGGAGACGGGGATGTCCGACCGCACGGCCTCCTGGCACCTGGGCCCGGACGGCGACTGGACCCGGCACGCCACCGACCCCGAGGGCCAGCCGCTGCGGAACGTACAGGAGATGCTCATAGACGCCCGGAGGCGCCGGCGTGGCACAGCAACACCATGAGGCCGCGGTGCAGTCCGCGGCGGGGGACGTCCTGGCGGCCTATCTGCGCAACCAGGCCACCGAGTTCCTGCGCGCGCTGAGAGCGCACCGCGAGCACGGGGGGACCACCGGATCGGGCGAGGAGGCGAGCGGCGCGGCGGTCGCGCTGCGGGCCTCGGCCCGCCGGATCGGGGGCACCCTGCACACCTTCAAATCGCTGCTCGACGGCGCGTGGTCGGAGGAGATCAGGACCGAGCTGGCCTGGCTGTCCGGCACCCTCGCCCGCGAGCACGCCCACGCCGCCCGCCTGGAGCGGCTGCTCGGCGCCCTGCACCGGCTCTCCGGCGGCGCCGCCTTCGAGGACGGCCCCCCGGGGGCGGCGCGGGCCCCCGGGCCGCGCCGGGAGGACCGCGGCGGCCCCCCGCTGGCCGTCGGCGCCGCCAAGGCCGGTGCCCTCCTGGAACGCCAGCTCACCCTGGCCCGCACCCGCGCCCACTCGGCCGCCCTCGGCGCGCTCGGCTCGGCCCGCTTCCACGCGGTCGCCGACAGCGTCGCCGTGCTCGCCAGCGAGGTCCCGGTCGACCCCAACGCGCGCGCCGGGGACCTGCACCTGCTCGCCCGGGAGGCGAAGGCCCGCCTCGACGAGGCCGCGCAGCAGCTGCCGCTGCGCCGGGCGGGACTGCCCTACAACGCCGAGGCCCTGGTGCACGGCCTGTCCGCCGAGCCGGGACCGCAGCCGCAGGACGCCCCCTGGCACCAGGTCCGGCTGCTGCTGCGGCTGCACCGCTACGCCCACGAGGTGCTGCACGCCGAGCCCGGCGCCGAGACGGAGACCGCCGGGCGCCTGCGGGCCGCGGGCCGCGCCCTCGACGAGCACCGGGACGCCGCCGAGGCCGCGCTCGCCGCCGCCTCCGCCGCCCGCACCCCGCGGATCGCCCCGGCCACCGCCTACGCGCTCGGCGTGCTCCACGCCGAGCAGCGGCACGAGGTGGAGGCCGCCCGCTACGCCTTCGGCCAGTGCTGGCTGGGCGAGAAGGAGCCGGTGGCCACCGGATGAGCGAGCAGGGTGTCGTCCGGGCGGCGGGCTGCGTGCTGTGGCGGCGGGCCCGCTCCCCGCTGGCCTACCGCGAGCTGGGCGAGTCCTGGGCCGGGCACGGCGGCATCGAGCTCTGCCTGGTGCACCGCCCGAAGTACGGCGACTGGTCGCACCCCAAGGGCAAGCTCAAGACCGGGGAGCCGCCGCTGGCCGCCGCGCTGCGCGAGGTCGCCGAGGAGACCGGCTTCCGCTGCACGCCGGGGCCGGTGCTGCCCGGTGCGCACTACCTCGCGCACGGCAGGCCCAAGCAGGTCAGCTACTGGGCGGCCGAGGCGGGCGAGGGCGGCTTCCGGCCCAGCCGCGAGGTGGACCGGATCTGCTGGCTGCCGCCGGTATCCGCGCGCGCCCGGCTCACCGAGCCCCGCGACAAGGACCTCGTGGACGCGCTCCTCGCCGCCCTCCGGCTCGGCTGATCGGCTCCCACCTGCCGTGACGTGCCCCGCACGTCCAGTAGTCGCGCGCCTCACCGTGCCGACCGTCGAGGTTCACCCCCCGTTCACTCTCACCCATCGGCCGCTTCACCTGTTCTGCCTAATTTCGGCCTTGTACGGAGCGCGCCGCCAGATTCCGGCGCCCCCACCCCGTGCGGTGAGACCACGACTTCGCACGCCGCCCGCGTAAGGCGGCTCCTGGAAGGACATCCCGAAAGTGAAGCTTCAGCGCAAGAACCGGCTTCGCGCCCTCTGCATCGGTGCCGTCGCCGTCTCCGGCGCCCTGGCCCTGACGGCGTGTGGTTCGGACGACACCGGCGGCACGGGCGGCGGCGACAGCTCGGCGGCGGCCGACTCCGGCAACATCAAGTGCGAGGACGCCAAGGGCCAGCTCCGCGCCTCCGGCTCCTCCGCGCAGAAGAACGCGATCGACGCCTGGCGCAAGAACTTCGCGGCCGCCTGCCAGGTGCAGATCAACTACAACCCCAAGGGCTCCGGCGCCGGCGTCACCGACTTCCTGCAGGGCTCCACGGCCTTCGCGGGCTCGGACTCCGCGCTCAAGGACGACGAGATCAAGGAGTCCTCGAAGGTCTGCAAGGGCAGCCAGGCCCTGGACCTGCCCATGGTCGGCGGCCCGATCGCGGTCGGCTACAACGTCCCCGGCGTCGACGACCTGGTCCTGGACGCCGAGACCCTGGCCGACATCTTCAACGACAAGATCAAGACCTGGGACGACGAGGCCATCAAGAAGCTCAACCCGAAGGCCGACCTCCCGGGCACCAAGATCCAGGCCTTCCACCGCTCCGACGAGTCCGGCACCACGGACAACTTCACCAAGTACCTGAAGGCCGCCGCCCCGCAGAACTGGCCGTACGAGCCCGCCAAGGCCTGGGCGGCCAAGGGCGGCCAGGCCGCGAGCGGCTCCTCCGGCCTCGCCCAGAACGTCAAGGAGACCGAGGGCGCGATCTCCTACTTCGAGCTCTCGTACGCGGGCGAGGAGATCGACACCATCAGCCTGAAGACCGAGGCCACCGAGCCCGTCAAGGCCACCGTCGACAACGCCACCAAGGCGATCGCCGAGGCCAAGCGGGTCGGCACCGGCAAGGACTACTCCCTGGAGCTGAACTACAAGCCGGCCGCCGAGGGCGCCTACCCGATCACCCTGGTGACGTACGAGATCGCCTGCGAGAAGGGCAACAAGGCGGAGACGCTGCCCGCCACGAAGGCCTTCCTCGGCTACATCGCCAGTGACGAGGGCCAGGGTGTCCTCAAGGAGAAGGGCTACGCCCCGATCCCGGCCGAGATCAACACGAAGGTCCGCGAGGTCATCAACGGCCTGAGCTGACCGTGAGTGCGGGCGGGCCGCCACCGGGGGCCCGCCCGCACCGTCCGGTGCACCGCCGCCTGGAGCCGCGCCCGAGGCACGGCCCCGCAGACCGGAGAACTCCCATGGATATATCGACCAAGAGCGACACCGCTCCCCCTCCCCCGCCCACCGTCGTGCCCCTCGAACCGGGCAGCAAGCGCCCCTCGGTCCGCCTCGGCGACCGGATCTTCCTCGGCCTGTCCCGCGGCTCCGGCATCCTGCTGCTGCTGATCATGGCCGCGATCGCCTGCTTCCTCGCGTACCGGGCCGCGCTCGTCCTCTCGAAGAACGACGGCAACTTCCTCACCACCTTCGAGTGGGAGGCCAACGGCGACCCGCCGGTCTTCGGCATCGCCGTGCTCGCCTTCGGCACGGTGGTCTCCTCGGTGATCGCCATGGTGATCGCGGTACCCGTCGCGGTCGGCATCGCCCTCTTCCTCACCCACTACGCCCCGCGCAAGCTGAGCGGCCCGATCGGCTACGCCATCGACCTGCTCGCCGCGGTGCCCTCGATCGTCTACGGCCTGTGGGGCGTCCTCGTCCTGGTGCCGCACCTCAACGGCCTCTACGGCTGGCTCGACACGTACTTCGGCTGGACCGGGGTCCTCGACTGGCAGGGCGGCGCCCCGCGCTCGCTGTTCACCGTGGGCATCCTGCTCGCGATCATGATCCTGCCGATCGTGACCAATGTGAGCCGCGAGGTCTTCCGCCAGGTCCCGCTCGCCCACCAGGAGGCCGCCCTCGCGCTCGGCGCCACCCGCTGGGAGGTCATCCGGATGTCGGTGCTGCCCTTCGGCCGCTCCGGGATCATCTCCGCCTCGATGCTGGGCCTCGGCCGCGCGCTCGGCGAGACCATGGCGGTGGCCACCGTCCTCTCCCCGGAGTTCGTGATCAGGACCAGCCTGCTCGACCCGGGCGGCGGCACCTTCGCCCAGAACATCGCCAGCAAGTTCTCCGAGGCCACCGTGCAGGGCCAGGACGCCCTGATCGCCTCCGGCCTCGTGCTCTTCGTCATCACCCTGCTGGTCAACGGCGCGGCCCGGGCCATCATCGCCCGCCGCAAGGAGTACTCGGGGGCCAACGCATGAGCCACGCAGCCACCACCCCGCGCCCGGGGACCCTGAAGACCGCCCGCCTGCCGCGCGGCTCCGCCTGGGGCATCGCCCTGCTCTCGGTCCTGCTCGGCTCCGGCATCGGCCTGCTCGCCGGTCTCGGCAACACGGTCCAGTGGGGACTGATCGCCGCCCTGCTCTTCGTGGTGATCACCTACACCGCGGCCGCCGCCGTCGAGGGCCGCCGCCAGGCCAAGGACCGGGTCGCCACCAGCGTCGTCTGGGTCACCTTCGTCCTCGCCGTGATCCCGCTCGCCTCCCTCCTCTACGAGACGGTCAAGCGCGGCGCCAAGGTCTTCGACGGCTACTTCCTCGGCCACTCGATGGGCGTGGTCGCCGACACCGAGCCCGGCGGCGGCATCTACCACGCCATCATCGGCACCCTGGAGCAGGTCGGCCTCGCCACCGTGATGTCCGTGCCGCTCGGCCTGTTCACCGCCATCTACCTGGTGGAGTACGGGCGCGGCAGGCTCGCCAAGGCCGTCACCTTCTTCGTCGACGTGATGACGGGCGTGCCCTCGATCGTCGCGGGCCTGTTCGTCCTCAGCTTCTGGATCCTGATCCTCGGCTTCGACTTCTCCGGCTTCGCCGGCTCGCTCGCCCTGTCGATCCTGATGATCCCGGTGATCGTGCGCTCCACCGAGGAGATGCTCAAGCTCGTCCCGAACGAGCTGCGGGAGGCCAGCCTCGCGCTCGGCGTGCCCAAGTGGCGCACCATCCTCAAGGTGGTCGTCCCGACCTCGATCGGCGGCATCACCACGGGCGTCATGCTGGCGGTCGCGCGCATCACCGGCGAGACCGCGCCGGTCCTGCTCCTGGTGTGGGGCAACAGCTTCATCAACACCAACCCCTTCGAGGGGGAGCAGGCCTCGCTGCCGCTGTACATCTACCAGCAGTACGCGAACAGCTCCGGCAGCGGCGCCGCCTACGACCGGGCCTGGGCCGCCTCGCTCGCGCTCATCGCCTTCGTCATGATCCTCAACCTGGTGGCCCGCGGCATCGCCCGCTGGAAGGCCCCGCAGTCCGGTCGCTGACCGCGGCCTCAGCGACCCGAAAGAAGCAGTGATTTCCATGGCCAAGCGCATCGACGTCTCCGGGCTCACCGCCTACTACGGCTCCCACAAGGCCATCGAGGACATCTCGATGACCGTGGAGCCGCGCTCCGTGACCGCCTTCATCGGCCCCTCCGGCTGCGGCAAGTCGACCTTCCTGCGCACCCTGAACCGGATGCACGAGGTCACCCCCGGCGGCCGGGTCGAGGGCAAGGTCCTCCTCGACGACGAGAACCTCTACGCCTCGTCCATCGACCCGGTCGCGGTCCGCCGCACCGTCGGCATGGTCTTCCAGCGCCCGAACCCCTTCCCGACCATGTCGATCTACGACAACGTCGCGGCGGGGCTGAGGCTGAACGGCTCGTACCGCAAGAACGAGCTGAGCGAGATCGTGGAGAAGTCGCTCAAGGGCGCCAACCTCTGGAACGAGGTCAAGGACCGCCTGAACAAGCCCGGTTCCGGGCTCTCCGGCGGCCAGCAGCAGCGGCTGTGCATCGCCCGCGCGATCGCCGTCGAGCCGGATGTGCTCCTGATGGACGAGCCCTGCTCCGCCCTCGACCCGATCTCCACCCTCGCCATCGAGGACCTGATCGGGGAGCTGAAGGAGCGGTTCACCATCGTCATCGTGACGCACAACATGCAGCAGGCCGCCCGCGTCTCGGACCGCACCGCCTTCTTCAACCTGGCCGCGGTCGGCGAGCCCGGCAAGCTCATCGAGATCGACGAGACCGAGCGGATCTTCTCCAACCCCTCCGTGCAGGCCACCGAGGACTACATCTCCGGCCGCTTCGGCTGACCGGCCCCGGCCGCCCCTGCCCGGGCGGCCCCCTGCCCCTCGCGGTGCTGCATGGCGGTGCCACCGCGAGGACGAAAGGGCCCGCCCCCTGGCTCCCGGGGGGCGGGCCCTCTCTCGTGTACGTACGTGGTCCTCGTCCGCGGAGGTGTTCCTGGTACGGGCCGCTAGCCGAAGGCGAGCCAGACCAGGCCGTAGCTGGCCGCGGCGACCAGGGCGGCGGCGGGCATGGTGATGAACCAGCCGAGGACGATGTTCTTGGCGACGCCCCAGCGGACCGCGTTGACCCGCTTCGTCGCGCCGACGCCCATGATCGCGGAGGTGATCACATGCGTGGTGGAGATGGGCGCGTGGAAGAGGAAGGCGGAGCCGAACATGATCGAGGCGCCGGTGGTCTCGGCGGCGAAGCCCTGCGGCGGGTCCAGCTCGATGATCTTGCGGCCGAGGGTGCGCATGATCCGCCAGCCGCCCGCGTACGTACCGAGCGAGAGCATGATCGCGCAGACCAGCTTGACCCAGACCGGGATCGCGTCGCCGTACTCCTCGGTGTCGGCGATGACCAGGGCCATGACCACGATGCCCATCGTCTTCTGGGCGTCCTGGAGGCCGTGGCCGAGCGCCATGCCCGCGGCGGAGACGGTCTGCGCGATCCGGAAGCCGCGCTTGGCCTTGTGCGGGTTGGAGTTGCGGAAGATCCACAGGATCAGGCACATCACCAGATAGCCGAAGATCAGCCCGATGAACGGCGAGACGAACATCGGAATGACGACCTTCTCGACCACCCCGGACCAGATCACGTCGATGCCGCCCGCGAGCGCCGCGCCGACCATGCCGCCGAACAGGGCGTGCGAGGAGGAGGACGGCAGGCCGAAGTACCAGGTGACCAGGTTCCAGATGATGGCGCCGACCAGCGCGGCGAAGAGGATGCCCATCCCCTTGCTGCCCTGCGGGGTCTCGATGAGCCCCTCGCTGACGGTCTTGGCGACACCGGAGCCGAGGAAGGCACCGGCGAGGTTCATCACCGCGGCCATCGCGAGGGCGGCGCGCGGGGTGAGGGCACGGGTGGACACGGAGGTGGCGATGGCGTTCGCCGAATCGTGGAACCCGTTGGTGTACGTGAAGAAGAGCGCGACCCCGATGGTCACGACAAGAGCGAAGGTGTCCACGAGGCCTCAGGATTCCTTGACCGCGATGGTCTCCACCGTGTTCGCCACATGCTCGAAGGCGTCCGCCGCCTCCTCCAGTACGTCCACGATCTGCTTCAGCTTCAGCACCTCCATGGCGTCGTACTTGCCGTTGAAGAGCTGGGCGAGCAGCTTGCGGTGGATCTGGTCGGCCTGGTTCTCCAGGCGGTTGACCTCGATCCAGTACTCGGTGAGGTTGTCCATGGTGCGGAGGTTCGGCATCGCCTCCGCGGTGAGGTCGGCGGCCCGGGAGAGCACCTCGATCTGCTGCTCCACACCCTTGGGCAGCTCGTCGACCTGGTAGAGGACGACCAGGTCGACCGCCTCTTCCATGAAGTCCATGATGTCGTCGAGGCTGGACGCCAGCGAGTAGATGTCCTCGCGGTCGAAGGGCGTGATGAACGAGGAGTTGAGCTGGTGGAAGATCGCGTGGGTCGCGTCGTCCCCGGCGTGCTCCGCGGCCCGCATGCGCTCGGCGATCTCGGCCTTTGCCGAGGCGTCGGCCCCGAGCAGTTCCATCAGGAGACGGGAGCCGGTGACGATGTTGTCCGCAGAGGCGGCGAACATGTCGTAAAAGCTCGTCTCCCTGGGGGTCAGACGAAAGCGCACTGGGGGTCCTCGGGGTGCTCTGGTTTCGGTCAGGCTGATGCTAGGCGCATCATCCGGCCACGGCTAACCGGCGTTCCACCAGTGTCGCCCATCGGGCACAGTGCTCAGCACTGGGTACGGCCAAGGGGTCCTTACCCAGCGGAAACCCGTACCATATACCCACCAGGGGTATCAGAAATCAGAAGTCCCGCCGAAGGGCCGCAGAAGCTCTGCGGAACGGCGCGGAACCGTCCAGGGAGGACGCGATGACGACCAGCGAAGCCGGGGCGGCGAGCGGCGGGGCGGCCCCGGCACCCCGGGAGCGGGCGGGGCAGGGGCCCGGTGCCGAGGTCGTCACGGACCACGACCGCGGGGTGCACGGCTACCACAAACAGAAGGACGAGCACCTCAAACGACTGCGTCGGATCGAGGGCCAGATCCGCGGACTGCAGCGGATGGTCGACGAGGACGTCTACTGCATCGACATACTCACCCAGGTGTCCGCCTCCACCAAGGCGCTGCAGTCCTTCGCGCTCCAGCTCCTGGAGGAGCACCTGCGGCACTGCGTGGCGGACGCGGCGCTCAAGGGCCCGGGCGAGGTGGACGCCAAGGTCGAGGAGGCCACCAAGGCGATCGGGCGGCTGCTGCGCACCTGAGGGGCATATGCGCCCTGGCCTGATCCCGATGGACTTGTCCACATGTCGGGACGCGGTCATTTTTTGTCCACAGGCGTTCTTCGGCCAGCTGCCGTTTCTCCGCTTTTCCGACCGCCGCCCGGCCGGGGCAGAGGGCACCGCCACCTGGCCGAGAAGGCAGCGGCGCCTCACGGGGCCGCCGGACGCACCGAAGCCGTGCCCACCCGTCAGCGGGTGGGCACGGCATCCGGTTTCTCAGCGGCATGCGGATTTTCCGTGGCGCGCGTTCCTCCGTGGCTCGCGCTTCTCCGTGGCGTCGGCTTCTCCGTGGTGTCGGCTTCTCCGTGACACTGGTCTCCCGGTGACGCCGGTCTCTCCGTGGAGCTGGACTCTCCGTGGGGCTGGTGTCTCAGTGCCGCCGGTCTCTCAGTGAAGCTGGACTCTCAGTGCCGCTGGTTTCTCACTGGCGGGCGCCGTCTCTCCTCCGCGGGTCGGCGGTGCCGCTCGTCGTGGACCCGCAGGACCTCGTCGATCCGGTCGGCGCTGAGCCGTTCCGCCCGGCTCGCCGAGGCGGCGATCATCAGGTCGCCGCAGAGTTCGATCTCGGCGAGGGCGACATGGTCGTGGACCGTTGCGCCGCGCATTCCGGCCACGCCGCTCACCTCCGCCCTCCGTCGGGTCACTCCGGGAAGCTCTTCCGGCTTCCCAGAGTAGGGAGGGGCGCACGGACGGCGCATGGCACGGACGGACCATTTCCGGCCCCCCGCCCGGGTACCGGTGGGCGTGGAACCGTCTGGACAGGGATCTTCGGTACCGGGCGCGGCTGTTCGGTGACCGAGTCCACAAATCCAACGGCCGACGAAATCAAGCCCCGGGACGCGTTACGGAGCCCATCGGGCGCCCGGCGGGGCGGACTTGACCTCGCGTGGGATCCCACCGGAGCCCTCCCGGCATCCTGCCGGAGCCCGCGCGGGTCAGCACCGGCGCCCGCGCGGAACACCGCCGGAGCGCACCCGGCCCCCAAGGCCCGGCCCCTACTCCGCGATCTTCCCCGCGTAGATGTCCGCCGCCGCGGGCAGCCGCACCTCGGCCGGCGCCCCGAACGCGTAGAGCAGCAGCGTCGAGGCGACCGCGACCGGCTCCGCGCGCCCCGCGTCGTAGACGAAGCGGTGGCGCAGCTTGCGCACCCGGCCCTGCTCGTCGAGGGAGACCTCGAAGGGCACCCGGCTGCTGCCGAACCCTTTCGCCGCGGCGAGCAGCGGCCCCCGCTCCCCGGCGGGCAGGCTCCGGGCCGCCTGGCGCAGATCCGCGACACCCCGGTAGCGGCGCACCGCGACGCCCGCCAGATCGCCGCTGCCCGCGAAGACCACCCCCCGCGCCCCGCGCAGGATCCGGGCCGCGGTGAGCGGATCGGTGGCCCCGCCGGTGACCAGGTTGCCGTCCGAGAGCGAGGCCGTCTCGATGCGCACCCACTTGTCGGCGGGGACCCCGGCACCGCGGTTCTTCATGTAGAGGGCGCCCGGCGAGAGGAGTTCGGTCAGCGGCCGGTGCTGCCGCTCGCCCGCCGGGTCCTGCGGCAGCAGTACCCGCAGCTGCCCGAGCGCCCGCCGGAAGTCGTAGACGCCCTCGCCGCGGATGGTCACCCGGGTGCCGCCGGTGGCCATCTCCATCGAGGTGGTGGCCCGCGAACTGCCCGCCTCGGTCAGCGCCGCGGCGGCCCGGTGGACGGCCTCGGCCGGATCGCGCGGGGGGCGCGAGTCCACGGCCGCGCCGTCACCGGCACAGGCGCTCAGCGCCATCAGCCCCGCCGCGCACAGGGCGACGGCCGTACCTCCCGAAGGCGTCCGCCGCTGCCTCACCATCACTGCCATCCCCGTGCCGGATCCGGGCTCCCGTCGCTCCGGTTAACGACCGGTAGGGGCCGCCGTCACGCGTCTGGGTTCATCCGGCGCGGGTACGTTGGGGGCGTGGCGCAGCAGCAGGAGGAGCCGGTCCCGGGCGGTCCCGGGGAACACCGCACGACAACCGTGGAGAACGGCCGCTTCTGCGCGGCCCGGTGCGGCTGCGGCTGGCGCGGCCCGGCCAGGCGGGCGCGCAGCAAGGCCCGGGCTGACGCCGAAGGTCACCTCGCCGCCCTCGGCTGAGCCCGCGCGCGTACCCGCTCCCCCGCGCCCGCGCACCCCCTCCGGTGCCGGGTGCTTCCTCACGCCCCCTCAGCCCGGGTGGGTGGCCCCGCAGTTGCGGGCGGTGCGGTATGCGGCAAATGTGTCGTTCCGGGAGGTGCTGCGGACCGACCCCCCGCTCCCGGATCCGGCCCGATCCCGACGGAGGGCCCCGGACGTGGTGCGCGAGGTGCCCGGCGCCTCCCGGCCCGGCCGACCGGCCCGGCCCCGTCCCCCTGGAGGTTCGCGTTGAAGCACGCCCGCCCCACCCCGCGTCACGCCGCCCGTCCGTCGCTGCGGAGCACCGCGCTCGCCGCCGCCGGTGCGGCCCTCCTGCTCGGCGCCGCCGCGCTGCCCACCGCGAGCGCCGCCCCCTCGCCCGACCCGCTGACGGCCGGGGCCGCCGCCCAACTGGCCGCGGACATCAGCGCCCAGCTCGGCCCGGCCGCCGCGGGTGCCTACTACGACGCCGTGAACCGCAGGCTCGTGGTCAACGTCCTCGACGAGAAGGCCGCCGACCGGGTGCGTGCCGCGGGCGCCGAGTCCCGCCTCGTCGAGCACTCCCTCGCCACCCTGGACGCCGCCCGCGCCACCCTCAAGGAGCGCGCCTCCGTGCCCGGCAGCTCCTGGGCGATGGACCCGAAGACCAACCGGATCGTCGTCACCGCGGACCGCACCGTCACCGGCGAGCGGCTCGCGCGGCTGACCAAGGTGGTCGACTCCCTCGGCGACCGGGCCACCGTCACCCGTACGGCCGGGGAGTTCCGCCCGCTGGTCGCGGGCGGGCAGGCCATCTGGGGCGAGGGCGGGCGCTGTTCGCTGGGCTTCAACGTCACCAAGGGCGGCAAGCCGTACTTCCTCACCGCCGGGCACTGCACCGAGGCGATCGCCTCCTGGTCCGCGAAGCAGGGCGGCCCGGTCATCGCCAAGACGCAGAGCGGCAGCTTCCCCGGCGACGACTACGGGCTCGCCAAGTACACCGGCGACACCCCGCACCCGAGCGCGGTCGACCTCTACGACGGCAGCCGCCAGAAGATCTCCAAGGCGGGCCAGGCCACCGTCGGCCAGCAGGTGACCCGCAGCGGCAGCACCACCAAGGTGCACGACGGCGAGGTCACCGCGCTGAACGCCACCGTCAACTACAAGGAGGGCGCGGTCGAGGGCCTGATCCGTACCGATGTCTGCGCCGAGCCCGGCGACAGCGGCGGCTCGCTCTTCGACGGCGAGAGCGCCCTCGGCCTCACCTCCGGCGGGAACGGCAACTGCACCATGGGCGGCGTCACCTTCTTCCAGCCGGTGGGCGAGGCCCTGCAGAAGACCGGTACGCAGATCGGCTGAGAAGACCGCTACCCGGACCGGCCGGCAGACCCGGTACCCGGATCGGCTGACCGGCCCCGCGCACCGGCCCCGGACCGGCCGTCCTCCCCGGAGGCGGCCGGTCCCCGCATGCCCGTGCCTCATCTCCCGCCGCCCCGCGCCCCGTTCACATCCCTTCGCGCGCAGGGGAACCCGACCCCTCACGGATGCCGTCTCGTTCACCGGGCAGGTAGTGAACCAACCGGGCCGGACGACGAGCGGAGGCGGCATGGAGCGGCGCAGGGTCCTGGAGGGTCTCGGGGGTCTCGGCCTCGGGGCCGCGGCGCTGGCGACCGGCGCGGCCACGGCTGCCTGCCGCCCCTCCGGCACCGGGGCGGACGGGGCCTCGACCCCGCCCGGCGACCCGAAGGGCACGGCCACCCGCACCGCCGCCTCCTCCTCGGCGCCCGCCGACTGGAAGGCGCTCGCCGGCGATCTGGACGGACTCCTGGTCCGCCCGGGCGACAAGGAGTGGGCCACCGCCCGCCAGCTGTACAACACCCGCTTCGACGCGCTGAAGCCGACCGCGGTCGCCTATGTCGCCCACCTCGACGACATACGGACCACCCTCGCCTACGCCCGCGCCCACCGGATCCCGCTCGCCATCCGCAACGGCGGCCACTCCTACGCCGGTTACTCCTCCGGCGACGGCCGCCTGATCCTCGACGTCTCCCGGCTCGCCGCGGTCCGGGTCAGCGGCAGAGAGGCGGTCGTCGGCGCGGGCGCCAAGCTCATGGACGTCTACCGGGGCCTGTCCCCGCGCGGGGTGACCATCCCGGCGGGCTCCTGCCCCACCGTCGGCGTCAGCGGGCTCACCCTGGGCGGCGGCCACGGCGTCGCCTCCCGCGCCTACGGGCTGACCTGCGACAGCCTCACCTCGGCCACCGTGCTGACCGCCGCGGGCAAGCAGCTCACCGCCAGCAAGGACGAGAACCCGGACCTGTTCTGGGCGCTGCGCGGCGCGGGCGGCGGCAACTTCGGCGTCGTCACCGAGCTGCGCTTCCGCACCCATGACGCGCCCGAGGGCGTCAGCGCCTTCATGAGCTGGCCCTTCTCCCGGGCCGCCGCGGTGGTGAAGGCCTGGCAGGAGTGGGGGCCCGCCCAGCCCGACGAGATCTGGTCCTCGCTGCACCTGGACAACACCGAGGGCGGCACCCCGACCGTCTCCGTCGCCGCCTTCTCGCTGGGGAGTTACGGGGATCTGCAGAACGCGGTGGACCGGCTCGCGGACCGCGTCGGCGCCCCCGCGCGCAGCGTCTCGCTCAAGCGCCGCGCCTACCAGGCCGCGATGGACGTCTACGCGGGCTGCTCCGGCTACTCCGACGCGATGTGCCATCTGCCGGGCGAGACCCCGGGCCGCAACCGGGCGGGCGCCCTCGGCCGCGAGACCTACGCGGCCCGCTCCGACTTCTTCGACCGCTCGCTCTCCACGGCCGGGATCCAGGCCCTGCTCGACCGCATCCAGTCGGTACGCGGCGGCAGCGGCGCCTTCTCGCTGACCGCGCTCGGCGGTGCGATCAACCGGGTCGACCCCGGCGCGACGGCCTTCGTGCACCGGCGCTCCCGCTTCCTCGCGCAGTACACCGGGGCCTGGCGGGCGGGGAGTCCGGGCACCACCGTCGAGTCCTGGCTGCGGAGCACCCACACCGCGATGCGCCGCCACGCCTCCGGCGCCGCCTACCAGAACTACATCGACCCGCAGCTGGACGACTGGCGCGGCGCCTACTACGGCACGGGCGCGGCCCGCCTCGCCCAGGTGAAGAAGAAGTACGACCCGGAGCGGTTCTTCTCCTTCGGACAGGGGCTGTAGAGCGCCCCGCTCGTACCGGCGAATGCTTCGGGCCGGGGCCGTAGCTCGCCGCTCGTACCGGCGGGCGCCCTGGCCGCGGGGCTGGAGGGCGCCGCTCGACCGCGGACGCCGCGGGCCGGAGTGCCACCAGGTGCCGTGAACCCCCGTCTGCCCGGCGGCCGGTGACGGGCGTTCAGGCGGCCAGATCGCGTTCCGAGGGGCCCTCGGGGCGGGGTTCGGGCAGCTCCAGCTGTTGGGCGGGTACGGAGGCGGGGCGCGGGGCGCTGACCAGCACGCCGACCCGGGGCGCCCGTCCGACGGCCTTCATCAGGGGGGTGAGCAGGGCGGCGGCGCCGGGGGCGAGGAGCAGGGCGACCGCGGTGCCGAGCGCGAAGCCGCCGACCACGTCCGTCGGGTAGTTGACGCCCAGATAGACCCGGCAGGCGCCCTGGAGCAGCGCGATCCCGAGGGCCGCGAGGCCGAAGCCGCGGTGGGCGACGAAGAGGGCCGCGCCGATCGCCATGGCGAGGGTCGCGTGGTCGCTGACGAAGGAGAAGCCGTGGGTGCCCTCGGCGAGGACGTCCACGTCCGCGTGGTCGGCGAAGGGGCGGGGGCGGCCGACGAAGTCCTTTATCGGAAGGTTCACCAGGAGGGCGAGCGCGCCGGCGATCGGCGCCCACAGCACCGCCGCCGTCGAGGCGGCCGCCCGGTCCGGGTCGCCGCCGCTGCGCCGCACCTGCCACCAGCAGGCGGCGAGCAGCGGGATCAGGGCGAGCAGCAGCCCGTAGTTCCCGGCGGCCTCGACCGTGCGGTCGAACCAGCCCGGGGTGCTGCGGCTCAGGTGGTTGACGTCATGGAGCAGGCTGACGTCGGGGTTGGACCCCGATGCCTTGAGACCGGCGTTCACGCAGCGGCTCCTGTCTCTTCGTACCGGCGCGCGGGAACGCACCGGCCTTCCGGCCCCCCGTGGTCTTCAGTGCACACAGCAAAGGAACGCACACACCGTGTCGATACGTTCCACGATCTGCCGAAGGATCATCCACCCGTTATCGAAGAGAAATACGTCACCGCAGCTCAGAACGGGGTATCCGGCGCAGGGTTTCGGCCAAGCGCCCCCTTCTGCCCTCACCCGGCGTCACCGGCTCCGGCCGCCGCCCGCCCGTTTGCTCCGGCGATTCAGGCCTTGGCCGGGTTTGTCGGCAGCGCCTTCGCGCCATCCTTGGTGACCCGGGTGGCGCCGAAATAATCGGGAGTGTCGACCGGGTCGAAACGGATGACCGCCCCGGGCCGCGGCGCGTCGATCATGTAGCCGCCGCCCACGTAGAGCCCCACATGCCGGATCGCCCGCGAGTTGGTGAGATCGTCGGAGAAGAACACCAGGTCCCCGGGCAGGAGTTCGTCCCGGTCCGGATGCGGCCCGGCGTTGTACTGGTCGTTGGCCACCCGCGGCAGCGCGATCCCGACACTCTCGTACGCGGCCTTGGTCAGCCCCGAGCAGTCGAAGCGCCCGCCCTGGTCGGCGGTGCCGTTGCCGCCCCAGAGGTACTCGGTGCCGAGCTTCTTCTGCGCGTAGTAGATGGCGCTCGCGGCCTGCTGGGAGGGGTCGACCCGGGTGATCGGCCGGGCGAAGCTCTTCTCCAGGGTGGTGATGACGCGGACGTAGTTCTGCGTCTCCTGGTAGGGCGGCACCCCGGAGTACTTGATGACGGCGTAGGCGCCCGCGTTGTAGGCGGCCAGCATATTGTGCGTCTGGTTGCCGGGCGCCTTGCGCACGTACTTGGCGAGATCGCAGTCGTAGGCGGCGGCCGAGGGGATGGCGTCGGCGGGGTCCCAGATGTCCCGGTCGCCGTCGCCGTCGCCGTCGACCCCGTGGGCGGCCCAGGTGCCCGGGATGAACTGCGCTATCCCGCGGGCGTCCGCCGGGCTCTTCGCCCGCGGGTTGAAGCCGCTCTCCTGGTACAACTGCGCGGCGAGCAGCGCCGGGTTGAGCGCCGGGCAGAGGTTGCCCCACTTCTGCACCAGCGGCTGGTACGCGGCCGGTACGGCGCCCTTGGCCAGGCCCACCGAGCCGCCGCCGTTGCCGGTGGACATGTTCCCGGCGACCACGAAGGTGCCGATGAGCAGCAGCGCGACGAACGAGCACAGCGAACCGGCGAGCCCGCCGACGATCCAGACCTTGCGCACCGAGCCACTCCTCAACCGGGCGGAAGACAGCTTTCATTTCACCACGGAGGGCGGCGCCGCGGAGCGGCTCGCGCGGGTTCCGGGCTCCCGCGCAGGGCCCTTTCCGGCCTGACCCGCACCCGCGCCCGGCCGCCCCTCGCACCGGCAACTCTCACTCTGTGTCGCCCTCCTGACACACCGTAGGAGACCCCACCGACAGCGGCCCCTCGCACGGACGACCGCCCGGACGGCGGCCGTCGGGGAGACCCGCCCCCGACCCGCCGCCCCGCAACGGCAGAAAAAAACTCCCGAACGGTGTCATACGGATCGGCCTCCCCAGGCGTATGGAGAGTGTCCGGCCGGACACCGCACTGACCAGAGCGGTCGGAGACCGCAGACAGAGACAGAAGACAAACGGGAGAAGAAAGATGACCAGGACTCGTGCCCGGATCCTCGGCGCACTGTCGGTGTGCGTGCTGACCGGCTCCCTGCTCGGCGCGGGCAGCGCCCTCGCCGCGGACAGCAAGGCGGCGGCCGACTGCGGCCCCCAAGAGGTCTGCTTCTGGCAGGACAACGACATGCCCGGCGCCCCCACCTGGCGCTGGTCCCCGGGCAGCGGCCAGCTGAACCTGCCGCCCGCCCTCCACGACAACGTCGGCTCCTTCGTGGCCAACGCCGCCGCCTGCTTCGTCGACACGGACCCGGCGGAGAGCCGCGCCGTGACCCCCGGGGACTACTCGAACGCCTATAAGGCGGACGGCAAGTTCGGCAGCAGGCTCGACCTCGTCAAACCGGCCTGCTGACCCTGCCGGCCGGGCCCCTCCACGGGGGCCGGGGCCCAGCCGGCGCTCCCCACCACGGAGCGCCCCGGGACACCGCGCGGTGTCCCGGGGCGCACGCGACCAGCCGGGCTCCGACCCGCGCGCCCTTTGCCCCCAAGCACATCGAAAAGGGGCGAAGATGCCGATTACCCCACTCAAGCCACGGGCACGGGTGACCGCGACAGCACACGCGGCCATCACGGGGGAAGCACTGCACGTGCCACGCTCAGACCCCGGCGGCGGGCCGAAGACGTCCACGCCGCCACGACCCGACCACCCACCCGGTCCACGACCACCGGACGACCGGCTCGCCACCAAGCCCGCCACCGCAGAAGGGAGTTCACCCGGTCCACCGGCCACCGAAGCCTCCCGCGCCTCCTTCGACGAGGTCTTCTGCTCCTTGCTCGACCGGCTGTACCGGCGGGCGGCGATGCTCGCGGGCACGCCCCACGCCGCGGAGGACGCCGTGCACGAGGTCTATCTGAAGATCGCCCCGCGCCCGCAGAAGTTCCTCGCCCACCCGGAGCCCTACGCCTACGCCTTCGCCACCCTGCTCAGCGTGCTGCGCAGCGGCTGGCGCCGGGAGCGGCGGCAGACCCCGGTCGCGGACATCCCGGAGTCGGCGAACTGGTCCTGGGACGGCGGCGTCGAGCAGCGCACCGCCGAACTGGAGGCGGTACGGCTCCTCGGGCAACTCTCCGTACGCCAGGCGGCCGTGGTGATACTCGTCGACCTGGACGGTTACACCATCGACCGGGCCGCCGAGATCCTCTCGGTCCACCGCGGCACCGTGGCCCGGACCCGCGGCAGGGCCCTGCGCAAGCTCAAGGGCTCCCTGAGCGACCTCCAGCGGGAAGGACGAGGGCACGATGAGTCCTGACGACGAGGAAGACCCACAGCCCACCGTCGCCGTACTGCGCGCACGGCTCCGGGCCGCCGAGACGGAGATCCGCACTCCCCCCGGCCTGTGGGAGCGGGTGCGCGGCCCCGAGGCAGCGGGGGGCGTCCTAGCGGCGGGATCCGCTCCGGCCAGGGGATCCCGCCCGGCGGAGAACACCCTCCTGTCCAAAAGGCCCGTCCTACGACGGGGATCCGGCCCAGCCAAGGGCCGCGTCCCGCCCGGGCGATCCGTCCCGCCCGGGCGATCCGTCCGGCCCAGGGGCTCCGTCCCGCACGCCCGCGCCTCGCGTCGCGCGGGACACCACCGCGCCGTTCTCTCGCTGGCCGCCGCGCTCGCCGTCCTGCTCATCGGCGCCGGGGGCTGGCTGCTCCTCACCCCCGGCGTCCCGGACGGCCAGCACCCGGCCGGGCACGCGGCCCCGACCCTCACCGTCCACAACGCCGAGACGGCCTGCCGGGACCACCGCACCCTGGAGTGCGCCCTCAGGCTGGCGAGGACCCCGTACGGCCGCTATGCCGCCCCGGACAACGCGGCGGGCCATGTCTGGGGCCGCGACCGGCTCAGCGCCCGGTGCGTGGTCACGGACGGCACCCTGGTCCGGGACGAGAGCGGGATGACCTCCACCCGCTGGTACCTGGCCACCACCCGGGAGGGCACGACGGGTTGGCTGCCGGGGGTCCGCACCCGCAACACCACGGAGGTCCGCCTCTGCGCGACCGAGGAGGCCCGGGTGCGGCCGGGGAGGGGCTGAGACGGGGAGCTTGCCGCCGGAGCTTGGGGCCCGGCTGCGGATCGGGCTGAGGGACTGACCGAGAACCAGGCTGAGCGCCGGGCTGAGGAACTGGCCGAGGCTCCGGCTGAGGACTCGGCCGAGGTTCGGACTGGAGGCCCGGCCTCCGATCGCGCACTCTCCCGGGCAGACGGACTGCCCGCCCCGGGCCGGGAGGCGGCCGGGACGGGCAGTCGGTTCGCGGTGCGGGAGCGGTGCGGGAGCGGTGGCCGTCCGCCGGTGAGGGCGGGCGGCCGGGAGGAGGTGCGGCCCGGCGGCCGATGTCCAGGTGCGGGGCCCGGGCGGCGCCTCCGGGTCAGTCCGCGGTGATGGTCTGGCCCGGGGACATCTCGACGGTCGCCTTCAGCGCGACGGTGTCGCCGTTGTTGATGATGCCGAGGCAGCTGGCGTTGGAGGCGGTCAGGTCCTGGCTGGTGCCGTCGGCGATCAGCGCGCTCTTGGTGTTGTCGAAGTAGCCGTGCACGGTGCCGGTGAAGTCGGCCGAGCAGGCGGGGCCGGACACATGGGCGTTGACACCGGCGATCTCCCCGGTGACATGGTCCGGGTTGTCGGCGCTGACACCGGTGATGTTGATGGCGTAGGGCGTGCCGTTCGTGGTGATCTCCAGGGTGAGACCCAGCGCCGAGCAGCCGTCGAAGGACAGGCTGTCGATGCTGCCGATCCCGGCGCCGTCGAGACCGGAGCCACCCTTCACCGAACCGGTGCCGTCGGCGCTGTCACAGGCGAACTCACCGGAGTCCGTGACGACGGCGGGATTGTCGGCGTGGGCGGTGACGGCGCCGCCCGGGGTGACGGTCCACGTGGCCTGGGGGGCAGCCGACGTGGAGGTGACGGCGAGGCCGAAGGCGGCGCTGCTCGCGGCAACGACGACGGCGGCCTTGCGTACAAGTTTGTGCATGGATGCGGTTCCTTCCTCAGTCGTGGCCGCGCCAGCGGGGCTGCCCGGCGCCGGTGCCGGACACCGGAACAGGGCAGGGGGCATCGACACGACACACGTAACGGAAAAGCCAGCCAGGCCCGTTGGCTGACCCGATCGAGCACTCGCCGTGACGTTACGAGCAGGTAACCAGCGGCCGCAATACTCCGCCCCGCAGAAACCGGAGCGGCGGCCGCCGTGACCCGCCTTCTTGTCGGCGAGTGAGCAAACGGGCCGTATTTCTTGTGCGCGGGTGAGCCTTTCCGGGACCGAAGACCGGGGACCGGGGACCGGGGACGGGTGAGTCTTTCCGCGGCTCGGCAGAAGCCGGCCCCAGACCCTCCCGACCTAGCCCCCGTCCCGAGCCCGCGCCACCGAACCCGCACCACCGGGACAGCCCCCGACGCCCGGATCCGCGCCGCCCGCCCCGCCTCCCGGCACCCGACCCGGCGGAATCCAGCCACGTTTCCCGCCTCGAACACCCATACCCGAAGAGTCAATCGAAGCGGGCACGTGTGTACGGATGCGCGGGCGCACGCCCCGCGCATCCACCCGCGGCACTTCCGGATACGCAGAGCAGCCGCCCTGCCCAAAGCTTTTGACGGCAGGTCAGCCCACCGACGAGGCCTCAGGCCTGCGACGAGATCCCTCCCGCCCGCTGAGGCGTCATTGCCCGGGGTCACCCGTCGTGATACACAGAGTGACCATACGATCCTTCGCAAGCCCGTTCCCGGCCCGAGCAGAGGGTCAGCGGCGGGGCAGTCGGCGGATTGGCACGAAACCCGCCATGCAATGACGCCAAAGTCGACATCAGTCGGCGGGATCGTCAGCGAGAATGAGTGTGACCTCTGCGCGCTCGCAGAGGGTACGGAACTACCCGCTAGGGGCGGTGAGTTACATGCTTATGGCAGCCGAAAAGGGCGACATCAACACGATTATCGGCGGAATCGCCCCGGACTGGGGGCCGTTCGGGAGCCTGGGCAACGAAGCCCGGGTCATGATCGAGGTCGTCATGGCCGTCGCCATCCTGCTGTGCCTCGGCATCGCGATCTGGGGCGCGGCCAAGCAGCGCATCGGCGCCACGGCGCTGCGCGACACCTTCAGCGCCGAACAGGGCAAGGGCCTGATCATCGCGGGCCTGACCGGCGTCTTCATCATCGGTTCGCTGGGCACCCTGTTCACGATCGTCTACGGCATGGCGGTTTAGCGGCGCCGACTGCCCGGCCGGGCAGCCCCGGCCGTCCCCCACCAGTTAGCCCGTCACGCCCACCGGCCGAGGTTGCGTCCCCTTGATGTCCACTATCCACAGCTCCCCAAGACGGCGTCCCACACGGCTACCGTCGTACGGAACGGCGTTTCGGCACGAGTACAAGGGGGCGGACGAGGCATGAGCCCGAGCGACGAGCACGGCTACGGCGGCGAGACGCGCGCGGACGACGGCTTCGGCGGCTCCGGACAGACCCGCACCCGGCTGCCCGATCGCGGCGGCGAACCCTACGGCGGCACCCGCCGCCGCTCCTCCTCGCGCAGCCTGGCCACGGTGATGGGCGTCGTGGTCCTCCTGATCGCCGCCATCGCCTTCGCCAACCGCGGCACCGACGACTCCTCCGGCGGGGACGACGACGGCGGCGGACCGGCCGCCGCCCCCACGGCACCCACCGGGGGCAAACCCGTCTCCGGCAAGAACGGCGCCATCCCCTCGGGCTTCGGCCACGACGCCCAGGGCGCGGAGAGCGCGGCGGCGAACTACGCGGTGGCGCTGGGCTCGGCGGAGATGTTCGACAAGGCGGGCAGACAGTCCATCGCCCAGGCCGTCTACACGCCCGAGCAGGCGGCCCGCCGCCAGGCCGACCTCGACAAGGTGTACTCGGACCCTGCCTTCCTCCGCCGTATCGGACTGGAGAAGAACGGTGCCGCGCCGGAGGGCTCGACCTTCGTCTCGCGCATCATCCCGGTGGGTACCAAGACCAAGAAGGTCTCGGCCGAGACGGCGAACGTCGAGGTCTGGTACTCCTCGCTGTTCGGTCTCTCCGGGGTCACGTCGAAGAACCCCGTCAGCGAGTCCTGGTACACGTCGACATACAAGCTGAAGTGGGTGGACAACGACTGGAAGGTCGAGGACTTCAGCCAGAAGGACGGCCCGGTTCCCGTGAACGGAGACCAGAGAGCGTCCACCGCCGATGACATGTCCAAGGCCGTCGAGCAGTACGGAGGATTCACGTATGCCCGCTAGTCGGCGCCGACGCGTCCTCTCCCTGACCGCCTCGCTCTCCGCGGTCCAGGCAGCAGTCTTCCTCTGGGCGACCCGTGCCGTGGCCGCCCCGGACCCCGACCCCGACGACGACTCCTGCGAGCTGATCCGCGGTCCCGCCAAGCGCTACTGCGAAAGCGGCAGCGGCGGAAGCAACCGCCAGCCCCCCGACGACCCCTCCGTCGAATCCCCCCTCGACCCCCTCTCCTCCCTCTCCAAGGCCTGTGCCGAGGCCGCCTCCTGGACGGTGGACAAGCTGTCCGAGGCGGTGAAGGAGACCGCGCAGGTCGACTACACCAACCCGAAGTTCCTCCAGCAGTACGCGGTGGTCTTCGCCGCCTCGACCGTGCTGACGCTGCTGCTGTGGCTGCTCGCGGTGGCGAAGCGGGCGGTGCGCGGGGTGCCGCTGACGACGGCGATCTCCGAGGCGATCGGCTTCCTCTGGCTGACGGTGCTGGCCTCCGCCTTCACCCCGCTGATCCTCTACACGGTCGTCTCCGCCACGGACAGCATCACCGACGTCCTCGCGAAGACGACGGGCAGTCAGACGGACGTCTTCTTCGGCTCGTTCTCGGGTGCCCTGAAGAAGGGAGAGGACATCGGCGGCGGCCCGATCATGCTGATCGTGGTCTCCCTGGTGTCGATCCTGGCCGCCGGGGTGCTCTGGCTGGAGCTGGTGATCCGGGCCGCGCTGCTCTACGTGGGCGCGCTCCTCGGCACCGTGGTCTACGCGGGCCTGGTGGACAAGAACCTGTGGACGCATGTGCGCCGCTGGGCCGGGATCATGATCGCGGTGATCCTGGCGAAGCCGGTGATCGTGATCGTCCTCGGGCTCGCCGGAGCGCTGTCCAGCGATGGCGGCCCCGACTCCTTCTCCGCCGTGGTCTCGGGGCTGGCGATCATCCTCCTCGCGATCTTCGCCAGTGCGATGATCTACCGCTTTGTGCCGGGCTTCGGCGACGAGATCGCCGCCGGGCGCAACAACCGCCTCACCCAGGGCGCCGAGAACCGCGCGGCGGCCGTGATCAGTTCGCCCGCCGCCCTGGTCTCCCAGGGCATCAAGGCGCACAGCAGCCGCGCCGACTCCGGCGGCGGGGGCGGTGGAAGCGACGCCCGCCCCTCGAACCCGGTCAGCGGCGGGGTGGCCGCCCACAGCAGCCGCGGCGGCGACAGCAGCGGCGCACCGCCGCCCCGTACCAGCCCGGCGAACACGCCGCATGCCGGGAACCGCAGCGCGAAGAGCGCCAACCGCTCGGGAGGTGAAGGGCGTTGACGACCGAACTGACGCACGCCTCGCATCCGGTCACGCCCCGCCGCACGTATCTGATCGGCCGCGCCCGGCCGAACGCGATCGTCGGCCGCAACCGCGAGACCGGAGAGATCGCGCTCATCATCGCCGGTGCCTTCCTGGGCATGATGTGCGGACTGCTCGTGCCCGTGCTGAGCATGCGGATCGTGCTGCTCATGGGCTTCCCGATGCTGGCCTTCGCCGCGGTCTACGTGCCGTACAAGGGCCGTACCTTCTACAAGTGGTTCGAGATCAACCGGAGTTACAAGCGGCTGCTGCGGCGGGGCACCGGGTACAAGTCGGCGAGTGTGGAGGCCGGGACCCGGATCGACGGGCGGGAGGTCGAGGTCGGGCCGCCGCCCGGGATCGGCCGGATCAGCTGGCTGGCGGCGCCCTTCGGCCCCGACGAGATCGCGGTGCTGCTGCACGCCGACCGCCGCACCGTCACCGCCGCCATCGAGATCGAGGGCCCCGGGGTCGGCCTGCGCGACTCGGAGGACCAGGAGGCGCTGGTCGACCGCTTCGGCACCCTGCTCAAGCACGTGGCCAACGGCGACGGCTTCGTCACCCGGCTCCAGATGCTCGCCCGTACGCTGCCCGCCGACCCGGACGCGCACGCCAAGGACGTCGCCCAGCGCGGGGACGACCGGTCGCCGCGCTGGCTGCAGGGTTCCTACGAGCAGTTGCAGTCGATGGTGTCGACCAGCAGCGAGCAGCACCGCGCCTACCTGGTGGCCTGCATGCACTACTCGCGGGAACTCGCCGCCGAGGCGCAGGCGATGGCGCGGGCCGCGCGCGGGCACAGCGGCCGCAAGCTGGACCGCGACGCGGGCCTCGCCGTGGTGATGGCCCGTGAACTGACCGACATCTGCTCGCGGTTGCAGGAGGCCGACATCCGGGTCCGCCAGCCGCTCGGCCAGGGCCGGCTCTCCTCGCTGGTGCACTCGATGTACGACCCCGACCACCCGATCGACCACATCCAGGCGATGACCCAGCGCAACACCTGGCCCGCCGAACTCGACGCCATGGAGCCGACCTACCTCCAGGCCAAGACCCGCGAGTCCAGCACCCGGGCGCCCTGGTGCCACGCCACGGCCTGGGTGAAGGAGTGGCCGATGACCCCGGTCGGGGTGAACTTCCTGGCGCCGCTGCTCGTACACACCCCGGATGTGATCCGCACGGTCGCCGTCACCATGGACCTGGAGCCCACCGAGATCGCCATCGAGCGGATGCTGACCGAGAAGACCAACGACGTCGCCGACGCCAGCCGCGCCGCCAAGATGAACCGCACCGTCGACCCCCGCGACATCGCCGCGCACTCCCGGCTCGACCAGCGCGGCGAGGACCTCGCGAGCGGCGCCGCGGGCGTCAACCTCGTCGGCTACATCACCGTCTCCTCGCGCAACCCCGAGGCGCTGGCCCGCGACAAGCGCACGATAAGGGCCTCGGCGGGTAAGTCGTATCTGAAGCTCGAATGGTGCGACCGCGAGCACCACCGGGCCTTCGTCAACACGCTCCCGTTCGCCACCGGCATCCGGAGGTAGGCCCACATGCGGGACCCGCTGTCGATCCTCACGGACGCCTTCACCTCCTTCCTCTTCGGAAAGGTCGAGACGACCCGCCTGCCGGTGCGCACCTCCACCGGCCAGGCCCAGGCCGTCTACCTGCCGACCGCCGCCCCCGGCCTCGGCGACTCCGGCGTGATCATCGGCCGGGAGGTGTACTCCGGCAAGGGCTATATCTACGACCCCTTCCAGCTCTACGGGCAGCAGCTCCCGGCGCCGCACTGGCTGGTGCTCGGCGAGTCCGGCAACGGCAAGTCGGCGCTGGAGAAGACGTACGTACTGCGGCAGTTGAGATTCCGCGACCGGCAGGTGGTGGTCCTCGACGCGCAGGGCGAGGACGGTGTCGGCGAGTGGAACCTGATCGCCGAGGAGCTGGGCATCACGCCGATCCGGCTCGACCCGACGGCCGCCCTGGACATGGGCATCCGGCTCAATCCGCTGGACCCCTCGATCACCTCGACCGGCCAGCTGGCGCTGCTGCGCACCATCATCGAGGTGGCGATGGGCCACGGCCTGGACGAGCGCGCCGGTTTCGCGCTCAAGGTCGCCCACGCCTACGTCAACGAGACCATCACCAGCCGCCAGCCCGTACTGACCGACATCGTCGAGCAGTTGCGGCATCCCGAGCCGGACTCGGCCGAGGCGATGAACGTCGCCCTGGAGGATGTGCGCGCCTGGGGCCTCGACGTGGCGCTGGTCATCGACCGCCTGGTCGACGGTGACCTGCGCGGCATGTTCGACGGGCCGACCACGGTCGGCATCGACCTGGACGCGCCGCTGATCGTCTTCGACCTCTCGCACATCGACCGCAACTCGATCGCGATGCCGATCCTGATGGCGATCGTCGGTGTCTGGCTGGAGCACACCTGGATCCGGCCCGACCGCAAGAAGCGCATCTTCCTGGTGGAAGAGGCCTGGCACATCATCAACTCCCCCTTCGTGGCACAGCTGTTCCAGCGGCTGCTGAAGTTCGGACGGCGGCTCGGCCTCTCCTTCGTGGCGGTGGTCCACCACCTCTCGGACGTGGTGGACGGGGCGGCCGCCAAGGAGGCGGCGGCGATCCTGAAGATGGCCTCGACCCGGACGATCTACGCGCAGAAGGCGGACGAGGCGAGAGCCACCGGCCGGGTGCTCGGGCTGCCGCGCTGGGCGGTGGAGATCATCCCGACCCTCACCCCCGGCATCGCGGTCTGGGACGTCAACGGCAATGTGCAGGTGGTCAAGCATCTGATCACCGAGACCGAACGCCCGCTGGTCTTCACCGACCGCGCGATGACCGAGGCCTCCGTACGGGAGGACTTCGAGCACGACGCGCTGCGCGCCGCCGAGATCGAGGCCGAGCAGCGGGCCGCGTACATGGAGCGGCAGATGAACGACTCCACGGTGGCGTAGGACGCGGGTGCGCGCCCCGGCACACTCCGGGGCGCGGGCGCCGCCGGGCGGACCGAGCGACCAACGGCGGTGCCGGGCCTGCGACGATGGCACCGGCACCTGAGGACGGCAAGCCGCGGCCGGGCAGGAGGGCGGCGGCCTGGAACGAGGGACGTGGCCCCAGATGACGGACGTGGCCTGAGATGCGCGACACCGGACGCGAGCCCCCGCGCCGCGGCGAGGAGAAACCGGAAGGCGGGATCCCGGACGGCCTGCTGATCGGCGTGCTGGCCTTCCTGCTCGGCCTCACCGCGCTCACCTGGACCTCCACCGGCCTCGCCGGGCTCTTCTCCAAGGGCGCCTGGCCGGACGGCGTCGGCCTCGGCGACACCCCGCAGGCGATGCGGGAGTTGATGCAGGAACCGCACGACCTGCCCGGCGCCTGGCCCGGCACGCCGAAGGAGCAGCTGACCGGATACGGCCTGTTCTGGGGCCTGTTCATCGGGCAGCTGCTCGTCCTCGTCGTGCTGACCGTCTTCGTGATGGGCACCGTGGCCCGCTGGCGCGCCGTCCGCGCCCGCAAGCGCGCGGCCCTCGCCAAGGCCCGCGCCGAGCAGGCGGCGGAGCGGGACCGCCGGTACGAGGAGCAGGCCCGTGGAGCCACCCGGGGCCGCTCCGCCAAGGACCACCCCGACGGCGGGGCCCCGCGGTCCGAGAACCCGTACGCGGCGCACAGGTCCGCCACCGCGGAGGCCACCGGCGCCGCTCATGCCCCCGGCACCCACCCGCCGGACGGCAACCGCCAACCGGGCTACGCCCAGGCGGAGTTCGCCCGCCAGCGCGCCGAACTGGAGCGGGACCGCGCCGTCTTCGAACGGGAGCGCGCCCAGGCCGAACTGGAGCGGGAGCGCGCGGAGTTCGCCCGCGCACGCGAGGCCTACGGGGCGACGGCGGGCGGGGCCGGGTCAGCAACCGGCGGTGCGACGGGCCTCCACGGTGCGGCAGGCCCCGGCGGCACGCCAGACCCCGACGGCCAGGCAAGCCCCGGAAGCACCCCCGCGCCCGGTACCACCGCGGCACCCAACTCCCGTACGCGAGACGGCTACCAGGACGGCGACGGCGGCCCCCACGGCGTCGGGGGCGGCCAACCGGAGCCCCAGGGAACGGCGTTCGCCTCCAGCGCGGCCGGCGCCGCTCCCTTCACGGCCGGTACGCCCACCCCCGAGCCCGTCCCCGGGGCGGCACCCTCCGGCGTACCCCACCCCGCCTCGGGGACCGGCGAGACCGCCGCGACCGGCGGCGGGATCGCGCAGCCCCTGGCCCCCGCCGGCTTCGCCGCCTCGCTGCCCACGCCCCACTCCCCGCTGGTCCTCGGCCCGGCCGGGACCCGGCGGCCCGCCGCGGTGCAGGCCGTGCAGGAGGCGGAGGGGCCCGCCCTGGTGGTCACCTCGGATCCCACGCTCTGGGCGGAGACCAAGGACGGGCGCGCCAAGCTCGGCCCGGTCCTGGTGTACGACCCGCTGCACCTGTGCGACACCCCGGCGCGCCTGCACTGGTCCCCCACCCGGGGCTGCGAGGACCGCGCGGTGGCGGCGGCCCGCTCGCGGGCGCTGCTCGCCCCGGTGCGGCCGACCGCCCGGGTCGACGCGCTGCTCGCGGAGACCGCGGAGACGCTGCTGCGCAGCTTCCTGCACGCGGCGGCCGTGGACGGCAGGCAGTTCAAGCATGTCCACCGGTGGGCGCAGGGCACCGGGGTGCAGGAGGCGGTACGGATCCTGCGCGCCCATCCGAAGGCGGCCTCCGGAGCCGCGGGCGAGCTGGAGGCCGCGCTCACCGCCTATCCCGAACGTCGCGACATGGCACAGGAGTTGACGTCCCGTTCGCTGGCGGCGCTGTTTTCGGTGCATATCCGCGAGGCATGCGCACACAATCGGACGGATGCCATCACGCTGGATTCCTTCGTCCACGAAGGGGGCACCCTGTATCTGGTGGGCGAGCCCATCGAGGACCCCAGAACACAGCCCGGGGCGATGCCGCTCCTGACCGCCCTGGCTTCGAGCGTGGTCGAGCACGGCCGGGGCATGGCCGCACGGTCATCTTCCGGTCGGCTCGACCCACCACTCACCCTGGTCCTCGACGACGTGGCCGCGGTCGCCCCGCTCCCCCAACTCCCCGAACTCCTCAGCAGGGGCCCGGACCAGGGCCTTCCGACGCTCGCCCTGCTCCGCTCCCGGGAACAGGGCCGCGCCCGCTGGCCGGATGCCGAACTGCCCGCCTGAGAAGGCCACTTGCCCCCCGTTCCGGGGAAGCCGAGTTCTACGGGAGTCAGGAGAAGTCGAGCACCAGCCGTCCGCGCAGGCCGCCGGACGCCAGCATGCGGTGGGCCCTGGCCGCTTCCTCGGCGGGCAGCACCTCGGCGACGCGCAGCGTCAGGGTGCCGTCCTCGGCCTGACGGCGGAGCCTGTCCAGCCGCTCCGTGTCGGTGAGGGCGTCCGCCACCATCACCGGGCTCACGCGCACGCCGCGCTCGGCCGGGCCGGTCCAGCCCCGCAGCTCGGCCAGCGCCCCGCCGTCGGCGACCGCGGGCACGACCTCGGTGGTCTGCAGGGAGCCGTCCACCAGACCGGGGACCCCGGCGGGCACCAGCGCGCGGATCCGCGCGGCGACCTCGGCACCGCGCTCGACGAGGCGGTCGGCGCCGAAGCCGCGCACCAGCTCGGTGTCGCGCGGGGCGGCGTCCGCGATCACCGTCAGCCCCTCGGCCTTGGCCAGCTCGACCGCGTAACCGCCGACGGCACCGGCCGCCCCGGTCACGGCGACGGTTCCGCCCCGGGGCACGGCCAGCGCGTCCAGGGCGAGACATGCGGTCAGGGCGTTCATGAGCAGCGTGGCGGCGGCCGGGAAGTCGGCTCCTTCCGGGGCGGGCACCACCGAGGCGGCCGGGACCACGACCTGCTCGGCATAGGCCCCGCCGTGCGGAGAGGTGAACAGCACCATGGCCACCACCCGCTGCCCGAGGGCGAGTCGGCCGTCGCTTCCGGGCCCGAGCTGGTCGATCACCCCGGCCGCGTCCATGCCGGGCACGAACGGGGGCCGGCGGTCGGGCATACGGACGGCATGACCGCCGGTACGCAGCAGGGCATCGGTCGGGTTCACCGCGGCCGCGTGCACCCGGATGCGGACCTCACCGGGCCCCGCCTGCGGTTCCGGCAGATCAAGGACCTGCAGCACTTCCGGGCCGCCGAACTGATGGACACCAAGAGCCTTCATGCCCCCGGCCAACCTGCCGCACCGCGGCCGTATTCCCGCGGACTCCCGATTCCCGCGGACTCCCGCGATGCCCGGAGACTCCCGCGATGCCCGCAAGCTCCTGGGGCGCGAGGACCGTCCCACCCATCGGCCGGGGCTCCTCGGTCCTCGCGGTCACGGCCCCGCGTCCTCGCGCGCGGCTCGCGGAAGCCTAGGCCGCAGCTCCCTACCTCTCGCCGCACCCCTCGCCGCAAGCCCGCTACCCGTACGCCCGCCCCCGACGTACCGCGGAGGAACACCCTCGCGCCGCTCGGCCGTTCAGCCTTTGAGCTGTTCAGCTGCCGAGCCGTTCAGCTGTTCAGCCGACGGACGGCCGCAGCACGTACTCCAGCTCGTTCGCCTCCGCGCCGTCCGGCTCCGGCACCGCGACCCCGGACGGTACGAAGCCGAACCTGCGGTAGAAGCCCTCGGCGCGCGCATTGCGCTCGTGGACGAGGAGGCGGACCCGCTCCACGGCCGCCACCTCGCGCGCCCACTCGACGGCCGCGCGGAACAGAGCCTCGGCCAGACCGCTGCCGCGCGCTCCGGCCCGTACGAAGACGCCGACCAGATGGGCCTGCCGGTGCACCACCGGGAGGCCGAAGGGGTCGGTGCTCCCGGCTTCCTCGATGAGCACGGTGACGGTGCCGTCCCAGCGCCCGTCGCCCGCCCGCTCGGCGACGAACTGCGCCACCTCGGTCCCCTCTGCGGCGTTACGGGCCCGGTCCTGCCAGAAGACCTCGGGCTGACCGGCCGCGTTCGCGTAGCTCTCCAGGAAGGCCAGCGGGGCGAGCGGATCGAGCAGCGCGGCGAGCCGCAGCTCGCGGACGGCAGGCCAGTCCTCGGCGCGGACCCGGCGCACACCGTGCTTGAGCTGCCTGGGAGCGTTCATCCCCCGATCCTGGGACGTCGCCCCGCCCGGCGCAAGGCAGTTATGCCCACCCGGAGCGCGGCACCGGCCCCGGCGACGAGGCCGTACGAACACGGCCCAGCGGTACCCACCGGCGCCCGGACATCCGGAGCCTCGCCGCCCAACCGCGGTCCGACACCCCGCCTGGTCCGACCGACAAACACCTGAACCCGACTCGCCCCGCTCTGGGGAATGGGAACAGGAACGGGAATTACCCCTGGAAATGAAAAAAGCCCCCGTACCGGTCTCCCGGTACAGGGGCTCTTCTCTACAATTTGTTCGGCGGCGTCCTACTCTCCCACAGGGTCCCCCCTGCAGTACCATCGGCGCTGTAAGGCTTAGCTTCCGGGTTCGGAATGTAACCGGGCGTTTCCCTCACGCTATGACCACCGAAACACTATGAAACACACAACCGAAGCCACACCACACCCACCTGGATGCGGGGCAGCGGTTGTTCGTGGTTTCAGAACCAACACAGTGGACGCGAGCAACTGAGGACAAGCCCTCGGCCTATTAGTACCGGTCAACTCCACCCCTCACAGGGCTTCCATATCCGGCCTATCAACCCAGTCGTCTACTGGGAGCCTTACCCTCTCAAAGGAGGTGGGAACACTCATCTCGAAGCAGGCTTCCCGCTTAGATGCTTTCAGCGGTTATCCCTCCCGAACGTAGCCAACCAGCCATGCCCTTGGCAGAACAACTGGCACACCAGAGGTTCGTCCGTCCCGGTCCTCTCGTACTAGGGACAGCCCTTCTCAATATTCCTACGCGCACAGCGGATAGGGACCGAACTGTCTCACGACGTTCTAAACCCAGCTCGCGTACCGCTTTAATGGGCGAACAGCCCAACCCTTGGGACCGACTCCAGCCCCAGGATGCGACGAGCCGACATCGAGGTGCCAAACCATCCCGTCGATATGGACTCTTGGGGAAGATCAGCCTGTTATCCCCGGGGTACCTTTTATCCGTTGAGCGACGGCGCTTCCACAAGCCACCGCCGGATCACTAGTCCCGACTTTCGTCCCTGCTCGACCCGTCGGTCTCACAGTCAAGCTCCCTTGTGCACTTACACTCAACACCTGATTACCAACCAGGCTGAGGGAACCTTTGGGCGCCTCCGTTACCCTTTAGGAGGCAACCGCCCCAGTTAAACTACCCATCAGACACTGTCCCTGATCCGGATCACGGACCCAGGTTAGACATCCAGCACGACCAGAGTGGTATTTCAACAACGACTCCCCCGCCACTGGCGTGACAAGTTCACAGTCTCCCACCTATCCTACACAAGCCGAACCGAACACCAATATCAAACTGTAGTAAAGGTCCCGGGGTCTTTCCGTCCTGCTGCGCGAAACGAGCATCTTTACTCGTAGTGCAATTTCACCGGGCCTATGGTTGAGACAGTCGAGAAGTCGTTACGCCATTCGTGCAGGTCGGAACTTACCCGACAAGGAATTTCGCTACCTTAGGATGGTTATAGTTACCACCGCCGTTTACTGGCGCTTAAGTTCTCAGCCTCGCCCACCCGAAAGTGAGCTAACCGGTCCCCTTAACGTTCCAGCACCGGGCAGGCGTCAGTCCGTATACATCGCCTTACGGCTTCGCACGGACCTGTGTTTTTAGTAAACAGTCGCTTCTCGCTGGTCTCTGCGGCCACCCCCAGCTCACCCAGCACGTGGGATCACCAGAAATGGCCCCCCTTCTCCCGAAGTTACGGGGGCATTTTGCCGAGTTCCTTAACCATAGTTCACCCGAACGCCTCGGTATTCTCTACCAGACCACCTGAGTCGGTTTAGGGTACGGGCCGCCATAAAACTCGCTAGAGGCTTTTCTCGACAGCATAGGATCATCCACTTCACCACAATCGGCTCGGCATCAGGTCTCACCCCTATGTACGACGGATTTACCTATCGCACGGGCTACACCCTTACCCCGGGACAACCACCGCCCGGGATGGACTACCTTCCTGCGTCACCCCATCACTCACCTACTAACCGCTTGGACCGGCGGCTCCACCACTCCCCTCAACTCCGAAGAGATCAGGGCGGCTTCACGGCCTTAGCATCACGATGCTCGATGTTTGACGCTCTACAGCGGGTACCGGAATATCAACCGGTTATCCATCGACTACGCCTGTCGGCCTCGCCTTAGGTCCCGACTTACCCTGGGCAGATCAGCTTGACCCAGGAACCCTTAGTCAATCGGCGCACACGTTTCTCACGTGTGTATCGCTACTCATGCCTGCATTCTCACTCGTGAACCATCCACCACTGCCTTCCGGCGCGGCTTCACCCGGCACACGACGCTCCCCTACCCAACCCAACACCCGTTAGGGCTATCTGCTGGATTGACACGACTTCGGCGGTACGCTTGAGCCCCGCTACATTGTCGGCGCGGAATCACTTGACCAGTGAGCTATTACGCACTCTTTCAAGGATGGCTGCTTCTAAGCCAACCTCCTGGTTGTCTCTGCGACTCCACATCCTTTCCCACTTAGCGTACGCTTAGGGGCCTTAGTCGATGCTCTGGGCTGTTTCCCTCTCGACCATGGAGCTTATCCCCCACAGTCTCACTGCCGCGCTCTCACTTACCGGCATTCGGAGTTTGGCTAAGGTCAGTAACCCGGTAGGGCCCATCGCCTATCCAGTGCTCTACCTCCGGCAAGAAACACACGACGCTGCACCTAAATGCATTTCGGGGAGAACCAGCTATCACGGAGTTTGATTGGCCTTTCACCCCTAACCACAGGTCATCCCCCAGGTTTTCAACCCTGGTGGGTTCGGTCCTCCACGAAGTCTTACCTCCGCTTCAACCTGCCCATGGCTAGATCACTCCGCTTCGGGTCTTGAGCGCGCTACTATACCGCCCTATTCGGACTCGCTTTCGCTACGGCTTCCCCACACGGGTTAACCTCGCAACACACCGCAAACTCGCAGGCTCATTCTTCAAAAGGCACGCAGTCACGAGACAAGCACAAGTGCTTGCCCGACGCTCCCACGGCTTGTAGGCACACGGTTTCAGGTACTATTTCACTCCCCTCCCGGGGTACTTTTCACCATTCCCTCACGGTACTATCCGCTATCGGTCACCAGGGAATATTTAGGCTTAGCGGGTGGTCCCGCCAGATTCACACGGGATTTCTCGGGCCCCGTGCTACTTGGGTGTTCTCCAAACGAGCCGTTGATGTTTCAGCTACGGGGGTCTTACCCTCTACGCCGGACCTTTCGCATGTCCTTCGCCTACACCAACGGTTTCTGACTCGTCGACCAACCGGCAGATTGATCAAGAAGAATCCCACAACCCCACATGCGCAACCCCTGCCGGGTCTCACACACACATGGTTTAGCCTCATCCAGTTTCGCTCGCCACTACTCCCGGAATCACGGTTGTTTTCTCTTCCTGCGGGTACTGAGATGTTTCACTTCCCCGCGTTCCCTCCACATGCCCTATGTGTTCAGGCATGGGTGACAGCCCATGACGACTGCCGGGTTTCCCCATTCGGACACCCCCGGATCACAGCTCGGTTGACAGCTCCCCGGGGCCTATCGCGGCCTCCCACGTCCTTCATCGGTTCCTGGTACCAAGGCATCCACCGTGCGCCCTTAAAAACTTGGCCACAGATGCTCGCGTCCACTGTGCAGTTCTCAAACAACGACCAACCACCCATCACCCCGGGACCACATCCCGAGTTCACTGGGGCCGGCACCGAAGACACCAGGCATACAGCCCGTGCCCTCAGACACCCAACAGCGTGCCCGACACCCCCCACCACTTCTCTCCCGTTCCACGCCGAAGCAGTACTAGGAAAACAAGCCGATGAAAAATGCCGAGTAGTCAACGTTCCACCCATGAGCAACCAGCGCGAGACGTTCGCTCGCGATCTGGCCTCTGGACTGTTCGGCAGAGCCGGACAGCCGAGAAGTGCTCCTTAGAAAGGAGGTGATCCAGCCGCACCTTCCGGTACGGCTACCTTGTTACGACTTCGTCCCAATCGCCAGTCCCACCTTCGACAGCTCCCTCCCCGCAAGGGGGTTGGGCCACCGGCTTCGGGTGTTACCGACTTTCGTGACGTGACGGGCGGTGTGTACAAGGCCCGGGAACGTATTCACCGCAGCAATGCTGATCTGCGATTACTAGCGACTCCGACTTCATGGGGTCGAGTTGCAGACCCCAATCCGAACTGAGACCGGCTTTTTGAGATTCGCTCCACCTTGCGGTATCGCAGCTCATTGTACCGGCCATTGTAGCACGTGTGCAGCCCAAGACATAAGGGGCATGATGACTTGACGTCGTCCCCACCTTCCTCCGAGTTGACCCCGGCGGTCTCCCGTGAGTCCCCAGCACCACAAGGGCCTGCTGGCAACACGGGACAAGGGTTGCGCTCGTTGCGGGACTTAACCCAACATCTCACGACACGAGCTGACGACAGCCATGCACCACCTGTACACCGACCACAAGGGGGACCCTGTCTCCAGAGTTTTCCGGTGTATGTCAAGCCTTGGTAAGGTTCTTCGCGTTGCGTCGAATTAAGCCACATGCTCCGCCGCTTGTGCGGGCCCCCGTCAATTCCTTTGAGTTTTAGCCTTGCGGCCGTACTCCCCAGGCGGGGCACTTAATGCGTTAGCTGCGGCACGGACAACGTGGAATGTTGCCCACACCTAGTGCCCACCGTTTACGGCGTGGACTACCAGGGTATCTAATCCTGTTCGCTCCCCACGCTTTCGCTCCTCAGCGTCAGTATCGGCCCAGAGATCCGCCTTCGCCACCGGTGTTCCTCCTGATATCTGCGCATTTCACCGCTACACCAGGAATTCCGATCTCCCCTACCGAACTCTAGCCTGCCCGTATCGACTGCAGACCCGGGGTTAAGCCCCGGGCTTTCACAACCGACGCGACAAGCCGCCTACGAGCTCTTTACGCCCAATAATTCCGGACAACGCTTGCGCCCTACGTATTACCGCGGCTGCTGGCACGTAGTTAGCCGGCGCTTCTTCTGCAGGTACCGTCACTCACGCTTCTTCCCTGCTGAAAGAGGTTTACAACCCGAAGGCCGTCATCCCTCACGCGGCGTCGCTGCATCAGGCTTCCGCCCATTGTGCAATATTCCCCACTGCTGCCTCCCGTAGGAGTCTGGGCCGTGTCTCAGTCCCAGTGTGGCCGGTCGCCCTCTCAGGCCGGCTACCCGTCGTCGCCTTGGTGAGCCACTACCTCACCAACAAGCTGATAGGCCGCGGGCTCATCCTGCACCGCCGGAGCTTTCCACCCACTTGGATGCCCAAGCAGGTCAATATCCGGTATTAGACCCCGTTTCCAGGGCTTGTCCCAGAGTGCAGGGCAGATTGCCCACGTGTTACTCACCCGTTCGCCACTAATCCCCCACCGAAGCGGGTTCATCGTTCGACTTGCATGTGTTAAGCACGCCGCCAGCGTTCGTCCTGAGCCAGGATCAAACTCTCCGTGAATGTGTACCGGTAATCCGGTCACACACACGAGAGCGGAACCAGAGGGAGGAATAATCCCCCCGGTCCACAGCATCCTCGCTGTGTGTTTCTTCAAAGGAACCCAAACCCAAGACAGCCACAAACGACTGCCGAGAGTCAGGGGTATCAACATATCTGGCGTTGACTTTTGGCACGCTGTTGAGTTCTCAAGGAACGGACACTTCCTTCGTACTCACCCCGACCATTCAGCTGAGGCTTTCCTCCGGGCGTTTCCCTTCGGTGTTTCCGACTCTATCAGATCCTTTCGGCTCCGATTTCCCTGTCGGCGGGATTGTCTTCCCGGCCTCGCGGCCGTTCCGACGTTTCAAACTCTAGCCCATTTCCCGGGCGGCTCCTAATCGAGCCGTAGAATTGCAATTCGGGCATGCCGAAAGAATTCCCGCAGGAAGGTCGTGCTGAGAGTTTGGGTTGCCGCTACTGCGGCGGGAGTGCTGCCGTTGCGACCTTCCGGCCCCGTGGCAACTCGAAGAACCTTACGGATCGCCCAGGGGGCTGTCAAGCGACGTCAGAGCGGGTCCAACCCCGCTGTCAGTCCAGGTCCTTGAGCCGGCCGCTCGCGTCGGGCTGGGCGTGTTCGACGCGTTTCAGCAGGCGGGTCAGGACCTCGCCCAGTGCCGTGCGGTCCTCCGAGGAGAGGTCCTGGAGCAGCTCCTCCTCGAAGACCGTGGCGAGCCGCATGGCCTCCAGCCACTTCTCGCGTCCTTCGACGGTCAGCTCGATGTTGACGCGCACGCGGTTCGACTCGTCGCGCTCCCGGGTGACGAGGCCTTCGCCGACCATCCGGTCGATGCGGTGCGTCATGGCGGCAGGGGTGAGGCCGAGCCGCTTCGCGAGTTCGCTGGGGCCCAGCTGGTAGGGCGCGCCGGAGAGGACGAGGGCCTTCAGCACCTCCCACTCGGCGTTGCTCATGCCGAGGGTCGCCGTCTGCCTCCCGTACGCGACGTTCATGCGCCGGTTGAGACGGGAGAGCGCCGAGACGATCTTCTCGACCTGGGGATCCAGGTCGTGGAACTCGCGCTGGTAGGCGGCGATCTGTGCCTCGAGGGTGCGCTCGACCTCGCTGGGGGTCTCGTCCATGGGCAGTGAGTATGACACGTAGGGACTTGGCATCGAAGTCCTTCCGTGTGTAGTGTTTAGCTTCGAACTTTAGCTTTGAAGTCTCCACTCCTGCAGCACGCGGGGTGGACGCAGCGGGGGCCATGCCTCCGACCAGTGAAAAGGGCAGGTGAAAGTGACCAGGGCGATGGGCGCGCTGCGCCGTATCCAGACAGGCAGCTTGCTGAGCGCGTTCGGCATCGGCTTCACGGTGCCGTTCCTCTACGTCTATGTGGCACAGGTGCGGGATCTCGGCGCCGGTACCGCGGGAGTCGTGCTCGGCGCCTTCGCCATGGCCGCCCTGATAGTCCTTCCCCTGACCGGACGCACCATCGACCGCCGGGGCCCGCTGCCGGTGGTCGTCCTCGCCTCACTGGTCGCCGCCCTGGGCGCACTCGGCCTCGGTTTCGCGACCACGCCGTTCGCCGCGGTGGCCGCGGCGGCGGTGCTCGGCGCCGGTACCGCGGTGATACAGCCCGCCCTGGCCACGATGATCGTGTGGTGCTCCGCCCCGGAGCGGCGGACGCGGTCCTTCGCCATGCAGTTCTTCCTGCAGAACCTCGGGCTCGGCATCGGCGGCCTGCTCGGCGGCCAGATCGTCGACGAGCACCGGCCGGGCAGCTTCACCGTGCTCTTCTCCATCGAGGCCGCGATGTTCCTGGTGCTCGCCGGGATCGCCGCCACGGTGCGGATACCGGCTTCGGCGGTCCTCGGGGAGAGCGCGCCCCGTGAGGAGCCGGGGGCCCGCGGGCTGCGCGCGCTGCTCGGGCACCGCGCGATGGTGCAGCTGTGCGTGCTGGGCTTCGTCCTCTTCTTCGCCTGCTACGGGCAGTTCGAGTCGGGGCTCTCGGCGTACGGCGTCGAAGCGGCCGGGGTCACGCCCTCGACGCTCGGCATCGCGCTGGCGGCGAACACCGCCGTGATCGTGATCGCCCAGTTCGCGGTCCTGCGGTTCGTGGAGCGGCGCCGGCGCTCCCGGGTGATCGCGGCCGTGGGGATCCTCTGGGCACTGGCCTGGGCCTTCGCGGGATACGCGGGCCTGGGGCACGGCAGCCAGGCGATGGCGACGGCGGCCTTCATCTCGACGTACGCGCTGTTCGGACTGGGCGAGGCGATGCTGGCGCCGACGGTGCCGCCGCTGGTGGCCGATCTGGCGCCGGAGGGCATGGTCGGTCAGTACAACTCGGCCTTCGCCCTGGTCAAGCAGCTGGCACTGGCGGTGGGACCGGCGGTCGGCGGCCCGATGGGCGCCTCGCTGCACGCTCCGTACATCGTCGCCTTCCTGCTGATATCCCTCGGGATCACCGCGCTCGCGATACGGCTGGGACGTCGGCTGGCACCGGTGCAGGACCGGCCCGCCTCGCTCGGCTCCCGGATCGTCGCGCAGGGCCCGGTGCGGACGGAGTCGGCGCACGCCTGAGCGGCAACGCCCCGGAGGACGCGCCGCGGCCGGGCCGCCAGGCCGAGGTGACCGACAGGCGAGGAGGTGACCGTCGAGGCGAGTGGGTGCGTCAGGCGGACATAACCGTCAGGTGAGTGGGAGCGTCAGGCGAAGGTGAGCGTCAGGCGGACGTGTCCCGCTCCGCTCCGCGCTCGCCGTCCGAGCCCTGTTTGCTCCCCTGTCCGTGTCCCTGCTTCTTCTCGGCTCCTCGGCCCGGTGGCTTCTCCCGCTCGGCGGGCGGGTCCGACTGCGGCAGGGCGAACTCGCACCAGACCGACTTGCCCCCGCCCGGGGTGCGGCGGGAGCCCCAGTTGGAGGCGATGGTGGCGATGATCGAGATGCCGCGTCCGGTCTCGTCGCCGGGTTCGGCGCGGCGGCGGCGCGGGAGGTGCTCGTCGGCGTCGGTGACCTCGACGATGAGCCTGCGGTCCGTGCGCCGCAGCTTCAGGCGCATCGGCGGTGTGCCGTGCTGGAGGGAGTTGGCGACCAGCTCGCTGACGGCGAGGACACCGAGATCGCGCAGTTCGGTGGGGAAGCGCCAGCTGGCGAGGACACCCGAGGCGAAGGCGCGGGCGCGCGGCGTGGCCTCGATGCCGCCGAGCAGGTCGAGGGCGGCGTTGCGGAAGAGTTCGCCACGTGCTCCGGCCCGCGAGGGGTGCTGGAGGACGAGCACCGCCACGTCGTCGTCGTGGTCGGCGGTGACCCCGGCGGCGCGCAGCAGCCGGTCGCAGATGGCCGCCGGGCTGCCGGTGGCACTGGCGAGGGCGCGCTCCAGGGCCGAGACGCCGACGTCGATGTCCTCACCGCGGCGTTCGACCAGGCCGTCGGTGTAGAAGACGGCGGTGGAGCCCGGGGCGAGCGGGACCGAGCCGGAGGCGTGCAGCCAGCCGCCGGTGCCGAGCGGCGGGCCGGTGACCTCGTCGGCGCGGTGGACGGTGCCCGATTCGTCGCGTACGAGGATCGGCAGGTGGCCCGCCGAGCTGTAGACGAGCCGGCCTTCGTTGGGGTCGTGCACGGCGTAGGCGCAGGTGGCGATCTGGTTGGCGTCGATCTCGGTGGCGAGGCCGTCCAGGAGTTGGAGTACCTCGTGCGGAGGGAGGTCGAGCCGGGCGTAGGCGCGTACGGCGGTGCGCAGCTGGCCCATGACCGCGGCGGCGCGGACACCGCGGCCCATGACGTCGCCGATGACCAGGGCGGTGCGGCCGCCGCCGAGGGTGATGACGTCGTACCAGTCGCCGCCGACCGCGGCCTCGGTGCCGCCGGGCTGGTAGGTGACGGCGATGCGCAGGTCGTCGGGCTCCTCCAGTTCCTGGGGCAGCAGGGAACGCTGGAGGGTGACGGCGGTCTCGCGCTGGCGTCGCTCGCTGGTGCGCAGGCGTTCGGCGGCCTCGGCGTGGTCGGTGACATCGGCGGCGAAGATCAGCACCCCGCTGCCGGGGGTGCCCGGATCGCCCTGCCCCGTGTCGATGGGGGTGCAGGTCAGGGTGTACGAGCGGCCGCCGGGCGCCCTGCGGGACTTGACCGTGCGGGGCTTGCCGCTGCGCTGCACCTGGTCGAGCAGGGCGGGCAGTCCGAAGGCCTCCAGCTCGGTGAGGGTCTCGCGGGCGGGGGTGCCGAGGGTGCGCGGGCCGAAGGTGTCGACGTAGGCGTGGTTGAGATAGCTGAGGCGGTGCTCGGGGCCGTGGACCAGGGCGACGAGCGCGGGGATGCGGTCGAGCACCTCGCGCGCGGGCAGTTCGCCGACGGAGCCTGCGGCGGCGGCGCGTTCACCGCGGGCCGCGGGTACCGGGCTCTCCGTACGCCGTGGGGTGAGTCCGCCGTTGTCGGCGGTGCGCGCCGCGGTGCGGCGCTGTGTTCCGGGGAGCCGGGCGCTCCAGCGCGTGAAGTTCACCGATGCACGCCTCGTGTTGTGGTGGTCGGCTGCACGCCGTGAGTGGTGGTCGGCCTGCCCGTACGGCCGGTGGGTCCCGCGTGGCCCGGGTCGGGGTGCACGGGGCGGGTGTCGTACCCGTTGGGGAACTGCACGGTGTGAAGCCTCGTCAGGAGTGGGAGGCGGGCGAGCCGCCAGGGTCAGCGGGAACAGTGTGGCGGACCGGACCGGTATTCGTCAGACGCCCGGGGCACGGGGCGGAGTTCCCGGTTCCGGTGGGCGCCGCCCCAGTGTCGTGCCCGTGGGTTTCCGTTGCTTGTCCGGTGCTTGTCCGTTGCCGGACTTCTGGTGCCGTCCGGTGCCGGACTTCCGGTGCCGGGTTCTGGTGCGGTGTGCTGCGTGTGCGGTGCGTGTCCGGGTGTGCGGGTGCGTGTCCGGCGTGGTCGCCGGGGCGCGCCTTGCGGGTGCCGGGCGTGCAGGGCGCGGATCCGGCGGGTGCGCATGGCGCGATTCCGGGTGGTTCTGGGTGGTTCCGGATCTTTCCGGGTGCTTCCGGAGCGAATTCAGGGCGAGCCCTCCGCGGTGCCTCCACCCTCGCGCGTACCGCCGTCTTTGTCACCGCCCCCGGCGCCGCCTTCTCGGGCCGGGCGGGAGCCGGGCCCCGGGCGGCCGCCGCCGGCCGCGAGGGCGAACTCGGCGCGCGGGTGCTCCAGGGAACCGAGCGAGACGACCTCGCGTTTGAAGAGGCCGGAAAGGGTCCATTCGGCGAGGACCCGGGCCTTGCGGTTGAAGGTGGGCACCCGGCTCAAGTGGTAGGCGCGGTGCATGAACCAGGCCGGATAGCCCTTGAGTTTTCGGCCGTAGACATGGGCCACGCCCTTGTGCAGGCCCAGCGAGGCGACCGAGCCCGCGTGCTTGTGCGCGTAGGCGGCGAGCGGGCGGCCGTGCAGGGAGGCCGCGAGGTTGTCGGCGAGGAGCTTCGCCTGGCGCACCGCGTGCTGGGCGTTGGGCGCGCAGACGGCCCCCTCCTCCTTCGCCGTGGTGTCCGGCACCGCGGCGGCGTCGCCCGCGGCCCAGGCGTGCGGGGCGCCGTCGATGCTCAGGTGGGTGGTGCACTTCAGGCGTCCGCGCCCGTTGAGGGGCAGGTCGCTCGCGGCGAGCACCGGGTGCGGTTTGACGCCGGCCGTCCACACCAGGGTGCGGGTCGGGAAGCGGGCGCCGTCGCTGAGTTGGGCGATGCGGTCCTCGCAGGAGTCGAGGCGCGTCTCCAGGCGGACGTCGATATTGCGGCGGCGCAGTTCGCGCACGGTGTAGCGGCCCATGTCCTCGCCGACCTCGGGGAGGATCCGGTCGGTCGCCTCGACGAGCAGCCACTTCATGTCGGTGGGCTCGATGTTGTGGTAGTAGCGGGTCGCGTAGTGCGCCATGTCCTGGAGTTCGGCGAGGGCTTCCACGCCCGCGTAGCCGCCGCCGACGAAGACGAAGGTCAGGGCCGCGTCGCGGATCGCGGGGTCGCGGGTGGAGGAGGCGATGTCCATCTGCTCGATGACGTGGTTGCGCAGGCCGATGGCCTCCTCGACCGTCTTGAAGCCGATGCCGTGGTCGGCGAGGCCGGGGACGGGCAGGGTGCGCGAGACGGAGCCCGGGGCGAGCACGAGTTCCTGGTAGCTCAGTTCCAGGGAGCCGGTGCCCTCCTCCTCGGTGGCGAGGGTGCTGAGCACGGCGGTGCGCTTGGCGTGGTCGATCGACTCGGCCTCGCCGATCAGCACCCGGCACCCGCCGAGGACGCGGCGCAGCGGCACCACGACATGGCGCGGCGAGATCAGTCCCGCGGCGGCCTCCGGCAGGAAGGGCTGGTAGGTCATGTACGGATCGGGGGTGACCACCACGATCTCGGCCTCGCCCCTGGCCAGCTCCGCCTTGAGGTTCCGCTGGAGCCGCAGCGCGGTGTACATCCCGACGTAGCCGCCGCCCACGATCAGAATGCGCGCGCCCGGCGCCGGGTCCGGGGCCGTCCCCCGGGAGAATGCAGCCTTCACCTGTCCATGAGGCATCGGCGCGGCGCGTTTGTCCACAGGCCCGTCAATTTGTGTGACGGGAAGTGGAGCGCTGAGCGACCGCACAGTAACCAGGCGCTCGTACGGGAGAACGCAGGTCAGAGTGGGTGCGGGGGTGGCTACTGCCGGGTACCCGAGGCACCGGAGCGGAGCCGGTTCCGATCGGCGGGAGGACCATGGTGAACGTTCCCCTTCTGAATTGACTGCACCTCAACTATCTTCGTAAGCCGTCGGGGTGTCGGGGGATGCGCTCGGCGGGCTGTACACCAAGCCTGCCCACGACTGCCAGTTCCTCGTTCTCTCCGGCTGCCAGCAAGGCAGGGAGCGTCTCCGGGGGGAGACGTCAATAAACCGGGGGAACGGTCATGCATATTCACGATGCTCATTGGTCCGGCGCGACTGCGGTCGCTTCCGAGGTGAAGGTCGCCGCGCGCGGACGCAGGCCGGCCGACGGCCGGACCACCCCGCTGCGCGTGGACGCGCAGCGCAATCTCGAACACGTTCTACGCGCGGCACGCGAGGTGTTCGGCGAACTCGGCTACGGGGCGCCGATGGAGGACGTGGCCCGCCGGGCACGCGTCGGCGTCGGCACGGTCTACCGCCGCTTCCCGAGCAAGGACGTACTGGTCCGGCGGATAGCCGCGGAGGAGACCTCGCGGCTGACCGAGCAGGCCCGCGCGGCGCTCGGGCAGGAGGACGAGCCGTGGTCGGCGCTCTCCCGCTTCCTGCGCACCTCGGTGGCCTCGGGGGCCGGGCGGCTGCTGCCGCCGCAGGTGCTCCAGGTCAGCGTCGGGGACACCAAGGAGGTGGTCGGGGACACGCTGGTGCCGCAGCAGCGGCTCAACGGCGAGCTGCCGGTCACGCCCGAACTGCGGCTCGTGGGACGGATATCCGGCCCGGGCGAGGGCCCGGACGCCGAGGCGAACGCCACGGAGGCCGCCGAGTCGGGTGACGACGGAACCGGCGCCGAGGAGCTCCTGGAGGTGGTCGGGCGGCTGGTGGAGCGCGCCCACGAGGCGGGCGAGCTGCGCGCGGACGTGGCCGTCGCCGATGTCCTCCTGGTCATCGCGACCGCCGCGCCCTCACTGCCCGACCCGGCCCAGGAGGCCGCCGCCTCCGCCCGCGTCCTGGAGATCCTGCTCGAAGGGCTGCGCGCCCGGGGAGTACGGCAAGGGGTCTGAGGAGAGGGTGGACACCGGCGGTCGCCGAGGGGCGGCCGGTGCCGGAAGGCTGAGTGGTACCGGAGAGCCGGCCGGTACGGAAGCCGACCGGCCGTCGGAGAACCGCCGGGCCGGAGGCCGCCCGTATCGGAGAGCCGACGCCGGACGCCGACGCTGCCGAGGGCGCTCTCCCGGTCCGCGCAAGAGGCGAGTGCCGAGGATCTCAGGAACTTCCGGCGTCTACGGCGTTTCTGGACATTCGGCCGTTACGGGCGGGCAGTTCGCGGAGCTGACCGAGGCGGCGGCGGAAGCCATCACCACAGGATGCCGCGGGAAAAGCGGCCCGGGGAGGGCTTCGCGGGAAGTCGCCACCAAGGAGTGGCAGGCACCCTTGCACCACGGGGGCAACCGCTGTCCGTGTGACACTCTTGCCCGGTAAACGACCGGTGAGCAGTGACCCAGAGGGCGGCGGAGGCAGTCCGCGATGAGTGTTGACGGGCGGGACGAACCGCTGCACGAGGGCGGCGGCACCGACGGGCTGTCCGCCCGCAAGGTGCCCGGACAGGGCGGTCCCGGCGGACAGCCCGGGCACCGTACGGGCCCGGAGACCGGAGCGCAGGACGCCGGCGGCGCCGCGGAGGAGTTCAGCGTCCCGGCGCAGCGCGACCCGGTCGGCGGTGAGGGCGCGGGCGCGGTCACGGGTTCGGGTGAACTTCCGCCCGGCGACGGTGACTTGCTGCTCCGGATGCGCGAGGGCGACGACACCGCCTACGAGGAGCTGTACCGCAGGCACGCCGACGGGGTGCGGCGCTACGCGCGTACCTGCTGCCGGGACGCCGACACCGCGGACGATCTGACCGCCGAGGTCTTCGCCCGCATGCTCCAGGCCGTACGCGGCGGGGCCGGACCCGAGTACGCGGTCCGGGCCTATCTGCTGACCACGGTCCGCAGGGTCGCCGCGGGCTGGACGAAGTCCGCGCGGCGGGAGCACCTGGTCGAGGACTTCGCAGTGTTCGCCGGGCAGGCCGCGCGCAGTGCGGAGGCACCGGACGACGAGACCGTCGAACAGGGCGCCGATGTCCGCGCCATGCACGAGGCCGAGCAGACCCTCGCCATGCAGGCCTTCCGCAGCCTGCCCGAGCGGTGGCAGGCCGTGCTCTGGCACACCGAGGTCGAGGACGAGGCGCCGAGCAAGGTCGCCACCCTCTTCGGCCTCGACGCCAACGGTACCCGGGTCCTCGCCAGCCGGGCCCGCGAGGGGCTCAAGCAGGCCTACCTCCAGGCCCATGTCAGCGCGACCCTGACCACCGACGGCGAGTGCGCGCGCTACGCCGACCGGCTCGGCGCCTACGCGCGTGGCGGACTGCGCAGCCGGGCCGAACGCGGGCTGCGCAAGCACCTGGAGGAGTGCGCCAAGTGCCGCCTCGCCGCGGGCCAGATCCAGGAAGTCGCGGGCAGCATCCCCGCGGTCGTCCCGGTCGCGGTCATCGGCTGGTTCGGCGCCGCCGGGTACGCGAAGGCCGCGGCGCTGTTCGCGGGCGGCACGGCGGGTGCCGGTGCCGCCGGAGCGGCGGGCGCGGCGGCGGGCAGCGCGGGCGGATCCGGTGCCTCGGGCGCCTCCGGCGGCGCGGCCTCCGAAGGCCTCGGCGCCCCTGTGAAGGCGGGCGCAGCGGCCGGTCTGGTGGCCGTGGCGGTCGCCGTGGTCGCCCTCGCGCTGGCGGGCGGCGACGGTTCCGAGCCCGCCAAGAAGCCCGTCGCGAAGCCCCCGGCCTCGCAGCCCGCGGCGCCCGAGGACCCGCCGCCCGCCGCCGAGGACAAGCCCGCCCCGCCCGCGGACAAGGCCGAGCCCGCGCCGCCGAAGGCCCCGCCCGCCGAGAAGCCGGAGCCCGCGCCGCAGGACGAGAAGGACACGCCCTCCCCCGAGCCGACCCCGACCACCCCGGACCCCACCGAGCCCACGCCCACCGAGCCGCCGCCCGAGAGCCCGACACCGCCGCCCCCGCCCGCGGTCTACCAGTGGAGCGAGCTCTCGTACGGGCTCTTCGGCGACGGCACCGAGCCGGAGATGCGCCTCGGCAGCAGTCCGGTCTGGCAGCGCGACAGCGTCTCCATCGACGGCACCCGCTACCAGAAGGGCGTGACCGTGAGCGGCAGTTCCTCGGTCACCATCGATCTGAACCGCGACTGCTCCGCCTACGACGCCCTGGTCGGCATCGACGACCTCTCCCTCGGCTTCGGCAAGGTCCGCTTCACGGTCTACGGGGACGGGGCGCAGCTCTACCGCTCCCCGCTGGTGAGCGGCAAGGACCCGGCCCGCCCGGTACACGTGAACCTCACCGGCGTGGACACCCTCCGCCTGGTCGTCGAGCCGAACGCACCCGTGGACGCGCTGGTCTCGGCGGACTGGGCGTCCTCACGGATGAGTTGCTGAGGACTGCTGGTCCACGGCTGGCTTTGATGCTGGTTCACGGCTCCGGCCCGGGGGGGCTGAACTGGTCGGCCGCGGGCGCCACTTGGCGTTCCAGGGTTGGCCGGGCGGCGGGGCAGGGTTCAGACCCGCCGACTGCGGACTGCTGAGCGCTGAATGCTGAGTGCGGAGTGCTGACTGCGAAGGACTGACCGTCGGCTCCCGGCTCCCGGCTCCCGGCTCCCGGCTCCCGGCTCCCGGCTCCCGGCTCCCGGCTCCCGGCTCCCGGCTCCGAACTGCTGCACGGGGGTGCGGGATTCGGGTCCGGGTGTTCGTCGGTCTGTTCGGGTGCGGCAGGTGGTGGTTAGGTGCCGGTGACGGCGGTGAGTTCGGCGAGGAAGGCGTCCTCGGTGAGGGTGAAGCCCCTGCTGAGTTCGCGGACGAAGCCCTCGACTCCGAGGGCGGCCTCGCCGTGTTCGCGGACGTGCCGGGCCTCGCCGAGTTCGGGTTCGGTGCGGGGGACGCCCCGGCGCTGTCCGCCGGCGCCTTGGAGCCGGGCGGCCCGGGCGTGCTCGCCGAGTTCGCCGAGGAGCCAGGCGCCGCTGTCGAGCAGGCTCGCCACCACCAGGTCGGCGCAGTTCGAGGCCAAGGCGTACCGCAGCGCCTCGACGAGCAGCGGCAGCCCCGCCCCGGCACCGGACTCCGCGGCCACCAGCCTGGCCTCCAGCCCCTGCATCGCCGCGTGGAACTGCGGCGGCGGTGAACTGCGCGCCGATTCCACCCCCGCCGCCTCGGCCTGTTCCCTGGCCAGGGCGAGGTTGCCGTCGCTGAGGGCGATGACCGCGTGCAGGAAGCGGACGAAGGCGCGGGCGTCCGGGACGGCGTAGCGCTCGGACTCGTCGCTGGCCTCCTTCAGGATCTCCAGGGCGCTCGCGCGGTCCCCGCCCCGGAAGGCGGTCTCCGCGAGCCGGGCGCGCAGGAAGGGCGACTCCGCGTGCGCCCCCACCTCGCTGGCGTGCCGCAGCGCCTCCTGGTACTCGTGCGCGGCCTCGTCGAGGTGGCCGCGCGCCATCGCCGTCTCGCCCGCCGCGCTGCACACCTGGGCCCGCATCCAGCGGTCGCCCACGCGCGGGCCCAGCTCGCGCAGTTCGGCCAGGTTCGCGTCGATCTCCCGCATGCCGCCGGGCCGGTCGACGGCGAGGTGGGTACGGAACATCAGGGTGACGCCGATGTCCCAATCGGTGCCGTGGCGGCGGCAGTTGGCGAGGGCGCGGTCCATCGCCTCGGTGAGCGCGCCGGAGCCTTCGAGCATGAAGACCGTGAACGGCCAGATGGTGCCGGGGAAGACGGCGGCCTGCGGGACGGGCCGGTCGAAGGCGGCGCGCAGCCTTGCCAGTTGGGTCCGCCGGGGCTCCTCGGTGAAGACATTGGTGCCCCGGGTCTCGGAGATGAGCAGGAACTGCTGCAACCGCAGGTACATCCGCGTCCAGAAGAGCGGATGCGCCTCCTCCTCCGGGCTGGGGACGAGCCCCTGGGCTCCGGCGTCCTCCGGGGCCTTGCTCCCGAGGTCCCCGCCTCCGTCGCGGGCGCCGTCTCCGTCCCCGTGACCGTCTCCGTCACCGCCGCCGTCCCGCTCGCCGAGGCCGTCCCCCTCGCTGAGGCCGTCCCGCTCGCCGAGGCCGAGGGCGAGGGAGATCCATTCGATGCCCTCGCCGCGGTAGTTGCGCAGCCACCAGAACCAGCTCATGGTCAGGGCGAGTCGGCAGGCCGTCTCCTCCTCGCCCGCCTCCGCGGCCCGGTCCAGGGCGGCCCGGATATTGTCGAGTTCGCTCTCCAGGCGCTGGATCCACGGGAGTTGGCCGCCGGTCCGCAGCTGCGAGTCGGCGCGCTGGGCGAGGGCGAGGAAGTACGCGGCGTGCCGGCGCTCGGCGGCCGCGCGCAGACCCGGGTAGGCGGCGGCCCGTTCGGTGGCGTACTCGTGGATGGTCTCCAGGAGCCGGTAGCGCATCCCGCCCTCGCCGCCGGAGCCCACCGGCCCCGCGACGACCAGGGACTTGTCCACCAGGGCGCCGATCAGGTCGGCGGCGGGGCCGCTGCACACCGCCTCCGCCCCGGGGAGGTCCCAGCCGCCCGCGAAGACGGCCACCTCGCACAGCACGGTGCGCTCCTGCTCGTCGAGCAGGTCCCAGGACCAGTCGACGACGGCACGCAGGGTCTGCTGGCGCGGCAGTACGGTACGGCTGCCGCTGGTGAGCAGCCGGAAGCGGTCGTCGAGGCGGTCCGCGATCTGGCGCGGGGTGAGCAACCGGAGCCGGGCGGCGGCGAGTTCGATGGCGAGCGGGAGTCCGTCGAGGCGGCGGCAGATCTCGGCGACCGCGGCGGCCTCGCGCTCCGGGTCGAAGTCGGGCCGTACCGCCGTGGCCCGCTCGGTGAAGAGCCGCAGCGCGGGATCCGGCGGCAGCGGTTCGACCGGGCGCACCAACTCCCCCGGTACGCCGAGGGGTTCACGGCTGGTCGCGAGCACCGTGAGGCCCGGGCAGCGGGTCAGCAGCGCCTCCGAGAGTTCGGCGGCGGCGGCGATGAGGTGCTCGCAGTTGTCGAGGATGAGCAACAGCTCCCGGCCCGCGCAGTGTTCGACCAGGATGGTCAGCGGGTCCTCCTGCACGGGGTGCGTCTCCCCGCCGCGGCGCAGCATGGTCTCCCGCAGCCCGAGCGCGGTCACGACGGCGCCGGGAACGGCCTCGGGGTGGTCGAGCGGGGCGAGTTCGGCGATCCAGGACCGCGGATAGCGCGCCGCCGCCTCCTCCGCGAGCCGCGTCTTGCCCGAACCGCCGGGCCCGATCAGCGTGACCAGCCGAGAACGCCCCAAGTCGTCTTGTATCGCGTCGAGTTCGGCCTCCCGACCGACGAAGGAGGTCAGCCGGGGGCGCAGATTTCCCTGCCGGGCGGCTGAGGGGGTGTGCGGTGGGGCGTCCGCCTGGGGTGGGTGCGGTGAGGTGCGGGGCGGGTGGCCGTCACGGGAGAGATCGGTGCCGAAGTGGGCTTCTCCGGGGCGGAGTTCAGTGGGGTGAAGCTCTGCGGGGTGGAGTTCTGCGGGGTACGGCTCGGGTTGCTGAGGGCGGGGGTTGCGTTCGTCGCGTTGAGGGTCGCGTTCCTGGCGCCGGGCGTCGCCCTCGTCGGGGCGTGGATGGGGTTCTTCGCCTCGGGGGCCGGGGGCCTTGCGTCGGAGGTCGCGTTGCTCTTGGGGTCGGGGGTCGCCGGCGGGGGCCGTGGGGTGTGGGTCGGTGGGATACGGCTCGGGGTCGTGAGCGGCGGCGTCGCGGGGGTCGGCCACGGGCCCCGGTGACCCGTACTCAGCCGGTTGCGCCGACCTCGCGGCCCCGTACGGCTGTTGGGCCCCACGTCCTGCGGCGCCCGGGGCGGTCGTCAGCAACTCGGCGTGCAGGGAACGCAGTTCGGGCCCGGGCTCGGTGCCCAGGCCCTCGTCCAGGGTGCGGCGGGCCTGCTCGTACGCGGCGAGGGCGTCGGCCCGGCGGCCCGCGTCCCGCAGGGCACGGAGCAGCAGGGCGTGCAGTTGCTCGTCGTAGGGATGAGCGGTGGTCAGCTCGCGCAGTTCGGGTACGAGTCCGGCGGCGCCGCCGAGGCGCAGCTCGGCCTCCGCGCGGGAGCGGACCGCCTCCAGGCGCTGGGCTTCGGCACGTGCACCCGCGCCGCGGTCGGGCAGGTCGTCGAGGGCGGGCCCGCGCCAGAGTGCGAGCGCCTGGCCGAGGAGTTGGGCGGCCCGGCCCGCCTCGTCCCGCTCCAGGGCCGTACCGCCCTCGGCTGCGAGACGTTCGAACGCGAACAGGTCGACGTGTTCGCGCGGGACGGCGAGGCGGTAGCCGCCCGGTTCGAGCAGGACGGCGTCCCGGCCGAGCACCCGGCGCAGGCGGCCGACCAGGGCCTGGAGCGCGGCGGGGGCGTCGCCCGGCGGGTCGTCGGCCCAGACCTCGTCGATGAGGAGCTCGGCGCCTACGGTGCGGTCCGCGCGCAGCGCGAGCGCGGCGAGCAGCGCCCGCAGGCGCGCTCCGCCCAGGGGCAGCAGTTCGCCGTCTTCGCCGCGCACCTCGGTGACGCCCAGGATTCCGTACCGCACCCGCCCATTCTCACCGCTCAGGCAGCTGAGGTCGCAGGGCTTTTCCGCGTGGCGGGGCGGGGCCGACGATCGGGAGGGACCGGATGGCGCGGAGAGGCAGGGGGAGAGCAAAAAGGGAGAGGGATGAGGCGGGGTGCCGGGCGGGCGGCTGGCGGCTGGCGGCGGGCGGCTGGCGGTGGAAGCGGTGGGGGGCGGGCAGCGATAGCAGATGACAAGTGACGGGTGACGGATGACAGATATCAATGACTGTCATCTGTCACCCGTCATCCGTCATCCGTCACTTGGCACCCGACACCCACACGCCCGCCCCCGTCAGCCACACGCCCGCCCCCACACGCCCGCCTCCACCCGCACCCACCGCACCTACCGCACGCACCGCACCCACCCCAACCCCCCTCACCCCTGAGCCGCCCCCAACTCCCCCCGCTCCGGCACCACGCTCCCCGAGGGAACGGCGCGCTGGCGGCCGGGAGTGCCGCTCCAGCAGGTGCCGCGGCGGGCGATGAGGCGGCCGAGCCAGAGTTCGAGGGAGACCAGGTCGGCCAGTCCGTCCAGCGGCAGGGGGGCGCCCTGGGACGCCGCGCGCAGGGCCTTGCGGACCACCCGGGCCTCGATGAGTCCGGCCTGGGCGAGCAGCGGGGCGTCGAAGAGGTCGAGCAAGTCCCCCACGGCCACCCGCAGCCCGGTGCGCATCGCGGCCGTGGACCCGGGCCCGGGGGTGCCCCACCCCGGCGGCAGTTCGGCGACCCCGGCGCCCTCCAAAACGGCGCGCAGGATGGCGGCGCGCGCCCCGGGCTGGACCCGCAGGGTCTCGGGGAGCGCCCGGCAGGCCCGTACCACCTGGTTGTCGAGGAAGGGGGCGTGCAGGCGCTGGAAGCGGATCTCGGCGGCCTGTTCGAGGACGCGGAGGTCGGCGGCGTGCCGGGCGAGCGCGGCGCGGGCGCGGAACTCGCCGGGGTGCTGGCCGGGGCCCGGGCCGCCGCGGGCGGTGGCGCCCTGGAGGCGAACCGATACTTCAGCGAGGGCCTCGCCGGTCAGCCAGCGCGCGGCGGGTCCCGGCCGGCCCCAGGACAGCGCGGCGAGGGTGGCGCCGAGCGGCTCGGCCGGGTCCGTGAAGGCGCGGCGCAGCAGCCGGTCGGCGAGCGCGTCGATGCCGGTGCGGTAGGGGGTGCGGGCCAGGCGCCGGGCCGCGCCGTAGACCCGGGCGGGGACCAGGACCGAGCCGTCGGCCTTGGTGAGCGCGGCGACGGGCCGCAGCAGATGGCGGCGTTTGCGGTCCATCAGGAGGTCGGCGAGGCGGGCCGGGTGGGCGTCGAGCACCTGGCGGGCGCCGTAGCCGGTGAAGTGGTCGGCGCTGCCGGAGGCCAGCCGGTTGCGGTGCCGGGCGGCGCTGATCAGGGAGGGGCCCGGTTCGTCGGTGAGGGGGCCGTCGAGTTCGCCGAAGGGCAGCGACTCCTCGGCGGCGGCGACCACGACATGGTGCAGCCGGGGGTTGGCGGCGAGCGCACCGGCCCGCTCGACCTCGGCCTCCCGGCCGGGCACCACCAGGTCGTTGAAGGTGACCGCGAGCAGCCGCTCGCCCGCGCCGGTGCCGTGGCCGAGGACGGTGCCGGGCATGCCGGGCAGCCCGGCGGCGAGCAGCGCGAGGGTGGCGGAGGCGGGGCCGCCGGAGAGGTCGGCGCCGATGCCCGGCACCGGCAGCCGGCGCGGGCCGCGCCGCTCCTCGGGCCCCATGCCGGGCACCGGACCGGCGTCGATGCCCTCGCCGGGTACATGGCGCGGGGCGGCGAGCCGGGCGCGTACCGACTCGACGAGGGCCTCCTGGACGCCGTGCACCGCGCTCTCCGCGTCCTGGGCCGGGGCGGCGACGGCGAGCGAGGCCACCGGTTCGTACCCGGCGATCTCGCGCGCTCCGGCCCGCAGGATCAGGGCGTGGCCGGGCGGGACGCGGCGCACCCCGAGGTACGGGGTCGAGTCGTGCAGCGCCTCGGGGACGTCGGGGGCGGCGAGCAGGGCGGCGAGGTGGCCGATGTCGAGGTTGGCCTCGACGAGGTCGGCGAGGGGGAGGGCGGCGGTGGCGTAGGCGGTGCCCTCGTGCCAGGGGGTGTGGAAGACGGGGCGGGCCCCGGCGAGGTCCCCGCAGACGGTGATCCGGCGGCCGACCTGGACGACCGCGGTGTAGCTGCCGGGCCAGTGGGTGAGGTGCCGCAGGGCGCCGCCGCGGGCGGCGAACAGGCCGATGCGCAGCTGCTCGTCGCTGGCGCCGCAGATGCCGAGGACGGCGATCCTGGTCCCCTGGTCGGCCTGGACCACGCGGACCTCGTCGGGGCGCCAGTCGCCGACCGCCCACAGCGGATCGGGGTCGCCCCACAGGAGGTGGGCGCCGACCGGCTGCACGGTCTCGCCGTTGGTGCCGGTCACTCCGGCGGAGCCGAGGTCACGGGGCCCGGCGGCGGTACTGCTCCACCCCACCAACCACCGCATCGCCGCCTCCACAGGCTGTGGACAACAAGGGCCGCCCGGCAGGACTCCGCGGGTGGCGGTGCCGTCTCCGCGAGGCCGGGGCCGGGAGTCGGGATCGTACGCCGCCCGCGGCCGGGCCGGTTCCGCCCGGGGGACGGTCCGGCTCCGCTCGCCGAACTCGCCCGTCCCTCCGCCGTCTTGGGAGCGCCGCCTGCACGGCACGCCCAGGAGGCGGCCGGGCGGAACGGCCAACCGCGAGGAATCCTGCGCGAACGGGACCATGCTGCCACGAAGGAGGCGCACGGGAAGGCCCACGGTGCAGCTTTGTGCTCCCCGGGCGCTCCCCCGAGTGCGCCCCTGCCGGGCGTTCGGCGTCCCGCGCGCGGCAAGGCACACCCCGGGGGAGGCGGGCGGCGGACGGGGCGGCCGGGAGGAAGAAGCCCGGCCCGCAAGGGAGGCGGGCCCGGTCCGCCGCCGGAATCCGGCGCTCACCAAGGGAAGTTGCCAGAGACGGAATCAGCGCTTCCGGGTCGCGGCCCGACGGCCGCGAGGGGGTGCCCACTTGGGCGATTTCCGGCCATTCTCGATCGGGATGGCCGAGGATGCGCACCACGCCCCGCACCCCGAGGGCGGGCACGCAGTCCGGGAGGCACCGCTGCGCCTCCCGGACCGGTCCGCCGCCCGCGGGGATGGGGACGGCGGGTGTTCCCCCAGCCCGCTGGACCCAGTGCAGCGGGCCGACCCACGCGTCCTCCAGGTAAGTCGCCGCGTCCGCGGGGGTGAAGAGCGCACGCACGGGCGCACGGCCACACGGGCGGGGCACGCACCCCGGGGCGCGAGGAGCACCGGCCACAATCCCGCCATCCGGAAGGGACCCCCTTAACGCTTGGGATGCGTCGAACTACGCTGTGTTTACGAATGCCGCGCGAGTATGCCAGCCGGGCGGCAGCCGTCTGTTCTGTGTCGAGGGGTGGCGCATGTCCAGGGAGCAACGCGAACCGAACGACAAGCTCGGCGCAGTTCTCGCCCTCGCGGGAATCAGCAACGCGGGTCTCGCCCGCAGGGTCAACGACCTCGGCGCCCAGCGCGGTCTGACGCTGCGTTACGACAAGACCTCGGTGGCCCGGTGGGTCTCCAAGGGCATGGTGCCGCAGGGAGCGGCGCCCCATCTGATCGCGGCCGCGATCGGGCACAAGCTCGGTCGGCCGGTACCACTGCACGAGATCGGCCTCGCCGACGCGGATCCGGCGCCCGAGGTCGGCCTCGCCTTCCCCCGGGACGTCGGCGCCGCCGTCAAGTCGGCGACCGAGCTGTACCGGCTCGACCTGGTCGGGCGCCGCACCGGCGGCGGCATCTGGCAGTCCCTGGCGGGCTCGTTCGCGGTGAGCGCGTACGCGACGCCTGCCTCCCGCTGGCTGATAACGCCGGCCGACAGCTCCGTGGCGCGCGACGCCGGGGTGGCCGAGGGCAGCGGCACGGGCCGCGTCGGCCACAGCGACGTGCAGAAATTACGCGAGGCCGCCGAGGACGCGCGGCGCTGGGACTCCAAGTACGGCGGCGGGGACTGGCGTTCGTCGATGGTCCCCGAGTGCCTGCGGGTCGAGGCGGCGCCGCTGCTGCTCGGCTCCTACTCGGACGAGGTCGGCCGGGCGCTCTTCGGGGCGAGCGCCGAACTCACCCGGCTCGCCGGGTGGATGGCCTTCGACACCGGCCAGCAGGAGGCCGCCCAGCGGTACTACATCCAGGCGCTGCGCCTGGCCCGGGCCGCCGCCGACGTCCCGCTCGGCGGGTACGTCCTCGCCTCGATGTCCCTCCAGGCCACCTACCGCGGCTTCGGCGACGAGGGCGTCGACCTGGCGCAGGCCGCCCTGGAGCGCAACCGGGGCCTCGCCACCGCCCGCACCATGAGCTTCTTCCACCTCGTCGAGGCGCGCGCCCACGCCCGTTCCGGCGGGGCGCAGGCCGCGGGCACCGCCCTGCGCGCCGCCGAGGGCTGGCTGGAGCGCGCCCGGGACGGCGACAACGACCCGAGCTGGCTGGGCTTCTACTCCTACGACCGCTTCGCCGCCGACGCCGCCGAGTGCTACCGCGACCTCAAGGCCCCGCGCGAGGTGCGCCGCTTCACCGAGCAGGCGCTCTCCCAGCCGACCGAGGAGTTCGTGCGCTCGCACGGGCTGCGGCTCGTCGTCTCGGCCGTCGCCGAGCTGGAGTCCGGCAACCTCGACGCCGCCTGCGCCCAGGGCACCCGCGCCGTCGAGGTCGCGGGCCGCATCTCCTCGGCCCGCACCACCGAGTACGTGAAGGACCTCCTGAACCGCCTGGAGGCGTACGGGAACGAGCCCCGGGTGGTCGAACTGCGGGAGCGGGCGCGGCCGTTGCTGATGGCGCCGGCGTAGGCGCCCGCACAGGGCGGCTCGCGGACCGCGGACCGGGACCCGTCGGCGCAGGCCCGTCGGCCGAGGCGCGGCGGGCGCCGGGCACTCGCGCGGCGCGGGCCCTCGGACGCCTCGGCCCCCGACCCCCGGCCCCCGGCCTGCGATCCGCGATCCGCGATCCGCGATCCGCGATCCGCGAGGGGGATCCTCGCTCCCAGGGATCCGCAGTCCCCCCATATCCCCTTTTCGCACCCACCGCGGCCCGACACCATGGACGACGAGGGCAACCGGACACGCATCCGGTGCCGTATCCGGGTTTGGGGGTCGACGGGGCTGTGCAGTGCACTATCGAGGACAGGAGCAGCGGGGGAGCACGTGCGAAGGCAGGAGGTGGAGCACGTGCCGACAGAGCGGACAGCGCGGACGTACGACTGCGATGTGCTGGTCATCGGCGGCGGCATCGTGGGCATGGCGACCGCCTACGCCCTGAGCAGGAGCGCGCCGGGCACCCAGGTCACCGTCCTGGAGAAGGAGACGGCCCCGGCCCGCCACCAGACGGGGCGCAACTCGGGCGTGATCCACAGCGGCATCTACTACCGCCCCGGTTCGCTCAAGGCGCGCTACGCGGTCCGCGGTGCCGCCGAGATGGTCAAGTTCTGCGCCGAGTACGACATCCCGCACGCGGTGACCGGCAAGCTGATCGTCGCCACCGGGCGCGAGGAGCTGCCCCGGCTGCACGCCCTCGCCCAGCGCGGCCGGGAGAACGGCCTCTCGGTACGGGAACTGGGCCCCGCCCAGATCTCCGCCTACGAACCGGAGGTCAACGGCCTCGCCGCCATCCATGTCGCCACCACCGGCATCTGCGACTTCACCGCGGTCACCCGGCAGCTCGCCGAGGCCTCCGGCGCGGAGATCCGGTACGGGGCCCGGGTCACCCGGATCGACCGCCGCCCGGGCCTGGGGGTCGCGGTGCGCGCGGCGGGCGGGGAGGTGGTGCGCGGCAGGGTCCTGGTGAACTGCGCGGGGTTGTACTGCGACGAGGTGGCCCTGCTCGCGGGCGACGAGCCGGACATGCGGATCGTGCCCTTCCGCGGCGAGTACTACGAGCTGGCCCGCCCGGACCTGGTCAGAGGGCTCGTCTATCCGGTGCCGGACCCGGCCTTCCCCTTCCTCGGCGTCCACCTCACCCGCGGTATCGACGGCGGCGTCCACCTCGGCCCGAACGCGGTCCCCGCCCTGGCCCGCGAGGGGTACGACTGGACCACCGTCTCCCCGCGCGAGCTGGCCGCCACCCTGAGCTGGCCCGGCTCCTGGCACATCGCCCGCCGCCACTGGCGCTACGGCGCGGGCGAACTGCACCGCTCCGCCTCCAAGGGCGCCTTCACCCGCGCCGCCCGCCGCCTGCTGCCCGCGCTGACCGACCAGGACCTGCTGCCCACCCCGGCCGGGGTACGGGCCCAGGCGGTACTGCGCGACGGCACCCTGGTCGACGACTTCCTGATCCGCGAGGCCCCCCGCACAGTGCACGTACTCAACGCGCCCTCCCCCGCGGCCACCGCCTCACTGCCCATCGGCCGTGAGGTGGCCCGCCGCGCCCTCGCGGCGCTGAACGGGGAGTGAGTCCGGGCGGCCGAGCGCGCTCCCGGCCGGGTGCTCCACCACCGCCGCGACGTCGGCCACGGCTGGCGGCACCGCCCTCGTTCCCGCCCTCCCGGCCTCCGTGACCGCCTCCCGCCCCGCCTCCGTAGAATCGAAGGCACTGTGTCCGAGCACCCCAGAACCCCGCATCCCCCTGCCCAGGCGAGCACCCCGGCCCCTGCCACCGCTGCCCCGGCCGCCCCCGCTGCTGCCGCCGCCGAGGAGACTGCCGCGCGGCCGAGCCAGGCCGAGCAGGCCGAGCACGTCGAGCAGACCGGACAGCCCGAGCAGGCGATCCGAGCTGAGCAGCTCGATCGGCCCGAGCAAGCCGAGCAGCCGAGCCAGGCCGGACCGACGGCCACCGCCGCGGCCACTGCCGAGGCCGACTCCGGCGCCCCCGCCGCCACCACCACCGAGACCGCCACCGAGACCGAGACCGATAGGCGCCGCCCGCCCCGTACGCGGAAGTTTCCCGAGGGGCCCGCGCCGGATCCGGCGGGATCGCACTTCGAGCGGCGGATCCGCAGCTTCCAGCCGCGGCGCAGCCGGGTCACCCCCGGGCAGGCGGACGCGTTGCGGCGGCTCTGGCCGCTGTGGGGCTTCGACATCGACGGGCAGCGGACGCTCGATCCGGCGGCGATGTTCGATGGGCGGCCCGTCGTCCTGGAGATCGGCTTCGGCATGGGCGAGGCCACCGCGCAGATGGCCGCCGCCGACCCGGACACCGGGATCCTCGCGGTCGATGTGCACACCCCGGGCCAGGGGAACCTCCTCGGTCTCGCCGAGCGGGCCGGGCTGCGCAACCTCCGGGTCGCGAACGGCGACGCGATCATCCTGCTGCGCGCGATGCTGCCGCCCGCCTCGCTCGACGGACTGCGGGTCTACTTCCCCGACCCCTGGCCCAAGAAGCGCCACCACAAGCGGCGCCTGATCCAGCCGGAGTTCCTCAGCCTGGCCGCGGGCGTCCTGAAGCCGGGCGCCCTGCTGCACTGCGCCACCGACTGGGAGCCCTACGCGGAGCAGATGCTGGAGGTGCTCACCGCCCACCCCGACTACGCCAACACCGCGCCGGACGGCGGCTACGCCCCGCGCCCCGCCTTCCGCCCCCTGACCCGCTTCGAGGGCCAGGGCCTGGACAAGGGCCACCGCGTCCACGACCTGCTCTTCCGCCGGGTGGAGCGGTGAGGTGCCGGGGCGGCGGGCCCGCCTCCGCAGGCAGCGCGCCTCGGTCTGCCCCATGATGGAAGTCCGCCTCGGAGACCTCTGACGGACGCCACGGTGTTCCGGACGTCAGGGCGTTTCGGACGTCACAGCGTTTCGGACGCTTCGAACATCCAAGACGTTCCGGACGCCCCGCGGAGACTCCCGAGACCGCCCTCCCCCGGGACCGACCATGGCCGTATGGCATGTCCGGGACTTCACCCCGGACGATCTCGAAGCGGTGGTGCGGCTGGACGGTGAGAGCACGACCACCGACCGGTCGGCGATGTTCCGGCTGTCCGAGGTCGTCGCCGCGCTGCAGGCGCAGCATCCGAGCGTCGTGGCGGTGGCCGACGGGCATCTGGTGGGCGCGGCGGTGGCCCGGGTCGACGGCGACCGGGCCTGGGTGCTGCGGATCTCCCTGCACCCCTCCTGGCGCCACCTGGGCCTCGGCAGCGCCCTGCTCGCCGCCCTGGAGCACCGGCTGCACGGCGCCGGGGCCAAGATCCTCGCCGCGGTGCTGCCCGAGGAGGAGACCGGCGCGACGGCGCTCGGCAACTCGGGCTTCCGGCCGCACCGGGGGCTGACGTACTTCGAGAAGGTGCAGCCGGTGACGGCGCAGGACTCGGCGCTGCTCTCCTCGCTCGGGGCGATGGTCCCCGAGGGCGGCCTCTGGGAGAAGCTGACCGGGATGGCGGACGAGAAGCAGCTGATCGATCGCCGTCTGGTGCTGCCGCTGGCCCATCCCGAGCTGGCCGAGGAGCACGGCGTCGAACCGCCGCAGGCGGTGGTCCTGTTCGGGCCGCCGGGCACCGGCAAGAGCACCTTCGCCAAGGCGGTGGCCAGTCGGCTCGGCTGGCCCTTCGTGGAGTTCTTCCCGTCCCGGATCGCCCTGGAGGAGGGGATCGCCAACGGGCTGAGCCGCCGTTTCGAGGAGGTCGCCCAGCTCGACCACGTACTGGTCTTCATCGACGAGGTGGAGGAGGTCGCCGCGGCCCGCAATCTCGCCGACCCCGCCTCGGTGGGCGTGGTCAACGAGCTCCTCAAGTCGATCGTGCGCTTCCGCGACCGCGACGGCAGGCTGCTGATCTGCGCCACCAACACGGTCGCCGCCCTGGACCCGGCCTTTCTGCGGCACGGGCGGTTCGACTACGTGCTGCCCGTCGGGCCGCCCGACCGGCACGCCCGCAAGGCGCTGTGGGCCGGGTATCTCGCCAGGACCGGGACCGAGGCCGACACCGAGGTGCTCGCCCGGGCCAGCGAGGGCTTCACCCCGGCCGACATCAAGCAGGCCGCGCGCACGGTCGCCCAGTCCGTCTTCGAGCACACCCTGGACACCGGGGCGAGGACCCAGCCCGGCACCGAGGAGTACCTCCAGACGATCAGCCGCACCCGGCCCACGGTCACCCAGGAGATGGCCCTGGAGTTCGCCGACCACACCATCCGCTACGGCCGCACCTGAACCCGTACGGCGGCACCTGGACCCGGCACACCCGGCCACCGGTCACCTGCCCCGACCTTCGACCGAGGACCGCCCGGCGCCTGTGACTTCGGGCCGCCCCCTCCTCGCCGTCTTCCCCGACCCCCGGCTGCCGTGATACCCAGGACGCGGATACTCAACAAAGAGACTAGTCGCATTGACGACTACAGCCTCCTCCACGCACACCCCGCGCCCTCACGCCCCGATCCCTTCCCACCCCGATCCCCTCACGCACTGCCCCCTCACGCCCTTCCCGCCCATGACCCGGCGGCGCGGTACGCGGAGAACCGCGTACGGCCCCGGTCGCCCCCAGGAGGCCCGATGACCCCGCAGCCGACCCACGACCTCGCCGCCGACTCCGCCCCCGTCACCCCCGCCCAGGCCACCGCCGCCCGCTTCCGCGAGGCCGTGGAGACGCGGGACCTGGCGGCGATCGAGGCGCTGTTCACCGAGGACATCCGCTTCTACAGCCCGGTGAAGTTCACCCCCTTCGAGGGCAAGCCGCTGGTGGTCGGCCTCTTCGGGGTGCTGCTGCGGCTCTTCGAGGACTTCCGCTACCTGGGCGGCTTCGAGGGCGCCGCCGAGACCAGCGCGGAGGGCACCGAGGCCCCCGCGGTGGTGCTGCCCTTCCGGACCACCGTGCGCGGCAAGGAGATCCACGGCATCGATCTGCTGCATGTCGACGAGGCGGGCCTGATCAAGGAGTTCACGGTGATGGTGCGCCCGCTGTCGGCGGTGCGGACGCTGGGGGACGCGGTGCTCGCGGGCCTGGTCGAGGCCGGGCTCGTCCCGGCCCCCGAGGCGGGCTGAGGGCGGCCGGCCCCGCGCTCCCCGCGCCCGCGCGCACCCGTGCACCGTCGCGCCCCGGGCTGAGGGGTCGTTAGTGTCGAAGGGTGGCCTTCCGTTTTCCGCACCCCGAGCCGGCGGGCCCGGCGCCTTCCGCGCAGCCGGGCCCGCCGCCTGCCGAACCCCCGGGGCCGGTGCGGCACGCGCGCTGGTGGCAGCGGCGGCCGGTGCGGCTCGGCGGGGCGGCGGCGCTGCTCGGGCTCTCGGGGCTGGTCATCCTGGCCCTGGTGCACGAGCAGACCGGCACCCAGGGCTTCCTGGTCGGCCTCGGGCTCGCGGTGACGCCGGTGCCGCTGCTCTTCGCCGCCTTCCGGTGGCTGGACCGGGTGGAGCCGGGGCCCTGGCGCGACCTGGTCTTCGCCTTCGCCTGGGGTGCCTGCGCGGCGGCGCTCATCGCGATCCTCGCCAACTCCTTCGCGACCCGGTGGATAGCGACCACCACCGCCAGCCCGCACAGCGCGGACACCCTCGGCGCCCTGGTGATAGCGCCGGTGGTCGAGGAGTCGGCGAAGGCGGCCTCGGTGCTGCTCGTCTTCCTGCTCCGCAGACGGCACTTCACCGGGATCGTGGACGGGGTGGTGATCGCCGGGCTCACCGCCTCGGGCTTCGCCTTCACCGAGAACATCCTCTACCTCGGCAACGCCTTCGGCACCGACCGGCTCAGCGGCAGCACCGGGCTCACCTCGGTCACCGCCGCGACCTTCTTCGTCCGTATCGTCATGTCGCCCTTCGCGCACCCGCTGTTCACGGTGCTGACCGGCATCGGCTTCGGCATCGCGGCGCTGAGCGCGGAGCACCAGCGGGTGCGCCGGGTCCTGCTCCCGCTCACCGGCCTGCTGCTCGCGATGGGCATGCACGCCTGCTGGAACGGCTCCGCCGCGCTCGGCCGCTACGGCTTCTTCCTCGTCTACGCGACCGTCATGCTGCCCGCCTTCGCGCTGCTGACCTGGCTCGCCGTCTGGCTGCGCCAGCGCGAACTGCGCACCGTGCGCGAGGAGCTGCCCGCCTACGCCGCCGCGGGCTGGCTCACCGCGCCCGAGCCCTCCGTGCTCGGCTCGATGCGCGGGCGCACCCTGGCCAGGGAGTACGCGGCGCACGCCCTGGACCGGCCCGCCGCCCGCGAGGTCCTGGACTACGCCCGCTGCGCCACCTCGCTCGCCGTGCTCCGGCGCCGGGGCCGCCGCGGCCGGGCGGGCGCCGACTTCCCCCGCCGCGAACGCGAACTCCTGGACGCCCTCTGGCGCCACCGCACCGTCGCCGCCCCCGCCCTCGCCTACGCGGCCCGCCTCACCGCCCCCCGCCCCTGGCCGCACCGCCGGACGGCCCCGCCCCCGCCCTGGCCCCACGGCCGACCGCGCCCGGGCCCCGGCCTTCAACCGCCCGGCGGCAGCCCCGGCCCGCACCCGTCCCCGTACGGAACACCGCCTTCGTACGGGACCCCGCCCGCGTACGGGACCCCGCCTCCGCACGGAACACCGCCCCCGTACGGAACCCCGCCTCCGCACGGAACCCCGTCCCCCTACGGAGCCCCTCCCCCGTACGGCGACCCCGCGGCCGCCCGCCCCGCGCCGCCCGTCCACCACGCGGCCCCCGGCTGGCACCCGGCGCACCACCGCGCCGCCCAGGACCGGCACCCGCGCTGAGCCACCGCGCCCCGGACCGGACAGCCGCCGCACCGGCCGGGGACCGGCACCGCCGCCGGGCACCGGGGGCTCAGGCCCCCGGTCCTGAACCCCGGCCCCGGCTCAGACCTCCACGTCGAAGACGACCGCGAGCGCGGCCTTGCCGGTGACGTGCAGGGGGACGCGTACCGCCGGGTTGAGGGTGCCGTTGACGGCGGCGACCGCGGCGGCGAGGTCGTCCGGGGGCGGCTGGGTGAACTGTGCGAAACCGGCGTCCACGGCCCGGCGCAGGCCCGGTGCGGAGCAGACGTAGGGCAGCAGGCGGTCGTGGGTGGTGTGCTGGATGTGGAGTTCGACGGTCTCGCTCGCGTAGGCGGCGTGCAGGAACTCCTGGATGTCGCCCTGGTCGAGCCGGAGCCCGGTGTCCAGGTCGACCTCGGTGTCCGGGAGCAGCAGCGAGGCGCGCAGGAAGCCGGGGTGCGCGTCCAGGTGCAGCAGGGCGCCCTCGTCCTGGACCGCCTCGCCGAGACCGTAGAGGTCGGGGCGGAGCCGCGGGGTCAGGCCGACCACGATCGCGGCCCGCCCGCCGAGCCCCATGAAGGTGACCGAGCCGTCCTCGACGCAGACGTTGTGCGGGACCACGGCCTGCACAGGGCCGGTCCCCGCGGGGTGGCTGGCGCGGGTCTGCGCGGCCACCCGGTCGGTGAGGCTCGGGATGGTGATCGGCGGCAACTGCCGTGCGCCGAGCCGGAGTCCGGGGCGGGCGGGCGCACCGTCCCCCGCCGTCCGGTCGAAGACCGAGAGGCCCACCGGCGCCGATCCGCGCCCGCCGCCCCGGCCCGCCCCTGCCTTCTTCGTCCTCCGCCACCATGCCATGCGGGGACGGTAGCGGGACCGGCCCGGGAGGGGTCCCGGCCCGGTGCCGGTCTCCCTCCCGCCCCGGTTCCGCTCAGTCCGAGGCCGCGGTCAGCCCCGCCAACTCCTCCTCGGTCAGCCGGAGACCGGTGGCCGCGAAGAGGGCCGGGAGCTGCTCGGGGACGCGGGCGCTGGCGAGCAGCGGGCCCACGGTCGGGCGGGCGGCGAGCCAGGCCAGGGCGACCGAGGCGATCTCGGCGCCGTGCGCCTCGGCGACCTTGTCGAGTTCGGCGAGCACCCGCCGGCCCCGCTCGGTCTCCAGGTGCTTGGCGGCTCCGCCGGCGCGGGCGCTGTCGACCTGCCGCCCCGGCCGGTACTTGCCGGTGAGGAAGCCCGCGGCGAGCCCGAAGTACGGGATGGTGGTGAGGCCGCCGCGTTCGGCCACGCTCTGCAGCCCGCCCTCGTAGGTGTCCCGGGAGACCAGGCTGTAGTGGGCCTGGAGGGCGACGTACCGGGCCATGCCCGCGCGGTCGGAGAAGTCCAGGGACTCCTGAAGGCGTTCGGGGCTGATGTTGGAGGCGGCGACCGCGCGGACCTTGCCCGCCCGTACCAGCTCGTCCAGAGTGCTGATGATCTCCTCGACCGGTACGTCGGGGTCGTCGAAGTGCGTGTAGAAGAGGTCGATCCGCTCGATGCGCAGGCGGCGCAGCGAGGCCTCGGCGGCGGCGCGCAGCGTCCCGGCGGCGAGGCCCAGGTGCTCGGGGTGGCGGGCCGCCTTGGTGGCGATGACCAGGTCCTCGCGGTTGCCGCGGGAGGCGAGCCAGTCGCCGAGGACGGTCTCGGACTCGCCGCCCCGGTGGCCCTCGACCCAGGCCGAGTAGGAGTCGGCGGTGTCGACGAAGGTGCCGCCGCCCGCGGCATAGGCGTCGAGGACCGCGAAGGACTGCTTCTCGTCGGCGGTCCAGCCGAAGACATTGCCGCCGAGGGCGAGCGGGGAGACCTCGATACCGGAGTTGCCGAGGGTGAGCGGTGCGGACATGGGAGCCGTGACCTCTTCCCGGGTACGGGCGCCGGGCCGCCTGCGGGGCAAGTGGCCGGTGTGCGCCGGTGGTTCATGGGTACGCGACCAGTGTGCGCGTGCGGGGCCGCACGCCGGACGGCGGGCCGTGTGGCGCGGGCCGGACCGCCCACCGTAGTACCCGCCCGGCCGGTGGAGCCGAAACCCGGCCGCCGCAACCGGAAGCGGCACCCGGCGGCGCTGTCGCACCGCGGATGCCGCTGCGGGAAGGGGTCGGTCCTGCGGTCGGCCGGGGCCGGGACCGGTATCAGGTCTCAGCGTGGCCGGGCCGCAGGAGTTCCGCCTCAGGAGTTCCCGGGCCTCAGAAGTTCCGGGGCCTCAAGGATTCCCGGGTCTCAGGGGTTGATGCCCTTGGACTGGAGCCAGGACAGCGGGTCGATGCCCGTGCCGTCCGGGGTGTGGACCTCCATGTGCAGGTGGGGCCCGGTGACGTTGCCGGTGGCGCCGACGCGGCCGATGACCTCGCCGGTGCTGACCTTCTGGCCCGCGCTGACGCTCATCGAGGACTGGTGGCAGTACCAGACCTCGGTGCCGTCCTCCAGCTCCAGGACCGTGCGGTAGCCGTAGGCTCCGGACCAGCCCGCGGACTTGACGGTGCCGGTGTGGACGGCCTTCAGCGGGGTGCCGGTCGGGGCGGCGAAGTCGAGGCCGGTGTGGTGGCCGGAGGACCACATGGAACCGGCGTCGCCGAAGTGCGAGGTGAGGGTGTACGAGGAGGTGGGCAGCGAGAACATCTTGGCGAGCTTGGCCAGGCGCTCCTCCTCGGCCTTGCGCCGGGCCTCCTCCTGGGCCTTCTTCTTCGCCGCGGCGGCCTTCTTCTCGGCCTTCTCGCGCAGTTCGGCGGCCTCCTCGGCGGCCCGCTCGGTGGCGGCCTCCTCGGCGGTCCTCTGCGCGGCGGTGTCGGCGGCGGCCTGCTGCTGCTCGGCCTGCTGGAGGATCCGGCTGCGCAGCGACTCCCCGGCGTCCTCGGAGGCGCTCTGCCCGGCGGCGCTCAGCGGGGCCGCGGCCTCGGCGGCGGAGTCCTCGCCGGAGCCCGCGACCAGGTCGCCGACGCCCGGCAGGGACTTGGCCTCGGGCAGCGAGGCGGTGACGGCGGAGACATCGGGTACGGAGATGCGGACCGGCGGCTTGCCGCCCTGGGCGGTCGCCATGCCCCCGGCGCCGACCGCGGCGATGACGCCGACGCCGAGCACGGTGGAGCTGCGGGCGAGGCCGCCGCGCTGCTTGATGACGCGGTGTCTGCCGCGCACCGGGCGGACCGACTCCGCCGTGGGATTCCACTCTCCGAGGGGCTCTTCGAGAGGTTCTCCGAAGGGCTGCCCGAAGGAGGACTCTTCGTCACCGGGCACATAAGTGACGCGTGTAGCGGGGCCGTTGGACGCCACGGAGGCGTACTCCTTTCCTTCCTTCTCGCCTACCGGGTTAGCTGACGGGTTCGGAGCAGGAAGGTCTCCTACCGCCGCCTCTCGAAGAAGAGGCGGCCGATTCACCCCAAGAAGTGGTTCCCCGGCTCCCTTGCGGGATTAGGCGCGTGCGCGCGGAGCCGTCGCGTGTGACGGCTGTGACGACCGCGCTGCGTTATCGAACGTTAATAGACCCGGGCCCGGTATTCCAAGGTTTCCCGGTGATCCTTGACCCGTTCCGGGCGGGACGATAGGGACATCGGGGGCCGCAGCGGGGCGAGTTGACCCCCACGGAGCCGTCTTCCTCACATCCCCGCAATGCTGACGGTGCGTCAATTGTTATCCCAGGGGCGTCGGACGCTCACCTACCGTGACCCTCGGAGCGGTCCCGGCGGCCCGCTCAGCCTTCGGAGGTGCCCGTTCCGCCCTGCCCGTTCGCCGTCCCGTTGCCCGCGGCCGGACGGCGCACCGCGAGCAGCGCCATGTCGTCCCGCGCCCCGCCGCCGGTGTGCGCCCTGACCTCCTCCACGAGCAGGGTCAGCAGGGCGCTCGGCGCCGGGAAGACCCGGCCCCGCAGGCGGGCCACCGGATCGTAGAAGACCCCCTCGGCGTCCCGGGCCTCGGAGAGTCCGTCGGTGTGGAAGAGGAGGGTGGCGCCGAGCGGGAACTCCGCCTCGTCCGTGCGGTCCGGTTCGGTGCTCAGCTCGGCGAGGCCGAGGGGCAGCGCGGCCCGGCTCGCCGAGAGCACCCGCAGGCCGCCCTCGGCGTCGAGCAGCAGCGGCCCCGGGTGCCCGCGGTTGAGCAGCCGCACGGTCCGGCCCTCGTGCACCACCTCGGCGAGCACCGCGGTGGTGAAGGCCTCGAAGTCCTCGGTGCCGCGCCGCAGTCCGGCCTCCCGGGCGAGCGCGTGGTCCAGCCGCCGGGCCACCGCCTCCAGGGTCACCTCCTGCTCGGCCGCCTCCCGGAAGGTGCCGATGAGCACGGCGACGGTGGAGACCGCGCCCATCCCCTTGCCCCGCACATCGCCGACGATCATGCGGATCCCATACGGGGTGTCCTGCACGGTGTAGAGGTCGCCGCCGATGAACGCCCCGGCCTGCGCCGCCTCGTAGCGCACCGCGATCTGCAGACCGGCGAAGCGGTCGGGCGGTTCGGGCAGCACGGCGCGCTGGGCGGCCTCGGCGATCTCGCGGGCGGAGGCGAGCTGGTCCCCGCTGCGGCGCACCACCCCGTTCATCAGCAGCGCGAGGAAGGAGACCGTGACCACGGTGATCGCCTCGGTGGTGCCCTCGACCTCGTCGAGGTCCGCGTCCTGGACGCGCAGCAGGAAGACCGCGAGGGTGGCGAAGGCGCCGGTGAGCGCGACCCCGCGGGTGGTGTAGACGGGCGCGGCGAGCAGCGGGGCCGCGGTGAACATCGGCAGGGCCGTGTAGAGGGCGGGGGTGGCCGCGTCGTAGTAGATGCCGAAGACGATCAGGAGCACCGGCAGGACGAGGAAGAAGGTCCGGGACAGCGAGCGGCGCTGCGGGCGCAGCGAGGGGTCGGCGTTCGCCCCGTGCAGCGACAGCGCGGCCTCCTCCGGCACGGCCCCCGCCGCCTCCGGGCGTGCGGGGCGGTGCGCCCCGCCGGGCTCGCCTCGGCTCCCCACCACTGGACTCCCATGGATTCGGACGGCACTCCTGCTCAGCCTTTCCCCTGCGGCCCGCGCGGTCGACCGGGCGGACCCGTGCGGGTGAGGACCGCACGGCACGTACGGCACGCCCGCGGACGGGCGGCAGGGGAAGAGGAGAGAAGTGAAACACCGGAGGCCGGAACCCGATCAGGGATTCCGGCCTCCGGCCTTGAGTAGCGGGGACAGGATTTGAACCTGCGACCTCTGGGTTATGAGCCCAGCGAGCTACCGAGCTGCTCCACCCCGCGTCGGTGAAATGAAGTCTACGCCATCCGCGGGGGTGCCTCGCACCATTTTCCCGCCGGGGCCGCCCGGGCCCGTCAGCCCGCCGGATTTCCGGCCTGGGTCAGGGTCTCCCAGGCCACGAAGAGGTCGTCGGTCCCGGCGGGCCTGGTGCGGCGCAGGAGGCGGTCGGCCTGGGGCAGCTTCAGCTGGAGCCGGTTCTCCAGGTGGTTGACCAGGACCTCCAGATCGGGGCCCAGGGTGCGCCGGACCTTTCCGCCGCAGAGCCAGGCCGGGGCCCGGGCGCCGTTCTGGTAGCGCGCGTGGAACTCGACGGCGGCGCGCAGCCGCTCCCGGTACGGGCCGTAGAGGTCGACGCCCTGGTGCCAGGCGGTCTCGGCGATGTGCGCGGTGGCGGCGAGCGCGTACCCGGCGTGCTGGAAGTTGCGGCAGCTCTCCTGGGCTAGGCCGTCCCGGAAGACCCGCTGCCCGAACCAGTACGTACGGATCGCGTCGGCGCCGCGGACCCGGCTGCCGGGCGGGGTCCGCGGCAGCGGCCCGTCGGAGCGCAGATAGAAGTAGGCGGGGACCCGGGCCCGGAAGCGGTCCAGGGCGCGCCGGAACCCGGCGTGGTCGTCGAGGAAGACGGCGATGGAGAGGGCCGCGTCGGTCATCGCCAGGTCCCAGTTGCCGTTGAAGTCGGCGGCGCCGGCCGTGACCGCGGGCCGGTAGGCGCCGCGCAGCATGGCGCCGAACCGGCGGACCGAGGCCCGCGGCCAGCCGGAGCCCGGGGTGCGCAGCACCTCGCCCGCGCGGGCCCAGGTGGCGCCCGCCCAGGCGGCCTGGAGTCCGGCGTTGCCCTCGGTGTGCCGCCGGACCTTCGCCGACCAGGCGTCCATGATCCGGGCGGCCGCGGCGGCGTGCGCGCGCTCCCCGGTGACGTACCAGAGCAGCGCCTGCGTATAGGCGGCGATCGCGTCCTCGCGCTCCTCGACGCAGCCGCGGCCGGGGCGGGTGTCCGGCGGGCAGGCCACCGTCGCGTAGGGGCGGGGCCGGTGGCCGAGGTCGCCGTAGCGGCTGTCGCGCATCGCGAGGAAGGCGCCGAGCCAGGGCTGCTCGCCGTGCTCCACATGGCGGCGTACGGCGTCGAGTTGCTCCCCGCTCACCAGCGCGCCCGGGTGCCGGAACTCGCGGCCGGGGGCGGAGCGCGGCCGGGGTGCGGCGCGGCCCTGGTTCCCGCAGGCCGAGGCGAGCAGGACGAGCAGCGGCGCCAGCAGGGCCGCGAGCGCACGGTGCGCGAGGGGGCGCATGTCCACCTCCGGGGTCGGCTTCCAGCAGCCTGACCCCTCGGCCGCCCGGCCCGCCTGATCTGTTGCGCTGCACGGGGTCCGGGAAAAGCGCAGGTCATGGGCGCGCAAAGGGCTCTTTACCGGTACGTGGCGCTTCCCGGGGGCGAGGGCCGGGGCCGGTGCACGCCCCGTGTGAACGCCGCACCCGGACCGCATGGCGCACGCACACTTCCGCGCGCCCCCGAACGCGCCTGAACTGGACGGACACCGGGCGGGACTGACGGACCCGCACGGAAGGGGACCGCCGGCCACCCCCCTGCCCTCGGCCGGCGGCCCCCGGAAGGAGCACCCGGATCCGGCGGTAGGGGCCGGGCGCGGGCTTTGGTGACGCGTCACAACGGGGGCCCGAAACTCTGGTCGCCGCTACAAAGCGCTCCGCCCCGTCCTCGCTCATGCTGAGCGTCAACCGAGCGCCAACGGGGGTGCGCGTCGTGCGGGACGTCCACGACGGTCCGCCCGCTGGCGGAGTCCGCGACCGAAGGACCGTCCATGAGCCGCTTCACCCCGCTCGGGGCCCGCCTGGCGGCAGCCGGCGCGGCCCTCGCCGTGACCTGCGCCCTGACCGCCGGTACCGCCCAGGCCACCGAGGACCGCGAGACCTACCCCGTCGGGGGCGTCGGGACCGCGCTGAAGAACTACGCCCTCAGCCCCGACAAGGTCGCCGGCGCCAACGACTGGAACTGCAAGCCGAGCGGGGAGCACCGCAAGCCGGTGGTCCTGGTGCACGGCACCTTCTTCAACTCCGGCGCCAACTGGGTCGCCCTCTCCCCGATGCTGGCCAACGCGGGCTACTGCGTCTTCACCTTCAACTACGGCATGCACCCGCTGCTCTCGCTGAACCGGGTCGGCGGCCTGAAGAGCGTCGCGAGCTCCGGCGAGCAGATGAAGGCCTTCGTGGACAAGGTCCTGAAGGCCACCGGCGCCGAGGAGGTCGACGTGGTCGGCCACTCGCAGGGCGGTCTGGTCGCCAACTACTACCTCAAGCGCCTCGGCGGCGCCGACAAGGTCGACGTCAACATCGGCCTGGCCCCGAGCAACCACGGCACCACGCTCAGCGGCCTCACCACCCTCGCCGAGAAGCTGCACCTGCTCGGCTTCGTCAACGGCCTCTTCGACTTCGCCGGCACCCAGGGCGTCAAGGACCAGATCGCCGGCTCCGACTTCCAGCGGGAGCTGTTCGCCGACGGCGACACCGTGCCCGGGGTGCGCTATGTCGTCGTCGCCACCACCAAGGACTGGGTGGTCACCCCGTACAAGAACGCCTTCCTCCAGGGTGCGGGGGTGGAGAACATCACCCTCCAGGACCAGTGCCCGGACGACCCGGCCTCGCACATCGGGCTGTTCAACGACAGCCCGACGCTGCAGAACGTGCTGAACGAACTCGGCCCGGACGTCCCGGACTTCAAGCCCGAGTGCAAGGACTACGGCCTGGTGCTCTGACCCGGCCGCAGGCGCCCGCCGCCCCGGTTCCCCGTGCGGGGGCCGGGGCCGCGGCATGCCGGAGCGGGGCACTGCTCCGGCCACAGAAGAAACCTTTCGGGGCGGATCTCGTGCGAACCGCCCGGCGGCGGCCCGGGTCTCGCATCCTTGATCCAGGAGGGCGCGCGTCCGTACGGGCGCCCCGGTACGGACGTCGGCGCACGACCGGCGGGAACGGCGAGAACCGGCAAGCGGTGGAGGCGAGTAGATGAGCCAGTTCGGCGACTACCAGCAGGAGATCTATCTGAACGGACTCGGCGGCCTGGTGCCGAAGTACCCGTTCACCCACGAGGAGCTGGAGTCCGCCGCCCGGGCAGCGCTGCCGCCCTCGGTCTGGTCGTACGTGGCGGGCGGCGCCGGGGACGAGCACACCCAGCGCGCCAACGCGGCGGCCTTCACGCGCTGGGGTCTGGTGCCGCGGATGTTCGTCGGGGCGGCCCGACGCGACCTGTCCGTCGACCTGTTCGGGATGCGGCTGCGCTCCCCGCTGTTCATGGCGCCGATCGGGGTGCTCGGCCTGTGCGCGCAGGACGGCCACGGCGATCTGGCGGCCGCGCGGGCGGCGGAGCTGACCGGGGTGCCGATGGTCGCCTCCACGCTGTCGGTGGACCCGCTGGAGGCGGTGGCCGCCGAGTTCGAGGAGACCCCGGGCTTCTTCCAGCTGTACACGCCCACCGACAAGGACCTCGCGGAGAATCTGGTCCGCCGGGCCGAACTGGCCGGATACCGCGGCATCGTGGTCACCCTCGACACCTGGGTCACCGGCTGGCGCCCGCGCGACCTGGCCACCGCCAACTTCCCCCAGCTGCGCGGCCACTGCCTCGCCAACTACTTCGGCGACCCGGTCTTCCGCGGCCTCCTCGACCGCACCCCCGAGGAGGACCCGGGCGCCGCGGTCCTGCGCTGGACGCAGATCTTCGGCAACCCGCTGACCTGGGAGGACATCCCCTGGCTGCGCTCGCTGACCGCGCTGCCGCTGATCGTGAAGGGACTCGGCCACCCCGAGGACGTCCGCCGCGCCAAGGACCTCGGTGTCGACGGCGTCTACTGCTCCAACCACGGCGGCCGCCAGGCCAACGGCGGGCTGCCCGCCCTGGACATGCTGCCCGGGGTGGTGGAGGCCGCGGGCGAGACCCCGGTGCTCTTCGACTCCGGTGTCCGCAGCGGCAGCGACGCGGTCAAGGCCCTCGCGCTGGGCGCCACCGCCGTGGGCATCGGCCGCCCCTGCGCCTACGGTCTCGCCCTCGGCGGCACCGAGGGCCTGGTGCACGTGCTGCGCTCGCTGCTCGCCGAGGCCGACCTGCTGATGGCGGTGGACGGCTATCCCACCCTCGCGGACCTCACCCCGCAGGCGCTGCGGCGGGTGGGCTGAGCCGGTGCGAGGGGCGGCCGGGACCCGTGCGTCCTGATCTGTCACGCGGATGACAAACGGCACCCGGTATTTCTTGCTCCGCTGACAAGCCCCGTCCCCCGGCCGCTCCCCATCCTTGTACGGCACCGCACGGCCGCCGACGCCGGGCCGGAAGGCGCCCCGGGCCCCTGGACGAGGCCGCCCGGACCGCTCTTCGGCAGCACTCTCCCCCCTCCGGGCCCGGCGGCAGCCTGAGCCGCACGCCCGGGGACCGCCCGCCGGGCCCCGGGTCCACGAAGGAGAGCGCGATGCCATGTCCGCACCGCTGAGGGCCCGGGTGGGAACCGCCGGCCGCCTCCCGCGCGGCCCCCTTCGCCCGTCCGTGCCGCCGTGCCGCTCAGGGGGCGCCGCGCCCCCGGGCGGCCGGGAGCGCGCCGCGCAGCCGCATCGCCCGCAGCACCAGTTCGAGTTCGAACCGCCGGTCGGGGTCGTCGAGTTCGGCGCCCCACAACTCCCGTATCTGGCGCATCCGGTAGCGAACGGTCTGCGGGTGCACCCCGATCCGCGCGGCGATCTCCGGCGCCCCGCCGCGGGTCTCCAGCCAGGCGAGCAGGGTCTGGGCCAGGCGGCCCGCGTGGGCCCGGCCGTGGTGCCCGAGCGGTGCCAGGCAGCGCCGGGACAACTCCTCGACCAGGGCGTCCGGTTGGAGCAGCACCAGGGCCTCGGTGTGCTCGGTGCAGTGCAGCAACTCGTCGCCCGGCAGCAGCCCTTGACCGGCGAGGCCGAGCGCGGTCTCGGCCCAGTGCAGCGACTTGGCGGCGGACGGGGTGGCCACCGGCGGGCCCAGCGCCCCGGACCAGCCGGCCAGGGCGCGGCGCAGCAGCTCGCCCCGGCCGCGGAGTTCGGGGTCGGGCACCACGAAGCGGGGGCGTTCGCACTCCATGTCGAGCAGGACGTCGGAGCCGAGGGCGGGGGCGACGGCGCCGAGCGCGGGCCGGACCAGGATGCCGACGGCGACGGTCTGGGGCAGCTGCCAGCCGATCCGGGCGGCGCGTTCGGCGAGGGCCTCGCGCGGGTCGTCGCGGTGCTGCGGGGCGAGCAGCAGCTCCATCAACCGGGCCTGCTGGCGCCGCCGTTCACCGGCCCGCTGGGCGGCGGCCTCCGCGTAGCCGCGGACCGACTGCTCGACGAGGCGGTCCAGGTACTCGTAGCAGGCGTCGGCGAGGTCGTACATGGCCTGCGGCGGGATCTCCACCCGCTGGCCGATGTCGCAGAGGCGGCGCCAGGCCAGCCGTACGCCGAGCCGGTAGAGGGCCTGCAGGGAGTCCAGGCTGCGCCCGCCGAGGCCCTCGGCGCGGCCGAACTCCTGGAAGAGCTCCGGGTCGGCGCGCGGTGCCCGCTTGTCGGTGAGCAGTTGCTGCACGAAGAGTTCGATGGCCCGGCGGATCGCGGTGAGCGCCTTGGGCTCCCCCGACTCGTCCGGCTCGAAGTGGAACTGGGGATAGCTCGCGCGGATCGCCCCGAGGATCTCCTCGGCCAGGGCGGGGGCCTCGGCGAGGGCGTGCATCACGAACTGCCCGACCCGCTCGGCCGAGACATCGCCCCAGACGGACCCCGGCGGCAGCACCGGTCTGCTCGTCGTGGTCACGGCTCAGCGCTCCTGGCGGGGCGTCTCGTAGCTGATGAGCGGGGTGTTGGGCTGCTCGGGCGTCTTGCCGAGGAGGGCGACGGCGCCGAAGGCGGTGCCCACGGCGAGGCCCGCTCCGAGGAGGACGGCACAGGCGGCGGCGAGGTAGCGGTTCATGGCGGCGCTCCAGCTTCTGTGTCGGGACCGCGGCCGCCGGGGCTTCGTCGGCCCGGCGGGCCCGCGGTCCGTACTGCCTTGCACCCGGCTGCCGTTGGCGTCCGACGCAGCGGCCTCGTCCGGTGGAATCGCATTCTTCCCACTTTGTTGACATTTGGTCAACACTTTGTTTACTTTTCCCGCCACCCCCGCTCCACCGTCCTCCGCCGCGCTCGCCCCGAGCCGGCTCGAACCCCTGGAGTGCCCGGATGCGCCGCAGACCCGCCCGCCGTTCCCCGCTCTCGCTCCTCCTCCTCGGCACCGGCACCTTCCTCCTCGTCCTGGCCCCGCTGCTCGCCTGGTACGTGGAGCCCCAGGCCCGGCGGACCCCGCTGGACGTGGACGTGACCACGGTCTTCGAGGGCAGCGGCAGCTACTTCGACACCTCGAAGGTGAGGCTGGTCGAGGACGAGCCGCTGACCGTGACCCGCCAGGTCCGCGGCGACGTCGCCGACGGCGACCGCAGCGGGCGCGCGGTCTGGGACGTCTCCACCTCGGTGGACACCGCGGACACGCTGCCCGCGGCCGATCCGCACGACTCGCTCCAGTGGACGACCGAGCGCTGGGTCACCGACCGGAAGACCAACCGCCCGGTGCACTGCTGCCAGGAGAAGCCGCGCTTCGAGGGCGAGGCCTATCTGAAGTTCCCCTTCGGGGTGGAGAAGCGCTCCTACCGCTGGTGGGACAGCACCCTCGGCGGCACCGTGGTCCTCAAGTACAGCGGCGCCCGGGCGGTCCAGGGCTACCAGGGCCTGCTCTTCACCGGCCGGGTGGAGGCCGCGCAGACCGGCACCCGGCTGGTCCCCGGCCGCCTGGTCGGACGCCCGAAGAGCTCCCAGGTCCTCGCCGAGGAGTGGTACGCCAACCACGGCGTCGAACTCGTCGCCGACCAGGAGACCGGCCGGATCCTGTACGCGGCGATCGGGCCCCGCAAGACGCTGCGCGCCCCCGGCGGCAAGAAGGACGCGATGGTCCTGCTCGACAGCCGCAAGCTGGCCTTCACCCCGGCCACCCAGCGGGCCCAGGTCGCGCTCGCCCGGGACGACACCGACCGGCTGCGGCTGCTCGGGCGCACCGTCCCGCTCGTCGCCCTCCCGGCGGGCGCGGTGCTCTTCCTGGCCGGGGCGGTGCTCCTGGTCCGCGGCGGCCGGATCCGCCGCGGCGGGCAGGCGGCGCCGCTGCCGGACACCGCCCGGCACGCCGCGCCCGCCGGACGCTGAGGCGGACCCGGTGGCGGCCGTCCACCACCGGGTCCCCCGGCCCGTACCACTGCGGCCGGTGAGCAATAAGGGCCCGCGAAACCGGCGAAGTTGTCATCCCGGTGAGTAGCCGCCCGGCAGCGCTCCGCGAAAACTGTGCTTCCGCCCCGAACCGCGCACCTGTTCCCCTCGCGCCTCCGGCGGACTCACCACCCGTACCGCAGAAGGCAGTTCGGCCCCGCAGCTCTCAACCACCGCACCTCGCGGGGGAGTCGGCCCCGTAAGGCCCCAGCACCGCGCACGCCCCGCACCCTTCGCCCCGCCCGCACCACGACCCGCGCTTCGCCCGCGTACGAGTCGGCCCCGGACCCGGACCCCGAGACGGAGTTGCTGCACCGATGACCCAGCACCTGCCCGCGCCCGCCCCGCGCACCGCCGCCCCGGCGGCCACCCGCGCCCTGCCCGCGCCGCCCCCGGCCGTGCCCCGCCGCATCGTCTTCCTCGCCCACCGCGGCCTCGGCAACCCGGCGGCGGGCGGCTCGGAACTGCTCGTCGACCGGCTCGCCACCGGGCTGACCCGGCTCGGCCACGAGGTCACCCTGGTCTGCGGGGGCCCCGCCGAGGCGCGCCCCTACCGGGTGGTCCCGGCGGGCGGCGGGCTCGGCCACTTCCTGCGCGCCCCGGGGGCCTTCGCCCGCGAGGTCGGCGAGTGCGATCTGCTCGTCGAGGTCTGCAACGGCATGCCCTATCTGACCCCGCTCTGGCACCGCGGCCCCACCCTCTGCCTGGTCAACCACGTGCACACCGACCTCTGGGAGATGCGCTTCGGCGGCGCCCTCGCCCCCGCGGGCAGGCTCGGGCGGCGCCTGGAGCAGTGGGCGCTCGCCGGGGCGCAGCGCGGCAATCTGACGGTCGCCGTCTCCCCCTCGACCCGGCGGGCGCTGCTCGGCCTCGGGGTGGCCGCCGAGCGGATCCGGGTGGTGCACAACGGCGTCGCGGACCCGGGGCCCGCCGCTCCGCGGTCCGCCGAGCCGCTCTTCCTCGCGGTGGGGCGCCTGGTCGAGTACAAGCGCATCGACCTGCTGCTGCGGCTGTGGGAGCGGGTCAGACCCGTCACCGGGGGCCGCCTGGTCCTCGTCGGCGACGGGCCCGAGCGCGCCCGTCTTGAGCAACTCGCGGGCCCCGGCGTCGAGTTCACCGGCCACATCGGTGAGGCGCACAAGCACCGGCTGCTCTCGGCGGCCTGGCTGCTGCTGCACCCCTCGGCGGTGGAGGGCTGGGGCCTGGTGGTCACCGAGGCGGCGATCCGGGGCACCCCCGCGGTCGCCTTCGACGTACCGGGGCTGCGGGACTCGGTCGCCGACCAGGTCACGGGGCTGCTCGCCACCCAGGAGAGCGCCTTCGCCGCGGCCTGGTGCACGCTCGCGCTGAGCACCGAGCGGCGCCGGGCGATGGGCGAGGCGGCCCGGGCGCACGCGGCCCAGTTCCGCTGGTCCCGCACCGTGGGCGCCTTCCGGACGGTGGCCGCCGAGGCCTACGCCCTGGCCGGACGGGGGTGAGGCCGTGAGCGGCACCTCCCGCACCCACCGCGGCGGCCCCGCCCACGCCCACCCGCCGGCCGCCCCCGAGCCACCCCCGTCCCCCCAAGTCCGTACCGTGGAACGGCAGTTGAAGGACCCCTCGCTACGCCGCTCGGCCGCGCTCTTCCGCGCCTTCCTGCGCGAGCAGACCGACCCGGACCACTGCTACGCGCTGCTCGCCCGGGACGCCGCCAACCAGGTCGAGGCCTGGGCGGGACCGCTCGCCGGGCGCCTGGTCGTCGATGTCGGCGGCGGCAGCGGCTGGTTCACCCGGGAGTTCCGGCGACGCGGGGCCGAGGCCTACCTCTTCGAACCCGACGCGGCCGAGCTCGGCGCCCGCCCGGTGCCCGGCGCGGTGCTCGCCGACGGCTATCTGCTCCCCCTCGCCGAGGGCCGCGCCGACGTCTGCTTCTCCTCCAACGTCCTGGAACACGTCGAGGACCCGGCGACCTTCCTCAGCGAGCTGGTGCGGGTCACCCGCCCCGGCGGACTGATCTACCTCTCCTTCACCAACTGGCTCTCCCCGTGGGGCGGTCACGAGTGGGCGCCCTGGCACTACCTCGGCGCCCACCGCGCCCGGGCCCGCTACCAGCGCCGCACCGGCCGCCGGGCCAAGCACACCCTCGGCGAGAACCTGCACGCCGTGCACATCGGCCCGACCCTGCGCCAGGTGCGGGCCCGCGGCGACGTGGAGATCCTCGTCCAGCGCTCCCGCTACTGGCCCTTCCTCGCCTCGGCCGTCACCCGCGTGCCCGGCCTGCGCGAATTCGCCACCTGGAACCTCCTCCTCGTCCTCCGGCGGTGCCCATGACCAGCACGGTGCAGACCCCTCCCCCGGCGACCGCCGCCCCCGAGCCACCCGCGCCGGACCCCGGGCCCGGACCCCGTTCGCGGCGCTGGCTGTTCGGCTTCTGGGCGGTGGTGCTCGCCGCCTTCCTCGCCGTCTCGCCGGGCCGCCAGACCTTCGACACCAAGCTCGGCGTCACCACCGACCCCTGGCAGTTCCTCGCCGACCTCGGCGACCTCTGGCACGAGCGCGCGGGCTTCGGCGGCATCCTCGACCAGTACGTCGGCTACGTCTTCCCGATGCTGCCCTTCCACGGACTCGCCCGGCTGCTGCACCTGCCGGTGTGGCTGGCCGAACGCCTGTGGCTCTCGCTGATCGTGACGGCCGCCTTCTGGGGCGCGCTGCGCCTGGCCGAACGCCTCGGCACCGGGAACCCGCGCAGCCGCCTGCTCGGCGCCGCCGTCTTCGCGCTGTGGCCGGTGTTCACCATCGTCGTCGGCTCCACCTCGGCCGCCGCGCTGCCCGGCGCGGTCCTGCCCTGGGTGCTGCTCCCGCTCACCGACACCCGCCGCACCGCACGGGCGGCGGCGCTGCGCTCGGCCCTGGTGATCCCCTGCATGGGCGGCGTCAACGCGGCCGCCACCCTGGCCTGCCTGCTCCCGGTCGGCCTCTATCTGCTCTCCCGCCCGGCGGGCCCGCGCCGCCGGGCGCTGCTCGCCTGGTGGATCCCCGGGGTGCTGCTCGCCACCCTGTGGTGGGTGGTGCCGCTGCTGCTGCTCGGCATCCACGGCGAGAACTTCCTTCCGTACGTGGAGACTTCGGCGACCACCACCGGCACCATGTCGGCCACCGAGACGCTGCGCGGCGCCGGGAACTGGGTCGCCTATCTGCACTTCGGGGAGTCCTGGCTGCCTGCGGGCTGGACCGTGGTCTCCGCCTGGCTCACCGTGCTCTGCTCGGCGCTGGCCGCCGCCCTCGGCCTCGCCGGGCTCGCCCGCCGCGACCTGCCCGAGCGCCGCTGGCTGGTCCTGACCGTGCTGAGCGTCGCCCTGCTCACCCTCGCCGGATACGGCGGCGCGCTCGGCGCCCCCTTCCACGGCGAGGTGCAGGACCTGCTGAACGGCGCCCTGGTCCCCTTCCGCAACATCTACAAGTTCCAGGCGGGCCTCGCCCTCGCGCTCGCCCTCGGCCTCACCCACCTGGTGGCCACGGCCCCGGCCCGCGCGCTGCGCCGCCCCGGCCGCCGCCGCCTGCTGCCGCTCGCCGCGGGCCTGCTCGTGCTGCCCGGGCTCGCCCTGCCCTACGTCAACGGCAGCATCCTGCAACCCGGTTCCTTCCAGGCACTGCCCGCCTACTGGCGCACCACCGCCGACTGGCTCCAGGACAACTCCGCCGACTCCCGCGCCCTGGTGGTCCCCGCCACCGCGCACGGCATCCACACCTGGGGCACCACCATCGACCAGCCCCTCGACGTCCTCGCCGACTCCCCCTGGGCCCAGCGCGACTACGTCCCCTTCGGCACCCCCGGCAACCGCCGCGCCCTGGACGCCGTCGAGCAGGCCCTCCTGACGGGCAGTCACGTACCGGGCCTGCGCGACTACTTGCACCGTGCCGGGCTGCACTACGTGGTCGTACGCAACGACCTCGACCCGGACCAGATCGGCCATGTCCCCACCACCACCGTCAAACGCACCCTGGAGGAGTCCGGCTACCGCCGGGTCACCGGATTCGGCCCGGTCACCACCGGCGGGCGCATCGCCGCCGACACCCCGCTGCAGATCGAGGGCCTCTACCCGCGCCAGCGCGCCGTGGAGATCTACGCCCCCGAGGACACCCCGAAGCCCGGCCGCGCCGCCCTGAAGCCGGTCTCCGCCACCGCCGCGGTCTCCGGCGGCCCAGAGTCGCTGCTCCCGCTCTCCGCCGACCCCGGCATGCGCGGGCGGCCCGCGGTGCTCACCGGGGACGCGCACCCCGGCACGGCAAAGCCCGAGGTGCAGGCCGTGGGCGACGGGCTGCGCCGCGCCGACACCCGCTTCGGCCTGGTCAACTCCAACACCTCGTACACCTACACGCCGCAGGAGAAGAACTCCCCCGAGGCGGTGCAGGATCCGGGGCGCGGACCGCACCAGATCCTCCCGGTGACCGGGCGCGCCCACCAGACCACGGCCGAGATCCGCGGCGCCGAGTCCGTCACCGCCTCCTCCAGCGGCAACTGGCTCTTCCATCTGCCGCAGTACGACCCGGTGCACGCCTTCGACGGCAACCCGGACACCGCCTGGGCCGAGGGCTCCGCCGCCTCCCCCGAGGGCGAGTGGCTGCGCGCCGACTTCGCCGGGAGCACCGGGGTCCCGGCCGCCTTCCCGGTGACCCCGCTGCCCCAGGAGGGCACCCGCTCGGCCCCGACCAGGATCCGCGTGGAGACCGAACAGGGCGCCGCCACCAGCGAGTTGCGGCCCGACGGCAGCACCCAGGAGGTGGCCGCCCGGCCGGGCGCCAGCCGCTGGATCAAGATCACCATCCTGGCCGCCGAGTCCGCGCACCGCGGCCTCACCGGCGCCGGGTTCTCCGAGATCGCGCTCCCCGGGGTGCAGATCTCCCGCGTACTGAAGCTGCCGACCGACGCCCTCGGCTCCACGGCGGACACCGAGGTCGTCTCCCTGCACCGCAGCGCCGACCCCGGCGGACTCTCCCCCGCGGGCAGCGAGTCCGCGCTCGGCCGCACCTTCACCACCGGCGAGGGCGGCACCCGGACGGTGCGCGCCCAGGCCGTACCCGTCCCCGGCGAGGCCCTGGACGAACTCCTCTACTCCGTCGCCCCCGACCAGCGCCGCCGCCTGGTCGCCACCGCCGACTCCACCTCCCGGATCGGCAGCGTCTCCCCGCGCAACCTCACCGACGGCGACCTCACCACCGCCTGGATCGCCGGGGACCGCCCGGTCATCCACCTGCGCTGGCCCGGCAAGAAGGCGGTCGGCGAGATCGTGCTGCCCGCCGCCGGGGGCCTGTCGACCCGGCCCGAGAAGGTCGAGATCAGCTCCCCGGACGGGGCGACCGTCGCCGGGGTCGACGAGAACGGCGTCGCCCGCTTCGCCCCCCTCACCACCGACCGGCTCGACCTCACCATCACCGCGACCGCGCCCCTGACCGTGCACAACCCGGTCGCCGACGACGACCTCCAGCTCCCGGTCGGCCTCACCGAGGTCTACGTCCCCGCCCTGGAGGAGTACCGCACCCCGCAGCCCAAGGCCTCCCGCACCTTCTCCCTGCCCTGCGGCCAGGGACCCCCGCTCGCGGTGGACGGCACCCTGCACGCCACCGCCGCGAAGGGCACCGTGCGGGACCTGACCGAGCGGCGGCCCGTCGAGGTCACCCTGTGCCAGAAGGGCAAGACGGACCCCCGGCTCGCCCTGGACGCGGGCACCCACCTCGTCCAGGCGGGCGGCGCGGGCCCGCTCGCCCTCGCCGACATCACCCTCACCCGCGGCAACTCCCCTGCCCCCGAAGGCGATCCGCGCACCGTACGGGTCCAGGACGCCACCGGCGACGACCGGAGCCTGACCGTCGGCGCGGGCCAGGCCTCGTACCTGACCACCTTCGAGAACGCCAACGACGGCTGGAAGGCCACCCTCGACGGCAAGGAACTCACCCCGCTCCGCCTCGACGGCTGGCAGCAGGCCTGGCTGATCCCCGCCGGAGCGGGCGGCACCGTCCACCTCAGCTACGAACCGTCCACCTGGTACCGCGCCGGACTCATCGGCGGGGCGGCCGGGCTGCTCCTGCTGGCGGGGCTTGCCCTGTGGCGACGGAACGCGGTCGACCGGGGGGCTGCGGACGGCAGTTCGGTAGTCGGTACGGGGAAGGCCGCCTCGGGGGGCAGGAGTTCGGGGGGCGGTACGGGAACTGCCGGTCCGGGCAGAGGTAGTTCGGCGGGCGGTACGGGAACTCCCGGCCGGGGCACGGGTAATTCGGCGGGCGGTACGGAAACTCATGTGCCGGACATGGGTAGTTCGGCGGGCGCTACGGAAACTCCCGGCCCGGGCAGGGGTAGTTCGGGGGGCCGCAGAGGAGCGTCCACCGCGAGCCTGGGCAGTTCGGGCGCCGGTACGGGAACAGCCGCGCCAGACGCGGGCAGTTGGGCGCCCTGGGTGCCCGCTCCCGGTCTGCTGCTCGGCACGGTGGCGCTCGCCCTGGTCGCCGTGGTGATCGCGGGGCCGCTCGCCCTGCTCCTGCTGCCGCTGCTGCTGCTCGCCTGGTGGCGCCCCGGCCTGCTCGCCCCCGTGGCCCTGACCGCGATGGCGGCGGCCGGAGTGCTCGCCGCCCTCGACGCGGGCGAGGCCCCGGGCGCGGAGCAGGGCGCCTTCAGCCCGGCGGCCCAAGTCCTCGCCCTGACCGCCCTGTTCGCGGCACTCGTGGGGGCCAGCCGCTCCCGGGAATCCGCGTTCGGCGGTACGGAGCCAGGGCCGGAGGCCGGACCTGGGGCGCGCACCGGACCGGGCGGCGACCCGGCGGGCGAGGAGGAAACCGAGGCTGCCCGGACCCGGCCGCTGCCCGCCGCACCGCCGCTGCCCCGCCGGGGCCCCCGGCGCCGCGCCCACCCGGGCCGCACCGGCGGCAAGGCGCCCCGACCCGCACCGGACGCCCAGGCCTCCGGCCCCACCCTCTCGGCCCGCGGGCCCTCGTCCGCCCCGGCCCCCTCGGGCGAGGACCCGGGGCCCAACCCCCGCCCGGACGCGGACGGCAACGGCAACGGCAACAGCAACAGCAGGGAGGCACGATGACCGCCCCGCACCGGGCGGCCCCGCCGTCACCGGAAGCCGACGGCGCCCGGGCCTCCTCGGCGCCCACTCCGCCGGGTGACCCCGTGGTCCCGGCCGTCCCAGATACCCCAGCCGTCCCGGCTGCCCCGGCTGCCCCGGCTGCCCCGGCTGCCCCGGCTGCCCCGGCATCATCAACTCACGTCCGCCAGAGTCCTGTTGACCGCATCCCCTTCCCCGTCGTCGACGAGATCTCCCGCCACTGCCTGGACCCGGACGAACCGGAGACCGTGCACATCGAGGTGCACCTGCCGGGCCGCCTGGAACCGGAGCGGCTGCGCGCGGCCTTCGCCGAGGCCCTGCGCCGCCACCCGCGGATCCTGATGCGCCAGGCAGCGGGCCCCTGGTACCGGCGCCGCCACTACTGGGAACTGACCGGCCAACCCGACGTCGACCCGGTCGAGTTCACCCTCGCCGCACCCGGAGCCCTGGACCGCGCCCGCACCCGGTCCCTGTCCGACGCCCCCTCGCTGCACGCCTCACCACCGGTGCGCCTGGAGGTCGTACAGGGGCCGTGGGAAGAAGCCGGGGAGGAGGGCGGCGTGCTTCCGGAGGCGGCGGGGGCAAGTGCCGCGCTTCCGGAGGGGACGGGACCCGGCGGCGCGCTTCCGGCGGGGGCGGAGGCGGGTGGCGCTCTTCCGGAGGAGACCGGACCGGGCATCGCGCCTCCGGAGCGGACGGGCCCGGGCCTTCGCGATGCCGCAAGTCCGGTACGGAGCAGGAGGGTTGACGGACCCGCGCCTCCACCCTCCGGGGCCGCCCTCGTCCTCACCGTGCACCACACCGCGCTGGACGGGCCCGCCTGCCTGCGGGTGCTTGCGACCGCCGCCGAGATCTACCGGGGCGCGGCGGACCCCCCGCCCGCCGCACCGCCCGCGCGCGTGGGCGCCCCGGAGCCGGGCCCCCTGCCGCCCGCCCCGTCCCCGTGGGCCCGCCCCGCGCGCATCCGCCGCGGCAGGCCGGACCCGGCGCCCGGCAACGGCCTCCTCCTCGCCGCACTGCCGGTGCCCGGGCGACCGCGCGGCGCCCCGTACACCGTCAACGACCAGTTGCTCGTGGCCACCGCGCTGACGCTCGCCGAGTGGAACCGCGCCCGGGGCGACCGGCCCCGGCCGCTGCGCCTGACGATGCCGGTCGACGACCGCGACCGCGGCCCGGACATGCCGCTCGGGAACGGCACCCGGCTGGTCGAAGTGCCTTTCACCGCAGCGGAGTTGGCGGCGGTACTGCCACCGGCGGCGCTCGGCGGCGAGGCCCTGGCCGCCCTGCTGCGGAACACCGCCGCCCGCACCCGCGCGCTCAAGGCCCTGGACCGCCCGCAGCTCGGCCGGGGGGCCGCCCTGGTGGCCGCGCCCTGTGCGCCGGTTGCCTGGCGGGGCGCGCTGACCCGGGCGCTGCGCCGGGCCGCCGGGCCCTGGACCTCGACGAGCCTGCTGAGCAACATCGGCCGCGTCCCGTACCCGCTCGACTTCGGCCCGGCGGGGGCGGCCCGGGCGGTCTGGTTCTCGGCACCGGCCCGGGTGCCGCGCGGGCTGACCGTGACCACCGCCTCCACCGCGGGACGGCTCCACCTCGCCCTGCGCTGGTCCACCTCGCTGCTCGGCCCCGAGGACGGCCGCGCCCTGCTCGACCGCTTCACCCACTTCCTCGACGCCACGGCCACCGGCGGCCCGGCCCCGCAGAGCAGGGGCGGCGAGCCGGGAGCCACGGCAGCCGGACCCCGAGCAGCCCCACCCGAAGCAGCCGAAGCAGTCGAAACACCCAAAGCGGCCGAAGCAACCGAAGCGGCTGAAGGAGCCGAAGCAACTCAAGCAGCCGAAGACCGACTGCTGCCCGAGGGCAGCGAACAGGAGCCGCGATGAGCAGCACCGCACGGACCGAGCCGCGCCCCCGCCCGCCCGGACTGCGCGACTTCTACGAGAACCCCTCGGTCCCCGTCGCCTCCGGTGACGCCCGCAGCCTGCGGCAGGCGCGGATGCTGGCCGCCGCGCTCGGTCCGGCCTCGGCGGGCGCCGCGACCGTGCTCGACGTCGGCTGCGGGGACGGCACCGCGGCCCGGGTCGCCGCCCCGCTGCTCGCCGGTCACCGGATCATCGGCGTCGACTGGTCGCAGGACGCGCTGCGCCGCGCGCGCCGCCGGCTGCCGTACGTGGTCCGCGGTGACATCGGCGGCGGGGGGCTGCCGTTCGCCTCCGGCAGCGTGGACGCGGTGCTCTTCAGCGAGGTGATCGAGCACCTGGTGGACCCGGACGGCGCCCTGGACGAACTGCGCCGGGTGCTGCGCCCGGGCGGCCATCTGATGCTCTCCACCCCGAATCTCGCGGCCTGGTACAACCGCGCCCTGCTGCTCGCGGGCGTCCAGCCGGTGTTCTCCGAGGTCAGCCTGCGCGGCATCTACGGCAGGCCGGGCTCGGAGGTGGTCGGCCACCTGCGCCTCGCCACCGCCCGCGCCCTCGCCGAGCTGGTGCGGGCCCGCGGCTTCGAGGTGGTACGGGTGGCGGGCGCCCCCTTCCACGGGGTGCCGCGCCCGCTGCGCGCCCTGGACCGGCTCGCCTGCGCGCGGCCCTCGCTCGCCTCCCTCCTGCTGCTGCACGCCCGAAGGACCTGAGGGCATGTGGTGGGGAGTGGCCGCGGCCCTGCTTGCCAACGCCCTCTACAGCACCGGCTTCGTCCTGGAGAAGCGCGCGCTGGGCCGGCTGCCCGCCGTGAGCGTGCGCCAACCGGCCCGCCTGGCTGCTGCTCGGCAGCCCGCTGTGGTTCTGCGGCGCGCTCGCCCTCGGTGCCGGGTTCGCGGCGCAGCTGGTGGTGTACCGGACGCTGCCGATCGCCGCGGCCCAGGGCATCTTCGTCTCCGGGCTCGTCCTGCTGCTGCTGATGTCCACCGTGCTGCTCGGCGAACAGCCCTCCGGCCGGGAGCGGTACGCCAGCGGCCTCATCCTGCTCGCCCTGCTGATGGTGGTGCTCTCCCTCGGCGAGGGCGGCGAGCAGCCGGGCGGCGAGGCCCCCGCCGCCCTCGTCCTCCTGGTCAGTCTGCCCGCGCTCGCCGCCGGACTGCTGCTCTTCGCCGCCGCCGAACGCCGCGCGCACCGGCGCCACCGGCTGCCCACCACCGGTATCGCCTACGGGGTCGCCGTCGGCCTGCTCTACGGGGTGAGTTCGCTGGCTGTCAAGGGCGTCTCGGGCCACCTCCCCGCACTGGCCGGGCGCCCGGTGCCCGCGGCGCTCGCGCTGCTCGCCACCCCGTACCCGTATCTGCTCCTGTGCACCGGCTGCTGCGGTCTGGTGCTCTCGCAGGCCGCGCTCCAGCGCTGCCGAGCCTCGCTGCTCGTACCGGTGTGCACCATGGTGACCTCGGTGTTCACCGCGGTGCTCGGCACCCTCGCCTTCGGCGAGGCACTGCCCGCCGCGCCCCTCCCCCTCGCCCTGCGCCTCGGCGGTTCGCTCCTCGCCCTCCTGGTCCTCCTCGCCCTGCCCGCACACGACCCCAGCCCGGATCCGACGGCACCCGCCAAGCCCCCTTCCACGGGCCCGAGTTACGGCTCCCCGCGCCCCGAATCACCACTCCCGCACGGCCCCTCGCCCGCCGTACGCCCCCTGTCCCGGGCCCGCACCCTCAGCGCGAGCCAGCCGCCGCCCCGGTCCGCCACCAACTGGGGCCCGGAGCACGGCACTTCGTCCGCCCTAGGGCAGCACGCCGCAGCACACCCGCCCACCCGCCAGGAGCAGCCATGACCACCACTCCCCGCACCCCCGAACCGTCCAACTCCCCTCCCCCTCAGCTGAGTTCGGACGACCCGCTGCTCCTCCTGCTCGCCTGCCCCCTCGACAAGGGCCCCTTGCACCTGCTGACCCCCACTCCCGGCGCCCCCGACCCCCTCGTACCGGAACAGGCCCTGTACAACCCCCGGCTGCGCAGGCGCTATCCGGTACGGGACGGGGTGCCGCATCTGCTGCCCGCCGCCGGTGAGCAGGTCGGCGCCGAGGAGCACGCGCGCCTGCTGCGGCGGATCGCCCCGTGACCCTCGCCGCGCGGCTCGCCCCGCACCTGCCCGGCCCCCTGGTCGCCCGCGCGGCCCGGCTGGTCTATCCGCGCTTCGAGCCGGAACTCGCCCGCCTCGCCGAGATGTGCCCCGCCGACTGCGGCACCGCCGTGGACGTCGGCGGCTGGTACGGCCCCTGGACGCACCGCCTGGCCCGCACCGCCCGGCGGGTGGTCACCGTCGAGCCCGTACCGCATCTGGCGCGGCTGCTCGCGGCGACGACCCCGGCGCATGTCCGGGTGCACCAGGCCGCGGCGGGCGAACGGGCGGGCACGGCCCGGCTGTGGCTGCCGCCGGGCGACCGCGGCGATCGCGGACTCGCCTCCCTGGTGCGCGGACGGGTGCACGCCCGCGCCGTCGACGTCACCTGCCTGACCCTGGACGGACTCGGCCTGCACGAGGTCGGCTTCATCAAGATCGACGTGGACGGCGGCGAACTCGTCGTCCTGCGCGGCGCGCGCCGCCTGCTCACCCGCGACCGCCCCGCCCTCTTCATCGAACTGGAGCATCGCATCAACCCGGTCGCCCCCGTCCTCGCCCTCCTCGACGAACTCGGCTACCACGGCTGGGTACTGCCCGGCGCGCGCTGGCTGCCGCTCGCGGAGTTCGACCTCGCGGCCCACCAGTCCCGTACCGCGCATGTCGCGGGGCGGGGCCTGCTGCGCCGCGTGCTGCCCGCGGGCGCCGGCCCGCGCTACGTCAACTCGGTGCTCTTCCTTGCCGGTTCACAGCGCCCGGGGCCGCTCTGAGGCGGCTGCGCGGGACGCCCGTACGTGCGTATGCGGCGGCCGGTGGCAGGCAGTGGGGGAGGCGGGTGGCGGGCCGCACATGCCGAAGGCCCGCAGCGGGGGGAGTGCGTACCCCTGCTGCGGGCCCGTTCGGCGGGGGCCGAGCGCTCGGCCCCCGGCGTCCGGCGTGCTCAGCCCATGGCGCGCGGCATCTGGCGGACCTTGCTGCGCAGGACGTCCTTGCAGTACTTGACGTAGCCCGTGTTGGCCGCGTACTTGGCCGAGATCCACGGCTGGCTCTTGTCACGCACCAGGTACCAGATGTCGTTGCCGGCGATGTTCTGGGCACGGACCTTGCAGACCACCCCGACCTGGGCGCGGTAGGGCAGGAAGCCCCGCACCGAGGAGTCGGTGGACGGGAACTGGCGCTTGTTCAGGCCCGCCTTGGTGGTGACGGTGGCGTACGGCTTCGCCGGTGCCATGACCGCCTGCTCCCCGGAAGGAACGGCGGCCTGGGCGGTCGCGCCGATACCCGCGGTCGCCCCGAAGACCATGGCCGACACCAGGCCTCCTGCCGCGGCGAGCCGGGCACCGCGCGCCGCGATTGTGGCGACTGAATTCATGAAGGTCTCCTTCTGCTCACAGATACGTCAGATACGACGTAAATGGGACATTAGGCTGAGCGGAGACCGGATCACCGCCGATCGCTCCCGACGCGCGCCCGGATCACGCGACCGGCCCCCCGTACCCGCCAACTGGCCCCGCCCGCAGCCCTGGCACCGCACCACGGGCGGGCGCGCGGAGCGGGCGGGCCCTCGGCGAAGAGGTCACCGGCCGGCGCGGGCCGCCCTCACTCCACCGTCGCCTCGAACATCGCCGTACAGCCGCGCACGGTCACCTTGTAGTCGGTGAAACGGCTGCTCAGCTGCGCGTGCAGGGCATCGAGGCCGTCCTCGGCGTTGTGGAAGGAACCGCGCCGGTTGAGCAACCACAGCAGCGCCCGGGCCTGCGGCGGCACCGGCACCCCCCGGCTGAGCACCGTGCTGCCGAAGAGCCTCCCCCCGGGGCGCACACAGGCGGCGGCGTGCCCGAGGGCGGATCCCTTGGCCGCGAGGTCGCCCGGCACGCAGTGCAGCATCAGGTTCAGCGCCGCGGAGTCGAAGGAGGCGGCGGGCAGCGGGAAGGGTTCGAGGACGGTGCCCCGGGCGGTGGCGACCTCGTACCGGTCGAGCCGTTTCGCCGTATAGGCAAGGCAGTTCGGGTTCAGATCGAACAGGGTCACCGCCCGCGGCCCGTCGGCGCCCCGGCACCGGTCGAGCAGATAACCGCTGCCCACCCCGATGTCCAGGTGCCGGGCGCCGATGTTGCGCCCGTACAGCGCGAGCAGTTCGGGCCGTGGGCAGCCCCAGAACATCCGGCAGGTGGTGGCCACCGTCGCGTCGTAGGCCCGCAGGGTCCAGGGGTTGTAGTCGGCAAGATTGACACGAACGGCCGCGGCCGCGTTCACGGGAGCCTCTGTCACGCCATCGCTTCCTTCCACCTCGTCCTCTGCGACCTCCGCGGACATCCGTGTCCTCTGCGGACTCCTGCGTCCTCTGCGGACGTGACGCCCGACGCCCGTTCGGCGCGCCCCGGAGGAAGGGCCGCGCCGAACGGGCGGACATCGCGCAGACGGTCACCTCACTACGCACACGTTCCCGGCGCCGGCACCGGACCGACGCCTGGATTCAGCCGTGTTTCCTGCTCCTCCTGCGCTCCAGGGCCGCCGCCCTGCGGACCTCCTCCTGATCCCAGAGGGCCTTCAACTCCAGGGCGCGCGCGTCGAGTTCGACCGGCACGTCGTTCTCCTCGTCGTCCTCGTCCCACAGCCCCTGCTCCTTGAGCTGGCGGGTGTGGATCTCCACCGGGGGCTCCGGGTCGAAGTCGCTGGGCCGCGGGCCCTCCGGCCCGTCGGGGCCGATCCGGATGAGGCGTTCGACGCGGGTGATGCGGAACCTGCGCCCGTCCACGCTCAGGCTGTTGGCGCGCTTCTCGTCCAACTGGTCGGCCGCACGGGCGTATTCGGCCCGCTTCTCCTCCGAGAGCCTCATACTGAACGGCGCCATCACCCGAAGCCACCTGGCCAGCGCGTCACGCGCCTCCTGCGGAGTGCCGTTCGAGGAACCGGGGTTCTGCGCGATCCACCGCCCCTCCTGCCGCTCGGAGGTCATGAAGACCGCCGGGAGCAGCACACCACCGGGGTAGTTCTCGGCGGCCCGTACGGCGTCGTCGCGCACCTCGGGCGGATTGCCGGGCGAGGTCCCGATGAACTGCACCAGGTCCAGCTTGAGGATGCTGTCGGACAGCCCGCTGGTGGTGTACGGGTCGACGACGAAGTCCTTGGTGCGGCGCGGCTGCCGGAAGCCCTCGCCGACTTCCGCCGGGTCGGGGTCGGAGGGGCGGGGAGGCTCGGGCCCGCTGCGGCCCATGCGGACGAACTTCGAGGCGCGCACGATCCGGAACCGCTCACCGCGGACCCGGATCTCGTCGAGGGGCTCCCAGTCCAGCCGCACCGCGGCCGCCATCCACGCCTTCTGCGCCTTCGCGTCCCCGGCCTCCTCGGCCGCCTTCGCCCGCAGCCGGAACTGCGACCCCAGCGAGTCCCGGGCCCCCTGCGGCGCCTCCACCCCCCACTCGGAGAGCTCCCAACCGCCCGCGTCACGCTCACGCGCGTGGAAGAACTCCCCCAGGCCCACCCCCATCAGATCGGGGTACCTCTCCCGCGCCAGCCACGCCTCCTGATCGGCGAAGGCCGCGATGGGCCCCTCCTGCGGCGCCACCCGGAACGTGAGGTAGGCGGGCACCCTGTCTTCGTAACCGGTCATGTACCGAATGTGCACGATCCCGACCGGACCTCGCTGAGGAACGGGGAAATCCGTCGCTCTGCGCGAGGGGGCGGGTCGGATGAGTCACCGGCCGCAGGCGGTACCGGCCGCGCCCTGGCCTACCTCGCCGCGTGCGAGCAGACCTACGACGCGATCTACAGCAACTTCGGCGCAGCCTGGTTCACCGACCCCGGCAAGCTGTTTCCCCTCGTCCGGTCCCGTCTCGACGCCGGAGGCGTGTTCGTCTTCTCGCAGCCCCCGGTCATCCCCGGCGCCTACGGGCCACAGGGCATGTACAAGGGCGGCTTCGCGGGCAGGGCCCTGTTCACCTACCGCTACAGCTACCGCCCGCCCGTCTGGGAACGCCTGCTGACGCGTGCCGGTTTCGCCACCGCCACGGCCCGTGTGCACGAGGCGCCGCGGCCGGGTCACATCGGCACCCTGATCGTCCGGGCGACGACCCGCGGCTGACCGCGGAGGGAGCGGCCCGGGGCACGCCCGAGCCGGTCGCCGCCTGCAAGCGCGCGGCGCGAACCGGCCTCGGGAGGCCCGGGCCCGTACGAGTCCGAGCCCGGGACCGACGGCAGCTCAGGCACCGCCCACGCCTCGCTCGCGCGAGCACCCGCCCCGCGGACGAAGAAGCGCCCGGGCCGACCGCAGTCGTCCCGGGCGCTTCCTGACAGGTCAGAGAGGGGTTCCCGCTCCCTCGTCCCCGTAGGCCGTGTGGGACTCGAACCCACAACCAATGGATTAAAAGTCCACTGCTCTGCCAATTGAGCTAACGGCCCGCCCGTGCAGCATAGCCCGCGTCCCCGCGTGGCGTGCGGGGGATATGCCCGTGCGGCGCGGGGGCGTCACACGTAGCGGGGGAGGCGGCCCGCCGCCACCGCTTCGGTGAGGGTCGGGGCCGTCGCGTCCTTGGCCGAGAGGAGGGGCTCGGGGGTGTCGGGCCAGGCGATGGCGAGGTCGGGGTCGAAGGGGTGGACGGTGTGTTCGCGGGCCGGGTTGTAGGGCTCGGAGCAGAGGTACATCACGGTGGCGTCGTCGGTGAGGGCGAGGAAGGAGTGGCCGAGGCCCTCGGGGAGGTAGAGGGCGCTGTGGTTGTGCTCGCCCAGCTCGACCGCCTCCCAGGTGCCGAAGCCCGGGGAGCCGAGCCGCAGGTCGACGACGACGTCCAGGACGGCGCCGCGCAGGCAGGTGACGTACTTGGCCTGGCCGGGCGGCAGTTCGGCGTAGTGGATGCCGCGCAGGGCGCCGCGGCGGGAGACGGAGACATTGGCCTGGGCGAGGGCGAGGGGGTGGCCGACGGCCTCGGTGAACTCCCGTGCGCGGTACGCCTCGTGGAGGGTGCCGCGGTGGTCGGCGTGCTGCCGCGGGGTGTGCAGCCAGGCGCCCTCGATGCCGAGTTCCTTCACGGGGAGTCAGTCCTTCCCGGGCCGGGGTGAATCCTCCTGCTGGGCCTCCGGCTCCCCGGATCGCGGGTCCAGGGACTGGTGCTCCGAGGACCGCCGATCCAAGGACTGCTGCTCCAAGGGCTGCCCCTCCGAGGACTGCCCCTCCAAGGACTGCGGCTCCGAGGACTGCGTTTCCAAGGACCGCCGATCCAAGGACCGCTGCTCCGGGGACCGCGGCTCCTGGGACCGCCGCTCCCCCGCACCCTGCTCCCGCCACCCCGGATGCCCCCGGTACCACTCCACCGTCGCCGCGAGCCCCTGCGGGAAGGCGTGTACGGGCCGGTAGCCGAGTTCGGTGCGGGAGCGGGTCCAGTCGAGGGCGTAGCGGTGGTCGTGGCCCTTGCGGTCGGGGACGAGGGTGATGCGGTCCTCGAAGGCGCCGCAGGCGGCGAGGAGGCGGAGGGTGAGTTCGCGGTTGGAGAGCTCGGTGCCGCCGCCGAGGTGGTAGACGCGGCCGGGGCGGCCCTTGGTGCGGGCCAGGTCGACGCCGAGGCAGTGGTCGTCCACGTGCAGCCATTCGCGGATCTGGGCGCCCTCGCCGTAGAGGGGGACGGTGCGGCCCGCGAGGAGGCGGCTGAGGAAGAGCGGGATGATCTTCTCGGGGTACTGGCGGGGGCCGTAGTTGTTGGGGCAGCGGGTGACGCGGACGTCGAGGCCGTGGGTGCGGTGGTGGGCGAGGGCGAGCAGGTCGGCGGCGGCCTTGGAGGCGGCGTAGGGGGAGTTGGGGGCGAGGGGCTGGTCCTCGGTCCAGGCGCCCTCGGCGATCGAGCCGTACACCTCGTCGGTGGAGACCTGGACGAAGACGGCGGTCCCGGCGCGCACGGCGGCGTCCAGGAGGACCTGGGTGCCGAGGACGTTGGTGCGGACGAAGGCGCCCGCGTCCTCGATGGAGCGGTCGACATGGCTCTCGGCGGCGAAGTGCACCAGGTGGTCGTGGCCCGGGAGCAGGCGGCGGACCAGGGCCGCGTCGCCGATGTCGCCCTCGACGAAGGTCAGGCGCGGGTCGCCGAGGAGTCCGGTGAGGTTGTCCCGGCGGCCCGCGTAGGTGAGGGCGTCCAGGACGGTGACCTCCAGGGGGCCGGAGGCGGGGGCGGGTGTGCTGTGCAGGAGGCGGCGTACGTAGGCCGAGCCGATGAAGCCGGCGCCGCCGGTGACGAGGATTCTCACGAGCGGATCCGTACCTCGCTGTGGTCGCCGAGTATCAGGCGGTGGGGTGCCGGGGCGGCCGGGGCGACGGTGGCGTGCCGTCCGATCAGGCAGCCCTCCAGCGGGCCGGTGCCCTCGATGCGGGCGCCGTTCAGGACGATGGAGTACGCCAGGGAGGTGTCCGCCAGGGTGCAGTCCGGGCCGATGGAGGTGTACGGGCCGAGGCGGCTGTCGCGGACCGCGGTGCCCGCGCCGATGATCAGCGGGCCTTCGAGGCGGGAGCGGACCACGGTGGCCCCGGCCTCCACGACGACCGGGCCGCGCAGCTCGCTGGCGGCGTCCACGCTGCCCTCGACGCGGGACCGGAGGCTCTCCAGGACCTGGCGGTTGACCTCCAGCATGGCCTCGGCGTCGCCGGTGTCCTTCCAGTAGCCGGTGATACGGGTGGAGCGGACCGTGCGGCCGCGGTCGACGAGCCACTGCAGGGCGTCGGTGATCTCCAACTCGCCGCGGGCGGAGGGCTTCAGGGCGGCGACGGCCTCGTGGACCGCCGGGGTGAAGAGGTAGACGCCGACCAGGGCGAGGTCGCTGCGCGGGCGGGCGGGCTTCTCCTCCAGGGTGACGACCCGTCCCTCGGCGTCGAGTTCGGCGACCCCGAAGGCGGTGGGGTCGGGGACCTCGGTCAACAGCAGGGAGGCGTCGGGGCGTTCGGCGCGGAAGGCGGTGACCAGGTCGCGGATGCCGCCGACGACGAAGTTGTCGCCGAGGTACATCACGAAGTCGTCCTCGCCGAGGTAGTCCCGGGCGACCAGGACCGCGTGCGCGAGGCCGAGCGGGGCCTCCTGCACCAGATAGGTCACCTGGACGCCGAAGCGGGAGCCGTCGCCGACGGCCTCCCGGATCTCCCGGGCGCGCGGGTTGACGATCAGCCCGACCTCGGTGATCCCGGCCTCCGCGATCGCCTCCAGGCCGTAGAAGAGGACCGGTTTGTTGGCGACCGGGACGAGTTGCTTGGCCGAGCTGTGGGTGAGCGGGCGCAGCCGGGTGCCGCTGCCGCCGGCGAGGACCAGGGCCTTCACGGGGCCGGCTCCCGCCGCCGGGCCATGGGCTCCTGCCGTACGGCCGCTTCCGCCGCCTCGCGCTCCGGTTCCCGGTGCCGGGTGCGGGGCTCCCCCGCCAGTTCGCTCTCCAGCCTTCGCAGCAGGGCGAGTTGGGCGGCGGCGTGCTCGGTGAGCAGGGCGTCGAAGCGGGCCGCGTGCTCCGGGGTGGAGAGGAAGACGGGCACCGCGAGGAGGTAGCCGCCGCCGCGGGGGACGATCAGCGGTTCGGGTCCGCGGCCCGAGTCGGGCGGGATCTCGCCGGGCTCGGGCACCTCGGGCGTCGCCAGCGGCCGTACGAACTCCGGTGTGGCGCCCAGGCGTTGGATGCGGGCGCGGCTGTCCTGCCGCGCGGCGGCGTCCAGCAGGCGCCGGGTGTCCGGGGCGTCGAGGGCGTCCCGGACCCGGCGGGCCAGGCGGGCGTCGGTGGTGCGCAGCAGGGGCGCGAAGTGGCCGGGGGCGAGGCGGTGGCGGCGGGTGGCGGTGCTCTCGAAGACGGAGACGGTACGGGCGGTCGTGGTCCGGGGGTGGTGGCCCGCCTCGGTCAGGCGGACGAGCAGGTCCCAGTCCTCCAGGCCCGGGGTGACCCGCCAGCCGCCGACCGACTCGGCGAGGCCCCGGCGGTGGGCGAACCGGCTGGGCTCGAACAGCGGGTCCAGATACTGGAGTTCGGGGTGCCAGCACAGGTCCCACCAGCCGCTCTCGCGGGTGGTGCGGCCCTCCTCGTCGACGGCCCGGTAGCCGGTGACGGCGAGCGGGGCGCCCTGGTCGAGCAGCTGGTGCAGGGCGTCCAGGTGGTCGGGGCGCCAGCTGTCGTCGTGGTCGAGATAGGCGATCCAGCGGCCGCGGGCGAGGGCGAGTCCCTGCTGCCGGGGGCCGCTCGGGTGGCCGGTGCGCCGGGCGCGGACGACCCGTACCCGGGGGTCGCCGGTGCTCTCAGCCACCCGCACGGTGTCGTCCGTACTGCCGTCGTCGAGGACGAGGAGTTCGAAGTCGGCGAGGCGCTGGGCGAGGACCGAGCGCAGGGTGGGGAGCAGCCGGGCGGAGCGGTTGTAGGTGGGGCACAGGACCGAGAACAGCGGGGCGTCGCCGTCCGGGCGGTCTTCAACTGCCCCTGGACGGCGGCTCATCGGGCCTCCTCCCAGAGCGGCAGTTCGCAGCCGCCGAGTGCGGCGGAGCGGGCGGTGAGGACGAGTCCGGCGAGGCCGGTGCCGAGGTCCAGGGAGAGTTTGAGCGCCTCGTCGCCGAGGGCGATCCGGTGCGGGCCGAGCGGGGCCGTGTACCAGGCGGCCTCCTCCAGGGCGCGCGCCACGGCCTGCTGCGAGGCGGGGGCGCCGGGCGCCGCGGCGAGCAGGAACTGCACCAGTCCGAGGCGGCCGTTGAGCAGTCCGTTGTGGGCGGCGGTGGTGTGCTGCGCGAGGGCGGTGATCCGGCTCAGCGGCTCGGCGAAGCGGTCCTCGCCGCTCAGCCGCACCTCGTCGTGGAGGGCGAGGCCGAGGCCGAGGGCGCCGCTGCTGAGCCCGGTGCCGAAGGCGGGCAGGGCCGCCGCGACCGGGGTGGCGCCGGGGCCGAAGCCGAAGCGGGTCACCTCCATGTCCAGGAGTTCCACGGCAAGTCGGGCGTACGAGGAACTGCCGAGGGCGGTGGCGGCGCGCCGGGCGAAGACGGCGAGCCCCGCGGCCCCGTCGAGGAGCCCGGCGGCGATCTGCTCCCGCTCGGCGGGCAGATCGGCGAGCAGCCGGGCGGCGAGCCGGTCCGCGCCCGCGAGGTCGCCGGTGGCCAGGAGGTGGGCGCCCAGCCCGCTGATCCCGGAGCCGAGGGAGAGGTCGGGGGCGGACTCGGCGGCGCCCAGGGCGCGTTCGCGGCAGTACGCGGCCAGCTCGGGGTCCAGTGCGGCCGTGGCGTGCGCGATGCCCGCGAGGCCGCTGTGGAAGCCGACCGGGATCTCCGGCTCGGCGTGCACCCGCCGCCGCAGCCAGTCCAGGTCGGCCGGGTCCACCTCGCCGCCGCAGCGGTGCAGCGCCCACAGGACGCCCGCGGCCCCGTAGGCGAGACCGAGGCCCCCGGCGGGCTGGAGGAACTGCCGTACGTCACCGGGGAAGAGCCGGTCCGCGCGCTCCGGGGAGCGCCAGGCCCGCAGGGACTCGGCGAGCCGGTCGACGAGCAGGGCGTCCTCGGCGGGCGGGGCGGGGACCACTACGGCACCGGCGGGGGGATCGGGGTGGGCTGGGGGCTCGTCGGGCTCAACTGTGCGCGTAGCGCCGCGAGTTGATGCCGCAGCGGGGATCTCAAGGCGGGCCCGCGTCTCGTCGGTCCCAACTGCACGCTCAGCTACGGAAATTGAAGCAGCGGCAGGGATCTCGGGGCGGGCCTCCGCCTCTCCGGCCCCAACTACGCGCTCAGCGAGCGGAGTTGCAGCAGCGGCCGTCTCCGCCGGTGCCAACTGCTCCCGTACTCCCGCGAAATACTCCTCCCCCACTCCGAACCGCTCGCCCGCCACCCGGCACAGGTCCTCCGCGCGCTCGGGGCCGAGGGCGAGGAGGCGGGTCATGGGGAGGAGGAGGCCGATGCGCATGCAGGCCAGGGCGTAGTGGTCGACCGCGCGGCCGAGGTGGCCGTGCGGGGCGCGGTAGCCGAAGACGCCCATGGTCTGGGCGTAGCCGTCGAGGTCGCGGGAGGCGGACTCGAAGTCGATGAGGTGGACGCGGTCCTCCTCGTCCACGATGACGTTGCCGGGGTGCAGGTCGCCGAAGACCCAGCCGCGGGCGTGCATCCGCGTGACGGTGTCGGCGACCTGGTCGACCAGGCCCCGGGCCCACTCGGCGTAGGCGCCGGGGCCGAGCGGGCTGCCGGGGCTGACGAAGGGGTTGCGCTCCAGGGCGAGGTCCATCAGGGAGCGGCCCTCGACGTAGGCGCGGCCGAGGAACTTGTGCTCGACGCCGTCCACGTAGGCGTCGACGGCGGGCACCCCGGGAAGGCCGGCCAGGTCGGTGAGGGCGGCGCGTTCGGTCTCCAGGCGGGCGAGGGCGTCCCGGCCGCTCTCGTCGAGGCCGCAGTGCGGGCGGGCCTCCTTGAGCAGCAGGGTGCGCCCGGGGGCCTCGGGGCGGGTGGCGAGGTAGACGCCGCCGCCGTTGGAGAAGTGCAGGGCGCGCGAGACGCGGTACGGGAAGTCGCCGAGGCGGCGCTCGGAGCGGGCCCGCAGGGACTCCTGGAGCACCTCGGGGACGGCCGCCCAGCTCGGCGGGTGGAAGCCGGGGCGGCGCTCGTCGGGGACGAGGTTGCCGTCCGGGTCCTCGATGCACTCGATCCGGCGGCCGCTCTCGTCGGTGCGGTGGCGGGAGACGAAGGCGCCGTAGCGCACATAGAGCGGACCCTCGCGAAAGCGCAGGTCGGAGAGGATGGTCGGGCCCTGGTGGCCGCCGATGAGCGCGTCGAGGGCGTCCAGCGCGGTGGCGAGGGCCTCCTCGGTGGGCGGGTAGAGGGTGAGGAACTTGCCGCTGCCGCCGCGGTCCGCGTACTTGCTGTTGCGCTGGCGCAGCGTCGGCATGCCGGACAGCGCCTTGAAGGGCAGGCGGGCGGCGAAGCAGTGGGCACAGACCGCGGCGAGGAGTTCCTCGGCGTTGGCGGTGGTGGCGCTGACGTGGATCTTCCAGCCCTGCCAGGGCAGCGGCACGTCCGCCCGGGAGTACATGATCCACTCCGAGCGGATCTCGCGGGCCCAGCCCTCGGGGAGGTCGGCGCGGTGCAGGGGGAAGAGGACGTCGGGGCCCTCGGTGCCGCGCTGCTCGTAGAAGGGCGAGCTGGGGTGGCAGTACTGGAGATAGGTGAGGTACATGTCCTGGCCCTGTCAGTGGAACGGCGCCGCGAACGGCAGCAGGAGGCGCTCGTAGGCCCAGCGCGGGAGCGGCATCGACCGGGCGTGCAACCGGGCGCTGCCGCGTCCGGGGGGCAGCGGGTGGTCGAGCCGCAGCGGGTAGCGCTTGCCCCGGATGCGGAGGTTGTCGGCGGTGACCGGGATCAGACCGCCGAGCGGTACGGAGGTCTCGCGGGCGGCGGCGGTGCCGACGGTGCCGGTGCCGAGGGTGCGGCGCAGCATCATCCCGGCCCTCTGCAGCTCGACCCGGTCGCCGGGCCGCACCGGCTGGAGTTCGGCGCCGGAGGGTACGTAGAGGTGGACGGCGCCGTCGGGGGTGACCTCGTAGGAGGCCACCTGGCTGCTGGACAGGCGCAGTTGGGTGCTGCCGAGGGCGAGGGCGGCGAGCAGCACGGCGAGGAGGGCGAGGCGCAGCGGGCGCGGGCGGTTGCCGCGGAAGGACTTCAGGAGTCCGCGGACGGTCTTGACCGCGACCAGGAGCAGCATGCCCGCGACGCAGCTGGAGAGCATCGCGCCGAAGGTGCCGAGCGACATCAGGGCGTCCAGCCACTGCCCGAGTCCGCGCACCACGAGGACCATCGGGGTGAGCAGGCAGCCGAGGCCGAACAGGGGCAGCCAGCCGGGCCCCTTGACCCGGTACGGCTTCTTGGCGAGCAGCGCCACGAAGCCCTCGCGCAGTGAACCGAGCGCGGCGTCCCGGAGGTTGGGGCGGTTGAGGTAGCTCATCAGGGCGATATAGCCGTCGAGCTTGACGAAGGGCACCAGGTTGACGACCGCGGCCGCCGCGTTGACCAGGGCGAACAGGAGCAGGGTGTCCCCGGCGGTGCCGCGCCCGACCAGGCCGGCCGCCGAGGCCGCGGCGCCGCTGACCCCGGCCTGGACGGCGATGCCCGCGAGGGAGACCTTGGCCCGCCGGAGGTGGTTGAGCCGCCAGGAGTCGGAGACGTCGCAGAACATCGCGGGCGAGAAGTAGAAGAGCATGACGCCCATCCGGCCCGGCCTGCCGCCGTAGTGGGCGAGCAGGCAGGCGTGGCCGAACTCGTGGGCGACGGTGGTGACGAAGACCCCGGCGAGGACGGTGCCGAGGGTGCCCATCGACACCGGGCTGCCGAGGACGTGCGCCACCTGCGCGTGCCGGGCGAGGAGCACCGCGGTGCCGATCGCCGCGAGGGCGGCCACCAGCCAGCCGAGCACCCGGGGCGGGGCGAGCCGCAGCGAGTTGATCCGGCGGGCGGCGGCGTCCCCGGAGCGGACCACGGCCAGCTGGAAGGTGAGCGGCGGCACGTACTTCCAGCGGCGGATCCTGCGGTGCCGCCCGGGCGCGAGGACCGCGGGGGCGAGCAGGTGCGCCCGGTCCAGGGTGGTGACCGCCTGCCGGACGGCGGCCGCGCTCCAGGGCGGGCCGAGGCGGGCGGCGAGGGACTCCGCGTCGCCGGTGCCGTCGAGGGCGCGGGCCAGCCGCGCGAGGTCGGCGCCGATCCGGAAGTACTGGTGCTCGCCGCGCTGCATCACCCAGGGCTCGCCGTCCGCCACCGGCGGGTGCACCCGTACGCCCGTGGTCAGGCGCGGGCGCCGCAGGTGGGCGGTGCCCGGCTCCTGCCGCGGGGGCTCGGGGCGGCGGCGGAGCACCTGGGTGAGGCTCATCCGATGTCCCTGCGCAGCAGCGAGACGCGGGCGGCGGCGGTGAGCGCGGCCACCCAGACCACCGAGACGAGCGCGGCCGCGGCGACCGGCAGCAGGTCCGGCTTGGGGTCGCGGTACAGGCTGCTCAGCGCGATGGTGAACAGGAACTGGGCGGCCTCGGGCGCGAAGCGCTGGACCGCCGGTTCGATGCCGACCATCAGGACCAGGACGCTGAGCACGGCGAGGGTCTGGTTGCGCACCAGCCAGCCCGTCATCAGGCCCCAGACTCCGGAGAGCAGTACGCAGGCGGCGACGCCGAGGAGGGTCTTGGTGGACTCGGCGTTCCAGACGAGGTCGGTCTCGGTGGAGCGGGCCGCCAGCGCCCAGTTGGCGAGCGCGCCGCCGACCGCGACCACCGCGAAGAGCGCCGAGGTGGCGAGCGCCGCGAGCAGTTTGGCGAGGAAGACCCGGCCCCGGCCGCCGTAGCTGAGCACGGCGCGGGCGAGGGTGCCGCCGGAGACGTCGCGGGTGACGATCAGGGCGCAGGTGATCGCCGAGAAGAGCAGCATCATCATCCAGCCGCGGATGATGTCGCCGGTGACGGCGCCGGAGGCGAGGGCGGCGGCGTCGTCGCGGCCCTGCGCGTAGTAGCCGTAGCCGGTCAGGGCGCACCACAGGGCGCCGCCGAGCAGCGAGCCGAGGGTGGCCCGGCCGGTGCCGGTCTTCATCAGTTCGGCGCGGAAGTGCTGTGCCGGTCCGCTCATGCCCGTATCCCTCCCACGACCTCGAAGAAGCGGTCCTCCAGGGCGAATCGGCCGCCCGCGGTGAACTCGTGCAGCGAACCGGTGTGCACCAGGCGCCCCTTGTCGAGGAGCAGGACGTCGTCCACGGTGTTCTCCATCTCGGAGAGCTGGTGGCTGGAGACCAGGACGGTCTTGCCGGAGGCGGCCATGTCCTTGATGAAGCGGCGGACCCAGCGGATGCCGTCCGGGTCCAGGCCGTTGGCGGGCTCGTCGAGCATGAGCAGTTCCACGCCCGGGACGAGCAGGGCGGTGGCCAGGCGCAGCCGCTGGCGCTGCCCGGTGGACAGCTTGGCGCAGCGCTGGCGCTCGTGGCCGTTCAGCTCGACCAGGTCGATCACCTCGCGGATGCGGTGCTTCGGCACGCCCAGCGCCGTCGCCCAGAGGGCGAGTTCCCTGCGGACGGTGGCCGCCGGGTAGAAGCCGATGCCGTCCATGGCGACGCCGACCCGCTGGGCGTGGCCGGGCCCCGGGGCGGCACCGAAGATCTCGACGCTGCCGCTGTCCGCGGTGGCGGTGCCGAGCAGCGACTTCATCAGCGTGGTCTTGCCGGCGCCGTTGCGGCCGAGCAGTCCGACCACGCGGCCCCGCGGCACGTCGAAGGAGACGTCGCCGAGCACCTGCCGGTCGCCGTAGGACTTCGACAGGCCGCGGACGCTGATGACCGGCGGTTCGGCCGGTGCGAATCCCCGGTCAGCCGTCATGGCGCAACACCTTCACGAGGGCCCCCACGGAGCCCGCGACGACGAGGACGCCGACCGTCAGCAACGGGTAGACGGCCCAGCCGCTCCACGCGTCCCCGAGCAGGAGTACGGCGATGAGGCCGACTGCCGCGACGAGGGCGAACAGAGCCAGTCCGGCCGCCCGGGGCGTCGCCGTGCCTTGCTCGTTCATGATTCTCCAAGCTGTCGTACGAGGGCCGTGCCGGCTGGGGCACCGCGCGTTGCCCCAGCCGCTACGACCTGATGATCAGGTGGTGACGACCGCGCTGATCGCCGTGTAGGCGGCGGCGCTGGCGCCCGCCACCGAGACCACGGCGGCGGTCGCCTTGAAGCCGGTGGAGACGCCGGTCCAGAAGCCGGGGGCCTCCAGGGTCTCCAGCTCCTGGAGCGCCAGCTCGAGGCCGGACTCCTGGAAGGCCCCTTCGGTGCTCTTCATGTTGTTCTCCTTGCTGTACAAGGCGGACTGTCGGTCAGCGTGCTCAGGTGGCGATCGTGGCGGCGGTCAGCGCGTAGCTGCCGTACGCGGCGGCGCTCGCCGAGACGACGCCGACCGAGATGCCGACGTTCGTCCACAGACCCGGAGCCTCAAGGGTCTCCAGCTCCTGCAGACCCAGCTCCAGGGCGGCGCTCTCGTGCGCGGCCTTGTCCAGTTCGAGGATGTCGTTCATGGTGTTTTCCTCCCCCCTCGGTGAGTGGTGATCAGTGCACCCGCGCGGTACGCGGGAGTCGGTGGGCGCAGTACGCGCAAGTCGCCGAGGAGCAGGCGCAGTTCGGCGGCGCCGAGCCCGGCGAGCATCGGCAGTCCGCCGCCCCACATCCGCAGGCAGGAGGCGACGACCGCCTCGGTGTCGGCGGGGGCGGGCGCCGGGGCCGGGGCGACGCCGAGCAGCGCGAGCCAGGCGGCGAAGCCCTCGGCGGGGTCGGCGGGCAGCGGGGCGGGCGCGGTGGGCGAGGCCGCGAGGACCGCGCCGCGCAGGGCGGCCCAGGTCCGGGCGACCCGGTCGGCTCCGGCCGCGTCCCGGGCGGCGAGGTGGCGCCAGTAGCCGGGGACCAGGTTGGCGAGGGCCGTCATCTTCCGCAGGCCGAGGCGGTGCGCGAGGTTGTTGGCCAGGAACCAGATCTTCACCGTGAACGGCAGCCGGTCTTCGAGGAGTTGGGCCTCCTGGGTGGCCACGCTCAGCTCGGCGAGCGCGGTGCGCTCGGCCGCGGTGGCCGCCCCGGTGGCGCCGATGCCGCTCAGCAGGGCGGCGGCCTCGGCGCCGAGCCGCAGCGCCGCCTCGTCGGCCGCCGTCCAGGGCCCGGTACTCCCGGCGACCGGGCCGACGCCGCGCAGGATCAGCTCCAGGGCGCCCTCGACCAGGAGGTGCCCGGGCAGGCCCTCGGTGCAGCGGGCGTCGAGCAGCGCCGCCTCGGGTTGCAGGGCGAGACTGGTGAAGGCACGTTTCTGCTCTTGGTGTACGTAGCTGACGATGCCGCTGACCTCGGCGGCGGTGCCCAGCGTGGTGGGAACGGCGGCCAGCGGCACCGGGCGCGGGCGGTCCGGGCCGAGCACCCAGCCGCTGCGCTGCGGCGCCGCGAGGATCCGGGCCACCAGCGGATCGGCCACCGCGAGGGCGAGCTTGGCGGTGTCGAGCAGTGAGCCGCCGCCGACGGCCACCACCAGGCGGCCGCCGGTGAGCCGCGGCGCCAGCGCCCGCGCGTCGTCCAGCGAACAGGCGCCCGGCACCGGCACCACCCGCACCGGCGCCCCGCTCTGTGCGAGCAGCCGGTGGCAGGCGGCGAGGCCCGGGTTGCCGTCCAGGGCCGCGTCGTGCACGAGCAGCACGGGGCCGGTGCCACCGGCCGCGAGCCGCGGCAGCGCGTCGAGTCCCCGGTGCACGCGGCACCTGTTGACGAGGGTCATGCCGCCGCTGCCCCGGTGTGCGCGTCCACTCCGGCGCGGACGGCGGCGAGCAGCTCCCCGACCTCGGCGGCGCTGTAGGTGAGCGCCGGGATCAGCTGGATGCCGTGCGGTCCGCCGTGCACCGCGGCGCCCGCCCGCCGGATGTGCCGGATCAGCGCGGGCACCTGCCGCGGGTCGAGGGGGGCGCCGGGCTCGCGCGGGTCGGCGAGCTCGACGGCGCGGAAGCAGCCCCGGCCGCGGAAGCCCCGTACCCGGGCGTCGGTGCGCTGCCAGTCGGCGAGCGCGGTGTCCAGGGCGGCGGCGACCGCGCGCCCCGACTCCACCGCCTTCAGCCGCTCGAACTCGGCGAGGGTGGCGCTCACCGCGGCGGCGGTGACCGCGGTGCCGCCCTGGGTCTCGCCGTGCAGGAGCAGCGCCCCGGTGGACGAGAAGCGGTCCGCGATACGGGAGTTGACCAGCAGCGCGGAGGCCGCCATGGTGCCGTTGGTCAGGCCCTTGGAGACGAGCACCACGTCCGGCGGGCGGCCCCAGGTGCCGGAGGCGAACATCTCGCCGGTGCGGCCGAAGCCGGTGGCGACCTCGTCGGCGACGAGCAGGGCGCCGCTCTCCTCGGCGAGGGCGCCGAGCCGGGCCAGGAAGGAGGCGGAGAGTTCGACGGCGCCGTTGCCGAGCACCGGCTCCACCACCACCGCGGCGATCTGGCGGCCGAGGGTGGCGAAGAGCTTGTCGAGGGCGGCCTCGTCGTTGGCGGGCAGATGGCGCACCAGGCGGGTGTCCACCCCGTAGGCGCGCTGGCCGAGGTCCTCGCCGGTGAGGGCGTGCGCCCCGAAGGTCAGCCCGTGGTAGCCGTCCTTCAGGCCGACCACCAGCTTGCGGCCGCCCTCGCCGCCGAGTTCGTGGTACTGCCGGGCCAGCTTCATCACCAGGTCGTTGGCGCTGCCGCCGGAGACCGAGAAGACCACCCGGGCGAAGTCGTGCGGGTGCGCGGCGAGCAGTTCACCGGCGGCCTTCCGGGCGGGCCCGTTCTCGTAGCGGAAGACGCCCGCGTACGAGTGGGTGCGCAGCGCCTCCGCGACCGCCCGGGCGACGGCCTCGTTGCCGTAGCCGAGGTTGGCGTTCCACAGTCCGCTGGTGCCGCAGAGCACCTCGTTGCCGTCGGCGTAGCGGACCCGGTGGCCCTCGGCGCCGACCACGCAGATGCTGTCGTCGTCCGCCTCGGCGAGCGGCATCATCATCGGCCACAGGCTGCCGGTCATCGTGCTCCCTCTTTCCGTGCGCGGATCAGCGCGGCGGCGTAGCGCTCGCCGGGCAGGGTGGCGGTGTGCTCGACGGTGAACCCGGCGGCGGTGAGGTCCGCGGTGAGTTCGCCCTGCGGGACGACCCGGATGTACGAGTGGCAGACGGTGCGCGGCACCCCGGGCCCGCCGTCGGGGCCGAGCACCACGGTGTAGCGCCCGGCGCGGTCGGGGGCGACGAGGTCGTGCACCTGGTAGGAGCTGCCGGATGCGCCCCGCACCTGGAGCGCCCGCTCGGCCAAGTCGCCCGCGTCCGCGCTGATCTGAGCAGTCGTCAGGACGAAGATCCCGCCGGGGGCGAGGTTCTGCCAGGTGCGCCGCAGCATCGCCTGCCGCTGCGCGCGGCCGAGCAGCGAGACCGAGGTGGTGCCGAGCACGGCGGCGCCGACCGGCTCGGGTGCCGCGTAGGTGGTGATGTCGCCCCGCACGGGGGTGCACCGGGCGGCCGCGGCGGCGGGCAGCAGGGCCAGGCGCTCGCGCAGCAGGGCGAGCATGGCCTCGGACAGGTCCACGGCGAGCAGTTCGCGGCGCAGGCCGAGCAGCGGGAAGGTCAACCGGCCCGAGCCCGCGGCGAGTTCGAGGACAGTGCCGGTGGAGGCCCGCACCTCGCGCAGGATGTCCCGCACCTCGGAGGTGTCCCCCAGGGTGAAGTCGTGGTAGATCTCCGCCCCGCGCGGCTCGTACATGTCGCAGACCAGGGTGTCGGCGGGCAGCGCGGCCACCGCCCGGGCGGCGGCACTGCCCGCGAGCTGCGCGGGCAGCGCCTCGGCGGGGGCGCTCATACGGCGGCCCCGGCGGGGGCGGATCTGCGGTCCAGGAAGCTGCGGGCCTGCGCCCAGGCAGTCCCGTCCTCGGCCGCCTGGGGCCGCACCAGGGCGCGTTCGAGGGTCAGCGCGGCCTCGGCGCCCGCCTGGAAGGTCCGCCCGCCGTCCGGCTCGTAGACGAAGAACTCCTCGCCGGAGCGCAGCAGTACGGGCGCTCCCGGCAGCGCCAGGTCCGGGGCCTCGGGGCCGGTGTCCAGGTGGCCGTTGAAGCGCAGTCCGAAGCCGGAGACCTCGGCGCCCTCGTGGCCGCGGGCCCGCAGCGACTGGAGCGCCTGCACCGCCGCGTGGTAGCGGCCGAGCCAGGGCCGCCCGGCGACCTCGCGCCGCAGCTCGGCGGCGACCGGCAGCTGCTCGGGGCCGGGGGCGCCGGTCTCCTCGGCCTGCCCAAGTGGCGTGCCCAGGGCGCCGGTTCGGGCCTCGCCGTCCCGGTCCAGGTAGAGCCGGAGGCCGGGGCCGTCCAGGGGCGCGGCGCCGCCGAGGGTGCGCACCTCCGCGAGCTGCACCGCCGGGTTGGTGAGCACCTCGGGCCAACTGCCCTCGTGCAGCGCGGAGTCGGCGTCGGCGAGGAAGGCCTCGGCGTCCTCGTCCTCGGTGATCCGCAGCGCGGTGGGCCCAAGCAGGGCGAGGAAGCCCGCGATGCTGTACGCCTGCACCTGGAGGAAGAAGTCCTCCCCGAACTGCGCCTCCGCGCCCGCCTCCACCAGCGAACCCCGGTAGGGCACCACGGCGGCGGCACCCGGCGCCTCGACCCCCGGCGGCGCGAACACCAGGCTCCCGGCGCCCACCAGGCCCTTGTCCAGGGCCCGGTGGAGCGCGTCCGCGTCCTCGGCGACCGCGGTGGCCGCGCCCTGCCCGCCCGGCCGCAGCCCGAAGGCGCGGCCCGTGACCCAGGACATCAGATGCTGCTTATAGGGGTTCATCAGGCGCTCGCCTTCTCGAAGTGCCGCAGGATCGCGGCGAGTTCGCGTACGGCGACCTCCGGGCCGTACACCGCGCAGACACCGGTGGCGTTGAGGACCACCTCGTCGGCTCCGGCGTCCCGGTAGGCGAGGAGCTTCTCGGTCAGCTCCTCCTCGCCGCCGTAGAGGAAGCCGTCGTGGGCGACCAGCTCCCGGGCGTCGAGCGCCGGGTCGCCGGTGATCTCCAGGCCGCTGCTGCGCAGCATGCTCTGGTAGTGCGGCAGCGAGAGGTGCGGCTTGTTGCTGGCGAGCGCGAGCCGCACCGGGTCGCGGTCCTCGGCGGCCAGCGCCACCGGGACGATCGCCACGATCCGGGGCGCGGGGCGTCCGGCCCGGGCCGCGCCCTCCGCGAGCGCGGGGGCCAGCGTCCCGGCGAGGTAGGGCGCCGGGGTCAGCCAGGTGATCGCCGCGTCGGCGACCTCCCCGGCGACCTTCGCGGCCCCCTTGCGCAGCACCCCGAGGCCGACCTCCACCGGCGGCGAGGGGTAGGGCTGGAGCTGCCCGTGCACCTCGAAGTGGTCCCCGGAGAAGTCGAGCACCTCGCCGTCGAGCAGCCTTCGTACGGCACCGAGGTACTCGCGGCAGGCGCCCAGCTGGCTGGCGTACTCCTTGCCGAGCACCGAGCGCTGGAGTTGCAGCGCCCCCGGCCCGAACCCGGCGACGACCGGCTGCCCGGTGGTCAGCGCGAGGGACCGTGCCTGCACGGCGGCGTCGTAGGGGTGCCGGAAGGGCATCAGGGAGACCCCGAAGCCGACCGGGAAGCGGAAGCCCGCGCCCGCGAGGTAGCTGTAGACATGGTGACCCTCGGTGAGCAGTCCCTGCCCCTGCCACAGCCGGTCGGCGGAGGACCAGGACACCAACCCGGCGAAGGGCAGCGCCTGTTCGGGCCGTTTCGGAACGAACGGCAGCATCACCGAAGTCTTCATGAACCCGATTTCCTGGAGCAGGCCCGAAAGGGCTCGACGGACACCAATTCCCGTTGCGCGGACGGCTGTTGAAGCAGAAGGAGCGGAACAGCACCCGCGGAGAAACAGCGCAGAAAGGCAGCACCGGAAAAGGCAGCTCCCCGGCATACCGAAGGAACTCCCCCAAGGGAAACCACCACAGAGAAAACCACCGCGGCAAAGGGCGGCACGGAGAGGGCGGAGCGTCAGCGGTTCACCGGGGAAACCGGTATTCCCGAGCACCGGGGAAAGCCCCCGGCGGACGGCCGAACCGCCCTGCGGTTCACCCTCAACTCCCGTACCCCACAGCGGACTTGGCACCGCGGGGACCCGGCATCAGCCGTGGTCCGCCCCGTGGGCCGCCCGCTGCCCTCACCTTGCGGCAACTAGGCCGAGGTGCGGCTCTGCCAGGGCATACATCGACGACGGCGGCACAATCGGTCACCAGCACTCACGAGATCCCCCACACACGACTTGCCAGGCTCCCGAGGGAGCATCCGATCGGGCAGCGCGGCCACGGGCAGGAATTCCCCCTGCGCACACGGCGCACCATCCGAAGCACCGACTCCCGCGGTCATTCGGAAGTCGAGCACGATCACCGGAAAACATCGGCGATCCGACGCCGACCCCTCCGCGGGGATCCGGCGCGACGCACAAAACTTCTCACACGGGAACGCAGGATTCAATTTTCCGGAGAGAGAGTGACGCAGGTCACTCGCTCCCGCTCAACCCGCAGGGAACAGCAGGTCGGATCGATTGCACTGCGTAGTGCATTACTCACGCTTTACCCGCGTGGCGATCACCAAGACCCCGCCGGGGAGACGGACTTCGAGGGAAGAGGGCTCTCCACTCATTCTGGTTCCGCGGCGCAGATTTCGGTTTCGGAATTCTTCTCGCCGTCATCTTCTACCGAAAGTGATGCTTCTGGTGAGTACGGTCAGTGATCGGGGCGGGCCGGCAGGGGAGTTGGGGTCCGGCCTGGCACGGGGTGCGTCATCACATCGCGTCGCTCGCATCGCGTCGCTCACATCGCGTCTCGTCTTGTCCCGTCCCGTCTCGTCTCGTCTCGTCTCGTCTCGTAGAGCCGCGCGTACGGACTTACGGTCGTACGGACGCAGGCGGGCGGGGGCGCGGCAGGGGCGCCACGGGAACGGGCGGGGACGCGAACGGGCGGGGCCCGGTGCCAGGAGGTTGGTCCTGGCACCGGGCCCCGCCCGTGCTGTGCTGCTCTGCTGCTCTGCTGTGTGCTCCGCGCTGCCGCGCGGCTGTGCTGGGCGGCCGCCCCGCCCCCGGACCCGGAAGGTCTCAGAGGCGGCTGCGGCTCAAGTCCTCAGCTGCCGTTGCGCTTCCAGCGCGGCTTGTCCTCGCGGCGGCCGAAGGAGGACGTCGAGGAGGAGGGGGCATTGCCGCCCCGGTGGTCGTCACGGCGGGCGAAGGGGCGGTCGTGGCCGCCGGAGCGGTGGCCGCCCGCGGGGCGGTCGTCGCGGCGGTCGCGGTTGTACGGGCGGTCCCCGGCGCGGTGGCCGCCCCGGTCGTCCCGGCGGAAGCCGCCGCGGTCCCCACCGCGGTCGCGGTTGAAGCCACCCCGGTCGTTGTCCCGGCGGAACCCACCACGGTCACCGTCACGACGGTCGTCACGGCGGAAGCCGCCACGGTCGTTGCCGCGGTCGCGGTTGAAGCCGCCCCGGTCACCGCGGTCGCCGCGGTCGCGGTCCTCACGGCGGTCGAAGGAGCGGCCGCCCCGGTCGTCCCGGCGGTCGTCCCGGCGGAAGCCACCGCGGTCGTCGCGGCGGTCGTCGCGACGGAAGCCGCCGCGGTCGTTGCCGCGGTCGTTGCCGCGGTCGCGGTTGAAGCCACCCCGGTCGTTGTCCCGGCGGAACCCACCACGGTCACCGTCACGACGGTCATCGCGGCGGAAGCCACCACGGTCACGGTTGAAGCCACCGCGGTCGCCGTCCCGGCGGTCGTCCCGGCGGAAGCCGCCGCGGTCGTCACGGCGGTCGTCCCGGCGGTCGTAGGAGGAGCGCTCCTCGCGGACCGTGCGCGCGGCGGGCCGCTCGGCCTCCGCGGAACGGTCCACGGCCTCGGCGGCGGGCTGCTCCGGCACCGACACGGCGGCCTCGGCCACCGCGCCCTCGGTGCTCTCGGCACCCTCCGGCCGCTCCGTGACGGCCGCGGCCTCGGCCGGGTCCTCGCCGCGCTCGCGGGCCGCCCGCACGGTCAACCGGTCGGCCTCCTCGCGGAGTTCGGCGGCGCGGCGCTGGGCGCGCTCCAGTTCGCGGGTCAGCTCGGCGACCTCGCGCTCGGCCTGCTTGGCGGAGTTGCCCGCGGCCTCGGCCTGCACCTCGGTCATCGAACGGGCGCCGGTGATCTCGGCGACCTCCGGCTCGAAGACCCCGCCGCCGCCGACGATGTGGCGCGAGGCGTCCACGCCCGCGTCCTCCATCAGCCGGAAGATCTGGCGGCGCTGGTGCGGCAGCGACAGCGAGACGACGGTGCCCGAGCGCCCCGCGCGGGCCGTACGGCCGGAGCGGTGCAGATAGTCCTTGTGGTCACCGGCGGGGTCGACGTTGAGCACCAGGTCGATGCCGTCGACGTGGATGCCGCGGGCGGCGACGTCGGTCGCGACGAGCGCGTTGACGTAGCCGTCCTTGAAGTCGGCGAGGGTGCGGGTGCGCGCGCCCTGGGTCATGCCGCCGTGCAGCGCGTCGGCCTTCACCCCGGCGTCGCGCAGCTGCTCGGCGATGCGGTCGGCGCCCAGCTGGGTGCGGACGAAGATGATGGTGCGGCCCTTGCGGGCGGCGATCGCGGCGGTCACCGGTGCCTTGTCGCGCGGCTTCACCACCAGGATGTGGTGGGTCATCGTGGTGACGGCGCCCTGGGCGGCGTCCACCTCGTGCGTGACCGGGCTGTTCAGGTAGCGCTTGACCAGGGTGGAGATCTCGTTCTCCATGGTCGCGGAGAACAGCATGCGCTGGCCGCCGCCGGGGATCTGGTCGAGCAGCTCGGTGACCTCGGGCAGGAAGCCCAGGTCGGACATCTGGTCGGCCTCGTCGAGGACGGCGACCTGGACCTGCTCCAGGGAGCAGGCGCCGCGGTTGATGATGTCGCGCAGCCGGCCCGGGGTGGCGACGAGGATGTCGACGCCGCGCTCCAGGGCGTAGATCTGGTTGCCCATCGAGGTGCCGCCGCAGACGACCTTCATCTTCAGGCCGAGTACGTCACCGTAGGGCTGGAGGGCGTCGGCGACCTGCATGGCCAGCTCGCGGGTCGGGGTGAGGATCAGTCCGCGCGGGCGCTTCTTCTCGGTGTAGCCGCCGGACAGGGTGGCGAGCAGCGGCAGACCGAAGGAGAGGGTCTTGCCGGAGCCGGTGCGGCCGCGGCCGAGGATGTCCTTGCCGGCCAGGGCGTCCGGGATGGTGGCGGCCTGGATCGGGAACGGGACGGTCACGCCGTTCTGCGCGAGCTTGCGCACCACGCCCTCGGGGAGACCGAGGTCGGCGAAGGTGGTCTCGGGCGCGGCGGCCTCGGCGGACTCCACCGTCTCGGCGGCCTCGACGGCCTCGACTGCTTCGGCCTCTACGGACTCGGGCACGACGATGTGATCAGTGCTGGAAACAGACATGCGAAATGCGAAACCTTCCGGAGTCTCGGCACGCGCGCCCAAAACTCCGTGATTCTCGCAATCGACCGCCTCAATGCGGTCCAGCCACGGCTAGGGGGAGTACGCGCCACACGCGGCGCGCTTCGTTTCCTCGTACGGTGAGGAGTGCGCCGGGCAAATGGGATCAAACGATCTACCACCATACGCACCCCCTGCCCCGAGGAGCAAACCGGCTGGTGAGCGCCGTGACAAGGCCCTCGGAGCGCCCCCTGACCGGAGCGGAATGAGACCCCTGGGGCGTTCCCCGACCGAGCGGAGTCCGGGACCCGGCTCACCCCGCGGGCACCGGCGACTCCGTACCCGGCGGCTCACCGCTCGGGTCCGGCGAGGGCTCGGTGGGCGGCGGTGTCGTACCGCCCGGCGACTCGGGTCCCGGCCCCGGTCCGGGTTCCTGTCCGCCCGAACCGCCGCTCTGGCCACCGCCGTTGCCGCCGCCCGGCCGGTCCGCGGAACCGGAGCCCCCGCCCGGGCGGCCCGTGGCCCCGCCGCCGTCCGGGGCGGAGGCGCTCGGCGAGGCCCCGTCCTCCGCCGCGTCCCCGGAGGCACCGGGGCTCGGCCTGTCGTGCCCGCCGTGGCGTCCGTCCCCGTCCTGCCGGTCCCGGCCGCCCTCACCCCCGACCGTGTCCCCGGCGTCCACCCCGGCGACGGCGCCGCCCTGCCCGTCCGGCACCGAGGGGCGGTCCTCGCCGCCCCCGCCGACTTTCACGCAGCCCGCGGCGGCGAGCACGGTCAGCGCGGCCGCGGTCAGCCGTACGGGGTGGGGCAACCGGAAGGTCAGGGGCAAGGGGCGCACGGCGGCCACCTCCGGGAGACGGGGACACGGGAAGGTTCCGGCCCTGCCCAACTCACTTGGCGCACAAGAGGACACGCACCGCGCACACACCGGCGCACACGCCTCCGCGCCCGCCCCGTAGCTCCCGCCGGAGCGCCACGGGGCGCGGGGACGGCGGCCCGCCGCGCGGATTCCCGCGCCCGGGCGGCCCCGTACCGCTCCGCGTCCCGGACAATGGCGGTGTGCTGGAGATGACACGCGACGCCTTCGAAGAGCTGGTGGCCCAGGCCCTGGACCGGATCCCGCCCGAGCTGACCCGGGTCATGGACAACGTGGCCGTCTTCGTGGAGGACGAACCCGCCGCCGAGGACCCCGAACTCCTCGGCCTCTACGAGGGCACCCCGCTGACCGAGCGCGGCGAGTGGTACGCCGGGGTCCTGCCCGACCGCATCTCCATCTACATGGGCCCGACCCTGCGCTACTGCGCGACCGCCGAGGAGGTCGTGGAGGAGGTCGCCGTGACCGTCGTCCACGAGATCGCCCACCACTTCGGCATCGAGGACGACCGCCTGCACGAACTCGGCTGGGGCTGACCCGCACGCCCGGAGGCGGCGGCGCACACGCCCCGTGCGCCGCCGTGCGCTCCGGCGCACCCCCTTGGCCCCGCATAACCCGGCCCCCGTACGGGCATATCGGATGAATGGTCCGCGCCCCGGCCCTCCTGGAGCGCCTCGCGCGGCGTCTGCGGGACGCCGCTCGCGGCCCCGGCGGCGCACTCCCCGGACGGCTCCGCACCCGCCGCCGCGCCCCCGCCCTGGAACTGCGCCCGCCCGACCGGCGCGAACCCCCCACCTATCTGCGCGCCCTCGGCCTGTGCACCGTCGTCGTCCTCGGCGCCTGGCTCGGGCTGCTCGCGGCGGGCAGCGCCTCGGTGCCGGTCGGCCCGATGGACACCCGGATGGCCCTGCGGCCCTCGCTCAGCGGCGGCACCCGCATCAACGTCTCCCCGCTCGGCGCCCTCGACCTGCGCTCCCACACGGCACCGCTCCGCCTCGACGTCGATGTGGACCGCCTCGACCCGGTGCGCTCCGAGGCCCTGGTCAACCACCCCGAACGGCTCTCCGGACTCCAGGAGGAGGTCTCCCGCGACGTCGAGGACGGCACCCGCGAGCTGGCCGTGCGCTCCGGGGCCGCCGTCGTCCTGGGCGCGGGCGTGCTCGCCCTCGCCGTCTACCGCCGCCCGCGCCCCGCCCTCGCCGCGGGCGGCCTCTCCCTGGTGCTCCTGGCGGGCTCCGGCACCCTCGCCGCCACCACCTGGAACCCCAACTCCGTACTCGAACCGAAGTATTCGGGCCTGCTCTCCTCGGCGCCGAACGTGGTCGGCGACGCGCGCAGCATCGTCAGCGAATTCGACGTCTACCAGAAGGAGTTGGCGCGCCTGGTCACCAATGTCACCAAGCTCTACGACGTCACCTCCACCCTCCCCGCCTACCAGCCCGACCCCACCACCCTGCGCGTCCTGCACGTCTCCGACATCCATCTGAACCCGGCCTCCTGGCACATCGTGGGCTCGCTCGTGAAGCAGTACGACATCGATGTGATCGTCGACTCCGGCGACACCATGGACCACGGCAGCGCGGCGGAGAACGGCTTCCTCGATCCGGTACGCGACCTGGGCGCCCCGTACGTCTGGGTGCGCGGCAACCACGACTCCCGGCTCACCCAGGAGTACCTGCGCCAGATGAAGAACGTCCGGATCCTCGACGAGGGCCGACCGGTGACGGTGGCGGGGCTGCGCTTCGCGGGCATCGGGGACCCGCAGTTCACCCCGGACCGCTCCGCCGGGGGCGAGGGCGACTCCCCCGCGGCCCTCGCCTCGGAGGTCACCGCGGGCAGGCAGCTCGCCGCGGCCCTCGCCCGGCTCGCGGACGACGGCAAGCCCGTCGACATCGCGGTCGCGCACAACCCGGAGGCCGCCCGCCAGACCGACGGCCACGTCCCGCTCGTCCTCGCCGGGCACATCCACCACAACGAGATGGAGGTGCTGCGGGACGGCACCCGGCTGCGCATCGAGGGCTCCACCGGCGGCAGCGGCCTGCGCGCCGTCGAGGGCACCTACCCCGACCCGATCGAGGCCTCGATCCTCTACCTGGACCGCTCCACCAAACGCCTCCAGGCCTGGGACGCCATCAAACTCGGCGGCCTCGGCCTCTCCACCGCCGAGGTCAGCCGCCACCTCCCCAAGGAGAACCAGCCCGGCGCCGGCCTCCTCCCCCCGACCCCGCCCCCCTCTGCCTCCCCTTCCTCCCCGTCTTCCTCTTCCTCCCCTCCGTCTTCTTCCTCCCCGCCCTCGTCCACTCCTCCGGTTCCGCCACCGCCGCCTGCCACGCGCTCGCGCTCGGGCGCGGGCGCGGGCGCGGACTAGGGATCCCGGCGCCGGGCCGGACAGCGGCTGAGCGGTCCCCGGCAGCCGGGCGGCTGAGCGGGCCGAGCGGCGCCTTCGCGTACCCGCTCGGGCCTCCGACAATCGTTTTGGCGATACCTCGCCGCATCCCATATGCTTCTCACGTCCCCGACGCGCCGCCTCACCGCGGCGCCCAGGCGGGCCGATAGCCCTCATCGTCTAGCGGCCTAGGACGCCGCCCTTTCAAGGCGGTAGCACGGGTTCGAATCCCGTTGGGGGCACGCAGTTCGATGTGCGAGACTTGTCCCGCACCTCACACAATGCCTGGTCCTGTGGAGCAGTTTGGAGTGCTCGCCACCCTGTCAAGGTGGAGGCCGCGGGTTCAAATCCCGTCAGGACCGCTGAAGTTCCTGGTGAACTTCGTGGCTGGGTAGCTCAGTTGGTACGAGCGATCGCCTGAAAAGCGATAGGTCGCCGGTTCGATCCCGGCCCCAGCCACTCGCATGAGGACGTCCCGTACGGCATGCCGTACGGGACGTTCTTGTTGCGCGCCCCGGCGAAGACAGCCCCCTGAGAGCAATCGGCCCCACACCCGCAGCCCCCGTTTTCGGTGTCCTCGGTGCCACCGCTCGCGCCCGCACCGGTCTGAGTCAGGCACCGTGGCGACATCTGATACCAACGCGGTATCATTCATGCATGGCGATGACACTCCGACTCCCCGACGACCTCGACGCGAAGCTCACCGCGCGCGCCGAACGCACCGGCCGCAGTAAGCAGACGCTCGCCATCGAAGCGATCCGCGAAGCCGAGGCCCGCGCCGAACTCAATGTGCACGACATCCTGGCCGAGCTGACGGACACCGACGCGGAGATCCTGGACTACCTGAAGTGAGCGAAGTCCGCTACGTCCAGCTCGACGAGATCCTGGCCATCGCGGCCAAGATCAACGGCACCGAACACAGCGTGCGCGACCTCGGCTTGCTCGTCTCGGCCACCGAGCGACCACGCACCAACGTGTTCGGTGCCGTGCTGTACCCCACGCTCCACGAGAAGGCGGCAGCGCTGCTGCATGCCCTCGCCCGCAACCACGCGCTGATCGACGGCAACAAGCGCACCGCCTGGCTCGCCATGCGCTTCTTCCTGCGCATCAACGGCCTGCCCGCCGGACGGCCGGTCCCGTCGGCCGAGGAGGCGGGCCCGTTCGTCGAGGCCGTCGCCCAGGACCATCTCGACGTACCCGTCATCGCCAAGCGACTCGCGGAGTGGTTCCCGGTCCCGTAGCCGCCCCGGGACAAGAACCCACCGCAGCCCCGCCAAGGGCATACGGCCGAAGATGCGATCCACTGCCTTTGGCCTATACCAGACCGAGCTGTGCCAGGCGGGCGAGCGTCTCGCGCAGTGCGCCGGATACCGGGCATGGGCGTCGTGGACGGGCGACGCATGCCATGGCCCAGCTCGTTACCCTCCCCTGGCCGAGTCGTGTGAACGCGTCGGGGACCCGCCCGCGCCGGTGATCGCCCCTGCCTCGGCACTCCAGCGGCGAGGCGACGGCGACCCCCGCGATACGTACCGACCGCCCGGTACTCGCTCTGTCCCGGCCGGGCGGTCGCCCACGTACCCACGCGCACACCGCGCCCGGGGAGCCGAAGCACCCCAGGCGTGTCGCCAGCCCTACTGATAGATCGTGTTCTTCCCGGTGCCGCCCGAGATGAAGTCGTTGCCGCCGCCTCCGTGGATGGTGTCGTTGCCGCTGTTGCCGTAGAGGGTGTCGTCGCCCGCGCGGCCGATGATCATGTCGTGGTCGGCGCCGCCGCGGAGGTCGTCGGGGCCGTCGGTGCCGACCAGGGTGTCGTTGCCCGCGCCGCCCACGGCGCCGTAGTCCGGGGCGCTGAGCAGGTCGGCGCCGTTGCCGCCGTCCTGGGTGCCGCCGGTGAGGGTGTCGTCGCCGTCCTCGCCGAAGATGAAGTTGTTGCCGCCGCCGGTGATCTCGTCATTGCCGGAGCCGCCGTGCAGGGAGTTCTCGCTGCCCGCGTGCATGGAGAGGGTGTCGTCACCGTCGCCCAGCTCGACCCGGATGCGTACCCAGTAGTCGCCGAACTCGGTGAGGGTGCAGACCACCTTGGTCTGGTCGGAGGCGTCGGGGTGCACGCAGTCGGTGCCGGCCTTGATCGGCACCACGTCGTCGATGGTGAACTCCGTGCCCTTGGCCTCGGTGATCACCACCCGGTTCTCCTGCGCGGAGCCCGCGGTGTACGTGATCGCGTGGCCGCCGTCGTCGGCGACCGCGCCGGCCTCGGTCGGCGCGGCGGCACCCGCCGGAGCGGTGCCGAGGGCCAGCCCGGCCGGAGCGGCGATCAGCGCGGCGGCGGCCAGTAAACGCAACGAACGGGCGGAGTGAGCGGAACGGGTCGTACGAGACATGAGTCCCCCAGAGTCCAGAGCGAAGAGCGAAGAGCGAAGAGCGAAGAAGAGAGAGGGCGGAGGAGAAGAGGAGGCAGAGAGAGGAGAGAGAGAAGGAGAGGGGAAAGCGCGGTCCCCCTCGCTCCGTCGCACACCTTGACCCGCCGAACCGCCGAAGGGTTGCGCCCTTCCGGGGTGGAAAACGCCCGGAATCTCCCCGAAAGCCCGTGGACGCCAGGTGTCCAACTCCCCTCAACCCGCCGTTCACCCCGCCCTTCCCGCGCCCGCGCCCGCACCCGCGCCGCCCCTCACCCCGCCGCGTGCTCCCCCTTCGGCAGGGAGGCCGAGGCGCCCGGGTGGCGGTGGCGCCAGAGCCAGAAGACGGTCGTGCCGAGCAGGGCCCAGCCGCCGAGGACGAGGAAGGGCAGGGGGTGCTGGTGGCCCTGGAAGTAGACGGCGGTGTGCTGGGCGTTGACCGAGGCGCCCGGCGGCAGCCAGCGCCCGATGGCGCGGAGGACGGGGGGCAGCAGGGGGCCGGAGACGGCGCCGCCGGAGGAGGGGTTGCCGAGGATGATCATCAGGCCCCAGGTGGGCAGCATCGCCCAGCGGCCGAAGAGGGTGGTGAACATCGTGCTGACCATGCCCGCGGTGAACATGGTGAGCGCGAGGATCGCCCAGGACTCCCCCTCCGGCAGGTCGAGGGCGCCGATCCACCAGTCGACCACCGCCACGATGGCCAGCGCGCCGAGCATCGCGTACGCGGCGGTGAAGACGATCCGGGCCACCGGGCCGAGGTCCTTGCCGTGCACGGACAGCTGGATCGAGCCGACGAAGCCGATGATCACCGAGGCGAGGGTGATGTAGAAGATCGCGAGTCCGCGCGGGTCGCCCTCCTGGAGCGGGTTGAGGTCGCTGACGCGCACCCGGACCCCGGCCTCCTTCGCGACCTTCGGGGCGGCCTCGGCGATCACGTCCGCGACCGAGGCCCCGGAGGCGCTGGAGACGGCGAGCGCGACCTCGCGGCCACCGGGGCGGACGTCCACGATGGCGAAGATGTTCTGCTCCTGCACCTGGTGCCGCGCCTCGGCCGGGCGGTCGTAGGGGTGCAGCCGCAGCGAGGTGCCGAGTTCCTTCTCCAGGCGGTCGACGTAGGACTCGCCGCGCAGCGCCTCGTAGTCGCCGGTGATGCCGATGGGGATGCGGTGCGGGGTGGGTTTCGCCATGGAGTACGTGTACGAGCCCGCGAAGACTCCGGCCGCCGCGGCGAGGATCAGCACGATGACGGTCGCGGGCCAGAAGGGCGTGCCCCGGAACCAGTCCCAGCCCGCGCCGCGCTCCGGGGCGCGGGCGTGCGCCCGGGGCACGGGGTGCGCGGAGGAGCCGCCACCGGCCTCGTCCGGCGCCTCGCCGTCCGGGCCCTCGCTCCCCGGCCCTTCGCCCTCCGGCCCTTCGCTCCTCGGCCCTTCGCTCTCCGGCCCTTCATTCCCCAGGCCTTCGCTCTCCGGGCCTTCGTCCTCCGACTCCCGCCCCTCCGGCATTTCAGACATAAGGTCACGCTAGGACACCGCCCCACGGCTGTCGTGACGGGCGCCGCAGCAAAAGGGTTCGCCACGGATTTCCCCGGGATGAGATCCTGGAGTCCGTATGTCTACGCAGCCCGCCCCCGCCTCCGCCTCGGGCACCGCCCCGCAGGGCCCCCGCCCCAGCCCCCTCGGTCCGCTCGGCGACCGCCTCTCCGGTCTCTCGCTGCGCGACGCGCACCGGCTCGGCCGCAGGCTGGAGGGCGCCCGGCGGATACGCAAACCCGAGGCGCGCACCGCCGTGCTCGGGGAGATCGAGGCCGAGATCGCGTCCGGTGAGGCGCGGCTCGCGGAGCGGGCGGCACGGGTTCCGGCCGTCAGCTATCCCGAGCAGCTTCCGGTCAGCCAGAAGAAGGACGCGATCCTGGCGGCGATCCGGGACCACCAGGTCGTGATCGTCGCGGGTGAGACCGGGTCCGGCAAGACCACCCAGATCCCGAAGATCTGCATGGAGCTGGGGCGCGGGGTGCGCGGCATGATCGGCCACACCCAGCCGCGCCGGCTCGCCGCCCGTACCGTCGCCGAGCGGGTGGCGCAGGAGCTGGACACACCGCTGGGCGAGGCGGTCGGCTGGAAGGTCCGCTTCACCGACCAGGTCGGCGCGGGCACCTTCGTGAAGCTGATGACGGACGGCATCCTGCTCGCCGAGATCCAGACCGACCGCGAACTGCGCGCCTACGACACCCTGATCATCGACGAGGCGCACGAGCGCTCCCTCAACATCGACTTCCTGCTCGGCTATCTCGCCCAACTGCTGCCCAAGCGCCCCGACTTGAAGGTGGTCATCACCTCCGCGACCATCGACCCCGAGCGGTTCTCGCGGCACTTCGGCGACGCCCCGATCGTCGAGGTCAGCGGGCGTACGTATCCGGTGGAGGTCCGCTACCGCCCGCTCCTGGAGGAGGACTCCGAGGAGGCGGACCGGGACCAGATCACCGCGATCGTGGACGCGGTGGACGAGTTGAGCCGGGAGCCGCGCGGCGACATCCTGGTCTTCCTCTCCGGGGAGCGGGAGATCCGCGACACCGCGGACGCGCTGGAGAAGAAGTACCGGCACACCCAGGGCATGCCGGGGGCGACCGAGGTCCTTCCGCTGTACGCGCGGCTCTCGCACGCCGAGCAGCACCGGGTCTTCCAGCCGCACCAGGGCAGACGGATCGTGCTCGCCACCAATGTCGCCGAGACCTCGCTGACGGTGCCGGGCATCAAGTACGTGATCGACCCGGGCACCGCGCGCATCTCGCGCTACAGCCACCGCACCAAGGTGCAGCGGCTGCCGATCGAGGCGGTCAGCCAGGCAAGTGCCAATCAGCGCAAGGGGCGTTGCGGCCGTACCTCGGACGGCATCTGCATCCGGCTCTACTCCGAGGACGACTTCCTCGCGCGGCCCGAGTTCACCGACGCGGAGATCCTGCGCACCAACCTCGCCTCCGTCATCCTGCAGATGACCGCGGCCGGTCTCGGCGACATCGAGAAGTTCCCCTTCATCGACCCGCCGGACCACCGCAACATCCGCGACGGCGTCCAACTCCTCCAGGAACTGGGCGCCTTGGACCCCGAGCAGAAGGACTCACGCAAGCGCCTCACCCAAGTCGGGCGGAAACTCGCCCAGTTGCCGGTGGACCCGCGCCTGGCCCGGATGGTCCTGGAGGCCGACCGCAACGGCTGCGTCCGCGAGGTGATGGTGGTCGCCGCCGCGCTCTCCATCCAGGACCCGCGCGAACGCCCGGTGGAGAAGCAGGCGCAGGCCGACCAGCAGCACGCCCGCTTCAAGGACGAGACCAGCGACTTCCTCGCCTACCTGAACCTGTGGCGGTATCTGCGCGAGCAGCAGAAGGCGCTGTCCTCCTCGGCCTTCCGCCGGATGTGCAAGGGCGAGTACCTGAACTACCTGCGGATCCGCGAGTGGCAGGACATCTACTCCCAACTGCGCACCGTGGCCAAGCAGATGGGCCTGAAGACCGGTGGCTCCGAGGGCGCGGACCAGGCGCCCGACCAGCAGATCCACATCTCGCTGCTCGCCGGTCTGCTCTCGCACATCGGCATGAAGGACGTGAAGACCGGCGGCAGCGGCACCCAGGCCACCGAACGCGAGCGCGGCGGGCGCAACGAGTATCTCGGCGCGCGCGGCGCGAAGTTCGCGGTCTTCCCGGGCTCGGCGCTGTTCAAGAAGCCGCCGCGGTTCGTGATGTCGGCGGAGCTGGTGGAGACCTCGCGGCTGTGGGCGCGGGTCAACGCCCGTATCGAGCCGGAGTGGATCGAGCCGCTCGCGGAGCATCTGCTCAAGCGGACGTACTCCGAACCGCACTGGGAGAAGGACCAGTCCGCGGTGATGGCCTACGAGAAGGTGACGCTGTACGGCGTGCCGATCGTGGCGCAGCGCAAGGTCAACTACGGGCGTATCGACCCGGAGGTGAGCCGCGAGCTCTTCCTGCGGCACGCCCTGGTCGAGGGCGACTGGCGCACCCACCACAAGTTCTTCGCCGCCAACCGCCGACTGCTCACCGAGGTCGAGGAGCTGGAGCACCGGGCCCGGCGCCGCGACATCCTGGTGGACGACGAGACCCTCTTCGACTTCTACGACCAGCGGGTGCCCGAACACGTCGTCTCCGGCGCCCACTTCGACTCCTGGTGGAAGCACAAGGCGAAGGAGGACCCCGAACTCCTCGACTTCGAGCGCTCGATGCTCATCAACGAGCAGGCGCAGGCGGTCACCAAGGCCGACTACCCGGACTCCTGGCGGCAGGGCGGGCTGAAGTTCCGGGTGACGTACCAGTTCGAGCCGGGCGCGGACGCGGACGGGGTGACCGTGCACATCCCGCTCCAGGTGCTCAACCAGGTCTCGGAGGAGGGCTTCGACTGGCAGATCCCGGGCCTGCGCGAGGAGGTCGTCACCGAGCTGATCCGCTCGCTGCCCAAGCCCATCCGGCGGCACTACGTCCCCGCGCCCAACTTCGCCCGGGCCTTCCTGGAGCACGCCGAGCCGCTCCAGGAACCGCTGCCGGTGACCCTCGCCCGCGAGCTGAAGCGGCGGGTCGGGGTGCCGGTCACCGCCGAGGACTTCGACCTGGGGCGGGTGCCCGAGCACCTCAAGATCACTTTCCGGATCGTGGACGAGCGGCGCCGCAAGCTCGCCGAGGACAAGGACCTCCAAGCGCTGAGGCTGCGCCTGAAGCCCAAGGCGCAGAAGGCGATCTCGCAGGCGGCCGCGGCCACCGCGGAGCGCACCGGCGGCGAGTCCGTGGAGCGCAGGGGCCTGACCGACTGGAGCCTCGGCACCCTGAGCCGCGTCTTCGAGACCCGGCGGGCCGGGCAGCCGGTGAAGGCCTACCCCGCCCTGGTGGACGACGGGGACACCGTCTCGGTGCGGCTCTTCGACACCGAGGCCGAGCAGCAGCAGGCGATGTGGCGCGGCACCCGGCGGCTGATCCTGCGCAACATCCCGGTGAACCCGGCCAAGTTCGCCTCCGACAAGCTCAACAACGCCCAGAAGCTGGCTCTTTCGGCCAATCCGCACGGCTCGATCCCGGCGCTCTTCGCGGACTGCGCGCAGGCCGCCGCGGACAAGCTGATCACCGACTTCGGCGGCCCGGCCTGGGACGAGGAGTCCTACCGGAAGCTGTACGAGAAGGTCCGCGCCGAGATCGTCGACGCCACGGTGGCCACCGTCGGCCAGGTCCAGCAGGTCCTCGCCGCCTGGGGGTCCTGCGAACGGCGCCTGAAGTCCGTCCGCAGCCCGGCGCTGCTCGCCAACCTCGCCGACGTACGGGCCCAGTTGGACGCGCTGATCAGGCCGGGCTTCGTCACGGAGGCGGGGGTCGGGCGGCTCGGGCACCTGATGCGCTACCTGGTCGCCGCCGACCGGCGCCTGACGCAGATGCCCGCGAACGCCCAGCGGGACACCGCGCGGATGGAGAAGGTCCACGAACTCCAGGACGAGTACGCCTGGTTGCGCGAGCAGCTGCCGCAGGGGCGGCCGGTGCCGCGGGAGGTCCTCGACATCCGCTGGATGCTGGAGGAGCTGCGGGTCAGCTACTTCGCGCACGCCCTCGGCACGGCCTATCCGGTCTCCGACAAGCGCATCCTCAAGGTGATCGACAAGTACGCCTAGCCCTTGCCCTTCGGGCGGCGGGTGCCGGGGATCTCGCGCGGTCCGCACCCGGACGGACCTGGACGGGCCCCGGACCTACCCGGGGACGGGCCCGGAGGCCACGCACCGCCCCGTGGCGGTACCCGCGGCCACCGCCGGGGTACCGCCGCGGTGTCTCAGCGGACGGTGATCGTGCTGACGACCGTCTCCTCGCTCTTGGGCTGAGGCGGAGACCTCGTCGACGCACTTCCTCGCGCCGGGCGCGGATTCCGCTTCCCCGCCCGGCGCCCCGACGGACCGCCCCCGGCCTGGCCCGATGAGGCTCCGGAGCGCCGCCGGGACCGGGAACGGGAGGCCCCGGGGCCCTGGTCCGCCGCCAGTTCGACCGGCGCCCCTGACCTGGGGTACAGTCTCTTCCGCAGCGAAGGAAAGTTCCGCTGCGAAGCCAGGTCCTGTGGAGCAGTTTGGAGTGCTCGCCACCCTGTCAAGGTGGAGGCCGCGGGTTCAAATCCCGTCAGGACCGCTTTCCCGAAGGCCCCGCAACCCACCCGTGGTTGCGGGGCCTTCGGCATGCCCGGCCGGTACGCGAACGAACCGGGCGCCCCGTTTGGCGCACCCCGCACCCGTACTCCCGCGCCGTCTCCCGGAGCCGGCGGATGTCACAACTGACACCTCCCGCCGGGCAACCTCGGGGACCCCTCGGCCATCTCCCCCTGCGAGAGGGCCCTTTCCTTAGTGCAGGCATCGCCCCGCAACAAGACTTCTGACATGTGACAGGTGTCACTCAATCTCTTTTGGTGGGACCGTTACTTACCCCTCGCCTACAACTGATCAATTTAATATGTGCAATTGCACGTACGAGGGGAGAGTCCGGGGGCCGGCTTCACCCTCCGTACGGGCTCTTGGAGGAACCCCACAGTGGGGCGTACGCGGCACCGCGGGCGCCCCGTACGGGACTTTGCCGCCCGAGGGCTTTTGGCGCGCCCCAGCGCGCGCCCAGGCGCCCCGGCGCGCCGCCTGTACACCGACTCCCCGGACTGGCAGGCCCCGGACCAGGGCATAAAAAGATCGCGCTGGACCCGGCGGAGTCCAGCGCGATCGACGACGCACCCATGTGAAGTTGCGAGGGAACAGGGCCTGTTGGGGCAGGGCCCGCGTCGTTGGAGCTGTCAGCGGACGTTTCGCCGGATGGGGGTCCGGCTGGTACTCAACGTCCGGCTATCTGCGGTTTCTCAGGCCTCGCTGCGCTGCTGCGGAATGCCCGCGAGCAGTGCGCGGACCTCCGCCTCGCGGTAGCGGCGATGCCCGCCGAGCGTGCGGATCGATGTGAGCTTGCCCGCCTTTGCCCAGCGTGTGACCGTCTTAGGGTCGACGCGGAACATGGTGGCAACCTCAGCAGGGGTCAGCAACGGCTCTGCATCAGGGGTGCGAGCGGTCATGAGCGGCCTCCTCGGAGAACCGAACCTTCGGTTCTTTCCTCTAAATTCTGCACCTTGACCCGCGTTGCCCGAAATGGTCGACGCGGGTCGAGTCGGTTATAGGACGAACGGCTTGTCCTCGGCACTACAACTACACCATCTGTCCAGCCGCGTCGGCCAAACCGATGGAATTGCCCCTTCAGGTATCCATCGGCGACGGAAGCCGATGGACCATGCCATAGCGGACAGTTACACCCCAGTAACGATCAGTTACGGCGGCGCTCAGGCGTCGCGGGGACCCCCGATAACGTGCAATGTCGAGCATTCCACCCATAGTTGAGCAGAAGGAGGCCTCACCGGACTCCTTGTCCTATTTTGGCACGAGGAGGGGTGATGGGCGCAAGAGGGCCGTAAGTGCGGTCCGTCACGCTTGGGAGTTTGGCCCCGGATCGGGACCTACGTCCCCGTAACCGCGCGCACCCCGCGAGCAGTTCGCGCTCACACCGCGAGCGTGCCGCGATCAGTTCGCGGACTGCAGCGCCCGTACCGCCCGCCAGCGCTCCACCAGCTTCCGGTACGCCTCGCCCGCGGCCACCCCGTCGCCCTCGCGCAGGGACTTGATGCCCTGCGCCACATCGGCCGCCGAGTGGTCGCCGTCCAGATCGTCCGCGGACAGGGCGTGCGCCAGGCCGCCGTAGTCCAGCTCCACGAGTGAACGCGGATGGAACTCTTCCAGCCATCGGCCCACTTCTACAAGCCCGTCGAGCAGCGGGCCCTCGTCGAGGGTGTCCTTCATCGTCTTGAAACCGCGGGCCACCCGCCGCCGGGCCTGCACCATCGGCGTGCGGTACCGCAGCCGCGCCGGGTGCCCGCCGTCCGCCTTCTCGTACTCCCGCTCCTCGTCGGCGAAGAGCACGAACCAGCTGAGCGGGACCTGCCAGGTGGAGGTGCGGATCCAGGGGCGGGCGTCCGGGTGCTCGGCCAGCCAGGCCTCGTAGTCGGCGGCGGCCTGCTCGCGCACCACCTTCGGCAGCACCGCGTCCAGGACCGGCGCCGGCCACTGGCCGCCCAGCCTGCCGAGCGACTGCCAGCCGCGCAGCCGGGTCCGCCAGGGACAGACGCACAGCACGCCCTCCACCTCGGCCACGAAGGCGTCGTCGCTCTCGTGCACCGGCACCACCACCGGCGGCACCGGCAGCAGATCGGCCAGCGAACGGCGCAGTTCGTCCTGGTGGGAGGGGTGCTCGGGGCGTTTGGCGTACCGCTCCCAGTGCCCGCGCTCCGGCTCGGGGAAGGCGGCCAGCGGCTCGTAGACGCGCAGATACGCGGCGTACGGCACGATCACCGAGGGCACCTTGGGCACAGCGACTCCTCACCCGTCCACAGCCCGGAGACCCGGGAAAACACTGCAAATCGTGCCATGCTCCCGCGCCGTCAGAAGGTGATCGGTCCGACTGTGCGCACACACTGCCCCGCAGGCCCTAATCTCATGCCCATCGGCCCGCAAGGCCGTCCGCACGAAGCCGCTGACCGGGCAGCCCGCCACAAGCGGCACCCAGGACGCGGAGCACCCATTCCACCGCCGCTTCTTACCCAGGAGTCACCACAGTGACCGACGTAACCGGCGCTCCTGCCGAGGTTCTGCACACCCTGTTCCACTCGGACCAGGGCGGCCATGAGCAAGTCGTGCTCTGCCAGGACCGCGCCAGTGGCCTCAAGGCCGTCATCGCCATCCACAACTCCGCGCTCGGCCCCGCCCTCGGAGGCACCCGCTTCTACCCGTACGCGAGCGAGCAGGAGGCCGTCGCCGACGCGCTGAACCTCTCCCGCGGGATGTCCTACAAGAACGCGATGGCCGGAATCGGCCACGGCGGCGGCAAGGCCGTCATCATCGGCGACCCGGACTACCTCAAGAGCGACGAACTGCTGCGCGCCTACGGCCGGTTCGTGGCCTCGCTCGGCGGGCGCTACATCACCGCCTGCGATGTCGGCACCTATGTCGCCGACATGGACGTGGTGGCCCGCGAGTGCCAGTGGACCACGGGGCGTTCGCCCGAGAACGGCGGCGCCGGCGACTCCTCGGTGCTCACCGCCTTCGGCGTGTACCAGGGCATGCGGGCAAGCGCCCAGCACCTGTGGGACAGCCCGGCCCTTCGCGGTCGCAAGGTCGGTATCGCCGGGGTCGGCAAGGTCGGGCGCCACCTGGTGGGCCACCTCCTGGAGGAGGGCGCCGAGGTCGTGATCACCGATGTGCGCGCCGAGTCGGTGCGGCAGATCACCGAGCAGCACCCGGAGGTCCGGGTCGCGGCCCACACCAGCGAGCTGATCCGCACCGAGGGCCTGGACATCTACGCCCCGTGCGCGCTCGGCGGCGCCCTCAACGACGAGAGCGTGCCCGCCCTGACCGCCTCGGTGGTCTGCGGCGCGGCCAACAACCAGCTCGCCCACCCCGGCGTCGAGAAGGACCTCGCCGACCGCGGCATCCTCTACGCCCCCGACTACGTGGTGAACGCGGGCGGGGTGATCCAGGTCGCCGACGAGCTGCACGGCTTCGACTTCGAGCGCTGCAAGGCCAAGGCCTCGGAGATCTACGACACCACCCTGACGATATTCGCGCGCGCGAACGACGACGGGATCCCCCCGGCCGCGGCGGCGGACCGGATCGCGGAGGGACTGATGGCCCAGGCCCGCCGCGCCTGAGCGCCGTACCACCGGCCGCGGCCGGTCGGCGGCCGGGCGACCCCCGGCCCCGCCCGTGCGGGATCTGGCCGGAAAGTGCTTGACCAGCAGGACCAGAGCGCTCGGCGGGGGTGAGAGACAAGACTCACCCCCGTCGGCGGGTCGGCCGCCCCGAAGAGGTTAATATGGCGGCTGACCAGCGAGGACAGGGCTCCTCGCGGGTTCTGCTGACAGGCGCGTCCTGCGGGCGGCGTACCGTATGGCCGCAACAGCAGGTACCGTGGAAGCCCTACGGACCGGACTCTCCACGGAGGGCCCGTTCCCGAACATGAACGCGTGTCAAGACTCTGGGGCCGTCGAGCCCCGATATCGAGGGGGTCGAGCCATGGGGCGCGGCCGGGCCAAGGCCAAGCAGACAAAGGTCGCCCGCCAGCTGAAGTACAACAGCGGCGGGACTGACCTGTCGCGTCTGGCCAATGAGCTGGGCGCTTCGACTTCGAGTCAGCCTCCGAACGGCGAGCCGTTCGAGGACGACGAGGAGGAAGACGACCCGTACGCCCAGTACGCGGATCGCTACAACGGCGACGACGACGATGCGGAGGACTCGGACGAGTCCGGCCCCTCGTCGCGCCGCCGCGGCGCTTGACCACGCGACACCGGTGGTTTCGTAGCTTCGGCTACCGCTCTCGCGACAATCACATGTCACCCGGTCCGGGGCTTCAGCACCGGACCGGGTTTCGTGCTGCCGCCCGCGGCCTGCGTCAGGCGGCGTAGTCGCCATGGAGTGCCGCACCGGTGGAGTGCTCGCCGCGGGCGGTGATCTCACCGGCGACCCAGGCCTCGACCCCGCGGTCGGCGAGGGTGGTCAGGGCGGCGTCCGCCGAGTCGCCGGGGACGATCGCGATCATGCCGACGCCCATGTTGAGCGTCTTCTCCAGTTCGAGCCGCTCGACCCGGCCCTCCCTGCCGACCAGGTCGAAGACCGGGGCCGGCGTCCAGGTCCCGCGGTCGAGGGTGGCGTGCAGCCCGTCCGGGATCACCCGGGCGAGGTTGGCCGCGAGGCCGCCGCCGGTGATGTGCGAGAAGGCGTGCACCTCGGTGGTCCGCATCAGGGCGAGGCAGTCGAGCGAGTAGATCTTGGTGGGTTCGAGCAGTTCCTCGCCGAGGCTGCGGCCGAACTCCGCGATCTCCTGGTCGAGCCGGAGCTTCGCGCGCTCGAAGACCACGTGCCGCACCAGCGAGTAGCCGTTGGAGTGCAGCCCGGAGGAGGCCATCGCGATCACCGCGTCGCCCTCCTGGATGCGGTCGGCGCCGAGCACCCGGTCCGCCTCGACCACGCCCGTACCGGCACCGGCCACATCGAAGTCGTCGGGCCCGAGCAGGCCCGGGTGCTCCGCGGTCTCGCCGCCGATCAGCGCGCACCCGGCGAGCACACAGCCCTCGGCGATGCCCTTGACGATCGCGGCGACCCGCTCCGGGTGGACCTTGCCGACGCAGATGTAGTCCGTCATGAACAGCGGTTCCGCGCCGCAGACCACGATGTCGTCCATGACCATGGCGACCAGGTCGTGGCCGATGCTGTCGTAGACGCCCAGCTGCCGGGCCAGGTCGACCTTGGTGCCGACGCCGTCGGTGGCCGAGGCGAGCAGCGGGCGCTCGTACCGCTTGAGGGCGGAGGCGTCGAAGAGTCCGGCGAAGCCGCCGATGCCGCCGAGGACCTCGGGGCGGCGGGTCTTCTTCACCCACTCCTTCATCAGCTCGACGGCGCGGTCGCCCGCTTCGATGTCGACACCTGCGGCGGCGTACGAGGCGCCGGCGGGCGCGCCGGAGGAATCAGACATAAGTGACACGTCTCCTTGGGAGGCGAGAGGGAGTTACGGGCGACGGAGCGCTTCGGCCGCGGCCGTGGAGGCCGGTCCTGCGGCCAGCTCGGTCTCCAGGAGCTGCTTGCCGAGCAGCTCGGGGTCGGGCAGGTCCATCGGGTACTCGCCGTCGAAGCAGGCGCGGCAGAGGTTCGGCTTGGCGATGGTGGTCGCCTCGATCATGCCGTCGATGGAGATGTACGAGAGGGAGTCGGCGCCCATCGACTTGCCGATCTCCTCGACCGTCATGCCGTTGGCGATCAGCTCGGCGCGGGTGGCGAAGTCGATGCCGAAGAAGCAGGGCCACTTCACCGGCGGCGAGGAGATCCGGATGTGCACCTCGGCGGCGCCCGCCTCGCGGAGCATGCGCACCAGGGCGCGCTGGGTGTTGCCGCGCACGATGGAGTCGTCGACGACGACCAGGCGCTTGCCCGCGATGACTTCCTTCAGCGGGTTCAGCTTGAGGCGGATGCCCAGCTGGCGGATGGTCTGCGAGGGCTGGATGAAGGTGCGGCCGACGTAGGCGTTCTTCACCAGACCGGCGCCGAAGGGGATCCCGGAGGCCTCGGCGTACCCGATGGCGGCGGGGGTGCCGGACTCCGGGGTGGCTATCACCAGGTCGGCCTCGACCGGGGCTTCCTTGGCGAGCTTGCGGCCCATCTCCACACGGGAGAGGTAGACGTTGCGGCCCGCGATGTCGGTGTCGGGGCGGGCCAGGTAGACGTACTCGAAGACGCAGCCCTTGGGGCGGGCCTCGGCGAAGCGGCTGCTGCGGAAGCCGTTCTCGTCGACGGCGACGAACTCGCCCGGCTCTATCTCGCGGACGAAGGTCGCCCCGCAGATGTCGAGGGCGGCGCTCTCCGAGGCGACCACCCAGCCGCGTTCGAGGCGGCCGAGGACCAGCGGGCGGATGCCCTGCGGGTCACGGGCCGCGTACAGGGTGTGCTCGTCCATGAAGACCAGCGAGAAGGCGCCCTTGACCTCGGGCAGCACCGTCATCGCGGCCTCTTCGAGGCTGAGCGGCTTGCCGTCCTCGTCCTTCTGCCCGGCGAGCAGCGCGGTGACGAGGTCGGTGTCGTTGGTCGCGGCGACCTTGGCGTTGCGGCTGCCGTTCTCCCGGGGGAGTTCGGCGACCAGCTCGGCGAGCTGGGCCGTGTTGACCAGGTTGCCGTTGTGCCCGAGGGCGACGGAGCCCTCCGCGGTGGCACGGAAGGTGGGCTGCGCGTTCTCCCAGACCGAGGCACCGGTCGTGGAGTAGCGGGCATGGCCCACGGCGATGTGGCCCTGGAGGGAGCCGAGAGAGGTTTCGTCGAAGACCTGGGAGACCAGGCCCATGTCCTTGAAGACGAGGATCTGGGAGCCGTTGCTCACCGCGATTCCCGCGGATTCCTGACCTCGATGCTGGAGGGCGTAGAGCCCGAAGTACGTGAGCTTTGCGACCTCTTCGCCCGGGGCCCAGACTCCGAAGACGCCACAAGCGTCCTGGGGGCCTTTCTCGCCGGGGAGCAGATCGTGATTGAGTCGACCGTCACCACGTGGCACGCCACCGAGTGTAGGCGAGATCGACCACTGGTCCGAATTGGGGTGGGGGGACTCCTGGTCCCCGGGACCCGCACTCCCAGGGACCGGCGGTACCGGGAAAGCCCAGCGCAGGGCGGCAATGAGACGCGGATGTCCGATTACCGGATGCCCGTTGACAGCCAAAGGTGTCTTCGGTCACGCTTCCGGCCATGCAGCTGCCCAGCGGCCCCGGCGCCGTTCTCGTGGAGCGCCGCCACGTCGACCTGGTCCGGGTGGCGAGCGCGATCTGTCGCCGCATCCGCTGAGCGCAGCCTCGGGCCCGCTCCCGCTGTCTCGAATTCGCCCCTCGGCGCCGACAGCTCCCGGACCCTGACGGGCCGCCTGCCCGCAGAGGCCGTACCCAGCCGCACGGGCCTCCGCCCGGGGTTCGCCACCACCGCCACAGGCGCCCCTCCTCACCCTCTGTCACCACCTCTCCCACCGCGCCGGTCCCACCCGCGCGGGCCCGGCCGTGCTCATGCCACCGCCGCCGCCCGCGCCGGCCCCGTGCGCGCCCTACCCGGAGCCTTCCTGTGCCCTCTTCCTCCCGTACGCCTTCGTCCCGTACGCCCGCCTCCGCCGCCTCCACTGCTTCCGCCGGGGAGACCGAGGACGGCTCGCGCCGCTCCCTCTCCCGGCGGGCCTTCCACACCGCCGTCGGCGCCGGAACCGCGGCCGCCGCCGTGGGCCTGCCCGCGAGCGCCGCCACCGCCGACTCGGCCGGGGCCGCCGCCGAGCACCGCGAGCGCCCCTTCCGGGCCGCCCCCGGCCGCCACTCCCGGCGCCCGAACATCCTCTTCATCCTCGGCGACGACCTCGGCTGGGCCGACCTGTCCAGCTACGGCGCCCCGCACATCAGGACCCCGAACCTGGACCGCCTGGCCCGCCAGGGCGTCCGCTTCACCGACGCCTACTCCGGCTCCGCCACCTGCTCCCCCACCCGCTTCAGCCTCTACACCGGCCGCTATCCGGGCCGTACGAAGGGCGGTCTCGCCGAGCCGATCGCGGACCGCACGGTCGGTCTGGAGCCCACCCACCCCACGCTGGCCTCGCTGCTGCGGGACGCCGGCTACGCCACCGCCCTGATCGGCAAGTGGCACTGCGGCTACCTCCCCGACTACTCCCCCACCAAGTCCGGCTACGACGAGTTCTTCGGCAATCTCGGCGGCGCCCTGGAGTACTACTCCAAGCTCGGACTGCTCGGCGAGTACGACCTCTACGAGGGCGACGCCGAGTACAAGGACCTGCGCTACTACACCCGGGTACTGACCGAGCGGGCGAGCGAGTACGTCTCCCGCGAGCACGAGCGGCCCTGGCTGCTGAACCTCAACTTCACCACCCCGCACTGGCCTTGGATCGCCGAGGGTGACGAGGAGGAGAGCGCCGAGATCACCCGCCGGATACGCGCGGGGGTCAAGGGCGCGCTCAACCACCGGGACGGCGGCTCGGTCGAGAAGTACCGCGAGATGGTCGAGGACCTGGACCGCTCCGTCGGCAAGGTGCTCGCCGCCCTGCGCCGCTCCGGCCAGGAGGAGAACACCCTGGTCTTCTTCGGCAGCGACAACGGCGGCGAGCGCTTCTCCTACAACTGGCCGCTGACGGGCGGCAAGTTCGGCCTCCAGGAGGGCGGCATCCGGGTCCCGTCCCTCGTCCGCTGGCCCGCCCGCCTCGACGGCGGCCAGGTCAGCGAGGAGCCGGTCTTCACCCCCGACTGGACCGCCACCCTCCTCGAACTCGGCGGCGCCCGCCCGCACCCCGCGTACCCCCTGGACGGCAGCAGCCTCGCCGGATACCTGCTGCGCGGCGAGGAGTTGGCGGAGCGCGAACTCTTCTGGCGGGTCCGCGGCGAACGCGCCCTGCGCCGCGGCAAGTGGAAGTACTACCGGGGCCAGGACGGCAAGGACCACCTGTACGACCTCCACGCGGACGCCCGCGAACAGGCCGACCGAGCCGCGGCGGAACCGGAGTTGGTGAAGGAGCTGCGGCAGGCCTGGGAGCGCATCGACAAGAGGCTGCTGCCGTACCCGGACGCCAAGAAGAGCTGATTACCCGTCAACTCACGCCTACGGCCCGCCCCTTGAGCTTCCGGGGGCGGGCCGCGAGCGTACGGAGCTGGATGGCGCGCTGCTAGAGCACGCCCTCCTTCAGGGCGGTGATCAGCTCGGTCACCGGGCCACGGGGGAGCAGGAGGGCCGGGCCGTGCGGGGACTTGCTGTCGCGGACGGCGACCATCTCCGGGTCGACGAGGCCGAACTCGACGCAGTCCGACTGGGCGCCGGAGGCCGACGACTTCCACCAGGTGACGGGCAGGGTGGCGGCATCCATCCGGCCGAACTCGACGCAGTCGCCCTGCGCGCCAGAAGCAGAGGACTTCCACCAGGTCACGGACAGGGTGGCGGCGTCTTCAACGTGGCTCATGAGTGCTTCCCTTCACCGAGACAACAGCACTAGCTCAGGGTGCCGTCCTTGAGCCCCGCGACAAGGCCCCTCACAGCGCTCCGACCGAAAAGCAGCGCAGGACCGCGCGAAGCTTTGCTGTCACGGACGGCGACGATCTCACCGTTCACAACGCCGAACTCCACGCAGTCACCCTGTGCGGCGGAGGCAGAGGACTTCCACCACGTGACGGCCAGGGCAGCAGCGTCTTCAACGTGACTCATGGGTGCAACTTCCTTATCTCTGAGATCAGTTCGACCGACTTCTCGACGGACAGCGCCGAAGCTTGGAGTCTCTCGAAGGCATTCCGGTAGACGCCGACATGGTCGGGTTCCTCGACGTAGAGGAGAGAGGTGAGGCTCTCCACATGCACCACGTCCAGGTCGGCGTGCTCCTCGAAGCCGAGCACAGAATACGAACCTGTCTGCCCCGCGTGCGGCGATGCATCGGCAGGCAGCACTTGGATGGTGATGTTCGGGCGACGCCCCAACGACAGGAGTCGGCCGAGCTGTTCGGTCATCACGCCCTCGCCCACACACTGCGTGCGCAGGACGGTCTCCGAAATGATCGCCCACAGGTTGAGCGGATCGTCACGCGTCAGTACCGCTTGCCGGGCCAGGCGAATCTCGACCAATGCGTCCACCTTGGCCTCGATCGCCTCCGACATCGCCGTGGCGGTGACGATCTCGCGCGCGTACTCACCGGTCTGCAACAGGCCCGGGATGACGCCCATCTGCCAGGTACGCAGCGTCGTCGCCTCAGCCTCCAGGCTGATCCAGTCCTCGTAGACCGACGACAGAATCCCCCGATACGACTGCCACCACCCCCGCCGCGCGCCTTCCCGCGTGAGGGAGAGCAGAGCCCGGCGCAGCTCCTTGTCCTTGATCCCGTAGAGATCGAGGAGGAGTTCGACGTCCTTGGCCTTGGCGGCGGTTCGGGCCGTTTCAATGCGTGAGAGTTTCGCGGGGTTGATCGCGCCGGCCGACTTGGCGGCCACCTCGTCGAGGGTGCTGCTTCCCCGCAGGCCGCGCAGCTTCACCCCGAGGCGGCGCCTGCGCACGGTGGGTGCGCTCACGTACTTCCCTCCCCGTAGTGATCCAGTAGCCGACAGTCTGCCGCGCTCGTGCACCGGATGCCACCTCGCCTTCCGCTCCGCCATCCTGACACTCACAGACGTGCATGCAATTTTGCATTCACTCTTCCGATAGCTTGCACAGGAGAGGGATCAGCAGGCACTCTGACGTGACGAAGAGCTACCGCATCGCTACGGGTGTGGCAACTGACCCTGCTCACCTGGCAGATGCTGCTGAGGAGGCTTGCATGACGTGTAGGCGACCGAATCGCTTATCTCCGGCAAATGCGACAGCGGAGCATCCGCCCTCCGGCCGGTCGCCCGCCGAACTGAAACTCCCGAGCGCTCCCGAGTCCGTACGTCAAGCCCGGGAATACGTACGGAAGTTCGCCGGGTCGTATGCGCCGGAGGTGCCGGAGGAACGCGTCGACGAAGCGGTTCTCGTGCTGTCGGAGCTGGTCACCAACGCGGTGCGGTACGGCTCGGCGCGGGAGGACTTCGTCCTCGTCTCCCTTGTGCTGAAGGCGAGTCACCTGCGCATCGAGGTGCACGACGCCGGGCGGCGGCGCCCTCGGCTGCGGCACTCGGCGGCGGACTCCGCCACCGAGCAGCGCGGGCGCGGGCTGTTCATCGTGGCGGAGCTGGCCGCCGACTGGGGCGTCGGGGAACGGCCGTTCGGGAAGTACGTGTGGGCGGAGCTGGCCTGGCCACGGGAGGCCCGGCGGGAGTGAACCGCTCCCCGCAGCCCCGCCCTCTCAGGCCCCGTCCACCGCAGCCCCGCCCTCTCAGGCCCCGTCCACCGCAGTCCCGCCTTCTCAGGCCCCGTCCGCCGCGAAGGCGCCGCCTCCGGTGAAGGCCAGCTTGGCGAAGCGTTCGCCGATGCGGCTGTGGGTGGCGGCGTCGGGGTGGAGGGCGTCGGGCAGCGGGAGTTCGGTGAGGTCAGCGGCGCCGTAGAGTGCGCGGCCGTCGAGGTAGTGCAGGTGCGGGTCCTCGGCGGCGCGCTGGGTCACGATCCGGGAGAGCTCCTCGCGGATGATGCCCAGGGTCAGCTTCCCGGCCGCCTTCTCCGCGGGGTCGCCCAGCGCCTTGAACTGGATCTGGCCGTTGACGAGATTGCCGAGGTCCGGGGCGCAGGGGCCCGGGGTGTCCTCGTGGATCGGGCACAGGATCGGCGAGACGACCAGGAGCGGGGTCTCCGGGTGCCCCTCGCGGATCGTGTCGAGGAAGCCGTGCACGGCGGGGGCGAAGGCGCGCAGCCGCATCAGGTCGGCGTTGACCACGTTGATGCCGAGCTTGAGGCTGATCAGCTCGGCCGGGGTGTCCCGCAGGGCGCGGGCGAGGAAGGGGTCGAGCAGGGCGCTGCCGCTCAGGCCCAGGTTGATCAGCTCCACTCCGGCGAGGGAGGCGGCGAGCGCCGGCCAGGTCGTGGTGGGGCTCGCCGCGTCCGAGCCGTGGCTGATCGAACTGCCGTGGTGCAGCCACACCTTGCGGCCCCGGTCCGGGAGGGGTTCCACGGGGGCGTCGGTGCGCAGGGCGAGGAGTTCGGTGGCCTCGTTGTGCGGCAGCCAGATCTCCACGTCCTTCGCCTCGCGCGGCAGTTCGGTGAAGCGGACGGTGCCGGGCGGGCCTGACTCGGTCGTGGTGGTGCCGGTGGTCATGTCGATGGTGAGGGTGCTGCCGCCGGAGACGGAGGCCTGCCGGACGAGGCGTCCGTCCACGAGGAGGTCGTACACCCCGTCGGGGCGGGGCGGGGCGCCCACGTACGCGCGCTTGGTGCGCAGGGTGTCCAGTTCGACGGCGGTGGCCCGGGTGCGGAAGACGAGCCGTACGCCGGAGGGTTGGGTCTCCGCCACCGAGAGCTGGCTGTCGGTGTACTGGGCGCGTGCCCGGGCGGGCAGCCGGTGCGGCTGGAGGCCGCCGCGCTCGGTGGTCTCCAAGTCGAGGGCGCCGCGCAGCAGTTCGGGGGTGAGGGGGGTGGTGATCCAGTGCGGTCCCGGGCGCGGTGCTGACTCGGGACGCGGTACGGGCTCGGGGTGCGGTACGGGTTCGGGGTGCTGCATGGGGTCCGCCTGTCGGGTCGGAGGGGAGGGGCCGGGGCGCGCCGGGCCCGGCTCAGGGGGTGGTGGGGGCGGCGGGCCAGTTCCGCAGCAGGGCGTCGAGGGCGTCCAGGATCCGGGGCCAGGTCTCCGCGGCGGCCGGGCTGCTGTGGTCGAAGGACCCGCCGCCCTCCATGGTCACGAAGCCGTGGAAGACGCTGCCCAGGAGCCGGACGGCGTGCGTCTGGTCCGGTTCGGTCAGGTCGTAGCCGCGCAGGATGGCGCGGATCATCTGGGAGTGCCGGGGACCGGCGCCGGCGGCCGCGTCCTCAGGGGCCAGCCGCAACTGGGCGGCGGCGTACCGGCCCGGGTGCTGCCGGGCGTAGTCGCGGTAGACGTTGCCGAGGGCGGTCAGGGCGTCCTTGCCCGAGCGGCCGGCCAGGGCGGCGCTGCCCCGGTCGGCGAGTTCCTTCAGGGCGAGCAGGGCGATGCCGGTCCTGAGGGCCCCGGAGTTCTTCACGTGCGAGTACAGGCTCGCGACGCGGACGTCGAAGCGCCGGGCCAGCGCCGAGACGGTGACCTGGTCGAAGCCCTCCTCGTCGGCCAGCTCCGCCCCCGCCTGGACCAGGCGTTCCGTGGTCAGTCCCGCGCGTGGCATGCGCCGCCCTCCGTTCCGCTGCCTTCCGGTTCCTCTGCCTCGCCTGCCTCTCCTCATGCGTCCGCGTCCGCGTCTTCGGCGGCAGCCTGAGCCGACGAGGCCGCGAACGCCCAGGTGGGCAGCTTCGAGTATGCATTTACCTAAAGGGTTTAGGCAAATGTGGAAGGAGATTAGGCAGGGGCGATGGGACGGGCAGGGAGGCGGGATCGGGCAGGGGGATCAGGCAGGCCTCGTCCGGTCAGGACATCAGCGGGAGGAGGGCGGAGAGGTCGGAGCGTTCGCCGCTCGCGCTGATCTTCGCCGCGGAGTGCGCCTCGGCCCAGGTGGTACGGCCGGTCGCCAGGCGGACCCAGGTCAGCGGGTCGGTCTCGACGACATGGGGCGGGGTGCCGCGGGTGTGCCGGGGCCCCTCCACGCACTGCACCACGGCGAAGGGCGGCACCCGCACCTCGGTGGAGCCGCCGGGCGCCTTGACCGCGAGGGCGTCGGCGAGCATCCGGGTGCAGGCGGCCAGGGCCTCGCGGTCGATGGGGATGCCGAGTCCGGTGGCGCGGTTCAAGTCGTCGGTGTGGACGGTGAGTTCGACCGTACGGGTCACCAAGAAGGGGAGGAGTTCGATGGTGCCGAGGCGGGTGGTGAGGCGGCGGTCGTCCGGGGTGGCGGCGAGGTCCTCGGCGAGCTTCGCGGCGACCTTCGCCCCGAAGGCGGTCAGATCGCGCTCGGCGGCGGCCAGCGCCCGGCTGCCCTCGGCGACCGCCTCGGCCAGGCTCGCCGTGACGAACGGGGCGTCCAGCAGGGCCAGTTCGGCCTTCGGCGGTTCCGGGAGGTCGATCGCGGCGCTCACGGCCCGTACCGCGATGGACACATGGGCCGCCAGATCGCGAACTGCCCAGCCGCCGAGGTGCGTCGGCGCGTCGAGCTGCTCCTCACTGAGCCCGGCCACCGCCTCTCGCACCTGCGCGTACTGGCCGAGGACGGCGCTGCGGATCTTGGCGGAGTCGTAGCTGCGGAGGCGCTTCCGGGGCGGCATGGGGTCAGCTTATGACGGAGGGAGGGGGCGGGGTCAGGGCGTCCGGACCCTGGTCCGGCTCGGCTCCGAGCGAGCTCTCGCCCCGGAACACAGCGCGGGCCCCGTCGCGTCGACGGGGCCCGCGCTTCATGTCCTTCCCGAGGGCGTCAGGCCAGCACCGCCGGGATCGTCGTCTCGTGGGCCGTGCGGAGTTCGCTCAGCGGGAGGCTGAACTCGCCCTGGACCTCAAGCACCGCGCCGTCCTCCTCGCGGCCGTCGACCACGCCGATGCGGGTGGCGGGCAGGCCGCGGGCGCCGCACATGTCGGTGAAGCGGAGCTCCTCCGAGCGGGGGACGGCGACGAGGGCGCGGCCCGCCGACTCCGAGAAGAGGAAGGTGAAGGCGTCCAGGCCGTCGGGGACGACCAGGCGGGCGCCCTTGCCGCCGAGCAGGGCCGACTCGGTGACGGCCTGCACGAGGCCGCCGTCGGAGAGGTCGTGCGCGGAGTCGGCCATGCCGTCGCGGGAGGCCGCGATGAGGATCTCGGCGAGCAACCGCTCGCGCTCCAGGTCGACTTGGGGCGGCAGCCCGCCGAGGTGGTCGTGCACCACCTGCGACCAGGCCGAGCCGCCGAACTCCTCGCGGGTGTCGCCGAGGAGGTAGAGCAGCTGGCCCTCCTCCTGGAAGGCGACCGGGGTGCGGCGGGCCACGTCGTCGATGACGCCGAGCACCGCGACGACGGGCGTCGGGTGGATCGCCACCTCGCCGGTCTGGTTGTAGAGGGAGACATTGCCGCCGGTGACCGGGGTGCCCAACTCCTGGCAGGCGTCGGCGAGTCCGCGGATGGCCTCGGCGAACTGCCACATGACGGCCGGGTCCTCGGGCGAGCCGAAGTTCAGGCAGTCGGAGACGGCGAGCGGCCTGGCACCGGTGGTGGCGACATTGCGGTACGCCTCCGCCAGCGCCAACTGGGCGCCGTGGTACGGGTCGAGCTTGGCGTAGCGGCCGTTGCCGTCGGTGGCGAGGGCGACGCCGAGGCCGGACTCCTCGTCGATACGGATCATGCCGGAGTCCTGCGGCTGGGCGAGCACCGTGTTGCCCTGCACCAGGTGGTCGTACTGGCTGGTGATCCACGCCTTGGAGGCCTGGTTCGGGGAGCCGACCAACCGCAGTACCTGGTCGCGGAGTTCGTCGCCGCCGGCCGGGCGCGCGAGCTTGTTCGCGTCGTCGGCCTGGAGGGCGTCCTGCCAGTCGGGGCGGGCGTAGGGGCGCTCGTAGACCGGGCCGTCGTGGGCGACGGTGCGCGGGTCGACGTCGACGATCTTCTCGCCGTGCCAGTAGATCTCCAGGCGGTCGCCGTCGGTCACCTCGCCGATGACGGTGGCGATGACGTCCCACTTCTCGCAGATCGCGAGGAAGCGCTCGACCTTCTCCGGCTCGACCACCGCGCACATGCGCTCCTGCGACTCGCTCATGAGGATCTCCTCGGGCGAGAGCGTGGAGTCGCGCAGCGGGACGTCGTCCAGGACGACGTGCATGCCGCCGGAGCCGTTGGAGGCCAACTCGCTGGTGGCGCAGGAGAGTCCGGCCGCGCCGAGGTCCTGGATGCCGACCACCAGCTTCTCGGCGAAGGCCTCCAGGGTGCACTCGATGAGCAGCTTCTCCTGGAAGGGGTCGCCGACCTGGACTGCCGGGCGCTTGCTGGGCTTCGCGTCGTCGAAGGTCTCGGAGGCCAGGATGGAGGCGCCGCCGATGCCGTCGCCGCCGGTGCGGGCCCCGTAGAGGATGACCTTGTTGCCCGCGCCGGAGGCCTTGGCGAGGTGGATGTCCTCGTGCCGCATCACGCCGATCGCCCCGGCGTTGACCAGCGGGTTTCCCTGGTAGCAGGCGTCGAAGACGACCTCGCCGCCGATGTTGGGCAGGCCGAGGCAGTTGCCGTAGCCGCCGATTCCGGCGACCACTCCGGGCAGCACGCGCTTGGTGTCGGGGTGGTCCGCGGCGCCGAAGCGCAGCGGGTCGACCACGGCCACCGGGCGGGCGCCCATCGCGATGATGTCGCGCACGATGCCGCCGACGCCGGTCGCGGCGCCCTGGTAGGGCTCCACGTACGAGGGGTGGTTGTGGCTCTCCACCTTGAAGGTGACCGCGTAGCCCTGGCCGACGTCGACCACGCCGGCGTTCTCGCCGATGCCGACGAGCAGCGCGTCCGACTGCGGGGCCTTCTCGCCGAACTGGCGCAGGTGCACCTTGGAGGACTTGTACGAGCAGTGCTCGGACCACATCACGGAGTACATGGCGAGTTCGGCGCCGGTCGGGCGGCGGCCGAGGATCTCGACGACGCGCTCGTACTCGTCTTTCTTCAGGCCGAGTTCGGCCCAGGGCAGCTCGACGTCGGGGGTGCGGGTCGCGTTGTCGACCGTGTCGAGAGTCATGCGGAGACCAGCCTCTTGAGGATCGAGGTGAAGAACGGCAGCCCGTCGGTGCGGCCGTTGCCGACCAGGGACTCGACGGCGTGCTCGGGGTGCGGCATGAGGCCGACGATGCTGCCGGTCTCGTTGGTGATGCCCGCGATGTCGCGCAGCGAGCCGTTGGGGTTGTGGCCCACCCCGGGGACGGCGCCGGCCTCCTCGTCGGCACCGGCCACATAGCGGAAGACGACGCGGCCCTCCGCCTCCAGCATGTCGAGGGTGCGCGCGTCGGCGACGTACCGGCCGTCCATGTTCTTCAGCGGGATGTGGATCTCCTGGCCCGCCGTGAAATCGGCCGTCCAGGCGGTCGCGTCGTTCTCCACGCGCAGCTTCTGGTCGCGGCAGATGAAGTGCAGGTGGTTGTTGCCGAGCATCGCGCCGGGCAGCAGGTGGGCCTCGGTCAGGACCTGGAATCCATTGCAGATGCCGAGGACCGGCAGGCCCGACTTCGCCTCGGCGATGATCGTTTCCATCACGGGCGAGAAACGCGAGATGGCACCGGCCCGCAGGTAGTCGCCGTACGAGAATCCGCCGGGCAGGACCACCGCGTCGACCTGCTTCAGGTCTTTGTCCTTGTGCCACAGGGCGACCGGTTCGGCACCGGCGAGGCGGATGGCGCGCTGGGTGTCGCGGTCGTCGAGACTGCCGGGGAAGGTGACAACTCCAATACGCGAGGTCACTTTTCCTCCTCGACCTTCACGGTGAAGTTTTCGATCACGGTGTTGGCGAGGAAGGTTTCGGCGAGCTCGTGGATTCGGGCGAGCGCGGCGTCGTCGACCGGACCGTCCACTTCGAGTTCGAACCGCTTTCCCTGACGTACATCGGAGATGCCCTCGAAGCCGAGGCGCGGCAGCGCCCGCTGAACGGCCTGGCCCTGGGGGTCGAGGATCTCCGGCTTGAGCATGACGTCGACTACGACGCGTGCCACTGGCACTCCCGGTGTGTGGTGCTGAGCAGGTTCGTTCAGACTACCCGTACAGAATTTCTACGCGGGTAGATTCGTAGGTTCCGACGAGACACCGATCACTTCGCGGACGGGAGGAAGAGCTTCCGGGCACAAATACTCCGCGAGAAACCCCGGGGGCACCCCGCAAGCACCCGGGAAGAACCCCAGGGAAGCCCGAACCGGACCCGAGAAGCCGCGAAAAGCGCTAGGCGCAGATTGTGTGCAGACACGCTGAGGTATTTCGAAGGGCTTCCCAGTGCAATGCCGCGCCCTGTACAAAGGGAATATCTCACGGGGATTTTCCCCGCAACCAGCCGGACAGTCGGCAAACGGGCACGTCAAGAGCACCGGATGCCGCGCGAAGGGACCGATATTCGTGGCGCAGCGTGTCGTGGTCACACTCTTTGACGACATCGACGGCGGGGAAGCGACGGAAACCATCGCCTTCGGCCTGGACGGCACGTCGTACGAGATCGACCTCAGCAAGACGAACGCCTCGAAGCTGCGCAAGGCGCTCGAACCCTACGTGGAGGCGGGCCGCAAGAAGGCCAGGTCCGGCAAGACCTTCACGCACACCTCGGTCACCCCGGACCCGGCCGCCGTCCGCGCCTGGGCCCGCTCGCACCGGATGGACGTGCCCCCGCGCGGCCGCATCCCCAAGAAGGTCTACGAGGCCTTCGACGCCGCCCGCTGACCGGCGGACGCCGGGCGCCGGACCAGGGCCGACGACCCCTCGGGGCAGCCGACTTGCGCAGTACCCCCGCTGGTCAGCTAAAGTCTGGAGCACGCCGAGGGGCGAGGCCGGAAACGGCAAGTCCCCGAAGTCGTGCGGGTGTAGTTCAGTAGTAGAACACCCCCTTTCCAAGGGGGAGGCGCAGTGTGCAATTCCTGTCACCCGCTCTGCACCGCCGTTCCGGCCACTCTTGTGGATGCGGTAGGCTGGTGCTCGCGCCGATCGGTGAGAGCCGGTCGGAGGCAATGCGAACGTAGCTCAGTTGGTAGAGCGCAACCTTGCCAAGGTTGAGGTCGCGAGTTCGAACCTCGTCGTTCGCTCTGAAGCAGAAGAGAGAAACCCCGTTCCTGGTGAACGGGGTTTCTTTCGTTTACCAGCCGCTCGCGTTACCGCCGCTCGCACCTCCCCGGCACGCCTCCCGCTTCCCGCTTCCTGATTTCTGCCGGGCGTTCCCTTTTCCGCCGATCCCGCCCGTTCTCGCTCCGCCCGCTTCTGACATTTGTCATGCGGGCCGATGACACCTCGCACTGCCGGGCCGCCGGATGCGCGGCGAGGCTCGACACATGGACAGCGAGGAGTACGTGATCAGGGCGGACGAGGTACGCCGGGTCTACCAGGGCGGCTTCGAGGCGGTACGCGGGGTGAGCTTCGCCGTGCGGCGGGGCGAGCTGTTCGCGCTGCTCGGCACCAACGGCGCGGGCAAGACCTCCACGGTGGAACTGCTCGAAGGACTGGCCGAGCCCGCCGGAGGCCGGGTACGGGTGCTGGGGCACGACCCCTTCGGCGAACGGTCCCGGGTGCGGCCGCGTACCGGGGTGATGCTCCAGGAGGGCGGCTTCCCCTCGGGCCTCACCACGGCGGAGACGGTCCGGATGTGGGCCGGGTGCACCAGCGGTCCGCGGCCGGTGGACGAGGCGCTGGAGATGGTGGGCCTCGCGGACCGCGCCGGGGTGCGGATCAAGCAGCTCTCCGGCGGCGAGCGGCGCAGGCTCGACCTCGCGCTCGCCCTCCTCGGCCGCCCCGAGGTGCTCTTCCTCGACGAGCCGACCACCGGCCTGGACGCCGAAGGGCGCCGCGACACCTGGGAGTTGGTGCGCAGGCTGCGCGCGGAGGGCACCACCGTGCTGCTGACCACGCACTACCTGGAGGAGGCCGAGGAGCTCGCCGACCGGCTCGCGGTGCTGCACGAGGGCCGGATCGCCGCCTCGGGCACCGTCGCCGAGGTGGTCGCCGAGCAGCCCTCGCAGATGTCCTTCCAGCTGCCCGAGGGCTACCACCCGGGCGACCTCCCGCCGCTGGCCCCGCTCGGCGTCACCCGGCACGAGGTCGAGGGCCGGCTCCTGCGGCTGCACACCCGGGAGCTCCAGCGCACGGCGACCGCGGTCCTCGGCTGGGCGGAGCGGACCGGGGTCGAGCTGCGCGGCCTGAACGTACGCGCCGCCTCGCTGGAGGAGGCCTTCCTGCGGATCGCCCGGGAGGCGGGCGAGGGCTCCGGGGGCGGGCCGGACGAGAGGAACACCGGCAAACGCGGCGGCAAGGGCCCCGGCGGGCTGCGCGGACTCGGCGGCCTGCGCGGTCGCAAGGCGCGGGCACCCCGGGCTTCCGTACAGCAGCAGTCGGGCCCCCCGCAGGTGCGGGCACCGCGGGCCGACGGAGCGAAGGAGCACAGCGCATGAGCGGCAGCACCCAGGACCTCGCCCCCTCCGCCGGGCCCGCGCCGGGCAGCGGCGGCGACCGGATCCGTACCGGAGGCGGCGCCGACGGACCGCGGACCACACCCCTCGGCCGGATGCGGGCGCTCGCCCGGGCCGAGCTGACGCTGCTCGGCCGCAGCCCCGGCACCCTCTTCGTGGCGCTCTTCGTGCCGCTGGCGCTGCCCGCGAGCCTGCGCACCACGGTCAAGGACATGGACCTGGCGAAGCACGGGCTGAACCTCGCCGAGGTGCTGCTGCCTGCCGCCATGGGCTTCGCGCTGCTCTTCGCGGTGTACACGGCGCTGGTCAGCACGCTGGTCGCGCGGCGCGAGGAGCTGGTGCTCAAGCGGCTGCGCACCGGGGAGGCGGGCGACGGCGAGATCCTGGTCGGGGGCGCGGTGCCCGCGGTCGCGATCGGCCTGGCGCAGTGCCTGCTCGTCGCGGTCGCCAGCACGGCCGTACTGGACGTGGAGCTGCCCGGCGCCCCGCACCTCGCGGTGGCCGGGGTGCTGCTCGGCCTTGTGCTCAGCGCCGTGTTCGCGACGCTGACCTCCGCCGTCACCCGCACCGTGGAGTCCGCGGGCGTGACCGTGATGCCCTTCATGATGCTCTCGCTGATCGCCTCGGGGATCACGGTCCCGCTGGAGGTCTTCCCGGACCGGCTCCGCGCTGTCTGCGAGCTGCTGCCGCTCTCCCCGGTGATGGCGCTGATCCGCGGCGCCTGGACCGGCGAGCTGTCCGCCGCCGAGACGCTCGGCCACCTCCTCACCGCGCTGGCGTGGATCGTGCTCGGCTGCTTCGCTGTGCGACGGTGGATGCGCTGGGAACCCCGGCGGTGACCGCGGCCGGGCCGGTCGGCGCGGTGGCCGGGGCGGCGGACGGCAGGGAGAGCGAGATGCGAAGGCCGGGCAACTGGTGGCGGCGCAAGAGCACACCGGCGAAGGTCGAGGCGTACACCCGCTGGTGCTACTGGTTCATCGCCGCCAGCGAGACCCTCGCGGTCGGCGTGGCCGGATTCGGGAAGCTCTCCCCCGGCCTCGCCGCGGGGCTCTTCCTCGCGGTCGCCGTGCACGCCGCGGTGGGCGCCCTCGCCGTCGGCCCCACCCTGGAGTGGGTGCTCGACCGGCGGCCCCGGCCGCGCCGCCACCTCGCCGCGGTGGCCGCCGCCACCGTGCTCGTCGCCGCCACGGCCCTCGCCCTGGCCCAGCACGGACCCGGCGAACACAGCACCGCCGCGGGCGCCACCCTCTACAGCGGGGTCCTGGTCTTCGGCATCGGCCTCTTCGGGCTCGGCCTGGGCAGCACGAAACGCCTGGTCTGGCTGGTGGCCGGGGGCGCGGTCGGCGCCGCGCTGCTCGCCGTCCCGCTCGGCATGGCGCCGCTGGCCGCCCCCGTGCTCGGCCTCGGCATCCTGCTCGGCGGCGGATTCCTCGCCTTCACCTCGGGCTTCTCGGTCTGGCTGCTCAAGGCGGTGTACGCGCTCGACGAGGCCCGGGAGACCCGGGCCCGGCTCGCGGTCGCCGAGGAGCGGCTGCGCTTCGGCCGCGATCTGCACGACGTCCTCGGCCGCAACCTCGCCGTCATCGCCCTCAAGAGCGAACTCGCCGTCCAGCTCGCCCGCCGCGAGCGCCCCGAGTCGGTGGACCAGATGATCGAGGTCCAGCGCATCGCCCAGGAGTCCCAGCGCGAGGTCCGCGAGGTGGTACGGGGCTACCGCGGAGTCGCCGTGGACACCGAACTCGCCGGTGCCCAGGGCGTGTTGACCGCCGCGGGCATCGACTGCGCGGTCACCGGGGCGGCGGCCTCCACCCGGCTGCCGACCGCCGTGCAGGGCGCCCTCGGCTGGGTGGTGCGCGAGGCGGCCACCAACGCCCTGCGCCACGGCGACGCCACCCGCTGCACCATCGCGCTCACCGTCACCGGGGGCCTGGCCACCCTCACGGTCGAGAACGACGGGGTACCGGGGCCCCAGCCGGGCGGCCTCCCGGGGGCGCTCGGGGGCACGGGGAGCACCGGCGGCTCCGGCCTCGCGGGCCTGCGCGAACGCCTCGCCCCGGTGGAGGGCTCGCTGACCGCCGGTCCGATCGGGGACGGCAGGTTCCGGGTGGTCGCGGAGGTGCCGGTACGCGAGGACACGGATGCGGAGGTACGTGGGGAACGGCGGGTACCCGGGGTACCCGGCCCGCACGGGGAGCCGGAGGAGCGCGAGGAGCAGCGGGAGGGGCGGGAGCAGCAGGAACAGCGGGAACAGGACGACGTGGAGCAGGACGACGTGGAGCAGGACGACGTGGAAGCGGGGCCGGGCAAGGCGGTCCGGGGCGGAGAGAACGGGGCGGCGGCGTGACGGACGACGGGGTGCCGGGTGGGCAGCGGACGCCGGACGGGCAGGGGACGCCGGGCGAGCGAGCGCCAGGCGAGCGCGCGAGCGCCCGGCCCGGCAGCAACGGCAGCGGCAGCAGCAGCAGCAAAGGCAAAGTGCGGGTGCTTCTCGCCGATGACGAGCACCTGATCCGGGGTGCGCTCGCCGCGCTGCTCGCGCTGGAGGAGGATCTGACGGTGGTCGCCGAGGCGGCCTCCGGGCCCGAGGCGCTGGCGATGGCCCGGGCGCATGTGCCGGATGTGGCGGTGCTCGATCTGCAGATGCCCGGCGCGGACGGTGTGACAGTGGCCACACGGCTGCGGGACGAACTCCCGGGCTGCCGTTCGCTGATCGTGACCAGCCACGGGCGTCCCGGCCACCTGAAGCGGGCGCTCGCGGCGGGGGTGCGCGGCTTTGTGCCGAAGACCGTCAGCGCCCAGCGGCTGGCCGAGATCATCCGTACCGTGCACGCCGGAAACCGTTATGTCGACCCGGACTTGGCGGCCGACGCGATCTCCGCCGGGGACTCGCCGCTGACCGCGCGGGAGGCCGAGGTCCTCGAACTCGCGGCGGACGGGGCGCCGGTCACCGAGATCGCCGACCGCGCCCGGCTCTCCCAGGGAACCGTGCGCAACTACCTCTCCTCGGCGGTCAGCAAACTCGGGGCCGAGAACCGGCATGCGGCAGTACGTCTCGCGCGCGCCCGAGGTTGGGTATAGTGGGGCCCGCGCTTCGGCGCATGCGAACGTAGCTCAGTTGGTAGAGCGCAACCTTGCCAAGGTTGAGGTCGCGAGTTCGAACCTCGTCGTTCGCTCCGAAGGAAGAGAACCCCCGCTCCGGGTGAGCGGGGGTTCTTCCGTTCCGCCACCCCGTCCGTTCCGTCGGCCCCGAAAACCGCCCGCCTCCGGGGACCGGATCCGGCCCCTTCCGCCTTGTCCGTAAGGGGACTTGACCCTTCCGGTGCGTTGTTTGCCTGAGGCGACCATCCAGTAGCGTGCCCGTCGCACCCGGCCCGCCGGATCCCGGCCGGGCCGCTTCCGCGCGTATGGAGGTCGGCGATGACGGCACCGCAGCAGCAGTGGGACATCACCTCGGGTGTGGGGATCACCGCCCTCGCCGTGGCCGCCGCGAGAGCGCGGGAATCGCTCCGCCCGGACCGGCTGATCAACGACCCGTACGCGAGCGCCTTCGTCGAAGCCGCCGGGCTCGACCTGCCCTTCCTGCGGCTCGAAGCGCCCCGCGAGAAGTCCGACCCCGCGCTGATGACCGACTACGTGGGCGTCCGCTCCCGGATCTTCGACGACTTCCTCGTCACGGCGGCGGAGGACGGTTTGCGCCAAGTCGTGGTGCTCGCCTCCGGGCTGGACAACCGCGCCTTCCGGCTGCCCTGGCCCGCCGGCACCCGCTGCTTCGAGCTCGACCAGCCGCTCGTACTCGACTTCAAGCTGCGGGTCCTCGGCGCCGAGGGGGCCAGGCCGCTCTGCGCGCACACCCCCGTCCCGGTGGACCTGCGGGACGACTGGGCGGCGGCCCTGGAGGCGGCGGGATTCGACGGCGCGCTGCCCACCGCCTGGCTGGCCGAGGGGCTGCTGCCGTATCTGCCGCCCGCGGCCGAGGAGCAGCTCTTCCGGGAGATCGACCGGCTCTCCGCCCCGGGCAGCCGGGCCGCCGTCGAGCACATCGACCAGGCGGCCGCGGTGGCCCGCGAGCCCCAGCTGCTCGCGGACGGCGAGGCGTACGGCATCGATCTGAAGGCCCTGCTGCCCGAGGGGGAGCGCAGGGCACCGCAGGAGCAGCTCACCGCGCTGGGCTGGCGGTGGAGCGCCGCCTCCGCACACGAGTCGGCCCGCGGACTCGGCAGGACGCTGCCCTCCACCGGGGCGACGGACCGCGCCGTCCACCTCCTCGCGCGCAAGGACTGAGCCTCCGGCAACGGCTGAGCCTCCCGCAAGGGCTGAGCCTCCCGCAAGGACTGAGCTTCCCACCCGCCCCGCACCCGGCTCCCACCGGTTTCCCACCCTTGCCGCCCTACCGTCGTGACCGCCGGGGGCCGTCCAGGACCGGCATCACGAGGCTCCCGCCGTCCGGTGCGATGGCGGCGGGGCGGGAAGGCAGGTGGCGATGTACCGCAGGCGCACACGTCTCCGGGGGCGGCGGGCCCCCGGCCGCGCTCCGGGCCGCACGGGGGTGTGGCTCGCCCTGGGCGCCCTGCTGCTGGCCGGGGGCACCGCCTGCGGCGACGGCGGCTCCGGGAAAGCGGCGGAGGAGTCCGCGGACCCCTCCGCCCGGCCCTCGGCCGACTCCGGGGAGGCGGCCTCGCAGCGGAACATCGTCTTCGTCCTCACCGACGACCTCTCCGAGGATCTCGTCCAGTACATGCCGCACGTCGAGGAGATGCGGAAAGCGGGCCTGTCCTTCGCCGACTACACCGTGACGGACTCGCTCTGCTGCCCCTCCCGCTCCTCGATCTACACCGGCAAGTACCCCCACAACACAGGGGTGTTCACCAACACCCCGCCGGACGGCGGCTTCGACGTCTTCCATCAGGAGGGCAACGAGGACCACACCTTCGCCACCGCGCTCCAGAAGCGCGGCTACCGCACGGCGATGATGGGCAAGTACCTCAACCGCTACGAACCGGACATGACGGTCGGCGGCGAGAAGAACTACGTACCGCCCGGCTGGGACGAGTGGGCCGTGGCCGGAAACGGCTACCCCGAGTACGACTACACGCTGAACGAGAACGGCCGCACCGTGAAGTACGGCCACGAGCCCGAGGACTACCTCACCGATGTGGTGAGCAGGAAGGGCCAGGACTTCATCACCGAGTCGGCGAAGGACGGCAAGCCCTTCGTCCTGGACATCTCCACCTTCGCCCCGCACGGGCCGGCCACCCCGGCGCCCGAGGACGAGGAGAAGTTCGCCTCTCTGAAGGCCCCGCGGCCGCCGTCCTTCGACAAGCTGCCCGAGGACGCCCCGAAGTGGCTCGCGGACCGGAAGCCGCTGCCCGAGAAGCAGCTCAGGAAGATCGACCGGAATTACCGGGAGCGCGTCCGCTCGGTCCAGGCCGTGGACCGCATGATCGGCGGCCTCCAGACCCGGCTGAGGAAGGAGGGCGTCTACGAGGACACCGTCTTCGTCTTCGCCTCCGACAACGGCTTCCATCTGGGCGAGTACCGGCTCACCCCCGGGAAGCAGACCGCCTTCGACACCGACGTCAAGGTGCCGCTGATCGTCACCGGACCCGGCGTCCCCGAGGGCCGCACCAGCCACGCGGTGGTCGGCAACATCGACCTCGCCCCCACCTTCACCGCACTCGGCGGCGGCACCCCGGCCCCCGAGGTGGACGGCCGCAGCCTGGTCCCCCTGCTCGGCGGCGAGACCCCGAAGGACTGGCCCCGGGCCGCGCTGATCGAGCACCACGGCGCGAAGGACACGGCCGAGGACCCCGACCGCCCGCGCAAGGGCAGCGGCAACCCGCCCGGCTACGAGGCCATCCGCACCGCCGACGTCACGTACGTGGAGTACGCCGACGGCTCCCGCGAGTTCTACGACCGGCGGCGCGACCCGGACCAGCTGCACAACACCTACGGGGAGCTGTCCGCGGAGAGGAAGAAGGAACTGGCGCGGCAGGTGGCCGCGTTGCGGGCCTGCGAGGGTGCGAAGGAGTGCGGGGCGGCGGCGGGTTCGTAAGTGTGCGGGATCGCGGCGGGATCGTAGAGGTGCCGGATCGCCGCGAGTTCGTACAGGTGCGGGGGCGCCGGCTCGCAGCGGGCGCGGGGGGCCGGGTCGCTGGTTGTGGACCCGGCCCCGTTCCGCCGGTGCGGGGGCCTCGTACGGAGGCCACGTACGGGGGCCTCGTACGGAGGCGGGGCAGCGTAGGGAAGCGACGGCCTCGTACGGAGGTGGCGTCGCCGTACGGAGGCGGGGGCTTCGCGCGGAATCGGCGGGCCCGCGCGGGCAGTTGGGGGGATCAGTCCCAGTTCAGCCCGGTCAGCCGCTCGTAGGCCTCGATGTACTTGGCGCGGGTCGCCTCGACGACCTTCTCCGGCAGCGGGGGCGTCGGCCGCTCGGCGGCGCGGTCCCAGCCGGACTCGGGGGAGGTCAGCCAGTCGCGGACGAACTGCTTGTCGAAGGAGGGCTGCGCACGGCCGGGCTCCCACTCCTCGGCGGGCCAGAACCGCGAGGAGTCCGGGGTGAGCACCTCGTCGGCGAGGACCAGTTCCCCACCGTCGAAGCCGAACTCGAACTTGGTGTCCGCGAGGATCAGCCCGCGTTCGCGCGCGGTGTCCCGGGCCCGGGCGTAGACGGCGAGGGTGGTCTGCCGCAGCTCCGCCGCGGTCTCCGCGCCGACCTGGCGGGCGACCTCCTCGTAGGAGACGTTCTCGTCGTGCTCGCCGACCGCCGCCTTGGTCGCCGGGGTGAACACGGCCGCGGGCAGCTCCGAGCCGTCGACCAGTCCGTGCGGCAGGGCGAGACCGCAGACGGTACGGGTCTGCTCGTACTCCTTGAGGCCGGAACCGGTGAGGTAGCCGCGCGCCACGCACTCGACGGGGACCATGTCGAGCGCCTTGCAGACCAGGGTCCGGCCCGCCCAGTCGGCCGGGGCGCCCTCGGGCGGCTCGCTGCTCAGTACGTGGTGGGGGACCAGGTCGGCGAGCTGGTCGAACCACCACAGGGAGAGCTGGGTCAGCACCCGGCCCTTGTCGGGGATCTCGGTGGGCAGCACCCAGTCGTAGGCGGAGATCCGGTCGCTGGCGACCATGACCAGGTCCCCGGACGCGTTGCGGTACAGGTCGCGCACCTTGCCGGTGTGCAGATGCACCAGGCCCGGAACCTCCCTGGGTTCGGGCTTCTCGACGAATCCGGACACCGGTTCCTCCTGTGGCTCAGTCCCTCGCTCGGTACATGCGGGGCTCCGTACGTGCCCTCCGATTCTCGCTCATGGCACGGGTGACCTGGTGAGGGGGCCGTCGGCGGGCCCCTCGTTCCGGGTTCCGGATCCTGGCCGCTCCGGCGGAGGGCCGGTCGTGCTCGCGGCTCAGTCGTGCTTGCAGATGCGGTCGAGGAGGTTGGCGGTCGCGCGCTGGACGCGGGGGTCGACATGGCCCGGGCGGTCCAGGGCGGGCGACCAGGCGAAGGTGCCGGAGGCGAAGACCAGGGCACCCGAGGGCGCCCGGTACAGCGAGGTCTCCTGGTGGCGGCGGGCGCCCTCGGCGTCCTCGTACGGGGAGTGGGCGAGCAGCACCCGGCCCTCGTGCTCGGGCAGCGGGGTGCGCGGGAAGTAGCGGTCGGCCTCCCCCGCGACCAGGCCCTCGATGCCCTCGCCCTCGTGCGCCCCGGTCGCCTCCCACAGCCAGTGGTCGGCGTTGCGCACCACCAGCGGGCTCGGCTCGGGCACCCGGCCCGCGTACTGGATGCCCATCAGCTCCTGCTCCGGCCGGTCGATCTCGCGCCAGAGCGCCGGGCGGCCCGGGCCGCGCCGCTTGCGGCAGCGCATCAGCCGGTCCGGCACCCCGGACGGCGAGGGGCCCAACTCGACCTGCCAGTACATGGAGTTGGCGGAGAGGAAGACCAGCGAGGTGCCGTGCTCGCGGGCGCGTTCGGTGGTCCGGCGCATCGGCACGGACCAGTATTCGTCGTGCCCCGGGAAGACCAGGCCGCGGTACCGCGTCGGGTCCACGCGTCCGGCGTGCAGATCGCGCGTGTCGGCGTAGGCGAGGTCGTAGCCGTACCGCTCCGCCCAGCGGATGAAGTCGTAGGCGTGGCCGACGTGCAGGGGCAGCCCGGCGCCCGCGTACGGCCGGTCGAAGGAGACCGTGGTCGCCGCCTCCCGCTCGCCGAGCAGCCGCCCCTGCTCGTCCCAGGCGTGGTAGAGGCTGGCACCGGTGCGGCCGTCCTCGGGGAAGAGGTTGTACGCCTGCCAGGTGACGTCCGGGAGCAGCAGGAGCAGGTCCGCGCGGCGCTCGTCGCGGACGGTGAAGGGGACGTGCGAACGGAAGCCGTCCACCGTGGTGAGCACGGCGACATACGCGCCCACGTTCCAGTAACTCGGCACCTGGAGGCGCCAGGAGAGCCACCAGTGGTGGCAGGAGACCGACCGGTCCGCGGTGAGCGGCGGCTGCTGCTTGATGCCGGAGAGCCGCGGGCTGGTGGTGATGTGCGCGGCGCCGTCGCCCTGGTAGTGGCCGATCCGGTAGATGTCCACACTGAACTGCTGCGGCGGGTCGACCGTGACGTGGAAGTCGATCGCCTCGCCCGGCACCACCGCGCCGGTCGCGGTGAACCCCTTGATCTGCCGGTGCACATCGTCCGCCATCCGGGGCCCGCTGGGGCGCGGCGCGGGGACCCGGCGGGCACCGGGCGCGGGGGCGTGGTCCACGTACCAGGGGACCACCTGACCGGTGTCGTCGAAGTAGTGCTCACTGCCGCGCAGCCAGGGCAGCGGCCCCTGCCCGAAGGGGTCGCTGACCGCGTGCGCCAGCGCCCCGGACTCCCAGCGCCGGATCAGCGGCGGGGCCGCGTCGCCGGTGGTGGAGGTGGTGGGGGCGGCGGTGGTCGTGGGGGTGGTTGGGGTGGTGGCACCGTTCGCGGGCTTCGCGGTGGTGCCGGGTGGGGGCTTGGCGGTGGCGTCGCTCGGGAGCTTCGCCGTCGTCGCGGGCTTCGCCGTCGTCGCGGGCTTCGTGGTGGTCGCGGTCGCCGGGGCGGCCGTGGGCTGTGTGGCGGCCGTGGGCTGTGTGGGGGGCGTGGGGTGTGCGGGGGGAATGGTGCTCTTCGGCGGTTGCCCGGCCGGTTGCTGCTGCGCTCTCATCGTGGTTCCCCTCCCTCGCCTTGCGGGTGGTGCGGGTGGTGCGGGTGGTGCCGGACGTCGTGGACATGTGGGAAGTGGGCTTACCTGAACTCGCCGGGGGCTGTGGGGTGTTGCCTGCGAGGGCTGCCTCCAGGGCCCTGCCCGCCGGAGGGCACGGGGGGTCGCGCTGAGCGACCTCCCGGCCACGACTCGTGTCAGGACCGGTCCCAGCACATCACATGACGCACCGGCCTCGTCACCTTTCGTCGCGAATAGGCGTGAGGAAAACCACATCAACGCGCGGGAGCGTGCGCCCCGCGCGCCCGCGGGCGCCTGCCCTTGCGAGCCGACCGCCGCGGGACATACCGCTCAGACCAGGCGGACCGGCTTGTCCGCGCGTACGCCACGGTCCGCCAGCCAGGCCTTGAGGGGCCCGGAATCCCCGTACTCGACGAGCCGCAGCACCAACTGCCCGACCTCCGCGTCCCGTTCACCGCCGACGAGCAGCGAGGGGCCGTCCAGCCAGTCGAGCCCAGGCGCCGCCCCGGCCGTGTCGACCGCGGCGCAGCACACCATCGCCTTCACATGGTCGGTCAGCAACTCCCTTGCCGTACGCGGCTGCTGGAGCGGAAACAGCGGCAGTATCCCGTCACCCCACCAGGCGGTGTCCGCCCCGGCCACACCGCCCTCGGCCCCGGCACCGAACGCCCGCGGCCCGGGCGAAGCGGCCTCCTCCCGCGCCAGCTCGGCACTCAGCCCGGCCGCGAGCAGCGAGGTCCGCTCGTCGAGTACGGGGTCGGGATCGGGGTCAGGGCCGAGGTCGGGGTCGAGGTCAAGATCGGGATCGAGGGCGGGGTCAGGATCGAGGGCGAGGCCGGGGCCCCTTTCCTCGTGCGGGGCGGGTGGTGCGCTCGGGTCGGACCGCTCGATCGGGTCAGGTCGCTCGCTCGGGCCAAGCGGCTCGCTCGGGCCGGGTCCCTCGCTCGGGTCAGGAGGCTCGATCGGGTCGAGCGGCTGAGGCAGGTCAGGGGAGGAAGGCAGCTCAGGTGGTTGAAGCAGCTCAGGTGGCCGAGGTGAGTAGTGAGGCGGCTGAGGCGGGCGGGACGGCGAGGGCGGCTCGGTCGGATCCGTCAGCTGGAGATGGGCCAGCACCCTTGCCAGCGTGGGGCCTTCGGGTGCCGGGGCGGCGGCGGTCGGCGAAACCGGGGCGACCCCCGCGCCATGGTCTGCGCCGCCGGAGTGCGGGCCGGCAGCCGTGCCCGGAGCGGTGGCCGCCGGGCCGGGGAGGCCCGCCGGGCCGGAGAGGCGGTCGAGGACCTTGTGCAGGCGGGCGGCGTCGGCGCGCCACTTCCGGTCGACGACCTCCTCCGGGTAGTGCTGCCAGTCCACCGGCGCCCAGTCCGGGCCCGGTTCGGCCGGGCCGCCGTGGAAGAGGCGGGCGGCGAGCAGCGAGGCGGCCTCGTCCATCGAGCCCGGCTCCTCCAGGAGATCGCAGGCCGGGCGCTCGCCGAGGCGGGAGGCGAAACCGTCCGCGAGGCGGTCGCGGCGGGAGAGTTCGGTGAGCGCGGAGACCACCCCGGCGTCCAGCCGCGCGGGCCAGCGCCCCATCCGCCAGGCGGGCAGCGCCACCTTGGTGAGCAGCCGGTCCCAGCCCGCGTAGGCCAGGCCCACCTGCTCCTGCGCGGTGATCCGCAGCCCGTAGTCCACAGCCTGTGCACGCTCTGCGGCGGCCGCCGCGGCGCCGCGCTCCATCTCGGCCGCGTGCACCCGGCAGCTCCGCAGCAGCAGCCGGGCCACCCAGCCGACCCCGGCCAGCGCGGCCCGCGCCACCGGTCCGCGACGGGGGGAGGCGCTCACGGCCACGGCCGCGTCCAGGCCGCGGACGAACCGCCGGGCCGCCGCTATGTCCGGGTGCGCGGAGGGCTCGGTCCCGGCGACCACCGGCGCGAGCACCGCCCGCAGCTCGGCCACCCGCATCCACCACAGGAAGGGCGAGCCGATCACCAGCACGGGCGCGGGCGGCACACCCCGCTCGCCACCGGCTCCCGACCCGTCGGCCGCCCGGAACCCGGAACCGCCGGCGGACCCGGATCCCGTACGGAATCCGTCCGCGGCCGGTCCCTCGCCGTCCGCCGCGCGGTACGCCCGATGCGTACGGTCCTCCAGCCAGCTGTCGCAGTCCGGGGTGAGCGCTATCGCCGAGGGTGCCGGGACGCCGAGGCGGTCGGCGAGATCGCGCACCAGCCGGTACAGATCCGGCGCGGACCGCTCCGGCACCGGCACCGTGGGGCTCACCGCCGGGCGCGCCCGCGCCACGACCAGCCCCACGGCCAGGGCGCCGAGCAGCGTGAGGACGGCGACCGCGGTCACCACCCAGCGCACGGTGTCCCAGACCCCGGCGCCGAGCCGTCCGGTGCCCTCCGCCACGAAGAGGACCACGGCGCAGGCGGCGGGCAGCAGGGCCGCGGCCAGCGCGCGACCGCGCATCCGCAGCACGGCCAGCGCGCGCGACCGCGCCACGTACGCCCCTGCCTCCAGACCCATAGCGGCCATGCCCGCTGCCACCCCCTACCGTCGCCCGTGACGGGAACTCCGCACGCCGCCCGCGGGGGCGGCCTTTTGCGCGCGAATGTCCCTGACTGTGCTCACTCCCCCACTGTGACAGCCGCCACTGACATCGCAATGCCGGTGGGCCAAGTGCCGGAAAGCCTGCGCCGCACCATAGTTGGGCCCCCCGCACCCGTCAGCGGGTTGAGCGGGGGGCTCACTCGATGGAATGGCTTTGGGTAAAGGTGAGGCCTCGGGGATCGCGGGGGCGTATGGGGCCGGTGCGGCGGACGGGACCGGTCGGCTGGAGGCCCTTCACCGCCGGAAGGGTCCTTCACCGCCGGTGGCCGGGGCTGGGCGACGGCCACGGCCAGAGCCACGGCCGCGGCCACGAAGGCGACCGTACGGGATCCGGAAGCGAGCGGGCCGGGATCGGCGGAGAGCGGGCCGGGCCCGCACCGCCGGTCTCAGACCTGGCCGGCCGCCCTCGCCGCGATGTCGGTGCGGTGCTGGGAACCGTCGAGGCGGATGCGGCCCACGGCGGCGTAGGCCCGTTCGCGCGCCTCGGCGAGGTCGGCGCCGGTGGCCGTGACCGACAGGACCCGCCCGCCCGCGCTGACGACGGCGCCCTCGGCGAGCCGGGTGCCCGCGTGCAGGACGTAGGCGTGCGGGGCGTCCTCAGCGGTGACCTCGTCCAGGCCCTCGATCCGGTCGCCGGTGCGGGGCGTACCGGGGTAGTTGTGGGAGGCGACGACCACGGTCACCGCCGCGTCCTCGCTCCAGCGCAGCGGCTCGGCGTCGGCGAGGGTGCCCTCGGCGGAGGCGAGCAGCAGCCCCGCGAGGGGGGTCTTCAGACGGGCCAGGACCACCTGGGTCTCCGGGTCCCCGAACCGGGCGTTGAACTCGATGACCCGCACGCCCCGCGAGGTGATCGCGAGCCCGGCGTAGAGCAGGCCGGAGAAGGGCGTGCCGCGGCGGCGCAGTTCGTCGACGGTGGGCTGCAGGACCGTGGCCAGGACCTCGTCCACCAGCTTCGGATCGGCCCAGGGCAGCGGCGAATAGGCGCCCATGCCACCGGTGTTGGGCCCCTGGTCGCCGTCGAGCGCGCGCTTGAAGTCCTGCGCGGGCTGCAGCGGCAGCACGGTCTCGCCGTCGGTGACCGCGAAGAGCGAGACCTCGGGCCCGTCCAGGTACTCCTCGATCACCACCCGCCCGCAGGCCAGCGCGTGCTCCCGCGCCAGGTCCAGGTCACCGGTCACCACGACGCCCTTGCCCGCCGCCAGACCGTCGTCCTTCACCACGTACGGGGGCCCGAAGGCGTCCAGCGCCGCGTCGATCTCCGCGGCGGTGGTGCAGACGTAGCTGCGGGCGGTGGGCACCCCGGCCGCCGCCATCACGTCCTTGGCGAAGGCCTTGGAACCCTCCAGTCGCGCGGCCTGGCGGGACGGGCCGAAGCAGGGGATGCCCGCCTCCCGCACCGCGTCCGCGACGCCCTCGACCAGGGGCGCCTCGGGGCCGACCACGACCAGCCCCGCCCCGAGCTGCCGCGCGAGCACGGCCACGGCGTCGCCGTCGCTCGCGTCCACGGTGTGCAGCTCGGCCAGCTCGGCGATACCGGCGTTGCCGGGCGCGCAGTGCAGTGCGCTGACGTCGGGGTCGAGGGACAGGGAACGGCACAGGGCGTGTTCGCGGGCACCGCCGCCGATGACAAGGACCTTCACACGGGCCAGCCTATCCGCCACCGGTCCCCACCCCTTGGACGGGCCACCGAACGGCCGGACCGGTCACTTTCGTATGTTCGGACAGCTTGCCTTCGGACAGCTCGTGTTCAGACAGCTCGTGTTCAGACAGCTCGTGTTCAGACAGCTCGTGTTCAGACAGCTCGTGTTCAGACGGCTTGTGTTCGGACGGCTTGGCTGTGGACGGCCGCGCTGATGCGTTCAGGCAGCGGCCCGGTGTGCGGAGTCCCGCGGGCGGCACGTGGTGAGGCGTGTACGTCGTACGTCGTACGTCGCCACGTCGCCACGTCGTCAGCCGTCCGGCCCGGTGCGGGCGGTCACCCGCGCGGGATCACTCATGCGGGCGGGACCGCTCATGCGAGATCACTCGTGCGGGATCTCCTCCAGGACGGTGGCGCCGAGTTCGCGGACGATCAGGTCGTGCCCGGAGAGCGCCGCGGTGGCGTCCAGGTCCGCGTCGTCCTCGGCGGGCATGTCGTCCTCGGGGGCCACATACGACGATCCCGGATGCCCGGAAGCCGAGGCGTTCGCCGCCTGCCCCGCCGCCCCGGAGGAGTGGGCCGCCCCGGTGTGCCCGCCGGACGAATGCGCGGACGAGTACCCGCCGCCGCCCTGGGCCTGGGCGGCGGAGGCCCCGGACGAGCCGGAGGAGTGGGCGGAAGCGGACGAGGAGTACGAGGAGGACGAGGACGAAGAATAGGAGTGCGGAGAAGAGGAGGAAGAGGAGGAAGCGGACGGAGAAGAGTCGGAGTACGAGGTGGCGGGCCGCTGGCCGGAGGAACCGCCACCGGGCGCCCCGCCGCCGTAGCCGCCGCCGGGACCGCCACCGGACATGCCTCCGCCGGGTGCGCCTCCCCCGGTCGGCCCGCCGCCGAAGCCGCCCGCCGCGGGGGGCGGGGCGCTGCCGCCCGAGGGGTCGACGATGGCCTCGACCTTCCACGGGACGTTGAACTGCTCCACGAGCGCCTGCCGCAGCACTTCCTCGCTGCCGCTGCTGGCGAAGTTGTCCCGGGCCCCGGCGTTCACGAAGCCGAGTTGGAGCGTGGTGCCGTCGAACCCGGCGACCTGCGCGTTCTGGCTGAGCAGGATCCAGGTGAACCGCCGCCGGTTCTTGACGGCCTCCAGGATGTTCGGCCACAGCACCCGGGGGTCGAGTCCGCCTCCGCCGCCGGGTGCGGAGTGGGCGGGCGCCGGTTCTGCCGGGGCGTACTGCGAGGGGGCGGATGGGCCGCTCGGCGCGGACTGGGATGGGCTGGACTGGGCGTTCGACGCGGAGGGCGTACCGGCACCCGGGGCCGGGGGCGCGGCGGACGGCCCGGCTGACCTGCCGGGGATCTGGCCCCCGCCCGCCGTGGCCGCGGTCGGCCAACCACCGGGGCGGCGCTCGCCACCACCGCCGGCGCCGGCGGGTGCGCCTTGGGCTCCGGCCGATCCGGCGGCTCCGGCAGCGCCTGGCCAGGCGCCCGGGGCGCGCGTACCCGAGTCCGTACCTTCAGCGGGAGCTGCCCCGGCCGAGGGCGCGGATGCGGCCGAGGGAGAAGAGGGAGAAGGGGGAGAAGGCGGAGAAGCAGGTGTCGGTGCGGAGGCGGCATCGGCTGTCGCGCCGGGTGCGGCCGCCGCGCCTTCGTCCGCCGGGTGACCGCCGGAGGGGCGCCCCTCAGCCGACTGCCCGGGACCGTGACCAGCGCCAGGACCCGGACCGGCCCCCGGCCCGGTGCCTGAGCCGCCGTCGCCCCCCTCCGGAACCCCGCCCCGTACCGCCGCACGAGCCGCCGCGGGACCGCCGCCCGGAGGCACCGCGCCACCGGCCGCCGGTCCGGGCGCGGCACCCTGCGCCGGGCCGGGCCCCGCCTGCATCGGCGGATGGGCGCCGGGCCCGGGCGCGTAGGCCATCGGCGGCCCCAGGTTCCCCGGTACGAAGTGCACACCGCCGCCGCGCTCCAGGCGGTCCAGGCGCGCGAGGAGGGCGCGCTGGTCGTCGTAGGCGGCGGGCAGCAGGACGCGGGCGCAGATCAGCTCCAGCTGGAGGCGGGGCGCGGTGGCGCCGCGCATCTCGGTGAGGCCCTCGTTGACCAGGTCGGCGGCGCGGCTCAGCTCGGCGGCGCCGAAGACCCCGGCCTGCGCCTGCATGCGCTCCAGGACATCGGCGGGGGCGTCGATGAGCCCCTTCTCCGCGGCGTCCGGCACGGCCGCGAGGATCACCAGGTCGCGCAGCCGCTCCAGCAGGTCGGCGACGAAACGGCGGGGGTCGTTGCCCCCCTCGATGACCTGGTCCACGACCTCGAAGGCGGCGGCCCCGTCCCCCGCGGCGAAGGCCTCCACCACGGAGTCGAGCAGGGTGCCGTCCGTATAACCGAGCAGCGCGGTGGCCATGGCGTACGTCACACCGTCCGCGGCCGCTCCCGCGAGCAGCTGGTCCATGACGGACATCGAGTCCCGTACGGAACCGGCGCCCGCCCGCACCACCAGCGGCAGCACACCGTCCTCGACCGGGATCTGCTCCCGCCCGCAGACCTCGCCGAGGTACTCGCGCAGGGTGCCGGGCGGCACGAGCCGGAAGGGGTAGTGGTGGGTACGCGAACGGATCGTCCCGATGACCTTCTCGGGCTCGGTCGTCGCGAAGATGAACTTGAGGTGCTCCGGCGGCTCCTCGACCACCTTCAGCAGGGCGTTGAAGCCCGCCGAGGTGACCATGTGCGCCTCGTCGATGATGTAGATCTTGTACCGGCTGGAGGCGGGCCCGAAGAAGGCCTTCTCCCGCAGCTCACGGGCGTCGTCCACACCACCGTGCGAGGCGGCGTCGATCTCGATGACGTCGATGGACCCCGGCCCCGTCCGCGCCAGATCGCGGCAGGACTGGCACTCCCCGCAGGGCGTCGGGGTGGGCCCCTGCTCGCAGTTCAGGCAGCGGGCCAGGATGCGCGCACTGGTCGTCTTGCCGCAGCCGCGCGGACCACTGAACAGGTACGCGTGATTGACCCGGTTGTTCCGCAGCGCCTGCTGCAACGGGTCGGTGACATGCTCCTGCCCGATGACCTCGGCGAACGACTCCGGGCGATAACGGCGGTACAGCGCGAGAGACGACACATCTACGAGGTTATAGGCGCCCACCGACAACCGGCCCCGCCCCTGCCCCGGCCCCTGCTCACAGCCCTGGAGACACAAAGGGCCCCCCACGCACCCGCCAGAGCCGACCTACCCTTGCTGCCTTCCGGCCCTGGGGGAGTTCAGTCAGATAGCGCCACGTGAGGGGCTGCGCCCAGGGTACCCGATCAGCTGACCGGGAACGAGTTCGCGAGCACTCCCACGCTTCATGTAATGTTCCCGGCGGAGGATTCGCCTAGAGGCCTAGGGCGCACGCTTGGAAAGCGTGTTGGGGGCAACCCCTCACGAGTTCGAATCTCGTATCCTCCGCCAGTGCCTCACCGGGCACGATGTCGAGGGGCCCCACCGCAAGCGGTGGGGCCCCTCGGCGTGTGTGGCGGCCGTTGCCCCCCTCACCCCTGCCCGCTGGGAATCACGCAGTTCTTGGGTTGAGGGCTGCCCGTGGGCCAGCCGAGGCCGATGAAGCGGAGTTTGCCGCGGCCTTTTTCGCCGGGGTCGAGTTCGACCACGGCGGCGGGTTTGTCGTAGGCGTTGCCGCCGCTGGTGAGGCAGATGAGGCCGCTGGTGCCGGGGACGCGGTGCTGGGACTGGAGGAGGACCCACTGGTTGCCGACGTCCTCGCGGGAGGGGATCCTCGTGCCGTCGCCCATGGCCTGGTGCACGGCCTTGCCGACGGTGACGAGGCCGTCGTAGGAGAGCATCGTGCGGGAGTCCTCCAGGCGCGGGGTCGCCGCCGGGGCCTTCCAGGTCTCCCCGGTGTCGGCGATCCACTGGTGCAGGGTGTCCAGGGCGGCCTTGGGCTGGGTGAGGTACTCGGGCGGCTCCGCGGTGCCGTGCTCGCGCCGCCAGCGCTTCAACTCCTGTTCCCAGGCGGCCGGGTGCCCGGGGGCGGCGTACTGGACGCTGACCTTCGGCCTGCCGTCCTCGCCGCGCAACTGCTCCCAGTTGCGGGGGGACATGGAGAGTTGGAGGGAGGCGGCGTCGGAGCCGCTGATGACGGTGTAGTGGCGGCCCTTGCAGCCCACCTCGGCGAGTTTGAGGGCGAAGATGCGCAAGTGCATGGAGCGGCCGGCGAAGTAGACGGTGTCGGCCTCGGAGTCGCAGATGTTGTTGGCGACCTGGGCGAACTGGTTGCCCGTCGAGCCCGCCTCGTCGATGGCGGGGGACTCGAAGGGCATCGCGGCGGGGCCCGAGGGTCCGACCTCCTCGATGTCGCCGAAGGCCTCGGCAAGGGATTCGGTGTAGGCGTCGGCGCGCTTGTCGTAGACCAGTACCGTCCTGCTGTCCCGGCGGCCCTTCTCGTTGAAGTCGGCGAGCGCCTGGGCGGCATCGTGATTGGTGGGGATGATCCGGGCAAGGCCGGGGAAGCGCTCCTCGCCCCTGTCCCTGTTGGCGATCTGGTCCCCGCTGATCCGGGCGGCGAGCACCGGGACCCGGTGTTCCGTGAGGCGTTCGACGGCCTTCTCGGTGTTGTCGAGCGTGAGGTTGAAGCCGGTGACGGCGCGCAGCCGGTCCTCAGCGGAGCCGGCCATGCGCACCAGGGTGTCGGAGACCGCGGCCCACTGCCCGTAGTTGCGCCCGGGGTTGGCGAGCACCAGCCGGATCCTCGGGGGCTCCCCCTCGCCCCGGTTGGCCTCCAACTGGCCCAAGTACGCGCCCTGGAGGTCGCTGCGCATCTGTCGGCGCAGCGCCTCGGAGCCGGACTGGAGCGGCAGCATCATCGCCACCGTGACATGCGGTTCGTCGGCGATCCGCGCGTTCTCCCTCGCGATGGCCCGGGACACCTCGGCGATCTCCGGGGAGCCGAAGTCGTAGCCGCCGGCGCTGACGCCGATGCACTCGCCGCCCTTCTTCTCCACGCCGTCGGCGCACATCTCCGGCTTGCGGAAGACGGTCCAGGCCGTCCAGGAGGCTGCCGCGAGGGCCGCGACGAGCAGCACCGAGTAGAGGATCTTCTTCCATCTGGGCATTGCGCTACCTCCTTCGTCCGAGCTGACCGGTGCAGGTGCAGCGCAGCAGCGGCTGCTCGTTCTCCGCGAGGCCGCTCCAGTCGGTGGCCATCTCGCTGAGCTGTCCCGCGCCGTCGAATTCCATGATCGACAGCAGGTCGAGGAGCTTGGCCAGGGTGCGGGCGGTCTCCCTGCCGGTCGGCCTGGTCCGCTCCTCGCACAGCCAGACCGCGTGCAGCAGTTGGTCGACGGTGCGGCGCAGCGCGGGGCCCCGGGCGGCCATCCGGCCCTGGGCCCGCTCCCGCCGGGCGTCCGCCCCGCCGGGGTAGGGCGCCTGCGCGATCTCCAGGAGGTCGGCGCACCACTGGCGGGGGCGGCCCGGCAGGGTGGCGACCAAGTGGTCGACGACGTCGTCCGCGCCGCCGGAGACCAGGTGGTGGCTCATCCGGTGCGCGGTGACCGAGCGGAACGCCCGGCCCTCCGGGGCTGCCCCGTCCACAGCCGCGCGCCCCGTGTAGTGGTCCCGCAGCAGGTGGTGGTCGGCGCTCCAGGCGGCGCCGCCCGGGCGCAGCCCGTACAGCCGGTGCACCAGCATCTGGCGCAGGCCGAAGTCGCCGATGAAGTGGCGTTCGCAGCTCGGCCAGCCCGTGTCGGTGAGGAGCTGGGAGAGGTGATGGGCCGTCAAGTGGTGGACGTGGCCTGCCTGGTGGTGGCGCAGAAGGACGTCCGCGCACTCCTTGTCGTGGGCGACCGACAGATGGGTGAGCAGGTCGAGCCACTGGTCGCGGTGCTCGGTCGGCAGCCGTACGGGCAGTTGGTCGAGGATCAGCTCCTGGAGCAGTACGTCGGCCACCCGCTGCTCGGGGGCGCCGTCGCCGGGTATGCGCAGCGGGGCGTCCAGGATGTCCCGGTCGTTGGCGTCCTCGGGCATCCGGAAGGCGGCCGCGGCGGCGGCGAGGCGGATCACCGTGTGCGGCCGTCCGCCGCTGAGCCGGGCCACCGCGGCGTCGATGCGGCGGCGGTTCGAGGCGCCCTCCGGCTCGGTGTGGAGCTGCCTGCGTTCGGTCTCCCGGCGGAGCTGGTCGCCGGTGAGCAGGGGCATGCGCAGCAGCAGTACTCCGTCGGCGAGCGGGGCGCGGTCGGCGGTGCCGTCCGCACGCCGGGTCCAGGCGGGCGGTCCGCCGTCGGCCGGCCGGAACTCCGCGGGGGCCGCCGCCTCCTCGGCCGGGAGTCCGCCGTGCAGGAAGGCGCCGCCGTCCGCCCTGCGGGCCGTGCCCACAATCACCAGGCGGTCGCGCTGCCCGCCCCGGCGGTCGGTGAGCGCGGCGCGCAGCAGCTGCTCCCCGAGCGGCGACTCGGCGTGGTCGAGGAGCAGTCCGGGGCGGCCGACCCGGCGCAGCCAGCCGGCGGCGGAGGCGTAGGCCGCCTCCAGGTCCTCGCGCAGCGCCCGGAAGAGGAAGCTCTCCGCCAACTCCCGTGCCTCGCCGCCGGTGTGGAAGTCAGCGGCGAGGTTGCGCAGTCCGTGCCTGGGCTGGCCCGCGGCGCCGGGGTACGAGCCGTAGATGCGTTCGAGTTCGTGCCGGCCGCGGGGGGCGAGGCGCTCGAAGAGGGCGTCCAGGATCGCGTTGCTGACGGCCGCCGAGTACGGGTCGAGGGCCTGCCCGGACAGGGTCGTCAGAAGGTTGCGGACGGTCCCGCCGAGCATGCCGCGCCAGAAGTCGCCGGTGACCAGGCCGCGCAGGCGCTGCTTCTGGGGCAGCTGCTCGTAGCGTTCGACCTCCGTGGCGACCGCCTCGGGCGAGCCCTCGGTGGCGCCGGTGGCGATCATCGCGAGGCCGGTGAAGAGCCGCGGGAAGGCGAACGAGCCGCCCGTCCCCTGCCACAGGCACAGCCGCCGGGCGACCTCCACCAGGGCCTCGGTCGCGGCGGAGCGGGCGCCGGGCTCCGGCTCGGCCCGGTCGGCGTAGACCGGCGAGCCGCAGTCCAGGTGGATCACCGGCACCTTGGCGGCGAAGGCGTCCCGCACCGCGCGCAGCAGCCGCCCCTTGCCCATGCCGGGTCCGCCGGTGAGCAGCACCACGGGCAGGTCGGGCCCGTACAGCGGATCCCGGCCGCCGCCGGAGGGCGACCGCCCGAGGAGGTGCGCGAAGAAGCCCTCCTCGCTCAGGAGTTTCTCGAACCCCAAGTCGTCACACACGGACCCCCCATGAAGTGTTCATCCCGTCCGAAGACGGTTTCCCACTGTCCGATGCACCAGAAAAGGGTTAGTGGAACACGAACACTGTTGTTCGGCAACGACCCCTGCAAAAAAGGGAGTTGGGGGGATGAGGGGGTGGCGCGAGGGTGGGCGCCGCGGCAGGCAGGCGCCCGCGTGCCGTCCCGGTGACGGGCACCTGCTCTCCGCTCGGCGAGGGGACGGGGGTGCCCCGGATGTCCGGGGGTGCGCAGGTGTGGACCCACTGGACGGAGCGGAGCGGTCCGGTACCGCCGAGGTCGCCGCGGCCGCCCGGGGGAGGCACTCCCCGGTGGGGACGCGGTGGTCGGTGCGCGCGTAGGAGGCCGCGTTCGGGTGGGCGTCCTCGCCGTAGCCGTTGTCGCACACCGAGCGGGGCGCCCTGGTGCGCAGCCGGTCGCAGACGATGATGCCGCTGAGGGTGTCCCGCTCGGTGTCGTACCCGACGACGATGCCGTACGGACCCATGGCGGAGCCTCCCCCGTGCGGAGCGGCTGCCGGCACCGGGTGGGCGTCACCCTGTGTGCGGGGCGGCACGCTGGCGGCAACTCGACCGGAGGGCACGGCGTTTGCGGCTGACGGCCGGGGGATCCGTGCGGCCGGGGACGCGTCCGCCGCGCTCGTCAGGACGTCCCGCGCGCCCCTCGTCCCGCCGCCCGGCGGGCCCACTCCCCCAGCACCGGGACGCACCGCTCGGCGAAGTGCTCGTAGTCGGCGGGGGTGTTGTAGACGTGGGTGGACAGGCGGAAGTAGCCGGTGCCGCCGAAGCTGGTGAAGGCGGCGGCGACACCCAGTTCGCGGCCGACGCGGTCGCGGAGGGCGTCCGCCTCGACGCGGGTGGCGCCGAGTGGTGCGGGGAGGCGGACCAGGCGCATCGCGCCGACCGGCATGCCGACGTCCACCCGGCTGTCCTCGCCGGTGAGTTCGGCGAAGGCCGCGCCGATCAGGTCCTCGGCGTAGTCGGCCAGGGCGCTCAGGTAGGCGCGGGCGGCGGGCCAGCCCCAGGTGTCCTCGACGAAGGCGAGTGCGGTGGGCGCCGCAAGCGGGCCCGTGGCGTCGACGGTGCCCTGGGTGTCGAAGCGCTCGGGGTACGGGTCGGGAGCGCCCCAGGAGTCGATCAGGGGGTGGAGGTCCTCGCGCAGGGGGCCGCGGGCGACCAGGGCGGCGGTGCCGCGCGGGGCGCAGCCGAACTTGTGCAGGTTGCCGACCCAGAAGTCGCAGTCGAGGCCGGCGAGCGGCTCCTCGGCGAGGCCGGGCACATGGGCGCCGTCCACGAGCACCGGCACGCCCCGCTCGCGGGCCGCCGCCGCGATCCGGGCCACCGGCAGCCAGCGCGCGGTGGCCGAGGTGATGTGGTCGATCACGAGGAGCCCGGTCGAGGGGCCGAGGGCGGCGGTCACCGCCTCGTGGGCGGTGTCGGCGTCCGCGTCCAGGGGGACATGGACGGTGCGCAGGCTGCCGCCCCAGCGGCGGGCGAGGCGGGCCGCGCCCATGGTGACCGCGCCGTAGCCGTGGTCGGTGACCAGGACCTCGGCGCCGGGGCGGGGCGGCAGGGCGAGGTGGGCCGCGCTCGCACCGCCGCTGGCGTTGGGGACGAGGGCGAGGTCGCCGGGCGGCACCCGCAGGAAGGCGGCGACGGCGGTCCGCGCGGCGGCGACCCTGCCGGGCAGCTCGGGGAACCACCGCACCGGTGAGGCCTCCATCTGCTGCCGCAGCCGGTTCTGCTCCTCCTGCGCGCAGCGCGGGACCGCCCCGAACGAACCGTGGTTCAGGTGCCTGATCGCCGGGTCGAGCGTCCAGGCGGCCGCGGCGGGCCGGCCGTCGGGCAGCGTGAGCGGTTCGGGCGCGGGGGCCTCGGTCGTACGCACGGGACTCCTGGTGGCCGGGCGGCGGGTGCCGCGGGGGCGTCGCGGCCGGCCCTGTGCTCGGGTGCCCCGCGACGGGACCGGTGTGACGGGCACTCCTCGCGGTGCCCGTCACACGGTAAGGGGGACAGTGGTCGGGGGCGGGGCGGTACCGGCGGCCCCGCCCGGCGCCCGGCTGCTACCAGGCGCGCATCTCGGTGCCCGCCGCCGACTCGCTGCGCAGTCCGCCGGGCCCCTCGACGGGCTCGCCGAGGACGGTCACGCGGTGCATGACGCGGTCCACGTCCAGGTGGGCGAAGTCGGTGGGGGCGAAGTGGCAGGTGCTGCGGTTGTCCCAGAAGGCGATGCTGTGCGGTTCCCAGCGGAAGCGGACGGTGTACTCGGCGCTCGTCAGGTGCTGGAAGAGGAGGTCGAGGAGGTGGCGGCTCTCCAGTTCGGAGAAGCCGGTGATCCGGGTGGTGGAGCCGGGGCTGACGAACAGGGCGCGTTCGCCGGTCTCGGGGTGGACGCGGACCACAGGATGCTCGGCGACCTGGGGGTCGGCGCAGAACTTGCGCAGGATCTCGCGGTCGCGTTCGTCGGAGTGGCGCAGGTGCACGGCGTTGAAGAAGGCGTGCTCGGCCATGAGTCCGTCGCAGAGCCGGCGCAGGGGGGCGGCAAGGCCCTCGTAGGCGGCGACGGTGTTGGTCCACTGGGTGTCGCCGCCGAACTCGGGGGTGCGCTCGGCGCGCAGGATCGAGAGGGCGGGCGGGTTGGGGTACTGGGTGAGGTCGCTGTGCCAACCGGCAAGCGGGGAGAGCCACTTGCGTCGGTAGTGCTCCTCGAAGTCGGCGCCGTAGCGCTCGGTGTCGGCCCGGGGGTCGACGGTGAGGATCTCGGGGTGGCCTTCCGGGTGGACCCCGTGCTTGGCGCCCTCGCGCCGGGTGAGGGCGCCGAAGCGGCGACCGAAGGCGATGTGCTGGGCGTGGTCGAGCGGCTGGTCGCGGAAGAAGACGACGCGGTGGGCGAGCACCGCGGCGCGTATCTCCGCCACGGTGGCCCCGTCGAGTTCCTCCCGCAGGTCGACGCCGGAGATCTCGGCGCCGATGCGTCCCGCGGTCCGGCGGACGGTGAGTCGGGTGGGCTGCACGGTCTGGTTCACGGTGGTGCCTTTCGGACGGGCTTTTCACATGGGGGGAGGGGCCGGGCGCGGCACGGGTGTGCCGGCGGGGCCGCCGGAAGGAGTCCTCGGGTGGGGGCGGTCAGGGGGTGCGGCTGAGGAACTGCGTCCACAGCGGGAGCAGCAGCAGCGCGGCCACGGAGCTCTTGACGACGAGGGCCGCGGCCATGTCGGCGCCCACGCGGTAGCGCTGGGCGAAGATGAACAGGTTCTGCGGGGCCGGCATCGCGGCGATCAGGACGAGCTGGTCGAGCCGTACGCCGTCGACGCCGAAGAGGTGGTGGCAGACCGCATAGGTGAGCAGCGGGAAGGCGAGGCACTTGAAGGCGATGAGCCCCAGTTCCTCGCGGGTGGTGCCGCGCACGTCGAGGCCGGTGCCGCCGAGGTGCAGGCCGAGGGCGAACAGGGCGACGGGGGAGGCGCTGGCGCCGACGAAGTCGAAGCTGTCGAGCACCACGCCGGGCAGGTGCAGCGGCAGCAGGTTGAGCAGGATGCCGGCGTTGCAGGCGAGGACGACGGGGGTCACCAGGGAGGCGTACACGGCGCCGCCGAGGCGGCGGGCGCGGCTGCCGGTGCGCTCGGCGCTGCCGAGCTCCATGACCGAGAGGATGATCAGGGAGAGCACGCACACCTGGAAGAGCAGCACCGGGAAGATCGGCGCCGCGTCCCCGAAGAGCATGATGAAGACGGGTACGGCGAAGTAGGCCGTGTTCACCTGGACGGCAGCCATCACCCGCAGGGCGATGCCGCGCGGATCGCGTACGCCGAAGGTGCGCACGAGGGTCCCGGTCAGCGCGGCGGCGGCCAGGGCCGCCGCCGCGTAGCCGGTGAACGCCCGCCAGTCGAAGAGGGCGCCCAGGTCGCTGCGGTAGATGCTGCCGAAGAGGAAGCAGGGCACCGCGAAGAGGAAGGCGTAGTCGGCGAAGACCTGGGAGGCGGCCGCGGGGACGGCGCCCCGCCGCGCGAGAAGGACTCCGCAGCCGAAGGCCAGCACCACCGGTGCCAGCTTCTCCAGCGCCTCGACCGCTCCCATGCGCGCGTCCTCGCCTCGTCCTGCCTGCTTCGTCCCGTGTGCGGTGCCCGCTCCCGCGGCGGCTGCCCGCGGGCCGGTCCCGGTCAGGGGGCCGGGGCCCACGCATTCGGCACTTCCACGTCGCCGCTGCCGTCAACCAGCCCGCGGTAGCCGGTGACGAGGGAGTGCAGGAGCGTGTTGCCCCGCACCTCGTAGCCGTGGCCGTCGATCTCGGCGACCGGGAGGATCTCGCAGGCCGTGCCGCACAGGAAGGCGCCGTCGGCCTCCTGGGCGAAGGCCGGGGGCAGGTCGCCGACGACGACCTCGACGCCCTGGTGCGCGGCGAGCGCGAGGACCGCCGCCCGGGTGATGCCGTCGATGGTGCAGCGGGTGGTCGGCGTGTGCAGGACCCCGTCCTTGGTGAAGAACAGGTGCGCGCCGGTGGCCTCGACGAAGTTGCCGCGGTCGTCGAGGAGCAGGGCGTCGTCGTAGCCCGCCCGCAGGGCCTCGTTCTTGCTGACGGTGCCGATCATGTAGTTGCCGGCCGCCTTGGACTTGACCGGCGCGTACGCGGGCGAGGGGCGCCGGTAGCGGCCGGTGACCAGCCGGATGCCCTTGTCGAGGGCGTCGGTGGCGGCGTAGTACCCGGCCGGGAGCTCCCAGGCGGCGAGGGTGGTGTGCACGGAGGTGTGCAGCGCCGCCGTCTGGATGATCTCGGAGCCGCGCCAGGCGTTGACCCGCAGGTAGCCCTCGGTGATGCCGGCCCGCTCGACCACGTCGCGGGCGGCCTTGTGCAGGACCTCGCGGTCGTACTCCAGCGTGAAGTCGAGGATGCGGGCGGAGGCGGCGAGGCGGTCGAGGTGGTGGCTGAGCAGGAAGGGCTCGCCGCGGTAGATGCGGATGCCCTCGAAGATGCTGGAGGCGTAGTGCAGTCCGTGGCTGAGGACGTGCAGGGTGGCCTCGCTCCACTCGACGAGGGAGCCGTCGTACCAGATGTGCCCGGTGCGCCGGTCGAAGGGAAGCATGCGGGCCTCCTCAGAGCGCCAGGTCGAAGAGGTGGTGCTGCAGGTCGCCGACGAGGGCGACGAAGCGGCGCTGGTGCTGGGTGAGGGCGCGCACCGAGACGCCGTGCAGGGCGAGCCGGTTGATCGGGTAGAGGACCAGGGTGTTCGCCTCGTAGGGGATGGTCATGACCTCCTCGACGTACTGCGGGTCGATGTCGAAGCGGTTGTCGCCGTACTCGGAGGCGCTGGTGTGGAACTTGTGGGCGCCGGGGCGGTACTTGTAGAGGACCAGGTCGCCGCCCTCGGTGTCGTCCTCGGGCAGGCGCATGTAGAAGAGGCCGCCGAAGAGCTTGTAGGGCTTGTCGACGTGCGGGCCGCGGTAGGCCGAAGGGCGGCCGGTGACCGCGGAGTTGATGACCGCCGTGCAGTCCATGAGGATGTCGTGGGTCTCGAAGCCGTCGCGGTTGCGGCGGCCCACCCGCAGCTCGCGCAGCGGGGTGCCGATCTTCTCCTCGGCCTCGGGCAGGTTGGCGAGCAGGTCCTCCTGGAAGAGGTCGAGGAACTCCTCCAGGAAGGCGGGCGAGGCGTGGTAGGTGACGAAGTCCTTCCAGACCTGCGCCACGGTGGGGTCGGCGAGTATGGGCTCGGACATGTAGTTGTAGCGCTCGTTGCTGGTGATGGGCTTGCCGATGCGCTCGGCGATGTACTCGCCGGTCGGCATCGACTTCGACAGCGCCTCGTAGAGCTCCTGCGGGAGCGCGTTGCGGACCACGACGTGCGGGAAGGGGTCCCGGCGGATGTCGTCCTTGGTGACATGGGCGAGCAGCGAGACGACGGAGGGTCGGTGCTCGGCCTGCGGTGCGGTCATGTTCGGCTCATTTCCTCGGGTGTGCGGCGGCCTCGGTGGTGAGGCCCCGGCGGTCTCGGGTGGTCAGGCGGTGAGGTCGCGGGTGGCGAGCCAGGTCTCCAGCATCAGCAGCGACCAGAGCGCGTCCGCGGCGTGCGCACCGGGCGACTCGGTCTGCAGGCGCAGGAGTTCGCGTACGGAGTCGGCGCGCACGAAGGCGTGGCAGCGGGCCCCGGGGGCCAGCAGCAGGTCGCCGATCATGTCGTAGAGGGCCTCGCCCGGCTTGATCATGGCGGCGATCGGCAGGGTGAACGGCTGCTTCGGGCGGTCGAGGACGCTCTGCGGGACCCAGCGGCGCGCGGCCCTGGCGACGGGCGCCTTGACGGTGTCCCCGGCGACCTTGATCCCGGCCGGCAGGGCGTGCGCGAAGCGCATCACCGAGGGCTGCAGGAAGGGCATCCTGGCCTCCACCGAGTGGGCCATGCTCAAGTGGTCGACGCGGCGCAGGATGTAGTACGGGAAGCGGGCGAACTGGTCGTAGCGCAGCAGGGTTTCGAGCTTGTTCCGCTCGCCGGTGCGCACCCGCCGGTCGAGTTCGTCGCCGCTGGCGTCGCCGAAGAAGCCGCCTGCGGCGCGGACCTGGGCGAGGTAGTCGGGGGTGTAGAGGCCGCGCAGGCCCTCGGTGTGCACGGCGGCCATGGTGCCCTGGTAGGCGCGGTGCCAGGTGGGGCTGTCGTCGCGGGCCGCCTTCACGAACCGGGCGTAGCCGCCGAAGAGCTCGTCGGCGCCGTCGCCGGTCAGGGCCACCTTGAAGCCGGCCTCGTGGACGGCCTCGAAGAGGGCGTACGTACTGAGGCTGTGCGGGGCGTTGTTGGGCTGGTCGAGGTGGCGGACGAAGCGGTCGACGAGGGCGGGGAACCCGGCCGGGTCGAGCAGGACCTGATGGTGGTCGGTGCCGCAGTGCCGGGCAACCTCGGCGGCCCAGTGGCGTTCGTCGGCGGGCCAGTCGCCGCGGTAGGCGATGTTGAAGGAGGACACCTCGGGCAGCAGGTGCGCGGCGAGTGCGGTGGTGTAGCTGGAGTCGAGGCCGCCGCTGGTGATGACGCAGACGGGGACGTCCGCGTCGAGCATGCGGCCCATCTCCCGCTGCAGGAGGGCGTCGAGCTGCTCGCCCGCGGCCTCCACGGTGGGCGTGGCGTCCGGCCAGTCGGGCCGGGCGGGCTCCAGCGCGGTCAGGCGCAGGTCGAGGCGGCCCGCGGCGAGGCGCAGGACGGAACCCGGCTCCAGGGTGCGGACCTCGCGGTGGACGGTGCCGGGGCCCCAGACGGCGCGTCCGCCGAGGTAGCGGTCCACGGCGAGCGGGTCGATCGCGGCGGGGAAGTCGGGGTAGCGGGCGAGCGCGCGCAGTTCGGAGGCGAAGCGGAGCCCGCCGTCGGAAGTCCGGTAGTAGTAGAGCGACTTCATGCCCGCGTGGTCGGTGAAGAGCTGGAGCACGGGCTCGGGCCCGCGTTCGTCGACGAGGGCGATCGCGAACATGCCCTCCAGGCGGGAGACGAAGTCCTCCCCGTGCCGCTCGTACAGCGGCAGCAGGACGTCCCCGTCGCAGTCGCCCTCGAAGAGGTGCCCCTGGGCGCGCAGTTCGGCCCGCAGCTCCCGGTGGTTGTAGATCTCCCCGTTGAAGACGCAGGTGAGCCCGGGGCGCCGGTAGGGCTGGCTGCCGTGGGCGATGCCCTGTACGGCGAGGCGGTTGCTGCCGAGCGCCCAGCGCTCGCCGAGGCCTGTGGTCTGCGCGTCGGGGCCGCCCTCGCGCATGGCCCCGCCGACCGCGCGCAGGGCCTTTGGGCCGAGGTGCGGGCCGTCGAGGTGTCCGTAGATGCGGCACATGGTTCAGACCTCCGCGGGGGTCCCGGCGCCGACCGGGGAGAGTCGCAGCCCGGCCGGGCTCTGGCGGGCGGCCGGGTAGTGGCGGGCGAGGAACTCGATGACGATCTCGACCTGCCGCAGGATGTCGTCGACCTGTTGGGGCCCGGGGCTCACCCCGTGGCCCTCCAGCGCGCTGTTGCCGGTCTTGAGGTGGAGCGGCGCGGCGACGCGGACGAAGTCGGGTGCCTCGTAGGTGCGGATGAAGCCGCCGGACTTCTTCGGGTTGTCGACGTGGCAGTCCAGCGGGATCCGCACCGCCTGCCGCAGGGCGGCGATCATCGGCAGGGTGAGGTCGCGCACCGGGTTGAAGCTGTCGGCCCCGAGCATCTCCAGCATCTGGGCGGCGGCCGGGTTGCCCTGCCCGCAGTGGGCGGAGACCTTCAGGTGCAGGTCGGCGGGGAGGTCTCCGGCGGTGCGCAGCCGCCCGAGGGCCCACAGCAGCCCCTCGTCGTAGACGACGAAGCCGCGTACACCGAGTTCGACGCCGCGCTTGACGTCCTCCACGGCGCGGACGATCTGCTCCTGGCCGCGCAGCCGGTAGCTGATGCGGGAGCCCTCGGGGGTCTGCACCCCGGCGCCGATGTCGTAACCGGCGCGGGGGCCGACGGACATCAGGATCTCGGCGCCGAAGTCCCTGCCGAGGGCGACGTACTCGCCGATCTCGCGGGCGGTGTGCCGGTACATGCCGCGGGTCTCGGTGATGCGGTTGATGGTGAAGCCCCGGCGGCGGCTCTCGCTGAGCAGGGTGGCCGCGGCCTGGACGGAGTTGACGGTGGGCACCTCGATGCGGAAGTGGCTGCCGTCCGCGAAGGTGCGGGCCGAGTCCGGTACGTCGGCCAGGTCCCCGGAGGGCAGCCCCAGCCGGGCGAGCTGCGCCCTGGTCTCCTCGTAGAAGGCGGTCGTGGTCACCTCGTCACCTCGAATCCCAACTGGTCGGCGGTGCGGTGGACGATCTCCTCCGCGAGGCGGATCGAGGTGTCGTGGTCGGGGTGGACGACCTGCACCTCGCCGAAGTTGCCGAGGTTTCCCCGGCAGGGGGCGAGGACCTCGCCCTCGGGGAAGCGGACGGTGAAGGAGTGCAGGTGCGGCGCGTACTGGGCGGCCCAGGCGGTGTCGGGCAGGTGCGCGGGGCGGGGCACGGCGTCGGCGGCGCCGAACCAGCGGACGGTGGCGTACTGGGTGAAGCGGGTGGGCGGCCGGTCGACGGGCTCGTTCAGGTGGATGCGCACCAGGAGTTCGAAGATGTCGCCGCCGCCCGCGAGCCGGAAGAGGTTCGGCAGGCAGGAGCCCATGAGGCGCGGGTTGCACTCGATGAGCCGGGGCCGGCCGTCCGCGCCGAGCATCACCTCGACGTGGAAGACGCCGAGCCCGAGTCCGAGCGCGCCGACCACGGACTCGGCGAACTCCATCACCCGGTCGTGGTCGGCCGCGTCCAGGGCGGCCGGGATGGTGGTGCCGGTCTCCAGCGCCTCGTGCCGGTGCCAGGTGGACCGCTCGCTGACCGCGAGGCGCAGGAACTTCCCCCCGGACAGGCCGAGTTCGGCGGAGACGAAGCGCCCGCTGAGGTACTCCTCCACCAGGATCCCCGCCGCATACGCGGGGTCGGCCGCCGCATCGGCGAGCACGGCGCGCAACTCGTCCTCGCCGGCGAGGACATGGGCGCCTTCGCTGCCGGAGCCGCGGGCGGGTTTGACCACCACCGGGTAGCCGTGGCGGGCGGCGAAGGCGGCGGCCTCCTCGGCCCCCGGCACCACGGCGTGCGCGGTGCCGTCGATCCCGGCGTCGGCGAGGATCCGGCGGCAGCGGTCCTTCTGCTTGGCGTTCTCTGCCGCGGCAGCGGAGGTGAAGGGCACCCCCAGCTCCTCCGCGATCCGGGCGACGGGCACCACGAGGGCGTCGACGGTGGCGACGAAGCCGTCCACGGGGTGCGCGTCGTGCACCGCGCGCACCTGCGTGCGCAGGGCCCCGAGGTCGGTGGCGTCCTGAAGGACGTGCACGGTGTCGACGAACCTGCCGTACGGGGTGGCGTCGAAGTCGATGTTCTGCGACTTCTCCATCCGCAGCGAGCGGATCAGCGTGACCCGGTGGCCGAGGCGGGCCGCGGCCTCGAAGGCGGGGGCGTTCCCGGCCTTCCAGGTCACGAACACCACGTGTTTTCGGCCCTGTCGGGGCTCTGCGAGCCCTTCGTGCCCGGTCATCGGGTCCTCCTCGCGAAGCGCTGGCCGATCCGTACGAAGCCGGGGGTGGCGCTGCCCGGTGCCGGGATGAAGGAGATGGAGCCCGCGAGGACGTTCCGCTCGGACATCGAGCTGAAGCCGCCCGCGCCGGACAGGACGAGGCTGCCCTCGTCGAGCTGCCGCCAACTGCCGTTCGGGGCGCGCTCGGCGTACTCGTACCGCAGGTGCTCCTCGCCCCGCAGGACGTGCAGGCGGTAGCCGTCGGAGGCGTACACCCCGGGGCAGTCGTCGAGTTCCATCTCGAAGGGGCGGCCGGTGCGGATGAGGCCCTCGCCGGTCAGCTCCCGCAGCAGGTCCTCGTAGAGCCCGAAGGCCGGGTAGGCGTTGGCGAGCAGCAGCAGGAAGGTCCCCTCCTCGGGGAAGATCTGCACGAAGTTGTGGTGGCCGCTGCCGTTGGAGTTGAAGCCGAAGGCGGAGGGGCCGAACATCAGCCAGCCCAGTCCCCAGGCGTGCATGAAGTGGTGGCCCGGCACCGGGATCTGCGGGGTGCGCATCTCCGCGGCGAGTTCGGCCGACAGCAGGCGTTCCCCGCTCGGGGCGACGCCGTCGTCGAGCGCCAGGCGGGCGACGGCCGCCAGCTCTTCGAGGGTGAGGCAGACGGAGAAGGATCCGGCGGCGTCGTCGGCGACGGTCTGCCGGGGCGGGTCGTGCGGCCGGTAGCTCTTGGTGGGCTCGTGCCACAGGTAGCCGGTGGAGATGTCGTCCCCGTAGTGGCCGTTCTCCGCGAGGGTCTCCGGGATCGCGGCGATGCCGAGCGGCAGGAGCATCAGCTCGTTGACGGCGCGCCGCCAGGACATGCCGAGCAGCTTCTCGATGACGCCGGCGACGATGGAGGTGCCGACCGCCGAGTAGGCGAAGACCTCTCCGGGCGCGAAGAGCTGGCCGTACTCGCCGAGGGTGGCCAGGTAGCTGTCCAGGTCGGGCAGATCCGTGTCGTGCCAGACCTCGTAGCTGTCGTCGACACCGCTGGTGTGCGAGAGCAGGTGCCGCAGGGTGACCCGGACCCGCTCGCCGCCGCGGCGCACGAAGGCCTCTGGGAGGATCCCGTCGAGCGGCTGGTCGAGCCCGAGGAGCCCGCGGTCCACCAGGCGCAGCGCGACGAAGGCGAGCATCGGCTTGGTGATGCAGGTGATGCGCTGGCGGGTGCGCGGCCCGTAGGGCGTGCCCGCGGCCACATCGGCGAGGCCGTGGTACGTGCACTCCACCCGCCCGTCCACCAGGACCGCGACACCCGCGCCGGGCACGCCGTGGCCGCGGGCCGACTCCCGCAGGGTCGCGGCGACGGCCGCCGCCCGGCCGGGGCCGCCGGCGGCGGTGCCCGCGGCGGGGGCCTCGGCGCGCTTGCGGCGCAGCAGCTCCGCCTGGGCGGCGAGGGTGCGGTGGGCGTAGATCTCGGCGACCCGCACCGGGCGCCCCGCGGTGTCGCCCAGGCGGGCGGCGAGCAGGTTCGCGAGCAGCGAGTGCCCGCCGACGGAGAAGAAGTCCAGCTCGGCGGCGAGCTGCGGCAGGCCGAGCAACTCCGTCCAGGCGTCGGCGACTTCGCGTTCCTCGGGGTCCTCGCCGGTGAAGGCGGCGGCGCCCGCGCGGCCCCAGTCGACCGGGCGGGCGGCCAGCGCCTTGCGGTCGACCTTGCCGTTCGGCAGGACCGGCAGCCGCTCCTCCAGGAGGATCTTCGCGGGCTGCATGTAGTGCGGCAGCTTGGCCCGCAGGTGGGCGGACATCTCCTCGGCGGTGACCGCGGCACCGTCGAGTCCGACCCAGCAGACCAGCCGGGTGTCGCCCGCGGTGCGCACGGCCAGCGCCGCCACGTCGCGCAGACCGACCACCTCGCGCAGCACCGACTCGATCTCGCCGAGTTCGATGCGGAAGCCGCGGACCTTGACCTGGTTGTCCTTGCGGCCGAGGAAGCGCAGTTCGCCGTCCTCGGTCCAGCGGGCCAGGTCGCCGGTGCGGTAGAGGCGGCAGGCGGGCCTGCCGGGCCGCGGGTCCGCGGGGGCGGGCAGGAAGGCGGCGGCGGTGCGCTCGGGGTCGTCGAGGTAGCCGTCCGCGACTTTGTCGCCCCCGAGGTGGAGTTCGCCGACGGCGCCGAGGGGCACCGGCCGGCCCTCGGGGTCGAGCAGGTAGGCGCGGGTGTTGTGCACCGGCACGCCGATGGTGGGCTGGCCCTGGACCGGCCCGGTGAAGCACTTCCAGGTGGAGTAGGTGGTGTCCTCGGAGGGGCCGTAGAGGTTGTAGAGGCGCTCCACCGAGGTCTGCGCGAAGGCCGTGTCGACCAGTTCCCTGGACAGCGGTTCCCCGGCGACGTTCAGCACCCGCACGGAGTCCGGCACCGCCCCGCGCTGCAGCAGGACGTTGAGCGCGCTGGGGACGGTGTTGACGAGGGTGGGGGCGAACCCGGGGTCCTCGGTGAGGGCCAGGACGTTGCCGACGACGACCACGCAGCCGCCGCGGGTCAGCGGCGCCCACAGCTCGTAGACCGAGAGGTCGAAGTTGAGCGAGGTGGAGAACAGGACCCGCGCGAGGTCCCCGGCCGGGTAGGTGTCCTCGGCCCAGGCGAGGAGGGCGACGACGTTGCGGTGGCTGATCACGACGCCCTTGGGCAGGCCCGTGGAGCCCGAGGTGTGGATGAGGTGGGTGGTGTCCTCGGGGCGCACGGCGAGCTGCGGGCTGCTCCCCGGCTCGGAGGCGGCCTTCTCCCACAGCTCCCCGCTGGGCAGGCCCGGCACCCCGGTCCCGGCCAGCCAGCCGGGGGCCTGCTCGCCCTCGTGCACGACGAGGGACATCCCGGCGGTGGCGGCGATGGTGCGCAGCCGGTCGGCGGGGTAGGCCGGGTCGAGCGGCACATAGGCGCAGCCCGCCTTGTGCACGGCGAGCAGCAGGGCGACGGTGCGGTGGGTGCGCTCCAGGCTGACGCCGACGCGCGCGCCGGGCGCGAGTCCGCGGGCGCCGAGCGCGCGGGCCAGACGGTTGGCCTGCTCGTCCAGCTGCCGGTACGTCCAGACGGTGCCGCCGAAGTCGACGGCGGGGGCCTCTGGGGTGCGGGCGGCCTGCGCCTCGACCAGGCCGTGCACGGTGGCGGTGGTGTCGTAGGGGTGGCCGGTGTCGTTGAGGACGGTCAGCAGGCGGTGGCTCTCCTCGGCGGAGAGCACGCTGAGCCGGCCCGCGGGGGCGTCCGGACGGGCGGCGGCGTCGCGCAGCAGGACGCCGAGGTTCACGGCCATCCGGGCGGCGAACGCCGGTTCCAGGAGGGCGGCGTCGTGGTGCAGGACCAGGTCGAGGGCGCCCTGTTCGGTACCGATCTCCAGGAGCAGGTCGTATCCCTCGGGCAGTGGGACACCCTCGCGCCGCAGGTGGCTGCCGGCGCGCAGCCCGGCACCGAGCGCGGCCGGGCCCCGGGCCGACGCGGCCCGCTCCTCGCGGAGCCGGGCGAGCGCGGCGGCGGCGACGGGCAGCGGGGTCTCCTCGTCCAGCAGGGCGGGCACCGCGAACTCGGCTGCCGCGGACGGGTGTTGGCCGCCCGGCGCGGGGTCGGCGGTACGGCCGAGGGCCAGCGCGGGCTGCCCGCTGCAGCGGTGCAGCAGGAGGGCGAAGGCGGCGTGCGCCAGGTCGTCGAGGCGGGCGCCCGCCTCCTCGGCGCAGCGGGCGAGGTCCCCGGGGCGCTCTTCGGACCAGGCGTGCCGCCTCGGCTCGGCGGCCGTGCCGCGCGGCTCCCTGACGGGAAGCTGCAGGGCCACGGTGGAAGAAGCGGCGGAAAGATCGCCCACGGTCATGTTCCCCTTGTTGTTCTGCTGGGTTCTTCTGCGTACTTCTGTTTTCTACTGCGCTTTTCCGGGTGCTGCGTCGCGCCTGCGGACGCGGAATCCGGGCGGCAGCGGCGGATCATTTCCCGGTGTTCTCCGGGCGCGGTCCGCCGCAGCCTTTTGTCATGTCATTTCCGCGCGGGATCGCTGCGGTTCCTCTCCCTTTCGCAAGGGAAGATGTCGGGCATTCCCCGGGCGGAGCGGCAGTGATTCCCTGCGGACTCACCGTGAATGCACGGTTCCTCGGCGGTCAGACCGCGGCCGGTTCGGGGGCCGCCTTTCCGGATTCGCCGGCGCGCTCGGCCCACCGCACGAGCAGCGGCATCGCGGCGCCCACCAGGGCGAAACCGACCGCCATCGCCACCCAGCCGGCCACCCCGTGCTCGATGGCGAGCCAGGTCAGCAGGGCGGGCGCGAGCATCTTGCCCATGTCGGCGCCCATCGCGTAGGTGCCCTGGTACTGCCCCTGGGCGTGCTCGGGGGCGAGCCCGAAGGCCATGCCCCAGCTCCCGGCGGACTGCCGGATCTCGCCGAGTACGTGGGCGAGGGCGCCCGCGAAGAGCAGCAGGCCGGCGAGGAGCGCCGAGCGGCCGCCGCTGCAGGCGAAGACCAGGCAGGCCGCGGCGAGGCAGAGCGCGCCCGAGCGGGAGGCGCGGGCGGCTTCCCGCGGCTCGTCGGTGCCGCGGGCGGCGCGCACCTGGAGCAGCACCACCGCGACGGTGTTGGTCAGCAGGATCGCCGCGATCATCCAGCGCGGGGCCTCGGTGCGGTGCAGCACCCACAGCGGCAGGACGACGTCGAGCAGCAGGTTGTGCATCGACAGCAGCCCGTCCAGGACGACGAAGGCCAGATAGGGCCGGTCGCGCAGCACGACTAGCGCGGGCCCCGGCCGGGCGGGCTGCGGGGCGACCGCGGGGAGCAGCAGCGAGAGCAGCCCGGTGACCAGGTAGGTCGCGGCGTTGAAGACGACGGCCGCGCGGTAGAGGGGCTCGGAGTCGACGGCGAGCAGGAGCCCGGCCAGGCCCGCGCCCACGGAGACGCTGACGTTGCTGGTGGCCCGCAGATAGGCGCGTACCGAGACCCGGTCCTCGGGCGGGATCAGGCCGGCCACCATGGCCATGCGGGCGCTGCGGCTGGCGCTGTAGGCGACGGCCTGCACGCAGACCACGGCCACGTACGTGCCGAAGCCGTCGACGGCGAGCAGGGCGGCGGTGAGCGGGCCGAGGGCGAGGAAGGACCAGAGCTGCAGGGCGCGCGGGCCGAGGCGGTCGGCCAGGTGCCCGGTCGGGGTGCTGACGGCGAGCGCGACGGCCGCGGCCGCTCCGACGCCGATGCCGAACTGGCCGGGTGTCAGGTCGAGCACGGTGGTCGCGTAGATCGCGTTGAGGGCCATCCACAGGCCCTGGCCCATGGTGTGGACGAGAGTGATGCCGGTCAGGGTGCGCGCCGGTCCGCGCGGGGGGAGGAAGCGGCTCAGCATGTCCCTGCCGTACGCCGCCGTCGACCGCCCCGCCGCCGCTCGCGGCACCAGGGCACCGCTCGGCCTCCGCCTGCCAGCAGACCTGACACGCTCCCCCACCTCTCGTTCAGCGCCATTGCCAACGAAGAACGGGTAAATCCCCCGTAACCGGGACCAAGATCACCGGTCCCGCGCAGCCCCTATCGAAACGGCGGACACGCCATGGTGTCCAGAAAACTATTCTGTGACGCGCATCACAGTGAATAGATATTCTATCTTCAACACAATCCCTCCTGGCAATTCCGGAAAGATTTGTCGCCGATATCCTATCTACCGGCGGGTACGAGCGGTCGGAGGCGTGAATTCCCGATAAACCGGAGACCTCACCCCTGCCCACCCCGGAAGCGCGGGTGCCGCACCCCTGCCCGGGCCCGCGGATGCAACCGCACGCAGACCGCACCACGCACCCTCGGAGATCACCGACTCGCCCTTCCTCACGGGGAATGGGCGCCGACGCACCCGGGAGCGGAGCCGAAGAGCCGGGCGGAGTCCGCGAGTCGGCGAGCGTGCGGGTCGCACGGCAGGGGCCGCACGGCAGGCAAGGGCACCGGGCGGCGGGGAACGGCAGAACACGACAGGGACACAGCGGCCGGGCCGCCGCCACCGCGAGGGCTACGCGCGTAGCGATTCCGCGGAGAAGTCATTGTCATGTCCGCAACATCTCGCTAGTGTGCGGGACTTCAGCCCTCGCTCCCGACTCCCGTGTGGTGCGAGGGCGTTCCTGTACCCCCACAGATCAGGAGCACCGATGCCCCGCCCCTCCACCTCCGGCCGCCGACTGCGCACCCTGGTCCTGGCCGGTATCACCGTCACCGCGCTCGCCACCACCGGACTGCCGGCCGGCGCCGCCGTGCTGGACGGTACGGCCCCCCACACCCGTACCCAGTCCGCGCAGGACACCTCACTCAACTCGGCCTTCGCCAAGGCCGCCGAGCGCTTCGGCGTGCCGCGCGACCTGCTGGCCGCGGTCGGCTACGGCGAGACGCACCTCGACGGCCACCAGGGCAAGCCGAGCCAGGCCAACGGCTACGGCGTGATGCACCTGGTGAGCAACCCAGGCCACCGCACCCTGCACGAGGCCGCCGAACTGACCGGGCTCAGCACCGCGGAACTGCGCCGGGACAGCGAGGCGAACATCCTCGGCGCCGCGGCCGTGCTGCGCTCCTACGCCGACAAGGCGGGCCTGAGCGCCGCCGAGCGCGGCGACCTGGACGCCTGGTACCCGGCCGTCGCCCGCTACAGCGGCAGCAAGGGCGCCACCGCCGCCCTGTACGCGGACACCGTCTACGACTTCCTCGCCAAGGGGCTGCTCGCCCGGACCGGCGGCGAGGAGGTCACCGTCGTCGGGCGCTCGGTGCACCCGGAGAAGGGCGGCCTCTCGGCGGAGGACGTCACCGCGCAGAGCCCGGACTACCCGCCCGCGCTCTGGGTGCCCGCCTCCACCAGCAACTACGCCGCCGGGCGCAGCGCCGCCATCGACATGGTGGTCATCCATGTGACGCAGGGCTCGTACGCGGGCACGGTCAGCTGGTTCCAGAACCCGGAGGCGCAGGTCAGCGCCCACTACGTGGTCCGCTCCTCGGACGGCGAGATCACCCAGATGGTGCGCGACGGCGACACCGCCTGGCACGCCAGGGACGCCAACAGCCATGCGCTCGGCATCGAGCACGAGGGCTTCGTCGACGACCCGAGCTGGTTCACGGACGCCATGTACCGCTCCTCGGCGGCGCTCACCAAGCACCTCTGCGACACGCACGGCATCCCGAAGGACCGGGCGCACATCCTCGGCCACGTCGAGGTGCCGGGCAACGACCACACCGACCCGGGCCCGCACTGGAACTGGGACTACTACATGCAGCTGGTCGGCGGCACCGGCGTCGGCGACGAGCTGAGCTTCCCCTCGTACACCACCCAGCAGGACGGGGCGAGCGGCGCTCAGGTCAAGGCCGTGCAGAAGCTGCTGAAGGCGCAGGACTTCGACGCGGGCGAGGTGGACGGGAAGTTCGGGCCGACCACCGTGAGCGCGGTGAAGGCCTTCCAGAAGTCCCGGGGTCTGACCGCGGACGGCGTCGTCGGCGCGAAGACCTGGACGGCGCTGCTCTCGGCCGGGACGAAGCCCACGCTGAAGAACGGCTCCTCGGGCGAGGACGTGAAGCGGCTCCAGCGGGCGCTGACTGCGGCGCTCGGCTCCACGGTGAAGGTGGACGGCTCCTTCGGCGCCACCACCGAGACCGCGGTGCGCTCCTTCCAGAAGGCGCGCGGGCTGAGCGTGGACGGCATCGCGGGCGCGGCCACCTGGACCGCCCTGCAGTCGGGCAGCTGACCACCGGCGCGCCCCTCCTCGCGCCTCCTCTCCTACGGGTCCTACGGGGCCGCCCCTTCGTGGGCGGCCCCGTAGCCGTACCCCGGGTCCCCGTACTTCTCGGCGGGGGCACCCCGCAACGCGTACCCCATCGGTCCCGGCGGCGCGAGGCCCGCCCATAGTGCTTACCCGTTCGGCCTAGGCACCGCCGATCCCAGGATCGCCAGGTCCTCCCGCGAGAGATAGCTCACCGGATACCTTCGGCCGTGCCGGGTACCTCACCGGCAGAGCCGTCTGCATCCGTCGGGAGCGCAGGCCGTCCATGTGGTGGGATCCGCCCGCACGAAGCTGTGCGAACGGCTTACCGGGCAGTAGCGTCGCCGCCACGGCAGTGTGCAGTGTTCCTAACGGGCAGGTTGAAGGGAATTCGGACATGTTCCGCAAGGTGCTGGTAGCCAACCGCGGGGAGATCGCCATCCGGGCGTTCCGCGCGGGATACGAGCTGGGGGCGCGGACCGTCGCGGTCTTCCCGCACGAGGACCGCAATTCGCTGCACCGTCTCAAGGCCGACGAGGCCTACGAGATCGGCTCGCCGGGCCACCCGGTGCGGGCGTACCTCTCGGTGGAGGAGATCGTGCGCGCGGCCCGCGAGGCCGGGGCGGACGCGGTCTACCCGGGGTACGGCTTCCTGTCCGAGAACCCGGACCTCGCGCGGGCCTGCGAGGAGGCGGGCATCACCTTCGTCGGGCCCAGCGCGGACATCCTGGAGCTGACCGGCAACAAGGCCCGCGCGGTGGCTGCGGCCCGGGCGGCGGGCGTGCCGGTCCTCGGCTCCTCGGAGCCCTCCACCGACATCGACGAACTGGTCACCGCCGCCGAGCAGTTGGGCTTCCCGGTCTTCGTGAAGGCGGTCGCGGGCGGCGGCGGTCGCGGCATGCGGCGCGTCGAGGACGCCTCGGTGCTGCGCGAGTCCATCGAGGCGGCGGCGCGCGAGGCGGAGTCCGCCTTCGGCGACCCGACGGTCTTCCTGGAGAAGGCCGTCGTGGAGCCCCGGCACATCGAGGTGCAGATCCTCGCGGACGGCGAGGGCAATGTCATCCACCTCTTCGAGCGCGACTGCTCGCTCCAGCGCCGCCACCAGAAGGTCATCGAGCTGGCCCCCGCGCCGAACCTCTCCCCCGAGCTGCGGGAGCGGATCTGCGGCGACGCGGTGCGCTTCGCCCGCGAGATCGGCTACCGCAACGCGGGCACCGTGGAGTTCCTCCTCGACCGCGACGGCAACCATGTCTTCATCGAGATGAACCCGCGCATCCAGGTCGAGCACACGGTGACCGAGGAGGTCACCGACGTCGACCTGGTCCAGTCCCAGCTGCGCATCGCGGGCGGCGAGACCCTCGCCGACCTCGGCCTCTCCCAGGACACCGTCTATCTGCGCGGCGCCGCCCTGCAGTGCCGGATCACCACCGAGGACCCGGCCAACGGCTTCCGCCCGGACACCGGCATGATCAGCGCCTACCGCTCCCCCGGCGGCTCGGGCATCCGCCTCGACGGCGGCACCGCCCACGCCGGTACGGAGATCAGCGCCCACTTCGACTCCATGCTGGTGAAGCTGAGCTGCCGGGGACGCGACTTCGCGACCGCGGTCGGCCGGGCCCGCCGGGCGGTGGCCGAGTTCCGCATCCGCGGTGTCTCCACCAACATCCCCTTCCTCCAGGCGGTCCTCGACGACCCGGACTTCCAGGCCGGGAACATCACCACCTCCTTCATCGAGCAGCGGCCGCACCTCCTGACCGCGCGGCACTCCGCGGACCGCGGCACCAAGCTGCTCACCTACCTCGCCGACGTCACCGTCAACAAGCCGCACGGCGAGCGCCCCCAGCTGATCGACCCGGCCGGCAAGCTGCCGCGCCTGGACGGCGCCCAGCCGCCCGCCGGTTCCAAGCAGAAGCTGGTCGAGCTGGGCCCGGAGGGCTTCGCGCGCTGGCTGCGCGAGTCGCCCACCCTCGGCGTCACCGACACCACCTTCCGCGACGCCCACCAGTCGCTGCTCGCCACCCGGGTCCGCAGCAAGGACCTGCTCGCCGTCGCCCCCGTGGTGGCGCAGACCCTGCCGGAGCTGCTCTCCCTGGAGTGCTGGGGCGGTGCCACCTACGACGTGGCGCTGCGCTTCCTCGCCGAGGACCCCTGGGAGCGGCTGGCCCAACTGCGCGAGGCGGCCCCCAACATCTGCCTCCAGATGCTGCTGCGCGGCCGCAACACCGTGGGGTACACGCCGTATCCGACCGAGGTGACGCACGCCTTCGTCGAGGAGGCCACCGCCACCGGCATCGACATCTTCCGCATCTTCGACGCCCTCAACGACGTGAGCCAGATGCGCCCCGCCATCGAGGCGGTACGCGAGACCGGCAGCGCGGTCGCCGAGGTCGCGCTCTGCTACACCTCCAACCTCCTCGACCCGGGCGAGCAGCTCTACACCCTCGACTACTACCTGCGCCTCGCCGAGCAGATCGTGGCGGCGGGCGCGCACGTCCTCGCCATCAAGGACATGGCCGGACTGCTGCGCGCCCCGGCCGCCGCGAAGCTGGTGACCGCGCTGCGCCGGGAGTTCGACCTGCCGGTGCACCTGCACACCCACGACACCGCGGGCGGCCAGCTCGCCACCTACCTCGCGGCGATCCAGGCCGGGGCGGACGCGGTCGACGGGGCCGTGGCCTCGATGGCCGGCACCACCTCGCAGCCCTCGCTCTCCGCGCTGGTGGCCGCGACCGACCACACGGACCGGCCCACCGGACTGGACCTCGGGGCGGTCGGCGACCTGGAGCCGTACTGGGAGAGCGTGCGCAAGATCTACGCCCCCTTCGAGGCGGGCCTCGCCTCCCCGACCGGGCGGGTGTACCACCACGAGATCCCCGGCGGTCAGCTGTCCAACCTGCGCACCCAGGCCATCGCGCTCGGCCTCGGCGACCGCTTCGAGGACATCGAGGCGATGTACGCCGCCGCCGACCGGATCCTCGGCCACCTGGTGAAGGTCACCCCCTCCTCGAAGGTGGTCGGCGACCTCGCCCTGCACCTGGTCGGCGCCGGGGTCTCGCCGGAGGACTTCGAGGCGGAGCCGCACACCTTCGACATCCCCGACTCGGTCATCGGCTTCCTCCGCGGCGAGCTGGGCGTGCCGCCCGGCGGCTGGCCGGAGCCCTTCCGCAGCAAGGCACTTGAGGGCCGTGCCGAGCCGAAGCCCACCCAGGAGCTGTCCGCCGAGGACCGCGAGGGCCTCGCCAAGAACCGGCAGGCCACGCTGAACCGGCTCCTGTTCCCCGGCCCGACCAAGGAGTTCGACGCCCACCGCCAGGCCTACGGCGACACCAGCATCCTGGAGAGCAAGGACTTCTTCTACGGACTGCGCCCGCGCCAGGAGTACACCGTGGACCTGGAGCCCGGGGTACGGCTGCTCATCGAGCTGGAGGCGATCGGCGAGGCCGACGAGCGCGGCTACCGCACGGTGATGTCCACGCTGAACGGCCAGTTGCGCCCGATCAGCGTGCGGGACCGCTCGGTCGCCTCCGATCTGCCCGCCGCGGAGAAGGCGGACAAGTCGAACGCGAACCATGTGGCCGCGCCCTTCGCCGGAGTGGTGACGCTGGTCGCCAAGGAGGGCGACCAGGTGGAGGCCGGGGCCACGGTCGCGACCATCGAGGCGATGAAGATGGAGGCCACCATCACCGCCCAGAAGTCCGGCACCGTCACCCGGCTCGCCATCAACGCCATCCAGCAGGTGGAGGGCGGCGACCTGCTGGTCGAGCTGAGCTGAGGGCTCTCCTCGGTGACTCCGGCCCGGCCGGGTCGACCGACCGGGCCGGAGTCGTCAACCGACCGGGCCGGAGCCACCGGGGCCGGGGAGACCAGCCGCCGCCACGGCGGCCTCCCTGGCTCCGCCGCGACGGCGAGCCTCCCGGGCCCGACCCCTAAGCGCGCGGAGTGGGCGAGGTGAGATCGCCCCGGCCGGTCTCGCCCTCGGGGCTGCCCCCGCCCGCAGCCCCAGGCTCTCCGACGGACCCAGGCTCCCCGACGGCCTCAGGCTGCCCCACGGGCTCAGACTCCCCCGCGGACTCGGGCTCCCCCGCGGACTCCGGCTCCACGGACGGCTTGCCGCGGCGGGTCATCGCCACTCCGGCCAGGACGACGGCCATCCCGGCGAAGATGCGCAGGCTCAGGTCCTCGCCGAGTACCAGGGCGCCGAGCAGTACGGAGACCACGGGCAGCAGGTAGCCCACGGTCGCGGCGTCGGTGGCACCCTCGTCCGCGATGATCCGGTAGGTCAGGTGGAAGGTGACCCCGGTGGCGAGGACCCCGAGCACGATGACCGCGAGCAGGGGCTTCAGCCCGGGGTCGAAGTGGCCGAGGCTGAGGAACTCCGAGCCCGGGGAGCCGGAGCCGCTGAACGGCAGCAGCAGCGCGGTCCATCCGGTGGCCGCGAGCAGCTGGGCGGTGGAGAGCGAGAGGGTGGCGTAGCCCTTGCCGACCAGGTGCCGGTGCATGTAGTTGAAGGCGATCGCGTAGCTCGCCCCGGCGCCGAGGATGGCCAGCGCGCCCCAGCTGGTGGCGCCGTCGGCACCCCAGGGCGCGAAGATCAGCACCGTACCGGCGAAGCCGAGCAGCAGTCCCGCGAGGCGGATGGGGCGCAGTCCGCGTTCGGTGCCCAGGGTGAGGCCGAGCAGCAGGGACCAGAGCGGGGTGGTGGCGTTCAGGACCCCGGCGAGCCCGGAGTCGACGCTCTGCTGGCCGAGGCTGAAGAGGGTGAACGGCAGCGCGTTGCAGAAGAACGCGGCGACGCAGACATGCCGCCAGACCCCGGCCCCGCGCGGCAGGCGGACCCGGCTCCACAGGCAGTACAGCGCCAGGGTGAGCGCGCCGAAGACGCAGCGGATGAAGGCGACCTGCACCGGGCCGAGGCCGTCCAGGGCCAGATCGATCCACAGGTACGTCGACCCCCACAGCAGCGCGAGAACGGCGATCCGTACCCCCGCCTGTGTCGTCCGCAGGGTCCCGCTCCCGGCCATGGGGCCTCCTCCTGGCGATGTGTACGCGGGCAGCGCGCCCGGCGGGCCCGGTGCCGTGTCTCAAGAGAACGGTGCCCGCATCGACTCGACAGCACAAGCGAAAAGTTCTGCAGGATCGTTAAGCTGGACTACATGTTGGACGTCAGGCGTATGCAGGTGCTGCGGGCAGTGATCACCAGTGGTTCCGTCACCGCGGCGGCGGCGCACCTCGGGTACACCCCTTCGGCGGTGAGTCAGCAGGTGGCCGCCCTGGAGAAGCAGACCGGGGTCGCGCTGCTCGAACGGGTGGGGCGCGGGGTCCGCCCCACGGCCGCCGGGCGGCTGCTCACCGAGCACGCCGCCACCCTCAGCCGGAACCTCGCGGAGGCCGAGACCGCCCTCGCCGAGCTGCGCGCCGGGCGCACCGGAAAGCTCACCCTGCACTACTTCGCGACCTCCGGCGCCTCCCTGGTCGCCCCCGCCGTGACCCGGCTGCGCCGCGACCACCCGGGGGTACGCATCGACCTCCGCCTCACCGAACCCCAGGACACCCCCCTCGACGAGGTCGCCCGCGGCCACGCCGACCTCGAACTCCTGGTCCGCCCCCGCGGGACGGGCGAGTCCCTGCCCGAGGGCATCCGCCTGGTGCATCTGCTCGACGACCCGTACGCGGCGGTGCTGCCCCTCGGCCATCCGCTGGCGGACAAGGAGGTGCTCGACCTCGCCGACCTCGCCGGGGAGCCCTGGGTCGGCAGCGAACCGCCCGGCCCCTGCCTGGCCCCGGTCCTCGACGCCTGCGCGGCGGCGGGCTTCAGCCCCGACTTCGCGGTGGACAGCCGGGACTACGCGACCGCGCAGGGCTTCGTCGCCGCGGGCCTCGGCATCGGCCTGATGCCCCGGCTGGGCCTGGGCACCCGGCACCCCGGCGTGGTCGTCCGCCCGGTCCGCAATCCGCAGCCGGTCCGCGGCCTCCAGGCGGCGGTCCGCGAGGTCGCCCTGGAGCAGCCGGTCCTCGTCACCCTGATCGAGGCATTGCGGGAGGCGGCGGGCCAGGTCTGACCGACGCCCGCCACCACCCCTGCCGCCTGCCTGCCCTGGCCCCTCCGCTCCCGAGCCCCGCCTGCCGCACCCCGCATCCTCACCGCACTCGAATCTCCGCCGCACCCGGGTCTCGGCCGCCCCCGGGTCTCGGCCACCCGCGGGTCTTCATCGCCGCCCCGACCCCCCGGGCTCGCCCCTCACCCGTTCGGACACCGCCCGCTGGGCTCGGCCGCCGCGCCGCCGGAGGATCGGCGGCAGGCGAGTACCGGCCGCCGCGCCCCGTCGTGGGCGTATCCAGCAGTGGGGGCGGGTGAACAGCGATGGCGCAGCAGGGCAGCGGCCCGGACCGGGATCCGGCCGAAGAGCCCGAAGGCACGCCTCGCCCCGGGTCCGCAGACCGTCCTGAGCCTCCGGACCGTACTGAGACCCCGGACCGTACTGAGACCCCGGACCGTACTGAGAACACGGGCCGTACTGAGGCGCCGAACCGTACTGAGTCCCCGGACCGGACCGCGGCCCGGAGGCGACCCGGGCTGCTCGGCCGCCTCTGGTTCTCCGAGCATCTGTGGTCGCTGGCGGGCTGCCTGATCGCCTGTCTCGTGGTCGCGTACGGGCTGCTGCCGCTCGACCATCCGAGCCTGCGCCGTCCCGCGCTCGGCTGGACGCTCTTCCTGCTCGCGCTCGCCGTGGTGGCGGGGCTGCTGCTGTGGCACATCAAGCAGGTGCTGCGGGAGCACACCGACAGCCACTCGGGGCTGGTGATCGCCTTCCTGGTGTGCCTGTCGGTCCTTGTGTTCTCCGCCGGGTACTTCGTGCTGGCCCAGGAACCGGGGCAGATGGGCGGGCTGCGGACCCGGCTCGACGCCCTCTACTTCACCGTGACCACCCTGGCGACCGTCGGCTACGGCGACATCAGCCCCCGGGGGCAGGCGGCCCGGCTCGTCACCATCCTCCAGATCAGCTACACCTTCGTCTTCCTCACCGCGGCGGCCACCGCCCTCAGCACCCACGTACGCGAACGGATCGGCCAGGGCCACAAGCACGGCCGACCCCACTCACCCCGCCACGGCGGCGCGGCAGGGCACCTCGAGCCGGGACACCCCGAGCCCGGACCCACCGAGCCCGAACACGAGCAGCACGGGAACGAGCAGCACGGGAACGAGCAGCACGGGCACGGGGAGCGCTCGAAGTAGCCGCGCGCACCCCTTCACCCCCCGTCTCCCCCACCGGCCTTCCGTGCCGCCTCGCAGGCCGTGCGGAGGTCCGGCCGGCGGGCGGGGCCGGCCAGGCCCAGGTGGTAGAGGTGCAGTTCGGCGGCGCCGGCGCGGGCGAGGCCGGGGATGTGCTCGGCGGGTACGGGGGCCGGGGCGACGGCGGTGACATAGCTCCCGAGGGCCACCCGCTCCGGCAGCAGCGCGCGGGCCCGGGCCGCCGTGCGTACCGACTCCGCGCCCGGGACCCAGGCCGGGGCGACCACGGCGTCGACGTCCTCCGCGGCGGCCGGGGTCAGTCCGGGCAGGGCGCCGGTGGCCCAGGGGTCGGGGCTGGCGTGCAGGACGCGGCGGACCCCGGTGGGCACCGCCTCCAGGACGGCATGGCGGAGCCGGTCGGTGGCCGACTGGCGGGTGGTGAGCAGGAGGCGGCGCAGTTCCTCCGGCAGCGCGTCGGCCTCGGTGGTCAGGTCCTCGTCGTGGAGCAGCCGGTGGGTCTCGGCGCGCAGCCGGGCGCGTACCTCCTGCGGGTCCAGGCCCGCCGCGCTCCAGGCCCGGGCGCAGGAGGGGCAGCAGCAGACCGAGAGCAGGCGCTGTACCGCGGGTGACCAGACGGCGTCGGTCTTCTCGTGCTGGTGCTGGTGGACGGCGCCGAGCGGGCCGCAGGCCTCCAGGACCACCGTGTCGGGCCGCGTCCCGCGCAGCGACTCGGCGGTGAGGGTGGCCGCGTAGGCGCGCACCCGGGGCTCGGCGGGGCAGAGCGCCCAGGGGTAGTGCTCGCCGAAGCAGTTGGTGACCGTGCAGTCCGGATGGGCGTTGCCCAGCAGGGAGTTGTGGGTCAGCACCAGCCAGGCGGCGGTGCGCAGCCCGCTCCCGGCGAGCAGGCGCAGGGCCTCGCCGCCGCTGTCCGGGCCGCGGACCCAGTCCGGCGCCGCGGGGCGCAGCGCGGCCTCCCGCCAGGCCTCCTCGCGCACCGGGCGGTACAGGGCGGCGTGCCGCGCGAGCACCGAAGTACCGTGCGGGGAATGGGGAGTTGCGGCGCGGGCGCTGTGGTACGCGAGCGCCACCGCCACCTCCTCGACCCCCAGGTCCACGGCCCGGCGCGCGAAGTCCGGGTCGTCGAGGACATCCCAGGGGTACGCGTAACCGGTGATCCTCACGGCGCCCCCTCCCGTACGGCGGCATCAAGCCGCACACCGACTTGCTGACGGAGCGTCATGACGGCTACCACCGTGCCGTGTTGGGTGTGAAGTGCGGGACGAAGCGGCGCATGTAGGTGACGTCGTCGCGGTGGGTCAGGCCGGAGCGTTCGTAGGTCTCGTGGGCTCTGGCGAGGGCGTCCGGGTCGAGGTCGATGCCGAGGCCGGGGCGGTCGGGGACGGTCAAGGCGCCGTCGGTGAAGGTGAGTTGGCCGGGGGCGATGACATCGGTGGTCTTCCAGGGCCAGTGGGTGTCGCAGGCGTAGCTCAGGTGGGGCGTGGCGGCGGCGGTGTGCACCATGGCGGCGAGGCTGATGCCGAGGTGGCTGTTGGAGTGCATGGACAGTCCGACGCCGAAGCTCTCGCAGACCGTGGAGAGCGCCTGGGTGGCGCGGATGCCGCCCCAGTAGTGGTGGTCGGAGAGGAGTACGCCGATGGCGCGGGCCCGCAGTGCCGGTTCCAGGTCGGCGTGGCTGACCACGCACATATTGGTGGCGAGCGGCATCGGCGCCCGCGCGGCGACCTCCGCCATGCCCGCGATACCGGGGGTGGGGTCCTCCAAGTACTCCAGTACGCCGTCGAGTTGCTCCGCCACCCCCAGCGAAGTGTCCACCGTCCAGGCCGCGTTGGGGTCGATGCGCAGCGGGTGGCCGGGAAAGGCCTCGGCGAGTGCCCGCACGCCCTCGGTCTCGCGCTCCGGTTCGAGGACCCCGCCCTTGAGCTTGATCGAGCGGAAGCCGTACTCCCCGATCATGCGGCGGGCCTCCTCGACCAGCGCCTCGGGGGTGAGCACCTCCCCCCAGGGGTCGGCCGGGGCGCCGGTGTCCGGGGCGTGGGCGGCGTACTTGTAGAAGAGGTACGCGGAGAAGTCGACGCGGTCCCGGGCCCGGCCGCCGAGGAGTTCGCAGACCGGGACGCCGAGGGCCCGGCCCTGGGCGTCCAGGCAGGCGGTCTCGAAGAGGGAGAAGACCGTGGCGGCGGTCTTGCGGGCGGAGAAGCCGCCGGTGAGTCCGTGCTGGTCGGTGACGACCCGTCCGGCGAGGGCGCGTTCCAGGGTGGCGCGGATGCCCTGGAGGTCGAAGGCGTCGTGGCCGAGGAGTTCGGGTACCGCCTCCCGCACCCGGTCCAGGAAGGCGAGGTCGCCGTAGGACTCGCCGAGGCCCACGATGCCGTCGTCGCAGACGAGTTGGAGGATGCCGCGCAGCGCGTAGGGCTCGTGGACGCCCATCACGTTCAGGAGCGGCGGGTCGGCGAAGGCGACCGGGGTGAGCACGGCCTCGCGGATGCGCAGGGCGCTCCGGCGCTCGGGGGCACGGCGGCCGCCCCGGCGGCGGGGCCCCTCGCTGCTGGTGCCGGAGTAGCTCACCGCGCCACCTCCGCCAGGGCCGCGTAGCCCTCCGCGACGATCCTCTCCAGCCTGCGGAGTTGGTCCGTACCGGGCTCGGCGAGCGGCGGGCGCACCGGCCCCGCCTTGTCGCCGCGCAGCCGGGCCGCGGCCTTGACCAGGGACACCGCGAAGCCGGGCGTCTCGTCGCGCAGCGCCACCAGCGGGAGGTAGAAGCGGGCGAGCAGGGTGTCCATCACGGCGGTGTCGCCCTCGGTGAGCGCGCGGTGGAAGCGGTGGGCGATCTCGGGGGCGAAGCAGTGCACGGCCGAGGAGTAGCGCGGGACGCCGATCGCCGCGTAGGCGCGGGCGGAGACCTCGGCGGTCGGCAGCCCGTTGAAGAAGAGGAACTGCCTTGCCCGCTCGGTGCCTTGGGCGCGCACCGCGGTGACGATGCGGCTCATCAGCTCGATGTCGCCGTGGCCGTCCTTGAGTCCGGCGACCGAGGGGATGTCGAGGAGGCGCAGGACGGAGCGCTCGGTGAAGACGGCGGTGGCGCGGTGGTAGACGACCACCGGCACACTGCTCCCGCCGACCGCGTACCGCACGAAGTCGACGAGTCCCTCCTGCGGTCCGCCGACCAGATAGGGCGGCAGCAGCAACACCCCGTCGGCGCCGCCCTGTTCGGCCGCCGCGAGGGAGGCGCGGGCCGCCGCGGCGCCGCCGCCCGCGCCCACCCACACCGGCACCCGTCCGGCCGCCGCCTCGCGGGCGCGGGCGAGCAGCGCGGCGTGCTCCCCGGGCGCGAGCGAGCTGAACTCGCCGGTGCCGCAGGCCACGAAGAGCGCGCCCGCCCCGGCCGCCACATGGGCCTCGACCGCCTGGCCGAAGGCGTCCAGGTCGATGTCGAGGCTCTCGGTGAAGGGGGTGAGCGGGAAGGCGAGGAGACCGTCGAGGCCGCTCGGGTGCGGCGTGGAGGACGGGGTCGGCTGGGGCACCGGGCCGGGCGACTGTGCCATGGGTCCTTCTTTCGGGCTTTCGGCGGGGCATCGGGTGGGGCGGCGGAACCGGAGCGCGGCTCAGGGCGGCCGGGGGCGGGCGACTGCGGGACCACCGGCGGCCCCAGCCGCCCGGGCGGCCGAACCGGCAAGCGGAGTACGGGTGTTCATACGAGAGCCGTGGAGCCGTCGTCCTTGCCGCGGGGCTCCTCGTCCGTGCCCGCCGGGGAGGAGGTGCCGTACGGGCCCCGCTCGTCCTCGCCGCCGATCGCCTCGACGAGGGCGTCGGTGGTGGCGCTGCGCTCGGGGGCGAGCAGGCCGAGGCCGGTGTAGAGGGTGAGGGAGACCAGGACCGGGGTGGCGATCAGCGCGGTCTGGCCGGTGTCGAGGACGTAGTACACGAGGGCGTAGGCAAGCAGACCGCCGGCCCAGGAGGTGAGTGCCGCGCGGGCGCCGCAGCGGCGGAAGGCGGGCAGCATGCCGAGGAGCAGCGGGATGGAGATCGGGCCCATCAGGGCGGCGACCCAGTTGACGACGATCTGCAGGACCCCGCCGAGGTTCTCGGCCTGGGTGGCGACGCCCATGGTCAGGAGCACGAAGACGACCGTGGTGAGGCGGGCGGCGGTCAGTCCCTGGCGGTCGGTCCAGGTGCGGGCGCGGCGGCTCATCACCGGGATCATGTCGCGGGTGATGACGGCGGAGATGGCGTTGGCGTCGGAGGAGACCATCGCCATGGTGTGCGAGAAGATCCCGGCGAGCACCAGGCCGATCAGGCCCGGCGGCAGGAACTCGGTGGTCATGATCGCGTAGGCGTTCTCGGGTTTGTCGATGCCGGGGATCAGCAGCGGCGCGGCGAACATCGGGAACATCAGGACGAGCGGCCACAGCAGATAGAGCAGCGAGGACAGCGCGGCGCCGCGGCGGGCCGCGTGGGTGTCGGGCGCGGCCATGTAGCGCTGCGCCAGGTTCCACATGCCGCCGTTGTACTCCAGGGTCTTCACCAGGACGTAGACCAGCAGGAAGACGGTGGTGTACTTCGGGGTCGTCGGATTGTGGTGGCTCGCGGGCAGCTCGCCCCACAGGGTCCACAGGCCCTCGATCCCGCCCAGCTTGCCGAGCACCACCACGATCATGACGAGCGCGGCGACGGCCTGGATGACGAACTGGCCCAGCTCGGTGAGGGCGTCCGCCCACAGCCCGCCGACCGTGCAGTAGAAGAGGGTCACCACGCCGGTGATGAGGATGCCCAGGTTGTAGTCGACGCCCGCGAAGACGTGCAGCAGGGTGGCGACCGCGAACCACTTGGCCGCGATGTCGAAGATCTTCAGCAGGCTGCCGCTCCAGGCCAGCGCCTGCTGGGTGGTGACGCTGTACCGCTTGGCCAGGTATTCGAGCGGGGAGGCCACGCCGAGCCGGGAGCGCAGCCGGTTCCAGCGCGGCGCGAACAGCCAGGTGCCGATGCCCACGCCGATGCCGATACTGGCGAAGCCCCAGAAGTAGACGGTGATCCCGCTGGTGTAGGCGACGGCCGCGTAGGCGACGAAGAGCACCGCGCTGTAGCCGGACATGTGGTGCGAGATGCCGGTCAGCCACCAGGGCATCCGGCCGCCCGCGGTGAAGAAGTCCTTGACGTCGCCCACGCGTTGGTGCGACCACCAGCCGATCAGCACCATCAGACCGAAGTACGCGCACATCACGGTCCAGTCGAGTCCGTGCACGGCCGACCCCCTTCTCGTCCTGACGCCCGGCCGGCCGCGGTCGTCCCCGCCGCGCCCGCTCCTCCCACGCGTCCACCCGGGCCACCGGAGCGGCGGCCGCCCTCCACCTATCCACATACGTGAATTGACTGTGTTATGGTGAACGAGTTCATCCATGGGAATTTCGTTCCGGGACGCTAGCCTTACCGTGGTCGGCAGTCAACGGCCAGGACAGAACTGAACGGAACTGAGGGGCGACATGCCGAATAAGGGCGAGCGGGCCGCGCGTTCGGGCACGGCCGCGAAGGCGGCGGCGAACGGCGGGCCGGCGGCCGGGGCGGCCGAGTCCGGCGGGGTGAAGTCGGCGCGGCGGGCCATCGAGCTCATCGAGGCCTTCGCGGCCACCGACGCCTGGCTCTCCCCCTCCGACCTGCACACCGGCATCGGCTTCCCGCGCTCCAGCCTGCACGGACTCCTGCGCACCCTCCTGGAGGCGGGCTGGCTGGAACTCGACCAGAGCTCCGGCCGCTACCGCCTCGGCGTGCGCGCGCTGATCTGCGGTACGGCCTACCTGGACCGCGACCCGGTGGTGCCGTACGCCACCGAGACACTGGAGAAGATCCGCAGCGAGACCGGCTGCACCACCCACTTCGCCCGCCGCAACGGCGCCGAGGTGGTCTACCTGGAGACCCGCGAGGCCAAGCGCTCCACGCACCTGATCTCCCGCGTCGGCCGCACCCTGCCGGCCCACGCCACCGCGCTCGGCAAGGCCCTGCTCGCCGAGCTGACCCAGGAGGAGATCGACCAGCTGCTGCCCGCGAAGCTGCCCGCGCTCACCCCGCGCACCCTCGTCTCCCGCGCGGACCTGCACGCCGAGTGCGCCCGCATCCGCGAGAGCGGCTACGCCTCCGAGGTCGAGGAGGGCACCTCCGGCGTACGGTGCGTGGCCGCCGTCATCCCCTACCGCATCCCCGGCACCGACGCGCTGAGCTGCTCGATGCCCGCCGCCGAGGTCACCGACGCCGAGGCCGCGCGCATCGGCGAGGTCCTCGCGGACGCCACCGCCGACCTCGGCCGCAGGCTGCGGCGCGCCGGGGTGCGGTGACCCGACCCCGGGGCCCGCGGCCCCGGCCCACCTGAGGAGAGCTGCACATGGCGGAATCCACGGCCCCGGCGACCGGACGCGCGCCGCACCAGCGGGTGCTGATCACCGGCGCCGCCGGCACCGTCGGCACCCTGATGCGCCCGCGGCTGCGGCGCCCCGGGCGGACCCTGCGGCTGCTCGACCTGGCCGCGCAGCCCGCCGCCGGGGACGGCGAGGACGTCGAGCTGCTGACCGGTTCGGTCACCGACCCGGAGGCGATGGCGGCGGCCTGCCGGGACGTGGACGCCGTGCTCCACCTCGGCGGACTCAGCCGGGAGAACACCTGGGAGGCCACCCTCGACGTCAACATCCACGGCACCCGCACCGTCCTGGAGGCGGCGCGCGCGGCCGGGGTGCCGCGGGTGATCCTCGCCTCCAGCAACCACGCGGTCGGCTTCCGCGACCCCGCCGAGGGCGGCCCCGGGGGCCTGCCCGCCGACTCCTCGCCGCGCCCCGACACCTACTACGGGGTGAGCAAGGCGGCCATGGAGGCGCTGGGCAGCCTCTACCACTCCCGGTTCGGCATGGACGTGCTCGCCGTCCGCATCGGCTCCTGCTTCGAGACCCCGCTCGCCCTCGGCCCGCGCGGGCTCGCCACCTGGCTCTCCCCCGACGACGGCGCCCGCCTCTTCGAGGCCTGCCTCACCGCCCCCTCCCCCGGCTACCGCCTCCTGTGGGGCGTCTCCGCCAACACCCGCCGCCACTACTCCCTCACCGAGGCCGAGTCCCTCGGCTACACCCCGCAGGACGACGCCGAACGCTTCGCCCCTCAACTCGACCCGGACGGTGCCGCGTTGACGGACCCCGATCGGTACGTGGGGGGTGGCTTCTGCACGATGCCGCTGGGGGAGGCGGAGCCCTCGGCAGCCACGGCGAGCGCACCCGCCGACTCGCCGCCGCTGGGGGAGGCGGAGCCTTCGGCAGCCGCGGCAAGCGCACCCGCCGGCTCGGCGGAGCCTCCCGAGACCGCCGCCTCCGCCGTCTGGAGCGTCGACCCCCGTACGGGGACGCGGCGCGAGCAGGTCGCCGTCGAGTCGGGGGCGGCCGAGGTGGACCGGGCGGTGCGGGCGGCGGCCGGGGCCGCCGAGGCGCTGCGGGACCGGGTGCGGCGGGCGGCCTTCCTGCGCCTCGCGGCCGCGGCCCTGGAAGGCGCCGAGGACGAGATCGTGCCGCTCGCCGACGCCGAGAGCGCGCTCGGCGCACCCCGCCTCAGCGGTGAACTCGCCCGCAGCGCCTACCAGTTGCGCTCCTTCGCCGAGGTCGTCGAGACCGGCGGCTACCTCGGCCTGCGCATCGACCACGCGGACACCGGACCGGCCCGCCCCGATCTGCGCCGGATGAAGGTCCCGCTCGGCGTGGTCGCCGTCTTCGGGGCCGCCAACTTCCCGCTGGCCTTCAGCGTGCCCGGCGGCGACACGGCCAGCGCCCTCGCCGCGGGCTGCCCGGTGGTGGTCAAGGCCCACCCGGACCACCCCGCCACCTCGGAGCTGTGCGCACGGCTGCTGCGCGGGGCCGCCCGCGAGAGCGGACTCCCGGCGGACGTCCTCTCCCTGGTGCACGGCTTCGAGGCCGGCACCGCACTGGTCCGGCACCCGCTGACCGCCGCCGTCGGCTTCACCGGCTCGGTACGCGGCGGCCGCGCCCTGCACGATCTCGCCGCCGCCCGCCCCCGCCCCATCCCCTTCCACGGCGAACTCGGCAGCCTCAACCCCGTGGTGCTCACCGCCCGCGCCGCCGCCACCCGGGGCGCCGAGCTGGGTGCCGGGCTCGCCGCCAGCTTCACGCTCGGCACCGGCCAGTTCTGCGTGAAGCCCGGCCTCGTCCTCGTACCGGCTCAAGAGCCCTCGGTGGAAAGGGAGTTGGTGAAGGCTGCGGCGGAAGCACCGGCCCGGCCGCTGCTCGATCCGCGGATGCGGGAGGCATTCCTCGCCGGGGCGGCCGAGCGGGCGGCACTGCCCGGCGTCGAGGTACTGCTCGAAGCGGGCGCCGAACCGACCGCCGAGGCCCCCCTCGCGGTACGCCCCGGGGTGCTCGCCGTCCCCGCCGCCCGGCTGCACGCGCGGCTGACCGAGGAGTGCTTCGGCCCGCTCACCGTCCTGGTCCGCTACGCCGACGAGGACGAACTCAGCGCGGTCCTAGGCCAGTTGGACGGCAACCTGACCGCCACCGTGCACCTCGCCGCCGAGGAGCGCGGCCCCGGCGCCGAGGCCCTCCTGCGCCGCCTCGAACCGCTCGCCGGACGGCTGGTCGTCGACGGCTGGCCCACCGGCGTGGCCGTGGCCCCGGCGATGCAGCACGGCGGCCCGTACCCGGCGTCGACCAGCAACACCACCTCGGTCGGCACCGCCGCCATCGACCGCTGGCTGCGCCCCGTCACCTACCAGAACACCCCCGACGCACTGCTGCCCCCCGAACTGCGCGAGGCCAATCCGCTGGGGGTGCCGCGGGAGTTGAGCGCGTAGCCCGGCTCGGATACGACGCACCGGATCCCGTCACCGAGGACGCCCGTTCGAGGAGCGCTATGCGTGGGACCTCGACGCACTACGCGTGGGACCTCGACGCCGATGACGTCGTCTTCAACGCCGATGAGGTCGTCTTCGCGGGCAGCCCCGGCGTCAAGGTGTCGGGGTCCGAGGAAGTGGATGGCCTCAGGGCCATGCGGCGAACGAGGGAGCCAAGGGGGACATGCGCAGTCACCACTGGATGCCCTGCTCCGTCTCGCTCGCCGTCAGCAGGCGGTTCGCGGTGTCCAGGCCGCCCGGAAGGGCGGCGGCGGACAGCAGCCGTTCGGCGAGGGCCTCGCCGGTCTCGGGTGGGACGACGAGGAGTTCGAAAGTGCCCTGGGTCTCGGAGTCGAGGACGATCTTGTGCGGGTCCCGCCGGTCGGTGAACCAGCCGACCTGCACGGTGCAGCCCTCGACGTGCACCTTGTGCGGGATCAGCGGCCAGTGGGCGGGATTGACGCGGGCGCCGCCGATCGCCCCGCACCGCTCGGCCAGGGCCGCGGCCAGCGCGGGCAGTTCACGTGTCAGATCGCGGGACCGCGGCCACCAGGCACCCACCGGCCCGCGCTCCCCGGTCGGCCCGCGCTCCCCGGCTTGGTCGCCCCGGTCGGTCCCGTCCATCCCTTCGGGCACCAACGACAGGCGGGCCGACGGCAGTTCGTGTCGGCTCGCCCTGGTCTTCCCGGGCTTCGTCTTCGTACGGCGCAGCGTGATGTTCATGGTGCGAACCTGCCTCCGGGGACGTCTCGGCGGCTCCGGCTGATCGATCACCGGCAGCGGCACCGACGGCCGGGCCGGTGCACGGGACTCCCGGTCATTCCACCGTACTCCGCCCCCTTTCGGAGGAAACCGACCGTGCGGGTGCGAGCGCGCACGGTATCCGACCTCGACCCGCTCACCGCTCGGTGATCGAGGCAGTGAGTTCAGTAGTCGAGGGTGTGCTCGCGGACGATGTCGAGGGCCTCGCCGGTGGTGGAGAGGCCCGCCTCGGGGCGGTCGACGGTGAAGTACTCGCGGAAGTCGTCGCTGCGGTGCCGGGACATCAGCGCGATGGTGCGGTCCCAGTCGCCGCCGTCGGGGCCGTCCTCGGCCCACAGGTCGAGCAGGGAGCTGCCGATCCGGCCCTGGACCGCGTCGCCGCGGTCCCAGTCGCTGTCGCGGTCGTTGCGCAGGTCGAAGGGGGTGCCGTCGACGTCGACATAGCGGTAGTCGCCGAGTGCGTACGCGGCCGCCGCGTCGGCGAAGCCCTCGGTCCAGGCGCAGCCGGGGGAGCTGGCGAGGGCGAAGGTGTGCTCCTCGCAGTCGGGGGTGGCGGGCAGCCAGTGGCCGTAGAGCTGCCACTGGAGCCAGTGCCCGGCCTCGTGGAGGATGGTGTGCCGGGAGTCGGCGTCCCCGGCCGCGAGGACGACCTGGTCGCTGTCGCCGACGTCGAAGTAGCCGCCCTCGGTCTCGTCCTTGCCCCAGGAGAAGGTCAACTGCTCGCAGGCGTCGTCGGGTTGGCGGCTCGTCCAGCAGAGCGAACCGCGGGAGTTGGCGTCGGAGGCGGGCCAGTACAGCTCGTTGAGGGTGTCGACGATCTTCCAGGCGGGCTGCTGGCCCCGGGGCACCCGCACCACACCGAGGCTCTCGGACGTGCGCACCTCGGGCAGGTGCCGGGACTCGAAGGTGTACTGGGCGCCGGTGCCCGGATTGACCACCCGCCACAGATTGGCGCTGCTGGAGCGGAACTTGAGGTGCACCTCGGAGAGCGGCCCGCCCTTGTCGGCGCAGGCCTTGAAGCCGCCCTTCTCCGCGCCGGTCAGCCCGGCGGCGAGCATCCGCGGCTGCGCACCGCCGCCCGCCCTGCCCCACAGCTCCCAGTTGGCGTTCCGGGCCGGCGCCGAGGCGAGCGGCTTGCCGGTACCCGCCTCCGCGTCCCGGTGCGCATACCGCAGCGAGCCCCGCAGGCAGACCCGGTCCCCGTCCCCGTCCGGGGACCCGGCACAGCCGACCGGGGCGAGCAGCAGCAGGGCCGCGAGCAGCCCGCCCCCGGCCTGCCACCGGCGCCCGCGCCCCGCCCGCCGCCGCGCACCCCCGCTGAACCCGCTCATCCCGACGCCACCGCTTCTGCTCCCTCACCCGTGCCCGTACCCCTTTGGCCTGCAAGGACGAAGTATCGGACGGAATTCCGGTACGGGCGAGTAACGGTGGTACGGGGACGGGTGCGGCCCGCGCCCCGGTGCACGCACAGCTAAGGAACTGTGCACGGACAGCCAATTCGCCGGAGCCCGGAGCTGCGTATTTTGGCCGCGTCGGGCAGATCGAGACCACGGGAAACTTCCGTGCGCTGCCCGGCGGACTCACCCAGAGACCGGGACGAGGGACTCCCCGCCCGGCGCTCATGGAAGGGAACCACCATGTCAGGAACGGCAGTTCACACTCACGGAACCCTCTCACGCAGGTGCGGCGCGGATGACGATCAGGACAGCGGCTGGGGCTGAGCGGACGAGGCGGCCCCCGCCAGTTCCTTCTCGAACGGATGCGGTCCGATGTCCTCCGGGGCGGCGGTCGGGTCGTAGAGAGGGGTGTAGCCCGCGGTCAGGTAGAGGTTCTTGGCCTCGGGCTGGCGGGGGCCGGTGGTCAGGTAGAGGCGGGTGTAGCCGCGGGTGGCCGCCTCCTGTTCCAGTTCGGTCAGGACCCGGCGGGCAAGGCCCCGGCGGCGGTGTGCCGAGTGCGTCCAGACCCGTTTGACCTCGGCGGTCGTCGCGTCGTAGCGGCGGAAGGCGCCGCCCGCGATCGGCCGCCCGCCGGTCAGCAGGAGCAGCAGTACCCCGTGCGGCGGGGCGAACTCGGTGTCCGGGTAGCGGGTCAGCTCGCGGTGCGCCTCGGGGCCGTAGCGCGCGGTGTACTCGTCCGCGAGTTCGCGGAGGAGGGGCGCGGCCAGCGGGTCGGAGACCGCCACCTGGACGACGGTCAGGGCGGAGGAGGACGTACGGCTGCTCGCGGGGGATGCGCTGGCTGCGGCGCGGGGACCGCCCTCGGCGCCCGTACTACTCGCGGCGTCCGTACTGCCCGCAGGGTCCGTACTACCCGCGATGTTCGGGGTGTTCCGGGGGTTCGGGGCGCTCGGGGCGTCCGCAGTGTTCGGGGCCTGGGTGCCGTCCACGGAGGTGGTGTCCACGGAGGTGGTCATCCGGCCACCGCCACCGCGGCGGCCGGGGCCGCGCCCGCCTCGGCGTCGGCCTGGATCTTGGCGAGGAGGTGCGGGCCGCGGTCGGCGCCCTCCCGGTCGCGCCGGGCGACGCCCTCGCGGACCAGCGGGATGACATGGCGGCCGAAGTCGATCGCGTCGCCCAGGAGGTCGTAGCCGCGGGCCGAGAGGATGTCGGTGCCGAGGTCGTAGTAGTCGAGCAGCGCCTGGGCGACGGTCTCCGGGGTGCCGACCAGCGCGTTGGAGTTGCCGGCGCCGCCGCTGGCCGCGGCGGTGGGCGTCCACAGGGCGCGGTCGTAACGCTCGCCGCGTTCGGCGAGGGCGAGCAGCCGCTGCGAGCCGGTGTTCTCGGGTGCGGTCAGCCGGGTCTTCAGCCGCGGGTCGGTCACCGTGGCGCGGCGGGCCCGGATGGTGGCGACGGTGCGGTGCGCCTTCTCCCAGGCCAGTCGCTCGGTCGGCGCGATGACCGGCCGGAAGGCGACCTGGATGCGCGGGGCGTCGGTGCGCCCGGCCGCCTTGGCCGCGGCGCGGACCGCCTCGATCTGCCGGGCGGTGTCGGCGAGCGACTCGCCCCAGAGTCCGTAGATGTCGGCCTCCGCGCCCCCCGCGGCGTACGCGGCCGGGGAGGAGCCGCCGAAGGAGACCCCGGGGCGCGGCTGCTGCACCGGGAAGACATCGCTCACGAAGTCGTGGAAGCGGTAGAACTCGCCCTCGTGGTCGAAGCGTTCGCGGTGCGTCCACACCTTCTTGACGATCTCGATGTACTCCCGGGTGCGGGCGTACCGCTCGTCCTTGGTCAGCAGATCGCCCTCGCGGGCCTGCTCGTGGTCGTTGCCCCCGGTGATGAAGTGCACCGTGAGGCGGCCGTCGCTGATCTGGTCCAGGGTGGCGAAAGTGCGGGCCGCGTAGGTCGGGTACGAGACGTTCGGCCGGTGCGCGAGGAGGATCTCCAGCCGGTCGAGCCTGCTCGCCAGGTAGGCGGCGGCCGGGGCCGGGATCGGCGAGTCGGAGCCGTAGGCGAAGAGCACCCGGTCCCAGCCGTGGTCCTCGTGCGCCCGGCCGAGCCGCAGCGTGTACTCCTTGTCGAAGGACGGACCGGAACGCACGTCCGTCTCCGAGCCGTTGTGGGTGGCGGCGATGCCGAGGAACTCGACGGGCATGAGGGGCAGCCTTTCGCGGAAAGAGCGGGCGTGCGGGGGGGGGCGGGTATGCGGGGAGGGCGGCGACGGGTCGGGAATCGGGAAGGGCAGAAGGAGCAGGCCGCTGCGGGACGGCTCAACTCCCTTGCGGGTGCGGGGCTTTGCGGTGGACTTCCGGCGGCTTCCGGCAGCTGCCGGTGGCTTTCCGGTACGAGGCGGTCCCGTACGCGGACCTCCGATTCCTGGACCGCCCGTACGCGGACCTCCCGTACGAGGGCTTCCGGTACGAAGACTTCAGGGGAAGCGGCGGTACGGGCGACAGGGCGCGGAGGGCGGGAAGGAGGGGAGCCGGTGGTGCGCCGGGCGCGGGCGTCGCTGCCGGGGCGGGCGCGGTCCTGCGAGGTCAGCGGCTACAGGAGGCGGACCACACGCGGCCGAAGTCGATGTGGTCGCGGGTGACCAGCGGCAGGCTCCTCTGCATGGGGCCAGTGGAACACCGGGCATTCGGTGCGTCAACCACGCTTTCGGGAGCCCGGGCGCTCACCTGCGGCGGTTGATGCGGCGTTCATCGCGCCGATACAGAGTTCATGCGGGTGTCACCTTCGGCGGGCAGGCGGGTCGGGGTGGGGTGGGGCAGGTGGGGTGAGGCAGGCGCCGGGCGGGGGGGGCTCCGGGCAGCCGCTCCCGCCGGCCCCTCCCGCGCCTCGCACCCCTCCCCTCACCAGCCCTGCCGGGCCGCCGCTGCCACCCGGACCGGTTCCTCGCAGGCGAGGAGGTCGATCAGGAGTCCGCGGACGAGGGCGAGGACGCGGGTGGCCCGTGCCTCGGCGGCCTCGCGCGGGACCCCGGGCTGGGCCGCGACGAGCAGGGCGAGCCACTCCCGGGCCGACTCGGCCGCGAAGCCCTCCCAGGGACCCGGCTGGTGGCTCAGCGAGAGCAGGAAGGCCTCGTAGGTCAGCCGTACGGCAGGGCGGCGGTCGGGGGCGGAGAGCCAGCTCCAGAGCCGGTCGGCCAGGGCTTCGAAACCGGCCGGTGAGGCGGGGCTCGTCGGGGACTCCCGGCCCGTCGGGGACTCGGGGTCCGTCAGGGACTCGGGGTCCGTCGAGGACTCGGGGCCCGTCGAGGACTCGGGACGGGTCAGGGCCTCGGCACGGGTCAGGGGCCCGGTACCGGCCGGGGACTCGGAACCGGCCAAGGTGCCGGAAGCGGAGGTCGCGTCCGGGGCCTCGGCACCGGCAGCCGTCGCCGGGTCCAAGGCAGCCGCTACCAGGGCGAGTTGCTCGCTGCGGGCCCGGCTGAGGAGTTCGCGGAGCAGGCCGTCCTTGCTGCCGAAGAGGTAGAGCAGGACCCGGGGGCTGGTGCCGGTCGCGGCGGCGAGGGGGCGCAGCGAGAGGCCGGTGAGGCCGTGGCTGAGCAGGTAGGCGTAGCAGGCGTCGAGCAGTTCGGCCCGGCGGGCGGAGGGCGGCGCCCCCCGGCGCGCGGAGGGCGGCGGCCCGACTGCCTCGGCCACCGCGCCCGTGTCAGCCACCGCGCCCGCCGTGCCCGCCTCGGCCGCCGCGCCCGCCTCGGTGCCGCCCGCGGCTCCCTCGCCCATGTACGCCTCCCGGTCCTGGTTCGCCTGGCTGCCGCCGGATCCGCTGACCCTGGCTGCCACCAGTGTCCTTGCCCTCGACGCTGCCGGTGCCGTTCCGCCCCCGCCGGCAGTGGGCCACCCCCGTGGTCCGCCTGCGGTAGCGTCACTGAAACTACTGTTTCAGTTGCTTCGGTGGAGGTGGCGGCATGGGCGTGGGCGTGGACTTCTCTCTTGCGGGCAGGCGGGCGCTGGTCACCGGCTCGGTGCGTGGGCTTGGTCTGGAGATGGCGCGCGGGCTCGCGGCGGCCGGTGCGCGGGTGGTGCTCAACGGGCGGGAGCGGGCGAGCCTCGACGAGGCGGTGGCGCGGCTGCGCGCGGAGGGGCTTGAGGCGACCGGCGCCGCCTTCGACGTGACCGAGCGCGGGGCGGCCGAGGAGGCGGTGGCGGCGCTCGGCCCGCTGGACATCCTCGTCAACAACGTCGGCCACCGGGACCGGCGCGGCTCCGAGGAGCTGACGCCGGAGGACCTGGCGCGGCTGCTGGACGTGCACCTCACCTCCGCGTACGCGCTGAGCCGGATCGTCGCCCGGGACCTGAAGAGCCGCGGCAGGCCCGGACGCCTCATCAACGTCTCCTCGGTGATGGCGCGGCTCGGCCGCCGCGGGGATGTCGCCTACACCGCCGCCAAGTCCGGCCTGGACGGGCTCACCCGGGCGCTCGCGGCCGACCTCGGCCCCTTCGGCATCACCGTCAACGCCGTCGCCCCCGGCACCTTCGCCACCGACGTCAACGCCCGCCTCGCCGAGGATCCCCAGTGGACGGACTGGCTGAAGTCCCGTACCGCGCTGGGGCGTTGGGGCAGGCCGGAGGAGATCGCGGGGCTCGTGGTCTTCCTCGCCGGCCCGTCCTCGTCCTTCCTCACCGGCCAGACCATCGCGGTGGACGGCGGGATGACGACGACCTTCTGACCGCCGGGCCACCCCGCCGCGTACCGCCGTCCTCAGGCCGGGTCGGGCACCCGCAGCCGGAGCAACTCCGCGTGGCGCAGGGCCTGGTCGAGGAGTTGGGAGACGTGGTGGTCGTAGAGGTCGTAGACGACGCTGCGGCCGCGCCGGGTACCGGTGACCAGGCCCAGCTCGCGCAGCAGCCGCAGTTGGTGCGAGCAGGCCGACTGCTCCATGCCGACCGCGCTCGCCAACTCCGTTGCGGGGCAGGGTCCTTCGCGCAGGCGCGCCAGTATCCGCAGCCGGGAGGGGGTGCCGAGGGCGTGCAGGGTGGCGGCGGCGTCCCGGGCGGTCTCGGCCGTCAGCCGGGTGTGCGGCGGAGCGGTGCCGCTGCCGACCCCCGGGCCTGCAGGAGCGTTCATTCCGTGGCCCATGCGCCGCATCCTACGGACCGGGGCGCAGGTCGGTCCGCTGAGCGGGGCACCGCGTCCGATATCCGCTCCCGGCGAGGCTCTCCCCGGCCATCGACGCCCTCGGCATGCGGCGCCCGCCCGTTCGTACGCCCGGTCGGCACGGCTCCCGTGCCCCGGCCCCTGGCGGCGGACCGCCCGGCCGGAACCGCAGGAAGCAGCTCAGAACCGGTCGGCCGGTAGGCCCGGCGGCGCCGCCTGCCGCGCGCGGCGGCCCTCCGGCCGGGCGGGTCCGCGCCTCCCGGGCCGGGACGGGGCACCCGGACCGGCGATTGGCCGGAATACATCCCTCGGTCCCGCCGGAACCCCTTCCCCGGAATGTCCGTCATTCAGGACAAGAGGGGGGATGAGCGAGAAGGAGGAGCAGCCATGAGCGTCGAGCCGCCGCAGGCATGGAACCCCCAACCGCCCACCTCCCGGGGCGGGTTGACCGGAGCCGCGTTCCCCCCACCCGGACCGCCGCCACGACCCGGACAGCCAGTGCCGCCCGGGTCGCCGGTGCCGCCCGGGTCGCCGGTGCCGCCCGGGTCGCCGGTGCCGCCCGGGTCGCCGGTGCCGCCCGGGTCGCCGGTGCCGCCCGGGTCGCCGGTGCCGCCCGGATCGTCGCCCGCGCCGGAGGCGCCCGCCTCGCCGGAGCTGCGGTTCGCGGTACTCGGGCCGCTGACGGTGGAGCGGGACGGGGCCCCGGCCCACCTCGGGGCGGTCATGGAGCGCTCGCTGCTCGCCCTGCTCGCGCTGCGCGCGGGCGAGACCGTCGCCCGGGAGGAGGTCATCGACGCCCTGTGGGGCGAGCATCCGCCGCCCTCCGCCTGGTCGCTCGTGCACAGCCATGTGGCGCGGCTGCGGCGCTGGATCGAGCCACGCCGCCACACCGGCCCGGCCACCATGCTGGCGGGTGACGAGGGCTACCGGCTCCAGGTCACCGCCGACCGCCTCGACCTGCTGCGCTTCCACCAGGCGGCGGAGCGGGCGGAGGCCGCGTACGCCCGCGGACCCGCCGCCGCACGGCCGCTGTTCGCGGCGGCGCTGGGCTGCTGGCGCGGACCCGTCCTCTCCGACCTGCCGAGCCGTCTGCGCGAGCACCCGGCCGCCCTCGCCGCCACCGCCCGCCGCATCGACACCGCCCTCGTCCACGCCGAACTCGCCTGCGCCCAGGACGCGTTCGAGGACGCGCTCGGCCCGCTCGGCACCCTCGCCGAGGAGGAGCCGCTGCACGAGGGCCTGGCCGCCCGCCTCATGCTGACCCTCGCGGCGGCCGGGCGCCCGGACCCGGCCCTGGAGGTCTACGAGGCACTGCGGCACCGCCTCGCCGAGGAGCGCGCGACCGCCCCGGGGCCGGAGGTCGAGCGCGCCTACGCGCACCTGCGGGAGACCCGGGGCTGAGCCCACCGCCCCCGGCGGCACCTCCCCCGCACACCCCCGCGCCCCTGCGCCCGCCCCGGCTTCCGCCACCCAACCCCGAGACCTCCCGGAGTCGCACCCTGAGAACACCCTGAGGCCGCCTCCCCCGGCTCCCCCAGAGATCCCCCATCGGCCCCGGACACCTGTCAGAACCTTTTGACAGGTGTCGGCCGGGGGTGTCAGCTTCTCCTGACAGGTACGGGAGAGGGGGCGCCATGAGCCAGGACGCCATGAGCCGAGAACCGACCCCGCACCCGGACGGGAACCAACTCCCGGGCGGGGAGCAGCTTTTGGGCGGCAACCAACTCCCTGGCGAGGAAGGGCACTTGGGCGAAACCCAACTGCCGCCAGAGGAACGGCACTTGGGTCAACATCAACTGCCGTGCGAGGAACGGCACTTGGACGGGGACCAGCTCCTCAAGGTGCTCAACGCGCTCGGCAATCCGCACCGGATACGGATCGTCGCCGCGCTGGCCGAGGGCCGGAACTACGTCAGCGCGCTGGCCCGCCAGATCGGCATGGGCCGACCGCTGCTGCACATGCACCTCCAGCGCCTGGAGGCGGCGGGCCTGGTCGTCGGCTCCCTGGAACTGTCCGAGGACGGCAAGGCGATGAGGTTCTACGAGCTGGCCCCCTTCCGCTACGAACTGACCCCCGAGACGGTCTCCCGCGCCGCCCCGACCCTCACCGAGGGCGAGAAGGGCGACGGGAGCGGGCGGCCCGGCGAGGGCAAGGGCGCGGAGCAGCCCGCCGGGAACCGGGACCGGGACAAGCACCGGACCGCGAAGCCCGGGAGAACCGGACGGACACAGGAGGAGAGAGCATCATGAACGGTACGGACTGGGCGGGAGTCGCCGGTGCCGGCGGGTTCTTCATCTTCATGATCGTGGTGGTCTGGCAGATCGCCGCGACCTGGCGGGCCCGGATGCTGGCCGCCCGCGAGGCGCAGTACAAGCAGCTCACGCTCAAGTACGCCCAACTCCTGGAGGACAACGTCGAGATCCAGCGCCGCTCCATGGAGGAACTCACGCAGGCCAGGCTCTCGATCGCCTCGATGGAGAAGATGATGCGCGAGATCGAGTGAGCGGCCGCCCGCGCCCGGCGGGCGGCACCGGGAGAGCCGCGCAGCACCGGAAGAGCCACGCGGCACCAGGAACGCCCGCCCCGTAAGAGACCCGACCGCAAGAGAAGCGTCCGGACCGGAAGACAGACGCACAGCGCAGGCGCACAACGTAGACGCACAGCACCGGCACACGGCGCACGGCACCGGCACCGGCACCGGCACCGGCACCGGCACGGAGCAGTACGGTCAGGGGCGGCACCCCCGGCTGTACCGAGTGCGCTCGACGGGGCGGCAACCCGTCCGGTGCGCCGCGCACCGCCGTGCACGCGGTGCCCGGCGCGAAAGCGCAGGTCGGCGGCACCACCGCGCAGACCCTGGACACCCGGCGGGCCGCCGGCCGCAATCTGCGCACCGTCATCCCGGTGGTGCTCGCCGTGGTGCCGCTGGTGACCATGGCCCAACTCGGCGTCCTGGTCGGCCTCGGCGTGCTCCTGGACACCTTCCTGGTACGCAGCATCCTGGTCCCGGTGCTCGCCCTCGACCTGGGCCGCCGCTTCTGGTGGCCGGGGCCGCTCAGCCGGACGCCGTCCCGAACTCCCCCGCTTTCTCCCTCCGTTCACCGAGACCACGCCATATGTACGACTGAGGGCGAGTCCTCTACCTTGTGAACCGAGCTGACTGGGGCCGGCTGCGCCGGGCGCCGTCCGGTGGCTTGCGAGTACGCCGGTGCCGTGCGCGCCGGGACCGAGGAGCGGACATGCCCGTCAGCGATGCCACGCCCCGCAGAACGACCGGACGGCGACCCGTACCGGCGGGCTGGGCCGAGTTCGGGGAGCTGCTGCGGCACCACCGGCGCCGGGCCGGGCTCACCCAGTCGCAGCTCGGGGCGCGGGTGGGCTACCACCACAGTCTGATCAGCAAATGGGAGTCCGGGCAACGGGAGTTGGCAGCGCCCCTGGTCGACCGCCTCGACGCGGCACTCGGCGCCGGGGGTGCCCTGCGGGCGGCCGAGGGACGGCTGCGCGCGGCCGAGGAACGGCAGCGGGCCGCGGAGGGGCAGCTGCGGGCCGCGGAAGGGCAGCTGCGGGCGGGCCAGGACCAGCTGCCATCCGCCCACTCCGCCGATTCCGCCCACTCCGCCCCCGGGCCGCTCCCGGCACCCGGCGTCTTCGGCGGGGCGGGCCTCGGCGGCGCCCTGCTCGGCGGCACCCTCCCGGGCGGGCCGGGCAGCCGGGGCGGCAGCGGGAGCCGGGGCGGGGGCCTGCCGCTCCCGGCCGGGCTCGCGGACGACTGGCCCTCGCGGCTGCCGGTGGGCGGGACCCCCTGCCCGCTGCACGGGCCCGCCGACTGCGCGGTACCGGAGGCGACCGCCCTTCCCCCGCTGGTGGACACCCTGCTGCGGGCGGCCCGGCTGCCCCCGCCGCCCGAGGACCCGGACCTCCTGCACGCCCTCACCGCGCTGCTCAACCACTGCGCGAAGGCGGACTCCGCTCCCCTGCCCAGCGCTCAACTCGCCGCCGTGGAAAAGCTGTTGCGCGCCCTCGCGGCCTGGGGCGCGGGCATCGGGGAGGCGGGCCGGACCCCGTACGCGCAGTTGCGGCTGGCCACGCACTACGCGCAGACGGCGGGGCGGCTGCGGCTGCACCGGGGGCAGACGGGGCTCGCGATGCTCTGGTTCTCGCACGGGCTGCGCTGGGCCGAGGCGAGCGGCGACGCCGCGGCGCACGCCGTGCTGCTCACCGATGTCTGCACCCTCAGCCGTCTCGAGGGCGACCCGGCCACCTCGCTGGCTCATGCCGAGGCGCTGAACGCCCTAGCCGGGACGAGGCAGTTGGCCGGTGGCGGCCGCCACTGGCGGATCCTGCTCTCGCACCTCTACCAGGCCCGGGCCCTCGCCCAACTCGGCGCCGCCTCGGGCACGGCGGCCCAACTCGCCCTGGCGCGGCGCTGGTTCGCGCGGCTCGACGCGGACGATCTCGCCGAGGTGCCCTGGCTGGGCGGTTCCCAGGGCGAGTTGTTCGTGCAGAGCGCCTTCGCGGGGGCGCACCGCGATCTCGCCGCGGCGGGCGGCCGGGGCCCTGCGGCCCGGCAGGCGGTACGCGCCGCCGAGCACGCCCTGCGGCTCGCGCCCGAGCGGACGCAGCCCGTGCACCTGCTGCTCAGCCTGCGCCTCGCCGACTCCCGGGCCTGCGCGGGCGACGCCCACGGCGCACTGGCCACCCTGACACCGGTCCTCGGCGCCGCCGCCCGCTCCGGCCGCCTCCTGGTCACCGCCGAACTCGGCGGCCTGCACCGCAGGTTGGCCTCCCGCTGGCCCCACCTGCCCGAGGTACGGGAACTCCGCGACCGCCTCCGCGCGGAGGAACCGCCGACGGCTCCGGTACCCGGGTAGCGGTACGGCCGACTGCCTGCCTCGGTGCGGGCAGCGGCACCGCCCACGGCTCCGGTGCCGGGTAGGGACCGCCGACTGCCTCCGTGCCCGGGGAGCCATTCGGTCGGGGTCAGAGCGGTACCCGCCCGGTCGGGGCCGGAGTCCACCGGCCCGGCCCAGCCCCGCCCGGCCCGGCCCGACTAGCCCCGCCCAGCCGCCGCCGGATACACACCCGTACGTACCGGCACACAGCCGTACACACCCAGCAGCCCACCGCACCCCAACGCCCGCACCTACACGCGGAGTTGTCGTGCCCCGCACCCTGCCCGGATACCGGGCGGAACTTGCCGCTTTTTGACCGCTGGGCGGGAGGGGGCCGATTCCGTTGACCGCGCCGCGCGCCCGGTGCGACCGTCCCGACATTCAGGCAGGGACATGCCATCGCCACCGGCCACCACCCCCGCCGCACTCACCCCCCAAGGAGCCATGGTGCTACGAAGACTGGGCCTCGCCGGCCTCTCGCTCGCGGTGACCCTGGGGCTCGCCGCCCTGCCCGCCGCCACCGCCGGGGCCACGCCCGCCGATCGGGCCCCCTCGGCCGCCGCCGCGGACCAACTGGCCCTGGCCGCACCGGACATCGACGTGGCCAAGGTCCGCGCCCACCTCAGCCAGTTCCAGACCATCGCCACCAACAACGGCGGCAACCGCCGCTCCACCGGCCAGGGCTACCGCGACTCGGTCGCCTATGTGAAGGGCAAGCTCCAGGCGGCCGGTTACACGGTCACCGAGCAGCCCTGCACCTCCGGCTGCTCCAGCGGCGCGGGACCGAACCTGATAGCCGAGTGGCCCGGCGGCAACGCCTCCAACGTCTACATGTTCGGCGCCCACCTGGACGGCGTCTCGGCCGGACCCGGCATCAACGACAACGGCTCCGGCAGCGCCGCCCTCCTGGAGACCGCGCTCACCCTCGCCGCGCAGAACCCGACGATGACCAACAAGGTCCGCTTCGGCTGGTGGACCGACGAGGAGCAGGGCCTCAACGGCAGTGACTTCTACGTCCGTTCCCTGTCCTCGGCGCAGCGCTCGGCGATCAAGGCGTACTACAACTTCGACATGATCGCCTCGACCAACGGCGGCTACTTCATCAACCACATCACCTCCTCCGCCGCCGCGCCGATGAAGGAGTACTGGGACTCGCTGAACCTCCAGCCGGAGGAGAACCGCGAGGGCGCGGGCCGCAGCGACGACTACTCCTTCGAGCAGTACTCCATCCCCACCTCGGGCTACGCGATGGGCGCCAGCGCCCGCAAGACCTCCGCGCAGCAGGCCAAGTGGGGCGGCACCGCCAACGCGGCCTACGACGGCTGCTACCACTCCTCCTGCGACACCACCAGCAACATCAACGCCACCGGCCTCGACCGCAGCGTCGACGGCATCGCCCACACCCTGTGGAAAGTCGCCGTCTCCGGTGGCGCCCCGACCACCTGCCAGGCCGCCCAGCTCCTCGGCAACAGCGGCTTCGAGAGCGGTACTTCGCCCTGGACCGGCTCGACCGGCACCATCGGCGCGCACAGCGGTCAGCCCGCGCACGGCGGCAGCCGCAGCGCCTGGCTCGGCGGCCACGGTCGCGGCGCCACCGACACCCTCAGCCAGCAGGTCACCGTCCCGGCGGGCTGCACCAAGGCCACCCTGTCGTACTGGCTGCACATCGACACCGCCGAGACCGAGCGCCGGGTGTACGACAAGTTGACCGTGAAGGCGGGCAGTTCGACGCTGGCCACCTGGTCCAACACCGACGCCGCGAGCGGCTACACCGAACGCACCCTCGACCTGAGCGGCTACGCGGGCCAGCAGCTCACCCTCACCTTCAGCGCGACCGAGGACGCCAGCCTCCAGACCAGCTTCGTCCTGGACGACGTCACCCTGCGGACCAGCTGACGACGAGGAGACGAAGAGACGAGGAGACGAGGAGGACGACGGGGACCGGACCTCGCCGGACACCTCCGGCACCTCCTCGCACCGGGCCGGTGACGGGCAACCACCCCGTCACCGGCCCTCCGGCTGCCGCCGCCCCGCCGACCGCACCCGCACCCGCACCCGCACCCGCACCCGCACCCGCGAAATAATCCCCGCGCGCCCCCGTTCGTCCCGTCCTAGACTGCCGAACCGGATCCTGTACCGACGGGGTCCCCGGCCGCGCCCGCCCTTCCGCTCGCCGGGCGCGAGGCCCACCTCACCGCACTCCCGGGCAGCAGTGTGTCCGGGCCCGCACGGACGGACAGGGACCGCATGAGTGACCTCCCCGCACGATGGAGCCAGGCGACCGTATACCCCGATATGTGGGCGGACCCGGACGACGATCCGCGCAACAGCGAGGCCAGTCCGGACGGTGAACTGGCCACGCTGCTCGACTTCCTGAGCGGCTACCGGCTGACCCTGCGGATGAAGTGCGAGGGCCTGAGCCCGGAGCAGCTGGCGCGCCGGTCGGTCCCGCCGTCGACCATGTCGCTGCTCGGCCTGCTCCGGCACCTCGCCGAGACGGAGCGGGACTGGCGCAACTGGATCACCGAGGGCGACCCGCTGCCGAAGCTGTACGGCGCGCGGGACGCGGACTTCGACGGGGCGGTCGGCGAGCAGTCCGTGGTCGAGGCCGCCTACGCCGACCTGGCCCGCGAGCAGGAGGCGACCGACGCCGCCCTGGCCGCCCACCCGGACCTCGGCGAACGCCTCGGCGAGGACGACACCTCGGTGCGCGAACTCCAGGTGCACCGCATCGAGGAGTACGCCCGCCACTGCGGCCACGCCGACCTGCTGCGCGAGTGCGTCGACGGCCGGGTGGGGCAGTAGCCCCCGACGGGGACGGGCCCATGAAGAGGGCGGGGGCGTCTCACCGCCCCCGCCCAACTCGGCTTCCGTATGCGCTGGTTGTGTACCGGCTGGCTACCGGTTGACCGACTGGATCTCCTTGACGGTCACCGGGATGTCGTTCTCCGTCTCGCCGTCCGGGAGGTCGTCGTGGACGGGCGCCCCGTCCGGCCCCGCGGTCGGGTTCCAGGTGACGTCCCAGGTGATCGAGGCGTTCAGGTCGTAGGTGCCGTTCCCGGAGGACTTGCGGTAGGTCAGCAGGCACCCCGAGTCACCCGAGTCGACCGTGTACGTGCCGCCGCTCTTCACCAGGTCGTAGGTGCACGTCTGCGGGTCGGCGAACTCCGTACCGGCCTCCAGGCGCAGCTGCTTGGGGGTGGCGACCGTGGTGGCGGCCAGGTCCACGCCCATGGCGTCGATGCTCGCGGTCACCGAGACCCGGTCGAGTCCGCCCTCGAAGGCCACCTTGGTGGGGAGGTTGACCTTCAGGCGGCCGGGGTCGGGGGAGAGTTTCACGGGCGGGGTGGGGAGTTCGGTGCGGTTGTAGGCGAGGCCCGCGAGGATTTCCGGGGTGATCACCGGGCTTCCCGGCGGCGGTGGATCGGCGGGGCCCACCCATTCGTAGAGCCGCAGGGTGCGGCACCGGTTGCCGTACTCCTCATAGCTGGCGTTGGGATTCTTCACCAGCTTGTACCAGGCGCCCTTGTCCCCCTGGTGGTATTCGCCGTCCGTCTCCTCGAAGTATTCGTTGTGGATGTCCGTACCGGCGCTCCCGCCCCCGTAGTTGTGCGAGGCGAGTTCCTTCTCGAAATCCTTCGGGTTGTACTTCGGCTCGAACCAGCAGGCCGGAGGCGACCAGTTGCCCCCGGCGGGAGCCATCGGCTTGCCGGACTTCGCGGACGAGCGGTAGGTGAAGCTGACCTGGGAGCCGATCTCGTCGGAGGGGCTCTCCTTCGGCGGCTTGGAGGGCTGGTTGTCGCGCCCGGCCGAGGCGGGGACCGCCGTGGCCAGCACGCAAGCCGCCGACAGCGTCAGGACGGCCAGGCCTCTCGCCTGCTTCAGCGCTGGCAACTGCTCGCCCCTTCCTCATTGAACTGGTCGATCATCCGCCAGATCCCGTCGTCGCCCTTCTGAAGGGTGTCGGCATGACCGATGAAATCGTCCTTGCTGGGCTGCGTCTTGATGGTCTTGCCCGTCTTGGCGTCCTTGCGATAACCGTGGCTCTGGTCCTCGCAGTACGTGACCGTGGCCCGGTTTCCCTTGACCCCCACCACTTTGTGGTTGTAATAGGCCGAGTCACCGGTGATCGAATGCCCCTCCTTCTTGAGGGATTCCACGCTGCCGCGCCAAGCGGTCGCCGCCGGGCCGACCACGTACTTCTTGAACACCGGAAGATCGGGGTCCATCTTGGCGAAGGCCAGGTTGATCGCCTTGTTCGCGTAACCGAGATCCCGCAGAACGGCGTCCTTGGTCTTGTCCCCCGTCGGCTTGCTCTCGACGGTCACCGTCACATCACTCGGAAAGTCGAACTTCGGCGCCCCCGCCTCCGCCGAAGGGCTAGCCTCGGCCGACTTCGAAGGGGACTCCTTGCCCGCGCCCTCGATCTCGTCGGAGTCCTTGTCGTCGGAGCCTCCGCACGCGGTGAGGAGCAGGGCGGCGAGGGCGGCGGCGAGGGCTCCGCCGGTCGTGCGCTTCTTCATCGTGCAACCAACTCCCGTAGCTCATAAGGGTCTTCGCGGGAGCGTGGCTGGCCGGGCCGTGCCGATAGTGGTGCGCCCCCCGTAGGCCTGAACCCGTCCGACTTTACCGATGCAACGCAGAGGGCGACAGACCCGACCCGCCTTACGGCAACCGAGCTGTGACCCGGCGTGAGCCCGAGCGGCCCCGGGCGCCGGGAACTTCCCCCCTTCTCCCGGTGTACTCAGCACCACCCCCGATCCGGGTCGTGGGCCCCATGCGACCGGCGTTCACCGTCCGTAACGTCGAAGGCGAGGCGCACCGGGCGCCGGAGGACGGAAGGGGACAGCATGTTCGGGAAGCGGAACCGCGGTGCGAGGGCCGGGCGGGCGGGGCACCCGGAGGCCCTGCGGCTGGTGAAGGTCAGCAAGCGGTACGGGAGCGGGGCGGGCGGCGGTCCGCAGGACAACTCCGTGACCGCGCTGGACGAGGTGACGCTGAGCCTGCCGGCCGGGAGCTTCACGGCGATCATGGGGCCCTCGGGCTCGGGCAAGTCGACGCTGCTGCAGTGCGCGGCGGGGCTCGACCGGCCGGACAGCGGCCTGGTCATGGTGGACGGCGAGGAGATGACCGGCGGCAGCGAGGCGGAGCTGACGAAGTTCCGCCGGAGCCGGATCGGTTTCGTCTTCCAGCAGTACAACCTGCTGCCGACGCTCACCGTCGCGCAGAACACCACCCTGCCGCTGCGCCTCGCGGGCCGCCGCATCGACCGGGCGCGTACCGAGCAGGTGCTCGCCCAGGTCGGCCTCGGCGACCGGCTCGGCCACCGGCCCGACCAGCTCTCCGGCGGGCAGCGGCAGCGGGTCGCGATCGCCCGGGCGCTGGTCACCGAGCCGCGGGTGGTCTTCGCGGACGAGCCCACCGGCGCCCTGGACATGCGCAGCGCCCGCGAGGTGCTGCGGCTGCTCCAGCAGGCGGTACGGGTGCACGGGCGCACCGTGGTGATGGTGACCCACGACCCGGTCGCCGCCTCCTACGCGGACTCGGTGGTCTTCCTCGCCGACGGACGCCTCGCCGGACAGCTGCAGTCGCCCAGCGTGGACGCCGTCGCGGAGCGCCTCGCGCACCTCGGCGACCTCGCGCAGGGCGGCGCCCGGAGCCCGTACCCCGCCGCGCCCGGCCACCCCGCCCCGGGCACCGCCACCGACCACACGATCCGACTGGGGGCCTGACCCGCATGTTCTCCCTCGCATGGAAGTCCGTACGGCAGCGCCCCGGACGCTTCCTGGCCACGCTGCTCGCCGCCCTCCTCGGCGCGGGCGTCACCATGACCTTCAACTCGCTGCACGACACCGCCGCGGGCGCGGGCGTCGACGACACCAGCGCGGAGACCCTCACCACCGCGGCGAGCGTCGTCGGCGGCTACGGCACCCTGCTCGTCTTCTTCGCGATCGCCTCCACCCTCACGGTCAATGTGCGCCAGCGCGGCGAGGAGATCGCCCTGCTGCGCAGCACCGGGGCGACGCCCGCGCAGATCAAGCGGATGGTGGTCGGCGAGTCGGTGGTGGTGGCCGCGGCCGGGATGCTGCTCGCCGTCGGCCCGGCGATGCTCGGCGGGCGGGCCCTGTTCGGCATGTTCCAGGACAGCGGCCAGGTCGCCGCGGACGTCGACTACGCCTTCGGTCCGATCGCCCTCTCCTCCGGCTTCGCCATCACCCTGCTCGCCGCGGTCGGCGCCGCCTTCCTCGCGGTGCGCCGCGCCACCCGGGCGCTTGCGGGCGGCCGTCCGCCGCGCGGCCGGCTGCGGGTCCTCGGCGGGGCCGCGGCCCTGGTCCTCGGTGCCGCGAGCGTCGCCGCCACCTTCTCGATGGACGCCACCGAACCGGCGCTGATGGCGGCGCCCGCCTACGGCGCGATCCTGCTCGCGGTCGGCTTCGCCGTCTTCTCGCCGCACCTGCTGCGACTGCTGCTCGGCTGGTTCGCCCGGCCGCTGGCCCGGATCGGCGGGGCGGGCGCGTACCTCGCGGTGCACAACATGCGGCAGCGGGCCGCCCAACTGGCCGGTGTCCTGATGCCGTTGATCCTCTTCACCGGTGTGGCCGCCGCGACGCTGTCCATGCAGGCCGTCGAGAACGACGCGCTCGCGGCATCGGGCCTGACCAAGTCGGTCGACGACAAGAACCTGGAGACCCTGAACCTCACCGTCGTCGGCATCATCGCCGCCTTCGCCTGCCTGATGCTGATCAACTCCCTGTACGCGGCGACCTCGTACCGCACCCAGGAGTTCGGCCGCCAGCGCCTCGCGGGCTCCACCCCGCGCCAGGTACTCGCGACGGTGGGCTTCGAGGGCCTCTTCCTCACCCTGACCGGCACCTTCTTCGGCACCCTCGCGGGCCTCGCCGGCACCCTCGCCTTCACCAGCGTCCGCACCGACACCGCCCTGCCGGACCAGGTCTACGCCCTCTGGCTCGGCGTCCTCGCCGTAGGCACCGCCGCCACCCTCCTGACCTGCCTCGGCACCACCCGCCGCACCCTGCGCACCCCGGCGGTGGCGGCGGTCGCGGTGGCGGGCTGAGGGGCTTCGGTACGGGGCTTCCGGTACGGGGGCGGGGCAGGACGGGCAGGGCCGCTGGGGTGCGGGGGTTCCCGGCGGCTCTGTCGGTGCGGGCGGCTAGCGTGCGGAACCGGACCACACAGGGCCGGACCCCACAGGGAAGGACGGAGGAACAGGGGAGTGAAGCTCACCTCGCGGGAGCCGCTCGCTGTCGCGGTCACCGGGGCGATTCGCTCCGGTGACCTGCCGGAACTGCGGCGCCTGCTCGACGCGCACCCCGGGCTCGCGGCCGCTCGCGTGACGCATGCCCCGGCCGAGGGCGGCGGCGCCGGTACGCGGAGCCTGCTGCATCTGGCCACCGACTGGCCGGGCCACGCCCGGGCGTCGCCGCGACGGTGGCCCTCCTCGTGGCGGCCGGTGCCGATCCGAACGCCCGGTTCGGCGGCGCCCACCGCGAGACCCCGCTGCACTGGGCGGCCAGTTGCGACGATGTCGAGGCCCTCGACGCGCTCCTCGACGCCGGGGCGGACATCGAGGCGGACGGCGCGGTCATCGCGGGCGGCACCCCGCTCGCCGACGCCCGCGCCTTCGGCCAGTGGCGTGCGGCCAGACGGCTCCTCGCGCACGGCGCCAGGACGACCCTCCAGGACGCGGCGACCCTCGGTCTGCGGGAGGTGGTCGAGGAGTACGTGCGCTCCGGGCGGCCGGACGCCGAGGACCTCACCCAGGCCTTCTGGGGCGCCTGCCACGGCGGCCATCCGGCGACGGCCCAGTACCTCCGCGGACTCGGCGCCGACCCCGGCTGGGTGGGCTGGGACGGGCTGACCCCGCTGGACGCCGCCCGCGCCCAACTCGCGGAGGGGGCCGAGGATCCGGCCCGGTCGCGGGCGGTGGTGGAGTGGCTGACCGCGGGGGCGCCGGGGGAATGAGAGGGGCCGACGGTCTCAGCTCACCGACCGGCTGAGCAGGCCCGCCCCGCCAGCGCCCGCGTGAAGGCCGTGCTGTCCCGCGGGCGTTCGTGTGAAGGTCGTGCTGTCCCGCGAGCGCCCGCGTGAAGGCCGCGCTGTCCCGCCAGCGCCCGCATGAAGGCCGGTGCTATCCCGCAGGCGCTGCCCTGCTGTCGGCCCGGTCCGCGAGCGCCCGGGTGAAGGCGTGCACCGGGCGGCCCAACACCTCTGCCGCCGGGCCCTGTTGCAGGATTTCGCCGCCATCCAGTACGGCCAGGCGGTCGGCGAGGGCGGCCGTGTCGCGGTCGTGGGTGATGAGGAGGAGAGCGAGGCCGGGGTCCTGGTCGAGGCGGGTGCGCAGGAAGGTGAGGAGGGTGTCGCGGGAGGCGCGGTCCAGGCCGGAGGTGATCTCGTCGCAGACCAGTACCCGGGGGTGGGCGAGCAAGGCCCGGGCGAGCGCGGCCCGTTGGAGTTCGCCCCCGGAGAGCGCGGCGGGCAGCCTGCGTACCGTCTCCTCCGGCAGGCCCAGCGCGGCGAGCACGGTGAGCGCCTCGCGGGTGGCCGCCGCCCGGTCCGCGCCGCGCAGCCGTACCGCCGTACGGGCCACCTGGTCGAGGACCGGCCACGTACCCACGAAGGCGGCGCGGGCGTCCTGGAACACGTACTGGACCTGGGCCAGTTGGGCGGTCGAGCGGCGGCGCAGGCTGCGGGGCAGCGGAGCTCCGCCGAGGAGCAGCCGTCCCGTGTGGTCGCGGTGCAGACCGGCCAGGCAGCGCCCGAGGGTCGTCTTGCCGCTGCCCGAGGGGCCCACCACGGCGAGGCACTCCCCCGCCCGGACGTCGAGTTCGGGCACCCGGAGGGAGGTGGTGCGGCCGTGCCGGGCCACCAGTTCGCGTACGGAGAGGGCGACCAAGCCCTGGGCGCCAACATCCTTCTCTCTACGAGGAGTTGGTCGATCGGCGGGGGCCGGTGCGGGCCGTACGGCCGCCGGGCCGGGCTCGGGGTCGCCCGGCGGGTCGCCGTCCTTCTGCCCTGCCGCGCCCAGGAGTTGACGGGTGAGCGGGGAGCGCGGGGCGGTCCACAGGCGGGGGGCCGGGCCGCTCTCCACCACCCTGCCCTGGTGGAGGATGAGCACCTCGTCGGCGAGGGCGCGGACGATCTCCAGGTCGTGGCTGAGCAGGACGAGGGCGATGCCCCGTGCGGCGACGGCGGCCAGGCGGTCGGCGACGGCGCGCCGGGTGAGGACGTCGAGGCCGGTGGTCGGCTCGTCCGCCACCACCGCGCCCGCCCCGGCGAGCAGGGCCTGGGCCAGGACCAGGCGCTGCTGCTGGCCGCCGGAGAGCTGGTGCGGATAGCGGCGCAGCAGGGCGGTGCCGCCGGGCAACTGGGCCTGCTCCAGGGCCTCTTCGAGGTGCCGGCGGAGTGCCTCGGCGCGGGCGGGGCGCGGCAGGTGGCGTACCCGGAGGCGGGCGATGTCGTGCAGCAGGGCTCCCGCCCGGCGGGCCGGGTTGAGGACCGAGGCCGGGTCCTGGGGGACGTAGCCGACGCCGCCGGGGGCGCTGCGCAGCCGCCCGGTCACCCGCGCGCCCGGCGGGAACTCGCCCAGCAGGGCGCGCCCGGTGGTGGTCTTGCCGCTGCCCGAGGGGCCGACGAGTGCGGTCACCCGGCCCGGGAGCGCCCGCAGGCTCACCCCGTCGACGAGCAGACGGCCCCCGGCCTCGACGCTCAACTCGCTTATTTCGGCGACCGCTTCCATCGGCGGGGCTCCTTTCGGTCTGCGAGAGCCGCCTCGGCGCCGGGCTCGGCCCGGCCGTGCCACTCGGCCGGGTCGACGTGATTCCGCACGGCCGGGTCGTCCCGCTCGGCCGGGTCGACGTGGTTCCGCTCGACCCGGTCGTCCCACTCGACCCCGTCGCTGTGTCCGGCCCCATCGCTGTGCCCGGCCCGCTCGCCGTACTCGGCCCCATCGCTGTGCTCGGCCCAGTCGCTGCGCTCGGCCCGGTCGCCGTGCTCGGCCCCCTCGCTGCGCCCGGCCCGCTCGCCGTACTCGGCCCGGTCCTCCCCCTTGGCCAGGGCCGCGTCCGCGAGGAGGTTGCCGCCCATGGTCAGGGCGACGATGAGCAGGGCGGGGACGACCACCGCCCAGGGCTGGAGGAAGAGGCCGGTGCGGTTGCGGTCGACCATGACGGCCCAGTCGGAGGCGTCCGGGGCGACGCCGACGCCGAGGAAGGCCGCGGTGGCGACGAGGTAGAGGACGCCGGTGAGGCGGACCCCGGCGTCGGCGGCGAGGGTGGGCAGCGACTGCCGTGCCACCTGGGCGAAGGCGAGGCGGAACCGGCTCTCGCCCTGCATCCGCAGCGCCTCGACGACCGGGCGGGCGGCGGCCTCGGCGGCGACGGTGCGCACGATACGGGCGGCGTCGGGGACGTTGACCGCGGCGACCAGGAGCGCGAGTCCGACCGGGCCCGGTTCGAGTACGGCCGAGGCCAGCAGGATGGCGAGCAGCGAGGGCACCGCGAGCAGCACGTCGAGGGGGCGCATCAGGAGGTCGTCCAGCCAGCGGCGGGAGGTGAGCGCGCAGGCCAGGCCGATCGGGAGGGCGAGCAGATACATCAGGGCGGTGGCCAGCAGGGCGACGAGGACCACCGAGCGCCCGCCGAGCAGGATCTCGCGCCAGACGTCCCGGCCCACGAAGTCGGTGCCGAGCGGATGGCCGCCGCCCGCGGTGAAGGAGGCCCCGCGCCGCCCCGCCTCCCCCGCGCACCACGGCCCGCACAGGGCGAGCAGCAGCGGCGGCACGGTGAGCAGCAGACCGGGCAGGAACCGCCGACGGGCGCGCGTAGACGCGCACTTGACCGTGCCTCTGGTCATGGCTGGGGTGATGGCTGGGGTGTTGGCTGGGGTGCTGGATGGGGTCATGCCGCCGCCTCCGTGCGCGGGGTGAAGCGGTGGGCCACCACATCGGCGGCGAGGTTGACGAGGACGGTCAGGACCCCGAAGACGACCGCGAGGCCCTGGAGGACGGGGAGGTCGCGTTCGGCGACGGCGCTGACCAGGACGGTGCCGAGACCGGGGATGACGAACAGCGCCTCCACGACGATGACGCCGCAGAGCAACCAGTCGACGGTACGGGCGAGTTGCTGCACCGCGGGGGCGACGGCGTGCGGCAGCGCGTGGCCCCAGCGGATGCGGGTGCCGGAGACCCCGTAGCGGGCGGCCTGGGCGGCGTAGGGGGAGTCCAGGGCCTCGATCATGCCCGCGCGGATCAGCCGGGCGAGCGAGCAGACCGGGCGGGAGAGCAGCACGACGACGGGCAGGACGAGGGCGGCCGGGTCGTCGAGCAGGGAGCCGGAGCTGCCGACGGCGGTGGGCGGCAGGAGGTCCCAGTGCAGCGCGAAGAGGCTGATCAGCAGGACCCCGAGGGCGAACTCCGGTACCGCGTAGACGCCGAGGGTGAGGGCGCTGACCAGCCGGTCCACCCAGCCGCCCGCGCGGGCCGCGGCGAGCACGCCGAGCCCGAGCGCGAGCGGCAGGAGCAACGCGAGGGTGAGCGCGGCCAGTTGGAGTGTGGGGCCGAAGCCGCCGGAGAGGTACGAGGTGACGGGGCGGCCGGAGACCAGGGAGGTGCCGAGGTCCCCGTGGAGGAGGCCGCCCGCCCAGTCCAGGAGGCGTTCGTGGGCGGGGCGGTCCAGGTGCATGGCCTCCCGGATGGCGGCGATCCGGGCGGGGTCGGGCTGGTCCCCGGCGAGGGCGACGGCCGCGTCGCCGGGGAGCGCCTCGGTGAGGGCGAACACCAGGAGCACCACGGCGGCCGTCTGCCCGAGGCCGAGCAGCAGCCGCCGCAGCGCGAAGGCGCCGAGTGCGTTCACCGGAGCCAGACCTTGTCGAAGCGTGCCCAGTCGAGGGTGTTGGCGGGGGCCTTCTCCTCGACTCCGCGCAGCTTCTTCGCGGTGCCGAGGACCATGTCGCCGAAGCCCCAGACGAGGAAGCCGCCCTCGGTGTGCAGGCGGCGCTGCATCCGCCCGTAGACGGCGCCGCGGGCCTTCTTCTCCCGGGTGGACTGGGCCTGCCGGTAGAGGGCGTCGAAGTCCTGGTGCCGCCAGTGGGTGGCGTTGGTGGTCGAATCGGTCAACAGGCGCTGGGAGAAGTGCGATTCGATGGGCATGGCGCCGGAGCGGTAGCAGCACAGGGTGCCCGAGTCGAGGATGTCCTGCCAGTAGCTGTCCTTGCTGCCGAGGCGGACCTTGACCTTCACCCCGGCCTTCGCGGCCTGGTCGCGGAAGATGGTGGCGGCCTCGGTGAATCCGGCGGCCACCGCGGAGGTGTCGAGGGTGACGTGCAGGTTCTCGGCGCCCGCCGCCTTGAGGAGCCTGCGGGCGCGGCCGAGGTCCTGTTCGCGCTGCGGCAGGGAGTCCGCGTAGAACTCGTAGCCCTTGCCGAAGAGGTCGTTGCCGATCTCGCCCGCGCCGGAGAGGGCGCCGTCGACGAGTTCCCGGCGGTCGGCGATGAGGAAGAAGGCCTCGCGGACCCGGGGGTCGTCGAAGGGCGGGCGGTCGGTCTTCATGGCGAAGGCCTGCATGACGCTGCCGGACAGGCGCACGATGCCGATCCGGCCGCCCTTCTCGTGGGCGCGGGCGCTGGTCGGGTTCAGCTCGTGGGCGTACTCGATCTGGCCGCCGATCAGGGAGTTGACGCGCGCCGACTCCTCGTTGGCGACGAGGAATTCGAGCTCTTCGAGGTGCGGGGCGCCGTCCCAGTAGTTCTCGTTGCGGGCGAGCACGGTGGAGCGGCCGGGCCGGAAGGAGACGAAGCGGAAGGGCCCGCTGCCGACCGGCGCGCGGTCGAAGTCCTGGGTGCGGGCCGGGACGATGTACGCGCCGAACGCGGCCAGCACATTGGGGAGTTCGGCGGTCGGGCGCTTGAGGACGAACTCGACGGTACGGGTGCCGAGGGCCCGGCTCGCGGCCAGGTCGATGGGCTCCAGGGAGGCCTTGGCGCGGTAGGCCTTCTTCGGGTCGGCGATGCGGCGGTAGCTGTACAGGACGTCCTTCGCGGTGACCGGAGTGCCGTCGTGGAAGACGGCCTCGCGCAGGGTGATGCGCCAGCGGTCCAGTCGGGCGTTGGGTTCCCAGCGGGCGGCGAGCCGCGGTACGGCCGCCAAGTCGGCCCCGTAGTCGGCGAGTTTGTCGAAGAGGGCCTTGGCGCGGGCGGCGTCGGCGAAGAGGTTGCCCAGGTGCGGGTCGAGGGTCTCGCTCGCGCCGCCGCCCGCGAAGGCGGCCCGGAGCCTGCCGCCGCGGCGGGGCCTGCCGTCGCCGGAACCCTCCTCGCCGCCGGAGGAGCCGCAGCCGGTGAGGGCGAGGGCGCCGAGCCCGGCGGCCGTACCGGCGGCGAGGAAGCCGCGGCGGTGCAGGCCGGGAAAGCGAGGTGCGGGGTCGAGGGGCTCGGGCGGGCGGGGAGTGGCGTCGTTCATGGCGGTCCTGCCGTTCTGTGCTCTGCTGTGCCGTGCTCGGGGTCGTGAAGTCGGGGCGCTTGCGGGGGCGGTCGTGAAGTCAGGGCGCCTGAGGGCCTGTTGGTGCCGGGCGCGGGGCCGGGACGGCTCCCGGTACGGATCCGGGGGCGCCGCGGCGCAGGCGGGCCACCAGGTGGAGGCGGTCGCCGGAGGCGCTGGTGCCGGGCTCCTCGCCCTGCTGCCAGGGCGGTTCGGTGCGCGGGCCCGGGCGGTCGTACAGGGCGAGGACCTCGAAGCCGTGGACGGCGAGGAAGTGCCGCAGCTCCTGCGGGAAGAGCAGCCGCCAGGCCGAGCGCTGGGCCACCGGGGGCGCCCCGTCGTCGGAGACGAACACCCGCAGCCTGCGCAGGAGTTGGGCGCTGTGGTCCAGGTGCAGATGGGTGGTGGAGGTGTAGTGCACGCCCTGCCAGTCGAAGCCGCCGCGGGCCGGGGCGCCGAGGAGTTCCGAACTGCCCAGGAAGAAGGCGCCGTTGCGCATCTCGGCGAGGAGCAGCCCGCCCGGGCGCAGGGCGGTGCGGCAGGAGTGCAGGAAGCCGTCGAGCTCCTCGTTGGTGTGGCAGTAGAGCAGGGCGCTGTCCAGGCAGACCACGGCGTCGAAGGCGTCCTCGCCGAGGTGGAAGCGGCGCAGGTCGGCCCGTACGTACCGGGGTCCCGGGTGGTGGGCCGCCGCGTACCGGAGCATCGTCTCGGAGAGGTCGGCGGCGGTCACCTCGCGGCCCGCGCGGTGGAGTCGGGCGGCGTCGCGGCCGGTGCCGCAGCCGAGGTCCAGGACGCGCCGCCCGGCGTGGTGGCGGCGCAGCACGTCCTCGGCCCAGCGGCCCGCGAGCCGGGTGGGGTCGGGGAAGCGCGCCTCGTACAACTCGGGGTTGTCGGTGAGGAAGTTGCCCTCGCGGGCGCCCTGGGAGCCGTCCTGGTGGGCGGGTTCGGGGTGGTCGGTGCTGGGCATGCCGGTCTCCTTCAGGCCTGGGCGGGCGCCGGTACGGGGGCGGGCCGCGCGGGCAGTGAGCGCAGGCGGTGCAGCCAGGCGACGGCGGCGGCGGAGAGCAGGCCGAAGGCGAGGCAGCAGGCCCAGGGCAGCCAGGCGGATCCGGTGCGGGCGCCCGCGTCCATGGCCCAGCCGACGACCGCGTTGCCCCCGGCGGCGGCAATGCCGGAGACCACGTAGAACAGGCCGAAGTAGGTGCCGGTGAGTTCGCCGCGGCCGAAGTCGGGGACGAGTTCCATGACGAAGGGCTGGGCGATCATCACGCCGAGGTAGAGCAGCAGGGCGCCGGCGAGCACCGGCAGGGCGAGCAGGATCGCGGGCAGCAGTCCGTCCGGGGTGGCGAGCGCGGCGACCGTCATCGGCGGCACGAAGGCGAGGCCCATCAAGGCGAGCCCGCCGCTGATCCAACGCGCCCTGCTGCCACGGGACTTGAGGGCGCGGGTGATCCGCAGCTGGAGGCTGAGGTTGGTGACGGTGCCGACCAGGAAGACCAGGCCCGCGGCGCCGTCCCAGCCGGTGGCGCGGCGGGCGCCGTCCGGGATCAGCAGATAGAGCTGGTTCTCCATGGTGAACATGCCGACCATGGCGAGCGCGAAGGCCACGAACCGCTTGTTGGAGACGACCTCCCGCCAGTCGCCGAGCAGGCTGGAGCCGGTCGGCGCCACCTCGCGGGCGGGCAGGACGAGGGCCTGGGCGAGGGTGAGCACGGCGAAGATCGCGGCGGCGGTCAGCGCGGAGGCCCGGAAGTCGACCAGGAGCAGGGCGCTGCCGAGCAGCGGCCCGATCAGCGCGCCGGTGGTGGCGAAGACGTTGAACAGCGCGAAGGCCTCGGCCTTGTCCGCCCCGGCCTCGGTCGCCAGGTAGGCGCGTACGGCCGGGTTGAAGAGCGCCCCGGCGAGCCCGCTGAGCACGGAGGCGGCGAGCAGCACGGCGAGCGAGTCGCCGAGCGCGAACAGCGCGAAGCCGAGGGTGCGCAGCGCGCAGCCCGCGATGATCACGCCGCGGGCGCCGAGCCGGTCCGCCGCCGAGCCGCCGATCAGGAACAGGCCCTGCTGGCTGAGGTTGCGCACCCCGAGGACGATGCCGACGAGCGCCGCGGACATCCCGAGGTCCTCGCCGAGGTGCACGGCGAGATAGGGGACGAGCAGGTAGAAGCCGGTGTTGACGCCGAGTTGGTTGACCAGGAGCAACTGGACGGCGAGCGGGAACCTCCGCATTTCGTGCAGTGCGTTCATGCCGTGCTGTGCCCCTCGGTGTACGGGCCGTCGGCGGCGCCGTGGCCCTCGTGCGGTGGGTGGTCGGGTGTGTGGGAGGTGGTGCCGTGCCCGGCGGCGGTACGCGGCGCGGTGGCGCGCAGCAGCAGGCGCCGCATCCGGTGGCAGGTCACCCGGGCGCGGCTCATGCGGCCGCCCGGTTCTCGGGTGGCGGACTTCCGGGGGTCGGGTCTCCGGGTGACGGGTCTCCGAGTGCCCGGTTTCCGGGTGACGGGTCTCCGGGTGTGCGGCGGCGGACGCCGAGGCCGGGGAGGCGGCTCGCGGCCACCACGCCGTGCTCGCCGCCGATGCCGGTCCACGGGTCGTGGGCGAGCAGCAGATGCCCGTCGAGATCGGTCCAGCGGGCGCGCCCCGCGAGGTGGACGGCGGGGGCGAGGCCGAGGCTGCTGGCGGTGAGGCAGCCGAGCATGAGCGCGGTGCCGCTGCCCTCGACCGCCTCGGCGAGGCGCAGCGCGGCGCTGGGTCCGCCGCACTTGGCGAGCTTGACGTTGATGCCGTGCACCCGCCCGGCGAGGCGCCGCGCGTCCGCGAGGCCCACCGCGTCCTCGTCGGCGATCACCGGCAGCGGGGAGGTCGCGGCGAGCCGGGCCAGGGCCTCCGGGTCGCCGGGCGCGAGGGGCTGCTCGACCGCGGTGACGCCGAGCGCGGCGAAGCGCGGCAGCAGGGCGCGGGCCTGCGCGAGGCTCCAGGCGCCGTTCGGGTCGAGCAGCAACTCGGCCCCGGGAGCGGCGGCTTGGACGGCGGCGACCCGGTCGAGGTCGTCCGCGGGGTCGGCGGATCCGGCCTTGATCTTCAGGGTGGTGAAGCCCGCCGCGGCGAGCCGGGCGGCGGTCCGCGCGGCCTCGGCGGGGGCGCCGATGCCGAGGGTGCGCGCGGTCGCCGCCCGGGGCGGCTCGGTGGCGCCGAGCAGCTGGTGCACCGGGCGCAGCGCGCGCTTGCCGACCAGGTCGAGCAGGGCCGAGTCGACGGCAGCGGTCACCGCGGGCGGGCCCTGGGCGCAGCGGAGTCCACCGGAGCGCAGCGCGTCGAGGGCGCTCTCCGGCTCGGCGAACCGGGCCAGCTCGCGGCCCGCCTCGGCGCACAGCCGCCCGAGCGTCTGGGCGTCCAGCCCGTAGTACGTACTGGTCACCGCCTCGCCGTGGCCGATACGGGCCTCGTGCTCGACCGCGAGCCAGACGGCGTCCCTGGCGGCCATCGTGGACCGCGAGATCCGCAGCGGTTCGGCGAGGCGCAGCCGCACGGTCTGCTGACTGGCCTTCACGGTGCCTCCGGGGGTGCGAGGGGGGCGAGGGCGGCGGGCTCGGCCGCGGGGGCGAGGCGGTCGGGTACGCGGGCGGGGCGGCCGGGGGCGCGGGCGGGCCGCCGCAGCGGGTCGGTCACGGTGCGGCAGCGGGCCCAGCCGGTGGCCTCGGCGGCGGCCGGGTGCGGGATCTCGACCGGCCGCCGGGCCGCGCGGGCGAGGTCGAGTCCGTGCGCGGCGGCGAAGCCGTCGTCGAAGACGGTGCCGAGATAGCGGTGCGGGCCGTCCGGGAAGACGGTGGCGACGACCGCGCCCGGGTGGACGCGGGCGGCCCAGGCGGCGACCAGGGCGACCGCGCCGGTGCTCCAGCCGCCGCTGACGAAGTTGCCGGTGGCGAGCCTGCGGCAGGCGTCGGCCGACTCGGCGGGCCCCACCCAGTGCACCTCGTCGAAGGCCTCGTAGGCGACATTGCGGGGGTGGATGCTGCTGCCGAGGCCGCGCATCAGACGGGGCCGCGCGGGCTGCCCGAAGATCGTGGAACCGGTGGCGTCCACGCCGATCAGGCGCAGCGCGGGCCAGTGGCGGCGCAGGGTCGCGGCCACCCCGGCGCTGTGCCCGCCGGTGCCGACGCTGCACACCAGGACGTCCAAGTGGTCGAGTTCGGCGGCCATCTCGGCGGCGAGCCCCGCGTATCCCGCGGTGTTGTCCGGGTTGTTGTACTGGTCGGGCCAGTAGGCGCCGGGCAGTTCGGCGAGCAGCTCCCGCAGCCGGGCCAGCCGCGCCGCCTGCCAGCCGCCCTGCACGGCGGGCCGCTCCACCAGCTCCAGGCGCACCCCGTAGGCACGCAGCAACTGCCGTACGGAGGGCTCCAGTTCGCTGTCGCCGACCAGGACGACCGGGTGGCCGAGGGCCTGTCCGGCGAAGGCGAGGCCGATGCCGAGGGTGCCCGAGGTGGACTCCACCACCGGTGCGCCCGGGCGCAGTTCGCCGCGCTCGCGGGCGCCGAGCAGCATCGCGACGGCGGGCCGCGCCTTCATGCCGCCCGCGCCGAGCCCTTCGAGCTTGGCCCAGAACCCGGGCTGCGGGCAGGGCAGTTCGGCGGTGATCCGGGCCAGCGGGGTGCGTCCGAGGAGGGCGAGCAGCTCGCGGTTGCCGCGCGGGGCGGCGAGCAGGGCGGGGGCGGGGCTCATCGGTCGGCCCCGTTCCCTGCGGTACGGGCGGGCCGGTCCGCGGCGGCCGGGGAGTGGCGGGGCGCGGCCCGGTAGCGGTGCACGAGGCCGGGGCCGCCGTCCAGCCAGAAGAAGGGGTACGGCTCCGCGCAGACCGCGCTCACCCCGGCGCCGAGCAGCCGCGGGAGCACCGCGCTGCCGGTCTGCGCGAACATCACCAGCTGCTTGCCGTGGTGCCGCGCGTGCCGCCGCAGCGGTTCGAAGCTGCCGTTGCCGAGCGTCATCCCGGAGGCGAGCACCGCCTCGCACTCGTCCAGGGCCTCGGCGGCGTCAGTGCGGACCGGCTCGCCCCACTCGGTGGTGCCGCCCTTCAAATCGCAGGGTACGTAGGTGAGTTCGCGCTCGCGCAGGGCTTCCAGGAGGGAGTTGACGACGCCCACCACCAGGACCCGCGCGCCGGGCGGCAGGTCGAGCAGGCCGACGACACCGCGGGCCCGCGCCCGGGACTTCTCCAGCGAACTGCCCGGGGGCAGCGGCCAGGGGGAGGCGCCGTTCTCCGGCAGATGCGGGAAGTGCCGCAGCAGATAGGCGTCCAGGGCGGCCACCCGCACCGCGGGCAGCGGATGCCCGAGCAGGCTCGCCACGTCGGCGCCCACGCAGTCGTCCAGCGCCTCGGCGGGCAGCTGCCCCGGCTCCACGGCGCAGGAACCGACCGCCGCGCCGAGCCGCAGGCTCAGCACCTCGTTGCGGTAGCCGCCGCCGCGCCCGTCGTGCCGCACCGCCTGCCGGGTGCCGAAGGCCACCGCGACGCGCTCCTCGCGGGGGTCGGGGCCCAGCTCACCGGCGCGGACCCGGGTGCGCAGGTCCTCGTAGGAGGAGAAGGGGAGGGCGGGGTCCGTGGAGTGAGGTGCGGGTGCGTTGGTGGGTGCGTTGGTGGGGTGTCGGGCGGTCACAGGGACACCACCCGGGGACAGAGCTGGGCGAGCAGGTCCTCGACGCGGGCGCGGGCGCCCGGCCCCTCCGGGTCCCCGGCCATCAGATGCCCGAGGTACTCGTTGTTGCTGCCCGCCGCCTTCACCGCCCGCCCCGGCTCGGCAAGTTGGACCTCGATCAGCTCGGCCGGCTCGGCGTCCAGCCGGTCCCGGCCGTCGATGGCTTCGAGGACACCCTCGCGCTCCGGGACCAGGAAGCCCACGGCCGCGCTGCGCAAGCCCGTGTCCCGGGGCGCGAGTTCGGGCTCCCGGCCGAGGGCGACGTCCACACAGGCGGCGGCGAGGTCGATGCCGGTCACATGGCGGACCAGCTCGGTGATCCGGTTCCCGGCCGGGCGCGGATTGACCTCGACCACCCGCGGACCGCGCCGGGTGAGCTTGATCTCGGTATGCGCCACCACCTCGTCGAGCCCCAGCGCCGCCACCGCGCGGACGGCCGTCTCCCGTGCCCCGGCGGCCTGTTCGGCGTCCAGCGCGGCCGGGAACATGTGCCCGGTCTCGATGAAGGCGGGCGCCCCGCCGATGCTCTTGTCGGTCACCCCGACCACCCGGGTACGGCCGCCGTACGAGACGGTCTCCACGCTGACCTCGGGCCCGTCGAGCAACTCCTCCAGGAGGACGGCCGGTTCGCGCCGCTGGCCGCGCGCATTGACCGGGAAGCCGGCCAAGGCCCGGTGGGCTTCGGCGAGTTGGCGCTCGTCGTCGACCCGGCGCACGAACATCCCGGCACACAGGTCCACCGGCTTCAGCACCAGCGGATAGCCCAGCTCCGCCGCGGCGGCGGTCGCCTCGGCCAGGTCGGCGCAGCGCGCGAACCCCGGCCCCGGCAGACCGGCCGCGGCCAGCGCCTCCCGCGTACGGTCCTTGCGGCAGGCCGCCGAGACCGCCGCGTAGGAGGGGCCGGGCAGGCCGAGGCGCTCCGCGATCCGGGCGACCGCGGGCAGGTAGTAGTCGCAGGAGGTCAGCACCCCGTCGAAGCCCAGACTCCGGTGCAGCCGCTCCACGTACGGGAGGAGGCCGCCGCCCGGGGCGCCGGGGCCGGTGGCGGGCGCCTCGCCGAGGTCGTTGGTGTCGGCGGTGAGGATGTTGCGGGCGCCGAGCAGCGGGTGGGCGGTGCCCTCCGGCGCGGCGCGCAGGTAGTGGTGCAGGTCCCGGGTGAGGAACGTGAAGTCGTGCCCGCCCTCGCGGATCGCCCGGGGCAGGAGCCTGCTCATCGACCCCACCCAGCTCTCGACCATCAGCAGATGAGCCACGCTGCGCCTCCCTCTCTCTTCCCGTCGCTTGTCGTTCTTGCGGTGCTTGTGGTGCTTGTGGTGCTTCTCGTGGCCGCTTGCCGCCGCCGGGGCTTCGGGTCGCCGTCTGCTCGGGCGCCGCCTGTCGCGACTCAGCGGTTCGGCAGCTCGGCGGTTCGGCAGCCCGGCGACTCGGCACGGCCGCGGGCCGGTGCCCGCGGGACGGTTCCGGCCGCCGCGGGCAGCCAGGGGTCGCCTTGACCGAGACACACACTAAACGATAATCATTTTCATTGTCACCTCGCCCCGCGCTCCGTCCCCGATACCGGGCCGAACACCGACGGGAGCTGACAAACCCTCCACCCGAACCGAACGCCCCCACCCCGCGAATGCGAGACCCCGTGCCTGCCTCACCCGCCCTCCGCCGCACCGCGCTGCTCTGCGCGCTCGCCGCCACCACGGGCGCCCTGCTGCCCGCGAGCCCGGCGGCGGCCACTCCCCCGACCGCCCCCGCGGCTGCCGGTGCCGAGCCCCAACTCCCCACTCCCGCCCTGCACTTCGGCCCCTGCCCGGACTCCGTCCCCGACCCCGAGGGCCCGGACCGCGTGGAATGCGCCGGCCTCCGGGTCCCCCTGGACCACACCCGGCCCGCCGGACCCTCGCTGGAGATGGCGGTCTCCCGGGTGCGCGCCACCGGCACCCCCGCCGAGCGGCGCGGCGTGCTCCTGGTCAACCCGGGCGGGCCCGGCGGCTCCGGACTGCCCTATGTCGTGACGAAGCGGGCCAAACTCCCCGAGAGCGTCCGGCGCGCGTACGACGTCATCGGCTTCGACCCGCGCGGCACCGGCCGCAGCGCGCCCGCCGACTGCGGAGCCATGGGCGGCCTCTTCGCGAGCCCGGGCGCCGATCCCGTCCCGGTGGGCCCCGCCGCCGAACGCGGCTATCTGCGCGGCCTCCGCGCCACCGCCGCGGACTGCGCCACCGGCCTCGGCGCCCGGCTGCCGCACCTGTCCACCGCCGAGACCGCGCGCGACATGGACGCCCTGCGGGCCGCCCTCGGCGAGCGGCGCATCGGTTTCCTCGGCGTCTCCTACGGCAGCTACCTCGGCGCCGCCTACGCCGCTCAATTCCCGCACCGGGTAGGGCAGATGGTGCTCGACAGCGTCGTCGGCCCCTGGTCCTGGTACGACTTCGACCTCCGCCAGAGCCGCGAACTCCTGCGCCAGCGCGGGGACTTCTTCGCCTGGGCCGCCCGGCACGCGGAGCGCGTCGGCCTCGGTGCCGACGCCGCCGCCGTACGCCGCTCCTACACGAAGGTCCGCGCCGCGCTCGCCGCCCGGCCCGAAAACGCCTTTGGAGCAGCCGAGTTCGACCGCGCCGTCTACCGCGCCCTCGGCCGCACCGAACGCTGGACCCCGCTCGCCGACGGGCTGCGCGCCTACCTCCGCGAGGGCAGCACGGCCGGACTGCGCCCCGAAGAGCCCTTCGACAGCCCGGAGTCACGTACGTACGAGGCGGCCAACCGCACCGTGAAGTGCGCCGACGGGCCCGCCCCCGGCGCCGGGCGCCTCCTCGCCGATCTGCGCGCCCTGCGCGAGCGCGACCCGCTGCCGGTACTGACCGGGATGGAGGCCTCGGTCTGCGCCTACTGGCACCACCGGCCCGGCCGGGGCACGCCGCTCGGCAGCCGCCAGGCGCCGCCGGTGCTGCTCGTCGCCGCCGCGCACGACCCGGTCACCCCGATCGAGGGCGCCCGCGCGCTGCGGAAGCGGCTGCCCGGCTCCCGCCTGGTGACCCTGCACGAGGACTACTCGCACGGCGTCTTCGCCAGCCGGGGCAACGACTGCGTGGACGGCACCACGGCCGCCTTCCTCGTGGACGGGACGGTCCCGGCGGGGGATGTGGACTGCCGGGGGACGGGGCTGCCGGAGCCGGGGGCGGCCCCGGGCGGGAAGTGAGGCGGGTGGGGAGGCGGGCGTAAGGCCCGGGCAAGTCCCCGTAGCGGAAGGCGAGTTCGCGGAGCCGGTGGCTCCAGGACAGCCCGTCTCAGGCGACCGGCTCGCCGCAGCGGACCGGCCCTCGGTCAGCCGGTGCCTCCGCCCCCGGTCAGTCGGTGCCCCGGCCCTCGATCAGTCGGTGCACCGGCCCCCGGTCAGTCGGTGCCTTCGACGATGCGGAAGTCGCGCTCGACGCCGTCGGAGAGGGCGGCCAGCGCCTCCTGCTAGGCCGCGCTCTCGCGCACCGCGACGGCCTGCTCGAAGCTGTCGAACTCGACCAGGACGGTGCGTTCGGCGATTCCGGCGTCATGGGCCAGGACCCGGCCCCCGCGGACGAGGACCCGACCGCCCCCGGCCGCGACGGCCGCAGCGGCCAGCTTGTTGTAGGCGGCCAGCTTCTCCGGGTCCGGGAGGGTGCGGTAGACGCTGACCCGGTAGCCCTTGGGCATGGAACCTCCCGTACGGGGAGGAGTGCGTCGGACGTGTACCGGCGACCGCCGCGGCGAGCGGAGCGGGGAACATCAGGGCGGAGACCAGCGGTCGCGCCTCGGGGCACGCGACCGGGACGCCTTCACCGGGACCCCGCTGACCAAGACCGGCTGCCCGGTCGCGGCTTCGGCCCTTCGCGGTCCTGGCTTGCGAGCGCTGCCGGCCGGGCGCGGCCCTCACCTCGGCGGGGGCTGCCGCCGGTCCTGCTCCTCCCGGCGGTGGCGGCGGGCGCGGTCGCGGAACATGGCGTGCAGGCTGCGGGCCGCGTGCGGGGCGGTGCCCGTGGTCGACTGGCGGCGCTGGAGGACCAGGACGACCTCGGTCGTGGTGTCGTCGGCGAGCGGGCGGCAGGTGAGCGCGCCCAGCCGTTCGAGCGGGTCGCCGAGCACACTGAAGTCCGGCAGCACGGTGGCGCCCAGGCCCTCGGCGACCATCAGCTTGCCCATCTCGGCGCCGTCGGTGGAGTACGAGAAGGTCGGCGCCCGGCCCGCGAGGAGCCGGTGCACATAGCGGTGCATCACATAGCCCGCGCGCATCACGATGAGCGGCTGGCCGAGCAGGTCCTCCACGCTCACGGCGGGAAGGGCGGCCAGCGGGCTGTCCGGGCGCAGGCACACCACCGGGCGGCCGCGCAGCAGTTCGGTGGTGTCCAGGCCCGGGGTGATGTCGTCACCGCTGAGGTAGTTGACCAGGCCGAGGTCCAGGCCCCCTTCCAGCAGCGCCCGGTGGATGTCCGCCTGCTGGGAGCCGACCACCTCGACCTGGGTGTCCGGATGCGCCCGGCGGAAGTCCTGGATGGTCGGCACGAGCAGCGGCACGGTCGCCGAGTTCACCGTCCCGAGGCGCACCATCCGGCTGGTCAGGTGCTGGTTGCGGGCGGCGCGGCGCAGTTCGTCCACGGCTTCCAGGACGGTGGTGATGTGCGGGAGGAGTTCGCTGCCCTCCGCGCTCAGGGTGGCCCCGGAGCGGCGGCGGTCGAGCAGGTCCACGCCCAGTTCGCGTTCGAGGTTGCGGACCGTCTCGCTGAGCGCGGGCTGCGAGAGGTGGAGGGCGTCGGCGGCCCTGCGCAGCGAGCCGAGCCGGGTGACCGCGGTGATGTATTCGAGCTGCTCGATACGCATCGGGGGGCCTGCCTCCGTACTGTCTCCGGCCCGCTGTCCGGCGCCCCCAGGGGCCCTGATGAAAGGGAAACCCTAGCAGGGTGTCGCGAATGCCTATTCGACCAAACCCCCTGCGGCTTGGTTCAATCGTGCGCATGACGAAGCGATCGGACCTCACGCGGCGACTCCATGTCGACCTCGCCCGGGTCTCCAGCGCCGTCTGTCGCGACCGCGCCGCCTGAGGCCCGGCCGCCGGGCGGGCCGGCCTGAGGCCCCCGCCACCCGCGCCTGAGCCGGGCCGGTTCCGCCCCTGCCCGTGCAGCCCGCGGCCGTGACCGCCCCGAGCACCACACCTCGGCCGTCGCGCCATGGCACCCGCGAGTTCACGTCCCGCACTTCGTGATGCCGCGCCGCCCGACACCCCGGGGCGCCCGCGCATCCGTGCCCGTCCCCGCCTCCGCATCCGGTACGCGGTGTCCCGCCGCCGGTCGCCGGTCTCCCCCGCCGGGCCGGAGACCGGCTGACGGCTGCCTCCGCCCTGTGATCGCCTTTCCCTTCCTCCCCAGGAGCACCTCATGTCCCCCAGCCCTCCCGATTCCCCCAACTCCCCCGCACGGTTCGCCTATTGGGTGCCCAATGTCAGCGGGGGCCTGGTGACGAGCAAGATCGAGCAGCGCACCGACTGGGGCTACGACTACAACCGCGAGCTGGCCGTGCTCGCCGAGAACAACGGCTTCGAGTACGCGCTCAGCCAGGTCCGGTACATGGCCAGCTACGGCGCCGAGTTCCAGCAGGAGTCGACGAGTTTCAGCCTGGCGCTGCTGCTCGCGACCGAGCGGCTGAAGGTGATCGCCGCCGTCCACCCGGGGCTGTGGCACCCAGGGGTGCTTGCCAAACTCGGGGCCACCGCCGACCAGTTGTCGGGCGGGCGGTTCGCCGTGAACGTGGTCAGCGGCTGGTTCAAGGGGGAGTTCACGGCGCTCGGCGAGCCCTGGCTGGAGCACGACGAGCGGTACCGCAGGGCCGAGGAGTTCATCCGCGCCCTGCGCTCCCTCTGGACCGAGGACCACGCCGAACTCGCGGGCGACTTCTACCGCATCCGCGACTTCTCGCTGAAGCCGAAGCCGGTACGGGACGCGCTGCGCCCCCATCCGGAGATCTTCCAGGGCGGCAACTCCACCGCCGCCCGCGCGATGGCCGGACGGGTCTCGGACTGGTACTTCAGCAACGGCAAGGACTTCGCCGGAGTCACCGAGCAGCTCCAGGACGTGGCCCGCGCCGCCGCCCAAGTCGGCCGCCCCGCACCGAAGTTCGGCCTGAACGGCTTCCTCATCGCCCGCGACACCGAGGCCGAGGCGCGCGAGACGCTGCGCGAGATCGTCGCCAAGGCGGACACCGAGGCCGTGCACGGCTTCCGGGACGCGGTGCGCCAGGCGGGGCAGTCGGCCGCGGACGGCAAGGGGATGTGGCAGGACTCCTCCTTCGAGGACCTGGTCCAGTACAACGACGGCTTCCGCACCGGACTCATCGGCACCCCCGAGCAGATCGCCGAGCGCATCGTCGCCTACAAGCGGCTCGGCGTGGACCTCTTCCTCCTCGGCTTCCTGCACTACCTGGAGGAGGTCGAGTACTTCGGCAAGCGGGTGCTGCCCCTGGTCAGGGAGTTGGAGGCGGCCGAGCGGGAGAAGGCGGACCGCACCGCCACCGCCCCGGCCTGACCCCGCCGCCCGAGAGGCCCACCACCCCACCGGCCCGCCCGTACGCCGCCTCCCGCACCCGAACCCGTACGCACCCGCCCGGCCGCCCGCGCCGCCGCCCCGCCCACCACGCACCAGGGGAGACCCCATGCCCACCGTCCTGTCCCTCTCCGGCAGTCCCTCCGCCACCTCCCGTACGGCCCGGCTGCTCCGCCTCCTCGACGCGCGGCTCGCCTCCCAGGGCCACCAGGTCGTCCCGCTCGACGTACGGGAGCTGCCCCCCGAGGCGCTGCTCGGCGCCGACTTCGCGCACCCGGCGCTGGTCCGGGTGCGGGAGCTGATCGAGGCGGCCGACGGGATCGTGGTCGGCACCCCGGTCTACAAGGCGGCGTACTCGGGGCTCCTGAAGTGCCTGCTCGACCTGCTGCCGCAGTACGCCCTCACCGGCAAGACGGTGCTGCCGCTGGCCACCGGCGGCTCCCCGGCGCATGTCCTCGCGGTGGACTACGCGCTGCGCCCGGTGCTCTCCTCGATGGGCGCGCTGCACATCGTGCCGGGCTGGTTCGTGATCGACCGCGACATCGAGGCCCGCCCGGACGGCCGCACCGTACTGGCCCCGGCGGCGGAGCAGGCGCTGCTCCCGCTGCTCGACCAGTTCTCGGCTGCGGTGCACCGCGCGGCCCCCGCCCGTCTCGCCGCCACCGCCTGACCGGGAGCCGACCACCATGCCCCAGCCAGCGGCCGGTTCGCCGGACGAGACGACAACCGCCCCTACCGCGACGGACATCGAGGCGCACGCGGCCATCCTGAAGACCGAGGCCGAAGTGGAGCGGACCGCGCGCGAGCTGGCCGACGCCTTCCGCGCCGGTGCCGCCGAGCGGGACCGCGAACGGCGCCTGCCCAGGGCGGAGTTGGACCGGCTCTCCGCCTCAGGGCTGCTCGCGGTCACGGTGCCCGCGGAGTACGGCGGCGCCGAGGTGAGCGCGCGCACCCTCGCGGAGGTCTTCCGGCTGCTCGGGGGCGCCGACGCGAGCCTCGCGCAGATCCCGCAGAGCCACTTCGTGTACGTGGCCGTGCTGCGGCGCCAAGGCACCCCGGCCCAGCAGGAGTTCTTCTTCCGCGAGATCCTGGCCGGGCGCAGGCTCGGCAACGCCCAGTCCGAGGCGGGCACCCGGCACGTCCAGGACCTCCGCACCCGCCTCGAACCCGCCCCGGACGGCGCCCACTTGCTGCTCACCGGGGTGAAGAACTACTCCACCGGCGCGCTGTTCGCCGACTGGATCCCGGTCCTCGCCCGGGACGTACGGGACGAGGAGCTGTACGTCGCCTATGTGCCGCGCACCGCCCCCGGCCTGCGGATCGAGGACGACTGGGACGGGCTCGGCCAGCGCACCACCGCGAGCGGCACCGTCCACCTGGACGCGGTGCCGGTCCCCGCCGACCGCGTACTGCCGCACCACCTCACCTTCCGCGGGCCCCAACTCCACGGCGCCCTGGCCCAGTTGCTGCACGCGGCGATCGACACCGGTATCGCCGGGGACGCGCTCGCCACCGCGGCGGAGTTCGTCACCACGAAGTCCCGGCCCTGGTTCGAGAGCGTGGACCGCGGCTGGGGCGGGACGGCGGCCGAGGACCCGCTGCTGGTCCAGCGCTTCGGCGAACTCGACCTGCTCGTACGGTCCGCGAAGGCGCTGCTCGTCCAGGCCGCGGACGAGGTCGACACCGCGCGCGCCGCGCTCGACGAGGAGAGCGCGGCCGCCGCCTCGCTCGCGGTGGCCGCGGCGAAGGTCCAGTCCGGCAAGGCGGCCGTCGAGGTGGCGAGCGCGCTCTTCGAGGTCGCGGGCACCCGCGCGGCCCTCGCCTCGCTCGGCCTGGACCGGCACTGGCGCGACGCCCGCACCCACACCCTGCACGACCCGGCCCGCTGGAAGCTCCAGCACCTCGGCCGCCACGCCCTGTCCGGCATCCGCCCGCCACGCCACGGGCTCCTGTAGCCACCGGCGCGGGCCGCCGCCCCGGTCCTCGCCGCGCCCCACCCACTCGCCGTACGGCCCGGATCCGCGGGCCGCACCCCCGCACCACCTGGAGACACCGTGAGCCTGACCTTCCACTGGTTCCTGCCCACCTACGGCGACAGCCGCCATGTCGTCGGCGGTGGCCACGGGCTGCCCGCCGGATCCGCGAGCGGCCAGCGCCCCGCCACCCTCGGCTATCTCACGCAGATCGCCCGCGCCGCCGAACAGCTGGGCTTCGAGGGCGCGTTGACCCCCACGGGCGCCTGGTGCGAGGACGCCTGGCTGACCACGGCGATGCTCAGCCAGCAGACCGAGCGCCTCAAATTCCTGGTCGCCTTCCGCCCCGGCTTCGTCTCGCCGACCTACGCGGCCCAGATGGCGGCGACCTACCAGCGGCACAGCGGCGGGCGGCTCCTGCTCAATGTCGTCACCGGCGGCGAGAGCCACGAGCAGCGCGCCTACGGCGACTTCCTCGGCAAGGCCGAGCGCTATGCCCGTACCGGTGAATTCCTCGACATCGTGCGGGAGTTGTGGCGCGGCACCGAGGTGACCCGGCACGGCACGCACCTGTCCGTGGAGAACGCCCGCCTGGAGCGGCTGCCCGACCCGGTGCCCGAGGTCTACTTCGGCGGCTCCTCACCGGCCGCCGGTGAAGTCGCCGCCCGGCACAGCGATGTGTACCTCACCTGGGGCGAACCGCCCGCGCAGGTACGGCGGAAGATCGAGTGGATACGGGAACTCGCCGCGCGGGAAGGCCGGACACCGCGCTTCGGGATCCGGCTGCACGTGATCAGCCGGGACAGCTCCGAGGCCGCCTGGGCGGAGGCGCGGCGCCTGCTCGACGGCTTCACCCCGGAGGCGATCGCCGCCGTGCAGGAGGGCCTCGGGCGCTCCGAGTCGGAGGGGCAGCGCCGGATGCTGGCCCTGCACGGCGGCAGCCCCGAGCGCCTTGAGGTCTCGCCGAACCTGTGGGCGGGCATCGGCCTGGTCCGGGGCGGCGCGGGCACCGCCCTGGTCGGCAGCCACCGCGAGGTCGCCGCACGCATCGAGGAGTACGCGGCGCTCGGCATCGACGAGTTCGTCCTCTCCGGGCACCCGCACGTGGAGGAGGCCTACTGGTTCGGCGAGGGCGTACTGCCGCTGCTCGCCGCCAAGGGGCTGTGGCGGTCGCCGGTGGAGGAGGGCGCGAGCGGGGGGCGGGTGCAGGTGCCGTTCGCCTCGTAGGCGGAGGCGGAGGCGGAGGCTGGGCGGGAGATGGGGGCGGGCGCGCGGCTGCCCGGAGCCCTCAAGCCGCGCCCTGCGGACGCCGGTTGCCGATCCGCTAGATTCCCGCACATGCCTTCCTACTCCATCGGCCAGGCGGCACGCCTCCTCGGCGTGAGTCCCGACACCGCGCGCCGCTGGGCCGACGGCGGCCGCCTCACCACGCACCGCGACGAGAACGGGCGGCGCCTCGTCGACGGCCGGGCGCTGGCCGCCTTCTCCGTCGAACTGGCCCAGGGCGGTACCGGCGAGGAGGAGGATCCGTACACCTCCGCGCGCAACGCCTTCCCCGGGATCGTCACCGCGGTGAAGCTCGGCGACGTCGCCGCCCAGGTCGAGATCCAGGCGGGCCCGCACCGGCTCGTCTCGCTGCTCACCCGGGAGGCCGTCGAGGACCTCGGCCTGGAGGTCGGCATGCAGGCCACCGCGCGGGTGAAGTCGACCAACGTGCACATCGACCTGGTCTGAGCCCGTTCCCTTTCCACCCACTGCGCCCCGTACGCGGGCGGCGCGGGGAGCCCGGACCGCGAAGTCGGAAATTCGCCGGACGCGGGGGCCGCCACCGAGTTGGATCAGGGCATGGACACCACCTTGCGCGATGCGCTGCGCGACCGAGCCCAGGCCTTCCACTCCCTCCATGTGCGCCAAGGCGGCGCCCCCCTCGCCCTCGCCAACGCCTGGGACGCGGCCAGCGCCCGGCTGACCGAGGAGGCCGGCGCCCCCGCGATCGCCACCAGCAGTGCGGGCGCCGCCTGGGCCCTCGGCTTCGGCGACGGCGACCGGCTGACGCCCGAGGAGGCCCTCGCCCTGGTGGCGCGGGTGGTGCGGGCGGTGCGGGTGCCGGTGACCGCGGACATCGAGGGCGGGTACGCGGAGGACCCGGCCGGGGTCGCCCGCACCGTGGAGGGCGTGCTCGCCGCGGGTGCCGTCGGCGTCAACCTGGAGGACGCCCGGTACGAGGGCGCGGCCCTGCTCCCAGTCGCCGAGCAGGCGGCGCGGATCGCCGCCGCCCGGGCCGCCGCCGACACCGCGGGCGTACCGCTGTTCCTGAACGCCCGTACCGACACCTATCTGCGCGGCATCGGCGCACCCGAGGGCCGCCTCGCCGAGACGCTGGAGCGCGCCGCGGCCTATGTCGCGGCGGGCGCCGACGGCATCTTCGTCCCCGGGGTCACCGATCTGGACACCGTGGCCCGCCTCGCGGAGGGCATCCCGGTGCCGCTGAACATCCTGGTCGGGCCGGGCGCGCCCTCGGTCGCCGAACTGGGCAAGGCGGGCGCGGCGCGGGTCAGCCTCGGCTCCTCGGTCGCCTCCGCCGCGTACGCGGTGGCCCGCCGGGCGGCGGCCGAACTGCACGCCGAGGGCACGTACGCGACGCTGTCCGAGCCGGTGACGTACGGGGAGTTCAACGCGCTCTTCGACCGGTAGGCCGGTCGGGGCGGGCGCGCGGCGGGGCGCGGGGGCGAGCGCCGCGCGGCGGGGCGCGGGGGCGCGCGGCGGGGCCGGGAGGCTGCGTCGGGCGCCCCGGGGGTGGGGCCGGGAGGCTGCGTGGCGCGCCCCGAGGCGGGATCATCGGGGGCATGGACGCCACCCTTCACCTCGCACAGCAGCCCGAGGCCGACGCGCTGCTCGGCCGCAGCCCGCTCGCGGCGATGGTCGGCATGCTGCTGGACCAGCAGGTCACCATGGAGAAGGCCTTCGCGGGGCCGTACACCATCGCGCGGCGGATGGGCGCCGAGGACCTCGACGCGGACGAGATCGCCTCGTACGACCCGGAGGCCTTCGCCGCCCTGCTCGCCGAGAAGCCCGCGGTGCACCGCTACCCGGGCTCGATGGCGGGGCGGGTGCAGCAGCTGTGCCAGTACCTCGTCGCGCACTACGGCGGCTCGGCGAGCGCGGTCTGGGAGGACGCCGCCTCCGGCCAGGAGCTGCGCCGGCGCCTGGAGGAGCTGCCCGGCTACGGCAAGCAGAAGGCGCAGATCTTCCTCGCCCTGCTCGGCAAGCAGCTCGGGGTGCGGCCCGAGGGCTGGCGGGAGGCCGCGGGGCCGTACGGCGAGGAGGGGGCGTACCGTTCCGCCGCCGACATCACCGGGCCCGAGTCGCTGGCGAAGGTCCGCGCCCACAAGCAGGAGAGGAAGGCGGCGGCCAAGGCCGCGAAGGCGGCGAAGACCGTCAAGCCCGCCGAGTAGGCGAAGGCGGGCGGCCGGGCACCGGAAACCCGGACAGCCGGAACGCAACGTAGTCGCGCCGCCCGCGCACGGAAAATTCACGCGTACGGGAGCGGACCGGCGTCCGGCCGCCCCGCTGCCCCTTTCGGGCGAATACGGGCCCCCTGGTTGCCGGGCGGTGGGAGAGCGAGCGCTTTCTCCGGACACTTCGGGCCGCCCCTTTGCCGCCTTTTGGCGCCGGGAATCCGCTCTGTCCCGCCCACACGACGGGATTACGCAGCGTCGCCATGGCTGCGCCCGAAGAGCCCGGACCGGTAGGCTTTCCGTGTGATCTTCAAGCGCATCGGAAACTCCCGGCCGTACCCCGACCACGGCCGGGAAAGCACCCGGCAGTGGGCGGACGTCGCGCCGCGCCCGGTCCGCCTCGATCAGCTCGTGACGACCAAGGGCCAGCTCGACCTGGAAACCCTGCTCGCCGAGGACTCGACCTTCTACGGCGACCTGTTCGCGCACGTCGTCAAGTGGCAGGGCGATCTCTACCTGGAGGACGGACTGCACCGCGCCGTCCGCGCCGCGCTCCAGCAGCGCCAGGTGCTGCACGCCCGCGTCCTCGAACTGGACTGACCCCGGGCTCGACCGCACGGGCCCCCGCGCCCGGAACCCCGCGCCCGAAGCTCCCGGCCGGGGCCCGAACAGCCCAGTCGCGCCCGGATGGTCCACCGGGACCGCCGGGACGGGGAGCGAGGCGCCCGGAACCCGCCATTCCGTGGACGGCCGCCGGGGTTCCCCCCAGGCCCGCCGGGAAACCTCCGTCGACCCACCGACAGGGAATTGGCCCTTTCGGGTTGGACCGGCAACAAGGCGTTGATCATCTGGTAGGCATTGTCCGCTCGTCGCACTACGCTGCGCCCATGAGCATGCTCACTCCCCCCGGCATGGGTCGCCGCTACCGCATCACCGGATCGAAGTATCCGCGCATGCGCAGGCCCCGCCGCCGTGGCCGGTGGACGCTCGCCGCGATCGCCTCCGCCGCCGCCCTCGGCATGGTCGGCTGGGGAACCCTGCAGCTCATCGACGTCTTCTCCGGCGGCGGCGACACCGCCGCGGCCACCTCGCCCGCCTGCTCGCCGAGCGCCTCGGCCAGCGCCTCGGCCGAGGGCGGCAAGACCGGCTCCGGCGCGAAGCCGCCCGCGCCCGGCAAGATCACCGTCAACGTCTTCAACGCCACGCCCCGTAGCGGTCTCGCCAAGGACACCGCCGACGAGCTGAAGAAGCGCGGCTTCAAGATCGGCGAGGTCGGCAACGCCACCAAGGAGTACGACAAGAAGGTCCGCGGCACCGGCCTCCTCCTCGGCCGTACGACCGCCCTGGACACCTCGCTGCCGGTGCTCGCCACCCAGCTCGGGGGCGCCGAGAAGCGCGCCGACGCCCGCAAGGACGCCAAGGTCGACCTGATCCTCGGCACCGCCTTCAAGAAGCTCGCCCCGAAGGCCACCGCCACCCGCGCCCTGGACCGGCTGAGCCACCCCTCCCCCGCACCGAAGCCCTCGGGCAGCAACTGCCGCTGAGGGGGCCCGGCCGCTCTCCGCGTCTTCGCGCGCGACGGTCCCGCGTGCCGTTTGCCGCACGCCGCATGCCGCATGCCGCATGCCGCATGCCGCATGCCGTACGGGAGCCTGCACCCCGTACACGGTCCGGTATCCCGTACGCGGCCCCGTGGGCGCCGCGCGCTCAGCCGGAGCACCCGTCCGCATGCCGGATGCCGTACGCCGAAGGGGCCGCCCCCGTGTGCGGGCGACCCCCTTCTTTTCGGCCACGTCCCTGACCTTGATCTGGCCATATTCCTGGCTGGTTTTCGCATACTGGCCGATATGCGCGGTCCGAGCGGCTCCGGGGCTACTCGGCCGCCCCGTACATCCGGTCCCCGGCGTCGCCGAGGCCCGGGACGATGTAGCCGTTCTCGTTGAGGCGCTCGTCGACGGAGGCGGTGACGACGGTGACCGGGGTCCCGGCCAGTTCCCGTTCCATGACCTCGACGCCCTCGGGGGCCGCGAGGAGGACCACCGCGGTGACGTCGTCGGCGCCGCGGCGGATCAGCTCGCGTATCGCGGCGACCAGGGTGCCGCCGGTGGCGAGCATCGGGTCGAGGACGTAGACCTGCCGGCCGGAGAGGTCCTCCGGCATCCGGGTGGCGTAGGTGGAGGCCTGGAGGGTCTCCTCGTTGCGGATCATGCCGAGGAAGCCGACCTCGGCGGTGGGCAGCAGCCGCACCATGCCGTCGAGCATGCCGAGACCGGCGCGCAGGATCGGCACGACCAGCGGCCGGGGACGGGCCAGCTTGACGCCGGTGGTCCGCGAGACGGGCGTCTCGAGGTCGACCTGCTCCGTGCGCACGTCCCGGGTGGCCTCGTAGGCGAGCAGGGTGACCAGCTCGTCGGCGAGGCGCCGGAAGGTGGCGGAGTCGGTGCGGCGGTCGCGCAGGGTGGTGAGCTTGTGGGCGACCAGCGGATGGTCGACGACGTGGAGACGCATACCGACCAGCGTAGCCAAGGGCACCGGCGGCCCCGCGCTGGCATCAAACGGGCCACCCGGGGGAAAGTGAGAGGGATCGACCGGGGTGGTGTAGCCGATGCCGGAGCAGGAGCAGAGCAGCGCCGAAGCGGGCGCCGGGAGCGCGGAACCGCTGCCGGGGGCGGACGGCCCCCTGGGCGGCCCGGAGCTGACCGAGGCCGAGCGCCGCAAGCGCCGTGCCCAGTTCCTGCGCGACCTGAACGAGGCACGGGAACTGCGCGACCGGGTCCAGCCGCGGCGCGCCCGGGCCGCGCGGATGCGCCAGCAGATGCGCATGCGGACCTTCCGCTGGTGAACGGGTGGTGAACGGGCCCCCGACGCCGGGCGGGGCCCGGGCGGGCGCGGACCCCGGACGGCGCCACTGTGACGAGGCGCGCGAAACACAGCGGGCGGAAGACCTCTCCTGACGGCGCTGTATCTGCCACGATTCCGATGGCGGGGTCGCGCCTGCGTTCCCGCCCGCAGCCTCCGCCGGGGAAACCCCAACCGGCCCTAGACAGTGGGAGAGTCACGGTGTATTTCGCCGCACTGCTCGCGCGCACCGAAGACGGGTGGGAAGCGAGCGACACAGAGCTCGACGATGTGGAGACCCTGTCGGACCTGACCGACCTCGCCCGCGAGGCCTCGGTCGACGACGACACGGTGCTCGTCCTCGTGGAACAGGAGGACGCCTGGTTCGGCGTCGTCCGGGTCGAGGGCGAGGACGATCCGCGTATCTACGTCTCCGACGCCTCCGCCGCCGCGCGGAGTTCGTACGGGGAGATCCTGCTCACCGACGAACTCCTCGGCCGGGAACCGGGAGCCGACGACGACGGCGCCGACCTGGACTCGCTCGACCTCGACGGCACCGAGGACGGCGAACCCGGGGCGGACCAGGACACCGGGGCCGAGGACGACGACGGCATCGACGCCCTCGACCCGCTCCCCGCGGGCCCCCTCGGCGACCGCACCGTCCTCGCCGACCTCGGCGTCGCGGAGGCCGACCTGCTCGCCCTCGCGAGCAACGACGCCCTCGGCGAGATCGCGGAGACCCTGGGCGCGGCGGAGGTTCTGGAGACGGTGCGCTAGGCGGGGTGGGGTTGGTTGGGTTGGGGTCGAGGTCGGGGCCGGGGCTCCGGGCAGCCGTCGCCCTCCCCATCCCCCTCCCCCCTCGCGTCCGCCGGGCGGCCTCCGGCGGTAGGTTCCGCTGCATGAGCACTGCGCAGGACGGCACCCCGGACCCGGACCCGCGGCCGTACCGGGTGCCGGATCCCGGCCCGGACGCGGACCCGCTGCGCGATCCCTGGCGTACGGCGATGGGGCTCGCCCTGGAGCAGGCCCGGCTCGCGGTGCCGGGCGGCGACGTCCCCGTGGGCGCGGTGGTGCTCGCGCCCGACGGGAGCCCGCTCGCCGCGGCGCACAACGAGCGGGAGGCGACCGGCGACCCCACCGCGCACGCCGAGGTCCTCGCCATCCGCCGGGCCGCCGACCGCCGCGGCGAATGGCGCCTGGTGGACTGCACCCTGGTGGTCACCCTGGAGCCCTGCACGATGTGCGCGGGGGCGATCGTCCTCTCCCGCCTCGGCCGCGTGGTCTACGGCGCCCGCGACGAGAAGGCCGGGGCGGTGGGCTCCCTCTGGGACGTGGTCCGCGACCGGCGCCTCAACCACCGCCCCGAGGTGGTCCCCGGCGTCCTCGCCGAGGAGTGCGCCCGCCTCCTCACGGAGTTCTTCCGCACCCGCTGAGGGCCGCCGTGTCCGGGCCGGTGCGGACCCCCGGATACGGATTTCGGCGCACGCCGACTGTGGGCTAGGATCTCTCTCGGTAGCGTGTCCGAGCGGCCGAAGGAGCTCGCCTCGAAAGCGAGTGTGGCGCAAGTCACCGAGGGTTCAAATCCCTCCGCTACCGCAGGTAGACGAAGGGTCCGGCTCATCGAGTCGGGCCCTTCGTGCATCTCTGTCTCAGTTGCCGTTTCAGTTGGCCTGTCGAGCGCAGAAAAACCCCACCGATCCAGCTGCCCCGCCATCTACGCTCCACAGGTGGATCGTGAGTGGATGCGGCAGAAGCTCGAAGCCTTCGACGAACTGACAACCCTGTACTGGGGGATCCGGTTCGCCCAGCACGACTCATCGCAGGAGCGGAAGCGGCTATTCGAGGCTGAGCCGACAGTGCTGAAGATCTTGCACCGTCTTGATCCTCAGTCTGGAGAGAAGGAGATCCTCGGTGAGGATGAGTGGAGCGGACTGACGATCAACGTCGATGAGATCAGGCGTGGCATCGGCATACTCGCAGACATGGATGAGTGGGAAGTTCGCCTCGCTCCAGAAGGGCCATCCTTCCGCGCTGATGGACTTCACCCGTGGGTCTGGGACGCGGCCCTGACCTTCTGGGAGTCCAACCACTATCGAGCTGCGGTCCATGCCGCCGCCAACTCGGTTAATGCCCACCTTCAGGACAAACTCGGTCGGCGTGATGTGTCGGATACCAAGCTCCTCCAAGAGGCTTTCAGCGACAAGGCTCCAGAAGCGGGTAAGCCTCGACTGCGGCTTCCTGGCGACCAAACAGATCCAGGAGTCCAGACGCGCCAGCGAGGCGCCCTGCTACTTGGTCAGGGCGCCTTCGCCGCGTTCCGGAACCCCGCTGCTCACGAAACAGGCGACTTGGCGGAGCAGGAAGCTTTGGAACAGCTAGCCACGTTCAGCCTTGTTGCAAGCTTCATCGAGCAGTGCGTGGTCTTAACGTGATCGGATGAGGCGGGTCTGCCCTCATCCGCCCACTCCTCGGCCGCGTCGCCTCCCCCGGCGCCCCGGGCCCCCGGCGGACTCCCCCGCCCGAGGCCGCGGGGCGCCCCGGTCCCGCACCCGCGAGATCGGGCCACGGAAGGGCGGACGGCGGCCCAACTCCCGCTTCCGCGCGGCCCCATTGATCAGGGAATGCCGGATGCGCGCGGACTCTCCCCCATGGCCGCGGAAGCCGGGCGGGATACACTCGCCGCCGTCAGGCGGGGAGTACGAGGGACATCGGGCAAGGGGAGCCACAGCGTGGGTGTGCAGTCGAAGAAGATCGCCGTCTACGTCGTCGCGGTCTTCGTCCTCTACGTGATCATCACCGACCCGGCCAAGGCCGCCGACTACGTGCAGATGGGCTTCGAGGGGATATCCAGCGCCGCCAAGTCCATCGGTGAGTTCATGACCTGGGCGGCCAACGGCGGCAAGGACAACTAGGCCGCAGCCGCGGTCCCACCCGGGGCCGCCCGTACCCGTAACGCCATATCGCCGCACCAGCCGCACCGCCGCACCGGCACCCAGGGAGCGCACGTGATCCGCCACCTCGTCCTGTTCAAGCTCAACGACGGTGTGCGGCGCGAGGAGCCGCGTGTGCGGGCCGGGGTGGAGGCCTTCCGGGCGCTGGGCGGGGAGATCGAGGAGCTGCGGTTCTGGGAGTGCGCCTGGAACATCACCGAGCGGCCGATCGCCTACGACTTCGCCATCAACTCGGCCGTCGAGGACACCGAGGCGCTGCGCCGCTATCTCGAACACCCGGCGCACCAGGCCGCCGCCGCGCTCTGGCGCGAGTTCGCCACCTGGGTGATCGCCGACTACGAGTTCTGAGGGCGGAGTTCCGAGCGCGGCGCCCTGAGAGGGGAGTCCGAGGGCGGCGCCCCCTTGCGCCACCTGCCGACGCACGCGCCCGGCAGCGGTCGCTCCGCCCGCCGAGCCCCCGATGCGCCGCCCGCCGAGCCCCGGCGATCCGCCCCCGATCCGCCGGTCAACACGGAGTCAAGCGGTGCTTGCTTAGGGTGCGCATGTCTTGTGATGCTATGACCGCTTTTGACGGAAGAGTTACCCATCCATACATCTTCCGAGGTCCCGATTGTTCCGATGTTCCGAAGAGGGGTGGCGTCGACCGTGCCGGCCAGGACTGCGCCTCAGACTCCACCCCAGCGGGAATCGGACGAGCGGGACACGGAGGTGCGGGACGAGCAGCAGGTACGAGCGGTACGGGACGGCGGGGACGACCGGGGCGACCGCGAGGAACGGGACGAACGCGCAGAGCACGTGGAGCGCGCCGAGCGGGACACGGAGCGGCAGGACCCCGGTGAGGAGCCCGCGAAGCGGCGCGGTGCGGACACCCGCGCGCTGACCCAGCTCCTCTTCGCGGAGCTCAGCACGCTGCAGCCGGGGACCACCCGGCACACCCGGGTGCGGGCCGCGCTGATCGAGGCGAACCTGCCGCTCGTCCGGTACGCGGCGGCACGTTTCCGCAGCCGCAACGAGCCGATGGAGGACGTCGTCCAGGTCGGCACCATCGGGCTCATCAACGCCATCGACCGCTTCGACCCGGAGCGCGGGGTGCAGTTCCCGACCTTCGCGATGCCCACGGTGATCGGCGAGATCAAACGTTACTTCCGGGACAACGTCCGTACCGTGCACGTACCCCGGCGGCTGCACGAGCTGTGGGTGCAGGTGACCGGGGCGACCGAGGACCTCACCACCGCCTTCGGGCGCTCGCCGACCACCGCGGAGATCGCGGAGCGGCTGCGGATCACCGAGGAGGAGGTGCTGGCCTGCATCGAGGCGGGCCGCTCCTACCACGCGACCTCGCTGGAGGCGGCGCAGGAGGGCGACGGACTGCCCGGCCTGGTGGACCGGCTCGGCTACGAGGACCCGGCGCTGGACGGCGTCGAACACCGCGATCTGGTACGGCATCTGCTCGTCCAGCTGCCCGAGCGCGAGCAGCGGATCCTGCTCCTGCGGTACTACAACAACCTGACGCAGTCGCAGATCAGCGCGGAGCTGGGCGTCTCGCAGATGCATGTGTCAAGACTCCTCGCCCGGAGCTTCGCACGGCTTCGCTCCGCAAACAGGATCGAGGCGTAGCCCTCAGGGGTGGAGCGGCTGCCGGGGCGTCAGATGTGAGCTGCGCCACGGCAGTTGGCGCGCACCCCGCGCTTGCTGGGCGGATGCCGGGAGCAGATGTCGACAAGTCACTACAGCGTGTTGCCGACTTGTGACATTCTGCGGGAAGTGCGTTTGGGGGGCCTCCGCAGCCGGTATTCAGGTGGAGGCTGCGTTCCTTTGGACGGGAGCGCCCACCGCGACCGTTACGCGACCTCAAGGGGGTGGCATGTCCGCAGAACAGGGCAGCTCGAAGGTGCTGACACTCAGCAAGAGCGAGTCCGCACCCGACGTGCTCCACAGCTCGGAAGGCATCGACACCCGGACCCTGTCCCGCTCCCTGTTCCTGCGGCTCTCCGCGCTCGACCAGGACAGCCCGGAACGCGCCTATGTGCGCGACACCCTGATCGAACTCAACCTCCCCCTGGTCCGGTACGCCGCGGCGCGCTTCCGCAGCCGCAACGAACCGATGGAGGACATCGTCCAGGTCGGCACCATCGGCCTCATCAAGGCGATCGACCGTTTCGACTGCGAACGCGGCGTGGAGTTCCCGACGTTCGCGATGCCGACCGTGGTCGGCGAGATCAAGCGCTTCTTCCGGGACACCTCCTGGTCGGTGCGCGTCCCGCGCCGCCTCCAGGAGCTGCGGCTCGCGCTCACCAAGGCCAGCGACGAGCTCTCGCAGAAGCTCGACCGCTCGCCCACCGTCGCCGAACTCGCCGCCGTACTGGGCGTGTCCGAGGAGGACGTGGTCGACGGTCTCGCGGTGGGCAACGCCTACACCGCCTCCTCGCTGGACTCCCCTGCCCCCGAGGACGACGGCGGCGAGGGCTCGCTCGCCGACCGCCTGGGGTACGAGGACAGCGCGCTGGAGGGGGTGGAGTACCGCGAGTCGCTGAAGCCGCTGCTCGCCAAACTCCCGCCGCGCGAACGGCAGATCATCATGCTGCGCTTCTTCGCCAATATGACGCAGTCGCAGATCGGCGAGGAGGTCGGCATCTCGCAGATGCACGTCTCCCGGCTGCTCACCCGCACCCTCGCCCAGCTGCGCGAGGGCCTGATCTCGGACTGACCGCGGCCACCGCCGCACCAGCGGCCGCGGTCGTCGCCGAAGCCAGCCGAACCGAGCCGAGCCGTGGGCCCGGGCGCGCCCCCTTGCCGGTACGCGCCCCGACCCGTGACCGGGCTCAGCCCAGGGCGAGCCAGGCCACCGCCGCGACCACGGCGAGGACGACCACCACGCCGACGATCACGCCGAGGCGCGAGCCGGAGGAGGAGGCCGCCGCCTGCGGGCGCGCCTGCGGACCGCCGCCCTCGTCGACGAAGGCGCGGAACATCTGGGTGCTGCCCGACGGGTCGTGACCCTCGGGGCCCTGAGGGGCTTGGGGGTTGTGTGCCATGGGCCAGGACCCTAGCGAAGTCGGGTGCTCCGCCCAAGCCCGGACGGGCGGTTCGGGGCCACCGCGCACGGGTTTCCGTGCCGCCGGGCCGCCGCGGGCGGCTGGGCCGCTGCCGCCTGCCCCTTTCCGGCGGCGATCCCCGGAATCCCGCCTCACCAGGGCTTTTATCCGGACCCGCCGATACCTTTGCCCCTTCTTTAGCCGTCTCGGGCCCCTTTCGTTTGCCTGCGGCAACCAACCGATTCTATGGTTGCCGCAAGCAACGAAATCCCCCGGAGCCGGAGAGGCGGCATGGCGGCGCAGGAGCAGTACGAGGAGCTGGCCCGCCAGCTCAACACGGTCAACGCGGTCAAGCGCGACCTCGCCCGGGCACTGCCCGCGGACTGCCCGCCCGCCGCGGCGGCGGTGCTGCTCGCGCTGGCCCGCGGCGGCGAGATGCGGATGAGCCGCCTCGCCGAGCTGCTCGCCGTCGACATGTCGGTGACCAGCCGCCACGTCGCCCATGTCGCGGACCGCGGCTGGATCGAGCGGCTGCCCGACCCCGCCGACAAGCGCTCGCGGCTGCTGCGCCTGACCGCGGCCGGCGCGGGCAAGCTGGACGAGCTGTCCGAGCGGACCGCCGAGCGCCTCGCCGAGCAGCTGGGCGACTGGTCGGACACCGAGGTCGGCGAGCTGATCCGGCTGATGACCAAACTGCGGGCCAGCTTCGGCGACTGCCGCACGCCCGCCCGCGCCCGCCCGCTCACCCCCGGGCCGCGCGAGAGCGGGCGCCCGCGCCACTCCGGCCCCGAACCGCCTACGCTCGACCCGCCGTCACCGGCCGGGGACCGGGCCGCCGGTTCACCCGCGTAACCACCCGTACACCCGCGTAAGCAAAGGAAATCCATGGCCACGACCACACCGGCCGGTGTGCGGGGCAGCCATGCCAAGCATGGCGGGGCGCGTCAGCACCACCCGCAGGACGACGCCCCGATGACGCACCGCCAGATCATGGAGGCGCTGTCCGGGCTGCTGCTCGGCATGTTCGTCGCCATCCTGTCCTCCACCATCGTCTCCAACGCCCTGCCGGAGATCATCGGTGATCTCGGCGGCGGGCAGAGCGCCTACACCTGGGTCGTCACCGCGGCCCTGCTCTCGATGACGGCGAGCACCCCGCTGTGGGGCAAGCTCTCCGACCTGTTCTCCAAGAAGGCGCTCGTCCAGATATCCCTGGTCGTCTACGTCGCCGGTTCGGTCGTCGCGGGGCTCTCGCAGAACCCGGAGATGCTGATCGCCTGCCGGGTCGTGCAGGGCATCGGCGTCGGCGGCCTCTCCGCGCTCGCCCAGATCGTGATGGCCGCGATGATCTCCCCGCGCGAACGCGGGCGCTACAGCGGCTACCTCGGCGCAACCTTCGCGGTCGCCACCGTCGGCGGCCCGCTGCTCGGCGGCGTCATCACCGACACCTCCTGGCTGGGCTGGCGCTGGTGCTTCTACGTCGGCGTGCCCTTCGCGGTGATCGCGCTGATCGTGCTCCAGCGCACCCTGCACCTGCCGGTCGTCAAGCGCGACGTCAAGGTCGACTGGGGCGGCGCCTTCTTCATCACCGCCGCGGTCTGCCTGCTCCTGGTCTGGGTCACCTTCGCCGGGGACAAGTACGACTGGCTCTCGGTGCAGACGTACGCGATGGTCGGCGGCGCGGTACTGCTCGCGCTGCTCTTCCTGCTCGTCGAGTCGAAGGCCAGCGAGCCGATCATCCCGCTGCGCCTGTTCCGCAACCCCACCATCACGCTGGCCTCGCTGTCCTCGCTCTTCGTGGGCGTGGCGATGTTCGCGGGCACGGTCTACTTCAGCCAGTACTTCCAGCTGGCGCGCGGCAAGTCGCCGACCATGTCCGGCGTCATGACCATCCCGATGATCGGCGGGCTCTTCCTCTCCTCCACCGTCGCCGGACAGGTCATCACCAAGACCGGCCGCTGGAAGGCCTGGCTGCTCGCGGGCGGTGTGCTGGTGACCGCCGGCCTCGGCCTGCTCGGCACCATGCGCTACGACACCGAATACTGGCGGCTCTCGCTCTACATGGGCCTGCTGGGCCTCGGCGTCGGCATGATGATGCAGAACCTGGTGCTCTGCACGCAGAACCAGGTCGCGCCCTCCGACCTCGGCGCCGCCTCCTCGGTGGTCACCTTCTTCCGCTCCCTCGGCGGCGCGATGGGCGTCTCCGCGCTCGGCGCGCTGATGGCCCACCGCATCCCCGACTACGTCAAGGACGGACTGACCGACCTCGGCCCCGAGGGCGCCAAGCTCGCCGCCCAGGCCGACCGCGGCCACGGCGCCATCCCCGACCTGGACGCGATGCCCGCGCCGCTGCGCCAGATCATGGAGAGCGCCTACGGACACGGCATCGCGGACGTCTTCCTCTACGCGGCGCCGATGGGCCTGCTCGCCCTGATCGCCGTGGTGTTCATCAAGGAGGTCCCGCTGCGCACCGCCGCCGGTCTCCAGCAGGCCGCCGCCTCGGAACCGGCGGACACCGCCGCGGCCGACCCGCTCGGCGGCGCCCGGCTCCCCGCCGAGACCGACGCGGTCTCCGAGGAGGCCACCACGCCGCTCCTGGTGACCGGGGAGGCCGCCGGGCAGCCGGACGGCGTCCTGATCACCGGCCATGTCCGCGGCGCCGAGCACGCCCCGGTGGCGGGCGGCGCGGTCACCCTGACCTCGCTGGCCGGACGCCAGGCGGGCCGCGCCTTCACCGGCCCGGACGGCAGCTACAAGCTGACGGCGCCGGGCCCGGGCACCTATGTGCTGATCGCCGCCGCCGGGCGGTACCAGCCGCAGGCGGCCACCGTCGTGGTCGCCGGGGAGCCGGTCACGTACGACCTGCTGCTCAGCGGGACCAGCGGGCTCGCCGGGCTGGTGCGGGACGCGGGGACCGGGGCGCCGGTGAAGGCGGCGATGGTGGTGGTCACCGATGTGCGCGGCGACGTGCTCGCGACGGCGGCCACCAGCGAACTGGGCGAGTTCCTCTTCGGGGACCTGGTGCCGGGCCCGGTCACCCTCGCGGTGAACGCGGCCGGACACCGTCCGCACGCCCGGCCCGTCGAGGTCGGCACCACCGGGGTGACCCGGATCGAGGTCGAACTGAGCCCGGGCGCCGAGGTGCAGGGCACCGTGCACGCCGGCGGGCGGCCGCTCACGGACGCCAGGATCACCCTGGTCGACGCGGCCGGCAATGTGGTCGCCCTCGCGACCACCGGCGCGGACGGCGCGTACGCCTTCACCGACCTGGACGCGGGCGAGTACACGGTGATCGCCACCGGCTACCCGCCCGCCGCGACCGCCCTCACCGTGACCGGCAGCGACGCCGTCGGCCACGACATCGAACTCGCCCACCCGGCCGAGTAGTCCGAGGGCGTTCCCCAGATCCCCGCGGGCCGTGCAGGGTGTCCTGAGCGGAGGCACCGCACGGACCGCGGGAGAAGGCCCCCGGCAGGCGGGCGGCGGCAGGGGACGGCCGCTGCCCCCGCCGGGGGCCCACCCTGCCCTTCCCCGGGCGGACCGGACCCACAGCGAGACCACCCCGGGCACGCCCGCAGCGCGCCCGGCACGCAAGGAGAGAACGCGATGGCACTGAGCGCACGCATCGGTACGCGGGACGGCTGGGCGGTGCCGCACGCGGTCGTCACGCTGACCGATATGACGGGTACGCAGGTGCTGCGTACCGAGGTCGACGAGGACGGCGCCGTCCAGGAGCCCACCGACCTCGCCCCCGGCGCCTACACGGTGATCGTGACCGCCATCGGCTACCAGCCGCTGGCGCAGAGCGCCCTGGTGACCGCCTCGGGCCGGGTCGACCTCGGCCGGATCGTGCTCGCCCGGCAGGGCGGCGGCGAACTCCCGCCGCCCGGGCCCTGGACCGTCGACCCGGTGCACTCCTCGGTGGGCGCGATCGCCCAGCACCTGGGGATCTCCAGTGTGCGGGGGCGGTTCCTGGACTTCGGGGCGCGGATCGAGATCGCGGCCGACCAGGCGGACATCGCCAAGTCCCGGGTGGAGGCCGTCATCCGCTCGGCCTCCATCGACACCGGCAACGCGATGCGCGACGGGCACCTGAAGTCCCCCGACTTCCTGGACGTCGAGCGCTACCCGGAGATCACCTACCGCTCCCACGGCCTCACCCCGGCGGGCACCGACCGCTGGACCGTGCACGGCGAACTCGGCCTGCACGGCGTCCTGCGCGAGGTGGAGCTCGACCTGAGCTACCTCGGCACCGGGCCCGACCCCTGGGGCGGACTGCGGGCCGCCTTCCGCGCCACCGCCGAACTGCGCCGCGAGGACTTCGCGATGAACTACAACCAGGTGCTCCAGACCGGCATGGCCGCGATCGGCACCACCCTCCGCGTGGAGCTGGACATCCAGGCGGTGCGGGGGGAGTCGCTGCCCGAGGTGTAGCGCGGGAACCCGCCGTGTCCGGGGCCGGGCCAAGAGCCTCCCCCGGCGGTACGGTATGGGGCGGAGAACTGAAAAAAGGGGAGTGTCGGATGCCGGTGCCCTTGCCCTTGTCCCTCCTTTTCCGCACCCGCCGCGCGTTCCGTACCCGTCGCGGGTCACCTGTCCGGTCCGGGTCAGCTGTCGGGTCCGGGCCGTCTGTCCGGTCTGGGTCAGCTGTCCGGTCCGGATTACCTGTCTGGTCCGGGCCATCTATCCGCTCCGGGGCATCTATCCGTTCCGGATCACCTGTTCGTTCCGGGTCATCATCTGTCCGGTCCGGGGCCTCATCTGTCCGGTCCGGGGCCTCATCTGTCCGTTCCGGGTCATCCGACCGGCGCGCGCTGTGTGCGCGGCGGTTGCGTGCCCCCCTGGCCGCGCTGCTCGGTGCCGGGCTGCTCGCCGTCCTCGCCGCCCCGCCCGCGGGGGCCGAGTCCCCGGCCGGGCGGCGGCACGGCGCGGTGCCGCTGCGGGTGGCCACGTACAACATCCACGCCGGGGCGGGCATGGACAACGTCTTCGACCTCGACCGGCAGGAGGCGGCGCTGCGCGCGCTGGGTGCCGAGGTGATCGGCCTGGAGGAGGTCGACGTCCACTGGGACGCCCGCAGCCAGTGGCGCGACCTGGCCGGCGAACTCGCCCGACGCCTCGGTATGCACGTCTACTTCGCGCCGATATACAGCCTCGACCCGGCCGCCGAGGGCGGTCCGCGGCGCGAGTTCGGGCTCGCGGTGCTCTCCCGGTACCCGATCACCGAGGCGCACAACCACGCGATCACCCGGCTCTCCACCCAGGACCCGGACCCGGTGCCCGCCCCGGCCCCCGGCTTCCCCGAGGTCGTCGTACGGGTCCGCGGGGTGCCGGTGCACGTCTACGCCACGCACCTGGACTACCGGGGCGACCCCGCGGTGCGCACCGCCCAGGTCGCCGACACCCGCCGCCTGATGGCCGAGGACTGCGACCGGCACGGCCGCTGCCCCCGCCAGATCCTCCTCGGCGACTTCAACGCCGAACCGACCGCACCCGAACTCGCGCCCCTGTGGCGGGAGTTGACGGACGCCGACCCTTCGGGCCCGAGCTATCCGGCACAGGACCCGGTCAAGCGGATCGACTATGTGGCGGTGGGCGAGGGGGTACGCGTCCGGGATGCCCGGGTGGTCGCGAGCCTCGCCTCGGACCACCTGCCGGTCGTCGCCGACCTCCGGCTGCGCAAGGGGCGTTGAGGCCGGGCACGGGCAGGGGAGGCGGTCCGCCGCATGCCTTCCGGGAGGGTACGGGCTCTGCGAGGATTGGCCCCGCTGTCAGAGGCGAGGGCCGGTCCGCGTCAGGAGGTCGAGGGTGTTCTTCCGGAGGAAGCGGCGCAAGGAGGACGCCGGTACGGGCTTGGAGGGCGGCACCGGGTACACGGTGATCGGCGAGGAGTGGGCGTCCCGGGTCTGGGACCACCGGCCGATCCGGGTCCCGGCGGTGCTCGATGTCGAGGACTTCCTCCAGCAGGAGCCGATGCCCTCGCTCTTCCCGGCGGACCCGGACTTCCAGGAGTACGCCTCCGGGGACGAGCACCTGCGCGACCTCTGGCTGCTCGCCCTCCTCGGCCACCCGGACCCCGCCGTGATCGTCCAGTGCCTGCGCTCCCCGCGCCTGGAGGGCAGCCACGCGAACCACGTGGTCGATCTGCTCCTCGACGACCGGGTGGCGCGCGAGGCCGCCGGGGCCCTCTGGCGCGTCGGCGCCGACGACGACCTGCGCACCGTGGTCACCGTCGTCCTCTCCCGCGGCTTCGTGCCCTCGGGGTACACCCCCGTGCAGGCCCGCCGCGCGACCCGGCTGCTGCGCGAGACCTGCCCGCCGGAGCGCCGCGACTTCCTGGAGGCCGAACTCCTCGGCGAGGGGCACGAGAAGACCGCCGTCGAGCTCGTCCGCCTGGTGGAGACCGCGTACGGTCGCTACGACCGGCTGGACGAGGAGCAGCGGGACCAGTGGCACGACCGGAAAGGCCTGGACGAGCTGGTCCGACGGGGTGGGGAAGTCCCTCCCGAGCTGGCCGAGTTGGCGGAGATCCGGGCGATCGGGCACCGGCTGAACGCGGCGGGCGGGATCACCCTGATGCAGGATGTGGCCCAGCGGGCAGGCGAGTTGAGCCCCCACCGGATGGCCGAGCGGCACCTGAACGCGATGTGGGACCGGATCGGGGAGTGGCAGGCCTGAGGCGCCGACCGGGGGATTGAGACACCAAGGGGCCGAGACGCCGAGGGACTCAAGTCGGCCGGTGGGCAAGGCGGTTGACGGGTGAGTCGTCGGCTGGTGGGCGGGCGTTTCACGGAAGCCGGGACCGGAGCCGCTCCCGCTCCCGGCCCCGGTCCCTCCCCTCATCCCCCGAGCTTCGGCTTCGTACCGGCTAACTGCTCGCCGTCGCCTTGGAGTTCGCCTCCTTGACCGTCCCCCGCTGACCCTTCGCCGTCGACTTCCCGTCCGTCGTCGACTTCTCCTTCGTCAGGTCGTAGAAGGTGGATTCGCCGACCGTCACCTTGGTGAAGTGGGACTCGACCCAGGTGGAGACGGCCGAGGAGGTGCCGCGTTCGCCGCCGCCCGTGCGGCCGCCGGGCGTCTCCGTGCCGCCGTCCATGCGGCCGCCTCCCATGCCGCCTCCGGCGAGGAAGTAGTGGATACGGCCGTCCGCCACGTACTGCTGGAACTGGGCGAGGGTCGGGGAGGGGTCGGTGCCGTTGAAGCCGCCGATCGCCATCACGGGCTTACCGGTGGAGAGTTGGTAGCTCGCCGCGTTCTGGGAGCCGATCGCCGCCGCTGCCCAGGTGTACCGGTCGGCGTCCTTCTTCAGCAGTGCGGACGCCTTCGCGCTCACCTGCTGACCGCCGAGCAGGCCGCCCATTCCGCCACCGCCGCCGCGTCCGCCGGGGCGTTCGGCACCGCCGCCCGTACCTCCGCCGGGGAAGCCACCGGGGAAGCCGCCTCGGCCGTTGCCCTGGCCGCCGGGTGCCTGGCCGCCGGGGCCTTGTCCGCCGCCGGGGAAGGCGCCACCGGGGCCCTGTCCGGCGCCGCCGCCCGCACCGTTGCCGCCCGGAGCGTTGCCGCCCTGGCCGTTGCCGCCCTGGCCGCCGCCGGGGAAGTTGCCGCCGGGGCCGCCCGGGCCCCCGGCTCCTCCCCCGGGGCCGCGGCCGCCGCCGAAGCCGGGCATGCCCGCGCCCGCCGGTCCGGCCGTCGGAATCGAGCCGGTGTGCGGGGAGTTGAGGGTCGACAGGGTGTACGCGACCGGGCCCGCCAGGCAGGCCGCGAGGGCCAGGGCGAGGGCGCCGCGGGCCAAGGCGCGGTGCAGCCGCGGCGCGAGGGCCAGCAGGACAGCCGCCGCGAGGCCGCCGAGGAGGACGGCCCAGCGCAGCCAGGGCAGGTGGTCGGGGGTGCGCTTCAGCAGGACATGGGCCCAGACGGCGGTGCCCGCGACGGCGGCGCCGAGCAGCAGCGCGGGCCAGGCCTCGGCGCGGCGCTCCCAGAGGCCGGTCGCGCCCATCGCCACGACGGCGGCGAGGTACGGGGCGAGGGCCACCGTGTAGTACTGGTGGAAGATCCCCGCCATGAAGCTGAAGACCAGGCCGGTGGCGAGCAGGGAGCCGCCCCAGGCGAGGTGGGCCGCGCGCGCCGTGTCGGTGCGCGGCGCCCGGCGGGTGAGGACGAGTCCGGCGATCAGCAGGAGCAGCGCGGCGGGCAGCAGCCAGGCGACCTGGGCGCCGGTGGACTCGTCGAGCATGCGCAGCAGCCCGGTGTCGCCCCAGCGGCCGCCGCCCCCGCCCGGCCCGCCTCCGCCGCCGACGCTGCCGGTCTCGTTGCCGTTGATGCGGCCGAGGCCGTTGTAGCCGAAGGTCAGCTCCAGGAAGGAGTTGTGCTGGGAGCCGCCGATATAAGGCCGCGAACCGGCGGGCCAGAGCTCGACGAGCGCCACCCACCAGCCGCCCGCGAACACCAACACCACTCCGGAGAGCAGGAGTTGACCCAGCCTGCGGCGCAGCGGCACCGGCGCGCAGACCGCGTACACCAGGGCGAGCGGCGGCAGGATCAGGAAGGCCTGGAGGGTCTTGGTGAGGAAGGCGAGGCCGACGGCGGCTCCCGCGAGGAGCAGCCAGGCGGTGCGTCCGGCCTCCAGGGCGCGCAGCACCGCGTACACCGTCACCGTCATCAGGAGGGTGAGCAGCGCGTCCGGGTTGTTGAAGCGGAACATCAGCGCCGCGACCGGGGTGGTGGCGAAGACGGCGACCGCGAGGAGTCCGGCCGCGGCGCTGAACCGGCGCCGCACCGCCGCGTACAGCACGGCCGCCGTGCCCACGCCCATCAGCGCCTCGGGCACCAGGATCGCCCAGGAGTCGAGGCCGAAGAGGCGTACCGAGAGCGCCATCGGCCAGAGCGCGGCCGGGGGCTTGTCCACGGTGATCGCGTTGCCCGCGTCCAGCGAACCGAAGAAGAAGGCCTTCCAGTCCGCGCTGCCCGCCTGGGCCGCCGCCGAGTAGAAGGAGTTGGACCAGCCGGAGGCGCTGAGGTCCCAGAGGTAGCCGACCGCGACCAGGAGCAGCAGCCCGAGGAAGGCGGGCCGCACCCAGCGGGCGTCCTCCGGGCGACCGCGCCACAGCCGCGCGGCGCCCCGGGCGGCGCGGGCCGAGACGGCGGACAGCCGGTCCGGGGGCCGGGCGCCGGGGGCGGCGGGGCGGAGGGTCTCGGTATGGCTGCTCATCGTCCTGCTCATCGTCGTCATCGGGAGCTCTCCCGGTCGTGGGCGGGGGCGGGGACACCGGTAGGGATGTCGTCGTGGGCGGGGGCGGGGACACCGGTGCGGATGTCGTCGTGGGCGTGACCGGTGGGGGGCGGTGGGGTGCGGGCCTCGGTGAAGACCCAGGCGCGGAGCAGCAGGAAGCGCAGCACGGTGGCGGCCAGGTTCGCCGCGATGAGGACCGCGAGTTCGGCGGAGTGCGAGGCGTGGCTGCCCGCCGCGTCGAGGGCGGCGAGCGAGCCGCTGGTGAGCGCGAGCCCGATGCCGAAGACGACGAGCCCCTGCGCCTGGTGCCGTACGGCGCCGGGCCGGCCGCGCACCCCGAAGGTCAGCCGCCGGTTCGCGGCCGTGTTGGCGAGGGCGGAGAGCAGCAGGGCGAGCGCGTTGGCGGCCTGCGGTCCGCACACCGTACGGAAGCCGGAGTACAGGAGCAGATAGAGCAGCGTCGACAGGACACCGACCGTGCAGAAGCCGAGGAGCTGGCGGGCAAGCCCGCGCGGCACCCCGGGCAGCGCGCGGTCGCGCGGATCGTCGCCGAAGGGGCGGGCCAGCCGGTCCAGCGGCAGCGAACCGGCGGCGAGCGCGCGCCCCACCCGCCAGACGCCGCGCAGGTCCTCGACCGCGGTACGCACCAGGTGCACGGTCGAGTCCGGGTCGTCGACCCAGTCCACCGGCACCTCGTGGATCCGCAGCCCGGCGCGCTCGGCGAGGATCAGCAGCTCGGTGTCGAAGAACCAGTTGGTGTCCTCGACCAGCGGCAGCAGCGCCTGCGCCACCTCGTAGCGGATCGCCTTGAATCCGCACTGGGCGTCGGAGAAGCGGGCGGCGAGCGAGCCGCGGAGCACCAAGTTGTAGGCGCGGCTGATCAGTTCGCGGCGGGGGCCGCGCACCACCCGGGAGCCGCGGGAGAGCCGGGTGCCGATCGCCAGGTCCGAGTGGCCGGAGATCAGCGGGGCGACCAGCGGCAGCAGGGCGTTGAGGTCGGTGGACAGATCGACGTCCATGTACGCGAGCACCGGCGCCGTCGAGGCCGACCAGACGGTGCGCAGCGCCCGCCCCCGGCCCTTCTCGTCCAGCCGGACCGCCGTCACCTGCGGCAGACTCAGCGCGAGCCGCTCGGCGATCTCCGGGGTGGCGTCGGTGGAGGCGTTGTCCGCGACGGTGATCCGGAAGGGGTACGGGAAGGTCCGCAGCAGATGGGCGTGGAGGCGCCGGACACAGGGTTCGAGGTCGCGCTCCTCGTTGTGGACGGGGATCGTCACGTCGAGCACCGGGGCGGCCCCCGGGTCGGCGCCCGGGGCGGTGCCGGGAGCGGCCTTCGGGTCGGCATCCCGGCTGGTCGCGGGCGCCGGGGGGATGGCCGGGAGGTGCTGCCGGGCGGGCAGGGCGCCGGGCGGGGCCAGGTACCGGGGCGGGCCCGGCGGGATGTCTGTGCGCATGGCCCCGACACTCGCCGGGGCCGCTGTCACGGCTGTGTGCTGAGGCTGTGGCCGGGCTGTGAGGCGGGGGGCGGGGGTGACTTCGGGGGCGCTTCTTCTTCGGTTGGGGGTGCGGCTTCGTTGTTCGGGGGTGCGGCTTCGTCGTCCGGTTCCGCGTGGGCGCCTTCGTCGTCCGGTTCGGCGTTGTCCGGTTCGGTGTGGGCGTTCGCCGGTTTCGCGTACGGGTCCGGGCCGTCGTACGTGTTTCGGTCCTCGTAGGCTTCCGGGCCGTCGTACGTGTCCGTGTCCTCGTACGCGTCCGTGTCACCGTCCCCGTCCCCGTACGCCTCCGGATCCTCGTACGCCGCCGCCGGGAGCCGCAGGGTGAAGACGGTGCGGCCCGGTCGGGAGGTGACGGTGACCTCGCCGCCGTGGGCGCGGGCCACCGCCCGGACGAGGGCGAGACCGAGGCCGGTGGAACCGGCGGCCCGGGAGCGGGAGGTGTCCCCGCGGACGAAGCGCTCGAAGACCTGGCCGAGCAGCGGGGCGGGGATGCCGGGGCCGTTGTCCTCGACGTCCAGGAGGAGGTGGGGGCCGCCGATCGGACCGCTGATCGGACCGCCGACCGGACCGGCCGCGGGGTCCCTGAGCGAACTGGCGGCTGGGCCAGTGGAGTTGTCCGGCACCCAGGGTTCGACCTCGCCGCCCGTGGAGGTCGCGACGGGTCCGCGGTCCTCGTGGCATGCCCCATGGCGTGCCGCCTTCTCGCCGGGTACGAGGCGCGGTCCGGGTACGGGATCCTCGCGCCGGAGCCGCAGGGTGACCGTGGTGCCCGGTGGGGTGTGGGTGCGGGCGTTGGCGAGGAGGTTGACCAGGACCTGCTGCAACCTGCCCGCGTCGCCGCGGACTTGGACGGGCTGCTCGGTCAACTCCAGTCGCCAGTGGTGCTCCTGGCCCGCGGCCCGGGCGTCGCTGAGCGCGTCCACCGCCAACGGGGCGAGGTCGACGGGCTCGTGGAGCAGGGGGCGGCCGGAGTCGAGGCGGGCGAGCAGCAGCAGATCCGCCACCAGCCCGGTCATCCGCTCGGCCTCGGACTCGATGCGGTGCAGGGCGTGCCGGGTGTCCGGGCCGGTCATCTCGCCGCTGCGGCGGGTGAGTTCGGCGTAGCCGAGGATGGAGGCGAGCGGGGTGCGCAGCTCGTGTCCGGCGTCCGCGACGAACTGGCGTACCCGCGTCTCGCTGCGCTGCCGGGCGTCGAGCGCCTCGTGCACATGGTCCAGCATCCGGTTGAGGGCGGCGCCGACCTGGCCCACCTCGGTCCGGTCGTCGGCGTCCGGCACCCGCTCGTACAGCCTCACCTCGCCGCGGTGCAGGGGGAGTTCGGAGACCCGGGTCGCGGTGGCGGCCACCCGGCGCAGCGGGCGCAGCGCCACCGAGGCGAGGGCGGTCCCGGCGAGGGTGGCCGCGACCAGACCGGCGGCGGTGACGCTCACCTCGACCACCAGCAGGGTGCGCAGTGTGTTGCTGACCTTCTCGGTCGGCACCCCGACGAGGAAGGAGCCGTTGGCGCCGCTGCGGAACTCCACCCGGTAGCCGCCGAGGCCCGGCAGCTCCACGCTGTGCGGCCGGCCGTCCCTGGCCACCGAGCCGAGCGCGGACCGCTGCGCGGCGGTGAGCACGGCGGCCTCGGACCGGGGGCCACGCCAGCGGTCCGGGCTCTCGTCCTGGTTCTGCGCGTTCCCCTGCCCCTGCTCCTGCTGGTTCTGGTCCTGGTCCTGATCTCGTTCCTGACCCTGGTCCGCCGGGCTGCCGGTCTCGGCCTCGGTACTGGAGTCGGTACCGGCCTCGGCCCCGGAGTCGGTCTCCGTGCTGACCAGGGCGCGCCGGATGGTGCCGTTGCCGTCCAACTGGGCGCCTATGGTGCCGAGTTCCTGGGGGCCGAGGGTGACGAAGGCGAGGCGGTCGTCGGGGCGGTGGCGGTCCGGGAGTTCCTTCGGCGGTCCGGCCGCGCGCATCGCGACCTCGCCGAGCGAGCCGTCCAGTTGCTCGTAGAGGTGCGAACGCAGCGCTATCGCGGTGACCGAGCCGATCACCGTGCAGACCACCGCGATGAGCACCACGGCCGAGACGACGAGCCGGGTGCGCAGCGAACGCGGCCCGGTGCGCGGTGCGCGGAGCCAGGTGCGCGGGGCGCGGGTCCTGGTGTGCGAGGCGCGGGGCCGGGCGGTGCTCACTGCCCGGTGGCCGCCTTGATCAGGTACCCGGCGCCGCGCCGGGTGTGGATCATCGGCTCGCGGCCCGCGTCGATCTTCCGCCGCAGATAGGAGATGTACAGCTCCACGACATTGGCCTGGCCGCCGAAGTCGTACGACCAGACGCGGTCGAGGATCTGCGGCTTGCTCAGCACCCGGCGCGGATTGCGCATCAGGAAGCGGAGGAGCTCGAATTCGGTGGCCGTCAGATGGATGGACGTGCCCGCCCGGGTCACCTCGTGGCTGTCCTCGTCGAGGCTGAGGTCGCCGACGACGAGTACCGAGTCGTTGCGGGTGTCGGCGGCGCCCGAGCGCCGGATCAGTCCGCGCAGCCGGGCCACCACCTCCTCCAGGCTGAAGGGCTTGGTGACGTAGTCGTCGCCGCCCGCGGTCAGCCCCGCGATACGGTCCTCGACGGCGTCCTTGGCCGTGAGGAACAGCACCGGGATGTCCGGCAGTTCGCGGCGCAGGCGGCCGAGGATGGACAGCCCGTCCATGTCGGGCAGCATCATGTCGAGCACCACCGCGTCGGGGCGGAAGGCGCGGGCGGTGCGCACCGCCTCGGCACCGTCGGCGGCGTGGCGGATCTTCCAGCCCTCGTAGCGCAGCGCCATCGAGAGCAGCTCGGTGATCGACTGCTCGTCGTCGACCACGAGCACCCGTACCGGACTCCCGTCCGGCCTCAGCAGTTCGGTACGCCCCTGGGGCGAGGTCACGGTCATACCGCATACGATCGGCCGCCGCGGTGAGAGGCCTCTCAGGGAATTCTGTGAATTCCCTGAGAAAGCCCCGGCGGGTGGCCACCGCTCAGAACAGCCCGCCCTGCACCGCCTCCGGGGAACCGGGCAGCGGCCGTACCGGCGCCGTCGCCCGCTCCGCCCCCTCGGCGGCGAGCAGCCGCCAGCCCGCGAGCAGCCTGCTGTCCACCACGAGGAGACGCCCGCCGCCGTCCGCCGCCGTGCCGGGTTCGGCGAGGTGCAGATCGGGACCGGCGGCCGCGAGCAGCCGCCCGGCCACGGTGGCCTCCGGCGCGAGGGAGGTCACCACCCAGGAGGGTCCGGTGGCCGCGCGGGACGAGCCGGTGGCCAGGCCGGGCGGCCCGGGTCCGTCCAGCCCGAACACCCCGCCGTGGTCCACCACTTCGCAGGGCAGCGGCTCCAGGGACTCCGGCCAGCCGGGCAGGGCGCGGGCCCGGGCGTGCAGAGCGGCGATCTCGGCGGCGCGGTCCGCGGGCGGCGGCAGCGCGGCACGTACGGTGCGCTTGGCCGCGTACGGGATGCGGTCGGGTACGCCGAGGGCGGTGCGCAGCAGCTCCTCGGTCCTGCGGGCCGCCATCAGCGGGCCGACGCCGAGCCAGCTGAAGGCGACGGCGCCCTGTTCGAGGAGCCGCGCCGCGCCCCGGGCCGCCCCGGTGATCCCGGTCTTCAGCATCCCGGGGCCGAACCAGGCGAGATAGACCCGGTACGGCCGCGGGTCCTCGGCGAAGGTGTCGGCGGCCACCGAGTGCGCCCGGTCCAGGGCCGCGCACTCGGGGCACTGCGCCCGGGTGGCCGTATCCGGCACCTCCCGCGCCCCGGGGCAGGGCGTGACCCGGCCGCCGCGCCACACCCCGGTGCACCGGCGCTCCCCGACCGCCCGGAAGGCCAGCCGGTCCCCGAGCGTGAGCACGCTCCCGCGCTCCCCGCGCTCCTGCCCGTACCAGCGGAGCACGGGCCGGGCACCCGACCCGGACCCGTCCCCTTCTCCCCGCTCTTCTGCGCCCTGCTCCCTCCGATCCTGCTCCCGTTCCCTCCGGCCCTGCTCCCGTTCTCCCCGCTCCCGTTCCCGTCCTCTCCGGGCCCGTTCTCCCCGCTCCCGCTCTCTGCGGTCCCGCTCTCTGCGGCCGTCCTCGGCCTCCCCCTGCCGTCTCCCCTCCCCCTGCCGTCTCCGGCCCTGCTCGTCCTCCCCTTCCGGGCCCCCGCCCTCCTCGCGCCACCGCATCCCCGTGCACCACCACGCCATGGCCCGACGCTAGCCGGGGGGTCTGACAACGGCCCCGGCAGCGGCGGCGGCAGCAGCAGCGGCAGCAGCAGCAGCGGCAGCAGCGGCAGCGGCAGCGGCAGCGGCAGCGGCAGCGGCAGCGGCAGAGCTCGACGCCGGGCGACACGGCCCGGTTCGAGGCAGTGGGAGCGGCGGACGGGTGCCGGGTGGCGGTAACAAGGGGAGTGCCCACGTGTCACCCGTGAACCCTCACCAGGGAGCCCCCATGATCCAGCCGCGTCCCTCGGACCCCCACCCCTCCGGCCCCTACTCCGCGGGCCTCGGCAGCCCCTTCGCCGGCGGCCGGGTGGCGACCCGCCTGCCCGCCGTGGACCTCGACCGCGCCCGCCGCTTCTACGCGGAGAAGCTCGGCCTCGAACCGGTCGACGAACGCCCCGGCGGCCTCCTCTACCGCACCCCCGGCGGCGACTTCGCCCTCTTCCAGTCCACCGGCTCCTCGCCCGGCACCTTCACCCAGTGCGGCTGGGAGGTCCCGGACCTGGACGCCCTGGTACGCGAACTCCGCTCCCGCGGCGTGGAGTTCGAGGAGGTCGACGTCCCCGGCCTGCGCACCGTCGACGGCATCGCCGAGGTCGAGGGCAACTACCCCAGCAAGCACTCCCACGGCGAACGCGCCGCCTGGTTCCGCGACAGCGAGGGGAATCTGCTGGGGGTGGGGGAGCCGGTGGCTTGAGGCGGGGGAGGCGGGCAGTCGCAGGGCGGCGGGACTGGCCGGTCGGGTCCCCTGAAGCTGGTCGGCTGCGGGTGGTCACCCGCCGAGGGGATCACCCGTCGAGGAGTCATCCCGCCCGTACTGCCCGGCCAGGATCACCCTGCCCGTGGCCACCCCGGCCCCGGCGACCACCGCCACCGCCGAGGCCCGCTCCGCACTCACCGCACCCGCGAACACCAGCACGCAGAGCACACCGGCACAAAGCGAAGCCCCGGCTCGATGAACTCCACCAGCCGAGGCTTCCCCGCGTCCGGGGCGGTCAGCTCTGCTCGTCGTCCTCGGGCTCTCCGCCAACGATGGCCGGGTCGGGCTCAGCAGGGGCCGTACTGATCCGCAGGCACCCGTCCGTGCCGAACAGCTCGATCAACTGCGACAGATGGGCCCGGGCAGTGCTGCGGCCAGGGGTCTCTCCCGAGGTCACCCGCGCCCCTCCAGATCCGCCCACACGATTTTGCCCCAGCGCCGTTCGTCGGTGCCCCAGTCAGCGGCCAGCATCGCCACCAGGAACAGGCCGCGCCCGCACTCTGCGCCGTCCTCGGGGGCGCGCAGCACCGGCCGCACTCGGGACAGGTCCGCGACGGCCACCCGGACCGTGCGCTCGGCGGGGCGCTCCACCACCACGCGGATGTACTCCCGCCGGGCGTGCTGCACGGCGTTCGCCACTAATTCGGAGACGACTACGACCCCGTCCTCGGCCACGTCGTCCAGCCCCCAGACGCCACAGGCGGTGCGCAGCAGGCGCCGGGCGGTGGCTGCGCTCTCGGGCCGCCTCGGCAGGGTCTCGCTGTAGCCGGGGTGCCCGGTCCGGCGAGCCCGAGTCGTAGGTTGCGGCATGTCGGTCTGCTCTTTCAGATCGGCCAAGCCCCGGGGCCGTTCGCGCGGTCGCCGGGGCACTGTCCGTTCATGTAAGCGACATGCCAGGGACGCTGACAGGGGCGCAGCGTCCCACTTTCCGCACGCTATTCACCGACCCCCAGGAACTCCGCCAACGGCCGTAGTCCCGGAGGGTGGTTGGGGAGCGCCCACAAGTCCCGCACGATGGCGACGGCCAATGTGTGGTGCTGCATCCATGTCGGTGCCACCCGGCGCAGCGACTCCAGTGCCTTCACCGCTCCGGCGGCATCCCCGATGTCCGTGTGGGCGCGGGCCACGTCCAGCAGGAGCCAGGTTCGCCAGGACGGCGGGGTGTCCTTGCTCAACCGCATCCCCTTGGCCAGCGCCAGGGCGTCGTGCGGATGCCCGTACTGGACTGCGAGCCGGACGCGTTCGATGCGGACCGAGGACGGGCTGAAGACGCTCACCATGCGGTTGTCGCTGCCCTCCGGCAGCTTGGACACCCGGGCCGCTTCCTTCTCCGCTCCCGCCATCAGCTCCGCTGCGCGCTCGTAGTCGCCGCTCCGCGCGGCGGAGGTGGCGGCGCTCATGGTGAGGGCGCCCCACACCTTCAGCCCGTCGGCCGTGTCCGTGTGCCCGCCGCCCTCAGTGGCCTCAGCTGCTCGAAGGGCGATCCCCAGGGCGTCTTCCAGGCGGCCCTGCCGCTGGTACGTCCAGGCGACAGAGTTCACGATCATGGGGGCCAACAGTGGATCTTCGGACTGCTCTGCTGCGCTTATGGCGCGTTCCAGGCTCGTGAGGGCAAGGTCCGTCTTGCCCATGCGCACGGCGACATGTCCGGCGAGCTGAAGTGCCTTGCCCAGGGCCGCGAAACCAGCTCTGCGGTCGTCATCGCCTCCCGACACCGTGGCGGATCGCGCTTCCGTGATCAGGCCGGGGAGGCTCTTCATCACGGTGTCGAACTCGGCAGCGTGGTACTGCGACCACCCCTCCGCGATCTGCTCGCGGAGGCGGTCCAGGGAGAAGTCCCGACCGGTGGGCTCAGGCTGCGGTCCCCACAGCGCGGGCATGATGGCCCGGCGTACGGCGACGAAGCGGGGTCCGTCGCTCTCCCCACTCGCCGTGACCGCCGGGGGGTCGCCCAGAAGCGTGGTCAGCTCCACGCCCAGGCCGTTGGCCAGCGCATGCAGCGTGGGAAGCCGCGCCGAATGCTTCCTCTGCTGTTCGAGCTGACGGATCACATCAACGGACACACCCGAGCGCTCGGCCAGCTCTTCTTGTGTCAGGGCGGCCAGACGGCGCAAGCGGCGCAGGGTCTTCCCCAGGTCTTCGTTTGCCACGCCGCCACGGTACGCCGCCGCTCTGCTGTGCTTCTTCGGCAGTACGGAGGAGACGCACCAGGCTCGGGCCCCTCCTCTACCCCGCTTCTTGGAAGCGGGTACGAGAAACGCGGTGAACTGCCGACCTGGGCATGATCGTTGGATACGTGCGTAAGAAGACACGAGAGAGGCCCCGCACCGCATAAGCGGTAACAGGGCCTCCGATCTGTGCACTCGGCAGGATTCGAACCTGCAACCTTCTGATCCGTAGTCAGATGCTCTATCCGTTAAGCTACGAGTGCTTGTTCTGTTGTGCTTCGCTTGCTCTTCCGGTGGGCTTTTCGGCCCGGTCGGCGTTGCGGGAACAACATTACATGACCTGGGCCGTCAGGCGAAATCCGTTTCCCGCACCCCTGCTGAGCTGGGCGAACGCCCTTCCGAGCGCTACTTCACCCCACCTCGCCGAGGGCCCCCCGGCAACCCTCCCCGGGGCGGCACCCGGAGGAGCAGCGGGAGCAGCGGGAGCAGCGGGAGCAGCGGGAGCAGCGGGAGCAGCGGGAGCAGCGGGAGCAGCGGGAGCAGCGGGAGCAGCGGGAGCAGCGGGAGCAGCGGGAGCAGCGGGAGCAGCGGGAGCAGCGGGAGCAGCGGGAGCAGCGGGAGCAGCGGGAGCAGCGGGAGCAGCGGGAGCAGCGGGAGCAGCGGGAGGAAACGATCGAAGCCCCGGTCGGAGATGACCAGGGCTTCGGATCTTGCGGCGGAGGCGGAGGGATTTGAACCCTCGATGGGGTTTAAGCCCCAAACCGCATTAGCAGTGCGGCGCCATAGACCGGACTAGGCGACGCCTCCAGCACACCCGCGTGAAGCGGGTGCGTGCAGATGATGACACAGCACCCGGTGCTGCCACCAATCGCATCCCACGGTACTGGATCACCGGGGGCGCAGTCCCCCGTTTATCCGACCGTGACCGCCCTCGTGACCGCCACCACGACCGCGACCGCCACCCCGGCGCCCGCCGCCCGGCCACCCCGCCCGCCGCGCCCGCCGCAGCCACCGCCCACCACCGCCATGCCCGACCACCACCGCCATGCCCACCCCCCTTCCGTACCCGAACCCGAACCCGAACCCGTACCCGAGCCCCGACCCGTGCCCGAGCCCGTGCCCCACCCACCCCCACCCCGCAACCCGGAAGCGCCGATCAGGGCAAAGCGGGCGGGCGGGCGCAACGTCCGGGGCGCCGGGGCGTTAGACGCGGCAGGGAAGCGTGCGGCGGTGCGCCTCCGGTGTCCCGTGGGACGCGCCTCCCGAGCGGCCTGTGCCGTGCCCGGCGGTGTCCCGTGACCGCGCCGCGGGGTCCGGCAGGCCGCGTACCCGTACGTACCGCACCGGTACGTACCTGCACCCGTACGTCCCTCGCACCCGTGGAGCCGTCATGCTGCGCCGTCTCGCCCTCTCCGCCTCCGTCTCGCTGCTCGCCCTGGCCGCCGCGCCCGCGGCCACCGCGCAGGCCGATCCGCTGCTTCCGCTGCCGCGGCTGATCGCCGCCCCGGACCGCCTGCACGTCACCGTCACGGGGGCGGACGGCGAACTCGACGGCGACTACACGCTGCACTGCAATCCGGCGGGCGGTACGCATCCCAACGCCGAGGGGGCCTGCGACAAGCTGGCGTCGATGGAGCTGGAGCGCGGGGTGAGCCCCTTCGAGGACACCCGCAAGGAGAGGGCGCAGCAGCGGGCCGGGAAGGCGCCGATGTGCACGATGCAGTACGGCGGTCCGGCGAAGGCGCACATCAAGGGGGTCTGGCACAGCAAGCGGGTGGACGTCACCTACGACCGCGGCAACGGCTGCTCCATCTCCCGGTGGAACGAGATGGTGCCGGTGATTCCGGCCATCGGACGGAGCTGACCCGGCCGGCCCGGACGGCGGTGTGCGGGGGCGCACCGCCGTCACAGGGGCTCCGCCTGAGGTCACAGCTTCTCCGTGCCTTCTGCAAGTCTTCTGCATGCGACCTGCCTCTCACCCCCGTCGCGAGCGCAACGCATGCCCGTAGACTCCCTCCCGTGACACGCGAGGGGTCTGCGGGCAAGATGGCCCCTGCGGGTCGGCAAGGTGCGGTAACAGGGAGGAAGCTTCGTCGTGAGCAGCAGGCCATCCCGAGGCGCTGCTCGCCTCGCTGCGATACTTGACGCGCTGCCGGACGCGCTGGTGCTGGTGAACGCCAACGGCACCGTCGTCAACGCCAACAGCGTCGCCCTGGAGACCTTCGAGACCCCCGGCACCGCCCTCGTCGGCCGCGGACTGCTCGATCTGCTGCCCTCCTTCGACTCCCGGCTGATCCCCGGTTCCATGCGCAGGCCGGACAGCGTGGACCCCGCGGGGCGCACCAAGCCGAACCGGATGACCGCGCGCAGGACCGACGGCAGCGAGTTCCCGGTCGAGGTCACGAGCGCGAATCTGGAGAACGGCCAGCAGGCCTACGACGGTTACGCCTACTCCGGCGACGAACTGCTGATGGTCGTGGTGCGCGACCTCACCGGCACCGTGGACACCGAGGCCGAACTGGCGCGTTCGCAACGGCAGACGGAGATGATCCTGCGGGCCGCCGCCGAGGGCGTGGTCGGCACCGACACCGACGGCCGGGTGGTCCTGGTCAACCCGGCCGTGGCGCAGATCCTCGGCTACCGGGCCAGCGACCTCGGCGGCCAGTTGCTGCATCCGCTGGTGCTGCACTCCCGGCCCGAGGGCGAGCCCTTCCCGTACGAGGAGTCCCCGCTCGCGGACACGCTTCGCTCGGGGCGCAAGCACCGGGTGCGCGGGCAGGTGATGTGGTCCAAGAGCGGCGAGCGGGTGCCGGTCGACCTGACCACCGCGCCGGTGCGCGACGGGGACCAACTGGTCGGCGCGGTCCTGACGTTCACCGACCGGCGGCCCTACGACAAGCTGGCCGCGAGCCGGGCCGCCGAGTCCGCGGAGCACGAGGCCGCCGTGGCGGCGCTGCGCGAGGAGCACGCGGCGGAGCTCGCCGCGCTGCGCGAGGAGCAGACCGCGGAGCTGGCCCGCCTGACCGAGCTGCACGGCGAGGAGCTGGCCGGGGAGAAGGACCGGTACGCGGCGCTCGCCGAGCGCGAACAGGACCGCTACGAGGCGCTCGACGGGCGGCACGAGCAGCTGCTGTCGATGCTCGGCGGCTCGCTGCGCGGCCCGCTGGACGAGCTGCGCCGGGAGCTGTCGACGCTCGCCGCCGACGACGCGGGGCAGTTGTGGCCCGAGGCCAACCAGGTGCTGCACCACCTGGCCGCCGGTTACGCCCGGATCACCACCCTGGTCGACAACGTCCTCGGCTACCAGCGCCTGGAGACCGGCGAGGACACCCTCGACCGGCGGCACGTGATGCTGGACGCCGTGGTGAGCGCCGGGGTCGAGGGCGCCGTCGAGCTGATCGGTCCCGGCCGGGCGCAGTTCGCGGTGCACGCGCCCCCGATCGAGGCGGAGGTGGACCCGGAGCGGCTCGCCACCGCCCTCGCCCACCTGGTCGCCAATGTCGCGGGCGTCGACGCCACCGGCAACGCCCCCGTCACCGCGGGCGGTTACATGGACTCCACGATCGTCGTCGCCGCCGCCCAGCGGGGCGAGGTGGTACGGATCGAGGTGCGCGGCCCCTACGCGGGCGGCGACCCGGTGCACGAGCCGATCGTGCGCGGCGTGGTGCGGGCGCACGGCGGCGTCCTGCAGACCCACGAGGTGCCGGGCACCAGCGGCAACGCCTACGTACTCGAAGTGCCGATCGGCGGCGGCGCGGGCGCGGTCGCCGTGCCCGCGGCGGAGTCCGCCGGGGCCCGGCCGGTGCCCGTCGAGGACCCCGCCACCACCGGCGGCGGCCGCAGGCGCGCCCGCCGCTCCTCGGTGGACGCCTTCCTCGACACCGGTACGGACGGCGGCGGTACGGAGAGTTCCGGTACGGACGGCTCGGGGGCCCCGGCTCCGGGTACCGACGGCGCCGGGGGCACCGGACGGCGGCGGCGCCGGGCGGCCGAGGCCGGGCAGCCGCAGGAGCAGGCGCCCGCGCGGGAGACGCCCGCGGGCGGCACCGGGCGCAGGCGCGGCAGGCCGAGCGCCGCCGAGGGCGCCGTGATGGCCGCCGGGGAGTCCGCGCCCGGGCAGCAGCGCGGGGAGACCGTGCCGCCGGGGGGTGTGCCGGTGCCCGCGCAGGGCAGGCCGGTGCAGCCGGGGGGCCTGCCGGGGCCGACCGGGCGCCGTGCACGACGCGAGGGCGGGGCGCGCGCGCTTCCGGCCGCGCTCCCCCAGGGGTCCGAGGGGGCTCCGGGCCCGCCCGAGTCCTCCGGTCCGCCGCAGCTTCCGGGCGCTCCCGCGCTGCCGCAGGGCCCGGGGAACGCACCGGGCAACTCCCCCGCACTGCACGGGGGTTCACCGCAGGCCGCCTTCGCCCGGCCCGGCACCACCGCACCCGGGTACCCGCAGCAGGGGCAGGGCGCGGCGGGCGGGCAGCAGCCCACCGGCCGGCGCCGTCGGGCGCTCGCCGCCGCCCAGGAGCGCGCCGCCGCCCAGGAGGCCGCCGGGGGGCGGGTGTTCGCCCTGCCGCCCGCGGAGGCCGACCGCACACCGGACGAGGAGTACGGCCCCGAGCCCGCCCGCGGTCCGGTGCCCGGCCACGGCGACGCCGGTCAGCACACCATGCTGTTCACCGACGGACCCGACGAGCACACCCCGGCGCAGGCCCACCCCGTCCCCGCCCCCACCGGACGGCGCCGCGCCCGCCCGGCGGCCGGTCAGGACACCCCGCAAGGAGCACCGCAGGGCACCAGCGGACCCGGCGGCGACCGGACCCCCGCCGACCCACCCCCCGGTGGCGTCCAGGACCCGGGCGGTCCGGGCCCCCAGGTCGCGGGCCGACCGCGCCGCCCCGGCTCCGGCGCCCGGGACCCCCGCCTCGCCGCCCCCGCCCCGAGCGGACACCCGGCCCCCGCCCCGGGCGCACCCCCGCCCCCCCGGCACCGAGCACCCCCACGGAAACGCGGCCCCGCACACCCCCGCACCCCCGGCGAATCCGCAGCCGACGCACGACCACGGGATGCACGGCCGCGGAACAGACGGCCGCGGAACAGACGGCCGGGGAGCAGACGGCCGGGGAACAGACGGCCGCGGGACGCACGGACGGGGTACGAACGGACCGGGGACGCAGGACGGGTCGTACGGACGCGGGCCCCAAGGCGGAACGCACGGGCAAGGAACAGCCGGGCAGGGAACAGCCGGACAGGGAGCCCCCGGAGCCGCCGCCGGACCGCACCAGGGGCAGGCCGCCGCGCAGGCTCCCGGCGCCGCACCGGCCGAGGGCGCCGGGCAGGGTGCCGCCGGGCAGCCCGGTGCCGGACCGGTCCCCGCCGGGGGCACCCGCGGTCGCGGTGTGCCCGCGCAGGGGGCGCCCGGTACGCCGCCGCACGGCACGCCCAGCGGGGCCACCTCGCACACCTCGGGGGGCGCGCGCCCGCCCGCGCAGCCGCTGCCCGCGGAGGCCGGGGCGCCGGATCCCGACTCCACGCAGGGGCGGGCGATCAGCGTGCGCACCCTCGGCCAGGGGGTGCCCTTCGGGCGCCGGATCGCCGAGCAGCAGCGGTCGGGGAATCTGCCCCAGCCGCGCAGCGGCGGCCGCTCGGCGCAGGCACTGCCGCCGACCGCGCCGGGGCCGGGCGGTGCCCCGCAGCAGCCGGGCGAGAGCGCCGGGCAGGTTCCCGGCGGGCGGCGCCGCAAGCTCGGTACGCCCGCCGAACGCACCGACTCCGGTGACACCGGGGGCGGGCGCCGCCATCCGCTCGCCGCGCCGCAGCCGCGCGGGGCCTCCTCGGAGGGCGGCGGCCGTTCGTACGCGATCGGGGCGCCCGATGTGAACGCCGACGAGGGGCCCGAGCCGCTGGACGGACCCGGCGGTGCCGTGGAGATCGCCGAACGCCCGCGCCGCCAGCACCTCGACGACGAGCTGCCCCCGGAGCCGCTGGACAACCCGCGGCGGCTGCTGGTGTGGCCCGCCCCCGACATGGGCACCCAGCAGGCGCTCAGCGACTGCGGCTACCGCCCCGTCACCGTGCACTCCCGCGAGGAGGTCGACGCGCAGATCGCGGCGTTCCCGGCCGCGCTCTTCGTCGACCCGCTCACCGGCCCGATCACCCGGACCGCCCTGCAGTCGCTGCGCCAGGCCGCCGTCGCCGCGGAGGTGCCGGTCCTGGTGACCGCGGGGCTCGGCCAGGCCACCCGCGAGGCGGCCTACGGTGCCGACCCCGCCGTACTCCTGAAGGCGCTCGCCCCGCGGGACAGCGAGCAGCACCCGCCGCGGGTGCTCCTCATCGAGCGGCACGAGGAGATCGCGCTCGCCCTCACCGCCACCCTGGAGCGCCGGGGCATGCAGGTCGCGCGGGCCGCCAGCGACCAGGACGCCGTGCGGCTGGCCGCCGGGACCCGGCCCAATCTGGTGGTCATGGACCTGATGCGGGTCCGGCGCGAGCAGAGCGGCATCGTGGACTGGCTGCGCGCCAACGGCCAGCTGAACCGCACCCCGCTCGTCGTCTACACCGCCGCCGTGGAACACCAGGACCTGCCCCGCCTCGCCGCCGGTGAGACGGTCCTCTTCCTCGCCGAACGCTCCACCAGCCCCGAGGTCCAGAGCCGGATCGTGGATCTGCTCGCGCGGATCGGCAGCCAGTGAGCGGGTGCGGGCACCGGTAGGTGCGGGCACCGGTAGGACCGGCGGTCGGTGAACGGTCCGGCAGCGGGTCCCAGCGAGCCGGAGCGCGGGGGCCGCCTAGGGTGCGCCGGTGCCGGACGCCATCCGGTCGAGGGCCTCCTGGGTGGGGCTGCCGGGCAGGGCGGTCCAGATCACGAGATGCCGGCCGGGTGTGGTGGAGCCGGTGAGGGTGTCCCAGTCCAGGACGAGGGTGCCTGCCCCGGGGTGGCGGCACCTCCTTCCGCCGCGGCTGGTACGTCACCGACTCCGGCGCCGCCGCCGTACCGGCCCTGAAGGCCCTCGCCGAGCAGTGGACCGCCGAGACCGCGCGGGGCGCGGAGCCCGCCTTCCTGCCGGATGTCCACCGAGCTGCACGGCCGCGCCCGGAGCCCCAAGCGGCTCCAGGTCGTCGAGGGCGGCACGCACATGGACTTCTACGACGTCCCGAAGTACGTGGACCGCGCGATCGCCGAGGCCGTGCCGTCCTTCCGCGAGAAGCTGACCGGGGACGCCGACGGGAGCTGAGCCGGACGGAGTTGGGCTCAGCCGAGCGGAATCCGGTTGAGCCGGGCGACAAGGGCGGCAGCGCGCCGCGAAGGCGTCACGGGGGCGGCGAGAGCCGGGCGCTGAGGGCCGCGCCCGAGGCGGCGAAGAACTGGCGGCAGGTCGGGCATGAAGTCGCTTCCGTCGCGCGGGAGTTGGGGGAACTCCCCCGGATCCACCGGGAGCGGGACGGGTGCGGGCCATGCACGGCGTATGGCGGTCGTATGGAGTCGCCCATGGCAGTCGGTCGTATGAGATCGCCCATGGCGGTCGCATGAGATCGCCCCCGTGCGCGGCCTCCGCCCAAGGGGGGGACGGCGCACGGGGGCGACCTCAAGTAGCTGACGGGCGGTGGCGGTTGATGTCCCCGGCCGCCCGGCGGGGGGGCAGGCGCGGCTCGGCTCCCCGCCGTTCGCCCGCTCTCAGAGCTGGGTGATGTCCAACTCCCCCTCCGCGTACTGCTTGCGGAGGACCTTCTTGTCGAACTTGCCGACGCTGGTCTTCGGGACCGCCGGGACGATGGTCCAGCGCTCCGGGAGCTGCCACTTGGCGATCCGGGTGGCGAGGAACTCGCGCAGCACGGTGAAGTCGGCCGTCGAGCCCTCCTTGAGGACCACGGTGGCCAGCGGGCGCTCGCCCCACTTCTCGTCCGGCACCGCGACGACCGCGGCCTCGGCGACCTCCGGGTGCGCCATCAGGGCGTTCTCCAGCTCCACCGAGGAGATCCACTCGCCGCCGGACTTGATGACGTCCTTGGCGCGGTCGGTGAGGTGGAGGAAGCCGTCGGGGGTGATGGTGCCGACGTCGCCGGTCTTGAGCCAGCCGTCGGCGCTGAACTTGTCGTCCGGCTTGAAGGGTTCACCCGCGGCGCCGCCGTAGTAGGAGCCCGCGATCCACGGTCCGCGCACCTCCAGCTCGCCCGCGGACTCGCCGTCCCAGGGCAGCCGCTCCCCGGCGGGCCCGCTCAGCCGCGCCTCGACCGAGGCGGGGAAGCGGCCCTGGCTGATCCGGTACTCCCACTCCTCCTCGGCGCTGAGCCCGCCCGGCGGGTGGGCGACGCAGCCGAGCGGCGAGGTCTCGGTCATGCCCCAGGCGTGCACCACCCGGACGCCGTGGCGCTCCTCGAAGCCGCGCATCAGGGCGGGCGGGCAGGCCGAGCCGCCGATGATGACGGTGGACAGCGAGCTCACATCGCGCTTGTCGGCGTCGAGTTCGCCGAGCAGCCCCTGCCAGATGGTGGGCACCGCGGCGCCGATGGTCGGCCGGATCAGGGCGATCATCTCGGCGAGCGGAGCGGGCTGCAGGAAGCGGTCGGGCATCAGCAGCGAGGTGCCCGCCATGAAGGCGGCGTGCGCCAGACCCCAGGCGTTGACGTGGAACATCGGCACCACCGGCAGCGCGATGTCCCGGGAGGTCAGCGCGAAGGACTCGGCGTTGTTGACCTGCATGGAGTGCAGATAGAGCGAACGGTGGCTGTACACCACGCCCTTGGGGTCCCCGGTGGTGCCGGAGGTGTAGCACAGGGCGGCGGCCTGGCGTTCGTCGACCTCCGGCCAGTCGTAGCTCTCGGCGCGTCCGGCGAGCAGCTCCTCGTAGTCGTGGACGCGGACGGCGGCGCCCTCCAGGACGGAGCGGTCACCGGGCCCGGCCACCACCAGGTGCTCGACGGTGGGGAGTTGGGGCAGGAGCGGGGCGAGCAGCGGGAGCAGGGTGCCGTTGACCAGGACGACCCGGTCGGCGGCGTGCGCCACGATCCAGGTCAACTGCTCGGCGGGCAGCCGCAGGTTGAGGGTGTGCAGCACGGCGCCCATGGAGGGGACCGCGAGGTAGGCCTCCAGATGCTCGGCGTTGTTCCACATCAGGGTGGCGACCCGCTCGTCGCCGACCACGCCCAGCTCGTCCCGCAGCGCGTGCGCCAGCTGCGCGGCCCGGGTGCCGACCTCGGCGTACGTACGCCGATGCGGATCGCCCTCGCCGGTCCAGGTGAGCACCTCGGCCTTGCCGTGCACCGTCGAACCGTGCGCGAGGATGCGGCTTACCGTCAGCGGAACGTCCTGCATCGTGCTGTACACCGGTTGCCTCCCGGGGGCGAAGGGGTATCGCGAGGATTCTCGTGCGGTGGTAGACGGTGTGTCACTACCCCTGGGTATGTTCCTGCTCTCGTCACCCTGGGTCACGGCGCCTCGCGCGTCCGGCGATCGTCCCACGCCGGGCCGCGCGCGCCCACCCACGCTGCGTCACTTCTCGGCGGCGCGAGAGCGGAGACCGAGTTCCGCCAGGGACGCCATCGTCCCGAGGATCCTCGCCATCTCCTCCTCGCCGGGGCGCGAGCCGTCGCCGCGGAACATCAGGCCGAGCACCCCGTCCCACATCCGCCAGAGCACGGTGGCCACCACCGGGGGGGCGAGGTCCGGGCGGGCGAGTCCGGCGTCGACGCACTCCGGGACGAGGGCGGCCGGCTTGCCGTTCTGCTCCCTGACCAGCGCGTCGACCCGCTCGGGCGCCGGGGCGTCCGGCGGCGGGAAGGCGGGCAGCCGGTACTGGTGGGGCTTCTCCTGGGCGAAGCGCACACAGGCGGCGGCGCCGGGCCCTGGGCGCCGAGGACCCCGAGTACGTCAACCGGCTCACCGCCCGGTCCGCCTTCGACGTGCTGCGGTACGCGCCCGGCCGCCGCACCGAGGCGATCCGCTGCCCCGTCCACGTCGCCCTCTGCGACCCCGACACCGTGGCCCCGAACCGCACCGCCGGGCGCCAGGCCGCACGCGCGCCCCGGGCCGAGGTGCACACGTATCCGGTCGGCCACTTCGCCGTCTACTACGGCGAACCCTTCGAGCGCGCCGTCGCCGCCTACCTCGACTTCCTGCGCCGCCACGTCCCAGTCCCGGAGTGACCCGGCAGCCGAAGGCCACGAACGCCGCCGTCCCCCGACTCACCGACTCACCAGGACGAAGAAGTGAAGGCCGAAGAAGTGGAGTACGAAGAAGTGGAGCACGGGGAGCTCCCGGAGAAGCAGAAGAAGCAGGGGGCCGAAAAGGCGAGCGGCCCTACACGTCCTCGCGCAGCTGCGGGTCCTCGCGGAGCTTGCCGAGGGCGCGGGAGACGGCCGACTTGACGGTGCCCACCGAGACGCCGAGCACCTCGGCGGTCTGCACCTCGCTCAGGTCCTCGTAGTAGCGCAGGACGACCATCGCGCGCTGGCGGTCCGGGAGTTTCATGATCGCGCCCCACATGGCGTCCCGGAGCACCTGCTGTTCGGCCGGGTCCTCAAGGGGGGCGTTCTCGGGCTCCGGCAGCTCCTCGCAGACGAACTCGTCGACCTTGCGCTTGCGCCACTGCGAGGTACGCGTGTTGACCAGGGCGCGGCGTACGTACCCGTCCAGCGCCCGGTGGTCCTCGATGCGCTCCCAGGCGACGTACGTCTTGGTCAGCGCGGTCTGCAGCAGGTCCTCCGCGTCGTTGACATTGGAGGTCAGCGAGCGCGCCGTGCGCAGCAGCACCGGCCCGCGCTCCTTCACGTAGGAGGCGAAGGAGGCGTAGGTGAGGTGCTGCCCGTGCGAGGCGCCGCGGGACGGGCTCTTCAGCTCGGGGGCCGTGCGCTGCGGGGCCGGTGCCTGGGCGGCCGTGGCGAGGCGGGCGCGGGGCGCCGCGCCGTCCGCGGGGCCGCCGCCGGACGCGGAGTCGCCGCGGGTGGCCGCCGCCGGGCGGGCCGGGCGCGGGACCCGCTGGGCGGGCACGCGGTGCGCCGCGGCCTTGGGTCGGATACCGGCCTTCGCCGCGGCCGGCCGGGGCCCGGTCCCCAGGGGCGCAGGGCGCGCTGCGCTGGCCGAGGGCGCGGTCGCCGGGGCCTCGGGTAGGCGGGTGCAATGCCCAGGAACGGTCATGGCTCCACGCTAGAAGTGCCCCCTACGCACGGGGATCGGCCGGAGGTGCCGAAGCGGTGTCCCCCTCAGGTTGTACGGGCGGCGAACGGCTCACCTCCTGTGGGTGGAGGGACCCCCGCACCCCCTTGGGGGTTGGCCCCGAGACGGACTCGGGGCGGCACACCGCACGGGCGCGGATCCCCTCCGCCGCCTTCCCTCCCGGCCTTCCCTGACGGCCTTCCCGCACGGGCGGCGCGACCTGCCCCCGGACACACCTACCGGTACGCGACCACCCGTACGCGACCTGCCTCCGCACACCCCTGTACCGGGCGGGACGACCACGAGAACCCGGACACCCATGACCCCGGACACACCTGTGCGGCGGCGCCGAAGCACCGCCGCACAGGTCGTCACCCCTCGGGCCGCGACCCCCGGGCCCCCCGGACCCCTCCCGGCAGCCCGCGCGGGAGGAGGCCCAGCCCCCGGAGGGCCGCGGCTCACCAGAGCGGGGTGAAGACGATGCCCAGATGGCGCTGGTCGACGAAGGTGGGCGCGGAGCCGTTGATGTTCACCGCGTTGTTCTCGTTGCGGGCGCTGTCCCCCACGGCCTGCTGCTGACCGGTCGCGGAGATCCCCGGCCCCGCGCCCCGGGCACCGGCGCCGACGGTGGCCACGCCCGCGTTGGCCCGGTCGCCCGAGAGCGCCCCGGTGTCGGCCGCCGCGGCACCCGAGAAGAGCGCCACCGCCAGCGGCAGGGCCGCCGCGGCGGCGAGAACACGGGCGGTACGGATGCTTGCCATGTCTGTTCCTCCAGGTAGGGACGGGTCCGATCGCGTGGGCCGCCGTACAGGCGGTCCTGCCCGGCGATCTGAACTACCGCTGTTTCCGGGGCGGTTGGCCCGCCGCCCCGGAGTGGTCACGACGTCGCGAGAGCAGAGTTGCCCAGCCGGAACCGCCCTGACGACTCCCACCGCCGCGATTCGCCCCCAGGCGTGAGGACTTGTCGATAAACCCGCAAGGCGGCGTAAATCCCCTGGAGAGGGACACCCCACCTTCAACTCCCCAGCCCTCCAAGGCCCCTGCGCCCCACCCGGAGACCCCCGACCGCCGAGACGGCACCCTCCCCCGCCCCCCGCCCGGAACCCACTTCCCTTTTTCGAACGTACGTACGAACATGGAGCCATGGCCACCACCGCCCGGCATGCCGTGCCCCCCGTCGCCCTGGCCCTCGCCCACGCCCTGTCCGCCGCCGAACGCGGACTGGCCGTCATCCCCCTGTCCCGCACCAAACTCCCCGCGCTGCCCTCCCCCCACCGGGACGAGGCCGGGCCCGCCCCCTGCCACGGCGAGTGCGGGCGCCCCGGCCACGGCGTGCACGACGCCACCACGGATCCCGCGCGCGTCCGCGAACTCTTCGCCGCCGCCCCCTGGGCCACCGGCTACGGCATCGCCTGCGGACTGCCCCCGCACCACCTGATCGGCATCGACCTCGACACCAAGTCCGGTACGGACTCCTCGGCCGCGCTGCGCGAACTCGCCCTGCGGCACCTGTTCACCATCCCGGACACGGTCGTGGTGGTGACGCCGAGCGAGGGCCGCCATGTCTGGCTGAGCGGCCCCGCGGACGTCGTGGTGCCCAACTCGGCGGGACGGCTCGCCCCCGGTATCGACGTCCGTGGCGCCGGCGGCTACCTGGTCGGCCCCGGCTCCCGTACCGACCACGGCGAGTACCGCACCATCCCCGGCACCGCCCTGCTGCCGCCCGCGCCCTGCCCGCCCGCGCTGCTCCGCCTGCTGCTGCCCCCGGCCCGCCCGGAACACCCGGCGGGCGGCACCACCCCGCCCGGCGCCGGACAGGGGCTCGTGCAGTTCGTCCTCGCCGCGCACGAGGGCCAGCGCAACACCCGCCTCTTCTGGGCCGCCTGCCGCGCCTACGAGAACGGCCTCGGCGAAACCCTCAGCCACGCCCTCATCAAGGCCGCCCTCACCACCGGCCTCACCGAACGCGAGGCCCGCGCGACCTTGACCTCGGCCTCACGGTTGGTGCGGGGGGCCTCGGTGAGGGGTGGGGGATGGGGGGATGGGGGCGGGTCGGGTGTCGGGTGAGGGGGATCGGCGGTCCCAGGGATCAGTGATCGTCCCTGGGATCAGTGGTCCCCGAATCGGTGGACTCGGCGCCGTCTGAGCCTGGTTGGGCGCCGAGACCCGGTTCGGCGGCCGGGGGCGGTGGCAGGACCGCCAGGGCCGACTCGTGGTCGAGGCCGGTGGCCTCCAGGAGGTCGACGGTGAGCGAGCGGGTCTGCGCGAAGACGACATGGGCAGAGTGGCCGCTCGGCGCGGCGGACTGGCTCAGGTCGAGGAGCACGGCGGTCTCCCGCAGCTTCCCGGCGGACCGTACGGGCTCCTGTCCGTCCGCGAGTTCCCGGCCCAACAGGACGGCGGCACCGGCGAGTTCGTCGAGCACGGTGAGGACGGGTTCCGGTACCGGCTCGCCCGCGTGGATGGCGGCGACCGTACGGCGCAGCAGTACGCGGGCGTTGCGCAGCGCGTGGTCGAGGGGGACCGCGGCGGTGGAGTAGCGGCCGAGGCGGCGCCTGCGGCGGCGGCGCAGGGGCGAGAAGGCGGCGATCTCGGTGGCGGCGGCCAGCGCCGCGCGGAAGTCGTCGATCGTCTGCTGGGTACTGCGGGCCCGGGACAGCGACCGCTCGGCCAGCTCCGCGTCCCGCCGGGTGTGCGCCTCGGCGGCGCCGGAGAGCGCCGCGGCCAGCTCGGCGAAGATCCGCTGGCCGTGGGAGCGGGTGATGCCGGGCGGATCACCGGGCAGCAGCACGACCGTGGCGAGGCCGACGAGCCCGCCGATGAAGGCGTCCAGCATCCGGTTGACGCCGCCGTGGCCGCCGGGCGGCAGCAGGGTGGCCACCAGCACGGCGGAGGAACCGGCCTGGAGGGTGATCAGCGCCCCGCCGTCGAGAAAGACGGAGACGGTCATCGCCAGCGCCACGACCAGGGCGATCTGCCAGGCGCCGGTGCCGATGGCCGAGACGAGCAGATCCCCGACCCCGATCCCGACGCTCACCCCCACCACCAGCTCGGCGACCCGCCGCAGCCGCCGCCCGAGACCGACCCCGATGCACAGCACCACGGCGATCGGCGCGAAGAACGCCTGCTTGTGGTGGAAGACATCGGTCGCGATCACCCAGGCAAGCCCCGCCGCCACCGCACTCTGCACGATCGGCAACGCCATGCTCCGCAGCCGCCGCACCCGCGACAGCACCATCTCCCGCCCCAGCTCCCGACTCCGCTGCACGGTCGCCCCACTGACACCGGCGAACCGCCCACCGCCGCTCACCGGTGCCCTCCACGAAGCGGCGCGACCGGGGCCGCCGGGCGGCCTGCCCGGCGGCCTGCGGGGCGCGGCATCGAGGACACGGTGCTGCTGCGGCGTAGGTTCATGCCTCGATTTTCGCAGCAGGGGCGGGGGACCGGAACGCGGTGGTCCGCATCGGCATCGTGACCTCGACGCCACGACCCCGCTGACGCACGGAAGGGACGCCTCGACTCCGAGGACGCCCCTTGCGTGAGGTGTTGCGCTCGACCACCGCGGAGGCGGTGGGATGTGAGCCACGGTGCACCTGTCAGAGGAGGGACTTCTCGATCGCCTCGAAGATGTCCGCGTCCGTCTCCTGCTGCCAGTCCGGCAGTTCAGGCCAGTCGGCGACGTAGCCGGGCTTCGGGTCTTCGAAGTGCTTGAACATCTGAGCCGTCCAGCACGTGGCGACGAAACGGCTCTTCTGCTCGCGCGTCAGCCGGGAGGCACGGCCATCGCTCGCTTCGAGCAACTGCCGCACCTGCTCGTACACGGCAGACGCAGCCTGCCGCTCCCACTCCGGCGTGTCCTCCCAGGGGGTCACATAGCCGGGCTTCGGCTCACCGGGGAAGTGCTCGCGCACACCGGCGATCCACGCTTCCCGGAACAGGCGCGCGCCTTCGGTCTGTGACATGTCTACCCCTCGTTTACGCGGTGCTCAGTGCATCAATCTCGGCCCCCAACTCGGCGACGCGGCCATCACGCGCCAGGGGGCCGAACTCGGATCGCAGGTCCCGGAGTCTACGGGCGACATAACCGGAGGATGACTCCCTGGCCAGTTGCAAGGCCTCCCCACCGAAGGCGATCACCTGCTCGGGGTCGCGCCGCCTTGCGCCGATAGCAGCAAGGTCTGTGAGCACGGCGCCCCGGCGGCGGAACGACTGCCCCTCTGCGAGGGCGTCTTGTTCCAGAGCGCTCTTCAGAGCCTGCTCGGCGAGGTCGAGACGACCGAGCTGCACGTACCGGGCGCCACGCTCCTCGGCAAGCCGCGAGCCGTCGAAGCGCAGCCAGCCGCCGTTGTTGCCCGAGCTGGCGATGTCCCGCACCTGTTCGGCCTCGTCCAAGGCACGCTCACAGGCGGTCAGGTCACCTAGGCCCGCATAAGCCACAGCGTGAACAGAGGCGACCCAATGGCGAGTTGAGAGCGAGCTGTCACCGCGCTTGGCAATCCGTTCCGCGGCCGACAGGATGCCTGCCGCCTCTCTGTAGCGGTGCTCGTACAGGTCGACGTATGCATGCCGGACCAGCGCACACGCCCAGAGATCGAACGATCCCGCATCCTTACTCGCCGACGCGGCGAGTGTGTAAGAGGCCGCAGCTTCTGTATAGCGGTTGCTGTCGAAGGCCAACTCTCCGGCGAGCTGGAAGAGGTCACCCGCAGCACTGCACAAGACCCGCACCTCTGAGTCCGGGCGGCCGAGCATCGACTTACTGAGCTCTGCGAGCTGCTCACGGACGATCGGGTACACGGTCCGCTTCGTGCGGGCGAGTTGGTACACCTGCCAGAGATGACCGTTTATACGCAGGAAATCTACGGAGGCCCTTCGCAGCATCCCTTCGCCGAGCGTCCCGGGATCGTCGCCCGGCAGAGATGCAAGCGCGCCGGTTATGGCAATCGCGCGGAGGAATTCGCGTCTGATCATGTCGTCAATGTCCCCTGAGCCGTGGCGGTCGCTAAGCGGCGACTCTGCGGGCTCCTGGAGCCGGTGCTGCGGCTGGGCCACCAGAGAGTCGACTTCGACAAGGCCGATTTGCAGTACCTCGGCCAGCTTCGGCCTTATCGGCGGCTGAGGCAGGGCTTTCCCACTCTCCCAGCGGCCGACCGTTGTGCGGTCCACCCCAAGCGCATGGGCAAGTGCTTCCTGACTGTAGCCCAGAACTTTCCGTCGCTCGGCAAGACCCACTTTGGCCTCCTTCCACTCTGCAGGCTGTCTCAACCAGGGGGCGCACCCGTGCATCGCATGTGCATCAAGACTGCCGCATGAGTGCCGTGGAGGTTGTCAACGCCAGGCGGTTCGCTGGTCGTTGTCGCAAACCAGCTGGTTGCGCAGAGTGCCGATTCCGCGAGCGAACAGGGCAGAACCGTGGGCGAACCGATCGCGGCAAAGGCTCTCAGCGCCTGCAGTCTCAGCCCGACCACTGGAGTCTGCGACAACCGCGAGGGCCAGAGTCGAGCCGGCCCGCACCGCTATCCGCCTGCTCCAAAGAGGTCGAGCCATGCCCAGAAGAACCGCAGAAGCAGCAACACCCGTCGCCTGCAAAGCAGTTGTCCACCAGTACCCCCGCCACCGTCGCAACGTCGGCCGCGCCCGTGACGCTCTCCGGCGTCAGCTCGCCCTGTGGAAGATCGATGGTGAAGTCGCGGACAACGCGGTTCTGTTGCTGTCCGAACTGACGACCAATGCCGTGACCGCGAAGACCACTCCTGGTCGCGAGATCCGGGTCCGCTTCGAGCTGAACGGACCGGAACTGCGTCTGGAAGTCTCGGATGCAAGCGACGGCCAGCCGCAGCCGCGGTGTGCGGGGCCCGACGATGAATCCGGCCGGGGACTGGCCCTTGTGGCCGCGCTTGCCGATGCCTGGGGAGTCGCGCCTCGTACTGGAGTGGGCAAGACGGTCTGGGCTCGGCTGATGGTCTCGGAGATGCCGACGTCATGACGCCGATACAGACAGCCCTTGCGCCGGGGCGGATCCGCGGCGCGTGCAGTGCCCGACTCATTGCCTACGCACACGGTGGCGTCCAGGTCCAGCTCGGTGAACACCGCACGCACTCCCCGCGGTTGGCCCTGCGCTGGCTCTACGTACGCGCCCAAGACGTGGCAGACCAGCTCGCCCCTCCCCACGCCCGCCCGATACGGGCATGGGCAGCCGATACGCATGAGTACGCCTGGGCTCTGGACTGCGTGACAGCGGGTGAACCGTACGTCTTCTGGGCTGGCGACGAATGCGGCACCCGGTACGTCTTCACCGCACAGAACACGGTCCCCTTGGCGAGAAGGGACAGCACGCACTCCCTGGTTGTGCCGCCGCGGACCTCGACCACGTCATTCTCCCGGTCTTCGAAACTGGGGGTGGAGAAAGTGCCCAGGTCCAGAACAGTTGCCATCTCGGGCTGGGGCTGGCTCAGAAGGAGAGCGCGGTCCGGCGTGACCGAATCCAGTTAAAAGCGCGGGCCGACCCTATGGGCCAGCCCCTCTACTCCTTCGGCACCGGGACCGTGCCCCTAGGGCCGCAAGCACGTTTACGGCCCTGAACAGAAACCTAAACGGGAACGTCCACGGTCAAAACGATGCCTCAGGCAGGGGATCGGCTCGTGGTGCGGCACTTCGCCGATCTGCGTGGAGCCCACCGAACTGGTCCACTCAAATGGCATTCCCTCGCGCATCCCTCGTCCTGCGCGGAGCATCAAGGGACAGGCCCACAAACCCGAACAAGACGAAGAAGCCACCAGCCAAGGCAAGCCACCAAACCTCATGGGCAGAGAAGGCCCAGAAGAGGCAGCCCCCGATGATTAAGAAGAGGATCGCGAGGACGATTCCGTAGGTATCACGACGTTCCCCATCTTCAACTTCAATGACATGCCGAATGGTCTCATCAATGTGATCGCGCAGATCCTTTCGAACCGCGCTGTCCTCTGGCAGGAGAGCCAACAGTTCCAGATCAGCCTTAGCTCGATCGCGACCTCGTGCTCGGGTGTAGCGACGCTGCAAGACCACACCGCCCAGTCCCACCACACCAACCACAACAGTGGCAAGCGCGCTCCAGTCCATGCTGTGCCCCTCTCGCGCCAAGACCTTCAGTGTGTCTTGCGTTCATCCTGGACCGCAGCCTTCGTAAGGCTACGCGGCCACAATGCTTCCGGCGACGGAATGATCGGCTCACCAAACCCGAGCAGTGCAGACGGAGTTGCCCAACGCCGAGCGGCCGTGCTCCGCCATGCCCTCCCGCTCGAACGGGAAACCACGGAGAACACCGGGCAGTCGGAGGGACCGGGCACGCCAACGGCCCCCGACCAATCACTCCAGGTCGGGGGCCGTTCTCGCTGCTCTCCACGCGGAGGCGGTGGGATTTGAACCCACGGTGAGGGGTTGCCTCACGACGGTTTTCAAGACCAGCCCGCCTGAAGGAGCGATAGCCCGGTTGACCTGGCGCTATGGAGTTGAGAGTGCCCCAACTCGGGCCAGCTTGGCCGCAGGTTGGCCGCGAACCTCGTCACAAGGCCGGAATCAGAGACTCGGGAGCTGACGTCTCGTCAGTCAACCCGTGCCCGGCCGGAACGGCGAGCCGCTGCGCGAGCCACCCCGAAACACGCGGTCCGCCGTTGACGGCGCCACCCTCTCGAACCGTGCGGACATGCTCGAAGCCCTGCCTCAGGTAGTACTGCTGCAGAGCATCGTTGGTGGTCCACGCATCAAGCCTCAACCACTTGGCCGAGGCGCGGAACGCCCGGTCCCCAGCCCAGTCGAGGAGTCGTCCACCGAGGTTCGTCCCGGCGTGCGTTCGGGCAACCGTGAGTTTGTTGACGAACATCGACGGTTCGCTCAGCTCGCGAGCACTCCAGAGACCGTCTTCCGCGTCGGGGGTCAGCGTGATCGTGGCCGCCGTGACGGCGCCGTCGCACACCATGAACACAGTCCCGGACTCGATCGTCGCGAGCAGGCGGTCAGCGGGATACGGCCGACTCCATTGATCGCTGCCAAGTTCGCGCAGCCAAGCTGCCGCCTCCTCACGGAAGGCGAGCAGCTTGTCCACGTCTGCGGGTTGCGCCGGAACGATTCTCACTGAACCTCGCTCTCGCTTCGGCCGGCAAGGTCGCCGATCTCGTAGTTCATCCGGTTCAGGTCACCACGGAAGGTCGTGACCGTGCACCGGATCGGTCGGTCCATCGAGTAACCAGTGCGAGTCCACAGGAGTACGGGCACACCGGCGCTCACCTCCAGTAGCCGCGCCTCTTCGGGGCTGGGCATGCGCGTCGCGATCTCGTCGAAGTACCCGATCTGCTCTACGCCGTGGTCTGCGAGGTAGCGCGTAGTGCCCTCCTCGATGTCTCCGGGTTCGGCCAGCCGGGGCGCTTCCTCAATCAGCCAGCCCGGGTAATAGGTCGCCTGGGTGGACCATGGAACGTCGTCCACGAAGCGGTGACAGAACCGCAGGACAGCCTTCGAACCGGGCTCAACTTTCAGCCGCGCTGCGACATCTTCCGAGGCGGGCAGCATCTCGACGCGGAAGGTCTGGTGCGGCTGACGCCCAGCGTTCGTGACGTCGGTGCTGTAGGCGTCGCCGTTCTGCGGAAAGTTCAGATTCTCGAAGCGGGACGCGTTCAGCTCGAAGATCTCATGTGAGCGAACCTCGTATCCGAGTCCCTGGCTAGAGGTGATCAGCCCTTCGCCGACCAGCACCTTCAGCCCGTCTCGGACCGTGTTGCGAGACATGTCGAAACGGGCTGAGAGCTGGCTCTCCGAGGGCAGAGCCGTTCCCGGCGGGTACGCCCCACCCTCGATCTCCCGACGGATCGCGTCGGCCACCTGTCGGTACTTCGGCTGCTTGCTCATGCCCCCATCATGACGCACTTGCTCAGCTTGTTGGTACATGTGGGCCCCAATCCCTTGACGACTCACGCTCCGGCGTTGCACCATCACTACGTCGACAGCTTGTCCCAACAAGTTGAGCAAGCGGCGCAACTGGTTCAAGTGTGCCCGCCTGTGCCGACAGCCGGTTCGGGATTGCACGTTGGAAGGCGGCTTTGGCCGTAGCTGACGGGCCCTGACCTGGTCATTCCTTGAGAACTGAACAGAGTGCAGACCCAGCCGCATGAACACGTGCGGTCGATGGGTGCAGGTCACCACCCCGACCGACCATGTCGGGCCGGGTGACCTGCCCGGCCCCGCTCGCGGGGCCGGCACGAGTGATTCGCCAGCAAGAACCTTCCGCGGCCACATGTGGCCGCGTCTGCCTACCGCGTCAGTCGATGCGGTCCGGCTGCCTCCTCCGTCCGTCCGGCAGCCCTTCGGGGCGAGTCGTACGGACGGGGTTGAGGGGAGCCGGAGACGGTCTCCATCCCTGCTGTTCTTCGTGATGGGAGCTGCCCATGCAGCCCACTGCCACTGTCGAAATCGTGTCGTTCGGCTACCTGCACGGTGAGCCGCCCGCCGCGCATCTGACGATCGATCTGCGGGAGCACTTCCGTGACCCGCACGTCCGCCCCGACCTGCGGTTCATGACCGCCGACGACGACCCGGTGCGCCGAGCGGTCCTCGGCACGCCCGGCCTCATCAACCTGATCACCTCCACCACGCTCGCGGTGCGGGCGTTCGCTTCCGGCCCGAGTGCCGGCGTCATCCGGATCGCGGGTGGCTGTGCCGGTGGCCGGCACCGCGCCCCGACCTTCGCCCGCGTCCTCGCGGAGCTCCTGGACGACGCCGAGTTCACGGTCACGGTCAGCCACCGCGACCTGGACAAGCCCGTCGTCCAGCGCTGACGACACGCAACTTCCCCAAATACGGCGTGCGGCCCCGGTGCTCGAACACCGGGGCCGCTTCGGGCCGTGCCATCTTGAGAGGAACCACGACCCATGAAGTGCATCGTTGCTGGTCACGTACCTGTTACGGCGACCGAGTACACGGAACTCGCCCTCGGCCTGTCCGACCCTGAGGCGGGCATCGACCTGGAGCTGTTCACCGGCCGCACCGGCGAATCGGCGACGGACCGCGCCGCACGGCTGGACGTGGCCCGCGAGATCCTCGCGGAGCTGCACGAGAGCGACCCGCAGGCCGCGGCGCTCGCTGAGTCCCTGCTGCGCACCAGCCCCGTCAACCGCAAGCCCCGCACCCGCCGGACCCGCAAGACGTCGGCCCGCCGCGTGCTCCGGCCCGCCGCGGGCAGTGTGGCGGTGGCCGCATGAGCAAGACGCTGACGCTGGACGGTCTCGCGCAGTCAATGCGGGCCCTTCGTCGGATCGCCCTGGACTTCGGGGACCTCCCCGCCCCCATGGTGTCGATCTCGGCGGTCTACCCGAACCAGCTGCACCTGTCCCTGCACGACAACCTGGGCGCGTTCGAACCGTGGCGGGCCGCGCTGGGCATCGCCCACGACGACATCGACTTCCACACCCAGTCCACCGGTGACACCTGGGTCCTCGACGCGTCCATCGACTTCGCCGGGGCCACGGTGCGGCTCACCGCGTTCGGCGCCGTCCTCGACACGTCGGGAGGCCGCCATGCGTGAGCGTCTGACCGCCCTGTGGCTTCGTCACGGTGGCGCGGTGCTCGCCGCGCTGTGCGTGGTGTCGTGGCTGCTGCCGCTCCCGACCTGGGCGCGCGCCCTGTGGAACCTCGGCATCACCGCCGGGTGCCTCCACATCATGGCCCTGCACCGGGCCGCTCGCCGTGAGCAGGTCAACCGCACCGCGGAGCGGGGTGATGCGGCGTGATGCGCATCGTCACAAGTGCCCGTCTGCGGGCGCTGACCACGGAGACGGCCGAGGCTCGCACGCGGCTTCACCGGGCGCAGGAACAGGCGGACGCCGCGTATGTGCGGCACGTGGACGAGGTGCGGAGGCTGGCCGCCGACACCGAGCAGGCTGAAGCCGACGCGGCCACGGCCCGTGCGGAGGTTGCGCGGCTTGCTGCTGAGCTGTCGGAGGTGCGAGCAAAGGCCACCGTGCCGGTGGCGCTGCTGCTGCGAGACGGCGTGCCCGACAGCGTTCACGCGAGTGTTCAAGCAGCCAAGGACTACGCCGCGACGCAGGGCGCCCACCCGGCTGGCTGGGCACGGCAGAGCAACCCGTCGGACGTTTCCCGCTGGCTGATCATGCCGGTTCAGCGGAACGGGGGCGAAGCGTGAACAGTGTTCAGATCCGTTCAGCCGAGCGCGCTTTGTCGGCCGGCACATGGCTGATCGTGGCGGGGGCGATGCTGTACTCGGTCCTGACCGTGACCCCGCTCGCGGCCCAGCACACCCCGGACAGGTGGGACTGGACCGCCCCGATCCTGCCTGTTGTGGTCGATGCCGCGGTCGTCATCGTGGTCCGCCTGGACGCGGTGCTTGCACGGCTCGGGGGACACGGCGGCCGGTGGCCCATCGTCCTGCGGTGGATGACCGGCTGTATGACCCTGGCCCTCAACGTCGCCGACTCGGCGCTGAAGAACGACCTGGTGGGCGTGGCTGTGCATGCGGTCGCGCCGCTGCTGCTGATCGTCACTGCGGAGACCGGGCTCGCCTACCGGCGTGCGATCACGGCCGCTGTGGTCGCGATGGAAGCCAAACAGCAGGCAGAGCGGGAAGAACGCGAGCGGGCAGCGGCCGAGCGTCAGGAGGCTGCAGACCGGCGCACCCGTGAGGAGCGCGAGCACCAGGCCCTGTTGCTGCGTGAACAGCGTGAGCATGAGGCCAGGCTCGCCCGTGAGCAGACCGAACGCGAGGAAGCCGCCCGGCGTGCCGAGCGATCCGAGCGGGAGACGCGCGAGCGAGCGGAGCGGGAGGACCGTGAACGCCGCGAGCGCGAGCGTGAACAACAGCAGCGCGAGCGTGAACGCGTTGAGCGGGAGGCCGCACAGCGCCGTGAGCGTGAGCGGCTGGAGAGCGAGCAGCAAGCACGCCGGCAGCAGCAGGAGCGGACCGAGCGTGAACGCCGTGAACGCGCCGCGCTGCTGTCCGGCGGCCCGGTAAACGAGAAACTCGGCGAGGACCGGGCCCGCGCAATCGTCGGTGCCGCCTTCGCCGAGGGGCTGCCGATGCGGACCGCTGCCGAGCTGTGCGGCTGGTCGGTCGGCTGGGTTTCCGCCCGCTACACCGAGCACCGCGACGGCGCAGGGTTCGTGCTTGAGGCCGCGTCGTCGTGACCGCGCTGCCCACGTATGCCTGGCGGCTGGCCCCGGACGGGCTGGCCACGAAACGGCAGCTTCGCAAGCGCGAGTTGCGGCCCGGTGGTCAGGACGTGGTCGCGCAGCTCGAACGGCCCCGGCGCCGTCGACCGCCGCTGGTCGCGTTCCTGTACCGGGTCGATCTGGCGAAGCCGGTACGGCCGATGACCCCGGCCAGGTGGGCCGCGCTCGCCAAGGCCAACCTCGCCCGCCGCATGTGCCCCGAGTGCCGGCGCGATGCCGGATACGTCATCCCGCCCTCGCTCGGCATGTGCGTGACCTGCCACGACACCCCGATGAACAGCGCCGCCTGAACCCGTCCCTCCTCGAATCGGAGAACCCGTGAACAGCACCGAGCAGACCAGCAACCGGCCCGCCGCCCTTGAGGGCACGCACCACTGGATCATCACCGTCGAACAGCCCGGACGGGCCTCGCTCACCATCGACGGCTCCTGCACGCCCGGCCTGGGCGCGACCCGGCGGGATGTCTTCCGCGACGTGAAGGCCTTCGCCGAGAGCAAGCACCCCGACCTGCGGGGCGCGAACGTCGTCTTCTTCGCCCTGGAGTCCAACCAGATCTGACCTCATGTCAGCGGGGCCCTGCCGCCCACCTTCCACAGCGTCGGCAGGGCCCCGCACATCTCCCAAAGGAGTGCCTTCAGCATGACGGAAGTCAGCACACAACCGGTAGCGGGCGCCGAAGCACCCCCCGGCGCACCGCCGCCCCCTCCCATGCCGCCCGTACCGACACCCGCCAGTGCGGTCCCTGCCGCCGAGGTGGAGCACACAGCAGGCGGCTGGCCGGTAGTTCCGCTCGCGGTCACCGGCACGAACAGCACGGTGGGCCTGGTAGCCGCTGCCTCCCTGGCAGCCGGTCCCGTCGGCGCCATCTCCGCGGCTGTCGGTGGCGCTGCCGTTCTCGGCGCGGCCGCCGTCTCCCGCCGCCGCGGCCAGCGCCGCAACCGCCGCACCGGCAACGGTCCGGCCGCCCACACCAGGCTCCGCGCTCCGCGCCGGGGCGGCCTCGGCTCTCTCCTCGGGGGTATCCCGGCGCAGCCGAGGTCCGGCACCGGCCGCACCAACTCCCGCACGGGGAACCTGGGCGGCACGGGCCGGGGCAGCTCCGGGAACTCTCGCAAGACCACGGCCCCGCGGTCGGGAGGGCTGCCGCTGAAGTCCCCCGGTACCAGCCGCACCAACGGCTCAGGGAACCCGTTCTCCACCGGCCGCGGCGGTGCCCAGCCCTCTCCCGGCGGCGTCCACAAGGGAGTTGGTGCGGGCGGGGCGCGGGCGCGGCAGGTCGGGGCGCTGCGCAAGCAGCAGCGTGCCGACAGTCCCTCGCGTGCGGTGCGGCACACGCAGGCCCGGGATGCGCGGCGGGCGTTGACCGATGCCCGCCGGGCCGACCGTGCCCAGCGCCGTACCGACCGTGCCCAGCACGGTCGCGGTGCCGGCCGCCTGCTGTCGGCCGCCGCCGGACGCCTGGGCGCCCTGCGGGGCCGCGCGATCGAGCGGCTGCGCGCCTCCCGTGATGAGCGCCGTGCCAAGGCGCTGGAGGGCAGGCGGGCGCGGGTGCGGCGGGCTCCAGCACGCCGCCGGGCGATGTGGGCGCTGTGGGTGTCCGCGGCCCGTATGCATGCCCGGCGCCTGGTCGCTGCCGCTCTCGGCGGTGCGCTCGGTGTCGTCGGTCTGGTGTCTACGCCGCTCGGGCGCAAGCTGCGCTGGAAGGCGATCCAGTACCCCGGCAGGCGTCTGCACCACTTCCTCCTGCGCCGGGGCCTGGAGGCCAAGGCCGCCCGGGACGCGGCGATCCGCGCCCGCCGGGCCGCCGAGGAGGCCGACCTCGACGCCGCCGCCGAACGGCACGGCACTGAGATCGGGGATGCGGTCGCCCGCCCGGTAAGCCGTGTTCCTGCCGCCACCCATGTCCCGTTGATCAGTGAAGGAGTGCACGTGTCCGGTTTCCGGTTCGAAGAGGCCGCCGCCGAGATGGAGCAGGCCGCCCAGTCCTACACGCCCGACGGGTGCATGGAGATCCTCGCGATGGTCGAGGGCCTTCCCCAGGCCCTGATCTGCGTCGCGAACGTCATGAAGATCCTCGCGGAGCGCGCCGACGGCGAGTTCCCGCTGGAGAAGGAAGTCGCCGGGTCCTTCGACGACATGTACGGCGCGGTGATGAGCGCGGTCGCGGTCGCCGAGGACATGGGCCCGCTGTTTAGGCAGGTCCACGCACAGGACATCGCCCGCCACGAAGACCCCCGCAACGGGGCCGAGGCCGAGAAGGGCTGGAACGTCTGACATGACAGGAAACACCGCCTCCATGACCAAGAAACCTGAGGTCACCGAGGGTCCGGTGTGGGACTGGGCGGCCGGTCACGGACCCGTGACCGGCGCCCTGTCCGCCACCACCGGAGCCTTCGCTCTCGCCACCACCGGCGCCGCCACTGGTATGCCGCCCACCTGGGCTCTGACCGTCGGCGCGGCAGGCGCCATCGGCCACACGATCTCCGGCCTCCGGCAGCGCCTTGCGGCCCGCACGATCGCCACCCGCGCCGCATCGTGGATGCTCGCCGCCGGGTGGACGACCTGGGCCATGACCACCGGGCCGCTGTCCTGGGCCGCCCTGGGCTCGCTTGCCACCATCGGTGTCGGCATCGGCGCCAGCACCGCCTCCACCAACCTGCACGAGGAAGCCCGCGAGCTGGAAGCCCTCGCGGTGGAACAGCGGCAGATCGCGCTCGAACTGTCCGCTGAGCGGCGCGAGATCGCCGCTGAGTGGGTCGAGCGGATCCAGCGGATCTGCGGGATCAAGGTGCGGATCCTCGCGGTCGAGCAGTGGCCCACCGGTGCCGGGTTCTCCATCGACGGGGAACTGTCCGGCGGGACGACATACGACGTCATCGCGCGGGAGTCCGCGAAGCTGTCTGCCGATGCACGCCTGCCGCACGGCTGCACCGCCTCTGCGAGCCCCGGCATCGACCAGGGCCGGTTCATCCTCGACGTGACCACGGTCAACATGCTGGAGACCGAGGCGACCTACCCCACCGGCTACGAAGCCCTGTCGATCCACACCGGCATGCCCTGGGGATACCGCACGAACGCCGAGGACATCTGCGCCTACCTGCGCGAGCAGTGCGCGCTGGTCGTCGGGCCGACCGGATCCGGCAAGACCAACATGGTGCATGTGATCCTCGCCGGGATGGCCCGCGCCGTGGACATCCTGACCTGGGTCATCGACCTCAACGCCGGATCCGCCGGCCTGCCCTGGATCCGCCCCGCCCTCGACCACGAGGGCAACGTCCGCAAGGACGTGAAGCCGGGTGTCGACTGGGTCGCCTCCACCCACAAGGAGGCCCTGGTCATGCTGGATGCGGCGCTGCGGATCGCCCGTCAGCGCAAGGTCGCCTACCAGGACCTGATGGCCAGCCACAACACCGATCTGCTGCCCATCAGTGCGCAGATTCCGCAGATCATGCTGGTCATCGACGAGGGCGCGGAGATCCTGGTCAGCCGCGACCCGAGCCTGAAGAAGGTCGCGGAGAGGGTCCTCGAAGTCATCCGGATCGCCCGCGCCATGGGGATCCGTACCGTGCTCACCGCGCTCGGTGCCACCAGCTCCGTGCTCGGCAACCTGATGATCCGCCGCGAGGCCAAAGTCCGTGTCGCCCTGACCGGCGGCGAGACCGAAGGCATGGACCTGTCCAAGATGTTCCCCGGCGTCCGAGGGCTGCGCGTGGACCAGGCCCCGTACAAGGGTGCCGGGTTCATGGGCACTCCCGAGTCACCCGGGGCGCTGTTCAAGACGTGGCGGATCCTGCCCAACCAGATCCGCGACATCGTCGAGGCCACCAGCAACCGCCGCCCCGCCCTCGACGCTGTCTCGGTGAAGGCGGCCGGCATCGCCTACACCCAGCGCTGGGACACCGACCGCACCGCATGGATGCGCGACAACACCCCGGCCAGCGAGCCGGGCGCCGGCCACCCGGGACCTGCTGAGGGTGAGCCTCGGCGGGCGGGGCTGAACCTGTCCGCGCTGCGCGAGCAGCCCGCGACGGACGAAGCCGACGTGCTTGCGCAGCAGTTCATGCGCGAGATCGACGCCCAGTTCGGCACCACCACCGAACCCGCCCCCGCGAACGAGCGGCCCCGGCCAGGGCTCAACCTCTCCGCACTCCGCGAAGAGAACGAGACTCCGGAGACCGGCCCGGCGTGGCTGGCCGAAGCGGTCGACGCGATCAGCGCGGCGGGGACGGCCGGCATGAAGCCGGGAGCCGTCGCCGATCTTGTCGGCAAGGACCGCAAGACCGTGCGCGCCGCGCTCCAGAGCCTCGTGGAACGCGGCGAGTTGGTCTACGTCGACAACGGTCCGCGCTCCGTGTACGTCCACCCCGAGCACGCCTGACGGGCTCTACAGAACGCTACCGAGTACTGGGTACTGGGGAACGCCCCACTACCCAGTACAGGCACCCCAGTAGCCACACAGGGCCCCTCATCGGCTCTTTCTACTGGGGACCCCACTACCCACTACCCAGTAGCCGCACCCCAGTACGGCTACACACAGCGACCGTCCACGCGGGCCGCGCTCCCCTCCGGAGCGCGGCCCGTGGCGCTCCAAGGAGCTGCTGACTCTCGCGCGCCCGCCTCTCGAAAGGACATCTCGTCATGGTCGTGACCGTCTCCGGCGCCGTCCTGTTCGGCCTGCTCACCTTCGCCGTCATGCGCGGCCGTCTGGTCGGCCCGGGCGCTGCCGCCGTCCTGTTCCTCTTCGGATTCTTCGTCGCCGGCACCGGCGCCTCCGGCCCGATCAACGACATCTGCCGCTCCCTCGCCGACACCGTCACCCACCTCAACTGACCTTCGAGGAGCACCTTGTGTCCGAGCCCGCCCCGTACGAGATCACCACCGCCACCCACCGCGATGCGTTCCCGGGCATGCCGATGGCGGGCTGGGAACACTCCCGGATGCTCCCCTCGGAGATCCCGCCCGGCGTCCAGGTCGTCACCCTGCCCGGCGGCTACCGCACCCTCGCCTACCCCGACCAACCCGCCCAACGGCCCGCCCCGGAGGTGCCCGCCGCGCAGCCGATCCCGGCCTGGGCCAAGACGACCGCGCTGCTCGCGCCGACCCTCGGCGGGGGCATCGCCGCCGGATCGGTCGGCCTCTCCTACGCCGCACCGGGACTGATCGCCATGAGCCACGCCCTGTGGGCCACCGTCGCCCTCATCGCCGCCGGAACCCTCGCCCCGCTCCTGCTCCGCGCCGCACGCGGCAGCCGGAAGGCACCCACACAGATCACGCAGAACATCACCGCCACCGGCCTGTTCGGCCGCGCCAACGGCACCATCAACCACCGCTGACACGCCAAGGGCGGCCCCCTCTCACGCCAATGAATCGGGGCCGCCCTTGTCCACCTGCCATCTACAGACCTGTGGAGGTCTCCAGCATGACCCATGACCCCCGCGCCGCGCTGCTGCGCGCTGCGCTGGACGCCGCCGAACGCGGCTGGCCTGTGCTGCCGCTGCTGCCTGGCGACAAGCCGCCCGCCCTGCACGGCGAACGCGCCTGCCCCGGCATCGGCGTATGCGCCGACGGGCACCGCAAGTTCGAGCAGCGCGCCACCCTCGACCCCGCCCGCATCCACACCGCATGGGCACGCCGGCCGTTCAACGTCGGGATCGCCACCGGCCCCGCGGGGCTGGTCGTGGTGGACCTCGACAAACTCAAGGCGACAGACCCGAAAGGAACGCCTGACGGCGCCACTGCCTTTGAGGCGCTCTGCGAGCGCGCCGGACAGCCGGTCCCCACTACCTTCCGCATCCGGACCGCGAGCGGCGGGGCCCACCTGTACTTCACCGCCCCCGCCGGCATCCCGCTGCACAACAGCAGCGGCCGTCTCGCAAAGAAGATCGACACCCGCGCATGGGGCGGCTATGTCGTCGCTCCCGGCAGCATCACCCGGGACGGCGAGTACAAGGTCACCGACGCTGCACCCGTCGCCCCGCTGCCCGGCTGGCTCCTGGACGCCCTCAAGCCCGCACCGCGCCCGACAGGGCCGCTGAAACTGGCCCCGCCCCGCAACGCGTCCCGCGTCGCCCAGGTGGCCTTGGAGCGCGAGACCTCCGCTGTGGCCGCGACGTCCGAGGGCGGGCGCGAGCAGCAACTGTTCCTCAGCGCCCGCGCCATGGGTCGCTTCGTCGCATGGGGCGACATCCCCCGGCATGAGGTCGAGGAGGCTTTTCAGGCCGCGGGGGAGTCGGCGGGACTGAAGCCGTACGAGTGCCGCTCGACCCTGCGCAGCGTCCTGGACTGGTGCATCCGCACCGCCCGACCCCGGGAGACGGCATGAACCGCCCCCAATCCCCCGCCCTGAAAAGCCTCCCCGCCACAACCAACCCCGACCCCGCCGAACCGGCCCCGGACACGGGCGGCAGTGGTGCGCCGAAGGCCGTCGCCGAAGGCGTCCTTTCATCAGTTCGTCCTGACCAGCAGACAGGCGACGGCCGGTACATCGCCGCACTGCTGCACATCACCGCCCCGCGCGACGCCGTACCCACCGCCACCTCGACGTGCGTGTGCGGGTTCAACCGCTCAGCCGTCGGACGCCGCAAAGTCCTCGCCCTGATCGAAGCCCACACCGCCCACCGCGACACCTGCCCCCAGCGCAACCCCCAGGAAAGGAGGGCCGCCGCATGACCGCCCCCAAGAAGCACGCCGAGCCCATCGACGGTGCCGGGCTCCTGAACGAGGTCGAAGCCTTCCACCGCCGGTTCAACGCCTTCCCTCGCGAGGCCGCTTACGTCGCCGTCGCGCTCTGGGACGCGCACGCCCACCTCATCGACGCCCTCGACGGCACCGCCCGCATCGCCTTCCTCAGCCCCGAGCCCGGCTCCGGCAAGTCCCGCGCCTTGGAGATTGTCGAGACCCTCACGCCCCGTGCCGTGACCACGGTCAACGCCTCCGCGAATGCCCTCTTCCGCCTCGTCGAATCCAACGAAGGACTGCCGACGCTCCTCTTCGACGAGGTCGACACCATCTTCGGACCCAAGGCCAACGGCGACGAGCCGCTGCGCGCCTTCCTCAACTCCGGCTACCGACGCGGCGCCAAGTCCCTGCGGTGTGTCGGCGACGGCAAGGACCAGACCCCGGGATTCTTCAACTCCTTCTGCGCCGTCGCCATGGCGGGCCTCGGCTCCCTGCCCGACACGATCCTCACCCGCTCCGTCATCATCCGGATGCGGAAGAGGGCACCCAATGAGGTCGTCGAGCCCTACCGGCGTCGTATCCACGAGAAACAGGGCCACGCCCTGCGCGACCAGCTCGCCGACTGGGCCGACCAGGTCCGCACCCAGGTATCCGAGGCATGGCCGGAGATGCCCGAAGGCGTCACCGACCGGCCCGCCGACGTGTGGGAACCCCTCCTCGCCGTCGCCGACGCCGCCGGAGGCGACTGGCCCGCACGGGCCCGCGCCGCCTGCGTCGAACTCATCCAGGCAGCCAAGGAAGGCGACAAAGCCTCCATCGGAATTCAGCTCCTGACCGACCTGCGCGACAAGGTGTTCTGCGGCACCGACCGCCTGCCTACCGCCGCCATCCTCGAATGCCTCCAGGCACTCGAAGACGCCCCATGGGGCGACATGGACGGCAACGGCCGCGCCCTCACGGCCCGCGGGCTGTCCAAGATGCTCGGCGAGTACGTCACCGCGGAGAACAAGCCCATCCGGCCCCGTTCGATCCGCACCTCCGGCGCGGTACCCAAGGGCTACTACGCCGAGGACCTCGCGGACGCCTGGACCCGCTACTGCCCCACCCCCCTCCAGAAGTCCGCTACATCCGCTACACCCGCTACACCGCAGGTCAGCGGGGGTGAAAACGTAGCGGAAGAGCTCCCCGGCATCCGCTACATCACCCCGGTATCCGCTACCGCCGCACCCGGCGCGCGCACCGCGTAGAGCCCATGCCCGCCCCGCCGCACGCACCGCGTAGCGGCACCTATCCGCTACATCCCGCGCATCCGCTACACAAAACAGGCCCCTGACCTGCTGTGTAGCGGATGTAGCGGATGTAGCGGCACCTGAGAGAGGGAGGCGTGAGCCTCCCGGTAGACCTCGCAAAGAGGAGTCGTGATGGCACGCCCGCAGATGCTCAAGCTCCCCGAAGTCCTCGAAGAGATCGGCATGAGCCGCCCCGCCTTCTACCGCATGCGCGCCCGCGGCCAGGCGCCCCGCCTCGTCAAGCTCCCCAACGGGCAGATCCGCTGCCGCCGCGCCGATCTGGACGCCTGGTTGGAGTCTTGCGAGCAGTTCGCCGCATAACCACCTGTACCACCTGAAGGGGCCCGCCGAGCGGGCCCCTTCTCGCATGAGGAGAGACATGGAAACGTACGACGTTCGCGTGTGGAGCGTCCGCCGGCGAGCCAGTAAGAGCGCTCCGTTCCAGGTGCGTTGGATCGTGGCAGGCGAGGAGTTTCAGGAGCCCTTCCGGACGAAGACGCTCGCCGAGGCGCGCCGGTCGGCTCTGGTGTCAGCCACGAGTCGGGGCGAGGCATTCGACACCGAAACCGGGCTTCCGGTCTCGGAACTTCGGCTCCTCAACCGCACGACCTGGTACGCACACGCGCGGGACTACGCCTCGCTGAAGTGGCCGACGGCCGCCGCCAAGCATCGTGCCAGCATCGCGGAGAGCCTGACCATCGCGACGTTGGCACTGTGCCCGTCCGGTCGGGGGCGCCCTGAGTCGGAACTGCTGCGACGTGCCCTGTACCAGTGGGCGTTCAACGCCGGGCGCCACGCTGAGGAGCCGCCCGCCGAGGAGGCTCGCGCGCTCACCTGGGTTGAGAAGAACTCGCCTGCCATGACGGAACTCGACAGCGCCAAGCGCATGCGCGCTGTACTGGATGAGCTGGCCAAGAAGAAGGACGGGAAGGCCGCTGCCGCGAATACGGTCCGCCGCCGGCGGGCAGTGCTGAGCAACTGCCTGCGGATCGCAGTGGAACGCGAACTCCTGCCTGGCAACCCCCTGCATCGCGTCCACTGGGAGACGCCGAAGGCTGTGGAGGAGCTGGACGAGCGGAGCGTGGCGACGCCCGCCCAGGCGCGCACGCTCCTCAACGCGGTTCGCGAGCAGGGGGAGCGGGGCGCACACCTTGAGGCGTTCTTCGGCTGCATGTACTACGCCGCGATGCGTCCCGAGGAAGTCTCAGTTCTGAGTGTCGATCAATGCGAGTTGCCCGATTCCGGCTGGGGACGCCTGAGCCTGGCGGGAGCGCGCCCGCAGGTCGGGTCAGGGTGGACCGACGACGGGAAGCCGTACGAGGAGCGAGGGCTCAAACACCGTGCCCGCCGAACAATCCGTCCCGTGCCGATCCCACCTGCCCTCGTGACGCTGCTGCGTCAGCACATCGAGCAGTACGGCACAGACTCCGATGGCAGGCTCTTCCGGGCAATCCGGAACGGCCCCGTGCGCTCGCAGGAGTACGGATCCGTGTGGAAGGAAGCCCGCCGTGGTGCGCTCACCCCTGCTCAGGTCGCCTCACCGCTCGCATCAATCCCGTACGACCTTCGGCACGCCTGCGTCTCGTTCTGGCTTCGCTCTGGGGTGAGCCTCGCCGAGACAGCCCGTCGGGCCGGACAGAGCATTGCGGTTCTTCAGCGGTACTACGCCAAGGTGCTCGACGGCGAGGAAGCTCGGATGAACGAGCTGATCGACAAGGGCTTCGAGGAGCATGCGGACGACGCCCCGCAGCACACGGCCAATGAGCCGGATCCTGGCCGCAGGTTGGCCGTACGCCCTGATCAGGACCGGGATACCGGCGAGACGGGGTGAGACAGGCTGAACGCAGAAGGGGTGCCTCTCGCGGAGAGGCACCCCTTCTGACCAGCTACTTCCCTGACCTGCGGAGGCGGTGGGATTTGAACCCACGGTGAGGGGTTACCTCACGACGGTTTTCAAGACCGTTCCCTTAGGCCGCTCGGGCACGCCTCCCCGCGCCGGGCGGGGCCGCGGCGCGGGGACAAGAGTAACGGCTCAGTCGTCGTCGCCCTTGCGCTGGCCCAGGGTGACGTCCACGGTGTGCTCCTGGCCGCCGCGTTCGTAGGTGAGCTTGACGGTGTCGCCGGGCTTGTGGGTCCAGATCTCGCCGATGAGGGTGGGGCCGCTGTCGATGACGGTGTCGTCGAGCTTGGTGATGACGTCACCGGGCTTGAGGCCGGCCTTGTCGGCGGGGCCGCCGGGGGTGACGGGTTCGGCGCCGCCCTCGCCCTTCTCGGTGATCTTGGCGCCGGCGCCCTGCTCCTGGAGGCTGACCGAGGCGCCGATGACGGGGTAGACCGGTTCGCCGGTCTTCATCAGCTGGGAGGCGACGGTGCGCGCCTGGTTGATCGGGATGGCGAAGCCGAGGCCGACCGAGCCGGGCTGGCCGCCGCCGATGCCGCCGCCGCCCTGGTCGCCGGACTGGATCGCGGAGTTGATGCCGATCACCGCGCCGCGCGAATCGAGCAGCGGGCCGCCGGAGTTGCCGGGGTTGATGGAGGCGTCGGTCTGCAGGGCGCTCATGTACGAGGGGTTGCTGCTGCCCCCGTCGCTGGAGGCCACCGGGCGGTCCTTGGCGCTGACGATGCCCGTGGTGACCGTGTTGTTGAGGCCGAAGGGCGCGCCGATGGCGATGGTGGAGTCGCCGACCGCGACCTTGTCCGAGTTGCCGAGGGCGAGCGGCTTGAGGTCCCCGGGGGCGTTCTTCAGCTTGATGACGGCGACGTCGTAGCCCTGGGCCCGGCCGATGACCTCGGCGGCGTACTTCTTGCCGTTGGAGAAGGTCGCCGAGAGCTTGCCGCCCTCGGCGGCGGTCGCCACCACGTGGTTGTTGGTGAGGATGTGGCCTTCCTGGTCGTAGACGAAGCCGGTGCCGCCGGTGTCGCCCTGGCCGCCGCCGCCCGAGGCCTCGATGGTGACGACGCTGGGCAGCGCGCGGCCCGCGATCCCGGCCACCGAGGTGGGGGAGCGCTTCAGCCCGGCCTGGCTGTCCGCGGAGACCGTGGTGGAGCTGTTCGTACCGCCGTCGTCGTCCTTGTTGTCGGCGATCAGATAGCCGACGCCGCCGCCGACCGCGCCCATCAGCAGCGCTCCGGCGAGCACGCCCGCGATGAGCCCGCCGCGACGGCGCTTCGGCTGCTGCTGGTGCGGGTGGTAGTCAGAGCCCCAGTGGTGGCCGCCGCCGCCCGCGCCTCCCGCGTACGAGGGCACCGCGGGCGGCGGCGGAGGCGGCGGCCAGCCTCCGGCGGCGCCGCCCTGACCGGGGGCCGGGTGGCCGCCCTGGTGCGGGTCCGGGGCGCCCTGGGCGTGGGCGGCCGGGGACTGCGCGGGGGGGCGGGGGGCTGGTGGTGCGGGGGTTCTGCGGGGCGGGCGGGGGGGTGCTGTGGGCGGCGGCGTCCGCCGGGCCGCCGGGCGCGGCCGGGGTCTCGGGGGCCGTCCCGCCCGTGGTCCCGGGGTCCCCGGTGTACGCGGGGGGTCCGCCGGCGTCCGTGGTCCCACCGGGGGTGGCGGGACCGCCGCCGGTGTTCTGCTCGCCGTTCCCGGTCCCGGCGTTCCCGGTGTTGTCGCCCTTCCCGGTGTTCTCGCCGTTCCTGGCGCTCTCGGGGTTCACAGCTCTACTCCTCGCTCCACGGCTGTCCTGTCCGGCACGGGTCGCAGGGGTGCGCCCGGCGCGCTCCAGCTGTGCACTTCTGACCGCTCCCACCCTTTCCCAAGCGGCGTCAGGGCACCATAAGGCGATGCTGTGCGTTCGGCGCCACCGTCCGCACTCGTCGGGGCCATCCTCGGCGGTCGGCGGGGGCCCCGCATCCGGTGCGGGCCCGGCCGGGCCGCGTACCGGCGCCGATGGCACGATGACGCGGTGAACCACGCTCGCCAGATCCAGGTCGTCGCCCACCGCGGTGCCTCCGAGGACGTACCGGAGCACACCCTCGCCGCCTACCGCAAGGCCATCGAGGACGGCGCCGACGCCCTGGAGTGCGATGTCCGGCTGACCGCGGACGGGCACCTGGTCTGCGTGCACGACCGCCGCATCAACCGTACGTCCAACGGCCGCGGGGCGGTCTCCGCGCTGGAGCTCGCCGATCTCGCCGCCCTCGACTTCGGCTCCTGGAAGCAGCACGGCGCCCAGGAGCGGGCCGAGGCCCCCGACTGGGCGGACACCTCCGTACTGACCCTGGAGCGCCTGCTCGGGCTGGTCGCCGAGGCGGGCCGCCCGGTCGAGCTGGCCATCGAGACCAAGCACCCCACGCGCTGGGCGGGCCGGGTGGAGGAGAAGCTCCTGGAGCTGCTGCGCCGCCACGGGCTGGACTCGCCGCCCTCGGCCGCCGGCCCGGGCCCGGTGCGGGTGATGAGCTTCTCGGCCCGCTCGCTGTACCGGGTGCAGGAGGCCGCGCCGGGGCTGCCCACCGTCTATCTGCTCCAGTTCCTCTCGCCGCGCCAGCGCGAGGGGCGGCTGCCCGCGGGGGTGCGCATCGCGGGGCCCTCGATGCGGATCGTGCGCAATCAGCCGGGGTACGTGGCGCGGCTGAAGGAGGCCGGGCACCAGGTGCATGTGTGGACCGTCGACGAACCCGCGGACGTGGAGCTCTGCGCCGAACTCGGCGTGGACGCGATCATCACCAACCGGCCCGCCCAAGTCCTCGCCCAGCTGGGCCGATAGCGGCCGGGGCCTGCCCGATCCGCTCCTCGTCCCGGGGGGCGGTCACGGGGAGTGCACCGGCGCGTTCGGGACGTACGCGATCGTCACATGTGCGTCACCGCACTCCGTCTGTTCGGTTTCCGCCGTGTTGCCGGAGGGCATTCAGTCCGTGGCGTGGGGCGAAGGAGGTCTCGGGGGTGGCGTTGGTGGTGGCACAGGAAGTGCCCACGTCGTCGAGCATGGCCGTTCCCCATGGCCCTGCGGGCGTGGGGCAGGCGAGGCGCCGGATGCGCGCGGAACTGCGGCGGCGCGGAGTGGCCGAGACGGTCCTCGACGACGCCGTACTCATTCTTTCCGAACTGCTCAGCAACGCCTGCCGGCACGGCAGGCCGCTGGGCGAGGAGCAGTCCGGGGACGGAGAGGTCCTCGCCGCCTGGCGGGTCGAGGACGACGGGCTGCTGACCCTGGAGGTCACCGACGGCGGCGGGCCGACCCGCCCGATGCCGTCCACCCCCTCGGTGACGGCGCACGGCGGCCGCGGACTGAACATCATCTCGGCGCTCGCCGAGGAGTGGGGCGTACGCGACGGCGTCACCGGCGAGGTGACGGTCTGGGTGGCGGTACGCGACTGCCCCCTCCAGCTGGCCGCGCGCAGGCGCCGCGAGGACCTCGCCGCCCGGGTCACGGCCCCCGCCGTCTCCTCGCTCGCGGGGCTCGACCTCACCGCGGCCTTCGAGGATTTCGAGGACTGAGGGGACGGCCGCCCCGGCCGGGCCCGCCGGTCGGTCGCCGCCCGTCCCCCTCTCTCCCGGACCCGTCCCGACTCCCGCCCCGACTCCCGTCCCGCGCGCACCCGTTCGCGCCGTGGCGGCGGCCGCCGTCGCGGTGGTGGTGAGGGGTTAGGCTCGCGCCCGTACGAGACGAGCCGCTACCGGGAGACAGCCACGATGGCCAAGAAGCGCCCCCAGGCGAAGGGCAAGCCGCAGTCGAAGAGCGCCGTCGAGGGTGAGGTCCCCGTCGTCGGCGCCCGGGAGCCCTGCCCCTGCGGTTCGGGCCGCCGCTACAAGGCCTGCCACGGCCGGGCCGCCGCGCAGGCGGTGACCGAGCTGGTGCAGCGCCCCTTCGAGGGGCTGGCCGGTGAGCGCGACCTGGTGGCGCTGCGCGAGCTGGTGCCCGCTGCCACGGCCGTGCTCCATTTGAAGGAGAAGCCCGCGGACGTCCCCTCGGTGACGCTGGCCACCGTGCTGCCGATGGCCTGGCCCGCGCTGCGGCGCGAGGACGGCTCGGTGCTGCTCGGTCTGCAGAACGACACCGCCTCCGGCGACCTGAGCCGCGACCTCGCGGACACCTTGCAGCGGGCGCTCACCGTCGCCCCGGGCACCCCGGTGGAGGCCCGCCGGGCTCCGGCCGAGGGGCCGCGGCTGCAGGATCTGCTCGACCCCGAGGCGGAGTTCGCGCCCGAGGTGCACACCGGCTTCGAGTTCTGGGTGCCGGACAGCGAGTCGGCGTCGCCGGAGGTCGCGGCCTCCCTGGAGCGTGCGAACGAGGCGGCGATCCCCACCGAGCGGCTGACCCAGGTGGACGCGGCCTACTGGTGCGAGACCCCGGAGAAGAACCATCTGCGCTGGGTCATGCCGCACGCGGAGGAGGAACTCCTCGACGCGCTCGCCCGGTTGCACGCGGCCGGCACCTCCGGGCTCGGCGAGGGCACCCGGCTGGTCGGCTCCTTCCGCGCGCACGGACTGACGGTGCCGGTCTGGGACCTGCCGCGCGGGATGTCGGCGGCGGACACCGAGAAGCCCGCGGCCGCGTTCGCCGAGCGGCTCGCCGATGCCCTCGCGCGCACCGAGCCGCTCACCGGCGAGGAGCGCCGGGCGCGCGGCGGGCTCACCAACCGCCAGGTGACGCTGAGCTGAGCCGGGGGACACGCGAGGACGGGCTGCGCCGGGGAGTGCGCGAGGCGGGGGCGTCGGAAAAGGGTGCCGGTGCGGTCGCCGGAAAGGACTGCCCGGCATTCGGACAGGCTCCTCGGGTGACTCGCGTCACAACTGCCTGTCTCCGCAGGTAAATCAGCAGACAAATAACCGTCTTCGAATTTGCAGAACCCCGATTCCTTGTTACCGTTCAAGGAGCCCGGTTGCTGGTGCATCCCCCGTCGCCAGCAACCGGGTCTTTCCATTGGCGCCCGCGGACGGACCCGTTCCGCCGCCCTCCCGCCCCGCCCAAAGCCCCCCGGCCTGCGCCGAGTTGGCAGCCTGGGCCGCACCGCCCCGCCGAACACCCGAGCGGCGCATAGGGCTCCCTGGCCGGAAAACGCTTTCGTGGCCGTATACACGGCGCGGTGCGGGAACTTGCGTACGCGCATCGCACACCTAAGTACGCAGAAGAAGCCGCATAAGCGGTGGCTTACCTGAATTCACCTCCGCAGCGGGCAGTCCGCCGAAGCACCCCCAGAGGCGTACGCGAGGTACGTTTCCCCCGCCCCGCGCACGCCCCTGGCGCACACTCCGGCGCGCGGGCTCGGCGCCACGCGCCACCGCGCATCCACCCGCCGCCCGGGCCGGCGCGCGGGCCGCTTCAGAACGGCGGGCAGCTGCGGGCGGCCGCGGAAAGAGAGGCCGCCTCGGACCGGGAAGGGCCGCTTCAGAACTCCGAAGGGTTGAGACCGGTACGGGTCAGGGTGTCCACCAGGACGTCCGCGACGGCCTCGACATCGGGCAGCCAGGGCGTGCTGGACCCCGGCAGCGGGGCGCGCTCCCAGCGGACCGGGCCCGCGCCGGTCTCCGAGGGCGGCAGGGCGACATAGCCGCCCTCGCCGTGGAAGCGCAGCGAGCCGGGCACATGGTCCTTGGCGTAGAGCAGCTCGCCGAGGCGGGGCAGCGTGTACGGGGCCACCAGGAAGGTCACCCGCTCCGGGGTGGCGAGGACGGGGCCGAGGCGCATCTGCATCGCGTCGAGGGCGGCGAGGGCGCGCTCCCCCTCCGGCGCCGGGAGGCTGACCGCGCAGGGCGCGCGGCCGCCGGTGGCGAGCAGCACCGGGGCCCAGGGGCGCCGCGTCCACCACCAGCGCACCATGCGCTCGTCGGTGGTGGCCGCAAGGAGTCCCGGTTCGAAGGGGTGCGCGCCGGGTGCCGCGCAGTCCGGGTCGGGACAGGAGCAGCACCGTGAGCCGCGCTCCCGGCAGCCCGCGCCCGGGAGTACCGGCCACTGCCAGGCGCTCGCGTAGAAGACGGCCGCACCGCGCGCGTCGGGGCGCCGGGAGAGCCGCCGGAACAGGTGCCTGCGTCGCCTCTGGAGGATCTCGCGGATCTCGCGCATGAGCGCTCGTTCCTTTCCGTTGACCGCTGGCAGGACGTCGACCGCTGGAGAACGCTGCGGACCACTTCACACAAAGGAGCCGGACCGTGCACTGTGCGTACGTACTGGCGCGTCACGCCCCGGGCCCGCCTGGCGGGGCCCCCGGGGCGGCATCTCGGCCGCGTCCCTGCTGGTTCCGATCGGGCGCCGCTTGCTCTCTGGCACCGCTACCGATCGAGCACGGGCCTGGCGCGGGGGTGGCGATGCCTGGCGAATTGCCGTCCCGCGTAGTGCCTGGAGTCTGAGCCACGGAGGATGGGGACCCGGCCTTCGCCGACTAGGACGCCCGGCGGGGCCATCAGGTTCCGGGGCAGGCCAACTGCCCCTGACTCACATCGATTACGTACCCATCCCGACCGCTGTGACGCTCCGTCGAGCGGTCCCAGTCGACCCCAATATGCCGTTACCTCCGGCATTTTTCAGTCAAGTTGAAGTCGCCGCCCGCGCCCCCGTGGACACCGGGAATCCTCGCAGGACGATGCTGGACATCCGCTCTTCGGTGCGTGTACATCTGGAGGCACTGCCGCCGGCGCAGAAAGTCAGGGGGTTTGCGATGTTTTCGCGCAGAACGCACTGGCCGGAAGGCCTGATGCCATGAACACCCCTCGCCCGCCGAAAGTGGCCGGAATCGACCCCACCGTTCCCGCCCCGTCTCACACTCCGGAGCCTCCGGCGCCCGCGAACCCCCCGGGCGGGGAGTCCCCCGCCGCCCCCGCCGAGGCGCTCCAGGACCAGCTGGCCGGCTGGGTCTCCGACCTGACCACGCTGCACGACCTCACCGAGGACCTCGCCCGCACCGGCACCCTCGACACCGCCCTGCACGAGGTGCTGCGGGCGGGCGCGCTGCTGGTCGGCGCCCGGCGCGCGCTGATCGTCGTCGAGCCGGGCGACGGCACCGAGACCACGGTCGGACTCGGCCTCGGCCGCGCCGACCTCGGGCACATCGAGACCGTGCCGCGCAACGCGACCTCCTACGGGCGCCTCCTGGACGCGCCCGCCGACCAGAGCGGCACCGCCCGCGAGATCACCCACCCCGACCTGCTCTCCGAGGACGACCTCGACCCCCGCCACCGCGAGGTCGCCGCCCGCCTCGGCTACGCCGCCAGCTACGCCCTCCCGCTGGAGAGCGCCGAAGCCGGCCGCGTGGGCGCCGCGGTCTGGCTCTACGACGAGCCCGCCGAACCCTCCGAGCGGCAGCGCCACCTCATCGGCCTCTACGTGCGCCAGGCCACCGAGCACCTCGCCCGGCTGCGCGAGCTCGACCACGCCCGGGCCACCGCCGCCACCCTCGCCGAGGAGCTGCTGCCGCCCCGGCTGCCCCGGGTCGCCTCGGTGCAGCTCGCCGCGCGGCACCGCACCTGCGAGCGCGGCGGCGGGGACTGGTACGACGCGCTGCCGCTGCCCGAGGGCGCCCTCGGCCTCGCGGTGGGCTCGGTGACCGGCTCCGGGCCGAGCGCGGTGGCCGCGATGGGGCGGCTGCGCGCCTCGCTGCGGGCGTACGCCGTCCTGGAGGGCGAGGACCCGGTCGCGGTCCTGTCCGACCTCGAACTGCTGCTGCGGCTGACCGAGCCCGCGCGCAGCGCGACCGCCCTCTTCGCCTTCTGCGAGCCCGCCCTGCGCCGGATCACCCTGGCCGGGGCCGGGCACAGCCCGCCGCTCCTGGTCGGGGCCGAGCGCACCGAGTTCGTGGAGACCTCGCTCTCCGCGCCGCTCGGCATGCTGGCCTGCTGGGAGGCGCCGAGCGTGGAGGTCTCCACCGAGCCGGGCGAGACCCTGCTGCTCTACACCGACGGGCTGCTGCACCGCACCGGCGAGCCCATGGACCGCGCCTTCGCCAAGCTCCACGCCGCCGCCTCGGGGGCGGCGCGCGCGGTGCGCGAGGACCCGGAGGCACTGGCGGACCATGTGCTGCGCACGATGCTGCCGGACGGTCTCGACCGGGCGGAGAGCGAGGAGGACGTGGTGCTCCTCGCGGCCCGCTTCGCCTGACCGGCTCCTCCCCCTTCTCCGCCTCCGCCCCTTTCCTCACCTACACCCCGCACCTCCCCGTATCTGCGGATCGAGGCCCTTCCGTACGCCCGTACGATGGAGGTGGTCATATGCCGTACAGAGGAGGACGACCGTGGCGGACGAGCTCACCCCGGAGACCCCGGAGGAAGAAGAGCCGATCAAGCAGCGCAAGAACGGCCTGTACCCGGGTGTCTCCGACGAGCTTGCGGAGAACATGCGGTCCGGCTGGGCCGACACCGAGCAGTACGCCCTGGAGCCGATCGCCCAGGCCGGCCACACCGCCCGGCGCCGCGCCGCGCTCTCGGCGCGCTTCCCCGGCGAGCGCCTGGTCATCCCGGCGGGCAACCTGAAGACCCGCTCCAACGACACCGAGTACCCCTTCCGCGCCTCGGTCGAGTACGCCTACCTCACCGGCAACCAGACCGAGGACGGCGTCCTGGTCCTGGAGCCGGAGCGGGACGGCCACCGGGCCACGCTCTATCTGCTGCCCCGCTCCGACCGGGAGAACGGCGAGTTCTGGCTGGACGGCCAGGGCGAGCTGTGGGTGGGCCGCCGCCACTCCCTGACCGAGGCCGGGAAGCTGTACGGGATCCCCGCCGACGACGTCCGCGAACTGACCGGGCGGCTGGCGGAGGCCACCGGCCCGGTCCGCGTGGTGCGCGGCCACGACGCCGGGATCGAGGCGGCCCTCACCGACAAGGTGACCGCCGAGCGCGACGAGGAGCTGCGGGTCTTCCTCTCCGAGGCCCGCCTGGTCAAGGACGAGTTCGAGGTCGGCGAGCTGCAGAAGGCCGTCGACTCCACGGTGCGCGGCTTCGAGGACGTGGTGAAGGTCCTCGACAAGGCCGAGGCCACCAGCGAGCGCTATATCGAGGGCACCTTCTTCCTGCGCGCCCGCGTCGAGGGCAACGACATCGGCTACGGCTCCATCTGCGCGGCCGGCGCCCACGCCTGCACCCTGCACTGGGTGCGCAACGACGGCCCGGTCCGCTCCGGCGACCTCCTGCTCCTGGACGCCGGGGTGGAGACCCACAGCCTCTACACCGCCGACGTCACCCGGACCCTGCCGATCAGCGGCCGCTTCGACGAGATCCAGCGGAAGATCTACGACGCGGTCTACGAGGCGCAGGAGGCCGGTATCGCGGCGGTGCAGCCGGGCGGCAAGTACCGCGACTTCCACGACGCCTCGCAGCGGGTGCTCGCCGAGAAGCTGGTCGAGTGGGGCCTGGTCGAGGGCCCGGTCGCGCGCGTGCTCGAGCTGGGCCTCCAGCGCCGCTGGACCCTGCACGGCACCGGCCACATGCTCGGCCTCGACGTGCACGACTGCGCCGTCGCCCGCACCGAGACCTATGTGGACGGCACCCTGGAGCCGGGCATGTGCCTGACCGTCGAGCCCGGACTGTACTTCCAGGCCGACGATCTGACGGTGCCGGAGGAGTACCGCGGCATCGGCGTCCGTATCGAGGACGACATCCTGGTCACCGAGGACGGCAACCGGAACCTCTCCGCCGGGCTCCCGCGCCGCTCGGACGAGGTCGAGCTGTGGATGGCGAAGCTCAAGGGCTGAGCGAGCGCGGCCGGTTCGGCGGCTGAGCGAGCGCGGCCGCCGGACGGCCCCGGCAGGGGTCCTCGGCCGCAGGACCGGTGAAGGACCGGGCGCCCTCGGGGGTGCCCGGTCCTTCGCTGTTGCATCCGGGCCCCGTATTTCTGGGACCCCGCCCCGGTGACGCCCCCTCAGCCGGTGCTGACGCGCAGCGGGTCGATGAAGCTGTTGCGCAGCAGCAGTGCCACCGCGCCGATGGCGCCCGCGCGTTCGCCGAGGGCGCCGGTGACGACCCGGCGCCGCCCGCCGCCGGTCACCGCCCGGGTGGTCGGCCCGACCAGGTGGTCACCGGCGGCGACGACGGTCGGCCCGGTGAGGACGACGACCTCCGGGTCGGCCAGCATGCAGGCGTTGTGCACGGCGTCCCCGAGCAGTTCCCCGACCTCGCGCAGGGCCAGGACCGCCCCCGGATTCCCCTCCTCCGCGGCGGCACAGACCTCGGCCAGGCTCGACGGACTCGCGGCAGACCTCACGGGGCGCGCACCAGAAGGGCTCATGGGATCCGAGGGACTCATGGAGCCCGCGCCCGAAGTACCCGCGGGATCCGCCGTGTTCGAGGTTCCGGCGCCGTTCGAGGACCCGGCACCCGGATCCGCCGCCCCGGACGCCGCCCGCATCGCCCGGGCCGCGCGTGCCACGATCCCGGCGGCCCCCGCCACCGCGTCCAGCGTGGTGCGCTCCCCGTCCGGGCCCGGCACCAGGGTGGCGCCGAAGCGGCCCGCGGCGCCGTCCCAGCCCCGGTGGAGGGCGCCGCCGGTGATCAGTGCCGCGCCGACGCCGTCCTGGAGGACCACGCAGAGCACGTGCCGGTGGCCGCGGGCCGCGCCGAAGCGGTGCTCGCCCACCGCCACGGCCTTGGCGTAGTTGTCGAGGTCGACCGGCACCCCGTACCGCTCGGCGACCAGCGCGCGCAGGTCGAGCGGGGCGAGGCCGGGGTCGTCCCAGGGCCGCAGCCGCCGGCCCTCGCTGTCCCGCAGGTGCGCGGCGACGGCGAGGCCGATGCCGATGACGGTGCCCTGCCGTTCGGCGCCGCGCGCGAGGAGGACGTCGAGGAGCCGGGTGACCTGCTCGACGCAGGCCTCGGGGCCCTCGCGCAGCCGGGAGGGTTCGCGCACCTCGTGCAGCACGGTGGCGTTGAGGTCGGTGAGCAGGGCGGTGGTGGTCGCGGTGCCGATGCTGATCCCGAGGGCCATCCGGCTGCCGGGGGTGAACTCGTACAGCCGGGGCGGGCGGCCGCCGGCCGGGGTGCCGCTGCCCGCCTGCCGGACCAGGCCCTGGGCGCAGAGGCGTTCGACGATGTCCATCACGGTCGGCAGGCTGAGCCCGGTCTCCCGGGCGAGGTCGGCGCGGGAGACCAGTCGGCCGGTCCGCAGCAGGCCGAGGACGAGGGCGGTGTTGTGCGCCCGCACCGAATCCGGCCGTCTGGCCTCGGTCGACTCCCGCGCGCCCGGCACCGCGGGATCCCGCACCTCGGTGGCCTCCCGCGCGTCCGGCACCGCGGAACCCTGCACCTCGGTGGCCCCCTGCGCATCCGGCACCGCGGAACCCCTCACCTCGGTCGGCTCCCGCGCACCCGGCACCGCGGGACCCTTCATCTCGCCCATGGTCCGCCGGTCTCGGGGACCAGCGCACCGTACCGCGGCTGCCGGGGCCAGGGCTGCGGGGCCAGCGGGCCCGCCAACAGCGGGTCGCCGCTTGCCTGTTGCCAGTCGCGCAGTTCGGCGGCGAGTTCCTCGCGCAGGGCGCCGTGCGCCGGGTCGGCCGCGAGGTCGGTGCGCTCCCAGGGGTCGGCGCGCAGGTCGTACAGCTCCTCGGCCGGGCGGTGCCGCAGGTGGTCGTCGCCGAGGCCGCGCCGGGTGGGGCTGGACTCGATGTCGCCGGGCAGCGCGAGGCGGGGGCGCTCCTCGAAGTTGCGGACGTACTTGTGGGTGGCGGTGCGGACGGCGCGTATCGGGTCGTAGCCGTCGTGGAAGTTCTTCTCGGTGAAGATCCGCGTGCGGGCGGGGGCCGGGTCGCCGCCTCTCAGCCACTCGGCGTGGCTGACGCCCTGGACCTCCCCCGGCACCGGCAGGGAGAGGGCGTCGAGCACGGTCGGGACCACGTCGACATGGCTGAACAGCCGGTCGGTGGCCCCGCGCGGCGCGCCCCAGGCGGCGGGCGGCCGGGTGAGCAGGGCCACCTCGGTGCCCGGGTCGTAGAGGGTGGACTTGCCGCCGGGGAAGGCCATGCCGTGGTCGGTGGTGAAGAGCACCCAGGTGTCCTCGGCGATCCCGAGCCGGTCCAGGGTGCCGAGCAGCCGTCCGACGGCCTGGTCGGCGACCCGGATGGAGCCCTGGAAGGAGGCCAGGTCGTCGCGGGTCCAGTCGTTGTCGGGCAGGTAGCCGGGGACCTCCACGGCGGCCGGGTCGTCCGGCGGGTAGCGCTCGGGCGGGTAGGGGCGGTGGGTCTCCTCGAAGCCGACGACCAGGAAGAAGGGCTCGGGCGCGGCGGCGTGGCGCTCCAGCCAGTCGACCGCGGCGTCGGTGACGGGACCGCAGTACTCGCGCTCCAGATGGGTGCGGCGCAGCGCGAAGCACTCCTCGTAGCCGAGCCGAACCGGGTCGCTGGACTCGTGCTGCATCCCGGCGAGCGCGGTGCGGTAACCGGCCTCGCCGAGGAGGGCGGGCAGGGTCCGTACGTCCGGCTTGTACTCCCAGCCGAGGTGGGCGAGGCCGAGCAGCCCGTTGTCGTGCGGATAGCGGCCGGTGAAGAGCGAGCCGCGGGCCGGGGAGCAGAGCGGGGCGGTGCCGAAGGCGCGGTCGAAACGGATGCCCTGGTCGGCGAGCGCGTCCAGGTGCGGGCTGTGCACGCCGCCGCGGCCGTAGGTGCCGAGATGGCGGCCGAGGTCGTGCCAGTGCACCAGGAGGATGTGGGGGCGGGCGGGGTCGGTCATGTCGTCTCCTTGGCGGAGGTCGTCTCCGGGGCGAGGGGGGCCGGGCCCTGCGGTACGGCGCCGGCCGCGGCGAGCAGGGAGCGGGTGTACGGGTGCCGGGGGCGGGCGCAGACCTCGTCGGCGGTGCCGGTCTCGACGATCTCGCCGCGGTAGAGCACGGCGATGCGGTGGCTGATCTGCCGGACCACCGCCAGGTCGTGGCTGATGAAGAGCATCGTGAGGCCGAGCGAGGCGCGCAGTTCGGCGAGCAGGCCGAGCACATGGGCCTGCACCGAGACGTCGAGCGCGGACACCGGCTCGTCGCACAGCAGCAGCCGCGGCTCGGTGGCCAGCGCCCGGGCGATGCCGATGCGCTGCCGCTGGCCGCCGGAGAAGTCGGCGGGCCGCCGCTCGGCCGCGCTCTCGTCGAGGCCGACCAGGCGCAGGAGTTCGGCGACCCGGGCCCGGCGCCGGTCGCGGTCGTCCATGCCGAGGGCGCGCAGCGGCTCGGCGAGCGCGGTGCCGATACGCATCCGGGGGTGCAGGGAGGCGTACGGGTCCTGGAAGACCAGCTGGATCTCCCGGCGCCGGCGTGCGCTGCGGTGGGCGCCCAGCTCCTCGCCGTCGAAGCGCAGGCTCCCGGAGCTGGGGCGCTCCAGGCCCACCAGGGTCCGCGCCAGGGTGGACTTGCCGCTGCCGGACTCGCCGACCAGGCCGAGCGTCTCGCCCGGCGCGAGGCTCAGGCCGACCTCGGAGAGGGCGGTGGTACGGGTGCGGCGCGGACCGGCGTAGTGCTTGCTGAGTCCGGTGACCTCGAGCAGCGGCGGCGCGGTGCCGACCGCGCGCAGCACGGGCGCGGCGACGGGGGTCGCGGCCGGTGGCGCCGCCGGGGTGCCGGGCTCGGCGGTGGTGACATGGCAGGCGACCAGCCGCCCCCGGCTCGGGGTGAGCCGGGGCTCCTCGGTGCGGCACCCGGCGGTGGCCAGGTGGCAGCGGGGCGCGAAGCGGCAGCCCCGCCGGTGCTCGCCGAGGGCGGGCGGGCGGCCCGGCACCGCGGCGAGCGGGCTCCCGGCCGGGGCGTCGAGGCGGGGCACGGCGGCGAGCAGGCCCGCGGTGTAGGGGTGCCGGGGTTCGTTCAGGACGGTGTCGACCGGGCCTTGTTCGACGAGGGCGCCCCCGTACATCACGGCGACCCGGCGGCAGGAGCGCGCCACCACGGAGAGGTCGTGGGTGATGAGCACGACGGCGGTGCCCAGTTCGCGGTTGACCCGGCCGATGAGGTCGAGGACCTGGGCGCCGACGGTGGCGTCGAGGGCGGTGGTCGGTTCGTCGGCGATGAGGACGGCGGGCTCGCCGGCCAGGGCCATGGCGAGGGCGACGCGCTGGCGCTGGCCGCCGGAGAACTGGTGCGGGCGGCGGCCCATCCGGTCCGCCGCCTCGGGGATGCCGACCAGGTCGAGGAGTTCGGCGGCGCGGCGGCGGCGCTCGGCGCGGGAGCGGGAGCCGTGCGCGCGCAGGGCCTCGTCCAGGTGGGCGCCGATGGAGAGCAGCGGGTTGAGGGAGGACATCGGGTCCTGGAAGACCAGGCCGACCTCCTTGCCGCGGATCTCCCGCAGCCGCCGCTCGGACAGCGTGCCCACCTCGGTGCCGCGCAGCAGGACGGTGCCGCCGGTGACCCTGCCGCCCCGCGGCAGCAGCCGGGGCACGGCGAGGGCGGCGGTGGACTTGCCGGAGCCCGACTCCCCGATGATGCCGAGGAAGTCGCCGCGCCCGACCCGCAGTCCGATGCCGTCGACGGCGACTCCGCCGCCCTCGGCGGTGCCGTCCGGCGGGCCGAACTCCACGGTGAGCCCGGCGATGTCGAGGACCGTCTCGCCCTCGGGGACCGCCTCGTCGTCGGGGACCGCCTGGTCCCCCGGGGTCTGGGTCATCGGTGGCTCCTGTTCAGCGCGTCGGCGAGGGTGTTGAAGCAGAGGACCAGCGCGACGATGACGAGCAGCGGCCCGGCGGCGAACAGCGGCTCGCTGCCGAGGTACTGCACGGACTCCTGGAGGACGTTGCCGAGCGAGGGGTCCGGCGGCAGCACGCCGATGCCGACGAAGCTCATGCCGCCCTCCAGGAAGACGGCGGTGGACAGCGAGAGCGCGAGCTGGACGGTGAGCGGGTCGAAGGCGGTCGGCAGCAGATGCCGGACCAGGAGCCGGCCGGGCCGCACCCCGGCGAGTTCCGCGGCGAGGATGTACTCGCGCCGCCGGTGCGCGAGCATCGCGTCCCGCACCACCCGGGCGCACAGCGCCGACTGGGAGATCACCACCGCGGCGGTGATCGAGCCCTGGCCGGTGCCGAGGACCGCCGCCACGGCCACCGCGAGGATCAGCGAGGGGAAGGCGAGCAGCACGTCGAGCACCCGCTGCAGCACGGCGTCCACGGCGGCGGAGCGCAGCGCCGCGAGCGCGAGCAGCACGCCGATCGCCCCGGCGCCGGACACCCCGAGGACGCCGACCACCAGGTCGACCCGGAGCCCGTACAGGACCCGGCTGAACACATCGCGCCCCAGGTCGTCGGTGCCGAGCGGGTGCGCGGCGCCGGGCCCGGCCAGGATGTCGTCGGACTGGGCGACCGGATCGTGGGGCGCGAGCAGCGGCGCCAGCGCCCCGGTCAGCACCAGCAGCGCCACCACGGCCAGGGCCGTCCGCGCCCGGGCCCCGGCGAGCCGGGAGGGGAGCCGGAGCCGGGCGAGCGGCCGCGAGGTGAGCGGTTTCGCCGCCCCCGCGCTCATGACGCACCCCGCAGCGCGATCCGCGGATCGAGCCAGGCCCGGGCCGCCTCGCCGAGCAACTGCAGGACGACGAAGGCGGCGACGGCGAGCAGCAGCAGGTCCTGCACCACCAGGAGGTCGTGCGAGACGATCGACTGGATCAGCAGCTGCCCGAGTCCCGGCCAGGCGAACAGCGCCTCGACGATCGCCGATCCCGCGAGCAGATTGCCCACCTGGACCGCGGCCACCGTGATCACCGGCGCGAGCGCGTTGGGCAGCGCGTGCCGCAGGATCAGCCGGCGGCGGCGCACCCCGAGCCCGGCCGCGGCGCGCGTGTAGTCCTCGCCGAGCGCCGACTGGAGGCCGTCGGCGAGGAAGCGGGCGAGCACCGCCGCCACCGGGAGGGCCAGGCACACCGCGGGCAGCAGCAGGAACTGCACCGCGAGGTCCGGGTCCTTCGCCAGCGAGGCGTGGCCGCCCGGGGGCAGCACCGGCAGGGCCACCGCGAAGACCGCGATGAGCACCGTGCCGGAGGCGTAGGGCGGCACCGCGAGGGCCAGCGTGGTGACGGTCTTCGCGGCGCCCCTGACCAGCCGGTTGCGGGCGGTGGCGGCCAGCACCCCGAGCAGGAAGCCGAGCACCGCCGCGATCAGGCTCGCGGCGAGGGTGAGTTGGAGGGTGGCGCCGAGTCCGCCCCGGATCAGCTCCCCGATCGGGCGGCCCAGGACGTACGACTTCTCCAGGTCCCCGGTGAGGATGCCGTGCAGCCAGCTGCCGTACTGGGCGGGCAGCGGGCGGTGCAGTCCGAGGTCGGCCTCGATCGCGGCGAGCTGCTCCGGCGAGGCGTCCGCCCCGGCGACCGCCGCCGCGGTGCTGCCCGGCACGAGGCGCAGCAGGCCGAAGATCGCGACGGAGGCGAGCAGCAGGGTCACGAGCAGCGAGAGGGCCCGCCGCAGCAGGTAGCGCGCCGTCATGCCGCGTCCAGGGTGGCCTCGTCGAGGTCGAGGGCGTCGAACATCGACCAGTCGAGCCCCTTCAGCCGCCTCGTCATCGTCATCGCGGCCCCGGTCTGCACCAGCGAGATCACGAACTGCTCCCGCAGGAGTACGGAGTTGAGGGTGTCGTACGCCTCCCGGGCGGCCGCCCCGGTCGCCGTCCACGCCGTCTCGGCGGCCTTCGCGTACTCCTTTCCGGTGTAGCCGGAGGCGTTGGCGTCGTAGCGGAAGGGCTTGGCGCCGGTCACCAGCGAGGCCGGGTGGAGGTGGGCGAAGCCGTGGGTGTTGATCCACAGCTCGGGCAGCTCGCCGCTGCCGAGCCGGGCGCCGAGGTCCGCGCCGAGCAGCGGCATCAGCCGCACCTCGACCCCCACCTCGGCCAGGTCCGACTGGACGATCTGGGCCAGGTAACGCGTCGCGGGCAGCGAGGAGTTGTACGCCAGACGCAGCGGCCCGCGCGGCGCGCCCCCGGCCTCGTCGAGCAGCTTCCTGGCCTTGGCCGGGCGGTGCGTGTAGTGGCCGGTCAGCTCGGGCCGGTGGGCCGGTGAGGAGGCGGGCCAGGGCAGGCTGGTGGGTTCCGCGGTGCCCTTGAAGACCACCTCGGCCATGCGCTCCCGGTCGACGGCGTACGACAGGGCCTGGCGCGTCCGGCGGTCCTTCACCGCCTCCTTGCGGACGTTGACGCCCAGGTACCAGCCGTTGTCCCGGGTGTCGGTGAAGCGGGTGGTGAAGCGCTTGTCGCCGCTCAGGCCCGCCACGTCGGCCGGGGCGAGGCCGGGCACGAAGTCGCTCTGCCCGGTGCGCAAGGAGGCGACCAGGGACTGGAGTTGGGGGATGGTGCGGATCCGGACCCCGGCGAGGCGGGGTGTCCCGCGGCGCCAGTAGCGCGGATTGCGGACGAGCACCGCCTCGTCGCCCGCGGCCCAGCTCTTCAGCCGGAACGGGCCGGTGCCGATGATCTGCTTGCCGCCGAGCAGCCCCGGCAGGGTCTTCCGGTCGACGACCGGCATCAGCTCGAACAGGTCGAAGAGGTTGTTCACGGGCCGGGACAGCCGCAGTTCCAGCTCGTGGTCGCCGCGCGCCCGCAGACCGGTCACGGCGGCCGCGGTGTTGATGAGCTGCGAGGTGTTCTTCGGGTCCTGCTGGGCGCGGATCGAGGCGATGACGTCCGCGGCGGTGAACTCCCGGCCGCTGTGGAAGCTCACGCCCTCGCGCAGCCGCAGGGTGAGCCGGCGCCGGTCGGCCGACCACCTCCACTCCCGCGCCAGTTCGGGGCGCGGCTCCAGGGTGCGGTGGTCGTAGCGGGTCAGTGAGTTGAACAGCAGCCGGGCGACGGTGAAGTCGTTGGCGTTCTGGCTGAAGAGCCCCTGCGGCTGGATGTCGGCGATCTGCGCCAGGCGCAGTACCTCGCCGGAAGCGCCGGAGGACTGCCCGGAGTCCGCCGCGGAACGGCAGCCGCCCACGGCGAGCGCGGCGGCACCGCCGCCCAGGGCGGTCAGCAGATGGCGTCTGTTCAGGTCAACCATGGTGGGGTCGTCCCCTCGGAAGTCGTGGAGCGGTCGCGGTGTACGTAAGGTCCCGCCGCGTACCCCGCGCCCGGACGAGGATCCCTAAATAAGGAGTCCTAAGTAAGGGGCGTGCAGCGCGGCCGTCCGGCGGTGGTACGGGGTGGCGATCAGGCGGTGCGGAGTCCTGGCACCGGCGCGGGCCCGGGGGCCTCAGGGCGCGGCGGCGGATCCCGGCGAGGAGGCGCTCAGCGACAACAGCAGCTGGCGACGAGCGCGAAGTCCACGCAACGGCGCCGGGTGAGCTGCGGAGTGGGAGGCATGCGGCACAGTCTCGCCGCCTCGCGACCGCTTCTGTCAAGTTCCGTGCGAGGTGAGACCGGACGCGCGGGGAGCGGCCGGGAAGGACGAACGGGGACAACTGCGGATAATCGCGGGCGACTGCGGGTGACTGCCGGTCCGGTGACCGATGAGTTCCGCCTCGCCGTCCCGTCTGCCAGGTGGGGAGGTTCCCCCTCCGGCTTCCGCGTCCGCGGGGGACCGGGGCGAGAGGAGAGGGAGCGTGGGCACGGTGACCGAGGAGAAGGGACACGGTGACCGAGGAGAGGTGGGCCCGATGACCGGGGACAAGGTGAGCGCCGTGTCGACCGTCGCCGCGCCCCTCGCGCGGGTGTTCGCGGTGCTCGCGGATCCGGGGACCCATGCGGCGATCGACGGCACCGGCTGGGTCCGACGGGCCGCCGACCGGGCGCCGCTGACCGAGGTGGGGCAGGTCTTCCGGATGGAGATGTACCACCCGGATCATCCGGACGGCGACTACCGGGTGGCCAACCAGGTCCATGTGCTCGACCCGCCGCACGCCATCGGCTGGCTGACCGGACAGGAGAAGGAGGACGGCCGCCTGGAGTTCGGCGGCTGGTCCTGGCGCTACGACCTCCTGCCGCTCGGCCCCGCCGCGACCGAGGTCACGCTCACCTACGACTGGTCCGCGGTGCCGCCGTCCATCCGCGCGTACCTCGCCTTCCCGCCCTTCGGCCCCGGGCACCTTCCCCAGTCGCTGCGCCATCTGGCGGGGTTGGTGGGCTCGGGGTCCGGGGCCTGACGAGGGCGGCCCGACACGGAGGCGGGCCTACGCCGTCAGCAGCGTCGGCTGCTGCTTCCACTTCAGGATCTTGTCGAAGCTGACCACGGCGCCCTCGCCCGGGGCGTTGTCGAACTCCACGTGGTCGGCGAGTTCCTGGATCAGGTAGAGGCCGCGGCCGCTCTCGCAGTCGGCGGGGAGGGCGCGGGGTACGGAGCGGGCGCGGTCGCCGGGGAAGCCGGGGCCCGCGTCGGCGACCTCGATGCGGCAGCGTTCGCCGTCCAGGTAGGCGGTGACGCGGTAGCCGCCGCCGGTGGCGGTGCGGCCGCCGTGCTCGACGGCGTTGGCGCAGGCCTCGGTGAGGGCGACGGAGAGGTCGTAGGAGATGTCGGGGTCGACGCCCGCCGTCTCCATGGCTCCGACGAGCAGGCGACGGGCGAGCGGAACGCTCGCGGCGTCGCGCCTCAAGTGGAGGGACCACCAGATGCTCATGCTCCAGCCTCCAGGCCGCGGCTCGACATACCGATACGTATTGCCGCACGCGAGGGCCGGTAAGCACGGAGTTGACGTGATACCGCCCATACGGCGGACGCGCGTGTTCCGGCGACCGGTGTAGGGATCGAGGCGCCGGACGGCCCCGGAGGCGGTACGGGCCCGGCCCCGGGAGGCGGTACGGGAGCGGGCGAGCGGCGGTACGGGACCGGCGCGGGCGGGCGGTACGGGAGGGGGCGGGTGGCGGCCGGAAACCGCGTCGCGGAATCGGGCGTACCGGGCGCGAGCGCGCATTCCGTGGACCTGCCGCCGGAGCCGCGCGGCTCTGGTGGGATGATGCCTGGGCCATGACTGCCCCCCGAGACCAGGCGCGCGCCGGAGTGGGACTCCGGCTGCTGAGGGCCGCGGTGTTCGCCGCGGCCTGTGTCGCGCTTGCCGCCGCGGGGCACTCCCTGGCCTCCTGCACCCGGGTGCCGCTCGCCTCGCTGGCCGCGGGCTTCACCGCCGTCCTGGTGGTGGCCGTGCTGCTCGCCGGGCGGAGCCGTTCGCTGCCGGGGATCGCCGCGCTGCTCGCCTGCGGACAGCTCGGCCTGCACACGCTCTTCGGACTCGGGCAGCACGCGGTCGCCGCGGGCGGCGCCGCCACCGGGGCCACCGCGAGCGCCGGGTCCGCCGGGAGCGCCGGTGCGGCCGGGCGGTCCGTCGCCGAGCAGGCGGCCCAACTGCTGTGCGGGGTACCGGCCGCGGCGATCGGTCCCGCGCGGGCCCGCCGGGTGCTCACCGACGCGGGCATCGACCCGGTCGCCGGCCCCGGCATGGCGGGACACCACCACGGCGCGGGGCACGGCACGGGGCACGCCGCCGACCAGGCCCTGGCCGCCGGGCACGCCGCGCTGCTGCCCTCGCTGCCGATGCTGCTCGCCCATCTGCTCGCCGCCGTGGTGGCGGGCTGGCTGCTGCGGCACGGCGAACGCGCCCTGTTCCGGCTGGTCGCGCTCTCCGCGCGCGGCGCCGTCGAGGCCGCGCTGATGCGCGGGCTGCGCGCCGCCCTCGCGCTGGTGCGCGCCCTTCGCGCGGGCGCCCGCGAGCTGCCCGCGCCCGCGCGCCTTCGCCACCGGCGCCCCGCCCGCGCACCGAAGCCCCAGGGCGCCCGCCTCCAGCACTCGGTGATCCGGCGCGGACCGCCCGCCGCCCTCGCGCTCGCCGCCTGACACGGCGCACTTCCGCCCGCCGCGCTGCCCGGTCCCGGTGACCGGCCGCGGCCCCGGGGAGAGGTGCCGTGCGGCGGGCGCGCCCCGTGCCGTCGGCCGGGGCCCCGTATCCACCTCCTCGTTCGGCGGGCCAGCGCGGCCCGTCCGTCCCCGTGAACACCGCTGAAAGTGATGTGTCCGCTGTGCTGAAGTCCACCGCGCCGAAGAGCGCTGTACGCAACGACGCCGTACCGAACGACACCGTGCCGGAGACCGGGACGACCGTGTCCGCGGACCGGCGCCGCCGGAACGTGCGGCTCGCCCGCCTCGGCGTCGTCGGGGCCACCGCCGCCACCGGCCTCGCCCTGTGCTGCGCCCCCGCCTTCGCGCACGTCAGCGTGCAGCCCGAGGGCCCGGCCGCGAAGGGCGGCTACGCCACGGTCAGCTTCAAGGTGCCCAATGAGCGCGACCAGGCCTCGACCACCAAGCTGGAGGTCAGCTTCCCCGAGGAGCACCCGCTGGCCTCGGTGATGCCGCAGCCGGTGCCGGGCTGGAAGGCGAAGGTCACCAAGTCCACCCTCGACAAGCCGCTGGAGTCGCACGGCAAGAAGATCACCGAGGTGGTCAGCAAGGTCACCTGGACCGCCGACGGCAAGGGTGTCGAGCCGGGCTTCTTCCAGAAGTTCCCGCTCTCCCTCGGCCAGCTGCCCGAGGACAGCGACGAGCTCGTCTTCAAGGCCGTCCAGACGTACTCCGACAAGGAGGTCGTCCGCTGGATCGAGCCGCAGCAGGAGGGGCAGCCCGAGCCGGAGAACCCCGCCCCCGTGCTGCAGCTGACCGCGGCCGAGGAGGAGGGCCACAGCCACGGCGGCGGCACGGACGCCGACAAGGCCGCCGAGGGCAAGTCCGGTGAGAAGTCCGCCGAGAGCGCCTCCGGCGACGACGGCGGCAGCGACACCACCGCCCGGGTGCTCGGCATCGCGGGCATCGTCGTCGGCGTCGCGGGCGTGGCCTTCGGCGTCCTCGCGGGCCGCCGCCGCACCAGCTGAACCGCCACCGGGGCGCCGGGCCGCGCGGTCCGGCGCCCCTGACACCCAGGGATCCCCCGCATGCGCAAGCACACTCTCCTCGCCGCCGCCGCACTCAGCGCGGCGGCACTGACCCTGACCGCCTGCGGCGGTGGCGGCGACGGGGACAAACCCGTCGCCGAGGTCTCCGCCGAGAGCGGCCCCGAGAAGGCCGCGACCGTACTCGACAAGCCGTTCACCAAGCCCGATCTGGTGCTCACCGACACCGAGGGCGAGAAGTACGACCTGCGGGCGCGGACCAAGGGCAAGCCCACCCTGCTCTACTTCGGCTACACGCACTGCCCGGACGTCTGCCCGCTGACCATGAACAACATCGCCGTCGCCAAGCAGGCGCTGAAGAAGAAGCTGCCGAAGGCCGAACGGGACCGGCTCCAGGTCGTCTTCGTGACCACCGACCCCGGCCGGGACACCCCGAAGGAGCTCGGCAGCTGGCTCGACCAGGTCGACGCCGACTTCACCGGCCTGACCGGCGACTTCGCCACCATCCAGGCCGGGGCCCGGCAGCTCGGCATCAGCATCGAGCCCTCGTACAAGGACAAGAAGGGCAAGGTCGTCTCCATGCACGGCACCCAGGTGGTGGCCTTCTCGCCGAAGACCGACGCCGGGTACGTGCTCTACGGGGAGCAGGCGACCGTCGACGACTACACCGCCGACCTGCCCAAACTCCTGAAGGGGGCGACCCCGTGAGGCCCGGAGCCCGGCGCCCGCTGCTCGCGGGCGGCGCCCTGCTGCTCGCCCTGGCGCTCGCGGGCTGCTCGGACTCGGACTCCGGCTCCGGCTCCGGCTCCGGCTCCGGCGGCGAGTCCGGACCGGAGCTGACGGTCGGCGGGGCCTATATGCCGCAGCCGCTCGCCGCGGACATGGCGGCCGGTTTCCTGACCGTCACCAACAAGGGCGGCACCGACGACGCGCTCACCGCGGTCAGCAGCGAACTCGCCGAGAAGGTCACCCTGCACGAGACCGTCGACCGGTCCATGCGGGAGGTACGGGAGTTCCCGGTGCCCGCGGGCGGCCGGCTCCGGCTGGCGAGCGGCGGCAGCCACCTCATGTTCGAGGGCATCAGCCGCAAGCCGGAGCAGGGCGAGAAGGTGCCGGTGAAGCTGACCTTCGAGAAATCCGGGACGCTCACCGTGCGGCTGCCGGTGAAGTCCGCCACCTACCAGCCCCGGGAGCGGTGATCCGGTGAGGAGCTCCGCCGCACGCCGGGTGCGTCTGCTGCTGTGCGCCATACCGCTGCTCGCGGCGGCGCTCCTCCTCGGCGCGGCGCCCGCCTCGGCGCACGCCGCGCTGCTCGGCAGCGACCCGAAGAAGGACTCCGTCGTCGACACCGCGCCCGAGCGGGTCACCCTGACCTTCTCCGAGGACGTCGGCCTCTCGAAGGGCTCGCTGAAGGTCCTCGACCCGGACGGCAGACGCGCCGACAACGGCGAGGAGCGCGGCCTCGGCCAGGACCGGTACGCCGTCGGCCTGCACGCCGGGCTCGGCGACGGCACCTACACCGTGACCTACCAGGTGGTCTCGGCCGACAGCCACCCCGTCGCCGGCGCCTTCACCTTCTCCATCGGCGCGCCCTCGAAGACCAAGGTGGCGCTCGCCGAGACCACCGCGGGCGGCGGCCCCGTCGGCACCCTCTACGGGATCGCCCGCTATATCTCGTACGCCGGTTTCGTCCTGCTGGCCGGGGCAGGGGCCTTCCTGCTCGCCTGCTGGCAGGGCGGCGCGGCGGTCCGGCCGCTGCAACGCCTGGTGGTGGGCGGCTGGCTGACGCTGACCGCGGGCACCCTGCTGCAACTGCTGCTGCGCGGTGCGTACACCACCACCGGTGCCTTCGGCGATGTCCTCGACCTCTCGCTGATGGGCGAGGTGCTCCAGACCAAGAGCGGCGCGGCCCTGGTCTCGCGGCTGCTGCTGCTCGCCACCGCCGCGCTCTTCATCGCCGTCCTCTTCGGCGCCTTCGTCCGCCGCGGCGAGGAGGGGCAGGCCGACGCGCGCAAGGACCTCGCCTTCGGGCTCACGGGCGGCGGCGCCATCGTGGCCGCCGGGATCGCGAGCACCTGGGCGATGGCCGAGCACGCCTCGACCGGCATCCAGACGGGGATCGCGATGCCCGTCGACGTCCTGCACCTGCTCGCCGTCGCCACCTGGCTCGGCGGCCTCGCGGCCCTGCTGACCGCCCTGTACACCGCGCCGGAGCTGCCCGCCTCGGCCGTACGCCGGTTCTCCCCGATCGCCTTCGGCAGCGTGGTGGTCCTGGTGGCCACCGGCACCTACCAGTCCTGGCGCCAGGTCGGCACCTGGTCCGCCCTCACCGGCACCGACTACGGCCGCCTCCTCCTGGTCAAGATCGCCCTGGTCGCCCTCCTCCTCGGCGCCGCCTGGTTCTCCCGCCGCTGGACCGGCCGCCTGACGTCCGCGTCCGCGGCAACCGCGGGAACAGACGGGGCGGACGGTTCGGTAAAGGGGGCGGAGGAGAGCGCCGCCCTCGCGGAGGAGGCGCCCCGTACGGATGACTCGGGTGCGGACGGCCCCGGTACGGCGGCGGCGGACCGTACGGAAGCGGTCGGCCGTACGGAAGATGCCGACCGTACGGACTCGCCGGACCCGGCGGAAGCGGTCGGCCGTACGGACTCGACGGACCCCGCGGAAGCAGCCGGCCCCGCGGTAGCCGTCGCCCCCGAGCGGGCCGCGCAGCTCGCGCGGCAGCGGCGGGCGGTCGCGGTGGCGCGGAGCAAGCGGGTCCGGGACGCCGATCCGCACCGGGCGCGGCTGCGCCGTTCGGTGCTGGTGGAGGCGGGGGTCGCGGTGGTCCTGCTCGCCGTCGCCACCGCGTTGAGCGCGACCGAACCGGCCCGTACCGCCGAGCAGTCGGCCGCGGCGGGCGGGACCGGGGGCGGGCCGACCGACGGCCAGCCGCTGTCGGTCACCCTGCCCTACGACACCGGGGGCAAGGACGGCCGCGGGCAGGTGCAGCTCGAACTCGACCCGGGCCGCACCGGCGGGAACGAACTCCACGCCTACGCCCGGACCTCCGACGGCGGCCCCGCGGACCTGCCGGAGCTGAAGCTCGCCTTCACACTCAAGGCCAAGGACCTCGGGCCGCTGGCCGTCACCCCCGAGCGGGTCGTTGCCGGACACTGGACCGCCGAGGGCGTACAGCTGCCGGTGGCGGGTGACTGGCGGGTCGCGGTCACCGTACGGACCTCGGACATCGACCAGATCACCGTGTACAAGACCATGAAGATCGGCTGAGCCATGGCACAGAAACCCCCGACCGAGCACGGGGCCCGGGACGCCGTCCAGAAGGGGCGGCGGAAGGAGTCCTCGCAGGAGCAGCGGGACGATTCCCCGCAGGGGTCCCGGGACCGCTCGGCTTCGGGGGCCGCGCGTACACCCGGGGCGGCGGATGCGCGGGGCGCGGACGCCCGGGGCGCGGATGCCCGGGGCGCGGATGCCCGGGGCGCGGATGCCCGGGGCGCGGAAGGCGCCGGGTTCTCGCGGCGCAGGCTGCTGGGGACGGCCGGGGCGACGGGGCTGGTGCTCGGGGCGGCGGGGGCCGGGACCGGGTACGCGGTCGGGGAGGCGGGCGGTTCCGGGGAATCGGGCGCCGAGGGGCGGCCGTTGAGCGCGCTTGGCACGGACATGGTGATGTTTCACGGGAAACATCAGCCCGGGATCACCACCCCGATGCAGGCCCATGGGCATCTGCTCGCCTTCGATCTGGCGCCGGGCGCGGGGCGCAAGGAGGCGGCGGCCCTGCTGCGGCGCTGGTCGGGGACGGCCGCGCGGCTGATGGCGGGGGAACCGGCCGCCACCGCGGGCGGACGGGACACGGATGTCGCCCGGGACGCCGGGCCCTCGCTGCTCACGGTCACCTTCGGTTTCGGGCACAGCTTCTTCGCCCGCACCGGGCTGGAGCGCAGCCGCCCGGACGCCCTCGATCCGCTGCCCGACTTCTCCGCCGACCGGCTGGACAAGGGCCTCAGCAACGGCGATCTCTGGGTGCAGATCGGGGCACAGGACGCCCTGGTCGCCTTCCACGCGCTGCGCGCCCTGCAGAAGGAGGCCGCGGGGGCGGCGCGGGTGCGGTGGCAGATGAACGGCTTCAACCGTTCGCCGGGTGCCACCGCCCGCCCGATGACCACCCGCAATCTGATGGGGCAGATCGACGGCACCAACAACCCCAAGCCCTCGGAGAAGGACTTCGCCCGGCGCGTCTTCGTGCCCGAGGACGGTGCGCCCGCCTGGATGGCGGGCGGCTCCTACGCCGTGGTCCGCCGGATCCGGATGCTCCTCGACGACTGGGAGCAGCTCTCCGGCGGCGAGCAGGAACGGGTCATCGGCCGCCGGAAGTCCGACGGCGCCCCGCTCAGCGGCGGCACCGAGACCACCGACCCGCGGCTGGAGAAGACCGGCCCGGACGGCGAACTCCTCGTCCCGCTCGACGCCCACGCCCGGATCACCCGGCCCGACCAGAACGGCGGCGCCGCCATGCTCCGGCGGCCGTTCTCCTTCCACGACGGCATCGACGCCGACGGCGAGCCGGACGCCGGGCTCCTCTTCATCTGCTGGCAGGCCGACCCGCTCCGCGGCTTCGTCCCGGTGCAACGCAAGCTCGACCGCGGGGACGCCCTCTCGAAGTTCCTGCGGCACGAGGCGAGCGGGCTGTTCGCGGTGCCGGGCGGGGCGGCGCAGGGCGAGTACGTGGGGCAGCGGCTCCTCGAGGGCTGACGGCGGCATGATCCACATCAGCGCCTCGGGGGACGGGCGAGGTGCTCCGCACGACTAGGCTGACCGCATGTCCGCCACGCGTTATACCTATCTCGGTCCCGAGGGCACCTTCACCGAGGCAGCGCTGCGCAAGCTGCCGGAGTCCGCGACCCGCGAGCTGATCCCGATGGTCTCGGTGCCGGCCGCGCTGGACGCCGTACGGGCCGGGGAGGCCGAGGCCGCGCTGGTCCCGATCGAGAACTCGGTCGAGGGCGGCATCACCACCACCCTGGACGAGCTGATCTCGGGCGAGCCGCTGCAGATCTACCGGGAGGTGCTGCTTGAGATCAGCTTCGCCCTGCTGGTGCGCCCGGGGACCACGCTCGCGGACATCAAGACGGTCACCGCGCACCCGGCGGCCCAGCCCCAGGTCCGCAACTGGCTCGCGGCCCATCTGCCGGAGGCGGTCTGGGAGTCCTCCGCCTCCAACGCGGACGGTGCCCGCCTGGTGCAGGAGGGCCGCTTCGACGCCGCCTTCGCGGGTGAGTTCGCCGCGGCGACGTACGGGCTCGAACCGCTGGTCACCGACATCCACGACGCCGAGAACGCGCAGACCCGCTTCGTGCTGGCCGGCCGCCCGGCCCGGCCCGCGGCGCCGACCGGTGCCGACAAGACCTCCGTGGTGATCTGGCTCGGCGAGGACCACCCGGGCGCCCTGCTCGAACTCCTCCAGGAATTCGCGGTACGCGGGGTCAACCTGATGCTCATCCAGTCCCGGCCGACCGGGGCGGGCATCGGCAACTACTGCTTCGCGGTGGACGCCGAGGGGCATATCGACGACCGCCGGGTGGGCGAGGCGCTGATGGGGCTCAAGCGGATCTGTCCGCAGGTGCGCTTCCTCGGTTCCTATCCGCGGGCGGGGGTCAGCCGGGCCGATGTGCGTCCGCTGCGGCAGGGCACCTCGGACGCGGAGTTCGTGGCCGCCTCCGACTGGCTGCGGCAGTGCCGGGACGGGCGGCCGTAGAAGAGGCGCCGCGGAACCGGGCGGCCGCAGAACCGGACAGCCGTGAACACGGCAGCCGCAGAACCGGGCGGCCTTTCGGCTAGTCCTACCTGCAGATCTACGTCATCCACAGAGTTATCCACAGGCTTCCGGCTCGACCTGGGGACAAGTCGACAAGAACGAGCGGGGCGGTCGACAAATCGCTCCGGAAAGCCCGCAGAACGCCCAGAGGCGCCCACCTCACCCCTCGTCCACGCATTCCCCTCGACCGACTCCTCGGAGCGCGGGAATTTCCCTCGAAAGCAGTGGTCGTTCTGGCACGGATCGGGAATCCTCGCCCCGGCATGCCGGTTTGCAAAAGATCACGAACGACTGTCCACAGATCTTCCCCACACCCTGTGGATAACCAACCGGACTCGCTGATTCCTGTGGACAACCGAGCGGCACCCGAGGGCCCGCGACGGCCCCGAATCCCCCGCCACCCGGCCGCACGCCCGGCCGAAGTCAAGGCGAATACGGCGACCCTCCCCTCCCGGGGAATTGCGGACTTCTCCTTGACGAGCGCGAATTCCGGCATTTCACCCATCGATCAAGGAACGGCGAGGGGTCGCCAGGTCGGAGGCGGACAAACTCCCAATTCCGGCATTTCCGACCTACCGCCCGTGATCGTATTTCAGGTCGAAGAGCCCGCCCCCGCACCGGTAGCCTGACCGCGTGATTGACCTTCGCCTGCTTCGTGAGGACCCCGACCGTGTGCGCGCCTCCCAGCGCGCCCGTGGAGAGGATGTCGCCCTCGTCGACTCCCTCCTCAGTGCCGACGAGCGGCGCAGGGCGTCCGGCGTCCGCTTCGACGAGCTGCGCTCCGAGCAGAAGTCGCTCGGCAAGCTCATCCCCAAGGCCTCCGGCGAGGAGAAGCAGGAGCTCCTGAAGAAGGCGGGCGAGCTGGCCGCCGCGGTCAAGGCCGCCAACGCCGAGCAGGACGAGGCCGACCAGGAGGCCAAGGCCCTCCTCCTCCAGCTGGGCAACATCGTCCACCCGGACGTCCCGGTGGGCGGCGAGGAGGACTTCCTCGTCCTGGAGACCGTCGGCACCCCGCGCGACTTCGGCGCCGAGGGCTTCGCGCCCAAGGACCACCTGGAGCTCGGCCAGTCGCTCGGCGCCATCGACGTGGAGCGCGCCGCCAAGGTCTCCGGCTCGCGCTTCTACTACCTCACCGGCATCGGCGCCCTGCTCGAACTCGCCCTCGTCAACGCCGCGATCGCCCAGGCCACCGAGGCCGGCTTCATCCCGATGCTCACCCCGGCCCTGGTGCGCCCGCACGCCATGGAGGGCACCGGCTTCCTCGGCCAGGCCGCCGAGAACGTCTACCACCTGGAGAAGGACGACTACTACCTGGTCGGCACCTCCGAGGTCCCGCTCGCCGCGTACCACATGGACGAGATCATCGACGCCGGGAAGCTGCCGCTGCGGTACGCCGGTTTCTCGCCCTGCTTCCGCCGCGAGGCCGGCACCTACGGCAAGGACACCCGGGGCATCTTCCGGGTGCACCAGTTCGACAAGGTGGAGATGTTCTCCTACGTCGACCCGGCGGAGGCGGAGGCCGAGCTGGACCGGCTGCTCGCCTGGGAGAAGCAGTGGCTGTCCTCGCTGGAGCTGCCCTTCCAGGTGATCGACGTGGCCACCGGCGACCTCGGCGCCTCGGCCTCGCGCAAGTTCGACTGCGAGGCGTGGATCCCGACCCAGGGCAAGTACCGCGAGCTGACCTCGGCCTCCAACTGCCTGGAGTTCCAGGCCCGCCGCCTGTCGATCCGGATGCGGGAGAGCGGCAAGGTCCGCCCGCTCGCCACGCTCAACGGCACCCTGTGCGCGGTGCCGCGCACCATCGTCGCGCTCCTGGAGAACCACCAGCAGGCCGACGGTTCGGTGCACGTACCCGAGGTGCTGCGCCCCTACCTCGGCGGACGCAGCGTCCTCAGCCCGAGCTGAGCGCCCCGTGACCACTGCCGGTGCACCCGGATTCCCGTACCGCCTGGTCGCCACCGACCTCGACGGCACCCTGCTGCGCGGCGACGGCACCGTCTCCCCGCGCACCCGCGAGGCACTGAGCCGGGTCACCGCGGCCGGGGCCGCCCATCTCGTCGTCACCGGGCGGGCGGTCACCTGGACCAAGCCCATCCTGGAGGGCCTCGGCTACCAGGGCCTCGCGGTCTGCCTCCAGGGCGGGCAGCTCTACGACGCGGGCGCCGACCGGCTGCTGAGTTCGGTCACCCTGGACCGGCAGCTCGCCGCGCTCGCGCTCGCCCGGATCGAGGCGGAGACCGGACCGCTGGCCCTCGCGGTCTGCCGGGACGGCGTGGACGGCGAGGTGCTGATCGGCCCCGGCTACCGCACCCTGGAGGGGCTGCGCGCCACCTGGGTGGACCGTCCCGAGGACCTCTTCACCGCCCCGCTCGGCAAGGTCTACCTCCAGCATCCGGAGCTCGGCGACGACGAACTCACCGCCATAGCACGGAAGGTGGCCGGTGACCTGGTCGACGTGACCATGGCGGGATCGCACATCGTCTCACTGCTGCCGCTCGGCCTGAACAAGGCCACCGGTCTGCGGCTGGCCGCCCGCCGCCTCGGCCTCGGCGGCGCGGAGGCGATCGCCTTCGGGGACATGCCCAACGATCTGCCGATGTTCCGCTGGGCCGGGCACGCGGTGGCGATGGCGGACGCGCACCCCGAGGTACGCGCCGCCGCCGACGAGGTGACCGCCTCCAACGAGGAGGACGGCGTCGCGGTGGTCCTGGAACGCCTGCTCGCGGCGGCCGGGGAACCGGACCCGGTGGGCTGAGCGGAGCCGGGCTCAGCGGAGGGCGTCCCGTACGGCTCAGGCGTCGACGGCGGTCCGGTCGTTGCGGTGACCCTGTCGGTGGTCCGGTTGTCGGTCGTCCGGTTGTGGGTGGACCGGTTGTGGGTGGACCGGTCGTCAGTGGTCCGGTCGTCGGTGGAGGATGCGCGGGTCGAACGCGCGCGGGGCGGGCGGTGCGGAGACCGCCCGCGTCCGATCCCGTCCCGTACCGCCGCGGGTGCGCGGCTCTCGTACGGGCCGGTTGCCTTGCCACTCGGCCAATCCTCCGGGTGGGCGGCCTCGCGCGTGAACGCGCGCTCGAAGCGGCCGCCCCGGGCAGCTCCCCGTAGGGACGGAAGGGGCCGCGGGACGAGCGCGGCCGCGAGCGGTTGAGGGCCGCTCGGCTACCTGCCGTCGTCGGCTGCCCCGCAGGGAGCCGACGCCGTGCCGTTTCGCATCGTCGCGCTCCTCTCCCGGAACATGAGGGCGCCGGGTGGCGCCGCTGTCAGCACTCACTGTGCCGCGGGCACCACCCGGCGTGCCACCGAATTTCCCGGGGCCGGGCGCCTCACTCCTCCCCGGCGAGCGTGAGGGAGCGCAGCCGCTGGCCCGCGTACCAGGTGGCGAGGACGGTGACCGCGAGGAGCAGCACCGTGGCCAGCGGCAGGCCGACCTCGGAGGTGACCAGATCGCCCTCGGCGGTGCGGCCGCCGACCGCGAGCGCCCACTGCTGGACGCTGAGGGTGCGCGCCCCGGAGACCAGGGAGCCGAAGACCGCCTCCCAGACCAGGGCGTAGACCAGGCCGAAGACCACCGCGTGCCGCGTGACGGTGCCGAGCAGCAGGAAGATCGCGGCGTAGGCGATGGAGGCGACCAGGGCGGCGACCGTGTAGGCGACGGCGACCTGCTGGCCGTTGCCGTTCAGGATCAGCCCGGCGAGCAGCGTCGGGACCGCGGAGAAGACCATGGTCACCGCGATGGCGACGATCAGCTTGGTGAAGATGATCGTGGGCCGCTTGACCGGCTTGGCGAGCAGATAGACCACCGAGCCGTCGTCGATCTCCGGACCGATCGCGCCGGTCCCGGCGAAGACACCGATCAGCGGCACCATCGTGGCGAGCGCGAAGCCGCCGAGGACGTCGGAGGCCACCCCGTCGTCGGGTCCGTTGAAGCCGCGGACGGCGGCCGCGATCAGCAGCAGCAGGGCGGGCAGCGCGAAGAGGATCAGCGCGCGGCGGCGGCCGAGCAGGGCCCGGTAGGTGAGCCGGGCGACAGTGGGGTCGTACATCAGGGCCTCCTACGCCGCGACCAGGTACGAGAACACGGACTCAAGGGACTCGTCCGAGGGCGAGACGGTGAGCAGGCGGATGTTCCGCTCCCGGGCCACCTGGGGCAGCAGTGCGGTGAACCGGCCGAAGTCGACGGCCTGGATGCGCAGCGCGCCCTCGGTGAGGTCGACCTCGATCCCGGCCGTGGACGGGTCGGCGATCAGCGCGGCGGCGAGCGCCCGGTCGTCGCTGGAGCGGACCAGATAGCGGTGCGGGCGGTCGGTCATCAGGCGCCGGATCCGGCGGAAGTCGCCGCTGGCGGCGTGCCGTCCGGCCACGATGACCTCGATGTGCGAGGCGAGCTGCTCGACCTCCTCCAGGATGTGCGAGGAGAAGAGCACCGTGCGGCCCTCGTCGCCCATCGTCCGCAGCAGGTCCATGAGCTGCATCCGCTGGCGCGGGTCCATGCCGTTGAAGGGCTCGTCGAGCAGCAGCACCGAGGGCTCGTGCACCAGCGCGGAGGCCATCTTCACGCGCTGCCGCATCCCCTTGGAGTACGTGGAGATCTTGCGGTCCTGCGCGTACTCCATCTGGACCGTGGCGAGGGCGTGCCGGGCCTCCTGCTCGCCGAGGCCGTGGAGTTCGGCGTTGGCGACCACGAACTCGCGGCCGGTGAGGAAGTCGTACATGCCCTCGCGCTCGGGGACGATGCCGAGTTGGCGGTAGACCTGCTCGTTGCGCCAGATCCGGTCGCCGTCGAGGGTGACCGAGCCGGTGGAGGGGGCGAGGAAGCCGCCCATCATGTTGATCAGGGTGGACTTGCCCGCGCCGTTGGGTCCGAGCAGTCCGGTGACGCCGGGGCCGACGGTCATGGTGATGTCGTTGACGGCGACGACGTTGCCGAACCAGCGGGAGACGTGGTCGATGGTGAGCGTCGTCATGGACGCGGCCTCCTCGGGGGTGTCGTCACAGTCCTGTGTGGTGTCCGCGGTGTTCGGTGCGTGCGCTCGGTGCGCCGGGCGACGGTTCTCGTAGCGGAGCTGCTCGGGCCTTTGTCCGGTGCGGCGAGCGTGCGTGCCGGGCGCCGTGCGGGACGGTGCAGACACCCCCGGGAGGTGCCGGCGGCGCGGCTGCGGGAGACGGGCAGAGGGTTCACAGCCCCGCCTTTCGGTAGCGGCGGACCAGGATGCCGTAGCAGCCCGCGATCACGCCGAGGACGACGAGCAGGTAGACCGCGCCGCCCGCGGCCGAGGGCTCCGCGGCCCCCGGGAAGGCGGACGGGGCGCCGAGGAAGGCGCTCTGCAGTCCGTCGATGAGGGTGATCGGCGAGAACAGGCCGAGCCAGGGCACCGCGTCCGCGTTGCCGGACTCGTGGGCGATGGCCTGCACCGTGCTGACCGCGCCGAAGGGGATGGTCAGCAGCGCGATCACCGCGGCGACGCCGAAGCCGCGGCGCGGGGTGGCGGCCGAGACGACGAGCCCGATCCCGGCGAAGAGCAGCGAGAGCAGCGCGACGGAGACGAGTCCCAGCAGAAACCCCTTGGTCTGGTCGGCGAAGTCGAGCTTGCCGAGGAGCGCGCCCACGTAGAGCACCGTCACCGGCAGCGCGGTGAGCAGGAAGAGGGCCGAGGCGAGCGCGGCGTACTTGGCGCCGACGTAGTCGCGGTGCTCGATGGGCCGCGAGAAGTAGAGCGGCACCGTCTTGAAGCGCAGGTCGAGGGAGACCGCCTGCGGCGCCTGGGAGGCGAGGAAGAGGGCGATCACCGCCTGCAGGACGATCGCGTAACGCCGGTAGTCCACCGGGAGCTTGTTCATGTCGGTGGTCACCGCCACCGCGACGATGATCGCGGCGGGCAGCACCATCACGCCGAAGAGCAGCATCGGCAGCACCTTGGAGCGCGCCGAGCGGCCGAGTCCGTAGGCGCCGCGCAACGACTGCACGAACAGCGAACGGCGGGCGTAGGCGCGGCCCAGGCGCGGGCCGTCGTAGTGCCGGTAGCCGATGTTGTGGATACGGGACTGCTCGCCGCGGGGTCCCCCGGCGGGCGCGGTGCGCAGGGCGCCGCCCGGTCCGCCCGGTCCGCTCTGTCCGGTCTGCTCAGCCGCCATGGCCGGCCACCTCCTTGGGTCCGGTTCCGGGCCCGGGTCGTACGGCGTCGGCGGCGGCCGGGGCCGCGCTCTCGGCGGTGCCCTCCGCGCGGAACACCTCGGCGATGTGGTGCCTGCGCTGCTCCATCCGGACCAGGCCGAGGCCGAGGTCGGTGACCAGGTCGCGGACCAGGTCGTAGGTCTCCTCGCCCTCGGCGGTGAAGAGCAGCACATGCCCGGCGCCGGGCAGTCCGTCGCCGGTCTCGGCGGTGATGCCCCGGGCGGCCAGCGCCTCGCGGAGCGCGCCGGTGCCGTCCGGGTGGGCGTCGGTGTCGGTCACCTCGACCGCGAGGGTGGTGGTGGTCTGCGTGAAGTCGGTGGTGGAGCTGGACCGCAGCAGGGCGCCGCCGTCGATGACGACGACGTGGTCGCAGGTGCGCTCCAGCTCGCCGAGGAGGTGGGAGGTGACCAGGACCGAGATGCCGAAGTCGGTGTGCACCCGGCGGATCAGGCCCAGCATGTCGTCCCGGCCGACCGGGTCGAGGCCATTGGTCGGCTCGTCGAGGAAGACCAGCTCCGGGTCGTGCACCAGCGCCTGCGCCAGTTTGACCCGCTGCTTCATGCCCGTCGAGTAGCCGCCCATCGGGCGGTAGCGCTCCTCGTACAGGCCGACATGGCGCAGCGTGTCGGCGGTGCGCTCACGGGCGGCGGCGGGCGGCAGGCCCGACATGCGCGCCATGTGCACGACGAACTCGGTGGCGGAGACATCGGGCGGCAGGCAGTCGTGCTCGGGCATGTAGCCGACGCGCTCGCGGATGGCGCCGCCCTCGGTGGCGACGTCGAGGCCGAGCACGGCGGCGCGGCCCTCGGTGGCGGGGGACAGGCCGAGCAGGATCTTGATCAGCGTCGACTTGCCCGCGCCGTTCGCGCCGACGAGTCCGGTCACACCGGGCCCGATCTCCATGCTGAGCCGGTCGAGGGCGGTCACCCGCGGGAACCGCTTGCTCAGGCTTTCGGTCAGGATCACAGTCACCCCTCGACCGTAGGCGTGCCGGGGCACCGCGGCGTCAGACCAGAGGAGCGTTGGCTCGTACGTCTGCGGGACTACGGGCCCGTAGGGGAAGGGGGAGAAGGGTCCGGGGTGGTGGACCCGGGAGTGGGGCGCTGTCGGGGACAACGAGCGGGTGGGGGGACGGGTTCCCGGCGGCCGGGGGGACGGGTTCTGTCGTACGGCTGGACCCGTTTCCGGGGCGGGGGTAGCGTCGAGCCTCCTTCGGCTGACTTTCCTTCGACTTTCCTTCGACTTTCCTTGAGTCCACTCTCCTTCAGTCGACTTTCCTTCAGTCGACTTTCCTTCAGAGGCGGGCAGGGCAGCCGATCGGCCCCGGGAGCAGGGCTGCGGGTCGAGGCATGGCCAAAGACCGTGCACCGCAAGGGAGTTGTCCACAGAAACGGCCCTCAGCCTGTGGATAACTCATTCGCGCTGTGGATCAAACATCCGCACGCAAAATCGCGTGGACAAGATCCGGACAAGCCTGCACCCTCAGCGGACATGAACGAACGACGCACCGTCACGGTGTCCAAGTATCTGTCGCTCCATCTGCGCCATCAGCCCGAGCGCATCGGCCTGGTGCTCGACGAGGCGGGGTGGGTCGAGATCGACGCCTTGCTCGCGGCGGCGGCCGCGCACGGATTCCGCGTCACCCGCGCGGAACTCGACCAGGTGGTCGCGGCCAACGACAAGCAGCGCTTCGCCGTCGACGGCACCCGGATCCGGGCAAGCCAGGGCCACTCCATCCCTGTTGACCTGGGCCTTTCCCCGAGCGTCCCGCCCGGCCCGCTCTACCACGGCACGGTGGCCCGCCATCTGCCCGCGATCCGCACCGAGGGCCTGCGGCCGATGGACCGGCACGATGTCCACCTCTCGCCCGACCGGGAGACGGCCACCCGGGTCGGCGCCCGCAGAGGACGGCCCGTGATCCTCACGGTCGACGCCCCGGCCATGCACGCGGCCGGCCACGCGTTCCGCCGCAGCGCCAACGGCGTCTGGCTCACGGCCGCCGTACCCCCTTCCTACCTGCGGTTCCCGCCCTCCCCCTGACCCTCGGACCCCAGCCGCCGACTCGGCCGAAACTCGACGGTGCCGCCTCCCGGATGTGCACAGGCGCGGGGTGGTTGTCCACAGGGCCGGCTGCTGACCCGACGTCAGGGCCGTTGCCGTGCAAGGGTGTTGGGCACCCCCCGCGATTACGGGAGGCAGCGGCGGCTGTGGCAGTACGGCCCGCGGCAGCGGCGGACAGGCGGAGGAGCGGGAAGGGCCTCGGCATCGCCCGCGAGACCGGCCGCCTCCGCCCAACTGCACGTCCCCCTCAGCCCAGTTGGGCGGCCGCCTCGACGGCGATCTTCTCGAAGACGCCCTGGTCCGCGGCGAAGTCCGAGTCGGGGATCGGCCAGTGCACGGCGATCTCGGTGAAGCCCACCTCCCGGTGGCGCCCGGCGAAGTCGACGAAGGCGCCGACGGAGTCCAGCGGCCGGGCCCGGTCCGGGGTGAACCCGGTGAGCAGGATCCGGTCGAGTTCCCCCGGGTCCCGCCCGACCTCGGCACAGGCCGCGTCGAGCCCGGCGGCCTGCCGGCGCAGCGCCTCGACCGACTGCTCCGGGGTACCCGACTCGTACAGCTTCGGGTCGCCGGTCGTCACCCAGGCCTGCCCGTGGCGCGCGGCGAGCCGCAGCCCGCGCGGTCCGGTCGCGGCCACCGCGAAGGGCAGCCGGGGGCGCTGGAGGCAGCCGGGGATGTTGCGCGCCTCGTGCGCGGAGTAGTACGTGCCTTCGTGGGAGACCTCGGCCTCGGTCAGCAGCCGGTCGAGCAGCGGGACGAACTCCCCCAGGCGGTCGGCGCGTTCGCGCGGGGTCCACGGCTCCTGGCCGAGCGCGGTGGCGTCGAAACCGGTTCCCCCGGCGCCGATGCCGAGGGTGATCCGCCCGCCGGAGATGTCGTCGAGCGAGATCAGCTCCTTGGCCAGCGTCACCGGGTGCCGGAAGTTCGGCGAGGTGACCAGCGTGCCGAGCCGCAGGCGCCGGGTGACCCCCGCGGCGGCGGTCAGGGTCGGCAGGGCGCCGAACCAGGGGCCGTCGCGGAAGGGGTACCGCCAGGACAGGTGGTCGTAGGTGTACGCGGCATGGAAACCGAGGTCCTCGGCCCGCCGCCAGGTCTGCTGTCCTTCGCTCCATCGGTGGATGGGGAGGATCACCGTGCTCAGTCGCATCCCCCGACGATAGGCGAGACGGCGGGTCGTCCCGCCAAGTGCGGTGACGTTGTACGGGGGCGGGTCAATCCTCCCTCTGGTGAGGGGAGTTGAGAGGCAGGGAGCTTTTGCGAAGCTAGCTTCGCTGTGTAGTCTGGTCAGTGTCATCAAGGAGCGGGTACGCCCGGGACTTGGTGTGTGATGCCGTGATCGCCGCATCACCCTGCTGAGCCTGGACAGCGCGCAGGGTGATGCGGCTCAACCGTCACCGCACAGTGTGCGGGACAGAAGGGACATCCTCGTGAGGACTGTCGTTACCCATCATGCCTGGCCCCTCCCGCCGCGAGCCATCAAGGCTGCGGTGCCACTCATGGTGATCATCGTGGTGGCGGTGATCGGAGCCTCTGCCATGGGGCACGGCAAGATCGCACTGACCGCAGTCGTACCGGCTCTGCTGGCAGCCGTAGCGGAGGAGTTGGTGCGCTCCGCCATGCGGTACCGGATGCGCGTCGTCTGACCGTAGGTGGCGGGGGTGGCACGGCTGTACCACCCCCGCTACCCCCACGCGAAGCACACCACAGCGGGAATGCCGAGGAGAAGGACGGAGAAGCTGTGAAAGGAGATGACACATCCATGAGCAAGAACCATGAGATCCCGCTCTGCGACCTCGGCCAGGTGAGTGCCGGTCCGTCCGGATCCTTGCTGGACAGGTTGCACGATGGTCCCGACGGAGTGCCGGTGATCTCACCGCCGGATCTCACCGATCACCACACAGTGGACACCCGGCGGCTACGGCGGGTGCCGGCGGAGGACAGGAATCGCCTGTCGCGGTTCGCGCTGCAAGCGGGCGACATCCTCGTCGTGCGGCAGGGGGCGCTCGGCCGACTGGCCTTGGTCGAGGAAGAGCACGCCACCTGGTTCTACGGCTCGTCCTGTCTCCGTATCAGGCCCCGACGGGAGCACGTACTGCCCGAGTACCTCGTGTCGTACCTTTCGTATCCTCCCGTGCAACGAGTCATGCTCGGCCAGTCCATCCCGGGTACGGTGCCCTCGCTCAACTCGACGATACTGAACAAGTTGAAGGTGACCGTTCCGCCGCTGGTCCGCCAGCACGCTGTTGTCGAGGCCTTGGCGGATGTCGACAGCCGGATCACGCTCCAGCGACAGATGGCCGATCGCTTGGAGGCGCTGCGGCCGGCCATCTTCGGAGAGCTGATCCACACGGCGAGGCGCACATGACCCTGTACACCGTCAGTCAGCTGGAAAAGGATCTCTTCGCCGCTGCCGACATTCTGCGCGGCAGGATGGACGCGTCGCAGTATCGCGAGGTCCTCTCCGCCATGCTGCTCCTCAAGCGGGTCTCGGATCAGCCCGGCATTCTTCAGGTGCCTGACCGTGCGCGTTGGTCCCAGATCGTCGGCTACGTGGGCAAGGCGCCGGGGCGTGTACTCAACGAAGCGCTGTGGGAACTCGAGAAGAGCAACCCTGAAACGCTGAAGGGCGTCTTCGAGGCTGTCGACTTCGACGTAAGGCTGAGCCGTGGAGAGGCGAAATCCCTGATCGACCACTTCGACCGTATCCCGCTCGCCAACGACGATCTGGATTTCGGCGACACGGTCGGGCGTGCCTATGACTACCTCCTGGGGGCGTTCGCCGACAGTGCCGGGAAGCGGGGCGGGGAGTTCTTCACACCCCGTTCCGTGGTCCAACTGATGGTGCGCCTGGTCCGGCCGCGGGAGGGACAGTCGGTCTACGATCCGTTCGCCGGCTCGGGAGGCATGCTGGTCCAGGCAGGGCAGTACGTCGACGAGCAGGGCGGAGAGGGCTCGGGCCTCGCCCTCTTCGGGCAGGAGAAGAACGCAGCCACGTGTGCCACGGCCCGGTTGAACCTGCTGCTGCACGGCTTCACGGACTGTTCGGTGCTCTGCGGGGACACGCTGTCCGATCCACTCCACTCACTGGAGGACGGGTATCTCAGGCGTTTTGACCGTGTGCTGACCAATCCCCCCTTCTCGATGAACTACTCCGAGAAGGAGATGAAGCATACGGAGAGGATGAAGTACGGCTGGGCACCCGAGCAGGGCAAGAAGGCCGATCTGATGAATGTCCAGCATGTGCTGGCCACTCTCCGTCCGGACGGAATCGGAGCGGTGGTCACCCCGCACGGCGTGCTGTTCCGGGGCGGGGCGGAGAAGCAGATCCGCCAGGGAATAGTCGAAGACGGCCGACTCGAAGCGGTCATCGGTATCGGACCGAACGTCTTCCACGGCACGGCCATCCCCGCATGCATCCTGGTATTGCGGGGCGCTGATGCCACAGCGGCGGATCAGCGCGGCCAGGTGCTCTTCATCAACGCCGAACGCGAAGTGGTCACAGGGCGGTCGCAGAACCGTCTTGAGCCGCAGAACGTGGAAAAGATCGTGGGTGTCTTCCGCGAGTGGGCGGACATCCCCGGCTTTTCGCGGGTGGTGCCCCAGGCCAAGATCGCGGACAACGACTTCAACCTCAACATCGGACTCTATGTTGATGCCGGCCCGCCCGCCGAGCCTCCACTGGACGTGCGTGCCGCGCTGTTCGGCGGGGTACCACGACGCGAAGTCGAGGATAAAATAAAGAAGTTCCAGGTCTTCGGCATCGGCCTCACCGACCTCTTCGAGACGAGGGACCTCACCTATCTCGATTTCCCGAGCGACGGTTACGAGGCGACCGCGGCGCGTATCCCTGCTTTCGCCGCTGCTCGAGAACGCGACTTCATCGACCGCTGCCATTCCTGGTGGTGGGGAGCGGAATCGCGCATTGCCGAACTCGCGGGCACACACAGGCTGTTGATGCTGCGTTCCCGACTCATGTCCTCTTTCTGCGAAGAACTCCTGCCGACCGAAATCCTGGACCGGTACCAGTTGACCGGTGTCTTCGCCGCGTGGTGGGCAGACCGGCGGGACGACCTCAGAGCCCTGGACCTCCAGGGCTTTCCGGGGGTGATCGAGCGGTGGGCGGTCTCCGACAGTCGACCTCCGCACCTTCCCGCGAGCACGGCAGGCCCACGAGTGCTCATTTCCTTTGGCCACGATATTTCCTCTCGTGTGGAGAAACTCGTCGCCTCGGAACGACAGGGACTGGTCGACCTCTACCGCTCATGGGGTGACCGGTACGGAAACTCGTTCACGGACCTGGAAAGGCAGAGCGAGGCCACCGCAGAGCGCCTCAGAGCCCGCCTGCGGGAACTCGGTTACACCTGATCCGACAGCACCTCTCGTCCACGCATATCGCAGTATGCTTGCCTCATGGCCGATACGACTCGCATCACAGTGACCCTGCCGACGGAGCAGGTCGCCGAACTGAGGAAGCTCACCGACAACGTCTCCGGCTATGTCGCCGAGGCGGTGGCGCGCCAGGTGCGCCACCAGTTGCTCGGCGTCGACCTGCTGCGTCACCAGGAGGAGCACGGGGCCTTCACACAGGAAGAGTTGGCGGAGGCACGTTCCAGGATCTTCGGGACGGCGGACGGCGACTCGGCGAGCGCGGCGTGAACGAGCACGTCGAGACCGTCGTTCTGGATTCTCAGGGGGTCTCCGCCTGGATCGCCCAGGACCGCAAGATCCTCGCGATGTTCCAGGTATTTCATTCCATGGGTGCCGATTTCGTCATCGGGGCCAACACCATCGTGGAAGTCAGCCATGCGCGGGTGAACCTACCCCGGCTGCGGTGGGTGCTGTCTCGCGTCAAGGTCGAATCGGTTACCGAGAGCGCAGCGAAAGCCTCTGCCGAACTGCTCAAGGCCGCAGGTCTGCATGGTCACAAGTACGCGATCGACGCCACTGTCGCCGAGATGGCGCTGCGCCAGCCGGGGCCGGTGGCCATCCTGACGTCCGACGTCGACGACATGGCTCGGCTATGTGGGGACCGAGTCCAGCTCATCGGTATCTGACCAGCCGATGGATGGGCAGGATCACCGTGCTCAAGCGCATGCCGCCGACCCTACGGCCTGCCGCCGTAGCGCGTGTTCGCGCCCGGATCCGGGCGCGAAGGCGGACATCCGGGCCCGCCCGGTACCGGGTTCGGCACTCTCCTCCCTGCTCCGCACGCCTATGCGCCAGAATGCGGACCGTGACCACACCACGCCCCGGCCGGCCCTGGCCCGCCCCGCCGCGACTGATCGCCACCGATCTTGACGGAACGTTGCTGCGGGAGGACAAGACGGTCTCCCCGCGTACGGTCTCCGCGCTGGCCGCGGCCGAGGCGGCGGGGATCGACGTGTTCTTCGTGACCGGGCGGCCGCTGCGCTGGATGGAGCCCGTGAAGGACTATGTGCACGGCCACGGCCTGGCGATCTGCAACAACGGGGCCGCCGTCGTCGACATGGCCTCCGGCCCCGGCGAGAACCGCTTCGTCAAGCTGCGTCCGCTGGCCCGGGCGGCGGCCCTGGAGGTGGTCGAGCTGCTGCGCGCGCTCGCCCCGGGCACCAGCTTCGCCGTCGAGCGCACCGGCCACGGGCTCCAGCACGAACCCACGTACCCGCGCCTGTACGTCGAGGCCGAGGACCTTGTCGCCCCCGCCGAGAAGCTGCTCGCCGAGGGCGGGGCGGGCGGCACCGAGCCCATCCTGAAGGTGCTCGCCCGGCACCCCTCGATGGACCCGGACGCCTTCCTGACCCGGGGGCGCGAGGCCGTCGGGGACCGCGCCGTGCTCACCCGGTCCAGCGCCGGTGCCCTCCTGGAGATCAGCGGTCCCGGGGTCTCCAAGGCGAGCACCCTGGAGGAGTGCTGCGCCGAGCGCGGCATCTCCCCGAGTGAGGTGGTCGCCTTCGGGGACATGCCCAACGACATCGAGATGCTCAGCTGGTCGGGCGCCGGCTACGCGATGGGCAACGCCCACCCGACGGTGCTCGCCGCCGCCGGGCACCGCACCCTGACCAACGAGGAGGACGGGGTCGCCGCCGTCATCGAACGGATCCTGGCGGCACGCTGAGATCGGCGGCGGGGCGACCGGGCCGCCAGCGGTCCAGCAGTCCGGGCGGCTCGGCGGTCCGGCGATCCGGCCGCCCGGCCATCCAGGGGTTCGGCGGCTCGGCAACTCGGCAACTCGGCGAGCCGGCAGCTTGGCGACCGGTAAATCCAGCAGCACGGCGCTCCGGCAGCCGGGCGGCCGAGCGACCCAGTCCAGTGCGGCCCGGCACCCCGCCCGAACTCCCCCGGCTCCCCTCAGCCCCCGGCCCCGGCCCCGCTCTCGTCGCCCCCTCCGCTCTCGTCCCCCACCGCGACCCCGTGCTCGGCGAGCCACGGCACCGGGTCGACCGCCGAGCCCATCTCCTCGGTGAGCCGGACCTCGAAGTGCAGGTGGGGGCCGGTGGAGTTGCCGCTGGTGCCGGACTGGCCGATGCGCTGACCGGCCCGTACCTGCTCGCCCTGGTCGACGGCGGGGGAGGCGAGGTGCGCGTACTGGGTGAAGTAGCCGTTCGGATGGGCGATCACGATCTCCATGCCGAAGCCGCCGCCGCAGGAGACCCGCACCACCCGGCCCGCCCCGGCCGCCCGTACCGGTGTGCCGATCGGTACCGCGAAGTCCTGACCGGTGTGCCGGTGGGACCAGTGGGCGCCCGCGCTGTCGAAACCGGCCGAGAGCTGGTAGCCCTCCACCGGTGCCACCCACGGACCGGGCGCCGGTTCCTCCGGTCCGTCCGGGCGGGTGGCGCCCGGGCAGCTGCCCGCCGCCACCGCCTGGTCGGCCTCGCCCTGCAGGGTCCACTGCGCCTGGCCGAGGCGCTCCTTGACGCTCTTCTTCAGGCGGTCCAGTGCGGCGGTCTGCCGGTCGAGCGCGCGCCGGGCCACCGCCGCCTCCCGCTCGCTCGCGGCGAGCCGCCGGGCGGCGGTGCGGCTGCGGGTGACCGCGTTGTCGACGGCGAGGTTCGCGTGCGCGGCGATCCGCGAGCCGCGCAGCATGTCCTCCGGGTCGGCCGCGAGCAGCATGCCCGCCGCGTACGGGAGGCCGCCGCTGCCCCGGTACTGCTCGCGGGCCAGCCGTCCGAGGTCGCGGTGGAGCGCGTGGGTGCGCTGCCGTTCCAGGGCGAGCAGCCGCTGGATCCGGGCCGCCTTCGCCTGCTGCTCGGCGGCGGCCAGACGCCCCCGCTCGTAGGCCTCGCTCGCCCGGGCCGCCTCCTGGTACAGCCGCGCCACCCGGGCGCCGGAGGTGCCCCCCGCCGCGTCCGCGCCGCCCGCGGGGTCCGCCGCCGCGGTGGGCGCGCCGAGGCCGAGGAGTGCGCAGAGCAGCGCCGGCAGGACCGGTACGAGCAGCGGACGGGACCGAAGGCGGCGGTGGCGGGCGGGACATGAGGACATGTCAGGGATCGTGTCGCGGACCGCCCGGCGCGGCCTCCGCTGCTCCTGCGCCCGGGCGACGCCCTGCCCCGTACGGACGACCCGCGTACCGCCGAACAGCACACGGCGGGCGGGATTCGGCGGAGGGGACGCGGCGGGCGGCTACGGGCGCGGGGGTCGGCAGGCGGCCGCGGGCGCGGGGCTCACCCCGCCCCGGCGGAGGCCTGCCTCAGCACCGGACGCGGGACCCGCCCCGCCTCAACGCGAACTGCCTGCGAACCGAACGCGGACCTCACGCGACCTCGGCCAGCGGAGGCCCGCCACCGCACCGAACCCCGACCTCACTCCACCTCGACGGGAACCTGCCACAGCACCGTGGTGCCGCGCCCGCCGGGGCCGGTGCCGCTGGTCCGCCAGCTGGTGCCGCCGAGGGACTCGGCCCGCCGTTCGAGGTTGGCCAGGCCGCTGCGGCGGCCCTCAAGGGGGATGCCGACGCCGTCGTCCGCGACGCTCAGCCGTACGCCCCGCCGCCCGTCCTCCAGGGTGACCGTGGCGTCCACCCGGACGTCGATCCGGGTGGCCTCCGCGTGCCGGTAGGCGTTGGAGAGCATTTCGCGCAGCGCCGCGATCAGGTTCTTCCCGGCGTCGGGCCCCACCGTGTCCACCGGGCCGAGGAAGCGGTACGAGGGCCGGAAGCCCAGCGGCACCGCGGCCATGCTGATCTCGCGCAGGACCCGGGCCCGCAGCCCGGGCTGGCGTTCGGTGGGGCCCTGCTGGAGGGCGAAGATGGCGCCGCGGATCTCCTGGATGGTGACGTCGAGTTCGTCCACGGCCTTCTCGACGCCGGTGCGCACCTCGGGCTGTGCCGAGGAGCGGTGCGCGCTCTCCAGCATCATGCCGGTCGCGAACAGCCGCTGGATCACCAGATCGTGCAGGTCGCGGGCGATACGGTCGCGGTCCTCGTAGACCGCGAGGCGCTCCCGGTCGCGCTGGGCGTCGGCGAGCATCAGCGCCAGCGCCGCCTGCGAGGCGAAGCGGGTGGCCAGCGTGCGGTCGGCGCGGGTGAACGGCTTCCGGCCGCGCAGGCGCTGGGTGATCAGGGCGCCGAGCACCCGGCCGTCGCTCTGCAGCGGCAGCACCATGGTGGGGCCGTAGCTGCGGGCGACGGAGTCCGTCATCCAGGCGTGGGAGGCCGCGTCCTCGATGAACACGGACCGCCCGGCGAGCACCTCCCGTACCACCCGGCTGCTGGGCGGGACGATCCGGCCGAGGACCTCCCGGGCGCGGTCCGAGGCGACGGCGACCACCTCCAGGCCGCCCTCCTCGGCGGGCAGCAGCACGGCGCTGGCCGCCGAGTCGGAGAGCCTGCGGGCCTGCTGGGCGACGACCTCGAGCGCCTCGTCGGCGTCGCTCGCGGTGAGCAGGGCGGTGGTCACCGCGACCGACCCGTCGATCCAGCGCTCCCGCTGGCTGGCCTCCTCGTACAGCCGGGAGTTGCCGATGGCGATGCCCGCCTCGGTGGCGATCGCGCGGACCAGCGTGACGTCCTTGGCGGTGAACTCCCCGCCGCCCTCCTTCTTGGCCAGGCAGAGCATGCCGAAGAGGGCGCCGTGCACCCGAATGGCCACGTCCATGCAGTGCCGGTCCGCCCCGGCCGCGGGGTGGCTGCGGGCGAGCACCTGCCGCATCCGCCGGTGGCCCGCCGGGAGCGCGCGGATCCGGTCCCGGGTCTCCTCCTCGACGCCGTGGAAGACGTACTCGACCTTGCCCTCGCCGTCCTCGGGCAGCACCGCGACGACCGCGCAGTGCGCGTCCGCGAGCCCGGCGGCGATGGCCGCGATCCGGTCCAGCGTGGTGTGCAGGCCGAGCCCGGCCCCGACGAAGCGCATCGCCTCCAGGAGGCGGGGCATCCCGTCCGCCAGCTCGGGCGGCAGTCCGCCGGGCCCGCGCGCGGTACGGTCCTCGCCCGCGGGCCGGGGCGCGGCTCCGCCCGGTGCGGCCGCGGTACCCACTGGTTCCGGCATGCCTCCGAGGGTAATTAGTCCGGTTTACTGAGGAAAGTCGGTCGGAGGTGACTCGGTTCCGGTCGGGGCGCCTCGGTTCAGGTGGTGACCAGGGGGGCCGCGGTCGTCCTCGACGGCCGGGGCCGGGGCTGGGGACGCGAGGTCAGCAGGTCCGCGGCGCTCTCGCGCTCGCGCATGCGGCGCAGCGGGCCCGGCCGGGCGGCCAGGTCCGCGTAGGGGCCGCGCTGCACCACGCGGCCCTCGTCGAGGACCAGGACCTCGTCGACCGCTTCGAGCCCGGCGAGCCGGTGGGTGATCAGCACCGTGGTGCGGCCCTCGGTCGCCGTGAGCAGGTCGCGGGTGAGGGCGTCCGCCGTCTCCAGGTCCAGGTGCTCGGCCGGTTCGTCGAGGACGAGGACGGGGAAGGCGGCGAGCAGCGCCCGCGCCAGGGCGAGGCGCTGGCGCTGACCGCCCGAGAGCTCCCGGCCGTGCTCGCCGACCAGGGTGTCGATCCCCTGCGGCAGCGAGTCCACCCAGTCGAGCAGCCGGGCCGCGGCGAGCGCCCCGCGCACCTCCTCCTCGGTGGCGCCCTTCCGGGCGAGCAGCAGGTTCTCGCGCAGCGAGGAGTCGAAGAGATGCGCGTCCTGGGCGCACAGGCCCACGGTCTCGCGCACGGTGTCCCCGGACAGTTCCCGTACGTCCGTCCCGCCGAGGGTGTAGCTCCCGTCCCGTACGTCCACGAAGCGCAGCAGCACCTGGGCGAGGGTGGTCTTGCCGGAGCCGGAGGAGCCCACCACGGCGATCCGCCTGCCCTCGTGAAGGGTGAGGTCCAGGCCGCCGAGCGCGTCCCGGTCGGCGCCCTCGTGGCGGGCGGCGAGGCCGCGGAGCCGCAGCGGGAAGGGCGAGGCGGGCGCGGGCGCCTCCGGTACGGGATCGGGCACCGGCTCCGGCGCGTCCAGGACCTCGTACACGCGCCGCGCGCTCGCCCGCACCCGCTGCCGGTACTGCACCGCCACCGGCATCCCGAGGACGCACTCGAAGGCGGCGAGCGGCAGCAGGAGGACCACGGCGAGCTGCACCCCGTCGAGGCGCCCCGCGCCCACCGCGGCCACGCCGAGCGGCGCCGTCGCCGCGAGGGTCAGCCCGCAGAGCAGCGCGGTGAGGCCGTTGCCGAGGGCGGTGACCGCCGCCGCCCGGGAGGCGATCCGGGTCAGCTCCGCGTCGGCCCCCCGCGCGGCGGCGGTACGGGAGCCGAGGGCGCCCGCGACCGTCAGCTCCGCGGTGCCGGTGAGCAGGTCGGTGACCCGGGTGGCCAGCGCCCCGCGCGCCGGGGCCAGTCGGCGTTCGGTACGGCGGGCCAGGGCCGCGGCGAGCAGCGGGACCCCGGCCCCGGCGAGCAGCAGCCCGGCGGCGAGCACCGCACCGGCCTCGGGCAGCAGCCAGGCCGAGAACCCCGCCGAGAGGCCCCCGACGAGTACGGCGGCACCGGCCGGGAGCAGCCAGCGCAGCCAGTAGTCCTGGAGCGCGTCGACATCGGCGACCAGCCGGGAGAGCAGGTCGCCGCGCCGGGTGCGGCGCAGTCCGGCGGGGGCCAGCGCCTCCAGGCGCCGGAAGACGGCGACCCGGGTGTCGGCCAGCATCCGCAGTACGGCCTCGTGCGCGACCAGGCGCTCCGCGTACCGGAAGACCGCCCGGCCGATCCCGAAGGCACGGGTGGCCGTCACGGCGACCATCAGGTACAGCACCGGCGGCTGCTCCGAGGCCCGGGAGATCAGCCAGCCGGAGGTGGCCATCAGCCCGACCGCACTGCCGAGCGCCAGCGCGCCGAGCAGCAGCGCCAGCCCGAGCCGCGCCCGACGCACCCGGGCCAGGGCACGCAGGCGGGCGAGGGGGCGGGGGCGGGAAGGGGAAGCGGGGGAGGGCGGGGGCGAGGCGGGAGCCGGATGAGGGTGGGTGCGGGCCGGTGCGGAGGGGGTGGGGGTGGGGTGGGGTGCGGCGGCGTGGGGTGCGAGGTCTCGGCGCCCCGGCCGGTGTGAGCGGCCCGGGTGATCCGGCCGACTTCGGTGAGCTGGCCCGTGTGAGCGGCCCAGGTGACCCGGCCGACTTCGGTGGCCTGACTCCTGTGAGCTGCCTCGCTGATCTCGCCGACTTCGGTGACCTGGCCCGGGTGAGCTGCCTCGCTGATCTCGCCGGCTTCGGCGGCCTGGCCCGGGTGGGCGGCTTCGCTGATCTCGCCGACTTCGGCGACCCGGGCCGAGTGAGCGGCCTCGCCGATCCGGCCGATCGCGGTGGCCTGGCCGGTCCCGATGTCCTGGCCCACCCCGCCCGTACCGTCCGCCTCGCGGGCCCCGCCCGTCTCCCCCGCCCCGTCGAGGCGCACCACCCGGTCCGCGAGGGCGAGGAGGGCGGGCCGGTGGACGACGAGCAGGACCGTGCGGCCGGTCGCGAGGCGGCGGATCGAGGCGACGATCTCCTCCTCGGTGGCGCCGTCGAGGGCGGCGGTGGGCTCGTCGAGCAGCAGGATCGGGCGGTCGGCGAGGAAGGCGCGGGCCAGGGCGAGGCGCTGGCGCTGGCCCGCGGAGAGTCCGGCGCCGTCCTCGCCGAGGCGGGTGCCGAGGCCCTCGGGGAGCGCCTCGGTGAAGTCGAGGGCGCCCGCGTCGGCGAGCGCGCGGCGGACCTCCGCCTCGGTGGCTTCGGGGCGGGCCAGGCGGATGTTCTCGGCGAGGGTGCCCGCGTAGAGCTGCGGGTGCTGCGGCACCCAGGCGATCTGCTCGTGCCAGCGGGCGGGGGCGATCCCGGCCAGGTCCGTCCCGGCGAGGCTCACCCGGCCCCGCGTCGGGCGTACGAGTCCGAGCAGCACGCGCAGCAGCGTGGACTTTCCGCAGCCGCTCGGGCCGGTCAGCGCCACGACCTCGCCGGGCCGCATGGTGAGCGAGACGTCCTCGACGGCTGGGGCGGAGCGGCCCGGATAGCGCACCGTCACCCGCTCGAACCGCAGCTCGCCGGGCGGGAAGGCGACCGTACGGGCGGAGGAGGGCAGCGACTTCGTGCCGACTCCCGAAAGCGAAGCCGAACCCGCCGCGGGAAGCGGAGCCGCATCCGGCGCGGAAGGCGAAGCCGAACCCGCCGCGGGAAGCGAAGCCGAACCCGGCGCCGAATGGGAAGCCGAACCCGGCGCCGAATGGGAAGCCGAACCCGGCGCGGGAAGCGGAGCCGCACCCGGCGCCGAAAGGGAAGCCGAACCCGCGGAAGGCGGCACCGTACCCGTCACCGGGAGCGCCCCCGCCCCCGCCGCCGGAAGCGGTGTCTCCAGTACGGCGAAGAGGTTCGCGGCGGCGGACAGGCCCTCGGCGGCGGCGTGGAACTGGGCGCCGACCTGGCGCAGGGGGAGATAGGCCTCCGGGGCGAGGATGAGGATCACCAGGCCCGCGAAGAGGCCGAGTTCGCCGTGGACCAGGCGCATGCCGATGCCCACCGCGACCAGGGCGACGGAGAGGGTGGCGAGGAGTTCGAGGGCGAAGGAGGAGAGGAAGGCGATGCGCAGGGTACGCATCGTCGCGCGGCGGTAGTCGCCGGTGATCCGGCGGATCGACTCGGCCTGGGCCTTGGCCCGGCCGAAGACCTTGAGCGTCGGCAGCCCGGCCACCACGTCGAGGAAGTGGCCGGAGAGCCGCGAGAGCAACTGCCACTGCCGGTCCGTCCGGGACTGGGTGGCCCAGCCGATCAGCACCATGAACAAGGGGATCAGCGGCAGGGTGCCCGCGATGACCGCCGCCGAGATCCAGTCCTCGGTGACGATCCGGGCGAGGACGGCCACCGGTACCACCACGGCCAGGGCGAGTTGGGGCAGGTAGCGGGCGAAGTAGTCGTCCAGGGCGTCCACTCCGCGTGTGGCGAGGACCACCAGGGAGCCGGTGTCCTGGCCAGGGATGCGGTCCGGGCCGAGTTGCCCGGCGTGGCCGAGGAGGCGCCCGCGCAGTTCGGACTTGGCGGCGGCGCTCGCCCGGTGCGCGGCCAGTTCGGTCAGCCAGCCGACCGCGCCCCGGCCGAGCGCGACCGCGAGCAGCAGGAGCAGCGGGGTGCGCAGCGCCGCCGCCGACAGCCCGTCCTGGAAGGCGCCGACCACGATCTCGGCGAGCAGCGTGGCCTGGGCGATGAGCAGTCCGGCCCCGGCCGCTCCGAGCAGGACGAGCAGGATCAGGAAGAGCCGGGTGGCACGGGCGTAGCGCAGGAGTCGGGGGTCGATTGGTTTCACGTGAAACACCACCTGGGGGCAGCGGGGCCGGGGACCGTCAGTGCGCGCTGTCGGCGAGGTGCTGGGTGCCGATCCGCTTGCGGAAGACCCAGTACGTCCAGGACTGGTAGAGCAGGACGAGCGGGGTGGCGATCAGCGCGCACCAGCTCATCAGCCGCAGCGTGTACGGGCTGGAGGAGGCGTTGCTCACCGTCAGGCTCCACTTCTCGTCCAGCGAGGAGGGCATCACCTCGGGGAAGAGGACCAGGAAGAAGACCGCGACGGTGGCCACGATGGCGAGCCCCGAGAAGGCGAAGGACCAGCCCTCGCGGCCCGCCCTGATCGCCCCGACCGCCACCGCCAGCGCGAGGAGGGCGACGATCAGCACCGCCAGGCTCGACCCCTTGCCCTGGTCCGCCTGGGTCCAGAGCAGGAAGACCGCGGCGAGCCCGGTGGCGAGCAGCCCGAGCCAGGTCGCCCAGGAGCGGGCCCGGTAGCGGATCTCCCCCGTCGTCTTGAGCGCGGCGAAGACCGCCCCGTGGAAGGTGAAGAGGCTCAGCGTCACCGCCCCGCCGAGCAGGGCGTACGGGTTCAGCAGGTCGAGGAGGCCGCCCACGTACTCCTTGTCGGCGTCGATCTCGACCCCGCGGACGATGTTGCCGAAGGCCACGCCCCACAGGATCGCGGGCAGCAGCGAGCACCAGAACAGGGCGTGCTCCCAGTTGCGCTGCCAGCGCTCCCCGGAGCGCTTGACCCGGTACTCGAAGGCGACGCCGCGCACGATCAGGCAGATCAGGATCGCGAGCAGCGGCAGATAGAAGCCGGAGAAGAGGGTGGCGTACCACTCGGGGAAGGCGGCGAAGGTCGCGCCGGCCGCGGAGAGCAGCCAGACCTCGTTGCCGTCCCAGACCGGGCCGATGGTGTTGATCAGCACCCGGCGCTCCGGGCGGTCGCGGGCGAGGAGCTTGGTCAGGACGCCGATCCCGAAGTCGAAGCCCTCCAGGAAGAAGTAGCCGGTCCACAGGACGGCGATGACGACGAACCAGAGGTCGTGGAGTTCCATCGCGGTTCCGGTCCTTTCGCGGGGTGGGTCAGGCCGTGGGGGCGGGCGGTCAGTACGAGAAGGCCATGGGCCGGTCCTGCTGCGCGTCCCCGTCGCCGTCGCGGCCGCCGCCGATCCGGGTGGGCGGGTTGAGGTCGTCCTCGCTCAGTTCGGGCGGTCCGGCCTTGACGTACTTCATGAGGAGGCGGACCTCGATGACGGCGAGTACCGCGTAGAGCAGGGTGAAGACGGTCATGGAGAGGATCACCTCGCCCTGGGAGACGCCGGGGGAGACGGCGTCGCGGGTCTGGAAGAGTCCGTAGACCACCCAGGGCTGGCGGCCCATCTCGGTGAAGATCCAGCCCCAGGAGCCGGCGATCAGCGGGAAGGCGAGGGTCCACACCGCGAGCCGCCAGTACCAGCGGCCGAGCCGGGCGCCGAGGGGCGCGCGCAGCAGGACCAGCCGCGGCACCTCCTCCTCGCCGGTGCGCAGCCGCCGGGGCAGCAGGAACTTCTTGCGGGTGAGCCAGAGGCCGAGGGCGCCCAGGGCGAAGGAGGCCATCCCGAAGCCGATCATCCAGCGGAAGCCCCAGTAGGCGACCGGGATGGTGGGCCGGTAGTCGCCGGGGCCGAACCGTTCCTGCTCGGCCCTGTTGACGTCGTTGATGCCGGGGACGTACGAGCTGAAGTCGTCGTTGGCGAGGAAGGAGAGCACGCCGGGGATCTGCACGGCGACCGAGTTGTGGCCCTTGTCGACGTCCCCGTAGGCGAAGACGGAGAAGGGCGCGGGCTTCTCGCCGTCCCAGAGCGCCTCGGCGGCGGCCATCTTCATCGGCTGCTGCTTGAACATGACCTTGCCGAGCAGGTCCCCGCTGACCGCGGTGAGCAGTCCGGCGATGACCACGGTGATCAGGCCGAGGCGCAGCGAGGTCCGCATCACGGGTATGTGCTTGCCGCGCCGCAGATGGAAGGCGGCGATGCCGACCATGAAGGCGCCGCCGGTGAGGAAGGCGGCCGCGAGGGTGTGGAAGGCCTGGGTGAGGGCGGTGTTCTGGGTGAGCACCAGCCAGAAGTCGGTCAGCTCGGCGCGGCCTGAGCCCTTGTCGAGCCGGTAGCCGACCGGGTGCTGCATCCAGGAGTTGGCGGCCAGGATGAAGTACGCGGAGAGGATGGTGCCGAGCGCGACCATCCACATGCAGGCCACGTGGAGCCGCTTGGGCAGCTTGTCCCAGCCGAAGATCCACAGGCCGATGAAGGTGGACTCGAAGAAGAAGGCGATCAGCGCCTCGAAGGCGAGCGGGGCGCCGAAGACGTCGCCGACGAAGCGGGAGTAGTCCGACCAGTTCATGCCGAACTGGAACTCCTGCACGATGCCGGTGACCACGCCCATCGCGATGTTGATCAGGAAGAGCTTGCCCCAGAACTTGGTCGCCCTGAGGTACTTCTCCTTGCCGGTGCGCACCCAGGCCGTCTCCAGGCCCGCGGTGAGCGAGGCCAGCGAGATGGTCAGCGGGACGAACAGGAAGTGGTAGACGGTGGTGATGCCGAACTGCCAGCGCGACAGGGTCTCCGGTGCCAGTGCCAGGTCCACGTCGTCATCTCCTTTGCGCGGGGGCCGCCACGGCGATTTGCCGCTTTGCTCACCCAGATATCGGGAGTAACGGGACGCGCTTGTGAACGCGTTCACATTCACAAGCATTATGTCCTACCGGAATGTCGATCTCCGAAGGGGGGTCCCCCTCGGCGCACCGAGGGCCCGCTTCCCCCGGAATCCGGGCCCGGGGACCCCTCGCGGAAAACGTAAGCAACCGCTTAGTCTGGGTACGGAACGCCTCCGCCGACGGCGGAGCCGGGCAGCCGCTGCCCGGGCAACCGAGCCCCCGGGGAGAACCCGTATGTCCCTGCTCCTGTCCCGCCGCGACCTCGACTTCCTGCTGCACGAGTGGCTGGAGGTGTCCGCGCTCACCGAGCGGCCCCGGTTCGCCGACCACTCCCGGGAGACCTTCGACGCCGCGCTCGACCTCAGCGAGCAGATCGCCACCCGGCACTTCGCCCCGCACAACAAGAAGGCGGACGCCGAGGAGCCCCGCTTCGACGGCGAGCGGGTCCACCTCATCCCCGAGGTGAAGGAGGCGCTGGCCGTCTTCGCCGAGTCCGGTCTGACCGGCGCCACCATGGACTACGAGATCGGCGGCAGCCAGCTCCCGGCCGTGGTCGCGAACGCCTGCTTCGCCTGGTTCCAGGCGGCCAATGTCGGCACCAGCGCCTACCCCTTCCTCACCACCGGCAACGCCAATCTGCTGCTCGCGCACGGCAGCCGGGAGCAGATCGACACCTATGTGCGGCCGATGGTCGAGGGGCGCTTCTTCGGCACCATGTGCCTGTCCGAGCCCGGGGCCGGCTCCTCGCTCGCCGATGTGCGCACCCGGGCCGAGCCGCGGCCGGGCGGCGGCCACCGGCTGTTCGGCAGCAAGATGTGGATCTCCGGCGGCGAGCACGAGCTCTCCGAGAACATCGTCCACCTGGTGCTCGCCCGGATCCCCGGCGGCCCGCCCGGGGTCAAGGGCCTCTCGCTCTTCGTGGTGCCCAAGTACCTGGTGGCGGCGGACGGTTCGCTCGGCGCCCGCAACGACGTGGTCCTCGCCGGGCTCAACCACAAGATGGGCTACCGCGGCACCACCAACACCCTGCTCAACTTCGGCGAGGGCGCGCACCGGCCGGAGGGCGAACCGGGCGCGATCGGCCATCTCGTCGGCGAGGAGCACCGCGGCCTCGCCTACATGTTCCACATGATGAACGAGGCGCGGATCGGGGTCGGCCTCGGCGCCACCGCGCTCGGCTACACCGGCTATCTGCACGCCCTGGACTACGCCCGCAACCGCCCCCAGGGCCGCCCGCTCGGCGCCAAGGACCCCGCCTCACCGCAGGTCCCGATCCTCGCGCACGCGGACGTACGCCGGATGCTGCTCGCCCAGAAGTCGTACGTGGAAGGGGCGTTGGCGCTCAACCTGTACTGCGGGCGGCTGGTCGACGAGCAGCGCACGGCCGCCACCGAGGAGGCCCGGGACCGGGCGCGGCTGCTGCTCGACGTGCTCACCCCGATCGCCAAGAGCTGGCCCTCGCAGTGGTGCCTGGAGGCCAACAACCTGGCGATCCAGGTGCACGGCGGCTACGGCTACACCCGGGAGTACAACGTCGAGCAGTTCTACCGGGACAACCGGCTCAACCCCATCCACGAGGGCACCCACGGCATCCACGGTCTCGACCTGCTCGGCCGCAAGGCGGTGCAGGAGGGCGGCGCCGGGCTCGCCCTGCTCGGCGAGCAGATCGGCGCGAGCGTGGCGCGGGCCGCGAAGGCGGGCGGGGAGGCCGCCGGGTACGCGGAGGCGCTGGGCGGGCGGCTGGCGCGGATCGGCGAGGTGACCGCGCGCCTGTGGGGCACCGGCGACCCGGCGACCGCGCTGGCCAACGCCACCGCCTATCTGGAGGCGGTCGGCCATGTGGTGCTCGCCTGGATCTGGCTGGAGCAGCTGCTCGCGACCGGCGAGCGGGAGGGCGCCTTCTACGAGGGCAAGCGGGCCGCCTGCCGCTTCTTCTACCGGCACGAACTCCCCCGCACCGACGCGCAGTTCGCCCTCCTGGAGAGCCTGGACCGGACCGCGCTCGACATGCCGGACGAGGCCTTCTGAGGCAGCCGCGGGGACCGGTGCCGCCGCCCGGCGGGCGAGGGCACCGGGACGGGCGGCGGCCCGCCCCGGCGGGCGGGCGCACCAGGACGGGCGGCGGCCCGGCCGGGCGCGCCCGGCCCGGTCCGGGGCTCTACAGCTCCTTGCGGAAGGCGGCCGCGGTCTGGAGGAAGAGGTCGTTGCCCTCGCTCTCGCCGATGGTGACGCGCACGCCCTCGCCCGCGAAGGGCCGGACCACCACGCCCGCCGCCTCGCAGGCCGCGGCGAAGTCGAGGGTGCGCTCGCCGAGCCGCAGCCAGACGAAGTTGGCGTGCGTCTCGGCCACCGTCCAGCCCTGCCCGGTCAGGGTCGCGACGACGCGCTCGCGCTCGGCGACCAGCGAGCCGACCCGGCCGAGCAGTTCGTCCTCGGCGCGCAGCGAGGCCACCGCGGCGTCCTGGGCGAGCTGGCTCACCCCGAAGGGCACGGCGGTCTTGCGCAGCGCCGCGGCGACCGGCTCGTGCGCGATCGCGAAGCCGACCCTGAGGCCCGCGAGTCCGTAGGCCTTGGAGAAGGTGCGCAGCACGCAGACGTTGGGGCGCTCGCGGTAGAGCTCCACGCCGTCGGGCACCTCGGTGTCCCGGATGAACTCGCGGTAGGCCTCGTCGAGCACCACCAGGACCTCGCGCGGCACCCGGTCGAGGAAGCGCTCCAGCTCGGCGCGGCGGATCACGGTGCCGGTGGGGTTGTTGGGGTTGCAGACGAAGATCAGCCGGGTGCGCTCGGTGATCGCCTCGGCCATCGCGTCCAGGTCGTGGCCCTCGTCCCCGGTCAGCGGGACCTCGACCGGCCGGGCGCCGCTGATCCGCGTGATGATCGGGTACGCCTCGAAGGACCGCCAGGCGTAGATCACCTCGTCGCCGGGGCCCGCGGTGGCCTGGAGCAGCTGCTGGGCGACGCCGACCGAGCCGGTGCCGGTGGCCACATGGCTCGCGGGCACCCCGAAGCGGGAGGCGATCTCGGCCACCAGCGCGGTGCAGGCCAGGTCCGGGTAGCGGTTGAAGGAACCGGCCGCCGCGAGCACGGTCTCCAGGACCCCGGGCAGCGGCGGGTAGGGGTTCTCGTTGGAGGACAGCTTGTACGCCTTGGGTCCACCGGCAGCAGCGGGCTTGCCCGGCTTGTAGGCCGGGACGCCGTCCAGCTCGGCACGCAGCCTGGGGCTCGTCTCACTCACCGCAGTCCTCCTCGTCACACCACTCGTGATCAGCGACTCCCGGCTCCTCCGCCTCCGCGGGCGGCCGGGCGCTCGACACCCGCCGAGCCCAATACTGCTCACCCTATGAGGATTGGGCGCCGCTGCGAATGGGCTGGGGACAACGCATCTGCCGACGGGGGCCCGCCGGGGCTCCCGGGCCCGCCCTTCCGGAACCGGCCGCAAGGGGCGCGTGGCCGGTTTTCGCGCGCCGGTGGCTCGCGCCGTGGCGCGCGTCACCCGTGAAGGTGAGTTGAGACCTCTTCGCAACATCACGGCATTGGCAGGCACAGCGCGCTTTGCACAACCGTAATCATCTGTCGTACCGTCAACTACCTTATATTCCAAGGCAATTGACCCTTCAGAGCCATGCAGAAACGTGACTGTCAATGGGTGAATATGCGTACGCACCACCCCACCCCAAGAGCCCTACTATCGGCTCGCCATGACAGCAGCAGGTAAGCATCAGGTGGGCCGCACGGACACAACACGCCGGGGCAACCGGCCGGGCAGAGCGGGCATCAGAGACGTGGCCGCCGCCGCCGGTGTCTCCATCACCACGGTCTCCGACGCCCTCAACGGCAAGGGCAGGCTCCCTGATGCCACACGCCGCCACGTCCGCGAGGTGGCGGACCGGCTGGGCTACCGCCCCTCCGCGGCGGCCCGCACCCTGCGTACCGGCAAATCGGGTCTCATCGGCCTCACGGTGACGACCTACGGGGATGAACCTTTCACCTTCACCGAGTTCGCCTACTTCGCGGAGATGGCGCGGGCCGCCACCTCGGCCGCGCTCGCCCGCGGTTACGCCCTGGTGATCCTGCCCGCCACCTCGCGGCACGACGTCTGGTCGAACGTCGCCCTCGACGGCACCGTCGTCATCGACCCCTCCGACCAGGACCCCGTGGTCAGCGAACTCGTCCGGCAGGGGCTGCCGGTGGTCTCCGACGGGCGCCCGGCGGGCTCGCTGCCGGTCACCGCCTGGGTGGACAACGACCACGAGGCGGCGGTGGCCGGGATCCTGGACCACCTCTCCGCCGCCGGGGCCCGCCGCATCGGCCTGCTCACCGGCACCACCACGGACACGTACACCCATCTGTCCACCACCGCCTATCTGCGCTGGTGCGAACGCGTCGGCCAGGACCCGGTGTACGAGGCCTACCCGGCGCACGACCCCTGCGCGGGCGCCGGGGCGGCCGACCGGCTGCTCGCGCGCCCCGACCGGCCGGACGCGGTCTACGGGCTCTTCGACCCCAACGGCACCGACCTGCTCGCCGCCGCCCGCCGCTACGGACTGCGGGTCCCCGACGACCTGCTGCTCGTCTGCTGCAGCGAGTCCGCGGTGTACTCCAACACCGAACCGCCGGTCACCACGCTCTCCCTGATGCCGCGCCGGATCGGCACCGCCGTGGTGCAGTTGCTCATCGACGCCATCGAGGGCGTCGAATCGGAGCAGCCGGTCGAGCAGGTGATACCGACGGAGCTGATCGTGCGCGCCTCCTCCCAGCGCAGGCCGCCGCGCACCACGGTGAGCCCGCCGCGCGCCCCGGCACCGGACTGAGACCCCGTCCGCACGGCGGTCCGTCCGTGCGGAGCGGGCCGGGCCCGCCGTCAAAGGGGCTCGCGCGGCGGGGCCCGGAAAAAACTGGGGTCCCAATTCGGGCGAAAAGCACAAGGAACCAGGGACGAGCCAGGATTCAGCACCCCTGGGTCATCACACAGCGCGAGCCGCATTCCTATGATGGGCCCACGACACCGCGGGCAAGCTGCGACCAGGCAGTCCCCTCCGGTGCAGTTGCGGCGCAATGGTGGAGGGGTCGATGACTCAGGGGGCCGGTCAGGGACCCGTGGTCCGGACAGCGACGCTGCGCGACTTCCGGGTGCCTGCCTACGTCCGCGAGGGCGCCCCGCAGCCGCCCGGCACCACCCCCGGGCAGGTGCCCCCGCCGGAGCCGGTCCGCCCGCCGGGCGATGTCCGCCAGGAGCAGGAACAGGCCGGGCTCCAGCCGCAGCAGCCGCCGCCCGCGCGGCAGCCGGGGGGCCCGCCGCCCGTACCGGAACCGGGGAGGCCCGCTGTACCACCGCGCACGCCCCCGGCCGCCGTCCCGGCGCGGGAGCCGTACGCCCAGGGTCCCGCCGCGCCGTATCCCGGTCCGCCCCAAGTACCCGTCCAGGGACGGCGGGAGCCGCAGCAGCCCGCGCCCGCCGCCCCGCCCGTACCGCCGGTGGCACCACCGGCCGTGCCCCTGCCGCCGAGGGGCGTGCCCGATCCGGACGGGGCGCCCGCCGACGGCGGCCGGATCCCCGCGCCTTCGCGGAGCGGCGCCTTCGCGGCCGCCTTCGCGGACGAGGAGGAACCCGAGGGGTACACCCCGACCCAGCGCGACCTGCCGGTCATCAACCGCGGTGACACGCTCCAGGTCCCGGTGGCCGCCGAACCCGAGCCCGCGCCCGCGGCGGACGACCCCGAGGGGCTCGGCCCGCTGTACGTGGTCGGCGACGTCCACGGCTACCTCGACGAACTCCTCGCCGCGCTCGGCGAACAGGGCCTGATCGACACCGAGGGCGACTGGGCCGCGGGCAACACCCGGCTGTGGTTCCTCGGCGACTTCACCGACCGCGGCCCGGACGGCATCGGCGTCATCGACCTGGTGATGCGCCTGTCCGCGCAGGCCGCCGCCGCGGGCGGCTACTGCAAGGCCCTGATGGGCAACCACGAACTGCTGCTCATCGGCGCCAAGCGCTTCGGCGACACCCCCGTCAACTCCGGGGCGGGCACGGCCACTTTCCAGGCGGCCTGGCTGCTCAACGGCGGCCAGAAGACCGACATGGACCGCCTCCAGGACCACCATCTGCAGTGGATGTCCCGCCTCGACGCGATGGAGGAGGAGGACGGTCATCTGCTGCTGCACTCCGACACCACCGCCTACCTCGACTTCGGCAGCTCGATCGAGGAGGTCAACGACACCGTCCGCGAGGCGCTGACCCGCAACGACGCCGACGAGTGCTGGGACCTATTCCGCAAGTTCACCAAGCGCTTCGCCTTCCGCGACGACTCCGGCGCCGGCGCGGTACGCGAACTCCTCGGCACCTACGGCGGCGCGCGGGTCGTGCACGGCCACAGCCCCATCCCGTACCTGCTCGGCGAGGTCGGCTCGGAGGACGGCGAGGACAGCGCGGGCCCCACCGTCGAAGGGCCGCACGTCTACGCGGAGGGCCTGGCCATCGCCATGGACGGCGGCGTCACCATGGCCGGAAAACTCCTGGTCCGCAGGCTTCCGCTGGGGGGCTGAACAGCCTTTTGCCGCGGGTCCGGACACGCCCCGCGGCGCCACCCACCACCCCTGGCGGCAGCGCCCGGGCCCCTATCACACCGGGATCCCGACGCACCGAATTCCGCTCATCCCCTGTCACCTTGCGCGGTGACCCCTCTACCATCGCCCTATCCGTAGCAGGCTCCCCTCCGTTTCCTGCCCTACGGCCCGCAATCCGTGCGGGCCACATGCCCTACGGAGCATCGGGGGATGCACATGAACAGCGTTCCGCAGCACCTGATGAACGAGGACCGGCTCGCCTACGAGCGGGCCCTCGACGAGGCGCTGCACTCCGCTTCGTACGACTCCGGACCGGCCGCCGCCCGCGGGCTCAACCCGGAACAACTGCGCACCATGGCGCTGAGCGCCACCGCCCTGATCACCGCCGCCGCCTCCGACGAGTACCGAAGATACGTTCAGGCACGCGAGGAGCTGCGCCGTCCCGCACCGGCCGAGGAGGCCCCGGCGGGCTCCGCGGCGGCCCGGGAGGGTCCGGGCGGCGCCGCGGGAGAGGGCGGGGCCACCGGTCTCGCCGCCGGTGCCGCCGAGGTGGTGGAGAGCGCGAGCGCGGGAGTGCTCGCCGTGGTCGCCGTGCTCACGCCGATGCTCGCGGGCGCCGCCGCGGTGATCTTCCTGCTCGTCGGCTACCTCCTCAAGGCCGTCAGCCCGCAGGACGGCTTCGCGAAGTCGATGCTCACCACCGGGTGGACCTTCGCCGGGCTCACCGCCCTGGCCATCCTGGTCGCCGGGGCCGGACTGCTCTTCGCCGCGCTGCGCAACTCCGCCGACGGGCGGCCCGCGGCCCAGGCCGAGCGCGTGAAGCTGGCGGAGGTCGAACGCGCCCGCCAGGACTGGCTCGACGCCCTGGTCCACCGCGGGATCCTGCCCTTCCTCGCCGAGGCCGCCGCCCGGCCCGCCGCCGCGGATCCCGCCCCGGCGCCGGACCCGGCGAGCGGCCACCGGATGCCCCAACTCGGCTACCACCGGCCGGGGTTCTCCAGCCCCGGCGAGGGCGAGCACCGCACCGGGACGGGGCCGAGCTACTCCAGCCCCGACTACAGCAGCCCGGACTTCAGCGGGGCGGACCGGCAGCCCGAGTAGGCCGGGGCAGGTCCCGTACCGCCGGGAGATGCGCGACGGCGGTACGGGGAGGAGGGTGGGTAGTGGTGGGGGGGCGCTGCCGACCGAGTCTTCGGCGCGGCAGCCCAGGGCCGCCCGGATCCGCCGGGCCGGCTGCCACGTCGACCGCCGTGAGGACCCGCTCATGGATGACAAGGCGAAAATCTCTCTGGTCAGCGCTCTGGCCGCGGGCTACCTCCTCGGTCGTACCCGCAAGGCCAAGTTCGCCCTCGCCGTCGCTTCCCTGGTGGGGGGCGCCGCGGTGCCCTCGAACCCCCGGGAGCTGCTGAGCCTCGCGCTGCGCGAGCTCGCCAAGAACCCCCAGTTCGCGCCGTTGATCGAGCAGGTCAGAGGCGAACTGCTGACCTCGGGGCGCGCCGCGCTCTCCTCCACCGCCGACCGCCGCCTCCTCTCCCTCGCCGACGCCCTCAAGGACCGCACGGCCGCCCTGCAGGAGCCCCTCGAAGGCTCCGAGGACGAGGAGCCCGAGGAGCCCGAGGACGAGGAGGCGGACGAGGAAGCGGAGGACGAGTACGAGGACGAAGAAGCCGAGGAACCCGAGGAAGACGAAGAAGACGAGGAAGGCGAAGAAGAGGGCGAGGACGAGGAGGAGGCGGAGGAAGAGCCCGAGGAAGAGGACGAGGAAGAAGACGAAGAAGAAGAGGCAGAGGAAGAAGAACCCGCTCCTCGGCCCAGGGCGAAGAAGGCCCCGCCGAAGAAGGCCCCGCCCAAGAAGGCCGCCGCCAAGAAGGCCCCGGCGAAGAAGGCTCCGGCGAAGAAATCCGCCGCCAAGAAGGCGCCCGCGAAGAAGACCGCGGCCAAGAAGTCCGCCGCGAAGAAGGCGCCTGCCAAGAAGTCCGCCGCGAAGAAATCCGCTGCGAAGAAGAGCACCAGCACCCGGAGGCGGTGACCGCCATGACCGACAAGAAGGAAGCCGCGGCACCGGAGAAGTCCTCGGGCCTCGACCAGCTCAAGGAGCAGCTCACCTCCTACGCGCAGGCGCGCGGCCAGAAGCTGGTGGATTCCGTCGGCAGCAAGATCAGTGACCTGGCGGAGGGCGTCGGCGGCTCCTCCGAGGGCGGAAGCACCCTCCTCAACGCCGGAAAGCGCGTGATGGGCGGGGAGAACCCGCTGAAGGCCTTCGCCAGCGAAAAGGGCGGCGAGCTGAAGGACAAGGCCGTGGACTCCGTCAAGAGCGCCTTCGGGGGCGGCGGCGGAAAAGCGGGCACCGTCAAGGTCACGAACATCATCGAGCACATCGACATCGGCATGCCCCTGCGTACGGTGTACGACCGCTGGACCGAGTTCGAGGAGTTCAGCGACTTCACCAAGGGTGTCACCAGCGTCACGAAGTCGGACGAGATCGAGAGCGACTGGAAACTCAAGGTCGCCTTCTCCAACCGGAGTTGGAAGGCGACCGTGCAGGAGCAGATCCCCGACGACCGCATCGTCTGGACCTCGGAAGGCGCCAAGGGCACGACCCGCGGAGCCCTCAGCTTCCACGAGCTGGGACCCAATCTCACCCGCATCGTCGCCGTGGTCGAGTACACCCCCGCGGGCTTCTTCGAGAAGACCGGCAACATCTGGCGGGCCCAGGGCCGCCGCCTCCGCCTGGACCTCAAGCACTTCCAGCGCTACGTCACCTTCACCGACGACGAGGACCTCGAAGGATGGCGGGGCGAGATCCGCGAAGGCGAGGTCGTCCGCAGCCACGAGGAAGGCCTGAAGGACGACGAGGAGGACGAAGAGGATCAGGACGGCGAGGAAGCAGACGAGGACGAGGACGAAGAGGACTACGAGGGCGAAGAGGAGGAGGAAGAAGAGGACGGCGGCGAGGACGAGGATGCGGAAGGGGAGGAGGAGGAAGAAGAGGAAGAGGAGGAGTGACGGCGGCCGGTGGGGCGGGGCCCCTGCCCTGCCCGGAGCTCAGTCGCGCGGGAGCAGGGAGCCCAGCGGGCCGAGGTCCAGGTTGAGGTCCTCCAGCCGGAGGCCGTGCTGTTCGCAGAGTTCGGTCATCCGCTCGTCGAGGTGCATGAGGGTCTCCCCGATCTGCTCCACCTGGTCCTCGCTGAGGTCGCCCTGCTCGACCCGGCGCAGCGCCTGCCGCTCCATCAGCTGCCGCAGCAGTTCGACGACGGTCAGCACCAGGGAGACCAGGTCGCGGCCCATCTGCTCCCGGTCGACGTCCAGTCTGCGCTCGCTCACAGCGGGCCCCCGTCCGCCCACGGCGCCGGCACCCGCTCGCTGACCGAGGACAGCAGCGCGTGCAGCGAGAGCCGTACCAGCGGCACATCGGCGATGGCGATCACCAGGTCGCCGCTGACCACGACCCCGGTGGCGAGGACCCGGTCGAGCAGGTCCACCAGGGGCACGCCGAGCGGGCCGGACAGGGGTTCCGGTGTCTCCCAGGGGACGGGTTCGCGTCCGTGCACCTCCGGTCACACCTCCCCGGCGAAGGAGTACGGCACCCAGGGCCCGGAGACCTCGATCCGCGCCCCGGTCTTCTGGCGCAGGGACTCGACCCGGGCGCGCAGTTCGGCCTCCCGTTCCGCGGCGACCAGATACGTGGCGTTGAGGACCTGAAGCAGCTCCCGGCCGGTGAACTCCTGGCTGTGCGCCCGCAGTCGGCGGCCCGCCCTGGCCAGGCCGGTCAACTCGGCGTCCACCTCCTCACCCAGGCGCAGCGCCCGCTCATGGCGCCGGGTGCGGTCGCGGTGCGCTCCCCGCTTCCGCTCCAGATAGGCGCGGCCCGCGCCGCCGCCGGTACCGGCACCGGATCCGCCACCCGCAGCCGCACCCGTACGCGGACTGGCACTGGCACTCGCGCCCGTACCCGCACCCGTACGCGGACTGGCACCCGCGCCCGCACCCGCGCCCGGACTGGCACCCGCGCCCGTACGCGTACCTGCCGCCGCCGGGGTGGCGGAGGAGGACCCCGCCGCGACGTAGGCCTTCACGCCCCACTCCACATGGCCGTCGATGCGGTCCAGCGCGGTGTGGAAGCGCTCGGCGTCGGATTCCAGGGCCGCGCGGGCGCGGTCGTCGCCGTGGTAGAGGGTGCCCAGGGCCAGCGGGGCGGCCGGGCCCCCGGCGGCGGCCGCGGTGACCACGGCGTGGTGGGCCCGGGCGCAGCGTTCGAGCTCCCGGATGTCGGCGAGGCGCTGCTGCCAGGCCTCCTCGGTGAAGCGGGCCGCCGGGACGTGCTGGACGACCGCGGTCAGCGCACCGAAGCGCAGGGTGCGCACGGGGTGTTCCGGACGGTCGGGGGCGCCCTCGGCCAGCCCCGGCAGCCCCGCGAACACGGCCTCCCGCACCCGGCGGCGGCACACCGCGAACACATACGTGGCAAGGTCCTCGCCGGGCGAGGCACCGGCACGGTTCTCGCCCGCCGGGGCACCGGCAAGCTCCTCGCCCGCCGAGGCGCTGGCGAGGTCCTCCTCCGGCGAGACAGCGGCGAGGTGCTCCTGCGGCGAGACAGCGGCGAGGCGTCCGTCCGACGCGGCGGTGGGGTGCGTCATGCTCCCGCCCCCGCCCCGCTCTTGCCGCGCTCCCCGGCGGTCTCCCGCTCCCGGTCCCGCTCGCCGGACTCCAGTGCCTCCAGGCGCTCCCGCAGCATCCGGTTCTCCTGCTCCATCTCGTCGCGGGCGGCGCGGGAGCTGAGCGCCGGGTCCGTCTCCCACCAGTCGATACCGGCCTTCCTGGCGGTCTCCACCGAGGCGACGAAGAGCCGCAGCCTGATGGTGAGGAGTTCGATGTCCAGGAGGTCGATCTTGATGTCCCCGGCGATCACGATGCCCTTGTCGAGGACGCGTTCCAGGATGTCGGCGAGGTTGCTGGTGGTGGGTCCCTGGGAGGCGATGGCCTCCGGCATGTAGTCGACATCCCTCACGGCTGTTCCGCCCTCTTCCCTACGGTGTGGTGCGCCCGGCTCCCCGCCCCGCCGTCCCGGCCCGCTCCCGCGGCCCGGCGGCTCGTCAGTACCCCCGCAGGAGGTCGAGCAGCTGCTCTTCCTCCCGCTCGAACTCCTCCTCGCTGAGCAGGCCGTTGTCGTAGTCCTCGTTCAGTGCGGCGAGCTTGGCCCGTACCACCGCGGGGTCGTGCAGTTCGCGGTCGGCCGCCCGCGCGAGCTGGTCGGCGACCCAGGTCACCCCGCGTACGGGGGCCAGGGGCAGCGTGAGCAGTCCGCTGATCAGGCCCATGCCGCCACCCGGCCCGGCGGCACGGGCGAGCCGCCGCCGCTGAAGCTGTAGCAGGGCAGGGGTCCGGCCGCCCGCAGGCGCAGGCGGTCGTGGTACCGCTCGCCGAGGCCCCGGGCCGCGGCGAGGAAGTCCTCGCCGTCCTCGCGCGCCACCAGGAAGGAGGCGTTCAGTACGCAGCCGGTGACGGCGGGTCCGGGGGCCACCGCGTGCGCCGCGGGCTCCAGTTCCTGCCGGACGAGCTGGGCCGCCTCGGTCGCCCGCCGGGTCAGCGCGGTGGTGACCGCCTCGCCGAGGCGGACCTTGGCCTGGTAGCTGGGCCGGCTCCGCGCCTCGGCGCTCAGCCGCCGCAGCCCCGCGTCCTCGCCGAGCAGCCGGGCCAGGGCTTCCTCGTCCTCGGCGGGCAGCACCTTGACGTTGACCTCGACCCGCCCGTCGAGCAGTTCCAGGGTCCGCAGATGGCTCTCCCGCGCCTCGCGCAGATGGCGGCGGAGCGCGGCCTCGTCCCCGGCCACCATGCCGAACCGCATCGGCAGCACCGGCCCGGACCCGGCGAGGGTGAGCAGCAGCTCCTGGTGGGCCAGCAGATCGCGGCGCCGGGCCCGCAGATCCGGGGGCGCCGCTCCGGCCACCGCGGCGAGGGGGCCCTCGGTGAAGGTCCGCGGCGGGCCCGGCTCCTTGCCCACCCCGCGCAGGCCCGCGGGCAGCGGGTGCCCGGCCCGGAGGATCCCGTACACGTAGAGCCCGGTCCCGGCCACGGGTCAGTCCCTTCCCGAGCGGCGGCGGGAGGCGGACCCGGACCGCACCGGAGCGCGCCGGCGCCGGCCGGCCGGAACCTTCTCCCGCTCCTCTTCCTCGTACGCCTCGTCGTCCTCGTCGTCGTCCTCGTACGCCTCGTCCTCGTCATCGGAGTCGCCCGGGCCGCCCACCGCCTCGCGCAGCGAGTCCCCCACGGACTTCGCCTTCTTCTTCACCTTGCTCTTGCCGATCTTGCGGGCGGCCTGGCCGCCGAAGAGCTCGGGGACGGTGATGCTCCCGGAGTCCCGTTCGAGGTCGAGCCGGTTGCAGGCCTCCGCGAAGCGCAGATAGGTGTCGACGCTGGCGACGACGATCCGGGCGTCGATCTTGAGGATCTCGATCCCGACCAGGGAGACCCGGATGAAGACGTCGATGACCATCCCGCGGTCCAGGATGAGTTCCATGACGTCGTAGAGCGTTCCGGCGCGGGGCGGGCAGGGCAGGACCTCGTCGGCATAGCGGGTCGTCGTCATCAGTCGGGCCTTTCAGGTGGTGGGGCGGCCGCTTCCGGTCCTCGGCCACATCGCGTCGACCACTGCGCGTCGACTCCTGCTCCTCGGCCGCTACTCGTCGGCCGCGCCTCTGCGGTAGCGGCGGACCCTGCGGTACTCCAGGAGTTCGCCTCGCGGGCCCGCCTTCACCTCGTAGGTGGCGAGCAGGCTGGTGGTGTCCGGGATGCGCGCCACTTCGAGGACGTCCACCGCGACGTCCCAGCCCTCCTCGGTGCGCCTGACGGCGGAGACTCCTTCGGTGCTGTGGCTGATCAGCTCCTCCAGCGCGGCGGCCGCCTCCCGCGCGACCTCGCCGGGCCCGGGCGCCGCCTTGCCCGGGCGCTTCCGCGCGGGCGGGCGCGCGGACTCCTCCCGCGTCCTGCTCTTCTGTGCCATGGGCCCAGCCGACCACCGCCCCCGGGCGGCGGCATCCTGAACGGGGCAAACGGGTACGGCGGCGCGGGTGCACCGGACACAGCTCCCCTGCGCCCGACGCACCCGCGCCGCCGTACGTACGTGCTCGCCGACCGGCCTGCTTGCCCGGCCGGCCCAGGCCCTACGGACCTGCCGGCCCCGGAACCACCAGCCGACCGCCGATCCACCAGCTGCCAGCTACCAGCTACCAGCCCGCAGACCTACCGAACCCGGACTACCGGTCCCGGACTACCGGACCCGGACTACTGGACCCGCCCCTTGGGCTTGTCCTCCTCCTCGTCCTCCTCGTCGGGCAGCTTGACGTCGCTGACGTCGATGTTGACCTCGACCACGTCGAGGCCCGCCATCCGCTCGACGGCGGAGATCACGCTCTCGCGTACGTCTCCCGCCACCTCCGTGATCGAGACTCCGTAGTCGACCACCAGGTTCAGGTCGATCGCCGCCTGCTTCTCGCCCACCTCCACGCCGACTCCGCGGGTCACGGTCCTCGAGCCGCCGGGTGCCCGCTCGCGCAGGGCCCCGACGGAACGTGAGGGCCCGCTGCCCAGCGCGTGGACGCCGTCGACGTCCCGGGCCGCCAGGTACGCGATCTTCCGGACGGCGCCGTCCGCGACGGTGGTACGACCCCGCCGGGCGGCCTCTTCACGAATGTTCTGTGTGTCAGCCATGCGCCAGATCACCTCTGTCGTCTGTGGGGGACACCGCCCGCCCACACCCCTCACGCTAGGCCTTCCGGGTGAGGAATGCCTGTTGGGAGAGGCGGGGCGGACGGCACCGGCCCGCGGCGGCACTCAGTCGGCGAGCGGCAGGTACACCCGGTTCCCCGTCTCGGCGAACTCCCTCGCCTTCTGCTCCATCCCGGCCTTGATCTCGCTCGCGCTGCTGCCGTGCTCGCGCCGGATGTCCTGGGAGATCTTCATCGAGCAGAACTTCGGCCCGCACATCGAGCAGAAGTGCGCCGTCTTCGCGGGCTCGGCGGGCAGGGTCTCGTCGTGGAACTCGCGGGCCGTGTCCGGGTCGAGGGCCAGGTTGAACTGGTCCTCCCAGCGGAACTCGAACCGCGCGTCGGACAGGGCGTCGTCCCACTCCTGGGCTCCGGGGTGGCCCTTGGCGAGGTCCGCGGCGTGGGCGGCGATCTTGTAGGTGATGACGCCGGTCTTCACGTCGTCCCGGTTGGGCAGGCCCAGGTGTTCCTTGGGGGTGACGTAGCAGAGCATGGCCGTGCCCCACCAGCCGATCATCGCGGCGCCGATGCCGGAGGTGATGTGGTCGTAGGCCGGGGCGACGTCGGTGGTCAGCGGGCCGAGGGTGTAGAAGGGGGCCTCCTCGCAGATCTCCTGCTGGAGGTCGATGTTCTCCTTGATCTTGTGCATCGGGACATGGCCCGGGCCCTCGATCATGGTCTGCACCTCGTGCCGCCGGGCGATGCGGTTCAGCTCGCCGAGGGTGTGCAGCTCGGCGAACTGCGCCTCGTCGTTGGCGTCCGCGATGGAGCCGGGGCGCAGCCCGTCGCCGAGCGAGTACGTGACGTCGTAGGCGGCGAGGATCTCGCAGAGCTCCTCGAAGTGCGTGTAGAGGAAGCTCTCCTGGTGGTGCGCCAGGCACCAGGCGGCCATGATCGAGCCGCCGCGGGAGACGATGCCGGTCTTGCGGTTGGCGGTGAGCGGGACGTGGGCCAGGCGTACGCCCGCGTGGACCGTCATGTAGTCCACGCCCTGCTCGGCCTGTTCGAGGACGGTGTCCTTGTAGATCTCCCAGGTCAGCTCCTCGGCGCGGCCGTCGACCTTCTCCAGCGCCTGGTAGAGCGGCACCGTGCCGATCGGCACGGGGGAGTTGCGCAGCACCCACTCGCGGGTGGTGTGGATATTGCGGCCGGTGGACAGGTCCATGACCGTGTCGGCGCCCCAGCGGGTCGCCCAGGTCATCTTCTCGACCTCCTCCTCGATGGAGGAAGTGACCGCCGAATTGCCGATGTTGGCGTTGACCTTCACCAGGAACCGCTTGCCGATGATCATCGGCTCGCTCTCGGGGTGGTTGATGTTGGCGGGCAACACCGCCCGCCCGGCGGCGAGTTCGGCCCGCACCACCTCCGGTGCGACGTTCTCCCGCAGGGCGATGTACTCCATCTCCGGGGTGATCTCCCCGCGCCGCGCGTACGCGAGCTGGGTCACCGCAGCGCCGGTGCGGCTGCGGCGCGGGCTCCGGCTGCCGCCCGGGAAGAGGGCGTCGAGGTTGCGCAGGCCCGCGGCATGCGGCTTGAGCCCGTCGTCCTCGGGGCGCACCGGGCGGCCCCGGTACTCCTCGGTGTCCCCGCGCTCGGCGATCCACGCCGCCCGCAGCGGCGGCAGCCCGCGGCGCACATCGGTCTCCGCGGCGGGGTCGGTGTACGGGCCGGAGGTGTCGTACAGCGTGACGGCGGATCCGTTGGTGAGGTGCACCTGACGGACCGGTACGCGCAGACCGGGGCGGGAGCCCTCGACGTACGCCTTGTGCCAGCCCGCGGCCTTGCCGCCCTCGGTGTCCTGGGCAGGCGTGTGTGCATCCTGAACGGTCATCAGACCTACTCCCTACGCCGGCATTACCCGGTAACAGGTTCGGCGGTCGACGCAGCCAAGTCCCCTCCGGCTTCCGGCACGTGTCCGACGTGCCTGCCGGGTACGGAGGTTCAGCGCCCTCTCAGCCCGGTGCTCCGAGCTCCCGCGTTGTGCAAAGTGCCCCCACGCTAACGCCCCCGCGGGCGTGCTGAACAGTGCGCCCCCGGCTTCTTGCGATGATCGGCGGGTGACGACGACGCAGCAGCCCCCGAATCCGCCCTCCGGACCGCCGCCCGGACGGGGTGGCGGCGGGCCCGACGACGGCGCGGGCGCGGACGGCCCGGGCGGCCACGGCGGCCCCCCGCACGCGCACGGCCACAGCCACGGGCACGGGCCCGCCGCCCCGGTCTCCCGCCATCTGCGCCGGGTGATCGCCGCGGTGCTGATCCCCTTCACCGCCGCGGTCGCCGTCGGCCTGCTCGTGCTGTGGCCGGGGAGCGCCCCCGACCACAAGCGCACCGGCGTCGGCTTCGACCGGCAGACGCAGTCCGCCGAGGTCACCCGCCTGGAGAAGGTCGACTGCTCCTCGGTGAACCCCTCCGCGGACACCCCGAACGGCGACACCTCCACCGCCGAGGGCACCTCGGCCCAGCAGCAGGCGAAGGGCCGTTGCGGCAAGGCGACCGTGCAGGTCACCAGCGGCAAGGACAGCGGGCGCACCTTCACCGAGATCGTGCAGCCGGACTCGCCGCGGCAGTTGCACGAGGGGCAGAAGGTCGTCGTCGCCTACGCCCCGGACGCGCCCCGTGAACTCCAGTACTCCGTCACGGATGTCGACCGCGAGCCGCCGATGTGGGTGCTCGCGGCGCTCTTCGCGCTCGCGGTGGTCGTGGTGGGCCGGCTGCGCGGGGTGATGGCGCTGATCGCGCTCGCGGTCAGCTTCGCGGTGCTCACCCTGTTCATCCTCCCGGCGATCCTGCAGGGCTCGAATCCCCTGCTGGTGGCGGTGGTCGGGGCGAGCGCGATCATGCTGGTGGCGCTCTATCTGTGCCACGGGCTGACCGCGCGGACCTCGGTGGCGGTGCTCGGCACCCTGGTCTCGCTGCTGCTGATCGGGCTGCTCGGCTCGCTGTTCATCGGCTGGGCCTCGCTGACCGGCAACACCGACGACAACACCGGCCTGATCCACGGCCTCTACCCGGACCTCGACATGAGCGGCCTGCTGCTCGCGGGGGTCATCATCGGCTCGCTCGGCGTCCTCGACGATGTCACCGTCACCCAGACCTCGGCGGTCTGGGAACTGCACCAGGCGGACCCGGCGATGGGCCGCCGGAAGCTGTACCGCGCGGGCATCCGGATCGGCCGCGACCACATCGCCTCCGTGGTCAACACCCTCGTCCTCGCCTACGCCGGTGCCGCGCTGCCGCTGCTGCTGCTCTTCTCGATCGCGCAGTCGAGCGTGGGCACGGTGGCCACCAGCGAGCTGGTCGCCGAGGAGATCGTGCGCACCCTCATCGGCTCGATCGGGCTGGTCGCCTCGGTGCCGGTGACCACGGCGCTGGCCGCCCTGGTGGTCTCGGCCGACCGTCCCGGCGGTCAGGGCTCCCCCGCGGCGGGCGGCGCGGCACCCGGCGGCAGCAGCGCCCCGGGGCGCGCGGCGGTACTCGGGGGGCGCGGACGGCGCCGCAAGCGCTGAGGCGGCCGCCCGGGGCGCCCGGGCGGCGCAGGAGCAAAAGCGTTACGGCAGGGCGGTGAGCGGGGCGGGCCCGGCTCAGCCCGCGCTCTGCTCCTCGGTGAGGATGCGGTCCAGCGCCTCGTCGAGGTGGGACTCGAAGTCGGCGAGCGCCCGCTCCTGACCGAGCGGCACCAGCTTGTCCGTACGGTCCAGGAAGGCGACCAGGGGGGCGACGCCCGCCCGGAACACCGCCTGGTCGCTGCCGACCTGAAGCTTGATCAGGACCTCGTTGAGCAGCTCGGGATCCGCGGGTGCGATCCGCACGTCCCCGTCGCCGCACGGGCCGCCCACTCCGTCGATCAGCAGTTCCCTGCCGAAGGCCCAGGTGACGGGGGCGTCACCGGGCAAGTGGAAGGTCAGCCGTACGGCATAGGGGTCGGCGGTCTCGTACCGCAGCTCCACCGGGATGCGGAAGGAGAGCTCCTCCGAGACGAGGAAGCTCATCATGACCTCTGCCTGTACCGACTCGCGCATGCCTACCCCGTCGCCTCGTGTGCCGTCGTGTGCGATCGCCGGACCGGCGCGGAACTCCGGCTCGGCCGATGTCCCCACTCTGTCCGACTGAAGAGAATCTTGCTCTACGTATCCAACGAATCACAAGGAGTGAGTTTTCAGATGCTGATAGAGAAGGAGAGCGAGCCCACCACGCGGCCGATCTCCGTCTGCAGCCGGAAGGAGACCGCGGCCAGGCGTCGTGCCTGGTGAGCGGGGAGGGAGAGGGCGACCGCGGCCGCCGTCGCCCCGGCCGTGATGGGGATCGCGGCGCAAACCGTCCCCACCGCATATTCTTGACGTTCCGTCACCGGCTGCATGCGCGGCACTCTTTCGAGTCGCGCGAGCAGCGTCCGCTCGTCACGGACCGTGTACGGGGTGAGGGCCTGGACGGGATAGCGGTCCAGGTGGTCCCGGCGGGCCTCCGGATCCAGCTGCGAGAGCAGGCACTGCCCGATCGCGTGGGCGTGCGCGGTCGCCCGGAAGTCGGCCCACTCCTCGACCGCCCGGTGCCCGGGCCGCTCCGCGACCGAGACCACCTCGATCTCGCCCTGCCGGTAGACCGCGAAGTACAGCGGTACGCCGAGGAGTTCGCAGCAGTCGTCGAGCGTCTTGCCGATCCTGGCGCGACGATTCTGCTCCGCGGCCCCGCTGCTGAGCCGCTCGGCGGCCGAGCCGAGCACGAACACGCCCTGCTCGCGCCGGAGATAGCCCTCGTGCACCAGGGTCCGCAGCAGGTGGTACGCGGTGGGCAGGGCGAGGCCCGCCTCCCGGGCGAGCTGCTTGGCCGGGGCCCCGCCGGTGTGCCGGGCGGCGGTTTCGAGCAGCCGCATGGCCCGCTGGACGGAGCCGATGAGGGTGGGGGCGCCGGGCTGGGCCGCGGGCGCCGGAAGGGTACGGGCGGTGGGCTGGGCGAGCGGGGTCCCGGCGGGGCTGGAGTCGGTCCTTGTCAAAGGTCACTCCCGAAGCGCGTGGGGGCTCCGGCCGTGCCGGAGGGGGGAACACGGGAGGGGCTCGGCCGACCAGGGGCTCCGCCCTCATGGGGTCTTGGACTTTAACGTCCGGTCGGCGGCCCGCGATCCCCTGCGGCGAAACTTCCCCCTGCCGAGGGAATGCCTGATATGGGTCACCGCCAGGCCCCCGGATCCGGTCCCGGGTGCGCTCCGCCCCGGCTCTGCCTCGGTCCCCTGCCCGCGCCCCGCGCCCGCGGGTTCCCCAACTCCCCTTCCGCCAGGCCCGACTGGCCGGAACCCGCTACCAGCCGCCGCCGCGCGAACCCGAGCGGGAGACCTTGCGCACCACGTAGATCAGCGCGCTGACCAGGGCCACGAACAGCAGCACCTTGAACAGCAGTCCGAACAGGAAGGACAGCACCCCGCCGATCAGGCCGCCGAAGACGAGGAGCGCGATGAGCGGCACCGCGACCCACTTCACCCACCACGGCAGTCCCGTGAAGAATCCTCGCTCAGCCATGGCCCTCGCCCTTCTCGAGGCCGCTCCCGCGCGCACCTCGGATCATTTTCGTGTCTCCGATGCTAGGACGCGCCGGACGGCCGCGGGGCTCCCCGGCCCCTTGCCTCTCCCTGAACCGCCCCCTAGGGGTGCCGGGCCCCGATCCGCCGGGCATCCCTGAGGGCCCGTTCCGCTCCGGCGCCGGGCCGCCCCGCCGCACCGGGCAGGCGCTCCCCCTCGTACCGCCCCGAGGGGCTCAGGCCTCCGGTGGCGAGAAGACCACCATCACCCGCAGGTCCTCGCTGATGTGGTGGAACTTGTGCGGCACCCCGGCCGGCACGTAGACGACGCTGCCGCGGGCGACCTGGGTGGTCTCGGTGCCGACGGTGAGCGCGGCCCGGCCGCTGACCACGAAGTAGACCTCGTCCTGCCGGTGCGGGCGCTGCGGGTCGCTCTGCCCGGCGTCGAGGGCGTAGAGGCCGACCGACATGTTCCGCTCGCGCAGGAACTGCAGATAGGCGCCGTCGTTCGCGGCCCGCTCCACCTCTAGCTCTTCCAGCCGGAAAGCCTTCATCGCCGCCCTGTGCCCCTTGCCCTGTGGTGTCCGCTGCTGCCCGCGCCGAACCGGCGGCGCGGGGCCGGCCTGCTCGGATGGCGGTCGGCCCGATCGTCTTCCGGCCGTGTCTGCCACGATCAGACACATGAAGAATTTCGTAGTCAAGACGCTGGCCAACGCGGGAGCCCTGCTCGTCGCGGTCGCGGTCCTCGGCGACATCACCCTCACCGGGCACAGCACCGGCAGCAAGGTGCTCACGCTGATCGTGGTCGCGCTCCTCTTCGGCCTGGTGAACTTCCTCGTCAAGCCGGTGGTGCAGGTCCTGACCTTCCCGCTGTTCATCCTCACGCTCGGGCTGATCACCCTCGTCGTCAACGCCCTGATGCTGCTGCTGACCTCCTGGATCGCCGGGAAGCTCGACGTCAGCTTCCATGTGGAGGGCTTCTGGACCGCGGTGCTCGGCGGCCTGATCATCTCGGTCGTCTCCTGGGCCCTGCACGTCGTACTGCCCGACGAGGACTGAGCACCCGTGCCCTACCGCGTCTGCTTCGTCTGCACCGGCAACATATGCCGCTCCCCGATGGCCGAGATCGTCTTCCGCGCCCGCCTGGCCGACGAGGGGCTGGACACCCTCGTCGAGGCCGACAGCGCCGGCACCGGCGGCTGGCACGAGGGCGACGGCGCCGACCCGCGCACGGTCGAGGTCCTCCGGGCCGCCGGATACCCGGGCGATCACCTCGCCCGGCAGTTCCGGGCCGAGTGGTTCTCCCGGCTCGACCTGGTGCTCGCCCTCGACCGCGGCCACCTGCGGGAGCTGCGCGCCCTCGCCCCGGGCCCGGCGGACGCCGCGAAGGTCCGCCTGCTGCGCTCCTACGACCCCGCCGCGGGCGCCGACCTGGACGTGGCGGACCCTTATTACGGCGGCATCGAGGGCTTCGAGGACTGCCTCGACTCGGTGGAGCGGGCGGTCGACGGGCTGCTGGAAGCGGTACGCACAGAGGTGAAGGGGCGGTCGTGAGCGAGGAGCGGGCGGGGTCGGCAGGGCCGGTGGATCCGGTGGATCCGGTGGAGTCGGCGGTTCCGGTGGAGTCGGTGGAGGAGACCCGGGGCGAGGGCACCCGGGCGGTGCGGGCCGGGCTGCCCGCCCCCGTGAAGCACGAGCCCACCTTGCCGGGTCCCGTCTTCGCCGCCCACTACCACCTGCCGGGCGAGCCCACCGGCGCGTACACCTACGGCCGCGACGAGAACCCGACCTGGACCCGTCTGGAGCGGGCCCTCGGCGAGTTGGAGGCCCCCGGCGAGGACGGGATCGAGGCCCTGGTCTTCGCCTCCGGCATGGCCGCGATCTCCGCCGTGCTCTTCTCCCAGCTGCGCGCGGGAGACGCGGTCGTCCTGCCCGACGACGGCTACCAGGCGCTGCCGCTGGTACGGGAGCAGCTCACCGCCTTCGGCATCGAGGTACGGACCGCGCCCACCGGCGGCGACGCCCAGCTGGAGGTGCTCGACGGTGCCCGGCTGCTGTGGATCGAGTCGCCGTCCAACCCCGGCCTCGACGTCTGCGACATCCGGCGGCTGACGGAAGCGGCCCACGCGGGCGGCGCCCTGGTCGCCGTGGACAACACCCTGGCCACCCCGCTCGGGCAGCGCCCCCTCGCGCTCGGCGCCGACTTCGCGGTGGCCAGCGGGACCAAGCAGCTCACCGGGCACGGCGATGTACTGCTCGGCTATGTCATCTGCCGGGACGCCGCGCTCGCCGCCTCGGTGCGGCGCTGGCGCAAGATCGTCGGGGCGGTGCAGGGGCCGATGGAGTCCTGGCTCGCGCACCGTTCGCTGGCCACGGTGGAGCTGCGGGCCGAGCGGCAGAACGCCAACGCGCTCGCCCTCGCCGAGGCGCTGCGGGACCGGCCCGAGATCAGCGGGCTGCGCTACCCCGGGCTGCCCGGGGACCCCTCGTATCCCGTCGCCGCCCGGCAGATGCGGCGCTTCGGCTGCGTGGTCTCCTTCACGCTGCCCTCGAAGGCGTACGCCGAGCGCTTCCTCACGTCGCTGCGCCTGGTGGAGGAGGCGACCAGCTTCGGCGGGGTCCGCTCCACCGCCGAGCGGCGCGGCCGGTGGGGCGGGGACGCCGTGCCCGAGGGCTTTGTGCGCTTCTCGGCAGGCGCGGAGAACACCGATGACCTGGTCGGCGACGTGCTGCGCGCCCTGGACACCGCGCGGGAGACGGCGGCGTGAGCGGCACCGGAGGCCGCGCCGGGGCACTCCTGTCCGGGCGGAACCGAGAGGTTTCACCGGCGGGTACCGGGGCCACATTTCTCCCATGACCGTCCGACCCGTGGTCAAGCGCACCGCCCGTGCCGTCCTGCTCGACGGCGCCGACCTCGTCCTGATCAAGCGCACCAAACCCGGGGTCGATCCGTACTGGGTCACTCCGGGCGGGGGAGTCGAGCCCGAGGACGCCACCGTCGTCGAGGCCCTCCACCGCGAGGTGCACGAGGAACTCGGCGCCAAGATCTCCCATGTGGTGCCCTGTTTCGTGGACACGGTGGAGCACATCGGCCCGGACGCCGCCACGACCGGGGTGAAGGTCCAGCACTTCTTCGTCTGCCGCCTGGAATCCATGGACCTCTCGCAGCGGCACGGGCCCGAGGTCGAGGAGCCCTGCGGGGAGTACGAGATCGTCCGGGTGCCCTTCACCCGCGTCGGCATCGCCTCGGTGCACCTGGTGCCGCTCTCGCTGCGGCACTACCTGGACGGCAATGTGGAGGGCGTCCACGCGCTGCACGCGGGGGACTTGGGCTAGGGCCTTTCTTTCGGATCAGGCTGGGCTCGCGCCGGACTCGCGGGGGCCCGCTCGGATACGCCGAGGCTAGTAGGCGCGGTTACTCCCGCTGTCAGACGACCCGGACCGGTCGGCGGCGGCACGGTGTTTCACGTGAAACTTCGCCGTCCCGCACGCCGGGCCTTCCTCGTCCTCCATGTCTCCGCCTCGGTCAGCTGGCTGGGCCTGTCGCTGGGGCTGCTCGCGCTGGCGATCACCGCGGCGACCACCCCGGAGGCGGCCGAGGCCTCGTACCGCTCGATGAAGATGTTCGCGGACTGGCTGCTGATCCCGGTGGCCTTCACCACGCTGGCGAGTGGGCTGGTGCTCTCCCTCGGTACGTCCTGGGGGCTGCTGCGGCACCGGTGGGTCTCGGTCAAGTTCTGGCTGACACTGATCACCACAGGTCTGACGATCTTCTCTTTGCGGCCGGGCATCAATACGGCCGCGGCGGAGGCGATTGCGGGCGAAACCCTCTCGGATGCGGGCACTATGCTCGTGCCGCCCTCGGTCTCTCTCGCCACGTATCTGTTCATGACAGCGCTGTCTCTGCTCAAGCCCTGGGGCCTGACCCGCCGTGGCCGAAAGCAGAGGTCGCGGGCGGGCAAAAAGGTGGACGCCGGGGCGGTACGTCAGACAGCCTGACCTGCGTGTCGACACCTGAGCTCTCCCTTCTGCCCATTCGCCGGCTCACCCGGCGCGATCTCTACGCCTGTGCCGATCTCTCGGAGTCCCGGGGGTGGTCGCGCGAGGAGCACAAGTGGGGGTTCCTGCTCACCGCGGGGGCCGGTTACGGGATCGACGACCCGGAGGGCGCGGGGCTGATCGGCGCCTGCACCCTCACCTGGTTCGGCCCCGGCGAGAAGCCGGAACTGGCCGCGATCGGCATGGTCCTGGTCGCCGAGCGGCACGAGCGCCGCGGGCTCGGACGGCGGCTGATGGAGCACGCCCTCGCCGCGGCGGGCACGCCCGCCCTCACCCTGCACGCCACCCCGCTCGGCCTGCCCCTGTACGAACGGCTGGGCTTCACCGCCACCGCCGAGGTGGAGACGGTGAAGGGCCGTTACCGGGAGGCCGCCCCGGTCCCCGAACGCGCCACCCGCCCGGCCACCGCCGAGGACCTGCCCGCGATCCTGCGGCTGGACGCCGAGGTCTTCGGCCTGGACCGGACCCATATGCTGACCCGCCTCCCGGCCTTCGCCGACCAGTTCCGGGTGGCCGAGTCGGGCGGCAGGCTGACCGGCTTCGCCGCGGCCTGGCCCAATACGCACCACGACGTCATCGGCCCGCTGGTCGCCGAGGACACCGGCACCGCCCAGGCGCTGATCGCCGCGCTCGCCGCCGGGACCGCGCGCGAACTCCGTACCGACATCGACGTACGCCACGAGGAACTCCTCGACTGGGCGAAGACGCAGGGCCTGGCCGGGGCCTTCCACCAGACCGTGATGGTCCACGGCGCCCCGCAGCTGCCCGGCGACTGGCGGCGCCGCTTCGCTCCGCTGACCGTCGCCGCGGCCTGACGGGGCGGCTACGCCGGGCCGCCCGGGCGTGGGCTCAGGCGCGGACGGACTCCGTCGGCCGGTCCGGCGCGGAGCGGGCGACGGTACGGCCCGCTGCGGGTGACCGGCGCTCCAGGGCGGCCGCGAGGACGGCGAGCAGCAGGGCGGATCCGGCGAGGAGGGCGCCCACCCAGTTCGGCGCGGTGTAGCCGAGGCCCCCGGCGATGACGAGTCCGCCGAGCCAGGCCGCGAGGGCGTTGCCCAGGTTGAAGGCGCCGATGTTCATGGCCGAGGCGAGGGTGGGGGCACCGGCCGCCTGGTCGAGCACCCGCTTCTGCAGCGGGGGCACGGTGGCGAAGCCGAGGGCGCCGATCAGCGCCAGGCTGACGGCCGCGGTGGCCTTGTGGTGCGCGGTGACCGTGAACAGGGCAAGCACCACGGTGAGGCCGCCGAGCGAGACGTACAGCATCCGCATCAGGGCCCGGTCGGCGAACCGGCCGCCGAGGAGGTTGCCCGCGACCATGCCGAGGCCGAGCAGGATCAGCAGCCAGGTCACCGAGGAGTCGGCGTAGCCCGCGGTCTCGCGCATCATCGGGGCGATATAGGTGATCGCCGCGAAGACACCGCCGAAGCCGAGCACGGTCATCGCCAGGGCGAGCAGGACCTGCACATTGCGGAAGACGGCGATCTCGTGGCGCAGCCGCACCCCTTCGGGCCGGGCGGTCTCGGGGACCAGGGCGGCGACTCCGGCGAGACCGAGCACGCCGAGCCCGGCGACCAGGCCGAAGGTGACCCGCCAGCCCGCGTGCTGCCCGACCAGGGTGCCGAGGGGGACGCCGAGCACATTGGCCACGGTCAGACCGGTGAACATCAGCGCGATGGCCCCGGCCCGCTTCTCGGGCGCGACGAGTTCGGCGGCCACCACGGCACCGATGCCGAAGAAGGCGCCGTGGGCGAGCGAGGCGACGATGCGGCCCGCCAGCATCAGCTCGAAGCTCGGGGCGAGCGCGGAGAGGGTGTTCCCGGCGATGAACAGCCCCATCAGGAGCATCAGCATCCGCTTACGGGAGATCTTGGTGCCCAGGGCGGTCATCAGCGGGGCACCGATCACCACCCCGAGGGCGTAGCCGGTGACCAGGAGCCCGGCCGAGGGGATGGAGACACCGAAGTCCTCCGCGACCTCGGGCAGCAGGCCCATGATCACGAACTCCGTGGTGCCGATACCGAAAGCCCCGACCGCCAGGGCGAGGAGCGCGAGGGGCATGAGCCACCTTCCTGAGAGCGGGCGCACAGCAGACCCAGGAACGACCTGCACACGCTTGTATGACGCGTACGACGGTAGTTGCATACGCGGTTTAATTGCAAGCGCGGGCTATTGCAGCGCTGCCGTATCCTGGGTCACAGCCGTCCGGCACCGGCAGACCGGAGCCAGCAGAGGAGGTCCCCGAAGATGGCCGCCACCGACCCCGCGCTGACCGCACTCGCCCAGGGCTGGTGCGCCCTGTCGCTGCTGCACGGCAGGATCGAGGCCCATATCGAGAAGGCCCTCCAGTCCCGGCACGGGCTCAGCGTCCGCGAATACTCCCTGCTCAACTCGCTCAGCAGGCAGCACAACGGCGAGGGCGGCCATCTGCAGATGAAGCAGGTCGCCGACGCCGTGGTGCTCAGCCAGAGCGCCACCACCCGCCTGGTCACCCGGCTCGAAGACCGCGGGCTGCTCAGCCGCTACCTGTGTCCGACCGACCGCCGCGGCATCTACACGGACGTCACCGAGGAGGGCAACCGGCTGCTCGCCGAGGCCCGGCCCACCAATGACGGCGCGCTGCGCGAAGCCCTCGACGAGGCGGCCCGGGACCCGCAGCTCGCCCCGCTGGTCCGGGCCGTCGAGACCGCCGGGGTGCCGCTGGCCTCCACCCCCGTCGGAGCCGCACTCTCCCCCGCCTAGGCTTCGGTTCATGGACATCGAGATCAGACCGGCAACCGAGGACGACCTCCAGGCGATCGTGAACATGCTCGCCGATGACGCGCTGGGCGCCCAGCGCGAGTCGCCAGACGACCTCACCCCGTACCGGACCGCCTTCGCGCGCTGCGCCGCCGATCCGCACCAGCATCTGGTGGTCGCCGTCCAGGGCGAGCAGGTCGTCGGCACCCTCCAGCTCACCATCATCCCGGGGCTCTCCCGCAAGGGAGCGACCCGCTCGCTCGTCGAGGGGGTCCGTATCCACGCCGATGTCCGCGGCAGCGGCCTCGGCGGCCGGCTCATCGAATGGGCGGTGGACACCTCCCGCGACGAGGGCTGCCAGTTGGTCCAGCTCACCTCGGACGCCACCCGCACCGAGGCCCACCGCTTCTACGAACGACTCGGCTTCACGGCCTCGCATGTGGGGTTCAAGAAACAGCTCTGAGCAGGTTCGGTCGGGCAGAGGCGAGCCCGGGCACTGTTTCACGTGAAACAGTGCCCGGGCCTGGTGTCGAGGGTCCGGGAACCGGGAAGTCCGGCTGTCCTCAGGCGAGTTCGTGCTTATTTCACGCGGCCCCTCGCGGATTCACGTGAAACGGTCGGCTACGCGCGGCAGTTGGCGACTCGGAGGTGGCGGACCGCTCACTCCGGCAGGGGCCTCCAGCCCTGCGGGTCGACGCCTCCCGGGACCGGTGCCCCCTGCTCGTAGGGCTCGCGCGTGAAGACGAAGGAGCCGAGGTCGAGATGGCTCACCGAGCCGTCCGCGCGGCGCACCGCCTGGAGCAACTCGCCCGCGTAGTACCCCTCGAGCCCCGTCCAGGTGCCGTCGCCGTTGCTCCGGAAAGGCGAGCGCCGACCGCCACCGGCCAGGGGGCCCAGCGACAGCCCGCCCTCGCGGGTGATCCGGAGCGCCATCACCTGCGTGCCCCAGTACCAGGGCCCGGCGAGCGCCAGCACGGAGTCCTCCGCCTTTGCCAGGGGACGCCAGGGCTCGGGAATCCGGGGCTCCGCCTCGGCGACGATCCGTACGAGGTCGGCGGCGACCGTCGAACAGAGCGGCCCCGAGGTGCAGTTGCTGAGCACGACCGCGCCGAGATCGTCCTCGGCACTGAACATCAGGGAGGCGAGAAACCCCGGCAGCGAACCCGAGTGCCCCGCGAGCAGCCGCCCGGTGTGCGACTGCAGCTGCATCCCGAGCCCGTACGAGGTCCCGGTCCCCACCTCCGCCGCCTCCGGGGGCGCTGCGGGCGTCCGCATCTCGCGCACCGACTCGGCGCTGAGCACCCGCTCGTCCCCGCACGCGAGGAAGGAGGCGAACCGCGCCAGATCCTCCGCCGTCGACCAGAGCTGGCCCGCGGGCGCCATCCGCCCCAGGTCCTCGCTCGGCTCCGGAAGCAGCACATCCGCCCAGGGATGCACCGCCCACCCCTCCATGTACGGCGCCTGCGGAGACCCCGAGGTGCGCTCCAGCCCCAGCGGTACGAGTACCTCCCGCCGCAGCACCTCCTCCCAAGGCGCCCCGCGGACCTCCTCCACGAGCGCGCCGAGGAGGGTGAAACCGGGGTTCGAGTAGTGGTGGCGGCGGCCCACCGGGTGACGCAGCGGTTCCTCCCCCAGGACGTCGGCGAGCTCCGGGCGCAGCGAGCCGGGGGTGCGCTCCCACCAGGGCGCCGGGGACTCGGCGGCGAGCCCACCGGTGTGCGCGAGCAGCTCGGCGACGGTCGCCTCGCCCACTCCGGTGCCGGGCAGATGCTTCTCCAGCGGGTCGGTGAGGTCGAGCAACCCCTCGTCCCGCAACCGCATCACCAGCACCGCGGTGAAGGTCTTGGTGATCGAACCGATGCGGTACTGGACGTCGGTGCCCGGCTGCCGGCCCCCCGGACCGGAACGGGCCCCGCTCCACACCAGTTCACCCCCGCGCACCACCGCGGCGACCAGCGACGGCGCCCTCCCCTCGACCTGCGCCACGGCCACGCGGTGGAGCAGGGCCCGGCGGGTGGCGGGGAGCAACTCGTCCTGAGGGGGCGGCTCTTGGTGAGGGGTCGGCTCTGGCCGGGAGGGCGGCTCTGGTTGCGATGTCGTCGTCATGGGGTCAGTTCACTCTCGTATGCACCGCAGGTCGAGCTGATTTCTGGTGTGCCGCCTTCGCTTCGCTTGTGCCGCGTCCGCTTCGCTTGCGCTGTGTCCACTTGGGTTGGGCCGCCTCCACTTCGCCTGCCCTGCGTCCGCTGGGGTTGGGCCCGGTCCACTTTGCTTGCGCTGTGCTGGAGTTGCCGGCGATGGGTGGGGCGCGGGTGGTGCCGAGTGGTGGGGCCGCGGGCTGGGGGGAACCGGGGCGGGGCTGCCGGAAGTGCGATCTACCGGGGGCGCGGTGAGGCCTCGCGGTGCCTCGGATAGCGTCGGGCGGTCGCACCTCATGCGGAGGTGGCTGGGCGGCACGGAGTTCGGGGCCGTCCGGCAGAGCACGTCCGCTCTCGCCCCCGGGAGCGCAAGGCGAGTTGACGAAGGCAAGGGAGAACAGGGACATGACCACCGAGCGCACCGGTCCGCCACTCCAGGGCGGCGAACGCGAGACCCTGCGCGCCTATCTCGACTTCCACCGCGCCACCCTCGCCATGAAGTGCGAGGGCCTCACCGAGGAGCAGCTGCGCCGCCAGTCGATGCCGCCGTCCACGCTGTCCCTCCTCGGCCTCGTACGGCACATGGCCGAGGTCGAACGCACCTGGTTCCGCCGGGTCATCGACGCCGAGGACATCGAGCTCGTCTGGTCCCCCACCGGCGACTACCAGGTCGCCTACGACGCCCGCGAGGCCAGTGCCACCGAGGCCTTCGAAGCCTGGGAGACCGAGGTCGCCCACGCCCGGCGCATCGAGGAGTCCGCCGCCTCCCTCGACGTCACGGGATATCAGAAGCGCTGGGGCGAGCATGTCTCCCTCCGCCTCGTCATGCTGCACCTCATCCACGAGTACGCGCGGCACAACGGCCACGCCGACTTCCTGCGCGAGGCCATCGACGGCAGCGTGGGCGCCTGAACCACTCCGGGCATGGAGGGGCACGGCCGGAGGCGATCGGGCGCGGACTCGCCGTCTCGCGGACGACATTGGCTGGCGGGCGGGTGCGGGTGCGGTGGGCACCGATGCCGTGTGCTGCCGGACGATGACACGGCGTCGGGCATGCGCCGGTGGCTGCCGTCCCTCGTCGCCGAGGGGTGCTGCTCGCCGCTCATGGCCGACTGCCCAGCTCGCCGCCGCCGACCAAGGTCGATGCGCCGTAGACCATCGGCCGACGACCACGGCCACCCAGCCTCCCGAGACTGAGGAACCGGTCGCGCAGTTCCCGAGGCGCGGCGGCAGGATCCACGGGCGGACGGAGGCGGCACGATGCGAGGCAGGAAGATCAGCCGAGGGCAGTTCCTGACGGGGGCGGCGGCGGTCGGGATCGCGGGCACGGCAGGGGGGATCCTGACAGGCCACGGCACCCACCGCGCCGAGGCCACGGAGCCGCGCCACGCGGCCCAAGGCGGCCACCGCGGACTCACCTACCGCGGCGTCGGCTACGAGGTCGCGGACGGCGAGACCCCGCACACCGGCTGGAACGCGGCCCGGATGCGCGAGGACCTGCGGGTGATCCGGCGGGATCTGGGCGCCAACTCCGTCTCGGTCTTCGGCGACGGAGTCGACCGGCTGAAAGCCACCTCCACCCAGGCGGCCGAGGAGGGCCTCCACGTCTGGCTGCAGCCCCGGCTCGCGGACCGCCCGCACAAGGAGATCCTGGAACACCTGGCGGAGACCGGAAAGCACGCCGAACGACTGCGCAAGCAGGGCGCCGCCGTACACTTCAGCGTGGGCTGCGAGTTCGTGCTCTTCGTCCCCGGCATCGTGCCCGGCGCCAACGCCCTCGAACGCATCGAGAACCTCACCCAGGGCAACTTCGACCCCGTCACGATGCAGAAGCGGCTACGCGCCTTCGTGGCCAAGTCCGCGAAAACGGCCCGGTCCGTCTTCGGCGGCCGGATCACCTACGGTGCGGCCGCGGGCGACGAGGTCGACTGGAGCCTCTTCGACCTGGTCAGCGTCAACTACTACGCCTACTTCCCACATCGCGCCGACCACATCCGCGAACTGCGCACGTACCAGCGGTGGGGCAAGCCGGTCGTGGTCTCCGAATTCGGCACCTGCACCTACCGCGGGGCGCCGGAGAAAGGCGGCATGGGCTGGGACGCCGTCGACTACGAGAAGGAACCCCCGGAGATCATCAGCGGCCTGGTCCGCAGCGAACGCACCCAGGCCGCCTACCTCGCCGACCTGCTCGACATCTTCGAGTCGATGAACCTGTACGCCGCCCTCGCCTACCAGTTCGTCACCTCGGACGCCCCGCACCGCACCGAGCGGCGCTACGACCTGGACATGGCCAGCTACAGCCTGGTCAAGCCCCTGTGGCAGAGCAAGGACGAGCCGGGGCGGGAGTGGCACTGGGAGCCCAAGGAGTCGTTCCGGGCTGTGGCGGGGCACTTCGGGAGGGCTTGAGGGCGGGGCGGTGGGGCGGTGGGGCGGTGGGGCGAGGGCGGGGAAGCGAAGGTGGACCACATAGGGGGGGGGGCCCCCTCCCCCTCCCCCTCCCTCCCCACCCGCCCTCCGCACCCCCTCCACGACGCCGACCCACAGCAACCCCGGCCCGTCGCTCAGCCCCTCAACTCGCGCTACCCGTCCGCCCCGCACCCCCAGGAGAACCCATGATCCTGTCCACCATGAACGACCTGCCCGGCTACGAGGTGACCGAGGTGCTCGGCGAGACCTTCGGCATCACCGTTCGCAGCCGCCACCTCGGCTCGCAGATCGGCGCCGCCTTCAAATCGATCGTCGGCGGGGAGCTGAAGGGCATGACCAAGATGCTCCAGGAGAGCCGAGCCGAGGCTCAGGAACGCCTGGTCACCGAGGCCGCCGCCAAGGGCGCCGACGCGATCCTCGCCATGCGCTTCGACGCCAACGAAGTCGCCGACGGCTACCAGGAGATCTGTGCCTACGGAACCGCGGTCAAGGTACGCAAGCTCCCCTCCGCCACATAACCGGCCCCCCCCTCAGCCCTCTACTCGCCTTATTCGCCTATTCGCCATTCGCCTCGGGAGCAAGGGGGCACCCGCATCCCTCGTAGAAGAAACAGGACACGTCCCGAAAACACAGCACCCGGCACCCCCTCCGGTCACAAGCCGGACGGCAGCCCGGCCAAGACCTCCTCGCTGGTGGCCAGGCCGACGCCTATCCCCACCAGGTCCGCGAGGCGTTCCGGACCCGCCTGGCTGACCGCATCCGTGACGAGCACGGTGCGGAAGTCGCGCTCGCTGGCGTCGAACAGCGTCGCCCGCGGGCAGTTCGGCAGATTGCAGCCCGCGACCACCACCGTCGTCACGCCCCTCTCTCGGAGCAGCTCCTCCAGCCCGGTCCGGTGGAAGGCGCTCCACCGCGGCTTGAACAGCGCCAACTCCTCGGCGCCCAGGGGCTGAGGCGTCCCGGCCAGCAGGGCAGCGCTGTCCAAGTCCGCGTACCGGTCCCCGAGTACCGCCGGAACCAGCTGGCTGCCGGGGCTCCCCGGCGCCACCAGGTTCAGCCCGCCCTCGACCGCCGCCCTGCGCGGAAGGTCCACATCGCTGTCCCCCGGCGTATAGAGCCGGACGACATGGACCACCAACCGCCCCGCCGCACGGAACCCGTCGACGAGCAGCCGGAGTTCGTCCAAGACCTGCGCGGTCCCGGCGATCGGGGCAGCGCCCTCGTCGAGGAAGTCGCGTTGCACGTCGATCACCAGAAGGGCCGAGGCATCCCACTGAGGCGCGGTGTAGTCCATGCGCTCCGATGGTAGAGGCGGCCCTCGCAGTGGTGGGTCTCCCTTGTGGGAGGGAGCTGGTCAGAAGCAGGTTCCCCGTGGTCATGGGTCCACAGTGCCGGATCTCTCCGCTTTTCGGGGAGCCTGTGGATAACTCTGGGAGGGGCCTGTCCCGAGAGGGCATCGTGCCTGGTCATCGAGGTTCAGCCGACCCGCAAGAGGCTTCACGAGCAACAGGCCGTTCGCGCATACCGAGCCACCGGACCGCACCACAACACCCGCCCCGACGAGACCAGTCGACAACCCGAGCCCCCGCTCCCGAGAACCACCAGGCAAGCCCGGACATCCACGGCCCCGCCCCCTCGTCGAAGCTTTCCTGATCACCCGCGGACGCTGAAGGCCCCGCACCCCGGACACGGAATCCGCAGAACCTCTTCACCGCCCGTGACCAGCAAAATCCGCACCCCTCGCCAACCCCGCCCCCTCCGCTAACATGTTCGAGCTTGCGGCGATCCATCCCATCGTCGGTCCTTCACCGGAGATTCTGACGATCCGGCACGGAGGGCGGCCCTCGTCAGTTGACATCTACCAAATCGGCCAGACATTGATATCCATAGCAGCGCAGGCGTTCTCGCGAATATCCAACAGAATGAAGTTCGCCGCGTGGCGTCAACCGAGGAAATCGCGGGCGATATGGTGGACCGCCACGGGCGTGGCAGCTCTGGCATTTCTCCTCGCACTGGAGACGGCCGCCCGCCATTACGGCGAAACGGGGCCGATCACCAACCAAGCACAAGAGGTGATCTTCCCTCCCAAATCAGGGTTCCTCCTGTACGCCGGCATGGCCTTGATGATGGTGGTGCTCACCTGGCGGCAGCGGTTCATCGCCATCGGCGCCGCGCTCGGCATCGATATCGCCTTCCTGCTCGTGCGAGGGGCGATCGGCGCCGACCTGACCGAAGGCCACCCTTTCGGCAACGGCGCACTATGGGTAATCCTCGGATATGCGTACATCGCCCTGACCCGCCGAACCGGCCAGGAACGCACCCTGCTCCTGAAGGGCGTCGGTCTCGCCCTGCTACTGGTCGCCGGCCGCAAAACGGGCGATACCTGGCTGCTCATCACATCGAAAACCCGCCCCGCGGTACTCGACCCCTATCTGGCGACCGCCGATCACGCACTGGGCAATCCGTCATGGCTGGTCGGCCGAATCGTCAGAGCCACCGACCCGATCGGCTCCCATGTTCTGGACGCCGTCTACATCCAGCTCGCCGTCGCCGCGGTCGTCGTCGCCATGTACCAGCTGCGCCATGTGGCCACCGAACGGCGCTTCCCGCGCCATCACCTGGTCCGTACGTTCCTGGTCATCGGTCTTCTCGGGCCGGGCATCTACATGATCTTCCCGGTGGTCGGCCCGATCTTCGCCTACGGCGCCGACGGCGGAAACTGGGCGGTGGCCAGCCTCTGGCCCGACACACCCCCGCCGATCCATTCCCCGCACCCGATACCGTTCGACGAGATCACCCCCCGCAATTGCATGCCCAGCCTGCACACCGCGTGGGCTACCGCGATTTTCCTGCATTCTCGTCAAGGCCCGAGACTTCTGCGCTACGCGGGCACTTTCTGGCTGGTCGCCACGCTCGGCGCGACACTTGGTTTCGGCTACCACTACGGCGTGGACCTCATAGCCGGTGTCGTCTTCACACTGACGGTCGAGGCGGGACTGCGCGCACTCGAACGCGGCTGGGACCGTTCAGCAACCCAATTGGTCGGCTATGGAACTGCGGTCTTCGCCGCGCTCTTGGTTTCCTATCGCTATCTGCCGGAGGAAATGGCCGCATACCCCTGGGCATACGGACCGCTTCTCCTCCTGGCCATGGCCTCGGTGATCTACGGCTACGTACGGACCATCAAGGCATGGGAGCGGGAAGCCGCATCAGTCCGACTTCCCGAACCACGCCCCGAACTCTCCCCGACCCAGTCACTGTCCCCCTCCGCCGAAATGCCCGCCGCCCCCTAGAGAACGGGCACGCCTCGGCTCCCAGGCTCGACTCCATTGCGGAGATCGGCGCAGGAACCGGCACAAACCGCTTCCGCGCTACAGCTGAATGTCAGAGCAACTGCCGCAACCATGAGTCGAGCGCCGCATAGTCCTCATCGGTCAATCCGCGGCGGGGGTCGACGCGATGGAGCAGGGCAGGTCCACGGTGATGGACCGCGACCCAGGCCCGATCCGCGGCGGTGACCTCGTCGTCGACCCAGGCGAACGCGCGACCGCCGCCCACTCGACATCGGATAGCTCGGGTACTGCGATGCTGCCGCGCCGAACGGGATGAGCGGCCCGTCGACGTCGAGAAACAGCAGAGGACGCCGAGCGGAGCCGGTCACGGCATCACCCTGGCCACGGGCACGAAGCCCCCAGACCGGTCCAGGTGGAAAGGCGAACCGCCGCCTTCCGGCGCCCAGCCCGCGTCGCGAGCAGCGCGAATGGCGGCGGCAACCGCGGACGGGAGGACCGGCTCGGCCTGTGCGGCGAGCCGGTTGCCCGGAGTCGGTATCGCTGTCCCGTGTTGACGGTGTGACCTGGGCATCTTCTGACTCTCTCAGACCTGCCAAGGCTGGGTGTAGCCCTCCCGCAGTGGTCCGCCCAGGAGGTGGAGCACCTGCTCGGCTGCTGCCGTCAACCGGGTGGGATCCGCGTGTTCGGCCACAGCCCTGTGTCCTTCCAGGAGGGCCTTGCCGCGTGCCGGGTCCGCGGTCAGCAGTCGGCGAGGCAGCCACTTGCCGATGCCTGTCCAGGCGCCGTGGTGGGCGGTGAGAAGGTGGGCCGCCTCACGCAGGATGAAGTCGGCGAGTGCCAGCTGTTCATGGCGATCGGTCGGCGGAGCATCTGCCAGATCGTCCATGAAGCTGGTGAGGACATAGCGTCCTCGTTCCCACTCCGCGGGGGTGAGCGGCGGAGGGCCTGCTGCCAGTACGGCTCGCGCCTGCTCGCGCACTCGTGCCACATGACCTTGGGGATCGGCAAGGACCAGTCCTCGGTCATAGAGGAACAGGACAGTGCCTCGGCGAAGGCTCCGATCCCTCTCGAAGTGCTGGGGAGCGTCCGCGCGAGTATGCAGGAAGAGCTCCGCCAGGCGGCCGTCGTGGCGTATCACCTCGCGACGGCTGGCATCCCCATCCGGTAGGAGCACGACCACGTCCAGATCACTGGTCGCGGCAGCGCGGCCCTGTGCGGCTGAGCCACCGAGTACGGCGCCCAAAGCGTGCGGGAAGCGACCTTTGACGAGGTCCCGGGCCTGTGAGACCAGGGCATCGGAGTCATTCATGGACGATCATCGTGTCAGCGTTCAGGCGAGCAGGCCAGAGACTGCTGCCTGCCCCCTTCGACACGCGGACAGGGCGAGCAGGGCGGACAGGGCATCTCTTCACGCCTCACGTCTGAGCCATGTCCACGAACCGTGAATAGTGCCCCTGGAAGGCGACGGTGATCGTCGCCGTGGGGCCGTTTCGGTGCTTGGCCACGATCAGGTCGGCCTCGCCGGCGCGGGGGGACTCCTTCTCGTAGGCGTCCTCGCGGTGGAGGAGGATGACCATGTCGGCGTCCTGCTCGATGGAACCGGATTCGCGCAGGTCGGAGACCATGGGCTTCTTGTCGGTGCGCTGTTCGGGGCCGCGGTTCAGCTGGGAGAGGGCGATGACGGGGAGTTCCAGCTCCTTGGCGAGGAGCTTCAGGTTCCGGGACATGTCGGAGACTTCCTGCTGGCGGCTCTCGGCGCGCTTGGAGCCGCCGGACTGCATCAGCTGGAGGTAGTCGATGACGACCAGCTTCAGCTCGTTCCGCTGCTTGAGACGCCTGCACTTGGCGCGGATCTCCATCATCGACAGGTTCGGCGAATCGTCGATGTAGAGCGGCGCCGCGGAGACGTCCGGCATGCGGCGGGCGAGCCGGGTCCAGTCCTCGTCGGTCATCGTGCCGGAGCGCATGTGGTGCAGGGCGACGCGGGCCTCGGCGGACAGCAGGCGCATCGCGATCTCGTTGCGGCCCATCTCCAGGGAGAAGATGACGCTCGGCAGGTTGTTCTTGATGGAGGCGGCGCGGGCGAAGTCGAGCGCCAGCGTCGAGTTGTGCGTGGGCACCATGGCGCGGGTGGCCAGGTACAGGTGCTCGGGGTTGTCGACCTGGACGCAGCGGACCGGGACGCTCTCGATCTCCCGGACCGCGGTGAGATAGCGCCGGGCCGCCTTCGCCCTTCCGCGCCGCAGCCGCTCGCCGGTGTCCTCGCCTTGTTCCCGGCGCGGAGCGAGGTCCTCGTCCCGCGGGGTGAAGGTGACGCTGTACGTGGGGGACGCGCCCCGCGCACCGCCCCCGGCCGGCTCGGCGGTGAAGCGGCAACGGTGGCCGAGGCTGGTCACCAGCTCGCGGAAGCCCTCCGCCAGCGTCTTCTCGGCGGCGGTGAACTTCACCGAACCCGCCCGCGTGACCGTGCTCCTCGTCTCCAGGAGGCCCCGCAGCAGTTCCCGGCGCTGGGCGAGGGAGCCGCGCAGATACCGCTGGGGGATGTGCTTGCCGTCCGGCCCGCCCGCCTGCTGCTGGAGCGTCCGGAGGCCCGTGTCGGCGCCGGGGCCGCCCGCCAGCCAGACGCCCAGGGCGCGGGGAGCGACGGGGAGGTCCTGCTCGGGCAGGTCGAGGGGGGCCGTGTTCGTCACCGAGTGGTTGGCGCGGTCGTCGGTGAGGCAGCGCAGGGTGGCCGCGAGCTCCTTGGTGGTGCGGACCCCGGGGCGGCCGGTCGCCTTCCGCCGGGAGGAGCGGGTGTCCGTGAGCCACTGGTGGTCGGCGTCGGCGACGACCGTGGTGCCGTCGTCGAAGGTCATCTCGTAGCAGGGGCGGCCGGTCATGACCTCGGTGGCGGCGACCACGCGGGTCGGCCGCCCGCCGGCGTCGAGGAGGAGGTCGCCGGGGCGGACCGCGCCCATGGTGGTCCAGCCGTCGGGCGTGGGCAGGGGGGTGTCGAGGGCGAGGGCCTTGCCCATGGCGGGGCGGGCGGCGATGACGATCATCTGCCCGGGGTGCAGCCCGTTGGTGAGGGAGTCGAAGTCGGTGAAGCCGGTGGGCACGCCCGTCATCTCGCCGCTGCGGGAGCCGATGGCCTCGATCTCGTCGAGTGCGCCCTCCATGATGTCGCCCAGCGGCAGGTAGTCCTCGCTGGTGCGCTGCTCGGTGACGGCGTAGATCTCGGCCTGGGCGCTGTTGACGATCTCGTCGACGTCGCCGTCGGCGGCGTATCCCATCTGGGTGATCCGGGTGCCGGCCTCGACCAGGCGGCGCAGTACGGCGCGTTCGTGGACGATCTCCGCGTAGTACTCGGCGTTGGCCGCGGTGGGCACCGTCTGGACGAGCGTGTGCAGGTAGGAGGCGCCGCCGACGCGGGTGATCTCGCCGCGTTTGGTCAGTTCCGCGGCGACGGTGATGGGGTCGGCGGGCTCGCCCTTGGCGTAGAGGTCGAGGACGGCCTGGAAGATCGTCTCGTGCGCGGGCCGGTAGAAGTCGTGGCCCTTGATGACCTCGACGACGTCGGCGATGGCGTCCTTGGAGAGCAGCATGCCGCCGAGCACCGACTGCTCGGCGTCCAGGTCCTGCGGGGGCACCCGCTCGAAGGAGGCGGGGCCGCTGTCGTCCCAGCGGCCGTCCTCGGTGCCCCGGTCGTGCTGGTCGTCGCGGCCGCCGGAGCTGTTCCTGCGCCGGGAGGCGGGCAGCCGGTCGCCGGGTCCGGAGTCGGCCCAGGGGCCCTGCACCGGTTGCTCGGAAACGCTCACCGCGCGCCCCCTCCTCTCAGCCTTCGGCCGGACCCGCCGTGCCCTCTTTCTTACGGCACGGCACTGACAAACACGGCACCCGACGCCGCTGGAGACGCGTCGGTTTTGTGCGCCTTTTCCGGCGCCTCCACGGGACGGGTGCCGGTCCACGGTAGGCCCCCGGAGGGCGTCAGCCAATCTGGTTATCCACAGGCGGTGTGGATGAACTGCCTGTTGCTGTGGAGAACCCCTCGAAACCTGTGCACGACCCGGTGGACAGCGCTGTGAACAATGCTCAACCCTTGCCGCTGCACCGCCTCTGAGCTGGCCTTTCTTCATCCACCGGCTGTGCAGAGAAGAAAGTTTCGCGGGCGGATCAAGATCACCCCGAAGCCCGTCCCAGGCAGGGGACACCCGGGGACGACGTAATAGTCACATACGCATTGCATCGCTTACCTGTGGAAGATTAGATTGGTGCTCATGACACAGGCTCCCGAGACGGCCAAGGCCGGTCCGAGAAAGCACGACCGAGAGATCATCGCGCTGGCCGTTCCCGCCTTCGGAGCGCTCGTCGCCGAACCGCTCTTCGTGATGGCCGACAGTGCGATCGTCGGGCATCTGGGCACCGCCCAACTCGCCGGACTCGGCATCGCCTCCAGCGTGCTGACCACCGGCGTGAGCATCTTCGTCTTCCTCGCCTACGCCACGACCGCCGCCGTCGCCCGCCGGGTCGGCGCCGGTGATCTGCGCGCCGCCATCCGCCAGGGCATGGACGGCATCTGGCTCGCCCTGCTGCTCGGGGCCGCCGTCACCGCGCTGCTGATGTCCACGGCCTCCTCCTTCATGAACGTCTTCGGCGCCTCGGACACCGCGGCGCCCTATGCGGCCACCTATCTGCGCGTCTCCGCCCTCGGCATCCCCGCGATGCTCGTCGTGCTGGCCGCCACCGGTGTCCTGCGCGGTCTCCAGAACACCAGGACCCCGCTCTACGTGGCCGTGGGAGGCTTCCTCGCCAACGCCGTCCTCAATGTCGTCCTCGTCTACGGCCTCGATCTCGGCATCGCCGGTTCGGCCTGGGGCACCGTCACCGCCCAGTGGGGCATGGCCGCGGTCTATCTGTTCGTCGTCGTACGAGGCGCCCGGGCGCACGGTGCCTCGCTGCGGCCCGATGCCGCCGGGATACGCGCCAGCGCCCAGGCCGGGACACCGCTGCTGATCCGTACCCTCTCCCTGCGCGGCATCCTGGTGATCGCCACCGCCGTGGCCGCCCGGCTCGGGGACGCGGACATCGCCGCCCACCAGATCGTGCTCAGCCTCTGGAGCCTGCTCGCCTTCGCCCTGGACGCCATCGCCATCGCGGGGCAGGCCATCATCGGCCGTTACCTCGGGGCGAACGATGCCGAGGGCGCCCGGGAGGCCTGCCGTCGGATGGTGCAGTGGGGGATCGCCTCCGGGGTCGTCCTCGGCGTGCTCGTCGTCCTCACCCGCCCCCTGTTCATCCCGCTCTTCAGCAGCGACTCCGCGGTCCAGGACGCCGCCCTTCCCGCGCTACTGATCGTCGCGCTCTCCCAGCCCGTCTCCGGAGTGGTCTTCGTCCTCGACGGTGTCCTGATGGGAGCGGGCGACGGCCGCTACCTCGCCTGGGCCATGGTGCCGACCCTGGCCGCCTTCACTCCGCTCGCCCTCCTGCTCCCGGTGTGGGGCGGTGGCCTGACGGCGCTCTGGGGCCTGATGGTCTTCACCATGGTGCTGCGGATGACGGCGCTCTGGCTGCGCAGCCGCTCCGGACGGTGGATCGTCACCGGCGCCTCCCGCTGAGGCAGGGCGTTCTCCCGCGCGTCACCCACCTCCACGTCATGTTTCACGTGAAACGAGAGGGGACCGCAGGGTCGAGAAGAGCCTCCCGTTTCACGTGAAACAGGGGCCGCTGGACCGGTCCGTACCACGCAGAAGGCCGCACCCCCTGGGGGGATGCGGCCTCTGGTGCCTTCAGCTGTGCCGAGCGCGCGGCTCGGTCACGAGGTTCAGGCGGAGACGACCTCGACGTTGACCTTGGCGGCCACCTCGGGGTGCAGACGCACGGACGTGGTGTGCGCGCCCAGCGTCTTGATCGGCGAGCCCAGCTCGATGCGGCGCTTGTCGACCTCGGGGCCACCGGAAGCCTTGATCGCCGAGGCGACGTCGGCCGGGGTGACGGAACCGAAGAGACGACCGGCGTCGCCGGAGCGGACGGCCAGGCGGACCTTGACGCCCTCGAGCTGCGCCTTGATCTCGTTGGCCTGCTCGATCGTCGCGATCTCGTGGATCTTGCGCGCGCGGCGGATCTGCGCGACGTCCTTCTCGCCACCCTTGGTCCAGCGGATCGCGAAGTTCCGCGGGATCAGGTAGTTGCGGGCGTAGCCGTCCTTGACGTCGACGACTTCGCCCGCGGCGCCGAGGCCGGAGACCTCGTGGGTGAGGATGATCTTCATGAGTCGGTCACCCTTCCCTTATCGCGCGGTGGAGGTGTAGGGCAGCAGCGCCATCTCACGGCTGTTCTTGACGGCCGTGGCGACGTCACGCTGGTGCTGCGTGCAGTTGCCGGTCACGCGGCGGGCACGGATCTTGCCGCGGTCGGAAATGAACTTCCGCAGCATGTTCGTGTCCTTGTAGTCCACGTACGTGACCTTGTCCTTGCAGAAAGCGCAGACCTTCTTCTTAGGCTTGCGCACAGGCGGCTTCGCCATGGTGTTTCTCCTGTGTGATCAAGAAGTGTGGGTACGTGCCCGCCCTAGAAGGGGGGCTCGTCCGAGTAACCGCCGCCGCCGGAGCCACCGCCCCAGCCACCGCCGCCCTGCTGCTGGCCGCCGCCACCACCGGCCGGCGCGCTGGTCGCCCAGGGGTCGTCGGCGGGAGCACCGCCGCCGCCCTGCTGCGAGCCACCACCACCGGGGCCACCGCCCCAGCCGCCGCCCTGCTGGCCGCCGCCACCGCCGCCGCCGCCGCCGTATCCGCCCTGGCCACCGCGGCCCGTGGTCTTGGTGACCTTGGCCGTGGCGTTGCGCAGGCTCGCGCCGACCTCGTCGACGTCGAGCTCGTAGACCGTGCGCTTGACGCCCTCACGGTCCTCGTAGGACCGCTGCTTCAGCCGGCCCTGCACGATGACGCGCATGCCTCGCTGGAGCGACTCCGCGACGTTCTCCGCCGCCTGACGCCACACCGAGCAGGTCAGGAACAGGCTCTCGCCGTCCTTCCACTCATTGGTCTGGCGGTCGAAGGTGCGGGGGGTGGACGCGACACGGAACTTCGCGACCGCCGCACCGGAGGGGGTGAAGCGCAGCTCGGGGTCGTCGACAAGATTGCCGACGACCGTGATGACGGTCTCGCCTGCCATGGGGGAACCTCTCGGCGGGGTTGCTGCTGGCTGCTTGTGCTGCTACTCGGTTCCCGAGTCCGCTGGGCCCTGAGGGCTCAGTGGGTCTCGGGGCGGAGGACCTTGGTCCGGAGGACCGACTCGTTCAGGTTCATCTGACGGTCGAGCTCCTTGACGATCGCAGGCTCGGCCTGCAGGTCGATGACCGTGTAGATGCCCTCGGGCTTCTTCTTGATCTCGTACGAGAGACGACGACGGCCCCAGGTGTCGACCTTCTCGACCTTTCCGTTGCCCTCACGGACGACGGAGAGGAAGTTCTCGATCAGCGGGGAGACAGCGCGCTCCTCGAGATCGGGGTCGAGGATGACCATCACCTCGTAGTGACGCATGTGGAACCCACCTCCTTTGGACTCAGCGGCCACGGTCGTTCCGTGGCAGGAGGGTCGTGATGCGTGTGCCACGGTATCGGCCGCCACTGACAACGCCCCCGAAAGGGCGGTGAGCTGGGCGAAGAGGGTGTTCCGCGGCAGGTTCCCCATCCGCGGCCCCCGGCAGACACCGGTGCAGACGGTAAAGACTACCCGCCCACCCGGTTCCGGTTGAAATCCGGCCGCCTTCGGACGCAATCTGGACGCATCGGGTGTGTACGGCGCTACGATGCGCCGCTTCCGCAGGAGGTGCCCATGGCACACGCAGTGCGACACGACCCCCCGCCGAGCGAGGCCTCCCGGCCCGGCCTGCTCCGCACCGACGGCAGGGCCCATCCCCTCCAGGACGCGCTGCTCGCGGCGACCCTGGTCCTCGGAGGGATCGCGATCATCTCCTCGATCTTCGACGGTCTCCATCTGCTCAGCTCCTGGACCGGACTGCTCGGCATCCTGACCGGCGCCTACGGGCAGTTCGTCTCCGTCACCACCCGCGAGCGCTTCGGCCTAATCCTCGGTCTCGGCGCCTCCGCGGTCGGCTTCTACATCGGCATGGCGCACGGCGGCCTCTTCGGCGGCGTACTCGGCTGAGCGCACGCCCCTCCCGGGCTCCCGTGCACCCGGGAACCGGCCCCGGTCCGAGAGGGCCGGGGCCAACCGTGTGCGGCCGGACGGGAGCGGGGGAGGGCGCAGTAGGCTTCGCGCGAGAGCCGGAGCCCCCGCCGAGGGGACACACCAGCCCGAGGAGCGCCGCGAATGAGCCTGACCCTGAGGACCATCAGCCGAGAGCAGCATCTGGCGTACGTGCAGAGCCTGCCGTCGGCAAGTCACTGCCAGGTCCCCGCATGGGCAGACGTCAAGAGCGAGTGGCGCGCGGAGAACCTGGGCTGGTTCGACGAGCGCACCGGCCAGATGGTCGGCGCCGGTCTGGTGCTCTACCGGCAGCTGCCCAAGGTCAAGCGCTACCTCGCCTATCTGCCCGAGGGCCCGGTCATCAACTGGTACGCGCCGAACCTGGACGAGTGGCTGCAGCCCATGCTGGCCCACCTGAAGAAGCAGGGCGCCTTCTCGGTCAAGATGGGCCCGCCCGTGGTCATCCGGCGCTGGGGGGCCCCGACCATCAAGAAGGGCATCCAGGACCCCGATGTGAAGCGCCTGCGCGACATCGAGGCCGACTTCATCGAGCCCCGCGCCTTCGAGGTGGCGGACCGGCTGCGCCGCATGGGCTGGCAGCAGGGCGAGGACGGCGGCGCGGGCTTCGGCGACGTGCAGCCCCGCTACGTCTTCCAGGTGCCGCTGGCCAACCGCTCCCTGGAGGACGTCCAGAAGGGCTTCAACCAGCTGTGGCGCCGCAACATCAAGAAGGCCGAGAAGGCCGGCGTCGAGGTCGTCCAGGGCGGCTACCAGGACCTGGAGGAGTGGCAGCGCCTCTACGAGATCACCGCGATCCGCGACAAGTTCCGGCCGCGTCCGCTCGGCTACTTCCAGCAGATGTGGCGGGCCCTCAACAGCGAGGACCCCAACCGCATGCGCCTGTACTTCGCGCGGCACGACGGCGTGAACCTCTCCGCGGCGACGATGCTCGTGGTCGGCGGGCACGTCTGGTACTCCTACGGCGCCTCCGACAACATCGGCCGCGAGGTGCGCCCCTCCAACGCGATGCAGTGGCGGATGCTCCGCGACGCCTACGCGCTCGGCGCCTCGGTCTACGACCTGCGCGGCATCTCCGACTCCCTGGACGAGCAGGACCATCTCTTCGGCCTGATCCAGTTCAAGGTGGGTACGGGCGGAGAGGCGGCCGAGTATCTCGGTGAGTGGGACTTCCCGCTCAACAAGCTGCTCCACAAGGCACTCGACATCTACATGTCGCGTCGCTGAGCGGAGGCCGGTCCTCTGGCGCCCAGGCGGCAGCGCGGCACAATGTCTCCTGCACACCCCCAAGTTTCACGCTGATTCACCGAGCTACGAGAAAGGTTCCGGGACCGGCCATGGCGCTCACGCTGTACGTCGACACCGCGCGCTGGCGGGCACATCACAAGCATGTGCTGGAGCAGTTCCCCGGGATCGTCCCGGTCTGCAAGGGCAATGGCTACGGCTTCGGCCACGAGCGCCTCGCCGAGGAGGCGACCCGCTTCGGCTCGGACGTCCTCGCCGTCGGCACCACCTACGAAGCGGCCCGGATCAAGGACTTCTTCGGCGGCGACCTGCTGGTCCTGACGCCGTTCCGGCGGGGTGAGGAGCCGGTGCCGCTGCCGGACCGTGTCATCCGCTCGGTGTCCTCGGTCGACGGGGTGCACGGGCTCGTCGGGGCCCGCGTCGTCATCGAGGTGATGTCCTCGATGAAGCGGCACGGCGTCACCGAGCAGGAGCTCCCGCACCTGCACGCGGCCATCGAGGACGTGCGCCTCGAAGGCTTCGCCATCCACCTGCCCCTGGACCGCCTGGACGGTTCGGACGCGGTGGAGGAGGTCATCGGCTGGATGGACCGGCTGCGCGCGGCCCGGCTGCCGCTGCACACCATGTTCGTGAGCCATCTCAAGGCGCCCGAACTCGCCCGTCTCCAGCAGCAGTTCCCGCAGACCCGGTTCCGGGCGCGCATCGGCACCCATCTGTGGCTCGGCGACCACGAGGCCACCGAGTACCGCGGCGCCGTCCTGGACGTGACCCGGGTGGTCAAGGGCGACCGCTTCGGCTACCGCCAGCAGAAGGTGCCCTCGGACGGCTGGCTCGCCGTGGTCGCCGGCGGCACCTCGCACGGCGTGGGCCTGGAGGCCCCGAAGGCGCTGGGCGGTGTCATGCCGCGCGCCAAGGGCGTGGCCCGCGCCGGTCTCGCGACCGTCAACCGGAACCTCTCGCCCTTCGTCTGGGGCGGCAAGCAGCGCTGGTTCGCGGAGCCCCCGCACATGCAGGTGTCGATCCTCTTCGTGCCCTCCGACGCCCCCGAACCGCACGTCGGCGACGAACTGGTGGCCCACCTGCGCCACACCACCACCCAGACCGACCGGCTCGTCGACCGCTGAGACCGGGGCCTGTCCGTCCCGGGCCGAGCACCCTTCCGTACGCCGTTGGGCCTGCCGCACGAAGCTGTGCGGCAGGTCCAACGGCGTACGGGCGTCCGGGCTTTCCCTGTCGTACGGCGCCCTGCCGTACGACAGGGGGCCGAGACGGGCGCTAGGGACCCGAGGACCCGTGATCCCATGGACCGCGCGGAGCGGGCCCGGTGCCGGCGTCCTCGGGAGGAGGCGGGGCGTAGGGATCCGCCTGGCGGTCCTCGGAGGCGCCCCAGTGCACGGGAGGCTCGTGCGGGGCGGGCGCCGCATGCCGCGCAGGGCGGGCGGCGGGGCCGAGCACGAAGACGTCCGGGGCGCCGTCCAGGACGCCTCCGGAGGGATCGTCGTCCCCGGCCTGCCGTACCGGATCGCGCTCGGGCCACAGGATGTCGCGCAGGATCACCGCGCAGAGATAGAGGGTGCCCAGCAGGTGCACCAGGATGACGAAGTGGTAGCCGTCCGTCGGCAGCCCGCGGTGCTTGTCCTCGCTGGTGGTGTAGGCGAGGTACATCCAGATGCCCAGGAAGTACGCGACCTCGCAGGCCTGCCAGATGAGGAAGTCCCGCCACCGCGGCCGGGCCAGGGCCGCCAGCGGGATCAGCCAGAGGACGTACTGCGGTGAGTAGACCTTGTTGGTCAGGATGAACGCGGCGACGACCAGGAAGGCGAGCTGGGCGAAGCGAGGCCGGCGCGGGGCGGTCAGGGCGAGCGCGGCGATGCCCAGGCAGGCGAGCAGGGTGAGCCCGGTGGCCAGCTTGTTGACCGTGTCCGTGCTGAAGGGCTCGTCCATCTCCCGGGAGAGGACCAGCCAGATCGAGCCGAAGTCGACCCCGCGGTCCTGGCTGAAGACGTAGAACTTCTTCCAGCCGTCCCAGGCCAGCAGCATCACCGGCAGATTGACCACCAGCCAGGAGCCGACCGCCCCGCCGAGGCCGACGGCGTAGGGGCGCAGTCTGCCCGCGCGCCAGCACAGGATCAGCAGGGGGCCGAGGAGGAAGACGGGGTAGAGCTTCGCGGCCGTGGCCAGTCCGAGGAGCACACCGAAGGCGAGCGGGCGGCTGCGCGACCACATGAGCATCGCCGCGGCGGTGAGGGCGACGGCGAGCAGGTCCCAGTTGATGGTGGCGGTGAGCGCCAGCGCGGGCGCGAGGGCGACGAGCAGGGCGTCCCAGGGGCGGCGCCGATGGGTGCGCGCCACGCTGACCACGATGACCACGGCGCAGACCAGCAGCATCCCGGCGTTGACCATCCAGTACCAGCGTTCCTGGTGCTGGATGCTGCCGTCGCCGGGGGTCAGCCAGGCCGCCACCTCCATGAACACACCGGTGAGGACCGGGTATTCGAGGTACTCCATGTCCCCGCTGAGCCTGTCGAAGTACGGCACGAGCCCGTCCGCGAAACCGCGCCCCTGGTACAGGTGCGGGATGTCGGAGTAGCAGGCCTTGGTGTACTGCGTGCCGGTGCCGAAGAACCAGCCGCCCTCGTAGCAGGGCGCCTTCTGCACCATGCCGAGCGCGAACATCCCGATCATCACCAGGGCGATCACCCGCACCGGCTTCCACCAGGATCTGCCGGTCAGCGCCCGGACCCCCAGCGGACCGCCGAGCACCTCGCTCCCGGCGACGGCGACGGCGTCCTCGCGGGTCGGCGGCACCAGTTCCCGCGGCGGCTCGGGGGCGGGCGGCTCCCTCATCTCTGCATGGGACATGCCGCCATCCTGCCGTACGCGTCCGAGGACACGGCGAGGGCCGCCGTACCGAAAGGTACGACGGCCCTCGTTTCACGTGAAACATCGCCGGAGCGGCAAAGGGGGCGTCTAGCCTCTACTGCCCCCGAAGAGGCCGCCGTCATCGCCTCCCGGATCCTCGGTCTCCGGCGGCGAGGGGCTGTTTCCGCCGTCGCTGCCCCCGTTGTCGTTGCCGCCGTTGTTCTGGCAGCGCGGGTCCCAGGGACTGCAGGTCTCCGTGGGGCTCGGGGAGGTGGGCGTCTCGGACGGAGTCGGGCTCTCGCTGGGGGAGGCCGTCTCGGAGGGTTCCTCGGTGGGCGAGGGCGGTGCGGTGGGCGTGGGGGTGTTGCCCACGACCTCGCCGATGTCGGTGGCCTCGGGGAAGGGCTCGGGATCGACGCCGTTCATCGCACCGACCATGTACTCCTTCCAGATCTGCGCCGGGATGTCACCACCGTGGATGGAGGGGACACCGCCGGTGCCGTTCATGGAGAGGAGCTTTCCGGCCTTGGGGTCCGTACGGAACAGCGTGACCGCGGTCGACAGTTCCCGGGTGTAGCCCACGAACCACGCGGACTTGTTCTTGTCGGTGGTACCCGTCTTGCCCGCGACCGGGAATCCGATGTCCGCGACCTTCTTGCCGGTGCCGTTCTTCACGACGTTCTGGAGGACGTCCGTGACATTGGCCGCGATGTCCTCGTCCATCGCCGTCTGGGACTTCGGCTTCGTGAAGTGCGGATCCGGCGTGCTGTCCTTGATCACCTTGGTGACCGAGTACGGCTCGTAGTGATCGCCGCCGGACGCGAAGCTCGCGTAGGAGTCGGCCATCCGGATCGCGCTCGGGGTGGACGTACCCAGGGAGAACGAGGCGTTGTTCATATTGCCCTTGTCGAAGCTCTCCTCGAGGATCCCGGTGCGCTTCGCCATGTCCCGCGTCTTGTCCAGGCCGACGTCGATGCCGAGCTGCACAAAGGGCGTGTTGACGGACTCCTGCATGGCCTTCTTGAGCGTGATGTTGCCCCAGGCGGTGGTGCCCTCGTTCTTCTGCCGGAAGGGCTGGCCCTTGGCATCCCGGATCGGGTTGCCGTTGCGGTCCTTGATCACGATGAGGTCGTTGCCGTTGTAGCGGCTCTGCGGGGAGATCCCCTGGCCGTCGCTCTTCCCGGTGCCGTACTCCATCGCCGCGGCGAGCACCAGGGGCTTCCAGGTGGAGCCGACCGGCACACCTCTGGTGTTGGCGTTGTTGGTGAAGTGCCCCTTGTCCATGCCCTTGCCGCCGTAGAGCGCGACCACGGCACCGCTCTCGGGGTCGACCGAGGCGCCGCCGAACTGGACGAACCTGTCCTTGTCCCGCTTCTTCGTGTCGAGGAAGTCCTTCTCCGTGCGCTGGACCGCCTTCTCCATCTGCTGCACCTTCTTCTTGTTGAAGGTGGTGTAGATGCGGTAGCCGCCGCGGTCCAGGTCATCGGGCGAGATATTGGCCTGCTTGGCCACGTAGTCCTTGGCGGTGGCCACCAGGTAGCCGGTCTGCCCGGAGAGCGAGGAGGCCTGCTTCTTCGGCGTGGGGAAGCCCCCGACCTTGGCTCGCTCCTGGGGCGTCATCCGGTCGACCTCGACCATCCGCTTGAGGATCCAGTTCCAGCGCTCCTTGGCCCGCGCGGTGTTGGCCTCGGGGGTCGCCGCGGAGCCGACGCCGCCGTCCGGGTTGTAGAAGTTGGGGCCCTTGAGCATCGAGGCGAGGAAGACGCACTGCTCGGTGCTGAGCTTGTCGGAGTCGACCTTGAAGTAGGCCTGGGCCGCCGCCTGGATCCCGTAGGCGTTCCGGCCGTAGTAGGCGCTGTTGAGGTAGCCCTTGAGGATCTCGTCCTTGCTGAGCTGGTCACCGACCTTGATCGAGATGAACAGCTCCTTGGCCTTGCGCTGCAAGGTCTGGCTCTGATCGAGGTAGGTGTTCTTGACGTACTGCTGGGTGATCGTCGAACCGCCCTGGGTCTCCCCGCCCTTGGCCATGTTGACCACGGCCCGGGCGATACCCATCGGGTCGACGCCCTTGTCCTTGTAGAACGAGGCGTTCTCCGCGGCGATCACCGCGTCCTGCATGTCCTGGGGGATCTCTTCGAGGCCGACTTCCTGCCGGTTCTTGTCTCCCCCGGTCGCGGCCATCTGCGTGCCGTCGTCCCAGTAGTAGACGTTGTTCTGCGCCTCGGCGGCGGCCGGCACATTGGGCACCTTCACCATCGAGTACGCGAGCCCCGCCGCCACCATCAGCCCGCCGATGAAGCCCAGGAAGGTACCGGTGACCAGCTTCCAGGAGGGCACCCAGCGGCGGACGCCGTGCTTGCCGGCGCGCGGGTAGTCGATGAACCGCTTCTTCGGCGGCGGTCCGCCGCGGCTCCTGCCGCGACCGGGGCCCGAGGGCCCGCCGTTGCCGCCCTGGCCGCCGCGGCCCGTGCCGCCACCGGCCGCGCCGGAGCCTCCCGCGCGGCGGCGGCCGCGGCCACCCGCCTTCGCGGCACGCCGGGCCGCGGCCCGGCCCTCGTAGGGCTGCTCCGGACTGCCGGACGCGGAACCCCCGTACGTACTGCCTGTTTCCCCCGTGGCGCCCGAGGACTCGGGGCCGCGCGGTGCGGCACGGTGTCCCGACGGCGCGCCGGAAGTGCCGCGCCTGGCCGCGGCGCGTCCGCCACCTTGCGGCGGTGGCGGTTTGCGACGGTGCTCGCTCATCGAACGACTACTCCTAGGGCAGGCGCGTGCGCGCCTGGTACGGCTGCGGATATCCGGCTTCCCCCGAAGTGCGGGCGCTGCTTCGTAGGCGGCTGCCCGCACAGCACCCAGGACGAGGACGTTTCCCTGACGTCGCACGGTTCCCGGTGGTCTGCATAGCGCCCAGAGTACGGGCCGTCAAAACCCGCCTAGAGCCGAACTTCATACCAAAACAGGCAAGTTGCTTCCCGAGAATCAGGATGTGACGCCGTTCACGAAGGTCCCCCTTGTCGCATGCCTCGGTCCGTTCTATCGTCGAGATGTATCGAGTCGATACATCAGCCCGAGCTATCCGAGCGATACAAGCGGAGCGGTTCGGGCGACCGCGCCATGCGGAACACAGCTGAACAAGCCAGAGGGGAGGTCTCGATGAGCAGACGGTCCGGCATTCTCGAGTTCGCCGTACTCGGCCTGCTGCGCGAGTCCCCCATGCACGGCTATGAGCTGCGCAAGCGGCTCAACACCTCGCTCGGAGTCTTCCGCGCCTTCAGCTACGGCTCGCTGTACCCCTGTCTCAAGACCCTCGTGGCCAACGGGTGGTTGACAGAAGAGCCGGGGAACACGTCCGAGGACGCTCTGAGCGCCCCGCTCGCCGGGCGGCGCGCCAAGATCGTCTACCGGCTCACGGCGGACGGCAAGGAGCACTTCGAGGAGTTGCTCGCGCAGACCGGGCCGGACGCGTACGAGGACGAGACCTTCGCCGCCCGGTTCGCCTTCTTCGGGCAGACCTCGCGGGATGTGCGGATGCGCGTCCTGGAGGGGCGGCGCAGCCGTCTCGAGGAACGGCTGGAGAAGATGCGGGCCTCGCTGGCCCGCACGCGCGAACGCCTGGACGACTACACCCTCGAACTCCAGCGCCACGGCATGGAGTCCGTGGAACGCGAGGTCCGCTGGCTCAACGAGCTGATCGAGAGCGAGCGGGTGGGACGCGACCAGCGGCGCCCGGGGCCACCGGCCCCGGAGCGTCAGGACGCCACAGAGACCAGCGGCGGCCGGACCGCACACCGGGGCGAGAGCTCCCGGCCGGACCCGTCCGAGGACACCGCCACCTGAGGTCCCCGCACCGCGGCACCTCACTCAGGAACACCTAGAACACAGGGAGCAACCGGAATGGGATCGGTTCGTGTAGCCATCGTCGGCGTGGGCAACTGCGCTGCCTCGCTGGTGCAGGGCGTCGAGTACTACAAGGACGCCGACCCGGACAGCAAGGTCCCGGGCCTCATGCACGTCCAGTTCGGCGACTACCACGTGGGGGACGTCGAGTTCGTCGCCGCCTTCGACGTGGACGCCAAGAAGGTCGGCCTCGACCTGGCGGACGCCATCGGCGCCAGCGAGAACAACACCATCAAGATCTGCGATGTGCCGAACACCGGTGTGACCGTGCAGCGCGGCCACACCCTCGACGGTCTGGGCAAGTACTACCAGCAGACCATCGAGGAGTCCGCCGAGGAGCCCGTCAACGTCGTCCAGGTCCTCAAGGACAAGCAGGTCGACGTCCTGGTCTGCTACCTGCCCGTGGGTTCCGAGGACGCGGCGAAGTTCTACGCGCAGGCCGCCATCGACGCCAAGGTCGCCTTCGTCAACGCTCTCCCGGTCTTCATCGCCGGCACCAAGGAGTGGGCGGACAAGTTCACCGAGGCCGGTGTCCCGATCGTCGGTGACGACATCAAGTCGCAGGTCGGCGCCACCATCACGCACCGCGTCATGGCGAAGCTCTTCGAGGACCGCGGTGTCCGCCTCGAGCGCACCATGCAGCTGAACGTCGGCGGCAACATGGACTTCAAGAACATGCTGGAGCGCGAGCGCCTGGAGTCCAAGAAGATCTCCAAGACGCAGGCCGTCACCTCGCAGATCCGCGACCGCGAACTCGGCGACAAGAACGTCCACATCGGCCCCTCGGACTACGTGGCCTGGCTCGACGACCGCAAGTGGGCGTACGTCCGCCTCGAGGGCCGCGCCTTCGGTGACGTCCCGCTGAACCTGGAGTACAAGCTGGAGGTCTGGGACTCCCCGAACTCCGCGGGTGTGATCATCGACGCCCTGCGCGCCGCGAAGATCGCCAAGGACCGCGGCATCGGCGGCCCGATCCTCTCCGCCTCCTCGTACTTCATGAAGTCCCCGCCGGTGCAGTACTTCGACGACGAGGCCTACGAGAACGTCGAGAAGTTCATCAAGGGCGAGGTCGAGCGCTGAACCAGGCGCAGACGGAAGCGCTGAGCCTCCGTTTCATCTGATCCGACGAGGTCCCCGGGCGGGCTGCCCGGGGACCTCGCTCGTGTACCGGGCCCCGGGCCGATGAGCTGTGTGAGGGTGAGCACCATGGCCGCTGTGGGTTCCGTCGTGGGTGATCTGCGCACCCTGCTCCGCCTGCGGAACTTCCGGCGGCTGCTGACCGTCCGGCTGCTCTCGCAGGGCGCCGACGGCGCGTTCCAGGTCGCCCTCGCCACCTACGTCGTCTTCTCCCCCGAGGAGCAGACCTCACCGGGCGCGATCGCCTCCGCGATGGCGGTGCTCCTGCTGCCCTACTCCTTCGTCGGCCCCTTCGCCGGAGTCCTCCTCGACCGCTGGCCCCGGCGGCAGGTCTTCCTCTACGGCAACGCCCTGCGCGGGGTCCTCGCCTGCGCCACGGCCGCGCTGATGCTGCACGCCTCGCCGGACTGGCTCTTCTACGCCTCCGCGCTGGCCGTCACCGCCGTCAACCGCTTCGTGCTGGCGGGGCTCTCCGCGGTGCTGCCCCGGGTCGTGGACCGCGAACGCCTCGTCCTCGCCAACTCCCTCTCGCCCACCGCGGGCACGCTCGCCGCCACCGTCGGCGGCGCCCTGGCCTTCCTGGTGCGGCTGACGGTCTCCGACTCCGATGCGGTGCTCGTCCTCCTCGGCGCCGTCCTCTACGTCCTCGCCGCGCTCGCCTCGCTGCGCATGTCACGGCAGTTGCTCGGCCCCGAACCCGAGCTGCTGGCCGCGACCGGGCTGCGCGCCGCCCTGGCCGGTACGGCCCGCGGGCTCCTCGCCGGGGTCCGGCATCTGCGGGCCCGGCCCACCGCCGCCCGCGCGCTGGCCGCCATGACGGCCATGCGGTTCTGCTACGGCGCGCTGACGGTCATGGTGCTCATGCTGTGCCGGTACGCCTGGCCGGACACCCCCGGTGGGAATGGCGGGGACGACCGCGGCCTGGCGATGCTGGGCCTCGCTGTCGCGGTCTCCGCCGCGGGCTTCTTCACGGCGGCGCTCCTCACCCCGAGCCTGGTGGCCCGGCTGGGACGCACGGGCTGGATCATCGTCTGCGCGGGGGCCGCGGCCGTGCTGGAACCCGCCCTCGGGCTGACCTTCGCGCCGGTCCCCGTGCTCGTCGCCGCCTTCGTCCTCGGCCTCGTCACCCAGGGCGCGAAGATCGCCACCGACACCGTGGTGCAGTCCGCCGTCGACGACGGCTACCGCGGCCGAATCTTCTCCGTTTACGACGTCCTCTTCAATGTCGCCTTCGTCGCCGCGGCCGGAGTCGCCGCCCTGATGCTGCCGCCGGACGGCCGCTCGACCGTCCTCGTCGTCACCGTGGCCCTGCTCTACGCGGTCATTGCCGCCACTATGGCCCGCTTTGAGCCCAGGTAACTGTCACATCAGTGCCACAGACCGGCTCTCGGTTACAGCCTTCGCACAGGAGACCGATAGCTTTACGCGAGTCTTATCCGCGCCATTGCGCCATCGCATGAGGGGGACCCCCAGTGACTACTCCGCCCCAGGGCCAGAACCCGTTCGCCCAGACCCCGCCCCAGGGCCAGCCGCAGGGGGGCAACCCGTACGGGCAGCAGGGCCCCGCCGGTGGAGCCCAGGCTCCGTACCCGCAGGGGGGCCAGGCCCCGTACCCGCAGCAGGGCGGGTTCCCGGGGGCGCCGGTGCCGCCGCCGGCCGACAACCGGAAGAAGAAGATCAAGTTCATCGCCATCGGTGCCGCGGTACTGATCGCCGGTGGAGCGATCATCGCCGGTATCGTCTCGGGTCAGGACGACGCCAACACCGCGGCGGTCGGCGACTGCATGCACCGCGGCAGCATGAGCGACACCAACCCCGACCTGGAGGTCGTGGACTGCGGCGGCAAGGAGGCCCAGTACAAGGTGACGGCGAAGGTCAAGGGCAGCTACACCACGGCCATGACCGCCAGCCAGGCCTGCTCCAAGGAGACCAAGGACTTCGACAACTACTACACCGAGCGCGGCGGCAGCGGCGACGACTTCCTGCTCTGCCTCTCGGACCTCAAGAAGTAGTCCCTGTCGGAGCCGGGCGTTGTTTCACGTGAAACAACGCCTCTCCGCACAGCAGTGGCGCCCATGTTTCACGTGAAACATGGGCGCCACTCGCGTCTGCATCCGGGCTCCGGAGCGCTCAGCCCTCCGGCTGCTCCGCCGCCCACCACTCCTTCAGTGCCTTCGCGGCTTCCTCCTCCGCCATCGGGCCGTTCTCCAGGCGGAGTTCCAGCAGGAACTTGTACGCCTTGCCGATGACGGGGCCAGGGCCGACGCCCAGGGTCTCCATGATCTGGTTGCCGTCCAGGTCCGGGCGGAGGGAGTCCAGCTCCTCCTGTTCCTGGAGGCGGGCGATGCGCTCCTCCAGGCCGTCATAGGCGCGGGAGAGGGCGTTGGCCTTGCGCTTATTGCGGGTGGTGCAGTCGGAGCGGGTCAGCTTGTGCAGGCGGTCGAGCAGGGGGCCGGCATCCCGTACGTAGCGGCGGACGGCGGAGTCGGTCCACTCGCCCTCGCCGTAGCCGTGGAAGCGGAGATGGAGTTCGACGAGCCGGGAGATGTCCTTCACCAGCTCGTTGGAATACTTCAGCGCGGTCAGGCGCTTCTTCGTCATCTTGGCGCCGACCACCTCGTGGTGGTGGAAGGAGACCCGTCCGTCCTTCTCGAAGCGACGGGTGCGGGGCTTGCCGATGTCGTGCAGGAGCGCGGCCAGGCGCAGGGTCAGATCGGGGCCGTCGGTCTCCAGGTCGATCGCCTGCTCCAGCACGATCAGGCTGTGCTCGTAGACGTCCTTGTGGCGGTGGTGCTCGTCCCGCTCCAGGCTGAGCGCGGGCAGTTCGGGCAGGACGCGCCGGGCGAGGCCCGTCTCGACGAACAGGCCGAGGCCCTTGCGGGGGTGCGCGGCGAGGATCAGCTTGTTGAGCTCGTCCCGTACGCGTTCCGCCGAGACGATGTCGATCCGGTCGGCCATCGCCGACATCGCCGCCACCACCTCGGGGGCGACGTCGAAGTCGAGCTGCGCGGCGAACCGGGCCGCCCGCATCATCCGCAGCGGATCATCCGAGAAGGAGTCCTCCGGGGCACCCGGCGTCTTCAGCACCCGCTCCGCCAGGTCCTCGAGACCGCCGTGCGGGTCGATGAACTCCTTCTCGGGCAGCGCGACCGCCATGGCGTTGACGGTGAAGTCGCGGCGTAGCAGGTCCTCCTCGATGGAGTCGCCGTAGGAGACCTCGGGCTTGCGGGAGGTGCGGTCGTAGGACTCGGAGCGGTAGGTGGTGATCTCGATGTCGAAGACCTGCTCCGTGCCACCGACCTCTCCCGCCTTCTGCGCGCCTACGGTGCCGAAGGCGATCCCGACCTCCCAGACGGCATCCGCCCACGGGCGCAGGATCTTCAGTACGTCCTCGGGGCGGGCGTCGGTCGTGAAGTCGAGGTCGTTGCCGAGCCGCCCGAGCAGCGCGTCCCGGACCGACCCGCCGACCAGCGCGAGCGTGAACCCGGACTCCCTGAACCTGCGGGCAAGATCGTCTGCGACAGGGGAGACCCGCAGCAGTTCGCTGACCGCGCGGCGCTGCACCTGATTCAGGACACTGGGATTGTCTTCGTAGGCGTTCGGCACAACAGGAAAGGGTACGGGGCGGCGCAGTCCCCGGTCGCCCCGGTCAAGGGCCGCGGAGGCGGAGCGGGAGCGGTGGCAGCGACAGGGCGGACGGGGTCTGGTGGGCCGGGTCCGCCGCCCGGGAGGTCGGCCCACCGGCAGGCTGGGGTGTGACTGGCGGGACATGTCGGATGTGCCACGGAAAGGCAGGGCGCCGTACGCAGCAGGAGACGGCCCGGTCAGCGGGCGGCCCCGGCACGACGTACCCCTCATAGCGGGGCAGGTGCCCCTGCCGGACGGAGGGGAGAGGCACCGCGGTGAACCTGGGACCATGATCCCGGGCACGGGGGCACAGCGCGCCTCGTTACCATGCGTGGACGCACATTCCGACGACCACTGACGACACGACGAGGGACGGGCGAGCGCGTGGCCGAGGCGGCAGACTTCCAGGGGACACCTCCCTCAGCTGCCCGTCGGTGGCTTCGGCGCTCCGGGGCCCTGCTGGCCGCCGTTCCGGTGCTGGCGGGGCTGCTCCAGGCACCGGCCGCGGGGCAGGCCCGGGCGGACGTCCCGGCCGCCGCGTCCGAGACCGCCACGGCGGCCCGCGCCCCCGGCACCGGTTCCCGCAGCGTGGACGTCTCCGTGGACGCCCTCACCCCTTCCGCCCCGCAGAAGGGCGACACGATCACGGTGACCGGCAGCGTCACCAACCGCAGCAGCCGTACGGTCACCGAGGGCAGCGTGGGGCTGCGGCTGGGCACCGCCCTCGGCGGACGCTCCGCCATCGACAATGTGGCCCAGCGCAAGGGCTATGTGCCGGGCCTGGAGGGCACCCCGGTGGACGACAAGTTCACCGAGAAGATCTCCTCGCTGGCACCCGGCAACCGGCAGAGCTTCCGCATCTCCGTACCGGCAGACGACCTGGACCTCGGCCAGGACGGCGTCTACCAGCTGGGGGTGGCCCTCACCGGGCAGACGGCGGCGCAGCCCTACCCGCAGGTCCTCGGGATCCGGCACACCTTCCTGCCCTGGCAGCCCGACAAGGCGGCCTCCAGGACGAAGACCACCTTCATGTGGCCGCTGATCTCCGCCACCCATCTGACCGCGGAGACCGACTCCAGCGAGCGGCAGACCCCGGTCTTCGAGGACGACGAGCTGGCCAAGGAGATCGCACCCGGCGGGCGCCTGCAGCAGATGGTCTCGCTCGGCAGCCGGCTGGACGTGACCTGGGTGATCGACCCGGACCTCCTCGCCTCGGTCGACGCGATGACCGAGAACTACCTGGTGCGCGGCGAGAACGGCGAGACGACGCCCGGTGAGCAGCAGGGACCGGCCAAGCAGTGGCTGAACGAGCTGGAGAAGGCGGTCAAGGGCAAGAACGTCGTCGCGCTGCCGTTCGCCGACCCCGATCTGGCCTCGCTGGCCCACACCGGCAAGCGGATCTCCGGTTCGCTGAGCCACCTCAAGGACGCCACCGAGGTCGCCGCGGACACCGTGGAGACCGTCCTCCATGTGAAGGCCAGCACCGATTTCGCCTGGCCGGTCGAGGGCGCCATCGATCCCGCCGTCGTCGACGTCGCCACCTCGGCGGGCGCCCGGAACGTGATCGCCCGGGCCGACAGCCTCCAGGACACCAGCGGACTGCCCTACACCCCGAGCGCGCCGCGGCCCATCGGCGGCGGCACCACGGCCGTGGTGGCCGACGCGCGCCTGTCGACCGGTTTCCGCGGCGACATGACCCGGGCGAACAACTCGACGCTGGCCGTGCAGCAGTTCCTCGCCCAGAGCCTGATGATCACGCTCCAGGCGCCGGAGAAGCAGCGCAGCGTCGTGGTGGCGCCGCAGCGTACGCCCACGGCCGGGCAGGCGCAGTCCATGGCCCAGGCGATCCGGCTGCTCCAGGACGGCCGCTGGACCGAGTCCCAGGACCTCACGGCGGCGGCGAAGTCCTCACCCGATCCCGGGGCGGTCACCGCGGTGCCCTCCGGTCGGGCCTACCCGGCCTCGCTGCGCCGCCAGGAGCTGCCGCTGTCGGCCTTCGAGTCGATCAGGAACACCCAGGGCCGGCTCGACGGCTTCCAGGCGATCCTCTCCAACGCTTCCCGCGTCCAGGCACCCTTCGGGCGGGCCATAGACCGCGAGATGTCCACCTCCTGGCGGGGGCGGCCGCAGGAGGCCGAGCGCTTCCGGGGCGGGGTCTCGGGATACCTGAACACCCTCACGCAGAGCGTCTCGCTGATCGACAAGTCCGAGGCGAAGCTCTCCGGGCGCAGCGCGACGATCCCCGTCACGGTGCAGAACAACCTCCTGCAGGACGTCGACCACCTGGTCCTCAGGCTGACCTCCACCAAGGCGACCCGGCTCAAGGTCGGCGGCAGCCAGTACGACGAGCAGCCGGTGCGGGTCTCCGGGGGGCACGCGCAGTCGGTGAAGTTCACCACCACCGCCGAGGCCAACGGACCCGTCGAGGTGATCGCCCAGCTCTACACCCAGGACGGGCAGCCCTACGGCTCCGAGGTCCGCTTCAACGTCAACGTCACCGAGGTGACCCCCACCGTGATGCTGGTGATCGCGGGCGGTGTGCTGCTGCTCGTCCTCGCCGGGTTCCGGATGTACACCCAGCGCAAGCGGGCCGCCCGTCGCGCCGGGGACGGACCGCCGGAGGGTCCGGGGGACGGCTCGGACGCCGCCCAGGGCCCCGGCCCCGGTACGGACACCCCCGGGCAGCCGAGTGACCCGGAGCCGGACACCGCAGCGGAAAACGAGGACGCGTCCACCCCGGGTGAGAGAGTGGACCGTTGAGCGATGTCGTGGCCGGTGGGCCGGGGACGATGAGGTGGGGTAACCATGAACGCGCCGTACGACGGTGACCGCGGGCAGGACCCGCGCTCGCCCGCGCACCCCACGGGCCCCCATGAGCCCGGCCAGGTGCCGCCCCAGCAGGGCGCCGACCCCTACCGCGAGGACGGCTACGCCCCGGATCCGTACGGCAGGCACCCTTACGGCCAGGACGGCTACCCCCAGGAAGGGCCCTACGCTCCGAGCGGCGGGGCGGCCCCGTCCGCGTACCCGCAGGATCCCTACGGCCAGGAGGCTTACGGCCAAGGTCACGCCGGGGGGCAGCCGGTCCAGCAGGGCGGGCAGCCGCCGCACGGCCAGGGCATCCACCCGCAGGCCTCCTACGGCAGCGCCCCGCAGCCCCAGGACGCGTACGCGGCCCAGGACGGCTACGGGGGCGATCCGTACGCGCCCTCGCCGTACGCCCAGGGCTCCTACGAGGGATACGACCAGGTCCAGGGCCCCTACGCGCAGCACGGCGGCCAGGGACAGTACCCGCCCGCCTACGAGCAGACACCGCACCCCGGAGCACAGGGCATCCACCCGCAGCAGCAGCCGCAGTACGAGGAGCCCTACGCCCCGGACCCCCGCGTCTGGGCGCAGTCCGCCGCCCCCGAGGGCCAGCCGCTGCCGTACGGGGACGACGGCCGCGCGGCGCAGTACGTCGGCGTCGACGACCTGGTGAGCCAGGCCGGCAGTGCCCAGCAGCAGCCGGAGCACGACGCCTTCGCCCATCTCTTCCGCGACCAGCAGCACGACGGTCCCGTGCGGCCCCCGGCCGAGCCCGGCGTGGTCCCACCGTCCGCGCCGGAGCCGCCGCCCCCGCCGCCCGCCGCGAGCACCTCGGGCGGCGGACGCGCGTCGAGCATCCTCAAGTCCAGCGCCCTGATGGCCGCGGGCACGATGGTGTCCCGGCTCACCGGCTTCGTCCGCACCATGGTGATCACCGCGGCGCTCGGTGCCGCCGTCCTCGGTGACGCGTTCACCGTCGCCTACACCCTGCCGACGATGATCTACATCCTCACCGTCGGCGGCGGCCTCAACTCCGTCTTCGTCCCGCAGCTGGTGCGATCCATGAAGGAGGACGAGGACGGCGGCGAGGCCTACGCGAACCGGCTGCTGACGCTGGTGATGGTGATTCTCGGCCTCATCACCGTCTTCGTGGTCCTCGGCGCGCCCCTGCTGATCCGGCTCCAGTCGCAGTCCATCGCCGAGAACGGTGCGGCGAACAACGTGGCCGTCACCTTCGCCCGCTACTGCCTGCCCACGATCTTCTTCATGGGCGTGCACGTGGTGATGGGTCAGATCCTCAACGCCCGCGGGAAGTTCGGCGCGATGATGTGGACCCCGGTCCTCAACAACATCGTGATGATCTTCACCTTCGGCCTGTTCATCTATGTGTACGGGACCGCGGAGAGCAGCGGCGTACGGGTGGAGACGATTCCGGCGGAGGGCGTGCGGCTGCTGGGCATCGGCACGCTCCTCGGCCTGGTGGTCCAGGCTCTGGCGATGATCCCGTATCTGCGCGAGGCGGGCTTCCGGTTCCGGCCGCGCTTCGACTGGCGCGGGCACGGACTCGGCAAGACCATAAAGCTCGCGAAGTGGACGGTGCTCTTCGTCCTGGCGAACCAGGCCGGCCTCCTCGTGGTCACCCAGCTCACCACGGCGGCCGGCGACAACGCCGGGAACCAGGGGGGCGTGGGCTTCCTCGGCTACACCAACGCCCAGCTGATCTGGGCGATGCCGCAGGCGATCATCACCGTCTCGGTGATGGCCGCGATCCTGCCGCGCATCTCCCGCGCCGCCAGCGACGACGATCCGGGCGCGGTCCGCGACGACATCTCGCAGGGCCTGCGCACCTCGGCCGTCGCGATCGTGCCGGTCTCCTTCGCCTTCATCGCGCTCGGCATCCCGATCTGTACGCTGCTGTACTCCTCCAGCGGCCTCGGCGCGGCGCAGTCGATGGGCTACATCCTGATGGCCTTCGGCATCGGCCTCATCCCGTACTCCGTGCAGTACGTCGTCCTGCGCGGCTTCTACGCCTACGAGGACACCCGCACGCCCTTCTACAACACCGTCATCGTCGCCGCGGTCAACGCCGCCGCCGCCGTCGTCTGCTACCTCGTGCTCCCGGCACGCTGGGCGGTCGTCGGCATGGCGGCCTCCTACGGCCTCGCCTACGCGGTCGGGGTGGGCGTGGCCTGGAAGCGGCTGAAGAAGCTCCTCGGCGGCGATCTGGACGGCCCGCAGGTGCTGCGGACATACGCCAGGCTCTCGCTGGCCTCGGTGCCCGCGGCGCTGGTCTCCGGCTTCCTCGGCTACTTCGTGATGGAGACCGTGGGCAAGGGAGTGCTCGGCGCGATCGCCGCCCTCCTCGTCGGCGGGGTCGCTCTCCTGGCGGTGTTCTACCTGGCCGCACGCAAAATGCGCATCCAGGAGATGAACGCCATGGTCGCCATGGTGCGCGGACGCTTGGGCCGTTGAGACACGGGTAGCCGCACAACCATCGCCGGCCTCCGCGTGTCGTGCATGACGGGAGAGTGTGGGCACAATTGGCTTTGGTGTCGACCAGAGTGCAACGGATGGGGAGGCAGGGAACGACGGTGGCGGAACGGAGCACAGCTGCCGTCGACGTGGCAGACAACAGCGGTGACGAACCGCTGCCCGCGAAGGCGGAGGAAACCACGGCCGACGGGGTGGCCAGGACGCGGCACGACGAGAAGTCCGCGGAGAACGGCAAGCCGCAGGACGAGGAGAAGGAAACCGCGTCGAAGCCGGTGCCCCCCGAACTGCACAGCGGCCACAAGCTCGCCAGGCGCTACCGTCTCGAGGAGTGCGTCACCCGTCTGGACGGCTTCAGCAGTTGGCGTGCCGTCGACGAGAAGCTGCGCCGCGCCGTGGGCGTCCATCTGCTGCCCGCCGACCACACCCGGGCCCGTGCGGTGCTCGCCGCGGCCCGTTCCTCGGCGCTGCTCGGCGATCCGCGGTTCGTGCAGGTGCTGGACGCGGTCGAGGAGAACGACCTCGTCTACGTGGTCCACGAATGGCTGCCCGACGCCACCGATCTGCGGACCCTGCTGGCCGCCGGCCCGCTCGAATCGCATGACGCCTACCAGATGGTCAGCCAGATCTCCTGGGCCATGGCGGCGGCGCACCGCGAGGGCCTCTCGCACCTGCGGCTCACGCCCAATTCGGTGCTGCGGACCTCCTCCGGGCAGTGGCGCATCCGCGGTCTGGCGGTGAACGCCGCCCTGCGCGGCATCAGTTCCGAGACCCCCCAGCGCACCGACACCGAGGCGATCGGCGCCCTGCTCTACGCCGCGCTCACCCAGCGCTGGCCCTACGAGAGCGATGCCTTCGGCCTCTCCGGGCTGCCCAAGGGCGTCGGGCTCATCGCGCCGGACCAGGTACGGGCGGGCGTGCACCGCGGCCTGTCCGAGCTGTCGATGCGCGCGCTGGTCAACGACGGTGCCACCGCCTCCCGTCAGGAGCAGCCCTGCACCACCCCCGACGACCTGGTGAAGGCCGTCGGCGAACTGCCCCGGATCCGGCCGCCGGAGCCCGCCTTCACGCCCCCGCCGGAGTACCAGCGCACCACCTATCAGCAAGGCTCCTACGGGCACCCCGGAAGCCGTACGGGGGCCAGCCGACCGCTGCCGCCTCCGCCGGGTCCGCTGGAGGGCCGCACCGGGCGCGCGCTGAAGTGGGCCGTCTCCGCGCTGCTCATCGCCGCCCTCGGGCTCGGCAGCTGGCAGCTCGCGGACGCCCTCATGGACCGCCAGGGCGATGACTCCGGTAATTCGGACAGCGACGGGGGCAAGAAGAGCGGTGCCCAGCGGCCCACGCTGCCGCTGACCGTCCAGGGCGCCGCCGAGTACTACCCCGACGGCAAGCCCCAGCACCCGGAAGACGTCCGTCTGACCCACGACGAGGACCCCAGCACGTACTGGCGCACGTACTCGTACACCGGCGGACCGACCCTCGCCCCCTACAAGAAGGGCCTCGGGATCGTCTACGATCTCGGCGGCGAGCGGGAAGTGTCGGGCGCCTCGATCGGACTGCACTACAGCGGCGCGCACACCGCCGGTTCCCTGTACGCGACCGATTCGCTCGCGCCCTCGGCTCCGCTGGACTCCCTGCGGAAGATCGCGGACGGGAGGACGGACGGGTCGACGCTCAAGTTCTCGGCCGCCAAGCCCGTCAAGGCGCGGTACGTACTCGTATGGCTGACCGCCGCTCCGTATTCCGGCGGAGATGAGTACAGCAAGGCGGGGTACAAGCAGGGAATCACCGAAGTGAAGTTCACTGGCTGAGGACAGCGGCGAAGGGGGGAGGGGGAGGGTGGAAGAGGCCGTGGACCACGGCGTCAGCGACCAGGAGCTCCTGTCCCGCCATGTCGCGGGCGACGGAGAGGCCTTCGGAGAGCTGGTGCGGCGGCATCGCGACCGGCTCTGGGCGGTGGCCCTGCGCACACTGGGAGACCGCGAAGAGGCCGCCGACGCCGTCCAGGACGCTCTCGTCTCCGCCTACCGCGCGGCGCACACCTTCCGGGGCCAGTCCGCGGTCACGACCTGGCTGCACCGCATCGTCGTGAACGCCTGCCTCGACCGGGTCCGCAAGGCCTCCTCCCGGAAGACCTCCCCCATCGACGACGACGAGCGGCTGGAGCAGCTGCTCGAACCCCATGAATCGGCGGCCGCCCCCGCGGAACGCAATGATCTGCATCGCCAGCTCATCGAGGCGCTCGGCACCCTGCCGCTCGACCAGCGCGCCGCCCTCGTCCTCGTGGACATGCAGGGCTATCCGGTGGCCGAGGCGGCAGAGGCCCTCGGGGTGCCGGTCGGCACGGTGAAGAGCAGGTGCGCCCGCGGACGGGCGAGGCTGGTCCCGCTCCTCTCCCATCTGCGGGGTGACGCGGATCCCTCGGCCGGGAAGAAAACCTCCTCCCGAGAACGGAACCGAGCGGCGGGGAGCTCCGTCCCATCCGCAGACAGTTCTCAGGACAGTGGGCCCGGGGGGCCCGCGGCAATGAAGGGTGGAGGTGGACGCGCGTGACCGGGGCGGCTGAGCATCCGGACGTCACCGAGATCTCCGATCTCACCGAGGGCCTGCTGACGCCTGCCCGCAGCGAGGAGATTCACCGGCACCTGGAGTCCTGCGCGGACTGCCGGGACGTGCACGCGTCTCTGGAGGAGATCCGCGGGCTCCTCGGCACCCTGCCCCCCTCCACGCCCATGCCCGTGGACGTCGCCGAGCGGATCGACGCGGCCCTGGCCGCCGAAGCCCTGCTCGCCGCCACCGCGCCGGAGGGCCAGGCGGCCGGCTCCTCTGCGGAGCCGGTCACCCCCCCGGAGGTCGAGGGGCTTGCCGAGACCGGCGCTCTCGCCTCGGCATCCGGCGCGAGCGCGCACGACGAGGACGCCGAGCTGGACGTCCAGAACACCGCGCGCCCGGGCCGCAAGGGCAGCCATGTTTCACGTGAAACATCGAAGGCTTCCTCCGGGGACCGGCCCGCGGGACGTGCCAAGGGCACCACCGGACCCGGCCGTGGCGGGCGTCGCGCGGGTCGCCGCCGGGTGGTCGGTCTTGGAGCCGTCTTCACCGTGGCCGCGCTGGGCCTCGGGGGTCTGCTGTTCCAGGTGGTCGGCGGCCAGGACGATGACGGTTCGCAGACCACCGCGGAGAACCAGCACAAGGGGACCACCTTCTCCGACTCCACCATGGAGTCGCGGGTCGGAAAGCTCCTGGACGGCGGTAAGGCCTCCCCCTCGCCCAAGCAGTCGACTCCCTCCTTCGACGTGAAGTCGAGCCCGGACGCTCCGTCCGACGCGCCCCAGCGCCAGGAACTGCCCGCCGTGAAGATCCCCTCCTGCATCGAGAAGGGCATCGGCCGCAAGAACGCGCCGCTCGCCGCCGAGCAGGGCACCTATCAGGGCAAGCCCGCGTACCTCGTCGTGCTGCCCCATCCCTCCGACGCCAAGCAGGTCTCGGCCTATGTGGTGGATGCTTCCTGCGTCGACCAGGGCAAGACGGCGAGCGGTGAGATCCTCTCCACGGATTCCTACGCACGGCGCTGAGGCCCCGGCCCCCGAAGCCCCCTCTGTCGTCATGGTGGTCTCCGACACACTTTTCGGCGCACTTCCCCGGACCCGTGAACGGGCGGTCCCCTCGGGAATGCACGCCCCGTAGGATCCGTTGGGTCGGGTGGGAGGACTCAAGGATCCCGCCGGGAGTACGCAGTCGCCAGAGACAAGGAATCAAGCCGTGACCGACGTTCGTAACGTGATCATCATCGGCTCCGGGCCTGCCGGCTACACGGCAGCGCTGTACACCGCGCGCGCCTCGCTCAAGCCGCTGGTGTTCGAGGGCGCCGTCACCGCTGGTGGTGCGCTCATGAACACCACCGAGGTGGAGAACTTCCCCGGCTTCCAGGACGGCATCATGGGCCCCGACCTCATGGACGGGATGCGTGCCCAGGCCGAGCGCTTCGGCGCCGAGCTGGTGGCCGACGACATCGTCTCGGTCGACCTCTCCGGCGAGATCAAGACCGTCACCGACACCGTGGGCACGGTCCACCAGGCAAAGGCCGTCATCGTGGCGACCGGTAGCCAGCACCGCAAGCTCGGCCTGCCGAAGGAGGACGCGCTCTCCGGACGCGGCGTCTCCTGGTGCGCCACCTGTGACGGCTTCTTCTTCCGCGACCAGGACATCGCCGTCATCGGCGGCGGTGACACGGCCATGGAGGAGGCGACCTTCCTCTCCCGCTTCGCCAAGTCCGTGACGATCGTGCACCGCCGTGACTCGCTCCGGGCGTCCAAGGCGATGCAGGAGCGGGCCTTCGCCGATCCGAAGATCTCCTTCATCTGGGACAGCGAGGTGGCCGAGGTCCAGGGCGACCAGAAGCTCTCCGGCCTGACGCTCCGCAACGTCAAGACCGGCGAGACCTCCGCGCTCCCGGTGACCGGCCTGTTCATCGCGATCGGCCACGACCCGCGCACCGAACTCTTCAAGGGCCAGCTCGACCTCGACGACGAGGGCTACCTCGTGGTCCAGTCCCCGTCCACCCGTACGAACCTCACCGGCGTCTTCGGCGCCGGAGACGTCGTGGACCACACCTACCGCCAGGCGATCACCGCGGCCGGTACCGGCTGCTCGGCCGCCCTGGACGCGGAGCGCTACCTCGCCGCGCTCACCGACGGCGAGGCCGCCGTGGCCGCAGCCGCCGTCTGATCCACCTCGCACACCCCCGCCGCACAACACCTAAGGAGCCCGCCGTGGCCGGCAACCTCAAGGTCGTCACCGACGAGACCTTCGAGCAGGACGTACTCAAGAACGAGAAGCCCGTACTGGTGGACTTCTGGGCCGCCTGGTGCGGACCCTGCCGCCAGATCGCCCCCTCCCTCGAGGCCATCGCCGCCGAGCACGGGGACAAGATCGAGATCGTCAAGCTCAACATCGACGAGAACCCCAACACGGCCGCGCGCTACGGGGTCATGTCCATCCCGACCCTCAGCGTCTACCAGGGCGGCGAGGTCGCCAAGACCATCGTCGGCGCCAAGCCCAAGGCCGCGCTCATCCGCGACCTCGAGGACTTCATCGCCGAGTGAGGTCGAGCAGTACGCGGCACTGTTTCACGTGAAACATGCGACGGGCCGGTCCTTCGGGACCGGCCCGTTCTGCTGTCCGAGGTCTGGCCGCTCCTGGCTGACGGCGAGCAGCCTCACAGCGGGCGGAGCGCGGGCTCCTTCTGGACGGCGCCGAGGAGGCGGTCGATCGCCATCTCCACGTCCTCCTTCCAGGAGAGCGTGGAACGCAGCTCCAGGCGAAGACGCGGGTACGAGGGATGCGGCCGTACCGTCTTGAAGCCGACGGAGAGGAGATGGTCGGCGGGCAGCAGACAGGCGGGGCCCTCCCAACGGGCGTCCCCGAAGGCCTCGATGGCCTTGAAGCCTCGGCGCAGCAGATCCTTGGCCACCGTCTGAACGATCACCCGTCCCAGCCCCTGCCCCTGGAAGCCCGGAGCGATCCAGGAGGTCATCAGCTGCACGGCGTCCGGAGAGACCGGGCTGGTGGGAAAGGCCATGGCCCGGGGGACATAGGCAGGGGGAGCGTAGAGCACAAAGCCCACCGGCTCCTCGTCGACGTACACCACCCGGCCGCAGGATCCCCAGTCCAGGAGGACCGCGGAGATCCAGGCCTCCTTTTCGAGGTGCGGGGTACCCGCCTTTACCGCGTCCTGCCCGCTGACGGGATCGAGCTCCCAGTAAACGCACGCACGGCAGCGGCTGGGGAGATCCGAGAGATTGTCCAGCGTGAGCGGTACGAGTCGACGCCCCATGGAGGCACTTCCTCACTTTCCTCGCCGACGCACTCCCGGGCGGCGCTCAGAGCGCTCTGCTCCCTGAGCAGACTCCCGAGAAATCCGCCGACCGCGCCCAGGCCGAGGGCCACTGCGACCAGTCCCGTGCGGCTCGCCGTGGGCATGGCGCCGCCTCCCTCTGCGGTACCAACAGTCGGATGCGCCGTACTTCTCCGCATCGTAGCGAGGAAGCGATTGCCTCGAAACCGCCGTAAAGCAAAGAGCGGGCCGTTTTCCGGCACACACCGGACACGACCCGCTCTGCGCACCCGTGTTGCGGGGTGCTCGTCCGCGAGGCGGACTCAGCTCTCGTCCTCGCCCTCCGCGCCCTCCGTGTCGTCCTCCTCGGCGGGCGATGACTGCATCACCGGGCCCTCGCCGGGGGCGAGCGTGCCGAGGATGCGCTCCAGATCGTCTATCGAGGCGAACTCGACGACGATCTTGCCCTTCTTCTGACCGAGGTCCACCTTCACCCGGGTCTCGAAGCGGTCCGAGAGCCGGGAGGCCAGATGCGTCAGCGCCGGGGAGACCCGGGCGCCGGCCCGCGGGCCCTTGGCCCGGGGTGCGCTCTGCGGGCGGGAGCCCATCAGCGTCACGATCTCCTCGACCGCACGGACCGAGAGCCCCTCGGCGACAATGCGGTGCGCCAGCCTGTCCTGCTCCTCCGAATCCTCCACGGAGAGCAGGGCGCGGGCATGCCCCGCGGAGAGGACACCCGCGGCCACCCGCCGCTGCACCGCCGGCGACAGCTTCAGCAGACGGAGGGTGTTGGAGACCTGCGGACGGGAGCGGCCGATGCGGTCGGCGAGCTGGTCATGGGTGCAGTTGAAGTCCTTGAGCAACTGGTCGTAGGCGGCCGCCTCTTCCAGCGGGTTCAGCTGGGCCCGGTGGAGGTTCTCCAGCAGGGCGTCCAGGAGCAGCTTCTCGTCGTCCGTGGCGCGGACGATGGCCGGGATGTTCTCCAGCCCGGCCTCGCGGCAGGCACGCCAGCGACGCTCACCCATGATGAGCTCGTAGCGACCGGTGCCCAACTGCCGTACGACGACCGGCTGGAGGAGGCCGACCTCCTTGATGGAGGTGACGAGTTCGGCGAGGGCGTCCTCGTCGAAGACCTCACGGGGCTGCCGCGGGTTCGGGGTGATGGCGTCGATCGGGATCTCGGCGAAGTGCACCCCCGCGGGGCTCTTCCACTCCTCCGCGTCCGCTGCTGCCGGGGCCGCCGGTTCCTCGTTCTCGGGTGAGACCGTTCCCTGGGGGAGTGAGGCCACCTTCGCCGCGGCGACTCCTCGCTCCGCGGTCAGTACGGGGACCGTGGTGGGAGCGGGCGTGCTGCCGTCCTCCCCCGCCGCCGAGGCGGGCTTCTCCGGTGGTGTCGGGGCCGCGGGGATCAGTGCGCCCAAGCCCCGCCCCAGTCCCCTCCTACGCTCGCTCACTGGATCCCCTCCGCCGTGCTCTGCTGGTCGTTCTGCGGGCTCACATAGCCCTGGTGCTCGTCGTACCGGATGCCCACCCCGCGCAGGGCCAGTTCACGCGCCGCCTCAAGATAGGAGAGCGCACCGCTGGAGCCGGGATCGTACGTCAGCACGGTCTGCCCGTAGCTCGGCGCCTCAGAGATGCGGACCGAACGCGGGATGCTGGTCCGCAGCACCTCCTCGCCGAAGTGATTGCGTACCTCGTCGGCGACCTGCGAGGCGAGTCGGGTCCGCCCGTCGTACATGGTGAGCAGAATCGTCGAGACATGCAGGCTCGGGTTGAGGTGGCCCCGTACCAACTCGACATTGCGGAGCAGCTGGCCCAGCCCCTCCAGCGCGTAATACTCGCACTGGATGGGGATGAGGACCTCCGCACCGGCCACCAGGGCGTTGACGGTCAGCAGACCGAGGGAAGGCGGGCAGTCGATGAGGACGTAGTCCAGCGGCTGCTCGTAGGCGTCGATCGCCTTCTGGAGCCTGCTCTCCCGCGCCACCAGGGACACCAACTCGATCTCCGCACCGGCGAGATCGATGGTGGCCGGGGCACAGAAGAGCCCTTCGACATCCGGGACCGGCTGTACGACCTCGGAGAGCGGCTTGCTCTCCACCAGGACGTCGTAGATGGAGGGCACTTCGGCGTGGTGGTCGATCCCCAGCGCCGTCGAGGCGTTCCCCTGCGGGTCGAGGTCGATCACCAGCACCCGGCCGCCGTGGAGAGCAAGGGAGGCCGCCAAATTGACGGTGGTGGTCGTCTTCCCCACCCCGCCCTTCTGGTTGGCGACCACCATGACCCGAGTCTCCTCCGGCCGTGGCAGTCCCTCGCCCGCACGACCCAGCGCCTCGACAGCAAGTTGGGCAGCACGACCGATTGGGGTGTCATCCATCGGGGCCGGTGTTTCACGTGAAACATCCTCCCCCGCCGTCTCGGTGCGGGGACCGGGGACCGGATCGGTCATCGGTCCCGCGATGTTGGCGTCGGACCGCAAGGATTCACTCTCCTCGACTACAGGCTCGCAATGAACAGAGCCTCCCATGCCTTCGGGGTCAGGAACCAGCGAGCCCCGGTCTTCTGTGGAGAAATCCGGCTCTGTGGAAAACTCCGCCCCCCTTCTGGGGGACCCGAGAGCACTCTGGGACCGACGGTCACGGGGTGCGGCCGCCGTGCGGCCGCGATTGATGATGCCATGCAAGAGCGAACGACGTTTCACGTGAAACACGATGTCGCTCGCACCCGGCGCGGACATTACCGACACTCCGGTCAAGGGGCTCCGGTGTACCCGGCGGGGGCGGTCAACTCGGCGAGACGGCTGAGTTGTCGGCCCATGCGTATGTCTCATGTACGGGCGGCTGTCTCCGGTACGGGCGGCCGTCGGCTCAGTTCAGCCGCGACCCCTGTCCCCTCAGCCTGTCCCCTCAGCGGCGCCGGCGGGTACGTTCCGTTCGTGCGGCCTTGGCGCGCTTGGCCGCGAAGCGCACGCCACCGGGGCTCTCGCCGACCTGGACACGTACGACCGTGGACAGCGGATCGACCAGGCCCTCGCCGACCTGGACGATCGAGACGTCCTGGGCCCCCAGCTTGCTGAGCGCCGCCCCGGCCGCCTTGACCTCCTCGTGCGCCGCGTCCCCCTTGAGAGCGAGCATCTCCCCGTAGGGGCGCAGCAGGGGCACTCCCCAGGCCGCGAGGCGGTCCAGCGGGGCGACGGCGCGGGCGGTGACCACATGGACGGGGGTGAGCTGGCCGAGGACCTCCTCGGCGCGCCCGCGCACCACGGTCACATGATCGAGGCCCAGGAGTTCGACGACCTCGGAGAGGAAGTTGGTCCGGCGGAGCAGGGGCTCAAGAAGGGTGATCTTGAGGTCGGGCCGGACGAGGGCGAGCGGGATCCCGGGCAGCCCGGCACCAGAGCCCACATCGCAGACGGTCACGCCCTCGGGGACGACCTCGGAGAGCACGGCGCAGTTCATCAGGTGCCGCTCCCAGAGTCTGGGCACCTCGCGCGGACCGATCAGCCCGCGCTGCACACCGGCCTCGGCGAGCAGCTCGGCGTACCGGACCGCGTCCTGGTAGCGCTCACCGAAGATCTTCCGGGCCTGCTCCGGCGCCGGGGGGAGCTCCGCTTCCTCCGTCACGGGACCGTCCTTCCATACCGAGCCACCCGCGCTGGGCGTACTGGCTCTCAGGCTGACAAAGAGCGGCCCCGTCTGCACACACAGACGGGGCCGGAAAAACGTGAGGTGCCGCTCAGGCAGGCAGAACGACGACGAAGCGCTGGGGCTCCTCGCCCTCGGACTCGCTGCGCAGACCCGCCGCCTTGACCGCGTCGTGCACGACCTTGCGCTCGAAGGGGGTCATCGGCTCCAGCTTCACCGGCTCGCCCGAGCTCTTCACATCGGCGGCGGCCTTGGCGCCGAGGTCGGAGAGCTCGGTGCGCTTCTTGGCGCGGAACCCGGCGATGTCGAGCATGAGGCGGCTGCGGTCACCGGTCTCCCGGTGCACGGCGAGACGGGTCAGCTCCTGGAGGGCTTCGAGGACCTCCCCGTCCCGTCCGACGAGCTTCTGCAGATCCCGGCCACCCGCGTCGCTGATGATCGACACGGCGGCCCGGTCGGCCTCCACGTCCATGTCGATGTCACCGTCGAGGTCGGCGATGTCCAGCAGACCCTCCAGGTAGTCCGCCGCGATCTCGCCTTCCTGCTCGAGGCGGGTCAGGGTGTCGCCCTCGGCTTCGGGGGAGATGGTGCCTTCCGTCACGGATGGACTCCTTCTTACTTCTTGGACGGGTGCTTGGGACGCTGCGGGCCCTTGCGCTGTCCGGACTTGGCTTGGCGGGCGTTACCGGAGGCGGACTTGCCGCCCCCGGACGGGGACTGTGCCGAGGACCCCTTGGCCGGTGGGGTGTCCTCCGGCTCGTCGGCCTCGTCCTTGGACAGGGAGGTCTTCTCCGCGGTGCTCTTGGGCGCCCCGGTGGTGGACTGCCGCTGCGCCTTGGACTGGCGCTTGGGCTGCTGGCGCTTGGGCGCTCCGGCCTGGACGCCGTCCTCGGTCTCGGTGGCGACGGCACCCGACTCGCTCTTGTCGACCGAGCCGTCGGTCTGGGCGGCGAGCCCGGCCTTGCTGAGCCCGTTGATGAACTTGCGCTCGAACTCGTTGCGGTCGCGGCCCTTGGCGACGATGGCCTTGATGGCGTTGCGGTCGCGGCGGCTGCGGACCTTCTCGGCGTGCGTGACGTGCTTGAGCAGGCGCTCCAGGTAGGAGGCCTGGGCCTTGCTGCCGGGGGTGGGGTTCTGGCGGATCACGTACATCTGCTGGCCCATGGTCCACACGTTGGTGGTCAGCCAGTAGACGAGGACGCCGACGGGGAAGTTGATGCCGAAGACGGCGAAGATGACGGGGAAGACGTACATCAGCATCTTCTGCTGCTGCATGAACGGCGTCTTCACGGTGGTGTCGACGTTCTTCGTCATCAGCTGGCGCTGCGTGTAGAACTGCGACAGCGACATCATCACGATCATGATCGCGGTGACGATGCGGACATCGGTCAGGGAGGCGTCGAGCGCGGCGACCTTGTCTCCGCTGTCCATGAACTTCGCGGCGAGCGGGGCGCCGAAGATGTGCGCGTTCCGGGCGCTGTCGAGCAGCGGCCGGTCGATGACGCCGATGGTGTCACCCGAGGCGATGCTGCTGAGCACGTGGTACAGGGCGAAGAAGAACGGCGACTGCGCCAGGATGGGAAGGCACGAGGAGAGCGGGTTGGTGCCCGTCTCCTTGTACAGCTTCATCATCTCTTCGGACTGACGCTGCTTGTCGTTCTTGTAGCGCTCCTGGATCTTCTTCATCTCGGGCTGCAGCGTCTGCATCGCCCGGGTCGCCTTGATCTGCTTCACGAAGAGCGGGATCAGGCAGATACGGATCAGGATCACCAGGGACACGATGGACAGGCCCCAGGCCCAGCCCGTGTCTTCACCGAAGATCGCACCGAACACCTTGTGGAACTGGACGATGACCCAGGACACCGGTGTGGTGATGAAGCTGAAGAGACTGGCAATCGTGTCCACTAATCAGGCTCCTTGAGCATGGGACGGGGTCTCGGCGGCGTGACCCGGGGGCTCGTGGTGGCACCCGGACGGCGCGCCGGCGGCGGGAGGCCCGCCCTTGCGTTCGCGCCAGGCAGTGCGCAGCATCTCGTGCCAGCGCGGTCGCTTGCGCGGCGGTACATGATCGACACCACCGGCGGACCACGGATTGCACCGCAGGATGCGCCAGGCGGTCAGTGCCGTTCCCTTGACCGCGCCATGCCGGTCGATGGCCTGGAAGCCGTAGTGGGAACACGAGGGGTAGTACTTGCAGACCGGCCCGAGCAGCGGGCTGATGGTCCACTGGTAGATCTTGATCAGTGCCAGCAGTGGGTACTTCATCGCGCGCCCCCTCCCAGCAGCCTCGTGATCGCGGCGTCCAGGTCTCGGGCCAGCTGGCCGTATGCGGCGTCCCCCGCACCGGGCAGCGCTCTGACGACTACCAGGCTACCGGGGGGCAGCAGACCGAGGCGGTCGCGCATCAGATGGCGAAGCTTGCGCTTCACCCTGGTGCGGACCACGGCACCGCCCACCGCCTTGCTGACGACGAAACCCGCACGCGTGGGAGAGGCATCCTCCCCCGGTGCGTGCGGGTCCGTGGCACCACTGCGTTCACGGGCGACATGGACGACGAGAAGTGTCCGGCCGGCCCTGCGTCCTCGGCGTACCGCGGTCGCGAAGTCCTCGCGCCGCCTCAGCCGATGCTCGGTAGGCAGCACGACGTCATGACCTGTGGATGATCAGGCGGACAGACGGGCGCGACCCTTGCTGCGGCGGGACGCGAGAATCGCGCGGCCGGCACGGGTGCGCATCCGCAGCCGGAAGCCGTGGGTCTTCGCGCGACGACGGTTGTTCGGCTGGAAGGTGCGCTTGCTCACTCGGGGGCTCCAGTAATGATTCGAAGGATGGCGGGAGATCGATTGGCTGTCACCGTGCGCCCACGAGTAGCTCGCTTACGCCCGAGTGCACCGCTTCCCGGTCGAGAATCCCCGGCGTGACCTGGGATCCTTGACCTTTTGCCCATCGGAGGCAGGCGGCAGCAGCCATCGACAACTCGACCTGGTTACGGTACGCGGGGCCGCGCCGCCGGGTCAAACCAGCTCCTGGACGACCGGGAAAGACCGGCGAAAGTCCGGGAAAGACGGGCGCCCGGGGGACACTGTGCACAGGCTGTGGACAACAACTTGAACCGTACCCGTTGCCCTGACTACCGTGGCTGGACTCCGATTCGTTCCCTTCGCCCGCCACCGCGCGGGCGCCCCGTGTCTCAGGGGGGTCCGTCCGGCGAATCATTCACCGACCGTCCCAGAACCACACCTTCGTGGGACCAGCGAGAGAGCGTGCCCTGTGGCTGACGTAACTGCCGATCTTGCCGCAGTGTGGCCACGGGTGCTCGACCAGCTCCTCGGGATCGGCGACGGGGGCGGCCACGGGATCGAGGCGAAGGACGAGCGGTGGATCAGGCGCTGCCTGCCACTCGGCCTGGTCGCCGACACCGCACTGCTCGCCGTGCCGAACGAATTCGCCAAGGGCGTGCTCGAAGGCCGCCTCGCGCCCGTCGTCGGCTCCTCCCTCAGCAGGGAGTACGGCCGCCGCATCCGCATCGCCATCACCGTCGACGAGAACGCCGGCGAGGCGCCCGCCCCCGGACTGCCCGGCCAGCAGCAGCGGTACGAGGAGCCGGAGCTGCCCTCCGCCGCCCCCGGCCGCGAGACGTACGAGGGGTACGCCCGCAGGTCGGGCGAGGAGCACCCCGGGCACGGCCGCGGCGACTCGGTGCCCGCCGCCCGCAGCGAGGCCCGCCCGGACTCGCTGCCGACCGCCCGCCCCGCGTACCCCTCCGAGTACCAGCGCCCCGAGCCGGGCGCCTGGCCGCGCACCGGCCAGGACGACTATGGCTGGCAGCAGCAGCGCCTCGGCTTCCCCGAGCGCGAGTCCTACACCGGCCCCGCCGCCCAGCAGCAGGGCCACGACTACCGCGGCGGCGAACGCGGCTACGACGCCGAGCGCCCGTCCTACGAGCAGGACCGCGGCGGCTACGAAGCGGACCGTTCCTCCTACGAGCAGGAGCGCCCGTACGAGAAGGACCGCCCCTATGACAAGGAGCGCCCCTCCTACGAGGGCGAGCGCCCTTACGACGGTGAGCGGCCCGGGTACGAGAGCGAGCGCGCCGGATACGAGCAGGAGCGTCCCGCGGCGGACCGCCGGGGCGCCGAGCGCGGCGGCTACGAGAGCGAGCGGCCGCCCTACGAGCGGGAGCGCGAGCGCGGCGAGCGCCCGGGGTACGAGGCCGAACGGCTGCCGTACGAGCAGCGGATGGACTTCGAGCGCGGGGACCGCGGCGAGCGGGCCCCGGCCGAGCGCGGGGACCGCGGCGAACTCGGCGCATACGAGAAGTCCCGCGGGGAGTACGAGCGCCCGGAGCTGCGGGAGCTGCCGGACCGGCGCCCCCCTTCCGCCCCGGACCCGGGCGGGCAGTCGCCGAGCGGCGGGCCCGGTCCGCGCGGGGGGCCGCCCTCCTCGCGGGGGCATGTGCACGCGGGCGGGCCGGTGGGCTCCTCGCTGCCCGCCTCCAGTGGTGCGCCCGGGCCGCTGGCGGCGAAACCCGCCCCGGCGACCGGTCCCGGGGAGCCGACCGCGCGGCTGAACCCCAAGTACCTCTTCGACACCTTCGTCATCGGCGCCTCGAACCGCTTCGCCCACGCGGCCGCGGTCGCGGTCGCCGAGGCACCGGCGAAGGCGTACAACCCGCTGTTCATCTACGGGGAGTCGGGGCTCGGCAAGACCCACCTGCTGCACGCGATCGGGCACTACGCGCGCAGTCTCTATCCGGGGACGCGGGTGCGGTACGTCAGCTCGGAGGAGTTCACCAACGAGTTCATCAACTCGATCCGGGACGGCAAGGGCGACAGCTTCCGCAAGCGGTACCGGGAGATGGACATCCTGCTCGTCGACGACATCCAGTTCCTCGCGGACAAGGAGTCGACGCAGGAGGAGTTCTTCCACACCTTCAACACGCTGCACAACGCGAACAAGCAGATCGTGCTCTCCTCGGACCGGCCGCCCAAGCAACTGGTCACCCTGGAGGACCGGTTGCGCAACCGCTTCGAGTGGGGGCTGATCACCGATGTGCAGCCGCCCGAGCTGGAGACGCGGATCGCGATCCTGCGCAAGAAGGCGGTGCAGGAGCAGCTCAACGCCCCGCCGGAGGTCCTGGAGTTCATCGCCTCCCGGATCTCGCGCAATATCCGCGAGCTGGAGGGCGCCCTGATCCGGGTGACCGCCTTCGCCTCGCTCAACCGGCAGCCGGTGGACCTCGGCCTGACCGAGATCGTCCTCAAGGACCTGATCCCCGGCGGTGAGGACGCCGCCCCCGAGATCACGGCCACCGCGATCATGGCGGCGACCGCCGACTACTTCGGCCTGACCGTGGACGACCTGTGCGGCTCCTCGCGCAGCCGGGTCCTGGTGACCGCCCGGCAGATCGCGATGTATCTGTGCCGCGAGCTGACCGACCTCTCGCTGCCGAAGATCGGCGCGCAGTTCGGCGGGCGCGACCACACCACCGTGATGCACGCGGACCGCAAGATCCGGGCGCTGATGGCGGAGCGCCGCTCCATCTACAACCAGGTCACCGAGCTGACCAACCGCATCAAGAACGGCTGAGGGGCCGCCAGGCCCGCTCCGCCCGCGCCTCACCGTGAACCCCCGGCCCCGCGCCGGGGGTTCTCGCTTGCCCCAGCGGCGTCCTCCGGGGACGCGCACCGCACCCGCCGGACGTCCCGGGGGCGGTCCGCGACCCCGTTCCGCGGCTTCTCAAACCTTCCTCGTACGGGATCGCGCGGCTTCTCGCGCGCCGGTTCGGGAGGCGGCTGTTCGATTCCCTCCACTGCGGCGCTGCTTCTCCACAGATTCGGGGACTTTTTCCCGTCCACACCCTGGGGAGGGGGAAGTTGTCCCAAGGGCGTCCACAGGAGGCCCGGTCGATGATCCATCAGACCAGCTCAGCCGCCTGTGGATTGGTGGACGAAGCTTCTCCACACCTTGTGGACGCGCGGCTTGTGCACAGCCTGTGGGTACGGTTGTCCACCGCCCGCCCACAGGCCGGGGGCCGTTGTCCCCAGCTTGCCGTACCTTCTCCACATCGCCGTCCACTGTTCGGCAACGAGGCACGCCCTCTCACCGCTTGGAGTGAAAGGCGTCACACGAAGCTGACCGATTGGGCTGTGGGGAACCTGGGTAAAGCTGGGGACGCCGCTGGGGAGAACCACCCCTTGCCTGTGCATCGGGTGTGCAGAACTTTCCCCCGTCCACAGCGACGGCCGGTTGTCCACCGGCTCCGCCCACAGGCACAGTGGACAAAATTTCCGTGCTGACCTGCGAAAACGCGGTTATCCACGGTTTCCACAGCCCCTACTACTACCCCCACCTAGTTAGACCGGGGAATTGGTTTCGAAGTGGGGGCTGTGCACAACTCGCGGTCCGGCGCCGAACTGCCGCCCGGTACGACTTGACCCCGAGAGGCGCCGAGTGTCAGCGCGGTACGTCAGACTGGTCCCCGGTCACCTTCCCCTCGGTGGGACGGAGGACACCGCGTCGCACTGACTCCCGGAAGCCGAGAGGCCCCCGGAGCCCGGGACGCGGAGCAGACCGACCAGGCAGACCGACCAGACAGATCAGTCAGACCAGCAGGGCGAGAGCAGCCAGGCGACAGCAGGAGGCGGCTTACGGTGAAGATCCGGGTGGAACGCGATGTACTCGCGGAGGCAGTTGCCTGGGCGGCGCGCAGCCTCCCGGCCCGGCCTCCGGCGCCGGTACTGGCGGGCCTGCTGCTGAAGGCCGAGGACGGCGCCCTGAGCCTGTCGAGCTTCGACTACGAGGTCTCGGCCCGCGTCTCCGTCGACGCCGAGGTCGAGGAGGACGGCACGGTCCTCGTCTCCGGCCGCCTGCTCGCCGACATCTGCCGGGCCCTGCCCAACCGCCCGGTGGAGATCTCCACAGACGGTGTACGGGCCACCGTGGTCTGCGGCTCCTCCCGCTTCACCCTCCACACCCTGCCTGTGGAGGAGTACCCGGCCCTGCCGCAGATGCCCACCGCCACCGGCACCGTCCCCGGTGAGGTCTTCGCCGCCGCCGCCAACCAGGTCGCCATCGCCGCGGGCCGGGACGACACCCTCCCGGTGCTCACCGGTGTGCGTATCGAGATCGAGGGCGACACCGTGACCCTCGCCTCCACCGACCGCTACCGCTTCGCGGTCCGCGAGTTCCTGTGGAAGCCGGAGTCCGCGGAGATCTCCGCGGTCGCCCTGGTGCCCGCCAAGACCCTCCAGGACACCGCCAAGGCGCTGACCAGCGGCGACAGCGTGACCATCGCCCTGTCCGGCTCCGGCGCGGGCGAGGGCCTGATCGGCTTCGAGGGCGCGGGCCGCCGTACCACCACCCGGCTGCTCGAAGGCGACCTGCCGAAGTACCGCACGCTCTTCCCGACCGAGTTCAACTCGGTGGCCGTGATCGAGACCGCCCCCTTCGTGGAGGCCGTCAAGCGCGTGGCCCTGGTCGCCGAGCGCAACACCCCGGTGCGGCTCAGCTTCGAGCAGGGCGTGCTGATCCTGGAGGCCGGCTCCAGCGACGACGCACAGGCTGTGGAAAGGGTCGACGCGCAGCTGGAGGGCGACGACATCTCGATCGCCTTCAACCCGACCTTCCTGCTCGACGGCCTCAGCGCCATCGACTCCCCGGTGGCCCAGCTCTCCTTCACCACCTCCACCAAGCCCGCCCTGCTGAGCGGCAAGCCCGCCCTGGACGCGGAGGCGGACGAGGCGTACAAGTACCTGATCATGCCGGTGCGGCTGTCCGGCTGAGCGGACAACACCGCAGGTGAGCGGGGTGACGCCTGAGCGGCTGAGCCCACAGGTGTGCACGGCGGCGCGGGTTTAGGCTCGGTCTGGGCACGGCCCGTGCCCGCCCACCGGACGCTACTTAAGGATCATTGATGGAGCTCGGTCTCGTCGGCCTCGGCAAGATGGGCGGCAATATGCGCGAGCGCATCCGCCGCGCAGGCCACACCGTCATCGGATACGACCGCAACCCCGATCTCGCGGACGTCAGCACCCTCCAGGAGCTGGTCGGGCGGCTCAGCGGCCCGCGGGTGGTCTGGGTGATGGTCCCGGCCGGTGACGCGACCCAGTCCACCATCGACACCCTCGGCGAACTCCTCGAACCGGGCGATGTCGTCGTCGACGGCGGCAACTCCCGCTGGAGCGACGACGAGAAGCACGCCGAGGAGCTGGCGGCCAAGGGCATCGGCTTCGTGGACTGCGGCGTCTCCGGCGGCGTCTGGGGCCTGGAGAACGGCTACGCGCTGATGTACGGCGGCGACAAGGAGAACGTCGCCAAGGTGCAGCCGGTCTTCGACGCCCTCAAGCCGGAGGGCGACTTCGGCTCCGTGCACGCGGGCAAGGTCGGCGCCGGCCACTTCGCGAAGATGGTCCACAACGGCATCGAGTACGCCATGATGCAGGCCTACGCCGAGGGCTGGGAGCTGCTGGAGGCGGTGGACTCGGTCACCGACGTGCGCGAGGTCTTCCGCTCCTGGCAGCAGGGCACGGTCATCCGCTCCTGGCTGCTCGACCTCGCCGTCAACGCCCTCGACGACGACGAGCACCTGGAGCAGCTGCGCGGTTATGCACAGGACTCCGGCGAGGGCCGCTGGACCGTGGAGGCCGCCATCGACAACGCCGTGCCGCTGCCCGCGATCACCGCCTCGCTGTTCGCCCGCTTCGCCTCCCGCCAGGAGGACTCGCCGCAGATGAAGATGATCGCGGCGCTGCGCAACCAGTTCGGCGGGCACGCCGTCGAGAAGAGCCAGAAGTAATCCACACCCTGGGGGAGGTCGGTGCACGGCCGTGCATGTCACTCATCTGTCGCTGGCCGACTTCCGCTCGTACGCCCGGGCCGAGGTAGCACTCGACCCGGGCGTCACCGCGTTCGTGGGGCCCAACGGCCAGGGCAAGACCAATCTGGTGGAGGCGGTCGGCTATCTCGCCACCCTCTCCAGCCACCGGGTCTCCTCGGACGCCCCCCTGGTGCGCATGGGCGCCGAGCGGGCGGTGATCCGCGGCGCGGTGCGCCAGGGCGAGCGGCAGCAGCTGGTCGAGCTGGAGCTGAACCCGGGCAAGGCCAACCGGGCGCGGATCAACCGCTCCTCGGCGGTCAGGCCCCGTGACGTGCTCGGCATCCTGCGCACCGTGCTCTTCGCGCCGGAGGACCTGGCGCTGGTCAAGGGCGATCCCACCGAGCGCCGCCGCTTCCTCGACGAGCTGGTCACCGCCCGCTCCCCGCGGATGGCCGGGGTGCGCGCCGACTACGACCGGGTGCTCAAGCAGCGCAACACCCTGCTGAAGTCCGCCGCGCTCGCCCGCCGCCACGCGGGCCGCACGATGGACCTGTCCACCCTGGACGTCTGGGACCAGCACCTGGCCCGGGCCGGCGCCGAGCTGCTCGCCCAGCGGTTCTCCCTGATCGACGCCCTCCAGCCGCTCGCCGACAAGGCCTACGAGCAACTCGCCCCCGGCGGCGGCCCGTTGGCCCTGGAGTACAAGCCCTCCGCCCCCGGTGAGGCGCACCGCCGCGAGGAGCTGTACGAGCAGCTCCTCGCCGCCCTGGCCGAGGTGCGCACCCAGGAGGTCGAGCGCGGCGTCACCCTGGTCGGCCCGCACCGCGACGACCTGGTGCTCAAGCTCGGCCGGATGCCCGCCAAGGGGTACGCGAGCCACGGCGAGTCCTGGTCGTACGCGCTGGCGCTGCGGCTGGCCTCGTACGACCTGCTGCGCGCCGAGAGCCCGTACGCCGAGGAGACACCGGCACAGGGCGGGCGCCGGGCGGGGGAGCCGGTGCTCATCCTGGACGACGTCTTCGCGGAGCTGGACTCCCGGCGCCGGGACCGCCTCGCCGAGCTGGTCGCCCCCGGCGAGCAGGTCCTGGTGACCGCGGCGGTGGACGAGGACGTCCCCGAGGTGCTGCGCGGGGCCCGGTTCCGGGTCGGCGAGGGCGAGGTGACGGCCGGATGAGCGGCGGCGGGCGGCGCCCCGGGCCGAGCGGGCAGCAGCGCCTCGGCGGCGGCCCCGGCGAGGACGCCCCCGCGGACGGGACCGGCGGCCGCGCGCCCCGCCGCGACGGCGCCCCGGCCGCGCCGGGCAACCGGGCCGCGCCGGACACCTCGCCCGGATCGGGCACCCCGCCCGCACCGGCGGACACCCCCGCCACCGAAGCCGCGCCCGCGGGCACCGGCGAACCCAGCGGCGTCGACCTCGCCCGGGTCGCCCTGCGCGCGGCCAAGGAGCAGGCGCGGGCCCGCGGGGACGCCGCCCGGCAGAAGAAGCAGGCCCGCCGCGGTGGCGGACTGCGCTCGGGCGCCCGCGCGGACGGCCGCGACCCGCTGCCGCTCGGCGCCGCGATCAACCGGCTGATCACCGAGCGCGGCTGGGAGACCCCGGCGGCGGTCGGCGGGGTGATGGGCCGCTGGCCGCAGATCGTCGGCCCCGACCTCGCCCGGCACTGCGTCCCGGTGAGCTACCAGGACGACGCAGGCGACCCGGCCACCGACCGCGTGCTGACCGTGCGCTGCGACTCCACGGCCTGGGCCACCCAGCTGCGCCTGCTCGCCCCCCAGCTGGTCGCCCGCCTGAACGAGGACCTCGGCCACGGCACCGTACGGCTGATCAAGGTCCAGGGCCCCGGCACCGGCCCGCGGCGGTACGGATCGCTGCGCGCCCCCGGCAGCAAGGGCCCCGGCGACACCTACGGCTGAGCCCGGGCGAGAACCGCGTGCGGCCTCGGTGACGGCCGCCGGTCCCGCCCCGCGTCGGTTGCCGATCCCGGCCCGAGTCGGGTGCCGGTCCCGCTTCCGCGTCAGCTGCCGGCCGCCCCGCGAGACCGCCGGCAAGCCCCGGTGACGGCCGTCGTCCGGCCCCCGCGGCACCCGCGGACGCGGTGGTCAGAAGGCCGCGGCGGCTCCGTAGCTGGGGGTTGACACCCCGAAGCGCTGAGTGCCGCTGTGAGCCTCTTGGGCCCCCGCTCCGCATATGGGGAGTCGGAAGAGGCCGGTTCAGGGCGGCACATGCCATCTCAGGTACCGGCAAAGCCCCATCAGTGTCAGCGGTACCGGTAGACTGAGGGCTAATCCGCGCTCCCGCGAGCGCGAGGCACCACCGAGTACCCGCTGTCCCGTCTCCTCCGTCTTTCGTCAGCTTCGCACCAGGCTCACCACCGCACCACGCCGCAGTCGCTCCGGCCGACGCCGGTTGCACGGTTTGTGCTGTGCCAGAAAGGGCGCTTCGTGGCCGATTCCGGCAACCCCAACGAGAACACGTCCCCGTCTCCGACTCCCGACCCCTCCGCGGACGTCCCCGCGCACGTCGCCGAGGACCTCGCGGAGGCGGCGGCGGAGTCGGCGTACGACGCGAGTGCCATCACGGTCCTCGAAGGACTGGACGCGGTCCGTAAGCGCCCCGGTATGTACATCGGCTCGACCGGTGAGCGCGGCCTGCACCACCTCGTCTACGAGGTCGTGGACAACGCGGTCGACGAGGCGCTGGCCGGGCACGCGGACACCATCGACGTCACGATCCTCGCCGACGGCGGGGTGCGCGTGATCGACAACGGCCGCGGCATCCCGGTCGGCATCGTCCCCTCCGAGAACAAGCCGGCCCTCGAGGTCGTGCTGACCGTGCTGCACGCGGGCGGCAAGTTCGGCGGCGGCGGCTACGCGGTCTCCGGCGGTCTGCACGGCGTCGGCGTCTCGGTCGTCAACGCCCTCTCCACCAGGGTGGCCGTGGAGGTCAGGACCGACGGGTACCGCTGGACGCAGGACTACAAGCTGGGCGTCCCGACCGCGCCGCTGGCGCAGCACGAGGCGGTCGAGGAGACCGGCACCTCGGTCACCTTCTGGGCCGACGGCGACATCTTCGAGACCACCGAGTACTCCTTCGAGACGCTCTCCCGGCGCTTCCAGGAGATGGCCTTCCTCAACAAGGGCCTGACCATCCGGCTCACCGACGAGCGGGAGTCCGCGAAGGCCACCGCCGACGCCGACACGGCGGGCGCCGACGCCCCCGAGGACGTCGCGGAGAAGGTCCGCACGGTCACGTACCACTACGAGGGCGGCATCGTCGACTTCGTGAAGTACCTCAACTCCCGCAAGGGCGAGGTGGTGCACCCGAGCGTCATCGACATCGAGGCCGAGGACAAGGAGCGGCTGCTCTCCCTCGAGGTCGCGATGCAGTGGAACGGCGGCTACAGCGAGGGCGTGTACTCCTTCGCCAACACCATCCACACCCACGAGGGCGGCACCCACGAGGAGGGCTTCCGGGCCGCGCTGACCGGGCTCATCAACCGGTACGCGCGCGACAAGAAGCTGCTGCGCGAGAAGGACGACAACCTCACCGGCGACGACATCCGCGAGGGCCTGACCGCGATCATCTCGGTCAAGCTGGGCGAGCCGCAGTTCGAGGGCCAGACCAAGACCAAGCTCGGCAACACCGAGGCGAAGACCTTCGTGCAGAAGGTGGTGCACGAGCACCTCACCGACTGGCTCGACCGCAATCCGAACGAGGCCGCGGACATCATCCGCAAGTCGATCCAGGCCGCCACGGCCCGGGTCGCGGCCCGCAAGGCGCGCGATCTGACCCGCCGCAAGGGCCTGCTGGAGACCGCCTCGCTGCCCGGCAAGCTGAGCGACTGCCAGTCCAACGATCCCACCAAGTGCGAGATCTTCATCGTCGAGGGCGACTCGGCCGGCGGCTCCGCCAAGTCCGGCCGGAACCCGGAGTACCAGGCCATCCTGCCGATCCGCGGCAAGATCCTGAACGTCGAGAAGGCCCGGATCGACAAGATCCTGCAGAACCAGGAGATCCAGGCGCTGATCTCCGCCTTCGGCACCGGGGTCCACGAGGACTTCGACATCGAGAAGCTCCGCTATCACAAGATCATCCTGATGGCGGACGCCGACGTCGACGGCCAGCACATCAACACCCTGCTGCTGACCTTCCTGTTCCGCTTCATGCGGCCGCTGGTCGAGGCGGGCCACGTCTTCCTGTCCCGGCCGCCGCTGTACAAGATCAAGTGGACCCGGGACGACTTCCAGTACGCGTACTCGGACCGCGAGCGCGACGCGCTGATCGAGCTGGGGCGCCAGCAGGGCAAGCGGATCAAGGAGGACTCGGTCCAGCGCTTCAAGGGTCTCGGCGAGATGAACGCCGAGGAGCTGCGCATCACGACCATGGACCAGGACCACCGCGTCCTCGGCCAGGTCACCCTCGACGACGCCGCCCAGGCCGACGACCTCTTCTCGGTCCTGATGGGCGAGGACGTCGAGGCCCGCCGCCAGTTCATCCAGCGCAACGCCAAGGACGTCCGCTTCCTCGACATCTGAGGCGGCCTTCCGGCGCGGCCGCCCACCCCCGGCGGCCGCCCGAGGGACCTCCGCTTCCGCACAGTCCGAAAGGATCCAGTACGGCCATGGCCGACGAGAACACCCCCGCTCCCAGTGAAGAGCCCGTCGAGACCGGCGAGGAAACGGTCGCGGTCGAGGCGATGCGTGTCGAGCCCGTCGGGCTCGAGACGGAGATGCAGCGCTCGTACCTCGACTACGCGATGTCCGTCATCGTCTCCCGCGCGCTGCCGGACGTCCGCGACGGCCTCAAGCCGGTGCACCGCCGCGTCCTCTACGCGATGTACGACGGCGGCTACCGGCCCGAGAAGGGCTTCTACAAGTGCGCCCGCGTCGTCGGCGACGTCATGGGCAACTACCACCCGCACGGCGACTCCTCGATCTACGACGCGCTGGTCCGCCTCGCGCAGCCCTGGTCGATGCGGATGCCGCTGGTCGACTCCAACGGCAACTTCGGCTCCCCGGGCAACGACCCGGCCGCGGCCATGCGGTACACCGAGTGCAAGATGGCGCCGCTGTCGATGGAGATGGTCCGCGACATCGACGAGGAGACCGTCGACTTCACGGACAACTACGACGGCCGCTCCCAGGAGCCGACCGTCCTGCCCGCCCGCTTCCCGAACCTGCTGATCAACGGCTCGGCGGGCATCGCGGTCGGCATGGCCACCAACATCCCGCCGCACAACCTGCGCGAGGTCGCGGCTGGCGCCCAGTGGTACCTGGAGAACCCGGAGGCCTCGCACGAGGAGCTGCTCGACGCCCTCATCGAGCGCATCAAGGGCCCCGACTTCCCGACCGGCGCCCTGGTCGTCGGCCGCAAGGGCATCGAGGAGGCCTACCGCACCGGGCGCGGCTCCATCACCATGCGCGCCGTGGTCGAGGTCGAGGAGATCCAGAACCGCCAGTGCCTGGTGGTCACCGAACTCCCGTACCAGGTCAACCCGGACAACCTCGCGCAGAAGATCGCCGACCTCGTCAAGGACGGCAGGATCGGCGGCATCGCCGACGTCCGCGACGAGACCTCCTCGCGCACCGGCCAGCGCCTGGTCATCGTGCTCAAGCGGGACGCGGTCGCCAAGGTCGTCCTCAACAACCTCTACAAGCACACCGACCTGCAGACGAACTTCGGCGCCAACATGCTGGCCCTGGTCGACGGCGTGCCGCGCACCCTCTCCCTGGACGCCTTCATCCGGCACTGGGTGGCGCACCAGATCGAGGTCATCGTCCGGCGTACGAAGTTCCGGCTGCGCAAGGCCGAGGAGCGCGCCCACATCCTGCGCGGCCTGCTCAAGGCCCTGGACGCCATCGACGAGGTCATCGCCCTGATCCGGGCCAGCGACACCGTCGAGACCGCCCGCACCGGCCTGATGGAACTCCTGCAGATCGACGAGATCCAGGCCAACGCCATCCTGGAGATGCAGCTGCGCCGGCTGGCCGCCCTGGAGCGCCAGAAGATCATCCAGGAGCACGACGAACTCCAGGCGAAGATCACCGAGTACCAGGAGATCCTGGCCTCGCCGGTGCGCCAGCGCGGCATCATCAGCGAGGAACTGACCGCGATCGTCGAGAAGTTCGCGGACGACCGGCGCACCAAGCTGGTGCCCTTCGACGGTGACATGTCCATCGAGGACCTGATCGCCGAGGAGGACATCGTCGTCACGATCACCCGCGGCGGCTACGTCAAGCGCACCAAGACCGACGACTACCGCTCGCAGAAGCGCGGCGGCAAGGGCGTCCGCGGCACGAAGCTCAAGGAAGACGACATCGTCGACCACTTCTTCGTGTCCACCACCCACCACTGGCTGCTCTTCTTCACCAACAAGGGCCGCGTCTACCGCGCCAAGGCCTACGAGCTGCCCGACGCCGGACGCGAGGCCCGCGGCCAGCACGTGGCGAACCTCCTCGCCTTCCAGCCGGACGAGTCCATCGCGGAGATCCTCGCCATCCGCACCTACGAGGTCGCCCCCTATCTGGTCCTCGCCACCAAGGCGGGCCTGGTCAAGAAGACCTCCCTGAAGGACTACGACTCCCCGCGCTCCGGCGGCGTCATCGCGATCAACCTCCGCGAGATGGAGGACGGCCGCGACGACGAGCTGATCGGCGCCGAACTGGTCTCCGCCGAGGACGACCTGCTGCTCATCTCCCGCAAGGCCCAGTCGATCCGCTTCACCGCGACCGACGAGGCACTGCGCCCGATGGGCCGCGCCACCTCCGGCGTCAAGGGCATGAGCTTCCGCGAGGGCGACGAACTGCTCTCGATGAATGTCGTCCGGCCCGGTACGTTCGTCTTCACCGCCACCGACGGCGGTTACGCGAAGCGCACGCCCGTGGACGAGTACCGGGTCCAGGGCCGCGGCGGCCTCGGCATCAAGGCCGCCAAGATCGTGGAGGACAGGGGCTCGCTGGTCGGCGCGCTGGTCGTGGAGAGCAGCGACGAGATCCTGGCCATCACGCTCGGGGGCGGAGTGATCCGCACGCGCGTCGATGAGGTGCGCGAGACCGGCCGTGACACCATGGGTGTCCAGCTGATCAACCTGGGCAAGCGCGACGCCGTCGTCGGGATCGCGCGCAATGCCGAGGCGGGCCGGGAGGCCGAGGAGGTCGACGGCGACGTCGACGCCGAGGCGGCCCCGGCGGCGGACGAGGACACCGAGTCCCCGTCCGAGTAGGCCGGGCGGGCCGAGAGGCCGCCGAGTACGAGGAGCGGGTCGTGAGCAGGGCCACGGTCGCCGGAACCCTTCCGGCAGGAACGGACGGCGTCCGTGGCCCCGCGGTGACCGGCCCCGCTCCCTGCTCGCCCCTTCCCGCCCCTGCCATCTCTCCCTTTCACGACGACGACTCCCAGCAGCCCCAGGGGGCAACGTGACCGAAACCCGAGGCGCCGAGGGCCAGCAGTACACGGGCGGAGCCCTGCCCGGCGAACGGCCGCCGGAGGCCCCCTCCGGCCCGTACCACCCGCCGCAGGCCTACCAGTCCGCCCCGGACGGCACCGTGCGCAGACCCCGTACGCCCGCGGGGGCGCGCACCACCCCGCGGACCCGCAAGGCGCGGCTGCGGGTCGCCAAGGCGGACCCCTGGTCGGTGATGAAGGTGAGCTTCCTGCTCTCCATCGCGCTGGGCATCTGCACCGTGGTGGCCTCCGCCGTGCTGTGGATGGTCATGGACGCGATGGGCGTCTTCTCCACCGTCGGCGGCACCATCTCCGAGGCGACCGGCTCCAACGAGTCCAACGGATTCGACCTCCAGTCCTTCCTCTCGCTGCCCCGGGTGCTCATCTTCACCTCGGTCATCGCCGTCATCGACGTCGTCCTCGCCACCGCCCTGGCCACCCTCGGCGCCTTCATCTACAACCTCTCCGCGGGGTTCGTCGGCGGCGTGGAGCTGACCCTGGCGGAGGACGAGTAACCACCGGGAGCCGGTCGCGGGCCCCCGCCGGGGGCCTGTTCCCGGCCCCGGTTACCGATTTTGGGACTGACCACGTCGTGCGCTAATCTTCTCAGGTCAGCGCACAGAGCGCGGCGGGGCTATAGCTCAGTTGGTTAGAGCGCATCCCTGATAAGGATGAGGCCACAGGTTCAAATCCTGTTAGCCCCACAGATGCAGTGCAGAGAGATAGGGCGTTTCCCCTGGTGGGGAGGCGTCCTTTTTCTTGTCGGCCGGGGAGGGCGATATCGGTCTCCGTCGGTCTGGGCGGGGATGAGGGGCTGGGAGTGAGCAAGATCTTCTCCCGGATTTCTCCCAGCTTCTCCCGGGCCTCCGCTGTCCGGAACCCATGGCATGGGACCGGGGCCCGGGGCCGTACGGACTGGAACACTGAGGGCTCTTCCGCGTCCTCCGTCGGCCCTCGGACTGCGGGTACCTGCATCGAGACGACCTCCCGCCTCACCGAGCCCGTCCTGTTGGGCCTGGCCGTCCTCGCCCTCCGCGACCGCGTCAAACGCTGACGCCCGGGGCCCCTGGGGGAGCGCCCATAGTGCCGAGCTTCCTCGCCGGGAGGCCCGCACCCCAAAGAAGGTGAGAGGAGCCGATGCGGGGCGAAGTCCCGGGAGTGGCAGGCCGATCCGCCGACTAGACCGCGTGGTGCTCACCGAAAGCGGCGAGCTGGTACCTCTCCAGCCAGCCGCTGAACAGCCGCCCGACCGCGGCGGCGGGCACACCCCCGCGCTCCTCAGGGCCCGAGACGGACAGCAGCCAAGCCGGCATGAACCGCAGCGTCCACAGCGGCGCCGTCTTACGCATGTGCTTCTCGAAGCCCTTCCAGGTCCGGCCGTCCAGTGCGAGCGCGAGCCGTCCCGACAGCTCTCGCTCCTCGTCGGCGGCGTGCGCGGCGAGCTGCTCGCGCAGTTCGTCCGTCCGGGCCGCCAGCTCGGCCGGGGCCGCTTCGTCGGTGCCGAGGCGCTGGCTGACCTCGTGCCAGGCGTGCAGCACCTTGGTGAGTTCCGCGTGCTCGGCGGTCATCAGCGTCAGAGCGTCCACGTCGGCACCCCGCTCGCGCAGCGTCGGCCAGAGGAACTCGTCCTCGCCTCGGTGGTGGTGCTCGATCAACTCAAAGATCGTGTGCGTATACGCGCGCAACGCGCTGGTGCGATCCGCGTCGGCCGCCGGCAGCGCGCGGCTGGCGAGGCCGATGCGCTCCACGTCGCGCACCATGGCACGGTGCACCAGCAGCATGGTCTGATGGCCTCGGGCGAGGACGGCGGCGGGCAGTTCGGTCACGGGTGGCTCCTTGGAACGCGCTGGTGAGGGTCGTGCGGGTGAGGCGATCGTGCGCAGCAGCCGACACTCGGGTGGCTGGCCCGCGGCTCGCCGGCACCGGCGGGGCTCGGCATCTCCGCGGTCACCATGCCTCGTCCGGCACAAACGCCAAGACGCCGTCCTGACGCACGGCACGGGCGCGTTGAGCGGCGAGCAACGGAAGCACCTACCCGGCGAAGAACCTGTCCGTCGCCATCTTGCCCAGGCAGAAGGTGCGTTGGGCAGTGTCGCGGCCAAGTCTGTCTGCGGTGTACGGCCAGATCGTCACGGCCGAGGAGTTCGGTGGCCCCCTCGGTGGCCCTTCTCGGTGGCGCTCGTACGTCGGGCGAGCGTCTGCTTCCGGTTCCTTCGGAGGGACTGTCGTGGTGAATCCGATGCGCTGTGGGTGTGGGTGTGGGGCAGACGGTGCGGCCGCACCTGGCGTGGTCCCGACACTTGGAGGTTCGATGCCCACGAGCCACTGGGCCAGCGTCTACCGCACCTTCTCGGACCCGGAGAAGCAGGCCGCTCCGGCCATCGCGGCCGGGGGCGGTCGGTCCTCGTCCGAGGCGGCCGGGTTATGGCGCGCGACGCCGGAAGCGTCGAGCGCGTCGTCGTGATCCGGTTCGACAGCTTCGAGCAGGCCATCGCGGCGCGCGAGAGCGCGGACTACCAGCAGGCGCTGGCCGCCCTCGACGACGGCGACGAGCGTGACTTCCGCATCGTCGAAGGCATCGACTGACCGGGACCAATGACCTCTCCCCGCAGGCCACCCTCGTCACCGTCACCCTGACAACGAACCGCTCCAAGGACGGCCAGGACCCGAGTGGCTGCCCGTCCAAGACCTCCCCCTGCCGCTACGCCGCCGACTGCCCCGACACCGACCTGCCCGCAACCGGCACATCCTGACAACGCCCCGTACGAGCAGGCGGAGGCTCAGGGCGCCGGGCTCCCGGCAGCTTCTGGCTCGGGGCTGATGTCGCGGAGGAACTCCAGGTGCAGCAGGATGCACTCCCCGCCCGGGTCCGGGCCGGTGCGGCGTTCTTCGCCGACGACCCGGTACACGCCGACCTGCGTGTGCGGGCCGTGCTCGCCGAGGGCCTGACGGCTCCACAGGATCCGTCCACCGACCGCGGGGACGGGCGGCGGCTCACCTCCGCTCGCGCGGAGAGGACGTACCCGCCCGGGCACCGAACGCGCTGAAGATCGGCTCACCTCCGCTCGCGCGGAGAGGACGGACGAGGACCGCACCGGCTACCAGCGCACCGCGGCTCACCTCCGCTCGCGCGGAGAGGACGCACGCCCTTGAGTAAGAAGATTTAGAAGCTGTGGCTCACCTCCGCTCGCGCGGAGAGGACACGGCACGGGCCAAGGCCGCACAGATCGCGAGCGGCTCACCTCCGCTCGCGCGGAGAGGACACCTGAGGTCCGGGAAGGGGTACGAGGAGCTGCGGCTCACCTCCGCTCGCGCGGAGAGGACGCGATTCGAGGGCTACGTGTGCCAGCCCGGCACGGCTCACCTCCGCTCGCGCGGAGAGGACGACGGGACTCGCGTCTCGGCGATCGCCGACGTCGGCTCACCTCCGCTCGCGCGGAGAGGACACTTCCTGACCTGCGGCGTCAGAAGGGCTTTGCCATTTCATTGCCAGGCGTGGCGCGGGGCAGGGAGATGGCAGTACGCATGGTGCGCACTGTAGGCGGCGTGGCCCTGCGGTGGGAGGTAATGGCCTGATCAGCTCGCGTTGTCGGTGCGGGCTGGTAGGACATGCTTCATGACTGACAGTCAAGATGCGTCGCAGGCAGTGGTGTTGCCGGACGGACGTCTGTGGGGCAAGGAGCATGGGCTGGCCGAGCCGTACCCCGTGATGTGTCATCTGCTGGATGTGGCCGCGACGTTCGGCGCGCTCTGGGACGAGTTGCTGGAGGGGCGGGTCCGGGAGCGGTTCGCCGGGCAGTTGGGGCTGTCGGGGCCGGAGTGCCGGGCAGTGCTCTCGTTCTGGGCGGGGTTGCACGATCTGGGGAAGATCTCGCCGGCCTTTCAGGCGCAGGTGCCCGCCTTGTTCGAGGTGGTGGGTGGGCGGCCCGAGTACGCGCACGTGACGGGTGCCCGGATGCGGCATGAGATGGCGACCCACTGGTCGTTGGGCTCGCTGCTGGAAGAGGTCGGGTACCCGAACCGGCGTGGTGCCGCGCAGCGGGGTGGCAGTGGAGCCGCACTGGCGCACTGGGTGGGCCAGTTGCTCGGCGGTCATCACGGGCTGTTCGGGCGGAAGTTGACGACTTCGGAGATGCGGACGCCCGCTTCGTACGAGCCTGGTCTGGGTGCGGCAGGGTGGCATGTCCAGCGGCGTTGTCATCTGGAGGAGTTGCGGCGGGTCACCGGTGCGGCCGCGGTGCCCGCGGGTGCCTTGTCGGCGGACCTGGCCGTGGTGTTGACGGGGCTGGTGGTCTGCGCGGACTGGCTGGCCAGTGACACCGCCGCGATCGAGTCCGTACGGGGCACGACGGGATGGCGGGGCACTCCGGCGGAGGTGGACGCGCACTTCGCGCGTGCGGTGGCGGCGGCTCCCGCGCTGGTCGGTGCGGCGAGGCTGGGGCGGGCCGAGTTCGCCGAGAGCAGCTTCGGCGGGATGTTCCCGTTCGCACCGAACCCGCTCCAGGCCGACCTCGTCGCGCAGTTGCCCGGTCTGGTGCAGGCCCATGGCCCAGGGGTGCTGCTGGTGACGGCGCCGACGGGGGACGGGAAGACGGAGGCGGCGCTGTTCGCCTCGTCGGTGCTGGGCAGGGCGGCGGGCGCGCGCGGGATGTTCGTGGCGCTGCCGACGATGGCGACGGCCGACGCCATGTACGGGAGGGTGCGCGCGTTCGCGGAGTCGGCGTTGACCGGTCAGCGCGCTCTGACGCTGCTGCACTCGATGGCCTGGCTGAACGCGGCCTACACGCCCCCGTCCTCCGACGACCAGACCGCTCAGCTCTCCTCGGACACGAACACCTCGGTGGCGGCCGGGGACTGGGTGCGCGGGAATCGCCGCGGCTTTCTGGCGCCGCTGTCGGTGGGCACCGTCGACCAGGTCCTGGCCGGGGCGCTGCCGCTGCGCTACAACACGCTGCGCCTGTTCGGGCTGCACGAGAAGGTCCTCGTGGTCGACGAGGCCCATGCCTACGGCCCGTGGATGCACAAGCTCCTGCTGGTCCTGCTGGAGTGGCTGGGGGCGATGCGCGCGCCGGTGGTGCTCCTGTCGGCGACGCTGACGGGCCAGGCGGCGGCCTCGCTGGTGAACGCCTACCGCCGCGGTGCGGGGTTCACCGAGGCGGCACCGGTCGAGCCCGCGTATCCGGGATGGGTGTACGCGGGAGCCGTGACCGGCGAGGTCTCGGCGCCGCGGAGCACGGCGACGGGAAGGCCCCGCACCCTCGACGTCGTCGTGCGGCCGGTGGCCTGGGACGTACGGGAAGGTGAGGCGGGCGGGCCCGCTCCGGCGAACGGGCGCCGTGCCGCTGTGCGCGAGGAGCTCCGGCAGGTCGTCGAGAGCGGGGGCACCGCGCTGGTGTGCTGCACGACCGTCGCCGAGGCGCAGGCCACCTTCCGCGACATCCGCGCCGCCTTTCCCGAACTCGCCGGGCGCCCGGGCGGGGTGCGGCTGCTGCACTCCCGCTTCCCCGCCCGCGTACGGCAGGAGATCGCGGCCGAGTGCGAGCGCGCCTACGGCAAGCCGGAGGCGGGGGCGGAACCATCGGTGCGGGAGGCCTCCGTGCTGGTGGCCACGCAGGTGGTGGAGCAGTCCCTCGACCTCGACTTCGAGGTGGTGATCAGCGACCTGGCTCCGCTGGCCCAACTGCTCCAGCGGGCCGGACGCTGCAGGCGCCACCAGCGGGGCAGCGCGGGCAGACCGACGTGGGCCGCGGTTGAGGACGCTCCGCGCGTGGTGGTGCTGGATCCGTTCCTCGCTCCTGAGGGCCGGATGTGCCCGAGGTCGTGGGGATTGGTCTACGACGCCAGCCTGCTGCTGCGGACGTCCTTGCTGTTGAGGGAGCGCGCGGGCGAGGGCATCGCGGTCCCCGGTGGAGTGCAGGAGCTGGTGGACGCCGTCTACGCGCCGGATTTCGTCGAGGATCTGGATGCCGGCGTCGGGCGGGAGTTGCGGGATCTGGACCTGGAGCGTCTCGCCTCCCAGGCGGCCGAGACGAGCCTGGCGGACATGGTGGCGATCGGCGGCCCGGGAGATGTCCAGGGGTACCTGCACCTCCTGAGCCGACGGGTCGAGGGAGTGGACGAGGAACTCCTCACCACGCGCCTCGGCGCGGACACCGGCCGGGTGGTGTGCGTGTACGCACAGCCGGACGGCGCCTGGACGCTGGACGAGTCCGGTGAGGTGGCCCTGCCGGAAGGGCCTCGACCCTCTCGCCGGGAGCTGGCCGAGGTGATGGCCCGGGTGGTGCCGGTACCCGGGCGGTGGCTGCGGGACGGAGGAGTCGAGCATCTGCCCGGCTGGCGCAAGCAACCGCTGTTGCGGGATGTGGGCTTGCTGGTGCTGACCCCCGGAGCGGAAGGGGAGGGTTGGCGATGCGGGCTCGGTGAGCGCACGATCGCTCTCTCCGAGGTGGGAGTCGAGGAACTTTGACTCTTTCTCCAGGAAATCCTCACAAGGGTTCGTCCTCTTCGCTACTTTTCAACTCCGCTTCCCGAAAGGGGAGTTACCGCACCCGCCGACCTGCCTCGGCTCAGCGGGCGCGGTACGTACCCGGTGCGCTGTCCGGCCGCTCCCGGCTCCGCTCGTACGAAACCGTCTCCGTGTCTGCTCCGGGAGAGCCATGCCTCTGACGAACGTGCTCGACGACCCGCTCTTCCCGGTGCGATGGAAACCGGGGAGTGCGCCACCCGTGGGGAGCGGGTCGACGGGCGAGGTGGGCCTGAGACCGCTGCTGCGGCATGCGCACGAGATCGAGAACCTCGCCGTGGCGATCCCACCCGCGCACTCCGCGCTCCTGCGGATCCTCTACGCCCTCACCGCCCGGGTGACCGGCCTGGACCAAGCACCCGACGGTCCTGACGACTGGGTCCTGCGCCGTGACGAGATCCTGGCCGCCGGGCAGCTTCCCCCCGACGGGATCGATGCCTACTGCGCGCGGAACCACGACAGGTTCTTCCTGTTCGACGACGCGGGAGGCCGCCCGTGGATGCAGGACCCCCGGCTGATCGAGGAATGTGACGCCGCGGGCACCGCCGGGGTCAACAAGCTGATCGTGACCCGCCCGGCCGGCAACAACCACGCCTGGTTCACGCATACGAGCGATACGCGCCCCTTACCGCCGAGCGCCTCCGAAGCCGTACTCAGCCTGCTGACCTGGCTCTTCTACGGGCCGTCCGGCAAGTGCAGCGCGCGCACCGTCAACGGCACCAAGACGTCCAACGCCACGGGGGGACCGCTGCGTGGGACCCTCTCCTACCACCCCGAGGGCAGCACCCTCTTCGAGACGCTGCTCGCCGGGCTTGTCCCACCGAAGCAGCAGGTACGCCCGGCCGAGGACCTTTGCCCGTGGGAGAGGGAGACACTGCCGGACCCGGAAGGGCCGCCTCCCGCCGCCACCGGGCCCTGTTCGCAGCTCACCGGCCAGGGCGTGCACGCGCTGCTCCTCGTCCCCGACCCCGAGGACGCCTCCCGCGTCGTGGATGCCTACATCACCTGGGGCTACCGCACCGGCCGTGACGCCCGCCCCGGCGACGACTACCTGATCTGGCAGATCAGCCAGGCCGGCAATTCCTACGCTCGGTACGCGGACTCCTCCCGCGCTCTGTGGCGCGACCTCGACGCGCTGCTGCTCGCCGAACCGCCCGGCCAGGCCCGCCCGCGTCGCCCCGCCGTCTTCGACTGGGCTCAGGAGATCTCCGAGGACCTGCGGGTCCGGGCCCTCGGTTTCGAGCAGGACAGCCAGGCCAAGGACATCCAGTTCGTCGACGCCGCCACCCCGCCCGTCCTCGGGTACGTGGAACGGCGCACGGCCACCAGCCGCCCCGCGGTCGGTCAGCTCCGCATCCTCGGCGAACGCTTCGGCCAGCGGCTCGACCGCGCCCTGCGCCGCGCCTGGCGTACCTATGTGAACGACCCCAAGGACGACGCGGATGCCTGGGCGGAGAGCGGTGCGGCCCGTTACTGGCCCGGCGCGGAACGGGAGTTCTGGCACCGCTTCGCCCGACTGGACCGCACCGGAACCACCCTCGACGGCGGCCTGGATGTCCCGGCCGCCCGCGCCGCCTTCCTCCGCCTCGCACTGGCCGCGTTCGACGAGGTCACCTCTCAGGTCGCGGGCACCCAGCGCGGTGCGAAAGCGGTCCAGGAAGCCCGAACCGACCTCTTCGGCGACCGACGTGCCGCGTCCACCCCGGGTGCAGCCAAGGAGAAGGAGTCCACCCCGTGACCGTCGACAACACCGTCGCGCAGGCGGCAGTTCCCGCCCAGCGGAGTCACCGTACGAACCGGCTCACGAAGTACGACCGCTTCATCACCTCGGTGAGCCGCCGCTGCCAGAGCGATCCAGGGGCCCGCAGCGCCCTGCGCTCAGGAGTCGGCAAGGACCTGGACGCTGTGCCCCGCATGCACCAGGTGATTGCCCACCTGGTGCCGCCCGCCGCTGACGATCGTGCCCAGCGCGCGTACTACGCGGTCGCGGCCATGATCGCTGAGCAGACGCGCAGAAAGCAGAGGTCGTCGTCGGAGGAGGAGACGGAGGAGAAAGACGAGGCGGAGCAGACCGAAGGTACCGAAGACACCGAGAACATCGATGGTGCCGAGGGCGGTGCGACTCGTGAAGCATCGGCGGGGACCGGGCCCGGGGCCGAGACCGGGGACCGCGCCGCCACTCTTCGCCCCGACTACGGCTCCAGCCTCGGTGCAGCCTTCGCGGCCGCGGTCGACGTGGCCTCGGGCCGGGAACGCCAGATGCGCCGAGGCACGGCGGAGAGCCGGTTGAACGTCCTGTGCAAGCAGCAGATCACCGGCCTGCACCGGCACCTGCCCGCATCGGTGCGCTATCTGCGGTCCCTGGGCGTGCCCGTCGACTTCGCCCGGCTGCTCCAGGACCTCCTCGACTGGCCCCGGGACTCCGGCCGTATCACCCGGTACTGGCTCCAGGACTTCTACCGGGCGCTGCAGAAGGCAGACAGCCGCCGGGCCGACACCGAGGACGCCAAGGCCACCGTCCAGGACGCCACGGCCACCGCCGAGACCCCGGAACGCTCTCCGAGCGCCTGAAGGACACCTGCCTCACCGGACACGATGCCCGTGCCGCGGGCCTGCCACGACCACGGAGGAACATCCGCTCTCGCGCGGTGATGTTCACTCCCCACTCACCCTCTTGGAGCCCTCATGGCCACCACCCTCACCCTCCCCGCCCGCTTCCTCTGCGTCAGCGTGCTGCAGACCGTGCCGTTCGCGAACCTCAACCGCGACGACACGAACTCGGTGAAGACCGTCCAGTTCGGGGGCGTGCTGCGCACCCGGGTCTCCAGCCAGTGCTGGAAGCGCGCCGTGCGCAAGAAGTTCGAGGAACGTACCGGGCAGAGTGCGCTGCGTACCCGCCGTATCGCCGAGCGGGTGGCCCGCTTGCTGAGCGAGGAGCGGGGCTGGGAGGCCGGTCTCGCGGCCCGGGCGGGGGCACATGTGGCGGCCGCCTCCGGGATCAGGTTCGAGCTGGAGGAGAAGGAGAAGAAGGCCCTGCCCAACGTGGTCCTCCAGAACGCCCTGGTCTACGTGCCCGAGACAGCCATCTCCGAACTCGCCGATCTGGCCGAGGAGTTCCGCGCGGAGATCGAGAAGGCCAAGGACATCACCAAGCCCTCGGACAAGAGCGTCCTCAAGGACCAGACCGGCAGGGTGAAGGGCGTCCTGCGCTCCCGCAACGCTGTCATCAACACCTTCGGTCGCATGCTCGCCGAGGTGGACGACGCCGGGGTCGACGGCGCCGTCCAGGTCGCGCACGCCATGACCACGCACCCCACCGACATCGAGATCGACTACTTCTCCGCCGTCGACGACGTCACCGACCAGTGGCAGGACGCCACCGGCAGCGGCCACATGGGCCACGCGGAGTTCAGCGCAGGCACCTTCTACCGCTACGCCACCCTCGACCTCGCCGAACTCGCCGCCAACCTCGGCGGTGACGCGGCAGCCGTCCGGGAACTGGCCGAGGCCTTCCTCCAGTCGTTCGTACGCTCCCTGCCCGAGGCGAAGAAGAACTCCACCGCTCCGAACACGCCGCCGGACCTGGTCCACGTCACCGTCCGCTCCGACCGCCCGCTCTCCCTGGCCGCCGCCTTCGAGAAGCCCGTACGGATGGCTCCCGAGGGCGGATTCGCCGCTCCCTCCCGCGACGCTCTCGCCGAGTACGCAGGCGAGGTCGACGAGTTCATGGGCACCGACGGCATCCTCCTGGCGGGCTGGACGGGCCGTGAGGCCAAGGACCTCAACGGACTCGGCACGCGGCACCCGTCCGTCGACAAGCTGGTCACCGCCGCCGCGGACCGCGCCTTCGAGCAGGAGACCGCGGCGTGACCCTCTCCGACCTCGCCGCGGACGCCGCCTCCACGACACCCGCGCCGGGCCTGCTGCTCCACCTCGCAGGTCCCTTGCAGTCCTGGGGCGGGCACAGCCACTTCAACCAACGCGACACCGCCCCGCACCCCACGCGCTCCGGCGTCATCGGCCTGCTGGCCGCCGCCCTCGGCCGGGCACGGCAGGAACCGGTCAGCGACCTCGCCACCCTGCGCCTGACCGTCCGTACGGACCGGGGCGGAGTGCTCCTGCGCGACCTGCACACCGTGGGCGGCGGACTCCCGGCAGCGCAGACGGTCACCACCGCCCAGGGCAAGAAGCGCTCCGGCGACACCGGCACCCTCCTCTCCCACCGCTACTACCTCGCGGACGCCGCGTTCACCGCCGCCCTCACCCCCGGGCCCGACACCCCGCCCGGCCTCCTCACTGCATGCGCCGACGCCCTCGTGTCCCCGCGCTGGCCGCTCTACCTGGGCCGCCGGTCCTGCCCACCCACCGGGCCGGTCCTGATCGGCGTCTTCGACGACCCCCTGCACCACCTGATCCACCTGCCCCTCGCCGCGCCCCCGCCGCGCGAACGGGCACCCGCCCCCGAGGTGGAACTCCTCGGCGACCGCCCGCTCGACCACCTGCCCCTTCCGGCCGAGCTGCGCCCGTCCGACCCCGCGGAGGCCGCCCGGCCGACCGGGCAACTCAACGACGAGCCCGCCTCCTTCCACCCCCGCAGCCGAAGCCACCACGCGCGGCCCGTCTTCCGCCGCCGGTACACGCCGCCGCGCGAGCAGTGGGCGGGGCACGGCATCGACCACCTCAAGCGCCTCGCGGCATACCGCGCCCAGACCACCCCCGAGGGGGCACGCCGATGACATCCCTGTGGCTGACCCGCATCGCACCCGATCCGCGGTCCCTCGAAGCCCGCCGCGACCTCGGTGACGCGGTCGGGCTGCACCGCCGCCTGATGAGCCTCTTCCCCGACGACCTCGGCCCCGATCCCCGCCGTCAACTCGGTCTGCTGCACCGCGTCGACGACGCCCGCGGCGGGCCCGCGATCCTCCTGCAATCCGCCCACCAGCCCGACCTGACCAAGCTCCCCGACGGCTACGGTCAGAGCGCCACCCGCTCCCTCGACCCGCTCCTGGGCCTCCTGCGCGGCGGCCTTCAGATCCACTACCGCTGCACGGCCAGTGCGGTACGCAAGCCCGGCGCCACCACCCGCTCCCGCTACCAGCTGCCCGAAGTCGTCGCCCTGCACGGTGCGGACGCCGAGGAGTGGTGGCAACGCCAGGCGGACGCGGCCGGGTTGAAGCTGCTCTCCCTGCTCTCCCAGCCGCTCGACGACGCGACCGGCAACAAGAGCGGGCCGAAGGCCCGGCAGCGCATCCGCCACTCCCGTACCCGCTTCGACGGCGTCGCCGTCATCGTCGACCCCGACCAGTTGCGCACCAAGCTGACCGCCGGCATCGGCCGCGGCAAGGCCTACGGCTGCGGCCTGCTCACCCTCGCCCCCCAGCGCACCGCGGTGGACGCATGACCACACCCTCGCAGGCCCGCCGCAAGCTCGCCGCACCCACCGTCGCCATGCTGCCGCGCATCGCCGACTCCCTGTCCTTCCTCTACCTGGACATCGTCCGGGTGCTTCAGGACGACACCGGTGTTCTGGCCGAGGTCAGCAGCGAACTCCACGGCCGCCAGACCGTCTACCTGCCCACCGCGGCCCTCTCCTGCGTCCTCCTCGGCCCGGGCACCTCCATCACCGCCCCCGCCATGGCCACCCTGGCCCGCCACGGCACCACGGTGCTGATCACCGGCTCCGGGGGAGTGCGCTGCTACGCGGCCACCCAGCCCGCGTCCCTGAGTACGACCTGGCTCGAACGCCAGGCGCGAGCCTGGGCGGACGACACACAACGCCTGCGCATCGCCACCGCCATGTACGAGAAGCGCTTCGGCGCCGGCACCGTCCCGCCCGGCTCCACCCTCCAGCAGCTACGAGGCATGGAGGGCCAGCGCGTCAAAGCGCAGTACAAGATCCTCGCCCAGCAGCACAGGATCGGCCGCTTCCGCCGCGCCTACGACCCCTCGCAGTGGGACCTCCAGGACCCCGTCAACCTCGCTCTGTCCTCCGCCAACACCTGCCTCTACGGCATCGTCCACGCCGCCGTCCACTCCCTGGGCATGTCCCCCGCCCTCGGCTTCGTCCACCAGGGCAACCAGCAGGCCCTGGTCTACGACATCGCCGACCTCTACAAGGCCGAACTCACCATCCCCCTCGCCTTCTCCCTGCACAACTCGCCCAACCCCGAAGCGCAGGCCCGCCGTTCCTTCCGCGACGGCCTGCGCCTGTTCCGGCTACTCCCGCGGATCGTCCACGACATCCAGGACCTGCTGGACCCCGGCAGCGACCGTGAATCCCCCGACCCGGAAGAGGAACTCGTCGACCTCTGGGACCCCGTCACCGGAGCCGTCCCCGGCGGTATCAACCACGCCGCCGACGGCTGAACCCCCTCCCGGGAAGGACCTGTGGCCTCCATGATCGTCATCTCGGCGACCGCCGTCCCCGACCACCTCAGAGGCGCCCTCACCCGCTGGCTCCTCGAAGTCACTCCCGAGCTCTACGTCGGTACCGTCTCTGCCCGGGTACGCGACGAACTCTGGCAGTCGGTCACCGCCTGCGCGGACCAGGGCACCGCGGTCCTCGCCTACCCCAGCCACAACGAACAGGGCTTCGAACTCCGCACCGCGGGCCCACAACGCCGCACCCCCGTCGACTTCGACGGCCTGACCTTGATCGCCTTCGACCGACCGAGTCAAGAAATGGCAATGCCCCTCTGACGGTGCAGGTCAGGAAGTGTGCGCTCCGCGCGAGCGCTCCGCGCGAGCGGAGGTGAGCCGGCCTTCGAGGTCTCCGGGTCGGGGGCCGGGGCGTGCGCTCCGCGCGAGCGGAGGTGAGCCGGCGACTGGATCCGCGGCATCAGCATCCGGCAGGTGCGCTCCGCGCGAGCGGAGGTGAGCCGCAGGTCTTCCGGGAGTTCGAGGGTCACGAGCGGTGCGCTCCGCGCGAGCGGAGGTGAGCCGCAGGTGCGCGGGGCGCGCGATCAGGAGCTGGGGTGCGCTCCGCGCGAGCGGAGGTGAGCCGGCTATGGCAGATTCCCCAGCCCGCGCGGGAGTGTGCGCTCCGCGCGAGCGGAGGTGAGCCGGAGAGCGCTGACATGGCGTTGATCGCGTTGGTGTGCGCTCCGCGCGAGCGGAGGTGAGCCGGGGGCTTCGGGACCAATTGGTCCCGGTGCGTGGTGCGCTCCGCGCGAGCGGAGGTGAGCCGCAGGCGGAGAACAAGACCCAGCCCGTTCCCGAGTGCGCTCCGCGCGAGCGGAGGTGAGCCGGACGGCGGAGGCGGCGCCTCGGCGCTGATCGCGTGCGCTCCGCGCGAGTGGAGGTGAGCCGATCATGGTGAGATCGAGGGGCAGATCGGGGAGGTGGACTCCGCGTCAGCGGAGGTGAGTCGGGTCAGTCAGTGCCGTCTCGGTCAGGTCATCCGTTCTCTCTGCGCAAGCGGAGGTCATTACCTGGGTGGTGAGCGTGTCTTCGGGAGCGAGTACGTCGGTTCTGCTCATGACCGGTCGAGCCGCGAGGGTTTCTCGACGACATCCGCCCGGCGGTCCAGCCCCCAGAAGCGCGGCAGTTTCTCCCGAGATTCTCCCAAACGATCTTTCCTGGGGGTCGTTCACCTGCCTGAACTGGGGTGTTGTGCTTCCACGTGACGAACGACCATTGCTGATAAGGATGAGGCCACAGGTTCACATCCTGTTGGAACCGCCAGTACGAAGACCCCCAGCCGATCATGGTTGGGGGTCTTCGGCGTCTCGGGCCGAGATGAGGCAGCCGTCCGTGTCCGGGGCGTTCGGGTTGGCGCGTTGCTGTGCTTCAGGGGCGGAGGGCGTGCATTCCATGGACTGGTTTTCCGGTACGGCGCGTCAGGAAAACCGTTGGAGGCGCGGCCGCCCCCGGTGCTGGGATTGCCCCCATGGCAGCTGAGGCGGCGGTGGTCGTGGATCGCGGGGCCTTTCCGGAGGCGCGGACGCCCTGGGAGGAGGCGGGCTGGCGGCGGGAGGCGTTCGCCTGGGCTGGGCGGGAGTTGGCGGCGCGCGGTCTGCGGGTCACCGGACCGCCGAGGGTGCGGTTGCGGCCCTGGTCGGTGCTGGTGCGGATGCCTGTCGCGGGCCAGGGGGCCGTGTGGTTCAAGGCGAATCCGCCTGCCAGTGCCTTCGAGGCGCCGCTCGCTGCCGCACTGGCCCGGTGGGTGCCGGAGCACGTACTCGCGCCGCTGGCCGTCGATGCCGAGCGGGGCTGGTCGCTGTTGCCCGACGGGGGTGCGCTCTTCCGGGATGTACTCGGCGGGAGCGGGAGCGGGAGCGGGAGCGGGAGGGAGAGCGGTGGCGGTAGCGGGGGCGGTGCGGGCCCGCGGGAGTGGGAGGGGGCGCTGCGGCAGTACGCGGGGATGCAGTACGCGCTGGCTCCGCGTGCCGGGGAGCTTGAGGAGCTGGGGGTGCCCCGGGCCCGTACCGCCGAGTTGCCCGGTGTCTTCGAGCGGCTGGTCGACGGGAACGGCGCGCTCGGGGCGGAGGAGCGCACGCGGTTGCGGGCGCTGCGTCCTCAAGTGGCGCAGTGGTGTGCGGAGTTGGCCGGAGCGGGGATCGCGGACTCGCTCGATCACTCCGATCTGCATGAGGGGCAGTTCTTCCACGATGAGGGACAGTTTTTCCACGAGCTGGACGGGGGGCAGCTGCTCCACGCGGAAGCGGGGCGGGCGGTGGCGGGGCGGGCGGAGGCCGGGCGGGGGGAGGCAGGGCGGTCCGGGGTGGGGCGGTTCACCTTCTTCGACTGGGGGGACGCGGCCGTCTCGCATCCCTTCTGCAGTTTTCTCGTCCCCGCCCGGCGGGTGCGCGAACTGTACGGTTCCGAGGCGCTGCCCCGGCTGCGGGACGCCTACCTGGAGCCCTGGACGGGGCACGGTCGTACCCCGGCGGACCTGCGGCGGGCGCTGAGTCTGGCGGGGCGGCTCGGAGTTCTGGGCCGCGCGATCTCGTGGGGGCGCCTCTTCCCGGGAGCCTCCGAGCCCGCGCACGCCGCGGGCGAGGCGGCCGGTGCCGAGTGGCTGCGGGAACTGCTCGACGCCGAGCCGCCGGTGTAGCTCAGCGCGGTGGCGCGTTCCAGCCCCGGCCGAGCCGCTCTTCCCGCTCGGCGCGGAGCCGCCGCTCTGGCCTGGCGCGGAGCCGGTTCCGGCTGCCCGGGCTCAGCCCCCGCGGTCTCAGCCTCCCACCTTCGACCACCCCTACCTTCGACCACCCCCACCTTCGGCGATCCTCACCGTCGACCACCCCGCCCTCAACTCCCGCCCACCCCCTCGATCGGCTGCTCGGTCCAGATGGTCTTGCCGCGGGTGCCGTAGCGGCTGCCCCAGCGGGTGCAGAGTCGGGCGACGAGGAAGAGGCCGCGGCCGTTCTCGTCGGTGGTGTCGGCCTCGCGGAGGCGGGGCTGGGTGTTGCTGCCGTCCGAGACCTCGCAGACGAGGACGCGGTCGCGGATCAGCCGCAGGCGGATGCCGGTCGCGGTGGGGTCCGAGCCGTGCCGGATGGCGTTGGTGACGAGTTTGCTGACGATCAGTTCGGTGGCGGGGGCGAGTGCGTGCAGGCCCCAGTCGGCGAGCCGTCGGCAGACCGCCTCCCGGGCCCCGGAGACGCCGGCCGGGTCGCCGCTGAGGGTCCAGACGGCGGTGTGCTCTGCGGGTACGGCGCGGGTGCGGGCGAGGAGCACGGTCACGTCGTCGGCGGGGTCGGGGGCCCCGGGCGCCATACGGACGAGGCCGCGGCCCATCTCGGCGAGTCCGTGGCCCGAGCGGCAGGCGGTGGCGAGGTGGTCGAGGAGGTCCTGCTCGTTGCCGCCGAGTCCGGTGAGGCCGTCGGTGTAGAGGGCGAGCACGCTGCCGGGCGGCAGCCGTACCTCCGTCACCGCGAAGGGCATCCCGCCCACGCCGAGCACCGGCCCGGGCGCGAGGGGCACGCAGCGCAGCGTCCGGTCGGGGAAGACCACGACCGGCGGCGGGTGCCCGGCGCTCGCCATCCGGCAGACCCGGGTCACCGGGTCGTAGACCGCGTACAGGCAGGAGGCGCCGACGACGTCCGGGTTCTCGGGTTGTCAGCGTCCCGGATACGACGGTGGCTCGGGCGTCGCCTGGCCGGACCGCGCGGACCGGTCCCGCTGGCGCCGCTCCGCGCGTGCCGCGCCCCGGCGGGCGAGGAGTGTCCACAGGCCGAGGACGGCGAGGAGCAGGGTGCCGGTGCCGAAGCCGCCCGCGGCCACCGCCCTCGCCGCGGTGGGGCCGAGCAGCGGATCGTCGTCGGCGTCCTCGGCCGGATCGGCGGGGCCGCCTCCCGTGCCCGGGCCGTCCTCGGTGCCGAACAGTCCCGAGGGCTGCGGCGACCCCGCGTAGCCCGGCCCGTCCTGGGCCTCTCCCTCGACCGCGATGTTCAGCGTCAGGGCAAGGGGGCGGTCACCGAAGGTGCCGGCCACCTTGTCGTTCAGATGCACGGCCAGGTAGTACCAGCCCGCGAAGCGCGCCGAGGTCATCTCCTCACGCGCCGCCGCGAAGCGGTTCCCGTAGGCGACCGGCGCCATGGGGCGGAGCGTGGTCTTCTTCGGCTGCCCGTCGTACGAGGTGTCGGTGCGGGCCACCGTCGCGCGCACCGGGTTGTACAGCGCCACTTCGAGCGCGCTGGAGACGTAGTCGCCGCCGGCGCGGTCGGTGCCGGCCGCCGGGTCCGTGCCCGTGTCGGAGCCGTCGCCGGGGCCGTCGGAGGAACCCGTACCGGGCCCTTCGCCGAGACCCGCGCCCCCGGAGTCCTGGTCGGTGGGGCTCCCGCTGCCGGAGCCCTCGCCACCGGAACCTTCGCCCGGCTCGGAGCCCTCGCCGCCGGAGCCCGGGGCGATCCCGGCGCCGATCCGCAGGCGCTGGCCCCAGTCGACGGGCACCCGGTAGAAGAGCGTGGTCCCCGAGGTGATGCGGTCGCGCCAGGCGCCGTCCTCCAGGGCGGGGGCGTCGTTGAAGCTGGTGCCGCCCTCGCGTGGGCGCGCGGGTCCGGCGGGCGGCTCGGCGGAGGCGGAGGGGGCGGCGTCGGTGGGCGGTGCGCTCGGGGCCTTGCCGCGCAGCGCCGGTTCGGTGGCGAACTGCAGCTCCAGGTCCCAGTTCTCCGGATGGGAGCCCTTGCGTTCGACCAGCACGTAGTAGGTCCCCGCCTCCTGGCAGGTGCCCTCGCCCGGGCCGATCAGCCGGGCCGCGGTGGCGACGAGCGGACGCGGGCTGACCAGGGAGCCGAAGCTCGCGGCATCGTACGAGCAGGTGAAGCCCTCGGCGGTCTGGATCGAGACCTTGACGCCGTCACCGTAGGCGCCGTCGACGCCGGGCGGGGGCAGCGCGGTCGCCGAGACATAGGCGCTGGCGGCGGAGTCCAGGCTGATCCGGTAGTACCCCTTCGCGCCGGGGCCGAGGGCGCTGCGGTAGCGGCCGCCCGCCTTCAGCTGCCGGGCTCCGGAGGCCTCCCCGGCGGCCCCCACGGTGGGGGCGTCCTCGGCGAAGGCGTACGGATCAGGGCGGGCGGCGGCCCAGCCCTGTCCGGGGAGGGCGGCGAGCAGGCACAGCGCCGCCGTCGCGGCGGACACCGCCCGTACGCACCGCGCAGCTTCGAGCCGCACGCCCACGCCTCATCCCTCCCCCGTGAGTCCGGTCGGGTACCGCGGGCGGTCACGTTTCCCGCGGGTAACCCGCCCGGGACTCTCTACCCCGGCCCCGTGCGGTGCGCAACCCCTGCCCTGGAACTGTGGATTCCGCCCGGCTTGCCTCCGTTCGGGCGGGGCCGGTCAGCACAAGGCCCCGGCCGCAGTGGGCGGCCGGGGCCAGGGCATGTCTGCTGTGGCAGCTCAGGAACCCGTGGGCACGGAGTCGGTCGCCTCCGTCCACAGATCCTGCTCGGCGCGATCCGCCTGGATCTGGCGGTACACGAGGAGCCCGCCGATGGCGGCCAGTGCGACCAGGAGAAGCTTCTTCACCGCGCGACCTCGTCTTTCCTTGACGTAGGGGACCTTCGGCGCCCGACTATACACACCGGCCGATACCAATCGGTGACCTGTCTCCGCACCCCCGGGCCCCGCCAACTCCCGCCTCCACCAGGGCAGTCGAAGCGGATCTCGCCCCTCCGGGCGCCCTCGTCGAAATGTGATGTTCACCGCTCTTGACCGTATTCGGGGAGCTTCCAGACCGCGTGCGGCCAGAAGAGTGGTGTTCATCGGAAGATCGCTGTGCGCCGGTGTCGGTCCCCCACTCGATTCCTCACATACACATCATTGGGAAAGTACGCAAATCGCCCAACCTGAAAGTGAGGAGCCATGGCCGCCACCAAGGTCATGAAGCTGTGGGCCGCGCTCATCGCCGCGGTCTTCACCGTCTTCGCCGCACTCGGATTCTCCAGCACGGCCAGCGCCGCCGTCCCGGCGCAGAAGACCAAGGAGCACTGCAACGACCTGGAGACCGCGCTGGACGTCATGGACGTGACGCCCGCGCACTTCGTCGCCAAGGACATCAGGTCGCTGCCGCCGACGATGAAGCAGCGCATCGCGGCCGAGGCGCACGGCTCCTCGCCGAGCTGCCGCCGGATGGGCAGCACCGCCGACCGGCACGCACCCCAGCACGAACAGGCAGTGCCCGCCGAGGACGGCCGGCCACCGCTGAACACGGCAGAGGCCCCCACCAGCACCGGCGAGCGGACCCCGCTCCAGGACGGCTCGGCCTTCGCCCTCGAAACCCCCGACTTCAGCTTCGGCGACCCGGAAGCGCCCGCCCCGCAGGGCGAATCGGCACCGGCCCCGGAGACCGAGTCGGCCCCCGCACCGCAGAGCGAGTCGGCACCCACCGTGGAGAACGACGAGGCACCGGCCCCGGAGCGCGACGAGGCATCCGCGCCGCAGTACGACGAGGCGCCCGCCCCGCAGAACGAGGAAGCATCCGCGCAGCAGAACGAGGAAGCCCCCGCGCCGCAGGGCGGGGAAGCCCCGGTCATGGGTGAGGAAGCGCCCGCCATGGAGGACGCCGAGGGCCCCGCTCCGGACACCGCCGAGGCACCCGCTCCCGAGGCCGCCGCGGAGCCCGCCCCCGAGTCCGCCGAGGAAGCCGCACCCGAGCCCGCGTTCCCCTCGCAGCGCCAGGGCACCGGCGAAGCCCGCCCCTCCGGCAGCACCGGCAGCGTCTCGGGCTCCCTCTCGCCGACGATCGTCCACCAGACGCGCCCCAACGTCTACGAGGACTCCACGGCCGCACTCCTCGCCGGTCCCTCCGGCCAGATCCTGTCCTGAACGCGCCGTTTTCCGCTCGCCGCAGAGCCAGCACAGGAATCGGGCAGCAACCGGCGCCTGGACCAACTGCCGGACGCCGTCGCAGAGTCGGCGGCAGCACGCCAGCAGGGCAGCACGCCAGCAGGGCAGCACGCCAGCAGGGCAGGTCGAGGCCGGGTCCCCCGAGCGAGCAGGACCGGATGAGGATCAGCGCCGTAGACATTCCGAGACACCGGAGTCGGGAAGACGTCTCGGAAGGCCGACTCCGCACCCCGGAAGCCACAGCAGGAAGCCCGGCGCGTACGTCCGTCCCGTACGTACGCGAGATGCACGGGCACGGAGGATCGGGCACGGAACTCCTGAGAGCCATCCAGGCCCCGAGGAATTCCCAGCAGCCGCCAGGGCGCCGCGAGAACAGGACGTACAGACGGCCCCCATCCTGCCCAGCCACCACACCCAGCCACCGCACTCAGCCACCGCACTCAGCCACGGTCGGACGGATCCGAGTCCCTTACGGATACGGACAGAGACCGACCTGTACGGGCAGGACCGACCCACGCGGGTAGCCGACCTGCAAGGCGACCTGTGAGGACAACAGAGGACAACCGATCTGCGCGGACAACCGGTCCGCGAGGACGACCGATTCACGCGGACAGTCGACCCACCCGGCGAACAGGCGGATCTACAGCGGCAGTTGCCGCCGCCTTGCTGCCACCGACCTGACAGCCCACGCCAGTTGACCTGACCAGGCCAGCTCAAGCGACACCGTCACCCGCATACGCGCATACCCGCATCCCCGGACCGGGAGAACCGCGCCCTCAGACCCGCGCGACCCGGCAGCCATCCCTCCTCGCCACCCACGGGTTCACGAGCTCTCGTGCCCCGTGCCCCCGTGCCCACCCCCACGAGACCCCCTGAAGCGGACCGCACCCTGCGGAGCCGCCCATCGGCATGTCCGGGTCCGGCGGCGCGGCTCGGAACCGCTCAGAAGAGTTGCAGCAGGCCCCAGGTTCCCACCGCGAAGCTCAGGGTCGCGGCGCCGAGGAGGAGGACGACGGCCTTCACCGGGGGTCCCGGCTTCCGCTTGCGGCGCGAGGGAGCGGTGGGCCGGGCCGCGGTCTGCGTCGGCGAGGCGGCGGCACCGTGCACGGTGTGCTGGGCGGTGTACCGGCTGGTCGGGGGGTACGCGTACGAGGGCTGCGCGGTGGACGGCGTCTGGTCCCCGTAGTTCTGGTTCCCGTAGAGGGGAGAAGCGGGCGCCGGGGTCGGGTCCGGGTGAGGCGGAGGGGGAGGAAGCGGGGCCGGGTCCGCGTACGGCCGGTAGCCGGTGGGGGGTTCGGGCGGGGCGGTCGGAGGATGCGGGGGCGGGCTCGGCACCATGTCCCGGGGCGCCCCGGCGGGCGGCGGCGGGGCCAGGTGGAAGCTGCCCGTGTCCGAGAGGGACGGCGAGGACGCCGCGGCGGCCGGTGGAGTCGTGGCGGAGGGCGGGGCCGCGGCGGACGGCGGAGTCGGCGAGCCCGCGGCGAGCGGCGGAGTCGCGGGTGGGGGCGTCGCCGGTGGCGTCGCGGGTGGCCGTGGTGGGACGGACGGCGGGGTCGCGGGGGGTGTCAGGGGCGGGGCGGGCGGAGCCGGGGGGCGGGGGTGCCGGGGGCGGCCGCGGAGCGGGCCCTCGGGGCCGAAGCCTTCGGGCAGCGGGCCGAGTTGGTCGAAGACCTCCACCAACTCGTCCTCGTCGAGGGAGGGTTCGGGCAGCAGCTCGGCGGCCGCGGCGAGTGCCTTGCGGGCGCCGGTCGCGGTGCGGAAGCGGGCCTCGGGATCGGGCTGGAGCAGGGTGGCCGCGACCTGCCAGAGCGGTTCGGGGATGCCCTTGGGCGCGCGGGGGGTGCCGTGCTCGGCGAAGTATTCGATCAGCGCCCTGGCGTCCGGCTTGGCGCCCTCCAGGAGGTAGAGCGCGACCAGGCCGACCGCGAACAGGTCGGCGGGGAAGTCCGGTTCGGAGCCGAGCATCTGCTCGGGCGCGAAGTAGCCGGGGGTGCCGACCACGTAGTCCGTCTCGGTCAGGCGGGGCTCGCCCTTGCGCATCGCGATGCCGAAGTCGGACAGGCGCAGGTGCGGGCGGCCCGAACCGGTCGCCTCCAGAAGGACGTTGGCGGGCTTGATGTCGCGGTGCACCACGCCTTCCGCGTGCACCGCGGCCAGGCCGGCGAGCAGCTGGTCGAGCAGGGTGCACACGAAACGCGGCGGCAGCGGGCCGTAGTCCCCGATCAGATGCGCGAGCGAGCCGCCGCCGACGAGGTCCATGGTGAACAGGACCTTGTCGTCGTCGGCGGCCCAGCTGGCGGGCGCGAGCACATGCGGATGGTCGATCCGCAGCGCCTGCTCCCGTACGAAGCGCAGCAGGGTGTGGGCATCGCTCTGCTGGAGCACCTTGGCGGCGACATACCGGCGCCGCCGGTGGTCCCAGGCGCGCCACACCGCACCGACTCCCCCGCGCCCGATCGGGTCGGCCAGTTCGTACCGGCCGGCGAACACCTCACCCATGGCCTGGTGCGCTCCCCTTCGGTGTGCCCGGGCGAGCCGGTGCCCGGGGTCAGCTCTGGTGTGCCTGGTAGTGGGTCACCGCGTCGGCGGTCCGCCCGGCGCCGTACACCCGCAGGAACTCTGCCAGTTCGGGGTGGGCCAGGGCGAGGGAGTCCGCCGCATCGATGATGTCACCGGCCGCGGCGACCGAGCGCAGCAGTGACTGGATCTCGCGCACCACGCGTTTGACGGTCGGCGCTCCCGAACTGGACGTGTTCTGCGCCGCGTTGCTCAGCACCGAGCCGCCCTGGGACTTCTTTATCTCGTCCATCCGCTCGGTGGCCTCGGCCGCGCTCACGCTGCCGTCGGCGACCTGTCCGGCCAGCGACTGCAGCAGCTGCACCCGCTGCACCACCGCCGGATTGCCGATCTTGGCCCGCTGGCCGCTCATCAACTGGGACAGCATCGGCGCCGAGAGGCCGAGGACCCCGGCCAGCCGCGCCTGGTTGAGTCCCAGGTCGTCTATCAGCTTGCGGAAGAGCGTCCCCAGCGGCTCTCCGTACCAGTTCCGCTGAAGCTCACGAGCTCTTGCGGTGGCTTCCTGTTGTGCGGCATCCATTGCGTCTCCCCATCGCTTCCCCAAGTACCGCGGTTCGCTGAAGTGAACCCCGTGGGGCATCTTACGGAGCGTGGTCGCGCACGGGGACCCCAATCCTTTTGTGAGATCCGGGGGATGACCCGCTACTCTGGTCCCGGTGCACGGCACAGGCGCGTTTCCGCGGGCTCGGCACCATGGCGAGGGGCCTTAGCTCAGTTGGTAGAGCGCTGTCTTTGCATGGCAGATGTCAGGGGTTCGACTCCCCTAGGCTCCACATCCTCAGAGGCCGCCTGACCGTTTTCCACAGGTCAGGCGGCCTCTGCGCATGTACGGGCCGGGGCCCTGCCCGAGGGGGCCGCGCGGCTTCCCGCCGGCCTCCCCCTGTCAACAGTCCGGCTGTCCGGTATTCAAGAGGGCACACAGAGTAAGGCGGGTAAGCAAACGCTCTCTGCGGCTCGCTGCCGGTGCGGGAGGGGTGGGGGATCCCGGGTGCGAGGCGCTCCGCGCCATGTTCCACGTGAAACATCGTTGGGCGGGAGGCCGTCACTGCCTCCCGCCCAACGAGTCCTCTGTGAAGGGAGGTTCAGCTCTCCTTCGGCTTACCGCGCGAGGAGGAGCCGCTTCCGTCCGCTTCGTCCTGCTTCGCCTGGACCTCCGGGTCGAGCCCGGCTGCCGGGCTGCCGTCGACCGCGGTGATCGGCGCGGAGGGGTCCCGCACCTCGGTGGCCGCGGGGGGCTCGACCAGCCAGTCCGGGTTGGCCTGCTTGTCCCACCACTTCCAGACGGCGAAGGCGCCGCCCGCGACCAGACCCAGGAGCGCGACGCCCTTGAGGGCGCTGCCCGCCCGGCCGCGGCGCTGCTTCCTGCGGACGAGCTTGTCGATCTCCTTGGCCGAGACCTGTCCGCGCAGCGCGGCGACGGCGGCCGCACTGCGGGCCGATGCCTCCTCGCGTACGGGCTGGGTGGCGGCCACCGCCTGCTCGATACGGGGACGGGAGTACTCCGCCGCCTGCTGGGCCGCCTTGCGGGTGCGGTGCGCCGCTTCCTGGGCGGCCTGGTCGACCTTCGGCGGCACATGCTGCAGGGCTGCCTCCAGTCGTGGGGCGACATGAGCGCCGTACTGCACACGGGCCTGGTCCGCAGCGAGGGACACCCGGGGGGCGAGCCGTACGCGCGCTTCCTGGGCGTACAGGGCTGCCCGGTCCTTGGCCGTGTCGGCGTAGGGCGCCACCACTTCCGCAGCGTGCAGAACGCTGTCCTTCGCAGAGCCGGTAGCGGCGCGCACGCTGTCCATGCGGTTCACGAGAACCTCCTTCTCGGTGGCATACCGTTTCGCCTTTCCACCCCCATGAGGATCATGCCTGTCCGGTGCCGCGGCGGCTTGCGAAAGCAGGCATCCGGGTCACAGGTGCAGAGTGGGGCGAGAGACGATCAATCCGGTGCAAAAGTTCTGGATCGGTCTGGGTCCGACGATGCCACGGATCGGGCCGCGGAGCGCCTCCTTGGCGCCCGGCAGCCGGGGGTTTTCCCGGTGAGGACGCCGGATCGGCGGGTACGGGGCGGTGGCCGGGTATGGTGCGGACCGGTCCGTGCGAGGATCGGGGAGTCACAGAGGACAACGGAAGGCAGATCGTGGCCGAGCAGCTGTACGCCACCCTGAAGACCAACCACGGCGACATCGAGGTGCGGCTGCTGCCGAACCACGCGCCCAAGACGGTCAAGAACTTCGTCGAACTCGCCCAGGGCGAGCGGGAGTGGACCAACCCGGAGACCGGTGCGAAGACCACCGCCAAGCTCTACGACGGCACCGTCTTCCACCGCGTGATCAGCGGCTTCATGATCCAGGGCGGTGACCCCCTGGGCAACGGCACCGGCGGTCCGGGCTACGAGTTCGAGGACGAGTTCCACCCGGAGCTCTCCTTCGACCGCCCGTACCTGCTCGCGATGGCCAACGCCGGCCCGGGCACCAACGGCTCGCAGTTCTTCATCACCGTGTCGCCGACCGCCTGGCTGACCCGCAAGCACACCATCTTCGGCGAGGTCGTCGACGAGGGCGGCAAGAAGGTCGTGGACGCCATCGCGGGCACCAAGACCAACCCGCGCACCGACCGCCCGGTGAGCGACGTGGTCATCGAGTCGGTCGTCATCGAGACCCGCTGAGTCTCCGGATCGGCTGAGTCCCCGGATCGGGCTGAGTCTCCGGGCCGGCCGAGTCTCCGGAGCCCATGGGTCTCCGGGCCGGCAGAGGATCGGGACCCGCCGAGTATCAGGACTCGCCGAGGGTCGAGACCCGCCGTGCCGCCGCGGCCGGGAACCTTGTGCCCCGCCCATCCGTCAGGAAGGGCGGGGCGGTGCCGTCTGCGGGCGGCCGCCGCGGGCAGTCGTACGGGATCGAGGCACGCCATGGACCAGCCGTCAGGCGGGAGGCAGGCGCAGGGCGAGCTGCCCGGCTGCTACCGCCACCCCGACCGGGAGACCGGCGTGCGCTGTGTGCGCTGCGACCGGCCCATCTGCCCGGAGTGCATGGTCAGTGCCTCCGTCGGATTCCAGTGCCCGGACTGCGTGCGGGCCGCGAACACCGGCCCCGGGGCGAGCGCGGCCCGGCCGCGCACCCTGGCGGGCGGCTCCGTCGCCGCCGACCCCCGGCTGGTGACCAAGATCCTGCTCGCGCTCAACCTCTTCATGTTCGTCGCCGTGCACGTGGGCGACACCGTCCTTGCCCACACCGCGCTGCTCGGCGGCTGGCCTCCGCCCCAGTACTTCCCCTCCGGCGGGTACGCGCCCTCCGAGGGGGTGGCCTCCGGCGAGTGGTACCGCCTGCTGACCTCGATGTTCGTACACGAGCAGCCCTGGCACCTCGCCTTCAACCTGCTGGGCCTGTGGTGGCTCGGCGCCCCGCTGGAGGCGGCGCTCGGCCGGGCCCGCTATCTCGCGCTCTATCTGCTCTCGGGCCTCGCGGGCAGCGCGCTCACCTATGTCCTGGTCGCCCCGCAGGACGTCTCGTACGGGGCCTCCGGCGCGGTCTTCGGGCTGCTCGGGGCCACCGCGGTGCTGATGCGGCGGCTGCGCTACGACATGCGCCCGGTGATCCTGCTGCTCGGCCTCAACCTGGTCTTCACCTTCACCATGTCGAACATCGCCTGGCAGGCGCATATCGGCGGTCTGGTCGCCGGTGCCGCCCTGGCGTACGCGATGGTGCACGCCCCGGCCGAGCGGCGCTCGCTGGTGCAGTGGGGCTCCAGTGCGCTCCTGCTCGCGGTGGTGGTCGCCACCGTTCTGGTGCGTACCGCCGTGCTTCTCTGACCTGCGCCACCGCCTCCGGAACGGGTCCGGTGGGCCCTCCGGGCTGTGAATAAAACAGGTGTTCGAAACACAGCTTCGCCCGAGTCTTCGCAAGTTGTCCACAGCGTGTGCCCGGTCTTGCGCAGGGGGTGCGGAAGGTCGCGGGTCTGCCTCGCTGACCTGGGTTTTCCCAGGAGGGGCAAGGGGGGAACAGGTATCCGGATACCGGTACGGCAGTCACACCGGCGTCAACCGCGCAGAGGTTATCCACAGATCTTCAGATCTTTTCCCCATGTGGACAGCCCTGTGGATAACTCACCGGTGGTCCTGGTGGTACCGGTGGTCCGAGGGCGCACACAGCGAACCCCGCGGCCGGAGAGCACGGCCGCCTCTCCGGAGTCACCGGAGCCGGGAAGGCTCAGGAACTCAGGCGAGGCGGCCGACCGGCCGCGGGGCACTGGTGCTGCTGGTACTGAAGAACCGCGGAAACGCTACTTCCACTGCGTGGAGACACCGAATCCGGCGGCGATGAAGGCGAAACCGACGACGATGTTGAAGTTGTCGATCGACTCGATCGGCAGTTTGCCGTCGGTCACGTAGAAGACGACGATCCAGGCGAGGCCGATCAGGAAGAGGGCGAGCATCACCGGTGCCACCCAGCTGCGGCTGGTCAGCTTGATGTTCGTCGCCTGCTTCGCCGGCGGCGGCGTGTAATCGTCCTTCTTGCGAATACGTGACTTCGGCACGAGGGTCTCTCCTGTCGATGCGCTGCCTGCCCGCGCACGGGACTGTGGACTGGGCTGAAGAGGCAGCGTACAAGCGGACACTGAGGGGACACTGAGTGCTCCCCCGAGCGTCCGTTAGCGTAGTGCTTCCCCGGCGCCGTTAGGAGTAAGGGTCCGTTGAGCCATTCTGCCGACTCCACCGGCCCCGGCACCAGCCCTCCCGAGGGCGGGAACGGGAACAACGACGACAAGAGCCGCGAAGCGCGGGCGCCGCACGGCCGCGGACGGCTGCGCGGGCACCCGGTGCGCCTGCTGACGGCCGCCGTCTTCGCCCTCGCCGGGCTGCTCTTCTTCACCAGCTTCAACACGGCCAAGGGCACCAACATCCGTACCGACGCCTCGCTCCTGAAGCTGTCCGACCTGATCCAGGAGCGCAGCCGCAAGAACGGCCAGCTGGAGGAGTCCAACGCGGGCCTGCGCGGCGACGTCGACTCGCTCGCCGAGCGGGACAACGGCAGCACCGAGGCCGAGGAGAAGAAGCTCGCCGCCCTGGAATCGGCCGCCGGCACCCGCAAGCTGCGCGGCGAGGCCCTCACGGTCACCCTCGACGACGCCCCGCCGGACGCCACCGCCAAGCTGCCCGGCTACCCCGAGCCGCAGCCCAACGACCTCGTCATCCACCAGCAGGACCTGCAGGCCGTGGTGAACGCCCTGTGGCGGGGCGGCGCCCGCGGCATCAAGGTCATGGACCAGCGCCTGATCTCCACCAGCGCCGTCCGCTGCGTGGGCAACACCCTGATCCTCCAGGGCCGCGTCTACTCGCCCCCGTACAAGGTGACCGCCGTAGGCGCACCGCAGAAGCTCAAGAAGGCGCTCTCCGACTCCCCGCAGATCCAGAACTACATGCTGTACGTCAACGCCTACGGACTCGGCTGGGACGTCCACGACGACGGCACCCGGACGCTGCCCGGCTACTCCGGCACCGTCGACCTGCACCAGGCCGAGCCCGTCGACTGAGCGCGCCCGCACGGACCGGGAGCACGTCTGTGCGCCCCCCGAGCGGGCCTTCGTACCCGGCGGGGTGTGACGAGGCACATGGGGTGAGGCTTTGTCCAGGCGGCCCCGAGCCCCCGCCGGGTCCGCTTAGTCTTGATGCGGCACACCAGGAACGCGGCGGACGCGGGGGAAGTACGCGAAAGCCGCGGCAGAACGGACGGCGGCGCGCGGCGACGGCGCGGACGGGACGAGTGGGACGGCATGTACGGCTGGATCTGGCGGCATCTGCCGGGCAACGTGTGGGTGAGGGCACTCCTCTCGCTGCTCCTGGTGCTCCTCGTCGTCTTCCTGCTGTTCCAGTACATCTTCCCGTGGGCGGAGCCGCTGCTCCCCTTCAACGACGTCACGGTCGACGAGGGAAGGGCGGGCCGGTGAGCGGCGCCGCGGCGGTGGCCCGCGCCGGGGAGGCCACGACGGAGAATGCGGTCATGAACGACATCGCCCCGGGGTCCGGACGGCCGGCCCGCATCCTCGTCGTCGACAACTACGACAGCTTCGTCTTCAACCTCGTGCAGTACCTGTACCAGCTGGGCGCCACATGCGAAGTGGTGCGCAACGACGAGGTGTCCACCGGGCACGCCCAGGACGGCTTCGACGGCGTGCTGCTCTCGCCGGGCCCCGGCACCCCCGAAGAGGCGGGCGTCTGCGTCGAGATGGTCCGGCACTGCGCCGCCACCCGGGTGCCCGTCTTCGGCGTCTGCCTGGGCATGCAGTCGATGGCGGTCGCCTACGGCGGCGTCGTCGACCGGGCGCCGGAGCTCCTGCACGGCAAGACCTCCCTCGTACGGCACGAGGGGCGCGGCGTCTTCGCGGGGCTGCCCACGCCCTTCACCGCGACCCGCTACCACTCGCTGGCGGCCGAGCCGCGGACCGTACCCGCCGAGCTGGAGGTCACCGCGCGGACCGAGGACGGCATCATCATGGGGCTGCGGCACCGCGAACACGCCGTGGAGGGCGTGCAGTTCCACCCCGAGTCGGTGCTCACCGAGCACGGCCACCGGATGCTGGCCAACTGGCTGGCCGAGTGCGGCGACGAGGGCGCCGTGGGGCGTTCCGTGGGCCTGGCCCCGATCGTGGGCAGGGCCTCGGCGTGACCGAGCCGGTCCCCGAGCGCGACCGGGAGGGCTCCGGGAGCGGCGCCCCGCCGGGCGAACGGGCCGCCTGGGAAGGCTCCTTGGCGGACACCGGCGCCTTCGAGGCCGCCGTCGAACAGCTCGACGACCCGCTGAACGACCCCCTCCCCGCCCGCCACCCCTCGCCGTGGTTCCGCACGCCGGGGCCCGGGGAGCAGCCGGGCCCGCCCGCGCCCGAGGCCCAGGCGGGCCGGGGCAGGCGCAGGAAGCCGCCTCAGCCGCCGGAAACCGGCCAGACGCCCCGGCGGCCCGCCGCGGAGCGGGAACGCCCCACAGGCCGCCGCAGAGCGCCGCAGCGCGCGGTGCCGCAGCCTTCGCCCCCTGCCGGGCCGACGCCGCCGTCCCCGGCGCGGCAGATGCCGCCGCCCTCCGCTCGGCGGACGCCGCCCTCCGCGGGGCAGGCGCCTGCCGCCTCCGCGGGGCGGGCACCGGCTCGTGACGCGCGGCAGATGCCGCCTCCCGCCGCGGGGCGGACGCCCGCTCGTGACGCCCGGCAGGCCGCGCCGCCCCGCCGCGACGACGAGACGGTGGGGCTGCGGGTGCCGCCGCCGGAGGAGTCCGGGCGGGCGCGGCCCCTCGGCGACGAGACCGTGGCGCTGCGTACGGCGCGGGAGGCCGGGAGCGCCGCGGCGGCCCCGGAGGCGACGGGCGGGCGGGCGGCCCGGCGCAAGGCGGCCAAGCGGCAGGGCCGCGGCGGCAGTTCGGGCACGGGCACGGCGGGGGCCGAGGCGTCCGGGGCGTCCGGCGACGGGGAGGAGGCCGCGGCGGCCCCGCTGAGCCGGGTGGAGGCGCGGCGGGCCGCCCGAGCGCGCAAGCCCAGCGCGGGGGTCATCGCGAGCCGGGCGGTCGGCGAGTTCTTCATCACCCTCGGCGTGGTCCTGCTGCTCTTCGTGACGTACCAGCTGTGGTGGACCAACGTCCGGGCGCATCAGCAGGCCGACGGCGCCCGCAACAGCCTGGAGGAGGACTGGGCCAAGGGCAAGCGCCAGCCCGGCGTCTTCGAGCCGGGGCAGGGCTTCGCCATCATGCACATCCCGAAGCTGGACGTGGTGGTGCCGATCGCCGAGGGCATCAGCAAGCACAAGGTCCTCGACCGGGGCATGGTCGGGCACTACGGCGGCGAGGGCACCGTCAAGACGGCGATGCCGGAGGACAAGACGGGCAACTTCGCGGTCGCCGGGCACCGCAACACCCATGGCGAACCGTTCCGCTACATCAACCGCCTCAAGCCCGGCGACCCGATCGTCGTGGAGACCCAGCACACGTACTACGTCTACAAGATGGCGAACATCCTGCCGCAGACGCCGCCCGGCAACACCTCGGTGATCGCACCCGTCCCGAATGGTTCGGGTTTCACCAAGCCGGGCCGGTACCTCACACTGACGACGTGCACTCCGGAATTCACCAGTACGTATCGAATGATCGTCTGGGGCAAGATGGTCGAGGAGCGGCCGCGCGGCAAGGGCAAGCCGGACGCGCTCCTCGGCTGAGGGACCCGGGCCGGGTGCGCGCAACAGCCCGCCGGGCGGGCGCGGTTGAGCGGTGCGCGGGACGAGCGGTCGGGCGAGTACCTGAGACGGACGGGCAGGGGCAGTGACAGCAGGCAGCGACGCGGACGGCGACCGGGAGGAGCAGCCCGCGGCGGAGCGGCCCGCGGCAGAGGAGCCCTCGCAGGAGCGGTCCGCGGCCGAACCGCCCGCGGCGGAGCGGCCCGTGGGGGATCAGCCCGCGGGGGAGGAGGACGCGGCGGCGGAACCGGCGCCCGCGCCCGTGCGGCGGCGGCGTGCGCCGGGACGGATCGCCACCGCGGTCGGCGTCTTCGGCGAACTCCTCATCACCGCGGGCCTGGTGCTCGGCCTCTTCGTCGTCTACTCGCTGTGGTGGACGAATGTCATCGCCGACCGCGAGTCCGACCGGCAGAGCGAGCGGGTCCGCGACAACTGGGCGCACGGGGACGGCAAGGATCAGGGCCCCGGCGGACTGGACACCGAGGGCGGCCTCGGCTTCCTGCACGTACCGGCGATGAGCAAGGACGAGGTGCTCGTCAAGAAGGGCACCTCCGCGAAGGTCCTCAACGACGGCGTCGCCGGGTACTACACCCAGCCCGTCAAGTCCGCGCTGCCGAAGGACGAGAAGGGCAACTTCTCGCTCGCCGCCCACCGCGACGGCCACGGCGCCAGGTTCCACCGCATCGACAAGATCAAGAAGGGCGATCCGATCGTCTTCGAGACCAAGGACGTCTGGTACGTCTACAAGGTCTACGCGACGCTCCCCGAGACCTCGAAGTACAACGTCGGCGTCCTGAACGCGATCCCCGGCGACTCCGGCCGCGAGAAGCCCGGCCGCTACCTCACCCTGACCACCTGCACCCCGGTCTTCACCTCCCGGTACCGCTATGTGGTCTGGGGCGAACTGGTCCGCACCGAGAAGGTCGACGCGGAGCGCACGCCCCCGAAGGAGATCCGCTGAGGCAGGCGCTCCGCCGCTTGCCCCCCGCCCACCTGCTCGCCCGCTCGCGGAGCGTGGTGCGTCGAAGTCCCCTCCTCGCCGAAGTCCCGCTCCACGCCGAAGTGCCCCTCCACGACGAAGTCCCCGGCTCCACCTCGCGGGTGGTGCCGGGGACTTCGCCGTTCTGCCTGCCGTACGGGCGGGCCGTGCGTCAGGGGCCGGGGCTCAGGCCCCGCGGGGCCCTAGTCGCGGCGGCCGGGGAATCCGTCGGCGCCGCCGAAGACGACTCCGCCGTTGTCGCCGCCGCCCTGGTCGCCGCCCGGGCCACCGCCGCCGATGGTGATCAGCGTGACCTTGTCGCCCTTCTTGACCTGGGTGCCGCCGCCGGGCTGGGTGCCGATGACGGTGGCGTTCGGTTCGTTGGGGGAGCCGGGGTTGACCTCCGGGACCAGGCCGAGCCCGGTGAGCTGGGCCTGGACGTCCTTCAGCTTCTTGCCGGTGAGGTCGCCGGGCACCGTGATCTGCTCGGGGGCCTTGGCCACCTGGAGGTTGACCTTGGAGCCCGGGTCGGCCTGGCTGTTCGCCGCGAGGCTCTGGCTGAAGACCTTGCCGGCCTCCGCCTCGGCGTTCTCGACCTCGGTGCACTCGCCGACCAGGTCGTTGTCCTTCAGCTGGGCCTTGGCCTCGTCACAGGTCTTGCCGGTGACATCGGGGACCGTGGACTGCTTCTTCTCCTTGGCCACGGTCAGGGTGATCTTGCTGCCCTTCTGGACCTCGGAGCCGGAGGAGGGGTCCTGGTCGAGGACCCTGCCGGGATCCTCGGGCGACTCCTGGTACTTCGTCTTGACCTCGAACTGGTACTTGTCGCCCTCGAGCTTCTCGGTGGCCTCGTCGACGTCCTGGTTGATGACGTTCGGCACCGCCACCTTGGGTGCGCCGGTGGAGACCGTGACCGCGATGGTGTCGCCCTTGTTGACCTTGGCCTTGGGTCCCGGGCTCTGCTCGCAGACCCGGTTCTTGGGCTGGTTGTCGCAGGGCTTGCGGGTGACGTCGAGCTTGAGCCCGATGTTGTCCGCCATCCCCTCGGCGTCCTGGTAGGTCTCCCCCACCAGGGCGGGCGTGTACACCGGGTCGTCGGCGCTGTTGTTGTCGCTGAAGACCCACTTGCCGATGAGGATCGCGCCGACCAGCACCAGCACACCGGCCACGACGAGCAGGATGGTGGAGGTGTTGTTCTTCTTCTGGCGGCGCCGGTCGACGCGGTCGTCGTAGCCGTAGCCGCTTTCGTCCGGGTTGACCGGGGGCAGCATCGAGGTCTGCTGGCCGCCGTTCTGCGGGCGCAGCATCGCCGTCTGCTGGTCGTCGGGGTGGCCGCCGTAGCCGACGGAGCCGAGGCCCGCGGTGGCCGCGACGGGCTGGCCGTCGAGGCAGGCCTCGATGTCGGCGCGCATCTCGTCGGCGGACTGGTAGCGGTAGTCGGGGTCCTTGACCAGGGCCTTCAGGACGATGGCGTCCATCTCGGGCGTGATCTCGGGGTCGTAGACACTCGGCGGCTGCGCCTCTTCGCGTACGTGCTGGTAGGCGACCGCCACCGGGGAGTCCCCGACGAAGGGCGGGCGCACGGTCAGCAGTTCGTAGAGCAGGCAGCCGGTGGAGTAGAGGTCGCTGCGCGCGTCCACGGTCTCGCCCTTGGCCTGCTCCGGGGAGAGGTACTGGGCGGTGCCGATCACGGCCGCGGTCTGCGTCATCGTCATCCCGGAGTCGCCCATGGCGCGGGCGATGCCGAAGTCCATGACCTTGACCTGGCCGGTGCGGGTCAGCATGACGTTGGCGGGCTTGATGTCGCGGTGGACGATGCCGGCGCGGTGCGAGTACTCCAGGGCCTGGAGGATCCCGACGGTCATCTCCATGGCGCGCTCGGGCAGCAGCTTGCGGCCGGAGTGAAGAAGCTCACGCAGCGTCGAGCCGTCCACGTACTCCATCACGATGTACGGGATGGAGACCTGGTCGATGTAGTCCTCGCCCGTGTCGTAGACCGCCACGATCGCGGGGTGGTTGAGCGAGGCGGCCGACTGGGCCTCCCGGCGGAAGCGGGCCTGGAACGACGGGTCGCGGGCGAGGTCCGCGCGCAGCGTCTTCACCGCCACGGTGCGGCCGAGCCGGGTGTCGTGGGCGAGGTGGACCTCGGCCATGCCACCACGGCCGAGCACCTGGCCCAGCTCGTACCGGCCGCCGAGGCGACGCGGCTCTTCCATAGCTAATCCAGCCCTCTCCGTCGTTCCCGGCCGCACGCTCTGCGCGGCCCGGCGGTGTGCTGCCCGGGCATACCGTACCCGGCCTGTGCTGCCCGGCCCGACCCGTCACCGTGACCCGATACCGGACCGGTACCCCCTCGGGACACCGGTGTGAAGGCGTCGTGACCGGGGTCACTGCTTGCTGTCGACGACCGCCTTCATCACGTCCCGGGCGATGGGGGCGGCGAGGCCGCCACCGGAGATGTCGTCGCGGCTGGCGTCGGAGTCCTCCACCACCACGGCCACCGCCACCGGGGAGCCCGAGTCGGTCTTCGCGTAGGAGATGAACCACGCGTACGGGTTCTTGCTGTTGGCGACGCCGTGCTGCGCGGTACCCGTCTTGCCGCCGACCGTGACGCCGTCGATCTTGGCGTTCTGGCCGGTGCCCTTGTCGACGACGGTCTCCATCATGTCCTGGAGCTTCTGCGCGTTCTCCTCGGAGAGCGGCTCGCTCATCTTCTTCGGCGAGGTCTTCTCGACCACGTCGAGGTTGGGCGCCTGGAGCTGGCTGATCATGTACGGCTCCATCAGCGTGCCGTCGTTGGCGACCGCCGAGGCGACCATCGCCATCTGCAGCGGGGTCGCCGCGGTGTTGAACTGGCCGATGGAGGAGAGCGCGGTCTGCGACTTGTTCATGTCGTCGGAGAAGTTGGAGGCGTTGGTGCGCACCGGCGTGAACTGCTCCTTGTTGAAGCCGAACTCCTCCGCCGTCTCCAGCATCTTGTCGTTGCCGAGGTCCGAACCGACCTTGCCGAACACGGTGTTGCAGGACCAGCGCAGGGCGACACGCAGCGTGGCGTTCTCGCAGGGGATGGTGCCCTCGTTCTTCAGCTCGGTGGTGGTGCCGGGCATGGTCCAGGGCAGCGGCGACTCGGTCTTCTCGTCCGGGTTCTCGTACAGGCCGTGCTCCAGGGCCGCCGCCGCGGTCACCACCTTGAAGGTGGAGCCGGGCGGGTAGGTCTGCCGCAGCGCCCGGTTGAGCATCGGCTCGTCCGGGTTCTTCTTCTTCTGCAGCTTCTCCCAGGCCTTGGAGTCCGTGGTCGTGGAGTTCCCCGCGAAGGTGGCCGGGTCGTAGGAGGGCGTGGAGGCCAGCGCGAGGATGGCGCCGGTGCGCGGGTCGAGCGCGGCCACCGCGCCCTTCTTGTCGCCGAGTCCCTCGAAGGCCGCCTTCTGGGCGTCCGCGTTGAGGGTGGTGACGACGTTGCCGCCCTCCTTCTTCTTGCCGGTCAGCATGTCCAGGGTGCGGCGGAAGAAGAGGCGGTCGTCGTTGCCGGTGAGGATGCCGTCCTCCAGGCTCTCCAGCTGGGTGGCGCCGAAGGCCTGGGAGGCGTAGCCGGTGACGGGGGCCCACATCGGGCCGTTGCTGTACGTGCGCTTGTAGGCGAAGTCGCTGCCCGAGGTCTTGGTGGACCCGGTGATCGGCTTGCCGTCCACGATGATGTTGCCGCGGGGCGAGGCGTACCGCTCGATGGCGACGCGGCGGTTCTTCTCATGGGTGCGCAGCTCGTCGGCGGCGACGTACTGGATCCAGTTGTCGCGGGCGAGCAGCGCGAGAACCAGCAGCCCGCAGAAGATCGCGATCCGGCGCAGGGGCTTGTTCACGGGCGCACCACCTGGGTCATCTCGGCGTCGGGGTTCGGGGCGGGGGCGGGGGCCGGGCGTCTGGCGGTGTCGCTGATCCGGATCAGGATGCCGATCAGGGCGTAGTTGGCGATCACCGAGGAGCCGCCGTAGGCGACGAAGGGCATGGTCATGCCGCTCAGCGGGATCAGGCCCATCACGCCGCCCGCGACGACGAAGACCTGGATGGCGAAGGCGCTGGACAGCCCCACGGCGAGCAGTTTGCCGAACGGGTCGCGGGCGGCGAGGGCGGTACGGATGCCGCGCTCCACGATCAACGCGTACAGCAGCAGGATGGCCATCACGCCGGCGAGCCCCAGCTCCTCGCCGAAGGTGGCGAAGATGAAGTCGGAGTTGGCGGCGAAGCCGATCAGGTCCGAGTCGCCCTGGCCGAGGCCGGTGCCGAGGACGCCGCCGGAGCCGAAGGCCATCAAGGACTGCGCCATCTGCTCGCTGTTGCCCTGCATCACCTGGTCGGAGAAGGGGTTGAGCCAGGCGTCGACGCGCTCCTGCACATGCGGCTCGAAGCTGGCCACGCCCACCGCGCCGATGGCGGACATCAGCAGACCGAAGACGATCCAGCTGGTGCGCTCGGTGGCGACGTACAGCACCACGATGAACATGCCGAAGAACAGCAGCGAGGTGCCGAGGTCGGTCTCGAAGACCAGGATGAGCAGGCTCATCGCCCACACCGTGATGATCGGGCCGAGGTCGCGGCCGCGCGGCAGGTACAGGCCCATGAACCGGCGGCTGGCCAGCGCCAGCGCGTCTCTCTTCACCATCAGGTAACCGGAGAAGAAGATCGCGATGATGATCTTCGCGAACTCACCGGGCTGGATGGTGAAGGCGCCGATCGAGATCCAGATCTTCGCGCCGTTGACCGCGGGGAAGAACACCGGCGCCACGAGCAGCACCAGCGCCACGACCATCGAGATGTACGTATAGCGCTGGAGGATGCGGTGGTCCTTGAGGAACACCAGGATCGCCGCGAAGAAGGCGACGCCGAGCGCCGAGTACATCAGCTGCTTCGGCGCGTCCGGCGAGAAGGCGCCGAAGAGGTTCTCGGCGCGCTGCTGGAGCCGCGGCGACTGGTCGAGCCGCCAGATGGCGACCAGACCGAGGCCGTTCAGCAGGGTGGCCAGCGGCAGCAGCAGCGGATCGGCGTACGGGGCGAACTTCCGCACGACCAGGTGCGCGACGCCCGCGAGACCGCCGAGGCCGAGGCCGTAGCCGATCATCCCGGTGGGGACCTCGTCGTTCACGGCGAGGCCGACATTGACGTACGCGAAGACCGGGATGACGACGGCGAAGACAAGGAGCGCCAGCTCGGTGTTGCGGCGGCTCGGCGTGCCGATGGATCCGATCGTCGAGGTGTTCGCGGTGTTCGTGGTGGAGGTGGAACTGCTCATGGTGTGCCCGGGCCCCTCAGCTGCTCACTTCTTGCCGCACTGCCCGACCAGGGTCTTCTCTTCCTCGGAGAGAGTGGGGCCCGGTGTGGGAGTGGGTGATTTGGTGGGCTTGGCCTCGGTCTTGCCGCCCTTGTCCGTCGATTTCGGCGGGCCCGAGGGGTTGGCCTCGTCACCGGAGGGGGGCTGTTCCTTCTCGGCCGCCCGGCGCTCCTCCTCCTTGCGGCAGGCGGTGGCCTGCCGGGCCAGCTCGTCGATCTTGTCGTTGGCCTGGTCGATGCCGTCCTCCACGATCGTCGCCTCGACCTGCCGCTGCTGGTACGGCGGCAGGTACTTGAGTTCGATCTCGGGGTGGTCCTTCTGCACCTTCGAGAGGTTCACCCAGGCGAGGTCCTGGCTGATACCGCGGTACAGCGCGACATGGCCGTCGTTGGAGCCGACGTAGTACTGGGTCTGCGTCCAGCGGTAGCCCCCGTAGAGGCCGCCCGCGATCACCGCCAGGGCCAGCGCCCCGTAGAGGGTGGGCTTGACCCACCTGCGGCGGCCGCCGCTCTTGTCGAGGTCACCGTCCCCGTACGCGCCGAAGCCCCCCTCCGGTGCGTACCCCGCCGCCCCCTCGCCGCCGCTGCCCGGCGGGCCGAACTCGCCTCCGGCGGGCGGGGGTTCGGGGGTGCGGCCGAGGCCGGAGGCGCGGCCCGCGGGGGTCTCCATGGCGCCGTCGTCGTGGGTCTGGTGCTGGTTCTCGGCGACCGCGCCGACCACCACGGGGGTGTCGCTGAGCTGCCCGGCGAGGGTGTCGCCGCTGTCGATGTCGAGGACGTCGGCGACGATCACGGTGATGTTGTCGGGGCCGCCGCCGCGCAGCGCGAGCTGGATCAGCTCCTGCACGGTCTCCTGCGGGCCCTGGTAGCTGGCGAGGGTGTCCTCCATCGTCTGATGGCTGACCACGCCGGAGAGTCCGTCGGAGCAGATCAGGTAGCGGTCACCGGCGCGCACCTCGCGGATGGAGAGGTCGGGCTCGACGTGGTCGCCGCTGCCCAGCGCCCGCATCAGCAGCGAGCGCTGCGGATGGGTGGTGGCCTCCTCCTCGGTGATGCGGCCCTCGTCCACGAGCCGCTGCACCCAGGTGTGGTCCTGCGTGATCTGGGTCAGGGCGCCGTCGCGCAGCAGGTAGGCCCGCGAGTCGCCGACGTGCACCAGGCCGAGCCGGCGGCCCGTCCACAGCAGCGCGGTGAGCGTGGTGCCCATGCCCTCCAGCTGCGGGTCCTCCTCGACCATCACCCGCAGCTGGTCGTTGGCCCGCTGCACGGCGGTCCCCAGCGAGGTCAGGATGTCCGAGCCCGGTACGTCGTCGTCGAGGGTGACCAGCGTCGAGATCACCTCGGAGGAGGCCACCTCGCCCGCGGCCTGGCCCCCCATGCCGTCGGCGATGGCGAGCAGCCGGGGACCGGCGTAGCCCGAGTCCTCGTTGCCCTCGCGGATCATGCCCTTGTGCGATCCGGCGGCGAAGCGCAGTGACAGGCTCATGCCCACCTCGCCCGTCGGCTCGGACTGCAGCCGGTCTCCTCGAGCCACACTGCCCACCCTCCGGTCGAAAGCACGCCGTGGCCCCGCCGATCTCCGGCCGGCCCCGCGCCCCTTCGCTCGCTCCGCTCGTTCATTGGCGTACTACTTCCGCAGCTCGATGACGGTCTTGCCGATACGGATCGGCGCTCCCGGCGGAATCGGCGTCGGGGTAGTGAGCCGGGTCCGGTCGAGATAGGTGCCGTTCGTCGAACCGAGGTCCTCGACGATCCACTGGCCGTCGCGGTCCGGGTAGATCCTGGCATGCCTGCTCGACGCGTAGTCGTCGTCCAGCACGATCGTCGAATCATGGGCCCGGCCCAAGGTGATCGTCTGCCCCTGGAGGGCGACCGTGGTGCCCGTGAGGGTGCCCTCGGAGACCACCAGCTTCGTGGGGGCGCCGCGGCGCTGGCGCCCCCCGCCGCTCTGGCGCTGCTGCTGCGGCGGCGGGGCGGACTGGCGCGCGGCCTGCTGCGGCCGGGCGTCCCGCCGAGCGGCCCCGCGCTGGGTGACGCGCGTACCGAACAGGTCGCTGCGGATGACCTGCACGGCCACGATCACGAACAGCCACAGAACGGCCAGGAAACCCAGCCGCATGACCGTCAGGGTCAGCTCTGACATTGCCCCCGCTTCACCCTTCGGCTTGCCGGTAAATGATGGTGGTGCTCCCCACGACGATCCGGGAGCCGTCGCGGAGCGTAGCGCGGGTGGTGTGCTGCCCGTCCACCACGATGCCGTTCGTGGAACCGAGATCCTGGATCGTGGGGGGCGTTCCGGTCCGGATCTCGCAGTGCCGGCGCGAGACGCCGGGGTCGTCGATCCGCACGTCGGCCTCGGTGCTGCGGCCGAGGACGAGCGTGGCGCGGGCGATCTGGTGGCGGTTGCCGTTGATCTCGATCCAGCAGCGCGTCGCCTGGCCGCGGCCCCCCGCACCGGGTCGCGCCGGGGCGCCGGGCGGGGATGCGGGACGGCCGGGCGGCGGAGCCGAGGGCATCGGCGGGGCGCCGGCGGGGGCCTGCGGATATCCGTATCCGCCGCCGGGGCGGCCCTGCGGCGGATGCGCGGGGGCGCCGCCCGGACCTGGCCCGCCGGGGCCGGGCGCCTGGGAGGTGCTGGAGGCCAGGGTGCGGCTGCGCACCCGGTACAGACCGGTGTCCAGGTCCTCGGCCTTCTCCAGGTGCACCTTGATCGGGCCCATGAAGGTGTACCGCTGCTGCTTCGCGTAGTCGCGCACCATGCCGGCCAGCTCGTCCCCGAGCTGGCCCGCGTAGGGGCTGAGGCGCTCGAAGTCCGGCGCGCTCAGCTCGACGATGAAGTCATTGGGCACGACGGTCCGGTCGCGGTTCCAGATCGTCGCGTTGTTGTCGCACTCCCGCTGCAGCGCACCGGCGATCTCCACCGGCTGCACCTCGGACTTGAACACCTTGGCGAAGGTGCCGTTGACCAGCCCCTCCAGGCGCTGTTCGAACTTCTTCAGGACTCCCACGGGGCACCTCCTCCTTCGCCGCGTCCTGCGTACGCGCTCTGCTGTCTTCCTGCTCCGGCCCGCCCGTCGTGCGTGCCGCCGTCCTTGCGTACCGCCCGCCGGTACCGCTGCCGGGCCGCCTGCCCGGCTTCCGGTACCGCCACCCTCCCCGGCGCACTGATCCTGCTTACCGATCGTATCCACGCACCGGGAAAACACCCGGTTCCCCCGGAACCGCCCGGCGAGGAGTGTCGACCCTCACAGCTCGTGCCCCACCAGGTCATGCCCACGGCCGGGACCGCCGATCCGTCCTCCCGCCGCCCGGACCGGAACCGGACCACCGGTACCGTCCGCACCGCCCGTCTCCCGTCACCGCGCGTCCCTCTTCCGTCCCCCGCCGTGCTTCCGTTCCGTACTCGTGTGTTCGCCGCCCGGGCGTCCTCGGTCGGATCGTAGAACGGGCCGCAAGCCAGTGTCCCGCACCTGTGGACAGGACCGGGACAAGTCAGGGGGTACGGGCCCGACTGGTGCGAGGTTGTTGCGTGGCGGAGAGAAAGCGGAAGGGTGCGGCGGGCGGGTTCCGGCTGCCCGCGGCGGGGCGGTTCGGGGGGCCGGGGAGGCGCCGGGGAAAGGGGGCGGGCGCGGGGCGGGCCGGTCGCCGGGTGCGGTCGGCCGGTGCCGTGGCAGGGGGCGCGAGGAGCCGCTTCACCGTCCCGGTACGGGCCGGGAGGGGCCCGGCCGCCCGGCGATACGGAGGTGAATCCACCCTCGGCACCGTGCTAATCTTCTGCATGTCGGAAGGCGCTCCCACCGCCAGTGAGAGGCAGCAGCGACAACACCCATGCGCGGGTGGCGGAATAGGCAGACGCGCTGGATTCAGGTTCCAGTGCCCGAAAGGGCGTGGGGGTTCAACTCCCCCCTCGCGCACTCATCTTGGTGACACCGGCGGTGTCCACGAAGTCAGAAATGACCTCGGTCGGAGCGAAGGCTCCGGGCGGGGTCTTTTTTGTGCGTCCGGCCACCTGGCTGTGCCTGTGTGCTGTACGTCTGTCGCGCCTGTCGTGCCTGTTGCGCCTGTGAGGGAGCACACAGGGGCGGGCTCGGGGCACCCGCGGGAAAGGGCCGGGAGCTCGAAGGCCCCGGTCCCGTGGGGTGGACGGGGCCGGGGCCTTCGAGGGTCCGCGGGGCGGCGGCAGTTCGCGGTCGGGTGGCGTCGGGTGGTCGTCAGATGATCAGGCGGCGAGGCGCTGGGCGAGGAGCGTGGCCTTCTGCTCGGCCTCGTCGAGGGCCTTGGCGCGGGAGGCCTCGGCCGCGGGGACCAGGTCGGCCATCGCGGGCGTGCTCGCGGCGAGGGTCAGCTCCGGGACGATGAAGTCCACCTCGAAGCCCATCATGTCGCCGAGGACGGCCTGCAGGTAGTTCTGCACGTACTCGTAGCGCTCGCGCGGGGTGCCCGGCGCCGTCGAGCCGCCGCGGCTGGCCACGATCGTGAGCGGCTTGCCCTTGCCGGACGGGTCCTCGCCACCGGTGCGGCCGACCAGGATCACGTGGTCCAGCCAGGCCTTGAGGGTGGACGGGATCGTGAAGTTGTACATCGGGGCGCCGATCAGCACGGCGTCCGCCTGCTCCAGCTCCTCGATCAGCTTCAGCCGCCCGGCGAAGGCCGCCGCCTGCTCCGGGGTGTGCTGCGAGGGGTCGGCGAAGCCCGCGGAGGCGCCGAGCCCGTCCAGGTGCGGCAGCGGTTCGGCCGCCAGATCGCGGTAGACGACGGTGCCCTCCGGGTGCTGCTTCTCCCAGTTCTCGCGGAAGACGGAGGTCACCGCGCGGGAGACGGACTGCTCGCCGGAGAAGGAGGAGTCGAGATGCAGAAGCGTGGCCATGGGATCTCCTGAAGGTGAAGTGCGGCGGGGAGGCGGGGCTGTCCCCCCGGTGGGTTCCGCAACTCAAGTAACTGCTTTTGAGTACGTAGCTATTCCTAGCATAGTTGCTTACTTTTTTTCATCTGCATACGACGGTGCAGTACCCTGGAGGACATGGCGGCAAGGGACGGGCGCGAGGAGCGGAACGAAGAGGCGTGCAAGACGGTCGACGCGGGCATGGCCCGTGTCTTCGCGCTGCTCGGAAAGCGCTGGACCGGCATGATCGTCAGCGTCCTCATGGAGCGCCCGGTGCACTTCGCCGAGCTGCGGCGGGCCGTCCCCGGCATCAGCGAGCGCATGCTCTCCGACCGCCTCACCGAGCTGGCCGTGGCCGGGCTCGTCCTCCGCGAGGTCGACGAAGGCCCCCCGCTGCGCGTCTCGTACCGGCTCACCGACACGGGCGCCGCCCTGGAACCCGCCCTCAAGGAACTCGGCCGCTGGGCGGAGCAGTACCTCCCCGAGCGGGCGGTGGAGTGCCCGAAGGCCTTCCGGGACTGAGGGCCAGGGCCCGAAGGTCGTCGGGGGCGTTCTTGTGGCTCACCCTGTGGAAAGCCCTGCTCAGGGGCTCTCGTAGAGGCTGAGCCGCGCCGCCGTCCCGAGGTTGTCCACAGGCCCTGCCGCGCCTACCGGTACGCGAGTACCGTCTTGCCCGGTCCACCACAGAGCGGCACGAGACGACGGGGGAGGCGTTCGGCATGACCGGACTCGAGGTGACGGGGGCAGGGCTCTCGGGCCGTCAGGGGAGTACGTCGGCACAGGTGCCGTCGGCGGAGCGGGGATCCGAGGCGGCGGGATCGTCGGCGGAGCAGGGATCCGCGGCGGGGTCGTCGGCGGACGCGGCGGTGCGGCTGCCCGCCGTTCGCGGCTTCGCGCCGCGGCGGCGAGCGGGCTCCGCCGAGGGGCGGGGAGCGGCGACACCGAAGGCCGCGGGCAAGGCGCTGCGCGGGCAGGTCCCGCGGTCGGCGCACGCGGAGTTCACCGCCGATGAGGCGCGACCGGACGCGGTGCGGGCGGTGACGGAGTCCAACGCCGGGCGGCTCCCCGCGCTCACCCCGATACGGGTGGGCAGGATGGCCGCCTCCCCCTTCGCCTTCCTGAGGGGCGCGGCGGGCCTGATGGCCTACGACCTGGCCCGCACCCCCCTGACGGGCATCGGCACCCAGATCTGCGGCGACGCCCACGCGGCCAACTTCGGCCTCTACGCGGACGCCCGCGGCGGACTCGTCATCGACCTGAACGACTTCGACGAAACGGTGCACGGACCCTGGGAGTGGGACCTCAAGCGCCTGGTCGCCTCCATCGTCCTCGCGGGCCGGGAAACCGGAGCCGACGAGGACACCTGCCGCGAGGCCGCCCAGGACACCGCGGGCTCCTATCGCCGCACGATGCGGCTGCTCTCCCGGATGCCGGTGCTGGACGCCTGGAACGCGATCGCGGACGAGGAACTCGTCTCGCACACCGACGCCCACGATCTCCTCGGCACCCTGGAACGCGTCTCCGAGAAGGCGCGCAACAACACGAGCGGCAGATTCGCGGCCAAGTCCACCGAGCCCACCGAGGACGGCGGCCTCCGCTTCGTGGACGCCCCTCCGGTGCTGCGCCGGGTCCCGGATGCCGAGGCGGCGGCCGTGGCCTCCGCTCTCGGCGAGTACATCGACACCGTGTCCGAGGACCGGGTCCCGCTGCTCTCGCGGTACGCCCTCCAGGACGTCGCCTTCCGGGTGGTGGGCACCGGCAGCGTCGGTACCCGCTCCTATGTCGTCCTGCTCCTGGACCACCGCGGCGAACCCCTGGTCCTCCAGGTGAAGGAGGCGCGCGCCTCGGCGCTGGCCCCGCATCTCCCCGCGGTGGGCTTCGCCCAGGAACCGGTGGCGCACGAAGGGCGGCGCGTGGTGCTGGGCCAGAAGCGCATGCAGGTCGTCAGCGACATCCTGCTCGGCTGGACCTCGGTCGACGACCTGCCCTACCAGGTACGGCAGTTCCGCAACCGCAAGGGCAGCGTGGACCCGGCGGCCCTCGCCTCCGACCAGCTCGACGACTACGGGCGGATGACCGGCGCCCTCCTCGCCCGCGCCCACGCTCATGGCGCCGACCCGCGTCTGCTCACCGGCTACTGCGGCAAGAACGAGGAACTCGACGAAGCCATGGCCGCCTTCGCCGTCGCCTACGCCGACCGGACGGAGGCCGACCACGCCGACCTGGTGACGGCGGCACGGGCCGGTCGGATCGCGGTGGAGTGGGGGGTGTGAGGGAGGACGCCGAGGGGCCCGGCGCCCCCGACCGTCCCCGCCCCCAGCTGCCCCGTGCCCTAGGCTGGACGGGTGACGACCCCGGAAGCCGAGCCGACGCAAGCCGAGCGCCCAGACGCCGCCGCCCCCAGCCAGGATCCCGAGGGGGCCGCGGGGGCGGAGCGCCGGGAACGCCCCGAGGAGAGGCTTGAGCGGGCGGTCCGGGCGGCCGAGCAGGCGCTGATCGAGTACGAGATCGCGGTGGAGACCTTCCGGGTCGAGGTGGAGAACTTCTCCCGCCTGCACCACCAGCGTCTCGGTCCCGTGTACGCGCGCCTCGACGAACTGGACGCGCAGATCGCCGAGGCGAAGGCGGCGCGGACCGGTGATCCGGAGGATCAGCGGAAGGCCGAGGAGGCGCGCGCACGGGTGCTGCCGATGCCGTCCGTGGACGAGCTGTTCCACGGCTGGATGGACGGGGACGGCCTGTACCCGGAGGCGGGCGCGATGCTCACCGGGCAGTCGGTGCGGCCTCCGGAGCGGGTCCGGCCGAGCGAGGAGGCCCGGCGCCTCTACCGCGAGCTGGCGCGTAAGGCCCACCCCGACCTCGCGCAGGAGGAGGCGGAGCGGAAGCGGCGGGATGAGTTCATCACCCGCGTCAACGCGGCCTACGCACGCGGTGACGAGACGCTCCTGCGGGAACTCTCCGCGGAGTGGGCGGCCGGCCCGGCGCCCGAGGAGCAGCGTCTGAGCGAGAGCGAGGAGCTGTACGCCCGCCTGGAGTGGCTCTCCCGGCGCAAGGAGCTGATCTCCCTCGTCGCCAAGGAGCTGGAGGAGGGCGCCATCGGGTCGATGCTCCGTATGGCGCCGGACGACCCCGACCGTCTCCTCGAAGAGGTCGCCGAGCAACTTCTGGCGCAAGTGTCTGAGCGCGAAGCCGAGTTGGCCCAGCTCCTCGCCTGAGCGGCGTAGGGCGGCTGGGTGGAGAAGGGCTGCTCGGTGGGGATGGACTGCTGGGTGGGAAAGGACTGCTGAGCGAGGGACTGCTGAGCGGAGGAGGGACTGCCACCGGTCCGTCCGACCGCCTGTTCGCGCCTGCCCGACCATCCCGCCTGCCCGACCGTCCCGCCTGCCCGACCGTCCCGCTGGTCCGGCACTGGCGGAGTTCTCTTCGGCAGGCGCTCCGCGCTCTCGCGCCCGACGGCGGCTCCCTCGTCTCCGCTCGACCTGCGCTGATCACGTACTCCGGGACTGCCCCGGCAGCGCCCCGGTGCCGTCCGGTAGCGTCGCCGTATGGAATTCGGATCTGGTGTGCCCACTGTCGCGGTCTCGGATGTGGCCGAAGGTGACTTCCTGCTGGATGTGCGCGAGGACGACGAGTGGCAGACGGGGCATGCCGCCGGGGCCCTGCACATTCCGATCAGCGAGTTCGCGGGGCGCTTCGGTGAACTGACCGAGGCCGCGCCGCAGGACGCCCGGGTCAATGTGATCTGCCGCTCCGGGGGACGGTCGGCCCAGGTGACCATGTATCTGGTCCAGCAGGGCATCGACGCGGTGAACGTGGACGGCGGTATGCAGATGTGGGAAGCCCTCGGCCGCCCCGTCGTGGACGACAAGGGGCAGCCGGGCTCGGTGCTCTGAGCTCGCCGCCCCTCGCCCCTTGTTCCTCCGGCCTTTCGGGGCGGGTGCCTGAGTCCCGGCACCCGCCACCTCACCCCGCTCCCGCCGACCTCACACCGGCCCGTCCCGCTCCGGCCGCCCGCTCAGCGGTCGAAGTCCACCTCGACCTTCTCCGAGGCCGGGTGGGACTGGCAGGCCAGGATGTAGCCCGCCTCGGTCTCCTCCGGTTCCAGGGCGAAGTTCCGGTCCATGCGGATCTCCCCGGACACCAGGAAGGTCCGGCAGGTGCCGCAGACCCCGCCCTTGCAGGCATAGGGCGCGTCCGAGCGGTTGCGCAGCACCGTTTCCAGGACGGACTCCCCGTCCTGCACCGCCCAGCTGCCCGAGCGGCCGTCCAGTTGCGCGGTCACCGTGCTGTGCGCCGGGCCACCGGTGCCGACCACCCGCGGGGGCGCGGCGTCGACATGGAAGATCTCCTGGTGGACGCGGGTGCGGTCCACGCCGAGTGCGCGCAGGGCGGTCTCGGCGGACTGCACCAGTCCGTACGGGCCGCAGAGGAACCAGCCGTCGATCCGCTCGACCGGAAGCAGCGCGGGGAGCACCTGGCGCAGCCGTTCCCCGTCGAGGCGGCCGGAGGGCAGTCCGGCCTGCTGCTCCTCCTGGGAGAGGACGGTAGCCAGCTGGAAGCGGTCCGGGTAGCGGTCCTTCAGGTCGGCCACCTCGTCCAGGAACATGGTCGAGGCCGCGGTCCGGTCGCTGCGCAGCAGGCAGAAGGAGGCCCCGGGCTCGCGGGCGAGCAGGGTGGCGGCGATCGACAGGACCGGGGTGATGCCGCTGCCGCCGACCACCGCCGCGTAGTGGCCGGGGGCCGGGGCGAGGGTGAACCGGCCGGCCGGGGTCATGACCTCGACCTCGTGGCCGGGCTGGAGTTCCTTGAGCGCGTACGTGGAGAAGCTGCCGCCCTCGATGAAGCGCACGCCGACCCGCAGAGTGCTCGGACCCTCGGGGCCGGGGGCGGGGGAGCAGATGGAGTAGGTGCGCCGCACCTCGGCGCCGTCGGCGAAGCGGCGCAGGGCGAGGTGCTGCCCGGCGGCGTGCCGGTACTCCGCGCGCAGCTCGGGCGGTACCTCGAAGGTGAGCGCGACGGAGTCGTCGGTGAGACGGTCGACCGCCGCTACCCGGAGGGGGTGGAAGCGGGCCATCACAGCTCCTTGAAGTGGTCGAAGGGTTCACGGCAGTCGAGGCAGCGGCGCAGCGCCTTGCAGGCCGTGGAGGAGAAGCGGCTGAGGAGTTCGCTGCGCGGGGAGTCGCAGTGCGGGCAGCGCAGGGACTCGTCGGCGGGGAAGGGGGACCCGTCCGCGGAGCGGGGCACGCTGGTGCCGCCGTCCGTACGGGCAGGGTCCGTACCGGCGCTGTCCCCACCGGCGCTGTTCGCACCGGCACCGGCACCGGCACCGGCACCGGCATCGGCGGCGCCGGTGCGGGTCGGGCCCAGGCTCACCGCGACCGGTCCCGCCGCCCGGGTGGTGCGGGGCGGGGCGATGCCGAACTCCCGGAGTTTGCGGCGCCCTTCGGCCGAGATGTCGTCGGTGGACCAGGGCGGGGAGAGCACGGAGCGGACGGTGACCTCGCGTACCCCGTGGGCGTGCAGGAGGCGTTCGATGTCCGCGGACATGGTCTCGACGGCGGGGCATCCGGTGTAGGTCGGGGTCAGCTCGACCTCGACGCTGCCGGGACCGGTCAGGTGCACCTCGCGCAGGACGCCGAGGTCCGCGAGGGTGAGCACGGGCAGCTCCGGGTCGGGCACGGAGCCCGCGAGCGCGCGGAGTTCGGCTTCGAGGCGGGTGTCGGTCACCATCTCGCCCCCGGGTGGCTGCGGTGCAGGTGCTGCATCTCGGCGAGCATCCGGCCGAAGGACTCGGTGTGCAGGCCCTGCCGTCCGGCGCCGGCCTTCCACGCGCCGGCGCGCGGACCCTCGGGCACCTCCAGGGTGGCGGAGGTGAGGACTTCGGTGACGGACCGCTGCCAGGACTGCTCCAACTGCTGCCAGTCGGCGGGCACGCCCTCGACGGGCTGGAACATCTCGCCGGTGAACTGCCACAGGGCGGTGGCCGCCCGCTGCATCCGGCGGTGGCTCTCCTCGGTGCCGTCGCCGAGGCGGCGGGTCCACTGCTCGGCGTGGTCCCTGTGGTAGGCGACCTCGTGCACCGCCTTCCCGGCGAGCGGGGCGAAGACGCTGTCCCCGGTGGCGAGTTGGCCGTACAGGAGGTGCTGGAAGGTGGAGAAGTAGAGCTGGCGGGCGAGGGTGTGGGCGAAGTCGCCGTTGGGCTGTTCCACGAGCTGGAGGTTGCGGAAGGCGCGTTCCTCGCGGAGGTAGGCGAGTTCGTCCTCGTCGCCCGCCATGGAGAGCAGGACGCGGGCCTGGCCGAGGAGGTCGAGGGCGATGTTGGCGAGGGCCACCTCCTCCTCCAGGACGGGGGCGTGGCCCGCCCACTCCCCCAGGCGGTGCGAGAGCACCAGGGCGTCGTCGCCGAGGGCGAGGGCTGCGGTGTGCTCGGCGGCGGTCACAGGTGCTTCACCCCGTCCGGGATCTCGTAGAAGGTGGGGTGCCGGTAGGGCTTGTCGGCGGTGGGCTCGAAGAAGGGGTCGCGCTCGTCGGGCGAGGAGGCGGTGATCGCGGTGGACGGGACGACCCAGAGCGAGACGCCTTCGCCGCGGCGGGTGTAGAGGTCGCGGGCGTTGCGCAGGGCGAACTCGGCGTCGGGCGCGTGCACGCTGCCGGCGTGGGTGTGGGAGAGGCCGCGGCGTGAGCGGACGAAGACCTCCCACAGGGGCCAGGTGGCCGGGGTGCTCATGCCGTCGCCTTTCGTGTGCCGTTGCGGTCGTCAGTGCTGGTGCTGGTGCTGGTGCTGGTGCTGGTGCCGGTGCCGGTGTGCGGGGTGCCGGGGCTGTGCTTGCGGGCGTAGGCCTCGGCGGCTTCGCGGACCCAGGCGCCGTTCTCGTGGGCGCGGCGGCGCTGGGTGATCCGCTGGTCGTTGCAGGGGCCGTTGCCCTTGAGGATCTCCTTGAACTCGCTCCAGTCGATCTCGCCGAAGTCCCAGTGCTGCCGTTCCTCGTTCCACCGCAGGTCGGGGTCGGGGAGGCTGAGGCCGAGCGATTCGGCCTGGGGGACGCAGATGTCCACGAAGCGCTGGCGCAGCTCGTCGTTGGAGAAGCGCTTGATCTTCCACTCCATGGACTGGGCGGAGTGCGCGGACTCGTCGTCCGGCGGGCCGAACATCATCAGGGAGGGCCACCACCAGCGGTTGACGGCGTCCTGCGCCATCTCGTGCTGGGCGGTGGTGCCGCGGCTCAGGGCGAGCAGCGACTCGTACCCCTGGCGCTGGTGGAAGGACTCCTCCTTGCAGACGCGGACCATGGCCCGGGCGTACGGGCCGTAGGAGCAGCGGCAGAGGGGGACCTGGTTGGTGATGGCGGCGCCGTCCACGAGCCAGCCGATGGCGCCGACGTCCGCCCAGGTCAGCGTCGGGTAGTTGAAGATCGACGAGTACTTCTGGCGGCCGGAGTGCAGCTTGTCGAGCAGTTCGTCGCGGCTGGTGCCGAGGGTCTCGGCGGCGCCGTAGAGGTAGAGGCCGTGCCCGGCCTCGTCCTGGACCTTGGCCATCAGGATCGCCTTGCGCCGCAGGGAGGGGGCGCGGGTGATCCAGTTCGCCTCGGGCTGCATGCCGATGATCTCGGAGTGGGCGTGCTGCGCTATCTGGCGGACGAGGGTCGCGCGGTAGGCCTCGGGCATCCAGTCGCGGGGCTCGATGCGCTCGTCCGCGGCCACGGCGGCGTCGAAGACGGCCTCGAACGCCTCCTCGGACATGCCCTCGCCCGCGCTGCCGGGCGTGGGCCGCGCCGGTGCTGTCGCCATGCCGGTCCCCTTCGACTTCGACACTCCCGACCGATCGTTCGGTTCGGTGGATCTCCATGGTGGGACCGGCTGCGTATGGTGTCAACCCTGTGGATAACCTCTGGCCCGTCGCGGCCCCCGGGTTACCGTTCGCCTGCGAGCCGGGCGCGGACCGGCCGCCGGGTCGGCCCCGGCGCGGACAGAGGCCGATGAGGCAGACGAGCAGACAAGGGGGGGAGGAGAGGGATGGACGTGCACGCCGACGACGGCGGGGACGACGGCGAGGGCGAGGGCGCCAAGGCCACCGCGAAGAGCGGGAACGCCGAGGACGCCGAGAGCATCGAGAGTGCCGAGAGCGCAGAGCGCGCCGAGAGTGCCGAGAGCACAGAGCGCGCCGAGAGTGCGGTCGCGTCCGACCACGGCCCGGCCACCCCTGAGACCTCGGCCGCCCCCGAGCACCCTGGCGCGCCCGACCCCTGGCCCACGCTCCCCGCGCCCCCGGCGCCCGCCCCGCCTCCCCCCGGCATGGCCGGTCTCTCGCCCCGGTACCAGGTCGCGCTCGCGCTGGCGCTGGCCGGGGTCGTCGTGCTGGTCGGTGTGCACCTGCTGATGGTGTTCCTGCACGTGGCGCCCTCGAACACGATGACCAAGAAGCACGGCCAGGCGGTCGACGACTGGGTGTACCCGGAGTTCGAGCAGAACTGGAAGCTCTTCGCGCCCAACCCGCTCCAGCAGAACGTCTCCGTGCAGGCCAGGGCCGAGGTCCGGACCGACGGCGGCGGCACCAGCACCACCGGCTGGTACGACCTCTCCGCGATGGACGGCGCGGCCATCGACGGCAATCTGCTGCCCAGCCACACCCAGCAGAACGAGCTGCGCCGCGCCTGGGACTTCTACGTCTCCTCGCACGACGAGCAGAACCGCGCGACCGGATCGCGCGGCGACCTCTCCGAGCAGTACATACGCCGGATCGCCCTGCTGCGCCTGGACCGCGAGCAGGCGGGCGGCCCCGGCTGCGCCATGGTCCGGGTGCAGCTGCGGTCCCGTACCACGCAGGTCGCGCCGCCCGGGTGGAGCGAGGAGAAGGCCACCGGGAAGCCCGTCCTCCGGGAGCTGCCGTGGTGGTCCGCCGACTCCGATGACGTGCCGCTGGGGCGGGGCGGGACGGCGGCTCGGGGCAGGTGCGCGCCCGCGCCCGCGCTGGAGACGGGGGACCGGTGAAGAGCACCCTCGACGCGCTCACCCGCGGCGTCACCCGGATCACCGGCTCCGCGCTCGGCCCGTACCAGAGCGCGGTCGTCCGGATCGGCTTCGCCACGACCTGGCTGCTCTTCCTGCTGCGCGAACTGCCGCACCGGCACGAGCTGTACGGCCCCGAGAGCCCCTGGAGCTGGGAGCTGGCGCGGACCCTCGTCGAGGGGAACGACGCCTTCACCCTGCTGATGTGGTCGGACGGGCGGCTGTGGTTCGAGGCCGTGTACGGGATCGGTCTGCTCTCCAGCCTGCTGCTCCTGCTCGGCTGGCACACCCGCGCCCTGTCCGTCCTCTTCATGGTCGGGGTGCTCTCGCTGCAGAACCGCAGCGTCTTCCTCGGGGACGGCGGCGACAACGTCCTGCACCTGATGGCGATCTACCTGGTCTTCACCCGCTGCGGGCAGGTCTGGTCCCTCGACGAGCGCCGTCTGCGCCGGGCGCGCGAGAGCGGCGCCCGCGCCGACCGGGGCGGCATCGTGCTCTGGTCGGTGCTCGGGCTCGCGCTGCTGAGCGCCGCGGTCCTCGGCAAGCTCAGCGCGGGCTGGGCCCTGCTCTTCTTCGGGCTGTGGCCGGCGTACGCCCTGTGGTGGCTGCTCGGCAGGACCGCCCCCGGCGGCGAGCTCCGCCGCTTCCTGGACGCGCTGGGCAATCTCGTCCACAACGCCGCCCTGTTCGTGATCATGGCCGAGGCCTGCCTCATCTACGCGACCGCGGGCTGGTACAAGATCCAGGGCAGCCGCTGGCAGGACGGCACTGCCGTCTACTACCCGCTCCACCTGGACTACTTCTCGCCCTGGCCCGCCCTCTCGGACGTACTCGCCTCCCACGGCCTGGTGATCATGGTCCTCACCTACGGGACCGTCCTGGTGCAGGTGGCCTTCCCCTTCACCCTCTTCAACCGGCGGGTCAAGAACGTCCTGCTGGCCGCGATGATCTGCGAGCACGCGGTGATCGCCGTCGTGCTCGGCCTGCCCTTCTTCTCCCTCGCGATGATCGCCGCCGACGCGGTCTTCCTGCCGACGGCCTTCCTGCGCCGCCTCGGCACCGGCGCGGACCGGCTCCGCCGCCGCCTGCCGTACGGACGTCTGCCGCTCCCCCGCCCCGCTGGTCCCGCCCCCGGCCGCCCTCCCGCCGAGGTGCCGGTTCCGGCGCCCGCGCCCGCTGCTTCCGGTCCTGCCGTCTCCGGTCCTGCCGTCTCCGGTTCTGCTGTCTCCGGTCGCGCTGTCTCCGGTGGTGCTGCCCCTGGTGGTGCTGTCCCGGACGGCGGTTCGGTCCCCGGTGGTCCCGCCCGCGCGGACGGGACCGGTGGCGGGGCGCCCGTAGGCTTCGGGCCATGAACGACACGGCGGCGGCCGCCCCTGGGGAGAAGGCGCGGCAGGCGGTACGCGCCTGGCGGGCGCGGGCCGAGGAGGGCGAGGACCTCGTGCTCCTCGACGGTTTCCACGCGCTCAAGCACGCCCTGCGGTTCGGGGCCCGGGTGCCGATGGCGCTCACCGCGGACCGCGCGGCGGCGCTCGCCCTCGCGGCCGAGCTGGCACCCGATGTCGTACCGGCGCTGGACGCCCTGCTCACCGAGGTCCCGGAGGACGCGCTGCGGGAGCTGGTGCCGCGGCTGCACCCGACCGCGGTGGCCGCGCTCGCCGCACGCCCCGACCGGGCCGCCCGACTCGCCGCGCTGGCGCGGATGCCCCGGCGCACCCCGGTCGTCGTCCTCGACGACCCGCGCAACCTGGGCAACGCGGGCGCGGTGATCCGGCTCGCGGCCGGCTTCGGCGTCACCGGCGTCGTCACCACCGGCACGCTCGACCCCTGGCATCCGACCGTCGTCCGGGGCGGGGCCGGGCTCCACTTCGCGACCGCCGTCGAGCGCCTCGGGGTGGACGAACTGCCGCCGGGCCCCGTCTTCGCCCTCGACCCCGAGGGCACGGACCTCCGCGGGACGCGGCTGCCCGACGACGCCGTCCTCGCCTTCGGCTCCGAACGCAGCGGCCTGTCCGCCGAAGTCCGTTCCCGCGCCGACCACTTGCTCGCCCTGCCGATGCGCCCGCAGGTCTCCAGCTACAACCTCGCGACCAGCGTGGCGATGACGCTCTTCCACTGGTCGGCCGGATCGGAGGCCGCTCCCGGCCGCGGCGCGGGCGGCGCGGGTGCCACGGGTGGCGCGGGCGGCTGAGCGCGAAAGACCGCGCAGAGGTGTGACCTTCGTACGGTTGTTTCGTTGGGCACGGTGCGCGGAGGCAGTTGGAGTATGTGGCGTCGAGGGTTTCGGTGGTGGTTGCCGGTGCGCGCGTAAGCGCGGCCGGTCGTGCAGTACGTGGGAAATGGTGAGCCGATCTCCGCTCCTAGGGCCGGGAAAAGGTCCGCCTTCCGCCCCCGGGCGTTTCGAGGGGGTTTTCCCGCCATGCCCTCGTCCCGACGGGCGGGGGCGCACGTGGAGGCAACACCACCATGCACACCGAGTACACCGAGGAGTCCTTGCTCGACTCCCCCGCGGTCCGGGCCACGCTCGCCGACCGCACCGCCCTGCTCGACAAGGTCAAGGAACTGCCGCTGCTCGCGGACGGCACCCATCTGACCGCCGCCATGCTCGCCGACTACCTGGAGGTCGACGCCGTCGTCCTGCGCCGCTTGGTGCGCAGGCGCACCGCGGAGCTGGCGCAGCACGGGTACCGGCAGCTCCAGGGCCGCGAACTCACCGATTTCCTCGCGGCCACTATGCCCGAACGCCGTCAAGGGGCCCGCTCCCTCTCGGTGTTCACCCGGCGCACCGCCCTCGTCCTCGCGATGCTGCTGCGCAACAGCGCGGTGGCCGCGGCGGTACGGCGGGCGGTGCTGGAGTCGGTGGGCGGTTCCTCGGCGGCGGGCGCTCCGGCACCCGCTCTGAGGGAGCTGGCCTTCCCGCCCACGGGGCAGCCGATCCGGGTGGTCGTGATCGGCCGGGAGCTGTGGTTCTCGACGGCTGATGTGTGCCGGATCCTGGACCGCGGAAGCCCCCACAAGGCCCGCCGGATCGTCGGCCCCGAGCACATCCAGACGATCGACATGAGGGTCGCGACCCGAACTCAGAGTCCGGGTGACGGTATGTCCGCAGGTCAGAGCAGCCGACCCAGTAACCCACACCAGCTGAATCTGGTGAGTGAAGCAGGTCTCTATCTGCTGATCATGCGCTCCGACAAGCCCGCCGCCCGCCCCTTCCAGGAGTGGGTCACCGCCGAACTCCTCCCCTCGGTCCGCCGCGGGGACGCCGACCTCGGTCACCACCGGGAGCGTATGGCGCGGACGTTCACCGAGGCGGTGGGGACGCAGGCGCACATCCTCGCCGACATCGGCGCGACGCTGGACCGGGACCTCACCGTGCTGTCCGACGGCACGGTCCACTGCCCGCACGGGGAGATGGAGATCCGGGTGCCGGACCCCGGCGAGGACAGTGGCCCGCCCTTCGGCCCGTACTACCGCTGCCCTGCCGTGGAGGCGGTCGGCATCCACGGGAGCAAGCTCCTGCGGCCCTGCGGCAACGTCAAGTTCGTGGACGTCGTCCGGCATGTGCGGGAGGCCGACGGGGACCCGCGCCCGAGGGCCTCGGCCGAGTACGGCGGGCCGGAGGACGCCGCGGCGCAGCAGGGGTCGGAACAGCCCCCGGCACCGGACCCGGCTCCGCGCGACGACGAGGCGAGCACGACACCGCGCTGCTGCTGTGCCGCGGACGCGCCCCGGGCGGCGGAAGCGGCTGAGCCCCGGGCGGCGGAAGCCGGTGAACCCCTGGTTCTCGTGATCGGCAACGCCCGGCTCCGGGGCCGGGCGCCCGGAATCGCCGCCGTACTGCGGGAGTTGGGCGCCGTCCTCTAGCGCCCGCGCCCCGCCGGACCGCCACTCCGGCACAGGCCGATCGCAGCTTCGGCACAGCCCGATGGCCACTTCGGCACGGCCCGATCGCCACTTCCGCACAGTGGGTCGCGCCCCGTCCCCAGTGGGTACGGGGCGCGACCCACTCCCGTGCGAGCGGCGCCGTGGAGCCGGGATCAGGCCGAGGTGTCCGGCTCAGCCCGGGCGTCGCAGTTCAGACCTGCGTGCCCCGGTTCTCAGCCCTGGGCGTCGCGGCTCAGACCTGGCCGTGCGCCTCAGCTCACGCCTCGCGCCGGACCTCCACCACCCGGAAGCGGTTGGCGACGAAGGCGGCGTCGCACAGGGCCGCGTTCGCCGCCGGGTTGCCGCCGGAGCCGTGGAAGTCGGAGAAGGCGGCGGTCTGGTTGACGTAGACCCCGCCGGTGAGGTTCAGGGAGAGCTGGGCGCACTCCTCCAGGCAGACCTCCTCCACGGCGGCCGTGACCTCGGGGGAGGTCGAGTAGGCGGCGACCGTCATGGCGCCCTTCTCGCGCACCGTGCGGCGCAGCAGCTCCAGGGCGCCCTCGGTGGAGTCCACCGCGACCGCGAAGGAGACCGGGCCGAAGCACTCGCTGAGGTAGGCCGCCTCGGCGTCCGGCTTGGCACCGTCGAGCTTGACCACCACCGGGGTGCGCACCACGGCGTCCGGGAACTCCGGGTTGCCGATCTCCCGGGAGGCCAGGGCGACTTCACCGAGCCCGGGGGCCGCCTCCAGACGCTCCTTCACGCCCGGGTTCACCAGCGCGCCGAGGAGGGCGTTGGCCCGGGCGTCGTCCCCGAGCAGCCCGCCGACCGCGGTCGAGAGGTCCGCCACGACCTCGTCGAAGGACTTCTCCCCGGCGTCGGTGCGGATGCCGTCCCGGGGGATGAGCAGGTTCTGCGGGGTGGTGCACATCTGGCCGCTGTACAGGGACAGCGAGAAGGCCAGGTTGGCCAGCATGCCCTGATAGTCGTCCGTGGAGTCGAGGACGACCGTGTTCACCCCGGCCTTCTCCGTGTACACCTGCGCCTGGCGGGCGTTGCCCTCCAGCCAGTCGCCGAACTCGGTGGAGCCGGTGTAGTCGATGATCCGCACCTCGGGGCGGAGCGCCAGGGTCTTGGCGCTGCCCTCGCCGGGGCGCTCGGCGGTCAGCGCCACCAGGTTCGGGTCGAAGCCCGCCTCGGCCAGCACGGCGCGCGCCACCTGCACGGTGAGGGCGAGCGGCAGCACCGCCCGCGGGTGCGGCTTGACCAGGACCGGGTTCCCGGTGGCCAGGGAGGCGAAGAGGGCCGGGTAGCTGTTCCAGGTCGGGAAGGTGTTGCAGCCGATGAGCAGCGAGACGCCGCGGCCGACCGGGGTGAAGGTCTTGTGCAGCGCGAGCGGGTCCCGCTTGCCCTGCGGCTTGGTCCACTCGGCCTCGCCGGGGGTGCGCACCTGCTCCGCGTAGGCGTAGGCGACGGCTTCGAGGCCGCGGTCCTGCGCGTGCGGGCCGCCGGCCTGGAAGGCCATCATGTAGGCCTGACCGCTGGTGTGCATCACGGCCTGCGCGAACTCGTGCGAACGGGCGCTGATGCGGGCCAGGATCTCCAGGCAGACGAGGGCGCGGGCCTCGGCGCCCGCCTCGCGCCAGGCGCGCATGCCCGCCCGCATCGCGGGGAGCAGGACGTCCGGGTCGGCGTGCGGATAGCTGATGTGCAACTCGGGTCCGTACGGCGAGACCTCGTCGCCGGTCCAGTCGTCCGTACCGGGCTGGTCCAGGTCGAGGCGGTTGCCGAGCAGGGCGTCGAAGGCGGCCTTGCCCTCGGGGAGGGAGAGGCTGCCGTTCTCCCCGTAGGCCTTGGGGTGCTCGGGGTGCGGGGACCAGTAGGCGCGGGAGCGGATCGATTCCAGGGCCTTGTCGAGGGTGGGCCGGTGCTTCTCGATCAGCGCGGACACGGGCAGGGCGGCGGCCATCAGGGACCAACTCCTCCTTTGACCGGCTCCTCTTCGAGCCGGGCGAGCTGGGCAGGAACGGGCGGACAGAGTTAGAGTAACCGAACGATCGGTCGGGACAAGAGGGTCCGCTGAACCTGTGGAAAACCCCGTGCGGGAGGATCGCGAGCATGACAGCAGTCGACCCCAGCAGTCCCGAAGGCCCCGAGACCCCCGGTGCGGGCGACACCGTGGGCGTCGTCGGCACCGGCACCATGGGCCAGGGCATCGCCCAGGTCGCGCTGGTCGCCGGGCACACCGTGCGGCTGTACGACGCCGCGCCCGGCATGGCCCAGGCGGCGGCGGAGGCGATCGCGGCGCGCCTGGCGCGGCTCGTGGACAAGGGCCGGATGAGCGCCGCCGACCGCGAGTCCGCGCTCGTCCGGCTGCGTCCCGCCGCCGAGCTGGCGGAGTTCGCCGACGCCGTGCTCGTCGTCGAGGCCGTACGCGAAGACCTCGCGATCAAGCAGGAGTTGTTCGGCGCCCTCGAAGACCTCGTCGCCCCCGACTGCCTGCTCGCCACCAACACCTCCTCCCTCTCGGTCACCGCGATCGGCGGCGCGCTGCGGCAGCCGGGCCGGTTCGTCGGCCTGCACTTCTTCAACCCCGCCCCGCTGCTCCCGCTGGTCGAGGTGGTCTCCGGTTTCGCCACCGACGTCACCTCGGCGACCCGCGCGTACGAGCTGGCCCGCGCCTGGGGCAAGACCCCCGTGGCCTGCGCGGACACCCCCGGATTCATCGTCAACCGGATCGCCAGGCCGTTCTACGCCGAGGCCTTCGCGGTCTACGAGGGCCAGGGCGCCGACCCGGCCACCATCGACGCGGTGCTGCGCGAGTCCGGCGGATTCCGGATGGGCGCCTTCGAACTGACCGACCTGATCGGCCAGGACGTCAACGAGTCCGTCACCCGTTCCGTCTGGCACTCCTTCTTCCACGACGTGAAGTTCACGCCCTCGCTCGCCCAGCAGCGCCTCGTGGAGTCCGGCCGGCTCGGCCGCAAATCCGGCCAGGGCTGGTACGGCTACGGGGAGGACGCCGAGCAGCCCGAACCGCACACCGCCGAACCCGCCGAACCGCCCGCCCATGTCGTCGCCGAGGGCGACCTCGGCCCGGCCGCCGACCTCCTCGACCTCATCAAGGCGGCGGGCATCCCCGTACGCGAGGAGGAAGAGGACCACGGCACCCGGCTCGTGCTGCCCGGCGGCGGCCAACTCGCCCTGGCCGACGGGCAGACCTCCGTCGAATTCCGCGATGTCGTCTACTTCGACCTCGCCTTCGACTACCGCAGCGCCACCCGGATCGCCCTCTCCGCCTCCCAGGACACCAGCCCGCGCACGGTCGCCGAGGCCGTCGGCCTCTTCCAGGCCCTCGGCAAGAAGGTCAGCCTCCTCGGCGACGTACCCGGCATGATCGTCGCGCGCACCGTCGCCCGCCTCATCGACCTCGCCCACGACGCCGTCGCCAAGGGCGTGGCCACCGAGGAGGACATCGACACCGCGATGCGCCTCGGCGTCAACTACCCGGCCGGTCCCTTCGCCTGGAGCCGCACCCTCGGCCGCACCTGGGCCCACTCCCTCCTCGACGACCTGCACATGCGGGACCCCAGCGGCCGGTACGCCCCCTCCCTCGCGCTCTACCGGCACGCCTACGCCTCCGAGAACCGGGAGTCCGCCCCATGACCGGTGCCAAGCGGGACACCTACACCCCGGACTCGCTGCTCGCGGTCGCGGTGACCGTCTTCAACGAACGCGGCTACGACGGCACCTCGATGGAGCACCTCTCCAAGGCCGCCGGGATCTCCAAGTCCTCGATCTACCACCATGTCTCGGGCAAGGAGGAACTGCTGCGCCGGGCCGTGAGCCGCGCCCTCGACGGGCTCTTCGGCATCCTCTCCGAGGAGGCGGCCCTCGGCGGCCCGCCGGTGCAGCGCCTGGAATACGTGACGCGGCGCATGGTCGAGGTCCTCATCGCCGAACTCCCCTATGTGACGCTGCTGCTGCGGGTCCGCGGGAACACCGACACCGAGCGCTGGGCGCTGGAGCGCCGCCGCGAGTTCGACCACCGGATCGCGGAACTGCTCCGGGCGGCCGCCGCCGAGAACCAGGTCCGCACCGACGTCGGCGTACGCCTGGCGGCCCTGCTGGTCTCCGGGATGATCAACTCGATCGTGGAGTGGTACCGCCCCGGCGGCGGCCCACTGGCCGAGCGGGAACTCGCGGACGCGGTGGTGCGGGTGGTGTTCTCGGGGGTGCGGGGGTAGGGCGGGGGCCGGTCGGTGGGGCTGGGAGTACGGAGCCGGGGGCTGGTGGGGTTCGTAGCCGTAGCCGTAGCCGTAGCCGTAGCCGTAGCCGGACTCGGACTCGGACTCGGATCACTCGGGCCCGGACTCGAACCCGGAGCCGGACTCGGCCCCGGAGTTGAGGGCTGGGCGCTCGGCGCGTGGCAGGTGTCGGCTGACAGGTAACAGCTGACAGATGACGGATGACGGATGACGGATAGTGAAATCTGTCATCCGTCATCTGCTACCTGGCATCTGTTTCCCGCCACCCGGCCCCCCTCACACCCCCGGCTCCAGATCCTCCTCCTCGAAGACCAGCAGCGTCCGGGTGCTCAGTACCTCCGGGATGGACTGGAGGCGGGTGAGGACGAGTTCGCGCAGGGTCCTGTTGTCGGGTGTGTGCACCATCAGGAGGACGTCGAAGTCGCCGCTGACCAGGGCGATATGGGAGGCGCCGGGGAGTTCGCGCAGCTGCTCGCGGACGGTGCGCCAGGAGTTCTGCACGATCTTCAGGGTGATGTACGCCGAGGTCCCCTGCCCCGCGCGCTCGTGGTCGACGCGGGCGGAGAAGCCCCGGATCACGCCGTCCTCGACCAGGCGGTTGATGCGGGCGTAGGCGTTGGCGCGGGAGACATGGACGCGTTCGGCGACCGAGCGGATGGAGGCGCGGCCGTCGGCGCGGAGCATGTGCAGGATCTGGCGGTCGACGGCGTCCAGCGGACGGGGCGGAATCCACGGTTCGGGCGTCTGCGGCGGGGGCGGAGGCTCGTCGCGGACGGGTTCCCCCTCGGCCATTCGTTCAGATGCCATGTCCTCTCGCCTCCTTACCATGGACGTACTGCATTCATCTCAGGTTGTGCAGAACCGATTGTCCACAGCCTTGAGGCGCCTGTAGCCAAAATGTGCCGCTGACCGAACAATCGGTTGGTGAGGCGCATCACAGCCCGTTGCGCCCCGGATCCGGTCCCCCACGAAGCGATCCTCACGAGGAGGTGCACGCGGTGAAGAGGAACAGCCCGACGGTTCTCGAGCAGCGGGGCGCTTATCGGCCCACCCCGCCGCCCGCCTGGCAGCCACGTACCGACCCCGGCCCGCTGCTCCCCGACGCGGAGCCCTACCGGGTGCTCGGCACCGAGGCCGCGCGCAAGGCCGACCCCGCGCTGCTGCGGCGCCTGTACGCCCAGCTGGTGCGCGGCCGCCGCTACAACGCGCAGGCCACCGCCCTCACCAAGCAGGGCCGCCTCGCCGTGTACCCCTCGACGACCGGCCAGGAGGCCTGCGAGATCGCCGCGGCGGACGTCCTGGAGGAACAGGACTGGCTCTTCCCCAGCTACCGCGACACCCTCGCGGCGGTGGCCCGCGGCCTCGACCCGGTCGAGGCCCTCACCCTGCTGCGCGGCGACTGGCACACCGGTTACGACCCCCGCGAGCACCGCATCGCGCCCCTGAGCACCCCGCTGGCCACCCAGCTGCCGCACGCCGTCGGACTCGCGCACGCCGCGCGGCTGCGCGGTGACGACGTGGTGGCCCTCGCCATGGTCGGCGACGGCGGCACCAGCGAGGGCGACTTCCACGAGGCGCTGAACTTCGCCGCCGTCTGGCAGGCCCCGGTGGTCTTCCTGGTGCAGAACAACGGCTTCGCGATCTCCGTGCCGCTGGAGAAGCAGACCGCGGCGCCCTCGCTCGCCCACAAGGGCGTGGGGTACGGAATGCCGGGCCGCCTCGTCGACGGCAACGACGTCGCCGCGGTCCACGAGGTCCTCACCGAGGCCGTCCGGCGGGCGCGCTCCGGCGGCGGCCCCACCCTGGTCGAGGCGCTGACCTACCGCATCGAGGCGCACACCAACGCCGACGACGCCACCCGCTACCGCGAGGAGGACGAGGTGGAGGTCTGGCGCGAGCACGACCCGATCGCCCTCCTGGAGCGGGAGTTGACCGAGCGCGGGCTGCTGGACGACGAGGGCAGGCAGGCCGCCAAGGACGCGGCCGAGACGATGGCCGCCGAGCTGCGCGCCCGGATGAACGCCGACCCGGTCCTCGACCCGATGGACCTCTTCCAGCACGTCTTCGCCGAGCAGACCGGCCAACTGCGGGAGCAGGCCGCCCAGTTGCGCGCCGAGCTGGACGCGGCGGCGGAGGACCAGCAGCACGACGAGCTGGGAGGGACCGGACGATGACCACCGCTGCCGCGAAACCGGCGACCATGGCGCAGGCCCTCGGCCGCGCGCTGCGGGACGCCATGGCAGAGGACCCCACCGTCCATGTGATGGGGGAGGACGTCGGCACCCTCGGCGGTGTCTTCCGTATCACCGACGGGCTCGCCAAGGAGTTCGGCGAGGACCGCTGCACCGACACCCCGCTCGCCGAGGCGGGCATCCTCGGCACCGCCGTCGGCATGGCGATGTACGGGCTGCGTCCCGTCGTCGAGATGCAGTTCGACGCCTTCGCCTACCCCTCCTTCGAGCAGCTCGTCTCGCATGTCTCGCGCTGGCGCAACCGCACCAGGGGCGCCATGTCGCTGCCGATCACCGTGCGCGTCCCGTACGGCGGCGGCATCGGCGGCGTCGAGCACCACAGCGACTCCTCCGAGGCGTACTACGTGGCCACCCCCGGACTGCACGTGGTCACCCCGGCCACCGTCGAGGACGCCTACGGGCTGCTGCGCGCCGCCATCGCCTCCGACGACCCCGTGGTCTTCATGGAGCCCAAGCGGCTCTACTGGTCCAAGTCGGCGTGGAATCCGGAGACCCCCGGCGAGGTCGAGCCGATCGGCCGCGCGGTGGTCCGCCGCACCGGCCGCAGCGCCACCCTGCTCACCTACGGCCCCTCGCTGCCGGTGTGCCTGGAGGCCGCGGAGGCGGCCCAGGCCGAGGGCTGGGACCTGGAGGTCGTCGACCTGCGCTCCCTGGTGCCCTTCGACGACGAGACGGTGTGCGCCTCGGTACGGCGTACCGGCCGGGCCGTGGTGGTCCACGAGGCCACCGGCTTCGGCGGTCCCGGCGGGGAGATCGCCGCGCGGGTCACCGAGCGCTGCTTCCACCATCTGGAGGCCCCGGTGCTGCGGGTGACCGGCTTCGACATCCCCTATCCGCCGCCCATGCTGGAGCGGCACCATCTGCCGGGTGTGGACCGCATCCTGGACGCGGTCGCGCGGCTGCAATGGGAGGCGGAGGGCTGATGGCGCAGGTGCTCGAATTCAAGCTGCCCGATCTCGGCGAGGGTCTGACCGAGGCCGAGATCGTCCGCTGGATGGTGCAGGTGGGCGATGTCGTCGCCATCGACCAGCCCGTGGTCGAGGTCGAGACGGCCAAGGCGATGGTCGAGGTGCCCTGCCCCTACGGCGGCGTGGTCACCGCCCGCTTCGGCGAGGAGGGCACCGAACTCCCGGTGGGCGCACCCCTGTTGACGGTCGCGGTCGGCGGTACGGAACCGGGGGCGCCCACCCTGGACTCGACCGGCGCGGCACCCGGCGCCGAGCCCGTCGCGGGCGCCACCGGTACGGGCCGGGGCGCCGCCGCGGGGACGTCCACGGACTCCTCCCCGGCCTCCGCCACCGGACAGGGCTCGGGCTCCGCCGAATCCTCCGGCAACGTCCTCGTCGGCTACGGCACGGGCGCCGCCCCCGCCCGGCGGCGCAGGGTGCGCCCCACGCAGGGCTTCGGCGCCGCGCCCGCCCCGTCGGGGGACGCGGCCTCGACCCCGGCGGCCGGAAGCTCCCCCCGCGGGGCGGCCGGAACCGCGGGCACCACCCGCGCCCATCCGGCACCCGCCGCGGCCGAGCCCGCGCTCTCGGCTCCGTCCTCCGCCCCGGCGGGGGCCGCAGGCACCGCCTCGGTGCACGGCGACGGACCCGTCCCGGTGATCTCCCCGCTGGTGCGGCGGCTGGCGCGCGAACACGGCCTGGACCTCAGGGAGTTGCCGGGTTCCGGGCCGGAGGGGCTCATCCTGCGCGGAGACGTCGAGAACGCGATCCGCGCCGCGGGGGCCGCGACCCCCGCGGACCGGGCCGCCGCGCGCCCGGCCGGACAGACCTCGGCGGCAGCGGCACCCGCGGCCGCCCAGCCGGTGCCGTCCCCGGCGGCCGGAGCCGCCTCGCTCCAGCCCGGTACCGAGTCGGTGCGCAGCAACCCCCTCGCGGGCTCGGCGGCGGCCGGTGCCCGGATCCCGCTGCGGGGCGTACGCGGGGCGGTCGCCGACAAGCTCTCGCGCAGCCGCCGCGAGATACCGGACGCCACCTGCTGGGTCGACGCCGACGCCACCCTGCTGATGCGGGCCCGTACGGACATGAACGCCGCGGGCGGGCCGAAGATCTCGGTGATCGCCCTGCTCGCCCGGATCTGCACGGCGGCGCTGGCCCGCTTCCCGGAGCTGAACGCGACCGTCGACACCGAGGCGCGGGAGATCGTGCGCCTGGACCAGGTGCACCTGGGCTTCGCCGCGCAGACACCGCGCGGTCTGGTGGTGCCGGTGGTCCGGGACGCGCAGGCCAGGGACGCGGAGTCGCTCAGCGCGGAGTTCGCCCGGCTGACCGAGTCGGCGCGGGCCGGAAACCTCAGCCCGGCCGAGCTGACCGGCGGGACCTTCACCCTGAACAACTACGGGGTGTTCGGGGTCGACGGTTCCACGCCGATCCTCAACCACCCCGAGGCCGCGATGCTCGGCGTCGGGCGCATCGTGGACAAGCCCTGGGTGCACCAGGGCGAGTTGGCGGTCCGCAAGGTGGTGCAGCTCGCGCTCACCTTCGACCACCGGGTCTGCGACGGCGGTACGGCGGGCGGCTTCCTGCGGTATGTGGCGGACTGCGTGGAACAGCCGGCGGTGCTGCTGCGGACACTGTGACGCAGACCCCGCCGCGAGCGGCGCTTTTGGCCCCGTGACGGCCGCCGGAAGCGCCCATACTCGGGGCATGAGCGCTTCCGCCTCCGAGGCACCCGCCCCGCGCTTCGACGCCGTGATCCTCGCGGGCGGCGGGGCGCGGCGGCTGGGCGGCGCCGACAAGCCGGGGCTCCGCGTCGGGGGGCGCCGCCTCCTCGACCGGGTCCTCACGGCCTGCGCCGACGCGGAGCGCACCGTCGTCGTCGCGGCCCCGCGCCCCACGGTCCGCCCGGTGCACTGGACCCGCGAGGAACCACCCGGCTCGGGTCCGGTGGCCGCACTGGCGGCGGGCCTGCGCGCACTGGACGGCGGCATCGGACCGTCCGCGCGGGTACCGGCGTCCGGGGGCGGGCCCGGTGGCGCGCCCGGGCCTGGGGGCGAGCGTCCCGCGGTCACGCGCGCGTCCGCCTCCCCGGAGGCGGCGGCCGACCCGGCGCCCCCGTACGTCCTCGTCCTCTCCGCCGACCTGCCGTTCCTCGACGAAACCGTCGTACGGCGACTCCTGCGCGAGCTGGACGCCGCCACCCCGGCGACTCGGGACGCCACCCCGCCGACCGCTCCGGATGCCGTCCGCCGAGAGGGCACCGAGGCCTTCGGACAGGAGGACGCCGTCCTCCTGGTGGATGCCGAGGGGCGGGATCAGCCGCTGGTCGGGGCCTATCGGACCGAGGCCCTTCGGCGTCGGCTCGAGGAGATGGCCGCCGCGTACGGCGGTCTGGAGGGGCTGCCGCTGCGGCGGTTGACCGAAGGGCTCGCCCTCGGCCGTCTGGCCGAGTCTCCGGATTCCGTGGCCTCGTTCGACTGCGACACCTGGGCGGATCTGGCCACCGCCCGTACACACATCAGGGAGCATGGGCACGTGCTGGACGAATGGATCTCCGCAGTCAAGGACGAGCTGGGTATCGACCTGGACGTCGACACCGCCGTACTGCTCGACCTCGCCCGGGACGCGGCGCACTCCGTCGCCCGCCCCGCCGCACCGCTGACCACCTTCCTGGTCGGGTACGCGGCGGGACGTGCGCAGGGCGGCCCCGAAGAGGTCGCCGAAGCGGCGCGGAAGGCCGCGGCCCTCGCCCTGCGCTGGGCCGAGGAGCAACCTCCCGCGCCGGAAGCCTGATGACCGCCCCGCACGGCACCCCCTCCCGCCGGGGGAGGACGAACGGAGAGGACCCCTCCGTGGACGAGGACTTCGGCGCGGCGGAGGCACTGGCTCTCGTCAGGGACGATGCCCGCCGCGAGACCCGGAGCGGTGCACGGCAGGACGCCCGCCCGGACACCCGGCCGGACGGCCCCTCGCACGAGGAAGCCCGGCGCGACGAGGCCTCCGGGCGAGCCGAGGCACCCCGCCCGGCTGCCCGGCGCGAGCAGCCCTCACGCGAACGAGCCCGCGAGCAGTACCCACACGACCAAGCACCATACGATCAAGCCCCACGCGACCAAGACGCCCCACGCGACCAAGACGCCCCACGCGACCAAGCTCAACAGGCGCCCCCAGCAAGGGAAACCGCCCGTACGGCCGCGGACCCCGAGGTCTTCGACTTCGACGCGGTCGAGGACCCTGCCGGGACGCCGACGGCAGCTGCTCCCGACCCCGCACCCCGCAACGCCATGACCCCTGACCCTGGGCCCTCCAACCCCCCAACCCCCCACCCCGCAACCCCCTGGCACCAAGCGCGCCGTATCGCGGAGCGGGCGGTGGCCGGGGGGCGGGCGCCCGAGCGGGTGGCGTTGGCGGGGGCGGGGGGACTGGTGCTCGCGGCGCCGTTGGCGGCGCTCACGGATCTGCCGCCCTTCGACACCTCGGCGATGGACGGCTGGGCGGTGGCGGGGCCCGGGCCCTGGCAGTTGCGTGCCGGGGGTGCGCTCGCCGGGCATGCGGAGCCGAAGGGCCTGGAGGACGGCGAGGCGGTGGCCATCGCGACCGGCGCCCGGGTTCCGTATGGCTCAACTGCCGTGCTGCGCAGCGAACATGGGCAGGTCGACGCCCGGCAGCGGCTGCATGCCGTCCGGGAGAGCGGCCAGGGGCAGGACATCCGGCCGCGTGGTCAGGAGTGCCGGTCCGGGGACCAGTTGCTGCCGCTGGGCACCGTGGTCACCCCGGCGGTGCTGGGGCTCGCGGCGGCCGCCGGGTACGACGGGCTGCTGGTCGTGCCGCGTCCGCGGGTCGAAGTCCTGGTGCTCGGCGATGAGTTGCTCACCTCCGGGCTGCCTCGGGAGGGGCTGATCCGGGACGCCTTGGGGCCGATGCTGCCCTCCTGGCTGCGGTCGCTCGGCGCGGAGGTCACCGCGGTGCACAGGCTCGGGGACGATGCCGAGGCGCTGCGTACGGCGCTCGCGGAGTCCACGGCGGAGGTGCTGGTCACGACGGGCGGTACGGCCGCCGGTCCCCTGGACCACGTACATCCGACCCTGCGGAGACTGGGCGCCCGGCTCCTGGTGGACGGCGTCGAGGTGCGGCCCGGCCACCCGATGCTCCTCGCCCAACTCCCCGACGGGCGGCACCTGGTGGGGCTCCCCGGCAATCCGCTGGCCGCGGTCTCGGGGCTGCTGACGCTGGCCGAACCCCTGCTGCGGGTGCTGTCCGGCCGTATCGCCGCCCGGCCCGGCGCCGTGGCCCTGCGCGAGGAGGTGCCCGGCCACCCGCGGGACACCCGGCTGGTGCCCGCGGTGCTGCGTGAAGGGGAGGCGGTGCCACTGCACTTCAGCGGACCTGCGATGCTGCGGGGCATCGCCGGTGCGGACGTGATGGTCGTGGTCCCGCCCGGCGGTGGACGTGCCGGTGAGGAACTGCTGACCCTTGACCTTCCGTGGTCGGCCTTCGGTGACGGAGAGTGTTTCACGTGAAACTTCCGGGCAATGACGCCATAGCCCGTGAGGCGGACGAGCACATCGTCACCCGGCGGGTGCAGTTGCCGCGCAGGGTGGTCGAAAGGCCGCTCCGGCAGGTCAGCAAGCGGCTGTTGATGGCGCTGCTGGTACTCGTGGGCACCGCGCTGATCGTCTACTTCGACCGCGCGGGCTACGGCGACAACTCCGACGACCACGTCGATCTGCTCGACGCCTTCTACTACGCGACCGTCACGCTCTCGACCACGGGCTACGGGGACATCACCCCGGTCAGCGACGGCGCGCGCACGATCAACATCCTGGTGATCACGCCGCTGCGCGTGGTCTTCCTGATCATCCTGGTCGGTACGACTCTTGAGGTGCTCACCGAGCGGACCCGGGAGGAATGGCGGCTGAATCGCTGGAGGTCCACCTTGCGTGACCACACCGTCGTCGTCGGCTTCGGCACCAAGGGCCGCTCGGCGATCAGAACCGTCTGCGCGACCGGGCTCAAGAAGGAGCAGGTCGTCGTGGTCGATCCCAGCGGCAAGGTCATCGACGCGGCCAATGCCGAGGGCTTCGTGGGCGTGGTGGGGGACGGTACGCGCAGCGATGTGCTGCGCCGCGCCGAGGTCCACAAGGCACGCCAGATCATCATCGCCACCCAGCGCGACGACACCGCGGTCCTGGTCTCCCTGACCGCGCGTCAGCTCAACAAGGGCGCGAAGATCGTCGCCGCGGTACGGGAGGAGGAGAACGCACCCCTGCTGCGGCAGTCGGGCGCGGACTCCGTGATCACCAGCGCCAGCGCGGCGGGGCGTCTGCTCGGCCTCTCGGTGCTCAGCCCGAAGGCGGGCCGCGTGATGGAGGATCTGATCCAGCAGGGCAGCGGGCTCGACATCATCGAACGCCCGGCCATAAAAGCCGAGGTGGGCCTGAGCCCCCGGGAGACCGACGATCTGGTCGTCAGCGTCGTCCGCGGACACCGGGTGCTCGGCTACGACGATCCGGCCGTGGGGAAGCTCCAGTTGACGGACCGCCTCATCACCATCGTCCGCTCGACCACCTCCCCGCACCCGGAGATCAAGGCCGCCCCGCGCGAACGGGACTAGCCTCGGCGCCTCCCCGCGCAGCGGACGACCGGCCGCGGACGTCGTCCGTGGTGGCGCCCGAGCACCCAGGGCGCGGCCCCGCCGCACTCGTACGCCGTACGTGAGGTCGTGGGCGCCCGGAACCTCGTTCCCCCCGGGTGCCTTCGCCTCCGCTGTCCCGCCCTCGTCGCCCGCCCTTGAGATTCTCTGTCCACAGCCTGTGGACAGAGAATCCCGACTGACGACCCCGCGCACACCTCCCGGCGAACCGCCCGCCGCGTCCACAGCCTGTGGACACCGAGACGACGCGCCGGGAACGGAAGCCTGAGAGAGCGCCGAACTGGCCCGGAGCGAGGGCGACGGAGGCCACAGCGGAGGACCGCGGGTCGGCCGGGGGGTCGGCGGTAGCGTCGTCCTCATGTACGCGATGACGATTCCCGAGCCCGGCGGACCGGACGCGCTCGTCTGGGCCGAGGTCCCCGATCCGACCCCCGGCGAGGGGGAGGTGCTGATCGAGGTGGCCGCCGCCGCCGTGAACCGCGCCGATCTGCTGCAACGGCAGGGCTTCTACGACCCGCCGCCCGGCGCCTCGCCCTACCCCGGCCTGGAATGCGCGGGCCGGATCACCGCGCTCGGCCCCGGGGTCGCGGGCTGGGCGGTCGGCGACGAGGTCTGCGCACTGCTGGCCGGTGGCGGCTACGCGGAGCAAGTGGCGGTACCGGCAGGGCAGTTGCTGCCGGTACCCGCGGGGGTGGACCTCGCCGACGCCGCCGCGCTGCCCGAGGTCACCAGCACCGTCTGGTCGAACGTCTTCATGGTGGCCCACCTGCGCCCCGGCGAGACCCTTCTCGTGCACGGCGGCGCGAGCGGCATCGGCACCATGGCCATCCAGCTCGGCAAGGCGGTGGGTGCCAAGGTGGCCGTGACGGCGGGCAGCGCGGAGAAGCTCGCACAGTGCGCCGCGCTCGGCGCCGAGATCCTCGTCAACTACCGGGAGCAGGACTTCGTGGCGGAGGTCAAGGCCGCCACGGACGGTGCCGGGGCCGATGTCATCCTCGACATCATGGGCGCCAAGTACCTGGAGCGGAACATCAAGGCGCTGGCCCGCAACGGCCGTCTCGCCATCATCGGGCTCCAGGGCGGCACCAAGGCCGAGATCAACCTCGGCGCCCTGCTCGCCAAGCGGGGCGCGGTCACCGCCACCTCGCTCCGCACCCGCCCCGTCGCCGAGAAGTCGGCGATCATCGCGGCGGTACGGGAGCACGTCTGGCCGCTGGTCGAGGCGGGCCAGATCCGCCCGGTCATCGACCGCCGCATCCCGCTCAGCCAGGCCGCCGAGGGCCACCGCGTCCTGGACTCCGGCAGCCACATCGGCAAGGTCCTCCTGACCCGCTGACCCGCTGACCCGCTGACCCGCTGACCCGCTGACCCGCTGACCCGCTGACCCAGCCCGGAGTGGCCCGGCGCCGGGAGTGGCCCGGTGCCGGGCGCCGGGCCGCCGGGCCGCTGCTCCGCCCGGCCCACCCCGGATGCCGGACCCACCCCCTCATGTGAAGCTGACCGCGTTGATCTTGGCGGTTTCGGTACGACCCTGAGGGGGCCGCCGTCGTGACTGAACGGCACAGCCAGCTCCGTACGCCCAGCCATCTCCGTACGCACAGTCAGTTCGAGACGGGCAGTCGGTTCGAGACGGACAGTCAGTTCGAGACGGACAGTCAGTTCGAGACGGACAGTCAGTTCGAGACGGACAGTCGGTTCGAGATGGGCAGTCGGTTCGAGATGGGCAGTCGGTTCGAGACGGGCAGTCAACTCAAGACAGACGGCCAGTTCGAGACGGGCAGTCGGCTCGGCACGCGCGGCGAGCCCCGTACGCAGAGCGGGCCCGGCACACGCAGGCGTACCGCGACGTCCTCGCGCCCGCCCGAGACCAGGACCCGACTCCGGGGCGGACCGGGACTACGGTCCGCCCCCGCCGCCGGACTCCCCCTCGCCCTGGCCGCCCTGCTGCTCGCCCCCACCCCGGCCGAAGCCAGCCCTTCCTCGGCAGCGAGCCCTTCTCTGACCGCCAGCCCTTCCTTGACCGCGAGCCCTTTCCTGACCGTCCGCTCTTCCCTGGCCGCCAGTCCTCCCCTGGCCGCCAGTACCGCGATGCCCTCCGCCGTGACCGCGGCACCGCACCTCGCCCCGCTCACTCGTCCGAGTGGTGTTGCCCCGGGGGTACGCCCGGGGCCGTACGCCCCCGCCGGACCGCACTCCGCACCGCGCACCGCGGCGGCCCCCCTCCCTCCCGCGCCGCTGCCCGGCCTCGACCCCGCATGGACCCGGAACCGTACGGAGGACGCCCCCCGGACCCGCACCGAGGACGCCGACCGGAACCGTACGGACGAAGCGACCCAGAACCCCGCGGAATCCGCGTTCGCCTCCCTCTCCTCGCTCCCCTCGCTCCTGCTCCTGCGACCCGGCACCGCCGCCGCCCCCGCCTGGTCGGGCGACCAGCCCGGCGGCCTCCCCGGTGCTCTGCTGGACCGGCTGCCGGGCGGCCCCCCGGACGCCCTGCACCCCGAGTCCCGATCCGGCGAACTCCGCCCCGGCGAACTCCGCCCCGGCGAACTCCACCCCGACCAACTCCGCCCAGGCGAAGCCCACTTCACGGAACCCCGCCCCGGAGAACCGCACCCCGGAGAACCGCACCCCGGAGAACCCCACCCCGGTGACTCCCGTGCCGGAAGCCGTCCGGGCGAGGGCCGTGACCGCCCCGGCCGCAGTGAGGCACCGGAACGCCCCGGTCAGGGGAACCGCCCGGGGGAGTCCTCCCCGGCGCCCTCCGCCACCCGCGGCCCCCGGGATCCCGGCGCGGCGACGCCCTCCGCCTCCGGGCGCGGCCGGGGCGAGGAGGACGCGGCTCGGCACCCGGAGGCGGCGTCCCCGCACGACCGGTCCCCGCGCGACCCGTCCTCGCAGGCCGCCCCGCGGTCGCCGGAGGACGAGGCGGCGGGCTCCGTTTCGCCGGGGCCCGGGGAGGGCCGGGACGGCACGGCGCCCGGGACCCCGGCCGCGGGCGCCGCCGAACCGCTCATCGATGTGCTGCCGCTCGGCGTCGGGATGGTCCTGATCGGACTGGGTCTCGGCTTTCTCGGGGTGCGGGTGCGCCGCGGCTGAGCCTTCGCCGCGGCCCCGGCGGCGCGCGGAGGGCGGCTGACCGGGGCGGCACGGTGCACGGCCGGGGCGGTGAGCGACAATGGCCGCATGGAGATGCCGAGGAACGAAAGATCGTCGGAGAACCCCCAGGTCCTGGTCGTGGGCCAGGACGGGATGGCGCTCGGTGGTGGGGACGACGACTCCCGCGAGGTCCCGGTGACCGACATGGTGGAACAGCCCGCCAAGGTCATGCGCATCGGCAGCATGATCAAGCAGCTGCTCGAAGAGGTGCGGGCGGCTCCGCTGGACGAGGCGAGCCGTCAGCGGCTGAAGGAGATCCACGCCAGTTCGGTCAAGGAGCTGGAGGACGGCCTCGCGCCCGAGCTGGTCGAGGAGCTGGAGCGGCTCTCGCTGCCCTTCACCGAGGAGGCCACCCCGAGCGACGCGGAACTGCGTATCGCGCAGGCGCAGTTGGTGGGCTGGCTGGAGGGGCTCTTCCACGGGATCCAGACCACGCTCTTCGCCCAGCAGATGGCGGCCCGCGCCCAGTTGGAGCAGATGCGGCGCGCGCTGCCGCCCGGTATGGGCGGCGAGGAGGACGACCAGCACCTCGGCCCCGCCGCCGGACGCTCGGGCGGACCCTACCTGTAGCCGAGCCGCTCGGCCGGGCCCGTACAGCCCGGGGCCCGAGGAGGAAGCGGGCCGTACGGTCCGGGGCCCGACGAGGACGGCCGCGCGTCCAGCCCGTAGCCGGCGAGGAGTCGGGCCCGTACCAGTAGTGGCGTTCAGCCGACGAGAGAAGCCCGGGACCTGTCTGCCGAGGTCCCGGGCTTCTCTGCCGAGCTGGTGATGTCCCGTCCCGGGGTCAGCCCTGCGGCGGGTTGCCCGTCGAGACGTCGAGCTGGAGCTCCGGTGGATCGCCCTTGTCGAACTCGGTGCCGGCCTTCGGGGACTGCCGCATCACGGTGTCCTCGCCGTAGGTGTTCTCGTCGACCCGGGTGATGTCCGAGCGCCAGCCGGCCGCCTGGAGGCAGGCCTGCACCGACTTGAGGTTGGTGTAGGTCAGGTCGGGGACCTGGAGCCGGTTCTCGTCGTTGTCGGCGATCTGCGGCTCGGTGCACTTGGTGGTCTCGATGGTGTCGTCCGGGTTGGGCCCCCGGTGACCGGCCACCGGGCTCTTGGTGTCCTCCTCCTTGCCGCCGTCACCGCCGCCGCCGGAGAGCGCGAGCGCGGTGATGAGGCCGCCGATGGCGAGCAGGGCGACCACGATGGAGCCGACGACGACCGGCATATTGCTCTTCTTGCCGCCGCCCGCGGGGCCGATCGAGGTCGGACCGCCCATCTGGTACGGCGCCGGGGTGCTCGGCCCCTGCGGCTGGTACGCGGCCGGGGCCGGGGTCTGGTACCCGCCCTGCTGCGGGTAGCCGTACCCCGGGGTCGGCGCGGGCGTGGTGTAACCGCCCTGCTGGTACGGGCTCTGGACGTGGCCGCCGGGCGGGACCGTGCCGTCGACCGGCGGGAAGACGGCCGAGCCGACGCCGGAGCCGTTCGCCGTCTGCGCGCCCGGCACGATGCTCGGGGCGGCGGGCTGGAGGGACTGGGCGATGCGCAGGCACTCCTCGCGCATCGACTCGGCGCTCGGGAAGCGCTCGTTGGGGTTCTTGCGCAGGGCGCGGGCGACGATGGCGTCCACTGCGGGGGGCAGCGCGCGGTTGATGGAGGAGGGCGCGACCGGCTCCTCCTGGACGTGCGCGTAGGCGATGGCCAGCGGGGAGTCCGCCTCGAAGGGCAGGCGCCCGGTGGTCAGCTGGAAGAGCATGATGCCGACCGAGTACAGGTCGCTGCGGGCGTCGACGCCGCGGCCGAGGGCCTGCTCGGGGGAGAGGTACTGCGGGGTGCCGACGACCATGCCGGTCTGCGTCATCGAGGTGACCCCGGACTGCATCGCGCGGGCGATGCCGAAGTCCATCACCTTGACCACGTTCCGCTTGGTCATCATGACGTTGCCGGGCTTGATGTCCCGGTGCACCAGGCCCATCTCGTGGCTGATTTCGAGCGCTGCCAGCACATCCGCGGTGATCTTCAGGGCACGATCGGCGGGCATCGCGCCGTACTGCGCGACGTCCGCGTCGAGGACCGAGCCGAGCGGCTTGCCCTCGATGTACTCCATGACGATGTACGGGGTGGTGGCGCCGTCGAGGACGTCCTCGCCGGTGTCGAAGACGGAGACGATGTTGGCGTGGGTGAGCCGGGCCACGGACTGGGCCTCGCGGCGGAAGCGCTCGCGGAAGGCGGGTTCACGGCCGAGTTCGGTGTGCAGGGTCTTGATGGCGACGTGCCGGTCGAGCACCGAGTCGTAGGCAAGGTGGACCGAGGCCATGCCGCCCTCGCCGAGCAGATTGCGGAGCTGGTAGCGGCCCGCGGCGACCGATCCCCCCGCATAGCGGCCCTGCGCGCCGTCCTGACTCATGTCGTGCGTCCCCCATCGGCGCGTGGCGGTGGCTCCTGCCCCGCGGCTGGTGATCGGTAACTCTGATTACTGGCCAAGTCTGCCCGAGGCCTCTGACACGTCAAGCTCGGTGCCCGTTCCGTGACCGTACGGGCAAGAAGCGTCGCGCAAGCGTTACAGCCGTGTCGGGTGCGGCACATCCCGGGGTGCTGCGGGCGCCGGTCCGGGCCTCGCGGGGGCGCCCTCGGTGCAAGGGGGGACGGCCTGTCATGAGGAGGCTGTAGCGTGGGCGGGCCAAGACGGTGAAGCAACGCCCGCGCGGATCGCGGATGATGACGACGGCGAGGACTGATGGCACAGACGCAGCGCTCTCAGGGCTCGCCCGACCCCGAAGCGACTGGCGGAATGTCCGATGCGCCCGAGTTGTGGGGTAATAACGGGCTGGTGGGTGACGGCCGGTACCGGCTGACCCACCGCCTCGGCCGCGGCGGCATGGCGGAGGTCTTCGCCGCCGAGGACGTCCGCCTCGGCCGCACCGTCGCCGTCAAGCTGCTCCGCGCCGACCTCGCCGAGGACCCGGTCTCCAAGGCCCGCTTCACGCGCGAGGCCCAGTCGGTCGCCGGGCTCAACCACCATGCCGTGGTGGCGGTCTACGACTCCGGCGAGGACGTCGTCGGGGGCAACACCGTCCCGTACATCGTGATGGAGCTGGTCGAGGGCCGCACCATCCGCGACCTGCTGATCAACGCCGAGGCGCCCGGCCCGGAGCAGGCGCTGATCATCGTCTCCGGTGTCCTGGAGGCGCTCGCCTACTCGCACCAGCACGGCATCGTGCACCGCGACATCAAGCCCGCGAACGTGATCATCACCACCTCGGGCGCGGTCAAGGTGATGGACTTCGGCATCGCCCGCGCCCTGCACGGCGCGCAGTCCACCATGACCCAGACCGGCATGGTGATGGGCACCCCGCAGTACCTCTCCCCCGAGCAGGCCCTCGGCAAGGCCGTCGACCACCGCAGCGACCTCTACGCCACCGGCTGCCTGCTCTACGAACTCCTCGCGCTGCGCCCGCCGTTCACCGGCGAGACCCCGCTGTCCGTGGTGTACCAGCACGTCCAGGACATGCCGGTGCCGCCCTCGGAGTACGCGGACGAGGCCCCGCCGGAGCTGGACGGGCTCGTCATGCGCTCGCTGGCCAAGGACCCCGACGACCGCTTCCAGACCGCCGAGGAGATGCGGGCCCTCGTCCAGTACGGCCTCCAGATGCTCTACGACCGGGGCAGCCACACCGGCACCTGGAACACCGGCCCCGTCACCATGCACGAGGGCGGCGTCACCCCCGCCATGGGCGTCCCCGGCGCGGCCGCGCAGCAGCACCCCGACTACGGCACCCGGCCGGTCCCGCAGCCCATGCTGCGCCCGATCGGCGGGGACGACGGCGGCTTCGACGGCGGGGGCGGCAGCTACCGCGAGGGCGGCGGCTCCGGCCGGGGCGGCCGCGGGCGCGCCTGGATCTGGGTCCTGGTGCTGCTCGCGCTGATCGGCCTGGGCGTCGGCCTCGGCCTCGCGCTGAGCGGCAACGACAACGGCAAGAAGCCCGACCCGGACCAGTCGGTCACCGACTCGCCCAGCGAGGACACCTCGGAGCCCAGCGAGGAGCCGACCGAGGAGACCACGGACGAGCAGACCGACCCCGGCGGCAACACCGGCGGCCAGACCGACGTCACGCCCACCGACGAGCCGAGCGAACCGACGGACGAGCCGACCGACGAGACCCCGACCGAGCCGACCGGCGAGCCCACCGACGAGCCGACCGAGCCGACGGACGAACCCACCGACACCCCCACCGAGACCGACGGCGGCAATGTCGGCGGCGGCCCGGGTGTCCCCACCGGCGAGACCCCGGACGAGGACGACGAGGGCTTCTGAGCGGGAGCGGTCCGGAGCTGTCCGGGAGCGGTCCGGAGAGGTCCGGGAGCGCATCGGAGAGGTCCGGGAGCGGACCGTAGCGGTCGTGCCCCGGCGGACCGTAGCGGTCGTGCCCCGTCGGACCGGAGTGGTCGTGGACCGGAGCGGTTCAGTGCGCCCCCGGCGACTCCGGTGACGGGCGGGGCCCCGGGATCGAACCGGCCGAGCGCTCCCGCTGCTCCAGCCGTGCGAAGTCGCGCTCCAGGCCGTCGTCGGCGGAGTGGGTGGTCACGAACTGCGGGGTCAGCCGCACGTAGACCGGATCGAAGGGCGCCCCGTCGACCGTGCCGGGGCCGGGCCCGAAGCGGGTGATCTGCTCGTCCGTGGGCCGGACCGCCTCCCCGGTGCCGATGACCTGGACCGCCCACTGGCCCGCGCCGGGCGCGGTGGTCGCGACATTGTCGGCGCCGTAGGCGACCACGGAGCCGATGACGGCCTCGTGGTAGCCGTGCCCCTTGTGCATCCGGAGCATCAGATGGCCGTCGGCCACGATGTGCCGCGCGGCGACCACGAAGGGCATGGCACGCCTGCTCGCGGCCAGGCGTCCGTATGCGGAGCGGCTGAGCAGGTGGATCGCGCGCTGTTCGTGGCTGGGCATGTACACCAATGTCGCCCGCCGCGGGGGCCCGGCTTTAGAGGCCCCGGGCCCCGGTTCCGGGGCCGTAAGTCCCGAGTGAGCCCAATCCGGACGCGGCCGCACGAAGGCGGAGCACCACGACGAATCCCGAAGCCGGCGCCGCGGCGAGGGGCCTCCGCACGGGCCCCAGGCCGACAGGTCTCCGTACGAACCCCCGGCCGACGAACCTCAGGGCTGCTGCCCCGGTCCGCCCTTCTCCGCCTCCCGCCGCGCGACGAAGGCGGCGGCCTGGGAGCGGCGCTGCATGCCGAGCTTGGACAGCAGGCTGGAGACGTAGTTCTTGATGGTCTTCTCGGCGAGGTGGAGCTGCTCGCCGATGGCGCGGTTGGTCATGCCCTCGCCGATCAGGGCGAGGATGCGGCGCTCCTGGTCGGTCAGGTCGGCGAGCTGGTCGTCCTGCTCGCCGGTCTTGCCGTCGCGCAGGCGCTCCAGGACCCGGGCGGTCGCCACCGGGTCGAGCAGCGACTTGCCGGCGGCGACATCGCGTACCGCCGAGAGCAGTTCGCTGCCGCGGATCGCCTTGAGGACGTAGCCGCTGGCCCCGGCCATGATCGCGTCGAAGAGGGCCTCGTCGTCGGCGTAGGAGGTGAGCATCAGGCATTTGATGCTCTCGTCGGCGGAGCGGATCTCGCGGCAGACCTCCACGCCGCTGCCGTCGGGCAGCCGCACGTCGAGGACGGCCACGTCGGGGCGGGCGGCCGGGATGCGGGCCCGGGCGTCGGCGGCGGTACCGGCCTCGCCGATCACCTCGATGTCGCCCTCGCCGGCCAGCAGCTCGTGGATGCCGCGCCGCACCACCTCGTGGTCGTCGAGCAGGAAGACCCGGATCGGACCACCGCCCTGGGGGTCGACAGCGGGGTCGCGCATATCCGGATCTGGCACATTCAGTCCGTTTTCAGGCACGCTGTCAGTGTCACACAAGGACGGAGTCACACCACGACAAGAACGGAGCTTTCCGAGAGGATCCCGGGACGGGCCCGGGGTAGCAGGGGGTCCGTCCGGCGTCCGGCCCGCGTCAACAAGCCGACTCTTCCCGAGTCCGGGGTGACCGGGATAACGTTCGCGTGTTCCGGCTCACGGCAAAGCTGTGACCAGCGGCTGGTCCCCTCGCCTCGTTTTACTTGGAAATCCAAGTAAAAACGCAGGTCAGAGGGGGGATCGCGGATGTGCGAAGCACTGGGTAACGTGCCCTGTGCAGGGCTCGCCGGAACGTGCGTTATTTCCTGTTCACTGCCTGCTTCCGGTCGAGCCGCACCCACCCCGTGCGCGGGACGGACAGCAGGCGAGCCGCCCTTCCCTGCTTCTCGGAGCCGGGGAGACACCGGCTCCCGGCAGATCCCGGGGGCCGGACCGACGGAGGAGCACACGTGACCGTGGAGAGCACTGCCGAGCGGAAACCACGCCGCACCGGTGGCAACCAGCGCGCCAGCGCGAAGAAGGCAGCCCCCGCGAAGAAGGCAGCCGGTACGAAGAAGGCCGCCGCAGGCAAGGCCGCGCCCGCCGCACAGCCGGAGACCGACCTCGTACAGCTGCTGACGCCCGCGGGCAAGCGGGTCGAGCAGCCCGAGTACGAGCAGTACGTCGAGGACATCACGCCCGAGGAGCTGCGCGGCCTGTACCGCGACATGGTCCTCACCCGCCGCTTCGACGCGGAGGCGACCTCGCTGCAGCGCCAGGGCGAGCTGGGCCTGTGGGCCTCGCTGCTCGGCCAGGAGGCGGCGCAGATCGGCTCGGGCCGGGCCACCCGCGAGGACGACTACGTCTTCCCGACCTACCGCGAGCACGGCGTCGCCTGGTGCCGCGGGGTCGACCCCACCAACCTGCTCGGCATGTTCCGCGGCGTGAACAACGGCGGCTGGGACCCGAACAGCAACAACTTCCACCTGTACACCATCGTGATCGGCTCGCAGGCGCTGCACGCCACGGGCTACGCGATGGGCGTGGCCAAGGACGGCGCGGACTCCGCGGTGGTCGCCTACTTCGGCGACGGCGCCTCCAGCCAGGGCGATGTCGCGGAGGCCTTCACCTTCTCCGCGGTCTACAACGCCCCGGTCGTCTTCTTCTGCCAGAACAACCAGTGGGCGATCTCGGAGCCGACCGAGAAGCAGACCCGGGTGCCGCTCTACCAGCGCGCCCAGGGCTACGGCTTCCCCGGCGTCCGCGTCGACGGCAACGACGTACTGGCCTGCCTCGCCGTGACCCGGTGGGCGCTGGAGCGTGCGCGCCGCGGCGAGGGGCCCACCCTGGTCGAGGCGTTCACCTACCGGATGGGCGCCCACACCACCTCCGACGACCCGACCCGCTACCGCCACGACGACGAGCGGCAGTCCTGGGAGGCCAAGGACCCGATCGCCCGGCTGCGCGCCTACCTGGAGTCCGAGAAGCACGCCGACGAGGCCTTCTTCACGGAGCTCGAGGAGGAGAGCGAGACCCTGGGCCAGCGGGTGCGCGAGGTGGTGCGGTCGATGCCCGACCCGGATCACCTGGCCATCTTCGAGAACGTCTACGCCGACGGGCACGCGCTCGTCGACGAGGAGCGTGCGCAGTTCGCCGCCTACCAGGCGTCGTTCGCGGACACCGGTGCCGAAGGCGAGGGCAAGTGACCATGGCCGTGGAGAAACTCCCCCTCGCCAAGGCGATCAACGTCTCGCTGCGCACCGCGCTGGAGACGGACCCGAAGGTCCTCGTCATGGGCGAGGACGTCGGCAAGCTCGGCGGCGTCTTCCGCGTCACCGACGGGCTCCAGAAGGACTTCGGCGAGGACCGGGTCATCGACACCCCGCTCGCCGAGTCCGGCATCGTCGGCACCGCGATCGGCCTGGCGCTGCGCGGCTACCGCCCCGTCGTGGAGATCCAGTTCGACGGTTTCGTCTTCCCCGCGTACGACCAGATCGTCACCCAGCTGGCGAAGATGCACGCCCGCGCGCTCGGCAAGATCAAGCTGCCGGTCGTCATCCGCATCCCCTACGGCGGCGGCATCGGCGCGGTCGAGCACCACTCGGAGTCCCCGGAGGCGCTCTTCGCGCATGTCGCGGGCCTCAAGGTGGTCTCCCCCGCGAACGCCTCCGACGGCTACTGGATGATGCAGCAGGCCATCCAGTCCGACGACCCGGTCATCTTCTTCGAGCCCAAGCGGCGCTACTGGGACCGCGCCGAGGTCGACACCGAGGCCATCCCGGCCCCGCTGCACGGCGCCCAGGTGGTCCGCCCCGGCACCGACGCCACCCTGGTCGCCTACGGCCCGATGGTGAAGGTCTGCCTGGAGGCGGCCGCGGCCGCCGCCGAGGAGGGCCGCTCCCTTGAGGTCGTGGACCTGCGCTCGATGTCCCCGATCGACTTCGACACCGTGCAGACCTCGGTGGAGAAGACCCGCCGCCTGATCGTGGTGCACGAGGCGCCGGTCTTCCTCGGCACCGGCGCGGAGATCGCCGCCCGGATCACCGAGCGGTGCTTCTACCACCTGGAGGCCCCCGTGCTGCGGGTCGGCGGCTACCACGCCCCGTACCCCCCGGCGCGCCTCGAAGAGGAATACCTGCCGGGTCTGGATCGCGTGCTCGACGCCGTCGACCGCTCGCTGGCGTACTGAGAAGAGGCGTGACCACCATGACGCAGTCCCAGGTACGCGAGTTCAAGATGCCCGACGTCGGTGAGGGGCTCACCGAGGCGGAGATCCTCAAGTGGTACGTCCAGGCCGGTGACGAGGTCACCGACGGCCAGGCGGTGTGCGAGGTGGAGACCGCGAAGGCCGCGGTCGAACTCCCGATCCCCTTCACCGGCATCGTCCGCGAGCTGCGGTACGAGGAGGGCACCACCGTCGACGTCGGCCAGGCGATCATCACGGTCGAGGTCGGCGGCACCGGCGGGGCCCCGGCCCCGGCCGCCCCCGCCGAGGAGCCCGCGCCCGCCGCCCCCGCCGCCGACGACGAGCAGCCCAAGGGCCGCCAACCGGTCCTGGTCGGCTACGGCGTCGCCGAGTCCTCCACCAAGCGGCGCCCCCGCAAGTCCGCCCAGCCGGAACCGGCCGCCGCGGCGGTGCAGGCCGAGCTGAACGGCCACCCGGCCCCGGTCGCCCCGGTCGCGGAACCGGCACCCGCGCCCGCCCCGGCCCCGGCGGCTCCGACCGCCGCGGCCGGTGCCCGCCCGCTGGCCAAGCCGCCGGTGCGCAAGCTGGCCAAGGACCTCGGCGTGGACCTCACCACGGTCACGCCCACCGGTCCGGACGGCATCATCACCCGCGAGGACGTGCACGCGGCGGTGGCTCCGGCGCCCGCGGCGGCCCCGCAGGCTCCGGTGGCGCCCGCCCCGGCTCCGGCCGCCGCCCCGGTCACCGCTTCGGCGGCCGGTGCGCGCGAGACCCGGATCCCGGTCAAGGGCGTCCGCAAGATGACCGCCCAGGCGATGGTCGGCTCGGCCTTCACCGCGCCGCATGTCACCGAGTTCGTCACGGTCGACGTGACGCGCACGATGCGCCTGGTCGAGGAGCTGAAGAAGAACCCGGACGAGTACGGCATGCCGGCGGGCCTCAGGGTCAACCCCCTGCTGCTCATCGCCAAGGCCCTGCTCGTCGCGGTCCGCCGCAACCCCGAGGTCAACGCGGCCTGGGACGAGGCCGCCCAGGAGATCGTGCTCAAGCACTACGTGAACCTGGGCATCGCCGCCGCCACCCCGCGCGGCCTGATCGTGCCGAACATCAAGGACGCGCACGAGCAGTCCCTGCCTCAACTCGCCCAGTCCCTCTCGGAACTGGTCGGCACCGCCCGGGAGGGCAAGACCTCCCCGGGCGCCATGCAGGGCGGCACCCTCACCATCACCAACGTCGGCGTCTTCGGCGTCGACACCGGTACGCCCATCCTGAACCCGGGCGAGTCCGCGATCCTCGCGGTCGGCGCCATCAAGCTCCAGCCCTGGGTCCACAAGGGCAAGATCAAGCCCCGCCACGTCACCACGCTCGCGCTCTCCTTCGACCACCGCCTCATCGACGGCGAACTCGGCTCGAAGTTCCTCGCGGACATCGCAGCGGTCCTGGAACAGCCCAAGCGCCTGTTCGTCTGGGGCTGACCACCCTTCCGGTGAGCCTCCGCAGAGGCTCACGACATGGCGGAAACCGCGGCCCGGCTGGAGGGTTACTCCGGTCGGGCCGTGGGGTTTCGCTCCGATCGAGCAGATCCGCTAGGAGTTGCAGCCACGCCGCCCTTCGACTTCGCCACATCCGGCTACAGCGGCGGTGGCGGTGCATGTGTCGACGTCGCGGCAAACGTTCCTGGCGTCATCGCCGTCCGCGACTCCGAGCAGACGGACAGCCCCGTCCTCCGCTTCACCCCCGCCTCCTGGTCCGCCCTCCTCGGCGAGCTGCGCGTGGATGAGCTGAGCGCGCCATGAGCCCTGAAGCGCGGTTCGCTGGTTGAGTAGGTCCCCCAGGAGCCGTGGTCGTGCGGGAGGGTTTGCGATGCGCAAGGTGACCTATGCGATGGGGGTCTCGCTCGACGGGTACATCATCGGGCCGGACGGCGGCTTCGACTGGTCGGAGCCCGATGCGGAGGTCTTCCGGTTCGTCACCGAGGAGATCCGGGGGGTCGGTGTCCATCTGATGGGGCGGCGGCTGTACGAGACGATGCTGTACTGGGAGACCGCCGAGCAGGACCCGGGGCTCGACGACTCCGAACGCGCGTGGGCGGCGCTGTGGAATCCGCTGCCCAAGGTGGTGTTCTCCAGGACGCTTTCGGCGGTGCGGGGCAATGCCCGGCTGCTCTCCGGTGGTCTGGCGGAGGAGATCGGGCGGCTGCGGGCCGAGCCGGGGGAGGGCGAGATCGCGATCGGCGGCGCGGGGCTCGCCGCCGGGGCCGCCGCCGCGGGGCTGATCGACGAGTACCGGCCCAGGGTCCACCCGGTGCTGGTCGGCGGGGGCGTCCCGTTCTTCCCGCGGAGCGAGCGCCGGGTGGATCTCGAACTGGTGGAGAACCGCGCCTTCGGCTCGGGGGTCGTCTGCTTCCGCTATCGGGTGAGGCGGTAGGGGCCGTACGCCGAGCTCGTACGCGAAAGGGCCCCCGGCCGAAACCGGAGGCCCCTCCCGCGTACGTACGGACGTACGTACGGACTCCCCTGCGGAAGCCCCTGCTTCGCCTGCTGCGGCTACTTCGCCTGGGGCTTGCGTACCGAGATGTTGAGTTCGCGGAGGCGGGACTCCTCCAGCTCGGTGGGGGCGCCCATCATCAGGTCCTGGGCGTTGCCGTTGAGGGGGAAGGAGATGGTCTCGCGGATGTTGGGCTCGTCGGCGAGGAGCATCACGATGCGGTCGACGCCGGGGGCGATGCCGCCGTGCGGCGGGGCGCCGAAGCGCAGCGCGCGGAGCATGCCCGCGAACTCGCGCTCCACGGTGTCGCGGTCGTAGCCGGCGATCTCGAAGGCCTTGATCATGATGTCCGGCTCGTGGTTCCGGATGGCGCCGGAGGAGAGCTCGACGCCGTTGCAGACGATGTCGTACTGCCAGGCCAGGACGTCCAGCGGGTCCTTCTCCGCCAGGTCCTTCATGCCGCCCTGGGGCATCGAGAAGGGGTTGTGCGAGAAGTCGATCTTGCCGGTCTCCTCGTCCTTCTCGTACATCGGGAAGTCGACGATCCAGCAGAAGCGGAAGACGTCCTCCTCGAAGTGGCCGGAGCGCTTGGCGGCCTCGACGCGGACCGCGCCCATGATCTTGGAGACCTCCTCGTACGCGCCCGCGCCGAAGAAGACGGCGTGCCCGGCGGCGAGGCCGAGGCGCTCGGTGAGGACCTTGACGTTCTCCTCGGTGAGGAACTTCGCGATCGGGCCGGAGAGCGAGCCGTCCTCGGCGACGCGGACCCAGGCGAGGCCCTTGGCGCCCTGCTCGACGGCGTAGTCGCCGAGCTGGTCGAAGAACTTGCGGGGCTGGTCCTGCACGGCCGGCACCGGCAGGGCGCGTACGTGCTTGCCGGCGAAGGCCTTGAACTCGCTGCCCTCGAAGACGTCGGTGATGTCGACCAGTTCGAGCTGGGCGCGCAGGTCCGGCTTGTCGGAGCCGTACTTGTCCATCGACTCGCGGAAGGGGATCCGCGGGAAGGGCGAGGTGACGTGGCGGCCGCCGCCGAACTCCTCGAAGAGCTCGGTCATCATCTTCTCGATCGGCTGGAAGACGTCCTCCTGCTCGACGAAGCTCATCTCCACGTCGAGCTGGTAGAACTCGCCGGGCGAGCGGTCGGCGCGGGCGTCCTCGTCGCGGAAGCAGGGCGCGATCTGGAAGTACCGGTCGAAGCCGGAGACCATGAACAGCTGCTTGAACTGCTGCGGGGCCTGCGGCAGCGCGTAGAAGCGGCCCGGGTTCAGGCGGGAGGGGACGACGAAGTCGCGGGCGCCCTCGGGGGAGGTCGCGGTGAGGATGGGGGTCGCCATCTCGTTGAAGCCGAGGGCGGTCATCTTCGAGCGGATCGCGGCGACCACGGCGGAGCGCAGCATGATGTTGCGGTGCATGCGCTCGCGGCGCAGGTCGAGGAAGCGGTACTCCAGGCGGCGCTCCTCGTTCACCCCGTCCTCGGTGTTGATGGTGAAGGGCAGCGGTCCTGCCGCGCCGAGCACCTCGACCTCGGCGGCCTCCACCTCGATCTCGCCGGTGGGCAGCTCGGCGTTGATGTTGTCGGCGCCGCGGGAGACGACCTTGCCGTCGACGCGGACCACGGTCTCCTTGGAGAGCTTGTCCAGCGCCTCGGCGGCGGCGGTGCCCGGGCGGGCCACGAGCTGGGTGATGCCGTAGTGGTCGCGCAGATCGATGAAGAGGATGCCGCCCAGGTCTCGGCGATTGTGCAGCCAGCCGCTCAGCCGGACGTCGCTGCCGACGTCAGAGGCGCGGAGCTCGCCGCAGGTGTGGGACCTGTACCGGTGCATCGTCGTTCATCCAGTCTTCGCGTCAGTGGGGTGTGCCCTGGGTTCGGGTGGTTCCGGTCGTTCCGGCGCCTCGTGGTTCCGGGGGCCGGCTCGCGCTTCGTGCGCCGGTGGTCCCGGTGCCCGGATCCGGCGGCGGGTGGCGCCCGCCGGAGCCGTGAGACCCGTCAAGGTTACCGTCCGCGGCGGCCGCGGTTTCCGGTACGTACGGGCCCGCCCGGGCCCCGCTCTCGGTGGCGGCTCTCCGGTGCCTCTTCTTAAGGTGAGGCAATGCGCACCGATGATCCCTTCCGTCCGGAAAGGGATGTTCTGGTGACCCTGGCCACCGGGCTGTGGCACTGGGACACCGCGGCGGGCGCCGTACGGCTGGACGCCGAGGCGGCCCGGCTCGTGGGGCTGCCCGCGCACCCGGTGACGCTCTCCGAGGCGGGCGCCCGCTCCCGCTTCCACCCGGTGGACTGGAACGAGATCGAAGGGGTGGTACGGCTCGCGGTCGCCGAGGACACCCTGACGGAGGTGCGGCTGCGGGTCATGGACGAGGAGGGCCGAGTGCTGCGGGCCGTCCGCAGCCGCTCCAAGCCCAGCCAGGACCCGGAGACCGGGCACTACCGGCTGCTCGGCACCCTCCAGGAGATCAGCGAGCCCTCGGCGGACGGCGGCCGGGCCCCCGTCATCGGCGACTGGCGCCGCGCCCGCGAGGCCTTCCTGCTCGACGCGGGGCGGGCGCTCGCCGAGGCGCGCTCCACCCAGGAGGTGCTGCGGGTCGCGGCGGGGCTGTCGATGCCGGGTTTCTCGCCGGACGGGCTCGCCGTCTTCGGGGCGGAGGGCGACCGGCTCACCGTGATCGGCCACCACGGGCACGCGGAGGGCGACGAGAACCCCTTCACCGCGATGCCCCTGGAGACCGACTACCCGGCCGCCGAGGTGGTCCGCACCGGCCGCGCCGTCTACCTGGCCTCGCCGGAGGCCTACCGGCGCCGCTATCCGGTGACCTGGCCGCTCGCCGAACCCTTCGGCCGGGAGTCCTGGGCCTTCCTGCCGCTGATCGTGGCGGGGCGCACCATCGGGGCGTGGATGGCGGCCTTCTCGTACCGGGTCTCCTTCACGCCCGACGAGCGCTCGGTGCTGACCACGGTGGCCCGGATGCTGGCGGGCGCGCTGACCCGCGCCAACACCGCCGAGACCGAGCGCGAGCTGACCGACGGCCTGCAGCGCGCGATGCTGCCCACCCTCGGCCCGCAGGTCCCCGAACTCCAGGTCGCCGCCCGCTACGTCCCCACCGGCGGCGGGCTCCAGGTCGGCGGCGACTGGTTCGACATGATCTCGCTGCCGACCGGGCGGATCGCGCTGGTGGTCGGCGATGTGCAGGGCCACGACGTGCGCGCCGCGGGGCTGATGGGCCAGCTGCGGATCGCCCTGCGCGCCTACGCCTCCGAGGGGCACCGGCCCGACGCGGTGCTCGCGCGGGCCAGCCGCTTCCTCGCCGGGATCTCCGACTCGGTCGCGCACAGCCTCAACCCGCAGACCGAGGCCGACCCGGAGCCCCGCTTCGCGACCTGCCTGTACGTGGAGGCCCAGCCCGGCACCGGGATCCTCGACATCGCCCGGGCCGGGCACCCGGACCCGGCGATCCGGATGGCCGACGGGACGGTGGTGCTCCGGCCGACCGCGGGCGGGCTGCCGCTCGGCATCGACCCGGACCCGGACTATCCGACCACCCGGCTGGTCCTGGAGACCGGCGAGACCATGCTGATGTGCACCGACGGGCTGATCGAGACCGGCGGGCACGATCTGGACTCCGGCTGGGCGCGGATCCGCACGATCATGGAGGAGCACCGCGGCGAGCGCCTCGAAGGCCTCGCCGAGGCCCTGGTCCAGGCGGTGCACGGCCCTTCCTCGCACTACACCACGGGGCCGCTCGCCGACCGCCGCGAGGACGACATCGCGATGCTGCTCGTCCGGCGCAACAAGCGGCCGCAGCAGCTGACCCCCGCCCGCCGGGTGGCCCTGACCGTGGCGCAGGCCGAGCCGGAGCGGGTCGCGGGCGCCCGCCAGCAGGTGCGGGAGGTGCTGCACGACTGGTCGGACGCGGAGCAGGTCGACGCGGCGGTGCTGATGGTCTCGGAGATGCTCACCAACGTCCTGGTGCACACCGACGGCGACGCCCTGCTGGTCGCGGTGGTCAGCGGGGAGGCGGGCCGGCGGCGGCTGCGGGTCTCGGTCGGCGACGCCAGCGACGACCTGCCGCATCTGCGTCAGCCCGGCGAACTCGCCTCCTCGGGCCGCGGCCTGGTCCTGATGGACCTGCTCGCGGACTCCTGGGGGGTGGACCCGCAGGGCGACGGCAAGTCGATCTGGTTCGAGCTGCACGAGGTACGGGGGCGGGGGCGCCGGGCCCGCGCGGGCGGCGGCGGGAGCGCGGCGGGCCGGACGGCCGGTCAGCCGCCCGGCGGGGGCGGTCCGGGCGGACCGGGCGGTTCCTCGCGGGACGCGGCGACCGCCGCCGAGTAGCGGCCGCGCAGCTCGGCGTAGACCCCGAAGCCCGCGGCGGTCATCGGCACGGCGAGCAGCATCCCGAGGATCCCGGCGACGGAGGCCCCGGCGGCGATGGCGAGCATGACGATCGCGGGGTGCATCTGCACGGTGCGGGACTGGATCAGCGGCTGGAGCAGGTGCCCCTCGACGACCTGCACGGCCAGCACCACGCCGAGCACCCACAGGGCGATCACGAAGCCGCGGTCGGCGAGCGCGACCAGGATGGCGACCGCGCCGGAGAGGAAGGCCCCGAGGTAGGGGATGTAGGCGCCGACGAAGACCAGCGCGCCGAGCCCGACGGCACCGGGGACGCCGAGCACGAGCAGCCCCACGGTGATGAAGACGGCGTCGATGAGGGCGATCAGCGTCGTCCCGTGCATGAAGCCCTCGACGGCCCGGAACGCCCGGCGCGCCATGGCCTCCAGGAGCGAGCCGGAGTTCGCGGGCGCCAGCGAGTGCAGGGCGCGCACCGCCCGGTCGGAGTCGCGCAGGAAGAAGAAGAGCAGCAGCAGGGCGAGCACCGCCGTGGCGATCGACTCGCCGACCACGCTGATCCCGCTGAGCAGCCCGGAGGCGGCCGTACCGCCGAACTTCCCGCCGAACTCGCGGGCGCGGGAGGTCAGATCGTCCAGCGAGGTCCCCTCGGCGCCGAAGTGCCGGGCGACCGACTCGGCGGTGTCCCGCAGCGAGTCGACGATCTCGCCGCCGGTGTCGATCAGCGCGGAGACCACGATGTACACGGCCCCGCCGACCACCGCGAGCACGGCGAGCACCGTCAGCCCCGCGGCCAGCGACTGGTTGAGCCGCCGCCGCACCAGCCACCGGTACAGCGGCCCGAGCAGCGCGGCCCCGAGCAGCGCGAGCAGCACCGGCACCACGGCCGCCCGGAAGAACACCGCCAGCCGGATGACGACCACCGCGACCGCGGTCACCAGCAGGATCAGCAGACACCAGGCCCCGATACGCCGCGCCGGCTCGGGCAGCAACGCCCCTCCGGCTCCCCGCCCCGCCCGCGCCCCGGTTCCCTGTCCCTCTGCCATACGGCCAGCTCAGCACGGCGGCTGCCCGGGCGGGGGCAGGCGGGGCCGGAGGGGGTGCGGATGGGGGAGGGGGTGAGGGCGGCCGGAGAACGGGGCGGGCACGCTGTAGCACCATGTAGCACCAGCCGCGTACGATGGATCCCGTGAGTATTCAGCCTGAGGTGACCCAGCGCGATCTGCGCAACAGGTCCAAGGAGATCATGGACGCGGTCCAGGGCGGACAGGCGTTCACGGTGACCCGTGACGGCCACCGGATCGGCGAGCTGGTCCCGCTCCGCCGGCGGCGCCGCTTCGTACCCCGCGCGGAGTTCGCCGCGATGTCCCGGTCGGCGCCCGAGGTGTCGCGGGAGGCCTTCCGGGCCGACCAGGACGCGCTGGCGGACCAGGCGCCGAGCGACCCCTATGACCGCTGAGCGGACCGGGCGCGGGGAGCCCGATCCCCCAGGTGCGGCCGCGCCCTCGTACCGGCAGGGCCTGCTCGACACCAACATCCTGATCCAGCGGAGCCGGATCGCCGTGGCGGATCTTCCGGACGAGGTCGCGATCAGCGCGCTCACCCTGGCGGAACTCTCCGCAGGGCCGCACGCCGTGCGCAGGAACGAGGAGCAGGACCTCTACGACGAGCACGCCGAACGCGCCCGGCGGATGGACGTACTCCAGCGGGCCGAGAACGAGTTCGATCCGCTCCCCTTCGACGCCGAGGCCGCCCGCGTCTACGGGCGGGTCTGCGCCGCGGTCGTCGCGGCCGGGCGCAAACCGCGCGGCCGGGTGGTGGACCTCATGATCGCGTCCACCGCGATCGCCGAGGGCCTGCCGCTCTTCACGACGAACCCGGCCGACTTCACCGGGCTTTCGGAACTGCTGACGGTGGTTCCGGTACGGCTCGGTGGCGAGTCGGACCGAGGCTGAGCAGGGCACAGCCCCGGTCGCCGTCATCGCGCCGCGACCGGGGCCGGTGCCCCGCTCCTCACATCCCGTGCACCGCCGGAACGGTGCCGAGGCGGCCCTTCTGGAAGTCCTCGAAGGCCTCCTGGAGTTCCTGGCGGGTGTTCATCACGAACGGGCCGTAGTGCGCCATCGGCTCGCGCAGGGGGCGGCCGCCGAGGAGGACGACCTCCAGGTCGGGGGTGTGGCCGTCCTGCTTCTCGTCCGCGCGGACGGTGAGCGAGGAGCCGGGGCCGAAGACGGCGGTCTGGCCGCTGTGCACCGGGCGGCGTTCGGCGCCCGCGCTGCCCGCTCCGGCGAGGACGTAGGCGAGGCCGTTGAAGTCCGCGCGCCAGGGCAGGGTGACCTCGGCGCCGGGGCGGACCGTCGCGTGGACCATGGTGATCGGGGTGTGGGTGATGCCGGGGCCCTCGTGGCCGTCCAGCTCACCGGCGATCACGCGCAGCAGCGCGCCGCCGTCCGGGGAGCTGAGCAGCTGGACCTGGCCGCCGCGGATGTCCTGGTAGCGGGGGTCCATCATCTTGTCCTTGGCGGGCAGGTTCACCCACAGCTGGAGGCCGTGGAAGAGGCCGCCGGAGACGACGAGTTCCTCGGGCGGCGCCTCGATGTGCAGCAGCCCGGACCCCGCGGTCATCCACTGGGTGTCGCCGTTGTTCAGGGTGCCGCCGCCCCCGTTGGTGTCCTGGTGCACAAAGCTTCCGTCGATGAGGTACGTGACGGTCTCGAAGCCGCGGTGGGGGTGCCAGGGGGTGCCCTTGGGCTCGCCGGGCGCGTAGTCCACCTCGCCCATCTGGTCCATCATGATGAACGGGTCGAGGTGCTTGTAGGCGAGCCCGGCGAAGGCCCTGCGCACCGGGAATCCCTCGCCCTCGAAACCGCTGGGCGCGGTGCTCACGGCCAGCACCTTGCGGGCGGTGGCCTCGGCCGGGGCGGCGACCCGGGGCAGGGTCAGCGGGTTCTCTACGGTCACTGCGGGCATGGTCCGTACCTCCTTGTGCGCCGAGTTTAGTTGAACTCTGAACTTTCTGTCGAGGGGAACCGCACCCGGCGTCCGGGTATTCCCGCGCCCCGGGCGCCCCAGCCCGCGCCCGGACAGCGCGAAGGCCCCCGCGGGCGGAGGGATCCGCTCGCGGGGGCCGTGTTCGGCTGTGCGGTGTTCGGCCGTGCTGTGCCCGGCCGGGTCGGCCGGAACCGGGGGGGTCAGCCGCACATGGTGGGCGCCATGACCTCGTCCGGGCTGTTCCAGCTCATGCACGCGTAGCCGGAGTGGCCGTACCAGTTGTGGCCGAACTCGTGGGCGGCGAGCAGCTGGAAGTCGCTGGCCAGCGTGGAGAGCGTGATCTTCTGACCGGCGCCCCAGTTGCAGCCTATGACCCCGCCGGCCTGGTAGACCGGCTCGGAGCCGCGGGCGCCGCAGCCCTCGACGTAGCCGCTGACGCAGTTGACCGGGGTGCCGGAGCCCTCGGTGGCGCCGCCCCAGTAGTTGGCGCCGCCGCGGATCTGGCCCTCCCGGCCGCCACAGGAGCCGTCGATGACGTAGCCCCAGGCCGCGGCCTTTCTGGCGTCCGCCTGCGGGGCGGACTTCGCCGCCTGCGCCGTGGTCGCGGCGTCCGCCGAGCGGGTCGTGGTGGCGCGGGCCGGGGCGCTGTCCGCGTTGTCGGCCGCGGCGGGCACCGTGAGGGCCACGGCGGCGACGAGTGCGGCTCCGACCGCCGTGGCGATTCGTGTGAGCATGACAAGTCTCCTCATGAGTGGGGGGAGAGACGCCCTGCCCGGGGCCCGTCCTGGGCCGCGGACGTGTGCGCCGGACCGGAACAGGGGTATTCCGGCCGCCCGGCCGGGGGTTGGGGGCATCCGGCCGGTTGCCAGGAAGCTAGAGCCCCGCACCGCGCCCGCCCATCCGGGAGGGGCCTGCTACGGATACGTAAGAAAAGAGCGCGCGAGGTCAGGGCACCGGCGCGCGGCCGGCCGCGGGGGCGCGGCGGCGCCCGCCCTCAACCGGGCGGAGGGGAAAGGGAGTTGCGCGGGGCAGGGGCGGAGGCGCGCGGAGGAGGAGCGGTGGTGCGGGGCCGGGCGGCGGGCCTCAGCCGTACATCCGCCGCATCGCGAAGTCGACCATCTGCTCCACGGCCTTGGCGTCGAAGACCATGCGGTGCTCGCCCTCCATGTCCAGGACGAAGCCGTAGCCGGTCGGCAGCAGGTCGATCACCTCGGCGCCGGTGATCACGAAGTACTTGGACTCCTTGCCCGCGTACCGGCGCAGCTCCTTCAGCGAGGTGAACATCGGGATCACCGGCTGCTGGGTGTTGTGCAGGGCGAGGAAGCCGGGGTTGTCGCCGCGCGGGCAGTACACCTTGGCGGTGGAGAAGATCTGCTGGAAGTCCTCGGCCGCCATGGAGCCCGTGGTGAAGGCCCGCACCGCGTCGGCGAGCGAGGGCGGGGAGGGCTCGGGGTAGAGCGGCGGCGGCTGCTGGCCGTACCCGCCGGGGGCCTGCTGTGGCGGCGGCTGGGGCGGCGCGTACTGCTGCCCCTGGGCCGTGGGCCCCGCGTGCTGGTCGTAGCCGTACATGGCGCACAGAGTACCGAGCGGGGGTACGCGCCGGGGAGCGGACCGGGGCGGCGGGGGCGGATCCCGGCCAGCGGGTCGGGTCCGCGGTCCGGTCCGGGTAGACCACCTCACACTTCGCCACGCGGGCTTGCGCGTTATTACCGGTGGGTAGCATCATCATGACTACGACTGCCGGTAGGGGGTCGCCACCCGACCACCGAACCGGTCACACCGTCACCAGACGCACCGTCACAGGGTCAGCACGAGGAACCGCCGTCCGCGGCCGGCACCCCCGCCCGGGGCGCCGTGCGCCACCGCAATTGAATTCGGAGCTTTACGCCATGGGGCACTACAAGTCGAATCTCCGTGACATCGAGTTCAACCTCTTCGAGGTGCTCGGCCGCGACAAGCTGTACGGCACCGGCCCGTTCGCGGAGATGGACACCGACACCGTCAAGAGCATCCTCTCCGAGATCAACCGCCTCGCCGAGAACGAGCTCGCGGAGTCCTACGCCGACGCGGACCGCAACCCGCCGGTCTTCGACCCGGCGACCAACACCGCGCCCGTCCCCGAGTCCTTCAAGAAGAGCTACAAGGCCTTCATGGACTCCGAGTACTGGCGCCTCGGCCTGCCCGAGGAGATCGGCGGCACCAGCACCCCGCCGTCCGTGATCTGGGCGTACGCGGAGCTGCTCCTCGGCGCGAACCCGGCGATCTGGATGTACTCCTCCGGCCCGGCCTTCGCGCGCATCCTCTTCGAGGAGGGCACCGCGCAGCAGCAGGAGATCGCGAAGATCGCGGTCGAGAAGACCTGGGGCGCCACCATGGTGCTCACCGAGCCGGACGCCGGTTCGGACGTGGGCGCCGGCCGCACCAAGGCCGTGCAGCAGGAGGACGGCTCCTGGCACATCGAGGGCGTGAAGCGGTTCATCACCTCCGGTGAGCACGACATGGAGGAGAACATCATCCACTACGTGCTCGCCCGCCCCGAGGGCGCGGGACCGGGCACCAAGGGCCTCTCCCTCTTCCTCGTGCCGAAGTTCCTCTTCGACTTCGAGACCGGCGAGCTGGGCGAGCGCAACGGCGTCTACGCCACCAACGTCGAGCACAAGATGGGCCTGAAGGCCTCCAACACCTGCGAGATGACCTTCGGCGACCAGCACCCCGCCAAGGGCTGGCTGATCGGCGACAAGCACGACGGCATCCGCCAGATGTTCCGCATCATCGAGTTCGCCCGCATGATGGTCGGCACGAAGGCGATCTCCACCCTCTCCACCGGCTACCTCAACGCCCTGGAGTACGCCAAGGAGCGCGTGCAGGGCCCCGACCTCGCGCAGTTCATGGACAAGACCGCGCCCAAGGTCACCATCACCCACCACCCCGACGTGCGCCGCTCGCTGATGACGCAGAAGGCGTACGCGGAGGGCATGCGCGCCCTGGTGCTGCACACCGCGACCGTGCAGGACGCGATCGCGCTCGGCGAGGCCAACGGCGACGACGTCACCGAGCTGAGCAACCTCAACGACCTGCTGCTGCCGATCGTGAAGGGCTACGGCTCGGAGAAGGCCTACGAGCAGCTCGCGCAGTCCCTGCAGACCTTCGGCGGCTCCGGCTACCTGCAGGAGTACCCGATCGAGCAGTACATCCGGGACGCCAAGATCGACACCCTCTACGAGGGCACCACCGCGATCCAGGGTCAGGACTACTTCTTCCGCAAGATCGTCCGCAACCAGGGCGCCGCGCTGAACTCGCTCGCCGAGGACATCAAGAAGTTCCTCGCCGAGGCCTCCGGCGGCGAGGAGCTCGCCGAGGCGCGCGAGCAGCTCGGCAAGGCCGCGGTCGACCTGGAGTCCATCGTCGGCACCATGCTGACCGACCTCGCGGGCACCGAGAAGGACGTCAAGTCCATCTACAAGGTCGGCCTCAACGCCACCCGCCTGCTGCTCGCCTCCGGCGACGTGGTCGTCGGCTACCTGCTGCTGCGCGGCGCGGCCGTCGCCGCCGAGAAGCTGCCGAGCGCCTCCAGCAAGGACAAGGCCTTCTACCAGGGCAAGATCGCCGCGGCCAAGTTCTTCGCCGCGAACATCCTCTCGGGCCTGGCGCTCCAGCGCCAGCTCTCCGAGTCGGTGGACCTCGGCCTGATGGAGCTGGACGAAGCGGCCTTCTGAGCGCCCGTCATCCCTCAGCGCCCGTGCGCCAAGGGCCCGTTCCCGGACATCGGGGACGGGCCCTCGCCCGTGCGGGCGGCCGGACGAAAGCTTCCCCCGGACCGCGCAGGCGTACGTAGCTAAGGTGAACCCATGAGCACACCCCCCCGCTTCGACCGCGGCCACACCGACGACCTGATGTCCTTCCTGGCGACGAGCCCCACGCCGTACCACGCGGTGGCGAACGCCGCGGAGCGCCTGGAGAAGGCCGGATTCCGTCAGGTCGCCGAGACCGACGCCTGGGAGGGCGGCACCGGCGGCCGCTACGTCCTGCGCGGCGGCGCGCTCATCGCCTGGTTCGTGCCCGAGGGCGCCGAGCCGCACACGCCCTTCCGGATCGTCGGCGCGCACACCGACTCCCCGAACCTGCGGATCAAACCCCTCCCCGACACCTCCGCGCACGGCTGGCGCCAGGTCGCCGTCGAGGTCTACGGCGGCCCGCTGCTCAACTCCTGGCTGGACCGCGACCTCGGCCTCGCCGGGCGGCTCTCGCTGCGGGACGGGGCCAGCCGCCTGGTCAACGTCGACCGCGCCCTGCTGCGCGTCCCCCAGCTCGCCATCCACCTCGACCGCGCGGTCGGCACCGACGGCCTCCAGCTCGACAAGCAGCGCCACGTCCAGCCCGTCTGGGGACTCGGCGAGGCGCACGAGGGCGATCTGATCCGCTTCCTGGAGCAGGAGTACGGACTCGCCGAGGGCGAGGTCACCGGCTGGGACCTGATGACCCACTCCATCGAGCCGCCCGCCTACCTCGGCCGGGACCGCGAACTGGTCGCGGGCCCCCGGATGGACAACCTGCTCTCCGTGCACGCGGGCACCGCGGCGCTGGCCGCCGCGAGCAGCTCGGGCTCGCTGCGCCACATCCCGGTGCTCGCCGCCTTCGACCACGAGGAGAGCGGCTCGCAGTCCGACACCGGCGCCGACGGCCCGCTGCTCGGCTCGGTCCTGGAGCGCAGCATCTTCGCCCGCGGCGGCGGCTTCGAGGACCGCGCCCGCGCCTTCGCCGGTACGGTCTGCCTCTCCTCCGACACCGGCCACGCGGTGCACCCCAACTACGCCGAGCGCCACGACCCGACGCACCACCCCCGGGCGGGCGGCGGCCCCATCCTCAAGGTCAACGTCAACAACCGCTACGCCACCGACGGCAGCGGCCGGGCGGTGTTCGCCGCGGCCTGCGAGAAGGCCGGGGTGCCCTTCCAGTCCTTCGTCTCCAACAACTCCATGCCCTGCGGCACCACCATCGGCCCGATCACCGCGGCCCGGCACGGCATCAGGACGGTGGACATCGGCGTCGCGATCCTGTCCATGCACAGCGCCCGCGAGCTGTGCGCGGCCGAGGACCCCTCGCTGCTCACCAGCGCCCTGGTCGCCTTCCTGGACGGCTGAGCGGAGGCGGCCCGGCCCCGCGCGCGGCGGCTCCGTCCGCCCCTCGTGCATGGCATGACGCCCTGCGGGTACCCGCAGCAGAGCCGAACGACCATCCATACGGAACGAACACTCCGTACGCACGAGGGAGTTGAGACATATGGGCCTGGGCGGATCGATTCTCCTGATCGCCGTGGGGGCCATTCTCGCCTTCGCCACCGACTGGGACATTGACGGGGCGAATGTGAACCTCATCGGGGTGATCCTGATGGCGGCCGGTCTGCTCGGGGTCGCCGCGTTCACCAGCATCTACAAGCGGCGCCGGGCCGTCGTGCCGCAGGCCACGGTCATCGAGGACCGCCACCAGAACCCGCTGTGAGCCCGGCCCCGGAGGACCCCGGCCGGGTCCCGGAGCCCCCCGCGGTGTCCCGTCACGTCCCAGCGGACCCGCGGGTACGTCCCGTCCCTCGCGTACCGGCCTGACGTCCCAGCAGGTCAGCGCGGTGCGGCCGAGATCCCTGTCCCACCGGGGGCCCGGGCGCCGCGCGGGCCCCCTCGGGCGGCCGAGGATGAGTCCCGTCGACAGGGCCACCCGGTACGGCGCCATCCGGCGCGGTGCGGGCGGCCCCCTGATCGAGGGGAGAGAGGCATGCGGAACGACGGGGGCACGTCCCACGGGCATGGCACACTCCGCAGGCGACTGACCCGCAAGGTGCTGCCCGCGCTCGCCGCGGGCGGGATCACCGTCGCGGGACTCTCGGGGCTCTCGGCCGCCGCCGGTGCCGCGGAACCCGGCCACGCGGCCGTGGACGTCCAGGACCGCGCGGCGGGCACCACGGCGCGTTCGGTCGCGGACGTCCGGCAGGGCGCCGCCGGAACCGAGTTCCCGACCTGGGGGACCGGCTGGGTGGTGCACGCCGAGGCGGACGCGGGCTCGGCGGCCGTCGGCACGCTCAACAAGACGGCGCCCGGGGCGGACCGGATCACCGCGGACTACCAGGTGGACACCGGGCGCAAGCTCTGCGAGGGCAGCGCCTGTTCGACCTATATGGCGCACCTCACCGCACCCGTCGAGGGCTTCCTCAGCGTGGTCGCGGTGGACATCCCGCAGGACTCGCTGCCGGGCGTGCCGGTCAAGGGCGGCGAGACCCCGCCGCAGCAGCCCGGCGGCACCCGCGCCGAGGCCCTGCAGCGCGCGGCCACCTGGCTCACCGCCAACAACGGTGCCCAAGTCCCGTACAGCCAGACCGACTTCTGGACCGACGGCTACCGCCAGGACTGCTCCGGCTATGTCTCGATGGCGCTGGACCTGGGCGCACCCGGACCGAACACCGTGGGCCTGACCAGCCCCGAGATCACCACGCCCATCGCGGTGGCCGACCTGCGCCCCGGTGACCTGCTCATCGACGCGGACGGCGACAGCAACACCCGGCACGTGGTGATGTTCGAGAAGTGGGACGACGAGGCGCACACCTCCTACACCGCCTACGAGCAGCGCGGCGGCCACGGCACCGACCACCGTTCCCTGACCTACGGGCTGAACGACACGGTGTTCACGCCCTACCGGCCGCTGAAGTACACCGACTGAGCGGTCCTTCCACCAGCGGCGTCCGGTACCCCACGACCGGACGCTCCACGAGGCGGACCCGGACCGGCGTACGGGAGAGGCGAGCGAGCTGCCACGGGGGGCCGCTCGGTCACCGAGTCACCCGTCCGGTCCGGGCCACCGCCCGAATCGTGTCACTAGGGGCACCTTCGCCACACGAGAGCGGAGGTGCCTCTCGCATGTACGCTCCGGCTGTGCTCAAATGCCGTGCGTGCATGGGAATCAGAAGCGCCCCGACAACCCGCGCCGCAAGCCGCTCGCCCCATTGCCCGAGCAACTCACCGGGCCGGTACGCGACTTCGTGACGGCGCTGCGCCACATGCACGGCGAACTGGGCCTGAGCCTCTCGGACTTGGAGAGCCGGCTGCCGGCCAGCCGCTCCTCGCTCTCCCGCTATCTGCGCGGCCAGTCGCTGCCCGACGAGCGCCTCCTGGTGCAGTGGTGCAAGCTCTCCTTCACCGGCGAGGACCGCCTCCCCGAGCTGGTACGGCTGCTGCATCTGGCCGTGGACGCCGCGGGGGCACAGGAGTTGGCGGGGGAGCCCCCGCAGGGACCGGACCGGCCGGAGGAGGGTGCGGACCGCGCCGACGGTACGGACCGGGATCCGGCGGACGGCGGGCCCGAGGGGGGCGGTCCGCGCCGCGGGAAGCGGTTCGCCGTGCTCGCGGGCCTCGGTGTGCTGGTCGTGCTCGCCGGTTCCGCGGCCCTCGCCATGTCGCTCGGCGGCGGCTCCTCCTCCGGCGGCGAGGACGGGCAGAAGAGCAGCGCGACCGAAGTGGTCACCGTCCACAACATCGACCAGAACTGCACCCGGGAGCACGCGCGGGAGCGCGCCCGCGAGTGCCGCCTCGGCCTCGCCCTGGACCCGTACGCGCCCTACCGGCCCTCCAATATCGGCGGCCATGTCTGGCACGGCGACCGGCTGACCGCCGACTGCCGGATCGCCAACGGGGTGACGGTCACCGACGAGGTCGGCGGCCACAGCAGCGTCTGGTACCGGGTCCGGCAGAAGGAGCACACGCTCTGGCTGCCGGGGATCCGGCTGGCCCACGACCGGCTCCAGTACTCCTCGCTGCGCAACTGCCCGGACTGAGCCCGTCCGCCAACCGACCTGCGCCTAGCGCGTGTTGACTCCCCCTCTCTCCCAAGGTGATCCATGCCCGCCACCCCCACCGCCCGCCGCGTCCTCGTCAGCGGGGCCTCCCGGGGCCTCGGCCGCGCCCTCGCCCAGGCCTTCGCCGCCCGGGGCGACCGGGTCGCCGTGCACTACGCGAGCCGCCCGGAGCAGGCCCGCGCCACCCTCGACTCGCTCGCGGCCCCCGCGGAAGGGGCCCATGTCCTGGTCGGCGGCGACCTCTCGGTGCCGGAGGGCGCCGAGCGCGTCGCGGCCGAGGCGGCGGACGGCCTCGGCGGGCTCGACGTGCTGGTCAACAACGCGGCGGCGAGCACCCCGGCGCACCCGCCCGCCGAGACCTCCTACGCCGCCTGGGCCGCCGCCTGGCAGCAGCATGTGAACGTCAACCTGCTCGCCACCGCGCACCTCAGCCACCTCGCCGCCCAGCGCATGATCGCGCAGGGGTCCGGCGGACGGATCGTCAACATCGGCTCCCGGGGCGCCTTCCGGGGCGAGCCCGAGCACCCCGCCTACGGCGCCACCAAGGCCGCGGTGCACGCCCTCGGGCAGTCCCTGGCGGTCGCCCTCGCCCCGCACGGCATCGGGGTGGCCTCCGTCGCGCCCGGCTTCTTCGCCACCGAACGTGTGGCGGACCGGCTCAACGGCGCCTCCGGCGAGGCGATCCGCGCCCAGTCGCCGTTCGGCCGGGTCGCCGAGCCCGAGGAGGTCGCCGCGGCGGTGCTCTGGCTGGCCTCGCCGGAGGCCGAGTGGGCCTCCGGCACCGTCCTCGACCTCAACGGGGCTTCCTACCTGCGGACTTGAGGACCCGGGGCGGGAGAACCGGTGCGGCGGGCTCCTCAGGCCTGCGCGCCGCCCGCCCCCTGTTCGTCCATCCCCGCGAGCACCAGCGGCAGCCGGGCCGCGCCGCCCTCGGTGACGGTGACCGGCACGCCCCAGTCCTGCTGGTGCACATGGCAGGCCGGGTACTCGTTGGCCGGGTCGTCGTCGCAGGAGGCGGCCATCGCGGAGACGTGCAGGACGCCCTCGGTCAGCTCCGGGTTGAGCTCCAGGGTGCGGGCCAGGTCGGTGCCGGGGCCCTCGCCGCCGAGGAGGAGCTCCGGCGGGGTGGCGGAGACGAGCAGGCGGGTGGAGGGGCCGTAGCGGGTGTCGAGCTTCTGGCCCGCGGGGGCCTGGAAGACGATGTCCAGGGCGAGGCTGCCCGGCGCGACCTCGGTGGCGGCGCGCTGGGTGCGGTGGGCGACGGACTCCACCCGTACCGCCTCCTCGGGCAGCCTCAGCCGGGTCAGCCGGTGCCGGGCCGACTCCACCACCACGATGTCCTCGCCGACCAGGACCGCGTCCGAGGGCTCCCGCAAGTCCGTTGCCAGCGTGGTGACTTCGCCGGTCGCGGGGTCGTAGCGGCGCAGCGCGTGGTTGTAGGTGTCGCTGACGGCGACCGAGCCGTCCGGCAGCGCGGTGACCCCGAGCGGGTGCTGGAGCAGCGCCTGGTCCGCCGCCCCGTCGCGGTGGCCGAAGTCGAAGAGGCCGGTGCCGACCGCGGTGTGCACGGCGCCGCCGGTGTCCACCCAGCGCAGCGCGGAGGTCTCGGAGTCGGCGAGCCAGAGCCGGTCCCCGGCCGCGGCGAGCCCGGAGGGCTGCGCGAACCAGGCCTGCTCCCCGGGGCCGTCGAGCAGCCCCTCGTTGGTGGTGCCCGCCGCCACCCCGACCCTCCCGGCGGCCGGGTCGTACGTCCACAGCTGGTGCACGCCCGCCATGGCGATCCACACCTGGCCGCCGAAGAGCGCCACGTCCCAGGGCGAGGAGAGGTCGACCTCGCGGGCGGGGCCGCTGACGGGCGAGCCCTGCCACCACTGCCTGCCGGTGCCCGCGAGGGTGCGCACCCGCCCGGAGTCCAGGTCGAGGGCGCGCAGCGCGTGGTTGACGGTGTCCGCGACGACCACGGTGGAGTCGTCGAGCAGCGCGAGCCCCTGCGGCTCGCTGAAGGAGGCCGCGGCGGGCTCCCCGTCGGTGAGGCCGCGCTGCCCGGAGCCGATCCGGCGCACCACCCGCTCCCCGTCCGGGGCCAGCTCGACCAGCTGGTGCCGGGTGGTGTCGGAGACCAGGAGGTTCCCCGAGGGGAGCAGCAGCGCCTTGCCGGGGAAGCGTAGATCGGTGGCGACCGGCTCCGGCGGTACGTAGGGGCCGTCGCCGCGCCGCAGGGTGCCCTTGGCGGCGTGCTCGGCCTCCAGCTCCGCGACCAGCCGGGCCAGCGCGTGGGCGTGGCCCTCGCCCGCGTGCTGGGCGACCACATAGCCCTCCGGGTCGACCACCACCAGGGTCGGCCAGGCCCGGACCGCGTACTGCTTCCAGGTCGCGAGCTCCGGGTCGTCGAGGACCGGGTGCTCGACCCCGTAGCGCTCGACGGCGTCCACCACGGCCGCGTGCTCGGCCTCGTGCACGAACTTCGGCGAGTGCACCCCGATGACCACCACGGTGTCGCGGTGCTTCTCCTCCAGCTCGCGCAGCTCGTCCAGGACGTGCAGGCAGTTGATGCAGCAGAAGGTCCAGAAGTCCAGGATCACGATGCGCCCGCGCAGCCCGGCGAGGCTCAGCTCCTTGCCGCCGGTATTGAGCCAGCCGCCCTCGCCGGTCAGCTCAGGGGCGCGGACACGGGGGCGGCGGGGGGCCGGGGGCACGTCGTTCATGGTTCCAGGGTGCCATCCCCGGGGTCCTGGCCCGGGCCCGGCGCCGGCGCCCGGTAGCCGGGCACCGAGGGCCAGCGCACGGTGAGCACCACCGAGGCCTCCTCCGCGTACCAGGAGTGGTCGACGCCCTTGCCCCAGACCACGTACTCGCCCTGCTCGGCCAGGGTCACCGCGCGGCCCGGGAACTCCATCCGGAAGCGCCCGGAGATCAGCACGAGCAGGGCGGTGCGCTCCTCGCCGCGCACCCACTCGGCGCGGGTGTCGCCGGGCGGGTGGACGCCCCATTTGATCTCCACGGCCTCGCTGTGCCGGGGGTCGCCGGGGTCCTTGAAGTGCCCGAGCAGCCAGCCGCGGTCGAGCGCCGCGTCCGGGCCCGCCCGGCCCACGTAGACCTCGTCCGCCATCAGCCGTCCCCGCCTGCCGTGAGTCGTCCTGTCCGAGCGGCGAGGCTAGCAACCGGGCGCCGGGCCGCCGCGGGCCGCCCGCTCCCGCCCGAGGGCGAGCAGCCGCGTGGTGCTCCCGTCCTCCTCCGCGAGGTCCCGTACGTGCCGGAAGCCGAGGCGGTCCAGGACGGCCAGCGAGCCGGAGTTCGGCGCGGCCACCGTGGCGTGCACCTCCGCGAGGCCCAGCTCCCCGAAGCCGTACGCGACCAGGGCCGCCGCCAGCTCCGAGCCGAGGCCCCGGCCCCAGGCGGCGGGGTCGAGGGCGTAGATGATCTCGTGGCCGCCGGGTACCGCCCCGGAGGGCTTGACCTCGGCGTGGCCGATGTACCGGTGGCCGCCGGGGGCCGCCGCGTCCCGCAGCCGCACCGCCCAGACGTCGAAGAGCCCGCCCGCGTACACCCGGGAGAAGATCCGCCCGAACAGCGCCCGGTCCTCCGCCTCCGGGGCCAGACCGTCGCCCATCCACCGGGCCACCTCCGCCTGCTGGAACAGGCCGAGGAAGGACTCCTCGTCGGCGGGTGCGTACGGGTCGAGCCGCAGCCGGGCGGACCGGAGCGCGGGAGAGGTGCGGGGCGTGCGGGGCGTGCCGGGGGCGGACATGCGCCGGGAAGCTACCCGGGGCACGCCGGGGCGGGCAACGGGATTTCGCGCGCCCCGCGCCCGTGCCGACCCCCGCCTTCTCAGTCCCCCGGCCTACCGCCCGCGTGAGCCGGGCGCCCCCGGGGAAGCCGTCCAGCATGCGGAACTCCCCCGGGGACCACACTCCCCGCTCAGGCAAGTACCTCGTACGCGACCGGCTCCTCGGCATCGGGGAGGACTACTGGATCGAGGACGAGCACGGCGGCAAGGTCTTCCTCGTCGACGGCAAGGCGATGCGGCTGCGGGACACCTTCGAGCTGAAGGACACCGGCGGCAACGTCCTCATCGACATCCACCAGAAGATGTTCGCGCTGCGCGACACCATGGTGATCTCCCGGGACGGCGAGGACCTCGCCACCATCAAGCGCAAGCGCCTGTCCCTGCTGCGCAACCACTACCGCGTCAGCCTCGCCGACGGCACCGAACTCGACGTCAGCGGCAAGATCCTGGACCGCGAGTTCGCCATCGAGTACGACGGCGAACTCCTCGCGGACATCTCCCGCCGCTGGCTGCGCGTGCGGGAGACCTACGGCGTCGAGGTGGTGCGCGAGGACGCCGACCCGGCGCTGCTCATCGCCGTCGCGGTCTGTGTGATCCATCTCGCGGACAAGGAACGGGACGAGGACTAGGGGACCGGCGGACGGATGGCCGCCGGCCGGAACCGGCGGCCGCTCGGGAGCCCGAACCGGCCGCCGCCCGGGGCCGGTTCAGCGGCCGAGGACCCGGTCCTTCAGCGCCGGGAACTCCTCGCGGGTGGCGGCGACCCGGGCCGGGTCCAGGTCCACGGTGAGCACCTGCTCGCCGTGGCCCGCCTCCGCGAGCACCGCGCCCCAGGGGTCGACGGCGATGCTGTGCCCGGCCTGCGGCACCCCGGCGTGCGTACCGGCCGAGCCGACGGCCAGGACGTACGCCTGGTTCTCGACGGCGCGGGCCTGGGCGAGCAGGGTCCAGTGGGCGCGGCGGCGCTCGGGCCAGCCCGCGGGGACCAGCAGGAGTTCGGCGCCCGCGTCGACCAGGCCCCGGAACAGCTCGGGGAAGCGCAGGTCGTAGCAGGTGGCCAGGCCGAGCGTGGTGCCGGGCAGCGGAACCGTGACCAGCTCCGTGCCCGCGCCCATCAGGACCGCCTCGCCCCGGTCGAAGCCGAAGCGGTGCATCTTGCGGTAGGAGGCGGCGAGTTCACCGTCCGGGCCGAAGACCAGCGAGGTGTTGTAGAGGGTGCCGTCCTCGGCGCGCTCCGGGATCGACCCGGCGTGCAGCCACACCCCGGTCTTCCGCGCGGATTCGGCCATCAGCTCGTAGGTGGGCCCGCGCAGCGGCTCGGCCTCCGCGGCGAAGCGCTCGAAGGCGAAGGCGCCGGTGGTCCACAGCTCGGGGAGGATCACCAGATCCGCCCCGGCTTGTTCCTGTACCAGCGAACTCGCCCTGTCGCGAAGGGAATCCACCGGTTCGTCGCCGTCTGGTCCGATCTGGAGGAGGGAAGCGCGCACAGTACCACCGTCCTGGCGTTGGGGTCGTCGTTACGGCCTACGATCGTCATCCGAAAGCACTGCCGGGGTGCCTTCGGGCAGCGTACTGTCTGTAGCGGGGGAGCCCCCGGCCTTCCACGACCGAAAACAGTCGGCACCGCTCCACCGCGGTCGGCCTCCGCGCCGGTCCGCCGCCCGGCCGACACCGTCCGACCAGCAACCGCCGGCCACCGTACGTCCGCCACGCCCGAGGGGTCTCGTGAGTCTCCATCCCAGCCTTCAGCCCTATGCCGATGCCTGGACCCACGCCGCAGAAGCGATATCCCAGCTCGTGACGCCGCTGCCCGACCAGGAGTGGAACCGGGCGACCCCCTGCCCCGGCTGGTCGGTGCGGGACGTCGTCTCCCATGTGATCGGCATGGAGTGCGAGGCGCTCGGCGACCCCCGCCCCATCCACACCCTGCCGCGCGACCTCTACCACGTGAAGACCGAGCCGCAGCGGTACATGGAGGTCCAGGTCGACGTCCGGCGGCACCACACCGCCCCGGAGATGACCGCGGAGCTGGAGTACACGATCATCCGCCGCTCGCGCCAGCTGCGCAACGAGTACCGGGAGCCCGACACCGAGATCCGCGGACTCCTCGGCCGGAACCAGACCCTCGAGGACCACCTGCGCGGCCGGGTCTTCGACACCTGGGTGCACGCCCAGGACCTGCGCGCCGCGCTCGCGACCCCCGGCGACCTGGACTCCCCGGGCTCCGCGGTCGTACGGGACACGATCCTCGACGAGCTGCCGAAGATCGTCGCCAAGCGGGCCGGGGCGGCGCCCGGTTCGGCGGTCGTCTTCGACGTCGGCGGCCCCGTCGAGTTCCTGCGCACCGTACGGGTCGACGCGAACGGCCGGGGCACCATCGACGGCTCCCCCTCGCTCGGCCCCACCCTGACCCTCAGCCTGGACTGGGAGACCTTCTACCGGCTCGCCTGCGGCCGCGTCACCCCGGAGTCCGCCGCCGGGGAGATCAAGGCCGAGGGCGACCAGGAACTCGCGGACGCGGTGCTCCGGGAGATCGTGGTCACCTTCTGAACGCCTGCTCCCCGTACGGCGGTCAGACGGGGACGTGCACCGTCTCCACCCGGCTCGCGACCAGCCGCTCGTCCTCGCGGCGGGCGGCCCGGCCGCGCAGCCGCAGGATCTGGCTGAGGCCGAGGGCCTGGAGCACGAAGAGGGCGCAGAAGGCCAGGCGGTAGTTGTCGCCGGTGAGGTCGAGGAGCACGCCGACCAGGAAGAGCGTCGTCATCGAGGCGACGAAGCCGCCCATGTTGACGATCCCGGAGGCGGTGCCCTGGCGCTCCGGCGGGTTGGCCGGGCGGGAGAAGTCGAAGCCGATCATCGAGGCCGGTCCGCAGGCGCCGAGGGCCGTGCACAGCACGATCAGCAGCCACAGCGGGGCGTGCGCCCCGGGCCAGGCCAGAACGGCCGCCCACAGCAGGGCACTTGAGGCCACCGTGCCGAGCGCGATCGGCATCCGGGCGTTCTGGTGCCGGGCGATCACCTGCCCGTAGACCAGGCCGACGGCCATGTTGGAGAGCACGACCAGGGTGAGCAGGGTGCCCGCGCCGCCGCGTGACATGCCCTGCGCCTCGACGAGGAACGGCAGCCCCCACAGGAGCAGGAAGAACATCGCCGGGAACTGCGTGGTGAAGTGCACCCAGAGGCCGAGCCGGGTGCCGGGTTCTCGCCAGGAGGCGGCGATCTGGCGGCGTACGAAGGCGGCGCCCCGGTGGGTCGCCGGTTCCGGCGCGAAGCCCTCGGGGTGGTCGCGCAGGAAGAGCAGCAGCAGGACCAGGACGAGCACCCCGCACAGGGCGCTGCCCGCGAAAGCGGCGGTCCAGCCCAGACCGTGCAGCAGCCGGGCGAGCACCAGGGTGGAGACCAGATTGCCCGCCATGCCCACCAGACCGGCGAGTTGGGCGACCAGCGGCCCGCGCCGGGCCGGGAACCAGCGGGTGCCGAGCCGCAGCACGCTGATGAAGGTCAGCGCGTCCCCGCAGCCGAGCAGCGCCCGCGAGGCCAGCGCGGAGCCGTAGGAGGTGGAGAAGGCGAAGCCGAGCTGGCCGAGGGTGAACAGGACCACGCCCATGGTCAGGACGCGCTTGGTGCCGAGCCGGTCGACGAGCAGGCCCACCGGTATCTGCATGCCCGCGTAGACGAGCAGTTGCAGGATGGAGAAGGTGGACAGGGCCGAGGCGTTGACGTCGAAGCGGTCGGCGGCGTCCAGGCCGGCGACGCCGAGCGAGGTGCGGAAGATGACGGCGACGAAGTAGACGGAGACGCCGATGGACCAGACGGCGATCGCGCGGCGCCCGCCCGGAGGATCGCCCGGCAGCAGCGGCGCGGCCGCCTCGCGGGTGCTCACCGGGCCTCACCCCGGGCCAGATGCGAGAACCAGCTGACGTGCCGGTGCACCAGGTCCTCGGCGAGCGGGGCGTCCTCGGCGCGCAGGGCGGCGAGGATCTCGGCGTGCTCGGCGATGTTCTTGGCGATGCGGTCCGGGTGCGAGTGCATCACGGCGATGCCCATCCGCAGCTGCCGGTCGCGGAGTTGGTCGTAGAGCCGGGAGAGGATGTCGTTGCCCAGGTTGCGGACGATCTCGGCGTGGAAGCAGCGGTCGGTGACGGCGGTGGCGGCCAGATCGCCCGCGGCGGCCTGCGCCTTCTGCCGCTCCAGGAGTTCCGCCAGGCGCGCGAGCAGGGCCGGCGGGGCGGGGACGGCCTTGCGCACCGCGTGCGTCTCGACGAGCTGCCGGGTCTCGACGACATCGGTGATCTCCTGCGCGGAGACCGGGAGCACCATCGCCCCCTTCTTCGGGTACAGCTTGAGCAGCCCCTCGACCTCCAGCTTGAGCAGCGCCTCCCGCACCGGGGTGCGCGAGACCCCGGTCGCCTCCGCCAGCTCGCCCTCGGTGAGCAGGGTGCCGCCCTCGTAACGCCGTTCCAGTACGGCGTGCTTGACGTGCTGGTAGACCCGCTCGGCGGCGGGGGGCTGTTTGCCGGGGGCGTGCGCGGCGGCGGTCGGGCCGGGGGTCGCGGCGGGGGAGCCGGTGGTGGTCAGGGCGGTCTCGGCGGGCGCGGCAGGCATGCGCACAGCTTAGATGCAACAGGTATCCGAGAGCTCCGGCGTTTCGCCATGCGGACAGCGGAAAGACGCCGTACGGATCGCCGCGCGGCCGGGAGGTCCCGTCCGCGGGTGTGGTCCGGTGCGGCGATGCGGTTCCGATTTCGGCACGTTGGAGGGGGAGGGCGGTGCGGGCCGCCGGGGACCGCGTATTCTCCGGTTGCCCCGGTTCGTCATGCGGATCACAGGCGCCCCGTCCGGGATCGCCGTGGTCGCGGGCGGACTGCTCACCGACGGCTGAGCAGACGCGGGCACCCATACCAGACGTTCCGCCTTATTCCAGACATCACCTTTCGGCATCTCGACAGAACCTCTCAGGTAGAGCGAACCATTCGGTCCTTCGATCACACCGGAGCGTTCACCTTGACAAGCGAATCAACGGGGGTACGCGCTGTGAGCGCACGTCTTCGCCTCACCGGCGCCCGCACGACCGCGGGCATCGCCCTGACCACCGGCCTCGTCCTCGCGGGCGGCGCCCTGGCCGCGCCCGCCCAGGCGGCACCGGTCCAGGCCGCACCGGCCGCCGCCAAGGCCCCGACGGTCGGCGCCAAGGGCGCCTATCTGCTGGACAACGCCAACGGCAAGAGCCTGTTCAGCAAGGCCGGTGACACCCGCCGCCAGATGGCGAGCACCACCAAGATCATGACGGTCAGCGTCGTCCTCGACACCAAGGGCGTCGACCTCAACCGCAAGGTCACGGTCAAGCAGGCCTACCGCGACTACGTGGCCAAGATGGGCGCCAGCACCGCCGACCTGCGCACCGGCGACAAGCTCACCGTGCGCCAGCTCCTCTACGCGACGATGCTGCCCTCCGGCTGCGACGCCGCCATGGCGCTCGCGGACACCTTCGGCAGCGGCAAGACCACCGCCGCGCGTACGAAGTCCTTCATCTCCAAGATGAACGCCAAGGCCAAGGAACTCGGCCTGAAGAACACCGCCTTCGACTCCTTCGACGGCAACTCCCCCAAGGGCAAGACCTATTCGAGCCCGAAGGACCTGGCGAACCTCACCCGCCACGCCCTGAAGAAGACCGACTTCCGCACCGTCGTGAAGTCCACCCAGACCGTCCAGAAGGCCCCCGCCGCGAACGGCGGCACCCGGACCTACACCTGGTACAACACCAATAAGCTGCTCGGCTCCTACAAGGGCACGATCGGCGTCAAGACCGGCACCAACACCCCGGCCGGACCCTGCCTCGTCTTCGCGGGCACCCGCGGCTCCAAGACCGTGGTCGGCGTCCTCCTGAACGACTCCGCCGACCGCTTCAAGGACGCGGGCAAGCTCATGGACCACGCCTTCGGCACCAAGACCGCGAAGAACATGACCCTCCGCAAGCTCCCGGCCTCGGCCCAGCGGGACTGAGGGGCGGCGGCGCAACAGCCGTAGCAGCACTGCGGGAAGGGCCCGTCGCGATGGTCGCGGCGGGCCCTTCGGCGTGCGTGCGGCGTCGGTGCGCGGGCGGGCGGGCGGGCGTGCGTGCGGGCGTCGGCGGTCCGGTCACGTATTCGGTTCCGGATTCGGTTCCGGTGCCGCGCTGGTGGCCGGGCTCAACGGGGCCCGTCTGCACGGCAGTTGGACGGCTGGTCCGTTGGTCTCGGCCTCGGAGACCGGAGACCGGAGACCGGAGACCGGAGACCGGAGGCCGGAGACGGAGACCGGAGCGCCGGGCGCGGCCTACCGGAACGGGATGTTGCGCCAGGGGCTCGCCTCTTCGGTCATCAGGATCCGGTGGGCTTCGGCCATCTCCTCGTACCAGGAGCCGAACTCCTCCTCGTCGAAGTGGAGGCAGCGCCCGAGGATGTATCCGGCCGAGAAGTCCTGCCAGGAGCGGTAGGTGAGGGCGGCGCTCCGGCCCGCCTGGACCACCGCGCGCTCCGCCTCCTCCAGGGTGCCGAACCGGGCGCCGAGACCCCATCTCGCCATCTTCGAGGCCCGCCCGAGGTCCCAGGCCTCCACGGAGGTCACGTATCTGTTCGCGTCCAGGATGCCGTCGGCCCGCATCCGCGCCTCGTAGCGGGTGATGCGTCCGATCAGCCGCTGCACGCCCTCGATACGGGCCGCCGTTTCGGACTCGGGCCGGGGCTCGATCCGGGTGACGCCCTCGGCGGTCAGCTCCGCCGCCTCGCCCGCGTTGCGGCGCATCACGATCTCCACCGACTGCCGCCAGTACGCCGGGTCGACGTGCCCGCCGAAGTCGCGGGCGATGGTGCGGCGCAGCCCGAGCGCGAACTCCCATACCGCGCTGTGCGCCTCGCAGTCGAGCAACTGCCCGAGCGCGCCCAGCCATTGCTCCCGGGTGGTGATGCCCCACCACTCCTTGAGCCGCTGCCGCTCACCCGGGTATCCGGTGCCGTGCCAGGCCATGGCGTTCCACAGCGAGCCGTTGCTGACGCAGAGCAGCGCCCCGCAGGCGAGCCCGTGCGCGACCGGTCCGCGCAGCGCGCCGCCCACGTTCAGGGCACGCAACTGTCCCGCGAAGCGCGGCATTCCGGCGCGTTCCCCGGCCCCCGCCCACAGCGCGTGGTGCGGCGGCACGGTCGGCAGCACCGCCTCGCAGGGGCTGCCCGGGTTGACCACGAAGCTCGTCGCCACCCGCGGCACCAGCCAGGAGGGCTGGGCGAACCAGCGCAGCGGCTCCCAGTCGAAGAACTGCCCCGGCACCGGCGGCGGCAGCATCCCCTCGGTGTACAGGTGCAGCCAGCGGTTCCTGCCCCAGGGGTCGTGCCGGAAGGCCGGGTAGACGGAATCCTGCGCGTCCGCCTTGTCCGGCCGTATCTCGAAGAAGAGCTTCGCCCGCGCGAGTACGTCGAAGTACCCGGGCCAGTCGCCGCGGCCCCGGGCCTCGTACAGGGCGTGCTCCACGGGCGTCGGGGCGGTCCAGGGAGCGGGGTGCCCCGGGGCGGGGTGGGCAGGCGGCGGGGCGAAGTTCATGGACGGGCTCAACTCGGGTTCGGCCGTGCACAGGAAGGGCACGCGGTGACGGGCGCTTCAGTATCGCCCGGGGTCGGGGGCGTGGTCGAGGCGGTCCGGGGCTGCCGTGGACCTCTTCGGGGTCAGGCCTCCGCCACCGGCAGGGTCACCTCGAAGCAGCAGCCGCCGGTGACGTTGCGGACGGCGGCCTGGCCGCGGTGGGCCTCCACGATGCCGCGGACGATGGCGAGGCCCAGGCCGGCGCCGGGCGGGGTGCGGGAGGCGGTGCCGCGCCAGCCGGTGTCGAAGACGCGGGGCAGGTCCTCCTCGGGGATGCCGCCGCAGCCGTCGGTGACCGCGAGGACGACGCCCCCGGGGGAGCGTTCGGCGGTCACGGCGACGGTGCCGTCGGCGGGGGTGCGGCGGATCGCGTTGAGGAGCAGGTTGCCGAGGACGCGGCTCATCTCCTTGCCGTCGACCTCCACCGGCAGCGCGGCCACCCGGTCGCCGACCAGCCGTACCCCGTGCTCGCGCGCCACCGCGTCGGCGCCCGCGAGCGCGTCGCCGACCAGGTCGTAGACGCTCATCCGGGACGGGGTCAGCTCCATCGCCCCGGCGTGTATACGGGAGAGTTCGAAGAGGTCGCCGACCATCGAGTCGAGGTGTTCGACCTCGGTGCGCATCCGGCGCAGATAGCGTTCCGGCTCGGCCGCCACCCCGTCCTCCAGGGCCTCCGCCATGGCGCGCAGGCCCGCGAGCGGGGTCCGCAGATCGTGCGAGATCCAGGCGACCAGCTCGCGGCGGGAGGCCTCCAGGGCGCGCTCGCGGGTGCGGGACTCGGCCAGCCTGCTGCTGGTGGCCTCCAACTCACGGGAGAGCGCGGCCAGTTCGGCGGTCGCCGGTTCACCGGGGGCGTCGAAGCTGCCGCCCTCGCCGAAGGTACGGGTGGCCAGGGTGAGCGCCCGGCTGCGGGCCACCACCCACCGGCCGAGCAGCAGCGCGGTGGCCAGCGAGACCACGGCGGCCATCGCCACCACCGTGGTGACCACCGTCAGATCGTGCGCCGAGAGGAACATCGCCCAGGCGACCGCCAGCGTGCCCGCGAGCATCGCGGTGACCGCGACCGCCGAGACCACCGTCAGCGAGACGGTCAGCGAACGGTGCCGCAGCAGCACCAGCGCTCCCGCGCCGAGCAGGCCCGCGGCCGCGGCCCCGAGGAAGGCGAGCAGGGCCATGGCGAGTACGTCGTGCACGGGATCAGACCTCGGGATCGGGGCGGGGGAGGCGGGGAGAGGGAGGGGGAGCGGGGGCGAGGGTGGGAGGCAGATGAGCGGGACGCGGTGCGGGGAGGGTGCGGTGGTGGTCCTTGGTCTGCCCGGGATCGTTGGGTTCAGACTCGGCGGTTCCGGGGGCGGGGGGCCGAGGAGTCGTGGTTCCGGGGGTGGGAGTCCGAGGAGTCGTGGTGCCTGGATCGGGGGTCCGAGGAACTCCGGTCCCTGGAGCGGCTGTCCCGGGATCGGTGGTCCTGGGATTGCCAGTCCTGGGATCCCCGGGCCTGGGATCGGTGATCCCGGAACCGCCGGTCCTGGGATCCGTGATCCCGGAACCGCCGATCCTGGGATTGGTGATCCCGGAACTGCCGATCCTGGGATTGGCGGTCCCGGAACTGCCGGTCCTAGGACCGGCAATCCCAGGACCACCGATCCCAGAACCGCCGGTCCGCGGATCGCCGACCCCCTCACCGCCCGGGTCGCCCGCCGGGCCGCCCCCGGACTCACCCCCCGCTTCGAGGCGATAGCCCACCCCCCACACCGTCTGGATCAACCGGGGCCGGGCCGGGTCGTCCTCGATCTTGGCGCGGAGGCGGCGGATGTGGACCGTGACCGTGGACAGGTCGCCGAAGTCCCAGCCCCAGACCTCGCGCATCAGCTCCTCGCGTCCGAAGGCCCGGCCCGGGTGCCGCAGGAAGAAGACCAGCAGGTCGAACTCCCGCACGGTGAGGGCGAGTTCGGTGCCGTTCTTGGCGGCCCGGTGCGCGGCGGGTTCGGCCCGGAGGGCGCCGGCCCGCAGGGTCTCGGGCACCGGTTCGCGTGCCGCGGCGGCCCGGCTGCGGCGCAGGACGGAGGTGACGCGCAGCACGAGTTCGCGCGGGCTGAAGGGCTTGGTGACGTAGTCGTCGGCGCCGACCTCCAGGCCGAGGATGCGGTCCTCCTCGTCGCCGCGCGCGGTCAGCATGATCACCGGGACCGGGCCCTCGGCGCGCAGGCGGCGGCAGACCTCAAGACCGTCCATGCCGGGCAGCATCAGATCGAGGACCACCAGGTCGGGGCGGCGTGCGGCGGCCCGGGCGAGCGCGGCGGGCCCGTCCGCCACCCGGTCCACGCCGAACCCGGCCCGCTCCAGGTACCCGGCCACCACCTCGGCCACGGTCGGATCGTCGTCCACGACCAGGACATGTCCCGCGGAGGCGGCGGGCGGCTCCCCGGCGCCGGGCGCTCCCACGGCGGACGGCTCCCCGGCGCCGGGTGCTCCCGTGGCGGACGGCTCTCCGGCTCCCGGTGCTCCCGCGGCGGAGGCACCGGCCGCCGGTCCGCCCCTGGACGTACCGCCCGCCGGTCCGCTTCCGGACGGACCACCAGCAGGCCCGCTCCCGTACGTACTGCCCGACGGTCCGCCCGGGGACGTACCACCAGCCGGTCCGTCCCCGGACCCGCCGCCCGACGGTCCGCTCCCGGACGCCCGCTTCCCCCCAATGGCCGAACCGGTCTCCTCTGGCGCGGGCGGTTCCGGATCTGCTGACTGCTGCATGCGGCAAGCCTCCCACCGGGCCCGCGTACGGGGGGTGGTGTGGAGGGCGGCGGGATCGGACGTCCGCGTTTCGTAAGAAGCTGACGTCCGCGTTTCGTAAGCAGTTCGCTTCCATTTTGCCCGGAATGTCTCCGTAGGCTGAGACGCGTGACTGCCTCCTTCCCACTCCCGCGCGCCGACCTGGTGCTCCCGTGTCTCGACGAGGCCGAGGCCCTGCCCTGGGTGCTCGGCCGCGTACCCGCGGGCTGGCGGGCGATCGTCGTGGACAACGGCTCGACCGACGGCAGCGACCGGATCGCCCGCTCGCTCGGCGCCACCGTGGTGTACGAGCCGCGGCGCGGCTTCGGCTCCGCCTGCCACGCCGGGCTGCTCGCGGCCGAGGCCGAGTACGTCTGCTTCTGCGACTGCGACGCCTCGCTGGACCCCGCCCTGCTCGACCCCTTCGTCCGGCTGCTCGCACAGGGCCGGGCCGACCTGGTGCTCGGCCGCAGGCGGGCCCGCGGCCGGGGCGCCTGGCCCGCGCACGCCCGCGCGGGGAACCTCGCGCTCGCCCGGATGCTGCGCCGGCGCACCGGCCTGGCCCTGCGCGACCTCGGCCCGCTGCGCGCCGCCCGCCGCGCCGAACTGCTCGGCCTCGGCCTCACCGACCGGCGCAGCGGCTATCCGCTGGAGATGGTGGTACGCGCCGCCGACGAGGGCTGGCGGGTGGCGGAGCACGACGTGCCGTACCTGCCGCGCAGCGGGAAGTCGAAGGTGACCGGGACCTGGCGCGGCACCTGGCAGGCGGTACGGGACATGCGCGGCGTACTCGCCGCACCCCCGCGCCCGGGCACCGCCCCGGCCCGCGACCGCGACCGGGAGCGGTTCGACGACGACCGGGAGCGGTTCGGCGATCAGGACCGGCTCGATGAGGGGGACCGGATCGATGGGCGGGAGCGGCGGCCCGAGGAACGGGAACCGCGGGAGGCGTCGCGGGCGCGGGGCGAGGTGAGGGGACGGTGAGTGCCGCCACGCTGCTCGTGCTCGCCAAGGAGCCCCGGCCGGGGCGGGTGAAGACCCGTCTGGTGCCGCCGTTCAGCCACGAGGAGGCGGCCCGGCTCGCCGAGGCCGCGCTCGCGGACACGCTGCACACCGTGCTCGCGCTGCCCGCCGCCCGCCGCGTCCTCGTCCTCGACGGCGCCCCCGGGCCCTGGCTGCCGCCCGGCTTCGAGGTGTGGCCGCAGTGCCCGGGCGGGCTCGACGCCCGCCTCGCCGCGGCCTTCGCCGCCGCCGAGGGGCCCGCCCTCCTGGTCGGCATGGACACCCCGCAGCTCGCCGCCCGGCACCTCGCCCCCGCGCTGGCGCCGGACGCCTGGACGGACACCGGGGCCTGGTTCGGGCCCGCCGAGGACGGCGGCTTCTGGGCGCTCGGCCTCGCCGTGCCGGACCCCGCCCTGCTGCGCGGCGTCCCGATGTCCACCCCGCACACCGGCGCCTACCAGCGGGCCCGGCTGACCGGCGCGGGCCTCAGGGTGCGGGACCTGCCGGTGCTGCGGGACGTGGACACCGCCGCCGACGCCACCGCCGTCGCCGCCGAGGCCCCCGGCAGCCGCTTCGCCGCCACCCTCGGGCGCCTCGCCGCGGGGGCGAGGTGAGTACGGCCCGGGAGGCGGCACCGCCCTGGTGTACGGCGCCCGGCGACCCGTACGCGCAGGCACTGCGCGCGGGGCGCGGGCCGCTGTTCCTGCGCCGCCACGACGGCTGGCTGCTGCCGCTCGACGTGGAGCGCTGGTGCGCCACCGCGGACGAGGCCGACCTCGCCGCGCTCGGCCGGTGCGAGGGCGCCGTCCTCGACATCGGCTGCGGCCCCGGACGGCTGGTCGCCGCGCTTGCCGGGCGCGGCAGGCGCACCCTCGGCATCGACATCAGCCAGGCCGCCGTCGCCCACACCCTCGCCCTCGGCGGCCAGGCGCTGCGCCGCTCGGTCTTCGCCCGGCTGCCCGGCGAGGGGCGCTGGGGCACGGTGCTCCTGCTCGACGGCAACATCGGCATCGGCGGCGACCCCCGCCGCCTGCTCCTGCGCTGCGCCCAACTCCTCGCCCCCGGTGGCCTGTTGATAGCGGAGACGGTGCCGCTCGACGTGGACGAGAGGCTGTGGGTACGGGTCGACGACGGCATGGGCCGCAGCAGCCCGCAGTTCCCCTGGGCCCGCCTCGGCACCGAGGCGCTGCTCCGGCACGCCCGCCCACCGCTGTGGCGCACGGCCGACCACTGGACCACTCCGGAAAGGGAGTTCGTCTCCCTGCGCCGCAGTACGGGTGTGGCCCCGGCGGCGGCCATGGAGGCGGAGGCGCCGGGGCGGGGCTGAGCCCGTTCCGCTCCGGGTGCGTGAACTCGGAGCGGTGGCGGTCGAGTTGGGGACCGCCGCCGGGGAGGTACGCGGTCGGGGCCGCCTCGGTGGCGTACGGCGGCCCGGAACCGTACGGCCCGGACCGCTCGATTCGCCGTTGCCCGGGGCCGGTTCAGCCCGCTGTGGTCGGGCGCCGGTCCATCTTGCCGTGGTCCGGCGCCCGTTCACTTCGCGGGGGTACGTGCGCGGTGCCGGGCGCGGGCCGCCCGCAGCAGGGCCCAGGCCGCGGAGAGGGCGAAGAGCGCGGCCGTCACCGCCAGCCAGCGGGGCAGGAACACGTCGGGGGACAGGCCCGTGGCGCCCGCGTACTTGGCCGGGCGGCGGCGGGTGATGAGCGGCAGCCAGATGATCAGCAGGAGCAGCGAGAGGGCGGCCGGCACCCGGAGGTGGTTCACCCGGCCGCGGCGGCGCCCCCGGAACAGGCTCCGCAGCGCGCGGTCGGCCAGCGCGTACAGCGGCAGCAGCACCAGGTCGTGCAGGAGCGCGGCCCCGGCGAACCACAGCAGTACGCCCCACCAGTCGTCCTCAAGCAGCCGTACCCCCGCGTAGCAGGCGAGCGCGAAGGAGGCGGCGAGCAGGAGGAGGGTGACCGGCCCGGCACCGACGAGGCGGGCCGCACGGCGGCGCAGGCCGTCCCGGGCGGTACCGCTCCGGGGGCGGTGGCCGCGGGCCGGGCGGCCACCATCCGCGCGGTGGGGGCGAGGCGGCCGGTCCCCGGCGGGGGGCTTCTCGTTCTCGGGGCCGGAGGAGTTCTCGGGACCGGAGGAGTTGTCGGGGGCGGGGGAGTCGTCGGGGCGCGGGCTCACGTCAGGTCTCCGAAGGTCAGCCGGGCCACCCACTTGGTGTTCAGGACGCCGGGGGCGGCGGGGACGATCACGCGGGCCGGGAAGCCGTGGTCGGGGGTGAGGGGGGCGCCGTTGACGGCGAGGGCGAGCAGGGAGCGCGGGTCGGCGACCTGGTTGGCGCGCAGCGCCGCCCGGCGGAAGGCGCCGCGCGTCTGGAGGGACTCGACGAGCAGATCGGGCAGCGGCCCGTCCCGGTACCCGGCGAGCCGGGCGAGGTCCCGCAGCCGTACGCCCCGCCAGTCCTGGTCCGGCGTCGACCAGCCCTCCACGCAGGCGATCGGCAGCGCCGCCCCGTACTGGCGCATGGCGAGCAGGTCCGTGCGGCTCAGCCGGACCGTGCCCGCCCGGCCCTCGACGGCCAACCGCCAAGCCTCGCCGGTCTGCTGGACCCGGACGCCCACCGCGGCCATGGTCTTGTTGATCTGGAACCCGCCCGGTCCGCCGCCCGGTTCACCGCCGCCGTGCGGGGCGAAGAGCGCCGTCTCGCGCAGCGGGCCGCCGATGCTCTGCCCGACGGTCGTCACCACCAGCAGGGCCGAACCGGCGCCCACAACTCCCAGTGCCCCGCGCCTCGTCAGGGTCCCCGGGGCGGGATCGGGGGACGCCAGCTCGGCTCCGGTGGACGCCAATCCCGTTGCGGAGGCGGCCAGTTCGGCGTGGGCGCCATGGGGGGCGGTGCCGTGAGTGCCGGTGCCGGTGCCGGTGCCGGCGTGGGTGCTGGCGCCGGTGCGACTGCCGTCCTCGTCCTCGTCTTCGTCGTGCTCGCCGTCGTGGTGTGTGTCGCCCTTGCCGCGGGTCCCTCGCGTACGCAACTCCCCGCTCCGCAGGGTGCGCAGGGCCTGCGGGAAGCGCAGGGCGGCGTGCAGGGCGAAGGCGGCGAAGAAGACCCAGGCGCCGTAGAAGTGCAGGGGGTAGAAGGAGCCGGGGAAGAGGTAGTCGAGCTGGATGTTGAGCACCCCGGTCGCGAACTGGAAGAGCACGCCGCCGACCAGGAGCAGCAGCGAGAGCCGTTCCGCGCCGTGCGCGAGCGAGCGCACCGGCGGCAGCGACCAGAGCCTCGGGACCACGGACCAGAGCTTGGCCAGGACCACGGGGATCAGGGCGAGGCCGAGGGTGACGTGTACGCCCTGGGTGAGGCGGTAGAGCCAGTGCGGGTCGGTCGGCCAGTCGAAGAGGTAGAAGCCGAGGACGCCCTTGTCCGGGGTCTTGTCGTTGACCGGCGAGAGGGAGGGGTTGTACGCGGCGTAGGACAGCAGCCCCGTCACGAACACCACCAGGAGCCCGAACAGCAGGACGAGCCCGAGGACCGAGGTGAACCAGGGCCCGCGCAGGGGGCTGCGCCAGAAACCGGGCGAGGTGGGCAGCACCGGGTGCGCGGGCGGGCGGAGACGGATGCCGGTGCGGCGATGCGGGGTGGTGCGCATGCCCCGAAGGTATGCCGCACCGGCGGCGCAGGCGGGGACGCGGCGCATGACGAAACCCTGACGCCGCAACCAGGGATCTGACAGTTGTGTGACGCCACGGGGTCGCACCACGGGATCCGCCCGCCCGGCGCCTAGCGTGCCCACGTGACCCGCGACGACCTCACCCCCTCCGGGGGCCTGCCCGGCGAGACGGGGAGCATCGGCCCCGGGACCGGCGAATCCGGGACCGGTGGACCTGGGACTGGCGAACCTGGGACCGGCGATCCTGGAACTGGTGGACCTGGGACCGGTGAACCTGGGATCAGCAATCCCGGGATCAGGGAGACCGGCACCGGTGATCCTGGGAGCGGCGATCCCAGGACCGGCGAACCCGGGATCAGGAACACCGGCACCGGCGGCCCCGGACGCGGCGCTTCTGGGAGTACCGCTCCTGGGAGTACCACTCCTGGGACCGGCAATCCCAGGAGCACAGGTCCCGGCACCAGCGATCCCGGCACCAGCGATCCCGGGATCAGCGATCCCAGGACCAGCGACCCAGGGACCGGCACTCCCACGACCACCAAGTCCACTCCCCCACCCCCACCACGCCACCCCCACCCCCGCTTCCCCCGCTACCCCGCCCTCCGCCCCGATCTGCTCGCCGTGCTCTGCGCGCTGCTGCTGTTCGTGGCCGCCGCGGTCGTCGGTACCCGGATCGAGGACCGCGAGGGGACGCTGCACGTCGGCTGGCCGCCGCTGTACGCGAACTGGGATCCGCACGGGGGCCCCGGCACCCCGGCCGCCCTCGCCGTCGCGGTGCTGGTGGTCGGCTTCGGCCCGTACCTCGCGCGCAGGCTGCCGTGGCGGGCGCTGCTTGTCACCGTCTGGCTGGCCGCGATGGCGTGGACCTGGTCGCTGGCGCTCGCCGACGGCTGGCGGCGCGGTGTGGCCCGGCGGCTGGCCACCAAGTACGAGTACCTGCGGTCCGTCGACCGCTTCGACGACATCGGCGCCACCCTGCGGGACTTCACCCGGCACATCCTCATCGACTCCCCGGACCACTGGCCCCCGCACGTGGCCGGGCACCCGCCGGGCGCCACCCTCACCTTCGTCTACCTCGACCGGATCGGGCTCGGCGGCGGCGCCTGGGCGGCAACCTTCGTACTCACCGTGGCCACCTCCGCGGCGGTCGCCGTCCTGGTCGCGGTGCGGGCGCTGGCCGGGGAACGCCTCGCCCGCCGCGCCGCGCCCTTCCTGGTGCTGAGCCCCGCCGCGGTCTGGGCGGGGGTCTCCGCGGACGGCTACTTCGCCGCGGTCGCCGCCTGGGCGGTGGCCCTGCTCGCCCTCGCGGCCACCCGCCGGGAGCGGCCGGTACTCTCCCTGGCCTGCGGCTTCGGCGCGGGCCTGCTCTTCGGCCTGACCTGGTACCTCTCCTACGGACTCGTCCTGTTCGCCGCCTTCGCGGGCGCCGTGCTGCTGCTCACCCGCACCGCCCGCCCGCTGCCCGCCCTCCTCGCGGGCGCGCTCGTGGTCCCGCTCGCCTTCACCTTCGCGGGCTTCGCCTGGTGGGAGGCGTACGACATCCTGGTCGACCGCTACTACCAGGGCGCGGGCGGTGTCCGGCCCTACGGCTACTGGGTCTGGGCCAACCTGGCCTGCACCACCCTGCTCCTCGGGGCGGCGGGGGTGGCGGGGCTGCGCCGGGTGCTCGCGGCGGCGCCCCGGACCCTGCGGGCGGTGCGCACCGGGCGCCTCGGGCCCGCCGAGCGGTTCACCGGACTGGTGCTGACCGCCCTCCTGGTGCTGCTCACCGCCGACCTGTCCGGCATGAGCAAGGCCGAGACCGAACGCATCTGGCTGCCCTTCGCCCTCTGGCTGCTGCCCGCCGCCGCCCTGCTCCCCCGCCCGGGCCGCCGCGCCTGGCTCGCCGCCCAGGCCCTGCTCGCCCTCGCCGTCAACCACCTGCTCCTGACCGGCTGGTGAGCCCCCGGGCAGGCGGGCCGCCGGACCACGGCCCCGGGCCGCCTCACGCCCAGAACACCTCGCCGAGCGCCACCCCGGCGAACACCGCCGCAAGCCCGGCCACCAGCGTGCCGCCGACATTGGCGAGGGCGAGCAGCCGGGTACCGGGCCCGGCCAGCCGGAGGGTCTCGTAGGAGAAGGTCGAGTACGTGGTGAGGGCGCCGCACAGTCCGGTGCCGAGCAGCAGCGCGAGCCGGGAGGAGGCGGCGCCCGCGCTGACGGCGCCGGTCAGCAGGCCGAGGGCGAGGCTCCCGGCGACGTTGACGGTGAGGGTGCCCCAGGGGAAGACGGAGTCGTGCCGGGTCTGCACCGCACGGTCCGTCAGATGCCGCAGCGGCGCCCCGACCAGCGCGCCCGCGATCACCAGCAGCCAGTTCACGCGGGCGGCTCCGTATCGTCGGCATCGTCGGCGTGTGCTCCGCGGGTGCCGGATGATCCGTGCCTGCCGCGCCACCTGTGCGATCTGTGCGAACTGCGCCCACCGTGAGCGCCGTGGGCTCCATGCCCACCGTGGGCTCCGTGCGCGCCGGTGCCGGGAGCCTCGCCCGGCGTCTCCGCCGTCTCGGGCGCCTCCTGCCTCTCGGGTGCCTCCCGCGTCTCGGGTGCCTCCCGCGTCTCGGGTGTCATCGGCGTCCCCGCCGTTTCCGCCGTTCGCGCTGTCCCCGCCCCGTCGAGGGCCACGATCTCGCAGGCGTCGAGTACGGCCGTGCCCTCCGGCACCAGGCCCCGCAGCCGCGGCAGGAACTCCCGTACCCGCTGCGCCGCGTCCACGATCACCACGGCCACCGGCAGGTCCTCGCTCAGCGACAGCAGCCGCTGGGTGTGCACCAGGGACGAGGAGCCGAAGCCCTCGATGCCCCGGAAGACGCTCGCCCCGGCGAGCCCGGCCTGGTGCGCCCGGTGCACGATCTCCGCGTACAGCGGCCGGTGCCGGTACTGGTCGCTCTCCCCGACGAGCACCGTCAGCCGCAGTCCCGACCGCACGGGCCAGTCCTCCCGCGTTTCGCTCGGCGCATCCCGGGACTCCCTCCGCGCGTCCCGGGCGTCCCGCGCGCCTCGCGCATCCGGTGCTTCCCGTACGCCCTGTCGTCCGTCGTCCGCGTCCGGTGTCATGGCGCTTCCTCCCGGTGTCGTGAACCCTCAAGCCTCCGGTTCGCCCGGCCGCCCTTCCCCCTGGCCGACCCGCCGTTCCGCGGGGCTGTTTCCCGTTCCTCCCGGCCGGTGCTCCTCATGCCGGTCTCGGTCGTCCTCGGGCGCGCACCCGGGCGAGCAGGGCGCGGGTCAGCGCGGCGGCCGACCAGACCGCGAGCAGGGCCCCGGCCAGGGTGAGGGCGAGGGTCGCCAGGGCGAGGGGCAGGCGGTCCCGGTCCGTCAGGCGCTGGATGTCGGCGGCGTAGGTGGAGAAGGTGGTGAAGCCGCCGAGTACGCCGGTGCCGAGACAGGGGCGTACCAGCGGGTGCACCGAGCGGACCTCCGTGATGAGGGCCATCAGGATCCCCATCAGGGCGCAGCCGGTGACGTTGACGAGCAGCGTGGTCCAGGGGAACTCGGCGGGCCCGGTCGGCCAGAGCAGCGCGGCCCCGTACCGCGCCGAGGCCCCGGCGGCCCCGCCCGCGGCGACCACGAGCAGCACCGGCCCCTGCCCGCGCGGCCACGACCACCCGGCCACCCGCCCGCGCGCAGACCGCGGCCACATCCGGGCGAACCGCTGACGCCGTACGGAGAACTCACGCCGTACGGAAAGCTCCGGCCGTACGGAAAGCTCCGGCCGTACGGAGAACCCGTGCCGTCCGGCGAACCCCCGCCCGGCGGCTGCCGAACCGCGCGGCTCCGGCGGCCTCGGCGGCTCCGACGGCCCCAGTGGCTCCAGCGGCTCCATGGGAAAAGGCTAGAGCGGCTCCGGGCCCGCCGCGCGTCCCCGGGGGCTGCCGTCCGGCCACCGCAGGAGGGCGCCGAGACCGCCGAGGGGCGCGGGGGTGCCGGGTTCCGGGTGGACGAGGATCACCTCGGCGCCGGACATGGCGGCGGAGCGCAGCAGGGCGTCGTCGGCGCGGGCCGGGAAGGGCTCGCTGGCGCCGAAGTGCTGCACCTGGGTGCGCCGCAGGGCGAGTTGGTCCGGCTCCGGGCCCGCCCAGACCTCGCGGTGGGTGTCGGGGCCGCCGGGGCTCAGGACGAGTTCGGCGATGCGGTGCGCGCGGGCCGCGTCCATCAGCGCGGGTACGCCCTCGGTGGCGTCGACGCGGCCCGAGGCGGGGGTGCGGGCGGCGAGGAAGCGGTCCAGCTCCTCGTGCGTATGGCGGGCCAGGAAGGCGCCGCGGGCCTCGGCGACCTCCGCGTCACCGAGTTTCGCGGCGGCGCCCCGGCCGCCGTGCGGGGTCTCCACCACCGAGGCCCGCAGGTGCTGCGGCAGCTTCTCGTGGACCCAGCGGCGCTCCCGCGCCCCGCCCGCGAGGATCACCAGGCCCGCACCGGTCTGCTCCACGCACTCCTGGAGCGCCCGCGCGACGGCGAGGCCGTTCTCCTCCCAGCCCTGCTCCTCGCCCGGCCCGCCCGGCTCGGCCAGCGGGAAGTGCCGCTCCGACCAGTCGGCCGCGGAAGTACGGCGCACCGGCCACTCCCCGCCCGCGCTCTCGCCGGTGCCGCCGCCCCCGGTGGCCGTCCGCACCTCGAAGGCGGCGCCGCCGCGGTCCAGGTAGGCGATCAGGCAGAGCGGCTCGTCGGGCGCGTAGTCGAGCAGCGGGCCGAGGTGCGGCAGTGGCGCCCAGGTGCTCGCCGTGGTGAACGGCGGGCGGTGCGTCAGCGGCGGGTCGAGCACCACCTCGCCGTGCGCCGCGAAGACCGCGCGCCCCGGGTGCCCGGCCCCGTACGCCGCCGAGCCGAGCGCCTCCCGTACCGCCCGGCAGTTCGCCTCGTCGGCGCCCTGGGCGGCCAGCTCACCGGCCACCGCGCGGGCCTGCGCGGCGCGGTGCTCCGGGGTCGCCTCCTGCTCGGCGGGGGTGGCGGCGTAGGCGCTGGCCCAGGGGCCCGGGCGGTCGAAGAGCGGGGCGAGGGGGGCGAGTTCCATGGCTCCTCCTTGGCTCCTGCTTCTCCTCCTTCTCAGCGGGACGAGGAGGCGGCGGGCACCGGCGGGGCCCGCGGCACGGGACCACCGGTCCGGCCGGGCCGCAGGCGGGCACGTCCACCAGTGTGCACCTGGGCACGGGCGGCGCGCAGGACACGCAGGGGTGGCGCGCAGGACACGCACGGGCGGCGCGCGGGACGGCGGGCCCGCCCCGGCAGGACGCGGTACGTCGGGACCTGGCCCCGCCCGGCAGGACGCGGTACGTCGGGACCCCGGCCCCGCCCGGCCGGTCGCGGCAGCTCGGAACCCGGCAAGTTCGCGGCAGCTCGGGACCCCGCAAGGTCCCGGCAGGTCGGAGCCCGGCCCCGACTTGCCGCCCCCCGCCCCCGGGTGTGCTCTGGAAGGACGAGCCGCCCGCCCGGCGAGGCCCGCGGAGCCCGGGCCGGGGGCCCTGCGAGAGGAGTGCGCCATGGCGCAGGCAGTGCACGTACGCGGCAGCCACTCGGGAGCCGCTCAGCAGCGGGTCACCTCACCGGCCTGGGCGGTGGTCCTGCCCGTGGTGCTCGGCGTCCTCTACGGACTCTGGGCCGCCGGCATCCGGCGGCACGGCGGCCCGCCCACCCTGGAGAACGTGCTGTTCGGCGTGGTCTGCGGCGCGATCATCGCCCTGGCCTGCATGGTCCTGCACCAGATCGCCCACCTCCTGCCACCCCTGCTGCGCGCCGCGAGCTGGGCGGGCTTCACGGGTATCGCGGTCGGCTTCCTCTACAGCCAGAGCGGCATCTCGGTCCTGCGCTGCGCGGGTACGGCCCTCGCGGTGGCCGCCCTGGCCTTCGTCACCTTCTTCTACCGCTACTACACGACCGAGTAGCGGGAGAGCCTGCACCGCGCCCGCACCCGTACGACCGCCCGGCTCCGCGAACGAGCCGGGCGGTCCCCTGTGTCCGGAGGAGGCGGCCCCGAGCCGACGGCCAGTACGGGGTGCACAGCATCCCCGGCCCGGCTCCACAGGCAAGGGGAGGTACGCCATGAGCGCCGAGATGGCCGCCCCCGCGTGGTCGACCTCGACCTCGACCTCACCGTCCTCTGACCCCCGCCCTCAGCACCTCGCGTACCTGCCCCGCCACCCGGTAGGTGTCCCCGGTGGCCTTCTCCGGCCAGGGGCCGCCGGTGTCCAGCCAGCGGCGTTCGAGGGCGTACCAGTCGACCGGTTCGGGGTCGCGGCCCTCGGCGAGGGCGGTGGTGAGGGAGTCGAGGTAGGTCTTCCAGCGCAGGTGGTAGAGGCCGCCGACCAGGCCCGCCCAGTCGCGGTTGGCGTAGTCGTGCAGCTTGCCCTCGCCGGCCTGGCGGCGGCCGCCCCAGGTGGTGAGCAGGGTGACGGCGTCCTCCTGGAGGCGGTCGCGTTCGGCCTCGTCGGCGCCCCAGGCGCGGGCCTCGCGCACCCAGCCGCCGAGGAGGTGGTCCGGATCGGTGGCCACCAGGGTGTCGAGCAGGGTGATCCGCTCCAGCCAGGCCTTGCCGAGCCGGGCGAAGGCGGGGCGGTCGGCGGCCTCGTAGGCCCTTCGGAGGGCGGGCAGGCGGGTGCGGCTCTCGTTGGCGAGGCACTGGCGGGCCACGTCGAGGAGGTCGCGGCGGTAGGCGGCCGAGCCGCGCAGGGCGGGGGCGACCGCGAGCAGGGCGTCCAGGGCGCGGGCGAACTCGGCGGCGTCGTAGCGGAGTTGCTTGGGTGACCAGCTGGCCGCGGTGGTGGCGGTCAGGCTGGGGCGGGCCGCGAAGAGGGAGTCGGCGGGCTCGCTCCAGCGGTCGGCGCGGGTGGTGCCGTAGGCGGTGCGGCGCAGGATGTCCCAGGCCTCGGCGGCCTTGCGGTCCTGGGCGCCGTAGCGGCTCAGCGCGTAGTCGGAGAACCACTCCTTCAGGTCGGGGCCCGCCTCGGTCCAGGGGAGTTCGGAGAAGAGCTGGAAGGCGGCCGGGTTGTTGTCGGCGGCCTCCGGCATCAGGGCGATGCCGCGCATCAGGCTGCCCGCGCGGGTGAGCCAGGAGTGGTAGAGCGCGGACCAGTCGGGGGTGTTGGCGCCGAGCGCGGTGTGGCCGCCGAAGTTGGAGATGGAACCGAAGGCGTAGGGGGTGCCCGGCCAGTCGTCCTCGCGGCGGGTGACCTCGGGGAAGCGGTCGGAGAGGCCGTCGAGGACCAGGACGCGGTCGCGGTCGGCGGCGGCCAGCAGCTCCTTGGTGGGGTTCTTCTGCCAGCCGAGGATGGCCCACAGGGCGTCGGGGTGGGCGGCCTTCAGGGCGCCCTGGACGCCCTTGACCGCGTCCGCGACCGGCACGTCACCGGGCTTTCCGCCCTCGTGCAGGAGGTCCATCTTGTACAGCGTGGAGGCGCCGAACAGCTCGGCGTGCAGGCGGTAGTAGGCCTTCGCCACGGCGCGGAAGTGGGTGCCGCGCGGGTCCAGCCAGTCGGGGCGCTCGAAGCCCGCCCAGTCGCCCTGCGGGACCAGGTGCGCCCCCGGGTTGCGGTCGGCGAAGCCGGGCGGGACGGTGCCGAAGTAGCCGGGGAAGACCGGGGTCATGCCGAGTTCGCGCAGCCGCTCGCAGATCCGGCGGCCGAGGGCGGCGCGGCGGTCCAGGAGCTGACGGGAGACCGGGCCGCCGAAGGCCGACATGTTCTGCAGCAGCCACCAGGGCTGGTGGGCGGGGCCCGGGATCCAGGCGCGCACCTCCGCGTCGGTGTAGCCGAACTCCTGGAAGAGCCGGTGGTAGACCGCGTCGGCGCCGACGTAGACCAGCACCTCGTTGTAGCCGTGCAGCGCGAGCAGGTCGATCTCGCGCTCCCAGTAGGCCCAGTCGTGGTACGGGCCGGTGTAGCCGTCGTTGGTGTCGTTGAGGACGAAGCGGTGCGGGACGTTCGCGGTGCGGGCGAGCGGGGTGCCGACGGCGGGCAGCCGCGCGGGGAGGTCCGTCTGCTCCCCGGCCCAGGTGAGGTTGGCCCGGGCGAGGTGGGCGAGGTACCAGTACAGGCCGCGCAGCCGTACCGCCGCCGTGGTCCCCTCGACCAGGACGGCGCCCTCGGTGCCGGAGACCCGGAAGGCGTCCCGGCCGCCGGCGGCCGCGGGCAGCGGGGCGAAGCGCACCTGGTCCGCGTGGCGCGGCAGCAGCCGGCGCGCCGCCCGGCGGTCCGCGTCGGCGGCCTCGGCGGGCTTGCCGTCGGCGGCCGGGGAGCCGGGATCCGCGGGCGGTTCCGGCCCGTCGGCGAGGGTGAACGCGCCCGCCGCGCCCGCGGCGGCGGTCACGACGGCGGCGGTGACGAATGCTCGGCGCTTCATGGGGATCCTCCTCGCCGCAGCGGCTCTGCGGCCGGTCGGGGACGAACGGGAACGGGGATGGGAACGGGAACGGGAACGGGGACGGGGACGGAGGGAGTGGGGTGGAGTCGAGGGGCGTGCGGGGTGAGGGCCGGGCGGGGTCCGGTGCGAGGGGCCGCGTACGGGCGGCAGGCCGGTCCGGCTCGGGTCGGGGGCGTACGGCAGCAGGCAGGAACGACGGGAAGGGCAGGAAGGACGGGAACGGCGGGAACGGCAGGAACGACGGGGAAGGCGGGAACAGGCAGGACGGCGGGTGCCGGGCGGCCGGTGGAGGGCCGCGGCGGCGGTCACCATACGGGCGGAACGTGGCGCTGAGGAGGACGCCGGGCGGACAGCGCCCGACATGGGGCGCGTTCGTGGGGCGGCGCGTGGGCCGATCGCCGCACGCCCCTCCTGTTCAGGTGGTCCTGACCTCCCCTTCCGGTGGACCTGACCGCCGTATGCCGTGTTCCGGCTGGCACCGGTGCCCCGGGGCCTCTTGGCTGGAACCGTGTCCCGGATCCTGCGCGGAGTGCTGGCGGCGGTGCTGCTCACCACCGCCTGCCTCGCCCTGCCGCTCGGCACCGTCTCCCTCTGGGGCCGCTTCCAGCTCGCGGACCAGGAGCGGTACGTCGACACCATGGCGCCGCTGGCCGGGAACCCGGCGGTGCGCACCGCGGTCTCGGACGCGGTCGCCCGGGCGGTGAACGAGGAGGTGGACGCCGGTCCGCTCCAGGACGCGGTGGACAGCTACGTGCACCAGGCGGTGCGCTCCTTCTCCACCACCGAGGCCTACCGCAACGCCTGGGACGCCGCCAACCGCGCCGCCCACAAGGCCGTACTGCAGGCCCTGCGCGGCGAGGAGGGCGGCGAGGTGACCATCGAACTCGCACCGCTGGTACGGCAGTTGAAAGCGCAGCTGGAGGCGGACGGGGTGCCCTTCGCGGACAACATCCCGGTCCGCGAGAACCGGGTCACCGTGCTGCGCGCGGACGACCTGGCCCAGGTGCGGGCGCTCACCAACTTCCTGGAGGCGGTCGGCGTCTGGCTGCCGCTGGCCTCGCTGGTCCTCGCGGCGGGCGGCATCGCGCTCGCCCCGCGCCGGGCGGTCGCCGTCGCGGGTACCGGCCTCGGCATCGCGCTCGGGGCCGCGGCCGTGCAGATCATGACCGGCACCGGCCGCCGGATGACCCTCGGCGAACTCCCGCCGGACGTGCCCCGGGACGCCGTCGGCGCGGTCTACGACGCCCTCACCTCCTCGCTGCGCACCGCCAACTGGTGGCTGCTCGCCTTCGGCCTGCTCCTCGCCCTCGGCGCGGCGGGCTACGGCTACCGGGCCGCCCGGCGGTCCCGGGCCCGGGACGCGGAGGAGACCGGCGCGGGGTCCTGAGCCGTCCCTGTCCGGGATCCGCGGGGCTCCCTCAGCCACCCCCGCGCCATTCCCGTCCGGGCCCCGCACGACCCTGAACCGCCCCCCCCGCACCGCCCTCAAACCGTCCCTGTCCGGGACCCGCACCCGTCCCCGTCCGGGACCCGCGCCCGTCCCCGTCCGGAACCCGCGCAACCCGCGCGCCCCTGAACCGCCCCCGCGCGCCCCCGACTCAGCTCCGGGCAAGCTCCGCCAGGGTCCCGAGCGCTGCCGCCAGAGCCGGGCGAGGGGCACTCGCGAGCCCCAGGCGGACCGCGTCCGGGGCGCTCTGGGGGCCGACCGCGAAGGCGGAGCCGGGGGTGACGGCGATGCCGCGTTCGGCGGCCGCGGCGGCGAAGCGGTCGGCGCGCCAGGGGGCGGGCAGTTCCCACCAGGCGTAGTAGGCGTGCGGGTCGGTGTGGACGCGGAACTCGCCGAGCTCGCGGGCGACGAGCTGCTGGCGCCCGGCGGCGTCGGCGCGCTTGGCGACCACCAGGCGCGCCACGGTGCCGTCGGTGAGCCAGCGCACCGCCGCCTCCAGGGCGAAGCGGGAGGCGGTCCAGCCGCCGGAGCGCAGCACGGCGGCCACGTCGCCGATCGGCGGGGAGCAGACGGCGGGCTCGGCGGGGGTCACCAGGAGGCCCGCGGTCAGGCCGGGGGCGATCCGCTTGGAGAGGCCGTCGACGACGTAGGTGCGCTCGGGGGCGAAGGCGGCGAGCGGCGGCCGCTCGTCCTCGTGCAGGAAGGCCCAGATCCGGTCCTCCACGATGGGCAGCCCCAACTCCCGTATGGTCCAGGCGAGTTCTTCGCGGCGTCCGGCGGAGGCGGTGACCGAGGTCGGGTTGTGCAGGGTGGGCTGGACGTAGACGCCGCTGAGCGGGGCGGTGCGGTGCAGGGTCTGGAGGGCGTCCGGGCGCATGCCCTCGGCGTCCATGGCGACCGGCACCAGGATGATGCCGAGCCGGTCGGCGATCTCCTTCACCAGCGGATAGGTCAGCTGCTCCACGGCGATCCGCGCCCCGGCGCCGGAGCCCGGCCTGCCGTGCGCGCACAGCGCGGAGAGGGCGCCCGCGATGGCCTGCCGGGCGTTGCCCGCGAAGAGCAGCTGCCGGGGGTCGGGCCGCCAGGTGCCGGAGGCGAGCAGCGCGGCCACGGCCTCCCGGGCCTGGGCGGTCCCGGCGGCCGGTGCGGTACGGGTGGCCAGGTCCAGGACGTCGGGCCGCAGCAGCGGGGCGAGTCCGGCGGCGAGCAGCTCCGACTGGCCGGGCGCGACCGGGTAGGTGAGTTCGAGGTTGACCGGGACGAGGGTGGAGGCCTCGGTGAGCGGGCGCCCGGTGGGCACCGGCGCGGCCCGTACGAAGGTGCCGCGCCCGACCTCGCCGACGACCAGGCCGCGGCGCACCAGTTCGCCGTAGACCCGGCCCGCGGTCGAGACGGCGATATGGCGGCGGCGGGCGAAGGCGCGCTGCGGGGGCAGCCGGTCGCCCGGCCGCAGCACGCCCGCGGCGATCTCCTCGGCCACCCGGTCGGCTATCCGCCGGTAGTCCTCCATGTCGCACTCCCCGTTTCCCCGTTCACTCCCGGTTTCGCCGGGTTCGCACCCGGCAAGATTGCACCGAGAGCAATGTTTTCATTGCACCGAGTCAGCGGGGCCGCCTAGGGTCGCACCCATGGCTCCCCTCCTCGCATACGAGGACGAAGGCGCAGGTCAGGCGCTCGTCCTCGTCCATGGTCATCCCTTCGACCGGTCCATGTGGGCCCCGCAGCGGGCGGCCTTCGCCGCCACCCATCGCGTCCTCACCCCCGATCTTCGCGGGTACGGGGACTCACCTGTCACTCCCGGTGCCGTACGTCTCTCCACTTTCGCCGAGGACATCCGTGCCCTCCTCGACGAACTCGGCGTCCGGCGCTTCGTGCTCGCCGGGCTCTCGATGGGCGGGCAGATCGTCATGGAGTGCCTGCGGCGGTTCGGGGACCGGATCGACGGACTGGTCCTCGCCGACACTTCCCCGGAGGCCGAGTCCCCGGCGGGCCGCGCCGAGCGCCACCGGGCGGCCGACCGGCTGCTGCGCGAGGGCATGCGCGGATACGCCGACGAGGTCCTGTACCGGATGGTGGCCCCGGGCGCCGACCCGGAGGTGGCCGCCCATGTGCACCGGATGATGTGCTCCACCGACCCGGTGGGCGCGGCCGCCGCCCTGCGCGGCCGGGCCGAACGCCCCGACTACCGGGAGCTGCTGGCCCGTACCGCCGTTCCCGTGCTGGTGGTCGTCGGCCGCGAGGACGGCTTCACTCCGGTCGCCGGGGCGGAGGCCCTGCACGCCGCGGTGCCCGGCTCCTCGCTCACCGTCGTGGAGGGCGCCGCCCACCTGCCGAACCTGGAACGGCCCGAGGCCTTCAACGCGGCGCTCGCGGACTTCCTCGACCGGCTCCCGGCGGGGACGGGGACCTGACCCGGGGAGCGGGCGCCGGCCGCCGGTTCCGGGGGTCCGGCCGGGGCGGAAACGACAGCGCGGACCGCCCTGGAGAGGGCGGCCCGCACTTGTGGGGGGTGGGTTCGGTCTACGGACCCGCGGACGTGGAGCCCGGGATCAGCGGGCGTTGACCTTGTGCAGCGCCTTCTCGAAGCCGTTGGCCCACAGCTGCTCGACCTTCGAGCGCTCCGCGGAGTCGGGCTGCGAGTTGGTGCAGGACGTGCCGGGGCCGCCGCCGGACATCAGCTGGCTGCACGGGCCGTCGTAGGTGTCCGGGAGACCGAGGACGTGGCCGGTCTCGTGGGCGGTGACGCGGGTGGAGTCGTACTCCTCGTTCTGCGCGTAGTCGAGGAAGACGTAGCCGCTGCCGTGACCGTCGGTCGAGGCGTACGAGCCGCGGGGGTCGTTGCCCTCGCGGTACTCGAAGTCGGCGTTGGAGCCCTCCTGGAGCTGGACGTTGGCGACGGCGCTGTTCCAGATGCTGGTGGAGGAGGCGATCTGCGACGCGAAGGTCGGGGCACCGGAGGCGTCGTAGGTGACGGTGACGGCCTTGATGCCCGGGTTCTCGGCGCGCTTCTCGGCGACCGACTTCATCACGGCCTCGAAGAAGGCCGCGTTCGCCTTCGCCTCCGCCTTCGAGCCCTGGTACGCGGCGGCCGAGGTGGTGGCGGTCGGCGCCTGGGCGGCACCGGCGGGGGCGGCACCGAAGGCGGCGAGGGCACCGGCGGTCAGCGCGATACCGGCGGAAGCGGAGACGAAACGACGGGAAAGCTTCATGGTGGGGGGACTCCTACTCGTTCTTGGGTGGGGGCGAGAACGGTTGGTAGGGAGTTTCAACGAACCTCGGGCCGCCGGGATGATGGCAAACATCGATAGCTTCCGGCTATCCCCGGGCAACTGGGGCGGATAAGGCCCGATTTGTATATCTGGTGCGGGGGGCCCGGGCGGCCCTACGCTCACAGCCATGGAGCTCGAGGTGAGGCACCTGCGCGTGCTGACCGCCATCGCCGATCACGGCAGCCTGCACAAGGCGGCGCGCGAGCTCGGCATGGCCCAGCCCTCGATGAGCACCCAGCTGCGCCGGATCGAGCAGGCCCTCGGCGGCCAGCTCTTCACCCGCGAACGCACCGGCTGCCGTCCGACCCCGCTCGGCCGCGTCGTGCTCAGCCGCGCCCGGCCGCTGGTGGCCGACATGCTCGCACTCGTCACCGAGAGCCGCGCCGCCGCCGCCCGCGCCGGGGGCCCGCAGCTGCGCATCGGCTCCACCGCGAGCGTGGCCCTGCCGGCCTGGCTCAGGCGGCTGCGCACCAGCGAGACGGCCGGTGAACCGACCCTCCAGATGGACGTCTCCGGCAACTCCCTGCTGCGGATGGTGGCAGCCTGCCAGATCGACATCGCCTTCGTGCACGAGGTCGAGGGCACCACCATGCTGAACCTCCCCGGCGGCCTCGCGGTGCGCGAACTCATCGCCCGCGAACCGCAGTTCCTCTCGCTCAGCGCCGACCACCCGGCCACCGCCAAGTCCGTGGTGGAACTCTCCGACTTCGCCGAGGACCGCTGGATGGTCGACCCCACCGTGGACGGCGAGTGGGACGGCCTCTCCCGGGTGCTGCGCGAGGCCCGGCTCGACCCGCCCCTGCTGCACGGCGACTACATGACCGCCGCCCAGCTGGTCGCCATCGGCGAGGTCGTCACCGTCATCCAGCCCACCGCCCAGGCCCGCCCCGGCACCGCGATACGCCGCATCGCGGGCGATCCCATCGGCGTACGGCTGCTGCTCGCGGCCCGCACCGAGGAGGACCTCGACGCGGTCTACGGCCACCTGGAGGAGGCCTACTGGGAGGCGGCCTGGCAGGCGCCGGAGTACCGGGCGCTCCTGGAGGCGGAGGACGCGGAGCGGTCCGGGGACGCCGGTGCGGCGTTCCCTGCGGCGAAGGCGAAGGCGGCCCGCCCGCCCGACCGCGAATCGGCGCCGTATATATAGGGACGGGCCCGCGCCTCCCGCACCGGCCACTCGCAAGGAATTTCCGCCCCTGCCCGGGCAGGGAACCGTTTCGCCTCGCGGCTCTTCCCTTCGGTTGCAAGGTCATTCGCGGAGCAGTCGCCGCGCCCCCTCGCGCCGCTCACCGCCTCCCGGCCCCGAGCGAATCCACGCGTCCGCAAACGCCGCCGCCCGGCGGCGATGCCCTCACGGCCTCGGCACCGCCACCGCGCGCGACTCGGCGGAACGTCCCCGAACTCCCTTGCGGGGAACCGGCAGGGAAGGGGGACTCACCGGCCGGTCCCACCTGCCGGACTCAGACCCCGATGTCGCGGCCGTCCTCGCGCCAGACCGAGACCACCGACGGACGCACATACGAACCCGGCCCGTCCGGCCACTGGCTCGCGGGCTTGTCGACGGTGGCGCCGTCGACCTCGCCCGGGTGCTGTACGGAGACGAGCACATGCCGGTCCTGGACCAGCGGGCCGCAGGTCTCGGCGCCCTTGGGCATGGTGAGGAACTGCTTGAGCTCGCCGCGCCGTTCCCCGCGGGTGGCCACGCCGAAGAGGCCGTCGTGGGTGCCGAGGGCGTTGCCGTCGGTGGAGATCCACAGGTTGCCGTGCGGGTCGAAGGCCACGTTGTCCGGGCAGGAGATGGGGCTCACCCGGTCCTTCGGGAAGCCCGCGAAGTAGGTCGCCGGGTCCTCCGGGTCACCGGCCACCAGGAAGAGCGACCAGGCGAAGCGGGTGGCCTCGGGGCGCTCGCGGTGCTCGGTCAGCTCCAGGATCTGGCCGTGCTTGTTGAGGTTGCGCGGGTTGGCCTCGTCGGGGCCCGCCTTGCCCTCCTTGCCGCGGTCGGTGTTGTTGGTGAGCGCGACATAGACCTTGCCGGTCTTCGGGGAGGGCTCGATGTCCTCGGGGCGGTCCATCTTGGTGGCGCCCGCCTTGTCGGCGGCGAAGCGCGTGAAGACGTAGACCTCCTCGGCGCTCATCCCCTCGACATGCGAGACGGCGCCCTCGGGGCCCGCCGTCGCCAGCGGGATCCACTCGCCGCTGCCGTCGAACTCGCCGTCCGCCGGAAGCTTCCCGGAGCCGTCGATCGACCCGGCGGGGGAGTCGCCGGTCAGCTTGGCGACGTAGAGGGTGCCCTCGTCGAGCAGGGTCAGGTTGTGGGCGTGCGCCGCGCGGCCGCCGCCGTGCCGCATCCGCTTGGAGGAGACGAACTTGTAGAAGTAGTCGAACTTCTCGTCGTCGCCGAGGTAGACCACCGGACGCCCGTCGCGGGTCAGCCGCGGCTGCGCGCCCTCGTGCTTGAAGCGGCCGAGCGCGGTGCGCTTGCGCGGGGTGGACTGCGGGTCGTACGGGTCGAGTTCGACCACGTACCCGAAGCGGTTGATCTCGTTCGGCTCCTTGAGCAGGTCGAAGCGCTCGTCGAACTCCTCCCAGCGCCGCTCGGAGGCGGCGCCGACGACCCCGTACCGCTTGAGCCGCGCGGCCCGGTCCTTGTCGGTGACCTTCTCGGCGTTGGCGAAGTACTGGTTGAAGTTCTCCTCGCCGTGCAGCGTGGTGCCCCAGGGGGTGGTGCCGCCCGAGCAGTTGTTGAGTGTGCCGAGGACCGTGGTGCCGTGCGGGTCGGCCTTGGTGCGCACCAGCTCGCTGCCCGCGGCCGGGCCGCTGAGGCGGAACTCGCTGGTGACGGTGAGCCGCCGGTTCAGCTGGTGGCGGCGCACCGCGCGCAGCCCGCCGCGGTGCTCCTCCTCCACCACGACCACCGAGAGCCCGTGCGCGGCCCAGGCGATCTCCACCTGCTCGCGGGTCGGCTGCTCCTCGTCGTAGTCGCGGAACATCAGGATCTCGTCGGTGTACTCGTGGTTGGCGACGAGGAGTTGGCGGCACCGCTCGCCGCGCAGCGGCAGCAGCGAGAGGAAGTCGTTGTTGTAGCCGAACTGCCCGGCCTGCGCCTTCGCCGACTGCCGCTCCGGGTCGAAGTCGGGGGCGCCGCGCAGGATCGGCTCGCCCCAGCTGATGACGAGGTTCTGCGCATAGCCCGCGGGGACCGTCACCCGGTCGTCGGTGTTCGGCGCGACCGGCGCGAACCGCAGCCCGCGCGCCCCGTCCCTGCCGTGGTGCTTCCCCCCGCCGTGGCCGTCCTGACCGCTTCCCTCCCGGCCGTCCACCGGTCCGGCGCTCGCGTCCCCCGCGCCCGCGCCGAGCACGGCACCGCCCGCGGCGGCGGCGACCGTGACCACGGCCGCGGCCCGCACCATCGAACGGCGGCTCAGCGCCCCGGCGATGACCTCGCCCACGTAGGTGTTGCCACTGGTGTTGGGCACCTCGTGGAAGCAGGCGTCGCCGCAGCGGAACCGGCAGGTCATCGCGGACCGGCCGCCCTGGTGCGAGGTGATGATCGGCAGCTGTTTGCGCACTTGCGCCTCCGTAGTCGCGCACGTTCGCCGGTACGCTCCGCACCGGCCGAAGACCGGAGCGCCCGCGGAACACTGCGCGAGATGCGCGGCCCTGGCTGGATTCCGGCTGTTTTCGGCCAGACGCTAGGGGCGCCAACGGGCCCTGCGTGAACCGCGGAATGAATACGAGGTGAACGCGCGGCCAGACCGTGTTCCGGGTACGACCTGGGGCCGCGCCCGCCCGGCCCCTGATTTCCGGGCCCGCTCCCCGCCCGTACCCCGGCCAAGATCGCCGACAGCGGCGGCTAACCTTACGTGTCCGCCCTGGCCAGGGTTTGCCAGGCATCACGGGAAACAAAGCACGCAAAGGGTCGCGCACATGGGCATCTTCAGCCGCCTGCGGAACACCTTCACACGCTCCCGCAAGGGTCGCCCCGCCGAACAGGCACCCGGCACCACCGAGCCGACCGGCACCGCCGCACCGGCGGCCGCCGAGGAGCCCGCGCGCGCCGACAGCGCGGGCAGCGGCGGCACGGACAACGTCCGTACGGGCAGCGGCGGTACGGGCGCCGGCCGTACCGGCGGCGGCAGCGCGGGCACCTCGGCGTCCGGCACCACGGTCCCGGCCGCGCGCCGCAGCACCGAGTCCGGCGCCTCCCGGGACGCCTCGGTCGCCGACGACCTGGTCGCCGCGGCCTTCGACAACGTGACGGTGCCGAAGCAGGGGGCGCCGCGGGGGGAGGGGGCGGAGACGGCGGAGGCTGCGGAGTCCGCGAAGCCCGTGGAGTCTGCGGAGCCTGCGGTGACCGAGCCCAAGTCCGGTGCGGAAGAGCCGACTTCGGGTGCCGGAGAGCCGACTTCGGGCGCGGAGGACGCGGAGGACGCGGAGGTCTCGCCTCAGGCAGAGGCCTCGCCTCAGGCGGAGGCCTCGCCCCAGGCGGTGGAGGATCCCGTGGTGGACGACGCGGCGGGGGATGCCGCGGCGGAGGTCACCGAGCAGGCTTCAACGGAGGCTGCCGGGGCGGTAGTTGCGGAGCCGGAGGCGAAGCCCGAGCCCGAGGCGGAGTCGACCTCCGAGCCGGAGGCCGAGCGCGAGCCGGAGCCCGAGCCCAAGCCCGAGCCGGTGGTGGCCCCCGAGCCCGCCGCGACCCCCGAGCCGACCGCGGCAGCGGAGCCCGAGCCCACCCCGGAGCCGGAGGCATCCCCCGAGCCCGTGGCAGCCCCCGAGCCCGAGGCGGCCGCCGAGCCGGAGCCCACCCCCGAGCCGGAAGCAGCCCCGGAACCCGAGGCGGCCCCCGAACCCGAGCCTTCCCCCGGCCCCGGAGCCGCCCCCCTGGCCGCGGCCGACGAATCCCCCTCAGCCCCTGCCGACACGGACACGGACACCGTCACCGAAAACGACACCGTCACCGAAACCGTCACCACCACCGCCCCCCTCTCCCCCCTCCTCACCGGAGCCCACACCGCCGCCGCGCAGGTGCTCGCCGACCGGGGGCTGAGCGGGGTGCGGGCGCGGGTCTACCTCGTACTGGACCGGTCCGGTTCGATGCGGCCGTACTACAAGGACGGTTCGGCGCAGGCGCTCGGTGAGCAGGTGCTCGCGCTGGCCGCGCACACCGACCCGGCGGCGACCGTGCCCGTCGTCTTCTTCTCCACGGAGATCGACGGCACCGGCGAGCTGACCCCGGACTCCTTCGAGGGACGCGTCGACGCGCTGCACGCCGAGTGCGGCCGGATGGGGCGCACCAGCTACCACGCCGCGATCGAGGAGATCGTCGCGCAGCACAAGAAGTACGAGAAGGCCGAGGGCGGGAAGGCACCGGCCCTCGTCGTCTTCCAGACCGACGGTCCGCCGGACACCAAGGGCCCGGCCACCGCGGCGCTGAAGGCGGCCGAGCGGCTGCCGCTGTTCTTCCAGTTCGTGGCCTTCGGCGAGCACGAGGCCAAGGGCTTCGACTACCTGCGCAAGCTCGACGTCCCGAACGCCGCCTTCTTCCACGCCGGACCGGCCCCGCGCGAGCTGACCGACGCGGAACTGTACGAGGGCCTGCTCGCGCACTGGAAGCCGGCCACCGGCTGAGCGCCCGGAGCACCGGCGTCACACAGCGTCCCGGAGGCCGTCCGCACCGTAAATCCAGGAGCGGGCGGCCCCCGCATGTCGGCTACGATTTCGGGGTTCGTACGACGAGATTCCGGCACCCGCCGCTCGTCACTCCGCGTAACGACCTGGGAGCAGCCCCCGATGGCTCGACACCTCATCACCAGCGCCCTTCCGTACATCAACGGGATCAAGCACCTGGGCAACATGGTGGGGTCGATGCTCCCGGCGGACGTCTACTCCCGCTACCTGCGCCAGCGCGGGCACGATGTCCTCTACATCTGCGCCACCGACGAGCACGGCACCCCCGCCGAACTGGCCGCGAAGGCGCAGGGCGTACCGGTCGACGAGTTCTGCGCCCAGGCGCACGAGGCGCAGAAGGCGATCTACGACGGGTACGCGCTCGCCTTCGACTACTTCGGCCGCAGCTCCAGCCCGCAGAACGTCGAGATCACCCAGCACTTCGCGCGCCGCCTGAACGAGAACGGCTTCATCGAGGAGCGCGCGATCCGCCAGGTCTACTCGCCCGCGGACGGCCGCTTCCTGCCGGACCGCTATGTCGAGGGCACCTGCCCGCACTGCGGCTACGACAAGGCCCGCGGCGACCAGTGCGAGAACTGCACCCGGGTGCTCGACCCGACCGACCTGATCGATCCGCGCAGCGCCATCAGCGGCTCCACGGACCTCGAAGTCCGCGAGACCAAGCACCTCTTCCTGCTCCAGTCCAAGCTCCAGCAGGAGGTGGAGGCCTGGGTGGCGCAGACCTCCCAGGCCGCCCCCGAGTGGCCGCAGCTGTCCACCTCGATCGCCCGCAAGTGGCTGACCGAGGGCCTGCACGACCGCGCGATCACCCGCGACCTGGACTGGGGCGTCCCGGTCCCGGCGGACACCTGGCCCGAACTGGCCGCCGAGGGCAAGGTGTTCTACGTCTGGTTCGACGCCCCGATCGAGTACATCGGCGCCACCAAGGAGTGGTCCGACGCGGCGGGCGAGAGCGCCGGGCACGACTGGAAGTCCTGGTGGTACGAGGCCGCGGACGTCCGCTACACCCAGTTCATGGCCAAGGACAACGTCCCCTTCCACACGGTGATGTTCCCGGCCACCGAGCTGGGCGTCCGCGAGCCCTGGAAGATGGTCGACTACGTCAAGGCCTTCAACTGGCTGACGTACTACGGCGGGAAGTTCTCCACCTCGCAGAAGCGCGGCGTCTTCACCGACCAGGCCCTGGAGATCCTGCCCGCGGACTACTGGCGCTACTTCCTGATCGCCAACGCCCCCGAGTCCGACGACTCCTCCTTCACCTGGGAGCACTTCACCGCCACCGTCAACAAGGACCTGGCGGACACCCTCGGCAACTTCGTCAACCGGGTGCTGTCCTTCTCCCGCAAGCGCTTCGGCGAGGCGGTCCCCGCGGGCAGCGAGGCGGGCGAGGCGGAGGCGAGGCTCGGCACCGAGATCGCCCGCCTGCTCGCCGAGTACGAGGAGCAGATGGAGGCCCTGCAGTTCCGCAAGGCGGCCGCCGCGCTGCGCGCCCTGTGGTCCGCGGGCAACTCCTACCTGGAGGAGAAGGCCCCCTGGCTGGAGATCAAGACCGACCAGGACGCCGCCGCCCTGACCCTGCGCACCGCGATGAACCTCATCCACCTGTACGCGGTGGTCTCCGAGCCCTTCATCCCCACCTCCGCCGCCGCCATGCGCACCGCCTTCACCCTCCCCGACGACACCGCCACCTGGATCACCCCGACCCAGGCCACCACCCTGGACACCGTCCCCGCGGGCACCCCCTTCACGGTGCCCCCGGTCCTCTTCGCCAAGATCACCGACGAGGAACTGGACTCGTACAAGGACCGCTTCGGGGGCGAGGGGGCCTGAGGGGACGGGCGGGCGGGCAGCTCACACCGCAAGGCGCGGAGAGCTATGGTCGGGAAAGCGAATATCTGCAGCGGCACAGAGGAGGACGACCGGTCATGACTGCTCACGCGGCGGAACACACACCGGCTGTCCCGCCCATGCCCGAGCGCAATCCGAAGGCCCTGCGCGAGGCGATCGCGCAGCACGCCCCCGAGCTCCTCGCGGACTTCGACAGCCACTGGCGGTGGGCGGTCGCCGAGACCTACGACATCAGCACTGTGCCCGCCTTCATGGCCCGCTGGTGGGGCCAGTACGCGATCGCCCGTGACCCGAAGCTCGACGCGCATGTCACGGACCTCGAACACCGCGCGTCCGAGTCCACCGATCTCACCGAGGCCAGGTCCCTCCTCGAAGCGGCGTCCCACATCCGGCATCAGGTGCAACGCCTGGAGCCCGGGCAGTGATCGACGACGGGTTCATGGGCCCGCCATGGCAGATGGACTGGACCCTCAAGGCCCAGGCCGCACGGGACGTACTGCCCGAGCATGCACGCAAGATCGTCGATGCCGTACGCGCTGAGTTGGTCACCGCGGACGACCCTTACTTTCGCGGCATCGAGACGGACATGGGTCTCCCCACCGGCATGCGGGTGGAACCCGTGCGCTCCAGCGATCCGAAGGGCGCCCGTGTCTTCCTCTTCGATGGCGGCCACGGCTGGCTGATCTACACCTTCGTACAGCGCACGGAAGATCCGCAGATCATCGTGGAAGAGATCTTCTGGCAGTGACCTGAGGCCCATCTGGAGGAAGCTGATGAGCGTGGTCACCTACTTTCCCGGCCGCGGTATCTACCGGGAGCCGGCCTACTTGGAGGGCAAGGAGGTCGGCAAGGAGGAAGGCGCCATAGAGGCGAAGGCCGCGGTGGTGGTTCGGGTGCTGGAGCTGCGCGGCATCGAGGTGTCCCAGGACGTCCGCGAGCGGATGGCCGGCTGTGCCGACCCTGTTCTCCTCGACCGGTGGCTGGAGCGCGCCCCCACCGCGACACGTGCCGAGGCGCTCTTCGAGCAGCCATCCACCGTCGGCCAGGCGCCTGCGCCCATCCCCGCCCCGGCCTCGGAACCCGCGGCGGCCGACTCGCTCCCGCAAACGCGGCAGGACTGAGCCCGGCGGCGGAACAGCGCAAGGCCCGGTACCGAAGGAGTCTGCTTCGGTGCCGGGTCGTCGTCGTCCGCGGGCCCGACTCCCGCGTACAGCAAGGCGGTCAGCCGGTACAGGAAGGCGGTCAGCCGGCCCGTTCGCCGTCCCCCCGCAGCGCCGCCCCCGCGAACTCCTTCATGCCCTCCGCGAAGGTGATGCGGGGGTGCCAGCCCAGGTCGGTGCGGAGGCGGGTGGAGTCGGCGGTGATGTGGCGGACGTCGCCGAGGCGGTATGCGGCGGTGGTGACCGGGTCGGGGCCGCCGTGGGCGCGGGCGAGTTCGGTGGCCATCTCGCCGATGGTGTGCGGGTCGCCGCTGCCGGTGTTGTACGCGGTGAAGGGGGCCCGGCCGCCCGCGTGCAGGGCGCTCAGGGCGAGGACGTTGGCGTGGGCCACATCGCGTACGTGGACGAAGTCGCGGCGCTGGCGGCCGTCCTCGTAGACCTGGGGCGGCTTGCCGTTCGCCAGGGCCGAGCGGAAGAAGGAGGCGACTCCCGCGTACGGGGTGTCGCGGGGCATGCCGGGTCCGTAGACGTTGTGGTAGCGCAGCGAGACGGCCGTGGAGCCGGTGGAGCGGGCCCAGGCGGCGGCGAGGTGCTCCTGGGCGAGCTTGGTGGTGGCGTAGACGTTGCGGGGGTCGGTGGGGGCGTCCTCGCCGACGAGCCCGGGAGCCAGCGGTTCACCGCAGTCGGGGCAGCCGGGCTCGAAGCGTCCGGCGTCGAGGTCGGCGACGGCGCGCGGACCAGGCCGTACGGTGCCGTGCGCGGGGCAGGTGTAGCGGCCCTCCCCGTAGACCACCATCGAACCGGCGAGGACCAGGGCCTTCACCCCGGCCCGCGCGGCGGCGGCGAGGAGGACCGCGGTGCCGAGGTCGTTGCAGCCGACGTAGTCGGGGGCGTCCGCGAAGTCCTTGCCGAGGCCGACCATCGCGGCCTGGTGGCAGACGGCGTCCACCCCGCGCAGCGCGGCGCTCACCGCCTCCGGGTCCCGTACGTCGGCGGTGAGCTGCGGGGCCCCGGGGTGCGGCGCGGGGGGCCGGTCGCCGTGGGCCGAGGGCAGCAGGGCGTCGAGGACGAGGGGTTCGTGCCCGGCTTCGAGCAGTTCCGCCACGATGTGGGATCCGATGAATCCGGCGCCGCCGGTGACCAGTACGCGCATCCGGCCACCGTAGGACGGCGGTGCCGGTACGGCGGGCGGCGCGCGGGGGACGTCACGGGTCCGTAAGGGGTGAGGGGTGAGGGGAGGATCAGACGAGCGGGTCGTGGGGGCGTCGGGGGGTGGTCACCAGGCCGGTGCGCGGGGGCGGCGGCGCGTGGGCGTCGTCGGGCGGGGTGGCGAACTCGGCCAGCATCGTGGTGCCGGTGGTGGTCAGGCGGGCGACGGTGCGGGTGGTGTGGGCGCGGACCAGGGCGAGGCCCCGGCCGCAGCGGGGGTAGCCGTCGCCGGGGCCCTGGGCGGGTACGGGGGCGTGCCGCCAGCGGCCGATGTCGTGCACCTCGGCGCGCAGGGTGCCCTCGCCGGAGCTGAGGCGCAGGGTGACGACGGGGCTGCCGCTGTGCCGGACCGCGTTGGTGACCAGCTCGGTGACGACCAGGGCGAGGGATTCGCAGGTGTGCCCGGCCAGGCCCCAGCGGCGGGCCATGGCTCCGGCGAAGCGGCGCATGACGGTCGGCGCCTCCGGAGTGGACGCCAGGGTGCACAGGGCGTGCTCGGACGGCGGGTCTGCGGGGTGCCCCCGTGTCGGCACGGTGGGCGGATGGGCTCCGGTGGTCATGCGGCTCTCCAGCGTGGGACTGCCGGGTCCCCGGCGCCCTCCGTGGTCCGCGGGGAAGGAGATCTCCTCGGGGCGGGGCGGGGGACGAGGCGCCCTGGGGCGGGAGGCCCTTGGCGAGACGTCCGCCGCGAGGTGCCCTCGATGTCCTCGGCGCGATGTCCTCGGTCGAGAGGGGGACCCGTAGTCCCATGCTGGGGGCACGACACGGGGGCAGCAATCAGGGCAGACTGGACTACGGATACGTAAACAAGCCGGAAGTGCCGGGTGAACAGCTCCGGAAGTGCCGGGTGAACAGCTAGGGGGCGGTGTGGCCACCGTCGAGGAGACCTCCGCCGAGCGGAGCCTGCGGCGCGCCTGGGAGAGCGCGGGCGGCGCCGCGGTGAGTGCGGGCGGAGCACCGGTGCTGCTGCTCGTGGAGGGCGCGGCCGGGGCGGGCAAGACCACGTATCTGCGGCGGCTGTGCGCGCAGGCCGAGTCCGCGGGGGTCCGGGCGGTGCGGTGGTGGGGTGGGTCTGACGTCCTCCATCCTCCGGGGCCGGGGGACGGGGACGGGGACAAGGACAGGGATGAGGATGAGGAGGGAGAGGGGGACGGGGACGGAGAGTCGGGTGGCCTGGAGGCCGTAAGGGCTGCGGGTGCGCCGGGTGCGCGGGGCCTGCCGGATGCCGCTGAGGCTCTGCGTGCTTCGGGGGCCTTCGATGGGCTGCGGGCTCCGGGTGGCGCGGGTGGCGCGGGTGGGTCCCGGGGGCAGCGGCGGCCGGAGGATCGCCAGTACCAGGATCGGCAGTCCCGGGACCGGCGGCCCGGGGAGCGGCAGTCAGCGGATCGATGGCCCTCGGACCGGCAGTCCTCGGACCGGCAGCTCTCCGACCGGGACCCCCGGGACCCCCGGGACCGGCAGCTCTCCGACCGCCAACTCCCGGACCACCGAGCCGCAGGGGCCCCCGTCCTGCTCACCGTGGACGATGCGCACCTGGCCGAGCCGGACCTGCTCGAGCGGCTGCGCGGGGTGCTCGCCCGGCCCGCGCCGCGGCTGGTGGCGGTGGTGCTGGCCTACCGTCCCGAGGAGCTGGCGGAGCCGGGGCTGCCGCTGGGTGCGCCGCCGCCCCGGACGGCACCCGAGTTCACGGTGCTCCGGCATCGCCTTGAGCCCTGGGACGAGGACCGGGTCCGCCGGGCCGCCGAGGAGGTGCTCGGCGACCGCGCCACCGCGGGGGCCGTGCGGCGGCTGCACCAGGTCTCCGGCGGGGTGGCGCAGGTGGTGGTCGACCTGCTCGCGGTGCTGCGCGAGAGTCCCCGCCAGACGGTCACGGCGGCCGAGGTGGACGCCGCCGGAGTCCCGGTCCGCCTGGCCGAGCTGATACTCGGGCGCACCGCCGCGCTGCCCGCCCCGTACCGGATCGTGGTCGGCGCGGCCGGGGTGCTCGACGAGCCGGTGCGCGGCGACGAGCTGCTCGCGGTGGCCGGGCTGAGTCCCGTCGAGGGGCATCTCGCGCTGCTCGCCGCGCTCTCCGGTGCGGCGCTCGTGGCGCGGGGCGAGGAGGGCGGGCAGTACGCCTACGGGCTGCCGGTGCCGCTGGCCGCGGGGCCGGTCCGGGAGAGCCTGCCCGCCCCCGTACGGGAGCAGCTGCACGCGCGGGCCGCGGAGGTGCTGGTGCGCAGGCAGCCGGTGCCGTGGGCGGCGGTGGCCCGGCACCGGCGGGCCTGCGGCCGGGTCAAGGGCTGGCTGCGGGCGGTGGAGCGGGCGGCGACCGAGGCCACCGCCGCCGGGCGGCACCCGGAGGCGATCGCCCTGCTCGAACGCACCCTGGCCTCCGCCGCGGTGCCGCCCCGGGCCCGCGGGCGGCTGGCGCCGATGCTCTCGCGCAGCGCGGTGGTGGGGCTGCGCTCGGACGAGACGGTGCAGGTGCTCACCCAGATCGTGCAGGACGAGGACCTGCCCGCGGTGGTGCGCGGCGAGGTCCGGCTCGACCTCGGCCTGCTGCTCTGCAACCAGGTCGGGCTCGGCGTCGAGGGCTGGGGCGAGCTGGAGCGGGCCTCCGACGAACTGCGCGAGGAGCGGCCCGACCTCTCCGCCCGCGCCATGTCCGCCCTCGCCATGCCGTACTGGCCGATCTCCTCGCTCGCCACCCACAAGGAGTGGATGGACGGCGCCGAGGAGGCGGCGGCCGACAGCGGCGACGTGGCGGTGCGGGCGGCGGTGGCGGCGGGCCGGGCGAGCCTCGCCATGAGCTACGGTGACCCGGGCGCGGTGGACCTGCTCAAGACGCTGCCGGTGGACAGCACCGACCCGCCCTGCCTCCAGCACGCGGCCCGCGGCCTGTGCAACGCCGCCGACTCCTCGGTCTGGCTCGGCCACTACTCCCGCGCCGTCGATCTGCTCGCCGAGGGCCAGGAGCTGGCCGCGCGCAGCGGCGCCCCGTACACCGAGCACACCGCGCTCGGGGCCCGGCTCCAGCTGGAGTGGGCCACCGGGCGGTGGGCCGGGCTCACCGAGCGCTGCGAGGCCTTCGTGGAGGCCACCGCCGACATGCCGGTGATCTCCGCCGACGCCCGGATGGTGCTCGGCCTGCTCGCCCTCGCCCGCGGCGAGTGGGGCCGCGCCCTGTCCTGGCTCTCCGGAGAGCAGGCCTCCCCGCCCGGCGCGGCCCCGGCCCCGCTGGCGGCGGCCGTCGCCGGTGCGCTGATACGCCTGGAGCTGGTCCGGGAGAACACCGCCGCCGCGGCCGGGATCGCCCGCAAGGCCTGGGCGGGAATCGCCGACAAGGGGGTGTGGGTCTGGGCGGCGGAGCTGGCGCCCTGGGCGGTCGAGGCGGTGGCCAGGGACGGGGACGCGGCGGCGGCCCGTGCCATGGCCGAGGAGTTCGCCGCGGGGCTCGACGGGCTCGACGCCCCCGCCGCGACCGCCTCCCTGAGCTGGTCCCGGGCCGCTCTCGCCGAGGCCGCCGGTGCGCTGACCGAGGCCGCGGGCCACTACCGCCGGGCGGCCGCGGCCTACGGCAAGATGCCCCGCCCGTACGCCGCCGCGCTCACCGCGGAGGGCGCGGCCCGGTGCGTACTCGCCGCGCTACCGGACGGGGAGGGCGAGCCCCCGGGCGGAGGCGGCGGACGGCGTCGGCAGGGCGGGGCGCCCTCGGGTGCGCCGGACCGGGCACTGGCCGAACTGGACGGCTGCGTCGCCGGGTTCACCGAGCTGGGGGCGGTCTGGGACGCCGCCAGGGCGCGGGCCGCGCTGCGCGAGCACCAGCCCGCCGAGGAGCGCCGCCGCGCGCCGGGCAGGCCCTCGTACGGGGACCGGCTCTCCCCGCGCGAGAGCGAGGTCGCCGAACTCGCCGCCTCCGGTCTCACCAACCGGGAGATAGCCGGCACCCTGCACCTCTCGCACCGCACCGTCGAGCAGCACGTCGCCCGCGCGATGCACAAGCTCGGCACCGTCTCCCGCCGCGATCTGGCGGCGGCCTCGGCGGCGGATCGCGGTGGGCAGGACGGCGGCGGGGGCGGGGGAGGGGGCAGGGCCGGAGGCGGGAACGGTGCTCGGGGCGGGGGTGGTGCCAGGGGCGACGGCACCAGGGGCGACGGTGCCCTGGGCGGGACCGGAACCGGGACTGGGACTGGGACGGCGGCTGGGGACGGGGCCGGAGCCGCCGGGCGCGGCGAGCACTGAACCGGGTCGCATCCGCGGCGGGGCTCGCGTACGGAGTCGAGCCCGCAAGAAGCCCGAGCCGACGTCCGGGCCTCAGCCGCCCCGGATGCTCCAGCTGCCCCCGATGCGCTACGAGGCTGCTCCCTCGCCCTCCAACTGTGCATCCTGGCAACCCAGTTGGCCGCCCGCTCGGCACCCGGTCGCCCCCCGGCACTGAACCGGGCCCGGCTACCCGACCCTGACCCCGGCTGCCCTGACCCCGGCTGCCCTGACCCCGGCTGCCCTGACCCCGGCTGCCCTGACCCCGGCTGCCCTGACCCCGGCTGCCCTGACCCCGGCTGCCCTGACCCCGGCCGCCCCGGCCTCGATGACTGTCCCCCGTCCCCCGTCCCCCGTCCTCCCCCGTCCTCACAGTGCCTTGCGTCGCCAGTACGGTCCGACGACCTCCCATTCGCGTTCCCACTGGCGGATCCGCCGCCGGTCGAGGGCGTAGCGGGCGCCGCGTTCGGTGAGCAGCACGCCGCCCGCGACGCCGAGCGCGGTCAGGCCGCCGGTGGCCGCCGCGCCGCCGAGCAGTTCGCCGGTGGAGGGCGGTGCGGAGGCCGGGCGGCCGTCCCGGTCGACCCAGAGCGGGACCTCGGCGCCCTTCTCGGTGTTCGGCGGCACCTTGGTGTCGCTGTGGTGGACGCGGCCCCCGTCGTCGCGCCACCGGATCGCGGTCCGCACCCGGTCGTCACCGAAGCCGGTGTCGTCGGGGGAGGCGCGGGAGGCGGCCTCGGTGACCGTCGCGGTGACCTCGCGGCGGGCGGACTGCTGCTCCTCCGCGCTGTCGACCACGACGCCCGCCGCCAAGGCGCCCGAAGCCGCACCGCCGGTGACCGCGAGGGCCAGCGCGGCGAGCAGGATCCAGCCCTCGGCGCGGTCACTGGGCCGCCGCAGGTCGTTGTGGCGCCAGTGCCACAGCCAGCGCCCTGTCCGTACGGTGGCCGCCATGACTCACGCACCTCCTGCCTCACGCGAGGCAGTGCCACCGGTCACGGTTCCGCTGGGGGGAGGCCCGGCAACCGGTACCACTCCTTCCACGAAAGCCCCGCGGGCGCCGCGCGGCAAGATGTGCGCAAGGGGTGAACTGCCGCGCACGGTGTGTTTCCTTCTGGGGCGGTGGCGGACGGTACGGGCCGTGTGCGAGCTCAGACGCGTCCTTCCGCCGCGCGCTGTTCCCGGGTCATGGTCACTTCCAGGTGTGTCGGATCGCTGACGGTCCACCACGTGCCGCCGCCATGTACCGGCCGCAGGACGTAGGTCCCGTCGCTCATGTCGGTGACGATGCCGCTGCGGTCGGCGTTCACGTCGCGGATCTGGTCTCCCACGCGAGCCGCTGAGCGGGCCGTCACGTGTCCGTCCCGGTCGGCAGCTCGCACCAGACGCACTTGCCACCGGGTAGGGGATCGGTCCCCCAGCTGTGCGTGAGCGCGTCGATCATGGTCAGACCGCGCCCCCCGGCGTCGTCGGCGTCCGCCTGTCTGAGTACCGGGTGGACACGGGACGTGTCCACGACGCTGATGCGTACCCGGCCCTCCGCCGTATGCCTCACCGCGACGCGGATCGAGCGACAGGCAGTGTGTTGCGAGGCGTTCGCCACCAGCTCTGTGATCGCGAGTTCCGCGTCTTCGGCGAGGTGAGGCAACTCCCACGCCGTCAGAGCGGTGCGTACCAGGGCGCGGGCGGTTCTCGCGCTCGCGGCCTCGCACGGCAGGGTCCTGGTGTAGCCAACGGAGCCTGGTGGACTGGGAATTGTGGGCACGGTCATCTGAGGCCTTGTCACTCGGGAAGAGGAAGTGCCGTGTCCGCACAGGGGAGGCGGGCACGCATCCAGTCCAACGGCAGGCGGTGCGGAGCTCACAGGGCCGCGCAGGGGTGCATTTTGACGAGACGCCGGGCAGGGGGCCGCCCGGGGGGCCAGGATGGTCCCGAGTCACAAGCGGAAATGCGAGGCTGACGATGGTGAGTCCAGACGGAATTGGCCAGCTTTTACGCGGTCTGCGGGAAGGGGCCGGGCGGACCCGGAAGCAGCAGGCAGAGCTGTTGGAAGGCATCGGCGGCCGGTGGGTCGACCCCGAGAACATCAAGCGGTGGGAGACCGAGAGGAGAGTGCCCGTTCCTCACTGGCACCGGTTGATTGCCGACGGCTATGGGCTCACCATTGGGGAAGTACAGCGAGCGGTCGCGTCAAGTCGCACATTCCGCAAGCTCGTTCCGGCACCTACGTCCTCGGAACCTGAGCAGGAGGTACCCCCGGTGGAACGGCGTGATTTCCTGGGTGTCTCGGTGCTCGCAGCTGGCCTCACGGGCCCAGCCCTGGCCTGGATCTCCGACACCCGCGAGCGGGTGGACCATGCGCTCAGCAGTGGCGCGCGGGCCGATCTTCCACATCTGGAATCAGCCGTCGAGCACTACAGCCACGGATACGGCGGCCGGACGCCTGCCGCCGTACTGAAGGAACTCGGCTCCGACTTCGCCGATATCGGTCCACTCTTCGAACAGCCGTTGTCGGCCGGGTCGCGAGTACGGCTGTCTCGGGTCGCGGGGCAACTCGCCGGGATGATCGCCATCGTGCTCCACGATGTCGGGGACCGTAAGGAGTCCTCGGCGTGGTTCCGTACGGCGCGGCTGGCCGCAGTCGAGTCGGGCGACCGTTCCTTGCAGGCCTGGGCGTTGGCGAGGGAGGCGATGGTGCCGCTCAACTTCGGCGCACCGAGGACCGCCGCCGAACTCGCCGAAAAGGCACGGCAGACGGCCGGGACGGCGCCCACCGCCACCGCTGCGCTGGCTGCCGCTGTGGCCGCCCGAGCGCATGCGCTGTGCGGTCGGCGTGACCAGGCCCGGCAGGCGATCGCCGACGCGAACCGGTTCGCCGGACAGCTCACCGGCGAGCAGCGCGCGGACACCTGGTTCGGGCTCGGCGAGCAGAAGCAGCATGTCCACCTGTCCCACGCGCTCACCGTGCTCGGCGAGACCGGGCGCGCTCGGGAGAGCCAGGATCGCGCGCTCGCCTTGTCGAGCCCGACCAGCGCGATGACTCGTACCCTGCTACGGATCGACGGCGCTGCCTGCCTGCACCGCGAGGGCGACAGCGAGCAGGCGTGCCGTACCGCCGCTGCCGCCCTCCGGGGTCTGCCTCCGGGCTTCCGTATCGGTCTGACCCGTGCCCGGGCCATGGACCTGTACCGCTCCATCCCCACCCGCCACCACGCCGAGCCTGCCGTCCGGGAGCTCAGGGAGACGCTCGCAGCCTGAGGGGAGCGCCTTACGGCAGGATCGAGTCCACGTACCCCCCGTCCACCCGTACCGCCCCGCCGGTGGTCGCCGAGGCGAGGTCGGAGGCGAGGTAGACGCACAGGTGGGCGATCTCCTCCGGCTCGATCAGGCGCTGGAGGAGGGACTGCGGGCGGTGCTCGCGCATGAAGGCGCGCTGGGCCTCCTCCCAGCGCAGGTCCGTGCCGACCAAGGAGTACACGAAGTCCTCCACGCCGCCGGTGTGCGTGGGGCCCGCGAGTACGCAGTTGACGGTGACGCCGGTGCCAGCCGCCTCCTTGGCGAAGCCCCGGCCGACCGCGAGCAGCGCCGTCTTGGACATGCCGTAGTGGATCATCTCGGCGGGCACCGCGACCGCCGAGTCGCTGGCGAGGTACTGGACCCGGCCCCAGCCCCGGCTCATCATCCCGGGCAGGAAGGTGCGGGTCAGGCGCACCGCGGAGAGGACGTTGACCTCGAAGTAGCGGCGCCACTCCGCGTCGCTGATCTCCAGGGCGGGCTGCGAGCCGAAGATGCCGAGGTTGTTGACGAGGATGTCCGCCTCGGGGAGCAGTTCCGCGGCCCGGGCGGCGCCCTCCTCGGTGGCCACATCGGCGGCGACCGGGACGAACTCGCCGTCCGGTACCGCCTCGGCCATCGTCTCGATCGCCTCGGCCACCCGCTCCTCGCTGCGGCCGTTGACGCCGACACGGGCTCCGGCCGCCGCGAGCCCCTGGGCGATGGCGGCGCCGATGCCCTGCGTCGAACCGGTGACCAGGGCCGAACGCCCGGACAGATCTGCCTTCATGGTGTGCTCCCGGGTGCGTGGTCCGCCCGTGGCACTCGCGGCCGCGGGCCCTCCGGCCGGGTGCCGGACCCCTCGATCATCGGCCCGCGGAGGCGCCCCGGGCCGCACCCGCCGCCCGGGCGTGCCGCCCCGCCACCCGGGCGTGCCGCCCCGCACCCCGGTCCGTACGAGCGCTCTCGGTGACCCCTCGCCTACGGAGCGCCGAAAAAATGGCGGCCGCCCGCGTATTGAAGGTGTGGTGTTACCGCGGGTACCTTCGCGAAAGTCCCGGTGGGCGGGCGGCTCCTGCGGGGCGCCCGGACCCGACGAAGCGGAGAGAGCCATGAGTTCCCTTCTCCTACGTGCCGCGGAGGCCGGGCGGGCGCTGACGCTGCTGCACCGGGCGCGGCTGTTCGACCCGGCCCGCCCCGACCGCTCGCTGCGGTTCGAACGCGACGCCCGCCGCTGGGGACCGCTGTGCGCCTCGGTGCGCGGGGCGGCCCGGCGCATCCCGGACAGCACCGGCCTGATCGACGACCTCGGGCCGCTCACCTACGCCGAACTCGACCGCCGCTCCGACTCCTTGGCCGCCGCCTGGCGCGCGGACGGGATCGGGGAGCGCGCGGTGATCGGCGTGCTCTGCCGCGACCACCGCGGACTCTTCGACGCCCTGCTCGCCGCGGCCAAGCTGGGCGCCCGGCTGCTGCTCCTCAACACCGGCTTCGCGGGCCCCCAACTGGCCGACGTGGCCCGGCGCGAGGGCGTGGACGTCCTCGTGTACGACGAGGAGTTCACCGCGGTCGCGGACCATCTCCCCGCGGACGTCGAGCGGTTCCTCGCCTGGACGGAGGAGGGGGAGACCGGGGATCGGGAAACCCAGGATCACCACTCCCAGGCTCGCGCGACCGAGGACCGCCGGTCCCAGCACCCCCACTCCAGGGACTCCCCCTCCCCGGATCGGAAACCCCACCCCCCGGTCACCCGCATAGAGGCCCTGATCGCCGACACTGCCCCCGAGCCGCCGCGGGCGCCCTCGCAGGTGGGGGCCGTGGTGCTGCTGACCAGCGGGACGACCGGGCTGCCCAAGGGGGCGCCGCGGCAGGTCAAGGGCGTGAAGCTGGTGGTGCAGCTGCTCGACCGGGTGCCCTGGGAGCCGGGCGGGGCCCTGCTGGTCTGCTCGCCGCTCTTCCACGGCACCGGGCTGGCGCACGCGGGCCTCGCCGTCAGCCTCGGCTCGACCCTGGTGGTGCAGCGCCGCTTCGACGCCCGGCGGGCGGTGGCGGCGCTGGCCGAGCACCGGTGCACCGGGATGGTCCTGGTGCCGACGATGCTGCACCGGATGCTCGAACTCGGCCCCGAGGTGCTCGCCGGCCACGACCTCTCCCGGCTGCGCATCATGCTCAGCGCGGGCGCCGCCCTGCCGCCCGCCCTGGTGGAGCGCGCCCTCGACACCTTCGGCGAGGTCCTCTACAACCTCTACGGCTCCACCGAGGTCGCCCTCGCCACCATCGCCCAGCCGCAGGAGCTGCGCGCCCACCCGGCCACCGCGGGCCGCACCCTGACCGGCTGCGAGGTGCGGCTCTACGACGCCCAGGGGCGCCCGGTGCGTGAACCGGGGCGGCCGGGGCGGGTGTTCGTCGGCAACGGCATGAAGTTCGGCGGCTACACCGACGGCCAGTCCAAGCACGAGATCGACGGCCTGATGAGCACCGGCGACACCGGGCACTTCGACGCGGACGGGCTGCTCTTCCTCGACGGCCGCGAGGACGACATGGTGGTCTGCGGCGGCGAGAACGTCTTCCCCGCCGAGATCGAGAACCTGCTCTGGGCCCACGAGGACATCGCCGAGGCCGCGGTGATCGGCGTGGAGCACCCGGAGTTCGGCACCCGCCTCGCCGCCTTCGTGGTCCTCGAACCCGGCCGGGGCCTGACCGAGGAGCAGGTGCGCGACCACGTACGGGCCCATCTAGCCCGCCACAAGGTCCCAGCCCAGGTCCTCTTCCTCGACGCACTCCCGCGCAACCCGACCGGCAAGTTGCTGCGGCGCACCACCCGCGCACTGGCGACCGGGGACGTGAGCGGGGACGGGAGAGGGGTCGGCAGAGGGGACGCGGCCGGTGGCGGGACGGGCGAGGTCGGCAAGCCAGGCGGGATGAGCGGGACGGGTGAGGAGAAAGCCCGGGCCCGGGACGGCGGCTGAGCCGCACGCCCCGGGCCCGGGCCGGGGGGGACGGGCGCGCTCAGCGCACGCCCAGGGCCTTCTTCACCTCGGCGGCCATGGCGGCCTCACCGGCGGCGTTCGGGTGCACCGGGACGAAGTTGGTGCCGAAGAGGACCGGCTCGATCCAGCGCTTGTCCGCCGGGGCGCAGGCGTCGTGCCCCTCGGAGGCCGTGTTCAGGTCGACGTAGGTGGCGCCGTTGTCGGCGGCGGCCTTCTCCACGGCGGAGTTCAGCTCGGTCTGGAGGTCGCGCAGATAGGGCACGTCGCCCTTGGCGATCGGCATCTTCAGATAGCAGCCGCTGACGCTCTCCTTCGGCATGATCCACGGGTAGCCGAGGATCGCGACCTCGGCGTGCGGGGACTTCTGCCTGATCGTCTTCAGTGACTTCTGCAGCGCGGGAAGCGTCTTGTTCCGGATGTCGTCGGTGAACTTGTCACCCCAGGCGTCCTTGCAGGGGCTGCCCTGTCCGAGGCTCAGTACGCCCGCGCTGCCGCAGGCCAGGATCGCGCCGATGAAGGTGTTGTTGTCGTTGCCGCCGATGGTGAGCGTGACCAGGTCGGTGTCGCTCTTCAGGGCGTCGAACTGCGGGGCCACGCCCGGGTACTGGGACTCGGTGAAGTGCGAGGTGGTCGCCCCGCCGCAGGTGACGTCGCGGAGCTTGGCCCCGGTGGCCTCGGCCAGCAGGTGCGGATAGTTCTTCGAGGTACGGGCACACAGCAGCGAGGCCTCCGGGTCGAGGGGCAGCACCCCCGAACCCGCGCTGTAGCTGTCGCCGAGGGCGACGTAGTCGAGCGGCTCGGCGGCCTGGGCGGAGGCGGGCGCCCCGAGGCCGAGGGCGGCGAGCCCGGCCGTGGCCAGGGCGGCGGCGGCCACCCGGTGCTGTGCGCGGACCGGCATCAGAGTTCTCCTTCGAACTACGGGACAGGCAGGGGCGGAACCGGCCGCCGACCCGCGCACCACGGGGTCAGGAACCCGCACACCCCGGGGCACGGCAGGGGCGTACCCGTGGCGGAGGCAGCGCAGGAAGCAGCGGCGGCGAGGGCGGCCGGAAGAGGGAGGAGGGGAGGCGGGGGAGGCGAGGAGGAGGGGGGCTGGACGGGAGAAGCAAGGGTGCTGCGGCTCCCGCCACTACTACGACTGGTGTTGCTTATACGGCTGGTGCGGCTCGTGCGGTCATGCGGCTCGTGCGGCTCAAGCGGTCGTCCCCGGGCCGCCCGGGGAGGCGGTGCACGGGGCCACCGCCCGTTCGCCGGAGCCCGTTCACCTGATCGGTGCCGTGAATCTAGGGGAGCCGTTGCCCACTGGCCATGTGGGGGACGGACAACATGGCGGAAGTTTTTGGCGACGGACGACAATGAAAGCCCGGAGTGGTCCGCTCCGGTTCCCTCGACCGCCCGCCGCTTCTCCGCCGCTCTTCTGTCGCTGCTCCGTCGCTCTTCCTTCCGCTGCTCTTCCCCCGGACCGTCCGCCCGCTTTCGCCGCTCGTCCGCCTTTTGTCCGCTTCTTGTTCGTCGTTTGTCCGATCTCGACCGGATGGATCTCTTCCGGATCCAATCCATCCCTCGACCTGATCCGAAGCATTTCCGTCCCCAGCCGTGGAGTGGCTGGTTCGTGACCCAGGAGGGTGTGGAGTGACAACGTCCCTGAATCAGCCGGAGTCCCCGGAGCAGCCCCCGTCCCCGGTGCGGCCGGGGCGGGCTCCGGTCGACCCGGAGCGCTGGCCCGATGTGGCCGGACTGCCGTCCGCCTCAGGCCCGCGGACCGCGGTGGCCAGGCTGCTGGTGGGGCAGGCGCTGCGGCGGCTGCCGCTGACCGTGCGCCTGGCGGGCGGGGGCCGGCTCGGCCGCGGCGGGCCCCTCCTGGACGTCCACCGTCCCGCGGCCTTCCACCGGCGGATCGGCGCGGGTGGCCTGGTCGGCTTCGGCGAGTCGTACATGGCCGGTGAGTGGGACGCCCCCGACCTCGCCGCCGCGCTCACCGTGCTCGCCGACAACGCGGCCACCCTGGTCCCGGCCGGGCTCCAACGCCTGCGCCGCGCCTGGGCGTTGAAGCAGCCCGGCGCCCGCCGCAACACCCCGAGCGGCGCCCGGGACAACATCAGCCACCACTACGACCTGTCCAACGACCTCTTCGCCCTCTTCCTGGACGAGACGCTCAGCTACTCCTCGGCCGTCTTCGAGGAACTGCCCGCCGACTGGCCCGCCTTGGCCGCGGCGCAGGGCCGCAAGATCGACCGGCTGCTCGACCTCGCCCGGGTCGGCGAGGGCACCCGGCTCCTGGAGATCGGTACCGGCTGGGGCGAACTGGCCCTGCGCGCCGCCCGCCGCGGCGCGCGGGTCACCTCGCTGACCCTCTCCGCCGAGCAGCGCGCCCTCGCCCTGGAGCGGATCGCCGCCGAGGGCCTCGGCGACCGGGTCGAGGTCCGGCTCTGCGACTACCGCGAGGCCACCGGTACGTACGACGCGGTGGTGAGCGTGGAGATGATCGAGGCGGTGGGCGAGGAGTTCTGGCCGGTGTACTTCCGGACCCTCGACGCGCGGCTCGCCCCCGGGGGCCGGGTCGCGCTCCAGGCGATCACCATGCCGCACGACCGCCTGCTGGCCAGCCGCCGTACGTACACCTGGATCCAGAAGTACATCTTCCCCGGCGGCCTGCTGCTCTCCACCGAGGCGATCACCGGGACCGCCCGCGCGCACACCCGGCTGCGGGTCACCGGCCGCGACTGCTACGGACCGCACTACGCGGAGACCCTGCGGCTGTGGCGGGAGCGCTTCGCGGCACGCGCGGCCGAGGCGGATGCCCTCGGCTTCGACGAGACCTTCCGCCGGATGTGGACCTTCTACCTCGCCTACTCGGAGGCCGGATTCCGCTCCGGCTACCTGGACGTGCAGCAGATCCTCCTCGAACGGGAGGGCAGGTGAACCGATCCGGACGGGAGGACTGACCCGGCCGGGCAGCGCAGCGCAGGCGAAGGGCCCCTCGAACACGCCGTGTCCGAGGGCCCTTCGGCCGCGGGGGCGGTACGCGCCCCTCCGGCGGCCGGGTGCCGGTGTCGTTGCCGGGGCCGGGCCGGGCGGCTCAAGTGCTGCCGTCGGCAGGTCAGTTGGTGTTCAGGGTGAGCCCGTAGTACCGCAGGGTGTCGTCGAGGGGCTGGAAGTACGAGGAGCCCTCGTCGTCGGGGCCGCCGCACTGCTGGTTGGTCGGGCCGCCGGAGGTCATCCCCTGGGCCTGGTTGCCGGAGATGTAGGCGCCGCCGCTGTCGCCGCCCTCGGTGCAGACGGTGGAGGTGCCGAGGCCGCTGACGTAGGTGCGGGTGCCGGTGTTCGGGTTGGTGTAGGTGACGCTGACGTTGTAGCCCTTGACCCGGCCGCAGGTCCAGCCGGTGGTGGAGCCCGACTTGCAGAGCGCGGCCCCGGTGGCGGCCCGCTGGCTGCCGCGCACCGCCACCGAGGAGCCGTTGCCCCAGGTGCCGACCGCGGTGCCGATGGAGGAGCCGGAGTCCAGGGTGGCCAGGCCCATGTCGACGCTGTCGCGGCCCTCGGCGTACCGGCTGTAGGTGCCGACCGCGAAGCGGGAGCGGTTGAAGTAGAGGCCGGGGCCACTGGCGACGCAGTGGCCGGCGGTGACCAGGAACTGCTTGCCCGAGGAGTTGCGGGCGCCGTAGCCCACCGAGCACCAGGAGTTGTCGTTGTTGTTGAGGGTCATCCGGCTGCCGGGCGGGACCACGGCCTGCGGGGAGAGGGTGCCCTCGCCCTTGACGACGCGCACCGCCTCGCCGTAGGAGGCGGCCTTCTTCAGGAAGGCCGCGTCGGCCGAACCGCGGGAGCCGGAGAGGGCGACCGTCACCGTGTCGCCCGCGACGTCGACGCCCCAGGAGGCCACCCCGGCGGGCGCGGTCCGGGAGGCGCTCGCGTCCAGCGCCGCCTTGATCTCCGTCAGGGCCGCCTCGCCCCGGACGGGTATCCGGGCCCGCAGCCCGGCCTCGCGGACCTGCGCGGCCTCGGTGCGGTCCGCGACGTTGACGGTGAGCCTGCCCGCCGCGTCGAAGAAGGCGCCGTCGGCCTCGACGCCCCGGCCGTCCAGGCGGTCGAGCTGCTTCTGCTGCCGGGCCTGCGCGTCGAGCCGGTCGATGGCGCCGGAGGTGTCGGTGCCGAGGTCGGCGGCGAGCGCCTCGACCATGGCGGGCTCGTACCGCGGGGAAGAGGCCTCGGCGGTGGGCGCGGGGGCCGCCGAGGCCGGGGCGCCGAGGGTGATGCCGAGTCCGGCCGCGAGGGAGCCCGCCGCGGTCAGGGCGAGAACGCTGGTGCGCACACGTCTCATTGCAGGGCCTTCCGATAAGAGGGGGGTGGAGTGCGGCGGGCCGCGAGGAGCCCGGCTGACCGCCGCGGCAGAACTCTGTGGCCGCGCGCCCCGGGGTGACAAGTGGCGTGCGCGGCACAGAAATCAAGGAATCCCGGCGGGATTCTTAATGACCCGCCGGTACGTTCCGCTTGCCGAAAGGGAAAAGGGGGCCCGCCCGTTGACAGGGGACCGCGGTCCGGCTTGAGTGGGCGCCCGGAGCGCAGCAGACGGAAGAATCCGGGGGTCGCGGAATGCCCGCGTCGGAGCAGGTACGGAATGAATCCGAAACGTTTGCCGTAGCCCTTCGCAAAGCGCTGCGGGCCGGCAGTCTTCCGCTGGACCGGGTCTGCGAGCGGCTCGCGCTGCGCGGGGTGCGGATCACCCCGGCGACCCTGAGCTACTGGCAGTGCGGGCGCACCCGGCCCGAGCGCCCGGAGTCGCTGCGGGCGCTCGAGGAGGTCGAGGCGCTCCTCGACCTGCCCGCCGGGAGCCTGACCGCCCTGGTCGGACCGCCGCGGCCGCGCCGAAGACCCGTGGCCGGGGGCGATTTCAGCGCGGCGACCTACCGGGTCTACGGCCGCGACTCCTGGCAGGAGGGCCTGCTCGGTCCCCGGGTGACGCGGGTCAACCGGGACCTCGCCTTTCTGCTCACCCAGGAATCCCTGCGCCTCGACGAGCACGGCTGCATACGGACGGTGCGCGTGCACCATGTCGTGAAGGCACTGCGCGGCGGCGCCCAGGAGCTGGGCAACTTCTGCGAACTCGACGGCAGGCCCTTCGAGATCGTCCCGCACTGCGGACAGCTCGGCGAAGTCGTGCACGGCGAGAATTCCGGTGCGCTGCTCCGCTTCGGTTTCGGCAGAAAGCTGGAAGCGGGCGAAACCGCGGTCGTCGATTACGAGATCCTGGCGGGCTGCTGCGCCGCACCGCGCCCTTTCTATCTGCGCGGGATCCGGCGCGTCCAGGATGTGTACACCCTCCAGGTGCACTTCCATCCGGACCGCGTCCCGGTCCGGGCCGTCACGCACTTCCAGGAGAATTTCACCGCCCCGCGGACCCGGGTGCGCCCGGTGCGTCTCGACGGCTCGGGCTGCGCCCACCTCTACCGAGCCAAGTGCCCGCCCGGGGTGCACGGCCTCAGCTGGAACTGAGCGCTCCGCCGCGGCCGCCCCGGCGGCCCGCCCCGCCCCGGCCGCCGCCCCGTACGCTGGGCCCGTGGCCGTAATCGTCGAGCTGGTGACCTATCCGATCAAGGGCTGCGCGGGAGTCCGGCTGCCCGAGGCGGAGCTGACGGACGCCGGGCTGCGGCACGACCGCTCCTTCATGGTGACCGACCCCGAGGGCGTCTTCCGCAGCCAGCGCCGCGACCCGCGCCTCGCGCTGATCCGCCCCGCGCTCGACGCCGGGGCCGCCGGGGAGGGCCTCCGGATGACCCTCGGCGCGCAGGGGGCCGGGAGCGTCGGCTTCGAGGTCGACACCGAGGGGCCGCGCCGCGCGGTCACCCTCTTCAAGAACCCCTTCCTCGGCATCGACCAGGGCGAGGCCGCCGCCGAGTGGCTCTCCGGGGTGCTGGGGAAGCCGAGCAGGCTGGTGCGGGTGCCGCCGGAGCACGACCGGGTCACCGACGGCATCACCCCGGGCACCTCGGGCTACGCGGACAGCAGCGCCCTGCACGTCCTCTCCCGGTCCTCGCTCGACCTGCTGCACGAGCGGCTGGCGAAGCGGGAGGCGCCGCCGCTGCCGATGGACCGGTTCCGCCCCAACGTCGTGGTCGACGGCTGGGAGACCCCGCACACCGAGGACCGCGCCCGGCGGGTACGGGCCGGGACCACCGTCTGGGGCTGGACCAAACCGGCCGTGCGCTGCGCGGTCACCACCGTGGACCAGTCGACCGGCGTCCGGGAGGGCCCCGAGCCGCTGCGCACCCTCGCCGACTACCGGCGCGGCGAGGGCGGCGGTGTCGTCTTCGGCGCCAAGTTCTCGGTGCTGCGCGGCGGGCGGCTCGCGGTCGGGGACGAACTCCTCGTCGACGAGTGGGCGCCACCGGAGCCGGACTGAGCCCGGCCCGCCCCCGTAACCGGGGTTCGGCGGCGGCGAGTTGACGGCCTTCTTCGAGGAGACCGCCAACTCCACCGATGCACCCGGGCGTTGAGCGGTCGGCGTCCCAACTCCCCTACCAGCTGGTCTTCTTGTGCAGCTCCCACATCTGCATGATCGTCGAGGGGTCCAGGGCGCGTTCGCCGCCCGCGATGTCCTCGCTGGCGGCCACGTACTGCTTGCCCTGCCACAGCGGCAGCAGCCGCGCGTCGTCCACCAGGATCCGCTGCGCCCGCTCGAACTGGTCGACCACGGCGCCCCGGTCGGTCTCCCGGCGGGACTCGGGCAGCAGCCGGTCGGTGATCTCGGGGGACTCGTAGGGCATGCCGAGGACGTTCTGCTTGCCGACGAAGGGGGCGATGAAGTTCTCGGCGTCCGGGAAGTCGGGGAACCAACTGTTGCCGATGGCCGGGTACTTGCCCTTGCGGAAGCCCTTGGCGTACTCCTTCCAGGGGCGGCCCTCGACCGTGACCTCGAAGAGTCCGGAGGCGTTGAGCTGCCGCTTGATCTCCTCGAACTCGGGGCCGGTCACCGAGCCGAAGCGGTCCGTCGGGTACCAGAAGGTCAGCGGCACCTTCTTGCGGATGCCCGCCTTGGTGAGGATGCGCTCGGCGGCCTCGGCGTCGGGGTTGCCGTAGACGTCGAAGAAGGCGGTGGTGTGGCCGGCCAGGCCGCGCGGCACCATCGAGTACAGCGGGTCGACGGTGTCCCGGTAGATCTTGTGCGCGATGCCGCCGCGGTCGAGGATCTGCGCGATCGCCCGGCGCACCGCGGGCTTCGAGGTCCAGCGGTGGTCGGCGTCGAAGGCGAGGTAGCGGACCTCGGTGCCGGAGCCCTCGACGAGTTGCAGGTCCTCGTGGCCGGTCTCGGACTCCAGGGCGACGATGTCCTTTGCGGCGAGCCCGCGGTAGGTGGCGTCGATCTCCTCGCGGTGCAGGGCCTTGATCATCGCCCCGGAGTCCTGGAAGTACCGGATGGTCACCGCGTCGTTCTTGCGGTCCGCGAAGCCCTTGTAGCGGTCGTTGCGGACGAGTTCGGCCCGTACGTCCTCCTTGAAGGACTCCAGGGCGTACGGACCCGAGCCGGTGACCTTGCCGTCCTCGCGGAGCTTGGTCTTCGGGTAGGCCTTCGGGTCGACGATCGACATCGCCGGGGTGGCGAGCACGAAGGGGAAGGTCGCGTCGGGCTTGTTCAGGCGGAAGACGACGGTGCGCTCGCCCTTGGTCTCCACCCGGTCGAGGCTGCCGAGGAGGCCCGCGGGGCCGCCCTCGACGTCGATGGCGCGGATCCGGTCGAGGGAGTGCTTGACCGCCTTCGCGTCCAGCGTGTCGCCGTTGGAGAAGGTCAGGCCCTCGCGCAGCTCGCAGGTGTAGACCCGGTTCGACAGATCGGTGAAGCGGCAGGACTCGGCGGCGTCGGGCTGCGGGGAGCTGCTGCCCGAGGGGTAGTTGAGCAGGGTCTGGTAGATGTTGCGGAACAGCTCCCAGGAGCCGTCCCAGGAGGCCGCGGGGTCAAGCGTGCTGGGGGCGCTGGAGGTTCCGACGACGACCCGCTTCTCCTCGTCCGAGGAGGAGAGCACCCCGCATCCGGCGAGCGGCGGCAGCAGCGCCAGGGCGGTGGCGAGGGCCGCGACGCGGGGCAGCGGGCGGAGGGGTATCAGGGAGCGGTGGACCGGGGGTGTCCGGTGGGGGACGCGCATGTGTCTGTGGGCTCTCTTTGGGTGGGGAGAGAGTGCTGGGGTGGGGGTGGCCCGGGCCGGAGGCGCGCCTTTGAGCGCGCTCCTCCTCATCCGGGCATGGCCAGGAACTTACGTCCCGCGGCCCGGCGTTCCAATCCGCGTGCGCACAAAGTCCGGGAAGTACGGATACCCAATCAATCATCTCCACGTATCCGTGCCCGTCCCCTCCCCGCACCTCCGCAGGGCCCTCGCACTTCGGGCACTTTCCGGCCAACAGCGCCCGCTCGTAGGGGTGTTGACCCAGTCCTAGCCCCCGGCGGCGCGTTCGGCCGCGCGGGCGATGTTGCGGCACATGCCGCCGAAGACGAAGGCGTGGAAGGGCGAGACGCTCCACCAGTACGCCTGTCCGGCGAGGCCGTGCGGATGGAAGAGGGCCCGCTGCCGGTACTGGGTGCGGCCCGCGGAGTCCTTGCCGACGGAGAGTTCCAGCCAGGCCAGGCCCGGCAGCCGCATCTCGGCGCGCAGCCGCAGGAGTTCGCCCTGCCGGACCTCCTCCACCCGCCAGAAGTCCAGCGAGTCCCCGGCCCGCAGCCGGTAGGGGTCGCGGCGCCCGCGGCGCAGGCCCACCCCGCCGACCATCCGGTCGATCCAGCCGCGCACCCCCCAGGCCAGCGAGAAGGAGTACCAGCCGTGCACCCCGCCGATCCCCTCGATGACCCGCCACAGCTCCTTGGGGCTCGCCGCCACGGTGCGCTCCCGGCGGTCGGTGTAGAGGCTGCCGCCCGCCCAGTCCGGGTCGGTGGGCAGCGGGTCGCTCGGGGCGCCGGGCAGCGAGGCGGAGGACCAGCGGGTGGTGACCTGGGCCTCCTGCACGCGGCGCAGGGCCAGTTCGAGGGCGCGGGTGAAGCCGAGGTAGCCGCCGGGCGGGTCCGGCACGTACCGGGCGATGTCGTGTTCCCGGCAGACCACCTCGTGCCGCAGGGACTCCACCAGGGGGCGCGCGATGGAGGCCGGGACCGGGGTGATCAGGCCGACCCAGTGGCTGGACAGGTTGGGGCTGAGCATCGGCACCGAGATCACCAGGCGCCGCGGCAGCCGGGCCGCCTTGGCGTAGCCGAGCATCATCTCCCGGTACGTCATGATGTCGGGTCCGCCGATGTCGAAGTTCCGGGAGACCTCCGCGGGCATCCGGGCGCTGCCGACCAGGACCCGCAGCACATCCCGTACCGCGACCGGCTGGATGCGGGTGTGCACCCAGCTGGGCGTGACCATCGCGGGCAGGCGCTCGGTCAGATAGCGCAGCATCTCGAAGGAGACCGAGCCGGAGCCGAGGATGACCGCGGCCCGCAGCACGGTCGTCGGCACCCCCGAGTCGAGCAGGATCCGGCCCACCTCGGCGCGTGACCGCAGATGCGGGGAGAGCTCCTCCTCGGGCACGTCGACGGGGGTGAGCCCGCCGAGGTAGACGATCCGGCGTACCCCGGCGGCCTTCGCCTCGGTGGCGAAGACCCGCGCGGCCCGCCGGTCCTGCTCCTCGAAGTCGCCCTTCCCGCCGAGCCCGTGGACCAGGTAGTACGCCACCTCGATGCCCCGCATCGCCTCGCGCACCGCGGCCGCGTCGGTGACATCGGCCTTCGCCACCTCCACCTGGCCCGCCCACGGGTAGTCCCGCAGCTTGGAGGGCGTCCGCGCCAGGCAGCGCACCCGGTGCCCGGCCTTGAGCAGCTCGGGGACCAGGCGCCCGCCGATGTACCCGGTCGCCCCGGTCACCAGGCAGCTCAGGCCGCCGCCGTCCGGGGTCGGCACCTGCGCGTCCGGGTCGGTCCGCCGGTGCGCGGGCTCCTCGGGTACGGGGGCTGGGGACTGGGACATCGCGCCTCCTGGCCGTGGCGGCGGCACCACCGTGCGCGGCGCCGCTCTGCGTGCGTCTCTCCTGGTTCCCGGAACCCGCCGCCGAACACACGGCCGGGGTCCGCCTCCGACTGTCGCCGCCGCCCGGCGGCCCCGGGCGCCCCGGCGGGCGGGTGGCCGCGGCGGGGTGGCGAGGTTCAGCCGGTTGGCGGAGGAGGGCGGCGGTCCCGGCGGCGGGCCGCGGCGCCGGAGGGGACTCGGCGGCGGGCGACGGCTCCCGCGGATCGGCGGCGGGCGTCAGCCGCCGAGGATCCGGGCGCGGATCTCCGGGGTCCACTCCACGTACTCGATCTCGGCGCCGTCCGCGTGCCGGGCGTAGAGGAAGCGGCCGGTCGGTCCGCCGGTGAGCGGGGTGGTGACGGTGGCGCCCGCGGCGGCGAGGGCGGCGGCGACGGCGTCCAGGTCGTCCACCACGGCGGTGGCGGAGGCGTGCGCGTACCGGGCGCGCTCGGCGGCCGGGCCCGCGATGACCAGGAAGTCGCCGAGCGCGGCCAACTCGACGCCCTCGAAGGCGAGTCGGAGGTCCGGGCGGCGGCCGGTCAGCTCGGCAAGCAGCGGCAGGGCGGTGTCCAGGTCCTCGGTCCACAGGCGGGCGTACGTCTTCAGGATGCGCATCGGCGGTGGCTCCGTACGGTCGGGCACGGGCGGGGGTACGGGGAGTCCGCCCGGCGCCCTGCCGGTCTCTGCTGGTTACCGGGGAACCGTAGGTGAGTAGGCTCTGACGTGGAAGAACGCACTTTCCGGTGAGAAGGGAACCCCGCGGTGACCCAGCAGTTCAGCGGCCAGGGCCGGTCGGCGCAGAGCGCGGCGGAGGGTGTGGTGGAAGACGCGGCGATGGGCGGGGCGGCGGGCGTGGCGGCGGACCCGGCGCGGCGCGGTGATGTGACCCGCGCGGACTCGCTGGCGCGGGAGATCTTCGCCGGGGTGGCCAATAAGTGGGCGCTGCTGCTCATCAATGTGCTCGGCGACCGGACGCTGCGCTTCACCGAGCTGCGCGGCGCGATCGAGGGCATCAGCCACAAGATGCTCACCCAGACCCTGCGCGGACTCGAACGGGACGGGCTGGTGGACCGCACGGTGTACCCCACCGTGCCGCCGCGGGTCGAGTACCGGCTCACCGAGGCGGGCGGCGCCCTGCGCGACACCGTCAACGGCATGTGCGCCTGGACCCGCCGCTACCTCGACGAGATCGAGTCCGCCCGCGAACGCTTCGACGCGGGGCGGTAGTCGGGGCGGACGGCCCCCGAATCACTTGCCTGGCAGACCTGTTGGCCCGCCGCCCCCGGCCTCAGACCCCGCTGCCCCCGGGCCTCAGACCCCGCTGCCCTGCTCCTCGCCGCCGCGCCCCGCGCTCCCCGCCCGCGCGCCGAGCCGTGAACCGGCGTTCCGTGCCGCACCCGGGGCGAGGCGGCTCAGCACCGTCAAGTACGAGGCGGGGAAGAGGCGTTGGAGTACGTCGGGGGGCGTGGGCGGTCCAGGAGATGAGCACCCGGGCCCGGCGCCGGTGCACCCCGCGCAGGATCAACTCGGCGGCCCGGTCCGGGGGATGGGTGAGCAGCCGGGCGGAGGCGTCCTTGCCCTCCCGGTCCTCGGCCTCGCCGATCCCGCTGGCGGCGCCGGTCAGGACGGCGGTGCCGCCGGTGAAGCGGTAGGGGGCGGGCCGGTTCGGGCGGGTGGGCCGGGGCAGCCGGGGCACGGGGCTCCTCGCGTAGGGCGGTGAAGGCTGGTCGGAGGTCCGACTCGCCTCAGCGGGCGGCCTCGTGGAGCGGGGCGGCGGCCTTCTCCGCGGCCGCCCGGGCCTGGCGCACCTCGTGGGCCGGGGTCGCCGCCAGGGTGCGGTCGAGCCTGCGGCGCATGGTGGTCGCGGCGTCCAGGACGTAGTTCTGCCGGACCTTCCACGGGCCGCGGTCGCCCTGGCGCGGGAAGGCGTCGATGGAGCGCTGCACATAACCGGCGGCGAGGTCCAGCAGCGGGCGCGCGGTGAGGGGGCCGGTGGGCCGGGGCTCGACCGCGGCGTACTGGTTGCGGCGCATGTGGTTGAGCACCCGGCAGACCAGGCGCGAGGTGAGGTCGGCGCGCAGCGTCCAGGAGGCGTTGGTGTAGCCGATGCAGACGGCGAAGTTGGGGACGCCGGTCATCATCGCGCCCTGCCAGACGAACTGCTTGCTCAGGTCGACCGGTTCGCCGTCCACATGCGGGGTGATGCCGCCGAAGGCGAGCAGTTGCAGCCCGGTCGCGGTGACGACGACATCGGCCTCCAGGACCCGGCCCGACTTCAGCCGGATGCCCTCGGGCACGAAGCGGTCGATGTGGTCGGTGACGATCTCCGCCTCGCCCCGCTTGATCGAGCGGAACAGATCGGCGTCCGGCACCGCGCACAGCCGCTGGTCCCAGGGGTTGTACGTGGGGGTCAGGTGGTCCCGCACCAGCTGATCGTCCTGCAGGACGCGCTTGTTGAGGCCGGTGAGCACCCGCCGGGCGGCCTTCGGGCTGCGCTGGCAGAACTGGTAGAGCCCGATCGCGAAGAGGATGTTCTTGGTGCGGACCACCCGGTGCGCGGTGCCCGCGGGCAGCACCTTGCGCGCCAGGTCGGCGACCTTGTCCCGGGAGGGCAGCGAGCTGATCCAGGTCGGGGTGCGCTGCAGCATGGTCACCCGCGCGGCCTTCTCGGCCATCGCGGGCACCAGGGTGACCGCGGTCGCCCCGCTGCCGATGATCACCACGCGCTTGCCCGCGTACAGCTCGCCCTTCGGGTCCTCGGGCCAGAACTGCGGGTGCACGAGCGTCCCGGCGAAGTCCTCGGCCCCGGCGAACTCGGGGGAGTGGCCCTGCGCGTAGTTGTAGTAGCCCGCGCAGGAGTAGAGGAAGTCGCAGGTCAGCGTCTGGCGCACGCGCGCGCCGGAGGCGTCGGTCCGCTCCAGGGTCAGCGTCCAGCGGGCCGTCGCGCTCGACCAGTCGGCGCTGAGCACCCGGGTGCCGTACCGGATCCTGCGGTCGATGCCGAACTCGGCGGCGGTCTCCTTGATGTACGCGAGGATCGCCTGACCGTCGGCGAGCACCTTCTCGCCCGCCCACGGCTTGAAGGGGTAGCCGAGGGTGAACATGTCGGAGTCGGAGCGCACGCCCGGGTAGCGGAACAGGTCCCAGGTCCCGCCCATCGACTGCCGGGCCTCCAGGACGGCGTACGAGCGCTCGGGGCACTCGGTCCCCAGGCGGTAGGCGGCGCCGACGCCGGACAGACCGGCGCCCACGATCACCACGTCGAGGTGCTCGGTGGCCGCCTCGGCGGGCGCGGTCCGGCCCTCGGGGCCGGGGGTGCCGGTGCGGGAGTTCTCGGTAGGCGTCATGCTCCCAGTGTCCGGAAGCACAGCCCGGAAGAATTGACCCCGGACGACAGTTATTTGACCCTGGACGACATGTCGGTGATCAGATCCGCCGGACTGCGGGGCTTCCGCGCGACCGTGGCCGAACTCGGCGGGGACGCGGAGGCCTACGCCCGGCAGTCCGAGTTCCCGGTGTCCGCGCTGGACGCGGACGACGTCCTGGTGCCCGAGGAGGCGATGGCCACGATCCTGGAGGTCGCCGCCGCCGACCTGGACTGCCCCGACCTCGGCCTGCGCATCGCGGCCCGCCAGGACATCGGCATGCTCGGCGCCCTCGCCCTCGCCATCCAGAACTCCGAGACCCTCCGCGACGCCCTGGAGTGCACCACCCGCTACCTCTTCGTGCACGCCCCCTCGATGCGGCTGAGCCTGGACCCCGACCCGTACGGCGTACCGGGCGTGGCCGCGCTGCGCTACGGCGTCCGCGAGGGCCTGGAGTTCCCGCCCCAGGGCGCCGACCTCTCCCTCGGCTTCGTGCACCGCGCCATCACCTACCTCGTCGGCCCCTACGGACTGCGCGGCGTCGACCTGCCGCACCCGCCGCTCGCCCCCCTGACGGTGTACGAGGACTTCTTCGGCGTCCCGGTGCGCACCGACCGCCCCGAGGCGCTGCTGCGGGCCCCGGTCACCCTCGCCGACCGCTCCCTCGCGGGCAGCGACGCCCACCGGCGGCGGCTGGCCCTCGCCTATCTGGAGGAGCAGTCCTCCGGCGCCCGCAGCGACCTGGTGACCAGCGTCCGCGCCGTGGTGCAGCAGTCCCTCGGCACCTCGGCCCCGGAGATCCGCACCACCGCCCGCCTCCTCGACCTGCACCCCCGCACCCTCCAGCGCCGCCTGAGCGAACAGGGCACCAGCTTCGCCCGGGTCCTGGACGAGGAACGCCGCCGCGCCGCCCGCCGCTACCTCACCGGCACCCGCCTCCCCCTCGGCCAGATCGCCGCCCTCCTCGGCCTCTCCGAGCAGTCGGCGCTGACCCGGTGCTGCCGCAGGTGGTGGGGCGTGACCCCGCTGGCGGTGCGCCGGGGGGAGGGAGCGCAGGGGGAGAACTGACCGCGCTCTCCCGCCCCACCGGCAACGGCCCCGCACCCGCGCCCTCGTACGACCGCAAGGATGACCCCGGCATGACCACCCCCGACCGCTCCGACCACCCCGACCGCCCCGACCGCCCCGGCTCCTCGGCCGCCCCCGGCCCGGCGCCCGCGCCCTCCGGCGCCGACCCGCGCGTGCACGCCCGCCGGTGGGCGATCCTGGCGATCCTCTCCGGCAGCCTGCTGCTCATCGGGATGGACACCACGATCCTGAACGTGGCCTTCCCGACCCTGGTCGAGGACCTCCAGCCGGGCGCCGTCGAGCAGTTGTGGATCATCGACGCCTACTCGCTGGCGCTCTCCGGCCTCCTGGTGACCGCCGGGGCGCTCGGCGACCGCTGGGGCCGCAAGCGGCTGCTGCTCCTCGGCTTCTCGGTGTTCGCGCTCGCCTCGCTGGGCGCCGTCTTCGCCGAGGCGCCCTGGCAGGTGATCGCGGCCCGCGCGCTGCTCGGGATCGGCGGCGCGGCGATCATGCCGTCCACCCTGTCGATCCTGCGCGAGGTCTTCACCGACGGCCGCGAGCGGGCCCTCGCCTACGCGGTGTGGACCGCCGTCATCGGCGGCGGCATGGCGCTCGGCCCGGTCGTCGGCGGCCTCCTGGTCGAGGACTCCGGCTGGCAGGCGGCCTTCCTGCTCAATGTGCCGGTGGCCGCCGCGGCGGTCCTGCTCGGCCTCTGGCTGCTCCCGGAGTCCCGCGCGCCGCGCTCGGGCCGCTGGGACTGGCCGGGGGTCGGCCAGTCGGTCGCCGGGATGCTGGCGCTCTCGGCCGGGATCAAGGAACTCGGCGAGCGCGGGGCCGCCGACCCGCTGCCGCTCGCACTGCTCGCCGCCGCCGCGGTGCTGCTCACCGTCTTCGTCCGCCGGCAGCTGCGGATCCCCCATCCGCTGCTCCAGGTACGGCTGTTCACCCGGCGGGCCTTCACCGTCTCGGCGCTGGCGATCCTGCTCAGCATGATCGGTTTCGGCGCGGTGTTCCTGCTGCTCACCCAGTGGTTCCAGTACGCCCAGGGCTACTCGCCGCTCTCGGCGGGCCTGCACCTGCTGCCCGCGCCCCTCGCCCTGATCGTCAGCTCGATGGTGACACCCCGCCTGATCCACGCCCTGGAGGTACGGCAGGTGATGGGCGCCGGTCTGGTGGTGACCGCCCTCGGCCTGGTCCTGCCCTGGCTGGTGCAGAGCGGGGACGGCGGACTCGGCTACCGCTGGATGGCCGTGGCCCTGCTGCTGCTCGGCTTCGGCGCCGGGGTGGCGACCACCACCGCCTCGGTGACCCTGATGGCGGTGACCCCGGTCGAGGACACCGGTGGCGCGGCCGCGATCGACGAGACCTGCTACGAGTTGGGCGCCGCCCTCGGGGTCGCCTCACTCGGCTCCCTTGCCATGGTGCTCTACCGCCACCACCTCCCGGACGGGGTGCCCGGCGCCGCCCGCGACTCGGTGGGCGAGGCGGCGCACACCGCCGGGGAGCTCGGCGGCGGCGCGGGCGCCACCCTGCTCGACCAGGTCACCCACGCCTTCACCCTCGGCATGACCCCCGCCTTCGCCCTCGGCGGCCTCCTCGCCCTCGCCGCCGGGGCGATGGCCTGGGCCTGGGTCCCCCGCCACGTCCGCCCCACCGACGACGCGCACTGACCCGCGGCCGGACGGCCGCGAACCGGACGGCCGCGATGGGGAGACCCCTCGCCCGGTCTCCGACACGAAGAGAACAAGAAAAAAGAAGAGCCGAATGAACCCCGGAGCGCCTTTCCGCATCAGACAGTGCAGGGGGAATCATCAACTCCCTTGCACGGTAATTCCGTTGCTTCCGGGAGTGATTGACGGGCGCCGGAATTCCTGTCTAGCGTGGCCGGACGGGCCGTTCCCCTGCGCCTCCTGCCTGCGTATTCCGTATGCGGCGGGCGGCCGGACGCGCTGTCTCCATGAGCCGTGCGGAGGTGGCCCGATTCCGGAATTCCGTGGGACCGCGCACCCGTGAATTCCGGGCCTGTACGTTCTCGCACGCCTCGAAGGAAGCCACCCCCCATGAGATCTCGTACCGACCGCCGCCGCACCCTGACCAGAGGCGCCGCCGCCACCGCGGCCGCGGGCGCCGTGCTCGCGCTGATCGGCACCGCCGCGCCCGCCGGTGCCGCCTCCGCCGACCAGGGGCAGGGCGGCCCCGGCCGGCGCGTCGCCAAGCCGATCATCGGCGGCACCGAAGTCGCCGACGACACCTACCCGTTCATGGCCGCGCTCGCCTCCAAGGGCAAGGGCAGCCTCAAGGACCGCCAGTTCTGCGGCGGCAGCCTGCTCGACTCGACCACGATCCTGACCGCCGCGCACTGCGTCGAGGGCGAGAAGCCGAAGAACATCCAGGTCGCCGTCGGCCGCACGGTCCTCTCCGACACCCAGCAGGGCCGGTTGCGCAACGTCCTGCCCTCGACGGGCGCGGGCGACCCGGGCGGCATCCTGGTGCACCCCCGGTACGCGAAGAACCCGGCGTACGACCTCGCGCTCGTGGTCCTGGAGAAGCCGGTCAAGGGCGTCTCCCCGGTCAAGCTGCCCACCCCGGGCACCGACTCCCTGATCCGCCCCGGCGCCAAGGCCACCGTCACCGGCTGGGGCAACACCGATGTCGACCGGGAGCAGTTCCCGGACCGCCTGCGCCAGGTGAAGGTGCCGTTCCTCTCGCACGACGAGTGCAAGCTCAGCTACGACGAGTACGACACCAAGGTCAATGTCTGCGCCGGGGTCGAGGGCAAGGACTCCTGCCAGGGCGACAGCGGCGGCCCGCTCTTCCGCAGCGTCCCGGGCCGCGACGTCCGCTACCAGGTCGGCATCGTCTCCTACGGCGAGGGCTGCGGCGGCCAGGGCGCCCCCGGCGTCTACACCTCCACCAGCTCCCAGAAGCTCTGGAACACCCTCAACGAGTCCCCGAGCGGCAAGAAGATCAAGAAGATCGTGGACCGTCTGCGCTGACGTCCCGTCACCAGCCGTACCCGGTACGGACATTGACCGGCCCCCCTCCCCCGGGGGCCGGTCGCCCGTCTGCCCGACCGTCTCGCCCACCTCCGTGGGCCGAGCGCGGAGCAGCCTCAAGTCACCTGCACATACGGCTGGGTTGGCTGGCTAGCAGGTCAACGACCCCGCGCGCAGGGCGTGTCCGTCCTCGCCGCCGTCGTCGGACCAGAGCACCGGCAGGCGCCCGCCCGCGCAGGCGGCGGCCGGGGCGATCGCGAAGCCCTCGTTGTTGAGGTTCGGCATGTCCCCGGGGCGGTCGAGGACCTGGTCCACCGTAAAGGCCCCGTCCTCGATGCCGAGGGTGGCCGTCTGCCCGTCGCAGGTGTCGTCGCAGGCCGCCCAGAGCCGCCCGGTGCCCGGCTCGAACTCCAGGTCCATCACGGCCTCGAAGCCGGTCGGGAAGTCGGCGACCCGGGTGGCGTCACCGTCCTCGCCCAGCGCGTAGGCGTAGACCGCACCGGTGGACTCCAGGCCGACCAGGTAGAGACCGCCGCCGTGGCCGGGGTAGCCGCCCGGGTCGTAACTGCCGCCGGTGCGCTGGTCCTTGAAGCCGTGCGCGGTCAGATAGGCGTCCGGGACCCAGGAGATCGCCTCGATACCGGCGTTGGGTTCCGAGTCGGGCAGGTCCGCGGTGAGGTCCCACTCCTCGGCGGCGTCAAGCGAGTCGCCGGACCCGCTCCCGGTGTCGAAGCGCAGGATCCGCTGACTGCTCTCGTCCTCCTCGTCGTTGTCGCGCTCGGTGGCCGCGAAGACCCCCTCCGGGGTGGCGACCACGCCCTCCGCGTCCGCGTCGCCGCCGCCGTCGGCGTAGTGCAGGGCCTTGCCGTCCGCCCAGCCGCCGGACGGGTCCGGCACCCAGTTCTCGCCGTCGGGCACCAGGCGGTAGAGGGTGCCGGGACCGTTCTTCACCGCCCAGAGCACGTCCGCGTCGCCGCTGCCGTCCCCGCTGCCGAAGGACAGCCCGCTGAGGTTCTCGCCGAAGAAGTCCTTCTCGTCCGCGGTACGCACCGAGGCGTCCCCCGGCCACTCGGCCGCCGGGCCGCGCGCCCCGGCCGCACCCGCCGCCGGAACAGCCGCCAGGCAGCCGAGGCCGAGCCCCACCGCGAGGATCCCCGTCCGCATACGCCACCGGAATCGCACGACCGGCTCTCCCTCAAGTTCGGTGCCCCGCGGGGCAGTTCACGACGACCGGCGCACAGGACACGGCCGTACGGCAGGTCTCGGCCAGCGCGGGTGCGGCGGCCGGGCGACACCGTAGGCTCACCCGGCCAGATGGCGACAGGGCGAAATCCGGGCGGCTTCCCGGGGGCGTTGTGCGCACTTCGCCGGGTTGCCCGGGGCGGGCCGCACCCGCTGAGCTGCCCCGCACCCCCGCGCGAGCGGGCCCGTACGGCGCCGCCGGGTGGCGACTTCGCCGTACGGGCCCGGCCGGAGCGGTGGTCCGCCTCTTCCGCGGGTGCGGGTCAGCCGCCCGCGGCCTTGCGGACGTGGGCGTACCAGGTGGCGGGCCCGGTGCCGTCGACCTCCACCGCGTTGAAGTACTCCCAGCCGGCCACGCCGCCGAAGCCCTGGTGCTTGTCCTTGAGCGCGGTCAGCGTCGAGGCGAGGGTGCCGGGCTCCACGTAGCCCTGGCAGTTGGCCGGATTGGTGAGCGCTCCGGCGACGACCCGGGAGGGGCTGAAACCGTTGCCGATAACGTTGTCATAGCTGCCGGTGCCGCCGAGGTCGCCCCAGCCGCAGTAGAACTGGCCGGTGTAGAAGCTGATCTGGCTCCCGGCCTCCCGCTCCAGCTGCGCGTAGTCGAATCCGCCGGAGAAGTTCGAGGTGCCGGCGAGGTCGGTGGCGACCGGGGTGAGGATGACGCTGAAGTCCGTGCCGAAGTCGGTGCGCAGCCGCTCGATCAGCTTCTTGGTGTTCTCCAGCGAGAAGGTCTCCTCGATGTCCAGGTCGACGCCGTCGAGCCCGTACTTCTCCACCGTGTCGTGCAGCGGCTTGTAGTACCTCTCGAAGTCCGCGGCGAGGTTGGCGTAGGTGCCCTGGGCCGCGCCGCCGAGCAGGGCGTGCACCTTGGTCCCGGAGGACTGGAGTTCGGCGACGTCCTTCCAGACCTGGTCGAACTTGGCGTCGGACGGCGGGTCGTCGTTGAGGTGGATCGAGCCGTCGCCGTTGAGGTGGAAGGCGGCGACCTCCACATCCGTCGCGATGCCCTTGAGCGGCAGCGGCGAGACGTAGGAGCCGTCCTTGTACTGGGTCTGGTAATACGCGAGGACGTGGGGGGAGTCCGCCTTCGCGGAGGGGGAGTCGGTGGCCGCGTGCGCCGGGCCCAGGGTGAATCCGGCGAGCGCGGAGGCGGTGAGCGCCGCTCCGAGGCCGGACAGGATCCGTCGTCTCTGCATGGGTTCCTCCGTGACGGGTGGGGGACCGCTCCGCCCCGGAGGAAATCCCACCGTGGCGGGCACAGTGGAGAATGTCCCGTATTGAACGGGGACCCTAAAGCGCTTAAGTTGACGGTGTCAATGGGTCGGCAAAGGGCGTTCAGGCGGACTCAGGACGCCGCGGTCCGGTACCGCAGCAGCACGATCCCCGAGGAGAACGGGCGGCACTCGACCAGCCGCAGGCCCGGCGTCGCCCGGGCGTCCGCGAAGAGCCGCTGCCCCTCGCCGCGCACCACCGGATAGACGAACAGACGGTATTCGTCCACGAGGTGACGGGTGATCAGCTCCGGCACCAGGGTCAGGCTGCCGGTGGTCACGATGTCCCGGCCGGGCGTCGACTTCAGGGCCCGCACCTCCTCGGCGACCGGCCCGCGCAGCACGGTGGTCGGCTCCCAGCCCGGTGCGCCCAGGGTGCGCGAGACGACGTACTTGGCGACCTGGTCGAGATAGGCGCTGACGCCGGTGGTGTCCTCCGTCTGCTGCGGCCAGTAGTCCCGCATCTGCTCGAAGGTCCGCCGCCCGACGAGGAATCCGTCCGCGGCCCGCATCTGCTCGTTCAGCGCCTCGGTGACATCGGACATGTCGGCGCCCGCCGCCCCCGCCGGGCCGAACCAGTCCCCGGCGGCGTCGATGACCCCGTCGAGCGTGATGTTCTCGGTGATGACCAGGTCCCGCATGATCGGCTCCCTCATCGCTGCAGGCCGGTGTCCGGCCTCCCCTCCCACGCTGGCACAGACGGCCCCGGACCTCCTGCCGGACGCCGCCGCGCCTCGGCCTCCGCCGCCGGGTGGGGGGAGTTCGCGGGCGCGCGGGGCCGACCTGCGCGGGACGGTGCGTACCCGAGGGGCGTGCGCGGGCGTGCGACCGTGCGCGCCCCTGGTGCGCACTCGCGCCCTCGACCAGGGCTCTTTTGCCCGGATTGACCACCCCTTTCCCCGGCTTGGGTGACTCTTGACATGCCCTTGACACAGCTTCGCAATACCGCCACCCTCGTGCCTCTCTGTCCGGTACCACCGATCGAGTAGAGGCAGCCCCACATGACTTCACGATCTGTCAGAGCGCTGGTGTCGATAGCGGCCGGTGCGGGCCTGATGCTCGCCGCGCCCGCGGTCGTCCCCGCGTCCGCGAGCCCCGCCCCTGTCTCCCAGGCGAAGATCGCCGACGGCTGCTACACCTGGAGCGGCTCCCTCAGCGAGGGCGCCTCCGGCGAGGCGGTGCGCCAGCTCCAGATCCGCGTCGCCGGATACCCCGGCAGCGGCAGCCAGCTCGGCATCGACGGCCAGTTCGGCCCCGCCACCAAGGCCGCCGTGCAGCGCTTCCAGTCGGCGTACGGACTCGCCGCCGACGGCGTCGCGGGCCCCGCGACCTTCAACAAGATCTACGCTCTCCAGGACGACGACTGCACCCCGGTCAACTTCGCCTACGGCGAGCTGAACAACTGCAACTCCGACTGGTCCGGCGGCAAGGTCAGCGCCGCCACGGCCAAGGCCAACGCCCTGGTCACCATGTGGAAGCTCCAGGCCATGCGCCACGCCATGGGCGACAAGCCGATCACCGTCAACGGCGGCTTCCGCAGCGTCGCCTGCAACAGCTCGGTCGGCGGCGCCGCCAACAGCCGCCACATGTACGGCCACGCGGCCGACCTCGGCGCCGGTTCGCAGGGCTTCTGCGCCCTCGCCCAGGCCGCCCGCAACCACGGCTTCACCGAGATCCTCGGCCCGGGCTACCCCGGCCACGACGACCACACCCACGTCGCGGGCGGCGAGGGCCGCTTCTGGTCGGCGCCCAACTGCGGTATCTGACCCACGGCCGTCTGAAGCACGCGCCCCTGGACCACGCCCAGGTCCACGTGCCCCTGCCCGCGCGGCAGGGGCACGTGGACGTTTTCTCGGCAGCGGGCAAGATCGCGTGATCTCTGGAGTCTCTGCGGTCTCGGCGATCTCGGCGGTCTCTGTGCTTTCCGTGATTTCCGTGCTTTCCGTGATTCCCCTGGTCCGGTAATGCGGCTGGTCCTGATAATGCAGGCGGTCCCGGTAATGCATGGATTCCCGCGCATTGCCTTACGCGTCCGCCCGCCCGTCCGTCCCGGCATCCCAGGGACAGAACTGGCCTCCCCACAGAAGTGGCGTGCCCTGGCAGACTTGTCGCATGAGCAGCAGTAAGGCGAATGAGCTGGGCGCCTTCCTCAAAGCGCGCCGGACGGAGGTCAGCCCCCGGAGCGCCGGGCTGCCGGACACCGGTACGAAGCGCCGGGTCACGGGCCTGCGCCGCGAGGAGGTCGCGCTGCTGGCCTCGATCAGCACCGACTACTACACCCGGCTCGAACAGGGCAGGCGCCAGGCCTCCGCGCCGGTGCTCAACGCCCTCGCCCGCGTTCTCCACCTGAGCGACGAGGAGCGGGACTACCTCTTCGAGCTGGCCGGGAAAGAGGCGGCCAAACCGCGCCGCCGGCCCGCTCAGAAGGTCCAGCCCGCGCTGCGGAGAATGCTCGGCGAACTCACCTCCACCCCGGCCCTCGTCCTCGGCCGCCGCATGGACATTCTGGCCTGGAACCCGATGGCCGAGGCGCTGCTCATCGATTTCTCGCAGCTCCCGGAGAAACAGCGCAATTACGCCTGGCTGATCTTCTCCGATCCGGCGATGAGAGCGCTGCACGCGGCGGACTGGAAACGCGTCGCGCACGACTGCGTGGCGATGCTCCGCATGGAGGCCGGGCACCATCCGCAGGACCAGCGGATGGCCCAACTCGTCGGCGAACTCTCCATGCTCGACGACGACTTCCGCCGCTGGTGGGCCGACCACCACGTCACCGCCCGCAGCAGAGGCTCCAAGACGCTGCGCCACCCCCTGGCGGGCGAGCTGACCCTCGACTGGGACGCCCTCGCCTGCGTGAACGACCCCGAACAGCAACTGGTCGTCTGGACCGCCGAACCCGGCACCCCCTCCCACGACGGCCTGCGCATCCTCGCCTCCTGGACCACCACGGGGAGTACGCGGCAGAGCTGAGGTCCGGCCCGCCCGGCTGCGGGCCTGAGGTCGGGTCGGTCCGGCCGGGCGCGTCCGTCCCCCCGGGTGCGGGGAGGCGCGAAAAGCGGTGGAGCGGCGCCGCCGGGCCCCGTTACCGTGCTGCCGAACCGAGTCGTCTGGGCAAGGACGTGCCGTTGTACACCGTGTGAGAACCCCCGAGCGCTGATTCGTCGCGCGCCGCGCCTTCGCGCCGCGCCCCTTTCTGCTGCCGCATTCTCACTGAAACCGGTGTACTTCTGTGCTCAACAGCTGGGTGGTCATGCCCGCCTGCCTGCCTCTCGTCCGCCGCCGCTGCACCACGTGCACGTCCGAACGCTTCCGGGCGAGCGGCAGATTCCGTGTCAACGCCCACCACAAACTCCTCGACGTCTGGCTCCTCGTGCTCTGCACCTCCTGCGGCCAGACCGCGAAGCTCACGGTCCTGGAGCGGCGCAACGTACGCTCCCTGCGACCCGAACTCCTCGACCGGCTGCACGCCAACGACCCCGCCCTGACAGCCGAGTTGCTCCGGGACCCGGTCATGCTGCGCCGCAATCGCGCCGCCCTCGACTGGGACGGCGCCTGGCGTCTCGACACCGGGGGCTCGGATCACCTGGACCGGGAGGTGATCGACATCGCGGTCCGTTTCGCGGCGCCGATCCCCCTCCGGCCGGTGCGACTGATCGCCGAGGGGTGCGGCCTCTCCCGGGCCGAGGTCGAGAGACTCCTCGCGGAGGGGAAGCTCGTCTCGGCGGTCCGGCTGAGCGGCAAGCTCTCCGGCGACTTCACCTTCACGCTCAAGCGCTGAGTTCTCGGGCCTGATGCCTTCTGGACCCGGAAGGCCTGGTAACCCTCGCCGGTGTAGACGCAGTTGCCCTCGGTGTCGGTGTAGACGCCGGTGCTGAGGGCCGAGGCGTCGCTGGTGGGGGCCGTCCTGTCCAGGGCGACGCGCAGGTCGAGGGAGAAGGACTCGTGGGGGCGCACGGCGGTCGTACCCAGGCGGCCGCGGATCTCCTCGGGCTGGTCGACGTCGAGCGGGACGCCGGTCCAGGCGCCGGTGGCGCGGTCCATGTACTGCAGGGTGACGTGGGTGAAGTCGGTGAAGACGTTGTCGTCGTCCACCTGGGAGGCGAAGGCGCGCAGGTCGACCTGCGGGTAGGCGCGGCCGCCGGTGTTCTCCACGTGGAGCGTGAAGGCGTGGAAGCCGCTGCCCGCCACGATCTTCGCGGGGATGCCCGAGAAGCCGGTGCGCAGCGAGCGGTCGAAGGGGTGGCTGCCGTCGTCCTTGCACACCACCTGGCCGCCCGTCGGCGCGGCGGAGGCGGCCGGTGCCGCGAGCAGCACGGCCGGGGCGAGAGCGGCGGTCGCGGCGGCGAGGACCAGGGACGGGCGAAGCTTCATGAGTACCTCAGCGGTAGAAGGGGTCGATGCGTCCGGATCGACCGGCCGGAGGTACGGGCGGTTGTCCCCTGCTGCGGGATCGCGCAGCAGGGGAGCGAGCTGTCGTTGCGCGGCCCTTTTCTGTTCCATCGGCTTTCCCCGCAAGGGAGTTGACGGCCGGTGCGGTCGGCTTCCTTCGGGTGCGGCCCCGGGACGGACCGGGCGTGCCGCGCCCGCTCGCGGCCTCCGGCACCCGGGTGCTTCTTCTCTCCGGTCTCCGGTCCCTCTTCCAGGGCGTCCGCCCCGGGTGCGAGGATCGGTGCCACGGCCACGGAACGGTTCGTGGCGGCGGCCGGGAGGAATGGGCGGCGGATGACTGAGCAGGGACAGGTGGCGGCCGGGTTCTTCGGCTCCGTGGACGAGGTGGCCGCCCGGCTCGCGGAGGTGGGCTATCTGGCCTCGCCCGCCGTGGCGACCACGGTCTACCTCGCCGACCGCCTCGGCAAGCCGCTCCTGGTCGAGGGCCCGGCGGGCGTCGGCAAGACCGAACTGGCCAAGGCGGTCGGGCGGGTGGGATCCGCGCCGCTGACCCGGCTCCAGTGCTACGAGGGCATCGACGAGTCCCGCGCGCTGTACGAGTGGAACCACGCCAAGCAGCTGCTGCGCATCACGGCCGGACGGGAGGCCACCGGCACCGAGGACCCCGCGGGCGGGAGCGCCGGGGGCTGGGACGCCACCCGGGACGACATCTTCAGCGAGGAGTTCCTGCTCGCCCGGCCGCTGCTCACCGCCATCCGCCGCACCGAACCCTCGGTCCTGCTGATCGACGAGATCGACAAGGCCGATGTCGAGGTGGAGGCGCTGCTCCTGGAGGTGCTGAGCGACTTCCAGATCACGGTCCCCGAACTCGGCACCGTCGAGGCCACCCACCGCCCCTTCGTGGTGCTCACCTCCAACGCCAGCCGCGAGCTCTCCGAGGCTCTGCGCAGGCGCTGCCTCTTCCTCCATCTCGACTATCCCGACACCGAGTTGGAGCTGCGCATCGTACGGCTCCAGGTGCCGGGCCTCGACGAGGTCCTGGCCGACTCCGTGGTCCGTACGGTGGCCGCGCTGCGCGCCCTCGGCCTGCGCAAGGCGCCCTCGGTCGCGGAGACCGTCGACTGGGCCCGCACCCTCCTCGCCCTCGGCGCGGACACCCTCGACGAACGCGTGGTGCGCGAGAGCCTGGGCGTGGTGCTCAAGCACCAGGACGACGTGGTCAAGGCGACCGAGAAGCTGATCACCGAGGCGACCGTGGCCACCGGCAACGCCCGCACCGTCGTCCGCCGCCCGGCCGCGGACTGAGCCCGGTGGACCCGGTGGATCCGGCGGCCCAGGGCGCGGCGCGGGGAGCGGACGGTGCGGGCGACCGGCGGGCGGAGGGCCTGGCCGAGCGGCTGACCGGCTTCGTCGGCGCGCTGCGCGGGCACGGCTTCCTGGTCGGGCCCGGCGAGAGCGCGCAGGCGGCCGAGGTCCTCGCCCTCCTCGGGCTCACCGACCGGGAGCGGATGCGGGCCGGTCTGGCCGCCGTCCTGCTCTCCGGGGAGCGCCAACGCTCCGTCTACGACGCGGTGTTCGACCTCTACTTCCCGCTCGGTGTGGGCGCGCCCACCGGGCGGCGCGAGGAGCAGGGGGCCGAGCCCGCGAGCACGGCGGACTCCGCCGCGGACGACTCCCGCACCGAACCGCCCGTACGGAGCGCCGCCGAGGAGCGGGCCCAACTCGCCGCACTGCGCGAGCGGTTGGCCGAGGCGCTGGCGGCGGGCGATCAGGCGGGGCTCGCCCGGCTGGCCCGCGAGGCGGTGGACGGCTTCGGCCGGTACGGCGGCGGCAGCACCGGCAGCGACGGCTGGTCCTCGCACCAGACCCTCGGCCGCCTCCAGCCGGAGACCCTGCTCGCCCGGGTGCTCACCGCGATCCGCTCGGCACGCGCCGCCGGGACCTCCGGAGCCCGGGACGGCGGCGAGGGCACCGGCGCGCTGGCCGGGGACCTGGCCGGGCAGGACTTCACCGCACGCCTGGAGGCGGACGAGATCCGGCGCCTCATCGAGTCCTTCCGCGGCGAGGTGCGGGCCGAGGCGCGGCGCCGGGTCGCGGAGCGGCAGGGCAGGCAGCGGATGGCCCGGCGGGTGATCTCGGGCAGCGTGGACGAGGCCGACTTCCGGCTGAGCGACGCCAAGCGCCGGGCCGAACTCCGGCGCGCCGTCCAGCCGTTGGCCCGCAAGCTCGCCACCCGGCTGGCCGCCCGGCGGCGCCGCGCCGCGCGCGGCACCGTGGATCTGCGCCGCAGCCTGCGGCGTTCGCTGTCCACCGGCGGCGTCCCGCTCGACCTCGCCTACCGGCGCCGCAGGCCCTCCCGCCCGGAGATCGTGCTGCTCTGCGATGTCTCCGGATCGGTCGCCGGGTTCGCGCACTTCACCATGCTCCTGGTGAAGGCGATGCGTGAACAGTTCGGCAAGGTACGGGTGTTCGCCTTCGTCAACCGCACCGACGAGGTGACCCGGCTGGTCGCCGAGACCGACGACGCCGAGGAGCTCGGCACCCGTATCTTCGAGGAGGCCCAGGTCACCGGCTACCACGGCAGCAGCGACTACGGCAGCGCGCTCGGCGAGTTCACCACCCGGTACCTGCGCGAGCTGACCCCGCGCACCAGCGTCCTGATCCTCGGCGACGCCCGCACCAACAACGCCGACCCCAACCGCCCCGCCCTGGCCGTCCTTGCCGAGCACGTCCGCCGCGTCCACTGGCTCAACCCGGAACCGGTCTCCCTCTGGGGCACCGGCGACTCCGCCGCCCTGCGCTACGCCGAACTCGTCGACATGCACTCCTGCCGCAACATCCGCCAACTGGAGGCGCTGGCGGCCCGGTTGCTGCCGGTGTGAGGACGGGGGTGGGGGCGGGGGTGTCGGCGGCCCGTACGCCTGCCAGTCGGCCCATCCGGTCGTCCGTCTGCCGGGCGGCCCGTTCGCGCGTCCGTCCACCTCTTCGCCCGCCCGCCCGCTCGTCCGCCCGTCCGTCGGCCCGCCCGGCGGAAATCGCTTCGCGGGGCCGGGGCTTCGCCCCTACCGTGAGCGGGTGAAGACTCAGGTGATCGTGTTGAACGGGGGCTCCAGCTCCGGCAAGTCCGGGCTCGTACGGTGCCTCCAGGCCGTACTGCCGGATCCGTGGCTCGCCGCCGCCATCGACTCGCTGGTGGAGGCGATGCCGCCCGCACTGCGCGGGACCGAGGGCGGGATCGGTTTCACCGCCGACGGCGGGGTGGAAGTCGGCGCCGCCTTCCGGGAGTTGGAGGGGGCCTGGCGGGAGGGCGTCGCCGCGATGGCGAGAGCCGGGGCCCGGGTCCTCGTCGACGACGTCTTCCTCGGCGGAGCGGACTCCCAGGAGCCGTGGCGCAAGGCACTCGCCGGTCTGGACGTGCTCTGGGTCGGCGTCCGGTGCGAGAGCGCGGTCGCCGAGGGCCGCGAACTCGCCCGCGGGGACCGGGCCCGGGGCATGGCGGCCGCCCAGGCGGAGTCGGTCCACCGGGGCGTGACCTACGACCTGGAGGTGGACACCACCCACTCCGAGTCCCTGGACTGCGCGCGGACGATCGCCGCCCGGGTGCGGTGAGCCGAGGCAGCCAGGGGAGCCGGGAGCACCGGGGAAGCCGGAGTGCCGGGGAAGCCGGAGCACCGGGGAAGCCGGAGTGCCGGGAGCGCCGCGGGTGCCGGGACGGTGCTACCGGCTGTGGACGAGCTGGATCAGATTGCCGCAGGTGTCGTCCAGGACCGCGGTGGTGACCTGGCCCATCTCCAGCGGCTCCTGGGTGAACCGCACACCGAGCCCCCGCAGCCTGCCGAACTCCGCCCGTACGTCGTCCACCGCGAAGGAGGCGGCCGGGATCCCGTCCTCGACCAGCGCCTCCTTGTACGGCCTGACGGCGGGGTGCCCGTCGGGTTCGAGCAGCAGCTCCGTACCGCCCGGGTCCTCGGGCGAGACCACGGTCAGCCACCGGTCCTGGCCGAGCGGCACATCGGCCTTCTTCGCGAAGCCCAGGGTCTCGGTGTAGAAGCGCAGGGCCTTCGCCTGGTCGTCGACGAAGACGCTGGACAGGTGGATTCTCATGGGGTGTCCTTCGGGGGGCTCGGCCTGAGCCACCGGGTCACGATGCGCTCAAGCGGCTGGGCGTGCAGATCGTGGAACTTGTAGCGGCCTTCGCGCCGCGTCCGGACCAGATCCGCGGCTTCCAGTACGGCCAGGTGCTGGCTGACGGCCTGGCGGCTCAGTCCCAGGCCGTGCTTGGTCACCAGGCGGGTGCAGATCTCGAACAGGGACTGCCCGTCGCGCTCCGCCAGTTCGTCGAGTATCCGCCGGCGGGTCGGGTCGGCCAGTGCCTTGAACAGCTCGTCTGCCACGGCCCCACCATAGGCAAGTCGCGGCTTGCCTATCAAGTAGATGAGGATGCCGGGCAAGGGGTACGTACGGGGCCGGACGGGTGCGGTGACGACTCCCCGGCGGGTGGCGGCGAACGGAATTCTTCCCGCTCTTCCCGACATTGGTCGAACCGCTGGCGGCAATCCGGGCGGTGAATCCGTACCCGATCGGCGGGTAAGTGACGTCAAAGCGGCATCTCTTCCTCGGTGGAATTCGGAGGTCCTATCTCCGTGCAATTCCCTTTTCCCGGAAGGCCCTTGACAGTATCTTCATGTACACGCCACCGTGCTTGCATGCGACGTCAGAAGAAAACAGCTCACCTCATGGCTGCCACGGTGGCCGCCGCAGGAGTATTCCTCCTCTCCTCGGCGCCCGCACAGGCAGCGACCTCCGACCCCACCGGCCACGGTCTGCGTGACTTCCAGACGGACCACGGACTCCGCCCCACCGGAACCGTGGACGCATCCACCGCCAAAGCACTGAATGCGGCCCCGGACAGCGAATTGAGAGGCGTGTTCGAAACCGCCGCCGACCTCGACCCGACGCAGCTGGCGAACGCCCGTATCGTCATCGGTGTCGGAAAGGGCGCGAACATTCCGGAGCAGGGCCAGGTCATCGCTCTCATGACCGCCATGCAGGAATCCAAGTTCGTCAACTACACGGTCCCCGTGGACCACGACTCGCTCGGCATCTTCCAGCAGCGTCCCAGCACCGGCTGGGGCACCCCCGAGCAGATCACCGACGTCCCCACCTCCTCCAAGTCCTTCTACGGAGTGGCGCCGTTCGGCAGCAACCCGGGCCTGATCCAGATCGCGGGCTGGGAGACCATGCCGCCCGGTGACGTCTGCCAGGCCGTCCAGCGCTCGGCCTACCCCGACCGCTACGCCCAGTGGGAGCAGTTCGCCCGCGACCTGCTGGCCCAGGAGGGCCCTTCGGTGGACCCGATCCCCTGACCCCTGAGCAGGGCGGAACTGATCCCTGAGCAGGACAGAGCAGAACGACCTGAGCAGGGCAGAACAGAGAGCCGGTCCGGACCTCCCGTGGGGGAGGTCCGGACCGGCTCTCTTGCGTACTACTGCTGCTCACCGCTTCCCGCGGGTCGACCGGGGACTTACTCGACGACCTTGAGGAGCTTGTTCGCGGTGCCCTCGCTCGGGTTGCTGATCTTGTCCGGAGTGGCACCGTCGGTCAGCGCCTTGGCGACGTCGGCCGGGGCGGCGTCCTGGTGGCCGGCCAGGTAGACGGCGGCGGCACCGGTGACGTGCGGGGTGGCCATCGACGTACCGGAGATGGTGTCCGTGGCCTCGTCGTCGGTGTTCCAGGCGGAGGTGATGTCCGAGCCCGGGGCGTAGATGTCGACGGCCTCACCGTAGTTGGAGAAGTCCGACTGCTCGTCCTCCTTGGTCGAGGAGGCGACCGTGATGGCCTCGGGGACGCGGGCGGGCGAACCCTCGGTCGGGGAGGACTCGTTGCCCGCGGCGACCGCGTAGGTCACGCCGGACTCGATCGACTTCTGGACGGCCGCGTCGATGGCCTCGTCCGCGGTGCCGCCGAGGCTCATGTTGGCGACCGAGGGGCCCTCGTGGTTCTCGGTGACCCAGTCGATGCCCGCGACGACCTGCTCGGTGGTGCCCGAACCGCTGTCGTCGAGCACGCGGACGGCGACGACCTTGGCCTTCTTGGCGACACCGTGCTTGGCACCGGCGATGGTGCCCGCGACGTGGGTGCCGTGGCCGTTGCCGTCGTCGGCGTCGTCGTCGTTGTCGATGGCGTCGAAGCCGGAGGAGGCGCGGCCCTCGAAGTCGGAGTGGGTCACCCGCACACCGGTGTCGATGACGTAGGCGGTCACGCCCTCACCCGCGGAGTCCGGGTAGGTGTAGGCGTTGTCCCCGGCCGTGTCCTCCTGGTCGATCCGGTCGATGCCCCAGGACGGGGGGTTCTCCTGGGTCGCCTGGGTGGTGAAGCGGTGGCTCTGGACGACCTTGGCGACCGCGTCGTCGGCGGCGAGGCGGCGGGCCTCGGTCTTGCTGAGGCCGGAGGCCGAGAAGCCGTTGATCGCGGAGTCGAAGCCGCGCTTGAAGGTGCCGCCGTACTCCTTGGCGAGGCCCTTGCCCTCGGAGGCAGCCTTGATCTTGGCGCCGCCCTTGAGCATCACGATGTAGTTGCCGTCGATGGCGCCCTTGGCCTGGGTGCCGTAGACGTCCGCCTCGGCGGGGGCCGAAGCGCCGGCCGGGAGCGCGACGAAGACGCCCGCGGTGAGAGCGCCCGCGGCGGCGACCGCCACGGCTATCTTGCGCTTGCCGACCCGCTTGTGCGTTGCCATGTGCAAAGTCCTTCTGTGGGGTGTGGGGGAGGAAGAACCGGCGTAACTGCCGCTGGACGTCGAACGGTTGACGCCAGGGGTTCGAAACTCTGTCTGATCCGGCGTACAGGACGCAAGACTTGACGTGATGAGTGATCCAGGTCACACCGACATGGGGTTTCTGTCGGACATGCGGCGTACGCCTCTGTGTACGGGGGACAGCGGAGGGTGAGGCGGTGACGGGGAGTTGACTGTTTGCGGTCGGACACTGCGACGGGCGGGGCGGGGGCGCCGACGGGTCGCGGCGGGGGCGGGGCCGGGTCGCGGCCGGGTCGTGGCCGGGTCGTCCGGCGGGTGTCCGGGCCCGGTCGCACGAGGGGGGAACACGACCGGGGAAGGGGTCGCACGACCGGAGAAGGGAGCGGGCGAGGGGGGATCAGGGGTGCGGTCCGCCGAGGCGGCTTTCCAACTGCACGAGCAGTCCGGCGAGGAGCCCGGCGAGCTGTCGCTGTGCCGGGGCCTCGATACCGGAGAGCACCCCGTTCTCGTACCCGAGTTGCTCGGGCAGGACGCCGTCGACGAGTTCGTGTCCCGACTCCGTCAGCCGTACGTGCGCCACCCGGCGGTCGCGGTCGTCGCTGCGGCGCTCGATCAGCCCGCGCTCGGTGAGCTGCTTGAGCCGCTTGGTCACCGCGGCGCCCGAGGAGAAGGTCTCGCGGGTGAGTTCACCGGGGGTCAGCTCGTGCCCGGTCCGCCGCAGCGCGCCCAGCAGGTCGAACTCGGGCCGGGTCAGACCGTACCGCCGCAGCGGAGCGTCCTCGGCATGCTGCACCAGGGCGGCACACCGGTTGAGCCTGCCGATGATCTCCATCGGCCCGGTGTCGATCCCCGGATACGCCGCCCGCCACTGCGCCACCACCGCCGCCACGGTGTCTCCCGCGGGAGCGCTGTCCCCAGTGGGGGCGCCGTCCCCGGGGAGAGCGCTGCCCTCGGCGGGAGCGACGTCCGCTGCGGGAGCGCCGTCCCCCGCGGGAGTGCGGCCGTCTTCCGTCGTCATACGAGAGCGTCCTTATACGAGAGCGTCCTTCACCGACCGGCCTCCGGCCCCGTACGCCCGGCAGCGCTCATGAGACGCGTACGCACGGCAGCGCTCATGAGAGGGGTGCCGCCGCGGCTGTTCGTGCCGGTCCTGCTTTCTGATCACCGCGGCGAGCGTACGGTGTCGGCGCCGCTCGGTGCGCGGCAGGCGGTCCCCGGGCAGCGCCCGCTGCCGCCACTCGTCCGCCGCCGTGTCGGCCGCGGCGCGCAGGGCGACCAGCTCGGCGGCGAGCCGGCGGCGCGCACGGTGGAGTCCGGCGGGATCCGGGGCCGGTACGCCGAGGGCGCGCTCGGCGTCCTCGCAGGCGCGTTCGGTGGAGTCCAGCGCGCTCGCGAAGGTGCCGGTTGCCCATCGGTTGGTGACGAGGGCCATCGGGGTCACGCACAGGGTGCCGAGCCCGTAGTTGCGGGTGATCAGCGACTCGGCGCCGAGGACGAGCACCAGGGTGCACAGGCCAGAGCGAGCGGCCCTCCCGCATCCCCGCATCCCCGTGCCTCTGTCTTCCCCTCCCCGTGCCTTCCAGCCCCCACATGCGTCCGCCCCCGCCCCCGGAGACACTGAGGGCATGGCTGGACAGACTGGAGAGACCGGGAGCGGTGGCCGGGGCAGGGCCGAGAGGGCCGGAAAGGCGGTTCTCGACGGCGGTCCCGCGGAGCTGGACGCGCGGGTGGTCGAGGTCGCCCCCGAGAGCGAGCGGGACCTGAAGATCCGGCACCGCGGCGGCTACGAGCACTTCAAGGCGACGTCGAGACAGGAGGCCTCGTCCGAGGGGCCGCTGCCCGTCTACGAGTGGTGGGAGCGCACGGAGATCGCGGAGTAGCCGCGGAGCAGCCGCGGCGGCGCCCGACAGCCGTCGCCCCGGTGGGCGCTGTGCTCATGGTCGCGGCTACCGCGCCGCGGACGCCGCGGCAGCCGCGCCGCGAACGTCCTGACTACCGCGCCACGAACTGCGTCAGGATCGCCTGCACCTGGTAGATGTCGACGCCCTTGGTGAAGGTCTTCTGGATCGGTGTGGTGCTGCTGGAGATCCAGATCTTCAGCTCGGCGTCGAGGTCGAAGTGGCCCGCGGTCTCCACCGAGAAGTGGCTGATGGAGCGGTACGGAAGAGATCCCTAAGCACACTTCCTAGGGATCTCGGCGCCATGGCATCTACGAGGACGTTTTGGCGTTCGTCGCGCACGGCACGAATGGCTAAACTCGTTTGCTTCCAGCCGAGAGCCCTAGGAACCTTTCTACGAGGGAGGGTTCTTATGGATCAGCCGAAAAAGCCGCCGACGACCGAGTACGACGGATGCGGAAAGTGCATGCTCGGATCACGGCGGCTCTCTCGGAGGAACGACATTTCGAGTAGCCCGACAAAGCAGGCTGAACAAGTAATCGATGCGGTGGAGGCCATCGGGGGCCACGTCATCGGTTGGGCGGATGACTGGGAAGTCTCCGGGGCAACGGATCCGTTTACGCGGCCGGGACTAGGTCCCTGGCTGCGTGATGAAAAGGGTCCTTATTCCGGGATCGTAGGTGCAGCCGTTGACAGGATCGGCCGCAACCAACGTGACGTGCTCAACACGGCGTACGCCATCCACGAAGCTGGCCGTCTATTGGTTACCTATGGCCACGGACCGTGGGACCTGGATGATCCGGCAGACGAAATGCTTTTGTCGATTGAGTCATTCGGGGCTCAAATCGAGTTGCGTTCCATCCAGAGGCGTAACCGCGAAACGACCGTGCGGACGCGAAACCGTGGGGAGCCTTCCGGAAAGGAAAGGTATGGGTATCGCTATAAGCGACTTCCCGGCAGCAGGAAGACCTATGGGTGGGAGCTGGATCCTCACCCGGCATCGGTTCTGCGAAACGTCAAGCGACGCATACTTGCAGACGAGACCGAAACGATCACTCCGTGGACAGAAGCCAGCCGACTTACCCGCGAGCAAGAGCTATCCCCCGAGGATTACCGTGCAGTAATGCATGGGCGGGAACCTAAAGGGCTGCCTTGGTCAGGAAGCATCCTGAAAAAGTACCTGGTGGAAGAGGGGTCACTCGGGTATCTCATGTATAAAGGGCGTCCCGTGCTGGATAAGAACGGTCACCCGATCCAGGTTGCCGAACCTCTCTGGGACGAAGCCACCCGGCAGGCGTTGATCAAGAAGACCAACAAGAGAACGCAGAAAGGAAGGGCGCCCAAAGGTGACTGGCTAAGCACCAGGGTGTCCACATGTGGACAGTGCGGACAGAGGCTAAATGTCGGACGAAGGCCAGCCAAGAAGAGCGACCGCACTAAACAGCGGTATACGCCTACTTACGGTTGCATCGGCAGAGTTCGAGGCTTGCCCGAATCAAAAAACTGCCGCCCCGCGCCCACGATCAATGCTGCATTCCTGGACGAGGAACTAGAGACATGGTTTCTCTCCCGGTATGGAGCCGGGCAAATGATGCGACGAGAGTACGACCCCGGCACCGGAATTGCCGCGAAAATCGCCAAGATCTCGTCAGACCGTACGCGCCTACAAGAGGATCGGAGCGCGGGCCTGTACGAGTCCCCGGAGGACGCGCAATGGTTCCGCAACGAATATGCGCGCATGACGCGTGAGATTGAGGAACTGCGAGAGATGCCGGACCGTACCCCGGGCATGCGCCTTGTTCCCACAGGGAAGACGGTCGAGGACGAGTGGCGGGAATGCACGAGCAACGCCGCGCGGCGGGAAATCCTGTTGGGGTTCGATGTGCGCGTAGCCCTCTACTCCAAGAAGGCAGATAGGCGCATCATCATCACCGGCGCGAATGTGGCGGAACAGCGTCTTTACGTGCAGGCGAGCTGATTTCAGCAGGAAGGGCCCGAGCGGCGTTATGCTCGGGCCCTTCCTGCTGTCACGCTCTTACTGGATGACTATTTGCGCCAGGAAGTATCGGATATAAATCCCTGTCCTTGTCTTGTACTCCACCGGTTTAAGTTGTATCTGCGCTTCGGCTCCGATGAGTTTGGATTGATCGGTGCCATTGTCGATTTCATCTATCAGCATCGTTCTCCTCAGCAGAAAAACTCTCGCGCTTTCGAGTGCGAGAAGTCGGAATGATATCGCCTTAGAGTTCGCGTCGGATATGCGTATCCGTAGGCTGTCGAACGCCGTGAGGACTTCCCATTGGCCTGCCCTCGCATTCGCCAATTGGACTGGAGCGCCGCCGAACCTTTCCGCGATTATCCGTGCGGTGTTGTATTCACGTGTGATGAGTACCCAGTGAGGGGTGACCCTGTTTCGTCCGCCCACTACGGAAATCGGTGAGAACTCTCCGTCCGTTTTGCTAGTCGCCATGAAGTGACTCCGAATACAGAAGTTCTCTCTTTATGCCGCGGATTTGTGACACGTCCTCGGCGATTCCAGCAGCTATCCAGGATTCCGCGGTTGTATGTCCTGATCCCACGTAACGCCATGAGGCCTGTTTTATGGCGCCAGGAGGGGCGGGAAGTTTGTGCCGCGTACGTGCACTGCGGAGGTTTCCGTACGTGGTGCTGTATCTGCGGGATTTGGTGAGGATGTGGCCTCGGTATCCCAGGGTGTGAGCCCAGAGCCTCAGGTTGAGGTCTGCGTATTCCTTGAGGCCACCCAGTCGCCAGGCTGTCGACATGAGCGCGCGTATATGTGGGGAGACCGGGGCGTGTCGTATCTCTGCGTACTCTCGGATCCGGTAGTCGATGCCGGATTCGCTGACTGACTTGGATGTGTATTTGGCGACGTAGGAAGCCACGGCGTCATCGCTGAGCCCGTGGCCGTCCGCTCCGGCGGTGTCGGCCTGGATGGCGTGTGCGTCGATCTGCGGGCCCCATGACACCCGGTACTCGCCTACGGCCGCCGAGTGGGGCGCGGTGACTTCCACGGCCGCAGCAGCGGAGCGCAGGGCGGAGATCAGGAGTTCCGTCGTGGCCCAGGTGGGTGGGGGAGAGGCGGGCCCGTCGGGGCCGTCGAGGCGGATCACCGCGTGCACGTGGACCGCCCCTCGGCGCTGGTACTCGGCGACCTTCGCGAACGAGACGATCAGGTGGTCTCTGAGCCGGGCCTGAGTGATGCCGCCTGCGCGGGCCAGGTGCCGCCGTACCGCGCCGCACCAGCGGTTCCACAGGCGGCCAGCGCAGGCGTGCCAGAGCACGTGTCCGGTGTAGTCGTAGCAGGCGGCGCACACGGGCTGTCCGACGAGGGGATCGGACTCGTCGTGTTCCTTGGTGCAGCTCACCGGGATCCCGTGGTCGCACAGGCCCCCGTCACGTCGAGGGCGGCACGGGCCGTTCGTAGCCCGGTGGACGGGGCCGAAGGAGGGCGCGGTCAGGGTGAGGAAGACGCGGGGACGGTAGCTGACTGCGCTGGTCACGCCCTTGCCGCCGGACAGGCCGGCCCGGATGAGCTGGTAGGTGTCGCCGGAGTGGAGCCAGGAGCAGGGTGGGCAGCGGGACTTGCGGCGGTTGCCGCAGCGGACCGCAAGGCGCCCGGTGGGTTCCTCGTGGGTGTCGTAGTGGGTGAGCACTTCCCCCGACACCGTGTCGAAGGTGGTCGAGGATCCGGCGAGGTAGACGGGGTGGGCGCATCCGCCGATCTGTTTTATCTGCTCGCGCCAGCGGTCGAAGCCCGGTTCGTGGACGAGTCGGATAAGGTCCCGGTCGGTGCGGGAAAGGGTCTGTGTCTGCATGGTGATTCAGCCTCCCGTGAGACCGTCGACCGCGAATACGAATGTCCACCAGACCGGATAGCTGAGGGGGGTCATGGCGAAGAGGTATCCGGCGAAAGCGATGATGATTACTTGGGTCACTTTCACTTCCCGGGATCGGGCGATCATGACCGCGAAGAGAATGAGGAAGGAGTCGATGACGTAAATGGTGTTGTGCGTCATGGGGTGTCTCCTGAAAGGACGGGAGTTCCCGCAGTGAACGGATCGTCCGGGAGTCCGTGCGCGTTGATTGCCGCGATATCCGCAGTGGTGATCAGGTGACTGCGGGCCCTGAGCCATTGCCCGCCCGCTGTCGTGACGGCTACGCCTTGTTCGTCTTCCGTAATGGACTGGGCGACGACCACGGCGTCAGGGTGAATGTCCCCGAGGGTCATTTCCGCGCTTGCTTCGTCGTGTTGCCGGTGGGCGATCCGGCCGCCGAGCTGCGCGCGCAGAGCCGTGACCCGGGGCCCGAGATCGGCACCGACGCGTTGGCCGGAGACGACGAGATGGCAGCCCAGCGCCGCGCCGAGTTGGGCCACACGCAGGAGCAGGGTCCCGCAGCGCTCGGACAGTTCCTTGGACTCCCGGGTGCCGTCCGTGAGGTACAGCTCCGCCACTTCGTCCACCAGGACCACCAGGGGCACCGGCCGTTGCCCGGCGGGCAGTTCCCAGATGTTGCGCACCCGGGCCGTGCGGCAGATGCGGGTACGCGCTTGGATCTCGGTGACCACCGCGTCCAGGAGTTCGGCCGCTTGCGTCGCGTCGGTGGCCAGCGCGGTGAACCTTGCCGACAGGGGGGCCAGCTCCATGCCGCCTTTCAGGTCGATGCCGACCAGGGCGACGGGTTGGGGCGCCAGGTCGCGCACCAGGGCCGACAGGAGTACGGACTTCCCACTACGGGTGGCCCCGGTGATCAGCCAGTGCGGCACCCGCCGAAAGCGCAGCACCCAGGCCCCGCCGTCTTCCAGCCTGCCGACGTCCGCTGTCAGCAGCTCGCCGCTCCCCGCGTCCCGGGGAACTTGGCTGTAGCGGCCGGTGAGGGGGTCCACCGCTGTGACCGTGATCAGGACCTCTCCGCGCCGGGGGGAGATCACCCGCACGCCGTGCACCCGCCATGCGTGTTCCATGGCCGGGGCCGCCGACAGGAACGGGGTGGGCACCTGACCGGCGTGCAGGACCACGCGCAGGCGCAGCCCGGTGCGGGTCGGGCTCGGGAACCCGAGGCGGGGCGGCTTGGGTTTGAGGGCTTGGCCCTGGACCACCAGGTCCCGGCCGACGATGCGCTGAGAGGGCCGCAGGCTCACACTCAGGCCCGTGAGTTGAGCTACCTGTTTCCAGGTGAACAGCAGGCGCAGGGCGACCCGTGGATACCCCAGCAGCCACCACCGCCAGGGCAGTGCCCGCACGCCGTCCAGGCGCCGGGGAACGCGGACTCCCCGAGCGGCGAGGCGGGGTTCCCACCAGCGTTGGGTGAGCACCGCCAGGAGGAACGCCGCAGTCGCGATCCAGATGATCAAGCTGAGCGCCATGGCTAGTCACCCCGCTCGGGCTCGGGGTCGATGCGCGCGTTGAGCCAGCGGGCCCGCGTGGACGCCGCCTCGCCATGCGCAGCGACCATCACCAGGAGCCAGGCCACTTGCTTCAGATCATCGGTCACCGCGAGCAGCGCCTCAGCGCCGACCAGGCTCCTCAGGTCTTTCATGAGCAGCCCGAACTGGCCGTCCGAGCCGAGGAGTTCGGCAGGCTCGGGCACCTTGGAGGCCTCGCCGAGGATGGCGCGCATCTCCCTGGCCATCGCTTCGGCTTCCTCGGCGATCACCGCCGCGCAGGGCCCCTTGCACGCATGCACGGGCGCCTCAGTCCCCGGGGCACGTCCCACCTTGACCGAGGCCCGCTTGCGCCGCAGGAAGTCGATGCCGCAGACCACGCAGGCCACCCCGTCAGCCTGCGTCGCCGACAGGTTCCAGAAGTACCGGTCAAACCCCTCCGTGCTCATTCCGCACCGCCCTTGCGGCCGGACGCTGCCGACTCGGCCCGGGGACCCGGAGCAGCCGTGATCGCTGCCGCCCGCCAAGAGGTTCCGCTACGGCCGTCCACCGTCCAGTCCACCGACCACAGGTCGCGCACCGTCACTACCGCGCCCTCCGTGATGCCTTCCGGCTGGGACCCGGAGACCACCACTTCCAGGACGTCTATCCGCCGCCCTTCCTGCTGACGGACCGCCAGGGCGGTGACCCACTGCAAGGCGCCGTCACGGTCTCGGCGCTGCTGGCCGTCCGGGGTCATCCGGGCCTCAGGAGCCGCCACGCACCGGATCAGCCCCAGGCGCGACGTGTCGACGGGCTTGTTCTGCATCGCACTTCACCTCTCAACTCTTACGGTCTTCCACTCATCCTAATAAGTGGATGTCCGATACTGAGCGGTGACCCCTGACCAGTCAAGCACTTATGCTCACAAGTGCCCTGACAGCCGCGGAGGCGGCTTCCCTCCCGATCCGAGAGGCCCGCCCGGATGACACCCCAAGACCGCATCAGCAGGCCCCTGCCCATGTACATGCAGCTGGCCCAGGAGTTGGCGAAGGCCATCAAGGAAGGCAGGTACGAGCCCGGGGACCGCTTGCCGAGCGAAGCCGAGATGAAGGCCGAGTACGGGGTCAGCCAGGTGACCGTGCGGTCCGCCCTCGACGAGCTGCGCGGCATGGGCCTGATCGTCAAGCGCCATGGGCTGGGGAGCATCGTCCAGGGCGCCCGCGAGGCATCGACCATCGTGGACCGCTCGGCCCAGCGCAGCGGGAAGGTCTGGCGCTTCCCGACCCTCCCGGAACGTGATGGCCCGTCAGTTTCCCGGATGGTCCTCGGTGGTCTGCCGGGGTCCCTGCTCGGCCAGGCGGACCAGGACGCGATCAGCGTCGATCGTCTGCTCTACGACCCCCAGACCGGCACGCGGATGGCGCACCGCCTGATCATCCCCATGGCCACCGCCGCCGAATTCCCGGCTCTGGCCGAGGAGCCGCAGGCCCCGCTGGAAGTGATTTTCCGGCATCTTTCGGCCAAAGGTCCCGTCGAGATCACTGACCACATCGGCGCGCGCATCCCGCTGCCCGACGAGCGCACGGCGCTGGGGCTCACCGACAGCTCGCCTCTGCTCATCACCTATCGCATCGCGGCGGATGCCACCGGCCGCCCGCTCGTCTGCGAGGAACACGCGCTTCCCGCTGCCGGGTCCGTGCTCAAGTACCCCGTCCGGCCCACCCGGTTGGCGAAGTCCCGCGAAGGGGATCCGGCGTAGATTTTCTCTACTTACTCAAGGGCGCGCCTGCGGCGCGCCAGGCGGATCGTGCCGCCCCGGCCGGGCATGCGGCCTCCGGCCGGTCCCGTCCGGTCGGCAGCCGCCTGACACGACGAGCCACGACCCTCATGCGAGAGCCCCCGCGATCACCTCACGCGGGGGCTCCTCTGCGTTCCAGGACAGATCTTGCAGTGGCCTGAGGGGATCTCTCGGCAGCGCCCTCCCGCACTCGGCGGACCACACGCGGGCCCCGACCGGCCGAGCCCGGCAGACGCCGACCGCAGGGCCCCCACCAGCCAGGAAGGCGGCTCCCCCACCCCCGCCCCGGCCCTGAATGCCATCAGGCGTGGCTTGGGCCGGCTCGGGTGCAGGGTGGACCTTGCGGTGCGGCTGTCGACTGCCGCCCGGTGGGGGTGCGCTGGCCGTGGTGCACGTCCACACGGGCTCACACAGGGGGTTCCTCAGGGTCTACGGCTGCACTGCCGCGCATGCGCTTCAGCCACGGCGGACGGGATACCCGGGCCCGTGATCAGGGTGCGGCACCGGCACCCCGCGCACCTGACGAACTCGCCCCGGGCCGTCTCCTCGATCCACACCCGGGCGCCTTCCTGGTTCGCCCACTCCCCACGGCGGGGACGGCGCGCGGGCTGACGACGAGGGCCCCGCGGATTCCGGCCTAACACTGCCCCTCCCTCTGGCGGATCAGGCACCGCACCGCCTGTGCCAGCTTGCGCGCCTCGCCGGGCCGCACCCAGACCACGCTGCATCCCTCACTGCGCACATGAGGCCGGGCCTGCACCAGGTCGACCGACACCCCCAGCTCGGCACAGATCGAATTCAGCTCACGGGCCGCCGCGTCCGCCTCCCGCCACTCCGCGAGGTAGTCCACCCCCGGGACCCATATCGCATCCTCCAGACCCCCCGATCCAGCCGCGCAAGACGGCTCCTCCGTGTCATCGTCCACGATCGTCCTTCTCACCGGGCGCACCACCGATGCCCTGATACCCCGCACCCCGTAGGCGCGAGGTCATCCCCCAGCAGCCAGCAGTCTTGCCCTCAGTTGATGTTGAGCTACCTACCGTCACATGCTCACCCGAGAAACCGCAAGCAAAGTCGGATTGGCATATGCGCGTGGCGCATGTCAAAGCAACCAGACCGGTACACAGCAGACACAGAGCCGGGCGGCCCCGGAAATCCCGAGACCGCCCGGTCTGTTTCTACGTACCCCCTTAGTAGAGGTAGGCCTGCGTCACCCAGCCCGTGTAGCCGGTCGGCAGGCCGCCCGCCGAGGCCGCGGTGAGGGCGACCTTGTTCCAGATCTGCCCCGAGGAGTCCTGGCGGGCCCCGATCAGCCGGACCCCCTCCCCTTCGTAGAGCAGGCCCAGGATGCCGTTGCCGGTACCGGGGCCCGTGCGAACCCTCAGGCCGTCCACGGTCACGTACGCCGAGTCCATGTAGCGGTAGCGGGTGCTCGCGCTACTGCCCCCGACCGGCCCCGGCAGCATCGGGACGCTGTACGACTCCGCACGGCTCTGCGTCTCCGCACGGCTCGCGCCGCCCGCACTGCCCGGACCGAGCGGCGCCTGAATCGCGGACGCCGTCGAGGCCCCCAGCACTCCCAGGCTCAGCGCCGAAGCCGCCGCCACCATGCCCGCCCGCACCGCAACCCGCTTGTCCATACGCATAACTGATCCTCCGTCAGATGACGCGGGTGGACGCAGGCCGACCGGACGCCGGTCCGTCACCCACCCGACTGAGAGCCATCCTGCGGTCAAGGGCATATGCGGTCAACCACTTATCCTAATGAGTTGGTTCCTGACGCACCGCCAGGACCGAGGGGACACCGACCGCGAGATGCCGCCCGCCCGCAGCGAAGCAGGCAGGCGGCACTCATCCGCATCCCCGGCGAGGAGCCGACCCCCGGCACAGCAGGGTGCGCAGCCTCAGGCCCGTGCACCGGAGCGCCGGTCGAGGCCGCCGCCCAGTACGCGAGGCAGGCACCGCCTACGCGTCGCGGTCCCGATTCCTCCTGGCTGCGAAATCGCGTATGTCCACCACAGGAGCCGGAGCACGCAGAGAAACCCGGTCCAAGAAATCGGCCTGTTCCGCAACCCTCTCGGCCAGCGCTTCCCATTCCGGATCATGCACATTCCACGAATGCTCGCCGAAATGATCCCGGAAGAAATCGCAAGCCACATTGTCACCCGGCTCACACCAGGGAACCGGTTCGCAGCGTACGGGAATCCCTTCATCCCAGCGCGCCCACAGAGCAACCACCGGGTCACACCCCCACTCGTCCCAGACCTGATCGGCATGAGGCCCCTCATGCCAGATCTGCAATTCGCACCGCAGCAAGGGAAACGGCTCAGGCGAACCCCATTCCCCCACATCCTGAAGACTCACATGCGGATGCTCAAGAAGGACACTGCGCCACAGGGTATCCCGGGGCATGATCCCTACTGCTTTGCACTGCCTCATAGGATTCCCCGAATTTCGCGATTCGACTGCATGACGAGTTGAACACAAGGGACTGGATCGAATCTCTAACCCGATGACACCGGCTCGCCGGTATGCCGAGGGCCGACAACCACAGGCCCCGCGCCTTTCCTGCCACCCTTGATGACAAGCCCCTGCCGGACCAGCTCCCCCACCACCCATTCCCATCGGCGGCAACTGAGGGTCAGTTCTTGCCGCAGATCCGTCACGTTCCTGAGACTCTCACCGGCCGGATAAGTGCCGTCAGTAATACGCGATCTCACGGTTTCCAGTGCGTGATAGGTGACTCCGAAGAACGGATTATCGGGCGCCTTCACCCACACCCCGACGTGCCGCCTGATATCAATCAGACCCTCGGTTCGAAGTTTTTTACACTCGGCGCGCATCAGACTGTGACCCACGCCGTAATGCGTTTCGAGCCAGCCCTGCGTATAGACCCGCCCTTTTTCCAGGTGCCCTTTTTTGATGTCGGCACGGATGGTCCGGGCGAAATCAAGTTCCGGGCCCCGAACCGCCGTGAGATCACTCCCTTTCAGGATCACCGAGATTTCCTCGGGCAGTGGCGGAACCTCAGAAGGGACACGCAGAACGACCGGGCGAATTCTCTGGCTGGTTGGCCTGCTCAGATATCCGTCACACATCAAAGATTGTGCCGCCCGCCTCGGCGTTTGCCGTGAGACGTCGAAAGTTCCGGCGAACACGACGTAATTGGGGATCGATGATCCGACACGGTAAACATTCCCGGCTATGCACCACCGCATCACGTGCCTGATCATCTCGGCCGAATTCTTGTAACCGCAGCGCTGAAAAAGCAGCGGACCGCCCCGGTATTCCCTCTTCACGCTACTCCTTTCCCTATCCGAGAGCCGAAGCCACTCAATGCGGCACTGTGCAGCATTCGAGGCCCCAGACTCTTCCCCTTTTTCCCCGCCGAAAATGAAGGGCCCCGAATGCGGCATGGGGGCTGCATTCGAGGCCCTTCCACCCTTGTCCCGTCTTCTTCTGCATCACGGCGGGGACTCGTGACGTCGCAGACGGAACGGAACAAGGGAGCTACCCCCAGATACCGAGCACCCCCCGTTGCTCCGACACCTGGGTATGCCAGAACGGATCCCGGACCCGGTAACCGGCATGGGCCATAAACGCTGTCGTCTCCGGGACCCTCATGTGCAAGGGTCGGTCCGCAGAATGCTGGGGAAGGCACGTCACCACGGGCCAGCCCCGACAGTGAAAGAAATCCTTGTACCCGTCATCCTCCATGAACACTTGCCATCCCGGGAGTATCAAATCCGAAACGGCAAGCCCGTGCCCTCTTCGCCTCTGCGCACATGTGGCCAGAAAGGCAAGGTTCTGGTCCATGATCTCGCCCGCAACAACAGGAGAAATGAACCGACTAGCCGAAAGGCGAAGTGTCAGTTCGTCGAAATAGGACGGACTTACCAAGTCCTCTCCCAGGAGTTCCATCCCTACGAGGTTTCCCATGCGTGACCCTCCTTCCTTTCCCCGGTCATCCGACCGCGCTCATTCCACGAGGGAGCGAAAACGGAGATTGCCCTTCCATGCCGCCTGTTCCCCCATGGCATGGTCCCGGTGACAACACACCACACGAATAAAGGCATCCACCGCACTCGGCTCGGCCTGACGCCAGCTGGGAAACTCCTCCATCCACGCCTGTGCCTCGCGTGCGTTGTGCCCGGCCTCCATCAGGCGCACGGCTGTATTCGCCACATCCACCCAGGCCGGGCCCCGCGCAGGCATAGCCCAATCCACCACATACGCGGTATTCTCCCGCCCCCTGTCCGTGACAAGGATGTTGAGGGGATTCGTATCCGTGTGAAGGAGCGAATTCCCCACAAGAAGACCCCTCTCCCTCTCGGTCGCGAAGCGGCTGTAGCGCTCCCACAGACCGGGAAGATGAACCGACCGGGGCGTGAGAATTCCCCCCATGGTCCGCAGGACCCTGCTCACGGGATCCAGATCCAAACTGCCCGGGCCCAAGTCGGCGTGCCACCCGTCCACGTAGGAGAAGACCAGCGCCACCCACTGACCGACGACAAACCGCGCCAGCAGAGGAGGCCCTACCCTCCTCTGCGACACCAAAGGCGCCAAAGCACGCTCGAATTCGCTCCCGGTCACCTGAGCGGCATTCGAGAACCGTACCGCCTTCAAAAAGACTTTGGAACGGGACGTAGTCACCACCATGGCCGCAGAGCAGTTCAGCCCGTACTCGACCTCAGACCACCGAACCATCAGACCGAACCGCGCAACGAACTCCTCACGCAGTTGCAACGGAAGGCCTTTCCAGGGCACACGCTCTTCCATATCCAACCTCACGTGCCAGCGAAATACGGGGTGACTCTCAGCGATAGGGTTTGCCCTTCCAGCGGTGCCACTGGTGAGCCCGAACCCAACATTTGGTGTTGTTCCAGGGGACCCACAGAAGCGTGACCGCAGGCCCCCTGGCGCACTGACAGGGCAGACGAACTCACCCTTCAGCACAGCCGGATTTCAATCCGGCTCCCCGGCGGCTGCGATTCCCTCAACAGCCCCGAGGGGTCTTTTCTAGCTCTACCCCCTCCAGGTGTGGCCGCAGTCGAAGCAGAGCCCCTGGCCCTTACTCTCGTCGTAAAACGCATTGCGACCACAACTCGGGCAAGAGACCTGCGCCACGATGATTCTCCCTAAGTCAGAAAACGCGGAATTCGAATGTTCCGCAAACAATTGGATTCGAGGGAACTAATGGAAGTCGCCCGGGAAACTCAGCGGCGCGGCAGACGCACCCCTGCCCGAGTCGCCGTCAGGCTGGAAGGCCTGAGAGGTGCCCGCTCCCCTGACGCCCGCCTCAACCCGCTGTGCCGTCGTGGCCACGCGAAGCTCACTGGGCAAGGCCTTCCACTCGTAGCCACCACAGGGCGGCCGCAGGCAGAGGTTTGCCTTGTCACGGTCGTCCACCAGGCGGCCGACCCGTCGAGTGGGGACGTGATACACCCACGTCCCCACCGGGTACGTCATGGACTCCGAGGTCACGACAACTCCCCATGCGAGTAGGCGAACTGAGCACCCGCCCACGCGGCGACACCAAGGCAGCCGGGTGTGAGGGTGAGGGTGGGGGCGGGCCCCGCCAAGGCCGTTCTCCCGGCGGGGCCCTCTCACTGGTGAACGCGCCAGCGAGGAGCAGACCCCAGAAGCACCCCGAGGAGGTGGGGTACTGCGGGGTCCATCTCGGTCGCCGTCCCCCAGGCAGACGACCGAGAGCTAAGAGACCGGGTCAGGACGCCACAAAGCCGTAAACGACGATGGCGGGCAACCCGAGGAGGAGAAGCAGGAGGAAGAGGGCGCTAATCAACGCCCCATCGATGGTGATCCGAACAAGTCTCATGCCGTTCCCTCCACGTCTGCACTCCTTGCGCCGCCGGCCCCGAGCGGTCGGTGCTCGCACAAGGAAACCGTCCGACCACACACAGCGGTACCGTTGGGAAGGGGGCGAGAGTTAAGAGCGTTAAGTGCTCAGAGCACGGGAGTTGGGGCAAGTGACGACACGACAGCCGAACAGTGGACTCGAACGCTTGTTCCGCGAGAGCGGGTGGACCCTGCGGCAGTTCGCCCAAGAGGTGAACCGCATCGGGACCGAACGCGGAACCCCTCTGAAGTATCAACAGCCCTCAACCCACCAATGGCTGAACGGTCACCTACCGAAGGAATCCGTCCGACCGCTGATTGTGGAAGCGCTCGCCCGCAAGCTGTTACGGCCCATCACCCACGCCGAGGTGGGTTTTCCAGCGCCCCCGGAAGAGTCGAACAGCCATCCCACTACGGTGGAAGGGCTTATTGACCTCGGAAGGCAAGACATGGACCCCTCACGCCGAAGCATCCTAAGCGCAGGACTATTCTCCGTGGCGCTCACTGTTCCCGGATGGCCAGACGTCGTGGGTCGTATGGAGGCAGTTCAGACTGGAAAGATTCAGCGCATAGGGATGGCCGATGTGGATATGGTCATCGCAATGACAGAGCGCGTATCGGACCTGGACGACCAATTCGGAGGAAGGCATGCCCGTCCGATGGCTGCGGCGTTTCTCGTAAACACGGTCGCGCCCTACCTTCGTGCCGATGCCACAGATGAAGTCCGGAAGGCGATGATGTCGGCCGCTTCCGATCTCTGCTACCTCACCGGATATATGGCGGTGGACGAGGGAGTTCACGGCCTAGCGCAACAGTATTACCTGAAGGCGCTTGAGCTAGCAGGCGCTTCAGAAGACCATCTCACCTACTGCACCACGCTACGAGGAATGAGTGTCCAAGCCGTTGATCTACGGCATGGGAAGGCCGCAATGCGTCTCGCCGATGCCGCCGCCTCTGCATCACCGCAGGCTGGCCCGCGAATGCGTGCCTTCTTGGCCGGTCAACAAGCACATGCATCGGCGCAGATTGGAGAGCGGAAAAATGCGTTGATGTACCTCCAAGAGGCTGAAGTAGCGATGGAAAAGGCCGAATCACAGACAAAGACTTTCGGCTCATACAACCCGTCTTCGTTGACTTACCATGCAGGCCAGGTTCGCTATGAACTTGGAGATGTTCGCGGATCGGTCAAAGAATTGGAAGAGTCCGACAAGTTGCGGCACGGAACCTTCAAGAGGAACCGAATTCGCTATCTCTCGATGCTTGCTGAACGCCAACTGGAAATCGGCCACCTTGAAAACGCGTGCGCTACATGGGCGAAAGTGGTGGAGATTTACCCTCATGTGCAATCAGGGCAGTGCGACCAGAGTATTTCACGGATGCAAGCGCGGATCCGTCCCTACCTGAAGAATCAAGCCGCCCGGAATCTATATGAGCATGCACGTCTTATTGCACCATCATCGGTGACGGTTTAATCCGAATACTGCAATAACCCTGCATCTCGTCGCCCAGATATAGGGAACAAGTGCGGGACTACATGACAATGTGAGGTCAGCCCCGAGAATCCGAATTATCAGTGGCGGACACAGGGATGATCAAGACGGTGCGGACGCTCAACAGGAGGCTCAAGCCGGAGCTAGGCAAGCCGCCCGCATGTCGCGGGAGCGCCAAGGGAGGAACGGGCCGCAACGGCGGCAGGCTTGAGGCAGTCACTCTGAATCGTCCCAGGTCAGAAGGGGTCTGGGTGATCTGCGTCAGGAAGTATGTTTAGGCAGTCTTGCTGTAGGGCACCGAGTGGTACTCGACCTTCTTGCCGGTCACCCCCTGCTTGTCGACGAGGATCAGGCGGCGGTCGGTGAAGAGGAGGGTGTCGCGGATCAACTGGTAGGCGCCGTAGATCTGTTCACCCTGGCCGAGGAGGCGGGCGTACTCCTGTGCGGCCTTGCCCGGGTCGACGGTGTGCGCGTTTCCGAACAGTGCCATGGTGCGGTCCCCACCTCGTGAAATTACCGGTTCGTCAGACCTTATCCCGGTCGCCGGACGGCTTCGCCTCCTGCTCCCCGGGTCCTTCCGGGGCGGGATCCTCCGGCCGGAGCGCGGCCTGCGGGAGGCCGCTGTCCTGGAGGGCCAGTTCCCGGGCCAGCTGCTCCACCCGGGCCCGGTTGCCGCGGGCGGTGCGCAGCGCGTCCCAGGTGAGGACCACCAGCGCCAGCCAGACGAGCCCGAACCCGGCCCAGCGCTCGGGCGGCATCTCCTCGTGGAAGTAGAGGATGCCGAGCAGGAACTGCAGGACCGGCGCGAGGTACTGGAGCAGGCCGAGGGTGGACAGCGGCACCCGGATCGCGGCGGCGCCGAAGCACACCAGCGGGACGGCGGTGACGAGTCCGGTGCAGGCGAGCAGTACGGCGTGCCCCGGGCCCTCGGTGTGGAAGGTGACCTCGCCCCGGGAACCGAGCCAGAAGAGGTAGCCGAGCGCGGGCAGGAAGAGCACCGCGGTCTCCGCGGCGAGCGATTCGAGTCCGCCGAGTCCGGCCTTCTTCTTGACGAAGCCGTACGCCGCGAAGGAGAAGGCGAGGACGAGGGAGATCCACGGCGGCCTGCCGTAGCCGATCGTGAGCACCAGGACGGCCGCGAAGCCGGTGCCGACCGCCGCCCACTGCGCGGGCCGCAGACGTTCCTTGAGAAGTAGGACACCCAGGGCAATTGTCACAAGTGGGTTGATGAAGTAGCCGAGCGAGGCCTCGACCACATGGCCGGAGTTGACCGCCCAGATGTAGATGCCCCAGTTCACGGAGATGGTGGCCGCGCCGATCGTCACCAGGCCGAGCTTGCGCGGCGCCCGCAGCAGCTCACCGGCCCAGGCCCAGCGCCGCAGCGCGAGCAGTCCCGCCGCCACCACGACCAGCGACCAGGTCATCCGGTGGGCGAGGATCTCGGTCGCCCCGGCGGGTTCGAGGACCGGCCAGAACAGGGGGACGAGCCCCCACAGCACATAGGCCGCGATCCCGTTCAGCAGCCCGACCCGCTGCTCGCCCTTCGCCCGCACGGCCCCTCCTCGGCTCACCGGCGCCCCACCCTCCGGCGGAGGACGCGCCCCGCTCGACGGTAACGGCGCCGGAGGCAGCTGTCATGTGTGTTCCGCATTATGGTCGTGACGGGATGCGGGGCGCGGGGACTCCCGGTGGCGCGTTCGGTGTCGGGCGTGGCCTCAGCCGCCGCCACGGGGAAACCGGGGGTCCGCCCGGAGCCGGGCCGCGTCCTTCGGGCTGGTGGTGTCGAAGAGCGCGGCGGCCCGTACGAAGTGCTCCGCGGCGGCGTCCGGCTCGCCCAGCTCGGTCAGGCTCAGGCCGAGCATCTCCAGGGTCCTGGCCTGCCAGTGCAGGGCGCCGGACTCCTCGAACACCCCCAGCGCGCCGTGGAGTTCGGCCAGGCCCCCGGCATCCCGCTCCGCGCGCACCCGGGCCCGGCCGAGGAAGGCGCGGGCCCGCGCGACATTGTGCGCGTCGTCCACCGAGGCCAGCGTCCGCCGCGACTCCTCGAAGCGGGCGACGGCGCGGGGAGCGTCCCCGTCGGCCAGCGCGACCTCGCCCTGGAGGGTGAGGACCAGGCCGACCCCCCGGACATAGCCGCACTCCTCCCAGAGGGCGCGGGCCTCGCGCAGGTACTCCTCGGCCCGGTCCAGCCGCCCGGCCTCGTAGCAGCAGGCCCCGAGTCCGAGCAGCGACTGGCCCGCGTCGCGCCGGTCGCCCGCGGACCGTGCCGCGTCGAGTGCCTCCTCGTACCAGGCCAGCGCCTCGTCCAGTTTCCCGGCCGCGCTCAGTCCGATGGCACCCGAGGTGAGCAGCTGCCGGAAGGCGGGCGCGCTGCCGTCGAGGCGCGCGGCGTCCCGGCCGATCTCATGGGCCTCGATCCACAGGTCGTAGTGGCGGACGTTCAGGAAGTACGGCCACATCGCGTCGACCAGCTGCCAGGCGCCGGCGTGCCAGCCGCGGGCGACGGACTCCCTTACGCAGGCGACGAGTTCGAGCCGGTGGCCCTCCAGCCAGGCCAGCGCCTGCCGCTCGCCGTCGAAGCGGGGGAGGGCCTCCGGCTCGCACGGGTACGCGTAGGTGCGGGGCAGCACCGCCTGGGCGGGCGTCAGCAGCCGCTGGGCGGTGGAGGCGGCGGCCAGGTGCCAGTCCACCGCGCGGCGGACGGTCCCGGTGCGCGACTCCGCCGAGTCGAGCCGCTCCGCGGTCTCGCGCGCATGGACCCGCACCAGGTCGTGGAACCGGTAGCGGCCGGACTCGTCGTCCTCGACCAGATTGGCCTCCATGAGTTCGTCGAGCACTTCCTCGCTCTGATGCGCCGTCAGCTCGCTTATACAGGCGATGAGTTGACTGTCGTAGGTGAGGAGCGGGAGCGCGCCGAGGCGGCGGTAGAGGAGCGCGGCGCCCTGACCGAGGGCGTCGTAGGACGCGTCGAGCGCGTTCCGCACGGGGTGGACTCCTTCTGCGTGGAGGGCGGTGAGCGGCCCGGACTCATGGGCGAGGGCCTCGGCCAGTACGCGGATGGGCTGGCGGGGCCGGGAGGCGAGCCGCGCCGAGGCGAGCGAGACGGCGAGCGGCAGCCCGGCGCACAGGTCCACCACCCGCTGGGCCGCCTCGGGTTCGCGGGCGACGCGCTCCCCGCCGATCACCCGGCTGAGCAGGGCGTGTCCCGCCTCGGCGCCCAGCGGCCGCAGTACGTGGGAGCGGGCGCCGTCGACCAGGAGCCCGGTCAGCCGCTGGCGGCTGGTCACCACGACCACGCTGCCCGTGCCGCCCGGTATCAACGGCCTGGCCTGGGCCGCGGTGAGCGCGTTGTCGAGCAGCAGGGCGAGCCGTCGGCCCGCGGTCATCGAACGCCACAGCGAGATCTGCTCGGCCTCCCCCGCGGGAACCGAGGCGGCCCCGAGGGAGCGCAGCAGGAGGCCGAGGGCCACGGTCGGCGGCAGCGCGCCCTGCAGCGTGTCGCCCCGCAGATCCACGTACAACTGCCCGTCAGGACAGGCCTGTTCACCTATCGCCCGCAGCCATGCGGTGGCGAGCGAGGTCTTGCCGACCCCGGCGGGCCCGCTGAGGACGAGCAGCAGAGGGGCGTCCGGCAGGGGAGCGGCGAGCAGCCGGTCGAAGAGGCCCAAGTCCTCGGCCCGTCCGGTGAAGTGCGAAGTGGTGGGCGGGAGTTGGCGGGGCGCGATCGCCTCGGGAGCGGCAGGCCCGGCCGCTCGCGGCGCCGCGTGGACGTGCACGCTGTGCAGATGGACGGGCCCGGTGATCCGGCCCGCCTGCACCACGGGGCCGTACTGCTGCGAGTCGCCGGTGACGGTGTTGTGCACGCGGCTCGGGGGTGGCTCGTCCGCGGGATGCGGGGCGTCCCCCGACTCGGGGGTGCCATGGCCGGGTTCCGGCGGCGGGACCTCATCCGCCCCCGTGGGCAGGGAAGTTGCGCCGGTGCGGCGGATCAGGTCCCCGAGCCGCTGCTCGGTTGCGGGGTGCTGGGTCGCCGTGGCGAGCAGCGCCGCCGCGAACGCAGCCGGGATGCCGCCGTCGGGAGCAGACCTGGCCCGCACCCATAACTCCCCTAAGGCCGCGTCCGGTTGGGTGCGGTCGAGGTCGGCGGCGAGTTCGTCGAGCCCGGTCCGTGCCTCTCGGGACCCGTGCGGCGGCGGGGCCCCGTCCGGGCCGAGGCCGCCCAGGGCCCGTGACACCAGCCCCAGGACCTCGCGAAGACTGACCGGTTGCATGCGTCCCCCCGGATCGGCAGAGCCCTCTGTGTGGTGCTGACGTCAACGCGTGCGAAACAGGAGCCGGTGTTCTCTCTGACTCTTCCCCTCAACCGGTCATTTACATGATCGGTTACGGACAATACTGGTCCGGCTCCGGAAGAAACTCGGCCATCTGGCGGGCGCAATACGGCAGCGAACGGCTCCTTCTCGCGCCGTGCCGTCTGGTAACCGCCCCTGGGCCCGTGGCATGCTCGTCAATTCCTGAACAGCCGTATCTGCACTGCGACTTCATCTGATCGCCCGCCTCACGGGATCACGGATCATGGGGAGTGACGCCGGTGGAACTCTTACTGCTGGGGCCGGTCGAGCTGAGTGCGGCCGGGGCGACCCACTCGTTCAGCGCGGGGAAAGAGGAACGGCTCGTCGTGAGCCTCGCCCTCAATATCGGGCGGCTGCTCACCGTCGACACCCTGATCGACCGGCTCTGGGACGGTGATCCTCCCGACCACGCCCGCTCCAGTGTGCATACCCATGTCTCGCGCCTGCGCCGGAAGTTGAAAGAGGCGGGAGCGCCCCCGGGAGCGCAGCCGCTCATCCGCCGCAATCATGCGTACGGATTAGAGGAATCGTTCATCTCCGTCGATTACCTCGGATTCCGCAGACTCATCGAGCAGGCGCGCACCGCGGCCTCCCGGGGCGAGGACGAGCGCGTGGTCGAGCTGCTGAGCACGGCGCGTGCCCTGTGGCGCGGCGAGGCACTGGCCGGGATGGACGGCCTCTGGCCGAAGCGGGTGCGGCGCGAGTTCGCGGAGAAGCACGCCGACGCCGTACTGACCCAGAGCGCCGCCTGCCTGCGCCTCGGCCGCTACCCCGACCTCGTCCCCGACCTCACGGAACTGTCCCAGCAGGAACCGGAGGACGAAGTCCTCGGTCTCCAGCTGATGTTGAGCCTCTACGGAGCGGGCCGCTACTCCGACGCGATGCGCGTCCACCAGCGCATCAGCAGCGTCCTGCGCAGCGAACACGGCACCCCGCCCGGCCCGCGCCTCGCCCGCCTGCACGAGGACATGCTGCGGCGCAGGCCGGTGGAGGAGCTGGTGCGGGAGTGCTTGGGGGAGCGGGGCGCGGCGGGGGGTGCGAGGGAGGCGGAGACGGTTCCGCGGGAGGCACCCCTGCCCGGGGAGCACGAGGCGCGCACGCCGGCTCCTCCCCGGGACCCGGCCGCCCGGTCCGCCGTCCGGGACGTGCCGAAGGCGCTGCCGCCCTATGCGCGCGTGATCGGCCGGAGCCGCGAACTGGACGCGATCACCGGCGAGTTGAGCGAGGTCGGCAACGCCGGGGGCACCGTGGTGGTGACCGGCACCGCGGGGGTGGGCAAGTCGGCGCTCGCGGTGCAGGCGGCGCGCCTCCTGGCCGAGCGGTACCCGGACGGCGAGCTGTACCTCAACCTCCGTACCTACTCCGGGTCCCAGCCGCCGCTGGACCCCGAGGAGGCCCTCGCCACCCTGCTGCGCATGCTGCTCGGCCATGAGCACCCCGTCCCGCACACGCTCGCCGAACTCACCGCGATGTGGCGCTCCTCGCTCGCCCGGCTGCGCTGTGTGGTGGTCCTGGACGACGCCAAGGACGCCGCACACATCGGCTCGCTGCTGCCGGGAGACTCCACCTCGCTCATGCTGGTCACCAGCCGCCGCCGGATCGGCGGGCTCCCGCGGGCGCTCAATGTGGCCCTGGAGCTCCTGGAACCGCAGGACGCCATCGCGATGTTCCGGGAGATCGTCGGCCCCGAGCGCACCCAGGACATCGCCGTGGTCGCCAGGATCGTGCGCCTCTGCGGCTATCTGCCGCTGGCGATCGACCTCGCCGGGCACCGCCTCCGCGGCCGGCCCGCCTGGAACCTCGGCGCCCTCGGCGAACGCCTGGAGCGCCATCCGGGGCGGCTGCACGAACTCCGCGACTCGGACCGGCAGGTGGAACGCGCCCTCGCCATGTCCTACGAGGCCCTCACGCCCACCGAGCAGTCGGCCTTCCGCCTCCTGAGCCTGCACCCCGGCGCCGAGTTCTCGCTCGGTGCGGCGGCGGCCCTGCTGGACCGTGCGGAACCGCAGGCGGAGCCCCTCGTGGACGAACTCCTCACCACCCACCTGCTGCAGGAGGCCGAGGCGGACCGGTACCACTACCTGGATCTGCTGGGGGAGTTCGCCCGCTCACTGGTCCAGCGGCACGACTCCGCCGAGGAGCAGGAAGCCGCGATGCTCCGGCTGCTCGCCTTCTACGGAAGGGCAGTTGCCCAGGCGGACCTGAGCGCCCATCCGCACACCTGGCGTCCCCCGGCCGACCCGTACTCCCCGACCGGCCGACCCGGGCCCCTGCCCTTCGCCACCACCGCCCAGGCGGCCCGGACCTGGCTCCGGAAGGAGCGTGGCACCCTTCTCGCCCTGGTCCAGTACGCGCGGACGCGGGGCGACACCGACACCGCGGTCTTCCTCGCCCAGCATCTCTTCGCCTCGCTCGACGAGGACGGCCGCTGGGGAGAGGCCCGCGCCCTCGCCGAACTGAGCGCGGACCACTGGCGGGCGCGCGGCCGGACCGCCCCGCTCTGCCGCGCGCTGCTGGTACTGAGCGGTGCGCTGATGCAGCTCAGTGATTACCCGCAGGCGCGCAGAACCGCCGAGGAAGTGCTCTCCCTCTCCCGCGCCCAGGAGATCAGCGTCGCCGAGGGAGAAGCCTTGAGAATTCTCGGGGTTCTCCAATGGCACCAGGGAGCCTTCGCCCCGGCGATCGAATTCTTCGAGGCCGCACTGCCGATCAAGAAGGCGACGGGAACCGCGATCGAGACGGCGAGGATACTCAACAACATCGCCATCTCGTCAAACTATCTCGGTCGGTACGAGGAGGCTCTCAGCTCTTTGGGGGCCGCTATCGAGGAATTCCGTCGAGCGGGGGACACGAAGGCGGTGGGGTCGGCTCTGAGCAATAAGGCGACTTTCCATATGGACCGTGAGGACAACGAGCTGGCCCGGGAATGCCTGGAAGAAGCGATACCGCTTCTGGAAGCGTCGGGGAATCTTTACGAGAGCGCCACCGCGCGCGCGAACATGGCAGATCTGCTCGTGAAATTCGGGGAGCCCTCGAAGGCTCTTCCGGTATATCGGGAGAGCCTCGCCATACACCGGGAATCCGGCGACCAGAAGAGCCAGGTGAACTGTCTGAACGGTCTGGGCGCGTCCTACTTCGCCCTGGAGCGCCACGAGGAGGCGCTCGATCAGTACCGCGCCTCGATCCGCCTGGCCCAGGACCTGGGCGCCACCCACTACGAGATCGTCGCCCGGATCGGTGCGGGGCGGACGATGCATTCCCTGGGCCGGGTTTCCGATGCCTTCGACATGCTGGCCACCGCTGTCGCTCTCGCGCGCCGGGTGGGAGAGGCCGACGAACAGGTGCGGGCGCTCGCGCATTTCGCCCGTTTCCTGCGGGCGGAGAATAATATGCGCGAGGCATATGTCAGAGTCATAGGAGCCCTTGATGTACTGGGAAGTCGCACTCATCCAGATCGGGAATACTTGCTGCGGGTGCGCGGAGAGTTACATCAGGTGAGCACCGAGTGAGCCGCCGGGATTCGCCACTCCGCGCCACCTCGGGGGCGTTACCGAGGACGTGAGTCGGCATGATAAGAATTCGCTCCGAGCAGTTCGATCTATGCTTTTCTGGAGCGAGAGTTGCCGAACCGTGGGGTGCGCATTTCCCGGACGGTCGTCCTTTTCCCTTTCCTCGTGGCGGGTGTGGTGTCCGGGTCGCCGACGGAGGGTCGAATACCGTACGCCTCCGTGCAGAGCCTCGGTGACCCGTCCGGTGCGGGGCGCGTGGAGGATGTCTCGTGGCGTTTCTCCGTCGATGTGGCTGCTGCGGAGGGGGTGCCCGCCCGGAGGGTGGTGGCCTCGGCCTGCATTCCGATGTTCAAGAAGTCCGGGACGGGCGGCGCGGCGACGGCGATGACAGAGGAAGGCATTTTGAGGTGTCCATGTAAGGAATGGAGGCGGGTCGCGTAGCTGCCGACCCGCCTCTTCCGCGAATTCTCCGCGCGGCTCGCGTTTCACCTCGCGTGCCCCATCCGCTGCCTCACTCCAGCAGCGTGACTCTCTCCCTTCCTTGCAGACGCCGCCCGGTGGTCAGCCAGCCGTGGAGGCAGGACGGAAGCAGCAGTCGCGCTGTCGCCGACGTGAACGACCCGCTTTCCAGGCGGAGTTCATGGAGCGACGGCATTCCCCGGTACATCCCGGTGCCCCGGACGGCCACCGCCCATCCATGCGCCGCGGGGGCCGCCGCCAGCAGGCAGCCGGGGTGGTCGCGCAGCAGTTGTCCTGCCGAACTGCGCGCCTGGGCACAGGGGTTGACCTCCAGCAGCGCCAGTACGTCGGCCTGGGCAAGGCCGTCCAGGTCGGCGTGTGCGTGAGGCTCGGACGTGGTGACGGAGAGATGGATGTCGAGGGGTGCGTCCGACTCCGGTAGGGCCCGCTCCCACGGCTCGCCCCGGGAAGGGTCCGGACGCGTGAGCGTCGCGACCAGCCCGAACCCGTCCACGCGGGCCCCGAGAGCCCTGAGGCCGCGCGCTTCCGCCTCCCGTACGAGTGTCCGCACCCGCCCGTCCGGCACCCCCTCCCCCAGCAGACGCACCGCCACGAACCCGCTCACGCCGACACCTCCCAAGCCGCCCCCGATGCGCCCGGTCCCGACCACTCCGGCGGGCGTACCGGCAGTGGCAGGCGGGCCGTGGCGGGTTCGTGGGCGGGCTGGCCGAGGCCCAGGGCGAGGTAGAGGACGCGGCGCATGCGGCGGGCGAACTCGCCCGGGCAGGAGGTCAGTCGGGCCGCGATCGCCGCGTACTCCTCGCGCCGGTACTGCGAGGCGGCGTAGGCCAGTTGCTCGGGGAGCGGGGTCGATCCCGTCAGGGCGGGGGCCGTTGCCGCGAGGGTGGCGGCGGGGGAGTCCGGGTTGATCTCCCCCTCCGGCGAACTCGCCAGCAGAATGGGCGCGTTGGTGAGCGTGGCGTAGACGGACAGGCTGCCGTGATCGCCCAGTATGTGATCGGAGGCGACCAGCAGGCTCCGCCACTCCGCCTCCGGGGGCAGTACGGCGATACCGCGCCGCACGCAGGCCGCGAGCCAGGCGGACACCTGGTAACGCCCGTGCCAGGCGAAGACGTTGGGGTGGAGCAGCACCGCGGTGCGGAAGCGGTCCTTTGGGAGTTCGGCGGCGAGCCGGGGGAGCAGGGTCTCCGCCTTGGCGAAGGCGGAGTGCGGGCCCCAGGTGGAGAGGAACAGGACCAGCTTCTCGTCGGCGCGCAGTCCCAGGGCCTCGCGGTAGGCGGCGCGGTGCGGGAGGCTCGCCGTGACCCGGTCGCACACCGGGTCCCCGACCACCCGCGTGATCGGCAGGGCCTCCGGGCAGCTGCGGGCCAGACCCCGCAGCTCCTCGGTGTGCGGGATGGTGAGCGCGGCCGGCAGGGTGGCCCCGTCCGGCATCACGTCCTTCCTGCGCAGCCCCGGGATTCCGTCCTCCTCCGGTCCGAGGCCGCTGATCCGCTTCACGTACCCGGCGCCGTGCGACAGGGCCACCAGCGGGGCGTCCACCTCGCTCACCCCGCGCGGCCCCGCGGCCAGCGCCAGGTCGAAGCGCTCCCGGGTCGCCTCCTCCCAGGGCACCACCGCACTGCCCAACTCGCGCAGGGCGTACGGCACTTCGCCACTGAAGACATGCGGCGGCGCGGTGAAGAGCACCTGCACCCGGAAGTCGCCCTCGAACAGGGCCAGTACATCGCGCATCCGCTTGAGGTAGGTGAGGGAGTGGACGATGGCGAGTACGCGCTTCTGCCCGGGGAGGGTGAGCCACTGACGGCCCCCCGGGCTCCCTTCCTCGGCTGTCGCGTGAGATCGGTTCATGTCCCCCGTGTCCCTTCTCTGAAGTACCGCTTGACGGAGGCCTGTTGGCCCCCGTGCCTGACGGGCGCCCCCGTTCTCGGGCGCCGGTGAAGGGACTGTCACCGCGCGCCCGCACAGAGCTCGTATGAGGAACTGTCAGAAACCTTGCACGGAACCTGCGTTCAGGCGCCGACCTCGGTCGTGCGCCCCCGCTCGGGGTGTTCGGCTGCCCCGTTTCAGTGAGGGCGGGGGTGTGCCGAGGGAGGCCTTCCGCCGAGGTGGAGTGGGGGCGGTGAGGCGGGAGAGGACGCTGCGGTGGGCGGTGGCCGTACCGGGCGGTCCGCTTGCAGGAGGCGTATGCCCTTGTCAGGTGAGGTGCCCGGCTTCGGGGCCCTTGCACCGCCGGGAATTCCGCGTACGGGCGCACGGGTGGCAATGGGAGCACTTCGGGCGTGCGGGGTCGCGCGGTACGGGCGGAGGGCGCGATCCGGTGGAGGAGCGGGGAGGGCGGGGCGCGCCGCCGATCGGGGGAGCGAGCCGGTCCCGCCCCGGCGCCGGGCTCGGCGCCCCGCCCGCCCGGGACCGAGAACCGACTGGCCAGTAAAGTGCGGTTGCCTGCCCTTTGCCCCTCCTGCCCCGCTGACCCTGCCGTTCCTCTCCCTTCTCCCGCTTCCCCTCTCCCGTCCCCCCCCGTCTTCTTCGAGGTGCCCGCAGTGACTCCCTCAGTTCCCTCCGTGCCGGTGGTGACCGTGGCCGGGATCGGGGCCGACGGCTGGGAAGGGCTGCCCGGGGCGGCGCGGGCGGCGCTGCTGGACGCCGAGGTGCTGCTCGGCGGGGCGCGGCAGCTGGCCCTGCTGCCGCCGGAGTGCCGAGGGGAACGGGTGGCCTGGCCCTCGCCGCTGCGGCCCGCGGTGCCGGGGCTGCTGGAACGGTATGCGGGTCGCCGGGTCGCCGTACTGGCCAGTGGGGACCCGCTGTTCTACGGGATCGGGCGGACGCTGGCCGAGGTGCTGGGGGCGGAGGCGGTCGCGGCCGGGGCGCTGCGGGTGCTGCCGCATCCCTCCTCGGTGTCCTATGCCTGCGCCCGGCTCGGCTGGGCGGTGGAGGAGACCGCGACGGTCACCCTCGTGGGGCGCCCGCTCGCCGGGCTCGCCGCCGCGCTGCACCCCGGGCGGCGGCTGCTCGTCCTGAGCGCGGGGGCGGCGACCCCGGCCGAGGTGGCCGCCCTGCTGCGGGACCGCGGCTTCGGGCCGAGCCGGATACGGGTACTGGAGCAGCTCGGGGGCGAGAAGGAACGTACCGGGCCGGAGCGTACGGCCCAGGAGTGGGCGGAGCCGCTCGGGGATCCGCTCAATCTGGTGGCCGTGGAGTGCCGCAGGGCGGCGGAGGCACTGCCGCTCGGTGCGGTGCCGGGGCTGCCGGACGCGGCGTACGCGCACGACGGGCAGCTCACCAAGCGCCATGTGCGGGCCGCCACGCTGGCCGTCCTCGCGCCGGAACCCGGCGAACTGCTCTGGGACATCGGCGGTGGCTCGGGCTCGATCGGCATCGAGTGGATGCGTACGCATCCCTCCTGCCGCGCCGTCTGCGTCGAACGCGACCCGGCCCGCGCCGAGCGCATCCGCGCCAACGCCGAGCATCTCGGTGTCCCCGGGCTCCAGGTCGTGACCGGTGCCGCACCTGAGGCGCTTGCTCAACTCCCCTCCCCCGATGCGGTGTTCATCGGCGGCGGTCTCACCGCTCCCGGGCTGCTCGACGCCTGCTGGCAGGCGCTGCCGCCCGGCGCCCGCCTGGTCGCCAACACGGTCACCCTGGAGTCCGAGGCCCTGCTCACCGAGTGCTACCGGCGGCACGGCGGCGACCTCGTGCGGCTGGCCGTCGCGCACGCCGCGCCGGTGGGCGGCTTCACGGGCTGGCGGCAGGCGATGCCGGTGACGCAGTGGTCGGTACGCAAGCCTTCGGCGCCGCCCGGTTCCGCGTCCTCCACCCCCGGTGTCCGTCCCCGGGTGGAGAACCGGCCCGCACCGGAGGTGGAGAACCCGCCCCCGCCCAGTGAGGAGCCGCCCGGAAGCAGCACCCCGGACCCCTCCGCCACCCGCTCCACCCCTGACTCGCCCTCGACCTCGACCCCTCCGGGAGCAGGCGCATGACCGTGTACTTCATCGGCGCGGGGCCCGGCGCCGCCGACCTGATCACCCTGCGCGGCGCCCGCACCCTCGCCGCCTGCCGGGTCTGCCTGTACGCCGGCAGCCTCGTCCCGCGCGAACTCCTCGCCGAGTGCCCGCCGGGCGCCCGCCTGGTGGACACCGCGCGGCTCGATCTGGACGAGATCACCGCCGAACTGGTCCGCGCGCACGCCGAGGGCCACGACGTGGCGCGGCTGCACTCGGGCGATCCCTCCGTCTTCAGCGCGATGGCCGAGCAGATGCGGCGACTGGACGCGGCGGACATCCCGTACGAGGTGGTGCCGGGGGTGCCCGCCTTCGCCGCCGCGGCCGCCGCGCTCGGGCGGGAGCTGACGGTGCCGACGGTGGGCCAGACGGTCATCCTCACCCGGGTCGCCCAGCAGGCCACGGCGATGCCGGAGGGCGAGGACCTGGCCACCCTCGGCCGCAGCGGTGCCCTGCTGGTCCTGCATCTGGCGGCGCGTTACGTGGACCGGGTGGCCGCCGAACTGGAGCCGCACTACGGGGCCGACTGCCCGGCCGCCGTCGTCGCGATGGCCAGCCGCCCCGAGGAACTGGTGCTGCGCGGCACGCTGGCCGACATCGCCGCCCAGGTGAAGGAGGCGGGCGTGGTCCGTACCGCCGTGATCATGGTCGGCCGCACCCTGGGCGCCGAACAGTTCGGGGACAGCTACCTGTACTCACCGGACCGGGCGCGGCACGACTGCTGAGCCGCGGCACCCGGGGATCCGGGCACCCGGGCACCCGGGGATCCGGGGATCCGGGGATCCGGGGATCCGGGGATCCGGGGATCCGGGGATCCGGGGATCCGGGGATCCGGGGATCCGGGGATCCGGGGATTGTTGAACGATCCCCTCGCTCACTCCGCCCCGCCCCCCACCCCCCCCCCTCACCCCACCGGCGCCGCCACCCGCAGTGCCCCCGGAAGCGCCATCGGTCCCGAGCCCGAGCCGGCCAGCGGGCGCGGGCTCCCCGTCCCCGGTGTCTTGTGGACGAAGGCCGTGCGCAGGGCGTGGTACGGGGCCTCCGGGTCGAAGAAGGTGCGGCGCATGTGCTCCAGTTCCTCGCGGCGGTAGTCCGCGAGGGGGCGGGCGGTCTCGTCGCGCTGCCGGGCCGCGGCCTTGTCGCTGATCCTGCGGTGCAGGTCGAGGGAGCCGGCCAGGGCGGCGGCCAACTGCTCGACCTCGTAGGGGAAGTCCTCGGGGGCGACGGGGAAGAGCCGGTCGGCGAGGCCCAGGCGCAGGGCGCTCACCGCGGTGACCGGTTCCGCCCGCTCCATCAGCTCGGCCGCCATGGCGGGGCCGACCCGGCGCGGCAGCGTGTACGTCCAGAACTCGGAGCCGTACAGGCCCATCCGGCGGTAGTGCGGGTTGAGGACGGCGCCGCCGCGGCACCAGACCTCGTCGGCGGCGAGGGCGAGCAGGGCGCCACCGGCGGCGGCGTTCCCGCCGAGGGCGGCGACGACCATCCGGTCGGTGGTCCGCAGGATCGCCTCGACCAGGTCGTCCATGGCGTTGATGTTGGCCCAGGACTCCTGGCCGGGGTCGGCGGCGTGCTCGATGACGCCCAGGTGGATGCCGTTGGAGAAGAAGTCGCGGGGCGCGCCGAGGACCAGGACGTCGGTGGGCCGGGTGAGGGCGAACCGGTAGGCGGCGAGCAGGCGGCGGCAGTGCGCGGTGCTCATCGCGCCGCCGGGGAAGCCGAACCAGAGGTAGCCGATGGTGCCGTCCTGCCGGTAGCGGATGTCCGACCAGGTGCGGCGGTGGGCCGGCAGTTCCAGGGCGGCGGGCATCGGCGGCAGCGCGTCCGCCGCCTCACCGAGGGCGAGGGCGGCCGGGAGCTTGAAGGTCCGCGGGCCGCCGGGCATCCGCCGGGCCCGCAGTTCGGGGATCCACACCGCCCCGTCGACCGTGGCCCGGCACACCGCCCCGGCGCGGGTGGCGAGGAGTTCGCCGGGTTCGCCGCGCAGCCGGTCCTCGGGCCACCCGCCGTGCAGGTAGAACTCCTCGCCGTGCAGCGCGTCGAGGACCCCGGGCTGGGAGTCGGCCGCGCGCAGCTTGCGTACGACGGTCCCGGTCGGGTCGGCGGACCAGTCGATACGGCGCTGGGCCTGCCGGAACCAGTCGCGCCAGACGACCTGCACGGAGTCCGCGCCCGCCCCGCTCTGCGGCTGCGGCCGGTGGCTGCCGCCGGCGAAGCGCTCCACGGCGAGCAGCACGGCGCGTACCGCGGCGTCGGAGGCCTCGCCCCGGTACAGGTCGCTCTTGGAGACCGGCGGCACGTCGAAGGGCACCTCGGCCCAGACGTCCCCGGCGTCCAGCTCGGCCCCGGCCTGGAGGACGGTGACGCCCCACCGCCGGGCCCCGGTGTGCAGCGCCCAGTCGAGCGCCGAGGGGCCGCGGTCGCCGAGCGGCCCCGGGTGGACGATCAGGCAGGGGCAGGCGGACCAGATGTCCTCGGGCAGGGGGGTGCGCAGCATCGGGGCGACGATCAGCTGGGGCGCCGTCTCCCGGACGGCCGCGCGCACCGCCTCCTCGCCGTGCGAGGCGAGGACGACGTCCACCCGGTGGCCGTGGTCGGTGAGTTCCGCGTACATCCGCTGGCAGAGACTGTTGAAGGCGCTGGCGACGAGCAGGACAAACATGGGACCGCTTTCCGGGGCCGGCACACCGGGCCGGTAACCCCCGGCCCGGCGAAGGACATCGACGGATCGTCACACCAATGCGGCCGGGCCGCGCGGCAGGCTGGCCGGATGCGCCGGTATTTCCGCCGGTCGGGCGAGGAAGGTGCGGCCGGGCGGGGGAACGGCCGCGGTGCGCCGGGCTGAGGCGGGGCCTTGCGGGTCGGGTCAGGCTTCCCCGGACCCGCACTCCGCCAGCACCGCCCGGATCACGTGGCGGGCGTTCTCCGCCATCGCCGGGTTCCCGGTGCGGTGGTGGGGCAGCGCGATCAGGGCCTGGGAGAGGGTGCGGGCCCGGCCGCGGACCCAGGTCGCCTCGTCGGCGCCGAGGGTCTCGCGGAAGACCTCGCGCGCCCCGGCGGGCAGCAGGTTCCACGCCGGGAACAGGTCGCAGGCCGGGTCGCCCCGCCCCGTGCAGCCGAAGTCGATCACCGCGGTCAGCCGCCCGTCCGCCACCAGGAGATTGCCCGGCATCAGGTCGGCGTGCAGCCAGACCGGCTCCCCCGCCGGTCCGGGCGCGCGCAGCGCCTCCTGCCAGACGGCGGTCACGGCCGCGCAGTCCACACCTTCCTCGGGCAGCGCTCGCAGCGCCTCGATCGCGGCCCGGGTGGCGCCGTCGAGCGAGGCCAGCGGCCCGCCGCGATACGCCGCCGGTGCCCCCGGCAGCTCCACCCGCCGCATCGCCGCCACGAACTCGCCCAGCTCCCGGGCCAGTTGTACGGCTCCGCCCGGCGCCCCCGCCTCGGGATGCCGCCCCGGCAGCCACCGGTGCACCGACCACGGCCAGGGGTAGCCCGCGGCGGGCTCCCCGGCGCCCAGCACCTCGGGTACGGCCACGGGCAGCAGGGGCGCGAGGCGCGGCAGCCACTCCTGCTCCCGGGTCACGTCCTCGGCGCCGTCCGCCCGCAGCGGCAGCCGTACGACCAGGTCGGGGCCGAGCCGGAACATCGCGTTGACCGTGCCGCCGGACGGCACCCGCGCCACCGGGAGCCCCGCCCACCGCGGGAACCGCCCGGCGATCAGCCGCCGGACGAGGGCCTCGTCGAGGGGAGGGGTGCTGTGGCTCAGCGAATTCCCGGCGTGCGCAGGGGAGTTGGCGGGGGTGTCCGCGGGGGAGGTCGCGGGGGTCTTCCTGGGGGTGCTCATGGGGCGCCATCCGACCGCCGGAGGGCGGGCGCGGTCAACGGGTTTCCGGGCGGGGCGGGTTCAGGGGGTCCCCGGGGCTCCACCCGGGTCGATGCCGCCGAGTCCGCCGAGTCCGCCGAGTCCGCCGATGCCCCCGATGCCGCCGAGCCCGCTCAGCCCGTCGAGTCCACTGAGCCCGCGGGTCCTGTCGAGTCCGCCGGTCCCGTCGGGTCCGCCGCTTCCGCCGGTGCCACCGCTTCCGCCGATCCCGGTGAACAGGGTCCGCGTCACCATGTCGGCGCCCCGCTCCGGGGTCAGTTCCGGCATCTCCAGGGAGGCGAGGGTGGTGAGGTGGACGAGGAGGGTGCGTGCCCAGCCGCCGGGGAGGCCGGGGCGTACCGCGCCTTCGCGTACCGCCCGCTCGAAGAAGGCGTCGAGGTGGCCGAGGAGCCGGTCGAGGCGGGCCCGCGCCTCCGCGTCCTGGACCTGGCGCAGGTCCACCGGCCACTTCCTGGTGGCGGTGATGATGCCCTCCGCGTAGCGGTGCAGGGCCACGGCCACGGGTGCCTCGTCGAGGCGGGCGCGGGCGACGACCTCCTCGCAGGCGTCGAGCTTGGCCGTGTGCACGGCGGCCATCAGCGCCTCGCGGGTCGGGAAACGGCGGTAGACGGTGCGCCGGTCGACGCCGGCCGCCCGCGCGATCGCCGCGATGCTCGTCCCGGGGTCGCGCGCGAGGAGGCGGGCGCCGGTCCCGAGGACCGCGTCCAGATTGCGTGCCGCGTCAGCTCTCATCGTGAGCGGAGCTTAGGCAGGGGCGGCAGCAGTGAGCCAGCTGCAAGAGGAAATGCCCCACACACCTTGCCAATCTGGCGGTAAGTGTCACATGCTTGTGGCAGTTGAAGTATGGCGCCCTCCTCGCCGTCGCCTGCGAGGGGTCGAGGTCGTCGAACGCTGATCCGGGGGTGTGCGCGGTGGTGTCGGTGAGTCCGGTCCGGATGTCCGAGAAGCTGAAGGAGGTCCTCGATTCCCGGGTCTTCGTCACGGTGGCGACCCTGCGCCCCGACGGCAGCCCGCACCAGTCGGTGGTCTGGGTGGGGCGGCGCGGCGGGAGCCTCTTCTTCGTGACCGGCGTCGACAAGGTCAAGATCCGCAATCTGCGGCGCGACCCCCGGCTCAGCGTGGCGGTCAACCCGCCCGAGGATCCCTACGGTTACGCCGTGCTCAGCGGCACCGCCCGCTTCGAGAGCGCGGGCAGCCGCGAACGGATGGACGAGCTCGCCCTGAAGTACAGCGGCAAGGTCTACGCCGAGCACCACCCGGAGTCGTACGCCGTCCTCCCGGAGCTGGTCACCGTCTACCTCGCCCCCGAGCGCATCGCGGCCCGCTTCCTGTGAGCCCGCGGACCACGCCACCCCGCGCAGGAAGCCACAGAGGCAGTCGCAGAAGCAGTCGCAGAGGCAGTCGCGGAGACAGCAGGAGGAGCGGCGGACGATGAGGACGTATGTCATCACCGGCGGTACGGACGGCATCGGCCGGGCGCTCGCCGATACGTATCTGGAGCGCGGGCAGGAGGTGGTGGCCGTCGGGCGCGGTGCGGAGAAGGGGGCGGACTGGCTGGCGGCGGCGCGGCGGCGGGGCGCGGCCGGGCGGGCGCACTTCCTCCGCGCCGATCTGGGCCTGGTGGCGGAGAACCGGGCGCTGGTGGCGAGGCTGCGGGAGTCCTTCGCGCGGATCGACGCCCTGGTGCTCTGCGCCCGGCACTTCCGCAGCGACCGGCTGGTCACGGCCGAGGGCCTGGAGTACACCTTCGCGCACTTCTGCCTGAGCCGCTTCCTGCTCGGCCACGGGCTCGCGGAGCTGCTCGAAGCCGCCCCGGAACCGGTCCTGCTCAATGTCGCGGGGCCCGGCGGCGGGGCGCCGGTCCACTGGGACGACCTCCAACTCGCCCGGAACTACGACGGCTTGACCGCCCTCGCCCAGGGCGGGCGGCTCAACGACCTGCTCGGCGCCGGCTTCCACGCGGCCCGCCCCGGCAGCCCGGTGCGGTACGTCCTCTTCCACCCGGGGGTGGTGCGCACCGGCTTCTCGGGGCAGTACACCCCCGAGGCAGGAGCCCAGGTGGAGGCCATGCGCCGGTCCGCTCCACCCGTGGAGGAGGCGGTGCCCCCGCTCCACCGGGTCCTCGACCACCCGCCCGCCGCCCCGCTGTCCGCCTTCGTACGGGGTGAACCGCTCGACCCCTACGCGCCGTACGGGCCCGAGCGCACCGCCGAGGAGGCGCGGCGGCTGCACCGGTACACGCAGGAGCTGCTGGCGGCACGGGGGTTCGGGCAGCCGTAGGCAGGGTGAGGGGCTCGCGACAACCAGCCGTTCAGCGCACCCCGCTGCGGCCCACCACCGTGCCCGCCCGGTCGATGCAGAGCACGTCGACCGCGATCGGGGCGCCGCGCAGTACGGACAGCGCCTCGTCCCGGGCCGCGACCGCGACCAGGTCGCCGAGCGGGACCCCGGCGGCGGCGCACAACTGGAGTGCGCCGAGGCCGGTGTTGGCGCCGGCGACCTCGGCGGCCAGGGACGCGTCGGCGCCGCCGCGGCGGGCGAGTCCGGCGAGGAAGCCCTTGTCGACCTGGGAGCGGGCGGAGTGCAGGTCCAGGTGCCCGGCGGCGAGTTTGGAGAGCTTGGCGAAGCCGCCGCAGAGCGTCAGGCGGTCGACCGGGTGGCGGCGCAGGTACTTCAGGACCGCGCCCGCGAAGTCGCCCATGTCGAGCAGGGCGTCCTCGGGCAGCGCGTAGGCGGCGGCCGCGGTCCGCTCCGAGGTGGAGCCGGTGCACCCGGCCACATGGGTGCGCCCGGCGGCCCGCGCCACGTCCACCCCGCGGCGGATGGAGTCGATCCACGCCGAGCAGGAGTAGGGCACCACGATGCCGGTGGTCCCCAGGATGGAGAGGCCGCCGAGGATGCCCAGGCGGGGGTTCCAGGTGGAGCGGGCCAGCTCCTCCCCGTGGTCGACGGAGACCTCCACCCGCACATCGCCGGACCCCCGGTACCGCGCGGCGACCGCGGCCAGGTGCTCGGTGATCATCCGGCGCGGCACCGGGTTCACCGCCGGTTCGCCGACCGCGAGCGGCAGCCCGGGGCGGGTGACCGTGCCGACGCCGGGGCCCGCCGCGAAGCGCACGCCCGAACCCGCGGGCCCCGGGCGCACCGCCGCCCGTACCAGCGCCCCGTGGGTGACGTCCGGGTCGTCCCCGGCGTCCTTGACCACGCCCGCCGCGGCCCAGCCCGCGCCCCGGTCCTCCACCGCCAGGGCGAAGGCGGGGGTCTGGCCCTTCGGCAGCGTGATGGTCACCGGGTCCGGGAAGTCGCCGGTCAGCAGCGCGGTGTACGCGGCGGTCGCCGCCGCGGTCGCGCAGGCACCGGTCGTCCAGCCGGGCCGCAGACCGGTGTGCTTGAGTTGGGCGCCGCGCCCGCCGCCGTCACCGCTCATGAGAGGACCCGGACCCCGTGCATGTACTGATCCTCGGCGGTACGACCGAGGCCCGCCGCCTCGCCGAACGGCTGCACGGCGAGCCGGGGCAGCGCGTCACCAGCTCGCTCGCGGGGCGGGTGGCCAGCCCCCGGCTGCCCCCGGGCGAGGTGCGCGTCGGCGGCTTCGGGGGCGCGGCGGGGCTCGCCGGATGGCTGCGCGCACACCGGGTGGACCTGCTCATCGACGCCACCCACCCTTTCGCCCGGACCATGAGTTTCCACGCGGCGACGGCCGCCGCCACCGCCCATGTTCCCCTGCTCGCCCTGCGCCGCCCCGGCTGGGTCGCGGGTCCGGGCGACGACTGGCGGCCGGTCCCCTCGCTGGCGGCCGCCGCGGAGCTGCTCGGCGGGGGCCTCGGCAGCCGCGTCTTCCTCACCACCGGGCGGATGGGCCTGGCCGCCTTCGCCCCGCTCGCCTCCACCTGGTTCCTCCTCCGCTCGGTGGACGCCCCCGAGCCGCCGCTCCCCCCGCGGGCGGAGGTGCTCCTGGACCGGGGCCCCTTCAGCCTCGACGGGGAGCGCGCGCTGCTGCGCCGCCACCGCATCGACGCCCTGGTCACCAAGGACAGCGGCGGCACCGCCACCGCCCCGAAGCTCACCGCCGCCCGCGAGGCCGGTGTCCCGGTCGTCCTGGTGCGCCGCCCGCCGGTGCCCGAGGGCGTACCGGTGGTGCCGGGGGTGGCGGAGGCGGTGGAGTGGGTGCGGGAGCGGCGGTAGCGGCCGGACGCGCGCGAACGGGGGAGCCTTCCGGGTGGACGGGGCGGGTTTGCGGCGGGACGGGGCGGACAAACGGAACAGCGGCCGGGAGGATGCGCGGTGCGGTCCGCACCCTTCTCCGGGCCGTCACGCCGTGGAGGTCAGCTCATGAGCAACACCGTCTGGGGCTATGGATCCGGCTCGGGTCACGTGGCCGACGCCGATCTGACGGGGTACGAGGTCGAGGCCGAGGACGGGCCAATCGGCAAGGTCGACAAGCACTCCGACGAGGCCGGCGCCCAGTGGATCGTCGTCGACACCGGGGTGTGGATCTTCGGCAAGGAGGTGCTCATCCCCGCCGGAGCCGTCAAGCTGGTCGACCTGGAGGCCTTCCGCATCGAGGTGGGCCTCACCCGGGAGCAGATCAAGGCCGCCCCCGAGTTCACGCGGGACAAGCACCTCGGCGACCCCGAGTACCACGAGCAGCTCGGCGTCCACTACGGCCCGTACCTGCCCGGCTTCCCGGGGCCCGGCCCGGGCTCGGGGCCCGCGATCTGAGGGCCGCCGGCCGCGCGCCGGCAAAGGAGCGGTAGGGCGGGCGAGGTCCGCGAAGGGAGCGGAGGGAGGCGAGAGGGACGGGAATGGACGACGAGGACCTGCTCGACGGGCTCCAGGTGGACGACGCCCGCCCGGAGCGTCCGGTGCTGCTCGACGAGCAGGGCCGGGCGCTGCGCACCTGGCGGGAGAACTATCCGTACACCGAGAAACTCCGCCGCAAGGAGTACGAGCGCCGCAAACGCATTCTGCAGATCGAACTGCTCAAGCTGCAGCGCTCGGTGAAGACGCGGAAGCAGCGGGTCGTGGTCCTCTGCGAAGGGCGCGACGCCGCCGGAAAGGGCGGCACGATCAAGCGCTTCACCGAGCGGCTGAATCCCCGTACCACCCGCACCGTCGCCCTCGACAAGCCGACCGAGCGGGAGTCGGGCCAGTGGTACTTCCAGCGCTATGTGGAGCAGCTTCCGTCCGCCGGGGAGATCGTCTTCTTCGACCGGTCCTGGTACAACAGGGCCGGGGTCGAGCCGGTGATGGGCTTCTGCACGCCCGAGCAGCACCAGCGGTTCCTGGAGCAGGCGCCGCTCTTCGAGAAGATGCTCACGGACGACGGAATCGTCCTCGTCAAATTCTGGTTCTCCGTCTCGCGCAATGAGCAGAAATCCCGTTTCGCGATCCGCCGGGTGGACCCGGTGCGCCAGTGGAAACTCTCGCCCACGGATATCGCCTCGCTCGATCTGTGGGATTCCTATACCGACGCCAAGGTGCGGATGTTCCGGGCCACGGACATGCCGTACGCGCCCTGGACCGTGGTCAAGAGCAACGACAAGCGCCGCGGCCGCCTGGAGGCGATGCGGCATCTGCTGCTCCGCCTCGACTACGAGGCGAAGGACACGGAGGCGGTCGGCGAGGCCGATCCCCTGATCATCGGACCCGCCGACACCCTCCTGGAACCGGGCGAGAGCGCGACGGACCTCTCGCCCAGCAAGCTCGCCGAACACCAGGAGGGGCCGGGGCAGCATCCGGACGGGGAGGAGCCGGAGGGCGAGCGGGCGGGCGGCGAGCAACCGTCCGGTGCGCACGCGGACGACGAGCACGCGGACGGCGAGCACGCGCACGGCGAGGATCCGCACCGCCGCGAGGACCCGCCCGACGAGCGGTAGCGCGGTCGCGGCCGGGGAAGCCCGGAACTCGCCCCGGCCACCGGTGACTTCACCGCCGCCCGCGCCCGGCACCCCTACCCCCCTCCGGTGCGATCCGGCCGCGACCGGGACCCGGGCCGAAGACGGCCGGCCCACCGCGTGGATGCGGTGAAGGCGGCGTGAAAGGCTGGTGCCCGAGGGGCTGTGGTCGGCGGCGAACCGGGAGAAGAAGGCCATGGGAGAGCAGCGCAGTGGGGAAGAGCTGGCGGTCGCGGTGGCACGCATGTCCCGGACCCTGCTGGCACAGCCCTCCGTACAGAGCACTCTCGACGAGATCGTCCGGCACGCCGTGGACCTCGTGGAGGGCTGCGAGGAGGCGGGCGTCCTGGAGCTGGACCGGGGCTCCGAGGTCCGCACCCTGGCGGCCAGCAGCGATCTGGTGATCGCCTCCGACCGCGCCCAGCAGGACGCGGGCGAGGGGCCCTGCTTCGACGCCGCGCGCAGGCTCCACGAGGCGTACCGCATCGCGGACATGAGCGAGAGCCAGTCCCGCTGGGCGCGCTACGCCCCCCGGGCGCGGGAGCTGGGGGTCGGCAGCATGATGGGCTTCCTGCTGTGGACCGAGGAGGGGACGCTCGGCGCGCTGGACATGTACTCCTCCCGGCCGCGGGCCTTCACCGACTCCTCCGAGAACGCCGGGTGGATCCTCGCCTCCCACGCGGCCGTCGCCCTCTCCAGCGCGCGCAGCACCGCCCAGCTGCACACCGCGATGGCGACCCGCAGCGAGATCGGGGAGGCCCTCGGCATCATCATGGAGCGCTACAAGGTCACCGGCGACCAGGCCTGGGACGTCCTCAAGGAGAGCTCCCAGCAGCAGAACATCAAGCTCCGGGATGTCGCGCACACCATCGTCACGACGGGTGAGATCCCGGGGGCGCGGTAGCGGCGCTGCTCTCCAACAGCCGCCCGAGCGGGTGAGGTTGACGACCACTCAGGACGACTGCCGCGCAAGCGGGTTGTCCGCGGCTGGAACTGCGACCGTATTCAACACCGGTTCTGTGCCGACGAGTTACGCCACGTCGGCTACGGGACGAGGACGACCTTCCCCGCCACCGTCCCCGACTCCGCGAGGCGCAGGGCCTCGGCGGTGCGGGCGAGGGGGAGCCGGGCGGCGATCCGGGGGCTGATCTCGCCGCGCTGGAGGGCCCCGAAGACCTGGCCGAGGTCGGCGCGGAGGCGGGCCCGGAAGCGGCTTTTGGCGAGCGCCCGGCCGGCCCAGACGTTGTAGAAGCAGGCGCGGCGGCGGTTCGGCAGGGCGTTCCAGAGCCATACCCGGCCGAGCAGTCTGAGGATCGGCCACTGCTGGGAGCCTTCCGCGTCGCGGGTGGCGGCGCTGCCGTAGCAGACCAGGGTGCCGCCGGGGGCGAGCAGGCCCCAGGAGTCGACCGCGCTCCGCTCGCCGAGGTGGTCGAAGACGGCGTCCACTCCCTCGGGGGCGAGCGCGCGGACCCGGGCGGCGAGGTCTCCGGCGCGGTAGTCGAGAGGGGCCACGCCCTGGGCGCGCAGGGCCTCGTGGTGGCGTGCGGAGGCGGTGCCGATCACCTCCGCGCCCGCGGCCAGGGCGAGTTGGACCAGGACCGAGCCGACACCGCCGTTGGCGCCGTGCACCAGGACGGTCCCCCCGGCGCGGACCCGGGCCCTGCGGTGCAGCATCTGCCAGGCGGTGATGCCGTTCACCACCAGGGTCTCCGCCTCCGGGGCGCCGATCCCCTCGGGCACCGCCACCACGTCGGCGGCGTCGATCGGCAGATGGCTGGCCCAGCCGCCGGTCTTGACCAGGGCGGCCACCCGGGTGCCGGTCAGCGCCGGGTCGACGCCCGCGCCGGTGGACTGCACCCGGCCGACCAGGTCGTAGCCGGGGACGAAGGGGAACGGCGGCTGGTCGAAGTAGCGGCCGCGGCGCATCTGCTGCTCGGCGAAGGAGACCCCGGTCGCCTCCATCCGGACGAGCACCTGACCAGGGCCCGGCTCGGGCACGGCCCCGTACCGGATCTCCAGTCCCTCCGGCTCGACCTTGCCCGGCAGGACGACCTCGACGAGTCCTCCGGGGTGCGGGGCGGGTCCGGTTGCCTGAGCGTCGGGTCCTTCTGCGGTCATGGCGGTCTCCCTCGCCCCGTCGCGGACGGGGTCGCTGCTGCGGACGGGCGGTCGGTTATCGCTCATCGCTTTAGTGAGAAGGTATAACTCACGATCGCTGGGAGTCAATAACGTGAGTGATAGCCTCTAACTCGCACCTCGCCGGGCATCCTTCCGGCGGCGAGCAGGGAGAGGGGCGGAGCATGGCCGGGCCGGGCGCACCGCGTACGGAGAGTCCTCGCGAGCGGTACCGCAGCCAGGTGCGGGCCGAGGTCAAGGAGCGGGCCTGGGAGCAGATGGCCGAGGCGGGGGCGTCAGCGCTCTCGCTGAACGCGATCGCCAAGCAGATGGGCATGAGCGGGCCCGCCCTCTACCGGTACTTCGCCAGCCGCGACGACCTGATCACCGCGCTCATCCGGGACGCCTACCGGAGCCTCGCCGACACCGTCCGCACCGCGTACGCGAGCGGAGAGGGGACGGGGGACGCCCCCCTCGCCCGGATCGCGCACGCCCTGCGCGGGTGGGCGCTGGCCGACCCGCAGCGGTACTTCCTCGTGTACGGCACGCCCGTCCCCGGCTACCACGCGCCCGAGGACATCACCGCGATCGCCGACGAGATCATGACGACGCTGCTCGACGCCTGCCCCGCGCCGCCCGCGGACCGCCCCGCGACCCCCTTCGAGACCCACCTCGCGGACCACCGGCAGTGGGCGGAGGGCCACCCCGCCCCGCCCGCCGCGCTGCGCCGCGCCCTGTCCTTCTGGACCCGGCTGCACGGCGTGCTCTCCCTCGAACTCGCGGGCCACTTCGGCGGGATGGGCCTGGACCCCGCCCAGCTCTTCGCCGCCGAACTGGACGGACTGCTGGCACCCTGAGTCCGCTTCAGCTACCAACTCGCCGTGCAATCAGGTGAGTTGCTTCCGCCGTGGCCCCCGCCCCCGTCAACTCGCCGCGGAACTGTACGAGTTGTTCGCGCGGCCTACGCGAGGCCGGGCCGTACGAGAGGCGAGCCCACCCGAGGACGTCACCCGGGGGAGGCCCCCGGGAAGCCGCCCGGAGGAGGGTGCCCTACCCCTCCGGATACCACCGCGGCGTCCACACCGCCCGCTCGATCGGGCCGCCTGCCCCGGGCGCCGCCGCCCCGCCCCGGTCCGCGACCCGGGTTCGGGAGGAGCCCACGAGGAGCAGGGTGCGCATGTCGACCTCGGTGGGTTCGAGGTCGGCGAGGCGCAGGACGCGTACCGACTCCTCGGGGCCGCCGATGTCGCGGGCGACCACCACCGGGGTGTCCGGGGCCCGGTGCTCCAGGAGCAGTTCCTTGGCCTTGCCGACCTGCCAAGTCCGGCTGCGGGAACCGGGGTTGTAGAGCGCGAGCACCAGGTCCGCGGAGGCCGCCGCGGCCAGCCGGGCCGCGATCACCTCCCAGGGCTTGAGGCGGTCGGAGAGGGAGAGGGTGGCGTAGTCGTGGCCGAGGGGCGCGCCGACCCGGGCGGCCGCGGCGTTGGCGGCCGTCACCCCGGGCAGCACCCGCACCGGTACGTCCGCGTAGGCCTCCTGGGCGGCGGCCTCCAGGACGGCGGTGGCCATCGCGAAGACGCCCGGGTCGCCGCCGGAGACCACCGCGACCCGGTGCCCGCGCCGGGCCAGGTCGAGGGCGAACTCGGCGCGCTCGGACTCCACCTTGTTGTCCGAGCCGTGCCGCCGCTGGCCCGGGCGCTGCGGCACCCGGTCCAGGTAGGTGGTGTAGCCGACCAGGTCGTCGGCGGCGGAGAGGGCGCCCCGGGTCTCCGGGGTGAGCCAGCGCGCGCCCGCGGGGCCGGTGCCGACGACCACCACCTCGCCCCGCGCGCGCGGCACCGGCGAGGACCGCTGCTCCGGCAGCGGGGCCACCCTGCTGGGCAGCACGGCCACCGAGAAGTAGGGCACCGAGTCGGGGTCGATGTCCGTGAAGGCGCCGGTGCGTTCGCCGTCCATGGTGGCGCGCTCCACATAGCGCGCCTCCTCCAGACGGCCCGTGCGCTCCAGCGCCCGGCGCACGGCCGGGAAGGTGCGCCCCAGCTTCATCACCACCGCGGAGTCGGCCGCCGCGAGCCGGGCCGTCAGCTCCTCCTCCGGCAGGGTGCCGGGGATGACGGTCAGCGTCTCCTCGCCCTCGGTGAGCGGTGTGCCGAGCCGGGCCGCCGCCGCGCTGAGCGAGGTGACGCCGGGGATCACCTCGGTCGGGTAGCGGTGCGCGAGGCGCTTGTGCATGTGCTGGTAGGAGCCGTAGAAGAGGGGGTCGCCCTCGGCGAGCACGGCGACCGTGCGGCCCGCGTCCAGGTGGGCGGCGAGCCGGGCGGAGGCCTCCTCGTAGAAGTCGTCGAGGGCGCCGCGGTAGCCGCCGGGGTGGTCGGTGGTCTCCACGGTGAGCGGGTACATCAGCCGCTCCTCGATGTGCTCGGGCCGCAGATGCCGGTCCGCGATCCGGCGGGCGATCGAGCGCCCGTGCCGCGCCGAGTGGTACGCCACCACGTCCGCCTCCGCGATGACCTCCACCGCGCGCACGGTCAGCAGCGAGGGATCGCCGGGGCCGAGGCCCACGCCGTACAGCTTGCCGGTACGGGCCCCGGGCTCCCTCAACTCCCCTGCCGCGCCTCTCTGTTCGGCGTCCCCGGTCTCCGCGGACCCGTCCACTTCGCCACCGCTCACGCCTGCTCGCCCCTCGCTCATTCCTGCTCGCTCGCGATCGCGTTGAGGGCGGCGGCGGCCATCGCGCTGCCGCCGCGCCGGCCGCGGACCACCAGGTACTCCAGACCGAGCGGGGAGGCGGCCAGGGCGTCCTTGGACTCCGCGGCGCCGATGAAGCCGACCGGTACGCCGATGACGGCCGCCGGTCGGGGCGCCCCCTCGGCGATCATCTCCAGGAGCCGGAAGAGCGCGGTCGGCGCGTTGCCGACCGCGACCACCGCGCCGTCCAGGCGCTCCCGCCACAGTTCGAGGGCGGCGGCGCTGCGGGTGGTGCCCGACTCGGCGGCGAGCGACGGCACTTCGGGGGCGGAGAGGGTGCAGAGCACCTCGTTGTCCGCGGGCAGCCGCTTGCGGGTCACCCCGGAGGCGACCATCTGCGCGTCGCACAGGATCGGCGCCCCGGCGCGCAGCGCCTGGCGGGCGCGGGCCACCACCCGCGGCGAGTAGGCGAGATCGCCGACCAGATCGGTCATCCCGCAGGCGTGGATCATCCGCACCGCGACCCGGCCGACGTCCTCGGGCAGCCCCGCGAGATCCGCCTCGGCCCTGATGGTGGCAAAGGAGCGGCGGTATATCTCGGCGCCGTCCTTCTCGTACTCGAACACGGTGCTCTCGCTCATCTCGAAGCCCCGGTCCTCGGCGCGAGGGCCCGGGGGTATGGGTGGTGGGGGTGCCGCCGCGGGGGTACGGGGCGGGGGCGCGCTCCGGCGCACGGTGCGGGCCGAGGTGATCGCCCCGCGGAGCCCGTCTCCGGTGTCCGGCACCGTGCAGCGCAGGTCGGGAAGGCCGCTCCGGCGCACGCTCACCTCGTACGCCCCCTCCGCGCGGGCGAGGACGTCGACGAAGTCGCCCGCCGGGTGGCCGCAGCGCCGCTCGCACCCGGACCAGTACACCGGCAGTCCCCGGCCGGGCGCGGGCAGCGCCTCCGCGCGGACGTCCGCCCGGGATTTCCCGCAGCCGGGGCGGCCGGTGCAGGCGCCGACGTGCAGCCAGGGCGAGTCGGGAGCGGTCGTCAGCCCGGCGGCGGCCAGCGCGGCGAGCCGTTCCCCGGCCTCGCGGCGGGTGAGTCCCGGCACCAGTACGGAGCGCCAGGGCGTGAGCCGCACCTCGCGCGCGGGCGCGGACAGCAGCGCGCGCCACTGCGCCGGGCCCAGCCGACCGAAGGGCGCCCCGGCGACCACCGTGCAGCTGCCGTCGGCGGCCTCCAGGATCCCGGGCAGGGGACCGGCGGCCGCGGCTCCGGGCACGGGGGCTCCGTGGGCCGCCGCCGCGGATCCGCCCCCGCACGCCGCCGCCTCGGGCCCGTTCCCGTACGCCGCCTCGATCCCGTAGGCCGACTCGTTCCCGTACGCGGACCTCTTCTCGTACGCGGACCTGTCCCCGTACGGCCCGTCCCCGTACGACCTGTCCTGGTACGCCGACCTGTCCTCGTACGCCGACCCGTCCTCGTACACCGCCCCGGACCCGGCAGCCGACTCCGCGCTCTCCACCGCCCGCGCCGGAATTCCCGCTGCCCGCAGGTACTCCCCGAGCGGCAGGTCCTGGCCCGGCGGCAGGTCCCGTACCCGCCAGGCGCCGTTGCCCGCCGCCCCGGCCGCCGTGAGGAAGGCGCGGGCGGCGGCGAGGGCCGCGCGGGGGGCCTCGGTGGCCGGGATCCGGAATGACAAGTTTCCTGCCTGTACGAGGGCTTCGTCGGCGGGAGTTGCGAGCAAGCTCACATCGGCGCCGAGGGTGAGGACATCGCCGCGGCCGTCGTCGAGGGCGAACAGGAAGCGGCCGGAAAGGGCCGCGGTCCAGTCCTCGGCGCACAGCAGCGCGTCCAGCTCGCGGGCCCACAACTGGGCGTCGGCCGAGCCGAGTCGGTCGAGTCCGGCGGCGGGGGAGGCGACGATGTTGCGTACCCGCTCGTGCCGCTCGGAGGGGAGCAGGCCCGCCTCGTGCAGCAGGGCGGCCAGTTCGGCGCCGCAGCCGCCGTCGAGCCCGCGCAGCTCGGCGTTGCCGCGCGAGGTGACGCTCAGGCTCCCGTCCCCGAGGCGTTCGGCGGCCGCGCCCAGAACCCGTGCCTGACGCACCGTCAAAACTCCACCGGGCAAGCGGAGTCGGGCGAGGAAGCCGTCGTCCGCGCGGTGCAGGCGCAGCGCGCCGGGGCAGGCGTCGCCCCGCGTCCTGGAGGGAGCCTCGCCCGTACGTGAGGAAGGTGTCGAAAGGGGCGGCATGGCGGCGAGCATACCCACGGCCCCGACCGGCGGCTTTGGCCCGCTCGGCGGCCGGAACCCGCGCCCGGCGCCCGGCGGTGCGGTGACGAAGGCCCCACCGACAAGTCGGCCACCGGGGACTTACTATGCCTGCGGCGGGCCGCCTGGTCCGTCGACGGCAACGGGCCCGGCGACCGCAAGCGGAAGACGGGCCCCGACGCGAGGAAGCCGGTGCGAATCCGGCACGGTCCCGCCACTGTGAGCCCGGTCCCCGGGCGAGTCAGGAACTCCGCCGTCCGACACCAGCCCGGGGCGTGGACACCCCGAGGAAGGCCAGACGCCGCATGCCGCACGCGCCCGAGGACCAGCCCCGCGAGACCGCCGACGAGATCCGCGAGCCCTCCGCGAGCGGCGGCGGGGCCCCCGCCCCGGACGGCCCCGGCGGGATCCTGCTCCTGTCGACCTCCGACACCGACCTGCTGAGCGCCCGCGCCGCCGAGGGCCCGGTGCGCTACCGGTTCGCCAACCCCTCCCGCCTGCCCCTGGAGGAGCTGCCCGCGCTCCTCGCGGGCACCGGCCTGGTCGTGGTCCGCCTGCTCGGCGGCGTCCGCGCCTGGCAGGAGGGCCTGGACATCCTGCTCGCGGGGGACCGCCCCGTGGTGGTGCTCACCGGTGAACAGGCCCCGGACGCCCAGCTGATGGCGGCTTCCACGGTCCCGGTCGGCATCGCCGCCGAGGCGCACGCCTACCTCGCGCACGGCGGCCCGGCCAACCTCGGCCAGCTCGCCCGCTTCCTCTCCGACACCGTGCTGCTCACCGGCCACGGCTTCGATCCGCCTGCCCCGGCGCCGAGTTGGGGCCCGCTGGAGCGCACCCCGCGGGAGGCTTCCGGCACCGAGGGCACCCGCCCCACGGTCGCCGTCCTCTACTACCGCGCCCACCACATGAGCGGCAACACCGCCTTCGTGGACGCCCTGTGCGGCGCGATCGAGGAGGCGGGCGCCACCGCGAAGGCCCTGTACGTGGCCTCGCTGCGGGTGCCCGAGCCGGAGCTGATCGAGGAGTTGCGCACCGCCGACGCGCTGGTGACCACCGTGCTCGCGGCCGGGGGCACCAAGCCCGCCGAGGCCTCCGCGGGCGGCGACGAGGAGGCCTGGGACGCGGGCGCGCTCGCCGGACTCGACGTGCCGATCCTCCAGGCCCTGTGCCTGACCGGCTCCCGCGCCGCCTGGGAGGAGAACGACGAGGGCGTCTCGCCGCTGGACGCGGCCACCCAGATCGCGGTGCCCGAGTTCGACGGCCGGCTGATCACCGTCCCCTTCTCCTTCAAGGAGATCGACGAGGACGGGCTGCCCGCCTACGTCCCCGACCCCGAGCGCGCCGCCCGGGTCGCCGGGATCGCGGTGCGCCACGCCCGCCTGCGGCACGTACCGGCCGCCGAGAAGCGCCTCGCCCTGGTGCTCTCCGCCTACCCGACCAAGCACTCCCGGATCGGCAATGCGGTCGGCCTCGACACCCCCGCGAGCGCGGTCGCCCTGCTGCGCCGACTGCGCGCCGAGGGCTACGACTTCGGGCCCGAGGAGGACATCCCCGGCCTGGTCTCCGGCGACGGCGACGAGCTGATCCGCGCGCTCATCGAGGCGGGCGGCCACGACCAGGACTGGCTCACCGAGGAGCAGCTCGCCAAGAACCCGGTGCGCATCCCGGCCGCCGACTACACGCGCTGGTACGCCACCCTGCCCGAGGAGCTGCGCAGCGCCGTCGAGGAGCACTGGGGGCCGCCGCCCGGCGAGATGTTCGTGGACCGCAGCGCCAACCCGGAGGGCGACATCGTGCTCGCGGCCCTGAGGCGCGGGAATCTGCTGATCGTCATCCAGCCCCCGCGCGGCTTCGGCGAGAACCCGATCGCGATCTACCACGACCCCGATCTGCCGCCCTCGCACCACTACTTGGCCGCCTACCGCTGGATCGCCGCCCCGGCCGCCGACGGCGGCTTCGGCGCGGACGCCATGGTCCACCTCGGCAAGCACGGCAACCTGGAGTGGCTGCCCGGCAAGAACGCCGGGCTCTCGGCGGCCTGCGCCCCCGACGCCGCCCTCGGCGATCTGCCGCTCGTCTACCCCTTCCTGGTCAACGACCCCGGCGAGGGCACCCAGGCCAAGCGCCGGGTGCACGCCACCCTGATCGACCACCTCGTCCCGCCGATGGCCCGCGCCGAGTCCTACGGCGACATCGCCCGCCTTGAGCAACTCCTCGACGAGTACGCCCAGATCAGCTCCATGGACCCGGCGAAGCTGCCCGCCATCCGCGCCCAGATCTGGACCCTCATCCAGGCCGCGAAGCTCGACCACGACCTCGGCCTCGACGACCGCCCCGACGACGACGGCTTCGACGACTTCCTGCTGCACGTCGACGGCTGGCTCTGCGAGGTCAAGGACGCCCAGATCCGCGACGGTCTGCACGTCCTCGGCAACCCGCCCGCCGGGGGCGCCCATGTCGACCTGGTCCTGGCTATTTTGAGGGCCCGTCAGATCTGGGGCGGCACCACGGCCCTGCCCGGACTGCGCGAGGCGCTCGGCCTGGACGAGTCGGCGGCGACCCGTACCACCGCCGACGCGGCCGAGGCGCGGGCGCGCGCCCTGGTGGAGGCGATGGAGGCGGCGGGCTGGGACCCGGCCGCGGCCGCCGAGGTGGGCGCCGAGCACGGTGAACAGGCCGTCGCCATCCTGGAGTTCGCCGCCCGCGAGGTCGTCCCCCGGCTCGCCGCGACCACCGCCGAACTGGACCACGCCGTGCACGCGCTCAGCGGCGGCTTCGTGCCCGCCGGGCCCTCCGGGTCCCCGCTGCGCGGCCTGGTCAACGTCCTGCCGACCGGCCGCAACTTCTACTCCGTGGACCCGAAGGCGGTCCCCTCCCGGCTCGCCTGGGAGACCGGACAGGCCCTCGCCGACTCCCTCCTGGAGCGCTACCGCACCGACAACGGCGACTGGCCCGTCTCGGTCGGCCTCTCGCTGTGGGGCACCAGCGCGATGCGCACCGCGGGCGACGACATCGCCGAGGCACTCGCGCTGCTCGGCATCCGCCCGGTCTGGGACGACGCCTCCCGCCGGGTGACCGGCCTGGAGGCCATCCCCCACGAGGAGTTGGGCCGCCCGCGGATCGATGTCACGCTGCGCATCTCCGGCTTCTTCCGGGACGCCTTCCCGCACACCATCGGCCTGCTCGACGACGCGGTACGCCTCGCCGCCTCCCTCGACGAGCCCGCGGAGCACAACCACGTCCGCGCCCACGCGCAGGCCGACCTCGCGGCGGGCGCCGACGAACGCCGGGCCACCACCCGCATCTTCGGCTCCCGGCCCGGTACGTACGGGGCGGGCCTGCTCCAGCTCATCGACTCCCGGGACTGGCGCACCGACGCCGACCTCGCGGAGGTCTACACGGTCTGGGGCGGCTACGCCTACGGCCGCGAACTCGACGGCCGCCCGGCCCGCGAGGAGATGGAGACCGCGTACAAGCGGATCGCGGTGGCCGCGAAGAACACCGACACCCGCGAGCACGACATCGCCGACTCGGACGACTACTTCCAGTACCACGGCGGCATGGTGGCCACCGTCCGCGCCCTGCGCGGCACCGCCCCCGAGGCCTATATCGGCGACTCCACCCGCCCCGAGACGGTCCGCACCCGCACCCTGGTCGAGGAGACCTCCCGGGTCTTCCGCGCCCGGGTGGTCAACCCCAAGTGGATCGAGGCGATGCGCCGCCACGGCTACAAGGGTGCCTTCGAACTCGCCGCCACCGTGGACTACTTGTTCGGCTACGACGCCACCACCGGCGTGGTCGCCGACTGGATGTACGACAAGCTCACCGAGACCTACGTCCTGGACCCGGCCAACCGCGCCTTCCTCCAGGAGGCCAACCCCTGGGCCCTGCACGGCATCGCGGAACGCCTCCTGGAGGCCGAGTCGCGCGGCATGTGGGAGAAGCCGGACGCGGCCGTGCTCGAAGCGCTGCGCCAGGTGTACCTGGAGACCGAGGGCAACCTGGAGGGCGAGGCGGGGGAGGAGTGAGCGCCCGGAGCCGACGGGGGGCGCGCTGAGGGGCGTGGTGCAGAGGGCTGGCCCCAAGTCGCCCTCCCTCAGCGCCCGTTGACCTCCACCCAGGGTGCCGTCCCCGGCTCCACGAGCATCTCGCGCCGGCCGACCCGCACCCGCAGCGGGCGGGGGCTCGCGGCGGACAGCGCGACCTGGACGCGGTTCCTGCGCAGCCGCAGCTTCACCTCGCCGTACTCCGCGAGCCGGAAGCCGATCGCGAACTTGGAGAGCTGCGGCAGCGGCGCGGGGGCCAACCACAGGGCCCCGTCGCGCACTTCGAGACCCGGCAGCCCCCGCTGGACCAGGTCGAGGGTGCCGCCCATCGCGCCCAGGTGGATGCCCTCGCCGGTGGTGCCGCCCTGGAGGTCGGCCACGTCCCCGGCGAGGGCCTCCTCGCAGTAGCGCCAGGCCTCGGCGCGGCGGGCGCGGGCGAGGATCCAGGCGTGCACCACCGCGCTCAGGGTGGAGCCGTGGCTGGTGCGGGCCAGGTAGTAGTCGACGGTGCGGTGCCAGCGCGCCTCGTCGAGTACGTAGCCCAACTGCGTGAAGAGGGCGGCGAGTTCGGTGGGCGGGAAGAGGTAGCCGAGCATCAGCACATCGGCCTGCTTGGAGGCCTGGTAGCGGTTGGGGCTGTCGCCCTCCGCCTCCAGGATCCGGTCCAGGCGCCGGATGTCCCCGTACCGGGCGCGCAGCCCCTCCCAGTCCAGCGGGGCCAGCCTCTCGTAGCCGCTGAACTGGCTGATCACGCCCTCGTGGTGCGGCAGGTGGAGCAGCCGCGAGACCTCCTCCCACCGGGCCCGCTCCATCTCGGTCAAGTCGAGGCGTTCGCAGAGGAGTTGGCGCTCGCGGGCAGGCAGCAGGGCGTAGGTCTCGCGGGCGCGGGCGAGGACCCAGGCCGCGGTGGCGTTGGTGTAGGCGTTGTCGTCGAGGCCGGGCAGGGGCGCGTCCGGGTAGCCGTCGTGGTACTCGTCGGGGCCGACCACCCCGCGGATCCGGTAGCGGCCGAGCCCGGGGTCGAAGCGCGCCAGCGAGGACCAGAAGCGCGCGATCCCCCAGAGCATCTCCGCGCCCTGGGTGACGAGGAAGTCCCGGTCGCCGGTGGACTGCCAGTACCGCCAGATGTTGTACGCGACGGCGGAGCCCACATGGTGCTGGAGCCGGGAGTGGTCCGGCAGCCAGCGGCCCGAGCGCGGGTTGAGGTGCATCTCCTGGGTCTCCTCGCGCCCCTCGCTGCCGCTCTGCCAGGGGAACATCGCCCCGTCGAGCCCCTTCTCCCGCGCCGCCCGGCAGGCCGCGGGCAGCCGCCGGTACCGGTAGCCGAGCAGCGCCCTGGAGACCTCGGGGAAGTGCAGGTTGAGGTAGGGCAGCACGAACAGCTCGTCCCAGAAGACATGGCCCCGGTAGGCCTCGCCGTGCAGCCCCCGCGCCGGTACGCCCGCGTCCAGGGCGGCGGTGTGCGGCGAGAGGGTCCCGAGGAGGTGGAAGCGGTGCAGCCGCAGGATGCGTCCGGCCCGGCCCCGCACCTCCAGCGGGGTGCGCTGCCACAGGCCCTCCCAGGCCCGCCGGTGCGCGGCGAGCAGCACCCCGAAGTCGGCTGCCCCGGCGGCCAGTCGGGCAACCTCCCGGTCCTGTTCCGCCGCTTGCTCCCGCGCGGTGGACAGCGCGACCGTCTTGTCCACGAAGACCGTCACCCCTGCCCGTACCGGCAGCGAGAGCTCCTGGAACACCTGCCGCTCGCCGGTGACGGTCCGCACCGCCTCCGCGGGCACCGGCGAGGCCACCGCCCGCGTCCGCCGGTTGCCGTTGCGCCCGCCGCCAGTGCCCCCGTTTCCCTCAACCGGCGTGCCGGGTACGTGCGTTCCGGCCCGGGTGCGGGCGGCCAGGGCGAGGTGGATGCCGGAGGCGTTGGTGCGGCAGGTGAGGGTGACGGTGTCCTCGGCGGCGGTGCCGGTGCGCCAGTCGCGCAGATGGTGGCCCGCCAGATCGCGGTAGCGGGGCACGCCCGCGTTGCGTACGTCGCCGTCGATCCCGCTGCGCACCTCCAGCGTCCCGGACCAGCCCTCGGGGGTGAACTCGGTGCGCTGGACGGCGAGATGGGGATCCCCCATGTGCACAAAGCGGAGGTGACGCACCGTCAGGCGCCGCCCGGCCCCGTCCTCGTACACCGTCTCCCGGGTCAGGGTGCCGTGCCGCATGTCGAGGGTCTGGCGGTGGCCGCGCAGTTCCGGGCCGTCCGGGGTGAGCCAGTCGCCGGGGGGTGCCCCGGCCGGGCGCATCCGGTAGCGCAGCGGCAGCCAGTCGGGGAGGTTGACCATGTCCTCGTTCTCCACCTCCCTGGCCCCGGGCCCCTGACCGACACGGGAGGTCAGCCGGTTGTAGACGCCCGCCGCGTAGGTGCCGGGGTAGTGCACCTCGCCCGCCGGGGTCTCCGAGGCGGCCCCGCGGGTGGCGAAGACGCCGTTGCCCAGCGTGCAGATCGACTCCCGCAGCGTCTCCTCGGCGGGGTCGTAGCCCTCGTACGTCCAGGTCCAGGCGGGCACCGTCAGCCGCTCCCGGGCCGGGCCGGGTCGGGGTCGAGCAGGGCGGCCAGGTCGGTCACCACCAGGTCGGCGCCGTGCTCGCGCAGTTCGGCGGCGCTGGTCGGGCCGAGGGTGCGGTCCACCCCGACGACCAGGCCGAAGCCGCCGCGCCGCCCCGCGGCCACCCCGGCGAGGGCGTCCTCCACCACCGCGCACTCGCCCGGCGCCGCGCCCAGTCGGCGGGCCGCCTCCAGGAAGAGCGCCGGGTCGGGCTTGCCGGGCAGGCCGAGCCGCCGGGCCTCCTCGCCGTCCACGGTCTCGCGCAGCAGCCCGCGCAGCCGCGCCCCGGCGAGGAACTCCCGCGCGTGCCGGGAGGCGGAGACCGCGGCGCAGGGCACCCCGGCGACGTAGAGGGCCTTCAGGAGCCGCACCGAACCGGGGTAGGCGGGGACGCCGGGGCCGCGCAGCCGCTCGCGGAGGAGTTGCTCCTTGCGGGCGGCGACCGCGGCGACCGAGCCGGTGCCGGGGGCCTCGTCCGACGCGCCCGGCGGCAGGCCGAGGTCACGGGAGGCGAGGAAGGCGGCGGCCCCGTCGAGGCGGGACCTGCCGTCCACGTAGCGGCGGTAGTCCTCGACGGCGTCGAAGGGGCGCGGGTCACCGGCCGCCCGCAGGCAGGCGTCGAAGGCGGTCTTCCAGGTGGCGGCGTGCAGCCAGGCGGAGTCGGTGAGCACCCCGTCGGTGTCCAGGACCACCGCGCGCAGGGGGGCGAGGTGGCGGGACAGGGCCACTGCCATGCCCGTCTCCCTTCGCCGGAGTCCTCCCGCGGCGCACCGGGAGTCCTCCCATGGCAGCACGGCTCACGGGGGGACGGCACCTTGTGGGCGGCCGGGGGCGGCGGGGTGCGGGCCGTCGGGAACGGCGTCGCGGAGGTCCCGCCGCTCGCTGCGCGGGGGCCGCCGCCCGGGCGTCGTGTCCAATCTGCAGCCCGCGGACCGGACCCTTCCGGCTCGCGGCGGCGCATACTGGAGGACACGATGACGAAGCCCTCCGCGCCGCGGCGCCACCTGTCCACCAGCCCCTTCAAAGCTCCCGTCGCCTCCCCCGTCAAGGAGTTCGCGCTCGGCGACCGGGTCTCCCACGACCAGTTCGGCCTGGGCAGAGTCCTGCACGTCGAGGACCAGGTCGCTCTGCTCGTCGACTTCGGCGCGGCCCAGGTGCGGGTCGCCAGCCCGTACACGCGTCTGCACAAGCTCTGAGGCCGGCGCGCGCCGGGCGGCGGTCCGGCCGGCGCGCGGACGGCAGGCGGCAGCGCCCGCCGGACAACGGAACCGCCGGACAACGGAACCGCCGGACAACGGAACCGCCGGACAACGGAAACGGGGCCCGCACCACGAAGGTGCGGGCCCCGTTCACGCGGGAGCGGATCCCGCGGAAACCACCGAGCCTGGATCAGGCGGGGAGGATGTTCTCCGCCTGCGGGCCCTTCTGGCCCTGGGTGACGTCGAAGGTCACCTTCTGGCCCTCCTGGAGCTCACGGAAGCCCGAGGTGGCGATGTTCGAGTAGTGGGCGAAGACGTCGGCGCCGCCACCGTCCTGCGCGATGAAGCCGAAGCCCTTTTCCGAGTTGAACCACTTCACGGTTCCAGTAGCCATGTCATTCTCCTGAATGGGGCAGTGTCGAAAATCCGCACTTCACGGATTCCTCGTCGCCGCATTGAGCCCCACTCCGGAAACGGCCACCCGGTACGGAAGAGACTCCCGGATCCGTTGTGTCCACCGGCAAAACAAAATAATGCGCCCGAAGGGATAGTCCTGTCAGGCGCACATAAAGTTCATGGGTACCAAAACTGCAACCCGGCGAGCGTAGCACGTCCTCGTGGTGGCGCCGCATTCTTCTCCGCCGGGCGCGGCATCCGGCCCGCGGAACGGTCGCCTCCCTTTGGCGCAGGTCAGCGGCGGTCGGGGCGGCTCGGGGGCGGGTCCCTCCGCTCCGGCCGCCGGGCGCGGAGGGGGGAATTTCCGGTGCCGTACCGGAAATTTCTTCCGTCGTGCGGGTGACGGGCGGACGCCCGCCCGCGCCCCGGCCGGAGGGTCCGGCCCTCCCGCCCGCGCCCGGATCCCCGCCCGGACGGGCGCCTGCCCGCCGGGCCCGCGCGGCGGTCCTCCGCAGGCGCCCGCGGCGGCGAGGCCCCAAGGTGGTGAGGGCGGCCGGGGCCTCAGTACCCCGGGGCCGCCAGGGCGAGACGTACCGGGGAGCAGGCACGTGACAGAGCAGACACCGAGCGGGGGCGAGACGGCCCGCGCGGGCGCGCACGCCGGAGCGCCGGACGAGGGGCTCGCCCTCAGCCGGAGCGACCTGGGCCGCCGGGTCCGCGCCCGCCGCGAGGCGCTGGGCCTCAGCCGGGAGGCGGTGGCCGAGCGGGCGGGCTCGGCGCCCGGCTACCTCCAGTACCTGGAGGACCACTCGGCACGGCCCAGTTCGGGGCTGCTGCTGCGGCTCGCGCACGTCCTGCGCACCTCGGTGGCCGAGCTGGTCGGCGGCACCGCCGAACTCCCCGCCGGGATCGGCCGGGCCGGGCGCCACCCCGAACTCCTCGTCCTCTCGGCCGCCGAGAGCCTCTCGCTGCTCGACGGCCACGGGGTCGGCCGGATCGCGGTGACCCGGGAGGGCGCGCCCGCCATCGCCGTCGTCAACTACACGGTCCGGGACCGCACGGTGGCCTTCCGCACCGAGCGCGGCGGCCCGCTCGCCGCCGTCGCCGGGCAGGAGGCCGCCTTCGAGGCCGACCACCTCGACGAGGCGCGCAGCGAGGGCTGGAGCGTCCTGGTCACCGGTACCGCCCGCGAGGTCACCGAGGAGGCGGAGGCACGGGCCTGGGACGCCGCGGAGTTCTCGGCACCCTGGGCGGGCGGCGACCGCCCCCAGTGGATCGCCCTGCCCGCCGAACGCGTCACCGGCCGCCGCATCCGCGTACCGGGCACCTCCGGCGGGGGATCGGCGCCGGGATGACCGGGAAATCCAGAGAATCCGGGTGATCCGGGGTATCCGGGAGATTCGGGGTACCCGGGACCGTGGAAGACCGGGAGCCGCCGAGAGCCGAAAGCCCGGGCCGAGGACCGAGAAGCGATCGGGAACCGACCGAGAACCGTAGGAGCGGACATCATGGTGCATGCCGGGGACATCCGGGAGTGGCGGGGTTACGACGTGGTCGACTCCGACGGCAAGAAGATCGGCACCCTGGAGGCGGTCTACGTGGACACGGCCTCCGACGAGCCCTCCTTCGCGACCGTCACGGTCGGCCTGCCCCTCCAGCGCAAGCTGGTCTTCGTACCGCTGGCCGAGGCGGTCCTCGGCCCCGTCTACGTGAAGGTGCCGTACGACCGGAAACTCGTCCGCGAGGCCCCCTCGATCGACACCGACGGCGAACTCCTCGCCACCGAGGAGCCCGCCGTCTTCGCCCACTACGAGCTGCCGTACGCCACCGGCAGCGGCGGCGAACGGCGGCTCGCCCGCCGCTGAGGCACCCGGAACGCGGGGCGCCCCCGGGCCGTACGGCACCCCTCGGCCGTACAGCCCGGGGGCGCGGTCAGGAGTGGCTGCCCGTCAGCCGGGCGTAGACCACGACGTTGTCGGCGTAGCGGTGGTCGGCCTCCGAGTAGGTGCCGCCGCAGGTGATCAGGCGCAGCCCGGCGTGGTCCAGGTTCCGGTAGACCTCGATGGTGGGGAACTTCGCCTTGGTGTAGCGGGCGACGCGTTCGACGGTGAACTCGGCGGTGCGGCCGTCCTCGCGCGCGACGTCCACGCGGTCGCCCGGGTCGAGGTCCGCCAGGCGGAAGAAGACCGCGGGCGCGCCGTCCCAGGTGACGTGCCCGGCGATCACGGCCGGGCCCTGCGCGCCGGGCGCCGGGCCAGGCCGGTACCAGCCCGCCCTGGCCGGGTCGCGCGGCGTCTCCATGGCCCGGCGGCCGTCCAGGCCGAGGCTCTCCAGCGAGGAGGACACCTTCAGCTTCGGCACGCTGACCCGGACCGGCGGCGAGGACGGCAGCGGCGGCGTCCGCTTCCCCTCCGGCTCCGGCGCCGTGGACGAGCGGCCGGGAGCGGGGTCCCGCGCACCGGGCTCCCCGGACTCGCCGCCGGGGGAGCCCGGGACGGTGACGGTGGCCCCGGGCTTGTCGACCGCCTCGGGCGGGGCGGGCTGCTGGTCCCGCAGCCCGAGGGCGAGCAGTCCGCCACCGGCGGCCAGCAGCGCGAGGGCCGGCGCGAGCACCAGCCGCCGCCGGGGGCCGCGGCGAGCGGGCCCGGGCTCACACGCCTCCGACGGCCCCGGTGTCTCCGGCGCCCCCGGTATCTCAGGCGGCTCCGGCTGCTCCGGTATGTCCGGCATCTCTGCTCACCCGTCCTTCAGCGCTCGCTCGCCGCTCGTCCCGGTCCCTCGGCCTCCGTGCTCAGTGGCGGTCCGTACGGGCCTCGGCGGTGCGCTGGTGGTTCCTGCGGTTCACGGCGAAGAGTCCGGCCGCGGCGAGGAGGGCCGCGCCGCCGCCCGCGAGGAGGCCGGGGGACTCGATGCCCTGGGTGCCGCCCGAGCCCGTCTCGACGCCGCCGGAGGGCATCGAGCCGACCGCCGCGCCCTTGACCATGCCGCAGTCCGCGGGGGCGGTGGCCTCCTGCGGGAGCTTCGGGTCGAGCTCGCTCTTGCCCTTGCCGAAGTCGTACTTGCCGTCGCCGTTCGGGTCGATGCCGTGCTGGACGACGTGCAGGTCCTTGATGTGGTCCACGACGTCCTGCGAGACGGTCAGGGTGCGCTCGTACGAGACCTTGCCGTCCTTGTCCGCGGCGGGCATCCGGTCGACGGCGAGACCGCTGTCCTTGGAGGTGTCGCCCTTGGTGGTCAGCGAGATGTTGATGTCGCCGTAGGCGGGCAGGCCCTCGGCGGTGGTGGTGATGCCGTCGCCGTTCTTGTCGGCGCTCGCGTCCGGGCAGTGGAAGTCGTGGCCGTCGGTGGAGCCGTGGATGTGCTGGGCGTGCGGCTGGCCCGGTACCAGGCCGGAGGCCTCGATCTTCACGGTGAGCTTCGTGCCGTCGAGGCTGAGCATGGCCGTTCCGGAGGCGCCCGAGTCGTTCAGCTGCTCCAGGTTGATCTGGTACGCCTGCGAACCCTTCGCCGCGGCGGCTTCCTTGTGCCCGCCGTGTCCTTCGTGGGCGAGGGCGGGGGCGGCGGCGGCGAGGGTCAGGGCGGCGGGCAGCGCCAGGAAGGCGGAGAGGCGGGCTGTGCGGTGGCCTGTCACGGAAATGCACCTCGATGCTGAGGGTGCGTCCGGCTCGTCCCGGGCCGGGCGCGCGGTGGTACCTCTGACAGCGGGTATTCGGTCCCGATCCCCCGGCGGATTGGTGTGAATCTGTCAACCACCGCCTCCCGCCCGCCCGATGCGGTCCTGACCCCGGCCGCCCGGTCTGCCGGTACGTCAGCTTGTGTCCTGCTTCGTCCACTTGGTGGCCGCGGGTTCATCCGATGGGGTTGCCGTCCCCCGTGCGGCCAATCCCGCCCCTCCTCACCGGCGAATGACGACAGCAACCGCAGGTTCGCACCGCCGCCCGCGCGGATCCGGTCCGTACGGGCCGCGGTGGCGGAACCCGCAGCCGAGAAGAAGCGATCGAGAAATCGAGAATTGAGGAATCAAGGATGTTCCGTGTGATCAAGAGCGCCGGTCTCGTGGTCGCGGCCGGTGCCGCGCTGATCGGTGGCGCCACCGCCGCCACCGCCGACTCGGGCGCCGAGGCCGAGGCCTACGCCTCGCACTCCCCGGGCGTGCTCTCCGGCAACGTGGTGCAGGTGCCGATCGACATCCCGATCAACGTCTGCGGCAACAGCGTCAACGTCATCGCCGCGCTCAACCCGACCGCGGGCAACGTCTGCGTCAACGGCGACATCGACCGCCACGGCGACAAGGACCACCACGACGACAAGGACCGCCACGGCGACTACGCGGGATACGAGCGCTGAGGCGCTGAGCACCGCCCCGCACGTTCGGAGACAGGCCGGGCCCGGCACCGCCCCGCAGGGGGAGGCGCCGGGCCCGGCCATGTGCGGATCCGCCGCCGGCCCGGGTCCACCGCGGGCCCGCGCGTACGGCGGCGGGCTCCCGTACGGCCGCGGACTTCCGTACGGCGGCGGACGCCCGTACGGCTTCCGGTTCCCGTACGGCGCCCGGCACCCGTCCGGGCCCCGGAAGGCTCAGCTCACCCGCTCCGCGAGGAACTCCTCCCAGGTGCGCTTGCCGACGTCGTTGCCCTCCAGGGCCAGGTTCTCGCCCGCGCGGTAGGACTTGCCGGCCTTGCCGGGCATCCGCATCCCCATCATCGGGCGCTTCTTGCCGCGGGCCAGGAGGTAGCTGGTGGCCAGCTCGCGCATGCCGTAGACCTTCGGGCCCGCCAGCTCGCGCACCATGCCCTGCGGCTTGCCGAGGGTCAGATCGGCGAGGCGGGCGGCCACCTCGCGGGAGTCGACCGGCTGGAAGCGCAGCCCGCCCGGGCAGGGGACCACCGGCATCTTGGTCATCTTCTCGACCACGGTCAGGATCAGGTCGTTGAACTGCGAGGCACGCAGGATGGTCCAGGGCAGGCCGGAGTCGATGATGGCCTGCTCGGCAGCGTGCTGCTGCTTCAGCCAGGCCACCGGGACGCGGTCCGCGCCGATCACGGAGATGTAGACGACGTGCTTGACGCCGGAGTTCTTCGCGGCGGCCATCAGATGCGCGGTCGCCTTGTCGTCGCCCTTGGGGCCGCCCGCGAGGTGCAGCAGGATCTCGACGTCCTTCAGCGCGGGCTCGATCCCCTCGCCCTTGAGCAGATCGACGCTGACATGCTCGATGCCCGGGCTGTTCTCCTTGGGGTGGCGGCTGAGGATCCTCACGTCACGGCCCGCTTCGCGCAGGAGCGGTACGACGTGGCTGCCCAGGGTGCCGGTGCCACCGGTGACCAGGATGGGTGACGTCATGGCTTCTCCAAAGTCGCTCGGCCGGGAGTCGCTCTCCCGGTCAGATCAGCTTGGTTCCGTCTCTCTGCACCAGTGACGTATGGGGCGGGGAGAGTGTGACGGGCACGCGTGGGCGACTACGGGAACGGGTGTTCTCCGGGGAAGGGAGGCACCGCTCATTCCGGCGGGCGGGCGGGCGGCCGAGGTCGGGTGCGGCCCGGTTCGGCGAGCAGGCCACCAAGGCGGGGGAGGGGAAGAGGGGGCCGCTGGACCGGTGAGGTGCTGCCCACTCGTCGAGAAGCAGCGCGGATGTCTTCGGTGCCGTCACCGCCGCCGCGGTACGCGGCGACTTCGCGACCCCGGGGGCCTGAGCCGCGGGCCCCCGGGGTCGCTTCTCCGGTTCGGCCGCTCCGGCTCAGCTCAGTTCGCCGTAGTCGGGCAGGTCGTAGGTGCGCTCGCTGTGGCCGCCCTCCAGGTCGTGGGTGTGGTTACCGATGTTGGCGGTGATGGTGTACCCCTCGCCTTCCAGCCGGATACGGCAGTTGGTCTTGATCTCGGCGGTGCTGGAGCCGTCGACATCACCCACCATGCAGAGGTTGTCGACGGGGTAGCCGGCCGACCGCAGTTCGTCGATGGTCGCCTCGCGGCTGTCGTTGTCGCGCGCGGTGACGAAGGAGACGGCGCTGCCCTGCTTCTTGGCCTCCTCGACGAGCGCCAGCATCGAGGGGATGGCCTTTCCCCGCTCGTAGTGCGTCTGCATCGTGGTGTTGTCGATGTCCAGCACCAGCGTCGTCTTCTCGTCCGCGGGAAGCCGGTCGGCGAGGTACTCCTGTGCCGGGGCGACGCGGGCGTCCACGTCCGCCAGCCATTCCTCCTGGGTCGGCAGGGCGCTCGCCGCGCCGGTGGCCAGGGCCACCGTGGCCGACGCCGCGGCAAGAGCACCGATCCCGCGGATGACACGCTTTCTCATGACCGCTCCTTCGCTGGGGTGGGGGGGGAAGCGAACGGCCGAGACGCTACCTCTTGGGTGGTGGTGCGGTTAAGGTCCGGCTCTGGTGTTGTTCGGCCGGTCTGTGCCATGGCACAGACCGGTCAGGCGCCGCCCCGCCGCTCCCGCGCCAACACCCCGAAGTTCGCCACCAATTGGCGCGCCGCCCGGGCGGAGTCCGGCTCCGACTCCTCGGCGTGGGAACGGAGTCGGGCCAGGTCGAGGCCGTCCGCGCCGAGGGCGGCCTCGGACCAGTGGGCGAGGCGGTCGGCGCCCACCTCGGGGTGGAACTGCACACCCCAGGCGGCCTCGCCGAGCCGGAAGGCCTGTACGGGGCAGGGCGCGCTCTGAGCCAAGTGGACCGCGCCGGGCGGGAGTTCGGTGATCTGGTCGCGGTGGTTCTGGATCGCGGGGAAGACCGGGGGCAGGCCGTCCAGGAGCGGGTCGGCCGCGGCCTCGGGGCGCAGGGTGATCCGGCAGGAACCGCGTTCGGGTGTGCCGTGGGAGCCGAGGACGGTACCGCCGTGGGCCGCGGCGAGGACCTGGGCGCCGAGGCAGATGCCGAGGAGCGGGACGCCCTGGTCCACCGCGCGCCGGGCGAGGAGCCGCTCGGCGGGCAGCCAGGGGTGGCGGGTGTCGTCGTCGGGGAGGAAGCCGCCGCCGAGCAGGACGACCGCCGCGTACCCCGCCGGGTCGTCCACCGCCTCGGCGCCCTCGGCCTCGACCGCGGTCAGCCCCTCCTCGCGCAGCCAGGGAAGCAGTCGGCCGGGTCCGCTGCGGGGGCTGTTGCGGACGACGAGGACACGGGGTGCGGCGGGGTGGTGCGCAGACATCCGGACACCCTACGGGGCGGGGGGAGACGGGGCAGGGCACGAGGTGGAGGGAGAGGTGGAGAGAGGCGGGCCGGGGCGCGGAGGAGGCGGCGCATCGGATCGCTGGTGTGGTGGGCGGCTCCCGTATCGGGACCGCCCACCACGAGGTGGTGTCAGAGGTGCTGCTCGTAGCTCACCAGAGGTGCTGCTCGTAGCTCAGAGGTGCTTCTCCGTGGCTCAGAGGTGCTTCTCGTAGAAGGGGACGAGGTGGCTCAGTGCCTCCTCGACCGGCCCGGGCCGGTCGTAGAGGTCGTAGTGCGACGCGCCTTCGACGACGACGAGTTCCTTCTCCTCGGAGGCGGCGCGGCCGTAGATCTCGAAGCCGGCGCGGTAGGAGCCGAAGCCGCCCGGCCGGTCCCCGATCACGATGCACAGCGGCTGGGTCAGCAGCACCTCGGCCCGGTCGAAGGCATCCCAGTTGGCCAGGGCCGCCTGGCGCGAGAAGCGGAAGCTGGTCGCGCCGTTGGGCGCGCCACCACGACCGGTCTTGTAGTAGTCGGTCGCCTCGCACAGGTCGATCTCGGTGAGACCGGCCTCCTCGGCCGCCTCGGGCGACGCGGGGAGCAGGTCGTTGACCACGCCGTCCGCTCCGCGGGCCTCGGCCGTGCGCTGAGCACCGATGGCCTCCAGCGCGGCGACGGGGTCTTAGTCCACGAAGCCCTCCCGCATCAGGCGGCCGACATTGGCGGCGGCGACGGTGCCGAGCGCCTTGATCCGGCGCTCCGTCATCGTGGCATTGACGGCGTAGCCGCCTCCGCCGCAGATTCCCAGGACACCGATGCGGCTCTCGTCCACGTAGGGCTGCGTGACCAGATGGTCGATCACGTAACTGAAATCGCCCACCCGGAAGCCGGGGTCCTCGGTGAACCGCGGTTCGCCGCCGCTGGCGCCCTGGAAACTGGCGTCGAACGCCACCACGACGAATCCCTGCCGGGCCAGCGCCGTGCCGTAGACCGTGCCCGAGGTCTGCTCCTTGCAGCTGCCGGTCGGGTGGGCGCTGATGATCACGGGGTACTTCTGGGTCTCGTCGAATCCCGGCGGAAAGTAGATGTCCGCCGCGATGTCCCAAGCCAAGCCCTTGATACGGACCGGCTTGACGTTGTCGTCGGTCATGTCGTCGTCTCCTCGGGGAGGGGGGTACTCCCACTGGTGCCACCTGCGAGCGATCGGTACGGGGTGCCCGCCTGTTCTCGCCGGGCAGCAGCAATTCCGGATCGCCGGACGGGTGTTTGTTCTTCGACGGCCGCGCAATTCCCGCGGGCCACGCATTCGAGGCTGGCACGCGCCGCACACACCTGCAATGGGACATTCTTGTCCCCGGCCAATTCCGTCCTGGGACAGAATTGGCCCCCCTCACGAAAGGGCCCCCACGCCGTAGGGAATGCACTTACCCGGGCGGCAGCGGCGGCAGAAGCGCCTCAGGCCCCCGGCCCGAACCCGTACGCCAGATGCTGCTTGACGCTGCCGCCCGCCGGGTCGCCGAGCAGCGGGCTGCCGACGTACAGCCTGCCGTGGGTGAAGCGGAGGTCGGCGTACTCGGGGCTCAGGCCGATCGGGCCGTCGGGGGAGGTCAGGAGGGTCTCCTGGGTGCCCTTGCGGGGGTCGACCGAGACCACGGAGACGTCGGTGCCGCTCTTGTAGGCGAGCAGGCGGGGGCCGTCCATCCGCAGTGGCAGCAGGGTGTTGCCGTCGCCCGCCTCGAAGCGGTCGCGGGTGGGCTTTCCGTCGGCGAGGGAGAAGGAGACGATCTCGTTCCAGTAGCCCTTGCCGTGGGCGCGGCTCCTGGTGGGCACGTAGAGGCGGTCGTTGCCGACGGCGAGCGAGCGGCAGCTCTGCGCGATCTCGGCGCCCCGGCAGGAGTGCTGGAACCTGTCGTCCTTGAGCGCGATCCGGTAGCGGAGCCTGCCGCGCGCGTCCAGGGAGAGGACGTCGTCGACGCCGGTGAGCGAGGCGGTCCCGGTGTCCACGCCGAGGACCACGGGGTCGGTGGAGAGCACCTTGGGCGCGGTGGTGCCCGCGGGCAGCCGGTACCGCCACGCGTTCCTGCCGGTGTCCGGGTCGATCAGATGCGCCTCGAACTTCCGCTTCCCGAACGGCCCGCAGACCCGTACGGCGACCAGCCGCGGCCCGCCGCCGTAGCCGCGGTCGCCGCATTCGCCGACCTCCGGCTCCCAGCGCAGGCTGCCGTCGGCGAGGTCGAAGCCCGCGCCGCCGCGGATGCCCCCGGCGGCGACGGTGTCCTTGCTGATGACGACCTGGTCGAACGGCGTCTTGCGGGACTGGTATTCGGCGGTGAAGGACGTCGACCAGACCGTCTTGCCGGTGTCGAGGTCGAAGGCGAGGACCTCGGTGCAGGGCGCGGGGTAGCCGCGGTCGTCGAGCGGCTTGTCCTGGACGACCACCGCCGCGATGTTGCCCTTGCCGACCTGCGGAGAGCCCCCGCAGGAGGCGCCCTTGAGCGGCAGCGACCAGAGCTTCTCGCCGGTGGCCGCCGCGTACCCGGTGATCTCCCGTACCGAGGTCTTCGCGTAGACCCGCTCGGTCAGCCAGGAGCCCTCGGCCTTCCAGGTCGTCTGCTTCGTCACGCTGCCCGGGATCTTGGGGAACTCCGGCACCAGGGTGTGCATGAGGGTGGCCGCGGTGGGGTCGGCGGGTGCCTTCTCCTGCGGCTTCTGCTGTGCGGCGCCCGGGAGTTGGCCCTCCCCGGAGGGCTTGGCCCGGGGGCTGCCACCGTCCTTGCCGCGGTCCGCGAGCAGGTACCAGGTGCCGCCCGCGATCAGCACGGCCAGCGCGAGTACGGCCGCGAGGAGGACCGCCGGGCGCCCGCCGCGGCGCGGGCCGCCTCCGGGGGGTGTCCCCCCGGGCTGCGTCAGCGGGGGCGGCGGGCCGAAGGCGCCCTGCGGGGGCGGGCCGAAGGAGCCGCCCGGCGGGGGTCCGGCGGGCGGGGGTGGGACGGGTGCGGAATCGTGCGCGTTCATGGCGGCGAAAATAGGCCAGTTGACGATTCATCGGAGGCATTTTCTAGAAAAGTTCTCCAAACTGTTTCTGTGCGGTTCTGTTCTAGGCTGTGCGGCATGAGTGAGGAAAGCGGAACCCGGAAGTCAGGACAGGGGGCCGCGGCGGCACGCGGTGGTCCACGGGCGCGGGGGTGGGCGGTAGGCGATGTCGCCTAAACAGCAGCGCGGCGAGGCCACCGTCGACCGCATCCTGGACACCGCCCTGCGGGTCTACGCCGCCTCGGGCCAGCAGGGCTTCACCGTCAACGCGGTCACCAAGGCGGGCGGCGTCAGCTTCGGCAGCCTCTACCACCACTTCGGCAGCTTCGACGGACTCGCGGCGGCCCTCTACACCCGATGTATGGAGGAGCTCTTCGACGCGATGACCGCCGCCGTCGTCCGCTCCCGCACCGCACGCACCGGCGTACGGGCCCTGGTCCGGGCCTACTTGGACTTCACCATCGAGCACCGGGAGGCCGCCCTCTTCCTGCACGCCTCCTCCTACTCCGGCTACCTCTCCGCCCACGCCCGGCAGATCCGCGAGGCCCGGGACGCCAAACTCGCCCCGATCAGCGCTTGGTTGGAGCCCCGCGTCCGCCGCGGCGAACTCGCCCCCCTGCCCCCGCAACTCATCGAGATCATGGTCATGGGCCCCGTCGCCGAGGCCGCCCGCCGCTCCCTGTCCAGCACCTACGACGTGGACCTGAACCAGGTCGCACGCCTGCTGCCGGACGCGATCTGGCAGTCGTTGCGGCCGGAGTGAGGGCGGAACTCCCTTTGCGGGGCGCTGTGTTCGCCGGGTTCAGAGGCCGTGGCGGCGGTCCCCCGTCACCAGCGCGCTGACGCGGGCCTCGGACGCCGCCGAGAACGGTGCGCGGTGGGCGGCGACCGCGCGGCGGGTCTCCTCGGCGATCAGGTCCGCGTTGATCTGGGCGGCCGCCGCCGCTCCCGCCGCCGCGGAGGCGCCGACCTGGGCGGAGAGATCGGCCGCATTGCCCGCGACCCAGACGCCCGGCACCTCGGTACGGCCCAGCGCGTCGGCGGGCAGGTAGCTGCCCGCGCCGCCGGGATGCTCCACGGCCCGCAGCCCGAGCCCCGCCAGGAAGCCGACCCGCGCCGACATCGGCGCCGCGACGGCCAGCACCTCGCGCGCGAGGACCCGCCCGTCCTTCAGCCGCAGCCCGGTCAGCCGGTCCCCGGTGACCTCCAGGCCCGCCACCTCGCCGTCCACCACGCGGATCCCGCGCGCGGCCAGCTGCGCCGCCTGCTCCTCGTCCGGCTGCGGCGTGCCCTGGGTGAAGAGGGTGACGTCCGCGCTCCACTGCCGGAACATCAGCGCCTGGTGCACCGCCATCGGCCCCACGGCAAGCACCCCGACGGCCCGGTCCCGCACCTCCCAGCCGTGGCAGTACGGGCAGTGCACCACATCCCTGCCCCACCGCTCCCGCAGCCCGGGCAGACTCGGCAACTCGTCCACCAGGCCGGTGGCCACCAGCAGACGGCGCGCGGTGACGGTACGGCCGTCGGTCAGTACGAGGGTGAAGGGGGACGGGGCCGGGTTGTTCCGGCTGTTCGGGGTGTCGCGGGTGTTCGGAGTCTCCCGGCCGTTGGGAGTGTCCCGGCTGTTCGGAGTGTCCCGGCTGTCCGGGGCGCCCGGATCGGTCGGCCTGTCCGGGTGGCTCGGCCTGTCCGGATCGGTCGGCCTGTCCGGGTGGCTCGGCCCGTCCGCATGGCTTCGCCCGTCCGGACTGCTCGGCCCGTCCGGACTGCTCGGCCCGTCCGGACTGCTCGGGCCGTCCGGTTCCTCGTGCGTGGGGCGCGTGGCGGTGGCCACCTCGCCGGGGACCACCTGCCCGCCGTAGCGGCGGACCTCCGCTCTGCCGCGCGCGAGCAGCTCGCGGGGGCTGATCCCGTCCAGGCCCAGCAGTCCGTGCACCCCGGCGGCCGGGGCGTTGCGCGGTGCGCCCGCGTCCAGCACCACCACCGAGCGCCGCGCCCTGGCCAGCATCAGGCCCGCACTCAGCCCGGCGGCACCACCGCCGACCACGACCACGTCGTAGCCGTCCCGCAGCTCGTCGGGGGTCTCCGCCGCTGCCGCCCCGGTGATCTCCCGTGCCGTCGACTCGGCCGTCGACTCGGCCGTCAGCTCGGCCGTCAGCTCGGCCGTCATCTCGGCCGCCCGCCGGGTCGCCCGCGGTGCCGCCCCCTGGGTCGTCTTCTCGTTCTCGGTCATCGTGACCACCTCCACGACGACCATGCGAGCGTGCTGCCGATGCCGCAAAGAACCTTGCTGTTCTGGCAAACTTCCCGCATGGCGCCCGACATGACGCAAGACAGTGATCTCGACCGGACCCTCACCGCGGTCGGCCCCCGGCTGCGTGCGCTGCGCAGGCAGCGGGAGGTCACGTTGGCCGATCTCTCCCGGAGCACCGGTATCTCGGTGAGCACCCTCTCCCGGCTGGAGTCCGGCGACCGCCGCCCCAACCTCGAACTCCTGCTCCCGCTCGCCCGGGCCCACGGCGTCACCCTCGACGAACTCGTCGGCGCCCCGCCCACCGGCGACCCGCGCATCCATCTGCGCCCGCTGACCCGGCACGGCATGACGATGGTGCCCCTGACCCGCCGGGCCGGCGGCATCCAGGCGTACAAACTGGTGATCCCGGCGGGCAGCAACCGCAGGGAGCCCGACCCGAAGACCCACGAGGGCTACGAGTGGCTCTACGTGCTCAACGGCCGCCTCCGAGTCCTGCTGGGCGAAAGGGACTTGACGCTCACCCCCGGCGAGGCCGCCGAGTTCGACACCCGCGTCCCGCACTGGTTCGGCGGCGCCGATGCCCAACCGGTGGAATTCCTCAGCCTGTTCGGCAGCCAGGGGGAACGGGCGCATCTGCGGGCGCGGCCCAAGTCGGTGCGGACGGAGGGGAGTTCGGCCTGAGAGCGGGTCATGTCGATGCCCGCTGGCTGGTCCGCCCGGCCGCCGATGCATCACCCGCTGGAAGCGGCCCGTGGACTACCGCCTGGACCGGGCCGCCGACTCCTCAGCGGTTGCCCAGCGCCCGTGAAGCCAGCCAGGCCCCGTACGCCGCGAGGCCGAGGGTGCCGAGGCGGCGGGTGCGGGGGCTGGTGAGGGCGAGGCCCAGGGCGAGTTCGGTGGCGCCGTTGCGGTAGATCCACTGGCGGGTGTCCTGGGGGAACACCTTGGCGGACAGGGGCTCGAAGGCCGCGGGGACGGCGAAGTGGGCGGCGCCGGTTCCGGCGAGGGCGAGGCCGAGGAGGCGGTTCTTGGAACCCTTGGTGTTCGGGGAGTTCTTGGAGCCGGACATGCGGGGCCTTCCCTGGAGGGGCCGGGGGCGGGGCGGGCGGTCGCGGGACCGCTCGGCTGCGAGGAGTCTATCCAGGGGTGCCAATGGTTGGGAGTGCGAAGAATCTCACGTGCGGGCCCGCGGTCCGTACGAGCACCGTGCCTCACATCGGCGTAGCCGCCTTCAGGAGGAGGAGCATGGTCATCGTCGAACTCGCCGAGGACATCGCGGAGATGGCCGTGCCCACCGCCGCGCCGTAGGCGGCGAGACCGATGGCGCTGAAGACGGACGGGCGCCGGGAGGCGGGCGCCGGTGCGAGCAGCGCGGCCACCCGGCGCGGCACTGGCCCGGGAGCGGCGAACCCGGGGAAGCCGGGGAAGCCGGGGAAGCCAGAAGAACCGGCGAACCCGGGGAAGCCGGAAGAACCAGCCGAGCCGAGAAGGCCGAGAAAGCCGGGGAAGCCAGCAGAACCGGCAATCCCGCTGAACCCGGAAGACCCACCCGAGCCAGTAGTACCAGGAAAGCCGGAAGCCCCCGCGAACCCGGGAAAGACCGGACCACCCGAAAACCCCGACCCCGATCCCAGCCCTAGCCCCCGACCCCGACCCCAGCCCCGACCCCAGCCCCGACCCCGACCCCGACCCCGACCCCGACCCCAGCCCCGACCCCGCCCCCACGCCCCCCTCCCGTCCCGCCAGCGCCGCCTTGCCGATGGCGCGGGCGAGGGTGCGGCGGTTGCCGATGGTCTGGGCGGCAGTTTCGTCGGCCCAGCGTTCGGTGGCGTACTCGACGGCGGCGCGCAGGGGGCGCAGGAAGGGGTTGGCGCGGGCGGCGAGTTGGACCGCGAGGAGGTAGCGGTGGTGGTGGGCGGCGAGGTGGGCGCGTTCGTGGGCGAAGAGGGCGCGGCGCTCGGGGGCGTCGAGGGAGCGCAGGATGCCGGTGGTCGCGAGGACCCGGCCGGGGGCGCCGGCGGTGCCGGGCAGGGCGTAGGCGTAGGGGGCGGGGTCCGGGAGGACGGCGACGGTGCGGCCGGGGAGTCCGTGCAGGGCGCGGTGGGCGCGCAGGCGCAGTTCGCGGCGGCCGCGCAGCAGGCGGGCGCAGGACAGGGCGAGGACGAGCAGGGCCGGGATGGAGACCTTGCCCGCGATCTCGTCGCAGGGGACGGCCGCGCGTACCTCGGGGTCCGACCAGCCGTCCGGCAGGGGGTTGCCGGGGAGTTGGGCGGTGCCGACGACCACCAGGAGGGCCAGGCACAGGGTGCTGCAGGCCGCCATGACCGCGGCCACCGCGGTCAGCAGGCGGGTGGCGGTCCGCGGGTGGAGGCGCTGCTCGGCGAGGCGCGCGACCGGCCAGGCGGTCAGCGGGAGGACGAGCGGGAGGAAGACGAAGACCCCCATCGGACGTCAGCCCTCCCGCTGGTCCTCGGCCTGCCGCAGCAGTTCGCGCAGCAGTCGCTCGTCCTCGGCGGGGAGCGCGGTGACGAAGCTGGCGAGGACCGCGCCGCGGTCGGCCTCGCTATTGAGCACCTTGTGCATGCGGTGCGCGGCGAGGCCGGCGATGTCGGCGGCCGGGGTCCACAGGAAGGAGCGTCCCGAGCGCTCCCGGGTGACCACGCCCTTGGCGAGCAGCCGCGTCAGGATGGTGACGACGGTGGTGTACGCGAGCCCGCCGCCCAGCTGCTCCTTGAGCCAGCCCGCCGTACGGGGGCCGTCCGCGGAGCGCAGGGCCGACAGGACCAGCACTTCCAGTTCGCCCTGCCTCCTGCGGGAACGCTGCCCCTCGCCGGTCATCCCCCGGTCCCCTTCCCGCCTGTGGCCGATCCGCCGGTGCGCCCCGCGGCCGCCGTGCCGGTGCCCCTCTCGCGGGGCCTCGCACCCGGTGTGCGACCTCACACCTTATAGAGGGGAGGACGGCCCCTCGGATGTCCGGCGGCCCGGCACCGGCCCCCGGAGCGGCCCCCGACCCCGCCGTGACCTGGGCCGACCTGCGACTCTTGCCGCCCGGCAAGTGTTCCGCGATAGTGGCCTGATCAGGACTTCCTCCTCGCGGGGAGGTCCCGGGACGCAGGAGTTCCGCTCCCACGGAAGTCCTGCCACGCTGGAGTTCCCCTCTTACGGAAGGCGGCAGCCCCCGGCTACGGGGCGACCCCATTGCAGGCATCAAGCAGCGGTTCCCAGGATGTGGACCGGGCCCCCTCCGGTCCGGCACAGGCCTGGCGGAACGCGCCGTGCCCCGTCGTCGTCGCCACCGGCGGCGGCGACCTCGCGGACCTCAACGGCGCCGCGGAACTCCTCCTCGCCGGGGCCCGCCCCGGCACCGCGCTCACCGACACCGGACTGCACTGGCTCGCCGAGGCGCACCGCGCACCCGGGCCCGTGCCGCGGTCCGGCCCGGTCGGCGGCCGGGTCGGGGAGCGCAGCTTCGCCGCGTACGCGACCGGCGGCGACGGCGGGGAGACCGTCTGGTGGCTGCTGGACGACACCGAGGAGCGGGCGGCGCGGACCGCGCTGCGGGACGAGCGGGAGCGCTCCGACTTCCTCGCGAGCGCCTCGGACGAACTGCTCGCCTCCCTCAACGTCGACCGCTCCATGGAGACCATCGCGCGGCTCAGCGCCCGCCACCTCGCCGACGCAGCCGTGGTCGTCGCCCCGGCGAGCGGCCGGTGGCTGCCGGTGACCTACGCGGACTCCTCCGGCGAGGTCACCTTCCGGCGGCTCGGTGCGCAGGCGGAGGACGTGCCGGGGCTGCGCGAGGCGCTCCAGGGCTTCCCGCCGGTGCCCTCGCGCTGGATCGACCCGGGCGCCCTGCCCGACTGGGCGGTGCCCGAGGGCTTCGCGGGGCCGGTCGGCTCGGTGGTGGTCACGCCGCTGCCGGGGCACGGGGTGCCCGCGGGCGCGCTGATCCTGCTGCGCCGCAGCGGGCCCGCCGCCTTCAGCGACGGCGAGGAGACCTTCGCCCGGCTCTTCGCGACCCGGGCCGGGGCCGCGCTCTCCGCCGCCTCCCTCTACTCCGAGCAGGCCCGCGTCACCCGCACCCTGATGCGGGACCTGCTGCCGCCGCGGCTGCACCAGGTGCACGGGGTGGAGTTCGCGGGCGGCTACCGCGCCGCCGAGCACCGCGAGCGGGTCGGCGGCGACTTCTACGACGTGCACCCGGGCGGCGCCGAGGACGAGGAGTCCTTCGTGGTGCTCGGCGACGTCTGCGGCAAGGGGCTCGACGCCGCGGTGCTCACCGGCAAGATCCGCAACACCCTGCACGCCCTGCTGCCGCTCGCGGGCGACCACGACCGGGTGCTCAACCTGCTCAACGACGCCCTGCTCAGCCTCCAGGACACCCGCTTCGCCACCCTCGTGCTCGCCTCCGCGGTACGGGACGGCGAGCGGGTGCGGCTGCGGCTGACCAGTGCCGGGCACCCGGCGCCGCTGCTGGTGCGCGCGGACGGCCGGGTGGAGCCCGCGGACACCCACGGCAGCCTGGTCGGCGTGCTGCCCGCGGTGCGCAGCGTCACCGCCGAGGTCAGCCTCGCGCCCGGCGAGACCTGCCTGCTCTACACGGACGGGATCACCGAGGCGCGCGGCGGCCCCTTCGGGGACGAACTCTTCGGTGAGGAGCGCCTGCAGGAGGCCCTCACCGAGTGCGGGGGCATGCCCGCCGAGGCGGTGGTCGAGCGGGTCCAGATGCTCGCCGCCCAGTGGACCGGCGGCGGGCGCAAGGACGACATGGCGGTCGTCGCCGTCACCGCCCCCTACCCGGGCGGCGGCCCCGGCGAGCGGGCCGGGCGATGAGCACCGGTCCGCGCACGGCGGGGCCGGCCGGGGCCCCGCACTCCCCGCCCGCCGGGGCCGACGGCCTCGAAGCGGCCCGTACCCGGCTGTGGGACGCCGTCCGCGTCCGGGACGCCGAGGGCGCCGTCGCGGCCGTGCACGCGCCCCTGGAGCAGGGGTACGACCTGGAGTCCGTCCTGCTCGACGTGATCGCCCCGGTGCAGGCGCGGGTCGGGCGCGAGTGGGCCGGGAACCGGATGACGGTGGCCGAGGAGCACGCCGCGACCGCCCTCAACGACCGGGTGGTCGGGGCGCTTTCGGCGCACCCGGCGGCCCGGCCCGGGGCCCCGCGCGGCCGGGTGGCGGTGGCCTGCGTGGACGGCGAGTGGCACGCGCTGCCCGCCCGGCTGCTCGCGGAGGTGCTGCGGCTGCGCGGCTGGGAGGTCGACTTCCTCGGCGCGCACGTGCCCTCCGCCCACCTGGTGGACCATCTGCACACCACCGGCCCCGACGCGGTCGCCCTCTCCTCCTCGCTGGCCACCCGGCTGCCCACCGCGCACGCCGCCGTCACCGCCTGCCAGGCCATCGGCGTCCCGGTCCTGGTCGGCGGGGCCGCCTTCGGCGCCGAGGGGCAGTACGCCCGGCTGATCGGCGCGGACGCCTGGGCGCCGGACGCCCGGGGCGCGGCCGGGCTGCTCGCCGCCGGGCTGCCGCGGCCGGTGCCCAAGGGCGCGGGCCAGCCGGTGGACGCGCTGCCGTATCTGGCGGACCAGGAGTACACCATGGTCGGCCGGACGCGGCCCCGGCTCGTCCGGCAGGTCATGGGCGGTCTGGAGACGCGCTTCCCGGCGATGGCGGAGTACGGCAGCGCGCAGCGGCAGCGCACCGCCGAGGACCTGGCGCATGTGGTCGACTTCCTGGCCGCGGCCCTCTACACCGACGACGACCGGCTCTTCGGTGACTTCCTGGTCTGGACGGCCGGGGTGCTCAACTCCCGTGGCGTGCCCGACCGTTCGCTCGATCCGGCGCTGGAGCTGCTCGCCGGGATCCTCCAGGACTTCCCGCGCAGCAACCGCATCCTCGCCGCCGGGCTGAAGTCCCTGGCCGCCGCCCGCGGCACCGCGGACGGAAGCCGCGGCCGTACCACCGAGAACCACCCGGAGACCGAAGAGCCCGTATGACCTCTCTGCCGACCCCCGCCTTCGCGCTGCGGTCCCATACCGAGGGCCCGCGGCACGTCCGCCTGAGCGTCACGGGCGAACTCGACTACGAGACCGCCGACGAACTGCTCGCCGAGGCGCGCGGACTGCTCGCCGGGCACCCCGAACTCACCACGCTGCGACTGGACTTCGCCTCCCTGGACAGCTGCGACTCGATGGGCCTGTCCGCGCTGTTGATGGTGCACCGCGAGTGCACCGCCGCCCGGGTCCGGCTGCACCTGGACGAGCGCCCGCCCGCCTTCGAGCGCCTGCTGCGGGTCACCGGCACGCTGGCCCATCTGACGGGCGAGGAGCCGGACCCGCCGCCCGGCTGAGGTCCGCGTACCAGAGCCCGTACGAGAGGTCCCGTACGAGAGGCCCCGTACCGCAGGCCGCACGGAATCCGCGTACCGAATGCCCGGAATGCGGGCGCCTGTTGGGGTCTGGCGCCCCGGAAGATGAGACCTGGCTCACATGCATCATCGGGCGACTCGGGGGCACAACGGATGCAGAGATCGATTGGACGGTCGCGAACGGAGCAGCACCATGGTGATCAGCGAGACACGTGCCGGGCAGGTCCTCACTGACGGCGAGGCGGGAGTGCGCGAGGCGCTGCCGGTCGTCGACGACCCGCGCAGCACGGCACCCGCGGACGCCCGTGAGCTGAGCCGCCTCTTCTTCGCCCGGCTCCGCGAACTGGAGGAGGGCACGCCCGAGTACCAGTACGCGCGCAACACCCTGATCGAACTCAACATGGGACTCGTGCACTTCGGGGTCCGGCGCTTCCGCAGCGGCGCCGTGGAGACCGAGGACATGGTCCAGGTCGGCATGATCGGGATGATCAAGGCCATCGACCGCTTCGACCTGAGCCGCGAGGTGGAGTTCGTCACCTTCGCGATGCCGTACATCACCGGCGAGATCAAGCGGTTCTTCCGGGACGCCACCTGGGCGCTGCACGTGCCGCGCAGGCTCCAGGAGCGGCGCCAGGAACTCGCCCGCGCCCAGGACGACTTGATCGCCCTGCTCGGCCGCGCCCCGCGCACCGCGGAGCTGGCCGAGGTCATGCAGATCCCGGAGAAGGAGGTCGCCGAGGCGCAGCGCGCGGCCAACGGCTACCACACCCAGTCCCTGGACGCCCCGATCGGCTCCGAGGGGATGCACCGCGCGGACCGCCCGCTGAGCGAGATGGTCGGCGGCGAGGACCCCGCGTACGAGCTGATCGAGAACTGCCACGCGCTCGGCCCGCTCCTTGCCGAACTGGCCCCGCGGGAGCAGGAGATCCTGCGGATGCGGTTCGCCGAGGAGCTGACCCAGGCGCAGATCGGGGAGCGGATCGGCGTCTCGCAGATGCAGGTCTCGCGGCTGCTGACCCGCACGCTGGGCCGGCTGCGCAGGCAGCTCCTGATCGACGAGTCGCCGCGCGTCTGAGCGGCGCCGGGCCGGTCCGGCGGGCCGGTGGGACATGCGAATATTTCGGTACCTGGGCCGGACCGTGCCCACGGTGAGCGGTCGGGGCTTGGGGAGAGCATGTACGGCGATCCGGAGATCGTGACGTCCGATGTCACCCGGGCTTCCGGGGAACGCGTCCTGCTGGTGGCGGTCCGCGGCGATGTGGACTACGACAACGGGGGCGCCCTGGAGAAGGTCCTGCGGGAGCGTCCCGAGGGCACCGAGCACCTCGTGCTCGACCTCTCGGGCACGGGCTTCGCGGACTCGACGATCCTGCACCTGCTCCTGGACGCCCAGCGCGCGCACCGCGCCGAGGGCGGCTCCCTGGTGCTCGCCGGGCCCTTCTCGGACATCGTGCAGCGGCTCTTCCAGGTCACCGGGACGCTGACCTTCTTCACCGTCGCGGGGAGCGTGGACGAGGCCATGGATCTCTTCGGCGCGGAGCAGTGAGTCCGGTGGATCCGGTGAGTCGGGTGAGAGCGGCCGGGGCTGCCGGGGCAGCCGTGGCAACGGGGGACGCGGCCGGTCCGCGGACCGGGGAGACAGCCGGACCGGGCCTGGGGCCGCGGAGACGAGCAGGGGAGAGCGGCATGACGGGGGAGCGCATGTGTACGGGTGAGGTGACGGTGGTGCCGCAGCGAGGCCGGGCGGTGCCCGCGAGCGCCGCGGAGGCCCGTCAGGAGGTCGAATTCCTGCTCTACGACAGGTATCTGACCGGTTCGGCTGCCGCCCGGCAGTCCTCCACCGACGCCCTCCTGGTCACCTCGGAGCTGGTGACCAACGCGCTCGTCCACGGCGGCGGACTGACCGGCTTCCGGGCCGAACTGGCCCCCGGCGGCCTGCGGCTCACCGCCCAGGACCGCAGCGCCGAGCTGCCCCGGCTGCGCAGCGAGCCCCGCGACCTGCTGCCCGGCGGCTACGGCTGGCCGCTGATCTGCCGCCTCGCCCAGGAGATCACCCTGCGCCTGCTGCCCGGCGGCGGCAAGCAGATCAGCCTCTTCCTGCCGCTGGACTGAGCCCGCGCGCCCGGCGGCGCTCCCGCGCATCCGGCGGCCGCTTCCGCATGCCTCTGCGCTCTCGCATGCCTCTGCGCTCTCGCATGCCTCTGCGCTCTCGCGCGCCTCTGCGCTCCCGCGCCCCGGGGTGGTGCCTCTGCGCCCGGGGCGCCGCGCGGCGGGACCCGGCGCCAGGAGCCGGGCCGCCCGCTCCCGCCGGACAGGCCTGCTCCTGAGCTGCTCCGGACGAGCCCGCTCCCGCCTGACCTGCCCTAACAGACCTGCTGGGGGCCGGAGTTCTCGGTTCCCACCCGGCCGACGGCGGTCTCGTCGCCGAGTCCGGTGCCCGCGGCGTGGCCGATGTAGCAGGAGTACTTGGTCTTGTTGATCACTTCGAGGTGGATGTGGGCGCCGGTGTCGCCGTTGACCTGGTAGCAGGAGGAGTAGCGGAAGCGGCCGGTCTGCCCGAGGCGGGTCCAGGGGCCCACGGTCGCGCCCACCGCGATCTCCTCGGGCTTCTGGTCGACGTGCATCACGTCCGCCCGGCCCACCACCGTGCCGGTGGCGTCGTCGACCGCCTCCAGGCCGATGCGCCAGCCGCCGTCGGCGAGGTCGCCGGTGGCGCAGCCGGGGGCGACGGTGACCACGTGCACCGAGACCGGGTTCCCGGCCGCGGTCTTGCTGCCGAAGGGGGAGACCACGGTGGCGCCCGGGTTCTGGTAGATGTCCACCGCCCAGTCGTTCAGATAGCCCCAGTTGGAGAAGACCCGGTGGTGGGAGGAGGGCGGTGCCTCGCCGAACCGGTCCCAGGTGGAGGCGCCCTGGATCGGCGGGTACACAGTGACCGTGTCGGCGGCGAGCCGCGGCTGCGCGCCGGAGGCGGCCGGGGAGGGCGGCGCGCTCAGCAGGACCGCGCAGGTGCCGAGGGCGGCGGCGAGGGTGACACGGGCGGGGGTCAGGAGTCTCACGAGTCTCCGGGTGTGGGGGGCGGGAGAGCCGTCGGGGGCGGCGGCCGCGTGGGGACGCGTCCGCGGCCGCCCGGCGGTCGTGCGGTGACGGGTGATTCAAACACTGTCGTCGTGTCCATGCCAGACCGCGCACGGACCGCGGCGCCGGGCCCGCCGCCTCACCGGCCGCCTCAGAGGTAGCGGCGGATCGGGCGTACCGCGAGCTCCCGGGCGCGCTGCGCGAGCGGGCGCGTGCGCCAGCGCGCGGGGTCGATCCGGGCGCTGTTGCCGAGGTCCTCCGCGAAGTGCGCGTCGAGGGTGGCGGTCAGCCCGGAGTCGATGACGGCGAGCATGACCTCCTCGTCGTGGTCCAGGGAGCGGCGGTTGAAGTTGGTCGAGCCGACCAGCGAGACCTCTCCGTCCACGGTGATCACCTTGGTGTGCAGCATCGTCGGCTGGTACTGCCAGATGCTCACCCCGCAGTCGAGCAGCGCCCCGTAGTGGTGCTGTCCGGCGAGCTGGCAGACCCGCTTGTCGGTGTACGGGCCCGGCAGCAGGATCTCCACCTCGACCCCGCGCCGGGCGGTGGCGCACAGCAGCTCGACGAAGTAGTGGTCCGGCGCGAAGTAGGCGGTGGCGAGCCGGAACCGGCGCTCGGCGGACTCCAGGACCACCCGGAGCAGGGTCTGCATGTCCTGCCAGCCGAAGCTCGCCGAGCCGCGGACCACCTGCACCACCGCGTCCCCGGCCGGGGGCAGTTCGACGAAGCGGTCCCGGGAGTCGAAGAGGGTCTCGTGGCACTCGGCCCAGTTCTGCGCGAAGGCGGCGGCCAGCCCGTCCACGGCGGGGCCCCGGACCTCCACATGGGTGTCCCGCCACTCCTTCGGCCCGCGGGCGTCGCCGCACCACTCCTCGGCGATGCCGACGCCGCCGGTGAAGGCCTGCCGCTCGTCGACCACCAGGACCTTGCGGTGGCAGCGGTGGTTCTGCTTCAGCGGGGAGATCCAGGCGGGCCGCCGGAACCAGGAGACGTCCACCCCGGCGCGCGCCATCAGATCGAGCTGGTCCTGCTCGATGAGGCGGCTGCCGAAGCCGTCGAGCAGCAGCCGCACCCGCAGTCCGGCGCGGGCCCGGTCGGCGAGGGCCTCGGCGAACTCGCGGGCGATGCCGCCGGTCCAGTAGACGAAGGTCATCATGTCGACGGTGTGCTCGGCGGCGCGGATGGCCGCCAGCATCGCGGGGAAGATCTCGTCGCCGTTGCGCAGCGGCCGGACGCTGTTGCCCTCGGTCGCCGCGATGCCGATCAGCCGCTCCAGGCGGCGTCTTATCTCGGTTCCGGGCGGGGTCTCGGTACTGGTCATGCGGTCCTCGGGCTTCTTCGGGGAGAGGGTGGGGCGCGATCCGCCCGCGGTCCGTCTTGTTTCCGGGTACGCGGCGGGGGCAGCCGATGAATGCCGAACGGCAACGGTTCGCCCGGCACACAGTAGCCAGCGGAGCCGTGAGAGAGGACGGACATCATGATCATTATCGGAATTGTGGGCATCTGCCTGGTTCTGCTCGTCCTCGCCTTCCTGATGCCGCGCCTCTCGCGGCACCCGGAGCGGGGCACCCAGAAGGCCCTCGGCCTGGGCACCCGGACCGGCGGCAAGGCGCCGGGCCCGCTCGGCCGCCTGCTGAGCAAGCCCTTCCGCAGCAGCCAGAAGGCGGTGGGCCGCAGCGGCTCGGCCGGCCGACGGGGCCGCGGCAAGCTGCCCTTCTGACCTTCCGCGGGACCCGCCCCGCAGGCCTTCCGCGGGACCTGCCCGCGACTCCGGGCCCTTGAGCGCCCGGCACCACCCCCCTGGGGGTGGCCTGACTTCGTACCTGACCCCGCGGCACCGAGTACGGTGCGGCGAAACCGTGCCGATGGGCCGCCGAGGCGGCGGGCACGGCGAACGAGAGGACTTCGATGCAGCCCCTGACCGAGCAAGTGGAACTCGACTTCACGGACGAACTCCGGGCCAGAGCGGGCCTCTTCGCCGATGAGCACGTGGGCCTGTGGGTGGCCGTCACCGCACCCAACACGGTCAACCTCGGCGGCGCCCGCTCCGCCGAGGTCCTGCAGGCCGCGGCCGACTGGCTGGCCGCGGACGAGAGCGCCGAGGTGACCGCCCTCGCCTGGTCCCGCAGCCCCGAGGACCCGCCGCTGCGCCTGAGCATGCGGCTCGCCCAGGCCCCGGCGAAGTAGCCGCCCCGGCCCGCCCGCGCCCGGCGCCCCGCCCGCGCCGATCACGCGTCGAGCCCCGGCCCGCCTCCTCCGGGAAGCGTGCCGGGGCTCGGACGCGTCGGCCCGTTCCGGTGCCGGTCAGGGGCGGTTGACGAGATAGCCGCCCATCGCGGTGAAGTACTCGGTGGCGGGCAGCTCGCGGCCGTCCTCGGTGCGGACCCGGGTGATCGCGAGCCCGTGGTTGCGCCCGGTGCGTGCGTCCGCCCCGGCGACGATCACCACGCCCTCGCCCTCGCGGTAGAAGATCCGCCCGGGGGTGCCGCCGTAACGGCCCTCGGAGACCTGGGCGGTGAGCACGTCGAGCCGCTTGCCCTTGTGGAAGGTGTACGCGCTCGGGTACGGGGCGGACTGGGCGCGCACCAGGCGGTCCAGGTCCGCCGCGGGCCAGGTCCAGTCGAGGCGGCTGTCCTCGGCGGCGCGCTTGTGGAAGAAGCTGGCCTGGGACCGGTCCTGCCGGGTGAACTCGCTCTCGCCCGCGGCGATCCGGGCGAGCGCGCCGGTGGTGACCGGGGCGATCAGCTCGACGGTCTTGTGGAAGAGGTCGGTGGCGGTGTCCCGCGGGCCGACCTCCACCGCCTGCTGGAGGACGATGTCCCCGGCGTCCAGGGTGTCGTCCATCATGTGGGCGGTGACGCCGACTTCGGGCTCGCCGTTGATCAGCGCCCAGATCAGCGGGGAGAAGCCCGCGTACTTCGGCAGCAGCGAGTCGTGGACGTTCAGGGTGCCGTGGCGGGGCAGGCCGAAGATGCGCGGCGGGATCCAGGTGCGCCAGTTGTTGGCGACGATGATGTCCGGGTCGGCTTCCTTCAGCCGGGCGAACAGCTCCTCGTCGTCGGGGCGGTTGCGGATCAGGACCGGGACGCCGTTCTCCTCGGCGAGGTCGGCGACCGAGTCGCTCCAGATCTTCTCGTAGGCGTGCTCGCTCTTGGGGTGGGTCACCACCATGACGACGTCGTGTTCGGAGTCCAGAAGGGCTCGCAGGGTGCGGTGCCCCCAGGTCTGATATCCGAACATGACGACCCGCATGGGGGGTTCCTCCTCTGGGCAGGGATTGGTCGGCGCCCAGTAAAGCAAGGCTTACCTTAGCCTGCAATGCCGCGTGACTGAGGCGGAGTTCACGTCCGGCCGTGCCGCTTGACCGGTTTGTCCCGTCGACACTCCACGAGGTTAAGCTTAGGCTTACCTAAGTCCCGGGGGTGTGCGGTGTCGAGCCGCCATGCCCTCGGACGCATGCCCCCTTCCCCCGCGCCGAAAGCGGCTGCCCGCATGATGGGAGTGACATGTCTCAGGCTCTTCCTGGCGACGATGCACCGTTGATCCACGACCTCATAGGGATCGGCTTCGGCCCCTCCAACGTGGCCATGGCGATCGCGCTCAGCGAGCACAACGCACGCGTCGGAAGGCAGGAGGCGGTCACTGCTCACTTCTTCGAGCGGCAGCCGAACTTCGGCTGGCACCGCGGCATGCTGATCGACGACGCGACCATGCAGGTGTCCTTCCTCAAGGACCTGGTGACACTGCGCAACCCGGCCAGCGAGTACAGCTTCCTGTGCTATCTGCAGAGCAAGGGGCGTCTGGTCGACTTCGTCAACCACAAGAACCTCTTCCCGCTGCGGGTGGAGTTCCACGACTACTTCGAGTGGGCCGCGGCCAAGGCCGACGACATGGTCTCGTACGGGCACCAGGTGGTCTCCGTCGAGCCGGTGGAGCGGGACGGCGTCGTCGAGTACCTGGACGTGACCTCCCGCTGCGGCGAGGAGCTGGTCGTCCACCGGGCCCGCAACCTCGTCGTCGGCACCGGGCTCACCCCCAAGATGCCCGAGGGCGTCGCCCGCGGCGAGCGGATCTGGCACACCTCCGACCTGCTGCGGAAGGTGGACGCCCTGGAGGGCACCGAGCCCACCCGCTTCCTGGTCGTCGGCGCCGGGCAGAGCGCCGCGGAGAACGTGGCCTATCTGCACCGCCGCTTCCCCACCGCCGAGGTCTGCGCCGTCTTCTCGCGCTACGGCTACAGCCCCGCCGACGACAGCGCCTTCGCCAACCGGATCTTCGACCCGGCCGCGGTGGACGACTACTTCACCGCGCCGGAGGCGGTCAAGCGCAAGCTGATGGACTACCACGGCAACACCAACTACGCCGTGGTGGACATCGACTTGATCGACGACCTCTACAAGCAGGCCTACCGGGAGAGTGTGCTCGGCACCGAGCGGCTGCGCTTCCACAACGTCTCCCGGCTCACCGAGGTGCTGGCCGGGCCCGACAAGGTCCGCGCCACCGTCGAGTCCCTGGTCACCGGCGAGAAGACGCCGCTGGACGCCGATGTGGTGGTGTACGCCACGGGGTACGAGCCCGCCGACGGTCTGGCCCTGCTCGGTGAGGTCGCCGAGCGCTGCCGGCGCGACGAGGCCGGCCGGGTCCGGGTCGAGCGCGACTACCGGGTGGCGACCGATCCCGCGCTGCGCTGCGGCATCTACCTCCAGGGCGGCACCGAGCACACCCACGGCATCACCTCCTCGCTGCTGTCCAACACCGCGATCCGGGTCGGCGAGATCCTCGACTCGATCCTGGAGCGGGGCCTGAAGTCCGCCTCCGACGAGGCCCGTCCGGTCGTGGACGGCATCAGCACCGCGCGCTGACCCCCGCTGTCCTTCCGGGGCGCACCGCCCAACCGGCGTGCCCCGCCTCCTGGTTCACCGTCCCCACGGGTCCGCCGAGCCGCCCGGCCCGGCACCTCGCTGAGCCGCAGCCCCCCGCAGCACCACCACCCCCTGGAGAGCCGCCCCGCGCGCCGGGGCTACTCTCACCGCCGCGCGCCGCCCGCTCGCGCTGCCGTCCGGCAGCCCGGCGGCGCAGTGAACTCCCCGAAAGGAAACAACGTGTCCCAAGGCACACCCGTGCTGACGCGGTTCGCGAGATACCTCCCGAAAGCGGCCGTGGCCGTGACCGCCGCGCTCGCGCTGACCGCCTGCGGGGGCGGCTCCGACGACTCCGGCTCCGAGGGGTCCAAGGACCCCAAGGGCGGCTCCAGTTCGGGGGCCTTCCCGGTCACCGTGGAGCACAAGTACGGCTCCACGAAGATCGACAAGGCGCCGGAGAAGGTCGTCACCCTCGGCCTCTCGGACCAGGACACCGTGCTCGCGCTCGGCATCAAGCCGGTCGGCTCGGTGGACTGGTTCAAGGAGCGCCCGTACGGCAAGTGGCCCTGGACCAAGGCGAAGTGGGGCTCCGAGACGCCGCAGATCGTCGGCGAGCGCGACGAGTTCAACATGGAGAAGATCGCCTCCCTCAAGCCGGACCTGGTCATCGCCCAGTACTCCGGCATGAAGAAGGAGCAGTACGAGACGCTCTCCAAGTTCACCAAGGTCGTCGCGCAGCCCAAGGGGCACCCGGACTACGCCGCCCCCTGGAAGGTGATGACCCGTCAGATCGGCAAGTCGCTCGGCAAGGACGCCGAGACCGAGAAGCTGATCAAGGGCATCGACGCGCGGTTCAAGAAGGTGCGCACCGAGCACCCCGAGTTCGCCAAGATGACGCTGGCCGTCGCGGACAGCTTCGAGGCGGGCAAGTACAGCGCCTTCACCAAGACCGACCCGAAGGCGATCTTCTTCGAGGAGTTCGGCTTCAAGCTCAAGCCCGAGGTCGACAAGCTCGCCCAACCCGGCATGAACGCGGCCGAGTTGAGCGCCGAGAAGCTGAGCGTCCTGGACACCGACCGGCTGGTCTGGGTCACCTCCAGCACCGAGGCCGACGAGCGCATCCAGGGCGAGGCGCTCTACAAGAAGCTGAAGGTCCACCAGGAAAAGCGCGACCTGTTCGTGCCCTACCAGGGCCCCGACATCGGCGCGGCCTTCTCCTTCAACACCGTCCTGTCGATCCCGTACGCGATCGACGAGATCCTGCCGCTGCTGACCGCCATCAAGTAGCCGCGGCCGCCCTCAGGCACCGGAAGACCGGCTGCCGGTGGCGAACTCCCGCGTAGGACAGGGGAGTTCGTTACCGGTACGCCCGGCGGGGCCGGCACGGCAGCACCGTGCGGCCCCGCCGAGCCGCGCCCGCCGCCCCACGCGGGCACCCACCCGCACCACGCGCACCACCCCGCACCACCGCACCCCCACCTCCTCGCCACCGCACCACCAGAGAAGGGCCCCCGAAGATGTCTGACGCCGCGCCGGACCGGACCGCCACCGCCGGAACTCCCCTCACCGGCGGGCAGTCGGGCATCTGGCTCGCCCAGCAGATCGAGCCGGACAGCACGGCCTTCCACATCTCCTTCGTCCTCGAACTGAACGGCGAGGTCGACCTGGAGCGCCTGACCGCGGCCGTCCGGGGGGCGGTCGACCAGGCCGAGGCCCTGCACGTCCGCATCGAGGACCACGGGCGGGGGCCCCGGCAGACCGTCGCGCGCCGGGAGTTCGAGGTGCCCGTGCTCGACTTCCGCGCGGAGGCGGATCCGGCCGCGGCGGCCCGCGACTGGCAGGAGGCCGAGCGGAGCCGGCCGGTGGACCTCGCCGCCGGGCCGCTGTTCGCGCAGGCGGTGCTGCGGGTCGGCGACCGGCGGGTGCTCTGGTACCAGCGCTACCACCACCTCGTCCTGGACGGCATGGGCGTCGCCCTGCTCACCCGCCGCGCCGGACAGCTCTACACCGACGGCGAGCAGGCCCCCGCCCCGGCCGACTGGTCCCTGTCCGGGCTCCTCGACGCCGAGGCCGACTACCGGGCCTCCGCGGCGTACACCGAGGACCGCGCCTACTGGCAGCGGACCCTGGCGGACCGCCCCGAGCCGGTACGGCTCGTCGAGCGCGGCCACGCCCCGATGTCCCGCCGGCTGCGCACCACCACCGAACTCACCGCCGGGGACCTGGAGTTGCTCGGCGCCGCCGCCCGGCGCGCCGGGGTCCGGCCGTCCCGGCTGCTGCTCGCCTCCGTCGCCGCCTATCTGCACCGGGTCAGCGGCGCCCAGGACCTCGTCCTCGGGCTGCCGATCCCGGCCCGGCAGGACGCCGTCTCGGCGACGGTGCCCGGCATGGTCTCCAATATCGTCCCGCTGCGGATCGCCGCCCGGCCCGGCACCACCGGCGCCGCACTCGTCGCCGAGGTGGGCCGCGCCGTCTCCGCAGCGGTACGGCACGGGCGCTACCGCGCCGAGGAGCTGGCCAAGGAACTCGGCCTGACCGAGGGCGTACCCGAACTGGTCGGGCCGACCGTCAACATCATGCCGCGCGCGGAGGACCTGCGGTTCGCCGACCACGAGGCCGACATCCACCCCGCCTGGCTCGGCCCGGTCAGCGACCTCGCGGTCAACTTCGCCGAGTGCGACGGCGGCAACGGCGTCCGCCTGCACCTCGACGCGGACGCGGACCTCTGCGACGAGCAGCAGCTCCGCGCCCACCAGGACCGGTTCCTGCGGCTGCTGCGCGCCTTCCTCACCGACCCGGACCTGCCGCTCGGCCACCTGGAGCTGACCTCCGCCGCCGAACGCACCGTCCTGCTCGACGAGTTCGGCCTCGCGCCGCACGAGTCGCCCGAACTCACCTGGCCCGCCGCCTTCGAGGAGCGGGTGCGCCGCGCCCCCGGGTCCACCGCCCTGGTCTTCGAGGACCAGGAGCTGAGCTACGCGGAGCTGAACGCCGCCGCCAACCGCCTTGCCCGGCTGCTGACTTCACGCGGCGTGGGCGCCGAGGACATCGTCGGCATCGCCCTGCCCCGCACCCCCGAACTCGTGGTCGCGCTGCTCGCGGTGATGAAGGCGGGCGCCGCCTATCTGCCGCTCGACGCCGACCACCCCCGCGAGCGCCTCGCCTATATGCTCGCCGACGCCGGTGCCCGCACCGTGGTCACCGTCCGCGGACTCGCCGGTGACCTGCCCGCCGAGCCCGGGCCCGCCCTGGTGCTGCTCGACGAGGAGGCCACCGCCGCCGAGCGCGCCGCCCAGGACCCCTCCGACCTCGGGCTCCCGCTGCCGCTGGACCGGGCCGCGTACGTCATCTACACCTCCGGGTCCACCGGGCGGCCCAAAGGCGTCGTGGTCAGCCATGACGGCATCGGCAGCCTGATCGCGACCGCCGCCGAGCGCCTCGGCGTGGACGCCTCCAGCCGGGTGGCGCAGTTCGCCTCGGTCGGCTTCGACGTGACCGTCTGGGACCTGGTGATGTCGCTGTGCGCGGGCGGCCGGGTGGTCCTGGTGCCCACCGAGCGCCGCGTCGCCGGGCCCGCGCTCACCACCTACCTGGAGCGGCACGGCGCCACCCATATGATCCTGCCGCCCTCGCTGGTCTCCGCGCTGCCGCGGGAGTGCCGCCTGCCCGAGGGCGCCGTCCTCGTCGTCGGCACCGAGGCCGTGCCGAGCGAGCTGATCGCCCGCTGGTCCGACCGGCTCCAGGTGGTCGTCGCCTACGGACTCACCGAGGCGAGCGTCAACTCCACCCTCTGGCGCGCCGAGGCGGGCCGCCCCGGCCCCGCCCCGATCGGCATACCCGACCCCAACACCCGTGCGTACGTACTGGATTCGGCGCTGCGGCCGGTGCCGGTCGGCAGCGAGGGCGAGCTGTACGTGGCCGGACGCGGACTCGCCCGCGGCTACCTCGGGCGGCCCGGGCTGAGCGCCGGGCGCTTCGTCGCCGACCCCTTCGGCGCGCCCGGCAGCCGGATGTACCGCACCGGCGACCGGGTCCGCTGGAACGCGGCGGGCGAGCTCGACTTCCTCGGCCGCGCCGACGGGCAGATCAAGATCCGCGGCCACCGCATCGAACCCGGCGAGGTGGAGAGCGCCTTCATGGCCTGCCCCGGGATCGCCCAGGCCGGGGTCCTGGTCCGCGAGGACCACCGCGGCGTCAAGCGCCTGGTCGCCTACCTGGTCACCGGCGGCGAGGAACGCGAGGCGGGCGAGGCCGCGGTGGCCGCCGCCCGCGCCGATGTGGCCGCCACCCTGCCCGACCACCTGGTGCCCACCGCGGTGGTCGTCCTGGACCGCCCGCTGCCGCTGACCCCCAACGGCAAGCTGGACACCGCCGCCCTGCCCGCGCCCCGCTGGACCGCGCTCAGCGGCGCCGACGCCCCGACGGGCCCCGCCGAGACCGCCCTGGCCGCGCTCTTCGCCGAGGTCCTCGCCCTGCCCTCGGTCGGCGTGCACGACAGCTTCTTCGAGCTGGGCGGCGACAGCATCGTCGCCCTCCAGCTGGTCAACCGCGCCCGCGAGGCCGGTTATCTGCTCAGCCCCCGCGAGGTCTTCCGGCAGCGCACGGTCTCCGCGCTCGCCCGCACCGCAGCGCGCGCCCCCGAGCGGGCCGCCGCCCCCGCCCTCCGCCTCGACGAGGACGCCCTGCCGGTCTCCCCGCTCCAGGAGGGCTTCTTCTTCCACGCCTCCTTCGAGCCCGAGGCCGCCGACCTCTACCTGGTGCAGGAGGTCCTCGACCTCGCGGGCGAGATCGACCCGGGGCGGCTGCGCGGCGCCCTCCAACTCCTCCTGGACCGGCACCCCTTGCTGCGCGCCGCCTTCCGGCAGCTGCCCGGCGGCCGGGTCGTGCAGCGCCTCGCGCCCGGGGCCGAGCTGCCCTGGCGGGAGGCCGACACCCGCGAACGCGCCCTGGCGGAGATCCTCGCCGCCGACCGCGCCGAGGGCTTCGACCTGGCCCGGCCCCCGCTGCTGCGCGCCACCCTGATCCGGGACGGGCAGCGCCACCGGCTGCTGCTCACCCTGCACCACATCATCGCCGACGGCTGGTCCGTCGCCGTGCTCCTGCGCGAACTGCACACCGCCTACCGGGGCGGGGCCCTGCCCGCCCCCGCCGACCCGGGCGGCTATCTGTCCTGGCTCGCGGGCCGGGACCGCGAGGCGGCGCGCGAGGCCTGGCGCACCGCGCTCGCGGAGCTGCCGGAACCCGCCAGGCTGCCCCAACTCACCGCCACCGAGGGGGAGAAGGCGCCCGCCCGCCCCCGGCAGGTGGACGCCCGGCTGCCCGCGGAGCTGAGCACCGCGCTCGCCGCCTACGCCCGCCGGGAGGGACTGACCCTCAGCACTGTGGTGCACGGGCTGTGGGGCGTCCTGCTCGGCGGACTCACCGGCGGCGACGACCTCCTCTTCGGCAGCACGGTCTCCGGACGCACCACCGAGGTCGCCCGACTCGACTCCGCCGTCGGCCTGTTCATCAACACCGTGCCCGCGCGGGTGCGGCTGCGCGCCGGGGAGAGCCTGACCGGGCTGCTGCACCGGGTGCAGGACGACCACGCGGCGCTCCTGGAGCACCAGCACCTCGGCCTCGCCGAGATCCAGCGCCTCGTCGCGCCCGGCGGCGGTGAACTCTTCGACACCCTGGTCGTGTTCGAGAACTTCCCGGCCGCGGAGCCCTCCGGCGCCCAGGACCCGGACGCCCTGCGGGTGACCGGCGTCGAGGTGCACGACGCGGTGCACTACCCCCTCGCGCTCATCGTCGAGCCGGGCGGGACGGACCGCGCGGACCTGCGGCTGCGCCTGAAGTACGACGCCGCCCGCCTGGACCAGCGCGATGTCGCGGTGCTGGCGAGCCGCTACACCGCCCTGCTGCGCACCCTGGTCGCCGAGCCCGAACTCCCTCTTGCCCGGGTCGACTTGCTCTCCGTCCGCGAGCGGGACCGGCTCGGCGAACTCAACGCCACCGCCCGCCCGGTGCTCCCCGCCACCCTCGCCTCGCTCTTCACCGCGCAGGCGTCCCGCACCCCGGAGGCCACCGCCGTGGTCTTCGAGGGCACGACGCTGACCTACGCCGAACTCGACGCCCGTGCGGAGGAGTTGGCCCGGCGGCTGCGGGCCGGGGGCGCCGGTCCGGAGAGCTTCGTCGGGGTCGCGGTGCCGCGTTCGGCCGAGCTGATGGTCGCCCTGCTGGGGGTGCTCAAGTCGGGCGCCGCCTATCTGCCACTCGACCTGGACTACCCGGCCGAGCGGGTCGCCTTCATGCTCACCGACTCCGGCGCCCGCACCGTGGTCACCACCGCCGGGGCGGCCGGACGGCTCCCGGAGGTGCCGGGCCTGGACACCCTCGTACTCGACGGGCCCGGTGCGGACAGGAACGCTATGGGCGGATCCGGTGCGGACGGGAACGCTGCGGACGGGGCCCCGGCGGAGGCGGGAGTGCCCGCCGCCCCGCACCACCCCGCCTATCTGATCTACACCTCCGGCTCCACCGGCCGCCCCAAGGGCGTCGTCGTCACCCATGAGGCGATCGCCAACCGGCTCGCCTGGATGCAGGGGGAGTACGGACTCGGCGCCGGGGACCGGGTGCTGCAGAAGACGCCGTCCAGCTTCGACGTCTCGGTCTGGGAGTTCTTCTGGCCGCTCGCCGAGGGCGCAGCCGTCGTCCTCGCCCGGCCCGAGGGGCACCGCGACCCCTCCTACCTCGCCGGTCTGATCGCGGCCGAGCGGATCACCACCCTGCACTTCGTGCCCTCCATGCTGGGCGCCTTCCTCCAGGTGATGGAGGCCGAGGGCGAGCCCGCCTGGGCGGCGAGCCTGAGCCGGGTGTTCTGCAGCGGCGAGGCGCTGAGCGGCGCCGACGCCCGGCGCTGGCGGCAGCTGACCTCCCGCGGCGGCCGCACCCCGGTCCCGCTGCACAACCTCTACGGGCCCACCGAGGCCGCCGTGGACGTCACCTACTTCCCCTGCGCGGCGGGGGAGGACGCCGGGGCGGCGAGCCTGCCCATCGGGCGGCCGGTGTGGAACACCCGGCTGCATGTCCTCGACCCCTTCCTGCGGCCCGTCCCGGACGGGGTGCCGGGCGAGCTGTACCTCGCCGGAATCCAGCTGGCCCGCGCCTACCACGACCGGCCGGGCCTGACCGCCGGGCGCTTCGTGGCCGACCCCTTCGGCGGTCCCGGGGAGCGGATGTACCGCACCGGTGACCTGGTGCGGCGGCGCGCGGACGGCGCCGTGGAGTACCTGGGCCGCACCGACCGGCAGGTCAAGATCCGCGGCAACCGGGTCGAACTCCCGGAGATCGAGGCGGCGTTGGCCGGTCTGCCGGGGGTGGCCCGGGCCGCCGTGATCGTCCGCGAGGGCGCGCTCGCCGGATACGCGGTGCCCGCGCCCGGCGCCGGACTCGACCCCGAGGAGCTGCGCGCCGCCCTCGCCGCGGCGCTGCCCGCCGCGCTGGTGCCGAACGCCGTCCTGGTGCTCGGCGAACTCCCGCTCACCGCCAGCGGAAAGCTCGACCAGAACGCGCTGCCCGCGCCCTCCCACGCGCCCCGGGCGGGCGGCCGCGCGCCGCGGGACGCCCGCGAGCAGCTGCTCTGCGAGGTCTTCGCGGCTGTGCTCGGGGTGGACGGCATCGGCGCCGAGGACGACTTCTTCGTGCTCGGCGGCGACAGCCTCACCTCCATCGCCGTCGCCACCGGGGCCCGCGAACGCGGACTGCCGCTCAGCCCGCGCGAGGTCTTCACCCACCGGACCCCGGCCGCGCTCGCCGCCGCCCTCGCGGAGGCGGAGGCCCAAGCGGCCCCGGCACAGCCCGAGTCGGGAGCCTCGGACGCCGTCACCGTCTCCGCCGCCGACGCCGGAGCCGCGGCCACCGCGCTCCGGGCGATGCTCGCGCAGCAGGAGCAGTCCGGCGCGGCCGTCGACCCGGCGCTGCGCGCCCTCCTCGACCAGCTGAACGCGGGGGCCCCGGCAGCCCCGGAGCCCGCAACGCCCGCCCCACTGGGCGGACTTGAGCTGACCGAGGAGGAGCGGGCCCGGGTCGCCGAGGTGGCCGGGCTGCCGCTCGCCGACCTCTGGCCGCTCTCCCCGCTCCAGGAGGGCATGTACTTCCACGCCACCTACGACGCGGGCGAGGCGCTCGACGTCTACCTCTCCCAGGAGACCCTGGACTTCGACCGCCGGGTCGACCCGGACCGGCTGCGCGCCGCCTGCCGGAGCCTGCTCGACCGCAACCTCAGCCTGCGCGCCGGATTCACCAGCGACGGACTGCCGCGCCCGGTGCAGTTCCTGGTCGAGGGCGCCGAAATCCCGCTGCACGAGGAGGACTTGACCGGCCTCGGCGCCGAGGAGGCGGACGCCAGGGTCGCCGGACTGCTCGCCGCCGACCGGCGCCGCCGCTTCGACCTCTCCGCGCCCCCGCTGTGCCGACTGCTCCTGCTGCGGCTGCCGGACGGCCGGGATCGCCTGGTCGTCACCCACCACCTCATCCTCTGGGACGGCTGGTCCGCCTGGCTGTTCCTGGAGGAGCTGTTCACCCTCTACGAGCGCGCCGGGGACGCCACCGGCCTTGCCCCGCGCGGCAGTTACCGCGACTACCTGGCCTGGCTCGACGAGCAGGATGCGGGCGAGGCGCTGGCCGCCTGGCGCACCGCGCTCGCCGGTTTCGAGGAGCCGACGCTGCTCGCCCCGACGGGCCGGGACAGCGGCCCGGTGATCCCGGTCGACCACGAGTCCGTACTCGACGAGGCGACCGGCGACCGGCTGCGCGCCGCCGTCCGGCGCCACGGGCTCACCCTCAACAGCGTGCTCAACGCGGCCTGGGGCCTGGTGCTCTCGGCGCTGACCGGCCGCGCGGACGTCGTCTTCGGCACCGCGGTCGCCGGCCGCCCCGCCGAGGTCCCCGAGGTCGGCGGCATCATCGGCATGTTCCTCAACACGGTGCCCGCCCGCGTCGCCCTCGACCCCGCCGAACCGCTGCCCGCCCTCCTGCGCAGGCTCCAGTCGGAGCGCGCCGCCGTGATGCCCTACGAGTACGTGGGGCTCGGCACGCTCCAGCAGGAGACCGGCCACCGGCGCCTCTTCGACACGCTGTTCGTGCTGCGCTCGGCGGACGGCGAGGACCGGGCGGCGGCGCTGCGCGAGCGGCACGGCATCACCGGGGTCTCCAATGTGGACGGCACCCACTTCCCGCTCACCCTGATCGTCACCCCGGGCACCCGGCTGCGGGTCACCCTCGCCGCCCGGCCCGACCACTTCGACGCGGCCGCCGCGGGCACCATCCTGGCCCGCTTCACCGCCGTCCTGGAGCGCCTCACCGAGGCCCTCGCGGCGCCGGACGCCGAGGCGGCCCGTACCGTCGGGCTCGATCTGCTGCTGCCCGCCGAGCGGCGCGCCCTGCTCACCGAGGGGGCCGCCGCCCGGGAGCCGGTGCCGGACGAGACCATCGCCGACCTGCTCGCCGCGCAGGCCGCCCGCACCCCGGACGAGGTGGCCGTCGTCTTCGGCGAGCAGGCCCTCAGCTACGCCGAACTCGACGCCCGGATCAACAAGTTGGCCCGGCTGCTGCTGGCCAGGGGCGCCGGTCCCGAGCAGGCGGTGGCGCTGGCGCTGCCGCGCTCCCTGGACATGGTCTGCGCCCTCTTCGCGGTGCTGCGCACCGGCGCCGCCTATCTGCCGCTCGACCTGGACCACCCGGCCGAGCGGCTGCGCCTGATGATCGAGGACACCCGCCCCCTGTGCCTGCTCTCCACGGCCGCCACCGCACCCTCGCTGCGCGGGGCCGAGGGCCCGCTCGCCCCTGAACTCCTGCTCGATGACGCCGAGTCGACCGAGGAGCTGGCCGCCCTCTCCGGCGCGGAGATCGCCGACGCGGAGCGGCCCGCCTTCGCCCGCGGGGTGCCCGGACGCCTGGAGCACCCGGCGTACGTGATCTACACCTCCGGCTCCACCGGCCGGCCCAAGGGCGTCGTCACCCCGTACCGCGGGCTGACGAACATGCAGCTCAACCACCAGAAGGAGATCTTCGACCCGGCCATCGCCGCGGCGGGCGGACGGCGGCTGCGGATCGCGCACACCGTCTCCTTCGCCTTCGACATGTCCTGGGAGGAGCTGCTCTGGCTGGTCGAGGGCCATGAGGTGCACGTCTGCGACGAGGAACTGCGCCGGGACGCCGAGGCGCTCGTCGCCTACTGCGACCGGCACCGCGTCGATGTCGTCAACGTGACCCCGACCTACGCCCAACTCCTCATCGAGGAAGGGCTGCTGGAGCAGGACGTGAAGCGCGGGCGGCACCGTCCGGCCCTGGTGCTGCTCGGCGGCGAGGCCGTCTCGGAGACCGTGTGGAGCAGGCTGCGGGACACCGAGGGCACCTACGGCTACAACCTGTACGGGCCCACCGAGTACACGATCAACACCCTGGGCGGCTCCACCACCGACAGCGCGAGCCCCACCGTGGGCCTGCCCATCCGCGCCACCCGCGCGCACATCCTGGACACCATGCTGCGCCCGGTCCCGCCGGGCAGCCCCGGTGAGCTGTACATCGCCGGGGTGGGCCTGGCCCGCGGCTACCACGACCGCCTGGCGCTGACCGCCGAGCGCTTCGTCGCCGATCCCTTCGGGGAGCCCGGCGAGCGGATGTACCGCACCGGTGACCTGGTGCGCCGCCGCCCGGACGGGCAGCTGGACTTCCTCGGCCGCACCGACGACCAGGTGAAGATCCGCGGCTACCGGGTCGAACTCGGCGAGATATCCGCCGCGTTGACCTCGCACCCGGGGATCGCGCACGCCGCCGTGGTGGTCGCCCCGCACGCCGGGACCAAGCGACTGGTCGGTTATCTGGTGCCCGAGGAGGGCGCCCCGGCGGGCGAGGAACTGCTCACCGCGCTCCGCGCCCACCTGAAGACCCTGCTGCCCGACTACATGGTCCCGGCCGCCCTGGTCACCGTGCCCACCCTGCCGCTGACCGTCAACGGCAAGCTCGACACCAAGGCGCTGCCCGCCCCGGAGTTCGGCCAGGGCGGCACCAGCCGCCCGCCGCGCACCCCGCAGGAGGAGACCCTCTGCGGGCTCTACGCCGAGGTGCTCGGCCTGCCCGCGGGCAGCGTCGGCATCGACAGCGACTTCTTCGACCTCGGCGGCCACTCGCTGCTCGCCACCCGCCTGGTCAGCCGCGCCCGTACCGCGCTTGAGGCGGAGCTCGCGATCCGGGACCTCTTCGAGGCGCCCACCGTCGCCGAGCTGGCCGAGCGGGTGGCCCGCGCGGGCGGCGCGGCCCGTCCCGCGCTGACCGCCGGGGAGCGCCCCGGTGAACTCCCGCTCTCCTACGCCCAGCAGCGGCTGTGGGTGATCCAGCAGATCGAGGGCGCCTCCGCCGCGTACAACTTCCCGCTGGTGATGCGGCTGCGCGGACCGCTCGACCCGGCCGCCTGGCGGGCCGCGCTCGGGGACCTGACGGGGCGTCATGAGGCCCTGCGGACCCTCTTCACCGAGCGCGAGGGGCAGGTCTTCCAGACCATCCTGCCCACCGCGGACGCCCAGCCGGTGGTGGAGCACCTGCCCGCCACCGAGGCGGAACTGCCCGCCCTGGTCGACGCCGCGGTCAACCGGCCCTTCGACCTCTCGGCCGAACTCCCGCTGCGGGCCACGGTCTTCGAGGTCGGCCCGGAGGACCACCTGGTCGTCCTGCTGCTGCACCACATCACCACCGACGAGTGGTCCGACCGCCCCTTCCTGCGCGATCTGGCCACCGCCTACCGGGCCCGGCTCGCGGGCGGCGCCCCCGCCTGGGAGCCGCTGGCCGTCCAGTACGCCGACTACGCGCTCTGGCAGCACCGGCTGCTCGGCGATCCGGCGCGCCCGGAGAGCCTGGCCGCCCGCCAACTCGACTACTGGGAGCGGTCCTTGGCCGGGGCGCCGGAGGAGCTGGAACTCCCCACCGACCGCCCGCGCCCGGCCCGCCCGGCCTTCACCGGCGCCGAACTCGACCTCGCCTTCCCGGCCGAGGTGCACGAGGGCCTCAAGCGGCTCGCCCGGGAGAGCGGCGCCAGCATGTTCATGGTGGTCCACGCGGCGGTCGCCGCACTGCTGCACCGCCTCGGCGCCGGCAGCGACCTCCCGCTCGGCGCGCCCATCGCGGGCCGCGGCGACGAGGCCCTGGACGAGCTGGTCGGCTTCTTCGTCAACACCCTGGTCCTGCGCACCGATGTGAGCGGCGACCCCTCCTTCACCGAACTCCTCGGCCGCGTACGGGAATTGGACCTGGCGGCCTTCTCGCACGCGGATGTGCCCTTCGAGTCGGTCGTGGAGCGGATCAACCCGACCCGCTCGCTCTCCCGCAACCCGCTCTTCCAGGTCATGGTCGGCTACCACGCCCGCGGCGGCGAGGACGTCCGACTGCCGGGCCTGCAGGCGGAGTACGTGCCCTTCCGGGTCCGCAACGCCAAGTTCGACCTGGTCTTCAGCTTCACCGAACGGCTCGGTACGGACGGCGACCCGGGCGCCCTCGGCTGCCGCCTGGAGTACGCCGACGAACTCTTCGACCACGCCACCGCCGAACGCCTCGGCGCCCGGCTGCGGCACCTGCTCGCCGCCCTGGTCGCGGCACCCGGCGCACCCCTGTCCCGTACCGAGATCCTCGCCGAGGGCGAACGGGAGCTGGTGCTCGGGGAGTTCAACGCCACCGCGCGGGAGGTCGCCGAGGAGTCGCTGCCCGCGCAGTTCGCCCGGCAGCTGGCCGCGCGGCCGGAGGCGCTCGCCGTCACCGGCCCCGACCGCTCGCTGAGCTACGCCGCACTGGAGGCGCGCGCCAACCGGATCGCCCGGCTGCTCGCCGCCCGGGGCGTCGGCACCGAGAGCGTGGTCGGGGTGGCCGTGCCCCGCAGCACCGACATGGTGGCCACCGTGCTCGGCGTGCTCAAGCTCGGCGCCGCCTTCCTGCCGCTCGACCTGGTCCACCCCGCCGACCGGCTCAGCTATATGACGAAGGACTCCGGGGCGGCGCTGATCGTCGGCACCGAGCAGGTCGCCGGGAAGATCCCCGAGGTGGCGGGCGTGCCCGTGCTGCTGCTCGACGCCCCCGGGACCGCCGCCGAGCTGGACGGGCTGTCCGGCGAGGCACCGGCCACCGCCCCGATCCCGCTGGACCGCGCCGCCTACGTCATCTACACCTCCGGCTCCACCGGGCGCCCCAAGGGCGTCGTCGTGCCGCACGAGGGCATCGCCAGCCTGGTGGCCACCGCGGTCGACCGGATGGGCCTGCGGGCCGACAGCCATGTCCTGCAGTTCGCCTCCATCGGCTTCGACGTCTTCGTCTTCGAGCTGGCCATGGCGCTCTGCCACGGCGGGCGCCTCGTCCTGATCACCGAGGAGGCCCGGGTCGCGGGCGCGGCCCTGACCGACTTCCTCGCCGCCGAGCGGATCACCCATATGATCCTGCCGCCGTCCCTGGTCTCCGCCCTGCCGCCGGGCTGCCAACTCCCGGACGGATCCACCGTGTTGGTCGGCACCGAGACCGTGCCCCCGGACCTCTTCGCCCGCTTCGGCGAGCGTGCGCACCTGATCTGCGCGTACGGACTGACCGAGGCCACCGTCAACTCCACGCTCTGGCCCGCCAGGGAGCACGGCGGACTGCCCTCGGGCCGGGTCCCGATCGGCCGCCCCGACCCCAACACCCGGGCGTACGTGCTCGACGAGAACCTGCGGCCGGTGCCGCCCGGGGTGGCCGGCGAGCTGTACATCGCCGGGCGCGGACTCGCCCGGGGCTACCTCGGCAAGGCCGCGCTGACCTCCGAGCGCTTCCTCGCCGACCCCTTCGGGGCGCCCGGCAGTCGGATGTACCGCACCGGGGACCGGGCGCGCTGGGCCGCCGACGGCAACCTCGACTTCCTCGGCCGGGTCGACACCCAGGTGAAGATCCGCGGCTTCCGTATCGAACTCGGCGAGATCGAGGCGGCGTTGGCAGCGCACCCCTCGGTCGCCCAGGCCAGCGTGGTCGCCGACCGGGACGCCGACATCGTGCGCCTCGTCGGCTACGCCGTGCCGGAGTCCGGCGCCGCGCTCGACCCCGGGGCCCTGCGCGCCCATGTCGCGGGCCTGGTACCGGAGTACATGGTCCCCGCCCTGGTGGTGCCGCTGGTCGGGCCGCTGCCGCTGACCGCCAACGGCAAGGTCGACCGCAAGGCGCTGCCCGCGCCCGACTGGTCGGAGCTGACCGGCGACGCCCGGCCCGCCACCGGCACCCAGGCCCGGCTGGCCGCGCTCTTCGGCGAGATCCTCGGCCTGGCAGACGTCGGCGTGCACGACAACTTCTTCGCCCTGGGCGGCCATTCGATGGCCTCGATGCGGCTGCTCGGCCGGATCCGCGCCGAGTTCGGCGTCGAGCTGCGCATCCGCGACATCTTCGACGCGCTCACCGTCGCGGGCATCGCGGCCAAGGTCGAGGGCGCCTCGGCCTCCCGACCCCCGCTGCGGGCGGCCGGGGACACCGGCGGTGACCCGGGCGCGGACCGGCCGCTGGCCCCGGTGCAGCACTGGCAGTGGGAGGCGTACCGGGCCGCCCCGGCCTTCGACCACGCCCTGGTGCTGCGCTCGCCGGGCGGCCTCGACGCCGGGGCGCTGTCCGCCGCGCTCTCCGATGTGACGGGGCGTCATGAACCGCTGCGTACCGCCTTCTCGGTGGACGCGGGCGGCGCGGTCTCCCCCCGGGCCGTGGCGGCTCCGGTGCTCGCCGTGGAGGAGTGCGCGGGTGACCTGGACGCACGGGTCGCCCAACTCGCCCTGGAGGCACCGGACCTGGAGCGGGAGGCGCCGCTGCGCGCCCGCCTGCTCACCGCGGCCGACGGCAGCCAGGCGGTCCTGCTCACCCTGCACTACCTCGCCGTGGACGAGTGGTCGGTGGTCCCCCTCTTCCGCGACCTCAGCACCGCCTACGCCGCCCGCAGCCGGGGGAGCGCCCCCGAGTGGCCGCCGCTTCCGGTCTCGTACGGGGACTACAGCCGCTGGGCCCGCGAGGTCCTGGGCGACCCGGCCGACCCGGAGAGCCGCGCCGCCCGCCAACTCGACTACTGGCGGCGGACCTTGGCGGGCATTCCGGCCCGACTGGCGCTGCCCTCGGGCGGATCCGGTACGGAGGCGGAGGGCGATCGCGCCCCCGAGGCGGCCGAACGGCCCGTCAGCCACGTCGCCTTCACCCTCGACGCGGAGCTGCACGCCGAGGTGGACCGGCTCGCCCGCGCCACCGGCACCAGCATGTTCATGGTGCTGCACTCGGCGCTTGCGGCCGTGCTCACCGCGCACGGGGCGGGCACCGACCTGCCGATCGGCACCATGGTCGCGGGCCGCACCGACGACCAACTCGCCGATCTGGTGGGCTGCTTCCTCAACACCGTCGTACTGCGCACCGACACCGCGGGGGACCCCTCCTTCGCCGCGCTCCTCGGCCGGGTGCGGGAGACCACCCTCTCCGCGCTCGACCAGCAGGAGGTCCCCTTCGACGAGGTGGTCCGCGCCACCGCACTGCCGCCGCGCGGACCCCAGGTCATGGTGATCCACCACGAACAGGCCGACCTGGCACGGCTGGAGGGCGGCATGGGCGACCTGCTCGCGGTGCCCACCGCCTCGGCCCGCGCCGAACTCGCCCTCAGCTTCTACGAGCCGCGCGGCGAGGGCCCGGTGCACTGCGCCCTGCTGCACGCCACCGCGCTGCTCGGCACCGCCGAGGCGGAGCGGCTCACGGGCGAACTCCTCGCCGTACTGCGGACGGTGGCGGCCGACCCCGGTCTGCCGCTCTCGGAGGTGACCAGCACCGCACGCGGCACCGGCCCGGAGCACACCGGCTAGGCGGTGTCTTCACACTCCCCTCGTCGCCCGGAGGGCGGCGTCGCGGCGTCCGGTGCGGCGAGACGTGCGTGCCAGGCGTCGCGGCGCGGAGGGGAGTGTTGAGGCAGGCCCTGGCGGCCACCCGATCGGGTCACGTGCCGGGGCGGCGCGTGACCCGGTGCCGCCCGCCGCGTTCTGCACCTTAGTCGGCCGGAGCAGGCCGGCCGGTCGTGGTCGTGCAGACAGGTGGAGAGCTCAATGGATCTCGCGCAGCAGGGCGCCGGTACCGTCGCGGAGCAGCTCGGCGAGGTGGTGGCGCGCAACTTCGGCGTCGATCCCCGCGAGACACCCGAGGACACGCCCCTGCACGGGCTGCGCCTGGACTCCCTGGCCCTGGAGGAGCTGCGGCTGCTCGTGGAGGACCGGTTCGGCATCGACCTCGACGATGTGGAGCTGACCACCCGCGACAGCTACGGGCAGCTGGTGGCCGCCGTCCACGGCAAGACCTCGGCATGACCGCGCCGGGCACGCCCTTCCCGGTGGCCGTCACCGGCCTCGGGATGGTCACCGCCGCGGGCCTGGACGCCGCGCGCACCTGGCGGTCCGTCACCACCGCCACCGCGCCCACCGGCATCACGCACCCCGAGGAACTGCGCGAACTGCCCTGCGACTTCTTCTACGCCGCCCATGAGCTGGACGTGGACGCGCACCTCGGGGTGGCCGCCCGGCGCCTGATGGACCGGGTCGCGCAGCTGGCCGTGATCGCGGCCCGCGAGGCCGTCGCCGACGCCGGTCTGGACACCGCCTCCTGGGACGGCGCCCGGGTCGCGGTGGTCATCGGCTCGGCCCACGGCGGACTCCCCTTCTACGACCGGCAGGCCGCCGTGCTCGCCGAACGCGGCGCCCGCCGGGTCTCCCCGATGGTCTCCGTGCTCAGCACCCTGAACGGGCCCACCGGCAGCGTCTGCCGCGACCTGGACGCCCGCGGCCCGAGCCTCTCGCTCTCCACCGCCTGCGCCTCCGGCACCGACGCCATCGGCACCGCCTACCAGATGCTCCGCGCGGACATGTGCGACCTCGCGCTCGCGGGCGGCGCCGAGTCGGCCCTCTCCCGGCTGCTCGTCGCCAGCGGCTGCCAGATGAAGGCGATGAGCACCCGCCGCGAGAACCCGGCCGCCGCGGTGCGCCCCTTCGACGCCGACCGGGACGGCTTCGTCACCGGCGAGGGCGCCGGACTGCTCGTCCTGGAACGCCCCGAGCACGCCGCGGCGCGCGGTGCGAAGGCCCGCGCCCACCTCATGGGGTACGGCTCCACCAACGACGCCTACGCGCCGGTGGCCCCCGAACCCGACGGCCGGGGACTGGAACGCGCCCTGCGCACCGCGCTCGCCGCGGCCGGGCTGAGCGGCGCGGACCTCGGGCACATCAACGCGCACGGCACCTCCACCGCGCTCAACGACCTCGTCGAGTCCCGGGTGCTCCACCGGGTGTGCGGGGAGGGCCCGTTGGTCACCTCCACCAAGGCGATGACCGGCCACACCCTGGGCGCCTGCGGCGGCATCGAGACCGCGCTCACGGTGCTCGCGCTGCAGCACCGGCTCGTGCCCCCGACGGTCAACCTGGACGCCCAGGACCCGGAGATCCCGGTCGAGGTGGTCGCCAAGGCGGCCCGCGCCGCGGACCTGGAGTGCGCGGCCAAGACCTCCCTCGGCTTCGGCGGCCACAACGCGGCGCTGGTCCTCACCCGTGCCTGAGCCGCCCGCGGCCGAGGGCCCCGGCCCGGCCCCCGCACCCCGAAGAGCCGCGCCCGAGGAAGTCGTCCGCACCCTGACCGTGGACGGACTGCGCTACGCCTACCGGCGGCTGCCCCACCCCGCCCCGCTCACCGACCCGGTGCTCGTCCTCGGCGGCGCGCGGCAGGGCATGTACGGCTGGACGCGGATCGAGGAACTGCTCGGCCCGGTCACCGAGGTGATCACCGCCGACCTGCCGGGCATGGGCCGCGCCGACGCCCTGCGCCCCGGCGACGACAACCTGCTGCTCTGCCGCGCCGTCGAGCGGCTCATGGACGAGCTGGGCCCCGCCCCGCTCGGCATCTTCGGCTACTCGCACGGCGCCTCGCTCGCCTTCACCTGCGCCCAGCGGCGGCCGGAGCGCGTCGCCCGCCTACTGCTCGGCGGCGTCCCGTACGGCACCACCGAGGCGGAGCGCGCCTACTGGGTGGCCACCGTCGACGAGCTGGCCGCCGGGCGCCCCGAGGAGTTCGCCACCCGGGTCGCCGAGGGCATGCTCTGCACCGACCCGGCCCGCCATGTCCACCGCCGCCGCCTCGCCTACAACTACGTACGCCGACTGCATCTGTACGAGGTGGCCCGCAGGCCGGACGCCGCGGCCGAGCTGTACCGCTCGCTGCGGCGGGCGCTGCCCCTGGACGGCGGGCTGACCGGCGTCCCCACCCTGGTCTTCTGCGGCGAACACGACAACCTCACCCCGCCGCACCGCCAGCGCGCCTTCGCCGCCACCATCGCGGGCAGCGCCTTCACCACCCTCGCGGACTCCGACCACTGGGTCGTGCTCGAACGCGGGGACGCCGTCGCGGAGTTGGCGTACGAGTTCTTCGCGGGGGCGGCCGGTACCCCCGCCGGGGAGGCCGTGCCGCTGCCGGAGCCCCGGCAGAAGGAGATTGCCGGGCCCCGCGTCGGGCGGCACTGAGCGCGCGGCACGGTTTCCGGTGCCCGGGCGGCCGGGCACGCTGCTTGCAAGAGGTGGTGGCTCATGGCGGAGAACGGAGCGGGACCCAGTCTCCAGGTGATCGGTGCCGCGCGGGTGGCCTTCACCCAGCAGCCTTTCACCGGGCGGCAGTTGGTGTACTACGCGATCAGCTCCACCGGGCCGCGGGGCAGCCTGGGCTGGGACGCCGTACGCGGTCTGGCCACCGAGTGGGCGCGGTGGCAGGCGGCGGAGGAGCGCTTCCACGCGGAGGTCCGGGAGGCCTGGGAGGCCTACCGGGCGGCGGTGCCCGAGGGGGCCGCCCGCCTGCTGCCCGGGGCGCGGCGGCGGTCCGCGCGGGCCGAGGAGCGCATGAGCCGGGCCCTCGACGAGGCCGAGGAGCGGTACCGGCCGGTGCGCGAGGAGCTCGAACGCCGCCTGGCCCGCCACGAGCGCGAGGAGCGCCGCGCCCGGGAGGAGCGCGCCCACCACTGGGAGGCCGAACGCCTCGCCGCCCGGGAGCGCGAGCGGGTCCGCCGGGAACGCGCGGACCGCTGCTCGGCCCTCGCGGTACGGCCGCTGTGGGGCTGGCGGCTCGACGAGAGCGGCGAGACCGCGTACGTCCACCGGCACGATGTGGACCCCGCCGAGGCACCGCCCGCCGGTACCCGTGGCTCCACGCGGCCCTGGTGCGCCTACGACCTGGAGGACCAGCTGCTGCGGCTCGGCGCGGAGGGCACCCGGCGGCTCGTCTGGGACCAGGCGGCCAGGGAGGCCGTCGTGGTGGAGTGCTCGACGCCCCGGGACCCGATGGCCTTCGAGGAGTGGTGGGCCACCGTCACCCGCCGCCGCTGGACCTCCTCCCAGCTCATCCCACCACCCGAGCCGCCCGCCCCCGACCCCGGCACCTCACCGCACGCGCACGGCCCTTCGGGCTCCGACTACGGCGGAACCGGCGGGACCGGCGGAACCGGCGGGGACTTCGGAGGCGGGCACGGCGGCCACGGAGGCGGGTGGAGCGGCGGGCACGGGGGCGGCTTCGGGGGGTTCTAGGGGCTGCCGGGGCGGGAAGCCGGGAGGCCGGTTGCCACGGTCAGACCTCGGCCGCCCCGGCTCAGTCCTCGGCGGCCACCGGCTCGCGCTCCGCGGCTCCGGGGTCCGAAGGCGCGGACGCGGGCGGGGACTTGGCCGCTTCCGGTTCCGAAGCCGCCGACCGCGTTGCCGACTTGGCCGCTTCCAGGACCGAATCCGTACGCTCCTCACCTGACTTGGCCGCGCCCGGCTCCGAAGCCACGGATTTCGCAGCCGACTTGGCCGCACTCGGCTCCGAAGCCACGGACTCCGAAGCAGACTTGGCCGTACCCGGCGTCGAAGTCGCCGACCCCGAAGCCGACTTGGCCACCCCCGGCTCCGATGCCCCCGCCTGCTCCGGCACCACGCCCGATCCCTCGCCCCCCTTGCGGCTGTCCGACCAGGCGGCCCAGAGGGCGGCGTAGCGGCCCCCCGCCGCGACCAGTTGCTCATGGGTGCCGGTCTCGACGACGCGGCCGCGGTCCAGGACGACGACGCGGTCGGCGGTCGCGGCCTGGGGGAGGCGGTGCGCCACCAGCAGCCCGGTGCGGCCCTCGAGGGCGCGCAGCGCGGCGGCCTCCAGGACGCGGGCGCCCGCGCTGCCCGCGTCGGCGGTGGCCTCGTCCAGGATGGCGATCGGCGGATCCGCGAGGACCAGCCGGGCCAGCGCCAGGTGCTGGGCCTGGGTGACGGTGAGCCGGTGGCCGCCCTCGCCGACGACGGTGTCCAGGCCCTCGGGCAGGGCGCTGACCCAGTCCAGGGCGTCCACCGTGGTGAGCGCGGCGCGCAGTTCCTCCTCGGTGGCCCCGGGCCGGGCGAGCCGCAGGTCCTCGGCGAGCGGTCCGGCGAAGACGTGCACCTCCTGGCTGATGAGGGTCACGGCCTGCCGGATGCCCGCCGGGCCCAGTTCGCCGGTGCCGGTGCCGCCGAGGCGGATGGTCCCGGCGGACGGCTGGTGGACGCCCGCGATCAGCTTGGCCAGCGTGGTCTTGCCCGCGCCGCTCGCGCCGACCAGCGCGATCCGCTCCCCGCCGGCCACCTTCAGGTCGACCCCTTCGAGCACCGGGTGGCCGGAGACGTAGGAGTAGCCGAGGCCGGACACCTCGACGGTGCCGTCCACCGGGCGGGGCGCGTCCTCGGGGCCGGACTCGCCCGCGAGCGAGGAGACCCCGACCAGGCGGGCGAGGCTGGCGCCCGCCGACTGGGCGTCGTCGATGAGGAAGAGGGCGGCGTTGATCGGGTTGAACAGGCTGTGGAAGTACAGGGCGGCCGCGGTCGCCGTACCGATGCTGACCGTCTCCCGGTCGACCAGCCAGAAGCCGGTGACCAGGACCGCGGACAGGCCGATGAACTCGGCGAGGTTGAGCCGGGAGAAGAAGCCGGTGACCACCCGGGTGCCGCGCACCGCGAGGTCGACGGCGGACTGCGAGCGCCGCGCCACCAGCGCGGTGTGCGCCTCGTTGAGCCGGAAGGCGCGCACCGTGCGCACCCCGCCCATGCTGTCGAGGAGCTGGTGCTGGAGCGCGCCGGTCGCCACCCGGTGGGCGGCGTACACGGGCGCGGCACGGCGCAGATACCACCGTACGGACAGCCACTGGACCGGCATCGCCAGCAGCGCGGCGAGCAGGAAGCGCCAGTCCAGTACGGCGAGGCCGACCAGGGTGAGCAGGATCGTCAGGGTCGAGCGGGCGAACTCGGGCAGCGCCTGGCGCACCGACTTCGCGATCTTCGAGACATCGCCGGTGACCCGGGAGACCAGGTCGCCGGAGCCCGCCTCCTCCACGCGTTCCAGGGGCAGCCGCAGGGCGCGTTCGATGAACCGCTCGCGCAGCGCGGCGAGTACGGTCTCGCCGAGCCGGGCCACCAGGGAGCTGCCGAGCGCGGTGGCGCCGCCGCGCACCAGGGCGACCACGACCAGCAGCACCATCGGCAGGTGCAGGGAGCCGGTGCCCCGGTCCTCCACCACCAGGTCGACGATGTGCCCGAGCAGCGGCGCGGTCAGCAGTCCGATGCCGGTGCCCGCGACCAGGACGCCGACCGCGCCGCAGGCGAGCAGGCGGTGCCCGCGCAGCATGCCGCGGACCGCGGCCAGGGTCTCGGCGCCGCTCGCGGTCGGCAGCAGGGTGCGCTCGGGGGACTTCGCCGGATCGCTCATCGTGGGGTCGGTCCGTTCCTCGCCGCGGGGCGGTACGTCCTCGGACAGGGGCTGGGGTTCGGTGGACCGCGCGGAAGGGGGCGCGGTGGTGTCGCGGCCGGTGCTCATGCCAGCACCGCCGCCCGGTAGGAGGCGTCCTCGGCGACGAGCCGGGCGTGCGGGCCCTCGTTGCTGACCGTGCCGCCGTCGAGCACGACCACCCGGTCGGTCACCGCGAGCAGCGCCGGGCTGGTGGTGACCAGGACCGTGGTGCGGCCCCGGCGGATCTCGCGCAGCCGGGCGGCGATCCGGGACTCGGTGACCGTGTCCACCGCCGTCGACGGGTCGTGCAGCACCAGGACGGGCCGGTCGGCGGCCAACGCGCGGGCCAGCGCGACGCGTTGGCGCTGACCGCCGGAGAGGGAGCGGCCGCGCTCGGCGAGCACGGTGTCCAGGCCCTCGGGCAGCAGGGCGGCCACGTCGTCCGCCGCCGAGGCCGCGAGGGCGGGGGCGATCTCCTCGGGGCCCGCCCCGGTTCCGGCGCGGACGTTGTCGAGCAGGCTGGTCTCGAAGAGGTCCGCGTCGTGCGGGGCGACCAGGACGAGGCGGCGCAGCGCGTCCGGGTCGAGCCCGGTCAGCGGGACCCCGTCGAGGCTGAGGCTGCCCTCCTCGGGGTCCGTCTCCCGGGCCAGGCAGCGCAGCAGGGCGCCCGCCACGGCCGGGTCCCGGGCCACGACGCCGGTGAGGCTGCCGGGCGCGAGGTCGAGGTCGAGTCCGCGCAGCGCCCCGTGGCTCACTCCGCTCAGGCGGATGCTCCCGGCGACCGGCTCGGGGACGCTGGCGCCGCCCGGCTCCACGGCGGCGGGCGAGGCGAGCACCTCCTCGATGCGGCGGGCCGAGGCGCGGCCCTGGGCGTACTCGGCGTTGACGTAGGTGAGCAGCTGGAAGGGGCCGATGAGGAACTGCGCGAGGCCGACGGCGGCGACGAGTTCACCGACGCTGATGTCGCCCCGCATCGCGAGGTAGGCGCCCGCGAGGCCGATGAGCGCGATGAAGACGCCGGTGAGGGAGAGCACGGCGCCCTCGTGTCCGGCGCGGCTGCGGGCGGCGCGCAGCGCGGCGCCGAGCGAGTCCTGGCTGGTGCCGCGGTACCGGGCGACGGCGGCCGACTCGGCGCCCATGCCCTTGAGTACGCGCAGCCCGGCGACCAGGTCGGCGGCGACCCCGGAGGCGTGCGCGGCGCGGTCCTGCTCGGTCTCGCTGCGGCGCTCCAGGGGCCGGCTGATGCGGTGGCCGAGCCAGAGCAGCGGCGGGATGCCGAGCAGCACGAGCAGGCCGAGCGGTACCGAGATGCGCAGCAGCAGCACCGCGCTCAGCGCGAGCGCGGCCAGCGCGGCCGTCCCGTAGGGCAGCACGCCCGCGGCGGCGCCCACGCGCTTGGCGTCGTTGGTGGCGATGCTGGTGAGCGCGCCGGGCAGCCGGTCGGCGTCGGCGCCGCCGCGCGGGTCCAGGACCCGGGTGCTCAGCTCCAGGCGCAGGGCGTGCGCGGCGCGTTCGGCGGCGGCCTCGGTGATCCGCGCGCAGATCCGGTACGCGGAGGACAGCACCAGGAAGAGCACCGCGAGGACGAGCAGCCAGCGCAGCAGGGTGCCGGTGGAACCGGTGGCCACCGCCTCGTCGATGATCACACCGATGACCACGGGCACCAGGGCCTCGCACACCTGATGGGTGCTGGCGAGGAAGGAGGCCCCGATCACGCCGCGGCGCTCCCCCCTGATCGCTCCGCGGAGGACGGATCCCCCGGTCGCTCCTCCAGCTGGCATGCGGTTCCTCCGCGGTGGTCGGCTCGTGCGGGACATGGGGTGGTGCGGGACGTGGGGCGGTGCGGTCGGCCGGTGGTGCGCTCCGGCCGGGGGCGCGCGTGCTCCGAGGGCGCGTGCCCGGACCGTACGCGTGCCCGATCCGTGCGCGTGCTCTGACGGGTGTGCGGGTGTGGACGATGGCTGGTTAGGTAAGCCTAAGGTGAGGCTACCGCAAGGGTGTTGTCCACCCGGCCGGGGCGGGCGGCTTCTCGGGGCGGCGCAAACCCCTGCCTGGTAAAGGGAATTGGCGGACGATCCCGGACATAAGGACAGGGTGGCTCGCTCGCCCCGATGGTCCGTTGACCCCCTGACCGGCGCTCGGTTAGGCTCGCCTAAGTAGCGCCCGGCCGTCCGTGCGTCCACATGTCCTGCCGTATGCACCGCCGCTCGCCGCACCCGGGGCCCGCCCCGGATCCCTCGCGGGTTCCGCCGCGGGCAGACGCCGGGGAACCGCAGCCAGGGGGAGTTGTCCGTGTCGGTCGAAGCCCAGGTGGTGCCCGGGAAGCCAGAAAGCGGGGGCACCGGTCCCGAGGCGCCGCGGGCGCGCCCCCGCGTGCAGGCGCTGCGCGGGCTCGGGCTGCTGCTCGCCCTCGGCGCCCTCGTCCTCGTCGGCCTGCTCAGCATCTGGCTGGGCACCGCGGGCATCCCCTTCACCGCCACCTGGCGGCTGCTCTGGCAGCCCGACGGCTCCGAGGCCTCGGTGATCATCCACGACTACCGCATCCCGCGCACCGCCCTCGGGGTCCTGGTCGGCGCCGCCCTCGGGGTGTCCGGCGCGCTGATGCAGGCGCTCACCCGCAATCCGCTCGCCGACCCCGGACTGCTCGGCGTCAGCCTCGGCGCCGCCTCCGGCATCGTCCTCGCCCTCGCCTTCCTCGGGGTGGGCTCGGTCCTCGGCCACGTCTGGTGCGCGCTGCTCGGCGCCGCCCTCGCCTCCGTGGTGGTCTTCCTGCTCGGCTCCTCCGGGCGCACCCTCGCCACCCCCGACCGCCTGGTGGTCGCGGGCGCCGCCCTGACCGCCGTGCTCTACGCCGTCAACTCCGCGGTCCTGCTGCTCAAGCCGCGCGCCTTCAACGAGTTCCGCTTCTGGACGGTGGGCGCGCTCGCCGGCCGCTACTTCGACGTGCTGTGGACCGTCCTGCCGTTCATCGCCGCCGGACTCCTGCTCGCCCTGCTGCTCGCGCCCTCCCTCAACGCCCTCGCCCTCGGCGAGCAGGTCGGCCGCGCCCTCGGCGTGCACGTCGGGCGCACCCGCGTCCTCGGCGCCCTCGCCGTGATGCTGCTGTGCGGGGCGGCCACCGCCGCCGCCGGGCCGATCGGCTTCGTGGGCCTCGCCGTCCCGCACGTGGCCCGCTTCCTCACCGGCCCCGACCAGCGCTGGATCCTCGCGTACTCGGCCCTGCTCGCCCCCGTCCTCCTGGTCGGCGCCGACGTCCTCGGCCGCGTCCTCGGCTCCCCGGGCGAGATCCAGGTCGGCATCATCACCGCCTTCCTCGGCGCCCCCCTGTTCATCGCCCTCTGCCGCCGGAGAAAGCTGGTCATGCTGTGAGCGCGCCACCCCAGGCCGACGCGGTACGCAAGGGCCCGGCACCCGGCACCGCCGGGGACCGGCTCCCGCGCGCCGTCAGCGGTGTCGTCGTGCGCACCGGACGCGGCCGCCTCTCGCTGCGGCTGTACCCGCGCCCGGCGGCCGTCTCCGCACTGCTGCTCGCGGCCCTGCTCACGGTGATGGGCGTCAGCCTGACCACCGGCGACTTCGAACTCTCCCTGACCGAGGTGCTGAAGGCGCTCACCGGCAACGGCGACCCCGGCGCCGACTTCATCGTCAACACCCTGCGGATGCCGCGCCTGGTGACCGCGCTGAGCGTCGGCGCCGCCCTCGCGGTCAGCGGCGGCATCCTGCAGAGCCTCACCGGCAACCCGCTCGGCAGCCCCGACATCATCGGCTTCACCAACGGCTCCGCGGTCGGCGCCCTGATCGTCATCGTCACCCTGCACGGCAGCATGACCGACATCGCGCTCGGCGCCCTGATCGGCGGCCTGGCCACCGCGCTCGCCATCTACCTGCTCATCCGCGGCCGCGGGCTCCAGGGCTTCCGGCTCGTGGTCATCGGCATCGGCGTCAGCGCGCTGCTGCTCGCCGTCAACTCGTATCTGATCACCCGGGCCAGCTGGCAGGAGGCCCTGGAGGCGCAGGCCTGGCTGATCGGCAGCCTCAACAACCGCGGCTGGGACCAGGCCAGGGCGATCGGCCTCGCCTGCCTGATCCTGCTGCCGCTCGCCTTCGTCCTGGCCCGCAGGCTGTCCATGGTCGAGCTGGGCGACGCCACCGCGACCGGGCTCGGCGTCGAGGTGGCCCGCACCCGTACCGTGCTGCTCTTCGTCTGCGTCGCCCTGTCCGCCTTCGCCACCGCGGTCGCCGGGCCCATCACCTTCGTCGCCCTGGCCGCCCCGCAGCTCGCCCGGCGGCTCACCGGCTCCAGCGGGCCCGCGCTGATCCCCACCGCGCTGATGGGCGCGGTCCTGCTGACCGGGGGCGACCTCGCCGTCCAGCGCCTCTTCGCCCCGACCCCGCTCCCGGTCGGCACGGCGACCGGCACCCTCGGCGGCCTGTACCTGATCTGGCTGCTGATCACCGAGTCCCGCAAGAGCCGCGCGTGACGGACCCGGGAGCCGCGCCCGGCTCACCGGAAGAGCCGCGCACCAAGGAGAGGAACCGCGCATGAAGGACGGGAAGGAAGGGCGGATGGGCACGTCCGGTACGAGCAGCGTCCGCACGGCCAAGTCCGGTGCGGCGCCCGGTACTCCGGGTGCCCCCGGGCCGGCGGACGGCCCCCGGCTGCGGGCCGAGGACCTGACCCTCTCCTACGACCAGCGCACCGTCGCCACCGGCCTCGGCGTGGAGATCCCCGACGACTCCTTCACGGTGATCATCGGCCCCAACGCCTGCGGCAAGTCCACCCTCCTCAAGGCGCTGGCCCGGATGCTCAGACCGCAGCGGGGACAGGTGTATCTGGACGGCGCCGCCATCGCCTCGTACCGCTCCCGGGAGGTGGCGCGCAGACTCGGGCTGCTGCCGCAGTCCTCGACCGCGCCGGGCGGCATCACCGTCGGCGACCTGGTCGCCCGCGGCCGCTATCCGCACCAGCGGCTGCTGAAGCAGTGGTCCGCCGAGGACGAGGCCGCCGTCGTCGAGGCGATGGAGCAGACCGGCGTACGGGAGCTCGCCGACCGCCCCGTCGACGACCTCTCCGGCGGCCAGCGCCAGCGCGTCTGGCTCTCCATGGTGCTCGCCCAGCAGACCCCGCTGCTGCTCCTCGACGAGCCGACCACCTTCCTCGACATCGCCCACCAGGTCGAGGTCCTCGACCTGTGCGCGGGCCTGCACGCCCGCCGCGGCCACACCGTCGTCGCCGTCCTGCACGACCTCAACCAGGCCTGCCGGTACGCCACTCACCTCATCGTGATGCGGGCGGGCGGTGTCATCGCCGCCGAGGGCGACCCGGCGAGCGTGATGACCGCCGAACTCGTCGAGGACGTCTTCGGACTGCCCTGCCGGATCATCGAGGACCCCGAGACCGGCACCCCCCTGATGGTCCCCGCCGCCCCGAGGTACCACGAGCCCCGCGCCGGGCGGCCCGGTCAGCCGGGTCAGCCCGGTCAGCCGGGGGCCGCGCCCGCCGCACCCCGCGACTCCGCGGGCCCGTCCGCCGCCGTCCTGGCCGAGACCAGTTAGGGACACCGCCGATGCTGCTCTGTACGAGGCTGACCAACGCGCAGTTCCTCACCATGGACCCGGACCGCCCGCTCGCCCGCGACCTGGGCATCTGGCAGGGCCGCATCGTGGGACTCGACGAGGCCGTGACCTCGCTGCCCGCCCGCGAGGTGATCGACCTCCAAGGGGCCACCGTGCTCCCCGGGTTCATCGACAGCCATGTCCACCTCGCCTGGACCGGGCTGCGCGAGGCCACCCCGAGCGTCGCCCCCTGCGCGCGCGTCGAGGACGTCCTCGCGGTGGTCGCCCGCGCGGTCGCGGACGCCCCCGAGGGCGCCTGGGTCAGCCTCGCCGGGTACGACCAGCGCGGCCTCGGCCGCCACCTCACCGCCGCCGAACTCGACACCGTCAGCGCCGGGCGCAAGCTCTTCCTCCTCCACGACTCCGGACACGGCTGCCTGGTCAACTCCGCTGTCCTGCACCAGCTTCCGGACGGCATCCCGCACCAGGACGGCTTCCTCGCCGAGGGCCCGATGGCCGCCGTACGGGCGCTGCGGCCCCCGTACACCCAGCAGGAACTGGCCGCCGCGCTCGCCCGCGCCGCCCGCACCTGCCTGGCCGAGGGCGTCACCGCCTGCGCCGAAGCGGGCATCGGCGGCGCCCTGTTCGGCCACAGCCCGGTCGAACTCGGCGCCTACCAGCTCGCCCGCGAACAGGGCCAACTCCCCCTGCGTGTCCAGCTGATGGTCTCCGCCGACACCCTGCGCCAGTCCACCGCACCCGAGGCGGACGGCATCCCGCGCGCGCTCGACCTCGGCCTGCGCACCGGCTTCGGCGACGACTGGCTCTCGGTCGGCGCGCTGAAGATCTGGACCGACGGCGGCATGATGGCCCGCACCGCCGCCCTGACCAGCCCCTACGAAAACCTGGACCACGGCGGGGAGTTGCAGGCCGACCCCGAGGTGCTCACCGACACCATCGTGGCCGGCCACCTCGCGGGCTGGCAGCTCGCGGTGCACGCCATCGGCGACCGCGCCGCCGACCTCGCCCTCGACGCCCTGGAGAAGGCCCAGCGCCTGCGCCCCCGCCCCGGCGCCCGCCACCGTATCGAGCACGCCGGACTCATCCGCCCCGACCAGCTGCCCCGCTTCGCCCAACTCGGCGTCAGCGCCGTCGTCCAGCCCAACTTCCTGCGCTACTTCGGCGACGACTACGCCGCCATCATGGGCCCCGACCGCGCCCCCTGGCTCTACCGCGGCAAGGGCTTCCTCGACCACGGCGTCACCCTGGTCGGCAGCTCCGACCGCCCCGTCACGGACGGCTCCCCGCTGCGCGCCATCCAGTTCCTGGTCGAACGGGCCTCCCTGAGCGGCCAGTTGATCGGCCCCGAGGAGGGCATCACCGTCGACCAGGCCCTCCGCGCCTACACCCTCGCCGGCGCCCACGCCTGCCACTGGGACGACCGCGCCGGCAGCCTCACCCCCGGCAAACGCGCCGACCTGACCGTCCTCGCCGACGACCCCCGCCGGGTGGACCCGTCGCGGATCGGGGACATCGAGGTGGCGGGGACTTGGGTGGACGGGGTGGAGCGGCTCAAGGTGGGGGTTTAGAGCGGGAGTTGGGGGCGGCGGATCGGGTACGTCGAGCCGGGCGCGTCGAGCCGGGCGCGTCGAGCCGGGCACATCGAGTCGGGCGCGCCGGTACGGGTGTCGGTACGGGGCGCCGGAACGGGACCGGGGCAGTTCGCCGGACGGGGCCCTGGCCGGACCCGCCGTCCCGCATGAACTAAGGCGAGGCTAACCTTGGTCCCGCTGCTTCGTCAGGCCGCCTGACAGGGCACGTATGCCTGCCGTCGCCGCACCCCGCCCCTGCTGAACCGAGGAAGAAAAGCCTTGATCACGGCCGCCCCGCCCCCTGCCGCCCTGCCCTCCCGCACCCGGCTCACCAGCGCCGGACTCGCCACCGCCGGGCCCTGTCGTCGGGAGAGCGGGATCGTGGGGGCGCGTGGCCGGGAGGCAGCGGCCACCACTCCGGTCCGCGGCGGCCGGGAGGCCATGGCCATCGCTCCGGCCCGCGGCGGTCGGGAGGCGGTGGCGGCCGGGCCCCGGGTGCGGGTGGCGCGACCCACCGATGCCCCCGAACTCGCCCTGCTCTCCGGCCCGTTCGTCCGCTCCGGCGCCCTGCGCCCGCGCCCGCTCGCCCTCTACGCCGCGCACGCCGCCGACTTCCTCGTCGCCGAGGGCTCCGACGGCACCCTCGAAGGCTTCCTGGGCCTGCGCCACCACCCGGCCGCCCCCTCCGCCGACCGGGGCCCCTCGGCCGTCCTCTACAACTTCTGCGTCGCCCCCCACCGCCAGGGCCACGGCGTCGGCGGCCGCCTCCTCCGCGCAGCCTTCACCCAGGGCCGCGCCCACGCCCTCGACACCCTCTTCACGGCCACCACCGGCGACGGCACCCTCTTCCTCCGCCATGGCTTCACCCCGGCTCCGGCTCATCTCGCCCCGCCCCGCTGGGTGGGGGCCTTCGACCCGGGGCGGGCTACTCGGGTGTTGGCGCGGGGGTTGTGAGCAAGGGGCGGAGGGGCTCTACCTGCCAACCCTCAAGTGCGTACCGTCATGACTCCGTACGTGCGGCCCGTCACCGTCCAGGGCGTCGAGCAGCCGGATCGCGTAGGCCTCGGACATCCGCTCGGTGATCTCGGCCGGGGTGAGCCACTCGACGGCGGACGATTCGCTGGACGTCGTCTCGGTGCCGCCCGAGGGCTTGCAGCGGAAGACCAGGGCCACGATGCCGCGCGTGGTGTTCTTGTAGACGCCGGTGAGCCGGTCCACCTCGATGTGGATGCCGGTCTCTTCCCGGACCTCGCGCCGGACTCCGTCCTCGGGCGTCTCCGTCAGTTCGAGCACGCCACCCGGAAGCTCCCAACTGCCGTTGTCGGCACGGCGGATGGCCAGCAGTCTGCCGTCTTCTCGTACCACGGCTCCGGCCACGGACACCGAATGCAGTGGCGTTGACTGGGCTTCCCGGGCGCTGTTACTCATGTGCAGGAGCATAGGAGGCAGAGAAGGACTATGGGAAACACTGCAGGAGGTGGCAAGGCGGCGCCACGGTACATGCAGATCGCCGAGGAAGTCGTGGGGCAGATTCAGGCGGGTGTCCTGAAGCCCGGCGAACTGATCCCCAGCGAGTCGGAACTCGTCAAGACCTACGGCGTATCGGGCGGCACGATCCGTAAGGCGATGGCCGAGGTCCGTGCCAGTGGGCTGGTGGAGACCCGCCACGGCAAGGGCTCCACCGTCATAGACAGGCCGCCCGTGCGGCATCGCTCCTCGGACCGTTTTCGCCGCTCGCACCGGCGAGGCGGCAAGGCCGCGTATCTGGCCGAGTCCGCGCGGTCCGGTGCCACCGCGGAGGTGAAGGTCCTCCACATCGGTCCGGTGGAGGTGCCTGCGGAGATCGCCGACCGCCTCGGAGTGGACGCTGCCGCGCAGGTTCTCGCCAGGCGGCGCCTCTATCTCCGTAATGGCACACCTGTCGAGACGGCCACCTCCTACCTGCCGTGGGACGTGGTCAAGGACATTCCGGAGTTGTTCGCCGAGAACCCCGGCGGTGGCGGCATCTATGCCCGACTCGAAGACCACGGCCATGAGTTCGCCGAGTTCGTGGAGACGCTGCAGGCGCGCCCCTCCTCCAAGGTGGAGGCCTCGGAGCTGGCGCTGACCTCCGGAGCTCCGGTGATCCGTCTGGTCCGGGAGGCGGTGACGACCTCGGGTCGTGTGGTCGAGGTCTGCGACACGCTCATGGCTGCTGACCAGTTCGTATTCCAGTACCGAATCCCGGCGGCGGACTGAAGAACGCCCATTTTCAGCTCACTGCACGCAGTCGACCCGTCACGGTTCACCCCCGCGACGGGTTGACTCATGTATAGGAGTGATGCACTCTTACCTCTGTCGCTCCTTTGCATGAGTGACTAACTCCGTTACATGTAGAGGAGGTTGGCTGTGGTGCCTGACTCCCTCGTCGAACAGGACAGGTCCCGATCCGGCTCACCTGTGCGCGGTTTCGACGTGAGCTTCCCGTCGCTGGAGTCGCGGGTGGCGGATGCCCGACGTCTTGCCGAGGTGTACTTACGCCTGTGGGATCTGTCCCCTTTGGTGGACGAAGTCGTCCTGGTCGTCTCGGAGTTGGTCACCAACGCGGTGCGCTACGGAAACGGGCGTCCGGTGGAGCTGCGGGTGTACGTCTCCGACGGTGCGCTGGTGATCGAAGTGCGCGACGGGTCTCCGCTACCGGCTCGGCTGCGTGTCGTGGACGCGGAGGCGGAGAGCGGGCGGGGGTTGTTCCTGGTCGCGGCCCTGGCACGGGAGTGGGGCGTCAGTCCGGACGGGAAGACGACCTGGTGCTCCCTCGAACTCCCCCTGCAAGGGGAGGAGGCGTGAGGCCCTTCATGGATCCCGACCGGATGCCGCCTTCCCGTGACCTCGCACACGAGGCCGCTTACGCGCTTCAATCCGCCCTGAGTACGCATCAGTTGGGCGGCTTCCCCACCCCCTACGCCGACCGTGGCCGCATCGTGCTGGGCGAGATCTCCGCCCCCACGGCCGACCGTCTCGCCACCCTCCTCGGTGCTGAACCAGTCGCCGCTAGAAGCGAGTTGCCGGACTGGACCGAGGGGCGCCGGATTGTCCAGCGGGTCCGTGATGCCGTACGGGCCGCCGTCGAGGGCGAGTTCGTGGACGTCGACTTCTGGCCCTACTGCCCGCGGTGCGACGAGGACCCGGTCGTCACCCTCGGCAGCCTCTCGCCAGTCGCCGCACGCAACCTCACCCGCGCTCTGGCCGCCGGGGCCCGACTGTCCGGATGGGGAGAGCAGTGACCATGCTCAGGAGAGGAGACGATGGGTCGGCGGGATGGCGCCAGCCGAACTCGACGGCTCGGCACCTCGGTCAACACGTACTCGTCCACGCCGCTCGGCAGGGGCGGCGGGATGGACGCCTACTTCGGCGGCAACGCGACACGGAACCGGGTGTGCTTCTCTGGCCAGCGTCAGGTTGGGTTGAGAATGCCCGCTGACCCCGCCGCACTACGTCTCGCCCTGGCCGACGACATCGCTTCTGGCGACCCCACCCTCGACCCCTCCTGGCGTGACGCGGTCGCCGCCGTCCCTCGCGAGTTGTTCGTCCCGGACGCCGTCTTCCGCCACGTCGACAGCGGATGGACGCCCGTGCACCGGACCGAGATCGGTGACGACGACTGGCTGACGATGGTCTACAGCGATTCGACCTGGGTCACGCAGGTCGACGGGCAGGATGTCGCCGACACCGAGGGGCCGATCACCGGCAGCCCCACCTCCTCGGCCACCCTGCCCTCCCTCGTCGCACGCACCGCCCAGGTGGCCGAACTCCGGCCAGGGCAGCGCGTACTGGAGGTGGGCACCGGCACCGGCTACTCCACCGCCCTTCTGTGCCATGTCCTCGGCGACAAGAACATCGTCAGCATCGAGTACGACACCGGCCTGGCCACTGCCGCCGCAGCCCACCTGCACGCTGCCGGGTACCACCCCACCCTCGCTGTGGGAGACGGTCTCCGCGGATGCGGGGAGCACGCCGACTACGACGCGATCATCGCCACCTGCTCCGTGCGCCACATCCCCCCGCACTGGTTCTGGCAGCTCAACGACGGCGGCTCCCTCACCACCACCGTCTGCGGCTGGATGCAGGTAGCCGGTCTCATCCGTCTCGTCCTCGACGACGAAGGAACCGCCCACGGGCGTTTCACCGCCGACAAGATCACGTACATGCTCGCCCGTCCCCACGAGCGGCCCCCGTCCCCGCTGTTCTTCAAGATCGACGGCATCACCAGCCCCACTCGCCTCGATCCGGCGCTCCTGGAGCGGTGGGAGGCACGGTTCGTCGCTCAACTCGCTGCGCCCTCCGCCGAACTGATGGGCACCGGTTCCGGCGTCATCCTCCGCGACGTCGCCACCGGATCCCAGGCGTGGACCGAGCCGAAAGGCGCCGGGTGGATCGCGCACCAGCACGGACCACTCCGCCTCTGGGACCAGGTCGAAGACGCGCTCCTGGAATGGCAGAGGGCCGGAGCAGCCGACCTCACGGAGTTCGGCATGACAGCGACTCCCGAGTCCCAGACCGTGTGGATCGGCTCACCGCGGGGCCCCAGTTGGCAGCTTCCCGTCTGAGTCCACGGGTACTGTCCACCCTGTCGCTGCATCGGCGTCCGAACCCACTCATCGGTCGGGACGCTCTTCCAGGGGGCTGAAGCTCATGAAGGGACGCTCGGCGCCGGATGAGGGGTGAGTTTTGTCGGGTATGCCGGTCTCGGTGAAAGTTGCTGAAAGCGAGGGGGGAGCGGACTAAACGTCCAGGTCAGCTAGTCTGCTCCCCGCGTGTGCGGGGATGGTCCCGGGACCGGCGCTGGGCGCGCGAGCCCGCCCTGCTGCTCCCCGCGTGTGCGGGGATGGTCCCGCTTCGGCGGCCTGCACAACCCGCCCCCCAGCCTGCTCCCCGCGCGTGCGGGGATGGTCCCTTCCGGCTCGTCAGCCACCGCTACGAGAACCGCTGCTCCCCACGCCCCCCGGAACCGCCCCGACACCCGCCCCGGCGCACCACTCCACCAGCACCGCCGCCCACGCCCTTCACGGGCGGTCGCCTCGTTGGCCAAAGCAGCCCGCTCAGCCCCCGAGTACCGCCCCCAGCACCCCCACCACTTCCCGCGCCCGCTCCTCCGACAGGTTCAGTGGTGGAGCCAGCCGCAGGGTCCTCGGGCCGATGGTGTTGAGCAGGAGGCCGGCTTCCTGGGCGGTCGACTGGACTGCGGCGGCTGTCGGTTCGGTGAGTTCGATCGCCAACAGGAGGCCGATGCCCCGTACTTCGTGTACCCGAGGATGCCGTAGCCCTGCGATGCCCTCCCGCAACACCGCGCCCGTTGCCCGTACTTGGGCGAGCAGCCCCTCGTTCTCGATGGTGTCCAGTACGGCGAGGGCGGCCGCGCACGACACCGGGTTGCCGCCGAAGGTGGAGCCGTGCTGGCCGGGGCCGAGGAGGCGGGCGGCTGCGCCGAAGGCGAGGGTGGCGCCGAGGGGGAGGCCGCCGCCGAGGCCCTTGGCGAGGGTGACGACGTCGGGGTCGATGTCCTGCTCCGCCTGGTGGGCGAACCAGTGGCCGGTGCGGCCGATGCCGGTCTGCACCTCGTCCAGGACGAGCAGGCTGCCGCGTTCGCGGGTGATCTCGCGGGCGGCCCGCAGATAGCCCTCGGGTGCGGGGATCACGCCCGCCTCGCCCTGCACCGGCTCCAGGAAGACGGCGGCGGTCTCCTCGGTGACGGCGGCGCGCAGGGCGTCCACGTCGCCGAAGGGCACATGACGTACGCCGTCCGGCAGCGGGAGGAAGGGGGCCTTTTTGCCGGGCTGGCCGGTCAGGGCGAGGGCGCCCATGGTGCGGCCGTGGAAGCCGCCCTCGGCGGCGACCATCTGCGGACGTCCGGTGCGGCGGGCGATCTTGAAGGCCGTTTCGGCGGCCTCCGCACCGGAGTTGGCGAAGAAGACGCGCCCGCCCGCTCTGCCGGACAGGCGCAGCAGGCGTTCCGCGAGGGCGACGGGCGGCTCGGCGGCGAAGAGGTTCGAGACATGGCCGAGGCGGGCGATCTGGGTGCCGACCGCCGCCACCACGGCCGGGTGGGCGTGGCCGAGGGAGTTGACCGCGATGCCGCCGGTGAGGTCGGTGTAGGCGCGCCCCGACTCGTCCCAGACCGTGCAGCCCTCACCGCGGACCAGGGCCAGGGACGGGGTGCCGTAGGTGTCCATGAGGACGTCGCGCCAGCGCGCGGTGAGCGGCGCGGCGCCCTGCTCCCGGGGGCTCATACGCCCGCCTCCGCGCCGACGGTCGTGCCCGCGTCGAGGGATCTCCCGGCCCCCTCCCCCAACACCACGGTCGTCCCAGGCGAGTTGTCCCCCAGGACACCGCCCACCAAGGCATGCGGTACCCGGCCGTCCAGGACGTGGGCGCGGTCGACGCCGCCCCGTACCGCGCGGAGGCAGCCCTCCATCTTGGGGAGCATGCCGCTGGCCAGGGACGGGAGGAGGGCGTCGAGTTCGGTGGCGGTGAGGTGGGGGAGGATCTCGGTGCTGTGGGGCCAGTCGGCGTACAGGCCGGCCACGTCGGTGAGCATGACCAGGCGCTGGGCGCCGAGGGCGACGGCGAGGGCGGAGGCGGCCAGGTCGGCGTTGACGTTGTAGGTCTGGCCGTCGGTGCCGCGGGCCACCGAGGAGATCACCGGGATCTTTCCCTGGTCGAGGAGGGCCCGTACGGTCTCCGGGTTGACGTCCACCACCTCGCCGACCAGGCCGATGTCCACCGGGCGGCCGTCCACCCAGGCGGGCCGCCGCTCGGCGGTCATGGTGTGCGCGTCCTCGCCGGTCAGCCCGACCGCGAAGGGGCCGTGGGCGTTGAGGCAGCCGACCAGTTCGCGCTGGACCCGGCCCGCGAGCACCATCCGCACCACCTCCATCACCTCGGGGGTGGTCACCCTGAGGCCCGCCTCGAAGCGGGTCTCCAGGCCGAGGCGGTCGAGCATCGCGCTGATCTGCGGGCCGCCGCCGTGCACCACGACCGGCCGGAGGCCCGCGTGCCACAGCTCCACCACGTCCTCGGCGAAGGTCCGCAGCAGCTGCCCGTCGACCATGGCGTTGCCGCCGAACTTCACGACGACGGTGCTGCCTTGGAGTTCCTCGGGCCAGGGAAGCGCGGCGGCGGCACCCGCGTCGGCGTCCAACTCCGTTACGGGGGAGGGCAGTACGGAACTCGTGACGGCCTCCGCCCCCGCTGCGGCCGCCGCCGCGCCGACCCGTACCGTCTCCGCCCCGACCCGTACCGTCTCCGCCACCTTCTTCTCTGCCTTCTCCGTCTTCCCGGTCTGCCCCGCCGTCTCCGTCGTCCGCACCGTCCGCAGCCTCCGCACCGTCTCCGCCATCTCCGCCTTCTCCGCTGTCGCCAAGAGCCTTATGCCGTCGGGGGGTTGTGCCGGTGTCCGGTTCATGAGCTGTAGGCGCTGTTCTCGTGTACGTAGTCGGCGGTGAGGTCGTTGGTCCACAGCACCGCGGAGTCCTCGCCGGTGCGCAGGTCCACCGTGAGGGTGAGGTGACGCGGCGTCAGGTCGGCCTTCTCGCGGGGCTCCCCGGCCATGCCGTCGCGGCAGACCCAGACCCCGTTGATCGCGACGTCCAGGCGGTCGGGGTCGAAGGCGGCCGAGGTGGTACCGATCGCGGACAGCACCCGGCCCCAGTTCGGATCCTCGCCGTGCAGCGCGCACTTGAGGAGGTTGTTGCGGGAGATCGCGCGCCCCACCTCCTCCGCGTCCGCCTCATCGGCCGCGCCGAGCACCCGGATCTCGATCTCCTTCGAGGCACCCTCGGCGTCCGCGACCAGTTGCCGGGCGAGGTCGCGGCAGACCGTGTGCACGGCCTCGGTGAAGGCCGCCGCCTCCGGTACGAGGCCCGAGGCGCCCGAACTCAGCAGCAGGACCGTGTCGTTGGTGGACATGCAGCCGTCCGAGTCGACCCGGTCGAAGGTGGTGCGGACCGCCGCGCGCAGGGCCGTGTCGAGGAGCGCGGCGTCCGCCGCGGCGTCGGTGGTGAGCACCACCAGCATGGTGGCGAGGCCCGGCGCGAGCATGCCCGCGCCCTTCGCCATCCCGCCCACCGTCCAGCCCCGCTCGGTCACCCGGGCCGTCTTGTGCACCGAGTCGGTGGTCTTGATGGCGCGGGCGGCCGCCTCGCCGCCCTCGGCCGAGAGCGCCCCGGCGGCGGTGTCGATGCCCGCGGTGACCCGGTCCATCGGCAGCGGAACACCGATCAGCCCGGTGGAGCAGACCGCGACCTCCTCGGCCCGGACCCCGACCGCCCGGGCGGTGCGCGCGGCCGTCGCCGCCGCGTCCCGCTCGCCCGCGGGGCCCGTACAGGCGTTGGCGCCACCGGAGTTGAGCACCACGGCGGCCAGCTGCCCGTCCGCCAGGACGCGGCGCGACCAGCGTACGGGCGCGGCCTGGACGCGGTTGGCGGTGAAGACCCCGGCGGCCGCGTAGGAGGGGCCCCGGTTCACCACCAGGGCCAGGTCCGGGGCGCCGGAGTCCTTGATCCCGGCGGGGATCCCGCTCGCGAGGAATCCCCGGGCGGCGGTCACGCTCACGGTGCCACTCCGTTCTTCGGCAGCCCGCACTCCTCGGGCAGGCCGAGGGCGAGGTTCATGCTCTGCACCGCGCCGCCCGCGGTGCCCTTCACCAGGTTGTCGATCGCGCTGACGCAGACCAGCCGGTGCGCGTCCGCGTCCACCGCGATCTGCACCTGGGCGGTGTTGGCGCCGAGTACGGCGGCCGTGGCGGGCCACTGCCCCGGCGGCAGCAGCTGGACGAACGGCTCGGCGGCGTAGGCGAGTTCGTAGGCGGTGCGGGCCTCGGCCGCCGCCTCCTCGGGGTCGGTTCCGGGCCGGAGCCGGGCCGAACAGGTGGCGAGGATGCCCCGGGGCATGGGCGCCAGGGTGGGCGTGAAGGAGACCGTCACCGGCTCGCCCGCCACCGCCGAGAGGTTCTGCGTCAGTTCGGGGGTGTGCCGGTGGCCGCCGCCGACGCCGTACGGGCTCATCGAGCCCATCACCTCGGAGCCGAGCAGGTGCGCCTTGGTGGCGCGGCCCGCTCCCGAGATGCCGCTCGCCGCGACGATCACGGCCTCCGGCTCCACCAGACCGGCCCGGTACGCCGGATAGAGCGCGAGGGTCGCCGCGGTCGGGTAGCAGCCGGGTACGGCGATCCGGTTGGTGTCCTTCAACGCGCGGCGCGCGAAGGGGAGTTCGGGGAGTCCGTACGGCCAGGTGCCCGCGTGCGGGGAGCCGTAGAAGCGCTCCCAGGCGGCCGGGTCGCGCAGCCGGAAGTCGGCGCCGCAGTCCACCAGCAGCGTCTTGGGCTCCAACTCGGCTGCCAGGGCGGCGGATTGGCCGTGCGGCAGCGCGAGGAAGACGACATCGTGGCCGCGCAGCTCCGCGGCCGAGGTCGGCCGCAGTACCCGGTCGGCGAGCGAGGCCAGCTGCGGCTGCACCTCGCCGAGCGTCCGGCCCGCGCTGCGGTGGGCGGTCAGCGTGCCCAACTCGGCCTCGGGGTGCGCCGAGAGCAGGCGCAGGATCTCGCCTCCGGCATAGCCGCTGGCCCCGGCCACTGCGACCCGTACGGTCATGGTCCTCTGGCTCTCTCGTGTCTCTCGGTTCTCGGCCAAGGCGGCTCCCGCGCGCGGGAGCAGGCCGCGTGCCGCGCGGGGGCGGTGGTGCGGGGCAGGTCAGACCTGGTGCGGCTGCGGCTCCATGGTCGATTAGCTTAGCCTAACCTAAGCTTCATCGGGCAAGCCTCATCGAGCGGGGTGGGCGAGCAGGGTGAGGGCGTCGGCCGCCGCCGGGGAGAGCTCCGCTTCGGTGAGCCCGGACCTCGGCCGCCAGGCGACCGCGGCGGTGCTGCCCTCGGCCTCGACGACGACCGGCGTCCCCGGCGCGACCTCCACGGCGTAGAAGAGGCCCACGAGATGCCAGTCGATGCCGTTCCGCCGGGCCGCGTACGTCCGCGCGTCGAGCAGCCGGGCCCCGGTGAGGGTGAGACCGGTCTCCTCCGCCAGCTCCCGGGCCAGCGCCTCCACGGGCTGCTCGCCGGGGTCGATCCCGCCGCCGGGGAGGTGCCAGAGCCCGGGCGTGAACACCGGTGAGGCGGCGGAGAGCCGGGTCAGCAGGAGCGCGTCCCGCCGGGTGGCGACCGCGTAGGCGGAGACGCGGCGACGGACCTCGTGTTCCTCTGGCGGCTCCTGCTTCTCCGCCCGCTCCCGCGCCCGTTCCGGCTTCACCGCGCTGCACCCGCTTCCTGGCCCCGCGGCCGCTCGCCCGCGAGGATCAGGCGGTAGCCGTAGTCCATGTCCTCCCTGGTGAGCAGGTCCGCGTGGCGGCGCTGCCAGGTGCCCGAGGCGAGGTCCGCGCCCAGTCGGGAGATCGCCGATTCGACCACGGCGGGCGGGAGTCGGGGGAAGGTGGAGCTGGCCGCGCGCAGCACGGGGTCCAGGAAGCACTCCGGCCGCCGCCAGTACGCGATCTGGAAGCCGTCGGTGAAGTCGTGCGGGATGCGGAAGGGCAGCACGGTGTGCGCGCCCAGCGCCTCGGCCACCTCCGGCAGCGGGGTGAAGCGGGCGAGCTCCAGGTCCCGTATCTCCGGCAGGTACTCGTCGAGCAGCCACAGGCGCGGCAGATGGGCCGGATCCCAGGTGAAGACGGCCTGCCTGCGGGCGACGCGGCGCAGCTCGCGCAGCCCGCGGTGCGGATCCTGCCAGTGGTGCACCGTCATGACGGCCATCGCCGCGTCGAAGGCGCCGTCGCGGAAGGGCAGCGCCTCGGCCCGGGAGACCAGCTTCCGTGCTCCCGGGTGCTGACCGAGCATGACCCGCGAGGGGTCGACCGCGGTGACCTCGGCGTGCTCGGGCTCGTAGGAACCGGCCCCGGCGCCGACGTTCACGACGGTCCGCGCCCCCGAGAGCGCCGCGCCGATCAGCGCGTGCAGGCGGGGGTCGGGGCGCCGGATCCGCCGGTAGCCGGAGCCGATGAGGTCGTAGGTGGCCGGGGTGCCGTGACCGGCGGCGTGTTCCATGCGGCCCAGCTCATCAGGGCGCGGCCCCTGGTGGCCAGTGCTCGGGGCAAGATCACACAGGGCGGGGTCGCGGTGGGCGAGGTGCCCGGTCGGCCCCGGTCCTCAGTGCCCTCAGTGCCCTCAGCGGCCTCAGTCGACTCGGTGGCCCGGTGGCCTCAGTGGAAGGTCACCGTGAACCCCGAGCACCTGGTGCAGTTCCGTACGACGTCGTTGCCGGGGACGGTGTCGTTGCCGGACCAGGAGTACGCCTTGGGGCAGTGCTCGGAGAGGGTGCGGCTGTAGTCGGTGTCGGGGGAGTCCGGGTTCGGGTTGTCGCAGTACAGGGGGGTGCCGGAGGCCGGGTCGGTGACCAGGTCGCCCGGCGGGCAGAGGGGGAGCAGGTCCTCGGGGCAGCCCGCGGTGGAGCACTCGCCGGTCTCCGGGGCCGGGTCGACGTCCGCGTCCACCGTGACCGGGACGGAGAAGCCGTCGACATAGCTGGTGTTGTACCAGAGGCCGAGCGGGTCGTTGCGGTCGAAGTGGAACTCCGCGTAACTGGCTGGCTGCGGAGTGTAGATCGAGCAGTGGTCCGCGTACGGTCCGCAGTCGCCGACCTGGCAGTGGAAGTTTCCGCCGTCCTCGCCGCCGCACTTCTGGCGGGGCACGAACTTCCCGTACCACTGGCCCGCCGCGTTCTCCGGGAGGGTGACGGTGGCCTGCCGGCCGTCGTCGAGGGCGGGCAGGCCGGTCAGGGTCTCGGACCCGGGCTCGGCGACGCTGCCGATCCACAGGCGCTCGCCGGTGTGGTTGACCAGGGTGACGGTGTACGGGTCGGCGGCCGCCCCGGCGGTGCCCGCGCACCCCAGGAAGGCAAGGAGGGCCAGGACGGCGGTGACGGCGGCCGGCCAGGCGGAACGCAGGCGCATCGGCTTCCCTCGGCTGGGTCGGGGCGGTCGCCGGGTCCTGGGGCCGGAGCCCGGGTAGGCCGCAGGTAGGACAGGGGTCGCTCGCTGGTAGGACGACGGTCCCGCCTGGTGCGCGCGGTGTCAACGGGGCCTTTTGTGCCGGTAGTTGGCGGTATGCGGGGCGGTCGCGGGGGTGGCGGGGCGCGCTCGGGGGAGTCGGCCGGGGTGCGGGAGGGCCGGTCACCGGGGGATTCCGCCCCGGGGACTCCGCCCGAGGGCGGAGAAGGAGTCGGCACTCCAGCGGGACGTGACGGGTTTCCTCCGCTGCGAGGCTGGTAGCAGTTCGTTTCACCCCTGGCACCGACGAATCCGACTCACCCCCGGACGCCCCAGAAGGCCGGATGCCGCAGCTAAGGAGGAGGGGCCGATGACCAGTGGCCACGCGATCGAGGTTCAAGGGCTGACCAAGCGCTACGGGGAGAAGGTCGCCGTCAGTGACCTCTCCTTCACGGTGCGGCCGGGCATCGTGACCGGGTTCCTCGGCCCGAACGGCGCGGGCAAGTCGACCACCATGCGGATGATGCTGGGCCTGGACCGGCCGACCTCCGGTGACGTCCGGATCGACGGCACCCACTACGACCGCCTCAAGGAACCCCTCAAGGACATCGGGGCGCTCCTGGATGCCAAGGCGATGCACGGCGGGCGCAGTGCCTACCACCATCTGCTGTGCCTGGCGCAGTCCAACGGCATCCCCAGCAGCCGGGTGCACGAGGTCCTGGACACGGTCGGGTTGACGGCGGTGGCGAAGAAGAAGGCCAAGGGCTTCTCCCTCGGCATGGGCCAGCGGCTGGGGATCGCGGGCGCGCTGCTCGGCGATCCGCGGATCCTGATGTTCGACGAGCCGGTCAACGGACTGGATCCCGAGGGCATCCACTGGATCCGCAATCTGATGAAGTCCCTTGCCGCGCAGGGCCGTACGGTCTTCGTCTCCTCGCATCTGATGAGCGAGATGGCGCTGACCGCCGACCACCTGGTCGTCATCGGGCAGGGCCGCCTGCTGGCGGACACCTCGATGGCGGACTTCATCCGGGAGAACTCCCGCTCCTACGTACGGCTGCGCAGCCCGCAGCGCGAGCAGCTCCTCGATGTGCTGCACCGGGAGAACATCGCGGTCCTCACCAAGGACGACGGGGCGCTGGAAGTGGACGGCACCGGAGCCGACCGGCTCGGCGAGCTGGCCGCCACCCACCGCCTGGTCCTGCACGAACTCAGCCCGCAGCAGGCCTCGTTGGAAGAGGCGTTCATGCAACTCACCGCCGAATCGGTCGAATACCACGCCCACACCGGACCCGGCGGCATCGGAAGCCCACCCCCCGGCGGCCTCCCGCCCCAGGCGCCACTGGCACCCGGGCAGGCGCCGCCCGCACCCGGGCAGGTCCCGCCCGCGCCGGTGCCGAGCGGAATCGGCGGGCCGGGCGGACCCGGTGGGCCCGCCTGGGGCCAGGACTGGCAGCACAGCAGTGGAAGGGGTCGCTGAGATGGCGATGACACAGGTGTTCACCTCCGAGTGGACCAAGATCCGTTCGGTCTCCTCGACCAGCTGGACGCTGGCGCTCGCGGCCTCGGTCACCATCGCGCTCGGCGCGGTGATCAGCATCTTCGCCGAGCGCGGCTTCGACGACATGAGCCGCCAGGACCAGCTCACCTTCGACCCCACCCAGATCAGCTTCGCCGGAACCTCGCTCGGTCAGCTGGCGATGATCGTCTTCGGTGTGCTCGTGGTGGCGAACGAGTACACCACCGGCATGATCCGCACCTCCCTCGCGGCCGTGCCCCGGCGCAGCGCCTTCCTCTTCGGCAAGATCGCCGTGGCCTCCGGGCTCGCCTTCGCGGTCTCGCTGGTCACCAGCTTCCTGGCCTTCTTCGTCGGCCAGGCGATGCTCGGCGACCACAGTGCCGCGCTCGGCGACTCCGGGGTGCTGCGGGCGGTGTTCGGCAGCGCGCTCTACATGACCCTCATCGCGGTCTTCTCGATGGGCGTCGCCGTCATGCTGCGCAGCGCCACCCTCTCGCTGGGCGTGCTGATGCCGTTCTTCTTCCTGATCTCCAACATCCTCGGCAGCATCTCCGCCACCGAGAAGTTCGGCCGCTGGCTGCCGGACCAGGCGGGCATGCGCATCATGCAGGTGGTCGCCCCCGCCGACGACAGCACCCCGTACGGTCCTTGGGGCGGACTCCTGGTGATGGCCCTGTGGGTGCTCGCCTCCGTCGCCGGTGGCTGGCTGATGCTGCGGCGCCGGGACGCCTGAGGCACCCGAGCGCAAGGGGTGTCCGGCACCAGGGTCCGCCGACGACGACTTGGAGGACTCTGGTGCCGGAACAGGCCCCGCAGGAAGAGCAGTTGAGCCCGGGCGCTGTCCCGGACGCCGGACCCGGCCCGGACGCCGCCGCCGAAGCCGCCCGCCTCGAAAGGGAGCGGGCCGAGGTGGCGGCGTTCCGGCGCTCCCTGGGACTCGGCCGACTCATCGACGTACACACCCACTTCATGCCGGAACGGGTGCTGGCCAAGGTGTGGGCGTACTTCGACACCGCGGGACCGCTGCTCGGGCACCGGCCCTGGCCGATCGCCTACCGGCACGAGGAGCAGCGCCGCCTGGAGGTGCTGCGCGGCTTCGGGGTACGGGCGTTCACCTCGATGCTCTACCCGCACAAGCCCGGCATGGCCCGCTGGCTGAACGACTGGTCCGCCGACTTCGCCGCCCGTACGCCGGACTGCCTGCACACGGCCACCTTCTACGCCGAACCGGGCGCCGCCGAGGACGTCCGGCGGGCGGTGGAGCAGGGCGCCCGGGTGTTCAAGTGCCATCTCCAGGTGGGGGACTACGACCCCAACGACCCGCTGCTCGACGAGGTCTGGGGCCTGCTCGCCGAGACCGGCCTCCCGGTCGTCACCCACTGCGGCTCCGGCCCCGCACCCGGCACCTACACCGGACCGGCCCCAACCGGCCTGCTCCTGCGCCGATTTCCCCGACTCCGCCTGATCATCGCCCACTTGGGCATGCCGGAGTACGAGGAGTTCCTCACCCTGGCCGAGCGCCACCCGCGGGTCATGCTCGACACCACCATGAACTTCACCGAGTTCGCCGAGTCGTCGATGCCCTTCCCGCGCCGCGCCCTGCCCCGGCTCGCCGACCTCGGGGACCGCGTACTCCTCGGCACCGACTTCCCCAACATCCCCTACTCCTACGCCGACGCCCTCCGCGCCCTGGAGTCCACCGGCCTCGGCACCGCCTGGCTGCGCGCCGTCTGCCATGACAACGCGCGGAGGCTCTTCGCGCTGTAGGCGCCCCGGGCGGTGGGGCGTTCCTCGGCCCCGGGTCTCCCAGGCCTGCCCTCCCTCTGCCTTATCGCGCGTTTAGGAGACGGATGATGGGCTGCCTCGCGGGCATGCGCAGGCCGACCGGACGCGGCAGCGGGACAACGCGGCAGCGGGACAGCGGGACAGCGGGACAGACGAGTGCGGGTCGGGGCGGGGGCCGTCGAGCGGGGAGCCGGTCGGCGAGACCGCGGCCGACGGCGAGGAGGGGACGTACGTGGGACTCGGGCACCCAAGGCCGTACGGGGGGCGCCGTGCCTCCCGGAGTACGGCGGCGCTGCTGCTCGCGCTGGGCATGTGCGCGGCGAGCGCCTGCACCGGCGGTGGCGACGAGGGCCGGGACGAACCGCCCGCCGCCCGGGAACCGGCGGGCTGGCACCCTTGGGGGACCGCCTTCGAGGGCGGCGGCCGGGACACCGGCCCCGGCGAGGAGAACGCCTGCGCGGAGGGCACCGACCCGGGAAACGCGCTGGACGAGGAGCGCATCGCCACCCGCGGCCGGACCGGCGACCCCGAGACGCTGAACTGCTCCGGCACCGGCTTCCGGGACGAACGGCTCCGAGTCCGCGACGGCGCGTACATCCCAGAGGACTCCGACCGTCCCGATCAACCCGACCGGTCCGACCGGTCCGATCAGTCCGAGGAGGGGGAGCCCGACTCCGGTGGGTCCGGTGGGTCCGGTGGTTCCGGTGCGGAGGGGCCCGGCGCCGAGACCTACCACCCCGAGAAGTCCGGGTCGGACCGGGCCGCGGACTTCGGCCGGGCGCGGGGGATGGTCTTCCTCGACGAGGAGACGGACCCGACCGGTCCCGGGAACACGAGCCAGGCGCTCGGCGGGCAGCGGCTGGTGCGCGCCCTGGACGAGAAGAGCCGCGAGCAGCGCTGGCGGCACCGGATCCGGTCCGCGGCGGTCCTCCACGGCGACACGGTCGTCGGGGACGAGGCGACGAAGATCACCAACCGGCCGAAGGACCACAACTACGAGGACTGGACGCCCCTTTACCGCCCCGGCGGCGCTCTCGTCGCCTGGGATCCGCGCAGCGGCGAGGAGAAGTGGCGCGTCCCGGTGCCGAAGGGCCGGTGGTGCGAGCCCGCGCGGGTCGGCGGGAAGCTCTTCGCGAGCTGTGCGGACAGCCAGTACGACCGGGGGAAGACGACCTGGTACCGCGTCGACACCGCCGCGCGGAAGCTGCACGCCCTCTATACGCATCCCACCGAGCAGGAGCGGGTGCCGGACATGGTGGGCGCGGACGAGGGGGACCTCGTCTTCCTGCCGCCGGGGAAGGTGGTCTTCCCCGATCGGGACTACCCGAAGATCGTGCGGGTGGACATGCGTACGGGGAAGCAGCGGACCGTGCCGCTGCCGGACTCGCTCGCACCGGGTGCGGAGCCCCGACTCCGCGAGGGCGACCTCTACTTCTCCCGGGACCGCGGGCGCGAGCTGTCCGCCGTGGACGCCACCACCGGTGAACAGCGCTGGCAGCGCCGCACCTCGATGACGTACCCCTCGGAGCCGGTGGTCTCGGCCCGGCGCGGGGAGGTCTATCTCGCCGACTCCGCGGGGCGGTTGCTCGCCCTCGGCCGGGAGGACGGCGAGGAGCGCTGGCGCACCCGCGAGCCCCGCGCCAAGGACGGCGGCACCACGCCCCGCGAGATGGACGCGGTCTCCTCGCTCACCCTCGCCCGCGACGTCCTGGTGGTCTCCACCGGCAACACGGTCTTCTCGGTCAGCCCGGACTCCCCGGAGACCCGTCCGAAGACCTGGCGGACGGTACGGGCCGCATAGGCCTCGTACCGCCCGCAGTTGACCGGGGGCGGTCGAGAGCGGCACGGAAGGGGGCGGGCGCTCGGCACCGGCCGGTCCCGCTGCCAGGTTTCAGCCGCCCGCGCGGAACTCGCTCTCGACCGCGGCGTCTTCAGGGCGCTGCTCGCCCCGGTCGCCGTCGCGGTTCACGGCCCTCACCTGTCGGCCGTCCACCCCCGTAACGCCCGTGCTCAGCCGTGCAGTTCGCCCATCGCGGCCACGAAGTCCGCCTCGTCGCCACCGAATCCGCGCAGGACCTCCCGGATCCGCCATTCCTCGTGCTCGTCCCGGGCGAACTCGGCGAGCACGACCGCCGTGTTCGGCGCGACCGCGGCGAAGTCGCCCTCGGCGAGGTCGGTGTAGCCCTCGCGGACGCGGTAGCCGGTGCCCTCGACCTCGCCGAAGGTGAGGCGGCCCTCGCCCTGCTGTATGACGACGCCCACCACGACGCGGGTGAACCGCTCGGCGAGGCGGTCGAGTTCGAGCACCATCACCTCGTCGAAGCCGAGGCCGACACCGGTGCGGCTGTCCCGGTTGAGGTTGATGGTGCCGTCGGGGGCGCGGCTGTCGTGGTGCACCACGTACTCGGGCGGCCCCTGCGGGGCGTCCTGGGTGTACGTGGCGGCGATGATGTCGAGGTCGTGGGCGGGAGCGCCCGAGGGACTCGGGTCCCAGCGCACCGCCACCTCCACCTTGCCAAGTCCCTTGCTGACACTGCTCACCGCAACAACGCTCCCTCGTCTCGCTCGGCGGCCGGACCGCCGGCACCGGCCCGGAGGCGCACAACTGCGGTGCCTCCCGGGCCGGTTCGCCCGTCTTCCTCCTGGATCCGGTCTACCCATCCTGGCACGTCGGCCACGCGCGCGGACCGTCCCGGGGTACGGGCGGGGGCGCACCCGGGGGTCACCACTCCAGGGCGTCGCCCATGGACTGCTGCCAGTACGTGACCTTCACCGAGTCGTCCACGTGGACCCCCTTCGCGGGCAGCGCCGGGTGGGCTCCGGCGCCGGTGCTGCCCTGTCCGGAGCGGCCGCTGAAGTACACCGTCAGGCTCTTCGCAGTGTGACCTTTGCCACCGCTGCCGTCCGCCGCCGAAAGGTTCACGCCCGCGTAACCGGACTCGCCCGGACCCAGCGTGACGACCGCCTGCGGCTTGGTCTCCTCGACCGCCGGGGGCACCGACTGCGCCGCGCCGAACTTCACCGCCGGGTAGTAGTACAGGTAGCAGGTGGACTTGCCGGTGTTGGTGACGGTCAGCAGCATCCGGTTGAGGGGCCGGGACACCTGGGTGGCGACGGTCCGGGTGTTACTCCCCGTGCAGGTGCCGCTCCCCTTTCCGCCACCGGCGTCGGCGGGCGCCTGGCCGGTCTTCTCCGGCGCGGCGGGGGCACCACCGGAACCACCCGTACCGGATGACTCGTCGTCCGTACCGGAGGAGATCTTGTCCGAACCGGCGGACGGGCCGGCCGAGGGGGATGACCCCGGGGTCTGCTCGCCGCTCGCCCCCGAGGCGACGGACGCCGAAGCTCCCTCGTCCCGGGTGCCGGTGCCGTCTTCGCAGGCGGTCAGGGAGAGGGCGGTGAGGGCGACCGCCGAGGCGGCGGTGAGCAGGCGGATGCGGGAGGAACGGATGCCGGACATGCGGAAGGATCCCCTTCGGTCTGAGATGGGCCTGGTGCTTGGATGACCAGGACGAGCTTGAGCTTGTACGGCGATGTGTCCCAGCGGCCACAACTGGCCGTCCGCACGGGATGCTGGAACGTTCGTACCGGCTCTGAACTGCGAGAACACGACCGCCCTGGAACGCTGGACCGGGATGCGGGAGGCGGAGGAACAGGTGTCAGGGCCGAAGGATCACGGGCGTCCGGAGGGGTTCGCGAGTCTGCTGCGCGAGGTGAAGGACCGTTCCGGTCTGAGTTACGGAACCCTCGCGAAGCGGCTGCACATGAGCACGTCCACGCTGCACAGGTACTGCAACGGCACGGCCGTTCCCACCGATTACGCCCCGGTGGAGCGCTTCGCACGGCTCTGCAGGGCCACCCCCGCGGAACTCGTGGAGCTGCACCGCCAGTGGATCCTGGCCGACGCCTCGCGGGGCAGCAGGCCGGGCCCGTCGACCGGCGGGGATCCGGAGGGGAAGCAGCAAGAGAAGGACGGGAAGGGCGAGAAGGACAAGAAGGACGGGAAGGGCGAGAAGGAGGGGCGGGAGAGCGGGGCGGCAGCGGCATCGGAAGCGCCGGTGGCCGGGGCCGTATCCGCTTCCGGGTCCGTGGCCGATACCGCCTCGGCCTCCGCTCCCAACTCGCCCTCCCCGTCCGCCACTTCCTCCCCCTCCCCCGCTCGCACTCCCTCTCCTTCGTCCGCTTCCTCGCCGCGGTGGTTGCGGAGGCGGCGGGTGGCCCTGGTCGCCTCGCTGGTGGCGGCGGCCGTGCTCGGCAGTGCGGCGCTCGCGCTGACACTGCCGGACGGGGACGCGGACGAGGCCGGGCGGAAGGCGGACCCGGAGGTCACCTCGGGGCCGGACGGCGAGAAGTCCGGCAAGCCCACCGGCAAGCCGAGTCCCTCCGCTTCGGAGCCGAAGGGGAGCACCTCGCCGTCCGGACGGGCCTCCGAGACCTCGGTGCCGGTCAAGCCCGGCTCCCACGGCGGCTCCGAAGAGGCCGCGAGCGGTGACCCGTTGAGCGTCGCGGTCCGCCCGTACACCTACGCCGAACCGTGCAGCCAGCACTTCCTGGTCAACCGGGACCCGTCCCAGGTCGGCCCGCCCGCGGACGAGCCGAACGCCCCGCGCTGGGCGGCCGCCTACGGCGCCGTCTCCTCCGACGAGCAGCGGGTCGCGCTCACCGTGCAGGGCACCGGCAAGGACACCGTGGTCCTCGAAGCGCTGCATGTACGGGTGATCAGCAGCGGCGCCCCGCTCGCATGGAACGACTACGCGATGGCGGTCGGCTGCGGCGGCAGGGTGGTGCCCAAGGAGTTCGGGCTCGACCTGGACAAGTCGAGCCCGGCCGTCGTGGCGCAGGGCAGCCAGGGCGACTTCCCGTACAAGGTCAGCGAGTCCGACCCCGAGGTCTTCTACATCAACGCGCGCAGCAAGGCGCACGATGTGCGCTGGGAGATGTCCCTGGAGTGGTCGAGCGGCTCCCGCCGCGGCACCGTGCGCATCGACAACCGCGGCCAGCCCTTCCGCACCAGCGCGAACGCGGACCGCCCCGGCTACGACTTCCCGCTCGGCAGCGTCGAGTGGCAGCGCCGGGTCGAGCAGGAGGAGTGAAGGAGCGAAGGAGCGAAGGAAAGAAGGAGAGAAGGAGAGAGCGAGGGAAGGCGCGAAGTCGCGGGGCAGCGGCGGTAGTTGAGAACGCCGCGTGCCCGCTGCTCCGCGCTGTGCCTCGTGTCCTCGCCTCAGGGTCACCGCACCTGGCGCAGGACCTCCCCGTCGGCGAGGCGTCCGGTCACGCGCGTCGGTGCGGTCTCGTCGGCCCCTCGCCGCGTCGGTGCGGAGGTGCCGTCCCCGGATGCCTCGCCGGTACGTCCGGTGCGTACGGCCAGGGTCCGGCCCCGTACCTCCGCCTGGGCGCCGCCGGTGGCGGTGAGCCGGGTGACCTCGCGGCTGCCCGCGGCGAGGTAGAACTCCTGGCCGGAGGGTGCCCGCCAGGGGGTGCCCGCGACGATGTGCTGGCCGAACCTGCTGCAGGCGGCCGTGTCCCGGGTCCTCGCCACCACGCGGCCCGGTCGGGACGCCGGGCCCTGGGCGGTACGGAACTGGACGAGGAGGCTGCCGGGGCCGCGCCAGGTCGAGGCGCGGGTGCAGGTCCACACGGCGGGGCCGGCGTCCTCCGGCAGCTCCTGCTCGGCGAAGTCCCAGGTGTTGACGGCCCGTACGCCGCTGTCCCGCAGGGTGGCCAGGCGGCAGGCGGAGTGCGCCCAGGACAGCAGCGCCGCCGAACCGGTGGCCTCGCGGGGCCGCCGGGCGGGGCCGTGGCCGGGCGGCGGGGTGTAGGTGAGGTGGGCGGCCGAGAGGCCGCCGAGGTCGGTGAGGAGGAAGGCGTGCTTCTCCACGATCCGGGGCGAGGAACGCAGTTGCAGTACGGGCCAGTCGGGGCACCCGGCGCCGCCCGCGCCGGGGCCGCGCACCCAGCCGGTCACGCCGTCCGGGCCGAGGCCGAGCGGGCGCCCGGGGGTCTCGGGGCGCAGCAGGTCCCGGGTCCCCGCCTCGGCGATCCAGGGCGCCGTCAGATAGCGGGCGGCGCCGTCCGCCCGGGTGAGGACCACGGCGGCGGCGGTCGTCACATCGGCGTTGTCCGTACGGGAGATCTCCAAGTCCGGTGTGCCCTCGCGGGTTTCGCGGTAGCGGGCGAGGCGCTCACCGTCGCTGAACAGGACGACGGCGGTGTCCGCCGGTTCGCCGCCTTCTCCGTCAACTGCCTTCTTTCTTGGGGTTCCTGAGGTAGCGGGGTGCGCGGCTCCGGTGCCCGGTACGTCTCCCGCGTAGAGCAACTGCGGGGCGCGGGTGGGGGGTTCGGTCGGGGTGCCGGCCACCGAGCGGGCGCGGAGGCCGCGGGGTGGCGCGGTCCAGGCGGTCAGGGCGCGGGTGAGCAGCTCCCGGTCGTCGGCGCGTGCGCCGCGTACCGGCCAGGCGGTGAAGTCGACGCGCGAGGTGTCGGCCCAGGCGCCGGACGGCACCCGTACCAGGCGGTCCGGGTCGAGGGCTCCGGAGCCGGGCGCGAGGGAACCGTAGGGCAGGGCAGCGCCGGAGGAGGGGGCGGAGTCCTCGCGCGGGTCCGCCGCGAGCAGGAGCACCGCGCCGACCGCGGCCGGCGCGAGCAGCGCCTGCGCCAGCCGCTTGCGCCTGCGGCGCCGCACCAGGTCGGTGGGCCGGGTCTGCACCGAGCAGGCGTCGAACTCCCGGGAACGCAGCAGGGCTTCGGCGGTCGGGCTCACCGAGTCGTCGAGCCGCCGGGCACCGCGGACGGCAGCGGCGGGCTCGTCCACCCCGGCGGCGCCGAGCAGCCGCTCCACCCGGTCCTCGGGCAGCCCGTCCACCCGCCGCAGGACGAAGGCGGCCCGTACCGGCGCGGGCACCCGGGACAGCGCCTGGGCGAGGGCGATCTCCTCGGCCCCGCCCGCCCGGGGGAACACCCGCAGCCCCCAGACCACGGGCAGCCCCGGCAGGAGCGCTCGCGGCGGCGGCACCGCCTTCGGCCACCCGCGCGGCCGCCGCTCCAGCCGCAGCACCGACCGGAGCACCCGGGCGCGGACTCCGTCACCCAGCCCGGCGCTCGGCCCGTGGGCCGTTCCGGCGCTCGGTCCACCGGCCGTTCCGGCGCTCGGTCCACCGGCCGTTCCGGCGCTCGGTCCACCGGCCGTTCCGGCGCTCGGTCCACCGGCCGTTCCGGCGCTCGGTGCATCGGGCGTTCCGGTGCCGACGCCGCTCGCTTCCGGGCTACCCGCGGTCCGTTCGCCGCGCTGCCGGGGCAGGCGCAGACCGGTCGTACCCGGCAGCGCCCGCTGGGCCGCCCCGTGTGCGCGCAGGACCCTGCGGTGCCGGGTCAGCCACGGGGGCAGCGTCAGATAGGCGAGGCGGACCAAGGCGGTGTACCGGTCCAGGAGTTCGGCCTCTGCCTCACCCTGCGAGGCGCGCTTGCGGGGGCCTGCCTGGGCGGCCGGAGCCGGAGCCGGAGCCGGGGCCGGGGCCGGGCCCGGGGGCTGGGGGTGCTCCTTGTTCCGTAGGCCGAGGGGAGGCTCTGTGGTCCCTGGGCTCTGCGGAGGCTCCGCGGTTCCTGAGTCCTGCGGAGCTTCGGTGCTCCGTGAGTCCTGCGGCTGCTCCGTCTGCGCCTGCTCCGCCTTCGCCTGCTCCGTCTGCGGCGGGGTGGTGGGGCGCGGGACGCGGGGGGATCGCTGGAAGCGCCGGGGGAGTTGAGGAGGGGCCATGGAGCGGGGTGCCTTTCTCAGGGAGGGGGCTGAGGACCGGTTCCTCGCGGTCGGTTCCTCCTCGCGGTGGTTCCTCGCGGCCGGACGTCCGCCCGGGGGCCGCTGCCTCCCTCAACGAAAGGATCATGGGGTGGTCACACCGCTCCCGGAGTGGACCGGGGGCGCGGGGGCGCACTCCGGGCGGGCGGTCGGCGGCCGGACAGCGCCGTCGACCACCTCGGCGGCAGACCCGATCACCCCACGACCACCGGCAGTTCCGCCAGCCCCCGCAGCAAGGTGCTGGAGCGCCACGGGAGTTCCGCCGGGTCGGTGGCGAAGTCCAGTTCGGGGCGGTCCGCGAGGAGGCCGCGCAGGGCGAGGGCGGTCTCGGCGCGGGCCAGCGGGGCGCCGAGGCAGTGGTGCAGGCCGTGACCGAAGCCGAGGTGCCCCTGTGCCCGGCGCCGCAGGTCGAAGCGGTCGGGGCCGGGGAAGCGGGCCGGGTCGCGGGAGGCCGCGGCGAGCGAGACCAGGACGGCGTCACCGGCGGGTATCCGTGTCCCCGCGAGTTCCAGGGGCTCGGCGGCGAAGCGGAACGCGCTCGCGTGGACGGGGGAGTTGAGGCGCAGCGACTCCTCGACGGCGGACTCCATCAGGGCGGGATCGGCGCGGAGCAGGGCGAGTTGGTCCGGGTGGGAGAGGAGGCTGTGCACGGTGGCGGAGATCAGGTTGACCGTCGTCTCGTGCCCGGCGACCAGGATCAGGAAGGCCATGCCGAGGAGTTCCTCGCGGTCGAGCCCCGGCGCGGATCCGGGCCCGGAGGCCTCGGCGCCGAGCGGGGCGGGGACGCGCGCCGCCTCGGCCAGGTCGCTGAGCAGCGTGCCGTCCGGGGAGGCCGAGACGCGGTCGATCAGTTCGGTGAGATACCCGGTCAGCCCGGCCGCGGCAGCGGCGGCCGACTCCTGCGAGGCGGGCAGGACAAGGGAGTTGGACCAGATGTGGAAGAGGGCGCGGTCCACGTCCGGGACGCCGAGCAGTTCGCAGATGACGGTCACCGGCAGCGGCAGCGCGTACCGGCTGACCAGGTCCACGGTGCCCTGCCGCGGGAGCGCGGAGAGGAGTTCGGCGCAGAGGGCCTCGATCCGCGGGCGCAGGGCGGTGATCCGGCCCGGGGTGAAGTGGCCCGCGACCAGCCGCCGCAGCCGGGTGTGCTGCGGCGGATCGCTCTGGAGCATATTGCGGCCGATGGCGTGACCGCCGTCGCTCCCCCAGGAGGAGGAGTGGCGGAGGTCGTTGCGCAGCCGCGGATCGGTCAGCGCCGTGCGCGCCGCCTCGTGGGTGAGGACGAGCCAGCACTCCCCGCTCTCGGGAACGGTGACCCGGTGCACGGGGCCCCGGGCGCGCAGCTCCGCCCAGACGGGATACGGATCGGCCGCCATGTCATGCCCTGCGGGGGCCAGTTGCTCCAGAGTGGGCGCGGCCATCGCCTGCCACCTTCCTTCTTCGTCCGGGGTCCTCGGCCGGGGGCGGGGCGACCGCGGAGGCCGAGGACGGCGCGGAGACCGCGGGCAGCGCGTGGAGTGGGCGAGCAGCCGAGGAAGTAAGTGGGGAGTGCTCCCCATTTCTCGTCCGACGATAGCATCCGTACCGGGGAGTGCTCCCCGCTTCCCGATTCCCGCCGCCACGGAGGACGAACACCATGACCCTCGGCCCGCCCGATCCGAGCCCTTCGGCGGACGCGGATCGCTCGTCCGGCGCGGCCCCGTCGTCCGGCGCGGGCGCCCCGTCCGATTCCGGCCCTCCCCGTCGCCGCGACGCCCGCCGCAACCGGGACCTCCTCGTCGGGGCGGCCCGGGAGGTCTTCGCCGAGCAGGGTCTTGAGGCGCCGCTCGATGTGATCGCCCGCCGGGCGGGGGTGGGCAACGCGACGCTCTACCGGCACTTCCCCAGCCGGGTCGCCCTGGTCGACGCGGTCTTCCGCGATCCGCTGGCCGAGACGATGGCCGCCGGGGAGCGGGCGCGGTCCGCGCCGGACGCCTGGGCCGGGCTGAGCGGCTATCTGGCGGCCGTCTTCACCGTGCTCGCCGCCGACCGCGGCACCAACGACCTGATGACCACCCCGCTGCGGGGCATCCCGGCGCTGGACGCGGTGCACGCGCACAACCGCCGTACGGTGGAGCTCCTGCTCGACCGCGGTCGCGCAGAGGGCAGCGTCCGGGCCGAAGTCACCGCCGAGGACCTGCTGTTCACGCTCGCCGCGCTCGGCCGCGCGGTGCCGGCGCTGACCGGTGCCGCCGCTCCGGACGCCTGGCGCCGCCCGCTGGCCCTCCTCCTCGACGGACTGCGCGCCGCCCCGGCCGCGGCCCCGCTGCCGGGCGCCGCCCTCACCGCCGAGGAACTGGGGGAGGTGCTGCGGGAGTTGGGCCCGCACCGCCCGTCCCCGAGGCCGTCCACGGCCGACTGAGGCCGACTCGGGCCCGAAGATCGCCGAACCGTCCGTATTCCCTGCTCACCGAGGGTGTCCGACTCCTCTGCCTGTGCGGCCTGTTGCCGCGCGCTAAACGAACACCTGCGCTTGTTCTGCAAGTTAGGGGTGTTCAGGGGTGGGAGTAGGGGTCCGTGCCGGGTCGGGAGCCCCGTGGTCGGCCATAGGGTTGCCCCTCTCCGGGGCCGTGGCCAGAACTCGTCGCCCGTCCGGAGGGCGGGGTGCGCGGCGGGGGTTTCCCGGACGAGCGCGCCGCGTCGGACCGGAGTGCGGGCGGACCCGTGACGAGGGGCCCCTGCGACCGAATGGAGAAGGACTCTTCGGATGCACGAGAAGCTTGAGAGGCTGCGCGGCATCGTCGCGTCCATCCTCGAACTGGACCCCGCGGAGGTGCCGGAGGACGCCCGCTTCTACGAGGACCTCGGCGCCGACTCCCTGGAGAAGACCGCCATCACGGCACGTGTCGAGGGGGAGTTCGGCGTCCGCCTGACCGCCGAGGACGCCACCGCGATGGGCAGCCTGCGGGAGGCGGCGGAGGTGCTCACGAAGGCGGCCCGTTCGGTGGATCCCGGACAGCAGGCCGAGCCCGTCGCCGAGTTGGGCGAGGCCCTGGACACGCCCTCGCGGCCGGTCGCGGAGGCGGGCGGCACCGACCTGGTCGAGACGCTGGTCTCCGCCCAGGTGGCGGCAGGCCGGGGCGCGGTGAGCGCGTACGTGGACCCGGATGTCGGCGAGGTCGGTTACGCGCGGCTGCTCGACGCCGCCCGCGGCTACGCCGGTGCCCTGGACGCGCTGGGGATCGCCGCCGGGACCCGCTGCCTGCTCGTCGCCGACGACTCCGCGGCGACCGCCGCCGCCGTGCTCGGCCTGTGGTGGCGCGGCTGTGTGCCGGTGGTGGTCAGCCCGATGCTCACCGACGAGGAGCTGGCCTATATCGCCGCGGACTGCGCCGCCGGTCTCCTGCACCTGGACGCCCCGCCCCGGCGGCACCAGGCGGTCGCCGAACTCCTCGCCGCACTGCCGCAGTTGAGCGGCGACGACGTCCGTACCGCGCTCGCCGCGCGCGAGACGCCCGGGGACAACCCCGCCTACCGGCCCACTCGCGCGGGCGCCCCGGCGCGGGCCGCCGAGGCGGACGAGGTGCTCGTGCAGTACACCTCCGGCAGCACCGGACGGCCCAAGGGGGTGCGCCACTCCACGGGCGGCATCCTCGGCCTGCTCCGGGCCGCGGAGGGCTTCCTCGGGCTGCGCGCCGGGGACGTGGTGCTCTCCACCGCGCGGATGTCCTTCGGCTACGGCTTCGGCAACTCCGTACTGTGCCCGCTCGCCGCGGGCGCCACCGTCGTGCTCCTCCGCGGCACCGTGGACGCGCCCACCGTCACCGTCGCCGTCAAGCGCCACCGGCCGACCGTGCTCTTCCTGGTGCCCCGGATGTACGCGGCGCTGCTGGACCAACTGCCGGGCGCCGCACCGGAGTCGCTGGAGGACGTGCGGCTGTGCGTGGCGGCGGGCGAGAACCTGCCCGCGGGTCTCGGCGAGCGGGTCCGCGAGACCTTCGGCGCCGGTCTGGTGAACGGCCTCGGGGCGACCGAGTCGCTGCACATCGTGGTCGCCACCCCGGCGGGCGAGGCCATGCCCGGCACCTTCGGCCAGCCGGTGCCCGGGGTCACCGCGAGCGTGCGGGACGAGGACGGCGCACCCGTACCGGACGGCGAGCCGGGACGCCTGCACATCGCGGGGCCCACCGTCGCCCTCGGCTACCTGGGCCTGCCCGAGGCCACCGCCCGGGCCTTCGCGGACGGCGGCCTCTACACCGGGGACATCGTCCGACGCGCCCCGGACGGCGGCCCGTTCACCCATCTCTGCCGCGCCGACGACCTGCTGAACCTCGGCGGCTACAAGGTGCCGCCCGCCGAGATCGAGGAGGTCGTACGGGCCACCGCCGGGGTGCGGGACTGCGCCGTCGTCGGCACCGAGGACGAGCACGGGCTGCAGTCCGCGGTGCTCTATGTGCAGCCCGTCGCCGAGATCGAGCGGCAGGCGCTGCGGCGCACCGTGATGGGCGCCCTGCGCAGCCGTCTGGCGGCCTACAAGCGCCCGGCCCGGCTGGAGTTCGTGGACGAGATGCCCACCACCTCCACCGGCAAACTGGCCGCCTTCCGGCTGCGGGAGCGGGCCGGGCAGCGGTGAGCTGGGACATCATCGGGATGGGGGCCGTCGCCAATCTGGGCGACAGCCCCGGGGCCGTCTTCGAGGCGCTGTGCGCGAGCCGGGAGAGCCGCGCCCCGCTGCGCGCCTTCGACCGCACCCGCTACCGCGGCGGCTACGCCTACGAGATCGACGACCGGCCCGCGGACGGCGCCGACGAACCGCTGCGCGCGACCCGCTGGCTGACCACCGCCATCCGGCAGGCCCTCGCCGACGCGGGCCTCGACGAGGGGCTCGGCCGGATCCCGGTGCTGGTCGGCACCACCCTGCGCGAGCAGCGCAGCGCCGAACTCTGGTGGCGCGAGGGCACCGCCCTGGACCCGGCCGCCCTGCACTTCGGGCCCGCCCTCGGCGCGGCCTTCGGCGCCGAGGACGCGCACACCTTCGCCAACGCCTGCTCGGCCTCGCTCGGCGCGCTGGCCCTCGGCACCGACCTGCTCGCCCTCGGCATGGCCGACACCGTGGTGGTCGCGGGCAGCGACTCGATGACCGAGAGCGCCTTCGGCACCCTGGACCGGGTGCAGAACGAGATCCCGCGCGCCCTGCGGCCCTTCGACACCACCCACAAGGGCATGCTGATGGGCGAGGGCGCGGTCGCCGTGGTGCTGCGCCGCAGCGCCGACACCGCCGACACCGCCGACGACACGGACGGCACCGGCCCGGCGCGGCAGCGCGCGCCCCGGGTGCACGCCCGGCTGCGCTCGGTCGGCGTCAACTGCGACGCCCGGCACGCCACGGCGCCCGACGCCGAGGGCATCGACTGGGTGGTGCGGGAGGCCCACCGGCGGGCCGGGCTCGGGCCCGCGGACGTGGACCTGGTGATGTGCCACGGCAGCGGCACCCCGCGCAACGACGAGACCGAGGCCGCCGTGCTCGGCCGGATCTTCCCCGGCTCCGGCGGCCCGCTGATGACCGCGATCAAATCGCTGACCGGGCACACCCTGGGCGGCTCCGGACTGCTCAGCCTCGTCATGGGGGTGCTCGCCGCGCGGCATCAGACGGTGCCGCCGGTGCACGGGCTGACCGAGCCGATCCCGGAGGCCGCCGGGCTGCGCCTGGTGCGCGGCGCCGCCGTCGCCGCCGCGCCGCGGATCGTCCAGGTCAACGCCTTCGGGCTGGGCGGGATCAACGCGGTGGCCATGGTGGAGGCCGCGTGACGGCCCCCGGCCCGCTGCCGCTGCGCGCCCTGCCGGCGAGCGCGGCCCCGGTCGTCGTCACCGGCACCGGGACCGCCGTCACCGGCCTGACCGGACCCGCCGATCTGCTCCGCCAACCGCCTTACGGGCCAGGGGGGTTCGACCCGGTCACCGGGCTCAAGGGCCGCGAGCTGCGCAACCTGGACCGGGCCTCCCGGCTGGCGCTGCGCGCCGCGGCGCCCGCCCTCGCGGAGGCGCAACTCCTCGACGCGGACGGCGGGTTCACGGGGGAGGCGGACACCGCGGCGGTGGTCGTCAGCAGCAGTCTCGGCACCCTGGACACGGTCGCCGCCCTCAGCGACACCATCGCCCGGGAGGGCGTCACCGGGCTGACCCCGCTCGGGCTGCCGGGGACGTCGAGCAATGTCTGCGCGGGCTATCTGGCGATCCGGCACGGGCTGCGCGGCCCGAGCCTGACCGTCTGCAACGGCCCGAGCAGCGGCCTGGACGCGCTGTTCTGGGCCCGGGTGCTGCTCGCCGCGGGCCGGGCCCGTACCGTCCTGGTGGTCGGCGTGGAGCCCTCGGGCCCCGCGGTCACCCGGCTGCTCGGCCGGGAGACCACGGACGCCGCCGCGGCGGTCGTCCTGGAGCGCGCCGAGGACGCCGCCGCGCGCGGTGCGCACCCGCGGGCCCTGCTCGCCGCCTACGGCAGGGCCTCCTCGGCGGCCGAGGCCGCGGCCGAGGCCGCCGCGGGCCTCGCCGCGCCGCTCGAAGGACCGGTGGACCTGTGGCTCACCGGTGAACAGCAAGCAGGGGAGGGGGAGTTGACCGCGGGCGCGCCCCGGCTCGATGTCGAGCAGGCGCTCGGTCCGCTCTCCGGGGCCCTCGGCGTGGTGCAGTGCGCCGCCGCGGTGGCGCACCTGGACGCCACCGCGGCCGAGACGGTCCTGGCGAGTGCGGGCGGCGGGCCCGAGACCGCCGCGGCGCTGCTCCTCACCCGATCCGTACCACCGAACTCCGAAAGGAAAGAGCCGAGTTGACCGCCACCGAGGTGAACAAGGAAGACCTGCGCGGCATCGTCGCCGACGCGCTGGAGGCCGACCGCGAAGAGGTCGGCGACCAGGCCGACTTCGCGGAGGAGCTGGAGGTCGACTCGCTGGTCCAGCTGGAGATCTCCTCCCAGGTGGAGAACTCCTACGGCATCTCCATCGAGGAGGTCCTCGCCTCCGGCGTGACGACCCTCGACGAGCTGTACGGCTTCGTCACCGCCCGCCTGGCCGAGCGGCACCCGGCATGAGCCGCCCGCTCGCCCTGGTCTCCGGGGGCTCGCGCGGCATCGGCCGGGCCGTCGTCGTCCGCCTCGCCCAGGACGGCTACGACGTGGCCTTCTGCTACCGCACCCGCACCGACGCGGCGGAGGCCGCCGCCGAGGAGGCCCGGGAGGCCGGGGCCCGCACCCTCGCCACCCGGCTCGACGTCGCCGACGGGCCCGCGGTACGCGCCTTCGTGGCCGAGGCGGTGGACCGATTCGGCGCCCCCGCCGCGGTGGTGACCGCGGCGGGCATCGCCCGGGACCGCCCCCTCGCGCTGATGGAGGACGCCGAGTGGGAGTCCGTGCTGCGCACCAATCTGGACGGCACCTTCCACCTGTGCCGGGCCGCCCTCCAGCCGATGGTGCGGCGCCGCGCGGGCGCCTTCGTCACGATCTCCTCCATCGCGGGGATCCACGGCGGCATCGGGCAGACCAACTACGCGGCCTCCAAGGCGGGCATCCTCGGCTTCACCCGCGCCCTCGCCAAGGAGAACGGGCGCTTCAACATCCGCGTCAACTCGGTCGCCCCGGGCCTCATCGAGACCGACATGACCGCCGAGATGCCGGACAAGGCGCGCGAGCAGCATCTGCGGCGCACCCCGCTGCGCTGCCTGGGCCGCCCGGAGGACGTGGCGGACGCGGTCTCCTTCCTGGTCTCCGACCGGGCCCGCTTCATCACCGGCGAAGTCCTCAGCGTGGACGGCGGGTTGACCCTGTGAGCCCGGCCGCCGCCCGGCTCACCCGCCCCGCGCCCCGCGCCGACCCGGCGGTACGGGTCTTCCTGATCCACCACGGCGGCGGCTCCCATCTGCTCTACCGGGGCTGGGCCGCGCGGTTCCCCGCCGACTGGGAGGTCTGCCTGCCGGACTACCCCGGCCGGGCGCACCGGCGCGCCGAGCCGCTGCTCGGCGACAGCGCCGCCCTGGTGGACGACCTGCGCGCCCAGCTCGCCGACTGGTGGGACCGCCCCTTCGTGCTCTTCGGGCACAGCATGGGCGCCCTGCTCGCCTACGAGTTGACCCGGCGCCTGCTGGCCGAGGGCGACCCGCTGCCCCGCGCCCTGCACCTCTCCGCCTTCCAGCCGCCCTCGCGCTTTCGGCCGTACGAGCCGCCGCGGCATCTGCTCGGCGAGGAGGAGCTGCGGGACTGGCTGCGCGCCACCGGGGCCTGCCCGCCGCGGCTGCTCGACGACGCGGCGGTCTGGGCGCGCTTCGGCCCGCTGCTGCGCGGGGACTTCGCGGTCGTGGACGGCTGGCGGCCGGATGCCGGGGCGCCGCCGCTGCCGGTGCCGCTGTCGGTCTCCGGCGGACTCGGCGACCCGCTGGTGGACCCCGGGGACCTGAGCGCCTGGGCGGAGTACACCAAGGACTTCCGCGGTACGCACCTTTACCCGGGCGGCCACTTCTACCTGACCGAGCATCGGAAGAGCATTGTCCAGACTGTTACCGCCCCCGTCCTGTGAACTCCCGCTATTTCAGCGTCAGTTGACACCCGGTGCCCATTTCGGAGCCGACGGCGGCGCGATCGTTTCACCGTACAACTCCCTTGCTATTACGGCTGTTTCGCGGCGGACAACACCCCTTCACCGCGGGGGGCGCACGCCGGTGCGGGTACGGGCGGTCGGCGCACCGCGTCGTGCCGTGTCCTCCCGTGCCACCGGCAACCCGCCCTGGGCCGTGCGCCGTTCGCGCTCCGCTGCGCCCGCCGTGTCCTGTGGTACAGGCGCACCGGGCCGGACCCGCGCGAACGGCCTCCGGGCCGCTGCCGCCGTCCGCCCAGAAGGGCGACTGGGGGTGCCGCGGAGACCTAGGGGGCGCACCGGGGTGCCCGGGGGGTTCTCGCGTGAGCCGTGGCGGCGTGATGCTGACGAGATGCGCGGGCCAGGAGGAGTCGTCTCGGGGCCGAGAGCCCCTGTTTCATTCTGCTCGTTAGTGAGCATTCCGCACATTACTGATGCTCAAGTTTGTTTTTCTCGGTCATCTTGTTGCAAAGTGTGACGGCGCAAAATGATCGAGACCGCAGGGGTCGACCACCCCTATGTGCTGTGTCCCCACACCCCCTTCGCAGCTAGGCGTTCAGCGTGTCCGTGATATCAGCCTCCGGTGAGGGGCGTGCCTCGTGACGATCAACCGTCGCCTCGTGCTTCTCGTGGCGGTGCCACTGCTCGTGGCACTGACCTTCTCCGTGCTCGCCCTCGCGCCCGCGACCAACCAGGCGCTGCAAGCCCACCGGCTGACGACGATGGTCGAAGCCGCCCAGTCCGCCGCCGAGTTGACGCACCGCCTCCAGCGCGAGCGGGCCGCCGCGACCGCGCTGGTGGCCGGTCAGGGCGAGGCCGAGAACTTCTCCGCCAGCTCCCAGTCCACCGACCGGGGCCTCGCCGACTTCCGCGGCCTCTCCGGCGATCTGGCCTCGGTGCCCGACAAGGCGCGCGGCGCCCTCGACCGGATCAAGGGCTCGCTGGAGGAGCTGCCCTCGCTGCGCGCCCAGGCGCGCTCGGGTGAAAGCTCCCTGTCCGCCCTGGCGTTCGGCTACCGCATCGTCATCACCAACCTCATCGACTACCGCGACGGCATCGCCCTCTCGGACGGACTCGAAGCCGGCATCGCCGACCGGATCAGGGCCGCCGCCGCCCTGTCCCGCGCCGCCGAGCACATCGGCCGCCAACAGGTCACCGTGCAGCGCGCCTTGGCGGCGGGCGGCTTCACCCCCGCCTCGCTGCGCACCTTCGACGCGACCCGCCTCGGCTACACGGACTCCACCGCGGTCCTCTTCGACCTCGGCCCCCGGCAGTGGCGCACCTGGCTGGAGCGCGCCCTGTCCGGGCCCAAGTCCCAGCAGGCGCAGCGACTCGAGGACGAGATCGGGCGCAGCGAGCCGGGCAAGGAGCTCGACGTCTCCACGGACGACTGGCTGGCGGCCACCTCGGACCGCCTCGACCTGCTGCGCGGGGTGGAGAAGCGGGTCGACGACTCGCTGCACGACACGGTCACCGACACCCGTACCGAACTCGCCTGGTGGGCGATCGCCGAGGCCGTCCTCGTGCTGCTCACCCTCTTCGGCGCGGTCTTCGTCGCCTTCCGGCTCGGCCGGGTCATGATCCGCCGCCTGCGGGACCTGCGGACCGCGGCCCACGAGGTCGCGAACACCACGCTGCCCCAGGTGGTGGCCCAGCTGTCCAAGCCGGGGGCGCTGCGCGGCGCCAGCCCCGAGGAGGTCGCGCAGAACTCGGGCCGCCCGGTCGAGGCCACCTCCAAGGACGAGATCGGCGAGGTCGGCAAGGCGTTCAACGCGGTGCACTTCGAGGCGGTGCGGCTCGCCGCCGAACAGGCCCGCTTCCACGAGCAGTTCGCCGAGACCCTGGTGGGCGTGGCCCGCCGCGGCGCCCAGCTCACCAGCGTCATGGTCCGCGAACTCGACACCGTCCAGCGCGACGAGGCCGACCCCGAGCGCATGCAGACCCTGTTCGCGCTCGACCACCTCGCCATCCGCATGGAGCGCAACACCAACAACCTGCTGGTGCTCGGCGGTTACGGGCACGGCCGGGTGCGCAGCGACGACGTGCCCTGCTCCACGGTCATCCTGGTGGCCGCCCAGCAGATCGAGCAGTTCGGGCGGGTGCGGCTCGGCGTGGTCGAGAAGGGCATCGGCGTCGCCGCCCGGGTGGTGCACGACGTCGCCCACATCCTCGCCGAACTCCTCGACAACGCCACCAACTTCTCGCCCCCCGGCACCCATGTCGGGGTCGCGGTGTGGCGGCTGCACGACCGGGCCGTGGTCCAGGTCGTCGACGAGGGCGTCGGCATGCCGCCGGAGCGCCGGGCGCGCTGCAACGCGGCGCTCGCCTCCACCCGTACCGACATCGGCGACGTGCGCGCGATGGGTCTGCACGTGGTGGCCCGGCTCGCGCGCCGGCACGGCATCGCCGTCGAACTGCGCGACGGCGCCCCCGGCATCATCGCCGAGGTCACCCTGCCCACCGAGATCCTCACCGAGATCGCGGAGGAGACCACCCCGGTCGCCCCCGAGGTCTTCCAGGAGCGTCCGCGCAGCGGCCCCGCCGCCCCGCCGCGCCCCGCGATCCGCGCGACGGCCGAGGACCCGGCCCCGGCCGTACGGAGCGGCGAGGACCCGGCCGAGGCGCCGCGCCGCGCGGCACCCGCCGCCCGCGACCCCTTCCGCACCGAGCGGGCCGCCTCCCGTACCGCGCCGGACCGCCAGGGGCAGGACCAGGACCGCGAGCCCTGGGACCACAAGCGGCCCGAGGAGCAGCGGGCCCGCGAGCCGTGGGACCACAAGCGGCCCGAGGAGCAGCAGGACCGCCCGGCGCGGGACCACGAGCGCTCCGCCGAGGACCCGGGCCACCCCGCCGAGGGCCCGGCCCGGCCCGCGCCCTCCTGGGCGCGGACCCCCGCCACCGTCGGCCCGCCGCGTGGGGGACCGCCGCGGCCGCCGGGCGGCGAACGGCCGCAGGAGGCGGCCCGGCCGGGCGAGCGGGACACCGGGGGTGAGGCCTCCGCCCGCTTCAGCAAGTCCGGGCTGCCGGTGCGGCAGAAGGGCGGCAGCATGGAGCGCCCGCTGCCGGGCGCCGCCAGGGCGGAGGGTACGGAGCCCCGCCCCGGGGCGGCCAGACCCGGTACGGCACGGCCCGCCAAACCGGCGCCGCGCCGCCGGGACTCCCGGCAGGTCTCCGACGTCTTCGCCGCCTACACGCAAGGGATCAGCCGCAGTAACAGCCGCCGCAACCGCCCCGCGGATGCGGACAGAACCGATGACCAGAGCTAACGGAGCCTGTTCGTGACCACCTCAAGCACCGAAGATCTGAACTGGATCCTGAGCGGCTTCGCGCGTCGCCTGCCGGAAGTGACCCAGGCCATCGCCGTCTCCGTGGACGGACTCGCCCTCGCCTACTTCGGTGTCGAGCGGGACGACGCGGACCGGCTCGCCGCCATCGCGTCCGGCATCGTCAACCTGCTCTCGGGGGCGGCGCAGGTGATGAACGCCGACCCCGTCGAGCACAGCCTGACCGCCATGGAGGGCGGCTACCTCTTCTCGATGGCGGTCTCCAGCGGCGCCTCGCTGCTCGTGACCACCACCCGGGACGCCGACATCGGCGAGGTCAGCTACCGGATGGCCGAGCTGATCAACCAGGTCGGCGACACGCTGAGCCCGGAGATCCTGCACAACCACCACACCGGGCCCGCCTCCTGACGGACCGTCACCCCCCGCCGTATTCGACCATCCCCCGTCCTCGATTCGGAGCCCGCATGGAAACCCACGTCCGCCAGAAGCGCAGCCGCAGAACCCGTACCGGGGCCGCCGCGCTGGTCCTCGCACTCGCCGCCGTCGCCGGATGCAGCAGCGACAGCGGGGGCGACGACGACACGGTGAAGGTGGGGGTGCTCGCCTCGCTCTCCGGTACGTACAAGGCGGTCGGCACCGACCTGCGCGACGGCTTCCAGCTGTACCTGGACACCCACGGCGGCAAGCTCGGCGGCAAGAAGGCGGAGCTGGTCGCCGCCGACGAGGGCGACGGCCCGCCCACCGCGGTGCCCGCGGCCACCAAGCTGATCAAGAAGGACAAGGTCGACGCGCTCACCGGCATCGTCAGCGGCGGCACCTTCAACGCCGTTCTGCCGCTGGTGAACTCCTCGAAGATCCCGCTGATCGGCTCCAACGCGCGGCCCGAGGTCAAGGACGTCAGCCGGGTCTGGGACACCAGCTTCTTCTCCGACGAGCCGGGCCGGGCGATCGCCGGGCACGTCAAGAAGGAGGTGGACGGCCCCGTCTACGCCATCGGCCCCGACTACCAGGGCGGCTACGACGAACTCCGCGGCTTCACCGACGCCTTCAAGGAGGAGGGCGGCAAGCTGGCCAACCCGGGCGGCAAGACCAAGTGGACGCCGTTCCCGAAGACCACCAACTTCACCCCGTACTTCTCCGAGATCGCCCGCTCCGGCGCCAAGGCCGTCTACTGCTTCTACGCGGGCAAGGCCGCCGTCGACTTCGTGAAGCAGTACGCCAAGTCCGACATCGCGGACCTGCCGCTGTACTCGGCGGGCTTCCTCACCGAGGGCAGCCTGCTCAACGCCCAGGGCGACTCCGCCAAGGGCATCTACTCGGTGCTCAACTACGCGCAGGACCTCGACGGCGACGCCAACCGCAAGTTCGTCGCCGACTGGACCGCCAAGCACGAGACCCCGCCGACCACCTACGCGATGGCCTCCTACGACGCCGCCGCCGTGCTCGACCAGGCGGTCGCCGACGCCGCGAAGGACGGCGGCGAGGTGACCCCGGAGGCCATCAACAAGGCCATCGACGGCCTCGGCCAGATCGACAGCCCGCGCGGCGCCTGGGAGTTCAACAAGAAGACCCACTCGCCGGTGCAGAAGTGGTACCTGCGCCAGGTCCGCCCGGACGGCAAGCAGCTCGCCAACGTCATGGTGCAGGACCTGGCGACCCTCGGCGGCTGACATGGGCTTCCTGGACGCCCAGTTCGTACCGGCCCTCGACGGAGTGGCCTACGGGCTGCTGCTCTTCGTCGTCGCCGCCGGACTGAGCCTGGCCTTCGGCACCGCCGGAGTGCTCAACCTCTCCCACGGCACGCTGTACGCACTCGGCGCCTACACCGGCGCCGAGTGCGGCGACGGCACCTGGGGCGGTTTCCTGCTCGGGCTCGCCGCCGGTACCGCGGTGGCCTGCCTCGCGGGCGTCCTGCTCTCCGCCGCCACCGCCCCGCTCTCCCGGCGCGGGCACCTCGCCCAGGCCCTGCTCACCTTCGGCCTGGCACTGGCGGGCGGCAACCTCCTCGTCGAGTACTTCGGCGAGGACGAGATGCCGGTGCCGGTGCCCGGGGTGCTCGACTCCACGGTCACCCTCCTCGGGCACCGCTACCCGGCCTACCGCCTGTGCTTCATCGGCATGGCCCTGCTCCTCGCGGCCGCCGGGACCTGGGTGCTCACTCGCACCCGGGCCGGCGCCGCGGTCCGCGCCGCCGCCGACGACCCCCAGATGCTCGCCGCGACCGGCATCAGCCCGCGCGCCGTGCACACCGGCGTCCTCGCCGCCTCGGGCGCCCTCGCCGGGGCGGCCGGGGCCCTCGGCGCCCCCATCATCGGCCCGGGCCCGGACACCGCCGACACCGTCCTGATGCTCTCCCTGGTCATCGTCGTGCTCGGCGGGCTGCGCTCGCTGTGGGCCACCCTCGCCGCGGCGCTCCTGGTCGGCGAGGTGCAGACCCTCGGCGTCTCCCTGATGCCCGACTGGGCGCCCTATCTGCTCTTCGCCGCGATGGCCGCCGTCCTCGTCCTGCGCTCCGGACTCACCGCCGAGCCGGAGGCCACCGCCCACCAGGACGGCGCCCCGAGCCGCCCGGCCCGCGCCCTCGCCGCGGCACGCGCCCAAGTCGCCACCGGCACCGGCGAGTTGACCGCCCGCCTGACCGGCCCCCTGGCCTCCCGGCTGCCCGCCCGGCTGCGCCGCCCCGCCGGATCGGCGGCCCCCTTCCTGCTCCTGCTCGCGGTGCTCGCCGCCCTGCCCTCGGTCCTGGACGCCTACTCGCTCTCCCTGGTCGGCTACGCCCTCGCCCTCGGACTGCTCGCGGTCAGCGTCACCGTCGTCACCGGCTACGCGGGCCTGCCCACCCTCGGCCAGGCCGCCCCCTTCGCGGTCGGCGGCTACGCCACCGCGCTGCTCGCCGAGGAGGGCTGGACCACCGGACCGCTCCTGGTCCTCCTCGCGGCCCTGGCCGCCGCCCTGTTCTCGCTCGTCACCGGGCCCGCGATCATCCGCGCCCGGGGCACCACGGTGCTCATGATCACCCTGGCCGTGGGCGAGTTGACGGTCACCGCCATCGACCGGATGGGCTGGCTCACCGGCGGCACCGACGGACTCGTGGGCTTCCCCGCCCTGCGCTGGCTGCCCGGCACCCCCGAACTCCTCGACGAACGCCAGCTCTACGGCTACGCCCTCACCGTCGCCGCGGTCGCCCTCGCCCTGACCCTGCTCGTGCTCCACTCGCCCGCCGGGAAGCTGCTCACCGGCAGCCGCGCCGCCGAGTCCCGGCTGCGCGCCTCCGGGCACCCGGTGGGCCGGTACCTGCTCGTCGCGCACCTCGGCGCCGGGGCGCTCGCCGGGGTCGGCGGCTCCCTGATGGTGACCGTGCAGAGCTATATCTCCCCCGCCGACGTCGGCTTCGAGACCGCCGCCCTCGCCCTGCTCGCCGCGGTCATCGGCGGCACCCGCTCGGTCCTCGGCGCCCTGCTCGGCGCCGGTCTCATCGTCTTCACCCGGGACTGGCTCGCCGGAGCCTGGCCCGGCCACGCACCCCTGCTGCTCGGCGCGCTCTTCGTCGCCGCCGTCTACCTGCTGCCCCGCGGACTCGCCGGACTGCTGCCGAGGCCGGAGCCCGGCCGCCCACCGGCGGTGGCGAAGACGGCCGCGCCCCAGCCGGTGGAGAGGAGCGCGACATGAGCGAGCCGGTGCTCCGACTCACCGACGTCCGGCGCCGGTTCGGCAGTCTCACCGCCGTCGACAAGGTGAGCCTCAGCCTGCCGCCGGGCGCCCGGCACGCCGTCATCGGGCCCAACGGGGCGGGCAAGACCACCCTGCTCAACCTGATCGCGGGCACCGACCGGCCGGACGGCGGCACCCTGCGGCTCGACGGCACCGACATCGCCCGCCTCGGCCCCGGGCGCCGCAACCGCCTCGGCATCGCCCGCAGCTTCCAGCAGCCCACCGCGGTCGCCGAGTTGAGCGCCCTGGACAACATCGTGCTCGCCTCCTGGCGGCACCACGGGACCGGCCGCGGACTCTGGCGCAGCCCCCGGCGCCACCGGCAGCTCACCGAGCAGGCCCTGCGGCGCCTCGACGAGGTCGGCCTCGCCCCGGTCGCCCACCGCCCGGCGGGCGCCCTCTCGCACGGTCAGCGCCGCCTGCTCGACCTCGCCGCCGCGCTCTCCGGCACCCCCCGGCTGCTGCTGCTCGACGAACCCGCCGCCGGGCTCACCGACACCGACATCGCCCGGCTGCTCGACGTCCTCGCCCGGCTCGACACGGACACCGCCGTGATCCTCGTGGAGCACCACAGCGAGGTCGTCGCCCGCTTCGCCCGTACGGTGACCGTGCTCGCCGCCGGGCGCGCCCTGGTCACCGCGCCCACCCGGGAGGCCCTCGCCCACCCCGAGGTTCGCGAGGCCTACCTGGAGGCCGTGCCCGCCGAGGAGACGCCCTGATGCTCCAACTCACCGCCGTGAGCGCGGGATACGGCGGCGGCACCGTGCTGCACGGACTCGACCTGGCCGTCCCCGAGGGCACCGTGCACGCCGTCGTCGGGCACAACGGCGCGGGCAAGACCACCCTGGTGCACACCGTGGCCGGGCTGCTGCGCCCCGCCGCCGGGACGGTACGCCTCGCCGGGGCCGACCTCACCGGGCGCCCGCCGCACCGGATGGCCCGCGCCGGAATCGGCCTCGTACCGCAGGGCCGCCGGGTCTTCGCCTCGCTCACCGTCGCCGAGCACCTGCTCCTCGCCGACCGCGGCGGCAGCTGGACGGTGCCCCGGGTGCTCGCGCTGCTGCCCCGCCTCGGCGAACGCCGGAGCCACCGGGGCAGCGACCTCTCCGGCGGCGAACAGCAGATGCTCGCCCTGGCCCGCGCGCTGCTCGGCTCCCCCCGGCTGCTCCTGCTCGACGAGCCCACCGAAGGCCTGGCCCCTCAACTCGCCCGTATGGTCCACGAGTTGATCGCCTCGCTGGCCGCCGAGGGGCTGACCGTGCTGCTCGTCTCGCCGAGCCCCGCCCTCGCCGCCGCCTGCGCCGACGAGGTGACCGTCCTGACCTCCGGACGCGCCACCCACCACTTCACCGGCGGCACGGTCCGCGCCGACCCGAGCGCCCTGCACGCGGCCCTGGACCTCACGGCCGGCGGGGTCTGAGCCGGGGGCCGGTCCCGGCCGGGCCGCCGGGCGTCTGCAGCTCCGGTACGCACCGGACGCCACCCGCGGGTTCCGCCCGTACGCACCGGCCGCGGTAGCGCACAGGCCGCGCCAGCCGCGCCGACCGCGCCAGCCGCGCCAGCCGCGCCGACCGCGCCAGCCGCGCCGACCGCGCTAGCCGCGCCGCAGCGCCGTCCCGCCGAAGCCGCTGCTGGCCGCGCTGCCGCCGTTCTGGGCGGCCCACCAGGCGTCCAGGTCGGCCTCCTGCATGGCGGCCCAGTCCGGGGTGTGCTCCACCTGGGCGTGGCCGAGGCGGCGGCCGAGGGCGACCAGCTGGGCGCCGAGCGCGGTGCGGCCCTTGTCGTAGGCGGCGGTGATCTCATCCCAGGAGCCGCCCGCCCGCCAGGCCTGCTCCAGGGCGTAGGCGTCCTGGAGGGCTTTCACGCTGCCGCCGCCGGTGTGCGGCCGGGCGATGGTCGCCGCGTCCCCGGCGAGCAGCAGCCGCCCGGAGGCGTACCGCGGCACCTCCAGGTCGTAGATCGGCTGGATGAAGGTGGTCTCGGGGGGTGCCGCGAGGATCTGCTCGGCCCAGTAGGGCGGCATATGGGTGCTGACGAGGCTGCGCAGGGCGGTCGTCAGATCGGCGCTGAGGCGCCCGGGCGGCAGCGAGGTGGCGGAGGTCAAGTCCCCGCTGAAGCCCGGGACTTCGGGCGGCACCGTGTAGAGCACCCAGTTGAGGCGGGTGCCGCCGCCGGGCACCGCGATGCGGTAGAGCATGCAGTGGCCGCCGGGGAAGACGGCCACATGGCAGTCGTCCTGCTGGAACTCGGGGCAGGGACCGGTGTCGGGCGAGGTGCCGCGCCAGCCGACGTACCCGGCGTAGTGCGGCTTCACGTCGTCGAACATGGCCTCGCGCACCACGGAGCGGTAGCCGTCCGCGCCGATGACGGCGTCGAAGCGTTCGCTGCCGCCGTCCCCGAGGCGTACGGTCACCCCGTCCGCGTCCTGCTCGATGCCCCGTACGACCGCGTCCGGGCGGTAGTCGGTCCCCGCGGGCACCCGCTCCCGCAGCGCGCTCCACAGCGTGCCCCAGGCGTAGGCGCGGAAGGGGAAGGGCTGTACGGCGATGGCGCGGCCGCCCCGGCGGGAGCCGTCGGCGACCGTCCACAGCCGGCGGTTCATCGGCGCCCAGGGCATGTCCTCGTCGACGTAGCCCGCGGCGGCGAGTTCCTCGAAGCGGTCCTTGTGCATGCCGATACCGGTTCCGCGGACCCGCAGCTCCCCGGCGGCCCGCTCGAAGACGGTGACCTTCTCGGCCCCGCCCCGGGTGGCGGCAAGTGCCGCCGCACATCCGGCAATTGACCCACCGATCACCGCTACGCCACCGGGCATGCCCGCGTCCTCCTGTATGCGTCCCGCCTACGGGTGTCTCCCGCGCGGTCTCCGTCCGGCGGTACCCGTGGTCGACGCCGGGCGGCCCGCCGCGGTGATCCTAACGTCCGCCGGGAGAGCGCCCCGTGGACGGGGCACCCGGACCACGGGCACGGACGGGCAGCGGAGAGGAGGAACGAAGCAGGAGGAAGAAGAGGGCGGCGGAAAAGGGAAGGACGTCCAGGCCGACGGGGGAGGCGGCCTGGACGTCCGGCTTGAGGGGCCCTTCGTTGAGGAGGGTGCCCGCTTGGGTGACATCCATTCAGATGTTGTCGAGGTTCTGCTGACCTTTCTTCAACTGGCCAGCAGCCAGGGGTAGTTGGCGCGTTTCAGGTGCCGCGCCGACTACCCCCGCGCAGTGCTTCAGCGCCCCCGGGTGTCGAGGTCGAAGCGGTCGAGGTCCATCACCTTGGACCAGGCCGCGACGAAGTCGGTCACGAACTTCTCCCGGGCGTCGTCGCTCGCGTAGACCTCGGCGAGCGCCCGCAGTTCGGAGTTGGAGCCGAAGACCAGGTCGGCCCGGGTGCCGGTCCACCTGACCTGTCCGGTGGCGGCGTCCACGCCCTCGTAGGTGTGCCCGTCGCCGTTGGCGGCCCGCCACGTGGTGCCCAGGTCGAGGAGGTTGACGAAGAAGTCGTTCGTCAGCCGGCCGGGGGTCTCGGTGAGGACGCCGTGCCGCGAGTCCTGGGCGTTGGCGCCGAGCACCCGCAGTCCGCCGACGAGGACGGTCGTCTCGGGGGCGCTCAGGGTGAGCAGGTTGGCGCGGTCGAGCAGCAGGTACTCGGCGGGCAGCCGGTTGCCCTTGCCGAGGTAGTTGCGGAAGCCGTCGGCGCCCGGCTCCAGGGCGGCGAAGGACTCCGCGTCGGTGTGCTCGTCCGTGGCGTCCACCCGGCCCGGGGTGAAGGGCACCGTGATCTCGTGGCCCGCGTCCGCGGCGGCCTTCTCCACGGCCGCGCTGCCGCCGAGCACGATCAGGTCGGCGAGGGAGACCTTCTTGCCGCCGGAGGCCGAGGAGTTGAACTCCTCCTGGACGCCCTCCAGGGTGCGCAGCACCGAGGCGAGGCGGTCCGGGTCGTTGACCTCCCAGCCGCGCTGCGGCTCCAGGCGGATCCGGGCGCCGTTGGCGCCGCCGCGCTTGTCGCTGCCGCGGAAGGTGGAGGCCGAGGCCCAGGCGGTGGAGACCAGTTCGGAGACGGTCAGGCCCGAGTCGAGGATCTTCGCCTTGAGCGCGGTGATGTCCTCGGCGCCGACGGTCGCGTACTCCGCCTCCGGCAGCGGGTCCTGCCAGAGCAGCACCTCGGCCGGGACCTCGGGGCCGAGCAGCAGGGACTTGGGGCCCATGTCGCGGTGGGTCAGCTTGTACCAGGCGCGGGCGAAGGCGTCCGCGAACTCCTGGGGGTTCTCGTGGAAGCGGCGGGAGATCGGCTCGTAGACCGGGTCGAAGCGCAGCGACAGGTCGGTGGTGAGCATCGAGGGGGCGATCTTCTGCGCGGAGTCGTGGGCGTGCGGGACGGTGCCCTCGCCCGCGCCGTCCTTCGGCTTCCACTGGTGGGCGCCCGCGGGGGACTTGGTCAGCTCCCATTCGTAGCCGAAGAGGTTGTCGAAGAAGCCGTTGCTCCAGCGGGTGGGCGTGGTGGTCCAGGTGACCTCCAGGCCGGAGGTGATGGCGTCCGCGCCCTTGCCGGTGCCGTAGCTGTTGCGCCAGCCGAAGCCCTGCTCCTCCAGCGGGGCGGCCTCGGGGTCGGGGCCGACGTTCTCGGCCGGGCCCGCGCCGTGGGTCTTGCCGAAGGTGTGGCCGCCCGCGATCAGGGCGACCGTCTCCTCGTCGTTCATCGCCATCCGGCGGAAGGTCTCGCGGATGTCGCGGGCCGCGGCGAGCGGGTCCGGATTGCCGTTCGGGCCCTCCGGGTTGACGTAGATGAGGCCCATCTGGACCGCGCCGAGCGGGTTCTCCAGCTCGCGGTCGCCGCTGTAGCGCTCGTCGTCGAGCCAGGTGGTCTCGGGGCCCCAGTAGACGTCCTCCTCCGGCTCCCAGACGTCCTCGCGCCCGCCCGCGAAGCCGAAGGTCTCAAGACCCATCGACTCCAGGGCGACATTGCCGGTGAGGATCATCAGGTCGGCCCAGGACAGGCTCTGGCCGTACTTCTTCTTCACCGGCCACAGCAGGCGGCGGGCCTTGTCGAGGTTGCCGTTGTCCGGCCAGCTGTTGAGCGGGGCGAAGCGCTGCTGGCCGGCGCCGGCGCCGCCGCGGCCGTCGCTGATCCGGTAGGTGCCGGCGCTGTGCCAGGCCATCCGGATCATGAACGGGCCGTAGTGGCCGAAGTCGGCGGGCCACCAGTCCTGGGAGGTGGTGAGGACCTCCTCGATGTCGCGTTTGACCGCGGCGAGGTCCAGGGACTGGAAGGCCGCGGCGTAGTCGAACTCCTCGCCGAGCGGATTGGCCACCGCCGGGTTCTTGGCGAGGATCTTCAGGTTGAGCCGGTCCGGCCACCACTGGCGGTTTCCACCGCCCTGCGTCGGGTGCGGAGCGCGCGCCCCGTGCGCGACGGGGCAGCCGTCGGCGCCCTCGGTCTTGGCGTCGGTGACGATTGCCTCGTGGTTCTCAGACATGGGAATCCTTCCGGACCGTACGGATGGCGCCGCTGAGGTGACGGCGCTGCTCATGTACTGGTGCTGCTCGCGCCGGGGGCTCCGGGGCGGTGGTCCGGGGCCTCATCCTCGGCACGAGCCGTTTCTCGGCTTCGGCCCCATCCCTTGGCCTGCGCCGGAACCGATCCTACGATGGACAGAGTCCAAGTCAAGAAGAATGCCAAAGCTGTAGACCCTCAGAATCTGTAGCCCCTCACCACCCGTCCGATGCGCCGCTCGGATCCGGCCGGATCCGAGCCGGATCCGCCCGCCCCGTCCGGTCCGCCGAGGCCCGCAGACGCCCGAAGAGGCCCGAAGAAGCCCGAAAGAAGACCGTCCCGCCGATCCCGAAGAGGTGAGCCCGACATGAGTGATCTCCATGAGTGATCTCCTGGAGCGACTGCGAGCACAGGGCTGGCGCCTGACCGCGCAGCGCCGGGTCGTCGCCGAGGTGCTCGATGGCGATCATGTGCACCTCACCGCCGAGGAGGTGCACGCCCGCGCCGCCGAACGGCTCCCCGAGATCTCCCGGGCGACCGTCTACAACACCCTGGGCGAGCTGGTCGGCCTCGGCGAGGTCCTGGAGGTCGCCACCGACGGCCGCGCCAAGCGCTACGACCCCAACGCCCACCACCCGCACCACCACCTGGTCTGCTCCGGCTGCGGCACCGTGCGCGACGTCCACCCCACCGGCGACCCCCTGGCCGAACTGCCCCCGCGGGAGCGCTACGGCTTCCGGGTCGCCGAGGCCGAGGTCATCTACCGAGGGCTGTGTCCCTCCTGCGCCTGAGGAGGCGGACCCCGGGGCGGCGCGATTACCGTGGGTGAGGAGACGGCGTTCCCGGCCCGGATGTCGAGAACGCGGCGGCGGCTCCGTCCCCGGGGGCACAGCGGCCACCGGCGGCCGCCCGACAGTGGAGGACGACGCGTCATGGACCGCGAGCAGATCGCACAGGAACTGGCCGACGCCCACGAGCTGCTGAGCCGGGCCTCGATGGCGCGGCTGGCGTACAACGGCCTCGACGGGCTGCCCCGCGTCGTCCCGATCGGGATCTACTGGACCGGCGAGGAGATCGTCATGTCCACCGCGGCCACCGCCCCCAAGGTGCGCGCGCTCACCGCCCGCCCCGAGGTCGCCCTGACCGTCGACACCGGCGACAGCCCCGGCTCGGCCAGGTCGCTGTCGGTGCGCGGCGTCGTGCACCTCACCCTCGTCGACGGGGTGGTGCCGGAGTACCTCGCGGCGGCGCGGAAGAACTTCGACGCCGAGCAGGCCGCCGAGTTCGAGCGGAACTGCCGGGCGATGTACGACCGGATGGCGCGGATCGCGGTCGAGCCGCGGTGGGCGCGGTTCTACGACTTCGGTGCCGGCCGGGTGCCGCGCTTCCTCGCCGAACTCGCCGAGCACGCCGAGAAGTCGGGCTGATCCGCCGCCGGGAGGACGCCGTGTGCTGGGGCCCGCAGGCGCGGCGCCTCCGCCATGAGAGCGCCAAGGCTCGGTAAATCCGCGGCGATTGTGCAACTTTCGTCCGGTGCGCGCTGTCTTCTCCGGTGACCGACGGCCCGCGGTCAGCAGAACCGCGGCGCCGCACCACGGGGAAGGTCTCACCATGCGTACACGTACTCGCCCGCGCACCACCGTGCTCGCCGCCGCGGGAATCGCCGCCGCCCTCTCGCTGGCCGCCGTCACCCCGGCGCTCGCCGGAAGCGACTCCGCCCGCGGCACCTCCGCCACCGGGCACGTCCGGGCGGCCCAGGACCGCGAGGGCGACCCCCGCGATGTCACCGCCCGGGTCGCCGACTTCTACGGCGGCTACATCGACGCCGTCTACGACCTGGAGGACCCGGCGGCGGCCCAGGCGGCCAAGGCGGCGCGCGCCTTCCACCTGAGCGCCGCGGCGCAGAAGAAGGTCGCCGCGTACGAGGAGAAGGAGCACGCGGACGGCATCCTCTTCGCGCAGAACGTCCCGGTGAAGTGGAAGGTCTCCGCCGACGGAACCGGCGCCGGGCACGCCGACACCCTGGTCACGCTGACCTGGAGCGACGGCCCGGACCCCCAGGTCACCCAGATCGCCGTCCGGTCCGACCTGGCCACCCGCAAGATCACCGACCTCGCCCCGGTGGAGTGAGGCGCCGCGCCCCGGGCGGATGAGCCACCGGGGCGGCAGGGTGAACAACCGGGCGTCCGAGGGAGTCACCGAGCGTCCGGATGAGCAACCGGGCGTCCGAGGGAGCCACCGAGCGTCCGGATGAGCAACCGGAGCGGGCCGCCGTCGGTGGGCGGTCCGCTCCGGTTTCCGGGTGGGGTCCCGGTCGCGTTCCCGGTCGCGGGCCCGATCAGGGGCTCTCGGTCGTCGCGGGCCCGATCGAGGTCTCCCGGGAGGTCTTCCGGGTGAAGTTCAGGCCGCCGCCGCGGACTTGACGGCGTGGGCGACCTCGGTGCGCAGGGTGGTGAACTCGGCGGACTCGCGCAGCTGGTCGGCGTCGACGCCACCGCCGCGCGGCAGGTCGATCGGCAGGTCCAGGGCGACGGTTCCGGGGCTCCGGGTCAGCACCACGATGCGGGAGCCGAGGAAGACCGCCTCGTCCGCGGAGTGGGTGACGAAGACGGTGGTCCGGCCGGTCTGGGCGGCCACCTCCCGTACGTCCTCCTGGAGGCGTTCGCGGGTCAGGGCGTCCAGGGCCGCGAAGGGCTCGTCGAGCAGGAGCAGGGGGTTCTCGGCGGCCAGCGCGCGGGCGAGGGCCACCCGCTGCTGCTGGCCCCCTGAGATCTCCCAGACGTGCCGCCGCTCGGTGCCTTCGAGGCCGACCCGGGCCAGCAACTCCCCGCGCCGCTCGGGCCATTGGGCACGAGGGACCCCGGCGTAGCGCAGCGCCAGGTCGAGGTTGCCGCGCACGGTGCGCCAGGGGAACAGCCGCGGCGTCTGGAAGACCACCCCCGCCGAGGCGCCCGGCCGCGGCGGGGCCCCGGAGACCCGTACCGAGCCGTGGGTGGGCTGCTCGAACCCGGCGATCAGCCGCAGCAGCGTGCTCTTGCCGCAGCCGGAGGCGCCCACCAGGACCAGGAACTCGCCGGCGGGCACCCGCAGATCGACCGGCCCGACGGCGGCGACGGTCTCCCGCCCGCGGCCGTACTCATGGCGGACACCGTCGAGCCGCACCGAGCCGTCGGGCGCCTGCGAGGCTGCCGCAACTCCCTTGGCCAGCGGCCCACTTGCCGTGGTCCCGCTGGGATTGCTGGTCTCGCTGATCCCGCTGGCCTTGCTGGTCTCACCTGTCTCACTGTTCTCACGGGTCTCACTTGAGGACATCGGGCAGCCCCTTGAGGTAGAACGCCTTGCGGACGACGTCCTCGGACGGTGCCGCGTCGATCTGCTTCTGTCCGGCCAGGAACTCGCCGGTGTCGGTGAGGTAGCCGAGCAGTTTGCCCGGGCGGCCCTCGGTGCCGAGCCAGTCGGCGGAGGCCACCTGCCGCGGAGTGAGGAACACGCCCTGCGAGAGCTGGGCCTTCGCGTCCGCCGCGCTGATGCCCAGCTCCGCGGCGATGGCCTTCACCGAGCCCTCGGGGTCGGACGTGAGGGTGCGCAGGGCCTCGGCCTCCACCTTGCGCCAGACGTCGATGGCACGGGGATCGCGGGCGATCAGCTCCTCCGAGACGACCGCCAGGTCCAGCGTCGGCTTCCCCGCGGCCCCGATCTTCTTGCTGCTGGTCAACTGGGTTCCGCTCTTGCGCAGTTCGTCCAGGGTGGGCAGCCAGACGTAGGCGGCGTCCACGTCCCCGCGCTGCCAGGCGGCGAGGATCGCCTGCGGCTGGAGATCGACGAGCTTGACGTCGGAGGGCTTCAACCCGGCCTGCTCCAGCGCCGCGAGCAGGCTGTAGTGCGAGGTGGAGGCGAAGGGCGTACCGATGGTCCTGCCCTTGAGGCCCTTCACCTCGGATATCCCGCTGCCCTTGCGCGCGATCAGGGCCTCGTTCTCCCCGGCGACGTCGAGGACGAAGGCCACCTTGTACGGGATCGGCGAACTCCCGGACACCCCGCGGGCGAAGGGGCTGGAGCCCAGCGCCGCGATGTCCAGGGACTTGCCGAGGAAGGCCTGGTTGACGCTGGCCCCGGAGTCGAACTTGACCCAGCTGATCGTGTAGTCCGGCAGCGCCTTTTCGAGCAGCTTGCGGTTCTTGACCAGCAAGTCACCGCTGGGGAAGGCGAAGTAGCCGATACGCAGCCGCTTGGCGCCGCCGGAGGAGCCGCCGCCGTCCGAGGAGCAGCCGGTGACGACCGCGGAGGCGGCGGCCAGCGCACCGGCGAGCAGCAGTCGGCGGGACGGGCCGTGAGCAGGGGAGGGAGACATGGTGGAGGCCGTTCTGTGCGGAGAGTGGGAGGGGCGGGAGGCAGGGGGAGAGGGGAGAAGTGCCGTGGAGGCAGCGGTAGTTGAGGGGGGCCGGGCGGCTCACGGGGAGGTGCGGCCGCGCCAGGGCACGACGGCGCGTTCGAGGCGCAGCAGCAGTCCGTCGATGACCAGTCCGGAGACCCCGATGGCGATGATCCCGACGAGGACCACCGGGGTGTTGTTGTAGTTGGCGGCGTCCTTGACCATGCCGCCGATACCGGGGAGTCCGTTGACCAACTCGGCGGCGACCAGGGAGGAGTAGGCCACCCCCACGGCCAGCCGGATCCCGGTGAGCGTCTCCGGCAGGGCGGAGGGCACCACGACGTCCCGGACCACGTCCCACCGCGAGGCGCCGAGTGCCCGGGCCGCCTCGATCAGGCTCCGCGGCACGGCAGCGACGGCGGTCGTGGTGGACACCGCCACCGGCGGGAAGGCGGCCACGGCGAGCAGCGTGATCTTCGGCTCCTCGTTGATGCCCAGCCAGATGATGAGCAGCGAGAAGTACGCCAGCGGCGGCAGCGTCCGCAGGAAGGTGATCCAGGGCTCGAACAGCGAACGCACCCACCCCACGGTCCCCATCAGCAGCCCGAAGAGCACCCCGAGGGCGATGCCGAGCCCGGCCCCCAGCCCGATGCGCCGCAGGCTGATCCCCAAGTGCTCGACGAGGTACGTGCCGTTGTAGCCGCGCACCCCGTCGTGCGTGGTGGAGACGTCCAGGAAGGCGTCCCCGACCTCGGCCGGTGGCGGCACCAGCGTCTCGCTCCACGTCCCGCTCACCGCGAGCACCTGCCACAGCGCCAGGAAGAGCAGCAGCGAACCGAGCGGCAGCAGGGCGTGGCGGGCACGCGCCCAGACCTGGGGGCGGCGCCGGACCGGCGGCCGGTCCGCCACGGCGGCGGCGGAGCCGGGTCCGGCTTCGGCGTCGACTTCGGACAGCGGGGGTGTCGTGGACACGGGCGGCCTCCAGGGCAGCGGGGGAGCCGGAAGGAACCGGGAGGGAGGGGCGGCTGAGGCCGACGGAGCGGAACGACTCAGGCAGCGGGCACCGCGGCAGGGCGGCGGGGCGGGACATCTCCGCCCCGCTCCCGCCGGGACGCCGTCCGTGCGCGGGACGGCAGGGCAGAGCAGGGGAGCGGAGGCGCGGAGAGGGGGAGCGGCGTCAGGGACGCGGCAGAATCAACAACAGGCGGCCGGGCGCCGGCACAGGTCGATGACCAGGCGTCGCACCAGGGGCTCGTGATTCATGGGGCCCATTTCTACAACAGCCGCCGCCCGGCACCAAGAGCCGTCCCACTCCCTGGACCAGGCACGACTGCGTGCTGGACGGCGGCGGACCGGTGCACGGACCGGGGGCGGCCGGGTCGGGGGACGCGGGGGCTGCTGGAGCCCCGTGCTCTACCGGCGCCCGGGCCCGCGGCACGGCGTCGAGCGCGGCCTGCCGTGCCTCAGGCGTCGAGCGCACCCTGCCGTGCCTCAGGCGTCGAGGAAGAGGTCGGGCTCCAACTCGCCCTCGGCGCCCGCCGCTCGGTAGCCGGACAGGTCGGTGACGCCCTCCTCGGCCAACACCTCGTCGTCGAGGAAGTGGCGGCCGGTGCAGGTGCGGGGGTCGCGGCTGAGGATCGCGTACGCGGCGTCGGCGACGATCTCGGCGGAGCGGGAGCGCTCGGCGCCGCCGAGCAGATTGCGTACCGCGGCGGTGTCGATGAGGGTGCGCGGCCACAGCGAGTTGGCGGCGATCCCGTCCGCCGCGAACTCGTGCGCGAAGCCGAGGGTGCACAGGCTCATCCCGTACTTGGCGAGGGTGTACGGGAGATGGCGGCCCGGCCAGTGCGGGGCGAGGTTGAGCGGCGGGGAGAGCGTGAGCACATGCGCGTGCGCCGAGCGGCGCAGGTGGGGGAGGGCCGTCTTGGTGAGCAGCAGGGTGCCCCGGGTGTTGATGTCCTGCATCAGGTCGTAGCTCTTCATGCGGATGTCCGCGGTGGGCGTCAGGTCGATCGCGCTCGCGTTGTTCACCACGATGTCGATCCCGCCGAAGCGCTCGGCCGCCGCCGCGACGGCCCGCTCCACATCGGCGTCCGAGCGGACGTCGCCCACCACCGGCAGGGCCGAGCCCCCGGCCGCCTCGATCGCCGCGGCCGCCGTGTGGACGGTGCCCTCCAGCTTCGGGTGCGGCTCGGCGGTCTTGGCGAGCAGCGCGACCCGCGCCCCGTCCTTCGCGGCGCGCAGGGCGATGGCCAGGCCGATCCCCCGGCTGCCGCCCGACATCAGGATCGTCCGTCCCGCGAGGCTGCGCTCCATGCCCGGCTCCTCTCCTCGGTCCGCCCGCGGTGCACCGGAACTGTCCACCAGGGCTCACTAATAATAAGCAGTACAAATAATTAGCCTTGCTCTGTCAAGGCGGGGCGGGCGTGAGGAACCGCGCAGCGAGCCGCCTCGATCACCACAGGAGAAGGTCTGGTACGCGGCGGGGGAACGTCTCGTACGATGTGACCTTCGGCGGTGCGAACGGTTTGCGGAGGAAGCGGAACATGGCGGCGACCACCCCCGCGCGGGCGGCGAACCGAGCGGCGAACCGGGCGGCGGATCTGGTGCCCGGCTCGGTCGCCGAGCACACCAGCTGCCTGCTGCTCAAGCTGGGGCAGGTGGCCTTCCGCCTCAGCGAGCACCGGCTCGCCGAACTCGGCCTGCGGGTACGGCACTACAGCGTGCTCCAGGCGCTCCTGGACAACGGCCCGATGTCCCAGCTCGACCTCGGCGCCCATCTGCGGATCGACGCCGCCACCATGGTGAGCACCCTCGACACCCTGGAGCAGGGCGGCTACGCGCAGCGCACCCGGGACCCGCGGGACCGCCGCCGCTATCTGGTCGCGGCCACCGAGAAGGGCGCCGACCTGGGCCGGGACGCCGACGGGCTGCTCCGCGAGGTCGACGAGTCCGCCTTCGCCGACCTGTCCGCCACCGACCGCAAGCACCTGCACCGCATCCTCGGCAGACTGGCGGGCAGCCCCGCGCTCACCGAGGCCTTCGACACGGTGCGCGGGGGGTGAGGACGCCGCGTCGGATGGCGCCGGTGGTCCGTGGGGGCTGGTGAGGTTCGCTCGGATGGTGAGGTGCGGTGGCCGATCAGGTCCGCTCGTACGGCCAGGTGCGGTGACTGATCAGGTTCGCTCGGGCGGGCGGCTCAGGCCCGGTGACCCGGCTCTGCCGTCAGGCGGGTGCGGGGAGGCCGTCGTCGCCGTCGTGCTCTGGGGCGCCCGTGCCCACCCGGCTCCGCAACTCCGCCAGCCTGCGCAGGGCGTGGCCGTCTCCCGACTCGGCGGCGAGGCGGTAGAGGCGGGCGGCGTCCCGGTGGTCCCCGGCCCGTTCCCGCATCCAGGCCAGTGAGGAGTAGCAGCGCGGGTTGCCCGACTCCGCGGCCTCGCGGGCGAGTTGCTCGGCGCCGAGCCGGTCGCCGGCGGCCTCGCGCAGTTCGGTGAGGCGGCGCGCGGCGTGGCGGGAGCCCGCGTCGGCGGCGAGCCCGTAGAGGCGTGCGGCGGCGTCCCGGTCGCCCGCCCGCTCCCGTAGCGCGGCGAGCCGGTAGGCGCAGCGCGGCACCCCGGCGGCGGCCGCCAGCCGGGCCAGGCGCTCGGCGCCCTCGTGGTCCCCGGAGAGTTCCCGGGACTCGGTCAGGTCCCGCAGGGCGTCCGGGTCCCCGGCGCTCGCGGCCAGCCGGGCGAGCCGCTCCGCGCGCCCCGGGTCGCCGGACCGCTCCGCCAGCCAGGCGAGCGCGGCGTGCACGTACGGGTCACCGGCCTCGGCGGCCGACCGGGCCAGCCGCTCGGCGCCCTGCCGGTCACCGCCCCGCTCCCGCAACTCCGCGAGGGCGCCGTACACATGGGGGTTGCCCGCCTCGGCGGCCCGGTGCGCCAGGCGCTCGGCCTCGGCGTGGCAGGACCGCAGCTCGGCCTCCCGGCTGAGGCGCGCCAGGTGCCCGGGGCGGGTGGCGTGGTCCGCCGCGGCCGCCCAGAACGAGCCGGGCGGATCGATGTCCGCCCGCCCGGCCCGGCCATGGGCGTCGAGGTAGTCCGCCAGCCGGGAGACCCCCGGCCGGATCCCCATGCCGTCCGTCCTGGCCACCGGTTCCAGCGCCGCGACCACCCGCTGCACCCGCGTACGCGCCTCGTCGAGGGCATACGGGAACCAGTCCGCCCCCGCCGCGGCACGCTGCTCCGCGGTGAGATAACCGGGGGCGGCCTCGCGCAGGAAGGCGTCGGGCAGCGGGGCGTCCCAGCCCAGTCGGCAGGCGTCCATCGCCGCCGTGACGAGGGCGCGCGTATAGCAGGCCGGGGGTTCCTCGGCGCTCTCGTAGCGGTCCACGAGGGGGAGGCCCGCGGCGAGGGTCTGCGTGATCTTCCCGTCCCGCGAGGTACGCCGGGCGGCGGCGAGCGCCGGGTCCCCGCCGAGGGCACCGAGGGCCCGCAGCTCCCGGGCCCCGAAGGCGGGCGGGACGCGGACCACCGCGGTGGCGCCGGTCAGCAGCGCGCGGGCGTGGTGGTGCGGGTCCTGGCCACCGAAGGCCGACTCCCGCGGGGGCGCGGTCAGTTCCGCGAACGCCGCCTCCCACAGGGTGGCGAGGACGATCAGCGGCCCGGGCCCGGCCAGCCGTGAGAGCAGCCCCGCGGCCAGCGGCTCGCCCTTCGGGTCGGCGAGGAGCTGGTGCGCGTCGTCGAGCCAGACCACGGTGCGCGGGGCGAACGCACGGGCCTCCAGCGCTTGCAGCGCACTGGCCGCGGTGCGGGGGAAGAGCAGGTCCCATCCGGTCAGGGGGCCGGGGGAGGGCTCTCGTCCGCCGTCGCTCCCGCTCCCGCGTCCGTCTCCGTCTCCGCCTCCTTGTTCTTGTACGTGGGTGTGGGTGTGGCCGGATGTGGGGTCGGGGAGGGGCGTCGTCCGTGGGGAGGACGGGGCCGGTGGCCTTCGGGGTGCGGTGTCGGCCCCTCGCTCCTGTCGGTCCTGTCGGTTCTGGGCTCTCGCTTCACGGCCCAGGGTGCGGACGGCCTCGTAGGCGGCGCGGGTCTTGCCGGTGCAGGATCCGCCGCGGACGACCACGAGCGCGGGCTCGCCCGCTGCCGCCGCGGCGGTCAACGCCTCGCGTAGCCGGTCGTCATGGGGGCGCGGGACGTAGGCGGGCAGGACGAATCCGGGGAGAGGGACCTCGGGACGGGCGGTGTCGGGGAGGGCGTCCTCGGCGGGGCGGTCGCCGGAGATGGACGGGTGGACGCGGAGACCGGCCGCTGTCCAGAGGCCGAGGCGGCGGGGCGGGTCGGGGAGGGCGCGGAGGCGGGCCCGGTCCTCGGCTTCGGTCAGGTCGGCCGCCGCCTGCCGCCCGCGGCGCAGTTCCTCGGCGTCCCGTACCCGGGCCCGGTTGACGGCGGCGTGCCGCTCGCGCCATCGGTGCGGGTCGAGCAGCGCCGCGTCCTCCGCGCCGAGAACGGCACCGGCGGCGGACCGCCGGATCCGGGCGACCACCTCGGCGAGCACGCCCGCGTCGGCCGGGAAGGCCCTGCCGGTCAGCCAGTTGTTGAGGGTGTTGTGTCCGCGCCGGGTGTGCGCGGCGAGTTCCCGCAGGGAGGGGCGTACGGCCGCCGGGAGGCTCTGGCGCAGGGCCTCCACGCGCTGCAGATCCGCGCGGAAGGCCTCCTCAAGCCGCTCCGTCGCCGCGCTCGGCCGCGCCGCCGACGCGCTCTCGTCCCTCGCCATGGCGCCGCCCCCGGGGGTCTTCTCGGAACACCTCTGTCCAGTCTGCCGCAGGGAGTCGATGGACACCGCCCTGGACAGCTGCGCTGGTCTCCTCACCAACCTGTCGCCTCTTCAGGGGAGTTCGCGATGACCACGCCCTGCCTCGTCCTCGGACTGCTGGCCGCCGCCCAGGTGTCCGGCCTGCTCCTGGCCCGTACCGTCAGCGCGGCCACCGCCGTGGTGCTGGCCCGCCGCGCCCTGCACGGGGCCGAGCCACGGCACCGGGCCGCCATCCTCCGCGCCCTCGCCGAGATCGTCCGCGCCCTGCGGGAGCCGGGGAGGTGACGGGCCGTCACGGGCTTCCGGACCGCGAAGCCCCTTCGACGACCTGGCCCACCGTGTCGGCGGTCCACTGGGTGTCGGCGGTCCACTGCCCGAAGCCGCGTCTTCCGCCGTGCCGGATCTGTCGCTGCCGCCTCCGCTGACGGTTCAGGACAGGGCCGAAGGGCGGCGCGGGGGCGGGATCCGGTCCAGGAGGTCCCACAGGGGGCGTGATCCGGCGGCCCATTCGGCGAGCAGGCGCCGGTCGACGAGGTGGATCCGGTGCTCCCTGCCCCAGGGGACCGCCTTCGAGGAGAACCGGCCGTTGGTCAGGACGACGGCTACGTCCGCCCCGTGGATCTGCCGGGCCGTGCCGTTGACCTGCTGGAGCACCCCCACGCCCACGGCCGAGCCCTGGTCGCCGTCCCGCCGGTGCTTGCACTGGACGGCCCTTCTCTGCACTTCACCCGATTGGCTGTACGAGCCTTGCAGGCTGCCGTCATTCGGTTAACAGACGGGCCCGTCGGTGACTTTGTGATCATGCTTGCCAACGGGCCGAGCTCCGTGCCCTACTGCTTGCTCCTAGAGCCGCGCTTCTTGGTCCTCAAGAGCCCCTTCAGGGTCACGCGGACAGTTTCGCCGGAATAGACGACGGGCTGGGGCGCGTACAGCTGCTTCGCTCGGATTGCGGCCCGGACGAGGAAAGCGCGGCTGAACTCGTAGTTCTCCCGGGTCATAAACTTCGGCTCGAACCAAAGCTCGGTGTCCGGCTCGGTCCGGCTTCCCGGCCATTGAGGGCCTCCGTGGTGCCGGGGAACCAGGCGAACAAACTTGCCGTACTCCGTGTAGTCCAGACCGAGGAGAAAGACCGGCCAGTAGTATTGCTGAACCGATATGTCGGTCTCGACAATGCCCAGGAGGGGCTCCCAGTCTGCCCCTCGGCTGGCGCGACGCAGTGCCGGCATATCCGCGTTATACAGCTCGGGCTTGATGAAGGGGTTGAAGAGCATCTGGAAAGCATCGTGAAGGTAGAGCATGGCGACAGCGATCGCATTTGTGGTGTCTAGTGCTGCCAGTTCGTCGGCTTCGTGGAGGAGTTCACGAGCGTGGGTGTCCTCAATCAGCAACTCCATGCTGATCTTGTCGAAGTCGACGTTGAAGACCATTGGCACGGTGTCTGTGAAGAAGGTCTGCACGTCCGCGCGGACCTGCTCGATCGTTGAGGTTGAGGGGATCAGACCGTGGTGCTTGAACCCGACTCGCGCGTCATTCATGCGCTTCATCGGCCCTCGACCGGGGATCACGATTTCTTTCTGCTCTTGCGTTGCCTTCCAATAGCTCTCGAAGGTCGAACTCTTCTGCAGTTCGACGCCGAGAAATCCTGTCGCTTGGTGAAGGAGGTTCTCCACCGAGTCATGGAAGAGGAGGAGGGAGTCGGCGTCGAAGGGGTGAGCCTCGTGAGAGATCCTCACTGCACGTTCGAAGAGGGCCTTTGTGTGAATCAGCCGGTTCATCTGGACTTCATCGAGCTCGCTCATGAATAATCCTTTCGTCATCGTGCTGGCAGTCTGAGATTGACAGGCGCTCGGCGCTGAATCTGCCGGGCGTCGTCACGCTAGGCCCGCAGCAGAAAGGTGAGCGTGAGGCCAATCCCGCCGAGCTGGCCCACCCGATCTTCTACGACGGTGCGCTGACGGCCCATCACTAGATGATCCCCTAGCTCATCGAGCCGCGCGAGCACTTTTGGGTTGACCTGGAGCACGAGGCGCCGCGTGTGCGGGGGTCACGGTTCCTGTCGCTGGCGGGCTTGAGGCAGGCCGAGGTGGACGGCGGTTCGCTGCCTGATCCGTTCGGCTTCGATGCGCTTGCCGCGCAGGAAGGTCAGCGTCTTGTCGATGCCGTCGATCTCGCCGAGCCATCCCTCGTTCTCGGCTCTCTTGCGGCGTAGGACGAGGTCCTTTTCGAGTTCGTCGAGCCGATGCAGCATCTTGGGATTGATCTGCAGGACTGGGCAGCGGATGCAGGCGTGTTCGTGCTGGCAGGGGGTGCCGTAAGGGCGAGCACAGTTGCCGAGTTCGACCTTGCGCTTCTCGAAGTGCTCCTCGAACTCGGTCCATTCCTGCTCGGTGACCTCGCAGTATTCCGCGGGCGGTCGCAGGGTTCTCCGGTTGTTGAGAAACTGCTGGTAGTGGGCGACTACGTCTTCGTTGAAGACCGCAACGTATCCCTGTGTCGTTTGCAGATTCATGTGTCCGAGCAGAGCGGCTCCGATATGGATGGGAAGCCCGCCGTTGACGACTTCGGTGGCGAATAGCCTTCGGAAATCGTGGGGTGTGAAGGTCAGGCCGGCGAATGCCTTATTCGTCTCGCCGATCTCCTGGCAGGTCCGGCGGAGCATGTTGAGCATTGTGCCAGTGGCCAGGACACTGCGGATGCTACCGATCTGACGCTGGAAGAGGAATGGCATCTGCTCCGACCACAGTTTGTCGTGTCCGTCGTAGCGGCTGACGAGCGGGATCGTCCGGCCTTCTCTGGTGTGACGGCGGATGATCTGGGCGATGGCGTGGAAGAGCTCGGCGGACATGGGGATGACGCGTTCGCGATCGTTCTTGGACGGTGCAATCACCAGCAGGGCAATGATCTCGCCGTTCGGGCGCTCGTATTGCCGAACGCTCAGGTGTGTGAGCTCGGACAATTCCTCGATCCGAATGCCGCTGTGTCGAAGCACTTCGACGGCGGTCCATTCCCAGAAGGCGGTGTCTTCGGCCAGGGTGACGTTGGTGGTTTCGCCGGTGGTCTTGTCCAGGACACGGACGGGTGGTTCGTCTTCGACCTGGAAGAGTCGTTGGTCCTTCTTGGAATTGGTGCGGCGGTATTGGCGCCCCTGGAACTCGAAGGCTTCGCCGAGACCGACGGCCCGTCCGGCTTCCAGTAGGCCAGCGAGCTTCTCGTGTCGTTCCTCGACGTACTTCACCAGCGTGGGCAGCAGCGGCTGCCGCTGGCGGGTGCGGTCGGCCATCCGCTGGTTGATCTCGCGCCGGCGCTTGGAGAATCCCTTTAGTTCTTGTGGGCGGATCGGGCATGGGACGACCCAGTGTGCCCATCGTTCGGGTTCCTCAACTGCCCAGCTCTGCAGGTCGAGGTAGAAGCCGCGGATCGCGAGGAGAATTTGCTCGACGTTCTTGCGCTCCTTTGTTTGGTCCCGCTCCCAGTAGGTAATCTCCGTCCGCCACTGGTCGTAGACGTCCTGGCTGAGGTTCAGGTCGGCCTGGTCGGGGTTGATCTTCTCGACCTTCGCCCAGAAGGTGCCGGTCAGGATCCGGGCCAGACCGTCGCGGGTGTTGTAGTCGGTGTCCGCCTGGCGCCGCACGATGTAGTCGATGATCAGTTGGCGGATCCCCTGGTGACGGATCGGATAGCGGTCGATCATCTGCTCAGGTGTGAGCTGTCCGTTGTAGATGAACTTCCGCAGGGTCGTCGGTGTTCCGGGCGGGAAATGTCCCGTGGAGTGCAGGATTTCCCAGGCACCAAGGGCGCCGAAGCGGGTGGTGTCCTTGTTCGCGCCGTGAGTGACGCCCAGTCGGCGGCACTCCAGCGAGTAGTGGAGCAAGGCGGACGGTGTCAGATCCGCGAGCGCGATGCCCTGGGTGGACAAAGCACAGGAGACATCGAACTTGGCCCGGATCCGGTTGCCGTGACCGAGTTCGGAGCGGGCGTCGACGGCGGCGAAGTACGCGTCCAACCCGGGATCGCGATTGGCCTGTCGGAAGGCGTCGGGGAAGTCAGAGAAGACGTTGGCCCTGAAGCCGCCCAGCGTCGGCTGGATCACCCGCATGCAGAAGGCCATCTTGGCAGCCGAGGTCAGGTCGTAGCCGTCCCGGCCTCCAGGGGTCACCAGGCTATTGACCGGCAGGGCCTTGTCCCCGTTGAATCCACTCGCTTCCCACCGGGCCTGCCACGTGGCCCCGGGCAGCGTTTCCAAGTGCCCGAACAGCAGCCGCAGCCCGCGGCGGCGCTTCTCATAGGTGGAGTGAGTACGGCCGGGGATCACGTCCTTGACCAGCGAGCACAGCTCCGGGATTGATGCCTGGGACAGATCGCCGAACGGAGCAGGCGGATGTTCCGGCCTCGGCGCCGGTGCAGCCTTGACGGCGGCGTCCGGGAACCTGGTGGGCACCGGCTCGTCGAACTCCACGTCACGCAAGACCGTCCTGCGGTTGCGGGCGGTGTAGGTCGGTGTGAGAGTGCCGCGGCTAACCACCGAACACCGCCTGGATGTCGGCCGGGTCGTATCCGACGGCGAAGGTCCGCTCGACGCGGGGCCTGTTGTAGTGCTCCTGGAGCTTGTCGAAGAGGTCCTCGATGCGGGTGTTGAGGTAGATGCCCGTGGTCGCCAGGGCGGTGTGTCGCATGATCGCGCGTACTTCCGAGAGAGTGAGGCTGGGGTCATTCGCCATCCGCTGAGCGGCGGTGTGGCGCAGGTCGTGCAGGGTCCAGTTGGTGCCAAGCTTGGTGTTCGCGCGCTGCAGGATGCGGCGCATGGCCCAGTAGGTCAGCGGCTTCTCGGCACCGTGCCGAGTCCGCCAGAGCGGCTCGCCCGAGTCCGGGGTGCCAGCCTGGTCGAGGTATGCGGCCAGGAGCAGGAAGCCCTGTGGGCTGGCCGGCACCGGTTCGCGCACGTTGGTGCCCTTGGAGATGACGTAGAGCTGCTGGCCGGACCAGTCGACGTCACCAAGGGTGATGCCCAGCAGTTCGCTCGCGCGGGCTCCGCTGGAGACGTAGAGCTGCAGTAGGGCGCGGTCACGGTCGTGGTTCATGGCCGCGAACAACTCGTCCCACATCGCGTCGGGGATTGCCCGCGGGTGCTTCTGCTGGGTGCGTTGGCGTAGCCGAGCGCGGCGATGCAACGGTGCGGGGCTGTCCGGGTCACGGTGCGCAAGGGCCCGACGGCGCTGAACAGACTCCGGCACCGGGTTCATGACAGGGCCGCGGCCGTAGTGACGGTGAAAGGCATAGAAGCCACTAACGACGGTCAACGCGTGGTTGATGGTCGTCGGCGCATAGCCGGCCTTGAGGCACTGCTTGCCGGTGCGCGGGTTCACCGACCCGGGTGGCGGTGCCATGGGGTCACTGCGGCGGCGCTGCGGATTCTTGGCCGTACGTAGCCAGCCGACCAGTGCCGCGGCTTCCGCCTCCGTCGCCTTTTCCCAGTCGACGCCCAGCATCCACAGCAGCCGGAACCATCGCAGCAGGTCATGGGCATAACTCCGGCTGGTTGCAGGGCTGTTGTCGCCGAGAGCCAGATCCTTCAGGTACGACTCGACCGGAGAGACCAGGGCGCCGTCGACGTCGGCCACGGCATACGGCGGGTGCTGGCGAGGAAGCTGGACCACAGAACCAATCCGGGGGACATCCAACCGCCCCTCGATCAGTTCACGGTGAAGATCTCTTTGCAACGAAGCTCCTTGGGCAGGCTCTGCATCAACCCACCCAACGACCCAACCGAGGTGCAGTTAACAGACCATATGCGACCGGAGGGGTCGACCGCCCGTACATCGCAGGCGTTGTCCCCCGCGCCGCCGAGCTGCTCCGCCGCGCAGCCGTCCCGGCGCATCAAGTCCCGTATCGCGAACTCGAAGGACCGGTGGTCCAGCGCGTCCAGCTCGGCGATACGCAGCCGCAGCGCCCTGGACCGCGCCCGCTCCCACTCCGCCCGCTGCCGTGCCCGCTGCCCCACGAAGGCACCGGCGGCCGCGGCAAGGACGCCCAGGCCGAGGAGTATCCACCAGTGGGACAGGAGCCATGGCAGCACCACCACGGCCGCGCACATCGCCGCCCCGACCTTCAGCCAGAGGGGAACTGGTTGCGCACGCCGCCGGGAACGGCGCACCGGACCGCGCCTCCTCATGGCACAACTCCCTTCGTTCGCAAGCCTGTTGGCGCATCGCCTCACCATGCGTCCGCCGCACCCGCGCGGCCCGTACGTCCGCCCTCCGCGCGACTCGTACGGGCAGCTCGTACGGCTCGTTCGTACGGCAGCTCGTACAGCTCGTATGAGAGCACGGGGGTCTGACAGCGGGTCATCCCGCTGTCACGGCAGGTGACGGATTTCGGTCAGTCGCGGGCTGTCGGCGGCCCGGGTGGGAGGGCTCTGAGCAGGTGAAAGGTGAAGCGGGCGCGCTGCTTTCGGCCGATTCACCTGTCCGCGGGCCGGTTTGTCCGGGGTGGGGACGGAGGGGGAGGGGAGGTGAGGACGCGGCTGCCCGGGACCCCTCCCCGCCGACACCCGATAGGCAGTCCTCATCGGGCCTCATCGGGCCTCATCGGGGCAGGGCGCGTCAACGCAGGACAGGGCACGTCAGGGCAGGACAGGGCGCGTCAGAGCAGGGGCGAGCGAGTGGGGAGGGTGGGCATGAGGCGCAGGTGCTCCGCGGTCCTCTCCGCACGCGGCGGCGTACGGGTACCCGCGTCGGCAGCCGCATGCGCCTTCGTCCTCGCCCTTGTTCTCGCCCTCGTCCTCGTACTGGTCGGGGCCCTGGTGTCCGGCTGCGGTCCCCGGGCGGCGGAGGGGTCGCGGGAGGGGCTGCTGCGGGAGTACCGGGAGTCGACCGCGGTGAAGAACGACAAGTTCGCCGGGGCGGGCGAGAGCAGTGCGGACCGGCGGGCGAACTTCGCCGCCTACTACACGCCCCGGGCGCTGCTCTCCGCGCTGCTCTCGGCCACGCCGTGCCGGGCCGCCGCCGGTTGCCCCGCGAGCGCGGCGGCGGGGCGGGCGGTGCGGGAGTTCGCCGGGGCAGGCGGGCGGGCCTTCGAGCGTGCGGTGCTGGTCCGGCACGGGGACGGCTCGCTGGAGCTGATCACGCTCTACGTGGCGCGCAGGTCCGACGGCACGGCCGCGCTCGTCGACTTCCGCGGCGGCACCTACCCGGGCGGACTCGACGACTTCCGCCGCCACAACGCGCTGCTCGGCCCGGAGGATCTGGTCCTCACCCCGCGGGACCCCACCGTCGTGCACGGCGGCGGCGCCGTGGTCGCGGTCTCCGGCCACACCCCGCGGAACTGGCTGCCCTGGCTGATCGGCGCGAGCACCGCCGTGATGGCGGCGGCGACGGCCCTCGCCGCGGTCAGGCGGCGTCGATCAGCGCCAGGTCCATGGGGACGAGCGTCGTCGAGGCGAGCAGGGCGCGCAGCAGATGGTCGTTGAGCGCGTTGCCGACGGGTTCGCCGACCTCCTCGCGGGTCAGCCAGGGCACCCCGTCGCGGGACAGCCGCACCCGTACGCCGTTGACCAGGTGCTCGACCCGCTTGTCCGTCCAGCCCTCGCCCGGCTGCACGGCGGCGAGTTCGGCGGCCGTCTGCCGCCAGGTCAGCGGCTGCGGCCGGGGGTCGTGCGCGAGGTAGCGGCGGCCGAGGACGACGAGGGCGAGCCGCTCCTGCTCGGTCAGGACCCAGACCCGGGGCGGGCGGGTGACCTCGGTGTGCCGGGGGCCGGGGCGTTCGGTCTCCGGGCCGGTGACGAAGACCTCCATCAGGTGCTCGCGGCCCCGGGTGCCGCCGATGAACAGCGGGGTGTAGCCGGTGCCGAGCGGCAGCGGCTCCTCGTGCCGGAAGAGCAGCCGGGACTCGGCGAGGCGCAGCGGCAGGCGGCCGACGTTCCCCACCCACCAGCGCCCGTCCCGGTGGGTCAGGGTGCCCTGGTGGCGGCTGACCTGGGAGTCGTCCTCACCGAGGCAGACGTGCACCTCGGGCCGGTTGCGGCCGAAGAGGACCTCGCGGCCCTCGCCGGGGCCCAGCGTCATCCCGCCGGTCAGCGCGAGCGCGAACAGGGTCCCGGGCAGCGGCGCGGAGGCACCCCGGGCGAGGCTGCCGTGCGTGGCGGGCAGCAACCGCCCGCCACCGGGCGGCCGCCCGCCCCCTCCGGCACCCGTACCGCGCGGCTGCCCGGATCCCGGCACGTGTTCCGTGCCCTGCGTCTCACCTGTGCCCCGCATCTGCCCCACTCCCCGTGCCTGTCCCACTCTCCCCGCACCTGCCCCGCTGCCCGCACCTGCCCCGCTGCCCGTGTCTGTCCCGCTGCTCGTGTCTGTCCCGCTTCCCGCACCTGCCCCGCTGCCCGTGTCTGTCCCGCTCCCCGTGTCTGTCCCGCTTCCCGCATACGCCGGTTTCGGCCCCGGAAGTCTCACTTCCCCGGCAGTTGGTCGTCGACGGCTCGTGCGGCCTCGGCGGTGAGGGTGGTGGCGGTGTCGCACAGGCGCTTGGTGGATCCTGAGCCGTACACGGTCAGCTGGAGCAGTTCGACGGTGCGGTCACCGGCGGAGTTGCGGTAGGTGCGGTGTGCGAGCCGGGCGGTGCAGCTGTCCTCGCCCGCCTCCTCGGGGGCGAGGTAGCCGCGCTCGCCGCCGATGTCGACCGCTTTCCCGTCGTCCTCCAGGGCGTTGTCCCGGCTGAACTGGAGCTCCACCTCGCCGGGGCCGTCGTCGCCGAACCAGTCGCAGCTCCAGGCGCCGAAGCCCGGATCCACGTTCTCCGGGTCGACGCCCGGGACCCGCTTGAGCGAGGCGTCGTCGAGCAGGGTGCAGGCGTCCGCCCGGGCGAGCGAGTCGGGTGCGGGGGAGGCGGTACGGCGGGGTACCGGGCCGTCGTCCAGGATGCCGAGGACATGGTCGGTGGCGGCGTCGGCCAGCTGGCAGGGGTCGGGTGAGGGCGAGCCGAGCCGCTTGCCGACGACCCGGATCTGCCGGTGGTCGGTGGTGGCGAGGGCCCGCTCGCAGTATCTCCCGTCCCGCGGCAGGGTCGTCACGCGCAGCCCGCCCACCTCGCGGGTCGACACCTCACCCTCGTAGGTGTCCAGGTCCGCGTCGAAGTTGACCTCCACATCGGCGACTTCGTCCCCGCTGCCGTTGCGCAGCAGGACGTCGCAGCGGTCGATCTCCCCGTAGTCCGGGTCCATGGCGGCGTCGCCGAAGCGGCTCAGGGAGGCGGCGGCCAGCAGTCTGCAGGGGTCGGCGGTACGGGGATCGCCGAGGGCGCCGGGCCGCGCGGTGGCCGGGGCCGCCGTCCCGGTGGGGCCGCCCTCGCCGCCGTCCTCGGAGCCCCAGGGGCCGAAGAGGAGGAGACCGGCGGTGACCGCGCCCGCGGTGACCAGGGCGAGCGCCGCGAGTGCCAGGGGGCGCCGGCGTCGGCGTACCGGGCGCGGCAGCCGCAGCGTCAGCGAGGGGAGCCCGATGGTGCGCCGGTCCGCAAGCTGCTCCTGGACGTGCGGGGGCGGCGCGGCGGCGCGACCGAGCAGGCGCCGGGCCCGGGCGGCGTCCGGGCGCTGCCGGGGCTCCGCCTCCAGGAGAGCGGCGAGCGGCTCGGCCAACGGGCCCGCCCGGCGCGCGGGTTCGCGGTGGCCCTCGATCGCCCGGGCCAGATACGCCATGGGGTGCTCGGCCTCCCCGTACGGCGACTGGCCCTCCACCGCCGCGAAGAGCGAGGCGCCGAGCGAGAAGACGTCGGACTTCTCACCGGCCGGCTTGCCCCTGGCGACCTCGGGGGCGAGATAGCGGGGCTTGCCGCGCACCCCGCCCGTCACGCTCTGGGTGGCATCGCTCCACAGGGCGCGGGAGATCCCGAAGTCGGTCAGCCGGGCGAGGCCGTCCTCGGTGACGAGGATGTTCTCCGGGGTGACATCGCCGTGCACCACGCCCTCGGCGTGCGACTTCGCCAGCGCGTCCGCGATCTGGCAGCCGATCGAACCGGCCTCCTCGGGGCTGAGCGGTCCCCGGTCGTCCATGAGCTGGGCGAGGCTGCGCGAGGGCACGTACTCCATGACGATCCAGCAGTCGGCGCCCTGGTCGACGAAGTCGAAGACGCCGACGATGTTCGGGTGGTGCAGCCGCCCGGCGTTGCGCGCCTCCGCGATCAGGCGCTGGGTGGCCCGGGGGTCGTCCAGGCGCGCGCACTTGACGGCGACCTCGCGCCGGAGCCGTTCGTCCCAGGCCCGCCAGACGACGCCCATCCCGCCTCTGCCGATGGCCTCCCGCAGGACGTACCGGCCGACGATCTTGTCGCCGTCCTCCGGCGTCGACAGCACCGCGCTCCCCCTCGCCCCGGGCCCGCCCGCCCACGGGCACGGCCATGACTCACGGTGACGGAGTGTACTCAGCCCCCCGTGCCCCCACACCGCCTGGCGAGGACCGCCGCACAACCCTCACATGGGGACGGGTGTGACGGGCGGGGCGGGCGAGAGGGGAGGAGGGGGGGCGGGTGCGGCGGGGGGCGGTTCACTCGAAGGGGCCGGGCCGGAGAACTCGGAGAGTCCGGAGGACTCGGAAGAACCGGAGAACTCGGAAGGACCAGAGGCTTGTTACTGAGCCGTGGACCAAGGTCGAGATGTTCCTGAGACCGCGGTTCACGGCGTCCGGCGTGAGCGGTACCAGGGCGACCGGCCCGGCCGTTCCTGCTGCTCCGGTGCCGACTGCTCGGCTTCCGCCGCGGCCTCGTTCCGCTCGGCCAGTACGGAGCGGATCAAGTCCTCGGCCGCGCCGAGGCGTTGGCGCAGCTCGCGGACCTCCGTCTCCGCCGCGGTGCGTCCGGCGAGGGTGGCCTGCCGCCGGCTCTCCTCGTCCCGGCCCCAGGCGAAGTACAGTTCCGCCCGCCGCGCGTGGGGACCGCAGAGGGTCCCCAGAAGGGACAGCCGCTCGTCGCGTACGGAACGCAACTCGTCCTGAAGGGCTCGATGCGCCGACTGTGTTCGCGCAACTCCGTTTCCAGCTGCCGGACTTGTCGGCTCAGCTCCTCATTGCGCCCCCGCTCGTGGCCCAACTGCTCGTGCAGCCGGGCCAGATGGTCGCTGAGATCGGCGTGGGTCCCCAGGGCGCGCAGCAACTCCTTGCGGGTCTCGCCCTCGCGGCGGCTGCGTTCGGTCGCCCGCTCGTGCAGGTCCTCCTCCGCCGTGTCGAGTTCGGGAATGCTCAAGTCCCGCGTGGACAAGGGGTGTTGGTGTTCCTCCACGGCGGACAAGGGCTCCTCGGGCGCCCCCTCCCAGGCGTGCGCCTTCGGCAGGACCAGCGGCGACACCTCGTCGCGTACGGCGACCCAGAGAGCCCGGAACTCCTCCCGGTCGCCGCCCAGTGCCTCCACCCACAGCTCCAGCGGCCCCCAGGCGGGCGGGGTCTCGCAGCGCAGCACCTTGCCCGCCGTGGCATGGCTGATGGCCGTCCCGGTGCGCTGCGCGATGACCCGGTAACTCGGCTCCCCGGCCTGCCGGTGCAGCAGTTCGATCCGGTACTTCAGCCGCGCCGGCGCGGGCCCCGGCGGAGGCTGGGAGGCTGCCGATGCCATCGTTCCCCTCTCGGTGTCCGCGGGCGGGTGCGGGACGGGCACCCGATCCTCGCAGGAGGCGGGCACGGACCGTGCGGCATGGGGCGGGCCGGTGCGTGGAAAGCCATGTCAACCTCTGTAAAGCGATGGCACAAGACGGCACAACACGGCGGCTCCGGGTACGAGTCCGGCAGCGCGCGGAAGTTTCCGCACCGGCCGCCAGGACGGGCCGCACCGTGGAGGAGCCGAGCACGACCGGGCCGGATGCCCTTTCTCCCGGAGCCCGCCGATGTTCTCTCTCGCCCTGCTGCCGCTGGTCGCCCCGGCGGCCGTCTGCCTGCTCGTCTGCCTCCTCAGCTGCGTCTACCTGTGGTCCGGTGACACCGCCCGCCGCTCCCGCGCCTGGCGCCTGCTGCGGGCGCTGCTGGGCCGGACGCCGTAGACCCGGACGCACCCGGCTCCCCTGAGCGGCGATCCCAGGGGTGTCCAGGCGCCCCCGTACCGCCCGAGTCGTCCCCCCGTAGCAGCGGAGTTATGGTGCGAAGGCGGGCATTTCCCTGCAATGTGCCTGGTGAGTGCCCGCGACATCAGGCTCCGGGAACTCACGAGTCGCCGAGCGAACGGTCCGGGAACGAAATGGAACGAACGGCCCGGGAGCGGAACGGTCCGCGAGCGAACTGTCGAAGAGCCAACGGTCGAAGAGCGAACTTCGGAGGGCAACGATGACGCATCCCGAGAACGAAGGTCCCGCAGACGGTGGCGCGGCCGGTACGCCGGGTGTCCACGACGGCGGTGCCGACGGTGGGGCCGAGGGTCCCGCGGACGGCGGTGCGGCGGGCAAGCCGGGGGTCCAGGACGGTGGTGCCGACGGTGGGGCCGAGGGCCCGGCGGACGGTGGCGCGGCGGGTACGCCCGGAGTCCACGACGGTGGTGCCGATGGTGGGGCCGAGGGTCCCGCGGATGGTGGCGCGGCGGGTACGCCCGGGGTTCATGACGGCGGTGCCGATGGTGGGGCCGAGGGTCCGGCGGACGGTGGCGCGGCAGGCACTCCCGGCGTGCACGACGGTGGCGCCGACGGCGAGGCCGACCGTTCCTGAGCGCCTCGTCTTGAGCGCCTCGCGAACCGCACTCCAGGACACCGGCACGGAGGACGCCGGTGTCCTGGAGTCTCGTCTGACCAGGCTGAGCCGGGAGGAGTTCGCCCGCGAGGTCTGGTCCCGTACGGCGCTGCTGACCCGGGGCGCGAGCGACTTCTCCGATCTGTTCTCCGCGGCCGCGGTCGACGAGCTGGTCTCGCGCCGGGGGCTGCGCACGCCGTTCCTCCGGGTCGCCAAGGACGGCTCGACGCTGCCGGAGGCCTCCTTCACCTCGCCCGCGGGGGCCGGGGCCGCCATCGCCGACCAGCTCGACGACACCGCCCTGTGGCGGGCCTTCGCCGACGGGGCCACGCTCGTCCTCCAGGCGCTGCACCGCACCTGGGAGCCGGTCGCCGGGCTCGTCTCCGCGCTCGGCACCGAGCTGGGACACCCGGTGCAGGCCAACGCCTATGCGACCCCGCCGGACAACCGCGGCTTCGACGCGCACTACGACGTCCACGATGTCTTCGTCCTGCAGATCGAGGGCACCAAGCGGTGGACCGTCCACGAGCCCGTCCTGCCCGATCCGCTGCGCGACCAGCCGTGGACCGGGCACCGGGCGGCCGTCGCCGAAGCGGCCGCGCACGGCACGCCGCACCTGGACACCGTGCTCCGCGCCGGCGACGTCCTCTATCTGCCGCGCGGCTGGCTGCACTCCGCCGAGGCCCGGGGCGAGGTCTCGGTGCACCTCACCCTCGGGGTCCACGCCTGGACCCGCCACTCACTGGCCGAGCAGCTCGCCCGGGCCGCCCTCGCGGCGCTCGGCGAGGACCCCGCCGCGCGCCGGGCGCTGCCGCTGGGCGCGGAGGGCCTCGGCGAGGAGCTGGACCTGGTCCGTACCCGCCTGCTCGCCGCGGTGGCCGAGGCCGATCCCGAGCCGCTGTTCCACCGCGCCCGGCGCAGCCAGGCCCGCCCGGCGCCGCTCGGCCCCCTGGCCCAGCTCACGGCCTTGCGGGCGCTCGGCCCGCGCTCGCCGGTGCGCCTGCGGAAGGCGCTGGAACCGCGGTGGGAGGGGACCCGGCTGGTCACCCGGGTGGGCTGGCTCGACTTCGCGGAGGCCGACCTCGCGCCGGTGGCCCGGCTGCTCGACGGGCGGATCCGTACCGCCGGCGAGCTCGGCCTCGAACGTGCCGAGCGGCTGCTGCGCGCGGGCGTCCTGGTGCCCGCCGACCGGTGACCGCGCCCGGACGGGAGGGCCGGGCGGAGCGGTTCTTCTGCGCCGACGCCGCACGGGTGCGCGGCGACCCCCTGGCGGGCACCGCGCCCTTCGGCTCGGTCTGGGTCCTGGTCGAGTACCGGCGCAGCTGGCCCACCAACGGCTTCGACGGCCTCGCCCTCGACCCGGCGACCAAGGCGCGCGTGTTCACCGCCGCCCAGGCACTGCGCGCCCGGATCCTCCTCATCCGACGGCACGGCCGCCGCCGCCCCGAGGAGCCCACCCGCTGGGCGGTACTGCGCCACGACGCCTCCGGCGACCTCCACCAGCAGTGGGGCGTCTGGCAGCGGGACGAGGACCTGGCCCAGATCGCCACCGCCCTCGAAACACCCGGGAAGCCGGACCGTACGCCGGTGATCCTGGTCTGCGCCCACGGCAGGCACGACGCCTGCTGCGCCGTCCGCGGACGCCCCGTGGGCCGGGTCCTCAGCGCGCGCTGGCCCGACCTGGTGTGGGAGTGCACCCATGTGGGCGGCGACCGATTCGCCGCCAACCTCGTCCTCGTCCCCGACGGCGTCTACTACGGCAACCTCGACGCCGCCGCCTCGCTCACCGTGGTCGAGGAACACCTGGCCGACCGCATCCACGCCGACCACCTGCGCGGCTACACCACCCTCTTCCCACCCCAGCAGGCCGCCGTCGCCGCGGCGCTCGCCCGCTTCGGCCCGGCGGGCAGATACGACTACGCGGTCACCGGCACGGTCCGCGAGGACACCACCTGGCACATCCGCCTCCTGGGCCGCCCCCCGCACCCGCCGCACCTCGAGGTCCGGGTACGCGCCCACCGCACGCCCCCGCGCCAACTGACGTGCCGGGGGGCGGCCAGGAGTTCGGCCGTGGTGTACGAGGCGGTGTCGGTGCGGGTGGGGTGAGGTGCCGGGCGCTTTCCCTCCCCTTCGCCGAACGGCCGGTTCTCCGACGGCCGGTTCTCCGACGGCCGGTTCTCCGACGGCCGGAAGCACAGCCGGTCTCCACCGGCCTGCCTCCGCACTCCCCGCACTCCCTGCCGCCGCCTGTCGCCCGCGCCATGGTGCGCCCGGCCCGCCCCGATCCCGGCGGGCTCACGCCGACCGACCGTGCCCCGTACCCCGAGACCCGGCGTCCCCCCCCGCCGACTCGGCCACCTCCAAGATCCCCACCAAAAAAATCCACCCCCTCCCTGCCGCGATCCTGCACGCCCCGCCGTCCGCACCCCCGGCAGTCGATCTGCGGTTTTCCCCTCCGCCACCGCGTCCTGGCGAGGGAGATCATCGAAGTGGGGCGTCTGCGTGCAGGATTTCGGCATTGACCGGTTTCGGGCCGGGTGATTAGCGTCCCCGCCATGAGAACCCGTTCCCACGCCGGCATGATCGACGAGCTGGACCGCCGCGTCATCGCCGCGCTCCAGCTCAACGGCCGTGCCTCGTGGAACGCCATCTCCCGCTGGGTGGGAGCCAGCGAGACCACCGTTCAGCGGCGCTACCAGGCGCTGCGCCACCGCAAGCTCGTGCACGTGGTCGGTGCGCTGGAGCTGGACCGTACCGAGAGCGGTTCCTCCATGCTGGTACGGGTGCACGCCAAGCCGGGCAAGGGGCTGGAGCTGGCCGAGCTGCTGGCCTCCTGTCCCGAGACGCGGTTCCTGGCCGTGGTCACCGGCACGGCCGACCTGATCGTCGACTTCGTCGCCCAGGACAACGAGCAGCTCATGAGGCTGCTCTTCACCGACCTGCCGGGCGCCCACCTGATGACGAGCACCGAGTGCGTCGCCGTGATCCGCAGCTTCACCTCGGCGGCGATGTGGGACACCGGCCTGCTGCCCCCCGAGGCGGCCGCGGAGCTGCGGCCCGCCACCCTCGCACCACCGTGCGACCGCGACGACTGGGACCGTACGCCACAAGCGCTCTCCGGTCTCGAAGCGGCCGTCGCGGAGGCGCTCGCCGAGGACGGCCGGATGCCGGTCAGCGCGCTGGCCCGGCGGCTGGAGCGCGGCGAGTCCAGCGTCTCGCGCGCCCTCGACCGGCTGGTGGAGCGGGGGATCCTGCACTTCCGCACCCTGGTCGAACCCGCACTGCTCGGCTACCAGGCCGAGTTCATGGTCTGGCTCTCGATCGAGCCGGACCAGCTCGACGCCGCGGGCCGCCAGCTCGCACGTCATCCGGGGACCAAGTTCCTGGCCGCGGCCACCGGCCGGTTCAACCTGGTCGGCCACATGGTCCTGCCCCGCCGTACCGATCTGTTCCCCTACACCGGCGAGGTCATCGGCGCTCTGCCGGGACTCAACGCCTCCGACGTCACGGTGCACCTCGCCACCCTCAAGGGGGCGTGGACCCGGCTGGACCAGGTCGGCTGACCCCGCCCGCCACCCGGCCCCCGCCCCGCGCACGGCCGTGACCGCGCACCTCCGCACATCTGCATATCTCCCGTACCGGCCGTCCCGCCTCCGCTGACGGCCCCCTCGTTCCCACCCCCGCCCAGGAGACCGCACCCGCCGTGGGCGTGGACCGGCCTGCCCCCGTGCCACGCCCGCCTCCCTCCCACCCCGGAGAGCACCGTGTCCACGACCGACCAGGGGACGACCTCCCCGAGCTGGCAATGGCCCGAGACGACCTGGCGAGGCCACGTCGAGGCGGTCCGCGCCGGACGCCCGCTGCGCCCCGAGCGCTGGCCCGGCGGCGCCCGCGTCGCGGTCGCCCTGTCCTTCGACCCCGACCACGAGACCATCCCGCTGCGCGACGGGCAGACCACCCCCGGACTGCTCGCCCAGGGCGAGTACGGCGCCCGCGTCGGCGCCCCCCGCGTCCTGGACCTGCTCGCCCGCTTCGGGATCCCGGCGACCTTCTTCATGCCCGCCGTCTCCGCGCTGCTGCATCCCGAGGAGGCCCGCGCGTACACCCGCGACGGCCACGAGCTCGCCGTCCACGGCTGGATCCACGAGCGCAACACCCTGCTCGGGGCCGCGGACGAGCGGGAGCTGGTGGGCCGGGCCCTGGAGACCCTCGACACGCTCACGGGGCAGCGCCCCACCGGCATCCGCACCCCGTCCTGGGACTTCTCCGACTCGACCCTGGAGACCCTCCTCGACCTCGGGTTCGCCTACGACTCCTCGCTCATGGCGGACGACGAGCCGTACGAGATCCTGGCCCGCGGGCGGCCCACCGGGCTCGTCGAGATCCCGGTCGACTGGATCCGCGACGACGCCCCGTACTTCACCATGGACCGCTACGGCGCCGTCCGCCCCCACAGCCGCCCCCGGGACGTGCGGGAGATCTGGGCGGACGAGTTCGACGCCGCCTACCGCACCGGCGGTGTCTTCCAGCTCACCCTGCACCCGCACGTCATCGGCCACCGCTCCCGCCTGATCGTGCTGCGCGAACTCCTCGAACACATCGGCGCGCACGAAGGCGTCTGGTACGCCACCCACGCAGACCTGGCCCGCACCGTCCGGGCCGCCGCTCCCGTCCCCGAGAACCCGGAGCAGACCCCATGAGCACCCAGGCCCCCACGGCCACGGCCGCGGACACCACGCACAGACTCACCCGCAAGCAGCGCAAGGCCATCGTCGCCGGGACCATCGGCAACACGGTGGAGTGGGTCGACTGGGCCCTCTACTCGATCTTCGCCAAGATCATCGCCGACGAGTTCTTCCCCTCGGGCAACGGCGCGGCCTCCCTCCTGTCCACGCTGGCCGTCTTCGCCGTCGGCTTCGTCATGCGGCCGGTCGGCGCGGCCGTCCTCGGCGTCTACGCGGACCGCCGCGGACGGAAGCAGGGCATGACGCTGACGGTCGGGCTGATGGCCGGCGCCGCCTTCGTCATCGCCCTGACCCCGAGCTACGAGGCGATCGGCGTCCTCGCCCCGCTGGTGCTGCTCCTGGCCCGGCTGGTCCAGGGCTTCTCCGCCGGGGGCGAGTTCGGCTCCTCCTCGGCCTTCCTCGTCGAGTCCGCCGCCACCGGCCGCCGCGCCTTCGCCGGATCGTGGCAGCAGGTGTCCGTCGCCGGAGGCGTGCTGATCGCCTCCCTCCTCGGCACCGTCACCACCTCCTTCCTCAGCGACGAGAACCTGCACGCCTGGGGATGGCGCGCCGCCTTCGTGATCGGCGGACTGCTCGGCCTCGTCGGCCTCTGGCTGCGGGTCTCCGTGGAGGACACCGACTCCTTCACCCGGGCCAGGGGCGCGGGCCGCACCCGCTCCAACCCGCTCAAGGCGATGTTCGTCGAGCACCCCGGAGCCGCCCTGCGCGTCGCCGGTATCACCATCGCGGGCACGCTGACGTACTACATCTGGGTCAACTACCTGCCGACGTACGCCAATCTCACCACCGGCATCCCGCTGAGCAGCGCGCTGCTGTCCCAGACGCTCTGCCTGGTCGTCTTCGTGGTCCTGCTGCCCTTCGCCGGGCTGCTCTCCGACCGGCTCGGCCGCAGGCCGACCATGGCCGCCTTCGCGGGCGGGTTCGCGCTGCTCGCCTGGCCGCTGCTGCACCTCCTCGGCGACAGCTTCCTCAGCCTCTTCCTGGTGCAGCTGACCGGGATGCTGCTGATCCTCGGCTACTCCGCCAACTGCGCGGTGATCATGGCCGAGCAGTTCCCCGCCGAGCTGCGGGCCACCGGTATCGCCCTGCCGTACGCGCTGGCCGTCGCCCTCTTCGGCGGCACCGCCCCGTACCTCACCACCTGGATGCACGAGAGCGGGCACGGCCACCTCCTGTGGCTGTGCGTCAGCGCGGCCTCGCTGATCTCCCTCGCCGTCTACCTGACGATGCCGGAGACCAAGAACAAGGAGTTCCGCTGATGCGCCATGTCCTGGTCACCGGGGCGGGCGGCGGCATCGGCCGCGCGATCGCGGAGGAGTTCGCCCGCGACGGCGCCGCCCTGACCCTCACCGACCGCGACCGCGAGGCCCTCGGCCCCCTGCTCGCCCACCTCGCCGGCGCGGGATGCCCCGCCGACGCCCTCGGCGCCGACCTGAGTTGCCCCGAGGCACCGGCCGACCTGGTCCGGCGGGCCTGGGCGGCGCGGGGACCGGTCGACGTCCTGGTCAACGCCGCCGGGAGCTACCCCTCCCTCGACATGGCGGAGGTGGGCGCCGCCGAGTGGGACCGCCTCTTCGCCGTCAATCTGCGGGCCCCGGTCCTGGCCACCGCCGCCTTCGCGCGTCTGGCCGCCGAGCACGGGCGGGGCGGCACGGTGGTCAACATCTCCTCGGGCTCGGCCCTCAGGTCCCGCCCCGGCGGCGGCCCGTACGCGAGCTCCAAGGCCGCACTGGAGATGGCCACCCGCGCGGCCGCCCTCGAACTCGGCCCCCGCGGCATCCGCGTCAACGCCGTCAGCCCCGGCTTCGTCCCGGTCGACAGCGCCGCCAACCCGGTCTCCCCGCAGTACGCCGCGGCCATCGGCACCAACCCCCTGGGCAGGGCCGGCACTCCCGAGGACATCGCCCGCGCGGTCCGCTGGATCGCCGGTCCCGACGCCTCCTGGATCACCGGCGAGATCCTGCGCGTCGACGGAGGCTCCGGCACCGGTGCGCTCCACCTGCCGCGGATCTGGCCGCCGGACCCGGCCGAGGACACCCACCGCACCTGTGACGCCGCGCCCGCCGGGGCCCGGGCCACGGAAGGACATCCCGCATGAACAGCCCTACGTACACCGTGGTCGGCGCCGGGGCCATCGGCGGCACGCTCGCCTTCAGCCTGGCCCGGGCCGGGCACCCGGTCCGCCTCGTCGACACCGACACCGCGCATGTCGCCGCCATCCGCGAGCGGGGCCTGACCCTCGCGCGCGGCGAGCAGCGCGAGAGCGTCCCGGTCGAGGCGGTGACCCCGGACTCCTGGGACGGCACCGTCGACCGCGTACTCCTCGCGGTCAAGGCCCAGGCCACCGACGCGGCCCTCGACTGGATCGTGCCGCGGCTCGCCCCGGGCGGCTGGGTCGTCTCGCTGCAGAACGGCTTCAACGAGGAGCTGATCGCCAAGCGCCTCGGGCCGCACCGCACCCTCGCCGCCTTCGTCAACATCTTCGCCGACGTGATCGAACCGGGCGTCGTCCTCGACGGCGGCGCCGGGGCCCTGGTGGTCGGCGAGTGCCACGGCGCCCCCGTCTCCCCGCGCGTCGCCTCGCTGGTCTCCGACCTCCGCAGCTGGGGGCCCGCCGTGGCCAGCGACAACGTCGAGGGCTACCTGTGGGCCAAGGCCGGTTTCGGCGCGATGCTGGCGGCGACCGCCCTCGCGGACGCCCCGATGGCCGAGCTGATCGACCGCCATCCCGCGACGATGCACGCGGTGGCCGCCGAGGTCTTCGACGCGGCCGATGCCCTCGGCGTCACCCTGGAGCCCTTCGACGCCTTCGCGCCGGGCGCCTTCCGCCGGGGCGCCGACCCGGAGACGCGCCGGGCGGCGACCGCCCGCCTCACCGCCTGGCTGCGCACCCAGTCCAAGGACCGCAGCGGAATCTGGCGCGACCTGGCGGTACGCCGCCGACCGGTCGAGGTGACCACGCACTACGCGGAGGTCTTCGCCCAGGCCGAGCTGCACGGGGTGGCCACCCCGGTCCTGCGCGCCGTCCTGGACGGCCTGCGGGAACTGGAACGTGACCCCGGCCTGATGGCGGAGACCCGCCTCGACACCCTGGACCGCTTGGCGAACTCCACCGCGCCGCAGGCAAGTTGGAGCATGGGCCAGGCCGGTCGGAGTGCGGACCAGGCAAGTTGGAGCACGGGTCAGGCCGGTCGGAGTGCGGACCAGGCAAGTTGGAGCACGGGTCAGGCCGGTCGGAGTGCGGACCAGGCAAGTTGGAGTGCGGATCGAGCCACTCGGAGTACGGACCAAGCCAGTTGCAGTGCGGGCCAAGTCAATCCGCTTACGGACCAAGCCAGTTGGAGTGCGGAGCGAGTCGCCCGGAGTGCGGATGAGGAGAGCGCGGCCGCCCTCCAGGACTGGCTGGCGGACCACCGCGAGGAGATGGTCGCGGACCTGGCGGCCTACACCTCCCAGGAGAGTTCCAGCACCGACCCCGAGGCCCTCGACGCCTGCCTCGCCTGGCTGCGCCACTGGCTCGACGGCGCCTTGGGCGCCCCCGAAGCCGAGGAGATACACCGACGGGCGGACACCGGCGACCTCCTGATCCGCCGCTACCCGGGCACCGGCGCCCACCCGCTGCTGCTCCTCGGCCACTACGACACGGTCTGGCCCACCGGCACCCTGGAGCAGTGGCCGTTCCGGCGGGAGGGCGACCGGATCACCGGGCCCGGGGTCTTCGACATGAAGGCCGGACTGGTCCAGGCGGTCTGGGCCCTGAAGGCGCTGGACGCCCTCGGGCTGCCCCGCCCGGCCTGCACCCTGCTGCTCAACGGCGACGAGGAGACCGGCAGCCTCACCTCCAGCGAGACGATCGTCGCCGAGGCACGCAGCAGCCGCGCCGCCCTGGTCTTCGAGGCCGCGGCCGACGGCGCCGTGAAGACGGCCCGCAAGGGGGTCGGCCTCTTCACCCTCACCGTCACCGGCCGCGAGGCGCACGCCGGACTGGACCCCGAGAACGGGGCGAGCGCCATCGACGAACTCGCCCACCAGATCCTCCACTTGACCGCCCTGCGGGACCCGGCGGCCGGCACCTCGCTCAACATCGGGGTCGTGGAGGGCGGCACCCGCGGCAATGTCACCGCCGGACGCGCCGTCGCCCGGCTCGACGTACGGGTGGCCACCGCGGCCGAGCAGCAGCGGATCGGCGCCGCCCTGGCCGCACTCCGTCCCGTCGACCCGGGCACGACGGTCGAGGTGTCCGGCGACTGGAACCGCCCCGTCTTCGAACGCACCCCCGGTGTCGCGCAGTTGGCCGAACTGGCCCGCACCTGCGCCTCCTCGCTCGGCTGGGAGCTGCACGAGGCATCCGTGGGCGGCGCCAGCGACGGCAACCTCCTTGTCGCGGCCGGAGTCCCGACCCTGGACGGCCTCGGCGCCACCGGCTCCGGAGCCCACGCCCGCTCGGAGAACACCACGGTCAGCGGCATGGTCGAACGCGCGGCGCTGACGGCGGCGGTGGTCACTGCCTTGTCTCGGTAGGGGGCTACTGGGGCGGGGGTCGGGACGGGTCGGGCCGGGTCGCCGCCGACCCGTCCGCCCCGGGTGGCAGCAGTGGGGATCGGCTCGGCTTATTGCGAGGAATTGGCAAGAAGGGTTCTCCGGCAACAGGCGCCGCCGTCACCCGCGTGGAGCCCGGCGCTTCTCTCGTGTCGTGACCGATCTGAGGCGCCGTGGTGTCTCTGCGTGACGCTGTCACCTGCGCTTCCTGGGCAATTGGCCCAGGGGGTCCGGGGCGCGCCCGTGGATATGTGGCATATCGCCGCTTTTCTCGTGCTCTTCTTGGGCTCGCGAATTCGACGGGCGGCGGTGCGTGAACCGCGGGTGTTCCTCGCCGCGGTGCCCGCCCGGACGGTCTCGCCCTCGTGCCCTTCGGGGTGCCGTCCCCCACCGGGTCCCCGCCCCCAGCAGAACCGGGCAGGCGGACCCGCAGCCGAGAGGATCAGCCTTGACACTCCGTCATCCGGCGCCCCGCAAGCGGCGCGCCCTCGATCAGTCACTCCTCGTCCTGGGCACCGGTGCCCTCGCGACCGGGGTGGCCGTGCTCGCCCTCGCCCCCGGTGTCAGTTCCGCCTCCAGCCACCGCGAGGCGCCGATGATCGCGGGCGACCCGCGGGCGGACAACACCGACACCTACGCCTTCACCAGCCCCGACAAGCCGGACACGGTGACCCTGGCCGCCAACTGGATTCCCATGGAGGAGCCCAACGGCGGTCCGAGCTTCTACGCCTTCGCCGATGACGCCACGTACCACATCAAGATCGACAACACCGGTGACGGGAAGGCCGACGTCACCTACACCTGGCGCTTCCGCAACGAGATCCGCGATGCGGCCCAGCAGTTCCTCTACAACACCGGCCCGGTCGACTCGCTGAACGACCCGGATCTGAACTTCCGCCAGTTCTACGACCTGACGGTGACCACGGCCCGCGGCACCACGACCCTGCTGCACGACGCGCCCGTCGCGCCCTCGCGGACCGGCAAGGCCTCGATGCCGGACTACGGCAAGCTGCGCGACCAGGCGGTACGGCCGGTGCGCGGCGGCGGGCAGACCTACGCGGGCCAGGCGGAGGACCCCTTCTTCGCCGATCTGCGCGTCTTCGACCTGCTGTACGGCGGTGACCTCAGCGAGCGCGGCGAGGACACCCTCGCCGGCTACAACGTCAACTCCGTCGCCCTGCAGGTGCCCAAGAAGGTCCTCGCCCTGAAGGGCGACTCCACGCGCAACCCGGTCGTCGGCGTCTGGTCGACCACCGAGCGCAAGGGCGCCACGGTCACCGACAGCCGCAAGCAGGCCCCGAAGGCCCCGAACACGCCGAAGACCCAGCCGCACACCGGCTGGCGCCAGGTGTCCCGGCTGGGCAATCCGCTGGTCAACGAGGTCGTCGTCCCGCTGAAGTACAAGGACGCCTTCAACTCCCTCTCCCCGGACCAGGACCGCACCGTGCAGCCCGTGGTCGACAAGGTCTACGACCCGATCCTGCCGAAGCTGATCCAGAAGGTGTACGGGATCCCCGCGCCGAAGGCTCCCCGCAACGACCTCGCGGAGATCTACCTCACCGGCATCTGCAAGGCCTGCGGCCCGATCAAGGCGGACCTCAACGCCCACAGCCTGAACAAGGACGCCTCGGCGAAGCAGATCGTGCCGGCCGAGGAGCTGCGGCTGAACATGGCGGTGCCGCCGACCGCCGAGCCGCAGCGGCTCGGGGTCCTCGCGGGCGACCTGGCGGGCTTCCCGAACGGCCGCCGCCTCGCCGACGACGTCATCGACATCTCCCTGCAGGCCGTCGAGGGCGCCGCCCAGACCGGGCAGCTCGTCCCCGAACTCGCCGAGGGCGACAAGGTCGACACCAACGAGGTGCCCTTCGGCGACCGGTTCCCGTACCTGGCGCTGCCGCACACGAAGAACGTCAGCAGCGGGCAGAGCGGTGACCCCGGCATGCCGGGCGACTACAAGCACGCCGCGGCCTTCGGCGGCGCGGGCGCGCTGCTGCTCGGCACCGGCGGCTTCCGCCTGTGGCGCCGCCGCCACCTCGGCTGACGCACCGTCACCCGTCATCCCCGGCCGGGCGGAGGGCTCCTTCCCCCTCCGCCCGGCCGGGGGCCACCGCAGGAACCGGGGAGGATCCCTTGCCGAGGCTGTTCCACGTCCTCGCACCCGTACGCCGGGCCGGACGCGGCCTGCGCAGTACCGCCACCGTGCTCGTCCTCGGCGCCGCCCTGTTCCTGGCCGGCGCCGTCGTGCTCGGCTCCCGGGAGGGGCCGGGGGAGGAGCGCACCGCCGCTTCGGGCCCCGGCGCCGGGCGGTCGGAGCGGGGCTCGGTGGCCGCGCTGACCGAGCGGGTGCGGCAGGTGCCGAAGGACCCGGCGGGCTGGGCGGGCCTGGGCATGGCCTACGTACAGCAGGCGCGCACCACCGCGGATCCCGCGACCTACGAACGGGCCGAGCAGGCGCTGCGCCGGTCGCTGAAGGTCCAGCCACGGGACAACTACCAGGCACAGATCGGGATGGGGGCGCTCGCCGCCGCCCGGCACCGGTTCACCGAGGCCCTCGACTGGGGCCGCAAGGCGGCCGCCGCCAATCCGTCGAGCGCCGAGGCACAGGGCGTACTCGGCGACGCCTACACCCAGTTGGGGCGCTACGAGGAGTCCTACCGCGCCGTGCAGCGCATGGTCGACCTGCGGCCCGACGCCGGTGCGCTCGCCCGCGCCTCCTACACCTGGGAGCTGCGCGGCGACCTCCCGAAGGCGCGCGAGCTGATGGGCAGGTCCCTGCGCGCCGCGCCGGGCGCCCCCGAGCGGGCCTTCGCCCGGACCCATCTCGCCCTGCTCGCCCTGGAGTCGGGCCATCCGCGCGAGGCGCTGCGCCAGTCCGGGGCGGGTCTGCGGGAGTCGCCGCGCGACAGCGGGCTCCTGGAGGCCAGGGCACGGACTCGCGCCGCCCTCGGCGAGACGGCGAAGGCCGTCGCCGACTACGAGAAGGCGATCGCCGTCGCGCCCCTGCCGCAGTACCTGCTCGGCCTCGGCGAACTCCGGGAGGCCACCGGCGACCGGGCGGGCGCCGAGGAGCAGTACGCGCTGCTGCGGGCCCAGGAGCGGGTACGCCGCAGCGGCGGCGGCCCGGCCGATGTGGACGCGATCCTCTTCGAGGCGGACCACGGCAAGCCGGAGAGGGCCGTCGCCATGGCCGAACAGACCCTGCGGGGGCGGCCGTTCCTCGCGGTCCAGGACGCCGCCGCCTGGGCGCTGCACCGCGCCGGACGCGACACCGAGGCCCTCGCCCGCGCCGACAAGGCCCTCGCCCTCGGCACCCGCAGCGCCCTCTTCCACTACCACCGCGCGGAGATCCACCGCGCCTTGGGCGACCCCGCCGCCGCCCGCCGCGACCACGTACGGGCCCTCGCCCTGGACCCGCACTTCCACCCCCGGTACGCCGCCGAGGCCCGCGCCCGGCTCCGGGCACCCGACGAGGCCGCGGACCGCCGCGCCCGATGAACCCACGACGGAAGCCGAAGCAACCGATGAAGCCGATGCCCGCCAGCGTGCTGGCCCTGGGCTGGATGACCTTGATGACGGCCGGGTCGCGCCGGGTGGCGGTCCGCTCGTACCGGAGGACCGCCGGGTCGCACCGGGTGACGGTCGGGTCGTACCGGACGACCGCCAGGTCGCACCGGGTGACGGTCGGGTCGTACCGGACGACTGCCGGGTCGCGCCGGATGACGAATGAGCCGCGCCGGATGTCGGCCAACTCGCCTCGGGAGGCGTGCAGTTGGCGTCCGACGACGGCCGCCGTGCGCCGGAGCCTGTCCGTGCTCGCCGGGGTCCTGCTCGTCTGCGCGGCCGTGCTCGCCGGGGCGGCGCCCGCGGTGGCCCATCCCCTGGGCAACTTCACGGTCAACCACTACACCGGGGTGACCCTGCACCCCGGCCGCGTGGACGCCCTGGTGGTGGTCGACCGGGCGGAGATCGCCGCCGCCCAGGAGCGCCCGCGCGTCGACCGGGACCACGACGGGAGCGTCGACGCCGCCGAGGCGCACCGCTACGCCGCGGCCCAATGCGCCCTGCTGGCAGACCAGTTGAGGGTGGCCGTACGGGGCCGCCCGCTCGCGGACTGGCGGCGCCCCCGCAGCGCCCTGAGCTACCACCCGGGCCAGGCGGGGCTGCGGACCAGCCGACTGAGCTGCGCGCTCACCGCCCCGGCGGACCTCCGCTCCCCGGCCGGGGTCACCCTGCGGACCGCCTACGACACCGCGCGCATCGGCTGGCACGAGGTGACCGCCCGGGGCGAGGGCGTCACCCTCACCGCGTCCGACGTCCCGAACCGCTCGGCCACCGACGAGCTGCGGCGCTACCCCCAGGACCCGCTGGCGAGCCCCCTCGACCAGCGGTCCGCCACCCTGCGGGCCGAGCCCGGCGGCAGCGGCGCCGCTGCCGCAGTCCGCTCGGCGCTGCCCGACTCGGGGCCCGTCGGCACCGCCCTGGGAAAGGTGACCGGCACCTTCGACTCACTCGTCGGCCGCCACGAACTGACCTTCCCGCTGGGCCTGTTGGCGCTGCTGCTCGCCGTCGTCCTGGGCGCCTCGCACGCCGCGATGCCCGGACACGGCAAGACCCTGATGGCCGCCTATCTCGCGGGCCGCCGGGGCACGCCCCGCGACGCGGTGACCGTGGGCGTCACCGTCACCCTCACCCACACCGCGGGCGTCCTGGTCCTGGGCCTCGCCCTCCCCCTGTCCACCGGCCTCGCCGGGGAAGCCGTCCTCACCTGGCTGGGCCTCGCGAGCGGACTCCTGGTCACCGCCATCGGAGCCTGGCTCCTGCACTCGGCCCTACGGGGGCGAGAGGCGGGCCACCATCACCATCACCATCATGGCCCGGGCGGTCATCACCATGGACCGGGCGGCCACCATCACGGGCCCATGGGTCACCACCACGGTCCCGGCGGCCACCACCACGGACCGGGCGGCCCTCACCACCACGGCCCCGAAGGCCACGCTCATCACCACGGCCCCGAAGGCCACGCTCACCACCACGGCCCCGAAAGCCACCCTCACCACCACGAGCCCCACGCGCACGGCTCGGGCGACCACGACCACGCCCACACCCCCCACCCGCACGACCAGGTGCTCACCATCCCGGCCACCGCGCCCCCGCACCCCGCCCTCGGCGAGACGGCCGCCCCTGGCGAGACGGCCGTACTGACCGAGGACCCCCCTGCCCCGCCCCGGACCCCGGCGGCGAAGGGCGCCAGGACATCGAGCCGCCGGGGGCTCATCGGCCTGGGTGTCGCCGGAGGCCTGGTGCCCAGCCCCTCCGCGCTGGTCGTCCTGCTCGGCGCGGTGGCGCTCGGCCGCACCGCCTTCGGCGTCCTCCTCGTCCTCGCCTACGGACTGGGCATGGCCGGCACCCTCACCCTCGCCGGTCTGCTCCTCGTCCGCCTGCGCGACCGCCTCGACGCCCGCGCCCGCCTCGCCGCCGCGCGGCTCGCTCCCCTGCGGCGCCTGGCGCGCCTCGGCCCGGTGCTGACGTCCTGCCTCGTCCTGGTCGTCGGCGCCGGACTCACCCTCCGCGCCTGCGCCGGACCCTGGTGAACCGGCACACCGCGACGGCCGGGCATCTCCGTACGCCCGACGCCCGACGATCGACGTCGGGCATCTGACACCCGATGCCCGACGTCGGGCATCTGACGCCTGCCGCCCGATGCCCGATCTTGTCGCGTCTTTTGTACGCCTGAACTCGTCACGTACCGAGGGGAGTTGAGCGCCCGGCAGGCGGGAGCCCGCGTCCGGTGGGTGGTCGGTCGGGAGGGGCGCGAGGCGGGGAGCGCTCGTGCCGAGGGGATCCGCCGAGACCGGCCCGCCTCGACGCACGTCCGCACGGTCCCGGTTCCGCCGCGGCCGCCTTCTCCTCCTTCTGGAGGACCCGGCAGCGGGCCGACGGCGTCGCCGCGGGTGTGGTAGACGCGCGTCCGGCGGGCCGGGTCCGGCCACCTGGAAGCGGTCGGCGGTGACGGCGCACCTGCCCGGTCGCCGTGCGCTCCGGCCCCCGAGGCCCGCACCTCACCCGCCCGGCCCCGCGCGGCCGACCGGTCCGGCGGCACAGCGGACGCGGTCCGTGTCCCCTTCCGGTCCCGTGCCGATTGCCGCGGTGGTTCACCCGTGGTGCTCTTCTGGTGACGCATATGTCGCTTATGGGATTTTTACCGCGCAGTGGCCGCTCTCCCGGCGAGACCTTGCCCGGCCCGTTGTGGCGCGTCGAGCACCGCCTGCTCCGCCCTGCACCCACGGCCCCTCGCAACGGGCCCCACCGGAACGGATCGACCATGCAGTCTCTCCTGCGCTCCCGAAAACGTCCCGCGACCCGGCGTACCGAACGCGCCCTCGCCGCAGTCGGCACACTCTCCCTGGTGACCGCCGCGGCCCTCACCGGCCTCGCCCCGGGCACGAGTTCGGCCTCCAGCCACCGCGAAGCACCGATGACCTCGGGCGACCCGAAGGCCGACAACACCGATGTCTACGCCTTCACCAGCCCGGACAAGCCCGACACCGTGACCCTGGTGGCGAACTGGATCCCCTTCGAGGAGCCCAACGGCGGTCCCACCTTCTACCCGTTCGCGAACGACGCGCAGTACCACATCAGGATCGACAGCGACGGGAACGGCAAGCCGGACACCACCTACACCTGGACGTTCACCGACCATGTCCGGGACGCGGCCGACCAGTTCCTCTACAACACCGGCGTCGTCCGGTCCGTGGACGACGAGACCCTGAACTTCCGTCAGACCTACAAGCTGACCTCCACCGACAGCAGCGGGAACACCAAGACGCTCGTGGAGGACGCGCCCGCGGCGCCCTCCAACGTCGGCAAGGCCTCGATGCCCGACTACGCCGCGCTGCGCGACGAGGCCGTCACCCAACTGCCCGGCGGCGGCGTGACCTTCGCCGGGCAGGCCTCCGACTCCTTCTTCCTCGACCTGCGGATCTTCGACCTCCTCTACGGCGGCAACCTCAAGGAGACCGGCCACAACACCCTGGCCGGGTACAACGTCAACACCCTCGCGATCCAGGTCCCCAAGAAGGACCTGGCCCTCAAGGGCGACGTCCGCCGCAACCCCGTGATCGGCGTCTGGTCCACCACCGACCGCAAGGGCGCGGAGGTCACCGGCGCCGGGAGCAAGGGCAGCGAGAACACCGCGCCCCGGGCGGGCGGGAGCCGCGACGGCAAGGGCGTACCCGGCAAGGGCGGCGAGAGCGGCTGGCGCCAGGTCTCCCGGCTGGGCCACCCGCTGGTCAACGAGGTCGTCGTCCCCCTGAAGTACAAGGACGCCTTCAACGGCCTCAGCCCCGACAAGGACAACACCGTCACGCCCGTCGTGGACAAGGTGAAGGACCCGATCGTCCCGAAGCTGATCGAGAACATCTACGGGGTGCCCGCCCCCGCCACGCCCCGCAACGACCTGGTCGAGATCTTCCTCACCGGCATCTGCAAGAGCTGCGGCCCCATCAAGGCCGACCTCAACTCGCAGCAGCTCAACGCCGACGCCGACAAGAGCGCCATCCTCCCGGCCGAGGAGCTGCGGCTGAACATGTCGGTCCCGCCGACCGCCCACCCCAACCGCCTCGGCGTCCTCGGCAAGGACCTCCAGGGCTTCCCCAACGGCCGCCGCCTCAACGACGACGTGGTCGACATCGAGCTGCAGGCCCTCGAAGGCGCCGCCCAGAGCGGCAAGATCGTGCCCGCGCTGGCCGCGGGCGACGCCGTCGACGAGCCCTACCGCCAGCCCGGCGATTCCTTCCCGTACGTCGCGCTGCCCAATACGGCGGCCGTCAACCAGGCCGAGAACCTGCACCCCGAAGGCGGTGTGGGCGCGGGCCTCGGCGGCACCGCGCTCGGCGGCGGCTTCCCCGTCGTCCCCGTCACCGCGCTCGGCGGCGGCGCGCTCCTCGCCTGCGCCGGAGTGCTCGCCCTGCGCCGGCGGCGTGCCGGCCGGGTATGACCGCCCCCGCCCCCTCGGGCAGGCCGCCCCGCATCGAGCGGGGCGGCCTGCCGCGGCGCACCGGCGGAGAGCGAGCCGCGCTGACCCGCCGCATAGTGGCGGCCGTCGCCGTCGGCGCCGGGATCGCCCTCGCCGCCTTCGGAACGGCCGAACTGACCGCCCCTCCACCGCACTTGCCCGACCACGTCGAGGTCGGCTCGCTGCCGGTACGCCGCTCCGCGGACACCCCCTCCGCCCCGCACGAGTCCTCGGCCACGCCGATCCTCCTCAGCATCCCCGCCCTCGGCCTCGAAAAGCCGCTCCGGGACCTCCGGGTCCAGCAGGACGGCCGCCTCGGTGTCCCGGAGGACGCGTCGGAGGTCGGCTGGTGGAGCGACGGACCCGCCCCCGGCCAGCCCGGCGCCGCCGTGGTCGTCGGCCATGTCGACTCGGCGACCGGCCCCGGCGCCTTCCACCGCCTGTCCTCGCTGCGCCCCGGAGACCGGATCGTCCTCGCCCGCGACGACCAGTCCACCGTCACCTTCACCGTCCGGGCCCTGCGCGAGTACGGGAAGAACTCCCTGCCCGAGGAGCGCGTCTACACCGACACCGGACCACCGGCCCTCCGCCTGATCACCTGCAGCGGCCCCTACGACCGCGCGAAGGGCGGCTACCAGGACAACCTGGTCGTCTACGCCGCCCTCGCCTCCGGCTGAGCGGCTCCCGGATCCGGCGGCTCGGCGACCCCCGTACGGCCGTGGTCGCGACGCGGGGCCACGCGCTTGCGGGGGTCCGGTCCCGCGGCCCGAACACCTGCGGCCCGACCGGTGGCCGCGCGCTCCGGGTCGCGCCGCGGGCAGGGTGAGCTGCGGCAATGCTGAGGTGCGGCGGCAGCCGGTGCCGTGAGCCGAGGGGCCGTCCCCGCAGATGTAAGCGGTGCAAACATTCTGGTGTACGGTTGCTGTACAGCGGCAGGAATCGGGGGCCCGCACGCTGCGCCCGCCTCGCTTCCGCGGGCCTGAAGACCCTCGAGCGCCTTCCGGGCACCAAGCCTTCCGGGCATCACGCAGACACGAAGGAGTCAGGGAATCCCATGCAGACCGTCCTGGGCGCCAACGGCCCGATCGGCGAAGAGCTCACCCGCGAGCTGTACCGCCATTTCACGCACGACATCCGGCTGGTCGGCCGCGACCCCGCGAAGATCCACGAGACCGACCAGCTCGTCAAGGCCGACCTGACCGACCCCGAGGCCACGGCCCGGGCCGTCGAGGGCAGCGAGATCGCCTATCTCACCGCGGGCCTGCCCATGGACTCGCAGCTGTGGGAGCGGCAGTTCCCCGTCATGATGCGCAATGTCATCGACGCCTGCGCCGAGCACGGCACCAAGCTGGTGTTCTTCGACAACACGTACATGTATCCGGGGACGACCACCCCGCAGACCGAGTCGACCGGCTTCGAGCCGAACGGCCGCAAGGGCCGGGTGCGGGCGCAGATCGCGACGATGCTGCTCGACGCGATGAGCGCCGGGTCGCTCGACGCCGTCGTCTGCCGGGCCCCGGAGTTCTACGGTCCGGGAAAGACCAAGAGCCTGACCAACTCGCTCGTCTTCGACCGGATCAAGGCGGGCAAGCGGCCCCTAGTCCCCGTCAGCGCGAAGACCGTCCGGTCCCTCATCTGGACGCCGGACGCCAGCCGGGCCACCGCCCTGATCGGCAACACCCCGGACGCCTACGGCCAGACCTGGCACCTGCCCGTCGACCCCCACCGCCGCACCTACGCCGAGATCATCGAGGTGGCCGAGGAGGTCACCGGCCGCCGGATCGGGTACACCGTGCTGCCGCTGGCCGCCTTCACCATCGGCGGACGCTTCATCGGGCCGCTCGGAGAGGTACGGGAACTGCTGCCGCGCTACCGCGGCGACAACCTCTTCGAGACCGCGAAGTTCACGGAGCGCTTTCCCGAGTTCCCCGTCACCTCCCTCCGGGAGGGCATCACCGGCATCCTCGGCTGACGCGCGCCCCGGGGCCGCGCGTCCCGGCGGCGACGGCCTCCGTACGGGAGGGGCACGGTCACGGTGCCGAGAGCGCCTTGACCAGGGCGGTGGCGAGGGCGGTCGCGGACTGGGGGTTCTGCCCCGTGTACAGGTTCCCGTCCACGACGACGTGCGGGCGCAGCGGCAGCCGGGCCTTGTCGTACGCGACGCCGACCTCGACCATGCGGTCCTCCAGGAACCACTTGGCCTTGCGGGAGAAGGTGTTGAGGCGTTCCTCGATATTGGACAGGCCGGTCATCCGCCGCCCGGCGAACGGGTTCGACCCGTCGGGGTTGCGCGCGGCGAGGATGGCCGCGGGGGCGTGGCACAGCAGGGCGAGGGGCCGGTCCGAGGCCAGTCGGCGGGTGAGCAGCTCGCCCGAGACGGCGTCGACCGCGAGGTCCTCCATGGGGCCGTGCCCCCCGGGATAGAAGACGAGGTCGAACGGGGACTCGTCCACGCTGTCGAGGCTGAGGGGATGGTCGAGCTCGTCGGCGATCGAGTCCAGGTAGGCGCGGATCCTCTTGCGGGTGCCCGGAAGTCCACCGGCCAGGCCGAGGCTCAGCTCGTCGAGGGTGGGCGCGACCCCGCCGGGAGTGGCGACGGTGAGGTCCCAGCCGGCCTCGCGGAAGACGCGGTGGGGCTCGGCGACCTCCTCGGCCCAGTAGCCGGTGGGGTGGACGCTGCCGTCGGCCAGGGTCCAGCCCGTGGCGGCGGAGATGACGAACAGTACGCGGGTCATGGGGTGTTCCTCTCGATCGGGTCGGATGAAGAAGCGGGGTGCGAGGGAGGGTAGTCGCGGCGAGGCTGTTTCCCGGCCGGGCGGCGTCGGCGAGGTGCCCCGTGACGACGTGCCCGCTGAGGCGATGGTGCCGCGGCGGCGCGGGTCCGTGCGCGGGAAACCAACCCTGGTCTCGCGGGAACCGGGGCTCAGGGCCGGGGCGTACGGACGGCGATGAGGGTGATGTCGTCGCGGGTGTCGCCGAGTTCGGCGGCCAGCCGGGTGCACAGCCGCAGCAGGGGCAGGTGCCGGTGGGCGTCGAGGTGCTGGCGCAGGCGGGTCATGCCGGTGTCGATGCCCTGGGTGCGGGATTCGACGAGGCCGTCGGTGTAGAGGACGAGGGTGGCCCCGGCGGGCAGCGGGATGCGGGCGGTGGGGCGGGCCATCGTGGGCCGCACGCCGAGCAGCATGGCGTGCGGGCCGGTCAGGTAGGTGCTGGTGCCGCCGGTGGCCAGCAGCAGGGGCGGCGGGTGGCCGGCGACCGACCAGGACAGTTCCCATGTTCCGTCGGACTGGGGGTGCAGCCGGGCGAGGACGACGGTGGCGGAGTCCGCCAGTCTCAGGTGGGCCTGGGTGGAGTCCAGGCGGCGCAGGATCCTGCCGGGGTCCTCCTCCGGGCGGTCGACGGCCAGCGCGCGGAGCATGTTGCGCAGTTCGCTCATGCGGGAGGCGGCCTGGATGTCGTGGCCGGTGACATCGCCGATGACGAGGGCGAGGTCGCCGCCCGGCAGGGTGAAGGCGTCGTACCAGTCGCCGCCGACCTCGGCGGCGCGCTGCGCGGGCTGGTAGTGGGCGGCCAGTTCCAGGCCGGTCACCTGCGGCAGGTCGGTGAGCAGGGCGCGCTGGAGGGTGGCGGCGATGTCCGCCTGGGCGGCGTGCAGATGGGTGTTCTCCAGTCCGAGCGCGGTCCGGCGGGCGACCTCCTCCGCCAGGACCCGGTCGCCCTCGTGGAAGGGCGGACTGCCCGCGCTGCGGGCCAGGGTGAGCGCGCCCAGCGTCCTGGCGCGCAGCCGCAGGGGCACCACCAGGACGTCCTCGGCCTCGACGAGGCCCAGCAGATCCGCGGACGCGGTGTCGGGCTTGGGCAGGTGCTGCATCCCGGCTCCCCGCCGGATCCGTACCAGCGCCTCGCGGTGCGCGGGGTTCTCCGGTACGTCCGACTCCCAGGGGGAGGGCGCCAGAGTGCCGGGCTGGTGGTGCGCCCAGGCTGCCCGGTGCAGGGCGCCGCCCTCGGCGAGGTCGATGAGGACGGTGTCCGCGAGGCGGGGCACCAGCTGGCGCACCAGGCGGTCCAGCGCCTGCCGGGCGTCCAGGGTGCTGACCATCGCGAGGGTGATCTCGCCGAGCCAGGTGATCTCCGCGAGGTCGTACTCGGCCTGTTCGCGCAGGGTCTCGCTGTGCGCGTAGCGGTCCGCCCGCTGCTCGGCGCGCTCGCGCTGCGCGGACACGTCGTGGAAGACGACGACGGCGCCCACACCGTGCCCGGCCTCGGGCGGGAGCGGGACGGCCGACCACCACACCGGCAGCGCGGTGCCGTCCGCGCGCAGGAGGACGGCGCGGTCGCCGCTGATCCGCTTGCCCTGGGTGACATCGGTGAGGATCGGCCGCTGCTCCCGGAGCCCGGCGCCGTTCGCGGGCCGGGGGTTGAGCGTGTGGTGGGCGTCGACACCGATCAGGGTGCCCGGCGCGTAGCCCAGCAGCTGCTCCGCCCACGGGTTGCAGGCGATCACCCGGCCCTGGGCGTCCACCGCGTACACGCCCGCCCCGGCCGCGTCGAACAGGGCGGACATCAGGGCCTCACCGGTCGGCGGAACGGCAGCGGTGCCCTCACCCAAGATCTTCTCCACCCGCCGCATCGGACCGGATCCGGCTCCGGGGCCGGAAGCGGGCGCGATCCGTCCGCTCTCATCCGGTGGGCCGTCCGGCCGCGGACGCGACATCGGGGTAGCCCTCGATCACCGTGTCCAGCCCGGTCAGCTCCAGCATGCGCCGCACCTGCGCGTCCGCCCCCGCCAGGCGGACACTGCCCCCCGAGGCCTCCACCGACCGCATCGTGTAGACCAGGACACCCAGCCCCGCCGAGTCCATGAAGCTCACCCCGGCCAGGTCCCACACCAGCTTCACCCGGTCCCCGGAGACCAGTTCGTCGACGGCCTCGCGTACCTGCGGAACCACGGACAGGTCGATCTCCCCGAACAGGGCGAGCACCGCCCACGCCCCGGCGTCGGAGGAACGCTCCACACCTGACACCGGAACCTGCATCGCGGTTCCTCCTCACCCGGAACACGCCGATCATCGCACCCGGTGGGCTCCGCCGATGACCACGGTGCGTACGGAATCGGCGGAGAGCGGAGGCGCTTCCTGGTCCTCGGTGTGCGGGCGGCGGGTGCGGCGACGGCGGGCAGCTCGCCCCGCTCGGTCGAGGTCGCGGCGAACGGCTCGCCGCGGGGTCCGCCGAGCGCCGGTGGCCAGGGACCCGGGCCCGCTTCCGTTCATGGTCCATGGTTTATGGTTCATCGTTTCCTGAATTCAGGTTCTTGTGTACTGTCGAATCCATGCTGACCGTCGCCCCGGACATCGACGTACTGACCCGTTTCGGCCGCGCGCTCGCCGACCCGATCCGCTGCCGCATCCTGCTCGCCCTGCGGCAGGCACCGGCCTACCCCGCCGAGCTGGCCGACGCCCTCGGCATCTCCCGCACCAGGCTCTCCAACCACCTGGCCTGCCTGCGCGACTGCGGCCTCGTCGTCACCACGCCCGACGGACGCCGCACCCGCTACGAACTCGCCGACGAACGCCTCGGCCACGCCCTGGACCACCTCCTCGCCGCCGTGGTCGCCGTCGCATCCGACCGGACCTGCCCGGACGCCGCCACGAAGGACTGCTGCTGAGATGAGCGCGACCTCCCTCGGCGCCTCCCCGGCCCGCCGTGACGCGCTCGCCCGCCGCATCCGCCTCCTGGTCGCCGCGACCCTCACCTACAACGTCGTCGAGGCCGTCGTCGCGATCACCGCGGGCACCACCGCCTCCTCCACGGCGCTGGTCGGCTTCGGGCTGGACTCCGTGATCGAGGTGTCCTCCGCGGCGGCGGTCGCCTGGCAGTTCTCCGCCCGCGACCCTGCCGTGCGGGACGCCCGGGAGAAGACGGCCCTGCGGATCATCGCGGTCTCCTTCTTCGCCCTCGCCGCGTACGCCGGGGCCGAGGCCCTGCGCACCCTGGCCGGCAGCGGCGAGGCCGAACGGTCCACCCCCGGCATCGTCCTCGCCGCCCTGTCGCTGGCGGTCATGCCGTTCCTGTCCGCCGCCCAGCGCCGGGCCGGGCGCGCGCTCGGCTCCGCCTCCGCCGTCGCCGACTCCCGGCAGACCCTTCTGTGCACCTACCTCTCCGCCGTCCTGCTGGCCGGTCTGGTGCTCAACGCGGCGCTCGGCTGGTCCTGGGCCGATCCCGCCGCCGCCCTCGTCATCGCCGCCGTCGCGGTCAGGGAGGGCGTCGACGCCTGGCAGGGCAAGGGCTGCTGCGCCCCCGCGGCCCACCCCTCCGCGGCGACCGCCTCCGCCCCCGCCGAGCCGGAGGCCTGCGGCTGCCACCCGGGCTGCGCCTGCTGCCCCTGATCCTCCGCGCCCGCCCCGGTGAACTGCTCGCGGTGCCGGTGGCCGGTGCCTACCAGGCGGGATGCCGGCCCGCGGGGGCATGGGGGGAAATCCCTTACGCAGACGGCGAGTTGTTTACGGTTTCGGAAGATGCACCGGTCCGAGCTTTGACAGGGCGGCCGGTGCTCTTTTCCCTCAAGCTTCCTCGCCCGAGCTGCATTTCCCCGAGGAGGCCACCGATGGCCGCAGGGAATGTAACACCTTAAGCCCCTGAACTCCCCTCCCAGGACGAGGAATTGGCGCTCTTCTGACGGCTGGACGTGCATTCCGCCGGAGTGCCGTCAAGAAGGCGTCAGGGAGGGCCCGTACCGGCAAGAGTGCCGGTCAGACCGTGTACGCACCGGGCGAGCGGGCGGCCCGTTTCCCGGGGCTCCGGCCGGAACCCGTTTCTTTCCGTGGAGCCGAGGCAACGCTTGGTGGCGCGTCGCGGGGGGTCGCGTCAGATCGGCGTCAAGGGTTCACCGCTGTTCGTATGGGGCCCGTCAAGGCGGCTATCAGCGGGCGGAAACCGAGGTTTGCTCTTATCGGCCAGAAGGCCGATTCCCTTCCTCACGTCAATCAGGAGTCAACGATGGCCGACCTGGCCTTCGTCGTCACCACGGTCGCGGTATTCGCGCTGGTGGCTCTCATCGCCCGGGGGGTGACCAAGCTGTGAATGCCGAGAACATCGTCGGTCTCGTGGTGGCCGTCGCCCTGCTGGGATATCTCGTTCTGGCCCTCCTCTTCCCGGAGAGGTTCTGAGTGCCGCCATGAGTCCCCAGATCGCTGGTGTGCTCCAGCTGCTCGCCCTGGTCGCCGCGCTCGCGCTCGCCTACCGTCCGCTCGGCGACTACATGGCCACGGTCTACTCCTCCGAGAAGCACTACCGGCCGGAGAAGTGGATATACCGGGCCATCGGCGCCCATCCGGCCGCCGAGATGCGGTGGCCCGCCTATCTGCGCGGCTTGCTCGCCTTCTCGGCGGTGAGCGTCCTCTTCCTGTACCTGCTGCAGCGCCTCCAGGGCTCGCTGCCCGGATCGCTCGGCTTCTCCTCGATCGATCCCGACCAGGCCTTCAACACCGCCGCGTCCTTCGTCGCCAACACCAACTGGCAGTCGTACTACGGCGAACAGGCCATGGGCCACGTCGTGCAGACCGGCGGGCTCGCGGTGCAGAACTTCCTCTCCGCGGCGGTCGGCATGGCCGTGGCCGTGGCGCTGGTGCGCGGCTTCGCCCGGTCGCGTACCGGTGAACTCGGCAATTTCTGGGCCGACTTGGTGCGCGGCACGGTGCGCATCCTGATCCCGCTCTCGGTGGTCGGCGCGCTCGTGCTGGTCGCCTGCGGCGCCCTCCAGAACTTCGCCGGGATCCACGAGGTCGGCCAGTTCACCGGCGGCACCCAGGAGTGGAACGGCGGCGCGGTCGCCTCGCAGGAGGCCATCAAGGAGCTGGGCACCAACGGCGGCGGCTACTTCAACGCCAACTCCGCCCACCCCTTCGAGAACCCCAGCCCGCTCTCCAACCTCTTCCAGATCTTCCTCATCCTGGTGATCCCGTTCGCGCTCACCCGGACCTTCGGCCGGATGGTCGGCTCGCTGCGGCAGGGGTACGCGATCCTCGGCACGACGGCCGTCATCTGGCTCGGCTTCACGGCGCTGATGATGTGGACCGAATTCGCCCACCGGGGACCGGCGTTCGAGATCGCGGGCGGGGCGATGGAGGGCAAGGAGACCCGGTTCGGGATCGCCGGCTCCTCGCTCTTCGCCGTGGCCACGACGCTGACCTCGACCGGCGCGGTGAACTCCTTCCACTCCTCGTACACGGGCTTCGGCGGCGGCATCACGATGCTGGGCATGCAGCTCGGCGAGATCGCGCCCGGCGGTGTCGGCTCCGGCCTCTACGGCATGCTGATCATGGCGGTCATCGCAGTGTTCCTCGCCGGGCTCATGGTCGGCCGCACCCCGGAGTACCTGGGGAAGAAGATCGGCACCCGCCAGATCAAGCTCGCCGCCTGCTACCTCCTCGTCACCCCGGCCCTGGTGCTCGGCTTCACCGCCGCGGCCCTGGCGCTGCCCACCCCCGGCAACTCGATGACCAACTCCGGGGCACACGGCTTCTCCGAGATCCTGTACGCCTACACCTCCGGCGCCAACAACAACGGCTCCGCCTTCGCCGGGCTCGACGCCGACACGCAGTGGTTCAACACCACCCTCGGCATCGCGATGCTGCTCGGCCGCTTCCTGCCGATCGTCTTCGTCCTGGCCCTCGCGGGCTCGCTCGCCGAGCAGAAGCCGGTGCCCACGACCGCGGGCACGCTGCGCACCGACAAGCCGCTCTACGCGGGGCTGCTCGTCGGCACCATCCTCCTCATCACCGGACTCACCTACTTCCCGGCCCTGGCGCTGGGCCCGCTTGCCGAAGGGCTCGCCTCATGAGCACCGCCACTCCCACCCGCGCCCCTCACGACGACATGCCGCCCACCGGTGGCCGAGGGGCAGCCACCCCTGTCGGCAGCGGACTCTTCGACCCGAAGCAGCTGCTGGCGTCCTTCCCGGACGCACTGCGCAAGCTCGACCCGCGCGTGATGATCAAGTCGCCGGTGATGTGCGTCGTCCTGGTCGGCTCGGTGGTCACCACCGTGCTGGCGCTCGCCGATCCCACCGACTGGTTCGGCTGGGCGATCACCGGCTGGCTCTGGCTGACCACCGTCTTCGCCAACCTCGCCGAGGCGGTCGCCGAGGGCCGCGGCAAGGCCCAGGCCGACACCCTGCGCAAGGCCAGGACCGGCGCCGTCGCCCGCCGGATCACCGGTACGAAGGAGGAGCGGGTCGCCGGGACGGAGCTGCGCATCGGGGACCTGGTGGTCTGCGAGGCCGGGGACATCATCCCCGGCGACGGCGATGTGGTCGACGGCGTCGCCTCGGTCGACGAATCCGCGATCACCGGCGAATCGGCCCCGGTCATCCGGGAGTCGGGCGGCGACCGCAGCGCGGTGACCGGCGGGACGAAGGTGCTCTCCGACCGCGTCGTCGTCAAGATCACGACGAAGCCCGGCGAGACCTTCATCGACCGCATGATCAGCCTGGTGGAGGGCGCCGCCCGGCAGAAGACCCCCAACGAGATCGCCCTGAACATCCTGCTCGCCTCCCTGACGATCGTCTTCCTGCTGGCCGTGGTCACCCTGAAGCCCTTCGCGGTCTACGCGGGCGCCGACGACCAGACCTCCCTGATCGTGCTGACCGCGCTCCTGGTCTGCCTGATCCCGACCACCATCGGGGCGCTGCTCTCCGCGATCGGCATCGCCGGCATGGACCGCCTCGTCCAGCGCAATGTCCTGGCCATGTCCGGCCGCGCGGTGGAGGCGGCCGGGGATGTGTCGACGCTGCTGCTCGACAAGACCGGCACCATCACCCTGGGCAACCGCCAGGCCGCCGCGTTCCTGCCGGTCGAGGGCGTACCGGAGGAGATGCTCGCGGACGCCGCGCAGCTGTCCTCGCTCGCCGACGAGACCCCCGAGGGCCGGTCCGTCGTGGTCCTGGCCAAGGAGAAGTACGGGCTGCGGGAACGGGACCGGGGCGAGCTGGACGGCGCCGCGTGGGTGGCCTTCACCGCGCAGACCCGGATGTCGGGCGTCGACCTGGACGGACGCGGCATCCGCAAGGGCGCGGCCGGTTCCGTACTGGCGTGGGTGGAGGAGCGGGGCGGAAGCGTCGCCGCGGACGCCCGGGCGCTCACCGAGCGGATCTCCGGGGCCGGCGGCACGCCGCTGCTGGTGGCCGTGGAGGACGCCGCGGGCGCGCGGGTCCTCGGGGTGATCCACCTCAAGGACGTGGTGAAGGAGGGGATGCGGGAGCGGTTCGACGAGCTGCGCCGCATGGGCATCCGTACGGTCATGATCACCGGTGACAACCCGCTGACCGCGAAGGCCATCGCCGAGGAGGCCGGGGTCGACGACTTCCTCGCCGAGGCGACCCCCGAGGACAAGATGGCCCTCATCAAGCGGGAGCAGGCCGGGGGCAAGCTCGTCGCGATGACCGGTGACGGCACCAACGACGCACCCGCCCTCGCCCAGGCCGATGTCGGCGTCGCGATGAACACCGGCACCTCCGCCGCCAAGGAGGCCGGGAACATGGTCGACCTCGACTCCAACCCCACCAAGCTCATCGAGATCGTCGAGATCGGCAAGCAACTCCTCATCACCCGAGGGGCGTTGACCACCTTCTCGATCGCCAACGACGTCGCCAAGTACTTCGCGATCATCCCCGCCATGTTCGCGGTGGCGTACCCGTCGCTGGACAGGCTCAACATCATGGGCCTCGCCTCGCCGGAGTCCGCCATCCTCTCGGCGGTGATCTTCAACGCGCTGATCATCGTCGCCCTGGTGCCGCTGGCCCTCCGGGGCGTGCGCTACCGGCCCGCCGGTGCCGACCGGATGCTGCGCCGCAACCTCGGCCTCTACGGAGTCGGCGGCCTGCTCGCCCCGTTCGCCGGCATCAAGCTCATCGACCTGCTCCTCACCCTCCTCCCCGGAATCGGCTGATCCGCCATGACGCACCTCCCCGTCGGCAGCACCGCACGCCTGATCGGAGCCGGGCTGCGCGCCTTGCTCGTCCTCACCCTCGTCTGCGGGGTGGTCTACCCGCTCGCGGTGACCGGCATCGCCCAGGCCCTCTTCGACGACAAGGCCGACGGCTCCGAGATCAGGGACAGGAGCGGGCAGGTCGTCGGCTCCTCCCTCATCGGCCAGCGGTACGACCTCCCGCTGAAGAAGGGCCAGGAGACGCCCGACCCGGACCTGAGGTGGTTCCAGCCGCGCCCCTCCAACGGCCTCGGCACCAACAGCGTCAACACCGAGCACTCCCTGATCCTCTCCGGCGCCACCAACCGCTCCGGCGACAACGCGGAGCTGATCCGGTGGGTCCAGGACGCCAAGGCGGCCGTGGTCGAGGACAACTCCACCGCCACCCACCGGGTGAAGCCCGCGGACGTGCCGCCCGACGCCGTCACCTCGTCCGGCTCCGGCCTCGACCCGGGCATCTCACCCGCGTACGCCGCACTGCAGGTCCACCGCGTCGCCGAGCGGAACGGCCTCGACGTCGAGGAGGTCGAGGACCTCGTCGCCGAGCACACCACCGGCCGGCTCCTCGGCTTCCTGGGCGAACCCCAGGTCAACGTCCTGGAGCTGAACACCGCCCTCAGGGACCTGATCCGGGACCCTGGCGGACCGGGCCGGTCCTGATCCGGGGCACAGGCGGACCGGGCCGGTGACACCCGGTGACACCCGGAGACACCCGGTGAGACCCGCAGAGGCCCGGAGAGCGCGGACCGGGCCGCTCAGCCGTAGGAGTGCGGCGAGCTGTACAGGGTCTCCGGGCTGTCGGGTACGAAGGTGTACTGCACGGGGTCGTGGCGGCGGTGGCGGCCCGCCCGGACGTCCATGTACGCCGGTGTCCTGGGCGTCAGTTGGCCCTCCGCGGCAAGCTTCTGGGCGCGCAGCAGCAACTCCTTCGCGTCCAGGCCGAGTTCCTCCGCGACGATCTGAAGGTCGAGTCCGGACTGCCAGCTCCACAGCAGTACGGAATCCATCCCCTCCGTCCATGTCGTCGCGGCCGGGGCCGCGGCCTCCCTCGCGACCGGGTGGGCGTACGGTTCGGCCTCCGCCCGCGGATGGGGCACATGGGCTCGCGCGGCCTCCGCCGGTGCCTCCCCCGCGGGATCCGGGTCCGGTGCGAGCGGCTGCGGGGGCGCGTCGGCCGGCGGCGGGGGCACCTCGGCCGGCGGGGGAGTCACTGCCGCGAGCTGCTTGAGCAGGGCGTCGGCGACGACCCGGGCGTCCTCCCTGCCGACCGTGCGACGTGCCACCCGCACCTCGCGCTCGTTCAGGCCCATCAGACTCGCCACGGCGGCGTCGCTGCCGACGGTCACGGCGAAGGCGGCCAGCGTCCTCGTCCGGCTGGCCAGCGCCTCGTCCATCACCGCCTGCGCCTGGCGCACCCGGTCGTCGGTTCCGCAGAACGCCTCGGCCAGCAGCAGGTTGCGTTCCCAAAGTTCACGTGGCTCCACATCGGGCCAACGTTTCTTCACCGTCCTCGACACCGCCTCCCGGAACTATCACCCGAGCGGCCTATCCGACGGCTCCGGGCGCAGGCCTGGAGCCCTTCGGCCGCTCCCGCTCCGATCCCGTCCTCAGGCGGGATACGCGTGCGTCTGGGCTGCCTTGACCGCCGCCCAGACCACGGCCCCGGGGCGCAGGTCGAGTTCGGCCGCGGCGATCGTGGTGAGGTCGGCGGCCAGCGGGAGTCCGCCGGTGAGGGCGACCCGGATCTGGTCGCCGTGGGTCTCCAGGCCCGCCACCTCGCAGCGCCACAGGTTGCGGGCGCTGGAGCCGCCGGGGCGCTCCTGGTGGAGGGTGACCGCGCTCGGCGGGAAGGCGACGAAGACCGGGCCGAGGAGGTCCTCCGTCGTCGTGACCTCCGGTCCGCCGTCGAGGCGGACGGTGTGCCCCTCGGCCTCTCCCCGGTAGAGGTTGAGGCCGACCAGGTGGGCGATGTAGTCGGTGCGCGGGTGGCGGGCGATGTCGGCGGGGGTGCCTCGCTGGACGACCTGTCCGTCCTCGACGACGACGAGGTGGTCGGCGAGGACCATGGCGTCGAGCGGGTCGTGCGTGACGAGGACGGCGACCGCCTCGAACTCGGCCAGATGGCGCCGGAGCCGGGCGCGGACATCGAGGCGGGTACGGGCGTCCAGGGCGGCGAGCGGTTCGTCGAGGAGCAGCAGGCGGGGGCGGGTGGCCAGGGCCCGGGCGAGCGCCACACGCTGGGCCTGGCCGCCGGAGAGGCGGCGGGGCTTGGCGGACCCGTGCTCGGACAGCCCCATGCGCGCCAGCCATGCGGCGGCCTCGGCGCGGGCCTGGGTCCTGCTCGCGCCGAGGCAGCGGGGTCCGAAGGCCACGTTGTCCAGGGCGGAGAGGTGCGGGAAGAGCAGATAGTCCTGGAAGACCACCCCGACCGGTCGGGACTCCGTCGGCGTACGGTCCAACTCCGCGCCGTCCAGGCGCAGATGGCCGCCGGTCAGGGGGACGAGCCCGGCCATCGCGCGCAGGGCGGTGGTCTTGCCGGCGCCGTTGGGGCCGAGCAGGGCGAGGACATCGCCGGGTGCGGCGGCCAGCGACACGTCCAGCCGGAAGGCACCGCGCTCGACCACGAGGTGGGCGTCCAGGCCTTCCGGTGCCTCTGGTCCCTCCGGCGCCTCCGGTCCCTCCGGCGCCTCCGGTCCCTCCGACCCCTCCGGCGCCTCTGGTGCCGGGTCGGGTGTGCCCGTGGGGCCGGACGCCTTCTTCTCCCTGCCGCCCATGCGGCGGTCCTTGTCGCTCACGCGGCGTTCCTTGTCGCCCATGAGGCGGTCCTTGTCGCTCATCAGGGGATCGTCACCGGTCATGAGCAGGTCGTCATCGGTCATGATCGGGTCGTCGTCGGTCATGAGGTGGTCATCCAGCGATCGCGCAGACCCGCCAGGACCGCGACGGACACCGCGAGCAGCACCAGGCTGAGCGAGATCGCGGCGGCCGGGTCGCTCTGCAGGGCGAGGTACACCGCGAGCGGCATCGTCTGCGTACGGCCGGGGAAGTTGCCCGCGAAGGTGATCGTCGCGCCGAACTCGCCGAGTGCCCGTGCCCACGCGAGCACGGCGCCCGCGGCGACACCGGGGGCGATCAGCGGCAGGGTGACCCGGCGGAAGGCGGTGAAGCGGGAGGCGCCGAGGGTGGCGGCGGCCTCCTCGTAGCGCGGGTCCGCGGCCCGCAGGGTGCCCTCGACGCTGATGACGAGGAACGGCATGGCCACGAACGCCTCGGCCACGATCACCCCCGTTGTGGTGAACGGCAGCGTCACCCCGAACCAGTCGTCCAGCCACTTCCCGACGACGCCGTTGCGGCCGAGCGCCATCAGCAGCGCCACACCCCCGACCACCGGGGGCAGGACGAGCGGCAGGGTGACCAGCGCCCGTACCAGGCCGCGTCCCCGGAATTCGACCCGGGCCAGCAGCCAGGCCAGGGGCACGCCGACCACCAGACTCACCGCGGTGGCCGCCGTCGCGCACAGCAGGGACAACTGCAGGGCCTGCCACACCTCGTGGCTGGTCAGCTGGTCCGGCAGGCTGCGCCAGGGGGCGCGGATCAGCAGGGCGAGCAGCGGCAGGATCAGGAACACCAGCCCCACCAGGGCGGGCAGGAGCAGGGGCAGCGGCACCCCCCGGCGGGCACCGGTGCGCCCACGACCCCGGACGCGGCCGCGCCGTGGCCCGCCCTTCACGGGGCCGGCCCCGGCGGCGGACTCGCCTCGCGGGGAACTCACGGCTTGAGGAACCCGGCCCCGGTCAGCACCTTCTGCCCCTCGGCGGACCGCACCAGCGCGATGAACGCCTTGGCGGACGCGGTGTTCCGCGCGTCCTTGAGCAGGGTGATCGGGTAGTCGTTGATGGCATCGGCCGACTCGGGGAAGTCGACGCCCTCCACCTTGTCGCCCGCGGCCTTCACATCCGTCTTGTAGACGACGGCGGCGTCGGCCTCCTTCAGCTCGACCTTGGTCAGCGCGGCCTTCACGTCCTGCTCGTACGAGACCGGCGTGAGCTTCAACTTGCTGGCGTCCAGGGCCTTCTGCGCGGCCGCGCCGCACGGCACCTCCTTGTCGCACAGGACGACCTTCAGACCGGAGCCCGTCAGATCCTTCAAGGAGTCGATCTTGTCGGGGTTGCCCGGCAGGGTGGCGATCTCCAGCTGGTTGCGGACGAAGGTGGCGGGCGTGCCGGAGGCGGCGTCCCCCGCGTCGGTGACGATCTTCATCGTCTTGGGGCTGGCGGCGGCGAACACGTCGGCCGGGGCCCCGCCGGTGATGCCCGCGGCCAGCGAGTCGCTGCCACCGAAGCTGAAGGTCACCTTCGTACCCGGGTGCTCCCGCTCGAACTGCTTGCCCAGCTTCTCGAAGCTCTCCTTCAGCGAGGCGGCGGCGAAGACGGTCACCGTGCCGGACAGCTTGTCCGAGGAGGAGTCGGATCCGGCCGACGAGGAGTCCGAGGAGGAGTCGTCGGAGGAGGAGCAGGCGCTCAGGACCAGCAGCGCGGCGGTCGCCGCCCCGGTCACCTGCAGGGTCCGGAGCACGGAACGGGTCATCACGGGGCTACTCCCTCTGTTCCCGCGAACCCTCGCGGAAACCTGTCTGCGGTCTTTTGTCTGCGGTGTCTTGTGCGTGATGCCTTATGCGTGATGCCTTGTGCGCGTTGCCTTGTGTGCGGTGTCTTCTCTGCGGTCTCTCGACCACTCGGCTACGGTCGTTCGGCCACTCGACCACGTGGCCACGGTCTTTCGAGCCTTCGAGCCTTCGACGAGCACGCCGGTCGACTTGCGCACGGCAACCGCCGGAACCCCTGGCGCCGGTTCCAGTTCCTCAGCCGACCCGCGCTGACCAGGGGCACCCCTCGATACGGTCCGGCCTGGATCCCCACCTGCGCGGACACCTCCCCGAGGGTCGTATCGGTGCCGGTGCCGGTGCCGGTGCCGGTGCCGGTGCCGGTGTGGCGGTCGCGGGTCGAGGAGGCGGTGGCCCCCCTCCGTACGGTGCAACCGGCGTGCGCGGGCCGCGAGTTCCGGCCCGGAGAGGATCCGGCGGCCCTGCGCGTTTCCGCTCGGCGTGAGGCGCCCGCCCCCGATCAGGCGCCTCACGGGTCCGTACTGACGCCGAGCAAAGCGGCGGCCTCCCCGAGTCGGTAGGTGTGCATCCCGCAGATAATACTGCCGCAGATGCCAGGCGAAAGTCCCCTGGCTCATCGCATGAGCCGGTCCCGTGACGGACGCGGCTGGTATGTGCGTTTCTACGGGAAGCGGGTGCGGTTGCGGGTGTAGGTGCGGGGGCGGGTGCAGGGGAGGGGAAGGCCGTCTGCGAGCTGGCGGCCCGGCCCGGCGTCACCGCACCGGGAACCCGAAGGTGTACCCCTGCTGCTTGAGCCACGGAAGGGCCTCGCGGAGGGCGGCGACGGTCTGGGAGCGGTCGCCGCCCGCATCGTGGAAGAGGAGGGTGGGACCGTTGGTCACCTCTTCCTTGACGGTGCTGACGATGGCCTCGGCGCCCGGCTTCTCGAAGTCCTTGGTGTCGACGTTCCAACCGAGCGGACGCATCCCGCGGGAGGCCGCGAGCTTGCGGCTGTAGGGGGTGAAGGCGCCGCCCGGAGCGCGGTAATAGAGGGGGCGGACGCCGCCCGAGGCGCGGGTGATGGACTTCTCGGCCTGGAGTATCTGCTCGGACTGGTAGGACTCGGGCTTGCCGTCCATCGCGGTGTCGTGCAGCACGCTGTGGTCGCACAGCCGGTGCCCGGCGGCCACCACGGCCTTGACCAGGTCGGGGTGGGCCTCGGCCTGCGGGCCCACCATGCAGAAGACGGCCTTGACGCCGTTGTCGGCGAGCACCTGGAGGACCTCGGGCGTCCACCGGGGGTCGGGCCCGTCGTCAATGGTGATGTTGACGCCCTTGGGGCCCTTGTCGGAGGCATGCGCGATCTCGGGCGACACGGCGGCCGGGCTCTTCGGGGTCGCGGCCGGGGGACGCTTCTCGGCGCCGCCGGGGTCGGCCTGCGCGGTCCACAGGCTGGCGGCTGCCGTGAGCGCCGCCACCACGGTCCCGCCGATGAGGATCCGCCCGTGCCCGGCCCGCCTGCTGCGCTTCGCCATGTCCGTCCCGCCTCCTGTCCGAGGGTGTGCACTGGGCAGGACGGCGAAGCGGGGACGGAGGCTCCCGCTGTTACACGGCGAGGACGATTCCCCTGGGCCGCCGTGACAGCTGGGGGTGTTACGGGGCTTTTGTTCTCCCTTCGCGTTTGCTGCCAGGCAGGGAATCGACACCACTGTTCCCCACACCCCACTCCCCAGCCCCCAACCCGCCTACGACGTAAGCGGATTCCGGGAAGGACCAGCACCGTGACGCAGACGCGCGCGGGAGGCGGCGGGCATGCTGGACCGGAGCGTTCGGAAGGCTCGCCGTTCCGTGGCGCGGAAGCCGGATGGCCGGGCATCGGCGCGGATTCGGCACGAGGCGATGAGACGGGATCGGACAGCAAGAAGGCCCGGGTCTATGACCTGGGCCCTTGTCGTGTGTCGTGGAGCGGGTGACGAGAATCGAACTCGCGCTCTCAGCTTGGGAAGCGACGGCGCTTGGGTAAGCTCTAGGGCTCTGATCAGCGCAGCTGCCTGATCCATGGAGTGGTCGGATGGGCCTGAACGCGCCGCTGTTGACCGCTGTTTTTCGCCCTCATGGGCACGCTATGGGCACGCTGTTCCAGAGAGGGACGCTTGGCATGCCCCGTAGCCCCGCCAGGCTCGCGAGAAGGGCTGCGCTAGGGTGTGCGGCGATGCAGCATTTGCGGCAGCACATGTACGCCCTAGCGTGCGGCTCACGTCCGGGATCTCAGCACGTCAACCTCACAGCCTGGCGCGAAGGGGTCGAAGTTGTGCTCGATCAGCCAGCGAACTGCCAGCAGATTTCGCAACGACCACCACGCGTGAATCATGTCGAGGTCGATGTCGGTGCCATAGCCGGCGACGACGCCGGTGACCTCGTCGCCGTCTAAGAAGACGCGCGCGATCTGTAGGTCGCCGTGTGTGAACGCCGGAGCCCACGGCCGAAGCGCGGCCTTGGCGACCTGGTGGTTGCCGGCGACCAGGTCAGCGGGCAGCACACCTTTCGTCACGAGCAACTTGCACTCGTCGTTGAGTGCCGCCGCCAGCGCGACGATGCTCCGGCCCAGCCCGGCCGACCTGGGCGGCATGGGCGCTTCGTGCAGCTTCCGGATGCCGGCGCCTGCCGCGGCCCACGCCGCTGGTGATCCGGTCGACGGCCCACCGAGACGCCCGTCGTCTCCGGGCGCTGGACCTGGCGGCGATCGTAGAGCGCACCCCCCTCAGGTGCGCGTCCGCCTTGTCGTGCACGAGTTCAAGCGACTTGGACGCGGCAACCCGCGAGTTGGTCAACACCGCTGAGTAGTTGCGCTGGCAGGGCTTTCACCTGGATCTGCTGACCGGTCGCCCCAGGGCGTGCACGACACGAGCGGCCACGGCGCCGCCCTGTTCGTGTTCTTCGCGGGCGTGGTCAAGTCGGAGCGAGACTACATCCGGGGCAAGACCTTTGGAGGGCCGGGCATCCACTCGGGAGCGCGGACGGCACGGCGGGGGACCGGAGACCTTGGACGCCGACCTGGTGGCCATGGCCGGGACCTATACGCGTGGTACGTCCCTGCGGACGACATCCGTCGCAAGCTGATCACCCCCCGGGGAAACGGCCGGATAGCACTCCTCCCGCACCACGGAGTACCGAACCCTGGCCCTGGTGCTCCGTCAGCGAGGGGACGCCGAAGGAGGAGCAGCGCACCCGTAGAGCTGCGCCTGGGCGTCTCGGTTGCTGGCCCGGCCGGAGAGGGGGACAGTGGCCGAGTGCGCCCTACTGTTGTGCCGCATGAGCACCGATGCGGCGATATCAGAGGCCAACACCGACGCCAAAAGGGCCGAAGTGCAGGATCTATTCAGCAGGACCTTCCAGGGCATCGCGCCCAACGCCCTCCCGGCTGTGAAAGACGATCGCCTGTACGCGCCGCTGGTGCTGCGTTACCACGACATTGAGACCGGCCAACTGGCGGGCGCCGCACTGACCTGCCGGTCACAGGTGGCTGTCGGCATGACGATGATGCAACGGCTGGAGTACGCACCTGTCCTGGACCGGCACAGCGAACTTGACCTCATGGCTGTGGCCCCAGCCTTCCGGGGACGGGGTATCGGGAGCGCGCTGGTCCGTGAAGTGGAGGATCGGCTGAAGGAGCGAGGCGTACGAATCTGGTTCGGCAACGCCACCCGCGATCTTGAAACCGCGCGGCTCCGCGAGTTCTATGCCCGGCATGGCTTCACCGTTCTCCCGGACGGCCAGCCGCTGCCCGACCTGCTGGGCCGGTCGTGGGTGCTCCCGACCGCGGAACAGCCCGCATTCTTCTTCTACAAGCAGATTAAGAAGAGCTGAGGCTGTGGACTGGATCTCGCCCTTCGTGAGACCGGCCCGGCAGAGCGGGTGAGAGCCAGAGCAGCTGGCCGTCCGGATCGGTGACCACCTGGACCTTCACTCCGTGCCGGCGGTGCTTGCGGGAGTAGTCCGCGCGTGAGTCGCTGACCCGGTCGCACTCGGCGAGGGGGCCGTCCAGCAGGACGAAGTCGGGGTCGTCCTCGTGCAGGGCATGGACACTCAGGGCCATGTGAACCTCATGCAGGACGCTTCGCTCCAGAATGCTGAGGCCTGCGAAAGTGGCAGTGACGTCGACTTGCTGCACGCGCTCCTGACGACCACTCAGCGATGTCACTGGTGTGCCGTACTGTCTGCCCACCGGAGACTCCTGCCGGTGCACGTCGGCAGTTTCGTGCACGAAACTCCGTACCGCATCGTTCCGTTCGTCGGTACCTGGCGAACACGCGTACTTGTCAGAGCGAGGTGAGGCGCAGTGCAAGAACCCGCACCTGTCATCGTCTACCAATCCAGCTTTGCCGCTTTCGTACGGACGTTGGATCCTGGGCTGCTCGAGACGCTGCGAATCACCGAATCTGCTGTGCTCGTGATGGAGGCTTTCGTCTCGCTGTGCGAGGCGCTGACCAACGACAGCGACCCGCGGCCGTGGCAGGAGCGGGTCGAGGACTGCTTTTCGGAAGTTGCGGAAGAGCGGCTGAAGGAAATATTCCAAGCCTTTGTTGATGAATGCGAGGGTGAGCAGCTGCAACGTTGGGTAGAGCGATTCAATAATCAGAGCTACAGCAGCTTCGTTGAGCGCCTTCTGGGTTCGGCAACCCATAAACGCTTCATTGACTCCTTGAAGCGAGACGGTGCTGTGGTCGCGCTGGCCGTTCGACGTGGAGTGCGTGCACTCACGCCTTTCGTTGTGGCGTGGAATGACGCCGTCAAAATTTCTTCACAGAATCAACTCAAAGGTGTCCAGCCAGCCAACATTCTTACGGTGAACGCCGTCGAAATGCTGGTGGCTCTCGACGATTTCCTCGGAGAGAGAGTCCTCGCAGCTCTTCCTATGCAGGTGACAAGTGCGAAGAATTCTGACCTTGCAACGCTCGCCCCAGAAGGCGTAGACCACCTAGTGGCGAACTTTCGTTCCATGGTGGCGGAGGCTTCGGTCAAGCGCGTAGAGCGTAGGAACTCCCCGCTCGTGAGGAAAATTCGAGGCGCCCGAGACGCTCTTCGATTCTCGGAGGACGGCGTTTCGCAGGCTGCCAACTCTCTTATCGAATTGCTTGATCGCATCATGAGGGAAAGTGTCAAGCCTGCGCAAGTTTTGGCCTGGGTGGATGCCAATCTTCCCGGTGCGGAAGATTTGACGCATGAGGTGCAAGGGCAAAGACGTCCGACCAAGCGCGCCGAAGCCCTATGCTTTGTTTATGGTGGTGACCCCATCGCGCCGCGCGAAGCTAGCGAGAACGATGATGGTCAAGGTCCCGACTTTATCCACGACGTGATCGCTATTGCGTTGGTTTCTATTCGGAACCAGTTGCAGAAGATGAAGCACGCTGATCACGGTACGCCCGAGGAGAAGAGCCAACTTTTGGGCGTCCTCGCGGCGCTGGAAGGGGCCCTTATGTTGGGTCTCACTATTGGTGGCCTGTCAGCTGAACCGGAAGCTTCAGAAGAGCTGCCTGCAGCGTAGTTGCCTTGAAGGGCGAATAGCGGTTCCTCCGTCTCACCACATAGGACACGGTCCAAGTGACTGTGTCCCATGTTGGGGTTTCACCATGGCCTCTTCCAGCGGTCCGGGTCGAAAGGGCCCATTTCCAAGTCGCGCATGGACTGGAACCGCCGCGACGTTGCCATGTGCCACTGGCCAAGGATGGAGATTGTGACCAGCGCGCCAGCGGTACAAACCGCGACGGTCGTGAGCACCTCGCCTTGCAGGTACACCCACACCCCGATGCCGATGACTGCAAAGAGCCACCCTCTCAGCCACACGAAGTAACGGTAGGCACGGGCGAAAGCGAGCTGATGGACGGCCAATACCTCCAGCGCAACGCCCCAGCGCCAGCTCTCAGTAACCGCCAACCACCCGAGCAAGGAGAAAGAGCCGAGAAAGAAAAAGATGAAGAAAAACAACCTCGCCAGGAAGTTTAGCATCGCCCTTTGTTTCATGACGCTCTTGGGCTGGGGGCCCTTCTTCGGCCATAGCGGGTAGGTTGGGGAAAACCTGATCGGATGGAAAATAGCGGGCTTTGCCTCCTCCTCGTCGGTGGTGGAGTTGTAGATGGTGACTTCGTACCCCCCGCGCTTTTGGAGTGCATCGGGCTTTCGCCAGCGGAAGATCGCAGTCGGTGGTATCGCGTTCAGGTAGTTGAAGATAATGGCCGCTCCTCGCACTTCACGAGGATTGCCCTGACTGACGAGGAATAGCCCTAATGTGCCATAGGATATGATCTTTGCTGTGAGCCAGAGGGCACTGAGTAAGAGGTCGGGTGAAGTGTCCATCAGCTGAGCAGCCACCCGATCACGTCCAGTGGGTCTGTCGGGTTGAACGCGTTGCTCGGGTCGACGGGCAGGTTCGCGATCACGTCGACGATGATGCGGGCGGCCTGTGTGTCACGATCTCCCACGGCTTCCGCCAGTGCGGCACCGCCTGCGATGGCGAGCACCCACGCAGCGACCCTCTTGCCTTCCCGTCGTCCGACCGGCGGCGCGGGCAGACCACTCGCGATGGCAATCGCGGTCAACAGTGCACCGCCGCGGTGAGGATCGGCTAGGTCGTCGAAGAGTGTGGCCATCGCCGAGGAGAACGATTTGTTGGCCACGGCGCGCGCAAAAGCCTCAGCTCTGGGCCTGCGCTCGGCTCGCGATCTTTCCACGAGCGCTGCCAGCCGGGGCGAGGTGATCTGCGCCAGCTCGCCCTGCCAGCCCATCGGCAGATTCTCGGCGGTGACCACGGGCCATAGCGCGAAAACAATCAGATCGAGGAGGATCTGCTCGGGGAGCGGCTCGTCTGGCGGCGTGCAGGGCCTGGCGAGGTAGCTGATGATGCCGACGACAATGATGCGCCGGATTGTGTCCTTGCGTCGTTCGCTGTCGGGACCTGCGTCGTCCAGACCGGCACGTACGAGATTGATTGGCTCGAGGTGTGTAACGCCTCCTCGGTCGCCTGTGTCCTCGACCATCGCGAAATAGTCCGCCTTGATGCGGTCGATCCATAACCGCAGCGCGGGTAAGTCAAGCGGTCGTCGCTCGTCCCCGTAGTGATAGTGGATCTGACCGGTGAACGCGCCAGCTTGCACCACCGGGCCGAAGACGGTGCCCTGAGTGATCTGATTGCTCACTACCTCGGGCTTCGGGGCTGCCTCGTCGCCACCACCCATACCTCACCCCCTGACGCGGGCTCAAGCTCATTGAGGGTAGCCAGTGAGTAGACTTCGGCGGAACCCGAAGACCAAAAACCGGCCCAGCGTGCGGCACTGCCAGCTGAATTCGGGACGGCGGCCACGCAGACCAGGGACGCTGTGTTGCCACTCGACACAACGAGATCGTCACCATCTACCGAGCCGTCTTCCACCATCTCGGCATTTCCACCCGCCCCACCACAAAGACCACGGTCTTACGAAGCTTCAGTGGACTTGGAGGTGTACCGCCGGCTCGACCACTTGCCAGAGTGGTCGAAGAGGCGTTCTTGTCGCCGGGGGCGTGCTCCCACTCCGCCTCCGCGTCAACGGCCGCGAAGCGAGCGCGGGTCCCACGCCGGGCCCGCAGCATGCCCTGTCGTTCGGCCGTCCTTGAGGATTCCTCCACCGCAGTCCAGCCCTCGGCTTCCCGACCAGCGGTCAGTTGCAACTATCGCAGGGCGCGGCCGAGATGGAGAACGGGCGCGGTCTGCGCGCTCGGTTGAGGGACACCGCCACTGGCTGAGGCGCTCGGCGCTCTCCGAGTGCGACCACGCGTCTGCGCCATCTCACCGGATCTGGCGAGCGCCCGTGCTCAGTCGCCCGGAGCCCGCGGTGCCGGATCCAGGATCGAGCGGATCCGTTGCAGCCCCTCGTGGTTGACGGAGAACCAGGCCCAGGTGCCGCGCCGTTCGCGGTCCAGGAGCCCGGCCTCGGTCATGATCTTCAGGTGGTGGCTGAGCGTGGACTGACGCAGCCCCAAGGCGTCTGCCAGGTCGCACACGCAGGCTTCGCCGTCGGGGGCCTGCTCCAGCAACCGGAACAACTGCAGCCGGGTGGGGTCGGCGATGGTCCGCAGCATCGCCGACAGCTGTTCGGCTTCGGCACGCTCAAGGGGCTTGCAGTCCAACCCCGGCCCGCACGAGCCCCCTTCGAGGAACCCGTCCTCCGACGTCTGCAGATCTATGACAGCCACCCGTCGACCATAGACGCCCTGTGATCACTTTGGCACGGCCGAAAGTGGCCGGACTGTGAATTCGGAGGATGCCGTGCGGCTCTGGGGAGGGCGCCGGCCCGGATGTCGTCAGGCCATCCGATCGGTCGGTGTGGTGCGCCAGGCGACGAGAGCGGCGACGGCCGAGGCCAGCGCGAGGACGGCGAACAGCTGGGGATAGCCGCCGAGAGGGACGGCCAGGGCGGTTCCGGCGAACGGGGCGAGCGCGGAGGCGGTGGTCGTGGGGGCGGCGAGGAGCCCTGAGAGGCGTCCGTAATGGCGAGTGCCCCACCGGTCGGTGATGGCGGTGGCCTGCAGCAGGGTCAGGTTGCCGCGGATGGTTCCGGCGACGACGGCGAGGAGCGCCAACAGCGGGTAGGGGCCGGGGAACAGCGCGAAGGCCCCGGTGGCTGTTCCTCCCAGACCGATGAGGACGCTGGCGCGCAGGGCGGGTGACGTACGTCGGGCCAGGGCGGCGTACAGGGTGCGGCCGAGGGTCTGTCCGGCTCCGCCCAGTCCCAGAGCCCAGGCGGCCTGGGTCGCGGTGTAACCGCGGTCGAGCAGGAGAGGGACGAGGGTGACGACCACGGCGTACATCGCGAACGCCGACAGCGTGAGGGCGACGGCCAGGAGCAGGAACGGACGGCTCCTGGCGAGGGAGGCCGCACCGGTGTCGGCGCCGGACGCCGGTGGAACAGGGGCGGGCGGCCAGGGACCGCGCAGGGCGAAGGCGTGGGCGGGCACGGTCAAGGCGGCCAAGGCGACCGCGAGGATCAGGTAGGTGTGGCGCCAGCCGAAATGACCACTCAGCTGGGCGGTCAGCGGAGCGAAGACCGTGGAGGCCAGTCCACCGGCGAGGGTGACGACGGTCAGGGCGCGTACGTGATCGGGAGCCCACCAGCGGGTGAGGGCGGCGAACGCGGGCTGGTAGAAGGTGGAGGCCATGGAGAGACCCGCGAGCAGCCATCCGGTGGTGAACAGCAGCAGGTTGGGCGCGGTGGCGATCACGATCAGGCTCGCCACGCCGATGACGGAGCCGGTGGTCATGACCGCCCGGGGGCCACGGGCGTCCAGGACGCGGCCGATGCGGATGCCGGCCAGGGCGGAGACCAGCAGGGCCGCGGAGAACGCGGCAGTGGTCTTGGCCGGGCTCCAGCCGGTGGCATCGGTGATCGGCGGGTTGAGGACGGGGAAGGCGTAGTAGACGACGCCCCAGCTGGTGATCTGGGTCAGGCACAGGGCCGGCAGGGCGGCGCGTGGCCGCGCGGGCTGATCGAGCGCGGCCGGTGCGGGGGAGGCCGCCGAGAGGTCGCCCATGTGCCGGTCAGCAGCAGTCGGTCGCGTCGGGCCGCGGCGCCGGTCGTACGTCGTCCGCAGGCTGGCAGCAGGCGCTGTCGGCCTGCTTGACCAGGGAGTCGGCGTCCGCCTTGACCACGTACACCTCCCACGGCTCGTGCCCGGGGCCGTGCACCCAGACCTTGTCCTGGAGGGCATAGCAGCAGGTGGTGTCCTTCTCCTCGGTGGTGGTCAGTCCCGCCTCCGCGAGCCGGTCGGCGGCTTCCTGAACCTCTTCGGCGGTCGCGACCTCGACGCCGAGGTGGTCCAGGCGGGTCGCCTCGCCCGCTGTTCCTTCGATGAGTACGAGCTTCAGCGGGGGCTCGGCGATGGCGAAGTTGGCGTAGCCGTCACGGCGCTTGACCGGCCTGGTGTCGAAGAGCTTGCTGTAGAAGACGATCGCGGCTTGCAAGTCCGGTACGCGCAGGGCGAGTTGCATGCGGGACATGGGGTGTTCCTCCTGATGGTTTCGACGGGTACCGGCGGCTGTGGTACTCCGGTGGGTGTCAGGCGCCGCAGCAACTGCCGGAGGCGGCGGCCGTGTCGGGGGTGCCGGTGGTGATCCGGACCGGTACCGGAGCGGAGGTGGCACAGCAGCCTGCCGCACCGGTCTCCGGGGGGTCGGCGGTGTCGAACAGTCCGGAGCCGCCGCATACCCCGGTCTCCGGGAGTACCAGCTCCACGTGGTCGGCTGCGTCCGTGTCGCCGGCCAGGGCGGCCGCCACGGAGCGGACCTGTTCGTAGCCGGTCATCGCCAGAAAGGTGGGCGCACGTCCGTAGCTCTTCATGCCGACCAGGTAGAGGCCGGACTCGGGGTGGGACAGCTCCCGGTGGCCGTGCGGGTAGACGGTGCCGCAGGAGTGCTGGTTGGGGTCGATCAGCGGGGCGAGCGCGACCGGTGCCTCCAGGCGTTCGTCCAGGCGCAGGCGTACCTCGGACAGGGGCGACAGATCCGGGCGGAACCCGGTCAGGACGATGATCTCGTCCACCGGCGGCAGGCGTCGGCCGTCTTCGGCCACCAGGATCAGCCGCCCGTCGGTGTCGCGCTCGACTGCTTCCGTACGGAAACCGGTGACCGCCTCGGCGTGCCCGTCGCGGACGGCCGCCTTCGCCGCCAGGCCGAGTGCGCCGCGTGCGGGAAGTTCGTCTGCTTCCCCGCCGCCGAAGGTGGCATCGGAGAGGCCGCGGCGCAGCACCCACACCGTCTTCGTCTCCATGCCGTCCTGGGAGTGTGCGAGATCGGCCAGGGACGCGAGCGCGGTGAAAGCCGAGGAGCCGGAGCCGAGGACCGCGGTCCGTTTCCCCGCGTAGCGGGTACGCATCGCCGGGTCCCTGAGGTCGGGGACGCGGTAGGTGAGGCGATCGGCCGCTGAGCGCTCACCGAGAGCGGGCAGGCCGCTACCACCGGCGGGAGAGGGCAGGGACCAGGTACCGGAGGCATCGATCACGGCGGTGGCGAGGATCCGTTCCTCGCGGCCGTCGCCGCGCTGGACGTGCACCACGAACGGCTGGGTGTCGCGGTCGGCGTCCACGATCCGGTCGCGTCCCGCTCTGGAGACGCCGGTGACCCGGGCGCCGTAGCGGACCCGCTCGCCGAGCGCGTCGGCGAGCGGCCGCAGGTACTGCTCGACCCAGTCGCCGCCGCTCGGATACGTGCTGGCGTCGGGCTTGCTCCAGCCCGTGGCGGCGAGGAGCTTCTCGGCGGTGGGATCGACGACTTCGCTCCAGGTGGAGAAGAGGCGCACATGTGCCCATTCGTGTACCGCGGTACCTGCGGCGGGGCCTGCTTCGAGGACGAGGGGGGTGATCCCGCGCTCGGCGAGGTGGGCTGCGGCTGCCAGCCCGATCGGTCCGGCACCGATGACCACCACGGGCGGAACAGGTGCAGTCGGCGTGCTCACAGCGGCTCCTCGATTCGATGTCTGTCGATACCGCCCAGCATGGCCCCCGAATCGACATGCGTCAACATAGACAAGTGTCGAATCTGCTGGGGGTGTCGAAGAGGGTGTCCCGGCGCTTGGCAAATGATTCGATGACTGTCAACATAGAGGTATGTCTAATCTGGCTCTGGGGTACGACGTCGGTCGTGCTGCCGCAGCTGTGTGCTGCCGGCCGCTCGGGGAGAAGGAGCTGTCCGCTGCCGACTCGGAGAGGATCGCCGCCATGTTCAAGGCGCTGTCCGATCCCGTTCGGCTGCGGTTGTTCTCGAAGATCGCCGCCCAGCCCGCCCGAGAGGCGTGTGTCTGTGACATCCAGGACGTCGGAGTCTCCCAGCCCACGGTCAGCCATCATCTGCGGAAGCTGCGAGAAGCAGGCCTGCTCGAATCAGAGCGTCGCGCCAGCTGGGTGTACTACCGCGTTACACCCGGCGCTCTGTCCGTTCTGGCGGGCTTGTTGTCGCAGGCCGCCTGAACTGTTCCGTACAAGCCGCTGCCAGGCGCGAAGCATGGGGCGGTCGATCGGCAACGGATCCCGGAGGGCGCCGGGAGGGAGGCGTCATGTGCGAGAAGGGGGCTGGGCTCGGCTGCGACGGGGCGTGTCTGGAGTTGAGCGCTGCCGACATGGTCTGGTGGTCCCAGGTGTTCAAGACCCTGGGAGACCCCGTCCGTCTCCAGCTTCTGGTGGGCCTGGCGGAGAGGGCGGGTGCGGAGGCCGCGGTGTGTGAACTGGCGGATGTCGGGGTGTCCGCGGCGACGGTCAGCCACCACCTGAAACGGCTGCGCTGTGTCGGGCTGATCGAGAGCAGGCGAGAGGGGCGTCTCGTCTACTACCGGTTGGGGGAGGGGGTGCGCGCTGCGCTGATGCACATCCTGCATCAGCGCAGCCGAGTCGGCGCATAGCAACGGGTGCCCGGCGGTGGAGCCGGGCCGGGCCCGGATCGGTGCGTCTTCCTGCTTGTTCTCCGGCGCCGGGATCAGGCCACGGCGGCAGTCTCCGATTCCGTCGTCAGCTGGTCCAGGTGGACCGTCGTGTCGCACAGACGCTCCACCTGCGCGGGGTCGTGGGAGACGAGCAGGACTGCTCGCCGGCCGCGCAGCGCGGCGATGGACTGCTCGACCTTGTCCCTGCTGCGTTCGTCGAGTGCGCTGGTGGGCTCGTCGAGCAGCAGCCCGGCCGGCTCCAGCGCCAGTGCCCGGGCAAGGCAGAGCCGTTGGCGCTGGCCCGCCGACAGGTTCTGTGCCGGTGAGTCGAGCCGGTCGGCGACCTCGGTCCACAGCCCGGCCTCTTCCAGGGCTTGCTCCGCCCGCTCTCGCAGCGCCTCCTGAGGAGCACGCAGGACATGGCGGAGACCGAAGAGGGCGTTGTCGAGGACGCTTCCCCCGAAGACGACCGGGGTCTGGGGTACGAGAACCACCTTGGCCCGCAGTTCGGCATCTCCTCGGCCGGGTGGGATCGTTCGCCCGAGCACCCGCAGCTCCCCGTCGCGGGTCAGCCCGCTGGGGAGCAACTCCACCAGGGCGCGCAGGATGGTGGACTTGCCGGCTCCCGACGGTCCGCACAATCCGGTGGTGGACCCCTGCTCCAGGTTGAAGGAGACAGGGCCCACCAGGGTCTTCTCGCGGCTGCGCACGCTCAGTCGGCGTACGGAGATCACGTGGTCCATCGTTCCCCCTCGAAACGGTTCCGCAGCGCGACCGCCGCGCTGAGGAGTACGGCAGTGATCAGGACCAGTACCATCGCGCTGCCCCATGCCTGGGTGACGGCCTGAGGGTCACCCGAGTCCTGGGAAAGGGTGAAGATGTGGGTCGGCAGGGCCTGCACCGGTGCTTCCACGATGCCGTCCGGCAGAGCGGGTGCACCGAAGAAGACGGTGGCGGTGAACAGCAGCGGGGCGGTCTCACCGGCTGCGCGGGCCAGGCCGAGCAGCAGTCCGGTGATGGTCGCGGGCCAGGTGTACGGAACCACGACGGAACGGATGAACTGCGCGCGCGTCAGGCCCAGTGACATGGCGCTTTCCGTGAGTTCGGCGGGAATGCTCCGCACTCGGGCGGCAGTGGTCAGGGCGATCACCGGTACGACGACGGGGACGAGTACGATCGCGCCCGCCAGCCATGACCGGCCCCACCCCATCGTGGTGGAGAGGATCACGAATCCGGCCAGTCCCAGCAGGATGGTCGGTACCCCTCCGAGGATGATCGTGAGGGTCTGCAGCACTCGCGCCGTACGGGCGGATGCGTGGACCCCGATGAAGACTCCCGCGCCGAAGCCGAGGGGCAGGGCCAGGATGCCCGTCGCGGCGATGAGCAGCACGGTGCCGGTGATCTGGTCGCGCACGCCTCCCCCCGCCGCGCCGGTGGCGGACGTGAACCAGAAGGACGGGTTGAACGCCGAGCTTCCTCGTGTCACGAGGAGCGCGAGCATGCCGACGAGGAGCGCGGTGGGCAGCAGCAGCGCACCCAGCCGCAGCGTCCGCACCATCCGGTCCCGCTGAAGACGCATCCGCGCGCTGCCCCGGTACCGAGGGGCACTCTTGGTCGTGGCGCCGCGAGTGCGGCCCCGGGTGCCCCAGATGGTTGCCGCGGCCACCAGCGCCAGGAGGATGAGGCCGAGTCCGCACAGAGCGGCGAAGTAGGGCCCGGTTGTTCCGGCCAGTACGGGCTCCGGTCCGGCGAGTTTCGTCGTCAGCGTCTGGCCGGGGTGGCTCAGCGAGTCGACGAACTCCCCGAAGCTGGTGGGCATCCGGCCGTCGGCCCGGCCCACGACCAGGAACACCGCGATCGCTTCACCGAGCGCCCGGGCCAGGCCGAGCAGAACGGCCGCTCTCATGCCGGACCGGGCGAGCGGCAGCACCGCGGAGCGGATCATCTCCTGGCGGGTCAGGCCGAGCGAGAGGGCGGTCTCGCGGACGCGGTCCGGCACCGCGGTGAGCGCGTCGACGCTGACAGCCACGACCGTCGGGGTGATCATGACCGCCAGGACGATACCGGCGGCGGCGAGGCTGTCTCCGCCGGGTACGTCCGCGATCCGCGCGATGACCGGACGGACGACCATGATGCCGATGAGTCCGTAGACGATGGACGGTACGGCGGCGAGTAGTTCGACGCTTAGGCGCAGCGGCCGGGCGAGGCGGGGCGGCAGGTATTCCGTCAGTGCGACGGCGGCACCCCAGCTGACCGGTACGGCGATGACGAGGGCGAGAACGCACACGACGGCCGTGCCGTAGATCATCGCCAGGCCGCCGTAGGCGGAGTTGGCCGGGCTCCACGCGGATTCGAAAAGGAGATCGGCCCAGTCGACGTGGCCGCTGCCGACGCCTGCGCCGAGGTAGCCGACGACCGTCAGGAGCAGAGCGATGACGGCGAACGCCCCGACCCAGGTCCAGCTCCAGATCCACTTCGACGGGCGGGGGCGACTGCCCGTGCCGGATGGCACGGATGGCGGGGCCAGTGTCTTGGTGGTCATCGGCTACTTCCCGATTTCCTTGAGGGTCAGGTAGCCGTGCTTGGTCATCAGGGCCTGGCCCTTGGCGGTCAGCGTGTAGTCGATGAACTTCTTGGACGCACCGTCCGGCTCGCCGTCGGTGATGAAGAACAGCGGCCGTGCCATGGGGTACTTGCCGGAGGCGATGTTCTTCGGAGACGGCTCGATGCCGTCCAGATTCACCGCGGCCAGACCCTTGCGCCCCTCGACGAAGCTGGTGGAGAGCGGCGCCACGGCACCGGGCGTGGACTCCAGCTTGTTGCGGGTCTCCAGATTGCCGCCCACGACGGCGAAGTTGCCCGACTTCGGCGGCGCCGGAGCCTTCCCGTCCCCGTAGAGGTACTTGTCGAGGACCTCCCGCGTCCCGCGTCCCGGCTCCTTGTCGTAGACGAAGACCTTGAGGTTCGGGCCGCCGACCTCGGACCAGTTGGTGATCTTCCCCTCGAACAGGCCGCGTACCTGCTCGGCGGTGAGGTTCTTGACGCCGGCGTCGGCCACTCGCTTGGTGACGATGACCCCGACGGCGTCGGCGCCGATCTGCGTGGAGTGGAACTTGGTTCCGGGGCTTGCGGCCTTGTCCTCCTTGCCCAGGGGCTTCGAGCTCATGGCGATGTTGATCTGCCCGGAGGCGAGCTGGGAGATGCCGCCGGCCGAACCGCCCTGGGTGGCCACGGTGATGTCGAGGCCCTTTGCCTTGAGGTCCTGGGCCGCGTCGGCGGCCACCGGCGCCACGGTGGTCGATCCGCTGACCTGCAGCGCATCGCTTCCCCCGCCATCGGCGCAGCCTGCCAGGGTGAGGGCCGCAAGAGCCGTGGCGGCGAGGCAAGCGCGGCGGTGATTCTTGGTGAACACTGCTGAGGACCTTCCTTCGGATGTGACCGTGGTCTGTGTGATGAGGTGGAACGAGACGTCCTGCGACGCCCCTTGGCCGGTCACCGGTGTGACGGTCGGGCGAGTCCTGGACGGGGGAGGGGGACACCCCGGTCGGTCCTGCCGACGCGGGGCGTTCCGGAATCCGGAGCGCAGGGAGGGCCGTGGCCGACTGTCCGCGTGGGCGGCTTGTTCCTCAGCGGCGTACAACGGGCGAAGAGCGCGCCGGCTCCCGGGGGCGCTCCGGCTCGTACGTAACTCATGTCGAGTCCTTCGGGGTTGGCGGTGCCCTGAAAGAGAAGGCGAGGCAGCGGACCCTCGGGGGCTGCCTCACGCAGGCTGCGGTGGATCTTGCGAGGCGCCGACGACGTCTCCTGTCGTCGGCACCGACGCGGGTGGTCGGGCGCGGGCGCCCGGACCGACGGCCGTCTCCTAGGAGGCCGCCGTCAGCCAGACCGTGCCGGAGACCGGCAGATGGACGTACATCCCGTCGGTGGCGTGACTGGTGTGCATGGACCCGCTGAGGAAGTGCCACGTGCAGTCGGCGCGTTCGGGCAGCAGGGCATCGAGGTTGATCCGGGCTTCGGCCGAGGTCGGGTTGTGCAGACCCAGCACCGCCCGGGAGTGGTCGGGCGCTTCGTGCAGCACTCCTTCGACGCCACCGGAGTCCAGCCTGCGTACGAGGGTGTCCTCTGCGAGGGCGGCGGCGATGTGAGGCTTTTCCAGGCAGTCGGACGGGACGGGAGTTCGATGCCACGGGGTATCGGTGGTGGCGGGTGGACTCACAGCAGAGGTCTTCCTGTCATGGCGGATCCGGGTTTGTGTCCCAGCAGGCGCAGGAGGGTCGGGGCGACATCGGCCAACGTGGCCGACTCCGGCAGCACGGGTTCCGAGGTGCCGTTCGTGAGGGGGACGACGACCAGCGGGACCCGGTTGGTGGTGTGTCCGCCGTAGGGCCGCACGGTGCCGTCCGGTGCCTGCTTGGTCATCTGTTCGGCGTTGCCGTGGTCGCCGACGGCGAGGACCCAGCGGTGGCTGTCCCGGGCCGCCTGGAGGATCTGGCCGACCGCCGTGTCGGTCGCCTCGCAGGCGAGGACGGTGGCGGCCAGGTCCCCGGTGTGTCCGACCACGTCGATGTTGGCCAGGTTGGCGACGACCAGGTCGACGTCCTTGCGGTGGGCGGCCTCGACGACGGCGGTGGTGACGCGGTCCAGGTTCATCTGCGGACGCGCCACGTAGTCGGCCTTGCCGTCTGCCGTGATCCGCACGTGCTCCTCGCCGTCGCGCACCGTGGTGTCACGGCCGTTGACGTAGTAGGTGACGTGCTCGAACTTCTCGGTCTCGGCGATGCGGACGCTGCGCAGCCCGGCCGCGGCGAGTTCGTCGGCCAGGCCGCCGGAGGCGTCCGCCCGCTTCACCAGAGCGGGGATGGCGGCGCGTGTGTCGTACTGCGCCAGGCTGAGCATCTCCACCGAGCGGCCGGTGTGCGCCAGATGCTCACCGAGACGGTCGGCGAACTGCTGGATGCGGTCGCTGCGGAAGTTGAAGAAGAGCACCGCGTCTCCGTCGGCGACCGAAGCCCCTTCGGCGGTCGTGAGCACGGTGGCGGGGACCCACTCGTCGCCGCGGTCGGAGGCGGCGACCGCCGCGTGGACGCTGTCGGCGGGAGTGCCCCGCCCGTCGGCGACCAAGGTGACCGCGTGCTCGGTCAGGTCGAGGTCGCCCGCCTTGTCCATCGCGTAACCACGGCCGATGACGGTGGCGATCTGTCCGGCCCCGGCTTCAGCGGCGATCTCGGTCACCCGCGCCAAGTACGACTCGCCGGTGTGGTCGGCGACATCCCGTCCGTCGGTGATCGCGTGGATGAACACGCGCCCCACCTGGTGTGCGTGGGCGGCGGCCAGCAGTTCGCCGAGGTGCTCGACGTGGGCGTGGATCTGCCCGTCCGAGCACAGTCCGATCAGGTGCAGTGCGCGCTCGGCGGTGGCGGTCTTCTCCAAGAGGGCACCCAGCTGCGGGTCCGTTCGCAGAGCACCTGTGTCGATGGCCTGTTGGACCAGAAGGCTGTCGTACGGCAGGGGCCGTCCGGCTCCGATGACCATGTGGCCGATCTCGGAGTTTCCGACGGTCCCGGGGAGCAGACCGACGGCACCGCCGGAGGCTTCGGCCAGGGTGCTCGGGAAGCGCGCCACCAGGTCGTCGAGGACCGGGGTGTGCGCCAGCGCCAGGGCGTTGTCCTCGGCTGCCGGGGCGGCGCCCCATCCGTCGAGGACGAGCAGGACGCCCCGCCCGGCGAGCACCGGTTCGGGCGCGCTCACTTCGTGCTCTCCAGGGTGGGGTGCAGGGTGTCGAGGGTCTCCCAGAAGGTGGGGAAGGACTTGGCGACGCAGCCGGGGTCCTTGATGACGACGCCCTCGGTGCGCAGGCCGCCGATGGCGAAGGTCATGGCGATGCGGTGGTCGTCGTAGGTGTCGATGACCGCGCCGTGCGGGGTGCCGCCGGTGATGTACATGGCGTCGGCGTGCTCCTCGACCTCGATGCCCATCTTGCGGAGTTCCGTGGTGACGGCGGCGATGCGGTCGCACTCCTTGACGCGCAGGGAGGCGATGTTGGTGATGCGGGTGGTGCCCTCGGCGTAGGCGGCGGCGATCGCCAGGGAGGGCACCACATCGGGCATGGCCTCCATGTCGATGTCGATGCCGCGCAGAGGCCCGCCGGTCAGCGTGATCGAGTCACCGGTGACCTCGGAACGACAGCCCATCCGTTCCAGTGCCTCGACGAGATGGACGTCCCCCTGGTGGGAGCCCCGGCCGATTCCCGGGATGACGACCCGGGACCGCAGGAGGGCGGCCGCGGCCAGGAAGTAGGACATGCCGGAGGCGTCCGGCTCGACGGTCACCTGTCCACCGCGGGCCTTCTGCCCGGCCGGGACGGTGAAGCGCCGGTAGCCGTCCCGGTCCACGTCCACGCCCATCTCCTTCAGCGCGGCGAGGGTCATCTCCACGTACGGCTTGGAGACCAGGTCGTCGCTGATGGTGATCTCGGTGTCGGTCCGGGCGCGCAGCGCGTTGATGATCAGGCTGGAGGTGAACTGGCTGGACACCGCGCCGCTGATGGAGGTGGTTCCGCCCTGGAAGGAGCCGCCGACGACGCGGACGGGCGGGCTGCCGTTGCCGCGTACGGCGGTGGCGTCGACGCCGAGCGGGGGCAGCGCCTCGAGCAGGTCTCCCATGGGGCGTTCCTGCATGCGGGAGTTGCCGGTGATGACCGTCGTGCCCTCGGCGTGCCCGGCCATGGAGATCAGGAAGCGCAGCGGTGTGCCCGCGCCGCCCACGAAGATCTCCTCGGCCGGAGCGCGCATCGCCTCGCCCGTGGGCGTGACGAGAATGCGGGCGGCGGCGTGGTCTATCTCGCAGGTGACGTGGCCGAACGCCTCGACGGCGCGAGCGAGGTAGACGGTGTCATCGGACAGCAGAGCATTGTCGATCGCCGTTTCCTGCCCGGACAGGGAAGCGATGGCCAGGTACCGGTTGGTGTAGCTCTTGGACCCCAGGACACGGACCGTCTCGTCGAAACCGGTCAGGGTGCGGACGGTGAGGGACTCGACCTTGAGGCGCGGATCAGGAGTGGCGGGCATGCAGTACCTCCGAGAGGGGTCGGGCGTGTGGTGGTCAGGCTTTGACGACGCGGCAGGCGAAGCACTTGAAGGCCTGCTGGCCGGAGAGGTTGTCGTAGAAGCCGTCGTCGGGGAGGGTGTTGGCCGCCGCGTAGCGGGGGTCGTCGAAGACGTCGCCCACCTTCTGTGCGGGACCGAAGGTGTTGGGCACGAAGACGGTGTCCGTCCTGATCCCCTCCCACAGCAGGGCCGTGCCGGTCACCGATCCGCGGGGGCTCTCGACACGTACGTCGTCGCCGTCGGAGACGCCCGCGCGGCGGGCGGTGTCGGGGTGGATCTGGATGAAGCGGATGCCGTTGAGCTGCTTGCCCGTCCGGGTCCAGTGGGTGATCTCCGCGAAGTGGACGACGCTGGGCCGGCCGGTCATGCCCATCAGCGGGAAGTCGCGGTGCACCGAGTCGCTTCCGGGTACACCCAGTCGGACCGGATGGGTGACCGCCTGCGGGTTGAGGGGGTTGGTGACGAACTTGCGGCTGTAGGCCAGGGTCGGGTTCCTGCCGGTGACCTCGGGGTGGGTGTAGAAGGCCGGCAGAGCGCTGTGACCGGTGACCGCCAGCTTCTTCTCCAGAGCGGGGGTGGTGATCTCCACCTTGCCGCTGGGCGTGAGGAAGCGTTTGCCGCGATGGGCCGGGTCCAGGGATTCGGCGGCCTCGTACCAGCGGGGGTGGTCCAGGTAGAGGGTGCTCACCCCGGGGTGGTCTTCGGTGGGGCACGGCCAGCGCAGCGGCTCCGTGCGCCGGCGCATCCTGTCCCGCGTCATCCCCGCCGCTCCGGGGGTGTGGGCGGTGAAGTCGCTCCACAACTGCCGGTAGTCCATCCACCGCTTCGGGAACGCCGCACGCCACTCGGCGGCGGGACGGCGGGTGTCCAGTTCCGCCAAGGCGTGTGCGAGACCCACCCAGATCTCCCAGTCGGGCCGGGACTCGCCCACGCGGTCGACGACTTGGTCCTGCCAGCGGATGGCCCGGTCGTCGCGGCGCATGTAGACGCCTTCCATCTCCAGTCCGCTGCAGACCGGCAGGATGATGTCGGCGTAGTACGCGGGCTCCTCCATGAACAGCCCGGTGTAGACGAAGAAGTCGAGCTGCTCGAACGCCTTCTTGACCCTGGTCGTGTTGGCGGAGGACACCAGCGGGTTGCCCTGGGTCATCACGGCGCGCAACCGGTAGGGGCTGCCCGTGAGAATGGACTCGGCGAAGTAGTCCGGGCCGACCGGCAGGGCCTGGTGCCGGTCGGGTACCGGGGCCGCGAGCGGCGGCAGACGCAGGTCGCCGGGCCAGGTGTTGTGCATGAAGTTGCAGCCACCGCCCGGTCGTCCGATGTTGCCGGTGATCGCGGCCAGGAACGTTGTCACCCGGTAGGTGTCGAAGGCGCCGAGCTGGTGGGAGATCCCGGCGTTGCAGAAGATGGCCGCCGGTTTCGCCGTCGCGTATTCCACGGCCATCTCGGTGATGACGGCCGCCTCGACACCGGTGACCTTCGCTGCCCACTCGGGGGTGTACCGGTGCTCGGCGAGGTGCGCGCGCAGTTCGTCGAAGCCGACCACCCACTGCTCGACGAACGTCTTGTCGTACAGCTCCTCCGCCACGATGTGATGGAGCATGGCCAGCAGCAGCGCGAAGTCGGTGTGCGGCTTCGGCGCCACCCACCGGTCGGCCGCGGCTCCGGTCGGGGTCAGGCGGGGATCGACGACGGTCAGGGTGGCCTTGGTCTTCTTCCGGCCGCGCAGCAGGTAGTCGAAGGTCACCGGGTGGGTCTCGGCCTGGTTGGTGCCCAGGAACAGGTAGTGGCGGGCTGAACCGAGGTCGTCCTCGCCGGTCGCGCCGTCGACCCCGTAGCCGTTGGTGAAGTTGCCCAGGCCGAAGGTCGTCGCCAGGGCGTTGCCGCCGGCGTCGTTGCAGACCGGGCCGACGTCGGTGTTGTTGGGGCTGCCCAGCATCGCGAACAGGCGCGCCACGAGGGATCCGGTGCCGCGGGGCATCCGGCCCGTGGTGCGGTTGGCGATGGTGTGCGCCTGGCCTGCGTCGCGCAGGGCCAGGAACTTCCTCGCGATGACACGGAGGGCTTCCTCCCAGCTCACGGCCTCGAACTGGGAGTGCGGTGATCCCTTCGCACCGGAGATGCGGCGCAGTGGGCGGGTCAGGCGTTCTGGGTTGTAGACGAGCTGGGGCATCAGCTCGGCCTTGACGCACACCTGCCCGTGCTGGACGGGGTCGCGCTCCTCGCCGCGCACGGCAAGGACCCGGCCCGCTTTGAGGTCGACGTTGAGTCGGCAGTTGGAGTTGCAGAACTGGCAGGCCGTGGCGACGGTCCTGTCCGGAGTCAGGGCAGCTGACTGCTCGGTGAAATCCGTGCCCGGCCGGCAGGCGCCTGAGGAGTGCCCCTCCGCTTCGGCCGATGCCTCGGTGGCGTGTGCCGAAACCACCGGAAGCAGGGCAGGGGTTCCGAGACCCACGCCGCTGAGGACGCTGCCGCGGACGAAGCCGCGCCGGGACAGGTCGGGCTGGTCGTGCTTCATGAAGACTGGGGATCCTTCCGCCCGGTGCGGGACGAGGCGGGCATGGCGGTGCCCTGGCCGTGCGGACGTGCCGCACGGCCTTGTCGAAGCAGTCGGCTGTGTGGTCAGACAGTGGGCGCCGGCAGCGCACCCGCCTTGGTCCGTACGGCGGTCAGGAAAGCCTTGAGGATCTTGTGCTCGGCTCCTGGTGCGGAGGACAGCTCAGGCTGGAAGAGGGTGCCGAGGAAGAACGGATGCCCCGCGATCTCCAGTGCGCGCGGGGCTTCGTCGCTGTCCCAGGCGCTCAGCTGCAGGGAGCCCTGATGGGCGGCGTCCATGAACGTGTCGGTCAGCCCGTAGTCGCAGTGGAAGATCTCCTCGACCTGGGTCGTTCCGTAGATCTCGGCGAGGCGGGAGCCTTCCTTGACCGTCAGCGGAGCCTTCTCGCCGCGGAAGGAGCACTTCAGCGGGGTGACGAGGGGCATCAGCTTCTCGGGGTCCTCGTCGACCCCGATCGCGTCCGGCAACTCCAGCACGTTCTGCGCATGTTCGATCAGAGCGCTGAAGAAGCCGCCGCAGGTGCCCAGGAACGGCAGCTGGTTCTCCCGTGCGTGCCGTACGGCGAGGTGCACGCCCTTCTGGTTGAAATAGGGAGCCCCGGGTACCACCCAGACTCCGTCGAAGCCGTCCAGGACGGAGGGCTCGTGGATGTCCGTGGTCGGGATCCACTCAGTGGTCAGGTCCCACTGCTCACGCATCGCGTCGATCTTCGGGTGGGACGGCTCGTCGTGGTTGCCCCGGTCGCCCACCAGAGCAAGGCGTGGCTGAGCAGAGACTGACATCGATCTCCCCTTCAAATGCGTCAAAAGGAGCGGAACTGCCGTCGCCGGAGACGGTTCGCGCCTTGCGGGCGCAGCAGAAGGCGCGCCGAACGCCCTGCCGCGCGAATGCGGTGGTGTCTGAGGTGATGTCAGGACCGTGCCGCCACGCACGGAGTTCCGTGACAGAAGAAGGAGTTGCCGGGCTACCGCCGTGCCGACGGTGATATGGGTGTGAATCGTTGCCTACTGGATGTACGCATGCGTCCCAGCCCCCCGGGTCCCCCTTGCAGAAGCCCTCTGCGGGCTCCCCCGTACTGCTTCTCGCTCAATTTATCGATGACGGTCAAAGTATTCGAGGGTCTCGCGTTCGATACCGAAGCAATCCCGCCATCTTCAGCGCTGATGGGTCGATCGGTGTCAAAGAGCGTAAGGGTGTGCCCAGTCGCAGGTCATCCCGGTTGAGCTGCTGCGGAGTGATGCGGCGTCAGGTATCGCGGGGCTTCCGGGTTGCCGTGCGGCGGCAGGGAGTCCGTTTCGCGTCTGACGTGCACGGCAGTGCCGGGCGGCGGGAGTTGGGGTCGCGCTGGGGGAGCAGACGAGCCATCTGGCTTGAACTAGCGCCAAAAGGCGGCCGTTATCAACAGTGTCGGCTGTTGATAACGGCTTCTGCTGTTTAGTTTTCCCTGGCCGGTGGTCGGCTGCCTCGCCCAACCCCCGCGGGCATGGCCGACCCCGGCCGCCCTACGGGGCGCCTACCTTTGCGCTTGAGGAGAAGTAAGTGAACCGCTCCGCCGGCCATCCGCGACGATGGCAGATCCTGAACATCCTGTGCCTGAGCTTGGTACTGATCGGCCTCGACACCCTCATCCTCAACCTGGCTCTGCCCAGCATCCAGAAGGACCTGGACGCCACCAGCAGCCAACTGCAGTGGATGGTCGACTCCTACGCCCTGGCCTTCGGCGGACTGCTGCTCATGGCCGGCGGCCTGTCCGACCGGTTCGGCCGCAAACGGCTTCTGTCGGTGGGGCTGGCGGCCTTCGCCCTGACCAGTCTGGGTGCCGCTTTCGCGTCCAACGCCGAGACGCTGATCACCTTCCGCGCCCTGATGGGCGTCTCCGCGGCGCTGATGATGCCCGCCACCCTCGCCATCATCAAGGACGTGTTCCCGCGCGAGGAGCAGGGCAAAGCGATCGGCATCTGGTCGGGTGCGGCCGCCGTCGGTGTCCCGCTCGGTCCCCTCGTCAGCGGCCTGCTGCTGGAGCACTTCTGGTGGGGCTCGATGTTCCTGATCAACGTGCCCCTGGCGGCCATCGCCCTGATCGGCGGAGCCAAGCTGATCCCCGAGTCCAAGGCCGAGGACCACCCCGGTCTCGACCTTGTCGGCGCGCTGCTGTCGGTGGCCGGACTGGTCGCCATCGTCTACGGCCTCGTCGAGGCCCCGCACAACGGCTGGGGCGACGTCGTCACCGTGGGTTCCCTCCTCCTCGGTGTCGCTCTCATGGTCGCCTTCGTCGTGTGGGAGGGCCGCACCGCCCATCCGATGCTCGACGTCGGCTTGTTCCTCAACGCCCGCTACGGCGGAGGCGCCTTGGCCATCGCCTGCACCTCCTTCGGCCTCTACAGCGGCCTGTATCTGCTCACCCAGTACCTGCAGTCGGTTCTCGAACTGGACCCGCTGGGCGCGGGCCTGCGCATGCTCGCGATCGGCACGATGATGGTGGGCGCGCCGCTGTCGGCGAAGTTGGTGGAACGCACGGGGCTGAAGGCCACGGTGGTCCTCGGGCTGGCGCTGTGCGCCGCGGGACTGGGCGTCCTGGCCGGGCTCGGCGTCGACGACGAGGCGCAGGCGCTGATCGGGCTGGCCGTGTTCGGTCTGGGCATGGGCATCGCCCTGCCCGCCGCCGTGGACGCCATCCTCGTCGTTTCCGCGGCCCGTCAGGCGGGCGCCGGTTCTGCCGTGGCGGATGTGGGCATGCAGGTCGGCGGCGCGCTCGGTATCGCCATCAGCGGCAGTGTGATCACCACGCTCTACCGCGACGACCTGCCTTCGGCCGCACAGCTCCCCGGAGAGGCCGGGGATGCGGTGAACGAGTCGCTGACGGGTGCGTCCGCGGTCGCCCAGAAGCTCGACGGCGCTGCCGGCCAGCGTCTGCTGGATGCCGCGCAGCACTCGTTCGTCGGTGGCTTCGCTGCCACCCTGCTGATCGCTGTCGGTGTCGCTGCCGCCGGTGCGCTGGCCGCCGCGTTCATCCTGCCGCGGGCTCGTGTCGCCGAGGACGAGGCCCCAGCGCAGCCCGAGGCCGCCGCACCCGGCGGCAGCGCCGATGTCACCGCCGCCTCCTGAAGACCCGGGAGGCAGCAGTGCGTAGGATCGAGTCCACAGCCCGACCCGGTCTCCCATTCAGGGAGGGGCTCGGGCCACACGGCCGACCCGCGGGTGACAGGGAGGTGGCGATGGCCCGGCCATCGAAGCTCAGGGTGGCGGTCAGTGATCCTGCCCAGTGGCTCAGCGAGCGCGAGCGGGCGCAGATGCTGGCACCCAAACTGCGGGCCCTGGCGGACGAAACCCGGCTGACGCTGATCCTGCTGATCGCCCAACGTCCCCGTACGGTCAAGGAATTGCAGGAGGCCACCGGTCTCAGTCAGACACTGGTCAGCCACCACCTCGCTCCCCTGCGGGAGCAGGACCTGGTCGAGGCGGTCCCCAAGGGACGCAGCAACCAGTACGTGATGTGCTGCCAGACCCTGGCTGAGCCGCTGCGTATGTTCGCCAGCCTGGCCGCCCTGGACCCCGAGACGGTCGCTGCCTGCCTTCAGGCAGAGGCCGACCGGCCCACCACGCCGCAGGGCGCCTGAGGCCGCCGACCGTCACGAACCGGGGGCCGGTGTACCGCGCGTCCGCGCGGCACACCGGCCCTTCGTCAACAGCCGTACTACTACTGCAAGTTGCTCTGGAAACGGTCCCGGATGTCCAGCGTGGTGAGCGCGTTGGTCGCACGCGGCGGGATCGTCCCCGTGCGCGGCAGCGTCTTGACGCAGATCATGTGCGGGCCGGAAGCGGCCTGGGCCCCCAGCATCGCGGCCCGTAGGGCGTCTTCACCGTCGCAGTCGACCGCGCTGGCATAGCCGGCGGCCTTCGCCATCTCGGGGAAGGCCGTGGTCGCCGAGGTGGTCGCCTGCCCTCCCGTCGACTCGTGCACCCGGTTGTCGAGCACCACGTGAATCAGGTTGGCGGGCTCCTCGTTTCCGATCATCGACAGCGCGCCCAGGTGCATCAGCAGAGCGCCGTCCCCGTCCAGGACCACCACGGTCCTCTCCGGATGCGTCAGCGCGACGCCGAGACCGAGGGAGGAGGCATGGCCCATGGAGCCCTGCATGTAGAAGTTGCCGGGTGAATCCGCCACGGCGAAGGTGTCACGGCCGGTGAACCCGGTCGTGGCCACGACCGCCGCCTGTGGTGCGGCAGCTGTGACGATCCGGATGGCCTCGGCGGCCGGGAGCCCGGTGGTGTGCGGTTCGTTGGCCGCGGTGGCCTTGCCGATGGCGCCGCGCTCCACGAGCACGAACGGCGCCCGCTGTGCGGCCAGATCCTTCTCCGCCGCCGCCAGAAGGGTGGAGAACTCCTTCACCCCGTCCTCGGCGTACAAGGTGTGATGAGGGGTGTCGACACTGTCGAGGAGCCCCGGAGTCGCCGGTCCCATCACCGCGTGCTGGGGCTCGTCCGTGGCCGGGTCGGGCCAGCCGCGGAGGCTGGCGAAGGTCAGGATCGGCAATTGGTAGGTCATCACCAGTGAGGTGAGCGGGTTGATGAGGTTGCCCAGACCGGAGTTCTGCAGCATCACATAGGCGCGCCGACCGCCCAGGGCGGCACCGGCTGCCACTGCCAGGGCGCTCCCTTCGTTGGGGGCGGGCACATAACGGCCGGACCGGGTGCTGAGATGAGCGATCGGTCCGCCGAAGTGGGAGCAGGGGACACCGCTGGCCATGGTGAAGCCGCGATCGGCCAGCAGGTCGCAGAATTCTTGTGCGGAGATCATGGACGGGGAAGCTCCGTTTCGACGGTTGCGGAAGGTGTGGCGGGGGTCTGGCGGCTCGCGGCACGCGCCCGGCGCCGCATCCGGATGCCCTCGACGATGATCGGGATGCCGGACACGAGGACGATGAGGATGACGATGGCTTCGATGTTGTCCCGGACGAAGGCGATCTGCCCCAGGTAGTAGCCGACCAGGGTCAGGCTGACCGACCAGAGCACCGCACCGATCACGTTGAACAGGAAGAAGGTGCGGTACGTCATGCGCGCCACGCCCGCTGTGATGGGGATGAAGGTGCGGAAGACAGGGATGAAGCGGGCCATCACCAGCGCCTTGGGGCCGTGCTTCTGCATGAACTGCTCGGCCCGTTCGGCGTTCTCCTGCTTGAAGAAGCGGGAGTTGGGGCGCCGGAAGAGTGCGCCGCCCACTTTGCGGCCGAAGGCATAGCCGAACTGATCCCCCAGAACAGCCGCCACCGCTATGGCGAGCATGACCAGCCACAAGGGCTGATGAAGGATCTGGTCGTTGGAGACGAGCAGCCCGGACGTGAAGAGCAGCGAGTCACCGGGCAGGAAGAAGCAGACGATCAGGCCGGATTCGGCGAAGACGGTGGCCATGATGCCCAGCAGGCCGAAGGTGGATATCAGGGCTTCGGCGTCCAGCAAGGGCGATGAGGCGAGATTCTGCACGGGTACCCCCCGGGGACAGCGGTGCGAGTCAGCGGATATGCCGTCCGCCGGCCCGGTGACGGGCCGGCGGACGGGTTGTGGGTGATCAGGCGGCGGCCCAGTCGGGCCGCTCGTCGATGCGCACGACGGCGCAGGTGATGGACACCCCGCCGCCATGGGCCACGATCAGGACGTGGTCCCCGGGGCCGACCTGCCCGGTCTCCACCAGGTGCGTCAGGCCGACGATCTGGTCGTTGACCGTCATATGGCCCAGATTGCGGCCGAAGTCGAGCAGGCCCAGGTCGGTGGAGAGGCCCATCGGGTCGAGGATGACCTTCAAGTAGCTCTCCTGGCCGGTGAAGACGTGGCAGACACGGGTGACATCGCCCGGCTCCAGCCCGGCCTCGGCCAAGGTGCGCAGGGCGATCTCCGTACGCAGCTCTCCTTGACGGCGCACGACCTCGGCGACGGTCTCCTCCAGCCCGCCCGCGGCGGCCAGGCGCTCTTTGAAGTCCATGCTGCGGCCGACCGTCAACGACGGCGGGAACAGTGCCTCGGTCCCGCGGTACTGCTCCTCCACCTCGGCGGTGGAGCCGGTGTTGATGGACAGCAGGCTCGCGAATCCCTCGGACTTCGACAGCAGGACGGCGCTGCCGCCGTCACCCAGGACTCCGTTCTGGATGCCGAAGGCCCACCGGTTGAAGTTGGGGGTGCCGACGTTGTCGGCGCCGGTGAGCAGAGCCGCACCGCGCTCGGGAACCGCCTTGAGGTAGCAGGCGGCCAGTTCCAGGGAGCCGATGAGGCCGCTGCACGCCTGCCAGACCCGGAACGAGGGCACGTCGCGGTCGGTGAGGTGGCGCAGGATGTAGTGCTGCGGCGACCAGCCCTCGGGGCCCTGCTCGTGGCCGCAGGCGTGGATGTGCAGGTCGATGTCGTGCGGGTGCAGCGCGGAGCGTTCGACGGCCTGCCGGGCGGCCGCGACCGCCATGTCAGGAGCCGGCATGTCGTCGGCGACCGCGGCACCGGTCCAGCCGTAGAACTCGTAGTCGTCGGCGTCGTACAGGCCCAGAGCGACGGCTTTGCGGGCCTCGACGATCTCCGGGATGTACGTGCCGAGGCCGGCGATGCGGATGTCGGTGGTCTTCATGAGTTCGGTCCTCGTCACTTGCTCGGATCAGGCCGAGGCGTCGGCGGGCTGGAGTTCGGCGGCGAGGGCTTGGGCGACGGTGGTGAGGGTGCCGTTCTTGAGGAGTTGCACCATGGGCAGTTTGACGTGGTAGCGGCGTTCGATGCGGTTGCGTAGTTCGACGGCCATGAGGGAGTCCATGCCGAGTCGGTTGAGGGGTCGGCTGGCGTTGAGGCGTTCGGGTCGCAGTCCCATGACGGTGGCGATTTCCTGCTTGAGGAAGTCGAGCAGTTCGCCGTCCTCCTCCGCCTGAGCGGATGCGGCGGCAGGCGGTGCGGCTGGCGCGGGTGCAGGCGGGGCGGCCACCGGCGGAGCCGCCTCGGCGTCCGGTGTGGACGGCGCCGCAGCGTTCGTCTCCGCTGCGTCGGCCGTTGCCCTCGGCGCCCCGGTGCCCCCGACTGTCGTTCCCGACGGCTCTTCGATGGGCTGGAGTTCGGTGGCGAGGGCTTGGGCGACGGTGGTGAGGGTGCCGTTTTTGAGGAGTTGCACCATGGGCAGTTTGACGTGGTAGCGGCGTTCGATGCGGTTGCGTAGTTCGACGGCCATGAGGGAGTCCATGCCGAGTCGGTTGAGGGGTCGGCTGGCGTTGAGGCGTTCGGGTCGCAGTCCCATGACGGTGGCGATTTCCTGCTTGAGGAAGTCGAGCAGTTCGCCGTCCTCCTCCGCCTGAGCCGACGCGGCGACCGGCGGCGTCCGCCGGGCCGCGACTGCGGGTTCGGGGCCGGCCGCGGGAGGGGCCGCGACGTGTGCGGGCCCTGACGTCTCCGACCGTGGCGCGACGGGAGCGGTCGGCCGCGACGAGGCGACCGCCTCGTGCCGCGCGGGTTCTTCAGGTGCGGGTGAGCGCTGTCCCGCCGGGCTGCCGGTGACCAGGTACCGCAACAGCGGCGCTGTCGCCGCTCCCGGGTACGCGCGGGCCCATGCGGGCCAGTCGGCCGGCAGCACCGCGGTGTGCACGCGGCCTTCGGCGAGGATCCGTCCCAGCAGGGCCAAGCCGTCGGCGGGGCTGAAGGAGGCCATGCCCTGCGGCAGCAGCGTGCGTTCCTCCTGCGCCTCCTTGCGGGCGACCATGCCGACGCTGTCCCAGAAGCCCCAGTTGACGACGGTGGCCGGCAGCCCCTGGGCGTGCCGGTGGTGCGCCAGCGCGTCGAGGAAGGAGTTCCCGGCCGCGTATCCACCCAGCATGGGCGAGCTGAGCAGGGCGGATCCGGAGGAGAAGAGCACGAAGGCTTCCACCGATTCCTCGTGCAGCAGCCGGTGCAGGTTCCACGCCCCGGAGACCTTCGCCGCCAGCACCCGGTCCATCTCCGTGCCGCTCATGTCGCTCAGCAGGGTGTAGTCGATGACACCGGCAGCGTGGAAGACACCGCGTACGGGAGGCAGACCCGTGCGACGCCGGGAGTCCAACAGGGCCCGCATGGCCCGCGTATCGGCGACGTCCACGGCTTCGTACGTCACGTGCACGCCGCGCTCGTCCAGCTGCCGGAGCACGGAGACGGCGCCTGCTTGCGGATGGTCGGGCGCCGAGGCCGCTTCGGGCTCGGGCAGAGCGCTGCGGCCGGTGAGCAGCAGATGCCGAGCTCCCTGGTCGGCGAGCCACAGCGCCAGCTGTCCGCCGATTCCGCCCGCGCCCCCGGTGATCAGGTAGGTGCCGTCCGCGTGCACGGTCACGGGCCTGCCGCGCGCGCCCGTCGCGGCGGCGGGCGTCTGGTCGAACGACAGCACGATCTTGCCGCTGTGGCGGGCCTGCGCCATCAGGCGAAAGGCCTCGGCGGCCTTCTCGACCGGGTACACCGTGTGCGGCAGCGCCTCCAGCGCCCCCTCGTCCACCAGGGCGGCAGCGGCCCGCAGCACCCCTCCGGCGCGCTGGGGGGCGTGCTGGATCATGTGCACGACGTCGACGGCGTGGAAGGACAGATTGCGAGCGAAGGCGCCGAGCGGCAGCGAGTTGTCGTCGAGAATGTCGCGCTTGCTCAGCTCCAGATAGTGGCCGTACGGGGCCATCAGTGAAAGGTTCGCCGGTATGGCCTCACCGGCAAGGGTGTTGTAGACGACATCGAAGCCCTGCTCTCCCTCGGCCGGCTTGAAGGCGTCCGCGAAGGCGAGGGTGCGGGAGTCGGCGACCCGCTCGACACCGAGCCGGAGCAGCAGGTCGCGTTTGGCGTCGCTGCCGGCGGTGGCGAAGACACGAGCCCCCTTCCAGCGTGCGATGTTCAGCGCGGCCATCCCGGTGCCCCCGGTGGCCGTGTGGATGAGGATCTTCTGGCCGCGTTCCAGACGGGCCAGGTCGTGCAACGCGTGGTACGCGGTGAGATAGGCGGCCGGCAGCGTCGCGGCCTCGGCCGCGGTCAGCCTGGTGGGCTTGGGCGCGGTCAGGCAGGCGGAGGTGACGACCTCGGAAGCGAGCGCTCCTTCGGCGAAGGCGATGACCTCCTCGCCCACCGTGACCCCGGTGACGGCTCGGCCGGTCTCTGTCACCGTGCCGGCACACTCCCAGCCCATCACCGGCGGCCTGTTGTCCTGCCCGGGATACATGCCGAGGCTCAGCAGCACATCGCGGTAGTTGACCCCGGCGTGACTGACCTGGATCCGGACTTCGTCCGCGCCGAGGGCGCGTGGGGGCGTCTCGGTCAGTTGCAGGTCGTCGATGACGCCGGGTGCGGGCAGGGACAGGGCCTGGGGCAGGGGTGCGGTGCCCGCCTGCCGCAGTCGGGCCGAGAGGCGGCGTCCGTCACGCAGTGCGCTCTGGTCCTCCTGGTCGGTCTGCTGGAGCAGGTCCACCAGCGCGGTGACACTGGCCGCCGACCGGTCGAGGTCGATCAGGCGCGGGCTCAGCGCGGGGGCCTCGGCGGCCAGGGTGCGGCCCAGCCCCCACAGCATGGCCTGGAAGGGGTGGCGCACCTGCTCCGCGGCACCGGTGGCCTGGGCGAGCTGGGTGACCAGCCACAGAGGCGGATGCCCGAGCGGCTTCTTCTCCAGAGCTCGGGTCAGGTACAGGACGCTGTGGACGGCCAAGAGCTGGGTACGGCGGATCTCCGTGGACGTGGCGTCCAGACCCGCCTGGGCGTCGAGTGCCCACAGATGGATGATGCCGCGGCAGGCGCCGTTGCGGGCGACGTCGTCCAGGACCTCGCGGTAGTGCTCTTCCTTCGACGGGTCGATGCGGTAGCGCTCGCCGGACCCGGACAGGTTGCCCGCTCCGGTGGTGAGGGTCACCACGCGCTGGCCATGACCACTCAGCTGCTTCACCAGGGCCCGCCCGGTGGATCCGCTGTCGGTGAGCACGAGCCAGAAGCCGTCCGCCGCGGGGGTGTGCGTACGGGGATCGGGGAGCGGGGCTTCGTCCCAGGTGAGGGCGTGCAGCCAACTGTCGAGGTGATCGCCGACGCCGGCGGCAGGTGTGTCGTGGGTGCGGGTGAGCGTCACAGGATCCTCGGTGCGTGAGGTGAGCAGTTCGGGCGCATGACCGGCCAGATACTGCAGGCGCAGTCCGCGCATCTGGGCGACGAGGCGGCCGTCGTCGGCGCGGATGTCGATGTCGGCGACGAAGGAGTCCTCGCGCGGTGAGGGCAGCAGGGTCGCGTGGCTGTACAGCGAGGCGGGCGGCTGCTCGTAGAAGCGGACCTCGTCGATGCCGCCGAGGACGAAGACGCCTTCCTCGCCGGGAGCGGTCAGCGGCCGGGCGGAGGCCATGGCGTGACCGCTCGCGTCCAGGAGAGCCGGGTGGAAGTGGTGCCGCCCGAGACCGTCGAGGAGAGCGGAGGGGCAGGCGAGCAGGGCGAGGACTTCGCCGTCGGCGCGCCACAGTTCGGTGATGCCCTGGAAGGTGCCGTTCCACTGGTTTCCGCGGGCGGCGTTCCACGGGTAGAAGTCGTCGGCGTCCTGATGCTGCGGCAGCCGGGCGCGGATCGTCTGGAGCGGTTCGGACGCCTGGGGAGCGCCGCCGGGCATCGCGCGGGCGGTGGCTTCGGTGTGCAGGATCCAGTCGTCGGAGTCGGTGTCCCGGCTGTGGATGCGGCAGTGCAGCGAGCCGTCCGGTCGCGGGGTGAGGTCGACTCGGACCTCGGGTGCCGGCTCGTCCTCGTCGAGGAAGAGCGCGCGGTGGTAGTGCACGTCGCTCACGGACAGGGCGCCGGAACCGAGTTCCGTGCGGGCGGCCGCGGCGATCAGTTCCAGGTGGGCGGTGCCCGGCAGGATGATCGTGTCCTGGATGCAGTGGTCGCGCAGATAGGGGTTGTCCGTCAGCCGCAGGGGGCCCTGCCAGATACGGGTGGTGCCTTCGGCGGGTAGCGGACGGCCGAGCAGCGGATGGTCGCTCCCCCGTGCCGGTTCCGACTCACCGGCTGACACCGCCGGGGGCGCCGCCGGTTCGGGGGCGGGGTTGATCCAGTGGCGGGTGCGCTGCCACGGGTAGGTCGGCAGCGGGACGTAGTGGCCGCCCGTGGTCAGCGCGCCGAGATCGAGGCCGGCGCCGGCCGTGTACAGCGTCGCGGCCGAGGTGAGCAGGGCGGTGCGTTCGTCCAGATGGCGCCGCAGGCTGCCGACTGCGGTGGTGTCCGAGCCGGTGGCCAGGCGGCCGGTTTCGCGGATGCCGGACACCAGCAGCGGGTGCGGGCTGACTTCGACGAACACCGTGTCGCCGAGTTCGAGTTGGCCGCGGACCGCGCCGGCGAAGTCGACGGGCCGGCGGATGTTGCGCACCCAGTAGTCGGCGTCCATTCCGGAGCCGTCGATCACCTCGTTGAGGAGGGTGGAGTGCAGCGGGATGCGGCCTGCCCGTGGGGTGAGGGCGGAGAGTTCGGCGAGCAGGTCCTCGCGCAAGGCGTCCATCTGCGGGCAGTGCGAGGCGAAGTCGACGTTGACCCGCCGGTTGTCGATGCCGCGGGCGTCGAGCCCCTCCAGTACCCGGGTCAGGGCTTCGCCTTCGCCTGACAGCAGGGTGGAGGTGGGGCTGTTGATGGCGGCCACCGCCACCTTGTCCTCGTGACCGGTCAGGGCGGCCGCGGCCTCTTCGGCGGGCAGGGAGACCCAGGCCATGGTGCCGCGGCCGGTGAGGCGTTTGGCCAGTCGGCTGCGGCGGCAGATGACCGCTGCCGCATCGCCGAGCGAGAGTGCGCCGGAGATGTAGGCGGCGGCGGATTCGCCCATGCTGTGTCCGATGACCGCGTCCGGTTCGATGCCCCAGGAACGCCAGAGTTCCGCCAGGGCAATCTCCATGGCCCACAGGGTGGGCTGGACGACGTCGAGTTGACCCAGCCTCTCCTCGTCCGCGGAGCGCAGCAGTTCGATGACCGACCAGTCGGTCTCGGTCCTGATGGCCTCGTCGCAGGCTTCCATGGCCTGCCGGAAGACCGGTTCGGCGTCAAGGAGTTCGTGGCCCATGCCCGGCCACTGCGAGCCCTGGCCGGGGAAGACGAACACGATCCTGGGCGACGTTTCGGGGTCGGTGTAGTCGCTGGAGGACAGGCCGGGTTCGTTCTCGCCGCCGGCGAAGCCCCGTAGGGCGGCAGCGGCCTCTGCGTGACTTTCGGCGGGCAGGGCGAGCTGTGCGTCGTGGGGTGTGCGACGCAGCGCCGCGGAGTAGCAGATGTCGCGCAGGCTGTGCGGGGCGCCGGGGCCTTCGAGGTGGTCGGCCATGGTGCGGGCGGCGTCGGCGAGTGCCTCGGGGCTGAGCGCGGACAGCACCAGCAACTCGCTCTGTGCGGCGGCCCCTTGGGAGTCCGCGGGGTGGGAGAGCGGTTCGGGGGCGGCTTCGAGAACGAGGTGGGCGTTGGTGCCGGAGAAACCGAAGCTGGACACTCCCGCGACGGCGGGCCGGTCACGGTCCGGCAGCGGTGTGGCCCGGGTGGGGATGGTCAGCGGCAGCTTGTCCCAGTCGACGGCCGGATTGGGGTTCTTCAGGTGCAGGTTGGGCGGGACCGTCCCGTGCTCCAGGCACAGCACTGCCTTGATGAGGCCGACGATCCCGGCTGCTGCCTCGGCGTGGCCGACGTTGGTCTTCACCGAGCCGACCAGGCACCGTTCGTCCGGTGTGCGAGGACCGACGATGCCGGCCAGAGCCTCCAGCTCGACCGGGTCACCCACGCTGGTGCCGGTGCCGTGGGCTTCGATGTAGTCGATGTCGGCCGGGTCCACACCGGCGTTCGCGTAGGCGCGGCGCAGCACGTCGCGCTGGCCTTCGACGGCGGGGGTGACCAGATAGCCGCTGCTCTGGCCGTCGTTGCCGACGGCGGAGCCGCGGATGACGGCCCGGACGCGGTCCCCGTCGGCCAGCGCGGTCGACAGTGGTTTGAGGATGACGGCGCCGATGCCGTCGCTGCGTACGAAGCCGTCGCCGGAGGCATCGGCGAACTTGCAGCGGCCGTCGGAGGCGAGCATGCCGGCGCCGGAGTAGACGACGCCTTCTTCCGGCAGCAGCACGAGGTTGACCCCGCCGGCGATCGCCAAGGGGCACTCGCCGAGCCGTATCGCCTGAACCGCGTTGTGGACGGCCACGAGTGCGGAGGAGCAGGCGGTGTCGACGGTGAAACTGGGACCGCGCAGGTCGAAGGCGTATGACAGGCGGCCGGAGGTGATGGCGCGGGACGCGGCACCGGTCATGGCGTAGAGGTCGAGCTGCTCGCGGTTGTCGTACTGCAGGTGCCAGTAGTCGCCGCCCAACTGGCCGATGAACACGCCCGTGTCGGTACCGGCGATGCGGGGGAGGGGCTGGCCCGCGTCCTCAAGGGCTTCGTAGGCGACTTCCAGCAGCAGCCGTTGCTGGGGGTCCATCCGGTCGGCCTCGCGGGGCGAGACGCCGAAGAACTCCGCGTCGAAGAGGTCGATGTCGCGCAGCAATCCGCCCCACCTGCTCACCGTGCGCCCGGGGGTGCGGGGTGCGGGGTCGAAGACGGCGTCGATGTCGTAGCGCTCGGGTGGGATGTCGGAGATGGCGTCGCGGCCCTCGAGGAGCATGTCCCAGAGCTGTGCGGGGCTGGTGGCGTCGGCGAACCGTCCGGCCATGCCGATGATGGCGATCGGTTCACTGGCGGTCCCAGCCGCGCGGGTGGATTCGTGTGGCATGAATGTCCTTCCGGGCATGGCGAAGCCGTTCACTGGTGAAGCAGCACGGAAGGGCACCGGTGTGGGCGCGGCGGACCGGCAGCGTGTCCGGTCCGGTGGCGGGCGCACACACCGGGACATGACGGAAGTAGTGCGGGAAGGATCCGGCCTTCGTGGTGGAGCGGTCACTGCGTGGCGAGCGCACTTCGACCGTCACAGCCGGATGCGGCTGTCGGCACAGCCGCCGTTCCCCGATGTCGTTGCGGCGATGGGCGAATGCCCCTTTGCCGCTACCCCCGTTGTTTCGACATGTATCGAGATTGACCCGGTGCGGGGCGTGCGCGCAACGCGGCGCAGAGTGACGCTCGTCACATTCTGTGGGGCGGGGGCTTCAGGTTGACATTCATGGAGCGAGGGGCGACGCTGGATCCTGATTCGTTATTTATCTATATAGGCGACCGTGATGATCTCCACGTCATCGCCTGTGCGTTGCGACAGGAGCCGATCCTGATGAGCGATTCCGCTGACCTCTCCGGCGCCGAGCAAGCCAGCCCCTGCTGTGCCGCGATCGCCGAGTTACGGCTGCGGGTGGAGCAGCGCGGAGAGCAGTGCATGCAGGAGGGCGGTGGCGAGGATCTCGTGGCCTCTTCGTCCGACCCCGTGCGCGACGCCTGACTGCCACCTCGCCTTTCGTGAAAGGACACCCCACCGTGGTCGACCTCAGCCTTGATCGTCTTCCCGTCGCCGTGATCGGAGCCGGCCCCGTCGGACTGGCAGCAGCGGCGCACCTGGCCGAGCGCGGCGTCCCCTTCGTCGTCGTGGAAGCCGGCGACGAAGCCGCGGCGGCCGTGCAGGGCTGGTCCCACATCCAGCTCTTCAGTCCCTGGGAGTTCAACACCGACCCCGCCGCACGCCGACTGCTCGCCGCAGCCGGCTGGGAGGAGCCCGAGGCATCCTCGCTGCCCACCGGCGGAGAGCTCCTGAAGCAGTACCTGCAGCCGCTGGCCGAACTGCCCGCACTGGCGCCCCACATCCGCTACGGCGCCGCCGTCACCGCCATCAGCCGCCTCGGCGTCGACCGCCTGCGCACCGTCGGCCGGGACGAGGCCCCGTTCGTCCTGCGCCTGGGCGACGGCGAGGAAGTGCTCGCCAGTGCCGTGATCGACGCCTCCGGCACCTGGCGCCGGCCCAACCACGTCGGGGCCAACGGTCTGCCCGCCCATGGCGAGCAGGATGCTGGCGCCTGGATCAACCACGGCCTGCCCGACGTCTTCGGTGCCGACCGCGATCAGCACGCCGGTCGTCACACCGTCGTCGTCGGAGCCGGTCACTCGGCGGCCAATACGCTGCTCGCCCTGGCCGAGTTGGCCGACACCGCACCGGGCACCACCATCACCTGGGCCATCCGCGGCGCCGACCCGGCCGCTTCCTTCGGAGGCGGCAGCGACGACGAACTGCCCGCTCGTGGCGCCATCGGCTCCGGGCTGAAGATGCTCGTGGAAACCGGTCGCGTCACCCTCGCCGCCAACTTCCGTACGCACGCCATCCGCCGTCTGGGAGACGAGCCGGGCCGCGATCAGGTCGAACTCACCTCCCGTGGGCCGGACGGCACCGAGCAGACCCTCACCGCCGACCGGATCGTCGCGGCCACCGGTTTCCGGCCCGACTACGGCATCGCCGAGGAGCTGCGCCTGGAGCTGGACCCGATCATGTCCGCGCCCCGTGCCCTCGCCCCGCTCATCGACCCCAACCAGCACTCCTGCGGCACCGTCACCCCGCATGGCTACCGCGAACTGGCGCACCCCGAACCGGGTTACTACGCCGTCGGCATGAAGAGCTACGGCCGTGCGCCGACCTTCCTCATGCTCACCGGCTACGAACAGGTCCGCTCCATCGCCGCCGCCCTGGCCGGCGACATCGAGGCCGCCCAGTCGGTCGAACTCCAGCTGCCCGAGACCGGGGTGTGCTCCGCGACGGCGGGAGGTGAGGCGATCGCGCTGCGCCTGGGCCTGACCAAGGAGGAGCACGAGCAGTTGCTCCACGCCACTGCCAAGCATCTGGGCACCTCCTCCAGTGCCTCGGAGGCCGTGCTGGCCGCCGCCACCGAACTCGGCGTCGACCACACGGCCGCCCTGCAACTGGCCGCATACGCAGCCGAGATGTTCGACGCGCCGGGTGCCACCGGCTGCTGAGCGGCGAAAGCGCGGTCGCCTCTCCCGCTCTGGAGAGGCAACCGCGCTGTCATCGCTCCGGCGTCAGGTGGTGCGGTGCACCTTGTGCTGTGCCGCTTGCGCCCTGGGCCGCATCACCAGCAGATCGATGTTCACGTGCGAGGGGCGGCTCACCGCCCAGGCCACGGCATCCGCCACGTCCTGGGCCACCAGCGGCCCGGGTACTCCCGCATAGACCGCGTCGGCCCTGCTCGTGTCGCCGCGGTAGCGGTTGAGGGAGAACTCCTCGGTGTGCACCATGCCCGGTGCGATCTCGACGACCCGCAGGGGCTGCCCGCACGCCTCCAGGCGCAGGGTCTCGGCCAGTACGTGCGCGCCGTGCTTGGCCGCACTGTATCCGCCGCCGCCCTCGTAACAGGTGAAGGACGCCGTCGAGGAGAGCACCACCACCGTGCCGTCCCCGCTGGCCACGAGTTTCGGCATCAGGGCCTGTGTCACCTGCAGCGTACCGAGCACGTTGACTTCGTACATGTGCCGCCAGTCACCCGGATCGGCCTGAGCGATCTCCTCGACCCCGAACGCACCGCCGGCGATGTTGACCAGCACCTCGCAGCGCTCCAGCCGTTCGGCGAACGCGGTGACGGCCTCGGGATCGGTGACGTCGAGCGCGTACGGATGGGCGGTGCCGCCCTCGGCCCGGATCTCCTTGGCCACGGACTCCAGTCGCTCTGCCCGGCGTGCCGTGAGGACAACGGCGAAGCCCGCCCGTGCGAGTTCGCGGGCGGTGGCGGCTCCGATGCCGCCGCTCGCCCCCGTCACCACCGCGGTGCGCAGCTGCGGGCCTCCGGTGGATATGGCCATGAAACGTTCCCCCAGCGCTTGATTAGACAGTCATCGAATTATGCGATCTTGGCATCCGGGGTAACCGGTGTCAACATAGACACATGTCGAAGCTTCAGGAGAAGGTGGCCGCCCTCCCGGCCGAGCCGTGCTGCCCGGCTCTGACCGAACGCGAGCTGACGGCAGAGGAGGCCGAGCTGACGGCGGCCATGTTCAAGGCGCTCGGAGACCCGGTCCGGCTCCGCCTGTTCTCGAAAGTGGCCTCACATCCGGACAGTGAGGCCTGTGTCTGCGACATCGCCGATGTCGGGGTCTCGCAGCCGACGGTTTCCCACCATCTGAAGAAGCTCAAGGAGGCGGGCCTGCTGCTGTCCGAGCGTCGGGGGACCTGGGTGTACTACCGCGTCGAGCCCTCGATCCTGGCGGCCATGGGTCGACTGCTCACCCCCGGGACGGCGCCCAAGGCGGCTTGATCGGGCGGCAGTTCACCACGGGCGCGGGCGGCCTCGGCCGAGCCCGTGCCGATGGGCCCTTTGCTTCCTCTCATTCGATCGCCTTCGGTGCGATTTCCTCGATGAGCTGCTCGACCAAGGCCTTGATCTCATCCCTGATCGGACGGATGGCTTCCACATCCCGGCCTGCCGGGTCTTCCAGCCGCCAGTCCAGGTAGCGCTTGCCGGGGAAGACCGGGCAGGCGTCGCCGCATCCCATCGTGACGCACACGTCCGACTCCCTGACCGCGTCGACCGTGAGCAGCTTCGGGGCCTTCGCGGAGATGTCGATGCCGACCTCCGCCATCGCCGCCACGGCGGCCGGATTGACCGCGTCACCGGGGGCTGAGCCGGCGGAGCGGACCTCGACGCGGTCGCCGGCCAGATGGGTCAGCCAGGCGGCGGCCATCTGGGAACGACCGGCGTTGTGGACGCAGACGAACAGGACGGAGGGTGTGCCGGAGGGTTCGGCCATGGCGATCGTTCTCTCTGTTGCGCGGCAGGCGTGCGGGGGTGTGGCCGCCACTGGATTCAGCCCTCACTGATGTCAGTGCGAACTGATGTGAGAGTATCAGTGCATGCTGACTTCAGCCGATCCTGATGTGATCCGGGCGCTGGCCGACCCCCTCCGCCTGCAGATCGTCACCCTTCTCGCACGCGAAACGCTCTGCACGACCCACCTGGTCGAGGAGACCGGAGCCAAGCAGACCAACCTCTCGAACCACATGAAGATCCTGCGCGAGGCCGGGGTCGTGGAGACCGAGCCCTGCGGCCGCTACACCTACTACAAGCTGCGCACCGAGGCCCTCGCCGACCTCTCCGAGCACTTCGCCGCGCTTGCCACCTCGGCGCGTATCGCCGCGGAGAACAAGAGGGCCTGCCCGTGACCACCACCGAATCCGCCGACGGGCGCACCACCGCGGAGGCAGGCACCGAGGAGGCCTCGGTCGTCGAGAAGCTCTCCACTCTCGATCGCTTCCTCGCCGTGTGGATCCTGATCGCCATGGCTGTCGGCCTCGGTCTCGGCCGCCTGGTCCCGGGCATGGACGACGCGCTCGCGAAGATGGAGATCGGCGGGATCTCCGTGCCCATCGCCCTCGGCCTGCTGATCATGATGTACCCGGTACTCGCCAAGGTCCGCTACGACAGGCTCGACACCGTCACCGGGGACAAGAGGCTGATGGTGTCCTCGCTGGTCATCAACTGGATCATCGGCCCGGCGGTGATGTTCGCGCTCGCCTGGATCTTCCTTCCCGACCTGCCGGAGTACCGCACCGGTCTGATCATCGTCGGCCTCGCCCGATGCATCGCCATGGTCATCATCTGGAACGACCTCGCCTGCGGCGACCGGGAAGCCGCAGCCGTCCTCGTCGCGCTCAACTCCCTCTTCCAGGTCGTCGCGTTCGGCTTCCTCGGCTGGCTCTACCTCGACCTGCTGCCACGTTGGCTCGGACTCGGCGACGGGCAGGGCCTGGACGTGCCCGTCTGGCACATCGCCCTCAACGTCGTCGTCTTCCTCGGCATCCCCCTCCTCGCCGGCTTCCTCACCCGCCGCTTCGGTGAGAAGAGGACGGGCCGGGAGTCCTACGAGGCGAAGTTCCTGCCACGCATCGGTCCCTGGGCGCTGTACGGACTGCTGTTCACCATCGTCGTCCTCTTCGCTCTGCAAGGAAGGACCATCACCTCGCAGCCTCTGGACGTCGTCCGGATCGCGCTGCCTCTGCTCGCCTACTTCGCCGTCATGTTCTTCGGGACCTTCCTGCTCGGAAAGAGCCTCGGCCTCGCCTACGACCGCACGAGCACTCTCGCCTTCACTGCCGCGGGCAACAACTTCGAACTGGCCATCGCGGTCGCCATCGCCACCTTCGGTGTCACCTCCGGACAAGCCCTGTCCGGCGTCGTCGGCCCGCTCATCGAAGTGCCCGTCCTGGTCGGACTCGTGTACGTCGCACTCGCCTGGCGAGACGGGTTCGGCGAGTCGCCGTCCGTGGCGATGGGCCCGAAAGGCTGATGCGCTGCCGGGGTGTATTCGAGGCCGTCGCCTTCTTGCACACCTCAGCGCCAAGCACGATCTGCGCCAGCTCGATGCTCGGCTCGTGGGGGCTCTGCTCGCAAGCGAGGTAGCGTCCCACCAGTACGCTGAGCACGACCTCGAAGTCCAACCTGCAAAGGCAGCTTGCCACCAAGGGGAGCCATGGCGCGCTGGGTATTGGAGTATTACCTCGGAACTCGGGATCGCCCACGGTCAGTTGAGACGGACCTCGACGACATCGTCGGTGAAGGTATCGAAGCCGCGCACGCGTTTGTGCGCAAGGTGAGTGACGGAGAGGGGACTCTGACCTCGGCGCACCTCCCGGAGGAGCCATTCGAGGGAGACCCCCTGGACGGGGAGCCCCGAATCCCGCTCTGGGTGACAGTAGTGCCCTTCTGGCCCGAGGATCCGGACGACGGCAAGGAACTGCCGAAGGAGCGTCTGCGGCTGGAGATTCCCGCTCGCCACTTCGAAACCCGGGTAGATCCCGACGGAGGGGTCGTTCACAACGGCCCCACGCTGGGCCTCGTGAGCCTGGCTGTCCGTAGGCACTTCGGGGACGGGCGTGAGGGCACTGTCTTGCGAATCCACCGAGAGGAACCGGACTAGATTCGCCGCCGAGCGTCCTCCATACGTGCCTGGTAGTAGGCATGATCACGAGGGTAGCCAACCAGGCCGGGGAGTGCCTGACGAAACCCCTCGGCTGCCGCTGCCCAGTCCCGGCACGCGAAGGCAATGTCGGCCACCTGGAGGTCCGCACGCGCCGGAGTCAACCAGTACAGCCAGTCCGGCCGGTCTGCTTCATCGGGAACCTGCTCGGCGAACTCGCGCGCCTCGTCGGCAAGCCTCCGGGCCCGGTCTCGCTCCGAGACAGCGGCAGCCGCCAAGCCCGTTTGATAGGCCGCTGCCGCCGCAGCCGCGGGTGACAACGGTGCTGAAGAGAAGCGAGCTGCATCGGCCGTGCGCAAGGAGCGGAGAGGGTCACCGTGCTCCAGCGTGTAGTAGGCGCGAACTCGCCCTACCCATGACGCCATGTCGACGTGGCCACCGTCAGTTGCGCAGCCGGCGGCCAAGTCGAGCCAGGCAAGGGCGGGCCCGCGGCGACCTTCCTGCCACGCAACCCACGAAAGCCAGTGAGCGTGTTCGGCGGCCAGGAGGAGAAGGCGATCAGCTTGATTCGCCGTGGCCTTCGGCAATAGCTCCGTCACCGTGTCCAGTTGCGCGCGGACCACGGGCCAGAGCGCAGGTCCCCGAACATCGTCTTCAGCTCGGCGGTACTGAGCAAGCACCGTGCTGATCCAGTCGGCAGTACCCATGTCAGCACGTCCGGTGCGCGAAGCATGTGCCATCCGCTCACGCAGCTCAGCGGCCGGAGCCCAGTCGTCCCGCTTGGCGGCACTCTGCGAGCCGCCCAACTCTTCTGGCACTTCCAGGCCCTCCACGATGCGTGCGATGACGTCGGCCGCCTGAGGCGGCCGACCAGACTCGATGCGCGACACATACGCCTGGGTCAGGCCCACCAGTCGCCCGAGCCTGTTCTGCGACAACCCGGATAACGCTCTATACCGGCGGAAGACGAGAGGCCAGTCCTGGGCTGCGTATGCAGCGCGCAACCGTCCGTCTGCCCACAATCCCTGCTTCGCCATGCAAGGACCATATGACGGTGCTATTCCACCGTGGTATCGAGTTGCGCGATTTCACTCTCCACGATGAGCCCCACCACCAAGTCGGTCGGGAGAAGTGATGAGCATCGCAACTCGTTCGATCGGGCACCCCGGCTACAGCGAAACGCTGGCACGGGTATCCGAGAGCGCCATGGTCGCGAGGAGCCTGGTGCGTGTCGCCACGGCTGCCTGGGACTTGAAGAACCTTTCAGAGAGCTGTGCCGTCGTGGTAACCGAGCTGGTCGCCAACGCCGTTCAGCACGCACAGGGCAACGACATCCGAGTCGTGGTCGAGCGTGTGAAGCCCCGCACGGTCTGCGTCTCGGTCTCGGATTCGTCGCCCGTATCGCCCGTACTGCGCAGCCCCAGCGAATCCGTTGAGGGTGGCAGGGGCCTCATCCTCGTGTCGGCGCTGGCGAAGGACTGGGGCACCAAGCAACTGCCCGGGGGCAAGGAAGTCTGGGCGACGGTGCAGTGACCACGCGCCGACTCCTGCTGGGTCTCATCGCCCTGGTACTGCCGGCTTCGGGCCGCCATCGGACCGCGCTCAGCGCAGCGACCGTGACGGTCAGACCCGCCGATGCCGAAACGCTCTGCCTTCCCGGTCTTCGCGAGTCCCTTCGCCATGAGGAGGTGCCGCTCGTCCGTCCCTATGTCCGCGCCCTCAAGGAGGTCCCATGACGAAGCGCTGGAGGCCGCCGCCTCCAGGTAACCCCGATGAGCCCAGCATCGCGGACGAGATCGGTGTCTTCGATCCGGTCCCCGGTTGCGTCCGCTGCGAGTCCGTCCTCAGTGTTGCCGAGCGCTACTGGTCCGAGGGCGACTGGGTCACGTGGCTCGCGCTCCTCACCTATGGCGACCGGCATCAGATCAACAAGCACGGTATGGACCCCACGACCGGCCAAGTCCCCGAGTGGCACAGGCGGGAATACCGCCACACCCGTACGTATATCGACCCGATGCCCTGAAGAGGATCCATGGATTACTACGTCCCCCACTACGTCCCGAGCCCGAAGGAGCCGATGGTCGATCTGGAGTTCTGGGATCCGGACGGGCGGAAGGAAGCCGCCGCGGCCGGGCAGGAACTGGTCAACGCGCTGGACGAGTTGGGCATCGCGCTGGACGACATCGAGATCCGCGAGCCCTGCTCCCACTGCCGTCGCCAGGACTATCTGCTCAGCCTCGGCACGATCAATCTTGCCACCGCCCGTGAGTGGGCCGAACTCCTTCGCAAGCTGGCCCCGTTCGGCGACGAGAACGCCCAGGGCGCGGGCACGAGGTGAGGCTCTGACTCCCGCTCCCGGGCTTGACCACCCTGTCCGGGCAGCTGCCCGGGCGGCCCGGGAGTGGGCCCCGGGGCCGCTGCCCACCCCACCGGGCAGCCGCCCCTCCCATCACCAACAGCCCTTAGCGGGGCACAAGGAGTGCGATGCGCACGACCGAATCCGCCTACGGCGAGCCGGGCGGCGGCAAGAAGCCCAAGCCCGACCCGACACCACCGACCCCGGCCCCCAACCACAACACCCGTACCCAGTAGGCGACTTACCGGAAGGATCAGCACCATGACGTGGACGCATCCCGGCCCCGTGCAGCACGGTGGAGGCGGCGACCCGCTCCCCGGCGAGCCCTGGCCCGCGCCTCCGCCTCCGAGCCCGGACGGCGGGCCCGGCGTTCCCATGCCGCCCAAGAAGGACTCCCCGTACGAGAGGGACTGCTGAGTTGGCCCCCCACAGCCAGGCGCGCCCCAGCCACACCGGGCTGGGGCGTGCCCTCATGAGTGCGGGCGTCCTCACCTCGGACTGGGCGCCTTCCTTCGCCGCCGTGCCCCGGAGCTTGTTCCTGCCCGAGACCATGTGGCCCTTCGACATGGAACGAGGGACGAGCGTCGCGGTGTCGCGCGCTGTCGATCCTGAGCGCTGGCAGGACTACGCCGACTCGGACGTCCCGATCGTCACCCAGTGGGACGACGGCGAGCACACGGGAAGCGAGCCCGGAACGCTGCCGACGTCCTCGGCCTCCATGCCCAGCGTCGTCTTCGCCATGCTCGGCTCCCTCGGCGTCCGAGCAGGGGACCAGGTGCTGGAGATCGGGACCGGGACGGGCTGGAACGCGGCCCTGCTCGCCCACCGCCTCGGCGCCCGGAACATCACCACCCTGGAAGTCGACGCCGCCGTCACCGAGACCGCGCACACCGCGCTGCACCGAGCCGGGTACCCGGTGCGGGTGGTGTGCACGGACGGCGCCCTCGGCTACCTGGACCACGCACCGTACGACCGGATCATCGCCACCTGCGCGGTACGCGAGATCCCCGCCGCCTGGATCGAGCAGTGCACACCCCGCGGCGTCATCCTCGCCCCCTGGGGAACGCACTGGGGTCATGGGGACGCGGTGGTGAAACTCGTGGTGAGTGCAGGTGGTGGCAGCGCCGAGGGGAAGTTCACCGGCCCGGTGGAGTTCATGAAACTGCGCGAGCAGCGCCAGCCGCGCGTCCGCCATCGGGACTACGTCACCGCCGACGCCGAGCGCGAGGAACGCACGAGCCACTTGACCCAGCAGCAGTTCCTCGGCGGCTCGTTCAGCGCCTTGCAGTTCACGCTCGGGCTGCGCGTGCCGCGCTGCGTGCGCGTCTTGGCGGAATCGGAGAACGGGCGGCAACCGGTGTGGCTGTACAGCCTCACCGACCGCTCCTGGGCCTGCGCCCTCTTCAAGGACCAACAACCCACCCAGGTCTGGCAGTCCGGCCGTCGCCGCATGTGGGACGAGGTCGAAGCCGCCTGCACCTGGTGGACCATGAACGGCCAACCCGCGCACGAGCGCTTCGGGCTCACCGTCACCCTGCGCGGGCAGTTCGCCTGGCTCGACACCCCCGAGCACAGTTGGTCCGTGTGACCGGCCCCGGGCACTGGGTCGGGTTCTCACCAGGTCAGCGGCTGGGTAGGCGAGTTGCCGTGGGCACGGAGAGGTGTGATGGCCTGCGGTACGCGGGGTCAGCAGCCCGGGCGGGTTCCGGGGCCGGGGCGAAAGCGCGCAGGCCGGTGGACCGGCGTAGCCGCCAGACCAGGACGTCGCTGACCGAGTCGGCGGTGTCCAGTTCCCGGTGCGTAGCGGCCTCGATGAGCAGGGCCCGCAGACCGTGGCCGGTCTGCGCGGCATCGGTGAGGGTGGTGGCCAGTGCGTCCCAACCGGGCTCGGCCAGAATGGTCTCGGCGAGGTCGGGCAGGGCGTCGCGTACGAGGGTGGCGTGCCGGCGCCGCTGCCTTGGGGTGATGCGGCGGCCGCGTTCTCGTAGTGCCGTGAGGGGTTCGACGGCGGCCTGGCGGTAGGCGGCCCGCAGGTGGTCGGCTGCCTGGCGGGCTGCCTTGGCCTGCTGGGCGTGCTGACGCCCCGCGTGCCAGTGGGCCGCGGCGACGGCGAGGAAGAAGAGCATGTCCAGGGCCATCGCGGTGCCGGCCCCGTCCTCGCTCCGGCCGAGTGCGGGCCCGCTGTGGACGAGGTCGCGTGCCGCTCGGCGCAGGTCCTGGGCGTGGCGGTATTCGGCTCGGGTGTGGGAGCGCGAGGCCCGCTCGAACTCCCGAGCCGCCTGGCGGAGTTCGTCGCGGGTGTGAAGCGCGGAGGTCTTGGCGAGGGCATCGAGGACCTCGCCGGTGGCTGCGATCTGCGCGGCGGCTGCACCTTCGTCGGTGCCGTGGTCGAGGACGAGCAGGGCCGTCCACGCCGCGTGGGTGGCGGTGCGCCGTGCTGTGGCGGGTGCTGATTCCGGGATGCGGTCAACGGGCTGTTCGTCGGCGGAACTCTTCGGTGGCGCGGAGTCGGTGGTGAAGCGTTCCTGGACGCGGGGGAGGGAGAGGTCGGGGGCGAGGGTGGATCCGGCGTAGTAGACCGGTTCGTCGTCGCCGTTGCGGTCGTCGGGCAGTGCGAGTTTGTAGCCCTTCAGGTCACCGGAGGGCAGCATCCTGGTCCGTACCAGGAGCCCGGCGTTCTTGAGGCGGTCGAGGAACTCCTCGGTGGAGGTGGCACCGGCCAGTGCGCGGCGGGCGGTCTCGCGCAGCTCCTCGCGTGCGGGACGGCTTCTGTCCTGGCGTTCGGCCTTGTGCCGCTCGGCGCTGGTGGCGCGCCGGGCAGCGGTGCCGTCGCCCGGGGCGACGCGGTGGAGGCCGTAGTCGGCTTCGATCTGGCGGGCTTCGGTCTGGGCACGCCGGCCGGAGCGGTGGTGAGCGGGGCGGCGGCCGTCTTCGCGTACGAGGGTGGCGATCACGTGGATGTGGTCGTCGGCGTGACGGACAGCGGCCCAGCGGCAGCCTGCCCCGTCGCCGGGGTCGATGCCGGTTGCCGCGACGATACGGCGGGCGATGTCGGCCCACTGCTCGTCGCTCAGGACCGGGTCGTCGGGGGAGGCGCGCACGGAGCAGTGCCATACGTGCTTCTCGGGCCGCTGGTCTGCGGCGAGCAGATGGAGGGGCTGGTCGAGGAGCTGCTGCAGGTCCCGCTTCGTCGTCACAGGATCGCGTCCGGGATCGGGGGCCATGCCGTCGAAGGAGGCGACCAGGTGCGGGTCGACGTGTTCCTCGTGGGTGCCCTTGCCGTAGAGGTAGTGCAGGAGCCCGAGAGTGCGGCCGCCCTGCTTGTGGATCCTGGGGATCACGCCGCGCCGTCCTGCCGCCGGTCGGCGACGCGGTCGGCCGCCTGCTGGACGGCGTGAGCCGCGCGTCGCAGGTCTCCCAGTACCTCGGCGAAGTGCGGCACGTCGGCTCCGGCGTTGAGGGCTCTGGCCACCTGGTTGACGTTGCTTCCGGCCCAGCCGAGTTGGCGGCGTACGCCGAACAGCGCGGTCAGGACATCGCGGTCGGTGGCGATCGCCTCCGCGGTGCGGGTCTGGTCGCGGGCGGCGGCCAGGGCGGAGTAGGCCAGGAAGGCGGCCACGCTCATACCGACACGGTCGGCGCCTTGCCGGACAAGAGCGAGCTCGTGCTCGTTCAGACGGACGCTGTGGGCAGGACGCTGCTTCCGGTCACGCGGGCGGGACCGTGTCCTTCCGGCTGTTCGGCCGCTCTGCCCGTGCTGCGATCCGCCCTCGGTCGCAGCCTTCCCGACCGGCGCCCCCTGGCGCCGGTCGAGCCCTGCCACCCCTGGGGCGGGGCCCGGTTCGGACGCTCCCTCCGCGGGGGAGTGTCCGAACCTCCAACTTGCTCCGGCTGAGGTCGGCGTCCTTGCTTCCTCCTGGTGGGTGGTGGGGTGGTCAGCACGTCGGTCGTGCACGTGTGGCTCTCCGGGGGGGTTCGGGATGGGTGGTTGGGCCGCAAGGGGGGTGTCGACCGCTGGGGGAGTGTTGAAGCGGCCTGGCCAGCGCGAACCGGGACAGCGACTCGCGGGCTGGCCCTTCGGACAGAGGTGTCGGGTCGAGCGCCGAAGGCGAAGGTGGTGCGAGGGCGAGCTGTGACAGCGCGCAGCCCGCACGGTCCTCGGTCAGTTGGATACAGGCATGGAGAGTGGGGACGGTCCCCGTGACACACCGTCAGGGGGACCGTCCCGGCCCTCTCCTCCCGCGCGCTCGGTCCTGACTGGAAAGGTTGCCGTGTCCTCGTCCCGCGAGGGAGCTCTGGGGACCGATCAGATCAGCCCTTTGAGCTGCATTTCCGTGAGGACCGGTCCTCGGACGGCGCTCCCACGGTCCCGGACAGGACCGTCCCCTACGGCACGGTCCCCACCGAGCTGGTGGCGGTCGCCGGCATCATCGGCCTTCGAGGTTCGGTCCCCGATCGTGCTGTGTCCCCTCGCCGGGACGGGACCGGTCGGCGGTCCTCGGGTACCGAATGCGCAGGGGTCTCCCTGGCGGCGGTGGCCTCCCCCACAGCGCGACCACGCCGATAGCGGTCCAGCTCGGCGCGGACCGCGGGCGGGATGCATGAGCCGGTCTCGCGCAGGCGCTCCTTGATGTCACGGGTCCGGGCGCCGCTGGGGAGCTGCCGCTGTGAAGAGGGGGCTGCTGCCCCGGTGGCGACGGCGCTACGAGATCGGAGCAACTCGGCTTGCCAGGCGGTCGGATCGTCCGGGTCGGCGAACGGCGTGGGGTCGGTGTGCCGGGCCAGACGGTCGCGGCGACAGGCCCGCCATCCGCGGGCAAGATCCACGGGAAGCATCGGGTAGGGCGATTCGAGGACGTGCGCCCGTATCGCTTCGCGGACGTCCCAGCCGTGGTCGGTGGTGAAGGGCACCTCGGCGAGGAGTTCCTGCCACTGCGCGATCTGCTCGCGGGCCCGGCCCGTGTCGGTGCGGATGGTGCGGGGGTCGAGTCGGCCGAGGTAGGCGAGGGCGGCGGCGACTTCGCGTCGGTCCACGGGCGGGTCACTCCGTTCCGGTCGGTTCGTCGAGGGCGGCGAGCAGGGCGGCCATGTGTGCCTCGGACCGCGTCATGCGGGAGGGCGGCGACGAGGCTGCGGTGCTCTCGCCGGGTACGGCGTAGAGGTTCGGGCGGCCGGGGGCGGGGGTGTGTTCGCGGGCGATCCAGCTGCGCCAGTCGGCGGCCCAGGCCCCAGCGGTGCGCGGCGGATAGGCGGCTCGGTAGGCGCGCCACTTCTCGTGGGCCGAACTCAGGGCCGGTTCGCCGAGGCGGTCGAGGTGGCCTTCGTGCTGGAGCCAGGCCCGAGCACCGCCGTCGATCTCCCACTGCTCGGCGGTGATGAGCGGGGCAGAGCTGCTGCTCTTACCGTTCACCTTTGGTTCTCTACCGTTCTGGGGGTCGGAATCCGTACCTCCGATGGGCCGGAATCCGTCCCCTCCCGGGGTCGGGATCCGTTCCCCCGGGTCGGATTCCGGCTCCGCCTCGAAGGGGTCCGCAGGGTCGGATTCCGTCCCCTCCAGGGTCGGATTCGGATCCCCCTGAGGGGCCGGATGCCGATCCCCCTCGGTGGTCTGCCGGGCGAGGAACCGGGCGGCTTCCGGGAGTTGGTAGTAGGTCTCCCCGCGGGGGCCCTTGCGGTGGGTGAGGCACACCAGCTCGCCGCTGGCGGCCAGCTTGGCCAGGGCCTCGCGCACGGCGGTACGGGAGGCGTTGGCGCGCTTCATGAGGGTGGGCACGGAGGCGTAGGCGATGCAGCGCCCGTCGACGCACCGGTCGGCGATCAGGGCGAGCACCATGCGGGCGGTGCCCTTGCTCTTGCTGTGGTCCCACACCCATTCGCGGGCGTCGAAACTCATGGGGTGGCGGCTCCGAGGTGAGGTCGGGCAGGAGTGCGTGCCCTCGTGGGGCAGCGCGCAGGAGGCGGTACGGCTCAGCCTCGGCCCGAATTCCACGGGCACGGTGCAGGAGGCTGGCGGCTTCGTCCGGCCAAGACAGCCACACCGGCGCCGCAGAAGTCCAGCATTCCGCCGAGAAACCAGACAGCTGACGGCGAACACGTACTCCGAGGCGCTCGCAAAAGGGTAATGCCGGATTTCCTGTTGCCGAAATGGCTGCCGTCGAGGCCGAGCCAGACAGATCACACGGGAAGGCTGTTGACCGCCTCCGGCGCGCAAGCTACAACACAACACCGCACTTCAGAGTTCCTCTGCGGCGGTCTCGGCCATCACCCGCCGGACGCCCCGAAACCTCGCCCAGCAGCGATTTCCTTCGCGCAACCGGGCGCAACATAACCGACGATCGCCGGTTACCCAAACCGGCGAATGCGAGTTACCAATGGGAGCCATGGCAACACGACCCCTGGAAATAGGTACGGCCGGAATGCGAACCGCTCGTGCTATCGAAATCCTCCGCGCCGAACGCGGTCTCGCCCAGCGCGAGCTCGCCGCTCGCGTCACTGCCCTCGGCCGTCCGATGTCGAACACGATGCTGTCCCGCATCGAACGCGCCCAGCGCCGCTGCGACATCGACGACCTCGTCGCCCTCGCCCGAGCTCTGCAGGTGTCTCCGATGGCACTCCTCCAAGAGGGCCACGGCGCCTAGAGGACCGCCCGCCTCGCACCGCTGCCTGTCCCCGAACCGCCTTGCCGAACAAAGGACCCACCGCTCTTGCACGACCTCGCAATACCTCCTGTCCTCAACGACTCCCAGCGCCGCGCGAAGGAGGCGACCGCCCATGGCTGACCGCCTCCTCACCGTCGCCGAGGCCGGCGAACTTCTCGGCACGGGTGATCGCTTCGTCCGCCGCCTGATCGCCGAACGCCGCATCCGCTACGTCAAGCTCGGTCGCCCGGTCCGTATCCCCGAGAGCGCGGTCGCCGAGTACGTCGAGGCGCGCACCGTCGAACCGGTTCGCCGTGTCCGCCGCCGCTACGGAAAGGCGGCTTGATGGCAGGGCGCAAGCCTCAGCGGCGGCGTGAGTTCGGCTCGACCCGCAAGCTTCCGTCCGGTCGGTGGCAGGCCCGCTACATCGGCCCCGATGGACAGCGTTACACCGCGCCGGAGACGTTCGAGACCAAGTCCGAAGCCCAGGAGTGGCTCAACCTCACCCGCGCCGACATCGAGCGCGACCACTGGCGCGACCCCGACGCCGGAGCAGTGAACTTCGAGGAGTACGCCCGCCGTTGGACGGCAGAACGAGGCCTGGCCCCGACCACGCTCGACCGCTACGACGGCCTTCTTCGGCTCCACATCCTGCCGACCTTCGGCGGCAAGGACCTCGACGCGATCACGCCACCCGCGGTCCGCACCTGGCGAGCCGACCGGCTCAGGGCCACCGGCGCCACCACCGTCGCCAAGTCGTACCGGCTCCTGAAGGCGATCCTTCAGACGGCGGTCGACGACGAACTCCTGCGGACCAATCCCTGCCGGATCAAGGGTGCGGGCAAAGAGGAGGCCGACGAACGGCCCACCGCCACCATCGCCCAGGTCTTCGACCTCGCGGACGCCATGGGCCCCCGCTGGCGCCTGATGGTCCTGCTCGGCGCCTTCGCCTCCCTCCGCCCGGAGGAACTGGCCGAACTGCGCCGCCACAGCGTCGACCTCGACGAGTGCTCGCTGCGGATCACGCTCGCGTCCCCGGAGCTCACCAATGGCAAGCGGGTCACCGGCGACCCCAAGACACGAGCGGGCAAGCGCACCGTCTACCTGCCCGACTTCCTTCTCCCGGAACTGCGCCGACACCTGCGCTGGTTCGCGGAGAAGGGGCCGGACGGCCTGCTCTTCGTCGGCGAAAAAGGCGCCCCCTTTCGCCGCTCGACCTTCGGCCGCAAGTGGCGCAAAGCCCGAGCGAAGGTCGGCATGCCGGACAACTTCCGCTTCTACGACCTCCGTCACACCGGCAACACCCTCGCCGCCGACACCGGCGCCAAGCTCAAGGACCTCATGGTCCGCGCCGGCCAGTCCTCGGAGCGGGCGCAGCTGATCTATCAGCACTCGACAGTGAGGCACCAGCGGAAGTTGGCGCAGGGGATCGACGCTGAGGTGAGCGCCCAGCTCGGTAGAGGTGGCGCGCCTCGGAGTGCACACAGGGCGTGAGGGCCGACCGCGCACGTGCCGGATCCGGTGGAGCCACCGGTTCCGGCCTCCGTCGAGCTAATGGACGCGGCCGTGCCGGCGTCCTCAGTTGGAGTCCTCTGTGGTGACTGCGCTGAGCAGCTTCGCTTCTTGATTTCCCACCTCATCTGAGGGAGGATTTCCGGAAGTTGAGCTGGGTGCGTCGAGAGGCCGGACATGACTGTCGTGCATGCGGAAGCTCTTCAGGTCCGTGATCGGCTCGCCGATCTGGGGCTGTCGGTCGAGCGCATCGAGGACGCCTTGCGCCGTGCCGAAGCGGAGCGCAACTTCTGTACGCCTCTCGACCCGGTGTCTCTGCCCGGCAACATCTTCTGGGGTCGCACGATCCGCTTCTTGCGGGAGTCGTACCTGAAGGCCGGGTGGACCAGCGCCAGCCCGAGCAACGTCCCGCTGCTCGTCGCGCCTACCGGCGACTTCGCGATCACGGCCTCAAGCGGCAGTCCTGAGACCGGATATGCCGCGCTCACGCCCTCCACTCGATACCCGAAGGGCAACGCGGTTCTGAAACGCGTGGAGGCCAACCGCCAGTTGCTGCTGTTCGGCGAGACCGATGCAGAGCCAGAACAGCACGACACGGGAGACGGCATCCGGACCTGGTTCCTGCTCTACCACCACTCGAAAACCGACCAGGGCACCCGCCTGCACGCGGAGCTCTCATATCCGAACGACCCCAGCAAGCGTGGCAAGATCAGCAGCTGGTACGAGCGGATCATCCTCCCCTGGATCGACTTCGAGGGCTTCACTCCGTTCGTCGACGATGGCGACGACCAGGGCGGCATCGACATCCCGATCGAGCGCTTGTCCTGACCAACCCGCCCGCGAACTCCCCCACTTGGCTCTTCCTATGACAACTGCATCTCGGCTGGTCCTGGCACGCAAGCGTCGAGGGCTGACCGTCACCCGACTCGCCCAGATGGCCGGCCTGACACCACGCAGGCTGTCCGACTTCGAGAACGGGCGGGCCGCTCCCAGCCCTTCGTCGATGGAGGCGCTTGCGACGGCGTTGGAATTCCCCTCCTCGTTCTTCACGGCCGACGAGGTCGCAGAGCTGACGGTCGGCTCGGTCAGTTTCCGTGCCTTGAGCAAGATGACGGCCTCCCAGCGGGACATCGCGCTCAGCTCCGGGCGACTCGCCCGTGGCCTGCAGGACTGGATCGGCGCACGGTTCCGCCTGCCGGTTCCGGACATCCCGTCGCTGACGTCCTTCAGCCGTCTGGGCCTGGACGAGGACCAAATCCCCCACCCGGGAGAGAGCGCCGGCACCGATTGCGCGGCGGAAGAAGCTGCCTCTCTTGTGCGTGCACGGTGGGGGCTCGGGAATGCGCCCATCGCGAACGTGGTGCACCTCTTGGAGGCGCACGGCGTCCGGGTCTACTCACTTTCCCGCGACTGCGCGGAGGTCGATGCGTTCTCTTTCTGGGACCGAGGGATCCCCTTTGTTCTGCTGAGTACCGAGAAGACCGCGGAGCGCGGACGCTTTGACGCCGCTCACGAACTCGGTCACCTGGTCCTGCACGGCGAGGAGCAGATGCCGCACGGTCCCCGAGCCGAGGCCGAAGCGCATAGATTCGCGGCCGCGCTGTTGATGCCTCGTGCGGACGTCCTCGCGCACGCTGTTCGGGGTGCGGACACGAACTGGATCCTTCAGGCCAAGCGCCGGTGGAAGGTCGCGGCCATGGCACTCGCGCACCGTCTGCACGAGCTGGGCCTCACCACGGAGTGGCAGTACCGCACCCACTGCGTCGAGCTGAGCCGCCTCGGCTACCGCAAGTCGGAGCCACGCAGCGGAGTGCCCCGCGAAACCTCCCAAGTGTTGGGCAAGGTTTTCGCGACCCTTCGCGGTGAGGGCACGCGGTTTGCCGACGTGGCCCGCGAACTGCACCTTCGATCCGAGGACCTGAACGACCTCATTTTCGGATTGGTCGTCACCGCGCAAGAAGGAAAGGGGCGAAATTCCGGCGGCCTGGCCGGTCGACCGCAGTTGTCCATCGTCCGCTGACCGGGTCTCGACAGGGCCGTGGTGAACTCACCCTTTGCACAGGCGACTTCGCATCACTCTATCAAGTGGTGACGCAGGTCACAGAAAATGCGTATCGCCATTTGAGACTATTGGATGTCGACCGGTCTCCGGTGGCGCCTGGGGCTCCCTGGCGAAGGCTGCTCGCTGTGCCTTGGGGCACGCGGAGGGCACGCCGCTCCCGAATTGGACTAGACAACAAATAAGCCCCAGGCTGCTGGCCTGAGGCTTTACGGTGGAGCGGGTGACGAGAATCGAACTCGCGCTCTCAGCTTGGGAAGCTGATGTTCTACCATTAAACTACACCCGCGTAGCTCGCCGAAGATCGACTGGCGAGCCGTTCGTACTCTACCTCATCCCAGGCCCCCGGCGTTCGAGCCGTGGGGTCTCTCTCTTGTTTGCCGGGCTTGTCGCCGGGGTTGTTCCCGGGCTTGTTCCGGGTGGGGCCGCCCCGGGTGTCGTGAGTGCGGGTGGTGGGGGCCGGGGCGTACGGTGGCGGGTGGTTTCGGGGGAGCCGGTGGGGGAGTTGGGGAGTCGGGGGAGTGTGGTTCCGGGGGTGGGGAGGCGCCTGGAAGGGCGTCCCTTTGATCCCGTAATGTGGCTTTCCTGAAGTCAGTTCGCGGCTCTGGGGAAGGGAAACCAAGGACTTGATGGAGCGCACCGTCGTCCGCTGTGCCGAGGGGCACGTGTTCAGTACCACTTCGTTCCCGATGCAGCAGGCCGGGCGCCTCGGCCCTGCCCGGCTGATCCGCTGCCCGCAGTGTGCCCGGCTGCGGCATGCCGTGCCGGTGGGGTCCGCTCCCGCGCGGTCCGCTCCGGCGGGATCCGCGGGGGACGAGCGCTGAGGCCAACCGGGGCCGCGCGGGCGCCAGTTGCCCGCGGGCCCCGGCTGGGGCGCGCCGAGACCGGGCTCGGGAGAGGGGCAGCCGCGGTCGGCGGATGAGCTGCCCCGCAGTCCGCACCCGCCCACCGGCCCCCCTCCCGTGTTGTGGGCGGACGCCGGGCACTGCGTATCCTCGGGGCGTGCTTCTCTCTGACAAGGATCTCCGGGCCGAGATCGACGCCGGACGGGTGCGCATCGACCCGTTCGAGGAGTCGATGGTGCAGCCGTCGAGCATCGATGTGCGGCTCGACCGCTACTTCCGGGTGTTCGAGAACCACCGCTATCCGCATATCGACCCCTCCGCGGAGCAGGTCGACCTGACGCGGATGGTGGAGCCGGAGGGGGACGACGCCTTCATCCTGCACCCCGGTGAGTTCGTGCTCGCCTCCACCTACGAGGAGATCACGCTCCCCGAGGATCTCGCCTCCCGCCTGGAGGGCAAGAGCTCGCTGGGGCGGCTCGGCCTGGTGACGCACTCGACCGCCGGGTTCATCGACCCGGGGTTCTCCGGGCACGTCACCCTGGAGCTGTCCAATCTCGCGACCCTGCCGATCAAGTTGTGGCCGGGGATGAAGATCGGCCAGCTGTGCATGTTCAAGCTCAGCTCGCCCGCCGAGTTCCCCTACGGTTCCGAGCGCTACGGCTCCCGCTACCAGGGGCAGCGCGGGCCCACCGCCTCGCGCTCCTATCTGAACTTCCACCGGACCCAGGTCTGAGGGCGGACTCACCATGGCGAGCGGATCCGGGCAGCGCGAGAACCTGACGTACGAGCGGTTCGGCGAGGCGGTGCGCGAGCTGGCGCAGACCGTGGCCGACGACGGGTACGAGCCCGACATAGTGCTGTCCATCGCGCGCGGGGGCGTCTTCGTGGCGGGCGGGCTCGCCTACGCGCTGGACTGCAAGAACCTGCATCTGGTGAACGTGGAGTTCTACACCGGGGTCGGCACCACGCTCGACATGCCGGTCATGCTCGCGCCCGTTCCCAACGCGATCGACTTCACCGACAAGAAGGTGCTGATCGCCGACGACGTCGCCGACACCGGCAAGACCCTCAAGCTCGTCCGCGACTTCTGCCTGGACACCGTCGCCGAGGTGCGCAGCGCCGTCATCTACGAGAAGGCGCACTCGCTGGTGAAGTGCGAGTACGTGTGGAAGCGCACCGAGGAGTGGATCAACTTTCCGTGGAGCGTGCTGCCCCCGGTGGTGCGCCGGGACGGGCAGGTCCTCGACTCCTGAGGGGCGGGGTGGGGCGGGTTCCTGGGCCCGGGTGGGGGTGAGCGCCTCGCTTCATCACGGTGCCCTCCGCCCGTCACCTCCGTGCCGTCGCAGGGGTACCTGAAGAAGGTTCGCCTTTGCTTGGATGGCGGCTGCGTGACTCCCACCCCCCGAGCCAGGAGTTCTTGTGCCGCACCTTTCCCCGCGCCGCCTCCGGGGCGCCGCCCTCGGTTCGGCGTGCGCCGCCGTGCTGCTCGCCGCCGTTCCCGCCGCGCAGGCCGCGCCTGCCCCGCACGCCGTCCCGGCCGTGCCCGCCGCGCAGGCCCGGCCCGCCCCGGTCGCCGCCTCCGCCGAGCCGCCCCGGCTGGATGTCCTCACGTACAACGTCTTCCTGATGAGCAAGCTGCTCTACCCCAACTGGGGTCAGGACCACCGCGCGAAGGCGATAGCCGAGGCGCCCTTCTTCCAAGGGCGGGATGTCGTGGTGCTCCAGGAGGCCTTCGACAACTCCTCCTCCGAGGCGCTGCAGGGGTATGCCGCCGACCGGTATCCGCACCGGACGCCGGTGGTCGGCCGCAGCAAGGACGGGTGGGACGCTACCGGCGGGGACTACTCGGCGCTGGCGCCGGAGGACGGCGGGGTGACGATCCTCAGCAAGTGGCCGGTGCTGCGCAAGGAGCAGTACGTGTTCGACGAGGCCTGCGGTGCGGACGGGCTGTCCAACAAGGGCTTCGCCTATGCCGTGTTGGACGTGGACGGCAGCCGGGTGCACGTCGTCGGCACCCACACCCAGTCCACCGACCCCGGCTGCGGGGACGGCGAGGCGGCGCGGGTGCGCGGCGCGCAGTTCCGGGAGATCGACGCCTTCCTGGACGCCAAGAAGATCCCGGCGGACGAACAGGTGCTGCTCGCCGGGGACTTGAACGTGGACTCGCGCAGCGCCGAGTACGGCTCGATGCTCGCCGACGCGGGTCTCGTGGGCGCGGATTCGCGCACCGGGCACCCGTACTCCTTCGACACCCAGGACAACTCGATCGCCCGCGAGCGCTATCCGGACGACCCGCGCGAGGACCTGGACTACATCCTCTTCCGGGAGGGGAACGCCCGGCCCGCCGGGTGGAACAACGAGGTGGTGAAGGAGGAGTCGGCGCCGTGGACCGTCTCCAGCTGGGGGACCGAGTACACGTACACGAATCTCTCGGACCACTACCCGCTGACCGGCTCGGCGCGGTGAGAGCCCCGCTCCCGCCGGGTGGCGGGAGATGACGAGGCGCCCCGGACGGTCATCGAGTCCGGGGCGCCGCAAGGCTGTTCCAGGGCTGTTCAGCGCTGGGCCGGCCGCGTGCCGGGTGCTACTTGCAGTACTGGTCCTCCTTGCCGATCGCCTTGTACATGCAGTCGGCGTTGTCGAGGAGCTTCAGGACCGACTCGCGGTTGCGGGCGGTCTCCTTCTCGATGACCTCGTCGGGCGGGTAGAAGCCGTCCGAGCCGCTGTCGCCCGGGTACATCTCGTAGGTGTAGGCGAAGATCTTCTGGTCGCCCCAGAGGTAGTCGTCGATCGCGCCGTCGGTGGTGTAGAGGGCGCTGTCCTGCTGCGGGGTGTAGTCGTTGCTGGCGGCCATGTCCTTGCCGATGGCCTTGAAGGTGTCGATGTCGTCCTGGGTCATGCCGTCGGTGACCTCGTCCTGGGTCCAGCCCCAGGGCCACATGACCAGTTCGCCGTACGTGTGGAAGTCGATGGCGGCGGTGATCTGCTGCTTGCCGCCGACCACCCGGCTGCGGACGAAGTCGGAGACGACCTTCACCTCGGGGGCCGACTCGGGGGCGGCGCCCCGGTAGTCCTCGGCGCCCGGGTCCTCGCTGGAGCCGCCGCAGCAGCCCCACTTGAAGTCCCAGTTGCGGTTCTGGTCGGTGCCGATCTCCTGGGAGCCCTCGTTGGGCTGCCGGTTCTTGCGCCACATCTGGTACTCGCCGCCGGTGATGTCGTACTCGCCGCCGTCCGGGTTCAGGTCCGGCACGATCCAGATCTCGCGGCCGTCGACGGCCTTCTTGATCGCCTCGTCGCTGCCGTACTTGCCGCCGAACTCGTCGATCAGGTACAGCGCCATCTCGACGGTGAGGTGCTCGCGGGCGTGCTGGTGGTGGGTGAACAGCACCTCCGGCTCGTCCTCGTCGTCCTTGACGTTGTCGCTGATCTTCACGGCGAGCAGGTCGCGGCCCTCGTGGGACTTGCCGATGACCTGCTTGCTGAGGATGTCGGGGTGGGCGGCCACCGCCTCGTCGATCGCCTTCAGCGCCTCGTCGTAGGTGTGGTAGCCGGAGTCGTCCGAGGGGAAGTCCGCGACCCCCGGCCTGACCTTCTTGCCGGAGCTGTCGCGCGCGGGCGGTCCGCCGAGGGACTTCGTCTGCCAGCCGAGCGCGCGGACCTTCTTCAGCTGCGCGGAGTCGGCGGTGATCACCACGGACTTCTTCGCGACCTCGTCGAGCGAGACGCCGAGGCGCGCCAGGCGGTCCCGCTCGGCGACCGAGTCCGGTCCGGTGACCCGGTACTGGCGGGGGATCTCGGCGGCCGCCTTCGCCGCCGCGGAGTCGTGGGGGCCGCTGTCCTCGGTGGCCTGGGCGGCGATGGGGACCGCCAGGGCCATGGTGAGGAGCGCGGCCACGGCGGTGGTCCGCCGCCCGCGTATGTGCTGCAGTCGCATCGTCTTCTCCTGGTTTCTGGTGCGACAGGTGGGGGGTCGGGCGCCCGGCGGTGCGGGGGTGGGCGCCCGGCGCTCATCGTTCGCGCCCAACAGACGGCGGTCAAGGGCGCGTTCGCAACAACGGCCCCCGCATGCCGGAAGGCTCCCGGTACCTGTGGAGGGGTACCGGGAGCCTTCGGGAGTGCCGTGCCTCGGCGGCGGGCGCCGGATCGGCGGGCGTCCGCCGAGGTCGGCGGGGTGTCAGAAGGTGCCGAGCTTGATCAGCGAGAGCAGGGCGATCAGCTGGATCGCACTGGCGCCGAGCGCCCTGGGCCAGGGCAGGTCGTGCGATTTGCTCACCATCACGGTCAGCAGGGCGCCCGCGCCGAGCCAGGTGGCCCAGCCGAGCAGCTGGACGAAGCCGGCGTCGCCGCCGAAGAACATCGCGACCAGGAGCCGGGGCGCGTCGGTGAGCGAGCTGATCAGCATGCTCAGGCCGACCGTCGGCTGCCAGGCGCCGTCGCCGCCGAACTGCCGGGCCAGGGTGTGGGTGACCACCCCGAGCATGAACAGGCCGATCATGAAGGCGATGCCCGTGATGATCACGGACGGGACCGCCGTGGAGATCGTCGCGTTGATCGCGTCCTCGCGGGGGCCGTCGAAGCCGAACAGCGCGAGCAGCCCGTAGACGAAGGTCACGATCAGCGCGGGGAACCAGACCGAGTAGTCCCGCATGGTCAGGAAGGTGCTGGCCGGGCGCAGCACGATGCCCGGCAGGAGCTCCTTCCAGTGCAGCCGGGGGCCCACCGGGGGCGCGGCCATCTGCCCGGCCCGGTAGGTGTCGCCCTGCGAGTACGGGTCCTCGCCGAAGGCGAAGGCCTGGGTGTGGCCGGGGTTGTTCGCGGCGTACGGATCGGGGGCGCCCTGCGGGTGGCCCGCGCCGAAGTACTCCGGTTCCCCGTGGCCGCCCGGGTCCGGCCACTGCTGCCGGGCCGCGTGACCGCCCTGGGCGGGGCCGCCGTACGGGGGCTGCTGACCGTAGCCCGGCTGCTGTCCGTGACCGTGCTGCTGCTGGCCGTAGGGCGGCTGGGCCTGCGGGTACGGCGACATGGGCGGCCCGCCGTACGGGGCGCCGCCTGGCGCCTGCTGTCCGTACGGCTGCTGCGGGGGGTTCTGCGGTCGCGAGTGCGGGGCCCGGTTGTCCCGGCCACGTCCGGTCCTGAATACAGCCACGTCAATGAACGTACCTGCTCTGGGGGCGGGCCGGGGACCCGCCCGGGGAAAGCGGGGGTTCTTTGCGGCCCAGCTGTGACATCCCCTAGGGGGCGGACGGCCGAGGAGGGGGCCGTGGGGAGGAGCCGGGGGAGGTGCGGGGGCCTTGGGGGGACTGTTCCGTGGGGGGTCTTCTCGCCCGCGGTGTCGGTCGTGCGGCGGGTCTGTCGCGTGCGTCCGGTCCGGCCGGTCCGGTCCGTCCGACGCTTGCGGCTTCGGTCGTCCCTGCGCTCGCGGTCCTCAGCTGTCCAGTGGCGGGAGGTTCAGCGGCCCGCGGCCCTCGCGGACGTCGCGTTCCACGCGCGGCTCGTCCAGGAGGCGGCCCCGGAGGTCCACCGTGACGGCCACGGCGTGGTTGCCGAGGCAGCGGTCGGCCCGGGGCGAGCGGGTGCCGCCGGTGCTCCGGTGGCCCGGGTGCGACGCGGGGCCCTCGCAGTACAGGACGTAGCCGCGCTGCCGGTCGAGGCGTCCCGGCAGCAGGGTCCAGACGCCGCTGTAGGCCTCCACCACCTGCGCCTGTGGGTGGGTGCGCCGCAGCCACCGGGCGGTGGAGGCGTGCACCGCGCGGACGAACTCCTGGCGCTCCTCGAAGGGCAGCACCAGGCGCGGGGTGCCGGAGCGGGGGAGCACGGCGCCCGCGTGCCAGGCGTAGGAGACCGCGTGGGTCGGGCCCGAGGCGAGCGCGGCGAGCAGCTCCGGTGCCGATTTCCGCAGCAGTACGGGGTCGCCCTGCTTGCCGCGGGGCAGCGACCGCACCGCCTCCGGCGCCGCGATGTTGACGTTCACCGCGGTACGGCCGGTGCGCGCCCCGGGCGGCAGGGCGCGGGAGTAGCGCTCCAGGCAGCCGCCGACGCGGTCGAGGACCTCGGTGAGGTTCCGGTCGGTGAGCGGGGCCGAGATCCACGGCTCGGCCACCGCGTCCCGGGTGACCCGCACCGCGTGCACCTCGTAGCCGCAGTGCTCCAACTCCCCGCGCAGCAACCGCCAATCGGCCGCCGCGGCCTCTCCCCTGGCCCGCGCCTCGCGCAGTGCCCGGGCGCAGGGGGTGCCGCCCTCGCAGCGGTCCCGCTCCGCGTCCACCCGCAGCCGTACGAAGGCCTCGGGGTCGTCCCGCAGCGCGAAGGTGATCTCGGAGCCGGAGTCGGCGGGGAAGAGGGTGCGCGCGCCCACCACCCGCAGCTCGCCCGGGTAGACCTGCTCGGCGAGCTCCTCGGCCCGGTTGCGGTCCTCCTTGGTGCTCAGCACCCCGCAGCCGCCGACGAGCAGCGCCAGCGCGGTCAGCGCCACCCCGTGCCGCGCCGCCGGTCTCGCTCTCCTCCGCGCCCGGATCCAGCTCATCGAAGGCCTCCCCCTGCCGCCGTGTCCCACCGCTTGTCACGTCCTGTCGTGCTGCTGGTGAGCGTAGGAAGGCGCGGACGGGGCGGGATGAGTACGCGTACCCGGGTCGGCTACTCAGCCGGGGGAGGGGGAACGGCCGCTCCCCGCACCCCCGTTGGGGAACTTAGGTTACCCTAACTAGCTCAACCGGCCTGTGTTCGCCCGGCTTTCGACGAGCGGCGGGCGACGGGAAGGCGGCCCGACGGGGGAAGGAGCGGCGTATGTCCTCAACCAGCAGCGCGGCAGGGCACGTTCAGGGACGCGGCGAGTGGGTGCCCACCCGGGACGGACGCAGGCTGCACGCCATGGTGCTGCCGGGACCCGCCGCGGACTCCGGTGCGGAGACGGAGACGGATACGGATACGGATACGGATACGGAGACCGGCGCGGACACCGGACCGGACACCGGCGGGAAGACCCCGCTCCCGACCGTCGTCTTCGAGGCGGGCGCCGCGGCCACCCGCTCCTCCTGGGCGCTGGTGCAGCCCGCCGTCGGCGCCTGGACGCGGGCGATCGTCTACGACCGCTCCGGGCTCGGCCGCAGCCCCGCCGACCCCGGCTCGCGCACCCTGCGCCGCATGGCGGACGACCTCACCGACCTGCTCGACCACTTCGGGCCCGGCCCCTACGTACTCGTCGGGCACAGCGCGGGCGGGCCCCTGGTGCGCCTCGCCGCCGCCGCGCGGCCCGACCGGATCCGCGGCCTGGTCCTCGTCGACCCGACCGACGAGGGCGCGGACCTGCTGTTCCGCCCGATGTTCCGGCGGGCGGAGCGGGTGGTCATCGCGGTCAACCTGCTGCTCGCCCGGCTCGGACTGCTCGGCGCGGCCTACGGCTCGGTGGCCAGGCCGCTGCCCGAGGACGCGCGCCGGGACATGAAGAACGACGGGCTCACCGCCGAGGTGATCAGGACCCACCGCGCCCAGGCCCGCACCTACCTCGACGAGCTGTACGCCTTCCGCGCCGAACCGCCCGCCCTGGACGGCATCCCCGTGACGATCATCTCCGGCGCCCTCACCGGCGCGGGCATGAACGCCTCCACCCGCCGCGCCGCCAACGACTCCCACGCGCGCTCCGCCGCCGGGGCCACCCGCGGAAAGCACGTGATCGCCCCGCGCTCGGGCCACTATGTGACCTTGACAGACCCGGAGTTGGTCGCGGAGGAGATCAGGCTGATCGCCGAGGGGGCGGGTACGGGGGAGAGTGCTGCCGCCGACCCGGCTGCGGGGGAGAGTGCCCCGGTCGACTCGGCCGCCGGGGAAGATACCGCCGACTCCGCTGCCGGGGAGGGGAGTTCGGCGTCCTGATCGGGCCGTCGGCGCAGGGAGACTCCTGCCTCCCCGCTCCTCCTCTCCCGTTCCGGGCGTCGCTCCTCACTCCATCCCCAGGAACTCCGCGGTGGAGAAGGTGACTTCGGGCCGTCCGGCCACCAGCCCGTCCGCACGTCCCGGGTACACCGCGACCGTGTCCGCCGCGCCCCCGCGTACGGTCCGCAGCACCAGGTCCGCGCGGCCGTCGCCGTCGAAGTCGGCGGTCTCCAGGACGCGGGTCTCGCCGGCGGAGGGGGGCCGCACGGTGACGGCGTCGGTGGTGGTGAGGCCCTTGGGGCCGCCCGGGAGGACGCGGATCCGCTTGCCGCCCGTGACGAGGTCGTCGGTGCCGTCGCCGTCGAAGTCGGCGGCGTGCAGGTCGGTGCCGGGGAGGTCGAGGGTGCTGCGGAGGGTGCCGGGGATCCCGTAGCGCAGGGCGACGGCGGTGGGGGTGCCGATCGCCGCGTCGGTGCCCTTGCCGCGGCCGAAGTCGCCGAAGACGGCGCCGGTGCCCGCCGGGAGGAGGACGCCGGTGGTGTTGGGGCCCTTCGCGGAGCCGAGGACCACGGAGGAGGTGGAGTTCTGGCCGCCCGCGCGGACCAGGAGGTCGTCGTAGCCGTCGTCGTCGATGTCGGCGGCGGGTCCGGTCGGCACGCTGCCGGGGGAGCGCAGCGCCTTGCCCGCGGTGCGGGGTGCGCCCTGGCGGCTGAACGGTCCGCGCAGGAAGCTGAGCCGTCCCCCGGTGGCGTGCACCACGAGGTCGGCGGTGCCGTCGCCGTCGAAGTCGCCGCAGACCGGCTGGTCCGGCCAGTCGTTGCCGTAGCGGGCGCGGTCCGGGATGCGCAGCACAACTGCCTTGCCGGTCAGGCCCTTTGGCGAGCCGAAGAGGAGTTGCAGCGGTACCGGCGGGCGCCCCTGGCCGTCGTAGGGCGGGTCGGTGGAGACCACCAGATCGCTGAAGCCGTCCCCGTCCAGGTCGCAGACCGCCTCCGCGTCGAAGGTGGCGGGCAACTCGCCCTTCACGCGGGCGGCTTGGGCGGCCGGGGTCAGCAACTGCCGTACGGCGGGGCGCAGTCCGCCGCCGCCCGCCCCGGTATCTCCACCGGCCCTCGCCCCGGCCTTCTCGTCGGCGGGCGTGTCGGTGGTCCCGGCTCCTGAGCCCCCGGGGGAGGCGGACCCGTAGACGACCCCGATCCCCGTGTCGTCCCCGTGGGAGTCGGCCTTCACCAGGTCGTTGAGGACGAGGTCGCGGGCGCCGTCGCCGTTGAAGTCGCTCTCGGCCTTGCTGCCCTTGCCCGCGGGCACCGGGCGCACCGCGGGCGCCTTGCGCGCGGACGGTGCCGGGCCGCCCCGGGCGCCGTCCTCGCCGCCGCCCCCGCCGCAGGCCGCGAGCAGCAGCGCGCAGCCCGTGACCGCGCCGAGCCCCAGCAGGCGGCGGCTCCTGCTCCGCCGCCCCGCCCGCGCACCGGCCCCCGCGCCCTGGCCCTCCGGCCCGCCCGGCGTCCTCGCCCAGCCGCCCGTTCTCGCGCCGCCCATGGTCCACCCCACCCTTGCCCGGGCCGTCCCGGGCCCGCGCCACCGCCGTGTGTCTCTGCTCCGACCCGCCACCCCCGCTTGTGCGGCTCCTGTGACGTGACGGGCACATGATGCTCTCGTACGGCCCGGGGCGGTACGGGTGCGGGGTGCCAGATGGCTCACTCGGCCAAAGACCGCGCCGCCGCGCCGCCCTGTGAGCGAGGCCACCTCGCGGCCTGTCACAGCCGTCCGGCGGGCGGTGTCCGATGGGCGTACGGGGAGAACCGAACCGAGCGGAGGAGCCGAGATGACCGGTCCGCAGGGCCAGGGCCAGGGCCGGGACGAGGCCGACGAGGTCTTCGCCGCCCACCGGCCGCTGCTGTTCACCCTCGCCTACGAGATCACCGGCAGCGCCGCCGACGCCGAGGACGTGGTCCAGGAGAGCTATCTGCGCTGGAGCCGCCTCGGCCACCGGGAGATCGCGAACCCCCGCGCCTACCTCGCCCGGATCGCCACCCGGCAGGCGCTCAACCAGCTCCGTACGGTCCGGCGGCGGCGCGAGGAGTACATCGGCAGCTGGCTGCCCGAGCCGCTGTGCACCGGGCCGGAGGCGAGCGAGGACGTGCTGCTCGCCGAGTCGGTCTCCACGGCGATGCTGCTGGTGCTCGAAAGCCTGGGCCCGGACGAGCGCGCGGTCTTCGTGCTGCGGGACGTCTTCGGCTACGAGTATCCGGAGATCGCCGAGATGACGGGCCGGACGCAGCCTGCCGTCCGCCAGATCGCGCACCGCGCCCGGTCCCATGTCCGCGCCCGCCGCAAGCGCCACCGCACCGACTCCCGCGCCGCCGCCGAGATCGCCGGGCGCTTCCTCGCCGCGGCCCACTCCGGCGACGTACAGGGCCTGATGGATCTGATGGCCCCGGACGTGGTGGAGATCTCCGACGGCGGCGGTAAGGCCGCCGCGGCGCCCAGGCCGCTGGTCGGACGGGAGCGGGTCGCCCGCTTCCTCGTCAGCCTGGCGGCGGGCGAAATGCGCGCCATGCGCGCCGAGTTGGGCACCCACAACGCGATGCCCTCGATCCTCTTCCACTCCGGCACCCGCCTCGACACCGTGCTGACGATCGACATCGAGGACGGCCTCGTACGGGGCCTGTTCGCCATCCGCAACCCCGACAAGCTGACGGCGGCCGAGGCCCCCGTCCCGCTCACCCGAGAGAAGGAGCACCCATGGAGACGATGACCGCGGAGCGGGTGATCGCCGCCCCCGCCGAAGAGGTCTTCCAGTGGCTCGCGACCACCAGCAACTACACCCGCAGCCCGCTGGTGCTCCGCGCCCGCCTGGCCCGGCCCGGCGAGGGAGCGCCCTACGGGGTCGGCGCGGTGCGCCTGCACACCTGGCTCATCGGCTGGTTCCGCGAACGCGTCACCACCTACCACCCGCCCCACGACTTCGACTACGTCGTGGAGCGCTGCTTCCCCCCGGCCCGCCACGGGGGCGGCCGGCTCACCTTCACCGAAGTCCCGGGCGGTACGCGGGTGGTGTGGACGACGACGGCCCAAGTGCGCCTGCCTTTCGGGTCCTTGCTCACCCGCCGTCTCGTGAAGCCGCTGCTGGTCCGCGTGTTCGGCCGGATCCTCGATGCCGCCGACGCCGCGCTCACGGGCGGGGCCGCGGGCACGGGGGACGCCGCGGGCACGGGCGGCGGCACCGGTGGTGGGGGCACGCGCGGCTGAGGGGGGCGTACACGGAGAGGGCCGGGGCTGCCTTGCGGCGGACCCGGCCCTCAACTCGTGCTGCGTACTTGCTGCTTGGCGATTGCGTGCGGCTCGGCGCCTGCTCGCTACTTGACCGGCTCGGGCTCCGGTTCGGTCTCCTCGGCGGGTTCGCCGGAGGGGTCGGCCGGGGTCTTCACCGAGTCCAGGAGGAGCTGGGCGACGTCCACGACCTGGATCGACTCCTTGGCCGCTCCGTCGTTCTTCTTGCCGTTGACGGAGTCGGTGAGCATGACGAGGCAGAAGGGGCAGGCGGTGGAGACGATGTCGGGGTTCAACGACAGGGCCTCGTCGACGCGTTCGTTGTTGATGCGCTTGCCGATGCGCTCTTCCATCCACATCCGGGCGCCGCCGGCGCCGCAGCAGAAGCCGCGCTCCTTGTGGCGGTGCATCTCCTCGTTGCGCAGGCCCGGGACCCGGCCGATGATCTCGCGCGGCGGGGTGTAGATCTTGTTGTGGCGGCCCAGGTAGCAGGGGTCGTGGTAGGTGATCAGGCCCTCGACCGGGGTGACCGGGATGAGCTTGCCCTCGTCGATGAGGTGCTGGAGCAGCTGGGTGTGGTGGATGACCTCGTAGTCACCGCCGAGCTGGGGGTACTCGTTGCCCAGGGTGTTGAGGCAGTGCGGGCAGGTCGCGACGATCTTCTTCGCGGACCTGGGCTTCTTGGTCGACTCGTCCTCGTCGTCCTCGCCGAAGGCCATGTTCAAGGTGGCCACGTTCTCCATGGCCAGTTCCTGGAAGAGGGGTTCGTTGCCCAGGCGGCGGGGGGAGTCGCCGGTGCACTTCTCGTCGCCGCCCATGATGGCGAACTTCACGCCCGCGATGTGCAGCAGCTCCGCGAAGGCCTTGGTGGTCTTCTTCGCGCGGTCCTCCAGGGCTCCGGCGCAGCCGACCCAGTACAGGTACTCGACCTCGGTGAGGTCCTCGATGTCCTTGCCGACGATCGGGATCTCGAAGTCGACCTCCTTGGTCCACTCCAGGCGCTGCTTCTTCGCCAGGCCCCAGGGGTTGCCCTTCTTCTCCAGGTTCTTGAGCATCGTGCCCGCCTCGGAGGGGAAGCTGGACTCGATCATGACCTGGTAGCGGCGCATGTCGACGATGTGGTCGATGTGCTCGATGTCCACCGGGCACTGCTCGACGCAGGCGCCGCAGGTGGTGCAGGACCACAGCACGTCCGGGTCGATGACGCCGTTCTCCTCGGCGGTGCCGATCAGCGGGCGCTCGGCCTCGGCGAGCGCGGCGGCGGGCACGTCCTTGAGCTGCTCCTCGGAGGCCTTCTCCTCGCCCTCCATCGTCTTGCCGCCGCCCGCGAGCAGGTAGGGCGCCTTGGCGTGGGAGTGGTCGCGCAGCGACATGATGAGGAGCTTGGGGGAGAGGGGCTTGCCGGTGTTCCAGGCGGGGCACTGGGACTGGCAGCGGCCGCACTCGGTGCAGGTGGAGAAGTCGAGCAGGCCCTTCCAGGAGAAGTGCTCGATCTGGGAGACACCGAACTGGTCGTCCTCGCCCGGGTCCTCGAAGTCGATCGCCTTGCCGCCGGAGGTCATCGGCTGCAGCGCGCCGAGGGAGACGGCGCCTTCGGCGTTGCGCTTGAACCAGATGTTGGGGAAGGCCAGGAAGCGGTGCCAGGCGACGCTCATGTCCAGGTTCGTGCTGACCGTGATCATCCAGATCATGGTCGTGCCGAGCTTGATCATGGCGAAGAAGTAGGTGAGCGTCTGGAGCGTGGAGACGTCCAGTCCGTCGAAGAGCGCGACCAGGGGGTACGAGGCGAAGTAGGCGGCCTCGTAGTGGTCCACGTGGTGCAGGGCGCCTTCGAGGCCGCGCAGGACCATGATCGCCAGGCCGATGATGAGGATCACGTACTCGACGAAGTACGCCTGCCAGCCGGTGGAGCCGGTGAAGCGGGACTTGCGGCCCGCGCGGCCGGGCAGGTTCAGCAGCCGGATCACGATCAGCGCCAGGATGCCGACCGAGGTCATCGTGCCGATGAACTCGATGTACATCTCGTACGGCAGGAAGCCGCCGAGGACCGGCAGGGTCCAGTCGGCCTCGAAGAGCTGGCCGAAGGCGTTGACGATGGTCGGCGGCAGCGTCAGGAAGCCGATCGCCACGAACCAGTGGGCGAAGCCCACGATGCCCCAGCGGTTCATCCGCGTGTGCGCGAGGAACTCCCGGGTCAGCGTGACGCTGCGGGCCCAGGGGTTGTCCAGGCGGTTCGCCTGCTCGGGCAGCGGCGTGCCGAGCTTGAAGAAGCGCACGAAATGGGCGATGGCGCGGCCGAAGAGGGCAACACCGATCACGCTGAGGACCGTCGACACGATGATCGCGGCGAGTTGCATGGAAAGGCTCCTCGTACCTGCGCGGGGCGGTCGCTTACTAAGCGGTAACTTATCTGTCCGCTCCGAGATTACCTACATGTTCCGCCGCACTGTAGCCAGCGGCGCGGTGATCTGTGTCGCTGAGGCAAGCCTCTCCTGGCGTGGCGTCAGATCGGCGGGCGGGGGGCCGGAGCGGCTCGGCGGGGCGGGTCTTCGGGGGTGGTGGGAGCCTGGGGCGGGCGGCGCCTTGCCCGTAAGGCCGGGATAAAAGTTGAGTGGCCTCGACTCAGCTCTGTTGACGGATGCGCCTTCGTGGTGCACTCTTGAGTCCGTTCCACTCAAGTCAGCTGGAGGAATCAAAAATGGCACGTGCGGTCGGCATCGACCTGGGCACGACGAACTCGGTCGTCAGCGTTCTGGAGGGCGGTGAGCCCACCGTCATCACCAACGCCGAGGGCGCCAGGACCACGCCGTCCGTCGTCGCCTTCGCCAAGAACGGTGAGGTGCTCGTCGGCGAGGTCGCGAAGCGTCAGGCGGTCACGAACGTCGACCGGACCATCCGGTCCGTCAAGCGTCACATGGGCACCGACTGGCGCGTCGACATCGACGACAAGGGCTTCAACCCGCAGCAGATCTCCGCCTTCGTGCTCCAGAAGCTGAAGCGCGACGCGGAGTCCTACCTCGGCGAGAAGGTCACCGACGCGGTCATCACCGTCCCGGCGTACTTCAACGACTCCGAGCGGCAGGCCACCAAGGAGGCCGGTGAGATCGCGGGCCTGAACGTCCTGCGCATCGTCAACGAGCCGACCGCGGCCGCCCTGGCCTACGGCCTCGACAAGGACGACCAGACCATTCTCGTCTTCGACCTCGGCGGCGGCACCTTCGACGTCTCGCTCCTGGAGATCGGTGACGGCGTGGTCGAGGTGAAGGCCACCAACGGTGACAACCACCTCGGTGGTGACGACTGGGACCAGCGCATCGTCGACTACCTGGTCAAGCAGTTCAACAACGGCCACGGCGTCGACCTCGGCAAGGACAAGATGGCGCTCCAGCGCCTGCGCGAGGCGGCCGAGAAGGCCAAGATCGAGCTGTCCTCGTCCACCGAGACCACCATCAACCTGCCCTACATCACGGCCTCCGCCGAGGGCCCGCTGCACCTGGACGAGAAGCTCACCCGCGCCCAGTTCCAGCAGCTCACCAGCGACCTGCTGGAGCGCTGCAAGACGCCGTTCCACAACGTCATCAAGGACGCGGGCATCCAGCTCTCCGAGATCGACCACGTGGTCCTCGTCGGCGGCTCCACCCGCATGCCCGCCGTCGCCGAACTGGTCAAGGAGCTGACCGGCGGCAAGGAGGCCAACAAGGGCGTCAACCCGGACGAGGTCGTCGCCATCGGCGCCGCCCTGCAGGCCGGTGTGCTCAAGGGCGAGGTCAAGGACGTCCTGCTGCTCGACGTCACCCCGCTGTCCCTCGGCATCGAGACCAAGGGCGGCATCATGACCAAGCTGATCGAGCGCAACACCACGATCCCGACCAAGCGCTCCGAGATCTTCACCACGGCCGAGGACAACCAGCCGTCCGTGCAGATCCAGGTCTACCAGGGCGAGCGCGAGATCGCGGCGTACAACAAGAAGCTCGGGATGTTCGAGCTGACCGGTCTGCCGCCGGCGCCCCGCGGCGTCCCGCAGATCGAGGTCTCCTTCGACATCGACGCCAACGGCATCATGCACGTCACCGCGAAGGACCTCGGGACGGGCAAGGAGCAGAAGATGACCGTCACCGGCGGCTCCTCGCTGCCGAAGGACGAGGTCGACCGGATGCGCCAGGAGGCGGAGCAGTACGCCGACGAGGACCAGAAGCGCCGCGAGGCCGCCGAGTCCCGCAACCAGGGCGAGCAGCTCGTCTACCAGACCGAGAAGTTCCTCAAGGACAACGAGGACAAGGTCCCCGGTGAGGTGAAGACCGAGGTCGAGGAGGCCGTCGGCGAGCTGAAGGAGAAGCTCAAGGGCGAGGACACCGCCGAGATCCGCACCGCCACCGAGAAGGTCGCCGCGGTCTCGCAGAAGCTCGGCCAGGCCCTGTACGCGGACGCCCAGGCGGCCGGTGGCCCCGGTCCCGACGGTGCCGCCCCCGGTGGCGCCCAGGGTGGTCCCGCCGACGCGGACGACGTCGTGGACGCCGAGATCGTCGACGACGAGAAGCCGGGCAAGGACGGTGCCGCGTGACCGAGGAGACCCCGGGCTTCGACGAGAACAACGAGCCTGACGTCTCCGAAGGCACCGCCGCCAAGGGCCCAAAGGACACCCCTGAAGCGGCCGGTGCCGAGCCGAAGGCCGACGTTCCCTCTCCTGAGGGCGCGTCGGCCCCGGCCGGGGACGCGGGGCTGATCGCCCAGCTCGACCAGGTGCGCACCGCCCTCGGCGAGCGCACCGCCGACCTCCAGCGCCTCCAGGCGGAGTACCAGAACTACCGCCGCCGGGTGGAGCGGGACCGGGTCACCGTCAAGGAGATCGCCGTGGCGAACCTCCTCGGCGAGCTGCTCCCGGTGCTCGACGACATCGGGCGGGCGCGCGAGCACGGCGAGCTGGTCGGCGGCTTCAAGTCGGTCGCCGAGTCGCTGGAGGCCGTCGCCGCGAAGATGGGGCTCCAGCACTTCGGCAAGGAGGGCGAGCCCTTCGACCCGACGATCCACGAAGCCCTCATGCACAGCTACGCGCCGGACGTCACCGAGACGACCTGCGTGGCCATCCTTCAGCCGGGGTACCGCTTCGGCGAACGCACCATCCGCCCCGCGCGGGTGGCGGTGGCCGAGCCCCAGCCCGGGGCGCAGGCCGCCGAGAAGGACGGCGCCGAGCAGGGCAAGGGCGCCGAGGACGCGGGCGCCGACGGCGAGCAGGCCAAAGGAACGGAGAGCGGTGGCCCGGACGAGGGCTGACGCCATCCGTGCAGGAGAGGAGGGACGCCGGGGATGAGCACCAAGGACTTCATCGAGAAGGACTACTACAAGGTTCTCGGCGTCCCCAAGGACGCCACCGACGCCGAGATCAAGAAGGCCTACCGCAAGCTGGCCCGGGAGAACCACCCCGACGCCAACACCGGCAACACCAAGGCGGAGGAGCGCTTCAAGGAGATCTCCGAGGCGAACGACATCCTCGGCGACCCCAAGAAGCGCAAGGAGTACGACGAGGCGCGCGCCCTGTTCGGCAACGGCGGATTCCGCCCGGGGCCGGGCGCGGGCGGCGGCGGCTCGTTCAACTTCGACCTCGGGGACCTCTTCGGCGGGGGTGCGCAGGGCCAGGGCGCGGGCGGCTTCGGCGGCGGCCTCGGCGATGTCTTCGGCGGTCTCTTCAACCGGGGCGGCGCGGGTGCGGGCAGCCGTACCCAGCCGCGCCGGGGCCAGGACATCGAGTCCGAGGTCACGCTCAGCTTCACCGAGGCCGTGGACGGCGCGACCGTCCCCTTGCGGATGTCCAGCCAGCAGCCCTGCAAGGCCTGTTCGGGCACCGGCGACAAGAACGGCACCCCCCGGGTGTGCCCGACCTGCGTCGGCACCGGGCAGGTGGCGCGCGGCTCCGGCGGCGGCTTCTCGCTGACCGATCCGTGCCCGGACTGCAAGGGCCGCGGGCTGCTCGCCGAGACGCCCTGCGAGGTCTGCAAGGGCAGCGGGCGCGCCAAGTCCTCGCGCACCATGCAGGTCCGCATCCCGGCGGGCGTCAGCGACGGGCAGCGGATCCGGCTGCGCGGCAAGGGCTCCCCCGGCGAACGCGGCGGCCCGGCCGGTGATCTGTATGTGGTCGTGCACGTCGACGCCCACCCGGTCTTCGGCCGCAAGGGCGACAACCTCACCGTCACGGTGCCCGTCACCTTCCCGGAGGCGGCGCTCGGCGGCGAGGTCAAGGTGCCCACCCTCGGCGGGCCGCCGGTCACCCTGAAGCTGCCGCCCGGCACGCCCAACGGCCGCACCATGCGCGCCCGCGGCAAGGGCGCGGCCCGGGGCGACGGCACCCGGGGCGATCTGCTCGTCACGGTCGAGGTCGTGGTGCCCAAGGACGTCATCGGCAAGGCGCGGGACGCCCTGGAGGCCTACCGCGAGGCGAGTGCGGACGAGGATCCGCGGGCAGAACTCTTCCAGGCCGCGAAGGGAGCATGAGGATGGACGGCCGCCGTCGGCACAACTCATTCAGTGGCAGGGCGTACGAACTGACCGACGAGACCCCGGTCTACGTCATCTCGGTGGCCGCCCAGCTCTCGGGCCTGCACCCGCAGACCCTGCGCCAGTACGACCGCCTCGGCCTGGTCTCCCCGGACCGGACCGCGGGCCGCGGCCGCCGCTACTCCGCCCGCGACATCGAGCTGCTGCGCCAGGTGCAGGCCCTCTCCCAGGACGAGGGCATCAACCTGGCGGGCATCAAGCGGATCATCGAGCTGGAGAACCAGGTCGCCGCCCTCCAGTCCCGGGTGGCCGAGCTCTCGGCCGCGGTCGAGGGCGCGGCGGCGGCGATGCAGCAGCGCGAGGCGGCCGTCCACGCCTCCTACCGCCGCGATCTGGTGCCGTACCAGCAGCAGCAGTCCAGCGCCCTGGTGGTCTGGCGGCCGAAGCCCAAGCGGCAGGGCTGAGCGGGGCCGGGGCACCGGCACAGGAGCAGATCGGTACCGGGTACCGGAACAGCACCGGCACCGGTACACCACAGGTCCGGGAGGCGGAGTGCGCCTCCCGGACCTGTCGTGTGCGTACGCGGGTGTCCGGGTCTTCGTGTCCGCGCGGCATCCGGACCCCGTGGCCGGTTCAGGCCCGTACGCGGACCTTCTCGTGGACGTCCCCGCGCTGGGCCAGGGCGGCCCGGGTGCGGTGCCAATAGCCCACCCAGGGCTGCGGGTTGGCGTCACAGGCGCTCACATAGGCGAGCGTGACCTCCAGGCTGGGCAGCTGGATGCCGCGGGCGGCGGCGGCCAGCGTGGTGCCCGAGTAGTTCGCCCGGCTCGCGAGGCTCTCGTACGAGGGGCTGCCCGCCTTGCGCCGTACCGTGCGCAGATCGTTCGCGAAACGCTGCAGAGGTCCCTGGGACGGATCGATGTGTGCTTCTGGTCTTCCCATCTGTGCTCCCACTCCCCGGAGTGCTGTCGCGCGAGAGGCGCGCTTTCCCCGGGCGGGCCGTCCCTGAATCCGGCCCGCCCACAGCGACGCAGGCTGCGGGGGCGCGGCAGTCGTCCTGCGTCACGGTCGTCGTCGTCCTCCACCATGCAGTGCACCCACCTGTCACACCACGGTCATCTTTTTGCAGCGCAGCGACAGGAGGGGTGGCATAGGGCAGTAAAGCGCGCAAATGACCTTTCAGGGGTACGGAAGAGAGGCGAGACACAGGCCACACTCGGGCCCCCGCGGGGCTGCTGAGCTGGGCGGGGACCCCGGCCGGGCGGGCGCGGACGGGGTCACGGGCGCTGGTCGAGGATGCCCGACCGGCCGATCAGATAGCCGAGTTGGGCCCGGCTCCGGCTGCCGAGGACGGCCGCGAGCCGCGCGATGTGCGCCCGGCAGGTGCGGACGTTCAGGCCGAGGCGCTCGGCGATCCGGTCGTCGGTCTCGCCCTCGACGAGCAGGGCGGCGATGGCGCGCTGCCGGGCGGTGATGCCGTCCGCCGAGGGCACCGACTCGCTCGCCGGGTACATCGGCGTCGCCAGCCGCCACAGCCGCTCGAAGGTCATCACGAAGTAGTCCAGCAGCGTCCGGTGGCGGACCTCCAGGGCGACGGTGCGGTCCTTGCTCGCCGGGATGAACGCCACCCGCCGGTCGAACATCACCAGCCGCTCGGTCACCTCGTCCAGGGTGCGCACCTCGGCGTCGCCCTCCAGGAGCGCGTAGTAGTCGTGCACGCTCGGGTCGTGGCGCGCGGTGTGCTGGTAGAGGGTGCGCATCCGGGCGCCCCGGGCGAGCAGCTCGCGGTCCCGGGCCAGGGCCTGGGCCAGCGTCGCCGGGGCCCGGGTGCCGCCCGGCTGGATGGAGAGCAGCTCGGTGCGGGCCTCGCCGACCGCCTCGTCGATGGCCGCGTTGATCCGCTCGAAGCCCTCGTGCACGGTGAGCGCGGGGGCGGGCACGGCGTACCCGGCCGTCCCGGTGCCCCCCGTGCCCCCGCCGGTCCTGGCGTCCCCGCCGGTCCCGGGCCGGGGCCCCTCGCTGCCGAGCGCCATCAGCGGGGCGAACTCCGCGGCCAGCCGCTCCGCCTGCCCTCGCCGGTCGGCGATGCCGTACGAGACGTCGAGCAGCAGCCGGGGCAGCGCGACCGCGGGCGGCGTGGGCCGCAGGGCGCCCGGGTCCTCGGGGTCGGCCGCGAGCAGCCGCGCCTCGGCCAGGCAGGGCACGCGCGCCGCCGCCTGCCGTGTCACCCGGCCCTCGCGCAGCGCCCGCCCGTACAGTTCCGCGCCCTCGGGGCACAGCTCGGCCGGGTCGTGGCCGTGCGCCGCCGTCCCGGCCAGGGGGGCTGCCGGGTCACCTCCGGTCATGGGGCCACTTCCCGGGTCACTGCCTTTCCTGACGTTCTGGGCGCATGGGGGTCGTCGGGGGCCTGGTCGTTCATGCGGGGCCGTCCAGGATGCCCGATCGGCCGATGAGGTAACCGAGTTGGGCCCGGTTGGAGCTGCCGAGGATGGTGGCGAGGTGGGCGATGTGGGTGCGGCAGGTGCGGACGTTCAGTCCGAGGCGCTCGGCGATCCGGTCGTCGGTCTCGCCCTCGACGAGCAGGGCGGCGATGGCGCGCTGGCGGTCCGTGACGCCGTCGGTGGCGGGCAGCGGGGCGATCACCGGATGCATGGGGGTGGCCAGGCGCCAGAGGCGTTCGAAGCTGAGGACGAGGTAGTCGATCAGCGCGGGGTGGCGGATCTCCAGGGCCACCGTGCGCGCGGAGTTGGCCGGGAGGAAGGCCACCGCCCGGTCGAAGACGAGGAGTTGCTCGCTGACCTCGTCCAGGGTGCGGACCTGCACGTCCCCGGTGAGCGAGGCGAAGTGGTCGAGCACCAGCGGCAGATGGCGGTGGCTGTGCTCGTAGAGGGTGCGGATGGTGCCGCCGCGGGTGAGGATGTCCTGCTCGTACGGGCGCGAGCGGGCGATCTCCGCGGGCACCTCGGAGCCGGGCTGCAGCGAGAGCGCCTCCTCGGCGCATTCGCGTACGGCGTGCGCGAGGGCGGATCTGACCCGGGGGACGCCCTCCAGGACGGTGATCGCGGCGGCGCCCTGGTCGGCCTGCTGGGAGCTGTGCAGCTGGAGCAGCGGCGCGAACTGCTCGGTGAGGCGGGACTCGCGCCGCCGCTGCGCCGCGATGCCGTCCTCGATGCCGCGCAGCAGCCGGGGCAGGGCGACGGAGGGCGGGGTGGGCAGCAGCCAGTCGGTGTCGCGGACGTCGGGCTGGAGCAGGGCACCGTCCACCAGGCAGGGCGCGGCCTCGGCCACCGCGGTGCGGATGCGGCCCTCCTGGAGCGCACGGGCGTACAACTCGGCGCCCGGCGCGCACAGTTCGTCGAGGTCGTGGGGATGGGCTGTCTCGTGCACGCGGCGCCTTTCGGGCGGGAAAGCGTTCTCTGCTGGTGCCGTGTGGACTCCTGTCGCGGGGGTGGCAGGAGGGAATTCTAGGGAGCGGTTCCGCTTCGTTCACTCTGGGTCGTCGAGCATGCCGGATTTCCCGATGAGATAGCCGAGTTGGGCCCGGTTGGAGCTGCCGAGGGCGGTGGCGAGATTGCCGATGTGGGTGCGGCAGGTGCGGACGTTCATACCGAGCCGCTCGGCGATCCTGGCGTCGGTCTGGCCCTCCACGAGCAGCCGGGCGATGGCGCGCTGCCGGGCGGTGAACCCCTCGGGGGCCGGCAGGTGCGCCTTGCGCGGGAACAGCGGCACGGCCGAGCGCCACAGCTCCTGGTACATCGACACCAGGTAGGAGACCAGCGTGGGGTGGCGCACCTCCACCGCCAGGTCCGGGTCCTCGGCGGACGGGACGAAGGCCACCTTGCGGTCGAAGATGGCCAGCCGCTCGGGTATGTGGTCCAGGCTGCGCGCCTGGAAGTCGTACGCGCCGAGCCGCTCGAAGTGGGCGGAGACGACGGGGGAGTGGCGCGAGGTGTGCTGGTAGAGGGTGCGCAGCCGGCCGCCGCGCTTCAGCACCCCGACGTCGATGCCGCGCCGCTCGTCCAGCGACTCCGCGTAGCGCTTGCCGCGCCGGATGGCCAGCACCTCCTCCCTGGTCTCCGCGGCGGCCCGCGCGGCGGCCTTCCTGAGGCTCTCCAGGCCCTTGAGCGCGGTGATCGAGGAGTCCCCGGCGGGCGCCCGGTGGTCGGCGTCCAGCGCCAGCAGGGGGGAGAACGCCTCCGCGAGGGCCGCCTCCTTCTGCCGCCGCAGGGTCACGTCCTCCTCGATGGTGTGCAGCAGGCGGGGCAGGGCGACCGCGGGCGGGGTGGGCAGCAGCAGCCCGGCGTCGGCCACATCGGGCTGGAGCAGACCCATGTCGAGCAGGCAGGGCGCGGACTCGGCCGCCGCGTGCGGCAGCCGGCCGGCGCGCAGTGCACGCGCGTAGAGCGCGGCGCCGGGCTCGCACAGTTCGTCGATGCCGTGGGGGTGGTGCGTCGTGGACAACGCCCTGCCTTTCGTGAGGGAGGAGGCGTCTGGACCGGTCACTCTGCCCGGTGTCGTTGCCCCGTGCAGGCTTTCCGTGAAGACGGTCCGCGAGGGCCCTTCGCGGACGTCACCGCTCCTGGTCGAGGATCTGGGACCGGCCGATGAGGAAGCCGAGTTGGGCCCGGTTCGCGCTGCCGAGGGTGGCGGCCAGCTTGGCGATGTGGGCGCGGCAGGTGCGGACGTTCATGCCCAGCCGCTCGGCGATCCGGGCGTCGGTCTCGCCCTCCACGAGCAGGGCGGCGATGGCGCGCTGGCGGGCCGTGACACCGTTCTCCTGGGGCTGCTGGGCGGCGGTCGGGAACAGGGGGGTGGCCAGATTCCACTGCCGCTCGAAGGTGGTGGTGAGGTAGGCGATCACCGAGGGGTGACGTATCTCCAGGGCCAGGGTGCGCTCGGCGTTGGCCGGAATGAAGGCCACCGAGCGGTCGATCACCACCAGGCGGTCGGTGACCTCGCTCAGGGTGCGCGCCTCGACGTCGCCCCGCAGGCGGCCGAAGTGGTCCAGTACGGCGTGCGCGTAGCGGGTGGTGTGCTGGTAGAGGGTGCGCATCCGGGCGCCCCGGTCCAGCATGGCCTGCTCCTGCGCGTAGGACTCGGCGAGCGCGGCGGCCGAACGGGCGCCGCCCGGCTGGATGGTCAGGATCTCCTGGGTGGCCTCCGCCATCACGTGCTGGATGGCCGCGTTGATCGGGCCGGTGCCGCTGAGCACGGTCAGCGCCGAGGACTGCGCGGCGGGCGAGCGGTCGGCGTCCAGGGCCATCAGCGGCTCGAAGATCTCCGCGAGTTCGCGCTCGCGCCTGCGGTGGCGGGCGACCTCGTCCTCGATGCCGCGCAGCAGCCGGGGCAGCAGCACGGCCGGGGGCGCGGGCTTCAGCCAGCGGCTGTCCTCGAAGTCGGGATGAAGCAGGCCGAACCGGGTCAGGCAGGGCGCGGCCTCGGCGTCCTCGACGGCGACGTGGCCCTCGCGGAGCGCCTGTGCGTAGACGCGAAGGCCCGCCTCGCACAGCTTCTCGACGGGGTGGGGCGGGTGCTCGTGGGTCATGCTGCGGATCCCCTGGTCGGCCACGTGGGGGCGGGGAGGGAGCGGAGTCGGGTGGCAACCGCTTGCCCTCGTCCACTCCCGGCCGTGCATAGTACAGAGACCCGGCTACTGCTCCTGTTCCAGGACTCCTGACTTTGCGATCAGAAAACCGAGTTGGGCCCGGCTCCCGCTGCCGAGCGCGGCGGCCAGTTTGGCGATGTGGGCGCGGCAGGTGCGGACGTTCATGCCGAGGCGGCGGGCGATGGCCTCGTCCACATAGCCCTCGATCAGGAGCTTGGCGATGGAGCGCTGGACCCCGGTGATGCCGTCGGGCGCGGAGGGGTAGGGCGGCTCCTCCGTCAGCGGGGTGGCCTGCTGCCAGAACTGGTCGAACACCGAGGCCAGGTAGTCCACCAGGCCGGGGTGCCGGAGCTCCAGGGCGACCCGCCGGTCGCGGCGCGCGGGGATGATCGCCATGGTGCGGTCGAAGATGATCATGCGGTCGACGAGCTCTTCGAGCGTGCGGATCTCGATCCGGTCGGTCCCGATCCGCTCCACGTACGCGTAGATCCCGGGGCCGTGCCGCACGGTGTGCTGGTAGAGGGTCCGCATGCGCACGCCCCGGCTCAGCGGCTCCTCGATGCGCTCCAGCGACTGGGAGAGCGAGTCGAAGTCCCGTACGCCGCCGGGCTGGACGGTGAGGATCTCCTCCTTGCACTCGGCCGTGGCGACGTCCAGCGTCGCGTTGATGGTCTGGAAGCCTTCCAGGATCGTGATCGCGTGCGTGGTCGCCGGCTCCTGCGCGGTGATCGCCATGAACGGCTCGAAAGCGTCAGCGAGTTCGATGGACAGGCGCCGCCGCTCCTGGATCTCGCGCTCCAGCGGGTGCAGCCGCTGCGCCAGCGCCGCCGAAGGGGCCAGCGGGCGCAGCCAGTTCCCGTCGTCCGGATCCGGGCGCAGTAGCGCCAGTTCCAGCAGGCAGGACGCCGATCCCACCTCCGACCGGCTGATCCGTCCCGCGCTCAGCGCCGCGGCATAAAGACGTGCCCCTTCGTCGCACAGGGCGGTCACCGAGTGCGGATGTGTCGCCTTTGCCTCTTTTGTTGCCAATTCTTCACCCCCCAGGGTCCTGAACCTACAGGAACATGATGCATTGGTTCTGTGGCCTCAACGTGCCGGTATGCGCCATCGTCATGAGGGTGCGGGGGAGAGGAACCGATCAAGTGAGGACGAAGCCGACTATGTCCCGAAAGATGCTTCGCTCAGTGCTTGCTGTGGGCTTTGCCCTGGTCGCGTTCGCCGCCGCCGCACCCGGGGACGTCTCCTGGAACAGCGCAGTGGTCGTCGCCGATGACGTTTCGTGGAACACCCCCGGGCCCCAGGGGAGGGCCGTACAGGAGAAGGGCACCGACGATGTCGCCGGTGACGTCTCCTGGAACACTCTCCCAAACAGCTCTACGTCCCCCACGATCGCATGACCACCCCCCCGGACGACAGTTCCTTCCGGCGCGAGATGGCCTCGGCCTACCGTCTCGGGTGGCACTTCGTCGACCTCGCCACGGCGGTCCCCCACCCCGGCGACACGCTCACGGTCACCGTCTTCGGTGAACCGGTCGTCGTGACCCGTGACGAGGAGGAAGAAGTACGCGCGTTCCGTCTGCTGCGCAGGCCGCGAGGGGCTCCCCAGCCCGTGCGGTGTGCGGTGCGGTACGGAATGATCTTCGTGAACTTCGACCGGCGCGACAACCGGCTCGCCGAGCCGGAACACCTGAACACAAGCCAAGCCATCCCGGCCACCCCCCGCAGTGCCTGACGCGATTCCCCCGTCGTCGTAGATCGCGCAGGCACTTCCCCCCGCAGCGGCGCCACCGTGACCTGAACACGGTGGCGCCGCTCGCGTTTGCGCGGACGGCTCGGGACGGGGCGATGTCGTACGGGCGCCGTGACGCCTCGTGCGGGCGGGCCGGGGCCGCGGAGCCCGCCGCCTCAGGCCCGCCCCATCGCCCGGGTCAGGTGGATCTCGATCACCACGCGCTCGGGGTTCTCCCGGGGCGTGCGCCCGTACCGCTCGGTGGAGCGCCGCTCGCCGTCCGCCACCGCCTGGGGGTCGGTACGGATCACCGCCCGGCCCTCCAGGGTCGCCCAGCGTCCGCCCTCGGCGTGCTGGCTCACCGAGACCGGCGCCCCGGCGGGCGTCCCGTCCGGCACCCCGGCGGCCCGCTGCCCGGCCAGGATGTTGCGGACCTTCGTACTCGTCCGGCCGGCGAGGACGCGGGCGAGTCCGGCCGCCGGGTCGTACGTCACGTTCACCGGCACCGAGTGGGGGGTGCCGTCCGGTCGCAGGGTGGTCAGGGTGCACTGGAGCGGCTCGCGCCAGAAGGCGAGGTAGCTCTCGTCCGGGTCACGGGGGTCGGTGGCCATGCGGCGAACCTACTGCGGGGACCCGGACGCGCAACCGTACGCCCTCCCTTCTCCGCGTCCTCAGAACCTCACTCCTCATTCTTGAGTGGAACCCGCTCAACTTTGTGTACCCTGGACCAGTCAGTAATGAATACTGGTCGCGGGCGGCCAGGAGCGGTGCGAGCCCCGAGGAGGAAACAGGACAGTGGACGCCGAGCTGACCAACAGGAGCCGGGACGCGATCAACGCGGCCAGCAGCCGTGCCGTGGCGGACGGGCACGCCGACCTGACCCCGGCGCATCTGCTCCTCGCGCTGCTCGCGGGGCGGGCCAACGAGAACATCACCGACCTGCTCACCGCCGTCGAGGCCGACCAGGCGGCCGTGCGCGAGGGCGCCGAGCGCCTGCTCGGGCAGCTGCCGAGCGTCACCGGTTCCACGGTGGCCCCGCCGGGGCCCGACCGGGAGCTGCTCGCCGTACTCGCCGAGGCGGACCGGCAGGCCGGGGAGCTCGGCGACGAGTACCTGTCGACGGAGCATCTGCTGATCGGTATCGCCGGCAAGGGCGGCCGCGCCGGGGACGTACTCACCGAGCAGGGTGCGAGTGAGAAGAAGCTGCTGGCCGCATTCCAGGAGAGCAGGGGAGGACGACGGGTGACGACGCCCGATCCGGAGGGCAGCTACAAGGCCCTGGAGAAGTTCGGCACCGATTTCACCGCCGCCGCCCGCGAGGGCAGGCTCGACCCGGTCATCGGACGGGACCAGGAGATCCGGCGCGTGGTGCAGGTGCTGTCCCGCCGCACCAAGAACAACCCGGTGCTCATCGGTGAGCCCGGCGTCGGCAAGACCGCCGTCGTGGAGGGACTCGCGCAGCGGATCGTGAAGGGGGACGTGCCCGAGTCGCTGAAGAACAAGCGGCTGGTCTCGCTGGACCTCGGCGCCATGGTGGCCGGGGCCAAGTACCGCGGCGAGTTCGAGGAGCGCCTGAAGACCGTCCTCGGCGAGATCAAGGACAGTGACGGGCAGATCATCACCTTCATCGACGAGCTGCACACCGTCGTCGGCGCGGGCGCGGGCGGCGACTCCTCGATGGACGCGGGCAACATGCTCAAGCCCATGCTGGCCCGCGGCGAGCTGCGCATGGTCGGCGCGACCACCCTGGACGAGTACCGCGAGCGGATCGAGAAGGACCCGGCCCTCGAACGCCGCTTCCAGCAGGTCCTGGTCGCCGAGCCCAGCGTGGCCGACTCCATCGCCATCCTGCGCGGGCTCAAGGGCCGCTACGAGGCCCACCACAAGGTGCAGATCGCGGACAGCGCCCTGGTCGCCGCGGCCTCGCTCTCCGACCGGTACATCACCTCCCGCTTCCTGCCCGACAAGGCCATCGACCTGGTCGACGAGGCGGCCTCCCGGCTGCGTATGGAGATCGACTCCTCGCCCGTCGAGATCGACGAACTCCAGCGCGCCGTCGACCGGTTGAAGATGGAGGAGCTGGCCCTCAGCAAGGAGACCGACAAGGCGAGCATCGAGCGCCTGGAGCGGCTGCGGCGCGATCTCGCCGACAAGGAGGAGGAGTTGCGCGGGCTCGGCGCCCGCTGGGAGAAGGAGAAGCAGTCCCTCAACCGGGTCGGTGAGCTGAAGGAGAAGCTCGACGGACTGCGCGGCCAGGCCGAACGCGCCCAGCGCGACGGCGACTTCGACACCGCCTCCAAGCTGCTCTACGGCGAGATCCCGGCCGTGGAGCGGGACTTGGAGGAGGCCTCGGCCGCCGAGGAGGAGGCCGCCGCGGACACCATGGTCAAGGAGGAGGTCGGCCCCGACGACATCGCGGACGTGGTCGGCTCCTGGACCGGCATCCCGGCCGGACGCCTCCTGGAGGGCGAGACCCAGAAACTCCTGCGCATGGAGGAGGAGTTGGGCAAGCGGCTGATCGGGCAGGGCGAGGCGGTGCGCGCGGTCTCCGACGCGGTACGCCGCACCCGCGCCGGAATCGCCGACCCGGACCGGCCCACCGGCTCCTTCCTCTTCCTCGGCCCGACCGGCGTCGGCAAGACCGAACTCGCCAAGGCCCTCGCCGACTTCCTCTTCGACGACGAACGCGCCATGGTCCGCATCGACATGAGCGAGTACGGCGAGAAGCACAGCGTGGCCCGCCTGGTCGGCGCCCCGCCCGGCTACGTCGGCTACGAGGAGGGCGGCCAGCTCACCGAGGCGGTACGCAGGCGCCCGTACTCGGTGGTGCTGCTCGACGAGGTGGAGAAGGCGCACCCCGAGGTCTTCGACGTCCTCCTCCAGGTCCTGGACGACGGCCGCCTGACGGACGGTCAGGGCCGCACCGTCGACTTCCGCAACACCATCCTGATCCTCACCTCCAACCTCGGCAGCCAGTACCTGGTCGACCCGACGCTCTCCGAGGCCGAGAAGCGGGGACAGGTCCTGGAGGTCGTCCGCTCCTCCTTCAAGCCGGAGTTCCTCAACCGCCTGGACGACCTGGTCGTCTTCGCCGCGCTCACCCAGGAGGAGCTGACCCGCATCGCCCGCCTCCAGGTCGACCGCCTCGCCCGCAGGCTCGCCGACCGCCGGCTCACCCTGGAGGTCACCGACGCCGCCCTCGCCTGGCTCGCCCGGGAGGGCAACGACCCGGCCTACGGCGCCCGCCCGCTGCGCCGCCTCGTCCAGACCGCCATCGGCGACCGCCTCGCCAAGGAGATCCTCTCCGGCGAGGTCAAGGACGGCGACACGGTACGGGTGGACGACGCGGGCCCCGGCGGCCTGATCGTCGGTGCGAGCACGGGACCCGCGGGCAAGAGCCTCTGAACTGCCGGTCCGAACGGCCTGCCCCCGCACGAGGATCCGTGCGGGGGCAGGCCTGTCCTCTCCTGGGCCCGCCACCTCACCTCGCCCTGACAGCATGCGCATCAAGGCCAGGGCCACGGAGCCGGGCCCGTACGCGGATCGCTGCGAGGCCGCAGGTGAGGACTCGGGGAAGCTGTATCGGGTCACGCACCCCCGGTCGGCGTACGGGGTGGGGAACGAGGTGCTGGAGCAGGGCATGGCGCACCTTCGTGAGGACCTTCCCCAACGCGGCCGGGGTGAAGGCCGGTGAGGACGGCAGCCGGAACGCCCCCGAACACGCTGAGAGCTGAATACCGCCGCTCGGCGCGGCGCGCGGCTCGGCGGGGGTTGCCAGTACCCGGCCGGGATGGGGGAGGATGGCGGGATCCGTATGAAGGGAAAATCACGGTGACCATCGACCCCTCCTCGATTCCGAACTTCGGGGGACAGCCAGAGCCGCAGTCCGGAGGTCCGGCGGGGCCCGTCGTCCCGGACCAGGACCTCGTCAAGCAGCTCCTCGAACAGATGGAGCTGAAGTACGTCACCGACGAGGAGGGCGACCTCGCCGCCCCGTGGGAGGACTTCCGTACGTACTTCATGTTCCGCGGTGAGGCGGAGCAGCAGGTCTTCTCGGTGCGGACGTTCTACGACCGGCCGCACCAGATCGAGGACAAGCAGCAGCTCCTGGAGGCGGCCGACGACTGGAACCGCCGCACCCTGTGGCCCAAGGTCTACAGCCACACCCACGACGACGGCACCGTCCGCCTCATCGGCGAGGCGCAGATGCTGATCGGCACCGGTGTCGCCCTGGAGCACTTCGTCTCCTCCACGGTCAGCTGGGTGCGCGCGGCGATCGAGTTCGACCGCTGGCTCGTCGAGCAGCTCGGCCTGGAGAAGTCCGTGAACGGCGAGGACGGTGAGGGGGGCGAGGACGGCCCGGCCGCCGGAAGCGGCGAGCAGGACACCCCCTGATCCGGTAGTCGTTCGATCGGGTGGTCGCGGGGGCCCGCAGACCCACCGGACAGCCGCCGCGCGGGGCCCTCGCCGGGTCCCGCCCGTCCGGCAGCGCAGCACCAGGAAGCCCGGCCCGGGCACCGGTACCCACCGGTCCGGGGCCGGGCTCCGGTGCGTCTGCGACCAGGGCCGGGGCGGCCCGCGCCGGAGATCCCGCTCGCCCGCCCGCCCAGCCGCCCCGCCCCCCGTGTCCACCCGTTCGAGGGCGTCCCGTGGCGCAGGATGGGGCGGGCCGGAGGGGACGGTCCGGGACCAATCCACCGGGGCGCGGGCTCCGAATGACTCGTGTATCCGTCCTCTGCCGCCGCTCGGCAGAGCCGTCGTCCTGGAGGGCACCGCGTGAGAGAACCAGCACGTCTTGGAGTCCCCTCGGCCCCGGGGCCCAGCCTCGAGGAGCAGATGGGTCTGGTCGCCCGCGGGGACCAGGAGGCCTTCGGGGCCGTGTACGACGCGGTCTGCGGCCCGGTACTGGGCCTGGTCCGCAGTGTGCTGCGCGATCCGGCGCAGTCCGAGGAGGTCGCCCAGGAGGTCCTCGTGGAGGTGTGGCGGACCGCCGCCGCCTACCGCGAGAACCGGGGCAGCGCCATGAACTGGGTCCTGACGATGGCACACCGCCGTGCCGTGGACCGGGTGCGTTCGGCGCAGGCCGCCACCGACCGGGAGCAGCGTGCCGCGCTCCTGGACCGTACGCCCGCCTTCGACGAGGTGGCCGAGCAGGTCGAGGCGCGGTTGGAGCGCGAGCAGGTGCGGCGCTGTATGCGGTCGCTGACCGAACTCCAGCGCCAGTCCGTGTCGTTGGCGTACTACCGCGGACTGACCTACCGCGAGGTCGCCGAACTGCTCACCGTGCCGCTCGGCACCGTCAAGACCCGTCTGCGGGACGGACTCATCCGCCTGCGCGACTGCCTGGGGGTGACGGCATGACCGTCGCGGATCTGCACACGCTGACCGGCGCGTACGCCCTGCACGCCCTGCCCGAGGACGAGCGGGAGGCCTTCGAGCACCACCTCTCGGACTGCGAGGCCTGCGCGCAGGAGGTCAAGGAGCTGGCGGCCACGGCCGGACGCCTGGGACTGGCCGTGACCGTCACCCCGCCGCCCGCCATGAAGGAGGCGGTGCTGCGCACCGTCGCGCAGGTGCGCCAGGAGGTCCCGGGCCACGGGCACCCGGTGCACCACGCGTCCGCCCCGGGGCGCGCCCGCAGGCTCTCCCGCCTCGTGCTCGCCGCCTGCCTCGCGGCGGCGGCCGGGCTCGGCGGGGTGGCGGTCTGGCAGTACGACCGCGCCGACCAGGCCCGCGAGGAGGCCCGGCAGGCGCAGGACCGGGCGGACGCGGTGGCCGAGGTGCTCGGGGCGCCGGACGCGAGAACCACCTCGGCGCGGATCGGGGACGGCGCGAGCGGCACCGTCGTGGTCTCCCGCAGCCGGGACAAGGCGGTCTTCGTGGGCGCGGGACTGGCCCGTCCGGCCAAGGGCAAGGTGTACCAGCTCTGGTTCGACGACCACGGTGCGATGCGCCCGGCCGGGCTGATCGACTCGGACCGCACCGCGGACACCGTGCTGATGGCCGGCAGGATCGGCGACGCCTCGGGCATGGGCATCACGGTCGAGCCCGCGGGCGGCTCGAAGCAGCCGACCTCGGACCCGGTGGCGCTGATGGAGCTGCCCGCCTGAGCCCCGCCTCCGCCGCGTACCGCGATCACCGGAGGGCCGAGGGGATCAGGTACGGCTGCGGGCCCGGCCCGGACACCCGTCCCGGACCGGGCTCGCAGTCGTTCACCGCCGGGTCGGGCCGGGTCGGGCCGGGTCCGGGCGGGGCGGGCCGGTCGTGGTTCACCTTCGGGTCGGGTCTCTCGCCGTTCACGGCCGGGCCCGGCCCGTCGCCGTTCACCGCTGCGTACGGCGTTCCGCGTACGGACGCACCGGGTACGGAGGCCGCGTACGGACGCATCGGGTACGGAGGCCGCGTACGGACGCATCGCCCCCACGCCCGCCCCGCTCACCCCCGGCAAGCCGCACCCGCGCGAGGCCGAGGCGGCGCCGCCCTCGCACGCCCGGCCGCGCCGTGCCCCGCCCCGCCCCTCACCCCCGCCGCGGCGGCCGGGGGAAGAAGCCGCTGGTGCGGGCGGCGTACTCGGGGTAGCCGGGGCGTTCGGCCATGTGCTGTTCCAGGAGGCGCTTGCCGCTGCCGACGGTGAGCAGCAGGCTCATCACCACGGGGGAGACCAGGACCGCCGCGGCCACCGGCACCTGCTCCGAGGCGCACAGGAACAGGCCCCACCAGACGCAGAAGTCGCCGAAGTAGTTGGGGTGCCGGGTCCAGCTCCACAGGCCGCGGTCCATGAGGCGGCCGCGGTGGGCCGGGTCGGCCTTGAAGCGGGCGAGCTGGTGGTCGCCGACCGCCTCGAAGAAGAGGCCGAGCGCCCATACCGCGGTGCCCGCCCAGGCCACCGGGCCGGGCCGGCCGGGCAGCAGCATCGCCGCCTGCACCGGCAGCGAGATCAGCCAGACCAGGGCGCCCTGGAGCAGGTACACCTTCCGCAGGGCGTACAGGGCGGGGCTGCCGGGCGCCTTGGCGAGCAGCTTCGCGTAGCGGGGGTCCTCGCCGTGGCCCCGGCCGCGCCGGGCGATGTGCACCGCCAGGCGCAGCCCCCAGACGCAGGTCAGCGCGGCGACCAGGGCCTGGCGCACCCCGTCGCCCTCGCCCCGGCCCGCGGCGTGTGCCCAGGCGGCGAGCGCGACCGCGGCGAAGGCGGCACCCCAGGCGACGTCGACCACCCGGTGCACCCCGAGGCGCAGCGCCACCGCGAAGGTCGCGAGCATCACCAGGAGCGCGGCGCCCGCGGCCACCGCGAGCCCCTGCCCGAAGACGGACCAGGGGAAGGAGTCCCCGCCGCCCGCGGTGACGGTGAGCGCGGTTCCCGCCGGGCCCGTCATACGGCGCCCTCCGCCGCGGAGCCGTCCCGTGTGCCCACCGTGTACCAGCGGACCGGGTCGGCGGGCAGCCCGCTGCCGCCGTCCGCCGCGCGGCGCACGCAGACGATCTGGTCCACGCCCATCCGGCCCTCCGCGAAGGCGAGGGCGCCGCCCACCAGGTAGAGCCGCCAGACCCGGGCGGTCTCCTCGCCGACCAGGGCGGTGAACTCGGCCCAGCGCTCCTCCAGGGTGCGGTGCCAGACCCCGACCGTGCGGACGTAGTGCTCGCGCAGCGACTGCACCGAGACCACCTCCAGGTCCGCGCCCTCCAGGAGGCCGACGGTCTCGCCGAGGGGGCGCATGTGCATGTCCGGCGCGATGTACGTCTCGATGAAGGCGCCGCCGCCGGGGGCGACGGAGCCCCGCGACATCTGCTGCACGAAGACCCGCCCGCCGGGCCGTACGAGCCCGTGCAGGGCGGCGGTGAAGTGCGGGTACTCGGCGTCGCCGACGTGTTCGCCCATCTCCACGGTGGCCACCGCGTCGTAGCCGCCGCCGGTGATGTCGCGCCAGTGGCGGCACTCGACGTCGACCAGTTCGCCGAGGCCGCGGGCGGCGACCTCGGCCGCGACATGGGCGGCCTGCTCGGCGGCGAGGGTGACCGCGGTGACCTTCACGCCGTGCTCGGCCGCCGCGTACAGGGTGAGCGAGCCCCAGCCGCAGCCGATGTCGAGCAGTCGGCTGCCGGGCCTCAAGTCCAGCTTGCGGCAGATGAGTTCGAGCTTGGCGCGCTGGGCGAGGCGGCCGGCATCGGCGGTGTCGCCGTCCGGGTCCGCGGTGCCCTCGGCCCAGTAGCCGCAGGAGTAGGCCATGGTCTCGTCGAGGAGCAGCCGGTAGAAGTCGTTGGAGAGGTCGTAGTGGTGGCTGATCGCGGCGCGGTCGCGGGAGGTGCTGTGCAGGGCGCCGCTGAGCCGGGCCCGGGAGGCCGGGACGGGCGGCCGGGGGCCGAGCGCGCCGAGGCGGGCGGCCGAGGCGAGGGCGCCCGCGCGTTCGCCGAGCCCGAGCTTCGGCGGGTGCAGGGCGCCCTCCCGGGCCGCCCGCCACATCAGGCGCAGGCCCTGAGCGAGGTCGCCCTCGACATCGATCTCGCCGGTCACATAGGCCTCGGCCAGGCCGAGTTCGCCGGGCTGCCACAGCAGGCGGCGCAGGGCGCGCCGGGAGCGCAGCACGACGAGCGGGCCGCCCCCGGGGCCGTACTCGCTGCCGTCCCAGGCGCGCAGCCGGACCGGCAGGGGGCCGCCGAGCGCCTTCTCCACGAGGGCGCCGAGGCGGGGCGCCGCGCCCCTGGGGGGCCGCTGCCGCGGGGTCTGGGTACGAACGCTGGTGGTCACCGGGGGTCACTCCTTGGTGCGGGGTACGGGTCGAACGGGTGGGGGGCGGCGGTCACCGCACGCCCTCCTGCGGGGGGTGCGCCGGGCGGTCGCGGATCGGCAGGCCGCGCAGGAAGAGCCGGATGCCGTGCACCCGGATGGCGAGGGCGACCGCGACGGTGGACAGCGGATGCCGAACGGCCAAGCGGGCCAGGTGGCTTGGGGAGGCCGGGCGGCGTTCGCCGGTCACCCGGGCCACGAACGGCCGCTCTCCCGAACGGTCCAGACGGATCGTCAGGTCGAGGGCGGCGCCCGGCTCGGGCAGCCGCATCCGGTAGGAGCCGTCCACCGGGAAGAACGGCGAGACGTAGAACTCCTTGCGGACCTCGGCTACTTGGTCCTCGCCGGGGTGCAGCAGATAGCAGTGCCGCTCGCCGTAGGTGTTGTGCACCTCGGCGACCACGCAGCGCAGGGCGCCGTCCGGGCCGTGGCACCAGTACAGGGTGAGCGGGTTGAAGACGAAGCCGAGGACGCGGGCGTGCGCCAGCATCAGGACCCGGCCGCCGTCCAGATCCACCCCGCGCGAGGCGAGGAAGGAGTCCAGCTTGGCCCGCAGGGTGCCCGCCGAGGGGCCGAAGTGGTCCCGCCCCTCGAAGCGGGCCAGCATCCCGAAGGGGCCCCGCGGGCGCGGCGGGCGGTCCGGGTCGATCAGCCACAGGTACGTGCGGTGCCGCAGCCGGTGGCGTACCGGCGCGGTGCGGACATGGGTGATCGTGCACGGGTAGAGCGCGGGCAGCCCGCCGCCCGCGGCGCTCACCACCGCACCCCGAGCCGCCGGGCCGCCGCGACCCCCGACCGGCAGCCGTCCTCGTGGAAGCCCCAGCCGTCGTAGGCACCCGCGAAGGCGAGCAACGGACCGCCGAGCGAGGGCAGTTCGTCGCGGGCGGCCACCGACTCCGGGGTGTGCACGGGATGTTCGTACGACATCCGGGCCAACACGCTGCCCTGGTCGACGAGTTCGTCGCCGCCGAGGGTGACCACATAGGTCTCCTCGGCATCCAGCTGCTGCAGGCGGGTCATGTCGTAGCTGACCCGCACCCGGTCGCTGCCCGCGGTGCAGTCGGGCAGCAGGTAGTTCCAGGAGGCCCGGGCGCCCGGGGCGCGCGGCAGCTGGGAGGTGTCGGTGTGCAGCAGCGTGCTGTTGGCGGTGTAGGGCAGCGCGCCGAGGACCTGCTGCTCCCGCTCGGTGGGCTCGGCGAGCAGGCGCAGCGCCTGGTCGGGGTGGGTGGCGATCACCGCCGAGTCGTACGCCGCCCGCTCGCCGCCCGCGGTGTCCACCTCGACGCCGTCCGCGTGCCGGCGCACCGCCCGTACCGGTACCGAGGTGCGCACCGAGCCGAGCTGCTTGGCGATCCGGTCCACGTACTCCCGCGAACCGCCCGTGATGGTGCGCCAGGTGGGGGAGTCGCCCACCGAGAGCATGCCGTGGTGCTCCAGGAAGGTGAAGAGGAAGCGGGCCGGGTAGCGGCGGGCCGTGGCCGTGTCGCAGGACCAGACGCAGGAGACCAGCGGGGTCGCGAAGTGCGCCGTGAAGTAGGCGGAGAAACCGCCCTGTTCGAGGAACTCGCCCAGAGTGGGACCGGTGTCCGCCCCGGCGGCGGGCCGCCCGGCGAGCAGCCGCCGGGCGGCCCGGTGGAAGCGCGGGACCTCGGCCAGCATCCGCAGGAAGCGCGGATTGCCCAGGCTCCTCGGCTGGGCGAAGAGCCCCCGCGGGCCGCGCGCGCCCGCGTATTCGAGGCCGCAGCCCTCGCACCGCACCGACATGCTCATCTCCGACTCCTGGGTGGCGACGCCCAGTTCGCCGAGCAGCCGCAGGAAGTGCGGATAGGTGCGCCGGTTGTGCACGATGAAACCGGAGTCGACCCGGTGCGTGCGCCCGTCCCGCGCGGTCACCTCATGGGTGTGCGCGTGGCCGCCGAGCCGGTCGTCCGCCTCGTACAGCGTCACGTCGTGGGACCGGGACAGTACGTACGCGGCGCTCAGCCCGGCTATCCCGCTGCCGATCACCGCCGTACGCGGCCTGCCCGTGCCGCCCGGCCGCGGCCCCGGCTCCCGCCGCGCCCGCGTCTGGTCTGACGACGCCGTCATCGTGCTCCTTCCTCCGTGCCGTGCCGCGCGCCGCGTTCGGACCCCTTGACGGAGCCGGCGGCAGCACGCCTGCCTCAGCAGTCCTTCGGAGCCGCGGGGGCCGCGGATTGGTGGGTTCCGCGAAAGTCATTCGCAGGGATGAACCCGCGGCCCGGGACCAATCCACGGGCCGCGCTGCGCCGAATGGCCCACGTGAGCGAAGACCAGGCACACCCCGAGAACGGCGCCGAGCCCGTCGGCGCACTGCCGCGCCGCGAGCGGGCACTGCGCGCCGTCCTCGGGGCGGTCGGCGGGCTGCTCGCGGCCTTCGCCGCCCTGTGCGTGGCCGAGTTGGTCTCGGCGCTGCTGCGCCCGGAGGCCTCCCCGGTCACCGCCGTCGGCGGCGCGGTCATCGACCGCACCCCGACCGGGGTCAAGGACTGGGCGATCCGCAACTTCGGCACCAACGACAAACTCGTCCTCCAACTCGGCATCCTCGTCCTGCTGGCCCTCTTCGCCGTGGTGATCGGCGCCCTGTCGGTGCCGTATCCGCTCGTCGGAGCCCTCGGCGTACTGGCCTTCGGGGTCCTCGGCTCCGTCGCCGCGGCGAACCGGCCCGCCGCCCGCACCACCGACTTCGTCCCCTCCCTCGTGGGCGCGCTGGCCGGGGCGGTGCTCCTGTACGTCCTCGGCTCGCTGCTCTCCGCGCGGCGACTGTGGCCGCCCGTGGTGCCGTTCCGCCGGACGCCCGCCGCGGCGGGCACGGCCCCGGCCGCCGACGAGGCCCCGGCCCCCTTCGACCGGCGCCGGTTCGTGGTGCTCGCCACCGCCGCCGCGGCCGTCTCGGCGGGCGCCGGAGTGGGCGGCCGGGCGGTGAACGCCTCCGGCAACCGGGAGGCCGCCGCCGCCCGTGAGTCCATCCGGCTGCCCCGGCCCGCCTCCCCGGCCCGGCCGCTGCCGAAGGGCGCCGACCTCGGGCTGCGGGGCATGTTCCCCTTCGTCACCCCCAACCGCGACTTCTACCGCGTGGACACCGCCCTGGTGGTGCCGAAGGTGGACGCGGACAGCTGGCGGCTGCGGCTGCACGGCAAGGGCGTGCGGCGGGAGTTGCAGATCGGCTACCAGGACCTGCTGCGCCGCGAGCTCATCGAGCGGGACATCACGCTGACCTGCGTCTCCAACGAGGTGGGCGGCAAGTACGTGGGCACCGCCCGCTGGATCGGCGTACGCCTCGCGGACCTGCTGCGGGAGGCCGGGGTGAAGCCGCCCTCCGAGGGCGGGCCCGCGAACCAGCTGGTCGCCAGGTCGGTCGACGGGATGACCCTGGGCAGCCCCGTGGACGCCGTGATGGACGGCCGGGACGCGATGCTCGCCGTCGGCATGAACGGCGAACCGCTCCCCTTCGACCACGGCTTCCCGGTCCGCATGCTGGTGCCCGGCCTCTACGGCTACGTCTCGGCCTGCAAGTGGCTCAAGGAACTCGAACTCACCACCTTCGACGACTTCGACCCGTACTGGGTGCGCAAGTCCTGGGCCCGCGAGGCGCCGATCAAGACCCAGGCGCGGATCGACACCCCCCGGCCGTTCTCCTCCCCGCGCAAGGGCACCGTCGCGGTCGCCGGGGTGGCCTGGGCGCAGCACCGCGGCATCGCCAAGGTCGAGGTGCGGGTGGACGGCGGCGACTGGCAGCGCGCCGAACTGGCCACCGAGGCCAACAAGGACACCTGGCGCCAGTGGAGTTGGGAGTGGCCGGCCACCTCCGGCAACCACACCCTCGAAGCCCGCGCGACCGACGGCGACGGCGCCACCCAGACCTCCCGCCGCCAGGGCACCGTGCCCGACGGCGCGACCGGCTGGCACTCGGTGGTGGTCACCGTGCCATGAGCCCCCGCACGAGAAGACCGAGCCGAACCCGTACGTCCCGTGTATCCCGTACGTACCTGTACGGCCGTTTCCTGAACCTTTTCCGTTTCACGATCGAACCCCGTTTGAAGGAGAGCACCATGCGCAAGCCCCGTCTCAGCAAGGTCGCCGTCGCCGTCACCGCGGCCGCCCTGCTGCCCCTGTCCCTGGCCGCCTGTTCGGACGACAGCGACGACAAGGACACCAAGTCGGACTCCTCCTCGTCCGCCAAGCCCTCCTCGCCGGACGAGGGTTCGGACACCTCCGCGATGTCCGAGCCCTTCGGCCCGGCCTGCGGCACCGTGCCGAAGTCGGGCAAGGGCTCCTTCGACGGCATGTCGAAGGACCCGGTGGCCACCGCCGCCTCGAACAACCCGGCGCTGTCCACCCTGGTGACCGCCGTGAAGAAGGCCGGACTGGTCGACACCCTCAACAACACCGACAACCTGACGGTGTTCGCGCCGACCAACGACGCCTTCGCGAAGATCCCGAAGGCCGACCTGGACAAGGTGCTCGCCGACAAGGAGCAGCTGACCAAGATCCTCACCTACCACGTCATCCCGGAGCGCCTGAAGCCCACCCAGATGGACAACGGCAACTTCACCACCCTGGAGAAGTCGAAGGTGAAGACCTCGGGCTCCGGTGAGTCCTACGAGGTCAACGACGCCTCGAAGGTGGTCTGCGGCAACGTCCAGACCTCCAACGCCAACGTCTACATCATCGACACCGTCCTGATGCCCAAGAGCTGACCGCCCCCAGGCCCCCGTCCCGACCACTGCCCGGGACGGGACGCAGGACGGGCCCCCGCCACCGTGTGACCGGTGGCGGGGGCCCTTGCCGCAACCGCCTTACGGGCGGCGGGTGTTCAGCCCCGGGCCGCGTACTCCTTGAGCGCGGGCTCCTTGTCGACCCAGCGCACATCGAGGAAGGCGGCGAGGATGTCCTTCACGATGAGGATGCCCGCGGCCATCTTCGCCTCGTCCACCCCCTCGAACCAGTACCGCGAACAGCCGCCCCGGTCGGCCCTGTTGAGATCGGCGGGCCCCTCGTGGTCCAGGGCGTCCGCGACCAGCGCGTGCACGCCCGCGTCGAAGAGCTGCCCCATGTGGCCGACCAGGCGACCCGGACAGAGCTGCTGCACCTGGAGGTTGGCGGCGCCGGGGAAGCGGGTGGCGCCGGGCGCCGGGAAGATGACCTCGTCGGTGTCGGAGCCGATCGAGGTGAACGAGGGCCCGGCGGCGAGCGGTTCACGGATCAGCGCCTTCACGAAGTCCGAGGACGCCTTGAACTGCCAGGCGGAGTCGGGGCACCGCCCGGCGACGCAGGCGAGGTCGCCGAAGAGGCCGCCGCTGTGCGGGGCGCCGAGGCCGATGATGTCGTCGACCTTGCCCGCGAGGTCCGGCCAGAACCGCAGCGCCCAGGCGTTGAGCAGCCCGCCCTGGCTGTGCCCGATCACCGAGACCTTGCGCCCGCTGACCTCGTGCATCCGGCGCAGCGCGTAGACCACGTACTCCGCGGTGACCTGCATGTCGGTGGTGCCGGAGTCCGGCAGGTCCTCGATCACGCAGACCGCGTGCCCCTGCTCCCGCAGCACCTTCTGGTAGCCCCAGCTCCAGGCCTGGTCGGCGCTCTCGACGGTGCCCGGGGTCAGCAGCACCGGCGTCCTCGCCGAGTCCGCCAGATCCGCGGAGCACGCGAGGTTCGCGGCCAGCGTCGCGACGGGGGTCTCCAGCGGCGGGCCGCCCGGATCCGCGGAGCTCGTAGGGGCCGTGGAGTTCGCGGATTTCGCCGACTTCACGGAGTCCGCGGAGCCGGGTACGGGGCGGGGTACGGGGGTCCGGTCCGCCGCGGCCTGGGCGGCGGCCGGAGTCAGGGTGCCGAGGCCCAGAACTGCCGCCAGGAGCAAGGGAATCGCGCGCGTCTTCATGTCAGCCGTGCCTCTCTCGGTGTGCGGCCGGTACCGCACCGTGCGGGGGTGCCCGCGTCGGTCGGTGCTGTGCCGGTCTGTGCGTCGGTCCGGTGCCGGTGCCGGTGCCGGTGCCGGTGTCGGTGGGGCGGGGCGGTGGGGTGCCCGGGGTGCCACGGGTCCACTCAAGCGAACCCCGCGCCGCGCCGGAGTCCCTTTCGTCCGACGGACAGCCGCTTCGCCGCACACCTCCGCATCCGGATCCGCCGGGTCCGCCTGGGGGCTGCCTGGGAGCTGCCCGGGGGCCGCGCGGGGTCTGCCTGAGCGCCGCCGGAGGTTTGTCCGAGGTTTGTCCGAGGGCCGTCTGAGGTCTGCCCGGGGTCCCGACTCGACTGCTGGGGCGGCCTGCCGCCCGCCGCGGGGCTGCCGCCCCGCCGCGAGGCTGCCGCCCACCGCGAGGCTGCCACCGCTGCGAGGCCGTCGCCCGTCGCGGGGTCTCCCGCCCAACTCCGGTGCCCTACGCGCCTATCAGGCCCTCTCGCCCCGGGCAACCCCCGGTGCTCACCCAGGCCCGGCCCCGGCTGTGGTGCACGGTCCCATACCGGGTGCCCCGGCCCCGCTCCTACGGTTCCGGGAGCCGGGACCTCCCCGCCCCGGCACGGCAGGGCCCCGGGCCCGCCACCGCCACCGCACGCCACGCCACCGAGGGAGCCGCCATGCCGAACTTCCACTCCGGGCGCGACCGGGCGTCCCGCCCGACCCGACTGCCCTTGCGCCGCAGGGCAGTTCGCCGACTGCTCGCCGTGCCCGCGCTGGTGCTCTGCGGGGTGCTGGCCGCCCCGGCCGCCTCCGCCGCCCCCGCGCCGATGACCCAGGGCGGTCCGACTCCCGCCGCGGGCACGGCCGGTGCGCACCCCGCCGGGCACCGGGCCGCCGAGCTGACCAAGGTGCCGGACTTCGGTGCCAATCCCGGTGCGCTGAGCATGTACGTCCACCGGCCCGCGAACCTGCCCGCGAACCCGCCGGTGGTGGTCGCCCTGCACGGCTGCACCCAGAACGCGCAGGTCTACGCCGACAACTCCGGGCTGCCCGAACTCGCCGAGCGCGAGGGCTTCCTGCTCGTCCTCGCGGAGACCAGCACCGCCAACAACCTCACCAAGTGCTTCAACTGGTTCCAGGCCACCGACAACCGCCGGGGCCAGGGCGAGGCCGCCTCGATCCGGCAGATGGCCGCGCACGCCGTCTCCGCCTACGGGGCCGACTCCTCGCGCGTCTTCGTCACCGGGCTCTCCGCCGGGGGCGCCATGACCTCGGTGATGCTCGGCGCCTACCCCGACGTCTTCTCCGCGGGCGCGGTCGTCGCCGGGCTGCCGTACGAGTGCACCAAGGACAACAGCCCGTACCTGTGCATGAATCCGGGGGTCGACCTCAGCCCCGAGCAGTGGGCCGAGCGGGTCCGCGCGGCGAACCCCTCCTGGAACGGGCCCTGGCCCCGGGTGGCCATCTGGCACGGCGAGAAGGACACCACCGTCGCCCCGCGCAACGCCGATGAACTCCGGGACCAGTGGACGGCCCTGCACGGCCTCTCCCAGACCCCGGACCGGGTCGGCAGCATCGGCCCCAACTCCACTCGCCAGGAGGAGTACGTGGGTACGGACGGCAAGGTCGCCGTCGAGGTCGACCGGGTGCCCGGCATCGGTCACGGCACCCCCGTCGACCCCGGAACCGGCGCCGAACAGTGCGGCAGCACCGGCGCCCCGTACTTCCTGGCCTCGATCTGCTCCAGCCACTGGATCGCCAAGTTCTTCGGCCTGAGCGGCTCCTGACCCTTCCCCTGGCCCTCGGCCCCCCTGCCCTGTCCCCCAACTGCCGGTCCTCAAGCGGACGTTGGCGGCACTCCAGCCGTCAACGTCCGCTCGACCGACAGCGACAGCGACAGCGACAGCGACAGCGACGGCGACAGCACTTCTCCCCGTACAGCACTTCTCCCCGTACAGCCACGTCTTTCCGTACCGCACCTCGCCCCCGGAGGCCCGTATGCCGTTCCCCGGCACTCCCGCAGGACGGCCACGCCGCCCCCGCCCCCGCGCCCTGCGGTGCCTGCTCGCGGTGGCCGCCCTCGGGCTGCCGCTGGCCGTCGCCGTCCCGCCCTCCGTCGCGGCACCCGCGGGGGAGGGCGCCGCGGCAAGGTCGCGGGCGGCCGGCCACTGCGCGCGGCAGGGGCAGCTCCACGTCCCCGGGGCCGCGCACCAACAGGCCGCCTGCCTCGCGGAGTTGACCACCGCGGGCACCGCGGACTCCGGGCACACCGACCCCGCCGACTGGGCCGGGCTGACCCCCGCGGGCCTGGCCGTGCCCCGCGGCGTCCCCGGCATCCAGATCGACGGCTACTTCCCCGACACCTCCACCACCAACACCAACCACGGCTGGAACCACGACTCCCAGTTCGTGATCCGGCTGCCCGACCGCTGGAACGGCGGCCTCGTCGTCTCCGGCACCCCCGGCAACCGCGAGCAGTACGCCAACGACCGCGCCATCGCCGACTGGGTGCTCTCCCGCGGCTACGCCTTCGCCGCCACCGACAAGGGCAACACCGGCGCCGCCTTCCACCGCGACGGCCGCCGCCCCGGTGACGCGGTCGCCGAATGGAACCACCGGCTGACCCAACTCACCCGCGCCACCAAGGCGTTGACCACCCAGCGCTACGGCAGGCCCCCGTCCCGCACCCTCGCCACCGGCCTCTCCAACGGCGGCTACCTGGTGCGCTGGCAGCTGGAGAACCATCCCGAGCTGTACGACGGCGGCGTCGACTGGGAGGGCACCCTCTGGCGCGCCGAGGGCCCGAACCTCCTCGGCTTCCTGCCGCCCGTACTGCGCCACTACCCGGACTACGCGGCGGGCGGGCCGGGTGCCGGGCGCGCCCGTGAGGCCCTGTACGCGGCGGGCCAGCCGCGCGGCTCGGAGTTCCTGTGGCCGTACCACCACCAGAACTACTGGGACCTCACCCAGCGTATCTACCGCGAGGAGTTCGACCCCGGCTACGACGGCGCCACCGAGGCGGGCACCCCGTACTGCACCCCCGGCACCCCGCACTGCGACGCCGACTACGCCTACGCCGACCGGCCCCCGCGGGTGCACCGCGCCGTCCAGCGGATCGCCCTCACCGGCCGCCTCGGCAAGCCCCTGCTGACCCTGCACGGCACCCTCGACGTCCTGCTGCCCATCAGCCGGGACTCCGACGTCTACGCCCGGATGGTGAAGCAGGCAGGCCGCGGCGCCCTGCACCGCTACTACCGCATCGAGGACGGCACCCACACCGACTCCCTCGCCGACACCTTCCCCGACCGCCTCCGCCCCCTCCTGCCCTGCCACCGCTCCGCCTTCACCGCCCTGGAGACCTGGCTCGGCCACGGCACACCCCCGCCCCCGAGCCACACGGTCCCGCGGCCGCCGGGGGCCGGTCCGGGGGAGCTGCTGAGGGAGTGCGCGCTGGACGGTGCGGGGGACTCCCGGGCGCGCTGAACCCGCCTGCGGGGCAAGGCCGTTCGGGACACGCAGGCCGTCCGGGCGGCCGTGCCTCAGCGGCCCGCGGCCGTGCCTCAGCAGTCCGTACGGGTGTGCCTCAGCGGTCCGTGCGGCCGGGCCTCAGCGCGCGAGTCCTTCCAGGCGGGTCGCCGCCTCCGCCAAGGTCTCGTGGCGCTTGCAGAAGGCGAATCTGACCTGGGTGCGGCCCGCCTCCGGGTCGTCGTGGAAGACCGAGTTGGGGACGGCGACCACCCCGCAGCGCTCCGGCAGCGCGAGGCAGAAGGCCGCGCCGTCCTTCTCGCCCAGCGGTGAGACATCGGTCGTGATGAAGTACGTGCCCTGCGGGCGGTGCACCGCGAAGCCCGCCCGCGCCAGCCCCGCCGCCAGCAGGTCCCGCTTGCCGCGCAGATCCTCGCGGAAGCCGGTGAAGTAGGAGTCCGGCAGCGCCAGGGCCTCGGCGATCGCGTACTGGAAGGGACCGGACGAGACGAAGGTCAGATACTGCTTGGCGGTCCGCACGGCGGCCACCAGAGCGGGGGAAGCGGTCACCCAGCCGACCTTCCAGCCGGTGAACGAGAAGGTCTTGCCCGCCGAGGAGATCGACACCGTACGCTCGCGCATGCCGGGCAGCGAGATCAGCGGGATGTGCTCGCCCTCGAAGACCAGGTGCTCGTACACCTCGTCGGTGACCACCAGGAGATCGTGCGCCACGGCGATCTCCGCGAGGGCCAGGGCCTCCTCGCGGGTGAGGACCATACCGGTCGGATTGTGCGGCGAGTTCAGCAGCAGCAGGCGGGTGCGCGGGGTGATCGCGTCCCGCAGCCGGTCCAGGTCGGGACGGAAGTCGGGGGCGCGCAGGGTCAGCGGGACCCGGGTGGCCCCGGCCATGGCGATGCTCGCGGCGTAGGAGTCGTAGAACGGTTCGAAGGCGATGACCTCGTCGCCCGGTTCGAGCAGGGCCAGCATCGAGGCGGCGATCGCCTCCGTGGCCCCCGCGGTCACCAGGATCTCGGAGTCGGGGTCGAAGTCCAGCCCGTAGAACCGCTGTTGGTGCGCGGCGATCGCGGCGCGCAGCTCGGGGACGCCGGGGCCGGGCGGGTACTGGTTGCCGCGGCCGTCGCGCAGGGCGCGTACCGCCGCCTCCCGGACCGCCTCCGGGCCGTCCGTGTCGGGGAAGCCCTGGCCCAGGTTGATCGCCCCGGTCTTCACCGCCAGCGCCGACATCTCCGCGAAGATCGTGGAGCCGTGCCCCGCCAGCCTCCGGTTCAGCAGCGGCCTGTCACCCATCGCTCCACCCATCCTCGCAACTCTCCTCGCATCCGTCCCCGCCAGGGGCCACGCCCCGCCTCATGCTGCCAGCCTCCGGCGCCCGGGGCCGCCCATCCTCCCGGAACCGCGACGGCTCGGGGAAAGCTCTGGGAAAGCTCAGTTTCCCCCGCCGAACCTCTGGAGTTCCTCAACTTGCCTTTGAGCCCGCACCCCTTCGGGAATCTTCGGGGCAGCCGCACAGAAAAGAAGATCCGTACGCCGGAACCCGAACGCGGGCAGTTCTCCGCGGACCGAGAGCACGGGAGAAGGCGTTATCGCGCGGCGCAAGCGGAATCACGAGCGGAAGCGGAAGGGGAAGGGGCGGGGAGCGCCGGAACCGGATTGCGGGAAAGGCGCTCAGAAGTGAACTGACAGGCGGAAGCCGAAGCAGGCGAACGCGTCAGAAGTGGCGGCGAAGTCGTCGGAAGTGGCAAGGCCGCCGGAATCACCGACGTAAGGAAAGGACCGGCCCTCCCGGCCGGTACGGGGGAAAGGAAGAGGTGGTTTCCATGTTGCTGTGGGGCATCGGAGCGGTGGTGGTGGTAGGCGTCGTGATCGGCGCACTCGCCCTGCAGGCCTCCTCACGCACAGGGGCCGGAAAGAGCTGGTACGCGGACGGGCACGACCCCTCGCGCCGCCGCTCCCGCCGCCACGGCGCGGGAGGCGGCACGGCCGGAGGCGGCGCCGTCGGCGGATACGGCTGCGGCGGCGGAGGCTCCTCCTCCTGCGGCGGCGGCTCGTCCTGCGGCGGGGGCTCCTCCTGCGGTGGTGGCGGAGGCGGCTGCGGAGGCGGTGGTGGCGGCTGCGGCGGTGGCGGCAGCTGACCGGCCGCCCTCCCGCAGCACACGGAGGCGACTCCTCGGACCGACCGAGTGACGCAGGAGGCTCCTTCGGACCGAGCGGAGGAGACTCCCCGGATCCCTCGGGGGCGTTCCGCGGGATCACCTGAGGCGACCCCTCGCCTCAGGCGCAGACGACCGGGTGCCGTCACGGGGCAGCACCCGGCCCGGGCCGGACGGTGCAGGGGGGACACCTCCGGCCCGCACGGGCCCCGCGCGAGATCGGGCCCGCGCACGGCCGGTACGGGGAACGGGGAAACGAACCGGCCACAAGAAGCGTCCGTCGGGAACCGTATCCGGCGGGCGCTTCGTCATGGCGGGAGAACAGGTGAACTGTGCAGCCCTCGGGGGGATGGAAATCCTACGAAGTTGGGTAAAATCGCTGTGGCGGCAGCGCAGTTCATGATTCCCTCTACGCGTCAGCGCAGCCCTCGGACATCTCGTGGGCACGAGCCGGCACCACCGATCTCCCGGTCCTCTCCGGGCCGATCCGCGGTCCCCACGCCGGGAAGCGCCGGCCTCAACTCCTCAGCGTGCTTAGCGGAGCCGACCCATGCTCACGACCCTGAACACCGCCTATTCAGACACGCGCGCGGACGACCTCGCCTGGGCCCTTGGGCGCGAACCATTGCCCGCGCTCGCCTCCCTCGACCTTGAACTCTCAAACGTCCGCCTCCAGTTGCGACTCCTCGGCGCCTCCCACCAAGTCATCCTCGAACAGGAGGAAGGCATTTGCTCGGAGACCGTCGCCTGCATCCCGGGCAGCCGCACCCCCTTACCCCTCGGCGTCGCCAAGCGCATCGGCGACCGCGAATACGAATTCGCCGCCCGCGTCGAGACCCTCTCCCAGGGGCAGTTCGCGGGCCGCGCCCAAGAACTCATCGCCCTCGTCTCCGAGCATCCGCACGGCCTCGCCGGAGTCTTCCCCGGCAGCCCCTACGCCTTCACCGCCCTCCTCGCCCAGTGCCACGACGGCCAAGTCCACTGGCGCACCTGGCACGCCTACCCGCAGGACGGTCAACTCGTCGCCACCCGCACCCGGGTGGGCGCCCCCGTCACCGCGGCCCTGTGACGCCCTCCCGCCCGGGCGCTGTCCGGAATCACGCGCGTGGGTGACCGGACGGCCCCGGACGGTGACGTAGCGTTCCCCGGGTGATCGAACCGCCCACCGCCGTCCGCACCCGCCCCGACAGGAGCGGCCACACCCCGGCACCCCTGCCGGTACGGGAGCGGACCGGACGCCTCCTCGTCCTCGCGGGCGTCTTCGTCTGCGCGGCCTGCGGACTCGTCTACGAACTCGAACTCGTCGCCCTCGCCTCCTACTTGATCGGCGACTCGGTCACCCAGGCCTCCGTCGTGCTCTCCGTCATGGTCTTCGCCATGGGCATCGGCTCCCTGCTCGCCAAACGCCTCCGCCCCCGCGCCGCCGTCGCCTTCGGCGCCCTCGAAGCCCTCCTCGCCCTCGTCGGCGGCCTGAGCGCCATGGCCCTCTACGCCGTCTTCGCCTGGACCGGCGGCTGGGGCGGCGCCTGGGCCGAGGGCTCCCGCTGGCTCCTCGTCGCCTTCTCCCTCACCATCGGCCTGCTCATCGGCGCCGAAGTACCCCTGCTCATGGTGCTCATCCAGCGCATCCGGCGACAGGACGCGGGCAGCGCCGTCGCCGACCTCTTCGCCGCCGACTACGTCGGCGCCCTCGTCGGCGGACTCGCCTTCCCCTTCCTGCTCCTGCCGCGCTTCGGCCAGCTCACCGGCGCCCTCCTCACCGGCAGCATCAACGCCGTCGCCGGCGCCGCCCTCGTCCTCGGCCTCTTCCGCCGCGACGTCAGCCCCCGCGCCCGGCGCGCCCTGCTCGCCGCCAACCTCGCCGTCCTGCTGACCCTCGGCACCGCCGCCGCCCTCGTCGACGACTTCGAACGCGCCGCCCGCAGAGCCGTCTACGGCGACGGCGTACGCGTCGCCCTGCGCACCGGACAGCAGGAAGTCGTCCTCACCGGCGGACCCGACGGCCCCCTCGACCTCTTCCTCGACGGACGCCTGCGGGTCAGTGCCCGCGACGGACGCCGCTACCACGAAGCCCTCGTCCACCCCGCCATGAACGGCCCGCACGCCCGCGTCCTGATCCTCGGCGGCGGTGACGGCCTCGCCGCCCGCGAAGTGCTGCGCCACCGGGACGTCCGGCGCGTGGACATCGTCGAGGCCGACCCCGGCGTCACCGCCCTCGCCCGCACCGACCCCGCCCTGAGCGCCCTCAACGACCACGCCCTCCGCGACCCCCGCGTCCACATCAGGACCGGCGACTCCTTCGCCCGGCTGCGCACCACCACCCGTACGTACGACGTCATCGTCTCGGATCTGCCCGGCCCCGGCGGCACCGCGGGCGCGAAACTCCACTCCCAGGAGTTCTACGGCCTCGCCGCACGCCGGCTCGCCCCGCGCGGCCGCCTCCTCGTCCACGCCGGGCCCTTCGCCGCGGGCTCCCGCAGCTTCTGGACCGTCGAGGCGAGCATCCGCGCGGCGGGGCTGCGGACGGTGCCTTATCGGGTTGGGGGGCGGGGGGTCGGGGCGGGGAGTGGCGGGTCGGGGAGTGGTCCGGCTTTGGGGGCGGGGGCGGGTGCGGGATCTGGTTCGGGTTCGGGTTCGGTGTCTGGTCGGGGTGCGGCATGGGGGTCGGGGACAGCGTCCGGGGTGGGTGCTGACCGTGGCCGTGCTCGGGCCGCCCGGGACTGGGGGTTCGTCCTCGCCGGGCGTACGGCTCCTGTCCTCGGGCTGGACTCGGCGGGGCCGCGGCTGGGGTCCCTGGACTCGGCGGACCTCGCGGAGGGGGCTCGGGCGGCCCAGCGGGGTCGGGGCGGGGAGGCGCCGGGGCCTTCGACGTTGGTGCATCCGCGGTATGGGGGGTGAGGGGCTGGGCGTGTGGGGAGGTGGGGGCGGTGCTGTGTGGGGTGCTCCGGTGCCAGGGCTGGTCGTAGGTAGGGCGGGTGCGGGTGCGGGGCCGGGTGCGCGTGCGTGCGCAGGGGCGGCGGTGTGCGAGGGGCGCGGGGCGGGTCGTGCGGGTGGTCCGGGTGGGGCTCGATGGTGGTGGGTGCCTGTAGGTGTCCGTGGGTTCGTGGGGCGGGGTGAGCGGCGAAAACCGGGGCGGTTGTTTCGGTTCCGGGGAGGGCATGTGGAGGGGAGCCGTGGGTAGGCTCGGCTGACATGGAGCATGAGGTGTTCGTTCCGCTGCCCGCCGCACCCCTGAGGCAGGCCCTCGCAGACCCGGCACGGGCGGCTCGCGCGGTGCCCGGGCTCCAGCAGGACGCGGGCGCCGCCCCGGTCACCGGTCGGCTCAAGCTGCGCCTCGGCAACACCAGCGTCACCTACCGCGGTCGGCTGAGCCTCGCCGAGAGCACCGAGGGCACGTTCACCGCGCAGGGCGAGGCCACCGAGGCCAGGGGCACCGGCACCGTCTCCTTCGCACTGGACCTGCGCCTCACCGAGGCCCCGGACGGCACCACCCTCACCTTCTCCGGCACCGGCACCGCCGACGGCCGCCTCACCGAACTCCCCGCCGAGACCGTGGAGTCGGCCCTCCGCCGCCTGCTCGCACGGTTCGCGGAGAACTTGGGGCGCGGCGCGGAGGGCAGCGGGGAGCGGGGTACCGGCACTACCGGCACCGCGGGCTCACCCGAGGACGTCGGCTCGGCGGGCTCGCCGAAAGGTGCCGCCGCGACGCCGCCCGAGGGCGCCACCACGAGCGGTACCGGAGCTGCCGGTGACGGCTTGGAGCGGGGCGGGCGGGCCGCTGAGGAGGGCGGGGCCGGGGACTCTTCCGGGGCTGGGGACTCGTCTCGGTCCGGGGATTCGTCTCGGTCCGAGACCTCCGGGCCCGAGAGCTCCGGGCCAGGGGATTCCGAGCCAGGGGACGCCGGGCCAGGGGGCTCGGGATCTGCGGACGCGGGATCAGCGGATGCCGCCGCTGCGGGTGAGGCGCCGTCCTCCTCCTCGCTGTTCGACGCCGAGGTGCCGCCGCCCTCCCTGGAGCCGTACGGCGACGAGGATCTCGACGAGGACGCACTCGAAGGCACGACGGGGGCAGGCACGGAGCAGCACGCCGAACCTCCGGCCGAGGCCGCCCACGCCCGGCGCACCATGATCGGCCGCAGCGCGGAGGAGGTCGACCACGCACCCCCGCGCGGCCGGTACGCCCCCGTCCTCGCGCCCGACTCCTTCGCGGCCGGCGCCACCCTGCGCTGGGCGGCACCCGCCGCCGCACTGGTGGTGGCCTCGGCCATCGTCGTCGGGCGGGCCTTGCGCCGACGGCGGTGACTTCGCCGGTCCGAGGGCTCTGACGAGGGCTCTGAGGTGTATGAGGCGGCCTGAGGACGCGGTATACGCGGGCGGGGGCTGACCGGGAGCCATGCGGGGTGCGGTCTCCTTGGCCACTTCCGCTTCTGGGGGCCCTCCCCCCCCGCCCCCACCCCTCCCCTCGCCCCACCACCCTCGCCCACCCGAGGCCACCCCACCACCCCGCCCGCGCCTCACCCCCACACCCCACCCCATCGCATGCCCCCCACCCCCGCACCCCATAGGGTCGGCTGCGTGAGTAGTAGGGATGCCATCACGCTGACCGCGGGCGACGCGGAGGTGACCGTGCGGCCGGACAACGGCTGCCGGGTGCAGAGTCTGCGGATCGGCGGCACGGAGTTGCTGCGTCAGGGGGAGCGCTACGGCTGTTTCCCGATGGTGCCCTGGTGCGGCCGGATGCGGGACGGGCAGTTCCGCAACGGCGGGCTCCAGCACCGGATGCCGCTCAACGCCCCGCCGCACGCCATCCACGGCACCGGTCGCAACCTGCCCTGGCGCACCGCCCGGCACAGCGACACGACCGCGACCTTCACCTACGAACTAGCCGATCCGCACGCTCCCTGGCCCTATCCGGGGACCGTGACCCAGCTGGTCGAACTCGCCGCGGACGGCAGCGCGGTGACCTTCACCATGGGTATCGAGACCTATGACGACTCCTTCCCCGCCCAGGCGGGCTGGCATCCGTGGTTTCTGCGCAACCTCGGCAAGGACACCGAGGATGTGCGGCTGGACTTCGCGCCCGCCTGGCAGGAGCAGCGGGGCGAGGACAAGCTGCCGACCGGCAAGCGGCTGGACCCGGCGCCGGGGCCCTGGGACGACTGCTTCGGTATGCCGGAGGGCGTCGATGTCACCCTGACCTGGCCCGGGCAGCTCGAACTCAAGGTCAGCAGCCGCGAGCAGTGGGTCGTCGTCTTCGATGAGCAGGAGGCCGCCGTCTGCGTGGAACCGCAGACCGGTCCTCCCAATGGCATCAACACCGAGCCGCGCCTTGTCACACCCATCGACCCCCTCGAAACGTCCATGACCTGGTCCTGGCGACGGCTCTAGGGTTACGGGGAGTGGGGGCTGCGCGCCAGGCCTGTGGATAACTCTGCGGAGCGGGGCCGTTTTCCGGGCGCCTGTGGACAACCGGGGGTGTGCCGGAGGCGGCCCGTAGGATTTCGCCCATGAGTGACGTACGTGGCGCGCTGCTGCAGCAGATCAAGGACAAGGCCGTGGTGCACGGCAAGGTGACCCTCTCCTCCGGCCTGGAGGCGGACTACTACGTGGACCTGCGCCGCGTGACCCTGGACGGCGAGGCCGCCCCGCTGGTCGGGCAGGTGATGCTCGATCTGACCGCGGACCTGGAGTACGAGGCGGTCGGCGGGCTGACGATGGGCGCCGACCCGGTCGCCGGGGCCATGCTGCACGCCGCCGCCGCGCGCGGCCGGAGCCTGGACGCCTTCGTGGTGCGCAAGGCCGCCAAGGCGCACGGCATGCAGCGCCGCGTCGAGGGGCCCGGCATCGAGGGCCGCCGGGTGCTCGTCGTCGAGGACACCTCCACCACCGGCGGCTCCCCGCTCACCGCGGTCGAGGCGGTGCGCGAGGCGGGGGGCGAGGTGGTCGCGGTGGCCACCATCGTGGACCGGGCGACCGGCGCGGGCGAGAAGATCTCCGAGGGCGCCGGGGTCCCGTACCTCTTCGCCTTCTCCAAGGACGAGCTGGGCCTCGACTGAGGCGGCCACCGCGGCCGGGCGGCCGTACCCGTCGGTAGTGCGCCGGGCGGCCCAGTAACGGAACGGCGCCCACCGCACCGGCGGGGACGATGGGCGGGCGGTCTGCGAAGATGAACCGGGACGACAGGCAGCGCCGCCGTCGCCATCCCCTGGATCAGGGTCGGTACCACAGACACCCCGCACACCATCAAGGAGCGGACAGATGCCCATCGCAACCCCCGAGGTCTACAACGAGATGCTCGACCGGGCAAAGGCAGGCAAGTTCGCCTACCCGGCCATCAATGTCACCTCCACGCAGACCCTGCACGCGGCGCTGCGCGGCTTCGCCGAGGCGGAGAGCGACGGCATCATCCAGATCTCCACGGGCGGCGCGGAGTTCCTCGGCGGCCAGTACAAGAAGGACATGGTCACCGGTGCGGTGGCGCTCGCCGAGTTCGCGCACATCGTGGCCGCGAAGTACGGCGTGAACGTCGCGCTGCACACCGACCACTGCCCCAAGGACAAGCTCGACGGCTACGTCCGCCCGCTGCTCGCGATCTCCGCCGAGCGGGTCAAGAACGGCGCCGAGCCCCTCTTCCAGTCGCACATGTGGGACGGCTCCGCCGAGACGCTCGCCGACAACCTGAGCATCGGTGAGCAGCTGCTCGCCGAGGCCCGCGCCGCCAAGATCGTCCTCGAGGTCGAGATCACCCCGACCGGCGGCGAGGAGGACGGCGTCACCCACGAGATCAACGACGAGCTGTACACCACCGTCGACGACGCCCTGCGCACCGCCGAGGCCCTCGGTCTCGGCGAGAAGGGCCGGTACCTGCTCGCCGCCTCCTTCGGCAACGTCCACGGCGTTTACAAGCCGGGCAATGTCGTGCTCCGCCCCGAGCTGCTGAAGGACCTCCAGGAGGGCGTCGCCGCGAAGTACGGCAAGCCCGCGGGGTCGCAGCCCTTCGACTTCGTCTTCCACGGCGGCTCCGGCTCCACCGAGCAGGAGATCCTCACCGCCCTGGAGAACGGCGTCGTCAAGATGAACATCGACACCGACACCCAGTACGCCTTCACCCGCCCGGTCGTGGACCACGTCTTCCGCAACTACGACGGTGTCCTGAAGGTCGACGGCGAGGTCGGCTCGAAGAAGGTCTACGACCCGCGCAGCTGGGGCAAGTCCGCCGAGGCGGGCATGGCCAAGCGCGTCACCGAGGCCTGCGGCCACCTGCGCTCCACGGGCACCCGCCTGAAGTAGCCCGCCGGTCTCCCGCGCGTCCCAGGGCCCGGTCCCGCTTCGGCGGGGCCGGGCCCTGCCGCGTCCGAGGGCCTCGGCGGGCAGCCCCCCGACCACGGCTCGGGCCCCGGGGCCCTGGTTATGGTGGGGGTACCATAACCATATGGCTCTGAAGAAGACGACCGTGATGGTCGAGGAAGAGGACCTCAGGCTGATCAAGGCCGCCGCGGTCCGGGACGGGCGCCCCGAGTCGGAGTACTTCCGCGAGGCGTTCCACCTCGCGGCGCTGCGTGCCCAGCGCTGGGAGGACGAGGACTGGACGATCCCCATCCTGGACTTCGGCGGACCGGTCACCTCGCGCGATGTCGACGAAGCGGTGGCGGATGCCCTGGAGGAACGGGGCGAGTGATCCTCATCGGTGACACGTCCGGGCTGGTCGCCGCCCTCAACGCTTCGGACCCCGAACACGCCAGAGCACGCTCCGCCCTGCGGACCGCCGCCACCACGGTGGTCTCGCCGCTGGTCTTCATGGAGATCGAGCACATCACCACGCGCAATGTGAGCCGGGAGGCCGCGCATCTCGTGGAGGACTGGCTCCTCGACCAGGAACGCACCCTGCGTGTGGTCATCCCCTCCGTGCAGGCCGACGACCTGCGCAAGGCCCGGCTCGTCCAGCGCCGGTACGCCGCGCTGCGCCTCGACCTCGCCGACGCGGTCAACGTCGTACTGGCGGAGACCTACGAGACCGACTGCGTGCTGTCGCTGGACCGCCGCGACTTCCGCGCGATCCGACCGCTCACCGGCCACGAGGCCTTCCGGCTGCTACCCGACGATCTCTGAGGGGTTCGCCCGCCGCCGGGCCGTCTCCGAGACCGGCTCCGCTCACTCGCGCCCCCACCCCACCCGCACCTGCCAGACTTGAACCCATGGGAATTCACGAGAACCTGCTCGGGGGACCGCCCCCGACCGAGCTGCCCGACGATCCGCAGCCGCGTGAGCTGCTGGCCGGCGGCACCCCGCCCACCGAAGTGGCGGCGAAGTACCCGACCTCCTCGCTCGCCTGGGCGCAGCTGGCCGACGAGGCCTTCGAGGCGGGGCGCGTGGTGGAGTCGTACGCCTATGCGCGGACCGGCTACCACCGCGGGCTCGACGCCCTGCGCCGCGCCGGCTGGAAGGGCCACGGGCCGGTGCCCTGGGAGCACGAGCCCAACCGGGGCTTCCTGCGCGCCCTGCACGGGCTCGCCCGCGCCGCCCAGGCGATCGGCGAGAGCGAGGAGCACCAGCGCTGCACCCAGTTCCTGAAGGACTCCTCGCCGACCGCGGCCCAGACCCTCGGCTGAAGCCGAAGCCGAAGCTGAAGCCGCCTCGTTCGGCCGGGGCCCTGGCCTCCGGCCGAAGCGCGTATCGCGGCACCGGCCCGCCAGGTCACATAGGTCTCACCCTGCGTGACCAGGCGGGCCTTGCCTTTTCCGGGCACGATTGCGGAGGATGCCCGGTGGGGACCGGGGCCCCCGTGCCGACATGGCAGGGGCGGACCGCTACCCGGAGCAGTACCGAGGAGACAGCGAATGTCCCACGAGACACCGCATCTCGACACGGAGGGCGCGCAGCCCGGGAGCCCCGCGAACGGCGGCCCCGGCGGCGGATCCCCCGGCGGTGAGGGCCTCGCAGGCAAGACCCGCGACGCCCGGGATTCCCGCGCAGAGCACTCCGGCGCCCCGCATCCCGGCGCCGGGCAACCCGCCGACAAGGCCCCCGGCACCGAGTCTGCGCACGCCCCCAGCCCCGAAGCGGCGCACGGCCACGGCCCCGAAGCAGCCCACGCCCAGGGTCCCGAAGCCGTCCACACCCACAGTCCCGCGACCGGGCACGACGGCCCCGAGGCCGCGCACACCCACGGCGAGACCCCCGAAGCGGCGCACGGTGACGCCCCCGAAGCGGCGGACCCCGACAACCCCGAGGCGCCGAACTTCGACTTCGCGGACACCACCCCCTACGAGGACTACGTCCAGGCGGACGTCCTCACCCACTTGCAGCACCCGCTCTCCGAGGATCCCGGAGAGATGGTCTTCCTGGTGACGACCCAGGTCATGGAGCTGTGGTTCACCGTGCTCGTGCACGAGTGGGAGACCGCCTCGCGCGCGCTGCGCCGCGAGGACCTGCCCGTCGCGATCGCCGCGCTCAAGCGCAGCGTGCGCGAGCTGGAGGCGCTGAACGCCTCCTGGACGCCGCTCGCGCAGCTGACCCCGGCGCAGTTCAACTCCTACCGGAGCGCGCTCGGCGAGGGCTCGGGCTTCCAGTCGGCGATGTACCGGCGGATGGAGTTCCTGCTCGGCGAGAAGTCCGCGTCGATGCTCGTGCCGCACCGCGGATCCCCCCGCGTGCACGCCGAGTTGGAGAAGGCGCTCGCCGAACCCAGCCTGTACGACGAGGTGTTGCGCTTCCTGCACCGCGCCGGCCATCCCGTGCCCGACGCCGTGCTGGAGCGCGACCTGCGGCTCAAGTACCAGTCCTCGCCCGAGGTCGAGGAGATCTGGGCGCGGATCTACTCCGGCGAGGAGAGCGCGCCCGAGCAGCGGCTCGGCGAGGCGCTGACCGATGTCGCCGAACTCGTCTGGCGCTGGCGCAACGACCATCTGGTCGCCACCCGCCGGGCGATGGGCTCGAAGGTCGGCACCGGCGGCTCGGCGGGCGTCGCCTGGCTGGAGAAACGTGCCACCAAGAACGTTTTCCCCGAACTGTGGTCCGCGCGCAGCCGTGTCTGAGGGGGCAGCCGTGTCGGGAGGGAAAGGGACCCGGATGAACCCGGTCGACGCAAGCACGGACGAGAGCGAAGAGGTCGGCAGGGGAGGGGCAGCCGCCGCCGGTGGCAGCCCCGGCGAGAGCCTTGCCGGGCGGGCCGCGGCGCTCGACGCGGTGGACGAACTCGCCGCGTACCGCGAGCTGTTCGTGCTCGACGAGACCGTCTATCTGGACGGCAACTCGCTGGGCGCGCTGCCGCGTTCGGTGCCCGGGCGGGTGGCCGATGTGGTGGCGCGGCAGTGGGGTGAGCTGCGGATCCGGTCCTGGGAGGAGAGCGGCTGGTGGAGCGCTCCCGAACGCATCGGGGACCGTATCGCGCCCCTGGTCGGCGCCGCCCCCGGGCAGATCGTGGTCGGGGACTCGACGAGCGTGAATGTCTTCAAGGCACTGGTCGGCGCGGTACGGCTGGTCCGCGGACGCGAGGAGCAATCAACTGGCGCTCCGGGCAACGAGATTGAGGGTCAGTCAACTGACGTGCACAGCAATGCAGTTGAGTCCCTGATCTCGCCAGCCCGGGACGCGTCCCCCGTCCGGGACGAGATCCTGGTGGACGCGACGACCTTCCCCACGGACGGGTACATCGCCGAGTCCGCCGCGCGGATGACCGGTTGCCGTCTGCGCCCGGTCGACCCGGGCGAGGTCCGGGCGGCGCTCGGGCCGCGGACGGCCGCGGTGCTGCTCAACCACGTCGACTACCGCAGCGGGCGGCTGCACGACCTGCCCGGTCTGACCGCCGCGGTGCACGAGGCGGGCGCGCTCGCCGTCTGGGACCTGTGCCACAGCGCGGGCGCGCTGCCGGTCGGCCTGGACGAGCACGGCGTGGACCTCGCGGTGGGCTGTACGTACAAGTACCTGAACGGCGGCCCCGGTTCGCCCGCGTACCTGTACGTGCGCCGCGAGCACCAGCCCCGGTTCGACTCCCCGCTGCCGGGCTGGAACTCGCACGCGGAACCCTTCGGCATGCAGGCGCGGTACGCGCCCGCCGAGGGCGCCCTGCGCGGCCGGGTCGGCACCCCGGACATCCTGTCGATGCTGGCGCTGGAGACCGCGCTCGACGTCTGGGAGGGGGTCTCGGTCGAGGCGGTGCGGGCCAAGTCGCTCCGGCTCACGGACTTCTTCCTGGAGTGCGTCGCCGGGTACGTCCCGCCGGGCCGGGTGGAGACCGTGACCCCGCTCGCGCACGCCGAACGCGGCAGCCAGGTCGCCCTGCGCTGCCCGGACGCCGGGGAGGTCATGCGCCGCCTGATCGCCCGCGGGGTGGTCGGCGACTTCCGGCACCCGGACGTCCTGCGCTTCGGCTTCACCCCGCTGTACGTCGGCTTCGCCGAGGTGGAACGGGCGGCCAGGGCGCTCGCGGAGGAGCTGGCCTGAGAGGGGGTCAACTGGCCAGAGTGTAAAGGCGGATCGCCCGGGTCGGGCCGTAACTCCCGCCATACAGGCGCGACTTCTTGGAAGGGCGGACCTGACTCCGCTGCTCCTGAAGGAAGTTGCCTGAGGCGGAAGGCCTGACAGCTCGACCTGACAGCTCGACAAGGGACGGGAGGACCGCAGGAGACACCGCTCTCCCGCGGCCCTCCCGCGGTCCTCCCGCGCCGCCCCGCCTGCCGGGCCGCCACCCCGTCGGAGCCTCCCCGCAACCCCCACCCCGCCGCCGCAACCGGAACCACTTCCGCATCCGTCGATCACCGCAGAGGACGGACTGCTACCGTCCGTTCAATAATCAACAGTTGTCAGTTGTCAGTTGTCAGTCGTCTGGAGGAACCCGCTCCGGACGCCCGGCCCTTGGAGAGGTTGCCCATGCCGGACGACGAGGCCGATCCGCCGGAGGCCTCCGGCGGGCGCGGCAGCGGCGCCGCCCGTGCGGCGGATCGCTACGCGGAAGGGCGTACCTCCGCCCGTCCCGCCCCCTGGACGGCGGAGGACGCGACAGGCACCGGAGGCGGCGCGGCCGGGGAGGCCACCCGGGCGGCCGCCGCCCGCGACGCCGCCGAGGAGAGCGCGGCGTTCGCGCACCGGCCGGTGCCCCCGGACGCCACCGCCGCCTACGGCTGCGGCTCCGAGCAGGTCATCGACTTCTACGCGCCCCGCGGCGCCGTCGACGGGCCGGTCCCGCTGGTGGTCGCCCTGCACGGCGGCGCCTGGCGGGCGCCCTACGACCGGGGCCACCTCAGCCCCTTCGCGGACTTCCTCGCCCGGCGCGGGCTCGCGGTGGCGAACGTGGAGTACCGCCGCGGAGCCGCCGCCGCTCCCGGCGGCGGGCTGATCGCCGGGCGCTGGCCGGACACCTTCGACGACGTGGCCGCCGCCCTGGACGCACTCCCCGACCTGGCGCGCACGGCCCTGCCGGAGGCCGACGTCCGCCGCCTGGTGCTGACCGGCCACTCGGCGGGCGGCCACCTCGCGCTGTGGGGCGCCGCCCGCCACGTACTGCCGAAGGACTCGCCCTGGTACGCGCCCACCACGCCCGCGCTGCGCGGGGTGGTGGCGCTCGCCCCGATCGCCGATCTCGCGCTCGCCGACAAGCTCAATGTGTGCGCCGGGGCGGTGTGCCAACTCCTCAGTCCCCGTGAGGAGTTCCCGGCGCGGCTGCGGCTCGCGGACCCGTACTCGCTGCTGCCGACCGGGATCGCCACCACGCTGGTGCACGGCCGGGAGGACATCGTGGTGCCCGCCGCGGTCTCCGAGTCGTACGCGGACGCGGCGGCGGAGGCGGGCGAGCCGGTCGGTCTGACCCTGCTCGACGAGGTGGGCCACTTCCCGCTCATCGACCCCGCGGCGGACGCCTGCGCGGTGGTGGCGGAGGAGATCCGCCAACTGGCCTGGTGAGCTGAGGACTTGGGGTCACCCGGCCGGTGCCGGTCGAGCCGTTCCGGGACGCGGGGGGCCGGACGCCGCCGTCGGTGAGGGGAGGCGGCGGACACGACACGGACGCCCCGGCCGGTTCACCCGCCTCTCCGGCGCGGTTACCGTCGGCGCATGTCCGTCTTCGCGCCCGAGTCCCCGCAGTTCGTCGCCGACCCGTACCCCGCCTACGCCGAGCTGCGCGCCGCCGGGCGGGTGCACTGGTACGAGGGTTCGGGGCAGTGGCTGGTGCCCCGGCATGCCGACGTCTCCGCGCTGCTGCGCGACCGGCGCCTCGGCCGCACCTACCAACACCGGTTCAGCCACGAGGAGTTCGGGCGCACCCCGCCGCCGCCCGAGCACGCGCCCTTCCATCTGCTCAACGACAACGGACTGCTCGACCTGGAGGCCCCGGCGCACACCCGGATCCGGCGGCTGGTCGCCAAGGCCTTCACCCCGCGCACGGTCGAGCGGCTCGTGCCCTATGTGCACCGGCTGGCCGACGAACTGGTCGAGGAGCTGGTCGAGAGCGGCGGCGGTGACCTGGTGAGCGCTCTCGCGGAGCCGCTGCCGGTCGCCGTGATCGCCGAGATGCTCGGCATCCCCGAGGCCGACCGGCACCTGCTGCGGCCCTGGTCGGCGGAGATCTGCGGGATGTACGAGCTGAACCCGGGGCCGGAGACGGCGCGGCGGGCGGTGCGGGCCTCGGCCGAATTCTCCTCCTATCTACGGGAGTTGATCGCCGAGCGGCGCGGCAGGCCCGGCGAGGACCTGATCTCCGCGCTGATCGCCGCCCACGACGAGCACCTCGACGACGGCGGCGAGGAGCGGCGGGCGGCCCCGGGCAGACTGAGCGAGCAGGAGATGATCTCCACCTGCGCGCTGCTGCTCAACGCCGGGCACGAGGCCACGGTCAACACCACCGCGGGCGGCTGGTGGACCCTGCTCCGCCACCCCGGGGAGCTGGCCCGGCTGCGCGCCGAACCCGCCCTGCTGCCCACGGCGATCGAGGAACTCCTGCGCCACGACACCCCGTTGCAGCTCTTCGAGCGCTGGGTCCTGGAGGACATCGAGATCGGCGGCACCGTCCTGGAGCGCGGCAGCGAGGTCGCCCTCCTCTTCGGCTCCGCCAACCGCGACCCGGAGGTCTTCACCGCACCCGACCGCCTCGACCTCGGCCGCCGCCACAACCCGCACCTCAGCTTCGGCGCCGGGATCCACTACTGCCTCGGCGCGCCCCTGGCCCGTATCGAACTCACCGCCTCCTTCGGTGCCCTGCTCCGCCGCGCGCCCCGGCTGAGCCTGGCCGCACCGCCGGTGCGCAGGCCGGGCTTCGTCATCCGCGGGCTGAGCGAACTGCGGGTGGCGGTCTGAACCGCCGTACCTGAGAAGCCTGTTGGAGGAGGGCCCGGTGCACGCACGGCGCCCCCGGCCTGGGACAGACCGGGGGCGCCTCGGGGGAGGGAGAAGGGGAGGGGAGCCCGTGACCAGGGCGGGGGGTCCCTGGTCACGGGCGGTTCTGGGAGCTCCGCTGGCAGGAGGCTCCGGTACGGGGGATCCGGTACCGGGGAGCCGGTCCCGTACTAGGAGATCTGGTCCCGGCGGCGCAGGCCCGCGAGGCCCGCGGCGACCAGGGCCACCGAGAGGACCAGGAGCACCACGACGGGCGTCCACTGCATCTCGGGACCGGGCAGCTTCGGCAGGTGGCCGAAGGGCGAGATGTTCATGACCGACTGGGGCAGGTCGGCCGCCGGGCCGATCCAGCCGAGCGCCAGGCACAGTCCCGCCGCCGCCCAGCCCAGGGTGGCCGCTTTCGGCACCACCGCGTACAGGACCAGGGCGATCCCGGCGAGCACCCACACCGCGGGGACCTGCACGAGGCTGGCGCCCAGGATGTCCGGTGCCTGGTCGCCGTAGCCGATGGCCATGCCGGCGCCGCCGGCGAGCAGGATCACGGCCGCGCCGCCGAAGGCGACGGCGAGGTGGCCGGCCGCCCAGGTGATGCGGCTGACCGCGTTGGAGAGCAGCGGCTCGGCGCGCTGGGAGGTCTCCTCGCCGTGCAGGCGCAGCACCGAGGCGACCGCGTACAGCGCGGCGATCATGCCGAAGAGGCTGACCATCGAGGAGAGGAAGGCCTCCGTGATGCCGGACTGGCCGCCCATCCGCTCGAAGAGGTCACGGGTGGACTCGTTGTCGCCGACCAGGTCGGCGGCGCCCTCGGCCATGCCGCCGAAGAGGATCCCGGCGAGCAGGAAGCCGACCGTCCAGCCGAAGAGGCTGCCGCGCTGGAGCCGCCAGGCCAGACCGCCCGCGGTGGCGAGCCGGCCCTCGGCGGGCCCGGGCCGCGGCGGCAGGAAGCTGAGGCCGAGGTCGCGGCGCCCGGCGAGGGTGTAGGCCGCGGCGACGGTGACCAGGACGGCGAGCGCGAACAGGCCGAAGACGCCCCAGCGTTCCTCGCCGAAGGCGCGGACGTTCTCCGCCCAGCCCAGCGGGGAGATCCAGTTCAGCGGGGAGGAGGCGTCGTCGGTGGCGGCGTCGCCCGCGGCGCGCAGCGCGAAGAAGACGCCGAGGACCGCCGCCGTCATGCCCTTGGCGAGCCGGGCGCTCTCGGTGATCTGCGCGACGATCGCGGCGATCCCCGCGAAGAGCATGCCGACCCCGCCGAGCGCGAGACCGAAGGCGAAGGCGCCGCCCTGCCCCTCCGCGGACAGTCCCGCGGTGACGAGCAGCACGATGCCGAGGTTGGCGATCAGCGCGGTGAGCAGGGCCGCGGTCAGCGGGGCGCGGCGGCCCACCATCGCGGAGGAGACCATCTCCTGGCGGCCGGTCTCCTCCTCCTCGCGGGTGTGCCGTACGACCAGGAGCAGGCTCAGCACCGCGGCGATGACGGTGGCGAAGGCCCCGTAGCGCCAGGCGACGAGTCCGCCGATGGAGTCGTCGAAGACCGGCCCGTACAGGGCGCGCAGCGAGCTGTTGCCGGTCATGTCGGTGGCGACCTGGGCGCGCTTCTCGGCGGTGTCGTAGACACCCTTGAGTCCGCCCGCGGCGCCGCCGACGACACCGCCGACGACCAGGACCCACACCGGGAGCATGACCCGGTCGCGGCGCAGGGCCAGGCGCAGCAGGGCGCCGGTTCCGGCGAACTGCCGGGTGCCGCCGCCGCGTCGGACGGCGGGCAGGGCTACTGCGGTCATCGGGCCACCGCTTCCCGGCCCTGGTCCTGGGCGGCGTTCTCGTCGCCGTCGGTCTGGTAGTGCCGCAGGAACAGCTCCTCCAGGGTGGGCGGCGTCGAGATCAGCGAGCGCACCCCGGCGTCGGTGAGCGCGCGCAGCACCGCGTCCAGCTTGTCGGTGTCGGCCTGCAGCTTGACCTTGCCGCCCTGCACCTCGACGTCGTGCACGCCGGGCAGGGAGGCGAGCCCGTCGGCGGTGCCGACCAGCTCCGCGGTGAGGCTGGTGCGGGTCAGGTGCCGCATCTGCGCGAGGGAGCCGCTCTCCACGGTCTTTCCCTTGCGGATGATGCTGACGCGGTCGCAGAGCGACTCGACCTCGCTGAGGATGTGCGAGGACAGCAGCACGGTACGGCCGCGGTCGCGCTCCTCGGCGACACAGCTCTGGAAGACCTCCTCCATCAGCGGGTCGAGGCCGGAGGTCGGCTCGTCCAGGATGAGCAGGTCGACATTGGAGGCGAAGGCCGCGACCAGGGCGACCTTCTGCCGGTTTCCCTTCGAGTAGGTGCGTCCCTTCTTGGTCGGGTCCAGCTCGAAGCGCTGGATCAGCTCGGCGCGGCGCGCCTTGTCCAGGCCGCCGCGCAGCCGCCCGTAGAGGTCGATGACCTCGCCGCCGGAGAGGTTGCGCCACAGCGTGACATCGCCCGGCACGTACGCCAGGCGGCGGTGCAGCTCGACCGCGTCGTTCCACGGGTCCTGGCCGAGGAGCTGGGCGGCGCCGCCGTCGGCGCGCAGCAGGCCCAGCAGGACCCGGATGGTGGTGGACTTGCCGGCGCCGTTGGGGCCGAGGAAGCCGTGGACCTCACCCGTCTCGACTTCCAGGTCGAGACCGTCAAGTGCGTGTGTCCGCCCGAACGACTTGCGCAGGCCGGAGACCGTGATTGCCTTCGTCATGATTCTGAACGTACGCTACTTTCACAAACTTGTGAAGTTAAGGAAGCGTATAAACTCGTAGGGGACCAGCCAGCCAGGGGGAGAGGACCGGTATGACGGAGGCAGTGGACACCACCGGCACCCGTGCGACGGGCGGCACCGAGGCACCGGGCCCCGCGGGCCGCGCGCCCCGCGACGAGGAGGCCGTCTCCCGCTTCGTGGAACGTTTCGCCTCCGAGCTGGTCGAGGCCGGGATGCCGCGCATGCCCTCCCGCGTCTTCGCCGCCCTGCTCGCCTCCGACGAGGGCGTGATGACCTCCGCCGAGATCGCCGAGCAGATCCGCATCAGCCCCGCCGCCGTCTCCGGCGCGATCCGCTACCTCACCCAGGTCAACATGGTCAGCCGCGAACGCGAACCCGGCTCCCGCCGCGACCGCTACCGCGTCCACACCAACCAGTGGTACGAGGCCCTCACCAACCGCGACTCCATCCTGCGGCGCTGGGACGGCACCCTGCGCGAGGGCATCGCGACCGTCGGCCCGGACAGCAAACCGGGGCGGCGCATCGCCGAGACCCTGGAGTTCTTCGACTTCATGCAGCGCGAACTGTCCGGAATGATGGAGCGCTGGCGGGCGCACCGGGAGCGGATGTTCGGCGCCTGAGGCAGCGCGGCGTTCCGGGCGGCGGGGGGCCGCTCGTCAGCCGGTCGGCCGCCCGTTGCGCGCCGCGCGCGCCCCGGCGCTCAGGCCGGTGCCCGCTCCGCCCCCGAGCCCGCCGGGGCCGGCCCGGGCAGGGTCAGCGACCAGGCGCCCGCGAGCGCCGTCCAGGTCCGGGTGCGCACCGGGCCCGCGGTGTGCGCGTCCGCGCGGTAGCGGAAGTCCGGCCCCGAGACCGTCACCGTGCGCGCCGTCGTCCGCATCGCCTCGCCGCCCTCCTGCGCCGGATGCAGCTCGATCCGGGCCAGGCCGTCCGCCTCCGGCGCCAGCGTCATCGCCCGCACCGGCTGGTCCAGATCGACCAGGAGCACGCCGTCCGCCTCCACCCGCAGCCGCGCGGGCTCCCGTACCGGGGCCGCGGTCCGCGCCGGGCGGGCGAGCGTGCGCACCAGGGACTGGCAGGTGCGCAGCAGCGAGTGGGAGCCCCCGGCCGGTGACCCGGCGGTGTCCGGGGCGGCCCGGCCGCCGGTGAGCGGCGGGATGTGCAGATCGCCGAGGACCACCCCGTCGCTGTCGTCCACCAGCAGGTCGAGGCGGTGCTCGCCGCCGTCGAGCACCGCACGCGCCGCGGCCACCGCGCTGGTCGGCACCCCGAGGAGCCGGGTCAGCGAGAGCAGCTGGCCCACCGGGACCAGGCCCAGCGCGCACGAGCCCAGCTCCCGCTCCCGGTGCAGGACCCCGACCGCGCGCAGCAGCGCCCGGTCGTCGCCCACCACCACGGGGCGCCGGTGGCCCCTCCTGACCAGCGCCCGCGCGAACTCCTCGGGCCCCTGCGGCAGGCACACCTTGGTGTCGGCACCGGCGCCGAGCACGTCCTTCGCGATCCGCACCGACTCACCGTCGCTGCGCCGCGCGGCCGGGTCGACGACCACGAGAAGCTGGTCAAACACGGCCACCTCGGTCCTGCCTCGCATCCTCGGGTAACATCCTTGTGCAAGAGCCCCTTGCGCTGTTGCGCCAGGGGCTTCGTCTATTCCGGGGCACCGGTCCGACGGGTTGCGGCCGACGAAGGCCGCCGGCATACGCCGCGCGTATGCCCCTGACCCTGGACATGCCCCGCCCGGAAGGGGTGTACGCCTGTGCCCGCACTTGTGCTGCTCGGTGCTCAGTGGGGTGACGAAGGCAAGGGAAAGGCCACCGATCTGCTCGGCGGATCCGTGGACTACGTGGTGCGTTACCAGGGCGGCAACAACGCCGGCCACACGGTCGTCGTCGGCGACCAGACCTACGCGCTGCATCTCCTGCCTTCCGGGATCCTGTCTCCCGAATGCACGCCCGTCATCGGCAACGGCGTCGTCGTCGACCCGTCGGTCCTGCTCTCCGAGCTGAGCGGTCTGAACGAGCGCGGCGTCGACACGTCCAAGCTGCTGCTCAGCGGCAACGCGCACATCATCACGCCCTACAACGTCACCATGGACAAGGTGGCGGAACGCTTCCTCGGCAAGCGCAAGATCGGCACCACGGGACGCGGCATCGGCCCCACCTACGCGGACAAGATCAACCGCGTGGGCATCCGGGTCCAGGACCTCTACGACGAGTCGATCCTCACCCAGAAGGTGGAGGCGGCCCTCGACTTCAAGAACCAGCTCCTCGCGAAGGTCTACAACCGCCGCGCGATCGCCGTCGACCAGGTCGTGGAAGAACTCCTCGGCTACGCGGACGAGCTGGCCCCCTACGTCGCCGACACCGTCCTGGTCCTCAACGAGGCCCTGGAGGCGGACAAGGTCGTCCTCTTCGAGGGCGGCCAGGGCACCCTGCTCGACATCGACCACGGCACCTACCCCTTCGTCACCTCCTCCAACCCGACCGCGGGCGGCGCCTGCACGGGCGCGGGCGTCGGCCCGACGAAGATCAGCCGGGTCATCGGCATCCTCAAGGCGTACACCACCCGCGTCGGCTCCGGGCCCTTCCCGACCGAACTGCTCGACGAGGACGGCGAGGCGCTGCGGCGCATCGGCGGCGAGCGCGGTGTCACCACCGGCCGGGACCGCCGCTGCGGCTGGTTCGACGCGGTCATCGCCCGCTACGCGACCCGCGTCAACGGCCTGACCGACTTCTTCCTCACCAAGCTCGACGTCCTCACCGGCTGGGAGCAGATCCCGGTCTGCACCGCCTACGAGATCGACGGCCGCCGGGTCAGCGAACTCCCGTACTCCCAGACCGACTTCCACCACGCGAAGCCGGTCTACGAGATGCTGCCGGGCTGGTCGGAGGACATCACCAAGGCCAAGACCTTCACCGACCTGCCGAAGAACGCGCAGGACTACGTGAAGGCCCTGGAGGAGATGTCCGGCGCCCCGATCTCCGCGATCGGCGTGGGCCCGGGCCGGGACGAGACGATCCAGATCAACTCGTTCCTGTGACCTGGTCTCCTGTGCGTCCCGGATCTCCCGGGCGGCCCGGGAGGAGCTGAGCCGGAGCCGTGCCGGTGCGGGGGAGTTCCCGCACCGGCACGGCTCACTCGTATGAGTGAGGTCCCGGACAACCGTGGCACCGCGGTGCCCGTGCCTGCGGATACTGGCGTTCGCCTGGAAGGGGGTGCACCATGACGGTTATGGCCGAGCGCAAGTCTCAGATGCTGGTGGAGGACTTCGAGCAGATCGCCTCCACGGCTCCCGAGACCGTCACGTTGGAGTTCATCGGCGGACGGATCGAGGAGAAGCGGGTGCCGGACGGGGACCACGAGACGATCTTCATGTGGCTGCTGAGGCAGTGCATGAGGGTACGAACGGAGCTGGACCTCTACCCCAACAAGGGGCTCAAGGTCGGTGAGTACCGCAGCGGCAGGGCACGCCCGGACGGTGTCCTCGCCCCGGTGGCGCACTTCGCGGGGCAGGGCGACTGGGCGGACACCGACGGTGTGCTGATGGCCGTCGAGATCACCTCGTACGACGGGGACACCGACCGACGCGACCGGCATGAGAAGCCGAAGGCCTACGCCGCGGCGGGCATTCCGGTCTATCTCCTCGTGGACCGCGACGCCTGCGCCCTTGTCGTCCACACGAATCCCGACCCGGACCTCGGCCACTACGCCGACATCCACCGCGCCCCCTTCGGCGAGCAGGTCACCCTCCCCGACCCCGTCGGCCTCACCCTCGACACGGAGATCCTGAAGCACTACGTGCGCTGACCGGCCCGAGGCGTCCGGGGCCGCCCGGGCCGCTTGTGCCGCGTCACGTCTTCATCACGGGGCCCGTGCGGCGGTGACGCGTCCGGTCTGACGGGGTATCACCCTCTGGCGCGTTTTTTCGTCGCCGGAGGGTGACTGGGTGATTACCCTGTCAACTTCCGTTATTCGCAGGCCATTTGACGGGGGAGTTGGGTAAATGGCCACAGCACGGGAAGTACCACGCCAGTTCCCGGACGACACCGGGGCGGACATCTTCGTCCGGCAGTATCCGACAGCCGTGGCACCGGCCGACCGCGAGTACCTGGGGACCGGCCCGCCGCTGTTCCTGTTCACCGTGCCCGGCAGCGGCACCGCCTACGAGCGCCGGGTGCGCAGAGTCGTCGAGGCGCTGCGCGAACCCCTCGACGACAACGGCAAGCTCGCCCCGTACGCGGTCCTGGAGGCGGGCGCCGGCGGCGAGCTCTTCGCCGACGAGGTGGGCAGGCGGCTGGAGTTCGGGATACCGCGGTTCATGACCCCGGACCGCTTCCCGCAGTTCTCGCTGCTGCGCGATGTCGTCACCGAGATCCTGGAGAGCCGGAGCGCGGGCGGCGCGGGCGCGGGGGCGCGTGCGCTGCGGGATGCCGCGTACCGCAAGCGGGTCGAGCGGGGCGGGCTGCCCGCGCTGCTGTGGGGGCTCGGCGGCAGCGAACCGCCGGCCGCCGGGGGCCCGTACGCCTGGCTGGTGCAGGTGGTGTGGCAGCCGCTCACCCATGTGCTGCCCCGCTGGTGCTGGGCGCGCCGCACGACGCGGCAGCTGATCAGGCCCGCGCGGCTCTCGCCGTTCCGCCGCCGCCGGTGGCTCGGGGTCGAACTGGGCGCGGAACGCGGCAAGGAGAACCTCTTCCGGGTCATGGACGAGGTCGCCCAGCGGCAGGTGCCGCGGCTCGCCCTCGACCCGGGCCACCCGCAGCGCGAGGAGGCTCTGCAGGGCCTGGAGGACCTGCTGGTACGGGCGCTCCTTGAGGACCTGCGGGTGCCGCCCGCGCGCCGCTTCCTGCCCCGGCGCCGCCGCCGCACCGCCCGTCCGGTGATCCTCGCCGAACTCCCCGGGCAGGAGGAGGCCGCCCGCCCCGTGGAGCGCTTCCTCGCCGCCTTCCACCGGGCCCGGGCCGCCACGCAGCCGCCCGGGCCGCTGGTCATCGCCGTCGGGCGGCCCTCCGAGCGGCTCCTGCACCAGCTCGGCGAGCCCGCGGAGGTCAACCTCGCCCAGGCCGGACTCCAGCTGAACCAGCGCGAGGGCGCACCCGTCCTGGTGGCCCTGCGGGAGGAGCCCTTCACCCGGTTCGGGCTGCCGATCCGGCAGATCGAGCCGCGGATGTTCCGCACCAGCTGGCGGGCGATGACCTCGGCGGTGGCCGCCGTCGCCGCGCTCGCCGTGCTCGGCGGCGGGATCGGCCTGCGGCTCGCCTTCGGCACCCCCGAGGAGCACCCGTGCGTCGGCGGCGACCGCACCCTCGCCGACGCCTCGGCCGCGCAGGGGCCGCCGCGGCTGCGCGCGGAGGAGTGGTACGAGGCCGCCCTGGGGGTGATCGCCGACGAGAACCGCCGGGCCGAGGACTTCGCGAGGAACCGCGGCCGCACCGTGCGCACCGTCGTCGCCTTCGGCTCCGACCCGCCCTCCTCGGCGACCCTGACCCTCTTCGACGGGACCATCCCGGAGCTGCGCGGCATCGCCATGTGGCAGCGCAAACTCAACAACGACGCCGACTCCGACGACTCCCGGGTGCCGCTGCGGGTCGAGGTGATCCCCACCGGCGCGGGCTTCGCGCGTGCCGAGCAGGAGGCCGAGAAACTCGTCGCGGAGATCGACAGCGGGCAGCGCAAGGGCGCCCGGCAGGTCATCGGCGTCCTCGGCTACGCGCAGTCGAAGGCCGAGACCCGGGCCGCGCTGACGGTGCTCGGCGAGAAGGGCATCCCCGCGATCGGCACCACCGCGACCGCCGACGAGATGCTCGACAGCGAGACCTACCAGAGCTACTGGCCCTTCACCCCCGCCAACAGCACCGAGGCGGGCATCGAGGCCCGCTTCGCCGGGGAGCAGGACATCGTCGCCCGGCACAAGGGCGCGGGCTGCACCCCGGCCGAGCAGGCCATCGTCGTGCAGAACTCCGGCGACCTGTACAGCAGCAGCCTGGCGGAGAAGTTCGTCAAGGACTTCCCCGGCCGGGAGAAGGTCGTCAACTTCGCGCAGGACGGCCGCTTCCCGGGCGCCCCCGCCGGGACGCCGAAGGTCTCCAGCGCGCACGACCTCGCCGAGACGGTGTGCAAGGCGCTCAAGGAGCAGCCGGAGTCGATGGTCTACTGGTCGGCGCGGGCCCGCGACTTCACCGCCTTCGTCAACGCCCTGCACACCCAGGGCACCTGCATCCAGCACGACATCACCGTCCTCGGCGGCAACGAGCTGACCAACGTCGCCCTCACCGGCGCCTTCGACGACAAGCACTGGCTGCGGCTGTACTACTCCGCGCACCGGCTGCCCGAGAACGACGCGAAGGCCAGCGAGAAGACCCGGCAGTTCGTCGAGGACTACGACCGGTTCGTCAGCGACACCACCAAGGGCAGCGACCCCTGGCGCCAGGACGGGCACTCCGCCGTCGCCTACGACGCCTTCCATGTCCTGTCCCGCGCCGCCGACATCACCTACCGGGACAAGAACGCCGACCCGCGCTCGATGCTCACCGCGCTCAGCGGCGGCATCTCCTTCGACGGGGCGACCGGGTACGTGAGTTACGGCCAGGGCAGCAACGCCCCACCGCCCGACAAGACCCTGGTCCTGCTGCGGCAGACCGCCGAGGGCCCGGTGACCGTCGCGGCCTGCGGCGCCTACCAGCAGGGCCAGGAGACCGCGCGGCAGGGACCGCCCTGCTCGCCGAAGGCCTCGCAGCAGAGGTGAGGGAGCGGGATGAGCCCTCGCGGGGGCGCCGGTGAGCGGCGCCCCCGCGGACAGGGGGTACGGGGGCGCCGCGTGGTGCCGATCAGTCGTGAGGCCGGAGGAGCAGCTCGACGATCAGACCCCACAGCACCTTGGTAGACCGGTACGAGAGCACGTGTGCACCCGGCGCGCGCGGCCAACTCGCGCACTCCAGGCGGTACTTGGAGTACGCGGATGGGTTCCGTGTCCGGCTTCGGCGCCGCTCGCGACCTCGACGTCGCTGCCGTCCTTGCCCTCGGCCGTTCTTGACCTCGACGTCGGCCGTCGATGTCTACGGCTGCGCGCAGAGTCGGCGCGCCTCCGGTTCCGTGCAGGGTAGTTGGCCCTTCTCGCGGATGATCTCCTCGCCCCGGCCGCCGGGTGCCGTGACGAACTCCAGGAAGCGCGCGGCCGGTGAGTCGGCGGCGGGCGGGCCGTAGGTGTAGGCGAACTCCACGTCCCGGTAGCGGTAGCCGCTGTGCTGGAGGTTCACCAGGGAGGGCGCCCGGCCGTCGAGGGAGAGCAGGTGGGTGCCCCTGACCCCGGTGGCGGCGGCGAGTTCGCTGTAGCCGACCGCGCCCGGGTAGCTGCGCACGGCCTCAAGGACCTGGGCGGTGCTGTCCAGTTCGCAGCGCTCGGGACGCCCGCCCCCCTCGGGTTTGCCGTCGCAGCCGCCGGGCGCGTAGTCGCCGAACTCCTGCCTGCCGCCGAGCAGTCGGCGCTGGAGCACGTCCCGGGTGCCGGAGTTGGAGACCCGGCTGACCAGGGTCACCGGCTCGTCGGGGCCACCCGGCAGCTGGTTCCAGTTGGCGACCCGGCCCGCGTAGAGGTCGCGCACCTGAGCAAGCGTCAGATCGCGCAGCCCGACACGGTCGTTGACCACCAGGGCGAAGGCGGCCACGCTGAGCGAACGCCCCTGGAGCTGCGGATAGGCGCCGGTGGCCGGGCCGTCGGTGAAGACGACCGCGGCGGGCGCGCCCTCGGCGGCGCGGGCACCGGCAGTGCGCAGCTCGCGGATGCCGGTGGCGCTGCCGCCCGCCGCGACGGTGATCCGGGTCTTCGGGCACTCCTTCTCGTAGGCCTCCTTCAGCGCCTCGGCCACCGGGGCGAAGGCGGTCGAGCCGGTCAGCCTCAACTCGCCCCGCGCACACAGCGACCGCGGCTCGGCGGTGCTCTCGCCGCCGTCCGCCACGACGATCGCGGCCAGGGTGACCACACAGGCCGTCAGCAGCGAGGCGAGCACCTGCGCCGGGCGGCTGAACTGCCGCGGCTTCGCGTCCAGGCTGGTGCTGGCCGAACGGTTCTTGGAGACCGCGCCCTCCTTGAGCCCGCCGCTGACCGTGACCCGGCCGCCCTCGGCCCCGCCGGACAGCAGCACGAGCAGTTTGAAGTGGTCGCCCTTGTTCAGCGGCACCCGCGGGATGTGCAGTCTGCTGCCGTCCGGCCGCAGACCGGCCGCGTGGGTCAGGTACTCCTCGTGGCTGGAGCGCGCCTCCGGGTCGGCCTCCGCCTCGGCGTCCCGCACCGCGTCGGTGCCGGTGACCGCGCAGCCGAGCACCGTACGGCCCGCGAAGACGGCGGTCAGCCCGCGCCTGCCCTCGGTGGTGTAGTCGTCCAGGCCGATATGGCGTGAACCGTCGTTCTCGACGCGCAGCAGCACCAGCGTCCGGTCGTTGCGCTGGGCCTCGGAGTTGAAGATCCCGAGGCCCTGCGCCTGGCCGTCGGAGATCTCGATGTCCCGGATGAAGGTGTCCATCTGCACGCGGTAGCCGATGTGCCGCTGACGCGGCGAACGCTCGTACACCAGCGCGCCGAAGGTCGCCGCCACGCCCAGCAGCGCCGTACCGACCGCGATGACGTTCTCGGCCGAGAACCAGTCCACGCCTGCCCCCGTGTACGTGAACGAACCGATGGTCCGGTCACCGTAAACGCGCCGGCGCCCCGGCGCGGCCTCCCGGCACCGGCGTCGTCCGATGTTCGCCGCGGGTTCGCCGGGCGTTCGGCGAAGGGTCGGCGGCGGTACGTCGACTCTGCGCGGCGCGGTGACTCTTCGCCGGGCAAGAACTCGGCGCGCTGCGGGCTGAGTTGACGGGGCGTGGACCTTGCCGGGGTGCCGGGGGGTCTCGGCCGGTGCTGTGGGTTCCTGCCGGGTGCTGTGGGTTCCGGCCGGGTTCTCCGCGGACTCGGCTCCCGTCACCCGGCCACGGCTCCCGTCACCCGGCCACGGCTCCCGTCACCCGGGCTCGGGCCGCGTCATCCGGACTCGGCCCGCGTCACCGGGCCCTCTGGCCTTCCTCGCTCCCCCTGCGCCCGGGTCCCTCCGACTCCCTCGGACTCCCTCCTCCTCACTGGGACTTGGTGTACGTCAGCTCGTCGCCGTTGTCGTTGTTCACCCGCTTCAGGCGGCCGTCCGGGAGCAGCGTGACCGTGCTCGCCGCGCCCGGGGTGCAGGAGGACATGGGCTCCCCGACGATCACCGTGGACGGCCCGATGGACAGCGAGTCCTCCCCGGACTTCGAGGTCAGATCGGCCTGGAAGACGCAGTGGTACGTACCCGAGTCGGCGGGGCCGTCCGCGGTCAGCGAGAGCACGGTGTCGCCCGGCTCGCCCTGCTGGATGACGAGCTTGCGGGTGCTGCGGCCCTTGTCGTTGTCGATGGTGCCGTTCCAGGTGCCGAGGAAGCCGGTGGGTATGTCCCCCTCGGTGGGCGGCGGCGAACTGCTCCCCGGGTCCGTGGGCCCCTTGCCCTGCTCGGAGGGGCCCTGCGAGGGGCCGTTCTTGCTCGCGGTGGGGCTGGGGCCGCCGCTCGCCTCGTCCTTGCCGTCCGGCTTCATCAGCAGATAGACCGCGCCGCCCGCGCCCAGCGCCACCACCAGCGCCACCGCGACGAGCAGCGCCGTCGCCCGCCTGCGCGGCGCGGGCTCCGGCACCGGGGCGACACCGGGACCGTACGGCGGGGTCGGCCCGTACGGCGGGGTGCCGCCGAGCGCTGCCCCCTGCCCCGGGACGGCCGTCGGCGGGCCGTACGGGGGAGCGCCGCCGGGTATGCCCTGCGGTCCGTACCCGCCCTGTTGGGGGTATCCGTAGGCGCCCGGTGCCTGATGACCCGCGGGTCCGGCGTGCGGATAGCCGTAGGGAGCGCCGGGTGGCGGGGTGGCCGGGACCGCGGGCGGCGCCGCGGGGGGCGGGGCCGCGGCCGAGGGCGGCGGGGCCGTGTACGAGCCGGAGACCTGCGTGGGGAGGTGGTCGAGCGGGGCCGTTCCCGGGGTGCCGGGCGGCGGCGGGGTGGCCGACGCGGACTCCGCCGGTGCGGAGGCGGATGCCGGTGCCGAGGGCGAGGACGATCCCGATTCCGCCGGTTCCGAGTCGGCCGGGGCGGAGGCCGGGGGAGTCGGGGTGGACCTCGGCGGGACCTTGAGCGCGGGGAACTTGGGGGTGGGGCTCGCGGGTGTGCCGTCGGCTGCGGCTGCGGCTGCGGCTGCGGCGGGGGCGGCGCCCGGGGTGGCCTGCCCGTCCTGAGCGGGGCGCGCGGCGGGGGCGCTCGCCGCCTCGGGGTCCGGTCCCGTGCCCGCGTCCGGTCCGGTGTCCTTGCCCGTGCCCCTGCCCTCGACCTCTGCCGCCTCGGGGCCGGCGCCTGCGTTCACCGCCTGCGGGGCGGCGCCCGGGCCGGTCCGGGGTGCGCCGGAGGCGGCGGGGTCGTCGTGGCTGTCGGGGTCCTCGGTGTCCAGCAACTGGACCGCGTGGCGGCCGAGTTGGGCCACCAGTGCGCCGGGGAGCCAGGGGTCGCGGGCACGGCCGTCGGAGACCGTCTCCTCGGCTCCGGTGCGGGCGAGGATCTCCGCCAGGCTGGGGCGGGCGGCCGGGTCCTTCTGGAGGCAGTCGCGGACCAGGTCCGCGAGCGACTCCGGCACCTCGGACAGCTCGGGCGCCTCCTGCGCGATGCGGAACATCAGGGCGTGCACCCCGCTGTTGGCCGTGCCGAAGGGCAGCGCGCCGGTGGCCGCGTAGGCGAGCACCGAGCCCAGGCAGAAGACGTCGCAGGCGGCCGTGATGCTCTCCCCGCGCACCTGCTCGGGCGCCATGAAACCGGGTGAGCCGACCAGGGCGCCGGTCCGGGTGAGCCCGCCGTCGGTGACCGTCTCCAGGGCGCGCGCTATGCCGAAGTCGATGACGCGCGGGCCGTCGATCGTCACCAGGATGTTGGACGGCTTCAGGTCCCGGTGGATCAGACCCGCCCGGTGGATGTCGCCCAGCGCGTGCGCCAGACCGGCGGCCAGGATGCGCACCGAGCGCTCCGGCAGCGCCCCGTGGTCGCGCCCGACGACCTGCTGGAGCGAGGGCCCGGCGACATAGCCGGTGGCCACCCAGGGCACCGCCGCCTCGGTGTCCGCGTCCAGGACCGGCGCCGTCCACTGGGCGCCCACCCGCCGCGCGGCGTGCACCTCCTGGCGGAAGCGGTTGCGGAACTCCTCCTGCTCGGCGAGCTCTTGGCGTACCAGTTTCACCGCGACGGTCCGCCCGCGGTCGGAGCGCGCCAGGAACACCTGGCCCATGCCTCCCGCGCCGAGCCGCGCCAGCAGCCGGTACGCACCAATGCGCTGCGGATCCCCTGCCCCGAGCTTTTCCATCGCTGCGCCCGTCCTCCCCCGAAAGTGACAGGCCGAGGATAATCCGGTCCGGGCACGGGAGAGTGCCATGCGCGCCTTACGCAGCGAGACCGTGACCCGGCCCGGACCGGGTGGCCCCGACCGGCAGGGCGGCGGAGTGCGCCGTCTCGACCGGAACGGCATCCGGAGCGGCCTCGACCGCAGTGGTGGCGAGCAGGTCCGTGGGGCTCGGGCCGAGGTGCGGGCGTGGGCGCCGTGCGAGGCGGAGGCGCCGGTGGCGGTTCCGGTCGCCGGGATCCTCGCGGTCGTCGGGGTGGTGGTCACCGTGGTCATCGTGTGCTCCAGGTTCTTGGTGAATGGGGTGGTGCCGGGGCGTGGGGGCGCCGTAGGCAGGTGGGTGGTGGTGGGTGGGTCCGGTGGGATGTGGCAGGCAGTCTTGCCGAAATTCCGGAGGGCCCCCGAGTTATCCACAGGCTGACGGGACGGGCGGTCGGTGTGCACGGAATCTGTCCACAGCTTGTGCGTTGTCCACAGGCCGTGCCGGGGTGCGGGAGCGGGCTTTACGCTCGGCCCCATGACGCAACAGGTGAATCCTCAGGAAGGCGCGGCCGTGAAGGCGGCGGACCGGGCGCATGTCTTCCACTCGTGGTCCGCGCAGGACGTCATCGATCCGCTCGCCGTGGCCGGTGCGGAAGGCTCGTACTTCTGGGACTTCGAGGGCAACCGCTACCTCGACTTCACCAGCGGTCTCGTCTTCACCAACATCGGGTACCAGCATCCGAAGGTCGTCGCGGCGATACAGGAGCAGGCCGCCCAGCTCGTCACCTTCGCGCCCGCCTTCGCGGTGGCGCCGCGTTCCGAGGCGGCCCGTCTCGTCGCCGAGCGGACTCCGGGGGATCTGGACAAGATCTTCTTCACCAACGGCGGCGCGGAGGCGGTGGAGAACGCGGTCCGGCTGGCCCGGGTGCACACCGGCCGCCCGAAGGTGCTGAGCGCCTACCGCTCGTACCACGGCTCGACCTCGGCCGCGATCCATCTGACCGGTGACCCGCGCCGCTGGGCCAACGACACGGGTGCGGCGGGCGTCGTGCACTTCTGGGGGCCCTTCCTCTACCGCTCGCCCTTCTACGCGGAGAGCGAGGAGCAGGAGTGCGAGCGCGCGCTCAAGCACCTCGACGACACCATCCGCTACGAGGGACCGGCGACCATCGCCGCGATCATCCTGGAGACCATCCCGGGCGGTTCCGGGATCATGCCGCCGCCGCCCGGCTACCTCGCGGGCGTCCGGGAGCTCTGCGACAAGTACGGCATCGTCTTCATCCTCGACGAGGTGATGGCGGGCTTCGGGCGCACCGGCACCTGGTTCGCCGCCGACCTCTACGACGCCCGCCCGGACCTCATGACCTTCGCCAAGGGCGTCAACTCCGGTTACGTCCCGCTCGGCGGGGTCGCCATCAGCGCCGAGATCGCGGAGACCTTCGCCCAGCGGCCCTTCCCCGGCGGACTCACCTACTCGGGGCACCCGCTGGCCTGCGCGGCGGCGGTGGCGACGATCAACGTGATGGCCGAGGAGAAGATCGTCGAGAACGCCGCCCACCTCGGGGAGCGGGTGCTCGGCCCGGGGTTGCGCGCCCTCGCCGAGGACCACCCGAGCGTCGGCGACGTCCGGGGCACAGGCGTCTTCTGGTGCGTGGAGCTGGTCCGCGACCGGGAGACCCGCGAGCCCCTCGTGCCGTACAACGCCACCGGAGAGGCGAACGCCCCCATGGCCGCCTTCGGTGCCGCAGCCAAGAAGCACGGCCTGTGGCCCTTCCTCAACATGAACCGCACCCATGTCGTCCCGCCGTGCACCCTGACCGAGTCCGAGGCGCAAGAAGGGCTCGCGGCGCTCGACAAGGCGCTGACGGTCGCGGACGAGTTCGTCGACGGATGAGGCCCGGGACGGAAGCCCGAGGCGCAAGCAGGAAGTGGCGGTGGGAGCTGGGAGCCGCGAGCACAGGAGGCGAAGCCGGGAGCCAGGACGGGAAGTTGAGAGCGGGACAGCCGGACAGAGGGAGGTGGGAGCGGAACAGGAGGAGGTGAGAGCGGGGCCGGAGGCGGTGCGGCCGGGTGGGGCTGAGCGCGGTGCCACCGGATGGTGTGCGGGTACCCGCCCGCGCCGCGTACGGGTACGCGCCCGCGCCGCGTACGGGTGTGCGCCCGCGTCGCGCACGGGTACGCGCCCGCGCCGAGCAGGGGCATGCGCCCGCGCCGCGCACCGGGAGCGGGCGGGCCGGGGCCGGGTCCGCGGGCGCGCGGCGGGGAGCATCGGCGTGGAGCGCGTAGGGTTGCCTCTTCAGCGGTCATACCGGTGCCCGCTGGTACGGACCGGCGCCGGTGCCCCTGCCCGCCCCGCGCACCGGGGCAGGTGCCGGAGCGGCAGCCGCACCGGCCCGGCCACCACCCCGTACCGCACCAGCACGCCGCACCAGAACCTCGTACCAGCACCTCGCACGAGCACCCGCACCAGCACCTCGTACCCGCACCCGCCACCACGACCGCAGCGAGCCGACCGGGAGGACGCCAGCGATGCCCGCCTCCAGTGCCGTCACCCGCAGCACCCTGCGCCAGCAGATCGCCGAGGCGCTGCGCGACGAGGTGCTCGGCGGTCGGCTGGTGCCCGGGCAGGAGTTCACGGTCAAGGAGATCGCGGAGCAGTACGGAGTCTCCGCGACACCGGTACGGGAGGCGCTCGTCGACCTCTCCGCGCAGGGGCTGCTCGACTCGGTGCAGCACCGGGGCTTTCGGGTGCACGAGTTCTCGCTCGCGGACTTCCGGGGCATGGTCGAGGCCCGCAGCCTCATCACCGACGCGATCTTCCACGGCTACGTCGCCCGCGAGAAGCTCGCCGCCACCGCGCAGGAGGGCCTGGAGGCCCTGGGCGCGCCTCCCTCGCCGAGCGGCATCGGCGCCGAACCGGACGAGAAGACCCGGGGTGCCCTGCTCGCCTCCGTACGGCGCCGGGGCGAGGAGGCGCAGCGGGCGGCGCTGGCCGGGGACCTGAACGTCCTCATCGGCTACGACCTGCGCTTCTGGCGCGAGGTCAGCACCCTCTTCGGCAATCCGTACCTGACGGACTTCCTCGGCCGGCTCCGGTTGCTGTCCTGGGCCTGCGCGGTGCCGCTGCTGCGGCGGGCCGGTGAGCTGCGCGGCCGGCTGTGGGCGGGGCATCCGCAGCTGGTGGACGCCCTCGCCCGGCGGGACATCCAGACCGCGCAGGTGACCATCTCCCAGTACAACGCGCAGTCCCTCGCCCTGGTCGAGTCTCTCAGCGACGAGGGCACGGTCTCCGCACCGGAGGCCTGACCGGACGAAGGCCGACCGGGCTGGAGGCCCGACCCGGCCGGACCGCAACCTTGACCCGGACCGCAAGCCCGACCCGGCCGGACCGCAACCTTGACCCGGACCGCAAGCCCGACCCGGCTGGACCGGCGGCCTGACGGTGACCAGAGGCCTGACCCTGACCGCAAGCCCGACCGGACAGGCGGCCCGGGACCGGACAGGCGGCCCGACCCGGCTGGACCGGAGGCTGAGGGCGCCCGGTCTCCCGCCCCGGATTCCGCTCCGGGTGCTGCTTCCAGCCGTTCGTCCGGGAGGCGCATATCCCCGGCCCTCGGCGAGCAGGATGCGGAGTACGGCCGTCCGGCCGGAGCCGCCCCGGGACCCGGCCGCGGGCGGTACACCCGAAGCGCCGCGCGCCACACCCGCCCGAAGCCACCGGCAGTGGATCCCCCGTGGAGACAGCGAGGCGGAAGGCCGCGACGACAGATGGGCGGAAGGCCGTGAGGGCAGTGGGGCGGAGGAAAGTGCAGTGGGGGAGCCGGGGCGCCGTGCGCGCATTACGCTGCCCTGATCACCGCCCCCGACCGGCGTGACGTGAGGAGTGAGATCTTGGCCTGTGACCTGTGGCTGGTTCCGCTGGTGGACGTGCTCTGCCACAGCCCCGACAACCCCTTTGCCGAGGAACTGGCCCTCTACGACAGGTCGCTGGGCGAGGCGGGGCTGCCCCCGGTGCCCGTCTACACCTATATGCCGGGGCTCTCCGGGGACGTCGCCCCGGTCGCCGGGTTCGACTACGACGCGCTGCACTTCCTGCGCCGCGCCTATCTGCTCCAGATGTGCGGACTCGCGGTGACCCCGGTCGACGAACTCGGCGGGGACTACGAGCAGTTGCTGGAGATGTTCGAGGCCACCGCGAAGCAGTCGCATCTGGTGTGGCACTACGACCACGCGGGTTCCTACGTCCCGCTGGACTTCGCCGCCCCGCTGTCCAACGAGGAACTGCTCGCCGGTTCCGGCCCGCTCGGCTCCTCGCATGCCCTGCTGCGCGAGCTGGAGTACGTGGCCGCCGCGATCGGGATCGACCCGGCGAACCCGCCCGCGGTGCCCGAGCCGCCCGGCGCGCCGACCTCCCTGGAGGAGCGCGCCCCGGCTCCGCCGCAGGAGGACGGGCCGTTCGCCCGGGAGCGCCATGTCTGGCTCGGCCTGCACGCGGCGGCGACCCGGAGCCTGGCCCAGGGCTCGATGATCATCTTCAGCTGACCGCGGTCCCGCCGGGCCCGGCCGCGACGGTGTCCGGCCCCGGCGGCGCCCGGCCCGGCGGTCCGCCCGGCTACCGCAGTCCGTCCGGCTACAGCGGTTCCGGCGGACGCTGGCGCGGCATATTGGGGCGGGCGCCCGGTGGGAGCGGGAAGCGGCCCGCCGGGGCGCCGCCCTCGCCGCGCGGTGTGCCCGGCAGCGAGGCCTGGAGGGACAGCGGCGCGGGGCCCGAGCGGAACTCGACCATCCAGCCCGCCGTCTCGGCCCGTACCAGCTCGGTGACGTCCTCGGAGAAGCGCCGCAGCACGGTCAGGCAGCGCTCGGTGGCCTCGCTCGCGGTGCCCTCCGCGGGTCCGAGGACCTCCCGTACGCACTCCGAGGCCCAGTCGAACTGGAGCACCTGGAGGCGGCGCTGCACCGCCTGGGCGGTCGCCATGTCCCTTATCCAGCCCGAGGTCAGGCCGAAGTAGCGGTCGCAGCACACGCAGGCGACGGCGAGCAGCAGCGCCAGGAAGGCCCAGGGCGCGGCCTCGCTCGCCGAGTCCGTGAGCGCGAGCAGCGGCAGGACCGCCGCGGTCACCGCGGAGACGGCCGCCCCGGCGCGCAGGGCGCGGGCGCCGCGCCGCTTCCAGATCCGGTCGCCGAGATACCAGTCGGCGGTCTGCAGGGCGCCCTGCTCCACCCAGCGGTACAGCTCGTCGAGGCGTTCGGCGGGCTCCTCCCAGTCTCCGTGCGGAAAGCTCCGCCCCCGCAGATCGCTCCTTCCGGCCGGGCCCCCGCCCCCGCCCTCGCCCCGTTCCTGCTGGGGCGGCCCCTCGGGCTGCTTCTCCGGCTGGCTCACCCGGCACTCCCTCTGCGCTTCGCTGCGCTTCTCCTCGCGGATGTCTGCGCTTCTCCTGGCGGACTTGCCCGCGGACTTGTCTGTGGACGGCTGCGGGCACCCGCCCGGCAGCACAGCCCGAGACGCGCCCGCGCCTCCCCCGGCACCGGCCCGACCGCGCGGGCCGGGCGGGACCCGGCGGGCGCATGGGCACGCGCGTGCGACCCCCGCCACCGGACGGCTCGCGCGCAGCCCCCTTACTACCGCCCAATGGGTGGCCATGGGCCGCGTTTCGGGGGGATTGAGCCCGGAAGGGGGCTGTGATCAGGTAGAGGAGCCGGGTCCGGCTCACCCGAAAGAGTGCCGGAGCGAGCGGTGCGGCGAGCACGTAGGCTCGTGCCAAGCGGACATTCGCCCCCTGCCGTATCCGGATACGGTGTCCGCCCGCGGCGGACGGCGGCGGTGGCGGACGGCAACCGCGGCCGGTGCCGCACAGCGGCGGCCGACAAGCGCATACGCGTAGACGACGACCGCATCCGCGGACGACAACCGCACAGGACAGCGGTTCCGGCCACCCGGCCGGTGCCGAGACCCCCGAACCTCAGGAGTGAGCGCCCGTGATTCCCGGTGGTGGCCAGCCCGATATGCAGCAACTGCTCCAGCAGGCCCAGAAGATGCAGCAGGACCTCGCCGTCGCCCAGGAGGAACTGGCGGCGACCGAGGTCAAGGGCCAGGCGGGCGGCGGGCTCGTCGAGGCGACCGTGACCGGCTCCGGCGAGCTGCGGGGCCTGAGGATCGACCCGAAGGCGGTCGACCCGGAGGACACCGAGACGCTCGCCGATCTCGTGGTCGCGGCCGTGCAGGCGGCCAATGCCAACGCCGCGCAGCTCCAGCAGGAGAAGCTCGGCCCGCTCGCCCAGGGCATGGGCGGCGGCATCCCCGGCCTGCCCTTCTGAACCGGCCGGTACCGGACGGCGGCCGCAGCCGGGAAGCCGCTCGCACTTCTCACCGCTCCGGCGGCCAACTACCGTACACAGCAGCAGACCAGAGGAAGGCAGTCCGTTGTACGAAGGCGTGGTCCAGGACCTGATCGACGAACTGGGCAGGCTGCCCGGCGTGGGTCCCAAGAGCGCGCAGCGGATCGCCTTCCACATCCTGCAGGCGGAGCCCACCGACGTACGGCGCCTCGCCCACGCGCTGACCGAGGTGAAGGCGAAGGTCCGCTTCTGCGCGGTCTGCGGCAATGTGGCGCAGGAGGAGCGGTGCAACATCTGCCGCGACACCCGCCGCGATCCCGCGGTGATCTGCGTGGTCGAGGAGCCCAAGGACGTCGTCGCGATCGAGCGGACCCGTGAGTTCCGCGGCCGCTACCACGTCCTCGGCGGCGCCATCAGCCCCATCGAGGGCGTCGGCCCCGACGACCTCAGGATCCGCGAACTGCTCGCCCGGCTCGCCGACGGCACCGTCACCGAGCTGATCCTCGCCACCGATCCGAACCTCGAGGGCGAGGCCACCGCCACGTACCTCGCGCGCATGATCAAGCCCATGGGCCTCAGGGTCACCCGCCTGGCCAGCGGCCTCCCGGTGGGAGGCGATCTGGAGTACGCCGACGAGGTCACGCTGGGACGTGCCTTCGAGGGGAGAAGGTTGCTCGATGTCTGAGACCAACGACGCCATGCTGCATTCCGCCGCCCAGGACCCCGACGACTTCGCGGTCCAGATCTCCGACCAGATCGAGAGCTTCGTCGTCGCGATCACGGAGATCGCCAAGGGCGACGACCCCGGCTCGGCGCTGCCCTTCCTGCTGCTGGAGGTCTCCCAGCTGATGTTCGCGGGCGGACGCCTCGGCTTCCACCAGGACATCGTCCCCGAGGAGCGCTACGAGACCGACCCCGGGCCGGACAGCGACGTGGAGATCCTGCGCGAGCAGCTGGCCCGCCTGCTCGAACAGGTCGATGTCTACTCCGAGGTCTTCGACCCCTACGAGCCCCGCAAGGCCCGGGTCGCCGCCCGCATCTCCGACGACCTCGCCGACGCCGTCGCCGACCTGCGGCACGGCCTGGTGCACTACCACGCGGGCCGCACCACCGAGGCGCTGTGGTGGTGGCAGTTCTCGTACTTCTCCAACTGGGGCTCCACCGTCTCCGCGGTGCTGCGCGCCCTGCAGTCGCTGCTCACCCACATCCGCCTGGACCAGCCGCTCGACGAGCTGGACGGGCTCGACACCGACCAGGACCTCGGCGAGGAGGCGCTGGCGGAGGAGGCCGGGCAGGTCATGGCCCGGGAGATCGCCGGGCCGCTGGGCCTGCGGCCGGTCAAGTAGCGGCCGGGGCGCTGGGCAGCCCCAGCCCGGCCCCCGGATTTCACGGCCCGGCGCGGGCCTCACCGATCAGTGCCCGGAGGTCACCGCTCGACCCAGGCGTTGAGCGGTGAGACCCCCTCCAGGCCCGCCTGCAGCCCCTTCAGCGCCGCGCTGTGCGGGTAGTCGCGCCGCTGTACGTACACCGGGGCGACGGCGGCGAGTTCGGTGACCCGGCGGTCGAGCGCGGACCACAGCTTCCCGGCCGCCGCGAGGTCGCCGGTGGCGGTCGCCTCGTCGATGGCCTCGTCGACGGTGCCGGAGGAGAGCCGGGAGTAGTTGATGGACTGGCTCTCGCCGAGGCGGCTGTCGAAGTACGAGGGCAGGAAGGTCGAGGCCACCGGGAAGCCGCCGCCGAGCGGGAGCCGGAAGAGGTCGTAGTCGCCGTCCTTGGCCTTCTGGTAGAAGGTGCCGACCTCGTCGGTCTCCACGGTGACCTCGAACCCGGCCTTCTCCAACGCCTGTTCGACGACGGCCGTGCGCTCCTTGTCCACCTCGCTCGCCCCGAGGGTGATCCGGCGGTCGTCCTGCGAGGCCTGTGCCAGCAGAGCGCGGGCCCTGGCGGGATCGCCGTCGGCACCGGCGCCGTGCACGTCGAGCTTCCGGGCGCCGCGCACCCCCGGCGGCAGGATGCTGCGCCGGACCTCGCCCCGCTCGCCGGAGGCCTTGAGCAGGGCGGCCGCGGGCAGCGCGGTGACCACCGCCTCGCGGACCTTCTGGTCCTTCAGCCGCTCGGTGTTCAGGGTGTACGACTGCACCAGCGGCGCCGGGGCGCTGACCACCTCGGTGCCCTCGCCCCCGGCGTCGGAGGCCTTGAGCGCGCCGGTGAAGGTCATCACCGGCTCGCCGTCGCCCGCGGACCCGGTGCGCTTGAGCACCGCCGCCGCGTCCACATTCGCCTCCACGCCGAACCGGTCCGGATACGCGGTGCGCAGCGGGTCGGTGTCCGGGTCCCATTCGCGGTTGCGGACCAGTTGCAGGCCCTTGCCGCCGGTGAAGCTGCTGACCCGGTACGGGCCGGTGGACGGCTGGTCCTCCGGCTTGATCTCCGGGTCGTCGCCCTTCTCCGGGACCGGGACCCCGCCCGGCCCCGTGAGGACGACATCGAAATCCGGATGGGCCTTGGCGAGGTGGTAGACCACGGTGCGCTCGTCGGGGGTCTCGACGGCGTCCGCGGGCAGCTCGCCGGTCTCCTTGCCCTCGCCGAGCAGGAAGGTGCGCAGGGTCAGGTCGCCGAGGGTGAAGTCCGACTCCGTGCTCATGGCGCGTTCGACGGCGTACGCGAAGTCCGCCGCGCGCACCGCGGAGCCGTCGCTGTATCTGAGGCCCGGCTTCAGCCGGAAGGTCCAGGTCCGGCCGCCGTCGGAGGCGGTGCCGGGGCCCTCGGCCAGGTCGCCGACCACCTTCACGCCGCCGTCCCGCCCGGTCTTCAGGCCGGTGAGCGAGCGGTGCAGGAGGTGGCTGAGCAGGCGCTCGCCCTCCGACCAGATCTTGCCGGGGTCGGTGTGCTCCAGGAGGCCCGGCTCCAGGACGGTGACGGTGCCCCCGGCGCGGGCGCCCCGGACGGCGGGCGCCGGTCCCCGGGAGTCGGCCTCGGTGCCGGTGGCCAGGGTCTGCGTCCTGGCGAGCGGCGCCACGGCGGAGGCCGCCACGACGGGGCCGGGGGAGGGGCTGCCCTTGCCGTCGGTCTTCGTACCGTCGTCCCCGCCGCCCCCGAAGGGGTCCAGGACGGTGAGGGTGCCGGCGACGGCCGCGAGGGCGACCGCCGCGGCGGCCACGGCCCACCAGCGGCGGCGGTGCGTACCGCCGCCGGGCCCCGGCACCGGCGGCTGGGGCGGCAGCAGCGCGGAGGGCGGGCCGAACTGCCCGGGCGGGGGCGCGTAGGCGGGGCGGGGCGGGAGCAGGGGGTACGAGTCGGGGCCGGGCGCGGGGGCCGGGGCGGGCGGGGCCGTGCCGGTGCCCGCGGGGTCGCCGGAGGTGGGGACCTTCGCCGCGGAATCACTCACGGCCGGAGCCGAAGCCTGGGCCGCAGCCGGGGCCGCCGCCGCCAAGGCGGTGAAGGCGGTCTCGGCCTGGCGGGCGTCGGGGCGGCCGTCCGGCTCCTTGGCCAGCATGCGCAGCAGCAGGCGGTCCCAGTCGGCGGGCAGGCCCGCGCGGCGCAGCGAGGGAGGTCCCGGCGCCTCGTAGACGTGGCAGTGCATCAGGGCGGCGGCCGAGCCGGAGTCGAAGGGCGGGGAGCCGGTGGCCATCTCGTAGGCCATGCAGCCGAGCGCGTAGACGTCGGTGCGGCCGTCGTCGCCCTTGCCGGTGAAGCGCTCCGGCGCCATGTAGTGCAGGGTGCCGATGGGGGCGTCGGCGGAGGCGGTGAGGTAGCCGGTGACCGAGGTGGCGTCGAGGAACTTCGCGAGGCCGAAGTCCAGCATCTTCACGGTGCCCTCGGCGGTCACCATGACGTTGGCCGGTTTCACGTCCCGGTGGACGATGCCCGCCCCGTGCGCGGCGGCGAGCGCCCGGCAGACCTGCGCGCAGACCTCCGCGATCCGCCCGAGCGGCAGCGCCCCCTCCTCGGCGATCAGCTCGCGCACGGTGCGGCCGAGCAGATGCGGCATGACCAGGTACGGGGTCCCCTCGTGCACGCCGTGGTCGAAGACCGGGACGATGTACGAGCTGTCCAGCGAGGCCGCGGCCCGCGCCTCGCGCACGAACATGGCGAGCAGCCGCTCGCGCGCGGCGGCGGGGGTGCCGGGCGGCACGCTCAGCAGCTTCACCGCGACCCGCCTGCCGAGCCGGGAGTCCTCGGCCCGCCAGACCTGGCCCATGCCGCCGGCGCCGATCTCCGCCAGGAGCCGGTACCGCCCGTCCAGAACTGAGCCCCGCATCCCCGTCCCCCCTCGCCCGGGCGCTGCCCCGGCGCCCGAAGCCCCCATCCAACCAGAGGCGCCCGGCGCCGCCCTCCGCTGCCGTACTCACTCCCGTACTCATCCGGGGACCCGCCCCCGTACCCGGTCCCGGTTGTGAGCCGCCCCACTTTCCGGAGTGTTTGCTCCGCTTGTGGGCAGAGGCTTCCCGGGCGGCCGGAAGGGTCATCGCTGTGGGAAGCGCCCAGCTCCCTGTGATCATGTCGTGAGCGGGACATCTCGCGATATGAGACCAGTGGGGCGGATTCCGGCCGCCCGATAAACTGAGCCGACCGCACAAAAAGGATTGAGCGAGGAGCGCACGTGAGCCTTGTCGTGCAGAAGTACGGAGGCTCCTCCGTAGCCGATGCCGAGGGCATCAAGCGGGTCGCCAAGAGAATCGTCGAAGCCAAGCAGAACGGCCACCAGGTGGTCGTCGTGGTTTCCGCGATGGGCGACACGACGGACGAGCTGATCGATCTCGCCGGACAGGTGTCACCGATGCCTTCCGGCCGCGAGTTCGACATGCTGCTGACCGCCGGAGAGCGGATCTCCATGGCCCTGCTGGCGATGGCGATCAAGAACCTGGGCCACGAGGCCCAGTCGTTCACCGGCAGCCAGGCAGGCGTGATCACCGACTCGGTCCACAACAAAGCGCGGATCATCGATGTCACGCCGGGCCGGATCAAGACCTCCGTCGACGAGGGCAATATCGCCATCGTCGCCGGATTCCAGGGCGTCTCCCAGGACAAGAAGGACATCACCACCCTGGGACGAGGCGGCTCCGACACCACGGCGGTGGCGCTGGCGGCCGCCCTGGACGCCGACGTCTGCGAGATCTACACCGATGTCGACGGTGTCTTCACCGCCGACCCGCGCGTCGTGAAGAAGGCGCGCAAGATCGACTGGATCTCCTTCGAGGACATGCTGGAGCTCGCCAGCTCCGGCTCCAAGGTGCTGCTGCACCGCTGCGTGGAATACGCGCGCCGATACAACATCCCGATCCATGTGCGGTCCTCCTTCTCCGGACTGCAGGGCACCTGGGTCAGCAACGAACCGCGAGGGGACCGCAAGGTGGAGCAGGCCATCATCTCCGGTGTCGCCCACGACACCTCCGAGGCGAAGATCACCGTCGTCGGAGTACCGGACAAGCCGGGCGAGGCCGCCGCGATCTTCCGCGCCATCGCGGACGCCCAGGTCAACATCGACATGGTGGTGCAGAACGTCTCCGCGGCCACCACCGGCCTGACCGACATCTCCTTCACGCTGCCGAAGACCGAGGGCCGCAAGGCCGTCGACGCACTGGAGAAGACCCGCGCCCAGGTCGGGTACGAATCCCTGCGCTACGACGACCAGATCGCCAAGATCTCCCTCGTCGGCGCCGGGATGAAGACCAACCCCGGAGTCACCGCCACCTTCTTCGAGGCCCTCAGCGACGCCGGGGTCAACATCGAGCTGATCTCCACCTCCGAGATCCGCATCTCCGTCGTCACCCGCGCCGAGGACGTCAACGAGTCCGTACGCGCGGTGCACACCGCCTTCGGACTCGACTCCGACAGCGACGAGGCGGTCGTCTACGGCGGCACCGGCCGGTGACCGCCCGGGGCGCCCGCACGGGAGGCCGTACGCGATGACGGGCCGTCCGACGCTCGCGGTCGTGGGAGCGACCGGGGCCGTCGGCACCGTGATGCTCCAGATCCTGTCCCAGCACGCGGACATCTGGGGCGAGATCAGGCTTGTCGCCTCCCCGCGCTCGGCCGGCCGCAAGCTGACCGTCCGCGGGGAGGAGAGCGAAGTCCTCCCGCTTACCGAGGGCGCCCTCGACGGCGTCGACCTCGCCATGTTCGACGTGCCCGAAGAGGTCGCCGCGCACTGGGCGCCCCTCGCCGCGGAGCGCGGCACCGTCGTCGTCGACAACTCCGGCGCCTTCCGCGCCGACCCCGAGGTACCGCTCGTCGTCCCCGAGGTCAACCCGCACGCCGCCCGCACCCGGCCGCGCGGCATCCTCGCCAACCCGCACTGCACCACCCTGTCGATGATCGTCGCCGTCGGGGCGCTGCACGCCGAGTTCGGCCTGCGCGAACTGGTCGTCTCCTCCTACCAGGCCGTCTCCGAGGCCGGGCAGTCCGGCATCGACACCCTGCGCGCCCAGCTCGAACTCGTCGCGGGCAGCGCGCTCGGCACCACCCCCGGCGATGTGCGCCGCGCCGTCGGCGAGAACACCGGGCCCTTCCCCGAACCGGTCGCCCTCAACGTCGTGCCCTGGGCCGGCGCCCTCGGCGAGCAGGGCTGGACCACCGAGGAGATGCGCATCCGCGAGGAGTCCCGCCGGATCCTCTCGCTGCCGGACCTCCCGGTCACCGCCACCTGCGTCCAGGTGCCCGTGGTCACCGCCCACTCGCTCACCGTCCACGCCCGGTTCGAGAACGAGGTCACCGTCGACCGGGCCCGCGAGATCCTCGCCACCGCGCCCGGAGTGGTCCTCTTCGACAACCCCGAGGCGGGGGAGTTCCCCACCCCGGCCGATGTCGTCGGCACCGACCCCACCTGGGTCGGCCGCGTGCGCCGCTCCCTCGACGACCCCACCGCCCTCGAACTCTTCGTCTGCGGCGACAACCTCCGCAAGGGCGGCGCCCTCAACACCACCCAGATCGCCGAACTCGTGGCCGCGGAGTTGACGGGCTGACGCGCCGAAGAGGCGAGCATCCCGCCCCGGGCCGCCCCGTTTCCGTACCGCCCGCTTTGTGTGCGTACCGTGCAGGAACCGGTACGTGGTGGACTGTTCACATCCGGGGGCCGGAAGATCCCTGGCGCCGCCCGGAATTGTTTATAGGATCTACGGACTGACCATGGGCGGCGCAGGGGTGGGCCGCCCACCCGCGAACAGTGGCGCGGCCGGTGAACCGGCTCGCAGGCGCCCGGGAATTCGCTCCCCGCCCGTGCAACCGCACACCCGGCGCGGAGCGTCTTCGCGGTCACCCCCCATTGGCACCAGGGGCGCAGCACACATCCGCGGACGACGGGGCACAGGGGAAGAGCTGGTACCGATGACAGCATGCGAGGCACCGCGGCACGCCATGACCCGGACCGCCGCGAACCCCGGCTCGCGAACGGCGGACCCCGGCCGAAGAGCAACGACCGGCCCCGCACGGCAGACGGCAGATGTGACCGGCGCCGCATACAACCCTCGCGGGGGTACGCGCGTCAAACAGTCGTGGCAGAGGTACTTGACTTCACAGCGAGCGGCGCAGCCCTCCGACCGCCCCTCCGGCCCCGCCTGGCGGCGGCCGGCGGCATGCCGGTGATCGCGCCCATGCCCCAGACGACGAGGCCCGCCCGCGTACCCGGCCAGCGCGAAGGCGCCGACGAGGCCGCCGCGGGCACCACGGTCGACCATCTCACCGAGACCTACCGCGCCCACTACCGGTCGCTGCTCGGACTCGCGGCCCTCCTCCTCGACGACACCGCCTCCTGCGAGGACGTCGTCCAAGAGGCCTTCATCCGCGTCCACTCCGCCCGCAAGCGCGTCCGCGACCCCGAGAAGACCCTGGCCTACCTGCGCCAGACCGTGGTCAACCTCTCCCGCTCCGCGCTGCGCCGCCGCATCCTCGGCCTGAAGCTCCTCTCCAAGCCGATGCCGGACATGGCGAGCGCCGAGGAAGGCGCCTACGACCAGCTCGAACGCGACGCCCTCATCAAGGCCATGCGCGGACTCCAGCGCCGTCAGCGGGAGGTCCTCGTCCTGCGGTACTTCGCGGACATGACCGAGGCCCAGGTCGCCGACACCCTCGGGATATCGCTGGGCTCCGTGAAGGCCTATGGTTCACGTGGCATCGCGGCACTGCGCGTCGCGATGGAGGAACCCGTATGAACCGGCCCGAGGACCACCCGGTGAACCGCGACGAGAACACCGCCCCGGACGAGAGCGCCGCCCCGCACGGCGGCGGCCTCGCGCGACGGCAGGACGAGGGATCCGAAGCGCCCTCCGGCACGTCCCAGGGGCAGGAATCCACGTCCGCCGAGGAACAGCATGCCGGGAACCGCACCATGAACGACCACCAGGACGACGAGCGCCGCGACGGCGAGAGCCCCGACGGCGCGAGCCGGGACGAGGGCCGCCAGGAGGACCGCCGGGACGCCGGGCACCCGCTCGACGAACTCGCCGCCCGCCGCGACCACGGCCTCCCGTACCTGTACGAGGACGGGCCGGGCGCCGACGAGGAGGCGCTGCGCCGCCTGCTGCACGGCGCCGTCCAGGACCTCGAACCCCGGGACGGCACCCTCCAGCACCTGCGGCGCGCCGTGCCCGCCCGCGCGGCCCGCAAGCGGCAGGCCCTGGTCGGCGCGCTCGCCACGGCGGTCCTGCTCGGCACCGCGGTACCCGCCGTCATCCACGTCTCCCGCTCACCCGGCGCCTCCGACGACCGCCCCTCGATCGCCGGGCACCGCGAGGACACCCAGGGCGGCAGCAGCGAGGGCCGCGGCCCCGACGAGGGCTCCCACGACACCGAGCCGGACGGCTCCGGCGCCAGCCGGGGCTCCGAGGGCAAGGACGACGGCAAGGGCGAGGACGGCACCGACAAGGGCGACCAGCCCAGCAAGGACCCGCAGCCGGACAACACCATGTCCGTCAGCTCCCCCAGCTGCAGCGCCGCCGAACTCGGCAACGCCACCGCCAGCCTCACCGGCCCGGACGGCACCGGCAGGGTCTACGGCACCTTCCGCGTCAGCAACGTCTCCGCGTCCAACTGCACCGTGGGCGGCCCCGGCGGCCTCCTCACCTCCGCCCAGGGCACCGCGGAGCCCGGGAAGATCAACGTCGTCGACCACACCTCGGGCGACGGCAGCGGACTGCCCGACCCCTCCCAGGAAGCGGGGCAGCTCGTCCTCCAGCCGGGCATGTCCTACGAGGTCAAGTTCGCCTGGGTGCCCACCGAGTCCTGCGGCGACCCCGGCGGCCCCTCCACCGACCCGACGCCCACCGACAGCCCCGGCAACACCGACCAGACCGGCATGTCGGCACAGCTCGCCGACGACGGCGGCGGCAGCGTCGCCGTCTCCCACGTCGCGGAACCGGGCGCCCCGTCGGCGTCGACCACCATCCCGAACGCCTGCGCGGGCACGCTGTACAAGACGGGGGTGCTGGCCGGGTCCTGAGGGCGGGGCGGGAGTGCTGAGCGGGTCGTGACTCCAGGGTCCCGAACCGGTCGGCTTCCGTGTGACCGGACCGATCGGTCCAGGGTTTCGAACCGGCTGCCGCGTGACCGGACCGACCGGCCGGGCTTCCGTGTGACCCGACCGCCCTGCCCGGACTCCGCGTAACCGGATCCCGGATCGCGGAGCCGCCGGTGACCGATCAGCGGCCGGGTGCCGACTCCTCGTCCGCCGCGCCCCCACAGGAGGCGCGGACCACCAGGGTCGGCCACAACTGCACGCGGTGCACGGGGCGTTCGGCCGGGTCGTGCATCCGGGCCAGCGCCATCTCGGCGGCGAGCGCGCCCAGCCGGTGCTTCGGCGGGCGGACCGCGGTCAGCGGGGGATCGGAGGCGGCAGCCACCTCGTCGTCGTAGGAGACCAGGGCCATGTCCTCGGGTACGGAGAGCCCGTGGTCGCGGACCCGCTCCGCCAGGCCGATGGCCTCCCGGTCGGAGTGCACGAACAGGGCCGTCACCCCCGCCTCGCGGCACTCCCGGAGCACGGCGTCGTAGGCCTCGGCCCAGCCCGCCGAGCCGTACGGCGGCACCTCGAACTCCCTGCCCTCCCGGGGCAGTTCGAGCAAGGCGGCGGTCTCCCGCCAGCCCTCGCGCAGGGCCTTGGTGGTGGGGCTGAAGCGGGCGGTGACGAAGGCGATCCTGCGGTGCCCGAGCGTGACCAGATGCCGTACCGCGAGGCCCGCGCCCAGGCTGTGCGCGGTGGTGGCCGCGTCGAGCGGCAGCGTGGGCAGGGACGGCGGCGGCAGCCGTTCCACCAGCAGGACCGGGATGCTGAGGCCGCCGAGCCAGCGCAGCAGGTCGACTCCGGCGCCGGTGGTGGTGGTCGGGGCGATGAGCAGGGTGCGCGCCCCGCGGTCGAGCAGCGCGGAGACCTGGCGGCGGTCCTCCACGGCGTCGTACGCCGAGGCGCGCAGCGCCAGCCGACCACCCGTGGCGGCCACCGCCGACTGCGCGCCCTGGATCACGGCCGGCCAGTAGAACTCGACGGTGGGCACCACCATGCCCACCAAGGCCTGGCCGGGCGGCCGCGCGAGCGCCCCGGCGAGCGTGGAGAGCCTCGGCTCGGCGGAGTGCCCGCGGTGGGGGAGGGTCACCCCGCCGTGCACCCGCTGCACCAGACCCCGGTCGGCGAGGAGGGTGACATCGCGGCGCACCGTCACCGCGGTCACCCCGAGGCGGGCGACCAGATCGGCCAGCCGCACGGTGCCGCGCTCGCGGACCGCGGCGAGGATCACCTCCTGCCGCTCCGACGCCAGCACCATCGGGCCCTTCCCTTCTTCTCCCGCTGAGAGTTCTTCTCCTGCGGCGAGCTGCTCCTGCTGCGGCGAGCTGTGCCTGCCGCGGCGAGCCGCGCAGGTGGTGCCCGCGCGGCTCGCAGGTCCGTGCGCGGCGCATCCTGGCGCGCCGCGGTTCTCGCGCGCTGTGAGTCCGGTGCGCTGTGAGTCCGGTGCGCTGTGCAATCCGGTGCGCCGCCAGTCCGGTGTGCTCCGAGTCCTGGGGCGCTGCGAATCCCGTGGCGCGGTTCCTGTGCTGCGGTTCCCGTGCTTCCCGTGCGGCGGTTCCTGCGCTTCCTGTTCGCGGTTCCGGTGCCCGCGAGCGATCGCTTGTCTTCGTTCCGTTTCTCTGCCGGTGCCGCCGTTCTACCGCATCGGCCGGGCGGAGCGGAAGGCGGAGGACCTGGTCTCACGGTGATCATTGCCAGGTCAGCGGCATGTTCACCGCGGTCGGCAGCCCGTCCCGCGGGCCCGGACGTCCGGCACGCCGACGGGCGGGACCCTTCCCCTGCCCCTCATCTGCTTTCTTTTCCCATCGATTCTGATCGCTTGGGTTCGTTCTCGTTGACCTCGGCTGCCACGGGCGCTGAAGTGTGCGGACACCTCGCTCCGTGAAAGGAGGTCCCGGCGCCGTACCCCCCCGGCGGCACCCTCCCACCGCCAGGTATCCGTACGCCGCCGCCCGCGACTTCGCCCAGCACGCGGCCGGTTCGCTCTCCCCGCCGTCCCGGCCGTCGGCCCACCGGCCGCCCCGCACCACAGGAGGAAGACATGCCCCACCCCCGGATCAGCAGACGACTCGTCCTCCAGGCGGGAGGTGCCGCCGGTCTCGCCGCCTCCCTCGGCCTCGCGACACGAGAGGGCGCCGCCGCCACCCGGCCCACCACCAGGATCACCGACCTCGGGCCCGCCGTCGTCCAGTTCTCCCTGATGAGCGCCGTACTCGTCGGCGACACCGTCTACATCGGCTCCCGCAACGTCGACCCCGTACGCCTGATCGCCCTCCACCTGCCGACCCGCAAAGTGGTGGCCGGGACCGACCTGGGCAACGGCCACTCCGTCCAGGCCCTCGCCGCCGACCCCACCGGCCGCTACCTGTACGCCGGGGTGCTCCAGAAGTCCGCCGGCACCGCGCCCAACCTCTTCCGCTGGGACCTCACGGCACCCGGCACCCCCGCCGAGGAGATCGGCCACATCGGCGACCGCGACGTCCGCGCCCTCACCGTCGCCCCCGACGGCTACGCCTACGCCGTCGGCGGCGGCTCCGAGACCGCACCCGCGCTCTGGGAGTGCGACCCGAAGACCCTCACCATCCGCAACGCCGGTACCCCCGGCCCCAAGGGCACCCTCGTACGCGCCGTCGCGGCGACGGAATCCACCGTGTTCTTCGGCGCGGGCACCACCTTCAACGGCGGCGGCGACTCCGGCCGGGCCGTCCTGTACGCCTACGACCGCTCCGCCGGAACCTTCACCACGGTCACACCCCCCGAGATGAAGAACGACCCGAGCATCCGGGACCTCGCCGTCCTCGGCGACCGGCTCGCCGTCAGCACCGCGGGCTCGACGGAAGCGGCCAAGGTCGCCCTGATGGACCTCGACGACCTGACCGCCTACTCCGTCGCCACCTCCATCGGCACCGTCGCCAAGTCCTTCACCGCCCTCGGCGACACCGTGTACTACGCCGCCGAGTCCGGACTCCTCGCCTACGACCCCGCGTCCGGCAAGGTCACCCCCGTCGAGAGCGAAGCACCCGAACTGGGCGAGATCTGGGGCGTGGACAGCCGCGACGGCAAGGCCGTGGTCACCTCCGCCTTCGGCTTCGTCGCCGAGATCGACCCGGCGAAGGGGAGCTGCACGGTCACCGACCTCGGCGAGGCGGGCGCCCCCAGGACCGCGCAGACCGCCATGGGCCTCGCCGCGGGCGGCGGTTACGTCTACGTCGGCGGCACCGGCACCCTCGCCCGCCACTCCCTGGGCACCGGCAAGGTCGTCAACCTGCGCGCGCCCGGCGAGGCCAAGGACGCCGTCATCGACCAAGGGGTGCTCTACACCGGCCAGTACAGCTCCGAGGGCATCTGGCGCTACGACCCCCGCAGCGGCAAGCCCATCCACCGGGCCGCCCACTTCCCCCGCGAACAGAACCGGCCCCTCGACGTCACCCTGGACCAGGCACACGGCCTCGTACTCGTCGGCGTCCAGGCCGACACCGAGGGCGGCGGCTCGCTGTGGACCTACCACCCGCGGACCGGCCGCACCCGGTGCTTCGTCAACCCGATCGACGCGCAGCAGTGCCCGCGCGGCATCGCCAGCCGGGACGGCGTGGCCTACCTCGGCGGCGACAACACCTTCCCCACCGGTCCGCGCAGCACCGTGGTCGCCTTCGACCCCGTCCGCGGCAAGGAACTCTGGCGGATCGACCCCCAGCAGACCGCCGGTACGGCCGCGCTCGCGATCCGCGGCCACCACCTCTACGGACTCTCCCGCAAGGGCGGCTTCTTCGTGATCGACCTCCGCCGCCGGAGCCTCGTGCACCGGGCGGACGTCAGCGAGGTCTGCAACGGCTTCGCGGCCATGACCACCAACCGGGGGGTGGTCTACGGGGTCTCCGACACCACCCTGTTCCGCTTCCACCCCCGCACCTTCGCCGTCACCACCGTCGTCCCCGAGATCAACGGCGCCTGGTACAGCGGCTCCCACCTCACCCACGACGAGGCCGGCCACCTCTACACGATGCGCGGCCGCAACCTCATCCGGGTCACCGACCGACCCGACCGGTGACCTCCCCCTCCACCAGAGAGCTTTCCAGAGCGCCTCAGGACTCCTCAGAGCTCCTCAGGACTCCTCAGAGCTCCTCAGGACTCCTCTGCGCAGCAACTCCCCCCACCACAACCCAACGCCCACAACCCCCACAACAGAAAGGCGTACGGACATGAACAGGACAGTCAGGCGCGGCTCGCTCGCCCTCGCACTGGCGGGAACACTCACCGCCGTGTGCCTGGCCGCCGCCGAAGCGGGCCAGGACCGGCCGGACCCCTCGGCGGGACCGCGGCCGGGGAACGCCGCCGGCTCCCCGCTGCTCGACGTCGACTACCGGGACGGCAGCCTCAACTCGGGCATCCCCGAGCTGACCACCACCCACGCCACCGCGAAGGACGCCTCGTACACCGTCGACTCCGGGGACGACCACGCCGTAGCCCACAAGGTGACCCTCGGCGACCCCGGCTACGAATCCGACGGAGCCCCGCGCAGCGAGAGCGCCACGAACGAGGTGCCCGAGGGGATCTTCCACGTGGGCGACGAACGCCGCTACGAGTTCAGCGTCCTCCTGAAGGACTGGAAGCTCTACGAGGAAGGAGGCTCGGAGAGCGGCGACATCCTCTTCCAGGGCAAGCACGCCGGGGGGAACTGGCCCTCCTTCTACCTGATGGCCAAACGCAACAGCATCTCCTTCCGGTCCCCGACCCTCGAACTCCAGGCCGATGTGGTCGGCGACTTCCGCTCGTACGTCAACAAGTGGATGAGGTTCCGCGTCGACGTCCGCTGGACCGAGGACAAGACCGGCTACTACAAGATCTCGACCAGGATGCCCGGCGAATCGGACTTCACCCTGCGCAAGACGTACGAGAACGTGCAGACCTTCCACCCCAAGAACCCGGCGGAGTTCGGCTACATCAAGTGGGGTCTCTACCGCCCCGACCAGACCGTCGACAACGGCGACGTCCCGACGCGCATCGTCCAGCACGACGACATCCGGGTGGAGGAGCTGGGCGGGGGGCGGTGAGGTCCCGGGGCGGGGCGCGGAGCCCGGGGACGGCGCCTGACACACGAGGGCGGCACCTGAAAGGGGTGCGTGCCGCCGGTTTCCGAAGGCGGGGCGTGGAGTCCGCTCAGTGGCGGGGGGAGGTCTCTGCCTCGTGGCGGGTGTCCGCCGGGGTGTTCGCGGTGCTCGGGTTCGGGTCGGGCGCGCGGGCCGCTGCCTCGGGTTCCGGTCCGGATTCCGGGAGGAGCCCGAGTTCCGCGTCGCGCACGAACTCCACCTCGCGCCGCAGGAGCCGGAACCACATGAAGAGCACGAAGCCCGCGAAGATGAACCACTCGCCGGTGTAGCCGAGGTTCTGGAAGGCCTTGAGGTCGAGGCCGGTCCCCTCCGGCTCCGCCGCCGGCACCGCCCGCATACCGGAGTCGGCGCGGTCCAGGGTGACCCAGGCGTCGTAGACGTCGTAGGGCACGAGGTTCACCAGGGAGGCCGCGCTGATCATGCCGAGCTGGCCGGAGGGCAGTCCGCCCGCCGGGTTCACCCCGTCGGTGCTCGCGCTCTCGGAGGCCTGGAGCGCGCCGGTGACCTCGACCTCTCCGGTCGGCGCGGCGGGCGCCCTGCGCGGGTCCGCCGTCCCGGGCAGCCAGCCGCGCACCACGGGGAGGGCCTTGCCGGTGCCGGTGCGCAGCATCGTCAGTACGTAGAAGCCGTCCTTGTCGTCGAGCTTCCGGCCGGGTACGAGGAGCTGCTTGCCGTAGCGGCCCTCGACCTGCGCCCGCCGTCCCGAGGTGTCCTTGTCCACCGGGAGCAGGGAGGCGAGCGGGGTGGGCGCCGCCTTGCTGTCCCGCTCCGACTTCTCGGTGGCCGTGCGGTGATCGTCGACGCGGTCCTCGAAGCGGCCGAGCTGCCAGGACCCCATGAGCACACAGAAGGGGATGGCCAGCACGACGAAGATGTTGATCCCCCACCAGCGGGGAGTCAGCAGGAACCGGTACACAGCACCACGGTACGGGGCGGGGTGGGGGCGGGGTTCTCGGGGGGCTCGCAATCCTCCGGGGGGGCTCCCCCCCCGCCCCCGCCCCCCGCCCCCCCCCTCCTCCCTCGCCCCGTCCCACCCCCACCCGGACACGCGGCACCCACCTCAGGACACCCGCCCCGCCCGACCCCTCTCCACCCAGCTCGGCCCAGCCCCGTCCCCACCCACTGGCTCCCGGGACCCGCCCCCCGAGGACCCGCGCCACGCTCACGCGGCCCCCTCACCCCCGTCTCGCAGCCTCCTCGACCCGGTTCCCTCACCGACTCTCGGCAGGCAGTCCCCCGACCCGCTTCCTCACGGCGTCCCCGGCCCCTGAAGGAACTGGAGGTAGTTGCCGACCGGGTCCAGGACCGTCGAGAAGAACCAGCCGCCGCCGACATCCTCGACCGGCCGCACCCAGGTCACCCCGAGCGTGTTCAGGTGCCGCTCGGTCTCCCGGATGTCGCGCACCGTGATGTTGATCAGGTGCCGCCCGGGTTCCGCGGCCTTGTCCGCGAGGTCGTCGCGCTCGTCGAAGCCGATGATCGCCGAGTCACCGACGACGAGCATGTGCTCCTGCCAGCGGGCCCCCAGCGGCTCCAGCGCGGCGCGGTACCAGTCGACGAGCTGGTCGCGCCGGGTGGTGCCGAGGATGATCCCGAGTCCGGTGATGTTGCTCTGCTCCGGCATGAGGTTGAGCCTCCTCCTCCGTACGGTGCGGTCACGGTGGTGACCGCCGCCGGAGGCGAAACTCATCGGTGCCGGCCCGTTGCCACCCTCCCTTTCTCCACCGGCACTCCGCTTCTCCCCTCGCCGCTCCTCTCCTCTTTGTCCCCTCCCTTGGTCTTCTCCTCTACCGCCCCAGGTGCCGCTCCGCGAATTCCAGCTCCAAGCGGAGTTGCTTGATGCGTTCGTCGACGACCAGGGAGCCGTGGCCCGCGTCGTACCGGTAGACCTCGTGCACGGCCTCGCGGGCGGCGAGTCGGGTGACGTAGTTGTCGACCTGGCGGATCGGGCACCGCGGGTCGTTCACCCCGGCCGAGATGTAGACCGGTGCCTTGACGGCGTCCACGTAGGTCAGCGGGGAGGAGGCGCGGAAGCGGTCGGGGACCTCCTCGGGGGTGCCGCCGAGCAGGGTGCGGTCCATCGCCTTCAGCGCTTCCATCTCGTCGTGGTACGCCGTGACGTAGTCGGCCACCGGTACCGCGGCGATGCCGAGGGTCCAGGACTCCGGCTGGGTGCCGAGGCCGAGCAGGGTCAGGTAGCCGCCCCAGGAGCCGCCGGTGAGGATCAGCCGGTCCGGGTCGGCGAGGCCCGAGGTCACGGCCCACTCGCGGACCGCGGCGATGTCCTCCAGCTCGATCAGGCCGACCCGGTGCTTGAGCGCGTCCGTCCAGGCGCGGCCGTACCCGGTGGAGCCGCGGTAGTTGACCCGGACGACGGCGTAGCCGTGGTCGACCCAGGCCGCCGGGGCCGCGGCGAAGGCGTCGCTGTCGTGCCAGGTCGGGCCGCCGTGGATCTCGAAGACGGTGGGCAGCGGCCCGCTCGTCCCGGCCGGGCGCTGGACCAGGGCGTGGATGCGGCCGCCCGGTCCCTCCACCCAGACGTCCTCGACGGGGACGGAGCCCGGGGCCTTCATGCCCGGCGGATCCAGGACCACGCCGCCGTCGGTGGAGCGCACCACCGGAGGTTCGGCGGCCGAGGACCAGAGGTACTCGACGCTGTGGTCGGGGCGCGCGGTCGCACCGGACACCGAACCCGGGGGAGTCTCGATGCGGATCAGGGCGGCCGTGGCGATGTCGTACCGCCACAGTTCGCTGCGGGCCTCGAAGCTGTGCGCGATCAGCAGCGCGGAGCCGTCCGGATACCACTCGGCGGAGACGTCGCCGGGCAGTTCGAGCCGGAGGTCGGTCTGCTCGCCGGAGGTCACGTCCCAGATCAGCGGCTCCCACCGGCCGCGGCGCTGGTGGCCGATGAGCAGCCGGGTGTCGCCGTCGACGGGGGCGAAGCCGAGGACCTCCAGGCCGAGCTCCTCGGTGCCGCCCCTGGTGTCGTCCAGCTCGGCGACCGTGGAACCGTCGAGCCGTATCACCCGCAGCGCGGAGTGCATGGCGTCGCCGTGCTCGGTGTGCTCCATGGCGATGAGCGAACCGTCGTGCGAGAGGTCGCCCACGCCCGCCGACTCGCGGTGCCGGTAGATCTCGACGGTCTCGGCGCCCGCGCGGGCCACATGGAGGGTGGAGCCGTCCTCGTCGGTGGAGCGGCCGATCACGGCGGTGCGCCCGTCCCGGCCGAGGGCGAGCCCCGCCGGATACGAGGGGGCGAGCCCGGGCACCGCCGCCTCGTCCTTGCCGCCCGCGTCCTTGCCGGTCCCGGCCTTGTCGTCCGCGTGACCGGCGAAGGGCTGGCGGCGCCAGATGCCGAACTCGTCGCCGTCGGTGTCGTCGAACCACCAGATCCACTCGCCGTCGGGGGTGAGCACGCCGTCGGTGGTGCCGTTGGCGCGGTCCGTGGCCTGGCGCCTGCTGCCGGTGGCGCGGTCCCAGGCGTAGAGCTCGTAGGTGCCGGTGGCGTTGGAGACGAACAGGGCGCGCTCGGGGGCGTCCTCCGCCCAGTCGGGGAGGGAGACGCGGGGTGCGCGGAAGCGCTTCTCCCAGTCGGGCATGGTGGTGTCCGTGCCTGCCGGGGCGGCGGGGGGCGGGCCCGGGGTCCCGGGGTTGTTGCTCTGAGTCATGGCCCCATAGTGCACGGGAAGCGGGATTCCGTGGGGAGAGGGTCCCCAGCCTGTGGATAACTCGGGGCGGCGGGGTCGGAACCGCAGGTGGCCGCGGTGGCGGGCGGTGCGGGACGGCTGGGCCGAACGGGTAGGGCGTACGGGTCCGAGCTGCGCTTCTGCGCGTTCCGGTACCTCGTTCGAACGGCTTCCCATGTCCGGCGCCCCGCTGGTGCGTTGGACCCGGTGCGGCAGGGCGCCTGGCGGCCGCGGGTCTCCCCTCGGCGGGAGGGCGCGGCGGCGGGGCGGGCCGCTTGTCGTCGGCCCCACCTGACGAGGACGTATGACCGATTCCCTGGGCGGCTGGAAGCAGCAGCGCTACATCCCCGAGAGCCGAAGACCCCCCGGGCGGGCGGCACCCGAGCCGATCTACTCCTCTCTGCTGGAGAGCTGGTACCGGCAGGGCAGAACGGTCCCGGGGCGGCCCGATCCGGAGTGGAACGCGCTCACCTCGCGCAATCTCTGGCCCAAGGGCTGACCGGCCGCCCGGGCGCCCCCCCCGTGACCGGCAGCCCCGCCGCCCGGTCGCCCGCGCCGCGCCCGTTCCGCCCCGCCCCCTCCTCGCCTCCCGGCCCGCCCCACCCCGTACCCCTGCTCCACCCACCCCCCGGCAGCCGCCTCCTCCTTCGCCCCCTTCTCCTCCTTCCCCCTCTTCCTTTGGCCCGGGCTCTGGCTGTGCGTCGACTTCCGTCCTTCAATCGACGGCATTCGGGTGAAAGCCGGGGCGAAAAAGTGCTGCGCGGTTTCCTCTCCCGGTGCCGGTCGTTTCTCTCAATGCGGGTCATGGTGCGGGCCGTTCATGCGTGCTCGCCCGGTATCGCCGTCACCCCGACATGCCCGTAGGAAAAGAAGGGATTCTCCGAGATGATCAAGAAGAGCTCGGCGATCGTCGCCGGTGTGGTCGTGGCCCTCGGTGCCGCCGCTCCCGCGATGGCCTCCTCCGGTGCTGAGGGTGGCGCCGCGCACTCCCCCGGCGTGCTGTCCGGCAACGTCGTCCAGGTGCCGGTGCACATCCCGGTGAACGTCTGCGGCAACACGATCAACGTGATCGGTCTGCTGAACCCGGCCGTGGGCAACACCTGCGTCAACAAGTGAATCGTTGATGCACGACCGGCCCCGAGGGCCGGTCACCGTCGGCTGTGGAGCCGTGCTCACCCGCGGGTGATCGCGGCGGCTTGCGAGCGGACGGCCCGGGCCGCGGTGGGAACGCCGCGGTGCTGGTCCCCGCGTATCGATGAACGTCCTTGATCCCGGTCCGGGTTCATGGCTCCAGGGCCGGTTTCTCCATCTTTCCAAGCAGGAAGACAACCAGAGTGCGACAGGCTTTCCGTGTGGGACTTCTCGCGGCCGCGACGAGCGTCCTGTCCCTGCCCGCGGCTTCCGCGTTCGCCGATGCGAACGCCGGTGGTTCGGCGGCGAACTCGCCCGGAGTCCTTTCGGGCAACAACGTCCAGGTGCCGGTCGACGTGCCGGTGAACGTGTGCGGCAACACCGTTGATGTCGTCGGCGTCGCCAACCCGGCGGTCGGCAACAGCTGCGCCAACGACTCGGAACCGGCCCCTGAGAAGCCGAAGCCCGAGCCGAAGCCCGAGACCCCGGTCCATCACGAAGCACCGCCCGCACCGAAGCCTCAGGCACCCGAGCCGCAGGCGCCCGTGCTGGCCGAGACCGGCGGCGACAGCGCGCTCACCACCACCGCGGCAGCGGCGGGCGCGGTACTGCTGATCGGCGGCGGAGTCCTCTACCGCCGCGGTACGGCCGCTTCCCGCCGGGCCGCGTAACAGGGGTACGGCGACAGAAGGGCCGGGCGACCGCCACACGGCGGCCACCCGGCCCTTTGCGCTGCCCGCCCCCCCCGGGCGGGTACAGCCGCTCAGCCCGCCGCGCCCGCTCCGGCCGGGCTGCGCCCGTCGTCCGCCCCGGCCGCACTCGCCCCGGCCGCACTGACTCCGGCCGCGCCCGCCTCGATCGCGCCCGATCCCACCGCGCCCGCCTCGATCGCGCGCGATCCCACCGCGCCCGCCTCGACCTCCACCGCCGGACCCGGCACCCGTACCGGCCCGCCCCGGCGGAGCCTGCGCCGCACGCCGCGTACCAGCCGGTCCGCCGTGTACGAGGCCCCGTAGACGAAGCGCATCGACGGGCCGAAGGCGGAGGCGGTGACCAGGCCCGCGAGGAAGAGGCCGGGGCAGGAGAACTCGAAGCCCGGGCCGGTCGCGGGGGAGCCGTCGCCGAGGGTGCGCAGTGCCGCGCGGATCTCCGGGTCGAGCGGGGCGAGCCGGGCGCTGCTCGCGGTGAAGCCGGTGGCCGCGAGGACGTGGTCGGTGCGCAGGCGCAGGGTGCCGCCCGGGCCCGCGACCTCCAGGCCCACCCGGCCCCCGGCGGGCTCGGCCCGGATGATCTCGTGGCCGGTCAGCACCTCGACCCCGGACTCCACGCGTGAGCGCACCCACCAGGCGCCCGCAGGACCCAGCGCGGTGGCGCTGATCCTGGTGCGCCGCTCGGCGGGCAGCAGGCGGAAGGCGCCCGGGAGTTCGGAGTAGGACCAGTTGCGCCAGCCCTGGCCGAGGCCGCTGAGCGGGGAGCGGGCGCGGCGCCACCAGGGGCGGTCGAGGGCGGGCGGCAGGTCGTTCCAGCACAGCTGCCCGGCGCGGGTCAGGACCCTGGTGCGGGTGCCCTGTTCGGCGAGCAGGGCCGCGGTCTCCAGGGCGGCCTGCCCGCCGCCGACGACGGTGACGTCCTGGCCGCGAAAGCGCGTCAGATCGCCGTGGTGGCTGCTGTGCGAGGCCAGCGCGCCGTCCGTGCCGAGCGGGCGCAGCGCCCCGGGCAGGTCGACGAAGGGCAGCACACCGACCGCGAGGGCGACGGTGCGGGCGCGGACCTCCTCGCCCTCCTCGGTGGTGGCCCGGAAGCCGCCGGGAACCGGCCGCAGGGAACGGACGAGGCGCTCATCGACGGCGGGGACCGCGCGCTCGGCGAACCACAGCCCGTACGCGGCGAATTCGGCCACCCCGATCGGCTCGCCGTGCCGGGCGCTCAGCCCGTGGGCGGCGGCGTAGGCGTCGAGGCCGAAGGCGCCCGCCGGGTCCGAGAGGTGGGAGGCCCAGGGCTCGGACTTCAGGAGCATGCCGGGCGGCATATGGCTGCGCCAGGAGTCCATCGGGCGGCCGAAGACCTTGAGGTCGAGTCCGGCCGCGGCGGCGTGCGCGGCGATCGAGAGTCCGTAGGGTCCCGCGCCGACCACCAGCAGATCGTGCGTCAGCAACTGCTCGCCTTCTTCCTGTCCGTGGGGTTCTTCGCGGGGCCGAGGTCTTCCTGCCCGGCCCGAGGGGCGGACTCCAGGTCGCCGGGGCCCGCCTGGCCCGGCACCAGGGCGGTGGCGCCCGCGGCGGGTGCCCGCCGGGGCCGGGGCGGCAGGGCGCGGCGCAGCCGGGCGGCCAGCCTGGACACGGCGTGCCGGGTGAACAGCCGGCCCAGGGCGAGGCCGGGCAGCGGGTCGTCGGCCGCGAGCCAGGCGCCCTCGCGGCGGCCGCCGCGCGCGGGGCGCAGGGCGGCGAGCGGCGCGTAGTTCTCGACGACGAAGACCCGGCCGGGCCGCGGGCGGGGCGCCGGGAGCGGACGGTGGGTCAGGTCCAGGTGCTGGGCGCGCACCACGTCGAGTCCGCCCGCGTCCGCGAACAGCCGGAACTGGGCGCCGGGCCGGGGGTTGAAGTCGAGCAGGTGGTAGGTGCCGGTGCCGGGGTCGTAGCGGAAGTCGAGGTCGAGGATGCCGCGGTAGCCGAGGGCGGCGACGAGGGCGCCCGCGGCCTCGGCGAGTTCGGGGCCGGGGGTCCAGCGGCCCAGCGCGGTCAGCCCGGTGCCGCGCGGCCAGGAGCGCTCCTTGCGGCCCGCGCCGCCGCCGTGGATGCGGCCGTCCCGGGCGGCGTAGCCGTGGAAGAACCAGTCGAGGTGCTGCCCGGATCCCGGCGGCAGGTACCGCTGGAGGAGCAGGCGGCCGCCCGCCCGCGCGCCGCGGGTGAACAGGGCGGCGGCCTCGGCGGGGGTGCGCAGCAGGCAGGTGCTGCGCAGTCCGGCGCCCGCGGGCAGCAGCCAGGGGCGGCTCCACTTGGCGACCACGGGCAGGCCGAGGCGCCGGGCGGCGGCCGCGGCCTGCCGGGCGTCGGCGGGCACCAGGGTCAGCGGGTGCGGGATGCCGAGCCGGGCGCAGACCCCCGCCAGGCGCTCCTTGTCGGCGACCTCCTCGGGCAGTACGGAGGGGACGCCGGGCAGCAGGAAGCGGCCCGCGAGCGCGTGGTGGCGGCGGCCGATCGCGACGGCGCTCGCGTCGTCCAGCGGGATCAGCACGGCGGGGTGCGCGAGGCGCCCGGCGAGTCGGCCGAGGGCGCGCGCGATCCGCTCCTCCGGGGCGTCGGGCGGCGGCGGTACGTGCACCGCCCGCAGATGGCGGGAGCGGCCGACCGGACTGCCCGTCAGATCCGCCACCAGGTGCACGTCGATTCCGGCGCGGCCGAGCGAGCGCACCGCACCGAGGGTGCCGTGGTGGAAGGGGTTCCGGTCGATCCGCAGCAGTACGGCGGGTACGCGGGTGTCGAACTGCGGCACCTGGCTGATCCTCCTCGTTGTGCCCGCCATTTGCTCACCCGGCAGAGGGAAAGGGTGGGTGGAGGGCGTTTCAGATACTCAATCGGCGTAATAGAAATATTTATGACGTCGGGTCAGCCGACGTAGAACAGGAAGCGGAACGGAAAAGCGTCTCCGCGGAAACCGAAAACCGGGAGAGTTGTACCGGGTGACGGTGACCGGGAAAGCGGACAGTGCAGGGTCGGGCAGTGAGAAAGGGAGCGGCATGGGTATGCGCGCACACGACGGTCTCGGGTCCCAGCATCGGCGCCGGGTGGCCGGCGGGCTGGTATGCGCGGCCGTGCTGGTCACGGCTGCCGCGCTCTTCACACCGGTCGGCGGCGGTGACGGCGCCGGTCCGGGGGGTACGGCCCCCGGGGCGTCGCCCGCCGCGGGGCCCGGGCCCGAGGGCGGGCCGCCGGGCAGCGCACCGCCCGGCAGCGCGCCCGCGCCGGCCGCCGCGAAAACCGCCGTGGGCGCCTATCTCGACTACGGAGAGAAGGGCGTACGGCAGATCGCCGAATTCAGCCGCTGGCTCGGCGGCGCCGAAATCCGGGTCGGGCACACCTACTTGCCCGGCGACCGCTGGGAGAACATCGAGGGCGGCCACGGATTCCTCGACAGCTGGGCGAAATGGCGCCGCGCCGAAAACGACCGGATGCTCGTCGTCAACGTCCCGATGATGGAACGCAACGAGGAGCGGCTCGGCGACAGAGAGGTCCGCACCCTGCTGCGCCGCGGCGCGGCCGGCGCCTACGACCAGCACTTCTACAGGCTCGCCCAGCGCCTCGTCGCGCTGAAGGTCCCCGACACGGTCCTGGTGCCGGGCTGGGAGATGAACGGCACCACCTACTCGCACCGCTGCGGCCCCGACCCGGCCGCCTGGAAGGCGTACTGGACCCGCATCGTCCGCGTCATGCGCATGGTCCCCGGGCAGAAGCTGCGCTTCGACTTCACCGCCACCCGCGGCCGGGACGCCATCCCGTGGACCGAGTGCTACCCCGGCGACAAGGTCGTCGACATCATCGGCCTCGACGCCTACGACCAGCCCGAGGGCCTGTCCTTCGAGGACCAGGTCACGGAGCCGTACGGGCTGCGCGACCACGCGGCCTTCGCCGCCGCGCACCGCAAGCCGATCTCCTTCCCCGAGTGGGGACTGTTCCGCGGCGGCGACAACTCCGCCTACATGCGCGGCATGCTCGACTGGATGAGCGACCACAAGCCGCTCTACCAGACCATCACCGACTACTGCCCGCACGGCGTCTGGCAGTGCGGGCAGAATCCGCGCGCCGCCGCCCTCTACCGCTCGGTGGTCTCCGGCGGCACGGCACCCGAGGAACCCGGCGAGCCGCAGGAACCCGGCGAGCCGCAGGAACCGGAGTGGCCCGAGATCCCGGACCCGCCCGAGGCCGAGGTCCCCGACCCGCCGGAGGACGACGGGTCCTGCGAGTCCCGGCTGCCCGGCTGGCTGCGGGACTGGTTCGGCGACGAGGACTGCTGAGCCGGTGGCGGGGGCTGCTGATGCGGTGACGGGGACTGCTGATGGGGTGGTGAGGACTGCTGGTCCGGTGAGGAGGGCTGTCGGCCCGGTGGCGGGGACGGATGATCCGGCGCCGGGGACTGCCGACCAGGTGCCGGGAGCCGGGGAGGCGGAAGCGGCGGAAGCGGTGCAGGCGACCGGGGAGGCGAGGGCGGCGGCAGCGGTGCCGGACGTGCGCCGCCCGTCTGCCCTGTCTGCCCCGTCCGCACCGGGCGTCTCGCCGGTCCCGGCAGCCCGCCCGGCCCTCGGCCCTTCCGCCGCCGCCCTCACCGACGCCGACGCCCGTGCCGCCTCAGCTCTCACGGTCCGCCCCGCGCCCGGCTCCGGCGTCCGGGGCGGTCCGCGGCGCCGGAGCGGCGGACTTCCCGCCGCCCTGCCCGGCCCGGGCCGGTGAGGAGGAGGCAGCCTCGGCACCCGCCTCCCGGGCCGACGCCTCCCGGGCCGACGCCTGCCGGATCGGTGCCTGCCGGATCGGTGCCTTACGGATGGGTGCCTTGCGGATGGACACCTTCCCGTCGGGCCTCTTCCCGTCCGGTGCCTTCCCGTCCGGCCCCTGCCCGTCAGGCCCCTTGCCGTCGGGCCTCTTCCCGTCGGGCCCCTTGCCGTCCGGCCGCTTCCCGTTCGGCCCCTTCGCGTCCGGCGCCTTCCTCTTCTGCTCCGGTCCCTTCGCCTTCTCATCAGGCCCCTGGGCCCGCTGATCGGCCCCCTTCGCCTTCCCGTTCCGCTCCCCCCGGTCCCGCCGCTCCCACGGCGCCGCCCAGGTCCGCTCCCGCCAGGCCGCGCGCAGCGCCCGCGCCCGCTGCCGGGCCGCCGCGTCCAGGGTGACCGCGGCGAGCAGGGGGGCGGTGCTCCGACTGGCCAGCAGATAGCGCCGGTTGACGGCGGTGTCGGGGCGCCAGTGGTGCTTGTACGGTTCCTCGCCGCGCAGCAGGCTCAGGATTTCGCCGGGGGTGCCGGCGTCCGCGCAGTCCGCCAGCACGGAGCGGAGCAGCATCGTGGCGACGTCCGCCTTGCGTTCCCGCAGCCGGGGATCGGCGCCGTAGAGGTAGCCGCCCCGCAGGCGGGGGCCGCGCAGGCTCAGGTCGACGGCGGCCACCTCCCCGTCGAGGCGGAACTCGGTCAGGCGGGCCTGCCCGGCGGCCACCATCCGGCCGGCGGCGCCCACCAGGTGCTCCGCGAACCGGGGCCGCAGATGCTCGGCGGTCACCCCGCGGCCCTGCCACTGGAGCCGGTGCAGCCGCAGCAGGGTGCGTACCGCCTGCTCGGCCTCGGCGGCGGGCACCGGGCGCTGCTCGATGCCGAGGGCGTCCAGCTTGCGCAGCTTGGCGCGGACCCGCTGGGCGCGCGGCGCCGCCAGCCGGGTCAGCAGCGACTCCAGCGGTACGGCGGGCAGGTGCAGGCACACCGAGTCGTCCAGGACCCGGCGCGGGCCCGGCCAGGCCTCGTGCAGCAGGGCGGTGGCCGCGCCGGGCCGGGCCTCGCCCAGGTCGAGCAGCCGGGTGCGGGCGGCGGCCGAGAGCCCGCGCACCAGGGCCTCGGCGGCGGCGTCCCGGTGGTCGTCGTCGAGGAGGATGTCCATGAAGTCGGTGACCGCGCCGCCGAGCGGGACCAGCGCGGGCACCGGCCACCGCACCGCCCGCAGCGGGGCCACCGCGAGGAGCCGGCCCGCGCCGTCGCGCACCAGGGCGAGGCGCAGGCGGCCCCGGGTGCCGTAGGCGCGCCACCAGGAGTGCAGCCAGGCGTGGCTCTGGAAGGGCGTCGCGCTGCGGCAGTTGTCGTACAGGCGCTCCCACTCCGGGGCGAGCGCCGCGAACTCGCTCTGGGTGCGGCACCAGCCGAAGACGGCGCTCTGCCCGGCGGCGCCCGCCGCGGGCCAGGGGGCGCGGCGGGCGGTGGCGCGCGGCAGGCCGGTGCCGAGGGCGCTGCTCATGTGGCCGCCCGGGCTTCACCGGCGGCGGCCCGCTCGGCGGCGGGCGCGCTCTCGCCCGCCGGGGCCGGTACCGAGGCGTTCTCCCCGCCCGCGGTACGGCGCCGGGGCCGGGCGAGCAGGGCGAGGCCGCCGAGCAGTCCGCCCGCGCTCGCGCCGACCAGGGCGGTCACCGCGGCGGAGGCGGAGGCGGGGGAGGAGGGTTCGGTGGCGCGGGAGAACTGCACCAGCTGCACCCGCATCGCGTCCTTGGTCAGGCGGGCGTTGGCGGTCAGCGCCCGGGCGACCGCGTTGGCCATGTCGGTGGCGGTGCCCGGCGAGGCGGCGGTGGCCGACAGGGAGATCATCGGCGCGTCCGGGGAGGTGGCCGCCCGTACGCTCTCGCGCAGCGTCGCGACGGGGACGCCCGCCTCGACCTGGGCGTCGCCGAGGACGGCGAGCTGGGTGGCGACCCGGCCGTAGGCCTGGGCGAAGCCGAGCGCGGTCGCCGGGTCCGCCTTGTCGCCGGGCACCGCGATGACATAGCTCGTCGCCGTGTACTGGGGGGCGCGCAGCAGCCCGTACGCGCCACCGATCACCGCGCCGAGCAGGGCGCACACCGGCAGCAGCCACCAGGCGGGCAGCCGCCACAGGCGCGCGGCGAAGGTGCGCAGCGCGGCACGGGCGGCGGCCGGGCGGGGCGGGGATTGTTCGGTCATGAGCGGGTCACTCCCTTGGTCGGTGCCAGCGCCTGTGCGTACACGCCGGTCAGCTGCCGGGCACTGCGGGCGATGCTGTAGTGGTGGACGGCGCCGGGTACCTGCAGGCGGCGCGGGCCCGCGGCCCGCAGCGCGGCGAGGGCGCGGGCGAAGGAGGCGGCGCCGGGGGCGAGGCGTTCGGCGCCCGCGGTGGACTGCCGGGGCAGGTCCTCCAGGGCGGGGCAGGCCGCGTAGCGCACCGGCAGTCCCGCCGCGAGCCCTTCGACGGCGGCCAGACCGAAGGCCTCCTCCGGGGAGGGCGAGGCCAGTACGTCCATCGCGGACAACAGGGCGCCCAGCGGGGGGCGTCGAGAGTCGCGGGGCGCGGGCAGCAGCGGGCTCTCCCCGGCGAGGACGACCCGGTCGGCGAGGCCCCGCTGCCGTGCCGCCTGCCGGAGCGCGCCCTCCTCGGGGCCGCCGCCGACCAGCAACAGGCGGCAGTCGGCGGGGAGTTGGGCGAGCGCCTCGATCAGTACGCCGAACTGCTTGCCCGCCGCGAGCCGCCCCACCCCGCCGATGACATAGGCGTCCTCGGGGAGGCCGAGCAGCGCGCGGGTGCGGCGGCGGGCGGCGGCGTCGAAGCGGAAGGCCTCGGCGTCGATGCCGTTGGGCACCAGGTGGATACGGTCCTCGGGCACGCCCCAGCGGCGCAGCCGTTCGGCGACGGTGGCGGAGACCGCGACCGTGGCGCGGCCCAGGCGCTCCCCGGCGAGGTAGAGGCCGCGTACCGCGCCGGTCAGCGGGCGGCCCTCCAACTGCCGTTCGCCCAGGGAGTGTTCGGTGGCCACGATGGCCCGTACGCCCGCCAGGCGGGCGGCGATCCGGCCGTAGAGGCAGGCCCGGTACAGATGGGTGTGCACCAGGTCGTAGCCGCCGCGTTCGATCAGCGCGGTCAGTCTCGGCAGCGCGGACAGGTCCCGGTTGCCGGCCATGCCCAGGTGGACCACGCGCACCCCGTCGGCGAGCAGCCCGTCCGCGACCGGGCCCGGGTTGGTGAGCGTGACCACCTCGCAGTCCACCGGCAACTGCCGCAGCAGCAGGCGCAGTTGCTGCTCGGCGCCGCCGACGCCGAGGCCGGTGATGATGTGCAGCGCCCTCACACCGGGGCCGCCTCTTCGCGCGGGGCCCGGCGGCGCAGCGGGTGCAGCCTGCGCTTGAGCGCCATCCTCAAGGGGGTGTCCTGCTGGCCGATGTGCAGCCGCGGCAGCGCGAACGGCCCGCTCAGGCGGCCCGGGTCGATCGCGCAGGCGTAGCGGTAACCGGCCCTGCGGACCGCGGCCGCCACCCGGGCGTCGACGGTGCCGTACGGATAGCAGAAGCCGCTCACCTCGGCGCGCACCAGCTCGGAGAGGAGGGTGCGGCTGCCCACCGTCTCGGCGCGCAGCAACTGCTCGTCGCAGCCGGTCAGATCGATGTGGGTGAGCCCGTGGGAGGCGATCTCCATCCCGGCGGCATGCGCCTCGCGGATGCCCTCCGCGGTCAGCAGCGGCTTGCGCGGGCCCAGCGGATCCCACTCGTTGACACCGCCGAGCCGCCCCGGCAGCACGAACACCGTGGCCCGGAACCCGCAGCGCCGCAGCAGCGGCAGCGCGTGGCTGAGGAAGTCGGTGTAGCCGTCGTCGAAGGTCAGCCCGACCAGACCGCGGCCCCCGCCCGCGGCACGCGCGGCGAGCAACTCCCCGACCCCGACGCCCCGCAGCCGGTTGCGTCGCATCCAGCGCAGCTGCTCGGCGAGCCGGTCGGGGCTCACGGTGATGCGGTACGGGTCGTCGGCGCAGCTGCCCACCGAGTGGTACATGGCGATCCAGGGCACCCCGGAGGCGGCCCGGCGGGGGCGCGGGGTGCGCCCCGGCTGCGGTTCAACGGACATCGGCGCTCTTTCGGTCGGTGGGGGCTGCGTCGTCGGTGGCGGTGGCGGTGGCGGTGGCGGTCGGCTCGTCGGCGGGGCGCGCCGGGTGCGGTGCCGGGCGGCCGAGCCGGGGCAGGCGTACGGAGAGCGCCGGGAACCCGCGGCGGCCGAGGAGGCAGGTCACCGCCGCGAACACCAGCGCGATCAGCGGGAGTTGGAGGGCGAGCGCGGCGGCCGGGGCGGTGGCGCCGAGGCTGCCGAGCAGAGGGGCCGCGGCGAGTCCGGCCGCCGCGGCGGCCACCGCACCGCCGAGCGGGCACAGCAGCGCGGCGGCCACCCGGCCGGTGCGCAGCGGGACGGTACGGGTGCAGCCGTACAGGAGCAGCGCCGCGGTCAGCGTGATCCCGGCGGCGTTCGCGGCGGCGATGCCCCGCACCCCGAAGGGGCCCACGGCCAGCGCGCCGAGCAGCCCGGTCGCCGCCGCACCGGCCGCCATCGCCGCGACCGGGTACCAGGCCCGCCGGTTGCCGGAGAAGTACGCCCGGATCAGCGCGCCCACCAGGGTGTGCCCGAGCAGCCCGGCCGCGTACACCCGCATCACCCCGGCCGTCGCCGAGGTGTCGGCGGCGGTGAACGCCCCGCGCTGGAACAGGAGTTGCACCAGCTGCGGCGCGCTCGCCACCACCGCGGCGGCGCCGAGCAGCACCACCGAGGCGGCCAGCAGCAGATCGCGTTCCACCCGGTCGCGGGCGGCCTCGGTGTCGCCGTCGGCGACCGCCCGCGCCACCACCGGGAAGGTGACCGTGCACAGCATCAGCGAGAGCACCATCGGCAACTGGCAGATCTTCTGGGCGTAGTTGAGGTGCGAGATCGCCCCCGCGGGCAGCCCGGAGGCGAGGAAGCGCTCGATGAACACCTGCGACTGGCGCACCGCCGCGAACAGCAGCACGGTCAGCAGCAGCCCGCCGTCCACCGGCCAACCCGCCCCGCGCTGGGGCTCGTTGGGCGGCGCGGTCGTCTCCTCGGCTGTCCGGGCGCCGGAGTCGGGGGCGGCCGGGGGCGCCGCCTCCCCGGTGCGCAGGCGGCGCCAGAGCGAGGGTGCCTGCACCGCCACCATCAGGCAGCCGCCGACCGCGACCCCGACCGCCGCCGAGGCCACCCCCCAGCGCCCGCCGCAGACGAACAGGGCGGTGATGATGCCGGTGTTGTACGCCACGTAGATGGTCGCCGGTGCCAGGAAGCTGCGGTGCGCGCGCAGGGCGGCGCTGCAGTAGCCGGTGAGCCCGAAGCTGAGCAGCGAGGTCGCCGTCAGCCGGGTGCAGTCCACCGCGAGCCCCGGGTCGTCGAGGCCCGGTGCCAGGAGGTCCACGAGCAGCGGCGCGGTGGCGATCAGCAGGGCCCCGACACCCGTGAGCCACAGCGCGAGCCGCGGCAGGGAGGCCGCCACCAGGGCCCGCACCGGATCGCCGCCGTCGGCCGCCCGTTCGCCGCGCGCCCGCCGCGACAGCGCCACGCTGAACGCGGGCACCATCGCGAAGGCCAGCCCCTCCTCGATCAGCAGCGTCGAGGCCAGCTCCGGCACCGTCCACGCCACCAGGAAGGCGTCGGTGCCCGGACCGGCCCCGAACAGCTGCGCCAGGGTCTGGTCCCGCACCAGACCGAGCAGCGAACCGGCCGCCGAGAACACCGCGGTGAGCAGCGCCGCCCGGGCCAGGAGGCGGTTGACGGAGGGAGGGGGAGAGGCGGTGGCTGGGGAACCACCCTTAGTGGCGGGGGAGTTGAGGGGACGCGGTCCCTTCGCGGCGCCGGGGGTGTCCGCGGCTTCCGCGCCGGTGGCCGGGGCCGTCATCGTCGCGGTGGCCGCCGCCCCCTGCGGCGTACGTGCCGCCGCGGCCGCCTCCTCGGGCGTACCGGCGGTGGGCCGGGTCCGCTTGCTCACCGGGTCGCCTCCCGGGGGCCGCGGTCGGCCAGGGCCCACCAGGCGGCGAGGCCGAGGACGACCGCGGTCAGCACGGTCGAGGGGCCGCCGATGTCCGCGTACACGAAGTCGGCGAGCTGCCAGACGAGCAGTCCGCAGGCGACGAAGGCGCAGTCCTTGGCGGGGGCCCGGCCGGGGTGCCTCGGGTGCGAACTGCCTTTTGCAGAAGGGATTTTGGCGGCGCGGTGCAGGCCGCGGACCAGGAGGACGGCCCAGCTGCCCGCGAGGGCGGTGAGGCCGAGCATGCCCTGCTCGCTGAGGACGAGGAGATACATATTGTGCGGGGAGAGCAAGGCCTGGCGGTGGAAGTCGGTGCCCGCGCCCGCGACATCGCTGCCGGAGGAGAGGGCGAGCGAGGCGTGGCTGTCGCGTTCGGCGGGGAACTGCTTGAGGCCCACGCCCGTCACCGGCTGCTCCCGCCACATGCCGAGCGCCGCCGCCCACATCGTGTACCGGTCGGTGACCGACTGGTCGGGGGCCGCGGTCACCTGGCCGATGCTGCCGACGCGTTCGCTCAGCAGCTGCGAGCCGACGCCCATGCCCGCGACCAGGACCACCCCGGCCGCGGCGACGGCGGCGAACACCCGTACCGCGCGCCGCACTCCGGCCATCAGGAGCTGCACCGAGAGCGCCACCACCGTCGCGATCCACGCGCCGCGGCTGAACGACAGCGACAGCGGCACAAGCAGCAGCACCGCGCAGCCCGCCGCGAGCGGCCGCCGCCAGCGCTCCCAAGTCCCGCTGTCCGAACGGCTGCCGGGGCCCGCGTCGTCGGCGCCGCCCGGGCCGAGCGCGAGGCCCACCGCGCACACCAGCCCGTAACTGACCACCGTGGACATCCCCATGATGTCGTTCGGGCCGAAGGTGCCCACCGCCCGCACATCGGAGCCCATGTACGAGGCGCCGGTGCCGGTGAGGTACTGGTGCACGCCGACCGCGCCCTGCCACAGCGCGAGGCCGAGGAAGGACCAGGCGACCAGGCGGAAGTCGCGGGCGTCGCGCACCAGGAGCAGCACCGCGGCCGGGACCAGGACGAAGATCTGCAGATAGCGGACCATGCCGGTCAGGCCCGTCGTACCGGCCGCGCCCGCCGCGGCCAGCGCGATGCCCGCGACCGGCAGCCCCAGCACCAGCGCCGCGAGCCGGCTGAGCGGCCGGCGCGCCCCGCGCACCAGGCGCAGCGCGCAGCCGGCGACGAGCACCGCGGAGAGCGCGTCCGCGAGGGTGCCGCCGGAGCCGTCGCCCGACCCGAAGGGGCCGCCCGCGGGCAGCGCCACCAGGGCGAGCAGCAGCACCACCGGCAGTACCGGTGCCGCCCGCCGCAAGGCGCCGAGTGCCGCCGCCCGGTCCGGCAGCGGCAGGGGTGCGGCCCACTGGCTCACGTCGTCCTCAGCTTCCCGTGCGGCGCAGCAGCGAGGAGACGGTGCGCAGCAGGATGCACACATCCCCCCACAGCGACCAGGTCTCGATGTACGCGTTGTCGAAGCGGGCCCGGTCCTCGATGGAGGTGTCGCCGCGCAGCCCGTTGATCTGCGCCAGGCCGGTGATGCCGACCGGCAGCCGGTGCCGCGCCGCGTAGCCCGGGTGCAGGCGGCTGAACTCCGCGACGAAATACGGGCGTTCGGGCCGCGGCCCGACCAGGCTCATGTCGCCGCGGAGCACGTTCACCAGTTGCAGCAGCTCGTCCAGGCTGGTGCTGCGCAGGAACCGGCAGAACAGGCTGATGCGGGCCTCCCCGGCGACGCTCCACCGGGTCGCCGACTCCTCGGCGTCGGCCGGGCGGTAGGTGCGGAACTTCAGCAGCGTGAAGGGGCGCCCGTCGCGGCCGATGCGCTCCTGGCGGAAGACCACGCCGGGGCCGTCGGTCAGCCGCAGCACCCCCGCGCACAGTCCGAGCAGCGGGCTGAGCGCCAGCAGGGCGAGCGCGGAGACCGCCACGTCCAGGGAGCGCTTGGCGAGGCTGAGCCGGGCGCCGCGCACCGGGGCGAGCAGTTCGCAGGGGAAGGCGGCGAGCCGGTGCCCGGTCGCGGGGGCGTAGCCGCCCGCGGTGTCGATGCGCCACAGCTCGCAGCCGAACTCGTCGAGCTGGGTGAGGAGTTGCTGCCGGGTCACACAGGTGTCGGCGCCCACCACCAGAGCGGCGCGCACCCCGTTCTGGACCACCGCGCGGCGGATCTCCTCGGGGGAGTTCAGCACCGGCAGCCGCGGCGGCTCCGTCCCGGGCCGCTCCTCGTGCTCGTCGGCGGCTTCCGTGTCCGGGGCGCCGACGAGGCCCACCGGGCGCAGTCCGGTCCGCGGATGCCGCAGGATCGCCGCCGCCACCTGCTGGGCGGCGCCGCTCTCGCCGATGACCAGGGCCGCGCGCGGGTGGGCGAGCGCCGCGCGGGTGCGCAGCCGTGCGAGCAGCGCGCGGCCCGCGAAGCCGAGGGCGGTGTGCAGCGCGAGCGCCGTGCCCAGGGTGGCGAGCGAGAGGGCGCGCGCCGGAGCGAGCGCCGCGAGCAGCGCCGCCGTCAGACACCAGCAGACCGCGGCGCGCAGGAACACGGCGGGCAGCTCCTCCAGGGCGCCCGGCGCCGGGCCGGTGCGCCGGGGGGCGCGGGCATGGGCGAGCGCCGCCGTCGCCACCAGGAGCGCGGTCGGCAGCGGCCGGGCCGCCGGGCCGCCGAGCAGCACCGAGGAGACCAGCGCCGCCAGCACGTCGACGAGGAGGAGCGGGGGTCTGCCGCCCCACCGGCGGTCCGGGCTGCGGCCCGTCCCGCCGAGCGGCTTCCCGGCCACCGGCCGGGGTGCGAGGGCGAGTGAGCTGCGGGAGGCGGAACCGGGCGCGGCGGTCTCGCCGCGGGGGCGCCCGGCGGGCGGAGGGACGGTGCTTTCGGCGGTCACGGGGTGCGGTTCTCCCTGGGATCGGTGCGCTGCATGCCGAGCAGTTCGCGGTACAGGTCGGCGAACTGCTCGGCGGTGCGCCGCACATCGTGGGAACTCAGGACGTGACGGCGCCCCGCGAGGGCGAGCGCGTCCCGCAGCCGCGCGTCGGTGAGCACACCGACCGCCGCGCGGGCCAGCGCCCCGGGATCCTCCGGCGGCACCAGGCAGTACGGCACATGGCCCGGCGGCAGCGACTCCCGGCTGCCGCCGACATCGGTGACCACGACGGCCCGCGCGCAGGCCATCGCCTCCATCGGCGCCAGCGCCATCCCCTCCCAGCGCGAGGGCAGCACCACCAGGTCCGCCGCCCGGTACCAGGGCGCCGGATCGGCCACCGCCCCCGGGAAGGACACCGAGGCCCCGGCGCCCGTCGCCGCCGCGGTCCGCCGCAGCCGCTCCTCCGCCGGGCCCTCGCCGACCAGGACGAGCCGGGCCCCCGGCAGCCTGCGCAGCATCTGCGGCCAGGCGTCGAGGAGCACGTCCTGCCCCTTCTGCCGGCACAGCCGCCCCACGCACACCACCAGCGGGCCCGGCACATCCACCGGCCGCGGCCGACCGGATCCGCCGCCCGACTCCCGGGGGCCCGGCGCGGGGAGCGCGGCCGGGCCCGGACTGAAGAGGTCGGTGTCCACACCGTTGGGGATCACCGACCAGGCGGCGCGCACCCCGGCCCGCAGCCCGGTGCGCCGCTCCGCCTCGCTCACACACACCACCCGCGCGCTCCACCGGGCCGCGTACTGCTCCCAGCGGCGGGCCAGCGCCGCCGTCGTCCCGGTGACCGCCTCGAAGGACCAGGCGTGCGGCTGGAAGACCGTCGGTACCCGCCCGCGCACCGCGAGCCGCGCCGCGAGCCCCGCCTTCGCACTGTGCGCGTGCACCACATCGGGCCGCACCTCGCCGACCAGCCGGGCCAGGCGCCGGGCCTCGGCGGCCACCGCGAGCCCGGGGTCCCGGCCCGCCTCCCAGGCGCGCACCTCGCTGCCGAGTCCGCGCAACGAGGGTGCCAGGCCGCCCTGTTCGGGGCAGGCGGCGCGCACGTCCAGGCCCGCCGCGAGCTGGGCGCGCACCAGGTCGGCGACGACCCGGGCGACCCCGCCCTCCGCGGGCTGTGCCACATGCAGGACCCGAAGCGGCCCGGCCCGGCCCGCGGTTGACTGCTCCATGCGCCCGTCTCCCGTACTGCCCCGGTCAGCGCCCGGCGTCGGCGGCGAGGAAGAACGCCCCGAGCCAGGCCGCGTCCCGGCGGGAGGTGAAGCGGGCCCCGAGCCGGTCACCGCCGGGCGCGAGCGCCGCGGAGGCGTCCAGGACATCCGAGTCGTAGCCGAGCGTGTTGTCGTACGCGGGCGTACGCGCCGTGCGCGCCCCACCGGGCCCGGAGACCGTCGAGTTGAGGAGGTCGTCGGCCGGGTCGGCGGGGCCGGACAGCAGCACCCCGGGCCCGCGGCCGGTGGAGAGCGCCAGCGAGTCCCCGCGGGTGCCGCGGTCCCCGTTGTAGGCGACGAACCCGGCCGTCCCGCGCGCCCCCTTCGGCACCGCGACACCGGTGAGCGGCACGGTGTGGCTCGGGTGCGCGGCGTCGAAGGCGGCGAAGCCGTCCCACAGGCCCAGTTCGCGGCGCGGCTCGCGCGGGTTCTCGTAGGCGACGACGAGGGTCCAGCCGCCCCAGGTGCCGGCCCGCGAACGGCCGCTGGCCACGTTGACCTGGGCGACGGTGTACTGCCCCGGCCCGGCGGCGCGCACCAGGCGGGTGACGTCGGCGGAGGCCTGGAAGGCGTCCATGCCGCCCGCGACGCGGTGCCCCGTCCGGCTGTCCGCGCGGACCTCCCGGTAGGCCCCGCCCGGCTCCGCGAACAGCACCCGCCCGTTGTCCTTCGGCGGCTTCTGCTCACCGGCGAGCAGGTTCCCGCCCCAGTACAGGCGCGCGTAGCTGACCCGCGAACCGGCGGGCAGCCGCACCTCGCCGCGGCTGGAGTTGTACGTGTTCGGGTCGCGGTCCACGTCCGTGTAGAACATGTCGAAGTCGCCGTTGACCCCGCCCGCCCGGCCGCCGCGCACCGCGGGGCACAGCTTCGCGGTGGGCCCGGAGTCCCGGCAGGAGACGGCGGAGTTCGCGGCCCGCACCAGGCCGCCGCGCTGCACGCTGTGGTAGCGGGGCGCGAAGGCGAGCCCGGGCGACTCCGCGGGCGCGGGGGTGGGCGGGGCCGCGGTGGCCGGGGCGGGCAGCGCCGCCGGGGAGGCGGCGAGCAGCAGCAGCGGCAGCAGTGAGCGGCGCAGTACGGGACCCAGTGGACGGCGCATGACCTAGACGGCTCTCCGGGCTTGTAAAGAATGTGTGTTGGTCAGTGCAGAGTGCGCGCTCACACTTCCGGATGACGGTGTTCGTCAGGCGTTGCGGAGAAGGATCACCCCTATGGACGCAGAACTCCCTCAGGCCGCAGGCGTTGGTCCATGAGCCGGGCATCCCGCCCCGGTGATTGCCATCAACACAAGGAGCAACACTCCATGTCGCGTACTGCGAAGGCCCTCGTCCTCTCCACCGTTGCTGCTGCCGCCGTGGCCGGCAGCGCCGGCCTCGCCAGCGCCTCCTCCGGCGCCGAGGGCGGCGCCGCCCACTCCCCCGGCGTCCTCTCCGGCAACGTCGTCCAGGTCCCGGTCCACGTTCCGGTGAACGTCTGCGGCAACTCGATCAACGTGATCGGTCTGCTGAACCCGACCTTCGGCAACACCTGCGTCAACCACTGAGCTGCTTCCGCAGTTCGCGCTGTGGGCCGCGTACCCGGAGAGGGTGCGCGGCCTTCCGCGTTTCCGGGGGCGGTCGCGGGCCGGTCGCATGGCGGTCGGGGCCCGGTCGCGAGTCGGTAGGCCGCGGGCACATGCCACGGGGGTCCGCAGGCGGCCGGGGCGCTTTGGTGCCGCCGGGTCAAACGGGTGGGCGTCCAGGAAATTCGCGGTTGCTCGTTTCTGAGCCGTGCGGGGCTCGTTAACCACAACGAAGCACACCCGAGGGCGAGTTGTGGCCCGGGTGTCCCTCTGCCCGGCGACGGTCGTCGCCGATGAAAGGATCATGATGAAGCCCCTCAAGGCTGCCGCTGTCGTCGCCGGTTCTCTCGCCGTGGTGGGTGCCGGAGCCCCGGCGTTCGCCGCGGGACTCGTCCCCACCGGCGTGACCGACCTGGCGACCGACACCGTCAGCAAGCAGCCCCTGCTCGCCGACTCCCCGGTCTCGACGAACGCCCTCGACCCGTCGAGCGCCGGCTCCGTGACCGGTGCCCTCAACGGCGCCACCGGCGGCCTCGACTCGGGCGGCGGCAACGCCCCGATGCTCGGCGGACTGCCCCTCGGCGGCTGACCCCCTCGCGCCCCGACCGCGCGCCGCACCGCCGGCCGCCGCGGTCCCGGGCGCGACCCACCCCGTACCGCCGCGAGAGGTCGCTCGCGGTGCGGGAGCGGGGCCGGTTCCCCACCCCCGGGAACCGGCCCCGGCGTGTGACACGGCCCGAGCGCCGTACGCGGAACCGAGCGGCCGGGGCGACCCGGGCCGGGAAGCGCGACGCACCGGCGCGACGAACCGGCGCGACGACAGCGCAGCTGATCGGCACGGCGGACCGGCACGGCAGAGCAGCCGGACAGATCAGCCGCACAGATCAGTACGACAGATCAGTACGACAGATCAGTACGACAGAGCAGCAGGACCGAGATGCAGGGAAGAGGCGGCGCAGGTATGGACACCAGGGTCGGCCCGCACGGCGCGCGGCATGCCGGGGAACGGGCGCGGCAGGACGGGCCGCTGCCCGACGCGGCGCGGGTGACCGCGGGCGCCGGACCCGGCTTCGGGCTGATGCTGCTGCTCACCGGGGCCGCCGGACTGCTCGCCGCCTGGGTGATCACCCTCGACAAGTTCAAGCTGCTCGAAGACCCGGACTTCACCCCGGGGTGCAGCCTCAACCCCGTGGTGTCCTGCGGCAACATCATGAAGAGCGAGCAGGCCGCCGCCTTCGGCTTCCCCAACCCGATGCTCGGCCTGGTCGCCTACGGCATCGTCATGGGCATCGGCGCCGCCCTGCTCGGCCGCTGCACCTTCCCCCGCTGGTACTGGCTCGGCCTGAACGCGGGCACCCTCTTCGGGGTCGGATTCTGCACCTGGCTGCAGTTCCAGTCGCTCTACCGGATCAACGCCCTGTGTCTGTGGTGCTCTCTCGCCTGGATTGCCACGATCATCATGTTTTGGTACGTGACTTCTTTCACCGTGCGCGCCGGGCTGCTGCCCGCGCCGGGGTGGCTGAGGAGCTTCTTCGGCGAGTTCACGTGGGTGGCTCCGGTGCTGCACATCGGCGTGATCGGGATGCTCGTCCTGACCCGCTGGTGGGACTTCTGGACCGGCTGATCCCACCCGCTCGCCGGAGCACGGACAGGCCCCGCGCCTGACCGCCCGCCCGCCGAGCGAGACGAGGACCAGCCAGATGAGCCGAGGATCCGGAGCAGACCGCACCGATTCGCAGACCGCGCAGCCGCCCACCGCCTCCCGCGACAGCGGTACGCCGCCCGCCCGCGGCCCCGGCGACGGCACGGCAACCACCCTCAACTCCCTTGCCAGCAAGGGCAGAAGACCCGGCGGCCGGCGGCCCGCGACAACGGGCGCCGAGGCGGAGCAGCCGCCGGTCCGGCTGCCCACCCGGCGGGCCGCCCTGCGCTCCCTCTTCCTGGCCGGGCCCGCCGTCGGCGTCGCCGGGGCGCTGTCCCCGCTCGTCCTGACCCGGGGGGAGAGCGCCGGGGACAGCACGGTCCAGGCACCCGGCGGCGGCCCGGCCCGACCCGTCGCCGTCCAGCACGGAGCCCCGCAGGCGGGCGGCGAGCTCCTGTTCGAGGAGACCTTCCGAGGGCGCCGGCTGCGGGCCACCGCGCTGCCCGGCGGCCGGGCCGCCGTCACCGTCGACGGCCGCCCCCTGCACCTGATGCGCCGCGTCGACGGCACCTGGCTCAGCATGCTCGACCACTACGAGTCGTACCCCTCGCCCCGCGCAGCCGCCCGCGCCGCCGTCCTGGAGCTGGGCACCACCGCCCTCGCCTGAACCACCGGACCCGCGCGCCCCGGCACGCACACCTCCGGGCGCCCGCGCGCGAAACATGCGCGTGCCCGCGCGTACGCCCCGGCGCACACGCCCGTCCGGCTCTCCCGCCCGTTACGCCCAGCCCTGCCCGCCGCCCGAAGGGACCCCCATGGTCTACGTCCGCAAGAACCAGCGGCACCTCAGCCGCGCCGAGAAGCGGCGCTTCGTCGCCGCGGTGCTCAAGGTCAAACGCAGTGGACAGTACGACGAGTTCGTCGCCCGGCACATCGCCCAGTACAACGCCGACGGGGACGAGGGACTGCGCCTCGCCCATATGACGCCGACCTTCTTCCCCTGGCACCGGCGCTTCCTGCTCGACTTCGAGGAGGCCCTGCGGCGCGCGGACCCCGCGGTGAGCGTGCCCTACTGGGACTGGACCGCCGACCGCACCGCCCGCTCCCCGCTGTGGACGGAGGAACTGCTCGGCGGCAACGGCCGCAGCGGCGACCGGCAGGTCACCACCGGCCCCTTCGCCTACCGCAACGGCTGGCGGATCCGGCACAGCGTGACCGACGGGGAGTTCCTCACCCGCGAGTTCGGGCACCCGCGCGACCCGGTCGCCCTGCCCACCGCCCGCGATGTCGACGCCGCCCTGCGCGACGGCACGTACGACGTCGAGCCCTGGGACTCCACCTCGCCCGGCGGCTTCCGCAACAAGCTGGAGGGCTGGACGGAAGGTTTCGGCAGCAGCGCGCTGCGCAACCACAACCGGGTGCACCGCTGGGTCGGCGGGCACATGCTCGGCGGCGCCTCCGTCAACGACCCGGTGTTCTGGCTGCACCACAGCTTCATCGACCTGCTCTGGTCGCGCTGGCAGCAGGCCCACCCCGGCGGCCGCTATCTGCCCGCCCAGCCGCTCGGCCCCGCCGACCTCCAGGAGGGCCGGGTCCTGACCGCCCACCAGAAGATGCCGCCCTGGGACGTCACCCCGGCGGACATGGAACGCCACGACCGGGTCTACCGGTACGCGTAGCGCCCCCGGCCCCGGCCCCGCTGTCCGCCCGGAGCGGGGCCGGGCACGGCGAAGCCCCCGTACCGCGCGTTCGTGCGTGCGGTACGGGGGCTTCGGTGCTGCCGGTGAAGCGGGCGGGGGCTGGTCAGTCGCCGTAGCCGTGCTTCTTCTCGTGGCCGAGGTTGGCGCAGGTGTTGCCGACGGCCGGGTTCAGGGCGCCGACGACGTTGATGGTGTTGCCGCAGACGTTGACCGGGATGTTCACCGGGATCTGGACGACGTTGCCCGAGAGGACACCCGGGGAGTGCTTGGCCACGCCCTCGGCGCCCGCGTCGGCCATCGCCAGACCAGCGCCCGAGAGCATGACCGCGCCCGTGCCGAGCGCGACCGCGGCCGTCTTCGCGATGCGAGACATCACGTACTCCTTTGACCTTCGATGTTTACGCCGCACTGCGCGGGCGTACTCCCCCTACAACGCGGCCCCTCACGCTCGGTCACGGCCTATTCGGGCGACGACACGACAAGTAACGCGAATGGCGGGGAGGGGCCCCGGGCGATCCTGCCGCGCCGTGCCTCAGTCCAGGCCGCGGGCGCGGCGGAAGCGGGCCAGCCCCTCGGAGAGGTCGACCAGCGGCTCCGGGTAGTCCAGGCGGGAGCGCTCGGCGCCGCTCAGCCGCCAGGGTTCGTGCACCGCGGGCCGCCGCAGCTCCCCGAGTTCGGGCACCCAGCGCCGTACGTAGGAGCCGTCCGGGTCGAAGCGCTGGGACTGGGTCAGCGGGTTGAGGACGCGGCCCGGGCGGGTGTCGGTGCCGGTGCCGGCCGCCCACTGCCAGTTGAGCTGGTTGTTGGCCACATCGCCGTCCACCAGGAGGTCCAGGAAGTGCCGGGCGCCGACGCGCCAGTCGAGGTAGAGCGTCTTGCTGAAGAAGCTCGCGACCAGCAGGCGGGCGCGGCCCGGCATCCAGCCCTCGTGCCGCAGCTGCCGCATCGCCGCGTCGACCACCGGGAAGCCGGTACGGCCCGCCCGCCAGGCCTCGGCCTCCTCCGCCGCGCGGCGCCACCGGTCCTGCCGCGGGCGGTAGTCCTCGTGCGCGGCGGCCGGCCGGGCGGCGAGCACCTGGTGGTTGAAGTCCCGCCAGGCCACCTGCCGTACGAAGGGCTCCGCGCCCGGCGAGCCCGACTCCCGTGCGCGCGCGGCCACTTCGATCGGCGAGAGGGTGCCGAAGTGCAGGTGCGGGGAGAGGCGGGAGGTGGGGGCGCCGTCCAGTTCGTCGGCGTGCTCGGCGTAGCCGTCGAGCGGTTCGCCGAGCCAGCGGGTGAGCCTGCGCCGCGCCTCCTTCTCGCCGCCCCTGGCGAGGCCGGGGGAGGTGCCGGAGACGTCCGCGCGGTCTTCGAGGCGGTGCGAGACGGCGCTGTCCGGTACGTGCACGGAGCGCGGCAGCGGCACGGTCTCGCGCGGCGCGGTCGCCGTCCAGCGCCGGAAGTACGGGGTGAAGACGGCGAAGTGGTCCTTGCCCTGGGGGAGGACCTCGCCCGGCGGCAGCACGGTGGTCACCGCCTCGTGGACGTGCAGCCGCCGGTCCTGCTCCTCCAGGGCTTTACGCAGCCGCTCCTCGCGGCGCTGGGCGTAGCCGCTGCTGCCCGCCGCCACGTGCACGGCGCGCGCGCCGGTGCGCCGGGCCAGGGCGCACACCTCGCGCACCACCTCGCCCTCGCGCACCACCAGGCGCCCGCCGCGGGCGCGCAGCCCGGCGTCCAGGTCGGCCAGGCAGTCCGCGAGGAAGGCCCGCCGGTTCGGGGCGGCGAAACCGGCGTCGCGCACCCCGCGGTCGTAGACGAAGAGGGGGACGACGGAGTCGGCGCCGCGCACGGCCGCGTACAGGACCGGGTTGTCGTGCAGCCGCAGGTCCGCGGTGAACAGGCAGATCTCGGTGGTCACTCGGGCTCCTGGGCAGGGGCGCCCCGCGAACGGGGCAGGGCCTGCCATCGTCCCTCCGGCCCGGGCGGCGGCGGGGGAGCGGCGCGCCGGAGCGGGGTCGGCCGAACCTGACCGGGTGGGCTCGGTCTCGCGGTCCGGGCGGCTCGGTGGGGTCGGCCGGGAAGGCTCGGTGGGGTCGGCCGGGAGGGCTCAGTGGGGTCGGCCGGGAGGGGGTTCCGCGCCGGGGTGGGAGTCGTCCTCGCCGGGCCGCTCGTGCGGGGCGGCGGTCTCCTGGGCGTTCCCGGTGTTCCCGGCGTTCCGGAGACGCTCGGCGTCCCGGGTGTTCTGCCGGGTCTGGCCGTAGGCGACGCCGAAGAGCAGGCCGATCACCATGCCGAGGCCGAGGCCGAGCATCGTGTCGTCGAAGACGAGCCGCCCGAGCGTCAGCCCGAAGGCCACTCCGCAGGCCAGGCCCAGGGGGATGCCGGTGGCCAGCGGGGTGTTGGGAGCGGGGGAGTGCGGGGTGGGAGGCTCCGGGGCCCGGCGCGGTGAGTCCTGGGATGCCGGGTCCTGGGGTGGTGAGTCGGGGGACAGCGGGTCCTGGGGTTGCCGATCCTGGGATCGCGGGTCCCGGGACGGTGAGTCCGGGGACTGCCGGGACTGGGATCGCGAGTCCTGGGACAGCGGGTCCTGGGGTGCGGGGTCCTGGGATCGCGGATCCCCGGATCGCCGGTCCCGGGAGGAGGACTCCGGGGACCGCTCGTCCCGGGACCGCTCGTCCGGGGACCGCTCCTCCGGGGAGGGCAGGTCCTGGCTGGTCATGAGGGTGGGGCCTGGCTGGTCATGGGGACATTATGGGCGGGGGTGGAAGAGGCGGACCCGGCGCATCAGGTCCCTCCCGGACGCGGTGACCCGCGGGCGCCGCCCACCCCGCGCAGCGGAAACCGGCGGAAACCGGAGTACAAGCGCGGTATTCGAGCCAGCACGCGAAAGCTCCCGGCCAGGCCCGGCGCTCAGCCGCCGCGGGTACCGCCGCAACGGCCATGCTGGTCCGGCATATGGACGGGACCGAGAGTCGCCGTGCGGTGACGAAACGTTGCGGCAGGGGGTGCCCCGAGGTCCTGACGTCCTGGACCCTCGACGGCAAGGAGAACAGTTGTGGGCGCGACCCTGCGCGACATCGCCCGGATGGCCGGAGTGCACCCGGGTACGGCCTCGCGGGCCATGAACCCGGACATGGAGCACCTGGTGAACGAGGCGACCGCGCGCCGGGTGCGGCACGCCGCCGAACAGCTCGGCTATGTGCCCAACTCCCTTGCCCGCAGCCTGAAGACGAGCCGTACGCAGTCGCTGGGCGCCCTGGTCCCCGATATCGCCAACCCGCTGTTCCCGCCGATCATCCGGGGCATCGAGGACGTCGCGGCCGAGGCCGGTTTCAACGTCCTGATCGCCAACACCGACGACGACCCGGAGCGGGAGCGCCGCCAGGTCGCGAGCCTGCGGGCCCGCCAGGTCGACGGGCTGATCCTGGCCTCGGCGCGGCGTGCGGACCCCGTCGTGCTCGCCCTGGTCGCGGCCGGGGTGCCGGTGGTCCTGGTCAACCGCGTCGAGCCGGTGCTGTGCGTCCCCGGTGTCGCGGGCGACGACACGGACGGCATCCGGCAGGCGGTGGCCCATCTGCACGCGCTCGGCCACCGGCGCATCGCCCACCTCGCGGGGCCCGCCGGCACGCCCACCGGAGCCGCCCGGCTCGACGCCTTCCGCCGGGAGACCGCGGCGCTCGGCCTCGACGCGGCGCACTGCCCGGTCGCCCTCGCGACCTCCTACCGCACCGAGGAGGGCGCCCGCTGCACCGGCGAACTCCTCGACTCCGCAACGGGGTTCACCGCCCTGCTGGCCGCCAACGACCTGCTGGCCCTCGGCTGCTTCGAGACCCTGGCCGCCCGGGGACTGCGCTGCCCCGAGGACCTCAGCGTCGTCGGCTTCAACGACATGCCCTTCGTGGACCGGCTCACCCCGTCCCTGACCACGGTCCGGGTCCCCCAGTACGACTGCGGCGCCCAGGCGGCCCGCCTCCTGCTCTCCCGCCTGCGCGCACCCGTCCCGGCGGACGAGACGGCCGAGTCCGTACTGCTGCCGCTGTCCCTGGTGGTCCGGCAGTCGACGGGTCCGGTGCGGGCCGGGGAGGCGGTGCCGGCCGGGTGAGGGAGGCACCGGTGATCAGGGCCGGGCGGCTGGTGCTCCGGGCACCCGAGGCCCGGGACCGTGCGGCGTTCGTCGCGCTGTCCAGCTCCCCCGAGGTCCGGCGGTTCGAGGAGTGGGGCGCCGAGCAGGGGATGGGCGTGTGGTCCCCGGCCCCGCCGCCCGGTTGAGGCTCGCATCCGGTACGGCCTCAGGACCCGTCAACTGCCCCCGTGTCCCGCCTTCTTGAGCCTCCGCCCGCCATCGCCCGCCCCAGCACCGACTCGATGGCGGCGAGGCGGTCGGCGAGTTGGTCCAGGGCGGCGACCGCGCGGGCCAGCGGTTCACCGTCCCCGCCTTGGCCGCGCGCCCGCCAGGCGGTGCACAACTCCTCCCAGCGGGCGGCCTGTTCGGGGCTGAGGGTGCCGCGCAGGGCGGCCAGGCGCAGGAGGTTGGCCTCGGCGCCGGTGGTGAGGGTCTGGGCCTCGGCGGCGTAGTGGTCGGCGACGAGGGCGTCGAGTTCGCGGGTGTTCATCACCGGCTGGATGCGCTGGGCGATCTTGTTCATGTTCCGGTACGAGCCCTGGAGTTGGAAGGGCGGCAGGCTGCGGGTCCCGTCGCTCTGCACGGCCGAGGAGAGATAGGCCCCGTTGACCGCGAGGACCGTCTCCCGGGCGCGCAGCAGCAGCCGCAGCACGGCGAGGATCTGCTCCACCTCGGCGGGCGGCAGCGAGAGCGCCGCCCCGTCCGCGAGGGCGTCCACCGCGGCGGGATCCGCCGGGAGGCCGCCGCCCGCGCTCCCGCCGGGGCCACCGGCGCTCCCCGAGGCCAGCCGCAGCAGCCGGTCCAGCTCCGTGCGCTCGCGTTCGGCGAGCGGGGCGAGGACCGGGTGGGCGGTGAGGGCGTTCTCCACGAAGCTGCGGGCGAAGACCTCCTCCTTGCCGGTGAGGACCTCGCCGAGGTTCCAGACGTCGGCGCGGTTGGCGAGCATGTCGGGGACCTGGAAGCGCGCCCCCGAGGCGGTGTACGGATTGCCGGCCATGCAGACCGCGAACCGCTTGCCGCGCAGGTCGTAGGTGCGCGGTCGGCCGTCCCGTACGCCCTCGATACGGCGGGTGGCGTCGCACAGCGGGATGAACTTCTCCAGGAAGCGCGGGGAGGTGTGCTGGATGTCGTCCAGGTACAGGAGGGTGTTGCTGCCCGCCGCCAGGGCGAAGTTGATCTTCTCGACCTCCTGGCGGGCCGCGGCGCCCGGTGCCTCGGCCGGGTCGAGGGAGGTGACCGCGTCGCCGAGGGCGGGGCCGCTGATGCGCACCAGGACCAGGCCGAGGCGTTCGGCGACGTACTCCAGCAAGGTGGTCTTGCCGTAGCCGGGCGGGGAGACCAGCATCAGCAGGCCGCCGGTGCCCGCGCCGCCGGTGCCGTCCACCGTGCCGAGCTGCTTGGCGAGGCTGTCGCCGATCAGCGGGAGATAGACCTCGTCGACCAGGCGGCCGCGGACGAAGGTGGAGAGCACCCGCGGGCGGAACTCGCCGAGGCGGAGCTTCTCCCGTTCCCCGGCGACGAGTTGGGTGCGGCGGCGCTGGTAGGCCCGGTACTCGGGGACCTCGCGGGCGGTGAACTCGCCCACCCGGGCCAGGAGTTCGTCGAGACGCAGCCGCAAGGCGCCCTCGTCGACGCGGGGATGGGCGCCGCGCAGCCCGGTCACCGTCTCGGTGAGCGGGGCGTCGCCGGGGTGCCGTACCAGCTCCGGGCAGAGTTCGGCGGCCACCGCCTCGGCGAGGTCGCCGGGGGTGAGCTCCTCGCCGCTGCTGTGCGCCCAGGCGGAGAGCCAGGCCTCGACCAGCTGGTGACGGTCCGTCAATTTGTCGAGTGCGGCCAGGTCCTCCTCGTAGGCCGCGGTGCCGAGGCCGCGCCGGAACTTCTCCAGGAGGGTGCGGGCCCGGGCGCTGAGCACGAAGCCCTCCGGTCCGCCGGTCAGCTCCTCGAAGAGGTACGCGGCGGCCCGCGCGGCGCCGTCGCCCGCCTCGCCGCCCGGGGCCGCCTCCTCGTCCTCCCCCGCGCGGATCGCCGCGGCGAGTTCGCCGCGGAAGTCGTCGAGGGCCGGGCCGGGGCCGAAGGCCTCCCGGGCGCGGGCCAGCGAGCGGGCGCGGCGGGTGAGGTCCGCGCGTTCGGCGGGTGTGGTCCGGTGCGCCCAGTGGAGCTGGGCGCGGGCCCGGGCGGCGGGCTCGTGGCGCAGCACCCCCGCCTGCTCGTGCAGCCGCAGCAGGGCGGCGAGGATCAGGGCCGCGTCGTGGTCGTGGACCCCGCGCGCATAGCCCTCGTCGTAGGCCTCCTCGGCGGCGGTGCGGGCGAGCCCGGGCAGGTCGGCGGCGGCCAGCGCGGCGGGGCCGTGGGTCTCGAAGAGGCGTACCGCGAGGTATTCGGCGCGGTAGACGGCGGGCGACTCGGAGGGCAGCGGGCGGTCCCACAGGTGCCGGGTGGCGAGGAAGTCCGGGTCGGTGACGGGGGCGGTCCAGTCGGTGCCGGTGAGGCTGAGCACGAGGCCCTCCTCCCGCGGCACCAGGGTCAGGTCGAGCGGCTGCGAGTTGACCGCGAACAGGTGCCTGCCCAGGCGGACTCGGGCGCCGCCCGCGCTGCCCAGCTCGCCGCGGTCGCGGACCGCGCGCAGGGCGGCCCGGCGGGCGGACTCCAGCTGCCCGTCGAGTTCCTGGGCGCGGGCCTGCTCGCCCAGCTCGCGCAGTTCGGCGGCGGTGCGGCGGACCTTGGCGGCCATCGGGTCGGAGACGAACCAGGTGGCCACCTCCTCGGGGCTCCCGAGCGCCGAGGCGCGGCGGCCCACGGTCTCCAGGACCCGGGCCGCGCTCTGGGCGAGCCGGGCGGCGTGCCGGGCGCGGGCGTCGGCGAGGCTCTGCTTGCGCGCCGAGAAGGCCTCGTGGATCTCGGTGCGTTGGGCGTCGAGTTCGGTGAGGAAGTCCGCGGAGGAGGCGAAGCGGGACTCCAGGTTCTCCACGTGCAGGAGCATCCCGGCGAGCTGCTGCTCGCACTCCTCGGGGGTGTGCGCGGTGGCGAGCGCGGCCGTCGCCGACTGCCCGAGCAGGGCGAACTCGGCGGCGAACTCCGCCCGTTGCTCGGTATCGCCGAGGGCGCGGCGGCGGGCGTCGAGGGCGGCCCGGCCGCGGTTGACCCCCGCGGAGACCTCGGCGAGGCGCTCCAGGACGGCGGTGCGCACGGTGGCGTCGGAGGTGCCCAGGGAGGCGAGGACCTCGGTGACCGTCTGCAGCCCGGCGGTGAGTTCGTCGAGGCGGGCGGCGAGCGGCTCGGTGGCGGCGACGGTGGCCGCGGCCGCGATCTCCCCGTCCAGGGCGGCGAGTTCGGCGTGCGCGGAGGCGAAGGCGTCGGCGCGGGCGAGGGAGGCGGTGGCGCGGCGGCCGAATCCGGCGAGGTCCTCCTCGGTGCGGGCGTCGAGTTCGGCGATGCGCGCGCGGTCGGCGTAGCGCAGGTCCTTCAGCGTCAGCAGGCGGCCGCGGGCGCGGCGCAGCGCGGTCAGCCCGTCGACCCAGGCGGTGGCCTCCCGCGGGCTCTCGCCGCGCAGCCGCCGCACCACCGCGGTGATCTCCCGCTCGGTCTCCGCGAGCGCCTCGGCGGCCTCCCGGGTCAGCTCCCGTACGGTCGCGAACTCGGCGAGCACCTGCCCGGCGGTGGCCCGCAGCCGCTCCAAGGGCTCGGCGAGCGCGCCGAGTTCGGGCTCGGCCAGCCAGTGGTGGCGGTCCGCGGCGGCGGTGCAGGCGGCGGCCAGCGCCTCGTAGCCGGAGGCCGTGCCCGAGGACTCGGCGACGGCGCGGGTCAGCGAGAGGCAGTCGGCGATGCCGGACACCAGGTCGGCGTTGCCGATCCGGGCGAGCGGCCCGGAGCCCGGGGGCCGGGCGGCGGCGAAGGTGTCCGCGACGAAGGGCGTGCGCCACAGCTGCACCGGGTGGACGCGGGCGCCCTCCTCGCCCGCGGCCCGCGAGGTGACCAGGGTGCCGTCGTCGAAGAGGGCGTGGCCGTGGCACTCCAGCGGGGTGGCGAGCTGCTTGCGGATGAGGTTGTAGGGGAGCAGGAGTTCGCGGCCGCGCTCCTCGTCGCGGAAGACGTAGAGCACGTCCTCGCCGTAGGGGGAGCGCACCAGGCGGACGAAGCGGAGGTCGCCGGTGCCGGTGCCGAAGACCTTGTGGGCGCCGGTGGCCAGCACATATCCGCCGGGGAAGACGATGCCCTGGTCCTCGGGCAGGCGGCGGCAGGACTGGCCGATGCCGTCGAGCCGCAGCACCTCGCCGGTGAGGGTGTGGAAGACCAGGTGGCGGTCGGCGCGCTCCTTGTAGGGGCGCACCTTGAGGAGCAGCAGGACGCCGACGCGGGCGTAGGCGATCTCGGCGTCGGCGAGCGACTGGAGCGGCTCCTCGACCGGTTCGCTGTACTCGGCCCGCTGGTCGGTGGTGTCGTCGCGGGTCTTGACGGTGAGCAGGCCGCCGGTGGTGCCGACCCAGACCAGGTCCTCGACGCGGACATGCGGGTGGCGGCCCGGCACATGGTGCTCGCGGCCCGGCACCTGCCAGGTGAAGTCGTAGGGCTCGGTGGGGAGTTGGTCGCGCTCGCCCTGGGCGTCCAGGAAGGAGACCTCGCCCGTGGCGGTGAGCGACCAGCGCAGCACCCGGACGTCGCCCGCCGCCTCGCCGGTGCGGAAGACCGCGAGCAGCCTGCCCTCGGTGCGCACCAGGCGCAGCAGCCGGGTGCCCCGGAAGTAGCGGTGCAGGGCCGCGAACTCCCGTACGAAGGCGGGGTCGTCGAGGAGTCCGGGCACCGCCGAGGCGGGCAGCGGCGCCAACTGCCGGTCGTAGAGGGCGAAGACGTCGCCGGGGACCGCGTCGCCGCCGCCGCGCCGGGCGCCGTGGTGGCCGAGCAGCAGGGCCTCGCCGACCGCCACCAGGTCGGCGGGGGCGCAGTTCTCCGGGGTGCGCAGGTCGCCGGTACCGGTGAGGGCGAGCCGGGTCTCGCCGAACTCGGCGGTCCGGCGCTCGTTCAACTCCTCGGCGCGGCGCGCGAGTTCGGCGGCCTCCGCGTCGAGGCGGGCGCGCAGCACCTCGTAGGCGCCGGTGTCCTCTCCGGAGGCCGCGCCCGCGTCCGGTGCGGGAGGCGCCGCCGTACCCGTACCCGTACCCGCGCCCGTACCGGCGCCCGCACCCGTACCCGCGCCCGCTTCCGTACCCGTACCGGATCGCGTACCGGTGTCCGCCTGCCTGCCGGTGTCCGCGGCGGGTTCCGTGCCCCGTGCCATCCTGGCCAGCCTTCCTTCGTCTCGGGGAGCCCGGGCCGCCCCCGCGGCGGCCCGGGCAGGGGAGTCAGCTCCGCACCGCGCCGCCGACTTCGCCGAGCGGCATGTCCGCCAGGCCCAACTCGCCCGCACGCTTGAGGAGTTGGTCCAGCCGTCCGGAGTCGGCGCCGCCGGACTTCATCAGCTTCAGCAGGAGCGCGGAGACCGTCATGTTCTGCACATCGGCGGTGGAGATACCGCTGAGGACGCGGCCGAGGTCCTCGGTGAAGCTGGCGGTGCCGTCCAGCCAGGGGCCCGCGAGGGTCTGCGCGGTCCGGGAGCTGTCGAGGAAGGCGTCCACGCCCTTGCCCAGCGAGACCGAGCCGACCAGGCGGTCGAAGAAGACCGACTCGCCGCCGACGATGCTGATGTCGGCGTTCTCCAGGCCGGTCGAGAGGACCGCGGCCTGCGCCTCGGCGACCTGCCGCTGCACATCGAGACCGGCGAGCCGGACCTCCTTGTCGGCCTCCAGGCGCAGCCGGTACTCCTCGTGCCCGCGGGAGGCCTCGTCGAGGGCGGCCATCGCCGCAGCCTTCTCGGTGAGTCCGGCCGCCTCCGCCTTGAGCCTGCTGCTGACGCCCTCGGCCTCGGCGAGCGCCCGGCTGCGCGCCCCCTCGGCCTCCGCGCGCAGCCGCGCCTCGGTGGCGCGGGCCTCGGCCTCGCCGGTCTTCGCGATGGCGTCCGCCTCCTTCTCGCGCACCTGCACCCGCGCGAGGCCCTCGGCCGCGGCCTCGGCCTGGACGCCCTCGGCGAGCCGCAGCTTCGCCCGCGCGTCGAGGTCGGAGGACTTCAACCGGGCCTCGGCCAGGGTGAGTTCCTCGGCGGCGCGGTGGGCGGCCGCCTGCTCGGCCGCCTCCGCCGCCTTGATGTCCTTGACCAGCCGCTCCTGCGCCTCGGCCTCGGCGGCGATGACGACCGCCTGCCGCTGCCGCTCGGCCTCCTCCACGGCCCGCAGCTTCTTGATGGACTCCTCCTGCTCGGCGACCGTGCGGTCCACGGCCACCCGCTCCCGTACGACCTCGGCGATCTCCCGCTTCTGGGCCTCGACCTCCTTCTCGGCGGAGATCCGGGTCAGTTCGGTCTCCCGGTCGCGGGCGATGACCTCCAGGACGCGGTCCTTCTCGATCCGCTCGTTCTCCACCGCGATGACCCGCTCGCGGTTCTTCGCGGCGACGGCCACCTCGCGGGCCTGGTTCTCGCGCTGCACGCCGAGCTGCTCCTCGGTGTGCAGGAAGGCGGTCTGCGCGCGCAGCCGCTCCTCCTCGACGACGCGGGCGGTCTCGGCCTCCTCGCGGGCACGTACGGTGTCGATCTCGCGCTTCTGCTTGATCTCGGCGTCGGCCTGGCGGCGTTCGAGTTCGAGGATGGCCTCCCGGGCGTCGACGTTCTGCCGGGTGATCTCCTTCTCCTCGTTGCGCTGGTACTCGTTGGTGCGCACGTGCTCGACCGCGGTCAGCTCGGTGATCTTGCGGATGCCCTGCGCGTCCAGGACGTTGGAGGGGTCCAGCTGGGCGAGCGGGGTCTGCTCCAGGTAGTCGATCGCCGCGTCCTCCAGGCTGTAGCCGTTGAGGTCGGTGCCGATGACCTGGATGATGCGGTCGCGCAGCTCGTCGCGCTTGGTGTAGAGGTCGGAGAAGTCCATCTGCTTGCCGACCGTCTTCAGCGCCTCGGAGAACTTGGCGTTGAACAGCTCCTGCAGGATGGCCTTGTCGCTGGCCCGCGCGGTGCCGATGGCCTGCGCCACCTTCACCACGTCCTCCACGGTCTTGTTGACCCGGACGAAGAAGGAGATGCGGATGTCGGCGCGGATGTTGTCGCGGCAGATCAGCCCGTCCCGGCCGCTGCGGGTGATGTCGATGGTCTTCACCGAGATGTCCATCACCTCGGCCTTGTGCAGCACCGGCAGCACGACCTGCCCGGTGAAGGTCACATCGACCTTGCGCATCTTGGAGACGATCAGCGCCTTGCCCTGCTCCACCTTGCGGAACAGTCTGCTGACGACGAGGAAGACGGCGAGGACGAGGAGCAGGACGACGGCGGCGAGTACGCCGATGCCCAGGGTGAGCGCATCCATGGCGGGTCCTTGGTCTTGAAGCGGAGGTGGACATGGGCGGCCGCGCGGCGGGCCCGGCCCCGGACACCCCCCGTGGGAGCCCGTGCCGTGCGCCCTCGCGGACCTGAGGGAGTGCGGTGCCGGCGGCCGGCGCCGCTCAGTCCCGGGGGTCGAGCGCCTCCTCGAAGGAGGCGACCCAGAAGAACTCCCCGGTGGAGTCGTAGGCGTACAACAGCCCGGTGCTGCCCAGGCGCAGCGGGTCGGTGCCCGTCTGCCGGACCTGGACGAGAGCGGTGGAGCCGTCCGCGGCGGCGACCTCCGCCTGGCCGAAGGCGCCGTCCACCCGGCCGGTGCGGATGGTGCAGGTCCGGCCGAGGAAGTCCTGCCGGGACGGCCCGGGTTCGTCGGGGAAGAGCCGGGCGAAGGGGCGTACGAGCAGCCTCGTCAGCCGCCAGGCGAGGAGCAGTGCCAGTACGGAGGCGAGGAGTTCGCCGAGCAGCCGTACGGTGCCCGCATCTGCCGGTACCGCGTCCGCGATCAGCAGCGAGGAGGCCAGGCTCAGGAACCAGGCCAGCGCGGTCAGCAGCGAGAAGGCGATGCTGACCGGCACCCCGCCGAGGCCCCAGGCCCCGAAGTCGGCGTCCGCGTCGAAGCTCTCGGCCTCGCCGACGCCGACGGCCACCAGGACCCAGAAGACGAGCACCACCACCAGGGCGGCGGTGAACAGGATGGTCGGAAAGCCCGCGGCGGTCTCGACGAACGTCCGCATCCCAGCCCCCGGTCCTCTCCCGCGCCTCCGGTCAGGAGGGCAGGAGGCATCTCCGGGCCCCGGTACGGACACCTTGCCGGTGTCCGGAACCGGAGCCACCCCCGTGTGTTCCCCTGGCGTCATTGTGCCCGGCTCCGCAGGGTCCCCGCATTGCCGGAACCCGGCAGACTTCACTACTCTCCGGATGCCGGGTCACCGTAGGGGAGGCGTCAAGAGGCGCGTTAACGGCCCGTCAAGATTGGGGAGTTGGGCGTGACAGCGAGGGGGCGGACGTGATGGGGGCGGAACTGCCCGCCGACTGGCTGGACGGCTACACCCGGCTGCTCGCCGAGGTCGCCGCCACCGGCCGCCGCCCGCGCCGCGAGGAGCTGGACGAGCGCCGCGCCCTCGGCGAACTCGCCGCCGCCTCCGGGCTCGGGCTGCGCGCCATGGTCTCCAGCCACCTCGCCGCGGCCCGCACCGACTGGCCCGGCGTCCCCGGCTCCGCGGACAGCGTCCTCGCCGCCCTCCAGCAGGCGGTGGACGCCTTCGCCGAGGGGTACGAGCGGGCCCAGCGGCTCGCGGTGCGGCGCGAGGAGGCGGTGCGCCGCGAGTTCATCGACGATCTGCTGCACGGCCGCAGCGACCTCGGCCGGCTCGCCGCCCGCGCCGAACGCTTCGGCCTGCGCCTCGCCCAGGCGCACGCCGTCGCCGTCGCCCAGGGACCGGAGTTCTACGACGAGGGGGACTCGGTCGCCCGCCAGGTGGAGCAGGCGCTCCTCGGGCGCTTCGGCGGCCGGTCCGTGCTGCTCACCACCAAGGAGGGGCGGCTGCTCTGCGTCGCCCCCGGCGACCAGGAGGAGATCCTCAGCCACTTCGCCAAGCAGGCCTACGCCGCCACCGACGGCTGCCAGGTCGCCCTCGGCCGCCCCCAGTCCGGCGCGGGAGGCGTCATGCACTCCTACGAGGAGGCGCTGAGCGTCCTCGAACTCGCCCAGCGCCTCGAACTCGACGACCCCGTGCTGCGCGCCGCCGACCTGCTCGTCTACCCGGTCCTCGCCCGCGACCGGCAGGCCATGGCCGACCTGGTGCGCAACGTCCTCGGCCCGCTCACCTCGGCCCGCGGCGGCGCCCGGCCCCATCTGGACACCCTCACCGTCTACTTCGACTCCGGCTGCGTCAGCGCCGAGGCCGCCCGCCGCCTCTCGCTGAGCGTGCGCGCCCTGACGTACCGCCTCGAACGCATCCACCGCCTCACCGGAGCCAGCCCCGCCGACCCGGCCCAGCGCTACATGCTCCAGACCGCGGTGATCGGGGCCCGCCTCCTGGACTGGCCCGCGACCGAGCTGTGAACGGCGGCCGGGGCGGGCTCCGGCCGCTTCCGGTCCCGGTCCCGCTTCCGGTCCCGCCCCCGCCCTCGCTCCCGCTCCCGTGATCCGGCGGTCCCGGTGGAAATGGGTGCTGGGCCCGATGCGGGAGAAACCGGACATGGGGGAGAGTGGTGTTCCGGTGGAGGACTCTCCGCCGCGCCTCGGGACCCGTGGCGCGGCGCGCTTCCCCGCGGGGCCCACCCGCCCCGGGCGCACCGCCTGAGGTGCGCGTCCACCGGGAGCGGAAACCGTCCGGCGCGACCGGCCTCCATGGGCCTCCTGCGCCCCGGTCTCCCGCGCAGCAACTGCCCGGTCCACCCGTTCCCTTCGCTCCGCCTCGGCCGACCTGCCAACCGGCCGACCTGTCGCACAGCCGACCGCCGCACCGCCGCAGAGCGCTCGACCGGTCCGCCGCCCGCGGACCCCCGCCCGCCGCGCGGCCATGCGGCCGTGCCCGCCTCCGCCGCGGCGGCCCGCTCCGTCCGGGGCGGCGCCGACCGCCTTCGGCGCCAGGGCTGTCGCGGGGAGTGAGGAGACCGACGCCGCCGCCCGACGCCGAGGAGCCGACGAGAGGGGACGACGTGAGTGTCACCGCCATGCTGGCGGTGGCGGTGTTCGCCGCCGTGTACGTCCTGATCGCCACCGAACGCGTCCACCGGGTCACCGCCGCCCTCGGCGGCGCCGTCGTCATGCTGGTCATCGGCGCCACCGAACCCGACCACGCCTTCTTCTCCCGGCACTCCGGCATCGACTGGAGCGTCCTGGTCCTGCTGCTCGGGATGATGCTGATCGTCTCGGTGCTCCGGCGCACCGGCGCCTTCGAGTTCGTCGCGGTCTGGGCGGCGAAACGCTCGCACGGCCGCCCGTACCGGCTGATGGTCCTGCTGATCCTCGCCACCGCGGTGCTCTCGCCCTGGCTGGACAACGTCACCACGGTGCTGCTCATCGCCCCGGTCACCATCTCCGTCTGCGAACGGCTCGGGGTGCCGGTGGTGCCGTACCTCATCGCGGAGGTGATGGCCTGCAACATCGGCGGCGCGGCCACCCTGATCGGGGATCCGCCCAACCTGATGATCGGGGCGCGGGCGGGACTGAACTTCAACGACTTCCTGCTGCACATGACGCCGGTGGTGGCGGTGCTGATCCTGGTGCTGCTCGGCCTGAGCCGCCTGCTCTTCCGCTCCGCCTTCCGCTACGACCCCGAACGCGCCGACCGGGTCACGCATCTGCGGGCCCGCGACGAGATCAAGGACATGCGGCTGCTCGTGGTCAGCCTGGTGGTGATCGGCGCGGTGATGGTCTGCTTCGTGCTGCACACCACCCTGCACCTGGAGCCCTCGGTGGTGGCGATCACCGGCGGTCTGGCGCTGCTCGTCCTGTCCCGGCTGAAGACCCGGGAGGTCGTCGGGGACGTGGACTGGGAGACGCTCGCCTTCTTCGCCGGGCTCTTCGTGATGGTCGGCGCGCTGGTGCAGACCGGCATCATCGGCGACCTCGGCCGCTCGGCGGCGAGCGTCGCGGACGGTCAGCTGCTGCCCACCTCGATGGCCCTGCTCTTCGGCTCGGTGATCCCCTCGGCGGTCATCGACAACATCCCCTTCGTCGCCTCCACCAGCCCGATCGTCGCCGAGATCGTCGCCTCCTCCGGCGGCCGCGAGGAGGCCGAGGTGCTCTGGTGGTCCTTCGCCCTCGGCGCCGACCTCGGCGGCAACGCCACGATCATCGCCTCCTCGGCGAACGTCGTCGCCGTCGGCATCGCCGAACGCAGCGGCCACCACATCTCGTTCTGGCAGTTCAGCCGCTACGGCCTGGTCGTCACCGCGGTCAGCGTCCTGGTCGCCGCCCTCTACGTCTGGCTGCGCTACTTCGCCCTCGCCTGAGGGCGGCAGTCCACCGGGAAAGGAGCCCACCGGGAAAGGAGCCCACCAGGAAAGGAGCCCACCGGGGAAAGGAGCCCGCCGAGCCGAAGGGAGCCCGCCGATCCGCCAGGAGGCCGCCCGGCCCGCGAGAGCCCGCCGGGCCGCACCGCCCAGGAGCCCGCCCTCGCCCGTGCCGAAGGAGGCGTCATGCCCCACCCGTACGAAGACGAGCCCCCCACGGACCGCCCCCGCATCCCGCACGCCCGGGCACCGCAGGACCGCCCCGGCGCCCCGCAGCCCCGAGCCCGGCACCCCCGCGGCGGGCACCCGCGCGGACCGGTGCGCGGCCGTGGCCCGGCCTGGCTGACGCTGGCCGTCTCCCTCGCCGCGCTGCTCTCGGGCGCGCTGCACGGGCAGGGCCTGCTGCTCGCCGCCGGCCTGGTCCTCGCCGGGATCGCCGCGAACCTCTTCGATCCGCCGCGCAAGAGGCCGCCGGGGCCGCCGAGTTGGTGAGTCCGCGGGCCCCGGTGCGGCTCAGCGGGCCGCGCCCGCCTTCTCCGCGGGGACCTCGGGGCGGCGGCCCGCCGTCAGCCGGGTGGCCAGCGGCTCGGTCCAGCGGGCGGTGAGCGGGCCGATGACGACGAGCAGGAGCACGTACGCGGTGGCCATCGGGCCCATGTCCGGCTCGATGCCCGCCGAGACGGCGAGCCCGGCGATGACGATGGAGAACTCCCCGCGGGCCACCAGGGTGCCGCCCGCCCGCCAGCGGCCGCGCGGACCGACCCCGGCGCGCTTCGCCGCCCAGTAGCCGGTGGCGATCTTCGTCCCGGCGGTGGCGAGGGCGAGGACCAGGGCGGGCAGGATGACCGGCGGGATGCTCGCCGGATCGGTGTGCAGCCCGAAGAAGACGAAGAACACCGCGGCGAACAGGTCCCGCAGCGGGCTGAGCAGGGTGTGCGTGCCCTCGGCCGCCTCGCCGGAGAGCGCGATGCCGACCAGGAAGGCGCCGACCGCCGCCGAGACCTGGAGCTGCTGGGCGATGCCCGCGACCAGCAGGGTCAGGCCGAGCACCACCAGGAGCAGCTTCTCCGGGTCGTCGCTGGAGACGAAGCGGGAGATCACCCGGCCGTAGCGGAGGGCGACGAAGAGCACCGCGCCCGCCACCCCGAGCGCGATCGCCAGGGTCAGGCTGCCCGCGGCCAGGCTCACCCCGGCGAGCAGGGCGGTGATGATCGGCAGGTAGACCGCCATCGCCAGGTCCTCCAGGACCAGGATGCTGAGGATCACCGGGGTCTCGCGGTTGCCGACCCGGCCGAGGTCGCCGAGCACCTTCGCGATCACCCCGGAGGAGGAGATCCAGGTGACCCCGGCGAGGACCACGGCGGCCACCGGGCCCCAGCCGAGCAGCAGGGCCGCGGCGGCGCCGGGCAGCGCGTTGAGCGCGAAGTCGACGATCCCGGCCGGGTACTGCGTCTTGAGGTTGGAGACCAGATCGCTCGCCGTGTACTCCAGGCCCAGCATGAGCAGCAGCAGGATCACGCCGATCTCGGCGCCGATCGCGACGAACTCCTCACTCGCGCCCAGCGGCAGCAGCCCGCCCTCCCCGAAGGCGAGCCCGGCGAGCAGATACAGCGGGATCGGGGAGAACTGGAGCCGGCCCGCGAGCCTGCCGAGCAGGCCGAGCCCCAGGATGATCGCGCCGAATTCGATGAGAAAGACCGCGGAGTGCACGGCTCACTCCTGTCCGAGGATGGCCGCGGCGGCGTCGACGCCCTCACGGGTGCCGATGATGATCAGGGTGTCCCCGCCCGCGAGCCGGAAGTCGGGGGTGGGGGAGGGCACCGCGCCGGAGCGCCGCATCACCGCGACCACCGAGGCCCCCGTCTCGGTGCGCAGCCGCAGGTCACCGAGGACGCGGCCGTTCCACATCGAGTGCACCGACACATCGATGCGCTCCGCGACCAGGCCGAGGTCGATGGTGTGCAGCACGCTCGGGCTGTGGTGGGAGGGCGTCAGCGCGTCGATCAGCGAGCCCGACTCGGCCGCCGTCAGATGGAGCGACTGGGCGCAGGCGTCGGGATCGTCGGTCCGGTAGACGTTCACCGTCCGGGTGCCGTCCCGGTGCGCGATCACCGACAGGTGACCGCGCTCGCGCGTCGTGAGGTCGTACTGGACACCGATGCCGGGCAGGGGCGTGGTGCGCATCCGGGGAGCGGGCACGGCCCGTCCCTCCTTCGTCTCGTCTCGGGTGTACGGGGTTCAGCTGTGCGGGGGTGGCCCCGGCCGCTGGGAGCGGTCCGTGGGGCACCTCGCTGACCAGCCAGAACCTCTGCATGGTGCCATCCGCGGCGGGGCCTTGGGGATGGGTGCCGGCACGGATGGACAGGGCCGGGCTCCGGCGGGCAGGGTGAACGGGCCCCAATGTGCGTCCTGGCCGCCCGGCCCGCGTTTGCGTCCCGGGGCACGGCGGCGAGGATGGGAGACCGGGCGGCACCGACCCGGCGGGGGCGGCCCCGGCTCCACGAGACAGGAAGACGGCGCGGACCCCGGCGGTGCGGCCAGGACGGAGGACGACGCCATGTCGCTGTTCTGGCGGATCTTCCTGCTGAACGCCGCCGTGCTGATCACGGCCACCCTGCTGCTGCTCGGCCCGGTGACCGTCTCCACCCCGGTGCTCCTCGGCGAGGCCCTGGTGGTGCTCGCCGGCCTGGTCGCCATGCTGCTCGCCAACGGGCTGCTGCTGCGCATCGGCCTCGCCCCGCTGGCCCGGCTCAACCGCGCCATGACCACCGCCGACCTGCTGCGCCCCGGCGCCCGGCCCACCGTCACCGGCACCGGCGAGATGGCCCAGCTCACCGCCGCCTTCAACGCGATGCTCGACCGCCTGGAGAGCGAACGCGCCGCCAGCAGCGCCCGGGTCCTCTCCGCCCAGGAGGACGAGCGCAAGCGCCTGGCCCAGGAGCTGCACGACGAGGTCGGCCAGACCCTGACCGCGGTCCTGCTCCAGCTCAAGCACGCCGCCGACCGCGCGCCGGGACCCGTACAGCAGGAGCTGCGGCAGGTGCAGGAGACCACCCGGGCGGGCCTGGAGGAGATCCGCCGGATCGCGCGGCGGCTGCGCCCGGGCATCCTGGAGGAACTCGGCCTGGCCAGCGCCCTGCGCGCGCTCACCGACGAGTTCGGCACCCGCGCGCTCGCGGTACGCCACCACATCGCCCCCGGACTGCCCCGCCTGGACGCGGAGAGCGAACTGGTCGTCTACCGGGTCGCGCAGGAGGGGCTGACCAACACCGCCCGCCACTCGGGCGCCGACCACGTCAGCCTGGAGCTGCGCCACGGCCCCGGGGAGAGCGTGGAACTCCTGGTCCGCGACAACGGCAAGGGCATCGGCCCCGCCGCGGAGGGCGCCGGAATCCGCGGCATGCGCGAGCGCGCCCTGCTGATCGGCGCCACCCTCACCCTGGCCACCGCGCCCGGCGGCGGCACCGAACTGGGCCTGCGGGTCCGGCCCGCGGGACCGTACGCGGAGCCGGGGGCGGTGGCGTCCGGTGCGGCCGACTCCGGTGCGGCCGACGCCGACCCCAAGTCCTCCTCCCCCGACCGCCCGTCCCCCGACAAGGAGAAGCCCTGGTGAACCGGCCGTCCGTTCCGGCGCCCGCACCGGATGCCGCCGCGCCCACCGGCCGCGGCGGCCCGGCGCGTACCCGCATCCTGCTCGCCGACGACCACGCCCTGGTGCGCGGCGGCGTCCGGCTGATCCTCGACAACGAACCGGACCTGGAGGTCGTCGCCGAGGCCGAGGACGGGGCCGAGGCGGTGGCCGAGGCGCGCGCCCGGCACCTGGACCTGGCGATCCTGGACATCGCGATGCCGCGGATGACCGGCCTCCAGGCGGCCCGCGAACTCAGCCGCATCAGGCCCCAGCTGCGGATCCTCATCCTGACGATGTACGACAACGAGCAGTTCTTCTTCGAGGCGCTCAGGGCCGGTGCCTGCGGCTACGTCCCCAAGTCGGTGGCCGACCGCGACCTGGTCCAGGCCTGCCGCTCGGCCATGCGCGACGAGCCCTTCATCTACCCGGGCACCGAGACCGCCCTGATCCGCCGCTACCTGGACCGGGCGGAGGCGGGCCGCGCGCTGCCCGACAAGGCGATCACCGACCGCGAGGAGGAGATCCTCAAGCTCGTCGCCGAGGGCCACACCTCCAAGGAGATCGGCGAGATCCTCGTCATCAGCGCCAAGACGGTCGAGCGCCACCGCGCCAACCTGCTCCAGAAGCTCGGCCTCCGCGACCGCCTCGAACTCACCCGCTACGCGATCCGGGTGGGCCTCATCGAACCCTGAGCGGTACGAGGGCGAGCCCGGCCCGACCCGGGCGGGACCCCGCGGACCCGGCCTAGCCCCGCCCCGACCGCGCCCGCCCGCCGTGCAGGGCCCGGGCCACCCGGGGCCCCAGCCAGCGCTTGGCGCGGCGCAGCGACTCCAACTGCTCCACGGCGTGGTCCAGCCGGTAGTACAGCCGCGGCGGCAGGTAGGGGAGCAGCGGGGAGTGCCGCTGCCCGAGCAGGGCGAACATCTGCTCCGGCGGCAGCCGGGTGTACCGCGGCAGGTCCTCGTACCAGCGGGCGCTGTGCCGGGCCGCGCTCTGGGTGGGCAGCAGGGCGGACCTGCGCTCGCGCTCGTAGCGGGTGAAGGCGGCGGTGAGCTGGTCGCGTCCGGTGGCGCCGCGCAGGGCGCCGGCCAGGCCGACCGCGTCCTCCAGGGCGAGCGTGGTGCCCGCGCCGATGGAGTAGTGGGTGGTGTGCGCGGCGTCGCCGAGCAGGACCAGGCGGCCGCGGTGCCAGGTGCGGTTGGTGAGGGTGCGGAAGTTCAGCCACTGCGCGCGGTCGTCGGGCTGGGCGCGGCCGATGAGCGGGTGCCCGTCCAGCGGTTCGGCGAACAGCTTCTCCAGGAGGACCAGGCCCTCGGACTCGCCCGCGCGGTCCAGGCCGAGCCCCGACCAGGTCTCCGGCGCGCACTCCACCACGAAGGTGCTCTGCTCCTCGCTGAACTTGTAGCCGTAGCACCAGATCCAGCCGTGCTCGCTCTCCACGAAGGCGAAGGTGAAGGCGTCGAAGACCTTGGTGGTGCCCAGCCAGATGTACTTGTTGCGGCCGAGCACGGTCGCCGAGCCGAAGTCCGCCTCGTGCGGGCGGCGCAGCGCGCTGCCCACCCCGTCGGCGGCGACCAGCAGATCGGCCCCGTCGAGCAGCTCCTCCCCGGCGTCCTCGCCGGTCCCGGCCTCCTGCCCGAACTCCAGCCGTACGCCGAGGGATTCGGCCCGCCCGGCGAGGATGCCGAGCAGCCGCCGCCGCCCGATGCCGAAGCCCTCGTCGCCCCGGTGGCGGACGGTGGCGCCGTGGAGGTGGGCGAGCCCGTCGCTCCAGCGCACCGAGTGCTCCAGGATCTGCCGCGCGGTCTCCGGGTCGCCGCGGTGCAGCACGTCGAGCAGCGAGGCCCAGTAGGTCACGCCCCAGCCATAGGTGGACCCGGCCGGATTCCGCTCGTACACGGTGATCTCGTGCGAGGGGTCCTGCTGCTTCAGCAGGACGGAGAGATACAGCCCGGCGGGGCCGCCGCCCACACAGGTGACCTTCATGCGTGCGCCCTTCGATGCTCGATGCCTGATCGGCACACAGCATGCGCAGGGTGGAGAAAAGGGAGCAAAAGGCAACGCCGCGAGGTGCCGCCGCGCCGCCCGGACGGTCCCGCGCCGGGCGGGCGCGGATTCTCCCGGCGTCGGCGGACGCGCCCTCCCCGCCCCCTGCGGTCGCGTTCTCCCGATTCAGGCGGTCGCGTCCAGATCGTTCGCATAGTGAAGGAGCGCACGCCGGTACTCCCGTACGGACGGATCCGTGCTCGTCTCGGCGAGCAGCCGCAGCAGCAGCGTGGTCGCCTCGTGGTGCGCCCCGGTGTTGTACAGGGCCATGGCGAGGAAGGCCCGCAGGCCGCCGGCCTCGGGGAAGAGGCGGACGCCCTCGCGCAGGGTGCGCTCGGCGTCCTGGTGGCGGCCGAGGACGCGGTAGGTGCTGCCGAGGCCCAGGAAGGCGCCGCGGCGGTCCTCCTCCGGCAGGGCGTCCTGCGCGCTCAGGGCGCGTTCGTAGTGGGGCACGGCCTCCGCCTCCAGGCCGAGGCGGTCGTGGAGGTCGGCGGTCTCGTAGGCGAGCGGGGCGTCGTCGGGGCGGGCGGCGGCCAGGCGCAGGAACAGTCCGCGTGCGGCGCCGAGTTCGCCGCGTCCGCGCAACCGCCGCGCCTCGGTGAGGAGTTCGTCCCGCTCGGTGTCGTCCATGGGGCCATCGTCGCAGTACGCGGGGTGCGGGGAGCCCCGGCGAGCGGGATCGGGCGGATCGCCGCGTTGAGAACTTGCACGGACTCTTCCCGGAGTGCGGCTTCGGTGTTAACTTCTCGCACACCCCGGTGACGTGGGCTCGACCCCGGCACCGCACCGAAACCCCGCCCCGGCCGGGCGGAGGCCCCCCGCGGGGCCCCACGCGCACGTCCGGCCGGGGCGGTTTCGTGCGCCTGTTCCCGGTCTCGTGCGCCCGCCGGCCGGTTTTCGTACGCCCGCCCGCGTACGCCCGCGTGCCTCACCGGCGGCTGCGAACTCCCCTGCCCCGCAGGCCTCTTGCGGCCTCGGTGCCGTCTCGTCCACCGCTTCCGGGTGAACTTCCGCTGTCCGCCGGGAACTTGTCGCCGCCCCCGTTAGTTTCTACTTTGCTGTAGATATATTTCCCGAGCCGGGTGCGACGGAGACCGGGCTGCCCGGTGTGACGACCGGCCGATGTCGAGTGATGGAGAGTTCATGGCCCTGTGGGACCGCTTCAAGGAGTCCGCGTCGACGATGCAGACGCAGCTCCTGGCGAAGAAGAACGACCTGAAGAGCGGCGCCTTCCGCGATGCCTCCATGGCGATCTGCGCCCTGGTCGCCGCGGCCGACGGCCAGGTGGACCCGTCCGAGCGCCGCCGCGTGACCCAGCTGATCACCAGCAACGAGGTCCTGCAGAACTTCGACGCGAACGACCTGCAACGCCGCTTCGAGCAGAACCTCGACAAGCTCGCCGCCGACTTCGCCCTCGGCAAGGTCAGCGTCCTCCAGGAGGTCGCCAAGGCCAAGAAGAAGCCCGCCGAGGCCCGTGCCGTGGTCCAGATCGGCATCGTCATCGGCGGCGCCGACGGCGACTTCGACAAGGACGAGCGCGCCGTCGTCCGCGAGGCCTGCTTCGCCCTGGACCTGCCGCCGCACGAGTTCGACCTCTGAGCGGACCTCTGACGGGGCCGCAGAACATCTGACGCGGCCTCAGAACCATTGACCGGCCCGGCCGGAGCGCGGCGGACAGTGCAACTGCCCCCGTGCTCCGGCCGGTTCGGTGCGGGCTCGGCCGCCCCGGTCACTTCTTCGGCAGCCACCCCTTCCAGACCTCCGGGTTCTCCTCCACCCAGCGCTCGGCCGCCTCGTCGGCCGACAGGCCCTGGGAGGCGATGAGTTCGGAGACGGTGTTCTGGTCGTCCTTGGTCCAGTGGAAGGCCTTGAGGAACTTCGCCGCCGCGCTGCCGCTCTTCGCGAAGTCGGTGTTGAAGAACTTCTGCAGCGGGGTCTTCGGATAGGCGCAGTCGACCGTCGTCGGGTCCTCGGTGCCCTTCTCGGCGCACTCGTCGGTGTACTTCGGGAGTTTCACCTCGGTCATCGGCACCTGGTTGAAGAGCCACTGCGGCTCGTACCAGTAGGAGAGGAAGGGCTTCTTCTCCTTGGCGAACTGCTGGATCTGGGTGATCTGCGCCGCCTCCGAACCCGCGAAGACCACCTCGTAGTCCAGCTTCAGATTCTTCACCAGCGCCTTGTCGTTGGTGACATACGACGGCGAACCGTCCATCAGCTGGCCCTTGCTGCCGCTCTCCGGGGTGCGGAGCTGCTTGGCGAACTTGTTCAGGTTGCGCCAGTCGGTCACCTCGGGGTGCTGCTTCGCCCAGTAGGTGGGGACGAACCAGCCGATGTGCCCGGTGACGCCGAGGTCGCCGCCCGCGGTGATCGTCTTCTTGTCCTCGATGTAGCGGGCCTCCTGGTCCGGGTGGCCCCAGTCCTCCAGGATCGCGTCGACCCGGCCCTGGCTGAGCGCGTCCCAGGCGGGGATCTCGTCGATCTGGACGGTGTCGACGTGGTAGTCGAGCTCGTGCTCCAGGAGGTACTTGGCGACGGCCACATTGGCCTGCGCGCCCACCCAGGTCTGCACGGACAGCGTGACCGACTTGCTGCCCGCCGCGGCGGCGAACGGCGAGGCCTGCTTGGTCATGTCCGCCTTGCCGCAGCCGGAGAGCGCAAGGAGCGCCGCCCCCGCGAGCAGGGCGGCCCCGGCGGCCCGCGTACGGGTGCGGAGGCGCCCGCCCGCGGTGGCCGGTGGCTGGGTACGGGTCCGGTACCGGATACGGGACACGGTCAGGCCCCCTTTCCGGTGGAGCGGCGTTCGGTGGGCTGGGTGACGCGGTCGAGGACCAGGCCGAGGCAGACGATGGCGACGCCCGCGACCAGGCCGAGCGCGAGGTCGCCGGTGGCGAGGCCGGTGACCACGTCGTAGCCGAGCGCGCCGCCGCCCACCAGTCCGCCGATGACGACGACGGCGAGCACCAGGACCACGCCCTGGTTGACGGCGAGCAGCAAGGCGGGCCTGGCCAGCGGCAGTTGGACCTGGCGCAGGGTCTGCCAGCGGGTCGCGCCGAGCGAGCGCGCGGCCTCCACGGCGGCCGGGTCGACCTGGCGCAGCCCCTGGGTGGTGATGCGGATGACCGCGGGCAGCGCGTAGACCACGGCCGCGGCGACGGCCGGGGCGCGGCCCACCGCGAAGAGCGCCACCACCGGGATCAGGTACACGAACTGCGGCATCGTCTGCAGGACGTCCAGGACGGGCCGCAGCAGCGCTTCGAACCGCCTGCTGCCCGCCGCGAACACGCCCACCGCGAAGCCCAGGACCAGGGTCACCGCGAGGGCGGCGAGCACCTGGGAGAGCGTGTTCATCGAGGGCTCCCAGACGCCGAGGACGCCGATCGCGGCCATCGCGAGGACCGCGGTCAGCGCGGTGCGCCAGGTGCCGATCAGCCAGGCGAGGGCGGCGACGACGAGCAGGGTGCCGTACCAGGGCAGGGCGGTCAGGCCGTCCCGCAGCGGGTTGAGCACCCAGTCGGTGAAGCGCCCGGCCCAGTCCGCGGTGCCGCCGACGACGGGCACCCCGGAGTAGAGGTGGTCGACCATCCACTCCTTGAAGTCGTTGACGGGGCGGGCGATCTCCAGGGTCCAGCCGGTCGGCCACACCCGGGAGCCCGACAGCCGCCCGGCGACCGCGAGGACGGCGGTGACCGCGGCGAGCGCCGCCCACAGCAGGGGGCCGCGCAGCGCCCCGGGTCCCGGCGGGGCGCCGCCCGCGCCGAGGCGTTCACCGGCGGCCGCGGTGGTGCGGTCCATCACGATGGCGAGCAGCACGATCGGCAGGGCGGCGGCGAGCGCGGCACCGACGTCGACGGTGGACAGGGCCTGGTAGACGCGGTCGCCGAGACCGGCGGCGCCGATCATGGAGGCGATGACGACCATGGAGAGCGCCATCATGATCGTCTGGTTGAGGCCGAGCAGGAGCTCCTTGCGGGCCAGCGGCAGCCGGGCGGTCAGCAGCTTCTGCCGACCGGTCGCGCCGAGCGAGCTGACCGCCTCGATCACGGTGGCGTCCGCGCCGCGCAGGCCGAGCGCGGTGAGCCGGGCCATCGGCGGGGCCGCGTAGATCACGGTGGCGAGCAGCGCGGCGGGCACGCCGTTGCCGAAGACCAGGGCGACCGGCAGCAGATAGGCGAAGGCCGGGAGCACCTGCATGGTGTCGAGCACCGGCCGCAGCAGCCGGAACGTCCGCTCCGACAGGCCCGCGGCGAGGCCGAGCAGCGCGCCGACCAGCGCCGAGACGAAGACCGCCACGACCATCAGCGCGAGCGTCTGCATGGTCGGCACCCACATCCCGAGGCCGCCGGAGACCAGGAAGAAGACCAGGGTGAGCGCGGCGATCCGGGCACCCGCGAGGCGCCAGGCGAGCAGCGTCCCGCCGGCCGTCACGCCGATCCAGCCGAGCGCGAGCAGCAGCAGGTAGACGCCGCGCACGGACAGGACCACGGCGTTGCTGAGGTGGCCGAGGAAGTAGACGAACAGCGGGTGGCTGTCGCGGTTGTCGATGATCCAGTCGGTGGTGTCGCCGAGCGGACCCGAGACGTCGACGGTCAGGTCCGCGGGCCACTGGGCCCCGGACCAGGTGAGCGCCGCCACCGGCACCAGGACGGCGGCGAGCAGCGCCAGCAGGGCGAGCTTGCGCACCGGACGGGGGCGCAGCAGGGCGCGGGGCCCGCCCGCCGGGGGCGCGAGGTCGACGACGGGGCGGCGCGGGGGAGCGACGGTGCTCATGCGCACCACCGCCCGGGACAGCCGGGGGCCGCGGCGGGGAGGTGCGCGCGGGTGCCGGGTGCGGGGCCGGCCGTGGCGGGGGTCGGCGGGGTGGCGGACATCAGGCGGCCACCTCGTCCCGGGGGCCCGGCTGGTCGAGGCGGGCCACCACGTCGAGCAGGCAGGCGTGGTCGACGACGCCCAGGCAGCGCCCGTCCTCGACGACCCGGACGGTGCCGCCGGAGCGGACCACCGCCTCGATCGCCTCGCTGATGAGGGTGCCGGGCCGCAGCGCCGGACCCTGCTCGGCCTCGCCCTCGCGGGCCGGGCGCATCGCCCGGCGCACGCTGAGCACCTGCTCGCGCGGCACATCGCGGACGAAGTCGCGGACGTAGTCGTCGGCGGGCGAGCCCACGATCTCCTCGGGGGTGCCCAGCTGCACGATCCGGCCGTCCCGCATCAGGGCGATCCGGTCGCCGAGCCGCAGCGCCTCGGAGAGGTCGTGGGTGATGAAGACCATGGTGCGGCCCTCCTCGCGGTGCAGGCGGACCACCTCCTCCTGCATGTCCCGCCGGATCAGCGGGTCGAGCGCGCTGAACGGCTCGTCGAAGAGCAGGACTTCGGGGTCGGTGGCGAGCGCCCTGGCCAGGCCGACGCGCTGCTGCTGGCCGCCGGAGAGCTGTCCCGGGCGGCGCTGCTCCAGACCGTCGAGGCCGACCTTCGCCACCATCGCGGCGGCCTTCTCGCGGCGCTCCGCCTTGCCCATGCCCTGGATCTCCAGGCCGTAGGCGACGTTGTCGAGCACGGTGCGGTGCGGCAGCAGGCCGAAGTGCTGGAAGACCATCGAGGCGCGGTGGCGGCGCAGTTCACGCAGCGCGGTGCGGTCCATGGCGCGGACGTCCTCGCCGTCCATCTCCAGGCCCCCGCTGGTCGGTTCGACGAGCCGGGTCAGACAGCGTACGAGGGTGGACTTGCCGGAGCCGGACAGGCCCATCACGACGAAGACCTCGCCCTTGTGCACGTCGAAGGAGACGTCCCGGACCGCGGCGGTACAGCCGGTCCGCTCGCGCAGCTCCGCCGCGGAGAGTTCGGCGAGCGAGGCGTCCTCGGGTATCCGCTCCGCCTTCGGCCCGAAGACCTTCCACAACTTGCGTACGGAGAAGACGACTTCACGCCCGTCGGCGGCGGACCCGGTGGTCGCGGACCCGGGAGCCGCGGGGGCGGCCTGCCCGGGAGTGCTGCTCTTCGCCGGGGTGTTCTCGGACTTGGCTTCGGCGGATGCGCCGCCGGAGGTGCCGGTCATCACGCGTCACCTCCTTCGGTGCGGGGCTGTTGTGGTGCCGGGGACTGTGGTGACGTGGACTGCTGTGCCGGAGCCGGGGTCTGCCTGAGCAGGTCGGCGCACTTCTCGCCGACCATCAGGACGCCGAGCATCGGGTTGACGGCGGGCATCGTCGGGAAGACGGAGGCGTCCGCGATCCGGATGCCGCTCAGCCCGCGGACCTTCAACTGCGGGTCGACCACGGCGAGTCGATCGTCCGCCGCGCCCATCCGGCAGGTGCCGGCCGGGTGGTAGACGGTGTGCGCGGCCTTCCGCACCAGCTCGCTGATCTGCGCGTCCTCGGTGACCTCGGGGCCCGGGAAGACCTCCCGCTTCAGCCACTTGGCGAAGGGTTCGGCCTGTGCCACCTTCCGCGCCAGCTTGATGCCGTCGACCAGGGTCTGCCCGTCGTAGTCGCTGCCGTCCGCGGCGGGCTCGAAGTAGCGGAAGTCCAGGGCGGGTTTGACCTCCGGGTCGGCGGAGGTCAGATAAAGGCGGCCGCGGGAACGGGACTTGGGGATGTTCGGCGTCATCGAGACGCCGTGCTCGGGCCGTTCGTAGCCCAGCCGCTCCGGATTGTCCGTGAACGGGATCTGGTAGAAGTGGAACATCAGGTCCGGGCCCCGGTGCTCCGGGTCCCGCTTGACGAAGAGGCCCGCGTCGGAGTCCATCGCGGAGTTGTCCGGGATCGGCCCGTGGGTCTCCCAGACGATGACCGACTCCGGGTGGTCCAGCAGGTTCTCGCCGACCCCCGGCAGATCGAGCACGCAGTCGATGCCCAGCGCCTCAAGATCCGCGCGCGGCCCGACACCGGAGTGCAGCAGCAGCCGCGGGGTGTCCACCGCACCGGCGCAGACGATCACCTCGCGCCCCGCCTCGACGTAGACCTCCTCGCCCTCGGCGGTCCGTACGTGCACGCCCTTCGCGCGGCCCTCGGCGAGGTCCAGCCGGTGCGCCCAAGTCTCCAGGAGCAGACGGAGGTTGGGGCGGTCCCCGGCCTTCAGATGCGGGTGCAGATAGGCGACCGAGGCGGAGGAGCGGTGGTTGTTCTCCGGGTGGTAGGAGAGGTCGAAGAAGCCGACGCCCTCCTCGAAGGGCCGGTCGTTGAAGCCGACCACCTCGGGCACCCCGAGCGCCGACTTCACCGCCTCGATCCAGTCCGCGGCGACCTCGTTCTGGTCCTTCTTCGCCACCCGCACGATGTTGTTGCGCAGCCTGCCGAAGTACGGGTCCATGGCCGCCGCGTTCCATCCGGCGGCGCCCGCGGCCTCCCACTCGTCCCAGTCGGAGGGCAGCGGCCTGAAGGAGATCAGCGTGTTGTGCGAGGAGCAGCCGCCGAGGACCTTGGCCCGGCTGTGCAGGATGTGCGAGTTGCCGTGCGGCTGCTCGGTGGTCGTGTACTCGTAGTCCAGCTCACCCCCGAGCAGACCGAGCCACCGGCGCAGCGTCAGCACCTCCTCGCGGCCGAGGTCGCTCGGACCGCCCTCGATCACGAGGACGCTCAGCTCGGGATCCTCGGCGAGCCGCGAGGCGATCACAGACCCGGCGGTGCCGCCGCCGATGACGACGTAATCGGCGTGGAGGGTGCGGGGCGGGTGGGGGGCCGTCCCCGCGGCGGGATCCGCGGCGGGATCCGCTGCCGGATCTGCCGCGGGATCTGCGGACGGGTCGGTGGGTGAGGCGTTCGCGGGCGAGGGGGGCATGGGGAGGGCTCCTTCTGCGCGGGGACGGGGACGGGACGGCGATGCGGGACGGGAGACGGGGAGAGGGAACGAGGGGCGGGAGCGGGATGCGGGAGGCGGGAGGCGGGTTGCCTGTGGCCTGTTGTGCCTGTGGCGGACGGTCGTCGGTGCCGCCGGGCCGGGTCGCGAGGACCGGGCCAGGGGGTCCGATCACCGGTACCGATCACCGGTACCGATCACCGGTACCGATTCACGGGCCCGGATCACGGGGCCCGGATCACGGGGCCCGGATCACCGGGACCGGTGACCGGTCCCGGTGCCGCGGAGACGAGGTCGTCATCGGCACGAGGTCGTCATCGGCACGGGAGAGCGGCCGGGCGGGCGCGGGGCCTGCCCGGCCGGACGGCGCCCGTCAGCCGGCGAACCACTTGACCGGCTCCGGCCGCAGGTTCTCGTAGATGTGCTTGCTCTCCCGGTACTCGTCGAGCCCCGTGGGCCCCAGCTCCCGCCCGATCCCGGACTTCCCGAAACCGCCCCACTCCGCCTGCGGCAGATACGGGTGGTAGTCGTTGATCCAGACCGTGCCGTGCCGCAGCCGCGCGGCGACCCGGCGGGCCCGGGCGGTGTCCGCGGACCAGACGGCACCGGCGAGCCCGTACTCGGTGTCATTGGCCAGCGCGACCGCCTCCTCCTCGGAGGCGAAGGTCTCCACGGTGAGGATCGGCCCGAAGGTCTCCTCCCGGACCACCTTCATCTCCCGGTGGCAGCCGTCGAGGACCGTCGGCGCGTAGAAGTAGCCGCCCGCGGGCCGTACGTCGGCGGGCTCCGGCCGGGAGCCGCCACAGCGCAGCCGGGCCCCCTCCGCGAGCGCCGAGGCCACGTACGCCTCCACCTTCTCCAGCTGCTGCCGCGAGACCAGCGGCCCGCACTCCACGCCCTCCTCGGTACCGCGGCCCAGCCTGATCCGCTCGGCACGGCGGGCCAGCTCGGCGACGAAACGTTCGCTCACCGAGGCCTCGACGATCAGCCGGGCCCCGGCCGAGCAGACCTGCCCGCTGTGGATGAAGGCGGCGTTCAGTGCCTGGTCGACCGCGGTGTCGAAGCCCTCGGCGCTCGCGCAGGCGTCGGCGAAGACCACGTTGGGGTTCTTGCCGCCGAGTTCGAGGGCGATCTTCTTCGCGCCCTTGACCGCCGCGGCGCCGGCCGTGGTGCCGCTGGCCAGACCGCCGGTGAAGGAGAACAGGTCCACGTCCGGGTGCTCGGCGAGGCGCTGCCCGACCGGCACCCCCGCCCCGGTCACGAGATTGGCGACCCCGTCCGGCAGCCCCGCCTCGGCGAGCAGCCGCACCAGGTGCACGGTGGACAGCGGGGTGACCTCGCTCGGCTTGACCACAAAGGTGTTCCCGGCCGCCAGCGCGGGCGCGATCTTCCAACTGGCCTGCAGCAGCGGGTAGTTCCACGGCGTGACCAGGGCGCACACCCCGACCGGCTCGTGCACCACCACGCTGTGCACCTCGGCACTGCCCGCGTCGACGACCCGCCCGCCGCTGTCGTTGCTCACCGCGTCGGCGAAGTAGCGGAAGGCGTTGGTCACGTCGTCGACGTCGACCCGCCCCTCCTCCAGCGTCTTGCCGGTGTCCCGGCTCTCCACCAGCGCGATCTCCTCGCGGTCGCGCTGCAGCAGCTCCGCGACCCGCCGCAGCAGCGCCGCCCGCTCCGCCACCGGCGTGGTCGGCCAGGCCCCCGCCCCACCCCCGAAGGCCCGCCGCGCCGCGGCCACCGCCGCGTCCACGTCCTCGGCATCACCCTCGGACACCACCCGGAGCGTGCTCGCGTCCGCGGGGTCGAGGACCTCCCGGGTCCCACCGGCCGCCGCCGCGCGCCACACCCCGTCCACGTGAATGGTCTCGATGTCCACGGGAACGCTCTCCACGTCCACGCCCACGTGACCGGTCTCGATCGACGCCACCTTGTACTGCCTTCCGCTCACACAGTTCTGCCACTGGTCGAACCAGCGACCTGGTTACCTCCCCGGCTCCGCCCGAGATATGCCCAAACCTTCACGGAAAGTGAGGCTGCTCACGGGGGAGGCGGAAGGAACGCGCTTACTGGGGAACGTGTGTACGGGCGGGCGGGCTGCTCGTGGTGCCGGTGATCTCTACGAGCTGCTGGTCGGGCTGCGAGTGGGGCTACTGGTAGGGCTGCTGCTGGGGCGGCTGCCCGGGCTGCCCGTACTGGCCCGGCTGCCCGTACGGGTTCTGGCCCTGGGCCTGGCCGTAGCCCTGCCCCTGACCCTGCATGTGCGCCTGAGCTTCGAGCTGCTCCGCCTGCGTCTTGGGGACCTGGACCTCGGCCCCGCAGAAGGTGCACTGCGTCGCGTACTTCGTCGAGAACGGAAACAACGGCACAAAGAACAAGGTGAACTTCGTGACCCGCTTCCGCAGCGTGTGCGCGGCGGGGGTCCCGCAACGCCCGCAGACGAGGGTGAGTATGGCCAACTGGTAGAGGTAGCCCTTGGTGCCGAAGATGATCAACGGTGCACCTGCCCTTCTTGGTTGAGTCCCGGACGCGGCATCGCCCTGCGACCGCGATATCGCACTCCAGCCCGTCCTACGGAACGCCGCTGTCAGTGTCGTCTGATCAGATAGTCCCACTAGTGCTGGTACTGGAGGAGTGGAGCGACGACGTGACCGAGGGCCGGACCCTGATCAAGCGCATCGGGCAGTTCAAGGACTTGGACGCTTCTCAACGCACCGGCCGGCGCCGCCATCGCCCCTTGCTCCTGCTGTGGGCAATTGCTCAGGCGGTCCACGGACACCCGAGACAGCACTCATGGACAACAATCCGCGATGCCGTCGGCCCACTGCTCACCGAGTTCGCGGGCGCCGCCGAGGGTCCTCAGGCCACGCTGCGCGCCTTCTGGGAGCTACAGAAGATCAAACGGGAGAACAAGCTGTGGGAGGTGGCGGAGTCCGCTGATCTTCTCCCGGCGAGCGGGGGAGGAACCCCAAAGCTGCCGGCCATGAATAAAGCAAACCCACTCGCCGGTCTTCCGGAGCAGGACTACGACCGCCTCACCACAGACTTTGCGTTCGCTGCCTGGGCGGTCAGCACGCTGCTTGTACGCTTCTTCGATCACGAACCCGCGCCCCTGATCAACGCGTTGGGCCTCCAGGCACTGATGGCCGGAGAGGCCGTCGATGGTCTCCGCCCCCTGCGCGGGGAGCCGTATCGGCACCGCGGAGAAATCGGAGATGCCTACGGTGGAAATCGCGTGCTCGGCATCACCCCTCTCGCCGACGGAATTCTCACCGTCTACTCGGACGATAAGGGTCCCTACGATGACCAGCGTGTGCCAGATTCGGACTGGATCGCCTATACGGGAGACGGCCTTTCCGGCGATCAGACCTTGTCAGCCGGCAATCACAGCATGGCGAATTACCAGATTCAGAAGAAAGCCCTGCGCTACTGGCACAAGCCCCATAACGGTGACTGGACATTCGAGACCTGGGCGGTCATCGTGCAACGCCGCCGGCGCTGGGGCCGAGGTGAAGACGGCAAGCAACGCCGCGAGTTCGTCTGGATCCTCGCCCCGGTTCCCTCGCCCCTACGCGACTCATGGCCTCCCTCGGTGCGCGAAGCCCTCGAGCAGGACGACGGAATGCTCCACGATGACTCTGAAGATGTCGTACCCCTTGAGGCGCGGTCCGCTCCTACGGTTACCCCTAGTACGGCATTGACCTCAGACTCCGCATCGCCGTCATCGAAGGCACCAAAGTCGAAGGCACCAAAGTCGAAGGGGCCAAAGCCGAAGGGGCCACGCCTCAGCGACCGCGAGCTGTACCAGCGGCTCACCGCGGCAGCAATTAACACCGCGAGCAGTCGTTCAACTCCCGCCAAGCTGGCTCACGTAGAGCGATATCTCCGCTCACCGGCAGCCCGCGATGCCGTGCTGATTCGTAGCAAGGGCAGCTGCGAAAACCCTTCCTGCCTCGGACATCCCACCGAACGCACCGATAAGGGCGCCCCTCTCCTGGAGGTCGACCACGTCAACGACTTGGCGCGAGGCGGCCCTGACGTCCCCGACGCGATGGTGGCACTCTGCCCAAACTGTCACGCCCTCAAGACACGAGGAGAAAACCGACGCGAGCTGACAAAAAAGCTCCGCACCGAAGCCCGCGCCCGTCATGCGGCGTTTCTCAAAGAGGACCTCGACTAGGCAACGCTCCGCGGGGAACCTTGGAAGACCTGGCTGGTATGCCACGAGCGGTGCGTCGCCGCGACGGGTGGGATACCGATTTGCGGACCGAGGATCGGACGGTCCGCGAGCGCGGTGACGTGTTCGCGGGCGGCGGCGCTTCGGCCCACAAACCGCTGCGAGACCAGGATGCGATGGCCGTCCCCAATACCGAGGACGCCCTTGTCGAAGAGCTTGTGGTGCAGCGAGCACAGGCACAGCCCGTTGTCGATATCGTCGGGCCCGTCGAACGCCCACCACCGCACATGCGCCGCCTCCAAACCGACCGGCACCGCCCCGATCATGCCGTCGTAGCCGCAGAAGGCGCACTGGTACTCGTAGGCCGTCAGCACCAATTCCCTCATACGTCGATCCCGCGGCTGCCGCGTGGAGGGAGCGAGGGCATCCGTCTCCGCCAACTCCAGCTCCAGGCCCACAGCTTCGCACAGGTCCTGGTGCAGCGAGGGCGGGAAGTGCAGGTCCAGCAGCACCCGTGCCATACGGCCCAGCAGCGACGGTTCCCGGTGGAGCGCCGCCCGCAGCTCCGGCACCAGCCGCCCGGTGGCTCGGCTAGCCCGAAGCTCCCGTACTCCGGTGCCGGGACTGCCGACCCCACGGTCGGTCCGTACCTCCCACACACCGTCGTTGACCAGGTGGTGAAAGGGATAGGCGGGCGTGGTGCCGCGCGCCGGACCGTACTCGACAAGCAACTGCTTCAGATCCGACTCCACCGCGCTATAGGCCAGTTCCCCCTCAGCATCCACCTGAAAACGGCCCATCGCATACAGCAACAACAACGGCTTATGCGGCGCCCGCACCCCATCCCGACTCCACTGCCGCAACGTCGCGGCGCGCTCCAGCCAGTCCATGGGGGGTGATCGTAGTGACGCCTTGGCTCACCGCAGGTCGTGAGGTCTCCCTTCGACCCTCATCGCCCGGACCCTGCCGCGATTCCCGTCCTCCGTAGAGTTGTTGAGAGCGGTGAAGGCTCTCAGGCATCGAGGAGCTGCCGGAGTTCTTCCTCGCACATGCGCTGCTCCGGGTCGGCGGTTCCTCCGTCGAAACGCACGCCTTCCCCCGCCAGGACAGAAGCGGCCGTGTCCGTACGCGCGGGGTCGGGCCATTGGAAGCCGGGGCTGACTTCTCCGGTGGCCGTGAGAACGCGCCAGGGGCTTGGACATCGGCCGCAGGCCCTGAGGTGCTGGCCTATGGGGACCGGATGGCTGCCGACCACCGCCGCCAGATCGCCGTACGTGGTCCACCGACCTGCGGTGACACCGCCAAGCAGGGTGTGCAGCTCGGTCCAGTCCTTGCGGGTGCCGGTGACCTGTCGGGCCAGAGCGGTCAGGTCGGAGCCCGCCAGCGTCGCCCATGCTTCGGGGTCGACACCGGCGGGCACGTGGGCGGTGTCCACGTCCCACCACTTCGTTCCCTGGATGCCGTCCACGCTGCGGCCGGTCACACTGGTGAAGATGTGGTTGGCGAGCCCGGTGGGGGAGTAGGCGGCTCCGTCCGCGTCCCAGAGCAGGGGTTTGGCGGTGTCATTGGTCCAGGTGGCGGCCGCTCGGGCAGTGTCCTGCGCCACCCAGGACCGGATGTCGGCGCGGATGGCCTCCGTGACGCCGTGGCGCGGCGTCATCAGCAGCCTGGTCCCCTCGGGCAGCAGGCCCGCATCGACGAGCACATGGACGGCCTTGCGTGAATGCGAGCGCTCCTGCAACTTCCTGGCCACCGCCTCGCCTTCGACCCGGGCGGGAGCAAGCGTGAACTCCTCCACCTCCGGAGTCGGGTACACCTTGGTGAATCCGGCGACGAGATGCCCCTCCACCCGCCACAGACCGACCTGTACGAGATCGATGTCGATGCCCATCTCGGAGAGCCAGACCACGGAGTGCGTGACCTGTTTCGGAAAGTCGGCGGCCACGATGACCTGCCGCGGACGCTGGAGCAACGCGGGGCTCCACTCGCCGTCCACATGGTCCAGCAGCCGCTGCCTGCACGCCTCGACGTCAAGTGCCTCCCCTCTACGGGACAGGAAGGCGCAGTGCGCATGGGCGAGGGTGTCGAGGTCGAAGCGCGAGACCAGGGCGGCGTACGTGATCGCCTGGAGGTGGACGTCCCGGTCAGCCGTGCCACGCTTCAGCTCGACCACGACGAGGCGCCCCGTCGCATCCAGCCCGAGGACATCCAGCCGGTCACGAGCCGGCACCCCGTCGGTGTCGGCCCATCGGTCGTACTCCGCGGTGATCACGAGCACCGACTCCCCGAGCACCTGGGGATGAGCGATCACCCACTCCTGAAGGTGCTGCCGCTCCAACAGGTTCTCGGCGGCCATCCCGGTCCGCGATATCGGCGTGGCCCGCTGGCCGTCGACGGTGAAGAGATGATCCACGGTGTCCCTGGTGCGTCCGTCCGGCTGGTGAGTCGGGCGCACTGAGCGTACGCGGGCGGTGGCACCCGTGAGGGCCGCCCCACGGAATCACCGGATCGCCGAACCATCGAAAACCGACTGCTTCGAGAATCAAGGGGGAGCAGGACTGAGAGGGGCGGTGACTCCCCGACGATTCCCAAGAAGGCCGAGAAACCACTCAGGGACCCGACCCGCCACGCGGATCAAGTCCCTGATCTGGTACTTCCCTGTCGGGGTGGCGGGATTTGAACCCACGACCTCTTCGTCCCGAATGAGGTTCGGATGGTGATCTTGCCAGCGTAGACGCTGTTCTACCTGGTCAGAGCGTTGAAGGGGTTTGGGGAGCGGGTCGGCTCCCGGATGGCTCCCAAGGGGCCCAGCTCTCGGGCAGTAACCAATCGGCGGTTCTGTGCGTTGTCCGCAGTTCGGCGTCGAAGCGTATCGACGTAGTCCGTGCGGAGCCTGCGGCGGCATCGTGGACGCTTCCCTGCGTTGATGTCGGTCAAGCCTCTTGCGCTACTTTCGCCTATCTCGGGCTGAGCAGCCGGGTCTTGGGTCATCCAGATCAAGGCTGACCGAGTTCGACCGCCCACGCCTCGGGGCCGTCGTAGCGGAAGGCGATCAGTGCGGTAACAGGCCAGTTCTCATGCACGCCACGCACCAGCCCGGCCCGGCTTGGCACGGTGAATGCCTGGATGCCCCGACCGAAGTCGATGGTTCCTGAGGCCCGGCTCTTGATCTGGGAAACGCGGCCTTGCAGGCGAGCCAGATGAGCAGGTGGCGGTTCTCCCTCTCTGCGGTTCCACTCCTTCAAGTCCTGGTGGGAGACCAGCCGACCTATCTCCTGTCCCTCCCCCAACCACTCGTAGGCGGTCGAGTGACGGTTGGCGAAGCCAGTAGTGCGATCGCGGCACCTGTTCAACTTCGCGCGGTACTCCTCGATAGCCGAGTCCTGGCCGTCGAGAACTCGCAGACAGGCGAGCACGTAGTCATAAAAAAGGGCATCCCGGGTGGACTCCGTCCGAGCCCACGTGGTCACGTAATCGGCCGCGCGGTCGAGAGACGCGGGCAAGAACCGCGCCGCCTGTAGCCATTCCCGCAGACTCGTAAAGTCGCGCGGGTTGTCCACGAGGTTCGCGTTCAGAAGCTCAACCGCCTGACGCACGTCACTCGTCGGCGCCTTGCGCCACGACCCGCTGCGCTGGCGGTACGCACGGGCCAGCCGACGCCGCACGGGCGGCTTGTACACGTCGGCGCGGGAGAGGAGATTCCGCCAACCCTGCAATAGCGCCTGGTAATTGTCGTAGAGCTTCTGCAGTTCGACCTCCGCTTCCTCCGCCCGGTAGGACAGGCGGTCCGAGCCGCGAATCTCCAGCACCGCGTCGAGAGCGTTCTCGGCCTCCTCCAGCAGTGCCCGATAGGCGCCAGCACTCTGCCGGGCAAGGAACTGCGAGTAAGTGGCGGCTCCGGACTGCGAGAACCCGAACTCGATGACCTTGATACACATCTGAGCCACGGCGATGTGGCCGTACTCGCTGGAGTCATCCAGCTCTGTGGCCTTGTCGAAGGAAGCCCGGGCGGACTCCACGAGCTCAAGAATGCGGCCCTCGCGAGTCTTCATGTCCAGGCGGGAGTAGGTCCGGTTTTCAATCACGGACCTGATCTCGTTCCGGAAGACCATACCTCGCATGTGGTGCAGCAGCGGGTCGCTTGGAGCGAGCAAGATGGCCTTGTCCACCGCGCCCAGGGCCCCCTCGAAGTCCCTCGAGTCGTAGGACAGCAGGCGACCGTAGTGGCCCCAGTAGTGCGATTCGTTCGGGAACGCCTGTACTAGGGCATGCATCACCTGCTTGCGCCCGGGCACGGTCATCTGCTGAAGCAGCTCCGTGTAAGTGCCGGTCCGCTGGAACTCCACGGGTTCCCGGGCATCCCTCATGATGAAGAGGCGGTCCAGCAGGATCTTCATGTCGTCCGGGAGGCGGTTCTGGAAGACCCGGCCAGCTTGAGCGATGAGCGTTTCGGACCAACCCGGCAGCGCGGCTTTCCAGTCCTCCGGACCCGTGGTCGCTCCAGACGGTGCCAGCAGCTGACGCAGCACCTCCTCGGCGATCAGGCTGTGCGACAGCCGCCACATTCCGTCGCTCTCCTCGATCAGAAGTGGCAGCACTCGATCGTCGACATGCAGACGGAGATCCACGTCGTCGGCTGGCGCCACCCCGAGCAGGTCCGTGAACAAGTCCGAGGACACCGGAACACCACTGAAGCGGTGGGCCAGGGCCAGCAGTATGCAGATCTCCCGGTCGACGTCCGAGATCTGGCCGAGGAACGGGGCGACGTAACCGGGCAGCCCCTCGAACTCATTGTTGAATGCAGTCAGGGCGAAGAAGAACGGAACGCTGTGGTCGGAATCCTCAGTGAACAACTCAAATAGGGCGTCCTCTCGGTCCGGTACTAGATCAGTGAAGTGCCGGGCCATCTTGAACCGGTCGTCCCGCTGCATCGCCCCGACCCGCAGGCTGCGCTGGGTCGACGCCTGGGCGACACCGTGGCCGACAGAACTGCGGCGTGCGGTGATCAGCATTACGACCGGCACACTGCTCGCCCGCAGCAACTCGTACAACCGCTCCTGGGAGGACTCAGAGAGCAGCTCCAACAGGAGAAGGACAGGGCTTCCCGTCTCGGACGACAGGTCGGACGCCAGCTGAGAGAGGACTGCTTCGTCCTGGCTGCTGCGGGCCACGACCGTGGGGAACTCGTCCTTGAGAGTCCAGGCCACCCGGCGGGCGATGGTCGTGCCCCCGGCGCCGGGGCTGTGGGCGAGCATCACCCGCAGGGTGTCGCGCTGTTCCAGAGCCGTGCGCACCTGGCCGATAAAGTCCTCAGTGATCGCCCGCGGCAGATCCAGGTGGAGGTCCAGCTCGAACCACGAGATGGGACGGCCCCGGTAAAAGGCACCCACCTCGTACTCGCCCGCCTCCGATTCGACCCCGACCTCGGAATGCAGCAGTACCGCCGCGTCCTCGAAGCGCGACAGCAACCCGTCGGGGACATTCACGAAGCCCTTCTCGGCCGGCACCCTCGGCCGCCGACGTAGCGCCTCAACCGACGAGGGCTTAGGCAACGCGCCCAGAAGGTCCGCGGGCTCGCACGCGAGGAGTTCGGCGTCGTACTCGGCAAGGCTGCCCTCGCCGGTGCCCGAGATCGAGAGAATCCTCGCCCGGTCGCCGAAGACGTCGATGCAAGCTTCGACTAGAGCTCGTTCAGCGCTGCCGCCCTCGCCGAAGCAGACGACGGTCGCTGGCCTCCCTGAGTGACGGTTGAGCGCTTCAATTGACTCCCGTACGAACGGCAGATACGTGGAGCGCCAGCGGCGCAGGGCGGTGGTTGGAGAGACCGGGTCCGCGCCGCGGATCCCTGCCGCCGCGATCCAGTTGGTGCTGTTGCGGCCGAACATCATGTCCTGATCACGCAGCTGGAGCCGGTGGATCCGGCCGCCGCCCGTGGAGGTAGCCGCTTTCCAACCGCCGTCGACATCGGTGTCCGGGTTGAGCTCCACGACCAGGTTCCAGCCGAGCCCGGCGAACTTTTGGAGATCTTCCTCCCCGAAAGCGGCTGAATCGATGACAGCAATGGTCGTACGACGGGCGGTCCAGCGGTCGCAGTTCTCGGCAAGCCGGTCGACTGCGGCCGAGACCTGTGGAGTAGCTTCGACGGCCCGAGTGAGGGTGCATCGCGGAGCAGTCGCTGTGGGCGCGTGCAGTCCGTGCATGGAGAAGAACCGACCCAGGGACCTGCAGGCCAACTGGAAGCACCACGCCCGCTCCTGAAGCCCAACCGTCGTGTCCCGCGTCGCGAAAAGCAGCGCGTTCCCCGCCAGCGACAGGAGGTACTGGTCCTGCCAGTCGTCCGGCATCGACAGCTGTCTCGCGTACACCTCACCGGCCTGGGCGATGTCATTTGAGAGGTTGCCCAGACCCACAACATGGAGCACGGCATCCGTGTCCGCCTCAGGATCGACCAGGAACTCAGCCAGGACGCTGCGTTGGCGTTCCGTGAGCTCCGGCAACTCTCTGAGAATGAGAGCGAGCGTCAGGTGGGTGAGGTCTTGGGAGAGCGGTGCATCAGCCCGGTATCCGGAGAGATCGATCAGCCGGTACGCGGTGGCGTCCGCGACTGGTGACATCGGCAGCAGAATGTTGTCGGCGTGAAGATCGCCGTGGGCCCGGCCGAGGATCGCGAGCACGTGGGCGCTGTCCAGACCGTCCCAGATGGGGCGTTCTAGCCAGGCAACAACGTTAGGTACGACCCCACCGGTTGCGAACGTGATCCATAGTGGCACTTGATCGTCCACCGGATCGTAGGCCAGCTGCTCGGCCAGCTTCGCGACCGGGCCGTCCTTATCCGTCCGGGTGCCCACATGGTCCAGAACGAAGTCTCGCACTGCCATGCGGCGGATGTCCGTCAGAGTAGGGTTCCAGTCGCTGAGGATCGAGCGCGCCACCTCCCCGACGAGTTCCGGCAGTTCACGACCACGCAGAGTGGCCGAGAGCGGCCGGACATCGCGAATGCTGCCGCCGGCGATCTCCTGGAACATCACCTTGATACCACCCGGAACGCTGACGGGTTCAACTGGCTGCCTGACCAGATGCCGCTCGGCGAATCCCTCGGGGGCTTCCTCAAGTGCCTTGGCGTGCCGACCGGGCTCCCGGCCAGTGGTCGTACCCGGAGGACACACCTTCATGACGACTTTGCCGTTGAAGACCGGGCCAGTCAGTGCGACCGCCGCCAGAACTGCCCTGCTCTTGCCAGGGGTGAGCCATCGGTCGAAGACGATCCGCGTGTTGTGTGCCTGCTGCCACTTCTCGAGCTCGGATGCGACCACCTCGCCGACCTCGGCCTGTCTCAAGACCTCCGTCAGCGCCAACTCGTTCTTCTCTGCAGGCACTTCCGGCATGCCCCATCCTTCCGTCACACGTGTTTGTCCACATTAGTGCTTCGGCAGGAGACAACAGGCGGCCTTCCAGAATCACCGCGTTGCGCCCATGGACTGCTGCTGACGCTCCGGACAAGGTCGGCCGGGATCATGCGTCTGGCGGCGGTGACGGACCGGCTGAGGGACGCTGGCGATCTTCCCCAGAACCCAGCATGGCGCCGCCGCCCCCTACGTCTGACGCGACAGGTCGTCCACCAGAAGGTCGAGAGTGGCCTCCTCATGGAGCGCGACGCCGAGGGCGATCATGGCGTGGGCGAGATCCGGGTCCCAGTCCGCGTCGACCGGCTGGCCGTCGAGGGCCAGTTGAGGGATGCCCTCGGCCTGACTGCGAGCGGCCAGGTGCTCGTAATCCGCGGTGCCCATGCGCCACGGCCGGGCTTCGTAGCGGCGGATGACCCGGTTGGCCAGAGCGATCCCCGGCCAGTCGAAGTCGCCGTGGTACGCGAAGCGGCAACCCGTGGCGGCGAGGGCGTCGAGAAGTGTGAAGACCACGGTGGCCGCGCTGCCGGAGGTGCACACCAGGGGCTGGACGCAGGCCGCGTCCGCCGCGGCTTCCACCACGCGCGGGTTCTCACAGATGTGGATGAGCGTTCCGGCGGGGAGCTGCAGCCGCAGGCCATGCAGGTCGCGTGGCGTGACGTGCACTTCGGCGTGATGGTCGGCCCGCTCCCGCAGAGCACGCTCCCGCCAGCCCTCGCCGTCGGATCGCAGCCCGTACGTCAGCACCGTGCTGGAGACCTCGTCCGGCGTGACGGACACCAGCCGCCACAGAGCGCGTCGGCCGGCCGCGTCGTCGGGGAACTCGGTGCCGTGCGCGAGGGCGACCCCGCGTTGGACGAGGCGTGCGAGCCAGGTGCCGTCGTCCAGGCCGTGCGCGGAGCCGGTCGTCATGGCGGCGAGTTCTCCTCGACCGCGTGTGCCGTTGCGTTCAGGTCCGTCGGGTCCGAGGAGAGCGGTGAGGACTTGGACCGCCTGCTGGAGGGTCCATGTCGCCGCTTCGGGCGTCACTCCTCTCGGAACACCGGCACGGCGCAGCAGGTCGTACCACTGCCGGGGCCATTCCTGGTCGGCGAGCGGGGAGGCGTCCAGTGACGATGCAAGGGACGACCACACCTGCTCCCGCCGTGCCGCCACGTCCGCGCGGGCGGCACGGCGGTCGGTGAGTGGTGGGCCGAGTTCCTCCAGGGTCCGTCTGAGTCCGAGTCCGGCGGCCGAAGCGCGAAGCCGTGCATCGAGCACGTCGAGCCGTATGGTCACGGCGGCGCCTGTGAGAGGTTTGCCCAGCAGGAGAGACAGGTCGTTGCGTTCCTGGGCGTTCATCGCGGTCAGCCGGAGCGAACCCGTGTCCTGTACGCCGTTGCTCTCCAGGCGTTTACGTGCACCCTGCCAGAGCCGGGTGAGTCCAGGTCCCGTCAGCCAGTCGCGCGTTGCGGCGGGCAGCCCGCTCATACGGACACCAGACGCCGGTGCCGACCGTTCCAGGTGTAGTGCAGGGTGGCCACCCCGCGCACATGGGGATCACGGAGGCACTCGTAGATGTGCAGGGACGGAACCTCGGGCCAGTTGCCCATGAGCCGCTCGCTGGTGAGGACGAAGTCGAGATCGAGGTCGACGAGGATACGGCCCAGCCGGCCATGGGTGGGTTCGTCGACCTTGGCGAAGGCGTCGTCCAGGAGGATCAGGCGCGGCGCGTGCGGTGCCGACTCGGCGAGGCTGGTGAAGTGGGCGGCTGCCGCGGCGAAGAGCACGAGGTAGGAGAGGACTCGTTGTTCGCCCTGGCTGAGACCGGTCCGCCCGGTGAGTTTCCTACGGCGGCCCGGGGCCGCGTCCTCGACCACGAAGGTGTGGAAGCGGAACCAGTCGCGGTAGTCCAGCGCGGTCCGCAGATGGGCGGCGTAACCGGCTGAGGGGTCGGCGCGGCGGGCGTCCTCGATCCGGCGTTGCAGCACCTCGCGCAGCTGCTCGGTCTGGTCGCGCGTCCTGAGGCTCGACGGACTGCGCAGCAACTCGACGGCCGCGCGCACATCCGCGTCCACGTCCTCGTCCAGCTTCCACAGCAGCTCGACGCCGAGGCCGTGGGAGGTGCGTACGGTCTTCAGAGTGTCGTTGAGAGCCGCGACCAGGTTCGCCGCGGTGATGACCTGCGCCGAGAGGTGGTCGCCGAGCTCACCGGTCAGGAACCGCTGGAACACTTCGCGTTCGCGCTCGGTGAGCCGTCCCCGAGCCTCCGCCGCCTGGACCGCGATCCGCTCGCCCACGGCCGCGACGTCATGGGACCCGTGGTCGTCGACCAAGCGGCACACCTTGATCCCGTCGCGCTCCTCCAGCTGCGCGTCGAACCCGCCGGCCAGTTGGTCGCGCAGATCGGTGTGGCGGTTGAGCAAGGTGCTGTCCGACACCTCGCCCTTCGGGCGGCCGAGGGCCTGCGCCACGGCTTCGGCGAGGGCCCGCAGCGCATGCAGACGGCTGCGGACGTCCGCGCCGGGATCGTCCGAGACGTACTCGGGCAGCGAGGACCGGTCGAGGCCGGCGCCGAGTACCACCTCCGGTCGGCCGAGAGCACCGCGGAGAGCGCTGCCGGTGTCGATGACCGCCGTTTCCTGGTCCGCCAGGGTCCCGCGCAGGCGCTTCTCGTCCTCTTCCGCGCGCACGCGAAGGTCGTGGAAATCGTCGCGAGCTCGTTGTGCCGCGGGGAGCGCTTGGACGGCGTTCGTGATGCGCTGCTTGGCGTCCTGCTCGCGGGAGAGGATTTCCTCCTCGGACGACCCGATGGCCTCCTCGCGGGTGCGCAGGTCCTGCTCGGCGGTGCGCAGTCCGGCGAGGTGGAGCCGGTAGCTTTCGTCCGCGGCCAGGCGATCCTCGCGGGCGCGTCCGTACCGGTCGGCATCGGCTTGGTTCGTACCGAGCCGCTCGCCCGTGCCGCTGACGGCCCTGCGCAGATGCCCGATACCACTGAGCAGACCGGCCAGTGCGGTGCGCACACGGTCCAGGGAGGAGGAGTCGCCGGGCAGGTCGTGGGCGGTCGCGGTGGCCTCCGCCTCGGTCCGCGCCGATACCGCGAGAGCGCGTGTCTCCTCGGCCAGCCGTGCCGCCCGGGTCGCCTTGGCGGTCAGGTCGCGCAGGGTCCGCTCGGCTGATTCAGTCCTGCTCCATGCGTCCGCGAGATTCCGTGCCCTGGGGAAATCGCGTTCCGCGAGCGTGAGAGCCCGACGCATGGCATCGGCTACGGCGAGCTCTTCGCGGACATCGGCCAGCCGCTGTTCCGTATGCGCGATCCGCTCCTCCAACTCGGCGAGGGCGCGTCGCCGAGTCTCGGCGCGTACGGCGGCCCCCACGTACTCGGTGTCGCCCTTGTCATGACGGCCGCTGAGTACACCCAGGCGCCAACTGCCGTCGTAGAAAACCGTGTTGTGCGCGGAGGTCTCCTGTGTCGATGCGAGTGCGATGGTGGCCAGGAGACCTCTGACCTGTTCGGAGGTGACGCCGCAATCCGGTTCAGGGGCTGGGCGCAGGGCCGAGTCGAGAGATGGCCCGTCGGACAGTACGGGACCCGACTGGAGAAGGGTGTCCCGGGTGCGCGGATCGAGAAGGACGCCGTCCGCACTCACCCACGCGTCCAGGATTCCACTCGCCTCCAACGCCCCTTCCAGGCCAGCCCGTTCGGCCGGAGCCAGGTCGTCCGCGAAGTCCACGAGCCGGTAGAAAGGGGCTCCACTGCCCGGCGTCCTCGCGGCGGCGCGATGGTGCGGGGCCGGTGGCTCGGGGTCGGTACGTTGCTCCCAGTCCCGCTTCTGCTCCGCCAGGTGGTCGAGTTCCTCGCCGAGCCGGTTGACGCCGAGTGCCAGGGCGTCCCGGCGTCCGGTGAGTTCCTCGCCGTACGGCTCCAACGCGGCCTGAGCTGTCCGCCGCGCCTGGCTGTCGACGTCGGGCGGCAGAGTGCGGTCCGCGAAGGGTGCGTCGGTAGAGGTCTCGTGGCCGACGGTGGCGTGGACGGCGTTCAGCGACGGGCAGTCGGGGCCCAGCGCATTCTGCGTGCGCGCCGCCCACTCAGCGACTTGACGGGTGTAGGCGCCGCTCTCGTCGGCGACCTTCTGACGGCTGCCGTCGAGATGGCCGGCGGCGTCTTCCGCCTCGCCCTCCAGCCGTTCCCGCTCGGCATCGGCCTGAGCCGCCGTGGCCCGGGCCTCGTCCGCCCGTGAGATGAGGCGGGTCACCTCCTGAACCATCCGGGCCCGGTTTTTCGCGACCGCCTCGGCGTCCTCCAACTGGGCCTGCCAGGACCGCAGCCCTTCCCGCGCCGTGACCGCGTCCACGCGGGCCACCGACCGGTGCCGTACGGTACGCGTCTCCCCTTCCGGAGTCGTCAGCTCGGTCTCGGTGGCCTGGGCGAGAACCGTGCGCGGCAGAGCCACTGCCTCGCCGAGATGGCCGGTGGGAAGCTCGGCCTTCTCCGCCTGCGTCAGCAGCTCCCGGTGTTCGGTTCCCAGCTCGGCCAGCCGACTTCCGAGGTGTTCGACACCTTCGGCCAGCCGCTCCGCCGAGCCCTCCTCCGCGTCGTGGGCGTTGCGCAGGGTGGTGAACGCGGCCGCGGCTGCGGTGTGCAGCGCCTCCACCGTGCCGCGGCGCTCCGACAGTTCACGCAGGCTGCGGTAGGCGTGACTGGCGTGCAGGGCGGCCAGGTCGGTCCGGGCGTCCTGTTCCTCCTCGCGCAAGGTTTCCAGCCGGCCTTCCGACTCCTCCTCCTGCGTCCTCAGGTCGCTCGTCCGCTGTGCGGCGTCTCCCGCCGCCCGGCGCCGCTGAGCGAGGACACCCAGCTCGTGGCTCACTCTCTGGGCGGAGGTGCGCAGGACCCCCGCCAGGTAGCCGCGGTAACTGGTGAGGAACGTGCGCAAGGCCGCGTCGGTGCGTTCCAGGCGGCCGAGTTCGTCCCGTACGGCGTCCAGGTCGTGGAGGTTGCGCGCCACCTTCTCCACCACGTCCTCGTCGAGCCCCGGCAGGGTCTCGCTCAGCAGGGAGACCAGGCCCCATGTTCGATCCGGTCGCCGACCGTCGGGCGCCGCAGCCGGTGGAGGAGCTGGGTGAGGTTGCGGTAGCGCGTCGTGTCGGTGATGCCGAACAGTTCCCGGGCCACGCGTGAGCGGTGCTCGACCGCACGGTCGGTCGTGTTGTCGGAGCCGACGATCTCCTTGAGCCGGTCGACCGGCAGCGGCTTACCGGCCTCGACCAGATGCAGGTCCTCACCGATCCGCAGCGGGGTGACGAAGAACGTCGGCAGCGCCTTCTGCGTCGACTTCGAGGCGCGGATGGCGGCACCGAGCGTCAGGTGGCGGTGACCGCCGTCGTCGTCCGTGCCCCGGAACTCCACCCACAGATACCCGAGACGGTTGGTCTGCTCGAACCCATCCAGCATCAGCCAGGCAAGTGTGGTGCGGCCGGTGCCTGTCGCGTCCAGTGCCCGGGAGTCGCCGTCCAGAAGATACGGAAGCAGCATCTCCAGAGCCTTGGACTTGCCCGCGCCGTTCTTGCCGCGCAGCAGCAGCCGTCCGTCGCCGAAGGAGAACTCCTGCTCGTCGTACTGCCAGACGTTCTGAATGCCCGCCCGGTGCAGCCGGAAGCGGGTGCCGGCGGTCGTCGCAGGGCCGGCGGTTGTCGCAGCGCCGGAACGCGGCAGCGGAACGAGGTCACGCGCGTCGGTGGTCATAGCGGCAACTCCTCTTGAATGTCCGTGCCTTTGCCGACTGCGGTGGCCGGGCGCACCGTGACTTGGGTGGCGTAGCGAGCCGCTGCGGCCAGCAGCACCCAGCCGTCGCCGCCGGGCCGTGCGCCATGGACATCGGTCACCGTGCGTCCTTCCGACGCCTCCTCGGCGTACCCCTCCGGCAGTCCTTCGCCCTCGGCGCGCAGCCGGCCCGCGCGGGCCATCAGCCGCATGCGGACCAGCAGGTCCAGTACGGCTTCTCGCAGGGAGGGAAGGTCCTCCAGGTAGCCGCGTTGCCAGTTGCTGCGCTGCCCGTACTCGGTGATGAGCTCGGCCAGCACCTCATCCACCAGGCCGTCCGGGACGGCCACCCCGATGACGAGCGTCCCGCCGGTCGCCGGATGCCCCGGTTCCTGCGGCCGAAGCCGTTCCACGAGCCGTTCCGCCAGCAGCAGCGCGGCCTGTGCGACGGTCCCGGTGCCCGGCAGGTGCAGATCCGTCAGCTCCTCGTCGGGGTCCACCAGCGCCACGCCCTCGGCACGGATCTCCATTTCCAGGCCCAGGAGTTCGGAGAAAGCCTGGGCCTCCCGGCGCTGCCGGGTACGCAGCCAGTCACGCTCGGCGTCCGTCAGCTCGTCGAGGTGGACGACGGGTGTCTCGACGAGCATCCGGCGCACGTAGGTGCGTGGTCCGCCGAAGCCCGGGTCCGCTGCCCGCCGGACCAGGTCGGCGCCGTCCCGTGCCTGGGAGAGCGGGCCGGCGACGACCACGCGTGCCAGCTCCCGATCTATCGTGATCAGGGCTTCTCCGCCCGCCTCCTGCGCAAGCGCGGCCACCTGGCCCTCGGTCTCGATGAGCACGCCCCAGTCGACGAGTTGGCGCAGAGCCGCGACCAGGGTCCGCTTCCCGGCCGCCCGGCCCGTTTCCTCCAGCTCGATCCCGGCGTCGGCTGCGGCAGCCCTGATATCGGCGACCAGGTGTGACAGCAGCATCTGCTCGGGCGCGGTCACCAGCACGGACAGGGCCAGCGCGAGGCAGGCGTACGTGTGTGGGGTGAACGGGGTGCCGGTGGAGCGCTCCAGCCGATGACCCGAACCCGCCCCCAGCCCTGCCTTGAACAGCCGGGCGTAGGAGCTGTCGACCAGCAGGCGGTAGCCGAGCACCTGCTGGAACCGTTTGCCCAGCCAGTCGGCGTGCCGGCGGATCAGCGGGAAGAGGTCGGCGTGGGGGCCGTCCGACGCGACCAGCGGGTGGGCGAGCAGCAAGCGGGCGGCGGTGCGGCGCTCAGCTGCCAGGGCTACGTCGTGAGTCGAGGGGAGGCTCATGACACGCTCGCCTCCGCTTCGCCGTCGACCGCGGCGGAGGTGCGCCCGATGTCCAGCTCCAGGTCGTCCAGCAGCAGGTCGCCGTCGGCCGAGTACAGCACCGTTCGCGAGCCTGCCGTCCGGCGCACGGTGAGGCGGATACGCAGTTCGGCGTCTTCACTGCTGGCCGAGTCGAGGTCGAACCCCGCCGTCCTCTCCCCGTCCGTGCTGACGGGCCTGCTGAGCTGTGCGTTTCCGAGCGCTGTGGCCAGCAGCTCCAGGAGCAGGCTGAGTGCCGCTGACGTGAGGCGTACCTCGGCGAACCGGCCGGATGCGCTGCGCAGTTCGTCCGCCGCCGCTGCTCTGGCCGCTGCCCGCTGACGGGCTGCCTCCCTCAGCAGCTGCTTCTGCGCGGAGTGGTCCTCCACCGCGGAGGCCCGGCCCCGCTGGGCGCGGCTGCCTCTCTCCCGCAGGGCCACCGGTACCTCGACCATCGGACCGGTCCACCAGCTCGTGTAGGCGGGCACCACCTCGTCGGCGGCCGGAGGTATGCCCAGATGGCGGGCGCCGTACAGCCCGAAGGCGGCGACGGCGATGTCGTGTGCGTCCCGCGGCGCCGCTTCGTCGAACCAGCGGGCCAGCCGCAGCAGATCCTTGCGCCGGGACATCTCCCCGGTGGCCGACCGCAGCATCCGCTTGGCGTTGGCGAGCAAGGACTGCAACGCGCGCAGGGTGGCATCGCGTAGCTGGTCGACCTGGCTGCCCTGGCCGTCGGTGTTGCTGAACCAGCCGCGCAGGCCCTCCCAGTCCGCGAGCTCGCGGCCCCGGCTGCGCTGGATCCGGACATCCGGGCGACTTTCGCCCTCCGTCTGCGCCTGCACCTGCGTCTGCGCCGAGAGCCCGGTGAGCCCTTGGGCGTGGGAGTCCAGCCGGTCCAGCAGAGCCGGGATGTGTGGCCACAGGGTGTCCAACGCCGCCGAGATCCGGGGCGCGCGGAACGCCACGTCCTCCGTGATCGCCTCGACGTAGTCCAGGAGCAGCTCCTTGAAGCCCTGGTACTCGGCGCTGTCCAGGTCGTAGCGGGACAGCACCTGGCCGAGGTAGGCGTAGAAGTCGCGTATGGAGTCCGCGAACTCGGTGAACTGCACGAACAGCGTGCTGATCCGCTCCAGTCCGTCCTGCGGTTCGACGCCACCCGGCGCGGTCACAAGGTCGGCCAGCTCGCGTAGTCCGCGCTCGACCAGTGCCAGCAGTTCGTTGCTCACCTCGCGGGCGGCGTCGGCTTCGGCCAGGACTCCGTCGGCGTCCCGCTGGATACGTTCGCCCAGTTTCGACAGCTGGTAGCGCGAGCGGGATCGCTGGTACTCACTGATGCTGGACGCGTTCACCGTGTGGCTGCTGCGGAGCAGGTTTCCCCACTGGACCAGCTGTTCCAGCCGGACCGTGAGAGTGTCGGCGTCGAGTCCTGCGGCGGAAGCACCGGCCTGGCGCAGTTTCGCCATGATGTCCGGGACGGCGAGATCCGCCAGCAACGTTCCGCAGAAGACCCGCATGATCGCGACGTGCTCCAGCTGCTCCGGCGCGCTGAGGTACGTGTACGCGTTCAGCCGCCGCCGCGCCTCCTCGTCGGCGTCCTGACCTGCACCGGATGCTTATGCCCCCATGCCCGTGAGGTTACGCGGCGCATACGGGCGCCACCGGTGGGTGGCCGAAAATGCCACAGACGTGTGCCGGCCTGTGGCGATTCCCGTGGCAGCGGCGTGTGCGGCATGGGGGCGGCCGACGTCCCCGGCTCACCCTGAATGGGCCCTTCGGTTTCTGTGCTGAGTGGCCTCCAGGAGAATGGGGTACGTTCAGGCCGATATCGATGGGGGCGGAGACGGAAGGAGGCACGCGGTGTCGTACGAACCCAAACTCGCCGCGGCCCTTTCCGGCGCGACGCTGCGCCAGCTGTCCCACTGGCGCCGAGCCTCCGGGCCCAAGGGCGCCGTGCTCGTGCCCGAGATTTCCAGCGAGAGGCCGATCCTCTACTCGTTCCGCGACGTTGTTGCACTCCGTATCTGTGTGCAGCTGCGCGAAGAGGCTTCGTTGCAGAAGATCCGCCGTGCGCTGAACACACTTCGAGAAGACCTCGGCGAGTGGGAGCACCTCTCCTCTTACAAACTCGTCGCAGGCCCGGACACGATCTATCTGGCTGAACCCGACCACGCCGTGTACCTGATCAAGGGGGGCAACGTGGTCATCCACCAGATGGTGGATGTTCTCGCGCCCTTCTATAAGGACGGCCGCAGCATTCCCGCTCTGCTCACCCCCCGTGAGCATGTCGCGGTCGACGAGTCGGTCCGCGGCGGAGAACCGGTCATCCAAGGCACCAGGATCCCGGCGTCAGATGTCGCTGCCCTCGTAAGAGACGGCATCCCGCCGGACCAGATCGGTGAGTTCTACCCAGGCGTGACGGCCGAGGCCGCCCGGGACGCCGCCGACTTCAGCGAGTACGTCGACAGCTATGGCAGCAGCGAGCCCCGGCAGGTCGTCGCTTGAAACTGCTGCTCGACGAGAACGTGCCCCGCCCCATGGCCGAGATCGTGCGCATCCTGTTGAAGGCACATGAAGTCGTTCACGTCCACGAGCTCAAGGGCTGAACGGGCACGAAGGACATCGAGCTGTACGCCAAGGCCAAGGCCGACGGCTTCGAGGTCGTCATCACCAACGACACCAAGCAGCTCGGCCGGCCACTCGAAGTAGCCGCCATCGCACAGTCGGGCCTGCATCGCATCGAGTACCGCCAGAACAACAAGCACGGTGGTCTGGTGGGCCTGGGCACGGCGATCGCCACTGTCTGCGCGGCCCTTCCTCACGCCCTGTCCGAACTCGAAGCAGCTGACGGCCAGCGTCTCGTCTCTCTGACGTCGATCGACCCGACCCGGCAGAAGCGCCTCCAGATCACGGACCGGCCGTCGCCCTGCCTAAGCACTGGCCGGGGCGCGATTCGGCCGCTGAGTCCTGACGCCTCGATACACGAGGGTTCCCGGCCGGTACCCCATGGGAAGCGATGCCGGGAAATGATCTGGCATCGCCGCCTGAGCTGCGTCTCATCAAGACTCACTGCCGAGCTCTTCCTGGAGTTCGGCGATGCGGCGTTGGGTTGCCGCCGCGTTCTTCTGCTGACGGGTCAACTTCGCCTCGGCGGCAGCCAGTTCCCGGGCAAGCCGCTCTCGATCAGCTGCCGCCCGCTCACGGATGGTCCCGTCATCGCGGTACGCCGGCCCTACCCGCTCACTGCTCACTACACCGCGACGCTCTCCGCACTCCGGGCAGTCGACGAGGCGGGTGGAGACGTAGGTGTTCTCGCGATGCTGAATATAAGGCACCACGTGGTCGCAACGGAGAGTGGGATCCCAACTATCGAAGTCCTTCTTGCGTTCCTCCCGTGAGGGCCAGGAAGCGAACAGCCTGGCGAGCTTCTCCATCTGCTTCGGCCCCATCGGCGGTGGCGGGCAGCAGAAACAGCAGTGCGTTACCCGAGAACCGCTGACGGTCCACCGGGCGTCCCGGCAGTCGGCGTGCCGCTCCCGGAACTTCTGGTCGGCTTCCTCGTATTCGCGCTTCTCCGCCTCGGACAACTTCAGGAGGGGTGGCCAGCTCCCCAGCTCATCCGTCATGGGCAGTCCGCATCCGCGGCAGGGCTCACCAGCCACGTACTCCGCCCAGCTTAGGCGTGTACCTTCTCGCTCCCACCGCTCATCCCGCTCGCGGCGCCGCCGGTCATCCGCTTCGGCTTCGAGGGCCGAGCGCAGAGCACGCTTGGCGGCTCGTTGCCGCTCCTGCTTCTCCGTGAGCTTGGCCATGGGCTTCACCCTCCGCTCGCCGGGTTCCTGTGCACGACCGCGGGAATCCATGCTGGCGTGGCCGCTCCGTATGCCGACTGTCCGTGTGGTGGATGACAACTTGCAACCGGACTCGGATCGCAAGCGGCCTTCAGGCGACTGATGTCGTCTGGTGCGGGCAGTCGGAGGTTGCTGATTTGATACGCCGTCAGCGAGCCCTCTGCGGAGGGCATGAACAGCAGGGCAAATGACGCAAGGGGCAATCTTGCCAGCCCGGCACCTGCCCTGAACGGGGATTTGCGTGATGTCTGTGACTAAGCGCTACGGCTGGTCACGCTTCTAGGTGTAGGTGTCACGGGAAGTGATACCCCCCGGCTGTTTCAGCACCTGGCTGGTCCGTGAGGCCCTGGCCGAGTCCCGCCCTACCTGGGGATCGTCCGGTCTGATGCCATGGACGAAGTGCAGGTTGGAGCACCATCGTTGGGGGCGATGTGGGGACATCCACGCGATGGAAGGGGCCGAACGGCGATCCGTGGAGCTCCGCCGGGAGGCGGCTGGCGCGCTGGCGGGATGACTCGCGCAACGCGGATCAGCGGCTGGAGGAGATCGCGGCGGACCACCTGAGCGCCCTGCACGAGACACTCCGTGCCGATCGATCGGCCTTCGGATTGTACGACACGGCCTGTGCGGCCGGTGAAAGGCTCGCCGGGGCTCTGGGATCGCTGGCCACAGAGGGCGCGGAGTCGGAGGACGCGCTTGTCGCACGTCTCGTGTCGGAGGTCGGAGGGGACGGCGGCACACTCGCCGACGCCGCGGTGCGCAGGGGCATGGCCGCGGCGGTCCGCGATGTCCGGAGCAGACGTCCCGAACTGGACGACGCCATGGGCGGAGGCGCCGGCGGCGGTGGCTTCACCTGGGACATCCTGTGCGACCTCTACCAGGTGTTCTTCGCCGACATGGTGGGGGAGTTCCTCAGGTCCGTTGTCGCCGAGCACGTCAAGCTGTCGGTCCCGGTGCTCATCGCGACCGATCCGGAAAGCAGGATCGCCGACTGGGTCGCGGAGAAAGTGGTGGACCTGGTGCCGAATCCCTGTGAGGAGTCCGCCGAAGCGACGGACCTCGCACAGGCTGTGGATACCGCGCAGTCGGTGGTGGGCGCTGTGCAGGATCCGGCGGCTGCACTGCCCAAGATCGCCGAGTCGTTGGTACCGCGGGCGGTCGGAAAGGTACTTGGCCTGATCACTGAGGAGATCACCGGAGAGGAGGGAGCTGCGGCGTGACCGATTCCGACGACTTCTTGTGGTGGCGCGGCCCCCAGGGCGACCGACCTCGTAGCGACCGCTGGACGGAAATCGGCGAGGAAGCCTTCCAGGAACAGGAGCGCCGCATCACTGGCCGGCACCATCTGCCCGGTCCCGTCCCCGACTGGGCCGAGGATCTGTTTCGCGTCGCCAGGGCTGCGTTCATCGCCGACAAGTACGTACGCCGGACCGGAGTACGGGACCGGTGGACCCGGCGGATCAGCCTCGCCGTACCTGTAACGGAACACGAGCGATGGGGAAGCGCAGCAGTCCGTACCCACCTCACCGCGCTGCTCCAAGTCCTCACCGGAGACCTATGGAATGTGGACTTCCGGCCTCTCACCGGTCACTACGTCGAGGAGGCACTGGTCTCTCCGGACGAACCACGCGCCTCGGAAGTCGCCCTGTTCTCCGGCGGACTGGATTCGCTCAGCTGGGCCGCCACCCGTTCGCACGCTGACGACTCCCGACCGCTGCTGCTCGTGATGTTCCGCGAGATCGGCTTGCTGCGTCTCCAGCAGCGGGTGTACAAGGCCGTCGAACGGCTGGGCGCAACACGACCGGTGCTGCTGTTGCCGATGAGCCAGACCCCGGCGGGCGACGGCTCGGGGTCACGGCTGGAGACCTCCTCCCGCACGCGTGGCCTGCTGTACGCGGCCGGCGCGATCCGGGCCGCTACTGCGCACGGGGTGGGCACCGTCCACATCCCCGAGAACGGCCAGCTTGCCCTCAATCCGCCTCTGACACCCGCGCGTTCGGCTGCTTGCTCCACACGTTCCGTGCACCCGCGGACGCTGGCCAGTCTGAACGCCTTGGTAACTGCCGTGAGCGACACGGAGAGCACGGTGCAGGTGGTCAACCCCTTGGCACAGCTCACGAAAGGCGAGGTGTGCAAGGCCGGACGTACTGCGGGCCTCACCCCGTTCGACCTGGAGTCCACCCTGAGCTGCGGCAAGCCGCCAACCCGCCGAAGCGGCGGCCCTCCCATCGCCAACTGCGGCGTCTGCTTCCCGTGCCTCGTGCGCCGCTCCGGGCTACTCCACGCCGACGGTATCGACGGCACCGAGTACGAGGCATCGCCATGGGCGGACGACCTACCACTTGACCGGGGTGCCGACTGGCGGGCGCTGCAGCGGTGGCTGCTGGGCCGGTACACCCTTACGGATGTCTTCACCGATACCCCGCTGCCGCCGGACACGGACCCGGCGCTGGCGTTCGATTTGATCAGGCGCGGGCGGGAAGAGTTGGCCCGGCTGCTTCAGATCGCGGATGCGACAGAGGCTGACGCGGCGTAGGCGGCGAGCGAGATCCAGGTCGCACAGGGCCGCCTTGGTGGTTATGGGACGGCATTGTCGAAGTGTCCTGGACGCAGTCCCTGCGCAGAGCGTCCACTGATCCGGGGCAAGGCTTTTCGCCTACCCCTTCGGGTCGTGAGTTGAGGGCCCAGACGCACCCTGTCGTAGACTCGCTGTCTCAAATCCCAAACGACGTGCACTCGACCACAGTGCTTGAACTCTGAGCGTGCGCCCAGAGAAATCCCAAACGGCGTGCACCCGGCGGTGCGTGGCCTACGTCTTCTACTGTCCTTCCTGAAGCCAGGGATCACCGGCTCACTCGTCCGGTGGGAGATCCCCCGACCTCAGGAAGGAACCACGTCGTGCAGCTGAGGCTGATGTACGTGATCATCGCGGTCCTCGCGGCGCTTGTTGCCGCTCTGGTCGGCGGCGTCGTGACCGTCGTCGAGGGAGAGCGCCCCACGGCGGCCTTCAAGACTGGAGCATTGACCTTCGCTGGCTCCCTGACGCTCCTTATGGTGGTCATGGGGGCCCTGGGGGTGGTGGGCTCGTGAGCGACATGAGTGCCCTTGGAGGACACGTGCAGGCCGAGAGTGCCTCCTCGCTCGGCGAGGTGCTCGCGAAGGTGCGCCGCCACCGCATGCATCTCTCGCGGCTGATGAACGCTCACGACGCGACCCGCCTCGTCCTCGGGTTGTTGTACCTGAGCCGGAAAGCGCACGCCGAGCCCGGCACCGGCGTACCGACATGGTCGTGGTTGATGGGGCAGCCGGCAGAGCGTGGCTCGGGAATCCGCGCTGCCGTGAGCAAGTGTCTGAGCCACTGGCTTCCCCCAACCGACGAACAGGGCGCTGACGCGGGCACGACGAGCCTGATGCCCGTTCCGCACTCTGGTTCCGAAGGACACCTGCACGCTCTCGTCCAGGCCATCGGTTCCATCCAGCGGGTCGGGCCCCTGCTCGATCAGTGCCTCCGTGACCTCTCGGCGGACCAGGCTGAGGGAAGCCGCTACTTCACGCCGGATGACATGGCGCGTCTCATGGTCGGTGTGGCCGTCCCCCGTGACAGGCACAGAGTGCTGGACCCGGTCTGCGGTTCAGGGGGACTGCTCGTCGAGAGTCACCGCTACGTCCGCGAAAGCGTCGGGCTGGACCCGACCATGTCCTTGCAGGGAAAGGAGCAGCACGCCCACACCTCACAGGTGGCCCGCATGAACTTCGCGGTACGTGGGATCGCGGCTTACGTCTTCCCGCCCGGGGACAGCCTCGCGGAGCCCGAACCCGAGCCCCACGACATCATCCTGGCCAACCTCCCCTTCAACCAGCGCGATTGGGCACCGGAGGACAAGACGGAGCGGGGCGTCCGTCGGCCGCCTCCCCCGGTCCCGGTCGATCCCAGGTGGCCGGAGGAGTCTCCGTCCAGAGGATCCGCCAACTCCGCGTGGATTCAGCACATCGCGCACGCGCTGGCTCCGGCCGGACGTGCCGTCTTCCTGATGGCCGACAGCGTGGCCAACAGCAGACAGCCCGTCAACCGAAGGCTCCGCGAACGCCTCCTGCGTGACGATCTCGTCGAGTGCGTAATCGCTCTGCCACCTCGCGTGTTCGGTCACTCCAAAGCTCCCGCCTGTCTGTGGGTGCTCAACAAGGACAAGAGCGCGCGCCCCGGCTGGGGTGTCCGGGACCGACGCCAACAGGTGCTGTTCGTCAACGCGCGGCGAGCCTTCGAACCGGTCCCGAATTCGAGAGCGCGGAGGCTGAGCGAGAAGAACACAGCATCGGTCCTGACCACCCTGGCGGCCTGGCGTGGCCTCTCCGAGAACGGTGCCGCGGCCTCGCCGTACAACGACGTAGTCGGCTGGTCCCGAAGCTGCTCCACCAAGGAGATCGCCAACCGGGAGTCCAGCCTGATGCCGACCTCGTACGCCGTGGAGCCTCCTGGACCAGAGCGGGACACACGGAGCCGGGTCGAGCAGCTCAAGCTCGAACTAACCGATCAGTTCGAGCAGATGCGCGCCCTGGAACTCCAACTGTTGGACGCCTTGGAGGAGATCTGATGGAAGCCAATGCCGACCATGTGGCCTCAGGTGAAGCGGATTGGCAGACGACCTCCATCAATCATGAGCGGATCCACGGGCGCATCTACACCACTTCCGGTTTCCTCGACGACGCGACTGGCGATCAGACTGCAGGAGTCGTCAGCTCGACGTTCGTCCAGAACGGCAGGATCCTCTCGCCCAGGGCCAATGCGTATCGGCCCAGCGAATCCCCGCCCAGCCGGGCAACCCTCAGGGAGGGCGATCTGGCCGTCGTACTCGTTCGACGGGTGGGCGATTCCGCACTGGTCACCGCCGAGCACGCGGGATGTACAGCGACCAGGTCAATCGGCATCATCCGCGCTGAGCCGCACATAGTGCGGTGGCTGCGTATCTGGCTACAGACACCGACGGCGAAGGCTCGCATCGACGAGGATGTGACGGCACATATCGAGCCCACCATCAGCCTCGAAACCCTCCACCGCATTCTGTTTCCACTGCCTCCGCCAGACGTCATCAGCGCGTACCACCGGGCCTTCGGCCTCATCGAGGAGATGACCGCCCTCTACCAGGAGGCCGCCCGCAAGGCGGTGGAACTGGCCGACGCCCTTCATGACGACTGGGCGTCGACGATTCCGCCGTGGGAGACACGATCACTCGCGAAAGTCGCCAAGTCGAAGACGGGCAAAGGTTCCGAACGCTCGCTTCCCTCGCTGCCCACAGAACCCACCACCGACGTAACCGATGCAGTCGCCCCTAAAGATCTCTACGACCTCCCAGTGCCCCATGTCCAGGGGTTCCGTCTGTGCAGTCCAGCGAACGACGGCGAGGCATCCCCTCCCGGCACCTTGCTGCTGAGCACCCGTTCCGACGGTGCACACATCGTTGTGCTGAGCCAACCAGCAACACCGCTCAGAAGCGTCGTGGCCATACGACCTGGTGAGGACGAGGACGGTTGGTGGCTGCTCCACGAACTCAGGAGCAGGAGCAGCGACATCGCGCGGCTGGCGCAGGGCCAGAACGGGCGGGAAATCTCGGCCGGCGCCCTCAAGCGCCTGGAGGTCACCTGGCCAGACCGGTTCACGCGCACCGATTTCCACGCGGTGGCCGATCCCCTGCACGCCGCGGCGCGACTCCTCGGCGCCAAGATCGCGACGCTGCACACCCTGCGGGAGGCGCTCCTGCGCGACATCTCAGCGAAGGCCGGCGTCCTCCGGGAACCGACACCGATGGCGTGACCAGCCGAGCCCTTCAGACCCGTTGCCGCTTCGGCGGTCGATCAATACCCATCACCTCGCTTCACCACGGGCTATGGCTCGCAGTGTGGTGGCCGAGGTCCGACCAAGCTGAGGTCCAACAGGACCTGCTGAGCCAGTTCGAAAGGCTGGTTGCGGGGACCGTGGTTGACGGAGGCGGCGGATTCGAAGCCGCGTTGTGCGGCGAGGGCTCTGGGGCCCACCAGCCCGGTGAGCCGGTAATGCCGCCAGAGGGGAATGGCCTTGCGGGCATCGACTACACGAGGTCGGGCCGACGCCAGACGACCAGCGCCCAGGCTCCTCCGCCGGAGCCCGAGTCGGCCCAGGCCCCGACCAGGGGCGCATCCTCGGCGGCGCCGACTGCTTCGAGTGCCACCAGCGCGGGGTTGCTGAAGCGGCCGGTGACATGGAGCAGGAGTTGCCCGTGGCGGTGTACGTCGCGTCCCTTCTCGGTGAGGGACCATACGGCGTCGGCGAGGGGATCGTCCTGGACGACGTCCGACGCGACATCGAGCACGGCGGCTTGGTCGACGGCCGGGCCGAAGGCTGTGTCGAGCAGCGCCGTGTATTGCGCGACGTACGCAGAGTCCACTGCGGGAAGCAGGTGGCCGACTGCCTGGGAGGCTTCGTTGAAGGCGAGTGTCTCAGGGGTGATCTCGTAGCGTGGGGCGTGGCTGCGGAGCACGGCGAGGGCGACTGCGACGAGGCTGCCGACCTGGGGCTCGATCCGCTCGGGGAGATCGTTTCGGTTCAGTGCGCGGACGGCGTGGGAGAGCAGCGGCAGCCAGTCGGTGTGTGCCGGAGGCCAGGCGCCTGCCGCGACGGTCCACAGGGTCAGCCGGACGACGAGCATGCGCTCCGGAGGGCCCAGGTGGGGAGCGAGGGCGACGAGGCGTTCCACCCAGCGCCGGTATCTGCGGCGGATTTCCTGGTCGGCCTGCCGGAGGTCGGGCAGGGTGGCGGTGCTGCTTGCTTCGGCACTGGCTGCCTCGGGGTCGTGCTCTGCTGCCAGGGCCTCGGCGTCGTCATCGTCGAGGGCGGCTTCGATGTCGTCGGTGAACCGCTCGTCCCAGGAGACGGGCAGCAGGTCCTGAAAGGGCGTGCTGGTGTCAGCGGGCAGTGGGAGCCCCAGCGCGAAGCGCGTGAGCGGGTGTCCGACACGCCCGGCACATTCGTCTAGGTAGCGCTCCCAGCCGTCCTCGTCGCCGTCCAGCGGGGCCGTCGTGACCGCACCGCCAGTGCTGCTGCTCACGGATACGCCCGCTGGGGTGGGGGTCAGCCCCGTGCGGAGGGTTTCCAGGTCGCCCAGGAATCGTTCGGCGAGCCGGGGATCCGCGAACAGGTCGGGTGGCCGTGTCGTGGGGGCCTGGGACTGGGTCGGGGTCATTCGGCGCAGGGTGCGGTCAGGGTCGACGACGAACACGATGTTGCCGAAGCTCGGTACGCCGTCGCTGTCGACTACGACCAGGCGCACACGGCTGCCCGCATCGGCCGGAGCCGTCACCGTCAGCGTGGCCTGTCCGGGCGGGATGTCGGCGATGCGCTCCCATGCCTCCGGCGGTGCTGCGGCCTGAGACAACTCCAGGTGAGTGGTGTCGGAGAGGGGCCGGGCCACGCTGATCTCCAGGCCGTCCGGTACCCGTAGGGCACCGAGCAGCAGCGGCCCACTGCTGGCGATGGGGCGGGGAAGGGGCGGGGCCGTGTTCAGCCGGGCAGCGGGCTCGTCGGTACCGTCCGGAAGGAGGGTGGCGGTGATGGGGGTGATGATGCCGAGTTCGCAGTTGCCGCCGTCGCCCTGGGAAAGCAGCAGGGCCGCGGCGGAGAGGTTCGGGCTGCCGGTCAGGGCCCACCGCTGCCCCTCGGAGACCCACTCGACGAGTTTCCCGTGGCGGTACCGCTGGTCGTTGTCGCTGATGACGCGTCCGTCGTACTCCTTCACCACGGCGGCTACCGACGGACCGTCGAGATCGCTGAGTCCGGGCTGGTAGGCGAGAGTGAACCGGCTCGGACGGAAGCGTTCGAGCAGCCGCCGCAGTGCCATCGAGCGCCGGTCGTAGAAGGGCGCGAACACGGCGAGTTCGTCGACGGGCCCCTGCGGCAGCTGATCGATGATCGGCGAACGCAGGCTGCTGACGACGCGAACCTGTGGCGCCGTGGGTGTCCTGTCCCGGTGGAGCCGGTCCAGCAGTGCTGCGACCCGACCCAGCGCCTGTGGCACTCCGGCGGAGAACCTCACCTTTTCCGGGAGGTCGCGCAGCCATGCCGACAGCTCCAGAACCGCAATGGGACTCTGCTCGCCGTCCACCCGCAGAACCGTCCACAGTTCGGCGTTGGCCTGCCACCCGGCCAGCGTGGTGTTGCCGGAGCCGAGGGCGATGGTGGCATGCTCCGGTCCGGCGAGGACCATCAGCTTGGGATGGAACGCGGCACTGTGGGCGTATGCCAGACCGGCGAGGTAGCTGCGGCCGGCCCGCCGGACGGAGCGGGGATCGTTCCGGGCCATGGAGACGTCTCCCGCCACCGTGACGCGTGCGCCAGTGGCCTGGGTGACGCCGAGGGCGACCTCTTCGAAGAAGCCAAGATCGGCGGTGAAGCTTAGGAAGAGGGCTTCTTCCAGGCTCCGCCCGCCCGTGCGCTCCTCGTCGAGGATGAGGGTCAGCGGAGAGGCGAACGCGGTTGATGGCTCCACCACGACCGGTGCGGTTGCGGTCTCAGTCAACGAGTGCCCTCCCGCTACTGGTCACTGACCAGCGCTGGTCGTGGAAGTGCAGTACGCCGCACGTGGCCAGCACCGTCCCGAGCTGGTCCAGCCGTAGCCCGACGTCACCGCGCCCCTCCTGGCTTGTCCGGTACAGCAGCCCGCCCCGTTCGTGCAGCCGGGTCGGTAACCACAGCGTGCCGTCAGCACGTCGGCGGGCCTTGGCCAGCGCGATCCGCTGCGATCGCGCCACCAGGTCGTAGGTGAGTCGGCGGGCGACATCGCGCAGTTTCATGGCCCGGGCTTCGTCAAGCCGCCGCTGGACCCATTCCGGGCCGAGTTCGACACCGCGTTGGCCGAGGAACGCGTCCCGGACCCGACCGGTGAGTTCGTCCACCCGACGGGCACTGGCGGCGAGCACTCGCAACTCGGCGACAGGCAAGGGATCACCCGCCCACCGCAGGTCGTGCTCGGCGGGCAACGGCGCTCCAACCGTGCTCTGCGTCGCGGGAAGGGAGGACAGGAAGGCGTCCACCGTCATGTCGGGAAGCTCCGCGGCGAAGCGGTCGGCCACTTCCTCGATCGGCACCAGCCCGTCGACCTGCTCCACGAGCCAGGACCACAGGCGGCGCCAGGCCCCGACGGAGTAATTGCGCAGCACCACTCCGCGCCAGGCCCCGGCCGCGTCGATGCCGCTGGTGACGGGATCAGTGGTCAGGAAGTCGCCGAAAGCGAGCACATGGCCGATGTCGCGGGTGAAATATCGGACGGGATGTGTGGCGATCACACGAGCCAGAAGCTAAATCGTCTGGCGTCGCGTTGCCGAGCGGGAGCCTGCTTCGGCCGGCCCACCGGGCTCGCACATGAGGTTCGCCAGCCACTCCCCATCAGGATGCTCACCGCCCGCGCATACGCACAGCCGGTCCCCGAAGGAGGCGAGATCATCCACGTTCAGCGTGTCCTCGGCGGCCAGTTCGAGCAGCGCGCCCAGCCCCGCTCGTAGTGCCGCGGTCTCCAACCGCGGTCCGGGAACCGGCATGGGGCCCGCACCGAGGATGCCGAGCGCGACCTCGGATCCGGCGTACGGTGCCCAGAACCCCCACGAGTTGCCCACGTACCCGTTCTTGCCCGGGCCCTCGGCCTCGGACATGGTGACCGTTCCGGAGTGCAGCCGCCGGGCAAGGGCATCGACCCCATGAGCACGCGGCAGCCACTCCAGAGCCTGTGGGTGATGCGCGAACGACAGGGCGGCCAACGCCACTTCCGCGCGGCGCAGCAGAGTCTGGGCAGCCGGGACCGTCAGGTCTTCCGCATCGGCTTGCGCCGCGACCAGCCCGTGCAGAGCGTAGTAACGCGCGTGCGGGGTCAACGTGGTCACCCCTGGCACCAGGTGATCGACCATGCGCCCCACATGCCGCTCCACCGAGAGCGGATAACGGCCCGCGGCGACATCCAGTCCGGGGCGGCTCCAGCCCGGTCCGTCCACGAGCTCCGGTGTTTGCCCCTTCCCACCGATGGCGACCATGCGCTCAACCATCGGACCGAGAGCAGCTGAACGCCGCTGGCCGGTGGGTGCGCCGCGCAGTGAGCCCTTTTCGGCAAGACGGACCGCGGCTGTGCTCGACCATTTCCCGCTGCCACCCCCTCAGTGCTGTTCAGCCGGGAAACTGATCCGTCATTCTGGCGCATCTCTCGGGGGAGTGACACTTCGGACGTGAATCACCCAGCTGGTCGAGACAGCTCGATGGGGCGACTATGCATCCAGGGTCTGATAACCGCCATTATCAAATGAAGCTGCACTCGCGTTGCCGGGGTCGGCGTATCGTCTTGTGGCGTCGGGCGGGAATCCGCTGCAAGCGGAGCCGTGACGTGAGACAAGGCCCAGCCTGGTTGCCGAAGCGGCTGATGCGACGATAGATGAGCGGGGGAGGGATGCGCACAGTGGTCACTGGTCTGCCGGACCCAGCACTCCGCTTCCCAGGGCCGCTGCCCCTCCTGGTGTCGATGGCCGACATCGCGACGTTCGCCCGGGTGAAGCGCCCTGTCGTGTCCACCTGGCGCCGACGCCACCCGGACTTCCCCGCCGCCGTGTCCGAGAACTCGGGACGGCCGCTGTTCGACGGCGCACAGGTGACCGACTGGCTGATCGCCTCCGGCCTTGGCAACGCCGCCCCGCAGGAGCTGCGATCCGAGCTGGCCCTTTTCGGCATCATCGCGCTGCGGGACCGTTTCACGCCGTGGCAGCTGGTCGAGACGCTGGGCAGCTTGCTGTGCCTGCGCCGGCTCGATGGCCGGCCACTTGCCGACGATGCGAACGTCTCCCCGGCCTCCCCGCCCGACGCCGAAGCCGACGAGGCCCTCTGGTCCGCGCTGCTGCGCCGAGCCGAACGGATCGACGCCGAGGACGATTTCGTACTCCGCGAGCTTCGCGCGATCGACGCCACGGCGGCCCCACTCGCCCGCCTCGCCGAGGACCTGGTCGAATCCGCCTACGACGAGCGCGGCGCGTACGAGTGGTTGCTCGCCGCACGCTCCCGGCTCGGGCTGGACTCCCTCGCCGCTGACGCGGTCAGCCCGGAGCTGCGGAGTCTGCTCACCCAGCTCACCGACCTCCGCGTCCGCCTTGAGCGAGGTGAGTCCCTCACCCTCGCTGACCCGCACGCCCGCGCCGGCGACCTGCTCGCCGCGCTCCTCGACGACGCGGAGGACCGCGACCGCGTCACCGTCCTCGCCGCCGACCCCGACGACCGGCTCACCCGCATCACCCGCCGCCGCTTCCTGCTGGCGGGCGTAAGCGAACTTGACCTGGACGTGCAGACCGGCTCCGACCTGGAGGAACGCTTCGCGGACCCGGACCTCGTCGTCACCCAGCTCCCGTACCGCCCCGGCGAGGACCGCTCGGTAGCCGTCGTCCTGACGGAGCTCGAACGCGTCGCCTACCTCCTCCGCCCCGGCTGCACGGCCCTCGTCCTCGGACCGGCCGACGCACTCGTCGACGAACTGAAGAGCACCGAGGCCGCCCAGCTTCGCTCGGCCCTCCTGCGCGAGAACATCGTCGAGTCGATCATCGCACTTCCCGGCGGGGTCCTGCCCTTTCGCCCCGGCTACCGTCCCGCGCTGTGGACGCTCACACGCGGTCCCGTCCGGGAGGCGGAGGGCATGGTCTTACTGGCCGACATCAGCTCGGAACAGCTCACGCCGGGTGTGCGCATGCGGCTCGCCGAGGACGTCCTCCTCTGGCGGGCAGAAGGCTTCCAAGGACTCGACGGTCACGACCCGCGCTACGGCCGTGTGGTCCCCGTCGCCGACCTGGACCGGGCCTTCGGCGGTCCCCTGACCCCACCTGCGCCGCCCGCCTCCGCGATCTGGTCCGACAAGGTCACCGAACGCCCCGCCCTGATCGCCGAGGCCGAAGCCCGCCTGGAGCGCGCGACAGCGGACACCCGGGCGTACGAGGACGAGCGAGGCCCTTACCGAGGGGCCGCAATGCGCAGGGTCGGTCGCCTCCCCAGGCGCACCACCCTCGGCAAGCTGATCACCGCACGCAGGGTGACCCGCCTCCCCGGCCACCGTATCGACGAGAAGCAGCTCACCCGGGACGGCCACCACACCGTCCTGGGTCCCGAGGAGATCACCGGCGAACGACCCGTGGGCGACCGCCGCATCGACCGCCTGCTGCTGGCGACGGCCTACGAACGGGCGGCGCTAACCGAGCCCGGTGACGTCGTCTACACCCTCGCGCCCCGCCTCGGCGTGTACGTCGACCACGACGGTTTCTCGGTCGTCGCGTTCCCGGCCCGCGTGCTCCGCGTCAACGCCGACGCCACCCGCCCGCTCACCCCCCGGGTCCTCGCGGCCCTGCTCGGCGCGGCCCGTGGCACTGCGCGCAGCCCCAGCGCCGTACGCCCCGCCCGCCGTATCGAGGACTACCAGCTTCCCGACCTCGACCCGGACGAGGTCCTGCGCTTCGACACGCTGCTGGCCGAGACTGAACGCCGGGAACGCCTGCTGCGCACCCAGTCCGACGCGCTCGCCGAGGCCCGCCGCCTGACGGTCGCGGGCCTGGCCGACGGCACCCTCACCCTCGGCGAAGCCCGAACCATCAACCGCACGTAACCAATCCACACCCACCCACCGACGAGTCGGAAGAAGGAACGATGCCACCCCGCAAGCGAGCCGCGGCAGCCGCCGGACAGGGCGAACTACTCAGTGTCTCCAGCACCAAGGAGATCCAGGACATCCTGTGGAAGGCCGCGGACAAGCTCCGCGGCTCCATGGACGCCGCCCAGTACAAGGAGTTCGTGCTCGGCCTGGTCTTCCTGAAGTACGTCTCCGACGCCTTCACCGAACGCCGTGAGGAGCTGGCCGCCGACCCCGAGCTGGCCCAGATCCCCGAGCACCGCCGGGCGGCCTTCCTGGAGGAGAAGGACGAGTACACGGAGAAGAACGTCTTCTGGGTGCCCCCGACCGCCCGCTGGGACCACATTTCCGAGAACGCGGCCAGTGCGGAGAGCGGTGTCGGCGCGCTCCTGGACACGGCCATGGACGAGGTGATGAAGGCCAACAAGACCCTCACCGGCGTCCTCCCGAAGATCTTCAACCGCGACAACGTCGACCAGAAGCGCCTGAAGGAACTCGTCGACCTCATCAGCGACGCGCGCTTCACGGGCCATGGCGACCGCCCGGCACAGGACGTGCTAGGCGAGACGTATGAGTACTTCCTGGAGCGCTTCGCGCGGGCGGAGGGCAAGCGGGCCGGCGAATTCTACACGCCGGCGAGCGTGGTCCGCCTGATCGTCGAGGTCCTGGAGCCGTACGAGGGTCGGGTGTACGACCCGGCGTGCGGCTCGGGCGGCATGTTCGTGCAGAGCGGCAAGTTTGTCGAACGGCGCAAGGGCAAGGACCACACGCACGACATCGCGGTCTACGGCCAGGAGGCCAACGAGCGTACGTGGCGCCTGGCCAAGATGAACCTCGCCATTCACGGTATGGACCCGAAGGGCGTCGGCGACCGTTGGGCGGACACGTTCGCGGACGACAAGTTGCCTGATCTGAAGGCCGACTTCGTGATGGCCAACCCGCCCTTCAACATGTCGGACTGGGCGAGGAAGTCGGACGACAGGCGGTGGCGGTACGGCACCCCACCCCAGTCGAACGCCAACTACGCCTGGCTCCAGCACATCGTCTCCAAGCTGGGGGACAGGGGTAGCGCGGGCGTGGTCCTGTCCAACGGCTCGATGTCCTCAAAGCAGTCGGGCGAGGGCGAGATCCGCGCGGCGATGGTCGAGGCGGACCTGGTCTCCTGCATGATCGCCCTTCCGGGCAACCTCTTCCGTACGACGGCGATCCCGGCCTGCCTGTGGTTCCTGACGAAGGACAAGTCACCGCAGGGCGCGAAGGCGCTGGAGGACCGGCGGAGCCGGGTGCTGTTCATCGACGCGCGCGCAATGGGCACGATGGTCGACCGTACGGAGCGCCTCCTCACGGAAAAGGACCTGGAGAAGATCTCCGACACGTATCACGCGTGGCGGGGCACGAAGTCGGCGAGAGACAAGGGCCTTACCTACGAGAACGTTCCGGGCTACTGCTACAGCGCAACGCTGGAGGAGATCGAGAAGCACGACTATGTGCTGACGCCGGGGCGGTATGTGGGGGCGGCGGAGGTTGAGGAGGACCCGGACGCGGAGCTGGTGGGGGAGCGGATCGCCCGGTTGACGAAGGAGCTGCTTGCTCAGCTAGATGAGTCGGTGCGACTTGGCGCGGTCGTGCGCGAGCAGTTGGAGAAGCTTGATGACTGAATGGACGATGATTCGGTTGCGAGACGCTTGCAATTCCGTTGACTATGGGCTGACTGCAAGTGCTTCGTCAAAGGAAACTGGTACCCGATTCCTGCGGATCACGGACATTGTAGGGGATTCTTTTTCCTGGAATGATGTTCCTTTCGTAGCTGTGTCAGAGGGGCAGGTTGAGAGGTATCGTGTCTCGCCCGGAGACATCGTGATTGCCCGAACGGGGGCGACCACAGGTGTGAGTAGGTGGCTGGACACAGTTCCCAGTGATGCTGTTTTCGCTTCGTATCTCGTCCGGCTGAAAATCTCGGACAGGTATGATTCGCGCTTCATCGGTTATGCACTCAAGGGTGGTCAGTTCTGGGATTACGTGCGCGGTGTGCTCGGTGACAAGTCGGCGCAGCCCAACGCCAGCGCAACCACACTGGTCGCCGCTCCGCTCAGTGTGCCTAGTGATATCGCGGAGCAGCGGAGGATCGCGGGTGTACTCGGGGCGCTGGACGACAAGATCGCGGCCAATGAGCGCATCGCCGTCACCGCGCTCGACCTTGCCGAATCGCGTTACCGAGCCGCAGCTGATTCCGACAGCTGGCGCGCTGTCACACTCGGTTCCGCCGCGCGTTGGCTCTCTGGAGGAACGCCGAAGACGAGCGAGTCATCCTATTGGGGTGGAGGCATCCCTTGGATTTCGGCACTCAGCCTCAAGTCCCCATGGATCGACGACTCGGATCGCAAATTGACTGATCTGGGGTCGGTTTCTGGAACCCGGATGGTTCCCGCAGAAACCATCATCTTTGTGGTACGTGGCTCAAGTTTGAAAAGTGAGTTTCGCGTTGGCATTACGCAGTGCGAAGTTGCCTTTGGGCAAGACTGTAAGGCGCTGATCCCGGACGCATCAATTGACCCAAACCTGCTGTTCCATGCCGTTCGGTCAAATACATCGAAAATCATGGAAATGGTCGATGAGACCAGTATTGGTGCTGGTCGCCTCTCGACCGATCTCATCTCAAAACTTGAGGTCCGGGTACCGGAGATGCGCGACGATCCTACAGCGGCCGAGCTTCGTATGCTCAATGAACTGGCCGCTGGACGGCAGAGAGAGTCCCGCGCCCTTGCCCTCCTCCGAGACGCCCTCCTCCCCCAACTAATGTCCGGCAAGCTCCGAGTCCGAGACGCCGAGAAGATCGTGGAGGACGCCGTATGACCACCGAAGGCAACAGCGACCCCACCCCCGCCCACCTCGACGCCAAAATGACCGAGTCCACCTGGGAGCACCTGGCCCTGGACGAACTCGCCCAACTCTCCTGGGGGACCAAGCCCGGCAAAGACCTGGCCCCCGGTACCGGCCACCGCCGCGACTGGGACGACCTGATCCTCCACGACGAGCTCCAGGCAGCCATCGAGAAGCTGAACCCGGAGCTGACGGCCGCCGCCGTACACGAAGCCCTTCGCATCGCCACCGACCCCACCTCCCGAGAGGCGTACCCGGAGAACAAGCAGGCGCACGAGTATCTGACTACCGGCATCCGCCTCACCTACACCGACGAGTTCGGTGCCGAGCAGACTCCCACCGTCCGCCTCGTCGACTTCACGGACCCTGAAGCGAACAGCTACCTCGCTGTCAACCAGGTCACAGTCAGAGACAGGGACGGCAGTCACCGCCGCTTCGACATCGTCCTGTACGTCAACGGCCTCCCCCTCGCCGTCATCGAACTCAAGAGCGCCTCCGACGAGAACGCGACCCTCAAGTCGGCGCACGCCCAACTCCAGGCGTACGTATCGGAGTTCCCGATCGCGTTCCGCTACAACGTCCTGTGCCTGGCCTCGGACGGCATAACCGCCAAGTACGGCACAGCGTTCACGCCGTACGAGCACTACGCGCCCTGGAACGTCAACCACGCGGGCAAGCCCGTCGACACCAACGAGCCCGGCTACGACGGCCTCGACGCGCTGAACCTGGCCCTCCATGGCCTGTTCACGCAGGACCGGTTCCTCTCCCTCACCCGCAACTTCGTCAACTTCCCCCCGCCCAAGCCGGGCGAGCCCCTGACCGGCAAGCGCATCGCGAAGCCGCACCAGTACTTCGCCGTGAACAAGGCCGTGGACGCCGTCGTCGAGGCGGCACGGACAAACGGTCAGGCCGGCGTCGTCTGGCACACGCAGGGCGCGGGCAAGTCGGAAGAGATGGTGGAGACGGCCGCGCTCGTCCTCCGCCACCCGGCGCTCAACAACCCCACCATCGTCGTCATCACCGACCGCAACGACCTCGACGATCAGCTCTACGACACTTTCCTCGACAGCGAGTCCCTGCTGGAGGCGAAAGCTCAACAGATCGACACCCGCGAGGAACTGCGCGCCGAGCTGACGGGGCGCAACGTCGGTGGGATCGTGTTCACCACCCTCCAGAAGTTCGGCCTGAGCCAGGAGGAGAAGGCGGCTGGCAAGTCCCACCCCCTTCTCTCCGAGCGCCGCAACATCCTGGTGATCGTCGACGAGGCCCACCGCTCGCACTACGACAGCCTCGACGGCTACGCCCGCCACCTGCGGGACGCCCTGCCGTACGCCACCCTGCTCGCCTTCACCGGTACGCCGATCTCGAAGGCCGAGGCCGACACCCGTGCCGTCTTCGGCGAGTACATCGACATCTACGACCTGAAGCGCGCCGTCGACGACGGGGCCACGGTCCGTGTGTTCCACGAGCCGCGTGTCATCAAGGTCGACCTGCCCAAGGACGTCGACCCGAACACGCTCGACGAGCAGGCCAACACCCTCACCGAGGGCATGGACGACGCCGAGCGCCGCCGAGCCATCCAGTACGCCACGACGATGAACACGCTCTACGGCGCCGAGGATCGCATAGCCAAGCTCGCCGACGACCTCATCGCCCACTGGGAGCAGCGCCGCGAGCTGGTCAAGCCCGACATCGGCTCCTCCGGCAAGGCGATGATCGTGTGTGCGACCCGCGAGATCTGCGTACGGGTCTTCGACGCTCTGGCCGAGCGGCGGCCCGGCTGGGTCAGTGACGAGGTCGACAAGGGTGTCATGAAGATCGTCTTCCATGGCGACCGCTCCGACCCCGAGCACCTGCGCGAGCACTCGCTGCGCAAGTCCCAGCAGAAGGTCGTCCAGAAGCGCGCCAAGGACCCCGACGACGAGCTGGAACTGCTCATCGTCCACTCGATGCTGCTGACCGGCTACGACGCCCCGCCCATCCACACCCTGTACATGGACCGCCCGATGCAGGGCGCCAACCTGATGCAGGCGCTCGCCCGCGTCAACCGCCGCTTCCGGGGCAAGCAGGACGGCCTCCTCGTCGGCTACGCGCCCCTCACCGACAACCTCACCAAGGCCCTGCGCGAGTACTCGGACCAGGACCGCAAGGACCAGACCCTCGGCGCGGACATCGAACGGGCCGTCACCGAGGTCAAGAACGAGATCGCCACCATCAAGGGCCTGCTGGCCGGGAGCCGTTGGAAGGAGTGGCTGGCCGACACCGGCCGCCCCGACACCCGCAAGCGTGCGCTGCGCCTGACCGCCGATTTCCTGCGCGACCCGAAGAACCCGGGGAACAAGGTCGAGCCCCCCGCCAAGCCGCTCTCCGTCCGCTTCAAGGACAGCGCCGCCCGGCTGGATCGCTTCTACCGGGTCTGCGCGATGAGTAAGGAGATCGCCGAGCGCTGCGAGGACCTGGACGGCTGGCGCCGCGACATCGCCTTCTTCAGCGAGGTCCGCGCCTGGATGATCAAGCTCGACGCCGCCCAGCGCGAGGCGAACGGAGAGCCGCTCAGCGCCGAGGTCCAGCGCTACCTGCAAGCCCTCGCCGCCTCGGTCGTCGACGCCGACGGGATCACCGACCTGTACGCGGAGGCTGGCATCGGCCGGCTGGACATCACCCGTCTCAACGAGGCGCAGCTGCGACAGCTGGAGAACTCCGAGACCCCGCACCTGGTCACCGAAGCCCTGCGCCGCATGATCCAGCAGAAGATGCGCGAAGTGACCAAGCACAACGTCGTCCGCAACGAGAGCTTCACCGAGCGCCTGAACGACCTGATGCGGCGTTACATGCTCCAGCAGCTCACCAGTGCCCAGGTCATCGCCGAACTCGCCGCCCTGGCACGGGAGGTGTCGGCGGAGGCCCGCCGCGGCGAGCGGTTCGACCCGCCGCTGAGCCACGCCGAGCTGGCCTTCTACGACGCCGTCGCCCACCGCGACATGGCCGAGGTGATGGAGGGCGGCGACGACAGCCTCGCCGAGATCGCCCGTGCCCTCGTCAAGGACATCCAGAAGAACCTCTCCGTCGACTGGCTCTCCCGCGAACCCGTCCGGGCCAAGCTCCGCACCCGCATCCGCCGCGTGCTGGCGATGTTCGACTACCCGCCGGAGGAGGAGCGCGAGGCGGTCGACCTGGTCCTCAAGCAGATGGAGATCGTGGCCGCCCTCTGGGCGCCCTCGGCGAAGTAGCAACGCACATGGGAGGGCGGTCACCAGGAGCACCCTCCCGTCACGGCCAGGTGCGCTCGACACGGCCGTGCCGTACGGCGTATGCCGCCGGGCCGCCCTTCTCGACGGCCCGGTGGATGGCGTCACGGCACACGACGAGACGCTCGACCACCTCGACGGTGCGAAGCTGCTGGTTGTCCAGGTAGAACAGCACCGCCTCGCGCTCCAGGGCGGGCTGGATCTCCAGATTCCGGGTCTTGATCCGCCCGTCCTCCGACAGCGGGACCCAGGACCGGCCGAGACCGTAAGTGATCCACTCCTCGTCCGGAACGTCCTGCCCGTCGTCAGGAAAGACGTCCCCGATGCGGTGAACCGTCCACCCGCAGGCTCTCAGTCCTTCCGCGACACGGCGACCGAGGTTCCGGTCGAGGAAGAACTCAGGCGGCAAGGTGCACCACGGCCCGGCAGAGCGCGTCCACCTGCTCAGGCGTCATGTCGTCGTCGTACGCGGTGTCCTCGACCGTTTCCCCGGCCTCCCACAGGTCGGTGATGGCCTGGACCGCGACGCGGTTGGCGGCCACCACGGGGAGACCGTGGCCGAATCGCGGGTCGATCACGATGGGACGGAGGCCGGGTACTGCCTCAGCCCCAGCCGCGCGGAGTTGGTCTTTGGCTCGGAACTCCTGGAAACGGCCTATCGTCAATGGTGTGGCTAACTCGATAACCCTGGTTATCAGTGAAAACATGGATTGACTAACTTCCCCGCCTCTAACGTCTGTTCCGTCACACCGGGCTCGCACAAAGCCGGAGGCTCACCCTCTCGCTCACCGCAGGAGGCCGGACCCGGAACCGACCGCGGAGGGCGGAGAGCACTATGACGGAACACCCCGCACAGAACGAGCCGAACGGAACGGACGACCAGGGCCGAGGCGCCTCCTCGACGCTCTCGCGCCTGACCGCCCGTCTCGAAAGCTCGGCGCTTGCCGAGGAACCTCGGGCACTCCTGCGCGAGGCTCTGGGCGCCACGGCGACGGAGTCCTCCGGCACCCCCGCCGCTCCGCACCCGGACCAGCGGGTGTTCCTCGACTCCATCAGCGTCAACGGCTTTCGCGGCATCGGCCGCAAGGCGCGTCTTCCGCTGACCGCGAAGCCCGGCGTCACCCTCGTCGTGGGACGCAACGGTTCGGGGAAGTCCAGCTTCGCCGAGGGCGCCGAGACGGCGCTCACGGGCCGGACCGCCCGCCTGGACAAGCAGCGGGGCGAGGTGTGGCGTCGGCACTGGCGCAACCTGCACGACGGGGCCGACCCGAAGGTCGAGGTCCGCCTCGCTCTCGCGGGTGACCCCCGGCTGTCCGCTCTGACGTGCACCTGGCCCGGCGACGACGTCACTGCCCCCGAGGTCGAGTTCAGACGGCCGGGCCACGGCCGTCGGCCCTTCGCCGGCATTGGGTGGGAGCGGGCCCTGAAGGACTACAGCCCCTTCCTGTCGTACGCGGATCTCGACAAGGTTCTCAACGGCAGGCCCAGCGAGCAGTACGACTCGGTCGCCGCCATCCTCGGACTGCGCGAACTGACCGACGCGGACGAGCGGCTCCAGGGCATCGAGAAGACGCTCGACTCCGCGCTGAAGCAGGTCGCGGCCGAACGGCCCGCACTCGCCGAGGCGTTGTCCACACTGGACGACCCGCGGGCGGTACGCGCGCTCGCGGTCGTCGGCAAGGCGGGCGACCCCGACTTCGCCGAGCTGGACGCCCTCGTGACCGCGCTGCCCGACGCGGACGAGGGCCGTCTGAGGGAACTGCGCGCGACCGCCGCGCTGGCCGGACCGGACCTCGGCGCGGTCGGCGCGGCCGTGGACCGGCTGCGCGAGGCCGTCGCCGTACTCGACGACGTACGTGCCTCGGGTGCCGAGGACGCGCACCAGCGTGCGGAACTGCTGTCGAAGGCCCTGGAGCACAGCCGTCGGCACCAGGACGAGGGCACCTGCCCGGTGTGCGGGTCCGACCAGGCGCTCGACGAGGCGTGGGCCGAGCGGGCCGCCGAGCAGGTGGCCGGTCTGTGGCAGGAGGCCGCGACCGCGCGGGAGGCCCGCACCGAACTGCGGGACGCGGTGGACGCCCTCCGCTACCTCGTCACGCCGGTCCCCGCGTGGCTGCCCGCCCCGCTCGTGGACCCGTGGGAGGAGTGGCAGGCGTGCCGGGTGCTCGACGACGCCGAGCGGCTCGCCGCCCGTGCCGAGACCGCCGCGCTCGTCCTCGCCGACGCCTGCGCCGCGCTGCGGGAGGAGGCGCTGCGGGAGCTGGAGAAGCTCGACGAGGAGTGGCGCACCTGTGTCACCTGCCTCGACCGGGCCCGGCCCGCGTACGCCGGAAGGCCCCGGCTGCGCCAGGTCAGGGCGGCCCGTAAGTGGCTCAAGGAGGCGCGTGCCGAGCTGCGCGAGGAGCGGCTGCGGCCGTTCGAGGACCTCTCGCAGCGGATCTGGGAGGAGCTGCGCCAGCAGAGCAACGTGGACCTGCGTTCCGTACGCCTGACCGGCAGCGAGAAGGCCACCGTGCGCAAGCTGGTGATGGACGTGTCCGTCGACGGCACCGAGGCGGCGGCCCTCGGTGTGATGAGCCAGGGCGAACTGCACTCCCTCGCGCTCTCGCTCTTCCTGCCGCGCGCCGCCGCGCCGGACAGCCCCTTCGGGTTCGTCGTCATCGACGACCCCGTGCAGTCCATGGATCCCGCCAAGGTCCACGGCCTCGCGAAGGTGCTGCACGACCTCGGGGAGACCCGGCAGGTCGTGGTCTTCACCCACGACACGCGGCTCCAGCGAGCCTTCACCAACCAGGAACTCCCGGTGACGGTACTGGAGGTGGAGCGGACGGGCCGGTCCGTGGTGACCGTGAACCGGGTGACCGATCCGGTCGGTCAGGCACTGGCCGACGCACGCGCCCTCATCCGCACGCGAAACCTCCCGCCGGTCGCGATGACCCATGTACTGCCCAGCCTCTGCCGCGCTGTCCTGGAACGGGCCTTCTCTGAGGCTGCGTGGCTGCGGCTGCACCGGGCGGGGCTGGCCGAACACGAGGCGGAGAAGACCGTCGCGGGGGCCGTCACGCTGATGGACATCGCCGCCCTGGGGCTCTTCGGGGACCCGGCGAAGAGGGCCAGTGACGTCTACCGCGAGCTGCGCAGGCGGTGTGGCCCCAGGGCAGTGGACGTTGTCCGGCAGTGCCAGGAAGGTGCCCACCCGTCGGGCACCTCGATGCCGGACCCCCACCGCTTCGTGGACGACATCAAGGCCGTCGCCCTGACGGTACGCAAGCCCGAGGAGGGGCCGTGAACCAGACGATCCGCCAGCTGCTCGACACCGCCGACCTGCTCCTCACGGACACTAGCGAGCCCGCCACGCCCGCTGCCACGACCGTACCCGCCGCGTCCGCTGCCACTACGGCGAGCCGGTGTCGAGGTGCCGCCTTCGCCCTCCGTGTCGCGCTGGAGAGCGCGGTCGCCGACCGCCTCACCGTCCACCGGGCGCCGTGCGCGATCCGGGAGGGCACCCAGCGGGCCGCGTTCCTCTGGCTCCGCGGTTGCGCCGAAGCAGGAACGGCCCGCCGCGCGAAGGCCGTGTGGAGCCAGCTCTGCCTGGGATGCCACTACCACCAGTACGAGATCGGTCCGACGGAGGACCAGGTCCGCGACTGGCGTACCGAAGTCGCGGCGATCATCGCCCTGTTGGCCCTCTGACCCGCATCGGCGCCAGGAGAGTCGCTGCCGGGAGGAGACACACGTGAGAACGACACCACGAGGACGGCTATCGCGGCCGTCCACAAAGACCAGAATGAGGAGCAGCACCATGACGGCCCGTACGTCCAAGCGAACCCTGTACCGGCTCAGAGGCGTGCCTCCCACTGTCGACGCGATGTTCGACGCCCTGGACGCGGACCAGTTGGAAAGGGTCCACGCGGACTTCGACGTCCCCGAGAACCTCGGTGTACCGGCGATCCTGGTCACCGGCAGCTTCGAGCAGCCTGTGGCGAGCTGGTGCGACGAGATCTTCCGAACGACGGGTATCGAGGTGTCACGGCCCGTCAACCGCTCGGCCGGCCTGCTGATGCTGGCCGTCGACGGTGAGGTGTACGCGATCGGTTACGACCAGGGCTTTCGCCTGGTGCCCGACTACCTGAAGGACCACCGCTTCGGGCTGAGTTTCGCGTCCCGCCGGGTGGACCCCGCGAAGATCCGGGACCTGGTATCGCACACCCCGGGCGGAGGGCGCACCGACATCACCCTGATCCCGAGCGGAGCCTCGGTGTGGAGCCTGGGCATCGTCGAGCACGCGCAGATCGTGCGCCGCCTCGGCGGCCACCTGGACAACATCCCGCTCACCATCTCCCGGGACAACCCGGGGAAGATCTCCAGTGCCGAGGGCGGCGCCGGCCTGCGCATGCGGCTCGGTGTGGAGGGCGCCGACCTGATCGCCGACATCCGTGCGATCGCCCGCGTCCTGCGTGAGGAGAAGCCGAGTCCGGAGCTGGAGTTCGTCGAACACGTCGTGCCCGTCGACGACCCCAGCCTTGTCACCCGCCTGGAAGCCATGCTCGACGACCTTCTGGGTCAGGAACCCGACGGGAGAATCAGCCTCGCCGTCCCCGCCGACCATTGGGACGACTACATGGCCGCCCGGGCGTTCAGGGCCAGGATCAACAGCTCCTCGGCCGGCCGGTCGACCGACGACTTCGACCTTGAGTACGTCCTCTGCCGTGCCCGCATCCAGCGTGCAGGCAGCCGCGTGGCCGCGCTCCGGGAAGGAACCGTCACGCTCTATCGGCACAACCGCGTCGACCGGGCCGACGAAATCTGGACGTCCAGCGCGCTCCGCTGGATCGAGGCGGAAGTGTTTCTCGACTCTCGCCGGTTCTTTCTGATGGACGAGCACTGGTACGAGATCGACCAGGAGTACCTGAAGGCGATCCGCTCGCACGCCGAACGGCTGATCACCGACACCCCGTCTGTCGACCTGCCCCCGTGGGTCCTGGGAGAGAAGGAGCGCACCTACAACGCGTCCGTGCCGGACCAGCGGCCCGGGTATGTCTGCTTCGACCGCGACAACGTGCAGACCGAGCTGCACCGTGGGAACGGTGTGGAGATCTGCGACCTGCTGAGCCCGGACAATGTCCTGGTCATGGTGAAGCGTGCCAAGGGCTCCGACGCGCTGAGCCATCTCTTCGGTCAGGCGCTCGTCGCCGTACAGACGCTGCGGAACTCCCCGGAGGGGAGGGAACGGTTCGCCGAGAAGGTGGCCGCCGCCCGGCAAGGGCGCGGTCTACCAATTGACTTCCGGCCTTCGAAGGTCGTCTTCGCAATCCTGCTGAAGGACGGCGCCGACCTCACTGCCGACACCCTGTTCCCGTTCTCACAGGCCACATTGATACAGACGGCCAGGACGCTCGAAACATGGGGTGTCCAGGTCGAGGTCGTCGGCATCGCCTCCACCCCGTCGGCCGCCACCTCGACTGGCACTCGGCGGTTGGCGGCGTAGCCGCCGCGCACCGTAACGACGTACACCGACGTGGCTGGCGAGCCGTTCCGGATCTCGGCGCCACAGCGATGCCAGCTGTTACGCCAGCGACTTTCGCACCGCGTCGACCAGTGACGTCGCACGAAGGTCGTCGAGGCCCCCGATGATGTTGTTCATCGCATAGCCGAAGGCGATGCTGTGCTCCGGGTCGGCGAGACCAAGTGAGCCGCCTCTGCCCGTGTGACCGAAGGAGTTTGGCCCGATCATGGGGTTGGTCTCGGTAGGCAGCATGTACCCGGAGCTGAACCGGCTCGGGATCAGCATCACCTGGTCCTTCCCACTGGCCTGTTCCTTGGTCGCCGAGGCAAGGGTCTCCGAGGCCAGCAGGCGCACGCCGTTCACGTCGCCGATCAGCCCGGCGTACATGCGCGCCAGTCCGTGTGCAGTGCTGATGCCGTTGGAGGACGGGAGTTCCGCGGCCTGCACGTCGGGCGAGCCGAAATCGATCGCGGCGGGGTAGGTAACTGCGTATGCCCTGTTGCTGAATGACTCCGGATCCCGCCACGCGGCAACCTGCTCGCGGAGTTCCTCGGGAACCGACTCGGCGGGCACGGTGGTGAGGTCGACGGCCGGTCGCTGGTACACCATGCGGCTGACCCGGTCGCGTTGATCCGTCGGCAGTCCGATGAAGAAGTCCAGTCCGAGGGGTGCGGCGATCTCGTCGGCGAAGAAGCGGCCCGGCATCTGGCCGGACACCCGGCGGATCACTTCGCCGACGAGCCAGCCCCAGGTTCGACCGTGGTATCCGTGCGCCGTTCCCGGAGTCCACTGGGGACGCTGAGCGGCAAGTGCGGCCGCCATCGGGTGCCAGGCCAACGCCTCGTTCAACGGCACCGGTTGGTCCAGTGCGATCAAGCCGGCCTGGTGGGACAGCAGCCAGCGCACTGGAATGTCCGCCTTGCCGTTCGCAGCGAACTCCGGCCAGTACTTCGCCACCGGCGCGTCCAGGCCCAGCACGCCGCGCTCGGCCAGCATGTGCGCCGCAGTCGCGGTCGCCCCTTTGGTAGCCGAGTAGACGAGTTGCAGCGTGTCCCGCGTCCACGGCTGACCGGTTTCGGGGTCGGCGATGCCACCCCACAGGTCCACCACCGGTCGGCCGTACTGGTACACGCACACCGCCGCGCCGATGTCCCCGTGCTGGGAGAAGTTCGTCGCGAACGCCTCACGCACCGGTTCGAACCCAGCCGCGACCTCACCGTAGATCGTCGTCATGCCACCCATCCTGGCATTCGGACTACTACCTCCGAAGGGGTGGGCTCGGCGCCGAAGTCCGAGAGGTGACGGTCACGCCGCGACGGGCACGGCCTGAAGCCGATCGCGGAACTCACGGACATCGGGGACGGACTTGCGCGGTTCGAGGTGTGCGGAGAACTCCTTCAAGCGGTCCAGTGCCCGTACGGAGCTGACGCTGCTCTCCAGGAGTTCGGTGCCGTAATTGGCGGCGTCGAGCGCCCCGTCCAGGTCGCCGCCGGCGTGCCGGGCCTCGGCCAGGCGGCTGGAGCGTACGGCCTTGTCCCGAGGGGCCGCGCTCTTCACGGAGGTCTCAAGGGAGCCCGTCGCGCGCTCCACCTGTCCGGATCGCAGCAGGACCTTGCCCTCGGTCGACTTCAGCTGGGCCTCGCCGAACCAGTTGAGCCAGTCCGGGTTTTCCTCCGTCGTGTGGTGCTCCCAGTGGGACACGGCGCGGTTGAGCGCTGTTCCGGCCTTCGCGTGGTCGCCGTCGCGGGACAGCGCCTCGGCCTTGTGCAGGTAGAGGAAGGACTGGGCGTACGGCGACAGCGTGCGAGGGGCGTTGTCGATGGCGGTGGAGTCGACGGCCGGTTCAAGCCGTCGTACATCACGAAGACCATGGCGGAGCTCATCGGTGTTGCTGCCGACTCCCCCGCGGAGCACTCGGTGATGACGCTGAGCCGGTACCACCAGATCTACAACGAGAAGGTCGTTGCGTCGCTCAGGGAGCGGATGGAGCGGTGGGAAGCGCCCCTGACTTCCTTCCATCTCCGGGCCGCCGGCGGTGTGTGGAACCTCCAGCGGGAGTTCGAGAGCCGCGATGATCACCCGTACAAGTACGGCTACGGGATGATGATGCACGGCGCGTACCACTACGTGGATCTCGCGACCCAGATCCTGTCGCTCAACGCGGAAGTGTTCCCCGAGCGCCAACTCAAGCTGGAAGTCAGCTCCTTCGGCGCCTTTCCGATCGACCAATACCAGCGCATCTCGCAGCTGATCGCCAGCGGCTTCCAGGACGGCGGTGCATGGTGGTCGGCGGACTCGGATGCGGGCTTCCGTTTCGGCGAGACCGATGTGACCTCCGCGTTCCGCCTCGTGGATGCGGCGACGGGGAGGACCATCTCGCTCGGGACCTTGTCTTTCGAGCAGACCACCCCCTCCATCCGGAGCTGGGGCGACCTTCCGGACAGCCTCTACAACGTCAACGGCCGCACGTCGAGCGTCGATCTGGAGGCCCAGCTGTCGACGCTGTTCTCCACCCACGTCCACTGCTACGACATCCCGCGCGGCGCCAGCGCGGACGGGATCGACGCCTTCGCCCGCGTCACCACACGCGCCAACGCCGCGCTTCTCCCCGAGGAGCAGTACGTGTCGGAGGAGTCGTTCGACGGGCTGTTCCACAGCGACAGCAACCGCCAGCTGATGGAGCACTGGCTGCGCGGCTCCGAGCAGCGCAGTTCCCTCGCGAGCCATCTGCGGCCCATGCAGGTCACCGAGGCCCTCGCCTCGTCGGTGCTCACCCCGGGGCACCTGGTTGCGGTGCCCTTCTAGGTCCCGGCTGCTCCAAACCAACGAGGCCACAGAGGAGTTACCCATGAATCAGCCAGTTTCGAAGGCATCTGTGCATGCCTTCTACGCGGACGCGATCCTGCGCGGCCGGAACACCGCGGAGAACCTCCAGGCCGCCACCTCGGAGCGGTTCAACATGCTCCTGGAATCCATCGGAGACGGGACCCCACGTACCGCTCTGGATCTGGGGTACGGGGCTGGCACCTACACCATCGCCTTGGCGCGCGCAGGATTCCGAGTCGTAGCCGTCGATCAGATCCCCAGCAACTCGCTTCTTGAGCGGATCGACGAAGGAAGTGATTGGGCCCACCGGATCGAAGCACGGGAATGCCTCGCCGAACACTTCGCCTTCGATGAGGACTTCGGAGTCGTCGTCGCCAAGGACGTCCTGCATTACCTCGCGAGACGCGACGTCGAGTCCCTCCTCGCTGGCGCGATCGCTCACGCGCGCGGGGCGAACTACCACTACCTCGAGGTCTTCACGGGGATCACCCGCAGGTCCGCGGACGGCCGACTGCTGCCACCGTCATCGCCGCCAACCGGACAGCCTGATCGTGGACAGGGAGAATGCCGTGAAGTCGAGCATGCCCGAGGGGATCAGCTTCGTCATCCCCTGCTTCAACTCGGGGGGCTACCTCCTGGAGGCCGTCGAGTCCTTGATCCAGCAGCCCCGGCTCGTCGACCTGATCCGGATGGCCGAGTTCGACCTCGAACAAGCCCTTACGGTCGCCTGCCAGCGGCAGTTCTCGCTGTCGAGCCCCTTCGAGGGCTTGGGAATTCCGTAGCAGTGCCCAACGTATGAAGGAAGCCCCGGACGATGGTCCGGGGCTTCCTTCACTGCTCTGGCTACTACGCCGGCGGCAGGTTGCTGATCTGGTTCTGCAGCCGGACGATGTCCCCTTCGGCCTTCGCGAGACGGGTCCGAATCTTGTCGACCACGTTGTCCGGCGCCTTCGCCAAGAACGCCTCGTTGCCGAGCTTGGCCTCCGCCTGGGCCTTCTCCTTCTCGGCCGTGGCAAGGTCCTTGGCCAGCCGCTTGCGCTCGGCCGCCACGTCGATCGTGCCGGACAGGTCGAGCGCGACCGTGGCGCCGGCGACCGGGAGGGTCGCCGTGGCACTGAAGCCGTCACCCTCCGGCTGGAGCCGGAGCAGCTGCCGGATGGCGGCCTCGTGGGCGGCGAGCTGCGTACCCGACAGATCCAGACGGGCGGGAACCTTCTGGCCGGGCTGCAGCCCCTGGTCCGAGCGGAAGCGCCGGACCTCGGTGATCACCTGCTGGAGGCTCTCGATCTCCGCCTCGGCCGCAGCATCGCGGAACCCGCTGTCCGTCGGCCAGTCGGCGATCACGACGGACTCGCGGCCGGTGAGCGTGGTCCACAGCGTCTCCGTCACGAACGGGACGATCGGGTGGAGCAGCTTCAGCGTCACGTCCAGGACCTCGCCCAGGACGCGTGCCGAGACCTTGGCCGCATCCCCGCCAGCCATGAACGTCGTCTTGGACAGCTCGACGTACCAGTCGAAGACCTCGTCCCACGCGAAGTGGTACAGGGCATCGGCGAGCTTCGCGAACTGGTAGTCGTCGTAGTACGCGTCCGCCTCGGCCACGACGGTGTTCAGCCGGGACAGGATCCAGCGGTCAGTGGCCGACAGCTGCTCGGCCGGGGGCAGTTCGCCCTCGACCGTGGCGCCGTTCATCAGCGCGAACCGCGTCGCGTTCCAGATCTTGTTGGCGAAGTTCCGGGACGCCTGGACCCAGTCCTCGCCGATCGGCACGTCGGTACCGGGGTTGGCACCCCGCGCGAGCGTGAACCGAAGAGCGTCGGAGCCGTACTTGTCCATCCAGTCCAGTGGATTGACGGTGTTGCCGAACGACTTCGACATCTTCTTGCCGTGCTCGTCACGGACCATGCCGTGGAACGCGATGGTGTGGAAGGGGATCTCGCCGTCCATCGCGTACAGGCCGAACATCATCATCCGGGCGACCCAGAAGAACATCAGGTCGTACCCGGTGACCATGGCCGAGTTCGGATAGAACTTGGCCAGGTCCGCGGTCTTCTCGGGCCAGCCCAGGGTGGAGAAGGGCCACAGGCCGGACGAGAACCAGGTGTCGAGGACGTCGGTGTCCTGCTCCCAGCCCTCGCTGCTCGGCGGCTGCTCGTCGGGGCCGACACACACGGTCTCGCCGTTCGGGCCGTGCCAGACGGGGATCCGGTGGCCCCACCACAACTGCCGTGAGATGCACCAGTCGTTGAGGTTGTCGACCCAGTCGAAGTACCGCTGCGACAGGTCGGTGGGGTGAATGTCCACCCGGCCGTCGCGGACCGCGTCACCCGCGGCCTTGGCGAGCGTCTCGACCTTCACCCACCACTGCAGAGACAGCCGCGGCTCAAGGGTCGTCTTGCAGCGCGAGCAGTGGCCCACCGAGTGGACGTACGGCCGCTTCTCGGCGACGATCCGGCCGTCGGCGCGCAGCGCGGCGACGATCGCGGAACGCGCCTCGAAGCGGTCAAGCCCCTCGAAGGGCCCGTGGGCCGTGATGACACCGCGCTCGTCCATGACGGAGAGCGACTCCAGCCCGTGGCGCTGGCCGATGGCGAAGTCATTGGGGTCGTGGGCGGGCGTGACCTTGACGGCACCGGTACCGAACTCCGGGTCGACGTGCGTGTCGGCGACGACGGGGATGGTGCGGCCCGTCAGCGGCAGCGCGATGCGCCTACCGACGAGGTGCTTGTAGCGCTCGTCGTCGGGGTGAACGGCGACGGCGGTGTCACCGAGCATGGTCTCCGCACGCGTGGTGGCGACGACGACCGTGTCGTCTCCCTCGCCGTACTTGATGGAGACGAGCTCACCGTCGTCGTCCTGGTAGTCGACCTCGATGTCCGAGATCGCCGTCAGACAGCGCGGGCACCAGTTGATGATGCGCTCGGCGCGGTAGATCAGGCCGTCGTCGAACATCTTCTTGAAGACGGTCTGGACCGCACGGGACAGGCCCTCGTCCATGGTGAAGCGGTCGCGGCTCCACGCGACGCCGTTGCCCAGGCGCCGCATCTGCCCGGCGATCTGACCGCCGGACTCGGCCTTCCACTGCCAGACCCGCTCGACGAACGCCTCACGGCCCAGGTCGTGACGGGACTTGCCTTCCTTGGCGAGCTCCCGCTCGACGACGTTCTGGGTGGCGATACCGGCGTGGTCCATGCCCGGCTGCCACAGCGTCTCGTAGCCCTGCATGCGCTTGCGGCGGGTGAGGGCATCGATCAGCGTGTGCTCGAAGGCGTGGCCCAGGTGGAGGGAACCGGTGACGTTCGGCGGCGGGATGACGATCGTGTACGCGGGCTTGTCGCTCTTCGCGTCAGCCTCGAAGTAACCGCGCTCTACCCAGCGCTCGTACAGCGTCCCCTCTACCTCGGCCGGCGTGTACTGGGTCGGCAGTTCGGGGGCGCTGTTCGGCCCGCTGTCGGGGCGCTGAGTGTTGTCGGTCACGACGGCCATTCTATGGGCCCGGCGTCCCTACACTTGCCTGGCTTTTCGCCTCAAGATCGACAGGGGGCAGGGTATGCAAAAGGCCGCACGGATGCGATTCAAGTGTGACCAAGAACACTCCCGTACGGCCACTCTTAGTTTACCGCCTTCGAGGCCGCTCTTCTGCAGGGTGGTGGCGAATTACCTAGTTGGAGGAGCTCGTCGTCGGCTGCGGCTGCACGCCTGTCATCTGCTTGGATCATGGGGCGGACGTGGTCGCCGCTGTTGTCCTCCTCGGCCGCTGACGAGCAGGGCTGCTGCCATGACCCCGGTCATCAGGGCCGCGGCTCGAACAGGATCTGCGCGAGACGCTGCCGCACTTCTGGTCGAGCGAGAGCGTTGCCGGTGCTGAAGAACGTGATGTTGCCCGAGTCGCTGAGGAGCTGGGGTGCGAAGTACTCAAGCCCAGGGTGTTTCCGCACCACGGGGCACGTCGGTTCGTGTGGCAGGCGGTGGCCTCCCCGCCCAGCGCACGACGTGCAGCGGCCGGTGGCGTCTCGTCGGCGCCCCTCTTCAGGCAGCGGCGTCACCCACCCTTCGCCTTTGCAGTCCTGACAGATGCTGCCCTTCGCAGGGCAGCAACAAGCTTCGGTGGTTTCGGCGACCTGTGACTTCATCGGGGGACGGTAGCCAACACGACTTGGCCAGAGGTGGCAGATCCGGAGAACGGCTATGGCGATCAAACTCACCTGGTAAACGGCCAAGATCGCTTGTCAGAGGAAGGCCGAGCAAGCCAGTCGCTGTAGGTCGCAGGGCCCGGAACGCAGCGGTGTCACGCGACTGAATAGACAGCGAAGCTAGTTCTAGCAGGTCAGCGGCTTTCGTCGGACTAACTTCCTGTCAACGGACGCCAGTTCGCCGGGGGCAGACAGGAAAGATCCCAAAAGGACTGGTGCGCTGGGGCACGGCATGTCAACGTACAACGCTCTGCCGGAAGAACTGGTGCCTGAGCCCACGGAGGCGCCGCTGCACCCGCACCACCCCGGCGACCCTTCTCGTTCCGACTTGCCGGACCCGATGTACTGGGTCACTCCGCGCCACCTGGCAGGTGACGACGGCGCGCTTGCCGAGCGGATCGGCGACACCTTGATCGGCCTCGGTTTGGAGTATGTGGCCCACCTCCCGCCACACCCTGCTGTATGTGAGTCCGGACGGGCTGCGTGGCGCAGAGTGGATCCTCGCGGCTTACCCATTCGAGCTGGGCGGATTGCCCGTTGCTTGGCAGCTGAGCGCTCGCCCGCATGCTGCCTCCGCGATGACGGAGTGGAACGCGTACTCCACCGCTGGCGTCCCGTGCGAGGTGCTCGCTGATCTCATCGTCGCGCTCGACGCCCGTGAGGTGCCGGACGCTGGCTTCGAAGGGCCCGAGACGGTCATCAACGCAGTCGGTGCCCAAGCCTGGATCCGTGACGTGGACTCTCCCCACGCCACTGCCATGGACCCCGGGTTCTCCGCCACCGTCTCCCTGGGGCTGCAGCCGCTGCTTGTTCAGGACGCGGATCCGTGTCCTGACTTGATGGGTGGCAGGCGTGGGCGGAACCCGTTCTCGGCGCTCCCTATCTGTGGTGCGCCAGCTTCAGTGCCAGCGTCCCTCATGACCTGGTCGAGGCATTCGCCTCCTCGCTCGCCTCACCGGTCCCGGTGCCCCGCCGCACCGTGCCCAAGAGCGCAGAGGGCCGGCTCAACGTCGTCCGCCGCAGCTGACGATCCGCGCCCGGCAGTGCTTATTGTGCTGTTCGTCGCCAATTCCCTTGAGTTGCACGTTCGTTTCCTGTGCCCTTCAGATGACAGAGATGGAGACCGTATGTCCCGATGTACTTCAGGTGGTACCCGTCCGGAGCGCACTGCCGTGCTGCGCCGAACGCCCTGCGATACCGAGCCCGCTCCTCGGCACTGGGGTCCGGGGTCCGGGGTCCGAAGGGATCGTCCGGACTCCTGCACCTGCGCGATGAGCGCTGGCCCGACAGCCGCCGGCGACGGGCGCGGAGGTTTCACGGCACGCTTCGAGACGGGCTTCGTCTCCGTCGGCGGATCGGCATCCTGCTGAGGGCCAGCGGCAACCGGCGTCTCGGCTTCCGACGCCGCCGCGCGAGGCTTGCGTGGAGCCAGCTCCGGGCGGTCGGGATGATGACCGTGCTCCAGGTAGAAACGACCCGCTTCGGTGATCTCCGCCTGCCACCTCCCCTTCTTCCTGGGCATGATCACCAAGCCCCGGTCCCTGAGCGCACGAGCCGTGACTGCGAGCTCGGGGCTGTCAGAAGTGACGGGGTCGGGCCCGTCTCCGATGCGGGTGAGGAGTGCGAGCTGCCGGTCATTTGACGGAAACCAAGGGTGCATAGCGATCGTCGCACCGTCTCAGGTCTGCTTGGCACAAGCCGTGCAGTGACTCACTCGGGGCGCGAGGTGTACGTCGCGCTAGGAGGCGGCGGAAGGCCACTGCTCGGGAGCCAACCTGGGAGCCGACTCCCGAAGATCACACCCAGTTGGCTCCCAAAACAGGGTCGAAACGCAATCAGGCCGGGTACTGATCTCTCAGTACCCGGCCTGACCTGGTGTTTCACTGTCGGGGTGGCGGGATTTGAACCCACGACCTCTTCGTCCCGAATAACGTGCGGAAAGATCGCTGACCAGGATCGTTGCGCATATGTGCAGGTCAAGGCCTTGGTGTGCGTTGGTTGGCGTGGGTGAGGCGCGGCATCATTTTCTTGATCCACTCCCCGTTCACTCCCCAAGGTGTGGCCCTCTGAGGAACTGATCGCATGGCCCTACGGGGGCTGTTCGCAAGGGTTCACGTGGCAGGTCAGACAGTGCGCGCGTACGGCAGTGAACGGGGACGTCCGTCCGCGCACTGGACAAGGACCAGGACAACGAGCGGTGCTGAACGGAGCAGGGGAGACAAGACCATCGGCCGGTTGCATGGGACGTGGGAAGCTGGAATCTGTGAGGCGCCATCGGGACGCCGGCGAGGTCGAGGAAGGGGAGGCCACGTGCCGCAGGGCAGTCCGCGAGGTACGTACCGGGAGGTCTCGGAATCTCTCCGCGAGAAGATCAGGAAGGGCAAGATCACAGAGTCGCTGCCGTCCCAGTCGGCTCTCATGAGCGAGTACAGCGTGAGCCGGAGCACCATCGAGCGGGCGCTTGCGGCACTCAAGGCTGACGGCGTGATCGAGTCGGTACAGGGAGCCGGTTGGTTTGTGGCGGGGACCGGTGACCGCCGGCCGTTGGTCGAGCAGGTGACCGACCTGTTGCGGGCCGACGGGGCCAAGGTCGGCGACCGCTTCCCCACCGAGAAGGAGCTGTGCGAGCGGTTCGGAGCGTCGCGGACTGCCGTCCGTTCCGCCATTGCGCAGATGGAGGGGCAAGGGCTCATCGGTAAGGGGGCCGCGCGAGGGCGGGAAGTCCGCGCGCTGCCGGTCGGACGGGGGACTCAGACGGCATGACGACGACCGAGCGCACCGAGTTCGACGCGGACGCGGCGGCGACCATCCTGCGCAAGGCGTGCGAGGTTGCCGACGTGGACCCGGACGGAATCGAGATGCTGAGGTTCGGGGACCATGCAGTGTTTCGTGTGGACGGCGGCCGTATCGTCTCCCGGGTCGGCCGGAGCCCCGATCGCCTCACCTCCGTGCGGAAGGAAGTGGCCGTAGCGGAATGGCTCGCGGCTGAGGAATATCCGGCGGCGCGACTCGTCACGGCGGCCGAACAGCCGGTTGTTGTCGAGGGTCACCCCGTGACGTTCTGGGAAGGGCTTGCCGACGGGGAAAAGTACGCGAGTACGGGCGAGATGGGTGTCCTGTTGCGGCGGCTTCACGAATTGGAGCCGCCGCCTTTTTCGCTGCCACTCCTTCAGCCTTTCGATAGAGTCGCACAGCGTCTGGAGCGCGCTACGATCCCGGACAACACCCGCGCATTTCTCCGGTCCATGGCTGACGATTTGGCGGTCGAGTACGGCCGTCTTCAGTTCGCACTTCCGGCCGGTCATCTGCACGGCGACTTCAACGTCGGCAACGTCCTCCATGACGCAGCCGACCGCCCCAAGGTCATCGACCTGGACGGGTTCGTCACGGGGCCTCGCGAGTGGGATCTCATGCAGACGGCTATGTACTACGACAGCTTCGGTTGGCACACGGAGGCCGAGTACGCCGATTTCGTCGCCGGGTACGGATTCGACGTGCGGAAGTGGTCGGGATATTCCGTTCTCAGGAGCGTCCGCGAACTGCTGATGGTCACATGGCTCTCGCAGAACGCTGGAACCAATTCGCGCGCCGCCGAGGAAGTTGAGAAGCGCGTCGAAAGCCTGCGCTCTGGCGGCTCTCGCCGAGACTGGGCGCCCTTCTAGAACCGTCAGGCGGTCTCTTGCCAGAGGCGGAATCCACGGGCCTGTTCCTCGAATTGGTGGAACTCCGTGGCCCGCCTCATCCCGCCAGTGACGCGCTCTTGGAACTCGCGCACGTACTGAACGCAGCGGGCTGACTTCAACCCTTCGCCGAGTTGCAGCGCACTCAGGGCGAACTCAAAGCCACGGCCAATCTCCCCGTGGATGATGTATGACTCGGCCTGCACCATCGTCGCAAAGAAGTCACTTCGGTTGTTGAGGCCGTCGCCGAAGATGGAGCCTGCTCCGCGCTCCGTGGCTTCGACGGAGCGCCCAAGGTCGCGGAAGCAGTGGCCTATCTCGGCTGCAAGCTCGACTTCGTCGAAGTAGGCGATGTATGACGGGTCGCTGTCGGCCGTCCTCTGGCTGAGCTTGCGTTCCGCCTCCGCAAGGGCGACGTCACAGCCTCGCTCATCCCCGAGACGGGCGAGCGCCCGCGCCTCCATCGCCAGATGATGCGCCGCCATCGTCGGCCCCAGACTGCCGGCCGGGCCCGCGATCGCAGCACGGGCGAGAGTCGCAGCATCCTGGTACCGCCCGAGGAACGTCGCCTGATGGCTCATCGCAGAGAGGATGCTGCTGCCGAGAAGCCGGTCACCGGCCGCCTGCGTCATACGCAGTGCCTGGATGAAGTACCGCTGTGCGATGCCGTGCAAGCCGCTGTCGTACGACATGAATCCGGCGAGCAAGAGCGCTTCGGCAACAGCAGAGTGGAGTTGCTTGCCCACGGCATCGGAGTATGTCCCGTCCAACATCGGCCGGACATCCGTGTGCAGGTACTGGATCAGTGCCCGCCGGGCGTGGCCGCCGCCGAACTTCCCGTCAAGCATGCTGAACGCGTCGGCTGTGGAGCGCACCATGTCCACGTCCACCTCACCGACTGCTCGGTTGCCGGCCCGCGCCAGTTCGCCGTCCGGAGGGGCCACGATCCAGCGCAGGGACGCTGTGTTCCAAGCTGCGGAATCGGGGAGCGCCCGAACCAGCGTCTCAGCGTCGGCCAGGTCGGCACGCCAGAGGTCAGCAACGGTCTTGGCCGTGCTCTCCGGCCTGTCCGCGAAGTCAAGTCCCAGCTCCGGCTGTACGGCGGATACCGCCGCGTCGCCCATCCCGATGTCGTCGATCGTGAGGTGGCGGCCCAGTTTGCGGCCGATTGCGTCGGCGATGAACTGCGGCATGTTCCCGCGCGGGATGGAGCCCTTGAGCCACCTGGTCACGTACGTGTGATCACAGGTGATGTCCTCACCTGACCGAGCGGCAGCGGCTACCACCGCGCGAGCAAGCGACTTGTGCGAGAAGTCGGCTTCCTGCATGAGTGCGGCCAGTCTGGCGTTCCGGTCTGCCATCGAACCCCCAGGAAGCGGCCGTACTACTAGCTTGACTCACCGTCACTCTACGCAGGTCAGGGCTGGTGTGCAGTGGGTTTGCACGTAGGAGTGCACGAGTGCACCCCCAAGTACACGCTCCCGAAGCGCTCGCCGTCTAGCGACAGTTGAACCACCACCGCACGGGGCAGGCCGGCGGTTCCGAGTCGAAAGCCACGGGTTGACGGCGCGGAATCCTTCTGCCAACGTGAGTGGTAGGTAATACACACCACGCTTTGCGGGAGTGTGGCACCGCTGCACGCCTGCCGCACATACGCAGCAGGGCCCCGCCGGACCCGCTTACACGCGGTTCGAGCGGAAGGGGAGACGTAGAAGTCCGTCGTCTTCACGGATCGATCGGTGTCATCGGCTAAGCCGTTGGTCTGACCCTCGGGCGTAGACCCAGGGACCGGATCGCGGGGATCCCGGTGATTGGGCTGCACCCGGTCCATGACACCCGGAAGGGATGGGCGCTTCCACTCAGCGAGTGACGACTGAGTGACGCGGTGACAGCGCGCCGACCAAGCGAAAGGGAGTAAGGCGCGTACGGAACCGCGAGACGACAGTGACGGGCTTGCCCGTCACTCGTCATGCGGGCAGGGCGCCGGCATCACGTCGGTGGCCTGCCCGTTTGATGAGCACTTCGAAGCTTCCACCCGCGCCACATCCTGGCGCGGTTCCTTTCCCGCGGCGCGCGCCTGTTGAGGCATCTCCGGGCGCACTCGGGCCGCTCCAATGTGAGGAGAGACCTCCATGAAGTACATCGTTGCCGGTCATCAGGCCGTCACCGACGCGGAGTTCGCGGAACTGGCGCTCGGCACCCCGATTGAGCTGTGGCTGGGGGTGGAGGGCGAGCCCAGCGAGGAATGCACGCCCTGCAAGAACCGTGACGAGGGCGACATGCTGTGCACGGCCTGCGCAGAGCGTGCGGCCCGCATCGACGCGGCCCGTGACATCCTCGCGGACCCCGAGTACCGGGAGCTCCCGGACGACCTGGTCCGCCTGGCCGCGCGAGTCGTTGAGGACCACCCGGACCTGTTCAACGTGGTCCCGCTGGTCCGCCCCGCCCGCCGCCGTCCGGTCCGCCGGGGGGTGGCTGCGTGATGACTGCGACGCTTGCCGATCAGGCGGCCACGCTGGCCTGCCTGGCCAACCTCGCGGTCGGCCACCCGAACCTCCCCGCCGCCTACATCACGACCAGCCGCTTCACGCCGCGGGAGTTGAGTGTGCAGCTCGACAGCCCCGGCAAGGTGGAGGCCTGGCGCGAGGCGCTGGGCATCCCGGCCGAGAGCGTCTTTGAGAGCCGGATCGGCAACCGGCAGTCGCTGGAGTTCCGGGCAAGCGCGTACGGCGTGCTGTTCCACGTCTACGCCGCCTATCTGCCGGCCACCGTCGGCAATACGCCACAGGCCGCGTGATGGCGGCGCTGACCAAGTGCTTTGACCCGGACGGCGCCCGCCACGGCATCCCCACCTACCCGTGGCGTTGCGCGCCGGACGGGCTGGCCACCAGACGGCAGTTACGAGCTCGTGGCCTGCGCCCCGGCGGTCAGCCGATCGCCGCGCAGGCTATGCGTCCGCGCTACCGGCGCCCACCGCTGGTCGCCTACTTCTACCGCATCGACCTGGCCAAGCCCGTCCGGCCGATGACCTCGCGCAAGTGGGGCGCGCTGGCGCTGGCGATGCTCGCCCGCCGCACCTGCCCGCAGTGCCGCACCGACGCCGGATACGTCATCCCCGCCTCGCTCGGGGTGTGCGTCCCCTGCGCGTACCCCGACGACCAGCATCACGAAGGGAAGTGATCACATGGATTGGAAGGAAGCCGCCCGCAGGGCGGTGCACTGGAGTCTGCCGGTCGGTCTGACCGGCCTGTCACTGGGCTGGACCGTGTACGCGGTGGGGGAGATCCTCTCCCGCCAGGCTCCGGAGCCGCTCGCGCTGACCGTGGCCGGTATTTACGACGCGGTGTGGCTGTACGCGCTGGCCATGGAGACCGCGCACCGCCGGCAGGGTTCCAACGGCAGGTTGCCCGCCGTGCTCGGCTGGGTGTTCCTCGTGACCTCGGTCGGCGTGCTCTTCACGCACGGTCTGATGTACGCGACGCCGGTCGTGGCGGTCATCGGCGCGGTGGTGCCGGCCGCCGCCAAGGCGACACTGATCATGGCGGTGGAACGGGATTCCACTCGCATTTCGGGTGCGGCGCAGAAGCAGATCGATGCGGTGCGCAGTGCCACGCGAGATCAGGTGGCGATCGGCCGTGCCGTGACTCGGGCCAAGGTCGACCGGCAGAAGACGGCGGCCGTCCTGGAGCGCGAGGAGCGCAAGGCCCGCGGGCAGGCGCAGAAGGTGCGCCACGAGGCAGCCGAGGAGCTGGAGAAGGTCACCGCGGAGCACCCGGTGGACGACGTCCCGCAGGAGGTTCCGGCGCTGTTCTCGGATGAGGACCTGGCCCAGGTGCTGGGGCAGTGGTCGCACGGGGGTGTGTCCCCGGGTGTGTCCCCTGTGTCCCCGCAGGTCGGACCCGTGTCCCCGACACCGGAACTCCCGTCGTCGCAGGGTGCGGGACACACCCCTCTCGACTGGGCGGCGCTTGCCCGGGTGGCGGCCGTGGCTGGCGTCGAGACGCCTCAGCCGGGGGAGCCGCTGAGCGAGGAACAGCTCACGGTCGTCCTGCGGTGGCTGCGCCACTCGGAGAACCCCCCGCTGTCCTACCGCAAGGCTCTCGCTGCGTATCGCGCGGCGGGCTTCTCCGCGAAGGAAGAGCGGGTGCGCAAGGCGTACGCCGCCCTGATCGACGCGGAGAACACGCAGCCGTAACAGCCGTCCGGCACGACGCAATGAAGGCCAGCCCAGGACTAGTGGGCTGGCCTTCGTCGCGACTGCCGGAAGCAGTCGACGCAACCAGTGAAGCAGACCCGGTGAGCCCCCGGCGAGCGGCACCTTCGCAGACCCGGTGAGCAGACCCGGAGAGCTGATCACCCACACCGCGGCGGACCGCCCGCCGCCCACAGCACTGCGCCTCCAATCCTGCTGATCAGAAGGGAACTTCCCTGGTGAACCACACCACTGCCACGACCACTTCGGCCGGCACCGGCACCATCCGTCAGGACACGCACTTCTGGGTGATGTCCATCGAGAAGCCGGGACTGGCGTCCGCCACGCAGAGCGGTACCTACATCCGGCGTCCCGGCGACACCCGGCAGGACGCCTACAACGAGATCTACGGCGCCGTCACCGACGCGCACCCGACCTTGCGCGGGGCGACGGTCTTGTTCTTCTCGCTGGAGCCCAACCAGCTCTGACCAGCACCTTTCAGCGCAGGAACCCGGACGCTCAGCCGTCCAAAGCACGCGTCCGGGCCCTGCTCTCCTCTATGAAGGAGTGGCCTCAGCATGACCGACACCACTACCGAACCGGTAGCCCACCCGGCTGCCACTGCGCCGCCGCCCGAAGCACCGCCCTCGCCTCCCGAGAAGCCGTCAACTCCTGCTGTGCGGCAGGAGTTGGCGCACACGTCGGGCGGGATCCCGGTGCTGCCGCTGACCCTGTCCGGCACCAACGGCGCCGTCGGTGCGGTCAGCACCGTCGCCCTGGTCGGCGGCGGGCCGGTCGCGCTCGCGGTGGCCGCCGGCGGCGCCGCCGTCCTGGGCGCCACTGCCGCCCTCCGCGCCCGCCGCCGCACCAGCAGCAACAGCGGTCGCGGCGGCGGGGGTTCGGTCGGCTCCAGTCGGCTGAGCAACAGGGGCCGCACCTCTCGCTCGCCCTCCACTTCGCGCTCGCGCGGGAGTTCCGGCCTGTTCTCCGGTGGCCGCGGCGGGGGCGTCAAGGCCCGCACCGGCAGCGGTGCGGGAAAGTCGGGCCTGCGCTCCGGCAGCGGGGCGGGGCGTCACGCATCCCGCCGCGGAGGGACGCGGCCGGGCACGGGCCATGGCGGTGCCGGGCGTCTCGGACAGGTACGCGCCCTGCGCAAAGACAGCCGCACCCAGACGCCGACCCGATCGGCGGCCAGGCAGCAGACCACCGCGGCCCGTCGCGCGGTCGCCGACGCCCGCCGCGATGCCCGCGCCGCCAACCGTGCCGCCAAGACGACGGCCTCGCGCGGCCCGCTGAAGCGGGCTGCCGGTTGGGCGGCGGGCAAGGCCGCCTCCGGCAGCCGCGCCCTGGTCAACAAGGCCCGCACCGCGCGCGACCGCAACACCGGGGCCGAGGTCGGCGCCAAGCGCGCGGCCGTGCGTAAGGCGCCCGCCCGCCGCAAGGCCCGCCGGGGCCTGCTCAAGTCCGCGGCCCGGTTCCAGGGCCGTCGGCTGCTCGCCGCGCTCGCCGGTGGCGCCTTGGGCGGGCTGGGCTGCCTGACCACCCCGCTCGGCAAGAAGCTGGGCTGGTCCTGGTTGGTCCACCCCGGACGGCGCCTGTACCGGCGGCTGTTGCTGTCCGCGCGCGAGGCACGCGCGGCCCGCGACGAGAAGATCCGCGCCGCCCGGGCAGCCGAAGAGGCCGCCGCCGACGCGTCCACGGACGAGATCGGCGACCGCGTCGAACGCCCCGCCAGCCTCATCCCCACCGCTCCCACCGCAGCTTCGGAGGTCATCAACGTGTCCGGTTTCAAGTTCGAAGAGGCCGCCGCCGAGATGGAGAACGCGGCCCGCACCTACGACCCCGACGGGAACATGGAAGTTCTCGGGATGATCGACAACCTGCCCACCGCGCTGCTGTCGATCGCGAACACCTTCCGCATCCTGGCCGAGCGCTCCGACGAAGAGTTCGCCTTCGAGAAGGACGTCGCGGACGGGTTCGACGACATCCACCGCACCCTCCTCAACGCCGTCGACGCAGGCGAAACCCTCGTGCCGCTGTTCCGCAACGTCCACGCACAGGACATCGCCCGCCACGAGGACCCCCGCAACGGCACCGAGGCCGAGAAGGGCTGGAACGTCTGAGATGACTGCCACCGAGGCCACCATGACCAAGCAGGACAGCAAGAACCCGCAGGCGCAGGCCGTGAGTGGTCCGGTGTGGGACTGGGCAGCCGGTCACGGACCCGTGACCGGCGCCCTGTCCGCCACCACCGGCGCCTTCGCCGTCGCCACCACCGGAGCCGCCACCGCCATGCCGCCCGGCTGGGCCCTCGCCATCGGCACGGCCGGAGCCATCGGCCACACCGCCGCCGGCATACGGCTGCGCAACGCCGGCCGCACCATCGCCGCGCGTGCCGCGTCCTGGCTGATCGGCGCGGGCTGGACCACCTGGGCCATCACCAACGGGCCGCTGACCTGGCAGGCGCTCGGCTCCCTCGCCGCGATCGGCGTGGGCATGGCCACCGCCACCCGGTCGACGAACCTCTACGAGGAGGCACGCGAAGAGGAGGCGATCGCCGCTGAACAGCGGGCTGTGGCCGCGGAGTTGTCCGCGGAGCGGCGGGCGATCGCCGAGGAGTGGGTCGACCGCATCAAGCGGGTGTGCGGCGTCACCGTGCGCGTGCTCGCTGTCGAGCACTGGGCCACGGGAACCGGGTTCACGCTCGATGCCGAACTCCCGGGCGGGACGACGTACGACCAGATCGCCGCCCGCGCCGCCACGCTGTCGGCGGACGCACACCTGCCGCACGGCTGCACCGCCACCGCCACCCCGGGCGTCCACCAGGGCCGCACCCTGATCGACGTGGCCACCGTCAACGCCCTGGAAGCCGAGCGCACCTACCCCGCCGACTACGCCCCGCTGTCCCTGCTCACCGGCATCCCGTGGGGCTACCGCTCCAACGCCGAACAGATCCAGACCTACCTGCGCGAGCAGTGCGCGCTGGTCGTCGGCCCCACCGGATCGGGCAAGACGAACATGGTCCACGTCATCCTGGCCGGCTTCGCCCGCGCCACCGACGTGCTCACCTTCGTCATCGACCTGAACGCCGGATCCGCCGGCCTGTCCTGGGTCCTGCCCGCCCTCACCCACCAGCCCGCCCCCGGCGAGCGGCCATTGCGGCCCGGCATCGACTGGCTCGCCGGGACGGTGGACGAGGCGCAGACGATGCTCGATGCGGTGCTGCGGATCGGCAAACAGCGCAAGATCGCCTATCAGTCGCTGATGGCGCGTGAGGACACCGACCTGTTGCCGATCGGCCCGACGATCCCGCAAATCATGCTGGTCATCGACGAGGGCGCGGAGATCCTCACCAGCATGGACAAGGCCATGAAGAAGCTGGCCGCGAAGATCCTCGAAGTGATCCGGATGCTTCGGGCGATGGGCATCCGCACCGTGCTCACCGCACTCGGCTCCACTGGCTCCGTGCTCGGCAACCTCATGATCCGCCGTGAGGCCAAGGTCCGCGTCGCGCTGACCGGCGGGGAGAAGGAAGGCATGGACCTCGGCAAGCTCTTCCCGGGCAGCCGTGGCCTCAAGGTCGATCAGGCCCCCTACAAGGGTGCCGGGTTCATGGGCACACCCGAGTCGCCCGCCGCGCTGTTCAAGACCTGGCGGATCCTGCCCAGCCAGATCCGCGAGATCGTCGCCGCCACCAGCGACCGCCACCCCGTCCTGGACACGGTGTCCGCCGACGCGGCCGGGGAGGCCTACGCGCGACGCTGGGACGCCGATCGCATCTCCTGGATGCACAACCCCCAGCCCACCCCCGACGCTGGCAGCGACGGGGAACAGGAGCGGCGCGGGCTGAAGCTGACCGCTCTGCGCGATCAGCCCGCCGTTCAGCCTCAGCCGAGTTCAGAGGCGGACCGGCTCGTAGACACGCTCATGGGCGAGATTGACGAGCAGTTCGGCACCACCAGCGAACCCGACCGCACCCGTCCCCAGCGGGAGCGGACGCAGCGCGAGGGGCTGAACTTGTCCGCCCTGCGCGACACCCCGCCCGCCGACCCCGCTCCGGGGCGGGAGGCTGGGCCGGACTGGCTGGCGGACGCGATCGCCGCGATCACCGAAGCAGGTGCGACGGGCATGAAGCCGTCCGCCGTCGCCGACCGCGTGAGCCGCAGCCGACAGGCCGTGCGCGACGCGCTCAAGGCGGCTGCCGAGCGAGGTGAATTGGTCTACCGGGACAACGGACCGCACTCGGTCTACGTCCACCCCGACCACGCCTGAACGCTCACACACGGCTACTGACTACTGGCTACCGCAAAGTTGCCACTAGCCGGTAGAACACCCCGCTACTGGCCATCAAGGGCCCCTCAACAGGCCTTTCCGGCTTACCAGTAGCCACTAGCCAGTAGTCACTACAACCACACACCGTAACCATCAGGTGCCCGCCCGGAACCTCTCCGGGCGGGCACCTTCATGTCCGCCGGAACGGCCGGAAGGGAGCACCACATGCACCACCGCGAACCGCCCGGACACCTCGCCCCGCACATCCCCGCCGACGTCTGGAACCGAGCGCAGGCCACCGGACAGCCGATCGTCATCGTCGTCCACGGCACCCGCCGGAACGACATCCCGTGGCGACGCTTGCTGATCCCGTTCGCCATCGCCGGCGCCGCCGCGCTCGGCACGTGGGGCGTCGTCGCCGCCCTGGCCTGGCTGCTCGACATCGCCGCCCACACCGCCACCGTCATCGCCGGCGCCGCCGGACCCATCGGCGTCGGCGGCATCACCCTCAAACTCGCCCGCTCCAAGTGACCTTGAACTGAGGAGACCAAGCATGTCGTTCGGAGAGACCCCCGTGACCCTGGTCGGCAACCTGACCGACGAACCGGAGCTGAAGTTCACCGAGGGCGGCGCCGCGCTCGCGAAGTTCACGATCGCTGTCACCCCCCGCTCTTTCGACCGCACCTCGAACCAGTGGAAGGACGGCACGACCGCCTTCTACCGCTGCGCGGCCTGGCGCACCCTCGCGGAGCACATCGCCGACAGCCTCAAGAAGGGCTCCCGCGTCGTCGCGTCCGGCCGGATGCGCCAGCACGACTGGAAGACCCCCGAGGGCGAGAACCGCTCCATGCTCGCCGTGGAAGTCGACGACATCGGCGCCTCGGTCCGCTTCACCACCGTCCAGATCAACGGCAAGCGGCCCGCACAGAACAGCCCGGCCGGCGACGACCCGTGGAACACCCCGGGCAACCCCGCAGAGCCGGGCAACGAGCCGCCGTTCTAACAACGCCCGGGGCGACCGCCCGATCTCGCCAAAGACACGCGGTCGCCCCGGCCAACCAGTCCACAACAGACCTGTTGGAGGCATCCAGCATGACCCAACCTGTCCCCATCCGGCGACCCCACGCCCGTGTGCTGGGGGTGGCGCCATGACCAGCCTCGCCCTGCTCGCGTGGGCCCTGGAGCCGGTCCGCCGCGGCTGGCACGTGTTCCCGCTCCGTCCCGGCGACAAGCGGCCCGCCGGGCACGCTGAGCGGCTCTGCCCCGGCACCGGCCGGTGCGCCGGCGGGCACCGCAAGCCCGAACAGCGCGCCACTACCGACCCGGACATGGTCATGGCGGCGTGGTCGCACCAGCCGTACAACATCGGGATCGCGACCGGCCCGTCTGGGCTGTTGGTCGTCGACTTGGACGTGTTGAAGCCGGACGAGCAAGAAGGAACGCCTGACGGCGTCCAAAGCCTGTTGGCGCTCTGCGAGCGCGCCGGACAGGAACTCCCTGCCACGTACCAGGTGCGGACCCCCAGCGGTGGCCAACACCTGTACTTCACCCAACCCGAGGAAACGCGCCTGCACTCGACTGCGGGCACTGTCGGCCACCACATCGACACCCGCGGCTGGGGCGGCTACGTCGTCGCTCCCGGCAGTACCACCCCGCAGGGCGCCTACACCGTCACCGACGACCGGCCTCCGGTGCCCCTGCCGCAATGGCTTCACAGTGCGCTGAGCGTTAAGCCGAAGCGCACAGCGCACTACGCCATCGCGACTTCCGCGGAGTGCCGCAGCGGGTACTCCGCAGCCGCTCTGCGGGGCGAGGCGCACAACGTGGCCACCGCCCCCGACGGCAAGCGCAACGCTGTCCTGCTGCGGGCCGCGCGGGCGCTGGGGCGGCTGGTGGCGTCCGGCGACCTCACCCGCGAGGAGGCCGAGGAGGCTCTTAGTAGGGCGGTGGCGGGCAACGCCACACAACCGCAGCGCTACTACGACGACGTCATCGCACGCGGTCTGGACTGGTCCATCGCCCACAACCCGCAGCGGAGGACCACCGCATGACCAATCCCCCGCCTACTAAGAGCCCCCACCCCGCCGTGATCAGGGCTCGCTCCGCCAACAGGACCCCTAGCCCGTTGGCCGTGGTGCGGCCGAAGGACGACGCCGAAGGCGTCCTTTCATCCCTTCCCTGCACCGTCCTCACCGAGGACGACACCACCGCCCCCGCCGTCCCGCGGGTGATCGGTGCGCTTGAGATCAGGACGCCGTACCGCCGCACACCGACTGCGCGTTCGTGGTGTTCGTGCGGACGCGACCGCACCGTCAGCGGCGCCGATGCCGTACGCGAACTGATCGACGCCCACGCCTACCACCGCACCGTGTGCCCCCTGCACAACCTTCCGGAAAGGAGGGCCGCCGCATGACCCAGACCACGCCGGCCACGCCCATCGACGGCGCCGCCCTGCTCGACGAAGTCGAGGGATTCCACCGACGCTTCAACGTCTTCCCCACCGAACACGCCTACGTCGCCGTCACGCTGTGGGACGCTCACGCCCACCTCATGGACGCGCTGGATGGCACCGCCCGCCTCGCTTTCCTGAGCCCCGAGCCGGGATCGGGCAAGTCCCGTGCGCTGGAGATCGTGGAGACGCTCACGCCACGCGCGGCGACCACCGTCAACGCTTCCGCCAACGCCCTCTTCCGATTCGTGTCCGCAGAAGACAGCACCCCCACACTCCTCTTCGATGAGATCGACACCGTCTTCGGGCCCAAGGCCGGCGGGAACGAAGAGGTCCGCGGGTTCCTCAACTCCGGATACCGGCGCGGCGCCAAGTCCCTCCGCTGCGTCGGCGACGGATCCGATCAGAAGGCAGGGTTCTTCCCCTCGTTCTGCGCCGTCGCCATGGCGGGACTCGGCTCCCTGCCGGACACGATCCTGACCCGTTCCGTCATCATCCGCATGCGCAAGAAGGCGCCCAACGAGAAGTGCGAGCCCTACCGGCGCCGCGTCCACGAGAAGCAGGGCCACGCCCTGCGCGACCAGCTCGCCGACTGGACCGCCACCATCCACGACGAAATCGCCGCAGCGTGGCCGGAAATGCCCGAGGGCGTCACCGACCGTCCCGCCGACGTGTGGGAACCGCTGCTCGCGGTCGCCGACGCGGCCGGCGGGCACTGGCCCCAGCGCGCCCGTGCCGCCTGCGTCGCACTCATCAAGGCAGCCCAGGAAGGCGACGAAGCCTCTCTCGGGGTACGCCTGCTGACGGACCTGCGCGACAAGGTGTTCTGCGGCGCCGACCGCATGCCCACCGCCGCCATCCTCGAAGTCCTCCACGGACTCGACGACGCCCCGTGGGCCGACCTCAGCGACGACGGACAGAACAGCAAGCCGCTCACCGCACGCGGCCTGTCCAAGCTCCTAAGCCAGTACGTCCGGCCCGACAACAGCCCGATCAAGCCGCGCGGCATCCGCGTCGGCAGCGGCACCCCGAAGGGCTACTACGCGGAAGATCTGCGCGACGCGTGGGCTCGCTACTGCCCCCCTACCCCCGAAAAGTCCGCAACATCCGCAACATCCGCAACACCGCAGGTCAACAGGGGTGAATCCGTGGCGGAAGACCATTCCGAGAGCCGCCACATGTCCGCGGAAACCGACACACGCCAACTCCGCATCGCGGGCTGACCACCCCCACCCCCATAGGTGCCGCCACGTTCACGCGTGGCGGCACCTATCCGCAACACAAACGGCATCCGCCACAGATTCAAGCCGCTGACCAGCAATGTTGCGGCGTGGCGGATGTTGCGGATTCCCCAGAAGGCAGAGAGGAGTCACGAAGGTGCCGAAAGAGAGTGGACTTCCCCTGAGCTATTCGGCGGCGGAGGTAGCGAAGTCACTGGGGTGCTCGGAGTGGTGGGTGAAGGAACAAGTCCGCCGACGGCGCATCCCCTACCTGAGGAGCGGTGGCGGGTACCGCTTTACCAGCGATCACGTTCGAGAGATCTTCCACATTCTTGAAGAGCGGCCCAGCCCGGCAAACGCCATAGAGGGCGAAGCCGTGCCCCGGCGCCGCACTACGGCGCAGCCGGTACGGCCAGTAGCGAGTCTCCGTGCGCGCCGTCCGCGTCGCGCACAGAACGCCGCTTGACAGAAGATCCGATCATGAGGGGTGGAGGCCAGCCATGGTCTCCACCCCTCGCTTGTTGCGAGAGGTAACCATGGGCTACGGCGAGAAGCGCGCCGATTACTACCGAGGCCGGTACTGGATTGCACCGGGCGTGCTCCGAACTGTGGTGGACGCCAACGGTGCCACGATCAGATTCGCCACCAAGCGCGAGGCCGCGAAGGCAGCGAATGATGCGGAGGCCAAGGTCCGAGAGGTCGGCTATCGCGACCCGAATGCAGGGAAGGAAACCTTCGGCGAGTACGTGAACCGCTGGTATGCGGCACAGGAGTTGGCCGCATCGACTATGCAGAACTACAAGCGGCACATCGAGGAGCACCTCCTTCCTGCCTTCGAGGACAAGGCCATCGCCGATATCCAGCCCACGGACGTCGGCGCCTGGGAGAAGAAGGAGCGCAAGCTCTACGCCACGTCCAGCGTGAAGACCTGGCACGGCACGCTGCACCTAATCCTTGCCGATGCCGTGGATGAAGGACTTCGCGATTCCAACCCAGCCACCAAGCGGCGCGGCCGAGGCAAGCGCGCCGGCCGCTCCCGGAACCGCGGCCCCGAGAAGGTGGTGACCGACGCTCTCGGCATCCTGATGACAGCCGAGCGCGCTTCGCTGCTGTCCGGCCGTGACGACGAATTCGTAGCCGTGCTTCTGAAGGGCTACACCGGCATGCGATGGGGCGAAATCGTCGGCCTGGAGCGCAAGTTCGTCCGCCCCGCATCGGTACGAGTGGAGTGGCAGCTGTACGAACTCGACTCGGGGGAGTTCGAGCGCTGCCCGCCCAAGGACGACTCCTACCGGACCATCGACACGCCGAAGTGGCTGTCTGGCTTGGTCGCAGGCCATATCGCCCGGACCGAGTCGGCACCCTGCCCGTGCCACGAGCACACCTACGTGTTCCGTGGCCACGGTCCCGCCAACGGCGCTGCCCGGCACGTCGGCGCAAAGCTGGTCGACGTCGCCCGCCGCGCTGAGGTCTCTACGGCAACGGTCTCGAACGTGCTGAACCGTCCGGACATGGTCGCGGAGCGAACGCGGATCAAGGTGGAGACAGCCATCGCGGAACTCGGCTACGTCCGTGCGGGCCAGTCAGCACAGACGGCGGCGCACTGGCGGCGGACCGGATTTGCGACCTGGTTGTTCCAGCCAGCCACGACGGGCTGGTATCCGAAGAAGGCCCCGCAGGAGGCGCGTCCTGTGCCGGTGATGGCGGATCCCTGGCCGGGAGTGCCGGCGCGAGGCCGGAACGCCTCTGGCAGGGCGGACGCGTGCTGGCTTCCGATCGCGCGAGGCCTCACTCCGCACGGGCTCAGGCACTCCCATAAGACAGTCATGGAGGAGCTCGGAATCCCGCCCAAGCTCATGGATGAGCGCCTCGGGCACGAAGACGGTTCGGTGCAGGCGCGTTACTCGCATATCACCGCGCGAATGAGGAATCGGCTCATGGATGAACTGACCGAGCAGTGGGAGGAGTCGTTGGAGGCGCGATCGGCCATGAATCCTCGGTCTCCTGTGCGTGCGCTCGATGCCTTGCTGCGAGCCTGCCAGGGGTGACGCTCGGGGAGTGGATTTTCCTTGATCCACTCCCCATCCACTCCCCAGTGACCCCAGGGAACGAGTCAGGGCCGGATTCCCGTGAAGGGAAACCGGCCCTGACCTGGTGTTTCAGCTGTCGGGGTGGCGGGATTTGAACCCACGACCTCTTCGTCCCGAACGAAGCGCGCTGCCAAGCTGCGCTACACCCCGATGTCGCTGCTTCGCTGTGCACGTCGCGGCGACATCGATTACTTTAGCGGACCCGCGCCCGGAGACGAAATCCGGTTTCCGGGCCCCGGCCGGTGCGGACCGACCGGCGGCCTCCCTAGCTCAGCAGCTCAGCCTGCGGCTCTCGGGCCCCCGCGCCAGTACCCCCGGACAGCCGCCCCGCACGGTGCCTCACCCCTGCGTGGTGACCTCACTCCGTCGCCGTTCCCGGCCCCGCCACCAGCGTCAGCAAGGTCGCCTCCGGTGGGCAGGCGAAGCGGACGGGGGTGTAGCGGTTGGTGCCGCAGCCGGCGGAGACGTGGAGGTGGGCGGTGTGGCCGGCGGTGGTGTGGGTGGAGAGGCCCTTGGCGCGGTCGGTGTCGAGGTCGCAGTTGGTGACCAGGGCGCCACGGAACGGGATGCAGAGCTGGCCGCCGTGGGTGTGGCCCGCGAGGATGAGCGGGTAGCCGTCCTCGGTGAAGGCGTCCAGGGAGCGCAGGTACGGGGCGTGCACGATGCCCATGGAGAAGTCGGCGCCGGAGTCGGGGCCGCCGGTGACCCGTTCGTAGCGGTCGCGTTTGATGTGCGGGTCGTCCAGGCCGGTCAGGCCGATCTCGACGCCCTCGATCTTGAGGGTGCCGCGGGTGTTGGTGAGGTTCAGCCAGCCCGCCTCGTCGAAGCCGTCGCGCAGGTCTTCCCAGGGGTTGTGGACGGCGGCGACCGCCGGGGGGTTGCCGTTGAGGCCGTGCTTGCCGGCGGCCTTCTCCAGGAGGTAGCGGGCCGGGTTGCGGAGCTTGGGGCCGTAGTAGTCGTTGGAGCCGAAGACATAGGCGCCGGGGAACTCCATCAGCGGGCCGAGGGCGTCGAGGACCTCGGGGACACCCTCGGGGTCGGAGAGGTTGTCGCCGGTGTTGATCACGAAGTCGGGGCGGAGCCCGGCGAGCGAGCGCAGCCACCGCTGCTTCTTGCGCTGGCCGCCGACCATGTGGATGTCGGAGACCTGGAGCATCCGCAGCGGGCGCATCCCGGCGGGGAGCACCGGGACCGTGACCCTTCTCAGGCGGAAGGAACGGGCCTCGAATCCGGCGGCGTAGGCCAGTCCCGCCACTCCGGCGGCGGTGATGCCCAGGGGTACTCCGTATCGCGCGCGCATCTCCCCATCGTCGCAGACTCCGCGGGGCCCCGGCAGCGCGGGCGGGAGGCGGGGCGGGGCTCCGGGGCGCGGGTGACGGTCCGGGAAGTACGTCGAGAGGTACGTACGGTACGGGGCCGGGATCGGACCGCGGCCAGGCATCGCCGGTCGGCACGGTGTCCGGGCAACTGCCGTGTGAGCGGCCGGGGTTGATCACCACTGAGCCGCCTGCCTTCGTTCCCTTCCTGTCTTCGTTCCCTTCCTGCTCTTCTCCTGTCTTCGTTCTCTTGCGGGGCACAGGGCACAGGGCAGGCGCGGCGGGAGCCGAGGTGTCTCGCGGCGTCTTCGCGATGCTCTCGTGCTCGCGTCGGTACGGGGGCAAGTGCGGCGGAGGCAGAGCTGCTGTCGCCGCGCCCTTTCGCTGCGTTCGTGGTTCTCCCGCGGTGCTTCCGCATCGCCTTCGCGGTGGCCCCGTACCGACGCCCCGGGCCGGAGCGCGGTTGTCGTGGACCGGCGCTCGGCCACCGGCGCCCGCCCCGGGGAAACCTGTGCGCGCCCGCCCCGGGGAAGCCCGCGCACGCTCGCCCCGGGGAATTGGGCGGGCGCTGGGGGCCGCGTACCTGCGACACTGAGCCGCATGACCACGCTCAAGTCGAAGTTGCAGGAAGACCTCACCGCGGCGATCAAGGAGCGCGATGAGTTGCGCTCCTCGACGCTCCGGCTGACCCTCGCCGCCGTCACCAAGGAGGAGGTCGCGGGCAAGACCGCGCGTGAACTCTCCGACGACGAGGTGCAGAAGGTCATCGCGCGGGAGGCGAAGAAGCGCCGGGAGGCCGCCGAGGCCTTCGCCAAGGGCGGCCGTCCCGAGCAGGCCGAGCGCGAGCAGGCGGAGGGCGTGGTGCTCGACTCGTACCTGCCCAAGCAGCTCAGCGACGAGGAGTTGGGCGAGATCGTGGCCCAGGCGGTCGCGGAGGCGAAGGCGGCGGGTGCCGAGGGTCCGCGAGCCATGGGCCAGGTCATGAAGATCGTCAACCCGAAGGTGGCGGGGCTCGCCGAGGGCGGCCGGGTCGCCGCCGCGGTGAAGCAGCAGCTCGCCAACGGCTGACGGCGGTGGCCTGCCCCCGGTCGCAGCTCGCCACTAGCTGACGGCGGCAGCCCGGCCCCGGTCGCAGCTCGCGAACGGCTGACGGCGGCAACTCGCCCCAGCCCCACCTCGCGAGCACCCGACCGCGCCAGAGCAGCCCCAGCCCGCGTACGGCGGCAACCCGCGAACCCCGGGCGGCAGTAACGCGCCCCGCCCACCGCACCCGAAGAGGGGCGCTCCCCGGAACCCACCCCGGGAAGCGCCCCTCACTCATGTCACCACTCGACTCAGGTCACTGCTCAGGCACCACTCGTGCCACCGAGCCGCGCTCACGGCACCGCGCACTCAGGTCATCGCACGACCGCGGCGACTCCGGCCCGGCGCGGACCCGCGGACCCGCGGACCCGGCCGACCCGAGCGGCCTGTCCCTCACCGCACAGCCGAGGACCGAGGACCGAGGACCGAGAGCCGGGAACCGAGCCCCCGGCCCCCCTCACCGCAACGGCCCCCCGCCGTTCCCGTTGCCGTTTCCGCCGCCGTTGCCGTTGTCGCCCCCGCCGCCGTTGCCGCCGTTCCCCCCGCCGCCGATGAAGTCGGGCGGGAGGGAGATGCCGGGCCAGGGGCTGTCGTCGTCGCCGTTGCCGTCGTCGTCGGGTTTGTTGGGCTTGCCGCCGTCGCGCGGGGGCTTGGGGCGGTCCTGCTTGTCGCCGGGGATGTGGACGTCGGTGAAGCCGGGAGCCGGTTTGCCGTTCAGGGCGCCGGTCATGGCGTCCTTCCAGATCGGGCCGGGGACCTCGCCGCCGAAGACCTTGTCGTAGGGGACGCCGCCGATGCTGATGCCGACCATCCGGCGCTCGTGCTTGGGGTCGCCGACCCAGACGGCGCCGGAGAGGTTCGGCGTGTAGCCGACGAACCAGGCGGCGTAGCGGTTGTCGGTGGTACCGGTCTTGCCCGCGCTCGGGCGGGCCGCGCCGAGGCCGGCCTGCTTGCCGGTGCCGTCCTCGACCACGCCCTTGAGCAGGGCGCTGACGGTGTCGGCGGTCTTCGGCGACATGGCGCGGGTGCAGGTGGACTTGGGCACCCGCATGGCCTTGCCGTCGGGGCCGGTCACCGAGCCGATGGCGACGGGGGTGCAGTAGGTGCCGCGGGAGGCGAAGGTCGCGTAGGCGTTCGCCATCGTCAGGGGGGACATCTCCGAGCTGCCGAGCGCTATCGACGGCGTCTGCGGGATGGGCTGTCCGTTGGCGGGCTGCACGCCCATCCCCTTGGCCATCTCGATCACCGGGCAGATTCCGATGTCCGAGATCATCTGCACGTAGTAGGTGTTGACCGACTTCGCGGTCGCCTCCTTCATCGTGTAGGGGCCGCGCTCGGACTCGTTCTCGTTGGTGAGCTTCTCGTTGCCGTAGTTGTTCCACCGCTTGCCGTCGCACTGGGCGACCGGGCTCGGATAGGTCATCTCGTACGGCGAGGAGTAGCGCTTGCCCGCGGGGGTGCCGCGCTCCAGGGCCGCCGCGGCGACGATCGGCTTGAAGGTCGAGCCGGGCTGGTAGCCCGCGCCGCCGCCCATGCCGTGGTCGACGGAGAGGTTCATCGTCGTCTCGTCGGACTTGAAGCCGTACGGGCGGGACTGGCCCATGGCGAGGATCTTGCCGGTGCCGGGCTCGACCAGGGTGGCGGCGGTGGCGACCTCGTCGGACTGGTTCACATGGGCGCGCACCGAGTCCTGCACGGACTGCTGGGACTGCGGGTCGAGGGTGGTGCGCACGGTCAGGCCGCCCTGGTTCCACACCTTCACGCGGTCCTTGCGGGTCTTGCCGAAGACCCGGTCGTTGAGGAAGACCTCGCGGACGTAGTCGCAGAAGAAGCCCGCGCCCTGCACGGCGGTGATGCAGCCGTTCTTGGGCTGGCTGACCTTGAGGCCGAGCGGCTTGGCCTTGGCCGCCTTCGCCTCGGCGGCGGAGATGTCGTGCAGCTCGGCCATCCGGTCGAGCACGGTGTTGCGGCGCTTGGTCGCCTCCTCGGGGGAGGCCACCGGGTCGTAGCGGCTCGGCGACTGCACGAGTCCGGCGAGGAGCGCGGCCTGCTCCACGCCGAGGTCCTTGGCGGAGGTGGAGAAGTACCGCTCGGCGGCGGCCTCGATGCCGTAGGCCTGCTGACCGAAGAAGGTGATGTTGAGGTAGTTCTCCAGGATGCGCTTCTTGCCGAGCTCCTCCTCGACCTGGATCGCGTACTTGAGCTCGCGGATCTTGCGGCCGATGTTCTGCTGGGTGGCCTCGGCGACCTTGTCGGCGTTGTCGCCCGCCTCCTCGACGAAGACGTTCTTCACGTACTGCTGGGTCAGCGTCGAGGCGCCCTGGGCGACGCCGCCGCTCTGCGCGTTCTCGTTGAGGGCGCGCAGGATGCCCTTCATGTCGACCGCGCCGTGCTCGTAGAAGCGGGCGTCCTCGATCGCGATGATCGCCTTCTGCATGTACGGGGAGATCGACTTGAGGCCGACGACGGTGCGGTCGCGTTCGTAGACCGTGGCGATCTTGCCGCCCTGGTTGTCCAGGATGGTGGTGCGCTGGCTCAGCGGCGGGTGCTTCATGTTGGCGGGGATGTCGTCGAAGCCCTCGACGCTTCCCTTGGCCGCGAGTCCGAGCGCGCCCGCCGCGGGCAGCGCGACACCGGCCATCAGTGCTCCCGCGAGCACGCTGACCCCGAGGAACTTGGCAACCTGCTGGGCGGGGGACAGGCCGGAGCCCGGGCGCTTCTTTCCCATGGGGGCCAGCCTACGTTCCCAATCGCCGGACAGGCGTATATGCCTTGGCCTAAGCTGCTCTCAACTGTCACGGCAATGAGGCCTTGTGGCGCCCCTCCACCGTCCCCGAATCCGGTGGAGCCTGCCCCGAATCGCACAGTGCGTCACGAAGCGCCGGATTTACTCGCGTTGAACTGCCCTGCTATGCCGGGCTTGTCGCATATGCCCTCGGCTCACTCCGTTGGGTGATCTGCCGCGTACCCATAGTCCGTTCGGGCCATGCAAGATTGGGCCCGCAGGGGGTGTTGCGCTCTGCCCACGTTCCGTAACGTCCTCAACTGGCAGCGGTGCATATGCCGCTGTCGCCGTGGTGGGGGAGCCTCGATTCGGGAGAGGACGGCGCCGGTATGGGCTGGGTTACCGACTGGAGTGCGCAGGCGGCCTGTCGCACTACCGATCCGGATGAACTGTTCGTTCAAGGAGCAGCGCAGAACAGGGCCAAGGCGGTCTGCACCGGGTGTCCGGTGCGCACCGAGTGCCTGGCCGACGCGCTGGACAACCGCGTCGAGTTCGGCGTGTGGGGCGGGATGACGGAGCGGGAGCGCCGGGCGCTGCTGCGCCGCAGGCCGACCGTCACGTCCTGGCGCAGACTCCTGGAGACCGCGCGCTCGGAGTACGAGCGCGACGCGGGCCTGCTGCCCGTCGGCGAGGAGGACGAGGTCTTCGAGAGCTACGCGGCGGTCGGCTGACCGCCGCGGGGATCCCGCGCCGACCGCCAAGTGGTCCCCGGCGTCCGGCACTTGAGGCCGGGACGCGCTGCGGCGCGGCCCCATGCCGGCCACGGGTGCCTGCGGCCGCCGACACCTCCCGCCACGGACGGCCCGCGGGCGCGGCCGCGCACGACGCGGCACCCCATCGGCGCGCCCGTGCGTCAGGCCGCGCGCCCGTGCGTCAGGACGCGGCCTCCTCCGCGCCGCTCGCCGCGAGCCGCTCGCCGATGGTCCGCAGTCCGTCGAGGTCGTGTACGTCGCCGGGCAGCGCCGCCACCTCGGTCACGGCGACCTCGGGGTGCAGGGCGGCGAAGCGGTCCCGGGTGTGCTGTTCGCGTGCCAGGAGTTCCATGCGTTCGGCGTGCAGGCGCAGCAGTCCGGCGGTGATCTCGTCCACGCTCGGTCCTTCGGCGGGGGAGCCCTGGTCCTCGGTGGCCGTACCGGCGGCGCCCGCTGCCGGGACGGGATCGTCCGAACCGGCTTGCCGCGCGGGGGAGGCGGAGCCGGATCCGGTGTCGCCCCGGTCAGCTTTCCCGTCCCCGAGATCCACAATGCCGGCCTCGGAGAGGTTTTCCGCCGCCGCCAGCGCCCGCCGCGCCGACAGCTGGGCGGCCCCGCTGGTGTGCACCCGGTTCAGCACCAGACCGGCGAGCGGCATGTCCTCCGCGGCCAGGCGCTCGACGAAGTACGCCGCCTCGCGCAGCACGTCCCGCTCCGGGGCCGCGACCACCAGGAAGGCGGTGCCCGGCGCCTGGAGCAGCCGGTAGGTGGCGTCCGCGCGGGTGCGGAAACCGCCGAACATGGTGTCCATGGCGGCGACGAAGGTCTGCACGTCCCGCAGCAATTGGCCGCCGAGGAGCTTGCCGAGGGCGCCGGTCATCATCGACATCCCGGCGTTCAGGAACTTCATCCCGGCCCGGCCGCCGACCTTCGCGGGCGCCATCAGGACCCGGATCAGCCGGCCGTCCAGGAAGGAGCCGAGCCGCTTCGGGGCGTCCAGGAAGTCCAGGGCCGAGCGCGAGGGCGGGGTGTCCACCACGATCAGGTCCCACTCCTCGCGGGAGCGCAGCTGGCCCAGCTTCTCCATCGCCATGTACTCCTGCGTACCGGCGAATCCGGCCGAGAGCGACTGGTAGAAGGGGTTGTTCAGGATGGCGGCGGCCCGCTCGCCGTCCGCGTGCGCCTCGACGATCTCGTCGAAGGTGCGCTTCATGTCCAGCATCATGGCGTGCAGTTCGCCCTCGCCCTTGATGTCCGGGACCCGCCGCGGGGTGTTGTCCAGCTCGTCGATGCCCATCGACTGGGCCAGCCTGCGCGCCGGGTCGATGGTGAGGACGACGACCTTGCGGCCGCGTTCGGCGGCGCGCAGGCCGAGGGCGGCCGCCGTGGTCGTCTTGCCCACCCCGCCGCTGCCGCAGCACACCACGATGCGGGTGCCGGGGTCGTCGAGCAGGGCGTCCACGCCGAGCGCGGGCGGGGTCTCGTCCAGGGGCTCCGGGGCCGCGTCGTCCAGGGTCATGCCACTCCCTGCTTCCGCAAGATCTTGGCGAGCCGGTAGAGCCCGGCGAGGTCCAACCCCCCGGCGAGGAAGGGGAGTTCGTGCAAGGGCAGGTCGAGCTCGGCGAGCACCTCGCGCTGGCCGCTCTCCAGGGCGAAGCGCTCCGCGTACTCCCCGGCCTGCTCCAACAGCGGGGTCACCAGGCGCTCGGCGCCGCCGCCCCGGCGCGCCCCGCCGAGCCCGGCCGCCGAGAGCGACTTGGCGAGGGCGGCGCGCGGCGGCGTCTCGCGCACCCGCCGGAGCGCCGCCTCGTCGAGCACCTCGGGCCGGACCATGTTCACCATCACGCGGCCCACCGGCAGCTTCGCCGCGCGCAGTTCGGTGATGCCGTCCACGGTCTCCTGCACCGGCATCTCCTCAAGGAGGGAGACCAGGTGCACGGCGGTGTCCCGGGACTTCAGGGTGCGCATCACGGCCTGCGCCTGATTGTGTATCGGGCCGACCTTGGCGAGCCCGGCCACCTCCTCGTTGACCCCGAGGAAGCGGGTGATCCGGCCGGTGGGCGGGGCGTCCATCACCACGTGGTCGTAGGCGTACCGGCCCGCCTTGTCCTTGCGGCGGACCGCCTCGCAGGTCTTGCCGGTCAGCAGCACGTCCCGCAGCCCGGGGGCGATGGTGGTCGCGAAGTCGATGGCGCCGAGCTTGCGCAGGGCCCGGCCCGCGCCGCCCAGCTTGTAGAACATCTGGAGGTAGTCGAGGAGGGCCAGTTCCGGGTCGATGGCGAGCGCGAAGACCTCACCGCCCCCGGGCGCCACCGCGATCTTGCGCTCCTCGTACGGCAGCGGGGCCGTCTCGAAGAGCTGCGCGATGCCCTGCCGGCCCTCCACCTCGACGAGGAGGGTCCGCTTGCCCGCCGTGGCGAGGGCGAGCGCGAGTGCGGCGGCCACCGTGGTCTTGCCGGTACCGCCCTTGCCGCTGACGACCTGGAACCTGCTCACACATGCGAGCCTAACCAGTGCCGCGCCCCGCTACGCACCGAGCGGGCGGCGGCGGGAGGGGGATCACACCGCCCGCGGCCCCGCGGCCCGCGCGGCGGCGGGCCCGGCCCGGCTTGCCGATAGGCTCGCCCCCATGACCAAGTGGGAATACGCCACCGTGCCCCTTCTCGTGCACGCGACCAAGCAGATCCTGGACACCTGGGGCGAGGACGGCTGGGAGCTCGTCCAGGTCGTGCCCGGGCCCAACGCCGAACAGCTCGTTGCCTATCTGAAGCGGGAGAAGTCCTGATGAGCGGCGCAGTCGAGGCCAAGCTCGCCGAGCTCGGCCACCGCCTTCCGGAGGTCGTCCCGCCGCTCGCGGCCTACCAGCCCGCCGTGCAGAGCGGGGTGTACGTCTACACCTCCGGCCAGGTGCCGATGGTCGACGGCAAGCTGCACGTCACCGGCAAGGTCGGCGCCGAGGTGACCGCCGAGGAGGCCAAGGAGCTCGCCCGCGTCTGCGCGCTGAACGCCCTGGCCGCCGTCAAATCGGTCGCCGGGGACCTCGACCGGATCGCCCGGGTCGTCAAGGTCACCGGCTTCGTCGCCTCCGCCGCCGACTTCACCGGCCAGCCCGGCGTCATCAACGGCGCCAGCGAACTCCTCGGTGCCGCCCTCGGCGACAAGGGGGTGCACGCCCGCAGCGCGGTCGGTGTCGCCTCGCTGCCGCTGGACGCGCCGGTCGAGGTCGAGGTCCAGGTGGAGCTGACCGAGGCCTGAGCCGCGGTCCGCAGCGGTACCCCGCCTGCCGTACGCCGCATCCCGCATCCCGTACGCCGTACGCCGTGTCCCGCACGGCGTACGGCGCGAGGCGGCGGAGCACCGGGAGTCTCCGGTTCCGGGGCCTCTCGAACATCCGTCCCGCAGCGGATAGCCTCCGGCCATGGCGAACGCAGAGTCCGACGAGCCGCAGTCCCGGAGCCAGGCCTTCCCGCCCGAGTGGCCCGCCCGCATCCGCGCGCTCGCGGCCGGGGAGCTCACCCCGGTCACCCCGCGCCGCGCCGCCACCGTGATGCTGCTGCGCGACGCCCCCGCCGGCGTCGAGGTGCACATGCTGCGCCGCCGCACCTCGATGGCCTTCGCCTCCGGCGCCTACGCCTACCCGGGCGGCGGCGTCGACCCCCGCGACGACGAGGCGCACGTCCGCTGGGCGGGCCCCGGCCGCGCCGACTGGGCCGCGCGCCTCGGCGTCGATGAGAGCACCGCCCAGGCCATCGTCTGCGCGGCGGTACGCGAGACGTACGAGGAGGCGGGCGTGCTGCTCGCCGGGCCCGAGGAGGGCACCGTCGTCGCCGACACCACCGGGGCCGACTGGGAGGCCGACCGCGCCGCCCTCATCGCCCACGAACTCTCCTTCGCGGAATTCCTCGACCGGCGCGGCCTGGTGCTGCGCTCCGATCTGCTCGGGGCCTGGACCCGCTGGATCACCCCGGAGTTCGAGCCCCGCCGCTACGACACCTTCTTCTTCGTGGCCGCCCTCCCGGCCGGGCAGCGCACCCTCGTGCACGGCCGGGGCCCCGAGCGCACCGAGGCCGACCTCTCGGTGTGGATCCGGCCCGAGGAGGCGGTCGCCGGGCAGGAGAAGGGCGAGATGGTGATGCTGCCGCCCACCCTCGCCACCCTGCGCGCCCTCGTCGGCCACCCGAGCGCGGCCGACGCGCTGGCCGCCGCCGCGCGGCAGGACCTGGAGCCGGTGATCGCCCGCGCCCGCGTCGAGGACGGCGAGGTGGTCCTGACCTGGCCGCGGCACGCCGAGTTCACCACCCGCATGCCGGCCGCGGAGCCGGGGCGGCCGACGGGCTGAGCGCGGCGACCGGGGCCCCGCGGGCGCGCCCCGGAAGAACACCGTGTGACAAGTTTCCGACGGGAGCCCGCGGGGGCTCGCGCGCCGACCACCATGGGAAACGGGCCGCCCGCCGCGACCCGCGCCCCGTACCGCCGCTACCGTCGTAACCGCCACCCACGCACGCCCGACCGGGGGGATCCCGCCCATGACCGACGCCGCAGCCCTTCCCGGCCAGCCCCGCGGAGGCGTGCTCTCCGGGCCGGCCACCGACCGCGCCGTGAACGTCCTCGCGCCGAACCCCTCCGCGATGACCCTGGACGGCACCAACACCTGGCTGGTCTCCGAACCGGACTCCGAACTCGCCGTCGTCATCGACCCGGGGCCGCTGGACGAGAGCCATCTGCGCCGGGTCCTCGACGCCGCCGAGCAGGCGGGCAAGCGCGTCGCGCTGACCCTGCTCACCCACGGCCACCCGGACCACGCCGAGGGCGCCGGGCGGTTCGCCGCGCTCACCGGTACCAAGGTCCGCGCGCTCGACCCGGCGCTGCGGCTCGGCGACGAGGGCCTGGCGGAGGGGGAGGTGGTCGCCCTCGGCGGCCTCGAACTGCGGGTGGTGGGGACCCCGGGCCACACCGCCGACTCGCTCTGCTTCCATCTGCCCGCCGACCGGGCGGTGCTGACCGGGGACACCGTCCTCGGCCGCGGCACCACGGTCGTCGCCCACCCCGACGGCCGCCTCGGCGACTACCTGGACTCCCTGCGCCGGCTGCGCTCGCTCACCGTCGACGACGGCGTCCACACCGTGCTGCCCGGCCACGGCCCGGTCCTCCAGGACGCCCAGGGGGCGGTGGAGTTCTACCTCGCCCACCGCGCCAACCGGCTCGCCCAGGTCGAGACCGCGGTCGAGAACGGCCACACCACCGCCGCCGAGGTGGTCGCGCACGTCTACGCGGACGTGGACCGCTCCCTGTGGCCCGCCGCCGAACTCTCGGTCCGCGCCCAGCTCACATACCTCCGCGAGCACGGGCTCATCGGCTGAACACCCCCGGCCGCCCTGCTCCCTTTGCGCTCCCCTTGTTCGGCCTGTCCGGACTGTTCGGCTGATGCGGCGTGTTCAGCTCGTTCAGCTTGCCGGGTTCTCCTCGGACTTCACCCCGTGCACCCGGGCGTACTCGGCGGCCAGCCACGGCCCGAGGTCCTCGGTGAAGGCGGCGAGCAGGGCGCGGTCCGCGAGCGGTTCCCTGGCCACCGCGGCGGCCCGCCGCATCTGGGCGCCCCGCTTCGGATAGCACTCGCCGAAGGCCAGGGCCGAGGCGTCCAGCTCACTGGTCCAGGCGTTCAGCCGGGGCATCACGAGCGTGAACCCGGTCCGTACCAGCTTGCGGGCGAAGGCCCGGCACAGCAGGCGCAGTTCGGCGTCCGTACGGGCCCGCGCCACCCGCTCGCGCCAGAGCGGCAGCCGGGCACCGAGATCGCCGTTGGTCTCGCGGGCGAGCAGCGAGGAGGGCCGGTAGCGCGGCAGCAGCGGTACGTGGTCGGTGCCGAACCAGGGGGTGCACAGACAGGCCAGGAACCAGCCGCCGTCGTGGCGTTCGGCGGGGCTCAGCAGGCGCTCCCGGCCCATCAGGAGGATGCCCGCGCCGTCGATCTGCCGGAACTCCTCGTCGAGCCCGGCTTCCAGCTCCCCGGCCGCCGCCCGGTCGGCGGGCCCGGGCTCCCGGGTGAGGACGAGCAGCAGGTCCAGGTCGCTGCGGCCGGCCCGCGCGGTGCCGCGCGGCACCGAACCGTACAGATACGCGCCGTCCAGCCGATCCGCGAAGGCCTCTTCGAGCCGGGGCCGGGCAGCGGCGAGCACCGCGTCGAAGGGCGGTTGCACCCGCGAGAGCGCACCCTCGGGTACGAAGAAGCCCTGGTCGTCGAGTCCCGTTCCGGCGCGCATGCCCCCACTCTGCGCGAGAGCGGGGGCGGGGCGCGCCTGCTTTTCCGGGGCTGTCGGGCCAGGGCCTTCGGTGCGGGTGGGGCCGGGCGCCGGGTGCCGGGCGGTCCGGGGTGTCAGCGCGAGCGCTTGGCCAGCCGCTCCACGTCGAGCAGGATGACCGCCCGCGCCTCCAGGCGCAGCCAGCCGCGTCCGGCGAAGTCGGCGAGCGCCTTGTTGACCGTCTCGCGGGAGGCGCCGACGAGCTGCGCCAGCTCCTCCTGGGTGAGGTCGTGCACCACGTGGATGCCCTCCTCGGACTGCACGCCGAAGCGGCGCGAGAGGTCGAGCAGGGCGCGCGCGACGCGGCCGGGGACGTCCGAGAACACCAGGTCGGACATCTGGTCGTTGGTCTTGCGCAGGCGCCGGGCGACGGCGCGCAGCAGGGCGGCGGCCACCTCGGGGCGGGCGTTCAGCCAGGGCTGGAGGTCGCCGTGGCCGAGGCCGAGCAGCTTGACCTCGGTCAGCGCGGTGGCCGTGGCCGTACGCGGGCCCGGGTCGAAGAGGGACAGCTCACCGATCAGCTCGCCGGGGCCGAGCACCGCGAGCATGTTCTCGCGCCCGTCCGGGGAGGTCCGGTGCAGCTTCACCTTGCCCTCGGTGACCACGTAGAGGCGGTCGCCGGGGTCGCCCTCGTGGAAGAGGGCGTCACCACGCGCCAGCGTGGCCTCGCTCATGGAGGCGCGCAGCTCCGCCGCCTGCTCGTCATCGAGCGCCGCGAAGAGCGGGGCGCGCCGCAGAACGTCGTCCACGAGTTCTCTCCTTGTCGGCTTGTCAGGGGACCTTGCTCCCCTTTTGCCGGAGGGTTGCGGGAGGGTCCGCACAGTGCGATCAGTCACAAGTCTGCCGCACGGGCGTGCGTTGCCGTGCAGGAGGGGGCCAATTGGGGGCCCGGGCGCCCCGTGGCCGCCGGGTGTCCGTACCGGCCGGTAGACCGAACGGGTGCCGCAAAACCCCGGTGGGAGCGCGCCCCGGGCGGCCTCGCCGCGATCCGGCGGCGCGAATTCCGCTCTGGGCGAACAGCCCCTCGCCCGGGCGCCAAGAGGCCCATTCTGCGCGCTCCCGGACGGCGGGGGTCGGGTTTCGGACAGCGGTCACGGTGGCGCGGGTACGGAGCGGGAGGCCGCCGGGGTGTGGGGCCTCCTGGTCCGGAGCCCCCGCCGCCGGTTTCCGCACCCGCTGTCACCGGCGGCCCGTAGGCTGCCCGCATGGTGAAGAGTTCCGAGTCCGGGACGCAGGCCCGGCCCGCGGCGGAGAAGACCGGCGGGAAGAGAACGGCGGCAAAGAAGACGGCGACGAAGACGGCGACGACGGCGAAGAAGACCCCGGCGGCCAAGAGCGCTGCCGCGAAGAAGAGCGGTGCCGCGAAGAAGAGCACCGCCGGGAAGAAGACCGCGGCGCCGAAGAAGGCCGCGAAGACCACGGCTTCGAAGACCACGGCAGCGAAGAAGACCGCGGCTGCCAAGAAGCAGGCCCCCGCGGCCGGTGCCGCCGCCCGTGCGCCGGAGAGCCACACCGCCCTGGTCCGCCGGGCGCGCAAGATCAACCGCGAGCTGGCCGAGGTCTACTCGTACGCCCATCCCGAGCTGGACTTCGAGAACCCGTACCAGCTGCTGCTCGCCACCGTGCTCTCCGCGCAGACCACCGACCTGCGGGTCAACCAGACCACGCCCGGGCTCTTCGCCCGCTATCCGGAGCCCGAGGACCTCGCCGCGGCCAACCCGGAGGAGGTCGAGGAGCTGATCAGGCCGACCGGCTTCTTCCGCGCCAAGACCAAGTCGATCATGGGTATCGCGCGGGCCGTCCGGGACGAGTTCGGCGGCGAGGTGCCGGGACGGCTAGAGGATCTGGTGAAGCTGCCGGGCGTCGGCCGCAAGACCGCCTTCGTGGTCCTCGGCAACGCCTTCGGGGTGCCCGGCATCACCGTGGACACCCACTTCGGGCGGCTGGTGCGGCGCTGGCGGTGGACCGAGGAGACCGATCCGGACAAGGTCGAGCGGGCGGTCGGCGCGCTCTTCCCGAAGAGCGAGTGGACCGAGCTCTCACACCGGGTGATCTTCCACGGCCGCCGCATCTGCCACTCCCGCAAACCGGCCTGCGGCGCCTGCCCGATCACCCCGCTCTGCCCGGCGTACGGCGAGGGCGAGACCGACCCGGAGAAGGCGCGGAAGCTGCTCAAGTACGAGATGGGCGGCATGCCGGGCCAGCGCCTGAAACCCCCGCCGGACTACCCGGGCAAACCCGCCCCGCCGCTCGGCGCCGCCTGAGTCCCCGACCGCCCGCCGCGCCCGCCGCACTCCGCGGCCGGGCGGTACGGAGCACGGGCCGTACAGGGAGAGGCGGAACGAAAGGCGGGTGGCGGGGCGTTGGGGACTGGAGAGCCGGGGACCGGGAGACGGAGGCCGGAACAGGCCGGGGAACGAGGAAGGGGGTGCCGATGACACACGCGAGCCAGGCCGGACACGCTGCCCCCGCGGGGCGGCCGCGCGGCCCCGGGAGACAGCCGGTGGGATCTGAGGAGCCGGTGCGGTTGCGCAGGGAAGGGCTGCCGCGCTGGCTGGACCCGGTCCTCGATGCCGTGGACACCGTCGAGCCCACCCAGCTCAGCCGCTTCCTGCCCCCCGAGGACGGCGGCGGCCGCCAGTCCGCCGTGCTCATCCTCTTCGGCGAGGGCGAGAACGGCCCCGAACTGCTCCTGATGGAACGCGCGGGCACCCTGCGCTCGCACGCCGGCCAGCCCTCCTTCCCCGGCGGCGCCCTCGACCCGGAGGACGGCGACCCGCACGGCGAGGGCCCGCTGCGCGCGGCCCTGCGCGAGGCCGAGGAGGAGACCGGCCTCGACCCGGCGGGGGTGCAGCTCTTCGGGCTGCTGCCCAAGCTGTACATCCCGGTGAGCGAGTTCGTGGTCACCCCGGTGCTCGGCTGGTGGCGGGCGCCCTCCCCGGTCGGCGTGGTCGACCCCGCCGAGACCGCCCGGGTGTTCACGGTGCCCGTGGCCGATCTCACGGACCCGGCGAACCGCGCGACCTGCGTCCACCCGCGGGGCTTCACCGGCCCTGCCTTCCTCGTCGCCTCCGCTCTGGTCTGGGGTTTCACCGCCGGAGTGATCGACCGGCTGCTGCACTACGCGGGCTGGGAGCGCCCCTGGGACCGGGAGCGGAAGATCCCGCTCGACTGGCACTCATGACAAGGTGGCCCCCGTCATGTGTACGACCGGGACCGCGCCCCGCCGCGGCCCCGGAACGATTCTCCCGGCACGGCGGCCCGCCCCCGGACCCCGCCGGACGGCCCGGGCGCGGGACCTGAGGATCGCGAGGTGAGGCGAGGCTTGATTCGGTGAACGTGCTGGACTTCCTGCTGGCGGCGGCCGCCGTGTGGTTCGCGGTGATCGGCTACCGCCAGGGCTTCATCGTGGGCATCCTGTCCGTCGTCGGCTTCCTCGGCGGCGGACTCGTCGCGGTCACCGTGCTGCCCCTGCTCTGGGACGCCGTGACCGACGACGCCGAGGTCGGCACCACCACCGCGGTCGTCGCCGTGGTGATCGTCATCGTCTGCGCCTCGATCGGGCAGGCCTTCACCACCCACCTCGGTAACCGGCTGCGCCGCCACCTCACCTGGTCCCCGGCCCGCGCCCTCGACGCCACCGGCGGCGCCCTGGTCAACGTCCTCGCGATGCTCCTGGTCGCCTGGCTCATCGGCTCCGCCCTCGCCCGCACCACCCTGCCCACCCTCGGCAAGGAGGTCCGCGGCTCCCAGGTGCTGCACGGCGTCTCCCGCGCGCTGCCGCACGAGGCCGACACCTGGTTCAACGACTTCTCCTCGGTCCTCGCCCAGAACGGCTTCCCGCAGGTCTTCAGCCCCTTCTCCGAGGAGCCCATCAAGGACGTCCGGCCGCCCGACCCGGCGCTCTCCGGCAGCCCGGTCGCCGAGCGCGCGAAGAAGTCCATCGTGAAGGTGGTCGGCACCGCCCAGGGCTGCGGCAAGGTCCTGGAGGGCACCGGCTTCGTCTTCGACGAGCGGCGCGTGATGACCAACGCCCATGTCGTCGGCGGGGTCGACGAGCCCACCGTCCAGATCGGCGGCGAGGGCAAGCTCTACGACGCCAAGGTGGTCCTCTACGACTGGCGCCGCGACATCGCCGTACTCGACGTGCCCCGGCTGAAGGCGCCCGCCCTGGAGTTCACCGACTCCGACGCGGACAGCGGCCGGAGCGCCATCGTCGCGGGCTTCCCGGAGAACGGCGCCTACGACGTCCGCCCGGCCCGCGTCCGCGGCCGCATCACCGCCAACGGCCCCGACATCTACCACCGCGGCAGCGTCCGGCGCGATGTCTACTCGCTGTACGCGACCGTGCGGCAGGGCAACTCCGGCGGACCGCTGCTCACCCCGGACGGCAAGGTCTACGGAGTGGTGTTCGCCAAGTCCCTGGACGACCCGGACACCGGCTACGCCCTCACCAACGACGAGGTGCGCGAGGACATCGACCGGGGACGCACGGCCGGCCAGGAGGTCGACAGCGACAGCTGCGCGCTCTGAGCTGCCCTGCTGTCTCGTCTGTCTCGTCGTCCGTGCTGTCCGGTCGTGCGAGTTGTCCGGTCGCCCGAGCTGTTCGGCTGTCCGTGGTGTCCGGCTGTCCGTGCTGTTCGGCCGTCCGAGTTGCCGGTCGTCCGTGCGTCCGGTTGCCGGAGCTGTCCGGTCGTCGGGGCGTACGTCAGACCGCCCGCGCGGGACGGTACGTCAGCCGTGCGGGCCGACCGGTCTTCGGCGGCGGCTGCCGACCCTGCCGCAGGGGCGGGCGCGGCCGGAAGGCGGCCCGGGCGGACAGCGCCGGACGGAGCCGCGGGAAGCGGGGAGCACCGCGGCCTCAGCCGCGGCTGGGATGCCGCAGCCGTGCCGACACCCAGCGGGCGCGTCGGCGCAGAATGCGGGGAATGCCGATGTCGGGAGAGCCGGAACCCCGGTCCCCCTTGGGCGGCCCGGCCTGCTGACGAGGGGTCAGAGAGGCTCCTGAGCCGCGGCGGCGTGCTGCGTCACTGTAGTCGTGAGTCCAGCCCATACCCCGACGTCTGCCCGGGCCTCAAGGTCGGTAACCGCGGCTCGCACACCCAAATCGGTCCCGAAAACCGGTTCGGTGGACGGGAGTTCGGACCGGGCGGCAGGGCGGTCCCGGACCGGGTGCCGCCGGGCGCTCAGCGGTCCGGCTCGGGGTCCTTCAGCCAGTTCACCAGCTCGGTGGAGAAGGCGACCGGGTCCTCCTCGTGCGGGAAGTGCCCGAGCCCGTCGAACAGCCGCCAGCGGTACGGGGCTTCGACGTACTCGCCGGAACCGGCCGAGCTGCGCACCCGCATCACCGGGTCGAGCGAGCCGTGCAGATGCAGCGTCGGCACCCGCACCGGCCGCTTCATCCGGCGGTTGAACTGGAAGCCGTCCGGCCGCAGCAGCGAGCGCACCATCCAGCGGTACGGCTCGATCGCGCAGTGCGCCGCGGAGGGGATGCACATCGCCCGGCGGTACATCCGCACCGCCTCCTCCTCCAGCGGCACCGGCCCCGACCAGTCCCGCATCAGCTCGCCGACCAGGGCGCCGTCGTCGGCGACCAGCTGCCGCTCGGGGATCCAGGGCCGCTGGAAGCCCCAGACGCAGGAGTTCGCCGCGGACTGCCGCGCGTCGCCGAGCATGGCGCTGCGCCAGCGGCGCGGATGCGGCATCGAGGTCACCGCGAGCCGGCGCACCAGCTTCGGCCGCATCACCGCAGCCGTCCAGGCCAGATAGCCGCCCAGGTCGTGGCCGACCAGCGCCGCGTCGGGCTCGCCGAGGGAGCGCACCACACCGGTGATGTCGAGCGCCAGGTTCGGCGGGTCGTAGCCCCGGGGGGTGCGGTCGCTGCCGCCCACTCCGCGCAGGTCCATTGCCACCGCCCGGAATCCCGCGTCCGCCAGGGCGGTCATCTGATGGCGCCAGGTCCACCAGAACTGCGGGAAGCCGTGCAGCAGCATGACGAGCGGCCCCTCGCCCAGTTCCGCGATGTGGAAGCGTGCGCCGTTGGCTGCGACATCGCGGTGGGTCCAGGGGCCGTCGACACGTACGACCGAGGCCGGCTGCGCCGAGTGGGTGGCAGGGTCTGTCATGGAGTCGAGCGTGCCACAGCCTTCCGTTCACCGGCGCTCGGCAGCGCCGTCGCGTCGGTGGCACCGATCGCACGCGGGTGCGGCTTGGCGTGCTGCAGCACCGCCGCCGTCTCCTTGGCGGAGGCGACCGCCTTCTGCGGGCCGCCGCCCTGCTTGGCCTTCTTCAGGAAGACCACGCCGACCAGCGCGATCAGCCCGGCGAGCAGCACGCTCGCGGCGAAGGACAGCAGGAAGCAGACCGACAGATGCCAGTCGCTCCAGGCGTGGATGCCGTAGGCGAGGGCGAAGCTCAGCATCGGCAGCGAGAAGATCAGCAGCGCGCCCGCCACGGTGAAGGCAGCCGAGCCCACACCCGCGCGCTTGACGTCCTGTCGCAGCTGGGCCTTGGCGAGCGCGATCTCGTCGTGCACCAGGGCGGACAGCTCACCGGTCGCGTGCGCGACCAGCTGGCCGAGACTGCGTTCTGCGCCGACGGGGCCGTCGGTGTGGCTCATCGCGTTCTCACTTTCCTTGGCGTTCCCTTGCTTCCTCGGCGTCCGGCCGGTGCGGGCGGCGTGCTCCCGCCTTCGCCGGACAGGCCCGTCAGCTACGGGAACTGACGTGCCGTAGAACGTTTCTGGTCACAGATCATGCCGGACGCTCGTCCGCGGCGCTTCCCCCGCCCGCCACTTGGGCACGCCTGCGGTGTTCCGCGGCCCTCTTCTCCAGGAGCTCCGCCATCCGCAGGTGGTACTCGGGGTCGCCCGTCTCGTAGATGTCGGGGATCCCGTCCTGGTCCTCGTCGCGCTCCTCGTCCTCGTACATCCCGCGGTAGCGGGCGTTGCGGATCTTCAGGAGCACTGTGGCGCAGACCGCGGCGATCAGCGAGCCGGTGAGTACGGCCGCCTTGACCTCCTCGGTGAGCGCCGGGTCCCCGGTGAAGGCCAGCTCCCCGATCAGGAGCGAGACCGTGAAGCCGATCCCGGCCAGCACGGCGACCGCGAACACATCGGGCCAGGCCAGCTCCTCCCCGAGTTCCGCCCGGGTGAAACGGGCCGTGAGCCAGGTCCCGACGAAGATCCCCACCGTCTTGCCCACCACCAGGCCGAGCACCACGCCCAGCGTCTCAGGGGTGCCGAACACCTCCGCGAGCGCGCCGCCCGAGACCGCGACCCCGGCGCTGAACAGGGCGAACAGCGGCACCGCGAGCCCCGCCGACACCGGCCGCACCAGATGCTCCACGCGTTCACCCGGGGAGCGCTCCTCGCCCTCGCGCCGCGTGCAGCGCAGCATCAGGCCCATGGCCACCCCGGCGATGGTCGCGTGCACGCCGCTGTTGTACATCAGCCCCCAGATCACCAGCGCGAGCGGTACGTAGAGGTACCAGCCCCGCACCTCGCGGCGCAGCAGCAGCCAGAAGACGGCGAGGCCCGCGGCGGCCCCGCCGAGCGCGGCGAAGTTCAGCTCGCCGGTGAAGAAGACCGCGATGATCAGGATCGCGAAGAGGTCGTCCACCACCGCGAGGGTGAGCAGGAAGGCGCGCAGGGCCGAGGGCAGCGAGGTCCCGATGACGGCGAGTACGGCGAGGGCGAAGGCGATATCGGTGGCGGTGGGTACCGCCCAGCCGTCCGCCGAACCGCCGCCCGCCGTGTTGACCAGCAGATACACCAGCGCGGGCGCCGCCATGCCGCAGAGCGCCGCGATCACCGGCAGCATCGCGGCCTTCGGGTCGCGCAGATCCCCGGCGACGAGTTCGCGCTTCAGCTCGGCACCCGCGACGAAGAAGAAGACCGCGAGCAGCCCGTCCGCCGCCCAGTGCTGCACCGACAGGTCCAGGCCCAGCGCGCCGGGCCCCAGGTGCGCGGTACGCACGGACTCGTAGCTGTCCTTGAGCGGGGTGTTCGCCCAGATCAGGGCGGCGATCGCGGCGAGGAGGAGCAGGACTCCGCCCACGGTCTCGGTGCGCAGCGCGTTCACCACGAAGTTCCGCTCGGTCAGCGAGAGCCTGGCGAGAACCTTGGGGCGGGGGGTGGGCGCGGCCATGCGGAGGGCCTCCGGTCGGTCGGCGAAAAGGGAACGCTGAAAGCGCTGCCGACCAGACTTCCCGGCACACCATGAAATTCGGCGCCCCTACTCGGCGGGTCTTGGGGGAGAGGGCGCGGGGTTCAGTTGTAGGTGGGGCTCAGTTTGCGTGGGCTCAGCTTGGGTGGGGCTCAGCTTGGGTGAGGTTGAGCTTAGACGGGGTTGAACTTAGACGGGTTGAGCTTAGTGGGTGAGGGGTGGCGGGGGAGGGGTGGAGAGGGGGCTGGAAGTGGCGGAGGTGATGGAGGTGCCGGAGGTGAAGGGGGCGGGGTGGCTGACAGGTAACAGATGACGGATGACAGATTTCAATAACTGTCATCCGTCATCCGTCATCCGTCATCCGTCATCTGTTATTTGTCAGCCGTCAGCCGTCAGCCGTCACCATCAACTGCCATCCGCCAATCGCCAGCCATCACCCATCAGCAGCGAAAGCCCTACCCCGCCGACCGTCCAGTCCCCGCACACACCACAGGGGCCACCGGATACCCGGCAGCCCCTGCGGCAATGGGCCCTTGTCGGTGCCCCCGAGCCCTCAGTCCTCGCTCGGCGCCGAAGGCAGCTTCGACTGGATGAGGTCCATGACGGAGGAGTCGGTCAGCGTGGTCACGTCACCGAGCTGGCGGTTCTCGGCGACGTCCCGCAGCAGCCGCCGCATGATCTTGCCGGACCGCGTCTTCGGCAGCTCGGCGACCGGCAGGATCCGCTTGGGCTTGGCGATCGGGCCGAGGGTCGCCGCCACGTGGTTGCGCAGGTCGGTGACCAGCCCCTCGTCCTCGTTCGCGCTGCCGCGCAGGATCACGAAGGCCACGATCGCCTGGCCGGTCGTCTCGTCCGCCGCGCCGACGACCGCTGCCTCGGCGACCGAGGGGTGCGAGACGAGGGCGGACTCCACCTCGGTGGTCGAGATGTTGTGCCCGGAGACGAGCATGACGTCGTCGACCCGGCCGAGCAGCCAGATGTCGCCGTCCTCGTCCTTCTTCGCGCCGTCGCCCGCGAAGTAGCGGTTCTCGAAGCGGGACCAGTAGGTGTCCAGGAAGCGCTGGTCGTCGCCCCAGATGGTGCGGAGCATCGAGGGCCACGGCTCGGTGAGCACCAGGTAGCCACCGCCGCCGTCCGGGACCTCGTTGGCCTCGTCGTCGACGACGGTCGCCGCGATACCCGGCAGCGCGCGCTGCGCGGACCCCGGCTTGGTCTCCGTCACGCCCGGCAGCGGGGAGATCATCATCGCGCCGGTCTCGGTCTGCCACCAGGTGTCCACGATCGGGCAGCGGTCGCCGCCGATGTGCTTGCGGTACCAGACCCAGGCCTCCGGGTTGATCGGCTCGCCCACCGAGCCGAGCACCCGCAGCGAGGACAGGTCGAACTTGGCGGGGATCTCGTCGCCCCACTTCATGAAGGTACGGATCGCCGTCGGCGCCGTATAGAGGATCGTGACCCCGTACTTCTGCACGATCTCCCAGAACCTCCCCTGGTGCGGGGTGTCCGGGGTGCCCTCGTAGATGACCTGGGTCGCGCCGTTCGAGAGCGGCCCGTAGGTGATGTACGAGTGGCCGGTGACCCAGCCGATGTCGGCCGTGCACCAGTACACGTCCGTCTCCGGCTTCAGGTCGAAGACGGCGTGGTGGGTGTACGAGGCCTGGGTGAGGTAGCCGCCGGAGGTGTGCAGGATGCCCTTCGGCTTCCCGGTGGTGCCGGAGGTGTAGAGGATGAACAGCGGCTGCTCGGCCTCGAAGGCCTCCGGGGTGTGCTCGGCGGACTGCCGCCCGGTGACCTCGTGCCACCACACGTCCCGGCCTTCGGTCCACTCGACATCCTGGCCGGTGCGCCGGACCACGAGGACCTTCTCGACCCCGCTGACCCGGGACACCGCGTCGTCCACGGCGGGCTTCAGCGCCGAGGGCTTGCCCCTGCGGTAGCCGCCGTCGGCGGTGATGACCAGCTTGGCGTCCGCGTCCTCGATGCGCGCCGCGATGGCGTCGGCGGAGAAGCCGCCGAAGACCACCGAGTGCGCGGCGCCGATGCGCGCGCAGGCCAGCATCGCCACGACCGCCTCGGGGATCATGGGCAGGTACACGGCCACTCGGTCGCCCTTGGTGACGCCGAGCTCGGTGAGCGCGTTCGCCGCCCGGCTGACCTCGTCCTTGAGCTCCGCGTAGGTGACGGCGCGGCTGTCGCCCGGCTCGCCCTCGAAGTGGATGGCGACGCGGTCGCCGTTGCCCGCCTCCACGTGGCGGTCCACGCAGTTGTAGGCGACGTTCAGCTTCCCGTCGGCGAACCACTTCGCGAAGGGCGGGTTCGACCAGTCCAGCGTCTCGGTGGGCTCGGTGGCCCAGGTGAGCCGCCGCGCCTGCTCCGCCCAGAACCCGAGCCGGTCGGCCTCGGCCCGCTCGTACGCCTCGGCCTTGACGTTCGCGTTCGCGGCCAGCTCGGCGGGGGGCGCGAAACGGCGCTCCTCCTTGAGCATGTTGGCGATCGACGGACGCTCGTTCATTCGCTGGCTCCCCACGTGCTGACACTGTCCCGTGTGGTGTAGACCATTTTTGTCATCGCGCGGATTCTTCAGCTCCGGTGTGACCTGGTCAACCCCTCCGATCCTGGCACCTCCGGCGGTACGGGTACAGGGGTACCGGACCGGGAGCGCCCGTGTCCTGCCGGGGCCGTACGGGGAGTGCGCCGGGAAAGCGCTGCTGCCCAGGACGAGATGGGGGCCTCCTGCCCCGGGTGCGCCGCGGCCCTCGCCTTCTCCGTCTTCTCCGTCCTTCCGTCTCTCGGTCTAGGCATGCACCCCTTCCCGCTCCCCGGGCGCCACCACGGAGAAGACCGGCTCCTCCCCGCTCAGCAGATACGCCTGGGCCTCGCCCACATGGAAGTACATGCCGTGCAGCGCGATCCTCCCTTCGGCCAGCCGCTTCGCCACCGACTCGTGCCGCCGCAGGTGCTCCAACTGCTGGACCACATTGCTGAGGCTGAGCAGTTCGGCCGCGTCCGCCGGCTCCCGCCCGGCCAGCCGCGGCCGCGGACCCTCGGCACCCTTCGCCCGTACGAGGCTGGGGAGCCCGTGCCGGAGCCAGCGCTCGAGCGGCGAGGACCCGCCCGCCGGTGGCGCGTTCAGCAGGGCTTGCACGGCGCCGCAGTCCGAGTGCCCGCACACCGTCACCGACTGCACTTCGAGTACGTCCACCGCGTAGTCGATCGCGGCGGCCACCGAGTCGTCGCCGCCCTCCGCGCCCGGCGGCGGGACCAGATTGCCGACGTTGCGTACGACGAAGAGGTCGCCGGGGCCGCTGGAGGTGATCATCGAGGTGACCAGCCGGGAGTCCGCACAGGTGAGGAAGAGCTGGGTCGGCCGCTGCCCTTCGCGGGCCAGGCGGGCCAGCTCCTCGCGCACCCGCGGGGCGGTGTCGCGCTGGAAGGCGCTGATCCCGCTGGCGAGTTGCCGCCCCGAGCGCGCCGCCTCCGGAGTCCTCCCGGCCCCGGTGGCCTCCGTACCGCCGGCCGCGGTCGCCACCGGGGCCTCGGCCGGTGGTCTGCCCTTGTCCGTACGGTCGCAGTGGTGGTTGCGCCAGGCTGTCCAGGGGCGGCAGCAGGAGAGGACCGCCCGGGCGGGTTCGGCGATCCGTCCTCCGGAGCGGGCGCTGATCTCGGCCGTGCCGCCCTGGGAGCGGTGGGAGTTCTGCCAGTCCTGGAGGGATTCGTAGGCGGCGTGGTCCATGAAGGAGCCGTCGAGTTCGACCAGGGCGTCCGCGCCGCGCGGCACCAGGTGCAGGACGCGGCTGAGCCGGGGGACGGCCAGGAAGGTCAACTGGCCGCGGACCCGCACATGATGCCTGCCCCCGGTGTCCTCCTCGTGGGTGATGCGGGTGCGGCTGAGCCGGTGCAGCGCGACGGCGACCGCGGTGGCGATGCCGAGACCGACCCCCTCGAGGACGCCGAGCAGGATCACGCCCGCCGCGGTCACCGCGTACACGGCCACCTCGCGGTGCCTGGTGACCGTACGGATGTGGTTGATGCTCACCATCTGCACCCCCACGGCCATCACCAGGGCGGCGAGGGCGGCGAGCGGGATCAGGTCGAGCACGGGCACGAGGACCAGCGCGGCGAGGACGATCCAGACCCCGTGCAGCACCGTGGAGTTGCGGCTCACCGCGCCCGCCCGGACATTGGCCGAGCTGCGGACGGCGACTCCGGTGACGGGCAGGCCGCCGAGCGCCCCGGAGACCATGTTGGCCAGGCCCTGGCCGCGCAGCTCGCGGTCGAGGTCGGCCCGGGGGATGTGCACCCGCGGCTCGGTGCGGGCGGTGGCGAGCTTGTCCACCGCGACGGCCGAGAGCAGCGATTCCACGCTGGCGACCAGGGTGATGGTGAGCACCGCCGCGAGCAGGCCGAGCACCGGACCCTCGGGCAGGTGGGGCAGGGCGTGGCTGGACCACGAGGGCAGGTCCACCCGCGGCAGCCGCAGTCCGGCCAGCGAGGCGAAGGCGGTGGCCGCCGCGACCGCGGCCAGGGCCGCCGGGACCGGCCGGGCGATGCGGCCCAGGCCACCGGGCAGGCGGGACCAGCCGAGGAGCACCAGGAGGGTGAGCGCGCTCGTGGCCAGCGCCGCGGGATGCACCCGGGCCAACTGGCCGGGCAGGGACTCCAGATTGGCGAGCACCGAGCTCTCCGGGGTGCCGCCGAGGACGATGTGCAGTTGGGCGAGGGCGATGGTGACGCCGATGCCCGCGAGCATGCCGTGCACGATGGCCGGGCTCACGGCCAGGGCCGACCGCGCCACCCGCAGGAAGCCGAGCGCCAGTTGGGCCGCTCCGGCGAGCACGGTGATGGCGCAGGTGGTGCGCCAGCCGTAGTGCTGGATGAGCTCGGCGGTCACCACGGTGAGTCCGGCGGCGGGGCCGCTGACCTGGAGCACCGAGCCGCCGAGCCGCCCGGCCACCAGGCCGCCGACGGCCGCGGCCACCAGGCCCGCCTGCAGCGGGGCGCCGGTCGCCAGGGCGATGCCGAGGGAGAGCGGCAGGGCGATGAGGAAGACCGCGATCGAGGCCGAGACGTCGGCGCCCGCGAGGCGCGGGCCGCGCGTGCGCGGGGGGCCGTGCGGGCTCTGGCCGGAGGTGGCGGGGGAGGTGTCGGGCAAGGGGCGTGGGCTGAGGTTCATGGGCCCGTCTCTTCATGAGTGGCGCGGTCGCGTGGGTGCTCGGAGGTCCCTGCTGCCAAGAGGGACGGCGCGGCCGTGGAACACCGCGTGCAGTGAGGTAGGGCAGTGGTGGGATGTCTCAACATTCAGTAAATGGACCGTAATGCAGAGTAAAGACGGGGGTCGAACATTTTCGGCAATCAGTCCAGATCTTCACCCGCGCGTGTGAATAGGTGTGCTGATCGGCTAGTCGGCCCGAACTGCCCCGGCAGGCATGCGAGGTTGGCGGCTCCCCGCGCTCCCGGGAACCCCTGACGGCCGCGCCCCCTCGCAGAAGCGCCCGGGCCGCCGCGGGCGCAGGCCCCGGCCGCGCGAGGGGCGACTCCCGGGAAAGAAGGTGGGCGAACCATGGCCGCCCTCGGCACAGGTGTACGACGGCTCGGCCTCGCCGCGGCCTTAACGGCGGCGCTGGCGGGCTGCTCCGGGCCGCCGCCCGACCCCGCCCGCGACACCCCGGACGCCCGGGCGGGCGCCTCGGCCCACCCCGTACGCCTGCTCGGCGACGGCTCCACCTCCTACACCGGCCCGCAGCCCGCCCTGCCCGAGCCCGTCCGGCTCGCGCCCGGGCGGCGGCCCCCGCAGTTCGTGGTCTTCACCTGGAGCGGCGCGGTCGAGGACGACCGCCGCCTGTTCTCCCACTTCCGCCAGGTCGCCAAGGACAACGGCGCCCGTATGACGTACTTCCTCAGCGGCCGGGACCTGCTGCGGGGCCTTCCGCCCGGTACCGGCAGCGGTCCGCCCCGGCGGCCCGCCCGTCGCGGGGCGGCGGCGCCTGCCGGGTCCACGGTCCGTGACACCGTGCGGCAGCTGCGCGGCGCCTGGCTCGGCGGCAACGAGATCGGCACCCTCCTCACCGGCCGCCCCTGCCGAGGCCAGAACGGCCCGGGCACGGCGCAGTGGAAGGCCGAACTCGCCCGCACCCGCTCCCTCGTACGGAACTGGAAGACGCACGCCGCCCTGCCCTACGAACCCGCCCTGCCCTTCGACTTCGACCGGGAACTCACCGGCGCCCGCACCCGCTGCCCCCAGGGCAGGGCGAGCTTCCTGCCCCTCGCGCGCGGACTCGGCCTGCGCTACGACAGCAGCGGCGCCGCCGGACAGGTCTGGCCGCGCAAGGCGGACGGGCTGTGGGACCTGTCCGTGCGCCGGGTCCCGCTGCCGGGCGGCGGCCTCCAGGTCCCGGCCACCGACCGGGACTTCATGGTCCGGCAGTCCGGCGGCCCGCAGGGCGACCCCGACCGGCAGGCGTACTGGGGCGACCAGTTCCGCGACGGGCTGCTCCAGGGCTTTCGCCGCGCCTACCGCGGCAACCGCGCGCCCCTGATCGTCGGCAACCACTTCGAGGACTGGAACGGCGGCGCCTACACACGGGCCGTCGAGGAGGCGATGCGGCGCCTGTGCCCGCAGCGCGAGGTGCGCTGCGTGTCCCTGCGGCAGCTCGCCGACTGGCTCGACGCCCAGGATCCGGAGCTGCTCGCCGAGCTCCGGGCGCTGCGGTCAGGCCAGGCCCCGCCAGGCGGTTGGGCCCGCTACCTCGCCTCCCGCCCGGTGCGCACGCCGAGCGGCGCCCCGGGCGCGCCCGCGCACCCCTGACCGCGCCCGGACGGTACGCACGCGCCCGCATCAGGGGCCCGTCCGGGCCGGATCCGGACGGCCGCCCGCGGCCCGCGGCTCAGCCCGGCTGCACCACGGCCTGCTGCTCGCCCAGGACGAAATCGGGGTCGACCTGTGCGGCCAGGTCGGTGCCGGTGCGGTCGTTGGCCCAGCTCTGGGCGTTGCGCAGATGGAAGTGCACCATCTGCTGGGTGTAGCGGGCCCAGTCCCGTGCCTCGTAGGTCTCGTCCGCGGCGGCCTGAAGAGCCGCCAGGGCCTGCTTGTTGACGTCTTCCAGGAGCGAGAACCGCGGCGGACGGCCCTTCTCCATGGCGCACACCCACTCCGAGTACCCCGCGGTCACCAGCAGGTCGTCCCCCACCTCCGCCCGCAGGAAGTCGAGGTCGTCCTGCCCCCGCACCTTGTTGCCGACGACCTTCAGCGTGATGCCGAAGTCGCGGGCGTACTCCTTGTACTGGCGGTAGACGGAGACGCCCTTGCGGGTCGGCTCGGCCACCAGGAAGGTCATGTCGAACCGGGTGAACATGCCGGAGGCGAAGGAGTCGGAGCCCGCGGTCATGTCCACGACGGCGTACTCCCCGCGGCCGTCCACCAGGTGGTTCAGGAACAGCTCGACGGCGCCGGTCTTGGAGTGGTAGCAGGAGACGCCGAGGTCCGACTCGGTGAAGGGGCCCGTGACCATCAGACGCGCGGTCCCGCCGTCGAGTTCCACCCCGCGCGCGCAGGCGTCGTACACGGGGTTGTTCTCGCGGATCCGCAGCAGCCGCGAGCCGTCCCCGGGCGGGGTCGTCTTGATCATCGTGGCGGCCGAGAAGATGCGCGGATTCGAACCGCGCAGATAGTCCTTGATCATGGTGAGCCGCGCGCCCATGGCGGGCAGCGCGGCCGCCTCGTCCTCGTCGAGCCCGAGCGCGGCGCCGAGGTGCTGGTTGATGTCGGCGTCCACCGCGACGACCGGGGCGCCGGTGGCGGCGAGATGACGGATGAAGAGGGAGGACAGCGTGGTCTTGCCGCTGCCGCCCTTCCCCACGAAAGCGATCTTCATGTTCATCAACATAGGCCGCCCCGCCGCCCGGACCCGCACCGGCGTGAAGAAGACCACTCCTTCGAGGGGCGCGGGCGGCCGTTGCGTAGGGTCGTCCCCATGAGTACGACTGACCCGCTCGCCGCGCTCGGCTCGCTGCCCGGCGTCGCCGATTCCGTGGAGTCCGTGCGCAAGTCCGTGGACCGCGTGTACGGGCACCGGATCATGCGGCGCCGCAGCAACGAGATCACCTCCGAGGCGGCACTGCGCGGGGCGCGGGGTTCCGCCGCGCTCGCGGGCGCCGACTGGGCGCTCGAAGAGGTGCGGCGGCGGACCGACTTCAGCGCCGACCCCGAGGCGCGCACCGTGGGCGCGGCCCTGCGGCTGACGGCGGAGGCCGGGCAACTGCTGTCGATCTGGCGCCAGTCGCCGCTGCGGGTCCTCGCGCGGCTGCACCTCGTCGCCGCCGCGGACGACTCCGCCCAGGTGGGCCGCCCGCGCCAGCCCGGCGAACCGGTCGCCGAGGAGCTCCTCGACGGGTCCGGCGAACTGCCGCTCCCCGGCGCCGACGAGGTGGCCGGGCGACTCGAGGGCCTCTCCCAGCTGATCATCGCGGGCGGTCAGGCTCCGGCGCTGGTCACCGCCGCCGTGGTGCACGGCGAACTGCTGACCCTGCGCCCCTTCACCTCGCACAACGGACTGGTGGCGCGCACCGCCGAGCGCATCGTCCTGGTGGGCAGCGGACTCGACCCCAAGTCCATCGCCCCCTGCGAGGTGGGCCATGCCGAGCAGGGCGCGGCCGCGTACCGCGAGGCACTCGACGGCTACGCCTCCGGCACGGGCGAGGGCATGGCGGCGTGGATCGCGCACTGCGGTCGCGCCGTGGAGCTGGGCGCCCGGGAGTCCACCGCGGTCTGCGAGGCCCTCCAGCGCGGGGCCGCCTGAGAGGCAGGACGAGTCCCGGCGCCGGGAGCGGCCCGCGGGGACCGGAGCCGGGCAGAAGAATGCGGCGGTACGAGATCTCGTACCGCCGCTGGCATGTCCACCGGGTTACCAAGCGTCCTCGAAGATGTGCCCATCAGGCCGGGATCTTCGCCCGTCACCTGGTGCGGCTGGCCCGTATTCGACGGGTCGACGTCGCGTGGGTGCCCAGTCTCCATGCGCGGTCCGTGGGGCCTGAATGCGTGGTGAGGTGATCCTCTCGGATGTCCCTGGTCTCGCGGGCCGTTGACTCCTTTGTACTCCGGTCCGGGAGCAAGCGGAAGCCGGGCCGCCACTTCTTTGCCTTTCGGCGCCAACGGGCCCGGGCGGTCTCGCCGCCGGCCCCCGCGGCGGCGGGCCTCAGACGGTCCCGCGGCGCCGGCTCGCGTACCAGACGATCCCGGCTGTGGCCGCCGCCGCGCTCACCGCTGCCGCCGCCAACAGGGCGGGGCGGGGCGGCACCGGGATCCGCTGCTTGAGGCGCACCGGCCGGTGGAAGTCGAGTACCGGCCACTCGCGGGCGGCGGCCTCCCGCCGCAGCGCCTTGTCGGGGTTGACCGCGTGCGGACGGCCGACCGATTCGAGCAGCGGGAGGTCGGTCGCCGAGTCGCTGTAGGCGTAGCTGCGCGCCAGGTCGTACCCCTCCGAGTCGGCGAGCTCGCGGATGGCCTCCGCCTTGGTGGGGCCGTAGGCGTAGTAGGCGATCTCGCCGGTGTAGCAGCCGTCCTCGCCCACGACCATCCGGGTCGCGACGACCCGGTCGGCGCCGAGCAGTTCACCGATGGGCTCCACGACCTCCGCGCCGGAGGTGGAGACGATCACCACGTCCCGGCCCGCGGTGTGGTGCTCCTCGATGAGGGAGGCCGCCTCCTCGTAGATGATCGGATCGATGAGATCGTGCAGCGTCTCGGCGACGATCTCCTTCACCTGCTGCACGTTCCATCCGCGGCACAGCGCGGACAGGTACTCGCGCATCCGCTCCATCTGGTCGTGGTCGGCGCCGCCGACGAGGAAGACGAACTGCGTGTACGCGGTACGCAGCGCCGCCCTCCGATTGATGAGCCCTCCCTGGTAGAAGGACTTGCTGAAGGTGAGCGTGCTCGACTTGGCAATGACCGTCTTGTCCAGGTCGAAGAAGGCCGCTGTCCGGGGCAAGGAGTGGTTTTCCACACGCTGAGCATATGCGCCCGCCATTCGGCGTAAGGTGTGGCGCGTGTGTTTGCCTGAGAAGGCCCTCGGGTACACCATGAAGGTCACGGATCGTTCGCGACCGTGCTAACCCGGTCCGGCTCCTCCCCCCCCCCGAGTCGGCCGTGGGGACGACCCCCGCTCTCCCCCCCGGCGGGGGTCGTCGCATGTCCGGATGGGTTTTCCTCCGATGGCCTCCGCGGTGCTCCCCTCTACGCGCGTCCGCGCGCTCCTCGCGCGCCCGGCGCCGCCCTCACCATGATCCGTGACTGTGCGTGAGGGGCTCCGGGGCGCCGAATAAGGCCCCGGACTCCCCCGAACGGGTCGGGGAGTTATTCACCTCCGTCGAGTTATCCACAGGTTTTTACCAAGATCCACAACATTTCCCGGATGCCTGCACGGTGATTCCTGCGCGTCCTGCTTGCGAAGTTCACGAGCGGTTCGGTTTGCCGTGGCCCGGATGTCCCAAGGGATTCGGGGCCCGGCGAAAACCGTCCACCCGTCCTTTTGCGGGCCAGGGCCGCGGGCTCGACGGGGAGCCCGCGGGGGACGCGGCGAAGGGCGGGAGACATGGCAGGAACCAGGGCGCACGAGCACCGTCCGGCGGCCGAGGGGCGCCGGGACGGACCGCTGATCGTCACCGAGGACATGGCGCTCCTCGACGACCTGCTGCGGCTGTGCGCGGCGGCGGGAGCGGAGCGCCCGGTGGTGCACCACGGCGTGCCCCCGGCGCGCGGCACCTGGGAGTCCGCTCCGCTCGTCCTGGTCGGGGACGACGCGGCGGGCCGGGTGCGCTCGGCCCGCCGCAGAGGCGGAGTGGTCCTGGTCGGCCGGGACCAGGACGACGCGGGCGTCTGGCGGCGAGGGGTCGAGATCGGCGCCGACCATGTGCTGGTGCTGCCGGGGGACGAGCGGTGGCTGGTGGACCGCATCGCCGACGCCGCCGAGGGCACCGGCCGCCCGGCGTTCACGGTCGGCGTCCTCGGCGGCCGGGGCGGCGCCGGGGCCTCCACCCTGGCCTGCGCCCTGGCGGTGACCGCGGCACGGGACGGGCGGCGCACCCTGCTCGTCGACGCCGATCCACTCGGCGGCGGACTCGACGTACTCCTCGGCGGCGAGAGCGCCGAAGGGCTGAGATGGCCCGCCTTCACCGAGTCCCGGGGCCGGGTCGGCGGCAACGCCCTGGAGGAGTCCCTCCCCGAACTGCACTCGCTGCGCGTCCTGAGCTGGGACCGCGGGGACACCGTCAGCGTCGCTCCCGAGGCGGTACGGGCCGTGCTCGCCGCGGCCCGCAGGCGCGGCGGCGTGGTCGTCGCGGACCTGCCGAGGCGGGTCGACGAGAGCGCGGGCGAGGTGCTCGCCCAGCTCGACCTGGGCCTGCTCGTGGTCCCGGCGGAGCTGCGCGCCGTCGCCGCGGCCCAGCGCATCGCCGCCGCCGCGGGCATGCTGCTGCGCGATCTGCGGGTGGTCGTGGCGCCGCCCGGGCACGGCACCAGCGGCGTCGGCGGACTCGCCGCCGGTGAGGTCGCCCAGCTGCTCGGACTCCCGCTGGCGGGTGAACTACCCCGCGAAAAAGGCCTGTTGGCGGCACAGGAGAAGGGACGCCCACCCGGTGGCGACGCGCGCGGACCGCTGGCCCGCTTCAGCCGCCGGTTCTGGGAGCAGATGCCGGTGGCCGGAGGCGCGGCATGAGCGCGGTCGTCGGCGCGAAGATGCTGGACGGGGTGCGGCAGTGGCTGGCCGAGAGCGGCTGCGAACCGACACCGGCCCGGGTCGCGGAGGCCCTGCGCGCCCAGGGCCGCCTCCTCGGCGACGCCGAGGTCCTCGGCACCACCGACCGCCTGCGCGCGGAGCTGATCGGCGCCGGCCCGCTGGACCGCCTGCTCGCCGATCCCGAGGTGACCGACGTACTGGTCTCGGCGCCGAACCGCGTCTGGGTCGACCGCGGCACCGGACTCGAACTCACCGGCGTCACCTTCCCCGACGCCGCCACCGTGCGCCGCCTCGCCCAGCGCCTGGCCGCCGTCGCGGGACGCCGGCTCGACGACGCCCGGCCCTGGGTGGACGCCCGCCTGCCCGACGGGACCCGGCTGCACGCGGTGCTGCCACCGGTCGCGGTCGGGGCGACCTGCCTCGCCCTCAGGGTGGTCAGGCCCCGCGCCTTCACCCTGGACGAGCTCGTCGCCGCGGGCACCGTCCCACCGGGCGGCGACCGCATCCTCAGGGCGCTGCTCGACGCCCGCCTCTCGTATCTCATCAGCGGCGGTACCGGCTCGGGCAAGACGACCCTGCTCGCGGCCCTCCTCGGCCTCGTCGGACCCGCCGAACGCATCGTCCTCGCCGAGGACTCCGCCGAACTGCGCCCCGAGCACCCGCACGTGGTACGCCTCGAAGCCCGGCCCGCCAACCAGGAGGGGGCCGGACTCGTCACCCTCCAGGACCTGGTGCGCCAGGCGCTGCGGATGCGCCCCGACCGGCTGGTCGTCGGCGAGGTGCGCGGCCCCGAGGTCGTCCACCTCCTGGCCGCGCTGAACACCGGGCACGAGGGCGGTTGCGGCACCGTGCACGCCAACGCGGCAGCCGATGTCCCGGCCCGCCTCGAAGCGCTCGGCACCGCCGCGGGCCTGGACCGGGCGGCGCTGCACAGCCAGCTGGCCGCGGCCCTGTCCGTGGTGATCCACCTGGTCCGCGACCGCGGCGGCCGCAGGCGCCTCGCCGAGGTGCATGTCCTCAGACGGGACGCTTCCGGACTCGTCGAGACCGTCCCCGCGCTCCGCTGGGGCACCAAGGGCTTCTCCTACGAGGCGGGCTGGCCCCGGCTCGAAGCACTCCTCCTGAAGGGCGCCTCATGAGCCAGGGCGGGGTGTGGGGCGCGGCCTGTGCCGGAGCCTGCTGCGCCGGTGGGGCCTCCTGGCTGGCCACCGGGTCACGCACCGGGGTGCGCAGACTCCGCCGACTGTGCGGGGCGCGGACCGGTTTCGCGCCCGGCCGCCTGCTGCGCGAGCGGCTGACGCCGCGGTTGCGGGACCGGGCGGGCGGCGCGTGGTGGTGCCTGGTGGCCGCCGCCGCGCTCGCGCTGCTCGGCCGCTCGCTGCTGCCCCTGCTCCTCGGCGGCTTGTGCCTTCCGGCGGTACGGCACGGCCTGCGCGCCTCGGCCGCCCGCGCCCGGCGGGAGCGCGGGGCCGAGGCGGTGGTCGCGCTGTGCGGAGTCTTCGCGGGCGAGGTGCGTGCCGGGCGGCAGCCGCCCGGTGCCCTGCTCCTCGCCGCCCGGGAGACCGGCGGCCTGGGGGCGGCACGGGCGCCGGTGATCGCCGCGGCACGCTTCGGCGGCGACGTCCCGGCGGCCCTGCGGACGGCCGCGCGGCAGGAGGGCGCCGAGGGCCTGCTCGGACTGGCCGCCTGCTGGCGGGTGGCCGTGGACCGGGGAGCGGGCCTGGCCGCGGGCGTACAGCGGCTGGAGCGGGCCCTGCGCGAGGAGCGGGCCCAACGAGCGGAACTCCGCGCGCAGTTGGCCGGAGCCAGATCGACCGCGGTGCTGCTCGCCGGGCTTCCGGTGATGGGACTGCTCCTCGGCAGCGCCCTCGGCGCGCGCCCGCTGGACGTCCTGCTGCACCGCCCGGCGGGCCTCGCCTGCCTCGCCGTGGGGGTCTCGCTGGAGGCCGCGGGCCTCTGGTGGGCGCTGCGGATCGTGCGCGGAGCGGAAGAGCGATGAAAGTTATCCACAGCCTGGGGGTGGTCTTGTGCGTGATGACAGTGGCCTGGTGCATGGTGGCCTCGACAACGGAGCGGAGGCGTCGGCGGCACGGCAGGCGCCGCCTGACAGCGGTCCTGGGCGTACGGACGAAGCCGCGCCCGGGAGCGCGGTCGGCCCGGAGCCGCACGGTGCTGCGGCGCTGGGTGCCGGTGGCCGGAGCGGTCTGTGCCGGGTATGTGGTGCTGGGCGGCCCGCTGGGACTCCTGGCGGGTCTGGCGGGTGGCTGGCTGTGCTGGCGGCGGCAGCGCAGGCCCGGCCCGGAGCCGGACTTCGACGCGGCCCGCGCCGCACGGGAACTCCCGCTGGCCGCCGACCTGCTGGCCGCCTGCATCGCCGCCGGGGCCGCCCCGGTGGAGGCGGCGCAGGCGGTGGGGGAGTCGATGGACGGCCCCGTGGGGACGCGCCTGTCCTCCGGCGCGGCCCAACTGCGCCTCGGCGGCGGCCACACCGGCGCCTGGCAGCGGCTCGCGATGCTGCCGGGGGCGAGACCCCTGGCACGGCTCCTGGAGCGCGCGGGCGAGTCGGGTGCCCCGGCTGCCGAGGCGGCGGCCCGCCTGGCGGCTGAGACCCGTGCCGAGTGGGGACGCGCGGCCACCGCCCGCGCCCGCCGCGCCGCGGTCCTCGTCACCGCTCCCGTCGGCCTGTGCTTCCTGCCCGCCTTCGTCGCGCTCGGGGTGCTGCCCGTGGTCATCGGGCTGGCGGGTGGGTTGCTGAGCGGCGGCGGATGACCGTACGCGGTCCGGCGGGGCGGTGCCCCGACACGGGCGCCGCGGTAGAGGCGGCGACAGGGCCATGTACGTGGGTCTGCGGAGACAGCGGCCCGAGACAGAGATCAGAAATCCGAGACAGCGACTCAAGGCAGGGATTCCTTCATGGGGGTTGAGATGTATCGAGCGAGGTACGGAGCGCGGAGGACGGGCGTAAGCGCGCGGGTCGTACGGGTGCGAGCCCGGTGCCGGGACGCGGGAATGGTCACCTCGGAGTACGCGATGGGCCTGATCGCGGCGGTGGCCTTCGCGGGGCTGCTCTACAAGGTGATCACAAGTGCCGCGACCCGCAAGGCACTTCAGGACATCGTCGAGAAGGCGCTCCATGCGCTGTGAGGCCTGGCGGCGGCCTTGGCGAGAAGCGGAGGGCGCCCGCCGCCGGGCCGGACGGAGAGCCCCTGACCAGGGTTTCGTCACCGCCGAGACCGCGGTGGTCCTGCCCGTGCTGGTGGCCTTCGTCGCGGGCCTCCTGTGGCTGCTCCTGGCCGCCGGGGCCCAGCTCCAGTGCGTGGACGCCGCCCGGGCGGGGGCTCGCGCCGCGGCACGGCAGGAGCCCGAGGAGGCCACCGTCGCGGCGGTGAAGGAGGCGGCGCCGCGGGGCGCCCGCGTGGAGATCCGGCGCGAGGGCGAACTCGTGAAGGTCAGGGTCACCGCGACCTCGCCCGGACCCGACCCACTGGCGGTGGAACTCACGCACGAAGCGGTGGCCTTCGCGGAGGAGATGGTCGGCCGGCGCGGCGACACGGGCGAGCAAGGCGAGATAGGCGGGCCAGGCGACACAGGTCGGCACAGCAGCGCGGGCCAGTACGGCGACGCGGGCCAGTACGGCGACGCCGGGCAGAACGGCGGTCTCGGCCGGGACGGCGGTCTCGGACGGAAGGAGGCAGAGGGCGGGGTGGTGATGGGTGGTGACGAATCCGCCCGCGCCGAGGACCCAGCCGTTCACGAACCGGACGGGACGGCAGCGACAACAGCCAGGAGAGCGGGGGCAGATGACGAAGACGGGATACCGGCGGGCGGGCAGCCCCCGCATCGGTAGGCCAACGGGGAGGGCCGCTCCGGAAGACGGCGTCGGCGTACCCCCGCAGCGGGACCGCGGTTCGGCAACGGTCTGGGCCCTCGCGGCACTTACCTGCCTGTGCGTGGTGTGCGGAGCCTTCCTGGCGATGGGCCAGGCCATGGTCACCCGTCACCGGGCCGCCGGAGCCGCGGACCTCGCGGCCCTGGCAGCCGCCGACCACGCCGGAGCGGGGCGGCAGCCGGCCTGTGCGAGCGCCGCCGAAGTGGCCCGCGCTCAGGGCGCCCGGCTCCTGCGGTGCGAAATCCAGGGGGAGGTCTCGGACGTGACCGCGGCTTCCGGTTCGGGCTTCTTCCGCGCCGAAGCCCGGGCGAGGGCGGGTCCCGCAGGTCCCGCGGGTGCGCCAACGGACCACTGGGAAGCGCCGAGCACGGATCCCGGTCGTATCCGAAGCGACTGGGAGGCGAGTACAAGAACGCGCACGGAAGGGGAGGCGCCCACGGGCAACGAGGCATGCACGGAGAGAGGCATCCACGAGCAGGGAGGCATGCACAAGAGCACGCACGGACGCAGAGGACTTCAGCCTGCTCGGACGCAGAGCACTCCCCAGGCGGAGAGGAACCCCACAGACACGGAAGCATTCACAGACACGGCGGCCCGCGCGGAGGCGAAGCCCGCCCGCGCGCGGAGTGTCCTCAACCGGCCCCGGACTGAGGCCCTCCGCCCCCGGCCACCACATCGCTCGGCTCGGCCTCGATCTCCGGACCGCTCGGCTCGGCGTCGATCTCCGTCAGAGCCCCCATCTCTGCCGGGGCCTCGGTCTCCGTCGCGGCCCCGGGCTCCGCCCCCGCACCCCGCAGCAGCACCGTGAGGAGCCGTACCGCGCCCGCCTTGTGCAGGGGGTCGTTGCCGTTGCCGCACTTGGGGGACTGGATGCAGGACGGGCAGCCGCTCTCGCACTCGCAGGAGGTGATCGCCTCGCGCGTGGCCGTCAGCCAGTCGCGGGCCGTGTGGAAGGCCCGTTCGGCGAAGCCCGCCCCGCCGGGGTGGCCGTCGTAGACGAACACCGTGGGCAGCAGGGTGTCGGGATGCAGGGGCACCGAGACGCCGCCGATGTCCCAGCGGTCGCAGGTGGCGAAGATCGGGAGCATGCCGATCGAGGCGTGCTCGGCGGCGTGCAGGGCACCGCCCAGGATCTCCGGTGGGATCCGGGCGGCGTCCAGTTGGTCCTCGGTCACCGTCCACCAGACAGCCCGGGTCCGCAGGGTGCGGGGAGGCAGGTCGAGCTTGGTCTCGCCGAGCACCTCGCCGGTGAGCAGCCTGCGGCGGAGGAAGGAGACGACCCGGTGGGTGACTTCGACGGAGCCGTAGCACAGGCGGCCCTCGCCCCAGGGGACTTCGGTCTCGGTCTCCAGGACGGAGACCGCGGTGGTGTCCCGTGCCACCGTCGAATACGGCGGGCTGGCCTCCTCCACCAGGGCCACCGCGTCCTCCAGGTCCAGGCGCCGGACCAGGTAGGTGCGGCCCTGGTGCAGGTGGACCGCGCCCTCGTGGACGGTGCCGTGCGCGGCCGAGGCGTCCACCGTGCCGAGGAGGCGGCCGGTGCCCTCCTCGACGATCTGCACCGGGCTGCCGCTCTCCCCGCGTATGCCGGTGAGATCGGCGGCGCGTTCGCGGCGGGTCCAGTGCCAGGCGCGGGCGCGGCGGCGCAGCAGCCGTGCGGCTTCGAGCTGCGGCATCAAGCCCGGTGCCGCGGGGCCGAAGAGGGCCAGGTCCGCGTCGGTCAGGGGGAGTTCGGCCGCCGCCGCGCAGAGGTGGGGGGCGAGGACGTAGGGGTTGTCGGGGTCCAGGACGGTCGACTCGACGGGGCGCCGGAAGAGCGCCTCGGGATGGTGCACCAGATAGGTGTCCAGCGGGTCGTCCCGGGCGACGAGCACGGCCAGGGCGCCCTGGCCGGAGCGTCCCGCGCGGCCCGCCTGCTGCCACAGCGAGGCGCGGGTGCCCGGGTACCCGGCGATGACGACGGCGTCCAGTCCGCTGACGTCGACGCCGAGTTCCAGGGCGGTGGTGGCGGCGAGACCGAGCAACTCGCCCGAGTGCAGGGCCTTTTCGAGGCTCCGGCGCTCCTCGGGCAGATAGCCGCCGCGGTAGGCGGCGACGCGCCGGGACAGGGAGCGGTCGACCTCGGCCAGGCGTTCCTGGGCGATGACGGAGATGAGCTCCGCCCCGCGGCGGGACCGTACGAAGGCGACCGAGCGCACGCCCTGCACGGTCAGGTCGGTGAGCAGGTCGGCGGTCTCGGCGGTGGCGGTGCGCCGGACCGGGGCGCCCTTCTCGCCGCGCAGTTCGGTGAGCGGGGGCTCCCAGAGGGCGAAGACGAGTTCGCCGCGGGGGGAGGCGTCGTCGGCGACCTCGCGCACCTCCAGGCCGGTGAGGCGGCCCGCGGCGACGGAGGGCTCGGCGGCGGTCGCCGAGGCGAGGAGGAAGACGGGCTCGGAGCCGTAGCGGGCGCACAGGCGGCGGAGGCGGCGCAGCACCTGGGCGACGTGGGAGCCGAAGACGCCCCGGTAGGTGTGGCACTCGTCGACGACCACGAAGCGCAGGGCGCGCAGGAAGGAGGACCAGCGGGGGTGGGAGGGGAGGATGCCGCGGTGCAGCATGTCCGGGTTGGTCAGCACGTAGTTGGCGTACTGGCGCACCCACTCGCGCTCCTCGACGGGGGTGTCGCCGTCGTACACGGCGGGCCGGACGGCCCTGCCGAGCGGGTCGGCCAGTTCCTTCACGGCGCGGCACTGGTCGGCGGCGAGGGCCTTGGTGGGCGCCAGGTACAGCGCGGTCGCGCCCCGCCCGTTGGGGGCCTCGGAGCCGTCCAGGAGGGCGCTGAGCACCGGAACCAGGTAGGCGAGCGACTTGCCGGAGGCCGTACCGGTGGCGACGACGACGGAGTCCCCGTCCAGGGCGTGCTCGGCGGCCTCGGCCTGGTGCACCCAGGGGTGCTCGATTCCGGCGGACTGCACCGCGGCGATGATCTCTGGCCGGATGCGGTCGGGCCAGACTGCATGGCGGCCCGCACGAGGGGGCAAGTGCTCCGTATGGGTGATGCGCGAAGTGCGGCTCGGGCCCGGTGCCAGGCGGTCCAGGACCGCCTTCGGGTCGAGCCGTTTCGGAGTGTGGTCCTGGCCTGTACGGGCAGGATGATTCTCGGCCATCGGCACCGAGTCTGTCACTGACGTGCCGGACAATGGGCAGAAGGCGTCGTGCATGCCCGCTTGTAAGTGATTGAATGCCATCGCGGCTGGCGATCCGTCTTGGGGGGTCATGCCGAGGTGTCCCTAGGGCGACCGCTCGAGAGCAAGGTGCTGGAGGATTCGTGGACCTGTCCCTGTCGACCCGTACCGTCGGCGATCGCACGGTCGTCGAGGTCGGTGGCGAAATCGATGTGTACACCGCGCCCAAGCTGCGTGAGCAGCTGGTCGAGCTGGTCAACGACGGGAGTTTTCATCTCGTCGTCGACATGGAGGGCGTGGACTTCCTCGACTCCACCGGTCTCGGCGTGCTCGTGGGCGGACTGAAGCGTGTGCGTGCCCATGAGGGTTCGCTGCGTCTCGTCTGCAACCAGGAGCGCATTCTGAAGATCTTCCGGATCACCGGACTGACGAAGGTCTTCCCGATCCACCAGTCGGTCGAGGAAGCGGTAGCTGCCACCGACTGAGATCCTGGTGTCGCTCCGGGCCGTGTGCCCGGGGCGGATCAGCCGGGGGACCGGGCCCTGGGCCCGGCCCCCTGACAGTTCGTCCGTACATCCGAGGGGGATGCATGGCCACCGTTGAGCTCCGCTTCAGCGCGCAGCCCGAGCACGTCAGGACCGCCAGGCTCGTGGCGGCCGCGGTGGCGCGCCGTGCCGGAGTGGACGAGGCCGTACTGGACGAGGTGCGCCTCGCCGTCGGCGAGGCCTGCAGCCGTGCCGTGGGCCTCCATCAGGCGAGCAGTATCGCGGCCCCGGTGCATGTGCAGTTGATCGAGGACGAGAAGCAGTTCTCCATCGAGGTGGGCGACGAGGCACCCAGCGGCGGCGACTCCGCCTCCGGTGCCGAGGACGGCGACGCCGAGAGCGAGGACGAGATGGGTCTCGCGGTCATCAGCGGACTCGTCGACGATGTCGAGGTCTCCGCCGGTGAGAACGGCGGCCTCATCCGGATGTCCTGGCCCACCACGCCCGACCATCCCGAGCCCGTCGCCTGAGTGGTCCCGCCCCCGCGCTGAGCCCCGCTCCGCCCGTCTCGCGGCCGTTGCCGGACCACACCCCCGCGTACCTCCGAACCACCCGCGCTCCGGACTCCTCCGCACGAGTCCGTATGAGCCAAAGCCCCGGCACCCCCTTCGTACGAGCCGGGCGAGCCGGACGAGCCGCATGAGCCGGTAGGGACCTCCTCCTCCGTACGGCTCAGCCCCACGTCCGGGTTCCGCTGCCTACGCTCCGGAACGGGCGGCACGCGGGGCGGCCGTCTTCTGAGCGGTGGCGGGCCCGCGGCGGTGGGCGGTGGAGCGCGAGTGGCGGGGGCCGCCTCACGGGTTCTCCGGTGGCGAAGCGGCACCGTCCGGAACGCCAGTGCACAGCCATGAACAGCGGTTACCGCTTCCGTGCCGGTCCGTGAAATTCCGGTGGGCGGGGGCGCTCAATGCTTTAGGGGCATTAGCACGTTCGGGCTGTTCTCGGCGGAGTGATCGATTTCCGGGCCCCTCACGGGCAGTAATTCCTATTGCAGTGCTCTGTATTGATGAGTGCCCGGTCTCTAGAATCTTCGTCCACATCGTGAGCTCAGCCCCAGCGTCAAGGAGGACGAATGGCGGGGCTATCCCTCCCACAGCGGTTCGACCATTCCCACACTCTCGCAGCCGCGGAACTGACCGACGGCAACCGGCTCATCGTGATCCTCATCGGCGCCGTGGCGCTCGCGGCCCTGGTGGTCGCCGCGGTCCTGGTCCGGCAGGTCCTGGCGGCGGGCGAGGGCACCGACAGCATGAAGAAGATCGCCGCCGCGGTCCAGGAAGGCGCGAACGCCTATCTGGCCCGGCAGTTGAGAACACTCGCGGTTTTCGCGGTGGTGGTGTTCTTCCTGCTCATGCTGCTGCCCGCGGACGACTGGAATCAGCGGATCGGCCGGTCGCTGTTCTTCCTCATCGGCGCGGCATTCTCCGCGGCCACCGGCTATATCGGTATGTGGCTCGCGGTGCGCAGCAATGTGCGTGTGGCGGCTGCGGCGAGAGAGGCGACTCCCGGAGAAGGGGAAGCGCTGAAAGATCTCACCACTGTTTCGCACCGGGCGATGAAGATCGCATTTCGCACCGGCGGAGTGGTGGGCATGTTCACGGTCGGCCTCGGCCTGCTCGGTGCCTCCACCGTCGTCCTCGTCTACGCGGCGGACGCGCCCAAGGTGCTCGAGGGCTTCGGCCTCGGGGCGGCCCTGATCGCGATGTTCATGCGGGTCGGCGGCGGCATCTTCACCAAGGCCGCCGATGTCGGCGCGGACCTCGTCGGCAAGGTCGAGCAGGGCATCCCCGAGGACGATCCGCGCAACGCCGCCACCATCGCCGACAACGTCGGTGACAACGTCGGCGACTGCGCGGGCATGGCGGCGGACCTCTTCGAGTCCTATGCCGTGACCCTGGTGGCCGCGCTGATCCTCGGCAAGGTCGCCTTCGGGGACGCGGGGCTCGCCTTCCCGCTGATCGTTCCGGCGATCGGTGTGGTGACCGCGATGATCGGCATCTTCGCGGTGGCGCCCCGGCGCTCCGACCGCAGCGGGATGTCCGCCATCAACCGCGGCTTCTTCCTCTCCGCCGTGATCTCGCTGGTGCTGGTGGCCGCGGCCGTCTACGCGTACCTGCCGTCCTCGTACGCCGATCTGGACGGCGTCACCGACGGGGCGATCAGCGGGAAGGACGGCGATCCGCGGCTGCTCGCGCTGCTCGCGGTGGCGATCGGCATCGTGATGGCCGCGCTCATCCAGCAGTTGACCGGCTACTTCACCGAGACCAGCCGGCGTCCGGTGCGCGACATCGGCAAGTCCTCGCTCACCGGGCCCGCGACCGTCGTCCTCGCCGGGATCTCGCTCGGCCTGGAGTCGGCGGTCTACACGGCGGTCCTGATCGGGCTCGGGGTGTACGGGGCCTTCCTGCTCGGCGGCACCTCGATCATGCTGGCGCTGTTCGCGGTGGCGCTCGCCGGTACCGGGCTGCTGACCACCGTCGGCGTCATCGTCGCGATGGACACCTTCGGGCCGGTCTCCGACAACGCGCAGGGCATCGCCGAGATGTCGGGCGATGTCGAGGGCGCGGGCGCGCAGGTGCTCACCGACCTCGACGCGGTCGGCAACACCACCAAGGCGATCACCAAGGGCATCGCGATCGCGACGGCGGTGCTCGCCGCGGCGGCGCTCTTCGGCTCGTACCGCGACGCGATCGTGAGCGCGGCGGACGACGTCGGGGAGAGCGTCAGCGGCAAGGACGCGCCGCTGAACCTGCTGATGGACATCTCGCAGCCGAACAACCTGGTCGGCCTGATCGCGGGCGCGGCGGTCGTCTTCCTCTTCTCCGGGCTCGCCATCAACGCGGTCTCGCGCTCGGCGGGCGCCGTGGTCTACGAGGTGCGGCGGCAGTTCCGCGAGAAGCCCGGGATCATGGACTACACCGAGAAGCCGGAGTACGGGCGGGTCGTCGACATCTGCACCAAGGACGCCCTGCGGGAGCTGGCCACGCCGGGACTGCTCGCGGTCATGGCGCCCATCGCGGTCGGCTTCACCCTCGGGGTCGGCGCGCTCGGCGCCTATCTGGCCGGGGCGATCGGCACCGGCACGCTGATGGCCGTCTTCCTCGCCAACTCCGGTGGCGCCTGGGACAACGCCAAGAAGCTCGTGGAGGACGGGCACCACGGCGGCAAGGGCAGCGAGGCGCACGAGGCCACCGTCATCGGCGACACCGTCGGCGACCCCTTCAAGGACACCGCGGGCCCGGCGATCAACCCGCTGCTGAAGGTGATGAACCTGGTGGCGCTGCTCATCGCCCCCGCGGTGGTGAAGTTCAGCTACGGCGAGGACGCGAGCGCGGGCGTGCGCGCGCTGATCGCCGTGGTCTCGCTGCTCGTCATCATCGGCGCGGTGTACGTCTCCAAGCGCCGCGGCATCGCCATGGAGGACGGCGAGGAGACGGCGGGCGGCGGCCCCGACCGGCCGGCGCAGTCGGCGGGGGCGGCCCCGGTGCCGTAGTCCGCACCGGGGCGGTCCCGGCGACCCGGGTCAGCCGACTCGGCGTCAAACGGTGGGCGGAGAGCGCGAATTGACGCGCCCTCCGCCCCTCGCGGTTTCCGCGGAACCCCGTGAGGCTTCTCTCCCTTGGTGCAAATGGCTGCAATAGCAGTCATATCGCTGGCACGACGCGCGGATGTCGCCCACTTGGCGTGTAAGTTCCGGGGCCGAGAGCCATGGAAGGGACCAAACCGGTGAACAAGAAGCTTGCTGCCGCACTGTCCGGCGGTGCGGTACTCGTACTGGCGCTGTCCGGTTGCGGCGACGACAAGAACGAGGAACTGGACAAGTGGGCCAAGTCCGTCTGCGATGACGTCCAGCCGCAGGCCCGGAAGATCGAGGACGCCAACGCGGCCATCCAGAAGCAGACCTCGGACAACAGCAGCCCGAAGGACGTCCAGAAGACCGACTCCAAGGCCTTCCAGGACATGTCCGACGCGTACAAGGCGATCGGCAAGGCGGTCGACGACGCGGGCGCCCCGCCGGTGGACGGCGGCGAGGACAAGCAGAAGAACGCGGTGAAGGAGCTGAACGGCATCTCGAAGTCGTACGGCGACCTCAAGACGCGGGTGGACAAGCTCGACGCCGGTGACCAGTCGAAGTTCGCGGACGGCCTGAAGGGCATCGCCACCGAACTCGACAAGCTGAGCAAGAGCGGCAACAACGCCCTGCAGGACCTGGAGGAGGGCGACGTCGGCAAGGCGATGGCGAAGCAGGAGAGCTGCAAGAACGCCTCCGCGCCGCCCGCCAGCAGCTGACCCGGGCTCCCCCCGACGCGCATCCGGACCCGCGGGCCCGGATGCGCGTCCGCGCGAGGGCCGCCGCCGAGCGGACACAATGGGGCGCGTGAGTACTTCCCGCCGCACACCGCTGCCCTCATCCGACCGCACCGACGTGGCCGCGCGGCTGCGCGAGGCGCTGCTCGCCTGCGACTTCACCGCGGACGGCCTGCTCGAACTCCTCGGCGCGCCCGCCTACGCGGCGCTCGCCCGCAGCGAGACGGTGCCCGCGCTGCGCGCCACCCGCGGGGACTCGCCGCTCGAAACGCTCGTCCGGCTCTTCCTGCTCCAGCAGCCGGTGCCGCGGGAGGGCGCCGCCAAGGCGCTGCCGGTGGCGGACTGCCTGGCCGGCGGCTGGCTGGTGCCGACCGGCGAGGGCGAGGTGGCCGCGGTCGTCGACGTACGGCCCTACGGCGGTCCTGCGGGCGAGGACTGGTTCATCGTCTCCGACCTGGGCTGCGCGGTCGGCGGGGCGGGCGGCATCGGCAGCGCCGACGAGGGCGTCGTCCTCGGCGTGGGCGGCGCCTCCACCACGCTGGCGCAGATCACGGTGCGCACCCCGGTGGACTCCGCCCTCGACCTCGGCACCGGATCCGGCGTCCAGGCCCTGCACGCGGCGCGGCACGCGACCCGGGTGAGCGCCACCGACGTCAACCCGCGCGCGCTGGAGATCACCCGGCTGACCCTGGCGCTCTCCGGGGCGGCCGAGGCGGACCTGCTCCAGGGCTCGCTCTTCGATCCGGTGGGGGAGCGCACCTTCGACCTCGTCGTCTCCAATCCGCCCTTCGTGATCTCGCCCGCGGGGCCCTCCGGCGAGGAGACCGCCGCTTCCGGCGAGCAGGGCGCGGGGCGGCTCGTCTACCGGGACGGCGGGATGAACGGGGACGATCTGTGCCGGACGCTCGTTCAGCAGGTGGGGGAGCGGCTCAACGAGAGGGGGTACGCGCAGTTTCTGGCCAACTGGCAGCACATCGAGGGCGAGGAGTGGACCGAGCGGCTCCGCTCCTGGGTGCCGCGCGGCTGCGACGCCTGGATCGTGCAGCGCGAGGTCCAGGACATCACCCAGTACGTGGAGCTGTGGCTGCGGGACGCCGGGGCGCACCGCGGCGATCCGGCCCGGTACGCCGCGCGCTACGACGCCTGGCTCCAGGAGTTCGAGGCGAGCGGCACCAAGGCGATCGGCTTCGGCTGGATCACGCTGCGCCGCAATGCCACCGCCGAGCCCTCGATCACCGTCGAGGAGTGGCCGCACCCCGTGGAGCAGCCGCTCGGCGACACGGTGCACGCCCACTTCATGCGGCAGGACTATCTGCGGGCGCATGACGACGCCGCCCTGCTCGAAGGGCACTTCCGGCTCGCCGCCGAGGTCGTGCAGGAGCAGGTCGGCCTGCCCGGGGCGGAGGACCCGGAGCACGTCGTGCTGCGCCAGCACCGGGGCATGCGCCGGGCGACCGAGGTGGACACCGTCGGCGCGGGCTTCGCCGGGGTCTGCGACGGCAGCCTGAGCGCGGGCCGGATCCTGGACGCCATCGCCCAACTGCTCGGCGAGGACCCGGTGTTGCTCCGCGACCGCACCCCCGCGCAGATCCGCCTCCTGGTGGAGCAGGGATTTCTGGAGCCCGTCGCGGGCTGACCGGCCGGTGCCGCCCGCCGCCGGATGTGAACCCGGTCGCATCCGCCGGGCCCGCCGCGGCGGCGTCCCTCCCCGCCTCGCTGCCGGTCCCCGCAGACGGGTTTCCGGCATTTCCCGCGGACCCGGCGGCCCAGGCCACCGGACCGCGGGCCACCGCCCCGGCCGCGGTCCTGACCAGGCCCAGGGCCCTCGCCGGGCGGTCGGCGGCGAGGCGGGGAAGGGGTGCGCTCCGGCTGCTCCCCGGACGGCCGGCGGACGGCCCGTGCGGCAGAAACGCCGGTAGTCGGGTTACCGTTCGAGTGGCCGTTGCGGGCTTTTCCCGTTTGACACGGGGGCGGGCTGTACCGTCACACTCCGCAGCGTCGCACCAAGACCGCCCCCGGGCCCCAGGGCCGAGCGGGGAGCCACAGCGCCGACGGAGAGAAGAGCGAAGTTGTCCCCGACCAGCGAGGCCGCGCAGGGCGGCCGCCGACTCGTCATTGTCGAGTCGCCTGCCAAGGCGAAGACGATCAAGGGCTATCTCGGCCCCGGGTACGTCGTCGAGGCAAGCGTCGGGCACATCCGCGACCTTCCCAACGGTGCCGCCGAGGTCCCGGACAAGTACACGGGTGAGGTGCGCCGCCTCGGCGTCGACGTGGAGCACGACTTCCAGCCCATCTACGTCGTCAACGCGGACAAGAAGGCGCAGGTCAAGAAGCTCAAGGACCTGCTGCGCGACTCCGACGAACTCTTCCTCGCCACCGATGAGGACCGCGAGGGCGAGGCCATCGCCTGGCACCTGCAGGAAGTGCTCAAGCCCAAGATCCCCGTCCACCGGATGGTCTTCCACGAGATCACCAAGGACGCGATCCGCTCCGCCGTCGCCAACCCGCGCGAGCTGAACAAGAAGCTCGTCGACGCCCAGGAGACCCGCCGCATCCTCGACCGCCTCTACGGCTACGAGGTCTCGCCGGTCCTGTGGAAGAAGGTCATGCCGCGGCTCTCGGCGGGCCGCGTCCAGTCGGTGGCCACCCGCCTGGTCGTCGAGCGGGAGCGCGAGCGCATCGCCTTCCGCTCCGCCTCGTACTGGGACCTCACCGGCACCTTCGCCACCGGCCGCGCGGGCGACGCCTCCGACCCGTCCACCCTGGTCGCCCGGCTCGCCGCGGTCGACGGCAAGCGGGTGGCGCAGGGCCGCGACTTCGACTCGCTCGGCAGGCTCAAGAGCGACACCCTCCACCTGGACGAGGCGAACGCCCGCGCGCTCGCCGCCGCCCTGGAGCAGACCGCGTTCGCGGTCCGCGCGGTCGAGTCGAAGCCGTACCGCCGCTCGCCGTACGCGCCCTTCCGCACCACCACCCTCCAGCAGGAGGCCAGCCGCAAGCTCGGCTTCGGTGCGAAGTCGACGATGCAGATCGCGCAGAAGCTGTACGAGAACGGCTTCATCACCTATATGCGTACCGACTCCACGACCCTCTCCGAGACGGCCGTGGGTGCCGCCCGGGCGCAGGTCACGCAGCTGTACGGCGCCGACTACCTGCCGGAGAAGCCGCGCACCTACGCGGGCAAGGTCAAGAACGCCCAGGAGGCGCACGAGGCGATCCGCCCCTCGGGGGACCGTTTCCGCACCCCGGCCGAGACCGGCCTGACCGGCGACCAGTTCAAGCTGTACGAGCTGATCTGGAAGCGCACCGTCGCCTCCCAGATGAAGGACGCGACCGGCAACAGCGTCACCGTCCGCATCGCGGGCACCGCCGCGGACGGCCGGGACGCCGAGTTCACCGCCTCCGGCAAGACGATCACCTTCCACGGCTTCCTCAAGGCCTATGTGGAGGGCGCGGACGACCCCAACGCCGAGCTGGACGACCGCGAGCGCCGCCTGCCCCAGGTGAACGAGGGCGACGCGCTCTCCGCCGAGGAGATCACCGCCGACGGGCACGCCACCAAGCCGCCCGCCCGCTACACCGAGGCCAGCCTGGTCAAGGAGCTGGAGGAGCGGGAGATCGGCCGCCCCTCCACGTACGCCTCGATCATCGGGACGATCCTGGACCGCGGCTACGTCTTCAAGAAGGGCACCGCGCTCGTCCCCTCCTTCCTCTCCTTCGCGGTGGTCAACCTCCTGGAGAAGCACTTCGGGCGGCTGGTCGACTACGACTTCACCGCCCGCATGGAGGACGACCTCGACCGCATCGCGCGCGGTGAGGCGCAGGCCGTGCCGTGGCTGCGGCGCTTCTACTTCGGTGAGGGCGAGGGCACCGGGGTCGCGGCCGAGGCCGGCAACGGCGACGGCGACCACCTCGGCGGCCTCAAGGAACTCGTGACCGACCTCGGCGCCATCGACGCCCGGGAGGTCTCCTCCTTCCCGGTCGGCAACGAGATCGTGCTCCGGGTCGGCCGCTACGGCCCCTACATCGAGCGCGGCGAACGCGACAGCGAGAACCACCAGCGGGCCGACATCCCCGAGGACCTCGCACCCGACGAACTGACCGTCGAGATCGCCGAGGAACTGCTCGCCCGGCCCAGCGGCGACTTCGCGCTCGGCACCGACCCGGTCAGCGGCCACGAGATCGTCGCCAAGGACGGCCGCTACGGCCCGTACGTCACCGAGGTGCTCCCCGAGGGCACCCCGAAGACCGGCAAGAACGCCGTGAAGCCGCGGACCGCCTCGCTCTTCAAGTCGATGGCGCTCGACACGGTCACCCTTGAGGACGCGCTCCGGCTGATGTCGCTGCCGCGGGTGGTCGGCAAGGACGCCGAGGGCGTGGAGATCACCGCGCAGAACGGCCGCTACGGCCCGTACCTGAAGAAGGGCACGGACTCGCGTTCGCTGCAGAGCGAGGACCAGATCTTCGGCATCACCCTCGACGAGGCCCTCGCGATCTACGCCCAGCCCAAGCAGCGGGGCCGCGCCGCCGCCAAGCCGCCGCTGAAGGAGCTGGGCGAGGACCCGGTCAGCGGGAAGCCGGTGGTGGTCAAGGACGGCCGCTTCGGCCCGTACGTCACCGACGGCGAGACCAATGCGACGCTGCGGTCCGCCGACAGCGTCGAGGAGATCACCGCCGAGCGCGGCTTCGAGCTGCTCGCGGAGAAGCGCGCCAAGGGACCGGCCAAGAAGACCGCGAAGAAGGCGGCGAAGAAGGCCCCGGCCAAGAAGACGGCGGCGAAGAAGACGGCCGCGAAGAAGACCACCACGGCGAAGAAGAGCACCGCCAAGAAGGCGACGGCCGCCAAGACCGCCGCCGGCGGCTCCGAGGACTGACCTCTCGGGGCGGGTTCCCGGTCCGCGCCCGCTCGCCTGCGACTTCGGCCGCCTCCGCACTCCGGTGCGGGGGCGGCCCTGTCGTCTGCCGAGTGGTCCGGGGCGTCGGCCGCGCGGATCCGGCGGGGCGTACGCGAGCGGAGTGCGCGCGGGCGTATGGCGGTGGCGGGCGCGGGGCGTGCGCGAGAACTGGCCACTCCGGCGTGCGCGATCCGCGCGTGCGCCGGGGCCGCTTTGCGAGCGCACTCGCGCCCGGCCCGCGAGCACATCCCGTCCGGTTCGCGCGGGGCAGCCCCCTTTTGGCCCGTGCAGGCGGGCCGAAACGGAGAGAAGACGTGCACATGTTCGGACGGGCCCGACGGCGAGCGGGAGCCTGCGGATAGGCTGTCAGGATGACGCGAACCGAGCAGCGGGCGGCCTTCCAGGCGGCCCCCGACGACGATCTCGCCGCCGATTCCCGGGAGCGCGCCGTTCGCGCCCTGCTGCGCGCGCCCCAGCTGAAGCGGCTGTGGAGCGCGCAACTGGTCACCGGGGTCGGCGACGTCCTCGCGCTCTTCGTCCTGGTGCTCCTGGTGCTCCAGGCGGCCATCCAGGAGAGCGCGTTCGGCGGCGGCTACCGCGGGGTGGCGTTCGCGCTCGCCGCGGTCTTCGGGGCGCGCATTCTCGCCACCCTGCTCTTCGGCGCCGTCCTGCTCGGCCCGCTCAGCGCCCTCATCGCGCCGGGCACCCGGCGCGAGAAGCCCGCGAAGGGCACCGCCACCGGGGAGAAGCAGCCCGGCGCGGGCAAGCGCGAGGCAGGCGCCAAGCGCGAGGGCGGGCTCCTCGACCGCCGCTGGACCATGGCCGGCGCGGACGGACTGCGCGCGCTCCTGCTGATCGTCGCCCCGCTGTGGATCGACTGGTCCCCACAGAACGCCCTCGCGGTCCTGCTGGTCACCGTCTTCGTCGCCGGGGTCGCCGAGCGCTTCTGGACCGTCTGCCGCGAGAGCGCCGCCCCCGCCCTGCTGCCCGCGCCGCCGCCGGAGGGCGCCAGTGTGCGCCCGCTGCCCGACCACCAGGACGCGCTGCGCCGCCTCTCGCTGCGCACCGCCTTCGTCGCCGTGCCCCTCGCGGCGGCCGCCCTCGTCGTCACCGGCCTGCTCACCAAGGCCCTCGGCACCGGCATCGACTGGTTCGGCGCGCACCAGGCCTCGCTCACCTCGTACGTGGCCGCGGGCCTGTTCGCCGCCTCGCTGTCCGTCGTCGTCTTCCTCGAACTGCCCGCGACCGCCACCCCGCGCCCGCGCTCCCCGCTGGAGGGACTGCGCCGCCCCCGCCACCAGGACGGCCGCGACAAGGGCCGCACCGGCGCGATCCCGCTCCTCGTGCTCGCCTGCGCCGCCCTCGCCGGGGCGGTCTCGGCCGCGGTCGCGGTCGCCGTGCTGCACGGCAAGGACCTGGACGGCGGCCCGGTCACCTACGGGCTCCTGGTGCTCGCCCTGACCGGCGGCACCGTGGCGGGCATCCGCCTCGCCCCCTCTGTACTGCCGGTCCTCTCCCGGCGCCGCCTGCTCGCGCTCTCGCTCGCCGTGACCGGGATCGCCCTGCTCGCCGCCGGACTCGTACCGGACCTCGCGACCGTCGTCGTCATCCTCGCCCTCGGCGCGACCGCCGCGGGCATCGCCGCCCACACCGGCCACCTCCTGATCGACCAGGAGACCGAGGAGCCCCGCCGCGCCCGGATGACCACCCATCTGCAGGCGGTGGTACGGGTGTTCGTCGCGCTCGGCACCCTCGCCGCCCCGCTGCTGGCCGCGGCGATCGGCCCGCACCGCCTCGGCAACGGCGACTTCGTCTTCGCGCACGGCGGCGCCGCCTTCACGCTGATGCTGGTCGGCGCGCTGCTGCTGCCGGTCGCCGCGCTGGTGCTCGCCAAGTCCGACGACCGCTCCGGGGTGCCGCTCCGTCAGGACCTGCGGGAGGCGCTGCGCGGCGCGGACCCGGTCCAGGCGCCGTCGGCCACCGGCTTCTTCCTCGCCCTCGAGGGCGGCGACGGCTCCGGGAAGTCCACCCAGGCCGAGGCGCTCGCCGAGTGGATCCGCGCCAAGGGCCACGAGGTCGTGCTCACCCGCGAGCCGGGCGCCACCCCGGTCGGCAAGCGGCTGCGCTCCATCCTGCTCGACGTCTCCAGCGCGGGCCTCTCGCACCGCGCCGAGGCCCTGCTCTACGCGGCCGACCGCGCCGAGCACGTCGACACGGTGGTACGGCCCGCCCTGGAACGCGGCGCCATCGTCATCAGCGACCGCTACATCGACTCCTCCGTCGCCTACCAGGGCGCCGGCCGCGATCTCTCGCCGACCGAGGTCGCCCGCATCTCGCGCTGGGCCACGGACGGACTCGTACCCCATCTGACCGTGCTGCTCGACGTCGCGCCCGAGACGGCGCGCGAGCGCTTCACGGAGGCGCCGGACCGGCTCGAGTCGGAGCCCGCGGAGTTCCACGCCCGGGTGCGCTCCGGGTTCCTGACGCTGGCGGCCGGTGACCCCGGGCGCTACCTCGTGGTGGACGGCGGGCAGGAGCCCGAGGCCGTCACGGCGGTCGTCCGGCACCGGCTGGACACCGTACTGCCGCTCTCCGAGGCCGAGGTCGAGGCCCGCGAGGAGGCGCGCAAGGCCGCCGAGGAGGAGGCCAGGCGCCGCGCGGAGGAAGAGGCGCGGCGCAAGGCCGAGGAGGAGCGCCTGGAGCGCGAGCGGCAGGCCGAACTCGCCCGCCTCCGCGCCGAGGAGGAGGAGCGCAAGCGCCGCGAACTCGAGGAGGCCCAGGCCCGCGAGGCCGAACGCCAGGCCGAGGCCGCCCGGCTGCGCGCCGAGGAGGCCCGCCGCAAGGCCGAGGAGGAGCAGGCCCGCATGCTCGCCGAGGAGCAGGCCAGGGCCGCCGAGGAGGAGCGCCGCCGCAAGGCCGAGGAGGAGGCCCGCCGGGTCGCCGCCGAGGAGGCCAGGGTGCACGCCGAGGCCGAGGAGCGCCGCCTGGAGAAGCAGCGCAAGGCGGAGGAGGCCCTGCTGCGCGCCGAGGAGGCGCGCCGGGCCGCCGCGGCCGCGGCCGCCGAGGCGAAGGCGCGCGCCGAACGGGAGGAGGCCGCCCAGCGGGAAGCCGCCCTCGCGGAGGCCGCCCGCCAGGAGGCCGCGGAGCGCGAGGCCGCCGCGGCACAGGAGGCCGCCCGCGCCGAGGCGGCCCGGCAGGCGGCGGCCCGCGAGGAGGCCGCCCGCGCCGCCGAGGCACGAGCCGCCGAGGACCGCGAGACCACGGTGGAGACGCCCATGGTGGGCAACCCGCCGCCCGGGACCGGCCACCCGGACAACGAGATCACGGTCGAGAACCCCGTGGTGCGGGACACCGGCCGCGCGGACAGCGGCCGTCACGACAGCGGCCGTGCGGACAACGAGACCACGGTGCCGACCCCGGTCGTGGCCCCGCCCGCGGACGCGGAGGAGACCACGGTCCTGCCGCCGGTCCGCCCCGAGGACCACCACGACTCCGAGGAGACCACGGTGCTGCCCCAGCCCGGGGCGCCGGAGCCGGGGGCCCGCGGGGCCGACGAGACCGCGGTGCTGCCCCAGGTGCGCGAGGAGCGCGGCGACCCGATCGACCGGGTCCCCTCGCACTACTTCCGGGAGGACTCCGGCCAGGACCAACGGCCCCTGGAGCAGCCCGAGGCGAACGACCGCACCCGCGAACTCCCGCAGATCGACCCGGAGTCCGGCCGCCCGCGCCGCCGCTCCGACTGGGCCGAGGAGACCCCGCTGGACGACCTCCCGACCCTCGCCGACGAACTCCTCGGCCCGCACGAGGACGAGGACGAGCAGCCCCGCCGCCGCTGGCGCTGAGGCGGTCCACCGGTGGGGTGAGCATGTCTCCGCCGTGTGCTGTACGGGGCCCGGGTCCGCCGCTCACCGCGGGGGCCCGGGCCTTCGTCCGGCGGGGCGGACCGGCGTGCGGCGGGGGCGGGCTCGTGTGCGGTGGGCGTGAACTGGTGTGCGGCGGGGGCGGGTTCGGCCGCGGCGCGCGGCGGAGGTTGTCCACAGGGCGCCCGGTTGTCGTAGGTGTGGACCACAATGGCCGCAGCGAGAACGTGGCGGCCCGGCGGCGGGGCGGGCTTCGGCACCCCGGGCGCGGGTGCCGGTGACGGCCGGCAGCGGCGCGTGCCGACACCAAGGACCAGGGCAGCAGGACAGCAGAACCGAAGACAGAGAGACAGCGGGGCAGGAGGCGGGTGACTCAGCCATGACCGTGTGGGACGACGTGGTGGGCCAGGAACAGGTCGCGGTACAGCTGGGCGCCGCGGCCCGGGACGCCGACGCCCTCGTCACGGCCGTGGAGACGGGCCGACCCCCGCCCGAGGCCTCGAAGATGACGCACGCCTGGCTCTTCACCGGGCCACCCGGTTCGGGCCGGGCGACCGCGGCCCGCGCCTTCGCCGCGGCACTGCAGTGCCTCAGCCCCGACCGCGCGCTGGGCGGCGCCCCCGGCTGCGGATTCTGCGACGGCTGCCACACCGCCCTCCTCGGTACGCACGCGGACGTCGAGGTCGTCCGCACCGACCTGCTCTCCATCGGCGTGAAGGAGACCCGGGAGCTGGTCCGCAGAGCCCAGCTCTCCCCGGCCGTGGGGCGCTGGCAGGTCATCGTCCTGGAGGACGCGGACCGGCTCACCGAGGGCGCGGGCAACGTCCTGCTCAAGGCCGTGGAGGAACCGGCCCCCCGTACCGTATGGCTGCTGTGCGCGCCCTCCATCGAGGACGTGCTGCCGACCATCCGCTCCCGCTGCCGCCTGCTGACGCTGCGTACGCCGCCGGTGGAGGCCGTCGCCGACGTCCTGGTGCGCCGGGACGGCATCGAGCCCGAGGCGGCCGCGGCCGCGGCGCGCGCCACCCAGGGGCACATCGGCCGCGCCCGCCGCCTCGCCACCGACGAGCGGGCCCGCAGCCGCCGCCGCGCCGTGCTCAAGGTGCCGCTGCGCGTCGAGGACGTCGGCGGAGCCCTGCGCGCCGCGCAGGAACTCGTCGACACGGCGGCCGAGGAGGCGGCCCAACTCGCCGAGGAGACCGACGTCAAGGAGACCGAGGAGCTCAAGGCCGCCCTCGGCGGGCAGAGCGGCGGTCGCATGCCGCGCGGCACCGCGGGCGTGATGAAGGAGCTGGAGGACAAGCAGAAGCGCCGCCGCACCCGTTCCCAACGCGACAGCCTCGACCTCGCCCTCACCGACCTCACCGGCTTCTACCGCGACGTCCTCGCCCTCCAGTTGGGCTCCCGCTCCGCCCTCGCCAACACCGAGGTCCAGGACGCCCTGGAGCGGATGGCCCAGGACACCTCGCCCGAGTCCACGCTGCGCCGCATCGAGGCCATCGGCGCCTGCCGCGAGGCACTGGAGAGCAATGTGGCCCCCCTCCTCGCGGTGGAGGCGATGACCCTGGCCCTGCGCGCGGGCTGACCGGCCCGGGGCCCGCGCCCCCGGCCTCCGCCCCTCCCTCGGGGCCCCCGATCCGACGACCCTCTTCCCGCTCGCCTCCCGATCCCGCTCGCCTCCCGATCCCTGTGCGCCACTCACCCCACAGCCCAACTCCTCACCTACAGCGATGAAACGCATCCGGAGCGTTACCCTCGCCGCATGAGATCCCGTCCCCGCGCCCGTGCCAGTGTCCGCGTCGGTGTCCCTGCCAGTGCCAGTGCGAGTGCCGGTGGCAGTGCCCGTGGCACCCGCCGTCCCGGAGGCGTCCGAGTCGCCGGTGCCCTGCTCGCCGCCGCCGGACTGCTCGCCTCCGGCTGCGACTCGGGCGGCGACCGCGCGGACGCCTCCATGGCCGCGCTGCCCGAGAAGACCCCGTCCGCGCTGGCGCACTTCTACGGCCAGAAGCTCAGCTGGCGCTCCTGCGGCTCCGCCGGTTTCCAGTGCGCCACCCTCAAGGCGCCGCTCGACTACGCGCACCCCGCGCGCGGCGAGGTGAAGCTCGCGGTCTCCCGGAAGAAGGCGACCGGCGACGGCAGACGCCAGGGCTCCCTCCTGGTGAACCCGGGCGGCCCGGGCGGATCCGCGGTCGGCTACCTCCAGTCGTACGCGGCCCTCGGCTACCCGGCCAAGGTGCGCGGCGCCTACGACATGGTCGCCGTGGACCCCCGCGGCGTCGCCCGCAGCGAGCCGGTGACCTGCCTGGACGGCAAGCGGATGGACGCGTACGCGCGCACCGACGTGACCCCGGACAGCAAGGCGGAGCAGGACGCGCTGGTGGCGGAGTTCAAGAAGTTTGCCGCGGGCTGCGAGAGCCGCTCCGCCGCACTGCTGCCGCACATGTCGACCGTGGAGGCGGCCCGCGACATGGACATCCTGCGGGCCGCACTCGGCGACAAGCGCCTGAACTACGTCGGCGCCTCCTACGGCACCTTCCTCGGGGCCACCTACGCCGGTCTGTTCCCCGAACGCGTCGGCCGCCTGGTCCTCGACGGCGCGATGGACCCCTCGCTGACCGCCCGCCGGATGAACCGGGACCAGACGGCGGGCTTCGAGACGGCCTTCCAGTCCTTCGCCCGCGACTGCCTGACCCGCAGGGACTGCCCGCTCGGCACCAAGGGCACCACCACCGAGAAGGCCGGCGCGAAGCTCTCGGCCTTCTTCGCCCGGGCCGACGCCCGCCCGCTGCGCACCTCCGCCCGGAAGCGGAGCCTCACCGAGGCACTGGCCACCACCGGCGTCATCGCCGCGATGTACGACGAAGCCGCCTGGCCCCAACTGCGCGCGGCCCTGAACGCCGCCATGAAGAAGAAGGACGGCACCAGCCTGCTCGCCCTCTCGGACAGCTACTACGAGCGCGAGAGCGACGGCACGTACACGAACCTGATGTACGCCAACGCCGCCGTCAACTGCCTCGACCTCCCCGCCTCCTTCAGCAGCCCCGCCGAGGTCGAGGCCGCGCTCCCCGACTTCGAGCGGACCTCCCCGGTCTTCGGCCGCGGCATGGCCTGGTCCGCCCTGAACTGCTCGTACTGGCCGGTCAAGCCCTCCGGCGGGCCCCACCGCATCGAGGCGAAGGGCGCCGCCCCCATCGTGGTCGTCGGCACCACCCGCGACCCCGCCACCCCCTACCGCTGGGCCCGCTCTCTGGCCGCCCAACTCGACTCCGGCCGCCTCCTCACCTACACCGGCGACGGCCACACCGCCTACGGCCGAGGCAGCGGCTGCGTCGACTCAGCCGTCAACACCTACCTCCTGACCGGCCGAGCCCCCACCCCCGGCAAACGCTGCACCTGACCACCCCCACCCCACCCACCGGCACCCCACCCACCCCTCGAACCCCCAGCTCAGCGCTCACCCCCACCCGCCGATCGCACCCCGAGGGGCGCCCCGAAAGCCGGTACGGAGCACCCCTCGAACCTGTGTAGACTTGGCGAGGCCGCCATCCGCACCCCACGGATGCACAGGCACGCCGCCTTAGCTCAGATGGCCAGAGCAACGCACTCGTAATGCGTAGGTCTCGGGTTCGAATCCCGAAGGCGGCTCCGGTGGAGCCCAGGTCACCTCTTGTGTGGCCTGGGCTTTTTCGTGTTCCGGAGTGGGTCCCGTGTGTGGGACGGGGTGGGCCGTGGCGGGGTGCTCCAGGTTCGCGGTCGGCGGAAGTCGTCAGAAGTCGAGGGCGGCCAAGTGGTCGGCGCTGCCGCCGTGCCATTCGATGAGGAAGAGGGTGGCGTCGTCGCTGGTTCTTCCGCCTCGTTCCCGCTTGAGGGTGTGCGAGAGCCTGCGTGCCGTCTGCTGCGTGCCCCGGGACTCGGGCAGGACCCCTTCGATGATCTGGACCATGCGCTCTTCGCCGAACTGTTCGCCGCCTGCCCTGCGTTCCTCCACGAGGCCGTCGGTGTAGAAGAGGACGCGGTCGCCCGGACGCAGCCGCAGCTCGCTGACCCGCGGGGAGGCGCCGCCGAAGCCGACCGGCAGGGTGGTCGGGGTGTCCAGTCGCCGGATGATCCGGTGGTCCCGGATCAGGAATGCCTCGGGGTGGCCGGCGTTGACCCATTGCAGGTGCCCGCTTGTGATGTCCAGGCGCATCATCTGGGCGGTGGCGAACTGGTCAGGGCCGAACTGCGTGTCGATGGCGGTGTCCATGAACGTGTACAGCTCGGCGAGGCCGACATCGGCGCGCCGGGCGTGGCGGTAGGCGCCGATGGCGACGGTCGCCAGGACGGAGGCGTTCAGGCCGTGGCCCATGGCGTCGACGATGGCGAGGTGCAGGACGTCGTCGTTGAGCGCGTAGTCGAGGCTGTCCCCGGCGACCTCGTAGGCGGGCTCCAGGACGCCGGCGACGGAGACCTGCGGGGTGTTCATCGACAGGGGTGGCAGCAGCGACCACTGGATCTCCGAGGCCAGGCTCATCGGGTGGCGGCGCCTGGCCTGGAAGAACCGGTCGGTGTAGGCGTTCTTGGTGACGAGCATGTCCGCGACCAGACCGGCGAGGCGGCGCAGCAGCCGGCGGTCGTCCGCGCCGACCGAGTCCAGGGTGACACTCATGACGCCGACCTCGTCGCTGCCGTCCAGCAGGGGCAGGTACAGGCGTACGCCGTCTTCCACCGCCTCCTCCACCGCCGTCATGGACAGGAAGGCCTCACCGGCCGGGGAGTCGTCGATGGGCACTACCTCGCCGACGGTCAGGCCCCGGCCCGGCAGCGGTACCAGCTCCAGCTGCTCGTAGCACTGGAGGTGGATCGACACCTCCCGGCCCCCGATCCTGCGCACTTCCTCGGCCACCAGGGGGGCGATGAGCTGGGGCGGCATCTCGTGCGCCCGGTCGAGCAGTTGACCCAGCAGCCGCTCGCCGAAACCCTCCGACAGGTCCACCGGGACCCTGTTGTTCTCCCGGTCCTCGCTCACCCCCGGGTCACCACCTCTCGCTCGTCGACAACCCGCCGGTTGCTTAACGACCGTGTCGGCCGGGAGGCGCGGCACTCTTCCGCGAAACCCCAGGTCGGCCGAGCGTTCGGCCGAGCGTGATCCATGTGCGCAGTACGCTGAAGGCCCGGCTCGCCGAAGAAGGCGGTGACGTTCGGTCCCGAGAGGTATCGGGGACGTGGGTGCACGGCTGGAGCCGGGTTCCGCGCGGCGTGGGAGTCGCGCCTCCTGGGATTCGCACAGGTGTGGAGATGGGGCGAGTCGGTTGGAGGACGACCGCAGACTGCGGTTGTGGCGGCGGATCGTCGACGGCTCGCGTGGTGGGCCCGTCACGCTGACCCAGGTGTGCGCCGTGGTGCTCGACGCCACGGGCGTGGACGGTGTCGCCGTCACGGCGAAGCTGGAGGGCACTCAGCGTGAGACGGTCTGCACCACCTCCCAGCTCGCCACGGACATGGAGGAGCTGGCCGTCACCCTCGGTGAAGGGCCCGCGGTGGACGCCTTTTCCGAGGGGCCTTCGCTGGCCGCGGACCTCGCGGCGAGGGACTGCCGTACGCGCTGGCCCGTCTACGCGCCGACGGCGGTCACGGCCGGGGTCAGAGGACAGTTCGCCTTCCCCCTGCGGCTCGGCGGGGTCGGCGTGGGCGTCATGTGCCTGTACCGCTCCGAGCCCGGGCCGCTGAGCCGCGAGCAGCTCGCGGACGCCCTGGTCCTGACGGACACCGTGCTCGCGCTGCTGCTGGACAGGAGCCTGAGCGAACAGCCGGCGATGGACGGCCGGTGGAGCGAGCAGAGCGGTCCGCAGCACCCGGAGGTCCACCAGGCGACGGGGATGATCGCGGTCCAGCTCGGCGTATCGGCCGCGGTCGCTCTCGTACGATTGCGTGCCTACGCCTTCTCGCACGACCGCAGGCTGAGCGACGTGGCCAAGGACGTGGTGGCCCGCCGGCTGCGCTTCGGCAGGAGTGAGCCATGACAGGGGAAGCGCCGTACTCGTCCGGCACACAGAGGCGAGCTGGTCCGAGCGACGGCAGGGAAGGGACGCGGGTGAGTGAGATGGCGCAGGTCCGGTTGACCGAGGTGTTCGTGGAACTGGCGGACACCCTCGTGGATGATTTCGACCTCCTGGACTTCCTGCACGGGTTGACGGAGAAGTGCGTGGAGATCCTCGGTGTCTCCGCCGCGGGGCTCATGCTCACCGATGAACGCGGCCGGCTGCGGGTGGTCGCCGCGTCCACCGAGCGCACCCGGCTGCTGGAGCTGTTCCAGCTGCAGACCGAGCAGGGCCCGTGCGTGGACTGCTTCCGCACCGGCCGCCCCGTGTCCGAGGCGGACCTGCCCGCGACCGACCGGTGGCCGCACTTCGGTGAGGCCGCCGCCGAGGTCGGTTTCGCGGCCGTCCACGCGCTGCCGATGCGCCTGCGGGCGGAGGTCATCGGCGCGCTGAACCTCTTCCACTCCGAGCCCCACGAGCTGGACGAGGAGACCCGGCGGGTCGGACAGGCGCTCGCCGATGTGGCCACCATCGGGCTGCTGCAGCAACGGGCCATCCGGCATCGGGACAGCCTCACCGAACAACTCCAGACCGCGCTGGACAGCCGCGTCCTGATCGAGCAGGCCAAGGGCGTGCTCGCGGAGCGGCTGGACCTGGACGTCGCTGACGCCTTCACGAGGCTCCGCGACGAGTCCCGCAACCGGAACCTCCGTCTGTCCGACCTCGCCCGCAGCATCGTGGACGGGTCCGACCAGATCTTCCTGGCCGTGCTCGGCGACGCCGCCGACTGACCGCCCGTACCGGTCCGGACGACTGCCCCGCATCGCCCGCTCGGGCGCGGCGGCGGCACGCGAAGGGGCGCCCCGGGCGGCGAACGGCGGCCTGCCCGAGGCGAGTTCGGGCGTACGCCGGCCCGAGGTGGACACTTGTCGCCCGGAAACACAGCGGATACCGTGGGAACCAGTCGCTCCGGTCCCCGGCGGCCTTGTCCGAAGAACGGCACAGGCAGTACCGCGCTGGTTACGCGACTTCCGCCTCCATTCGGAGACTCCTGTCGGCGACGCCCGGCTCGTACCCCTTGCGGGGAGCCGGAACATGTCGCGCGAAGCCATCCGCGGGGTACCTGAGACGGTCCCAACGGTCCGCCGACGTCGCCTCACGCCCCGTGTACAGCACGCGGGAGCCCGGGTGGCGCGCGACCGGGGCCACAAGGGATGCGACAGATGGCCGACACCGGCAACAGGCCGAACAGCGGCGCGACCTCCGGGCAGGAACCCCCCGCGCTCCGAGTGACAGGCGAGTGGCAGGTGAGGCTCGTGCTGTCGGACGAGTGGTCGGCGCCCTTGCCCGCCCGCTTCACCTACCGCGCCGCAGACCCGTACGCGGTGCGCCTGGACTTCTACCTCACCATGGCGAGTCCGATCAGCTGGATCTTCGCCCGTGAGCTGCTCGTCGCGGGCGGGCTGCGCTCCTCCGGTCTGGGAGACGTCCGGGCGTGGCCCGGCTGCGACGGCAGGTTCTACCTCTGCCTGAGCTCGGGAGACGGCGAGGCGCTGCTGGAGGTGCCGACCGACCCGCTGAGCGAGTGGCTGGAGCGCACCTACCGGCTCGTCCCCCCGGGCAAGGAGTACGAGCACCAGGCCCTCGACTCCCTGCTGTGGCGTCTGGTGGACGAGTCACCGGACGCGGCTCCCGAGGGGCAGAAGCCGGCCGGACGTTCCGTCGAGGGTCCGGCGGACCCCGTCCGCCCGCGGACCGGCTCGGCGGACGGACCTGCGGGCGGCGGACCCGACGGCTCCCGCTAGGAGCCGAGGGACCACCGGCCGGTACGCAGACGAGAGGGACACCATGGAACTCAGCGCCGCACCACCGACGTCACCCCCGGGAACCGCGAGGCCGCGCCGCTCCGGATCCCCTCCGCCCAGCGCCTACACGGCGCTCTCCCGCCAGGTCAAGGAAGCGGGACTGCTGCGCCACCGGCCCGTTCGCGGCCTCGCGCTGTTGAGCGTCACGGCGGCCCTGCTGGCGGGCGGATGGTGCCTGTTCGTCCTGGTCGGGAACTCGTGGTGGCAACTCGCCGTCGCCCCGCTCCTGGCCTTCGCCTCCACCCAGTGCGGCTTCCGCGGCCACGAGGCCGGGCACCGCCAGACCTTCCGCAGCAAGCGGCTCGACGACGCGGTGGGACTCCTCTTCGGCAACCTCTTCATCGGGCTGGGCTTCGGGTGGTGGACGAACAAGCACAATCGGCACCACGCCCACCCCAACCAGGTCGGCCGCGACCCCGACATCGAGACCGGCGCCCTCGTCTTCGACAGGGACGACGCCACCGGCCGGACCGGCGTGCTGGGCTTCCTCACCCGCCACCAGGCGGCCTTCTTCTTCCCTCTGCTGCTCCTGGAGGGCTGGAGCCTGCACGTGGCCAGCGTCCGGGCACTGCGCACGTCCCACACCAGCGCCCCGGCACCGAGGGCGGTCGAGGCGCTCCTGCTGCTCCTGCACACCGCGGCGTACCTCGCGGCCGTCGCGCTGGTGCTCCCGCCGCTCAAGGCCCTGGTGTTCGTGCTGGTGCAGCAGGGCTTGTTCGGGCTCTACCTGGGCGTCTCGTTCGCCCCCAACCACAAGGGCATGGAGCTGCTGCGCCCGAAGGACCGGCTCGACTTCCTCAGCAGCCAGGTCCTCACCTCCCGCAATGTGCGCGGCGGCCCGGTCACCGACTTCCTGCTCGGGGGCCTGAATCATCAGATCGAGCACCATCTGTTCCCGAACATGCCCACCTCGGCCCTGCCGCTCGCCCAGCCCCTGGTACGAGCCCGATGTGCCGAACTCGGCCTGCCCTACACCGAGACGAGCCTGGTCGACTCCTACCGGCAGGCCCTGCGCCACCTGCGCAGGGCCGGAGCCCCCGCCCCCGCGACGACCGGGGCCCCCACCCCCGGAACGGCCTGACAGCGCGCGGAGGGCCGTACCGCGGCCGAACCGCCACGGCGGCGAAGGCAGCGTCATCCGGCAGCCGGGTCGCACGGCGGGCAGGGGGGCAGGGGCGGGCAGGCGCGGGCCGAGCTGCGGGCGGCCTGGGAGCACGTCAGTCTGGAGGAAGCCGTCCTCATCCGTCCTCATCCGTGCACAGCGAAGGAGCCGAGATGGCGAAGAGCCGCGGTGAAGGCAAGAGGCTCAACAAGGGGGACAAGGTCGCCTGGAGCAGCCACGGCGGCCGGGCCGAAGGCAGGGTGGAGAAGAAGATCACCGGCCGGACGGAGGAGAGCGGCCGTTCCGTCGACGCCTCCCCGGACGATCCGCAGTACAAGGTCCGCAGCGAGAAGTCCGGCAGGTCCGCGGTGCACAAGCCGTCCGCTCTGAAGAAGCGGAAGAAGTAGGACGCCGTGGGCGGCTGAGAATCCCGGCTGGGCCCGGGCCGCCGGCGGTACGCGGGCGAGGGGCGCCTCAGAGCCCTCGCCGGCGGTTCCCGCTCGGCGCGGCCTCGGCCTTCCCTGTCAGGGTGGGGGCGATGATCACCCCGCCGGAGCCGGGAACGGTCTCCGGCCGTACCGGTGGTGCGCCGTCGAGTTCCCCTTGCAGCAGGCGGTGCAGCCGCCGGCCGCTCGCCCGGTAGAAGCGTTGCTGCGTCCAGCGTCCGAAGAGGGCGAAGCCGAGGCGGATGACGGGGTTGGCCAGCGGCGCGCACCGGGAGTAGCCGCTGATGCGGAACTCCACGGCGCCGGTGTGCACCTGCTTGACGACTTCGTAGGTGAGTTCGCCCTGCTCCAGGTGCCCCTCCAGGGTCCCGTACGCCCACCCCCACACTCGCGTTTCCGCGTCGCCGCGCCCGCGCGTCTCGTCGATGACGGCGGTCACCCGCACGCCCATGTCGAAGCGGAGACCGGCGAAGCGCCCTTCCAGGAGCATGTCCCGGCCGAGGAGGGCGTGGTCGGCGGGGTAGATGGCGCGGATGATGGACGGCTCGGCGAACTGGTAGTCGCGGACCAGTCGGCAGGCCCGCTCCCAAGCCCCGCCGCTGACCGGTGCACCGGCCGGTTCCTGGGCGAGGGGGATGCGTCGGCGGTCGACGCGCCAGTGCGCGCGCCGGGCGGGCACGGAGCCCTGCGGCGGAGGGCTGTAGTTGAGGGGGCGCCGGGCCAGCGCATGCAGGCGCGCGAGGGACCGGCGGCTGCACAGACGTCGCCCGCGCAGCATGCGCGGCTCACCGGAACCGGAAGCGCGGACTCTGCGCGGGTTCGCCGAGGGACTGCCCCATCGCCCAGAGCGTGGGCGCCCACAGGCCGACGAAGAGGGCGCGGCGTTCGGCGTTGCCGCGCTCGTCCTGGTCGAAGCCGGCCGCACGGGTCCACAGGAGGGTGCACAGCCCCACCGAGCCCATCGACGCCCACTGCAGATGCACGCCGCGCAATCCGCCTCGGCGCAGCAGTGTGACCACATCGAGCATGCCCGACCTCCTGTGTGCGCCGTCTGCGCGGTCGCTCTCTGCCGAGAGCATCCCTCATACTGACAAATGGAATGATGTATACACAATGCGACACCTCGGGAGCGCCGCGCAGCGGGCGCCTGCCGCGCAAGCCGCCGTCGCGACGGCGGCTGGGCACGCTGCTGCGTTTCCCCCTGGGCGTGGTGCTCGTGTCCTGGCAGTACCTGTGGCGCGTGACGGCGCTGCATCGCACCGAAGCGGAGGGAGACCTCGGCGATCTGCCGCCGCCCCTCCCGCCGGAGCACGTCGACGACCTCACGAAGCCGCTGCATGAGGGGGCGGGCCCGGTCTTCCACCGCCGTTTCCGGGTACGCGTCGAAGGCGCGGCGATGAGTCCGCAGGAGCTGGTCGGGGCCGTCGCGGCCGACCTGAACGGCCCGGCGCCCTCGTCCGTGGCCGTCTTCCACAAGACGCGCGGCGAGAAGGGTGCGCCCGCGTCTCCGGGCGACGAGTACCGGGTGCAGATGCCGGGCCCCTGGGACGGGCCGGTCCGCGTGCTGCACCGCGACAGCTCCTCGATCCGGCTGGGCACCCTGCACGGACACCTGGAGGCCGGGCAGATCGCCTTCTCGGCACAGGCCCTCGACGAGGCGCTGGAATTCTCGGTCGAGACATGGTCACGCGCGGGCGATCGCGTCGCGGATCTGCTCTACAGCCGGTTGAGGGTGGCCAAGGAGATCCAGTTCAACATGTGGGTGCACTTCTGCCTGGGCGCCGCCTCCCTCTCCGGCGGGCGCCCGCGCGGTGGAGTCACCATCGGCACCCGCCGGCTCTCGCAGAGCTTCGTGGAGGCGCAGCTCCGAAGCGCCGGCGGGTCCAGCGGTGCACGGACGGTGGGCCGGCCCGAATAACCCTTCGAACACCGGCAGTTGACCCTGCTACGTTTCCGGCGTGGCGAAACTCAACCAGATCATCGCAGTGGAGAAGGGCGTCAAGTCCAAGTCGCATCAGGACCTGACGGCGGCTCACCACGGGCTGCAGAAGCCCGCCTTGCTCGCCGGTATCTCCCGTACGTACCAGCCGAAGGACGAGGAGGGCGAGCAGTTGCCGCCCGAGTCGACGCGGGTGCAGGTGAAGGCCGAGGACGTGCTGCGGGACACGGCGAGCACGTTGAGCAGGCTGTTCGACGTGACCGCCACGAAGGACTGGGCCAACTGCTCGGCGCGTGCCGATGTCACGGTCGAGGGGCGCACCCTGCTCAGCCAGGTGCCCGTCTCGTACCTGCTCTTCCTGGAGAAGCAGCTCACCGACATCAACACCTTCGTACGCAAGCTGCCGGTGCTGGACGCCTCCGAGTCCTGGGTGCAGGACCCGTCGACGGACGCCTGGAAGACCGAGCCGGTGCGCACGGTGCGGACCAAGAAGGTGCCGCGCAACCATGTGAAGGCCGAGGCCACCGAGAAGCACCCGGCGCAGGTCGAGGTGTACTACGAGGACGTGCCCGTCGGGTACTGGACCACGGTGAAGTTCTCCGGGGCGCTGCCCGCCCGCCGGGTCAACGAACTCCTGGACCGCGTCGAGAAGTTGCAGCAGGCGGTGAAGTTCGCCCGCGAGGAGGCGAACGGCGCGGAGGTCACCGACGAGCGGGTGGGTGAGGTCGTCTTCGGCTACCTGTTCGGGTAGCGTCATCAACTCCCCTGCCGTTGCTACGCGGTGGGGGTGCGCGAGGAGCGCAAGCTGAAACTGAAGCTTGTCGTGACACACGCGGTTGTCACTGGAGGTTCGAATCCTCCCCGCGGCACACCTGCCGCGGTGGCCCAAGTCCGGCAGAGGCGGACCGCGATGAATCTCAGACTCTTGCTCCAGGCTCAGCATTCGCCGCCGATCGCCGGATCGACCGGGCCGGACCTGGTCGTCGGATGCCGGTTCAAGTCCGGCCCGTGCAGCTCTCTTTCACGTCGGTCGGCGGGTGGTACCCGTCAACCGGCGTCCGGTGCACGGTAGTTCAAAGGCAGAACACGACGACATGATGACTGATCCGCGCTCTCAAGCGTGCCGGCGTGCCACGTGGGCGGCATCTCAGGGCTCGGGGACAGGCTACGTCCCCGGGCCCGCTCCCGTTCCCGGGCCCGGATCCCGCCCGGCGGTACGCGAGCCCAGCCGGATCCGAAAGACCTGATCCGAAAGAAGGGCCCTAGCCGTCCTGGCTGTGCCCGGCGGTCCAGTACGGGGTGAGCCGGGTGCGGTCCCGGGGGATGCCGTGGCCGCGGACGAAGTGCTCGCGCAGGGCGCCGGTCACGCCGCGTTCGGCGGCGCCCCAGACGCGGCCGGGGCCGGGCGGCAGGGAGAGCGCGGACACCGCCTTGTGCAGCAGGCTGCCCGCCGGGCGGCCGTTGCGGTGCAGCCAGGTGATCTCGGTGCCGGAGCCGGTGTAGAGCGGCAACTGCTCTTCTGCGTCGGCGACTTCGACGAAGACGCGGGCCCTGCTGCCGGGCGGGAGCTGTTCCAGGCTCGCCGCGAGGGCGGGCAGCGCGGTCTCGTCGCCGAACAGCAGCCACCAGGGGGTCTCGGGGTCGAGGGGGTTGGCGGGGCTCGGCCCGTACCAGATGCTCTCGTCCCCGGGTTTCGCGCGCGCGGCCCAGCCCGAGGCGAGCTGGTCGCCGCCGTGCAGGACGAAGTCCATGTCGACTTCGCCGAGTTCGGGCCGGTCGGCGCGGATGGTGTAGCGGCGCAGCCGGGGCCGGGCGACGGGCAGCAGCTCGCGTGCGGCCTCGGTGGTGAAGGGCCGGGGCAGGTCCACCCAGGGCTCGTAGAAGTAGAGCGCCACGTGCTGGTCGGTGCCGTTGCTCAGGAAGGCCGACAGATCCTCGGACCCGAAGGTGACGCGCACCATGCGCGGGGTCAGCTGCTCGGTGCGCCGCACCCTGGTCACGTACAGCCGGGCGGGCCGACGGCACTGGAAGCGGTCTTCCCGTACTGCGGTCAACGCGCCCATCTCCCGTGCTCCTCACGTCGGTTGGGATCATCGGTACGGCGGTTCCGGCCGCTTTCCGCGTCCGCACCGCCGAAGTCAACTTAGGTAAGGCTTACCATATCTCGCAAGGTGGTGGCGGAGATCGGGCTCCGTCCGGGGGCCGGTACGCGGGCCGTCCGACATGGCGGTGCCGCCCCGCGGGGAACGGAGCGGCACCTGCGCCGAGCAGCGCTTTTCCGGGCGGAGGGGGAGGGGATCAGCCAGCCGGCAGGAGCACGATCCCGTCGTCGTCCGCGCGCAGGATCCGGCCCGGGCGGAACGTCACCCCGCCGAAGGCCACCGGGGTGCCGACGCTGCCCTCGCCCGCCTTGCTGCTCTCGCGCGGGATGGTCCCGAGCGCCATGACGCCGAGGTCGAGCCCGCCCGGCGCGGCACTGTCGCGCACCGCGCCGTACACCACCACCCCGGCCCAGCCGCTCGCGACCGCCGACCCGGCGATGACGTCTCCGATGAGGGCGCTGCGCAGCGAGCCCCGCCCGTCGACGACGAGCCCCGCGCCCTCGCCCGGAGTGCGCAGCAGCTCCCGCAGCAGCCCGTTGTCCTCGTGGCAGGCGACCGTGCGCACCGGCCCGGCGAAGGACCGGCGCCCGCCCAACTGCCGGAACCGCACCTCGGGGACCTCCAGCCGGGTTCCGTACTCGTCCACCAGATCAGTCGTCGCAACGGGACGTACAGACATCGCTCTCTCGACTCCTCGGTTTGTCGGGGGGCACCGTAGAGGGCGTCCCTGCTCTGCCGCCGCTTCCTCTGCCTCTACTCACTCTCTCTGAGAAGCAGCGCCCAGGCCCCCGCCCCGGTCCCTCCTGACGTGATCGTCATGACCACGGCCCCCGAAGCGCGAGAGGCAGCGGAAGCGGCCGACGGACGCCGGGTGCCTGAGCCGGTGGGGCAGGTACAAGAGGGCCGAGAGGAGGAGTCGAGGCCGCTGTCTGGCGGGGAGACTGCGCGGTACCACGACGGGCTGTGGGTCACGGTCGACTCGGCTTGCCAACTCCCGTACGGGAGATACGAGTTCAGGCTTCAGTACGACAACCGGAGTGGGGAGAGTGTTCTGCCCCTTGGTGATTCGGGGGTGGACGGTATCCCGACTGCAAGGCCTTGGACGCGCCGCTCGTCGTGCGGGCCGGGGGCGCTTACGAGGCGGAACGTCTCGGCTAGCGCCTTGAGTTGTTCAACTCCGGGGAGATGGCACGCGAGTTGTCCGGGCCGCTGAAGGCAGGCGAGCGCCGCTTGGTGATGGTGCGGCTGACCGGCGTCGAGGAGGGCGGGCCTGCACGGTCCAGGTGGAGCCGCCCTCGGCCGGATACCGGGAGGCGGCCGTACGGGAGTTGACGCTCGGCTGAGTCACCGACGCCCAGCGGAACGGGAATTGGCGCTCCTCTGAGCCACCCGAACTTGGCGTGAGGGGAGTTGGCCCCGGCAGTTGCCCCCCGGCCGAAGCTAAGAAGGCCACTCGGCCCACTCGAACAGCCCCGCCTCCACCTCACTCTCACTTCGCGTCCGCGTAGCACTCCACCACCGCCGTCGTGAAGGTGAACCGTACGGGTGTCTCGCCGAAGGCCAGGCGGCCCGCGAGGTCGGCTGCCTCGGTGATCGCCCGCTGGACGGTCTCGGCCTCCTCGGCGGGGCAGTGGACGATGACCTCGTCGTGCTGGAAGAAGACGAGTTCGGCGCGGAGCCCGGCGCAGGTGCGGCGCAGGGCGGCGAGGAGGAGCAGGGCCCATTCGGCGGCGCTGCCCTGGACGACGAAGTTGCGGGCGAAACGGCCGCGGGCGCGCGAGTTGGTGGAGGCGTACCCGGGCACGAACTCGCCCTCGGCGGCGTCGGGTTCGGCGCCCTCGCCTGCCTCCGCCGCCGTGCCGGGGTCCTGCGGGATGCCCGCCTCCTCCTGTTCGCCGGCGCCGGCCACGGGCGGGCAGGTGCGGCCGAGCCAGGTGCGGACCAGGCGGCCCTCCTCGCCCGCCTTCGCCGCCTCGTCGACGTAGGCGACGGCTCGGGGGAAGCGGCGGCGCAGCTGGGCCAGGTTCTTCAGGCCGTCGCCGGAGGTCTGGCCGTAGACCGCGCCGAGCACGGCGAGTTTCGCCTTCTCGCGGTCGCCGGAGAACGCCCGGTCGGAGACCGCCTGGTAGAGGTCGCCGGGACGCCCCGCGACCTCCATCAGGCCCGGGTCGCGGGAGATCGCGGCGAGCACCCGGGGCTCCATCTGGTCGGCGTCGGCGACCACCAGACGCCAGCCCGGGTCGGCGACCACTGCCCGCCGGATGACCTTCGGGATCTGCAGCGCCCCGCCGCCGTGGGTCACCCAGCGCCCGGTCACGGTGCCGCCGGGCACGTACTCCGGGCGGAAGCGGCCCTCGCGTACCCAGTCCTGGAGCCAGGACCAGCCGTGCGCGACCCAGATCCGGTACAGCTTCTTGTAGGCGAGCAGCGGTTCCACCGCCGGGTGGTCGACGGAGGCGATCTCCCAGCGGCGGGTCGAGGCCACCTTGATCCCCGCCTGGGCGAAGGCCTTCAGGACGTCCGCGGGCAGGTCGGGGCGCACCCGGCGGCCGAAGGCGCGGGAGATCTCCTCGGCCAGTTCGGCGAGTTTGCGCGGTTCCACGGTGCCGCCGCCCCGGGCGCCCCAGCCCGCGTACCGCTCGCCGAGCAGTTCCCGCAGCACCGTGCGGTGCACCTCGGCACTCCACGGCAGTCCGGACCGGTTCATCTCGGCGGCGACCAGCATGCCCGCCGACTCGGCCGCGGTCAGCAGGCGCATCCGCTCGGGGTGCTCGGCCGCCTCGTGCCGCCGCTGCTGCTCGGCGTAGACCTCCAGGAGCGCACCGAGCGGTACGTGCACCGGCCCCGGCTCGAACAGCGAGGACTGCGAACCCGGTTCGGCCGACCGCTGCGGCGGATCCGGCGGTACGGGTGCCCGGCGCAGCCGGGCCAGGGCGGCGGCCGCGGACCGGGGCTCGCCGAGCCGGCCCTCGTGGCCGAGGAGCAGGGTCTCGGCGGCCTCTATGTCGTAGCACCGCTCGACCCGGACCCCGGCGTCGAGCAGCCGCGGATAGATCTCGGCCGTCGACCGCCAGACCCAGCGGGCGACCTCCGGCCGGGAGCGCACCGCCGCGGCCAGCTCCGGCTCCTCGCGCACCGGCCCGGCGGGCAGCCCGTCCGGGCCGAGGGGCGCCAGCTCGACGGCGCCGCCCTCGGCCGGTGCGAGCGCCCAGCGTTCGGTCATGGGTTCGATGGTGACAGGAGGGTCTGACAAGGGGCGTACGACACGGACTGGTTTATGCGACATGGGTTGTTTGCCTGGTGGGGCTGATGGCGGGCGCGTGCGATTCGGGGCCGGACCGGTTGCTGATTTTCCGCGTGGGGCTTCGGATGGTCGGGGTCGGATGGTCGGGGTTGGAGACGGTGGTGGCCCGGTGCCGGTCAGTGCCCGGGAGGGCGGCACCGTACCGTGCCTGCTCCGGCGGTCCGAGGGGGCGGGGTCCGGTGCCGCGCCCCTGCTCCGGCGTGCACCCGCCCCGGGCCGCCGGAGCCGAGCGGCGGCGCCGTCCGCGCCGTGCCACTGTGGTGCCATGGCCATCGAGGTTCGCCCGGCTGCGGAATTCGAGGACGTACGTGCCGTCCTCGGCCCGAAGTCGCCCGGCGCCAACGTCTGCTGGTGCCTCAGCTACCGGATCCCCTCGAAGCTCAACAACGAGCTCCGCGGACCGGCCCGCGGCGAGTACGTCGCCGAACTGTGCCGCGCGGAACCGCCGCCGGGCGTGCTCGCCTACGACGGGGACGAGCCGGTCGGCTGGGCCGCGGTGGCGCCGCGCGCGGAGACCTCCTTCGCGCGCAGCCGGAAGATCCCGCACGTGGACGAGCTGCCGGTCTGGTCGCTGTGGTGCGTGCGCGTCCGCCCCGGCCACCGCAAGCAGGGGATCACCCACGCCCTGATCGCCGGTGCGGTCGACTTCGCCCGCGCCCAAGGCGCCCCAGTGGTGGAGGCGTACCCCCTCGACAACGGCGACGCCCGGGTCGACCTCACCATGGCCTATGCCGGACTCCGGAAGAACTTCGCCCGCGCCGGGTTCACCCACGCCGCCGACACCGACTCGGTGCTCGCGGGGCACCCCCGGGTGCTGATGCGGCTCGATCTGCGGTGACAGTGAGGCCCCTCCGAGACGCCGGTGACCTCGGAGACACCGGCGGCCCCGATGGCCGCGGCATCCCCGTCGCCGTCCGAGACCTGGTCCCGGGCCGGTGATAAGTCCGTTGCGGGTCCCCTGCCCGCCGCCTCACCATCGGTCCATGTCTGAACAGCGGAGTGAACAGCACGGTGTGGAGGAGAAGGAGCCCGGGGAGACCTCCGGACAGCCCGACGCCGAGCCCGGTCCCGGGACCGGGGCCGCACCCCTCGCCGATCCTGATCCCGATCCTGATCCCGCTTCCGATCCCCTCCCCGATCCCGGGCACCGGCGCAGGTGGCTGGGCTGGCTCACCAGCGACCCTGCCGAGAGCCTGCGCGAGACCGAAGAGGGCGGCTCGATCGTCGTCTTCAAGGGCTACACACCGCTCGCCGTGCTCCGTGCCCCCACCGCTGAGGAACGCGCCTTCTACGAGCAGGTCAAGCGCCGTGAACTGGCCTTCATCGCCATGAGCAAGCAGCTCCTCGAACAGCTCGCGGACCGACTCCCGGCGCAGGATCTGGAGAACTGCCGTTCGTTGCATTTCGCCGGTGAATGGCGGCTGGCCGTCGACAGCCTCGTGGCCTGTCTCCGGAAGCGGCCGGTGGCCGTCACCGCCGAGGAGATCGCCATGGTGGCCGAACTCCTGCCCTGGCAGTGGCCCGAGAAGGACGACGCCTGGTACGCGCGGATCCTCGCCGAACTCGACCGGGCTCCCACCGCCGCGGAATCCGTATCCACGGCCCCCGTCCCTTCCGCGGGCCCCATGGGCTCCGCTCCTTCCGTGAGCCCTACCGCCGCCGCCCCTCCCGTGACCTCCACGGATCCAAGGTCCTGAGCCCGAGGACGGCGATTCCTCGCGGAGGACGGCGATCTCCCGTCGGGGGCGGCGGTCCATAGCTGAGGACGGCGACCGCCTGCCCCGCCCCGCCCCGTTGTCGCCCGCGCATAATCCGCAGCCCAAGCCTTGGAACCCGGTCGCTAGGTGTATTGACTCGCAGGGTTGTTGACGCGGCTGATCGGTGGTTGGCCGCCGAGTGCGGTGTGGCAGCGGTGGTGGTTGTAGGTGTGGAGGAAGTCTGCCAGGGCTGCTGTGCGTTCGTCGTTGGAGGTGTAGGGCCATTGGTAGGCCCATTCGTCGGCGAGGGTGCGGTTGAAGCGTTCGACTTTGCCGTTGGTCTGGGGCCGGTAGGCGCGGGTGAGTTTGCCGCTCGCGCCGAGGTCGGCCAGGGCCCGTTTCCAGGCCAGGCCCTTGCGGTAGGCCCAGGCGTTGTCCGTCAGCACGCGTTCGATGCGGGTGATGCCGTGGTCGGCGAAGAATGCGGCGGCCCGGGTCAGGAAGGCCGCGCAGGTCGCGACCTTCTCGTCACCATGGGCTTCGGTGTAGGCGAGTCGGGAGTGATCGTCGACTGCGGAGTGGAGGTAGTCGAAGCCCATGCCGCGGATCGGCCGGCCGGCTTCGCGGCCGTGCACTTTGTGGCCGCCGCCGGGGATCCGGCCCAGTTTCTTGACGTCGACGTGGACGAGCTCGCCGGGACGTTCGCGTTCGTAGCGGCGGATCACCGTGCCGGTGGGCCGGTCCATCCAGGCGAGACGGTTCAGCCGGTGGCGGGTCAGTATCCGGTGGACGGTCGAGGCGGGCAGGCCGAGGACCGGACCGATCCGTGCGGGTCCCAGCTTGCGGGACCTGCGCAGGTCACAGACGCGGCCCTCCATCGCGGCCGGAGTGCGGTGCGGTGTTGTCAAGGGCTTGCTGGAGCGGTCGGCCAGGCCCGGCTCGCCCTCGGCTCGCCACCGCCGGAGCCATTTATGAGCGGTCGCCCGCGAGATGCCCATCTCGGCAGCGACATGAGCGACCGGGCGGCCGGACGCGACACGTTCGACGAGCAGCTGCCTGCCATGAACGGTCAGCCGGGCATTACGGTGGGACACGAAGACCTCCGTGCGTTCGGTGAAGATTCGACACCTCCACCACACACGGGGGCCTTCGCCGTGATCAAGCCCCACCAGCGTTAACAACGCTCGTGATCAATACAGCTAGGCAGTACGCCCCCAGGCTTGATCTGCTGTGGGCTTCACCAGGGCCGCGTACCCCGTGACCGGCCGCCGTGAGGTCTGCGCGAGGCGTGCCGGTCGAGGCGGCGCGCCCGCACGACGACCCGGGGGCCAGCCATGTCCGTACCCCTATCCGACGCCGCGTCCGCAACCCCGTCCCCCTCCCCAGCCTCGTCTCCGTCCTCAACCTCGTCTCCCTCTCCAGCCTCGACCCCCTCCCCGTCCCCATTCCCGGTCCTGGACTGGCGGGAGAACCTGGAGTTCGACGGCAGGGGCGCGCCCCCACCCTTCGGCCCACTGACCTGAGCCCGACCGGCTGCTTCGGCCCACACACGGATCGGACCGGCCGGCCCGGCCCGCCTGAGACGATCGGTGGTGTGAACCCGTACGCCACCGTCACCCGTGCCTTCGAGGCCGCGCTGGGCAACGACTCCGAGGACGCCCTCGACACCGGTGCCTCCCTCCTCGCCGCCGACCCCTCGGCGGACCCCGAACTCGACCGGCGGGGACGGGAGTTCCTCACCCAGACCTGGCGCGGCGGCTGGCAGCCCGCCGACCTCGCCCGACTGGTGCGCCGGGACCTGGACGGGGTGCATCTGGTGCTCCTCGACCGGCTGGCGCGCGAGGAGACCTCGGGGTACGAGGGGCTGCCGCACCGCTGGCCGGAGCAGCTGGCCGAGCTGCAGGCCGAGGCCGCCTCGGCAGGGTTCTCGCCCGCCCCGGACCGCTTCTCGGCCGCCACCGCGGCACTGGAGCTGTACCGCTTCCTCGGGACCCTGCCCCGTATCGAACCCGTCGGCCCCGCCCCCGGCGAGAAGCTGCCGCCGCCGGTGGCCGGGGAGCCGAAGATGCTCGCCCGGATACGCGCCCTGCTCGCCAAGGCCGAGGCCACCCCGTACCCCGAGGAGGCCGAGGCGCTCAGCGCCAAGGCGCAGGAGCTGATGGCCCGGCAGGGCGTGGACGAGGCGGTGCTCGCCGCCCGCCGCCCCGCGAAGGACGTCCCGTCCGCCTGCCGGATCGGCGTGGACGCCCCGTACGAGACGGCGAAGGCGGTGCTGCTCGACGCGGTGGCGCGGGCCAACCGCTGCCGCGCCGTGTGGAACAGCGGCTACGGCTTCTCCACCGTCGTCGGCTTCGAGTCCGACCTGGAGGCCGTGGAACTGCTCCACACCTCGCTGCTCGTCCAGGCCACCACCGCGATGACCCGCGCCGAGGCCGCCCAGCGCAAGGGCGGCCGCAAGCGCACCAAGTCCTTCCGCCAGTCCTTCCTCGCCTCCTACGCCCACCGCATCGGCGACCGGCTCACCGCCGTCAGCGAACAAGTCGCCTCCGAGAGCGGCGAGTTCCTGCCGGTCCTCGCCGCCCGTGAGGTCGCCGTCCAGGGCCGTACGGACGAACTGTTCCCGCAGACGGTCAGTACGCGGGTACGCGGCGTGAACGACCTCGCGGGCTGGGAGGAGGGCGCGGAGGCCGCGGACCGGGCGGCACTGGGGCCAGGGCGGGAGCGGATCGAGCGGGGGCGGCCGGGCCGCTGAGCCGGGCCGCCGTGGGGGCGGGTGGCCGCCGCGGGGTGTGTGCTGCGCTTGCCGCGCGGACCGGGCCCGCCCGGCGGATTCAGTGGTGTACATCCATCTCCTGAGTGCCGATGACGGAGAGCAGGCGGAGTGCCTCCTCGGAAGGGGAACCGGGGTCGGCGGTGTAGATGACCAGTTGCTGGTCGTGGTCGGTGATGTCCAGTGCGTCGCAGTTGACCGTGACCGGGCCGACCTGCGGATGCTGGAAGGTCTTGCGCAGGGTGGGCTCGGCGGAGACCTCCTTCTCGTCCCAGAGGCGGGCGAACTCCTCGCTGCCGGAGCGGAGTTCGGTGATGAGGGCCGCCATCTGAGGGTCGTCCGGGTAGCGGGCCGCGGTGGCGCGCAGGCGCCGGGCCGCGTGGCGGGCGAACGCCGCCCGGTCGGACACCCCGTACAGCGTCCTGCCCTCGGGGTGCGGGCCGAGGAAGGCCCGGCGGGCGAGGTTGCGCTCCCGGGGCGGGACCGCGGAGAAGTCCTCCATGAGCGCCGCCGCGAGGTCGTTCCAGGCCAGCACCTCCAGGGTCGCCGAGGTGACGAAGGCAGCGGATCCCGGCAGGCGTCGCAGCAGGTCGAGGAGGCTCTGGCGGACCTCGCGCGGGGGTCCGGGCGGCGGGCCCGGCGGGGCGCCCGCGAGATGGTGCAGATGGTCGCGCTCGGCGGGGCTCAATCGCAGGGCGCGGCTGAGCCCGGTGAGCACCTCGCGTGACGGTCGCGGGGCGCGGGCCTGCTCCAGGCGCGTGTAGTACTCCGTGGAGATGAAGGCCAGCTGCGCGGCCTCCTCGCGGCGCAGCCCGGGTGTACGGCGGCGCGTCCCGGCGGGCAGGCCCACCTCGGTGGGGCTGATCCGCTCACGACGGCTGCGCAGGAAGGCCGCCAGTTCTTGTCTGTCCACGCCTTCAGTGTGTGCGGCCGTCCCAGGTCTATCCAGGGACTGACAGTCCCTGGATAGACCTCGGCGATCGACGCAAGCTGTACGCCATGAACACCGTGAAGCACGCCAATGGCGCTATTGACCACTCAAGTACGAAGAATGCGTCCAACGATGTCGATGTCTCCGGAGCCGCGCCCGTGCCGGTCACCGCCGAGGGCGGCCCTGGGCTGCTCTCCGGCAAGGTCGCCTTCGTCAGCGGGGCCGGGCGCGGCATCGGGGCGGCGGCGGCCCGCCTCTTCGCCCGGGAGGGAGCCCGGGTCCTGCTCGCGGCCCGGACCCGGGAAGAACTCGCGGCCGTGACCGGGGAGATACGAGCGGCGGGCGGTACCGCGGAGTTCACGGTGTGCGATCTGGCCGAGCCGGAGCAGGTGCGCGCCGCCGTGGACCACGCGGTGGACCGGTACGGACGGCTCGACCTCGCCTTCAACAACGCGGCGACCCTCCAGCGGCCCGGCCCCATGGACCAGCTGCCGGAGGCCGAGTTCGACCAGGTCTACGCCGTCAACCTCAAGGCCGTCTGGCTGGCGATGGCCGCCGAGGTCGCCGCGATACGGTCCACCGCCGGGACCGGCGCGATCGTCAACAACTCCTCGGTCGGCAGCCTGCACGCCAACCCCGAACTCCCCGCGTACGGCGCGATGAAGAGGGCCGTCAACAGCCTCACCGAGTCGGCCGCCGTCACCTACGGCCCGGAGGGGATACGCGTCAACGCCGTCGCGCCGGGCCATACGGCCACCGAGATGATCCGGTCCTGGGAGGCACGGTCACCCGGCCTCACCGAGCACCTGATCGCGCGCACCCCACTGCGCAGGGCCGCCGACCCCGCCGAGATCGCGGAGGCCGCCGCCTGGCTGCTCAGCGACCGTGCCTCCTTCGTGACCGGCGCCGTCCTCAGCGTCGACGGCGGAGCGAGGTGAGGGGTCGGAGGTGAGGGCGTGGAGGTGAGAGGTCGGAGGCGATGCGCCAGAGGCGAAGAGCCCGAGGAGAGGAAAGGAGGCGAAGGAGAGCGGGGGCACGGCGACGGAGGTGTCGACAAACCCGGACGCCAGAGACGCCGGCAACCCGGACCGGTCCGCAACGCCCCACGTCGCCAGAGCCAGTCCGGGCTGCCGTACCCGCGGCAGGCACGCTCGCGGAGCCCGAACCCCGCGAAACCCACGCGTACCGCCGCAGCCAGAGGAACTCCCCCCTCGGAGGAGGGAGTTGAGACAGACCACGGAAGGGAGCCGATGACCTCACACAGGGCTAGCCGGTGACGGCTTTCGGCTCACTCGCTCAGCGCGAGCTGGAGTACGGCAGCAGGGCCATCTCCCGGGCGTTCTTGATGGCGCGGGCCATCTGCCGCTGCTGCTGGGCGGAGATGCGGGTGACCCGTCGGGATCGGATCTTGCCTCGGTCGCTGAGGAACTTCCGCAGCAGGTCGGTGTCCTTGTAGTCGATGTACGTGATGCCCGCTTGGTCCAGCGGGTTGGGGCGGGGCTTGACGGCGCGGCGGTCGGCGGGCCTGCGGGGCATGGGTCAGATCTCCAGGAGGGTGTCGAAGTCGGAGCCGAGGCACTGCCAGGACTCGGGCCCGGCGGCGTACTCGGCGTCGGTCAGCAGGCAGGAGTCGAGCACCCGCAGCAGGCCGTCGCGGTCGAGTCCGGGCGAGGTGAAGACCAGGTGCTGGCAGCGGTCGCCGTGCTCGGGGTGCCAGTCGAGGGCGGCGGCGGCCCGGCGGACGGGCGGGACCATCTCCCAGGCGGCGTCCGGCAGCGAGGCCAGCCAGGGGCCCGCGCCCTCCACGCACAGGGCACCGCCCGCGGCGTCCCAGTGCAGCAGGGTGTCGGGCCGGTCGGCGAGCCAGAACCGGCCGCGGCTGCGGGCCGCCGCGCAGGTCAGGTCCTCCAGGGCCGCGTACAGCCGCTGCGGGTGGAAGGGGCGGTACTGGCGCCAGACGACGGTGCTCACGCCGCTCTCCTCGGCCTCGGCGGGGAGCAGGGCGCAGGCCGGGTGCTGGGCCGCGGCTGCCGCGTCCACATCGAAGCCGTGGAAGGCCGCGGCCGCCAAGTCACCGTCCTCGATGGCGACTTGGTGGGCGGTCGGGTGGAGCTGGGCCAGCAGGGCGCGGTCCTCGTCGTCGGCCTCGGGGGAGTCCAGGAGGGCGAGGACGGGGGCGTACTCCAGCTGCCGGGCGAAGGTGTCGGCAATGGTGCGCTGGTCGGTGGCCGCGGCGGCGAGCCCGGCCTCGGCGAGGTCGTCGCCGTTGCCGAGGCTCGGCAGGACGAGGGCCGGGTCGACGGCGGTGATCACCGAGGTGATGCGCAGTTCGTGGGCGGCGATGACCTCGGCCATCGCCTTGGGCTCGACGGAGTCCCAGAGTTCGACGATGGCGAGGCGGGTCCCGGCGCCCAGGGTGCGCAGTTCGGGGACGAGGTCCTCGCGCAGGGCGCAGCAGGCGCAGTCGTTGAGCAGCGGGGTCTCGCCCTGGGAGAGGAGACCGTTCGCGTCGCGGACGGTGCGTGCCACGGTGCCGCGTTCCGCCGCCCCGGCCAGGTCGTGGTGGAGCACGACGCTGCCCGGGACGGTCGCGAGCAGCCGCTCCACGGCCGCCCTGCGGGCCGCGTCGTGCAGTCCGCCGACCACGACGACCGGCGGATGGCCCGTGCTGTTCATCAGCCGCGCTCGACTCGGCCGTAGCGGCGCTCGAAGCGCTCGACGCGTCCGGCGGTGTCGAGGACGCGTGCCGTACCCGTGTAGAAGGGGTGGCTCACGTTCGAGATCTCGACATCGACGACGGGGTAGGTGTTGCCGTCCTCCCACTCGACGGTCTTCGCGCTGGTGGCGGTGGACCGGGTGAGGAAGGCGTGGTTCGCGGCGCGGTCGCGGAAGACGACCGGTCCGTACGCGGGGTGGATTCCGGGCTTCATCTCGTAGCCCTCCGTTTCTTGCTGCTCACTGCGTACTGCTCACTGCTTGCTGTTCACGGCTGCGGGCGCTGTGCGCACCCCGTTGTGCGCACGGCCTGTCGTCGCTGCTGCCGGGTGTTCCGGCGGCCGACCCGGCGATCTTGCTGCCTGTTGCCGACCGCCTGCTGTCGCTCCGGCCGCCTGGTGCGGCCCCACCGGACCGCCGGACCTGGTGGTCCCGGCAGTTCCGGCGGTCCTGAGGTCGCCGTCAGCGCTCCTCGCGGAAGTCCACGTGGCGGCCGGCCACGGGGTCGAACTTCCGCAGGACCAGGCGGTCGGGGTTGTTGCGGCGGTTCTTGCGGGTCACGTAGGTGAAGCCGGTGCCCGCCGTGGACCGGAGCTTGATGACCGGGCGGAGGTCGTTGCGTGCCATGGGGCTAGTATACGAAAATGAATCCCGTTTTCAACACCTCGGAACTGGGCCTTCGCGTCCGGGCGTCCCGTGCCCGGCCCGCGGGTCCGTTCCGGGGCCGTACGAGAGGAGTCCCCGCTGTGTCCGCGCACTGCATGCTGACCGGAGCCGAGCCCGGCTTCGGCAACCGCATCTCGCACTCGCACCGGCGCACCAGCCGCCGCTTCGACCCGAACATCCAGCGCAAGCGGTACTGGCTGCCCAGTGAGGGCCGCCATGTCCGGCTGCGGCTGAGCGCCAAGGCGATCAAGACCGTCGACACGATCGGCGTCGAGGCGGCCGTCGCGCGGATCCGCGCCCGGGGGGTGCGGGTCTGATGGCGAAGAAGAGCAAGATCGCGAAGAACGAGCGGCGGCGCGAGATCGTCGCCCGCCATGCCGCGCGCCGCGCGGAGTTGAAGGAGATCATCCGCAGGCCCGCCACCCCCGAGGCCGAACGGCTCGCCGCGCAGCGGGAGTTGCGGGCGCAGCCGCGCGATGCCAGCGCCACCCGGGTCCGCAACCGCGACAGCGTCGACGGGCGTCCTCGCGGGTATGTGCGCGACTTCGGCCTGTCGCGGGTGAAGCTGCGTGAGCAAGCGCACGCCGGATACCTGCCCGGAGTGCGCAAGTCCTCCTGGTAGCTTGCCGGTCTGTCCTGTCGAACGCCGTTCAACAAGAAGCGGGCGGCGTCGCACTCGAACGAGGTCGGACGAGTCCCCGTCCGATCGAGCTGTCTGGGGGAGTCCCGTGATCTCTGTCCTCAAGCGCATACGGATCGCCGCGGCCGCGGTGCCGGTGGCCGCCGCGCTCGTACTGACCGGCTGCAGCAGCGACAGTTCGGACGGGGACGACTCCAAGGACAAGGAGAAGCAGAGCCCTTCGGCGAGCGCGCCCGCGGACGAGCAGTCCGAGGCGCCCGGCGAGGAGGGCGACGAGGCGGGTGCCGGCGACGGCAAGGGCCTGACCGGCAGTTGGCTCTCCAGCAAGGGCGGCGACGCCGTGGCGCTGGTGATCACCGGCAAGCAGGCCGGGCTCTTCGCCACCGGCGGTTCCGTGTGCAGCGGCACCGCGGGGGAGGAGTCCGGGATGCAGATGATCCGGCTCAAGTGCCAGAAGCCCGGCGACGACGACCGTTCCGAGGGCCATGTGAAGTCCGTGGACGAGAAGAAGCTCGTCGTCTCCTGGGAGGGCTCCGGCACCGAGACCTTCCAGCGGACCGAGGGCGGCGGGCTGCCCACCGGGCTGCCGAGCCCGTCCGTGCCCGCCTCCTGATCCGGGGCGTACGTCCGCTGGTTCCGGCCGGCAGCTCCGGTGGCTCCGGTTCGAAAGTTCCGGTAGCTCCGGCGGCTCCGCGAGTTCGGCAGCTCGGGCCGGTTCAGCGGCATCCGGGGGCTGGCCAACTCTCCTGCGGCGGCGGGCCGTTGGGCCTCAGGGCCCGGCGGCTCGCCGCCGTTCCGCGCCCGGGCGGCGCCCACCTCCGCCGCTCTGCTGCCGCCTACCCCGCCACCCCGCGCGGTCTCCGCCGCTGTTCTGCCCCCGCCCCTGCCCGGCTCCCCGCGCCCGGACAGCTCGGACAGCCCGGACGGACCGGACAGTCCGTACCGGGCCGCATCGAATGATCCTTTCCGTGGCGTGAACCCATGCCCGCCATGTCTGCAAAGTGGACAATCGCGCGGGCACTGGAACATGCGGGGCGCCGCGTGCGTCTCTTCTCTGTGCGCATGTCTTCTCTGTGCATACGGGCTCTGTGCATACGGGCCCCGAAACGGACGATCCGGAGCGGGGAGGCGTGTGTGCTGCCGGGCGGAAGGCGCGGTTCCCTTCGCCGGGCAGGAGGTTTTCGCAGGTACCGGAGCTGTAATCGCGGGAACACCCCGCGTGCACGTGCATATGCCCATGCATTTGCACGGGAGGGCAGCTATGATCCGGACAGTTGACCGCTGCATCCAAACAGGCGACATCGGCCACTGCACCACCGGGAGCGACCAGTGCACGACGTGTTCAACGGCATGGCGGCCACGGAGCTCGACGGGGTGGTCTGGCAGAAGAGCCGGCACAGCAACTCGCAGGGCTCCTGCGTGGAGTTCGCGAGACTGGAGGGCGGAGCGGTGGCGGTGCGCAACTCACGGTTTCCGGACGGGCCCGCGCTCGTTTATACCCGCGCGGAAATAGAGGCCATGATCCTGGGCGTGAAGGACGGCGAATTCGACCACCTCACCACCCGTAACTGAAACGGTTCTCCCGGTAGTCATGTCATTGCCCCGTCAGCCCGTCGCGGGATTTGTGCGGGAACTGCCGCGAGGAATGCGCGAACAGCGCACGAAGGGCGCACAAGGGGGTGCAATCGCGGAACCCCGGGGCGGATCCGGTGGATTCACAGGGCGAAGAGGGCCCAGACGACTTTCCCCCGCTCGGGTTCCGGAGCGGGATGCCAGCCCCAGCTCTCGCTGAACGAGTCGACGAGGAACAGCCCCCGGCCGGACTCGGCGGCGAAGTCGTCCACCGCGCGGGCGACGGGGCCGTGGGCGCTCAAGTCCCCCACGGCGCACACCAGTCGGGCGCGGTGCCGCTCCAGGTGCAGCCGTACCCCGCAGTCGCTCTCGGGTGTGCCGTCCGGTACCGCGTGCCGCAGGGCGTTGGTGACGAGTTCCGAGGTGACGAGGGTGATGTCCTCCTCGTGCCGGTCGAGGTCCCAGCGGGACAGCGTGGACTTGGTGAACTGCCTCGCCTCGCGCACCGCTTCGTAGCGGGCGGGCAAGGTGCAGGACGCCGAGGCCGACGCGAGCGCCGCGTCGGTCGGCGGTGGTCCCTGCCGTAAGGGTTCGAGCATGGTCAGTGCTTTCGTCCCCATGCGTGGCACTCCCCGTTCCGTAGCGCTGCGGTGCCGTGCTGCGGTGTGCGCGGACCATGCTTCCCAAAGGACAGGGCAGATGCAAGGGCAGATGCACGTGCACGCGCCGGATATGGCGTACGTGGCCCTGTTCTCGCCGATTTATTCTGCGAACCTTCTGTGTGGCACTTAAGCAAACTCTCTGTTTCTGTAACCGCCCGAGTACGGGGGGGAGCGTTTTAATGGCAGACTGCGGGACTGCTGAACACATTGGTGAGGGGTTGACGACGTGACCGCAGGGGAGTCATGGGGCTATCCCCAGGCCGTGGGCTCCGGAGGAGGCTCTGTCGTGCGGCGCATTCTGCTGGGCTCACAACTCAGGCGTCTGCGGGAGGCGCACGGCATCACCCGGGAGGCCGCCGGATACTCGATCCGCGCCTCCGAATCCAAGATCAGCCGCATGGAGTTGGGGCGCGTGAGCTTCAAGGCCAGGGACGTCGAGGATCTGCTGACGCTGTACGGGGTGACCGACGACGCGGAGCGCGGTTCCCTGCTCTCCCTCGCCCGGGAGGCCAATGTCGCGGGCTGGTGGCACAGCTACTCCGATGTGCTGCCCGGCTGGTTCCAGACGTATGTCGGGCTTGAGGCCGCCGCCTCGCTGATCGGCGTGTACGAGGTGCAGTTCGTGCACGGACTGCTGCAGACCGAGGCCTACGCGCACGCGGTCGTCGCGCACGGCATGAAGGGCGCGAGCCCCGCCGAGATCGACCGCCGGGTCGCCCTGCGCATGGAGCGCCAGAAGCTCCTGGTCTCCGAGCGGGCCCCGCGGCTGCACGTGGTGCTCGACGAGGCGGCGCTGCGCAGACCGTACGGCAGCCGCGAGGTGATGCGGGGGCAGCTCGACCATCTGGTCGAGGTGTCCGAGCGGCCGGATGTGCGCCTTCAGGTGGTGCCCTTCAGCCAGGGCGGGCACGCGGGCGAGAGCGGCTCCTTCACCATGCTCAGCTTCCCGGAGTCGGACCTCTCCGACATCGTCTACCTGGAGCAGCTCACCAGCGCCCTCTATGTGGACAAGCCGGAGGAGGTCGGCCAGTACCGGCGGGTCATGCGGCAGCTCCAGGAGGAGGCGCCGGACCCCGCCGGGACCCGGGACCTGCTGAACGGTCTCCGTCAACTCCTGTGAAACAGACGTACGATGACGTGACATCAGGCACAGTGCTCACGCTCCTTGGGTAGGGGATCGCATGTCCTTCTTCGCCGAACTCGCGCACCAGTACATAGACGGTGAATGGAAGCCCGGCAGCGGTTCCTGGGACATCATCGACTTCAATCCCTACAGCGGGGAGAAGCTCGCCTCGATCACGGTGGCCACCGCCGAGGAGGTCGACCAGGCCTACCGGGCGGCGGAGCGCGCGCAGCGCGAGTGGGCCGCGACCAGCCCGTACGCCAGGCGGCGGGTCCTCGAACGCGCCCTGCGGATCATCGAGGAGCGCGAGCAGGAGATCACCGAGGCGATCGTCGCCGAACTCGGCGGCACCCGGCGCAAGGCCGGCTTCGAGCTGCACCTCGCCGGGGAGTTCCTGCGCGAGGCGATCCAGCTGGCGCTGCGGCCCGAGGGGCGGATCCTGCCCTCGCCCGTGGACGGCAAGGAGAACCGGGTCTACCGGGAGCCGGTCGGCGTCGTCGGCGTCATCAGCCCCTTCAACTTCCCCTTCTTCCTCACCCTGAAGTCGGTCGCCCCGGCGCTCGCCCTCGGCAACGCGGTGGTCCTCAAGCCGCACCAGAACACCCCGGTCTGCGGCGGCACCCTCATCGCCCGGCTCTTCCAGGAGGCGGGCCTGCCGGACGGACTGCTCAACGTCGTCGTCACCGACATCGCGGAGATCGGCGACGCCCTGATCGAGCACCCGGTGCCCAAGGTCATCTCCTTCAGCGGCTCCGAGCGGGTCGGCCGGCATGTGGCCACCGTCTGCTCCTCCCGCTTCAAGCGCGCCATCCTCGAACTCGGCGGCAACAGCGCCCTGATCGTCCTCGACGACGCGGACCTCGACTACGCGGTCGACGCGGCCGTCTTCAGCCGCTTCGTGCACCAGGGCCAGGTCTGTATGGCCGTCAACCGGATATTCGTGGACCGGACCCTGGAGGCGGAGTTCACCGAGAAGTTCGTCGCCAAGGTGCGCGGGCTCGTGGTCGGGGACCCCGCGGAGCCCGGCACCCACATCGGCCCGCTCATCAACTCCTCGCAGGCGGAGGCGGTGTCGGCGCTCATCGAGGCGGCGCTCGCCTCCGGGGCCAAGGCGCTGCTGCACGGCGCCGCCGAGGGCAATCTGGTCCACCCCACGGTGCTCACCGGGCTGCCCGCCGACTCGCCGGTGCGCGGGCAGGAGATCTTCGGCCCCGTGGCGCTGATCCTCCCCTTCGACGGCGAGGACGAGGCGGTCGCGCTGGCCAACGCCGCCCCGTACGGGCTCAGCGGGGCGGTGCACACCGGGGATGTGGAGCGCGGGGTGCGGCTGGCGCGGCGGGTGCACACCGGGATGATCCACATCAACGACGGCACGGTGCACGACGAGCCGATCGTCCCCTTCGGCGGGGAGAAGAGCTCGGGCCTCGGGCGGCTCGACGGCGACTCGATGCTGGAGGCCTTCACCACCCACAAGTGGATCTCGGTGCAGCACAAGCGCTCGCACTTCCCGGTCTGACGGGGCCCTTCGCCGAAGAGCCGCGCGGCGCGCTCCGGCTCGCGGACAGAAGCTGACCGCAAGGGTCCCTAGCGTCGGGGGTGTCAGGAGGCGGGGGCGCGGGCCCCCGCCGGCACCCGGAAGGCGGGACACCATGGTCACCCACGTATTCGCGGAGAGCCCCGGCGACGAGCGCGGCGCGCTGCTCAGCTTTCTCCAGTCGCAGCGCGCGGGCATCCGGCGCACGGTCCTCGGCCTGGCCGAGGAGCAGGCCACGAGCCGGCCGAGTGTGAGCGAGCTGTCCCTCGCGGGCCTGGTCAAGCATGGCGCGGAGGTCGAGCTGGACTGGCTGCGGCGGGCGCAGCAGCGCGAGAACGAGCAGCAGCGCGACGCCTCGACCTGGCCGGACACCCACCGCTTGGTGGACGGCGAGAGCCTGCCGCAGATGCTGGACCGCTGGGAGCAGGTGGCGAAGGAGACCGAGGAGTTCATCCGCGCGGTGCCCAGCCTCGACGACACCTTTCCGCTGCCCCGGGCGCCCTGGTTCCCCGAGGAGGGCCGGGTCTCGATGCGCTGGCTGCTGCTGCACCTGATCGAGGAGAGCGCCCGGCACGCGGGCCACGCGGACATCCTGCGCGAGTCGCTGGACGGGAAGACGGCGTTCGAGCTGGTCGCCCTGGAGAGCGGAGGCGGCGGCGAGGACGGCGGCGAGGCGGCCGGGGGCTGAGCGGCCCGCGGGCGCCCGGCGGGCACCGCCTAATCTTGGGCCCATGTCAGCGATCCGCCTGCTCGTGCTCGGCGCGGTCCGCCAGCACGGGCGCGCCCACGGCTACCAGGTCCGCAACGACCTGGAGTTCTGGGGCGCCCACGAGTGGTCTCACGCGAAGCCCGGCTCGATCTACCACGCGCTCAAGCAGATGGCGAAGCAGGGCCTGCTGCACGCGCACGAGACCGCGCCCTCCACGGCGGGCGGTCCGCCCCGTACCGAGTACGAGGTGACGGCGGAGGGCGAGGCGGAGTTCTTCGCGCTGCTGCGGTCCGCGCTCACCGCCCACGACCAGCGCATGGACGTGCTCTCGGCCGGGATCGGCTTCCTGGTGGACCTGGAGCGGGGGGAGGCGGTGGCCCTGCTGAAGGAGCGCATCGCCGGGATCGAGGAGTGGCGCGGGGCGGTGACCGAGCACTACGTACCGGAGGACGGGCCCGAGCAGATCGGCCATATCGGCGAGATCATGAACTACTGGATCCACTCCGCGGACGCGGGCGCCGAGTGGACCCGGGGCCTGATCGACCGGATCGAGAACGGCGCGTACACCTTCGCCGGTGAGGGCGAGCCCTTCCGCGGGATCCTCGGCGAGGGCGAGGAGAACCCGTACGCGACGGGGACCCCGCACCCGGGCGACATCCGCTGAGGACGCGGGGCGGCTGAGGGCACGGGCCCCCGGGAGCAGGTCGGCGGGGAGATCCATCAGGTTTGACCCCTGCGGAAGCGGGGAGTACCTTCGGGCACTCTTCAAGTTTGACTAGTAGTCGCGGGCGGTCGGCGGCGGCGAGGAGAAGACGGTGAGCGGGAGCGGCAGGGACACCGGCGGCGAGGCGATCCTCGTCGAGGGGGTGCACAAGCGGTACGGGGAGAAGAAGGCGCTGGACGGGCTCGATCTGCGGGTCGCCCGGGGCACCGTGCACGGCGTGCTCGGGCCCAACGGCGCGGGCAAGACCACCCTGGTGCGGGTGCTGTCGACGCTGCTGCGGCCGGACGCGGGCCGGGTCGAGGTGGCGGGCGTGGACGTGCGGCGGAGCCCGGACGAGGTGCGCCGCAGGATCGGGCTGCTCGGCCAGCACGCGGCGCTGGACGAGGAGTTGTCCGGGCGGCAGAACCTGGAGATGTTCGGGCGGCTGTACCACCTGGGCGCGCGGGGGGCGCGCAGCCGGGCGGAGGAGCTGCTCGTACGGTTCGGCCTGGCGGACACCGGGCGCAAGGCGGTGTCGCGGTACAGCGGCGGGATGCGGCGGCGCCTCGACCTCGCCGCCTCGCTGCTGACCGAGCCCCGGGTGCTCTTCCTGGACGAGCCGACCACCGGGCTCGATCCGCGCGGGCGCACCGAGGTCTGGTCGGCGGTGCGCTCCCTGGTCGGGCAGGGCACCACGGTGCTGCTGACCACGCAGTACCTGGAGGAGGCCGATCAGCTCGCCGACCGCATCTCGGTGGTCGACCGGGGCCGGGTCGTCGCCGACGGCACCGCGGACGAGCTGAAGTCCCGGCTCGGCGGCGACCGCCTCGACGTCGTCCTGCGCGCGGCGGACCGGCTCGACGAGGTGCGGGCGCTGCTGCCCGGCGCGGTGGTGGACGAGGACCGGCGGCTGGTCAGCGCGCCGGTCGCGGACCGGATGGCGGCGCTCGCCGAGACGGTGCGGGCGCTCAGGGCGGCGGGCATCGAGGCGGAGGACCTGGCGGTGCGCAGGCCCACCCTCGACGAGGTCTTCCTGCATCTGACCGGGGACGGCGACCCGGCACCGAGCGCCGACCGGACCGGGAAGGGCACGACCGAGGAGGTGGCGGCATGATCGTCTGGGCACTGAGCGATTCCTGGACCATGACCCAGCGCGAACTCGCCCACTGGGCGCGGCAGCCCGGGCAGCTCGCGGTGAACCTGGTCTTCCCGGTGATGCTGCTGCTGATGTTCGGCTACCTCATCGGCGGCGGGCGCGGCGTCGAGGGCGCCTACGTCGACTTCCTGGTGCCGGGGATGCTCGCGCTGACCATGGCCTTCGGCCTGGAGGCGACGATGCTCTCGATCACCCAGGACCTCAACAAGGGCGTCATCGACCGCTTCCGCTCGATGCCGATGGCGGGCGGCGCGGTCCTGGTGGGCCGGGCGGCCGCGGACATGCTCCAGTCCGCCGTCTCGCTGGTCGTGATGATCCTCGCCGGGCTCGCGATCGGCTGGCGCTGGGAGGGCTCCGCGGCCGGTGCCCTCGGCGCCTTCGGGCTGCTGCTCCTGCTGCGCTTCGCGATGCTGTGGATCGGCATCCACCTGGCGCTGGTCGCGGGCCGCCCGGAGATGGTGCAGGCGGTGCAGATCCTGGTCTGGCCCGTCGGCTTCCTCTCCAACGCCTTCGCGACCCCCGAGGCCATGCCCGGCTGGCTGGGCGCGGGCGTGGAGTGGAACCCGATGTCGGCGACGGCCACGGCGGTGCGCGAACTCTTCGGCAACGAGGCGGCGACCGGCACCTCCTGGGCCGCCCAGCACGCCGAACTCCTCGCCGTGGCCTGGCCGTTGGCGCTGGTCGCGGTCTTCTTCCCGCTCGCGGTACGGAAGTTCGCGGCGCTCGGCAGGTAGGGCGGAGGGCGGCGACGGTCTCCGCGCCGGGGAGCCCGGCTCCTCAGTGGTGGAACCCCGTCGCCGCCTCCCGGTCCGTGGTCGACGGCCCCTGCTGGCTGCGCAGTTCGGGCAGCAGGCGTTCCAGGTCGTCCAGGAAGAGCGCGGCGAGGTCCTCGGAGAAGCCGTTGCGGCAGACCACCCGCAGCACGGACAGGTCCTCGCGGTGGGCGGGGAAGGTGTACGCGGGGACCAGCCAGCCGCCCTCCCGCAGCCGCCGGGAAACGTCGAAGACATCGAAGGCGGTGACCTCCTCGGCGGTGGTGAAGGCGAAGACCGGCAGCTCGTCGCCGCGGGTCAGCAACCGGAAGTCGGGCAGCTCGCCGATCCGCGCGGCCAGCCCCTTGGCGATGTCCCGGCCGGCCTGCTGTACGCACCGGTAGCCCTCCCGGCCGAGCCTGAGGAAGGTGTAGTACTGCGCGACCACCTGCGCGCCCGGCCGGGAGAAGTTCAGCGCGAAGGTCGGCATCTCGCCGCCGAGGTAGTTCACCCGGAAGACCAGCTCCTCGGGGAGTTCGGCGGCCGAGCGCCACAGCGCCCAGCCCACCCCCGGGTAGACGAGTCCGTACTTGTGACCGGAGGTGTTGATGGAGGAGACCCGCGGCAGCCGGAAGTCCCAGACCAGGTCCGGGTCGAGGAAGGGCGCCACCATCGCGCCGGAGGCCCCGTCGACGTGGACCGGGATGTCGAGTCCGGTGCGCTCCTGGAAGGCGTCGAGTTCCGCGCACAGCTCGGCGACCGGTTCGTAGGAGCCGTCGAAGGTGGAGCCGAGGACGGCGACCACGCCGATGGTGTTCTCGTCGCAGAGGGCCGCGGCGGCGGCCGGGTCCAGGTGGTAGCGCTCGCCCTCCATCGGGACCTGGCGGACCTCCACCTCCCAGAAGGTGCAGAACTTGTCCCAGCAGACCTGGACGTTGATCCCCATCACCAGGTTCGGCCGGGCGTCCTTCGCGGGGTAGCGGTCCGCGTTGCGCGCCGCCCAGCGCCGCTTGAGGGCCATCCCGGCGAGCATGCAGGCCTCGCTGGAGCCGGTGGTGGAGCAGCCCACCGCGGCCTCCGGGTCGGGGGCGTGCCAGAGCTCGGCGAGCATGGCGACGCAGCGGCGCTCCAGTTCGGCGGTGCGCGGGTACTCGTCCTTGTCGATCATGTTCTTGTCGAGGCACTCGGTCATCAGCACCCCGGCCTGCGGCTCCATCCAGGTGGTGACGAAGGTGGCGAGGTTGAGCCGGGCGTTGCCGTCGAGCATCAGCTCGTCGTGGACCAGCTGGTAGGCGGTGCCCGGCGGCAGCGGCCCGTCCGGGAGCCGGTGCGTGGGCGGGGCGCCGGTCATGCCGCCCACCGGGTTGGCCTCGCCGAGGAAGGGGTTCACGGTCCGGTGGCGGCTCCCGGAACCGCGGGCGCCTCGATGCAGCGGCACGGTGGGTCTCCTCGCGGGCACAGGCGGTGACGGTGTGCCGTCACGGTAAACCGGGCTTGCACCTCACGCGACGTGAGGCAGCAGCCTGGGGCGCGTACCGAACACCGCAGAGAGGGAAGCGGGAAGAGTACGGACGAGAGGAGGGACACGGGCATGGACTACTCGGTGGGGCAGGTCGCCGGATTCGCCTCGGTCACGGTGCGCACGCTGCACCACTACGACGAGATCGGGCTGCTCGTGCCCAGCCGCCGCAGCGCGAGCGGCCACCGGCGCTATACCGACCCCGACCTCGACCGGCTCCAGCAGATCCTGTTCTACCGGGAACTCGGCTTCCCCCTCGACCAGATCGCGGCACTGCTCGACGATCCCGGCACCGACCCGCGGGCGCATCTGCGCCGCCAGCACCGGCTGCTGACCGAACGCATCGACAGGCTCCGGAAGATGGCCGCCGCGGTCGAGAACGCCATGGAGGCACGCAGCATGGGCATCAACCTCACCCCCGAGGAGAAGTTCGAGGTCTTCGGTGACTTCGACCCCGAGGAGTACGCCGAGGAGGTGGCGGAGCGCTGGGGCGACACCGAGGCCTACGAGGAGTCCCGGCGCCGCAGCGCCTCGTACACCAAGGAGGACTGGGAGCGGATCCGGCGCGAGGCGGACGAGCTGACCCGGCGGTTCCTGGCGCTGATGGACGCGGGCGAGGAGCCCGGCTCCGAGGCGGCGATGGACGCGGCCGAGGACCACCGGCAGTGGATCAGCCGCAACCACTACACCTGCTCCTACGAGATCCACACCTGCCTGGGCGAGATGTATGTGAACGACGAGCGCTTCACCCGCACCATCGACCAGGCGCGCGAGGGGCTCGCCGCCTACCAGCGGGAGGCGATCCTCGCCAACGCCGTGCGGCACGTCTAGGAACCGCGGGGCCGAGGCCGACCGGTACCGGCCGCCCGGTACCGGTCGGCTCACGATGGGTGCCCGGGGGCGGCGGGGAACCCGGGGCGGTCACCCGGCGTTGATAACTTTGGTGCGGCGGCCCGGAAGCCGACCGGCCCACTCACCCCCAGGAGCACTCACCCGTGACGACGCTCGCGCTCGGTCCCAGCTGGCTGGACCCGGACTTCCTGCTGGACAAGTTCGGTCTGATCGGCCTGCTCGTCATCGTCTTCGCGGAGTCGGGCCTGCTCATCGGCTTCTTCCTGCCCGGCGACTCGCTGCTCTTCACCACCGGCCTGCTGATCACCACCGACAAGCTGGACGTCAACCTCTGGCTGGCCTGCCTGCTGATCAGCCTCGCCGCGGTCCTCGGCGACCAGGCGGGCTACCTCTTCGGCAAGAAGGTCGGCCCCGCGCTCTTCAAGCGGCCGGACTCCCGGCTGTTCAAACAGGAGAACGTCGCCAAGGCCCACGAGTTCTTCGAGAAGCACGGCGCCAAGTCCCTGGTGCTGGCCCGCTTCGTGCCCATCGTGCGCACCTTCACGCCGATCATCGCGGGCGTCAGCGGCATGCGGTACCGCGCCTTCCTCACGTACAACATCCTCGGCGGGGTGCTCTGGGGCTCCGGGGTCACCCTGCTCGGGGCCTGGCTCGGCAAGCACGAGTTCGTCGAGAAGAACATCGAGCCGATCCTCATCCTCATCGTGCTGCTCTCGGTGATCCCGATCGTCATCGAGTACCTGCGCGGCCGCTCCAAGGCGAAGAAGGAGGGCGCCGCCGCGGGGGAGGGCACGGCCGCCGCCTCCGCCGAGACGCCGGGTGCGCCGGGTACGCCGCCGTCGGCGGGCCGCGGCCGGCACGCCAAGCGCTGAGCCGCCGCCCGCCCGGGCGTCAGAAGCCGCGGGTCCGCTTCGCCGCGCGGCGGCTCGCGGCGCCCGGGGTGCGGATGAACAGCCGGGAGATCTCCGAACCGAGGTTCACCCCGATCGCGATCGCCATGGAGAGCGCGGCCGCCTTGCTCAGCGAGAGCAGCCCTTCGTTCAGATCGTTCTGGGCGACACCGAGCAGACCGAAGTACGTCGCCGAACCGGGCAGCAGCGGCCCGATCGCCGCGGTGACGTACGGCAGCGCGGAGGCGAAGCGGTACCGCGAGAAGAGCTGTCCGAACAGGCCGACCAGGCCCGCCGCCACCGCCGTGGAGGCGACCGGCGAGATCTCGCCCGCGAAGTGCATCGCCCCGTAGACCACCCAGGCGATGCCGCCGTTCAGGGTCACCACCAGGACCGTGGAGCGCTCCTGCTGGAGCAGCACCGCGAAGGCCAGCGCGAGCGACATCGAGGCGAGGATCTGCCAGACCGGCCGCTCCACGGTCTGCAGCTGCGCGTCCGGATTGAGGTCGGCGCCCATCCGGACCCCGAAGTAGAGCGCGGTCAGCACCCCGATCACGATCGCCACGAAGAAGTACAGGACCTCCAGGAGCCGCGCGGAGGCGGTGATGTAGTAGCCGGTCAGGCCGTCCTGCACGCCCGCGACCAGCGCCCGCCCCGGCAGCAGCGCGAAGAGCCCACCGGTGATCACCGCGGAGGCGCGCACATCCGCGTCGAGCAGGGTCAGCGTGATGCCGATCGCGGCGGGCGGCATCGCGGCCACCGTGAACTGGTAGAACTCCGGCAGCCCGCGCCCCGCGCACAGCCAGGCCAGCCGGTCGCCGAGCATGGCGCCGAGGAAGGCCGCGACGAAGACCAGGACGTTACCGCCGACCAGGACCGAGGCGGAGCCCGCGAGCAGCCCGCTCGCCGCGGTCAGCGCCCAGCCCGGGTAGGGGTGCCGGTTGCGGCGGATCTCCGCGAGCCGCCGGTAGGCCTCCTCCAGGGAGACCTCGATGTCGCCGTCGCTGAGATCGCGCACCAGATGGAAGACGGCGGCCAGCCGGGTGTAGTCGGTGGCCCGGCGGCGCACCGTGCGCGAGGAGGTCACCGGGTCGTCCACCAGCGAGGGCTGGTACGAGATGGAGAGCAGCGTGAAGGTGACGTTCGGCTCGACCCGGTCGAGGCCGTAGGAGCGGCAGACCGCGAACATCGCGGCCTCCACGTCCTCGGCACCCTCACCGCCCGCGAGCAGCAACTCCCCGATACGCAGCGTCAGGTCGAGCACGCGCGGGACGGCCGGACCGGTCTCCTCGTCGTGCTTCTGCAGCACCTCCACCACGGGCCGCTCGGCGACCGGCATCCGCAGTATGGTGCGCATCCGGTCCTGCCAGGGCTCGTCCTTCGTCACCCTGATGACCGGGACACCACCCGGCGGAGTGAAGGCCGGCGGCGCGTCCCGGGCGCTGTACGAGGGCGGCGGCCGGAAGGCGGAGCCCTCCTGCTCGGCCACCGCCCGGGTGGCGAAGCCCCGCGGCAGCGCGAACTCCGAGGTGGTCTGGGAGTCCTCCTCGGGTGCCGCCTGACTGGACACCACACCGGTCGGCTGGGTGAAGGCGCTGTGCGCCTCGTCCGACTGCGGTTTGCGGTCTTCCGGCTCCGGCTCGCTCACCGACTTCCTGCTCCTGTCCTCGCTCGCGGCTGCTCGGTCCCGTACGCCGCGTGCCGCAACCGCCGCGCCGCGTACGACCAGTATGCGTACCCCGCTTCGCCCCGCGCGCAGTCGTGACGGCGCTCACGGGCTCCGAAGCGGAATCCGGGGTGTGGGCCTTCGGCCCCGGGGGAAAACGAAGGGCCGCGCTCTTCCGGAAGGAAGGCGCGGCCCGTTCGGCAAGCTGCTGGGGGTCAGTGACCCCCGCTTTCCTGGAAGCGCTTGTACGAACGGTCGATCTCCGTCTCCGCCTCGGTCCGGCCCACCCAGTCGGCGCCCTCGACGGACTTGCCGGGCTCCAGGTCCTTGTAGACCTCGAAGAAGTGCTGGATCTCCAGGCGGTCGAACTCGGAGACGTGGTGGATGTCGCGCAGATGCTCCACCCGCGGGTCCGAGGCGGGCACACACAGCAGCTTGTCGTCGCCGCCGGCCTCGTCCGTCATCCGGAACATGCCGATGGCCCGGCACTTGATGAGACAGCCCGGGAAGGTCGGCTCCTCCAGGATGACGAGCGCGTCCAGCGGGTCGCCGTCCTCGCCGAGGGTGTTCTCGACGAAGCCGTAGTCGGCCGGGTAGCTGGTCGAGGTGAAGAGGCGACGGTCCAGGCGGATCCGACCGGTCTCGTGGTCCACCTCGTACTTGTTGCGCGAACCCTTCGGGATCTCGATGACGACGTCGAACTCCACCGGTGGCTCCTCCATGATCAACACATACGTCTGGTGGTTAAGTGTCCCTCACGCAGGTGTGTGATCGCGAAAGGGGCTGGTCTTCGTGCCAGAGCTGAAGCCTCGGCTGCGGCCGTGGCCGTCGCTGAAGCAGCGGGCCGCGTCGCTGTCCGGCCGGGGACACCTTCCGTTCACGGCGGCTGCGGCCGTGGCCGGTCTCGTGCTCTCGGCCGTCCTGGTGGCGGCGGGCGGACCCTGGGACTCCACGGGTCAGCGTAAGGCCGAGAGCGCGCGTGCGGCCGCCGAGGAGGGCGCAGGTGGTGCAGATCACGGCCGCCGGCCCGCCCCCGGAGGCCCGCACTCCGCGCCCAGCGCCCCGCCCGTCCTCGACTCCCTCGGCGCCTCGGCACACGCCGCCGACGCACCCGCGGGCCGCCGGCTCGCCGAGGTCCTGAAGCCCCTGCTCTCCGATCGCGCCCTCGGCGAGCGGCGCGCGGTCTCGGTGACCGACGCGGGCAGCGGCCGCGAGCTGTACGGCAAGGACGCGGGCGCCGCCTTCACCCCCGCCTCCACCATCAAGATCGCCACCGGCACCGCGGTGCTCTCCGCGGCCGGGCCCGACCACCGCCTGCGCACCCGCACCGTCCTCGGCCCCGGCTCCCGGGTCACCCTCGTCGGCGGCGGCGACCCCACCCTGACCGCCCGCCCCCGCGCCGAGGGCAACGCCTCGCTGCGCACCCTGGCCGCCGCCACCGCGAGGGAACTCCGGCGCCGCGGCGTCGGGAAGGCCGAACTCGCCTACGACGCCTCGCTGTTCCGCGGCGAACGGCTGCACCCCATCGGGCGCAACGAGAACCTCGCCCCCGTCACCGCCCTCATGGCCGACCAGGGGCGCCTGGACGACTCCACCGGCGGCACCGCCGAGCGCGCCGAGGACCCGGCCGCCGACGCCGCCCGCGCCTTCGCCGGGTTCCTGCGCGCCGAGGGCGTCGAGACCCGGGGCAAGCCCGCCGGGAAGCGCGCCCCGAAGAAGAGCGAACCGCTCGCCTCGGTCTCCTCGCCGCCGCTGTCCGCCCTGGTCGAGCGGATGCTGACGCACAGCGACAACGACATCGCCGAGGCCCTCGCCCGCCAGGTCGCCGTCGCCGCCGATCGCCCCGCCGACTTCGCGGGCGCGGGCAGGGCCGTCCGCGCGGAGCTGGCCGCCCTGCAACTCCCGCTCGGCGGCGCCCGCTTCGCCGACGGCAGCGGACTCGACCGCGCCGACCGGCTCTCCGCGAAGCTGCTCACCGCCCTGCTCACCCGGGCGGCCGACCCGGACCGGCCGGGACTGCGCCCCGTCCTGACCGGACTGCCGGTCGCCGCCTTCACCGGCACCCTCGCCCACCGCTACGACAAGGAGGGCCAGCGGCAGGGCACCGGCCTGGTCCGCGCCAAGACCGGCACCCTCACCGGGGTGAACACCCTCGCCGGCAGCGTCGTCGACCGCGAGGGGCGGCTGCTCGTCTTCGCCTTCATGACCTCCGGCTCCACCGCCCCCGGCGAGACCCAGGCCGCCATGGACCGGATGGCCTCGGCGCTCGCCGACTGCGGCTGCCGCTAGGGCCTTTCGTTTGGGTCGGGCTGGATCAGGGAGCGGGGGCTGGTGCGTGCGGCTGCAAGGCGGAGGAGGGCGTCGACGCGGAGCGATTGGGGCCTCCCCTGCTCGAACGCAGTTGAGAGCTTGGGGACAACCGACGACAACGCCGCAGATGTGCGTGCCGGCCCCGCGAGCCCAGCCCGATCCAAACGAAAGGCCCTAGGTGTATTGATCACGAGCGTTGTTAACGCTGGTGGGGCTTGATCACGGCGAAGGCCCCCGTGTGTGGTGGAGGTGTCGAATCTTCACCGAACGCACGGAGGCCTTCGTGTCCCACCGTAATGCCCGGCTGACCGTCCACGGCAGGCGCCTGCTCATCACTCGTATCCGCGCGGGCCGCCCGGTCGCGCACGTCGCCGCGGAGATGGGCATCTCCCGGCCCACCGCCCACAAGTGGATCCGCCGCTGGCGGTCCGAAGGCGAAAGCGGGCTCCTGGACCGTTCCAGCCGCCCGCACACGACACCCCACCGCACCGCTTCCCACACCGAAGCCCGCGTCTGCCGCCTGCGGCAGGACCGCAAGCTCGGCCCCGCCCGCATCGGACCGGTCCTGGGCCTGCCACCCTCGACCGTGCACCGCATCCTTACCCGGCACGGCCTGAACCGCCTCGCCTTCCTGGACCGCCCCACCGGCCAGGTCATCCGCCGCTACGAACGCGACAGGCCCGGCGAACTGCTCCACGTCGACGTCAAGAAACTCGGCCGGATCCCCGACGGCGGCGGCCACAAAGCCCTGGGCCGCCAGGCCGGCCGGGCCACCCGCAGCAGCATGGGCTTCGACTACATCCACTCCGCCGTCGACGACCACTCCCGCCTCGCCTACAGCGAAATCCACCCCGACGAGAAGGCCACCACCTGCGCCGGCTTCCTGCACCGGGCCGCCGCCTTCTTCACCGCATCGGGAATTGACCGCATCGAGCGGGTCCTGACCGACAATGCCTGGTCCTACCGCAAGAGCCTCGTCTGGCAGCAGGCTCTGGCCGACCTGGGCGCGAGTCGCAAGCTCACCCGCGCCTACCGGCCCCAGACCAACGGCAAAGTCGAACGCTTCAACCGCACCCTGCTGGAGGAGTGGGCCTACCTGCGGCCCTACACCTCCAACGACGAGCGATCCGCAGCACTGGCAGACTTCCTCCACACCTACAACCACCACCGCTGCCACACCGCACTCGGCGGCCAACCACCCATCACCCGCGTCAACAACCCTGCGAGTCAATACACCTAGGCCGGGGCCGGGGCGCCGCCCGCCCCCGCAGGCCGGACCGGGGGTGCCAACCCCCTCCGGCCGGGCCCCCGACCACGTACGGTTGACGCATGACGAGCATCGGTGGTGCGTCCGGGATGGTCGACTGGAATCTCGCGGTGGCGACCGCGACCCGGCTGGTGCGGCCGGGGCCGGAGGTGAGCCGCGACGAGGCCAGGGCTGTCGTCGCCGAGCTGCGCCGCCACGCCAAGGCCTCCGAGGAGCACGTCCGGGAGTACACCCGGATGGGCGGCGAGGACATCCGCGACACCCCGGTCCTGGTGGTCGACAGAGCGGGCTGGGTACGGGCGAACGTCGCCGGATTCCGGCAGATCCTCTCCCCGCTCCTGGACAAGATGCAGGAACGCCGCGGCGCGGGCCCCGGCCAGGCCGTCCTCGGCACCGTCGGCGGCAAGGTCACCGGTGTCGAACTCGGCATGCTGCTGAGCTTCCTCGCCTCCCGCGTCCTCGGCCAGTACGAGACCTTCGCGCCCGCCTCCCGGCACCTGCCCGCCGGGGAGAACGGCGGGCGGCTGCTGCTCGTGGCCCCGAACATCGTGCACGTGGAGCGCGAACTCGACGTCGCCCCGCACGACTTCCGGCTCTGGGTCTGCCTGCACGAGGAGACCCACCGCACCCAGTTCTCCGCGGTGCCCTGGCTCCGGGACCACCTGGAGGGCGAGATCCAGTCGTTTCTCAGCGAGACCGAGGTCGATCCGATGACCGTCCTCGAACGCGTCCGGGAGGCCGCCCAGTCGCTGTCCGGCGGCCGCCCCGAGGGCGAGGAGGGCGAGGGCCGCTCCCTGGTGGAGCTCGTGCAGACCCCCGCCCAGCGGGAGATCCTCGCCCGGGTCACCGCGGTGATGTCCCTGCTCGAGGGCCACGCCGACTACGTGATGGACGGCGTCGGGCCCGCCGTGGTGCCCTCCGTCGCCGAGATCCGCGAGAAGTTCCAGCAGCGCCGCGCCAAGGGCGCCTCCCGCCTCGACGCCGCGCTGCGCAAACTCCTCGGCCTCGACGCCAAGCTGCGCCAGTACCGCGACGGCGAGCGCTTCGTGCGCGCGGTCGTCAAGGAGGTCGGCATGGACGGCTTCAACCGGGTGTGGACCTCCCCCAACACGCTGCCCACCAAGGCGGAGATCGCCAAACCGGCGGACTGGGTCGCGAGGGTGCACCGTAAGGCAGAGTCCTGAGCGGGGCCCGCCGACGGCAGTAGTGCGCCCGGGCAATCACCCGTCCGAGGGAGCGTGGGGGCCGCCCTGGCGTGCAATGCTCGGACAACCCCGGGGCTCTGTCACCATCTAGGCACTCTGCGTGACAAGAGCTTGCCGGCGGCGGCCGGGCGAACCGGCGCCCCGACGGCCCGGCGGCAGCCCGAGGCAAGCCCCGAACTTGACGAAGGGAACCGGACATGGGTCCCCACCCCGCGGTCGCAGCGATACGCCTGGCGGTCCGCCGCGTCCTGCACGACATCCTCACCGAACACGCCCCGCGCCAGACCGAACAGAGCCCCCGCCGGTCCGCCGCGGCAAGCCCCCAGGCGCCCGGCGCGAGCACCCCGGCCGGACTGCCGGGACCGCCCGCCCCACTGGTCCTGGTCGCCTGCTCCGGGGGCGCCGACTCCATGGCGCTCGCCTCCGCCCTCGCCTTCGAGGCCCCCAAGCTCGGCATCCGGGCCGGCGGCGTCACCATCGACCACGGCCTCCAGGACGGCTCCGCCCTGCGCGCCGCCGAGGTCGCCGTGCGGCTGCGCACCCTCGGCCTCGACCCCGTGGAATCCGTCGCCGTCGACGTCGGCGCCGCCACCCGCGCCGCCCACGGCACCGAACCCCGCGGCGGCACCCGCGCCACCGGCGGCCCCGAGGCCGCCGCCCGCGACGCCCGCTACGCCGCCCTCGACGCCGTCGGCGAACGGCACGGCGCCGCCGCCATCCTGCTCGGCCACACCCGCGACGACCAGGCCGAGACCGTCCTGCTCGGGCTCGCCCGCGGCTCCGGCATCCGCTCCCTGTCCGGCATGGCCGCGGTCTCCGGCGGCCCCGGCGCACCCGGCCGCTACCGCCGCCCCTTCCTCGGGCTCGACCGGCAGACCGCCCGCAAGGCCTGCCTCGTCCAGTCGCTGCCGGTCTGGGACGACCCGCACAACGCCGACCCGGCCTACACCCGCTCCCGGCTGCGCCACGAGGGCCTGCCCGCCCTGGAGAAGGCGCTCGGCAAGGGAGTCGTCGAAGCCCTCGCCCGCACCGCCCAGCTCTCCCGCGACGACGCCGACGCCCTCGACGAATGGGCGGGCCGCGCCGAGGAGAGCGTCCGCGACGACGCCGGACTCCTGGAGTGCGCCAAACTCTCGGCGCTGCCCTGCGCGGTGCGCCGCCGGGTGCTGCGCCGCGCGGCCATCGAGGCGGGCGCGCCGGCCGGCTCCCTCTTCGCCCGGCACATCGAGGAGATCGACCGCCTCATCACCGGCTGGCGGGGCCAGGGCGCCATCAACCTGCCGGGCAGAGTCAGCGCGCAGCGGCAGGGTGGCAGACTGGTCATCCGGCAAGGCTGACAACAGGCCATCGAGGACCGGGTGGCCCTCAGCCGCTGGACGAGGCGAAAGTGATGCGGGTGGACGCGAAAGACATGGGCACCGACCTCAAATCGGTACTCATCACCAAGGAAGAGATCGACACCAAACTGGCCGAACTGGCGGCCGCCGTCGACGAGGAGTACGCGGGCAAGGACCTCCTCCTCGTCGGTGTCCTCAAGGGCGCCGTCATGGTGATGGCGGACCTGGCACGCGCCCTGTCGACCCCGGTGACCATGGACTGGATGGCGGTCTCCTCGTACGGCGCGGGCACCCAGTCCTCCGGGGTGGTGCGGATCCTCAAGGACCTCGACACCGACATCAAGGGCAGGCACGTCCTGATCGTCGAGGACATCATCGACTCCGGACTCACGCTCTCCTGGCTCATCTCCAACCTGGGTTCGCGTGAGCCCGCCTCGCTCAAGGTGTGCACCCTGCTGCGCAAGCCGGATGCCGCCAAGGTCTCCATCGACGTCGAGTGGGTCGGCTTCGACATCCCGAACGAGTTCGTCGTCGGCTACGGCCTCGACTACGCGGAGAAGTACCGCAACCTCCCCTTCGTCGGCACCCTCGCCCCGCACGTCTACGGAGGCTGACCCCCGTCCGTACCACTCGGAGCCGCCGTGCCTCCGGGGCCGGTACGGGGGCGGGAACCCTCGCGGGGCGCCCGCCGTTGGAGCTTGCGAAGACGGCTCAGGTGTCCGTCCCCGCAGCAACGGGTGACAAAGCTGGGGTACCGTCCGAAGAACACTCTTTACCAAACTCACTATGGCAGGAGGGACGGGGCGGCACCGCTCCGTATGGATGGACGTGAAGCGATACTTCCGTGGGCCGGTCATGTGGATCGTGCTGGCCGTCCTCGCCGTGGTCGTGTTGATGACGGTCGTCGGTTCGTCCGGCGGCCACAAGACGGTGGACACCGGCCAGGTCGTCCAGGCAATCGACGACAACCAGGTGAAGTCGGCCAAGCTGACCACCGGTGACGAACACAACATCAAGGTAGAGCTCAAAAAGGGCCAGAAGGTCGAGGGCAGCTCCAAGATCCAGGCGAGCTACATCGGCGACCAGGGCGTCGAACTCGCCAAGGACCTGCAGGCCAAGTACGAGGACAAGCAGATCCCGGACGGGTACACCGTCTCGCCCTCGAAGCAGAACCCCTTCGTCGGGATCCTGCTCTCGCTGCTCCCCTTCGTCCTCATCGTCGTCGTCTTCCTGTTCCTGATGAACCAGATGCAGGGCGGCGGCTCCCGGGTCATGAACTTCGGGAAGTCCAAGGCGAAGCTCATCACCAAGGACACCCCGAAGACGACCTTCTCCGACGTGGCGGGCTCCGACGAGGCCGTCGAGGAACTCCAGGAGATCAAGGAGTTCCTCCAGGAACCGGCGAAGTTCCAGGCCGTCGGCGCCAAGATCCCCAAGGGCGTGCTCCTGTACGGCCCGCCCGGAACCGGCAAGACGCTCCTCGCGCGCGCCGTCGCGGGCGAGGCGGGCGTGCCGTTCTACTCGATCTCCGGCTCCGACTTCGTCGAGATGTTCGTCGGTGTCGGCGCCTCCCGGGTGCGCGACCTCTTCGAGCAGGCCAAGGCGAACGCCCCGGCCATCGTCTTCGTCGACGAGATCGACGCCGTCGGACGGCACCGCGGCGCGGGCCTCGGCGGCGGTCACGACGAGCGCGAGCAGACGCTCAACCAGCTCCTCGTGGAGATGGACGGCTTCGACGTGAAGGGCGGCGTCATCCTGATCGCCGCCACCAACCGGCCGGACATCCTCGACCCGGCGCTGCTGCGCCCGGGCCGCTTCGACCGGCAGATCGCGGTCGACCGCCCCGACATGCAGGGCCGCCTGGAGATCCTCAAGGTGCACCAGAAGGGCAAGCCCGTCGCCCAGGACGTCGACCTCTCGGCCGTCGCCCGCCGCACCCCCGGCTTCACCGGCGCCGACCTGAGCAACGTCCTCAACGAGGCCGCCCTGCTCACCGCGCGCAGCAACCAGAAGCTCATCGACAACCACATGCTCGACGAGGCGATCGACCGCGTGGTGGCCGGACCGCAGAAGCGGACCCGGATCATGTCGGACAAGGAGAAGAAGATCACCGCGTACCACGAGGGCGGTCACGCCCTGGTCGCGGCGGCCTCACCCAACTCCGACCCGGTGCACAAGATCACGATCCTCTCCCGAGGCCGTGCGCTCGGCTACACCATGGTCCTGCCCGACGAGGACAAGTACTCCACCACGCGCAACGAGATGCTCGACCAGCTCGCGTACATGCTGGGCGGCCGCGCCGCGGAGGAGCTCGTCTTCCACGATCCGACCACCGGCGCCGCCAACGACATCGAGAAGGCCACCGCCACGGCCCGCGCGATGGTCACGCAGTACGGCATGACCGAGCGGCTCGGCGCGATCAAGTTCGGCGGCGACAACACCGAGCCCTTCCTGGGCCGGGAGATGGCGCACCAGCGCGACTACTCGGAAGAGGTCGCCGCGCTCGTCGACGAAGAGGTCAAGAAGCTCATCGAGAACGCGCACAACGAGGCCTGGGAGATCCTGGTCGAGAACCGCGACGTCCTCGACAACCTGGTCCTCGCCCTCCTGGAGAAGGAGACGCTGGGCAAGGAGGAGATCGCCGAGGTCTTCGCCCCCATCGTCAAGCGGCCCGCCCGTCCGGCGTGGACCGGCTCCTCCCGCCGTACGCCCTCGACCCGTCCGCCGGTGCTCTCCCCCAAGGAGCTGTCCCTGACGAACGGCGCGAACGGCACCCCGGCGGTGACCGGTCCGGCAGGTGCCGCTCCGGCGGACACCCCGCCGCCGCTCACCAAGCCCGACGCCGCCCCCGCCCCGGAGGACCGTCCGGAGGCCTGACCTCCCGGATCGTCCCGGTGCCGGACAGGCCCGGAATGGATGCCGCGGCCCCCAGGTTCTAGCCTGGGGGCCGCGGCATTTCGTTTATGTCCGCCTGTCACACCCGAGGAACGAGGCACAGATGACCGATCCGGTGACCCTGGACGGCGAGGGAAACATAGGCACCTTCGACGAGAAGCGTGCGCAGAACGCCGTACGGGAACTGCTCATTGCGGTCGGCGAGGACCCGGACCGCGAGGGCCTGCGGGAGACCCCGGCACGGGTGGCCCGGGCCTACCGCGAGATCTTCGCCGGGCTGTGGCAGGAGCCCGAGGACGTCCTGACGACGACGTTCGACCTGGGGCACGACGAGATGGTCCTGGTGAAGGACATCGAGGTGATGTCCTCCTGCGAGCACCATCTGGTCCCCTTCGTCGGGGTCGCCCACGTCGGCTATATCCCGTCCTCGGACGGCAAGATCACCGGACTGTCCAAGCTGGCCCGCCTGGTGGACGTGTACGCGCGCCGCCCGCAGGTCCAGGAGCGCCTGACCACGCAGATCGCCGACTCGCTGATGCACATACTGGAGCCGCGCGGGGTGATCGTGGTGGTGGAGTGCGAGCACATGTGCATGACCATGCGCGGGGTGCGCAAGCCGGGCGCGAAGACCCTCACCTCGGCGGTCCGGGGCCAGTTGCGCCACCCGGCGACCCGGGCCGAGGCGATGAGCCTGATCATGGCGCGCTGAACCGGTTCTGCCGGGCTGTCCGCCGGGCTCGCCGAGGTTGCCCGCCTGGCTGCTCGGCCGGGTCCTGCCGAGGGCGCCCGGCCCGCCTCCGGTCCCTGTCCGCTGCCGGATCGGCTGCCGGGCCGGGGGCGTTCGGCTCAGCTCTCCGCCTTACCCCAGGCCGTCGACCCCTCCGCCGCGCCGTTGCCCGCGTACGCGGCGGTGAAGCTCCGCGACAGGGGCCTGCCGCCCGGGAGCCGGGTGCGCGGGGTGCAGGCGGCCTCGCCGTTGACGGTGGTGCGGGCGGTGCACAGGGGGGTGCCCTCGGGGGTGGTGAAGGTGATCCGCGCGTGGGCGATCGGGGTGCCCTCGGCCTCGACCGTCAGGTGGGCGCGCAGCGGCCCCGCGGCGACCGAGTGCACCGGCTCCGTCTCCAGGTCGGTGGCGTAGCGGGCCCGGGCCGGGCGGTCGCAGGTGGCGAGCAGCCCGCTCCAGTGCAGACCGGCCGGGCAGGGCTTGCGGTACGGGGTCTTCCCGGAGCAGCGGTAGAACCAGCCCGGGGCCGCGCCGTCCGGCCGGATGTCGGCCCCGGTCGCGGGACCGTCGAGGCAGGGGCCCGGCAGCGGGTCGGCACCCCCGGCGCCGGGCGCGACGGGGGCGGCCGCGGCGGCGAGGGGGGCGGCCGAGGAGGAGGCGGGGGCGGCCGCGGGTGAGGCGGGCGCGACCGCGGGGGAGTGGCGGGCGAGGGCGTCCGCGGGGGAGGCGAGGGTGGCGGTGCTCGCGGCGAGGAGTGCGGCGCCGAGTGCCGTGGCGGTGGTGCGCAGGGTCATGGGCCCTAAGTTACGCAGGGGCTACGCAAGGTGAGAGGTGGGCGGCCGGGGCGCCCGGTGGCTCAGGTCGCGCGGGTGGCGCCCGTGCCGTTCTCGTCGTTCTCGTCCTCGGGGAGCCTGCAGACGCGCTCCAGGAAGAAGGCGGCCGCTATCACCGCGATCCCGGTGAGCACCGAGGCCCCGGCGTAGAAGGCCTGGTCGCGGCGGTCGGGGAGGTCGAGGAATTCGAGGAGGTAGGCGCCGGTGCCGCCGTACATGCCGGAGACCAGGGCGGCCACCAGGGCGCTGGCGTGCCCGAAGACGACCGCGCGGGCGGCCATCATCGGGTCGACGCCCTTGGCACCGGGGCGGCGTTCGCGCTGGGCCCTGAGGCGGGTGCGCAGGGACAGGGCGGTGGCGAGCAGGACGACCGCGATCACCGCGAGCACGATGGGGGCGGCGAGCGGCACCTTCGGCAGGGTGCCCTTGGAGTCCCAGAGCCGGGCGCCCGCCCAGCTCACGAGCCCGGCCGCGAGGAAGACCCCGGCCAGTGTCCTGATGCGCAGCTGTTCCACTTCGTCCCTTCGCCGGTCGGGCCGCCGCCTCGCGGCCCGTCCTCACGACCCTAACGACTATTCCGGCAGCCTGAGTTCCAGGTCCGGCCGCGGCACCACACCGGTGCGGCCGACGGACTCGGCGAGCGCGGCCACCTCGCCGCGGCCGGGCAGCTGGGCCGCGGGTTCCACGTCCAGCCAGGGCACCAGGACGAAGGCGCGCTCGTGGGCGCGCGGGTGGGGCAGGGTCAGCGCCGGGTCCTCGGAGCGGACCTCGCCGTAGGTGACGATGTCGACGTCGATGGTGCGGGCCGCCCAGCGCTCGTGCCGTACCCGGTCGAAGGCCTCCTCGACGGCCTGGGCACGCTCCAGGAGGGAGTCCGGCGGCAGCGTGGTGCGCAGCACGACGACGGCGTTGAAGTAGGCGGGCTGGCTGTCCGGGTCGACGCCCCAGGGCTCGGTCTCGTAGACCCCGGAGACCGCCTTGACGCGTACGCCCGGGGTGTCCTCCAGGGCGTCGACGGCGCCCTGGAGGGTCTCCAGGCGGTTGCCGAGGTTGCTGCCGAGGGAGAGCACGGCGAGGTGGGGGTTGCTGAGGGTGGTGTCGGCGGCGTCGACCTGTTCCACCACGGCGGCGGGTACCGGCTGGACGGTCGGATCGCTGGGACCCTCGCTCGGGAAGGCAGTCATACTCGGCTCCGGGTGATGGTGACGGTCACGTCGTCGAAGGGGACGGTGATCGGGGCCTGCGGTTTGTGCACGCACACCTCGACCTCCTCGACGCCTTCGTGGCGCAGGCAGGACTCGGCGATCCGCGCGGCCAGGGTCTCGATCAGGTCCACCGGCTCGCCCTGCACGATGGCCGCGACCTCCTCCGCCACGATCCCGTAGTGCACGGTCCTGGTGAGGTCGTCGGTGGCGGCGGCGGGCCGGGTGTCCAGGCCGAGGACGAGGTCGACGACGAAGGTCTGGCCCTCCTCGCGTTCCTGGGGGAAGACTCCGTGGTGTCCGCGGGCCCTCAGGCCCCGCAGCGCGACACGGTCCACGCGGATCACTCCTGCAGTGCTCGGGCTCGTGACGAGCGGCTTGCTCCGGGCTCGTACGAGCGGTGTGCCTCGGGCGCTTGCGGGCGGCCTCGGCGGCTTCGGCGGGGCGCGGTCCGCGGGGACGGCCGGGTCCCGGCGGTGCGCCCTCTGGTTCGGTGGGCTGTGGGTCTGTTGTCACGGCGGCGCGGGCCGCGGGCCGGTGGTGCGGGTGCCCGGGTGGCCCCCGGGTACCGCTCCCGCGCGGTCGCGGTGGTGTGCGGCCCCGCCCGGTGGCTCGTACCCCGCCGGGCGGCTCCTGCCCCTCCGGCGGCGGCTTCGGCCTGATCGAATCTACCCGCGAGGGGTGACGGTCCCCGCGGACGGGGGCCCGCCGGGGGCCGCGGGGCCGGGCGGGGCCCCGGTCCGGGCGCCGGGGAGCCGGGTCGCCGTACCGGGGGTCCACCCGCTCACAGGGGCGACTCGTCCCCTTCGGGCTCATCGGATTCGGCCAGTACCGGGGAGGCGTGGTGCGACCACAGTTTCCATCCCTCGGCGGTGCGGCGGAAGACGTTGGTGGCGACCACGAGCTGGCCGAGCAGCGGGCCGGGGTCCTCGCCCTCGGCGGGGGCGGGCCCGCCGCTGAGGATGTTCTCGGTGCAGGTGACCAGGGCGGTGTCGGCGAGCACCGAGACCTGCACATCGGTGAGGAAGAACTGGATGTACTCGGTGTTCGCCATGATCAGCGCGTACGAGCGGAGCACCTCCCCGCGGCCGGTGAGCAGCGGCCAGCCGGGGTGCACGCAGGAGACCTCGGCGGGGCTCGCGCCGTCCGGCTTCGCGCCCTCGGCGCCGGGGGTGGCGGCGATGTCGGCGGGGTCCAGCCACAGGCCGGTGAGGGTCTCGAAGTCGCCGCGCTCCATGGCCTCGTAGAAGGCGGTGTTGGCGAGCTGGACGTCCTCGGTGTCGGTCGTCGAGGTCACAGGGTCTCTCCGGGGGTGCCGGTGGGGCCGGGTGCCGGGCGGGCGGCGGTGGGGGCCGTGCCGTCGCCGGTCGCGCCGGGGGCGGCGGTACGGGCCTGCTGTACGGCGTGGGCCACGCGGACCGCGTCGGCGGTGGCCCGCACCTCGTGGACGCGGACCGCCCAGGCGCCCCGGTCGGCGGCGAGGGCGGAGACGGCGGCGGTGGCGGCGTCGCGTTCGCGGGCCGGCGGCGGGGAGCCGCCGGGGGAGGCGAGGACGCGGCCGAGGAAGCGTTTGCGGGAGGCGGCGACGAGCAGCGGGTGGCCGAGCGCGCGCAGCCGGTCGAGGTGGGCGAGGAGGACGAGGTCGTGCTCGGCCTCCTTGGAGAAGCCGAGTCCGGGGTCGATGACGAGGCGGTCGGGGGCGATGCCGCCCGCGACGACGGCGTCCACCCGGGCCCGCAGTTCGCCGAGGACCTCGCCGACCACGTCCTGGTAGGAGCCGCGGACGGTGACGCCCTCCAGGAAGCCGCGCCAGTGCATGACGACGAAGGGGGCGCCGGCGGCGGCGACCACCGGGACCATCGCCTCGTCGGCGAGGCCGCCGCTGACATCGTTGACGAGGACGGCCCCGGCGGCGAGGGCCTTCTCGGCGACCGAGGCGCGCATGGTGTCCACCGAGACGGTCACGCCCTCGGCGGCCAGGCCCCGCACCACGGGCAGGACGCGGCGCAGCTCCTCGTCCTCGTCGACGCGGGCGGCGCCGGGGCGGGTGGACTCGCCGCCCACGTCGACCAGGTCGGCGCCCTGGGCGACCAGGTCCAGGCCGCCCTTGACCGCGGTGGACGGGTCGAAGTAGCGGCCGCCGTCGGAGAAGGAGTCGGGCGTCACGTTGACGACGCCCATCACGGCACAGCGGTCCCATCGGGGCAGTCCTGCCACCCGGCCGCGGTCCTGGGGCTCACGCAACGCACTCATGCCCTCAGCGTAGGCCCCGGCGCGCGGTGGCCGCCCGGGCGCCGGGGTGCGCGCGCACGCGCCGGGGCGGCCGGGGTGCGGGCCGGTGGGTGCCGGGTGCGGGCGCCGGCACGGTCCGGGGCCGGTTCAGGGGCTGCCCACCACCGCGTCCACGGATTCGAGCTGCACCTCGGCGCGGGCGATGGCCTGCGCGTCGGCGGCGGTGGAGCGCCGCAGGGCCTCGTGCAGCTTCGCCGGGGTGAGGACGCCGAGGAAGCGGTGCTCGTCCTTGTCCAGGACGGCGATCCAGCCCGCGTCGTGCTGGAGCATGGTGGCGAAGGCCTGCTTCAGGGAGGCGCCGAGCGGCAGCCAGGCCTCCATCCGGCGGGCGTGCTCGCGTACCGAACCGGTGCGCTCGGCGGCGTGGGCACCGGAGATCCAGCCGTGCAGCTCGTCGGCGGAGTCCAGGACGACCGCCCAGGGGGCGTCGAGGGTGCGCGGCAGGGTGTCGTCGAGGTGGACGACCGGCGGCTGTTCGAGGTCGCTCTCCTCGATGGGGGTGACCGACAGGCGCTTGAGGCCGCGGTCGGCGCCCACGAAGTCGGCGACGTAGTCGGTCGCGGGCGCCCCGAGGACGGCGGAGGGGGTGTCGAACTGCTCGATGCGGCCCTGCCCGTACACCGCGATGCGGTCGCCGAGGCGGACCGCCTCCTCGATGTCGTGGGTGACGAAGAGCACCGTCTTGCGCACCTCCTGCTGAAGCCGCAGGAACTCCGACTGCAGGCGTTCGCGGACCACCGGGTCGACCGCGCCGAAGGGCTCGTCCATGAGCAGCACCGGCGGGTCGGCGGCGAGCGCGCGGGCGACGCCGACGCGCTGGCGCTGGCCGCCGGAGAGCTGCTCCGGGTACCGCTCGCCGTAGACCTCGGGGTCGAGGCCGACCAGGTCGAGGAGTTCGGCCGCGCGGGCGCGGGCCTTGGCGCGGCCGGTGCCGAGCAGATGCGGCACGGTGGCGGTGTTGTCCAGGACGGTCTTGTGCGGGAAGAGGCCGACCTGCTGGATCACATAGCCGATACGGCGCCGCAGTTGGACGGGATCCACGGTGGATATGTCCTCGTTGTCGAGGAATATCCGGCCACTTGACGGCTCGATGAGCCGGTTGACCATCTTCATGGTGGTCGTCTTGCCGCAGCCGGAGGGCCCGACGAGCGTCACAAGCTCGCCGTCCGCGACCTCGAAGGACAGCTCGTCGACGGCCGTGGTGCCGTCCGCGTACCGCTTGGTGACGTTCTCGAACCGAATCATGGGTCCCCATTGTGGTGGGCGGATTGTGAAGGACATGTTGCGCGGGTACGACGGCCCTCGGTGATTGTCGGTGCCCGGGGTTAGGGTCGCCAGCGATCGACTGTCTCAGGTCGACGGACATATGTTCAGGGGATTCGGGGGAGGTGGGGCGAGTGAGCAAGCAGAACTGCCTGGTGGCGAACGACTGGATCTGCGGGGAGTACCTGCGCTCGCGGTCACAGGACCTCACGGACGCGACCGTGCAGCACATCGGCATCACGGCGGCCTCGGTCGCGATAGGCGTCCTGGTGGCCTTCCCGCTGGCGCTGCTCGCCCGCCGGAAGGCCTTTGCCGGACCGGTGCTCGGCCTGACCACCGTGCTCTACACGGTGCCCTCGCTGGCGATGTTCTCGCTGCTGCTGCCCCTCTTCGGGCTCTCGGCCTCGCTCGTGGTCACCGGCCTGGTGATGTACTCGCTCACCATCCTGGTGCGCAACATCCTCGCCGGGCTGCAGGCCGTCCCCGAGGAGGCCAAGGAGGCCGCCCGCGGGCTCGGCTACGGACCGGCGAGGCTCCTCTGGGAGGTCGAACTCCCGCTCGCCCTCCCGGCCCTGCTCGCCGGGGTGCGCATCGCCACCGTCTCCACGGTCGCCCTCACCACGGTGGGCGCGATCGTCGACTACGGCGGCCTCGGCAGCCTGATACTCGACGGGCTCGACACCACCTTCAAGGCGCAGGTGCTCACCGCCTCCGTGCTCTGTGTGCTGCTCGCGCTCGCCGCCGACCTGCTGCTGCTCGCAGTGCAGTGGCTGCTCACCCCTTGGACGAGGGCGACCAGGGCGGCGAGCCGGGGCCCGCGGATACGGAGGCGTTCGGGACCGGGCGGCGGGGGCCCGATCGCGAAGGCGAAGGACACGGCAGCGGCAACCGCCGGCGGCGCGAGCGTGGCGAAGGCGGCTGATCCCGCATGAACGCGATATCCGGGGCCTGGGACTGGCTCACCACCGGCGCCAACTGGCAGGGCGAGAAAGGCGTCTGGCACCGCCTCACCGAGCACCTGTACTTCAGCGGCGTCTGCCTCGCCGTGGCCTGCCTGATCGCGCTGCCGCTCGCGCTCTGGCTCGGCCACCTCGGCAAGGGCGGCGCGCTCGCGGTCAACATCTCCAACATCGGCCGCGCGGTGCCGACCCTCGCGGTCCTGGTGCTGCTCACGCTCACCCCGCTCGGCGAGCACGGGGACCTGCCGACGCTGATCGCGCTGGTGCTCTTCGCGGTGCCGCCGATGCTGACCAACGCCTACCTCGGCATGCGCGAGGTGGACCGCTCGGTGGTCGAGGCGGCGCGCGGCATGGGCATGAGCGGCGGCCAGGTCTTCCGGCGGGTCGAACTCCCGCTCGCCTACGGCCTGGTGATGACCGGCATCCGCTCCGCCGCCGTCCAGGTCGTCGCCACCGCCACCCTCGCCGCGATGGCGGGGGAGGGCGGCCTCGGCCGGATCATCACGGCCGGGTTCAACCTCCAGAACACCCCGCAGGTCGTCGCGGGCGCCTTCCTGGTCGCCCTGCTCGCCCTGCTCGTGGAGGCGGCGCTCGTCCTCGCGGGCAAGGCCTTCGACCCGATGCGCGGCCGCTCGGGAACGGCGCGGTGAGCCGTCCGCCGTACGGCCCGCGAGTCCCGTACCACCGGCGCCCGGCACCGATGTCCGCGACCGGCGCGCGACGACCCGCAGTACCGCGGCAGCAGTAGTGATCACTTCCGAGCAGTAGCGACTTCCTGGAAATTCCGAATGGGGACGGCGATGAACAGCAGGGCGATGAACAGCAGAAGGAAACGGGCCGCGGTGGCCGCCCTCGCGGCGGCGGCGCTCGCGGGCTCGCTGGCGGCCTGCGGCGGCGACAGCCTGGAGGACGACGGCAAGGGCGACTCCGGCGGCGGCAAGAAGGGCTCGCTCGTGGTGGGCGCGGCCCGCTTCACCGAGGCCAAGGTCCTCGCCGAGCTCTATGTGCAGGTGCTCAAGGAAGCCGGTTACGACGCCTCCACCAAGACCGTGCAGAACCGCGAGGTGTACGAACCGGAGCTGGAGAAGGGCACCATCGACGTCGTACCGGAATACGCGGCCACCCTCACCGAATTCTTCAACCTGAAGAAGAACGGCCCCAAGGCGAAAGCCGCCGCCTCCAGCGATCTCGACGCGACGCTGACCGCGCTCAAGGGCTTTGCCGAGCCGCAGGGCCTCAAGGTGCTGCCCGCCGGAGAGGCCGTCGACCAGAACGCCTTCGCGGTCAGCGCCGATTTCGCCAAGAAGCACAAGCTCAAGACCCTTTCGGATCTCGGCAGGTCGGGCGAGGAAGTCAAGATCGCCGCCGGTGACGAATGCGAGTCCCGGCCGTTCTGCGCACCGGGTCTGAAGAAGACGTACGGAATCAAGGTCACCGGAATCGACCCCAAGGGCGTGGGCACCACCCAGTCCAAGCAGGCGGTCAAGAACGGCACCGACCAGCTGGCGCTCACCACGACCACCGACGCCACCCTGAAGACCTTCGGCCTCGTCCTCCTCGAGGACGACAAGAAGCTCCAGAACGCGGACAACATCCTGCCGGTCGTCAACGCCGAGGACGCGGGCGGCAAGGAGGTCGCCGCGGCACTCGGCAAGCTCACCGAGACCCTCACCACCGAGGACCTCATCGAGCTGAACCGCAAGGTCGACGCCGAGCGGCAGAAGGAGGCCGACGTGGCCAAGGAGTACCTGGAGTCGAAGGGGCTCCTCAAGAAGTGAGCAAAAGGTGAGCGGGAAGTGAGGGAGTGAGCGGGGGCGGGGAGGCCGCGGGCCGCCGGGCCGCTATTCACGGCGGGCGGAAAGAAGAATCACGGCCGCCGGGTACCGGTTTTTTACCGGCCCGGCCACCACGATTCGCGTACGCGCGGTAAGTTTCTGGCCATGCCACGTGGACGCCACCGCCATTCCCCACCCCTGCACAGGCTCCTCCCCCCGTCGGCCATCGCCGGGGTCTCCGTCGCCTGCGCCGCCGGCGCCTGGCTCTTCACGGAGCCGACGCTGCTCCGTGGCCTGGTCGCGGCCGCCGCGGTGCCCACCCTCGTCGGCGCGGTCGTCATGCGCCGCTGGGACCGGGTCGCCGGCCGCCGCGTCGCCGAACTGGAACGCGCCCGCAAGGGCGACGAGTGGCGCTACGAGGAACGCACCGCCGAGCTGGAGTCGGACCTGGAGGAGTCCCGCGAGGTCCGCACCCGCATCGAGCAGAAGCTGCGCGCCAAGCGCACCGAACTCGCCGCGCTGCGCAACGAGCACGCCGCCCTGCTGCGCCGCTACGCCAACGCCGAGACCGAGCGCGCCAGCGCCCTGGAGGGCCGCCGCCGGCTCGCGATCGAGGCGAGCGTGCCCGCGAAGGCGCTGACCGCGGCGCCGGTCGTCACCCCGCCCACCGGCTCCACCCTCTTCCGGGAGGCCAACGCCGCCCTGGACCGGCTGGCCCGCGGCGGCCGCCCGCAACCGGCCCGCGGCGACCGCACCGGCGGCGCGCTGCACGGCACCGTGAACCGGCCCGGCGGCACCGGGGACGGCTTCTCCGCCTTCGGCAACGCACCGCTGACACCCGCACCCGCGCCGCGGATCCCCGGCCAGGGCGCCGGGCCGGAGGAGGGCGAGGCACGGGGGAATGCGGGGGCGGCCGGCGAGCACACCCGTACGGCCGCCGCTCCGCGTCACTTCACGGTGCCGGCCGCGGCGGCGGTGCCGCCCGCGTCCGCCCACCGCACCGTCCCCCAGGGCGGGTTCGACTTCTTCGGCACGAAGCACGCGGCGCCCTCCTCCGCGGCCCTGGAGGCCGCCCAGAACAGCGACCTCGCGGACGTCGTCGGCGAGGAGGCCCTCGCGGTCCACAAGGCCGAGTCGGAGTCCCGCTACCGCCCGGCCGGTCTGCGCGAGCAGGCGGTGGGCCAGGTCATCGACCTGACGGCGCACGACGAGACCGAGCCGATCGACATGACGGAACTGCGCAGCGCGGTGTCCTAGGGTCTTTCGTTTGGATCGGGCTGGGCTCGCGGGGGCCGGCACGCACATCTGCGGCGTTGTCGTCGGTTGCCGACGCTCCGCGTCGACGCCCTCCTCCGCCTTGCAGCCGCACGCACCAGCCCCCGCTCCCTGATCCAGCCCGATCCAAACGAAAGGCCCTAGGTCGGTAAGTTTCGCCGTTCGCCCGAAGGGCGGGCCAGGCGGCGTCTGGTGCGTGCCAGGCGTCCCGTGGCCGGCGGGACTTTCCGGACACGGCCCAGGTCCCCGCGGTCGAGCGCGGTGTTCGCAGGTCCGTGCTCAGAGGGCTTCCGCGGCGGTGACGGGCTCCCCGCCTCCGCGGCCGGTCATCCAGCGGTCCGGTCCCGCGTCGCGGCGGCCCGTCCGTGAGCGGTCGGCCTGGTCCCGCAGCAGGGCCGCGGCCTGCGAGTCCTCCCGGAGCCGGGCGGTGACCGTCTTGTTCGCGCCGGTGTCGACGGAGAGGTCCGCGAGGCCCAGGGCCCGCTTCCAGGGGCCCTGGTTCAGCCGGACGCTCTGCACCTTGGCGTGCGGGACCAGGTGGACGGTGCGCTCGAGGAGCCCCTGCCGGGTGGCGAACACCGCTTCGGTGACGGCCAGTCCGTGGCCCCGCCACCACAGCGGGGTGTTCCAGCGCGCGCGGCGCGGCGGGCGGGCGAAGCCGGTGGGCACGGTGACCCCCGGCAGGACCCGCGCCACCACGGCCTCGGCGAGCGGCCGGGGCGCCACCGGAACCAGTACCGAGTTGCTGGACCCGGCGACGTTCAGCTCGACCCGCACCCAGCCGCGCCGCCGCCACAGCAGCGGTTCGATCAGGCGCACCGTCTGCACCCGGCCCGGCGGGACAGTCTCGTGCGCGCGGTCCAGGAGGCCGTGGTCGATGCGCAGGCCGTCGGGGGAGGAGGCGAGCGTCCAGTCGTACTCGGTGGCGAAGCGCCCGGCGCTGCGCGCGCCCGCGGCACCCAGCAGCGGCACCCCGGTGGCGAGCACCGTCCAGGGGCTGTGGGTGGCGAACCACAGCGCGGTCGGCAGGAGCAGCGCACCCAACAGCGCGAGCCAGGTCCCGCCGCTCAGGACGAGCGAGAGGGCCAGCGAGCGCGGCGGTACCCGCAGCAGGTGCTCGGCCGGTGCCTCGCCGACCTCGTGCGCCGTCTCGGGCGCCAACCCCGCGGCCCGGGCGAGGAGTTCGGCCCGCAAGGCGCGGGCGTCCGGTTCCGAGAGATAGGCCAGCTCGTCCTTCTTCTCCGCGCCGACCACGTCGAGCCGGAGCTTGGCCACCCCGAAGACCCGGGCCAGCAGCGGCTGGGTCACGTCCACCGCCTGCAGCCGGTCCAGGCGGATATGGGCGGTGCGGCGGAACAGCAGTCCGGTACGGATCCGCAGCTCGGTGCCGGTCACCGCGAAGTGGGTGTACCACCAGCTCAGAAAGCCGTAGAGGGCGGCGGCCGCGATCAGCGCACCGAGCCCGAGCAGCAGGGTGAGCAGCGACAGATCCGTCAGCCGCTCGAAGGCGTGGTCCGGATCGTGCACGGCCCATCCCACGACCACCGCGAACGGCGCCCAGGCCCGCCGCAGGGGGGTGAAGGGGTGGAGGCGGCGTTCGTGGGTGGACGGGGCGGAGGTGGACGTGGAGGTGGACGAAGAGGGCGGAGTCCGGGATGCGGGGTCCTGGGATGCCGGAGTCCCGGGTGCGGGGTCGTGGGAGTGGCGGTCCTGGGCCAGGGAGCCGTGGGCCTGAGAGTCGCGGGCCTGAGAGTCGTGGGACTGGCCGTCCTGGGACACGAAGTCCTGGGGTCGGCGGTCCTGGGATCCGGAGTCCTGGGATCGGCCGTCCTGGGGTACGGCATCCTGGGACCGGCTGTCCTGGGACCCGGGATCCGGGTGTCCGTGATCCACCGACCCCGCGCCGCCCTTCCCCTCGCCGTTCACAGCCCCGCCGATCGGGCCTCGCCCAGTTCGGTCAGGCGGTCGCGCAGGCGCTCCGCCTCGGCGGGGTCGAGGCCGGGGACCCGGGCGTCGGTGGCCGCGGCGGCGGTGTGCAGCTGGACCCCCGCGAGGCCGAAGCGGCGCTCCAGCGGACCCGAGGTGACCTCGACCAGTTGCATCCGCCCGTACGGCACCACGGTCTCCTGGTGGAAGAGGACGCCCCGGCTGATGAGCAGGTCGTCGGAGCGTTCCGCGTAGCGCCAGGAGCGCCAGTTGCGGTGCAGCATGCGCCACCCCCACAGCAGCCCGGCCAGCGGCGGCAGTGCGGCGAGCGCCCAGAGCGGGCCCGCGAAGACGCCCGGCAGCACCCCCGCGGCGAGCGTCAGGGGCACCAGCCAGAGCAGGAGCAGCAGCCTGCGCATCCGCAGCAGCCCCTCGGGAAGCCCTACCCACACCGGCAGCCCGGCCGCCGACCCGGCATCCGCCGTGCTCGCGGGAACCGCCGCATCGGCCGACCCCGCGGCCGCCGCGCCACTCGCCGTACCCGCCGACTCCGCCGACCCCGCGGCCGCCGCGCCACTCGCCGTACCCGCCGACTCCGCCGACTCCGCGACCGCCGCGGCACCCGACGTACCCGCCGACCCCGCGACCGCCCCGGCCCCCGCCGCCCCGCCCCGCGTACCCGGCAGCCCGGACTCCGCCCCCGGCGTGCCGTGCTCCGCGTCCCGCGCGCTCCCCGTCTCCATGCCGCAAGGGTACGTAGGGGAGACTGTGCGCATGAGTCCCACGACGGAGACCACGATCGGCGTCGGCGGTGCGGCCGAGAGCACGGACATGGTGCTCAACATCGGGCCCCAGCATCCGTCCACGCACGGAGTGCTGCGCCTGAAGCTCGTGCTCGACGGCGAGCGGATCGAGAAGGCGGAGCCGGTCATCGGCTATATGCACCGGGGCGCGGAGAAGCTCTTCGAGGCCCGTGACTACCGCCAGATCATCATGCTGGCCAACCGCCACGACTGGCTCTCGGCCTTCTCCAACGAACTCGGCGTGGTCCTCGCCGTCGAGCGCATGCTCGGCATGGAGGTCCCCACCCGCGCGGTCTGGCTGCGCACCCTGCTCGCCGAGCTGAACCGGGTCCTCAACCACCTGATGTTCCTCGGCTCGTACCCGCTGGAGCTCGGCGGCATCACCCCCGTCTTCCACGCCTTCCACGAGCGCGAGGAGCTCCAGGCCGTGATGGAGGAGGTCTCCGGCGGCCGGATGCACTACATGTTCAACCGCGTCGGCGGACTCAAGGAGGACCTCCCCGCGGGCTGGCTCGGCCGCGCCCGCCAGGCCGTCGCCGACGTCACCTCCCGGATGGACGTCTACGACGACCTGGTGCTCGGCAACGAGATCTTCCGCGGCCGCACCCGCGACGTCGGCGTCCTGTCCGCCGAGGCGGTCCACGCCTACGGGGTCAGCGGACCCATCGGCCGCGCCTCCGGCGTCGACTTCGACCTGCGCCGCGACGAGCCCTACCTCGCCTACGGGGAACTCCAGGACACCCTGCGCGTCATCACCCGCGAGGACGGCGACTGCCTGGCCCGCTTCGAATGCCTCCTGGACCAGACCCACAACTCCCTGGAACTCGCCACCGCCTGCCTCGACCGCCTCGCCGAACTGCCGCCGGGCCCGGTCAACCAGCGCCTGCCCAAGGTGCTCAAGGCTCCCGAGGGCCACACCTACGCCTGGACCGAGAACCCGCTCGGCATCAACGGCTACTACCTGGTGTCCAAGGGCGAGAAGACCCCGTACCGGCTCAAGCTGCGCTCGGCCTCCTTCAACAACATCCAGGCGCTGACCGAGCTGCTGCCCGGCACCCTGGTCGCCGACATGGTCGCCATCCTCGGCTCGCTCTTCTTCGTCGTGGGCGACATCGACAAGTGAGCCGGGGCGGTTCCGGTTGGCGCCACCTCAGTTCCGTGAGTCAGTTCCGTGAGTCAGTTCCGTGGGTCAGTCCCGCGGGTCAGCCCCGCGGGTCAGCCCTGCGGGTCAGTCCCGTGGGCAGTTCCGTGAGGCCGCGGCATCGGGCGGCTCCACGTCCCCGAGCAGCCCGCGGCCGTCGATGCCGACCGGCTGCGCCAGCCAGCTGAAGCCGCCGAGTCCGCCCGGGGCGGTCAGTTCCGCGGCGGCTCCGGCGTGGGTCAGGGCGCGCAGGTACGCCGCGGGGTCGGAGGAGGCCAGGCTCAGCGGGGGGCGGGTGCCGCTGAGGCCGAGGGCGTGCAGGGCGGTGCGCTGGGTCAGCAGCAGGGCGCCGGGCAGGGCGCAGGCGTCCACGGCCACATGCGCCGTCAGATCGCAGGAGCCGTCCGGCACCGGGGGGCAGTCCCGCCCGGCGCGGAAACCGGTCAGGGTGCCGAAGGGCGGGCGCGCCTCACGGGTGTGCGCGTAGTCGACGGCCACCGCCAGGCCCCGCTCGACTCCGGCCACCGCCTCCGCCCAGGCCGCGTCGCGGGTCAGCCCGATCTCGGCGCGGGCCCCCGGGGTACGGAGCGGCCACCAGCGCCGCAGCCACTCGGCCTCCGGCCCGCCCACCGGCGCGCCGAGGGACTCGGTGCCGTCCGCGTCCACCAGGACCAGGTGCGGGCGGCCCTCGAAATCGGCCTCCGCGATGTCGAGTGGGACGTTGTCCAGCCACTCGTTGGCGAACAGCAGCCCCCGTACGCCCCGGGGCGGCTCCGCGACCCAGCGCACCGCCGGGTCGAGACCGGCGGGCGGGTCCGCGAGCTCCACGGCGTAGGCGAGGGTGCGGGCGGCCACCTCGGCGGGCAGCGCGGACAGCACCCCGGTGACCAGCTCCCCGCGGCCCGCCGCCATGTCCACGAAGGCCAGCTCCCCGGGGTGCCCGAGCGCCTCGTCCACCCGGCACAGCAGCCGCGCCACCGCCGAGGCGAACAGCGGCGAGGCGTGCACCGAGGTACGGAAGTGCCCCGCCGGCCCCTCCGGGCGGCGGTAGAAACCCTCCGGCCCGTACAGCGCCTGAGCCATCGCCGCCCGCCAGCCCCGGCCCGCTCCGGCGCCGTCCGCCACCGGGTTCCCGCTCGTCGTCTCCCCGCCCGGGGTCGTCTCCGTCACGTCGGCCAGGCTAGGAGACCGCGCCCGCCGCCGGGCCCGGGGCGGCGGCGAAAGGCCCGTACGGGGTGTGTTCCGGACAGAAAGGTCTTGTTCCGAGGGGGCGTTCCGGACGGAAGGGCCTCGTACGGGGACGTATTCCGGACCTCGTGGACCTCGTGGACCTCGTAGGGAAACGTCTGTCGGACCTCGTGGACCTCGTACGGAGACGTCCTCCGGACCGGCGGCGCGCGCCCGGCTGACCGCGCGCGCCCGTCCACGCCCCCGCGCGCCCCCGCACACGCCCCGCGGCCGGGAAAACCGGCCCGCGGAGCCGCCACCGTCCCCACCGCCATCTCCCCCATCACCTGCACGAGATGCCTACCGGGCCTCCACCTTGCGGAGTACGGAAGGGGCGGGCGGATCGGTCCTCCGGTTGACCCGGGCGGCCCATCGCCGTGCCTACGCTGGGTTACGTGCAGCGCCTCTATGACTTCCTCCGCAGACACCCGACGTGGGTCGACAGCTTCTGGGCCGTCGTCCTGCTCGGCATCTGCCTGGTCAGTCTGGTCGCGCAGACCGCGGTGCCCAACGGGGAACCGGACCCGGTCGTCGCCTCGTACCCCCTCGCCCTGGTGCTCTGCCTGGTCATCGCGCTGCGGCGCAGGATGCCCGAACGCATGCTGCTCCTCGCCGCCGCGATGGGAGTGGCCCAGCTGCTCCTGGACGCCGAGGTGATGCCGGCCGACTTCGCCATGCTGGTGATCATCTACACCGTCGCCGCCGACGGCGCGCAGTGGGCCTCCCGCTTCGCCCTCGTCGGCGGCCTCGCCGCGGCGCCGCTCGCCCAGATGCGCTGGCCCGAGGACGAGGTCAGCAGCCTCGGGCGGATCCTCTTCACCTGCTTCCTCATCGTGCCCTTCGCCCTGGCCTGGGTGCTCGGCGACTCGGTACGCACCCGCCGCGCCTACCTGGCCCAGCTGGAGGAGCGCGCCGCCCGCCTCGAACGCGAACGCGAGGCACAGGCCAAGGTCGCCGTCGCCGCCGAACGCGCCCGCATCGCCCGGGAGCTGCACGACGTCGTCGCGCACAACGTCTCGGTGATGGTCGTCCAGGCGGACGGCGCCAACTACGTCCTCGACGCCGCCCCCGAGCAGGCACGCAAAGCCCTGGAGACCATCTCCGGCACCGGCCGCCAGGCCCTCGCCGAGATGCGCCGCCTGCTCGGCGTGCTGCGCACCGGCGAACAGGACGAGAGCGGCGAGTACGTACCCCAGCCCGACGTCGAACAACTCGACGAACTCATCGAGCAGGTACGCAGCGCGGGCCTCCCGGTCGACTTCAAGGTGGAGGGCGCGCCCCGCCCGCTGCCCAGCGGCGTGGAGCTCACCGCCTACCGCATCGTCCAGGAAGCCCTCACCAACACCCGCAAGCACGGCGGCCCCAACACCGGCGCCAGCGTCCGGCTCGTCTACTTCGACGACGGCCTCGGCCTGCTCATCGAGGACGACGGCCGCGGCGCCGACCGCGGCCGGCACACCGGCGGCGGCGAGGACGGAAAGGGCCAGGGACTCATCGGCATGCGCGAGCGCGTCGGTATGGTCGGCGGCACCCTGGACGCGGGCCCCCGCCCCGGCGGCGGCTTCCGGATCAGCGCCCTGCTGCCCCTCAAGCCCGCCCACTGAACCACCCGCACCGGGCCGGGCCGCACCGGGCCGCCCGGGCCCCGGCCGCAGGCCGCCCGCAGGACCGACCGACCGAAAGGCCGCAGGAGATGCCGATGCCGATCCGCGTGATGCTCGTCGACGACCAGGTGCTGCTGCGCACCGGCTTCCGGATGGTGCTCGCCGCCCAGCCGGACATGGAGGTCGTCGCCGAGGCGGGCGACGGCGCCGAGGCCCTGGAGGTGCTGCGGGCCACCGCGGTCGACGTCGTCCTCATGGACGTCCGGATGCCGAGACTCGACGGCGTCGAGGCCACCCGCCGCATCTGCGCGGCCGAGGACCCGCCCAAGGTCCTCATCCTCACCACCTTCGACCTCGACGAGTACGCCTTCTCCGGCCTCAAGGCGGGCGCCTCCGGCTTCATGCTCAAGGACGTGCCGCCCGGCGAACTCCTCGCCGCCATCCGCGCCGTGCACAGCGGCGACGCCGTCGTCGCCCCCTCCACCACCCGCCGCCTCCTCGACCGCTTCGCGCCGATGCTGCCCACCGGCACCGAGGAGGCGCACAGCGAACTGAGCCGCCTCACCGACCGCGAACGCGAGGTCATGGTGCTCATCGCCCAGGGCCTCTCGAACGGCGAGATCGCCGCCCGCCTCGTCCTCTCCGAAGCCACCGTCAAGACCCACGTCGGCCGCATCCTCACCAAGCTCGGCCTCCGCGACCGCGTCCAGGTCGTGGTCCTCGCCTACGAGACCGGTCTGGTACGGGCGGGCGGGGGAGGCTGAGGGGTACGCGGGCTGCCGTACTCGGTTGAGTCCGCGGTTTTGTGAGTCCGCGGTTCTGAGTCTGCGGTTCCGACTCTGCGGTTTCGCATCTCTCGCCGTAGGAATGGGTTTCGCCATGCGGAGGGACCTCGCCGTACGGATGCGCCTCGCCGTACCAGGTGGGCTTCGCCGTACAGGGAGGCTTTGCCGTACTGACGGGCCGTTCACCGCCCGGCGCCTAGGCTCGGCGCATGCTCGTGTGGATCAACGGCCCCTTCGGCGGGGGCAAGACGCAGACCGCCCACGAACTGCGGCGCAGGCTGCCCGGCAGCGTCGTCTGCGACCCCGAACACCTCGGCTTCGGGCTGCACCGCATGCTGCCGCCCGCGCTGCGCGGGGACTTCCAGGACCTGCCCGTGTGGCGGCGGGGCGTGGCCGAGATGCTCGACCTCGCGGCACGGGAACACCCGGGCACGGTGCTCGTCCCCATGACGGTCACCGACGACCGGTACTTCGCGGAGACGGTCGGCGCACTGCGGGCCCGCGGCCACGACGTACGGCACTTCGCCCTGCTCGCCACCCGCGAGACCGTCCTGCGCCGCCTGCGCGAACGCGGCCTCGGCCACGCGCTGCGGGTGGTGGGCGGCAAGGAGGCCCCGCTGCGCCGCGAGAGCTTCGCCGTACGACGGCTCGACGACTGCCTGCGGCGGCTCACCGCCCCCGAGTTCGCCAGCCACCTGTGGACCGACCACCTCGGCATCCCGCAGGTCGCGGACCGTATCGCCGCCGAGTGCGCCCTGCCCCTCACCCCGAACACCGACGGCCCGCTGCGCGGACGACTGCGGCGGGCGGCGGTGGGGGTGCGGCACATCCGGTTCGATTGAGCCGGGGTGAGGCGGGCGGGGTGGAGCAGAGCGGGGGGGGGGGGGGGGGGTGGGGGGGGGGTGGTCGCGTGGCGGGGGGGTGGTCGGGTGGGCGGCCGTTTTCACAGCGGTACGTCCCGGCCCCGGTGGTCAGCGCAGTACGCCCTCGATGAACTCGCCTCCCAGTCGCGCCACCACCCCCAGGTCCAGCTGGTACTGCACGTACCGGCCGCGGCGCTGGGTCGTGAGCAGGCCCGCCTTCCGCAGTGACGCCAGGTGCCGGGAGACCTCCGGCGGGGTCAGGCCGTGGGCGTCGGCGAGTTCACCCGTCGTGTACGGGCCGCGGGCCAGGTAACGGCACAGCCGCATCCGCACCGGGTGCGCGAGCGCGGCCATCCGGCGGCTCAGCAGGTCCACGGAGGAGAGCGCCGCCATGCCGGAGGCGGCCAGCGGGTAGTGCAGGACCGGGCGCCAGCCGTGCCGGTGCAGGACGAGCAGATGCGGCCCGCCGAGACTCGTCGGCACCAGGGCGAGACCGGACTCCGCCGCCCTGGCATGGCCCACGGTCAGCTTGTCGACGCTGATACGGCCCGCCTCCTCGTCCAGGCTGACCGCGGTCGAGGTCGCGGCCAGGGCGGGACCGAGCCCCTTGTGCCGCAGCAACTCGGCCTTGTGCCGGGCGTCGGCCGCCAGCTGGTGGCGCAACCGGGCCCAGGTGTCCGCGAAGAACGCCTCCTCGCAGTCCTCCATCAGCCGCCGGAACCAGGCCCGTATCCGGGGCGGATCCTCGATCAGCCGCTGGGCGAAGCAGGCCCGCCTCGGGCCACGCGCCGAGACCAGTTCGAGCGCCCGGTCCCGCGCCGCCGCGTCGGCGAGGATGTGCGGCGCGAGACGTCCGTACGAGACCCCGCAGGACACCTCCAGGGCCGCGTCCACGAACTGCTGGTCGGTGAGCTTGTCGAGCAGGTCGAGATCCTCGGCGAGGGTGGCACCGGGGAGCGACTGGCCGGGCAGTGCCGCGAACGGCAGGAAGACGTCGGAGATCGTGGCCCGCCACAGGAAGTCCACCTCGCACAGCCGGTCCGCGAGCCCGGGCTCCAGCCGCGCCGACACCGCCGTGGCCCAGCCTTGCAGCGCCGGGTGGTGCGCGGGCTCGGCGAGGGCGTGCAGAGCCATTCCGAGTTCGCCCAGCGGTGAGATCGCGACGGTGATCCTGTCCGTCGGCAGTCCGGCGATGTCGATGGTCACGCTCATGTGCCCATGGTGCCGGGTGGGAGTGACAAGACCCGGTCGATTGACGGGAGGGGTCAATCGGCGTGACGGGGGTGGGGGGTCGGGCGGAGGGTTGGGGGAGGCGGGGGTGGGGCGTGTTTCGGCGCCTCTCACCTTCTGGGGGGGCTCCCCCCCGCCCCCCGCCCCTCCCACCTCCACCTCCCCTCCGTCCGCCTCCCGCTCCCACCGCAGTCGTCATCGACACCCGTCACAGGCCGCCCACCCGACCAGCGCCCCCCGCCGCTCGCCCACCCGACCAGCGCCCGGGCGCCGCTCGCCGCCCGCCGCTCGCCCACCCGTCCCCGACCCGCACCCCCTGCAGAACACCCCCGCCCGCACCACCCACCCTCAGGAGCCGGCCATGACCCTCACCCAGCAGTTCCTCCTCGACGCCTACCGCGCCGCCCAGCACGGCGAGCCCGCGCCTCCGGCTCCCGGCACCCATGACGTCCGTACCGTGCGGGAGTTGCGCACCTACCGCCGGTTCCGCCGGGTGCTGCGGGGGCTGCCCCTGCGCGGCCTGCCTCTGCGGGGTCTGCCCCTGCGCACCGCCTGGCGCCGCGCGCCCGGCCGCCGACCCTCCCGCCTCCCCGGACGGCGTGCGGCCTGACCGACCCGCACCGCACGCCCCGCCCCACCCCAGCCCGCGCCTCGCTCAGCCTCGCCCGTCAGGCCAGCCCCCGCCCGCCGCGCGCTCCCACCCCCTCCGCTCTCCTGGCTCTCCGCCCTCCTAGTGCTCCTGCCCCTGCGCCTCTCCCTTCCCCCGCTTCCCCCGCTCCCGGGCTCGCGCCACGAACTCCGCGGCTGCCGACTCGACTTGGGCCGCCGTCCACTCCAGGCCGGGTGCCCCGACCGTCACCTCGGTGGCGGCGATACCGGGCGGGTCGGTCACCGTCGTATGCCAGCCGGAGAAGAGTGCGGTGCCCGTCTCCTCCGCCATGGCGAGCGAGACCTCGTCGAGGAGCTCCGGTGGCCAGGGCAGCCACACCTTGAACTGGTGGGTGTGCGGCACCCCCGGGTGGACCCGCCACCAGCCGGGGCCCGACCGTCCGAAGCCCGCCCGTACGGCTTCGGCGACCACCCGCGCCTGGGCCACGTAGGAGGGCAGGCGCGGCAGTTCGCGGTCGAGGCCCACCAGGGCGGAGAGCGCGGTGGGGAACTGCTGGAAGATCTGGCCGCCGTACCGGTGGCGCCAGGCCGCCGCCTCGTCTATCAGGGACTGGGGACCGGCGAGGGCGGCGCCGCCGAATCCTTCCAGGGACTTGTAGAAGGAGACGTAGACGCTGTCGGCGAGCGCGGCGATCTCGCTGAGCGGGCGGCCGAAGTGGGTGGCCGACTCCCACAGCCGCGCGCCGTCGAAGTGGACGACCGCCTCGCGCTCCCGGGCCGCCTCGACGGTCGCCGTCAGCTCCTCCCAGGTCGGGAGGACGAACCCGGCTTCCCGCAGCGGGAGTTCGAGCATCAGCGTGCCGAAGGGTTCCTCCAGGGCGTGGATCTCCTCCGGGTCGGGGAGCCGGGGTCTGCGCGTCGCGTGGATCGTGCGCAGGCCGCTGACGGTGCCGAAGGCGCCGCGTTCGTGCAACTCGGGGTGGGCGAGGGGGTGCAGGGCCACCGTGGGGTTGCCGGTGCGCGCGGCCCAGCAGCGCAGGGCGATCTGCTGGGCCATGGTGCCGGTGGGGAAGAAGGCCGCCGCCTCGGTGCCGAGAAGGCCGGCGACCCGCTCCTCCAGGCGCCGTACGACACCGTCGCCGTACAGGTCCACCCGTTCGTCCAGGCCGTAGGGGTCCTGACCGTCCCGAGCGCCCTGATCGTCCTGGCCGCCGACGTCCCCTGTCCGGGCGGCCTGGGCGACCTGGGCGACCAGTTGATCCAGGCGCCCGCGCACCGTGCCGTGCGCGCCGGGCCGGGACAGGACGCGCGGGCTTGCCCGCAGCGCCCGGGACAGACGGGCCTTGGTGCTCTCCGCCGGTCCCGGCTCCAAGCCGTTCCGCTTCACCGCTTCCGCCGTCTCCGCGGTCTCTTCCTCTGCCATCCTCCGACCTCCCTCCCTGCCCGGCTCGGATGTCCGGTCCGATCCGTACGTCCCGTCCGGCCCGTCCGGCCTGTCCGTCCCCGGGCCGTGTTTCTCGTCCATGGCCCGATCATGGCCTACCGCAGTGACGCTTCACACAGCCTGTGGATAACTCTGGGCTGTGGACAGCCGGAGCCCGTCCTGGAGGATCGCGTTAACATGACGAGAAATCGTCCGGTACCCCGAGCGGACTGGAACGGGAAGGCCTCTGCGAGTGAACGCACCTCATCGCGCGGGTCCTGGCGACCCGCAGGAAAAGCCCGCCAGGCTGACGGTCGGCGTCGTCGGCGCGGGGCGTGTGGGTCCGGCGCTCGCGGCTTCGCTCCAGCTCGCCGGGCACCGCCCCGTCGCCGTCTCCGCGGTCTCCGACGCCTCCCGCCGCCGGGCCGCCGAGCTGCTGCCGGACGTCGCGGTGTGCACGCCTGCCGAGGTCCTCGCCCGCGCCGAGCTCGTCCTGCTCACCGTGCCCGACGACGCCCTGCCGCAGCTGGTGGCCGGGCTCGCGGAGACCGGCGCGGTGCGCCCCGGGCAGCTGCTCGCGCACACCTCGGGCCGGTACGGGACCCGGGTCCTCGACCCGGCGACGCGGGCCGGGGCGCTGCCGCTCGCGCTGCACCCGGCGATGACCTTCACCGGGACCTCGGTCGATGTGCAGCGGCTCGCGGGCTGCTCCTTCGGCGTGACCGCCCCGGAGGAGCTGCGGCTCGCCGCCGAGGCGCTGGTGATCGAGATGGGCGGGGAGCCCGAGTGTATCGCCGAGGAGTCCCGTCCGCTCTACCACGCGGCGCTCGCGCTCGGTGCGAACCACCTGGTCACCCTGGTCGCCCAGTCGATGGACCTGCTGCGCGCCGCGGGCGTCGGCGCCCCCGACCGGATGCTCGGCCCGCTGCTCGGCGCCGCCCTGGACAACACCCTGCGCTCCGGTGACGGGGCGCTGACCGGCCCGGTCGCGCGCGGGGACGCGGGCACCGTCGCCGCGCATGTCGCGGAGCTGCGCGCGCACGCCCCGGAGACCGTGCCCGGCTACCTCGCGATGGCCCGCGCGACCGCCGACCGCGCCCTCGCCCACGGCCTGCTCAAGGCGGAACTCGCCGAGGACCTCCTCGACGTACTGGCCGCCCCGCCCGGCAGCCCGACCGCGGCCGAAGGCGGCTCCCCGGACCCCGGCCGCCGGGGCCCCGACGGCGAGGGCTCCGACCGTAAGGACACCGGCCGCAAGGACTCCGACGGCAAGGACTCCGACGGCAAGGACTCCGACCACAAAGATCCCGACGGCAAGGATTCGGATGGCCCCGGCACCGAGGAGGCCGACGATGACTGACCCGGCACAGACCGATTCGGCGAAGGCGCACACGCCCCCCGCCTCGGCGCAGACGCACCCCACCCCTGCGCAGACGCAGACGCCCCCCGCCCCCAAGATCGTCACCACCGCCGCCGAGCTGGGCGCCCCCGCCGCCCGCCGCGTGGTCGTGATGACGATGGGCGCCCTGCACGAGGGCCACGCCACCCTGATCCGTACCGCGCGGGAACGTGCCGGGGCGGGCGGCGAGGTGGTCGTCACCGTCTTCGTCAACCCGCTGCAGTTCGGGGCGGGCGAGGACCTGGACCGCTATCCGCGGACCCTGGACGCCGATGTCGCGATCGCCGCGCGGGAGGGCGCGGACGTCGTGTTCGCGCCTTCGGTGGACGAGGTGTACCCGGGCGGCGAGCCCGAGGTGCGGATCGCGGCGGGGCCGATGGGCGAGCGGCTCGAAGGCGGCTCCCGGCCGGGGCACTTCGACGGGATGCTCACCGTCGTCGCCAAGCTGCTGCATCTGACCCGCCCGCATCTCGCGCTGTACGGGCAGAAGGACGCCCAGCAGCTCGCGCTGATCCGGCGGATGGTGCGGGACCTGAACTTCGGGGTGGAGATCGGGGCGGTGCCGACGGTGCGGGAGCCGGACGGGCTCGCCCTGTCCAGCCGCAACCGCTACCTCTCGCCCGCCGAGCGGAGCACCGCGCTGGCCCTGTCCCGGGCGCTGTTCGCGGGCCGGGACCGGCACGCCGCGCAGGAGGCGCTGCGCGCCCGCGCCGCCTCCGCCCCCCGCTCGCAGCAGCGCGCGGAGGCGCTGACGGCGCTCGGCGAGGCCCGCGCCGCCGCCGACGCGCACGCCCTTGCCGAGGCCGCCCCCGGCGGGCCCGCGGCGGTGCGCGCCGCCGCGGACGCCGTCCTGGAGGAGGCGGTCCGCTTCACCCCGCCGCTCGCCCTGGACTACCTCGCCCTGGTGGACCCCGCCGACTTCACCGAGATCGGCGAGGAGTTCCGCGGCGAGGCGGTCCTCGCCGTCGCCGCCCGCATCGGCTCCACCCGGCTGATCGACAACCTGCCGCTGACCTTCGGAGGCCCCTGATGAGCGACACCCCTGGCGCGGGCATACGCCTGCACGCCCCGATCCCCGGCTGGTCCCGGAGCGCCGATGTCGTCGTGGTCGGCTCCGGTGTCGCCGGGCTCACCGTCGCGCTGCGCTGCGCCGCCGCGGGCCTGGACACCGTCGTGGTCACCAAGGCCCGCCTCGACGACGGCTCGACGCGCTGGGCGCAGGGCGGTGTCGCCGCCGCGCTCGGCGAGGGCGACACCCCCGAGCAGCACCTCGACGACACCCTGGTGGCGGGCGCCGGACTCTGCGACGAGGAGGCGGTGCGCCTGCTCGTCACCGAGGGCCCCGGCGCCGTACGCCGCCTGATCACCGCGGGCGCCCGCTTCGACTCCGACCCCGGCACCGACGCCCTCGCGCTGACCCGGGAGGGCGGCCACCACCGCCGCCGCATCGCGCACGCGGGCGGCGACGCGACCGGCGCGGAGATATCGCGCGCCCTGGTCGAGGCGGTCCGCGAGGCGGGCGTGCCCACCGTGGAGAACGCCCTCGTCCTCGATCTGCTCACCGACGAGGAGGGCCGCACCGCGGGCGTGACCCTGCACGTCATGGGCGAGGGCCAGCACGACGGGGTGGGCGCCGTGCACGCCCCCGCGGTGGTCCTGGCGACCGGCGGCATGGGCCAGATCTTCTCCGCGACGACCAATCCGGCGGTCTCCACCGGCGACGGCGTGGCGCTCGCCCTGCGCGCCGGGGCGGAGGTCTCCGACCTGGAGTTCGTGCAGTTCCACCCGACCGTGCTCTTCCTCGGCGCGGGTGCCGAGGGCCAGCAGCCGCTGGTCTCGGAGGCGGTACGCGGCGAGGGCGCCCACCTCGTCGACGCCGACGGGGTCCGCTTCATGCAGGGGCAGCACGAGCTGGCGGAGCTGGCGCCCCGGGACATCGTCGCCAAGGCGATCACCCGGCGGATGCTGGAGCAGGACGCCACGCACATGTACCTGGACGCCCGGCACTTCGGGGCGCGGATGTGGCAGGAACGCTTCCCCACCGTCCTCGCCGCCTGCCGCGCCCACGGCATCGACCCGGTCACCGAGCCGATCCCGATCGCGCCCGCCGCGCACCACGCCTCCGGTGGCGTCCGCACCGACCTGCACGGGCGGACCACGGTGCCCGGCCTGTACGCCTGCGGCGAGGTCGCCTGCACCGGGGTGCACGGCGCCAACCGGCTCGCCTCCAACTCCCTGCTCGAAGGCCTCGTCTACGCCGAGCGCATCGCCGCCGACCTCACGGCCCGGCCGCCGCAGCCCCGTACGCCCGTGCTCAGCAAGCTGCCCGGGCGTCCGCTGCTCGCCCCCGAGGCGCGGTTCACGCTGCAGCGGATCATGACGCGGGGCGCCGGGGTGCTGCGCAGCGCCGCCTCGCTCACCGAGGCCGCGGCCGCCCTCGAAGCCCTCGACGCCGAGGCCCGCGGCGCGCTCGCCGAGCACGGCAAGACCGCCGTGCCGGGCGTGGACACCTGGGAGACCACCAACCTCCTCGCCGTCGCCCGGGTCCTGGTCGCCGCCGCCCTGCGCCGCGAGGAGACCCGCGGCTGCCACTGGCGCGAGGACCACCCCGAGCGCGCCGACGAGACCTGGCGGCGCCATCTCGTCCTGCGCCAGGAGCGGCCCGCGGCGGCCGCCGAGGAGGCGCCGCCCGCTCCCCGCGGCGGGGAAGAGCCCCCGAACGAGGCACTGCGCGTCCCCGTCCCGGCGCTTAGCGTGCACCTCACACAGGGCGCCGGTTTCCCGCCGACCGCCGGGCGGACGCAGCCGCCCGGGGACGGCGGGGACCCCGCCCACCCGACCGTCAGGCCCCAGCCGTACGCGTAGCCGCCCGGCCGCGCACACCCCAGGAGCAGTGAACCCGTGAGCACCGACGACCACCTTTCCTCCCTCCCGCTCAACGCGGAGACCGGCGGCTGCGGCGAGGGCTGCGCCTGCGGGGAGGGCGACGAGTACGCCGAGCACGCCGAGTCCGGGCTCGATCCGGCGCTCGCCGCGCTGCTCACCGCCGCGGGCCTGGACCCGGTCGAGGTCGAGGACATCGCGCACCTGGCGATGGACGAGGATCTGGCGGGCGGCGTCGACGTCACGACCGTCGCCACCATCCCCGAGGAGGCCACCGCCACCGGCGACTTCACCGCCCGGGAGGCGGGCGTGGTCGCCGGTCTGCGGATCGCCGAGGCGGTCCTGTCCATCGTGTGCACCGACGAGTTCGAGGTGGAGCGGCACGTCGACGACGGCGACCGCGTCGAGGCGGGCCAGAAGCTGCTCAGCGTCACCTCCCGCACCCGCGACCTGCTCACCGCCGAGCGCAGCGCCCTCAACCTGCTGTGCCGCCTGTCCGGCATCGCCACCGCCACCCGGGCCTGGACGGACGCCCTGCGGGGCACGAAGACGAAGGTCCGCGACACCCGCAAGACCACCGTGGGCCTGCGCTCCCTGGAGAAGTTCGCGGTGCGCTGCGGCGGCGGCGTCAACCACCGGATGTCGCTCTCGGACGCGGCGCTGGTCAAGGACAACCACGTGGTCGCGGCGGGCGGTGTCGCCCAGGCCTTCGCCGCGGTGCGGGAGTCCTTCCCCGAGGTGCCGATCGAGGTCGAGGTCGACACCCTGCACCAGCTGCGCGAGGTCCTGGACGCGGGCGCCGACCTGATCCTCCTGGACAACCTCACCCCCGCCGAGACCGCGGAGGCCGTCGCCCTGACCGGCGGCCGGGCGCTCCTGGAGTCCTCCGGCCGGCTCACCCTCGACGACGCCCGCGCCTACGCCGACACCGGCGTCGACTTCCTCGCGGTCGGCGCGCTCACCCACTCCTCGCCGATCCTCGACATCGGCCTCGACCTGCGCGAGTCGGACCGGTGACCGCCGCCTGCCACGGCCCCGGGGAGGCGGTGCCCGCATGCTGCTGACCATCGACGTGGGCAACACCCATACGGTGCTCGGCCTCTTCGACGGCCCGGACATCCTGGAGCACTGGCGCATCTCCACCGAGCCGCGCCGCACCGCCGACGAACTCGCCGTACTCCTCCAGGGCCTGATGCGGATGCACCCGCTGCTCGGCGACCGGCTCGGCGACGGCATCGACGGCATCTGCATCTGCGCCACCGTCCCCTCGGTCCTGCACGAACTGCGCGAGGTCACCCGCCGCTACTACGGCGACGTGCCCGCCGTCCTGGTCGAGCCCGGCGTGAAGACCGGTGTGCCGATCCTGGTCGACAACCCCAAGGAGGTCGGCGCGGACCGCATCGTCAACTCGGTGGCCGCCGTCGAGCTGTACGGGGGCCCGGCGATCGTCGTCGACTTCGGCACCGCGACCACCTTCGACGCGGTCTCCGCGCGCGGCGAGTACACCGGCGGGGTCATCGCGCCCGGCATCGAGATCTCGGTGGAGGCCCTCGGCGTGCGGGGCGCCCAGCTGCGCAAGATCGAGCTGGCCCGCCCGCGCAGCGTCATCGGCAAGAACACCGTGGAGGCCATGCAGGCCGGGATCGTCTTCGGCTTCGCCGGGCAGGTCGACGGCATCGCGCGCCGGATGGCCCGCGAACTCGCCGCCGACCCGGCCGAGGTCAAGGTGATCGCGACCGGCGGCCTCGCGCCGATGGTCCTCGGCGAGTCCGAGGCCATCGACGAGCACCAGCCCTGGCTGACCCTGATCGGACTGCGCCTGGTCTACGAGCGCAACTCCGCCCGGACCTGAGCGGCCCCGCCCGGACGCCCTCACGGCCACGCCGCACCGACCGTTACGCCCTGTTTGTCTGATTAGCGCGTATCGTCGGTCCATGCCCACGCCATACGGATCCCGCGGCGGCATGGCCTTCGGCGCGAACGAGCTGCGTGTGCTGCGCCGCGCCCTCGCCCTTGCCCTCGACCCCCGTCCCGCCAGTGCCCAGGACGTCCAGGACTGTCTGCGCCTCGCCGGGAGCCTCGACGAGGCCACCCGCGAGGGCGCCAGACTGCGGGACTTCCTGCTCGCCGACCTCGCGCGCTACCGCGCCGCGCTCCCGGGCGGCCTCACCGGCTACCTCGCCCTCCTGGAGGAGCTGCTGCCCGGCGGCTACCGGCCCGTCCCCGAGGACCTCGCCGCCCTGCGCGCCCTGCGCGGCAACCCGCGGGCGGCCCGGCTGCTCGCCCGCTGCCCCGCCCCCGCCGCGTGGATCCCGGCGCCCGCCGACCCGGCCCGGCTGCGCGCGCTGCCGGGCGGGCGCGGCGCCGAGGCGACCGCCGCCGAGCCGGAGCGCAAGCCCGCGCCCCGGCCCCCGGCGCCGGGGCGCCCCGTACCGACACCGGCGGAGGTCTTCCCGCCCCGGCGCAGGCCCGCCGCCCCGCCCGAGCGGGAGGACCCGCCGCCCCCGGCGAAGGAGCCGCAGGAGCGCGTCGCGGGATAGCGGCCCGGCGGGTGCACGCCTCGCGGACAGGGCCCCGACGTCCCCCGGGGCCCTGTCCGATTCGCCCGCGGGGGCTGGCTACCCTGGAGCCATGGACTACGTCTCCGCACTCCTGCCGCCCGTCGTGATGGCCGTCTTCTTCGTCAGCCTCATCGTCACGATCGTGAAGTCCCAGGGCGGCCCGAACAAGGCCAAGGAGGACGCGGCCGTGGACGCCGCCCTCGCCCGCGCCGACAGCACCCGCCAGTCCTCCGGCACCACCGAGGCCTGAGCGGGCCCGGCGGACAAGGGCCCCGCACCGGGCCCTGACTCCCCTCCGCGCGCCCGGCACCCGTCCGTCAGGACCGGCGGCCGGGCGCTTCGTGTCCCCGGCGCCGTCCGCGGCGTACGCGGACGGAGAAGGCGGACGGAGAAGACGGCCGTCGCGAGCTGCCCCCGCCGGGCGCCCTTTCCTGCCGGATTCAGAGTTTTTGTCGGATCATCCGTGTGCGGAAGTGTCGGGTGCCCCGGTCCGCACTATGGTGCTCGTGTGCCTCGCCCCTTGGGAGAACTCGAAGACTCGGTCATGACGCGGGTGTGGAAGTGGAACCGCCCGGTGACCGTGAGAGAAGTCCTGGAAGACCTTCAGCAGGAACGGTCCATCGCCTATACGACGGTGATGACCGTTCTGGACAATCTCCATCAGAAGGGCTGGGTGCGGCGCGAGGCGGAGGGGCGCGCCTATCGATATGAGGCCGTCTCCACCCGGGCCGCCTACTCGGCCGCACTGATGAACGAAGCCTGGTCCCGGAGCGACAACCCGGCCGCCGCGCTCGTGGCCTTCTTCGGGATGATGTCGCAGCAGCAGCGAGAAGCGCTGCGCGATGCCGTACGCATCGCCCAAGTTCCCGAGATCCCCGCGCCCGCGGCAAACGTTCCGGCTGAGAACCCGGCGCAGAACGAAGCCCCGGAGAACACCGCGGGCAACTCGGCGGCGCCGGTCAACTCACCGGACAAGTCACCGGAGAACGAACTCGCGCAGAAGGCGACCGACTCGGAGCAGAACGCGACGGAACCCGTACGGAAGGCGACCGTCCAGAAGAAGGCCGCGCGCAAGGCGCCCGGGCGGAAGACCGCGGCGCCCGAGAGCGCCGCGCAGAACGCGGAGGCCGAGAACGGCGGCGACCGCGAGGACGTTCCGCACAACGCGGGCGAGAACCCCGGCTCCGAGCCCGGCGGCCGCGGGCGATAGCGTCGCCGCATGCCCTCCGAGCCCGAAGTCCCGGTGAAACCGGAAAGCGCCGTCACCGTCCGCCGGGCCAGGACCGGCGACGTGCCTGAGGTGCGACGACTCCTCGACTCGTACGTCAACAAGCGCATCCTCCTCGACAAAGCGACCGTCACGCTTTACGAGGACATCCAGGAGTTCTGGGTGGCCGAACGCGACGACAACGCGGAGCTGGTGGGCTGCGGGGCCCTGCATGTCATGTGGGAGGATCTCGCGGAAGTGCGCACACTCGCCGTGAAGCCCGTGGTCAAGGGCGCGGGAGTGGGCCACCTACTTCTGGAGAAGTTGTTGCAGACCGCACGATGGCTGGGTGTTCGCCGGGTTTTCTGCCTGACGTTCGAAGTCGACTTCTTCGCCATGCACGGGTTCGTCGAGATCGGCGAGACCCCTGTGGACACGGATGTCTACAGCGAGCTGCTGCGTTCCTATGACGAGGGCGTCGCCGAGTTCCTCGGTCTCGAACGAGTGAAACCCAACACCTTGGGCAACAGCCGGATGCTTCTGCAACTGTGATCGGGGATCGACGGACCTATTCCGGATCCACCCTGCCCAGTTCCCTATGTCCGAAACGCGCATGTTTCCGGTCTTCTCGGGGTCGGCGGACTCTGCCAGGGGTTTGTGTTTTTCCCGCAAAAGCGGTTTGCTTTCCGGCGTACTGCAGTACTGGATATATCAGGGGTCGGTGAAACGGCTGACGCCGCAGGCCCCGGGCCCCGAAGTTTTCGATGAAAGGAAATACCGTGGCACAGAAGGTTCAGGTCCTTCTTGTCGATGACATCGACGGCGGCGAGGCGGACGAGACCGTGACGTTCGCTCTGGACGGCAAGACGTACGAGATCGACCTCACCACGTCGAATGCCGACAAGCTGCGCGACCTGCTGGACCCCTACGTCAAGGGCGGACGGCGCACCGGCGGCCGTGCCGCGGGCGGTCGCGGAAAGGCCCGTGCGGCCTCCTCCGGCGGCAGCGCCCAGGACACGGCGCAGATCCGCGCCTGGGCCAAGGAGAACGGCTACGAGGTCAACGACCGCGGCCGCGTCCCCGCGTCCATCCGCGAGGCCTACGAGAAGGCCAACGGCTGAACGGCCCGCCGCAGCCGGACGCGGAGGCAGCAGGAGGCCGCCGCGTCCACGAGCCGCACGAGCGAAGGGGCACCACCGCCCCGCACGGCCACCGGTCCCGGTAGCCCCGACTCGCTCCCCGCACCCTGCTCGGGGGGCCGCAGCCAGCTCGCGGCCCCCTGCGGGCCGTCCCGCCCCGGATCCTGCGAACCGGCGCCACCGGGACGGCCGCCGCTCCACGGCACCGGCGCCTCGACGCGCCCGCCCGCCCCCACCGCCGTCAGCTCCGGCACCAGTGCTCCCCAGTCGAGCCAGTCGAGCAGCCCCGGCACTTCCTCCGCGCCGCCCGCGGCCACCAGGAACCGCACCGCCCCGCCGCCCAGCGCCACCGGGCCGCCCGGCCGCAGCTCCCGCAGCAGCATCAGGCCCGCCTCCACCGGGAGCTGGAGGACGTCGAAGCGCACCCCCGTCCGCAGGGCGGCCGGGGCGCCGTCCCGCGCGTCGAGGAACACCTCGCCCCACCCCAGCTCCGCCACGTACCAGCGGCGCAGCTCCTCCCGGTGCGCCCGCCCGCCCGGCCGCGGGGGCGCGAGCGGTCCTTCGAGGGGGCGCCGGGGGCGCGGAAGCGGAAAAGTCATGCCGGGAACAACCGGCGGGAACCCCCGGGAGTTACGCAGAGTTGGACTCTGTGCGCGATACGTGTGCGAAAGGCGCGGGGTCGGGGAGCGTGAGGGAGGGGAGGGGCGCGCAAGGTTGTTCGCCCGTAGCGGAGGGAACCGGGCTGTGCCGCATGGAGTGTCAGTCCGTACGGGTAAGACATCCCTAGTGGGAGGGGCGACACGCAGCCTCGGGGCAGTCTCCCGTTCGCCATCGGCGTAGTGATGGCGGGGGTATCTCCCTGGCCTGCGGGAACATCGTCTCGCACCATCGAGTTGGAGCAGTTGTCGGCTACCGGGGACAGGAGGGACCTTCTGTTGTCGGCCCGGCGTCGGCAGTTGGAATGAGCGGTCCCCGCTTGCGGGACTAAGCTGCGGAAGGACAGCGAGGGGAGCGTCCCCCGTTGCCTGACCGCTCTGAGGAGCGATTAACGATGTTCGAGAGGTTCACCGACCGTGCGCGGCGGGTTGTCGTCCTGGCTCAGGAAGAAGCCCGGATGCTCAACCACAACTACATCGGCACCGAGCACATCCTCCTGGGCCTGATCCACGAGGGTGAGGGTGTCGCCGCTAAGGCCCTGGAGAGCCTCGGGATTTCGCTCGAGGCGGTCCGCCAGCAGGTGGAGGAGATCATCGGCCAGGGCCAGCAGGCCCCTTCCGGCCACATCCCCTTCACGCCCCGCGCCAAGAAGGTGCTGGAGCTGTCGCTGCGCGAGGCTCTCCAGCTCGGCCACAACTACATCGGCACCGAGCACATCCTGCTCGGCCTGATCCGCGAGGGCGAGGGCGTCGCCGCCCAGGTCCTGGTGAAGCTGGGCGCCGATCTCAACCGGGTGCGGCAGCAGGTCATCCAGCTGCTCTCCGGCTACCAGGGCAAGGAGACCGCCACTGCCGGCGGTCCTGCCGAGGGCACCCCCTCCACGTCCCTGGTCCTCGACCAGTTCGGCCGCAACCTCACCCAGGCGGCCCGCGAATCCAAGCTCGACCCGGTCATCGGGCGCGAGAAGGAGATCGAGCGGGTCATGCAGGTGCTGTCCCGCCGTACGAAGAACAACCCGGTGCTCATCGGTGAGCCCGGCGTCGGCAAGACCGCCGTCGTCGAGGGACTGGCCCAGGCCATCGTCAAGGGCGAGGTGCCCGAGACCCTCAAGGACAAGCACCTCTACACCCTCGACCTCGGCGCCCTGGTCGCCGGCTCCCGCTACCGCGGTGACTTCGAGGAGCGCCTGAAGAAGGTCCTCAAGGAGATCCGCACCCGCGGCGACATCATCCTGTTCATCGACGAGCTGCACACGCTGGTCGGAGCGGGCGCCGCCGAGGGCGCGATCGACGCCGCCAGCATCCTCAAGCCGATGCTGGCCCGCGGCGAGCTGCAGACCATCGGTGCGACCACCCTCGACGAGTACCGCAAGCACCTGGAGAAGGACGCCGCGCTGGAGCGCCGCTTCCAGCCCATCCAGGTCGCGGAGCCCTCGCTGCCGCACACCATCGAGATCCTCAAGGGCCTGCGCGACCGGTACGAGGCGCACCACCGCGTCTCGATCACCGACGAGGCCCTGGTGCAGGCGGCGACGCTCGCCGACCGGTACATCTCGGACCGCTTCCTGCCGGACAAGGCGATCGACCTGATCGACGAGGCCGGCTCCCGGATGCGCATCCGCCGGATGACCGCGCCGCCGGACCTGCGCGAGTTCGACGAGAAGATCGCGGGTGTGCGCCGCGACAAGGAGTCCGCGATCGACTCGCAGGACTTCGAGAAGGCCGCCTCCCTGCGCGACAAGGAGAAGCAGCTCCTCGCCGCGAAGGCCAAGCGGGAGAAGGAGTGGAAGGCCGGCGACATGGACGTCGTCGCCGAGGTCGACGGCGAGCTGATCGCCGAGGTCCTCGCGACCGCCACCGGCATCCCGGTCTTCAAGCTGACCGAGGAGGAGTCCTCGCGCCTGCTGCGCATGGAGGACGAGCTGCACAAGCGCGTCATCGGCCAGAAGGACGCGATCAAGGCCCTCTCGCAGGCGATCCGGCGTACCCGTGCGGGTCTGAAGGACCCCAAGCGCCCCGGCGGCTCGTTCATCTTCGCGGGCCCCTCCGGCGTCGGTAAGACGGAGCTGTCCAAGACGCTCGCCGAGTTCCTCTTCGGCGACGAGGACGCGCTGATCTCCCTCGACATGTCGGAGTTCAGCGAGAAGCACACCGTCTCGCGGCTCTTCGGTTCGCCTCCCGGCTACGTCGGGTACGAGGAGGGCGGCCAGCTCACCGAGAAGGTGCGCCGCAAGCCGTTCTCCGTGGTCCTCTTCGACGAGGTCGAGAAGGCCCACCCGGACATCTTCAACTCGCTCCTGCAGATCCTGGAGGACGGTCGCCTGACCGACTCCCAGGGCCGGGTCGTCGACTTCAAGAACACGGTCATCATCATGACGACCAACCTCGGCACCCGGGACATCTCCAAGGGCTTCAACCTGGGCTTCGCCGCCCAGGGCGACACCAAGTCCAGCTACGAGCGGATGAAGAACAAGGTCAACGACGAGCTGAAGCAGCACTTCCGCCCGGAGTTCCTGAACCGTGTCGACGACACGGTGGTCTTCCACCAGCTCACCGAGGAAGACATCATCCAGATCGTCGACCTCATGATCGCCAAGGTGGACGAGCGGCTGAAGGACCGTGACATGGGCATCGAGCTCAGCAGCACGGCCAAGTCGCTCCTCGCGAAGAAGGGCTACGACCCCGTGCTGGGCGCCCGGCCGCTGCGCCGGACCATCCAGCGCGAGATCGAGGACATCCTCTCCGAGAAGATCCTCTTCGGCGAGCTGCGCCCCGGCCACATCGTGGTCGTCGACACCGAGGGCGAGGGTGACACCAAGACGTTCACCTTCCGCGGCGAGGAGAAGTCCGCGCTGCCCGACGTGCCGCCGATCGAGCAGGCCGCAGGCGGCTCCGGCGCAGGCCCCAACCTGAGCAAGGACGCCTGACAGCTCCGCCCACCGCGGGCCGCCCCGGCGGCCGGCGAACGGCACGAGCCGAGCCAGAGGGGCTGCCCCCGGGACCGAGAGGTTCCGGGGGCAGCCCCTTTTGTGCGGCCTCGTGTGTGCCGGGCGGGGCGGCCCCGGCACGTACTCAGCTCGCGGTACGTGCCTTGCGCGCCTCCTCCGGCGCCTTCTGCGCTTCCTGCACCTTCCGTGCCTCCCGCGCTTCCTGCACCTCCCGCGCCTGCTGCGGTTCTCGCGCCTTCTGCGGTTCCTGCCGGGCCGGTGCCGGAGCGGTGGCCCCTGCCGTCCGTACGGCACCGCGCGGGGCCAAGGCGGCGAGGCCCGCGAGGAGCAGCGGGAGGGCGGCGAGGGCGAAGCAGGCGGCCACCGGGAGGCTGCCGAGGAGCAGTCCCGCCGCCGCGGTGCCGGAGGCCGCGCCCGCGTTGAAGGCGGTGTTGACCCAGGCCCCGGCGCGGGTGCGGCGCTCGGGCGGAGCCGTCGCGTCGGCGAGGAGATAGGCGGTGGTCAGGGCGGGGGCGACGGAGACCCCGGCCAGCGCCGCCACCAGCGCCAGGGCGAAGGGACCCGGCGCAAGGCCCGCCGGGGCGAGCACCAGACCCAGGCCGAGGGCGGCGAGCGCCAGCCGGGTGCGCAGCGGCGAGCGCCAGCGGACCGCCCCGTAGACCAGCCCGCCCACCGCGCTGCCCGCCGAGAGGGCCGCCAGCACCCAGGCCACCGCCCCCGGCGCCCCCGCGTCCTCGGCGAAGGCCACCACCAGCAGGTCCAGCGCCCCGAGCCCGACGCCGAGCGCACCGGTGAGCAGCACGACCGGCGCAAGCGGCGCGGACCGCCACCGCTGCGGCCCGCCCAGCAACCGGGCCGCAGCGGACCGCCCGCCCGGCGCCGCCACCCTGGGCGCCGCCGCCACCGGTGTCGCCTTCTCGGAGCCAGCGCCTGCGGAGCCGCCCTCCACAGCACCGCCCTCCACAGCACCGCCCTCCACAGCACTGCCGTCCGCAGGGCTGCCGTCCACAGCACCGCCGTCCACAGCACCGCCGCCCGCGGGGCTGCCGCCCACAGCACTGCCGTCCGACGTGCGGACGGCCCGGGACGACGTCAGGGCGAGCGTGCCCGCCAGGACGAGGACCGCGCTGAGGGCGACGCCCGCCGCCGGGGAGGCGAAGGCGACCAGGAGGCCGACGAGCAGCGGGCCGAGGACGTACAGCAGCTCCTCGGCCACCGAGTCGAGGCTGTACGCGCGCTGGAGCAGCTCCGGGTCGGGGGCGAGCCTGCTCCACAGGGCCCGCATCACCGGCCCGAGCGGCGGCGTGCTGGCCCCCGCGGCGGCGGCGAGCGCGACCAGGGCGGCATCCGGCACGCCGCCGCTGACCGCCGCGGCGGTGAGGAGTCCGAGCAGGAGGGCGTAGCAGAGGGCGAGGGCGGTCAGCGGGCGGGCGGGGCCGCGCCGGTCGATCACCGCGGCGCGGGCCGGTGAGAGCGCCACGCCGGCCAGGCCGAACAGGGCCATGGCGGTCCCGGCCACCGCGTACGAGCCGGAGGCATCGCGGACCGCGAGGAGCAGGGAGAGCGGGACGGTGCCGTAGGAGAGGCGGCCGAGCAGGGCTGCGGCCATCGCGCGCGCCGCGTGCGGGACGCGCAGCACCTGCCGGTAGGTGGGCCGCGGGGCGCGGCCGGGCAGGGCGGGGCCGGAAGAGGGCGAAGACATGGAGGTTCCTCGGCTCGGCGGCACCCGAAAGGGGCGCCGCGGGGTGTGCGGGGACGCCGGATCGCCGCGCCGGTCACCGGCGCGGGCAGAAGGCGTCCTAGGCACACAGGAGGAACATGCCGGTGACCCTAACAGCGCGGGCGCCCGCGGACAGCCCCATTTCCAGGCGTACTTGGCGCTCCGGCCGCCGCACGGGCACGAGTCACCCGGCGCCCGCGCCTCCCCGCTGACATCGGGCACCGCGGCCCCGCATGCGTTCACGCAGCGACGGCACCTTCCGCCCCGCGTCCACGCCCCGCCTGCGCACCCCGGCCCCGCACACGCTCGGGGCGCCACCCCGCGCCCCGCCGCCACCACCGCATCCGGCCCACCCCTTCGCACCCGCCACCCCCCTCCGCACCCGCCACCCCGAATTGCGCCCCGAACCAGTCCCGACCGCCCCTCGAAAACCCTCGAAACCCCCTCTCCCCGAGTAGCCCCGCTCACACCGGAATGCCTTTCTCCGGCCTGTCGATCAAGGCCCTCCGTGACATGCGGCACAGCCCTTTTGGAGTCCACTAAGCGTATTAGTAAGAAGCTCCTTTCGGGGCCCCGGGACCTTCGGCCCTGAGGGTTCCGGGACCTTGGTGCTGGAGGTCCCGAAAGGGTCCCGAAGCCTTGGTGTGCCCGGGCTGCACCGCTCTGAACTGGGCTTTAGCGGTGCCTCGGCGACCCTGGGGCGCTTTGCCGCACGTACGACGAGGTGCTCTGTCAAGGGGCGGAAAGCACCCGCCTCCGCTACGGCAGCGGATAGTAGATCACAGGATTGAAGGCGGTCCGGGGTGTGGGTTACCAAGGTTGTGCCCTGCCCGGCACGAGGCATTTGTGTCGGGTCCGCTCATGCAGGAGGTAAGACCGAATGACGAAGCGCGCCATGTTCCCCGGTATTGGTACTCCCCAGCTCCGTACCCGTGCGGCCGTACTCGCCGCCGGTATGGGTGCCGCCGCCGCCCTCGGCGCCGGTGTGGCCACCGCTGCGGACAGCAATGCCAAGGACGTGACCGCTGCCCCGGGCGCCACCGCCGCTTCCGTGAAGGAGCAGGCCGACGCCCAGGCCAAGGCCGCGAAGTCCGAGAAGTCCGAGAAGAAGGACGCCGCTGCCAAGAAGGACGCGCCCAAGAAGAAGGCCGCGAAGAAGAAGCCGGCCTCCTGGGTCGCCCCGGTCAAGAAGTACGAGCTGTCCGCGGGCTTCGGCCTCGGCGGCAACATGTGGTCCAGCAAGCACTCCGGCCAGGACTTCGCGGTCTCGGTCGGCACCGATGTGAACTCCGTGCACGGCGGCACCGTGGTCAAGGCCGGCCCCAACGGCGGCGGCGACGGTCCGGCGTACGGCAACGCGATCGTGGTCAGCCACGGCAACGGCACGTACACCCAGTACGCGCACCTGTCGCGGATCGACGTCAAGGTCGGGGAGAGCGTGAAGACCGGCGAGCACATCGCCAAGTCCGGCAACACCGGCAACTCCAGCGGTCCCCACCTGCACTTCGAGGTCCGCACCAGTCCGAACTACGGCTCGGCCGTCAACCCCGTCCAGTTCATGCGCGGCGAGGGCCTGACGTTCTGAGCGGACGTACCCGCGACGGATCCTCGTGCGGCCCGCTGAGGCGGCCGCCGGGCGAGGCGTGGCACACCTTCACAGCAGCAGACAGGGCAGGGTGCGCTCAGGCGCGCTGATGTGCCTGAGTCACCAGATCGACGGCGACTTCGAGGGCGGCGAGACGCTTCTCCTCGAAGTCGCCGTCGAGGTCTTTGAGCAGGAACATCGAGGCGTGCAGCGTGAAGAGCGCGCTGACGCAGCGCACCTGGTCGGGCAGCGGGGCGCTGTCGTCCTTGAGGACGCCGAGCAGGGCGTGCACCCGGTCCTTGAACAGCTCGCCGATCTTCAGGTCCCGCAGGGTCGCCTGGTTCTCCTGCATGAAGCGGAAGAGCGGGGCGGCCTGGTTGAGGGCCTCGCTGTAGCGGCGCAGCAGTTCCTTCTTGAACTCCAGCGTCCGCTCCTGGGCCTCGCCCCAGGCGACCAGCTCGTCGAGCGGTCCCGTGAGGTCCTGGAAGACGCTGATCAGGATGTCTTCCTTGGTCTTGAAGTGGTAGTACAGCGCGGCCTTGGTGACCTCCAGGCGCTCGGCGATCTCGCGCAGCGAGGTCTTCTCGTAGCCCTGTTCCGCGAAGAGTTCGAGGGCGACGTCCTGGATGCGCTGCCGCGTGTCGGTGCGGCGCTGCGTGTGGGTGCCCATCCTCGGTGCTCCTCGTTCTTCGATGTCCAAACCTGCTTACTTGACGACCGGCAAGTGCCGTGGCTACCTTCGCAGTGTAGTCACTAGCCGGGCGGCAAGTAAGCGTAAGGCAAAGGCGCAGTCGCCTCGCTCTCTATCGTCCCAGGGGGAGTGGAGAAGATGAGCCCGAACCAGCAGGCCGCCGTCGCGGCGGCCGAGCCGGAGACGAAACCCCGCAGCGTACGGGTCGTCCTCCTCGCACTGATGATCGCGATGCTGCTCGCGATGCTCGACAACATGATCATCGGCACCGCGATGCCGACCATCGTCGGCGAACTGGGCGGCCTGGAGCACCTGTCCTGGGTGGTCACCGCCTACACCCTGGCCACCGCCGCCTCCACCCCGATCTGGGGCAAGCTCGGCGACATGTACGGCCGCAAGGGCATGTTCCTGACCTCGATCGTGGTCTTCCTGATCGGCTCCGCGCTCAGCGGCATGGCCCAGGACATGGGCCAGCTCATCGGCTTCCGCGCCGTGCAGGGGCTGGGCGCGGGCGGACTGATGGTCGGCGTGATGGCGATCATCGGCGACCTCATCCCGCCGCGGGAGCGCGGCAAGTACCAGGGCCTGATGGCCGGCGTGATGGCGCTCGCAATGATCGGCGGCCCGCTGGTCGGCGGCACCATCACCGACCACCTCGGCTGGCGCTGGTCCTTCTACATCAACCTGCCGCTCGGCGCCGTCGCCCTCTTCGCCGTCTCGGCCGTGCTGCACCTGCCGAAGAAGCGCGCCGAGGGGCGCATCGACTACCTCGGCGCCGCGCTGCTGACCGTCGGCATCACCGCGATCGTCCTCGTCACCACCTGGGGCGGTACGGAGTACGCCTGGTCCTCCGCCGTGATCATGGAGCTGATCGCGCTCGGCGTGGCCGCCCTGGTCGGCTTCGTCTTCGTCCAGCGGCGGGCCGCCCAGCCGATCATGCCGCTGCACATCTTCCGCAGCCGCAACTTCACCCTGATGGGGATCATCGGCTTCGTCACCGGCTTCGCCATGTTCGGCGCGGTGCTCTTCCTGCCGCTGTACCAGCAGTCCGTCCAGGGGGCCTCGGCCACCAACTCGGGCCTGCTCCTGCTGCCGATGCTCTGCGCGATGCTGGTGATCTCGCTGGCCGCGGGCCGGGTCACCACCCGCACCGGCAAGTACAAGATCTTCCCCATCCTCGGCGGCGTCCTGATGATCGTCGGCATGTACCTGCTCTCCACGATGGACACCGGCACCAGCCGCCTCACCTCCGGCGTCTACATGGCGGTGATCGGTGCGGGCATGGGCTTCCTGATGCAGATCACCATGCTGGTCGCGCAGAACAGCGTGGAGATGAAGGACATGGGCGTGGCCTCCTCCACGGCCACCCTGACCCGTACCCTCGGCTCCTCCTTCGGCGTCGCGATCATGGGCGCGCTCTTCAACCACCAGGTCCAGGACGTCATGACCGAACGGGCGGGCGCCCTCGGCGGCAAGGTCACCGAGCAGTCCGCCCAGCTGGACGCCGCGAGCCTGGCCAAGCTGCCCGAGGCGGCCCGCGAGGCCTACCAGCACGCGGTCGCCTCCGGCACCCACGCGGCCTTCCTGCTCGGCACCGTGGTCTCGGTCGTGGTCCTGGTGGCGGCCCTCTTCGTCAAGGAGACCCCGCTGCGCGGCGGCGAGGACCCGAAGAAGGCACCGGCCCAGGACGGCGAGGGCGACGGGACCGCGCGGCGGACCGCCCCCGCCCCCGAGGACCGGAAACTCTCCGAGAACGTGTGAGGCGCCGGTCCGGAACGTCACGAGGGGGTCCTCAGGGCCCCCTCGTCTCCGGTTCGGGCTCCGGTTGGGCGTTCGTGGCGGGCGTCGAGGCGGGCCGGTCGGGCGCTGCCTGACGGCCTGGTACCGCAACGGCCCCGTCGCTCCCCGATGCGGGGACGCGGCGGGGCCGAGCGCTGTCAGTGCCCTGAAGTAGCCTCCCGGGCATCGCACTTCACCTGGGGGATCGAGAGCATTGGCCATCGTGACTGCTTTTCCGCTGCCGTTTCATGTGTCGCGCACCGTGGAGGTCGCCAAGCCCCGGACCCTTCGGGAGCTGGAGATGATGCGGTGCAGCGCCAGTATCCGGGAGAAGCCCGAGTGGTTCCTCAAGCGGGACGATGCCGCCATCGTCGCCCGGTGGACCCGGGAAGCGACGGCCCAGGGCCTGACCGAGGCGCAGGTGCGGTACGTACTCGACGAACTCGCGCACTACGCCGCCTTGCGGGACGGGCGCACCGGTGTCGAGGTCTCCGGTGTCGACGGGGTGTGGCAGTCGGACGCGCTGATCGACGAGGGGCTGAGGTCCCGGCTGCGGGCGGCGGTCCGGGTGCTGGAGGAGGTCCCGGAGGCGGAGCGGGACTGGCACCCGGGATCGGACGGCCAAGTCCTCGATCTGGTGCATCCCTCGCTGTTCTGCCTGGTGCGTGACGTGAGCGGCGCACCCGAGGAGGCGTGGCGGAACCCGACGGACCGCTATGCGCGGTACGAGTTCTCGGAGAAGTTCCAGTGGCTGCCCACGGATGTGGCGGTCGGGGACGACGGGGAGGCGGTCCTCCGTTCGTACGTCAACAACGTCCACCCCGAGAAGCATCGCGAACTGGCCGCCGTCCTCCCGGAGTTGTTCGGGCGCATACGCCCGCTGTTCGAGAACGTCCTCACCGATCTGAAGCATCCGCGGCCGCTGCGGATCGAGGCCGACCCGCACGGCTGGTACGACGACGAGCCGGAGCACCCCGACCGGTCTTCCTACCCGGACGACGAGGCCTACAACGAAGCCCTCGACGCCTGGGAGAGGGCCGACGAGGACTGGTGGGAGAACCGCCGCCCGGTCATCCCGGACGCCCCGGCCTTCACCCCGCCGCCCAGGCCCGAGGAGCACGCCCGGATCGACCTGCGCGGCCGCCGGCTCCAGGTCATCGTCAAGCTCGCGACCATCCACCTCACCCCGGAGAAGCCCCAGTACGCGGGCGGTTCCTGGCATGTCGAGGGGATGCTGAACGAGCGGATCGTCTCGACCGGCATCTACTACTGGGACAGCGAGAACATCACCGAGAGCCGACTGGGTTTCCGCGCGGCACTCGACGACCCGCGGTACGAGCAGAACGACGACAACGGCCTGCGGGAGGTCTACGGCCTGGAGGACGAGGACGCGCTGAACCAGGTCCTCGGCTCGGCCTCCACCCCGGCGGGCCGCTGCCTCGCCTTCCCCAACATCCTCCAGCACCGCGTCGGTTCGTTCCGCCTCGCCGACCCGACCCGGGCCGGGCACCGCAAGATCCTCGCGTTCTTCCTGGTCGACCCCTCACAGAAGATCGTCTCGACCTCCGATGTGCCGCCGCAGCAGCCCTGGTCCGAGACCTCGACCATGACCCTGGAGGAAGCCGAGGGCTACCGCGAGGAACTGATGCGGGAACGCAAGTTCTTCGTCGACGCGCACAACGAGGAGCTCTACGAACGGGAGTTCTCCCTCTGCGAGCACTGAGGCCCTGCCCTCGCTCCTGCCGCCTCTGCTGCCCCGGATCCAGCGGCCTCGGCACCTTCTCGGCGCGGTTCGAGGAGCCCACCGGGCCCACCCCGAGCGCCTGCCGTGCCCGCCCTCTCGGCCGGGGCGCGGCCCTCGTCCCCGGCTGCTGCGCCTTGCCGTGGGCCGGTGGCCTGCGGCGCCCTCCGGGGACGGAACCCGCTCCCGGGCCGTCCCGGGAGAGGGGGAGGGATCGCGAGTCCCAGGATCGGGAATCCCAGGACTACCGGTCCCGGGGGCCTCAGCCCGTCGTCTTCGCCGGCAGCATCGGGAAGCTGCCGGTGCTGGTGGGGGCGTGCTCGGGCAGATGGAGGACGGCCTCGGCGCCCTCGGCGGGGGCATCGTCGGCCGCGTCCGAGGGCCGGATGTTGCGGAAGGTGAGCCGGGCGCCGAGGACCCGGGCCTGACCGGCGGCGATGGTGAGGCCGAGGCCGTGTCCGCGGCCCGCCCGGTCGCGGCTGCCGGTGCGGAAGCGGCTCGGGCCCTCGGCGAGGAGCTCCTCCGGGAAACCGGGGCCGTGGTCGCGCACCCGCAGGTTCCGCCCGTCGACGGTGACCTCGATGGGGGTGCCGCCGTGCCGGGCGGCGTTGGCGAGCAGATTGCCGAGGATGCGCTCCAGGCGGCGCGGGTCGGTGGTGACCTCGGACTCGCGGGCGACCTGCACGCTCACCCCGGGGCCGAAGGTGCCCGCGCGCCGGGTCACGAACTCGCCGAGCAGGATGTCCTGGAGCTCGGCGCGCTCGGCGGCGCTGTCCAGCCGGGCCACCTCGAGGACGTCCTCGACCAGGGTGCGCAGCGCCTGCGCGCGGTCCTTGACCAGCTCGCTCGGGCGGCCCGGCGGCAGCAGCTCGGCCGCGGTGAGCAGTCCGGTCACCGGGGTGCGCAGCTCGTGCGCGATGTCGGCGGTCACCCGGCGCTCGGCCTCCAGGCGCTGCCGCAGCGCGTCCGCCATGCCGTCCACGGCGCGGGCCAGGTCGTCGGTCTCGTCGCGGACGACGCCGCCGATGGCCTCCCGTACCCGTACGTCGGACTGGCCCTGGGCAACCTCGCGGGCCGCGGTGGCCGCCTTGCGCAGCCGCTTCGAGAGCTGGCCGCCGATCAGCACGCCGAGGGCGCAGCCGCCGAGGACCACCGAGAGGGAGCCGATCCACAGCACCCGGTCGAGGTCGGCGAGGACGGTGGCGTTGCGGTCGTTGAAGCGGCTGTGCAGGGAGAGGACGTGCCCGTCGGCGAGCGGGACCGCGGCCCAGATGTCGGGGGCGCCGGAGCGGGTCGAGGCGACGTAGGTGATCCGCCGCCCGGCCTGGGCGCGCTCGCGCACCATCTTCGGCATCTCGGGGTCGTCGACGTTGGAGCCGAACTGCTCGCGCCCGCTCGCCTCGTAGATCCGCTGCGCGAACTGGACCCGCTCGTCCTGCACATCGCGGGCGTTGTCCAGCATGGAGACCTGGGCGGCGTTGTGCACCACCAGGCTGAGGGCGAGGGCGACCAGCGCGCCGACCAGGGCGATGGCCGCGCTCATCTTCCAGCGCAGCCCGCCGCGCAGCGAGCTGCGGACCCGGGCGGGCAGCAGCCGCCCGCGGAAGTCGCTCATCCCTGCCACCACCCCGTGCCTCGCCCCGCCCCGCTCACGCCCCGGCTTCCCACCCTCGCTCAGCCCCGCAGCTTGTAGCCGAAGCCGCGGACCGTCTCGATGCGGTCCTGGCCGATCTTGGTGCGCAGCCGCTGGACGTGCACGTCCACGACCCGGGTGTCGCCGCCCCAGCCGTACTCCCAGACCCGCTCCAGGAGCTTGTCACGGGACAGCACGGTGCCCGGCACCCGGGAGAACTCCAGGAGCAGCCGCATCTCGGTCGGGGTCAGCGAGAGCAGTTCGCCCGCGCGGCGGACCTCCATGCCCTCGGTGTCGATCTCCAGCTCCCCGAAGTGCAGGGTGCTCTCCTCGGTCAGCGGCGCCTCGGCCCGCTCCGGCTCCTTGGCCGCCGCCCCGCTCGCGTGCCCGAAGCGCCGCAGCACCGCGCGGATGCGGGCCACCAGGACGGCACCCTCGAAGGGCTTGGTGACGTAGTCGTCGGCGCCCGCCTCCAGGCCGAGCACCACGTCGATGGAGTCGGCGCGGGCGGAGAGCATGATCACCGGCACCGTGGACTCGTCGCGGATGCGGCGGCACAGGCTGACCCCGTCCAGTCCCGGCACCATCACGTCGAGCAGCGCGATGTCGGGCCGTACGGAACGGAAGGACTCCAGGCCGCTGAGCCCGTCGGCCACCGCGGTGACGGTGAAGCCGTCGCGCTCCAGGGCGAGCTGGGTCGCCTCCCGGATGACGTCGTCGTCCTCGACGAACAGGACGTGGGTCTGCTGGTTCATCGCTCGCTGCCGCTCCCGCTTCCTCGGCTCTGGCTCTCTGCTCTTCGGCTCTTCAGCTCTGCGAGGGCGGGCTCTGCCCGTCGCCGACGGCGTTGCTGTAGTCGTTGTGGGTGCGGTTCTGCTCGGTGAAGCGGCCGCCCACCCACCGGTAGGTGATGACATCCTCGCCGGAGGGGGAGGCGATGGGGTCGTCCTGTCCGTAGAACTGCCGGGTGACCACCAGGTCCCCGCGGTCGATCTCGGAGTACACCGGCGGTTCCTCGGAGCCGAAGACATGCACCCAGGAGCCGCCCGTGTACCGGTAGACGAAGGTGCCGATGCCGACCGCGTCCGCGCAGGTCATCACGTTGACCAGGACATCGCTTGTGGTGCCGCCGGTGAGGTCGCCGTAGCTGACGTCGACCGGGTAGCGCCTGCCGCCGCAGGGGGTGAGGTTCTCCCGGATGTCCGGGCCGACCTTCGGATCCTGGCGCAGCAGGCTCACCGCGTCGACCTTGCTGCCCGGGCTGGGCGCCGGGCTCGGCCGGGACACCGGCTCCGAGGTGCGCCCCGGGCCCTCGTCGCGCACCCCCGTGCCGTTGGTCCCGCAGGCAGTCGCCAGGACGCCGAGAGCGGCGAGCACGACTCCCGCCGCACTCGCCGCCGCCGAACTCCGTACTAGGCCGCGCACCGACTTGGCTCTCCGTTCATCTGGTCCCCGCCGTCCCGCTCGTCCCGTCCGCCCTGCTCGGCGGCGGTCTCCCGGGAGCGGTCGCCGTGACCGTCCCGAGGGCCCGGCACCGCGTTCTCCCGGCGCTCCAGCTCCTCGCGCAGCCGCGCCAGGGCCCGGTGCAGCGTGCTCTTGACGGTGCCGGTGGACATGCCGAGCGCGGCGGCGGTCTCCTCGGTGGACATCTGCTCCCAGTGTCGCAGCACCACGACACTGCGCTGCTTCGGTGCCAGGACCGCCATGATGTCCCGCAGCAGCTCCCGGTCGGCCTGCTGCTCGGTGGTGTCCTCGACGCTGGACTCCGGCAGCTGCTCGGTCGGTATCTCCTCCAGTTTGCGGGCGCGCCACCACTCGGTCCGGGTGTTGATCATGACCCGGCGCAGATAGGCGTCGGCCAGCCGCTTGTCGGCGATGCCGTCCCAGCGGCCGTAGGTCCGCACCAGCGCGGTCTGCAGGAGGTCCTGCGCCTCCACGGGATCGGGGACAAGCCGCCGGGCACTGCGCAGCAGGGCGTCCTGCCGCGTGCGGACGTACTCCTCGAAGTCGAGCACCTCTGCCTGTGCCACTGCTACCGCCTCCGGTCCCCGTGTGCCAGTTCCCTCGTACCTCTGCGGTACGGGAAGGACGCTACGGAGGCGTTGTCACGGCGCGGTGCGGACCAGCGCGCGAGGGGCGCACGAGCAGCCGTCGGTTGTGTAACAGCGGCTCGTGCGCCCCTCGATAGGCGCTGCGGTCAGGGCTTTTGTCCGGAAGGGGGGCCTGCGGGCAGTCGGTAGAGGCCGCCGGGCAGCGGCTCGACCAGGCCGTCCGAGACCAGGCCGTCCAGGGCGCGCGCCCGCTGGATCCGGTCGTCCCAGACGCGTTCGAGGGCGGCCCGCGGCACCGGCCCCGGGGACTCCCGCAGCACGGCGAGCAGCTTGCCCCGCACCTGCCGGTCGGTGCCCGCGTACGACTGGGCCCGGCGCGCCGGCCCCACGTGCTCGGGCTTGCCCGCGAGGCGCCAGGCGCACTGCTCGGAGATCGGGCAGGCGCCGCAGTTCTCGTTGCGCGCCGTGCACAGCACCGCGCCGAGTTCCATGGAGGCGGCGGCCCAGCGGGCGGCGGTCCGCTCCTCCTCGGGCAGCAGGGCGCGGGCGAGCTTGCGTTCGGCGGCGGTGGTCGCGTTCGGCGGGTACTGGGTGCCGGTCACCGCCCGGGCGAAGACCCGGCGCACATTGGTGTCCAGGACGGCATGCCGCTGCCCGTAGGCGAAGGAGGCGACCGCCGCGGCGGTGTACTCCCCGATCCCGGGCAGGGCGAGCAGCTGGGCGTGCTGGGCGGGTACGTCCCCGCCGTGGCGTTCCGTTATGGCGAGCGCGGCACCGTGCAGCCGCAGGGCGCGGCGCGGGTAGCCGAGCCGGCCCCAGGCGCGCACGGCCTCGCCGGGCGCCTCCTCGGCCAGGTCGGCGGGGCGCGGCCAGCGGGCCATCCACTGCTCGTAGACGGGCAGCACCCTGGCGACGGGGGTCTGCTGCAGCATGAACTCGCTGACCATCACGCCCCAGGCGCCCGCCTCGGGGCGCCGCCACGGCAGGTCGCGGGCGTGGTCCTCGAACCAGGTGATCACCGGCTCGTGGAGGGCGCTGTGCGCGCTGGGTGTATCGGCGGCTGTGCTCTGCATGGGCTTCGTTGGCGCAGTCATGGCACGTCCGATCCTGCCACGCCCCCGCCCGCACACCGCAGACGCGTGGCCGCACGGGCGCGGCACGACACCCGGGAAGAGCAGTGGGGGGTGGAGCGGGGGAAGCGGTGCGGGAGGGGTGGGAACGCGGGGGTGGGGCCCCTCCGGGAGGGGCGGGGTCGGTCTCGTACGGGGGGGGGGGGGGACGGTTTCGTACGAGGTGGGGGGACGGTCCTGTACGAGGTGGGCGGGTGGCCGGGTGCGTGCTGTCGCGCGGGCGGGGATGGGCCGCGGGCGGCAGTCGTGGGCTCTCAAGTGGCTTGGCGCGCAGGTGAGTTCAGGGGGCTTGGGGCGCGGGAGAGGTGAGTACGGAGAGTGAGGGGAGGCCTGCTGATCGTGAGACGTATGCCTCAACTCCCGTTCTGCTGACCGATGATCCGGAAAATCGGGGCCCCAGGCGGCGGGTGGGGCAGGACAACTCCCCGTTCTCTCGTAGAGTTTGGGCGTGGGATCAATGCGCAATCCTGTCGGGCCGCTCCCCTCCTCCATCTACTGGCGGCGGAGGGCCGTTCTGCTGGCCCTGGTCGCGGTGCTGGCCCTCGTGGTGATCTGGGCGGTCACCGCGGGCGGCGGAGGCGGCGAGGACAAGGGCGCGGACAGCCCCGGCAAGGGCAGCGGCCCGGCGAGTTCGATCACGCCGGGGCCCTCCGGCTCCGGACCCGCGATCAGTGAACACCCGGGCGGGCGCGACGAGTCGGACACCGGCGGCAGCGGCGGCGAGGACGGCGGGGGCTCCGGCGGCGGTGACGAGAACGGCGCGGGCGGCTCCGGCGGCGACGACGGCAAGGGCGGCGCGGGTGGCGCGGGCGGCGGCGCGGGCGACAAGCTTCCGGCGGGCAGCAGCCTCCCCGCCTGCACCGAGGGCTCGGTGACCCTGAAGCTGCGCAGCGTCCGCAACCGCTACGCGCCCGGTCAGACCCCCGAGCTGGTGCTCACCGCCAAGAACACGGCCGGCAAGGAGTGCAAGGCCGACCTCGGCGACAAGAAGACCGTGCTGACCATCACCAAGGCGGACGGCGACGTCGAGATCTGGTCCTCCGAGGACTGCCCCAGGAGCGAGGCCAGCTATCCGGTACGGGTCCCCGCCGAGGGGAGCGCGACCCGTACCGTGCGCTGGGACCGCAAGCCGAGCGCCCCCGAGTGCGCCACCCCCGAAGAGGACTCCGCGGCCCCCGGCACCTATCTGGCGGAGGCGAAGGGCCCCGGCGGCAAGAAGGCCCAGGCCTCCTTCGTCCTCGCCGCCGACTGAGGCGCGAGCCGCCTTCGTACCGGCCGCGGGCTGGTGGTGGGCGGGTGGACTGCTGGGCGGCGGACCGCTGGTGGCGGACTGCTGAGCGGCGAACTGCTGGGCAGCTGACTGCTGAGTGAGGCGCGGGGCTCCCTCGTGCCGTCCCGCCGCCGACCGAGCCGGCGCCGGGGGAGGGCGCGGGGACTGCGGTGCGCGTCCGCCCCCGCTGCAACCGCGCTCCCGCACCGCGCGTCACCCCCTGGTGAGCAGGGCGCCTCAGGGGAGGGGCCCGGATCGGCGGAGGGGACCGTTCATGGCCGTCCACGGCAGTCGTTATCTGTACCTCGCGCGGCACGGGGAGGCGCAGTCCGACGACGGAGGCCTGACCGGGAACGGCCGCCGCCAGGCGGAACTGCTCGGCGAGCGGCTGCGCCACGTGCCGCTCACGGCCGTCCACCACGGGCCGCTGCCCCGCGCCGCGCAGACCGCCGCGCTCGCCGCCGCCCGGCTGGACGGCGTACCGCTGCGGGAGTCCGAGGCCGCCGGGGACTACGTGCCGTACGTGCCGGAGGCCGCCGAACTGCCCGAGGACAGCGCCGAGCGGCTCCTCGACTTCCTCTCGGCGACCACCGAGGAGGAGCGCGTCGAGGGGGCCGCGCTCGCCCGCCGGGCCCTGGACCGGTTCACCGGACCCGCCCCGGGCGAGGCGAGCGTGCACGAACTCGTCGTCACCCACAACTTCCTGCTCGGCTGGCTGGTCCGCGAGGCGCTCTCGGCCCCGGCCTGGCGCTGGCTCGGCCTCAACCACGCCAACGCGGCGCTCACGGTGATCCGCTACACCCCCGGCCGCCCCACCGCCCTGCTCGTCCAGAACGACATGAGCCATCTGCCGGCCGAACTGCGCTGGACGGGACTGCCGGTTGAGCCGCATCACCTCTGAGGGGGCGGTACGCGGGCTCGGGTGCGCGGGTGCGCGGGCGGGCCGGGTGTGCGGTCAGCGGGTGCGCGGGCTGGGTGCGGGCCGGGGCGTCGCGTGGGTTTGCCCGGCACCGGGTGGCGTGGAACCCTCCGCTGGCATGGACGAAGAGACCCTGCTCGCGCGTTCGGGCGGCCCCGTCACCCGCGGTCGGCTGCGCGATGACCTGGCCCGGTTGGGGATCGCCGCGGGCGACCTCGTGATGTTCCATACGCGGCTCTCCGCCCTCGGCTGGGTCGCCGGGGGCGCCCGTACCGTCGTCGAGGCGCTGCGGGACGCGGTGGGTGAGACCGGCACCCTGATGGTCACCTGCGGCTGGAACGACGCGCCGCCCTACGGATTCACCGACTGGCCGCCGGAGTGGCAGGCGGCTCTGCGAGCCGAACACCCCGCGTACGACCCGGAGTTGAGCGAGGCCGACCACGAGAACGGCCGACTGCCCGAGGTGCTGCGGCGCTGGCCGGGCGCGGTGCGCAGCCGCCATCCCGATGTGAGCTTCGCGGCGCTCGGCCCGCTGGCCGGGCCGCTGACGGAGGACCACCCCTGGGATGATCCGCACGGTCCCGGCAGCCCGCTGGCCCGGCTGGTGGCACACCGTGGCCGGGTGCTGCTCCTCGGCGCCCCGCTGGACACGCTCACCCTGCTGCACCACGCGGAGGCGCTGGCCGAGGCGCCCGGGAAACGGTTCGTGGAGTACGAGCAGCCCGTCCGCGACGAGCACGGGCAACGCGTCTGGCGCCGCTTCCGCGACATCGACTCCGAGCACGGTGCCTTCGACTACTCCGCCCTGGTGGCCGAGGGGGAGGAGGCGTTCGAGGTGCTGGCCCGGGACGCGCTGGCGGCGGGGCTCGGGAGGCGGGGGGTGGTGGGCGCTGCCGAGAGCTATCTCTTCGAGGCGGCTGAGGTGGTGCGGTTCGGGGTGGAGTGGATCGAGCGGGGGGTGGGGCCTTGGGGGGGGCACGTTCCCGGTGAGGTGAGGTGAGGTGAGGTGAGGTGAGGTGAGCGGTGGCGGTGGCTGTGGCGGTGGCTGAGGGGTGACGGGGTGGTGGGCGGCGGGGTGACAGGTAACAACTGACAGATGACAGATGACAGATGACGGATAGTGATATCTGTCATCCGCCATCTGTCACCCCAACTGTGTCATCCGCAGGATGCCTTTGCCCGCCTGCCCGCCTGCCCGCCTGCCCGCCTGCCCGCCTGCCCGCCTGCCCGCCTGCCCGCCTGCCCGCCTGCCCGCCTGCCCGCCTGCCTGCCCGCCCTGTCCCCCTGTCCGCCTGCCTGTCCGCCTCCCCTCCGTGACCCTGCCTCCGCGACCCTGCCTCCGTGACCCTGCCTCCCGTCTCGCCCTCCCCTCCCCTCTCCTCCCCCTTCCCCTTCCCCTCCCCGGGATCTTTGTCCTCCCAGGAGAAAAAGTCGGAGCGATTTCTGCACGACTTCTTCCCAGGCGGGTGTGCCGTTGCTACGTTCCCCGTGAAATCCCGGCGCGCGCCCGCTACTCGGCGGGTCGGGCACCGGCCGCGTACCGGCGGCCGGGTGTCCGGCGTCCCGGCGTCACCGTGACCGGGTTTCCCCGTGCCCTGGGCCTTGGGGAGGGAGGGGCAGCGTGAGGCGCATGACGGCTCGGCCTGCGAACGCGCATCAGGCGCGGCTCCTGCGACTGCTGCGGGATGGCGGTCCGACATCCCGGGCCCGCCTGGGCGACGAGGTGGAACTCTCCCGTTCCAAGCTCGCCGTCGAGGTGGACCGGCTCCTGGAGACCGGTCTGGTGGTGGCCGACGGGCTCGCCGCCTCCCGGGGCGGGCGCCGTTCGCACAACGTCCGGCTCTCACCCGGCCTGCGCTTCCTCGGCATCGACATCGGCGCGACCTCGGTCAACGTCGCCGTCACCGGTCCCGAGCTGGAGATCCTCGGCCACCTCAACCAGCCGATGGACGTACGCGAGGGCCCGGTCGCGGTCTTCGAGCAGGTCCTCGCCATGGTGGCCAAGCTCAAGCACGACGGTCTCGCCGAGGGCTTCGACGGCGCGGGTATCGGCGTGCCGGGGCCGGTCCGCTTCCCCGAGGGGGTCCCGGTGGCGCCGCCGATCATGCCGGGCTGGGACGGCTTCCCGGTACGGGAGGCGCTCAGCCAGGAGCTCGGCTGCCCGGTCCTGGTCGACAACGACGTGAACCTGATGGCGCTCGGCGAGCAGCAGGCCGGAGTCGCGCGCAGCGTACGGGACTTCTTCTGCGTGAAGATCGGTACCGGTATCGGCTGCGGCATCGTCGTCGGCGGCGAGGTCCACCGCGGCACGACGGGCAGCGCGGGCGACATCGGGCACATCCAGGCGGAGCCCGAGGGACGCCCGTGCGCCTGCGGCAACCGCGGCTGCCTGGAGGCCTACTTCGGTGGCGCGGCACTCGCCCGGGACGCCGAAGCGGCCGCCCGGGACGGGAGTTCGCCGGAACTGGCCGCGCGGCTCGCCGTCGCGGGCAGGCTGAGCGGCCCGGACGTGGCCGCCGCCGCGGCGGCCGGGGACGCCGCCGCGCTCGGCCTGATCCGCGACGGCGGCACCCGTACGGGGCAGGTCATCGCCGGACTCGTCAGCTTCTTCAACCCCGGGCTCGTGGTGATCGGGGGCGGGGTGACCGGCCTCGGCCACACCCTGCTCGCCAGCATCCGCACCCAGGTCTACCGCCAGTCGCTGCCGCTCGCGACCGGCAATCTCCCGCTGGTCCTGGGCGAGTTGGGCCAGCTCGCCGGGGTCACCGGCGCCACCCGCCTGATCAGCGACCACCTCTTCTCCCCGGCCTGAGCCACCCCGGCCGACCCGCACCGAGCACGGCCGCACCACCCGCACCGAGCGCAGCCGCACCACCCGCACCGAGCACGGCCGCACGTCCAGCAGAGCCGCAGTCCAAGCACGGCCGCACCACTCGCCCGGCAGCACCACCCGCACGCCCGCACCACGCCACCCGCGTCACGCCCCACCGCACACCGACGGACCTCCCGGCCGCCCCGGGACGGCCCCGTACGCCCCGACGCGGCTGGCATCCCCGTACGACCCGCACCCGCACCCGCACCACCCGCACCCGCACGCCGCACGGCACCTCGCCCCCGCACCCGTACTCGCTCTTGCTTTCCGCACCCCGCACCCCGCACCCGCCCCGGCTCCCGACGGAGGACGGCCATGGCAGCAGTACCCCTGCTCACGATGTCCGGCATCACCAAGTCCTTCCCCGGCGTGCGCGCGCTCGACGGGGTGGACCTCGATGTCGAGGCCGGGGAGGTGCACTGCCTGCTCGGGCAGAACGGTGCGGGCAAGTCGACGCTGATCAAGGTGCTCGCCGGGGCGCACCAGCCGGACGAGGGGCGGATCAGCTGGGAGGGCAGGGAGGTACGGCTCGGCAGTCCGGTGGCCGCGATGCGGCTCGGCATCGCCACCATCTACCAGGAACTCGACCTGGTGGAGCACCTGTCCGTCACCGAGAACGTCTTCCTCGGGCACGAGGTGGCCACCCGCGGCTTCCTGCGGGTGCGTACCGCCCGCGAACGCGCCGCCGCCCTGCTGCGCCGCCTCGGCCACCCGGAGATCGACCCGCGCACCCTGGTCGGCGCGCTGTCCGCGGCCGGGCAGCAGATCGTCTCGATGGCCCGGGCGCTCTCCCACGAGGTGCGGCTGATCGTGATGGACGAGCCCTCGGCGGCGCTCGACCCGGACGAGGTCGGCAACCTCTTCCGCATCGTCACCGATCTGACCGCCCAGGGCGTGGCCGTCGTCTACATCTCGCACCGCCTGGAGGAGATCCGGCGGATCGGCGACCGCGTCTCGGTCCTCAAGGACGGCCGGGTCGCCGCCCGCGGCCTCCCGGCCCGCACCACCGCCACCCGCGAGGTGGTCTCCCTGATGACCGGCCGCGAGATCGCCTACGTCTTCCCGCCCCGCCCCGCCAGGCCGTACGGCACCCCGGCCCGTACCGGGGACGAGGCGGCGACGGACCGGCACTCCGGGACCACCGGACCGGGGGAGTCCGGCTCCGGTGACGCCCACTCCTGGGACCCGTGGTCCAAGGACCCCCGCTCCAAGGACCCGTACTCCAAGACCGCCGCATCCCAGGACTCCGCACCCCAGGACCGCGTATCCGAGGACCACCGATCCCAGGACCGCCCCTCCGCCGCCCACGCACCCCAGGACCACGAACCCCACCCTCCCGCCCCCCGCTCAGGCCCCACCGTCCCACCCCCCCTCACCCCAGCCCTCCTCAGCCTTCAATCCCTCACCCGCAAGGGCGAGTTCGCCCCCCTCGACCTCGATGTGCACCCGGGGGAGATCGTCGGCCTCGCGGGTCTGGTCGGGTCCGGGCGGTCGGAGATCCTGGAGACCGTGGCGGGCGCGCGGCGGCCGAGCGGGGGACGGGTCCTGGTCGACGGGAAGCCGCTGCGCCCCGGTTCGGTGCCCGCGGCGGTGCGGGCCGGGATCGGTCTCGCGCCCGAGGAGCGCAAGGCGCAGGCGCTGCTGATGCTGGAGCCGGTCAGCAGCAATGTCTCGCTCTCCTCGCTCGGCCGCTTCTCCACCGGCGGCTGGCTCGACGGGCGCCGGGAACGCGCCGCCGCCCTCGCCGGCACCCGGGACCTCTCGCTCTCCCCGGCCGACCCGGACCGCCCGGTGCGCACCCTGTCCGGCGGCAACCAGCAGAAGGTCGTCCTCGCCCGCTGGCTGCTGCGCGAGTGCCGGGTGCTGCTGCTCGACGAACCCACCCGGGGCGTGGACGTCGGCGCCCGCTCCGAGCTGTACGCCCTGATCCGCCGCCTCGCGGACGAGGGGCTCGCCGTCCTCCTGGTCTCCAGCGAGGTGCCCGAGGTGCTGGGCCTCGCCGACCGCGTCCTGGTGCTCCGGGAGGGCGTGGTGGTGCACCGCGCACCGGCCACCGAACTCGACGAGCACCGCGTACTCGACCTCGTCATGGAAGGAGCACCCTCGTGCTGACTGCCGCGACCGACCCGGGCGCGGGCTCCCTGCCGCCCACCAAGTCCCCTGCCCGCAGGGCGGTTTCACGGATCGACCTGCGGCACCTCTCGCTGCTCGCGGTGCTCGGCGCGCTGGTGGTCGTCGGCGCCCTCACCAAGCCGAGCGAGTTCCTGAGCACCGACAATCTGCAGCTGATCCTGACGCAGGCCTCGGTGATCGGCGTGGTCACCGTCGGCGTCACCTTCGTCATCATCGGCGGCGGCATCGACCTCTCGGTGGGCGCGATCGTCGCCCTCGCCTCGGTGTGGGCCACCACGGTCGCCACCCAGGAGTACGGGCTGCCCGGCATCCTCTTCTGCGCTCTTCTGGTCGGCCTCGGCTGCGGGCTCGTCAACGGGCTCCTGGTGGCGTACGGGCCGATGGTGCCGTTCATCGCCACCCTCGCGATGCTGGCCTCGGCGCGCGGGCTCGCGCTCCAGATCAGCGACGGGCGCACCCAGGTGGTGACCGTCGAGTCCGTCCTCGACCTGGGCCTGCCCGACGCCTATGTGCTCGGCATCCCGCCACTGGTGCTGATCTTCGCGGCGGTCTCGGTGCTGGGCTGGCTGGTCCTCGGGCGCACCACCTTCGGGCGCCGCACGGTCGCCATCGGCGGCAATCCGGAGGCCTCCCGGCTCGCGGGCATCGCGGTCAAGCGGCAGCGGCTGCTGCTCTACCTGCTCTCCGGACTGTGCTGCGGGATCGCCGCCTTCATGCTCGTCGTGCTCACCGGCTCCGGCCAGAACACCAACGGCAACCTCTACGAACTCGACGCCATCGCCGCCGCGATCATCGGCGGCACCCTGCTCAGCGGCGGGCGCGGCACCATCACCGGCTCCGTCCTCGGCGTCCTGGTCTTCACCACCATCACCAACCTCTTCGCGCTCAACAACCTGCAGAGCGACGTCCAGCAGATCGCCAAGGGAGCGATCATCGTCGCTGCCGTCCTGGTCCAGAAGGGTCGTACCAGCTCATGAGAGAACTCCGGCGCACCGGCGGCAGCCCCGAACAGCCGCCCGCCACAGGGCAGTTCGCCAGCCGCCGCAATCTGCTCCTCGGCACCGCGGCGGCCGGTGCCGCCCTGCTCGCCACCGGCTGCACCAGCAACGAGACCAAGGACGAGTCCGACTCCGGCAAGCAGCCCGCGGGCGCGCCCGGCGACAAGCCCGGCAAGAAGGTCACCATCGGCTTCGCCGGTCCGCAGGCCGACCACGGCTGGCTCAACGCCATCAACGAGGAGGGCAGGCGCCGCGCGAAGGCCTACGAGGACGTCACCCTGGTCAGCACCGAGGGCTCCAACGACACCGCGCAGCAGATCGGCCAGATCGAGACCCTGATCAACAAGAAGGTCGACGTCCTGGTGATCCTGCCCGCCGACGGCAAGGCGCTGACCGGCGTCGGCCTCAAGGCGATGCGGGCCGGGATCCCGGTGGTCAACCTGGACCGGATCTTCAACTCCCCCCAGGCGTACCGCTGCTGGATCGGCGGCGACAACTACGGGATGGGTCTGAACGCGGGCCGCTACATCGGTGAGCGGCTCAAGGGCAAGAAGAACGCGAAGGTCGTCGAACTCGCCGGGATGGACAGCCTGGAGCTGACCCAGGAGCGCACCCGGGGCTTCGACGACGCCCTGAAGAACTACCCGAACATCCGCAAGGTGGCCCGCCAGGCCGCCGAGTTCACCGTCGAGTCCGGGCAGAAGAAGATGGCCGAACTCCTCCAGGCGCAGCCGAAGTTCGACGCCCTGTGGAACCACGACGACGACCAGGGCGTGGGCGCCGAGCGCGCCATCAAGCAGGCCGGGCGGGACGAGTTCGTGATGGTCGGCGGCGCGGGTTCGCGGCACTCGATGGATGTCATCAAGGCCGACAACACCGTCCTCAAGGCGACCGTGCTCTACCCGCCGACCATGGCGGCCTCCGCGATCGACCTGGCCCGCGCCCTCGGCCAGGGCAAGGGCGTCGGCGGCCTCGCCGAGCAGGAGATCCCCGCCTCGCTCACCCTCTACTCGGCCGTGGTGACCAAGGAGAACGTCGACCAGTACCTCCCGACCGGCTTCAACTGACCTGCCGGGCGCGGCCGTTGACGATCACCGGCCCGCGCCCCGCCACCGCACCCCGCTTCGACTGGGAGGAGCTCCATGCCCAACGACACCTCCGCGCCCGCCACCCCCGCCACCCCGGTACTGGGGATCGGGATGATCGGCTACGCCTTCATGGGCGCCGCCCACTCGCAGGGCTGGCGCACCGTGGGGCGGGTCTTCGACCTGCCGCTGGCCCCCGCGATGGCCGCCGTCTGCGGGCGGGACCCGGCCGCCGTGCGGGCGGCGGCCGACCGGCTCGGCTGGGCCGCCGCCGAGACCGACTGGCGGGCCCTGATCGCCCGGGACGACGTGGACCTCGTCGACATCTGCACCCCCGGGTCCAGCCACGCCGAGATCGCGATCGCGGCCCTGGAGGCGGGCAAGCACGTGCTGTGCGAGAAGCCGCTCGCCAACACCGTGGCCGAGGCCGAGGCGATGGCCGAGGCCGCCCGCCGGGCCCGCGCCCGCGGCCGGTTCGCCATGGTCGGCTTCAACTACCGCCGCACACCCGCCCTGGCGCTCGCCCGCCGGATGACTGCCGAGGGCCGCCTCGGCGTGCTGCGGCACGTGCGGATCAGCTACCTCCAGGACTGGCTGGTCAGCCCCGACTTCCCGCTGGCCTGGCGGCTGCGCAGGGAGCAGGCGGGCTCCGGCGCCCTCGGCGACCTCGGCGCGCACGCCGTCGACCTCGCCCAGCACCTCGCGGGCGAAGCGCTCACCGCGGTCAGCGCGCAGACCGAGACCTTCGTACGGGAGCGCCCGGTGCCCGGCGGCTCCCCGGGCGAGATCGGCCCGGTCACCGTGGACGACGCCGCGCTGATCTCCGGGCGCCTCGCCTCCGGGGCGCTGGCCTCCTTCGAGGTGAGCCGGGTCGCCGCGGGCCGCAAGAACGCGCTGCGGGTGGAGATCAACGGCACCCTCGGCTCGCTCTCCTTCGACCTGGAGCGCCTGAACGAACTGCACTTCCACGACCACACCGCCGACCCGGCCGAGGCGGGCTTCCGCCGCATCCACGTCACCGAGGACAGCCACCCGTACCTCTCCGCCTGGTGGCCGGCCGGCCACGGACTCGGCTACGAGCACACCTTCACCCACCAGGCCCACGACCTGCTCCAGGCGATCGCCGCGGGCACCGACCCGGACCCTGGCTTCGAGGAGGGGCTCCAGGTGCAGCGCGTCCTCGCCGCGGTCGAGCAGAGCGCGGCCGCGAACTCCGTCCTCGTCCCCGTCCCGGCCCCGCAGCCCGCCGCCGTCCCCACCGGGTGACATCCCTTATCCCGCAAGCGAACTGAGTACGCGTCAGGAGAAGACCATGCCGCGATCCTTCACCCTCTTCACCGGGCAGTGGGCCGACCTGCCGCTGGAGGAGGTGTGCCGACTGGCCCGTGACTTCGGCTACGACGGGCTCGAACTCGCCTGCTGGGGCGACCACTTCGACGTGCAGAAGGCCCTGCACGAGCCGGGCTATCTGGCCGGGCGGCATGAACTCCTCGACAAGCACGGCCTGAAGTGCTGGGCGATCTCCAACCACCTGGTCGGGCAGGCGGTCTGCGACGACCCGATCGACGAGCGGCACCAGGCCATCCTGCCGCCGCGGATCTGGGGCGACGGCGAGCCGGAGGGGGTGCGGCAGCGGGCGGCGGCCGAGATGGCGGACACCGCGCGGGCCGCCGCCGCCTTCGGGGTGGAGACCGTCGTCGGCTTCACCGGCTCCTCGATCTGGCACCTGGTGGCGATGTTCCCGCCGGTCCCCGAGCACATGGTGGAGCGCGGCTACACCGACTTCGCGGAGCGCTGGCACCCGATCCTCGACGTCTTCGACACCGAGGGCGTGCGCTTCGCCCATGAGGTGCACCCCAGCGAGATCGCCTACGACTACTGGACCACCCACCGCGCCCTGGAGGCCATCGGCCACCGGCCCGCCTTCGGCCTCAACTTCGACCCGAGCCACTTCGTCTGGCAGGACCTCGACCCGGTCGGCTTCCTCTACGACTTCCGGGACCGGATCTACCACGTCGACTGCAAGGAGGCCCGCCGCCGCCTCGACGGCCGCAACGGCCGCCTCGGCTCGCACCTGCCCTGGGGCGACCCGCGCCGCGGCTGGGACTTCGTCTCCGCCGGGCACGGCGATGTGGCCTGGGAGGACGTCTTCCGGATGCTGCGCTCGATCGGCTACGCGGGACCGGTCTCGGTGGAGTGGGAGGACGCCGGGATGGACCGCCTCCAGGGCGCCCCGGAGGCCCTGCGGCGCCTGAAGGCCTACGACTTCGAGCCCCCGACGGCTTCCTTCGACGCGGCCTTCGGCGGCAACTGACGACCCGTCAAAAGATGACTGCTCGTCAACTCGCATACGTCACAGTCCAGGAGCGAGGCGGAAGGAGGTGAGCGCGACACCCTGATGACGCGGGGGCCCGGACCACGGACACCTGCGGCGGCGAGCCGTCCCCTCGTACCACCACGGCTTTCCGCGGCAGTCCGCGGCCCGCACCCCGCCCTGGCGCGACGGCGCGCGCCTGTGCCTTTCCGGCGGCCACCGGCAACGGTCGGCCTCCGTTCGAGTCCAGGAGGACACGCGTGCACAGGAAGCAGACCCCAGACCCCGACCGTTCCCCCAACTCCCGCAGACCTACGCCCGGTTGCCCCGCGAGGCGGCGCCGCTCACCGCGTACCGCCCTCGCCCTTCTCACCAGCGCGCTCCTGGTGACCGGCGCGCTCGGCTCCGGTGCCGGGAGCAGCGGCGCGGCCGAGGCGCCCGCCCCGGCCGCCGCCGAGTTCCAGCAGGTCACCCTCGCCAAGGGCGAACCCGAGACGGGCGAGCCGATGTCGCTCGCGGTGCTGCCGGACAGCTCGGTGCTGCACACCTCCCGGGACGGCACCCTGCGGCTCACCGACCCCGGCGGCACCACCGAAGTGGCGGGCCGCGTCCCCGTCTACAGCCACGACGAGGAGGGGCTGCAGGGCGTCGGCATCGACCCGGGCTTCGCGCAGAATCGCTTCGTCTACCTCTACTACGCGCCCCCGCTGGACACCCCCGCGGGCGACGCCCCGGAGACCGGCTCCGCCGCCGACTTCGCGCCCTTCGACGGGGTCAACCGGCTCTCCCGCTTCCGGCTCGACCCCTCCGGCAGCCTCGACCTCGCCAGCGAGACCAAGGTGCTGGACGTACCGGCCTCGCGCGGACTGTGCTGCCATGTCGGCGGCGACATCGCCTTCGACGCCGCGGGCAATCTCTACCTGTCGACCGGTGACGACACCGACCCCTTCCAGTCCGACGGCTACACCCCGATCGACGAACGCGCCGACCGCAACCCGGCGTTCGACGCCCAGCGCTCCTCCGGCAGCACCGATGACCTGCGCGGCAAGATCCTGCGGATCAAGGTCGGCGCGGAAGGCTCCTACAGCATCCCGGACGGCAACCTCTTCGCCCCCGGCACCGCGAGGACCCGCCCCGAGATCTACGCCATGGGCTTCCGCAACCCCTTCCGGATGAGCGTCGACAAGCCCACCGGCACGGTCTACGTCGGCGACTACGGACCGGACGCGAGCGGCGCGGACCCGGCGCGCGGCCCGGGCGGGCAGGTCGAGTTCGCCCGTATCACCGCACCCGGCAACTTCGGCTGGCCCTACTGCACCGGCCAGAACGACGCCTACACCGAGTACGACTTCGGCACCGGCGCCTCCGGAGACCGCTACGACTGCGCCGCCCCCGTCAACAACTCCCCGCACCACACGGGACTGAGCCAGCTGCCGCCCGCGCAGCCCGCCTGGATCCCCTACGACGGCAGCTCCGTACCGGAGTTCGGGGACGGCTCGGAGTCCCCGATGGCCGGGCCGGTCTACCGCTACGACCCGGACCTGGACTCGCCGGTGAAGTTCCCCGAGGAGTACGACGGGGACTTCTTCGCGGGCGAGTTCGGCCGCCGCTGGATCAAGAGCATCGGCCAGGAACCGGACGGCACCGTCACCGGCATCGGCGCCTTCCCCTGGCAGGGCACCCAGGTGATGGACATGGAGTTCGGGCCCGAGGGCGCGCTGTACGTCCTCGACTACGGCACCGGCTACTTCAACGGCGACGCGAACTCCGCGCTCTACCGCATCGAGAACGCCACCGGCGGCAGCGCCCCGGTCGCCGAGGCCTCCTCGGACACCACCAGCGGGCAGGCACCGCTGAAGGTCGCCTTCTCCGCCGAGGGCAGCAGCGACGCGGACGGCGATCCGCTCACCTACGACTGGGACTTCGGGGACGGCACCACCGCCTCCGGTGAGCGGGCCGAGCACACCTACACCGCCAACGGCACCTACACGGCGACCGTGACCGCCGGCGATCCCACCGGCCGCACCGGCACCGCGAGCGTGCTGGTCACGGTCGGCAACACGGCACCGAGCGTGCGCCTCGAACTCCCGCAGGACGGCGGCCTGTTCAGCTTCGGCGACAGCGTCCCCTTCCGGGTGGTGGCCACCGACCCGGAGGACGGCCCGGTGGACTGCGCCAAGGTCGAGGTGACCTACATCCTCGGCCACGACAGCCACGGCCACCCGATCACCTCGGCCCACGGCTGCTCCGGCACGCTGACCACCCCGGTGGACGGCGGCCACGGCGGCGACGAGAACATCTTCGCCGTCTTCGACGCGGAGTACACCGACCAGGGCGGCGGCGGGCAGCCCCCGCTGACCGCCCACGACGAGAGCGTCCTGCAACCCCGCCACCGGCAGGCCGAGCACTTCACCTCCGCCGAGGGCGTGGACGTCATCGCGCACGGCACCGCGCACGGCGGCCGCACCGTCGGCAACATCGAGGACGGCGACTGGATCGCCTCCGCGCCCTACGCCCTCGGCGGCGCCGAGCGGTTCACCGCCCGGATCTCCTCGGCGGGCAGCGGCGGCACCCTGGAGGTGCGGGCCGGGGCACCCGACGGTCAGCTCCTCGGCAGCGCACAGGTGCCGGTCACCGGCGACTGGGAGAGCTTCCAGGACGTCACCGCGCCGCTGACCTCGCCACCCGGCGAGACCACCACCCTCTACCTCGTCTTCCGGGGCGGGGCGGGCGCGCTCTACGACCTCGACGACTTCACCTTCCCCGCGAGCGGACGAAAGGCCCGGTCATGACCCGCAGCACACGGCAGTCCCGCAAGCGCGGCATCCGCCCGGCGGCGGCCGCCGCCCTCCTGCTCGCCGCCGCGGCCGTACCCGCCGCCGCGGCGACCGCCCCGGACGGTCCCCGGACCTCCGCGGACGCCCCCGGCGTACGGCAGCACTCCGCGGACCCGGCGGTCCCGGACGGGCGGCTGGCGGGCAGGAGCGTCCTCGTCTTCTCCGCCACCGCCGGATTCCGGCACGACTCCATCCCGGACGGCATCGCCGCGCTGCGCGCACTCGCCGACGAGCACGGCTTCACCCTCGAAGCCACCGAGGACGCACGGGAGTTCACCCCCGAGAAGCTCGCCCGCTTCGACGCGGTGGTCTTCCTCTCCACCACCGGGGACGTCCTCGACGAGCAGCAGCAGTCGGCCTTCGAGGAGTACATCCGCCGCGGCGGCGGCTGGGTCGGGGTGCACGCCGCCGCCGACACCGAGTACGACTGGCCCTTCTACGGCGGCCTCGCGGGCGCCTACTTCTCCTCGCACCCGGAGATCCAGCACGCCACCGTCCACCCCGAGGACCGCGCCCACCCGGCCACCGCCCACCTCGGCGGGGAGTGGGGGCGCACCGACGAGTGGTACAACTACCGCTCCAACCCCCGCGAGCGGGCGCACATCCTGGCCACCCTCGACGAGTCGAGCTACCAGGGCGGCACCATGGGCGGCGACCATCCGATCGCCTGGTGCCAGGAGTACGAGGGCGGGCGGGCCTTCTACACCGGCGGCGGCCACACCCGCGAGTCCTACGCCGAACCGGAGTTCCGGCAGCACCTCCTCGGCGGCATCCGCTGGGCCACCGGCGCCGCCCAGGCCGACTGCCGCCCCGAGCAGGGCTACACCCCGCTGACCTCCGGCACCGACACCACGGGCTGGCGGCAGGCGGGGCCCGGCTCCTTCACGGCCGCCGAGGACGGCACCCTCACCACCTCCGGCGGCATGGGCCTGTTCTGGTACGAGGCACGCCAACTCGCCTCGTACTCCCTGAAGTTCGACTGGCGGATGACCGGGGACGCCAACTCCGGTGTCTTCGTGGGCTTTCCGGCCTCCGACGACCCCTGGTCCGCGGTGGACCGGGGCTACGAGATCCAGATCGACGCCACCGACGTCCCGGAGAAGACCACCGGCGCCGTCTACGGCTTCCAGTCCGCCGACCTCGCCGCCCGGGACGCGGCGCTCAACCCGCCGGGCGAGTGGAACACCTTCGAGATCCGCGTCGAGGGCGAACGCCTCCAGGTCCTGCTCAACGGGGCGCTCGTCAACGACTTCACCAACACCGATCCGGCACGCAGCCTCACCGACGGGCATCTCGGCCTGCAGAACCACGGCGAGGGCGACGAGGTGTCCTTCCGCGGCATCCGCCTGAAGGAACTGCCCGAGCGGCGCGGGTGAACCCGGCCGCGGTCCGGCCCCGGCCCCGGCCCGGGGCGGGACCGGACCGCGACCGCGTGCGCACCGGCCCCGCCCCCGAGGCCGCCGCCGGAGTCTGAGGGGGCCCCGGCGGCCCGGCGGCGGGCAGGGAGGACGCCGACTCCCGCCCGCCGCCTCCTCGTTGCCCGCCTCCCGCCCGGATTCCGTCCCCCGCCCGCGGGCGCGCCTTGCCCTGGAGTGCGCTCCAGCTCGTAGCGTGCGGAGGGTACGGGCCCGCGGCCGCCCGGTGCGCCCGCGCGGGAGAGGGGCGGCCCGGGCGCCCGCGGCAGCGGGCGAGAGCGATACGACGACGGTTGCGACGACGGTGAGGAACAGCGTGCGCTACACACTCTTCGGCAGGACCGGGCTCCGGGTCAGCGAACTCGGCCTCGGCGCCATGACCTTCGGCACCGAGGAGGCGGGCGGCATCGGCAAGGAGGCGAGCGGCCGCCTGCTCGACCTGTACACCGAGGCGGGCGGCAACTTCCTGGACACCGCCGACATCTACACCGGCTCCAGCTCGGAGAGCGTCCTCGGCGAACTGCTCACCGGGCGCCGCGAGGAGTACGTCCTCGCCAGCAAGTACACCTGCGCCACCCGCCCCGGCGACCCCAACTCCGGCGGCAACCACCGCAAGAACCTGGTGCAGTCGGTGGAGGCGAGCCTGCGCAGGCTGCGCACCGACCGGCTCGACGTGCTGTGGGTGCACGCCCGCGACGAGTTCACCCCCGTCGAGGAGACCATGCGCGCCCTCGACGACCTGGTGCGCGCCGGGAAGGTGCTCTACCTCGGGGTCTCCGACTGGCCGGCCTGGGAGATCGCGCAGGCCAACACCCTTGCCGAACTGCGCGGTTGGACCGCCTTCGCGGGCTCCCAGCTGCGCTACCACCTCCTCGACCGCTCCCCGGAGCGCGAACTCCTGCCGCAGGCACGGGCGTTCGGGCAGGCCGTCTTCGCCTGGAGCCCCCTCGCGGGCGGCCGGCTCACCGGCAAGTACCTGCGCGGCGAACAGGGGCGCCTCGGTACGGACACCACCGACCCGCGCGAGAACGCGCTCGTCACCGCCGTGGTCGAGACCGCCGAGCAGGGCGGCTGGACCCCCGGCCAGGTCGCCCTCGCCTGGCTGCGCAGCCGCCCCGGCAACCTCGTGCCGCTCCTCGGCGCCACCCGCGAGGCCCAGCTCACCGACACCCTCGGCTGCCTCGACGTCACCCTCGACGAGGCCGCCCTGACCCGCCTCGACGAACTCAGCGCGGTCCCGCTCGGCTTCCCGCACGAGTTCCTCGACGAGCCCGTCGTACGGCGCAATGTGTACGGGGACACCGACGACCGGATCCGGCCGCTGGGACGCTAGGGGCGCCGGGCGGCCCCGGGCTCAGCGCCGGCCGCTGTTGCGCGGGTGGCTCCGGGCGGCCCGCTCGTTGCCGAACTTGTAGGCGCCGGTCCAGCGCGCCATCACCAACTGGGCGTCCCCCGCCGCGACTTCGGCCAGGAACTTCGCCGCCCGGGCGCCGCGGAGACGGGTCGCGGTGCGGCCCCGGTGGGTGATCTCGACGCTGCCGTCGGCACGGGTCTCGTACCGGAATCCATGGGGTGCGGGCATGGGCGGGCCTACGGGGTTCTCAGGAGTGCGGGCATGGGTGGGTCTCCGGGGTTCTCAGAGGTGCGGGCACGGGCGGGTCTTCGGGATTCTCGGCGCGGTCCGGCTCACTCGGGGTCCAGTACGGCGGCGACCGCTTCGATCTCCACCAGCTGGTCCCGGTAGCCGAGCACGGTCACCCCCATCAGGGTGCTCGGCACGTCGTGCGCGCCGAAGGCGTCCCGGACCACCTCCCAGGCGGCCACCAGCTCCTCGGAGTCCGCGGTGGCGACCAGGACCCGGGTGCTGATCACGTCCTCGATCCCGGCCCCGGCCGCGGCGAGCGCGGTGCGCAGATTGGCCACCGCCTGGGCGGCCTGCCCGCGGTGGTCGCCGGGGCAGACGGTCTCGCCCTCCTCGTCGAGGGGGCAGGCACCGGCGAGGAAGATCAGCCGGGCCCCGGCGGGCGCGGTGGCGGCGTAGGCGTACTCCGCGACATCGGAGAGGGCGTCGGAGCGGATCAGGGTGACGGCACGGGGCACGGGCGTTCCCTTCGGTGGTGCGGGCCTGCGGACAACCGCTCACCCTGGCAGAACGGCCCCGGGCGTGCCCCTGCTTTTCCGCCCGGGCCCGCGCTCCTGCCCGCACCTGCCCCCGCCCGCCCGTGCCGTCGGCGAGACGATCCACCGGAGACTGCCTATTCCGGCCCCGGTGCGGGCAGGCGGGAGCTGTGACCCACGGAATCGAGGACTACGCACTCATCGGCGACCACCAGTCGGCGGCGCTCGTCAGCACCGGCGGCTCGGTGGACTGGCTCTGCCTGCCGCGCTTCGACTCCCCGGCCTGCTTCGCGGCGCTGCTCGGCCAGGAGGACAACGGCCACTGGCGGCTGGCCCCCGAGGGCGCGGGCAGCTGCACCCGCCGCGCCTACGCCCCCGGCTCACTCGTCCTGGAGAGCGTCTGGGAGACCCCCGAAGGCGCCGTCAAGGTCACCGACTTCATGCCGCAGCGGGACAGGGTGCCGGACCTGATCCGTATCGTCACCGGACTCTCCGGCGAGGTCGCCATGACCGGCGAACTGCGGCTGCGCTTCGACTACGGGCGGGTGCGGCCCTGGATGCGGGAGGTGGACGGGCGCTTGGTGGCCGTCGCGGGACCAGACTCGGCCTGGCTGCGCCACGACCCCCAAGTGGACACCGTGGTACACGACTTCGGCATCCGCTCCGACTTCACGGTGCGCGCGGGCGAGGAGCGCGCCTTCGTCCTCACCTGGGCGCCCTCGCACGAGAGCGCCCCCTCCTCGGTCGACCCGCGGGAGTCGCTCGCCACCAGCCTCGCCGACTGGCAGGCCTGGTCGGACCGCTGCCGCTACCGGGGCCCGCACCGGGAGGCCGTGGTCCGCTCCCTGCTCACCCTCAAGGCCCTCACCTACGAGCCGACCGGCGGCATCGTCGCCGCCCCCACCACCTCGCTGCCGGAGGAACTCGGCGGCGTCCGCAACTGGGACTACCGCTTCTCCTGGCTGCGCGACTCCGCGCTCACCCTCGGCGCGCTGCTCTCCGCGGGCTACCAGGAGGAGGCCCAGGCCTGGCGGGACTGGCTGCTGAGAGCGGTCGCGGGCGACCCCGCCGACCTCCAGATCATGTACGGGCTCAGCGGTGAACGCCGCCTGCCCGAGACCGAGTTGACCTGGCTGAGCGGCTACGAGAAGTCCCGCCCGGTACGCGCGGGCAACGCCGCCGTCGACCAGCTCCAGCTGGATGTCTACGGCGAGGTGATGGACACCCTGCACACCGCCGACGCCGCGGGCCTGCAATTCGAGCCGGAGGCCTGGAAGTTGCAGCGCGCGCTGATGGAGCACCTGGAGTCCGCCTGGTCCGAACCGGACGACGGACTGTGGGAAGTCCGGGGCCCCAGACGGCACTTCACCCACTCCAAGGTGATGGCCTGGGTCGCCGCCGACCGCGCGGTGCGCACCATGGAGGCCCACCCGGGACTGCCGGGCGAGATCGGGCGCTGGCAGGAACTGCGCGAGACCATCCACCGCGAGGTCTGCGCCCGCGCCTGGGACGAGGACCGCGGCACCTTCACCCAGTCGTACGGCAGCCGCGAACTCGACGCGGCCACTCTCCTCATACCCCGGGTCGGCTTCCTGCCCGCGAGCGACCCCCGGGTGCGGGGCACCGTGGACACCGTCCGCCGCGAACTCGACGAGGACGGCCTGATCCGCCGCTACAGCACCGACGGCGGCACCGTCGACGGCCTCCCCGGCACCGAGGGCACCTTCCTCGCCTGCTCCTTCTGGCTCGCCGACGCCCTCCACCTCACCGGCCGCCGCACCGAGGCCCGCGCCCTCTTCACCCGCCTGCTCGACCTGCGCAACGACGTGGGCCTGCTCGCCGAGGAGTACGACCCGAAGGCGGCCCGCCAACTCGGCAACTTCCCCCAGGCGTTCAGCCACCTGGGCCTGATCGGCACGGCGTACACACTCTTCGGCCGTCCGGGTCCGGAGGAGGCCGCCGGGGGTGGGCGGGGGTGAGGGCGGGGCGCCGGGGCGGCCGGTCAGCCGGGGCGTTCGCGGTGAGCCGTCCCTGCTCAGTCGTCTCTGTCGACTCGTCTGGTAAATCGGTCTGACCGACTCGTCTAACCGAGCCGTTCACTCGTCGTCGCTCCAGAAGACGACCAGGTCCGCGTGGTCCCGGCGCCCGGAGCGCAGGGCCCGCTGCCACTCCTGGTGCGCGGCCTCCAGCGCGTCCACCAGCGGCCGGGCCGCGTAGTACGTCGTGCCCAGGCTGTACGCGACCTGCCGACCGGCCTCCGCGACCGCCCCGGCCCGGTCCACCGGCAGGCGGCCCAGCCCCGGGTGCCCGTCCGGCGGCTCGGGCAGCGGCAGCTCCTCGGGTGCCCCGGCGAACAGGAACCGGTAGGGCAGCAGCGGCTCCGGCACCCCCAGCGCGCGCATCTCCTCGTCCATCCGCGCGTAGAGGGCCTTCGGCGGCGCCGCGTACGAGCCGAGGAGGACGGGCTCCGAGCCGATCCCCGCGAGGAGGGCGATCAGGGCGCGGCGGTAGGCGGCACCGCCGCCGGGCACGTCCTGGGCCACCCGACCCGCGAGCAGTTCCTCCAGGGCATCGGGCACGGTGAGGCCCGACTCTCCCTGTGCGCCGCCGGATTCACCGGCCGCCGCGTCGAGCCGGGCCTGTACGGCACGGGCCCGCTCCCGCGCGAGGTCGCGCGCCCTCTGCTGCTCCGGCCCCTGCGCACCACCGAGCAGAGCCGCCAACTCGCTCCGCCGGACGGTCTTCATCGATACGAGGACGTCACCGCTCATGGGCTCATGATGGCAACCGGGCCCGAGACACCGGCACTTGCACCAGCACCCACCCGAGACACCGGCACCCACCCGAGAAACCGGCACCGGCGCCCCAGGGCAGCAAGGCCCTCAGCGGCCGCGGTCTCCGCTGCCCACTGCCCGCCGTCTCAGAGGTCCGCGCAGATCCCGCGGGCCTTCGCCAGATCCTTCTTCGCCTCGGCGTCGAAGGTGAACTCACGGGCGTGGCGCTGCTGCGCCCGGTTGAGCGCCTCGGCGAGCGGCCGGTACTCCGGGTCGCCCGCGGCCGCCGCGGCGGACAGGGTGACCGCCCCGCTCCAGCGGTTCAGGGCCACCAGCCCCTCGTCGCCCTTCGCCCCGTACTGAGACTCGTCGAAACCGTCGAGGGCCGCGCAGGCACCGCGCGCATCGCCCGCCGCTCCGGACCCGGAGCCGGAGCCACCGTCGTCCCCGCCGAGCGCCCAGGCCGCGCCCACGCCCCCGGCGCCGACCAGCAGCCCGACGACCAGGGCCCCGAGGAGCAGCCCGGTACGGCGCGGGGCCGCGGTCGGCCCCTGGGGAGCGGCGGGTGGCGGCGGGGCGGACGGCTGCGGCGGCTGCATGGCCCCGACCCTACTGGGCCCGTTTCCGCGCCGGACCGGGGAGCCCCGCCGAGCCCTCCGCGCTTCTCGCACTCCGGCGCAACAGAGCGAGGGCACCGCGTCACGCTCCGCACCCGTCTCGTACCATCGCCGCTGCACGACTTCATGACTGACAACTGCACAACTTCGGCACTGGCAAAGGGCGTTGGGCAGCTTGCCCTGGTCGGTTCTCGGGGGAGCGGAGAGCCCGGCCCGATCCAAACGAAAGGCCCTAGACGTACCGCTCCAGAATCGACGACTCCGCGAGCCGGGACAGGCCCTCGCGGACGCTGCGGGCGCGGGCCTCGCCGACGCCGTCGACGGTCTGGAGGTCGTCCACGCTCGCCGCGAGGAGTTTCTGCAGGCCGCCGAAGTGCTCGACCAGGCGGTCGATGATCGCGCCGGGCAGCCGGGGGACCTTGGCGAGCAGGCGGAAGCCGCGGGGGGAGACGGCGGAGTCGAGGGCCTCGGGGGAGCCGGTGTAGCCCAAGGCGCGGGCCACGGTGGGCAGTTCGAGGAGTTCGGCGTGGGTGAGGGCGTCCAGTTCGGACAGGGCCTCGTCCACGGTGCGGGAGCGGCGGGCGGTGGGCTCGGGGACGTAGTCGCGGACGACGAGTTCGCGGTCCGGTTCGACGCCCGCGATCAGCTCCTCCAGCTGGAGGGCGAGCAGGCGGCCGTCGGTGCCCAGCTCGACCACGTACTCGGCGATCTCGGTGGCGATCCGGCGGACCATCTCCAGGCGCTGGGCGACCGCGGTGACGTCCCGGACGGTCACCAGGTCCTCGATCTCCAGGGCGGAGAGGGTGCCGGCGACCTCGTCGAGGCGGAGCTTGTAGCGCTCCAGGGTGGCCAGGGCCTGGTTGGCGCGGGAGAGGATCGCGGCCGAGTCCTCCAGGACGCGGCGCTGGCCGTCCACGTAGAGCGCGATCAGGCGCATCGACTGGGAGACCGAGACCACCGGGAAGCCGACCTGTTTGGAGACGCGGTCGGCGGTGCGGTGCCGGGTGCCGGTCTCCTCGGTCGGGATCGTCGGGTCGGGCACCAGCTGCACCCCGGCGCGCAGGATCTTGGTGACGTCCTTGTCGATGACGATGCCGCCGTCGAGCTTGCACAGCTCGCGCAGCCGGGTCGCCGTGAACTCGACGTCGAGCACGAAGCCGCCCGTACACATCGACTCGACGGTCTTGTCGGAGCCGAGGACGATGAGGCCTCCGGTGTTGCCGCGGAGGATCCGCTCCAGGCCGTCCCGCAGGGCGGTACCGGGTGCGACCGCGCTCAGCGAGGCACGCATCAGCCCCTCGGCACCGGAACTCCCGCCGGACTTTCCGGGAGCTGCCGCCCGGTCGTTGGCTGCCACTGCACTCCTCGGGTCGCAGGTTCGTGGGCCGCCGCCGGCAACCCGACGGGCGAGACCGGGGCAAAGTCTACCGGCGCTCCGCCCCCTCCTGCGGGGCCTCTCGCCGACGTGAACGGGGAAGCACCCGCAGGGCGTCCCCCATGTCCGCGACTTCCGTCACCTTCATGCCCGCCGGGATCTTCCCGGGATCGGCCGGTACGAGGGCGTGCGTGAAGCCGAGCCGGTGCGCCTCGGCCAGTCTGCGCTGCACCCCGGTGACCCGCCGCACCTCGCCCGCCAGGCCCACCTCCCCGATGGCGACCAGGTTCTTCGGCAGCGGGGTGTCGCTGGCCGCGCTCGCCAGGGCCAGGGCGATGGCCAGGTCGGCGGCCGGTTCGGAGAGCTTCACGCCGCCGACGGTCGCGGAGTAGATGTCCCGCTTGCCGAGCGCGCTGATCCGGCCGCGCTGCTCCAGGACGGCCAGCATCATCGAGACCCGGGAGGTCTCCAGGCCCGAGGTGGTCCGGCGCGGGGAGGGGATCTGCGAGTCCACGGTGAGCGCCTGCACCTCGGCGACCAGCGGGCGGCGCCCCTCCAGGGTGACCGTCAGGCAGGTGCCCGGCACGGCCTCGGCCCGCCGCGTGAGGAAGAGGCCCGAGGGGTCGGCGAGGCCGGTGATGCCCTCGTCGTGCAGCTCGAAGCAGCCCACCTCGTCGGTGGTGCCGTACCGGTTCTTGACGCCGCGGACCAGGCGCAGCCGGGCGTGCCGGTCGCCCTCGAAGTGCAGCACCACGTCCACCAGGTGCTCCAGGAGGCGGGGCCCGGCGATGGCGCCGTCCTTGGTGACATGGCCGACGAGCAGGGTGGACATGCCGCGCTCCTTGGAGGCGCGGATCAGCGCGCCCGCGACCTCGCGGACCTGCGCCATGCCGCCCGGGGCGCCGTCGATCTCCGGGGAGGCCACGGTCTGCACCGAGTCGAGGACGAGCAGCGAGGGCTTGACCGCGTCGAGATGGCCGAGGACGGCGGAGAGGTCGGTCTCGGCGGCGAGGTAGAGGTCGTCGTCCAGCGCCTTGATCCGGTCGGCGCGCAGCCGCACCTGGCTCGCGGACTCCTCGCCGGTGACATAGAGCGTGCGGTGCTCGCCGCTGGCCGCCTTCGCGGCGACATCGAGCAGCAGCGTGGACTTGCCGACCCCGGGCTCGCCCGCGAGGAGCACCACCGCCCCTGGTACGAGACCGCCGCCGAGCACCCGGTCCAGCTCGGGCACCCCGGTGCTGCGCGCGGTGGCCTGCCGCCCGTCGACCTGCCCGATCGGCAGCGCGGAGGAGGTGACCCGGCCGGGCGCGGTGGTGCGCACGGCGGGGGCGCCGTACTCCTCGACGGTGCCCCAGGCCTGGCACTCGGGGCAGCGTCCGAGCCACTTCGCGGTCTGCCAGCCGCACTCGGTACAGCGGTAGGACGGGCGGTCCTTGGCGGTCTTCGTACGGGTGGCCATGGGGGGAACCGTAGCGGGCGGCACCGACAACCGGGCGGGCGCCCGGGACGACCGGTCGCCTCGGGGCCGAACTCCGGCCCGCCGCACGCCTCTTCGGCTCCGCCCCGGGTCAGGCCGGTGCCCTCCTCGTGTCCCCCTTCGAGGGAACTCTTCACCCGCAAGGGTTAAATGCGCCCGAGGCGGCGGTATGGCCCCTGCCGCGCGCCTACGGTCGCTGAGGTGATGAGCAGTAGGCAGCCCTCCCCCTCGCAGTCGACCGCCATGCCCGCGACCGGCGCGCACCGGGCGCACCGCGATGCCCGGCATCGCGCCGGGGCGCACGAGGCGGGTGAGCGCCCGCCCGCGCACGACGGCCGCCGCCCCACGCCGGGGGACGGGGACCACCACGCGGACGGGGACCGGCGGCCCGTGGCCGCCGACCGCCACGAGGCCCATCTCGACGGGCTCTTCACGTACTGCCTGTCCGTGCTCTGCGACCACGAGCTCGCCCTCGCGGCGCTCGCCGACGTCCTCGCCCTCGCGCGCCGCCGCCAGGCCCGTGGTCCCGCGCTCGACTCCGAACAGCGGGCCTGGCTCTACTCGCTGGCCCGCTGGTCCTGTCTGCGCGAGCTCGCCCAGGCACGGCGCAGGCGCCAGGGCGCGCACGCCTCGGGCCGCCGCGCGGAGCAGCCCGCCGCGCGCCCCGGACCCCGGCCGGGCTCCTCGCCGGTGCCCGAGGTCTCCGAGGAGGCCGAGCGGCAGCACCGGCGCGAACTCGCCCTGCTCGCCTGGCCGGAGGCGGCCGGGACCTCACCGGAGCAGCGGGAGGCGCTCGAACTCTCGGTACGGCACCGGCTCTCCCCGCACGAGGTCGCCGCCGTGCTCGGCCTGGACCGGATCGCCACCCGCGAACTCCTCGCCTCCGCCGCCTGCGAGGTGGAGCGCACCCGGGCCGCGCTCGCGGTCGTGGAGAAGGGCACCTGCCCGAGCGTGGCCCGCCTCACCGGCGACCACCAGCTGCTCCTCGGTACCGCGCTCCGGCGCGAACTGGTCCGGCACGTCGACGACTGCCCGCGCTGCCGCCGTACCGCCGAGCGCGCCGCCCCCGGCACCTGGCCCGGCACCAGCGCCGCCCCCGCGCTGCCCGTCGTCGCGGCGCCCCGGGCGGCCCTGCACGCGCTGCCCGCCACCGCCCGCGGCCGCCACGGGGTGCCCCGCTTCGACCGGCGCGGCTTCCCGATGGACCCCAAGGACCGGGCCGCGCGCCGCGACCGGATCCGCTCCCGGGCGCTGACCACGACCGTGGTCGCGACCGTGGTGGCCGCGCCGGTGCTCGCCCTGTGGGCCGCCTACCGGGGCGCCCCGCTGACTGGCGAGGGCCAGGGCGGCCACTCCGCCTCGGCGGACGAGCGCAGCGGCCCGGGGGATCCGGCGCGGGCGTACGAGAACGCGGGGAACGCCCGGGCCACCGAGGGCTGGCGCTTCGCCGAGGACGAGCACGCGCCCGAGGTCTCCGTCGAGGTGGTCAGCGCGGGGGCCCGGCCCTCGCACAGCCAGAGCGGCCCCGGGCGCCTCACCGTCGAGGCCCGCCCGGGCAGCGGCCTGACCCTGCTCACCCTGCGTGCCTCCGGCGGCGCCCCGGTGCACTGGTCGGCCGCCCCGAGCGCCCGCTGGCTGCTGCTCAGCCGCAGCTCGGGCACGCTGCGGCCGGGGGAGTCGGTGACGGTGCGGGTGTACGTGGACCGCACCCGCGAGCCCGGCGGCCCCTGGCGGGCCACGGTCGCCCTGGAACCCTCCGGGGCGCTGGTCTCCATCGAGGGGTACGGCCGGTGGCGCCCGCCGCCGACCCGCCCCACCCGGCCCGGCACGCCCCCGCCGCACGGCACCCGGCCGCCGTCCACGCCGCCGACCCGGCCGACCGGGCGCCCGTCCACGCTGCCCGCGACCGCCCCGCCGACCTCGAAGCCGCCCCAGAGCCCGACACCCAGCGCCTCGAACACCGGGCCCGCCCAGCCGGACGACTCCTCCCCGCCCGCGGACTCGGGGAGCCCGGGGAGTCCGGGGCGTCCGACGGGTTGAGACGGAGGCGGGGAGCCGGACGCTTTGCCGAGGCGGACTCGGGGAGCCCGAGGGGCCGGGGGAGTCCGCGGAATCCGAGGGACCGCGGGAGCCCGGCATATCCGAGCGGCCGCGGGAAGTCCGAAGGGTCGCGGGGACCCGGGAACCCGGGACCCGGGAAGCCCGAGCGGCCGCAGGAAATCCGTGGGCCCGCAGGGGACCCCGACGGGCCGAGGCGGGCGTGCTGCCCGCCTCGTGCGCCGGGGCCGCGGTCCCTTCCGCTCAGGCGCCCCGGTTCAGGCGTGGGCGGGTCGTGCGTCCGCCGGGTGCGGGGCCACCAGGGGGAGTTGGGAGGCGAGGCGCTGCTCGCAGAGTTCGGCCAGGCGGTCGTAGCCCTCCTTGCCCATCAGCTCGATCAGCTCGGGGCGGTAGGAGACGTACACCGGGTCGCCCGCGCCGTGCGCGGAGGTCGCCGAGGTGCACCACCAGTGCAGGTCGTGGCCGCCGGGGCCCCAGCCCCTGCGGTCGTACTCGCCGATGGAGATCTGCAGCACCTTGGTGTCGTCGGGGCGCTCGATCCAGTCGTAGGTGCGGCGGACCGGCAGCTGCCAGCAGACGTCCGGCTTGGTCTCCAGGGGTTCGCGGCCCTCGCGCAGCGCCAGGATGTGCAGCGAGCAGCCCGCGCCGCCCGGGAAGCCGGGGCGGTTCTGGAAGATGCAGGAGCCCTGGTGGCGGCGGGTCTGCAGCTCGCCGTCGTTCTCGTCCTCCTGGACCCAGGCGTCGGGCGAGGCGGTGCCGACCGCGTGGTGCTGCCAGATGTCGGGGGTGAGCCGGGCCACATGGCCCGCGACCCGCTCCTGGTCCTCCTCGTCCGAGAAGTGCGCGCCGAGGGTGCAGCAGCCGTCGTCCGCGCGGCCCGCCTGGATGCCCTGGCAGCCGCTGCCGAAGATGCAGTTCCAGCGAGAGGTGAGCCATGTCAGATCGCAGCGGAAGACCTGTTCCTCGTCCGCGGGATCCGGGAACTCGACCCAGGCGCGGGCGAAGTCGAGGGGCTGCTCGTCCGGAGCCGCCTTCTTCCGGGACTTCGGCGCCTTCGCCGCCCGCTTCTCCTCCTGCTCCCGCCGCTGCCGCTTCTCCTGCTTCTCCTCTTTCGCGCGCTTCTTCTGCTTCTTCTCCTGCTTTTCCTGCTCCTTGGGCACAGCCCTTCCCGCCTTCTCCCGCTCCGCGGCCGCTCCCGGCGCCGCCTCCCGTGGCGTCGCCGCCGCGGCCGGTTCCCTGGTTCCGCCGCCGGGGGACTTGCCCGGCTTTGCCTTTTTCGTCATTGGCACCGTTCCAGGGTATGCGTGCGCGGCCCCGCCCCAGGACAGCCAACCGCCGCGGGGGCAGTAGCGTTCCGTACATGAGGCTCGGAGTTCTCGACGTCGGTTCGAACACGGTTCACCTGCTCGTGGTGGACGCCCACCCGGGTGCCCGCCCGCTGCCCGCGCACTCCCACAAGGCCGAGCTGCGCCTGGCCGAGCTGCTCGACGAGGCGGGTGCGATCGGGCCCGAGGGCGTGGACCGCCTGACCGCGACCGTGCGCGGGGCGCTGGAGGCGGCCGAGGACAAGGGCGTCGAGGACCTGCTGACCTTCGCCACCTCCGCGGTGCGCGAGGCGGTGAACGCCGAGGAGGTGCTCGCCCGCGTCAAGGAGGAGACCGGGGTCGCGCTGACCGTGCTCACCGGCGCCGAGGAGGCGCGGCTCACCTTCCTCGCCGCCCGCCGCTGGTTCGGCTGGTCCTCCGGCCGGCTGCTCGTCCTGGACATCGGCGGCGGCTCCCTGGAGATTGCCTACGGCATGGACGAGGAGCCCGACGCCGCCGTCTCGCTGCCGCTCGGCGCGGGCCGCCTCACCTCCGGCTGGCTGCCGGGCGACCCGCCCGAGGCGGAGGCGGTGCGCGCGCTGCGCCGGCACGCGCGGGCCGAAATAGCCCGGGTGGTGGGCGAGTTCAGCAGGCTGGGGCGGCCCGACCATGTGGTCGCCACCTCCAAGACCTTCAAGCAGCTGGCCCGCCTGGCCGGGGCCGCCCGCTCCGCCGAGGGCCTGTACGTGCAGCGGGAACTGGGCCGCGAGGCGCTGGAGTCCTGGGTGCCGCAGCTCGCCGCGATGACCGCGGAGGAACGGGCGAAGCTGCCGGGGGTCTCCGAGGGGCGCTCCGGGCAGCTGCTCGCGGGCGCGCTGGTCGCCGAGGGCGCGATGGACCTCTTCGACGTGGACACCCTGGAGATCTGCCCCTGGGCGCTGCGCGAGGGCGTCATCCTGCGGCACCTGGACCAGATGCCGCCGGGCCCGGCCGCGCTCGGTCCCGGTGCGGCCGCCGCGGGCCGTTATGGAGAGCGTCACAGCTGAAGCCGTACCGGGGCCCGTACTCTGTCCTGCGTGGCAGAACCAGCGGTGCGCATCCCGGATGCGAAGGTCGCGCTGTCGACGGCCTCGGTCTATCCGGAGTCGACGGCGGTGGCCTTCGAGATCGCCGCGCGCCTCGGCTACGACGGCGTCGAGGTCATGGTCTGGACCGACCCGGTCAGCCAGGACATCGAGGCGCTGCGCAGACTGAGCGACTACCACGAGGTGCCGATCCTCGCGGTGCACGCGCCCTGCCTGCTCATCACCCAGCGGGTCTGGTCCACGGACCCCTGGGTCAAGCTCCAGCGGGCCCGCGCCGCCGCCGAGAAGCTCGGGGCGAGCACCGTGGTGGTGCATCCGCCCTTCCGCTGGCAGCGGCAGTACGCCCGGGACTTCGTCTCCGGGATCTGGCGGATGGCGCACGAGACGGACGTCTGCTTCGCCGTCGAGAACATGTACCCCTGGCGCTACCGGGACCGCGAGATGCTCGCCTACGCCCCCGACTGGGACGTCACCCGGCACGACTACCGGCACTTCACCATCGACCTCTCGCACACCGCGACCGCCCGCTGCGACGCGGTGGAGATGGCCGCGCGGATGGGCGACCGCCTCGGCCACGTCCACCTCGCCGACGGCTCCGGGTCCGGCAAGGACGAGCACCTGGTCCCGGGCCGCGGCACCCAGCCCTGCGCCGAGCTCCTGGAGTCCCTCGCGGCCCGCGGCTTCGACGGGCACGTGGTGGTCGAGGTCAACACCCGCCGCGCCATGTCGGGCGCGGAACGCGAGGCCGACCTCGCCGAGGCCCTCGCCTTCACCCGCCTCCACCTGGCGGCCGCGGCCAGGGTCCCCGGCTCATGACCGCTGCCGCCGCCCCCCGCCGCCGCGGCAGGCCGCCGCGCGCGGGCGCCGCCGAGGGGCCCGGCACCCGGGAGCGCATCCTCGCCGCGGCCCGCGAGGAGTTCTCCGAGCGCGGCTACGAGAAGGCCTCGGTACGCGGCATCGCCAAGGCCGCCGGGGTCGACCCGGCGCTCGTGCACCACTACTTCGGCACCAAGGAGCAGGTCTTCGAGGCCTCGGTCGCCGCCGCCTTCGCGCCCGCGCTCGAAGCCCCGGCCGCGGTCGCCGACGGCCCCGTCGAGGGCATCGGCGAGCGGCTGGCCCGCTTCCTCTTCGGGGTCTGGGAGAACCCGGCGACCCGCACCCCGCTGCTCGCCATCGTCCGCTCCGCGGTCAGCAACGAGGCCGCCGCGGCCGTCTTCCGCCGCCTCATCGCCGCCCAGCTGCTGCGCCGCATCGCCGTCCAGCTCGACCACCCCGACGCCGAACTGCGCGCCGAACTCGCCGCCGCCCAGCTCGTCGGCATCGCCATGCTGCGGTACGTGATCAAGGTGGAGCCGCTGGCCTCGGCGGACCAGGAGCAGATCATCCGCCGGGTGGCGCCGGTGGTGCAGCACCACCTGGTGGGGGAGTAGGCGGGGGGCCGCCTCGGCCCGTCCGCCGCGCGCGTGCCGGTGAGGGATGGGAACGGGACACCGCATCAGTCCGACCCTCGGCCCGTCCGCGCGCGTACCGGTGCCTCGGCCCGCGCCTCACCCCGCACCCGCGCACCCCGCCCGCGTACCGGGACCCCTCAGCCCGCCGCCTCCCCGGCACCAGCCGCCGGCCCGGTGGGCTCCGCGATCTCGCCGAGTTCCGCGAGGTCGGGCAGGAGCGGCGCGTCCGGCAGCAGCGGCAGCTCGGCCCAGATGATCTTGCCCTCGCGGGTGTAGCGGGTGCCCCAGCGGTCGGCGAGCTGGGCGACCAGGAGCAGCCCGCGGCCGCCCTCGTCGAAGACCCGGGCCCGGCGCATGTGCGGGGAGGTGCTGCTCGCGTCGGAGACCTCGCAGATCAGCGCGCGGTCCCGGATCAGCCGCAGCCGGATCGGGATCCCGCCGTACCGGATGGCGTTGGTGACCAGTTCGCTGACGACCAGCTCCGCGGTGAAGGAGGCCTCCTCGAGACCCCAGTCCGCGAGGGTCGCCAGGGTGTGGCGGCGGGCCTCGGAGACCACCGCGGGATCGGCCGCCAGCTCCCGTACGGAGATCTGGTCGGAGGCGAGGACGCGGGTCCTGGCGAGCAGCAGCGCGACATCGTCGGTGGGGCGGGCCGGGACGAGGCGGCCGATCAGCGCCTCGCAGACGCTCTCCAGGGGCACCGGCGCACCGCCAAAGTCCGCGCCTGCCGCCCCGGTCTCCGCCAGGACCTCGGTGAGCACGGCGAGGCCGGAGTCCACGTCCCGGCCCTGGCTCTCGATCAGCCCGTCCGTGTAGAGGGCGAGCAGGCTGCCCTCGGGCAGGTGCAGCTCGGACTTCTCGAAGGGCAGGGCGCCGAGGCCGAGCGGCGGCCCGATCGGCAGCTGCGGGAAGTCGACGCGGCCGTCCGGGCCGACCACGGCGGGCAGCAGCTGGCCCGCGCTGGCCAGGGTGCAGTTGCCCGAGACCGGGTCGTAGACCGCGTACAGGCAGGTGGCGCTGGACTCCTGGCCCTCCTCCGGGTCCTGGTCGGCGAGGCGGATCACCACGTCGTCGAGGTGGGTGAGGAGTTCGTCGGGGGCGAGGTCGACATCGGCGAGGGTGCGCACCGCGGTCCGCAGCCGCCCCATGCTGGCCGAGGCGTACAGGCCGTGGCCCACCACGTCGCCGACCACCAGGGCGACCCGGGCCCCGGCCAGCGGGATGACGTCGTACCAGTCGCCGCCGACCCCGGCGTGCGAACCGGCCGGGAGGTAGCGGGAGGCGACCTCGACCGCGGACTGCTCCGGCGGGCGCTGCGGGAGCAGGGCGCGCTGGAGGGTCAGGGCGGTGGCGCGCTCGTGGGTGTAGCGGCGCGCGTTGTCGATGGAGACGGCGGCCCGGGCGGCGAGGTCGCGCACCAGGAGCAGGTCGTCGTCGGTGAACGGCACCGCCTCCCCCCGCCGGAACAGCAGCGCCAGTCCGAGCGCCGCCCCGCGCGCCCGCAGCGGCACCACGAGCACCGAGGCGAGGCCCTGCTCCCGGACGGCTCCGGCGGTCCCCGGGTCCGCCCTCAGCCAGTCGGGTGGGCCGTCCAGGCGGTGCCGCGAGGGCTGCCCCGTGGTCAGCGCGAGGTCCGGCACCGAACCCGCCGGAAAGGTGTACGGATCGCCCGGCGGCCCCAGTTCGCCGGGGCCCTCGGCGGGGGCGGTCTGCTCGGCCACCCGGCGCAGCCGCCCCGGTCCCGGCCGCGGCGGGGACCCCTTCGGGCCGAGCACCGGGTCGAGGAGGCTGACGGTGGCGTAGTCGGCGAAGTGGCGCACCCCGACGTCGGCGAGCTCCTGGGCGGTGCGGCCGATGTCGAGGGTGGTCCCGATGCCGGTGCTGGCCTCGTTGACCAGCCTGAGCTGCCGCTGCACCCGGCGCTCGCGCTGGGCCTGGTACACGCGGAAAGCCTGCTCGGAGGCGAGGTCCATCCACTCCAGGCCGAAGACCGCGAGCCGCAGGGTGGCCGCGCTGACCAGCTGCGGATCGCCGCTGCGCCGCGCGATGTCCTCGAAGAGCGGCGGGGTGAGCCCGGCGAGCCCGAGGCGGTAGGCGCGCAGCATCGCGCTGACGGGGATGTCGCGGTCGGCGAGCAGCCGGGCCAGCTTCACCGCCGTCTGCGGCTGCCCGCCCGCCAGGCCGGGGCCGACTCCGCCGAGGACGTCGAGGAAGAGGTCCACGCTCTCGGTGACCAGGGCGCGGGCGGGACCGTTCACCTCCGCCTCGCCGAGCGCGGGGATCTCGGCGGCGTAGAGGCCCATCAGCAGATCGGTCAGCGCGGCGCGGCGGGGGCGCAGGTCCCCGGCCACGGCGGCGAGCAGCCGATCCGCATCGTCCATACCGGAAATATAGGCACGAAGAAGGCGCTACCGCCGGGTCGCGTCCGGGCTTTCGCCGCCGGGTTCGCCGCCGGGTCCGCGGCCCGCCCCGGGACCGGCCGGGCGGCCCCGCGAGCTGCCCGGCGACCGAGACCGGCGTCCCAGGATCCGGACATGGTGTCCGGATCCTGGAGGACGGGCGTACTCTCTTACAGACAGGCATGCCTGTCCGCCAGGCATGCGGGGCACAGCTGAGCGGACGGCCGGACGGCGGCCCGCGGTGCTGGAGCCCGGATCCCGTACGGGCGCGCGGCGAGCGCGCGGACCGCCCGGGATCCCCGTCGAATCCGCCGGTGCCGTGAGCGCGGCCCCGGAGCCGAGAAGGAGCGAGCGACGATGCCCGAGCTGAGGTCCCGCACTGTCACCCACGGCCGCAACATGGCGGGCGCCCGCGCCCTCATGCGGGCCTCGGGCGTAGCGAGCGAGGACATCGGCAAGCCGATCATCGCGGTCGCCAACTCCTTCACCGAGTTCGTGCCCGGGCACACCCACCTCGCCCCGGTCGGCCGGATCGTCTCCGAGGCGATCAAGGCGGCGGGCGCGGTGCCCCGGGAGTTCAACACCATCGCCGTCGACGACGGCATCGCGATGGGCCACGGCGGCATGCTCTACTCGCTGCCCTCCCGCGACCTGATCGCCGACTCCGTCGAGTACATGGCCGAGGCGCACTGTGCCGACGCGCTGATCTGCATCTCCAACTGCGACAAGATCACCCCGGGCATGCTGATGGCCGCGCTGCGCCTGAACATCCCGACGGTCTTCGTCTCCGGCGGCCCGATGGAGGCCGGCAAGGCCACCCTGGTCGACGGCACCGTCCGCAAGCTCGACCTGATCAACGCCATCAGCGACGCGGTCGATGAGAACGTCTCCGACGAGGACATCCTGCGCATCGAGGAGAACGCCTGCCCGACCTGCGGCTCCTGCTCCGGCATGTTCACCGCCAACTCGATGAACTGCCTGACCGAGGCCATCGGCCTCTCGCTGCCCGGCAACGGCTCCGTCCTCGCCACCCACACCGCCCGCAAGGCCCTCTACGAGAAGGCCGGGCACACCGTCGTCGAGCTGGCCGAGCGGTACTACGGGGGCGACGACGACTCCGTGCTGCCGCGTAACATCGCCACCCACGCGGCCTTCGAGAACGCCATGGCACTCGACATCGCCATGGGCGGCTCCACCAACACGATCCTGCACCTGCTGGCCGCCGCCCAGGAGGCCGAGGTGGGCTACGACCTCGGCGACATCGACGCGGTCTCCCGCCGGGTGCCCTGCCTCGCCAAGGTCGCGCCCAATGTCGCGCCCAGCACCACGTACTACATGGAGGACGTGCACCGCGCGGGCGGTATCCCGGCGATCCTCGGCGAGCTGTACCGGGGCGGGCTGCTCAACGAGGACGTGCACACCGTCCACGCGCCCGGCATCAAGCAGTGGCTCGACGACTGGGACATCCGCGGCGGCGCCGCCTCGGCCGAGGCCGTCGAGCTGTGGCACGCGGCGCCCGGCTGCCGCCGCTCGGCCGAGGCCTTCAGCCAGTCCGAGCGCTGGGACAGCCTCGACACCGACGCGGCCAACGGCTGCATCCGCGATGTCGCGCACGCCTACTCCCAGGACGGCGGACTCGCGGTGCTCAAGGGCAACCTCGCCGAGGACGGCTGCGTGGTGAAGACCGCCGGGGTCGACGAGTCCATCTGGACCTTCGAGGGCCCCGCGGTGGTCTGCGAGTCGCAGGAGGAGGCCGTCGACAAGATCCTGCGCAAACAGATCACGGAGGGCGACGTCGTCGTCATCCGCTACGAGGGCCCCAAGGGCGGCCCCGGCATGCAGGAGATGCTCTACCCGACCTCCTTCCTCAAGGGCCGCGGCCTCGGCAAGTCCTGCGCCCTGATCACCGACGGCCGCTTCTCCGGCGGCACTTCGGGCCTGTCCATCGGCCACGCCTCCCCCGAGGCGGCCTCCGGCGGCACCATCGCCCTGGTCCGCGACGGCGACCGGATCCGGATCGACATCCCGAACCGTACGATCGAACTCCTCGTCTCCGAGGCCGAGTTGGCCGCCCGCGAGCAGGCCCTCGGCGGGGTGTACGCGCCGAAGGACCGCGACCGCAAGGTCTCCACCGCCCTGCGCGCCTACGCCGCCATGGCCACCAGCGCCGACAAGGGCGCCGTCCGCGACATCTCCAAGTTGGGCTGAGCACACGGCAGTTCGGCAGCACCGGCGCCCCGGCCCCCTCGGCCGGGGCGTCCGCGTACGCCCGCCGCCGCGAAAACCGGATGCGCGCCGCGGGCGGGGTGCGGTGTGATCGGACCATGGCGATCGTGCTGAGCAGTCCGGAAGTCGACGAGCTGGACAGGCCCCTGGGCGCACTGCGGGAGTGGCAGCACGAGGGGGCGCCGATGCAGCTGCATCCGGGGGACCTGGGCTGGTTCCGGCGGTTCGGCGCGGCGGCGACGGCCGCGGCGGTGCGGACCTGGAGCCGTCACGGGCGGATCCTCGCCGTCGGACTCCTCGACGGCCCCGACCTGCTGCGGCTGACCACCGCTCCGGACGCCCGGCAGGACGAGGAGCTGGCCCGGCGGATGGCCGCCGACCTCACCGGTCCGGAGCGCGGCGTCCTGCCCGAGGGCAAGGTCTCCGTCGAGGCGCCGCGGGACGCACTGCTCCAGGAGGTCCTGCGCGCGGACGGCTGGGACACCGGCGAGCCCTGGACGCCGCTGCGCCGCGACCTCACGGAGCCGGTGCCCGATCCGGGCGTACGTATCGAGGTGGTCGGGCCGGAGCTGGCGCCGGAGCGGGCCGCCGTGCAGCGGGCCGCCTTCGACGGATCGACGTACGGCGAGGAGCGCTGGCAGGCCATGGCCGCCGGGCCGATGTACGCCGACGCCCGCTGCCTTCTCGCCCGCGACGCGCAGGGCCGGGCCGTGGCGATCGTGACGGTGTGGTCGGCCGGTCCCGGCAGGCCCGGCCTCCTGGAGCCGATGGGCGTGCACCGGGACCACCGCCGCCGCGGCCACGGCCGGGCGATCACCCTCGCCGCCGCGGCCGCCCTCCGGGAGCTGGGCTCGTCGAGCGCCCTCGTCTGCACCCCGAGCGCCAACCCCGGCGCCGTCGACACCTACGCCTCGGCCGGGTTCCAGCGGATGCCCGAAGTCCGGGACCGCTGCCGGGAGTTGTAGACCGGTGGGACCGGCCGGGACCGGCCGGGGGTCGGCTTGCGCCCTGCCTCCGACCGGCTTGCGTCGTCCCCTCCGACCGGCTTGTGCCGTACCTTCAGACCGGCTTGCGCAGTCCCCTCGGACCGGTTTGCGCCGTGCCTTAGACCGGCTTGCGCCATACGGAGATGTGCTTCGCGGAGTCCTGGGTGAACGGCGCCCCGTCCCAGTCCGCCACCCGGCGCTCCAGCTCGAGGCCGGCGATCCGGGCCATCAGGTCGAGTTCGGCCGGCCAGGCGTACCGGTGCCGCGAACTCCCGCGGCGGTAGCGGCCGTCCGCGCCGTCCCGGGTGAAGTGGTGCGAGACGAGGACCTGTTCGACCAGGTCGAAGGTGTCGAAGCCGAGATGCCGCTCGGAGACGTCGAAGGGCACCGCGACCTGCCCGGGCGGCAGGAACCGCAGCGGCGGCACGCCCAGCTCGATGACGAAGCGGCCGCCGGGCGCCAGATGGCGTGCCGCGTTGCGGAAGCACTCGACCTGCTCCTCCTGGGTGAGCAGATTCGTGATCGTGTTGTAGACGAGATAGACCAGGGCGAACTCGCCGGGCACCACGGTGGTGGCCATATCCCCGAGGACCACCGGGAGCGTGTCCTCGTCGACCTTGCGCCGGAGCACCTCCGCCATGGGCGCGGAGAGTTCGATGCCCACGACCGGCACACCGCGCTCCCGGAGCGGGACGCCCACCCGCCCGGTTCCGATGGCGAACTCCAACGCCCGCCCCGGACCGGCCAGTTCGGCGAGGAAGTCCAGGACCGGCCCGAGAGCGGCGGCCGAGGACGACTCGGCCTCCTCGGCGTCGTAGCGTTCGGCGGTCGCTCGGCTCCACAGTTCACTGCTCGTCACGGTCGGTCACTCTGCCGGGTGCCGAGGGGCGCTGTCGACGCAATTACCGTCCAGGGCCCATCGGTTGACGGGGTGTGGTGTTCGGCCGACCGCCGCGGACCGGCCGCTCGACATGCCGCCGTCCAGGGAGCAGCAGAACGGCGTCTCAAGGCAGTTGACGGTGACCCGCGCTCACCACACCGAAGGATTGGCCGAGTTGACCGCGAACACCGACCCGTCCGGCGCGCTCGCGTACACCCGCCCCCCGGCCATGACCGGCGGCGGCACCGCGGCGGCCACCTGCTGCGGGGCGGCGGCACGGGGCCGGGCCCGGGTCTGCCCGAGCAGGTGCCCGTCCCCGGCGGCCACCGCGATCAGCGCACCGCCGGGCGTGGAGAAGCAGACTTGCCGCCCGTCGGTCACCGGCACCGAACCGCGGCTCGCCCCCGACTCCGTACGCCAGCGCTGTTCACCGGCGGCCAGGTCCACGGCGACCACCGCGCCGCCCGCGGCCGTCAGATAGGCGCGGTCGCCGTGCACCGCGCCCAGCGCGTCGTCCAGCGGCAGCTTCAGCGGGATGCGGCGCTGCGTCCCGCGCCCCGGTGCGTAGCGGATCAACGCCTCGGTCTGCGCTGCGGAGTTGAGCGACTGGAGGACGACGGCGCCGCCCGCCACCCCGGCCGGGCGCACCGCCCCGGCGAAACGGTGCTCCCAGCGGGTCCGGCCCGAGTCCGGGTCGAGCGAGGTCACCAGGGTGCTGCCGCCGTCGCCGCCGAGCCGGGTGGCGAGCACGCTCTCCCCGAAGGCCCAGAGCACCGGCTGCCCCGCCCCGCCGGGCCGCCGCCACCGCTGCTCGCCGCTCGCCGCGTCCAGCCCGGTGAGGCTCCCGTCCCGCCCGCCGAGCAGCACGGTCTCCCCGGCGAACCGCACCGCGCCGCCGTACGAGCCGAGCTCCCGCTGCCAGCGCTTCTCCCCGTCGGCCGGGTCGAGGGCGAGCAGGGTGCCGCCGTCGTCGCTGACCGTCAGCAGCCGCCCGGCGGCCAGGTGGGGCGCGAACTCGGGGGCACCCTTCGGCGCCGCCTCCCGGCTCCACTCCAGCTTCCCGCTGCCCGGGTCGAGCGCGGCGGCGGGCAGTCCCGGCTGGGTGCAGTACAGCGCCCGCGCGGTGTACGCGCACCGCGGGGTGCCGCCGCTGGCCTCCGCCGAGCCGCCCGGCAGATCCTCGCGCCAGGGCGCGAAGGCACCCTTCGGCGCCCCGGACGGCGTTCGGTCCGGCGCGGCCCCGCCGTCCCCGCCCGGCCACAGGAGCGCCGTACCCGCCGCACAGAGCGCCAGCACGGCGGCGAGGGCGCCGAGCACCAGCGGGCGGCGGAGGAAGCGGGAGGCGCGGGGGGTCGGCGACTGCGCGGGGTCGGTGGGGTCCGCGGACTCCACGGACTCCCCGGACTTCCGCGAGTCAGCCGGACCCGCCGCGCCCTCTGCACCCGCCGATTCGGCGGAACTCCCGCCCTCCATGCGTCCGTTGGGGGCAGGCGCCCACCCCGCATCCCCGCCCGCCTCCCCCTGGCGGACCTTCCGCTGCGCCGGTATGAAGGCCTGGGTCTCGTACGAGGCCGCGACCGAGCGGAGGTCGGCCATCACCTCGTCGGCGGTGGGCCGGTCCTCCGGGTTCTTGGACAGGCAGGCCTCGACCAGCGGGACGAGGGCCTCCGGCAGCGCGGACAAGTCGGCCTCGTTGTGCACCACTTGGTAGGCCACGAGGTAGGGGCTGTCGGACTCGAAGGGCGCCTTGCCGGTCGCCGCGTGCACCAGGAGCGAGCCGAGCGCGAACATGTCGGCGGCCGGGCCCACTTCACGCGGGCGGCGGAACTGCTCCGGCGCCATGAACGGCGGACTGCCGATCAACTTGCCCGTCTCGGTGCGCAGTTCGCTGTCCTTGGGCCGGGAGATCCCGAAGTCGATGACCTTCGGCCCGTCGTCGGCGAGCAGCACATTGCTCGGCTTGAGGTCGCGGTGCACCACCCCGGCCCGGTGGATGTCCCGCAGCGCCTCGGCGAGCCCGGCCATCAGCCGCCGCAACTGGGCCGGGGACAGCGGTCCGTGGCGCTTCACCTGCTCGGAGAGGGGGGGACCGGGAATGTAGAGGGTGGCCATCCAGGGGCGTACGGACTCCGCGTCGGCGTCCACCACCGGCGCGGTGAAGGCACCGCTGACCCGCCGGGCGGCGGCGATCTCCTGCCGGAAACGCCCCCGGAACTCCGGGTCCTTGGCGAATTCCGCGTGCACCACCTTCACCGCGAGCGGCAGCCCCGAATCGCTGCGCGCCAGATGCACGACGCCCATCCCGCCCGATCCCAGGCAGCTCTCCAGGCGGTACTGACCGGCGTACTCGGGATACGCCGCGTCGGTTCCGGCACCGATGCCTCCCCGTGGCGCCATGGACCCACCCCCGAAGCTGTTCGTCCGGCGCGCGACGCACGGAGCCTAGTCGATGCTTCGTCCCCTGCTGCAGGGGCTTGCTAGCCTCCGCGTGTGTCGCCCGCACTGGCCGGAATCTGCGCATGCGGCACATTGGTTGGGGGATCTGCACATTCGAGGGGGTCCACGGGGGCCCGGAGGGGGAGCCGTCATGGCTGTCGACCAATTCGAGAACGCCGAGGAACGCGCCGAGGGCACGGAGGCCCAGCTCGCCCGGCGCTACCCGATCGCGCCGGGCTACACGCTGAACGTCCGCGGCGGCCCCGGCACCCAGTACTCCCTGGTGCGGGTCCTGCCGCCGGGCAGCAGCGTGCTGATCCACTGCCAGACCCGCGGCCAGAACGTCAGCGGCCCGTACGGCACCACCCGCATCTGGGACAACATCAGCCCCGGCGAGTACGTCTCCGACGCCTACGTGAAGACCGGCAGCGACGGCTACGTGGCCCCGCCCTGCGGCTGAACCACCCGGCTCTTCGCGCATGGCTCTTCGCGCATGGCTCTTCGCGCATGGCTCTTCGCGCATGGCTCTTCGCGCATGGCTCTTCGCGCATGGCTCTTCGCGCACGGCGCGGCGTGCCCTCGGGAAGGCACGCCGCGCCCTCGCGGAAGACGTGGCGCACAGGGCGGCGGGCAGACCCGCCGCCCTGCTCCCACCCCGCCGCGCCACCATGGACGCATGACCGACACCCGGCGCGCCCACTCCTTCAACGCGGCGGCCGCGCAGTACGCCGCCAGCCGCCCGTCCTACCCGCCCGCCCTGTTCGACACGGTCGAGGAACTCTCCGGCCGCCCGCTGCGCGGCGCCGCCGTGGTGGACGTCGGCGCCGGTACGGGGATCGCCTCCGCGCGGCTGCACGCGCGCGGCGCCCGGCTCCTCGCGGTGGAACCGGGTGAGGGCATGGCCGCCGAGTTCCGCAGGCAGCTGCCCGGGGTGCCGGTGGTACGCGGCGACGGCAACGCCCTGCCGCTCGCCTCCGGCAGCGCCGACCTCCTCACCTTCGCCCAGTCCTGGCACTGGACCGACCCGGCCCGCGCCCTCCCCGAGGCCCTGCGGGTACTGCGCCCCGGCGGCACGCTCGCCCTGTGGTGGAACGTCATGGACCACCGCGTCGACTGGGTCGCCGCCCAAGGCGCCCGCCTCGCCGCCCACTTCGGCGCGCACGCCGGGGCCCACGGCACCCCCGACCGGGTCCGTGCGGAGGCGGGCGCGGCCGAGTTCACCCACCACCGGGTGCCCTGGAGCCGCCGGATCAGCGTCGACACCCACCTCGCCAACATCGGCAGCCACTCCCTCCTCCTGGTCACCGGCGAGGAGTCCCGCGCCTCCTTCCTCACCGCCGAACGCGCCGCCCTCCTCCGGGACTTCCCCGACGGCACCCTCGACGAGCCGTACGTCGTCGACCTCCTGGTGACCCACCGCCCGATCGGCAACTGAGGCCACCGGGCGACTGCTTGAGCTGCCGGGCCCCCAACTCGACGTACGCATTGACGACTTGGGGGCCTTGGCCGTCTCCACCGCGAGCCGTACGGGGATCCGGCCGAGGGGGAGAGAGGCGAGCGAGTTGCGGCGAGAGGAGACCTGGCCTTCCCCTCGGCCGGATCCCCGGATCCCCGGATCCCCGGATCCCCGGATCCCCGGATCCCCGGATCCCCGGATCCCCGGATCCCCGGGCCCCCTCGCCTCCGCCTGACTTCCCGGCCTCTCGTTCTCCGCCCCCTCGTTCTCCGCCTCCTGACTCCTCGGCTCTGGCTCCGCGGTCCCTGACTCCCTGGCTCCTTGACGCCGTACCCCCGCAGGCGCATTATTCATCACATGATGAATTCCAAGGCTCCCGCCCCTCCCGTGGCCGGCGAGGCCACCGGATCACCCGCCGTCCGCGCCCGGGGCCTCACCGTCACCCGCGGTCCGCGCACCGTGCTGCGCGGGCTCGACTTCTCGGTCCCGGCGGGCCGCGTCACCGGGCTGCTCGGCCCCTCAGGCTGCGGGAAGTCGACCCTGATGCGCGCCCTCGTCGGAACGCAGGCCAAGGTGAGCGGCACCCTCGACGTCCTCGGCCGCCCGGCGGGCAGCGCCGCCCTGCGCTCACGCATCGGCTACGTGACCCAGGCGCCCTCCGTCTACAACGACTTGACGGTGCGTCAGAACCTGGAGTACTTCGCCGCGGTACTCGAACCGGGCAGGTCCGCCGCCGGGCGCCGCGCCCAGGTCACCCGGGCCATCGAGGACGTCGACCTCGGCTCGCACGCCGACTCCCTCGCCGCAAACCTCTCCGGGGGCCAGCGCGGCCGGGTCTCGCTCGCGGTCGCCCTGCTCGGCTCGCCCGAACTCCTCGTCCTGGACGAACCCACCGTCGGCCTCGACCCCGTACTCCGGCGCGAGCTGTGGCACCTGTTCCGCGGGCTGGCCACCGAGCGCGGCGCCACCGTCCTCATCTCCTCGCACGTCATGGACGAGGCCGAGCGCTGCGACCGGCTCCTGCTCCTGCGCGAGGGACGCCTCCTCGCCGAGGACACCCCCGAGGCCCTGCGCGAGCAGACCGGTTCCGCCACGGTCGAGGAGGCCTTCCTCCACCTCGTCGACCAGGCCGCCGCGCACTGACCCCGGCCCGCCCGCGCCTCCGCCCCCGTACCGCGAGCCCGACGCCCGGACCGGCCCCGTACCGCGACCTGCCCCTCGCCCCCGACCGGCAGCCGCCGCTCGGACCCCACCCGACCCGACCGCGCCCCCGCCCCGAACTCCCGCCCGAGACCCTTGCCCGAACCCCCGACCCCGGAGCCACCCCATGACCCTCTCTCGGACCCTCGCCACCGCCGCCCGCGTCCTGCGCCAGCTGCGCCACGACCCCCGGTCGATCGCGCTCATGGTGCTCGTGCCCTGCGTGATGCTCCTGCTGCTGCGCTACGTCTTCGACGCCAGCCCTCGCACCTTCGACAGCATCAGCGCCTCGCTGCTCGGCATCTTCCCGCTGATCACGATGTTCCTGGTCACCTCGATCGCCACGCTGCGCGAACGCACCTCCGGCACCCTCGAACGCCTCCTCGCCCTGCCGCTCGGCAAGGGCGACCTGATCGCCGGGTACGCGCTGGCCTTCGGCGCCCTCGCCGTCGTCCAGTCCGCGCTCGCCACCGGCCTCGCCCTGTGGGCCCTCGGCCTCGACGTCACCGGCTCGCCCTGGCTGCTGCTCCTGGTCGCCCTGCTCGACGCCCTCCTCGGCACCGCGCTCGGCCTCTTCGTCTCGGCCTTCGCCGCCTCCGAGTTCCAGGCGGTGCAGTTCATGCCCGCGGTGATCTTCCCGCAGCTGCTCCTGTGCGGACTCTTCACCGCCCGCTCCCGCATGCAGCCCGTCCTGGAGGCCCTCTCCGACGTGCTGCCCATGTCGTACGCGGTCGACGGCATGAACGAGGTCCTGCGGCACCCCGAGGTCACCGGCGCCTTCGTCCGCGACACCTCCGTCGTCGCCGGATGCGCCCTGCTCGTCCTGGTCCTCGGCGCCGCGACCCTGCGCCGCCGCACCGCCTGACCGGCCGCCCGGGGCCCGTCCGGTCCGCGGACGCCGCGCGCCCGGCCACCCGCGCGGTGCGAGGATGAGCCCGCGGCAGCGAGGCGAACGCGCGGCCGGCACAGCAGGGACAAGCGCAGCACAGCCAGCGGAAGGGGTCGGCCGCCCATGAGCCAGAAAGTCGCCGTACTGGGAACCGGAAAGATCGGCGAGGCCCTGCTCAGCGGCATGATCCGCTCCGGCTGGTCGACCGCCGACCTCCTGGTCACCGCCCGCCGCCACGAACGCGGCGAGGAACTCGCCTCCCGCTACGGCGTCACCGTGACCGGCAACGCCGAGGCCGCCCGCGCCGCCGACACCCTGATCCTCACCGTCAAGCCCCAGGACATGGGCACCCTTCTCGGTGAACTCTCCCCGCACCTGCCCGCCGACCGCCTCGTGGTCAGCGGCGCCGCCGGAATCCCCACCACCTTCCTGGAGGAGCGGCTCCCGGCCCGCACCCCGGTCGTACGGGTCATGACGAACACCCCCGCCCTGGTCGACGAGGCCATGTCGGTGATCTCCGCGGGCAGCCACGCCACCGGCGGCCACCTCGCGCACGCCGAGGAGATCTTCGGCGCCGTCGGCAAGACCCTGCGCGTCCCCGAGTCCCAGCAGGACGCCGCCACCGCGCTCTCCGGCTCCGGCCCCGCGTACTTCTACTTCCTGGTGGAGGCCATGACCGACGCGGGCATCCTGCTCGGCCTGCCCCGCGACAAGGCCCACGACCTCATCGTGCAGGCCGCGATCGGCGCCGCCGTGATGCTCCGCGACAGCGGCGAACACCCGGTCACCCTCCGCGAGAACGTCACCTCGCCCGCCGGCACCACCATTAACGCCATCCGCGAACTGGAGAACCACGGCGTACGCGCCGCCCTGATCGCCGCCCTGGAGGCCGCCCGCGACCGCAGCCGCGCACTGGCCTCCGGCAGCGGCTGAACCCAAGGGGCGGGAGGCACCGGCCCGCGTCCGGCGCCTCCCGCCCGCTCAGGCCGCGGGCAGCAGCCCGATCGCCCGGTAGGCCGAGTCCACGGTCGGCTGCGCCATCTCCCGGGCCCGCTCGGCCCCGGCCCGAAGCACCGCGTCCACCTGCCCGGGGTCGGCCGCCAGCTCCCGGTGCCGTTGCTGCAAGGGGGCGAGCAGCTCCACCACGGCCTCCGCGGTGTCCTTCTTCACGGCGCCGTACGAGGAGTAGTCCGCGGCGAGATCCTCCGGCCGCCCACCGGTGCAGGCCGCCAGGATCTCCAGGAGGTTCGCGATGCCGGGACTGACCGCCCGGTCGTAGACGACCTCCCGCCCGCTGTCGGTCACCGCCCGCATGAACTTCCTCCGGATGACCTCGGGCTCGTCGAGCAGATGGACCACCCCGGCGGACTCGGCCCCCGACTTCCCCATCTTGCTCAGCGGATCCTGAAGGTCCCGCACCCGCGTCCCCAGCACCGGAAGGGTGGCCTTCGGCACCACGAAGGTGGCCCCGTACCGCTGGTTGAAGCGCAGCGCGAGGTCCCGCGTCAGCTCGACGTGCTGCGCCTGGTCCTCACCGACCGGCACCTCGTCCGTCCGGTACGCCAGGATGTCCGCCGCCATCAGCACCGGATACGTGAGCAGCGAGAGCCGCACACCGCCCCCGCGCTCCTGCTCCTGCCGCGCCTTCTCCTTGTACTGGATCATCCGCCGCATCTCCCCGTCCGCGGCCACACACTCCAGGAGGTACGAGAGTCTGGTGTGCGCGTCCACATGGCTCTGGACGAAGACCGTGCACGACCGTGGATCGAGCCCCGCCGCGAGCAGCAGACTCGCGCCCTGCCTGGTCAGCCGCCGCACCCGGGCCGGATCGTGGTCGACGGTGAGCGCGTGCAGGTCGACGAGGCAGAACAGGGCCTCCGAGCGGTGCTGATCGGTCTCGACCCAGCGCCGCACCGCCCCGAGGTAGTTCCCGAGCGTCAGGTGTCCCGTGGGCTTGACCCCGCTGAAGGTCCGCGTCATGTGTCCTCACTCCTTCCGGTGAGGCCGCCGTCCTCGCCGGCCGGCGGGCTCCCGGAGCGGGAAACACGAACGGCCGCCGAAGCGGCGGCCGTTGAGCGCGTGCGTAGGTCCGGCCGCCGTCAGGCGGCCCACCACTGCCGGGTGTGCGCACGCGTAGTCATGGGGCAGAGGGTACGCCCTCGGCTCCCCGCCCGTGCGAAGTTGACACTCCCCGGAGGGATCCGTAATGTACTGCGAGCTGTCCAGCGGTGAGCCGCCGACCTCAGGTCGGTCCCGGGACAGCCATTCCGCAGAGAACATCGACCGAGCCACGATCCGTCGTCGGCTCGTTTTCATGCTCCCCTGTGCAATGAGGAACTGCGTTCGAAAGAGCGCCCCCGATTAGGTCGGGGAGAATGCTTCCGCTAAGGTCTCATCCACGTCGGAATGGCCCAACGGCCGTCACGGCAACCCCTGCTGACGGGGAATCAGCGCCGAAAGGATCTGATACAGTCGGCACCGCCGGAAAGGGAAACGCGAAAGCGGAGAACAGCCCGGCAAACCCCCTCCGGAGGGTGGCGGAAACGGAAATCGGATCTGCTAAAGTCGGAAACACCGAAGGGAAACGCCCGGAGGAAAGCCTCGGCTGAATGGTCGGGGTGAGTACGAAGGAAGTGTCCGTTCCTTGAGAACTCAACAGCGTGCCAAAAGTCAACGCCAGATATGTTGATACCCCTGACTCTCGGCAGTCGTTTGTGACTGTCTTGGGTTTGGGTTCCTTTGAAGAAACACACAGCGAGGATGCTGTGGACCGGGGGGATTATTCCTCCTCCTGGTTCCGCTCTCGTGTGTGTGACCGGATTACCGGTACACATTCACGGAGAGTTTGATCCTGGCTCAGGACGAACGCTGGCGGCGTGCTTAACACATGCAAGTCGAACGATGAACCCGCTTCGGTGGGGGATTAGTGGCGAACGGGTGAGTAACACGTGGGCAATCTGCCCTGCACTCTGGGACAAGCCCTGGAAACGGGGTCTAATACCGGATATTGACCTGCTTGGGCATCCAAGTGGGTGGAAAGCTCCGGCGGTGCAGGATGAGCCCGCGGCCTATCAGCTTGTTGGTGAGGTAGTGGCTCACCAAGGCGACGACGGGTAGCCGGCCTGAGAGGGCGACCGGCCACACTGGGACTGAGACACGGCCCAGACTCCTACGGGAGGCAGCAGTGGGGAATATTGCACAATGGGCGGAAGCCTGATGCAGCGACGCCGCGTGAGGGATGACGGCCTTCGGGTTGTAAACCTCTTTCAGCAGGGAAGAAGCGTGAGTGACGGTACCTGCAGAAGAAGCGCCGGCTAACTACGTGCCAGCAGCCGCGGTAATACGTAGGGCGCAAGCGTTGTCCGGAATTATTGGGCGTAAAGAGCTCGTAGGCGGCTTGTCGCGTCGGTTGTGAAAGCCCGGGGCTTAACCCCGGGTCTGCAGTCGATACGGGCAGGCTAGAGTTCGGTAGGGGAGATCGGAATTCCTGGTGTAGCGGTGAAATGCGCAGATATCAGGAGGAACACCGGTGGCGAAGGCGGATCTCTGGGCCGATACTGACGCTGAGGAGCGAAAGCGTGGGGAGCGAACAGGATTAGATACCCTGGTAGTCCACGCCGTAAACGGTGGGCACTAGGTGTGGGCAACATTCCACGTTGTCCGTGCCGCAGCTAACGCATTAAGTGCCCCGCCTGGGGAGTACGGCCGCAAGGCTAAAACTCAAAGGAATTGACGGGGGCCCGCACAAGCGGCGGAGCATGTGGCTTAATTCGACGCAACGCGAAGAACCTTACCAAGGCTTGACATACACCGGAAAACTCTGGAGACAGGGTCCCCCTTGTGGTCGGTGTACAGGTGGTGCATGGCTGTCGTCAGCTCGTGTCGTGAGATGTTGGGTTAAGTCCCGCAACGAGCGCAACCCTTGTCCCGTGTTGCCAGCAGGCCCTTGTGGTGCTGGGGACTCACGGGAGACCGCCGGGGTCAACTCGGAGGAAGGTGGGGACGACGTCAAGTCATCATGCCCCTTATGTCTTGGGCTGCACACGTGCTACAATGGCCGGTACAATGAGCTGCGATACCGCAAGGTGGAGCGAATCTCAAAAAGCCGGTCTCAGTTCGGATTGGGGTCTGCAACTCGACCCCATGAAGTCGGAGTCGCTAGTAATCGCAGATCAGCATTGCTGCGGTGAATACGTTCCCGGGCCTTGTACACACCGCCCGTCACGTCACGAAAGTCGGTAACACCCGAAGCCGGTGGCCCAACCCCCTTGCGGGGAGGGAGCTGTCGAAGGTGGGACTGGCGATTGGGACGAAGTCGTAACAAGGTAGCCGTACCGGAAGGTGCGGCTGGATCACCTCCTTTCTAAGGAGCACCTCTCACTCGGACTTGTCCGAGTCAGAGGCCAGTACATCGGCGAATGTCTGATGCTGGTTGCTCATGGGTGGAACGTTGACTACTCGGCACACTCGGTTCGGTGGGTTCGCTAGTACTGCTCGTAAGGGCGTGGAACGTGAAGATCATGGAGCTGGGGGTGTCGGGCACGCTGTTGGGTGTCTGAGGGCACGGGCTGTATGCCTGGTGTCTTCGGTGCCGGCCCCAGTGAACTCGGGATGTGGTCCCGGGGTGATGGGTGGTTGGTCGTTGTTTGAGAACTGCACAGTGGACGCGAGCATCTGTGGCCAAGTTTTTAAGGGCGCACGGTGGATGCCTTGGTACCAGGAACCGATGAAGGACGTGGGAGGCCGCGATAGGCCCCGGGGAGCTGTCAACCGAGCTGTGATCCGGGGGTGTCCGAATGGGGAAACCCGGCAGTCGTCATGGGCTGTCACCCATGCCTGAACACATAGGGCATGTGGAGGGAACGCGGGGAAGTGAAACATCTCAGTACCCGCAGGAAGAGAAAACAACCGTGATTCCGGGAGTAGTGGCGAGCGAAACTGGATGAGGCTAAACCATGTGTGTGTGAGACCCGGCAGGGGTTGCGCATGTGGGGTTGTGGGATTCTTCTTGATCAATCTGCCGGTTGGTCGACGAGTCAGAAACCGTTGGTGTAGGCGAAGGACATGCGAAAGGTCCGGCGTAGAGGGTAAGACCCCCGTAGCTGAAACATCAACGGCTCGTTTGGAGAACACCCAAGTAGCACGGGGCCCGAGAAATCCCGTGTGAATCTGGCGGGACCACCCGCTAAGCCTAAATATTCCCTGGTGACCGATAGCGGATAGTACCGTGAGGGAATGGTGAAAAGTACCCCGGGAGGGGAGTGAAATAGTACCTGAAACCGTGTGCCTACAAGCCGTGGGAGCGTCGGGCAAGCACTTGTGCTTGTCTCGTGACTGCGTGCCTTTTGAAGAATGAGCCTGCGAGTTTGCGGTGTGTTGCGAGGTTAACCCGTGTGGGGAAGCCGTAGCGAAAGCGAGTCCGAATAGGGCGGTATAGTAGCGCGCTCAAGACCCGAAGCGGAGTGATCTAGCCATGGGCAGGTTGAAGCGGAGGTAAGACTTCGTGGAGGACCGAACCCACCAGGGTTGAAAACCTGGGGGATGACCTGTGGTTAGGGGTGAAAGGCCAATCAAACTCCGTGATAGCTGGTTCTCCCCGAAATGCATTTAGGTGCAGCGTCGTGTGTTTCTTGCCGGAGGTAGAGCACTGGATAGGCGATGGGCCCTACCGGGTTACTGACCTTAGCCAAACTCCGAATGCCGGTAAGTGAGAGCGCGGCAGTGAGACTGTGGGGGATAAGCTCCATGGTCGAGAGGGAAACAGCCCAGAGCATCGACTAAGGCCCCTAAGCGTACGCTAAGTGGGAAAGGATGTGGAGTCGCAGAGACAACCAGGAGGTTGGCTTAGAAGCAGCCATCCTTGAAAGAGTGCGTAATAGCTCACTGGTCAAGTGATTCCGCGCCGACAATGTAGCGGGGCTCAAGCGTACCGCCGAAGTCGTGTCAATCCAGCAGATAGCCCTAACGGGTGTTGGGTTGGGTAGGGGAGCGTCGTGTGCCGGGTGAAGCCGCGCCGGAAGGCAGTGGTGGATGGTTCACGAGTGAGAATGCAGGCATGAGTAGCGATACACACGTGAGAAACGTGTGCGCCGATTGACTAAGGGTTCCTGGGTCAAGCTGATCTGCCCAGGGTAAGTCGGGACCTAAGGCGAGGCCGACAGGCGTAGTCGATGGATAACCGGTTGATATTCCGGTACCCGCTGTAGAGCGTCAAACATCGAGCATCGTGATGCTAAGGCCGTGAAGCCGCCCTGATCTCTTCGGAGTTGAGGGGAGTGGTGGAGCCGCCGGTCCAAGCGGTTAGTAGGTGAGTGATGGGGTGACGCAGGAAGGTAGTCCATCCCGGGCGGTGGTTGTCCCGGGGTAAGGGTGTAGCCCGTGCGATAGGTAAATCCGTCGTACATAGGGGTGAGACCTGATGCCGAGCCGATTGTGGTGAAGTGGATGATCCTATGCTGTCGAGAAAAGCCTCTAGCGAGTTTTATGGCGGCCCGTACCCTAAACCGACTCAGGTGGTCTGGTAGAGAATACCGAGGCGTTCGGGTGAACTATGGTTAAGGAACTCGGCAAAATGCCCCCGTAACTTCGGGAGAAGGGGGGCCATTTCTGGTGATCCCACGTGCTGGGTGAGCTGGGGGTGGCCGCAGAGACCAGCGAGAAGCGACTGTTTACTAAAAACACAGGTCCGTGCGAAGCCGTAAGGCGATGTATACGGACTGACGCCTGCCCGGTGCTGGAACGTTAAGGGGACCGGTTAGCTCACTTTCGGGTGGGCGAGGCTGAGAACTTAAGCGCCAGTAAACGGCGGTGGTAACTATAACCATCCTAAGGTAGCGAAATTCCTTGTCGGGTAAGTTCCGACCTGCACGAATGGCGTAACGACTTCTCGACTGTCTCAACCATAGGCCCGGTGAAATTGCACTACGAGTAAAGATGCTCGTTTCGCGCAGCAGGACGGAAAGACCCCGGGACCTTTACTACAGTTTGATATTGGTGTTCGGTTCGGCTTGTGTAGGATAGGTGGGAGACTGTGAACTTGTCACGCCAGTGGCGGGGGAGTCGTTGTTGAAATACCACTCTGGTCGTGCTGGATGTCTAACCTGGGTCCGTGATCCGGATCAGGGACAGTGTCTGATGGGTAGTTTAACTGGGGCGGTTGCCTCCTAAAGGGTAACGGAGGCGCCCAAAGGTTCCCTCAGCCTGGTTGGTAATCAGGTGTTGAGTGTAAGTGCACAAGGGAGCTTGACTGTGAGACCGACGGGTCGAGCAGGGACGAAAGTCGGGACTAGTGATCCGGCGGTGGCTTGTGGAAGCGCCGTCGCTCAACGGATAAAAGGTACCCCGGGGATAACAGGCTGATCTTCCCCAAGAGTCCATATCGACGGGATGGTTTGGCACCTCGATGTCGGCTCGTCGCATCCTGGGGCTGGAGTCGGTCCCAAGGGTTGGGCTGTTCGCCCATTAAAGCGGTACGCGAGCTGGGTTTAGAACGTCGTGAGACAGTTCGGTCCCTATCCGCTGTGCGCGTAGGAATATTGAGAAGGGCTGTCCCTAGTACGAGAGGACCGGGACGGACGAACCTCTGGTGTGCCAGTTGTTCTGCCAAGGGCATGGCTGGTTGGCTACGTTCGGGAGGGATAACCGCTGAAAGCATCTAAGCGGGAAGCCTGCTTCGAGATGAGTGTTCCCACCTCCTTTGAGAGGGTAAGGCTCCCAGTAGACGACTGGGTTGATAGGCCGGATATGGAAGCCCTGTGAGGGGTGGAGTTGACCGGTACTAATAGGCCGAGGGCTTGTCCTCAGTTGCTCGCGTCCACTGTGTTGGTTCTGAAACCACGAACAACCGCTGCCCCGCACCACGTGTTGGTGTGGTGTGGCTTCGGTTGTGTGTTTCATAGTGTTTCGGTGGTCATAGCGTGAGGGAAACGCCCGGTTACATTCCGAACCCGGAAGCTAAGCCTTACAGCGCCGATGGTACTGCAGGGGGGACCCTGTGGGAGAGTAGGACGCCGCCGAACGAATTGTAGAGAAGAGCCCCTGTACCGGGAGACCGGTACGGGGGCCTTTTTCATTTCCAGGGGCATTTTCCGTTCCCCTTTTCCGGCACCGTAAGGTCAGGGCATGCGCTACGACCTGGTCATCTTCGACAATGACGGGGTGCTCGTCGACAGTGAGCCCCTGTCGAACCGACTCCTGGCCGCGTACCTCACGGAGCTCGGGCACCCGACCACGTACGAGGAATCGCTGCGGGACTACATGGGCGGGGCCATGCACCGGGTGCATGAGACCGTGCTGGCGCGGACGGGGCGGAAGCTGCCCGAGGACTTCGACGAGGAGTTCCACCGGCGGGTCTTCGCGCTCTTCGAGCGGGAGTTGCAAGCGGTGGCCGGCGTACCGGAGGTGCTGGCGGAACTGGCGGCTGACTCCGTCGCCACCTGTGTCGCCTCGTCCGGGAGCCATGAGCGGATCCGGGTCGGGCACCGGAAGACCGGCCTCGACAGGTTCTTCGACGAGGGCCGGATCTTCAGCTCGCAGGATGTGGGCCGGGGCAAGCCGGCCCCCGACCTCTTCCTGCACGCCGCGGACCGGATGGGGGTGGCACCGGCCCGCTGCGCCGTCGTCGAGGACAGCCCGCTCGGGGTACGCGCGGCGGTGGCGGCCGGGATGGACGTGTACGGATTCACCGCCATGACGCCGGCCGGGCAGCTGGCGGAGGCCACCCGGCTCTTCGCGGACATGCGGGAGCTGACCGGGCTCCTGGACCGCCGCCAACCGTGACGTTCCGCCGCCGACCAGGAGGTTCCGGGTCGTGAGGCGTGCCACGCTCCGTCGAGGACGGGGCGGGCGGCCGGTACGGTGACGGGCATGAGTGGCCGCACGCAGCTGATGTGGGACGAGGCAGTTACGCGCTACGACTTCGGTGCCGGGCATCCGATGGACCCGGTGCGGTTGGCGCTGACCCGTGGGCTCGTCGGCGCCCTCGGCCTGGACGCGGCCGTGGATGTGGTCACGGCGAAGCGGGCCGGGGAGTCCACGCTGCAGCTCGTGCACCGCGAGGACTATGTGAACGCCGTGAAGGCGGCCTCCGAGAACCCGGCCGCCGCGGACGGGTCGTACGGGATCGGGACGGTGGACGATCCGGCCTTCGCGGGGATGCACGAGGTCTCGGCAGTGATCGCGGGCCAGTCGGTCGGGGCGGCCGAGGCGGTGTGGCGGGGCGAGGCGCCGCACGCGGTGAACTTCGCGGGCGGGCTGCACCACGCGATGCCGGGCGGGGCCTCCGGGTTCTGTATCTACAACGACGCCGCGCTGGCCATCGCCCGGCTGCTCGAACTCGGCGCGGAGCGGGTCGCGTACGTCGATGTGGACGTGCACCACGGGGACGGGGTGCAGGCGGCCTTCTGGGAGGACCCGCGGGTGCTCACCGTCTCGCTGCACGAACACCCGCGCACGCTGTTCCCGCAGACCGGCTGGCCGCAGGAGACCGGCGCCGACTCCGCGGAGGGCTCGGCGGTGAATGTCGCGCTGCCCGCGGGCACCGGCGACGAGGGCTGGCTGCGGGCCTTCCACGCGGTGGTGCCCGAACTCCTCGCCGACTTCCGGCCGCAGGTCCTGGTCACCCAGCACGGCGCCGACACCCACTTCGAGGACCCGCTCGCCCACCTCGCGGTCTCCCTGGACGCGCAGCGTGCCGTCCAGGTCGCCCTGCACGAGCTGGCGCACCAGCACGCCGGGGGCCGCTGGGTGGCGCTCGGCGGCGGCGGATACGCGGTGGTCGACGTGGTGCCGCGGTCGTGGACGCATCTGGTGGGCATCGCGGCCGAGCGGCCGGTGGCGCCGGAGACGCTGATCCCCGAGGAGTGGCGGCAGTCCGTGTACGCACGGACCCGGCAGGACGCCCCGCGCCGGATGACCGACGGGCGCTGGCCGGTCGACTTCGCGGAGTGGGAGGCGGGCTACGACCCGGCCGACCGCCTCGACCAGGCCGTCCTCGCCACCCGCAAGGCGGTCTTCCCGCTGCGGGGCATGCTGCCGTAGCCGCGGCGGACCAGACCCGGGCCACCAGACCCGGGCCACCAGACCCGGGCCACCAGACCCGGGCCACCAGACCCGGGCCACCAGACCCGGGCCACCAGGAGCGGGCCCAACCGGCCGCGCGCCGCGCTTGGTTGGCCCCGTGCCTTCCCCCGCCCTCAGTACATACGTACGTACCGTCCGTCGACCGGGTGCCGTTTCGCCGGTGCGGGCGCCGGGGCGGGGCCGCTGCGCGAGCATCGGGGCGTGCTCACTACCCAGGCGCTGCGGGCGCACCTGCTGGCGTCCGGGATCGCCGGGGCGGTGGCCACCTCCCGGGAGGCCAATCTGCGCAGCTACCGGTTGTTCGCCGCCCGGGACCCCCGCGTCCTGCTCGGCCTCGATCCGCGGGGGGAGTGGCCGCAGCGGGCGGTGATGGCGCTGATGGCCGAGCGGTGCGGGATCTCCGGCGATCCCGCGCGGTGCGGCGGGCCCGACGCGATCGACCCGGAGCGCACCCTCGCCGCCCTGGACGCCTTCGCGGACCGGCTCGGGCGGGCCGCCCGGCTGCGCAGCCCGGTGCTGTTCGGCACGGGGCATCCGCATCGGCTGCTCGGCTTCTACGCCGCCCTGGCGCGCGGGATGTCGGCGGCCGGCTGCCCCGTACTCACCCCGGCGCGGGGGGCGGTCCTCCCCCTCATGACGCGCTTCGGTCTACGCGCCCATCACCTCGACTACGTAGCCGAGGTCGCCCTGGTGCGGGAGGCGGGGCAGACGGGGGCGGGGCGTGCGCCGGGGCGTGGGCGACCGGCGCACTCGCATTCCCCGCGCCCGGTGCGCACCGCGCTCGCGGCGCTCGCCGAGGGGGGCGGGCCGCTGCCCGCGCTGGTGGTCGGCGACCACGGCTGGGTCTGCGGGGCAGGTCAACTGGGCATTGATGCCATGGGACTTGCCGACACCGATGATCCGGCGCTCTTCGTCGGCGAGGCCGAGGGGCGGATTTCGGTCGTCGTCCCACTGGATGACGCGGTTCGCTCCGATCACTACCGGCCACTTGTGCGCCATGTGCTGACGCGGGCCGGACTGTCGGGATAAAGGGGACCCGCTGCTCCTCTTCCCCACTCGCACCACCCGCCTCTACTCTGGTGAGTGAGCACGCAACGACGAGGAGTCACCGGAAGGGGAAGCCGGGGCGCGTCGTGTGCGGAAGGTTCAGGTGTGTCATGGCTGGTGGCGAGAGGCCTCTGAACGAGGTTCAGTTCCTTACCGTGGCGGAAGTCGCCTCGGTGATGCGCGTATCCAAGATGACCGTGTACCGCTTGGTGCACAGCGGTCATCTGCCCGCGATCCGGGTGGGCAGGTCGTTCCGAGTCCCGGAGCAAGCGGTTCACGAGTACCTCCGCGAGTCCTATGTGGGGGTGGAGACTGCCTGAGAGAAGGTCCGGTTTCCACCGGCCCGTCACCCGATTACGGGCTCAGCGCTCGGGCGGGTAGGCTAGCCCCTCGTAGGTCGTGTGGGCCCATGTCGCCCCGCACCAAGATCCCCGAAGTGTGGGGATGTTCCGAGAAGTGAGCGAGGGTAGTCGTGGGCTCTGTTATCAAGAAGCGGCGCAAGCGGATGGCGAAGAAGAAGCACCGCAAGCTGCTGAAGCGCACGCGTGTCCAGCGTCGTAACAAGAAGTGAGCGACGCTGACGAGAAGCGCTCTGCGGCCCCCCTGCTGTGACAGCAGGGGGGCCGCGGTCGTTTTCGCGCCCCCGCGGGCCGGGCGCGTCCGGCCCGGATTGAGCGCGGGCCGGGCGGGCAGGCGTGCCGGAGCCCGGAATTCCGGACCGGTGGGAGGCCGGTGGGGGCAATCCCCGCGAATCGGTGCCGCGCGGCGATTACAGCGCGGCGGTGAAGCGCTACGGTGGCGCGTACGGCACGTACCGGTGAACGCGTGGTGCGGGGCCGGGGCGGCGAGCGGCGACGGGAAGGCGGGCGCGGATCGTGGGCGAGGTCGTGCTGGTGACAGGGGCGGCCCGGCAGCTGGGCGGGCGTTTCGTGCGCCGCATCCAGCGCGATCCCGAGGTGGACCGGGTCATCGCCGTGGACGCGGCACTGCCCCAGCACCACCTGGGCGGCGCCGAGTTCGTGCAGGCCGACATCCGGCAGTCCACCATCGCCAAGGTCCTCACCGAACGCGGCGTGACCACCGTGGTGCACCTGGACGTCAGCGGTACCGGACTCGGCGGCACCGGCCGGACCGCGGTCAAGGAGACCAACGTCATCGGCACCATGCAGCTGCTCGGTGCCTGCCAGAAGTCCCCCGCGGTGCGGCGCCTGGTGGTGAAGTCCTCGACCAATGTGTACGGGGCGGCGCCCCGCGACCCGGCCGTCTTCACCGAGACCACCCCGCCGAAGTCGCTGCCGAGCGGCGGCTTCGCCAAGGACACCGTCGAGGTCGAGGGCTATGTGCGCGGCTTCGCCCGGCGCCGCCCCGATGTCGCGGTCTGCGTGCTGCGCTTCGCCAACATCCTCGGGCCCGGCGCCGAGACCCCGCTGACCGAGTACTTCTCGCTGCCCGTGCTGCCGACCGTCTTCGGCTACGACCCGCGGCTGCAGTTCGTGCACGAGGACGATGTGATCGAGGTGCTGCGGATCGCTGCCCGGGAGCCGCGCCGGGGCACCCTCAACAGCGGCACCTTCAACATCGCCGGGGAGGGCGTGCTGCTCCTGTCGCAGTGCTCGCGCCGGCTCGGCAGGCCGACCGTGCCGATGCTGCTGCCCGCGGTGAGCTGGTTCGGCTCGGCGCTGCGCAATCTCGGCGTCACCGACTTCTCGCCCGAGCAGCTGCGGCTGCTCACCCACGGCCGCATGGTGTCGACGGCCCAGATGCGTGAAACCCTGGGATACGAGGCCGGGTACACGACGGCCGAGGCCTTCGAGGACTTCGTGCGCTGCCGGGGCGCGGGGCTGCTGCCCCCGCAGCTGGTGGCGTCCGCGGTCGACAAGCTCGCCGCCCTCCCCTTCCTGGCGGGCGCGCGCGAGGCGGCAGGCACCGGCACGGGCGGTACGGCCCCCGCGCAGAGCGCGAACTGAGGAGCGCAGCAACATGGCGGACGCCAAGGTCATCCCCTTCGACGACGACCGCTCCCGCGCGGGCGAGCGGCGCCCGGCCCGGCGCAGGCCCGCCGCCTCCGGGCGCGGGGCGGACCCGGTGCCGATCCACAAGAGCGCGAGCCTGCCCGGCCAGCAGTCCGGACCGGCCGGGCAGGAACCGGAGCCCGACCCCGAGCCGGGTGAGGCCCCGCCCGAGCCCGGCCCCTGGGAGCGCCGGATCGCGGGCGGCCTCAGCTTCCTGCGCCGCCGGCTGACCGGTGACTACGAGGTCGACGACTTCGGCTACGACGCCGAACTGACCGACCAGGTCCTGATGTCCGCGCTGCGCCCGGTCTACGAGAAGTACTTCCGGGTCGAGGTGAAGGGCATCGAGAACATCCCCGCCGAAGGGGGCGCCCTCATCGTCGCCAACCACTCCGGCACGCTGCCGCTCGACGGGCTGATGCTCCAGATCGCGGTGCACGACGAGCACCCGGCGGACCGCAATCTGCGGCTGCTCGCCGCCGACCTGGTGTTCATGCTCCCGGTGGTCAACGAGCTGGCCCGCAAGGCCGGGCACACGCTGGCCTGCGCGGAGGACGCCGAGCGGCTGCTCGCCCGCGGGGAGGTGGTCGGGGTGATGCCGGAGGGCTTCAAGGGGATCGGCAAGCCCTTCGGGGAGCGGTACAAGCTCCAGCGGTTCGGGCGGGGCGGCTTCGTCTCGACGGCGCTGCGGGCGCGGGCGCCGATCGTGCCCTGCTCGATCGTCGGGGCCGAGGAGATCTACCCGATGATCGGCAACGCCAAGACGCTGGCCCGCCTCCTCGGCTTCCCGTACTTCCCGATCACGCCGACCTTTCCGCTGTTCGGGCCGCTCGGCGCGGTGCCGCTGCCGACGAAGTGGACCATCCAGTTCGGTGAGCCGATCCCGACGGACGGCTATCCGCCGGAGGCGGCCGAGGACCCGATGCTGATGTTCAACCTCACCGACCAGGTGCGCGAGCAGATCCAGCACACGCTGTACAAGCTGCTCGTGCAGCGGCGTTCGGTCTTCTTCTGAGGGGCTGGGCCGCTCAGCCCGGGAGCCGCCGTACCTTCAGGGTGGTGTCCTCGCGGGTGTCCATGACCCCGTCGGGGCGGGCGGCCGGGCGTTCGTAGGTCTCGCTGACCAGGACCTCCCAGGCGCCGGCGGGGAGCCGGAGCTCGGCGAGGACGTCCTCGGGGGTCGGGAAGTACACGTCGGGGTCCGGGTCCTCGGCCCACTTGGGCCAGCCCGCGTGGCCGACGACCAGGAGGATGCCGCCGGGGGCGACCGAGTCCACGGCCCGGCGCAACACCTCCTCCCTGCGCAGGGCGCCGTAGGTGTGCAGGAAGTGCGCGGAGATCAGGTCGTAGGCGCCCGCCGGGAAGCTGTGGCCGAGGTCGTGCCGCTGCCAGTCGACGCGGTCGGCGACGCCCTGCTCGGCGGCGTGGGCGGCGCCCCGGTCGAGCGCGACCCGGGAGACATCGGCGGCGGTGACCTGCCAGCCCTGGCGGGCCAGCCAGATCGCGTCGGCGCCCTCGCCGCAGCCGAGGTCCAGGGCGCGGCCGGGGGCCAGCCGCTCGGTCTCCCGTACCAGGGCGTGGTTGGGCAGCCCGCTCCAGACGCGGGTGCTCTGCGCGTAGCGGCTGTCCCAGAGCTCCTCGTCGGTGACGGGGGCGGGGTCGGGGGCGGTGCTGCCGGTCATGGGTCCTCCGTACGGCTCGGATGCGGGGCGCGGCGGGTTCGGCGCCCGCGGCTGCCGACGATGGTCCGGCCGGGCGGCCCGGCGTGACCAGCTTTGTTGCCGGGTCGGCAAATCGGGGGCGTGCGGTACGGGGTGCGGTACGGGATTGCCGGGGGCGCGGTACGGGGTGATCGGGCGTGCGGTGCAGGGCGATGGGGGTGTGCGGTACGGGGCATGCGAACGGGCCCCGGCGGGAACCGGGGCCCGGTGCTCGCGGGCCGAGAGGGTGGGGCGGCGGGGCGAGTGGGGCGGCGGGCTGACGGGTGCTCAGGCGACGCGCGGTCGGGCGTTCACCGCCGGTCGGCTGCTCACTCGCGCCAGCCGCTCACTCTCGGGGCCGCTCACCCTCGGGGGCCGTTCAGTCCTCGGCGTCCCGGGCGTCGAGGCCGAGGCCGGGGAGCAGGCCGGGGAGGAGGGGCGGGAGGGTGACGTCCGGCTTCGGGCCCTGGCCGCCGCCCGGCTTCTGCGAGCCGGAGTCCTCGGGGTCCGGGAAGAGGCCGCCGGTGTTGCCGCCGAGGAGGCCGTCGTCGGCGCTCTCGGTGGGGGAGGGCTTCGGCCCCTCGGGGCTCTGCTTGTCGCGGTGCTTCTCGTGCGGGCTGGAGGAGGGGGAACGGTCCTCGGAGCCGGGGCCCCGGGAGCCGGAGCTGCCGGGGGCGGCGGGCTCGGACTCGTGCGCGGGCGGCTCGGGGAGCAGCGAGCGCAGCGGTGCGACCTCTTCGTCTATGGCGTCGAAGACGCTGCTGACCTGGTCGCGGATGTCGCCGAGCTGCACCGGGAGCTTCTCGCGCAGCAGGCTCCAACTGTCGCGGTGCGCGCGGGAGAAGGAGGACAGGGTCTGCAGGGGGCCGAGCGAACCGTCGCGGGTGTAGGCCTCGTGGAGCAGGCGGTGGCCCTCGGCGGCGTCGTGGTTCATGCCGGACAGGGCGCGGCGGACCTCGCCGAGCGCCTCGTGGTCCAGGTCCCTGCCGTGCCGGCCGCGGTCCATCAGGCGGCGGGCCTCGCCGAGCCGGGTGGAGGCGTGGTCGAGGTAGATGCGGCCGCGGTCGGAGTCGCTTCCGGCCAGGCCGAGCTTGAAGTCCTCCATGCCGCGCTTGAGGCCGTAGAGGGAGTCCCCGGGCAGGGCGTCGGAGCTGGCCGCGGCGACCCCGCCGAAGGCACCGGCGGCGACGCTGACGGTGAGTCCGCCCGCGGCCAGGCCCTTGGAGAGCCGGGTGCGCGGGCGCAGGGAGCGGAGCGGGCTCGCGCGGTGCCGGCCCGGTTTCCGCTGGGAGGGCACCGCGGGTCCGGCCGGTTCGGCCAGGGTGCCTTCCTGGGCAAGGGACTCCATCGCGGCCATCAGCTGTGCCCGCTGGGTGGCCTTGACGTCGGGGTCAAGTGCCGGTCTGGGCAGGGCGCCGAGCTCGCTCACCAGCTGGGTGAGGCGTCTCGGCTCGGCCGCGGGTGCGGAGTCCGCGCTGTGCTCGGCGGCCGCACCCTGGCCGGAGGCCTCCTCCAGGGCGCGGGCGAAGGCGTTCGCCCGCCGCTGCCCCGACACGTTCGCGATCACGGGCGGCACCTCCTCTCGTCAGGACGGTCGACTCCCCAAGGGGTCCGAGTGGTTCCTGGATCCGCCCAGCCTCACCCGATCGAGTGGGCGGGACTGGACAGGAAGCAACCAGAGGGAGCCTGTATCCCGCACAACGACGGGGGCGGCACTTGGGTTACGGACAGCGGATGATCCGACCGGGAAAGCCAACAGGCTTCTACGGAAGGTGAGTTGACGATCGCGGGGAGTGTCCGCCGGGTGGTGGCCCGGCCTCAGCGGGCGTCGTCGGGCAGCAGCCGGGCCAGCGTGCGTACGGCCCGGTACTGCAGGGTCTTGATCGCGCCCTCGTTCTTGCCCATCACACGGGCGGTCTCGGCGACCGAGAGTCCCTGGAGGAAGCGCAGCGTCACGCACTCCTGCTGCTGGGGGTTGAGCCGCTTCACCGCCTGGAGCAGGGCGGCGTTGGACAGCGATTCGAGGACGGAGTCCTCGGGGGAGCGCTCGACCTCGTTGGCGTCGAGCATTTCGCCGGTGGTCACTTCGAGGCGGAAGCGGCTCGACTTGAAGTGGTCGGCGACCAGATTGCGCGCGATCGTGACCAGCCAGGCCCCGAAGTCGCGGCCCTGGTAGGTGAAGGTGCCGATCCGCCGCAGCGCGCGCAGGAAGGTCTCGCTGGTCAGGTCCTCGGCCGTGGCCTTCCCGCCCACGCGGTAGTAGATGTACCGGTACACGGTGTCGCTGTACTGGTCGTAGAGGCGGCCGAAGGCCTCGGTCTCACCGGCCTGGGCGCGCTCGACGAGTTCCATCATCCGGGCGCTGTCGCTGTCCGCGGCGGGACGGCGCACGGGGGAGGCGGTGGTGCTGGGACGGGTGCGGCGACCGACGGCGGCATGGCTGTTGGTCATGGCGTAGCAGGGGCCGGCCGGGCCACCCACGGCGGTTTGCGGTCCGGCGAGGGCGGGGACGGCATACGCGGGAACGGCGTACGCGAGGGGGACGAGATCGCGCAGGCGGTCGAGGACCGCTCCACGCAGCGTAGCCAGGCCCGAGGCGTCAACCCCGACGTGTGGGTACACGGGACTCCCAGAGGCAGAGCTTGCTTGCATCAGGTGCAGTACCGGCACGTTCACCCGCCGAGGCGACAAAGCCGCGTCCGGGTGGGCACCGGATTGCGTCTGAGGAGAATAACGCTTCGTACAGGGGGCGCTACGCCCAGTTGCTCAAAACTGTGAGGACGTCGCCTCTCCTGACGTTCCGTGTTCGGTCAATCGCCCTTTGCTGATCACCGGTTGACCGAAAAGCTTCGTCTCGGGGTAGCCCCGGGGCGAGTTGTGGCCGAGCGTCACCGAAGCGACCGGTGGGAGGGGCGGCCGGGTAAGAAGAAACGATTGACCTGGGGCCGAACGGGGTCCGCGTGTGTCGTACGAGCCGGTGAGCAGATTTCTGTGGCCCGAACGAGTGCGGTTTCCGCCGTCCGGGCGCGTTGGCGGACGGGCGCGCCCGCGGGTCAGACGGGTGCTGAGTGGGTGCTCAGCTGCTGCTCAGTGGGTGGCCGACGGGAGCGGCGGCAGGGCGGCTGCGGGCCTCAGCGGGCGAAGCGGCGGCGGTGCAGGGCGATGGCGGCCGCGGTGCCGCCCGCCATCGCGCCGACCCCGGCGGCCGCCGGGATGCCGATCTTCGCGGCCTTGCGGCCGGTGCGGTAGTCGCGCAGCCGCCAGTCGCGCTCGCGCGCGTGCCGGCGCAGCTTGGCGTCCGGGTTGATCGCGTAGGGGTGGCCGACCAGCGAGAGCATCGGGATGTCGTTGTGCGAGTCGCTGTAGGCGGCGCAGCGCGCGAGGTCGAGGTCCTGGGCGAGCGCGAGGGCGCGTACCGCCTCCGCCTTGGCGGGGCCGTGCAGGGGTTCGCCGACGAGCCGCCCGGTGTAGATCCCGTCGACCGACTCGGCGACCGTGCCGAGCGCGCCGGTCAGGCCGAGGCGGCGGGCGATGATCGTCGCGGTCTCCACCGGGGCCGCGGTGACCAGCCACACCCGCTGGCCCGCGTCGAGGTGGGCCTGGGCGAGCGCCCGGGTGCCCGGCCAGATGCGGTCGGCCATGTACTCGTCGTAGATCTCCTCGCCGATGGCCATGAGTTCGGCGACCCGGTGGCCCTTGACGATGGAGAGCGCGGACTCGCGGGCGTCCTCCATGTGCGAGGCGTCCTCGATGCCCGCGAGCCGGAACCAGGCCTGCTGCCAGGCGAACCGGGTCAGGTCGCGGGTCTGGAAGAACTTCCGCTTGTACAGGCCGCGCCCCATGTGGAAGATCGCGGCGCCCTGCATCACGGTGTTGTCGAGGTCGAAGAAGGCGGCCGCGCGTTCGTCGCCGACGACGGGGAACTCCGGTTCCGGCGGCGCCTCCTCGACCAGGAGGCTCCCGGCCTCCTCGGCCGCGGGCACCTTCGCCGGCTCCCCGGTCTCGTCCGCTGCCCTGCGCGCGGCCTCGGCGGAGGCCTCGCCTGCCAGCACGCTGCGTGCGGTGGCGGAGCGCCTACGGGAAGTGAGCCATCCGAGAGAGGCCATGGCGTCGAGCATAACGAGTCGGGCCACCGGCTCCTAAGTCGCTGAGCTGCGAGGCTGTGAACTCTCCCCGACAGGGGCGTGAACCGGCCGCGGGCAACCGGAGGCGCCGGGCCGCGGGTGATCCGCGTGCCCCGCGCGGAGGTCTCGGGACCGCCGGGTGCGCAGTTGGCCGGGCAGGGGTCCGGTGGGGCGAGAATGGCAGGCATGAGCCCTCTGTTCCGGCGTACCGAGAAGAAGCGGCCCGAGGACCGGGTCGTGACCCTGATCCGCAAGCCCGGCTGCCACCTCTGCGACGACGCGCAGCGGGTGGTCGAGGCGGTCTGCGCGGAGCTGGGCAGCAGCTGGGAGCAGCGGGACATCACCGAGGACGAGGAGTTGTACCGGACGTACTGGGAGCAGATCCCGGTCGTGCTGGTGGACGGCGCCCAGCACGACTTCTGGCGAGTGAACCCGGACCGGCTGCGCAGGGCGCTCACCTCCTGAGCGCGGCGGGCGCCGCCGTCGCGCCCGTTCGGATGTCTGCGCACTGGCGGAAAACAGCCCGCAAGTCCCGTAGCATCTGGGGCTGTTGGGCCTCCGGGGACGGGGACCGGCGAGGAGCGTGTCCTGTTCGTGACCCCCATCGACGGGCGAGAAAGAGCCGGTTGCCACGGCTGTCGTGGCAGGTGGCGGGGCCGCGTGAGCCCTATCACGTTGCCCGGGCAAATCGGACACAATCTTTGTGCACGCGTTCACAAAGACATAGCCTGCTGTCGATGGGGCGGCCGCGGGACGTGCGACCGCCTACAGCCCCGCTCTACCCGCAGGAGCACCGTGGCAACTGGCCGAACTCACCGACCGGCGACCCGTAGCCGAGGGATTCCCGAGGCCACTGTCGCCAGGCTTCCGCTGTATCTGCGGGCCCTGACCGCTCTGTCCGAGCGCTCGGTGCCCACGGTCTCCTCCGAGGAACTCGCGGCCGCGGCGGGCGTCAACTCCGCCAAGCTGCGCAAGGACTTCTCCTACCTCGGTTCGTACGGAACCCGCGGTGTCGGCTACGACGTCGAGTACCTCGTCTACCAGATCTCCCGCGAGCTGGGCCTCACCCAGGACTGGCCGGTCGTCATCGTCGGCATCGGCAACCTCGGTGCGGCACTGGCCAATTACGGAGGGTTCGCCTCCCGCGGCTTCCGGGTGGCGGCGCTGATCGACGCCGACCCGGCGATGGCGGGCAAGCCGGTGGCCGGGATCTCCGTCCAGCACACCGACGAGCTGGAGCGGATCATCGACGACAACGGCGTCTCCATCGGGGTCATCGCGACCCCGGCGGGCGCCGCCCAGCAGGTCTGCGACCGCCTGGTCGCCGCCGGGATCACCTCCATCCTCAACTTCGCGCCGACCGTGCTCTCGGTGCCCGAGGGCGTCGACGTACGCAAGGTCGACCTCTCCATCGAGCTGCAGATCCTCGCCTTCCACGAGCAGCGCAAGGCCGGCGAGGGCGAGGCCGCCGAGGACCGGCTGCCGCCGCCGCCCGCCACCAAGAGCGACCGCAAAGGACCTGACGGGGACCTGCCCGCCGTGATGCCGGCATGAGTCTCCTCGTCGTCGGCCTCAGCCACCGCAGCGCCCCGGTCAGCGTCCTGGAGCGGGCCGCCCTCGGCGCCGATGCCCAGGCCAAGCTGCTCACCGACACGGTGGCCGCCGAACCCGCCGCCGAGGCCGCGGTGCTCGCCACCTGCAACCGGGTCGAGCTGTACGCGGACGTGGACAAGTTCCACGCGGGCGTCGCCGAGCTGTCCACCCTGCTCTCCCAGCACAGCGGAGTGGGCCTGGAGGAACTGACCCCGTACCTCTACGTGCACTACGAGGACCGGGCCGTGCACCACCTGTTCTCGGTGGCCTGCGGCCTGGACTCGATGGTGGTCGGCGAGGGCCAGATCCTCGGCCAGATCAAGGACGCGCTCGCCACCGGGCAGAGCCTGCACACCGCGGGCCGGCTGCTCAACGACCTCTTCCAGCAGGCCCTCCGGGTCGGCAAGCGCGCCCACAGCGAGACCGGAATCGACCGGGCCGGGCAGTCCCTGGTCACCTTCGGGCTCGGGCAGCTCGCCGAGGGCCGCCCGGTGACCGAATGGGCCGCGGGCAAGCGGGTCCTGGTGATCGGCGCGGGCTCGATGTCCGCGCTCTCGGCGGCCACCCTGGCGCGCGCGGGCGCGGGCGAGATCGTCATCGCCAACCGCACCCTGGAGCGCGCCGAGCGGCTCGCCCGGATCCTCACCGAGCCCGGCAGCGGCACCGCGGGAGCCGGCGCCCGCGCGGTGCCGATGGAGCGGGTCCCGGCCGAGCTGGCCCGCGCCGACCTCGCCCTCTCCTGCACCGGGGCCACCGGACTGGTGCTCACCGGCCGGGACATCGAGGCGGCGCTGGCCGGGCGCGAGGCGCCGCTCGCCCTGCTCGACCTCGCGATGCCCCGGGACATCGACGCCGCCGCGCACCGCCTCGACGGGGTCCGCCTGGTCGACATCGAGTCGCTCGCCGAGGCCAGCGCGGACGCCCCGATGGCCGCCGACGTCGACCAGGTGCGCGCGATCGTCGCCGACGAGGTCACCGCCTTCGGCGCCGCCCAGCGCGCCGCCGTGATCACCCCGACCGTGGTCGCCCTGCGCACCATGGCCGCCGGGGTGGTCTCCGGGGAGATCGCCCGCCTCGAAGGACGGCTGCCCGGTCTCGACGAGAAGGAGCGCGGCGAGATCACCCAGACCGTCCGACGCGTGGTGGACAAGCTCCTCCACGCCCCCACCGTGCGGGTCAAACAGCTCGCCGCCGAACCCGGCGGGGCCGGTTACGCCGACGCCCTGCGCACGCTCTTCGACCTGGACCCGGAGACGGTGGCCTCCGTCTCGCGGGCGGGCGGGGCCGACCGGACCGAACCCTCCACGAACCGAGGCCGCTCATGACCCAGAACGCACTGAGGCTCGGGACCAGGCGCAGCAAGCTCGCCATGGCCCAGTCCGGGCACGTCGCCGAGGCCGTACGGCAGGTGACGGGACGGCCCGTCGAGCTGGTGGAGATCACCACCTACGGCGACACCTCCCGCGAGCACCTGGCGCAGATCGGCGGCACCGGGGTGTTCGTCACCGCCCTGCGCGAGGCCCTGCTGCGCGGGGAGATCGACTTCGCGGTGCACTCCCTGAAGGACCTGCCGACCACGCAGCCCGAGTCCCTGGCGCTGGCCGCGGTGCCGCGCCGCGAGGACCCGCGCGACGTGCTGATCGCCCGGGACGGCCTGGCCTTCGGGCAGCTGCCGCACGGCGCCCGCGTGGGCACCGGCTCGCCCCGGCGGATGGCCCAGCTGAACGCGTACGCGCGCGAGCACGGGCTGATGATCGAGACCGTGCCGATCCGGGGGAACATCGACACCCGCATCGGCTACGTCCACAGCGGGGAGCTCGACGCCGTCGTGCTCGCCGCCGCCGGTCTCAACCGGATCGGGCGAGCGGCGGAGGTCACCGAACTCCTCGCTCCCGAAACGGTTTTGCCCGCCCCCGGCCAGGGAGCCCTGGCCATCGAGTGCGCCGCCGCGAACGTCGCCCTCGCCGCCGAACTGGCCGAACTCGACGACCCGCACACGCGGGTCGCGGTGACGGCCGAGCGGTCCCTGCTCGCCGCCCTGGAGGCCGGTTGCAGCGCACCCGTGGGTGCCCTGGCCGACCTGTTGGGCGACGGGCAGATTGTCACTGAAATGCGCCTGCGGGGCGTCGTCGGCTCGATCGACGGCGCGACGCTGGTGCAGCTGTCCACCACCGGTCCCGTGCCCGAGACACACGACCAGGCACTGGCGCTCGGTCGCGAACTCGCCACCGAGATGCTTGCCAAGGGCGCGGCCGGTCTGATGGGGGAGCGAGCACATTGAGCCCCACCACCTCGAACCGACCCGCAGTCCCCGGCGCCGGGCACGTCACCTTCCTCGGTGCCGGCCCCGGTGATCCAGGGCTGCTGACCCTGCGCGCCGTCGACGCACTGACGCATGCGGACGTACTGGTCGCCGAGCCCGAAGTGCTCGACGTGGTACGCCTCCACGCTCGCGCGGACGTGACGGCCACCGAACTGGCGACGGACACGCCTCAGCTCACGCTTGTCGACGGTCCGTCAGCAGGCGAGGCCCCTGCACCGAGGGACGCGGCCAATCTTGTCATGGAGGCCGCGCGCGGCGGCAAGCGGGTGGTCCGTGCGGTGACCGGCGATCCGGGCCTGGACACCTACGCGGCCGGCGAGATGCTCGCCTGCTCCGCCGCGGGCATCCCCTTCGAGGTGGTGCCCGGCATCGCCTCCGCGGTCGGCGTCCCCGCCTACGCGGGTGTGCCGCTGCGCGACGCCCAGGGCGCGGACGTACGGTTCGTCGACGCGCGGACCGCCTCCGAGCGGTGCTGGACGGAGACGGGCGCCTCGGACGGCACCGTCGTCGTCTCCGCCACCCTGGACTCGGTGGCCGCCGCCGCGGGCGAACTGGTCTCCGCAGGGCGCAAGCCGGACACCCCGGTGACCGTCACGGTCGGCGGCACCACCACCCGCCAGCGCACCTGGACGGCCACCCTCGGCACCCTCGCCCAGACCCTGAAGCAGGCCAAGGTGCTGCCCTCGGCGGAGGGCGGCAGGCCGGTGATAGCCGTGGTCGGCGAGCGCAGCGCGGCCGCCCAGCGCGAGCAGCTGTCCTGGTTCGAGTCGAAGCCGCTCTTCGGCTGGCGGGTCCTGGTCCCGCGCACCAAGGAGCAGGCCGCCTCGCTCTCCGAGCAGCTGGTCTCCTACGGCGCGGTCCCGCACGAGGTGCCGACCATCGCCGTCGAACCCCCGCGCACCCCCCAGCAGATGGAGCGCGCGGTCAAGGGCCTGGTCACCGGGCGCTACGAGTGGATCGCCTTCACCTCGGTCAACGCCGTGAAGGCGGTCCGGGAGAAGTTCGAGGAGTACGGGCTCGACGCCCGCGCCTTCGCCGGGATCAAGGTCGCCGCGGTCGGCGAGCAGACCGCGAAGGCCCTCGTCTCCTTCGGCGTCAAGCCCGACCTGGTGCCCAGCGGCGAGCAGTCGGCCGCCGGACTCCTGGAGGACTGGCCGCCGTACGACCCGGTCTTCGACCCGATCGAGCGGGTCTTCCTGCCCCGCGCGGACATCGCCACCGAGACCCTGGTGGCCGGTCTGATCGAGCTGGGCTGGGAGGTCGACGACGTCACCGCCTACCGCACGGTGCGCGCCTCGCCGCCGCCGGCCGAGACCCGGGAGGCGATCAAGGGCGGCGGCTTCGACGCGGTGCTCTTCACCTCCTCCTCCACGGTCCGCAACCTGGTCGGCATCGCGGGCAAGCCGCACAACGTCACCGTGATCGCGTGTATCGGCCCGGCCACCGCCAAGACGGCGGAGGAGCACGGCCTCCGGGTGGACGTCATGTCGCCCGAGCCCTCGGTGCACAAGCTCGCCGAGGCGCTCGCGGAGTTCGGCGCCCAGCGCCGGGCGGCCGCCCTCGACGCGGGCGAGCCGGTGACCCGGCCCAGCGAGCGCAGGCCCGGCTCCCGGCGGCGCCGGACGACCTGAGCGCGGAAACCTCACTGCGGGCCCGGACGCGGGAAGCGTCCGGGCCCTTGTGCCGCCCGGGGCCGCGCGGACGGCGGGGGCCCGGTCCGTGCCCGGCGGCGGGCGGGCGTAGCGTGAAGAGGTACGGCCCGTGGGGCGGTCGTAGAGGAATGGCGAGGCGGAGCAGATGACGACGAAGTACGGTTCCTTCCCCGGCGCCCGGCCGCGGCGCCTGCGCACCACCCCGGCGATGCGCCGGATGGTCGCGGAGACCCGGTTGCACCCGGCCGACCTGATCCTGCCCGCCTTCGTCCGCGAGGGCGCCGGCGAGCCGGTACCGGTCGGCTCGATGCCCGGCGTGGTCCAGCACACCCTGGACAGCCTGCGCAAGGCCGCGGTGGAGGCGCTGGAGGCCGGGGTCAGCGGGATCATGCTCTACGGGGTCCCCGAGGAGTCCAGGAAGGACCCGCTCGGCACCGCGGGCACCGACCCGGACGGCATCCTCCAGGTCGCGCTGCGCCAGGTGCGCGCGGAGGTCGGCGACGAGCTGATCATCATGTCCGACCTGTGCCTGGACGAGTTCACCGACCACGGCCACTGCGGCGTCCTGGACGAGCAGGGCCGGGTGGACAACGACGCCACCCTGGAGCGGTACGCGGAGATGGCGCAGGTCCAGGCCGACGCGGGCGCCCATGTGGTGGCCCCGAGCGGGATGATGGACGGCCAGGTCGGCGTGGTCCGCGACGCCCTGGACCAGACCGACCACGAGGACGTGGCGATCCTCGCCTACACCGTGAAGTACTCCTCGGCCTTCTACGGCCCCTTCCGCGAGGCGGTCGCCTCCTCGCTGCGCGGCGACCGCAAGACCTACCAGCAGGACGCCCCCAACTCCCGTGAGGCGCTGCGGGAGTTGGCGCTCGACCTCCAGGAGGGCGCGGACCTGGTGATGGTCAAGCCCGCGGGCCCCTACCTCGACATCGTGGCGAAGGTCGCGGCCGAGGTGGACGTGCCGCTGGCCGCGTACCAGATCTCCGGTGAGTACGCGATGATCGAGGCCGCCGCCGAGCGCGGCTGGATCGAGCGGGAGAAGGCGATCCTGGAGACGCTGACCGGCATCAAGCGGGCCGGGGCGAACCTGATCCTCACCTACTGGGCGACGGAGGTCGCGCGGGGGCTGTGAGCCGCCCGCGGGGGCGGGGCCGCGGCCCGCGGGCGGCGGCTCAGCCCAGGTCCTGGGCCTTCTTGCGCACCTGGGCGGCCAGCTCCGGCGGCAGTGGTCCGAAGCCGAGCCCGGCCGTCGCCGACTGGCCTTCCCGGCCCGTCGTGTAGGCGAGGAAGGAACGCAGCGAGGGCAGCGTCCCCGGGGCGTTGCCCTGGTCGCAGACGAGCGCGTAGCCGAGCTGCACGAGCGGGTACGCGCCGGGTGCGCTGGTCCCGTGGTCGAGGTCCACGGCCAGGTCGGCGCCCTCGCCGGTGATCCGGCTCGCCGCCACGGTCTTGGCGGCGGACTCCGGGGTGAGCGCGACCGGATCGGCCGCGCCGGTGTCCAGGGCGGCCTTCGCGGCTCCGCCCTCCTGCCCCCGCTCGACGTAGGAGAGGGAGCCCTCCGTCCCGGCGACCTCCTCGGCCAGCTCCTCGGAGGTCTGCTTCCCGATGCCCGCCTCCGCGGCCATCTCGGTGTCCGGCGCCTCCGGCCAGTCGTAGGCGGCGGCCTTCGCGAGGTACTGGGTGAAGGTCAGATTGGTGCCGGACGCCAGGGACTTGAAGAGGGGCTTCACCGCGGTGGCGGGCAGCTTCGCGCCGGGGTTGAGCGCGGCGATCCGGGAGTCGTTCCACTTGGTGATCTCGCCCCGGTAGATCCCGGCGAGCGTCTTCGCGTCCAGGACCAGCGAGTCCACCCCGCTCAGGTGGTAGATCACCGACACCGGCATGGTGGCCAGGGGGAGTTGGACCGCCTTGCCCTTCTTCCCGCCGCTGCCCTCGGCGCAGCGGGTGGCGGAGGCGGAGATCTCCTGCGGGCGCAGACTGCCGTCGGTCAGGGCCAGTTCGGTCGTGCCCTCCGCGAACTCCCGTACGCCCTGGCCCGATCCGGTCGGCTCGAAGGAGATCTCGCTGCCGGGGCAGGACTTCGCGTACCCCTGGGTCCAGTGCTGGAAGAGGTCGGCCTGCAGGCTGGAACCGCTGGTCGCGAAGCGGCTGCCGGCGCTGGGGCAGCTGAGGGCGGCCGGGGTCGGGCCCGCGGTACCGGCTCCGCCGGTGGGCTTGGCGTCCCCGCCCTCGCCGCGGTCCCGCTCGGCCAGCGCGGAGAGCCCGATCGCGGCCCCCACGGCGACCACCGCCGCCGTCGCCACAACGACCTTGCGGCGCAAGGGGCGTGGCGCGGCGGCGGCCGGGGCGGCGGGGCTCGGTGCCGTCGCCGGGTGGGGCGGTACGGGGACGGGTGTACGGTCCGCGGGGTCCTCGTCGGCGCGCTCGGCGGCGGGCGGTACGGGGTGGTCCGCGACCGGCGCCGCCTCGCCGAGGGGCGGGACCGGTGCGGCCTCGTCGAGGGGTGGCGCCGGGGTGCGCGGGGCCGGAGTACGCGGGTCCGGGGCTCCGGTGGGCCGGGCGGGGGCCTGCCGGGATCCGGGCGGGCCGGGCTCCTCGGCGGCCAGGGCGCTCAACAGCCCCACGACGGTGGCCCGTTGGGCCGGTTCCTTCGCCAGGCAGGAGTCGATCAGGGGCCGCAGGGTCGCGGGCAGGGCGGACAGCTCCGGCTCCTCGTAGACCACCCGGAAGCCGACCGAGTGCGCGTTGTCGCCCTCGAAGGGGCTGTGCCCGGTGGCCGCGTAGACGAGCACCGAGCCGAGCGAGAAGACATCGGTCGCCGGTCCCGAGGCGCCGTGCCGGAACTGCTCCGGGGCCATGAACGGCGGGGTGCCGACGACGAGTCCGGTGCTGGTGAGCGGCGCCTCGTCGGCGGCGCGGGCGATGCCGAAGTCGATGACCCGCGGCCCGTCCCCGGCGAGCAGGACATTGCCGGGCTTCAGATCGCGGTGCACGAGACCGGCCCGGTGGATGTCGCGCAGCGCCTCGGCGAGCCCCAGCGCCAGACGCCGCACCTCGGGCACGGTCAACGGCCCCTGCTCCGCGACGTGTTGGGCGAGCGAGGGGCCGGGGACGAAGAGGGTGGCGAGCCAGGGGACGGCGGCCTCCGCGTCGGCGTCCACCACCGGGGCGGTGAAGGCCCCGCTGACCTGCCGGGCCGCCTCCACCTCCCGGCGGAAGCGGGCGCGGAAACCGGCGTCCTCGGCCAGTTCCGGCCGGATGACCTTCACGGCGACCTGCCGGCCGGACAGCGAACGCGCGCGGTAGACCACGCCCATCCCGCCCGCGCCGAGCCTGCCGTCCAGCCGGTACCCGCCCACCGTGCGCGGGTCGCCCTCCTGCAGCGTCACGTTCTCCCCCGTTTCCGTGCCGCGATCTCCGCGCACTGGCGCTCCGCACGGCGCGGCCGGACACAAGCCGGTCGTACGGGGCCGCGCGCGACGGAACCGGCACAGGGTATCCGCGGCGGGTGAACGGCGGGTGGGCCGGCACCCGCACCGCCCGCTCCGGCCCCGCCGACCGGGCCGGCCCGGACTCCGCGGTGACGTCCTCGCAATACGGCGGCCACCGAACGCGGACTTCTGTGCCGACTCGGTGAAACAACGAATTTACGCAGCGGAGGTACGGACGTCTCCTGCGCGCGCACTCTTCCGGCGCCGACTCGGCGGGGGCGCAGGTGAATTACTCCCCGCGCCGATGCGAACAAGCCGTACGGGGAGTGATTTCACGCCGTGGATACCGTAAGGCCGAAGCGATCGGGCAAGCGTTTTCCGCCGCTGATTGTCCGGAAGTGGACAGGAAGGGGACAGGCGGGGGGAGAGGGGCGATGCCCGGTCGCCTCGGGACGCCGGTGTGCGGACGGGGTGCGGGGCGGGCTCCCGGGGGTGTCGTCGGCTCGGGTCTTCTGCCCAGTTCGGAGCGGGTGTTGAGCGGACGGCCGAGGACGGCCGAGCGGTGGCCGGGCAGGTGCGGGTCGCGTCCTCGGGGTCTCGGGCCCCCGTCCGGGTACGCCCCCTCGGGTTACTGACCGGTCAGTGAAAAAAACCGGATCGGCGGCCCGGTGCTTTCCGTTCATCGCGTGATCGAGGCGCCGAGGTGCGTACGTACGTGACCTGTGAAACAAATCGGCCATTCGGTGCGCCGGGGCGTATGGAATCCACCAAGAAGTCACTTCGCCGCTGTGCCGGACGATTGATTCCGGCGTACCGTCGGGTGGTGTGAGTTCGCGCCGAGCCGTCGGCGTGATGGGGAAACAGAAAGACAGAATACGGAGGGGATTCGGTGTTGTTCGACGACGAATGGGCTTTCGCCCGGACGGGCTCGGCACGCTGAGCCTGACCGGCTCGCAACCAGGCGCTCATCCGCCCCCGGCTGACTCCGGGGCGGGTGGGCGCATCGCCACGCCGGCCCTGAGCCCGCGCCCCGCCCGGCCCGGCGGTCATCAGGTGCCGCCCTGCCCGCCGGGGGACCCCTGGGCTCCCGGAAACCCCTGAGCCCCCGACTGGCCCTGCGCGTCGCCGACTTGGGGCGAGACCATCCCGCGCACCAGATCCCCGAGGATCCCGGCGCGCTGCTCGCTCGTCAGCTCGGCATCGGCGATCAGCCGCTCTGCGGCCAGATACCGCGAGAACTCGAGCGGCTGCGAGAAGAAGGCCCGCAGATGCCCGGCCGCGATCTCCTGCGAGCGGATGAACGTACGGCTCACATAGCCCGCCAGACCCGCCGAGGTCAGCCCGAGCGCCCCGGAGACGATGCTCGCCGTGCTCGTGGGCGCCTTCACCGCGAGCACCGTGAAGACGACGAGCAGGGCGAAGCCCGTCCCCATCGCCGACTGGGCATTGCGGAAAGACCTGTTGGCCTGCTTCAGCGCGGTCTCGTGGTAGAGCCGCAGCCGGGTGTGGGTGGCCTCCCAGAGCGCGGCGAGCAGGAGGGAGTCCTGGGTGTCCCCGGACTGCTGGTAGGCGGGTGGCGGAGGCGGGGGCAGCGGGGGCAGCAGCGGGTAGTCGAAGGACGAGGGCCCCGGATAGCCGTAGCCGCCGGTGTCCGCGAGCGGGGGCACCGGGGACTCGACGTCCGGCGCGGGGCCCCAGCCGCCGTCTCGCGGTCGGCCGGGCTGTTGCTGTTGCCATTGTTGCTGTTGCTGTTGCTGTTGCTGTTGCTGTTGCTGTTGCTGTTGCTGTTGCTGTTGCTGTTGCTGCTGGCTGGGCGCGGGCCGCTCGGTGACCGGCGGTACCCGCCCCTCCGGGACCTGGTCCTTGGGCGGTGGCTGTTCCCGCCGCCGCTCCGCCGGAGGGAACGGCTCTGCCGGTGGCCCCTGCCAGGTCGGCGGGCTCTGCCACTCCGGCGGTGACTGCTGACCCCGGGTGGGCTGCGGGACCGTATACGCGGGCGGCGGGGTCTGCGCGGCCCACTGGTACGCGGCCTGCTGGTACCCCGCCTGGTAGCCGCCTTGGTAGCCGCCCTGGGACTGCCGAGGAGGCCGCAGCCGTACGGCCGCCTCCACTCCGCGGTCCGCGGCGGCGAGATCGTCGAGGGCGGCGAGATGCTCCGCCCGGCGGAACTGGGCGCCGGCTCGCAGCTGCCGCACCACGAGCAGGAGGACGAGCAGACCGCACAGAGCCGAGGCGGCCGTCGCCACCCACCGCCCCGGACCCTCACGGCTCAGGAGCGTGACCCCCGCGCTGCCCAGCCCCAGCACACCGAGCACCGCCATCCATCGCCAGGGCGGCGGAACCGCAAGAGGCTGCCTGCGGAACGGGGGCGTCTGCTGCGTCATGGCTCCATCATGGCCACCCCCGCAGGCGGGGCAAGCGCATTCCACCGGGTCGGACCGCGGAGCCGAACGTCCGGAGAGGGCGACCGGGCCTTCCCGAACTCGCGTGATTCCTCGTCGAGTTGGCGGCCTTCGCGGCGCGGTACGGAGACTCCGCGACGGGTGCCGGATCCCGCCACCGAGGTGCGGGAACCGTGGCCAGTACAGCGGTGTCTTCCTGGGCAGGGACCGCACACGAGGTGCGCCGTCGCGGGGTGGGGCCCGCGAGCACCATGGGAGAGAGCCATGCCGAAACCGCTGGACCAGCAGCGGCCACAGCCCGAACCGTCCGACGCCGAGCCGGAACCCGACCCAGCTCCGGAAACGCTTCCGGACGCGGAAGGGGAAGCGGACGCGGATGCCGATGCCGACGCCGACGGGGACGGGGACGCCGACGGGGACGCCGACGCCGACGGGGACGGGGACGGGGATTCGGACCCGGACCCGGATGGAGGTTCGGACCCGGACCCGGACCCGGACTCCCACTCCGACCCGGGCGCGGGCCGAGGGCCGCGGACCCGCCCGGGCCGCGAGCAAGGGACGGCGTCCGATGCCGATTCGGAGCGCTGGACGGAAACTCCTTACCGGGACGCGGAGTTGACCGCGGACCGTGAGCCGGAGCCCGAGGCGGCCCACGCCGGCCGGCGGCTGGACTGCCTCCGGTCCGGGTCCGGGTGCGGCGACACCCTCGCGGTGCGGTCGGGGCCGGGGCGCCGCGCGGTGCTCGCGGCCGGTGCCGGGGCGGCGGCGCTGGCCGCGGTGACCATGAGCGGCACCGCCTGTGCGGTGGCCGCCGCGGCCACGGGCCGGGCCGGCGGTGGCGTACCCGGCAAGGGCACACCGGGCAGGGAGACCGCGAGCCCCGGGGAGGCGGCGCCGCGCGGCACCGTGGACCGGCTGCGCGCCCTGGAACGCGCCCACGGGACGACCCTCGGAGTATTCGGCCGGAACCTGGCGACCGGCCGTACCGTGCGCTACCGCGCCGGCGAACTCTTCCCCCTCTCCGGCCTGTTCACCCCCCTCGCGGCCGCCGCACTCCTCCGCGACAGCGCCCGCGCCGCCATCCCGGAGAGCGCCCGCACCACCGACCGCGCGGATGCCCGTGCTGCCGACCGTGCCACCGGCCACCCGGCCAACCGCACGGACGATCGCGCCACCGACCGCGCCGCCACTCCGGAGAGCGCCCCCGCCACCGACCGTACGGACCACCGCGCCACCGACCGTGCGGAGGCCCGCCGCACCACCGACCGCCCGGCCGACGCCACCCGCCCCGCGGACGCCCGCGCCCTCGCCGAAGTGGTCCGGTACTCCCGCGCCGACCTGCTGCCGGACTCCCCGGTCACCGGCGCCGCGGAGCACCTCGGGCAGGGCCTGTCCCTCGCCGCGCTGTGCGAGGCGGCGGTGCGGCACGGGGACCGTACCGCCGGGAATCTGCTGCTCCGGCACCTCGGCGGGCCGGGGGCGCTCACCCGCTTCGCCCGGTCGGTCGGGGACCGGGTGACCCGCCTCGACCGCTGGGAGCCGGAGCTCAACTCGGCCGAGCCGGACCGGCGTACGGACACCACCACCCCGTACGCGATCGCGCGCACCTATGCCCATCTGACGGTCGGGGACGCCCTCGGCACGGCGGACTCCTGCCTCCTCACCGGCTGGATGCGGCAGCACACCGCGGGCGCCGCGCGCTTTCGCGCGGGGCTGCCCGCGGGCTGGCTGCTCGCGGACACCACGGGCGGCGGCTCCTACGGCACCGGCCACGACGTCGGGATCGCCTGGACACCCGAGGGCACCCCGCTGCTCCTGGCCTGCCTCACCCGGGGGTCCGAGCCCGGCGAGGAGCCCGATGAGGCGCTCCTCGCCGCAACGGCGGCCCTGCTCGCCGAGGTCCTGGTCTGAGCGGTCGCGCTCCACGCGGTCCCGGCCCGAGCAGACGTGATCTCGAACATCGACGCGGCCACCGTCCGCGCCCTCCCTCCCGCGAGGGGATCAAGCCGACGAGAAGCAGCTCGACAAAGACCGACGCCGCCCGCTACGGCCGCATCGACCTGCTCTGCATCGATGAACCCGGCTGCGTGGAGGCGACCGGCACGGCGCGCAACTGGTCGGCGCCCGCCGCCCGTTCGGGCGGCGGGCCCGCCGACGCGACGTCATTTCTCACGCACCACCACGATCCCGCGGACCGTGTCTCGCTGTCAGAACCGACGGACAAACGCTGCCACTTGAAGTGAACGAGGCCAAACGTGTCAATTGCCGGTGCGGGGGGAATGACTTCACGGCGCGCCAACTCGCTTCAGGCTGTGTTGAGATGCCAACCGGGGGAGGCCGATGGGCGTGGAGCTGACAACGGGGCACGTTGTGGTGATCGGCTTGCTCTGTTGGGCGGTCTACGGACTGTTCGTATGGATGCGCAGAGTCGTCCATCGATGGAGGCTGCCGGAGCCGTTGCTCCCCCCGGAGCAGTTGGAGAGGTGCCAGGGGCAGGCGTTCCGCGAGATCTGCAGACGGGCTGCACACCCGGGTACTCGCGTGGTGATGACGGACTACTTCGCCGAGCGGGGGTGGAACCGGGGGGACGTCATGCGCATTCTGGCCGAGCCGCTCAAGCACGACCTGATCAAGGTCAAGGGGTGGCGCTTCGGCGGGTACGGCGTGACACGCAAAGGCTGGACCGAGTACCAGAGACGGTTCATCTGGATGGGAGGAGGCGAGGAAGTGCACATCACTTCTCAGGGGGGCGTCTTCGTGGCGGTGGTCAACAGCCCCCACGCTGTGGCCCACGGCGGCTATGGCAACCATGCGCATGCACCCGAGATCCCTTACCGGCGTCTGATCGGCGCTCTGCGCGCGGACGCGGATACTGCGACATCCGATGAGGCGGTACGGGCGCGTGAGTACGCCGAAGATCTGGCCTCGGCCGTTGAAGTGCAGGATGCTGACGCAACGTCCCGAGTCCTCGGGAGGATCAACGCCCTCCTGTCCACTGCAACGGCCGCCTTCACCTTGACCCGTGAACTTCTGCCGTAGCGGACCTGTCGACGCCCAGTCCTTCTGAGTGTCGCTGGTGGCTGCGAGCTGGGGCCGTCCTCCTGCTCAGTCCCACCAGAAGGTCCAGAAGTGCTGACCGAGGAGCTCCTTCTTCGCGTAGGCGCGCAGGTCGGTGTGGTCACCCTGCTGGAGGTTGTCCGGGCAGAACGCGAAGTGCTCGGCGGCGAGTTGCTCCGCCTCGGCGAGGGTGGCCGGGGGTGCGGCGACCGAGACCACCATGATGTCGAAACCGAGCGCCACGACCCGTATGCCGAAGCGGTCCTCCCAGGAGCGGAGCACGGCGCACAGGCGCGCCACGTCGTTCTCGTGGTTGACCGGGCCCGACCAGCCGATGGCGGCCGGGATGTCGGCGCTGCGGCGGGCGGGCACCAGGCCGAGGCGGGAGTGCGGAAGCAACTGGTTCCCGCCCGCCACCAGGTCGGCTATCGCGGCGGCCCGCACCTCGGGGTCCTCCTCCTCCCGCCCGGCGGGCGCGAGCCCGGGCCAGTCGAAGCCGGAAGTGGGGCCCCGGTCCTCGGAGTCCGTACCGGAGGCGGTCGTGGAGGTCTCGGAGCTTTCGGAGTCGGAAGCCCCGGCGGCGGCCGAGGGCGCGTCCGAAAAAGCCGGGGTGAAAAGGGACTTGACCCGGGAGAGCACGCCCGGGGTGCGGCCGTTGGAGGACGACTGGCCGTGGGCCTCGGAGAGTTCGTCCTCCGCGTACTCCTCCCAGAAGTCCGCGAGGACGTCCTCGGCGTCGTGGTCGCCGGGGTAGCTCGCCAGCTCCGGCATCAACTCCCAGGTGGCCGGGTCGACTTCGGGCCGGTCGGCGCCGAGCAGCACCGGATGCAGACCTGCCGTGCGGCGGGCGGGCAGCAGGGCCGACCAGTCGCCCGCGCGCGCGGGCGCGGAGGCGCACCACAGCAGGGGCTCGGGCCAGGGGCCGTCCGCCGTGTCGGACACCAGGCCGCCGGGCGGCAGTTCGAGGCCGAGACCGCGACCGGTGGGGTCGTCGGCCAGCTTCGGGAGCGGGTTGGGAAGCATCGCCATGCCGGTGACTGTAAGCGGCCCCACTGACAACGCGGCGGCGGCCCGGCACCCGGACGGTGACACGGGCGGGAACCGAGGCCTCGGGGGCTGCGGAACTCCCTTGCCTGAAGCGGATTTCGATCGGCGGTCTGCTGTCCGCCGACCGATGTTCGAAGAGCAATTCGAACATGGTGGTACTTGAGGCGAAAATATACGCGAATCCTCTACCTTGCTGTTCTCGCTCAGGGTGACGTCTCCACTCCGTCCGCATCTCGGTGGGCGCTGTGGCGCGCCCGGAAGGCAGGGGGTAACCCGGCAATGAACGACGCACGGAATCCGGCAGGCTCGGCATCCGGCCCCGCGGTCGATCCCGTCCCGCTACCGGTTGTGCCGTCCATACCGGCCGTGCCGGACTTCATGGACCTCGAAGTCCCGGACTACGCCTACATGTTCGGATTCATCCAGGCCGACGGCCACCTTCAGCCGGGGCCCGGACAGAAGGGGCGGCTCTCGGTCGAGATCGGATTCCGCGATCTCCACATCCTCGAAGCCTTCGCGCGGCTCACGCCGTACTACAGCCGTATCCGTGAGCGTTCGCGGGACACGAACTTCTCTCCGGGGCACCGCTCCGTCGTGTGGACGCTCTGCTCCCTCGAAGCGCGCACCACCTTGAACCGCCTCGGGATGCCGTACGGGAAGAAGTCACGCGACATCGCCCCTCCGACGGCACCGTTCTCGGTGGGCGCGTACCTGCGAGGAATCCTCGACGCCGACGGTGCCGTCGGCTTCACCGGCCAGGGTTTCCCGTACGTCGCGCTGGCCACGTCCAGCACCGCCATCGCCCGGTTCTACGCGGAGTACGCCAAGCGGATCACCGGAGCCGACCGGACAGTGGCGCGAAACCGGCGGGATCAGGTCTACAACATCCTGTACTGCAAGGAGGAGGCGCAGGCACTGGCCCTCGACCTCTATCCCGCAGGGGCCCTCTGCCTCCGGCGCAAGCAGGAAGCCGCTGAATCCCTCCGGCACTGGGTGCGCCCTCAGGGCATGAGAAAGGTGACCAGGCGCCGTTGGGAGGACTGGGAGGACGAGGTGCTCCTGAGCGGTGTGACCCTGGCCGCCGCCGCCCGGCAGCTGGAGCGCTCCCTGTCGAGCTGTCAGCTCAGGCAGTGGCGGCTTCGGAACGGCATCGCGCCCGCCCCGCTGCCTCGGGAGGGGGCGGCGTCCGGCCGGTGAACCGAGGCGGTGCTTCCGGCGTGCTCAGCGAGCACGTCGGAAGCACCGGAGGGCTGTGGTGGCGCTCAGCCCTTCACGCACACCACCTGCTTGAGCTTGGCCACGACCTCCACCAGATCGCTCTGCTGACTCATGACCTGCTCGATCGGCTTGTAGGCGCCCGGGATCTCGTCGACGACGCCGGAGTCCTTGCGGCACTCCACGCCCTTCGTCTGGTCCTCCAGGTCCTTCGCCGTGAAGCGCCGCTTCGCCGCGTTGCGGCTCATCCGGCGGCCGGCGCCGTGGGAGGCCGAGTTGAAGGCCTTCTCGTTGCCGAGGCCCTTCACGATGTAGGTCGCCGTCCCCATGGAGCCCGGGATGATGCCCAGGTCGCCGTTGCCCGCCCGGATCGCTCCCTTGCGGGTCACCAGCAGCTCCATGCCGTCGTAGCGCTCCTCGGAGACGTAGTTGTGATGGCAGCTGATCTCCTGCTCGAAGACCGGCTTGGCCTTCTTGAACTCCTTGCGGACGACGTCCTTGATCAGGCCCATCATCACGGCGCGGTTGTACTTGGCGTACTCCTGCGCCCACCACAGATCCGTGCGGTACGCCGCCATCTGCGGGGTGTCGGACACGAACACCGCCAGGTCGCGGTCGACCAGGCCCTGGTTGTGCGGCAGCTTCTGCGCGACGCCGATGTGGTGCTCGGCCAGTTCCTTGCCGATATTGCGCGACCCCGAGTGCAGGGTGAGCCACAGGGCATCGGCCTCGTCGAGTGAGACCTCGATGTGGTGGTTCCCCCCGCCCAGCGTCCCCATCTGCTTCCCCGCCCGCTCCGCGCGGAACTTCACCGCGTCCGCGACTCCGTCGAAGCGTGCCCAGAAGTCGTCCCAGCCCGCGGTCGGGAAGCCGTGCAGGCGGCCCGGGTCCACGGGGGAGTCGTGCATGCCGCGGCCCACCGGGATGGCCTGCTCGATCTTGCTGCGCAGCCGGGACAGGTCGCCGGGGAGGTCGTTCGCGGTGAGCGAGGTGCGGACCGCGGACATGCCGCAGCCGATGTCGACGCCGACCGCCGCCGGGCAGACCGCGTCGCGCATGGCGATCACGGAGCCGACGGTCGCGCCCTTGCCGTAGTGGACGTCGGGCATGACGGCCAGGCCCTTGATCCACGGCAGGGTGGCGACGTTCTGGAGCTGCTGGAGCGCCGCGCCCTCGATGGAGGCCGGGTCGGTCCAGATCCGGATGGGTACCTTCGCCCCCGGAACCTCTGTGTACGGCATGGTGTCCTCATTCCCCCGTGGTTCCACCGAAGTGCGGCAGAACGTACATACAGCTGAAATCCTCGCGCGCCTCGCGGGCAGATAACCGCCCCGATCCGGTCGAACAGGACAGCGAATCAGCGGTACGGCAGCGCGTGCGATAGACATTGTGTTCACTGGCCGCCGGGGGGCGGCAAGCCAATAAGCAGGTCCGAGTACGTCGAGAGGGGACACCGCGGTGCAGCGGCGGAAGAGTGCAACGGGTGCCATCGCCCTGCTCGCCCTTGTCCTGGCCGCCTGCACCGGCGGTTCCGGCGAAGAGGGCGCGGACGACGGCAAGCCGGGCAGTCCCGGTTCGCCCACGAAGGCCGCGCAGCCGGGGAAGTACCGCACGCTGCCGGAGGCCTGCGGCGCGGTCGACCAGGACGCGCTGGACTCGCTGCTCAAGGGTCTGAAGTCCATCCCGGACGAGATCCAGCGCGAGCGCGCCTACGCGGGTACGGCCCTGGCGACGTACAACACCGACCGGCGGGTGGGGTGCAGCTGGAAGGCGGAGTCGGCCGAGGCCACCCAGCATCTGTCGGTCGACTTCGAGCGGGTGGTCTCCTACGACCCCGCGGTGAGCGACGCCACCCGCGCCGAGGACGTGTACGCGAAGAAGGCCACCGCCGCCGGGATCTCGCCGGTGCGGCCCTCGGGGTCCGGGGACGCCGAGGACGGCGACAAGGGCGCCGAAGGCGAGGACGAGGGCGGCAAGGGTGCGGGCGGCGAGGAGGCGCGTTCCTCGGAGCGGGGGGCGCGCGGCGCGGCGCGGGGCCTGTTCGGGAGCGCCGCGGACGCGACCTCGACGGCCGGCAGGGCCGCTTCGGGCGACCGGGCCCTGTCCGACGAGGGCGACCGGGCCCTGTCCGACGAGAAGGCCCCGTCCGGCGAGGAGAGCCCCTCCGGCAAGAAGGGCCCCGCGGGCGAGGAGAGCCCGGACCCCGGGGAGAGCGGGAGCGGCGCCGGTGAGGATCTCCCCTCCCGTGCCCTGGACGACCTCGGCGACTCCGCCTTCCTCGACGACAAGCTCGGGGAGTCCTCCTCGCCGAACCGCACCGTGACTGTGGTGTTCCGCACGTCCAACGTCATCGTGACGATTCAGTACGAGGATCAGCCGGTGGGTGCCGCGGTGGCGCCCGACAGCAAGGAAATGCAGGACAGGGCAAGGGGACTGGCGAGTCGGCTCGCCGACAAGCTGGACGACTGAGGTCCCTTTGATCCGCTTTGTCGCGGGGTGCCGGCCGGGCCCGGAGCCCCGCCCCGACCGTCCGGCTCCGCGTACCGTGGCCCCGTCGAGCGAACGTGAAGAGTGAAGGAACCATGCACCGATCTGCACAGCGACTCTCCCGCCTCCTCGCCGTGGCGGCCGTCCCGGTGATCCTCGTGGCCTCCGGCTGCTCCTCGGACGACTCCGGCTCCGACGAGGACAAGAAGGGCAGCGCCACCCCCTCGGCGAGCCCGTCCGTCGCGAAGGCGCGCTTCGCGGACCTGCCCGACCCCTGCGAGGTCTTCGAGAAGAAGACGCTGAAGGACCTGGTCCCGGAGACCGACGACGAGTCGGGCAAGGCGGGCAAGTCCGAGGACAACGCCACGCGCGGCACCTGCGCCTGGACCAGCCTCGACAACAAGGGCGTGAAGGGCTCGCAGTTCCGCTGGCTCAATGTCTCGCTGCTGCGCTTCGACTCCGACCAGTCCCGCGGCACCGGCGACAAGCTCGCGCACGCCTACTTCCAGAAGCAGGTCGCGGGCGCCGAGGCCACCCAGGAGGCGAAGGGCGTCAAGACCCAGCCGGTGGCGGGCACCGGGGACGAGGCGTCGGCCGTCAGCTACGAACTGAAGAAGAAGGAAGGCACCTTCAAGCAGCAGACCGTGGTGGCCCGTACGGCGAATGTCGTGGTCACGGTCGACTACAACGGTGCCGGTCTCGCGGGCGACAAGTCCCCGAGCGCGGAGGATCTGGTGAAGGACGCCCAGGCCGCCGCGAAGGAGGCCGTCGCGGCCGTGGAGAAGGCCAACTCCGGTGCGGACGCGGGGTCCGGCGCGGACTCCGGCTCCGGCGAGAAGAGCGACAAGGACGAGAAGGACGAGAAGAGCGACAAGGGCGAGAAGGGCGACTCCGGCAAGAAGTCGTAGCGGTCGGGCGCGGGCCCCGCTTGCGGTCCCGCTTCCGGTGCCGGTGCCGGTGCCCGTGCTCGGCCCCGGCCGACGGCTTCCGGTGCAAGATTCCGGATCCGTAACGGAGCCGGGTCGGCCGCCCCGCCCCCTCCGGCCGGGCATAGCGGCATCGACGCACCTCAACGAGGGTGCGGACGCGGGTACTTGACCATCCTGGCGCGGAGCCCGGTGGCCTCCGGTCGCCGGGCTCTCGGCCTGCCGGTCGTCCGTTCCCCGTACAGGTGTGCCAGTCTGTTGCGCGCATGTCCCGGATCCGCGGGCCCGCCCGCGGGGCGGGCCACCGGTGCGGAGCCGGTGCCCGGAGGGCGGGACTCGGAGAGCGGGAGGGGAGAAGGTGGCCGCGCCACTGCAGCTGACTCGGACGCATCGCATACTCATCGGTGTGGTGGTGGCCGGTGCGGTCGTCATCGCGGGTATCGGTTTCGCGGGTTCGTATGCGGCCGTGCGGGAGTTGGCGGAGAAGAAGGGGTTCGGGGACTTCTCGCTGGTCTTTCCGATCGGTATCGACGCGGGGATCTGTGTGCTGCTGGCGCTGGATCTGCTGCTGACGTGGATCCGGATCCCTTTCCCGCTGCTGCGGCAGACGGCGTGGCTGCTGACGGCGGCGACGATCGCGTTCAACGGGGCGGCGGCCTGGCCCGATCCGCTGGGTGTGGGCATGCACGGGGTGATCCCGGTGCTGTTCATCGTGGCGGTGGAGGCGGCGCGGCACGCGATCGGGCGGATCGCGGACATCACCGCCGACAAGCACATGGAGGGCGTGCGGCTGACCCGCTGGCTGCTCTCGCCGGTGCCGACCTTCCTGCTGTGGCGGCGGATGAAGCTGTGGGAGCTGCGCTCCTACGAGCAGGTCATCAAGCTCGAACAGGAACGCCTGGTCTACCAGGCCCGGTTGCGCTCCCGCTTCGGCCGCGCCTGGCGCCGCAAGGCCCCCGTCGAATCCCTGATGCCGCTGCGCCTGGCCCGCTACGGCGTCCCCCTCGCCGAGACCGCGCCCTCCGGCCTCGCCGCCGCCGGTATCGAGGCCTCCCTGCTGCCGAGCGCACCGCCCGCCCGCGCCCTGGAGCCCGCCGCGGAAGCCGCCCGGCCCGCCGCCGGGCCCGCGCCGGCCGACGCCCGGCAGCGCTACGCCGAGCCGGAGCCTGAGCAGCAACTCCCGCAGGAGAGCCCGTGGTTCGCGGCCCAGCCGCATCCGGTGCCGTACGAGGGCGCCTACGACCCCGCGTACGTACCGGAGGAGCAGTACGAGCAGTGGTACGAGGAGCAGCAGCGGGCGGGCGGCGGGCCGGGCTGGGAGAAGGCGGCGCGGCCTGAACACCCCGAGGGTGTCGAGGACTTCGAGAATCCCGAGCATGTCGAGAACCGTGAGTCCTACGAGGACTTCGCGGACCCCGGTGCCATGGACCCGGCGGCGGTCCGGCGGGCGCGGGTGCCGGAGGCCGGGCAGTACCCCGTGGCGCCGGAGGAGGCGCTGCCGCAGGAGCTGCCGGTGCCGGACGAGATGCCCGAACCGGAGCCGTTCCAGGGGGAGTTCGCCGAGGAGGACGCGGGCTGGCGGGTGCCCTCGGGGCCGAACCGCACCCGGCGGCTCGGCGGGGCCTCCGCGGGTGCCGGGCGGGCCGGGGCGCAGATCCCGGGGCCGCGCGAGGAGCAGGCGGGGCCCGAACAGGGCGCACCGGGGCCGGAGTTGCCCGATGACGTCTCCCGTGCGCAGGCCTACTTCCAGGCCTTCCGGAAGTATGTGAGCGAGAACCAGGACTTCCCCAACGCCCGCCAGTTCGGGCGGTACTTGCAGGAGCTGTACGGGATCGTCGGCCAGTCCGGGGAGCCGTTGGCGGAGAGCACCCTGCGGCCGTACCTGCGGGACTTCCAGGTGCGCTATCAGCAGGAGTTGGACGCGGAGTCCTACTCGTAGTCTTCGCGGTCTTCGGATCCCTCGCAGTCCCCGGCGTCCTGCTCGTGAACCGGCTTGCCGCGTACGGGCGTTGAGCGGCCCGGCACCCGCGTACAGACCGGGCCGGGGCCCTCAGCCCCCCTCCGTGCCCGCCCCCACCGGAACCGGCTGCCCCTCGCCGCGTGCCGCGTGGGTCAGGCGCAGGCCGTTGGTCTCCGGGGCCCAGCGGTAGGAGGTGATGCCGCCGATCAGCGAGACCGTGGCCATGAAGATCATCGACCAGCTCAGGCCCAGGTGGTCCAGGGAGAGCGGCAGCAGGAAGGTGCCGATGGCCGCGCCGATCCGGCTGGCGCCCGAGGCCAGGCCCACCCCGGAGGTGCGGATCGAGGTCGGGAAGACCTCCTCCGGGTAGATGCCGGGCAGGATGCTCATGATCCCGTACGAGTAGAGGTAGCCGAAGAAGCAGCCGGTGGCGAGCCAGATCGGGAGCAGGTCGCCGAGGCTGACCAGGAAGAGCGCGAGCGCGCAGCCGAACATCGGGCCCACCAGGATCTGCCGCCGCCCCACCCGGTCCACCAGGTACCAGCCGGTGACCGCGCCGAGCAGCGCGATGACGGTGCCGATCAGGGCCCCGGCCAGGGCGCTGCCGCCGAGCCCGATGGCGCGCAGCACGGTGGGCTGGAAGAAGGTCAGCGCGAAGTAGGGCAGCACGATGCAGATCCAGAAGGTGCAGACGAAGAGCGAGCGCTGCCGGTAGGCGGGCGAGAAGAGGTCGCGGTAGCGGGTCTCCTCGGCCTGCTCGGCGCGCAGGTCCTCGGCGTCCGCGGCCGCCTGGGCGCGCTGGGCGGCGGAACCGCCGGCGCCCACGTGCCGCAGATGGGCCTCGATGACGGCCTTGGCCTCGTCCTTGCGGCCCTTGGAGAGCAGCCAGCGCGGGGACTCGGGCAGTCCGTGCCGGGCGAGCAGGCAGAGCACGGCGGGGACGGCGCTGGCGGCGAGCGTCCAGTGCCAGGCGTCGGGCCAGTGGGTGTTGATCAGGTAGCCGAGGAGGTAGGCGACCACGTAGCCGACGTTCCACAGTATTTCGAGGATGCCGAGGTAGTGGCCGCGCCGGGCGCTCGGCGAGAACTCGGCGAGCAGCGGGGAGCCGATCGAGTAGTCGGCGCCGACCGCGAGGCCCATCACCAGGCCGAGTACGAAGAGCTGCCAGGCCTCGGTGACGGTGAACATCAGCAGGGCGGTGACCAGGAAGACCGAGAGGTCGAGGGTGAACATCGGCTTGCGGCCGAGCCGGTCGGTGACATAGCCGAGCAGCAGTCCGCCGAAGAAGGTGCCGATCAGGGTGGAGGCGGAGATCAGTTCGGTCCAGGTCGAGGTCACCCCGATGTCCCGGGACATCGCGCCGCCCGCGAGCGCGGCGGCGAAGGAGGCGAAGACGAAGCCGTCGATGAACATGCCGCCGCCGGTGGCCAGGGTCAGCCTGCGCAGAAAGGCCCGCTGGTGCGCCGCCTGGTCCGCGCCCGGCTCCTCTCGGGGTTCCTCGTCCTTGGGTGAGATGTCCGCCGCTGCCGTCATCCGCACTGCCTCCTCGGTGTGCCCGCCTGCCGCCGGTACCTGCTCGTGCTTCCGCTCCTCATCTGTCCGCGGCCGCGGAGGGCATGCCGGGTGGGAGCGCCCGGGCCGCGCCCCGGCAGCGAAATGGTGCAGATTGCAGTGATACGTATACGCCGGGCCGGGCGGGCGGAGGGCCCCGGGCACGCCGAAGGGCGCCGTCCCGGTGCCGGGAACGGCGCCCTTCGGCGGAGGCGGGGCCGCGATGCTCAGGCCCGGGGCGGGCCCGGTGCTCGGGCTCCGGGGCGGGACCGGCGCTCAGGCCCCGGGGCGGGGCCGGCGCTCGGCCCCGATGACAGCGGCGGGCTTCAGGACCCGAGCAGCTTGCGCACCCGCTCCGCGCCGACCGCGAGCAGCAGGGTGGGCAGCCGGGGTCCGGTGTCCCAGCCGACCAGGAGCCGGTAGAGCAGGGCGAAGAACGCGCGCTGGGCCACCTTGAGTTCGGGCGTCGGCTTGGCGTCCGGCGCGAGGCCCGCCCGCTGCTTGGGCACCCCGTAGACGAGGGTGGTCAGGCCGTCCAGGGACCAGTGCGAGTCCAGGCCCTCGACGAGCAGCCGCAGCGATTCGCGGGCCTCCTCGTCCAGGGTGGAGAGCAGCTCCCCGTCGGGCGCGGTGCGCACCAGGGTGCGCTGGTCGGCGGGGACCTGGGTGTTGATCCAGGCCTCGGCGCGGTCCAGGCGGGGGCGCACCTCGTCCAGGCTGGTCAGCGGGGCGTCCGGGTCGAGTTCGGTGAGGATGCGCAGCGTCTGGTCCTCGGCGCCCGCGGTGATGTCGGCGACCGAGGCGAGGGTGCGGTACGGCAACGGGCGCGGGGTGCGCGGCAGTTCACCGGCGGCGGTGCCGACCGCGCGGCTGTGCGCGGCGGCGTCGGCGGGCAGCGCGCTGCCGTCGGCGACCTTGGCGCTGAGCTTGTCCCACTCGTCGTACAGCCGCTGGATCTCCTGGTCGAAGGCGATCTTGAAGGACTGGTTGGGGCGGCGGCGGGCGTAGAGCCAGCGCAGGAGCTGGGGCTCCATGATCCGCAGGGCGTCGCCGGGGGTGGGCACGCCGCCCTTGGAGGAGGACATCTTGGCCATGCCGCTGATGCCGACGAAGGCGTACATCGGGCCGATCGGCTGCTTGCCGCCGAAGATGCCGACGATCTGCCCGCCGACCTGGAAGGAGGAGCCGGGCGAGGAGTGGTCGACGCCGGAGGGCTCGAAGACCACGCCCTCGTAGGCCCAGCGCATCGGCCAGTCGACCTTCCACACCAGCTTGCCCCGGTCGAACTCGCTGAGCCGCACGGTCTCCTCGAAGCCGCAGCCCTCGGCCCCGCAGACGTAGGTCAGCGCGGTGGACTCGTCCTCGTAGGAGGTGACGGTGGTGAAGTCGCGCCCGCAGCGCCCGCAGTAGGGCTTGTACGGGAAGTAGCTGCTGCCGGAGCTGCCGTCGTCCTCGGCCGCGGCGCCGGAGCCCTCGGCGGCCTCCAGCTCGGCCTCGTCCACCGGCTTCTGCGACTTCTTCGGCGGGGCCTTCTTCGTGCGGTACTGGGCGAGGATCGCGTCGATGTCGCCGCGGTGCCGCATGGCGTGCAGGATCTGCTCGCGGTAGGCGCCGGAGGTGTACTGCGCGGTCTGGCTGATGCCGTCGAACTCCACGCCCAGCGCGCCGAGGGCCTCGGTCATCGCGGCCTTGAAGTGCTCGGCCCAGTTCGGGTGCGGGGAGCCCTCGGGGGCGGGCACCGAGGTCAGCGGCTTGCCGATGTGCGCGGTCCAGGAGTCGTCGACGCCCGGGACCCCGGCCGGGACCTTGCGGTAGCGGTCGTAGTCGTCCCAGGAGATGAGGTGGCGCACCTCGCGGCCGCGGCGGCGGATCTCGTCGGCGACCAGGTGCGGGGTCATGACCTCGCGCAGGTTGCCCAGGTGGATGGGGCCGGAGGGGGAGAGCCCGGAGGCCACCACGACGAGTGCGCCCGGGGCACGGCTCTCGGATTCGGCGATGACCTCATCGGCGAAACGGGAGACCCAGTCGGCGGTCTCGGTGCTCTGCGCCACGATCGGTACGTCTCTTTCTTCCAGAGGTTCCTGAGGTTCCCGCGGTCCTGGCGGATTCCGGGGGCCCGGAGGCCGGACGGCACCATTGTCCCAGCACGGGCGCCGAGCGCGAAAACCACTTTCGCCCGGGTGCGCGGCGGGGGGTGAAGCCCCTCCCGTACGGGCGGGCGCGGGGCGCGCGCGAGCGTAAAACCGTTTTACACCCCGTGGGATACTGACTGTGTCTGTCCATATCCTCCAGGAGAACGGCTTCCCTTCCATGGCCTCGGTCACGTCGCTCACCGCTTCGGTCCACCAGCGTCTCGCGGACGCGCTTTCGGCTGCCCTGCCGGAAGCCGGCGCCGCCGACCCGCTGCTGCGACGCAGCGACCGGGCCGACTTCCAGGCCAACGGCATCCTCGCGCTGGCCAAGAAGGCGAAGGCCAACCCGCGGGAGCTGGCCGGGCAGGTCCTCGACGGCCTGGACAAGGGCACCGTGATCGCGGAGGCCGAGGTCTCCGGGCCGGGCTTCCTCAACCTCACCGTCACCGACCGGGCGATCACCGAGAACCTCGCCGCCCGGCTCGCGGACCCCGAGGGGCGGCTCGGTGTGCCGCTGTCCCCGGAGGCGGGCACCACGGTCATCGACTACGCCCAGCCGAACGTCGCCAAGGAGATGCACGTCGGCCATCTGCGCTCGGCGGTCATCGGCGACGCGGTCGCCCAGATCCTGCGGTTCACCGGCGAGAGCGTGGTGCCCCGGCACCACATCGGCGACTGGGGCACCCAGTTCGGCATGCTCATCCAGTACCTGATCGAGCACCCGCACGAGCTGGACCACTCCGCCGGGACCGCCGGGGACACCACCGCCTCCGGCGAGGAGGCCATGTCCAACCTGGACCGGCTCTACAAGGCGGCCCGCGCCCTCTTCGACGCCGACCCGGAGTTCAAGGACCGGGCCCGGCGCAAGGTCGTCGACCTCCAGGCCGGGGACCCCGGGACGCTGGCCGTCTGGCAGAAGTTCGTCGACGAGTCGAAGGTCTACTTCTACTCCGTCTTCGACAAGCTCGACATGGTCATCGAGGACGCGGACATCGTCGGCGAGTCCGGCTACAACGACATGCTCGACGAGACCTGCCGCCTCCTGGAGGAGTCCGGCGTCGCGGTGGTCTCCGAGGGCGCCCTCTGCGTCTTCTTCGACGACGTCAAGGGCCCGGACGGCAACCCGGTCCCGCTGATCGTGCGCAAGTCCGACGGCGGCTACGGCTACGCGGCCACCGACCTCTCCGCGATCCGCAACCGGGTCTTCGACCTCAAGGCCTCGACCCTGCTCTACGTGGTCGACGCCCGGCAGTCCCTGCACTTCAAGATGGTCTTCGAGACCGCGCGGCGGGCGGGCTGGCTGAACGACGAGGTCAAGGCCCAGCAGCTGGCCTTCGGCACGGTCCTCGGCAAGGACGGCAAGCCCTTCAAGACCCGGGAGGGCGAGACGGTACGCCTCGTCGACCTCCTCGACGAGGCCGTCGAGCGGGCCAGCGCGGTCGTACGGGAGAAGGCCGAGGGGCTCCCCGAGGGCGAGCGGCTCTCCGAGGAGGAGATCGCCGAGCGGGGCGCCCAGGTCGGCATCGGCGCGGTGAAGTACGCGGACCTGTCCACCTCCGCCAACCGGGACTACAAGTTCGACCTGGACCAGATGGTCTCGCTCAACGGCGACACCAGCGTGTACCTCCAGTACGCCTACGCCCGGATCCAGTCGATCCTGCGCCGGGCGGGCGAGACGCGGGGCGCGGCCCACCCGGAGCTGGCCCTCGCCCCCGCCGAGCGGGCCCTCGGGCTGCACGCCGACGCCTTCGCGGAGACCGTGGCCGAGGCCGCCGCCGAGTACGCCCCGCACAAGCTGACCGCGTACCTCTACCAACTGGCCTCGCTGCTCACCACCTTCTACGACAAGTGCCCGGTCCTGAAGGCGGAGAGCCCGGCCCAGGTCGAGAACCGCCTCTTCCTCGTGGAGGCCACCGCCCGGACCCTCCACCAGGGAATGGCCCTCCTCGGCATCCGGACCCCCGAGCGCCTCTGAGGCGCCGGGGGGCGATGGCTCCTCGTACGGCACGAGGACCTCGTACGGCACGAACACCTCGTATACGAACGCCTCGTGTACGACGGGGACCCCTCGCGGGAGGCTTCCGCGAGGGGTTCCGTGTGCGTGGGGGGGGCGGGCCGGAGGCGGGCCCCGGTGGTGGCTCAGCGCTTGGTGGTGGTGCGGAAGAGGGAGCGGGACCAGAGGTAGCCGATCAGCGTGATCCCGGCGCACCAGGCGAGCGAGATCCAGCCGTCGGCGCCGATCTCGGAGCCGGTCAGCAGTCCGCGCAGGGTCTCGGTCATCGGGGTGAACGGCTGGTTCCCGGCGAACCAGCTGAGGCCCGGCGACATCGACCCGGCGGGTACGAAGGCGGAGCCGAGGAACGGCAGGAACTGCACCAGGAGCGGCTTGTTGCTCGCGGACTCCACGGTCTGGGAGATCATGCCGAGCGGCACCGACAGCCAGGTCACCGCGAAGGCGATGGCGGTGAGCAGTCCGGCCGCCGCCAGCCACTCCAGCGGGCTCGCCGAGGACCGGAAGCCGAGGGCGAGCGCGAAGCCCACCACCAGCACGAGGCAGACCATGGTGCCGAGGACGCTGCCGAGCACATGGCCCGTCATGAACGAGGAGCGGGTGATGTCCATGGTGCGGAAGCGGTTGATGATGCCCTCGGTCATGTCGGAGCAGACCGCCACGGAGGTCGACATCGAGCCGGAGGCGACCCCCATGATGAGGATGCCGGGCGTCAGGTACTCCAGGTAGGCGTCCCGGTCGCCGCCCATCCCGGCGCCGATCGAGTCACCGAAGGCGTACACGAAGAGCAGCAGCATCAGGATCGGGGTCAGGGCGCTGCCGAGGCCCACGGCCGGGTAGCGGATCGCGTGCTTGAGGTTGCGCCGCAGCATGGTCATCGAGTCCTGCACGGCGTAGCCGAGGGTGCTGCTCATCGGAGGGTCTCCTTGACGTGGAGCGGGGCGTCGGCGGCGGCCCCGGCGGTGCCGTGGCCGGTCAGGGTGAGGAAGACGTCGTCGAGGTCGGGGGTGTGCACGGAGAAGCCGTCGGCGCGGATCCCGGCCGCGTCGAGCCGGTCGAGCAGGGCGCGCAGGGCGTCGAGCCCGCCGTCGCCCGCCACGCGCAGGGCGAGGTTCTCCTCGTCCCGGGCAGCGCCGGAGAAGACCTCGGCGGCCCGCTCGTACTCCTCGGGGTCGGTGAAGCGCAGCCGCACATGGCTGCCGGGGATCCGCGCCTTCAACTCGTCGGCGGTGCCCTCGGCGACGATCCGGCCGCCGTCGAGCACGGCGATCCGGTCGGCCAACTGGTCGGCCTCCTCCAGGTATTGGGTGGTGAGGAAGACCGTGGTGCCGCCCGCGACCAGCTCCCGCACGGTCTCCCACATGGTGCGGCGGCTGCGCGGGTCGAGCCCGGTGGTCGGCTCGTCCAGGAAGATCACCCGGGGGTCGCCGACCAGCGTCATGGCGAGGTCGAGCCGCCGCCGCATCCCGCCGGAGAAGGTCGCGGCCCGCTTCCGCGCCACGTCCGCGATGCCGAAGCGGGTGAGCAACTCCCTTGCGCGGGCCCGCCCTTCACGCTTGCCGAGGCGCAGCAGGTCGGCCATGAGGAGGAGGTTCTCCTCGGCGGTGAGCAGATCGTCCAAGGCGGCGAACTGTCCGGTGACGCCGATGGCGGCGCGTACCGCGCCGGGGGCGGAGTCGATGTCGTGGCCCGCGACCTCGGCCCGGCCGCCGTCGGCCGCGATCAGCGTGGACAGGATCTGCACGGTGGTGGTCTTGCCCGCGCCGTTCGGGCCGAGCAGCGCGAAGACCGAACCGGCCGGGATGCGCAGATCGACGCCGTCGAGCACGGTCTTCTCGCCGTACGCCTTGTACAGACCGGTGGCGGTGACGGCGGGGGCGGCGGGTGCCGGGTCACCGCCACCCTTCCTGGATGTGGGCATGACAAAAGAAGGCATGGGGCCCTCCGTTCGAAGGCTGGGGTGGATGGGGGAGGGGGACGACGGGTGCGTGAGGGTGGGGGCGGGCTCGCCGGGCGGGGAGCGGGGTGGCCGTTCAGAGGGGGCGGGCGGCCGGGGCGGGGCTCAGGACCGGGCGCGGGCCGCGTCCCCCGCGCGGACTCAGGCCCTGGCGCGCCGGATGTCGATGTTGCCGTGCCGGGTGCGGGCGCGGATCTTGACGGTGTCCTCGCTCTCCTCCGGGCTCCCGGCGGCGGTGAGCGTGTTGCGCACCTGCCCGGAACCGGAGCTGACGTCCAGCCAGGCGGCCGTGCCCTCGCGCACGCCGACCTCGATGGTGCCGTTGGAGGTCTCCAACTGGACGGTGCCGCGGGCCACTTCACCGATGCGCAGGGTGCCGTGGGCGGTGGTGGCGGTGACCGAGTCCTCGGCGCGGCCGATCTCGATGTCGCCGTTGGCGCCGCGCACCCGGAGCTCGCCCCGCGCGGTGCCGACGAGCGTGGTGCCGTGCGAGTTCTTCAGCTCGGCGGCGCCCTCGACGAGGCCGAGGCGCAGGCTCCCGGAACTGGTGGTGATCTCGGCCGCGCCCTCCACCCGCTCCACGGTGATCGAGCCGTGCGCGGCGTTCAGCCGTACCGCGCCGGCGGTGTCGAGGCGGACGTCCCCGGAGGAGATCTTGGCGCGGACCTCGCCGAGCCGCCCCTCGCCGAGCACCTGGACCCAGGCGCCGGTCACCTCGACACCTGAGCCGGCGGGCAGTTCGACCGCCACGTCGACGGTGCCGGTGCGGCCGAACAGCCCGGGCTTGGGCATCCGCACCTGCAAGGCGCCGCCCGCACAGGTGACGTGGGTCTGCTCGGCGGCCCGTACGTCCGGGTCCCGCTCCGGGTCGCGGGGCCGCACCTCGACCAGGGTGTCGGCGCGGTCGCTCGCGGTGAACTGGAGGGATCCGGCGTCCACATGGGCGGTGACCGAGATCGGTTCGGGGGTGTCGAAAGCAGGCATGGCGGTCCCGTCCTCTGGGCTCTTCGGGGCGTCCCCGCTGGTGGGACGTGGTGTGGGTGACGTGGTGGGGTGAACTGGGGCCTTGGAGCTCCGAGTTGACCTGGCACGAGTGAAGTGGGGTGTCCGGGTGCGGAGTTGGCCGGGCGCGGCGGGATGCGGCTAGCGCACCCAGCCCGTGAAGCTCTGGCCGACCGTGCGGGCCTTCTCCGGGGCGGGCGGCCGGGTGCCGCCGTCGACCGCGGCCGAAACCGCCCGTACCAGCCAGGAGTTGACCGAGAGCCCCTCGCGGTTCGCGGCCTCCTCGGCGCGGGCCTTGAGGGGGGCGGGCAGGCGCAGGTTGACGCGTGCGGTGCCGCCCTCCTCGCCCTCGGCGGGCGGCTGCGCCGCGGCGGGCGCGGGGCCCGCCACCGTGGTGTCGCCCTCGGCGGGCGGCGGCGTCACCACGAAGTCGGGGTCGAGACCGCGCAGCCGTACGTCGACGGAGCCCGGGGCGAGCTCGCGGGTGATCTCGTCCATCGCGGCGGAGAGCACATGGAGCATGGTCAGGCGGGTCGCCGACTCCAGCGGGGCGGTGAGCCGCTCGGCCAGGGCGCGGGCTTCGTCCCCACCGGCTTCGGCGGCCACCGCGAGTTCGCGGCGGAGAGTGTCGACATAGGGCGTGAGGTCCATGGCGTCATAGTGGCACCACTTTGGCGCTACGCGCAAGCCTGAATGGTGTCTTCGGGGGGCGGGGTGGGGGTGACCGCGCGGGAATAGGTGCCGATTGACCCTCTGAACTGGGGCTTTGTAAGGGCGGGGTGTTGCCGCAAGGTGATGCGGAGGTACTTGCGTCCGGCCTGATGGAGGAGTGGTGACCCTCGAGTGGCATCCCGGATGGCGCCTGTGTGGCGTCACCGTGGTGCCGGATGGCGTCACCTGCCACCGCGTGGCGCCACGTAGGCGCCAGCCCGGCGCCAGTCGACGCCCCCCGCGCGCCGAACGCCGCCCCCCCGCCGAACGCCGCCCCGCACCCGAGGAGGGCGCCGATCCCACGGTGCCGACCGGCCCCCCGCGACCCGTCTGGAAAGCTGCCCCCATGTCGATCCTGCGTTCCGTGGTCCTCTTCCTCGTCGCCGCGCTCTTCGAGATCGGGGGCGCCTGGCTGGTGTGGCAGGGCGTGCGGGAGAGCCGGGGCTGGGTGTGGGTCGGGGCCGGGGTGGTGGCGCTCGGGCTCTACGGTTTCGTGGCCACGCTCCAGCCGGACGCGGAGTTCGGGCGGATCCTCGCCGCGTACGGCGGGGTCTTCGTCGCCGGTTCGCTGGTCTGGGGGATGGCGGCCGACGGCTACCGCCCCGACCGCTGGGACGTCCTCGGCGCGCTGATCTGCCTCGCCGGGATGGCCGTGATCATGTACGTGCCGCGCGGCGGGCGTTGAGCGGACCCGAGGCCCGAGGCGCGGCGCCCGGGGGGCCTGGCCGCGCGGAGGGCGGCGCCCCGGTCACTGTGAGAACCGGCACCCCGGCCCCCGCGCCCCCGATCCGCCGGTGCCGCCCGCCTATCCTGGGTGCGGATCGCGCGCCCGTACGAGCGAGGGCGCCCCGCCGGACGAGGAGCACCGTATGACCGCCGCGCAGGATTCCGCCCGTACCGCCGTGGTGACCGGCGCGAGCAGCGGGATCGGGGCGGCGACGGCGCGGCAGCTGGCCGCGGCCGGGTTCCGGGTGGTGCTGACCGCGCGCCGCAAGGACCGTATCGAGGCGCTCGCCGCGGAGTTGCGGGAGTCCGGCGCCGAGGCCGTGGCCCAGCCGCTCGATGTCACCGACCGTGGAGCCGTCGAGGACTTCGCCCGCTCGCTCGGCTCCTGCCACGTCCTGGTCAACAACGCGGGCGGCGCCCTCGGCGCGGACCCGGTGGCCTCCGGCGACCCCGCCCAGTGGCGGCAGATGTACGAGACCAATGTGCTCGGCACCCTGCACGTCACCCAGGCCCTGCTGCCCGCCCTGACCGCGAGCGGCGACGGCACCGTGGTCGTCCTCACCTCGACCGCGGGGCACGGCACCTACGAGGGCGGCGCGGGCTATGTCGCCGCCAAGCACGCCGAGCACGTCCTCGCCGAGACGCTGCGCCTGGAGATCGTCGGGCAGCCGGTGCGGGTGATCGAGGTCGCGCCGGGGATGGTGAAGACCGAGGAGTTCGCGAAGACCCGCTTCGGCGGCGACGAGGAGAAGGCCGAGAAGGTCTACGCGGGCGTCGCGGCGCCGCTGACCGCCGAGGACGTCGCCGAGACGATCACCTGGGCCGTGGACCGCCCCTCCCACGTCAACATCGACCTCCTCGTGGTCCGCCCCCGCGCCCAGGCCTCCAACAGCAAGGTCCACCGGGAGCTGTGAGCGCCGTGACCGGGACGGGAGGCGGCGGCACGGGTCCGGCCGGGGACGAGGAGCCGGACCCGGCGGCCGATGCCCCCGCGCGCGCAGACGCCTCCGCTCTCGCTGGCGCTGCCGCCCCCGAGCCCGAGGCGCAGGCGGAGACGCGGCGCGCGCACCAGAAGCACAACGAGCGGTACGCCTGGTGGGCCCTCGCCTACTTCCTGTTCGGCCTCCATATCGTCGCCTTCGTGATGATCTACGCGGTGCGGCACGCGAAGTAGCGGGACCCCGGCCGCCCCGTCCGTGGGGCCGTGGGGGTGCCGCGGGCCGGTCGGGCCGGTCCCGGTCGCGTTTGTCCAGGGCTGGGGCGCCCGCTGCTCGTACCGTCGTCGGCATGAGCGACCTGCCGAAGATGCCGTCCTTCTCCGCCCCCAGCCGGGGCATCGCCGACTACCTCGCCGCCGCCGCGGACCACTGCGTCCGGGTGGTGCACGGGATCGCCGACGAGGACCTCGGCCGCCCCACGCCCTGCCCCGACTACGACGTACGCCGACTCGCCGACCACCTCATCCAGATGTCGGAGCAGTTCCAGCTGCTGGCCCGCAAGGAGGACTCCGACTTCGGCACCACCCCCGGCAACGCCGGTGTCCGGCCGGACTGGCGGGAGCACTTCGCGCGCGAGTGCGAGGGGCTGGTCGCGGCCTGGGCAGAGCCCGGCGCCGAGGAGGGCACGACCGGTTCCCTGGAGATGCCCGCCGGGACCGTGGGCCGGATGGCGCTGCTCGACCTCGCCGTGCACGGCTGGGACCTGGCCCGGGCGACCGAGCAGGGGTACGTACCGGATCCGGGCGGCCTCGGAGTGGTACGGGAGCTGCGCGAGACCATGGCGGCGATCGGGCCGACCGGGCGCAGCATGGGCGCCTTCGGGCCGGCCGTGCAGGCGCCCGCCAACGCCACCGAGTGGGACAAGCTGCTCGCCGAGACCGGCCGTGACCCGCACTGGAGCCGCGGCTGAGCCGGTCCGCGCCGGGCGGTGGGAGAGCGCCGGGGCTGGTCGCGCGGACCGGTTCCGGCGCTTTTCCGGTTCCGGCCCCGTGGCGGCCGGTCGGCAGGAATAGTCGTGGGGGTGCCTCCGTTCCAGGGGTATAGTTGAATCGTCAACAACCTGGAGGGTGAGCGGTTATGCAGTTCGGGATCTTCAGCGTCGGCGACGTCACACCGGACCCGGTGGCCGGGCGTACGCCGAGCGAGCACGAACGCATCAAGGCCATGGTCACCATCGCGCAGAAGGCCGAGGAGGCCGGGCTGGACGTCTTCGCGACCGGTGAGCACCACAACCCGCCCTTCGTGCCGTCCTCGCCCACCACCATGCTCGGCTGGATCGCGGCCCGCACCGAGAACCTGATCCTGTCCACCTCGACCACGCTGATCACCACGAACGACCCGGTGAAGATCGCCGAGGACTTCGCGATGCTCCAGCACCTCGCCGAGGGGCGCGTCGACGTGATGATGGGCCGCGGCAACACCGGCCCGGTCTACCCCTGGTTCGGCAAGGACATCCGCGACGGGATCCACCTGGCGGTGGAGAACTACGCCCTGCTGCACCGGCTGTGGCGCGAGGACGTGGTCACCTGGGAGGGCAAGTTCCGTACGCCGCTCCAGTCGTTCACCGCGACGCCGCGCCCGCTGGACGGGGTGCCGCCCTTCGTCTGGCACGGCTCGATCCGCTCGCCGGAGATCGCGGAGCAGGCCGCGTACTACGGCGACGGCTTCTTCCACAACAACATCTTCTGGCCCAAGGAGCACACCGCCCAGATGGTCCGGCTCTACCGGGAGCGCTATGCCCACTACGGGCACGGCACCCCCGAGCAGGCCGTCGTCGGACTGGGCGGCCAGGTCTTCATGCGCCGCAACTCCCAGGAAGCGGTACGGGAGTTCAGGCCCTACTTCGACCGGGCACCGGTCTACGGCGGCGGCCCCTCCCTGGAGGACTTCTCGGCGCAGACCCCGCTCACGGTCGGTTCGCCGGAGCAGGTCATCGAGAAGACGCTCTCCTTCCGCGACTACGCGGGCGACTACCAGCGGCAGCTGTTCCTGGTGGACCACGCGGGGCTGCCCCTGAAGACCGTCCTGGAGCAGATCGACCTGCTCGGCGAGGAGGTCGTCCCCGTCCTGCGCAAGGAGTTCGCCAAGGACCGGCCCGCCGGGGTGCCGGAGGCGCCGACCCACGCCTCGCTGCTGCGGGCGCGTGCGGAGCGGGCGGCCGGGGAGCCGGAGACGTCCGGGAGCGGGCAGGCGTCCGGGGGCGCGGAGGCGTCCGCGGACGGGAACGTGAAGTCGGAGGTGGAGAACACATGACCAGGATTGTCGTGGTCTCGGGCGGGCTCGGCTCGCCCTCCTCGACCCGGCTGCTCGGCGACCGGCTCGCCGAGGCGGTGCGCCGCGCGGCGGGGACCGGGCCGGACGGCACCGCCCCCGTCGAGGTGGAGGCCGTCGAACTGCGCGACCTCGCCGTGCCGCTCGCACACCACCTGCTCACCGGCTTCCCCGGGCCCGAACTGGGCGCGGCGCTCGGCAAGGTGGCCTCGGCCGACGGGATCATCGCGGTGACCCCGGTCTTCTCGGCCTCGTACAGCGGGCTGTTCAAGTCCTTCTTCGACGTGCTCGACCCGGACGCGCTCACCGGCAAGCCGGTGCTCATCGGCGCCACCGGCGGCACCCCGCGCCACTCCCTTGTGGTCGAGCACGCCCTGCGGCCGCTCTTCGCCCACCTGCGGGCCGTGGTGGCGCCGACCGGCGTCTACGCGGCCTCGCAGGACTGGGGCGCCGACGGCCTGGCGGAGCGCATCGACCGGGCGGGCCGCGAACTCGCCCTGCTGGTACGGGAGTCGGCGCCGAGCACGGCGGCCTCCGGCGGCACCGCTCCGGAGCGGGAAACCGGCGCGGAGGCCGTGCAGGGCTTCCCAGTGGTCCCGTTCGCCGAGCAGTTGGCGGCGGTACGGGCGGCCTGAGCGGGGGTTCGGCGGGTCGGCTGCCCCCGGGTCGCACAGAGCAAGTCGAGTGCAAGCCGAGGGCAAGCCGGGAGGAAGTCCGGGGTGAGCCGAGGGCAAGCCGGAGCCCAGGCGGGGAGGGGGGAGAAAGGGCGGCGAAAGGAGGAGACCCACTCCTTGCCACTCTCAACGTATAGCGCACTGGGGGGCTTGCGGCAAGGCCCCCAGTGTCCCGCAGAATTGCCGGCCGAAGCCAGGACCTGCGGAAACGGGAGTGCGAAGTGCGTGTGGTGCTGTCGACCTATGGGTCGCGCGGAGATGTGGAGCCACTGGTGGCGCTCGCGGCGCGGCTGCGGGAGCGGGGCGCGGAGGTGCGGGTGTGCGCGCCGCCGGACGAGGTCTTCGCCGCGCGGCTGGCCGAGGCGGGCGCCCCGCTGGTGCCGGTCGGGCCCTCGGCGCGGGCGCTGACCGTGGCGAAACCGGGGCCCGCCGGGCTGCCCGAGCGGGCGGCCGCGCTGATCGCCGGGCAGTTCGAGGCGGTCACCGAGGCCGCCGAGGGCGCCGACGTGCTGATGGCGACCGGCATGATGCCCGCCGCGGCCGGGGCGCTCTCGGTGGCCGAGAAGCTGGGCGTCCCCACGGTCTCGGTGACCTTCCAGCAGCTCACCCTGCCCTCGCCGCACCATCCGCCGCTGGCCTATCCGGGGCGGCCCCTCCCGCCGGAGGTGACCGGCAACAAGGCGCTGTGGGAGCTGGACGCCGAGACCATCGACCTGCTCTTCGGCGAGGCGCTCAACACCAACCGGGAGTCCTTCGGGCTGCCGCCGGTGGCGCACGTCCGGGACTACGTCGTCGGCGAGCGGCCCTGGCTGGCCAGTGACCCGGTCCTCGACCCCTGGCTGCTCCCGGCCGACCTCGACGTCGTCCAGACCGGCGCCTGGCTCACCCGGGACCGGCGCCCGCTCCCGGAGGAGCTGACGGCCTTCCTGGACGCGGGGGAGCCGCCGGTGTACGTCGGCTTCGGCAGCATGCCGCTCGGCACCGCCGCGGAGGTCGCCGGGGCGGCCGTCGAGGCGGTCCGCGCGCAGGGCCGCCGGGTGCTGCTCGGGCGCGGCTGGGCGGACCTGGACCTGAGCGAGGACCGGGCGGACTGCTTCGTCCTCGGCGAGGCCAACCACCAGGCGCTCTTCCCCCGGGTCGCCGCCGTCGTCCACCACGGCGGCGCGGGCACCACCACCGCGGCCACCCGGGCCGGTGCGCCCCAGGTCGTCGTCCCCCAGGCCGCGGACCAGCCCTACTGGGCCGGCCGGGTCGCCGACCTCGGCATCGGCGCGGCCCACGAGGGGCCGACACCCACCTACGCCTCCCTGTCGGCCGGTCTCCGGGTCGCCCTCGCTCCCGAGACCGGGGAACGCGCGGCCGCCCTGGCGGGTGCGATCCGTACGGACGGGGCAGAGGTGGCGGCCAAGTTGCTTCTGGAGACGACGACTTGAGGGGGCGGGGGCTGCCAGGCGTGCGGCGGCATCACCGGCGCGCGCTGCGGCGGCCCCGTACCTTCCTCTCGTCAAGTCCCGCTACGGTGCGTGCTCTTGCGGCCGTCGGGTCAAGTCCGCATCCCATGGCCGGACTTGAAGGCCCGGCTCCCAGCTGGCTGCCGTGCCCTGACTGCACCGGAGATGCCCCGCCAAGTCCTCCCGCCACGGCGCCATTTACGACGCCACACCGGTCAAGTACAGCCGCGATGGCTGCACTTGCGTGAAGTCCGCACCCGCGAGCGGACCGGCCAAGTCCCGCCGCCCCACCCGCATGTGAAACACCCCCGGCCCCCGCGGCCCCCAGATCGGAGCTGTACCAGTGAAACCCCCGCCCCGCCCCAGCGCCGCCACCACCTCTACCAGTGCCCGTCGTGCCAGCGCCTTCGACCTTCCCGAGCGGCTCGCGGCCAAGGCCGATCCGGCGCTGATCGCCCGTGACGAGGAGCACTTCGCGGCCGTCGAGGCCTGCCTGGAGGAGTCCATCGGCGAACTGTCCGAGCAGCTCGCCGCCGAGCTCAGGGCGCCCGGGGGCGCGGGGCGGCAGGCGATGGACCGGGACGTGGAGGTCCACCGGCTCAACGGACGGCTGCGCGCGCTGCGCCGCTTCGGCCTCGACCTGTGCCTCGGGCACATGGTCGCGGCGGACGGCTCCGAGCCGGTGTACGTGGGGCGGCTCGGCCTGAAGGACAGCACGGGCCGGCGGCTCCTGGTGGACTGGCGCTCCCCGGCCGCCGAGCCCTTCTTCGGGGCCACCCACGCCCGCCCGATGGGCCTCGCCAGCCGCCGCAGATACCGCTGGACCGGCGGCCGGATCAGCGACTACTGGGACGAGGTCTTCACCGCCGAGGGCTTCGCCGGGCATGCCGCGCTCGACGACCAGTCCGCCTTCATCGCCAGCCTGGGCAGCCACCGTTCGGCCCGGATGCGGGATGTGCTCGGCACCATCCAGGCCGACCAGGACGCCATCATCCGGGCCGGTTCCCAGGGCGCCCTCGTGGTGGACGGCGGCCCCGGCACCGGCAAGACCGTGGTCGCCCTGCACCGCTCGGCCTATCTCCTCTACGCCGACCCCCGCCTCGGCCACCGCCGCGGCGGAGTGCTCTTCGTCGGCCCGCACCAGCCGTACCTGGGCTATGTCGCCGATGTGCTGCCCAGCCTCGGCGAGGAGGGCGTGCGGACCTGCACCCTGCGGGACCTGGTGCCCCAGGGGGCCGAGGCGGTGGAGGAGTCCGACCCGGAGGTGGCCCGGCTGAAGTCCGCCGCGGACATGGTGCGGGCCGTCGAGACGGCCGTACGGTTCTACGAGGAGCCGCCCACCGAGGTGCTGACGGTCACCACCCCCTGGTCCGAGGTCCGGCTCGGCCCCGAGGACTGGGCCGCGGCCTTCGAGGCGGCCGAGGCGGGCACCCCGCACAATGACGCGCAGGACCAGGTCTGGCAGGAACTGCTCGCCATTCTGACGGACCGTCATGACGAGCAGGTGCCGACCGAGCTTCTGCACCGATTCCTCACCCACCACCGGGAGTTGGTGACCGCCCTGCACCGCGCCTGGCCGCTGCTCGACCCGGCCGACCTGGTCGGGGACCTGTGGACGGTGCCCGCCTATCTGCGGATGTGCGCGCCCTGGCTCGCACCCGAGGAGGTACGCAGGCTGCGGCGCGCGGAGGGCGCGCCCTGGACGGTGTCCGACCTGCCGCTCCTGGACGCGGCCCGGCAGCGGCTCGGCGACCCCGAGGCGCCGGTGCGCAGGCGGCGGCAGCGCGCCTCGCTCGCCGCGCAGCGCGCGCGGATGGCCGATGTCATCAGCGACGCGGTCGCGGCCGACGCCGACGGCGAGGGCGCGGTGACCATGCTGCTCGGGCAGGACCTCCAGGACACCCTGGTCGACGAGAGCGGGCTGCCCGGGGCCGAACCGGAGCCGCTCGCCGGGCCGTTCGCGCACATCGTGGTGGACGAGGCGCAGGAACTCACCGACGCCGAGTGGCAGATGCTGCTGCTGCGCTGCCCCTCCCGGAGCTTCACCATCGTCGGGGACCGCGCCCAGGCCCGGCACGGCTTCACCGAGACCTGGCAGGAACGCCTGGCCCGGGTCGGCTTCGACCGGATCGGCCTGACCTCGCTGAGCGTCAACTACCGCACCCCGGAGGAGATCATGGCGGAGGCCGAGCCGGTCATCCGCGCCGTGCTCCCGGACGCCAATGTGCCCACCTCGATCCGCAGCGGCGGCGTCCCCGTCGTGCGCGGCTCCCTCGCGGAACGGGACACCGTCCTCGGCACCTGGCTCGCCGCGCACCCCGAGGGCACCGCCTGCGTCATCGGCGACCCCGGCTTCCGCGGAGGCGACCGGGTGCGCTCGCTGACTCCCGTACTGGCGAAGGGACTTGAGTTCGACCTCGTCGTCCTGGTCGACCCGGAGAAGTTCGGCGAGGGCATCGAGGGCGCGGTCGACCGCTATGTGGCGATGACCCGGGCGACCGGCCGACTCGTGATCCTCACGGGCGGTTGAGTGCCGCCGGCGCCGCCGACTCGCCGCCCGCGTGTGCGCCGGGGCCGATCAACTCCCGCTCCCGGAAGGTAGGTTCAGGGGACCCGTACGGCCCCGTACCAGGAGAGGACGCATGGCTTCCGAGCGAGGACGCACGGCATCCGAACGCGGGCGGGCGGCCTCCGAGCGTGCCCGGACGGCCTCCGAGTGGGGGCGGACGGCCTTCCGCCCGCAGCCGCCGCCCGAGGCGCCCGGGATGATCGTCTGCGGGGACGACGCGCTCGCGCACCGGCTCGGCACCGAGCTGGCCGAGGTCTACCGGGTACGGACCACCGTCGTCGTCGCCACCGACACCGCGCTGCCCGGCGAGGGCGCGCGCGAACGCGGATTCGCGGGCGGCGGCGCGGCGGGCCGGGCGGCGGCGCTGCTCGGCCGGATGACGACGGCGATGGCCCGCGGCACCGCCGCACCGGCGAACGGCCAGGCGGGACAGGGGAGTTCAGGCCCGGCGGACGCCTCGGGGCACGAGTCGCAGGGCGGCCCCGGCAGCCGTGAGGGCGTACCGCGGCAGGGCGGCGGGCAGCGCGGGGCGGCCCGGCCGGTGCCCAGTGCCGAGGCGCAGGTCCTGGTGGCGCCCACCGTGGACGACGCCCTCCTGGTACGGCTCGGCGTGGAGGAGGCGAGCGCGCTGGCGCTGGTCTTCGAGGACGACGAGCTGAACATCCACACCGCGCTGCGCGCCCGCCGCCTCAACCCCCGGCTGCGCCTGGTCATCCGCATGTACAACCGCAAGCTCGGCAGCCATCTGGAGGAGGTCCTCGACCAGGCCGCCGTGCTCGGCGACCCGAGCCTGGACGCCGAGGCCCTGGACGCCACCACCACCGTGCTCTCCGACGCCGACACCGCCGCCCCGGCGCTCGCGGCCACCGCCGTCGCCGGCACCCGCAAGATCGTCCAGGCGGACGGGCTGCTGCTGCGCGCCGTCGAACGCACCCCCGCCGACCAGGACGAGAGCGCCGGGCAGGGCCTGTGCACCCTGGCCCTGCTCTCCTCCACGGCGGGCGACCCCGCGGGCAGCGAGGGCTCCGACAGCAGCGGCACCGAGGGCCCGCTGCTGCTGCCGGACGAGGAGACGGTGGCCCGGGCGCGCGGGCGGGCCGCCGTGGTCCTGGACACCGTCGCCGCCCCGGCCGCCCGCCGCTCCCGCCCGCAGCGCCTGGTGAGCCTGGCCGCCCCGATCTCCTCGCTGCTCTCCCGGCGCCTGAACTGGTCGCTCGCCGCGATCCTCCTCCTGGTCGTCGCCCTCGGCGTCGCGGGCTGGCTCACCACCGGCGAACACCCCCTGCACGCCGCCTACTTGTCCCTGCTCGACCTGCTCGCCATCGGCGACCCCGCGGACGGCGAACCGGTCAGCCGCCAGATCCTGCAACTCCTCTCCGGCTTCGTCGGACTGCTCCTGCTGCCGGTGCTGGTCGCCGCGGTCCTGGAGGGGCTCGGCACCTTCCGCACCGCCTACGCGCTGCGCCGCCCGCCGCGCGGACTCTCCGGCCATGTCGTGCTGCTCGGCCTCGGCAAGATCGGCAGCCGGGTGCTCCAACGGCTGCGCGAACTCGACATCCCGGTGGTCTGCGTGGAGGAGGACCCCGAGGCGCGCGGGGTGCCGCTGGCCCGCAGGCTGCGGGTGCCCACCGTGCTCGGCGACGTCACCGAGGAGGGCGTACTGGAGGCGGCGAAGGTGCACCGCGCCGCCGCCCTGCTCGCCCTGACCAGCTCCGACACCACCAACCTCGAAGCCGTCCTCTACGCCCGCGGGGTCAAGCCCGACCTCAAGGTCGCCCTGCGCCTGTACGACGACCGCTTCGCCACCGCCGTCTACCGCACCCTGCGCGCCGCCCACCCCGAGGGCCTGACCCGCAGCCGCAGCGTGACCACCCTGGCCGCGCCCGCCTTCGCCAGCGCCATGATGGGCCGTCAGATCCTGGGCGCCATGCCGGTGGAGCGCCGCGTACTGCTCTTCGCCGACCTCCAGGCCGGTGCGCACCACCAGCTCAGCGAGCGCACCGTCGGCCAGGTCTTCCGGCCCGGCGTCTGGCGGGTCCTCGCCCTGGACACCGAGGCCGAGGAGGCCCCGTCCCGCACCGAGACCCCGCACGGCACCGCCCGCGAGCCCCGGCTGCTGTGGGACCCGCCCGCCGGGTACGTACTGCGCCCCCAGGACCGGGTGATCCTCGCGGCCACCCGGCAGGGGCTCGCCGAACTCCTCCTGGACGCGGGGGAGTAGTCCGGCCGCGGCCGTCCCCGTATCCGTCCCGGGGCCGCGGTGCCCGCGGCCTCCGGGCGGACCCGGCTCCCGCGCATCCCGGCGCACCCCGGCGCACCCCGCGCATCCCCGCACCGCTCGCGCCCCGCCACGGAATGCGGGGGGGCGGGAAGTGCGGACGACGGTCACGCATGGCCCGTACGTTTTTCCCCGGTGGTGCGTCCGGGGCGGGAGCAAGGCGGCTTCGGTGCGTCCGTGAATTCCTCGGCCGCGTCCGGAGAATGAGGAAGGGCGGCCCTTCTCCATTCACCGGACGGGGAAGGGCCGCCCTTCGGCAGACGGCTCGGGAATAGGGCCCGCCGGTTTCAGGGGAATCGGCCCGGCGGGTGTCCGGGGAATCGGCCCGGCGGATGTCGGGGGAATCGGGATAACCGTGCCGATGCGTACGGGAAAGGGAACAGTTCGTGACCGGCGGCCGGGTGCCCCGCACGGGGAGCGCGCGCCGCGGCGCTGCCCGCCGCCGTGCCGCTGCCCCTGCCTCCGGCCGCCCGTGACCGGCCGGAAGCCCTCGACGGGGCCCGCTGCCGGGCGCCGGTTCCCGGTGGAGCGGGGCCGCGGGGAACACTAGTGAAACTTGCAGACCGGTCGCCCCGGACCATTTGGGCGCCCCTCTCCCGGGCTAGGTTGGGCACCGCCGGGCCCGCCGCCGAGGACTGCTTCCCGCTGTCTTCCGCGGCGCTCCGGCGCGATGTCCGGCTCTTTCCGAGAAACACCGGAAGGAATAGCACAGTACGTTTACGGGCCCGGTCTCCGGAGCCTCAAGGGAGACGTCATGCGAAAAGGTCCCCCACGCGTCGCCGATTACGTCATCTCCTCCCTGGCCGCCCAGGGAACCGACCACGTCTTCGGAGTGGGCGGCGCGAACATCGAGGATCTCTACGACGCCGCCCACCTCTCCGGCGGGCGCGTCACGGCGGTCGTCGCCAAACACGAGTTCTCCGCCGCCACCATGGCCGAGGGCTACCACCGCACCTCCGGCCGGCTCGGCGTGGCCATGGCCACCTCGGGCGCCGGCGCGATGAACCTGGTCCCGGGCCTCGCGGAGGCGTACGCCGCGCGCATCCCCACCCTCGCCCTCGTCGGCCAGCCGCCCCGCTCCCTGGAGGGCCGCGGCGCCTTCCAGGACTCCAGCGGCCTCGCCGGCACCTTCGACGCGGTCGACCTCTTCACCCCCCTCAGCCGCTTCTGCGCCCGGGTCGACGACCCGGCGGACATCGGCAAGCTGCTCGCCGAGGCCGTCGCCGCGACCCGCGGCCCCTGCCGGGGACCGGCCGTACTGCTGCTGCCCAAGGACGTGCAGCAGGCCACCGTCGAGCAACTGCCGCCCCTCGACCAGCTGTTGGCCGAGCCGGACGGACCGGCCGCGGCGGCGGGCAACCGGGCGGCCGCGGCGCGGATGCTCACCGGCGCCGCCGCGAGCGGCGCCGAGGTCCTGGTGATCGCCGGGGACGGCGTCGGCCGCGGCGGCGCCCGGGCCGAACTCGCCGAACTGGCCCGGCTCCTCGGGGCCTCGGTGGCCGTGACCCCGGAGGCCAAGGACGCCTTCGACAACGGCGACCCCCGGTACGCGGGCGTCGCCGGAACCATCGGACACCCCACGGTGCGGCGGCAGTTGGAGCGGGCGAGCCTGTGCGTCCTGGTGGGCACCCGGCTGCCGGTGATGGCGCGGGCCGGACTCGAAGCGGCCCTCGACGCCACCCCCCTGGTCTGCTTCGACCCCGAACCCCCCTACACCGGGCCGCCCCGCGCGGACGCACCGGTGGTCCATGTCGACGGCGACCTGCGCACCGAACTGCGCGCCGCCGCCGAGGCCTTGGCTGCGCTGCCCGCCCGCGGGGCCGGGACGCCGCCGCCCGGCGGACCGGAGTACCTGGTGGCGCCGCGCCCCGACTCCCCCGGGGTGCGCCTCGACGACGCGGTGCGGGCCATCGAGTCCGCGCTCCCGGACGGCGCCACCGTGGTCTCCGACGCCGGGAACGCCAGCTCGGCGGTGATCCACCACCTGAGCGTGCCGCCCGAGGGCCAGTTCGTCCTCGCCCTCGGCATGGGCGGCATGGGGCACAGCTTCGGCGCCGGGATCGGCGCCGCCTTCGGCACCGGAAGGCGCGCCTACGTGCTCTCCGGCGACGGCGGCTTCTACGCGCACGGCATGGAGCTGCACACCGCCGTCGAACACCAACTGCCCGTCACCTTCGTGGTGTTCAACAACAACGCGCACGCGATGTGCGTGACCCGGGAGCAACTGCTCTACGAGGCCGACTACTCGTACAACACCTTCCGGCCCGCCGACCTCGCGGCCGGAGCGGGCGCGATGTTCCCCTCGCTGCGCACCGCCACCGCGACCACGGCCGAGGAACTGCGCCGCGCCCTGCTCGCCGCGAACGAGCGCACCGGCCCCGCCCTGGTCTGCGTCGAGGCCGACCCCGACGAACTGCCGCCGTTCCTGCCGTTCCTCAAGCTGATCGACGACCGCGCCACCCCTTCAGGAGCACATGATGACGACCGCGTCACACCAGTTGGCTGACATCCCCGGGCTCGTCCGGTGCGAGACGAACAGCGTGCCGGACATCCTCGCGCAGGCCACCGGGATGACCCGCACCGCGTACCCGCACGAGGAGGTGTACGGGGACTACTGCACCATCCAGCAGTACATCGACTGCCCGCCCGAGGACGTCTTCGACTACCTTTCGGACATCAACAGCCTGGACGAGTACTCCGTCAGCACCCGCGCCTTCGAACCCGCGGGTGAGCCGGGCCTCTTCGTCGGCTGGGACACCCTGGCCGAGAACACCAGGATCTACATGCGGCTCAAGCCCAACCGCGAGGCGCTGACGCTGGACTACCACTGCGCCTGGGACCAGGGCGAGGAACTCTGGATGATCTACCTGTTCCGGATCGTCCCCGCCGAGCAGGTGCTCGGCAAGCCGGGCTCGGTGGTCCTGTGGACCAACTGCCACCACCCCAACTACGACAAGAACCCCTACCCCGAGCTGTCCCCGGACCCGGAGCGGATCTGGGTCGGCGACCTGTGGCCCCTCTTCTACGCAGGCCACCGCATCGAGCTGGAGAACCTCAAGCGCATCCTGGAGTACCGCAGCAGCCGGGGCCTTCCCGTCGCGATCGCCCCCGGTCCGGAGGCCGCCGCATGATCCCGGTCAGCCTGGTCGACGTGGACAGCTACCTGCCCGAGCGCAGCGTCGGCACCGAGTTCTACACGGGCGGGACCGCGCCGGACTCCGAGGGCGCGATGTTCGGACCGCCGCTCGCCCGGCGGCACGCCGCCCCCGAGGAGAGCGCCACCGACATGGCGGTGGCGGCGGCCCAAGGGCTCCTGGAGCGCCGCCGCGCGCGGGGCGACGGGCCGCTGGACGTGCTGCTCACCAATGTCGCCCTGCCGGACCGGGCGTTCACCGGGGCGGGCGCCGACATCGCGGCCCGGCTCGGGCTCGACCCGGTGCCCGAGTGGATCATCGACGTGCACAACAGCGGCTGCGCCGCCTTCGTCCACCTGATGAAGATCGGCCGCGCCCTCATCGCCTCGGGCCAGGCCCGCACCGCCCTGATCTGCTGTGTGCAGAACATGGCCGGCCAGGTCTTCGCCCGGCCGGGCGTCCGCGGCCGCAAGCACGCCCCGGTCCCCGGCGACGGCTGCGGCGTCGGCTACCTCAAGGCGGGCGACGAGTCGCCCATCCTGGACGTGGTGACCCACCACGGGGTCGAGTACGCCAACGACATGAGCCTGTCCGCGGACACCCGCAAGTACTGGGAGCCCGGCGAGGGCGAGATCGACATCGGCTTCACCGACAGCAAGGTCAAGCAGATCGTCGCGCGGGGCAACCAGCTCGTCCCGCAGGTGACCAGGGAGCTGTGCGAGCGCCTCGGCACCCCCACCACCGACATCGACCTCCTCGTCACCAACCAGCCGAACCGGATGTTCCTCAGCAACTGGCACCAGGAGCTGGGCCTCAAGCCGGAACGCCACCCCGACACCTTCGACCGCTACGGCAACCTCTTCGGCGCGGGCATCCCGGTGACGCTGACCCACGCCCGCGACGAGGGGAGCGTCCGCAAGGGCGACCTCGTCGTGCTCTCCGGCTTCGCGCACGCCGGTGACTTCGCCGCCGCTGCCGCCGTGCGCTGGTAGCCCCCGCCGCCACCCGCCCCGACCGCTTCCCGTCTGGAGTCCGCCGATGACCGACACCCCGCCCGGAACCACCGCGCCGCGCCCCGCCGGAGAGGAACTGGCCGAGCTCGACCGCCGCCACCTGCTGCACCCCTGGACCCCGTACGGCATCGGCGACCAGCTGATGCTGGTCGAGGGCAGCGGGGTCGAGGTCACCGACTCGCACGGCAACACCTATCTGGACGGGCGCAGCGGCCAGTTCAACGCCACGCTCGGCTACCGCCACCCGCGGGTGGTCGCCGCCCTGACCGAGCAGGCCGGCAAGCTCATGACGTACGCCCTGCTCGGCTCGTCCAACGAGCCCGCGGTGCGGCTCGCGGCCCGGCTGGCCGAACTGCTCGGCGAGCCGGGCGTGCGCACCCTGTTCTGCAACTCCGGTTCGGAGGCCACCGAGGCGGCCATCCGCATCGTGCGGATGTACCACGCGCTGCGCGGTCAGCCGCAGCGCACCACGGTGCTCTCGCTCGCCGACAGCTACCACGGCACCACCCTCGCCGCCGCCGCGATGTCCGGCTCCCCGCTCGCCTGGACGGGCTGCGGCCCGCTGCCCGAGGGCTTCGTACGGGTGCCCACCCCCGGCTCGACCGTGCGCGACCAGGGCGATGTCCGGCCGGGCGCGGAGGCCCTGGAGGAGGCGATCCTCGCTCAGGGCGCGGAGAACGTCGCCGCCTTCTTCGTGGAGCCGGTCCTCGGCGTCGGCGGCATCCGCCCGCTGCCCGCCGGGTATCTGCGCGCCGTCCGGGAGATCTGCGACCGGCACGGGGTCCTGCTCGTCGTCGACGAGGTGACCACCGGCTTCGGCCGCACCGGCGAGTGGTTCGCGCACCGCCGCGAGGGCATCCGCCCCGACCTGCTCACCCTGGGCAAGGGACTCGCCGCCGGATACGTGCCCTTCGCCGCCGTCACGACCACCGCGGAGATCGCCGAGGCCTTCGCCGCCGACCCGATGCTCGGCGGCCTGCGGCACGGCCACACCACCAGCGGTCACGCCCTGGGCGCGGCGGTCTCGCTGGCCGTCCTGGAGACCATCGAGGAGGAGGGCCTGATCGAGCACGCCGCCGCCATGGGCGAACGCCTCTGCGGCGGCCTCGCCGACCGCCTCAAGGACCTGGAGGGCGTCAGCGACGTCCGCGGCGTCGGCCTCTTCGCGGGCATCGAGTTCGACACCTTCGACCGCGCCACCCAGGTGATGCTGGGCTGTCTGCGCGCCGGGGTGATCGTCCGCAGCGAGGGCCCGGTCCTCGCCGTCGCCCCACCGCTGATCGTGAACGCGGCCCAGATCGACCGCATCGTCGACACCCTCCACCGGGCAACGGCGGCCGCCACGGGCTGAGCTCGGGAGGCAGGTGGCGGGGGCCGCCCGGCGCTGTGGGCGGGCGGCCCCGGCGTCGGGCGGCCCCGGCGTCGGGCGGACCCCCGTCCAAACCCTTGACAGCCCCGCCCGCGCCCAGAAGCATCTACCGGCAGATTCTGACAACGTTGTCTGGTCGAGTGCGCGCAACGGTCGGACAGTTCACCGCCCCGCCCCCCACCCGTACGCAGGAAGGGCAGCAATGGTGTCGTACAGATCCACCAGGCCGGACACGTCCCCCGCCCCGCCCGGCCGCCCCCGCCGGCGCCTGGCCCTCACCGCCCTGGCGGCGGCAGTCACCGCCCTCGCAGCCGCCGGACTCACCGCCCCGGCGGCCACCGCGGCGACCCCCTCGGCCCCGGCGGCCGAGAAGCTGACCGCCGACCCCGTCCCGTACGTGGACCCCCTGATCGGCAGCGCGAACCTCGGCAACACCTACCCCGGTGCCGTGGTCCCCTTCGGGATGCTGGCCTGGAGTCCGCAGAACTCGAAGGGGAGTCAGGTGGCGACGCCCGCGCCCGGCGGGTACCAGTACGACGCGACGCGGATCCGCGGCTTCAGCCTCACGCACCTGAGCGGGGTGGGGTGTTCGGGGGCCAATGGGGACATCCCGATCATGCCGCACGTGGGGGAGGTGACCTCCTCGCCGAGCGCGGACACCAAGGACGAGGTCTACGCGAGCACCTTCTCGCACCGGAACGAGAAGGCGGCCGCCGGGTACTACAAGGTGGGCCTGGACAGCGGGGCGAGCGCGGAGCTGACCACCACCGCCCGTACCGGCTCGGGACGCTTCGGCTTCCCCGGGGACAAGCCCGCGAGCATGCTCTTCCGTACCTCCAACTCCGAGACGGGCAGCACCGGTTCACAGGTGAAGGTGGACGCCGGGCGCCGTACCGTGACCGGCTCCGTGGACGCGGGCAACTTCTGCGGGCCGCAGAGTGCCAACAACCGCAAGGCGCTCTACACCCTGCACTTCACCGTCCGCTTCGACCGGCCCTTCGCCGCCTCCGGTACCTGGCAGGACGAGAAGCTGCGCCCCGGCACCGACGCGGCGCGCGGCGGCACCGGCTTCGACGAGAACGGCAAGCCGGTCGCGGGCAAGGGCTCGGGCGCGTACGTCACCTTCCCGGAAGGCACCCGGCAGGTACGGGCCCGGGTCGCGATCTCCTACGTCAGCGCGGCGGGTGCCGAGGCCAACCTCCGTGCGGAGAACCCGAGTTCGCGGAGCTTCGGTGCGGTGCGGTCGGCCGCCCGGGAGCAGTGGCGGCGGGCCCTCGGCCGGGTCCAGGTCGGCGGCGGCACCCGCGAGCAGCGCACCACCTTCTACACCGCGCTCTACCACGCGATGCTGGAGCCGACCCTCACCAGCGACGCGGGCGGCCGGTACCGGGGCGCCGACGGCCGCACCCACCGCCTGACGAAGGGTCAGCACGCCCAGTACGGCACCTTCTCCGGCTGGGACCAGTACCGCAGCCAGGTGCAGTTGCTCGCGCTGCTCCAGCCGAAGGCCGCGAGCGACTATGCGCAGTCGCTCTTCCACTACGCCCGGCAGCGCGGCGGCGAGTGGGACCGCTGGCTGCTGCAGCACGGCAAGACCAGCGTGATGAGCGGGGATCCCTCGGCGCCCGCGCTCGCCGGGATGTACGCCTTCGGCGCGCGGGACTTCGATGTGAAGGGCGCCCTCTCCTCGCTGGTGCACGAGGCCACGGTGCCCACCGCCAACGACTCCAGCGACGCGGGCTGCAATGTCGAGTGCGTCGGTCAACGCCCGTCCCTGGACAAGTACTTGGCGAACGGCTACGTCCCCGCCGACGACTGCCACTGCTGGGGCGGCGCGGCCGAGACCCTGGAGGACAGCGCCGCGGACTTCGCCCTCGCCGAACTCGCAGGAGAGACCGGTGACTTCGCCACCCGGCGGACCTTCCTGAAGCGGGCCGGGAACTGGACCAAGGTCTTCGACCCGCACGCCACCCCCGAGGGTGGCTATATGCGCGACCGCAAGGCGGACGGCTCCTGGGCGGGCGCGTCCTTCGACCCGGCCACCGAGCAGGGCTTCGTGGAGGGCACCAGCGCGCGCTACTCCTGGATGGTCTACTCGGATGTCGCCGGTCTCGCGCAGGCCATGGGCGGCAGGCAGCGCGCCGTCGAACGCCTCGACGCCTTCTTCCGCACCCCGGACGGGGCCTTCGACTTCTCCGCCGAGGACCCCACGCGCTACGACCCCACCAATGAACCCGATATCAACGCCCCTTATCTCTACGACTACTTGGGCGCCCCCTACAAGACCCAGGAGACCGTCCGCGCGGAGCTGGACCAGCTGTGGACCACCGGCCCGGGCGGCATCCCCGGCAACGACGACGCGGGCACCATGTCCGCCTGGTACGTCTTCTCGGCGCTCGGGATGTACCCGCAGGTCCCCAGCCGCGCCGACCTGGTGCTCTCCAGCCCCGTGTTCCCGCGGGCGGTCGTGCACACCGGAGGCGGCAAGAAGATCACCGTCCGGGCTCCGGGGGCCTCCCGGGAGAACATCTACATCCACGGCGTCGAGGTCAACGGCCGTTCCTCCGACCGGCCTTGGGTCCCGGCCTCCTTCGTGGAGCGCGGCGGCACCCTGGACTACACCCTCGGCGGCAGCCCCGACACCTCCTGGGGCAGCGACCCGCAGGACGCGCCGCCCTCCTTCCGTACCGGGGAGTCGCCGTTCTTCGCCGGGACTGTGCCCGACCAGGTCAAGGCCGAGCCCGGCACCTCGGTACGGGCCGCCCTGGAGGTCTCCACGCTGCGCGACCGGCGGGTCCCGGTCCGCTGGTCCGCGAAGCCGCCGGAGGGGATCCGGGTGTCCCCGAGCCGGGGTGCCCTGACCGTGCCGAAGCGGGGGAGTGCCGACGCGAAGCTTTCGGTCACCGCGGCGGCGGGCACTCAACCTGGGCTCTACAGGGTGCCGTTGACGGTGTCCTCGGCGCAGGGCGGCACCGTCCCGAAGGCCTGGCTCTCGGTGACGGTCGGTCAGCGCGGCACCCTCAGCTGGCTGGTCAACAACACCGGCATCTCCGCCGACGACACCGAGCCCACCGGCAACTTCGACGGCGGAGGCTGGAGTTACTCGGCCAAGGCCCTCGCCGAGGCGGGCGCGGTGCCCGGCGGGAAGGTCACGGCCGGGGGCTTCGACTTCAACTGGCCTCGGGTGAAAGCCGGTTCGCCGGACAACGTCCAAGTGGGCGGCGGTGACCAGGTGTTGGACCTCTCGGCCGGATCCGCCGGTGCCACCCGGCTCGGGCTGCTCGGCAGCGCCGCCTCCGGCCCGAGCAGCGGAAGCCTCACCCTCACCTACGCGGACGGCAGCACCGAGAAGGCCGAGTTCGGCTTCAGCGACTGGACCCTCGGCGGCGGCAGCGAGGAGCCCTCGTACGGGAATGTGAAGGCGGTGCACACCCCGTACCGGACGGTCGAGGGCGGCACCACCGAGCCGGTGGACACCTATGTCTTCGCCACCGCCCCGATCCCGCTGCGCCCGGGCGCGCACCTGGTGAGCGTGACGCTGCCGGAGTCGACCCAGGGCGGTGACCTGCACGTCTTCGCGGTGGCGACCTCCTGAGGGTCGCCGCGCCCGGGAGAGCACCGAGGCCGGGCCCCGGCAGTTCGCGGGGCCCGGCCTTCCTCACCCGGTCAGGACCCGGCGGTCACGGGGCCGGGCTCCGCAGCCCGGTCGTCACGACCCGGAGGTGGGCCGCTCCGGCTCCAGGGAGTTGCCCGCGGGGATGCGGCCGCAGTCGGAGGGTGCCTTCTTGCCCGCGAACCGGTCGTTGAGCCAGCCGAGCGCGCCCGGCGCCCAGACCGCGGCGCTCGGGAGATGGCTGAGCAGGTCGTACTGCTGGTAGCGGATGGAGTCGTTGCCGGTGGCGCAGTACTGCCGGGCGAGGGCCCGCACGTCCCCGGCGACCATGACCCCGTCGCCCCGGCCGATGCCCTCGGGGTTGCCGAAGGTCCCCTCGGTGACGCCGCCGACGCCCTGCGCGATGTGCCCGGGGACGGTCGGGGTGGCGGCCGAGCCGAGGTTGACCTTGTTCACCGCCGTGACGAACTCCGGCACCGAGTTCGGGTCGGCGTACTCCGGCTTCGCCAGCTTCTTCCAGGTCAGCCCCGGGTAGTGGCCCAGGGCGTCGAGGAGGCTGCCGTCCTCCAGCTTCTCGTAGACCCCGACGCCGTAGGGGCTCAGGTACTTCTTGAGGTCGATGTCGTACGAGCGGGCGATGCCGATGATCGCCATCGGGATGACCCCGGACCAGACCAGGGAGCCGTTCACGTACTTCAGGTTGTGCGCCGGGGCGACCAGCAGTCCGCCCTCGGTGAAGCCCACCAGGCGCTTGTTGACGTCCGGCGCGTACTCGGGGGCCCGCGCCGCCGCCCAGTTGGTGGCGATGGCGCCGCCGGAGTAGCCGATCAGGCCGACCCGGGTCGCGGCGTCCATCCCGGCCCCGGCCTCCGCGCGGGTCGAGGCGCGGATCGAGTCCAGGGTGTTGGCCCCGTACTCCGGTCCGGCGGCGAAGTCGGCCCGCTGCCCCTCGGTGTCCGGGATGATCACGTTGTAGCCCTGGAGCAGCAGCGGCGCCAGGAAGACGGTCTCGGCGTTGGCGATGAGCCCGCCGAGCCGGACATCGCCCGCGATGGCCCGGGACGGCGCGTCCTCCGGGTTGAGGGAGTCGTAGAAGGACTGGTACGAGACCGCCTTGGTGGAGTCGCCCTTGATGCTGCGCACCACGGTGGTGACATTGGCGGCGGGGCGGCCGAGCGCGTCGGTCGAGCGGTAGAGCAGCTGGATCGCCTTGACCGGCGTGGGGATGCCCACCACGTGATAGGTCAGCGTCCGCTTCTTCAGGACGTCTCCGGGCCGGTACGAGGAGAGCGGCTTGCTGCCGTCGTAGCGGTAGAAGGGGTCCTTCGCCGTGGCCGCGGCGGCGGCTTCGGGCGCCGCCTCCGCCGTGGCGGCGGGGGCGATGCCCGCGGCGAGGGCGGTGACGACGGCGCAGGCCAGCAGCCGTACGGACTTCCTGGGCATGGGTCCCCCGGGGTGAGTGAACTGGAACACACTGGTGGTCTCGGAGGAAGGTATCCGGCGGTAACGCCACTTCCTAGTCGCCGGATGAGCATTCCCCGGGGGTCGCGCGCCCCGATTCCGTACGCCAGGCGATTGCGCCGGGAGCGGGGGACCTGCTAGGCGGGGCGCGCGTGGAGCGGCTCAGGTGTGCAGGGTCGGCCGGTAGACCAGCTCCTGGACGCGGCCGTCGAGGGTGCGGTGGTCGAGCAGTTCGAGGTCGAAGTCGTCCGCGCCCCGGAAGATCGGGTCGAGTCCGGTCCGGCCGGTGATCGCGGGGAAGACCGTGACCTGGACGCGGTCGACCAGCCCGGCGGCCATCAGCGCCCGGTTCATCGACAGGCTCCCGTGCGAGCGCAGCGGCACCGCGGACTCCTCCTTCAGCCGGGCCACGACCTCGACGGCGTCGCCGCTCACCAGCTGCGCGTCCGGCCAGTCCAGGGGTCCTTCCAGGGTGGTCGACACCACGGTGGCCGGCATGTTCCGCATCCGCGTGACCCAGGGGTCGCGTACATCGGAGTCCTCGGTGCTCGACGCCAGCATCTCGGCGAACGCCCGGTAGGTGCGCGCCCCGAAGACCATCCGCTGCTCCTCGGCGTACAAGTCGAGCCGGTGGTCGAGGAGTTCGGGGCCCTGCTTGCCCCAGTAGCCGGTCCAGTCGCCCCCGGCGGCGCCGAAGCCGTCGAGACTGGAGAAGACGTCGAAGGTGTAGGTGGCGGTCATGGTGCTCTCCTCGGTGCGGCCGATGGGGTCTGGCGATGGGGTCTGTCGACGGGGTCCGTCGGCGGAGTCCGTCGAGGGGTTCCGTCGATGGGGTCTCGGGAAGAGAGACCGGCCATCACGACAAGAGTCATCGCCCGGGCCGGAAGAGAAGTGCGGCACGCCGAGCGGGGCACGGCGGCGGCTGCGGTGCAACCCGGGTGCGCGCAGGGGGCGGGGCCGGGAAGGCTCCGCCCCCTGCGCGTGCCGCACGGGACCCGACCGCGCCCGTGCCGCACGGGACCCGACCGCGCCCGTGCCGCACGTGACCCGACAGCGGTCAGGAGCGCGGTGCCGGCTTCTGCGGTTCCAGGGAGTTGCCCTCGGGGATCCGGTCGCAGTCGGAGGGGGCGGGCTTGCCCTCGAAGCGGTCGTTCAGCCAGGCCAGTCCGGTGGGCATCCACGGGACGGCCGCACCGAAGTGGCCGAGGAAATTGTGCTGCTTGTACGTGATCGCGGTGTTGCCGGTGTCGCAGTACTGCCGGGCCAGCGCCTGCACGTCGCCGGTCACCATGACGCCGTCGCCCCTGCCGATGCCCGGGTGGTTGCTGAAGGTCCCCTCCCCGATCCCGGCGTTGCCCTGCACGATGTACCCGGGAACCGTCGGGGTGGCGGCGGAGCCGAGGTTGACCTTGTTCACCGCGGTGACGTACTCCGGCACCGAGTTGGGGTCGGCGTACTCGGGCTTCGCGATCTTCTTCCAGCTCAGGCCGGGGTACTGGGCGAAGACATTGATGATCGAGGCGCGCTCCAGCTTGGCGACGAGCTTGACGCCGTAGTCGTTCAGGTACGGCTTGAGGTCGATCTCGTAGGAGCGGGCGATGCCGAGGACCGCCATCGGGATGATGCCGCCCCAGCTGAGGCTGCCTCCGACGTACTTGAGGTTGTGCGCCGGGTTCGCGAGGATGCCGCCCTCGGTGAAGCCCACCAGCTTCTTGTCGACCTCGGGTGCGTACGCGGGGGCGAGCGCGGCGGCCCAGTTGGTCGCGATGGCGCCGCCCGAGTATCCGGCCAGGCCGAAGCGGGTGCCGGAGCCCATGCCGGTCTCCGGGGAGCGGGTGGCGGCCCGGATCGAGTCCAGCGTGTTGGTCCCGTACTCCGGCCCGGCCGCGAAGTGGGCCTCCTGCCCCTCGGTGTCCGGGATGACGAGGTTGTAGCCCTGGAGCAGGGCCGGTGTCAGGAGCAGGGATTCGATGGTGGCGATGCTGCCGCCGAGGCTGACGTCCCCGGCGATGGCGCGGGACGGCGCGTGCTCCGGGTCGAGGGAGTCGTAGAAGGACTGGTACGACAGCGCCTTGCCGCTGTCGCCCTTGATGCTGCGCACGACCGAGGTCACGTTGGCGGCCGGACGGCCCTTCGCGTCGGTGGTGCGGTAGAGCAGCTGGACCGCCTTCACCGGGGTGGGGATGCCGGCGAAGTGGTAGGTCAGCGTCCGCGTCTTCAGTACGTCGCCGGGGGCGTACGCGGAGAGGGGCTTGCTGCCGTCGTAGCGGTAGAAGGGGTCCTTGTCCTTCGCCGCCGCCTTGGCGGCGACCGCCGGGGCGGCGGGGGGCGCGGCCGTGGCCGCGGGCGCGGCGACGAGCGCGAGTGAGGTGAGTGAGGTGACGACGGCGGTGGCCAGCAGTCGTGCGGAACTACTGCGCATGGCTCTCCTTGAGGTCCGTGAAAGAGCTCACGAATTCGGCTCGGGTGAAGTGATCGACAGATGGAGCGCAGGTACCTGCGTGTGCGGATACGCGCTCTTCGGATGCGTGCGGCTGCGTCGGGTGAGGCCGAGTCCGGTCGGGTCCGGTCGGTGAGGTCGCGGGCCGCCTGCGGGGGCGGTCCCGTCCCGCGACCGCTCGTGCGCCTGCCTGTACTCGTGACCGCGGCCGTCCCGTCGGCCGTCCCGGGCGGGGCGGGTCCTCGCCCTGCCGGGTGCGTCGAAGAGCGGAGGCGCGGCGAGGCCCGGGAAGGGGTCGGGCCCCTGCCGGGCGGTGCTGCCGCGCGAGCCGGTGAGTCGGCGTCTCGCCGGTTCGCTGTGCAGATCCTGCTGGCGGGGGCGGCCCGGCGCCTCCGCCATCCGGCGGATATTCGCGCCCCGGTGCTTCCGCGGTGCGGTCGTACGAGGGCTCGCCGGGGGCGGCCGGTCGGTGGTCCGGTGCCGCGGGATGGGGCGCCGGACGGTCAACCGGCGCCGCGGGCACGGCACTTCAGCCGTCCGTCCGCCCGTCCGGCCGCGGGGCGCCGGGGCCGGTGCGCGGCCCCCGGGCGGTCCCGGTCGACGGTCGCTCTTCCTTTTCCGTCCGAGACGCTGATAATAGGCAACGCTAACGGTTTGTTTCTTCAATTGTCGGTCGTGTGTCATCCGCCCGTGCGGCGGCGGTCTCACGACCAGGCGGTACGTGATCGGCGGGGGAACGGGTGGGTGACGATCTGCTGGGGCGGGAGGCGGAGCTGGACACCGTCCGCCGTGCCGCCCGGTCCGCCGCCCGGGGTGACGGCGGACTGCTCCTGTTCACCGGGCCGCCGGGCATCGGCAGGACCGCACTGCTCGGCGCCGCCTGCCGAGTCGTCCGGGCCGAGGGGCTGCGGGCGGTGCGCGGCGGCGGAGTCCCCCTGCACCGGGGCGTGCCGCTGGCGACCCTGCTCGCGACGTACGAACCGGGCTCCGGCCGGGCGGCCCCGGGCTCCGGCGGCGGTCCCGCCGGTGCCGCGGCCCCGCTCGCGGACGGCCCGGACCTCGACGCGACCGCCCCGCTCGCGGACGGTTTCGCCCTCGACGCGGCCGCCGCCCGGATCCTCGGCGCCTGGCGGCGGGGCGGCCCCACCGCCGTACTCCTCGACGACCTGCATCTCGCGGACGACGACACCCTGCGCGTACTGCACCTGCTGACCGGCCGGCTGAAGACCGCCCCCGTCCTGGGCGTGGCCACCGCACGCATCGGTCACGCCCGGCTGGCCCCGGTCCTCGACGGCGCGCGGGTACGGTCCCTGGCCGGGCTCGGCGCCGGGGACGCCGCGGAGCTGGCGCGCCGCGCCGTCCGGGAGGGCGGGGACCGGCATTCCGGCCGAGGCGCCGGGCCGCTGTCCGGGGCGGGCGGCAATCCCCGCTACGTCCTGGCGGCGGCCGCGGGGCAGTTGGCGGGCCCCGCCCTGCGGCTGATGAGCGAGCTGCCCGAGCCCGGCGCCGCGCTGCTGCGCACGGCGGCGCTCCTCGGGGACGGCAGTGAGGTGGAGGAGTTGGCGGCGGCGCTGGGGCGCCCGGGCACGGAGGTGCTCGGCACCGTCACCGCACTGCTCGCCCAGGAGCTCCTGGTACCGCACGGCCGCGGGGTGGCCGTCGTACCGCGGGCGCTGGCCGCCGGGCTGCGCGAGGTGTTCGGTCCGCTGTTCGGGCAGCTCAATGCCCTTTCCCTGGCGGCGGGTCCGGTCGCCCCGGCCCGTATCGCGCAGCTCCTCGACCGCGATCCGGCCCCGCTCGGGGCCCCGGCCCGCCGGTGGCTCCTCGGGAACGCGCGCACGGTGGCGGCCGGTGAGCCCGAACTCGCCGTACGCCTGCTGAGGCGGTGGCTGTCGGTGCCCGTGTCCCCCCGGGAGGCGGTCGCCGAGGCGCGCTCGGCGCTGGCCGAGGCCCTGCTGTGGTCCGGTCGCCCCGTGGAGGCCGAGCGCGAGGCCCGGTCGGCGCTGCGCGTCCACGAATCGGCCGCACTGCGCACCACCGTGGCCATGGCGAGGATGACCGCGGCCGACGCGGGGAGCGGCTTCGCCGTCCTGGAGCCGCGGCTGGCGCGGGACGAGCGCCTGCTCGGGCCGGCCGCGCTCTGCCTGACGATGGCCGGGGACCTGCCGGGGGCAGAACGGCTCATCAAGCGCTCGGTGGGCAGCCGGGACTCCGGGGTCCTCGCCCATGTCCTGCACGCCCGGGCGGTCCACGGCTGTCTGAACGGCGACCGGTCCGCCGCGGCCGGGCAACTGGCCGAGGCCCGCCACCTGTTGGAGCGGGAGCTGCCCGACCCCGGGCTCACCGCGCTCAACTCCCTGCTGCGGCTGGTCTGTTCGGACGGCGAGGCGGAGCGCCTGCGGATCGACGCGGAGGCCGAGCCCCTGGTGCGGCGGCTCGGCGGTCTGTGGCTCTCCTGGTTCGCGATGGAGTCCGCGCTGACCGCCACCGGCGCCGGGCGCTGGGACCTGGCGCGCGCTCTCCTCCAAACCGCGCTCACCCGCCGGGAGTTGTACGGCATGGCGGGCCCCCTGTACGGGCTCGGAGCCCAACTCGCCCTACAGCAGGGGGACATGCCCTCCTTCCGCCGCCAGGCGTCGGCCGCCGCGGCGCAGCGGGCCGGGCTGCGCGGCGCGGCGGTCCTCTACCGGGGCGTACCCGCCCTGGCCGAGGCCCTGCTCGCGGAGGCGGACGGCCGTACCGGTGAGGCGCTCGCCCTGGTGCGCGGACTCCTCGGCGACGCGAACGCCTCCCTGCCGCACCACTGCGTGCCCGCGGCGGCGGCCGTCCTGGTGCGCCTGTGCCACTCCGCCGGGGACCGCGAACTCGCCCGCGCCCTCGCCCGTACCGTCCGGGACGGTGCGGCCGCCGGGCCGGAGCCGGGCGGAGCGGAGGAGGGCGGGGTGGCTCTCGCGGTGGCGGCGGGCGGCTTCGCCCGGGCGGGTGCCTCCGGCGAACTCCCGTACTCCTCCGCCGTGTTGGGGGTGGAGGGGCTCGGCGCCGGCGAACGGGAGGGGCGGTCCCGGCCGGTCTCGGGCTGGGAGAGCCTCACCCCGGCTCAGCGCCGGGTGGCCGAGTTCGTCGCCGAGGGCTGTACCAACCCGGAGACCGCACGCCGCCTCTTCGTCTCGCCGCGCACCGTGCAGAGCCATGTCTCGCAGATCCTGCGCAAACTCGGCCTCAGCTCCCGTGTCGAGATCGCGGTCGAGGTAGCCCGGCGCCGGGACTGAACCCCGCGGACGGCGGGTGCGGCGGGACGAGTCACCGGGGCCGCCGGTGCCACCGGGCGGGCCGCTCCCCGAGCCTCCCCGCCGGACGTCAGCCGAGCTGATAATGGGCAACACGAATCATTTGCTTTCTCCGCCGTCTGAGGGGAGTGACGCGGGACATGACCGAGTGGAGAACCGGACCGGGAACCGGACGAGGAACCGGACGGGGAACCGGACGGAGAAGCAGCGGGTCCCGCGAGTCCCGGGACGGCTGCCGGGGCCCGGCGCCTCTGCCCTCCTCGGCGGGGGAGAGCCGGACGGTGCCCCCGTACTATCTGGGGCGCCTGCTGCGGTACGCGGAGCGCTGCGGCGAGGACGTGCGGCCGCTGCTGCGGGAGGCGGGCATCGCCCCGGACATCGCGAGCCGGCCGCGCGGCGCGGTCACCCCGGAGCAGATGGCACGGTTCACCCAGGCCCTCTGGGACCACACCGGCGACGAACTCTGGGGCCTCGGCCGAGCCCCGGTCCCGCGGGGCACTTTCCACCTCCTGTGCATCCCACTGGTCCACGCCCGTGATCTGCGGGGGGTGGTGGCCCGCTTCGAGCGCGCCACCAAGGTGCTGCCCGGCGTCCCGGAGGCCCGGGCGGTGCACGGGGGCCGCCTGACCAGGATCGAGATCGACCTGCGCGGACTCGACGATCCGGAGCACCTGGGCGCCGATCTGATCTCCGCCCTCCTGCACCGGGTCGCCGGTTGGCTGATCGGTCGGCGCATCCCGCTGCGGCTCCTCGAACTGCCCTGCCCGGCACCCCCGTACGTCTCCGACTACGAGCAGGTCTTCGGGCGGATCCCGGTGTTCGGCGCCCCCGCGGCCGTCCTCGGTTTCGACTCCGTGCTTCTGGAGGCCCCCGTGGTCAGGGACGAGGCGGACCTGGCCGGCTACATCCGCGAAGCCCCCCACGAGCTGTTCCGTACCCGCGACTACGGCTCCGCCCGGTCCGACCAGGTACGCAGGATCCTGGAGGAGGGGCTGCGCGGCCACCGGCCGGACTCGGCGGAGGTGGCGGCGCGCCTCGGGATGAGCCCGCAGCACCTGCGCCGGCTGCTGCGCGAGGAGGGCACCTCGATGAGCGGCCTCCGGCAGGAGATCCTGCGGGACGCGGTGATCACGAGCCTGCTGCGCGGTGACGAGTCCGTGGAGGAACTGGCGGCGAGGCTCGGCTACTCCGAGGCGAGCGCCCTGCGCCGGGCCTTCCGGCGCTGGACGGGCGCCGCCCTCGGCGCCTACCGCCCCGGGGCCTCACTGCCCGGGTGACACCGGGCGGACACGCGCTCCGGCCCCGGGCCGCTCCGCCCCCGGGTCAGTTCCCGGTCCGACACCCGCCCTCCCGGCCGCAGTTCCCGCGCCGACACCCGCCCCCGGCCACAGGCCCCGGGCCGATCCATGCCCCTCCCCGGTCACAGATCCCGCGCCCTTCGCACCCCCGGGTCACAGGTCCCGTCCGATACGCGTTCCGGTCCCGGAGCGTGTGCGTTCCGGTCATCGCGGCCCGGCGGCCGCTCGCCCACGATGGGGGCGTACGGGCGCACCGCGGCGGGACGGGGTTCGCGCCGGACGGGCGGCCGGGGCCTTCGGCGGGCTCCGGACGCTCGGGCGGCTCGACGCTCTCTTCCGCGGCAGGTGCTCCGTCCCCGGCACGGGCCGGTACCCGCGTCCGCACGGTCCGCGGCAGCGCGGGAACCACCGGCCGCACCACACCCGGTGACCTCCCGCGAGCCGGGCCCCGTACCCGACGACGAGCCCGTATCCGGCGACGAGCCCGGGCCCGTACCCGACGAGAGGAGAAACGGTGGGACCGCCTTCCGGACACCAGCCCTCCGGGACCGCACCGGGGGCCGCGCCGCCCCCCGGCATCCCGGGCGGACACACGGCCCAGCGGCCGCCGACCGCGCGCGGTGGCGACCCGCGCGAGGCCCGGCCCGCGCCCCCGCCGGCCGGGGAACCCCTGAGCGATCCGGCCCTCGCCCCCGACCGGATACGGCGGCTCCTTGCCGAGGCGCCGAGCCTGGCGGAGGTCTTCCAGCACACGGTGGCGGCCGTGCCGGACCGGGTGGCGCTGCGGTCCTCGGACGGCGCGGTCTCCTACACCTGGGCCGAGTACGACCGGCGGGTACGCGAGCTGGCGGCGGGCTTCGCGGCGCTCGGGGTGGGCCGCGGGGACACCGTCGCGCTGATGCTCGGCAACGGGCCCGACTTCCACCTGGTGGACGCGGCCCTGTTCCACCTCGGCGCCGTCCCCTTCTCCGTCTACAACACCAGCACCCCGGAGCAGATCGCCCACGTCCTGGCCAACGCGGACAACGCGGTGGCGGTCTGCGAGGAGGCGTTCCTGCCCCGGCTGAGGGCGGCCGCCGCCGACCGGCTGCGGCACCTGGTCTGTACGGACGGGCAGCCGGACGGTGCCCGCACGCTGGCGGAGGTGGCGGCGGCCGGGGACCCCGGCTTCGACTTCGACGCCGTCTGGCGCCGGGTCGGCAGGCAGGACGTCCTCACGCTCATCTACACCTCGGGCACCACGGGACCGCCGAAGGGTGTCGAGCTGACCCACGGCAACATCCTCACCAACCTGGGGTCGCTCGCCAATCTGCCCGAACTCGCCGACCGGGTGGTGGGCGGCCGGCTCGTCTCCTACCTCCCGGACGCGCACCTGGCCAACCGGTACTTCGCCCACTACCTGGCGATGATCACCGCCTCCTCCGTCACCACGGTCCGCGACATCAGGACGGTGATCGAGGTGCTCCGCGCCGTGCACCCCACCGTCTTCCTGGGCGTGCCGATGTTCTGGTACAAGATCAAGGCCGCCGTCGACGCGGCGGTCGCCGCCGAGCGCGGCCCCAAGGGGCACCTCGCCCGCTGGGCCGTGCGCACCGGCCTGGAGGCGAGCCGCAGGTCCCGTTTCGGCGGCCGCCGGACACTCTCCCTGCGCCTGCGGCACACCCTCGCCGAACGGCTCGTCCTGGCGAGGCTGCGCGAGGGCATCGGGCTCCACCGCACCATCGCCCCCGGCACCGGTGCCGCGCCGATCGCCCAGGAGACGCTGGAGTTCTTCCTCGGCCTCGGTCTGCCGCTCCTCGAAGGCTGGGGCATGTCGGAGCTGTCCGCCGTCGCCACCATGAACCGCCCCGGTGACATCCGCCCCGGCAGTGTCGGCAGAGCCCTCGACGGGGTGGAACTGCGGCTCGCCGAGGACGGCGAACTCCTGGCCCGCGGCGAGATCGTGATGAAGGGCTACCGCCGGGATGCGCAGCGGACGGCCGAGGCCCTCGACGCGGAGGGCTGGCTGCACACCGGGGACATCGCCACCATCGACGCGGCGGGCTTCGTACGCATCGTCGACCGCAAGAAGGAACTGCTCATCAACTCGGCGGGCAAGAACATGTCCCCCTCCAACATCGAGAACGCCCTGCGCGCGAGCTGTCCGCTCGCCGCCTCGGTGGTGGCGGTGGGAGACCGCAGGCCCTACGTCGTCGCCCTCGTCGTCCTCGATCCGCAGGCGGCCCCGGCCTTCGCCGAGCGGCACGGCATCCACGAGACCTCGGCCGCCGCGCTCGCGGCGCACCCCCTGGTGCGGGCGGCCGTGGAGCGGGCCGTGGCGGAGGCCAACGGCGCCCTGTCCCGCGTCGAGCAGATCCGGAAGTACGCCCTCCTGCCGGTCTTCTGGGAGCCCGGGGGCGAGGAGCTGACCCCCACCCTCAAGCTGCGGCGGCGGCCCATCCTGGAGAAGTACGCGCAGACCGTCGAGGCCCTGTACGCGAGCGACGAGCGGCGCCCGGCGGCGGAGCGGGGGAGCACCCGGCCGGGCCCGGGGCCCACGCGCACACCTCCCCCCAACTGACCTCCCGGGTACTGGAGGAGGAACTGTCCGCCACCGAGCCGATCCTCGGCGGACTGGTCACCGACGCCGTCCGGTACGCGGGCGGCCCGTCGCCCTGCGCCTCATCCGCGACCGGGTCCTGGTGTGCGAGGCCTCCGGCCCGAGCAGCACCCGGTCCCGACGCCGATGGCTGAACTCCCGCCACCCGTAAGGGAGTCGGCGGACTGCCGCAGCGGCCCGGGGCGACGGGAAGGCGCGGTGCGCAACTCGGCCCGTTTCCCGGCGGGTTGGGGACGATCAGGCCCCGCCCGCAGCGCAACTACCCACGGCAAGCGGCCACTACGGCGGCTGCGCCCGCACCGGACAGTACGGCTCTACGGCCACACCAGACAGTAAGGCTGATGCCCCGCCTCATGCAGCCGGTGGCTGAAGTCCTGCCATTCGTGGAGGGATTGGTGATGGGAGGGCACTGACCTGGGAGTTCGCAAGGGAATGTGCGTTGGCCTGGGAAAGCTCCACTCGGCAGTTCTCATTGGGTCAACGCTGTTTCTGCGATCGCCCATGGGTCCTCTCCCGTAGCGGGTGGACACTGGTCATCAGCGCTTTCCCACCCGGCGCTTCGACTGCGCTGCCCAACGAGCGACGTGCCGAACTGGCACGCGATCACCCCCATCCTTCACATCGAACAGGTGTTCTGTGAAGGGGGTGTTGGGATCGATCGCGGGTGGAGGTCGGCTGAATGGGTCGCTCATCACGTTGACGGCCAGTAGGGCCACCCGAAGACCAGGGCCATTGAGCGAGACGCTCGGTCGGGCGGGGGGAAAGGGGTGAGGTGGCCGGGTCCACGAAGTACTCAGCGGTCGAGTAGCTGCAATATCCGAGGCCAGCTGTCGGCCTTCGATCGCGCGTCGTCGGTCGAGGTCCCGCCCAGGTTTATCCATCGCTTCGACACCGGGTGGCGTGTCAACGTGCCCGCAGCCCGATAGGGCGCGCCCCCGACTCCGTGCCCTGCAGCGTCGTAGATCAGCGCGCGGTGCCTGGCCCCGGAGGAGTTGGTTCGCTCGGCAATACTCGCGGCCGAGTCGGCAGAAGACCACAGCCGGTCATCCTTGCCCGCCACGGCCAGGACCGTGCCACGCACCCGGTTCAGCGGAATGGGGCCGATCCGTATCGGCTGGCCCGCGCGCGTCCAGCTCACGAGATCCGCAGCCGAGCCTGCCTCCGGGAAGAACGTCCTGATGCCGGGTGCCAACACCACTGCATCCCTCACCAGGCCGGGGTAGTACTGGGCGAGCAATTGAGCCGCTTCGCTGCCGCGCGAGACGCCCACGACTGCGAGTCTGTCCGCGGCGGTACCGGACTTGCTCTGCAGCAGCTTGGCGGCCCGGACGAAGTACTCCAGAGCAATCCCCTGCAGCTCCTTCGGCCGCCCCTCGCAGGCGAAGTAGCAGATCGAGAGCGCCGGATGGCCTCGGGAAGCCAGCAGCGCCGCCTCGAAGTCCAAACTGCGCCCGCCCTCCGAGCCACCGATCAGCAAGACGGGCCCTTTGCGAGCGGCGCCGGACCGGGGCAGGAAGAGCATGCCGTCCATCTGGTCGTTCGCGACGGTGAGTTACTGGTGTCCTACCCCGGTAGCCCGCCACTGCCGGGTCGTCGTCCGGTGTGCGATTTCCCGGTTGCCGCTGCGCACCGCGATCCGCACCTTGTACGACGGCTTGTGTGCAGGCGTGTCGGAGGAGAACCAGCTTTCGTCCGCTTCTCCCTTCTGTGGGCGCATCGACCAGAACAGGCCCATACCGTCAGTGTGACGGAACGTGCCCGCGACAGGCCGCTGGCGCGCGAGTGCCACCGAGCCGTTGGCGTCGGCTGTGAACTGTGCCCACGCCGACCACCTCAGCCCCTTGTAATCGACGGCCCGTGAGGCAACGGTCACACGCTCGCCAGGGTGTAACCCGGTCACCCGGATCCGTATTGGCTCGTCCGCGAGTGCCGTCGGCCGATCGATCGCGATGCGCGCACTCGCACTCGCCTTCGGCGATGCCTCCTTCGTGCATGCTGTGCCTGACATCAGCGACAACACCACGGCGCAGAGCGCCACTCGAACCCCCGCAGGCCTCATCCGGGCAGCTTGCCTTACCGAATAGCCGGGACGAAAGGCTCTGCCCGTTGTCAGCGCGTCGCGTGTTCAGCCGCTCAGGGCCACGCCTGGAAGGGCGCGGAGCCGAGGAACCGACCAAGGCTGCACTGAGGCTCTTTCGTCTTCGCTCTGGGCTGGCCAGGTGCAGAGGGAGGGCGGCCTGGACGAGGCGGGTGACGCGGGTGGTAGAGCCCCCGGGCCTCCCTCGGCAGCGGTCAGCCGAGAGAACCGGAGGGTGCAGCAAGCGACGCAGGTGTGCTGGGACGTGATGGAACGCGGCGGCGCTGCGGTCATCGTCGAACGGGCCACAGCCTATGCCTCCGAGGAGACATGGCGGGCGCTGGTGAAGCGGCACCGCAGGAGGGGATGCGACGATCTCGCCCTCCTGGCCCGGCAGATTCTTCAGGGCAAGGATCAGTTGCACGATGCCATCGGGCGAGCGGCCGGAGGTCTCTTCGGGTTACTGGGCAGACCGCGGATCGAGCGCGTCTTCGCACAGGAACTGGCTCGGAGAATCCCGTTGCCTGGCGGCGGTCACCTGTCGGCGGCTGCCCGCGGTTTGCAGATCACGGGGATCTGCCTCTGCGTAGTCCATCGCCGAGACCTGACCGGATGCGCCTGTTTGCGGGATGTCCTCTTCGCCGAAGGAGAGGACCACCTGCACCGGCTTCTCCAGGGCGGGTTGGAGGACTGGTGGGGTCTGCCCGCTCGGGTGGGGGACACCGTCACTGGCTGAGGTAACCGGCGCCCACCGGGTGCGTGCGACAGTGGGCATGCGTTGTTACGCGCGGGAGACACCTCTTCTGGGAGGAGCGCCTGCCTAGGAGCGCCGCCGTGGCAGCTCACCGATCGCGGTTGCCGAGGAACTTTCCCAGCGCCCCCACCGCCCGAGCCCAGGGAAAGCCCCGCGGGTCACCTTGCTTGGGCGGATGCGCCTCGTAGCCCTGCGATCCGTCGAGCACCAGCACGCCTTGTTCCCGAAGAACCGCCAGCGACCGGGCGACGGCGGGTTGTGCTCCCTGGGCCTGGTTGAAGTACGGCATCGCGGCCACCGGTACGCCCAGGTGCACGGCTTCCGAGGCCAGCCCGATGGCCAGGGTGTCCGAGATTCCCGCGCCCCATTTGTTCAGGGTGGTGCTCGACATGGGCGCCATCAGCATCGCGCTCGCCTTCGGCAGCACGTCCTTCTCCCAGGGCAGCTTGTACTGGGAGCGCACGGGGTGGCCCGTCAGCTCGGCCATCTCGGCCATGCGCGGTTCCCACCACCGGGCGGCCGAGGGGGTGAGCACCAGGCATACGTCCCATCCGGCTTCCTGGGCTGCCCGGACTCCCTCGTCCACGTACTGTGCGGGGCCGGCCGCACAGGCGATCAGGTAGAGCACCGGCTTCGTCATGCCCGCAGTCCACACTCCAGGGCCGGGTCGCGCAACACCCTGTTGGACTGGGGACTTGCCCGGGTACGTCCCTCACCAGGACGACCGGGTCCGCCGATCACCGCCGAGCGTGATGAAGCCCCACCGCCCTTGGGCGGTGGGGCTTTCGTCGTTCCCCCGTTTTCGGGCGGGGGTACCGTTCTGGTGTCGAGTCAGAACGGAGTTCGGTATGCCTCAGCACACTGACGAGCACACCGGCGCTCGTGTGGCGCGCCTGCGCGCACTGCGCCACCTCACGCAACAGGGCCTGGCCGACCGGGCGCACGTATCGGTATCGCTCGTCCGGGCGGTCGAGCAGAACCGGGCTCCGGCCAGTGCGGCTTTCATCGGTGCGGTCGCCCGTGCCTTGTCCTTGCCGACGACCGAGATCACTGGTCAGCCGTACATCGACGAACTGCGCCAAGACCAACTTGACGGCCTGATCCAGCCGATCAGGGAAGCGCTGGACGTGTACGACCTCGGGGCGGACCCCGAGGTGCGCCCTCGCCCCGGTAGCGCCCTGCACGCCGAGACGGAACGGCTGTGCGCGGAGTTGCGCAAGACCAACATCAAGCTGGCCGCGAGCGAGTTGCCCGCGTTGATCCACGAGGCCACGACGGCGGCCCACCTCGCCCCTTCCTCGGACTCGTGGGGCACTCTGGCGTCGGCATACCGCACCGCCTACGACATCGCCACCAAGCTCGGGTACTCGGATCTCGCGACCACTGCCCTGGACCGCGTCGACTGGGCAGCGCAGCGAGGGGGCGACGCCTCGATGGGCGCCTTCCGCCAGTACCTTCGGGGCCTCGCGTACCTGCGAGCCGCGCAGTACCGCACGGGCAAGCGGCTCGTGCAGCTGGGGCTGTCCACGATCGAGCAGGCCGAAGCCAGTCGGGAACGCGATGTCGTCACCGGCCAACTCCACCTGGGCGCCGCGATCCTGGCAGCGAGGGACCAGAGGCCCGACGATGCGAACAGCCACCTGCAGGAGGCCGACCGGATCGCCGGACAGACGGGCCCGGCTGAGCAAGTGCTGTGGGCTTCCTTCGGTCCCGCCAACGTCGTGCTGCACAGGGTCTCGGCGCACATCGAGATGGACGCCTACGACGATGCCGTGCGGGCGGCGCACGGTGCCCAGTTGAACACCCTCCCCCCGTCGCGTATCGCGCACCACTACGCCGACGTCGCCCGGGCGGAGCTGTGGTCGGGTCATGCGGACGACGCGTGGACGACCTTGCGCAAGGCGCGCGCCACCGCCCCTCAGCAGGCGCGGTACTCGCCCGTGGTGCGGCAGACGGTTGAAGGGCTGGCGAGTCACTACCGGAACCTCCCGGACAGCTTTGCCAACTATGCGCGCTGGGTTGGGGTGTAACACCCGGTCAATCGATGGCCCTGGGTGACAAAGAGGTTTGTCACCCAGGGCCCTTTCCTGTCGGCATCTTGGTACGCAGAGCAACCGAGCGCTTACAGGAGTCGAGACATGGCCGAGACTGCGGCACCCTTACGTCCGCTGCCGTCGGTGGCCGACCTGTCCGAAGCCCAGCTGAGCGGCACCGCGTGCGTCTGGGGAGGCGGCTCCCTCGCGGGTTCCGTGTCCCTCGTGGACCTCGGCACTCAGCCGCACCCCGATGGCTATTCGTACTGGTTCCCACGCGCCTGCGTCGGCTGCCACTTCCGAGAGGTGGCCTCTTGACGGCGCCCGCAGAGCCCGTGGAGCCCGTAGACACCGCGTACAGCAGCTTCTCCGGGCACTTTCTGGACCACAAGTACTGCCTCGGTGAAGAGGGCCTGTGCCTCACCGGCAGGATCCGGCGCCAGATCAACAAGCACGGTATGGACTCCACGACCGGCCAAGTCTCCGAGTGGCACAGGCGGGACTACCGCAAGACCCGTACGTATATCGGCCCGATGCCTTGAAGAGGTTCCCCATGGATTACTACGTCCCCCACTACGTCCCGAGCCCGAAGGAGCCGGCGGTCGATCTGGAGTTCTGGGATCCGGAAGGTCGGAAGGAAGCCGCCGCGGCCGGGCAGGAACTGGTCAACGCGCTGGACGAGTTGGGCATCGCGCTGGACGACATCGAGATCCGCGAGCCCTGCTCCCACTGCCGTCGCCAGGACTACCTGCTCAGCCTCGGCACGATCGACCTCGCCACCGCCCGTGAGTGGGCCGAACTCCTGCGCAAGCTGGCCCCGTTCGGCGACGAGAACGCCCAGGGCGCGGGCACGAGGTGAGGCTCTGACCCCCGCTCCCGGGCTTGACCACCCTGTCCGGGCAGCTGCCCGGGCGGCCCGGGAGTGGGCCCCGGGGCCGCTGCCCACCCCACCGGGCAGCCGCCCCTCCCATCACCAACAGCCCTTGGCGGGGCACAAGGAGCGCGATGCGCACGACCGAATCCGCCTACGGCGAGCCGGGCGGCGGCAAGAAGCCCAAGCCCGACCCGACACCACCGACCCCGGCCCCCAACCACAACACCCGTACCCAGTAGGCGACTTACCGGATACCCAGTAGGCGACTTACCGGAAGGATCAGCACCATGACGCAGACGCATCCCGGCCCCGTGCAGCACGGTGGAGGCGGCGACCCGCTCCCCGGCGAGCCCTGGCCGGCGCCTCCGCCTCCGAGCCCGGACGGCGGGCCCGGCGTTCCCATGCCGCCCAAGAAGGACTCCCCGTACGAGAGGGACTGCTGAGTTGGCATCCCACAGCCAGGCGCGCCCCAGCCACGTCGGGCTGGGGCGTGCCCTCATGAGTGCGGGCGTCCTCACCTCGGACTGGGCGCCCTCCTTCGCCGCCGTGCCCCGGAGCTTGTTCCTGCCCGAGGCCGTGTGGCCCTTCGACATGGAACGAGGGACGAGTGTCGCGGTGTCGCGCGCTGTCGATCCCGAGCGCTGGCAGGACTACGCCGACTCGGACGTCCCGATCGTCACCCAGTGGGACGACGGCGAGCACACGGGAAGCGAGCCCGGAACGCTGCCGACGTCCTCGGCCTCCATGCCCAGCGTCGTCTTCGCCATGCTCGGCTCCCTCGGCGTCCGAGCAGCCGACCAGGTACTGGAGATCGGGACCGGGACGGGCTGGAACGCGGCCCTGCTCGCCCACCGCCTGGGCGCCCGGAACATCACCACCCTGGAAGTCGACGCCACCGTCACCGAGACCGCGCACACCGCGCTGCACCAAGCCGGACACCCGGTGCGGGTGGTGTGCACCGACGGCGCCCTCGGCTACCTGGACCACGCACCGTACGACCGGATCATCGCCACCTGCGCGGTACGCGAGATCCCCGCCGCCTGGATCGAGCAGTGCGCACCCCGCGGTGTCATCCTCGCCCCCTGGGGGACGCACTGGGGAAACGGGGACGCGGTGGTGAAACTCGTGGTGAGCGCGGGTGGCGGCAGTGCTGGGGGGAAGTTCACCGGCCCCGTGGAGTTCATGAAGCTGCGCGAGCAGCGCCAGCCGCCCGTCCGCCACCGGGACTACGTCACCGCCGACGCCGAACGCGAGGAACACACGAGCCACTTGACCCAGCAGCAGTTCCCCGGCGGCCCGTTCAGCGCCTTGCAGTTCACGCTCGGGCTGCGCGTGCCGCGCTGCGTGCGCGTCGTGGCCGAACCGGAGAACGGGCGGCAACCTGTGTGGCTGTACAGCCTCACCGACCGCTCCTCGGCCTGCGCCCTCTTCAAGGACCAACAACCCACCCAGGTCTGGCAGTCCGGCCGTCGCCGCCTGTGGGACGAGGTCGAAGCCGCCTGCACCTGGTGGACCATGAACGGCCAACCCGCGCACGAGCGCTTCGGGCTCACCGTCACCGCCGAAGGTCAATCCGCTTGGCTCGACTACCCGCACAACGCCTGGCCTCTGTGATCTCCACACCTCTACGCGCGAACTCAATGCCGGGCGAGCGCTGACACCGCGGTGAAGCCATCATCGGTGCCGCGGTGAATTGACGAGCGATGGTCCTATTAGTCCGTGGGGACAGTGGCCTGTGTGGGCTCCGAGGCCGGGAGCTAGACATCAGGACCTGCGGGTCCGACACAGACGCCAGATGAGATCGAGAGTGAGAATCGGCCTCGGCCAGGCTAGATGCCCCGCCGTAGCCGCTCTACGTAGCGTCGGTGGGCGTGACGTGTGCCCCCGGGTTTCACCTCGGGGGATACGCGGACCTCGGTGTTCGGCAAGATCCGTGCACGATGAGCGATCCACACCACGTGTTCGTTGGACGGTCTGGGTGGAGACACTGTGGGGACGTCCGTACCCTCGACGAAACCTCTGTGCCTTCAGTGCCTGGCTGCTTGACGCACTCTCTCCGGCACGAAAGAGGGCACGAGGCCCCAAGCCTCTACTACCGGTGATTCGCCTGCCCCCGGTGAACCCTCAGCTCACGGCCACACCAGACAGTAAGGCTGATGCCCCGCCTCATGCAGCCGGTGGCTGAAGTCCTGCCATTCGTGGAGGAGTTGGTAGACGTCGAAGGCGTCGCGGGGGCCGCCGCGGTCGGGGACCGTGGACCAGATGAAGGCGGCGGCGCCGACCGATTCCTCGCCGATGCCGCGCAGCGGGTCGACGACGGTCATGGGGAGCTTGACGACGGCGTAGTCCGGGTGGAGGACGACGAGTTCGAGCGGGGGGACGCGGTGCAGGGGGACGCCTTCGATGCCGGTGAGGACCATCGCGGCCATGGTCTCGGGTTTGATCTTGGTGAACATGCCGCCCATGCCCAGCTCGTCACCGCCGAGCTCGTCCGGCCGCATCGAGATGGGGACCCGGGCCGCGGTCGCGCCGTCGGGCGCGCCGAAGTACTTGTAGGTCACCCCCACCCGGCCACTCCTGCTTTCCGGCACCGTTCCGCTCGTCTCGCTCCGCTCGCCGGGCAACTGGCCGCCGGTCGTGTCCGTCTCCGCCGCGTGCGTGTCCCGGCGGTGCCTGCCCCGCCGGGCACGCCTGGGACCGAGGTCGTCAGTGCCCTCGCCCAGTCCGCCACCGCGATGCATATCTCCACCCGACTGCTCATCTGGATGCACAGCAGTACCGCGCAGCCCGATCATCGTGTCAATGACCTCCCCCACGGCCGCCCGCCGAAACGTGCGGCGGCACACCTGTCCGCGAGGTGCGGGCGCGTGGGGCGCCCGGACGCGGCGGCATGCGGGAGGTGCTCGTGAGAACCCCGGCCCATGGTAGGTGGTGTGCCCGCGCCGCGACCACGGAAGAAGGGGGCCGATCGCTTGCGGGAGCGTATTTCCGCCGCCGCCCCCCTTTCGCCACCCGCCGCTCCCGCTCCCGCCACCCCGCGGCCCGCCCGCCCCGGCCCGCGGCCGCCCGCCCGGGCCGGGCCGGGGCGCCCACCGCGCGGGCCGTACGCTGAGGGGTATGGCAGAGGCGAACATTGACCACGGCACCGTTCACCCGGCGGAGACCGTGCCCTACCCCGCGGACGCGCCCCGGTCCGCGGCGCTCTTCGACCGGGCCGCGCAGGTGACCCCAGGTGGCGTGAACTCGCCGGTCCGCGCCTTCCGGGCGGTCGGCGGCACCCCGAGGTTCATGGTCTCGGGCACGGGTCCTTACCTGACGGACGCGGACGGGCGCGAGTACGTCGACCTGGTCTGCTCCTGGGGGCCGATGATTCTCGGCCATTCGCACCCGGAGGTGCTCGCCGCGGTGCAGGCGGCCGTCGGGCGCGGCACCTCCTTCGGTACGCCGGGGCAGGGCGAGGTCGAGCTCGCCGAGGAGATCGTCGCCCGGGTCGCGCCGGTCGAGCAGGTGCGCCTGGTCTCCTCCGGCACCGAGGCGACCATGTCGGCCATCCGCCTCGCCCGCGGCTTCACCGGGCGCAGCAAGGTGGTCAAGTTCGCGGGCTGCTACCACGGCCATGTCGACGCCCTGCTCGCCGCGGCCGGTTCGGGGGTCGCCACCTTCGCGCTGCCGGACACCCCGGGGGTGACCGGCGCCCAGGCCGGCGACACCCTGGTGCTGCCGTACAACGACCTGGAGGCGGTACGCGCCGCCTTCGCCGCGCACCCCGGCGAGATCGCCTGTGTGATCACCGAGGCCTCGCCCGGCAACATGGGCGTGGTCCCGCCGAAGGACGGTTTCAACGCCGGGCTGAAGGAGCTGTGCGCCGCCGACGGCGCGCTCTTCGTCTCGGACGAGGTGATGACCGGCTTCCGTACGTCGAGGGCGGGCTGGTTCGGCGTCGACGGTGTGGTGCCGGACCTGATGACCTTCGGCAAGGTGATGGGCGGCGGCTTCCCCGCGGCGGCCTTCGGCGGCCGGGCGGAGGTGATGGCCCACCTCGCCCCCGCGGGCCCCGTCTACCAGGCCGGCACCCTCTCCGGGAACCCGGTGGCGACCGCGGCGGGCCTCGCCCAGCTGCGGCTGCTCGACGAGGCGGCGTACCAGAAGGTGGACGCGGCCTCGGAGCGGATCCGCTCGCTGGTCACCGAGGCGCTGAGCAAGGAGGGCGTGGCGCACCGGGTGCAGTCCGCGTCCAATATGTTCTCGGTCTTCTTCACCGAGCGGCCGGTGTACGACTTCGCGGACGCCAAGTCCCAGGAGGGCTTCCGCTTCACCGCCTTCTTCCACTCGATGCTGGCGCAGGGCGTCTATCTGCCGCCCTCCGCCTTCGAGTCCTGGTTCGTCTCGACCGCGCACGACGACCGCGCCGTGGAGCGCGTCGCCGCCGCGCTCCCGGCCGCCGCCCGCGCGGCCGCGGAGGCCACCGGATGAGCGGGCGGCAGCAAGAGCGCACGGGCGGGGAACGGCAGGGGAGCGGTGAGGCAGTGAGTGGGGAGCGGACCGTCGTCCATGTGATGCGGCACGGTGAGGTGCACAACCCGGAGGGCGTCCTCTACGGCCGCCTCGACGGCTACCACCTCTCCGAACTCGGCCGCCGGATGGCCGACCGGGTCGCCGAGCACCTGGCGCCGCGCGACATCACGTACGTCGTCGCCTCCCCGCTGGAGCGGGCGCAGGAGACGGCGGCGCCGATCGCCGGGAGCCACGACCTGGAGCTGGCCACCGACCCGCGGCTGATCGAGGCGGAGAACGTCTTCCAGGGCAAGACCTTCGGCGTCGGGGACGGTGCGCTGCGCCGCCCCGCCAACTGGAAGCACCTGGTCAACCCCTTCCGCCCGTCCTGGGGCGAGCCGTACACCGAGCAGGCCGAGCGGATGCTCGCCGCCGTCGAGGCGGCGCGGGACGCGGCCCGGGGGCACGAAGCGGTGTGCGTGAGCCACCAGTTGCCGATCTGGACGCTCCGCAGCCACCTGGAGAACCGCAGGCTCTGGCACGACCCGCGCAAGCGGGAGTGCACCCTCGCCTCCCTCACCCGCTTCACCTTCGAGGGCGACCGGCTCGTCTCGGTCGGCTACAGCGAGCCCGCCCGCGATCTGGTCCCGGCCCACCTCCTGGCGGGCGCCAAGCCGGTGAAGGGCGAGAGCAAGGCGTACGGGGCGTAAGGGACTTCCGTCCGGAGCGGCCCCGGGGGCCCGTTCGTGCCCGCGCGCGCTCCGGACGCCTCGCCGGACACGGCGGAACGCGCGAGCAAGTACGACACGTACGACATGGGGGCGCACAAGCCCGCGCACACGGCGCACGCACGGCCTGAAAGGGAACCATGCGTGCGCCGTTGCCGTCGTTGTCAGTGACGCGTGTGGCTCCTCGCGCCTTCCGGTGACCCTGAGCCCCGCGTGGTGCCCCTCGGGGGCCGGGCCCTGCTGCCCGTTCGCGCTCGCTCCCCGTAGCGGATGGGGAACGGAACGTGGCGAATCGGTGCAGAGGGGTTCACAGCACAGCACAAGGCTGCAAAGGGCATTGAACACAGCAATCCGGCGCAACCTCCGCGCCCTGAGCGGCCTCTCACACAGTGCCCGGCAGCCGCCGGGGACGCAGCAGACGACCAGAGAGAGGCGGGGCCGGAGATGAGCGGCATAGGCGGGGTCAGCCGCAGGGGCGTACTGGGAGCGGGGGCCGCGGCGGCGGCGCTCGGGCTCACCGGGTGCGGCACCCTCAGCCACGACAAGGGCGGCAGCGGCGGACCCGGCCGGACCCGGCCCGAGGGGCGGCCCCCCGCCTCGGTCCGCGATCCGCAGCTGATCGGCGACGGCTCGACCGCGTACACCGGGCGCCAGCCGCACCAGCCCGAGACGCCGAAGCCGCTCGAACCGGGCGAGACGCCGCCGCAGTTCGTGGTCTTCTCCTGGGACGGCGCGGGCGAGGTCGGCAACGGGCTCTTCCCCCGCTTCCTGGACCTGGCCAAGGAGCACGGCGCCGCGATGACCTTCTTCCTCTCCGGGCTCTATGTGCTGCCCGAGTCGAAGAAGCGCCTGTACCGCCCGCCGAACAATCCGGTCGGCGCCTCCGACATCGGCTACCTCACCGACGCGCACATCAGGGACACCCTGACCAACCTGCGCCGCGCCTGGCTGGAGGGCCACGAGATAGGCACCCACTTCAACGGGCACTTCTGCGGCGGCACCGGCTCGGTCGGCAACTGGACCGGGGCCCAGTGGCGCGACGAGATATCCCAGGCGAAGTCCTTCGTGACCAAGTGGCGCACCCACACCGGCTTCGAGGACCTCGACCCGCTGCCCTTCGACTACGAGAAGGAACTCGTCGGCGGCCGCACCCCCTGCCTGCTCGGCCAGGAGAACCTGCTGCCGACCGCCCGCGAACTGGGCTGGCGCTACGACGCCTCCTCGCCCGGCGGCCTCCAGCGCTGGCCGCGCAAGAAGAGCGGCGTCTGGGACCTGCCGCTGCAGGCGGTCCCCTTCCCCGGGCACAGCTTCGAGGTCCTGTCGATGGACTACAACATCCTCGCCAACCAGTCCAAGAACTCCACCCAGGCCCCCGCCCACAACTACCCGGGCTGGCGCACCCAGGCGACCGAGGCCTATGTGGCGGGATTCACCCGCGCCTACGAGTCCAACCGTGCGCCCCTGTTCATCGGCAACCACTTCGAGGCCTGGAACGGCGGGATCTACATGGACGCCGTCGAGGAGGCGCTGAAGCGGATCGTGCGCACGGGCGAGAAGAGCGGGAAGAAGGACGTGCGCCTCGTCTCCTTCCGGCAGTTCACCGACTGGCTCGATGTGCAGAAGCCCGCGGTGCTCGAACAGCTCCAGGGCCTCGACGTCGGTCAGGCCCCGGCTGCGGGATGGAGCGGATTCGCCAAGGAGGCCGAGGGCTCCTCCGGGCAGGGCGCCCCGGACTCCTCCGGGCAGGGCACCCAGGAGAGCGCGGGCTGAGCCGCCCCGCCGGAGACCGGCCCCGCACCCCGCCCAAACCCCCGCTGAAATGGGAAAATCCGTACAGGCGGGGGGCGGCCAAGATCCCCTGATCCGGCATGCGAAACTTTTCACATGAGTGCCGCCAGCCGCGATTCCCGCCCCGCTGCAACCGTTCGTCGTGCCGTCCGCCTCGGCGCGCTGACGGCGGCCGCCGCGCTCGCGCTGGCCGCCTGCGGGGCCGGCGGCACCTCCGGCGGCTCCGGCAACACCAACTTCGTCACCAGCAAGGACGGCATCTCCACGGTCAAGAGCGCGGACCGCAAGCCGGGCCCCGAGATCAGCGGCAAGACCCTCCAGGGCAAGCCGCTCGACCTCGCGGACCTGCGCGGCAAGCTCGTCGTCCTCAATGTCTGGGGCTCCTGGTGCCCGCCCTGCCGCGCCGAGGCCCCCGGCTTCGTGAAGGTCGCCAAGGCCACCGAGCCGAAGGGCGTGGAGTTCGTCGGCCTCAACACCCGGGACACCGGCACCGGTCCGGCCAAGCGCTTCGAGGAGAACTTCGGCGTCCCCTACCCGAGCCTGTACGACCCGGCGGGCAGGCTGATGCTGCGCTTCCCCAAGGGCACCCTCAACCCGCAGGCCATCCCCTCCACGCTCGTCCTCGACCGGAAGGGGCGGGTGGCCGCCCGCTCGCTGCAGCCTCTCAGCGGGGAGGATCTGCAGAAGATGCTCGACCCCCTGATCGCCGAGAAGTGATTCCGTGGACACCCTCGCCGCCGGCACCATGAACCAGACGGTCTACAGCGGAGCCCTGCTGCTCGCGCTGCCGATCGCCGTCATCGGCGGGCTCGTCTCCTTCTTCTCCCCGTGCGTGCTGCCCCTGGTCCCCGGCTACCTCTCGTACGTCACCGGGGTCAGCGGCACCGACCTCGCGGAGGCCCGGCGCGGCCGGATGGTCGGCGGCGCGGGCCTGTTCGTGCTCGGCTTCACCGCGGTCTTCGTCTCCGGCGGCGCCCTCTTCGGCTACTTCGGCGCCACGCTGCAGGAGTACCAGGGGCCGCTGTCGAAGATCCTCGGCGTGCTGATGGTGCTGATGGGGATCTTCTTCATGGGGCTGATGCCCTGGCTCACCCAGCGCGAGTTCCGCTTCCACAAGAAGCCGGTGACCGGGCTCGCCGGTGCCCCGGTGCTCGGCGCGCTCTTCGGCATCGGCTGGACGCCCTGCCTCGGCCCGACCCTCACCTCGGTGAACCTGCTCGCCGCCGAGCAGGGGAGCGCGTGGCGGGGGGCCATACTGATGGTCGCCTACTGCCTGGGACTCGGCCTGCCCTTCGTCGCCGCCGCGGTCGCCTTCCGCAAGGCACTGGGCGCCTTCGGCTGGGTCAAGCGGCACTACGCCTGGGTGATGCGCATCGGCGGCGGCATGATGATCGCGACCGGACTGCTGCTGCTCACCGGCGCCTGGGGGCGCGTCGTGCAGGAGATGCAGGTCTGGTCCAACGGCTTCACGGTGGGGATCTGAGATTCGATGAGCAAGTCTTCTGCCCCGACGGGGACCAGCGCCCCGGGCGAGTCCGAGGCGCCGGACACCGCGCCGTCCCGCCCCGAGGACGCCCGCCCGGAGAGCGAACCGGAACTCGGCGCCGCCGGTGCCCAGCTGTCCACCGCGCCCCGGGAGGAGAGCCTCGCCCAGCTGCCCGCGCTCGGGGTGATCGGCTGGGTGCGCTGGTTCTGGCGCCAGCTCACCTCGATGCGGGTGGCGCTGCTGCTGCTCCTGCTGCTCTCGCTCGCGGCCATCCCCGGCTCGCTGATCCCGCAGACCGGCGCCGACGAGCTGAAGGTCGAGGAGTTCCAGCGCACCCACACCACCCTCGGGCCGCTCTACGAGAAGGTCCAGCTCTTCGACGTCTACAGCTCGGTGTGGTTCTCCGCGATCTACATCCTGCTCTTCGTCTCCCTGGTCGGCTGCATCGTGCCGCGCTCCTGGCAGTTCGTCGGCCAGCTGCGCAGCCGCCCGCCGGGCGCCCCCAAGCGGCTGACCCGGCTGCCCGCGTACACCACCTGGCGCACCGCGGCCGGTGAGGAGGAGGTCCGTGCCGAGGCGCGGGCCCTGCTCGGGCGGCGGCGGTTCCGGGTGCACGCGAGCGGGGACGCGATCGCCGCGGAGAAGGGGTATCTGCGGGAGGCGGGCAACCTCGTCTTCCATCTCTCGCTGATCGTGCTGCTCATCGCCTTCGCCTGCGGCCAGCTCTTCAAGTCCGAGGGCGGCAAGCTGATCATCGAGGGCGACGGCTTCGCCAACACCCTGCCGCAGTACGACGACTTCAAGTCCGGCAGCCTCTACGACCCCGAGGACCTGGCCCCGTTCAGCTTCGACCTGGACAACTTCGTCGGCACCTACGAGCGCAGCGGCCCCAACACCGGCACCCCGCGCACCTACCGCGCCGACATCACCTACCGCGAGGGCGCCGACGGCCCCCCGAAGAAGAAGTCCATCGAGGTCAACAAGCCGCTCAACGTCGACGGTTCCAAGGTCTACCTGGTCGGCCACGGCTACGCCCCGGTGATCACGGTGCGCGACGGGCGCGGCGAGAAGGTCTACAGCCAGGCCGTGCCGCTGCTGCCGATCGACTCCAACCAGACCTCGACCGGCGCCGTCAAGGTCCTCGACGGATACAAGGACGGCAAGGGCAAGAAGGAGCAGCTCGGCTTCAACGCCTTCTTCGTGCCGACCTTCGCGGGCGCGGGCAAGGGCCAGATGTTCTCCCAGTTCCCCGCCCTGGACTTCCCCGTCCTCGCGCTCTCCGCCTACCACGGCAGCCTCGGCGTGGACTCCGGCATCCCGCAGAACGTCTACCAGCTGGACACCCGGAAGATGGCGAAGTTCAAGGACGCCAAGGGCGAGCTGCTCAAGAAGCGGCTGGTGCCCGGCGAGACCATGAAGCTGCCGAACGGCGCGGGCTCGATCACCTTCGAGAAGGAGATCAAGGAGTGGGCCACCTTCCAGGTCTCCCAGCAGCCCGGCAACGGCTGGGCGCTCGGCGGGGCGGTCGCCGCCATCGCCGGGCTCAGCGGTTCGCTCTTCATCCAGCGCCGCCGCGTCTGGGTGCGCGCCCGCACCGGTGAGGACGGCGTGACCGTCGTCGAGATGGCGGGCCTCGGCCGCAGCGAGTCCGCCCGGCTCGGCGAGGAGCTGGGCCAGCTCTCCGGCGCGCTCCACACCCGCGTACCGACCGTCGGCGAGCCGGAGCCCGAGACCTCCGCCGCCACCCCGCCGACCGCCGCGGCCGGCGCCGACCCCGACCTCGTACCCGCCGAAGGGGCTGAGAAGTGACCCTCGCCGTCGCCAACAACGAGAACCTCGCGCAGATCAGCAATGTCCTGATCTACTCCGCGATGGCCGTCTACACGCTGGCCTTCTTCGCGCACCTGGCCGAGTGGATCTTCGGCAGCCGGAGCAAGGTCGGCCGGACCGCGGCCGCCCTCACCGCCACCGGGGAGGCCGCCACCGCGGCGGCGCCCGCCGTGCGGGTCGAGCAGCAGGGCGGCGGCACCGCGGTCCTGGAGCGGCCGAAGGTCGTGACCCGGTCCGCGGCCGGTGCCTCGGACGTCCCCGACGGCCCCGGCGCCGCGGGCGGCGACGAGCAGGGCGACCTCTACGGCCGCATCGCCGTCTCGCTCACCACGCTCGCCTTCCTGATCGCCGCGGCCGGCGTCCTCACCCGCGCGCTCTCCGTGCAGCGCGCGCCGTGGGGCAACATGTACGAGTTCAACATCACCTTCTCCACGGTCGCGATCGGCGTCTACCTCGGCCTGCTCGCGCTGCGGAAGAACGTCCGCTGGCTCGGCCTGATCCTGGTCACCACCGTCCTGCTCGACCTCGGTCTCGCCGTCACGGTCCTCTACACCGAGAGCGACCAGCTGGTCCCGGCCCTGCACTCGTACTGGCTCTGGATCCACGTCTCCACCGCGATCTTCTGCGGCGCGGTCTTCTACGTCGGCGCGATGGCCACGGCCCTCTTCCTCTTCCGCGACTCCTACGAGAAGAAGCTGGAGCGCGGCGGTCAGCCCGGCCGCTTCGCCACCTCGGTCCTGGAGCGGCTGCCCGCCTCGGCCTCGCTGGACAAGTTCTCCTACCGCGTCAACGCCGCCGTCTTCCCGCTGTGGACCTTCACGATCATCGCGGGCGCCATCTGGGCGGGCGACGCCTGGGGCCGCTACTGGGGCTGGGACCCCAAGGAGACCTGGTCCTTCATCACCTGGATCGCGTACGCCTGCTATCTGCACGCCCGCGCCACCGCCGGCTGGAAGGGCCGCAAGGCCGCCTACATCGCCCTGCTCGCCTTCGCCTGCTGGCTGTTCAACTACTACGGCGTCAACATCTTCGTCAGCGGCAAGCACTCCTACGCGGGCGTCTGAGCCCGCGGGCCCTCCTCGCGGGGGCACAGCACGGAGGCCGGTCCCCGCACGCGGTGTGCGGGGCCGGCCTCTTCCGTGGGGGGAGGACTGGGGTGCGGCGCTCAGCCGCGCAGGCGGCCGGGGACCAGCTGCCGTACGGTGCCGTTCGTGCCCGCGGGCAGTCCGGGCGGGGGCACGCTGCTGAGCGGGGAGCCCCCGGAGGGGAGCGGGGAGCCGACCGCGGCAGCGGCGCTGTGCCGGGGGCCGGGGGCGGCCGCCAGCGTCGGGCGCAGCACCCGCCACATCCGGGACATCCACTGCTGGGTGCTCTCCGCCGGTACCTCCGGGCGCCCGAGCGCGGCCCACTGGTACGGGGTGCTGGTCAGCCGCTCGGCGCCCATGGTCACCGACATGATCAGCGCGGTCGCCGCCCGCACATCGGTGCCGGGGGCCAGACTGCCGTCCGCGACCGCGCGGTTGAGCATCCGGTGCAGGGTGCTGAGCCAGTAGACCTGCGCGTTGAGGGCAGGGTCCTGGGGGCTCTCGAACTCCTGGGCCAGGCGGGTCCCCGCGCGCACCACCACGTCCGCGGTGAGCAACTCGGCCAGCGCGTGCGTCATTTCGACCACGATCTCCAGGGCGGGGCCCTGCCGCTCGGCCAGGTCCTCCAGGACCGCCGCCGAGAGCGAACTGGCCTCGGCCTGGACGGCGCGGCCCAGTTCGGCCTTGGTGGTGAAGTGGAAGGACAGCCCGCCCTTGGTCACCTTTGCCTGTTCGCTGATGGTCATCAGGGTGGCCCGCTGGTAGCCGACCTCGTCGAAGACGGTCGCCGCGGCCTGGATCAGCTTCGCCCTGGTTCTCTCGGCTCGTTCCTGAAGTGCCACTTCACACCGCCCCGATGCTTGGCTCGCCACCGCGTCCGCGCGATGGGTACGTGGAGATACGCACGGTTCGGCCACGGCCATGGCAGCCGCCGAACCTGACTCTGACACCTCACAGCCTAAAAACAGACCGACCGGTCCGTCAACTGTGCGGCCCATCCGCTGTTTTCTGGCGTGAACCCCCGTGGTTCCTGGCGCGAACCGTGCGAAGGAAGCGGGCGAGGTCACAAATGCAGACGATTGATAAACCAGGCACCCGGTTTTATGCTCAGCCCACTGGACGGCCGGAGCCGTGCCCTCAGGGGCCATGGCCGGGGGAGTCAGGGAGGGGAGGGCATGAACGCGGTGCGAGAAGTCCGCGGCGAACACGCCATGCCCTCTCGGGACGCCCTCGACTGCCGTGCGGGAAAGGTGAGTTCCCAGGGAGCGGATCCTTCACGCTCCGGCCGGCCGGTGCGCTCCCGCCGCGTACAGGGGGCGCGGCGGCGAGCGCACGGCGAGCGATCGCAGGGGACACGGCCGGAGGGGACGCGACCGCGGAATCCGAAGTGCTCGCGGTGCGCGAAGTGCTCGCGGTGCGCGAACTGGCGTACGGGACCCGCGCGTTGGGCGAGGTGCCCGAGGCCGCGGGCGCGGGTGCGGCTGCTTCAGCCGACGCGGTCGATGTGGTTGAGGTCCCCGGCGCCCGGGGCCCCGGCGGCGGCATCGATGCCACCGCCCGTGCCGCGCTCGGCCGGGGCCGAGTCGCGCTCCTTCTCCTCCTCCAGCGCCGCCAGCTCCTCCAGTGGGAGGGTGCCCTCGGTCTTGATCCAGGAGATGACCGCGGGGTTGGCGATGCCGGGCAGCAGGTGCCGCCACAACTGGGCGACGCGCTCCCGCAGATCGGCACGCTTGGTGACCGACTCGGAGATCAGCTGGATCCCGGTGAACGAGGAGACGATCAGCTCGGCCGTGGTCTCCGGGTCCACATGCGGCAGCACCTCGCCGCGCGCCTTGCCCTCCTTCAGGAGGTGGGCGGTGGTGTCGAACCAGTCGCCCCAGGGGTGCGGCCCCCCGAAGAAGACGCCTTCTATGGAGAGCCGGGTGCCGGCCCGCGCCATCGGATCGTGCCGCAGGGCGTACGCGAACTGCTGGCCGCCGTCGACGAGTGCCTGGAGCGGGGAGCCGCCCGCGCGCTCGTGCGAGGTGAAGTCGACGGTCGCCGTCTGCTCGTCCATGATCGCCTGGGCGATGGCTTCCTTGGACTGGAAATGGAAGTAGAGGGCACCCTTGGTGACGTTCGCCCGGCGCAGTATCTCGGAGATGGCGGCGCGTTCGTAGCCGTAGTCGTCGAAGACGCTCGCGGCGGCTTCCACGATCGAGCGCCGCGTCTGCACGGCACGCGCCTGCTTCGCCATTCGTTTGCCTCCGGACGTTGCTCGCGTTCACCCGCTTCGTACCGGGTAATCATCAAGGGGGTGACGATCTGTCCAGTCTACGTGAGCACCGGTTTGTTTTGTGCGGGCAGGGGATTCCCCTCTTTGCCGGGTAAAGGGTTCCAGCCAGCGATTGCCGAGCGCCCCGAGGGTCGTGTGAGCTGTGCTTCGGCACCCGCGTTACCGGCGTCACCGGGCCGAAATCTCTGGTAATTCGCCGTTCTGTCCGTTATCTCGGCCGCCTCGAATCGCGGCCGAAGATGACAAAGAATGTTTGAGACCCAAACAAACCGGTCCGGTGGTTTTTTTGATATCGTCGCCACACGAGAGGCGCCCCGCTTCTCACGCAAGGGGGGAGAATCAGATGAGCTTGATCGTCGCCGCATCCGGTCAGCCCGTTCACGCCGCCCAGCGTCACTTCGCCGTGGACTCCCCGGATGTCACCTCCGTTCCGCGCCAGATCGTCCACCGCGCCGACGATGCGGACGTCCTCCTCACCCACTTCCGCCAAGTGGGCACCGACAGCTACCACTTCGCCGTCCGCTGGCCCCAGACGCACGCCCTGTTCCGCCCGGTGCGCGGCAGGCAGAACCCGATGCTGATCGCCGAGACGATCCGCCAGGCCGGCACCGCCCTCGCCCACGCCGCTTACCACGCCCCGCTGGACAACCAGTTCCTCCTGTGGGACCTGCACTACGAGGTGCCGGACCACCCGGTCGTCGCCGCGCTCGGCGCCCCGGCCACGGCCGCCGTGCACGCCCGCGAGATCAAGATGCGCGGCAAGCGGCTGGCCGTGATCCGGGTCGAGGTCGAGCTGTACTGCGAGGGCATCCTGGTCGGCCGCGGCGGCGCCGCCGCCAACTGCGTCTCGCCCGCGGCCTATCGGCGGCTGCGCCCCGGCCGCGCCGACTCCGTCCAGATCGAGGTGCCCTCGCCCGTGCCGCACGGGCTGACCGGCGCCGAGCCGGGGGACGTGATGCTCGCCGCCTCCGGCCGCCCCGGCACCCTGCTGCTGCGCGCCGACCCGGCCCACCCGGTCATCTTCGACAGCCAGAGCGACCACGTCCCCGGCCGCGGCATCCTGGAGGCGATGCGGCAGGCCGCCCAGCTCGCCACCGGCTTCGAGCACGCCCTCGCGCCCTACGTCAGCGCCGAGTTCAGCAAGTACGTCGAACTCGACCGCCCCTGCTATCTCACCGCCCGCCAACTGATGCCCCAGGACCCCGAGTCGACCCATCCCGTACCGCACGGGCAGATACCCGTCGCGGTGACCCTGACCCAGGACGAGGAGACGGTCGCCCGCGGCCTCCTGCGCATCCAGGACGCGGAACCCGAATTCCCCCACCGCCCCGCCCCGCCCCGATGACCACCCGCGGACGCCTCCTCCTCACCGGAGCCACCGGTTTCATCGGCTCGGCGGTACTGCGGGTGCTGGCCGAGCGCCTCAACGGGGCGGCGTACGTGCCCGGTCGCCCTGATCCGGGGACTCCGGCCGCGCCCGCCCGGGGACTGCCCCACCCGCAGCCCGTGATCCCGGCCCCGCGTGCCGAAGCACGACCCCCGCGGCCGGGTCATCTCACCGCGCTCGTACGGCAGTTCCCCGATCCCGGCAGCCGCGGCTGGCAGCCCGGCGTCGAGTTCTGCGCCGGTGACCTCACCGACGCCGCCTCGCTGCGCGCCGCCTGCGAGGGCGCCGACACCCTGGTGCACTGCGCCTCGTACGTGGGCGGCGACGCCGCCGCCTGCGAGGCGGTCAACGCGCAGGGCACCCGGGACCTGCTCACCGCGGCCGAGCGCGCCGGGGTGCGCCGCGTCCTGTACGTCAGCACCACCGCCGTCTACGGCCCGGGCCCGCACCGGGGCCTCGGCGCGGAGGAGCTTCCGCCCGCGCCGACCTCCCCGACCAGCCGCAGCCGCCTCGCCGCCGAGGAGGCCGTACTCGCCGCGGGCGGCACCGTCCTGCGCGCCCCCTTCGTGCTGGGCCCCGGCGACAAGTGGGTGGTCCCCGCCCTCGCCGAACTCCTGCACCGCGTTCCCGCCCTCCCCGCCGAGGGACGCGCCCTGCTCTCCTTCGTCGCGGTGGACGACCTCGCCGCCCTCCTCGCCGAACTCGCCCTGAGCCCCGACGACTCGACCCCCGGCATCCAGCACGCCGCGCACCCGGACCCCGTCCCGCTGCACGAGTTCGCGGCCCTGCTCACCCGCCACCTGGGCCTGGCGGCACCCACCGCTTCCCTGACCGCCGAGGAGTACCTCGACCGGGTGCGGGACACCCCCGGCCGCGTCACCGCCCACCAGGCCCGGATGCTCACCGAGGACCGCTGGTACCGCACCGAGGTCTGGCAGGCGGCGGGCACAACTCCCGGCCCGGGCACGGCGGTTCGGCTGGCGGAGTACGCCGGGTGGTACCGGGGGGTGCTCACCCCTCCGCGTCATCGCGTGCCGTGACGAGGGTGAGGCGCCCCCTACTCAAAGGGCGGTCCGGAGCGGGAGCTGGCGAGGGGCGCGGCCAGCAGGCTGCCGACCGCGCCACGTAAGCGTCTCTACGACTGTTGCTGTTGCTCCCGCATGAATTCCTCGACGAGTGCCGTGTCACGTCGCATCGCTGCACGCAACTGGCTGCGATGGAATCGGTTCCGGCCCTCCTCGACCACCTGCTCCCAGCCCTCCCGGGGCTCAGCCAGCCGCTCGTTGACGAGAAACTCGATGACGTCCTCCAGGCTCGGCCGGAAACGCTTGCCGCCGACTGGAAAGTGGATCTTGTCCAGCGATCTCTTGCGGTCGCCGTCTCTGTTCAGGGCCTGCAACGCCGCGGACTGTCCGTAGACCTGGAGGTGCGCGGCCGTGTACTGCTCCTTCTCGCGCTCGAAATCGAAGTGGCAGAGGGCCGTCTTCAGATCCGCGTCGGAGAAGATGCCACAGTACGACTTACTTACCGTTAGGTATTTCTGCTCATGATCCAAGTGCACCTGGTAGCTGAGGTTCATCCACAGCCGAGGGGCCTTTTTGTCGATCCGGACGGGGAAACCCTCTGGTTGCGTCAGGTTCTGACGAGAGAGGCCTGAACCCACAGTGAAGACGTCCAGCGTCCGTGACGGTCGCTGGACAGCCACGATGCGTACATCGCTGCAGATCGTGGCGTTCAGTGTGTATTGCAGATCCCTGGCGAAGTCACGAGCCTGACGCCCAAGCTCAAAGGTCAACCGTGCCGCCGATGGATACCCAGAGGGCGTGTGCCTGAGCCGAGGAGAAGTCTCTGCGTTCCGCCTGCTCTTCCAGGTCCGCGTAGGTCAGGCCCAGGTCGGCTAGCGCCCGTGCTGCGGCCTCCCGGAACTCGTCTTCGGAGACAACGATGACGGACTCGTCTTCATGATCGGTCGTCCACTGCTCAACCACTGTCATCGTCTGCCCCCAGCGAACGGTGCCTTGTGTAAGTGAGTGTTCTCCATAGCTCTGACACTCTCTCGTACTCGCAGGTACGTGCACTACTTCCGTTCCCACAATGGCCAAAGATCCACCGTCATGGCGTCAACCTCGAACGGCTGACCCCGTACCTCGCAGCCTGTCCGCCGCGACCACCCTCTTCACCCCTCCCACCGCTCCACCCCCACCACGGCCCCCACCTCGATCGCCCCGTACACATGCGGAAAGGTCTCCTCGGAGTCGGGGGAGCCCGGTTCGTGGCGGATGGGGGCGGTGAGGCGGGTCGGGTCGACGACCAGGACGACGAGTTCGTCGGGGCCCTGGTAGGAGCCGTACAAGAAGGCCGCCACGCGCGGGAGTTGGTGGCGGGCGGAGCAGTGGATGAAGCCGACTTCGGCGAGGGTCCTGCCCCGGGTGGACCACTCGTAGGTGCCGCTCGCCTTCGCGGCCTCCCACAGGGAGCGTTCGGTGAGGTGGAGGAGGGGTTCGGGTGCGGTGTCCGGCATGCCGGGAGGCTACCCGGCCGGGCCGCCGCCGAGTCCGGGCTCCGCCGCACGCTCCCGGCAGCTCGGGCAGCGGTCCCGGCCGTCCCAGCTCTGCCAGCCGAAGGCGGCGGGTGTCAGCGAGCGGCCCTCCAACTCCCGGCGTACGGCGACCCGGTAGCGCCAGACGCTGTCCAGGTACGGGTGGTAGGCCTCGTGGAAGGCGGCCGAGTCCTGGGCGGCGCCGCCCGCCACCGCGCGCTGCAGGGCGCGCAGGTGCTCGAAGAGGGACTGCCCGGCGCCCGCCACGGCGGTCGTCGCGTCGATGTAGAGGCGTTCGCGGGCCTCGTAGATGCCCGTGTCGTTGAGGGCGGCCCGGGAGTCGGTGTCGCGGTCGGCGGTGGTGGCCGGGTGCTGGGCGATCTCGCGGAGGCGGGTGTGGCAGGCCCCGGCGGCGGCGATGAAGTCGAGGTAGAGGGCGCGGCGGCGCTCCTCCAGACCGCGGTCGTCCTCGTGGTGGTGGCGCAGGTAGTCGGCCAGCACCGTGCCGGTCACGGCGAGCAGGCCGCCGCTGGCCGTCGCGACGAGGGTCCCCCAGTCCACCGTGCTCCCCCTGCTGTCAGATCGTCGGGCCCGCTGTCAGGACTCGTCCTCCGACCTGCGGCCCTCCCCCTCCGGCCGGTCCGCGGACTCGCGCCGCTTCAGCTCCTCCTCGCGGCGGCGCAGGTCGGCCTCCCAGTCCTTCAGGAGGGCCTCGTCCCTGTCCGGGGCAGCCGTGTCCGGGTCCGCGGGGCCGTCCTCGTCCGCCGCTCGCGCGGGCCCGTCCTTCTTCAGCCCGTGCAGGAAGTCGGGGTTGTCGTCGGGGGCGACCCAGCCGCCCCGGGAGCCGCCCCGGTTCCAGGGGGTGTTCGCGCCCCCGGCTCCGGCGGAGCGGCGCGCCTTGCCCGCGACGAGCCAGGCGACCGGGCCGATCAGCACCTCGCCGAAGAGGAGCACGATGATGACCCAGACCACCTTCGGGAGGTGCTTGACCTCCTCCTCGGGGGTGTTGAGGCAGTCGATGAAGGCGTAGATCCACAGCGCCAGGACCAGCAGGAACGGCAGATACCTGAGCATGGTGGTGCTTTCCCCCAGCAGGAGACGGTGCGGCGGGGAGCGGGCCCCGGTGACGGGCTCAGGGTAGCCGGTGCCGGATACTGGGCCCCATGGCTTACGACGATCTTCGCTCGCTGCTCCGGGCCCTGGAGCGGGACGGCGACCTCAAGCGCATCAAGGCCGAGGTGGACCCGTATCTGGAGGTCGGGGAGATCGTCGACCGGGTGCAGAAGTCCGGCGGCCCCGCCCTCCTCTTCGAGAACGTCAAGGGCTCGGCGATGCCGCTGGCGATGAACGTCTTCGGCACCGACCGGCGGATGCTCAAGTCGCTCGGGCTGACCTCGTACGACGAGATCGCGGAGAAGATCGGCGGGCTGCTGAAGCCGGAGCTGCCGCAGGGCTTCGTCGGCGTACGGGAGGCCTTCGGCAAGCTCGGCCGGATGGCGCACGTACCGCCGAAGAAGGTGAGGGACGCGCCCGTGCAGGAGGTCGTGCTGCGCGGGGACGAGGTGGACCTGGAGCGGCTGCCCGCGCTGTTCACCTGGCCCGAGGACGGCGGCTCCTTCTTCAACCTCGGGCTCACCCACACCAAGGATCCGGACACCGGCATCCGCAACCTCGGCCTCTACCGGCTCCAGCGCCACGACCGCCGCACCATCGGCATGCACTGGCAGATCCACAAGGACAGCCGCAACCACTACCAGGTGGCCGCCAAGCGCGGTGAGAAGCTGCCGGTCGCGATCGCCTTCGGCTGCCCGCCCGCGGTGACCTACGCGGCGACGGCCCCGCTGCCGGGCGACATCGACGAGTACCTCTTCGCCGGGTTCCTGCAGAACAAGCGGGTGGAGATGGTCGACTGCAAGACGGTGCCGCTCCAGGTGCCCGCGCAGGCCGAGGTGGTCATCGAGGGCTGGCTGGAGCCCGGGGAGATGCTGCCGGAGGGGCCGTTCGGCGACCACACCGGTTTCTACACCCCGCAGGAGCCCTTCCCGGCGCTGCGGATCGACTGCCTCACCATGCGCGAGCGGCCGCTGCTCCAGTCGACCGTGGTGGGCCGGCCGCCGATGGAGGACGGTCCGCTGGGCCGCGCCACCGAGCGCTTCTTCCTGCCGCTGCTCAAGATCATCGTGCCGGACATCGTGGACTACCACCTGCCCGAGGCGGGCGGCTTCCACAACTGCGCGATCGTCTCGATCGACAAGAAGTACCCGAAGCACGCGCAGAAGGTGATGCACGCGGTCTGGGGCGCGCACATGATGTCGCTGACCAAGCTGATCGTCGTCGTGGACTCCGACTGCGATGTGCACGACCTGCACGAGGTCGCCTGGCGCGCGCTCGGCAACACCGACTACGCCCGCGACCTCAGCATCGTCGAGGGCCCCGTCGACCACCTGGACCACGCCTCGTACCAGCAGTTCTGGGGCGGCAAGGCCGGGATCGACGCGACCGCGAAGTGGCCCGAGGAGGGGTACACGCGCGACGGCGGCTGGCCGGGGATGGTGCTCTCCGACCCCGGCACGGCCGCCACGGTGGACCGGCGCTGGAAGGAGTACGGACTGTGAGCACGGCGGAGGAGGTCCTCGGCGGCCCCGGCGACGCCCGGCCCGAGGGCAGGGTGCGGGCCTTCCTGCGGCTCGTCATGATCGAGCACTCGGTCTTCGCGCTGCCCTTCGCCTATATCGCCGCGCTGACCGCGATGTACGAGTGGGACGAGAACGTGCACTGGGGGCGGCTGCTCCTGGTCACCGTCGCCATGGTCGGACTGCGCACCTTCGCGATGGCCTGCAACCGGATCATCGACCGCGAGATCGACGCCCGCAATCCGCGCACCGCGACCCGCGAGCTGGTCACCGGCGCGGTCTCGGTCCGCTCCGCCTGGACCGGGGCGCTCGCCGCCCTCGTCGTCTTCCTCGGCGCGGCCGCCCTGCTCAACCCGCTCTGCCTGGCGCTCGCCCCGGTCGCCGTGGTGCCGATGGTCGTCTATCCGTACGGCAAGCGCTTCACCCACTACCCGCACGCCATCCTCGGTCTCGCGCAGGCGATGGGCCCGATCGGCGCCTGGCTCGCGATCAGCGGCGCGTGGAGCTGGGAGGCGGTGCTGCTCGGCCTCGCCGTCGGCGTCTGGATCGGCGGCTTCGACCTGATCTTCGCCTGCCAGGACGTCCAGGCCGACCGCGCGCACGGCGTGAAGTCGGTCCCGGCCCGCTTCGGCATCCCCGCCGCCCTGCACGGCGCCCGCGCCTGCCACCTCCTCACCATGGCGCTCTTCGTCTGGTACGCCCTGGCCACCGGCGCCGGCCTCTTCTTCTGGCTCGGCCTGCTGATCGTCGCCGCCGCCTTCCTCTACGAGCACGCGATCGTCCGCCCGCACGACCTCTCCCGCCTGAACCGCGCCTTCTTCACGGTCAACGGCTTCATCGGGATCGCCCTGTTCGTGTGCGCGCTGCTGGATCTGGTGGTGCGGGGGCTGACGGTCTGAGTACGGTGCGCCTTACCAGCGGGTACAGGAAGGGAGAACGCCGTGACCGTCTCGGAGATCGACCGCCTGCACTCACAGCTCAGCCGTTTCGAGGGCATGTTCCCCGGCTTTGAGTACGGCAAGGAGCCGACCGCGGACTCGACGGCGGGCCGCCTTGTCGTCGACACGAGTCCTCTTCCGGTCGACCCGGGGGCCTAGGGGGCACGGCGCCGCCCCGCCGAAACCCCGTTGTCCCCGCCGCGAGGCCTGGGTCAGACTCCGTACGGCGCCGTCGGCGCGCCCCGGCCCGCCTCGTGGACCCATCGAAGGACACCCGCCTTGGCACCTGATCCCTCCGTCGTCCATCCGCTGCCCGCGCATGAGCGGGTGGTCTTCCTCAGACCGCTGGTCAGCTCGCCGAAGATCGCGGTGGGGGAGTACACGTACTACGACGACCCCGAGGGCGCCCGGGAGTTCGAGCACCGCAATGTGCTCTACGCCTACGGGCCGGAGCGGCTGGTCATCGGCAGGTACTGCGCGATCGCGGCGGGCACCCGGTTCCTGATGGCCGGTGGAGAGCATCCCTCGATGGGGGTGTCCACGTATCCCTTCGCCATGTTCGGCGGGGAGTGGGCCGAGCGGACCCTCGACCTGGTCACCGGGATGCGCAGCCGCGGGGACACGGTGGTCGGCAACGACGTCTGGTTCGGGTACGGGGCCACCGTGATGCCGGGGGTGCGGATCGGGGACGGGGCGATCGTGGCCGCCGGGGCGGTGGTCACCGCCGATGTGCCCCCTTACACCGTGGTGGGAGGCAATCCTGCCCGGACGATCCGCCGCCGCTTCGAGGCGGAGGACGTCGAGCGGCTGCTGCGGGCCGCCTGGTGGGACTGGCCCGCCGAGCTGGTCACCGCGCACGCCCGCACCCTGATGGCCGGTTCCCCGCAGGAGATCGCGCGCATCGCCGCGGCCGAGGGACAGGAGCGGCGGGGATGACGCCCCGGGAGGGCGAGGAGGCGGAGGAGTACGTGGAGATCGAGGGAGAGGGAGCCGAAGAGGCCGTGGGCGTCGAGGAGTTCGCGCAGGGCGAGGGGTTCGCGGAGGTCGAGGAGTTGACGGTCTGCGATCCCGGTGGCGGTCCGTACGCGATCGCCGCGGGTCCCGACGGGGCGCTCTGGTTCACCCTGGTGCACAGCGGGCGGATCGGGCGGCTCGTCCCGGGGGAGGAGCCGCGCAGTCACCGGCTCGACCCGGACAGCGGTCCCACCGTGCTCTGCGCGGGTCCGGACGGGGCGCTGTGGTTCACGCAGTACAAGGCGCACCGGATCGGGCGGATCACCGTGGCCGGTGAGGTCACCGGGTTCGCGCCGCCGACCGCGGAGTGCGGGCCCTTCGGTATCGCGGCGGGGCCGGACGGCGCGCTCTGGTTCACCGAGACCGCGGCCGACCGGATCGGGCGGCTGGGCACCGACGGGACGTTCACCGAGTACCCGCTGCCGGTGACCGGTGCCTTCCCCTCCGCGATCGCCGCCGCCGGGGACGCGATGTGGTTCACCCTGAACCAGGCCGACGCCCTCGGCCGGATCGGCATGGACGGCGCGGTCACGGTCCACGAGCTGCCCACCGAGGGTGCCGCGCCGGTCGGCATCGCCGTGGGGCCGGACGGCGGCGTCTGGTGGACCGAGATCGGGGCCGGGCAGATCGGCAGGCTGGCGCCCGGCGGCCGGATCACCGCGTACCCGCTGCCCGACCGCTCGGCCCGGCCGCACGCGATCACCACCGACGCGGCGGGCGCGGCCTGGTTCACCGAGTGGGGCGGCAACCGCCTCGGCCGGATCACCGCCGAGGGCGCGGTCACCCACTACGCGCTGCCCACTCCCGCCGCCGAACCCCACGGCATCGCGATCGGCCCGGACGGTGCCGTGTGGGCGGCCCTGGAGATCGGCGCCCTGGCCAGGCTCGGGCGGGCGGGCACCGGCGCCTGAGGCCCGCCGCGCCCCCGGCACCCGGCAGGGTCCGCCCCTCGGCTCCCGGGGTGGCCGGATAGGCTCGGGGTGTGAATCCAGGAGAGAAGCAGCGGCGGCCTTGGATCGTGGGGGTGTCGGGGGCCTCGGGCACCCCGTACGCCGCCGCGGTGCTGCGGGCGCTGCTCGCCGCGGGGGAGAGCGTCGACCTGGTCGTCTCGCGTGCCTCGCGGCTGACCCTGCTCGACGAGACGGGGATCGCCTTCCGGGACGCGCACTGGCAGGAGGACCTGGCGGCATGGCTCGCGCGCGGGGCGGACGGCAAGCCCCTCGGTTCTGCTCCGGACCTCGCGGACGTGCGGTACTGGAGCGCGGGTGACCTTGCCGCCGGGCCGAGTTCGGGCTCGTACCCGGTGAAGGGGATGCTGATCGTCCCGGCGTCCACGGACTGCGTGGCCGGGGTGGCGCTCGGTCTGTCGAAGGACCTGCTCCAGCGCACGGCGAGCGTGACGCTGAAAGAGGGCCGGCGGCTGGTCGTCACGGTGCGGGAGACCCCGCTGAACGGCCAGACGCTGCGGCACCTGGTGACGCTGGACGAGGCGGGCGCGGTGGTGCTGCCCGCCTCGCCGGCGTTCTACGCGGGCGCGAGCCACCTGCAGGATCTGGTGGACTTCGTCGCCGGGCGGGTGCTCGACGCGGCGGGTGTGCCGCACGGCCTGTACCGCCGCTGGGAGGGAGAGCTCTCACGTGGCGCGCGGGAGAGTTGACCGCTGCCCGGCGCCGGGGCGCCGGGCGGAACCGGGGGGTGCCGGTTCCCGCGAGGGCAGCGCGAAAGGGCCGGGCGCGGGCCCGGCCCGGCAGGTCAGCGCTTCTTGGCGGTGCGCCTGCGGCCGAGACCGGCGCGGCGCGGGGAGGCGGACTGATGAACACGCGAGCGGTGGGCAGCGTCCTGCAGCTCGCGCATGCGGGCGTACGCCATCTCGATCGTGTACACGGGGTAACTCACTCCTGAATGATCGTTGCTGAACGATTGAATGCTTCGTCGCCAGTTCGGCGAAGATTCACAGGGTGTCGGACCCTGTGTGCCTTAGATTCTACACCAAAACTGCGGTCATTGCAGAAGAAGGAAAGGCATCGACCTATGGACGCCGTGGACAGGCAGCTCATCCAGGCACTCCGTGAGAACGGCAGAGCCTCGTACGCCGAACTGGGGCGCCTCGTCGGCCTCTCCGGCCCCAGCGTCACCGACCGCATCAACCGCCTGGAGGTCGCCGGGGTGATCACCGGCTACCGGGCCACCGTCGACTCCAAATCGCTGGGCCTCGGGGTCACCGCCCTGGTCGGCATCTCCCTCTCGGACGCCACCGACCACGAGGACGTGGCCGAGCGCCTGAAGGACCTCGGCGAGATCGAGGACTGCTGGTTCATCGCGGGCGAGGACTCGTTCATGCTCAAGGTGCGGGCCAGCGACGTCGACGGCCTGGAGCGGACCATCCGCCGCCTCTCCGCGATCAAGGGGATCTCCCGCACCCGCACCATGGTCGCCCTCTCCACCAAGTGGGAGAACCGGGTCGGCGAGCTGCCCGAGGCCGAGTGAGGCACGGGTGCGCGCGGCCGCCCCGGGCGGGGCGGCGGGCGGCGTAGCGGCAGGGAGTACGGTGGCGGCGGTACGGGGCACGGACACAGGAGAGGCGGTCGGCGCATGGACGCGGGGCTGAAGCGCGAGCTGGAGGAGAAGGTCCGCGGGGGCGAGCGGCTGAGCCGGGAGGACGGCCTCGCGCTCTACGACTCGGACGACCTCGCCTGGCTCGGCGGTCTCGCCCACGAGGTGCGCACCCGCAAGAACGGCGACGTGGTCCACTTCAACATCAACCGCCACCTCAACATGACCAATGTCTGCACCGCCTCCTGCGCCTACTGCTCCTTCCAGCGCAAGCCCGGCGAGAAGGACGCGTACACGATGCGCATCGAGGAGGCGGTCCGCCTCGCCGGGGAGATGCGCGGCGAGAACCTCACCGAGCTGCACATCGTCAACGGGCTGCACCCGAAGCTGCCGTGGCGCTACTACCCGCGCTCGCTCAGCGCCCTCAAGGAGGCGCTGCCCGAGGTCTCGCTCAAGGCCTTCACCGCCACCGAGATCCACCACTTCGAGAAGATCTCCGGGCTGCCCGCCTCCGAGATCCTCGACGAACTGATCGACGCCGGACTCGAATCGCTCACCGGCGGCGGCGCCGAGATCTTCGACTGGGAGGTCCGGCAGCACATCGTCGACCACGAGACCCACTGGGAGGACTGGTCGCGCATCCACCGCCTCGCCCACGAGAAGGGGCTCAAGACGCCCTGCACCATGCTGTACGGGCACATCGAGGAGCCGCGCCACCGCGTGGACCACGTGCTGCGGCTGCGGGAACTCCAGGACGAGACCGGCGGTTTCCAGGTCTTCATCCCGCTGCGCTACCAGCACGACTTCGTGGACATGAAGGACGGCAAGGTCCGCAACAAGCTCCAGGCCCGCACCACCATGGCCACCGGCGCCGAGGCCCTCAAGACCTTCGCCGTCTCGCGGCTGCTCTTCGACAACGTCCCGCACGTCAAGGTCTTCTGGGTGATGCACGGGGTGCAGACCGCCCAACTCGCCCTGCAGCACGGCGCGGACGACATGGACGGCTCGGTCGTCGAGTACAAGATCACCCACGACGCCGACAACTACGGCACCCCGAACAAGCTCACCCGCGACGACCTGCTCGACCTCATCCGCGACGCGGGCTTCCGGCCGGTGGAGCGGAACACGCGGTACGAGATCATCCGCGAGTTCGAGGGACCGGACCGCGGGCGGCGGGAAGTACCGCAGGCCATGAGGGTCTGAGGTCTCGGGGGCCAGCAGAGTCCGACGGCTCAACTCTGTTAGCTGCAAACGGAGTTGAGCGGGGGAGCCTGTCCCCGGATCCGGGTATGACAGGTGGGTGGAGAGCCCGGTAGAAGCACAGGATGCAGCGCGCCCCGTCCGTCTGGGGGTGCTGAAGCGGTGGGAGCGGCCTGCGGCCGGAGTGGCCGGCGGTGTACTCGCCGGTGCCGGAGTTGCGGCGGTCTTCGTCTCCCGGAACCAGGCGGGCAGTGCCACTCTGGTGGTGATCGGCGGACTGTTCCTGCTGATGGCCGTGAGTGGCCGGACTATCGAAAGCGTACGATTCGGCGACTGGGAGTTCACAATGGCGGAACTGCGCAGGCAGGCGGCCGAGCAGGCTCGTTCCGGGCGAACCGATCAGGCGCAGGCCACCCTGCATGTTCTGAAGAAGCTCAGTCCGGTGGCCGACCGGGATCCAGAGGTTCGCGCCGTGGAGATCTCGCTCTTCGAGAACCGGGTCGTCGAGGCCGTCGAGGCCGCGCGTATCGAGGGCGAGCAGGTGGAAAGCCATGAGAACGCCGACTTGGGCGAGCCCCTCGCCATCCTCGTGGCCCAGTCCGGCGGCGTTCGGATCGGTGTCTTCGCCGCTTACGCCTCGAACGATTCAGGCCGCATCGACGCCTCGGTGGTGGATCAATTCGTCCGGCGGGCGAGGGACATGGCCTGTGAGGCCCTTCTCTTCGTCAACGGAACACTGCGTCAGGAGGATCTTGAACGCCTCGTCGAGGGTATTGAGCGGGACGGGGGCCCGCTCGTGGGTGTGGAGACCTGGGCTTCCATCACAGAAGCCGGTTCGCTGCGCCCCGCCGTCGACTACCTGCTGGAAAGAGTTCGCGGCTCGCGGGACGAAGGCATCACCCTCCCTCACCAGTGATCTTGGGTGCGGTATCGCTTGCCGTGCTCCGGGTCGACGTACCTGGGGTTGAGGTGCCCGACGACGATATGTGGCGCCCGAGGCATGCGCGGGGCGTGGTGCGTACCACCCCGAAACCCCCTTGAGTGCCTCGGCGGGTAATAACTACTCTGCCTGGATGGCCCTTACCTTCACCCTCGACCCCCCGCTCACCCCCGAGCTGCACGAAGGCCTGCTCGGTCTCTGGGCGGATGTCACCAACGCGGGCGGGGCGGTCGGATTCGTGCCGCCGGTGGTGCCCGACGACATCCGGCCCATGCTGATCAAGAGCCTGCACGAGGTGGCCGAGGGCCGCAGCAGGCTGCTCGTCGGGCGGGACGGGAGCGGTGCCGTCGCCGCGACCGCCTTCCTCACCCACACCACGCACCGGCTGATGCGGCACTGGATCTGGGTCTACACGGTGATGGTCCACCCCTCCCACCAGGGCAAGGGCTACGGCCGCGCCCTGATGGCGGCCACCGCCGCCTCGGCCCGCGACCTCGACGGCATCGAGGCGATCCGGCTCACCTGCCGCGGCGGCATGGGCATCGAGCGCTTCTACGAGTCCTGCGGCTACAAGGAGGTCGGCCGGGTCCCGGGCGCCATCCGCGTCGCCCCCGGTGACGACCGCGACGACATCACCCTGCTGCTCCCGCTGCGCTGAGCCGCCCCGCCGTACCGCCGCCGCCCCGCACCCGGCCCCGTGCTCCGGTCGCACCGGCCCCCCGCACCCGGCCCCGTGCTCCGGTCGCACCGGCCCCCCGCACCCGGCCCCGTGCTCCGGTCGCACCGGCCCCCCGCACCCGGCCCCGTGCTCCGGTCGCACCGGCCCCCTGCTCCGGTCGCACCCGGCCCCGCTCCACCCCGTTCCGGGACAGAAGCCGCCGCGTGCTTCACTGGAGTGATGCCCGGCGCCGTCCCGCCGGGCCGCACCGCCGGACAGGAGACGGAAACGACATGCTCCGCTACACGCTGATGCGCCTCGGGATCTTCGCGGGCTGCTTCCTGGTGGTCTGGGGTCTGGTCGCCACCGGAATCGCGCCGCGCGGCCTCGGCGACTCCAACTACCTCTGGATCCTGCTGCTCGCCCTGGTGCTCTCCGCGCCGATCAGCTTCGTGGTGCTGCGCGGTCAGCGCGACCGCGCCTCCGAGCAGATCGTCGCGCGGGTCCAGCGCGCCAAGGACGGCTTCGAGGCCAGCCGCAGCCAGGAGGACCTGGCCGACGACGCCGCCCGCGCCCAGGGGCAGACGGGCTGACGCCCCGCTCACGGGATGCGCGTACGGGGCGTCGCTTCCCGTACGTCCAGCCCTCGCCTGCCGTGCGCCCGGCCCTTCGCCGCGAAGCCGCACCTTCCGTGCCGAGCGCCCATGTACCCGCCCACGTACGGCAAGTGACGCGCGCGTAACCGGGAGCCGCACGGGGCCCGCGTACCCTGGCCGGTGACCATCACGGGGAGCCGCGGCGAGCGCCCTGTGAACATCGCGGGGGCGAGGGGACGTTGGCGTGGGTGCGGTGAGGCGGGAGGGCGCGGCGGGCGGCGGGCCGGCCGAGGGGGCGGAGGGTTCCGCTCGTCCCAAGGCGGCGCGCAACCGGCGCATGCCGCGGGCCGTCCGCGAGAAGCAGATGCTCGACGCGGCGGTACGGGTCTTCGCCGCACAGGGCTACCAGGCCGCCTCCATGGACGAGATCGCCCGGCTCGCGGGGGTGTCCAAGCCGCTCGTCTACCTCTATCTCCACTCCAAGGAAGAGCTGTTCAGCGCCTGCGTCGAGCGCGAGTCCCGGGCGCTGATGACCGCGGTGCTGCGGGGCGTCGACGTACGCCAGCCCGCGGACCGCCAACTCTGGGACGGGCTGCGGTCGTTCTTCCTGCACACCGCCGAACACCCGGACGGCTGGGCGGTGTTCCACACCCGGGCCCGCACCCACGAGCCCTTCGCCACCGCCGCCGCGAAGGTCCGCGAGGACATGGTCAGCTTCGTCACCGCCCTCATCCACGCCGCCCACCGGGAGCAGGCGCAGCACGGCCCCCTGCACGGCCCGCCCGCCGGTGCCGAGGGCAGGGAACGCGAGGCCGTCGCCCTGGCGCAGGCCCTGGTCGGCGCCGCGGAGTCCCTCGCGGGCTGGGCGCTGGCCGACTCCCGTACGGGCGGTACGCGCGCGCACCAGGCCTTGACCACCGGCGCCAACCAGGCCGCGGCCACCATGATGAACTTCGCCTGGGCCGGACTCGGCAACCTCCTGGAGGGCCGCCCCTGGACGGCGGTCGCGGCCCAGCCGACGGGGTGAGCGGTGCGGTCTACGGGGTGAGCGGCGCGGTCGGCCGGTTGACCGGTTGAGCGATGAGGTTGCCGGGTCCCCGAAGTAGCCGCCGGACCGGGCCTCGGCACGGCCCGCCCCCACCCCGTACCCCTCAGCCCAGCGGGCCCGTGCTCCCCGTCAGATGCACCCGCTCCCCGCTCCGCAGCGCGAAGTCGCCGCCCTCGGCCGCGTAGGTCACCGTGGCCGGGAGCAGGACCGGGGCCCTGAACTCCGCCCGTACCCGCACCGGGCCGGTGGCCCGCTGTGCCGCCAGGCAGCGGGCGACCGTCCACATGCCGTGGGCGATGGCGCGCGGGAAGCCGAAGAGGCGGGCGGTCAGCGGGTGCAGATGGATCGGGTTGCGGTCGCCGGAGGCGGCGCCGTAGCGGCGGCCGAGGTCGCCGGGGAGCTTCCACTCGGCGGCCTCGGGCAGCGTCAGCGGGTCCGGGGCCTCCGGCTGCGGGGCGCCCGCGTGCTCGCGCTGCTCGGCGGGTACCGCGTGCCGGGCGAGATAGGTGCTGCGCGACTCCCAGACCAGGGCGCCGTCCACCCGGGCCTCGGTCACCAGATGGGCCTCGGTGCCCCGGCGGTGCGGCGCGAGGCGGTCCGCGTAGACGGTGACTTCGGACTCGGCGAGGGGGTGCAGGGCGCGGTGCTGCTCGATGCTGATCGAGGTGTGCACCAGGCCGAGCAGCGGCAGCGGGAAGGCGCGCTCCGACATCAGGCGCATCTGCAGCGGGAAGCCGAGCAGATGCGGATAGGTCACCGGCAGCGCCGCCCGGTCGGGTGTGAAACCGCAGATCTCCTCGTACGCGGCGAGGCGCCCGGCGTCGGCCCGGGCACCCGGCAGCACGATCCGGGTCGGCGGCGCCACCGCGCCCGGGCCCGCCTTCTTCAGCGGCGAGAGCAGGGCGCCGCGGGCGAGCAGCGGCGGCAGCGAGGGCGGGCCGCCGAGGGTCACCGTCCGCGGGCGGTCCCCGGCGTGCGGCTGCGGGTCTGGTTGCGGGTGCGGCATGGGTTCTCCGTACGTTCCTCGAGTGCGTCGGCGCCGCGGCCGGGTCGGGCGGCCGCGGCGGAGGGCGGGCTCAGGCGCCGAGCAGGCTCTGGCCGCAGACGCGGACGACCTGGCCGTTGACCGCGCCGGAGGCGGGGTTCGCGAACCAGGCGATGGTCTCGGCGACGTCGACCGGCAGCCCGCCCTGGGCCATCGAGTTCATCCGGCGGCCGGCCTCGCGGATCATCAGCGGCACCGCGGCGGTCATCTTGGTCTCGATGAAGCCGGGGGCGACCGCGTTGACGGTCACCCCGTGCTCGGCGAGGGCGCGCGGCGCCAGTGAACGCACCAGGCCGATGATCCCGGCCTTGCTCGCCGCGTAGTTGGTCTGGCCGACGTTGCCCGCGACGCCCGCGATGGAGGCGGTGGCGACGATCCGGGCGCCCCGGCCGAGGGTGCCCGCCTTGAGCAGGTGGTCCGTGGTGCGCAGCACCGAGGCGAGGTTGACCTCCAGGACGGAGGCCCAGCGCTCGGCGGGCATGTTGGCGAGCTTGCGGTCCCGGGTGATGCCCGCGTTGTGGATCAGGATGTCCAGGCCCTCGGGCAGGGCCCCGGCGATGTGCTCGCCCGCGTCCTCGGCGGTGATGTCCAGCGGCAGCGCGCTGCCGCCCAGCCGGTCGGCCGCCTTCACCAGGTCGGCCTGGGCGCCGGGCACATCGAGCAGCACGACCTTGGCGCCGTCCCGGGCCAGCGTCTCGGCGACGGCCAGGCCGATGCCCCGGGCCGCGCCGGTCACCAGGGCGGTCCTGCCCTCCAGCGGGCGGGCCCAGCTGGCGGGCGCGGTCACCTCCGCTGCCCCTGCGCCGGAGACCTCGATCACCTGGCCGCTGACGTACGCGGACTTGGGGGAGAGCAGGAAGCGCAGCGTCGACTCGGCCGCGGCGGCCGAGCCGGTGCGCACCAGGGTCACCGCGCGGCCCTTGCCGATCTCCTTGCCGAGCGAGCGGACGAAGCCCTCCAGGCCCTGCTGGGCGGCGGCCTGGTGGTGGTCCTCCGGGTCCGGGACCGAGCCGAGGACCACGATCCGGCCGCTCGCGGCGACCGAGCGGACGACCGGGTGCAGGGCGGCGTGCACCTCGGCGAGGGCGGCGACATCGCGTACCCCGGTGGCGTCGAGGACGACGGCGGCCGGGCGCTCGGCCTCGGCCTGCACCGGCAGACCGGTGCGGCGCAGCACCTCCTCCAGCGGGTCGGCGAGGGCGGAGCCGCCCGCGGTGAGGTGCAGCAGGGGGCCGCCGAGGTCCGGCTTGCTGTCGCTGTACCGCTTGAGCGGGAAGGGCTGCGGCAGTCCCAGCCTGCTGGTGAGGAAACGGCCCGCGCCGGTGCCGGTGAAGTTCAAGTAGCGGTCGGCCATTGTCCAACTCCCTGCTCGGTCGTAAATTTACTTCTGAGTAAGGTTACTCAAGAGTCAGGAGCTGGTCGAGATGCAGTACCGCCCCGGGGACAAGGCCCCCGACGCCCGCCTGCCCCAGATCCGGCGGGTCGCCGTGGTCGGAGGGAGCCGGATCCCGTTCGCCCGCTCCGACGGCGCCTACGCCACCGCCTCCAACCAGGAGATGCTGACCGCGGCGCTGGACGGGCTGGCCGAGCGGTACTCCCTGTCCGGGCCCGGGGCGGTCGGCGAGTTCGTCGCCGGGGCGGTCCTCAAGCACAGCCGGGACTTCAACCTCGCCCGCGAGACCGTCCTCGGCTCGGCCCTCGACCACGCCACCCCCGCCTACGACCTCCAGCAGGCCTGCGGCACCGGGCTCCAGGCCGTCATCGCCGTCGCCAACAAGATCATGCTCGGGCAGATCGACTCCGGTGTCGCGGGCGGCGCCGACACCACCAGCGACGCCCCGCTCGGCGTCAACGACGAGCTGCGCCGCACCCTGCTCGCGGCCCGCCGCGGCAAGACCACCGGGGCCCGCCTGAAGGCGCTCGCCCGGATCCGCCCCGGCCACATCGTGCCGGACATCCCGGAGAACGCCGAGCCCCGCACCGGCCTCTCGATGGGCGAGCACGCCGCGATCACCGCCCGCAAGTGGGGCATCGGCCGCGAGGCGCAGGACGAACTCGCCTACCGCAGCCACCGCAACCTCGCCGCCGCCTACGAACGCGGCTTCCAGAACGACCTGGTGGTCCCCTTCCGCGGACTGGCCCGCGACAACAACCTGCGCCCCGGCTCCACCCTGGAGAAGCTCGCCACGCTCAAGCCCTGCTACGGCGTGCGGGACCCCGAGCCGACGATGACCCCCGGCAACTCCACCCCGCTGACCGACGGCGCCTCCACGGTGCTGCTGGCGAGCGAGGAGTGGTGCGAGGCCCGCGGGCTCAGCCCGCTCGCGTATCTGACGGTGTACGAGACGGCGGCCGTCGACTACGTCAACGGCGATGTGCGGGACGGCGAGGACGGGCTGCTGATGGCGCCGACCTACGCCGTGCCGCGGATGCTGGAGCGGGTCGGCCTCGGCATCGAGGACTTCGACCTGGTCGAGATCCACGAGGCCTTCGCCTCCCAGGTGCTCGCCACCCTCGCGGCCTGGGAGAAGCGCGGCCTCGCCCCCGTCGACCGCGAGAAGCTCAACGTCGCGGGCTCCTCCCTCGCCGCCGGGCACCCCTTCGCCGCCACCGGCGGCCGTATCGTCGCCAACCTGGCCAAGCTGCTCGCCGAGCGCGAGGGCCCGGCGCGCGGGCTGATCTCGGTGTGCGCGGCGGGCGGACTCGGCGTCACGGCGGTCCTGGAGAAGGTCTAGCCGGGCCGGGGACGAGCGGGCGCCGGGGAGCAGAGGGGCGCCGACCGGCCGCCCCACCCTCCTCACCTTCACCTTTTCCGCCCCGGCCCCCGCCGTCCCCGCTCTTGTCCCGCACAGCTCCCGTCGCATACGGTCCCGCAACCGCTGTACGCAAAGGAGTGCAAGTGCCCCGTAAGGCGTCCTCGCTGCCCGCCCTCGTCGCACCGCAGAAGAAGTCCGTCGACGGCGTCGTACGCGAGGTCGGCATGCCCGCCCTGGCCGCGCCGCCGGTGCACGGTTCGCTCGCCGACATCCCCTTCGACAACGCCCGCGAGGAGCCGGCGGCACGTGTCCTCGCGCGCAAGGACGCGGCGGGCCGCTGGCAGGACGTCACCGCCGCCGCCTTCGCCGAGGAGGTCGCCGCGCTCGCCAAGGGCCTGATCGCGCAGGGCCTCGCGCCCGGCGAGCGGCTCGCGATCATGGCGCGCACCCGCTACGAGTGGACCCTCCTCGACTTCGCCGCCTGGGCCGCCGGGCTGGTCACCGTCCCCGTCTACCCGACCTCCTCGGCCTTCCAGACCCGCGCGATCCTCCAGGACTCCGGGGCCGTCGCCCTCGCCGTCGAAACGGCCGCGGCGGCCGCCGCCCTCGGCCCCGAACGCGACCGCCTCGCCGACCTCGCGCACGTCTGGGCCTTCGAGGCGGGCGACCTCGGGCGGCTCGCGGAGCTGGGGCGCGCCGCCGGTGTCACCGACGCCGAGCTGGCGGCCCGCCGCGCCCGGCTCGGCCCCGCCGACCTGGCCACCCTGATGTACACCTCGGGCACCACCGGCCGCCCCAAGGGCTGCGTCCTCACCCACGGCAACGTCTTCGCCGAGATCGACAACGCCGTGCAGCTGCTCTACCCGGTCTTCCGCGCGACCAGCGAGGAGCAGCCCGCCACCCTCCTCTTCCTGCCGCTCTCCCATGTCTTCGGCCGGATGGTGGCGCTCGGCTGCCTGCGCGCCCGGGTGCGCCTCGGCCACGCGCCCAGCATCGCCACCGAGGACCTCCTCGCCGACCTCGCCTCCTTCCGCCCGACCTTCCTGCTCGCCATCCCGTACGTCCTGGAGAAGGTCTTCAACACCGGCCGCGCCACCGCCGAACGCCTCGGCCGGGTCTCCTCCTACGACCGGGCCGCCCGCATCGCCCGCCGCTACGGCGAGGAGACCGAGGCCCAGCAGCTCGGCACCGGACCGGGCCCCGGCGCGGGACTGCGCTTCGCGCGCGGGGTGTACGACCCGCTGGTCTACCGCCGGATCCGCGCGGCCCTCGGCGGCCGGGTGCGGTATGTCATCAGCGGGGGTTCCCCGCTCGGGCGGCGGCTCGGCACCTTCTACACCGGCGCCGGGATCGAGCTCTTCGAGGGGTACGGGCTGACCGAGACCACCGCCGCCATCACCGTGACCCCGCCGCAGCAGCAGCGCCTCGGCACGGTCGGCTGGCCGATGCCCGGCGCGCGGCTGCGGCTCGGGGCGGACGGCGAGGTCTTCCTGAAGGGGCCGCAGGTCTTCGCCGGGTACTGGGACGCGCAGAGCCGCGGCGCGGTGCCCGCCACCGAGGACGGCTGGCTGCCGACCGGCGATCTCGGCACCCTGGACGCCGACGGCTATCTGACCCTCACCGGACGCAAGAGCGAGATGCTGATCACCACCGGCGGCAAGAACGTCGCCCCGGCCCCGCTGGAGGACTGGCTGCGCGCCCACCCGCTGGTCAGCCAGTGCCTGGTGGTCGGTGACGGCCGGCCGTTCATCGGGGCGCTGTTCACCCTCGACCCGGAGGGCATCGCGCACTGGCAGCAGATGCGCCGCAAGAACGTCCCGCTGGAGCGGCTCGCCCAGGACCCGGAGCTGCACGAGACCCTGCAACGCGCCGTCGACGAGGCCAACAAGCTGGTCTCCCGCCCCGAGTCCATCCGCAAATTCGCCGTCCTCGCGGGCCAGTTCACCGAGGAGGCGGGCCATCTCACCCCCTCGCAGAAGATGAAGCGCGAGGCGCTGGTCCGCGACTTCGCCGGGGAGATCGACGCCCTGTACGAGCGGTAGGCGGGCGGCTTCGCGGGGCGGCGCGGACTCGCGTACAGCCGGAGCGGACTCACGTACGCCCGGGAGCGCACCCGGGCATGCGGATGCCCCGCCTCCGTGGTGCCGGTGGAGGCGGGGCACTGTGCCGCAAGGAGGTCGCCCGGCTGCCGGAGCAGTGGGGTCTGTGCACTTGCTGCGTAAGGCAGGAGCCCCGTGGTACCGCACGAGACGGGGGTGGGGCTCCTTGGGTACTACTTATCCGTTCCGGATCAGCTCCCGAGTGGCCTCGGGAACCTGGATCACACCGGGGTGACGTTCTCCGCCTGCGGACCCTTCGGGCCCTGCGTGACGTCGAAGGACACCGCCTGGTTCTCCTCGAGGGAACGGAATCCGCTCGCGTTGATCGCGGAGTAGTGAACGAAGACGTCCGGGCCGCCGCCTTCCTGGGCGATGAAACCAAAGCCCTTTTCGGCGTTGAACCACTTCACGGTTCCGGTAGCCATAAGCCCTCCTTGGGCCAAAGGGTTGCCCTGCTCCAGAACCTGCTGTTGTGACAACTGCAAAAGTCTGAAAACGACGAAAGCCTGCGGGTTACATGCTCCGCAGGCTTTAGTACTGCAAGGGAAACCAAACTGCAACTTGCGTTCAGCCTAGCACGCGGGCAGCCGAAAGCGATAGAGGGCAAGATCACGTCACCCGGATGTTTGACGATCGCGAGGATCGGGGTAACGCCGGACCGTCGGGCGGCCCTTAAATGATCTGACTTTTCTGCCCCGGCGGGGTGTCATGCGCGCGGCGCCGGGCGGGCCTCGTATCCGTACCGCCCGCCCCGAAGAGGGCCCCGGCTCCGCCGGACCCGGGCGGACGCACGCGGCGCGCGGCGCCGCCGGACCACCCTGGAGTTCGCACCGTACCGCACGAGGGCTAGCCTCGCGATGTGGACAATTCTCCCGCGGACTCGCTCGCCGGACCGGCCGCCGCACAGCCGCCGGCCGCAGAACAGGTGCCAGGACCCCGCCGCACCAGGCCGCGCGTCGGCCATATCCAGTTCCTGAACTGCCTTCCCCTCTACTGGGGCCTCGCGCGCACCGGGACCCTGCTCGACCTGGAGCTGACCAAGGACACCCCCGAGAAGCTCAGCCGGCAGCTGATCGAGGGCGAGCTCGACATCGCCCCGGTCACCCTCGTGGAGTTCCTCAAGGCGGCCGACGACCTGGTCGCGCTGCCCGACATCGCGGTCGGCTGCGACGGCCCGGTGATGTCCTGCGTGATCGTCTCGCAGGGCCCGCTGGAGGAGCTCGACGGCGCCCGGGTCGCCCTCGGCTCCACCTCGCGCACCTCGGTGCGGCTCGCGCAACTGCTGCTCAGCGAGCGCTACGGGGTGCGCCCCGACTACTACACCTGCCCGCCGGACCTCGGCCTGATGATGCGGGAGGCCGAGGCCGCGGTGCTGATCGGTGACGCCGCGCTGCGCGCCAATCTGCACTACGGGCCGAAGCTGGGCCTCCAGGTCCACGACCTCGGCCGGCTGTGGAAGGAGTGGACCGGGCTGCCCTTCGTCTTCGCGGTCTGGGCCACCCGCCGCGCCTATCTGGAGCGCGAGCCCGAGGCGGTACGCGAGGTCCACCGCGCCTTCCTCGCCTCCCGCGACCTCTCGCTGGCGGAGGTCTCCAAGGTCGCGGAGCAGGCGGCGCGCTGGGAGCTCTTCGACGAGGACGTCCTGGAGCGCTACTTCACCACGCTCGACTTCCGCTTCGGCGACCACCAGCTCGCCGCGGTACGGGAGTTCGCCCGCCGGGTCGGCCCGACCACCGGCTTCCCCGCGGACGTACGGGTGGATCTGCTGCACGACTGAGCCCGCTTCCGGGGGCCGCTTCCGCTGTCGCCGGGGCTGCCTCGGCTGTCGCCGGGGCTGCGGTATGGCGGTGCCGAGACGCCGCCGGGGTCCGGGCCGGGTCGCCTTCTCGGTGCCGTTCGCTGCGGGCGGAAAGCGGTTGCCCCGGCCTCGGCGCGTCGCCGGAAGCGCCGCGGTCCGAGGGGTGCCGGACGCGAGCCGCGAGGGCGCCGCGGGTAATAGCGGAATTCACCCGAGCGGAATGCCAGACGTGTGACGGTCAAGCGGAATCATTTATTCCGAGCGTTCGCCGCACGACCCGAAGCCTTTCCGTCCGCGCGCCGCCGAGGGCTTTCCCCCCGAGTCGCCGCCCGGTGGTCTCGCGGGCCCTCGGGAGTTTCCCGCCCACCGGAATGCGAATTCTCTGTGGCAGCGGTACGTCGGCCCGATGAACTCTTCCGCTCCGTGAGAGGGAAGGGCCCCGCCGGGCGGACCCGGACGGGTACCGCACTCTCCGGATAGGTCCTCGTAACTCTCCGGATGTGTCCTCGTACGTGCCCCTCACCGGCGCCGGAACCGGCGAATTCACCGCCCTGGAGAGGCCCTGGAGAGGACCTGGAGAGGTACGGGCAGGCCCCGGAGAGGCACGGGCAGGAAGCGGAGAGGAACGGACAGGTACCGGACGCGGGCCGGAGTGGGGCCGGAGTGGGCCGGGGAGGAATGCGCACCGCCCGGCCCCCGCTCGCGGGCAGGGCGGCCGGCCGCGGGAGCCCCGGCAGGAACCCGGGGCTCCCGCGGCGGCCGCCTCTGCCCCCGGAACCGTCCAGGGCCTACGCTGCTCGGTGCAGCCGGACAGCAGGGGGAGGCCATCGCGTGGGGGACAGCGCCGTGCAACCGCTGAACGCCGACGAGCCCGCGGCCATCGGCCCCTACCGCCTCCTCGGCCGGCTCGGCTCCGGCGGCATGGGGCGGGTCTACCTGGGGCGCAGCACCGGCGGGCGCACCGTCGCCGTCAAGGTGGTCCATCCGCACTTCGCCCTGGACGAGGAGTTCCGCGCCCGGTTCCGGCGCGAGGTGGCGGCGGCCCGCACGGTCGGCGGGGCCTGGACCGCGCCGGTGCTCGACGCCGACCCGGACGCCCCGGTCCCCTGGGTGGCGACCGGCTATGTGGCCGGGCCCTCGCTCACCCACGCGGTCGCCGGGTCCCCGGACCCCTCGCCGCTGCCGGAGCAGGCGCTGCGCGTCCTCGGCGCCGGTCTCGCCGAGGCGCTGACCGAGGTCCACGCCCACGGGCTGGTCCACCGGGACGTCAAGCCCTCCAACGTCCTGCTCGCGCTCGACGGCCCCCGGCTCATCGACTTCGGCATCGCCCGCGCGGTGGACGGCACCACCTCGCTCACCTCCACCGGCGCCTCCATCGGCTCACCCGGCTACATGGCACCGGAGCAGATCCTCGGCCAGGGCGTCACCGGCGCCGCCGACGTCTTCTCGCTGGGTGCCGTGCTGGTCTACGCGGTCTCGGGGCTGCCCCCGTTCCCCGGCGACACCTCGGCGGCGCTGCTGTACAAGGTGGTACACGAGGAGCCCGAACTCCGCGCCCTGACCGGGGAGTTGCGCGAACTGGCGGCCCGCTGCCTGGCCAAGGACCCCGCCGCGCGCCCGGCCCCGGCGGAACTCGCCCGGGCGCTGGCCCCGCAGGGCACCCGGCAGCTGATGACCGAGGGCTGGCTGCCGCGCCGCCTGATGGAAGAGGTGAGCCGCACCGCCGTGAGCCTCCTCGACCTGGAGGCCACCACGACCGACCCGCCCTCGACGCCCCAGGCGCCCCAGGTGCCGCCGACCCCGCCGCGTGCCACCGACTCGCCTTCGGTCCCGCCGCAGCTCAGCGCCTCGGACTCCGCCGCCCGGCACGCTGCCGCCCCGGACTCCGCTGCCCTCAACTCCGGCGCCCCAGACCCGGCTGCTTTCGCCTCCGCCGCCCCGGAAGCCTCCGCCCGGCAGGCCTCCGCCTGGCAAGCCTCCGCCTGGCAGGCCTCCGCCCCGGACTCCGCCCCCGGGCTCCCGGGGACCGCCCCGCCCCAGCCCGGCGTCTTCGGCCCCCCTGACCCCTCGTACGGAGACCTGGCCGCCGCGCCCGCCTGGCCCGCGCCCGCGGCCACCGGGGTGCCCTCGTACGCGACGGGCGGCGGTGAGCCGCGGGGCGGGACCGGCCCGGCGGACGGGGAGACGCGGCGCGGTCCCGGGCGGCTCTCGGTGACGGTGGACGCCCACAGCACCACCGTGGGCCCGAACAGCCGTGGCCGCAAGCTCAGTTGTACGGTCGCGCTCGCGGTGGCCGGTGCGCTCGCGGCGGTGACCTTCGGCTCCGTCTTCGTCTTCGACCTGCTGCCGGGCTCCGACTCGGACTCGTCCCAGGACGCCGGACCGGCCCCCGGCGCCAGCAGCCCCGGCGGACCGAGCACCGGCGGCGCCGCCTCCGCGCAGGTGCCCGCCGCGTACCTCGGCACCTGGGAGGGGCCCGCGTACAGCCGGGGCAATGAACTTCCCCTCGGAACCTTTAAGTTGACGGTCCATCAGGGAGTGCCCGGCAAGAAGTTCGCGGTGATGCGCCAGACGGACCCGCTCGGCGGTGTCTGCGAGGTGGACCTGAAGCTGGACCACAGCACCCCGCAGGAGGTCGTCGCGACCGGCCAGGGCAGGCCGGACAGCGCGGCGACCTGCACCAAGAACGCCCACACCGTCCACCTGGTACGCACCGGCGACGACCTCTCGTACATCTCGGAGAACGAGAAGGCGGGCCGTCCGAAGGCCAGGATGGAGAAGAAGGCGGAGAAGCCGTAGGGATCGGAAGGAACGGGGGGGGAACGGAGGGAACGGGGGAACGGGGAGATCGGAGGGAGCGGAGTAGCCACGCGCCCGGCGGTCCGGGCCCTGGCCGATCCGCCAACCGGTCGTACGTACAAGCCAGTTGAGCCCTTTCGGCCGGTCGCATATACAAGCGAGTTGAGCCGCTGCGGCCGGTCGCATGTACAAGCCAGTTGAGCCCCTGCGGCCTCAACTCCCGCCCCGTCCCGACCGGGTCAGTGCTGCGCCGCCGTCTGCGTGAGGTGGTAGACGCTGACCTCCGGGTGGGCGATCGGCAGGTCGGGGCGCCAGGTGCTGAGGACCTGGCCGCTCGGTACGAAGAGCGGGGAGGGCAACTGCTCGGGGGCGTGCCAGGTCCAGCGGGAGACCAGGTGCGGCTCGGCGGCGAAGGGGCGCCCGGTGAAGCGGTGCACCCGCGCCGCCATCGTCACCCGGGTGACCCCGCCGACCTCGTCGAGCAGCATGGCGAGCACCTCGACGTCCTCCGCGAGGGCCACCAGGCCTGTCTCCTCGGCGAGTTCACGCACCGCCGCCTCGGCGACCGGCTCCCCGCCCTCCACCTTGCCGCCCGGCAGCTCGTGCACCCCGGAACGGTGCCGCCCGAGCAGCAGCCGCCCCTCCTCGTCCGTGACGATCACCCCGACACCGACCGCCGCGTGCGGCACCGGCGGCTCGGGCGCCCGGGGCGCGGTGGTCACGGTCAGCCGGTCGCGGGGTGCCGGGTTCACGGGTCCTCGTCCTTCCTGTCGCCCCGGTGCGGGGCGCTCTGGTCCGTCGCAGGATCGGCCCCTGCGCGGGCCCGGTGGGGATTCTTCCGCAACGTCCGGCGCCGTCGTCCGCGAGGGTCGCGGGCGCACACGCCGCTCGGCCCCCGACGCGGGCGGCCACTGCGACGACGGCCACCCGGGAGGAGCGGAACGGAGGTTACTAGTCTGTCCACTGTCATCACAGACCGCATCGAGACGCGCACGCTGCCGATCCGGCGGCGGAGCGGAGACGCGGTAGGCCAGTGCCCGGGCCGAGGTCACCGGGCCCAGGAGGGGTGGGTTGCGGGGATGGAGCCGCTGCAGGCAGGCGATCCGCGGCAGTTGGGCAGCTTCCGGCTGCTCGGACGGCTGGGCGCGGGAGGGATGGGCCGCGTCTATCTGGCGCGTTCGCCCGGCGGCCGGACGGTCGCGGTCAAGGTGGTGCATCCGCACTTCGCCCAGGACGCCGACTTCCGCCTGAGGTTCCGTCAGGAGGCGCGGGTGGCCCAGGCCGTCTCCGGCCGCTACACCGCCCCCGTCGTGGACGCCGACACCGAGGGCCCGGTCCCGTGGCTCGCGACCGCGTACGTCCTCGGCCCCGATCTGACGGATGTGGTCGACAAGCACGGCGCGCTGCCCGAGCGCACGCTGCGCGCGCTCGGCGCCGGACTGGCGGCGGCGCTCCAGGAGATCCACGCCGCGGGCCTGATCCACCGGGACCTCAAGCCCTCCAATGTCCTGCTGGCCGCCGATGTACCGCGGGTCATCGACTTCGGCATCGCCCGCGCGGTGGACGGCAACCGGATGACGCAGACCGGTGTGGTGGTCGGCTCGCCCGGCTACATGCCCCCGGAGCAGGCGCTCGGCCGGGAGGTCGGCGCCGCCGGGGACGTCTTCTCGCTGGGCGCCGTGCTCGCCTTCGCCGCCACCGGACACAACGCCTGGGGCAATACGGGCTCGCACGCGGCGATGCTCTACAACGTGGTGCACGGCGCACCCGAGCTGAACGGCGTACCCACCTCGCTGCTCGGACTGGTCAGGGCCTGCCTGCTGAAGGACCCCGCCCAGCGGCCCGCGCCCGCCGAGCTGGTCGCCGCGCTGGCCCCCCAGGGCCTCGACGAGGCGCTCGCCGACTGGCTGCCCTCCGCGGTCTCCTCCACCATCGCCCGCCACGCCGCCGGGATCCTGGACCTGGAGGCACCCGGCACCGAGCCCCCCGCTGAGCCCGGCCCGGCCGCACCGCCCCCGCCCGCCTACGGCCCGGCGCCGACCGGCGCCCCCGCCCCCGGGTCCGCCCCGACCCACGGCACCCCCGGCCACGCCCCGACCCAGGTGCCGCCATCCGGCGGTTCCCCGAGGCGCCGCGTGCTGGGGCTCGCGGCGGCCGGTGCCGCCGTGGTGGCGGTCGCGGGCGGGGCCGGTGCCTGGGCGCTGACCCGGGACGCGGGCGGCCGGGACGCCGAGGGATCCGGCGGGCGGCAGGGCCCGGAGCCCGAGACCTTCAGCACCCCGCCCGAGGGAGTGGCACCGCAGCCGCTGTGGCACCGCACGGTCCCCGAGGACTCCCTCACCGCGAGCGTGCCGCCCGCCGTGCACGAGGACCTCCTGCTGATCAGCGCCGAACCCCTGGTCGCGTACGAGGTGAGCACCGGCAAGCCCCGCTGGACGAAGAAGGACGCCAACTCCACCGGAAATCCGGTGCTGTTGCGGGACGGCACCCTCTATCTGCGCGGCGACTCCGTGGACGGCACGGTCGTCGGGCGCGGCGCGGGCGACGGCAGGGAGAGCTGGCGCAGCCGCCTCGGCGAGGACGTGAAGGTCGCGGATGTGATCGCCGTGGACGACAAGCAGCTCTACGCCACGGTCACCGACTACAGCAAGAGCCGTTCCGCGACCGACTTCCGCACCGGTGTCGCCGGGATCGACCGGAAGTCCGGCAAGCAGGTCTGGCTGCAGTACCGGGACTGGGGGACCGACGACTACGACGTGCGCGCCGTGGTCTCCGGCGGCTTCCTCGTGTACACGGACTCCCGGTCCAATATGACGGTCCGCTCCACCGCCACCGGCGCACAGCTGTGGACCCGCAAGATCGGCTCGGACCTCGCCTGGGCGCCGACCGTCGCCGCGGGCCTCGTCTTCGTACCCGGTGACGAACTGCGCGCCTACGACGTCGAGAGCGGGCAGGAGCGCTGGAAGCTGTCGCCCCGGGGCAGGCGCGGCTTCAAGAACCCGGTCGCGGTGGACGGCGTCCTGTACGTCCGCGACCTCGACCGCGGGCTGTGGGCGGTGGACCCCGCCGAGGGCAGCCGGATCTGGCTGAACGAAGACGCGGGCGACTCCGGCGCGGAGAGCGATGTCGTGGTGCACGGCGGGCACCTGTACGCCTCCGGCATGGACCGGAGCGGCGTCGTCGCCCTCGACCGGAAGACCGGCGAACACCGGTGGACGTACGGCGACTCCGCGGACACCATCGAACCCTGGCGCCTGACACGTTCCGGCGCACGCCTGCTCGCCACCCACGGCACGGAGATCTACGCGCTGCCCGCGGTCTGAGAGCGGGGCCCCGGCCCGGCGCCGGGCCGGGACGGCGCCCCAGTAGGGTCTGTGGGCGGGCAGGACCGAACAGCGGCCCGGACGGCCGGCGGGGAGGAAGACGAGCATGCGAGTCCTTGTGACGGTCGTACGCGAGGGCGGGCGGCCGCAGGACGCGATGATCAGCACCGACGACACGGCCACGGCGGTGGACGTCGCCCAGGCCCTCGCGGCCTTCACCGACGGCGAGGCGCACCCGGCGGGTCAGCCCGTGCCGCAGATCGTCGTCCCCCTGCCCGGCACCCCGCTCTCCTCCGTCCCCGGCTTCGGGCAGGCGCCGGGAACGCGGACCCTGTGGGTGGACGGCGAGCCCTGCGACCCCTCCGCTCCGGTGGCGCAGATCCTCCGGGACGGCACGCGGGTGTCCGTGGACGACTCCGTCGGTCCGCTGCTGCGGCGCGGTGAACCCGTCGGCTGGTACGAACTGCGGGTCGCGGGCGGCCCCGCCTCCGGCCGCATCGTGCGGCTCGGCGCGGGAGCGGCCACCGTCGGCTCCTCGGACCGCTGCACCCTGTTCGTCCCCGACACCGAACTGCCCGCCCTGGCGATCCGCCTGACCGTCGACATCAAGGGCGAGGCGCGCCTGAGCCCGGGGCCCGGCGCCGAGGTCCTGCTCGACGACACCGCGGTGGAGGAGGAGACGAGCTGGCCGCTCGGCGGCGTCGTCCGCGCCGGGGACTCGCTGCTCGTGCTCGACCGGGTCCACGAGCCCGACGCGCACCTGTCGGTGATGAGCGAGGGCGGTCTCGCCTACAACCGCCCGCCCCGCCTCTCGCCGCTGCGCCCGCGCCAACGGCTGGTGGTGCCGCTGCCGCCGTCCCGCGCGGAGCGGGCGAAGTTCCAGTTCATCATGGCGTTCATGCCGATGATCTTCGGCCTGACCATGTACTTCATCACCAAGCAGATCTACATGCTGCTGTTCTGCGCGATGAGTCCGCTGATGATGTTCGGGCAGTGGATCAGCGACAACCGCGAGGGCAAGAAGAAGAACAAGACCTCGATGAAGCAGTACAAGAAGGACGTGGCCGCGCACGAGGTGGAGCTGGAGCGGGTCGGCAAGCAGGAGCAGAAGAACCGCCGCGAGGGCAGCCCCGACCCGGCCGAGGTCCTGCTCTTCGCCACCGGCCCCCGCCGCAGGCTGTGGGAGCGTCGGCTCACCGACCCGGACGCCGTCCAACTCCGGGTCGGCGTGGGCGGATTGCAGTCCGAGGTCGAGCTCGTCCTCGGCCGCGGCGGCGGCAACTACGACGAGGACAAGCCCGAGGCGCCGATCCTGCCCGATGTGCCCGTCAACCTGCCCTTCGCCGAACTCGGCGTCGTCGGCGTCGCGGGCGACCGGCCCCGAGCCCTGTCCACCGCCCGCTGGCTCGCCATCCAGGCCGCGGCCCTGCACAGCCCCCGCGAACTCTCGCTGGTCTGCCTCGCCGCGAACGCCGCCGCCGGTGCCGAGTGGGGCTGGGCGCACTGGCTGCCGCACACCGCGCCCGACCTGGGCCAGGACTGCATAGCCCTGGTCGCCTCGGACTCCGAGACGATCTCCCGCCGCGTCAACGAACTCCTCAACGAGCTCAACCGCCGCAAGGCCGCCCGCGAGCAGCAGAACATGCTCGGCCAGCTCTACCCGGACGCCAACGTCCTCGTCGTCCTGGACGGCGCCCGCCTGCTTCGCCGCATGCCCGGCGTGCCCCAACTCCTCGCCGAGGGGCCCCGGTTCGGCATCTTCGCGCTCTGCCTCGACGAGGACGAGCGGCTGCTCCCCGAGGAGTGCAAGGCCGTCGTCTGCTGGACCCCGGACCAGCCCCACCACGTACGACTGCGGGGCTACGGACTGGAGGAGGCCGGTGCCGTCCTCGCCGACCAGGTGACCTCGGAGTGGTGCGAACTCCTGGCCCGCTCGCTCGCCCCGGTCCGCGACGTCAGCCGCGACGACGCCGACAGCGCGCTGCCCACCGCGGCCCGGCTGCTCACCCTGCTCGGCATGCCCGACCCGACCGGCGCCGATGTGGAACGCGTCTGGGCGGCCGGCGGTTCGACCACCGCGGCGCCCATCGGCATCGCCGCGGACGGGCCCTTCGTCCTCGACATCCGCCGCGACGGGCCGCACGCCCTGGTCGCGGGCACCACCGGCGCCGGCAAGTCGGAGCTGCTGCAGACGATCATCGCCTCGCTCGCCGTCGCGAACCGGCCGGACGCCCTGAACTACGTGCTCATCGACTACAAGGGCGGCAGCGCCTTCATGGACTGCGCCCGGCTGCCGCACACCGTCGGCATGGTCAGCGACCTCGACGCCCACCTCACCGAACGCGCCCTGGCCTCGCTCGCCGCCGAGCTGCACCGCCGCGAGGAGATCCTCTTCAACACCGGCACCAAGGACATCGAGGACTACAACGACACCCGCAGGCTCCGGCCCGAGCTGGAGCCGATGCCCCGACTCGCGCTGATCATCGACGAGTTCGCCTCCCTCGTCGCCGAACTGCCCGACTTCATCGCCGGACTCGTCGACATCGCCCGCCGCGGCCGCTCCCTCGGTGTCCACCTCGTGCTCGCCACCCAGCGCCCCGCCGGTGTGGTCAGCGCCGACATCCGCGCCAACACCAACCTGCGCATCGCCCTGCGGGTCACCGACGCCTCCGAGTCGCAGGACGTCATCGACGCCCCCGACTCCGGCGCCATCGCCAAGTCCACCCCCGGCCGCGCCTTCGTACGCTCCGGCGCGCAGTCCCTGGTGGGCGTGCAGTCGGCCCGTATCGGCGGCCGCCGCCCCGCGACGGGCCAGAGCGGTCCCAAGGCCACCCTGCTGCCGCTCGCCTGGAACGCCTACAGCCGCCCGCTGCCCCAGCAGAGCGGGGCCGAGGACGACGGCACCATGGTCACCGACCTCAAGGTCCTCGTCGACGCGATCCGGGACGGCTCCGAGCGCATGGGCTTCGGCCCGCAGCGCAGCCCCTGGCTGCCGCCGCTCGGCGAGCACATCACCCTGGAGGAGCTCTCCGCCTTCGCCACCGCCGCGCCGGACACCGGCGATGTCGCGCCGATCCCCTTCGGCCTCGTCGACCTCCCCTCCCAGCAGAGCCGCCGCCCCATGTCCCTCGACCTGGTGCACGGCGAACACACCCTGCTGGTCGGCGGCGCCCGCTGCGGCCGCTCCACCGCGCTGCGCACCCTGGCCGGCTCACTCGCCCGCACGGCCTCCCCGTACGACGTCCATGTCTACGGAATCGACTGCGGATCGAACGCGCTGCTGCCGCTGATGAGGCTGCCGCACGTCGGCGCCATCGTCAGCCGCGACGAGCCGGACCGGGTGCGGCGCCTGATCGACCGGCTGCTCGGGGAGATCGCGCGGCGCCAGCAACTCCTCGCCATGGAGGGCGCGTCCAGCGCCGCCGAGCAGCGCGCCGCCGCCGCTCCCGAGGAGAAGCTGCCCTGGATGGTGGTGCTCCTCGACAGCTGGGAGGGCTTCACCTCCACCTTCGAGAACTACAACTACGGCCAGCTGATCGAGGCCATGCAGCGGGTCTTCCGGGAGGGATCCGCGGTGGGCCTGAAGGTGGTCATGACCGCGGACCGCAGCGGTCTGTCCGGGCATGTGTCCTCCGCCTTCGCGGACCGCCTCGTACTGCGCTTCGCGGACTCCAACGACTACTCCACGGCGGGCCTGCAGGCGCGTGAGGTGCCCAAGAGCATGCCGCCCGGCCGTGCGCTGCGCATCACCGACCGGGGCGTGGACGAACTCCAGATCGGCCTGCTCGACCCGGATCCGGCGGGCCAGGCCCAGGTCCGCGCCCTGCGCGAGATCGCGGAGTCCGCGGCAGCGCACTACGGACGGCTGCCCGCCGGGAGCCGCCCGATGCGCGTGGACGCCCTGCCGCCGCGGATCACGGCCTCCGAGGCGACGGCCCTGGACCCGGAGTTCCGGGCGCCGAACCCGCTGTGGGCGCTGATCGGCGTCGGCGGCGACGAACTCCGGCCCATCGGCATCGACTTGGAGGAGAACGGCCCCGGTTTCGTCATCGCGGGCCCGCCGAAGTCGGGCCGGTCCACCATCTTGCTCGCCGCCGCCGAGTCGCTGCTCGCCGCCGGTACGCGGCTGATCCTGGTCACCCCGCGCCGCTCGCCGCTGCGCGGTCTCGAGGGCCGGGACGGCGTCCTCGGCATGCTCAACGCCGAGAGCAGGGAGGACGACCTGGAGGAGCTCCAGGAGAAGGCGGAGGGCGGCCCCTACGTGGTCGTCGTCGACGACGCGGAACTCCTCTACGACACCCGCCTCGACGAACCCCTCGAAGGAGTCGTCCGCGCGGGCGCCGACGGCGGCGTGGGCCTGCTCGCCGCGGGCGCGACGGACAGCCTCTCCGGGCAGTACCGCGGCTTCGCGGTGGACGCCCGCAAGTCCCGCAACGGCCTGCTCCTGACGCCGCAGACCCCGGCCGAGGGAGAGCTGTTCGGGATCAGGCTGCCCGCCAACAGCGGCGGCGGCCCGGCGGGCAGCGGACTGCTCGTCACCGGCGGCACCTTCATGCCGATCCAGGGGGTCATGAACGGCTGAGCGCTCCCGGGTGGCCGCTCCCCGGTGGCCGGTCGCCGACCGGCCACCGGACGGCCGGGGGCCAACTCCCTTTTGCAGTAAGGGAGTTCGCGCTCAAATACGTCCGCGCCATATACACCGGGGCACCCCTCGCGTACCGCTTGCGAGGGGTGCCCCGGTGTATATGGCGCGGGTCGCCTTGCTCAGGTGGCGCGCTCGATGTTGTCCGCGCTCGTGTTCGCCGACTTGCTGGCGTTGTTCAGCGTGTCGACCCACTTCTCGAAGGTCGGCTTCACGTCGTGCCAGTCGTCACGGAACCGGTCGGCCTTGGGGCCCTTCCAGTAGCTCGTGCTGTCGGAAGTCGACGTCTGCAGGTCCTTGATCAGAACCTGAAGGTCGTGCGCCTTGCGGCTGTAGAGCTTGGACAAATCCCGGAGCCTAGGTAGATCTGCACCGCGATCCATGGCCACCTCCCCGTGTAGCAGAGTCAAACGGACCTCCCGTTTGCCTCAGGGGACGCTACCGCACCGCCCGTGGTTCCCGGAACCTGCCTCGGATTCGGCGATCGTCGCAGGCGGGAGACGATATCGATACGGCTCGCCACCACGCCGATCCGGTCGGTGGGCGCCCCGTTATGCTGGCGTTCCTGGAAGAACGGGGGAGGCCGATATGGCGAATCCAGACATACAGGAACTCAACCAGCGCGCTGCGCAGTTGCGTTCGCTCGCGGACCACATAGATTCGCTGGTCGATTCACCGAAAAGGCACAGCACCGTCACCATGAAGTCCTGGTCGGGACCGAATGCAGACAATGTACGGGGCAAGCTGAAGAGCTGGCACACCACCTGCGCGGCGGTCGCCAAATCCCTCCGTGACGAGGCGCACAAGTGCAGCCAGGACGCCAAGGATCTCAACGACCCGAAGAAGAAGTGACCCCGGCAGCACGTCACTTCACCGAGAGGAAACCGCTCACGTGCCCTCGTACGACAGCTCACGCGCCCGATTCCGGTTGGCGGACCGGCACATCGCCGTCTTCGCGCACCTCGTCGACGGTCAGACGCCGCCCGAGGAACTCTGGGAATCCCTGGTCGAGTTGCAGCGCATCGGCCTGGTGGGCGAGGAGGGCGAGCTGGCTCCGGTCCTGCGCGAGCTGCTCGGGGCGATCGCGGAGCCGCTGGTGATGATCAGCGTGGAGGTCACCGGCGCGCACGGGCCCGTGGAGCACGGCGTCGCGGTCGGCCAGGAAGCCGTCATCTCGTACGACGGCTGGCCGGGCGAGGAGGAGTCGGAGTTCGTCTCGATCGAGCCGAGCACCCTGGTCTGGGAGCTGGCCCGCAAGGTCAACCTGCACCGGGGCGAGCCCTGGACGGAGGAGCCCGCCGTCACCTGGATCGCCACCACCATGGCGGCCCTGGACGCCGCCTTCGTCGCCGTCGACGCGGCGGACGGGGACGAGGAGGCCGTCCGGGCGGCGGTCCGTACCGCCCTCGCCACCGCTGATCCCGAGCTGACCGGCCCCGGCCTCGACCGGCTGCTCGACCTCGTCCTCGCCCTCAACGCCACCTGGCGCGTCACCACGGCCTGGGACGGCGACCACGAGGGCGAACGCACCGCGATGGTACGGGCGTTGGCGGTCTGGGACTGCGGACCGGAGGGCTACTGGATCCGCGAACAGCCCGAGGAGCCGATCGTCTCGGGCCAGGTCGGCCCGGACAGCGCGCTGGTGGTGGCCCTGACCACCCCGGGACAGGTCTGGGACCGGGTCACCGATCTGCTGCCGGACAAGGAGGACCTCTTCCTCAGCGAGGACAGCCCCGAGGCGCGCGGCTGAACAGGGTTGGGGCGAGCGGCCGGGCAAGGCTGAGGCGGGCGGCCGGGCGGGTTCGCCGCGGTCGCCTGCGCGATGCCGCCTCCTGTCAACTGCGGGGCGCCGCACGTGAGATGAGCGCGGGCGGCGCCGACAGCTAGAACCAGTTCGCCGGGTTCGCCTTCTTCGCCACGCTCTTCGCGCCGTCGGCGATGCCCTTGCCGATGTCCTTCGCCTTGTCCTTGGTCCAGTCGACGGCCTTGCCCGCGCCCGCCTTGATGTCGTCCCAGTGCTCGACGACCTTGGCGCCGCCGTAGATGAGGCCGGTGCCGACGGCGAGGCCGATCGTCACCGGGTTCGGGGCGACCATCGCCGCGGTGAGCGAGGCGTTGAAGCCGACCTCGGCCACGTCCGCGACATAGCCGGCGCCCCGCTTCTTGAAGGCGTTGACCGGGCCGCCCGCCCGGATCGTCTGGTCGATGACGTTGGCGGCGCTGACACCGGTGGAGACGACACCGCCGACCACACCGGCGCCGCGGAGGAGGCCCGCGGCTTTCCCCGCCCCCGCGAAGGCCTTGCCGACGGACGCGGCCCGGCTGAAGTTCAGCCCGCGGGCCCTGCTGAAGATGTTGCCGCCCACCTTCAGCAGGCTGGCGTTGGCCGCGCGTCCGGGCACCTGCCCCGCGTGCGTCAGCCCACCGTACCGAGCGGCGATCTTGTCGGAGCCGACGATGAAGTCGATGGCCTTGTTGGCGCCGAGGTTGCGCATGAAGCCCATGCGCCGGGCCGCGTTGTAGCCGTTGCCGATGAGGTCGCCCCGCACACCGGCGGTCAGCGGGACGCGGGTGATGTTCTGGTAGGTGGAGCTCCGGGCCAGCAGGTTGCCCAGCTGGCCGGGAAGCCAGCTGCCCGGTGCGCTGAGGGAACGGATCTTGGGAGCCCATTTCACCAGTCCGTTGCCCGCATTGCGGATCAGACCGCTCTTCGACCCGCGCAGCACACTGCCCACCCGGATCTTCCAGGCGCGGACCGCGCCCTTCTGCAGCGAATTGCCCACCAGGATCTTGGTCAGCGTGGCGCCCTGGACGGTGACCACAGCCGAGGCCGCGCTGACCGCTCCCCAGTCCCCGACCAGCCCGATGACGGTGGCGATCGTCTCCTCGTGCGGCTCCAGACCGGGGATCTTGGCGACGGCGTGGGCCTCCAGCCGCTGCATCCACTCCGAAAGCGTCTCGTCCTTCTTGCGCTTGAAGGTCGAGGCATTGGGGTCGTTGCTCGCCGCCACGGAGTTGGCGAGCAACATCTGATCCGGACGGAGCCCCTCCTTCTTGAACTTCGCCAGATCCTTCTCGCTGAACCCGGCCCAGAGCAGTCCGGCAACAGGGTCGCCGCTCTCCAGCCGCGCGAAAATGGCACGCTTGCGCAAATCGGGAGCGGTTTCCCGTACCCAGGAGCGCATGGGTTTGAGGGTGCTCAACTTCTCGGAGACACCGAGCCGGGAGGCCCGCGTAAAGGCCTCGTCGAGTTTGTCCTGGACGCCGCCCCTGCCGTCGAGGAATTTCGCCAGCTGGTCCAGATGATCCGGGTTGGCAGTCCTCATCTTGATCCCCCCTGTGCTCCCCGAGACCTCCTCACCATAGTCGAGATCACAGCAGATACAGAGGTCAGGGAGGGGTCAGCGCCGGGAGCGCAAGAGGGCGTACGCGAAGACGAGGCGGCGGTCGAGCCAGGCCGCGTGCAGCAGGAATCGGCGGTTCTCGGCGGAGGCCATGACCAGTTCGCCGTCGGCCCGCCATTCCCGCGGACCGCGCGGCGCGACGTGGTCGCCCTCTTCCTCGCCGAAGATCGCGACCCGGCTGAGAAACGCCGAGGCTGCCTTGCTCGCGCCGCGCCAGGCGACATCGCCGGCGGAACCCTCGGCCCAGTCGTGCCTGCCGGCGACCTCCGGGTGCCCGGGCTGATCGAGGAACCAGGCCGGGTTGAGGGCCTTGCGCAGCGCAGCGGCGGTCCGTACGCGACCCACCTCGGCTCCCGCCGCGTCGCGTACCGGGAAGGAGCGCATCCCCTCCGCCGACTCGGCCGCGCCGACCGTGCACAGCAGTGAGGTGAGTCCCGGGTCCTCGTAGATTCGGAGATCCTGGCCCTTGGCCCGGTCCTTTTCCGGCAGGAACGCGCAGGGAGCGAAGACCCGCTGCTCGCGTCCGCCGCTCGGCACCCGGAAGGCCCGCGGCCCGTGTACCGCCTTCTTGCGCCTGCCGTACGCAGGACGCTCCTCGGTACCGAGAGCGAACTCCCAGGCATCGGCCCACCCCACGACCGCCACCGGCGGCTCTTCGGCACCCCTGGATCCACCGAACCTCACGCTCCGCCTCCCCTTGTTCTCGCTCGGGCCACCGAAGGAACGGTCTGACGACTCGACGGTTCCGACCTGAATGCCACCGGGCGGGGAAGGTCATGGCGCCCCCGTCAGCCGTCAGCCGTCAGCCGTCAGCCGTCAGCCGTTGCTCGTAGGCGATCGGCCGGCCCTCGACCTCCGGCCGTCAGTCGTCGCCGACCAGGGCGAAGGCGAAGGCCAGTCGGCGGTCGACCCAGTCGGCCTTCACGGTGACCGTCTTGCTGCCTTCGGATTCCATGACGACCTTGTCCTCCGCGCGCCACTGCAGCGGCCGCCGCTTCTCGGGCTGGTCGCCGCCCTCGTTGCCGAAGCTGGTGACCGCGTCGAGGGCGAGCGAGAAGGCGCGGCCCGCCGCGTGGCCCGCGATCTCCTTGGCGTCGCCGCTCAGCCATTCGTTGCGGCCGGTGATCTCCGGGTGCCCCGGCTGCTCGATGCGCCAGGTGTGCCGGAAGGGGCGCTTGGGCGGTATCCGCTTCAGGGTGCCGATGTGCCCGCCGTCTCCGTCGCGTACGGCGAAGTGCTGTTCCCCCGCGACGTCCACGCCTTCCTCGACGTAGCACAGCAGCCGTGTCCGCTCGGGGTCAGCGAAGAGGGTCAGCCGCGGCGCGGAGGGCAGACCGTGCTGCGCGGAGTCCCCGAGCCAGGCGCAGGGAGCGAGCACGCGGTGGTCCTTGCCGCCCTTGGGCACCCGTACCGCGCTCGGCCCCCAGCCCACCCGCTTGCGCTTGGCCGTCGCGGGCCGCTCCACCGTGCCGACGCTGAACTGGCGCACCCGCACCCAGTCGACCGGCTCGACCGGGGGCTCAGGGGGCGGCTTCCTGCCGAAGGCCATGCGAGGGCTCCCTGCCTGTGAGATCTGCGGGCAATGCTACGGGGGCGCCCGTCCCGCCGAGTCCGGGCCGGCACGTCACTTGCGCAGGCGGACTCCAGCGGTGGGCAGGGCTCGGGATGTCGGCGCGGACGGGGCGCTGGAGCGCAGCAGTTGCCTTCGCCGTACGGCGAGGAAGCCGCCACCGACCAGGAAGAACGCAGCGACGAGAGCGGTGCCGAGGATCGGCAGGCTGAGGTAGGGAGGCTCTTCCACCCACGCGCGGGAGAGTGCGGTGGCGGGGTGCTGCGGGTCGTAGGTGATCAGCAGGGAATCGCCGGGGGCAGCTTCGGGGAGCATTCCGGCGATTTCCTTCAACCGGACAAGCTCCTTCCCGGAGTCGGTACGGTATTCGACTTCGAGATATTTGGGTTTGTTGTCAACGGACTTGACCACGCCGAGGGTGGTGACGCCTCGGTCTCGGAGTTGGGAGACCAGAGAAGCGGCCTGCACCATGTAAGCAAGCAGGATGCCGAACATGACGAGGAAACCGATGAGGAACACGAGAATCGCTCGCCAGGAGGGAAGTCTGGGCATGGAGCGGGCTCGGTCCGAGATCTGCCCTTGCGTATTCATGTGAGCCATCCAGAGATCTTTCGCCCGGTCGCAGCGGCGGCATTCTCCAGCGTGTCCCCGGCTTCGCGTACTCCTTCACTCACCGCATCGGCGAGCTGTCGCCCCGTCTCTGTTTTGGCCGCGTAGGAAACGGCGTACCCCGTCCCGAACCCCGCAGCCACCCCCGCCGCGATCCCCCATCCCACCGGGCCGCCTGCGGTGGCGACCAGCGTCACCGCGGCCCAAGAGCCGAGGGCACCACCCGCGACGCCACCGGCACTTGAGACGAGGACCACGTCCTTCTCCTCGCCGTGTCCGATGTCCCAGGCGGCGCCCCCGAGGGTCAGCACCGTCCCCACCACCGGAGCTCTGCCGCCGAAGCGCAGCATGCTGCCGAACGCCCCGCCGGGGACGGCAAGACGCAGGCCCGGCAGTCTCCGTACGGCCCAGCTGCCGACGTCGGCGACCGAGGCCTCCATGAAGCGGGAAAAGGAGCCCAGCCCGTGCCGCGCGAGGATGCGCTCCGCTTCGCCCGCCCGGAGCCTGCTCGCTCTGGCGGTCTGCTTGGTCCTGTTCTTCAGCTCGCGCTTCGCGGCATTGCCGACCGCGGCCACGCGCCGGAGGTACAGGTCGGCCGCTTCCTGGCTGAACCGCTCGGCCTCCTCGAAGAAGCCCTCGGCGATCTGACCTTGAATCCCGACGACACCCGCGAGCAGCCCCACGGAATCGGGCCAGGTGTCGTTCGGGTCCAGCAGCTTCCCGGCGGCTGTCCGCGTGTGATGCCAGGCGAGCGCCCAGAGTTCAGGGTCGTCCCCCTGCATGAGGGCCCGGTTGAACACGGCACCCGGGTCGTTCTCGGGAAGATCCTCGTGGAAGAGGCCGAGCGTGCTGGTGAACCCGGGCGCGGGCACCTCGGCACGGACCGCCGTGGTGAAGGCCGCACCGAATGCCCTGACGTCGTCCTCTGCTGTTGCGCTTCCGGTGGCGGCCACGATCACGGCCAGGTTCCGGGCCAGCTCCGGACTCATCCGCGCGAAGAACGCGGAGGCGAAGTCGGGATCACTCCCGCGTACGGCCAGTGTCTCGGCGATGCGGTGGAAGGCGCTCCCGGCCGCGCCGGGCGCCAGATCCGCCGCTTCCCCGGCGGACACGGCCAGTTGACGGCCGTCGTCGCGGGCCTGGCGGGCGGTGGCGACCGGCTCATGGATCCGGACCATCGCCACGCGTGGGCCGCCGTCCCGCTCGTTCTCCATGGCCGCGGCGAGAGCCTGGCGGCGGCGCAGCATGGGGAGTTCGTCGTCGATCCACTGAGCGATCCGGCCCAGCTCGGTGAGGGCAGCCGTGCTGACGCCGTGCCTTTCGAACTTGGCGAGGTACCTGGCCTTCGCCCCGTGGAGCTTCGCCTCGGCGTCGTCGAGTGCCCCGATCATCCGTGCCAGCCGGTGCGGATTGATGCCGGAGAAGTCGGCGTCAACCATGTGCGGATACCGCGGAGACCCCGGATACTGCCGGCACCCCGGCAGCGGCGCGGTCCGGATCGACGGCGCTGGCGCTCCAGGCCGGTGCGGGATCCACCAGGATGCCCAGAACTCCGGATCCCTCGAGCACCGGTCCGAGGGAGTGCGCCGGGACGACCACCCAGGTTTGCTCGGTCCCCATGGCCTCAACCAGCAGAGCGAGGCGAGTGAAGGCGAGCGCCACCAGCCGTTCCTCCTGCCCGTCAATCTCGGCGGGCAGCAGCATCAGGTCGAGGCACCGGTCATTCCCCGGAGCACCCCCGGAGGAAAGCTCTCCGCTCAGGGTGGGCAGTACCAGCAGGGCCTCTTGTCTGCCGGTCGGGATCGGTTGCTTCCACACCTTCAGGACACTACCGACAGGGATGTGTCGATCGCAATGTGTAATCATCGAAGGTGGATCGCACCCGAACGGGGTGGCGGAGAGCCAAGTTGACGTCCCGCCGCCCCCGAAGCTCGTCGGCTCCTCCGTAGGCAGGCATGAAGGCACATCGGCAGAGCGCGAGCGAAACCTTGCTGCCTCCTGGAGGGTGAAGCATGATCGAAGGCGCCCGTGAGGTGCCCAACCCCCGCCGCGCGGAGCTGGAAAGGCTCCGCCGTGATCTGGCCAGAGAAGTGGAGACGCTCCGTTCAGCGCTCCGGAGTGCGCACGCCGACATGGCGGGTGACAAGGTATGGGTGGGCAGGAACGCTCGTAGCTGGCAACGGGAGTTGGGCGGGCGGGATCGACGCCTGCGAGAGCAGGTCGACGGGCTCCTGCCGTTGCTCGACGCGGCGATCCGCAAGGAGCCGGAGAGAGTCGCGGGGGCTGAGGCGCGCTCCTACGAACAGGGCAGCTGACGCCGCGAGACAGGGACGGCGCCCGCCCGCCGGGTGGGGGAGTGGCCCGCGGTGAGGCCCGATCGCTAGCCCCCGAGGGTCAGATCGCCGATGAAAGTCAGGCCCTGGTCGGCCGCGGTCAGTCTGCCGAGGGTGACGCCCGTCCTGATCGCCAGGGCCGAGCGGTCCTCGCTGTCCGTCATGGCGTCGGGGAAGACCTGCCAGCCCTGTTCCACCAGGCGGGCGCAACAGCGCTTCAGGAGCGCCTCGTTGGAGCGGGTCTCCTCGGGGTCCCAGCCCGCGATACGGACCGATCCGGGCTCGGGAGAGCCGAATTCGTCGTCGGGGTGGACAGCCCGCGGCGTGGCGGTCTTGATGGCGTCCCGGATCTCCGCCGAGATCAGCTGCTGTGCGTCTTCGGTCTTCATCGGTGCGCTGTCGTCCTCGGTCGGCTGGGCTCTGGGGTGGGTGCGGTTCCTGGTCCGGCGGTCGGGGGTCTCAGCCGGACTCCGGCAGGCCGCTGAAGGATACGGCCGCGGGCTGGCAGCTGAAGGCCCCGCCGCCGACGCCCTCCCGTACGGCGTGCAGGGTCGGCTCGGCGGCCTCCCGGTCCGGCTCGACGGCCCAGCCGCTGCCGCCGAGGTGGGCGGCGAAGGCGTCGAGCAGTTCGGTCGCCGTGCGTTTGTCCTCGGCGTCGAAGGCGGTGATCGAGACCACTTCCCTGGCCAGCGGCGAGGGGAGGTCCATGAGGGTGGCGCCGGGCATGACGCTGCTGATCGCCGACTTGACCTCGTCCACGAGCCGGTCCTTGGGCTGTTGCTGCGTCACGCTGCGCTCCAACTGATTGTCCGGAATGACGATGAGGGAATTCCACCAGAACGCCTGTCGGAGCCGATCGGGGCCGATCAGGTCCGATCGGGGCCCCTCAGAAGGGGTTCACGAAGTCGACGGCGGAATCGACGACGTCCTTGCCCTTGTCCAGGCCCTTCTCCACGGTGTCCACGCCGGTGTCGATGATATCGCCTCCCTTGTCGACCGTCGTATTCCAGGCGTGATCAGTGGTGTTGAGGATGTCCGTGCCCTTCTCGACGAAGGTGTCCTTCGTCCCCTTCAGGGAATCCACGACATCGTCGAAGTTCTCGCCGATCTCCGTCGGATGGACGAGGGTGTCGCCGATTTCCCAGACGGTGTTGCCGCCCGTGTGCAGGACACTGCCGGCCATGTCCTTTCCGTCGCTCAGGATCCGGCCGCCGTCGTCCTTCAGGGTTCCCCCGAGTTCGCGGACGTCCCCCAGCATGCGGGAGCCGCCGTTCTTGAGGATTCCGAGGAACTGGCGCGTGTTGTTCTGCAGCCTGTCGAACTGCAATCCCTTCACCACCGGCCACGTCAGCACCTTGAGCAGTCCCGTCGAGCCGCCCTTCGCCGCGAGTGCGGCGGATTTGGCGACCCAGTCCGGTGCTCCCTTGTCCTTGGCCGCCTTATAGGCCTGCTTGTACGCGATATCGCTCGCAAGGGAGTTGACCTCGTCGAAGAGGTCGTCGGGCTTCACCCGGTCGAGCATGTTGTGCTTGTTCAGAACGGCGTGCAGCGGCCCGATGATCTCCCTGAACGTCGTGCGGCCATTGACCAGGCTCTGCACGATCGGATCCAGATCGGCGCCCATGCGCTCGACGACTTCGGGGGGCACCCGCTCGTGCAGGAAGCCCACCAGCTTGCGCATCTCCTCGGCGCCGACCATCTCCTCGTCGAGGGTCGTGTCGGTGAAGGTGAGTTTCTTCTGGCCGCCGAACAGGATCGACTGGAGATTGGCGAGCGAACCGGTTCCCTCGTCGTAGTACATCGAGTGCCCGGTCGCCTTGTCGGTGCCGAGACGGGTGATGTCCTCGAAGTCCGCCGGGTCGTCACCATGCCCCTGGGTGTACGAGACGGGGTCCTTCGGCGCCCGCATCGCGAAGAACTTGGTGTTCGGCATATGGAAATCGGCGACCTTGTGGATATTGGGGCCGAGGCCGGGACTTCCCATGAACGTGACGGTGTCGATGTTCGTCAGGCCATTCTGCAGGGCCTTGCTGGTGACCAGGGTCCCGTAGCTGTGCGCGAAGATATTCGTCTTGGCATCCGACTTGAGGTTCACGGATATGCCCTGCCGGAAGGCGTTGAGCCGCCGGCCGCCGTCTTCTGCCTTCGCTGGGTCCACGGAGTCGCCGATCTCCGGGGTGTCGTAACCGAGCCAGCTCACGACGGCTGTGTCGGTTCGCTCGGTCTTGCCGTCCTTCATGAGTTCGTAGCCGCCTTTGCTGAACCCGTTGAAGTTGTCCAGCCGGTTGGTGATCCCCGGAACCCGGAAGGAGACGTTCTCGGCGTTCTCCAGGTCACCGACGACCTCCGCGACCCGGCCATCGGGAAAGGGGGAGGCCTTGGGGTCCGCCACGGAGCCCGCGTGGGGCTCGAACGCGAGGAACTGCCGGGGTACTTCTTCCGTCACCGTACGATGCGTCTTGGGATCGACGAACGTCTTCATACGGGGATTGAGGAAGCTGCGGAGGGTTTCGACGCGGGTCTTGGTCCGCTTGAAAGCGGGATCGGTCTCGGAGAGGCCGTCGAGATACTTCTTCTCTTTGTCGTACTGCTTCTGGATGGAGATGCGGTTCGCGGCGAACCGTACGTTCACGGGCACACCGTCGGTGTTCCCCACGAGCTCCGGATTGGCGATCGCCAACGCGGCCTGCTGTTCCGGCTTGAGGGTGGCGAAATAGCTCTTCACGGCCGCGGCCCGTTCCTGGGGAGTGGCATCCTTCTTGTCCGCGAGAACCTTCTTCAGCCCCGACTCGAATTCCTCACCCGCACCAGGCTGCTTCGCAAGACCGGTCGGCAGACCGAACTTCGACAACGATCCGAAGGGTGACTCCGAAGGCGCCCGCAGAATCCGCGCCTTCTTGCGCAGTTCGAGTGCCTCGTCGCCGAGCCAGTTCGCAAGCGCGGTGAGCCCGGAGACCTCACCCGACACTCCGAGGTTCGAGGCCCGTGTCCTGAGTCCCGGGATGGAACCCGCCTGAGAGTCCATCGACTTGGCGAGCCGGTCGAGCATGTCCGGATCCGCGAATACCAATCCCATGGCCGGTAGCCTAACTTCCGGAGAAGCGGGGCCAGTCGGCACGCAGGTAACAGTTCATGGACAAGGAGGTCCCTGTTATGGGAGAGAAAGACGCGACGGATCTGCGTAAATTGGCCGCAGATGTCAGGAAGTTGCTGGATGGTCCGGAGAAGATCGCCGCCGACGAGCAAGCGCCGCCGGATGAACGCTGGCAGGGGCCGACCGCCACTCGGGTGCGCGGCGAAATCCGGACGCGTAAGACCAAGTTGGACACCATGGCCACGAACATCGAGAAGGAGGCCGGGAAGCGCAAGGATGAAAAGGGCGGTTCGTAGTGGTGCGTAGCGGTCTGTGGGCTATGGGCCGCCTGGGGCAGCGGGTGCCGCCCGGCGGTTGCGCGGGCCGAGGTCAGCCCTTCCACTCCGGATTGCGCAGGCAGTCCGTGATCACATTGGTGAGGAGGGTCTGCCAGGTCTCTCCCTTTTCGCCGGATTCCTCCGGGGTGGGAAAGGCCGTGATCTCGATGAGACCCCTCACGCCCGACTTCTTCATCTGCAGCAGCGCGCCGTCCTCGTGGCCCGGCGGAGTGGTGCGCTCGGACGGGTCCTTGCGCCACTGCCTCTTGGCCAACTGATCGGCGACCGCGTTCACCAGCTCCCGCGAGGTGCGTGTGTCGGAGGTCTCCAGAGGAATCCGAATGGCGGCGGAAGCCCGCAGCTTGCTGGCGTCCTTACCGTCGAGAACATCCGCGCCGCCGCACTCCGTGTTCCCCCCGGGCAATTCCTCCACCTCGATACCGGGTACCGCTGCCTTCGTCGCGGCCAGCGCGTCCGGGTACATGGCGTCCATCGCCTGCCGATAGGTCGGCCCCGAACCCTTCTTCCCCGAATCGCCGGAACCGGATTCCCCGCCCCCACCGAGACTGCACGCCGAGACCAGTCCGAGCAGGGCGACGGCGGCGCTCATCCGCAGAATCGGGCGGGTGCTCATATGCTCTCCGTGCCTGTTGTCTCCGCCTGGCATTGCGGCGTGGTGGTGGCCTTGCTCCTGCGAGCCTAGCCGCGGAAGGCCGGGCGATGCCAGGTCGCCAGGGCCCGCCCCTCAGCCCTCCTCCGTCGAGTCCGCCGCTCCCGAGAACAGGCCGGACCCCTCCGGGAAACCGGCGAAACCGACGGTCGCGGGGGCGCAGCTGAAGAATCCCGCCCCCAGGCCGGCGCGTACGGCGAACAGAGACGCCTCGGACTCCTGGGTCTCGGCCTCGTCGATCTCCCAGTTCCGCCGGGCGACTTCGGCGGCCACCGCGGTGAACATCTCCGCGTCGGAGCGCGGATCGTCCGTGTCCACGGCGGTGAGGGTGAGGATTTCCTCGGGGTTGGGTGACGGAAAGGGAACAGGCGAAGCGCCGGGCAGCACCGCCATGATGACGTCCTGGACTTCTACGCCGAGTGCCTTCAGCCGCTGTTCCTGATCCATGGGTTCTTCCTGATCCACGCGCTCTTGCCGCTCCATCACGCCACTCCGTACATCCCTGTCCGCACTCCCGTACATCCCCGTCTGCTCCGGCAATCCTTTCCTCGTGCGGTTCTCCGCGCGATTCAGCGGTTGACCGACTGCACCTCTTCGACGACCACCTGCTGGTCCGCCCCGAAAGCACCGTCGGGCAGCCTGTTCGGGCCGGGTTCTCCGGTTCCCTCCCAGCTCACTTCCCACGTCACGGTCGCCCTGAGGTCGTACGAGCCCTTGCGGAGATAGGCGACACCGCACGGCGGGTCCTGCTCTGCCTTGCCCTTGGCATAGGGCTCCCCGATGGAGCCGTCGTCATTGATACGGCAGATTCCGGATCCGGGGAAGGTCTTGGCCTCGCCGGTGCCGGGTTCGAGTCTGAGGGCGACGGGGCGGGCGGTGGTGGTGGCTTGGATGTCGACGCCCTGGGCGTTCAGCGCGGCGGTGACGGAGACCTTCTTGAACTTCGCCTTGTCGAGCCAGGCCCATGCCGGGAGATTCACCTTGGAGGCGCCCGCGGGGGCCAGGGTGACCTTGGTGTCCGGCAGCTTGATCCGGTTGTAGGCGAGCTGGGCCAGGATGTCGGGCGAGACGGCATGGGGGTCGTTCACCGGGTCACCGTTCTTGACCCAGAAGGGCTGCCGGTCGCACATCTGGGCGGCGTCCTCCATCCAGCGGTCCGGGTCCTGTTTCGCCACCCACCAACTGCCTTCGTCGCCCTTGCTCTTGTTGTAGTTCTTGTACTTTCCGTCTTTGTAGATGTCGCGGAACTCGCCTACCGAGCGCTTCGCGTAGTTCGGCTGCCGGGGGTCGTCGGCCACCATGTGGAAGCCGCGCTCGGTGTCCTTGGCGAATTCGTCGGCGGAATAGGGCTCGTACCAGCAGGCGGGAGGCGTCCAGTTGCCCACGGGCTGCATGCCTCCGTTGCCCTTGCCGCCGTGCCCGCCGGTCTGGCCACGGAACGTGATGCGGGAAACGAGGGTGCGGTCGGACTTCTCTCCCTGTGGCGTTGCCGACTGCGAGTCTCCGCCGTGCCTCTTCTCGGCGTGCGCGGTCAGCGGCAGGGAAGTGAACCCCACCGCGAGCGCAGCGCAGACGAGGATGCGTCGAGCCGTTACGGCGTGCACTTCTTGTTCCCCCGTTCAGAGGCGAGCTGTGTGGTCTGCCAGATCCCGGTTTTGTTCTTGACCAGCTGGGCCTTGTAGTAGACGTAGGAGTCGTCGCTGGGCGTGGACTTGTCCAGCTTCTCCGTCTTACGGTCCTTGTCGAACACCTTCGTCTCGTCCGAGCAGTACGAGACGCTCGCCTTGGTGCTGCCGTTCTTTGTGACGGAGGGCAGGAAGTAGCGGGTGGTTCCGGTGAACGTGTAGTTGTCGCCGGTGTAGCCCGTGATCCACTTCGCCGCGTCCAGCAGGGCTTTGCCTTCGTAATAGAAGGGGACGGCGGGCGACTCCGGGTCGTTGTTCGTAATGGCGGCGTCGGTGGCGTTGATGCGTTCTCTGGTGTCGCTCAGTACGGCGTCGGAAACCGCGTCCGTGTCTTTCCAGTTCTGGAAGACGTTCTTGACGTCACCAGGGAGCGAAACCGAAGGGCGCTCCGTGTCCTTCGAAGCAGTGGCGCTCGGGGAGGCCGACTCCCCGTCGCCCGTCTCGGCCCCCGCGATCGGATCCTTCTCCTTCGGCGAGTCGTCATCGCTGCCGCAGGCGCTCAGCAGCAGTGCGGCGGCCGAGGCGAAGGCGGCGACGGCAGGCAGGGTGCGGCGCTTCACAGTGGTCTCCCGGTGGGGCGAGTGAGGTTCGACCCCAGGACGCTAACCGGCGGTCCCGGGTCGATGCCACTGAGTGTGTTCTCTTCCGCACCACCCGCACAGGGGGTTCAACTCCCGGCGTGTACAGGGACAGTGGGGATGAATCGGACGGTGGGGGAGGCCGGGAGGGCTCCAGGCGCCGCCCGGTCGACCCCCGGACCGCCCACCCGCACCGGCCCCCGTTCCCGCTCGGCTTCGCAGCCGTGTATCCGCAGGTCCCGCCAGGTGGCGCAGGGGGCGCCCGGGTGGTCGGCGGTGGCCGGATCCGGGTGCCCGGGAACCAACTGGCCGCCAGGAGCGTGAACGAGTGCGGAACGCGGGGTTCGAAAGGGGTTTCCGGGGTTGTCCACAGCCGCCCGGATGCGCCTTGAGGGCCTTATGTGCTGCTGATACGGTGCGGAGACTTGACATACGCGGCGGGTCGCGGGATCGGACCGGCGGACACGAAGTGCGGGGAATGCCCGGCCTGTTCCGCCTGTGTGCTGTGCGTGTGAAGTGTACGAGTTGACCGAAATCATCTTGGGTGTGCGGGGAGCTTTGCGTGAAGATCCAGGAGCGTGCGGGGGCGGGTAACCACCGCTCCAGCGCACCGGCCCAACCGGCCATGGGAGAGCGTCTTCCCTCGGCGCCTCGCGAGCGCAAACCGGCACTCGCCGCTCTCGCCGTGCTGCTCATCCTCGTCGGCGCGCTCGGTGCCACCATGCTGGTCCTCCAGGCGGGGGACCGGATCGAGGTCGTCAAGATCACCCAGGACATCCCGCAGGGCGGCTCCGTCAACAGCGGCAACTCGGCCCATGTGATGGTCGCCGAGGACAGCGGTATCCACTACGTGAAGTGGAGCCAGCGCGGCAAGCTGGCGAAGCTCAAGGCGGAGAGCGCTATCCCCGCCGGGGCCCTCGCCGTGGGCGAGATGTTCACCGCCGACGAGGGCCTGTCCGACGACGAGGCGTCCGTCGGCCTCTCGCTCAAGGAGGGCCAGTACCCGGCCCAGTTGAAGGACGGGGACATCGTCGCCGCCTACCGCGTCGGCAGCGACGCGGGAAGCAACGACAAGGACGACGACGCCGGTGCCCCCAGCGGTAGCACCCCGCTCGTCGCCCAGGCGCGCGTGGACAGCCTGCGCAAGAAGGAAGACGGCCAGATCTCCAGCGGCAACCAGACGCTGAACCTCATCGTCGGCACCGACGAGGCCGCCGCCCTGGCGTCGGCGGCGTCCGCGGGCGAGGTCGCGCTCGTGCGCGTCCCCGGAAAGAACTGAGGCGCGGGCACCCATGGCGCTCATCGCTCTCGCCGCGGACAAGGGTTCGCCCGGCGTCACCACCGCGGCTGTCGCCCTCGCCGCCGTCTGGCCCCGGCGGGTCCTGCTCGCCGAGACCGACCCGGCGGGCGGCGACCTGGTCTACCGCAGCGCCGCCGCGCACGGCGGCCCGCTGAACCCGAACACCGGGATGCTGTCCATCGCGGCCACCGCGCGCCGCGGCCTCGTACCGGATCAACTCTGGGACCACACACAGCCGTTGAGCGGCGGTCTCGAAGTGCTCGTCGGGCTCGGCATCTCCGAGCAGGCGGCCGGTCTGGCCGGACTGTGGCCCACCCTCGGGCGGGCCTTCGCCTCGCTCGCCGACTCGCCGCACCAGCCCGCCGACGTCATCGCCGACTGCGGACGCATCAGCGGGGACACCCCGGCCATCGAGCTGTTCCCGCAGGCCGCGCTGCTGCTGCTGGTCTCGCGCACCGAGCCCGAGGCGCTCGCCCGGGTGCGGGACAGGGCCGCGGCCCTGTCCATGAAGCTGCACGGCGGGCCGCGCGGCGCCGCCTCGCTCGCCACCCCGCTGATCGGCGTCATCCTGATCTGCGACACCGGCGACGCCCCCAAGACCGTGCACCAGGTCAACGACATGCTGATGGCCGCGCAGACCGGCGCCCGGGTCTTCGGCACCCTCGCCGACGACCCGGCGGGCGCCGCCCAGTTGGCGGGCCGCCGCCGCGGGCGCCTGGACAAGTCGCTGCTCATCCGCTCGGCGCGCAAGGTGACCGCCGACCTCTACCAGCAGTACGGCGCCGGCTGGCAGACGCCCGCCGCGGGGGCCGGGCGATGAGTTCCGCCGTCGACCACCAGCTGGTCAAGCGGTTCCGGCAGGACGCCGGTGACCGCATAGCCGAGCAGCGCCGCCTGGACCAGGTGTCCGGGGTCACGCCGATGTCCAGCGAGGACGAGCGCCAGTACGCCCGGGCGGTGATCGCGCAGATCCTGGAGGAGTACGCGCGCACCGAGATCAACGCCGGGCGCACCCCGCTGGACGCGGAGACCGAGGAGCAGTACGCGGCCGCCGTGCACGCGGCGCTGTTCGGGGTCGGGCGGCTGCAGCCGCTGCTCGACGACCCCGAGGTCGAGAACATCGACATCAACGGCTACGACCAGGTCTTCGTCGGCTACGCGGACGGCCGCGAGGTCAAGGGCGACGCGGTCGCCGAGACCGACGAGGAACTCATCGAGCTGATCCAGATACTCGGTGCCTACTCGGGCCTGTCCTCGCGCCCCTTCGACTCCGCCAACCCGCAGCTGGACCTGCGGCTGCCGGACGGCTCCCGGCTCTCCGCCGTGATGGACGTGACCCGCAGGCCGGCGCTCTCCATCCGCCGCGCCCGGATGGGCAAGGTCTTCATGTCCGACCTGGTGGGCAACGGCACGCTCACCCCCGAGGTGGCGCACTTCCTGGCCTGTGCGGTCCGGGCCCGTAAGAACATCATGATCGCCGGGGCCACCAACGCGGGCAAGACCACGCTGCTGCGCGCGCTGGCCAACGAGATCCCGCCGCAGGAGCGCCTGATCACCGTCGAGCGCGCCCTCGAACTCGGCCTGGACACCTTCGCCGACCTGCACCCGAACGTCGTCGCCTTCGAGGAGCGGCTGCCCAACTCCGAGGGCCAGGGCACCATTTCGATGGCCGAGCTGGTGCGGCGTTCGCTGCGTATGAACCCCTCGCGGGTCATCGTCGGCGAGGTGCTCGGCGACGAGATCGTCACCATGCTGAACGCGATGTCGCAGGGCAACGACGGCTCGCTGTCCACGATCCACGCCAACAGCTCCAGCGAGGTCTTCAACCGCATCTCGACCTACGCGCTCCAGGCGAACGAGCGGCTGCCCATCGAGGCCAGCCAGATGCTGGTGGCCGGCGCGGTCAACTTCGTCGTCTTCATCCAGCGGCGCAACAACTACCACAGCGGCGGCCGCCTCCAGCGCATGGTGACCTCGGTGCGCGAGGTCAACGGCGTCGACGGCCGCGTACTGTCCAGCGAGATCTTCGCCGAGGCGCCGAACGGCCAGGTCGTCCCGCACGCGCCCATCGCCTGCCTGGAGGACCTGGCCGCCTTCGGCTACCGGCCCACAGGGAGTTGGGGGTGAACCAGATGACACAGGACCCACACCCGGTGGGGATCGCCGTGGGGAACCTCGATTCCGTGGGTTCCATGGGCGGTCTCTTCTCCACCACCGTGCTCTTCTCGCTGATCTGCGGGGTCGCGGCGGGCGGCGGGCTCGCGCTGCTCGTGCTCGCGCTGCGCGGACTGCCCGCCAAGCCCGCGCACGAGAAGCACAAGGCCTCCGAACGCGCCTCCGAGCTGGTGCGCTTCGCGGGGCAGCGGGGCTCGATCGCCGTCGGCGCGGGGCTCGTGGTGCTGCTGCTCACCCGCTGGGCGGTCGCCGGTATCGCGGCCGGCATCCTCGTCTTCTTCTGGGACAAGCTGTTCGGCGGCGCCGCCGAGGAGCGCGCCGCGATGCGCCGGGTCGAGGCCCTTGCCGCCTGGACGGAGTCGCTGCGCGATACCATCGCCGGTGCGGTCGGCCTCGAACAGGCCATCCCCGCCTCCGCGCGCGCCGCGGCCCCCGTGCTCCGCCCGCACCTGGACGCCCTGGTCGACCGCCTGCGGTCCCGCACCCCGCTGCCGGACGCGCTGCAGATCCTCGCCGACGAGATCGACGACGCCTCCGCCGACATCATCGTCGCCGCCCTCATCCTCAACGCCCGGCTGCGCGGCCCCGGCCTGCGCCAGGTCCTCGGCGCGCTCGCCAAATCGGCCCGCGAGGAGGTCGACATGCGCCAGCGCGTGATGGCCCAGCGCTCCTCGACCCGGCGCTCGGTGCAGATCGTCGTCGCCGTCTCGCTGGCCTTCGTCCTCGGCCTGTCCGTCTTCAACCGCGAGTTCGTCAAGCCGTACGGGACGCCGGTCGGGCAGCTCGTACTGGCCTGCGTCTGCGGCTTGTTCGCGCTCGGCTTCTGGTGGCTGCGCAAGCTGTCCACCATCGAGACCCCGGAGCGCTTCCTGGTCCACGACGAGCCGGGCGTGCAGTTCGTCCGGCCGCGGGCGGGCGCGCCCGGCCCCGGTCAGCCGGGCGACGCCGAGGGCCCCCCGCAGCAGACTCTGCCCAGCCACGAGGAAGGGGTCCGCCGGTGAACCTCACCCTGCCGGTGGTCATCGGTGCCGTCCTCGGGCTCGGCATCTTCGTCCTGGTCCGCGCGCTGATGCCGTCCCGGCGCAGCGCCGTGGCCACCGTCGCCCGGATCGACGCGATGCGGGCCCGCGGCGCCGCCTACGAGTCCTCGCACCGCACCCAGGAGCAGGACACCGGGCGGCTCGCCGGAGTGCGCTCGGGCGTCGGGCGCCGGGTCGCCGACTTCTACCTCCAGCAGGGCTGGGAGCAGCGCTCGCTGCGCGCCGATCTCGCGGTCCTGGACCGCAGTTGGGAGAAGTTCCTCGCGACGAAGGTGCTGCTCGCCGCGGCCGGGCTCTTCTTCGGCCCGTTCCTCTTCGCGATCGTCTGGACCCTGGGCTTCGGCAGCAGCCCGATCATCCCGGTCTGGATGGCCCTGCTGTGCGCCGCGCTCTTCTTCTTCCTGCCGGATCTGGAGGTGCGCAGGGACGCCGCCGACAAGCGCCGGGACCTGCGCCGGGTCATCGGCGCCTATCTCGACCTGGTCTCGATGAGCCTGGCGGGCGGGCGCGGTCTGCCCGAGGCGCTGATGGCGGCCGCCGAGATCTCCGACGGCTGGGCCACCCAGCGCATCCGCAACGCGCTCGCCGACGCCCGGATCACCGGCATCAGCCAGTGGCAGGCGCTGGGTTCGCTCGGCGAGCGGCTCGGGGTGGAGGAACTCAAGGACCTCTCCGCCTCGTTGGCCCTGGTCGCCGACGACGGCGCGAAGGTCCGCGAGTCGCTCGCCTCCCGCGCGGAGACGATGCGGCACCGCGAACTCGCCGAGATCGAGGGCAGCGCGGGCGAGAAGTCGCAGTCCATGCTCGTGGCGCAGCTGCTGCTGTGCGCGGGTTTCCTCGTCTTCCTGATCTTCCCGGCGGCGATGCGTGTGTTCCAGGTCTGATACGTGTGCCCGCGACCGCAACCACGTCGTGCACCCTGGACGTGGCATCCCCCGGAACCCCGTACGCGGGGCGACCGACCGCAAGTCCCCTGATAGCAGAGGCCGTTGAGAGCAAGGGCCGCCGATGAGTGAGCAGGACCGCCGACGCGGACCACTGAGCACCGACCACCGAGAACACCGAGAGGACTGAGAGAGCCATGAACGGACAGCGATTCAGCCACCCCGCTGTGGACTTCCTGATCACTTTTCTGAAGACCCGTATCGACCGGGCGCGTTCGGGTGAGCTCGACCGCGGTGCCTCCGCGGTCGAGTGGGTCATCATCTCGGCCGTCGTCGTCGCGATCGTCGGCGTGGTCGCGGCCATCATCAACCAGGCGCTCAAGGGCGGCGCCGACAAGGTCAGCGACTGCATCGAGGGCGCGGACGCCAGCAAGACCTGCTGAGACGCGCCGGGCACCGGGGCCTTGGTCCACCGGTGCCGGGTGCCGGGGCCGTCCGTACACCGGGCGGCCGAAGAAGCGAACCGGGGAGCGAGTGACTGTGGTGCGCGTGCGCCGATGGGTCCGCCGCCGGGTGGAGGAGGCCTCCACCCGCGGTGACTCGGGCATGACCGCGATCGAGTTCGTGCTGCTCACGCCGGTGCTCTTCTTCATGATCTTCGCCACGGTGCAGTTCGCGCTCTACTTCTTCGCCGACCATGTGGCCCAGGCCGCCGCCCAGGCGGGCGCGCGCAAGGCCCGGGCCACGGCGGACAAGGAGCCCGGCTGGCGCGGCCAGGCGCGCGGGGTGGTCGACGACTACATCGAGCAGCTCGGCCCGAAGCTGGTGCTGCGCCCCCAGGTGAAGATGCTCCAGCCGGAGCCCGACACGGTCGGCGTCGAGGTCACCGCGGACATCCCGAGCGTCTTCCCCGGGCTCGACCTGACGGTGCACGCGCAGTCCTCGGGCCCGGTCGAGCGGTTCGTCGAGGATGTGGGCAACTGATGGCGGCGGCACGGCGGTTGAGTCCGGTGGCCGGTGCCCTGCGGCGCCGTGCTCGCGGTGCGGGGCGCCCGCCCGCGGACGACCGGGGCCTGTCCACCATCGAGGTGGTCATCCTCGCGCCGGTGATGATCCTGTTCATCCTGGTCCTGGTCGCCTTCGGCCAACTCGTCGACGGGCGCGGCGCCTTGGACGGCGCGGCCCGGGACGCGGCCCGCGCGGGCTCCATCCAGAAGGACCACGCGACGGCGATGGTGGAGGCCCGCAAGGCGGCGGAGGCAGATCTTGAGGACGTCTGCTCGGGCCCGGTGACGGTCCGTCAGACCAGCCCGGGCTTCGAGCCGGACACCCTGTTCACCGTCGAAGTCAGCTGCAAGGTAAGGGGACTTGCGATGCTCGGCCTCGACGTGCCGACCACCCTCACCGCGAGCTTCAGCTCCCCGCTCGACCCCTACCGGAGGACGGTGTGAACGCGGCGCGGCGGGCGGGCACTCCCGTACGACGAGGCTCCGGCGCCCTGTTCACCCGTACCCGGCAGCTGTGTGCGGCCCGCCGGGAGCGGATGGACGACCGCGGCAGCGGCGCGGGCGCGGTCATCATCTTCGCCCTGCTCTTCCTCTCCCTCTCCGCCTTCGTCATCGACGGCGGCATGTCCATCTCCAAGCGGGAACGCGCCGCGGACATCGCCGAGCAGGCCGCCCGCTTCGCCGCCCAGGACATCGACCGCGAGTGCCTCTACACCAACTGCGGCGAGGACGGCCCGATCAACTACGAGAACTGCGACGCCCGGGTCAAGACCTTCGCCCGCGAGATGGGCATGTCCGGCCCCGACATCGCGGCCACCCACTGCATCAACCCGACCGCCGCCCAGGTGGAGGTCGAGGTCCAGCTCACCTACGACCCCGTCTTCACCGGCATGTTCTACGGGGGCTCGGTGACGGTGAAGGGGCGGTCGGTGGCGGAGAACCTGGTGGGCTGAGACCGCCGGGTACCGGGACGGCGGGTTGCCTGCCGAGCAGTCCGCGTCCGCCCCCCAACAGCCCCGGATCGCCCGGGAGTTGAATTCGCTGCGCGAGCCCGCGGCAGGAGCCCGCTGCGCGAGTCGCTGTACGAGTCCGCTGTACGAGTCGCTGTACGAGGAGAGCCGAGCGTGCTGTACGAAGAGAAGCTTCCCCGCACCTACACCCGGGTCTGCCTGGCCCTGTACGTGGCGCTCGTGGTGTGGATGGGCGTCACCTCGCTGCCCGAGGACTTCGCCATCTGGCTCGGGCTGAGCGTGCTCTTCGGCGCGGTCGTCCTGCTGCCGCTCCTGGGCGTACCGCTCTCCAAGCGGATCTACCACCGCATCCGCATCGACGGCCACACCCTCCGCGTCGGCAGGGAACGCCTCCCGCTGGTCTGGCTGGACCCCGACTCGGTGGGCGCCGCCCTGCACGAGGCGGCCCCCGGCACGGCCCAGCGCTACGCGCACTCGGCGCAGCAGATCGACATCCCGGTGTCCGGTCTGCGGGCCCGCGACCGGGGCAACGCCCGTCTCGTGGGCGGCGGTTGGAGCGTCCCGATGGGCATGGACAGCGTCGTCGTCGCCACCCGGCAGGGGGAGGGCCTGACGATCGCCACCCACGACCGGACAGCTTTCCTCACCGCGCTGCACGGGGCGCTCTCGGGGGCCCAGGCCTAGGGCCTTTCGTTTGGATCGGGCTGGGCTCGCGGGGGCCGGCACGCACATCTGCGGCGTTGTCGTCGGTTGCCGACGCTCCGCGTCGACGCCCTCCTCCGCCTTGCAGCTGCACGCACCAGCCCCCGCTCCCTGATCCAGCCCGATCCAAACGAAAGGCCCTAGGGTCCCTCGCGCAGATCGGGCGGATCGGGCGGATCGGGTGGATCGGATGGATCGGGTCCCTCGGGTGGATCGGGCGGGGCCGGACCGCCGGTCCGGCCTCAGTCCGAGAGGTCCAGCAAGCCCTCCGTGAAGCGCCTGGTCTTCGCGATCACGGCCCCGCGGAAGCTCAGTTCCCGGGTGTAGACGCTCTCCAGCAGGACGCCGAGGCTGATGTCCAGCGCGTCCAGGGGGCCGCTGCCGGTGACCGTGATCCGGCGCGGGTTCATCCAGCTGGAGCGCGCGAAGTGCAGGGTGACGCCCGCCCTGGCCAGCGTGTGGTTCCGCTTGCTCGGCTGCTGCGCGTAGGTGTACTGCCGGTCGGCGGCGAGGATCCGCAGCGCCCGCCCCCGGCGGGTCAGGCCGCGCGGCCGGGACATGTCGCAGGGCCGGTACTCACCGGACCCCGGGTCGAGCAGGCTCAGCTGGTGGCTGCGCATGGACGGGCGGTCCGCCTGCTCGATCCCGGTGAAGGTGAAGGACGGAATGCGCTCGCCCTCGGTCCACGAGGTCCAGTGCTCGCCGTAGGTGCCGGCCTCCGGGTACACGAGCTTGACGGCACCGAAGGGCCCGGCCACCCCCTCCCAGAGGAAGCGGCGCTCGCTGCGGTGGACGCTCTTGTCCTGGATGCGCTGGAGTTCGAAGCTCAGGTTGGTCATCTCGGTCCTCAGGGGTGGCGGAGCGTTCCCCGGCGGTCTGCGCCCGCGTACGGGAGGGGCGGTATGCGGAGGTGAGGGCCTCTCACCGTGTCATGCGCCGGTGGCGAACTGCTCGGCCTCGGGCAGCAGATCGGTGATCTTCTCCCAGACCTCCTTGGCGGTGGTCTGCCGTACCCGCAGGGCGCTGTCCTCGCCGACCTCACCCTCGCGGATGGGCTCAGCCGGCAGTTCGCGTATCCAGTACCCCTCCAGGCCGCAGTCCCAGACGGCCAGCGCCGCGACGCTCATCCCGCCCTCCTCCGCTTCCTTTCCGCGCCAGGCGAGGGTGATCCGCCACATGCAGTTGAGCTGGGCCAGGATCTCGGCGAGCCGCGCGGGCGCGCCGACCTCCGCGCCCGCCTGCTCGAAGGCATCCTCCCCGTCCCCGACGGCCTCCAGAAGGCGGTCGACGGTGCCCACCGTGGAGTCGATCTGCTCGGTGGCATCACCGCGGTCGAGCGGCTCCGTGTGCAGGTCGACCATGCGCGCCAGTTCCCAGACGAGGTTGCGGACCTCCAGGGGCGCGTACACGGACTCGGTCTCTCCCGGCCAGCCCTCGTGGGAGAAGGCGAACTCGTCGCCGACGACGGCTCCGCTGCTCAGCACCCCCTGCGGGCCGGTGACCTCGATGCGCGCGATCAGGTGCGGGTCCATCAGCGTGGAGACCAGCGGGTACAGCTCCGCGTGGAGCGTGCCGTCCTCCAGGATCAGCCCGGCCTGCTCCAACGCGCCGCGCGCCTCGGCCAGTTCGGCCGCGAGTTCCTCCTCCTCGACGATCATTCCCAGCACGCTGATGTGGGAGTCGGAGAGACGCAGTCGTCGTCGGGCGTGGTCTATGGAGGGCATACGGACTTTCCTCAGGGAGTCGATGGGGGCGGGACAGGCAGGGCTACAGAGGCCAACGCCTCAGCGGCCAAGGCTTTCGGACGTCGCAGGGCGTGCGGTCGCAGGGCAGGCGGTCCCTTCTGGCGGGTTGACGGAGGGCGGTCGCCCGCGGTCGAAGGGCGGCGTGGCGACGGGGGCGCCATCCTGCGCACGGCTATGTCTCTCTCCAGGGGGTGTCACCGGATCCGGCCCGCTCAGTCGAACGGATTCAGCTTGCTGCCGAGTTTCTTCGCTCCGTCCACGGCCTTGCCCACGCCTTCCTTGACCTTGTTGCCCGCCCACTTGGCGCCGTCGGCCACCTTGCCCGGGAACTTCTTCACGGTGTCCCAGTTGTCGACGATGGTCGCCACTCCGTACACGGCGCCCGTCACCACGGCGGCGCCGATCGTGACGGGGTTCGGCGCGACCATCGCCGCCGTCAGGGAGGCGTTGAAGGCGACGCCGGAGACATCGGCGACGTAGCCCGCGCCGTTCTTCTTGAAGGCGTCGACGGGGTTGCCCTGCTGGATGACGTCGACGGCGCCCGCGACGGTGGCGACGGCGCTGCCGCCGACACCCGCGACCCGCCAGAAGCCCGCCGTCTTGCTCGCGGCGCCGAGGCCGGAGGCCAGCGAGGAGAACTTCCCGGCGCCGCCGGCCGCCTTGAGGGCCGCGGCGCTCTTGCCCGTCTTGAGGAGGTTGGCCTCCCAGGCCCAGAGCTTTCCGCCGTGGATCTGCGCGAGCTTGTTGGAGCCGGCCAGGAAGTCGAGCAGCGGGGCCGGTGTCCTGGTGCCGATCTTGATGCCCAGCTTGGCGATGCCCTTGGGGATGTAGCTCGGGGCCCGGCCGCGCAGGATCTGGGCCAGGGTGGTCCCCGGCGCCTTGAGCGGATTGTGGGTACCGGGCTTGAAGTACTTGATGAGGCCGAGCGTGCCGGTGGCGACCATCTTGAAAGCGCCGGGGACCGTCGAGGTCATGCCCGTCAGCTTGATGTAGTCGCTGACCGTCTCGCCCAGCTTCTCGTTGTTGGTGAGCTTGCCGACGGCCTCACCGCGGACCCGGATCGCCCACTGGCTGAACGACTCGTTCTTCTCCCGTTTCAGCCACTCGAAGTCGCGGTCCCCGCTCGCCGCTCCGGCCATCGCGAGCAGGGCGATGTCCGGGTGGAGCGCCAGCCGCGCCGCGTCCTTCTTGGAGAATCCCGCCCACAGCAGCCCGCCCAGCGGATCGCCGTTCTCCGCCCGGGCGATGGCCGCCCGCTTGCGCAGATCGGGCGCCGTGTCGGTCAGCCAGGACCGGATCGGCTTGAGGGTGGCGAGCTTGTCGGAGACGTTGAGGTTGCGCGCCCGGGTGAAGGCCTCGTCCAGTTTGTCCTTTGTGCCGCCCCTGCCGTCGAGAAGCTTTGCCAGCTCTTCGAGTTGCTCAGGATTGACAGTGCGCACGTCTGGTCCCCCGGGTCGGTGTGAAAGTGAGGCGCCGGCAGTGGCGGACGTACATCATGCTGTCTCGAAAGCGTTGTTGACCATGCGGGGTACGTCGCTGTCCCTTTGCGTCATGACCTTGGCGGTTTGGGGTTGTTGTGCCGTTGTGCGTCCTCTCGGGCGACTCGGCGGACCGGCGGAAGCCGCCCCGCCGCCGGACCGGTGAGCCGGCGCATCCGGTGCATCCGGTGGGGACAAGGCTCCCGCCGCGATGGCCGGAACCCGTATCCTCACGCGCGAACCGAGCGGGATTCCGGTACGCATGACGCGGGTGTGCCGACCGTTCGCCGCGAGCCGGGGCGTCCGGAACGCCCCCCGGGGTGTGCTTCCGCCGCCGGACCGCCCCGGCACGCCGCTCCCCCCACGCCGTGCACAGGAAGGAAGAGCAATGGAGGGCAAGAAGAGGCCGGACCCGCCGGACGGTCCGCTCGGCGGCCCCGCCCCGGAGGCGTTCGCCGTCACCGACCTCGAACGGCGGGCCCCGGACAGCAAGCCGGTCAGGGGCCGCCTCGCGGTCCGCGTACCACGGTCCGAGGAGGGCACCGAGCACTTCCCGCCGCGCCTGTGGGTGGTCCCCGCCGAGGACGCGAGCCGCGGCTACGAGCTGTACGAGACCGGCGAGGAGGCCGCGCTGCTGTGCCGCGTCGAGCCGGTGCCCGGCGCGGGCGGCGAGCGCTTCCGGGTGAAGGACGAGCTGGGCACCGAACTCGGCACCGTCCAGCGCACGCCCGCGGCCAAGCGCACCGTCCAGCACAGCTGGTGGATCCAGCAGCCGGGGCACGGCGAGGCGGTCGCGCGCTACCACTGGGCGAAGCCCGCGGTGGTGGAGGCGGGCGAGGACAGCGGCGGCAGGCTGTTCGGCGGGATGCTCGGCGCCTTCACCGACCCGGGGGCCGAGGGCGGCGAGGCGGTGCCCTTCATCCGCCGACCGGTCACCTGGGAGGCGGACAACGAGGTGGTCCTCACCGCGCAGCAGCACACCGGCTACCGCTCGTACCGCGTGCACGCCGACTGGTTCGACGCCCGGCTCGGCTACGCCCTGGCCCTTCTGCGGGAGAGCTGAGGGGCGCCGCCGATCGGCCGCGTACGGGAGGTCGGCGGGGTCGCGTACGGAGGTCGGCGGGCCCCGGAGCTCAGCGGCCGGCGGGAGCCCCGCCCCTCACCGGTTGACGGACTGGATCTCCCGCACGTTCAGGTCCTGGGTGGTCTCGAAGGTGCCGTCGGGGAGGTCGCCGCCGGTGTTCTGGGAGCCCTTCCAGGTGATCTCCCAGGTGACGGAGGCCTTCAGGTCGAAGTCGCCCTTGCGCAGGTAGCGGATGCCGCAGGGCGGGGACTTCTCGCTGCTGCCCTTGGTGTACGGGGCGCCGATGCTGCCGTCCTCGGCGACCTCGCACTCGCCGGAGGCGGGGAAGGTCTCGGCGTCCTCGGTGCCCGGTTCCAGGTGGAGGCTGACGGGCCGGGCGGTGGTCTCGGCCCAGACGCCCACCTCGTCGAGGGAGGCGCGCACCGTGACGTCCTTGAAGACGCCCTTGTCCAGCCACACCCAGGTGGGCAGATTCACCGTGGACCTGGCCGCCGGGCGCAGCTCCACCTCGGTCTCGGGGACCTCGATGTGGTCGTAGGCGAAGGCGGCCAGGGTCTTGGGCCTGGGCGCGTGCGGGTCGTCGGGGATGGTGCCGGCGTCCTGCCAGAACATCACCCGGCCGCAGTCCCAGGCCTTCTGGTCGTCCTCGTGGCCCTTGCGGACGACGCTGCGCCAGAACTTGCCCTGCTCGCCGATGTTGTAGTTCCTGTACCCCTCGGCGGTGGAGTTCCCGCCGGAGCCGTCGTTGATGTCGAAGTTGTCGGCGGGCTCACCCTTGTCGTAGTGGTCGACGAAGAGGCCCTTGGTCCACCACTCGTGGGCGTTGACCGCGCCCATGCCGTCGAGGCCGTCGACGCTCCTCTTGAGCTGCTCGGGGGTGAAGACGGGTTCGTACCAGCAGACCGGTGGTTCCCAGTCCGGGTCGGTCGAGGTCACGGAGCCGACCGGGACGCCCTTGGGGGCGTCGGGGGCGGTGACCCGGATCTGCGAGTCGGTGACCGAGGCGATCAGGCCGCCCTTGCCGTCGGTCCCGCCCGAGCCGCCCCCGTTCTCGTGCCCGGGGCCGCCGAGGGCGGAGGCGGCGGTCGGCAGGAGCGCGACGGAGAGCGCGGTGACCGCGACCAGGGTCGCTCCGGCAGCCTTCCGGCACGCCGGGAGGGGACGTACCGCGGGGGTGCGGCGTCCCGCGGTGGAGCTCCGTGCCGCGCGGGTGCGGCGTATCGGGTACGAGGGGCGGGTCACCGGCAACCTCCTGGCTCCGACTCGACGGACGTCGTCACCCAGACCCCCTGCGCGTTCTTCCGCAGGGCCGTCCGGTACTGCACCTTCGGGGACTCGCCCTTCGGAGTCCCCTCCTTCTTCCCGGTCTTGAGGTCCTTGCTGAAGCCCTTGCTCTCGTCGACGCAGTAGAAGAGCGTGGCCGCGCCTGCGCCGGTCAGCCGGGCCCGCGGGTCGTAGACCCTGACCTCGCCGACGAGGGTGAGGCCCTCATATCCGGCCACCCATTTCCGGCCCGACTCCCGTGCGCCCCGGGCGCTGTAGAAGGACAGGTACGAGGCGTCCGGGTCGGCGTCGCCGATGGCCGCGTACGAGCCGCGCAGCCGCTCCTTGCCGTCGTCGAGGACCGCCTGCGCCTTCGGGTCGCTGTCCGTCCAGCCGGTGAACTCGGCCCGGAATCCGGCCGGGAGGGTGATCTCGGGCCGGTCCGCGCGCGGCGAGGCGGAGGCCGAGGGCGACGGCGACCGGGAGCCCTTGTCCGCGCCCTCGATCGTGTCCGGGGAGTCCCCGTCCCCGTCACCGCCGCAGGCGGTCAGGAGGAGGGCCGCGGCGGTGGTCAGGGCTGCGGCGAGGTGCAGGGTGCGGGTGCGGCGGGCCACGGTTGCGGTTCCCCTCGGGTCGGTCTTGGCGGCGGTGTGCTGGGCGGCCTTGCCGGCGGGAGCGCTGGCCGGTTCCAGGCCGTCGACGAAGCTATCAGCAGGGCCTCGGCCGGGGGCGGGCACCGGCTGGTGATCCTGTGCACGTTTGGGAAGGCCGCTCGGGGCCGGGGCTGGGGCACGGGCATCCGCTCCCTGGTGGACGTCGGACAGGCGCCGGAGCGAGGGCTCCCGCAGCGCTTCGTGGCGCTTCGTGGTGCCGGGCTTCCTGGGTTCGCGGCGCCGGGTCTCCTGGGTCTACGACGCGGTGCGGCGCCTCGGCAGTTCCCCCGGGAGCGGTCATCCGCCCTCGCCGGTACGGGGTTTGGGCGGCCGGGGCCGTGAACTGTGCGCGGATGGTGCGCACTTCGCGAACGCGGGGTGGGCCGGGCGCGGCCGGTCGGCGGAGGGAACCGGGCGGGCCGTTCTCGGCGTCCTTGCACGAGGCCGGGCGGGGTCGGGTGAGGCCGGGTGAGTCCGGGCGGGCCGGGGCGAGGTGGCCGGAAACCGCCTCTCCGTACACGAATCCGTACTTTCGCGTCCCATGCCGCAAGCCCGACCCAGGGTTATCCACAGGCCTGCCCGGCCTTCGACACTGTCCGTACGATCTCAGTAGGGTCGCCTTTCCGGCTTCCTTCCTGTCACCTGCACCTGGCCCGCACCGCACGCCCGCACCACCCCGCTGCTTCCCCTACTCCACCACTCCACTACTCCCCACAGGATTTCCGTCATGGCGCGCTCCACCTCACGCTCGACCGGCTCCGGCGGCCGGCCGAACCAGCCGCGTACGCAGACGTTGCCGCGGAGCCGTACCTTCCTGGACTTCGTGCGGGCGTTCTTCGCCTTCGTGGCGCTCGTGGTGCTCCTCGTCGGGGTGCCGGGCGCGCTGGCGGTGACCGTCGGCTGGCCGCTGCCGGACGGTCCGCCGTCCATGGACTGGCTCCAGCAGGAGATCACCGTCGAGACCTTCGTGGGTGTGCTCACGGTCGTGGTCTGGCTGGCCTGGGCGCAGTTCACCGCCTGTGTGCTGGTGGAGATCAAGGCCGCGATCACCGGGGTCGGGGTGCCCGGGCGGGTGCCCGGCGCGGGACCGAGCCAGCTGCTCGCCCGGCAGCTCATCGCCGCCGTCCTCCTCATCGGGGCGACCGCGGCGAGCTTCGCGCCCGGACTCTCGCAGCTCGGCCAGCAGTTCCAGGAGCCCAACCAGGCGCCGGTGGCCTCGGCGCAGCAGACCCCCGGACTCTTCGGGCAGGGGCAGCAGACCGCCGAGCAGACCGCGAGCGCGGTGGCCGAGCAGGCCCGGCACGCGGGCGAGCAGGCCGCCGAACAGGGCGGCGCCGCGGCGCAGGACGACACGAAGTTCTACCGGATCCAGCCTCCGGAGGGCCGCCACCACGACTCCCTGTGGGAGATAGCGGAGCGGCACCTCGGCGACGGCCGCCGCTACCACGAGATCTACGAACTCAACAAGGACCGTGCGCAGCCCGACGGTTCGAAGCTCTCCGAGGCGAGCCTGATCCGGCCCGGCTGGATCATGGAGATGCCCGGCGACGCCCGCGGCGGCGAACTCGTCGAGATGCCGCACGCGGCGCCGAGCGTCTCCCCGGACGTCCAGGAGCAGATCGCCGACTACGCCAAGACCGGCGACCGGGGCGCGGGCGGCGGCCAGCAGGGCGGCAGGGTCGACCAGGACACCACCAACATCGCGCTGCCCACCCAGCGCCCGGCCCCCGACGCCGGCTTCGAGCACGCGGACCTCAAGGGCGGCGGCCACCAGGCACCGCAGGCCGCCGACTCCGAGAGCGGCTTCTCCTTCGGCCTGCCCGAGGCGCTGCTCACCGCCCCGCTGCTCGCGGCCGGGCTGCTCGGCGCGCTCGGCGCCCGGCGCCGCCAGGCCCTGTGGCAGTCGGCGATGGGCGCGGTCCGCGGGCGGGGCATGGAGCCGCCGACGCCGACCGGTGACGCCGCCGATGTCCAGGACGCCCTGCTCGTCGGCGCCGATCCGGAGGGGGTGCGGCTGCTCGACCTCTCGCTGCGCGGCCTGGCCGCCTCGCTCGCCGAGGACTCGCGCCCGCTGCCCACGGTGTACGCGGCCTGGCTGAGCAACGGCGATCTGCACCTCCAGCTCGCCCAGCCCGCGGGCAACCCGCCCGCGCCCTGGCAGCTCGGCCAGGACCAGACCTTCTGGATGCTCGCCCGCGCGGACGCCGCCCGCTACGGGGACGTGGACACCGCGGCCCCGTACCCGGGCCTGGTCTCCCTCGGCACCCTGGAGGACTCCCGGCTGCTGCTCAACCTCGAAGCGGTGCCGGGCATCGTCTCGCTCAGCGGCAGCGCCGAGGACCGGGCGGCCGTCTTCGCCTCGGTCGCCGCCGAACTGGCCACCAACGGCTGGTCGGACCGGATGACCATCACCCTCGTCGGCTTCGGCCAGGACCTCACCCCGCTGGCGCCCAACCGGCTGCGCCACCTCGACGGCATCGAGGCCCTCATCGAGACCATGGAGGCCGAGACCCGCCAGCGCCGCGGCGCGCTCGGCGCGGCCGGACACGACTCCGTCCTCACCGGGCGCACCGGGCCCGCCCAGCACACCCGCTGGGCCCCGCACCTGGTGCTGCTCGCCGCCGAACCGGAGGCCGAGGACGCGGTCACGCTCGCCGAACTCGCCGCCGACGCCAGCAGGTTGGGCATCGGCTACCTGGTCGGTACGGGCTCCGGGGACCTGCCGGGCGCGGCCTGGGAGATGGAGATCACCGCCGAGGGACGGCTGCTCGCCCCGCTGCTCGGCCTCGAACTCGACGCCCAGCTGCTGCCCGCTGCCCAGCAGCGCGCCGTGGTCGACCTGTTCGTCGCGGCCGACCCGCAGCAGGCCCGGCAGGGCGGGGAGTCCGCCACCGCCCCGCCGCCCTTCCTGGTCGACATCAGCGAACAGGGGCGGCCCGCGGTCTACGCCCGCCTGGTCGGCCCGTACGAGATCATCGGCCTGGAGACCCCGGACGGCGAGCGCAGCGCCCAGCTGCACGAGGCGCTCGCGCTGCTCCTGCTGCACCGCGAGGGCGTGCATCCGCGGGTGCTCGCCTCGGCGCTGTGGCCGCGCGGGGTCACCGAGGACGTACGGGACGCGCTCATCGCCCGGCTGCGGGAGTGGCTCGGCACCGACGCGGACGGCATGGCCCGGCTCGGCACCGACGCCACCGGGCGGCTCACGCTCGCCAAGTCGGTCGTCTCCGACCTGGACGTGCTGCGCTCGCTGTACCACGAGGCGACCCAGGGCCGCGGGGTCGACTCCCGGGCGATCAGGGGCCGGTTGCTGACCGACGCCCTCGTGCTCGTCCGCGGCCCGCTGCTGCCGGAGCGCCCGCGGGGCCGGTACGGCTGGCTCACCCACGAGATCATCGACGCCCAACTGCCGCTGCTCGTCGCGGACATCGGGCTCGCCCTCGCCGACTTCCACCTGGAGAAGGACCGGGCGCAGAAGGCGATCGAGGCGCTCGACGCCGCGCTCGGCTCGGCCCCCGCCGACGAGCGCCTGTGGCACGAACTGCTCCGGGCCACGCACGCCCTCGGCGACACCGACCGCCTGCGCGCCCTCGCCACCGACCTGATAACCCGCAGCGGGGCCCGCGGCCTGCCGCCCCGCACCGAGGCGCTCCTGGACGAGCTGTTCCCGGCCTGGCGCGAGACCCCCTCGGCCACGGGCTGACCACCGGCACGACCGACGAGCACCCCTACGACGGCGACCAGGACGACGAGCACGGCCATGACGACGACGGTGATCAGGACGACGACTGCGACCAGGACGACGACTGCGACCAAGGCGATGAGCACGGCCCCGGCCTCGGCTCCGTCCTCGACTCCGGCCCCGGCCCCGCCGGCTCGCAGCCGTGAGGGCCGTGAGGGGTACGCGTACCCATGAGTCCGGAGAGCTGGCTGGTCCTCGTCGCCCTGCTGTGGGGTGGCGCCGCGGGGTGGCTGCTGCCCCGGCCCGTGTACCGGCTTGCGGTGCCCGCGGGGGAGGAGCGGCCGGAGCGGACCCCGCAGGGGCGGGAGTTCGGCGGGCCGTTCGGCGGCTGGCTGGGACCGGCGCGGGCGGGCGGGGAGCGCTACGGCCCCTCGGCGCCGCCGACCGCGGTGGCCACCGCGCTGGTGTGCGGAGCGCTCGCCGCGGCCACCGGCACCCGGCCCGAGCTGGGGGCCTGGCTGCTGCTCGCGCCCGTGTTCGTGCTGCTCGCGATGGTCGACTTCCGGGTGCAGCGGCTCCCGGACCCGCTGACGCTGCCGCTCGCGGGCGGCGCGCTGCTCCTCCTCGGCGGCGCCGCGCTGCTGCCGGAGCACGGCGGGGACTGGACCGGGGCGCTCCTCGGGGCCCTCGCCCTCGGCCTCTTCTTCTTCGTACTGTTCCTGATCAACCCGCGCGGCATGGGCTTCGGCGATGTGAAACTCGTCCTCTCGCTCGGCGCGGTCCTCGGCTGGTACAGCTGGGGCGGACTGCTGCTCGGCACCTTCGTCGGCTTCCTGCTCGGCGCGCTGTACGGGGTGGGCCTGGTCGCCCTGCGCCGGGCGGACCGCAAGACCTCGATCCCCTTCGGCCCCTTCCTCATCGCGGGCGCGCTGCTGGGCGTACTGATGGGGGCGTACGCCGCCTGAGCAGGCACCCCGCGCCGCCGCGTGCCGGCACCCCGCCCCGGCACCCCGCCCACCGGGCGATTCTGTGCCGAGGGCCCTGGCGTACGCTGGACCGGTCCGTCACGCCATGAACGTTCCCCCGGGAGTTCCGGGAGATCCCCGCCGGAGCGTCGTGGAGCACCTGTCGAAAGGACCCCGGTGACCGAGCAGGCCGACCTCACCTCTGTGGACGTCCACGCCGTACTCGACCGAGCTGCCGCGGGCGGACGGATCAGCGCCGAGGAAGCGCTCGCCGTGTACCGCGACGCGCCGCTGCACGCGCTCGGCTCGGCCGCCGACGCGGTGCGCCGCCGCCGGTACGCGGGCACCGAGCACATCGCCACGTACATCATCGAGCGCAACATCAACTACACCAACGTCTGCGTGACGGCCTGCAAGTTCTGCGCCTTCTACGCGGCGCCCAAGGACAAGGCCAAGGGCTGGACCCGCGACCTCGACGACATCCTGCGCCGCTGCGCGGAGACCGTGGAGCTGGGCGGCACCCAGATCATGTTCCAGGGCGGGCACCACCCGGACTACGGCGTCGAGTACTACGAGGAGCACTTCTCCGCGATCAAGAAGGCCTACCCCCAGCTGGTCATCCACTCGCTGGGCGCCTCCGAGGTCGAGCACATGGCGCGGATCTCCAAGGTGAGCGTGGAGGAGGCGATCACCCGCATCCACGCGGCGGGCCTGGACTCCTTCGCGGGCGCGGGCGCCGAACTGCTGCCCGCCCGCCCGCGCAAGGCGATCGCCCCGCTCAAGGAGTCCGGCGAGCGCTGGCTGGAGATCATGGAGATCGCCCACGGCCTCGGCGTCGAGTCCACCTCGACCATGCTGATGGGCACCGGCGAGACCAACGCCGAACGCATCGAGCACCTGCGGATGATCCGCGACGTGCAGGACCGCACCGGCGGCTTCCGCGCCTTCATCCCGTACACGTACCAGCCCGAGAACAACCACCTGAAGGGCCGCACCCAGGCCACGATCTTCGAGTACCTGCGAATCCTCGCGGTGGCGCGGCTCTACCTGGACAACGTGGCGCACATCCAGGGTTCGTGGCTGACCACGGGCAAGGAGATCGGGCAGTTGTCGCTGCACTACGGTGCCGACGACCTCGGTTCGATCATGCTGGAGGAGAACGTGGTCTCCTCGGCCGGTGCCAAGCACCGCTCCAACCGCCTGGAGATCATCGATCTGATCCGCCGTGCGGGCCGGGTTCCCGCGCAGCGGGCCACCACCTACGAGCACCTGGTGGTCCACGAGGACCCGGCGAACGACCCGGTCGACGACCGCGTGGTCTCGCACATCTCCTCCACCGCCATCGAGGGCGGCACCGCCCACCCCGAACTCAAGCTGCTGGCCCCCAACTGACCGGCCCCGATCCCGGCCGGGCCGCCCGGAGGCGGACCACGCGATGCTGACCCTGCACCTGGCCGAGGCCTCGCCCGGCACCGCGGTCCTCGTCTCCGGTGCGCTGATCGAAGCGGTCGGGCCGGGCGAGGAGCTGGCCGCCGCGTACCCGGGGGCGCGGGAGCGGCGCTGGCCCGGACTCCTCACGCCCGGACTGGTGCACCCCTTCGGGCCGGAGCTCCTGGAGCGGACCTACCATCCCGATCCGCGCGAGGCCGCCGACCTCGGCACCGAGCCGCTGACCGGCGCGGCCGCGGCGGAGCTCCTCGCCGCCGACCCCTCCCGGCCGGGCGCCAGCGCCCGGCGCGGAGTGCAGCGGCTGCTCGCCCACGGCGTGGTCGCCCTCGCGGGTGAACTGCGGCTGCGCGCCGCCCTCGACGCGGTACGGCGCTCCGGGCTGGCCCAGGTGGCCTGGACCGGGGGGTCGGAGGGGGCGTCCGTCCACATTCCTGGAGTCGGCGCCGGGACGGCGACCGGCACGGGGACCTCGACCGGCAGCGGCAGCGGCACCGAGACCGGGACCCGCACCCGCACAGGCACCGGCTCCGATACGGGCACCCGCACAGGCACAGGCACCGGCACCGGCACCGATACCGGGACCGGCACCGCAGGCGCGGCCGGTCCGGGGGAGGCCGGTCCGGGCGGAGGCCGGTGGCCCGTGCTCGATCCGTACGGCTGCGGGGTGCCGGTGGTCACCGGGGCGCCGCTGGTCGCGGGCGGCCCGGCGGCCTTCGCCGTCTTCGACGCCGCGGACCCCCGGGAACTCGCCGAGCGGGGCGGTGCCTGCTGTGTGGCCACGGTGCTCGGCGGGCGGTTGGTGCACCGCCGCCGGTGAGCCGGGGGCTTGCTGCCACAATGGGTGCGTGACCCGCGCATCCCTGGACAAGCAGCCGCACGAAGTCGCCTCGATGTTCGACGACGTGGCGGACCGGTACGACCTCACCAACGACGTGCTGTCGCTCGGGCAGGCCCGGCTGTGGCGCCGCGAGGTGGCCAAGGCCGTGGACGCCCGCCCGGCCCAGAAGATCCTGGACCTCGCCGCCGGCACCGCCACCTCCTCGCTGCCCTTCGCGCAGACCGGCGCCTACGTGGTGCCCTGCGACTTCTCCCTCGGTATGCTCCAGGTCGGCAAGCGCCGCCACCCCTGGCTGCCGCTCACCGCGGGCGACGCGACCAAGTTGCCGTTCCAGGACGACACCTTCGACGCCGTCACCATCTCCTTCGGCCTGCGCAACGTCCAGGCCACCGAGTCCGCGCTGCGCGAGCTGTACCGGGTGACGCGCCCCGGCGGCCGGGTCGTCATCTGCGAGTTCTCGCAGCCGACCTGGGCCCCCTTCCGCACCGTCTACACCGAGTACCTGATGCGCGCCCTGCCGCCGGTGGCCCGCGCGGTCTCCTCCAACCCGGAGGCGTACGTCTACCTCGCCGAGTCGATCCGCGCCTGGCCCGACCAGCCCGCGCTGGCCGCCCTGCTGCAGAAGGCCGGCTGGTCCAAGGTGGCCTGGCGCAATCTCAGCGGGGGGATCGTGGCCCTGCACCGCGGGGTCAAGCAGGGCTGAGACGGCGGTGCCCCTCGGCGGTCGGGGGAGGCGTCTTCCGGCCTTGCGACAGCCGGAGGCTCCGGGCCTTCCGACAGCTGGAGGTCCCGGCTTTGCGGTAGGCGAGGCTCCCGGTCCTGCGGCAGCGGGGCTCCTGGCCTTGTGTCAGCGGGACTCCCTGCCGTGCCGTAGCCGTCGGGGGCAACTCCCGCCGTTCGGGCGGTGGTTGCGCCGCCCCCTCGCTCTCGCGCCACCTGTCCCGGATACCAAGGGGCGGCGTTCGACCCGGCCTTGAGCGTGCCGTCCTGCCAACTCCCGCTCCTCTCCTGGCGGTTCCGGGATTTCCTGGTGATCACGGGAACCGGAACCCCCGGGAAATATGTCCGTTGTTCACGAACCCAGGGGCGCGTCACCCGCTCTGACGCGCCGTCACCGGGGCCCCGGCCCCGGCGGGTTCGCCTCCCCGTCCGCTCAACGCCTCACTCGGAGCATCCCCATGGCGTCCTGCCCGCACTGCGGTGCCCAGGCTCCCGACGAGGCCCGTTACTGCATGCAGTGCGGGCGTCAGCGCAGACCGGAGGCGGCCGAGACCGCCTCCGCCTCAGGAGCCGTCCCCGAAGCCGACCGGCCCGCCTCCGCCGACCCTGCCGACTCCGCCGCCGACCCCGGCGGGCCGAACGGTGACGGAGACCCGGAGGACCGTGAACTCCCGCAGAACCCGGGGGACTTGGCGGAACCCGAGGACTCGCACGGCCAGACGGACGCGGGCGGCCCCCGGCCCGGGGAGACGGTCCATGCCGCGTTCATCACCGAGGTGACCGTGGTCGCGGAGGACGCCGACTCCGAGGCGGGGCAGGGCGGTTCGGCCACCCCGGAGCACCCGCCCACCGCGACCGACTCGGCTGCGGCGCCACTCGCCCGGTCCGTCTCCGGTTCCGCCACGGCTCCGTCCGCTGGGTCCGACTCCGGGTCCCCCACGGCCCCGTCCGCCGGGGCCGCTCCGTCCGCGAAGCCCACCCCGCTCACGAAGACCCCTCCTACGACGGCGCCGTCCACCGAGGCCCCGTCCACGGAGCCCCCGCCCATAGAGCCCGCAGCCGCGAAGTCCGGTACGGAGGACGCCAGTTCGGAGGCCCCGGGCACCGCCCCGAGCCCGCCCGAGCAGCCTCCTCCCGCCCCCGCCCAAGCCCCTCCGACCCCGCAGCAACCCCCCGCGCACCCGCCCACGGTGACCGGACTCTCCGCCCCGTCGACCCCGTCGGCCCCGTCGGCCCCGTCGGCCCCTCCCACCCCGCCCGCGCAGGCGCCGGTGCCCGGCGCTCCCGCCCAACCCTCCGCCGCAGGCCTGTTCTTCGGGCGGATGCTGCGCGGTGACTGGGCCGGGGCCGCGCAAGCCGCCTTCGTACCGCTGGGGGTGCTGCTCCTCGGGGCGTTCGCGCTGGCCCTGCCCAAGTACGGGCAGGGGGACGAGGTGGTCGTCGGGTACGCCGACCGGATGCGGATCGCGCTCGCCCTGCTGCTCAAGTCGGTCGGCGGCGGCTTCTCGCTCGGGGTGGAGGTGAACCGGCCCGCCAACCCCTTCGGCTCGGGCGGCGGTTCGGACGGGCCGTACGGCTCCGGTGGCGTCTACGGCGGAGGCGGCGCCGAGGAGGCGCTGTCCGGCAGCGCCACGCTCTCCCTGGTGCCCTTCACGGTGACCCTGCTGTGGATCGTCGCCCTGGTGGTCGGTGTCCGTCTGCTGCGCGGCCGGATGCGGCAGGGCGGGGCGGCCTGGGGCCCGACCGCCGGTCTGGAGGCGGCAGTTCGCCTCGCCCTCCTGGTGGGGGCGGGCACCCTGGTGCTGGCCCTGGTGGCGCAGCCCGACCTCCAGGAGGCCGAACTCAGCTCCGCGCCCCTCCTGTCGACGCTGGGCGCGCTGCTGCTCGCCCTGCTGATCGGCGGCGGGATGCTGGAGCGCGAGCGGCTGCGCTGGTGGCTGGCGGCGCGGCCGGGTGCCCGGAGCGCGGTACGGGCGGGCGGCACCGCGCTGCGGGCCCTCGGCGCCGCGCTCGCGCTCAGCGCCCTGGTCACCTTCCTCGCCCTCACCCAGGTCGAGGACCTGGACGAGCTGACCGATCTCAACGGCAGCGGCATCAGCCCGCTGCTCGCCGCCCTGCTCCTGCTGCCCAACATCGCCGTCAGCGGCCTCTCCCTCGCCTGGGGCGCGCCCGTGGAGGCCGAGGCCTCCGGGGCGAGCGGCCTCGGCGGCGGCTCCGACCGGGCGGGTTTCGGCCTGTCGGAGCTGGCGGATGTGACGAGTTCCGGTGCCGTCGTGGGCGCGCTCGCGCTCGGCACCGTCTGCGCGCTGCTCATCGGGATCCTCACCGCCCGCCGCTCCGCCAACCGGGGCGAACAGCTGCTCGCGGCGGGCCTGAGCTACCTCGGCTTCCTGCTCCTCGTCGCCCTCGGCGGCATCGGGGTCGAGGGCGCGGCGGGCCCGGGCGGTCCCGGGGGCGGCGGTTCCGTCGAGGCCGGTACGCCGTTCCCGGAGGCGATGCTCTTCGGCCTGCTGTGGATCGGCGCGGCCACCTTCCTCGCCCCCTTCCTGCTCCGCCTCGCCCCGGGCGCGGCCGCGGCTCCCGGCACGCCCGCGGTGCCGGGTACCACCGGAGTCCCGGGTGCCACCGGAGTCCCGGGCGCCTCCGCGGCCCCCGGCGCCCTCGCGGCCCCGGGCACCTCACCCTCCACAGCGGCCACTCCCGCCGCACCGGCAACCTCCGCCGCGTCAGGGGCACCCGGCACGCCCGCTGCCCCCACCACACCCACCCCACTCGCCTCACCCGCAACTCCCGCCACCCCAACCCCAGTTGCCCTCACCCCCCACCAGGCCCACCCCGCCGAGCAGGCCTCCGCCCCCACCCCGTACCCGTACGCGTACCCCGCCGAGCAGGTGCCCGGGCCGTACCCGGGGCCCTATCAGCTCGGCCCCGTCGAGGCGGGCGCGGGGCGTGGGCCGGGCGGGGGCCGGCGGCGGAGTCCGGCCGTGGTGTGGTCGGCGACGCTGGTCTGCGCGCTGCTGCTCGGCGGGGGCGCCGCGGCCGGGGTGGTCCTCTGGGACCGGGACGGCGGCGACGGGAAGCAGAGCGACGACAAGGCCGGTTCCGGGCCCTCCCGGCCGGGCGGGGACCGCGAGGACCCGACCGGGGGCGCCACGGACGATCCGGCCGGGGGCGAGGACCCGGCGACCGGGGACCCGGGAACCCAGGACCCCGGGACCCAGGACCCGGATGTCGCCGAGGAGCCCACGGGGGCGGCGAGCGTGCCCGCCGGGTACCACGAGGTCTCCAGCCCGATGGGCTACTCCTTCGCGGTGCCGGACGGCTGGCAGAAGCGCAAGGTCGAGCGCGGCACCCAGACCGTCTTCGCGCCCGCCGGGGGTCCGGAGAGCTTCGTGGTCGGGGTGATCACCGACGCCGGGTACACCTCGTACGACAACTTCCTCAGCATGGAGCGGACCGCGAAGAAGCGGCACGGGGACTACCGGCGGATCCGGCTGGAGCCGAACATCTTCCAGGGGCGGTCCGGAGCGGTCTGGGAGTACACCTACACCGATGAGGCGGGGAGGCTGATCCACGCCAAGGACCAGGGGTACGTGGACAGTTCGGGCACCGAGTACGCCACCCAGCTGCTCGGGCCCGACGAGGACTGGGACACCGTGCTGAGCGGTGCCTTCGACACGGCCCTCGACACCTGGCGGCTGTCCGGCAGCGACTGAGCGGGCGGGGCGCCGGGGCGGGGAGTGGAACCTCCCGCCCCGGCGCCCGGCGTCACAGCGCCAGCCGGTAGCAGTGGCCCTCGCGCCGGGAGACCGGGGTCAGGAAGGTCTCCGCGAGTTCCATGCCGAGGCGGCGGGTGACCGCCACCGAGCGCGCGTTGCGGGCGTCCACCATGGCGACGACCCGGCCGACGCCCGCCGCGCGCAGCCGCTCCAGGGTGGTCTCGGCGGCGGCGGTGGCATAGCCCCGGCCCCAGTAGTCCCGGCCGAGCCGCCAGCCGATCTCGATCTCGCCCGCCGGGCCCCAGCTGTGCGGCCAGGGCTGGGCCCCGGTGAAGCCGAGGACCTCGCCGCCGGGGCCGAGCATGGTCCACAGGCAGAAGCCGCGCTCGGCGTCGTGGCGGCGCTGCCGGGCGGTCAGCTCCTCGTAGACGGACAGCTCCGCGGAGCGGCCGCCGTGGAATTCCATGACCTCGGGGTCGGCGAAGACGCGATGCCAGGCGTAGGCGTCCTCGTCGGTGGGAACCCGCAGGTCGACCGCGGGCAGCGGCCGGTCCGGCGCCACCGCGGTGCGCGGTGCGGTCAGCGAGCCCGGTGTTCTCGGTTCTGTCACGAGCGGCCCTTCGGCTGGGTGAGCGGTGCCGCTGAATAGACTGCCCGTGTCCTGTGCCCCTCGGCACGCGGAATACTGAAAACCCATGGCCCGAGAATTCCGACAGTGGGGAGTGCCCGCCGTGACCGAGCTTCTTGCCGACAACTCCGCGGATGTCATCGTCGTAGGGGCCGGCCCCGCCGGTTCGACGACCGCCTATCACCTCGCCAAGGCCGGACTCGACGTCCTGCTCCTGGAGAAGACGGCCTTTCCGCGCGAGAAGGTCTGCGGCGACGGACTGACACCGCGTGCCGTCAAGCAGCTCGTCGCGATGGGGATCGACATCTCCGAGGAGGCGGGCTGGCTGCGCAACAAGGGCCTTCGGATCATCGGCGGCGGCGTCCGGCTCCAGCTCGACTGGCCCGATCTGGCCACGTACCCGGACTACGGCCTGGTGCGCAAACGCGACGACTTCGACGAGCAGCTCGCCCGCCAGGCGCAGAAGGCCGGGGCCCGCCTCCACGAGCGCTGCAACGTCGGCTCCCCGATCACCGACGAGCGCACCGGGCACATCACCGGGGTGCGCGCCAAGCTCGGCGAGGACAAGAAGGAGGTCAGCTTCCACGCCCCGCTGGTCATCGCCGCGGACGGCAACTCGACGCGGATCTCCCTCCAGATGGGCCTGCACCGCCGCGAGGACCGGCCGATGGGTGTCGCGGTGCGCACCTACTTCACCTCGCCCCGGCACGACGACGACTACCTGGAGTCCTGGCTGGAGCTGTGGGACCGGCGCGACGGCCAGGAGCGGCTGCTGCCCGGCTACGGCTGGATCTTCGGCATGGGCGACGGCACCTCCAACGTCGGCCTCGGCGTGCTCAACACCACCGCCGCCTTCAAGGAGCTGGACTGGCGCGAGGTCCTCAAGACCTGGTGCGCCTCGCTGCCCGAGGACTGGGGCTACACCGAGGAGAACATGACCGGCCCGATCCGCGGGGCCGCCCTCCCGATGGCCTTCAACCGCCAGCCGCACTACACCAAGGGCCTGATGCTGGTCGGCGACGCGGGCGGACTGGTGAACCCGTTCAACGGCGAGGGCATCGCGTACGCCATGGAGTCCGGCCAGATCGCCGCCGACGTGGTGGTCCAGGCGCACGCCCGCGCCACCCGCGAGCAGCGCGAACTCGCCCTGCAGAACTACCCGAAGGTCCTCAAGCAGACCTACGGCGGCTACTACACGCTCGGTCGCGCCTTCGTGAAGCTGATCGGCAACCCGAAGGTCATGAGGATCGCCGCCGAGCGCGGTCTGACCCACCCGCTGCTGATGAAGTTCACCCTGAAGATGCTCGCCAACCTCACCGACCCGAGCGGCGGCGACGCGATGGACCGCATCATCAACGGCCTGAGCCGGGTGGCCCCGAAGGCCTGAGTTCCCGCGTCCCGGCCTTCTGCGCGCCGGTTCCGGTACGTACGTGCACGGCCGTGCGGCCCGGTTCGTCCCCGAGGTGGGGGCGGGCCGGGCCGCGTGCGTTGCGGGCGCCTGGGCGACTCAGGGGGTGAAGCTGCCTGGCTCCGGGCGTGGACTTGCCCGGCTCCGGGAGTAAATCGGTGCAGAGCGGGGCTAATTGGGGCGCCGGGCCCCTGACCGGGCCGCCGCCCGGCCCTCGTTCTGTGGCGCGTCCACCCTGCCGGGCCTCTGGAGCGGCCGCTGACGGCCTCGACGGGGCCGGGAGAGGGGCGGGGCGGTCCGGGCGGTTCCCCGGCCTCTGAGGGGCGCTCTCCGGGTGCCGGGAGAGGCGCGGTCGCGGTACGCGCGGTTGCCGGGGTGTGAACAAGCCCCCGCAGGGCGGCTGTTCGGGGTGCGCGAAACCGCATGTACCGGGTCGAAACCGGCTGGGATCCGCGGGAGCCCGTATACGGGCGAAGGCCGCCGCTCCCGGTGGGGGAGAGGCGGCCTTCGTCCGTGTCGTCGGGGGCCCGTGCGGGACCCCGGTCGTTCAGTGGCGGGTCCGGTGGCTCACAGGACGCGGATCGCGCCGCTGGCCGGGTAGCCGGAGAGGTCCTGGATCACGACGCCCTTGGAGGGGTTCGCGGCGTCCAGGTACTGGCCGCCGCCGAGGTAGACGCCGACGTGGTGGGCGCTGCCCGCGCCGCCCCAGTACAGGATGTCGCCGGCCTGGGCGCTGGAGACCGAGACCTGGGTGCCCGCGGTCGACTGCTCCTGCGAGGTGCGCGGGAGGCTGATGCCGGCCTGCTGGAACGCGGCCTGGACGAGGCCGGAGCAGTCCCAGGAGCTGGGGCCGGTGCCGCCCATGACGTAGGGCTTGCCGAGCTGGGCCTTGAGGAAGGAGATGACCGTGCTGACGCTGCCGCTGGACGGCGTGGCGACGGGGGTGAGCGCGGTGCGGGCGGAGGAACGGTTCGCCCGCTGCTCGGCCGCGCGGGCGGCCTTCTCCTTCGCCTCCTCGGCGGCCTTCTTCTTGGCCTCCTCGGCCTTGCGCTCCGCGGCGGCCTGGTCCTTCTTGGCCTGCTTCACGGCGCGTTCGGTCGCGGTCTCGCGGGTGGCCTGCAGTTCGTAGGTGTCGGCCGCCTGCTGGATCTGCGCGGCGGACTCGGCGGTCTGCGTGGACAGGCCCTCGGTGAGGGTGGGCAGCTCGATGGTCTCGGTGGCCGGTTCCGCCGCGTTCGCGGGGCCCGCCGCACCGGCCACTGCCAGGGTGCTGAGGAAGCCACCGGCAACTCCGGCCCGCAGTGCCAGCTTCGACTGACTGCGGCGGGGCTTCCGGTGGCTGCGTATGTGAGCGCTGTGGGACATGGGACAACCGCTATCAGGGCTCCACCGTTACCTTCAAGAAACGTGGGCTGCGCCACAGTTACCGTTTTGTCCGGCCGAACCGCGCCCCGAGAGCCCCTTATTGACGCCGTAACGGGCAATGCGGACGCGGGCTTTCCCCTCCCTGTGCACGGGCTATTCGCGATACGTCCGAATTGCCCCGCGCCTACCACCCGTTGGGAAGATTGGCCAAGCCCCGTTCCCCGGCCAGGGTGGCCGATGTGGCGCAGGTCACGGAACGATCACACGGCGGGCCGCGTCCGCTCGTGAATCCGCGCACGTATGCGGCGCGCGTCCACGATCATCACCGGATCTCCTTCCGGCGGGTGAATCCGCGCCTCCTATCAAGAAGGTGTGTCCAGCACCAATTTTGTGCGATTCGCCGGGACTTGATAATGCGCGACCCGTCCCCTACGTGGCCGACTGGGCCGGATGTCACGTCTCGTGGTCACTCGGGTGTCTCCGGTGTGAACTGCGGGGTGGCACTGCGTGCATGATCCACGGGCTCGTGGTGCAGATCACAAAGATCGTCTTGTACCCCGTGTCGCAGATCACAGACGGGCGGGCATAGGATGCACGGCAGTTGGGCTTGTGACCTGCTTCACATGCGCGCGATCTTCAGGAATCCGCACACCAGGCGGCTTCCGGAGGCGGGCGCACCGCACGGGACGCGGAGGGGAGCGGGAGGGCCCGGCGTCGCCGAAGCAGTCAAAGCCGACTGAGAGGAGCGGGGAGCGGTGAACGCGTATGCGCCCATCCTCGTACTGGGAGCCCTGGGGGCCGCCTTTGCGATCTTCTCCGTGATCGCGGCCTCGCTCATCGGCCCGAAGCGGTACAACCGGGCCAAGCTGGAGGCCTACGAGTGCGGTATCGAGCCGACCCCGACTCCGGCCGGTGGCGGGCGATTCCCGATCAAGTACTACCTGACGGCGATGCTCTTCATCGTCTTCGACATCGAGATCGTCTTCCTCTACCCGTGGGCGGTCACCTTCGACGCGCTGGGCCTCTTCGGCCTCGTCGAAATGCTGCTGTTCGTGGTCACGGTCTTCGTCGCCTACGCCTATGTCTGGCGCCGCGGCGGCCTGGAGTGGGACTGAACACCGCGAAAGACGCAAGCTGGTCTTGAAGGGGCATTAAGGGGCAACCAATGGGACTCGAAGAAAAACTGCCGAGCGGTTTTCTGCTGACCACCGTCGAACAGGCCGCGGGCTGGGTGCGCAAGTCGTCCGTCTTTCCCGCCACCTTCGGCCTGGCGTGCTGCGCCATCGAGATGATGACCACCGGCGCGGGACGCTACGACCTCGCACGCTTCGGCATGGAGGTCTTCCGCGGCTCCCCGCGGCAGGCGGACCTGATGATCGTGGCGGGCCGCGTCAGCCAGAAGATGGCGCCGGTGCTGCGGCAGGTCTACGACCAGATGCCCAACCCCAAGTGGGTCATCTCCATGGGGGTCTGCGCCTCCTCCGGCGGCATGTTCAACAACTACGCGATCGTCCAGGGCGTCGACCACGTCGTCCCGGTCGACATCTACCTGCCGGGCTGCCCGCCGCGCCCCGAGATGCTGATCGACGCGATCCTCAAGCTGCACACCAAGATCCAGGGCTCCAAGCTCGGCGTGAACGCCGCGGAGGCCGCCCGGGAGGCCGAAGAGGCCGCCCTCAACGCACTGCCGACCATCGAGATGAAGGGGCTGCTGCGGTGAGCGGGACCTCTCCTGGCGACAAACCCGACGGCGAATCCACCGGCCCGGACGCGGGGGTGAACCCCGAGGCGGACCTGAACGCCCAGAACCTGCCCGGCCAGCGCGGCGAAGGCGGCGAGGAGATCCGCGTCCAGCGCGGCATGTTCGGCGCCAACAACGGCGGCGACACCTCCGGCTACGGCGGCCTGGTCCGCTCGATCCGGCTGCCCGGCGCGGCCAGCCGCCCGTACGGGGGCTGGTTCGACGAGGTCGCCGACGAGCTGGAGGGCGCCCTGGAGGAGCAGGGACTCGTCCCCGAGAACGCCATCGACAAGACGGTGGTCGACCGCGACGAGCTGACCTTCCACATCCACCGCGAACACCTGGTGCAGGTCGCCCGCACCCTGCGTGACGACCCGGCGCTCCGCTTCGAGCTGTGCACCGGCGTGAGCGGGGTGCACTACCTCCACGACAAGGGCCGCGAGCTGCACGCCGTCTACCATCTGCGTTCGCTCACGCACAATCGGCTCATCCGCCTGGAGGTCAGCGCCCCCGACGCGGACCCGCACATCCCCTCGCTGGTCGCGGTGTACCCGACCAACGACTGGCACGAGCGCGAGGCCTACGACTTCTTCGGCCTCGTCTTCGACGGCCACCCCGCGCTGACGCGGATCATGATGCCGGACGACTGGCAGGGCTTCCCGCAGCGCAAGGACTACCCCCTCGGCGGCATCCCCGTCGAGTACAAGGGCGCCCAGATCCCGGCTCCGGACCAGCGGAGGTCGTACTCGTGAGCACCGACTCCCCCCACGCGGCCGACTGGGGCGACGCCTCCTCCGCCGCACGCGAGACCACCGAGGGGACCGTCTACACGGTCACCGGCGGCGACTGGGACGAGGTCGTCCGGTCCGCCGCCAAGGCCGACGACGAGCGCATCGTCGTCAACATGGGCCCCCAGCACCCCTCCACGCACGGCGTGCTCCGCCTGATCCTGGAGATCGACGGCGAGACGGTCACCGAGGCCCGCTGCGGCATCGGCTACCTGCACACCGGCATCGAGAAGAACCTCGAATTCCGCAACTGGACGCAGGGCACCACCTTCGTCACGCGGATGGATTACCTGACGCCCTTCTACAACGAGGCCGCCTACTGCCTCGGCGTGGAGAAGCTCCTCGGCATCCAGGACGAGATCCCGGAGCGGGCGAACATCATCCGGGTGCTCCTGATGGAGCTGAACCGCCTCTCCTCGCACCTGGTGGCCATCGCCACCGGCGGCATGGAGCTCGGCGCGACGACCATCATGATCTACGGCTTCCGCGATCGTGAACTGATTCTCGATCTCTACGAGCTGATCACCGGCCTGCGGATGAACCACGCCTACATCCGGCCCGGCGGCCTCGCCCAGGACCTGCCGCCCGGCGCCCCGGAGGCGATCCGCGAGTTCCTGAAGACCATGCGCAAGAACCTCCCGGAGTACGACAAGCTCGCCACCGGGAACCCGATCTTCAAGGGCCGCATGCAGGACGTCGGCTACCTCGACCTCGCGGGCTGCATGGCCCTCGGCGCCACCGGCCCCGTGCTGCGCTCCGCGGGCCTGCCGCACGACCTGCGCAAGTCCAGCCCCTACTGCGGCTACGAGACCTACGACTTCGAGGTCCCCACCACCGACACCTGCGACTCCTACGGGCGCTTCCTCATCCGTATCGAGGAGATGCGCGAGTCGCTGAAGATCGTCGAGCAGTGCCTGGACCGGCTGCAGCCGGGCCCGGTGATGGTCGGCGACAAGAAGATCGCCTGGCCCGCGCAGCTCGCGCTCGGCCCGGACGGGCTCGGCAACTCCCTCGACCACATCAAGAAGATCATGGGCACCTCCATGGAGTCCCTGATCCACCACTTCAAGCTGGTGACCGAGGGCTTCCGGGTCCCGCCGGGACAGGCGTACACCGCGGTGGAGTCCCCCAAGGGCGAACTCGGCGTGCACGTCGTCTCCGACGGCGGCACCCGGCCCTTCCGGGTGCACTTCCGCGACCCGTCCTTCACCAATCTGCAGGCCATGGCGGCGATGTGCGAGGGCGGCCAGGTCGCCGACGTCATCGTCGCCGTCGCGTCCATCGACCCCGTGATGGGAGGCGTCGACCGGTGACGACCACACCCGCGAGCCACGAGGTGAGCCTGGGCATGCCCCAGCTGCCCGCCCCCGCGTACCCGGCCGAGGTGCGCGCCCGCCTGGAGGCCGACGCGCGCGAGGTCATCGCCCGCTACCCGGACTCCCGCTCGGCGCTGCTGCCGCTGCTGCACCTGGTGCAGTCCGAGGAGGGCCATGTCACGCGCACCGGAATGCAGTTCTGCGCGGACGTCCTCCAACTGACCACCGCCGAGGTCACCGCGGTCGCCACCTTCTACACGATGTACCGGCGCAAGCCGGGCGGCGACTACCAGGTCGGTGTCTGCACCAACACGCTGTGCGCGGTGATGGGCGGCGACGCCATCTTCTCCGCGCTGCAGGAGCACCTCGGCGTCGGCAACGGCGAGACCACCGAGGACGGCAAGGTCACCCTCGAACACATCGAGTGCAACGCGGCCTGCGACTTCGCTCCGGTCCTGATGGTCAACTGGGAGTTCTTCGACAACCAGACCGTCGAGTCCGCCAAGCGCCTGGTCGACGAGCTGCGGGCCGGAGCCACCGTCGAGCCCACCCGCGGCGCCCCCCTGTGCACGTACAAGGAGACCGCCCGCATCCTCGCCGGATTCCCCGACACGCGCGAAGGCGCCGTCGAGGCCGGCGGCAGCGGCGGCCCCGCCTCCCTGATCGGACTGCGCCTGGCCAAGGGCGAGAGCCCCCAGCCCCGGGTGGTCCACCCGCGCGGCCAGGACGCCGGGACGATCCGCGGGACCGCCCCGCACGAGCCCTCGCCGGGCGAGCACCTCAGCTCGCACGACGCCCCGCAGGAGACCTCGGCCTCCGACCCGGCCCACCCCGCAGGCCCCGCTGCCGAGGAGGGGGAGTGATGACCTTGACCACCGACAACGGCGACACCGCGGCGCCCGGCGGCCCGGAGCTGAGCCCCGAGGAACTGCTCGCCCCGGTGCTGTCCGCCTTCTGGGACGAGGAGAAGTCCTGGTCCCTGGAGGTCTACCGCCGCCACGAGGGATACGAGGGGCTGCGCAAGGCGCTCGCCATGGCCCCGGACGACCTGATCGCCTATGTGAAGGACTCCGGTCTGCGCGGCCGCGGCGGCGCGGGCTTCCCCACCGGCATGAAGTGGCAGTTCATCCCGCAGGGCGACGGCAAGCCGCACTACCTCGTCGTCAACGCCGACGAGTCCGAGCCCGGCACCTGCAAGGACATCCCCCTCCTCTACGCCAACCCGCACTCCCTCATCGAGGGCATCGTGATCGCCTGCCACGCGATCCGCTCCTCGCACGCCTTCATCTACCTGCGCGGCGAGGTCGTCCCCGTACTGCGCAGGCTGCACGAGGCCGTGCGCGAGGCCTACGAGGCCGGCTACCTCGGCAAGAACGCGCTCGGCGAGGGACTCGACCTCGACCTCACCGTGCACGCGGGCGCCGGGGCTTACATCTGCGGCGAGGAGACCGCGCTCCTCGACTCCCTGGAGGGGCGCCGCGGCCAGCCGAGGCTCCGGCCGCCCTTCCCCGCCGTCGCCGGTCTCTACGCCTGCCCCACGGTGGTGAACAACGTCGAGTCCATCGCCTCGGTTCCCGCGATCCTCAACAAGGGCAAGGACTGGTTCAAGTCCATGGGCAGCGAGAAGTCCCCGGGCTTCACGCTGTACTCGCTCAGCGGCCATGTCGCGGGCCCCGGCCAGTACGAGGGCCCGCTCGGCATCACCCTGCGCCAGCTCCTCGACATGAGCGGCGGCATGCGGCCCGGGCACCGCCTGAAGTTCTGGACCCCGGGCGGCTCCTCCACCCCGCTGCTCACCGACGAGCACCTCGACGTCCCCCTCGACTACGAGGCCGTCGGCGCCGCCGGATCGATGCTCGGCACCAAGGCCCTGCAGTGCTTCGACGAGACCACCTGCGTGGTCCGCGCCGTCACCCGCTGGACCGAGTTCTACGCCCACGAGTCCTGCGGCAAGTGCACCCCCTGCCGCGAAGGCACCTACTGGCTCGTGCAGTTGATGCGCGACCTGGAGGCGGGCAAGGGCACCCACGCCGACCTCGACAAGCTCGCCGACATCGCCGACAACATCAACGGCAAGTCCTTCTGCGCCCTCGGCGACGGCGCCGCCGCGCCGATCTTCTCCTCGCTCAAGTACTTCCGCGCGGAGTACGAGCAGCACATCGACGAGAAGGGCTGCCCCTTCGACCCGGCCCGGTCCACCGCCTGGGCCGACACCCACACGGAGGTGAACGCATGACGGTCACCACAGGCGCTCCCTCCGGCGGGGCGTCGGGCAAAGAGGCCCCGGTCGCCGAGGACCTCGTGACCCTGACCATCGACGGCTCCGAGATCAGCGTGCCCAAGGGCACCCTGGTCATCCGGGCCGCCGAGATGCTCGGCATCGAGATCCCCCGCTTCTGCGACCACCCGCTGCTCGACCCGGCCGGTGCCTGCCGCCAATGCATCGTCGAGGTCGAGGGCCAGCGCAAGCCGATGGCCTCCTGCACCATCACCTGCACCGACGGCATGGTCGTCAGCTCCCAGCTGACCTCGCCGGTCGCGGAGAAGGCGCAGCGCGGGGTGATGGAGCTGCTGCTCATCAACCACCCCCTGGACTGCCCGGTCTGCGACAAGGGCGGCGAGTGCCCGCTGCAGAACCAGGCCATGTCGGTCGGCGACGCCGACTCCCGCTTCGAGGGCAAGAAGCGGACCTTCGAGAAGCCGGTGCCGATCTCCACCCAGGTGCTCCTGGACCGCGAGCGCTGCGTGCTGTGCGCGCGCTGCACCCGCTTCTCCAACCAGGTCGCCGGCGACCCGATGATCGAACTCCTCGAACGCGGCGCCCTCCAGCAGGTCGGCACCGGCGAGGGCGACCCCTTCGAGTCGTACTTCTCCGGCAACACCATCCAGATCTGCCCGGTCGGCGCGCTGACCTCGGCGGCGTACCGCTTCCGCTCCCGCCCCTTCGACCTGGTGTCCTCGCCGAGCGTGTGCGAGCACTGCGCCGGGGGCTGCGCCACCCGCACCGACCACCGCCGCGGCAAGGTCATGCGGCGCCTGGCCGCCGACGACCCCGAGGTCAACGAGGAGTGGATCTGCGACAAGGGCCGCTTCGGCTTCCGCTACGCGCAGCTCAAGGACCGCCTCACCACCCCGCTCGTCCGTGACGCCGCCACCGGTCAACTGCGGAGCGCCAGCTGGCCGGAGGCCCTGGACGCCGCCGCGAGCGGACTGGCCGCGGCCCGCGGCCGGGCGGCCGTGCTCACCGGCGGCCGGCTGACCGTCGAGGACTCCTACGCGTACAGCAAGTTCGCCCGGGTCGCCCTCGACACCAACGACGTCGACTTCCGGGCCCGGGTGCACAGCGCCGAGGAGGCCGACTTCCTGGCCGCCTTCGTCGCCGGGCGCGGCCGCGACCTGGACGGTACGGGCGTCACGTACACCCTGCTCGGCAAGGCGCCCGCGGTGCTGCTCGCCGGGATCGAGGCGGAGGAGGAGGCACCCGGTGTCTTCCTGAGGCTGCGCAAGGCCTGGCGCAAGCACGGCCAGCGCACCTTCGCCCTCGCCACCCACGCCACCCGGGGCCTGGAGAAGGCGGGCGGCACCCTGCTGCCCGCCGCCCCCGGCACCGAGACCGAGTGGCTGGACGCCCTCGCCACCGGCACCGGACTCGAAGGCGACGGCAGCCGGGCCGCCGAGGCGCTGCGCGAGGAGGGCGCCGTCCTCGTCGTCGGCGAACGCCTCGCCGCGGTCCCCGGCGCGCTCACCGCCGCCGCCCGCACCGCCGCCGCCACCGGCGCCCGCCTGGTGTGGATCCCGCGCCGGGCGGGTGAGCGCGGCGCCGTCGAGACCGGCGCGCTGCCCTCGCTGCTGCCCGGCGGACGCCCGGCCACCGACCCGCGCGCCCGGGACGAGGTCGCCGCCGTCTGGGGCCTGGCCCGCCTTCCGCACCGCCACGGCCGCGACACCGGGCAGATCGTCGAGGCCGCCGCGAGCGGCGAGCTCGGCGCGCTGCTCGTCGGCGGCGTCGAGATCGACGACCTGCCGGACCCGGCACGCGCCCGTACCGCGCTGAAGGAGGCCGCCTTCGTGGTCTCCCTGGAGCAGCGGCCGAGCGAGGTCACCGAACGGGCCGATGTGGTCCTGCCGGTCGCCGCCGTCGCCGAGAAGTCCGGCACCTTCCTCAACTGGGAAGGCCGGGCGCGGATGTTCGAGGCCTCGCTCAAGCCCGACCAGATGACCCGCACCCTGGCCCCCCAGGACCTGCGCGTGCTGCACATGCTCGCCGACGCCATGGACATCCACCTGGGCCTGCCCGATGTGCGCACCGCCCGCGCCGAACTCGACCGCCTCGGCGGCTGGGACGGACCGCTCGCCACCGGGCCCAGCGGGACCACGGCCGCGCTGCCCCGCCCCGGTCAGGGCGAGGCGGTGCTCGCCGGGCACCGGCTGCTGCTCGACCGCGGCCGGCTCCAGGAGGGCGACGAGGCGCTGGCCGGCACCCGGCACGCCGCCGTCGCCCGGCTCTCCGCGGCCACCGCCGCCGAGACCGGGGTCGCCGACGGCCAGGCCCTGAGGGTCACCGGACCCGAGGGCAGCGTCGAACTGCCGCTGCTCGTCACGGAGATGCCCGACCGGGTGGTCTGGCTGCCGCTGAACTCCACCGGCCACGGCGTGGCCGCCGACACCGGAGCGCGGCCCGGCCAGCTCGTGCGCCTCGCCCCCGCCACCGACGGGGCCACCGCGATCACGGAGGTGACGTCATGATGCCGCTCGCCCAGGAAGACCTGTCGCTGTTCGGCACCGACCCGTGGTGGCTGGTCGTCATCAAGGCGGTCTTCTGCTTCGCCTTCCTGATGGTGACCGTGCTCTTCTCCATCGTGTGGGAGCGCAAGGTCGTCGCCTGGATGCAGCGGCGCATCGGCCCCAACCGGCACGGCCCCTGGGGCCTGCTGCAGTCGCTGGCCGACGGCATCAAGCTGATGCTGAAGGAAGACGTCATCGTCAAGCGCGCGGACAAGGTCGTCTACGTCCTCGCGCCGATCGTCGCCGCGGTCCCCGCGTTCATGGCGATCGCGGTGATCCCCTTCGGGCCCTCCGGCAACGAGGTCTCGATCTTCGGCCAGCGCACCACCATGCAGCTCACCGACCTGCCGATCGCGATGCTCTACATCCTCGCGGTCGCCTCCGTCGGCATCTACGGCATCGTCCTCGCGGGCTGGTCCTCCGGCTCCACGTACCCGCTGCTCGGCGGGCTGCGCTCCTGCGCGCAGATGATCTCGTACGAGATCGCGATGGGCGCCGCCTTCGCCTCCGTCTTCCTCTACTCCGGGTCGATGTCGACCTCGGCGATCGTGGAAGGCCAGCAGGACCGCTGGTACATCCTGCTGCTGCCGGTCTCCTTCCTGCTCTACATCATCACGATGGTCGGCGAGACCAACCGGGCGCCCTTCGACATGCCGGAGTCCGAGGGCGACCTCGTCGGTGGCTTCAACACCGAGTACTCCTCCATCAAGTTCGCGATGTTCATGCTCGCCGAGTACGTGAACATGGTGACGGTCTCCGCGGTCGCCACCACCCTCTTCCTCGGCGGGTGGCGCGCACCCTGGCCGGTCAGCACCTTCTGGGAGGGCGCCAACCACGGCTGGTGGCCGATGCTCTGGTTCGTCCTCAAGGTCCAGCTGCTGCTGTTCGGCTTCATCTGGCTGCGCGGCACCCTGCCCCGGGTCCGCTACGACCAGCTGATGAAGCTCGGCTGGAAGGTGCTCATCCCGGTCTCGGTGGTCTGGCTGATGCTGGTCGCCACCGTGCGGGCGCTGCGCAACGAGGACTACGACTTCGCCGAGATCGCCCTCTACGTCGGCGGCGCCGTGATCGCCCTGCTGCTGATCTCCTTCGTCGTCGACATCCTGCGCGACAACCAGGAGAAGCGGGAGAAGGCCGAGTCCGTCGCCCACCCGCCCGAGCCGGAGGTCTTCGACCCGATGGCCGGCGGCTTCCCCGTACCGCCGCTGCCGGGGCAGAGCCTGCCGCCGGTGCCGCGCAGGCCCTCCCGCCAGCGCGACCTCGTTGTCAGTGGCGGCCCCAATACTGACAGTGACGGAAAGGAGGCGTCCGATGGCTGAGCAGTCCTCAGTGCCCGAGAAGCCCGGCAAGGGCGGCGAAGTGGCCCCGGCCGGGGCGGAGTCGGGCGGCCGGTCCGCCGAACCGGCCGGGTTCCAGAACCCGGTGGCCGGCTTCGGCGTGACCTTCAAGGCCATGTTCAAGAAGCGGCTCACCGAGCAGTACCCCGAGCAGCCCAAGACCACCGCACCGCGCTTCCACGGCCGGCACCAGCTCAACCGCCACCCGGACGGCCTGGAGAAGTGCGTCGGCTGCGAGCTGTGCGCCTGGGCCTGCCCCGCCGACGCCATCTATGTGGAGGGCGCCGACAACACCGACGAGGAGCGCTACTCGCCGGGCGAGCGGTACGGACGCGTCTACCAGATCAACTACGCCCGCTGCATCCTGTGCGGGCTGTGCATCGAGGCCTGTCCGACCCGCGCGCTCACCATGACCAACGAGTTCGAACTCGCCGACTCCAGCCGCGAGAACCTCATCTACACCAAGGAGCAGCTGCTCGCCGGGCTCGACGAGGGCATGGTCGACAGCCCGCACGCGATCTACCCGGGCACCGACGAGCAGGACTACTACCGGGGCCTGGTCACCGAGGCCGCCCCCGGCACCGAGATCCAGACGCCCCGCTCCAAGGACGAGAAGCCGGACTCCGAGGAGGTGGACGTATGAGCCAGCTCGCCGCCGCCACCACCTCCACCGGTGAGGCCGTCCAGTTCTGGATCCTCGGCACCGTCGCGGTGCTCGGCGCCCTGTGCACCATCCTGATGCGCCGGGCCGTGCACAGCGCGCTCTGCCTCGCCGGGACGATGATCATCCTCGCGGTCTTCTACCTGGCCAACGGCGCCTACTTCCTCGGCATCGTGCAGATCGTCGTCTACACCGGCGCGATCATGATGCTGTTCCTCTTCGTGGTCATGCTCATCGGCGTCAGCGCCGCGGACTCCCTGAAGGAGACCATCAAGGGCCAGCGCTGGCTGGCCGCGCTGTGCGGACTCGGCTTCGGCGTCCTGCTGATCGCCGGGATCGGCAACGCCTCGCTGACCGAGTTCAGCGGACTGAGCCGCGCCAACTCCGGCGGGAACGTCGAGGGCCTGGCCACCCTGATCTTCACCAAGTACGTCTTCGCCTTCGAGATCACCGGCGCCCTGCTCATCACCGCCGCGGTCGGCGCGATGGTGCTCACCCACCGGGAGCGCACCGAACGCGCCAAGACCCAGCGCGAGTTGTCCGAGCAGCGCATCCGGGACGGCGTCCACCTGCCGCCGCTGCCCGCCCCCGGCGTCTACGCCCGGCACAACGCGGTCGACATCGCGGGCCTGCTGCCGGACGGCTCCCCCTCGGAGCTGACCGTCAACAAGACGCTGCGCGCCCGCGGCCAGATCCGCGACGTCTCCAGCGAGGCGCTGAACGACCTCAAGGCCCTCGAACAGCGGTCCACCGAGCGCCTGGAGCGGCCGACCTCCGAGGAGGCATCGAAGTGAACCCGGTCAACTACCTGTATCTGGCGGCACTGCTGTTCACCATCGGTGCCACCGGCGTACTGATCAGGCGGAACGCGATCGTGGTGTTCATGTGCGTGGAGCTGATGCTCAACGCCTGCAACCTCGCCTTCGTCGCCTTCTCGCGCCTGCACGGAAACCTCGACGGCCAGATCATCGCCTTCTTCACGATGGTCGTCGCCGCCGCGGAGGTCGTCGTCGGACTCGCGATCATCGTGTCGCTGTTCCGCTCCCGCCACTCGGCCTCGGTCGACGACGCCAGCCTGATGAAGCTCTAAGGGGTCAGCTCGTGGAGAACCTGATCGCGCTGCTGATCGCGGCGCCACTGCTCGGAGCCGCCGTGCTCCTGTGCGGCGGGCGGGCCCTGGACCGCACCGGGCATCTGCTCGGCACCCTGCTGTCCTTCGCCTCCTTCGCCTTCGGGCTCGTCCTGTTCACGGACATGCTCGGCAAGGACGCGGAGGAACGCGCCCTGCACCAGCACCTGTTCAGCTGGATCCCCGTCGAGGGCTTCCAGGCCGACGTCGCCTTCCAGCTGGACCAGCTGTCGATGACGTTCGTGCTCCTGATCAGCGGGGTGGGCACGCTCATCCACATCTACTCGATCGGGTACATGGAGCACGACGAGCGGCGCCGCCGCTTCTTCGGCTACCTGAACCTGTTCCTCGCGGCGATGCTGCTGCTGGTCCTCGCCGACAACTACCTCCTGCTGTACGTCGGCTGGGAGGGCGTCGGCCTCGCCTCGTACCTGCTCATCGGCTTCTGGCAGCACAAGCCCAGCGCCGCCACCGCCGCGAAGAAGGCCTTCCTGGTCAACCGCGTCGGCGACATGGGCCTGTCCATCGCCATCATGCTGATGTTCACCACCTTCGGGACCTTCGCCTTCGGGCCGGTCCTGGAGGCCACCGGGGACACCGGCGAGGGCAAGCTCACCGCGATCGCGCTGATGCTGCTGCTCGCCGCCTGCGGCAAGTCCGCCCAGGTGCCGCTGCAGTCCTGGCTCGGCGACGCGATGGAGGGCCCGACCCCGGTCTCCGCCCTCATCCACGCCGCCACCATGGTCACCGCGGGCGTCTACCTGATCGTGCGCTCCGGGGCGATCTTCAACGCCGCCCCCGACGCCCAGCTCGTCGTCACCATCGTCGGCGCGGTCACGCTGCTCTTCGGTGCGATCGTCGGTTGCGCCAAGGACGACATCAAGAAGGCGCTCGCCGGATCGACGATGTCGCAGATCGGCTACATGGTCCTCGCCGCGGGCCTCGGCCCCATCGGCTACGTCTTCGCGATCATGCACCTGGTGACCCACGGCTTCTTCAAGGCCGGGCTCTTCCTCGGCGCCGGATCCGTGATGCACGGCATGAACGACGAGGTCGACATGCGCCGCTACGGCGGACTGCGCAAGTACATGCCGGTCACCTTCGTCACCTTCGGACTCGGCTACCTCGCCATCATCGGCTTCCCCGGCCTGTCCGGCTTCTTCTCCAAGGACAAGATCATCGAGGCGGCCTTCGCCAAGGGCGGCACCGAGGGCTGGATCCTCGGCTCGGTGGCCCTGCTCGGCGCCGCGATCACCGCCTTCTACATGACCCGCGTGATGCTGATGACCTTCTTCGGCGAGGAGCGCTGGCGGGGGCAGGCGGCGATCGCCTCGGGCGCCGGCGAGGACTACCAGGAGCCCCACCCGCACGAGTCGCCCAAGTCGATGACGATCCCGATGATCATCCTCGCCTTCGGCTCGGTCTTCGCGGGCGGCTTCTTCAGCATCGGCGACCGCTTCCTGCACTGGCTGGAGCCGGTCACCGCACACGAGCACGGCCATCCGCCGATCAGCGCGGGCGCCGTCACCGGCGCCACCGTCGCGGTGCTCGTCCTCGGGGTGGCCGCCGCCTGGCTGATGTACGGCAGGCGCCCGGTGCCCGCCGTCGCCCCGCGCGGCTCGCTGCTCACCCGGGCGGCCCGCCGCGACCTGCTCCAGGACGACTTCAACCACGTCGTCCTGGTCCGCGGCGGCGAACACCTCACCCGCTCCCTGGTCTACCTCGACCACTCCCTGGTCGACGGCGCCGTCAACGGCACCGCGGCCTCCGTCGGCGGACTCTCCGGCCGGCTGCGCAGGCTGCAGAACGGCTACGTCCGCAGCTACGCCGTCTCGATGTTCGGCGGTGCCGCACTGATCGTCGCCGCGACCCTGCTGATGAGGGCGGTCTGATTCCCATGTCCTTTCCTCTGCTGACCGCGACCGCGGCCCTGCCCGCCCTCGGCGCCCTCGCCACGGCCGCCGTCCCTGCGGGCAAACGCAACGCCGCCAAGTCCCTGGCACTGCTCGTCTCGCTCGCCACCCTCGGCCTCGCCGTCGCCGTCCTGGTCCGCTTCGACCCGGACGGCGGGCGGTACCAGCTCACCGAATCCCACTCCTGGATCAAGGACTTCGGGGTCCGCTACGAGCTGGGCGTCGACGGCATCGGGGTGGCCCTGCTCGCCCTGACCGCGCTGCTCATCCCGTTCATCATCCTGGCGGGCTGGCACGACGCCGACACCCTGGAGACCAGCTCCTCGCGCTGGCGTCCGACCCAGGGCTTCTTCGCCCTGATCCTCGCCGTCGAGGCGATGGTGATCCTCTCCTTCGAGGCCACCGACGTCTTCCTCTTCTACATCTTCTTCGAAGCCATGCTCATCCCGATGTACTTCCTCATCGGCGGCTTCGGAGACCGCGCCCACCCGCACCAGGACGAGAAGACCGCCGCCGCCCAACGCTCGTACGCGGCGGTCAAGTTCCTCCTCTACAACCTGGTCGGCGGCCTGATCATGCTGGCCGCGGTGATCGGCCTCTACACGGTCGCGGGCAGCTTCTCGCTCGCCGAGATCGCCGAGGCCCGGGCCAACGGCTCCCTCGACATGGCGACCTCCACCGAGCGCTGGCTCTTCCTCGGCTTCTTCTTCGCCTTCGCGGTGAAGGCCCCGCTGTGGCCGCTGCACACCTGGCTGCCCAACGCCATGGGCGAGTCGACCGCGCCGGTCGCCGTGCTGATCACCGCGGTCGTCGACAAGGTCGGCACCTTCGCGATGCTCCGCTTCTGCCTCCAGCTCTTCCCGGAGGCCTCCAAGTGGGCCACCCCCGCGATCCTGGTGCTCGCCGTGATCAGCATCGTCTACGGCGCCCTGCTCGCGGTCGGCCAGCGCGACATCAAACGCCTGGTCGCGTACGCCTCGATCTCCCACTTCGGGTTCATCATCCTCGGCATCTTCGCGATGACCTCCCAGGGCCAGAGCGGCGCCACCCTCTACATGGTCAACCACGGCATCTCCACCGCCGCCCTGATGCTGGTCGCCGGATTCCTCATCTCCCGGCGCGGCTCCCGGCTCATCGCGGACTACGGCGGGGTGCAGAAGACGGCGCCGCTGCTCGCCGGCACCTTCCTCATCGGCTCCCTCGCCACCCTCTCGCTGCCCGGACTCGCCCCGTTCGTCAGCGAGTTCCTGGTCCTGGTCGGCACCTTCTCGCGGTATCCGGCCCTCGGCATCATCGCCACCTTCGGCATCGTGCTCGCCGCCCTGTACTCCCTCGTCCTCTACCAGCGGACGATGACCGGCCCGGTCAAACCGGAACTCGCCAAGATCCCCGATCTGCGGGTACGTGAACTGGCCGTGGTCGTCCCGCTGATCGCACTGCTCGTCTTCCTCGGCGTCTACCCGAAGCCGCTGACCGAGCTCGTCGACCCGGCGGTGAAACACACCATGTCCGACGTCCAGAAGAAGGATCCCCGGCCCGACGTGGAGGCGTCCAAGTGAGCGCATCGGCCGTCCACAGCCTGTGGACAATGGCGGCCACCGCGCCCGCCAGCAACGAGATCGGCAAGATCGACGCACCCAAGATCGAGTACGCCCAGCTGTCGCCCACGCTGATCGTCATCGGCGCGGCCCTCATCGGCATCCTCATCGAGGCCTTCGTACCGCGCCGGTCCCGCTACTACGCGCAGGTCGGCACCGCCGTCCTCGCCCTGGTCGCCGCCTTCATCGCGGTGCTCGCCCTCGCCGCCGACGGCTACGGCACCACCAAGGCGCACATCGCCGCCATGGGCGCCGTCGCCGTCGACGGACCCGCCCTCTTCCTCCAGGGCACCATCCTGCTCGCCGGGCTCGTCGCGATCTTCACCTTCGCCGAGCGCAGGCTCGACCCGGCCGCCCACGGCAACCAGGTCGACTCCTTCGCCGCGCAGGCCGCCTCGGTCCCCGGCAGCGACTCCGAGAAGGCCGCCCTGAAGGCCGGGTTCACCACCACCGAGGTGTTCCCGCTGGCCCTCTTCGCCATCGGCGGCATGCTCGTCTTCCCCGCGGCGAACGACCTGCTGACCCTCTTCATCGCGCTGGAAGTCTTCTCCCTGCCGCTGTACCTGCTGTGCGCGCTCGCCCGCCGCAACCGGCTCATGTCGCAGGAAGCCGCCGTCAAGTACTTCCTCCTCGGCGCCTTCGCCTCCGCCTTCACCCTCTTCGGCATCGCCCTGCTCTACGGCTACTCCGGCTCCGTCTCCTACGCCCGGATCGCCAGCGTCGTCGACGGGAGCGTGCAGGACATCGACCCGGCGCTCGCCGACACCATGGGCAACGACGCGCTGCTCCTGATCGGCGCCGCACTCGTCGTCATGGGCCTGCTCTTCAAGGTCGGCGCGGTCCCCTTCCACATGTGGACCCCGGACGTCTACCAGGGCGCGCCCACCCCCGTCACCGGCTTCATGGCCGCCGCCACCAAGGTCGCCGCCTTCGGCGCCCTGCTCCGCCTGCTGTACGTGGTGCTGCCGGGCCTGCGCTGGGACTGGCGGCCGGTCATGTGGGGCGTCGCCATCGTCACCATGCTGGGCGGCGCGATCGTCGCCATCACCCAGACCGACATCAAGCGGCTGCTCGCGTACTCCTCCATCGCGCACGCGGGCTTCATCCTCGCCGGTGTCATCGCCATGAACCCGGAGGGCATCTCCTCCGTCCTCTTCTACCTCGCCGCGTACTCCTTCGTGACCATCGGCGCCTTCGCCGTGGTCACCCTGGTCCGCGACGCGGGCGGCGAGGCGACCCACCTGTCGAAGTGGGCGGGGCTCGGCCGCCGCTCGCCGCTCGTCGCGGCGGTCTTCGCCATCTTCCTGCTCGCCTTCGCGGGCATCCCGCTGACCTCCGGTTTCGCCGGAAAGTTCGCGGTGTTCAAGGCCGCGGCGGAGGGCGGCGCCGGTCCGCTCGTGGTCGTCGGTGTGCTCTCCTCGGCGGTCGCGGCCTTCTTCTACATCCGCGTCATCGTGCTGATGTTCTTCAGCGAGCCCCAGCCCGGCGGCCCCACGGTCGCGGTGCCCTCCGCGCTGACGACCACGGCCATCGCGGTCGGCGTCGCGGTCACCCTGGTGCTCGGCGTCGCCCCGCAGTACTTCCTGGACCTGGCGGGGCAGGCGGGGGTGTTCGCCCGGTAGCCCGCCCGGCGCACAAGCCGGACCAGAAGGCCCCTTCCGCCACGGCGGAAGGGGCCTTCGTCCTGCGGCCTTGCCCGCACTGGAGATGCGGACTCCCCGCACTGTCGTGATGCTGGAGTGAGGCCCAGAAGCTAGGAGGACCACATGTCCATGATGGACAAGCTGAAGCAGATGCTCAAAGGCCACCCCGAGCAAACCGGCAAGGGCATCGACAAGGCAGGGGACTTCGTCGACGGCAAGACCGGCGGCAAGTACAAGGGCCAGGTCGACTCCCTACAGGACAAGATGAGGGACCAGTACGGAGGCAGCGGCGGCGGTGGCGGAAAGGGCGAGGACCGCCCCTCGCACTGACCGCGGGCCACTGACCGCGGGCCACCCGCACCCGCGACCGGCGTGCGGCGTTGCTGCCCGTGCCCGTGCCCGTGCCCGTGCCCGTGCCCGTGCGGGTGCCCATGCCGGTGCCCGCGGCGGGCAGCGGCGCTGACCCGCCGCACCACGTCCTACGGAGGGGCGCGCAGGCCCCGAGCGCGCCCGCGGACGCGCCGATACGCGTGCCCGCGCCCCTCCGCGAGCCCCCTGCCTGTGGATAACTCCTGCCCTGTCCCCGCCGCCCCCTATCGTTGCCTGCGTGGGCCGGAAAGCCGCCCACGGCAGCAGCGCGGACGCCGCAGGGGCGGTCGCGCGGCGTGAAGCAGACGGGTGGGATCGGGCAGCATGACGGACACGGCACGGCACGGGACGGGCCCCGAGCAGGAGGCGCCCCCGGCGGAGGGCACCGAAGCGGAATCCGGGGCGGCGTCCCCGACGGCCCCGGAGGACGCCCCTGACGGCACCCCCGCCGAGGGCGCCCCGGAGAGCGGCCCCGGGGGAAGCGCGGCGGACAGCCCCGCCCTTGGCACCCTGCGCCGCGTCTTCGGATACGAGGCCTTCCGCGGGGAGCAGGAGGCCGTCATCGAGCATGTGGTCGGCGGCGGCGACGCGGTCGTGCTCATGCCCACCGGCGGCGGCAAATCCCTCTGCTACCAGATCCCGGCGCTGGTGCGCCCCGGCACCGGGGTGGTCGTCTCCCCGCTGATCGCGCTCATGCAGGACCAGGTCGACGCCCTGCGCGCGCTCGGTGTCCGCGCCGGGTTCATGAACTCCACCCAGGACTTCGAGGAACGCCGCCTGGTCGAGGCCGAGTTCCTCGCCGGGGAACTCGACCTCCTCTACCTCGCCCCCGAGCGCCTCCGCCTCGACACCACCCTCGATCTGCTCGGCCGCGGGGACATCTCCGTCTTCGCCATCGACGAGGCGCACTGCGTCGCCCAGTGGGGCCACGACTTCCGGCCCGACTACCTGGCCCTCGCGGTCCTCGGCGAGCGCTGGCCCGAGGTCCCGCGCATCGCGCTCACGGCCACCGCCACCAGGGCCACCCACCAGGAGATCACCCAGCGGCTCGACATGCCCCGGGCCCGGCACTTCGAGGCCAGCTTCGACCGGCCCAACATCCAGTACCGCATCGTCCCCAAGGCCGACCCGAAGAAGCAGCTGCTGTCCTTCCTGCGCACCGAGCACCCGGGCGACGCGGGAATCGTCTACTGCCTCTCGCGCAACTCGGTGGACAAGACCGCCGAGTTCCTGAACCGCAACGGCGTCCACGCCGTCCCGTACCACGCGGGTCTGGACGCCCCGGTGCGCGCCGAGCACCAGGCCCGGTTCCTCCGCGAGGAGGGGCTCGTCGTGGTCGCCACCATCGCCTTCGGGATGGGCATCGACAAACCCGACGTACGCTTCGTCGCCCACCTCGACCTGCCCAAGTCCGTCGAGGGCTACTACCAGGAGACCGGCCGCGCGGGCCGCGACGGACTGCCCTCCACCGCGTGGATGGCCTACGGCCTCCAGGACGTCGTCCAGCAGCGCAAGCTCATCCAGATGGGAGAGGGCGACGAGGCCTTCCGGCGCCGCGCGGGCGCCCACCTCGACGCCATGCTCGCCCTCTGCGAGACCGCCCAGTGCCGGCGCGGCCAGCTCCTGATGTACTTCGGCCAGGAACCGGGCAGCGCGGGCTGCGGCAACTGCGACACCTGCCTCACCCCGCCGGAGACCTGGGACGGCACCGTCGCCGCGCAGAAGGCCCTCTCGACGGTGGTCCGGCTGAAGCGGGAGCGCAATCAGAAGTTCGGCGCCGGTCAGATCATCGACATCCTGCTCGGCCGCAGGACCGCGAAGGTGATCCAGTTCGACCACGACCAGCTCTCCGTCTTCGGCATCGGTGAGGAACTGGCCGAGGCCGAATGGCGGGGCGTGGTACGCCAGTTGCTGGCCCAGGGCCTCCTCGCGGTCGAGGGCGAGTACGGCACCCTGGTCCTGACCGAGGGCAGCGGCACGGTCCTGCGCAGGGAGCGCGAGGTCCCCCTGCGCAAGGAGGCGAAGATCCCCACCGCCCGCGCGGGCAGCGGCGCCTCGGGCAGCTCGCGCGGCGAACGCAGGCAGAAGGCGGCGGCCGCCGCGGCGGAGCTGCCCGCCGAACTCCAGCCGGTCTTCGAGGCACTGCGGACCTGGCGCGGCCAGCAGGCCAAGGAGCAGGGCGTCCCCGCCTACGTGATCTTCCACGACGCCACCCTGCGTGAGATCGCCACCCTCCAGCCCACCTCGGTACGCGAACTCGGCGGCATCAGCGGCATCGGCGAGAAGAAGCTGGCCACCTGGGGCGAGGGCGTGCTGGAGGTGCTGGGGTCGCTCGGCGCCACCGGGGGCGGCGAAGGCACTGGTAGCGCCGGTGCCGGTGCTGGCACCGGTGGGGGGACGGCAGGTGCCGGAGCCCCCGGGGCCGGGCGGGGCGCGGCGGGAGGCGCCCGGGGCGCGAAGGGGTCGGAGGAGGCCCTGTTCTCGGAGGAGGAGCCGCCCGAGGAGGAGTGGGGGTGGGAGCCGCCGGACGAGGGGTGAGGCCGTGCCCCGCCTGCCCCGGGACGAGGCCGCCCTGCTGTCCCGGGGCGGGCCGCCCCACGGTGCCGGGCCCGGGGCCCTGTCGTCAGTGGCCGCCGTCGAAGGGAACGGCGTCCGCCGGTGAGGTGTGCCAGTTGGTGACGATCGGGTCGTCGACGGTGAGGGTGCCGGTCTTCAGGGCTACCGGGTCGGTCCTGTCGTCCTTGCTCACCGCGACGATGATCTCCTCCAGTTCCTTGCCGCCGTCCCTGTTGGTGGTCTTGGGGTTCACCCCGGCGTAGGCGACCGTGCCGCCGCTCAGCTTCACGGGCTCGCCCACGGACTGCTCGGCCGGCCCCGCCTCCGTACCGTCCGACCCGAAGGCCACCACCGGCAGCTGAGCCGGGAGCGTGCAGGTGATCCCGGACCTGGCCTGCACCGAGAGGAGGATGTAGCCCCCGGCCTGGGTCTTGGACGTGGCCTTCCAGGTCAGGTCATTGGCACCGCAGACCTGCCCGTAGCCGTCCTTGTCACCGCCCCCGCTGCCGCTGCCACCGGCGTCGGAGGAGCCGTCGCCGCCGGAGGCGCCACCGCTCGAACCCCCGCTCTCCGACCCCGCGGAGGAGCCCTGCGAACCGGAGCCCGCGCCGGAGCCGTCCGCCCCGCTGTCGCCGCCCTGCCCCTTGTCCGCGGACTGCTCGGCACCGGGCGAGGACGAAGACGAGGAGTCCTCGTCCCCGTCGCAGGCGGTCAGCGAGAAGACGGCGGCCACGGCCGTGACGGCCAGTGCGGTCGTGCGGATGAGGTTCTTGCGCATGGGTGGTCTCCCCCGTAGTGGTCGGACTGCCGGCCCCGAAGCGGTGCGAGGCACCCGCCCGGTCGGCCTCGTGGCCCGTCGGCGGGATCAAGACTCCCGGCGGCTCATCCACCCCGCAATGATCTCCGTCCAAGCAGGGACACTGGAACGCGGAGACCCCATCTGACCTGCGCCGATTCGGCATCGCTGGAATGTCTGCCTGGGACGGGCGCTGAAGGGTCCGCATACGAGGACGCGAAGCGGGGGGGTGGGGGCGGCAGGGAACGCCCCCGACCAGAAGCCCTACGAGGCCGTCACGCCCGGATCCCTCACAGCGCCGTGAGGATGCGCGGGCCGTTGTCGGTGACCGCGATGGTGTGCTCGATGTGGGCCGCGCGGCTGCCGTCGGTGGTGTGCAGGGTCCAGCCGTCCGGGGCGGTGCGGTAGGCGTTGGTGCCGCCGGACATGAGCATGGGCTCGATGGCGAGGGTCAGGCCGTGCCGGAGCGGGAAGCCGCGGCCGGGGCGGCCCTGGTTGGGCACATGCGGGTCCTCGTGCATCCGGCGGCCGATGCCGTGGCCGCCGAAGTCCAGCGGCATACCGCAGCCCGCCGCCTCGGCGACGCGGTGGACGGCATGCCCGATGTCCCCGATGCGGTTGCCCACGGTGGCGGCGGCGATCCCCGCCGCCAGGGCCTGCCGGGTGGACTCGATGAGGGCGAGGTCCTCGGGCCGGGGCGTGCCGACGACGAAGCTGACGGCGGCGTCGCCGGTCCAGCCGTCGAGGGTGGCCCCGCAGTCGATGCTGAGCAGGTCGCCGTCCCGGAGGCGGTATGTGCTCGGGATGCCGTGCACCAGGGCGTCGTTGACCGAGGTGCAGAGGACACCGGGGAAGGGGGTCGGCGCGAAGGAGGGCCGGTAGCCGAGGAAGGGCGAGGTGGCTCCGGCCGCCTCGATGGCCTCGCGGGCGGCCCCGTCCAGCTCGCGCAGGCTCACCCCCACGCCCGCCGCCTTCCGCGCGGCCTCCAGTGCCTGCGCCACCACGCGCCCCGCCTCGCGCATCGCGTCCATCGAGGCATCGGTCTTGATCTCCACCATCTTCGGAACCCGCCCGTCGATCCAATTCTTGTACCGGTATAGATATCACGGTACAGGTATCACGGTATAGCTATAACGGTCGGGGCGGTATTAGTATCCGGACCATGGTGCGAACCCCTTTGACCCCCTGGGAGCGGCAGCGCGGCGAGCGCTTCGGTGATCTGCTGCGCCGGGCGCGCGGCGACCGGAGCATGGTCGAGGTCGCGGCGGCGGCCGGGGTCTCCGCGGAGACCCTGCGCAAGATCGAGACGGGCCGCGCGCCCACCCCCGCCTTCTTCACCGTGGCCGCGCTGGCCGCCGCCCTGGAGGTCTCGCTCGACGCGCTCGCCACCGCCTGCGCCGAAGAGAGCGCCCCCGCCGAGGACGAGCCCTTGACGGCCTGAGCCGCCAAAGCCCTTGCGCCGCCGGTCAGTTCGCCCACGCATCTCCGGCCGCTCACCGGCGCCGCCCGGCCGCTCAGCCCCCGCCGAACTCCACCGGCGGCAGGATCGCCTGCGCGTCCGCCCCCGCGCCCACCCACAGCCCGATCACGAAGGCGGCGGTCGCTTCGAGGAGCCGCGCGCGGACGAGCCCGCCGCCGTCGACGGGCGTGCAGCCGAGGTCCCGTACGAGGGCGGCGACCCGCGCGACCGCTTCCGGCTCGTCGCCGCACAGGGGGACGGAGAGCGCGCGGCCCGCGAAGACCGGCGGGGTCAGCCGCCAGACATCGGCATGGCAGAGGTTGAAGGCCTTGACCACCTGCGCCCCGGGCGCCTCGGCGGCCAGCCGCTCGGCCATCGAGGGGCTTCCGGTGGTGCCGAGGGTGAAGCCGGGGCCGAGGTCGTTGGTGCAGTCGATGAGGGTACGGCCGCGCAGGGTCCCCGCCCCCGCGCCGACGGCGGCCAGTACGCCGGGCGCGCTCGCGGCCGGTACGGCGAGCAGGACGGCGTCCCCGAAGGGACCGGCCTCCGTCAACGGGCCGTGGGCGACGGGCGGGCGGGAACCGGCGGTGGGCTCGCCCAGCCTCCGGGCGAGTGCCGAGGCCTTGCCCGGATCGCGGCCCAGTACGGTCAACTCGTGGCCCGCGCGGGCCCATGGGGTGCCCAGGGCCTCGGCCATGGTGCCGGTTCCGAGCAGGGTCAGATGCATGGGACGCTCCGAAAGCAGTGCGGATGACGGGTGGTTGCCACCGGGCCCGGTGCGCGGCGACCGTGGCGACGACCCTAGGAATCCCGAAGGGAACCGATCGGTACCCGCACCCCGCGCGACACTGGGACCATGGCCCGCACCCCCGACACCCGCACCCCTGAAGCCGCCTCCGCCACCGCCACCGCTCCTGCCACCGCAACCGTCACCGCCTCCGGCTCCGGCTCCGACCCCACTCCCGCCCCCGACGCCTTCCTCGCCGACTGCCGTGCGCGTCAGGCCTTCGACCTTCTGCTCAACACCTGGAACCCGGTCGTCCTCTGGGCGCTGCGGCACGGTCCCCTGCGGCACGGCGCGCTGCGCACCCGGATCGGCGGCATCAGCGCGAAGGTGCTGACCGAGACCCTGCGCAGACTGGAACACCACGGTCTGGTCTCCCGCACCACCCACCCCGCGGCACCGCCCCGCGTCGAGTACGGACTCACCGACCTCGGCCGCACCCTCCTGGACCCCATCGACTCCTTCGGCCGCTGGGCCTTCACCCACGGGGACGCACTCCTGCGGGCTCAGGACGAGGCGAACTCCGCCTGAGGACAGTCCACTTGCCTGCCCGCACCCCTCAACTCCCGCTCAGCGGCGCCCTGAAGAGGTAACCAGCGGGCACCCCGGCCCCCCGCCCCTCCCCTCAAACCCACCGCCCCGCATACGCCCGTACGTCCGCGTCCGGGTCGCGCAGCACCGTCGACAGGGCCCGGCGGGCGGCCTCCTGGGACGGGGCGTGGCGGCCGAGGGCGAGTACGGCGGCCTTGCGCACGTCGGCGTTCGGGTCGGTGAGGGCGGTGGTCAGCGCGGGGAGGGCGGCCGGGGAGGCGGCGGCGCCGAGGGCCCCGGCGGCGCCCGCCCGCACCTGCCAGGCGGGGTCCGCGAGCGCGCCGGCGGCCCGGGCGGCGAGCGGTTCGGGGCAGCCGGTCGCGCCCAGGGAGGCGAAGGCGGCGGCGCGGACCAGGTGGTCGGGGTCGCCGAGCAGGGCGGTCAGCACCTCGCGTACGGCCGCCGCCGCGGTGGCCGCGCCCGCCGGGGTCCCGGATCCGGCCCGCACGGTGTCCACGGCGGCCAGGCCCTTGGCCACCGTCACCCGTACCTCGCGGGCGGGGTCGCCCGCCGCGACGGCGAGGGAGTCCACGGCGTCCACGGAGACCAGGGCCCGTACCGCCTCGATGCGCACCGCGGTCTCCGCGTCGTCGAGCGACCCGGCGAAGAGCTCGGCCCCGCCGAGGCGCAGAGCCCGCAGGACGTCGAGGGCGGCGGCCCGTACCGCGGTGTCGGGGGAGGCGAGGGCGGTCAACAGGCCGGTGCGCAGGGCGGGTTCGGGGGGCAGGGTCTCGACGACCTCGCGCAGGGAGGAGGCCGCGGCACCGCGCACCCCGGCGTCCGGGTCGGTGAGGGCGGCGGCAAGGGCGGGTCCGGTGCCCTCCGGTGCCGTCTCGGTCAGGGTCTGCACCGCCGCTTTGCGGACGGCCGGGTCGGGGTCGGCCAAGTACGGTGCCAGCGCGTCGAGTCGGGGCTGCTCCTCGGCGAGGGCCACCACCCGCAGCAGTCGCTCCCGCGCCGCCGGGGCACCGGCCTCCTGCCCGGCCGGGGCCGCGGTCACTTCCCCAACGGGCCCGCGCACAGCGGCACTTGAGGAGAGCGGCGGATCATCCCCGGAGGGCGCGGGAGACGGCGTCTCCTCTCCCGCGATCGCCACCCGCTGCCCCGCCACCGCGCCCAGGTGGCGGGAGGGACCGCCGACCGGAGTGAACTCCTCGACCGGCACCACATAGGGAGCCACCGGCCTGGCCGTGAACTCCATCGTGCCCTCAGGGGACTTGCGCAGGTCGAGGTGGTGGAGCCAGTCCTCGTCGTCGCGGGCGGGGTGGTCGAGGCGCTCGTGGTAGAGGCCCCAGCGGGACTCGGTGCGGGCCAGCGAGGCGCGGGCGGCCATCTCGGCGCAGTCGCGGATGAAGCTCACCTCGGCGCAGCGCATCAGCTCGTGCGGGGTCGTCGCGCCCATCCGCGCCAGGTCGGTGCGCATCCGCTGGAAGTGCTCCAGGGCCAGCGAGAGGCGGGCGCCGGTCTTCGGCGGGGCGACGTAGTCGTTGACGAACCGGCGCAGCTTGTACTCGACCTGCGGCTGCGGCGGCCCGTCGGGGTTGCGCAGCGGCCGGTAGACCAGCTCGTGCGCGGCGGCCAGTTGATCCGCGGGCAACTCCCCTTCGTAGGGCGGATACTTGGCGGCGTCGAGGCCCGCGAGGTCGCCGTAGACGAAGGCGCCGATCATGTAGTTGTGCGGTACGCAGGCGAGGTCCCCGGCCGCGTAGAGGCGGGGCACCGTGGTCCGGGCGTGCTCGTCGACCCGGACCCCGGAGGCCGAGTGGCCGCCGCACAGGCCGATCTCGGAGATGTGCATCTCGATGTCATGGGTGCGGTAGTCGTGGCCGCGGCCGCTGTGGAAGGTGCCGCGGGTGGGGCGCTCGGTGGTGTGCAGGATCCCTTCGAGGGCGCTCACCGACTCCTCGGGCAGATGGCTCAGCTTCAGATACACCGGCCCCCGGTCGGAGGCGACCTCGGCGGCGAACTCCGCCATCATCTGCCCCGACCAGTAGTCCGAGTCCACGAAGCGCTCGCCGTGCCGGTTGACCTGGTAGCCGCCGAAGGGGTTGGCGACATAGGCGCAGGCGGGGCCGTTGTAGTCCTTGATCAGCGGATTGATCTGGAAGCACTCGATGCCGGTCAGCTCGGCGCCCGCGTGGTAGGCCATCGCATAGCCGTCGCCCGCGTTGGTGGGGTTCTCGTAGGTGCCGTACAGATAGCCGCTCGCGGGCAGCCCGAGCCGTCCGCAGGCCCCGGTGGCGAGGACGACGGCGCCCGCGCGGATCGTGACGAAGGCGCCGGTGCGGGTGTGGAAGGCGGCGGCGCCCACGGCCCGGCCGTCCGCGGTGAGCACCCGCACCGGCATGACGCGGTTCTCGATACGGATCCGCTCGCGCATCTCGCGCCGCCGCAACTGCCGGTAGAGGACCTTCTTGACGTCCTTGCCCTCCGGCATCGGCAGCACATACGAGCCGGAGCGGTGCACCTGGCGCACCGCGTACTCGCCGTGCTCGTCCTTCTCGAACTTCACCCCGTACGACTCCAGGCGCCGCACCATGCCGTAGCCGCGCTCGGCGGTCTGGCGCACCGTGCGCTGGTCGACGATGCCGTCGTTGGCGCGGGTGATCTCGGCGACGTAGTCCTCGGGTTCGGCGCGGCCGGGGATGACGGCGTTGTTGACCCCGTCCATGCCCATCGCGAGCGCACCCGAGTGCCGTACGTGCGCCTTCTCCAACAGCAGGACGTCCGCGCCCTGTTCGGCCGCGGTGAGCGCGGCCATGGTGCCTGCCGTGCCCCCGCCGATGACGAGGACGCCGCAGGAGAGCTCCTCGGCGGAACCGAGCGGGGGGATCTCCATGGGGGTGCCTTTCGGTGCAACAGGGTTGGGGGCGGGCGTACTTGGGGCGTGCGTGCTGCGGAGGCGGCGGTCAGCCGGTGGTCAGGGCGTCCAGCACCTCGTGGCGCAGGGCCCGGGTCGCCGCCGCCTCGCGGGCGGTGCGGTCGCGGGGGTGCGGCACCTCCCGTACGCCGAGCAGGGCGCCCTCGCCGAGGAGGGCCACCCGGTCGCCGAGGAAGAGGGCCTCGTCGACGTCATGGGTGACGAAGACGACCGTGGCGCAGGTGTCGCGCAGGACCTCGACCAGGAGATCCTGCATACCGGTGCGGGTCTGCACATCCAGGGCGCCGAAGGGCTCGTCCATCAGGACCGCCCGGGGCGCGCCCGCCAACGCCCGTGCGAGCTGGGCGCGTTGGCGCTGCCCGCCCGAGACCCGATGCGGCAACTGCCCTGCCCGGTCGCCGAGTCCGACCCGGTCGAGCCAGCGCGCGGCCTCGGAGCGGCGCTGAGTGCGCGTCACCTTCTGCACGGCCAGCGGGAGTTCGACATTGCCTCGCAGGGTGCGCCAGGGGAGCAGCGCGTCCTCCTGGAAGACCAGGGCGCGGTCGGCGGCGGGACCCCGCACCGGTTCGCCGTCCGCGGTGGCCCGCCCGCCGAGGGGCGCCAGCAGCCCGGCGAAGGTGCGCAGCAGCGTCGACTTGCCGCAGCCGGACGGCCCGACCACGGTGAGGATCTGCCCGGCCGGTACCTCCAGGGAGACGCCGTGCAGCGCCGGGTGCCCCGGGCGGCCGAGGGTGGCCCCGTCCAGCGCGAGCCGCGCCCCGGGGGTACGGGATACGCCGGTGGCGGGGCGCCGGGGCGCGGGCGTACGGGGGAGTGCGGTCACGGCCGTTTCCCTTCGCTCGATGCCGCGGGGACCGGCACGGCCGCGCCGCGTACGGCAGGGGCCGGACGGTCCACGGGTGCCGGTCCGCTCCGGCGCGCCCGCGCCCGGCCCCCGGCCGCGCTCGTCACCGCGGGTCGCGCCGGTTCGCGGCCCGGCAGCCACCGGGTCACCCGGCGTCCGGCGCTCTCCACCGCGGTCGAGGTCAGCCAGCCGAGGACCCCGATGGTGACCATGCCGGCCAGGACCCCCGGGTAGTCGACCACCGTGTAGTCCTGCCAGGTCCGGTACCCGACCCCGTACTCGCCGGAGATCATCTCCGCGGAGATCACGCAGATCCAGGAGACGCCGATGCCGACCGAGAGCCCGCCGAAGATGCCGGGCAGCGCGCCCGGCAGCAGCACCGAGACCAGGACCCGGGCCCGGCCGCCGCCCATGGTGCGCACCGCCTCCTCCCACACCGGCGACAGGGCGCGCACCGCGTGGCGGGTGGAGACCATCACCGGGAAGAAGGCGGCGGTGCAGGTGATGAAGACGATGCCCTGCTCATTGCTGGGGAACAGCAGGATCGCCACCGGTACCAGGGCGATCGCGGGGATCGGCCGCACCACTTCGAGCAGCGGCCCGAGCAGGTCCTCCACAAGCCGGGAGCGGGCGATCGCGGTGCCCGCGGCCACCCCGAGCACCGCGGCCAGGGCGAAGCCGAGGACGATCCGGGTGACGCTGTCGGTGAGGTCCTGCCAGTAGGCGTCGGTGCCAAGACGCGTCCCGAAGGTCCGGGCGACATCCGTCACCGTCGGGAACTGCGCGAATCTCAGCCAGAGTTCGACATCCCGGGCGGTGAGGAACTGCCACAGTCCCAGCGCCCCCGCCAGCGAGAACGCCCGCAGCGCGTACCGCCTCATGTCCCCTCACCCGCCGCCGACTTGAGGGCCTCGGCATACGAGAGCCGGTGTGCGCCGGGGTGGCCGGCGAGGTAGGCCTTCGCCGCCGAGGGGGTGACGAAGGCGGCGAACTCCCGTTGTGCTGCCCCGCCTTGGGGCTTCGGTCCGCGGACCCACACCGCCTTGTCTGCGAACCAGGAGGTGCCCGTCACCGCGTCCGGCACATAGGCGGCCCGCACCTTCCCGGGCCCGGCCGCGGCGACCGCCCGCAGCAGCGCGCCGGGGCTGCCGAAGCTGCGGGTCCTGTCGGCGCCGCGCTCCCACAGCTCGCTCCGTGCGGCGGGGGCCGGGGCGGCGAGCTGCCGGGCGTACGGGGCCCTGCCGAGGGCGCGCTTCAGATACCGGTCGTCGACGAAGCCGTCCACGTCCACCTCGCCCACCAGCTTCGCCGACTTCAGTACCGGTACGTCCTTCTTCAGGGCGGACACCAGCGGCGGCTTGAGGGTGGGATCGAAGGTGGCGATGCCGTGCGCGCCGTTGTAGAGGTAGACCACCTCGGCCGGGAGCCCGGTCTCGCCGGCGACCTTCCCGGCCGCCGCGACGGGATGCGCACGCAGGTAACTCGTCGCCGTACGCTGCGCCTTGAGGAAGGCCTCCAGCGCGGCGGAGTGCCCTTCGGCGAAGTCCTCGCGGGCGGTGACCCCGTGGAAGGTGGGCAGCCTCAGCGCGGCGCCGTCGTACAGGGCGCGCGCCTTGCCCTGGTGGACCAGCAGCCCCGGCCAGGCCACGAACTGCGAGAGCGCGTCCGCACTGCCCGCCTCAAGGGCCGAAGCACCCACCGCGGGCTGCTGGTTGAGCTTGCGGATGTCCTTGTCCGGGTCGAGTCCGGCACGTCGGAGTGCCCGTACGAGCGTGCCGTCCGCGGCCGAGCCGATGCTCGTGGAGACCTTGCGGCCCTTGAGGTCCGCGAGATCCTGAAGTCCCGAACCGGGCTTGCTCACCACGGTGTTGAGGCCGCCGCGCAGGTTGTAGCCGGTCACCGAGACGAGCTTGGTGGGGCGGTTCAGCTGCTTGCCGCGGGCGGCGTTGAGGAGCAGCGGGTAGTCGCCCATCGAGCCGATGTCGATCTTCCCCGCGGTCATCTGCGCGGTGATCGGCGCCCCGGTCGCGTAGTCCTGCCACTTCACCTTGTACGTCCTGCCGTCCCGCCTGCCGAGCGCGCGCAGCTCCTTCTCGAAGGCGCCCAGCGAACGCAGCAGCGTCCCGGCGGTGACGGTGTTGATCGTCTTGGACTGGTAGCCGACCGTGACGGTGACCGTGGAACCGTCCCCGCCGCCGGTGGATCCGCATCCGGCGAGCGGCACCAACAGCGCGGCGCAGCAGAGGAGTCGGGGCAGCGGGGTGGCGCGGAGGGCGCCGCGGGCGGGGGTGCGGCCGGGGGTGCGGGGGCGTTTTTGGCGGTGCCCGGTCCGGGGACGCGGGTGGCTGGTTTCGGTGTGCATGGGAGGGGGCCTCTCACCGGAGCAGATAGGGCATGTCGACCGTGACGGCTCCGGTGGGACAGCGGGCCGCGCACGGGCCGCAGTACCAGCACTCGTCCACGTGCATATAGGCCTTGCCGCTCTCCTCGTGGATGGCGAGGGAGTCGAGGGGGCACATGTCCACGCACAGCGTGCAGCCGTCGATGCACTTCGACTCGTCGATGGTCACGGGCACATCGGCCCGTTGGGGTGCCAAGGGCATGGCGGACTCCAGGGGAGGGGACGGGAGAGGGGGCCGCTTCCGGGCAGCGCGGACCGGCGTACGTACGAGCGCGAGAGCCGGGCGTGCGGAACGGGGGCGTACGAGTGCGGAACACGGAGGCGTACGAGTGCGGATCAGGGACGTACGCGTGACGTGCGAGTGATGTACGCGTACGGAGTGGGAACGGGGCGTAGCGGCGGTGGGCGCGGCCGGTTCGGGTCCGGCGGCCGGTTCGGGTCTAGGGGGTGTGGGACCGGACCCCCGGCCGGGTCGGGGGCTGGGCCTGAGTGCGGGTGTCGGCGGTCCGGTGCAGCAGTCCGCTCATGGCGATGCGGTCGCCGCGGAAGCGGATGAACTCCAGGTCCACGGGCCGCCCGTCGGCGAGATGGGTGAGGCGTTCGAGCATCAGCACCGCGGAACCGCGCGGCGCCCCGAGCACGGCCGCCGAGTGGGCGTCCGCGGTCACCGCCTCCAGGGTGATCTCGGCGTGCCCGAGCGACTGCCCGGTCAGCTCCTCGAGCAGGCGGAAGACATCGGTGTTCTCCAGGTCGGCGCCGAGCAGCCCGCTGCCGAGGTCGAGCGGCAGATAGGTGAGGTCGAGGGAGAGCGGGATGCCGCCGAGGCTGCGCAGCCGTTCGATGTACAGGACCTCGGCGCCCGCGGGCAGACACAGCCGCTCGGCGACCGGGGCGGGCGCGGTGACCGGCTGGACGGTGCGGACCTCGTTGGTCACCCTGCCCTGTTCGTGCAGCGTCTCGCCGAGCCCGCGCAGCCGCTCCAGGCCGTGGGTGCACTTCTCGGCCACGACCACGGTGCCCACCCCGGGCAGCCGCTCGACCAGCCCCTCGGCACGCAGCAGCCCGAGCGCCTGGCGCACCGTGTTGCGGCTGGCGCCGTAGTCCCCGGCGAGGGCCGCCTCGTGCGGCAGCGTCCCGTCCGGGAAGCCGCCGCTCAGGACCTGGCGGCGCAGCAGGTCGGCGAGTTGCCGGGCCCGGTCGGCACGCAGCCGCCGCCGGTGCGCGGCGACGGTTCGCGCCCCGGCCCCGGCGTGCTCGCGGATGCGTTCGGCTGACATGCCAAGGACCATAGCCAGGCCCGCCCGCCCGGGGTGTTGCCGCAGTATTGCGCCACCCCCGCGCCCGGCCCGACCGCCCCTGACCTGTGCATTTCCGCCCGCCGCGGCAAGATCTGCCAGTACCGGGTCGCCCGGGGTCCGCACTGTGGACGCCGCCGCGTCCGCCCGCCGGTGGCACCCCTGATCTCCCACACCACCGGCGCGGGCCGCCGGGCGCCCGTCCCGTACGGACGCGTACCTCCTCGGCGGGTCACGGGTCCGCGCGCCGTCCCGAAACCTCCGGGTGGCGGCCGGGAAGAGGCACCCGCGCGGGCCGGGGGAGTGAGACGCTGAGCGGGCGGCCCGCCCGGGCCCGCTTCTGTTCCCGCCGACCGCCCCGCGTCCGCCCGCCCGCGGACGACCCGCCGTCCGCGTACGGCCCCGGTGCGGTCACGCGCATCCACGGGAGGCTCCAGTGCCACGTCCGGTCACCATCGTCACCGGCGGCAGCCGCGGAATCGGTGCCGCCGTCTGCGTCCGCCTGGCCGCCGAGGGCCACGATCTGGTCCTCGGCTACCGCACCGACGGCTGGGCCGCCGAGGAGACGGCCGCGGCGGTACGGGCGGCCGGTGTGCGCTGCCTGCCCGTCCGGGTGGATGTCGCCGAAGAGGCGGACGTGGAGCGGCTGTTCGACCGTGCGGCCGCCGAACTCGGCCCGGTCACCGGCCTGGTGAACAACGCCGGGGTCACCGGCCCGCTCGGCCCGCTCGCCAAGGCCGAGACGGCCGGGCTGCGGCGCGTCCTCGACGTCAACATCCTGGGCACACTGCTCAGTTGCCGCCGCGCCGCCCAGGACATGACCGCGAACGGCGGCGGCGCCATCGTCAACATCTCCTCCGCCGCGGCCACCCTCGGCAGCCCCGGCGAGTACGTCCACTACGCCGCCGCCAAGGCCGCCGTCGACACCCTCACCCTCGGCCTCGCCAAGGAACTCGGCCCCGAGGGCATCCGCGTCAACGCCGTCGCCCCCGGTGTCGTCACCACCGGCATCCACGCCGAGATGGGCGACGCCGACCGCCCCGCCCGGGTCGCCCGCGACACCCCGCTGCGCCGCCCCGGCGAACCCGAGGAGATCGCCGCCGCCGTCGCCTGGCTCCTCTCCGAGGACGCCTCCTACGCGACGGGGACGGTGGTACGGGTGGCCGGGGGGCGGTGAGGGCGGTCCGCGTCCGCCCCCGCTACCGCGCCGCCGCGATCCGCCCCCGCACCTCGCCGAGGGCGACCCGGGTGCCGCCCGGGCCCGGGGCCCAGGCGGTCATGGTGACCTCGTCGCCGTCCTCCAGGAAGGTGCGCTTGCCGCCGGGGAGTTCGAGGGGGTTCTTGCCGCCCCAGCTGAGTTCGAGGAGGGAGCCGCGCTCACCCTCGGTCCCGCCGCTGACGGTGCCGGAGCCGTAGAGGTCCCCGGTGCGCAGCGAGGCGCCGTTCACCGTCATATGGGCGAGCTGCTGGGCGGCCGTCCAGTACATGGTGGAGAAGGGCGGCTCGGAGATCACCTGGCCGTTCAGCTCGACGGTGATCCGCAGGTCGTAGCCGCCGGGCTCGCCGCGCAGCTCCTCCAGGGTGTCGTCGAGGTAGGGGAGCAGCTCGTGGGTGCGGGCGGGCGGCGCGATCCGCGCGGCGTCCAGGGCCTCCAGCGGGGTGATCCACGCCGAGACCGACGTCGCGAAGGACTTCCCGAGGTGCGGGCCGAGCGGCACGTACTCCCAGGCCTGGATGTCCCGCGCCGACCAGTCGTTGAGCAGGGTCAGCCCGAAGACGTGCTCCCGGAAGTCCGCCAGCGCGACCGGCTGCCCGATCTCCGTCGGCACGCCGACCACGAAGCCGACCTCCGTCTCGATGTCGAGCCGCACCGAGGCCCCGAACACCGGCACCGGATCGGCCGGCGTCTTGCGCTGCCCCGAGGGCCGTACGACCTCCGTACCGGAGACCACGACGGTCCCCGCCCTGCCGTGGTAACCCACCGGCAGATGCTTCCAGTTGGGCATCAGCGAGTCCTCGGCGTCCGGCCGGAACAGGCGGCCGAGGTTCCGCGCGTGGTTCTCCGAGGCGTAGAAGTCGACGTAGTCCGCCACCTCGAACGGCAGGTGCAGGGCCACCTCGGCCAGCGGGTGGAAGTGCGCGGCCGCCGTCTCGCGGTACGCGGACTCGGTCACCCAGGCGGTCAGCTCCCGCCGCACCTCGCTCCAGACACCGCGGCCCGCCGCCATCAGCGGGTTGAGCGTCGCCTGCGAGAGCACACCGGCGTGCGGCGACCCCAGCACCCCCGCCACCGCCCCCGCGTCGAGCACGAACTCCCCGAGCCGCACCCCGACCCGGCGCTCACCCGAACCGCCGGGGGAGAACACGCCATACGGAAGGTTGTGCGGCCCGAAGGGATGCCCCTCGGCCAGATCGAACGGGCTGTCCGCGGACTGCTGCTCGGGCATCGGTCGGTGCCTCGCTCTCCGTGCGCTGGGTACTCGTGCGGCCCACGGTAGCGGGGGACGGAGACGAAGGGGACAGCGGGAGCCCCGATTTATGAAACGTGTGTCCGGTTAACGGACGGGAGGGTGGGGGTGCGCAGGGTCCGTCACCGGCTACGGGACTGCCCCTTGCCGAGTGCCGGGGAGTTGGAGACCGAGCGGGGAGGTACGGAGATCCGGACGCGGTGAGCGGGGGTAGGAGATGAAGCGCGGGATCAGGAGCCGAAGTGAATCGTCCCGTCCTCGTCCATCTTCGGGTGCAGCGCCATCGGCTCGCTGGTCTCGACGTCCGAGGCGCGCGGCGGCTCGGGCCCGTCCCCGCCGACGCGCACCAGGCGTTCCACCCGGCAGATGCGGTAGACCTCTCCGCCGACCCGCGCCTCGTTCGCCCGCTCGGCCGCCCGGAACTCCTCGGCCGCCGCCGCGTACCGGGCCGTGACCCTCGCGTCGAGGCGGTAGATCTTCGCCCAGAACTCCCGCAGGCCGTCGTAGAGCAGCAGCCGGGCGTCGTGCGGGGTCGGCATCAGGACACCGTGCGGCGTCCAACCGGGCCCGTCCTTCTCGATCACCCCGAAGGCCACCGGCAGCAGGACGATCCCCGGATGACTCCTCACCGACGCCTCGGACTCCCGGCGCACCTGCGAGGGGAACCCGAAATCCGTGTACGCGAACTCGCGCAGCCCCAGCCGCAGCGCCCCGGCGGAGAGGCTGGTCTCGCCGTGGCCGGGCTCGAGTACGAAGCCCTCCGGGTCCGGCGAGACATAGGGCTGGTGCTCCCAGACCCGCTTCAGCGGCTCCGGATCCGTGGCCCGGGGCGGTTCGAGGCCGCTCATGCCCCCGCGGGCGAACTCGTCGCCGCGGATCACCCGGTAGCGCGCGCCGAGGACCTCCACCTCGTCCACGGGTTCGCGCTCCAGCACCGAGACCGCGGCGAGCAGCGCCCGGCGCTCCGTACGGTCCTCGGTGTCGTCCTTGGCCCGGAACCACAGGTACGACTGGAGCGCGTCCCGCGCCTGCTGCGGCGTCCCGTCCGTCACCGACTTCAGCACCCGCCACTCGGGCCCTCGCGCCGGATCCTGCACAGCCACCCCGAAGACCGGCCCGCGCAGCGCCACCCCCGGATACCGCTCGGACGCCTCCATCGCCTCGGTCTCCGCCACCAGCTCCGCAGGATGGTCCCGCTCCCTCAACCCGGCGTGGAGGGCGTCCAGTTGTCGCTTCCAGTCATCGACCATGACCCCATTGTGACGATCGGGGAGGGGTGCGGAGGGCGAATGGCATATTCACCGGGGCGGGGGTGGGGTGCGGTGGGGGACGTGCGCCCCCGGGTGCTGGGGCGCTCGGCATCGGCGAGGAGTGGGAGGCTGGCCCGTGGCGTCGGCGGACTCGCGGCGCACCGCGCATCTCGCGCCGAGCTCGCCTCGGACTGCTGCGGCAGCGTCGCGGTCCTCGCCCTGGGGCCTCGCGCCAGACGAGTGGGTCGCTCCGATGAGTCGCTCCGACGGAAATCTCGACCACTGACTCTTGTTCACAGCTCACTTGCCACTCTGAGCGCTGCTTTACAGGGTTGTCAGGTCATTTCTTATGCGGGCGCGCAATTTGGTTGCTGCGAAGTCTTCGATGCCGAAGGCTTCTTCCTGGGAAAGACTGGGTGGTGCGAGGGGAAGCGGTGGCAAAGCTCCTTGACCGTCGACGCCGTCGATGAACAGGATGCTCGACTCTCGGATCCATTTAGTGTGTTTCGTCTTCGTTGCAGTATGCTGAAATTTTGGACAAGAAGGCTGCATCGGCAGTGGCGCTGATTCTGGCACCCGCAGAATTCGCTTTGAGGGTCACCAGATCTGGCTTCGTGAGGGAGATGTCTGCTCTTATTGTCGTTGTGAAGCCATCGAGTCGCACCTCGTGAATCCCTCCAAGCGTAATTTCCAATTGCACTGTGTTGAATCCCTTTGTGATCCATTTTTTGGGTGGATTCTGAGGAGGTCTATTCAGGTCGAACCGGAGAATGAGAGATGGTCCGTCGCGAACCAGTCTTACTTCGTGCAGTGAAACGCCTGAGAGGGAAGGTGTTCCTTCGGTGTAGATGTTTTCCAGACCTGTAGGATTGGCCACATGATTCAACCAGGACATCATCGCTTCCTCAATACTCGTAGTGCTGAGCTGTTCCGGGTACTTTTCCGGTTCGAGGGTTTTCAATGGGACGTACGTTCAGATGTGGGCCTTGGTCTCCTATCCCGCCTTCTCCGTAGTAGTGTCCGGCTGCGTGATCCTGGATGATGACTCTACTCCCGTCCTCTCTGGTGAATGTGTACTCTCTGGTCATGACAGGGCGGCTGTTCTCGTCCATCACCTGTCGCCCGCCCCGCTCGGTCATCGGTACTCGATCGATTGCATCCGGTTGTTGCGACACAGGTATTCCGAGATCGCGTTTTGCCTCTCGAAATGCTTCATTTCTGCTGGACGACTTCTTGTGGGTGACCTGCTCGTCACATCCAGATTTCGGTGCGAGACCGAGAGGGTCCACGAGAGTGGCAGGATTTGCTACGTACGCTACGGGGTTGGGGTCGGGCGCCAGGCCGAGCGGATCCGATGAGAGGTACCGAGCGGTTTGCGGATCGTAGTGGCGAAAATAATTGTAATGAAGGCCGGTCTCCACGTCGAAATACTGACCCGAGAAGCGCAGCGGTGTATATGCGTCGCTTCTCCGATGCCATGCAGTGCTCCCCCATAGAGTTGCCTGGTTCCGCCAGACCATCTTGCCGGTTTCGTCAAAAATCTCTGTCGGTGCTCCGGCCAGATCTGTGACGATGCTGAGAAATCGGTTGTCGATTTCTTGTTGTGAGTGATCTGTAAGGCGTTCAGTCTGACTTACTGGCTGAAGATTTTGATGCTCCCAGGTCAAGGTGACGACCTGGGCCAGACCCTCGCCTCGGCTCGTCTGCTCGCACAGCGTCGTCCCGTCCCAGGTGAAGTCCACCCTCTCCACGACGCTCGTCCCATCGCCCCCCATCCGCAGCTTCGCGATGCGGCGGCCCAGGGCGTCGTACTGGTAGCGCCAGAGCGTGCCGTCGGGGGTGAGGGCCTCGCGGAGGCGGTCCTCGGGGTCCCAGGTGTAGTGCCAGGTGTCGGGTTTGCGGGAGAGGCGGGTCTTCTGGCGGAGGGTTACGCGCCCGGCGGCGTCGTGCTCGTAGCGGATGCGCCCGGCGGTGGTGATGCGGGTGCCCTCGTACGTGCGGGGGCCGCGGGCCTCGGGGCCGGGGTGGCTGTCCGGCCAGTGGGCGAAGGTCTGGTTGCCGGCGGCGTCATAGGCGTAGGTCTCCGTCCAGTTGCGGGCGTGGACGGCGGTGACGCGGCCGACGGGGTCGAGCTCGAAGTGCTTGGTGCCGCCCAGGAGGTCGTCGACGGCGGTGAGGTTGCCGTCGGCGCGGTAGGTGTAGGCGCGGCGCTGGACCAGGGCGCCGTCGTGGCCGTGGACGGTATGGGTGGTGAGGCGGCCCAGGTCGTCGTAGGCGCGGTCGAGGGTGAGGGACTCGCCGATGCGGCGGCTGGTTTCGCGGCCCGCGGTGTCGCGGGTGAAGGTGATGCGGCGTCCGGAGGTGAGCAGTTCCGCGCGGCGGCCCGCGGCGTCGTAGGTCCAGGTGCTGGTGGCGCCGGAGGGGGTGATGCGCCCGGTGCGGCGGCCCAGGGCGTCGTAGTCGTAGCGGAGTTGCCTGCCCGCGACGGTCTCGGTGCGGACGCGGCCGTGGCGGTCGCGGAGGATCGAGACGGTGGTGTCCGCGTTCACGGCTTCGGCGAGCTGGTCGGTGAAGTCGTATGCGTAAGTGGTGAGTTGGCCGTCGGCGTTCTTACGGGTGATGCGGCCGAGCGCGTCGTGTTCGAGGGTGATGCGGTGGCCGAGGGGGGTGGTGCGGGAGGTCAGGCGGCCCGCCGCGTCGTGGGTGTAGCGCTGGACCCGGTGGTCGAAGTCGGTCTCGGTGACCAGGTTTCCGGCCGGGTCGTACTCGTAGGTCCAGTGCAGGCCTTGGGGGTTGGTGACCCGGGTGAGGCGGAGTTCGTGGTCGTGGGTGAACTCGTGGCGGACGCCGTCGGGGCCGGTGCGGGCGGTGAGCAGGTCGAAGTGGGTGTACTCGAAGCGGGAGACGCCGCCGAGCGGGTCGGTGTGGGTGAGGCAGTTGCCCTCGCCGTCGTAGGTCCAGCTCTCGGTGGAGCCGTCGGGGGCGGTGCGGTGGAGCGGCTTGCCCTCAACCGACCAGCGGGTGCGGGTGGTTGCGCCGAGCGGGTCGGTGACCGAGGTGACGCGGCCGAGGGCGTCGCGGGTGCAGCGGGTGGTGGCGCCGAGGGGATCGGTCAGCTCCAGGGGGAGCCCGGCGCGGTCGCAGCGCACCCGGGTGACCGCGCCCGCCGGGTCGGTGACGGCGGTGAGGTGGCCCCGGTCGTCGTGGGCGAAGTGGGTGGTGCGGCCCGCCGGGTCGGTGGTCGAGGTGCGGTTGCCGCGGGGGTCGTAGGCGTGCCGGACGGTGCTGCCGTCGTAGCCGGATATCCGTACGGGCAGGCCGAGTTCGCCGTAGGCGACGGTGGCGCGGCGGCCGTCGGGGCGGATCGCCTCGGTGAGGTTGCCGTGCTCGTCGTAGGCGAAGGAGGTGGTGTGGCCGAGGGGGTCGGTGCGGGTGAGGACGCGGCCGTGGCGGTCGTGGGTCCAGCGGGTGGTGGCGCCCAGCGGGTCGGTCTCGGCGACGATCCGGTCCTCGGCGTCGATGTGGAAGCGGCGGCTGTGGCCCGCGGCGCTGGTCGTGGTGGTGGTGCGCAGGCCGGTGCCGGGGTCGGTGTCCTCGTAGGCGAGGGTGAGGCTCAGATGGCCCTCGGTGCCGCCCTCGGCGACGCAGCGGTCCCGTTCGTCGTAGGCGTAGTGGTAGGCGCGGTCGTTGGTGTCGGTCCAGGAGGTGACGCGGCCGCGTTCGTCGTAGGTGAAACGCAGTGGCAGGCCTGAGGAGTTGACGACCTCGGTGAGGTTGCCGTCCGTGTAGCCGTAGCGGATCAGGGCGAGGTCGGTGCCGTCGTCGGCGCCGCCGGACAGGTGCAGGGCGCGCACCCGGCCCTCGGCGGCGGTGATCCGCAGCCGGTGGCCCGCGCTGTGGGTGAGGCCGAGCGGGGTGCCCTCGGCGTCGTACGCGAAGGTGATCCAGTTGCCGTTGCGGTCGTCGATCTGCTCCAGGACCGCGAGGTGTTCGTCCTGGTCGGCGAAGTGCCAGGTGCGCCCGGTGGCCGGGTCGGTGACGGTGTAGCCGCCGTCGACGCGGTCCAGGGCCCAGCGCGCGCCGCGCTCGGGCAGTACCGGCACGCCGGGGGCCGGGTGCGGGTAGCTGAGGAGGGTGCCGTCCTCGCGGGCGAAGAGCACGCCGCGGGCGTCGATGCGCAGGCACTGGTCGAGGGTGCTCGACCAGGAGGGTCCGAACCAGCGGCCGAGGCGGTAGCCGGACTCCACGCGCCGGGTGAAGACGAGCGGCAGCGCGCCGGGCAGGGCGACATCGGTGGTCGGCAGGAACATCTTGCCGGAGACCATGTCGACGGGGTCGGTGTCCCCGGAGGACTTCTCGGGGTTCTCGCTGCCGGGCTCCTGGTCGCTGCGGTGCCGGGCCTCCTCGGCGGACTCGGCCGAACTGCCGGGGTCCTCGCCGCGCTCGCGCCCGCCCGGGGCGCCGTCCGAGTCGTCGAAGGCGTCGGTGAGCCGCTCGGCGCTCGTCAGGTCGGTGCGGTCCGGACCGCCGGGTCCTTCCTTGGGCAGGCCGTCGAGGGCGTCCGCCAACTCCCCGGTCGCGCGGGCGAGTTCGGTGGGGGAGTCGCCGGGCGGCCGGGTGCCGAGCCCCGGTGCCTCGGGGCCCGGCTCATGGCCGCCCGGCCGCCGGAAGGCCGTGCCCTTCTTCAGGATGCCCGCGCCCTTGGTGCCCACGGCCTCCGGCAGCAGCCGCCCCGCGAACTCCGCGGGATCGTCTCTCAGCGCCGCCACCATCTGGGCCAGCGTCTCCTGCGGGTGCGCCGTGCTGTAGGCGACGCTGTTGACGGTGGTCTGGACGTTCTTGCCGTAGTCGCCGGGGTGCAGCAGGTTGTACGGGTCGAGGGGGTTGACCATCCGCGCCGCGTTCACCATGCCCGCCGCGCCCTTGAGCGCACCCGAACCCAGGTGCGCCGCCTCGGTGTCGGCGGCGGCGAAGGCGTCCCCGGCGTCGTCCCGCAGCCGGGACAGCGGTGGCGGCTCCTTCGGCGCGTGCTCCAGGGCCGCCTTCACCAGCCGGGCCGCGGTCTCGCCCGCCCGGTCGCGCTGCCGCCGGGCCCCGGCGAGGAGTTCGCGCGCGGCCTCCTTCGCCGCCTCGCCGGGGTCGGTCTCCGGCGGCCGGGTCAGGCCCTCGGTATCGCCCGCCAGCGCCGCGGTGCGGTAGGCGGCGACGTCCTTCTGGTGCCTGCCCGAGGCCCGCTCGCCCTTGGCCCAGGCCTCGACGGCCTCACCGGCGCGGGTCTGCGCCCACTCGATCACCTCCGCGTACGCGCTGAGCGCCTGCCCGGCCTCCTTGCAGGCGTCCGCCGCCCGCAGCCACTTCTGCGGGTGCAGCCCGAACTTCTTGCGGAAGGCGCCCGCCGCCTCGCCCTGCCAGGAGGTTGAGTCGACGCTCCGCATGCCGAGCCCGACCGCCTCGAAGGCGGTGGCGAAGTCGCTCAGGTTCTTGGCGGTGCCGCGCACCTTCCCGGCGCTGCCGTGGATCAGTTCGCGTGGGTTGTCGCTCTCGTCGAGCTGCTTCTCGGGTACGTCCGCGCCGAGTCGGGAGGCCAGGCTGTCCGCGGCGGCGTCCACCGCGTCCGCGGCGCCGTCCACGCCCCGGTCGCGCATCCAGTCGCCCACCGCGTGGCCGCCCTCGGCGACCCCCTCGCCGACGCCCTTCTTGACCTTGTCGATGCCGTCTTCCACCGCGCCCGCGGCGTCATTGGCGACATCCGTCGCCTTGTCCTTGAGCTTGTCCTCGGCGTCGTCCCACAGGCTCACCGCTCGCCGCCCTGCTCCGGTCGAAGAGCGCCCAGGTACCGGCGGGCCCCGGGCGGCGCGGTGCCGAGGTTCTCGCTCTCCGCCTCGAACTCCCGCTTCCCGGCGGCGAGATCCCCGCCGCTCCACTCCGGGTCGGTGAGGTAGTTGTCCCGCACCAGCCCGTCCCAGGAGCTGTTCCGGACCTCCTCCTCCGAGCGCGCGGGGTCCCCGATCGCCGCGTTGGCGACCGTCTTGAAGGCGCCGTCCACGGTCACATCCGTCTGGTGCAGGGTCCCCGCCGAGAGGCCCACCGCCTCCGCGAGTTCGTTGCCCTCGTGGATCAGGGAGCGCACCCCCCACTCCCAGCGCGAGCAGAACTCCCCGAACTGCGTGATGAGTTCGCCATGCCCCAAATCGAGTCCGGACAGCTCCAGTTCGCCGAAACCGCGTCCGGCGCCCGACCAGCCCACGCCGGGGGTGAGGTCGTCCAGTTCGGAGAGGGCGAGCGTGATGCCCTGGGCGATCAGCTTGAGCCCCAGGACCTGGAGGTCGGGCGCACCGCCCGCGCTCCCGTCCGCCCCGCCCGCGGGTGCTGTGCCCTCGTTCACCTTCGCGCACCCCCTGCGACCGGCGCGGCCGACCGCCGCTCCCGGGCTCCCGTGTCGACCGCCGCCGACTCCGGCACGATCCCGCCGACCGGCGGGAAGAGCATCGCCTCCGGCCCGCTGCCCGCGTCGAGCACGATCCCGCAGGGCGCGCCGACCGCGGGCACGGCCACGTCCAACAGCCGTGCGCCGTAGACGCGTTGGTACGACCACTCCCGGCCGCCCTCGCCGCGCGCGAGCGCCCAGGCGGCGAAGGCGGTCTCGTCCGAGAAGGCATAGAGCCAGCGGATGCCGTCCCGGTCCCCCGCGAGCGGCAGCCCGTCCTCGGTCAGCGGCAGCAGCACCAGTGAGCGCCTGAACTCCCCGAGCTGAGCGCGGAATTGGCGGCGCCGGTCCCCAACTCGCGGATCCTCGGCGGAGAATGACCGGTTCCCGTGCGGGAGGGCAGGCGCGGGGAGTGCGGGCGACGTAGGGAGTGCGGGCGAAGAGGGCGCGGCAGGCTCTCCGGTGTCCCCGCGCTCTCCGCGCTCTCCGGTCTCCTCCGCCTCCGGCTCAGGAACGGGTGGTACGTCGGCCCGGGCCGGGATCTCCGTGGTCAGGTCCCACAGCCGCGAACGCCGGGGCTCGGCCCGGTCCGCCGGGCCCGGATCCGCCCCGGGCCCGGCCGCCCATCCGTCTCCCACCGTGCTCGCCCCGTCCCCGTACGTGATCAGTACAGGGCATGCTCACATGGGCGAATTGCCTGGCGCAATGTGTTCTGGGTCAAGCCCAACTCGGGGGCTGGGCACGCCAGTTCAGTGGGGCGAACGGTCCGGTGGGGGTAAGGGACTCAGGCGCCGGTCGCGTACGAGACGAAGGCGGACCAGGTCCCGGGGGTGAGGGTCAGGTGGGGGAGGTCGGTGCGCTTGGAGTCGCGGACATGGACGTGGCCCGGGGCGGCGGCGAACTCGACGCAGTCGGGGCCGTCGTCGGTGCTGTAGCTGCTCTTGGACCACGGCAGTGCGGAGGCGCCGGTCGTGGGCCGCAGAGTCATGTCGAATCCCGTACTTCTCGGATGAGGTCCAGCGACCTGTTGGGGGTGAGAGCCTGCGCCCGGATCATGCCCATGGCGCATCTCCATGATCTGCACCTCTTTCGGGTCGGTGATGAGGCAGTTGGTGAGCTGAACTTCGTTGTGGGCGACGGTCGATCCGTCACGCAACTTCAGCAGCTTCAGCGACCCCGCCAGCCCCGCGTGTTCCTCTGTGTCCCTTGGTATCACCTGGATCTCCACGTCGGGCAGTTGGCCCAGTTCGCGCAGGCGGTCCAACTGCCGTCGCAGGACCAACCCGGCCGCCGATCGGACGTCGCAGCGTGACCTCCTCTTGAACAATGGTGACGAGCGGTGCCGGACTGCGCTCCAGATCAGAGTCGGCCGCCGTTCGGCGAACAGGACCCGCGCGTAGTCCTTGGTCTGCAACAGACCGTGAAGGACGATGCTGTCCTACGCCCCCAACTCCAAGGCTTTCGCCTCGATGTCCCTGAGGGCGCGGACCTTCTTCGGGACCCGGGCCTCCCGTAGGGGCTCCTCGAACGCCTTCAAGTGGCCGCCCGCGCGCAGGATGTCGTCTGACCTGACCAGGAGAGTGGGGCGGATGTTGCGGCGTCCGCGTTCCATGGAGCCGACCATCTCGGCGCTGTAGCCGACCAGGCGGCCGAACTCGGCGCGGCTGAGCCCCGCCGCGGTGCGCCGCGTCGTGAGCTGGATGCCGATCGTGCGCAGATGCGACTTTCGTCAGGGGCGGTCGAGGACCCGCGTCGCTTACCGTCGCCGATGTGGACGTGGACGTGGACGTGGACGTGGACGTGGACGCGGAGGTGAGCGGGGGCGTGGGCAGGGTCGCGGTTGTCGTGAAGTGGCGTTCGGGCCTGCGCGCGTTGTCAGGTCTGCGGGCGTTGCCGGGCCTGCGCGCATGGGGCCTGCCGCACCGGCTCGCCCTGCTGCTCGCGGGCGTCTCGGTCTGCCTCAGCGTGGTCAGCGGCTGGTGGGCGGCGGTGACCGTGGTCGCCGCCTTCCTGGCCGGGCGGGGGCCGGGGCGCGGGCGGTCGGCGGCCTGGATGCTCGGCGGGGTGGTGCTGCTCGCCGCCGCGGCCGTGCCCCTCTGGCCCCAACTGCTGGCCGGAGGTGAGGTGTTCGTGGTGGCGGTGGCCGGGGCCGCCATGCCGAGCTGGTTCGCGGGACGGTTCCGGCGGCAGTACCGGCAGCTCGTACGGGCGGGCTGGGAGCGTGCCGCTCAGCTCGAACGCGAACGCCAACTGGTCGCCGAGCAGGCCCGGTTGAGGGAACGGGCGCGGATCGCCCAGGACATGCACGACGTACTCGGCCACGACCTGAACCTGATCGCCCTGTCGGCGGGTGCCCTCGCCCTCGACCCCGGCCTGGCCGAGCCGCACCGGCTTGCCGCGCGGGAGATCCGGGGCCGGGCGGGAGCCGCGGTGGAACGGCTCGGCGAGGTGGTCGGCGTACTCCGCGAGACGGACGGCGCCTCCCCGCGACCGGCTTCCCGGCAACCGGCTTCTCCCGGACCCGCCTCCTGGTGCCCCGCCTCTTCGCGCCCTGCCTCCCCGCGGGCCGGTGCCGCCGCGGTCGCCGCGCTGGTCGAGGAGGCACGGGTGGCGGGGCTCGCGGTCGGGCTGCGCAGCGAGGGTGAGCCGGGGACGGTGCCCGTGGTGGTCGGGCACGCCGTGCACCGGGTCGTCCAGGAATCCCTCACCAACGCCGCCAAGCACGCCCCGGGCGCACCGGTCACCGTGCTCCTCGCTTACCGGGAGGGCGAGACCGGGGTCCGGGTCGAGAGTGGGGCTCGTGACGAGTGCGGGGCCAGGGGCGGGAGCGGGCCGGACGGGGCGCGGGGATCCGGTGGCGGGCCCGCCCCGGCGGGGACGCCCGCCGCCTCCGGCAGCCGCACCGGTCTGATCAGCCTCGACGAACGGGTCCGGCTCGCGGGCGGCGAGTTCGCCTACGGCGCCACCGGGGGCGGGTTCACCGTGACGGCCCGGCTGCCGCACACCCCGCCCGCAGCACCGCAGCCCCCGGGGCCGGACGCTCCCGAGAGCACCGGCGGCCGTGGCGGACTTCCGCCGGAGCACCGGCGCGCCGGCCGCAGCACGGTACGCGTCCTGGTCGCCGCCGGGGTGCTGCCGCTCGCCACCGGTGCGCTGCTCTACGCGGGGCTGACCGGCTGGGATACGTACGCCGCCGGGCGCACGGTCCTCGGCGAGCAGGACTTCGCGCGCCTCTACGTCGGCCAGCCCCGCGCGGACGCCGAACGCCTGCTGCCCGACCACCAGTCCCCGGACCGGCCGGGCGCCGCGGAGCCACCGGGGCGCGAGGTGAGCTGCCGGTACTACGCCCGTACCGCCGACCGGTTCGACGACCTCTCCGGCGAGGTGTACCGGGTCTGCTTCCGCGGCGGCCGGATTCTGAGCCTGGACGCCTACGGAGAGGAAGCGCGGTGAACGCGGAACGAGAGGCGGGGAGAGAGGGGCCCAGGGAAGAGGCGGCGGATCTCGCCGCCCCGGAATCCGCCGCCCCGGAACCGGCCGCCGCGATCCGGGTCCTCGTCGCCGACGACGAGCCGATGATCAGGGCGGGGGTGCGCGCGGTGCTGGCCGCCGATCCGGGGGTCGAGATCGTCGCCGAGGCGGCGGACGGACGGCAGGCGGTCGAACTGGCGCAGCGGTACCGCCCGCACGTCGCCGTACTGGACATCCGGATGCCCGGCACCGACGGACTCGCCGCGCTGGCCGGGATCCGCCGGACGGTTCCCGCCACCGCCGTGGTCATGCTGACCACCTTCGGCGAGGACGAGTACATCCTCCAGGCGCTCGGTCAGGGCGCCACCGGTTTCCTCATCAAGTCGGGGGAGCCGGAGGAACTCCTCGCGGGCGTACGGGCGGTGGCCGAGGGCGCCGCCTACCTCTCGCCGCGGGTCGCGGCGCGGGTCCTGGTCCACCTGGCCGCGGGGACCGGCCCGGCGAGCCGCCGCAGCGCCGCCCGGCAGCGGGTGGAGTCGCTCACCGTACGGGAACGCGAGGTCCTCGGGCTGCTCGGCGGCGGGCTCTCCAACGGGCAGATCGCGCGCCGGCTCCATGTGGTCGAGGGCACGGTCAAGGCGCACGTCAGCTCCATCCTCGCCCGCCTCGGCGTCGGCAACCGGGCCGCGGCCGCCGTCCTCGCCCATGAGGCCGGGATCCTGCCGCCCGATCGACCCGATCGACCTGATTCATCCGATCGACCCGGTTCCTCCGCCTGAGTCCCGGCCCTGAGTTCCGGACCTGGGCCCCGGACCCGAGCCCCGTGTCCGGATCCCCTGCCCGGATCCCCTGCCCGGTTCCCCTGCCCGGTTCCCCTGCCCGGTTCCCGTGCCCGGCCCCCGTACTGCGTCCCTCGCCCAACTCCCTCAGGCGGCAGGGGAGTCGATCCTCCGCGCGGGGCTCTCGGCCCGGCCGGTGGCGGACAGGCGGTGCAGCAGTGCGGTCGCGGGCGGCAGCAGCAGGAGGACCGTTGCCGCGGTGATGCCGGAGCCGAGGGCCGCCCCGGCGACCACGTCGTGCGGGTAGTGGGCGCCGAGCAGGACGCGGCTCAGCGCCTCCGCGAGGGCGAGGGGCAGGGCGAGGGCCGCGAGGCGGGGGCGCAGCAGCACGAGACCGGTGGCGAGGCCGAAGGCCAGGGTCGTGTGGTTGCTGGTGAAGGACCAGTCGCCCGGCGGCGGGCAGGCGCCGATGGTGTCGGTGACCCCGGTCGCGCGGCAGGGGCGCTCCTCGTCGACGGCGAGCTTCACGGCCTCGCTCAGCGCGTACGCGGCCAGTGTGCCGCCCACCGCGAGCAGTGCCCCGGCGAGCGCCGCGGCGTCCCGGCGGCGCAGTCCGGACCAGCCGGTCAGCGCGAGCAGCAGGCCGAGCAGGAGCAGGAGGCCGGGGGAGGAGGCCTCCAGCGCGGTACCCGCCCAGGAGGGCACGCCCTCCGTCGCCCGGACCGCGTCGCGGTAGAGCTCCGCGGACCAGCCGTCCGTCACGTGCACCGCCCGCGGGGTGCCGAGGCCTCCGGGGGCCAGCAGGCCCACGACGGCCGCGGCGCCGAGCAGCGCGGCGAGGGCGGTCAGCAGCCGGGCCGCGGGGCCCGGCCGAGGGGTTTTCGGCCGGGGCGACCGGTGGGCTGCCGCCTCAGTTCCCGTCGGCCCGGGCGACCGGTGGGCCGCCGCCTCCGTTCCCGTCTGCGCGGCCGACCGGTGGATCGCCGCCTCCGTTCCCGTCTGCGCGGGGGAGTCCGCCTGCCTCGTCCTGGCCATGTCGCCGGTCGTCACGGTCCTCTTCTTCTGGGTGCGGGTGCGAGTAGGGGTGTGCGTGGGGGGTGTCTCTGCCGTCGTCGGCCTTGTGCTCAGCTTCTGCTTCGTCTGCTTCGTCTTCTTCTGCTGCTGCTGCTGCTTCGGCTGCCTCGTTGCCGTGGTCGAGCTTTCGCCATGCCTCCGACGCTAGGGAGTGCCGGGGGAGGGGGGACGGGACGAAGGGCGGGGACGGGCCCTGACGTTGGTCGGGGGAGCGGGTCCTCCCGTCCCGTCCCGAGGGTCCGCCTTGCCGTCCGTCACGAAGGTCCGGCTCCGATGCTCCGGGACCCCCGCCCCAGGTCGTACTGGTACAGGACTTCCTGGTGCGTGGGCCGGTAGCCGAGGCGGTCGTTGACGGCGCGCATCGGGAGGTTGCTCAGGGCGGTGTCGGTGAGGAAGCCGTCCAGGTCCGGGTACTGCTCGCAGGCCAGGCGGACCGACTCGGCCTTGAGCCACAGGGCGAGGCCCCGGCCGCGGTGCTCGGGCAGCACGCCGGTGCCGTAGTGCTGGGCGTCGCCGGTGCCCGTACCGGGGACGACGAGTTCGGTGAAGCCGACCAGGGAGCCGTCCGCCTCGTCGGCCACCGCCACCGTGTGCAGGCGGTCGCCGCGGCGGGCGACGGCCCCGGTGGCGGCGGCGACCCGGGCGGCGTCCCACACCATCGGGCCGTGGTCGGCGTCCTCCATCGGCATGTCGTCCATGGCGCGGCGGGAGGCGACGAAGGCCGCGAGCAGATGCTCGGGTACGTGGCCCGCCCAGTGCACCAACCGGTAGCCCTGGTGCGGGACTTCGGCCAGCGCCCGCACGGTGGCGAGGTCGAGCCCGCGGCGCGCGAGCCGGGTGAAGCCTAGGCGCAGCGCGGGACCGAAGCCCGACCGGGCGAGGAAGGCTGCGGCCGCCGAGTCGCCCGGCACCTGCGCCAGCACGCTGCGGCGCTCCTGCTCCCGGGCCGCGTCCAGGGCGGCGGTGAGCAGGCGCCGCCCCACGCCCTGGCGGCGGTGCGCCGGGTGGACGGTGACCTCGATCTCGGCGAGATGCTCCTGCCCCCGCGCGCACAGCAGCCGCAGGAAGGCCGAGCCGAGCGGGACGGAGTCCGGGTCCGAGGCCAGCCAGGCGAGTCTGCGGGCGGCGCCGGGCGCGGTGCCCTCCGCCTCGGTGAGCACGGTCAGTGAGGTGACGGCCACCGGGGGCGCGGCCGGGGGAGCGGGTGCCTGCGGCTGCCCGGGTACGGGCGCGGCCGGGTCGGCGGGGCGAGCGGTGGGGCGAAGGGACAAGTGCGGTTCTCCGTAAGGCGATCGGGGAGGGCTGGTGCGTAAGGGATCGGGAGCGGGCCGGGGCGTCGGGCCCAAGGAGCGGGGCGGGCCGCCCGGGACCCGGGGGTCCGAGGGTATGCCCTGGTCGGCGTCCCGAACTGTACCGAGCGTGCGGGGTCGGGCACCCTGCGGCAACGGTTTTTCAGGGGTCGCGGGCAGGGTGCCCGGGGCGGGGCTCGCTCGTTGGTCGAATCAGTGCTGTCGAACCTGTGGCCCGGGCCACCGCGACTGCCTACCATCGATCACCGCAAGACTTTGTGCACCGTCGCACAAGCTCGCCGGGAGGACACCTTGCTCAGCCTGTACCGCGGCAGCCGTCCGCGCCGCCGTCGTTCCGCGCTCGCCCTGTCCGCCGCCTTGGTGGCAGCGGCGCCGCTGCTCGCCGCCTGCGGCGACGACGCCCACCCGGGCGCGGCCGCCGTGGTCGGCGGCGAGCGCATCACGGTCTCCCAGCTGGAGAACCGGGTCAACGAGGTACGGGAGGCCCAGCGGTCCGCGACCGGCGGCGGGGCCCAGTACGCCGAGGCGATCTCCAAGAGCGGCGGCCTCGCCCGCGACACCCTGCACACCATGGTCCTGGACCGGGTGCTGCACCAGGCCGCGGCGGACTCCGGCATCAGCGTGACCCGCCGCGAGACCCAGCGGATGCGCGAGGGCCTGGAGAAGCAGGCGGGCGGCGCGAAGGCCCTGGAGGCGGGCTGGCTGCGGCAGTACGGGGTCGCCCCCGCCCGGCTCGACGCCAGCCTGCGCACCGAGCTGGAGGCCCAGAAGCTGGCCCGCAAGCTCGGCGCCGACATGCAGACCAAGGAGGGGCAGGACGTCTTCTGGCGCCATATGTCGGCCACCTCCAAGAAGCTCGACATCGACCTCAACCCCCGCTACGGCACCTGGGACGCGGTCAACAGCAAGCGCACCGACGCGAAGACGCCGTGGCTGCGCGAGGTCTCGCGGGGGCAGCAGCCGGCCTGAGGCCATGAGGCGCGGGGGTGCCCGGCCGCTGCCGTCGGGTGCCCCGCCCGGGTGGGTTACGTTCGGTGCGTGAACGCCACTTCGCAGACGGCCGCGGGCCGCATCGTCCTGCTCACCACCAGCCACCGGGTCGCCCCCGGGCTGCTGTCCTGGCCCGCCTGGCAGACGCTGCACGCCGCCGACCGCGTGCTCTGCGCGGATGCCGCACACGTACAGCTGCCGTATCTGCGGGACGCCGGGGTCGAGGTCGCGCGGGAGGCGCCGCTCGCCCGGGAGCTGGTCGACTGGTGCGCGGGCGGGCGCACGGTGGTCGTCGTCGCCACCGGTGAGGGCGACCGGAAGCTCACCGACGGGCTCGCCGCGCTGGCCGGTTCGGGCCGGGTGACCATGCCCGAGCTGGAACTCCTCCCCGGCTCCTACGACCTCCCCGGCGCCCGCCTCCTCGACCTCGTCCAGGTGATGGACCAGATCCGCGCCGAGTGCCCCTGGTCCTCCCGGCAGACCCACGAGGGGCTCGCGAAGTACGCGATCGAGGAGGCGTACGAACTCGTCGAGGCGATCGAGGACGGCGACCGGGCGGAACTGCGCGAGGAGTTGGGCGACGTCCTGCTCCAGGTCGTCTTCCACGCCCGGATCGCCCAGGAGGGGCCCGCCGCCGGGGACGCGGCGGCGGGAGAAGAGGAAGGGGACGGCGAGGAGGAGGTGGGCGCCTTCTCCCTCGACGATGTCGCCGCCGGGATCGTCGCCAAGCTCATCCACCGCCACCCGCACGTCTTCGGCGAGGAGAGCGCCGAGACCCCCGAGGACGTGGAGGCGCTCTGGCGGCGCACCAAGGCGGAGGAGAAGCAGCGCGACTCCCTCACCGACGGCGTCCCGCTCGGTCAGCCGGGCCTCGCCCTCGCCGCCAAGCTCGCCTCCCGGGTGCGCACCGCGGGCCTCGACGTGCCCCTGCCCACCGGCGAGGGCATCGGCTACCGGCTGCTCGCCCTCGCCCTGGACGCCCAGGAGCAGGGCGTGGACCCCGAGGCGGCCCTGCGCTCCGCGGCCCGCGCCTACCGGGACGCCATCCGGGCGGCGGAGCAGGGCCAGGCCTGACGGCGGTGGCGAGCGGGACGAGAGGAAGTCAGCACGTGTCCGAGCAGGTGGGGCGGAACGGACAGGCCGGGGAGCCCGGCGGCCCGGACGCCCCGGCCGCCGCCCCCGGAAGCTGCCCGGTCGCCGGTGCCGAGAGCCCGCCCGACCTCTTCACCTGGGAGTTCGCGGCGGATCCGTACCCGGCCTACGCCTGGCTGCGCACCCACGCGCCCGTGCACCGCACCCGGCTGCCGAGCGGGGTGGAGGCCTGGCTGGTGACGCGGTACGCGGACGCCCGGGCGGCGCTGGCCGATCCGCGGCTCAGCAAGAACCCGGCGCACCACGACGAGCCCGCGCACGCCAAGGGGAAGACCGGTATCCCGGGCGAGCGCAAGGCCGAGCTGATGACGCATCTGCTGAACATCGACCCGCCGGACCACACCCGGCTGCGCCGCCTCGTCTCCAAGGCCTTCACCCCGCGCCGGGTGGCCGAATTCGCGCCCAGGGTCCAGGAGTTGACCGACTCGCTGATCGACTCCTTCGCCGCGCGCGGCAGCGCCGACCTGATCCACGAGTTCGCCTTCCCACTGCCGATCTACGCGATCTGCGAACTGCTCGGCGTCCCGCGCGAGGACCAGGACGACTTCCGGGACTGGGCGGGCATGATGATCCGGCACGGCGGCGGCCCCCGCGGCGGTGTCGCGCGCTCGGTGAAGAAGATGCGCGCCTACCTGGCCGAACTCATCCACCGCAAGCGCGAGGACCTCGGCGAGGAGTCCGCGCGGGACGACCTGATCTCCGGCCTGATCCGCGCCTCCGACCACGGCGAGCACCTCACCGAGAACGAGGTCGCCGCGATGGCCTTCATCCTGCTCTTCGCGGGCTTCGAGACCACGGTCAACCTGATCGGCAACGGTACGTACACGCTGCTCCGCAATCCTGACCGGCGGGCCGAGTTCCAGCGGGCGGTGGCCGAGGAGGACACCGCGCTGCTCGCCTCCTCGGTCGAGGAACTGCTGCGCTACGACGGCCCGGTGGAGCTGGCCACCTGGCGGTTCGCGACCCGGCCGCTGGAGATCGGCGGGCAGCGGATCGCGAGCGGCGACCCGGTGCTCGTGGTGCTGGCCGCCGCCGACCGCGACCCGGCCCGCTTCCCCGCCCCCGACACCCTCGACCTCGCCCGCACCGACAACCAGCACCTCGGCTACGGCCACGGCATCCACTACTGCCTCGGCGCACCCCTGGCCCGCCTGGAGGGCCAGTACGCGCTCGGCACCCTGCTCCGCCGCCTCCCGGACCTGCGCCTCGCCGCGGAACCGGAGGAGCTGCGCTGGCGCGGCGGCCTCATCATGCGCGGACTGCGCACCCTGCCGGTCAGCTTCACCCCGCGGTAGGGCGGCCACCGCAGGGTGCCCGCGGCGGGCGGTCCGTCCTCGGGCGGACGGGGCGTCGTACCGCGTATGTCGGACATGCGCGGCAGTCGGTCCGCGGCTCCGTCGACCCGCTTTGCGGACTCGGGGCGAACCCCGGTCACTGCCCTGAACTGCCTCTGGGCATGCGGAATTGACGGAGCGTCAGGATTGTGATGTACGCGTGATCTCCGCTGCATCGACTTGTGACAAGCGTTCGACTCCGGCTACGTTCTCGGGCAACTCGGCGGCTGGTCACAGCCGTCACCGCTGTCACGCGAAAGGCCACGGCATGCTCTCCGGGAACGGTCGCCATCGACGCCCCCGCCAGGCTCCGGCGTTCGTCGTCACGGCGGGGGTGACCGGCTCCGCGCTGGCCCTGCCCCTGCTCGCCGGGACCTCCGCGCACGCCGCGGACAAGGCCACCTGGGACCGCCTCGCCGACTGCGAGAGCGGTGGCGCCTGGAGCGCGAACGAGGGCAACGGCCATTACGGCGGGCTCCAGTTGACGCAGCGTGACTGGGAGTCCTACGGCGGCCTCGACTTCGCGGCCCGCCCCGACCTCGCCAGCCGCTCGCAGCAGATCGCCGTGGGCCAGAAGCTCCTGGACGACAAGGGCCCGGCGGCCTGGCTGGCCTGCGCCGCCGTCGCCGAGCTGACCGGCGGCGGCCCGGAGCCCTCGGTCGACCCCGGCGTCCCGGACTCCAGCAGCCCGAAGCCGAGCGACAGTCCGAAGCCGGATGACGGCGGCGAGCCGTCCGGGTCGCCCTCGCCCTCCGGTTCCGGCGGCGACTCCGACAAGAAGGACGATCCGAACCCTTCGGACTCGGCGGATCCGACGGACTCGGCCGGCTCGGCGGACCCGTCAGGCTCCCCGAGCGAATCGGATGAGTCGGGTGAAAAGGGTGAGTCCGGCGCCCCGGAAGCCGACCCGAGCGCCACCCCCGAGGACTCCGCCACCCCGGGCGACGGTGACGGCAAAACCGGCGACGAGGGTGATTCCGGTACGGATCGCGGCAACTCCCCTGGCTCCGGCGGGGGTTCGGGTTCCGGCGGGGAGGGTTCCGGCCGCCATCGCGGTGAGCCCGCGCCCGACGCGGACGTCCCCGACCGCCCGGGGAACTCCACCGGCCGCCACTCCCGTCCCGGTGACTCGCCCGCGGCCGGGGACGGTTCGTACTCCGTGCGGCCGGGCGACAGCCTGTCGATGATCGCGGAAGCACAGGATGTGGACGGCGGATGGCCCGCGCTCTACGCGCTCAACAAGGAGACGGTGGGCGCCGATCCCGACCTCATCCTGCCCGGTCAGAGCCTTGCACTTGCCTCCGAAACGGACGCTCCCCAGGGCTAGTTCGGCAGCTATTGTCCGCTTTGGTGAAACTGAGACATGAGTCTCAGAAGCCCTGATCGTCTTTGGAGATCCGGCGAGCGCGTGTTTACGGTCGTGACCGCTCGCCACAGCGGGCTCCGTGTGACCGTCACGCCGAATCCTGCCGGCGGTCCCCGGGAAACTCGTCGCGTGAAGCGCCGTTGGCAGGAGCGGGGGAACCAAGGTTTGCGCCGGGTCCCAGGGGCCGGGCAGCACATGCTGCCCACTTCGGGAAACGGCTAGGGGTGAAGTCGCACAGCGCGAGCGTGCGGCCGGGCAATTCGCCTTCTGCTCTTACGGAGCGGGGGGCACCCCATCGGCCCGAACCCGACAGCTCACCTCGCAGGCGTCGGTGAGGGGATCTCTTCATGCTGCTTTCCGGCAAGGGCAAGCACCGCCGCCCGACCGTCTTCAACCGCACCACCCGTGTCGTCACGCTCGCCGGCGTCGCCGGTGCCGCCATCGCCGCGCCGCTGGTCACCAGCGGTTCCGCCTCCGCCGCCACCGCCTCCGAGTGGGACAAGGTCGCCCAGTGCGAGTCCGGCGGCGACTGGTCGATCAACACCGGCAACGGCTTCTACGGCGGCCTGCAGTTCACCAACTCCACCTGGGCCGGCTACGGCGGCACCCAGTACGCCGCCCGTGCCGACCAGGCCACCAAGGAGCAGCAGATAGCCGTCGCCGAGAAGGTGCTCGCCGGTCAGGGCAAGGGCGCCTGGCCGTCCTGCGGTGTCGGCCTGTCCAGCACCCCGTACGGCGGCGGCGCCCCGCAGTCCGGTGGTCAGCAGGAGAGCAAGCCCGCCGAGCAGCGCTCCTCGCGCTCCGCGGAGCGTCCGGCCCCGGCGAAGAAGGCCGAGCCGAAGGCCGAGAAGAAGACCGTCACCACCCCGACCGGCAAGAAGGTCGCCAAGGGTGACGGCGAGTACAAGGTGGTCAAGGGCGACACGCTCAGCGAGATCGCCGCCGAGCACAAGGTCAAGGGCGGCTGGGCCAAGCTCTTCAAGCTCAACGACGACATCGTCGACGAGGCCGACCTCATCTACCCGGGCCAGCAGCTGCACCTGCGCTGACCCCGCACGGCCGGACCGGCCGGGCCCCGCGCCCGGCCCGTCCCCCGCACAAGGACCGCCCCGCCCCACGCGTCATCCCCCGTACGCGTGGGGCGGGGCTCTTGTCTGCCGCCGTGCCGCCGCGGTGCTCCTGCCGGGGCGTACCGGGTTCCGGAAGTGACCGGCCGGTAGCCGTACTCCGGCTGACGGGGCGGTGGCCGCAGGGGGACATGAAATGCGTATGTTCATCCTGTTATTCGTATCTTTTGGTCGTCTTTTCGTCCCGGTACGTGGGCCGTCGGGCGGGGCCGGTGCCCACTGCGGATAGGCTCTTGGCGCAAGGACACCCCCGCACAAAGGCGTGCTCCCGCATTCCACGCGTCACATCCCAGAAGGAGATGCTCGTGCCGTCCATCGACGTCGTCGTAGCCCGGGAAATCCTGGACTCCCGAGGCAACCCCACGGTCGAGGTCGAGGTAGGCCTCGACGACGGAAGCACCGGCCGTGCCGCCGTCCCCTCCGGTGCCTCCACCGGTGCCTTCGAAGCCCTGGAACTCCGCGACCAGGACGCGAGCCGCTACAACGGCAAGGGCGTGGAGAAGGCCGTACTCGCCGTCATCGAGCAGATCGGCCCCGAGCTGGTCGGCTACGACGCCACCGAGCAGCGCCTGATCGACCAGGCGATGTTCGACCTGGACGCCACCCCGGACAAGTCCTCGCTCGGAGCCAACGCCATCCTCGGCGTCTCGCTCGCCGTGGCGCACGCCGCCTCCGAGGCCTCCGACCTGCCGCTCTTCCGCTACCTGGGTGGCCCCAACGCGCACCTGCTCCCGGTGCCGATGATGAACATCCTCAACGGCGGTTCGCACGCGGACTCCAACGTCGACATCCAGGAGTTCATGATCGCGCCGATCGGCGCCGAGTCCTTCTCCGAGGCCCTGCGCTGGGGCGCCGAGGTCTACCACACCCTCAAGAAGGTGCTGAAGGACCGCGGCCTGTCCACCGGCCTCGGCGACGAGGGCGGCTTCGCCCCCAACCTCGGCTCCAACCGCGAGGCCCTCGACCTCATCCTCGTCGCGATCAAGGAGGCCGGTTACGTCCCCGGCCAGCAGATCGCGCTCGCCCTCGATGTCGCCGCCTCCGAGTTCTACAAGGACGGCGCCTACGAATTCGAGGGCAAGTCCCGCTCCGCCGCCGAACTCACCGAGTACTACGAGGAGTTGGTCGCCGCCTACCCGCTGGTCTCCATCGAGGACCCGCTCTTCGAGGACGACTGGGACGGCTGGAAGGTCATCACCGACCGCCTCGGCGACAAGGTGCAGCTGGTCGGCGACGACCTCTTCGTCACCAACCCGGAGCGCCTGGCCCGCGGCATCGACGAGGGCGCCGCCAACTCCCTCCTGGTCAAGGTCAACCAGATCGGCTCGCTGACCGAGACCCTGGACGCCGTCGAACTGGCCCAGCGCAACGGCTTCAAGTGCATGATGTCGCACCGCTCCGGCGAGACCGAGGACGTCACCATCGCCGACCTCGCCGTCGCCACCAACTGCGGCCAGATCAAGACCGGCGCCCCGGCCCGCTCCGAGCGCGTCGCCAAGTACAACCAGCTGCTGCGCATCGAGGAGATCCTCGACGACGCCGCGGTGTACGCCGGCCGCAGCGCCTTCCCGCGCTTCAGCGCCGACCAGTAGTCCCGCGTCCGGGCCCCGCGCCCGGTTGACCGTGTCCCTGCCCCCGGTCCCGTACCGTGTGCGGGGACACGGTGACGTACAGCGCAGTGGGGAGGCGGGCGATGGCCGGCAGGAAGGCTCCGGGCGGACCGCGGGATGCCGACAGGTTCTCCACCTCCACCCGGCTCCGGCTGATCGGCGAGCAGACCGCCGAGCGCGTCTACCGCTCCCAGACCCGGCGCCAGGCCCGCCGCTCCCGGCTCACCGGCCGCGCGGCCCTGCTCGCCCTGGTGCTCTGCTCGCTGGTGGTGGCCCTCGCCTATCCCATGAGGCAGTACGTCTCCCAGCAGGCCGAGATCGACGAGCTGCGCCGGGAGAAGGCCGAGCGCCGCGAGGAGGTCGAACGGCTCCGCGACGCCAAGGCCCGCTGGCAGGACGACAGGTTCGCCGAGCAGCAGATCCGCGCCCGACTGCACTACGTACGCCCCGGGGAGACCGGCTACACCGTGGTCGGCCCCGACGCCACCCGCGCCCGCCCGCGGACCGAGGGCGCCACCGACCGCCCCTGGTACGCCAATGTCTGGGACGGCGTGGACAAGGCCGACCGCTCCGGCGGCTGAGCCCGCCCGCCGCACCCGCGGACCGGCGCCCCCTCGGGCCGGGCCGCCCCACTCGCCGCCCCATATGAGGAAAGACGACAGTTCAGGCATGGACACCCCCGACCACCGACCGACCGAAGACCCCGCGGGCAACCGCCCCGCGCCCCCGGCCGGCCGGACCGCCTCGCCGCACGGGGACCTCGCCGTCCTGCACCGCGCGGACCTGCCGCCGACCCCGCGCACCCTCCCGGTCGACGCCGATGTCGAGGCCTTCGAGCAGCAACTCGGCCGCCCCCCGCGCGGACTGCGGGCCATCGCGCACCGCTGCCCCTGCGGCGAACCGGACGTGGTGGAGACCGCGCCGAGGCTCCCGGACGGCACCCCCTTCCCGACGCTGTACTACCTGACCTGCCCGCGGGCCTCCTCCGCGATCGGCACCCTGGAGGCCGAGGGCGTCATGAAGGAGATGACCGCCCGCCTCGCCGAGGACCCCGAACTCGCCGCCGCCTACCGCTCGGCGCACGAGGACTACCTCCGCCGCCGCGACGAGATCGAGGAGCTGACCGGCTTCCCGAGCGCGGGCGGCATGCCGGACCGGGTGAAGTGCCTGCACGTCCTCGTCGCGCACGCGCTCGCGGCGGGCCCGGGCGTCAACCCGCTCGGCGACGAGGCCATCGAGCTGCTGCCCGCCTGGTGGCGCAAGGGCCCCTGCGTGAGCCACCCGTCGGCCGCCCCGGCCGACTCCGACGAGCCCGAGGAGCAGGCATGACCAGGGTCGCGGCCGTCGACTGCGGCACCAACTCCATCCGCCTCCTGGTCGCCGACGCCGACCCGGCCACCGGTCGACTCACCGACCTGGACCGGCGGATGGAGATCGTCCGGCTCGGCCAGGGCGTCGACCGCACCGGCCGCCTCGCCCCCGAGGCCCTGGAGCGCACCTTCGCCGCCTGCCGCCAGTACGCCGCGGTCGTCAAGGAGCACGGCGCCGAGCAGCTGCGCTTCCTCGCCACCTCCGCCTCCCGGGACGCCGAGAACCGCGACGACTTCGTGGCGGGCGTACGGGAGATCCTCGGCGTCGAACCCGAGGTGATCACCGGGGCGCAGGAGGCCGAGTTCTCCTTCACCGGCGCCACCAAGGAGCTGACCGGCCGCACCGACCTGGCCACCCCCTACCTGGTGGTGGACATCGGCGGCGGCTCCACCGAGTTCGTGGTCGGCGACCAAGGGGTGCGCGCCGCCCGCTCCGTGGACATCGGCTGCGTGCGGATGACCGAACGGCACCTGGTCCACGAGGGCCGGATCACCGACCCGCCGACCGAGGCGCAGATCGCCGCCATACAAGGGGACGTCGAGGCCGCCCTCGACGAGGCGGAGCGCACGGTGCCGCTGCGCGAGGCCAAGACCCTGGTGGGACTGGCGGGTTCGGTGACCACCCTCGCCGGGATCGCCCTGGACCTGCCCGCCTACGACTCGGCGGTCATCCACCACTCCCGGATCGCCTACGCCCAGGTCGACGCCATCACCGACCGCCTGCTGCGCGCCACCCACGCCGAACGCGCCGCCGTGCCGGTCATGCACCCCGGCCGGGTGGACGTCATCGGCGCGGGCGCCCTCATCCTGCGCGGCATCATGGACCGCTGCGGCGCCACCGAGGTCGTGGTGAGCGAGCACGACATCCTGGACGGGATCGCCTGGAGCGTGGCGGGCTGAGGGGCGGGGGAGCGTTGCCGGTTGCCGGTCCCGCGGTCCGCCTCCCGCTGTCCCTCTCCTCACCCTCCTCCTCTCACACTGCTCCCCGCCTTCCGCGGAGCCTCTTGTTACTTACGGGTAATGCTTCGCCTGAGCAGTTCCGGTATCGTCTGAGCGCGCCCTCGGGGGCCCTGGGAGCCCCCGGAAAAGACCTCGCCGAGAATGTTCGTGAAGTTCTTCACAAGGATTGGCGCCCAGAGGAACCCATAAGGCGCCCGTAAAGGCCGCTTCCGGCGGTCCGGGGCCCGTCCCGGCTCAACTCCGCCAGGGTGATGGCGTGTTACATCCCTGTGAACTGAGGTGAGCGCCCGCCATCGCCTGGGAATCGGAGGCGCAGCTCAGGGGGGTTGCCGGTGCGAGTGAGTACACGACTGTACGGCGCGCTTCGTGTGATCTGCGCAAAATGAGCCGCGCAGTGTAGCAGAAGGTGTGCAGATGCTTGTGAAGGGGCGCACGAGCGACCCCCTCCAGGCGGGTGGATACTCGATGGCATGAGCACCACGGAGCGTCCCAGGATCCTCGTAGTAGGCGGCGGATACGTCGGCTTGTACGCGGCTCGCCGCATCCTCAAGAAGATGCGTTACGGCGAGGCGACCGTCACCGTTGTCGACCCGCGCTCGTACATGACCTACCAGCCCTTCCTCCCCGAAACGGCCGCCGGCAGCATCTCGCCCCGGCACGTCGTCGTTCCGCTGCGACGCGTGCTGCCGAAGGCCGAGGTCCTCACCGGGCGGGTCACCACCATCGACCAGGACCGCAAGGTCGCCACGATCGCCCCGCTGGTCGGCGAGGCGTACGAGCTGCCCTTCGACTACCTGGTGATCGCGCTCGGCGCGGTCTCCCGCACCTTCCCGATCCCCGGCCTCGCCGAGCAGGGCATCGGCATGAAGGGCATCGAGGAGGCCATCGGCCTGCGCAACCACGTCCTCGAGCAGCTCGACAAGGCCGACTCCACGACCGACGAGGAGGTCCGCCGCAAGGCGCTCACCTTCGTCTTCATCGGTGGCGGCTTCGCGGGCGCGGAGACGGTCGGCGAGGTGGAGGACATGGCGCGCGACGCGGCCAAGTACTACACCAACGTCAAGCGCGAGGACATGCGCTTCGTCCTCGTCGACGTCGCCGACAAGATCCTCCCCGAGGTCGGCCCCAAGCTCGGCCAGTACGGCAAGGAGCACCTGGAGAGCCGCGGCGTCGAGGTCTACCTCAAGACCGGCATGGACTCCTGCGTGGACGGGCACGTGGTGCTCGGCAACGGCCTGGAGGTCGACTCCAACACCATCGTGTGGACCGCCGGTGTGAAGCCGAACCCGGCGCTCGCCCGCTACGGCCTGCCGCTCGGCCCCCGCGGCCACGTCGACACCCGGCCCACCCTCCAGGTGCAGGGCACCGACTACATCTGGGCCGCGGGCGACAACGCGCAGATCCCCGATGTGGCCGCGCGCAAGGCGGGCAACGAGAACGCCTGGTGCCCGCCCAACGCCCAGCACGCGCTGCGCCAGTCCAAGGTCCTCGGCGACAACGTCATCTCCGGTATGCGGGGCTTCCCGCAGAAGGAGTACAGCCACGCCAACAAGGGCGCGGTGGCGGGCCTCGGCCTGCACAAGGGCGTCGCGATGATCGTCCTCGGCAAGCTGAAGATCAAGGTCAAGGGCCGCCTCGCCTGGTACATGCACCGCGGCTACCACGGTCTGGCGATGCCGACCTGGAACCGCAAGATCCGCGTCTTCGCCGACTGGACCCTCGCGGTCTTCCTCAAGCGCGAGGTCGTCTCGCTCGGCGCGATCGAGACCCCGCGCGAGGAGTTCTACGAGGCGGCCAAGCCCGCCCCGGCACCGGCGGCGGCCCAGCCCGTCGCCCCCGCGGGGGAGCGGGCCAAGGCCTCCTGACCCCCCGTCCCGTACGGCCCTGAAGGGGCGCTCGCCATCCGTGGTGCGAGCGCCCCTTCGGCGTTCCCGGGCGCCCGCGCGTACGCAGGTCCGGGCGCCCGCGCGTGCGTGTGTCTGGGCGCCCGCTCGCGCGCGGGGCGCATGGGGCTGGTGCGGGGCGTATGGGGCCGGTGGGGCGCTCATGCCCCGGTGGGGCGGGCCCGGAGCCCACTTACGTGCCCCAGGCAACTTCTTTGCCCAGGCATGACCCGGCAACGGGACTGTGCGCGGCCCCGGTTGGTGTTTACGTGGTATCGGGCGCTTTGCTCGGGCTGAAGCCACGGAGGTGTGCGTGATGCGGGACGCGGCACGGCAGCTGCAGTCGGTTGCCGAGGAACTGTTGGGGACCGGGCTGCCGCTGCGGCTGCGCGCCTGGGACGGCAGCGAGGCGGGCCCGCCCGGCGGCCCGGTGCTCGTCGTCCGCAACCGCCGCGCGCTGCGCCGGCTGCTCTTCAAGCCAGGCGAACTCGGCCTCGCCCGCGCCTGGGTGGCGGGCGACCTCGATGTCGAGGGCGACCTCTACGCCGCCCTCGCGCTGCTCTCCGGGCTCATCTGGGAGCGCGGGGAGGACGCCCGCGGCCTCGGTGCGGCGCTGCGCGAGCCGGGCGTGCGCGCCGCCGTGCGCCGGCTCGTGGCCCTGGCCCGCCCGCTGCTGCCGCCCGCCCCGCCGGCCGAGGAGCGCCGCCGCCCCGGCCTGCTGCACCGGCACACCAGACGCAGCGACCGGCAGGCCATCGGCCACCACTACGACGTCGGCAACGACTTCTACGCGCTCGTCCTCGGGCCCTCCATGGTCTACTCCTGCGCCTACTGGGGCGGCCCGGAGGACACCCTCGAAGCCGCCCAGCGCGACAAGCTGGAGCTGGTCTGCCGCAAGCTCGGGCTGCGGCCCGGGATGCGGCTGCTCGACGTCGGCTGCGGCTGGGGGTCGATGGCGATCCACGCCGCCCGGGAGCACGGGGTGCGGGTCGTCGGGGTCACCCTCTCCGCCGAGCAGGCCGCCTTCGCCCGCAAGCGGGTGGCCGACGCGGGCCTGACCGACCGGGTCGAGATCCGCGTCCAGGACTACCGCGACGTCGCCGACGGCCCCTTCGACGCCGTCTCCTCCATCGGCATGGCCGAGCACGTCGGCGCCGCCCGCTACCTGGAGTACGCGCGCACCCTGCACGGCCTCCTGGCCCCCGGCGGGCGGCTGCTCAACCACCAGATCGCCCGGCCCCCGCAGCGCGACGAGGGCGCGTACGAGGTCGACGCCTTCATCGACGCCTATGTCTTCCCCGGCGGCGAACTCGCCCCGGTCGGCACCACCGCGGGGCTCCTGGAGGAGGCCGGTTTCGAGGTGCGCGACCTGGAGGGCCTGCGCGAGCACTACGCGCTGACGCTGCGCGGCTGGGTCGCCAACCTGGAGCGGGAGTGGCGCCGGGCCGGCGCCCTCACCACCCCGGGCCGGGCCCGCGTCTGGCGCCTGTACATGGCCGCCTCGGCGCTCGCCTTCGAGTCCGGGCAGCTCGGGGTGAACCAGGTGCTCGCGGTGCGCGCCGCGGACGGGGGCGGCTCCGGCCTGCCGCTGCGGACCCGCGACTGGCGGTGAGCCCCCGGCGGCCCCGGCGCGGACCCGGGGCCGCCGTCCGGCAACCGCCGCTATCTGTCTTCAACTACCCTTATGCGGAGGGAAGTTGAGTTGTAGTCTGCATTTACGGAGGGTCATCTTCCGGCCTGGCGGGGCCTGTTGCCGGGTGGTCAGGGGCCGGGGAGGCTCTCGGGGGCGGCGATATTCCGTCAATCCCTGGCAGCGCCTCCGCGGCGCCGAGGCCTGCGCTGGCGGGCCCGAACACCCGGTGGAGAGATCTGACGCGCCCTCAGACGCCCATAAAATAAGACAGTATCGGCCCCGGGTGCCGATCGTCGCCGGGGCCCGTCCCGATAGTCTCGAACCGCTCGATGCGGAGCCATGGCCTGCCCGGATGGTGGAATGCAGACACGGCGAGCTTAAACCTCGCTGCCCCTCGGGGGCGTACCGGTTCAAGTCCGGTTCCGGGCACCTCCGCGCCCACGTTCCCCGGTGCTCCACCGCACCCGGAAGAAGCCGGAAGAAGATCGTACCGGTGCGCGGACGGTGCCCCCGAAGGCCGCGGGCCCGCCCGGTCCGTCGTGCGGCGCCGGAGTCCGTACGGATCCCGGCCGGACCGCACCGGCCCGGGCCGCCCGGCGCACGGGCCGACCGCCCGCCGACGTGGAATCTCCCCCTCGCGTACCGTGTTGCGAGTCACAGGCGGAGGCGAAAGATCCTCCCCAGGCAGTACTGTCAGTCTTTTGCCTACGCATTACTCTTGAGCCAAGGCCGTGCAGTGCGGCCGATGGAGGAGTGACATGAGGAGCAGCAACCCGGTCTTCTCGCGACGGGGCTTCAGCCGCGACAACGGCTACGCGGGCTTCAACGCCGCGCCCCAGGCCGGGGGACCCGCCGTCGCGACGCAGGGCAACCCGTACGCGGGTCAGCAGCAGGCCCCCGCGAACCCGTACGCCCAGAACCCGTACGCCCCCCAGGACCAGCAGTACGGCGCCCCGCAGGCGCCGGCCGCCACCCGTATGACGATGGACGACGTCATCATGCGCACGGCGAGCACGCTGGGCCTGCTGGTCGTCACGGCCGCGCTCGCCTGGGCGCTGCTGCCGGTCGACGACGCCAACATCAGCAAGTCCTACGGCATCGCCATCGGCGCCGGTCTCGTCGCGATGGTGCTCGGCCTGGTGCAGGCCTTCAAGCGCAAGGCCTCGCCGCCGCTGATCCTCGCCTACGCCGCCCTGGAGGGCGTCTTCCTCGGCGTGGTCTCCAGCGTGGTCGACAACCGCATCGCCGACGGCGCGGCCATGCAGGCCGTGATCGGCACGATCAGCGTCTTCGGCGCGGTCCTGCTCGCCTACAAGGCCGGCTGGATCCGGGTGAACCGCCGCTTCTACGGATTCGTGATGGCGGCCGCGGTCGGCTTCCTGATCCTGATGGCCGTGAACCTGCTCTTCATGGTCTTCGGCGGCGGTGACGGCCTCGGCTTCCGCAGCGGCCCGCTCGGCGTGGTCTTCGGCGTCATCGGCATCCTGCTCGGCGCGGCCTTCCTCGCCATGGACTTCAAGCAGGTCGAGGACGGCATCGCCTACGGCGCCCCGCGCGAGGAGTCCTGGCTCGCGGCCTTCGGCCTCACCATGACCCTGGTCTGGATCTACATGGAGTTCCTGCGCATCATCGCCATCCTGCAGGGGAACGACTAGCGCCCACCGATCCGGTGACGGTCCCGCCCGCCGGGACCGTGGACCGGCACAGCGAAGGGCCCGCGGCTTCGGCCGCGGGCCCTTCGGCGTCGTCCGGGGCGGATAGGGGTGGTGGCGGTCCTGGAAGAGAGCGGGTGAGGGTGTCGGCGGTGCGGCTAGCCCAGCTTGCGGGCGGCCCGGCGCAGGTCGTACTCGTGGATGATCGCCTTGGCGTGCCCGTACGCGAGGTCGTGCTCGGAGCGGAGCCAGCTGACCTTCTCCTCGAAGCGGAAGAGGGAAGGGCCTTCCTCGACGGTTCGCAGCCAGTCGGAGATCTCGCGGCCGGTGCACGCGGGAATCCTGGCGAGCAGATTGCGGTGGGTCTCCTGCGAGAAGAGTTGAGACATCGGCGCCTCCGGACGCGTTCGATGTGGTCCGTCCTTCACGTCACCGTGCCTGAGCGTCCGGGAGTTGGCAACAGTCCCGTACGGGCGCATCGGATCGCGGCGCGCTATAGGGTCACCGGGTGCTCGATACGACCCCCCTCATGGACGCCGTCCTGCGCTTCGCCGACCGGCTGCGGGCCGCCCCGCAGAGCAGGCTGCAACGGGGCGCCGCCGCCGAGGCCCTGGCGCTCGCCCGTGAACTCGCCCGCCGCGCCCAGCTGATCGAGGAGCCGGAGCGTACGCCCCGGGAGATGCCGGAGGCCGGGATGTTCGCGGTGGCCGACCAGCTCACCGTCGCGGGACGGGACCTGGCGCTCGTACTGACCGCCGCGGAGGCGCTCGACGAGTCCGTCGCCCTGGTGGAGGAGGCGCACAAGCGGGCGGGGGTCTGAGCCCGGGAGCGGCCTGAGAGTGCGAGCCCGCCGAGGTGAACTCGGCGCTGTGGGCTCGCCGATGTGGGCTCGTGGGTGCGGGTCCCTGCCGGTGTGTTCTCGCGGGTGCGCCGGGCGGCTGTGCCGGGCGCCTGTGCGGCGGTGCCCGGGCTCCCGGGCACACAGACGCGCCGGGGCGTGGGGCCCCGGCGCGGACGTGGCGGCGGGTGGTGGGGCGGAGCCCCGGACCCGCGGGAGGCGGACCGGTCGACGGTGACGGGTCCCTCGTGCGTGCGGTGCGCGGGCGCGGTGCGTGTGAGGCGGTGCCCAGGCGCGGTGCGTGTGCGCGGTGTGGTGTGCGCGTGGTGCGGTGTGTGCGGTGCCGGTCAGGCGGAGGCGATCACCCGGTCCGCGAGGACGTAGACATTGTCCTCGCCGCAGGCGAAGGTCAGCGAGTAGGCGCCCGAGACCCCGGAACCGCCGAGCAGTACCGGCGCCTCGCCGTTGACCAGGGCGGCGGCCAGCTGCTGCGCGGTCTCCCGGTGGCCGGGGGTCATGCAGAGCGTGGTCCCGTCCGCGAAGACGTAGACGTCGAGGGTGCCGAGCGGTCCGGGCCGGACGTCCGCCAGCTCGGTGCCGGACTCGGCGAGTTCCTCCAGGGCGGCCACCGTGCGCTCGTGGTCCCCGGTCACCGGCGACCGGTCCGGCACGAAGTCCGGGTGGGAGGGGTGGCGGCGCCGGGCGGCGGCCAGCTCCGGCGAGTCACCGGAGGCCTCGTGCGGCCCCGCGGAGTGGCCCAGCTGGTTCTCCTCGAACTCCACCGTGGCCTCGGCGAGATGCTCCAGGCCGATGAAGTCCGCCTGCCGCGGCAGGAAGAGGTCGTCGGCGGGCAGGCCGAGCAGCGAGGGCGAGTCGGAGGCGTCCCGCGCCTCCTGGGCGGCCCAGAAGGCGCGTGCCTCGGCGAGTTCGCGCTCGCGCTCCTCGGCCAGCGCCTCCGCGACGGCGGTACGTATCTGCTCGGTGTCCGCGGCGGTACGGGCCGCCGGAATCGAGGCCTCGGCCCGCAGGGCGGTGCTCTCGGCCAGTTCCGCGCGCAGCGAGGTGAGCTGGCCGCGCAGTCCTCGTACGGTGTGCAGCGCGGCGGTGCCGACGGCCGTGGCGGCGGCCGTGGCGAGCAGCAGAGCTATGGGGATGGCGCTCACTGAATAGACTCCCGGTTCAGTCGACCCCCGACTTCTTACCTCAGCTTGAAGCCGGGGACGACCCACTGTCAGTGCATTACGTCACCGACTTGGCGGGCCATAAGACCCTGACCGGTCCCCCGTACCGGCCGTGGCCTGCGAAAACCGGCCACCCCGGGACGCAGGTCACATCCTGGGGGAGATTGGGTCACGGCCGGGCGGCCTGCCGGGACCCCGTCCCAAGCGCCCGCGACGCGCGCTCCGGCCGGGGTCCCGTCGGATCAGTGCCTGCTGTCTATCAGCTCAGCCGCTCGATGACCATGGCCATGCCCTGACCGCCGCCCACGCACATGGTCTCCAGACCGAACTGCTTGTCGTGGAACTGCAGGCTGTTGATCAGGGTGCCGGTGATCCGGGCGCCGGTCATGCCGAAGGGGTGGCCGACCGCGATCGAGCCGCCGTTGACGTTCACCTTGTCCAGGTCGAAGCCCAGCTCCTGGTAGGAGGGGATGACCTGGCCCGCGAAGGCCTCGTTGATCTCGACCAGGTCGATGTCGTCGGTGGTCAGGCCCGCGCGCCGCAGCGCCTGGCGGCTCGCCTCGACCGGGCCGAGGCCCATGATCTCGGGGGAGAGGCCGGTGACGCCGGTGGAGACGATGCGGGCGAGCGGGGTCAGGCCCAGCTCGCGGGCCTTGGTGTCGCTCATGATTACCAGGGCGGCGGCGCCGTCGTTGAGCGGACAGGCGTTGCCCGGGGTGACCCGGCCGTCGGGGCGGAAGGAGGGCTTCAGCGCGGCGACCGCCTCCAGGGTGACGCCGGGGCGGGGGCCGTCGTCCTTGCTGACCACGGTGCCGTCCGGGGTGGTCACCGGGGTGATCTCGCGCTCCCAGAAGCCCTTGGCGATGGCCTCCTCGGCGAGGTTCTGCGAGCGCACCCCGAACTCGTCCATCGCCTCGCGGGTGATCCCCTTGTGGCGGGCCAGGTTCTCCATGGTCTGGCCCATCGCGATGTAGGCGTCCGGCACCAGGCCGTCCTCGCGCGGGTCGTGCCACTCGTCGGCGCCCTCCTCGGCCTTCTTCGCGGTACGGGCCTCGGCCTCGGCGAAGAGGGGGTTGTGGGTGCCGGGCAGATCGTCGGAGGAGCCGTTGACGAAGCGGGAGACCATCTCGACACCGGCCGAGAGGAAGACGTCGCCCTCGCCCGCCTTGATCGCGTGCAGCGCCATCCGGCTGGTCTGCAGCGAGGAGGAGCAGTAGCGGGTGATGGTGCAGCCCGGCAGGTGGTCCATGCCCAGCTGCACGGCCACGATGCGGGCGAGGTTGTGGCCCTGCTCGCCGCCCGGCAGACCGCAGCCGAGCATCAGGTCGTCGATGTCCCTGGGGTCGAGCGCGGGGATCTTGTCCAGGGCGGTCTTGATGATGGTGGCGGTCAGGTCGTCGGCCCGTACGCCCTTCAGGGATCCCTTGAAGGCGCGGCCGATCGGGGAGCGGGCGGCTGAGACGATCACGGCTTCGGGCATCACGGCTCCAGTTCGGAGAGCGGGCAGGTGCGGTACCGGCGGTACTGGGACTCCAGGCGAAGTTACCTCTGCGTAGGGGGTGGGTCACCCTCGCCCGCGTGTGACACCTGCCGCATTTTTCTAAGCGCTTGCTCACTGCCAGGGTGCCACGCGTCCGGGGCGGGTGCCATGGCCGTACGAGCGGGTGCCATGGCCGTACGAGGGGTGGCGGGGCGCACGCGCACGGGGTGGCGGCGGCGCGGGTGCGAGTGGCGCCGCCGTGTGTACGAGCGGGGGCGGCGCCGCTTGGCCGCGGGTGGCGGGGCCGCGGAGAGCAGGGCGCGGGCCGGGCACGGGGCAGCACGCGGGCAGGGCGCCGCCCCGGTGGTCAGCCCGTGGTGCCTCCTTCCGCGCGCTCGGAGTCCGGCGCGGAGTCGGCGGGGTCCGGCGGGGAGTCCGCCGAGCCCTGCGCGGAGTCCCGCTCGGTGAAGCGCCCCCGCCAGGCCCGCCAGGCGCTCTCGCCGCCGGGGCGTGCCTCCTGGTCCTCCTGCGGGGCCGGGCCGGGGGAGGTGATCCGGCGCCGGCGGCGGCGCTTGAGCAGCGCCCAGGGGCCCCGGGGCCCGGTCGCGGTGGCCGGGGTGACCTCGGTGCCGCTCTCGGCCGCGGCCTCGGCGGCGGCCCGGGCCACCGGCAGGAAGCCCTCCCGCCGGGAGGTCTCGGGGCGCTCGGCCTCCGGCCACAGGCCCAGGCTCGCGCAGAGCGTGGGCAGCACGGCCATCGCCGCGGTCACATACCCCTCGGCGGAGGGGTGGTACTTGTCCGGGCCGAACAGCTCGCGGTTGGCGGCGAACTCGGGGCCGAGCAGATCGCCGAGCGAGACCGTACGGCCGCCCTGCTCCACGGTGGCGATGGTCTGCGCCGCCGCCAGCTGCCGCGAGGCGCGCCGGGCCAGCCAGCTCAGCGGCTGGTAGACGTGCTCGATGGTGCCGAGGTCGGGGCAGGTGCCGACCACCACCTCGGCGCCCGCGGTGCGCAGCCTGCGCACGGCCGCCGACAGGGAGCGCACCGACTCGGTGAAGGGCATCCGGTTGGTGACGTCATTGGCGCCGATCATGATCACGCAGACGTGCGGAGGCCGGGCCCGGTCCGCGAGCAGCAGCGAGACCTGGCGGCCGAGGTCGTCGGAGCGGGCGCCCGGCAGCGCCACATTGCGCAGCTGCACCGGGCGCTCGGCGACCGCCGCGAGCCCGGAGGCGAGCAGCGCGGCCGGCGTCTCCCGGGCCAGCCGCACCCCCTGCCCCGCCGCGGTCGAGTCGCCCAGCATCGCGAACCGCAGTAATCCGCCCGGGGTGCCGTGCTCGGCGAGGCCGTCGCCGTAGAGGCCGTCCGCCCGGGGCGGCGGCTCGTCCTCCTCGCCCGCGTGGTTGCCGACCTGGCGCTTGGCCAGCTCCGCCTCCGTGAGCAGCAGTCCCACCGCGGCCGCGCCCAGCAGCCCGATCCCGCCCGATCCGTACGCCGCCCCCGCGGCGATCCGCCGTGCCACCCGCGCCCTCGACGACATTCGCGACACCACCTCCTGACCCGTACTCCACTCCTTGCCCCGCCGGACGGGCCGGTCAATCCAGCGCGGCGGGAGAAGCCTTCGGCCGACAGTCAACAGGGATCCGGCCTGGAGCGGGGGGCCTGTGGACAACTTCCCTCGGGGCCCTGTGGACAACTCACCGGGGCCGCCCGGCACGCCTTAGGCTGACAGCACCCAGTCCTTTTCTTCTTGCGCAGCTCCGGAGACAACGGTGCAATTCCACGATTCGATGATCAGCCTCGTCGGCAACACCCCGCTGGTGAGGCTCAACAACGTCACCGCCGGAATCCAGGCGACCGTCCTGGCCAAGGTCGAGTACTTCAACCCCGGCGGCAGCGTGAAGGACCGCATCGCCCTGCGCATGATCGAGGCGGCCGAGCAGTCCGGCGCCCTCCAGCCCGGCGGCACCATCGTCGAGCCGACCAGCGGCAACACCGGCGTCGGTCTCGCCATCGTGGCCCAGCAGAAGGGCTACAAGTGCATCTTCGTGTGCCCGGACAAGGTCTCCACGGACAAGATCAACGTCCTGCGGGCCTACGGCGCCGAGGTGGTCGTCTGCCCGACCGCCGTCGACCCCGAGCACCCGGACTCGTACTACAACGTCTCCGACCGCCTGGTCCGCGAGACCCCCGGCGCCTGGAAGCCCGACCAGTACTCCAACCCGCACAACCCGCTCTCCCACTACCACTCCACCGGACCGGAGCTGTGGGAGCAGACCGAGGGCAAGATCACCCACTTCGTGGCGGGCGTCGGCACCGGCGGCACCATCTCCGGCACCGGCCGCTACCTGAAGGAGGTCAGCGAGGGCCGGGTGCAGGTCATCGGCGCCGACCCGGAGGGCTCCGTCTACTCCGGCGGCTCCGGGCGGCCGTACCTGGTCGAGGGCGTCGGCGAGGACTTCTGGCCGACCGCCTACGACCGGACCGTGGCCGACGAGATCGTGCCCGTCTCCGACAAGGACTCCTTCCAGATGACCCGCCGCCTCGCCAAGGAGGAGGGCCTGCTCGTCGGCGGCTCCTGCGGGATGGCGGTCGTCGGCGCCCTGGAGGTCGCCAAGCGGCTCGGGCCCGACGACGTGGTCGTGGTGCTGCTCCCGGACAGCGGGCGCGGCTACCTCAGCAAGATCTTCAACGACGAGTGGATGGCCGACTACGGCTTCCTGGAGGACCTCGGCCCCTCCGCCCGGGTCGGCGACGTGCTGCGCGACAAGTCCGAGGGCATGCCCTCCCTCGTCCACATGCACCCCGAGGAGACCGTCGGCGAGGCCATCGAGGTGCTGCGCGAGTACGGCGTCTCGCAGATGCCGATCGTCAAGCCCGGCGCCGGGCACCCCGATGTGATGGCCGCCGAGGTCGTCGGCTCCGTCGTCGAACGCGAGCTGCTCGACGCGCTCTTCGCCCAGCGCGCCTCCCTCGGCGAACCGCTGGAGAAGCACATGTCCCCGCCGCTGCCGCAGGTCGGCTCCGGTGAACCGGTCGCCGACCTGATGGCCGTGCTCGGCAAGGCCGACGCCGCCATCGTGCTCGTCGAGGGCAAGCCCACCGGCGTCGTCAGCCGCCAGGACCTGCTCTCCTTCCTCGCCAAGGGCCAGCAGAGCCGCTGAGCCCCGGGGCAGCCCGCCCGGCGGCCCGGCCCGTGTGACGCGCGTCCACCTGCGCTTCGCCCGGCGGCCGCCGGGAGTTCCCCGACTTCGCGGAAGTGGTACGAGGGCGTCACGTCCGCGCAGCACCGGCTTAACACAGGGCAGGCAGATTAGAGGGCGTCGGCAGGGAAGAGCGGGATCGGCTCCCCGCTCCTCCACCACCGGCACCACGCGGCACCAAGGACCTCCGGAGCGGCTCCCGGACCTCTTTGGTCGCCCGGACGCGCAGCGCCGGCCCTGACCCGGCCACGCGTCCCCCGCGGGGACCGCCGTCGTCCCGCCCCTCAGTACTGGGGGTGCGGCGGTCCCCGCCTTAACCCCCGTACTGAGGTGCCTCTTTGCGCCTAAACCGGCGCCGCTCTCGCGTAGGTGGCTGGGGTTCGTCGGGGTTGCTCAATTGATGGTGGCGGTTCTTGGGAGGGGGTTTCCCGGGGGCCGCTTTTCTGTGTGGGTGGGTGCGGGTGGGTGGGGCTCGTGGGGCGGGAGGTGGTGCGGGGGGTGGTGTTTCGGGGCTTGGGGTTTTGGTCAAGTGGCTGGATGTTGACCTTGACGTGTGCATGGTCGGGGTTGAAGTGTGATCGACACGCGTAGAGAAGCGGCTGCCGCAGGCCATGCTTCGCCGGGGGTGCGCGCAGGTTTCCTGTGTGTGTGACCGGCGGGGTTCCGTCGATTCCACGAGGACAGTCATGCAGCGAACTGCCCGAGCACTTCTCCCGCTCGCCTTCAGTACCGCCCTGATCGCCCCGCTCGCCCTCGCGCAGGGTGCCAGCGCCGCTCCGGCGGAGCAGCACGCGGCCGGGCAGCAGACCGTGCGTGCGCAGAGCGGGGCCGAGGCCGCCGCCGCGTACAGCAGGACCACCACGATCAACCGGGCCAAGAAGTGGCTGACCGCCAACAACGGCCACCAGGTGCCCTACAGCCAGACGAAGACCTGGGGCGGCTACCGGACCGACTGCTCCGGGTACGTGAGCATGGCGCTCTCGCTCGGCAAGCCGGGGCCCAACACGGTGGGCCTGGCGACGAGCACGTACACCAAGAAGATCAAGATGGCGTCCCTGAAGAAGGGCGACCTGATCATCGACAAGACCGGTGGCTCCACCGCCCGGCACGTGGTGATCTTCGTCAAGTGGTCCAGCAGCGCGCACAAGTCCTACAAGGCCTATGAGCAGCGCGGCGGCCACGGCACCGACTACCGGACGCTGAGCTACGGCGTCGGCTCCGACCAGTACGACGCCTACCGGCCGAAGAAGTACGGCTGAGCGGACAACTGCCGTACGTACGGGCGCTGTTGCCCGGTGTGAGGGGCGAGGGGCGGTCACCCGCGGGTGGTCGCCCCTCGCCCGGTCCGGATTCCGGGGAGTGGCCGAATATCAACCTTGACGCGTACGCGTCAAAGCCGCCACGGTGGTCAACACGCGTAGACAAGCGGCTGCCGCAAGGCCATCGCTTCGCCGGGGGTACGCAGGACTTCTGTGTGTCCCGGGCGGGGCAACCGTCGACCCCCACGAGGACAGTCATGAAGCGCACTGCCCGAGTTCTCCTCCCGCTCGCTTTCAGCACCGCGCTGGTCGCCCCACTCGGCCTCGCGCACGGTGCCGCCGCGGCCCCGGCCGTCGCGCAGCACCAGCAGACGGTCCACCACAAGAGCGGCGAGAAGTCCGCCGCCGCGTACAGCCGGGACACCACCATCAACCGGGCCAAGACCTGGCTGACCGCCAACAACGGCTCGCAGGTGCCCTACAGCCAGACCGCGACCTGGGACGGCTACCGCACCGACTGCTCCGGCTACGTGAGCATGGCGCTCTCGCTCGGCAAGCCCGGCCCGAACACGGTGGGCCTCGCCTCCAGCACGTACACCACGAAGATCAACATGTCGCAGCTGCAGAAGGGCGACCTGATCATCGACGCGAACGGCAGCTCCACCACCCGGCACGTCGTCATCTTCGTGAAGTGGAACGACAGCGCCCACACCTCCTACGAGGCCTATGAGCAGCGGGGCGGCCACGGCACCGACCACCGCAACCTGAGCTACGGCGTCGGCTCCGACGAGTACGACCCCTACCGGCCGAAGGTCTACGGCTGAGCGCGGCAGGCATCCGCGGAGAGAGACCCGCCGCCCCGGAGGAGGATGACCTCCGGGCAGACGGTGAAAGGCCGGGCCGCCCCCGTGGCGGCCCGGCCCGTCCGTGTCCGGACCGGTCCTCGCGGCGGGCCCGGTGCCCGGCGCCGGTTCAGTCCTCCCAGTCCGAGGAGTCCCGGCGGGATTCCCGGGAGGAGTCCGCGCCGCGGCGGGTGAAGCGGCCCCAGCCGTGCTTGGCGTGCACCGCGTTCACGCCGACGATCCCGGCCCAGGTGACCAGGAGTCCCGGCAGGTCGGCGTTGACCGCGCCGATCGCGGAGAGCGGGATGGCCAGGATCATCGTGACCATGCCGAAGCCGAAGCGCTCGCCCCAGGAGTCCCCGGAGTGCTCCTGCGGCCGTGAACCGCGGGCCACCACCATCTGCTGCTGGGCGAGCTGCCGCCGGACCTGGCGGTCGACCGTGCTGGTCACCTGCTGCTCGACCTTCTCCAGGAAGGAGTCGATCAGCGCGGACTCGTACTCCTCGCCGAGGTCCCTGCGCGCGTGCAGGGTGGCGTCGAGTTCCTTCTTGAGGTCGGCGTCGTGGGCGTCCATAGCGCCTTACGGTACGGAGTACGGGAGCGCCCGGCAGTGGGGCTAGCCCCCCTCTTGATGCTGTGCCGGGCCCCCGGTCCGGGCCCCGCCTTGCCGCCCTGCATACTTTCATGCAGAGTTTTCGGAACGTGAATAGGGCGCCGTGCGGGCGGCGCCGCGGCGGGGCGCGGGTCCGCGCCGGCCGGGGAGGCAGCGGATGAACGACAGTCCTGGCGCACGGCTCCAGCGGCTCTTCGAGGGGCACCGGCTGACCCCGACCCAGCGCCGTATCGCGCACTGCATGGTGCGCAGCCCCGCCGACGCGCCCTTCCTGTCCAGCGTGGAACTGGCCGAACTGGCCGGGGTGAGCCAGCCCTCGGTGACCCGGTTCGCGGTCGCCCTCGGCTTCGACGGCTATCCGGCGCTGCGCCGGGCGCTGCGGGAGATGGCCCCCTCCGAGGGCGCCGCGGGCGCGGCCGAGGAGGCGGGCGGCAACGAGTACCAGCAGGCCGTGCTCGCCGAGATCGAGAACCTGCGCCGGCTCGCCGCGGCCCTCGCCGATCCCGCGCCGGTGGCCGAGGCGGGGCGGCTGCTCGCCGCCTCCCGGCCGCTGCCGGTGCTCGGGCTGCGCGCGGCCGCCGCCCAGGCCTACGGCTTCGCGTACTTCGCGGCGAAGGTGCACCCCGACATCCGGCTGCTGCACGAGGGCGGCACCATGCTCCAGGACCGGCTCGACGCGGCGGCGCGGGCGGGCGCCTCGGCGCTGCTCTGCTTCGCGCTGCCGCGCCATCCGCGCGAGGTGGTGGACGCGCTCCGGCAGGCCCGCGCGGCCGGGCTCACGGTGGTGACCGTCGCCGACAGCGCCTTCGCGCCCGTCGCCGGGCTCTCCGACCTGCTGCTGCCCGCCGCCGTCGGCACCGGCCTCGCCTTCGACACGGCCTGCGCGCCGATGCTGCTCGGCCGGGTCCTCCTGGAGGCCATGTGCGATGTGCTGCCCGAGGCGCAGGCGCGGCTGGAGGAGTTCGACGCGCGGGCGGCCGAGCGCGGGCTGTTCGTGGAGTAGCCCGCGGCCCGGAGCCTGCGCCTGCCGCGCGCGTGCCCGCGGTTGCCGCCGCCCGCGCGCGTACCGCCGCCCGCGCCTACCGGGCCCGTGCCTGCCGTGCTCCGGCCCGCCGGGCCCGCGTCTCCCGTGCGCCCGTCTGCCGGGCCCCGCTCACTCCGCCACCAGCGCGTCCCGCAGCGCGCCGCCCGACTCGGCGACGATCTCCTCGGTCCGCTGCCCCTCGCGGACCAGCGCGAAGCGCACCTCGCTCGCCGGCTCCGCGGTGGTGGTGAAGCCGTAGACGGGCGGCCGGGCAAGGGAGTTGTACGCGTAGTGGTGGGCGAAGTAGTAGGCCCCGGTGTCCAGGGCGGCGGCGAAGTCCCCGGGGGCGAGCAGCGGCAGCGGCCGGTCCCGGGCGAGCAAATCCCCCGCGAAGCAGGCGGGACCGGCGACGTCCTGGGCCACCTCGGGCCCGGACTTGGGGCGCCCTGAGCTGTCGTAGGCGGCGATCCGCAGCGGCCAGGACTCGGGGGCGTAGACCGTGCGGGCCGCGATCTGGGCGCCCGCGTGGGTCACCGCGATGGGGCGGCCCCCGGAGCTCTTGGTGTACTCGACGCGGGCGAGCGCGGTGCCGTGCTTGGCGAGCAGGGAGCGCCCGAACTCGGTGACCAGTCCGTAGCCGCCGCCGAAGAGCACCGGGACCTCGCGGCGCAGCAGGCGGGCGTACGTGGCGAAGTCGGGGGTGCGCTCGTCGGAGGCGAAGTTGACCGGGAGCCCGCCGCCGATGTCCAGGGTGTCGATCTGGCGGCGGCCCGCCTTCTCGTTGATCTCCTCGGCGAGCGCGGCGGTCGCGGCGAGCCCGGCGGCGAGCCGGTCGAGCGGGATGCCCTGGGAGCCGGAGTGGGTGTGCAGCCGGGTCAGCCAGGGGCGGTCGAGGAAGGCGCGCACCAGCCAGTCCCGGGCGCCCTCGTCGCGCAGCGCCACCCCGAACTTGGAGGTGGCGGTCGCGGTGGACAGCGCCTCGATGCTGCCGCCGCCGACCTGCGGGTTGACGCGGATACCGAGCGGCGAGCGGGGCGGCGCACCGGCCACCAGCTCGTCCAGGCGGGCGAGTTCCTGCGGGTTGTCGGCGTTGACGGCGATGCCGAGGTCCAGGGCCTCGCGCAGTTCGGCGCGGGTCTTGGCGGGGGAGTCCAGCACCGTCCGCCCGGGCTCGATCCCGGCCGCCCGGGCGAGGGCGAGTTCGCCGGGGCTCGCCACCTCGGCGCCGATGCCCTCCGCGCGCAGCAGCCGCAGCACCGGCACCAGCGGGGCCGCCTTCACCGCGAAGGCGTGCAGGACCGGGGTGCCCGGCGCGGTCACCTCCGCGAAGGCGGCGGTGAGGGCGCGGGCGTCCTCGCGGATCCCGGTCACGTCGAGGAGCCCGACCACGGGCGCGGCCTCCCCGGCGAGGGAGACCGCGACGGCGGAACGCACCGCCTTGTCGCGCCGGAGGGTCAGGGCGGGCAGGTCGGTGGCCGCGGCGGTGCGCGGGGCGCTGTCGCTCATACGGTCAGCCAATCACGGCGGTCCGCCGGGCGTCGCGGCCCGTTCCGGTCCCTGGACGCCGACCGCCCCGGGGCGGGCCCGGACGCGCGGCGAGGAGGCCGTATTGACTGAATCTATTCAGCACTCCAGGATGTGAATATCTGAGGCAACAGTCCGCGAGGAGGCACCCCATGTCAGGACCCCGGCCGGTGAGCGCACCACGAGGTACGGAGCTGAACTCCCTGGGCTGGCAGCAGGAGGCCGCCCTGCGGATGCTGCAGAACAACCTCGACCCCGAGGTGGCCGAGCACCCCGACAAGCTCGTGGTCTACGGCGGCACCGGCAAGGCGGCCCGCGACTGGCGCTCCTTCGACGCGATGGTGCGCACCCTGAAGACCCTCAAGCAGGACGAGACCATGCTGGTCCAGTCCGGCCGCCCGGTCGGCGTGATGCAGACCCACGAGTGGGCGCCCCGGGTGCTGCTCGCCAACTCCAACCTGGTCGGCGACTGGGCGAACTGGGAGGAGTTCCGGCGCCTGGAGCAGCTGGGCCTGACCATGTACGGGCAGATGACCGCGGGCTCCTGGATCTACATCGGCACCCAGGGCATCCTCCAGGGCACCTACGAGACCTTCGCCGCCGTCGCCGCCAAGCTGCACGCGAGCGGCCGGGGCGGCGCCGACGGCTCGCTCGCCGGGACCATCACGCTCACCGCCGGGCTCGGCGGCATGGGCGGCGCCCAGCCGCTCGCCGTCACCATGAACGGCGGCGTGGTCATCTGCATCGACTGCGATCCGCGCGCCATCGAGCGCCGCATCGGGCACCGCTACCTCGACGTCAGGGCGGACTCCCTGGAGCACGCCCTGACGCTCGCCACCGAGGCCCGCGACGCCCGCCGCCCGCTCTCCATCGGGCTGCTCGGCAACGCGGCCGAGCTGCTGCCGCGGATGCTCGCCGAGGGCGCCCCGATCGACATCGTCACCGACCAGACCAGCGCCCACGACCCGCTCTCCTACCTCCCGGTCGGCATCGACTTCGCCGACATGGCCGCCTACGCCGCCGAGAAGCCCGCCGACTTCACCACCCGGGCCCGGGAGTCGATGGCCCGGCACGTGGAGGCGATGGTCGGCTTCATGGACGCGGGCGCCGAGGTCTTCGACTACGGCAACTCCATCCGGGGCGAGGCCCGACTCCACGGCTACCAGCGGGCGTTCGACTTCCCCGGCTTCGTCCCCGCCTACATCCGGCCGCTGTTCTGCGAGGGCAAGGGCCCCTTCCGCTGGGCGGCGCTCTCCGGCGACCCCAAGGACATCGCGGCCACCGACAAGGCCATCCTCGACCTCTTCCCGGAGAACGAGTCGCTGGCCCGCTGGATCAGGCTGGCCGGGGAGCGCGTCCACTTCCAGGGCCTGCCCGCGCGGATCTGCTGGCTCGGCTACGGGGAGCGCGAGCGGGCCGGTGAGCGCTTCAACTCCATGGTGGCGAGCGGGGAGTTGACCGCCCCGCTGGCGATCGGCCGGGACCACCTGGACTGCGGCTCGGTGGCCTCCCCCTACCGGGAGACCGAGTCGATGCGCGACGGCTCCGATGCCATCGCCGACTGGCCGCTGCTCAACGCCATGGTCAACGTCGCCTCCGGGGCCTCCTGGGTCTCGCTGCACCACGGCGGCGGCGTCGGCATGGGCCGCTCGATCCACGCCGGGCAGGTCTCGGTCGCCGACGGCACCGAACTCGCGGGCGAGAAGCTGCACCGGGTGCTCACCAACGACCCCGGCATGGGCGTGATCCGGCACGTCGACGCGGGCTACGAGGAGGCCGAGGCGGTCGCCGAGGCCAAGGACGTCCGCATCCCGATGAAGGAATCCGAGTGAACGAGCCGTCTCGACAGGCCGCCGTGGCAAGGGAGTCCACCCCCTCGGTGACCCCGCCCTCCTTCCACGCGATGTGGCGGGAGCTGGCGGCCATCGGCCGCGAGGACTCCACCGGCGGCTACCGCCGCTACGCCTGGACGCCCGCCGACGCCGACTGCCGCGACTGGTTCCGCGCGCAGGCGCTCGCCCGCGGCCTCGACCACCAGGTGGACCGCAACGGCAACCAGTGGGCCTGGCTGGGCGATCCCGCCGAGGGGGACGCGGTCGTCACCGGCTCGCACCTCGACTCGGTGCCGGACGGCGGCGCCTTCGACGGCCCGCTCGGCGTGGTCTCCGCCTTCGCCGCCCTCGACCGGCTCCGGGACAGGCAGGCCCGGTTCACCCGGCCGGTGGGCCTGGTCAACTTCGGCGACGAGGAGGGCGCGCGCTTCGGCCTGGCCTGCGTGGGCTCCCGGCTCGCCGCCGGGCGGCTCAGCCGCGAGCAGGCCTTCGCCCTGCGGGACCAGGACGGCATCGCGCTGCCCGCGGCCATGGAACGGGCCGGATACGACCCGGAGGCCATCGGCGCCGACCCCGAACTCCTCGGCCGTATCGGCGCGTTCGTGGAACTGCACATCGAGCAGGGCCGGGCGCTCGCCCTGCCGGAGAGCGGCGGCGCGCGGGTCGGCCTCGCCTCCGCGATCTGGCCGCACGGCCGCTGGCGCTTCGACTTCCGCGGCGAGGCCAACCATGCGGGCACCACCCGCCTCGCCGACCGCCGCGACCCGATGCTCTCCTACGCCGAGACCGTGCTCGCCGCCCGCCGGGAGGCCGAACTCGCCGGTGCCGTCGCCACGTTCGGGAAGATCGCGGTCGAGCCGAACGGCGTCAACGCCATCCCCTCCCTGGTCCGCGGCTGGCTCGACTCCCGCGCCGCCGACCAGCGGACCCTGGACACCGTCGTCACCGGCATCCAGGAGGCCGCCGAGCAGTACGCCACCCGCTACGGGGTCCGACTCGACGTCGTCCGCGAGTCGTTCACCCCCGTGGTCGAGTTCGGCGACGCGCTGCGCGAGGAACTCGCCCGTATCCTCGGCGGCCGGGGGGAGCCGGTGCCGGTACTCGGCACCGGCGCCGGGCACGACGCCGGAATCCTCTCCGAGTCGGTGCCCACCGCCATGCTCTTCGTCCGCAATCCGACCGGCGTCTCGCACTCCCCGGCGGAGTGGGCCGAGGAGGACGACTGCCTGGCGGGAGTGGCCGCCCTCGCCGACGTACTGGAAGGTCTCGCCTGCGCATGAGCCACGAGCACGCCGAAGGTTCCGGTCAACTCCCTTCCCCGCCGCCTGAGTTCACCTACTGGCTGGAGCACGCCTGGCTCGGCACCCATGTCGAACCGGAGGTGTGCGTGGAGGTCACCGGCGGCCGGATCACCGGGGTGCGCCGCCAGGTGCCGGTGCCGCCGCGCGGGGCGCACGTACTGCGCGGGCTCACCCTGCCGGGCCTGGCCAACGCGCACTCGCACGCCTTCCACCGGGCGCTGCGCGGCACCGTCCAGGTCGGCACCGGCACCTTCTGGACCTGGCGCGAGACGATGTACTCGGTGGCCGACCGGCTCACCCCCGAGTCGTACTTCCGGCTCGCCCGCGCGGTCTACGCGGAGATGGCGCTCGCCGGGGTCACCGCGGTGGGGGAGTTCCACTACCTGCACCACGCGCCCGGCGGGAGCCCCTACCAGGACCCCAACGCCATGGGCGAGGCGCTGATCGCCGCCGCCCGCGAGGCCGGGATCCGGATCACCCTGCTCGACACCGCCTACCTCTCGGCCGGTTTCGGCGAGCCGCCCAACCACCACCAGCTGCGGTTCTCCGACCGCACCGCCGAGGCCTGGGCCGAGCGGGCGAGCCTGCTCGCGGACGCCGCGAAGCCCTCCGAGCACACCCTGATCGGCGCGGCCGTGCACTCCGTACGGGCCGTGCCCGCCGGGCAGTTGGCCACCGTCGCCGACTGGGCCCGCGCGCGGTCCGCACCGCTGCACGTCCACCTCTCCGAGCAGCGGGCCGAGAACGAGGCCTGCCTCGCCGCGCACGGCGTCACCCCCGCCCGCCTCCTCGCCGACCACGGCGTCCTCGGCCCCGGCACCACCGCCGTGCACAGCACCCACCTCACCGAGGAGGACATCGCCCTGCTCGGCGGCTCCGGCACCGGCACCTGCATGTGCCCCACCACCGAACGCGACCTCGCCGACGGCATCGGCCCCGCGCCCCGGCTCCAGGCCGCGGGCAGCCCGCTCAGCCTCGGCAGCGACAGCCACGCCGTCATCGACCTCTTCGAGGAGGCGCGCGCCATGGAGCTGGACGAGCGCCTGCGCAGCCGCACCCGGGGCCACTGGACCGCGGCGGCCCTGCTGCGCGCCGCGAGCCCCGACGGGCACGCCGCCCTCGGCCGCCCCGACGCGGGCGCCATCGAGCAGGGCGCCCTCGCCGACCTCACCACCGTCGCCCTCGACTCGGTGCGCACCGCGGGCTCGATCCCTCGCCTCGGCGCGGAGACCGCCGTCTTCGCGGCCACCGCCGCCGACGTACGGCATGTCGTGGTCGGCGGCCGCCACCTGGTACGGGACGGGGCGCACTGCCGGATCCCGGACGTACCGGCGGCGCTGGCGGAGGCCGTGGAACTGCTGCGCGGCTGAACACGGCACCGCCCGCGGGAGGCGGCGGGCGGACACGGGGAGACGGGAAGAGCGGACAGTGAACCGGCGGGGCCTCCGGCCCGGCAGGAGAGCGCAGGGCATCGGGCCCGGCAGGAAAGCGGAGGAACGCGATGGGCAGCACCGTCCTCACCGGCATCGGCAGCCTGGTCACCAACGACCCCGCACTCGGCGAGGGCCCGCTCGGCCTGCTCACCGGGGCGGCCCTGGTCCTCGACGGGGAGCGGATCGCCTGGGCGGGACCGGCGGACCGGGCCCCGGCCGCGGACGAGGCGCACGACCTCGGCGGGCGGGCGGTCGTCCCCGGCTTCGTCGACTCGCACTCGCATCTGGTCTTCGCCGGTGACCGTACGGCGGAGTTCAACGCCCGTATGTCCGGGCGGAGTTACTCGGCGGGCGGCATCCGCACCACGGTCGCCGCCACCCGGGCGGCGAGCGACACCGCGCTCGCCGAGAACCTCGCCCGCCATCTGCGCGAGGCGCTGGCCCAGGGCACCACGACCTTCGAGACCAAGTCCGGCTACGGGCTCAGCGTCGAGCAGGAGGCGCGCGCCCTGCGCCTGGCCGCCGAGCAGACCGAGGAGGTCACCTTCCTCGGCGCGCACATCGTGCCCCCCGAGTTCGCCGAGGACCCGGCGGGCTATGTCGCCCTGGTCACCGGTGAGATGCTCACGGCCTGCGCCCCGTACGCCCGCTGGGTGGACGTCTTCTGCGAGCGCGGCGCCTTCGACGGCGAGCAGGCCCGCGCGATCCTCACCGCCGGGATGGCGGCCGGCCTGACCCCCCGGGTGCACGCCAACCAGCTCTCCTACGGGCCCGGGGTCCAGCTCGCCGTGGAGCTCGGCGCGGCCAGCGCGGACCACTGCACCCACCTGACCGACGCCGATGTGGACGCCCTCGCGCAGGGGAGCACGGTGGCCACCCTGCTGCCGGGCGCGGAGTTCTCCACCCGGGCGCGGTGGCCGGACGCCCGCCGCCTGCTCGACGCGGGCGCCACCGTCGCGCTGTCCACGGACTGCAACCCCGGCTCCTCGTACACCTCCTCGATGCCCTTCTGCCTGGCGCTCGCGGTGCGCGACATGGGGATGACCCCCGACGAGGCGCTCTGGTCGGCCACCGCGGGCGGGGCCGCGGCGCTGCGCCGGACCGACATCGGCCGCCTGGCCCCGGGCGCCCGCGCGGACCTCGCCGTCCTGGACGCGCCGAGCCATGTCCACCTGGTGTACCGGCCGGGGGTGCCGCTGGTCTCCCAGGTGTGGCGCCGGGGCGTGCCGGTCGCCTGAGGGCCGCGGGGCAGACGCGGAAAAGCCCGCCTCCGGGGGAGGCGGGCTTCCTCGTCTGCCAGCTGCCGTGTGCCGGGGCCGCGGGCGGCCGCGAGCCTGTCCGGTGGGCCTTCGTCGGGGGCGAGGGTCCGCGGGGCAGGCCCGTCGGTCACTCCTCGACCGTCAGCCCCTTGCGGAGCCGGCCCAGGGTGCGGGTGAGCAGGCGGGAGACGTGCATCTGCGAGATGCCCAGCTCCTCGCCGATCTCCGACTGGGTCATATTGGCGACGAAGCGCAGCGAGAGGATCTTCCGGTCGCGCGGCGGGAGTTCGGCGATCAGCGGCTTCAGGGACTCGATGTACTCGATGCCCTCCAGGCCGTGGTCCTCGTAGCCGATCCGGTCCGCGAGCGCGCCCTCGGAGTCGTCCTCCTCGGGCTGGGCGTCGAGCGAGCTGGCCGTGTAGGCGTTGGAGGCGGCCATGCCCTCGACGACCTCGTCCCTGCTCAGGTCGAGGCGCTCGGCCAGTTCCGCCACGGTGGGCGCGCGGTCGAGCTTCTGGGCGAGTTCGTCGCCGGCCTTGGCCAGGTCCAGGCGCAGCTCCTGGAGCCGCCGCGGCACGCGGACGGACCAGCTGGTGTCCCGGAAGAAGCGCTTGATCTCACCGACGATGGTGGGCATCGCGAAGGTCGGGAACTCGACCCCGCGGCTCAGCTCGAAGCGGTCGATCGCCTTGATCAGGCCGATGGTGCCGACCTGGATGATGTCCTCCATCGGCTCGCTGCGGGAGCGGAACCGGGAGGCGGCGAACTTCACCAGGGCGAGGTTCAGTTCGACCAGGGTGTTGCGTACGTACGCGTACTCGTGGGTGCCTTCTTCGAGCGAACCGAGACGGTCGAAGAGCGTCTTGGACAGAGCCCGCGCGTCCGCCGGTCCCACCTCGTCGTACGGGGGGATCTCGGGGAGGTCGAGGTCGTCCGCGGCCTCTGCGGGCGCGGGCAGCTCGGCGCGGAGTTCCGGCGGATGTGCCGACGTCGCCTGGTCGGTATGCGATTCGTCGAGCCGGGGTGACATGGTGTCCTCCATGATTCTCGGCATCTGGCTGCCGAAGCCTTTGCGTGCACTGCGGAGTGCGGCGCCTCCATAGCCGGCGTGTCGGTCAGGTGTCCTTATAAGCCCTACCCGTTTTTCCGGTGGACTTGCAAGTGCATTTCCTTGTGAATTGTCCGCTTTGAACCGGTTGTTCGGGTGTTGGAAGGCACCCGGAGAGCGGTAGTGTTCGAGGGCGTCAATCCACATCCACGACTGTCGGAAGAGAGAGACACCGCATGGACCGCGGGACGGTCGGCAGCGCGAACCGGGGCCGGCTTCTTGTCGAGGTACGGGAAGAGGGCGGCACCGCCGTCATCACCCCGGCAGGTGAGCTCGACCACCACACCGCCGATCTGCTGCGCGAGCCCCTGGAGGCCAGCATCGACCGGGGCCTCTCGCGCCTCGTGGTCGACTGCTCCCGCCTGGAGTTCTGCGACTCCACCGGGCTCAACGTCCTGCTCGGCGCCCGCCTGAAGGCGGAGGAGGCCGGCGGTGCAGTCCACCTCGCGGGCATGCTCCCGGTGGTCGCCAGGGTCTTCGAGATCACCGGCGCGGAGGCCGTCTTCACCCTGCACGACAGCCTCGCCGAGGCGCTCGCGGCCACCGGCTGAACCACCGGACGAGGAGACTTGCGTCTCCTCGTCCACTGTGTGACCGGCACGTTACGAGCGTCACACGGCCCGCTTTCGAATACGTGGGTGTTCTCACGGAACGACCGGGCAGAAGACCCCCTGGATCAGACAACAGGCACAGCGGCAAGAACTGCCACGACTGGTGAATCGGTGAGGTGAAGCGCTGATGAGCACCACCCGGCCCTTCCCGCCGGGCGAGCGGGGCCCCCAGGCGGGCACCGGCGCTCCCGCGAACGGCGAAGGCGCGGCCTTGGCCCCCGTCACCGAGCGGCAGGTGCGTGCCCTGGACTTCGAAGGGGCGAGCGGCATCGTCCCGCTCGCCCGCGACTTCACCCGTGAGGCCCTGTACGACTGGGGCTGGCTGCCCGCCGCCGGCGCCGACCGCAGGGCCGCCGCCGAGGACGTCCTCCTGGTCGTCTCCGAGCTCGTCACCAACGCCTGCCTGCACGCGGGCGGCCCCGAGCGGATGTGGATCTCCAGCGAGGGCAAGGTGCTGCGGATCGAGGTCCGCGACAAGGGCGCGGGCGAGCCCGCACCCCGCACCCCGCACCGCGCGGGCCGCCCCGGCGGGCACGGCATGTTCATCGTGCAGCGCCTCTGCCTGGACTGGGGGATCGTCCGTACGCCGAGCCTGACCGGCAAGACGGTCTGGGCCGAACTGGGCGCCCCCGCCTAGCGCTTCACCCTCCCCCCCGCCTCGCTTCCGCCCTCGTCGGCACACGTCCGCACGGGGGCGTTCCGCTGCCCGCTCCCGCCCGGCCGCGTACGTACCGGGATCGCCCGGGCGCGTACCCACCGGGATACCGACCGGAGCGACGGCGAGGGCCGCCCCGCCTGGTGCGGCGGGACGGCCCTCGGTGCGTGCGGTGCGCGGTGGGGTCAGTGGACCTCGCCCATGTGGGCGCGCACCTGCTTGCGGTACATGTACACCGCGAAGGCGGCGAGCAGCGCGAGGCCGGCCTCCAGAGCCACCACGCCCGACTTGTTGAGGTCGACCCCGGCGATGGAGAGCAGCCCGGTGGCGCAGTCGCCCGCGGTGACCGCGAGGAACCAGACGCCCATCATCTGGGAGGCGTACTTGGCCGGGGCCATCTTGGTGGTGACCGAGAGGCCGACCGGGGAGATGCACAGCTCACCGACGGTCTGGATCAGGTAGATGCCGACCAGCCACATCGGGCTGACCTTGGTGCCGTCCGAGGAGGCCGCGAGCGGCAGCAGGAAGAGCACGAAGGACAGGCCCACCAGGCCGAGACCGGCGGAGAACTTCACCACCGTGCTCGGCTCCTTGGCCTTGCGGGCCAGGTAGAGCCAGAGCCAGGCGACGAGCGGGGCCAGCGCCATGATCATGACCGGGTTGACCGACTGGAACCAGGAGACCGGGAAGTCGAAGCCGAGGATCACGGTGTTGGTCTTCGACTCGGCGAAGATCGACAGGGTCGAGCCGCCCTGGTCGTAGATCATCCAGAAGATGGCCGCGGCGACGAAGAACCAGATGTAGCCGTTCATCTTGGACTGCTCTTCGCCGGACAGGTCCTTGTCCCGCTTGATCCGGGCCAGCACCCCGATCGGGATGAGCAGACCGGCCAGGGTGATCGGGACCAGCGCCCAGTTCAGGGTGTAGAGGTCGGTGGCGACCACCACCGCGTAGAAGACGGCGGTCAGCGCGACGCCGATCAGCGTCTTGCGGATCACCGAGCTGCGCTCCTGCTCGGACAGCGGCTTGGGCACCTCGCTGGAGCGGGCGTCCAGGTGGCGGGTGCCGAGCAGGAACTGGGCGAGGCCGAGCGCCATGCCGAGCGCGGCGAGGGCGAAGCCGAAGTGCCAGTTGACCTTCTCGCCGACGGTGCCGATGATCAGCGGCGCACCGAAGGCACCGACGTTGATGCCGATGTAGAAGACGGTGAAGCCGCCGTCCCGGCGCGGGTCCTCGGGGCCGTCGTAGAGGTGGCCGACCATCGTGGAGACGTTGGCCTTGAGCAGGCCCGAGCCGATCGCGACGAGCGCGAGACCGGCGAAGAAGGCGCCCTCACCGGGGATGGCCAGCGTCAGGTGGCCGAGCACCACGATCGAGGCGGAGACGGTGACCGTCTTGCGCGGGCCCCAGACCCGGTCGCCGAACCAGCCGCCCGGCATCGCGAGCAGGTAGACCATCGCCAGGTAGATCGAGTAGATCGCGGTGGCGGTGGCGGCGGTCATCGCCAGGCCGCCCTCCTGCGCGCCCTTGCTCGCCGCCGGGCCGCCCGCGATCAGGTAGAGGGGGAGCAGGGCTTTCATGCCGTAGAAGCTGAAGCGCTCCCACATCTCCGTCATGAAGAGCGTGGCCAGTCCGCGGGGATGGCCGAAGAAGGTTTTTCCGGAGCCCGGGGTGCCGGCTCGTGCGGAGTCCTTCGTCTGGCTGGGCGCCATGTCGATCCTCTGGGTTTCGGGACGCGCTGCGAGAGCGGGTGCGCGCCCGGTGGGGGGCGGCCGGTTTACCGGGCGCGCCGCCCCGCGTTGAGGGGTGAGGACGGCGGTCCCGGGATCCACGCCCGGCGCATCCCGGCGCCGTGGCCCGGCCACAGATTCTTGTTGACTTGTCGAAAGGCTGGATCATCCCGACCCGCGCACAAAAGAGACCCTTGGCACAGATAACGGGCCAAAGGTCCTCAAGCAGTGCGACAAGCTGCGGCCACGATACGGCACGACATAGGCCGCTATGGAAGGACTTGAGAGATGGATCACAGGTGACCGTGGAACCACATACCCAGTTTCGAAGGTTCATCACAGGTTCTCATCACCAAGCCGCAGGGCCGAACCCGCAGGCCCCGCGGGGCGCCGATCACCCCGCGAGCCCGGCGGCACGCGGTCTACCATCACTCCATGACCCGTGTACTGCTCGCCGAGGACGACGCGTCCATCTCGGAACCGCTGGCCCGCGCCCTGCGCCGGGAGGGTTACGAGGTGGAGGTGCGCGAGGACGGCCCCGCGGCGGTCGACGCCGGAATGCAGGGCGGTGTCGACCTGGTCGTGCTCGACCTCGGACTGCCCGGCATGGACGGCCTCGAAGTCGCCCGCAGGCTGCGCGCCGAGGGCCACACCGTGCCGATCCTGATCCTCACCGCACGCGCCGACGAGGTGGACACCGTCGTCGGCCTCGACGCGGGCGCCGACGACTACGTCACCAAGCCCTTCCGGCTCGCCGAACTCCTCGCCCGGGTACGGGCCCTGCTGCGCCGCGGCTCCGCCGAACCCCAGCAGCCGCCCGCCACCCACGGGGTGCGCATCGACGTCGAATCGCACCGCGCCTGGATGGGCGAGGAGGAACTCCAGCTCACCGCCAAGGAGTTCGACCTGCTGCGGGTGCTCGTACGGGACGCGGGCCGGGTCGTCACCCGGGACCAGCTGATGCGCGAGGTCTGGGACACCACCTGGTGGTCCTCCACCAAGACCCTCGACATGCACATCTCCTGGCTGCGCAAGAAGCTCGGCGACGACGCCGCCAACCCCCGCTACATCGCCACCGTGCGGGGTGTCGGCTTCCGCTTCGAGAAGAGCTGACGAAGCCTCCTCCTCATGCGCCGCCGCCTGATCAACTCCACCCTCGCCGTCGTGCTCGTGGTCATCGCCGTGTTCGGGGTCTCCCTGGTGATCGTCGAGACCCGCACCATCACCAGCAGCGCCCAGGACCGGGTGGACTCCGAGGCGGTGCGCCTGGTGAGCATCGTCGACAGCAGGCTGCTCGGCCAGGAGAACATCAGCGCCGACATCCTGCGCGAACAGGTCGAGCCGGGCCGCCACGCCGTGGTGGAGATCCCCGGCCGCGAGCCGATCCGGATCGGGGACCGCCTCGGCGGCGAGGTCATCGAGTCCAGCGCCCGCGGCGAACAGGGCGAGCGGGTCACCGTCCAGGACTCGCGCTCCTCGGTCACCCGCGAGGTCGGCCGCACCCTGCTGATCATCGCCGCCGTCGCCCTGCTCGCCGTGATCGCCGCCGTCCTGCTCGCGGTACGCCAGGCCAACCGGCTCGGCTCCCCGCTCACCGACCTCGCCGAGACCGCCGAACGCCTCGGCTCCGGCGACCCGCGGCCGCGGCACAAGCGCTACGGGGTGCCCGAACTCGACCGGGTCGCGGACGTCCTCGACGGCTCCGCCGAGCGCATCGCCCGGATGCTCACCGCCGAACGCCGGCTCGCCGCCGACGCCTCCCACCAGCTGCGCACCCCGCTGACCGCGCTGTCGATGCGCCTGGAGGAGATCACCGTCACCGAGGACCTGGACACGGTGAAGGAGGAGGCCTCCATCGCGCTCACCCAGGTCGAGCGGCTCACCGACGTGGTGGAGCGGCTGCTCACCAACGCTCGTGACCCGCGCACCGGTTCGGCCGTCTCCTTCGACCTGGACGAGGTCATCAAGCAGCAGCTGGAGGAGTGGCGCCCGGCCTACCGGGGCGTCGGCCGCGCCATCGTCAGCTCCGGCAAGCACGGGCTGCGGGCGGTGGGCACCCCCGGCGCGGTCGCCCAGGTGCTCGCCGCGCTGATCGAGAACTCGCTGATGCACGGCGGCGGCACCGTCGCGCTGCGCACCCGGGTCACCGGCAACCAGGTCGTCGTCGAGATCACCGACGAGGGCACCGGCGTCCCCGGCGACCTCGGCGCCCGCATCTTCGAGCGCACCATCAGCGGCCGCAACTCCACCGGCATCGGCCTCGCGGTCGCCCGGGACCTCGCCGAGGCGGACGGCGGCCGCCTCGAAATGCTCCAGAGCCGCCCGCCGGTCTTCGGCCTCTTCCTCTCCCGTACGCCGAAGAAGGGCGGGGAACCGCTCCTCGGGGAGCCGGGCGGGACCGGAGCCCCCGGCGAGGACGGACCGCCCGCCCCGGTGCGCTGAGCCGTCCCGGGCGCGCCGCGTCTCCGGGCGCGCGGGGCCTTCGCCCGCGCCGGGCGGCCGGGCTCAGCGGATCCGGGGCCCCGCGGGCTCCCGCTGCTCCGCCTCCAGGAAGGACTCGGCGCGGGCCACGGTCTCGCGGGCGGGCAGCGCGCGGAAGACCCAGGTGCGGTACGACCAGAAGCGGAAGAGGGTGGCGACGCCGATGCCGAGGAACTTGAAGATGTTGCTCTGCAGCGGGCTGTCCCAGCCGAAGCCGTAGGTCGCGGTGTAGAGGACGCCGTTCTCGATGACCAGGCCCACCGCGCTGAACAGCAGGAAGAGGGTCAGTTCCTTGGTCCGGCCACTCTTGTCGCGGTCACGGTAGGTGAAGTACCGGAAGCCCAGGTAGTTGAAGACGATCGCGACCACGGTGGCGATCACACTGGCCCGGACCACCTGGAGATCGGTGACCTGCCGGACCAGGTTGAAGACCAGGAGGTTCACCAGGAGACCGGCCCCGCCCACCGCCCCGAACTTCGCCAGCTCGCCGGTCAGTTGCCGGATGCGCCGCCGCAGCGGGCGGTACGCGGGACCGTGGTGCTCCATGGGCGGCGTGCCCCCGTCTGTCGGAAATCCGGAGTGTCGTTTCGCAAAAGCTCGACCCGACCATGCTAACCACGCGGCGGGACATGTGCCTCGGGGCTTTTGCGGCCTGTGGCAGGGGTGTGACGGAGCCGCCCGCGCGCACCGCTCCGGCCTGCGGTGGTCACCCTGCGTAGGCGGCGATGCCTCGAAGAGTGGCCGGAACGGTGCGCGGCGGGGCACCCGCGCGCGGCCGATACCCTGGGTTCGTGACATTCCCGGTAATCGGCATGGTCGGCGGGGGACAGCTCGCCCGTATGACCCACGAGGCGGGTATCCCGCTCGGCATCAGGTTCAGGCTCCTCAGCGACACCCCGCAGGACTCCGCGGCGCAGGTCGCCGGTGACGTCGTCGTCGGCGACTACCGCGATCTGGAGACGCTGCGCGCCTTCGCGCAGGGCTGCGATGTGATCACCTTCGATCACGAGCACGTCCCGACGGAGCACCTGCGCGTCCTGGAGGCGGACGGCATCCCGGTCCGCCCGGGCCCCGAGGCCCTGGTGCACGCCCAGGACAAGGGCGTGATGCGGGCCAGGCTCACCGAGATCGGCGCCCCCTGCCCGCGCCACCGCATCGTCGCCGACCCGGCCGATGTCGCCGCCTTCGCGGCCGAGCTGGCCGCCGAGGACGGGGGCGAGGGCTTCCCGCTCGTCCTGAAGACCGTCCGCGGCGGCTACGACGGCAAGGGCGTGTGGATCGTCCGCTCCGCCGAGGAGGCCGCCGAGCCCTTCCGCGCGGGCGTCCCCGTGCTCGCCGAGGAGAAGGTCGACTTCGTACGGGAGCTGGCCGCCAACGTGGTCCGCTCCCCGCACGGCCAGGCCGTCGCCTACCCGGTCGTGGAGTCCCAGCAGGTCGACGGCGTCTGCGACACCGTGATCGCCCCCGCGCCCGGACTGGACGAGGGCCTCGCCCTCGGCGCGAGCGAGCTGGCGCTGCGCATCGCCGCCGAACTCGGCGTCGTCGGCCATCTCGCCGTCGAGCTCTTCGAGGTGCGCGCGGCCGACGGCACCCCCCGCGTGCTGGTCAACGAGCTGGCCATGCGCCCGCACAACTCCGGCCACTGGACCCAGGACGGCGCCGTCACCTCGCAGTTCGCCAACCACGTACGCGCCGTCCTCGACCTGCCGCTCGGCGACCCCCGCCCGCGCGCCCGCTGGACCGTGATGGGCAACGTCCTCGGCGGCGACTACCCCGACATGTACACCGCGTACCTGCACTGCATGGCCCGCGACCCCCAGCTGAAGATCCACATGTACGGGAAGGACGTGAAGCCCGGCCGCAAGGTCGGCCACGTCAACACCTACGGCGACGACCTGGACGACGTCCTCGCACGCGCCCGCCACGCCGCCGGCTACCTCCGAGGGACCATCCAGGAATGACCGCACCGTCCGCCCCCGGCAGCTTTGCCGAGGACAGCCCGCTCATCGGCATCGTCATGGGCTCCGACTCCGACTGGCCCGTGATGGAGGCCGCCGCCAAGGCCCTCGACGAGTTCGAGATCCCCTACGAGGTCGACGTGGTCTCCGCGCACCGCATGCCGCGCGAGATGATCGCCTACGGCGAGGGGGCCGCGGCCCGCGGGCTCAAGGCCGTCATCGCGGGCGCGGGCGGCGCCGCCCACCTGCCCGGCATGCTCGCCTCGGTGACCACGCTGCCGGTGATCGGCGTGCCCGTACCGCTGAAGTACCTGGACGGCATGGACTCCCTGCTCTCCATCGTGCAGATGCCCGCCGGGGTCCCGGTCGCCACCGTCTCGGTCGGCGGCGCCCGCAACGCCGGACTGCTCGCGGTGCGCCTGCTCGCCGCCCACGACGAGGAACTCGCCGCCCGGATGCGGGACTTCCAGCAGGAGCTGAACGACCAGGCCACCGAGAAGGGCAAGCGGCTGCGCGCCAAGGCGGGCGGCCAGGCATCCGGCTTCGGCTTCGGCGGCGGGAACTGAGGGGAGTCTTACGTCCATGACCTCCCCCAGCTCCGGCACCTCTGGTTCTGCCGCCTCCCCGGCTCCCTCGGCCGCCTCGCTCGACGAAGCCCGCGCGCTGCTCCGCGAGTTCCCGGTGGCCGACGGCCACAACGACCTGCCCTGGGCGCTGCGTCAGCAGGTCCGCTACGACCTCGGCGCCCGCGACATCGCCACCGACCAGCGGGCCCATCTGCACACCGACCTCGCCCGGCTCGGCGAGGGCGGCGTCGGCGCCCAGTTCTGGTCGGTCTACGTCCGCAGCGACCTCAGCGGCGACGCGGCCGTCAGCGCCACCCTCGAACAGATCGACTGCGTCGAGCAGTTGACCGCCCGCTACGAGGCGGACCTCAGGCGCGCCCGCAGCGCCGCCGACATGGAGAGCGCCCGGTCCGAGGGCCGGATCGCCTCCCTGATGGGCGCCGAGGGCGGGCACTCCATCAACAACTCGCTCGCCACCCTGCGCGCCCTGTACGCGCTCGGCGTGCGCTATATGACCCTCACCCACAACGACAACATCGACTGGGCCGACTCCGCCACCGACGAGGCCGGCGTGGGCGGCCTGACCGCCTTCGGCCGCGCGGTGGTCCGCGAGATGAACCGCAGCGGCATGCTGGTCGACCTCTCGCACGTGGCGGCGAGCACCATGCGCGACGCCCTGGACGCCTCCGCGGCCCCGGTGATCTTCAGCCACTCCTCCTCCCGCGCGGTCTGCGACCACCCGCGCAACATCCCCGACGACGTACTGGAGCGGCTGCCCGCCAACGGCGGCGTGGCGATGGCCACCTTCGTGCCGAAGTTCGTCCTCCAGGAGGCGGTCGACTGGACCCGCAGGGCCGAGGGCCATCTGGAGGCGGGCGGCTTCCACGCCCTCGACCACACCCCCGAGGCCATGAAGGTGCTGGCCGCCTTCGAGGAGGCCGACCCGCGCCCGGTCGCCACCGCCGCCACCGTCGCCGACCACCTCGACCACATGCGCGAGGTGGCGGGCATCGACCACCTCGGCATCGGCGGCGACTACGACGGCACCGCCTACACCCCGCGGGGCCTCGACGACGTCGCGGGCTACCCGAACCTCATCGCCGAACTCCTCGACCGCGGCTGGTCCCGCCCCGACCTCGCCAAGCTGACCTGGCAGAACACGGTACGGGTACTGGGCGCCGCCGAGGACGTGGCGGCCGACCTCCAGTCCCGTACGGGCGTCTCGAACGCGACGATCGAGGAACTCGACGGGGCGGGCGGGGCGGCCGGGGAAGGCTGAGTCCTCCCGGCACGGGAGCGGTCGGCCTCCCGGCAACGGGCCGACGGCGAAGGGGCCGCATCGCTTCGGCGGTGCGGCCCCTTCGGGTGTCCCGGGTGGTGTGCTTCGGCGGCGGTTCCGGGGCGGGCCGGAGCGGTGCTCAGGCCGCCGCGCCGTCTCAGGCCGCCGGGCGGCCCATCGCCCGGTACGTCCATCCCGCCGCGCGCCACAGGGCCGGGTCCAGGGCGTTGCGGCCGTCGAGGAGGACCCGGGAGGCGGTGGCGCCGCCCAGCTCGGCCGGGTCCAGCTCGCGGAACTCCCGCCATTCGGTGAGGTGCAGGACGACATCGGCGCCGCGTACCGCCTCCAGGGCGCTGTCCGCGTAGCCGAGGGTGGGGAAGAGGCGGCGGGCGTTGTCCATGCCCTTGGGGTCGTAGACGGTGACCTGGCCGCCCTGGAGGTGGATCTGCCCCGCGACGTTCAGGGCGGGCGAATCGCGGACGTCGTCCGAGTCGGGCTTGAAGGCGGCGCCGAGGACGCCGACCCGCTTGCCGAGGAAGGTGCCGCCGACCGCCTCCCGGGCCATCTCGACCATCGCGCCCCGGCGGCGCATGTTGATCGAGTCGATCTCGCGCAGGAAGGTGAGGGCCTGGTCGGCGCCGAGTTCGCCCGCGCGGGCCATGAAGGCGCGGATGTCCTTGGGCAGGCAGCCGCCGCCGAAGCCGATGCCCGCGCGCAGGAACTTCGAGCCGATGCGCTCGTCGTGCCCGATGGCCTCGGCCAGCTTGGCGACATCGCCGCCCCCGGCCTCGCAGACCTCCGCCATCGCGTTGATGAAGGAGATCTTGGTGGCCAGGAAGGAGTTGGCGGAGGTCTTCACCAGCTCGGCGGTCGGGAAGTCGGTGACCACGAAGGGGGTGCCCTCGGCCAGCGGCTTCGCGTACACCTCGCGCAGCAGGCGCTCGGCGCGCTCGCTGCCGACCCCGGCCACGATCCGGTCCGGGTGCAGGGTGTCCTGGACGGCGAAGCCCTCGCGCAGGAACTCCGGGTTCCAGGCCAGCTCCGCCTCGGCGCCCGCGGGGGCCAGCTCCGCGATCCGGGCGGCGATCCGCTCCGCGCTGCCGACCGGCACGGTGGACTTGCCGACCACCAGGCAGGGCCGGACGAGGTGCTTGGCCAGCGACTCCATGGCGGAGTCGACGTAGCTCATGTCGCAGGCGTACTCGCCGTGCTTCTGCGGGGTGTTCACGCAGACGAAGTGCACATCGCCGAACTCCGCGACCTCGGCGAAGTCCATGGTGAAGCGCAGCCGCCCCGAGGAGCCCTCGATCCCCGCGACATGCGCCCGCAGCAGTTCCGCGAGGCCCGGCTCGTACATCGGGACCTCGCCCCGCCCGAGCATGTCGATCTTCTCCGGCACCACATCGAGGCCGAGGACCTCGAAGCCGAGTTCCGCCATGGCCGCGGCGTGCGTGGCGCCGAGATAGCCGGTGCCGATCACGGTGATCTTGAGGGCCATGCGGTTACTCCAGTGCTCCGTCGAGGGGCGGTTCCGGTACCCGTCCGGTACGCCGTTTCGTACGCGGTCGAGCGCGCGCCCAGAGCATAGTCCGGAGCCCGGAGGCTGTGTTTCCGCGCTGTCGGCAACCTCACGTACCGCCCGGGAGAGCGGAGCCGTAAAATTGGGTTACTTGACGGTAACTGGCATTTTTGCGACATGGAGAGTGAGAGCCTTGGCGGGCAACGCAGCTTTTGATCTGTACCGGCCGTCGGAGGAGCACGAGATGCTCCGGGAGACGGTGCGCGCGCTCGCCGAGGCGAAGATCGCGCCGTTCGCCGCGCAGGTGGACGAGGAGGGCCGCTTCCCCCAGGAAGCGCTGGACGCGCTGCTCGGCGCCGACCTGCACGCCGTCCACGTCCCCGAGACCTACGGCGGCGCCGGAGCCGACGCCCTGGCCACCGTCCTGGTCATCGAGGAAGTCGCCCGCGTCTGCGGCTCCTCCTCCCTCATCCCCGCCGTCAACAAACTCGGCTCCATGCCCGTCGTCCTGTCCGGCAGCGAGGAACTCAAGCACACCTACCTCGGCGCCCTGGCCCGCGGCGACGGCATGTTCTCCTACTGCCTGTCCGAACCCGAAGCAGGCTCCGACGCCGCCGGGATGAAGACCCGCGCCGTACGCGACGGCGACCACTGGGTCCTCAACGGCGTCAAGCGCTGGATCACCAACGCCGGCGTCTCCGAGTACTACACCGTCATGGCCGTCACCGACCCCGCCCAGCGCTCCAAGGGCATCTCCGCCTTCGTCGTCGAGAAGGGCGACGAGGGGGTCTCCTTCGGCGCCCCGGAGAAGAAACTCGGCATCAAGGGCTCACCCACCCGCGAGGTCTACCTCGACAACGTCCGCATCCCCGCCTCCCGCATGATCGGCGCCGAGGGCACCGGCTTCGCCACCGCCATGCGCACCCTGGACCACACCCGCGTCACCATCGCCGCCCAGGCCCTCGGCATCGCCCAGGGCGCCCTGGACTACGCCAAGCAGTACGTCACCGAACGCAAGCAGTTCGGCAAGCCCATCGGCGACTTCCAGGGCGTGCAGTTCATGCTCGCCGACATGGCCATGAAACTCGAAGCCGCCCGCCAGCTCACCTACTCCGCCGCCGCCAAGTCCGAACGCGAGGACCGCGACCTCACCTTCCACGGCGCCGCCGCCAAGTGCTTCGCCTCCGACATCGCCATGGACGTCACCGTCGACGCCGTCCAACTCCTCGGCGGCTACGGCTACACCCGCGACTACCCCGTCGAACGCATGATGCGCGACGCCAAGATCACCCAGATCTACGAAGGCACCAACCAGGTCCAGCGCATCGTCATGGCCCGCAACCTGCCGTAGACCCCGACCACACCTCACGCACCAGAAGGGCGTCCCGGGAGCCGGGGCGCCCTTCGTGTTTCCAGGATGGCCGAAAGGATGGGTGACCCCGATTTTCCGGGAATGCGAGCCCGCCGGTACTTGATAAGTTCAATTCGCCTTGGGGTTCATGTATCAACTTTGGGAGTGAGTGGTGGCGGGACGTGGGCGACCGAGTCGGCACACGGTGTACCGCCGCCTGGACGCGGCGCTGGCGGAACTGAACGAGCGGTTCGGCGGCCTGCCCAGCCCTCGTGAGGCCAGGGAGATCTGGGACGACATCTGGCACCAGGAGGCGCACCATTCGACTGCGCTGGAGGGCAACACCCTCGTGCTGCGCGAGGTCCAGACGCTACTCGACGAGGGCCGGGCGGTAGGAGCCAAACCTCTCAGCGAGTACAACGAGGTGCAGGGGTACGCGGCTGCCGCGCGATGGGTCTACGGGCAGGCACTCGAACCGGACGCCTGGCATGACGGCCGTCTCCTCACCCTCGCCGAGATCCGTCACCTCCACCATGTCTCGATGACTCCGGTTTGGGATGTGGCGCCGCCTCCTGACGCGGGAGACCGGGAAGGGCCCGGTTCCTTCCGTGAGCACGACATCGCCGCCTTCACGGAAGGGATGACCCCGCCGCCCTGGAACCTGGTACCGGCACGGACCGAGGCGTGGGTCACCGATGTCTGCCTGCTCGGCGAGCGAATCGGCCGCGGAGGGAGCCTCGGCAGGCCGCTGCCCGAAGAACTCGCCGGTATCCACAACGAGTTCGAGCAGATCCATCCGTTCCTGGACGGGAACGGCCGGACCGGGCGCCTGGTCATGAACCTGGTGCTCGTACGGCTCGGGTATCCGCCGATCATCATCTCCAAGCGCCAGCGGGACCTGTATCTCGCGGCGCTCCGGGGTGCTGACGGGGGCGACTGCGGTGCGCTCGGTGAGCTCATCGCCCGAGCCATGGAGGACAACCTCAACCGCTTCATCGTCCCCAACATCGCGGGACCTGCCCGGCTGGTCCCGCTCGCCGCTCTCGTGGACGAGGACCACTCGCTCGCGGCTCTGCGCCAGGCAGCACAACGGGGCCGTCTCAGCGCAGTGCAGGGAGCCGATGGAGTCTGGCGCTCCTCTCGGAAATCCGTGGCCGCCTACCAGGCCACCAAACATCAGCGCAGGCCACCTGGCACCCGTTCGCCCCGGTAGAGACGGGCCACGCCGAGGGCCGGCCGCTGGGCGGCACGCCAGGTACCCGCGACCGCCTGCACCTGCTCGGGTTCCGCCCGTGGACCCGGTCCCCGCCCCCTCAGTTCCCCGTGACCGTGACCTTCTCGTCGTTCTTCAGCTGCTCGACCAGTTGCTTCTTCTTGGCCTCGTCCCAGACCAGGTTGGCGCCCTTGGAGCCGCTGATGGGCATGTTCATGGACGTGCCGTCGCCGCCGGTGACGCCCTTCATGGCCCAGAACATCGAGCTGAGGTCCCACAGGCTCATGTCCTTGTCGACGATGAGGGAGTCCAGGCCGGCGCCCATCACGGGGTACAGCTTGAACGGGTTCATCACCGTCGTCGGGGTGGCCGTCTGGCTGGCGAGGGCCGAGAGGAACTTCTGCTGGTTCTTGGTGCGGTCCAGGTCGCTGGTGAAGGCGTGCCGGGTGCGGACGAAGGCGAGGGCCTGCTGGCCGTCGAGGGTCTGCTTGCCGGGGCCGAAGTCGGCGCCGGAGTACTTGTCCTTGAAGCCCTTGCCGAGGTCCATCTCGACACCGCCGACCGCGTCCACGATGTTCGCGAAGCCCGCGAAGCCGATCTCGGCGTAGTGGTCGATGCGCAGTCCGGTGTTGAACTCCACGATGCGCACGAGCAGTTCGGCGCCGTCCACGCTGTAGGTGTCGGTGAGCTTGGCCTCGCGGCCGGTGTCGGGGTACATCTTCCCGGAGGTGCCGCGGAAGGACGGGACCCGCACGTTCGAGTCACGCGGCAGGGAGACCATGGTGTTCCCGTTGTCGCCGACGTGCAGGATCATCATCGAGTCGGTGCGCTTGCCGTCGGCGGAGCCGGTGTGCAGCTCCTTCTTCTGCTCATCGGACATGCCCTCGCGGCTGTCGGAGCCGACGATCAGGTAGTTGGTGCCCTTGCCGGCCTCGGGGCGCTCGATCACGTGCGAGAGGTCGACCTCGCGCTTGAGCTTGGAGTCCGCCCAGAAGTACGTCGCCACGCTCGTCACCAGCAGGACCACTGCCAGCGTGAGCGCGGTGAAGCCTATCCGGCGCTTCCAGTTCACCGGCGGCTTCGGCGGGCGCTGCCCGGCCGGTCCGCCGGGGCCGCCGGGACCCTGGCCGTCGCCGTCCGCCCCGGGCCCGCGGCGGCCGCCGCGGGACTCGTAGACCTGGCCGGTGTTGTAGCCGCTGTCGTACGCGGCCCCCGGGTCCTGCTCGTTCTCGTAAGAGGGGGCACCGGCGTGGTCCTCGGGTCCGTAGGCGGGCTGGCGCGGAACCGAGGAGTTCGGGGGCGCGGCCGGGGCGCCCGGCGGCGCGTCGCCGCGCTGCACATGGCGCATGACGCGGGCGCGCTCGGGCTGCGCGCCCGCACTGCCGCGGCCGTAGCGGCGCTGCTGCTGCGGCGCGCCGTCCTCGTCGCTCCACCCCTCGGGCCAGTTGTTCATGGGCTCAGTCTGCGGGACGGCGGCCGGAGGCTCACAGGCCGGGTGGAGACTTGGGGCGAGGCTGTTGCAGAGCTGATGCAAAGGGGGCCCGGCATAAGGTGGGGGCTATGACAGACCAGGCTCCCGGCCCGGATGCCGGTATTCCGGGCAAGCCCACCGCCGCTTCCCGCACCACGCTGAGCCACATCATGACGCAGGCCGACACCAACCTCCTGGGCACGGTGCACGGCGGCGTGATCATGAAACTCGTGGACGACGCGGCGGGCGCGGTCGCCGGGCGGCACTCCGGCGGGCCCGCCGTCACCGCCTCCATGGACGAGATGGCCTTCCTGGAGCCGGTGCGGGTCGGCGACCTGGTCCATGTGAAGGCGCAGATCAACTGGACGGGCCGTACCTCGATGGAGGTCGGGGTGCGGGTGCTCGCCGAGCGGTGGAACGAGTCCTCGCCGCCGCAGCAGGTGGGCAGCGCCTATCTGGTGTTCGCGGCGGTCGACGCGGACGGCAAGCCGCGGGCCGTACCGCCGGTGCTGCCGGAGAGCGAGCGGGACAAGCGGCGCTACCAGGAGGCGCAGATCCGGCGCACCCACCGCCTCGCCCGGCGCCGCGCGATCATGGAGCTGCGCGAGCGGCGCGCGGCCGAGGGCATCGACGAGGGGTAGCGGGGCCGGGGCCTTCCGTCCTTCTGTCCCTTTCTTTCCTTGTCGATCCTCTTTCGGGCCGCCGGTCCGCCCCCCGGCCGGGCCCGCCCGCCCCGCGGCTCGTCAGCCGCACTCCACCTCGTCGCCGCGTACCGCCGCCGAGCCGTCGTCGCGGGGCTTCTCGGCGCGTACCTGGCGGACCTTCTCGAAGTCCTTGCCCGCGAGCACCTTCAGGGTGGGCCCCTGCTTCTTCACCGCGTGCAGCCGGGAGCCCGGCAGCGCGGTGGCCAGGGACTTCGCGGAGCGGTCCCACCGGGGGTCGTAGAGCACGGTGGTCCGCGCGGCGTCCCGCTGCTTCGCGTCGCGGGGGGCGCCGGTGGTGCGGAAGCCGGTGGCGCGCAGGGCGCCGTCCACGCGCTTGCCGAGGCCGGGGGTGCCGGTGCCGTTCTCCACCTGGACGCGGATGGTGCGCGGGTCGACCGGGACCACCGTCTTCTTCGGCCCGACCCGGGGCGAGGTGATCGGCCGGTCCTCGCGCAGCGCCGTGAAGAGCCGCGCGGACTTCGCCGGGTCCCATTTCACGGTGGAGCCGACGCCGGGCACCGCGTAGCCGACGGTGCCGATCGGGACGGTCTGGAACTCCGAGGAGCGGGGCGAGAAGGTGCGCATGGCGCGGCCGAGGGCGAGCAGCTCCGCGGAGCCGAAGCCCTTGTCGGCGCGGACCGAGCCGAGCACGGCGCCCGTCACCTCGCGGAACTTCACCGGGTTCAGGAGGATGCCGGAGGAGGTGGCCCGCTGGACCAGGGCGGCCATGAACCGCTGCTGGCGCTGCATCCGGCCGAGGTCGGAGTCGGCCTCGATGTGCCGGGCGCGGACGTACTGCAGGGCCTGGCCGCCGCCCAGTTCATGGGTGCCCGCGGGGAGGTCCAGTCCGGAGTAGCGGTCCTTGAGCGGCCTGCTGGTGCAGACCTCGACGCCGCCGACCACGTCGACCGTCTTCATGAAGCTGGTGAAGTCGACTTCCAGATAGTGGTCGATCTTCAGCTTGGTCATGTGCTCGACGGTGCGCACGGTCAGCCCCGGACCGCCCTCCGCGTAGGCCGCGTTGAGCTTCACCGGGTGCGCCTTGTGCCGCTTCTTCGTGGTGCGGTCCAGGTGCGGGGGCATCATCGCGTACGAGTCCCGGGGCAGGCTGACCACGCTGGCGCGGTGCCGGTCGGCGGAGAGGTGGACGATCATCACGGTGTCGGTGCAGTGGCAGGGGGCGCCGCCGAGCTTGTACTTCTCGCGCTCCGCCTTGGAGATCTTCTCGCGGCCGTCGGTGCCGACCAGGAGGATGTTGGTGCCGTGCCCGGACTCGGGCCGGTTCTTCATGTCGCGGAAGGGGTCCACCCGGTCGATCTCCGCGCCGACGCCGGTGAGCAGGGCGTGCCCGATCCCGGCCACCGCGAGCACCGCCACCGAGCAGCCGGTCACCACCCGCATCCGCCAGCGCGGGCCCGGTCTGCGCCGGGGCGCCGCGGGCCTGCGCTGCGGGGCCGGCCGCGGCCTTCGCGGCGGCGGGGCGGGGGAGCGGGGCGGGCTGGGCACGAGGGCGGGACCTCCGCGGTTCCTTGCGGTCCCGGGGCGGGCCGGGACGCGGCTCGGGAAGGTGATCTTGTACGGCCGGGGGACGCTGCGGGACACAGTAGGCCGATACGAAATGCTGCCCGGCGCATTCCGCCGTACGGCGCGCGCTGCTGTCCCCCGTAAGCGGTAACGTGACGTCCGATGCAGTGGTCCCGCCCGCTCCCGGAGGGGCCGCGCACCCCGTACAGCCCAGCAGTCCGCACGGTTCTCGCAGAGATCCCCGGGCCCCCGGACCACGGCACGAAAGACGAGATGGAAGCCCAAGCCCCCCAGGCCGGTGTGCCGCACCCCGCCGTTTCCGTGATCATGCCCGTGCTCAACGAGGAGCGGCACCTGCGCGGCGCCGTCCAGGCGATCCTCGCCCAGCAGTACGCGGGCGAGATGGAGGTGGTGATCGCGCTCGGCCCCTCCGCGGACCGTACCGACGAGATCGCCGCCGAGCTGGTCCGCGAGGACCCGCGGGTGCACACCGTGCCCAATCCGACGGGCCGTACGCCCGCCGCCCTGAACGCCGCCATCAAGGCCTCCCGGCACCCGGTCGTGGTGCGGGTCGACGGCCACGGCATGCTCTCGCCCGACTACATCGCCACCGCGGTACGGCTCCTCGCGGAGACCGGCGCGCAGAACGTCGGCGGCCTGATGCACGCCGAGGGCGAGAACGACTGGGAGCACGCGGTCGCCGCCGCGATGACCTCCAAGATCGGCGTGGGCAACGCCGCCTTCCACACCGGCGGCGCGGCCGGACCCGCCGAGACCGTCTACCTCGGTGTCTTCCGGCGCGAGGCGCTGGAGCAGCAGGGCGGCTACAACGTCGAGTTCATCCGCGCCCAGGACTGGGAGCTGAACTTCCGCATCCGCGAGGCCGGGGGCCTGATCTGGTTCTCGCCCGAGCTGCGGGTCTCCTACCGGCCGCGGCCCTCGGTGCGCGCGCTCGCCAAGCAGTACAAGGACTACGGGCGCTGGCGCCATGTCGTCGCCCGGTACCACGAGGGCTCGATCAACCTGCGCTACCTCGCCCCGCCGGTCGCCGTCTGCGCGATCGCGGCGGGCCTGGTCGCCGGGGCCGTGCTCACCCCCTGGGCGCTGCTCGTGCCGGGCGGCTACCTCGCGGCGATCACCGCGGGCTCGGTGCCCGCCGGGCGCGGACTGCCCCTGAAGGCGCGGCTGCGGATCCCGCTCGCCCTCGCGACCATGCACATGTCCTGGGGCTGGGGCTTCCTCACCAGCCCGCGCTCACTGGCGAAGAAGGTCATCGCGAGCCGCCGTCCGGCCGTGCTCAGCGAGGCCTGAGGCCCGCCTGCCGCGTCCGGGACGCCCGCACGGGGGTACGTACGGGCTCCCGGCCCGCGGTCACCGCGCACCGGTGCCGGGTGCGCCGATGCCGGGTGCGCCGATGCCGGGTGCGCCGATGCCGGTGGGGCGGGCCCGAACCCGCCCCACCGGCATCGTTGTCGAGGGCAACGTTGTCACACCGCCCGGACCGGCCGGACCGTGCGCACCGCGCCGCTCCTCATCGGGCGCCGGGCCTCAGGAGCCGACCCGTACGGTGAAGCGCCGCGGGTTGCCGTCGAAGGCGGCGCCGGAGACGTCGGGTTCGCCGTCGGGGCGGACGTCGTCGTACGGGAAGGCGTAGCCGATCGGCGAGTTGGCGTGCACCACGCGGGACCAGTGGTTGGTGATGGGGTCCTGGTAGTAGTCGTCGGAGCCGCCGCCCGGCTGGTCGGGGTGGGTGAGCAGGGTGCTGCGGTTGAATCCGGCGGCGAGGCGGGCGAGCAGGCCCTTCTTCTCGTCGGAGTCGTCGGGGTTGTTGGTGAACGGGCCGTGGTTGCAGCTGAAGATGTCCTTGGACACGGGCTTGATGAACTCGTGGCCGCCGTCGAAGGTGAGCACGTCGCCGCTGACCCGGCCGGTGAAGACGCCCCGGCCGCCCTGGAGGTCGATCTTGAGGTCCTCCGCGCCGTACTTCTCCCAGACCTTGTCGATGTACTCGTTCCAGACGTCCCGGAAGGGCATCTTGTCGGGCTGGTCGTACCAGGGCGCCATGATGCTCTGCGGCGAGACCACCCGCAGCACCTTGCCGTCGCCCTCGATGACGAGCTGGTCCCAGGGCTGGCCGTCCTTGGCCGCCTGGTCCCGCACCCCGGCGGCGATCTTGTCGACCGCGCCGTCCGGGAGCGGTGCCACCTCGTGGTCGCCGTCGCCCTCCAGGTGCAGTCCGATGGGCAGCGCGGTGACCAGGTCGACATAGCTGATGTTGGAGTACAGCTGCTCGGTGTTGAAGGTGAACTCGCAGAACGACCAGGTGCGGCCGTAGTTGGGGTCCTCGGGTGCGGCGAAGGACGGTTCGACCAGGGAGGGCCCCGGGTTGACGAAGAAGTCCAGCTTGTCGTCGCGCACGAAGTAGACCCGGGCGCCGTGCATCTGCGGCAGCGTGATCACCTTCGGCTCGCTGCCCGCCGCCGGGACCGGGATGGCGCAGTCGTCGGGCAGCGGGGTGTTGGGCGCGCCCGGCTCCTCCAGGCGGTAGACGCTGCCGTCCGCCTTGAGCACCACCCAGGCGTCGGTGGCCAGGTCGCGGCCGGTGACATAGGCGTTGACCTCGCCGGGCAAGGAGGTGTTCTGCAGGGCGAGTTCGCAGGTCTCGGGGGCTGCCGACCGGGCGCGGGTCGCGGCGGCGGAGAGGTTCGGCACGCCGAGGAGGGCGGCCGCTCCCGCGGTGCCGGCGGCTCCGGCGAGGAACAGTCTGCGTGAGATCACTGAGGCCTCCGTGGCTCTGGTGTGGGGGGCATGCCGCAGGGCCGTGGACCGGGTGGGGGGTGGGCCCGTACGGCAGGCCCCAGAGTTGCGTTGCGTCACGGACACGTCAAGACTGCCGACGCCGGGCTCCTGACGTGCGGAAGTGACCGCGTGGCGTGGGCACTTACCGTGACCGCGGACGCTTGAACACGGCGTGCGCAGGTGGCGCCGAGGACGTGAAGGCAGCCGGGAGCGGGCGGGTGGGCGCCCGGCGGCGATCCGAGACGCGAGAAAAATTCAGGAATTCGCCTGGGCGGACCGGCCGCTGAGCGGACATCGAGGCCGCAAGTACACCGCAAATCTTGCGCTATTCTTGCGCGCATGACGCGACGACTTGCTCAGGTGGCCCAGAAGGTCGGAGTCAGCGAGGCCACGGTGAGCCGGGTCCTCAACGGCAAGCCGGGGGTCTCCGAGGCCACCCGCCAGTCCGTGCTGAGCGCCCTGGACGTGCTCGGCTACGAGCGCCCCACCCAGCTGCGCGGCGAACGCGCCCGCCTGGTCGGCCTGGTCCTGCCCGAGCTGCAGAACCCGATCTTCCCCGCCTTCGCCGAGGTCATCGGCGGCGCGCTGGCCCAGCAGGGGCTCACCCCGGTGCTCTGCACCCAGACCAAGGGCGGCGTCTCCGAGGCGGACTACGTCGAACTCCTGCTCCAGCAGCAGGTCTCCGGGGTGGTCTTCGCGGGCGGGCTCTACGCCCAGGCCGAGGCCCCGCACGCGCACTACCGGCGGCTGGCCGAGCGCAACATCCCGGTGGTGCTGATCAACGCGGCCATCGAGCGGCTCGGCTTCCCCTGCGTCTCCTGCGACGACGCGGTCGCCGTCGAGCAGGCCTGGCGGCATCTGACCTCGCTCGGGCACCGCCGGATCGGCCTGATCCTGGGCCCGGACGACCACCAGCCCTCGCAGCGCAAGCTCGCCACCGCCCGCGCGCTGGCCGCGGCCGCGGGCGGCGAACTGCCCGAGGAGCACGTGGTGCGGGCGATGTTCTCGCTGGAGGGCGGGCAGGCCGCGGCGGGCCGGCTCCTGGAGCGCGGGGTCACCGGCATCGTCTGCGCCAGCGACCCGCTCGCGCTCGGGGCGGTACGGGCCGCGCGGCGCCGCGGGCTCGCGGTGCCGGGGGAGGTCTCGGTGGTGGGCTACGACGACTCGGCGTTCATGAACTGCACGGCGCCGCCGCTGACCACGGTCCGCCAGCCCATCGAGGCCATGGGCCGGGCCGCCGTCGACCTGCTCTGCGCGCAGATCCAGGGCGGTGCGGTGCCCCTGGAGGAGCTGCTCTTCGAGCCCGAGCTGGTGGTGCGCGGCTCCACCGGGCAGCCGCGGCCCGAGGCGGGTCGGCGGGGGGACTCCGGCGCCTGCTGAGCGCTGTCGATTTTTTACAGAACTCGCGCGAGATATTGCGGAGTTCTGGCCGCGGTGGTTGAGTGTGGGCCGCCTCACAGCGCCGCGCTGTGGGCTTCCCGCGCTCCTGCCCTGGAGGGGTCCCGATGAGAAGTGCCCGCTCTGGCCGTGCCCGCCGTACCCGTGTCAGCCTCGTGGCCACCGCGCTCGCGCTCTCCGGCCTCGCCGCCTGCTCCGACTCCGGCGGCGGGGCGGCCGACGGCAAGGTCCACCTCACGGTCAACTGCCGCCCGCAGGCCAGCGCGAAGATCGACCACCGGCGCTTCGGCGAGGACCTCGCGGCCTTCGAGAAGCAGCACCCGGACATCGACATCACCGCCCACGACGCCTTCCCCTGCCAGGACCCGAAGACCTTCGACGCCAAGCTCGCGGGCGGGCAGATGGAGGACGTCTTCTACACGTACTTCACCGACACCCGGCATGTCGTCGACATCGGCCAGGCCGCCGATCTCACCCCGTACGTCAAGGAGTTGAAGGGCTACCAGGCCATCGCCGAGCCGCTGCGCGCGGCGTACACCGTGGACGGCAAGGTCTACGGGATCCCGCGCACCAACTACTCGATGGGCCTGCTCTACCACCGCGGCCTGTTCGAGAAGGCGGGCCTGGACCCGGACCGCCCCCCGGCCACCTGGGCCGAGGTCCGCGCCGCCGCGAAGAAGATCGCCGGGCTCGGCGGCGGCACCGTGGGCTACGCCGACTACAGCGCCCAGAACCAGGGCGGCTGGCACTTCACCGCCGAGATGTACTCGCGAGGCGGCGAGGTGGTCAGCGCCGACGGGAAGAAGTCCCGGGTCGACTCGCCCGCGGGCCGGGCGGTGCTGCAGAACCTCAAGGACATGCGCTGGAAGGACGACTCCATGGGGTCCCGCCAGCTCCTGGTCATCAACGACACGCTGCAGATGATGGGTTCGGGCAAGCTCGGGATGTACCTCGCCGCCCCCGACAACGTCCCGCGCATCGTCAAGGAGGCGGGCGGCGACTACCAGGACCTCGCCTTCGCGCCGATGCCCGGCGGCCAGGGCACCCTCATCGGGGGCGACGGCTACATGTTCAGCAAGAAGGCCAGCCCCGCGCAGATCAGGGCCGGGCTGAAGTGGCTGGAGTGGACCTTCCTCACCCCGGGCAACGGCTACGTCAACAACTACGCCCGCCTCGCGCGGGACAAGTCCCCGGTCGGGCTGCCCGAGCCGCGCCTGTTCACCGGCGCCACCGACGCCGAGGACCAGGCGCTGAAGAAGAAGCACGCCAATGTCCCGGTCGCCAACTACCGCGCCTTCACCGAGGGCGGCCGCACGCTGCGCGCCCGGCTCGAACCGCCGCACGGCCAGCAGATCTACGCGGTCCTCGACGGCGCCGTCTCCGCCGTCCTCACCAAGGAGGACGCCGACATCGACCGCCTCCTGAAGGACGCCGCGCGCAAGATCGACGGCATCCTGGCCCGGGGCTGAGCGCCGTGCGCACCGCCTCCCGGGGCGCGGCGCCCGCCCCCGCCGCGCCGCCACCGCTCAAGCTCCCGCCCCGGGACCGCGCCCCGGTCCGCCCCTGGCGCCGGCGGCTCGCCGACCAGGCCGCGGCCCACGGCTTCCTGCTCGGCGGAGTGCTCTGCTTCGCCCTGTTCTCCTGGTACCCGGCGATCCGCTCGCTGGTCATCGCCTTCCAGAAGTACACCCCCGGCTCGGACCCCGAGTGGGTGGGCACCGCCAACTTCACCCGCGTCTTCGGCGACCCGGAGTTCGCCGCCGCCTGGCGCAACACCGCCGTCTTCACCGCCCTCGCCCTGCTCCTCGGCTTCGCGGTGCCCTTCCTGATGGCCCTCGTCCTCAACGAACTCCGGCACGCCCGGGCCTTCTTCCGGATCGTGGTCTATCTGCCGGTGATGATCCCGCCGGTGGTCAGCGCCCTGCTGTGGAAGTGGTTCTACGATCCGGGCGCCGGGCTCGCCAACGAGAGCCTGCGGCTGCTGCACCTGCCGACCTCGAACTGGTCCAACGGCGCGGACACCGCCCTCATCTCCCTCGTCATCGTGGCGACGTGGGCCAACATGGGCGGCACCGTCCTGATCTACCTCGCCGCCCTCCAGTCCATCCCGGGCGAGCTGTACGAGGCCGCCGAACTCGACGGCGCGAACCTCCTCCAGCGCGTGCGGTACGTCACGGTCCCGCAGACCCGGTTCATCCTCCTGATGCTGATGCTCCTTCAGATCATCGCGACGATGCAGGTGTTCACCGAGCCCTTCGTCATCACCGGCGGCGGCCCGGAGAACTCCACGGTCACCGTGCTCTACCTGATCTACAAATACGCCTTCCTCTACAACGACTTCGGCGGGGCCTGCGCGCTCAGCGTCCTGCTGCTGCTCGCCCTCGGCGCCTTCTCCGCCCTCTATCTGCGGCTCACCCGCACCGAGGACTGAGCCGCACCCGCACCGCAGACCGACAGGAGCGCCCGGCCGTGAACCGCACCCCGCCACCCGCCGCACCCCGCACCCTGATCTCCCCGCTGACCCTCGCCCGCCCCCGCGGCAAGGTCCTGTACTGGACGGTCTTCGGCGCCGTCGTCCTGCTCTTCGCGCTCGCCTTCCTCTTCCCGGTGTACTGGATGGTGACCGGCGCGATGAAGGCGCCGGAGGAGCTGGCCCGCACTCCGCCGACGGTGGTCCCCGAGTCCTGGAGCCTGGCCGGCTACACCGACGCCTGGGACCTGATGGACCTGCCCACCCACCTCAAGAACACCCTGGTCCAGGCCGCCGGCGCCTGGCTGCTGCAACTGGTCTTCTGCACGGCCGCCGCCTACGCGCTCTCCCAACTGCGCCCCGCCTTCGGCAAGGTGATCCTCGGCGGGATCCTGGCCACGCTGATGGTCCCGGCGCAGGCCCTGGTCGTCCCGAAGTACCTCACCGTCGCCGACCTGCCGCTGCTCCACCTCAACCTGCTCAACGACCCCGCGGCGATCTGGCTCCCGGCGGTCGCCAACGCTTTCAACCTCTACCTGCTCAAGCGGTTCTTCGACCGGATCCCGCAGGAGGTGCTCGAAGCCGCCCGGATCGACGGCGCGGGGCGGCTCCGCACCCTCGTCTCGATCGTGCTGCCGATGTCCCGGCCGGTGCTCGGGGTGGTCTCGATCTTCGCCCTGGTCGCGGTCTGGCAGGACTTCCTCTGGCCGCTGATGGTCTTCTCCGACACCGGGAAGCAGCCGGTCAGCGTGGCCCTGGTGCAGCTCTCCCAGAACGTCCCGCTGACCGTGCTCATCGGCGCGATGGTCGTCACCAGCATCCCGATGGTGCTGCTCTTCCTGGTCTTCCAGCGCCACATCATCGCCGGTATCAGCGCCGGCAGCACCAAGGGCTGAGCCCCGCCGGGGCCTCAAGTCCGGCGCACAGCACAGCAGTTCACCGCTCCCGCACTCCGCACCCCCTCCCGCGCACCGGCAGCCCTGCCGGTGCCCCCGCCTGCCGCGAAGGAGACCCCGCATGGAAGGCAGCCCGCTTGCCGACGGCGACTGGTGGCGTACGGCCGTCCTCTACCAGGTGTACGTACGCAGCTTCGCCGACGGCGACGGCGACGGCACCGGCGACCTGACGGGGGTGCGCTCCCGGCTCCCGTACCTCGCCGAACTCGGCGTGGACGCCCTGTGGTTCACCCCCTGGTACCGCTCCCCGATGGCGGACGGCGGCTACGACGTCGCCGACTACCGCACCGTCGACCCCGCCTTCGGCACCCTCGCCGACGCCGAGAAGCTCATCGCCGAGGCCCGCACCGCCGGGATCCGGGTGCTGGTCGACGTGGTGCCCAACCACGTCTCGGCGCAGCACAGTTGGTTCCGTGCCGCGCTCGCCGCCGGACCCGGCAGCCCGGAGCGGGAGCTGTTCCACTTCCGGCCCGGCCGCGGACCGGAGGGCCAACTGCCGCCCAACGACTGGCAGAGCGAGTTCGGCGGCCCCGCCTGGACCCGGCTCGCGGACGGCCAGTGGTATCTGCACCTCTTCGCCCCCGAGCAGCCCGACCTCAACTGGGCGCACCCGGCGGTGCGCAGGGAGCACGAGGAGATCCTGCGGTTCTGGTTCGAGCGGGGCGTGGCCGGGGTGCGCATCGACTCCGCGGCCCTGCTCGCCAAGGACCCCGAACTGCCGGACATGGCAGGGCACCAGGGCCCGCACCCGTATATCGACCGGGACGAACTCCACGAGATCTACCGCTCCTGGCGGGCGCTGGCCGAGGAGTACGGCGGCGTCTTCGTCGGCGAGGTCTGGCTGCCCGACTCCGAGCGCTTCGCCCGCTACCTGCGCCCCGACGAACTGCACACCGCCTTCAACTTCGCCTTCCTGAGCTGCCCTTGGGACGCCGGGCGGCTGCGTACCGCGGTCGACGAGACCCTCGCCGAGCACGCCCCGGTCGGCGCCCCGGCGACCTGGGTGCTCTGCAACCACGACGTCACCCGCACGGTCACCCGCTACGGCCGCGAGGACACCGGCTTCGACTTCGCCCGCAAGGCCTTCGGGGTCCCCAGCGACCCGGTGCTCGGCACCCGCCGGGCCCGCGCCGCCGCCCTGCTCTCGCTCGCCCTGCCCGGCTCGGTCTACCTCTACCAGGGTGAGGAACTCGGCCTGGTAGAGGCGGAGATACCCCGGGAGCTGATCCAGGACCCGATGCACGAGCGCTCCGGCGGGCGCGACCCGGGCCGCGACGGCTGCCGGGTGCCGCTGCCCTGGGCGGCCGCCGAACCGTACGCGGGCTTCGGCTCCACCGTCGAGCCCTGGCTGCCGCAGCCCCCCGGCTGGAGCCGCTTCGCCGCCGACCGCCAACTCGCCGATCCCGACTCGATGTTGAGCCTCTACCGGGCCGCCCTCGCACTGCGCAGGAGCCACCCCGGCTTCACCGGCACCCCGCTGCGCTGGCTGCCCGCCCCGCCCGAGGTGCTCGCCTTCACCCGCGGCGAGGAGCTGAGCTGCCTGGTCAACCTCTCCGCCGCCGCCGTCCCGCTGCCCGCCCACCGGGAACTGCTGCTCACCAGCGGTCCCCTGGACGACGCGGGGCACCTGCCGCCCGACACGGCGGCCTGGCTGCGTACCTGACGGCCCCTCACACGCACGTACCCGTACCGCTCTTGACGATCCCTCACCTCAGCACCGCCCCGCTTCGGCCCGCCCACCCTCGGGCCCCCTCCCCCCAGAAAGGGACGAGTGTCATGCCCCGAAGAGCCCCACTCCGCCTGCCGCGCGCCCGGTTGACGGCGGCCGTGCTCGCCTGCCTGGCGAGCGTCGCCACCCTCGCCGCCGCCCCGCCCGGCCGTGCCGCGGAGCCGCCGCCCGCCGCACCCGCGGCGCTGTCCCCCTTCGCCGTCGAGGGCCGCGGGGCGAGCGTGCCCTTCACCGAGCTGGAGGCCGAGTCCGCGGCCACCAGCGGCGAGGTGATCGGCCCGGACCGTACGTACACCACGCTGCCCTCGGAGGCCTCGGGGCGCAGCGCCGTGCGGCTCGACGCGGCGGGGGAGTACGTCGAGTTCACGCTGACCGCCGAGGCGAACGCGGTCTCGGTGCGCACCGCGCTGCCCGACAACGCGGCGGGCACCGGGATCACCGCGCCGGTCGCCCTGAGCGCGGACGGCGAGAGCCTCGGTGAGCTGGACCTCACCTCCAAGTACGGCTGGTTCTACGGCAGTTACCCCTTCACCAACACCCCGGGCGACCAGCCGCACCACTTCTACGACGAGCAGCGGCTGCGCTTCGGCCGGACCCTGGCGGCGGGCACCAAGGTGCGCCTCACCCTGCCGTCCACCGAGCGCACCCCCTGGGCGGTCGTCGACCTCGCGGACTTCGAGAAGGTCGCCGCGCCGGTCCAGCAGCCCGCGGGCGCCCTCTCGGTGACCGACTTCGGCGCCGACCCGAGCGGCGCGCGGGACTCCACGGCCGCCTTCCAGGAGGCGGTGGACGCGGGCGCCGCCCAGGGCAAGGAGGTCTACATCCCCGAGGGCCGCTTCACCCTCACCGACCATGTGGTGGTGGACCGGGTGACGCTGCGCGGCGCCGGGCCCTGGTACAGCGAGCTGACCGGCCGCAGCGGCAGCGACCCGCGGCGGGCCGCCGGGATCTACGGCAAGTACGCGGCGGGCGGCGGCTACCAGGGCGAGATCCGGCCGCACGAGGCGGGCGGCCCCAGCACCGGGGTCACCCTGAAGGACTTCGCGATCCTCGGCGAGATCACCGAGCGGGTGGACGAGGACCAGGTGAACGGCATCGGCGGCGCCCTGAGCGAGTCGACGGCCGACAACCTCTGGATCCAGCACACCAAGGTCGGCGCCTGGATGGACGGCCCGATGGACCGCTTCACCCTGAAGAACAGCCGGATCCTCGACCAGACCGCGGACGGCGTCAACTTCCACTGGGGGGTGACGAATTCCTCGGTGGAGAACACCTTCGTCCGCAACACCGGCGACGACGGCCTCGCCATGTGGGCGGACACCGAGGCCAACACCCGCAACAGCTTCCGCGGCAACACCGTGGTGCTGCCGATCCTCGCCAACGCGGTCGCCCTCTACGGCGGCACGGACCTCTCCGTCACCGACAGCGTGCTCGGTGAGAACCTCACCAACGGCGGCGGACTGCACGTCGGCAACCGCTACCCGGGGGTGAGCCCCGGCCAGGGCACGGATGTGCGGGGCACCTTCACCCTCGCCCGCAACACCCTGCTGCGGGCGGGCAACACGGACTACGGCTGGCCGTTCCCGATCGGGGCGCTCTGGTTCGACGCCCGCAACAGCCCGATCGACCAGGCGTCCGTCGAGGTCCGCGACACCGAGATCCTGGACAGTTCCTACGCGGCGGTGCAGTTCGTCTCCGGCACCACCAAGGGCGTCTCCTTCGAGGACGTCTCCATCGAGAAGACCGGCACCTTCGCCCTCCAGCTGAACGACCCCGGCGCGGCCTCCTTCACCCGGGTCACCGCGCGCGACCTCGGCTTCACCGAACCCGTCTACAGCTGCCTGGGCAGCCAGTTCGCCCTCACCGAGGGCGAGGGCAACTCCGGCTGGAACGAGAAGCTGCCCGAGACGTACTGCGGCGAATGGCCGGACCGCCAGGACTGAGCGCCGCCCCCCGGTACGACCAGCTCTCCACCCGCACGCCCGCTCCACCCCCGTACCTCTCCACCCCACGGCTCCACCCCACCGAGAAGGGAACCCCCACATGTCCGTCGACGACGCGCCCCTGACCGCCCCGTCCCCGAGAGTCTCCCGGCGCTCCCGCCGCACCCGTACCGCCGCCCTCGCCGCCCTGGTGGCCGCCGGGGTGACGGCCTCCGCCGCGCTGCTCGGCCCGGCCGCCACCGCCGCACCCGCCCCCGAGGACCGGCCCGCCGCCTCCCCCTACGAGGCGGGCACCGCGGGGGCCGACCTCCCCTTCGTCTCGCAGGAGGCGGAGAGCGCCGCGAGCGAGGGCAGCGCGGTCGGGCCCGACTACACCCAGGGCACGCTCGCCTCCGAGGCCTCCGGCAGGCAGGCGGTGAAGCTCGCCGCGGGCCAGGGCGTGGAGTTCACGCTGAGCGCCGCGGCCAACGCGGTCAACGTGGCGTACAGCCTCCCGGACGGGCAGACCTCCGCCCTGGAGGTCTACGCCAACGGCGAGAAGCTCGACCGCAGCCTCGCCCTGACCAGCAAGTACTCCTATGTCGACACGCCCTGGATCGCGGGCGCCAAGACCCACCACCTCTTCGACAACGCCCGGCTGCTGCTCGGCCGGGACCTCGCCGCGGGCGACAAGGTCAAGCTGGTCGCCACCGGCGAGACCACCGTGGACGTCGCCGACTTCGAGCAGGTCGCCCCGGCGGCCGAGGCGCCCGCCGGAGCCGTCTCGGTGCTCGACAAGGGCGCCGACCCGAGCGGCGAGCAGGACTCCACCCAGGCCTTCCGGGAGGCCATCGCGGCGGCCCGGGGCGGCACCGTGTGGATCCCGGCGGGCGACTTCAAGCTCACCTCGGCGCTGAGCGGCGTCGAGGACGTCACCCTCCAGGGCGCGGGCGCCTGGCACTCGGTGGTGCACAGCTCCCGCTTCCTCGACCAGTCCAGCTCCGCGGGCAAGGTCCACCTCAAGGACTTCGCGGTGCTCGGCGAGGTCACCGAGCGGGTCGACAGCAGCCCGGACAACTTCGTCAACGGCTCGCTGGGCGCCGGGTCCTCGGTCTCCGGGATGTGGCTCCAGCACCTCAAGGTCGGCCTGTGGCTGACGGGCACCAACGACGGCCTCGTGGTCGAGGACAACCGCATCCTCGACATGACCGCGGACGGCCTCAACCTCAACGGCACCGCCAAGAACGTCACCGTACGGAACAACTTCCTGCGCAACACCGGCGACGACGCCCTGGCGATGTGGTCGCTCAACACCACCAACAGCGACAGCAGCTTCGAGAACAACACCGTCTCGCAGCCCAACCTCGCCAACGGCATCGCGATCTACGGCGGCCGGGACATCACCGTCAAGGACAACCTCGTCCTCGACACCAACGCCCTCGGCAGCGGCATCGCGCTCTCCAACCAGAAGTTCATGGACCCCTTCTTCCCGCTCGCCGGAACGCTCACGGTCTCCGGCAACACCCTGGTGCGCACCGGCGCGATGAACCCCAACTGGCAGCACCCGATGGGCGCGCTGCGGGTGGACTCCTACGACAGCGCCATCGAGGCCACCGTCAACATCACCGGGACGACGGCCACCGACAGCCCGTACGGGGTCTTCGAGTTCGTCTCCGGCGGCGGCACCGGCAAGGAGGTCAGGAACGTCACCGTGGACGGGGCCGTCATCGAGCGGGCCGGCACCGTCGCCGTGCAGGCGGAGACGCCCGGCGAGGTGAAGTTCAGCAAGGTCACGGCGAGCGGGCTCGGCGCCGCGGGCATCTGGAACTGCCCCTTCCCCGAGGGCTCCGGCACCTTCACCCTCACCGACGGCGGCGGCAACGAGGGCTGGGACACCACCTGGGAGGACTGCGCGAGCTGGCCCGCCCCGGGCGGGGAACGCTGACCGGACCTCGCACGGACGAGGGGCGGGCGACCCGGTCGCCCGCCCCTCACCGATCCCTTCAGACCGCCAACTCGCTCAGCTCCAGGTGAAGTTGGGGTCGACGTGCATACAGGCGTCCTTGTCGGAGCCGTTGAGGGCGTCGGCCGACTCGGGCGTCCTGTCGTCGTCCGCGCCGCCGCCCTTGCCGTCGGCGCGGCCCTCGGGCGCCTGGTAGCGGTCGCCCTCGCGCCAGTCGGCGCCGACCACCAGGGTCACCCCGGAGACCGCGGTGGAGCGCTCCACCGCGTCGGCCGGGATGCCGAGCTTCTTCGCCACCCGCCGGGCGTCGCCCTCCAGTTCGGCGCTCGGGTAGCGCAGCACGGTCCGCTCCACGCCGGGCACCGCGGAGCCGTCGGCCGCCGCGGCGGTGAAGCCCTCGGCCGCGAGCAGCCCGCCGACCTGGGTGGCCCGGCCGGAGGCGGCGGCCCGGGTCGCGGTGCCGGTGCCGTTCTGCACCCGCACGGCGATCTGCGCGTCCGGCGCGGCCGGGTCGGTGGACTCCGGCTCCTTCGCGGCCTGCTCCTGCTCCGCCTTCTCCTTCTCGGCCGCGGACTTCCGCTTGTCCTTGCCGTCCAGGGCGATGTCCTCGCGCACCAGGCGGAAGAGCTGCTCGGCGTCCTCGGGCTTGGGCTCCACCCGGTTGTGGTCCGAGACGGCCTGCTGCCAGGGCATCGTCGTCATGGTGATCCGGCTCGGCGGCACCCGCTTGAACTCGTTGCTGAGGTCGTACAGCTTCTTGACCGTGTCCAGGCCCTCGTCCACGGTCAGCGCGCTGGTGGCCTGCTCGGCGAGGCCCCGCAGCTTGCCCGGGTTGCCGAGGGTGGCGTTCTCGCGCAGCTCGCGTGCCATGGAGTTCATGTACATGTGCTGGGCCTTGGCCCGGCCGATGTCGGTGCCGTCCTCGAAGCCGTAGCGGGTGCGCAGCCACTGCAGGGCCTGCTCGCCCTTGACCGGGTGGGTGCCCTTCTCCAGCTTCAGGCCCGAGCCGTGGCCCTCGCCGTCCCGGGAGAGGATGTTGGCGTCCACGCAGACCGGGACGCCGCCGATCGCGTCGGCCATCGAGACCACGCCCGCGAAGTCCACCATCATGAAGTGGTCGATCCGGATCCTGGTGAGCTTCTGCCAGGTGGCCACCGTGCAGCCCGGACCGCCGCGCCCCAGCGACTCGTTGGTCATCACCGGCCGGGTGGAGGCCGGGTAGACCTTGCCCTCGCCGTCCGTGCACTTGGGGATCTCGAGCAGGGTGTCGCGCGGCATGCTGACGACCGACATATTGCTGCGGTCCGCCGAGAGGTGCACCAGCATCTGCACATCCGCGAGCGGGGTCCCGCCGAAGGTGTCCCGGGCCCCGCCGAGGTCCTGGTTGGCCTTGGTGTCCCGGGCGTCCGAACCGATCAGCAGGATGTTCATCGGGGTCTGGCCGGCCGCGTTCGGCGCGGTGCCCGCGACGCTGTCGTCGCCGAGGTTGAGCTTGTCCTTCTTGATGTTGCCGTTCAGGTGCAGGTAGTAGAGGTAACCCGCCCCCGCCGTACCGAGGATGAGCAGCGCGAGGCAGGCCGCCACCCAGCGGAGTATTCGGTAGCGGCGGCGCGGCCGCTCCCGCTGCCTGCGCCGCCGGAGCGCGCCGCGCCCCCCGGCGGCAGCGGGGGAGGCGTCCTCGGCCGCCTGGTCCCCGCCGTCCGGGGCGCCGCCCCGGTCCGGGTCACCGGCATGCCGGACGCGTTCTCGCGTCTCCTCCCCACGCACGCTGCTCTGCCCCACAGTCCCCGCCCCTCTGCGCCCCGCAGCCCCGCCGGGGCCCTTGTGTGCCTGTTAGACGCACGAGAGCCCCCGAGGGTTACTTGGCACACACAGTTTTGTCCGCTTCCACGCGCTGGACGTCGTCCGGCGCCTTCTTCGGCGGAGTGAGCGGAACCCCCGCGCCCTTGAAGTCCTTGCCCAGGGTCAGCTTCATCGCCGGGAGCCCCTGCGCGTTCTCCTCGCTCTTGCCCGGCTTCAGCGCCGAGCCCGGCAGGCCCATGATCTCGGCGAGCCTGCGCGCCTGATCGGCCTGGTCCGGGTCGTACTCCAGGAGCGTCTTGTCCAGCGGCTTGTCGGCGTTGCCGAGCTGACTGGACTTCAGTACGCCCTCCTGGTTCTGCAGCCAGGTCAGCGTCTGGGAGGCGGAGCCCGCCGGGGCGCCGCCGTTGTAGAGGTCGACGCGGACCTCGGAGGCCTTCGCCTTCGGCCCCTTGAGGAGGGCGTCCTGCTTGGACTTCTCCTCCTTCTCCTTCTTCTTCACCTCGGTCAGCGAGACATCGGCGCGCATCATCTCGAAGAGCGGCTCGGCCGCGGACTCCTTGAGCAGCACCGTGGCCCCGTCGGTGTTGTCCACGACCGGGGTGGTGGCGAAGCTGAGGTTCTTGGTGTTGACCTTGCCGATCTCGGTGCCGAGGTCGCGCAGCTTGCCGATGTCGCTGATCTTGGAGTCGACGGTGAGCGCCTTGGTGCCCGCCTCGGCCAGCTTGAACATCTTCGTCGGGCTGGTGAGGGTGTCGTTCGACTTCAGCTTGCGCATCAGCGAGCTGAGGAACTGCTGCTGGAGCTCGATCCGGCTGAGGTCGCCGCCGAAGCCGACCGAGTGCCGGGTCCGTACGAAGGCCAGCGCCTCCTCGCCCGCGATGGTGTGCTTGCCCTTGTCCAGCTTCAGATGCGACTTCGGGTCGTCTATGTCCTTGGCGAGGCAGATGTCCACGCCGCCGACCGCGCTGGAGAGCGACTTCACGGCGTTGAAGTCGGCCACCATGAAGTGGTCGATCTCCAGGCCGGTGATCTCGGTCGCGGTGCGCATCGCGCAGCTCGGGGAGCGGCCCGACTGGCCGAGGCTCTCGTTGAACCGGGTCTCCGAGGAGCCCGGGATGACCTTGGTGGAGCCGTCCTCCTGGGTCGTCGGGCAGTCCGGGATGTCGGTGATCATGTCCCGGGGGATGCTCAGCGCAGTGGCGTTGGTGCGGTCCTTGGAGACGTGCAGCAGGATCGTGGTGTCCGCGTGGCCCGCGCTGCCGGAGTCGCCGTAGCCCGCGTTGCCCTTGCCGGTGCGCTTGTCGGTGCCGATCAGCAGGACGTTGATGGCCCGGTCCTTGCTGAAGCCGCCGGTGCCCGCGCCGTCGTCCGGGATCGCGGTGATGTTGTCGTTCAGGTGCTGGTAGTACAGGTATCCGGCGGCCGCGGCGGCGAAGAGCACGAAGGCCAGGGTGCCGACGCTCCACAGGAGCACCTTCTTGGCCCGGGACTTCTTCGGCTTCTGCTTGCGGCGCCCGGCGGGCGCGGGCTGCTCCTCCTGCGGGGCGCGGCGCCTGCGCGAACCGGCGCCCTCCCGCGCGGCGCGCGAAGGCGGCCCGGCGGCCTGTTCGGCCCGGGCGGCGCGGCGACCGGCGGCCCGGCCCTCCGTTCCGCGAGGACTCGGGACGCCCGACTGCTCTGGGGAAGGACCCAGTCGCAGTTCGTAATCACCGGTGTGCGGGTTCAGTACCCACTGGTCCGCGGGGTCGATGTCGTCCGCCCGCCCTCGGCCTTGCGCGTCCACGGTTGTCTGTGTCCTCCGTCGGGGCCACGCGGCGCCCTCCCCCCGGGCGCCAGGTCACTCGGTGCTGCTCAGTGCGCGACCAGAGGCCGGAGCACCGGATCGGGTCACACTATCCGCCCAGTTCAGCGTGGTGCGACTGGCGGTGACAAATTCCACGCCCATACAACCGGGCAATCTGCCCCAATTCACGAGTCGCCGCAGCGGCTTTGAGGTGGCCTTTACCGAGCGGAGTCGACACTTCCGTCGGTGCCGCCGCCGGCGCGGCCGCCGGGGGCTCCTCAGCAGGCGTCCTGCTCGGCCGTGTTGCCCCGGAATGTCGGTGCCGGGGAGGAGGGGTCCTCGGGTGCGTCCGACCGCTTCTCCGCGCGCCCGGAACCGCTCTCGGCCGCCTGCTCGCGCGGCTCCTCCTCGCGCGGGCGCTGCTCGCTCACTGCCAGGTCCCGGTCGTGGCGCAGCCGGGAGAACAGCCGCCCGGCCTGGGGTTCGACGAGCTGGTCGCGGTTGGCGTCGTAGACGTACGAGCGCCGCGGCACCGTCAGGAACTGCACCTTCTCGGACGGCACCTTCCGCATCCCGCGCACCAGCTGGTAGAGGTCGCGCAGGCTGGCGAGGCCCGGGTCGGTGGTGAGCGAGGAGGTCGCCGCGTCCAGGACCGGGTAGAGCTTGCCCGGGTTGAGCAGGACGTCGTTGCTCTGCACCTTGTGCACCAGGGCGCCGAGGAAGCGCTGCTGACGGTCCATGCGGTCGGTGTCGCTGCCGTTGCCGAGGCTCTTGCGGGCGCGGACGTAGCCGAGGGCCTGTTCGCCGTCGAGCTGGCGGCGCCCGGCGGCCAGCCGCAGATGGGCCTTCTCGTCGTCTATCGCCTTGGGCAGGCAGACCTCGACCCCGTCGACGGCGTCGACCACCTTCTTGAAGCCGCCGAAGTCGATCACCATGTGGTGGTCGATCCGGATGTCCGTCATCTTCTCGACGGTACGGATGGTGCAGGCCGAACCGCCCTTCTGGAAGGCGTAGTTGAACATCGCGAACATCGGCCGGCTCTGCTTGCCGTCCCGGCCGCGGCAGCCGGGGACCTGGGTCATCAGATCGCGGGGTATCGACATGGCGGTGGCGCTGCGCCGGTCCGCCGCGAGGTGCAGCAGGATCGTGGTGTCCGAGCGCTCGGTGCCGTTGTCCCGGCCGTAGCGGGCGTTGGCCCGGCCCGCCCGCGAGTCGGAGCCGATGAGCAGGATGTTCTGGGCGCCGCGCACCAGCGCGGTGGGGCGCTCCTTCTCGTAGCGGGCCAGCTCCCGGGCCGCGGCCTCGTCGGCGGTGATGTTGCCGTTCAGCTTCTCGTAGAGCGCCCAGCCCGCGCCGCCCGCGACCAGGACCAGGAAGGCGCCGCCGATCGCGGTCCGGCGGATCCACCGCCTGCGCCGCACCGCCCGCTGACCGGTGGGCGTGGCCCCGGCGCCGTAGGGGGAGGGGGCCTTGCGCCCCGCCCGGGGGCCCGGCCGCCCGGCCCAGGAGTCCGCCGGGCCGAAGCCCTCGGACCCGCCCGGCCCCGTCGGACCCCCGCCGGTGCCGCCCGCCCCGTCGTGCTCGTGCCGCTCGCCGTCTCCGGTGTCACCCGGACCGCCGGTGGAGCCGTTCATCCGACGCCTCCCTCGGTAGGCCCGGTCCACGCCTCTCGGTACGGCCAACCCTCTGGCCTCTGTACGACCATGGACCGTGCCCGGCGAGGGGGCGCGCGGTCAGGGGGAAAGCTCGGCCGGTCGGGTGAGCGGGGGAGGGGGCGGGAGCGGGGGCGGGAGCGGGCTCTCGGCCGGGGCGGGCGGCGGCGGGCCCGGGGTGCGGCGGGGTGCGGCCGGGTGCGGTGGCCCGGGGGCCGACGGGTCCCAGCGGATCCCGGCGGAGTCCGGCGCCTCCGGCTCAGCGGGCCGTGGCGCTGACCCGCTCGGTGTCGATGCGCTCCCTGAGCACGTCCTCGGCGGCCTGTTCGGCATGGCGGCACAGCACGACCGAGGCGCCGGAGGCCAGCGGCGCGTACAGCCCGGCGCTCAGGCCCTCCCAGGTGTCGTAGCCGCGGGTGGAGAGCAGCCGGGTGCCGGGTCCGGTCAGGCCGAGGCCGAGCGCGTCGGCGCGGGCGCGGTCCACCACCTCGGAGGCGGCGAACCGGGCGCCCGCGACGATCAGCGCCGGCTCCTCCGGGTCCACCGGCGCGAAGGGCGCGAAGCGGTCGCCCTGCCCCGGCACCTCCAGGGCGTAGTCCGCGAAGCCCTCGGGCGGCTCGGGGAACCGCCCGCCGAGGGGGCGCAGCGCGAGGGCCACCCGCTCCCCGCGGCAGGCGCGCGCGGCCCCGAGCGTGTCCGGCCCGCTGACCACGAGGTCGGCCTCGGCCGGGTCGCCGCCGACATCGGCGAGCACCCCGACCGAGGAGGCGGCGAGCAGCCACACCGCGCTCTGCCAGTGCGCCGGGAGCAGCAGCGCGAGCCGGTCGCCCGGTTCGGCGCCGAGGTCGCCCTGGAGCAGATTGGCCGTCTTCGCCACCCAATTGGCGAAGGTGGCGACGGAAAGTTCGACGCGTTCGCCGGTGGCGTCGTCGTAGAAGGTCACCAGGGGGCGCGCGGGGTCCGCGGCGAGCGCGGATCGCAGCAGGTCGGCAGGGGTGCGGTCGGTGGCGGTCACGGGCGCAAGGGTACGCGGGCGGCGCCGGGGCCCGGGCGGCGGACCGGGGTGCGCCCGGGTGCCCGTACCCGACGAGGCGTCAATTCCGCAATAGACAGCTTTGTTGCTTCATGCCCAGGATCGTCCCCATGCGTGGATTCCTTGCTTCCTCGATCGGTGTCTCCTGTGCGGCCGCCGCCCTGGCGGCCCCCCTTGTCCTGACCGCCCCCGCCTCCGCCTCCCCGACCGCCCCCGCCCCGCCCGCCGCCGCGCCGAAGGCGGCGCCCGGCGCCACCCAGTCCCTGCCCCTGGTGCCGCTCGGCAGCGACCGCGGCCTGAGCCAGGGCCCCGGCGAACAGGGCCTGGCGAAGCGGGAGGTGAAGCCCTTCTCGCTGCTCGGCGTGGTCTGGGACGACCCCGACGCCGAACTCCCCGGCCTGGTCCAGGTCCGTACCCGCGACGCCGCCACCGGCCGCTGGTCCGCCTGGCAGGGCGTCGAGACCCACAACCACGAGCACGCCGCCGACCCGGGCAGCGCCGAACGCGGCACCGGACGGCGGCTGCGCGGCGGCACCGCCCCGCTGTGGGTGGGCGCCAGCGACGGCGTCGAGGTCCGGGTGCGGCCCGGCGGCGAGGCCCCCGCCGACGAGCCCTTCGCCGACGAGAACGGCCAGCCGGTGCTCCCCGGCGGACTCCACCTCGAACTCGTCGACCCCGGCGGCTCGCCGGGCGGCACCGGTGCCCGCGACGCCGCCGAGAAGGCCGCGAGCCGGGCCAACAGCCCGCTCGCCCCGCTCGGCGCCACCCGACTGCCCGCCCGGAGCGCCGCCGAGGTCCGCGCCGAACAGGGCGCCAAGCCGCTCCCGTACGCCGCCGCGCAGCCGGAGATCGTCACCCGCCGCGGCTGGGGCGCCGACGAGAGCATCCGCGAGGCCGAGTTCCTCTACACGGACACCGTGAAGGCCGCCTTCGTGCACCACAGCGCCTCCGGCAACAACTACAGCTGCGCGGACGCGCCCGCCATGATCCGCAGCATCTACCGCTACCACGTCGAGAGCGAGGGCTGGCGGGACATCGGCTACAACTTCCTCGTCGACAAGTGCGGAAAGGTCTACGAGGGCCGCGCGGGCGGCGTCGCCAAGCCGGTGATGGGCGCGCACACCCTCGGCTTCAACGAGAACAGCACCGGGGTCGCCGTCCTCGGCACCTTCACCGGCACCGAGCCGCCCGCCCCCGCGGTCGAGGCCCTGAAGAAGCTCACGGCCTGGAAGCTCGGCCTGACCGGCGCCGACCCGGCGGGCACCACCCACCTGGTCTCCGGCGGCGGCAACCGCTACCCCAAGGGCCAGAACGTGCCGATGAAGGTGATCTCCGGCCACCGCGACGGCTTCACCACCGAGTGCCCCGGCACCAAGCTCTACGACAAGCTCCCCGAGATCCGCACCGGCGCCGCCGCCCTGCAGCAGCGCGAGCCCGGCGAGGAGACCGAGCCGGGTACCGGGACCGGTGCGGAGACCGCTCCGGGCGAGCCGACCGCCCCCGCCGGAGCGGCCCGCTGAGGCCCGGCTCCCCCGCGGGGGAGCGCCCGCCGCCGCCACCGGTCCGCCCGGCGGCCCCGCTCCGGAGGCCGCCGGGCGGAGCCGTGCCCGGGTCTGCCTAGACTGACCGGCCAGGCGGTGCCGGGCAGCTCCGGGCGGCCGCGGCGTACCGCGCCGCGCCGTCGTGCCCGTCCCGCCTGCGCGCGCGTGAGCGCCGGGCAGGCTCCACCGCACCACCGACCGACCGGGCAGGAAGCAGAGACAACAGGTGACAGAAGCGATCCTCCTGGTCGGGGGCAAGGGCACCCGCCTGCGCCCGCTCACCGTCCGCACCCCCAAGCCGATGGTCCCCGCGGCGGGCGTGCCCTTCCTCGCGCACCAGCTCGCCCGCGCCAAGGCGGCCGGCGTCGAGCACATCGTGCTTGCCACCTCCTACCTCGCCGAGGTCTTCGAGCCGTACTTCGGGGACGGCTCGGCCCTCGGCCTGCACCTGGAGTACGTCACCGAGGCCGAACCCCTCGGCACCGGCGGCGCCCTGCGCAATGTCGCCTCCCGGCTGCGCTCGGCCCCCGGCGACCCGGTGCTGATCTTCAACGGGGACATCCTCACCGGACTGGACATCCGCGCCCTGGTCGGCGTCCACGAGTCCAGCGGCGCCGATGTCTCGCTGCATCTGACCCGGGTGCCCGACCCGCGCGCCTTCGGGCTCGTGCCCACCGACGCCACCGGCCGGGTCACCGCCTTCCTGGAGAAGCCGGAGACCCCCGAGGAGATCGTCACCGACCAGATCAACGCGGGCGCCTACGTCTTCCGGCGCTCGGTCCTCGACACCATCCCCGCGGGCCGCCCGGTCTCCGTCGAACGCGAGACCTTCCCCGGACTGCTCGCCGCCGGTGCGCACCTCCAGGGCATGGTCGACTCCACCTACTGGCTCGACCTCGGCACCCCGGGCGCCTTCGTCCGCGGCTCCGCCGACCTCGTCCTCGGCCGGGTCGCCTCCCCGGCGCTGCCCGGCCGCCGCGGCGACCGGCTGGTCCTGCCGGGCGCCGAGATCGCCCCGGACGCCAAGCTGACCGACGGCACCGTCATCGGGGAGCGCGCGGTGGTGGGCCCCGGCGCCCGCGTCTCCGGAAGCGCCGTGCTGGACGGCGCGGTCGTCGGCCCCGGCGCCGTGGTCACCGACTCCCTGATAGGCGAGGGCGCCCACGTCGGCGCCCGGACCGTCCTCGCCGGCGCGGTGGTCGGCGACGGCGCCCGGGTCGGCGAGGACAACGAACTCCGCGCGGGCGCCCGCGTCTGGTGCGACGCGGTCCTCCCGGCCGGGACGGTGCGGTTCTCCTCGGACCAGTGAGGGGCCGGGGTTCGGTCCCATCGGATCCCCCCCGGGGGACCGGTGGGACGGCCGCGGCTGCGGGAGGGATGGCCGCGGCTCCAGGAGGAGCGGGGCGTACCGCCCGCTCCTCAGCCGCCGATCGGGCGGCGCCCGCTCACCACTTGCTGATGTCGGTACGCCGCATCTTCGGCGTCCGGCGTGCGGGCGCGTGCCCGGAGAGCAGGATCAGCCGCGCCGCCCGGTGCCGCTGGCCCGCGTAGGGCTCCAGGAGCCGCAGCATCTCGGCGTCGTCCGCGTGCCGGTTCCCGGCGAGCGCGTAGCCGATGATGCCGGGCAGGTGCAGATCGCCCACGGTGACCTCGTCCGGGGCGCCGTGGCTGCGCTGGACCACCTCGGCGGAGGTCCACGGGCCGATCCCGGGGACGAGTTCGAGGCGGGCCCGCGCCTGCTCCGGCGCCATGCCCGCGGCCTCTTCGAGGCGCCGGGCCACCCGGACCGCCCGCAGGATGCTCCCGGCGCGCTTGTCGTCCACGCCCGCCCGGTGCCACTCCCAGGACGGGATCAGCGCCCAGCGCCGCGGCTCCGGCATCACATACAGATCCGGCATCCCCTCGGCGGGCCCCGGCGCGGGCTGCCCGTATCGCCGCACCAGCAACCGCCAAGCCCGGTAGGCCTCGTCGGTGGTGACCTTCTGCTCCAGTACGGACGGGATCAGCGACTCCAGGACCAGTCCGGTACGGGTGAGCCGCAGCCCCGGGCGGCGGTGCCTGCTGTGCGCGAGGAGGCGGTGCCGGGGCACGAAGGCCGCCGGGTCGTCCTCGGCGCCGAGCAGTCCGGGCAGCCGGTCGAGCAGCCAGTCGGCGCCCGGGCCCCAGGCCTCGGCCTCGGCCCGTCCCCCGGCGGCGGCCACCCGCAGGGTGCCCGGCCCCTCGGGGGTCAGACAGCTCCGCCACACCGTGCCGTCCCGCCCGGCCCGGAAACTCGGATCCACGGGGCCCCGGCGCAGCGGCCCGAGCACCAGGCCGAGGTCGAGCGGCCCGTGCTCCGCGGGCGGCAGCCAGCTGCGCCGCCGCACCGGCGCCGCCGGACGCGCCGCCCGCTCGGGCGCGGGCCCGGGAGCGGGAACCCGCCCGCCGCGCACCGTCGTCCGGGTGCCGTGCTCGCCCTCCTGCCGGGGGCCGCGGGGCGCGAAACGTCCAGCCACGGGCTCGGTCCGCTCCTCGGGTCGGGCGCGCCTCGGGACGGGACGCTGGGGTCGGTGGTCGGTGGTCGGTGGTCGGCCGGGCGGGGGCGCCCGGGTGGTGCGCGGTGCCGCGGTGGCGGTGGTGCCTGCCCCGGTGGTGGTACGTGCGGTGGTGCTCCGGCGCCCCGGTGGGGGAGCGTACGCGGCGGTGGCGAGCCCCGACCCGGTGGGCGCCCCGGGGTCAGCGCACTGCGAGGAAGTCGGCGGCCTCCCGGGTGGGGCGCGGCGGCGGGTCGCTCGCGGGGTGGCCGACGGCGACGGCGCCCATCGGGTCCCAGTCGTCCGGGAGCCGCAGGACCTCGCGTACCACCTCGCGGCAGAACATCGTCGAGGAGACCCAGGCCGAGCCGAGCCGCTCACCGGCGAGGGCGATCAGGAAGTTCTGCACGCCCGCGCCCGCGGCGACCACGAACATCTCGCGCTCGGCGGCATCCCGCCGGGCGTCCCCGTAGTGGTGCGAGCCGTCCATGACCAGGCAGGGCACCACCAGATACGGGGCCCGGCGCAGCACCTCGCCGCGGCGCACCCGGCGGGCGACGGACTCCTCGCTCTTGCCGTCCCGGCGCAGATCGGCGATCCAGGCCTCCCGCATGGCGTCCAGGAGCCGGGTGCGCGAGGCCGCCGACTCCAGGAGGACGAAGCGCCAGGGGGTGGTGTGGTGCGGGGCGGGCGCGGTCACGGCGGCGGCCACCGCCCGGCGCACCGCCCCGGGGTCCACCTCCTCGGCGGTGAACTCCCGCACCGTGCGCCGCCCGGTCACCGCCTCCCGCACCGCCTCCGAGGTGCCGAGCCGGAACATGTCGTCCCGCGCGCTGCGCACCAGCGCCCGCGCGCCCGAGGGGCCCGGTGCCGCGGCTTCCGTACCGGCCGGGCCTGCCGCCCCCTCCGCACCCGTTTCCGCCGCCCGCTCCGCGCCCGTTCCGGAGGTCGCCGTCCCTGATGCCGTCGTGCCCGATGCCTCTGTCCCCGGTGCCGCCGTCTCCGACGTCTCTGTCCGCGGTGTCCCGGGCTCCGGTGCCCCGCTCCCCGGCCCCTCGTCCGCCTCGACGAGATGGCCGAGTCCGCGGATGACGGCGACCGGCAGGCCCGCGGCCTTGCCCTTCACCAGGTCGGCCGCCGCGGCGAGTTCGTCGGCGGTGGCGACCACGGTGGCGGAGAGCGGATTGCCGTGGGCGTCCTCGCCGCCGCGCAGATCGTCCAGGACGCGCACCCCGGCGGCGCCGATCGCCACATCGGTGAGGCCGTTGCGCCAGGGGCGGCCGAAGGTGTCGGTGAGCAGCACGCCGACCTCGACGCCGAGGGTGTCGCGCAGTCCCGTACGGATCGCGCGGGCCGAGGCGTCCGGGTCCTCGGGCAGCAGCAGGACGGTGCCCTCGGGGGTGTTGGAGGCGTCGATCCCGGCGGCGGCCATCACCAGGCCCTGCCGGTTCTCCACGATGCGCAGCGCACCGCGGCGGGCGACCACCCGTACCGTCTCGGCGTCGATGGCCGACTCGCGGTCGGCGGCGGCCAGGATCCGGCCCTCGGCCTTGGAGACGATCTTCGAGGTGACCAGCACGAGGTCGCCGTCGACCAGGCCGGGGCCGGTCGCGGCGATCAGCTTCGCCAGGTCGTCGCCGGGCCGGACCTCGGGCAGCCCGGGCAGCGCCCAGACCCGGTAGGAGTTCACGCGCTGACCTCCTCGGCCAGTCTCAGCGCCTCGGCGGCCATCCGGGCGGCGGCGTCCACGTCGGTCATCAGCAGCGGGACGGCCCGGCAGCGGATCCCGGCCGACTCCACCCGCTCCACCACGCCCGCGTCGGCGGTGTCCACCAGCCAGCCGTCGACCAGGCCCGAGCCGTAGTGCTCGGCGACCGCCGCGGCGTCGGCCTCGACGCCGACCGCCGCGAGCACCTTGTCGGCCATGCCGCGCACCGGGGCGCCGCCGACGATCGGCGAGAGGCCCACGACCGGTACGGCCGCCTCCGCGATCGCCTCGCGGATCCCCGGCACGGCGAGGATGGTGCCGATGCTGACGACCGGGTTGGACGGCGGGAAGAGCACGATGTCCGCCTCGGCGATCGCCTCCAGGACCCCGGGCGCGGGCTCGGCCTGCTCCGCGCCGACCGGCACCACCGCGAGCGCGGGCACCGAGGCCCGCATCCGCACCCAGTACTCCTGGAAGTGCACCGCGCGCTGCTCGCCGTCGACCTCGACGGCGACATGGGTCTCGATCCGGTCGTCGCTCATCGGCAGCAGCCGCACCCCGGGCTGCCAGCGGTCGCAGAGCGCCTCGGTGACCGCGCTGAGCGGGAAGCCCGCGCCGAGCATCTGCGTCCGCACGATGTGGGTGGCGAAGTCGCGGTCGCCGAGCCCGAACCACTCGGGGCCCACTCCGTAGGCCGCGAGCTCCTCCTTGAGGTGGAAGGTCTCGTCCCGGCGGCCCCAGCCCTGCTCCTCGTTGATGCCGCCGCCCAGCGTGTACATCACCGTGTCGAGGTCGGGACAGACCTTCAGGCCGAAGAGATGGATGTCGTCACCGGTGTTGCCGATGACGGTGATCTCGGCGTCCGGGGCCGCCTGCTTCAATCCACGCAGGAAACGGGCACCGCCGATGCCGCCTGCCAGAACCACAATGCGCATGCCCGCAGTCTGTCAGGCCCCACCGACAGCCCCGGCGCGGACGGGTCGCCGGACGGCCTCAGGCGGGGCCCGCGAGCTGCGCGCACCGGGCCGCCTGGGCGGCCGGTTCCAGCGCCCCGCCGTCCCCGGAGCGCATCGGCATCTCGGTCAGGCCCGGGAAGTAGACGTGCAGGCTGACCGCCCCTTCGAGGGAGTCGTTGACCACCTCGTGGACGTAGCCCGGCGCGAACACGCGCTGCGCGCCGGTGCCGAGACGGTGGTCGCCGCGCGGGGTGCGCTCGGTCAACTCCCCTTCCAGGACGGTCAGTACGCCGCTGGAGGGGCCGTGGTCGTGGAGCCGGCTGCGCTGCCCGGGCACCCAGGAGAGCAGCCAGACCTCGTAGCCGGGGCCGGTGCGCAGCCGGTGGTACCAGCGGGTGGTGGCGTCGTAGCGGACCAGCGGGGCCCACTGGGCGCGGTCGGCGGCGAGCCCCCGGGCCAGCCCGACGAACTCGCCCACGGTGGTGGGGTGTTCGCGCTGGGGCTGCAGGAGGTGCAGGACCTCGAGGAGGTCGCCGGCGATCTGGAGGTCGCTGTCGCTGTTCATCGTGGGAGGTGTCCTCGGCGGATGCTGGAGTGTCACGGGCGGCGCCCTGGGACGGAGCGCGGGGTCCGCCCGGTGGGGAGGGCGGGGAGAAGCCGGAGCGGGAAGGCTCAACAGCTGGGACAGCAACAGCTCCAGCGCGTACGGGCAGCACCCGGGGACCCGGCGGTGCGGGTCAGGAGGGTGGCCGAAGTCGCGAGCATGCCCACAAGGACACCCGCTCATGCTCGCGCTGTCAACTTGCTCACCGGTTCGTGCGAGATGTTTCACCCCATCCGGTATCGGTGGGAGGCGAAAGGTTTGTGCGGCCCCGGGCCAGGAGAGACGGCGCTGTACCGGGCATGCCCGGCGCCCCGTCGGCACCCGTCCCCCGGGCCGGGCGGCCGCGGGGCCCGGCATGCGGAACGCGTGTGGTCCCCGAAGCGTTTCTCCCGGTGTGCGGCTGCGCCGAATGTGTGGCGCCGGACCGGGCACAGGGCGTCGGGGACCGCGAAAATCCGCCACAGGGATGTGTCATGGTTTAGGCCGATATGAACACTTTCTGTGTCAGCTTGGTTCCGCAGAGTGAATAACGGGCTCAATAGCAGATCCCGGCTTGACTCGCTCGGAGTCACACACTTGTAATTTCACACGTGTCGTTCGGCCGAAAACGGGCCAACGGCAGCATCGCGGGGACGCAAAGTCGGACGAGGGGCGCACATGACCGAGCTGTTTGAGGAACTGCTGGTCGACGAGGCCGAGGAGGAACTCGGCTGGCAGGAACGCGCGCTCTGCGCGCAGACCGACCCCGAGTCCTTCTTCCCGGAGAAGGGCGGCTCCACCCGCGAGGCCAAAAAGGTGTGCCTCGCCTGCGAGGTGCGCTCCGAGTGCCTCGAATACGCCCTCGCCAACGACGAGCGCTTCGGCATCTGGGGCGGACTCTCCGAGCGCGAGCGCCGCCGCCTGAAGAAGGCCGCCGTCTGATCCCCGCCCCGCGCCCGTGGACGGCTCCCACGCCCCGGTGCCGCGCGCTCCGCTTCGGCTGAGCCCCGCCCGGGCGGCCCGCCGCCACCCGCCCCGTCGCCATGTACGGCCCGTCGCCTCCGAGTTGTCCACAGGCGGCGGGCCGCGGTGTTGCGCAGCCGTTAGTGTGGGCCCTCGTCCGAGACGCACACGCCCCCGCGGGCAGGTGCGTCCACCGCAGTCCAGCGAACCGGGGCCCGTACCTCGATGTCCGTGCACAGCCATTCGGCAGGCCACCACGATCCGGTCACCGCCGCGGGGCCCGACCCCGCCCGCGGGCCGCTCTCCGACGCCACCAGCGCGCCCGAGTTCCCGGCGGCCGTGGTCACCGCCGTCCTCGTCTCGCACGACGGCGCCCGCTGGCTGCCCAAGGCGCTCGCCGGACTCCTCGGCCAGCAGCGCCCGGTGCAGAACGCCATCGCCTCCGACACCGGCAGCGCCGACGACTCCGCGCGCCTGCTCGCCGAGGCCCTCGGCGACGCCCGCGTCCTGCACCTCGCCCGGCGCACCGGCTTCGGCGCCGCCGTCGACGAGGCGGCCCGCACCGCCGGGGTGCTCACCCCCGACGACCTGCCCTATCTGAAGCGGCCCAGCGGCTGGGACCCGGTCACCCGGACCTGGCGCGACGAGGCCTACGAGATGCCCGAACTCCCGTACGGGGAGCCGGAGCAGTGGCTCTGGCTGCTGCACGACGACTGCGCCCCCGAGCCCGACGCCCTCGCCCAGCTCCTGCGCGTCGTGGAGAACGAACGCGAACTCGGCCGGGAGACCGCCATCGTCGGCCCCAAGCTGCTCGGCTGGTACGACCGCAGGCAGCTCCTGGAGGTCGGCGCCTCCATCGCGCACAGCGGCCGCCGCTGGACCGGCCTCGACCGCCGCGAACAGGACCAGGGCCAGCACGACCACGTACGCCCCGTGCTCTCCGTCTCCACCGCGGGCATGCTCATCCGGCGCGACGTCTACGAGCAGCTCGGCGGCTTCGACCGCAGGCTGCCCCTGATGCGCGACGACGTCGACCTGTGCTGGCGCGCCCACCAGGCGGGCCACCGCGTCCTCGTCGCCCCCGACGCCGTCGTCCGGCACGCCGAGGCCGCCTCCCGTGAGCGCCGCACCGTCGACTGCGTCGGCCGCACCGCCGCCGCCGACCGCACGGGCACGGGCCGCTTCGCCCGCCAGGGCACCGGACCGCACCGCGTCGACAAGGCGGGCGCCGCCTACACCCTGCTCGTCAACTCCCGTACCGCCGTGCTGCCCTGGGTGCTGCTGCGCCTGGTCGTCGGCACCGTGGTGCGCACCCTCGCCTATCTGGTCGGCAAGGTGCCGGGGCAGGCCCTCGACGAGATCGCCGGGCTCTGCACCACCCTGCTGCGGCCCGAGCGGATCCTCGCCGGGCGCCGCCGCCGCAAGGGCTCCGTCCTCGACAAGGGCGAACTGCGCGCCCTGTTCCCGCCGCCCGGCGCCACCGTGCGGCACACCGTCGAACAGGTCGCGGGCAATCTCATCGGCCGCTCCGAGCCCGAGGTCCTCACCGCCGGCCGGCACGGCGGCGCGGTCGAGTCCGGACCCGGCGGGGACGACGCCGACTTCCTGGAGATCGAGCAGTTCGCCCGGCTCAAGCGGGTCGCCCGCAGGCCGGGACCGGTGCTCTTCTTCGTCCTGCTCTTCGTCTCCCTCATCGCCTGCCGCTCGCTGCTCGGCAGCGGCGCGCTCGCGGGCGGCGCCCTGCTGCCCGCACCCCCCGACGCCTGGGACCTCTGGTCGCGCTACACCGACGGCTGGCATCCGGTCGGCACCGGCGGCACCCAGTCGGCGCCGCCCTACCTCGCCCTCGTCGCCCTGCTCGCCACGGTCTTCTTCGGCTCCACCGGCCTCGCCGTCACCGTGCTGCTCGTCTGCTCGGTGCCGCTCGCCGGATTCTCCGCGTACTTCGCCTCCCGCCCGCTCGTCGGCTCCCGGCTGCTGCGCGCCTGGGCCTCGGTCGCCTACGCCTTCCTGCCCGCCGCCACCGGCGCGCTCGCGGGCGGCCGCATCGGCACCGCGGTCCTCGCCATCCTGCTGCCGCTGATCGCCCGGGCCGGTATCGCCGCCGCGGGCCTGGCCACCGGCGACCGCGGCAGCTGGCGCGCCACCTGGGCGTACGCCCTGCTGCTCACCACCGCCACCGCCTTCACCCCGATCGTCTGGCCGCTGGCCCTGGTCCTCGGGCTCGGCCTGCTCGCCCTGCGCCGCGGTGAACTGCGCGCCCACGGGCTCCGGTTGCTCGCCGCCCTCGGCGCCCCGCTGGTCGTGCTCGCCCCCTGGTCGCTCTCCCTGCTGCCGTTCGGCTTCTTCCGCGAGGCCGGACTCGACTACGGCGAGGGCGCGGCCTCCGTGCTCGACCTGCTCGGCACCTCCCCGGGCGGCCCCGGCACCGTCGGCGGGCTCGTCCTGACCGGCATCGTCCTCGCCGCGCTCGCCGCGCTCCTGCGCCGCGAGAGGCAGTTCGCGATCCGCGTCGCCTGGACCGTCGCCCTCACCGGCTTCCTCTTCGCCGCCCTGTCCAACTCCTCCGCCTGGGCGGGCCCGGCCACCCTGGTCTACGGAATCGCCCTGCTCGGCGCCGCCGCCCTGGGCGCCGAGGAGGCCCGCGGCCGGGTCGCGCAGCAGAGCTTCGGCTGGCGCCAGCCGCTGGCCGCGCTCATCGCCCTCGCCGCCTTCCTCGGCCCGCTGTCGGCCGCCCTCGGCTGGATGGCCGACGGCGCCGACGGCCCGCTGGAGCGCCGCGACCCCGTCCAGGTCCCGGCCTTCGTCGCCGAGGAGAGCCGCACCCCCGACCAGCCCCGCACCCTGATCCTCGGCAGCGACTCCGCCGCCGAGGTCTCCTACACCCTGATCCGCGGCTCCGGCGCCCGCATGGCCGACGCCGAACTCACCGGGGCCGCCGACCGCAACACCCGCCTCGACAAGGTCGTCGCCAACCTCGTCGCGGGCTCCGGCGCCAACCAGGCCGACCAGCTCGGCGGCTTCGCCGTGCGCTACGTCCTGGTCCGCGACGGCGCCCCGCGCGAGATGAGCCGCGTCCTGGACGCCACCCCCGGCCTCACCCGGCTCAGCCAGCAGGACGGCAGCGCCCTGTGGCGGGTGGACCGGCAGGTCGCCCGCGCCGTGGTGGTGCCGAAGTCCGGCGAGCCGCTGCCGGTCGCCGCCGGACCCGTCGAACTGCACACCGAGCTGCCCGCGGGCAGCGAGGGCCGGGTACTGCGCCTCGCCGACACCGCCGACGAGGGCTGGACCGCCACCCTCGACGGCCGCCCGCTCACCAAGGTGACCCTCGACGGCTGGGCCCAGGGCTTCGCACTCCCCTCCGGCGGCGGCCGCCTCGACCTCGGGTACGAGGACTCGGTCGGGCACACCGCCTGGCTCTTCGCCCAGGGCTTCCTCGCCCTCGTCCTGGTCGTGATGGCCCTGCCGGGCCGCCGCCGCCATGTCGACGACGACCTCCCCGAGGAGCCGCTGGTCCCCGCCCAGGCCGTCGCGGGCGAGGGCCGCCGGGCCCGCCGCCTCCGCGCCCAGGCGGTCGCCGAGGGCCAGCCGGCCCCGCAGGACCCGGCCGCTCCCGCCCCGCCGTCCGCCGGGCCCGCCCCGGCCGAGCCCGGCGGAGAGTCCCCGGCGCGGAGCAGGAGTTTCACCCCGCCCGCCCGCCCCCCGCCGCCCCCCCCGCCGCGCCCCCGGCCCCGCCGGGGACCCCGCCGCCCGGCACCGAGGACCAGGCCACGGCCACGCCCCCGGCCGCCGAGCCCTACCTCCCGCAGCAGCAGGGGTACGAGCAGTGGGCGCAACCCCCCGCCGAACCGGGCCGGTCGCCCCAGGACCCGGCGGACCAGGGCGCCTACGCCGACTACACCGCGTACGGCCGGACCTCGTACGCCGAGGAGAGCCCGTACCCGCAGACGCCGTACCAGGGCGGTGCCTACGAGCAGACGTACCAGGACCCGGGACAGCAGGCGTACCAGGAGCAGCAGGCGTACGAGAACCCGGGCACGTACCAGGACGGCCAGGCCTACGAGGGCGGGCAGTCCTACGGGAGCGGCCAGGCCTACGAGGGCCCGCAGACGTACGGCGGCCAGGGCGGCCCGGACTATCAGCAGAGCCCGGGCTACCAGGAGGGCCCGTACGGGAGCGGGCAGTACCAGGAGCAGGGCGGGCAGTACGACCCCTACGCCGGGTACGGCACCGGCTACGAGGGCGGGTACGGCTCCGGCTATCCCGCGCAGGGTGAGCAGGGCGCCGCCGAGGGGCCCGAGCAGGGCGGTCACCCGGGCCCTGACCCGCGGACCGGCCGTCCCGCGCACGACCACGACAGCGAGCGTCCCGACGGGAGCCAGCAGTGAACCGCAAGACCCTGCCCCTGCCCGTACCCGTCCCGCTGCTCGCGGCCACCGGCGCCCTGCTCCTGCTGACCGGGGTCGCCGCCCTCGCCGCGCCCGAGGACTCCGGCGCGCAGGCGAAGTCCGCGGCCCGGCTGCCCGTCGAGCGCAGCAGCCTGCTCTGCCCGGCGCCCAGCGGCTCCGACCTCGCCGAGACCTCGTACACCTCCTTCACCCCCGTGGTGAAGGGCGCCGACGGCGAGGGCGAGGCGAGCCTGCTGCCCGCCGCCACGGACGGCGCCGAGGGCGAGACGGACAAGAAGAAGGACGGCAAGGGCAAGAAGGACGGCAAGGGCGACAAGAGCGAGAAGGGCAAGGGGGACAAGGACGGGAAGGGCGGCAGCGGCCAGGAGGCCGGTGCCGAGCCGGTGTTCGAGGCCAAGGAGCCGGGGAAGCCGGTCGGGCACTCGGCCTCCGGCGGTGCGGAACCCGCGCTGATCGGCACCGCCGAGGGGCGGCTCGCCCCGGGCTGGACCGTGCAGCAGTCCACCAAGACGCCGGTGGGCACCGGCCGGGGCCTGTCCGGCCTCGCCTGCTCCGCCCCCGACACCGACTTCTGGTTCCCCGGCGTCAGCACCGCGGGCTCCCGCAGCGACTACGTCCACCTCACCAACCCGGACGACTCCGCCGCCGTGGTCGACGTCGAGCTGTACGGACCCGGCGGCGCCCTCAAGTCCGAGGTGGGCGAGGACATCCAGGTCCGCCCGCACGCCAGCGTGTCCGTGCTCCTCTCCACGCTCACCGAGAAGACCGAGGCCGATGTCACCGCGCATGTCGCGGTCCGCAGCGGCCGGGTCTCCGCCGCCGTGCACAGCGCCGACGAGAAGACCGGCGGCGACTGGCTGGCCCCGGCCGGGGACCCGGCGGGCAGCCTCGTGCTGCCGGGCATCCCCAAGGACGCCACCTCGGCCCGCCTGGTCGTCTTCGCGCCCGGCGAGAACGACGCCGACCTCCGGCTGAAACTCGCCACCCCCAGCGGCCCGATCACCCCCGCGGGACACGAGTCCCTGCATGTGAAGGCGGGCATGACCGCCACCGCCGATCTGCGCGACGTGACCCGCGGCCAGCCCGGATCGCTGCTGCTCAGCCCCGGCGACAAGGCCGTACCGGTGGTCGCCGCCCTGCACGTGGTGCGCGGCAACGGCGAGAAGCGCGAGTCCGCCTTCCTGCCCGCGGCCCCCTCGGTCGGCGCCCGGGCGAGCGTGGCCGAGAACCATGCCAAGGGCAGCGTGCTGAGCCTCACCGCCCCCGGCGCCGCGGGCAGGGTCAAGGTCACCGCCTCGGCGGGCACCCGGGGCGGCACCCCCGTCAGCAAGACCTACCGCGTCAAGAGCGGGAGCACCCTCGCGGTGGCCCCGCCCGTACCGCAGGGCCTGAAGGGGACGTACGCCCTGACCGTGGAGCACCTCTCCGGCGGCCCCGTCCACGCCTCCCGGCTCCTGGAGGCGCCCGAGGACGGCATCCCGATGTTCACCATCCAGACCCTCTCGGACGACGGCGGCACCGTCGCGGTGCCCGAGGCGGAGGAGGACCTGTCGGTGGTGCAGGACGCCGAACGGGACTGAGGGCCGAGCGGGGTTGAGGCTGAGCGGGGTTGTGGCCCGAGCGGGACTGAGGTCCGAAAGGGATTGAGGTCCGAGCGGGATCGCGGCCCGAACGGGATTGAGGTCCGGGGCTGATCGCCTCGGGTGCCGGAGCGGCAACCGGAGCACCGGAGGAGATCAGGACGCGCGGCTTCCGCGGTGGACGGTGCGGCTTCTGCGGGGGACACGGGGGACGCCGGGGGACGGTGCGGCGGAAACCGGTCGGCTCCGCGCCCGGGTTGCCGGAGCTGCGCACGTGACGGGGGTACGCACCTGGTTCCCGTGGGACGGAGCGCGTGATACACACGGGCGGGTCCGGATTCCTGTCCGCCAGCAGGAGGTACGCCCAATGTCCGCACCGTCCGGGGCCACGCCCCACCCCAGCTCGTCCGCCCCGTCCCGGCGCCAGATCCTGGCCCGCACCGGTGCGGTGGGCGCGGGAATCGCCTTCACCGGCGCGCTCGGTGAACTCTTCGCCGGTACCGCCGCCGCCCACTCACCCGGCAAGGGCGGCTACGGCCCCCTGGTCCCCGACCCCGCAGGCATCCTCGACCTGCCCAAAGGTTTCCGCTACAAGGTGCTCTCCCGCGAGGGCGAGCCCCTGCGCTCCGGCGAGGGCCCGGTCCCCAGCAACTGCGACGGCATGACCGCCCTGCCCGGCCGCCACGGCCAGGTCCACCTGGTGCGCAACCACGAGAACCGCGCCGACGGCCGGGTCCCGGTGCCGGTGATCGACGGCCTCACGTACGACCCGATGGGCAAGGGCGGCTGTACCGCGCTCACCCTCGACCGGCACGGCGAGGTCCGCACCGAGCGCGTCGGCATCGCCGGTACCGCGGTCAACTGCGCGGGCGGGCCCACCCCTTGGGGCACCTGGCTCACCTGCGAGGAGACCGAGGACAAGGCCGGCACCAACGGCTACACCAAGGACCACGGCTTCATCTTCGAGGTCGACCCGGTCGACCCGCACCGCTCCGGCGCCGTCCCGCTCACCGCGATGGGCCGCTTCCAGCACGAGGCCATCGCCATCGACCCGCGGCGCGGCATCGTCTACGAGACCGAGGACGCCTTCGAGAAGCCCTTCGGCCTCTTCTACCGCTTCCTGCCCGAGAAACCCCAGGGCGGCCTCGGCTCGCTGCGCGCCGGGGGCACCCTCCAGGCGATGCGGGTACCCGGCGTACCGGATCTCTCCGCGGTGCAGGAGACCGGCACCGTCTTCCGGCACATCGAGTGGGTCGACGTCCCCGACCCGCTGGCCACCTCCACCCCCATCCGCTTCCAGGACTTCGGCGCCGGCGGCATCACGCACGCCCAGAAGCTGGAGGGCTGCTACTGGGGCGGCAGTTGCGTCTACTTCGTCTCGTCCTTCGCCCACAGCGACGAGGGCTCGGCCGCGGACCACTACGGCCAGGTCTGGCGGTACGACCCCAGCCGCCGCACCCTCACCCTGGTCATCGTCTTCGGCCCCGACACCGACGTCCAACTCCCGGGCGAGTCCCCGGACAACATCTGCCTGGCCCCCTCCGGCGGTCTGATGGTCTGCGAGGACGGCGAGGGCGGCCAGCACGTCTTCGGCCTGACCCGCAGGGGCGAGGTCTACCCGATGGCCCGCGGCCGCCAGAACATCGGCACCCCCGAGGAACCGGAGTGGGGCGAGTTCGCGGGGGTCACCTTCGCCCCCGACCACAAGACGATGTTCGTGAACGTGTACACGCCGGGTACTACGTTCGCGGTCACGGGGCCGTTCTGAGCCAGGGGCCGTGCTGAGTCGGCGACGGTGCTGAGTCAGGGACGGTGACGGTGCTGAGTCGGAGGCTGTGCTGAGGTCCGGCTCGTTCCGAGGCCAGGCGCTGGCGTGTCTGACTGATCTGGTCGGGAACGTGAGCCGACCGCGAGGGCGGGGCCCGCTGGGTGCGGGGCCCGCCCTTCGTCAGGTGCGGGGCCTGCCCTACGTCAGGTGTGGGGCCCCGGCGTCACTGCCAGGCTGAGGCCCGGTGTCAGTGTCCGGCCGAGGTCCGGTGTCAGTCCTCGCCGTAGCGGGGGTCGACGGTCTCGGGCGTGAGGCCGAGCAACTCGGCCACCTGCTCGACGACGACCTCGTGCACCAGCTCGGCCCGCTCGTCGCGGCTCTTGGTACGGATCTCGATCGGCCGCCGGTAGACGACCACCCGCCCGGGGCGCCCGTCCCGGGCCGCGGAGATACCGCCGAGCGGCACCGACTGCCCGTCCCAGTCCTCGGCGCCGCTGTCCAGGCGCGGCACCTCCAGCACCAGGAAGTCGACCTCCGCCAACTGCGGCCACCGGCGCTCGAGACGCTCGACGGAATCCTGCACGAGGTCGGCGAAGACCTGCGCGCGCGGCGCGGAGAGCGGCACCTGAGGAGGTGCGACGGGGCCGCGCATGCCCCTGCCGTGACGGTCACGGCGACGGGGCCGCGGCTCGGTGGGGGGCGGCGGTACGGGGTTGTCCATCACCGACGAAGCGTAATCCCCGGGGAGGGGTGGGGTCGCGGATGTCGACTGAGGGCGGTGGGTGATGACCGGCAGGTGGCGGATGACAGGTGACAGGTAACAGATGACGGATGACAGATAGTGATATCCGTCATCCGTCATCTGCCACCTGCCATCCGTCGCCCGGGTTCCTCATCGACCGCCCGGGTCCCCCATCGCCCCATCCCTCGCCTGTTCACCTGCCGCCACTCTCCGCCGCCAGCCGCCAGCCGCCAGCCGCCAGCCGCCAGCCGCCAGCCGCCAGCCGCCAGCCGCTGGCCACCGGCTGCCGACCGCTGGTCACCGGTCACCAGCTGCCAGCCGCCGCTCCCCCCTCCCCGGGCTCGATCGCATATCAGTCCCGGCCCTCCCGCGGCCCGCTCTTCGCCGGCATCCGACCCGAGCGGCGCCAGATGGCCGCCGCCCCCACCGCCTCCCGTACCACGTCACGCCAGTTCAGCGCCGCGTGTCCGACCGGCGCCGGGCCGCGCCCGCGGGGTACGACACGGTGGGGTGACCTCGGGGAGAGTCGTCGCGGCCCGCTCAAGAGTGCGGTACCGTCCAACGTCGTGAGCCCTGTACGTCGTTGTTCGCGCACCGCATGCGGCCGTCCTGCCGTAGCGACGCTGACGTACGTCTACGCCGACTCGACCGCGGTCCTCGGCCCGCTCGCCACCTACGCCGAACCGCACTGCTACGACCTCTGCGCCGAGCACTCGGAACGCCTCACCGCCCCCCGCGGCTGGGAGGTCGTCCGGCTCGCCGAGGCCTCGGGGCCGAGCCGCCCCAGCGGCGACGATCTGGAAGCCCTCGCCAACGCGGTCCGCGAGGCGGCACGTCCCCAGGAGCGCGCCGCGGAGGCGGGCGGTAACCCGACCCGCGCCGCCGACCCGATGGAGGTCGCCCGCCGCGGCCACCTGCGCGTACTCCGCTCCCCGGACTCCTGACCCCGCGTACGTTTCCGAAGGCATACGTTTACCGCTCGGGCGTGTTTCCTGGCCGGGTACTTCTGCGGGCCTTCCGCTTACGCACTCGTGAACGCATGGCGCGACGTACCGAGTTGCCCGCTTTGCCGGCGTCCTGCATGGGGTGTTATCTGCCGATACCTCAGGTGAAGTACCGTCAAGCGGCGCTGCCGACAACGTCACAGTGACCGGGAAGCGGAACCGGGTAGCTTTTGCCCTGACCGCAGGGACCGCAGGAACTCCAGAAGGGCTCGGCCGTGGCTGTTGCTGATCTTTCGCAGCTCGTGAAGGCGTACGACGTACGCGGGGTGGTCCCGGACCAGTGGGACGAGTCGCTGGCCGAGCTGTTCGGCGCGGCCTTCGTCCAGGTGACCGGCGCGGAGGCGATCGTCACCGGACACGACATGCGGCCCTCCTCGCCCGGCCTCGCCCGCGCCTTCGCCCGGGGGGCCGCCGCCCGGGGCGCGGACGTCACCGAGATCGGGCTCTGCTCCACGGACCAGCTGTACTACGCCTCCGGGGCGCTCGACCTGCCGGGCGCGATGTTCACCGCCTCGCACAACCCGGCCCAGTACAACGGCATCAAGATGTGCCGCGCCGGGGCCGCGCCGGTCGGGCAGGACACCGGACTCGCCGAGATCCGCGCGCTTGTCGAGGGCTGGCAGGACGGCGGAGCCCCCGCGCCCGCCGCCACCACGGGCACCATCACCCAGCGGGACACCCTCGGCGACTACGCGGCCCATCTGCGCTCGCTCGTCGACCTCACCGGGATCAGGCCCCCGGCGAGCGGCGCCAAGGCGGCCGGGGACAAGGTCAAGGTCGTCGTCGACGCGGGCAACGGCATGGGCGGCCACACGGTGCCCACCGTGTTCGAGGGCCTGCCGATCGACCTCGTACCGCTGTACTTCGAGCTCGACGGCACCTTCCCGAACCACGAGGCCAACCCGCTCGACCCGAAGAACATCGTCGACCTCCAGCAGCGGGTGCGCGAGGAGAACGCCGACCTCGGCCTCGCCTTCGACGGCGACGCGGACCGCTGCTTCGTCGTCGACCAGAACGGCGACCCGGTCTCCCCGTCCGCCGTGACCGCGCTCGTCGCCGCCCGCGAACTGGCGAAGAACGGCGGCACCGGCACCGTCATCCACAACCTGATCACCTCCTGGTCCGTCCCGGAAGTGGTACGCGAGAACGGCGGCACCCCCGTCCGCACCCGGGTCGGCCACTCCTTCATCAAGGCCGAGATGGCGAAGACCGGCGCGATCTTCGGCGGCGAGCACTCCGCGCACTACTACTTCCGCGACTTCTGGAACGCCGACACCGGCATGCTCGCCGCCCTGCACGTCCTCGCGGCACTCGGCACCCAGGACCAGACCCTGTCCGCCCTGGTCGCCCAGTACGACCGCTACGCCAGCTCCGGCGAGATCAACTCCACCGTCACGGACCAGGCCGCCAGCGCCGCCGCCGTGAAGTCGGCGTACGAGAGCCGGGACGACGTCACCCTCGACGAACTCGACGGCCTCACTGTCACCGCCGCCGACTGGTGGTTCAACCTCCGCGCCTCCAACACCGAGCCGCTCCTGCGCCTCAACGTCGAGGCCCGCGACGAGACCACGGCGGCGAAGGTACGGGACGAGGTGCTGGCTCTGGTCAGGGGCTGAGGCACGCGCCCGGGCGGCTGGTCGGGGGTCGGTCGTGGGCTGCGGGACCCCCCCCGCTCGGGCGGGGGTTGGATTGGGCCGGGGCCGGGGCCGGGGCCGAGCGGGGCGTGGCGTGGCGTGGTGGGGCGGTTGCCTCGGAGTCGGCGGTAGTGGAGTGGACTCGGCGCGCCACCCGGCGGCGGCCAGGCTGCCGGAAGCCGGGCATTGAAAGTCGGGCACCGGCTATCAAGTGGCAGATGACGGATGACAGATAGTGAAATGCGTCATCCGTTATCTGTCAGCCGTCAGCCGTCAGCCGTCAGCCGTCAGCCGTCAGCCGTCAGCCGCTGCCTCCGTCCCCTCCGCTCCTCACCCCCCACCCCCTCCCGGGCCACCCCCACACCCCACCCCTCACAGCGGTACCCTGGCCAGGCCGCGTCCTGCGGCCCAAGTGCTGCTCCTTTGAAGGGACGACCCCATGCCGCTGGAAGCCGGCCTCCTGGAGATCCTCGCCTGTCCGGCCTGCCATTCCGCGCTCGACGAGCGGGACAGCGAACTGGTCTGCACCAGCAAGGAATGCGGCCTCGCCTACCCCGTGCGCGACGACATCCCGGTCCTGCTGGTGGACGAGGCGCGCCGCCCCGCCTGAGCGCGCCCGCACGGCCTCCCCGAGCTCCCGAGCCGCCGCAGGGACCCCGTCGTAGAGGCTTGCTCCCCGCCCGAGGCCCCGGACCCGGCTCCCGCCACTCCAGCCCGCCCCGACCCACGGCCCAGGAAAGGCCCCGCCATGCTGGACGAAACGCTGCTGGAGGACCCCGAGGCGCTCGCGCGTGCCGACCGGCGCGGCCTGCTGCGCGGAGCGGCCGAGGCGGGCGCCCGGGTGCGTACCGCCGTACGGCACGCCGCCGAGGCCGGGGTCACCGAGCTGAAGCCCGAGGGGCGCCCGCGTGCCGTACTGATCGCGGGCCCGGGCGCCGCCGCGATCTGCGTGGGGGACCTGCTCGGCAGGCTGGCCGGGGTCGGCTGCCCCGTGACACGGCTGCACGCCACCGGCGTCGCCCCCGCCCCGGGTGCCCTGCGCTGGACGCTGCCCGGCTGGGCGGGCCCGGTGGACGTCCTCCTGCTCGCCACCCCGGACGGTTCCGAGCCGGGCCTCGCGGTCCTCGCCGACCAGGCCTACCGCCGCGGCTGCAACGTGGTCGCCGTCGCGCCCCAGGACTCCCCGCTGCGGGAGGCCGTGGAGACGGCGCACGGACTCTTCGTGCCGATGGCGACCGCCCCGTACGAGGAGGAAGAGGTCGGGGCGGCCTCCGCGCCCGGCGCGCTGTGGGCCCTGCTCACGCCGCTGCTCGCGCTCCTGGACCGTACGGGCCTGATCAGCGCGCCCGCCGAGGAGCTGGCCCGCGTCGCCGACCGGCTCGACGAGATCGCGCAGCGCTGCGGCCCCGCCATCGCCACGTACCACAACCCGGCCAAGACGCTCGCCGCCGAACTCGCCGACTCGCTGCCGCTGATCTGGACCGAGGGGCTGTGCGCGGGTCCGGCCGGGCGGCGTTTCGCCGGGGCGCTCGCCGAGCTGGCCGGGCGCCCCGCGCTCGCCGCCGAGCTGCCCGAGGCGCTGCCCGCGCACGGCGCCCTGCTCGCCGGGGTGCTCGCCGCGGGCGGCGACCCGGACGACTTCTTCCGCGACCGGGTCGAGGAACCGCAGGCCATGCGCGCCCGTGTGGTGCTGCTGCGCGACGCGCTGAACGGCGGTCTCAGCGCCGCGCCCGCCGCGCGCGAGCTGGCGCTCGGCCACGACACCGCCCTCAGCGAGTTGGAGCCCGGCGAGGGCGGGGAACTGGAACGGCTCGCGGAGCTGATCGCCATCACGGATTTCGCCGCCGTTTACCTGGCGCTCGCCTCCGGGGTCTGATCTTGACGCCACCGGGCAGCCGCTCCACCGACGGCACCCCGCACCGGTCCGTGGCACCGCCGCCCCGGATCTGCCCGGCCCCGCACCAGGCGCCCGGCGCGGCGCGCAGGACGTCCACCGCCGCGCCCACGGCGCACTGACCCGCGCCCGACCTCCGCAGCCCGCCCCCTGCCCTCAGCCGCCCTCCTCCCCGTCCACTCCCGTCCGCCCCTCCGCGCTTCCGGCCAGCCCTCCCCGCCGCCACACCCCCCTCCCGCAGAATTCGCCCCCCGCGCCCCTCCGCAGAAAGAGCCCGCATGTACCGCCTCGCGAACTCCGTCCGGCCCTACGCCTGGGGCTCGGTCACCGCCCTCCCGCAGCTGCTCGGCGTGGAGCCGAGCGGCGAGCCGCAGGCCGAGATGTGGATGGGCGCGCACCCGGGGGCGCCCTCGCACACCGAGGCCGGACCGCTCAACGAGGTCATCGACGCCGCCCCCGAGGCCCTGCTCGGCGAGGCCGCGGTCGCGAAGTTCGGCCCCCGGCTGCCCTTCCTCCTGAAGCTCCTCGCGGCGGGCGCCCCGCTCTCCCTCCAGGTCCACCCCGATCTCGACCAGGCCAGGGCGGGCTTCGCGGAGGAGGAGCGCCGGGGCGTCCCGCTCGACGCCCCGCACCGCAACTACAAGGACGCCAACCACAAGCCCGAACTCCTCTGCGCGCTCACCCCCTTCGACGGACTGTGCGGCTTCCGCGAACCCGCCGCCGCGGCCGAACTGATCGCGGGCCTCGGCGTCGACTCCCTCAAGCCGTACGTGGACCTGCTGCGCGCCCACCCGGAGGAGGCCGCGCTGCGCGAGGTCCTCACCGCCGTGCTCGGCGCCGACCGCGAGGAGATGGCCGCCACCGTCACCGAGGCCGCCGCCGCGGCCGAACGCCTCGGCGGCGACTACGCCCCGTACGCCACCCTCGCCCACCACTACCCCGGCGACCCGGGGGTCCTCGCGGGGATGCTGCTGAACCACGTCACCCTCCAGCCGGGGGAGGCCCTCTACCTCGGGGCGGGGATCCCGCACGCCTATCTGGACGGCCTCGGCGTCGAGATCATGGCCAACTCGGACAACGTGCTGCGCTGCGGCCTCACCCCCAAGCACATCGACATCCCGGAGCTGCTGCGCATCGTCCGCTTCCAGGCGGGCGAGGCGGGCGTACTGCGCCCGGAGGCCGGCCCGGACGGCGAGGAGGTCTACGCGACCCCCATCGAGGAGTTCCGGCTCTCCCGCTTCGTCCTGTCCGAGGACGGCGCCGCCCGCGACCTCGCCACCGCGCTGCCGCAGATCCTGCTCTGCACGGCGGGCCGGGTCCAGGTCGGCGAACTGGCCCTCGGCCCGGGCGAGTCGGCCTTCGTGACCCCCGGCGAAGCCGCCGAAGTGTCCGGAGACGGCACGCTTTTCCGGGCCACCGTGGTCGCCTGAGACGCCGATCCGGAACCGCCCTGCCGACCCGGCCCCCCGGGTGGAGCCGAGGCTGCAACAATGGCCCCTCGCAAAGGTCCGGCAAAGCCGGAACGGCGACCGCAAGGCGCGGCCGAGCACGCCAGGGGCGGGCGGCTGCGCGTCACGTACGAAGGGACTTCGGGAACACATGAGTGCTTCAGGCGGCACCAAGGCGATCGTGGCGGCACTGGGCGCCAACCTCGCGATCGCGGTGGCGAAGTTCGTGGCGTTCCTCTTCAGCGGATCGTCCTCGATGCTCGCCGAGTCGGTGCACTCCCTCGCGGACTCCGGCAACCAGGGCCTGCTCCTCCTCGGCGGCAAGAAGGCCCAGCGCGAAGCCACCCCGCAGCACCCCTTCGGCTACGGCCGCGAGCGCTATATCTACGCCTTCCTCGTCTCCATCGTCCTCTTCTCGGTCGGCGGCATGTTCGCGATCTACGAGGGCTACGAGAAGATCAAGCACCCCCACGAACTGGAGCACTGGTACTGGCCGGTCGGCGTCCTGGTCTTCGCGATCATCGCCGAGAGCATCTCCTTTCGTACGGCGATCAAGGAGTCCAACCTCCTGCGCGGGAAGCTGAGCTGGTCGCAGTTCATCCGCCGCGCCAAGGCCCCGGAGCTGCCGGTGGTGCTCCTGGAGGACTTCGGCGCGCTGGTCGGTCTGGTCCTCGCCCTCGGCGGCGTCGGACTGGCCCTGGCGACCGGCGACGGCGTCTGGGACGGCATCGGCACCCTGTGCATCGGTGTCCTCCTCATCGTCATCGCGATCGTGCTCGCCGCCGAGACCAAGTCGCTCCTCCTCGGAGAGGCCGCGGGCACCGAGGACGTCGCGAAGATCGAGAAGGCGGTCGTCGACGGGGACACGGTCACCGGCATCATCCACATGCGCACGCTCCACCTCGGCCCCGAGGAACTCCTCGTCGCCGCCAAGATCTCGGTCCGCCACGACGACACCGCCGCCCAGGTCGCCGAGGCCATCGACGCGGCCGAGGCCCGGATCCGCGACAGCGTCCCGATCGCCCGCGTCATCTACCTGGAGCCCGACATCTACAGCGCGGCCGAGGCCGCCGCCGGCGCCTCCCCGGAGGCCTCACCCGGCGGCCCCGCCAAGGACGCCCCCGGCCACTGATCTCAGGCCGTACGGCGGGCACTTCCCGCCAAGCTCGACTGTGGCTGTCCTCACTCCACCTCCTCGTCCGCGCCGCGAGGCCCGTTCCGCGCCCGCGGCCCCGACCGTCTCGACCAGCGATTTCGCCCCGAGTGCCGCCACCACCCGGCGTCCCGCCGGGGCCCCTGGCTCCCCGGTCCGCCGCCGCGGGCGGGGCACGAATTCCCGGGGCGGGCTGGGGTCGGCCGGGCCGATCGGTGTAGATTCGTGACCAGAGCCAGACGTCGCTGCTGATGGCGGTCGGGCGACCCGCGACGCGGGCCGGCCGAGGGAGAGAGGGCCTCCGACGGACTGCTTTGCGCGCGCCCGGCCACAGTTGTGTCCGCCGCCGCTCAGCCAGCCGTACCCACCCTCGACCCATCACGAGGAGCAGCTCGACATGACCACTGTCGACAACCGACAGGACTTCAAGGTCGCCGACCTTTCCCTGGCCGAGTTCGGCCGCAAGGAGATCACTCTCGCCGAGCACGAGATGCCCGGCCTGATGTCGATCCGCAAGGAGTACGCCGCCGCGCAGCCCCTCGCGGGCGCGCGCATCACCGGCTCCCTGCACATGACGGTGCAGACCGCCGTCCTCATCGAGACCCTGGCCGCCCTGGGCGCCGAGGTCCGCTGGGCCTCCTGCAACATCTTCTCCACCCAGGACCACGCGGCCGCGGCCATCGCCGTCGGCCCCGAGGGCACCCCGGACAACCCGCAGGGCATCCCCGTCTTCGCCTGGAAGGGCGAGACGCTCGAGGAGTACTGGTGGTGCACGGAGCAGGCGCTGACCTGGCCGGACACCCCCACCGGCGGCCCGAACATGGTCCTCGACGACGGCGGTGACGCCACGCTCCTCGTCCACAAGGGCGTCGAGTACGAGAAGGACGGCAAGGTCCCCGCCGTCGACACCGCCGAGAACGACGAGCACCGCGTCATCCTCGAGGTGCTGCACCGCACCATCGGCGAGAACCCGCAGAAGTGGACCCAGCTCGCCTCGGAGATCCGCGGCGTGACCGAGGAGACCACCACCGGCGTCCACCGCCTGTACGAGATGCACCGCGAGGGGACCCTGCTGTTCCCCGCGATCAACGTCAACGACGCCGTCACCAAGTCGAAGTTCGACAACAAGTACGGCTGCCGCCACTCTCTGGTCGACGGCATCAACCGCGCCACTGACGTCCTCATCGGCGGCAAGACGGCCGTGATCTGCGGCTACGGCGACGTCGGCAAGGGCTGCGCGGAGTCGCTGCGCGGCCAGGGCGCCCGCGTGATCGTCACCGAGATCGACCCGATCTGCGCGCTGCAGGCGGCGATGGACGGCTACCAGGTCGCCACGCTCGACGACGTGGTCGAGACCGCCGACATCTTCATCACCACGACCGGCAACAAGGACATCATCATGGCCTCGGACATGGCCAAGATGAAGCACCAGGCGATCGTGGGCAACATCGGCCACTTCGACAACGAGATCGACATGGCCGGTCTCGCGAAGATCGACGGCATCGTCAAGGACGAGGTCAAGCCGCAGGTCCACACCTGGACCTTCCCCGAGGGCAAGAAGATCATCGTGCTCTCGGAGGGCCGCCTGCTCAACCTGGGCAACGCGACCGGACACCCCTCCTTCGTGATGTCCAACAGCTTCGCGGACCAGACCCTGGCCCAGATCGAGCTGTTCACCAAGCCCGACGAGTACCCGACCGACGTCTACGTGCTCCCCAAGCACCTCGACGAGAAGGTCGCCCGCCTCCACCTGGAATCCCTCGGGGTCAAGCTGACGACGCTGCGCCCGGAGCAGGCCGCGTACATCGGCGTCGAGGTCGAGGGCCCGTACAAGTCGGACCACTACCGCTACTGACGGCCGCGCCGCCGATCCCGGGCATCCCGGCCCGGGATCCGGTGGACGACCGCCCCGCACAGGCCCTCGCCCGAACCGGTGGGGGCCTGTGCCCGTCAGCGCACCGCTCCGGCCGCGCGCCGACCGCGCGGCCAGGGCCCACCGCACACCCGCGAGCCGGCCCAGCAGGCCGAGAAGGACCCGCACCCCATGCCCCGCGGCCGCTACTCCCTGCACGACCCCCACGACCACACCCCCCTCGGAGAAGAACGCTTCCAGTGCGCCCCCGGGCCCTCCGGCTGGCGCTATGTCTCCCGGCTCACCGCTCCCGACGGCAGCCCCACCGGCTCCGTCGACCTGGCGCTCGACGCGCTGGGCCGCCCTATTCGCCTGGAGGCGCACGCCTTCGAGTGGCAGGTGAAGGGCGCCGCCATCGACGGCGTCACCTGGGTACGCACCGACCCCACCGGCGTCCACGCCACCGAGGGCAACGCGCCCGCCCACGCCTTCACCGGCACCTCTCCGGCCTTCCTCATCGCCACATCCCGCCTGCTCGACCTCAGCCCCGGCGCCCCCGCCACCCGCGTCAGGCTCCTCGCCCTCACGGATCCGGTACTCGCCCCGCGCACCCTGGACCAGTCCTGGGCGCTGCTGAGGAGCGAAGCACACCCCACTGACAACGGGACCCTCACCGTGGACACGTACCAGGTCACAGCCCTGGACACCGGTGAGCAGGCGGAGATCCACCTCGCCGGGGACGTGGTCCTCGCGGCCCCCGGAATCGAGCTGGAGGACCTGGAGTCACCACCCTCGGTCTTCACCTGAACCGGCCGCACCTGAACCGGCCGCGCGACGGGGCCGCCTCAGCCCGGACTCATGAGCCCGGACTCACGCGGGCGGCGCGAAGCCCGTCCCCGAGGCAGGACGCCCCTCCGAAGCGGGACGATCCGCAGGCGCAGGCGCGGCTGCGGGCACCGGAGGCACGGGGTGCGCCTGTGGGGCAGGCGGCTGGTGGGCGGGGTGCTGCCGCGACGGCCAGCCCTGTGGCGCGGGCGTATACGGCTGGGCCGGCTGCGGCGCTCCGTACGGTGCATTGGTGTACGGCGTATTGGTGTGCGGCTGGGGCGCGTGCGATGCCCCCGCACCACCCCCGAAGGCCCGATGCGCGTCCCGCGCCTGCCGTTCCTGAAGGACCCCCGCCAGATACATCGCGGGCGGCATCCCCGGCGGCACCGGAGCCCCGGTCCGCGCCGCGACCTCGTTGGCGAGCCGCCCCGCCATGGACCAGCTGATCTGCTGGTCGAGCTGCCCCATCCGCCCCAGGTACTGCCGTACGCCCAGCCACAGCTCGTCCGGCACCCCGGACAGGTCGAGACCCGTGAACAAGGCCGCCACCTGCGGAGGCGGCGGCGCCACAAAACCCGTACGCGCCACGGGTATCCGCTCCCGCACCACCAGCGTCCCCGCGAAGACGTCGCCGAGCCGCCGCCCGCGCGCCGAGACGAACGAGGCGATGCAGGCCACCACACCCATGGTCATCAGGATCTCGACCACACCCATCGCCCCGCGCACCAGCGCGTGCCGGAACCGGATCGGCCCGCCGTCGTCCCGTACCACCCTCAGGCCGAAGGCGAGCTTGCCCAGCGAACGACCGTGGCTCAGGGTCTCCACCGCGATCGGCACACCCACGAGCAGCAGCAGGAACGAGGCCACGGCTATCGCCGCCTGCGCGGCCTCGTCGAGCGAGGCGGTCGCCGCGGCGAGGGCGAGGATCAGGACGACATACACCGTCAGGGCCACCACCAGATCGAGCAGCACCGCCAGGGCACGGCTCGGCAACCGGGCAGGCCGCAACTCCAGCGCCACCGCCTCACCCGTCACGAACTCCGTCATGCCCCCGCCGCCCTTCCGCCCTGGCCTGCCCCTCGCACGGCCAGTCTGCCAAGCTGAGGCGCACCGCGCCGCACGCAGTACCACGCAGTCCCTGCCGGACGAGGAGGAGCAGCCGCAGATGGACCTCGACGTCTTCGTCGCCGCCCACCGCCAGGAGTGGGACCGGCTCGACGCGCTCCTGCGCCGCCGGCGCCGCCTGACGGGTACCGAGGCGGACGAACTCGTCGCCCTCTATCAGCGTGCCGCCACCCACCTCTCACTGATCCAGTCCAGCGCCCCCGACCCCCAGCTCACCGGTCGGCTCACCCAGCTCGTCGCCCGTGCGCGCAGCACCGTCACCGGCACCCGCCGCGCCTCCTGGCGCGATGTGACCCGCTTCCTCACCGAGGGGTTCCCCGCCGCCGTCTACCGCAGCCGCCGCTGGTGGGTGCCGACCGCCCTGCTCTCCACGGCCCTCGCCGCCCTGCTCGGCTGGTGGATCGGCACCCACCCCGAGGTCCAGGCGACCATCGCCGCCCCGGACGAGCTCCGCCAGATGACCCGCCCCGGCGGCGAGTACGAGACGTACTACTCCAGCCACCCCGCCACCTCGTTCGCCGCCCAGGTCTGGACGAACAACGCGCAGGCGGCGGCGATGTGCCTCGTCCTCGGCGCCTTCCTGTGCCTGCCGGTCATCTGGATCCTCTTCCAGAACATGCTCAACCTCGGCGTGGGCATCGGCCTGATGTCCTCCGCGGGCCGCCTGGACACCTTCCTCGGCCTGGTACTGCCGCACGGCCTGCTCGAACTCACCGCCGTCTTCGTCGCCGCCGGTACGGGGCTGCGCCTGGGCTGGACCGTCATCGACCCCGGGCCGCGCAGCCGCCGCACCGCCCTCGCCGAAGAGGGCCGCTCCGCGCTGGGCATGGCGGTCGGCCTGGCCCTGGTGCTCTTCGTCTCCGGCGCCATCGAGGGCTTCGTGACCCCCTCCGGTCTGCCGACCTGGGCCCGGATCACCATCGGGGTCGCGGCCGAGGCGGCCTTCCTGCTGTACGTGTGGATCCTCGGCCGCCGGGCCGTGCAACTCGGCGAGACGGGTGACGTGGAGGAGGCCGAACGCAGCGCCACGGTGCCGCTCGCCGCCTGATGTGCATCGGGAAGCCGTGAGCTGCTAGTCTCCTCTTCGCCGCACGGACTCCGTTGACACGGAGCGCGTGGGGAGGTAGATTCGAACAGTTGCCTAGAGCGAGGCAGTGACTGCCGGCTCGGTGGTACTTGAGAAAATCTATAAGGCTCTGCGGAAGTCACTTCCACCGGAGCCATTCCGATTCAGTCAGAACAGACCACCGGTCAATCCGGCGGAAAACCTCTGATAAAGTCGGGTCCACCGAAAGGGAGCCGGAAGGCAACTGAATAGGTACGGCTCTCCAACGGCCACTGGATGACATTACGGACCGGAAATCGGGACGGAAAGCGTCTGGTAGAGTTGGAAACACCGAAGGGAAACGCCCGGAGGAAAGCCTCGGCTGAATGGTCGGGGTGAGTACGAAGGAAGTGTCCGTTCCTTGAGAACTCAACAGCGTGCCAAAAGTCAACGCCAGATATGTTGATACCCCTGACTCTGGTGCAGTCGTTTGTGGCTGTCTTGGGTTTGGGTTCCTTTGAAGAAACACACAGCGAGGATGCTGTGGACCGGGGGGATTATTCCTCTTCCTGGTTCCGCTCTCGTGTGTGTGACCGGATTACCGGTACACATTCACGGAGAGTTTGATCCTGGCTCAGGACGAACGCTGGCGGCGTGCTTAACACATGCAAGTCGAACGATGAACCCGCTTCGGTGGGGGATTAGTGGCGAACGGGTGAGTAACACGTGGGCAATCTGCCCTGCACTCTGGGACAAGCCCTGGAAACGGGGTCTAATACCGGATATTGACCTGCTTGGGCATCCAAGTGGGTGGAAAGCTCCGGCGGTGCAGGATGAGCCCGCGGCCTATCAGCTTGTTGGTGAGGTAGTGGCTCACCAAGGCGACGACGGGTAGCCGGCCTGAGAGGGCGACCGGCCACACTGGGACTGAGACACGGCCCAGACTCCTACGGGAGGCAGCAGTGGGGAATATTGCACAATGGGCGGAAGCCTGATGCAGCGACGCCGCGTGAGGGATGACGGCCTTCGGGTTGTAAACCTCTTTCAGCAGGGAAGAAGCGTGAGTGACGGTACCTGCAGAAGAAGCGCCGGCTAACTACGTGCCAGCAGCCGCGGTAATACGTAGGGCGCAAGCGTTGTCCGGAATTATTGGGCGTAAAGAGCTCGTAGGCGGCTTGTCGCGTCGGTTGTGAAAGCCCGGGGCTTAACCCCGGGTCTGCAGTCGATACGGGCAGGCTAGAGTTCGGTAGGGGAGATCGGAATTCCTGGTGTAGCGGTGAAATGCGCAGATATCAGGAGGAACACCGGTGGCGAAGGCGGATCTCTGGGCCGATACTGACGCTGAGGAGCGAAAGCGTGGGGAGCGAACAGGATTAGATACCCTGGTAGTCCACGCCGTAAACGGTGGGCACTAGGTGTGGGCAACATTCCACGTTGTCCGTGCCGCAGCTAACGCATTAAGTGCCCCGCCTGGGGAGTACGGCCGCAAGGCTAAAACTCAAAGGAATTGACGGGGGCCCGCACAAGCGGCGGAGCATGTGGCTTAATTCGACGCAACGCGAAGAACCTTACCAAGGCTTGACATACACCGGAAAACTCTGGAGACAGGGTCCCCCTTGTGGTCGGTGTACAGGTGGTGCATGGCTGTCGTCAGCTCGTGTCGTGAGATGTTGGGTTAAGTCCCGCAACGAGCGCAACCCTTGTCCCGTGTTGCCAGCAGGCCCTTGTGGTGCTGGGGACTCACGGGAGACCGCCGGGGTCAACTCGGAGGAAGGTGGGGACGACGTCAAGTCATCATGCCCCTTATGTCTTGGGCTGCACACGTGCTACAATGGCCGGTACAATGAGCTGCGATACCGCAAGGTGGAGCGAATCTCAAAAAGCCGGTCTCAGTTCGGATTGGGGTCTGCAACTCGACCCCATGAAGTCGGAGTCGCTAGTAATCGCAGATCAGCATTGCTGCGGTGAATACGTTCCCGGGCCTTGTACACACCGCCCGTCACGTCACGAAAGTCGGTAACACCCGAAGCCGGTGGCCCAACCCCTTGTGGGAGGGAGCTGTCGAAGGTGGGACTGGCGATTGGGACGAAGTCGTAACAAGGTAGCCGTACCGGAAGGTGCGGCTGGATCACCTCCTTTCTAAGGAGCACTTCTCGGCTGTCCGGCTCTGCCGAACAGTCCAGAGGCCAGATCGCGAGCGAACGTCTCGCGCTGGTTGCTCATGGGTGGAACGTTGACTACTCGGCACACTCGGTTCGGTGGGTTCGCTAGTACTGCTCGTAAGGGCGTGGAACGTGAAGATCGTGGAGCTGGGGGTGTCGGGCACGCTGTTGGGTGTCTGAAGGTACGGCCGTTGAGGCTGCCTTCAGTGCCGGCCCCGGTGAAGCATCACGTTGGTGGTGTGTGACGGGTGGTTGGTCGTTGTTTGAGAACTGCACAGTGGACGCGAGCATCTGTGGCCAAGTTTTTAAGGGCGCACGGTGGATGCCTTGGTACCAGGAACCGATGAAGGACGTGGGAGGCCGCGATAGGCCCCGGGGAGCTGTCAACCGAGCTGTGATCCGGGGGTGTCCGAATGGGGAAACCCGGCAGTCGTCATGGGCTGTCACCCATGCCTGAACACATAGGGCATGTGGAGGGAACGCGGGGAAGTGAAACATCTCAGTACCCGCAGGAAGAGAAAACAACCGTGATTCCGGGAGTAGTGGCGAGCGAAACTGGATGAGGCTAAACCATGTGTGTGTGAGACCCGGCAGGGGTTGCGCATGTGGGGTTGTGGGATTCTTCTTGATCAATCTGCCGGTTGGTCGACGAGTCAGAAACCGTTGGTGTAGGCGAAGGACATGCGAAAGGTCCGGCGTAGAGGGTAAGACCCCCGTAGCTGAAACATCAACGGCTCGTTTGGAGAACACCCAAGTAGCACGGGGCCCGAGAAATCCCGTGTGAATCTGGCGGGACCACCCGCTAAGCCTAAATATTCCCTGGTGACCGATAGCGGATAGTACCGTGAGGGAATGGTGAAAAGTACCCCGGGAGGGGAGTGAAATAGTACCTGAAACCGTGTGCCTACAAGCCGTGGGAGCGTCGGGCAAGCACTTGTGCTTGTCTCGTGACTGCGTGCCTTTTGAAGAATGAGCCTGCGAGTTTGCGGTGTGTTGCGAGGTTAACCCGTGTGGGGAAGCCGTAGCGAAAGCGAGTCCGAATAGGGCGGTATAGTAGCGCGCTCAAGACCCGAAGCGGAGTGATCTAGCCATGGGCAGGTTGAAGCGGAGGTAAGACTTCGTGGAGGACCGAACCCACCAGGGTTGAAAACCTGGGGGATGACCTGTGGTTAGGGGTGAAAGGCCAATCAAACTCCGTGATAGCTGGTTCTCCCCGAAATGCATTTAGGTGCAGCGTCGTGTGTTTCTTGCCGGAGGTAGAGCACTGGATAGGCGATGGGCCCTACCGGGTTACTGACCTTAGCCAAACTCCGAATGCCGGTAAGTGAGAGCGCGGCAGTGAGACTGTGGGGGATAAGCTCCATGGTCGAGAGGGAAACAGCCCAGAGCATCGACTAAGGCCCCTAAGCGTACGCTAAGTGGGAAAGGATGTGGAGTCGCAGAGACAACCAGGAGGTTGGCTTAGAAGCAGCCATCCTTGAAAGAGTGCGTAATAGCTCACTGGTCAAGTGATTCCGCGCCGACAATGTAGCGGGGCTCAAGCGTACCGCCGAAGTCGTGTCAATCCAGCAGATAGCCCTAACGGGTGTTGGGTTGGGTAGGGGAGCGTCGTGTGCCGGGTGAAGCCGCGCCGGAAGGCAGTGGTGGATGGTTCACGAGTGAGAATGCAGGCATGAGTAGCGATACACACGTGAGAAACGTGTGCGCCGATTGACTAAGGGTTCCTGGGTCAAGCTGATCTGCCCAGGGTAAGTCGGGACCTAAGGCGAGGCCGACAGGCGTAGTCGATGGATAACCGGTTGATATTCCGGTACCCGCTGTAGAGCGTCAAACATCGAGCATCGTGATGCTAAGGCCGTGAAGCCGCCCTGATCTCTTCGGAGTTGAGGGGAGTGGTGGAGCCGCCGGTCCAAGCGGTTAGTAGGTGAGTGATGGGGTGACGCAGGAAGGTAGTCCATCCCGGGCGGTGGTTGTCCCGGGGTAAGGGTGTAGCCCGTGCGATAGGTAAATCCGTCGTACATAGGGGTGAGACCTGATGCCGAGCCGATTGTGGTGAAGTGGATGATCCTATGCTGTCGAGAAAAGCCTCTAGCGAGTTTTATGGCGGCCCGTACCCTAAACCGACTCAGGTGGTCTGGTAGAGAATACCGAGGCGTTCGGGTGAACTATGGTTAAGGAACTCGGCAAAATGCCCCCGTAACTTCGGGAGAAGGGGGGCCATTTCTGGTGATCCCACGTGCTGGGTGAGCTGGGGGTGGCCGCAGAGACCAGCGAGAAGCGACTGTTTACTAAAAACACAGGTCCGTGCGAAGCCGTAAGGCGATGTATACGGACTGACGCCTGCCCGGTGCTGGAACGTTAAGGGGACCGGTTAGCTCACTTTCGGGTGGGCGAGGCTGAGAACTTAAGCGCCAGTAAACGGCGGTGGTAACTATAACCATCCTAAGGTAGCGAAATTCCTTGTCGGGTAAGTTCCGACCTGCACGAATGGCGTAACGACTTCTCGACTGTCTCAACCATAGGCCCGGTGAAATTGCACTACGAGTAAAGATGCTCGTTTCGCGCAGCAGGACGGAAAGACCCCGGGACCTTTACTACAGTTTGATATTGGTGTTCGGTTCGGCTTGTGTAGGATAGGTGGGAGACTGTGAACTTGTCACGCCAGTGGCGGGGGAGTCGTTGTTGAAATACCACTCTGGTCGTGCTGGATGTCTAACCTGGGTCCGTGATCCGGATCAGGGACAGTGTCTGATGGGTAGTTTAACTGGGGCGGTTGCCTCCTAAAGGGTAACGGAGGCGCCCAAAGGTTCCCTCAGCCTGGTTGGTAATCAGGTGTTGAGTGTAAGTGCACAAGGGAGCTTGACTGTGAGACCGACGGGTCGAGCAGGGACGAAAGTCGGGACTAGTGATCCGGCGGTGGCTTGTGGAAGCGCCGTCGCTCAACGGATAAAAGGTACCCCGGGGATAACAGGCTGATCTTCCCCAAGAGTCCATATCGACGGGATGGTTTGGCACCTCGATGTCGGCTCGTCGCATCCTGGGGCTGGAGTCGGTCCCAAGGGTTGGGCTGTTCGCCCATTAAAGCGGTACGCGAGCTGGGTTTAGAACGTCGTGAGACAGTTCGGTCCCTATCCGCTGTGCGCGTAGGAATATTGAGAAGGGCTGTCCCTAGTACGAGAGGACCGGGACGGACGAACCTCTGGTGTGCCAGTTGTTCTGCCAAGGGCATGGCTGGTTGGCTACGTTCGGGAGGGATAACCGCTGAAAGCATCTAAGCGGGAAGCCTGCTTCGAGATGAGTGTTCCCACCTCCTTTGAGAGGGTAAGGCTCCCAGTAGACGACTGGGTTGATAGGCCGGATATGGAAGCCCTGTGAGGGGTGGAGTTGACCGGTACTAATAGGCCGAGGGCTTGTCCTCAGTTGCTCGCGTCCACTGTGTTGGTTCTGAAACCACGAACAACCGCTGCCCCGCATCCAGGTGGGTGTGGTGTGGCTTCGGTTGTGTGTTTCATAGTGTTTCGGTGGTCATAGCGTGAGGGAAACGCCCGGTTACATTCCGAACCCGGAAGCTAAGCCTTACAGCGCCGATGGTACTGCAGGGGGGACCCTGTGGGAGAGTAGGACGCCGCCGAACAAATTGTAGAGAAGAGCCCCTGTACCGGGAGACCGGTATGGGGGCTTTTTTCATTTCCAGGGGTAATTCCCGTTCCCCGTCCTGTTCCCGGACCCCTTTCAGAGCTTTCCGGCGGCCTTCAGGGCCAAGTACGTGTCGGCGAGGGCGGGGGCCAATTCGTCCGGGAGGGCATCGACCACATGGACACCGTGGCGGGTGAGGCGGGCGGCGACGCGGTGGCGTTCCGCCTCCGCCTGGGCCCCGGCGGCCGCGCTGTACACCGCCTCCGTACTGCCGCGTGAGGCGGCCATGCCGGCGATGTGCGGGTCCGCGACCGAGGCGATGAGGACGGTGTGGCGGTCGGTGAGGGTGGAGAGGACCGGGAAGAGGCCTTCTTCGAGGGGGGCGCTCTCCAGGCCGGTGAACAGCACGATGAGGGAGCGGCGGGGCGCGGAGCGCAGTGCGGCGGCGGAGAGTCCCCGGGAGTCCGTCTCCACCAGTTCCGGTTCGAGCGGGGCCATCGCGTCGACCAGGGCGGGCAGCAGCTCACCGGAGGCCTTGCCCTGGACCAGGGCCCGTACGCGGCGGTCGTAGGCGAGCAGGTCCACGCGGTCTCCGGCGCGGGAGGCGAGCGCGGCGAGGAGGAGGGCCGCGTCCATGGCGGCGTCGAGCCGGGGCGCGTCGCCGACCCGGCCTGCGGAGGTGCGGCCGGTGTCGAGGACGAGCAGGAGGTGCCGGTCGCGTTCCGGGCGCCAGGTGCGGACGGCGACGGTGGACTGCCGGGCGGTGGCGCGCCAGTCGATGGAGCGGGTGTCGTCGCCGGGCACGTACTCGCGCAGGCTGTCGAATTCGGTTCCCTCGCCGCGGGTGAGCAGGCTGGTGCGGCCGTCGAGTTCGCGCAGCCGGGCCAGTTTGGACGGCAGGTGCTTGCGGCTGGTGAACGGCGGCAGGACGCGGACGGTCCAGGGGACCCGGTGGCTGCCCTGGCGGGCGTACAGGCCGAGGGGGCCGTAGGAGCGCAGGGTGACGCGGTCGGCGATGCGGTCGCCGCGGCGGGTGGGGCGCAGGCGGGTGGTGAGGCGGCGGCGTTCGCCGGGCGGGACGGTGAGGGTGTGCCGGGAGGCGTCCTGCTCGGTGCCGGGGCGCCAGCTGCTCGGCGGCCAGGCGTCGCGTACCCGGGCGCGCAGCGGGCGGCGCGAGGTGTTGGTGACGGTGAGGGTGACCTCGGCGGGTTCGCCGAGGCGTACGGAGGTGTCGCCGGTGCGGCTGAGGCCGAGGCGGCGTACGGGGGCGGCGAGGGCGACGTCGCAGGCGCAGGCCAGGGCGACGGCGCCGTCGACGGCGAGGATGCCGGTCCAGCTCGGGGCGAGCAGGCCGACCGGGAGGGAGCCGAGGGCCGCGAGGAGCGCGGCGCGTCCGGTGGGTGCCATGTCTCCTCGGTCAGCGGGGGACGGGTACGTGGGCGAGGATCGCGTTGATGACGGAGTCGGCGGTGACGCCTTCCATCTCGGCCTCGGGGCGCAGCTGGACGCGGTGGCGCAGGGTCGGCAGGGCGAGGGCCTTCACATCGTCGGGGATGACGTAGTCGCGGCCGGTGAGCCAGGCCCAGGCGCGGGCGGTCGACAGGAGCGCGGTCGCGCCGCGGGGGGAGACGCCGAGGGTGAGCGAGGGCGATTCGCGGGTGCTGCGGCAGAGGTCCACGACGTATCCGGCGATGTCGGGGGAGACGGTGGTCTTCGCGACGGCGGTGCGGGCGGCTTCGAGGTCGGCGGCGGTGGCGACGGGGCGCACTCCGGCGGCGGCGAGGTCGCGGGGGTCGAAGCCGGAGGCGTGCCGGGTGAGGACGTCGATCTCGTCCTCGCGGGAGGGCAGCGGGATCGTCAGCTTCAGCAGGAAGCGGTCGAGCTGGGCCTCGGGCAGCGGGTAGGTGCCCTCGTACTCGACGGGGTTCTGGGTGGCGGCGACGAGGAAGGGCTCGGGCAGCGGGCGGGCGGTGCCGTCGACGGTGACCTGGCGCTCCTCCATGGCTTCGAGCAGGGAGGACTGCGTCTTCGGCGGGGTGCGGTTGATCTCGTCGGCGAGCAGGAGGTGGGTGAAGACGGGCCCGGGCTGGAAGGAGAACTCGGCGGTGCGGGCGTCGTAGACCAGGGAGCCGGTGATGTCGGCGGGCATCAGGTCGGGGGTGAACTGGACCCGCTTGGAGTCGAGTGCGAGGGCGGAGGCGAGGGCCCGTACGAGGAGGGTCTTGGCGACGCCGGGGACCCCTTCGAGCAGGACGTGGCCGCGGCACAGCAGGGCCACGACGAGGCCGGTGACGGCGGGGTCCTGGCCGACCACGGCCTTGCCGATCTCGGTGCGCAGGAGTTCCAGGGAGGCGCGGGGGCCGCCCGGACCGCCGGCGTTGTCAGTGGTCGGGTCCATCATGAAACGCGTACCTCTCTTTCGAGGGCGTCGAGTTGATCGGCGAGCTGGATGAGGGCCGCGTCGTCGTGCGGGGGCGGCCCGAAGAGCAGGGCGAGCGGGTCCCGGCCGGGCTCGGGGAGCCGGGCGGCCAGGGCGGGCAGCAGGGTCTCGGGCGCGTGCGCCTGGGCGGGGGAGACACCGAGCAGGGGGGCGAGGCGCAGGCGGGAGGCGGAGCGGAGGGCCGCGGCGGCACGGTCGCGGGCCCGGGTGCGGTGGTAGAGGCGGACGCGGCCTTCGGCGGTCTCGGAGGCGCGTACGGCGACGGGGAGGCGTTCGGGGACCAGCGGGCCGAAGCGGCGTGCCCGCCAGAAGGCGGCGAGGACGGCGGCGAGGGTGAGTTGGAGGGTGCCCCAGAGCCAGCCGGAGGGGATCAGGTCGAAGAAGCCGCGTTCCTCGCCGTCGGTGGCGGCGGAGTCGGAGAGCGAGGGGAGGTACCAGACCAGATGGGGCCGGGAGCCGAGGAGTTGGAGCGCGAGGGAGGCATTGCCGTGGGCGTCGAGGCGTTCGTTGAAGAGGATGTCGGGCGAGCCGAGCAGCACGGTGTCGCCGGGGGAGTCCTGGGCGGGGATCCGCAGCAGGGAGGCGGATCCGGCGTCCCGGTAGCAGGACCGGGCGCCGGGTGCGGTGGTGGTGTAGCGGACGCCGCCCACCTCGGCCGTGCCCGCGCGGCGGGCCTCGGGAAGCGAACAGCCGGGCGGGAGCAGCGAGTTGAGGCTCGGGGTGTCGGCGGCGGTGGTCCCGGGGGCCAGCCGCCGGGTCGCGCCGGGCCCGGGGGCGAGCAGGACGGTGCGGCCGCGGGAGTCGAGCTGGCCGAGGCGCCGCTGCTGGCCCGTGGTGAGCAGTTCGGGGCGGGCCACCAGGAGTGTGGTGTCCGCGCCGGTGGCGGCCTCGGCCTCGGCGGTGGTGGTGACGACCCGGGTGGACACCCCGCGTTCGGCGAGGAGTTCGGCGACGGCGCGGCTGCCGTGCGGGTCGGCGGCGCGCGGGTCGAGGCGCCCGTGCTCGGCCCCGGAGCGTACGAGGGCGATGACGGCGGCGGCGAGCAGCAGCAGGGCGAGCGCGAGCAGCGGTCCGCGGCCGCCGCGCCACAGTCCGCGGGCGGTGGGCGCCAGCGAGGTCGGGGCGGCCGGTGCGGGGGCGGCCGGTGGTGCGCCGGTGGTCACCGGATCGCCTCCCAGGAGCCGCGGCCGGTTGCGGCGGAGGCGGCGAGGTCGGGCTTGGCGCGCTCCAGTTCGCCGTCGAGGGCGGTGAGTTCCTCGTACGCGGCGGGGGTGGCGCGGCGGCCGCCGTATGCGATGTCGTCGAAGGCGCGGGCCGCGGTGCGCAGCCGCTCGGCGTGGGCGGGCAGCGGGCGGCCGGCCTCGGCGGCGGCCTCGTCGGCGGTGCGGCCGGGGCGCGGGTCGAGGAGGGCGCGTTCCTCCAGGGCGCGCACCAGGGCGCGCATGCGTTCCTGGACGGCCTGGTTCCAGTGGCCCTGGGCGGCATGCGCCTCGGCCTGGGCGCGGTGTTCGGCGGCGGTGCGGGCGCGGTCCTCGAAGAGCGCGGCGCCCTTGTCCGCCGAGGGGGTGCGGCGGGGGGCGCCGAGCCGCCACCACAGCAGGGCGGCGAGGGCGAGCACGGCGAGGACGATGACGGTCAGGCCGAGTCCGCCGCCGGGGGTGGCGCCGGAGGCGGAGTTCAGCAGCTGGTCCAGCCAGTCCCAGAAGCGGTCGAGGGCGCGCTGGAAGAGGCTCGGTTCCTGGTCGTGGTACCGGCCCTTGGTCAGCTCGCGGCGGGCGGCCTCCCGCGCGTCCTCGCGGGAGACGACGACCGGCGGTTCCTCGCCGGACGCCGCGCGCAGCACCGTGCCGAACAGGTCCCCCGTCGCCCTCACCCGCTCAGCTCCCGGTGGCGTAGCCCTGGACGCCCGCGGCGCGGCCCAGTTCGAGGTCGAGGGCTTCCCGGCGGATGCGCTGGTCGATGTAGAGGAGCACGGTCACGCCCGCGGAGACGGGGAAGCTCAGCATGGAGCCGATGACCGCGCCGACGCCCTGGATGATCAGGAAGGTCCAGCCCATGTCGGAGGAGCTGTTGTTGAGGAAGGTGTCGAGGCTGCCCTCGCCCACCGCGCCCGCGACGAGGGTGAAGGGGATGACGATGATCGACGAGAGCACGTTGGCGATGATCGCGCCGAGCACCTGGATGCCGAACACCCGCCACCAGGAACCCTGGACGAGTTTCGTGGAGCGCCGCATGGCCTGGCCGATGCCCTGCTTCTCCAGCATCAGCGCGGGCGAGGCGAGGGAGAAGCGCACGGTCAGCCAGATCGCGACGGCGGCGCCGGCGAGCAGCCCGAGGACGAGCAGGCCGACCGCGGCGTCGGAGCCGTCCGAGCCGAGCGCGACGAGCAGGGCGGGCAGGCAGGCCAGGGTGACGACGGCGAGGGCGATCAGCGGCAGCAGCAGGGTCAGGCCGAGCAGGCGCACCATCTGAGGCCGGGCGTCCCGCCAGGCCTCCGCGGTGCTGACCGGCCTGCCGATCACGGCGCGGCTGGTGACGGTGGTCAGCAGCGCGGTCGCGACGATGGTGCCGATCAGGGAGATCAGCAGGACGATGCCGGAGCCGAGCAGGGCGTCGCCCATGGCGTCGGCGACCTCGTCGAGGCTCGCGGTCTCGTCCTCCAGGGCGGAGGTGTCCGTCATGTCGTTGAGGTAGAGGCCTTGGAGGAGGACCACGGCGACCTGGGTGACGACGGCGACGGTCAGCGAGATGCCGAGGACGGTGCGCCAGTGCTTGCGCATCGTGGAGACCGCGCCGTCGAGGATCTCGCCCACGCCGAGCGGGCGCAGCGGGATCACCCCGGGCTTGGCCGCGGGCGGGGGGCCTCCCCAGCCGCCGAAGCCTCCCCAGCCGGGTCCGCCCCGGCCGGGACCGCCTCCTGCGGGGCCGCCTCCCCAGCCGCCGCCTCCTGGGCCCGAGGGTCCCGGGCCGCCGCCGGGCTGTCCCCAGCCGGGCTGCTGCCGCGGGGGCGGGCCCTGCCCCGGCTGTCCGCCGCCGGGGGCCGTCCACTGGGCGGGAGGGGGCTGGTTGCCGGACCACTTCGAGGAGGGACCGCCCGGGTTCGAGGAGGGATCGCCTTGGCCGCCCGCCGCCTCCTGGCCGGGGGCGCCGGGCTCCTGCCCGTCGGAGGGGGAGGATCCGGGCGAGGCCCAGCCCGGAGAGTCGTTCATCGTCGCTCCTTCTCGGTGCCCGTCCGCGGTCGCGGCGGCAGCTTGGCGCCCATCGTGCCATGGGGCGTCGGCGGGCGGACCGGGTGCTGCCGGGGCAGTGCACCTTCAATAGTGGCGCCGGGGGCGGGCACACTGTGCGGATGGCAGATCACGAAGCGCGCGCACAGGTGGATGCACCGGCCGACGGCATTCCCACGATCCGCTGGGAGGAGCCCCCGGAGGGCCCCGTCCTCGTCCTGCTCGACCAGACCCGGCTCCCGGCCGAGGAGGCCGAGTACGTCTGCACGGATCCCCCCTCCCTGGTGGAGGCGATCCGCACCCTGGTGGTCCGCGGGGCGCCGGTCCTCGGCATCGCCGGGGCGTACGGGGTGGCACTGGCCGCGGCCCGCGGCTTCGACGTGGACGAGGCCGCGGAGGCGCTGGCCGCCGCCCGGCCCACCGCCGTCAACCTGGCCCGGGGGGTGCGCAGGGCGCAGGGTGCCTACCACCGGGCGCTGGCGGGGGCGGCCTCCGTGGCGGCCTCGACGGGACCGGACGCGGAGGACTCCGCGGGCACCGCGGACCAGGTGGCCCTGGCCGCGGCCGTCGCGGCGCTGGCCGCCGCGCGGGCACTGCACCGGGAGGACGCGCAGGCCAGCGACCGGATGGCCGCCCATGGCCTGGCCCTCCTCGGTGAGCTGCTGCCCGGGGGCGGGCACCGGCTGCTCACCCACTGCAATACGGGCGCGCTGGTCTCCGGCGGGCGCGGCACCGCCTTCGCCCTCGCGCGGGCCGCCCACGACCGGGGGCAGCTGCGCAGGCTGTGGGTGGACGAGACCCGGCCGCTGCTGCAGGGGGCGCGGCTGACCGCCTGGGAGGCCGCGCGGGCCGGCATGGCGTACACACTGCTCACGGACAACGCGGCGGGTTCGCTCTTCTCGGCGGGCGAGGTGGACGCGGTGCTCGTGGGCGCGGACCGGATCGCCGCCGACGGCTCGGTCGCCAACAAGGTGGGCACCTACCCGCTCGCGGTGCTCGCGCGCTACCACCATGTGCCCTTCCTGGTGGTGGCGCCGGTGACCACGATCGACCCGGACACCCCGGACGGCGCCTCGATCGAGGTGGAGCAGCGCGCCGCCCATGAAGTGACAGAGGTCACATCGCCGACTGCGGGTGGCGCGGGCGGCCCCGGGGGCGGGGTGAGCGTGGCACCGCTGGGGACCCAGGCGTACAACCCGGCCTTCGATGTGACGCCTCCTGAGCTGGTCACGGCGATCGTCACGGAGGAAGGTGTGGTGTCGCCGGTGACGGCCGAAGCGCTGACCGAGCTGTGTGGCAGGTCATGACGGGTAACGATTCGCTAATGGGATGATGTCATTCATGAAGGGACGAGTCCTTGTCGTCGACGACGACACCGCACTGGCCGAGATGCTCGGCATTGTGCTGCGTGGTGAGGGTTTCGAGCCGTCTTTCGTCGCGGACGGCGACAAGGCGCTGGCGGCATTCCGGGAGACCAAGCCCGATCTGGTCCTGCTCGACCTGATGCTTCCCGGACGGGACGGCATCGAGGTCTGCAGGCTGATCCGGGCCGAGTCCGGGGTGCCGATCGTGATGCTCACCGCCAAGAGCGACACCGTGGACGTGGTGGTCGGCCTGGAGTCCGGGGCCGACGACTACATCGTGAAGCCGTTCAAGCCCAAGGAGCTGGTGGCCCGCATCCGTGCGCGGCTGCGGCGCTCCGAGGAGCCCGCCCCCGAGCAGCTGACCATCGGTGACCTCGTCATCGACGTGGCCGGCCACTCGGTGAAGCGGGACGGGCAGTCGATCGCGCTCACCCCGCTGGAGTTCGACCTCCTGGTCGCGCTTGCCCGCAAGCCGTGGCAGGTGTTCACCCGGGAGGTCCTTCTCGAGCAGGTGTGGGGCTACCGGCACGCGGCGGACACCAGGCTGGTCAACGTGCACGTACAGCGGCTGCGCTCCAAGGTCGAGAAGGACCCCGAGCGGCCCGAGATCGTGGTGACGGTCCGCGGAGTCGGATACAAGGCGGGACCGAGCTGAGATGAACCCGGACGACAGTGCCGCTGCGGCGGGCGGGGCGTCGGGCGCCCACGCCGAGCGGCCTGTCGGCCGGGGGCACCCGGACCGCCCCGTCACACCCGCACCACCCGTACCTCCCGCGCCCGGCTCCGGGGGCGCCACCGCCCCGGCGCCCTCCGGCGCGCACGCCGACGCACCCGCCCCCGCCCCGCACGCTCCCGGCGCACCCCCCAAGGGCCCGGCGGCGGCCCGCCCCGGCCGGTCCGCCAAGGCCAGGAAGGGGATGAAGGCCGCGGCGCCCTCGCTCGGGCGGTTCCTGGACACCGGTCTGATGCTCCAGGGCGGGGTGCAGGGCAGCCCCGTACTGCGGCTTTTCACGCGGTGGGTACGGCGTCCGCTGCTGCCCGCGCTGCGGCTGTGGCGGCGCAACATCCAGCTGAAGGTCGTCGCCACCACCCTGCTGATGTCGCTCGGCGTGGTGCTGCTGCTCGGCTTCGTCGTCATCGGGCAGGTCCGCAACGGCCTCCTCGACGCCAAGGTGAAGGCCTCCCAGGGCCAGGCGGACGGCGGCTTCCGCGCCGCGAAGGACCGCGCCGACTCGGCCAGCTCCGGCCAGGCGCCCGAGGGCGCGGACCCGGACGGGCAGCCGGGCCAGAACCCGGCGGTCTGGATGAACGACCTCGTCGAGCAGCTGTCCAGCGGCGGCCAGAGCGCCTTCGACGTCGTCACCCTCAGCCCCACCGCCGAGGGCGACACCGGCAGCGTCCGCGGCCCGCGCGCCTCCGGCGGCGTCGACCCCATCTCCAGCGTCCCCGAGGAGCTGCGCGACAACGTCCGCCGCGGCACGACCTTCCAGAGCTACACCCGCATCGTCTACGGGGACGGCCAGGCACCCCAGCCCGGACTGGTCATCGGCAAGCAGCTCAACGGCCCCGACAGCGAGCCGTACCAGCTGTACTACCTCTTCCCGCTCACCCAGGAGGAGAAGTCGCTCAGCCTGGTCAAGGGCACCCTGGCCACCGCCGGGCTCTTCGTGGTGGTGCTGCTCGGCGCCATCGCCTGGCTCGTGGTGCGCCAGGTCGTCACCCCCGTACGGATGGCCGCGGGCATCGCCGAGCGGCTCTCCGCGGGGCGCCTGCAGGAGCGGATGAAGGTCACCGGCGAGGACGACATCGCCCGCCTCGGCGAGGCCTTCAACAAGATGGCGCAGAACCTCCAGCTCAAGATCCAGCAGCTGGAGGACCTCTCCCGGATGCAGCGCCGCTTCGTCTCCGACGTCTCGCACGAACTGCGCACCCCGCTGACGACGGTACGGATGGCCGCCGATGTCATCCACGAGGCCCGCGAGGACTTCGACCCGATCACCGCCCGCTCCGCGGAACTCCTCGCCGACCAGCTCGACCGCTTCGAGTCGCTGCTCGCCGACCTCCTGGAGATCAGCCGCTTCGACGCGGGCGCGGCGGCCCTGGAGGCGGAGCCGATAGACCTCAGGGAGGTCGTACGGCGCGTGGTCGGCGGCGCCCAGCCGCTCGCGGACCGCAAGGGCAGCCGGGTGCGGATCCTCGGGGACCAGCAGCCGGTGGTCGCCGAGGCCGACGGGCGGCGCGTCGAGCGGGTGCTGCGCAACCTCGTCGTCAACGCCGTCGAGCACGGCGAGGGCAAGGACGTCGTGGTGCGCCTCGCCGCGGCGGGCGGCGCCGTCGCGGTCGCGGTACGCGACTACGGCGTGGGCCTCAAACCGGGCGAGGCGAGCCGCGTCTTCAGCCGCTTCTGGCGCGCCGACCCGGCCCGCGCCCGCACCACCGGCGGCACCGGCCTCGGGCTGTCCATCGCCCTGGAGGACGCCCGGCTGCACGGCGGCTGGCTCCAGGCCTGGGGCGAACCGGGCGGCGGCTCGCAGTTCCGGCTCACCCTGCCGCGTACGGCCGACGAGCCGCTGCGGGGCTCCCCGATCCCCCTGGAACCCGACGACTCCCGCCACAACCGCGAGCTGCGGAAGGCCGGGCTGCCCCCCGGCGGTGCGGAACGCGCCGTGACGGTTCCCGAGCGCAGCCCCGTCACGGTGTCGCGCGAGGCACAGGGCCACCCCGTCTCCCCGCTCGCCCGCTCGCTGACCCCGGTCGGGGGCTCGGGCACAGGCGCGACGGCGGTCGTCACCGGGGAGGGGACGGCGAAGAGGGAGACGGCCCCTACGGGGGCGGAAGGGCGCCCGGCACCGGCCACGGGCGCGCCCGCGCAGCCGGAACCGGGGACCCCCGACTCGGCCGCCCCCGCCACCGAGTCCACCCCCGGTACACCTTCCCGTTCCCCCAAGCCCGCCCCGACCGGCGACCCCCGGGACCGCGACAGCCGCGGCGGCCGGGGCGCCGACGAGGAGACCCGACGTGGCCGATGACCGCTCCCGGCGCCGCACCGGCCGCCCGCTGCGCACCGCCCTGGTGCTCGGCTGCTCCGGCGCCCTCCTCGCGGGCTGCGCCTCCATGCCCGACACCGGCGACGTACGGGGCGTCGAACCCTCGCAGCGCCCCGACGCCCAGGTCCGCGTCTTCGCGATGCCGCCGCCGCAGAAGGCCACCCCCGACGAGATCATCCAGGGCTTTCTCGAGGCCCTGACCAGCGACGACCCGCAGTTCGAGATGGCGCGCAAGTACCTCACGCGCGAGGCCTCGCGGAACTGGCACCCCGAGAGCTCCACCACGGTGCTCGCCGACGGGCCCAGCACCGAGGCCACCGACCGGGGCTCGACCCAGGACGGCCAGCCGGGCCGGAACTGGCTGCTCACCGGCCGCGAGGTCGCCAAGGTCGACGGCCGGCGCGCCTACACGCCCCGCAAGTCCACCTACTCCGAGCCCGTGCACCTGTCCATGGACCCGGACGTGGAGGGCGGCCCCGAGTGGCGAATAGACCGGCCGCCGAGCGGAGTCGTCCTCGGCGAGTCCGACTTCCAGCGCATCTACCGCTCCGTCAGCAAGTACTACTACGCGGCCGATACGGTGCCCAGCGACGGCGGGCAGGGCGATGTCGTCGCCGACCCCGTCTACGTACGGGAGCGAATAGACCCGCTCACGCAGACCGTGCGCTCGCTGCTCGAAGGGCCCACCGAGTGGCTGGACCCGGCCGTCACCTCGCTCTTCCCCAAGGGCACCCGGCTCGCCGCGGGCACCAAGGGGCTCGCCCCGGACGACCAGAACACCCTCACCGTCCCGCTGACCCGGCAGGCGGACCGGGTCGACCTGCGCCGCTGCAAGCTGATGGCCACGCAGATCCTGTACACCCTTGAGGACTTGACGCCCGCCGGGATCGAGGAGGTCAAGCTCCTGCGCTCCGACGGCCGCCAGCTCTGCCCCCCGCTGCGCGAGGACGACGCCGAGGCCGCGGCCCCGCACCGCACCGCGGGACAGGCCCGCTACCAGTACTTCCTGGACGGGCAGCGCCGCCTCGTCCGGCTCTTCGGCACCTCCACCGGCCACAAGGCCGAGCCCGTACCCGGCGCCTTCGGCGAGGGCGGGCGCAAGCTGCGCGGTGCCGCCGTCTCCCGCGAGGAGGACAAGGCCGCGGGGGTCTCGCTCGACGGGCGCTCCCTGTACGTGAGTTCGCTGGTCCAGGGCGCCGAACTGGGCGAGCCGGTGATCAGCAGCAGCGCCAAGGCGGAGGACAACCGGCTCACCGCGCCGAGCTGGGACGGCCGGGGCGATCTGTGGGTGGCCGACCGCGACCCGCTGGACCCGCAGCTGTACCTCCTCAAGGACGGTGCGGGCACGCCGAAGCCGGTGGCCGTCGCCGGACTCGGCAAGGGCCGCATCCAGGCCGTACGGGTGGCGGCCGACGGGGTGCGCATCGCCCTCCTCGTGGCGGACGGGGGCAAGAAGTCCCTGCGGGTCGGCCGCGTCCAGCGCACCCCCGGCGAGAACGGCCCCGCCCGCATCAGCGTGCACCAACTCCGCACCGCCGCACCGCAGATGGAGGACGTCACCGCGATGTCCTGGGCCGGCGGCAGCAGGCTCGTGGTCGTCGGGCGCGAGGAGGGCGGCGTCCAGCAGATCCGGTACGTGCAGTGCGACGGCTCCGCCCCGGCCGGCGGCGTCCTGCCCGGCCTGACCGGAGCCGAGGAGATCGCCGCCGCCGAGGACGAACGCCTCCCGCTGATCGCCCACTCCGACGACGGAATCGTCCGCCTGCCGCCGGGCGCCCCCTGGCAGACGGTGGTGGGCGAGGGGACGGCGCCGGTCTATCCGGGGTAGCCCTGGTCGGGGCTGTCGGGGCTGTCGCCAGGTAGGGCCGCTCTCCTCCGGGGGCTGTCCGGCGGATCTCCTGACCGAGGAATCGACCGCGTGGACCGCGGTGCATCCTGCTAACGTCCGCGACATGAAGCGCGCTGCCATGACGACGACGCCGGAGAGTGTCCCGGCGCGCTGACAGATGATCTGATCCGAAGCCCCGGGGCGAGTGCCCCGGGGCTTCGTCGTAGGCCCGGTCACTCGCTCCGCACCCAGCGAGGAGACCGCGATGACCACCGTGCACGACCACCGCAAGCTCGGCCGTGAACTGGGTCTGTTCGACACCGATCCGCTGATCGGCGCAGGCCTGCCGTACTGGCTGCCCGACGGCGCGGCCGTGCGGCACACCCTGGAGGAGTACATCCGTGCCGCCGAGCGGCGGGCGGGCTACCAGCACGTGTACTCACCGGTACTCGGCAAGCGGGAGCTGTACGAGATGTCGGGGCACTGGGCGCACTACAGCGACGACATGTTCCCCCCGATGGACCTCGGCGGAGAGCAGGTCGTCCTGCGGCCGAGCCTGTGCCCCCATCACGCGGTGATCTACCGCTCCCGCTCCCACAGCTACCGCGAACTGCCCCTGCGGATGGCCGAACTGGGCGGCATGTACCGCTCCGAACTCTCGGGCGTGCTCGGCGGACTGACCCGGGTGCGGGCCATCCAGCTCAACGACGCGCACATCTTCTGCACCCTGGACCAGGTCGCCCGGGAGGCGCAGGCGGCCCTGGAGATGATCCGCCGGGCGTACGAGGCGCTCGGCATCACCCCGACCCGTTACCGGCTCTCCCTCCCGGGCCCCGGCGGCAAGTACGTCGCCGCACCCGAGAAGTGGCAGCGGTCCACCGCCCTGCTGACCGACGTCCTCGACCGCTCCGGCCTGCCCTACGAGGCGGCCGAGGGAGAGGCCGCGTTCTACGGCCCCAAGATCGATGTCCAGGTCACCGACGGCGCCGGCCGGGAGTCCACCCTGTCCACCGTCCAGGTCGACTTCCACCAGCCCGAGCAGTTCGACCTGCACTACATCGGCGCGGACGGCGCCCAGCACCGCCCGGTCATGGTGCACCGCAGCATCATCGGCAGCGTGGAACGAGCCGTCGCTCATCTCATCGAACAGCACGGCGGTGCCTTCCCCGCCTGGCTCGCCCCCACTCAGCTGGTGATCCTCCCGATCTCCGACACCGAACTGCCGAACGCCGCGGCCCTCGCCCACCGTTGCACCCTTCTCGGACTGCGTGCCCAGATCGCGGGACCGGACCGCGGCAGCCTGGGCGCCCGCATCCGAGAGGCCCGCCTGGTTCCCTACCAAGCCGTCATCGGCGCCAAGGAGGCCGCTGACGATCACGTCGCACTGCGCTTGCGTGACGGACGCCGACTCGACCCGCTGCCGGTCGATGACGTACTGACCCGCATCAGCGCTCTCATCGGGGCCCACGGCACCGACCTGTGGGCCGACCCCACCTCGTAGCGGAGGGTGCCGTCAGCGGTGGGTGGGCGCGGTGCTGCCTGTGGACAGTCGTCCATGCCTGCGAGGGGGTTCACTCCCAGGGCATCGGTGGCGGACGCGGCGACCGCGGGAGTTATCCACAGGCCTTTCGCGTTCCCGCCCCTCCCCCCACAGTAGAGCCATGCGACGGCTCTGGCAGGACCTCGCCGACCTGGTGCTCCCGGCCGACTGCGCCGGGTGCGGCGAACCGCGCACGGAGCTGTGCGGGCGGTGCCGTGCGGCGCTGCACGGGCGGCGGCCGCGCCGGGTGCGGCCCGATCCGGCGCCGGGCGGGCTGCCGGTGGTGCATGCCGCCGCGCCGTACCAGGACGCGGTACGCGCCGTGCTCCTCGCGCACAAGGAGCGCGGGGCACTCGCGCTGGCCGCTCCGCTGGGCACGGCCCTGGCGGGGGTGGTACGGGCGGCACGGGGCGGCGCGGGGGGAGGGGGAGGGGAGGGGGGAGGGGCCCCCACCCTCCTCGTCCCCCTCCCCTCCACCCCCCGCTCCACCCGCGCCCGGGGCCACGACCCCACGCGCCGTGTCGCGCTGGCCGCCGCGCGTGTGCTGCGGGGCTCGGGGGTGCCCGCGCGGGTGGTGCCCGTACTGCGGCAGCGGCGGGCGGTCGCCGATCAGTCGGGGCTCAACTCCCGGCAGCGGAAGGCGAATCTGAAAGGGGCGCTGGAAGTGAATGCGAGAGCGGTCCGGCTGTTCGGCTCGGGGGCTCGCGTGATCATTGTGGACGATCTTCTGACCACGGGTTCTTCGTTGGCCGAAGCCGCACGCGCATTGTCCGCGGATGCCGGGGTAAGGAGGATCTCAGCGGCGGTGATCGCCGCTCCTGCCGAGGCTTTCGAAGTAAACAGGAACTGATCGAAAACTTGCATCGTTGCAGGTAGAGAGAGACTGGTGACACCCGAACGGAGGTAGGTACCGGTAGAGGGTGACGACTTCCTCCGGGCGAGATATGTTCGGTTGTGAGGAATGACGGAGGTACCGGATCCGGAGCCGCAAGGCGGATCTCGGCCTGCCCCTCACACAACCGAATGCCTGACCGCTGCCGCGGGTAGCCGAGTGAATCGACGGAATCGACGATTCTCGCAATCACCCGGTCCGGTGGGGTGGAGATCTTGCCCGCGGGGGAGGAGGAGGTGGAAGTCACCGAGTCCGAGGCTCCGGGAGCACCGGGGCCTGGTGCGAAAGGGAGATGCTCCGCCGCCGTAGCGGAGCTATCCGGGAACGGAGTTCTGCGTGGACATCGTCGTCAAAGGCCGCAAGACCGAAGTACCCGAGCGGTTCCGCAAGCACGTGGCCGAGAAGCTGAAGCTGGAGAAGATCCAGAAGCTCGACGCCAAGGTGATCAGCCTCGACGTGGAGGTGTCCAAGGAGCCGAACCCCCGCCAGCACGACCACTGCGAGCGTGTGGAGATCACGCTCCGCTCGCGGGGTCCGGTGATCCGGGCGGAGGCGGCTGCCAGCGACCCGTACGCAGCGCTCGACCTTGCGACCGAGAAGCTCGAGGCGCGACTGCGCAGGCAGCACGACAAGCGGCGCACCCGCCGCGGCTCGGGCAGGCTTTCAGCGGCTGAGGTTGCCGACCACGTCCCGGACGCGGCGCACCTCAACACCGACGGCACCCTCGCAAAGGACGAGCCGGAGTCCGACGACGGCGTCCCCACCAAGCGGATGGGCTCGCTGGAAGTGAAGGGCGACGGCCCCCTCGTGGTCCGCGAGAAGACCCACATCGCCGCCCCGATGACGCTGGACCAGGCGCTCTACGAGATGGAGCTCGTCGGGCACGACTTCTACCTCTTCGTCGACTCGGAGACGAAGGAGCCGAGCGTCGTCTACCGGCGTCACGCCTACGACTACGGCGTCATCCACCTCACCACGGACCAGATGGTGACGGCCACCTCGGATACGGCGGACGCCTCGATGTCCGCGGCCGGTGGCGTGATCGGCGCTTGACGCGAAGAAGGTGACCACCACGTTTCGGCGCCCCCGGGTGCGCATTGGCGCCCCGGGGGCGCCGGTGTGCTCCCGCGGGGCTCTCGCGACGTCACCGTTTCGCCTGCCGGGCATGGAATCATGACCGGCAGGCCAACCGGGGTGCTGCCGCCCCGGGTTGGCGCCTTCGACCCGGCAGCGCTGGAAGACAGGGCCATGGCCTTCAGGGGGAGGAACGATGGCGGACAGCTTCGGACCGATGCGTGAGCAGGGTGCCGACCTCGGTGCCGTCGGCATGGGCCCGCAGGGCGGAGCACCGGGGCAGGAGCCGATCCGGGTCCTCGTCGTCGACGATCACGCGCTCTTCCGGCGGGGACTGGAGATCGTGCTCCAGGCCGAGGAGGACATCCTCGTGGTGGGGGAGGCCGGGGACGGCGCCGAGGCGGTGGACAAGGCGGCCGACCTGCTGCCCGACATCGTGCTGATGGACGTCCGGATGCCCAAGCGCGGTGGTATCGAGGCCTGCACCTCCATCAAGGAGGTGGCCCCCAGCGCGAAGATCATCATGCTGACGATAAGCGACGAGGAGGCCGACCTCTACGAGGCGATCAAGGCCGGGGCCACGGGCTATCTGCTCAAGGAGATCTCCACCGACGAGGTGGCCACGGCGATCCGCGCGGTCGCCGACGGGCAGTCCCAGATCAGTCCCTCCATGGCCTCCAAGCTGCTCACCGAGTTCAAGTCGATGATCCAGCGCACCGACGAGCGCCGTCTGGTGCCCGCGCCCAAACTCACCGACCGCGAGATCGAGGTGCTCAAGCTCGTCGCGACCGGCATGAACAACCGTGACATCGCCAAGGCGTTGTTCATCAGCGAGAACACGGTGAAGAACCATGTGCGCAACATCCTGGAGAAGCTGCAGCTGCACTCCCGGATGGAGGCCGTGGTCTACGCGATGCGGGAGAAGATCCTCGAGATCCGCTGAACAGGGCTGATCTGCGCTCAACAGAGCGCCCGCCGGGGCGCGTTCGCGACCGGCTCCCGGCCCCGGCACCCTGCTCTCAGCCCAGCAGCCGCGCCACCTCCGCCGTCAGCGGTGCCCGCAGTTCCTCCTCGGCCAGCCGCTCGACGCGTACGGCGGTGCAGTCCACCCAGTTCGCGGCCTCCACCAGCGCCTGGGCGACGCCGGGCACCGCGGCGGGCCCGGCCAGCGATATCTGCTTGGCGACCAGGGTCTTCCCCTCCCGCCCCGGGTCCACCCGGCCGACGAGGCGGCCGCCGGAGAGCACCGGCATCGCGAAGTAGCCGTGGATCCGCTTGGGCCGCGGGACGTAGGCCTCCAGGCGGTGGGTGAAGCCGAAGATCCGCTCGGTGCGGGCGCGTTCCCAGACCAGGGAGTCGAAGGGGGAGAGCAGGGTCGTGCGGTGGCGGCCGCGGACCGGGGTGCCGAGCGCCTCCGGGTCGGCCCAGGCCTCGGCGGGGCCGCGCCCGGCACCGCGCGCACCGCTGCCGGGGCGCCCCCAGCCCGCCACCGTGACCGGGACCAGGCCGGAGTCGGCGAGCACCGCGTCGACCTGCTCGCCCCTGAGCCGGTGGTAGTCGGCGATATCGGCCCGGGTGCCGACGCCCAGCGACCGGCCGGCCAGGCGCACCAGGCGGCGCACGCACTCCCGGTCGTCGAGCTCGTCGTGCAGCAGCGCCTCGGGGATGGCGCGTTCGGCGAGGTCGTAGACGCGCTTCCAGCTGTGGCGGCGGGTGCAGACCACCTCTCCGTACATCAGGGCGCGTTCGACGGCGACCTTGGCCGCGGACCAGTCCCACCACTCGCCGGTGCGCTTGGCGCCGCCCAACTCGGTGGCGGTGAGCGGGCCTTCGGCGCGCAGCTGCTTGATGACCTGCTCGTAGGCGCCGTCCGGCAGCTCGTGGTTCCAGTGCGGGCGGGAGCGGTAGGCGCGGCGGCGGAAGGCGAAGTGCGGCCACTCCTCGACGGGCAGGATGCAGGCGGCGTGCGACCAGTACTCGAAGGCGTGCGGCCGGGGGCCGCCCTCGGTGGCCGGTGCCCAGTACGCCTCCTCGACGCGGCCGCGGCCGACGGCGCCGAGCCGGGCGTAGGGGACGAGTTCGTGGGAGCGGGCGAGGACGGAGATCGTGTCCAGCTGCACCGCGCCGAGGTGCCGGAGCACGCCGCGCACGCCGCCGCGGCGGTCGGGGGCGCCGAGCAGCCCTTGTGCGCGCAGGGCTATGCGGCGGGCCTCGTCGGCGGACAGCTCTGTCGTCGGACGCGGATCAGTCGTCATGAGCGCACCCTAGAACGCGGCACTGACATCGCCGCCCGGGCGGGGTGGCCGGCCCCGGGGACCGGGCTCCGGCGGGCCCGGTTCAGGCGGCCGGGCCCGGTACGTAGGGCGAGTTGGCGGGCAGGTCGAGGTCGGCGGGGAGCAGGGAGCCCACCCAGCAGTCGCGGCGCGCGCCCCGGTGCTCCATGCCCGCGCGCTGGACGCCCTCCATGGTGAAGCCGGCCCGCAGGGCGGTGGCGCGGGAGCCGTGGTTGCCGACCTCCGCGCGCCACTCGATGCGGTCGATCCTGGCCTCGGTGCAGGCCCAGCGGCAGACGGCGAGGGTGGCCTCGACGACGTAGCCCTTGCCGCGGTGCTCCCGGGCGGCCCAGAAGCCGATCTCGCCGGTGCCGGGGCCGCGCCTGGTCAGGCCGAGCATCGCGGCGAGCGGTCCGTGGGCGGCGCCCCGGCCGCGCGGGAAGACGCCGAAGGTGAACATGGACGCGTCGTGCCAGCCGTCGGGGACCATCTGGCCGGTGAACCCCGCGGCGTGCTCGTGGAGATAGGGCGAGGGGATCGTCGTCCAGTGCTGGATGTCGGGGTCCTGGCAGGCCTCGTAGACGGCCTGGGTGTCGTCGGGACCGACGGTGCGCAGCAGCAGGCGTTCGGTGGCGAGGGCGACGGGTTCCATGGGCCGATTGTGTGGGTGGTGCGAAGAGCGCGCCAAGGCTTTTCGCCGGGCGGGCGCATGCCGGTCGCCGGGCGGGCGCGTCCGGCGCGTACCGGGCGCGTGCGGGCAGGGCGCGCGCCGCCGCGGGTGAGCGCCCGGTGACTTTCCGTGCGGGCCGGGCACCTTCCGGGACGCCCGTCCGTTGGCTCGGTACCGTGGGCAGTTGTCGTCGTCGCGGCAGACCTCCCGGCGTGGCGGGGTCCTCGCATACGATGGCCGTTGCCCGAAGTAATAACGACCGTGCCAGGCCCGACCGGCAAGGAGAACACCCCCCGTGTCCGTCCTCTCGAAGATCATGCGTGCAGGCGAAGGCAAGATCCTGCGCAAGCTGCACCGCATCGCGGACCAGGTCAACTCCATCGAAGAGGACTTCACGGGCCTCTCCGACGCCGAGCTGCGCGCCCTCACGGACGAGTACAAGGAGCGCTACGAGGCGGGCGAGACCCTCGACGACCTGCTCCCGGAGGCCTTCGCCACGGTCCGCGAGGCCGCCAAGCGCGTGCTCGGCCAGCGGCACTACGACGTGCAGATGATGGGCGGCGCGGCGCTGCACCTCGGCTATGTCGCCGAGATGAAGACCGGTGAGGGCAAGACCCTGGTGGGCACCCTGCCCGCGTATCTGAACGCGCTGTCCGGCAAGGGCGTCCACCTGATCACGGTCAACGACTACCTGGCCGAGCGCGACTCGGAGATGATGGGCCGGGTCCACAAGTTCCTCGGCCTGGAAGTCGGTTGCATCCTGGCGAACATGACGCCGGCGCAGCGCCGCGAGCAGTACGGCTGCGACATCACCTACGGCACCAACAACGAGTTCGGCTTCGACTACCTGCGCGACAACATGGCCTGGTCGAAGGAGGAACTCGTCCAGCGCGGCCACAACTTCGCGATCGTCGACGAGGTCGACTCGATCCTCGTCGACGAGGCCCGTACGCCGCTGATCATCTCCGGCCCCGCCGACCAGGCCACCAAGTGGTACGGCGACTTCGCCAAGCTGGTCACCCGTCTGAAGCGGGGCGAGGCGGGCAACCAGCTCAAGGGCATCGAGGAGACCGGCGACTACGAGGTCGACGAGAAGAAGCGCACCGTCGCCATCCACGAGTCCGGTGTCGGCAAGGTCGAGGACTGGCTGGGCATCGACAACCTCTACGAGTCGGTGAACACCCCGCTCGTCGGCTACCTGAACAACGCCATCAAGGCCAAGGAGCTGTTCAAGAAGGACAAGGACTACGTCGTCATGGACGGCGAAGTCATGATCGTCGACGAGCACACCGGCCGTATCCTCGCGGGCCGCCGCTACAACGAGGGCATGCACCAGGCGATCGAGGCGAAGGAAGGGGTGGACATCAAGGACGAGAACCAGACCCTCGCCACGATCACCCTGCAGAACTTCTTCCGCCTGTACGACAAGCTCTCCGGCATGACCGGTACGGCGATGACCGAGGCCGCCGAGTTCCACCAGATCTACAAGCTGGGCGTCGTGCCGATCCCGACGAACAAGCCGATGATCCGCATGGACCAGTCGGACCTGATCTACCGCACCGAGGTCGCCAAGTTCGACGCCGTCGTCGACGACATCGCCGAGAAGCACGGCCAGGGCCAGCCGATCCTGGTCGGCACCACCTCGGTCGAGAAGTCCGAGTACCTCTCCCAGCAGCTCAACAAGCGCGGCATCCGGCACGAGGTCCTCAACGCCAAGCAGCACGACCGGGAGGCGACCATCGTCGCCCAGGCGGGCCGCAAGGGCGCCGTCACCGTCGCCACCAACATGGCCGGACGAGGCACCGACATCAAGCTCGGCGGCAACCCGGACGACCTCGCCGAGGCGGAGCTGCGCGGCCAGGGCCTGGACCCGGTGGAGCACGCCGAGCAGTGGGCGGCGGCGCTGCCCGCGGCCCTGGAGCGGGCCGAGCAGTCGGTGAAGGCGGAGTTCGAGGAGGTCACCGACCTCGGCGGGCTGTACGTCCTCGGCACCGAGCGGCACGAGTCGCGCCGTATCGACAACCAGCTCCGCGGCCGCAGCGGCCGCCAGGGCGACCCCGGCGAGTCCCGGTTCTACCTCTCCCTCGGCGACGACCTGATGCGCCTGTTCAAGGCGCAGATGGTCGAGCGCGTGATGGCGATGGCGAACGTCCCCGACGACGTCCCGATCGAGAACAAGATGGTCACCCGCGCCATCGCCTCCGCCCAGTCGCAGGTCGAGCAGCAGAACTTCGAGACCCGCAAGAACGTCCTCAAGTACGACGAGGTCCTCAACCGGCAGCGCGAGGTCATCTACGGCGAGCGCCGCCGCGTCCTGGAGGGCGAGGACCTGCACGAGCAGGTGCAGCACTTCATGGACGACACCATCGACGCCTACATCCAGGCGGAGACCGCCGAGGGCTTCGCCGAGGAGTGGGACCTGGACCGGCTGTGGGGCGCCTTCAAGCAGCTCTACCCGGTGAAGGTCACCGTCGAGGAGCTGGAGGACGAGGCCGGCGACCGCGCGGGCCTGACCGCCGAGTTCATCTCGGAGTCCATCAAGGACGACATCCACGCGCAGTACGAGGCCCGCGAGGAGCAGCTCGGCTCCGAGATCATGCGGGAGCTGGAGCGCCGCGTGGTGCTCTCCGTCCTGGACCGCAAGTGGCGCGAGCACCTCTACGAGATGGACTACCTCCAGGAGGGCATCGGCCTGCGGGCGATGGCGCAGAAGGACCCGCTGGTCGAGTACCAGCGCGAGGGCTTCGACATGTTCGGCGCCATGATGGACGGCATCAAGGAGGAGTCCGTCGGCTATCTGTTCAACCTGGAGGTCCAGGTCGAGCAGCAGGTCGAGGAGGTCCCGGTCGAGGACGCGGCGCCCGCCCAGCAGGACGCCGTCCCTGCGGGTGCCCGCCCGGAGATCCGCGCCAAGGGCCTGGACGCCCCGCAGCGCCCGGACCGCCTGCACTTCTCCGCGCCCACGGTGGACGGTGAGGGCGGTGTCGTCGAGGGCGACTTCGCCGACACCCCGCCGCGTTCCGAGTCGGACGGGCTGACCCGCGCCGAGCGCCGCAAGCAGCAGCAGAAGGGCGGCAGCCGCCGCCGCAAGAAGTGAGCCGGGGCGGCCCGGACCGCGGGGCGAGAGACCGCGGATCCGGGACGCCGGACAGCTGACGCACAGGGACCGGTGGCCTCGGGGGCCGCCGGTCCCTCGTGGTTCCGGAGGGCCCCGGCCTTTTCGCGGTCAGCTGCCCAACTCTTCGCGGGCAGGGGGGCGGTGGGGCCTTCGCGGTGGGTCTGTTCTTGGTGCGTCCCTTCGCCGTGGGTCTCCTCGCGATGCGTCCCCTCGCCGTGGGTCTGTTCGTGGTGCGTCCCTTCGCGCAGGTGCCCCGCGCGGTACGGGGCTCGCCGCTGCTTCGCGGTACGGTGCGCCGCCCCTTTGCCGTGCGGGGCCCGCCGCTGCCTCGCGGTACATGTCCGCCGCCCTTTGCCGTACGGGGCCCGCCGCTCCCTGGCGTACAGGACGCGGCCCTTGCCGGGTGCGCTCAGACGGCGGCTTCCGCTCGGTGCCGCCGCCCCCGCTCCTGTCCCTGCCCCTGCCCCTGCCCCTGCCCCTGCCCGTGTCCCTGTCCGTGCCCCTGCCGGGGGACGGCGCCCAGTTCCACGGCCGTGCAGCGCCAGCGCAGATCGCGGCCCCGCTCCAGCCGGTAGGCCATGGCGCGCACCCTGCCGTCGGCGGCGATCCGGGCGAAGGCCTCCATGGCGCCCTCCTGCGGGACGCACCAGCCGAGGTCCCGCACCACCGGCGGCGGACCGCAGGTGCCGAGCGGCGTCCGCTCGGCGAGGGAGGCCAGCTCGTCGTAGGCGCTGGACGCGGTGTGGCGGAGCATCCAGTGCACCGGCCGCTGTCCGCTGAGCACCGCGAGCAGCCGCTCGGCGAAGGCCTCGGCGGGGTGCGGCTCGGGTGCCGGGGCCTGCCGCCGGGGCAGCGCGGCACCGGGGCGGCGGCCGTCGCGTCTGCCGGGGGGCCGGGTGCCGCTGCCGGGGCGCCGCCGGTTCCTCGCCATCACCTTGGCGAAGCCGTCCGCCTGCGCGAGGAGGTCGGCCTCGCGGGCTCGCGGGGTGCTGGCCGCGTCGGCGTCGGCGGAGGCGGTGCCCTGCGCGGTCGTCGCTGTGGGCGAGGCCGTGGCCGTGGTCCTGGCCGTGGTCGTGGCCGCGGTCCTCCGTGCCGCCGCGACGCCGGACGCGGCCGAGCTGCCGATGGCGGTTGTGACGCCGCGGACCGCGACGCCGCGGACGGTCGTCGTGCCGCTGGGGGCCGTGAGGACGGTCGTCGTGCTGTGGCGGGTCGTGAAGACGGTCGTCGTGCCGCTGCGGGTCGTGGGGACGGTCGTCGTGCTGCTGTTGGTCATGGTGAGCCCCGTGTCCGGTCGGCCCGGGGGGTCCGGGCGCTGCCGTTTGCCGGGATCCTGGCCGAGGCCCGGGGGCGTGGCGAGCACCCCGTGTCCGTGGCGCGGGCGCCGGGAGAATTCACCTATCAGGGTGAGAGGCGTGCGGCAGGGCCCGTGAGGACCGGGATCCGGGTGTCCGCGGGAGCCGCCTCCGGGCCCGGGGACACCGCCCCGAAGGGGGACTCCCGCACGTACTCTGGGAGCCGTCGCCGGGCGGGGTGTCCGTCCGGGAGGCAGCGCCCGGGGGCGTCACCGGCAGACGCGTACCGGCGGAGTCCGGAGCGTCACCGGCGAATCCAGACGGGCGTCACGAGCAGAAAGCGGCCAGTCATGCGTGTCTATGTCCCCCTGACCCTCTCCGGCCTCGCCGAGGCGGCCAAGGCCGGAGAACTCGGACCGGGCCCGCTGACCGCGTACGCGGTGACCCCCGGCCTGCGCGAGTGGTACCTCTCCGACGACATCGAGGAGCTGGAGTACGCCGCCCTCAACCGCGCCGCCCTCGCCTCGCTGCGGCAGCTCGCGCTCGACCCGGCCGCGGCCCGCCGCCGGGTGGTCGTCGCGGTCGACGTGCCGGACGGCGAGGCGCAGGCCGACCCGGACCTCGGGCTCGACCCCTCCTCGCTGGGCGAGGTGCGCCTGGCGCGGCCGGTTCCGCTGGCCAAGGCCGCCGCCGTGCACGTCGACTCCGAGGAGGCGGAGGCCGACGTACGGGCCGCCGCGGACGCGGTCGGGGCGGCGGACGTGGGCGACGACGACGCGCAGTTCACCGTGGACGGCGCCGAGGACCACGAGCTCCTCTGGTACGCGACGCAGGAGATCCCGAACCTGATCTGACCGGCGCGGCCGCCGCTGCCCGGCCCGCCGTGAGCGAGGCCACGGACGGCGGGCGGGGCGTTGTCGGTGGGCCCGGGTAGGTTGCGAGGCATGGGGATGAAGCAGGCAGCGGCAGGGCACATCGTCTGGGACTGGAACGGCACCCTGTTCCACGACATCGAGGCCGTGGTGGGCGCGACCAACGCGGCCTTCGCCTCCGCCGGGATAGACCCGGTGACCGTCGCGCAGTACCGCGAGCTGTACTGCGTGCCCATCCCCCGTTTCTACGAGCGGATCATGGGCCGGCTGCCCACCGAGGCCGAGTGGCAGAGCATGGACGGCGTCTTCCACCGGCACTACACCGACCGGCGGGCGGCCTGCGCCCTCGCCGAAGGGGTGGAGGAGCTGCTCGGCCAGTGGTCCGCGGCGGGGCACAGCCAGTCGATCCTCAGCATGTACGGGCACGACGAACTGGTGCCGCTGGTGCGCGGCTTCGGCATCGCCTCGCACTTCGTCCGCGTCCAGGGCCGCACCGGCCCCTCCGGCGGCAGCAAGGCGGAGCACATGGTCCGCCACCTGGCCGCGCTCGGCGGCGGCATAGCACCGGAGCGCACCGTGGTCATCGGTGACGCCGCCGACGACGCGGTCGCCGCGGCGCACGCCGGGGTGCGGGCGGTGCTCTACACCGGCGGCTCGCACGGCAGGGCCAGCCTGGAGGAGACCGGCGCCCCGGTGGTGGACAGCCTCGCCGAGGCGGTGGCCGAGGCGCGCCGGATGGCCGCCTGAGCACGGGAGCCGGCACCGGGGCGCGTCCCCTCACCGCCTGAGCAGGGACCCGCCGCCGGGGCAGCAGAGAGCCCGCCGCCGGGGCGCGTCCCCCGGGCGGCCGTATCCGCTCCCGGGCGCTTCGGGGCGGTGTACGGGAGCGGGCGGGGAAGGCCACGGGTGGACGGGGGGAGGGTACGGGTGGACAAGGAGGGTTTCTGTGCAGTCCGTCAAAATTGCGCGCCGGGTTTTGTACAGAAGCGGCTCATGACGGCGGGCCGGGTAAGGACGATAGCCTTGGGGCCGTGATCAGTGCGATATCCCGCAGGGGCACCGTCGCCCCTGCGCCGCACCCGGTACGCGTGGAGGATTCCCGCCGCCGGGCGTTCGCCGATCCCCGCGGGAACCGCGCCGTGCGAACGGCCGGGAGCGCCCCGCACCTCGCAGCGCGCGGCAGGACGTCCACCCCGAGCGGAGACCCCGCGCCATGGCGTCGATCCGCGCGTGCCGCACTATTTCCTTCTACGTCTCGCAATGGCGCGCGACAGGAGTCAGAGGACAATGCAGACCAAGCTGGACGAAGCCAAGGCCGAGCTGCTCGAGAGGGCCGCGCGCGTAGCTGAGAACAGCCCGGTCGGGGGGATCCTCCCGACCGAGGCGCAGGGCGCGAAATCCGACCAGGCTGCCGTACTCGCGTTCCTCCAGCGCTACTACCTGCACACCGCGGCCGAGGACTTCGTCGGCCGCGACCCGGACGACGTCTTCGGCGCCGCCTTCTCGCACCTCAGGCTGGCCGAGAACCGCCCCCAGGGCACCGCGAACGTCCGGGTGCACACCCCGACCGTGGAAGAGAACGGCTGGACCTGCAGCCACAGCGTCGTCGAGGTCGTCACCGACGACATGCCCTTCCTCGTGGACTCCGTCACCAACGAGCTGACCCGCCAGCACCGCGGCATCCATGTCGTCATCCACCCGCAGATCGTGGTCCGCCGCGACGTCACGGGCCGCCTCCTGGAGGTGCTGACCTCCGCCACCGCCGGCGACCGGGGCAGCCTGCCGCACGACGCGCTCATCGAGTCCTGGATCCACGTCGAGACGGACCGCGAGACCGACCGCTCCGACCTCAAGCAGATCACCGCCGACCTGCTGCGGGTGCTCTCCGACGCCCGGGAGGCCGTCGAGGACTGGGAGAAGATGCGCGAGGCCGCGCTGCGCATCGCCGAGGAGCTGCCCGGCGAGCCCACCGCCGACGACCTGCCCGCCCAGGAGGTCGAGGAGGCCCGCGAGCTGCTGCGCTGGCTCGCCGCCGATCACTTCACCTTCCTCGGCTACCGCGAGTACGAGCTGCGTGAGGACGACTCCCTCGCCGCCGTCCCCGGCACCGGCCTCGGCATCCTGCGCGCCGACCCGCACCACAGCGGCGAGGAGCACCCGGTCAGCCCGTCCTTCAGCCGCCTGCCCGCCGACGCCCGGGCCAAGGCCCGCGAGCACAAGCTGCTCGTGCTGACCAAGGCGAACAGCCGCTCCACCGTGCACCGGCCCTCGTACCTGGACTACGTGGGCGTGAAGAAGTTCGACGCCGAGGGCAATGTCATCGGCGAGCGGCGCTTCCTCGGGCTCTTCTCCTCGGCCGCCTACACCGAGTCGGTGCGCCGGGTGCCGGTGATCCGCCGCAAGGTCGAGGAGGTGCTGCGCGGCGCCGGGTTCTCGCCCAACAGCCACGACGGCCGCGACCTGCTGCAGATCCTGGAGACCTATCCGCGCGACGAGCTGTTCCAGACCCCGCCGGACGAGCTGCGCGCCATCGTCACCAGCGTCCTCTACCTCCAGGAGCGCCGCCGCCTGCGGCTCTACCTGCGCAAGGACGAGTACGGGCGCTACTACTCGGCCCTGGTCTACCTCCCGCGCGACCGCTACACCACGGGCGTACGGCTGCGCATCATCGACATCCTGAAGGAGGAACTCGGCGGCACCAGCGTCGACTTCACCGCCTGGAACACCGAATCGGTGCTCTCCCGGCTGCACTTCGTCATCCGGGTGCCCACCGGGACGGAGCTGCCGCAGCTCAGCGACGCCGACAAGGACCGTATCGAGGCCCGCCTCGTCGAGGCCGCCCGCTCCTGGCAGGACGCCTTCACCGAGGCCCTCTACGCCGAACTGGGCGAGGAGCGCGCCGCCGAGCTGGCCCGCCGCTACGCCGGTGCCTTCCCCGAGGGCTACAAGGCCGACCACTCGCCGCGCTCCGGCGTCGCCGACCTGGTGCACCTGGAGGCGATCCAGAGCGGCGCCAAGGACTTCGCCCTCTCGCTGTACGAGCCGGTCGGCGCCCAGCCCGGCGAGCGCCGCTTCAAGATCTACCGGGCGGGCGGCCAGGTCTCGCTGTCCGCGGTGCTGCCGGTGCTCCAGCGCCTCGGCGTGGAGGTCACCGACGAGCGCCCCTACGAGCTGCGCTGCGCGGACCGGCCCAACGCCTGGATCTACGACTTCGGCCTGCGGATGCCGAAGGCGCCCGGCCCCAGCGGCGACTACCTCGGCGACGACGGCCGGGACCGCTTCCAGGAGGCCTTCGAGGCGACCTGGAAGGGGCACGCCGAGAACGACGGCTTCAACTCCCTGGTCCTGCGCGCCGGTCTGAGCTGGCGCCAGGCGATGGTGCTGCGCGCCTACGCCAAGTACCTGCGGCAGGCCGGTTCCACCTTCAGCCAGGACTACATGGAGGACACCCTCCAGAACAACGTCCACACCACCCGGCTGCTCGTCTCCCTCTTCGAGGCGCGCATGTCGCCCGACCACCAGCGGGCCGGCACCGAGCTGACCGACGGCCTCCTGGAGGAACTCGACGGCGCCCTCGACCAGGTCGCCAGCCTGGACGAGGACCGCATCCTGCGCTCCTTCCTGACCGTCATCAAGGCGACGCTGCGCACCAACTTCTTCCAGGAGACCGAGGGCGGCAGCCCGCACGACTACGTCTCCATGAAGTTCGACCCGCAGGCCATCCCGGACCTGCCCGCGCCGCGGCCCGCCTACGAGATCTGGGTGTACTCGCCGCGGGTCGAGGGCGTCCACCTGCGCTTCGGCAAGGTCGCGCGCGGCGGCCTGCGCTGGTCCGACCGGCGTGAGGACTTCCGTACCGAGATCCTCGGCCTGGTCAAGGCGCAGATGGTGAAGAACACCGTCATCGTGCCGGTCGGCGCCAAGGGCGGCTTCGTCGCCAAGCAGCTGCCGGACCCCTCCGAGGACCGGGACGCCTGGCTCGCCGAGGGCATCGCCTGCTACCGCACCTTCATCTCGGCGCTGCTCGACATCACCGACAACCTGGTCGCGGGCGAGGTCGTACCGCCCGCGGACGTGGTGCGCCACGACGAGGACGACACCTATCTGGTGGTCGCCGCGGACAAGGGCACCGCCACCTTCTCCGACATCGCCAACGAGGTCGCCGAGAGCTACGAATTCTGGCTCGGTGACGCCTTCGCCTCCGGCGGCAGCGCGGGCTACGACCACAAGGGCATGGGCATCACCGCCCGCGGCGCCTGGGAGTCGGTCAAGCGGCACTTCCGCGAACTGGGCCACGACAGCCAGACCGAGGACTTCACCGCGGTCGGCGTCGGCGACATGAGCGGCGACGTCTTCGGCAACGGCATGCTGCTCTCCGAGCACATCCGCCTGGTCGCCGCCTTCGACCACCGGCACATCTTCATCGACCCGAAGCCGGACGTGGCCGTCTCCTACGCCGAGCGCCGCCGCCTGTTCGAACTGCCGCGCAGCTCCTGGGCGGACTACAACACCGAGCTGCTCTCCGCGGGCGGCGGGATCTTCCCCCGCTCCGCCAAGGCGATCCAGCTCAACTCGCATGTGCGGGAGGCCCTCGGCATCGAGAAGGGCGTCGCCAAGATGACCCCGGCCGACCTGATGCGGGCCATCCTCCAGGCCCCGGTCGACCTGCTGTGGAACGGCGGCATCGGCACGTATGTGAAGTCCTCGCAGGAGTCGAACGCCGACGTCGGCGACAAGGCCAACGACGCCATCCGGGTGGACGGCGCCGACCTGCGCGCCAAGGTCGTCGGCGAGGGCGGCAACCTGGGCCTGACCCAGCTCGGCCGGATCGAGTTCGCCCTCGGCGGCGGGCGGATCAACACCGACGCCATCGACAACAGCGCCGGGGTGGACACCTCCGACCACGAGGTGAACATCAAGATCCTGCTCAACGCGGTCGTCGGCGAGGGCGACATGACCGTCAAGCAGCGCAACAAGCTGCTCGCCGAGATGACCGACGAGGTCGGCAGGCTGGTGCTGCGCAACAACTACGCGCAGAACACCGCCCTCGCCAACGCCGAGGCCCAGTCGCCCTCGCTGCTCCACGCCCACCAGCGCTTCATGCGCCGCCTGGAGCGGGACGGGCACCTCGACCGCGACCTGGAGTTCCTGCCCACCGACCGGCAGATCAAGGAACGCCTCGCGGGCGGTCGCGGCCTGAGCCAGCCCGAGCTGAGCGTGCTCCTCGCCTACACCAAGATCACCGCGGCGGACGAGCTGATCCGCACCACGCTGCCGGACGACCCGTATCTGCGCGGGCTGCTGCTCGCCTACTTCCCGGCGGCGCTGCGCGAGCGCTTCCCCGAGCAGATCGACGGGCACGCCCTGCACCGCGAGATCGTCACCACGGTCCTCGTCAACGACACGGTCAACACCGGCGGTTCGACCTTCCTGCACCGGCTGCGCGAGGAGTCCGGCGCCTCCCTGGAGGAGATCGTCCGGGCGCAGCTGGCGGCGCGCACCATCTTCGGGATGTCCGAGGTCTGGGACGCCGTCGAGGGACTCGACAACATCGTGGACGCCGATGTCCTCACCCGGATCCGGCTGCACTCGCGGCGCCTGGTGGAGCGCGGCACCCGCTGGCTGCTCAACAACCGGCCGCAGCCGCTCCAGCTCCAGGAGACCGTGGACTTCTTCGCCGAGGGCGTCGCCGCGGTCTGGGACGAGCTGCCCAAGCTGCTGCGCGGCGCGGACCAGGAGTGGTACCAGCGCATCCGCGAGGAGCTCACCGAGGTCGGCGTCCCCGACGAACTCGCCCAGCGGGTGGCCGGATTCTCCGCGGCCTTCCCGACGCTGGACATCGTGGCCATCGCCGACCGGATGGGCAAGGAGCCGTCGGCGGTCGCGGAGGTCTACTACGACCTCGGGGACCGGCTGCGGATCAGCCAGCTCATGGACCGCATCATCGAGCTGCCCCGCACGGACCGCTGGCAGTCCATGGCCCGCGCCTCCATCCGCGAGGACCTCTACGCGGCGCACGCGGCGCTCACCGCCGACGTGCTCGCCGTGGGCAACGGCGGCTCCAGCCCCGAGCAGCGCTTCAAGGCCTGGGAGGAGAAGAACGCCGCCATCCTCGGCCGCGCCCGCACCACCCTGGACGAGATCCAGAGCTCGGACGCCTTCGACCTGGCCAACCTCTCGGTGGCGATGCGGACGATGCGCACCTTGCTGCGGACCCACAGCTAGCCGACGGCCGCCGCCCTCGGACGGTTGCCACGGGAAGGGGGCGCCCCGCACCAGCCGGTGCGGGGCGCCCCCTTCCCGTGCCGCACCGGGCGGCAGGAGTCCCGCCCCCCTCAGAACCCCTCGGGCTCCGACCCGGTGAGGCCCGGGGCGGTACGGAGGCGGAGCAGGCCTCTTCCCCAGGTGGTGGCCGCGATGGGCAACCTCCGTACGGGCCCCGGCAGTTGAGGCGCGGTGGTCTGGGTGAGGAAGACGTAGCGGGTGCCGTCCTCGTCTCTGGCGCAGAAGACATAGGGCTCCCCGAGGGCCACGCAGTCCAGGGCCCAGCTGTGTTCGTCCGGGTCGTTCGCCCAGGCGCGTACGGGGCGGGCGCAGGGAGGGGGAAGCTGGTCCGCGACGTGCTGCGCGCGGGCGTGCAGCCAACGCAGCGCCGAGCGGGGGGAGTTGGTGCGGTGCTCACCGAGCGGTATCCAGGAGCCGCCGGGCGTGTGGGCGGTGAGGCGGGCGCTGTAGGTGCCGCGGACCTGGTCTCGTAAGGGAGCTTCGTGCAGCAGCGTCACGCGGTTGCCGCCTTCTTCACCAGCAGGCGCGCCCATACGGTCTTGCCCACTCCGAGGCGGGGTGCGACGCCCCAGGACTCGGCGAGCGCGGTCACCAGGGCGAGGCCCCGGCCGGACTCGTCTTCTGGTCCGGCCTCCCTCATCGTGGGCTTCTCGTCGCTCGCGTCGGAGACTTCGAGGCGCAGCTCGGTCCCGTTCAACTCGAAGCGGACCAGGATCTCGTGCCCGGGGCGGGTCTTGGCGCAGAGGGCGTTGGTGGCCAGCTCGGAGAGCAACAGCACGGCGGTGTCGGTGACTTCGCCGTCCACCTGCCAGAGGGCGAGCTGGTGGCGCAGGGCGTCGCGGGCACGGGCGACGTTGCGGCGGTGGCGGGGGTACTGGTGGGAGACCGCCTTCACGGCGGCGGGTGTTGCAGCTGGTACGGCACTTTCGGGCATGGCTCAACCCCTCGGGATCAGGCGACGGCGGTGCGCAGGGATGGGGAGCGGTCTCGCGGTCGTCCTCCCGCAGGAGAGACTTCGGCCGCTCTTCAGCAGGCATGTGTCACACAGGGTGAAGACATAGGTGTGACTTGATGCGCAGTCACATGTTCTGCCGCACTCAGCATGCTCCTTTTGGCGGTTGGGTTGCAACAAGGATGGCCGAGTTAGCAAGAAGTCGAACAGGCATCCCCATCGTCGGGCGCGTCAGGCACGTGCAACACTGCGTCCATGACCGAGAACCGCGCGTCGTCGCCTCAGAAACGTGCGACGCCGACCATCATGCGGCGTCGCGTCGGTGCTCAGATCCGTCGCTGGCGCGGCGAGTTGAAGTCGGGCGAGGCCGCCAAGCTGATGCCGGGCTGGGACACCACCAAGCTCAGCCGCATTGAGCGCGGGCTGTACCGCATCTCGGGTGACGACGTGCGCACCTTCACCGCCAAGCTCGGCGTCGAGGACCCCGAGGGTGTGGAGGAAGTCGCCAGCGTGGCGGAGGAGCCGGCCGGAGGAGCGCATGGCTGGTGGAAGGCGTATGACAGTCGGGTATCTGAACCCCTGATCGACTTCGTGCAGCTCGAATCACGTGCCAGCAAAATCCGTATGCATCATCCTGTTGTGATCCCGGGGCTGCTTCAAACTCCAGGCTATCTACGAGAGATCATCGGAGGGCCATCCGCGGCGATCAGCCCTGAGCAGGCGGAGATCCTGGTCTCGATCCGGCTGGCGCGTCAGGAAGTGCTCACACGCACGGATAATCCAGTCGAGTTTCATGCGCTCGTGCCTGAGTCGGCGTTTCACGCCACGATCGAGTCCGGCCCTGGCGTCATGAAGGATCAGCTTCGGAAGCTGTTGGACGTGTCTGAGCGTCCCAACGTGAGATTGCAGATCCTCCCGCTCACCGCCCATCCGTCGCACGGATCAAACGGAGCGACAACGATCCTGACCTTCAGCCACCCTTGGGTGCCAGTGGTCAGCATCGACAATCCTCTGGGCGGCACCCACAGCGAAGATCCCGTCGAAATCGGCTACATGGAGCGGATCTTCACGGCGGCTGCCGACACTGCGCTTCCCGTGGACGAGTCACGGGACCTCATCACCGAGTACCTGGAAGGAAAGCCGAAGTGGCCAACAACAGGAGCCTGAGGGCGACCGATCTCTCCGGTGCCGACTGGCGGAAGTCGTCGTACAGCGGCGCTAATGAGGGCCAGTGCGTCGAGATCGCCGCCAACCTCGTTGCTTCGCATGGCATGGTCCCCATCCGTGACTCCAAGGCCCCCACCGGCCCCATTCTGGGTCTTCGCGTTGACGCGTTCTCGTCGTTCGTGGCGGGGATCAAGGCGGGTCAGCTGGGTACCGTCTGATCGTCCGAGCGTTACAACGGCCCCGTCGTTATCCCTTAGTTGGGGTGTGGCGGGGCCGCTGTCAAGGGAAGGGTTTCTCGATGGCTGCCGATTCTCCTCGCTGGTTCAAGTCCTCCTACAGCGGTGGTGAGGGCAACTGTGTTGAGGTGGCTGACCTTCGCCGGTCGTCCTTCCCCGCTATCGCTGTCCGTGATTCCAAGAACCTCAGCGGTCCTGTTCTGGGCCTTCACGTTGACGCGTTCTCGTTGTTCGTGGCGGGCGTCAAGGCTGGGCAGCTGGGTACCGTCTGATTGACCGAGCGCTACAACGGCCCCGCCACGCTTGCACGTTGAGGGTTGGCGGGGCCGATTGCTAAGGAAAGGGTTCTCGATGGCTACCGAATCTCCCCGCTGGTTCAAGTCTTCGTACTCCAGTGCCGGAGAGCAGTGCGTCGAGGTCGCCGACCTTCGTCAGTCGCCGTTCCCCGTCATCGCCGTCCGTGATTCCAAGGCCCCCACCGGCCCCGTCCTAGGCCTGCGCGCCGACGCCTTCGCCTCGTTCCTCGTGGGCGTCAAGGGCGGGCGGCTCGGCGCCGTCTGAGCGTCCGGGGGCCGCGCGGCACCGGCGTCGTCACTCGTACGGGGGGCGATGTCAGTGGCCTCGCGTACGTTTCCTCGCATGACGCCGACTGCCGACCCCGCTGCGACACCGACCCCTGAACCGCTGTATCCGACGGCCACCCGCACCTCCTACAGCGCCATCGCGGAGCCCTACCTGGACTACGCCCTGGAGGAGTTCGGGAGCGAGCCGTACGGGCGGGCGATGCTCACCGCCTTCGCGGAGCGGATACGGGCGCGCGGGGGCGCCAGGGTGGTCGAGGTGGGCAGTGGCCCCGGGTACGTCAGCTCCTATCTGCACGGGCTCGGCCTCGACATCTCCGGTGTGGACCTGGCCCCGGGGATGGTCGCCCTGGCCTCGCGGAGCTACCCCGGACTCCGCTTCACCGAGGGCACGATGACCGCGCTCGACCTGCCGGACGCCTGTCTCGGCGGGCTCGTCGCCTGGTACTCCCTGATCCACATCCCGCCGGAGCACCGGCCGGGCGTCCTCGCCGAGTTCCACCGGGTGCTCGCCCCGGGCGGCTACCTCCAACTCGCCTTCCAGACAGGCCAGGAGGAGCCGCTCCACTTCGCCGAGGCCTTCGGCCACCCGGTCGCGCTCGACTTCCACCGCCTCGCGCCCGAGGCCCTCACCGAGCAGCTGACCCGTACCGGATTCACGGTCCGCGCCAGCCTGGTGCGCGCCCCGGAGGAGACGGAACGGACCCCGCACGCCTACGTACTGGCGCGCAAGGAAGAGTGAAAGGTACAGGACATGAGTACGGGTACGACCCCGGACGGGCGCGCCGTCCCGCCGCCACGGGCCGGTGAACGCGCCACCCTGGAGAGCTGGCTGGACTTCCACCGGGCCACGCTGGAACTCAAGTGCGCGGGCCTGGACGACGCGCAGCTGCGGCTCGCCCCGGTGCCGCCCTCCTCGATGACGCTCCTCGGCCTTGTCCAGCACCTCGCCGAGATCGAACGCAACTGGTTCCAGCGGGTGTTCGCCGGTCTGCGGGTGCCGCCGGTGTACGAGGAGGGCGGCCCGGACGCCTTCACGCTGAGCCCGGACCGGGGCATCGAGGAGGCGCTGGCCGCCTGGCGCGCCGAGGTGGCCCGGAGCCGCGAGATCACCGCCGCCGCCCTCCTGGAGGACACCGGCATACCGCCCGCGCCCGAGTCCGCGTACCTCGGAGAGGAGGGAGTCTCGCTGCGCTGGATCCTGGTCCACCTGATCGAGGAGTACGCCCGGCACAACGGCCACGCCGATCTGATCAGGGAGTGCCTCGACGGGGCCACCGGGGCCTGAGCGCGGGCGTCCGGCGCGGGCCGCGCCGCCGCAGCCCGGGGCCGGTGCCGCCTGCGCCGGGGGCCTGTTTCGTCTGAGCCTGGGGCCCCGCCGCCTACGGGTGGCGGTGCAGCCAGCCCGCCCAGGCGGAGGTGACCATGTCCCGGACGTCGTGGCGGGCCTTCCAGCCCAGCTCGGCGTGGACCCGGTCGGCGGCGGCGACCACCGAGGCCGGGTCGCCGGGGCGGCGGGGCGCGACCTCGGGGGCGAGCCGGTGGCCGGTGACCTCGCCGATCAGCTCGGTCATGGCGCGCACCGAAACGCCTTCGCCGCGGCCGATGTTGAGGGTGAGGTCGGAGCCGGGCGCGCTCGCGGTGAGCCGCCGGGCGGCGGCCACATGCGCCTCGGCCAGGTCGCTGACGTGGATGTAGTCCCGTACGCAGGTGCCGTCCGGGGTGGCGTAGTCGTCGCCGAAGATGCGGGGGGCGGTGCCCTCGGTGAGCTTCTCGAAGACCATCGGGATCAGGTTGAAGACGCCGGTGTCGGCCAGCTCCGGGGCGGCGGCGCCCGCGACGTTGAAGTAGCGCAGGTTCGCGGTGGCCAGCCCATGGGCCCGGCCGGTCGCCCGCACCAGCCACTCACCGGCGAGCTTGGTCTCGCCGTACGGGGACATCGGCAGGCAGGGGGTGTCCTCGGTGACCAGACCGGAGGCCCCGGTGTCCGGCATGCCGTAGACAGCGGCGGAGGAGGAGAAGACGAAGGAGGGGACACCGGCCGCGGTCACGGCCTGGAGCACCGTGCGCAGGCCCTCGACATTGGTGCGGTAGTAGTGCAGCGGCAGCTCCACCGACTCGCCGACCTGCTTGCTCGCGGCCAGGTGCACCACGCCGGTGATCCGGTGCCGGGCGAGGGTGCGCTCCAGGAGGTCGTGGTCGAGGACCGAGCCCTCGACGAGGGGCACCTCGGCGGGGAGACGGCCGGCCAAGCCGGTGGAGAGGTCGTCGTAGACGACGGCCTGCTCGCCCGCCGCGGTCATGGCGCGCACCACGTGCGCCCCGATGTAACCGGCCCCGCCGGTGATCAGCCAGGTCATGCTCTGCGTCCGCCTGTCCGTCTGCTGTGCTGTGCGTGCCGCCGTCTCCGGCAACCGTTCCGCCGGGCAGTGTGCCAGACGGGGCAGGTTCGGCGCCGTTCGCGGCCCGCCGGGCAGGCCTGGTGCGGGGTGGCCCCGGGTGCGCTCGGCCGTGGCCCTCGGGGCGCCCGGCAGCCGCCGTCGTGGCACCCGGCCCTGGTCCCGGACGCGCGCGACGGTGGCCCCGGACCGCCTCAGCCGCAGCCCTGGCCTTCGGCGGTCCGAGCCGCGGTGCCGTTCTCGCCGGTGCCGCTCTCCCCGGCCTCGTCCTCGTCGCGGCCGGTCAGATCGACCCGGTCGAGCGCGTCGATCAGGCGGTCCAGGGTGCCGCGCAGGTCCCGCAGTTCCTCCAGGCCGAAGCCGGTGGCCCCGGCTATCCGGCGCGGGACACGCAGGGCCCGTTCGCGCAGGGCGGCTCCCTCGGGGGTGAGCCGGATGCCGACGGAGCGCTCGTCGCGGGTGCTGCGCTGCCGGGTGACGAGACCCGCCGCCTCCAGGCGCTTGAGCAGGGGCGAGAGGGTGCCGGAGTCGAGCCGCAGCTCCTCGCCGAGCCGCTTGACCGGCAGTTCGCCCCGCTCCCACAGGACCAGCATCACCAGGTACTGCGGGTAGGTGAGGCCGAGGTCCTTCAGGAGTACCCGGTAGACGCCGTTGAAGGCGCGCGAGGCCGCGTGCAGGGAGAAGCAGATCTGCCGGTCGAGGCGGAGCATGTCCCCGGCGGGCAGCTCGCCGGCGAGCACGGCCTCGGAGAGCGTCGGACCGGCAGCGGAGCCGGACGGGGCCGGGGAGCCGGACGGGGTCGGGGCGGGGGTCGGAGGGGGCGTCGCGGTCATGGATCCAGGGTAGCCCGGCACATCCCACGCACGATTGAGTTGTGCACAACTTAATTGCGTGCTCTACTGGAGCACGCGAGGCGGAGACGCCCGCGAACGGAACGAAGAGGCCGACTGACGGAACGCACAGGCCAGTCGGCGGCGGCGAACCGACCGCGCAAGCAGACCAGCCAACAGAGGAGACCCCGCGATGGACGCGCTCTACACCGCAGTGGCGACGGCCAACGGCCGCGACGGACGGGCCGTGAGCTCGGACGGTCAGATCGACCTGCCGCTCGCCTTCCCGACCGCGCTCGGCGGTGACGGCAAGGGCACCAACCCCGAGCAGCTCTTCGCCGCGGGCTACGCGGCCTGCTACGCGAGCGCCCTCGGCCTCGTCGGACGGCAGGCCAAGGTCGACACCGGCGAGATCTCGGTGACCGCCGAGGTGGGCATCGGCGACGACGGCGACGGCTTCGCCCTCAAGGTCACCCTCCGCGTCGAACTGCCCGAGAACCTGTCCAACTCCGTGGGCGAGGACCTCGTCCACAAGGCCCACCAGGTCTGCCCGTACTCCAAGGCGACCCGGGGCAACATCCCGGTCGACCTCGTCATCGAGTAGTCGGCCTCACCGCGGGCCCCGGCGCCGGACCGCGCGCGTCACGATCGGCGGCAGGACGTCCTTGGCCAGGGCGCGGGCCCGCCGGGTGCGGCGGGGAGCGGCCGGGGCCGCGGTGTCCGCCGGGGCCGGGGCCGGTTCGGCGGCCCGGTGGCGGGAGGGCGGGTGCGCCGGGGTGGCGGCCTTCCTGCCGTCGATGCGGATCAGGCTGCCGGTGCCGAGCCCCTGCACCTCGTGCCACAGATCGCCGCGGCCCCGCAGCCAGTCGAGGAGTTCCTCGCGTACCGGCCCGGGGTCGCCCCAGGTCCCGTAGAACTTCGTACCGCTGACGCAGACCGGGTGCAGTCCGGCGACCGCCACCGCCTCCCAGGTCGCGAAGGCGACGCCGGGGCAGTGCTCCGCGCGGTAGTCGTCCAGGGCGACGATGCCCTCGGGGCGCAGGGCCTCGCGGGCCGCGGCGATGTCGCCGTGCACATGCTCGTACAGATGCGAGGCGTCGATGTGGACGAAGCGGCAGCTGCCCGGGGCCACCCGCGCGGGGACGGCGGAGGTCGGCGCCTGGAGGATCCGGGGGAGCCGGGCGTGGAAGGAGAGGTAGTTGGCCTCGAAGGCGCGCCGGGTCAGGCTCGCGTACGACTTGGTCATCTCCTTCGAGTTGGCCGCGTCCGGGGCCGGGGAGTCGAAGAGGTCGCAGACCGTGAAGGCCTCGTCCTCGCGCAGGTAGCCGGCCAGGAAGATGGCGCTCTTGCCGAGGTAGGCGCCCATTTCGAGCAGGTCGCCGTGCTCTTCCGCGGCGAGCTGGCGGGAGAGGAACCAGCCGAAGAGCTGCTGGTCGACCGGGCGGAACCAGCCCTGCACCTCCGCGAGGGAGGCGGGGCGCGGCAGCTCCGAGGTGGCGCTGGTCATCGGGACTCCAGACGGTGGGTGATCCGTTCCGGGACCCCGGCCGCGGCGGACGGCGCGGGTCCCGTGGGCGTGGGTTCGGTGTGCGGAGGCCCCGGGTGCCGGAGGCCGGGCCGGGACCTCTGGCGGCGGCTGCCCGGCCCCCTGGGCGGCACACCCCGCGAGGGCGCCGGGTGCGCTGAAAGGTGCCCGAACTGCGGACGTACGACAAGACAAGCAGAGGAAGGGGTTGTGTGAAGGGCCAGCTCACGGCCCTCGCCGGGTGCTCCGGGGGCGTGCGGGCGGAGCGGGTGCGCTGCTCAGGGGGGCGCCCGCGCGTGAGCGGGGCGCGGGCGCTCGCCGTGCTCGGGGCGGGGGTGGCCGCTACTCCCGTACGCCGGACCGGTCCGTCCCTCACGGCCGCGTACTCATCCCCGTACTCATCCGAACGAGCGAGCCCCGCACGGACGAACGGCGTAGCGGGAGCGGCCCCGCCGATGCCACCGACACCAGAGGGGCGGACCGGTGAACCGGTCCGCCCCTCTGCCGTGCCCTGCTGTCCCGCCCGGAGGCGGGGGAGTGCTCAGCGCTCCCCTCCCGTACCGCGGTGGGGGAGTGCTCAGCCCTCCTCGGTGCTCCGCGTCACTTGACGGCGCCCGCCATGACCCCGGTGACGAACTGCCGCTGGAAGGCGAAGAAGACCGCCAGCGGGATCACCATGGAGATGAAGGCGCCCGGTGCCAGGACGTCGATGTTGTTGCCGAACTGGCGGACCTGGGTCTGCAGCGCCACGGTGACCGGCTGGTTGCCGGGGTCCGCGAAGATCAGCGAGACCAGCATGTCGTTCCACACCCACAGGAACTGGAAGATCCCCAGCGAGGCGATCGCCGGTCCGCCGAGCGGCATCACCACGCGGAAGAAGAGCCGCAGCTCACCGGCGCCGTCGAGGCGGGCGGCCTCCAGGAGTTCCCGGGGGATCTCCGCGAAGAAGTTCCGCAGCAGGAAGACCGCGAACGGCAGGCCGAAGCCGGTGTGGAAGAGGACCACCCCGAACACCGAGCCGAAGATGCCGAGGTCGCCGAAGAGCCGCGCGATCGGCAGCAGGGCGACCTGGACGGGCACCACGAGCAGACCGACCACCCCGAGGAACCACCAGTCCCGGCCGGGGAAGTCCATCCACGCGAAGGCGTACCCGGCGAGCGAGCCGACCACGACGACGAGCAGCGTCGCCGGGACCGTGATGATCAGGGTGTTCCACAGCGAGTCGGTGATCTGGGAGTTGTCGAGCAGCTTGGAGTAGCTGTCGAAGGTGATCTGCGAGGGCTCGCCGATCAGGTTCCACCAGCCGCTGTCGGCGGTGTCCTCGGGCGTGCGCAGCGAGGCGAGCAGCAGCCCGACCGTGGGCGCCAGCCAGAGCAGGCCGACCATGATCAGGAAGATCCGCAGGAAGCCGCCGCCCGCCGCGGCCGCGATCCGGGAGGCCACTGAGGGCTTCGCCAGGCCGCTGCGTTCGGCGACGGGGGCGCCTTCGAGGACTTCAGTCTGTGCGGTCATCGCCGTCCCTCCCGCTTCAGCCGCCGGATGTTGAAGAGCATCACCGGCACCACGAACAGCAGCAGCACGACCGCGATGGCGCTCGCGATGCCGGGTTGCTGGTCGGAGAAGGCCGAGCGGTAGAGCTGCAGGGCGAGCACGTTGGCGTCGTCCTGCGAGGAGCCCGGCGGGATGATGAACACCAGGTCGAAGATCTTCAGTACGTTGATCATCAGGGTGACCAGGACGACCGCGAGCACCGGCGCCAGCAGCGGCACGGTGATCCGGCGGAACACCTGCCACTCATTGGCGCCGTCCACCCGCGCCGCCTCCAGCAACTCCCGTGGCACGCCCGCGAGTCCGGCCGCGATGAGCACCATCGCGAATCCGGCCCACATCCATACGTAGCTGCCGATGACGGCGGGGGTGACGAAGGACGGGCCGAGCCAGTCGACGCCGTTGTAGGCCTCGCGGAAGTTGGAGGCGGGCAGGCGCAGTTTCGCGCCGTCGGCCTCCTTCGGCAGGGTGAAGCTGCCGTCGCCCGCGGTGGTGGTGGAGGCCACCACCTTGCCGTCCGCGCCGACCGCCTCGACCTTCATCCCGGAGTAGCCGGACTCGGTGGTGTCCACCGCGCCGAGCTTTCCGGCGCCCTTGCCGCGGGTGAAGTCCTGCCAGGCGATGCCGGTGACCTTGCCCGGGTCGGTGCCGGCCGCCTTGGCGGGCTCGGTGCCGTCCGGCATCTCGTCCGGGGCGACACCGACCAGCGGCAGCAGGGCGCTCTGGCCCGCGCGTACCGGCTCCTTGGTGAGGAAGGCGCCGCCCTTCTCGGGCACCAGCGGCGAATCGCGGCCGGGGTGCGCCTTGGGGAAGGCGGAGGACTCCTGGAAGGTGTCGTGGACGCCGACCCATACCGCGTTGGCGACGCCCTTCTCCGGGTCCTGCTCGTAGACGAGGCGGAAGATGATCCCGGAGGCGAGCATGGAGATCGCCATCGGCATGAAGATGATCAGCTTGAACGCCGTCGCCCAGCGCACCCGTTCGGTGAGCACCGCGAAGATCAGGCCGAGCACGGTGGCCACCGTCGGGGCGAGGGCCACCCAGATCAGGTTGTTCTTCAGTGCCGTCAGGATGGTGTCGTCGGTGAAGAGTTCCCGGTAGTTGTCCAGGCCGACGAAGGAGTCTCCGGACCGGTCCAGGAAGCTGTGGACCAGTGAGTACCCGATCGGGTAGACCACGAGCGCGCCGAGGAGCACGAGCGCGGGCAGCAGGAAAAGCACCACCAGGCTCTTGCGGGTCCCCGTCACGCTCTTGCGCACGTGGGGTGCGGGAGGCGCCTCGGCGCCTCCCGCCACTGCCGACTTCACCCTCAGTCCTTGTAGGCCTTGGCGGCGCCGGCTTCCAGGGTCTCCTGGGTGCCCTTGACGTCCTTCGGGTTCTTCAGGAAGTCCTGGAGGGCCTTCCACTCACCCTTGCCGGGCGTGCCGCCGAAGGACTGCGGCGCCTGGTCGGACATGTCGAAGCGGAAGTCGTCGCCCGCGTCGATGAGCGCCTTCGCCATCGAGCGCTGCACCTCGTTCGGGTAGGCGGCGAGGTCGACGTTCTTGACCGGCGACAGGAAGCCGCCCTGCTTCGCCCAGATCTCCGCGGCGTCCGGCGAGGCGAGGAAGGTGAGCAGCGCCTGCCCGGCCTTCGACTCCTTCAGCAGTACGGCCGCGTCGCCGCCGCTGACCACCGGCGGCTCGTCGCCGACGGCCGGGAAGGGGAAGACCTTCGCGTCGGTGCCGACCTTGGCCTCGGTGTCGGCGATGTTGACGCCCACGAAGTCGCCCTCGAAGACCATGCCCGCCTTCGGCTGCTCGCCGCCGGTGAAGGTCTGCGTCACGGAGGCCGGGAACTCGGTCTGCAGGGCGCCGTCCGCGCCGCCCGCGACGTAGTCCTTCTTGCCGAACAGCGAACCCAGCGTGGTCAGCGCGTCCTTGACGGACGGGTCGGTCCACTTGATCTTGTGGGTGGCGAGCTGGTCGTACTTCTCCGGGCCCGCCTGCGAGAGGTAGATGTTCTCGAACCAGTCGGTGAGGGTCCAGCCGTCCGCGCCACCGACCGAGACCGGGGTGACGCCCGAGTCGTAGACGGTCTGCGCGGTGCCCAGGAAGTCCTTCCAGGTCTTCGGCTCCTCGGCGCCCGCGTTCTCGAAGACCTTGGCGTTGTACCAGACCAGCGACTTGTTGGCGGCCTTGAAGTAGACGCCGTACTGCTTGCCGCCGACCTTGCCGAGGTCCTGCCAGCCCTTGCTGTAGTTCTTGGCGAGCTGCTTGACCGCCTCGGGCCCCGCGGGCTTGGCCCACTTCTTGTCCACGGCCTGCTGGATGGCGCCGACCTGCGGCAGCATCGCGATGTCCGGCGGGGAGCCACCGGCTATCTTCGAGCCGAGGAAGTTGATGATGGGGTCCTGCGCCGGTACGAAGGTGACCTCCGCGCCGGTGCGCTTCTCGAACTCCCCGAGCACCTTCTTGAAGTTGGCCTGCTCGGCACCGGTCCACACCGCGGCGACCTGGAGCTTCTCGCCGTCCAGCTTGGGCAGCTGCACGCTGGGGGCGCTGTCCTTCTCGCCCTTGTCCGCCTTGTCGTCGCTGTCGTCGCCGCCGCACGCGCTGAGCGTGAGGGCGAGCGAGCCGGCGAGGACCGCCGCCGCGGCTCTGGCGGTGATGCGGCCGCGGCCGGTGTGTCGTGCCTGTCGAAGAGTGCGCATTGTGCCCCGTGTCTTCATGATCTGCACGCGCGTCCGCGCGTGACGGCGAGCCGTTGTCCCGTAACGGTCTGGTCTACGCCCGCGTGGACGACGGCGGCAAGGGCTTCTGCGAGGTCACGGTCATGATCGTGACGGGGTCGTGATCTGCGGCGGTGCCAAGGGCCCACAAGCCTCTGATCACCGCACACACGGGGCACTTGGGACCCAGCGGAACAGGGGTTGCGCACCCCTTCGAGAAGGGGATAAGGGCCGGTCGGGGTCGCTGCCCCGGGCCCGCGCACGGGGCCCCGCAGCGGGCGTACGCACCCCTCACCCCCGGCGGCACCCGCCCTCACAGCAGCGAGGGCACCGGCCGCACCTGCACCGAACGGGCCGCCCGCTCCAGGGCGCTGGCCAGCAGGGCCAGATCGGTGGGGCCGTTGCCCAGCTCGCGCACCGGGCGCCGGGCGGGCGGATCGCCCATCCGCTCCCACTCCAGGGGGACCACGGTGGGCCGCAGGGTCGCGGTGCGCGGGATCCGCCCGGTGACCCGGCCCGCCTGGAGGGGGGTGGTCCGGCCGTCCGGGCCGTGCAGCCGCCCGCGCCCGGGCGCCGGGTCCTCGGGCCCCGGCGCGGGGGCGTCCAGGCTCAGCCGCAGCGCCGCACCGGCGGCCGGGGCCCAGCCGGAGAGGCGTTCGCCGCCGGAGGCCACCAGATGCACCCCGAGCCGCTCCCCCTCGCGGGCGACGGCCTCCAGGGCGCGTATCACCGAGCCCGCCGCGGGCCGCCCCGGCGAGCCGAGCGGCGGGGCGAGCAGCGCGTCCACGTCGTCGACCAGGACGACCAGCCGGGGCAGCGGCGCCCCCGGCTCGCCCTCGGCCGCGCGCGGGGCGGGCCGCAGCCGCAGGGTCGTACTGGGCGGCCCGTCGACCTCCCCCGCCGCGGGCACGGCCCGGCCGCCCTCGCCGCCCTCGCTCCGCCGGGCCCCGGGGACGCGGGGCCCGGCGGGCGGCTCCACGGTGCCGGTGCCCCCCGGTGCCCGGCCCTGCTCCCGGGCGCCGGACTCGGGGCCCCGGCGCGGGGGCGCCGGCGGCGCGTGCTTGCGGCCGCCGTGCCACTGGGCGAAGCCGTTCAGGCCGAGCAGCCCGGCCCGGCGCTTCAGCTCCGCGGTCAGCGCCTGCGCGAACTCCCGCATCCGTACCGGGTCGTTGGCGGTGAGATGGGTCGTGACATGCGGCAGGTCGGTACAGACCCGCAGCCCCTCGCCGACGGCCGGGCCCGCCGTGCCGTCCCGCCCGTCGACCAGGACCATCGCCAGCCGGTCGGGGCGCTCCGCCGCGGCGAGCGAGGCGGCCACCGCCCGCAGCACCTCGCTGCGCCCGCTGCCCGCGGGCCCCTCCACCACGGCGTGCGGCCCCTCGGCGACCAGATCCATCAGTACGGGTCCGCGCGGCCCGGCGCCGAGCACCGCGAGCGCCCGGCCGCCCGGACAGGAGGTGTCGTCCGCCGCGGCCGCCCAACGCGCCATCAGGGAAGCCGGGGTGGCCCGGGCGAGCCCCAACTCGTCGAGGAGCCGGGCCACTTGGGGCAGGGGCGCGGAGATCCGCGCGGTGGAGCCGCCGGAGCCTTCGGTACGCAGCGGGGCGAGCGCCCGCGCGAAACGGTCCGCCCAGGCCGCCGAGACCGCGTCCAGGGTGCCGGGCAGCCCCAGCCCGGCGGCCCCGGCGCGGCCCGTGTCGCGCGGCGCCGGGTGCAGCAGGCGCAGGGCGGTGGCCACCTCGCCGGTCAGCAGCGCGGCGGCCCCGCAGGCGCGGAAGGCCGGGGAGGCGGTGCAGGCGCTCTCGTACGTCTCGTGCAGCGGGGAGGCGGCCGAGGCGGGCGGGGTGGTGGCCAGGCACAGGACATGGATCCCGGCGAGCGCGCCCTGCGCGGCGAGCCGGGTCACCGCCTCGCGCAGCGCCACGGAACCGGGGTCCCCGTCGACCACGACGACGGTGGCGGCGAGGGTGTTCGGGGCGGGACCGCTCGCGCCGGGGGAGGGGGCGGTGCCGGGTCCGTGCGCGGGGGAAAAGGGTGCGGTGCCGGGTCCGGCCGCGGCGGGAGAGGGGACGGTGCCCGGTCCGTCCGCGGTGGTGGCGTATCCGTCCGGGAGGTGACCCGCGGGGTCGTCGGCGGCCGGGTGGGGCGGCTGGGGAGCGGTGTGCCCGGCGAGCAAGTCGTCGAGCCTGCGCAGCAGTTCACCGGTGCGGGCGGTGGCCTGTTCGCGGTCGAAGGCGAGCAGCAGGCGGCAGTCCTGGCCGTGCGCCGGGCGCAGATGCGGCAGCCAGCCCAGCCAGGCCCAGTCGGCGAGATGGGCGGCCGTGCCGCGCGCCCGGTCCGTGCTCAGCAGGACGATCTGGAGGTCCTCCGGCGCGTGCAGCGCCGCGAGTTGGGCGAGCACCGCGCGGGCGAGCCCGGTGACCCGCTCGCGGGGGCCCGCGAGCCCCAGCGAACCCGCCTCGCGCAGGCTCAGCGTCAACGGCACCGGACGACGGCCGCCCGGCGCGTCGCCGAGGCCGAGCCGCACGGTCAGCGCCTGCGGATGCTCCGGGTCCCGCTCCCACAGGCGGGGTCCGGGGCCGAGCGCGGTCAGCAGCAGCGCGGCCGGATCGGGACAGGGCTCCGGACCGGCGGGCCCCGGCGGCGGCCCCTCCTCGAAGGCGTGGTCGCGGGCGGCGGGCTCCGCGGCCGGGGGCTCCTGCGGACCGCCGCCTCCGGCGAGCCGCCGCGCCCAGCCCGCGAGCCCCCGGCGGCGCACGCCCCGGGGCACGGGGGTACCGCGCAGCGGCGTACCGCGCCGGTTGCCCTCGGCGCCCGGCGGCCCGCCCTGGTACGGCACCGTGTGCGTGCTGTCCGGACCCGGCTCGTCCCAGGCGGAGTCGCCGTACCCGTGCCCGGTCGGGGCGGTGCCCGGGGGAGCGGCGTGACCGGCGGCCGGCCGGCCCTCGCCCGGGGTACGCGCCTGCGGAACCCGCGGCTGCGCGCCGCCGGGGCGAGGCGCGCTCGCCTGGGGTCCCGCCGGATCAGGCCTCGTCTGACCGAGCCCGGCGGGGCCAGACCCCGCTGGAGCAGAGCCCATCGGAGCAGAGCCCATCGGACCAGAGCCCACCTGACCAGAGCCCGTGGGACCGGGCCTCATCGGATCAAGTCCGGTGGGATCAGCGCCCGTCGGTCCATACCCCGTCGGCCCATGCCCCGTCGGCCCCTGCGCTGTCGGCCCCTGCCCCGTCGGGCCCGGCCCCGCCGATTCAGGGCCCTCGGCCGGGGACTCCCGCGGCCGGGACCCCAACTCCTCGCGCGGGTGCGGGAGTCGGGTGCCGCGGTCCTCGGGCAGGCGCAGGTGGCCCTCGCCGTCCGCCGCGGTGCGCAGGACGAGGCCGCCGTCGCCAGCGGGCGTGAGCCGCAGCGCGGACTCGCCGAGGCGCAGCAGCCCGCCGGGTGCCAGCGGGACGGGGTCGGGGCCGACCGGCCGCCCGTCCAGGAGGGTGCCGTTGGTGGAGCCGAGGTCGGTGGCGGTGACACTGCCGTCCTCGGCGACGGTGACCGCGCAGTGCAGCCGGGAGACGTCCGGGTCGTCCAGGGGTACGTCCGCCTCCGCGCTGCGGCCGATCAGGATCTGCCCGCCGTGCAGCAGATGCACCCCGCCCGCGTCCGGGCCCGCCACCACGTGGAGTTGGGCCGCCCCCGCCGCGAGGTCGGGCCCCGCCTCGCCCACCGAGCCGAGACAGAGCACCGCCCCGTCGGTCAGCGGGGGTTCGCCGAGCACGCTGCGCCCGCTGTCCAGGCGCTGGCCGCCCGCGTAGAGGACCGGCTGCCCCTCACCGCCGCCGACCGCGGCCGCGAGCGCCGGGGCCACCGCCGCGAGCGCGGTACCGGCGGGGGCGGTGACCAGCACATCGCTCGCCCGCTCGGGGACCTGCGGTACGGGCCCCGGCCCGAGGACGGTCAGCCGGATCTGCATGGATGCGGCGGTCCCTTCTGCGCGGGCGCCCGGCACGGGGACGCGGCGAACTCCCCCGACGCGCCGGGCACGTGGGCCAGTACAGAGGAGCATCCTCGCACCTGCCACCGACAACACGCCCGCCGGGCGACCAGGAATGATCATGAATGGCCGGGTCCGTGCGCACAAGAGGCCGGTCCCGACCGTCTCACCCCTCGGCCCCGGGAGCCCCGGGAACCCGGCCCGGTCTCCGGCAACCGCCGCGGGCCGTACGGACGTCTTCCGTAGCGCGGGCTCTTTCACGGGATCCCGCGGCAGCGGACGTACGAGAGACCGCAGACGTACGAGGCAGTGGGCGTACGCGGCGGGCGTACGAGAAGGAGAGGCAGGTGCCGTGCCAGCGGCAGGCGTCCCGCCGGAAGCGGGCGTCCTCCCGGAAACAGGTGTCCGAGCGGTCCGAGCGGTCGCGGTGGTCGCGTCCGGGTGGGCCTAGCGGTCCGAGCCGAAGAGGAAGTCCCGGTCGGCGCGGCCGTTGATCTCGGCGATGACGAGGTGGTGCCGGTGGACTCCGTAGCGCAGGGAGAGGTCGCCGTTGATGAACGCGCGGCGGGCGTCGGGTCCCTCGGGGGCGGTGCCCTTGTCCGGGTACGGGTCCTTCTCCAGCAGGCCGACGGCCATGTCGACCAGCGCCCGGTCCTGCGGGGAGAGCCCCTGGTACTCGGCGCGGGCCTCGACGGAGAACACATGCGTGTAGCCGGGGGCGGTGGCGGTCATGCCCGCGATCGTACGTGAGGCGCCCCGCGCGGGGCCCGCAGCGCCCGCGGCGGTGGCCCGGGGACGCCTCTCACCTGCACAGGTGTCATGGTCACCCCCTTCGCGGGTACGTTCGACGCGCGGCGGCACCCCACTACAGTGGGCGCGAGGACCCCGGACCCTCCGGAGAGCCGACGAGAGACCCAGCTCACGCACCACCCAGACCTCACGCACCACCCAGATCACACAGACCACACGGACCCGGACCAGCAGGGAGCGCATGACGTGCGGCCGGTAGGCAGCAAGTACATCCTGGAGGAGCCGCTCGGCCGCGGCGCCACCGGCACCGTATGGCGGGCCTCCCAGCGGGAGACCGCGGGATCCGAGGCGGCCGTGCAGGGGCGGCCCGGCGAGACCGTGGCCATCAAGGTCCTCAAGGAGGAGCTGGCGGGCGACGCGGACGTGGTGATGCGCTTCCTGCGCGAGCGTTCGGTGCTCATGCGGCTCACCCACGAGAACATCGTGCGGGTGCGCGACCTGGTCGTGGAGGGCGATCTGCTCGCCCTGGTCATGGACCTGATCGAGGGCCCCGATCTGCACCGCTATCTGCGGCAGAACGGCCCCTTCAGCCCGGTCGCCGCCGCCCTGGTGACCGCGCAGATCGCCGACGCCCTCGCCGCCAGCCACGCCGACGGCGTCGTGCACCGGGATCTGAAGCCCGCGAACGTCCTGCTCAAGCAGCAGGACGGCGCGATGCATCCGATGCTGACCGACTTCGGCATCGCCCGCCTCGCCGACTCCCCGGGCCTGACCCGCACCCACGAGTTCGTCGGCACCCCGGCCTATGTCGCCCCCGAGTCCGCCGAGGGCCGGCCGCAGACCTCCGCCGTGGACGTCTACGGCGCGGGCATCCTGCTCTACGAGCTGCTCACCGGGCGCCCGCCCTTCTCCGGCGAATCCGCCCTGGAGGTGCTGCACCAGCACATCAGCTCCGAGCCCCGGCGGCCCTCCACGGTGCCGGACCCGCTGTGGACGGTGGTCGAGCGCTGCCTGCGCAAGGACCCGGACCAGCGGCCCAGCGCCGAGAACCTCGCGCGGGCGCTGCGGGTGGTCGCCCAGGGCGTCGGCGTGCACGCCTCCTCGGCGCAGATCGCCGCCGCGGAGAACGTCGCGGGCCTGCTCGCCCCCGACCCCGCCCCGACCGCCGTGCACGAGGTGCCCGGCGCGGCCGACCCCACCCAGGTCCTCGACCGCCCGGGCGGCGCCCACGACCCCGAGGCCGCCACCAGCGTGCTGCCGCACACCGGGGGATCCCCCGGCCAGGGCGGCGGGCAGGGCGGCGGCGACGCGACCGCGGTGCTGCCGCCGGTGCCGCCCGGCCAGGGCTCCGAGCCGGAGGGCCCACACCCCTGGCAGAGCCAGCTGCGCGCCGCCCGCGACCGCAACGAGCAGACCCAGTACCTCGACCCGGGCCAGGACCCGCTGCGCCGCCGCCCGCAACGCCAGGTGGCCCGGCCGCAGCAGCAGCAACCCCGGCAGCCGCAACAGCAGCAGCCCCGGCCCCAGCAGCGGCGCTCCACGCCCCAGCCGGAGCAGTACGCCCCCCAGCAGCAGCCGCAGCGGTACGCCCCGCAACCGGTGCAGCCCCAGCCGCAGCACTACGCGCCGCCCCAGCAGCCGGCCGCCCCGCAGCAGCCGCGCGAGCGCCGGCGCAGCGCCAACCCGGCCCGGATCCCCGGCCTCGGCTGCCTCAAGGGGTGCCTGATCACCCTGGTGGTGCTCTTCGTCGCGGGCTGGCTGGTGTGGGAGCTGAGCCCGCTCCAGGACTGGATCGGTACGTCCAAGGGCTACTGGGACCAGATCAGCGACCTGTTCTCCAAGGTCTCCGGACTCCTCGACGACCTCGGCGGCTCCGGGGGCGACGGCGGGGGCGGCGGCGGCAACTGACGCGCGGCACAGGGCGGGTGGCGGACCTCGGCGTCCGCCACCCGCCCTCTGCTTTCCCCGCTGCTCCCCTCTCGGCTTCCCTGTCGCCGACGGGTGCCCGGGCGCCCGAAGCGCCCCGGCACCCTCCAACACCCCTCCTATTCAGCCGACTTGTCGACATCCAGCGGGTGATTTCCCGCGGGGATGCGCGGCTTGGCTCTCGGGGCGCGTAGTTTTGTCGACCGTGGGGTTCCGGGAGGCGTCCTTCCGGAGAGGTGAAGCCGCCAGCCCGCGTCGGTAGGAGCAGCCTTGGCACGGAAAATCGGCAGCCGGTACACCGCGAACCAGATCCTGGGCCGCGGCAGCGCCGGCACGGTGTGGCTGGGCGAGGGGCCCGAGGGCCCGGTCGCCATCAAGACGCTGCGCGAGGACCTCGCCTGCGACCAGGAGCTGGTCGGCAGGTTCGTCCAGGAGCGCACGGCCCTGCTCAGCCTCGACCACCCGCGGGTGGTCGGCGTGCACGAGCTGGTCGTCGACGGGCACGACCTCGCCCTGGTGATGGACCTGGTCCGCGGTACGGACCTGCGGACCCGCCTGGAGCGGGAGCGCAGGCTCGCCCCCGAGGCGGCCGTCGCGATCACCGCGGACGTCGCGGAGGCGCTCGCCGCCGCGCACGCCGCGCAGATCGTGCACCGCGACGTGAAGCCGGAGAACATCCTGCTCGACATGCAGGGCCCGCTCGGACCGGGTGGCTCGCATCCCGCGCTGCTCACCGACTTCGGTGTCGCCAAGCTCATCGACTCCACCCGGCGCGCCCTGCCGCAGGGCCCCGCGGCGCCGGGCAGACCGGGCGCCAAGAAGATCATCGGCACCCCCGACTACCTCGCCCCGGAGATCGTCGAGGGCCTGCCGCCGCGCGCCTCGGTCGACATCTACGCCCTCGCCACGGTCCTGTACGAACTCCTCGCCGGGTTCACCCCCTTCGGCGGCGGGCACCCGGGCGCGATCCTGCGCCGCCATGTCACCGAGACCGTGGTGCCGCTGCCGGGCATCCCCGAGGAGCTGTGGCAGCTGATCGTCCAGTGCCTGGCCAAGGCCCCGGCCTCCCGGCTGCGCGCCGGTGAGCTCGCGGCCCGGCTGCGGGAGCAGCTGCCGCTGCTGCGCGGCATGCCGCCGCTGGACGTGGACGAGCCCGAGTCCGCGGACCCGGAGACCGCCGAGCGCCCGGACGCCTCCGGCGGGACCGCCGAGGGCGCCCCGGAGACCGCCGCCTCCGGCCGCCGCCTCGCGGTGCACCGGGGTGCGGTGCCGCTGGTGCCGGGCGCGGCCCCCGACTCCAACCGGGACACCCACACCAGCATGCGGGTGCCGGCCCCGGACGAGCTGGCCGGGGGCGCGCTCGGCACCGCCCGCGCCCCCCGCGCCACGGGCGCGCCCCGCCCCGGCTCGGCCCGCAACCGGGCGGCCGCCCGCAGGCGCCGCCTCACGCTCAGCGCGGCCGGGGTGGTGCTCGCCGCCGCGGTGGGCGTCGGCGCCTGGGTGGCGGGTTCCGGCGACGACTCCGACCCCCAGCAGGAGGAGACCGGCAGCTCGGCCCCGGCCGGTCCCTGAGCGGCCGGGGGCCTGTCCTCGACCGGCCGGGGGCCTGTCCTCGACCGGCCGGGGGCCGGTCCCTGTGCGGGCCGGGCCCGCCCCCTTCCCGGGGCGGGGAGCATCGCTTGCGACAGCCGTTAGGCTGGAGTCGTGGCAGTCGTCGATGTATCCGAAGAGCTCAAGTCCCTCTCCTCGACCATGGAGTCGATCGAGGCCGTATTGGACCTCGACAGGCTGAGGGCCGACATCGCCGTCCTGGAAGAGCAGGCGGCGGCGCCGTCGCTGTGGGACGACCCGGAGGCGGCGCAGAAGATCACCAGCAAGCTCAGCCACCTCCAGGCCGAGGTCCGCAAGGCGGAGGCGCTGCGCTCCCGCATCGACGACCTCGAGGTCCTCTTCGAGCTCGCCGAGGCCGAGGACGACCCGGACACCCAGGCCGAGGCCGAGGGCGAGCTGGCCGCGGTGAAGAAGGCGCTGGACGAGATGGAGGTCCGCACCCTGCTGTCCGGGGAGTACGACTCCCGGGAGGCGCTGGTCAACATCCGCGCCGAGGCGGGCGGCGTGGACGCGGCCGACTTCGCCGAGCAGCTGCAGCGGATGTACCTGCGCTGGGCGGAGCGGCACGGCTACAAGACCGAGGTGTACGAGACCTCCTACGCCGAAGAGGCCGGGATCAAGTCGACCACCTTCGCCGTCCAGGTGCCGTACGCCTACGGCACCCTCTCCGTCGAGCAGGGCACCCACCGCCTGGTGCGGATCTCGCCCTTCGACAACCAGGGCCGCCGCCAGACCTCCTTCGCGGGGGTCGAGGTGCTGCCGGTGGTCGAGCAGACCGACCACATCGACATCGACGAGTCCGAACTGCGGGTGGACGTCTACCGCTCCTCGGGCCCCGGCGGCCAGGGCGTCAACACCACCGACTCCGCGGTCCGCCTGACGCACATCCCGACCGGCATCGTCGTCTCCTGCCAGAACGAGCGCTCGCAGATCCAGAACAAGGCGACCGCGATGAACGTCCTCCAGGCCAAGCTGCTCGAACGCCGCCGCCAGGAGGAGCAGGCCAAGATGGACGCGCTCAAGGGCGACGGCGGCAACTCCTGGGGAAACCAGATGCGTTCGTACGTCCTGCACCCGTACCAGATGGTCAAGGACCTGCGCACCGAGTTCGAGGTGGGCAATCCGCAGTCCGTGCTCGACGGTGAGATCGACGGCTTCCTGGAGGCCGGAATTCGCTGGCGCAAGCAGCAGGACAACCAGTAACGCCCCGCCGGAGCGCGGAAGTTGCGCGCCCGGAGCTTTGTCGACAAGGCAACTGCCCTCCCAAAGAGGACAGTTGCCTTGTTTCTTGCGGTATTCGTCACAGTCCTGTGGAGAGTTCGCGGGCAACAGCACCTAAGTCGGACATCGCGGTCGCAACGGCCTTGACGGTGTTCACACCGCTGGGAAAGGGTGACGCGCGGCATGCGTAACTCTGGGACGGGTGGGAACAGGCGGGCAGGTTCAGCCTCTTCGAGACCGTGACCCGGGCGCTGCTCCACTGACGAATAGCTACTGGGGGTAGCAAGCAGATGACCAAGAAGACGCGGATCCGGATCGCGCGCGTCGCCGCCGGTGCGGTGATCGCGGCCGGTGCCTCGCTGTCCGCCGCCGGTGTCGCCTCGGCGAGCGACGGCACGGCCCAGGACTGCGGTCTGCTCGGCGGGATCTTCGGTTGCGAGGAGGGTGACGAGCCGGGCGACGAGCCCACCGAGATCCCCACCGAGCCCACCGACGACCCGACGGAGCCCACCGAGGTCCCGACCGAGCCGACGGACGAGCCCACCGAGCCGACCGACGAGCCGACCGAGCCCACGGACGAGCCCACCGAGCCGACCGAGGAGCCCACCGAGCCCACGGACGAGCCCACCGAGCCGACCGGCGAGCCCACCTCGGAGCCGAGCGAGCCCGGCAACGACACCGACCCCGACGGCGGTTCGATCCCCGACGACCAGGGCAAGGACGACCTGACCGACACCGGCTCCAAGCCGGTCGAGCAGGGCAAGCCCGACGGAGAGCTGGCCGAGACCGGTGCCGCCGAGAACACCACCTACCTGGTGATCGGCGCCGCCACCATGATCGCCGGTGGCGTGGGCTTCCGCCTGCTGCCCCGTCTCGTCGGCGGCCGCACCGCCGCCTGAGTCCCGCGGGGCCCGCGGGCCCGCCGAGCGTGACGACACCACGAAGGCCCGGAGCCACCGCTCCGGGCCTCTCGTGTGCGTGGGGGTCGTGCGTGGGGACGGCGCCGGTACGCACGTATCGCCTGCCGTGACGCCGCGGACACGGACGGTTCCGCGCGGACGCCGACAGTTCCGTACGGTCGCGGACAGTTGCGTACGGTCGGTGCGGACAGTTGCGTACGGCCAGTGCGGACGGTTCCGTACGGTCAGGCGGTCTGGTGCGCCACCAGTGCCACCGCCGTGATCAGTATCGCGAGCAGGGCTATCAGCATCATCGGGTTGAGCCCGGCGAAGGGGCCCTGCTGCTGCATGCGCTCGCGGCTGGCCCGGCAGACCGGGCAGCGGCCCTCGCTCACCGGTGCCGCGCAGTTCGCGCACACCAGTCGGTCGTAGGTCATGCGCACTCCTCCTCCCGCACGGCGGGCCCTGTTCACCGGGGGCCGGGGCCCTGATGGCGGTGGTTCTGCAGGGGCACAACGCCCGGGGAACCGCATCCGTTCCCCTTCCCACTGTGCCAGCTCCGGCGGATTTCGGCGCGGTCCGCAGCTTCTTGCCCCGTTTCGCCCGTTCCGCGCGCCTGGAGTGGTGACAAAACACGCAAGGCATGCCCAAGTCGGGCCGTGGACTGCGCGCGTACACCGCTGTCGCGTATGGTCACGCTCACCTACCCCCGACGCCCCAAAAGCTCCGAGGCGCACCCGTGATCCGATTCGACAACGTCTCCAAGGTCTACCCCAAACAGAACCGCCCCGCACTCAGGGAAGTCTCCCTGGAGGTCGAGCGCGGCGAGTTCGTGTTCCTGGTGGGTTCCTCCGGTTCCGGGAAGTCGACCTTCCTGCGGCTGATCCTGCGCGAGGAGCGCACCAGTCACGGCCAGGTCCACGTCCTCGGCAAGGACCTGGCCCGGCTGTCGAACTGGAAGGTGCCGCACATGCGCCGCCAGCTCGGCACCGTCTTCCAGGACTTCCGGCTGCTGCCGAACAAGACCGTCGCGGAGAACGTCGCCTTCGCGCAGGAGGTCATCGGCAAGTCCCGGGGCGAGATCCGCAAGTCGGTGCCGCAGGTGCTCGACCTGGTGGGCCTCGGCGGCAAGGAGGACCGGATGCCCGGCGAGCTGTCCGGCGGCGAGCAGCAGCGCGTGGCCATCGCCCGCGCCTTCGTCAACCGCCCCAAGCTGCTGATCGCCGACGAGCCGACCGGCAACCTCGACCCGCAGACCTCCGTGGGCATCATGAAGCTGCTCGACCGCATCAACCGCACCGGCACCACCGTGGTGATGGCCACCCACGACCAGAACATCGTGGACCAGATGCGCAAGCGCGTGATCGAGCTGGAGAAGGGCCGTCTCGTACGCGACCAGGCGCGCGGTGTCTACGGATACCAGCACTGAGCCGGCCGCGGTGCACACCGGAGTCGAGCAGATGATCCACGGAAAGGCCTGAAACCCCGCCATGCGCGCACAGTTCGTCCTGTCGGAGATCGGCGTCGGTCTCCGCCGCAATCTCACGATGACCTTCGCGGTCGTGGTCTCCGTGGCCCTCTCGCTCGCCCTGTTCGGCGGCTCGCTGCTGATGCGCGACCAGGTGAGCACCATGAAGGGCTACTGGTACGACAAGGTCAACGTCTCCATCTTCCTGTGCAACAAGGGCGATGCCGAGTCGGACGCCAACTGCGCCAAGGGCGCCGTCACCAGTGAGCAGAAGAAGCAGATCCAGACCGATCTGCAGAAGATGCCGGTGGTCGACAAGGTCATCTACGAGTCCAGCGACGAGGCCTACAAGCACTACAAGGAGCAGTTCGGCGACTCCCCGCTGGCCAGTTCGCTGACCCCGGACCAGATGCAGGAGTCCTTCCGCGTCAAGCTCAAGGACCCGCAGAAGTACGCGGTGATCGCCACCGCCTTCGACGGCCGGGACGGCGTGCAGTCGGTGCAGGACCAGAAGAGCGTCCTGGACAACCTCTTCGAACTGCTCAACGGCATGAACTGGGCGGCGATCATGGTGATGCTGCTCATGCTGGTGGTCGCGCTGATGCTGATCGTCAACACGGTGCGGGTCTCCGCCTTCAGCAGACGGCGGGAGACCGGCATCATGCGGCTCGTCGGCGCCTCCAGTTTCTACATCCAGGCGCCGTTCATCATGGAGGCCGCCGTCGCCGGGCTCATCGGCGCGGGCGTGGCCTGCCTCATGCTCGTGGTGGGCCGCTACTTCATCATCGACAACGGCCTCGCCCTCTCCGAGAAGCTGAATCTCATCAACTTCATCGGCTGGGACGCGGTCCTGTCCAAGCTGCCGCTCGTCCTCGCGATCGGCCTGCTGATGCCCGCTCTTGCGGCCTTCTTCGCGTTGCGCAAGTACCTCAAGGTGTGAGACATCCCCACCCGCGCAAGTCCGCAACCACCCCTGTCGAGGACCGGGTTGTCCTAGACTCACCGCCATGTCGGGTCCGGATACCAGCTTCGAGCTCCGCCGCTTGCGCCGCGGGGCCGCCCTGACACTGGTCTTCGCGGGAGTGCTCGCGGCGGGTGCCGCGGGCGGAGCCTTCGGCGGGGACCGCGCTCCGGGCGAGAGGGCCGCGGCCCCGGTGGGCTCCTCACCGGCCGCGCACAAGCAGGACGTACAGGACGTGAACGAGGCGGCGGCCGAGGCGCTGGCCGACGGCAAGTCGGCCGCGGAGGCCGCCCGTCGCGAGGTCAGCCGCAGCGGCGACCGCTGGGGCGCGGTCTACTCCCCGCACGAGTACGAGGAGTTCGCCCAGTCCCTGGACGGCGAGTACACCGGGGTCGGGCTGCGCGCCAGACGCGGCGGCGACGGCGGCATCGAGGTCTCCCGGGTCCAGGAGGGCGGCCCCGCGGACCGCGCCGGGATACGGCGCGGCGACCGGCTGCGCAGCATCGACGGCAAGCGCGTCACGGACCGCCCGGTGACCGAGGTGGTGGCGCTGCTTCGCGGCGACGCCGAGCAGGCCCGCGCCGGCAGCCCCGTCGAACTGGGCCTCAGCCGCGAGGGCCGCGACTGGCGGCAGACGGTACGCAGGGCCGTGCTGCGCACCAGCCCGGTCACCGTGGAGCGGCCGCACCCCGAGGGCCCGGTCCGGATCAAGGTGGACTCCTTCACCAAGGGCGCCGGTGAGCGGGTGCGCGAGGCGGTGCTGAGCGCCCCCGAGGGCGCCGGGGTCCTGCTCGACCTGCGCGGCAACTCCGGCGGCCTGGTCGTCGAGGCCACCCGGGCCGCCTCCGCCTTCCTGGACGGCGGCCTGGTCGCCACCTACGACGTGGACGGCAGCCAGCGCGCCCTGCACGCGGAGCCCGGCGGCGACACCCGCAGGCCGGTGGTCGCCCTGGTCGACGGCGGCACCATGAGCGCGGCCGAGCTGCTCACCGGGGCGCTCCAGGACCGCGGCCGGGCCGTGGTCGTCGGCGAGCGGACCTTCGGCAAGGGCTCGGTGCAGATGCCGAGCGAGCTGCCGGACGGCTCGGTGGCCGAGCTGACCGTGGGCCACTACCGCACCCCCGCGGGCCACCGCCTCGACAACCGCGGCATCACCCCGGACCTGGAGGTCGAGGAGAAGGCCGCTCAGCGGGCCGAGTCGGTATTGAGTGGCCTCGGGGGCCCCTCCTAGTGCGAAAATGGGCGCACTATGGCTAAGGAAAAAGGGCGCAAGCTGATCGCGCAGCACAAGAAGGCGCGGCACGACTACCTCATCCTCGACACCTACGAGGCCGGTCTGGCCCTCACCGGCACCGAGGTGAAGTCGCTGCGCCAGGGGCGGGCCTCGCTGGTCGACGGCTTCGTGCAGCTCGACGACAACGAGGCCTGGCTGCACAACGTGCACATCCCCGAGTACAGCCAGGGCACCTGGACCAACCACAGCGCCCGCCGCAAGCGCAAGCTGCTGCTGCACCGCGTGGAGATCGACAAGCTGGCCGCGAAGTCCCAGGAGAGCGGGCACACCATCGTGCCGCTGGCGCTCTACTTCAAGGACGGCCGGGCCAAGATCGAGATCGCGCTGGCCAAGGGCAAGAAGGAGTACGACAAGCGGCAGACCCTGCGCGAGAAGCAGGACCGCCGCGAGACCGAGCGCGCCATGTCGGCGGTCCGCCGCAAGCAGCGGGCCTGAGCGGGGCCGCGCCCGGGCAGGGCGGCCCCGGGGCGGCCGGGCCCGGCGGCGCCGCCGCGGCGTGCGGCCCGGGCGGGGGAATACGCTGGCCCCCGCCCTCGTCGGTCACGTACGATGGCTACTGCCCGCTCGGACAGGGGCGGCCTCTCGGTGAAGAGGCGGAGCTTTTCAACTCAACATGGGGATGATCGGTTTCGACAGCGGATGTCGAGGCAGGGGAAGCGAGTCGAGGAAGCGGCCATGATCTCGTAAACCACAGGCCGAAAAAAATAATCGCCAATACCAAGCGCGATTCCTTCGCCCTCGCTGCCTAAGTAGCGACTTGCGAAGTGTCAGCCCGGGGGTGTTCCCGACCCGGATCCTGGCATCAGCTAGGGAACTAAACCTCTAGGCCCGGTCACGGGGCGTAGGGGGAAATCACACAGTGGCTGAGCCCGTCGGAGACTTGTTCGCGTGATCTCCGGGGCCGAGAAAATCACAGCGAACTGCACTCGGAGAAGCCCTGGTTCCGCACCGTTGGACGCGGGTTCGATTCCCGCCATCTCCACCACCCCATGGAGCCCCTGGCCTGCCCGTTTTCGCGGCAGACCGGGGGCTTTGGTGTTGCTGCTTCCGCTTTTGCCGCATAGCGGCTGGGGGAGGGTGACCAAAGACAGCAGCCGACTCCCCGGAGAATCACACTCTGTAAAATTCTGGTACCTGTCTGCATTTCCTGAGGATTGGTATGACCCAGAGCCAGCCCACCGAACCGACCCCGTTCGTCCACCCCGACGGTCGCCACCGTCTGGTCGTGGGCGTACACCTGATCCTGCAGCGGAACGACCGAGTGCTCCTCGGCCTCCGGCAGGGCACTGGCTGGCGGGACGGCCACTACCACGTGCCGGCCGGACATCTGGAGTCCGGCGAATCCGCGACCGCAGGTGCCGTACGCGAGGCTGCCGAAGAGCTCGGCCTCGCGCTGCGCGAGGCCGACCTGGAGCTCGTCCATACCGTGCACCACCACAGCGGCTCGGTGGACGACCCCAGGATCCAGCTGTTCTTCCGGGTACGGCACTGGCAGGGGGAACCCGTGAACCGGGAGCCCGAGCTGTGCGCCGACCTGTCCTGGTTCCCGCTCGACCGGCTCCCGGAGCCGATGGTCGACTACACGGCCGTGGCCCTCGCGCAGTTCCGGCGGGGCCTGACGTACTCCAACGTCGGCTGGCCCGCCTCCTGACGGAAGAGTTCGCGAGGACCTACGGGTGGATCAAGTGCACGTTGACGGTCCGGGCCCTGTGCGCCAGCTCCCGCATCTCGACGACCTCGACTCCGGCGGCACGAAGCTGTTCGGCACCGTCGCAGTCGACGAACAGCCTCGGTTCGCGCCAAGCGAAGACGACCCGGGCGATGCGTGCCCTGAGGATGTGCTGGGTGCAGGTGACCGACCGGGAGGCGCGCTTGCTGCACGGCTCCAGGGAGCTGTACAGCGTCGCGGTCGCCAGCGCGGGAGAGCCGGGTGCCAGCTTGGCCAAGGCGGCCTCTTCGGCGTGGTCGTGCGGGTCGTTCTCGCGGGAGTAGCCGGTGGCCAGAACGTCGCCGTCGGCGGCGACGATCAGGGCGCCGACGGAAAAGGCCGTCGTCGAGGGCGGGCACTGCTCGGCCAGCGCGATCGCTTCTGTCAGGCGGCGGCGATCGGCATCGATCGGGATCTCGCTCATGGGTACCTAGTGTGCCGGGAGGTAGCGCAGCAGGACGCAGTCGCCGATCTGCCGTGTCTCCGCGAGCCGCATGTGACGGCCGGGCCCGTTGGCGAATGTGCCGGGGCCCACGAAGCGGGGGGCGTCCCTGTCACCGACGAAGAACGGGGCGAGGACGAGGTGCAGTTCGTCGGCGAGGCCTGCGGTGAGGAACTGCGTGTGCATGCTGCTGCCGCCCTCGACCATCAGCCGGTGCACGCCGCGGGCGTCCAGGTCGGCCAAGAGGCGAGGCAGGTCGATGGATTCTCCGGCATCCACGACCGTGGCCCTCTCACCGAGACGGGCGGTGGCCTTGTCGACGCCGGACGAAGCCGCATAGACGATTTTTTCCTCGCCGCCGGTGGTGAAGAACTTCGCCTCGGGGTCGAGGTCGCCCGAGGTGCTGACGGTGACCTTGACCAGGTTCTTGGTCCTGCCCGCCGCTGCGCGCGCGGCGCGGCGCTGCTCGGACCTGATCAGCAGGCGGGGGTTGTCGCGGCGGATGGTGTTGGCGCCGACGAGGATGGCATCGCACTCGGCACGGACGGCGTCCACGCGGTCGAAGTCCTCCTCGTTGGACAGCAGCAGCCGCGTAGTGGTGGTGTCGTCGATGTAGCCGTCGAGAGAGGCCGCGCAGGACAGCAGAACGTACGGGGCGGCGGTGGTCACAGGGCGGCTCCGGCGGTGTCGGTGAGGACGCTTTCGATGAAGGCGATGTGGTCGTCCACGCTCGAACATGCTTCCACAGCGGCGAGTTGCCCGTCGGTGATCCACGGCCACAAGTTCCGCTCGGCCAAGGCGCGTTCATGGAAGCGGCGGGCAGCTCCGCCGGTAGGAGCAACCGGCAGGACAGGGATGCGGAGGGAGCGGGCGAGATCGAGCTCGTCCTGGGTACCGGGGCCGCCTCCGGCAACGATGACGTAGTTCACGCTGTGGACGATGTTGATGCGGCCGAAGATTCCGGTCGTGGTCCGGAAGTCCGGTGGCCGGTAGTGATCGGCGATATAGGTCATCACTTCGATACCGACCCCCACGGGGCCGTGGCTGATCCGGTAGCGGCGGGCCAGGACGAGGCGGGCCAGGCCCCGTACGGTCTGGTCGAGCGCTTCAGGATCGCAGTCGGGGTGTCGGCTTCCGCAGATCGCGACTCGTAGGTGTCGCTCGGCCTCGTCCGGGCGCGGGCCGGAAGGCTTGGCAGCCTGTGATTCCACGCCGACTTTGGTGACGAGCATGTCAGCGGGAGCGAGGCCTAAGAGCAGGCGGGCGTGGTCCGGCATGACCAGGCCTTCGACGATCCTGGTCAGGACGTCGATGTCCGAGACGCGGCTCTGGCGGGCACCACGCACCCAGTTGGAGATGTCCGCACGGTCGTGTTCGGTCAACAGAGCCAGCTGAGTCTGCGTGCAGTCCGGGAAGGCGGCGAGGTAGGCCCGGAAGAGGCAGCCGAGGTCCCGGTTGGCGAGGTAGGTCTCGATGTCGCCGCGCGCCCAGAAGGCGACGGGCACGGTGGCGGGATCGAAAATCCGGCGTCGCGTCATGTCCAACCGCTCCCGTATGCCGTCAGGTCGAGAGGAATCAGCATGGCAGCCCTGGGTGGCCGCGCACACACTGAGGGTGGGGAACGGTTCCGTGGGACGGTTCCGTGGAACGCATCGATTTCCCCCGGACGCTCGCCCTCTGAGACTCAAGGCCACACCGACCTCACTGGCTTGGGAGGCACTGTGATCAGGGACGTGACCGGAATCGATCACATCGAGACCCTCTATTTGCAGTTGTTGTTCCGCTGCAACTTCGACTGCGCACACTGCTTCCACGGTGAGCGCCTGGCTTGGCGCGACGCCTACACCTACGAGCAGGCTCAGCATCTTCTGGCGCTGATGAAGACCGACTACCAGACGTCGAGGGTGGTGCTGCTGGGCGGTGAGCCACTTCTCCACACCCGCCTGCCCGACCTCGTGCGACACGCTCGCCACGACCTCGGCCTGCGAGTCGAGATCTGCACCAATGGCTACCGGATCGAACGTCGTCTCGGTCAGTGCGCGGACGCGATCGACCTGTTGCGTGTCTCTCTCGAAGGCCTGGAAGTGGCCAACGACCGCATCCGCCGCCCAGGCAGTTTCGCCGCAGCGATGCACACCCTGGCTGTGGCAAGGAACCTCGGCATCGCCACGGGGGCGACGATGACCGTAACCCGCGACACCGTCGATGATGTCCTGCCGCTCGCCCGTCTGCTGCAAGAGGCCGGAGTAGGGCAGCTGAAGTTGCACTGCCTGCGGCCGGTGGGCAACGCCGTCCACCACCCGGAGCTCACGGTCACCGAGCCAACTGCCTATACGGGCATGCTCGTGGAGGTGAAAACCGCCGGCCTCACCATCGACATCGTGGCCGACGAGGACCTCGTGGCCGCCGAGCCCGGCTGCGCAGTGCTGGACCGAGGCGGGCGGATCCAGCGGATCGAGTCGGACCCCCGCGGGGCGCTGACGATGTCCTGCAAGGCCGTGGGCAAGGACGCTCACGCCTTCTGGTACGACAAGGCCGCGGGAGCCATCGTTCACCGGCCCACCGTGACCGACGAGCTGACGCTGCCGGTCGCGGACGTGGTGTACACCCATGTCTGATCTGCCACGCTTCCTTGCCCTGGAGGGGTTGCGCGGGGTGGGGAAGTCCACCGTCGCCCCCCTCGTGGCTGCCGCACTCGGTGCAGAGCTGGTGCCCACCGTGCCTCCCCCGTATGCAGCGGCGCGTCGCCATGTGGACGGCAGAGAGAACCCCGAGGCCCGGATGTGCCTGTACCTGGCCGCGTTGTTCGATGCCGCTGAGCGCATCCGCCAGCTCGGCTGCGAGGGCCGCTCGGTGGTGGTGGAGAGCTACTTCGCCCGCTGCTTTGCCACGCACCTCGGCATGGGGGCCCGCCTGCATGTGGTCCTGCCTCCGCGCCTGCCCGCACCGCTCAGCTTCCGCCTGCTGTGCAGCGAGCCGGAACGGCAGCGCCGGCTGCTCACACGAGTCAAGGCGACCACGCACTGGGATGCCCTCGCCGAATCCAGCGCGAGCCGGATCAGCGCCGTCTACGACCACTTTCCGATGGCGCCGATCGACACCACCGACCACACCCCGCAGCAGGTCGCCGAGACGATCTGCGATCGACTCAGGGAGGACACCGCCGATGCGGACCGAGAGCCTGTGGGCACAGACGCTGACGTTCTTTCCGCAGTTCCTCCGCGCCCTCGACGAGCAGGTCACCGGGGCGGCGAGGATTGCAGTGGTCGGGGCCTCGGACGGTAAGTTCGTTCTCCCGCTGGCCGCCGCCGGGCATCACGTGATCGCGATCGAGAAAGATCCCGTGGCAGTCCACGGCGGCGACATCACCCTTCCGGACGGCCGCACCGTGTACCACCCCGGCCTCCTCGGCCGCCTCGGGGAGTACGGCCTCGGCGGCCGGGTCACGGTCGTCGAGGGCGACTTCCTCGACACCGCTGCCCGGTTGGCGAGTTGCGACGCCGTGTGGACCTCCTGCAGCTGGCACTACTCCGCCAACCAGGCTCGGCCCCTTCCGCTCTTCCTCGGCCGTATGCAGGACCTGGTGTGCGCCACCGGCCTCTTCGGCGCCGAGTTCTTCATGCCCCTCGCCTCCCGCCATCGCAGCGTCGAGCACTACACCTCGCCGGAGAGGCTCATGCGCCACTTCGCGCCTTCCGCATGGCAGATACTGCTGACGCTGCGCACCGGCATCTTCACCGAGCATCCGCACATCGACCATCCCCACGAGCATGAACACCGCATGGGGTTCCTGCTCGCAGCCCGCAACGGCGCGGCCCACTGAATCGGAGACAAGCGCGTGAAGAACGAGTACGAGGCCACGTTCATCAACATCGATGCGTCCGCGCTCAAGCAGCAACTCGCCGCCCGTGGGGCCACCCAGGCAGTCCCCCGTACTCTCCAGACCCGAATGATCTTCGACAGTGACCGCCTGCCCCAGGGCGCCTGGCTGCGGTTGCGCGACGAGGGGCGGCGCACCACGCTCACGCTGAAGCAGGTCACCGACGCCACCACCATCGAGGGCACCAAGGAGATCGAGACGGAGGTCTCCGACGTGGACGCGACGGCGGAGCTGTTGCGGACGATCGGCCTCAACCAGGTGCGGTACCAGGAGAACTACCGGGAGGAATGGCGCCTGGACGGGGTGGTCTACGACTTCGACACATGGCCGGACCTTCCCGAGATGCTGGAGATCGAAGGGCCTGGAGAAGAGGCGGTCAGGAGGGCGACTGCCGACCTGGGGCTGGACTTCGGCGACGCCCGCTTCGGTTCCGTGGATGAGATCTACCGGAGCGAGCTGGGACGGGACATCCTCGCCGAGACGACTCTGCTCTTCGGCGCCCCTTCTTCCTGACAGCGTCTTGGTGGACGACTCCACGGGCCGCAGGTGCGAGTCCGCGTGCACCGACTTCGCCGGTACCGCGGATTGTTCTGTTCTGGCCGAGCCCGCCTGACCCGTCTCGCAGTGTGGGCAGGTTCCGACCGTGAATGGCCGACTCTGCGCTTTTCCGTGTGCTCCTGGCGGAAAACAAGAGTCGGATCCGGCCAGTGGCCATTCATGGATGCCCCGTCCCCGTCGAGTGTCGGTTCCGTGAAGAGGCGGGTGGGGTTCCGGTGCGCTACATTCATGGCCCGGGTGCAGTGCGGTAAGGGGGGCGCGCGGAGCGGGTGGGGGCCCGGTCCGGTGCCGAAGTGCCCGGCTTCTGCGTTCGCGCACCTTGCTTGAGTCCCGTGGGGGGATGTGCGTGCACATGAACATCTGGCGTGAAGACGCCCAACCCGGTCATACCCATGACCCCAACGAGGTCACCGTCCAACTGGACGGCGCGGGCCGGCAGTTGGCCGAACTCCTGGACCGCGGGGAGCGTCCCGCGCCGGACACCCCGGTGTTCGTCGACGAGACGGGCCGCCGCAGCCGTACCTACCGCACCCTCGGTGTGCTGGTCGGCCTCGCCTGCGCCGGGTACGCGGCCGTCATCGCGGTGACCCTGCTCTCCGGCAACGCCGGTGCCCCCTGGCTGCCGCTGGACGGACCGCCGGAGGGCAGGCCCGCGGGCAAGGTCGAGCCCTCCCAGGTGCCCGCCGGGCAGGAGGCCGTCCCCGGGGGCAGCACCGCCCCCGCCGCGGACCCGGCCGGGGAGCCCGGCACCGACCCCGCCACCGGCACCTCCGCGGAGCCCGGCGCCGGCCCCTCCGCCACCCCGGACGCCGAGGGCCGCGGCCGCGCGGACCGGGCCGGCGGCCAGGACGAGCCCGCGCGGGGCGGCACCGCGAGCACGCCGGGGCGCCCGAGCGGCACCCCGGGCTCCGGCCCGAAGCAGCCCGCCGAACCCGTGGGTCCCGGGCCCGCCGAGTCCTCCGGCCCCGGCACGGCCACCGCCGAACCGCCGCCCCCGGCGCCCTCCGCGGCGACCGGTGAGACGGTTCCGCTCACCCCCGCGGAGAGCCCCGCACCATGAGCCGAGGCCGCCGCGCCCGGGTGAGAACGCCCCGGCGCAAGCTCCCCCTGCGCTATCTGCTGCCCTTCGTCCTGCTGGTGGCGCTCTCCGCGATGCTGATGCTGCGCGGCTATGTGCATAGCGAGATCCTCGCCGACCACCGGGTGCGCCCGCCCGCGCCCACCGACCGGGTGCCGCAGAAGATCCTCGACGGCGGGCCGGTCATCGACACCCGCGGCGGCGGCGAGCAGAGCCTGCGGGTGCCGGACCGGCGCCTGGTGCTCACCTTCGACGACGGCCCGGACCCCGAGTGGACCCCGAAGGTCCTCGACGTGCTGCGCGAACACCACGCGCACGCCGTCTTCTTCGTCACCGGCACCATGACCTCGCGCCACCCCGAACTCGTACGCCGGATGGTCGCCGAGGGCCACGAGGTCGGGCTGCACACCTTCAACCACCCGGACCTCTCCTACCAGTCCACCGACCGCATCGACCGGGAGCTCTCGCAGAGCCAGCTGGCGCTCTCGGGGGCGGCGGGCATCAGGACCTCGCTCTTCCGGCCGCCGTACTCCTCCTTCGCCGACGCCATGGACAACCGGTCCTGGCCGGTGACGCGGTACGTGGGCAGCCGGGGCTACCTCACCGTCGTCAACGACACCGACAGCGAGGACTGGCGGCGGCCCGGCGTGGACGAGATCATCCGCCGGGCCACCCCCGAGGGCACCGAGGGCGCCCTGGTCCTGATGCACGACTCCGGCGGCGACCGCGCCCAGACGGTGGCCGCGCTCGACCGCTTCCTGCCCGAACTCCAGGCCCGCGGCTACCGGTTCGACAATCTCACCGACGCGCTCGGCGCACCCAGCGCGCACACCCCGGTCACCGGGCTCGGCCTGTGGAAGGGCAAGGCGTGGATCTGGGCGGTGACCGCCTCCGACTCCGTCACCGGCGTGCTCGTGGTCTGCCTCGCGGTGATCGGGGTGCTGGTCCTCGGGCGGTTCGCGCTGATGCTGCTGCTCTCCGGGGCGCACGCCCGCCGGGTGCGGCGGCGCGGCTTCTCCTGGGGGCCGCCGGTCACCGCGCCCGTCTCGGTCCTGGTGCCCGCGTACAACGAGGCCAAGTGCATCGAGAACACGGTCCGTTCGCTGATGGCGGGGGACCACCCGATCGAGGTGATCGTCATCGACGACGGCTCCACGGACGGGACCGCGCGCCTGGTCGAGGAGTTGCGGCTGCCCGGGGTGCGGGTGGTGCGCCAGCACAACGGCGGCAAGCCCGCGGCGCTCAACCGCGGGCTCGCCAACGCCCGCCACGAGCTGGTCGTGATGATGGACGGCGACACCGTCTTCGAACCCTCCACGGTCCGCGAACTGGTGCAGCCCTTCGCCGATCCCCGGGTCGGCGCCGTCGCCGGGAACGCCAAGGTCGGCAACCGCGACTCGCTGATCGGCGCCTGGCAGCACATCGAGTACGTGATGGGCTTCAACCTCGACCGGCGGATGTACGACATGCTGCGCTGCATGCCCACCATCCCCGGCGCGGTCGGCGCCTTCCGCCGCGGCGCCCTGGAGCGGGTCGGCGGCATGAGCGACGACACCCTCGCCGAGGACACCGACGTCACCATGGCCCTGCACCGCGACGGCTGGCGGGTGGTCTACGCGGAGAACGCCCGCGCCTGGACCGAGGCCCCGGAGAGCGTGCAGCAGCTGTGGTCCCAGCGCTACCGCTGGTCGTACGGCACCATGCAGGCCATCTGGAAGCACCGCCGCGCCGTCCTCGAGCGCGGGCCCTCCGGGCGCTTCGGCCGGATCGGGCTGCCGCTCGTCTCCCTGTTCATGGTCCTCGCGCCGCTGCTCGCCCCGCTCATCGACGTCTTCCTGCTGTACGGGCTCGTCTTCGGGCCCACCGGCAAGACCGTGCTCGCCTGGTGCGGGGTGCTCGCCGTCCAACTGGTCTGCGCCGCCTACGCCTTCCGGCTCGACAAGGAACGCATGACCCACCTTCTCTCGCTGCCCCTCCAGCAACTCCTGTACCGGCAGCTGATGTACGTGGTCCTGCTCCAGTCCTGGATCACCGCGCTCACCGGCGGCCGGCTGCGCTGGCAGAAGCTGCGCCGCACCGGCGCGGTCGGCGCGGCCCCGGGCCTGATCCCGGCGCCCCGCACCGCCCCGCGCGAACGGAGGCCGGTGGGATGAGCACGACCCGCCCCGGGCCCGGACGGGCGGAGGCCACCGCCGCCGGATCCGCTCCCGGACCTGCCGCGGTGTCCGCCCCCGGACCCGCCGCCGTACGCCCGCAGACCGGACCAGGGGGACCGGAGAGACCGGAGAGACCGGAGTACCCCGCCCCCGTCGTGCCCGCGGAACCGTCCACGGGACCGCACACGGAACCGACTGCGGGACCGCATACGGAAACGACTGCGGAACCGCCTGCGGGCCCGCCCGCCGAGGCGCCCCCGGGCCGCGACCGCTATCTCGACCTGCTGCGCTTCCTCGCCCTGGTCCGGGTGGTCGTCTACCACCTGCTCGGCTGGGGCTGGCTCTCGCTCGTCTTCCCCTCCATGGGCGTGATGTTCGCGCTCGCGGGCTCGCTGATGGCCCGCTCGCTGAAGCGCCCCGCGGCCGGGGTGGTCCGCGGGCGGCTGCGCAGACTGCTGCCGCCGCTGTGGGCCTTCAGCGCGCTCGCCCTGGTCATGCTCTTCACCAGCGGCTGGGACCCCGGTGAGGAGGAGGGCGCCTGGGGCTGGGCCAAGGTCCTCAACTACCTGGTGCCGCTGGGGGCGCCCCCGTACCCCTGGGAGAGCGGCAGCGAGGGCGGCTGGCTGGAGACCAGCTGGGCCGACCAGGCGGTGGGACCGCTCTGGTACCTGCGGGCCTACCTCTGGTTCGTGCTCGCCTCGCCGCTGCTCCTGTGGGCCTTCCGCCGCTTCCCCTGGCCGACCCTGCTCGCCCCGCTCGCGCTCACCGCGCTGCTCGCCACCCCCCTCGTCGAGATCCCCGGCGAGACCGGCAACGCGGTGGGCGACTTCGCGGTCTACGGCGGCTGCTGGCTGCTCGGCTTCGCGCACCACGAGGGGCTGCTCCGGGCGGTGCCGCGCTATCTGGCCGTCTCGCTGGCCTCCCTGGTGATGGCCTTCGGCCTGTGGTGGGCCTCCGGTCACCTCGGCCCGGACGGCTGGGACCTCAACGACATCCCGCTCGCCCAGGCCGCCTGGTCCTTCGGCTTCGTGGTGATCCTGCTCCAGTACGCGCCGTCCTGGCGGGCACTGCCGGGCAGGCTGGCCCGCTGGGACCGGCTGGTCACCCTCGCCAACAACCGGGCGGTGACGGTCTACCTCTGGCACAACCTGCTGATCATGGGCACCATCGTGCTCCTCGACCAGGCCTACGGACTGCCCTTCATGGACGAGCGGCTCTCCACCGCGCTGGACACCACGTACACGCTGTGGATGCTCACCCTGATCTGGCCGCTGCTCGCGCTCGCCGTGCTCGGCACCGGCTGGATCGAGGACCTCGCGGCCCGGCGGCGGCCCCGGCTGTGGCCCGACCGGCCGGAGCGGAAGGCCGGGCGCGGCGCGGGAAGGCGCGGCGGGGGCGGCGGGCGCGGTGCCGGGCGGCGCGGCGGGCGGCGGCGCAGGCCGGGGGGACGGGCCCTCACGGCGCCGGGTCCGGGCCGGTGAGAGCAACGTTCCCCGCCGGTCACCGCGCGGGGCACAGCGCGGAAACCCCGCCTCCCTAGCTTCGAGGCCTCAGCAAGAGCGCGCCGCGCACGCCGAGAATCCGGAGGCGAACAGATGACTGCCGCGAGCCCGAGCCCCGCCGCACCGAAGCGGCGGGCCAGCCGCTGGATCGACGAGTGGGACCCCGAGGACGAGCGCTTCTGGGAGGCCGGCGGCAAGCGCGTCGCCCACCGCAACCTCTTCTTCTCGGTGCTCTCGGAGCACATCGGCTTCTCGATCTGGACCCTGTGGTCGGTCCTGGTCCTCTTCATGGGCCCGGAGTACGGGATCGACCCGGCCGGGAAGTTCTTCCTGGTGTCCATGGCGACCCTGGTCGGCGCCTGCGCCCGGGTCCCGTACACCTTCGCGGTGGCGCGGTTCGGCGGCCGGAACTGGACGGTCTTCTCGGCCGCGCTGCTGCTGCTTCCCGCGCTGGCCGCCTTCTGGGTGATGGAGCCCGGCACCTCCTACACCACCTTCATGCTCTGCGCGCTGCTCACCGGCATCGGCGGCGGCAACTTCGCCTCCTCGATGACCAACATCAACTCGTTCTTCCCGCTGCGGAAGAAGGGCTGGGCGCTCGGCCTGAACGCGGGCGGCGGCAACATCGGCGTCCCCGTGGTGCAGCTGATCGCCCTCGCGGTGATCGGTGCCGGCGGCGGACCGCGGGTGCTGCTCGGCTTCTACCTGCCGCTGATCCTGGTGGCCGTGGTGCTCTCCGCCCGGTACATGGACAACCTCTCCTCGGTGCGCAACGACACCGGCGCCGCCCGGGAGGCCGCCCGGGACCCGCACACCTGGATCGTGTCGCTGCTCTACATCGGCTCCTTCGGCTCCTTCATCGGCTACAGCTTCGCCTTCGGCCTGGTCCTGCAGACCCAGTTCGGGCGCACCCCGCTCCAGGCCGCCTCGATCACCTTCATCGGCCCGCTGCTCGGCTCGCTGATCCGGCCGGTCGGCGGGCTCCTCGCGGACCGCTGGGGCGGTGCCCGCATCACCCTCGGCAACTTCGTCGCCATGGCCGCCGCGACCGGTGTGGTGGTGCTCGCCTCGGTCGAGGAGTCGCTGGCCCTCTTCACGGCCGCCTTCATCGCCCTGTTCGTGCTCACCGGGCTCGGCAACGGCTCGACATACAAGATGATCCCCGGCATCTTCCAGGCCAAGGCGCGGGCCCGGGGGCTCACCGGCGAGGAGGCCGCGGCCTGGGCGCGGCGGCTGTCGGGGGCCTCGATGGGCCTGATCGGGGCGGTCGGCGCGCTCGGCGGACTCGGCATCAACCTCGCCTTCCGCCAGTCCTTCCAGACCGCGGGCACCGGCACCGGCGCCTTCGTGGCCTTCCTCGCCTTCTACGCCGTCTGTCTCCTTCTCACCTGGGCCGTATACCTTCGACGTCCGGCCCCGGCCGCCGCGCCCGCGGCGGCGGCCGGTGATACGAAGAAGCAGCTCGGTTACGCCGAGGTGTGACCCCGTCCGCGTAACACCGCGGACATCGGGCGGAACCGGGCCTGTCATGCCCCGTTGGCAGGCTCGGCCGCCCCGAGGGCGCGAGCGGCACCACGGGGGGCCGGGCCCCGTACAGCGGGCCGGGCACCATACGAACGGGACGAGCGGACGAGAGCCATGCACGAGAAGGAACACGGTCCCCTGGCGGGCTTCACGGTCGGAGTGACCGCCGCCCGCCGGGCCGACGAGCTGATCGCCCTGCTCGAACGGCGCGGCGCGGCGGTCCTGCACGCCCCCGCCCTGCGCATCGTCCCGCTCGCCGACGACGGTGAACTCCTCGACGCCACCAAGGGGTTGATCGACCGGGCGCCGGACATCGTGGTGGCCACCACCGCGATCGGCTTCCGCGGCTGGATCGAGGCCGCCGAGGGCTGGGGCGTGGGCACCGCCCTGCTCGACCGGCTCGGCACGGTGGAACTCCTCGCCCGCGGACCCAAGGTGAAGGGCGCGATCCGGGCCGCCGGGCTCACCGAGCACTGGTCGCCCAGTTCGGAGTCGATGGCCGAGGTGCTGGACCGGCTGCTCGACGAGGGGGTCCAGGGGCGCCGGGTGGCGGTGCAGCTGCACGGCGAGCCGCTGCCCGGATTCGTCGAGTCGCTGCGAGAGGCCGGGGCCGAGGTGGTCGGCGTCCCCGTCTACCGGTGGATGCCGCCGGAGGACATAGGGCCCGTGGACCGGCTGCTCGACACCGTGGTCGCCCGCGGCGTCGACGCCCTCACCTTCACCAGCGCGCCCGCCGCGGCCTCCCTGCTCTCCCGCGCCGAGGAGCGCGGGCGGCTGGCCGAGGTGCTCGACGCCCTCGGCCACGACGTCCTCGCGGCCTGCGTGGGACCGGTCACCGCGCTTCCGCTCCAGGCCCGGGGCATCGACACGGTGGCCCCCGAACGCTTCCGGCTCGGCCCGCTCGTCCAGGTGCTCTGCCAGGAACTCCCGTCCCGCGCACGGGTGTTGCCGATCGCGGGCCACCAGGTGGCGATCCGCGGCCACGCGGTCCTGGTGGACGGGGAGCTGCGGACCGTGCCGCCCGCCGGGATGGCCCTGCTGCGCGCGCTCGCCCGCCGCCCCGGCTGGGTCGTCTCGCGCGGCGAGCTGCTCAAGGCGCTGCCGGGCGCGGGCACCGACGAGCACGCGGTGGAGACCGCGATGGCCCGGCTGCGCACCTCGCTCGGCACCCCGAAGCTGATCCAGACGGTCGTCAAACGCGGCTACCGGCTCGCCCTCGATCCGCACGCGGAGACCAAGTACGCGGGAGAGTAGGGCAGTTGGGTCCTGTGTCCGCGGCGGGCGGATGCGGGGGGAATCGGCGCCGACGGGGTTCCGGTCGGCCGCCGGGGCGGGCACTGTAGGGGGACGGCAGGCACCGGATCCCCGAAAAGGCGGTGACATGCTCATGGCAGCGAGCCCCCTCGGTACGGCTCCCCCCGCCCATCCCTTCCGCTTCGACTCCGGCCGGGTCTGTCTCGACCTGCTCGCCACCGCCCACCCCGCCGAACGCCTCGACACCGTGCTGCGGCTGCGCTCCTGGTGCACCGGGGTCGGACTCGTGCCCAGCGGCACCCCGCTGCTCGCCGCCGACCCCGGCTGGCTCGCCGCCTTCCGCGAACTGCGCGAGCACCTCGCCCGCCTGACCCGCGCCGCGCTGGAGGACGGCGCCCCCGCCCGCGGGGCCCTCGACCGCGTCAACGCCCTGGCCCGCGAGGCCCCGCCCGCCCCGCGCGCGGTACGCGCCAGTGACGGCAGCCTGATCCGCGCCCTGCACGCCGAGCCCGGCTGCGCGGCCCTGCTCGCCGTCATCGCCCGGGACGCCGTCGACCTCCTCACCGACCCGCGCTCCCGCGCCGGACTCCGCCGCTGCGAGGGCGACAACTGCCCCCTGGTCTACCTCGACACCTCCCGCGGCAGGCGCCGCCGCTGGTGCTCCAGCGAGGTCTGCGGCAACCGGGAACGGGTGGCCCGGCACCGGCGGCGGGCGGCACTGGCCCAGGCGTAGCGTGCGGGCGGCTCTGATCCGCCGGGCACTCCTCGCGGGGCGGGTCGGGTCGGGTTCGGGCGGCCCGCGGAAGAAAATCCGCGGTCCGTTGAACGGTGCGTCCTCCCGTACGTACTTCCTGGAAGGGCACCGCTCCGGGTGGTCCGCAGGGGAGGTGGGCGCAGGCGTGAGGGAGGATGCGGCGGTGGCCGGGGAACGCCTGGCGGCGGCCGGTCATGGCGCGCCGCACGACGAGGAGTTGATGCGCGCGCTGTACGAGGAGCACGCGGCGCCGCTGCTCAGCTATGTCCTGCGGCTCGTCGCGGGGGACCGCCAGCGGGCCGAGGACGTGGTGCAGGAGACCCTGATCCGGGCCTGGCGCAACGCCGACAGCCTTGCCGCGCACGGGAGTTCGCTGCGCCCCTGGCTGGTCACGGTGGCCCGCCGGATCGTGATCGACGGCCACCGCAGCCGCCAGGCCCGGCCGCAGGAGGTCGACCCGGCACCGCTGGAGGGCGTCCCCGCCTCGGACGAGATCGACCGGGCGCTGTGGCTGATGACCCTCACCGACGCCCTCCAGGACCTCACGCCCGCCCACCGCGCCGCCCTGGTGGAGACGTACTTCCTGGGCCGTACGGTCAACGAGGCCGCCGAGACACTGGGGATACCGAGCGGCACCGTGCGCTCGCGGGTGTTCTACGCCCTGCGCGCGCTCCGGCTGGCTCTGGAGGAGAGGGGGGTGACGGCATGACGGGTGAGGACTTCCGGATGACGGGTAAGCACTTCCGGGAGACCGGCGGACGGGACGGGGCCGGCCACCCGCTCTTCGGGACGGGCCCGGCGTACGGGAACGACCGGCCTGAGGGGAGCGACCGGGCCGACGGCAGGGATCCGGTCCACGAGACGGTGGGGGCCTACGCCCTCGGTCTGCTCGAAGAGGAGGAGGCCCGGGACTTCGAGGCGCACCTCGCCGGATGCGATCTGTGCGGGGCGCGGCTGGTGGAGTTCCGGGGGCTGCGGCCGCTGCTGGACCTCATGGGTGGAGTGGGGGGAGACGGGGGGAGCGGGGGAGGAGCGGTCCCTGGATCGACGGTCAGCGGATCGGCGGTCGGCGGATCGGCGGTCGGCGGATCGGCGGTTCCAGGATCGGCAGTCCCAGGGGCGGCGGTCCCGGGATCGGCAGTCCCAGGATCGGCGATCCCGGGATCGGCGGTCCCAGGATCGGTAGTCCCTGGATCCCCGGTCCCAGGCTCGGCAGTCCTCGGATCCTCGGTCCCTGGCGCCGCGATTCCTGGACCGGCGATCCCCGGATCCCCGGTCCTGGGTCTCCCGATCCCAGGACCCGCCGCACCCCCCGGCTCCCCGAGCCCCGTACCCCCCCCCCGACCCCTCACCGCAGGCGCCCCTCCTGCCCCGCCTCCTCCACCAAGTGGCCCGCGAACGGGTCCGCCGCCGCAGGCGCGCCCTCGCCCTCGCCGCGGTCGCCGCGCTGCTGCTCGTCGGCGGCCCGCTGGCGGTGCTCGCCGTGGACCGGGACCGCGAGCCCGCGGCGGCGCCCGGGGACGCGGTGCCCGCCGACCGGCAGACCCTGCGGGCCACCGACCCGAAGACCCGGGTGACCGCCGAGATCGGCATGGAGCCCCGGGCCTGGGGCACCCACACGGTGCTGCGGCTGAGCGGCGTACGGGGCCCGCTCACCTGCTCCCTGTACGCGATCGGCGTCGACGGCAGCCGGGAGACCGTCTCCACCTGGGCCGTCCCCGAGGGCGGCTACCGGCCGGGCCGGGGCGGCTCCACCGGCGGCCACGGCCAGGACGACCGCTACCCGCAGGACCAGCAGGGGCAGCAGGATCCGCAGGGCGGGTCCGGCGGGTCCGGTGCCTACGGCGGCCTGAACGTCGAGGGCGGTGCCTCCTACCGCCCCGCCGGGATCGACCACTTCGAGGTGCGCACCACCCAAGGGCGGCGCCTGGTGACGGTCAGCAACCCCTGAACCCGGGCCGGTGACCGCGGGAATCCGGCACGAGTCGTCCTTTCCGAGGATTTTCCGGGGTGGGACAGTGCACACGTGTCGCCTCTTTCGCGTACGGTAGACGGCTGCCAAGTCAGGAGAAGGGGGCCCGGTGGCCGCGCAGCAAGCCGTCGATTCCACTGGTGATCCGGTCGGGTCCGCAGAAGGCGCCGAGAGCGGGGTGCCGGGGCCGCCCCAGGGGACGGAACCGTCCCCGGACTCGCTGCGCGAGCGGGAGATCGGCGCCGAACAGGAGCACCTGGACCGGGTCTACCGGCGCCTCGAGGAGAAGATCGACGAAGCCGAGTTCCTGATGAACGACGCCGCCCGGCGCGGTCAGGTCGGCACCCCGGGGGCGCTCGCCGAGCGCGACGCGCAGGTCTTCCGCGCCGGTGTCCATCTCAACCGGCTCAACAACGAGTTCGAGGACTTCCTCTTCGGCCGGATCGACCTGCTCAAGGGCAAGGACGGCAAGAAGGGACCGGACGGCGCGTACACGGCCGTCGAGCCCGCCGAGGGCGCGGTGCGCGAGGACGGCACCGCGGACATCGCCGAGACCCTGCACATCGGCCGGATCGGCGTGCTCGACGCCGACTACGCCCCGCTGGTCATCGACTGGCGCGCCCCGGCGGCGGCCCCCTTCTACCGGTCCACCCCGGTGGAGCCCGGCCGGGTGGTGCGCCGCCGGGTGATCCGCTCCAAGGGCCGCCGGGTGCTCGGCGTCGAGGACGATCTGATGCGGCCCGAGCTGACCGCCTTCCTGGACGGCGAGCGGCTCGCGGCGATCGGCGACGGCGCGCTGATGGCCGCCCTCGGCCAGGCCCGCGGCCACACCATGCGCGACATCGTCGCCTCCATCCAGGCCGAACAGGATCTGGTGATCCGCGCCCCCGCCGCCTCCGTCACCTATGTCGAGGGCGGCCCCGGCACCGGCAAGACCGCGGTGGCCCTGCACCGGGCCGCGTACCTGCTCTACCAGGACCGGCGCCGCTACTCCGGCGGCATCCTGATCGTCTCGCCGACGCCGCTGCTCGTCTCGTACACCGAGGGCGTGCTGCCCTCGCTCGGCGAGGAGGGGCAGGTCGCGATCCGCGCGGTCGGCTCGCTCTACGAGGGCCCGGACGGCGGGCAGGCCACCGAGTACGACTCCCCGGCCGCCGCCCGCGTCAAGGGCTCGGCGCGGATGCTGAAGGTGCTGCGCAAGGCGGCCCGCGGCGCCCTGGAGCTCGGCGAGGTCCCCACCCGGCTGCGGGTGGTGGCCTTCGGGCGCCGACTGGAGCTCGACACCGAGGCCCTCGCCCGGATCCGCGCCTCCGCCCTCGGCGGCACCGCCCCCGTCAACCTGCTGCGCCCGCGCGCCCGCAGGCTGCTGCTCGACGCGCTGTGGGCGCAGTCCGGCGCGGGCAGCCGGCACACCGATCCGGAGCTGGCCGCCGAACTGCGCTCCGGCTTCGACGAGGACATCAGCGCCGAGGACTCCTTCCAGTCCTTCCTGGACGCCTGGTGGCCCGAGCTGACCCCGCGGTCCGTCCTCGCCGCGATGGCCGACGAGCGCCGCCTCGCCCGCTGGTCGCGCCGGGTGCTGAACCAGAACGAGGTCCGCAGGGCCGCCCGCTCCTTCGCCAGGAAGGAGCTGAGCGTGCACGACGTGGCCCTGCTCGACGAACTCCAGGCTCTCCTCGGCACCCCGGTCAGGACCCGCCCCCGCCGCGAGCTGGACCCGCTCGACCAGCTCACCGGCCTGGAGGAGCTGATGCCGCGCCGCGAGGAGACCCAGCGCGAGCGCGCGGAGCGGCTGGCCCAGGAGCGCACCGAGTACGCGCACGTCATCGTCGACGAGGCGCAGGACCTCACGCCGATGCAGTGGCGGATGGTCGGCCGCCGCGGCCGGCACGCCACCTGGACCGTGGTCGGGGACCCGGCGCAGTCCAGCTGGTCCGACCCGGAGGAGGCCGCCGCGGCGCGCGACGAGGCGCTCGGCAGCCGCCCGCGCCGCCGCTTCACCCTCACCGTCAACTACCGCAACCCCTCCGAGGTCGCCGAACTGGCCGCCCGGGTCCTCGCCCTGGCCATGCCGGGCGCCGAGGCCCCGCGGGCGGTCCGCTCCACCGGTCTGCGCCCGCGCTTCCGGGCGGCGCAGGACGGCGCGCTCGCCGGGGCGCTGCGCGAGGAGGCCGCCCGGCTGCTCGGCCAGGTGGACGGCACGGTCGGTGTGGTGGTCGCGATGCGGCGCCGCGAGGAGGTCCGCCGGGCGCTCGCCGGACTCACCGCGCCGGACGGCTCGGCGGCGGACACCGGCCGCGTGGTGGTGCTCGGCAGCCTGGAGGCCAAGGGCCTGGAGTACGACGCCACGCTGGTGCTCTCGCCCGCCGAGATCGCCGACGAGAGCCCGGCCGGGCTGCGCGTCCTCTACGTCGCCCTGACCCGCGCCACCCAGCAGCTCACCGTGGTCGCCGTGCCGCGCGACCTCCCGGACGCCGAGGGCGTGCCCGACCTGCTGCGCGACTGAGCGGCGGCCGCCCGGATCCGGGTCTCCCGAGCGGCCCGGATCCGGGTCCGGGGTGCGGCCCGGACCCGGCGTCCCGGGCCGTCCGGATCCGGCCGTCCGGACGAACTTCCGTGACGGGAATGGCCTTCCGGGGATCCTTTGTTACCGTGGATGTGGCACCGGCTCGATCCAAGCCCCCGGGCCCAACCTTCGTCGCTACGAGCGACCACTTGCCGCGAGGCGAGCATGGCGGGCCGGTGTCACCTACTTCCCGCGGGAGACCGCGGGCGCACAGCACGAGCGCGAGACAGTACGAGCACCACACGAGGTCCGCTCCGCAGCCGCGGGGCGGACCTTCCGCGTGTGCGCCGGTGGGCCCGGCGCACCCCGGCCCGCGTACCTCCCGGGGAACGGGTGGGGAACAGAACGTACGCAATCAGGGGCCGTTACCACGTACCCGGCAGTAGGTGCGACGATCGGTCCACGCCGCCTGGGCCGTGTCGGCCCGGCGGCAGTCCCGCGCACCGGTGACCGGTACGCGTACCGCGCGCGGGGCGGACACGCGCACAGAGAACAAGCAGAGGAAGTCGGTCATGGCAACGGCGCCCAGCGTCTCCTACTCGATGACGGTCCGTCTCGAGGTGCCCGCGAGCGGAACCGCCGTCTCGCAGCTCACCACCGCCGTGGAGTCCTCCGGCGGTTCGGTGTCGGGCCTGGACGTCACGGCATCGGGCCACGAGAAGCTCCGTATCGACGTCACGATCGCCGCCTCCTCCACCGCGCACGCGGACGAGATCGTCGGCAAGCTGCGCGGCATCGAGGGCGTCACCCTCGGCAAGGTCTCGGACCGTACCTTCCTCATGCACCTCGGCGGCAAGATCGAGATGCAGTCCAAGCACCCCATCCGCAACCGCGACGACCTGTCCATGGTCTACACGCCCGGCGTCGCCCGGGTCTGCATGGCCATCGCGCAGAACCCCGAGGACGCCCGCCGCCTGACCATCAAGCGCAACTCCGTCGCGGTCGTCACCGACGGCTCGGCGGTGCTCGGCCTCGGCAACATCGGGCCGAAGGCGGCGCTGCCGGTCATGGAGGGCAAGGCCGCCCTCTTCAAGCGCTTCGCGGGCATCGACGCCTGGCCGCTGTGCCTGGACACCCAGGACACCGACGCCATCGTGGAGATCGTCAAGGCCATCGCCCCCGGCTTCGCGGGCATCAACCTGGAGGACATCTCCGCCCCGCGCTGCTTCGAGATCGAGGCCCGGCTGCGGGAGGCCCTGGACATCCCGGTCTTCCACGACGACCAGCACGGCACCGCCATCGTGGTGCTCGCCGCGCTGACCAACGCGCTGCGCGTGGTCGGCAAGGCGATCGGCGACGTACGGGTCGTCATGTCCGGTGCGGGCGCGGCCGGTACGGCCATCCTGAAGCTGCTGATCGCCGCGGGCGTCAAGCACGCGGTGGTCGCGGACATCGAGGGAGTGGTGCACGCGGGGCGCACGGACCTGGTGGACGCCGCCCCCGATTCGCCCCTGCGGTGGATCGCCGACAACACCAACCCCGAGGGCGTACGCGGCTCGCTGAAGGAGGCGGTGCGCGGCGCGGACGTCTTCATCGGTGTCTCGGCGCCCAACGTCCTCGGCGGCGAGGACGTCGCGGCGATGGCGGACGGCGCCATCGTCTTCGCCCTGGCCAACCCGGACCCCGAGGTCGACCCGGCAATCGCCCGGCAGAGCGCGGCAGTTGTGGCCACCGGCCGCAGCGACTTCCCGAACCAGATCAACAACGTCCTGGTGTTCCCCGGGGTGTTCCGCGGACTGCTCGACGCGCAGTCCCGCACCGTCAACACGGAGATGATGCTCGCCGCCGCGAGCGCCCTCGCCGACGTGGTCACGGGTGACGAACTCAACCCCAACTACATCATTCCGAGCGTTTTCAACGACAAGGTCGCGGGGGCGGTGGCCGACGCGGTGCGCAGCGCCGCCAAGGCCGTGGGCGCCGTCGCCCCCGCCGCGGGGGCCTGACGTACGGCGCGTCGCGGGACCAAGCGCCCCGGCGCGCCCTTAGGGTGGCACGCAGCGAACTCGCCCGGCCCCCGCCGGGGATGCCCGGCCTCCCACCACCGGGCAACGCCGGCGGGGGCCGGGCGAACCCCGGAAGCGAGCAGTCGCCCTGCGGACCGCTGCCGGGAGCGGACGGAGCGTCACCAAGGCGAGGCAGTGGCGTTTTTCGTGTGGCTTCCAAAGCCCGGCCCGAGCGCCGGATTGGCTTTACCGCCGCAGGTGGGGGCAGGATGCTCCTCCGGGACGTAGTCCTGGGGGGACGACCCCCAGGGGCGCGAGGGCGTCCGGCGGAACGGACCCGGGTCCGGCCCCGGACAAGGGCCCTGGCAGCATCGGCTTCGATCTCACGCCTCAACGGCAAGATGAACACGGGAGTACAAAAATGAACCGCAGTGAGCTGGTGGCCGCGCTGGCCGACCGCGCCGAGGTGACCCGCAAGGACGCCGACGCCGTTCTGGCCGCCTTCGCCGAGGTTACGGGCGAGATCGTCGCCAAGGGCGACGAGAAGGTCACCATCCCCGGCTTCCTCACCTTCGAGCGCACCCACCGTGCCGCTCGCACCGCCCGCAACCCGCAGACCGGCGAGCCGATCGACATCCCGGCCGGCTACAGCGTGAAGGTCTCCGCGGGCTCCAAGCTCAAGGAAGCCGCCAAGGGCAAGTGAGTCGGTCCGGGCGCACCCCGCACGGCGGGAGGGCGCCCGGACCACCGGCCGCCCGGCGCACGTCAAGACCGGCGCGAGCCGCAGGACATGGCGAAGGGGGCGGCCACCCGGACCGGGTGGCCGCCCCCTTCGTCGTGCTCGCTGCCGTCACCGGCGGGCAGTTGGCCCGCCGGGTGCCCTCAGCCCAGTGCCTTGCCCGGGAGTTCGACCTTGGCGCCGAGCTCCTGGAGCTTGTCCATGAAGTTCTCGTAACCGCGGTTGATGAGGTCGATGCCGTGCACCCGGGAGGTGCCCTGGGCGGCGAGCGCGGCGATCAGATAGGAGAAGCCGCCGCGCAGGTCGGGGATGACCAGGTCGGAGCCCTGGAGCCGGGTCGGGCCCGAAACCACCGCGGAGTGCAGGAAGTTGCGCTGGCCGAAGCGGCAGTCGGAGCCGCCGAGGCACTCGCGGTAGAGCTGGATGTGCGCGCCCATCTGGTTCAGCGCCGAGGTGAAGCCGAGCCGGGACTCGTACACCGTCTCGTGGATGATGGACAGTCCGGTCGCCTGGGTGAGCGCGACCACCAGCGGCTGCTGCCAGTCGGTCTGGAAGCCGGGGTGGACATCGGTCTCCAGGGCGATGGCGTTCAGGGTGCCGCCCGGGTGCCAGAAGCGGATGCCCTCGTCGTCGATCTCGAAGGCGCCGCCGACCTTCCGGAAGGTGTTCAGGAAGGTCATCATCGAGCGCTGCTGGGCGCCGCGGACCAGGATGTTGCCCTCGGTGGCGAGCGCCGCGGACGCCCAGGAGGCCGCCTCCAGGCGGTCCGGGAGGGCGCGGTGGTTGTAGCCGCCGAGCGAGTCGACACCGGTGATCCGGATGGTCCGGTCGGTGTCCATGGCGATGATCGCGCCCATCTTCTGCAGTACGCAGATGAGGTCCTCGATCTCCGGCTCCACGGCCGCGTTGGACAGCTCGGTGACGCCCTCCGCGAGCACCGCGGTGAGCAGCACCTGCTCGGTCGCGCCCACCGAGGGGTAGGGCAGCTCGATCTTGGTGCCGCGCAGCCGCTGCGGGGCCTCCAGGTACTGGCCGTCGGCGCGCTTCTCGATCCGGGCGCCGAACTGCCGCAGCACGTCGAAGTGGAAGTCGATCGGGCGGCCGCCGATGTCGCAGCCGCCGAGGCCGGGGATGAAGGCGTGCCCGAGCCGGTGCAGCAGCGGCCCGCAGAACAGGATCGGAATGCGGGAGGACCCGGCGTGCGCGTCGATGTCGGCGACGTTCGCGCTCTCCACGTGCGTGGGGTCCAGGACGAGTTCGCCGGGCTCCTCGCCGGGACGGACCGTTACTCCGTGCAGCTGGAGCAGCCCGCGGACGACGCGGACGTCCCGGATGTCGGGGACGTTGCGCAGGCGGCTGGGGCCGCTGCCGAGCAGCGCGGCGACCATGGCCTTCGGCACGAGGTTCTTCGCGCCGCGGACCCGGATCTCGCCCTCCAGCGGGGTACCGCCGTGGACAAGGAGTACGTCGTCAATGCCGGTGACGGTCATGTATCTCGCGTTCCGGTGAGGTGGGCAGGGGCAAGGGACCAAGACTAATGGCCCCGGGCCCCCCTTCCGTAAGTCCGGGGACGGCGGGAGGGCTTCCGGGGTTCCGCGGCGGTACGTCCCGTGGCCGCTCCGGGACGGCCGGTCGCTCCCCGCCGCGGGCGCCGGGGGCCGGAGGCACCCCGCTGAGCTGGGCGGCGGCGGCCGGCGCCGCGGGCGTCCCGCGCGCGGCCCGGATGCGGGATCATGTCTGGCATGACCGAGGTGTCCTCTCTCACAGGGCGGCTGCTCGTGGCCAGCCCCGCCCTGACGGACCCGAATTTCGACCGCGCGGTGGTGCTCCTCCTCGACCACGACGAGGAGGGCTCGCTCGGCGTGGTCCTGAACCGCCCGACGCCCGTCGACGTGGAGACCGTCCTCACCGGCTGGGGCGGGCTCACCGGCGAGCCCGCGGTCGTCTTCCAGGGCGGCCCCGTCTCGCTGGACGCCGCCCTCGGCGTCGGCGTCGTACCGGGCGAGAACGCCGGGGAAAGCGGAATCCTCGGCTGGCGCCGGGTGCACGGGGCGATCGGCCTCGTCGACCTGGAGGCCCCGCCGGAGCTGCTCGCCCCGGAACTCGGCTCGCTGCGGATCTTCGCCGGGTACGCGGGCTGGGGCCCGGGCCAGCTGGAGGACGAGCTGACCGAGGGCGCCTGGTACGTCGTCGAATCGGAACCCGGCGATGTCTCCTGCCCGGTGCCGGAGCGGCTGTGGCGCGAGGTGCTGCGCCGCCAGCGCGGCCAGCTCGCCATGGTGGCGACCTACCCGGACGATCCGTCCATGAACTGACCCATGCCGTCTCCCGCGCCGAGGCGGCGGGACGGTCCGCGACCCGCGTCCGCGCGGCTTCAGTAAACTGGAAACTTATGAGCACTCTCGAGCCCGAGCGCGGGGCAGGAACCGGAACTCTCGTCGAGCCGACACCGCAGGTGTCGCACGGCGACGGCGATCACGAGCGCTTCGCCCATTACGTCCAGAAGGACAAGATCATGGCGAGCGCGATGGACGGCACCCCCGTCGTCGCGCTCTGCGGCAAGGTGTGGGTCCCGGGCCGCGACCCGAAGAAGTACCCCGTCTGTCCCATGTGCAAGGAGATCTACGAGTCCATGGGCGCCGGTGGCGAGGGCGACAAGGGCAAGGGCGGCGGCAAGGACAAGAAGTAGTCCCGCCGGGCCGGGCGCGCCTCGCGCGGTGCGCCCGGCGGCCCGCCTGCCCTCCCGCCCGCCAACTGCTCTGCCCGCCCGGGGGTTTCCTCCGTTTCCCGGTTCCCACGAGACCGCGGCGCGCTCCCCGCTGAGGGGGGACGCGCCGCGGTCTCGGCGTGTCCGGCGGCCGAAAGCCGCCGCCGGCAAGGGAGTCCGGGGCCCGGGAACTCAAGCCGCCCGCGGTTTCGGGGAGTTGGTTCTCGGCCACGCGCTCGGCGGATGTCCCGGCCGCCGCCTGCCGTCAGCCGCGGGCGCGGAGTGCGGCCCGGCCCGCCTCAAACGTCCGAGCGACCCGGCGTCCCCGTACGTGTGAGCCGCCCCCTGACGTGGAACGCGCGCCCGGTGGGCCTGCCACCGTGGAGGCAGTCGGGGGCGGGCGGGGGCGCGCGTCCGGGAGGCGGCGCCCGCGGGGCGACGGGGGAGCCGGTGAGGAGGAGAGCGGCACGGGCGGCCGGAGGACTGGCCGAGGAGCAACGGCGATATCCGGTCAAGGGTGTTCAGGAGGGCAAAAGCCTCCTAACGGACCCCCGCTCCGGGCCCTGGGGAAGATGTGCCAGAGTTGCCACGTCCCTCCGGTGAGCACGTACCGTACGGCCACGGGTGGGACCAGGTGAGACGCGGAAGGGACAGCCGGTTTTGACGACGCAGGCACCGCAGGCAGTGCAACCGGTGAAGCTGCCTGCCACGCTGGACGAGGCCGTGGCGGCGCTCGCCGCCGTGCCCGCAGCCGTGCCGGTGGCCGGCGGTACCGACCTGATGGCCTCCGTGAACGCGGGGCAGCTGCGTCCCGCGGCGCTCGTCGGCCTCGGCCGGATCAGCGAGATCCGCAGCTGGCAGTACCTGGACGGGCATGCCCTGCTCGGCGCCGGACTCACCCACGCCCGCATGGGCCGCCCCGACTTCGCCGCCCTGATCCCCGGCCTCGCCGCCGCCGCGCGCGCCGCCGGGCCCCCGCAGATCCGCAACGCCGGGACCCTCGGCGGCAACATCGCGAGCGCGGCGCCCACCGGGGACTCGCTGCCCGTACTGGCCGCCCTGGAAGCCACGTTGATCATCGCGGGCCCCGGCGGCACCCGCCGCGAGATCCCCGTCTCGCATCTGCTCGCGGGCATGGAGATGCTCGGCCCCGGCGAGCTGATCGGCTTCGTCCGGGTGCCGCTGCTGCACGCCCCCCAGGTCTTCCTCAAGGCCACCGGGCGCACCGGGCCCGGCCGGGCCACCGCCTCGGTGGGGCTCGTGCTCGACCCCGCGCGCCGGAGCGTGCGCTGCGCGGTCGGCGCGGTGGCGCCCATGCCGCTGAGGCCCCTGGAGGCCGAGCAGTGGGTGGCCTCGCTGATCGACTGGGAGAACGGCCGCGCCCTGGTCCCCGAGGCGCTGCGCGGCTTCGGCGAGTACGTCGCCGCCGCCTGCATCCCGGACCCCGAGCCCGCCCCGGACGGCACCGTGAGCGAGCATCCGCCCGCCGTACTGCACCTGCGGCGCACCGTCGCCGCGCTGGCCCGACGAGCGTTGGGGAGGGCACTGTCGTGACCGACGAACAGCGGGGCGGCGAGGGCGCCCCCCGGGGCTGGGAGCCGCTGCCCCAGGGCGAGTACGACGACGGCGCCACCGCCTTCGTCCAGCTGCCGGAGAACTTCGACCAGTACGCGGGGGGCGGCGACAGCCCGCTGGCCGCCCCCGGCCACGGCTACGTCCCCCCGCAGATAACGATCACCCCGACCGCCGGCGGCACCACCGACCCCGCGGCCACCGGCACCTGGACCCTGCCGCACCTGACGCCCGGGCCGCCCGCCGGGGAGCAGGGCCGACCCCGGCCCCCGCAGGCGCAGTCGGCCCCGCCGGAGGCCGTGCACTGGCCGGAGCCCGGCGACGCCCACGGCCACGCCACCCCGCCGCACGGCACATCGGACCCGCTCCACACCCAGCAGGGCCAGTTCGTCTACGAGCCCGCGGCCACCGGCCAGTGGACCTTCGCGGACGGCACGGACCACCGCGGCGGCCACCCGGACCCCACGGCACAGGACCCCTCTCAGGGCGCGTACCCGGAGGCGTATCCGCAGGACCCGTACGCCCAGGAGCAGCGGTTCCAGGAGCAGCGGTTCACGGACGGGCAGTTCCCCGACCGGCAGTTCCCGGACGAGCAGTACCGGGATCCGCAGTACCAGGATCCGCAGTCCGGGGATCAGGGGTACAGGGATCAGGCGTACGCGGATCAGGCTTACGGGGACCCCCAGTCCGGGGACCCCCAGTCCGGGGACCCCCAGTCCGGGGACCCCCAGTCCGGGGACCCCCAGTCCGGGGACCCCCGGTCCGGGGATCGGCAGTCCGGGGATTCGCCGTACGGGGACGCGCAGTACGGGGACCAGCGATACCGGGATCAGCCGTACGGGGACTCCCGCTACCCGGATCCGCGGTTCGGGGATCCCCAGTACCAGGACCCGCAGTACCAGGACCCGCAGTACCAGGACCCCCAGTACCAGGACCCGCAGTACGAGGAGCAGCAGTACGCGGACCCGTCCGTGCCGCAGGCGCACGGTGACGGGCAGCCGCACAGCGATGTCACCGGCGAGTGGTCCATCCCGGTCGCCGAGGGCGATCTGCCGGATGACTCGGGCGAGTTCACCGCCTCCAGCCTCGCCTCCCAGTGGGAGGGCACCCTCCCGGCCACCCTGCCCGGCGGGGCCGTCGCCCCCTGGGCGGCCGGTGCCGCCGCGGGCACCTCCTGGCAGGGCGGGGCGGAGGCCGGACCCCCGGACGCCGCCGAGGAGCACCAGGGCTCCCGGGACCAGCGGGACCGCCGGGACGACCACCAGGACCACCGCGGGTACGCGGACTACGCGGCCTCCGCCGACTACCGCGCCGGAGCCCTGGACGGCTACGAGGACGCCGCGGACCCCGGATTCGCGGCACCGGACGGCATGGCCGGGGAGGACCCCGAGGGCTACGCCGGGCGCGGTCCGGGATACCCGGGCGGCCCGTACGGAGGCCCCGAAGGCTTCGCCGCCACCGGGCAGTTCGAGACCGGCGACCTGTACTCGGACGGGCCCGTCACCGAGGACGAGGGCACGGACTCCGAGACGGACGAGGACTCCGGCCCCGGCGAGAACGAGGAGTACCGCGGCCCCGGCGCCGGTTTCGGCGGGGGACTCGCGGCACTGCGGCGTTCCGGCACTCCGGGCCCGGACGCCGGTACGGACGCGGGCCCGAGTGCGGGCGCGGGGGGAGCGGCGGCCGGGCCTTCCGGACGCGCCGGCCACCCCGGCGCCGGGCCGGGCGGGCGCGCCGGGGGGCGACCGCAGCAGGGAAGCCGAGTACCGGCGGGGCCGGGCGAGAACACGGCGGGGACAGGCCAGTTCCCGGCAGGGACAGAAGAGTTCCCGGCGGGAGCAGGCGAGATCCCGGCCGGGGCAGGCGAGGCACCGGCAGGGCCGGGCCAGGTACCGGCAGGACCGGGCCAGGCTTCGGTAGGACCGGGCCAGGCTCCGGGTGGTCTGGACATGCCGGGCACGCCTGGTACGCCGGGTGACCTGGGTACGCCCCAGGGGCACGCTCCGCAGGGTCCCGGCACCGGGGGCCCCGAGGCCTCCGGCCGTGGTCCCGCCGCTCCGCGCGGCGCGGCCCCGGACGCGGCTCACGAGTCCGCCGCGCCCGCCCCCGCGCGCAGGCGCCTCGGCAGCGGTGTCGGCCCCGTGGTGGCGGTCGGCGGGCTGGACTTCGTGGAAGAGGGTGCCTTCGGCGCGGACGGCGAACCGGGCGGTCAAGGCGACCAGGGTGCCCAGGGCGGCCGGCGTGGACAACTGCCGGGCCGGGCGGCTGGCCAGGCGCCGGGCCGGGAGGCGACTGGCGCGGGTACCACCGGTGCGGAGACCCCTGGGACACCTCGTCCTGGGACCGCTCGTCCTGGGACCGCTGAGGCTGGGACTGCCGCTCCTGGGATTGCCGCTCCTGGGATCGAGGAGCCGGGGATCGCTGATCCTGGGGTCGAGGAGTCGGGGCTCGCCGCTCCCGGGATCCGCGCTGCCGGGACCGCCGCTCCGGGGACCGCAGCTCCCGGGATCGCCGACCCCGGGATGGCCGACTCTGGGATCCCCGAGTCTGGTTCCCCCGACGCCGGGACGCCCGATCCCGGGACCCCCGAGGCCCGGATCCCCGAAGCCCGGACTCCCGAGTCCCGTACCGCCGAGCCCCGGCCCCGACGTCCGCTGAACGGCAGGCCCGGGACCCCCCGCACTCCGGCCGACCCGACCGGCGGGGCCCCAGCAACTACCCCCGATCGCAACGACGTTGACACCGGCCGCCCCGACCCCGCCCCTCAGGCCGGAGCCGGAGCCGGAGCCGGAGCCGGAGCCGGAGCCGGAGCCGGAGCCGGAGCGGGAGCCGAGGCCGAGGCCGCGGCGACCCAGGGCGAAGCCCACCACCCCGCCGCCACCCCCGCCGGTCCGGACCCCGCGTCCACCCCCGGCGCCCCTGCGGCACCCGGCGCCTCCGTGGCCCCCCCGGCCCCCCCACCCCCCCCACCCCCCCGGCCGAGGACACCGCCACCCCGGACACCCCCGGCACCGGCCCCTCCGCCGAGGGGCACCCCCGACCTGCCCCCGCCCAGGCCACCGCGCGCGCCCACCCCCGCCGAGCCGCCGACCTCCGACGCCCACTCCACGGGCGCCCAACCCACCGACGGCCGCCCCACCGACGTACAGCCTCCTGACGCGGAACCCACCGACGCCCAGCCGTCCGACCCGTCCGACCCCTCCGACGCCCCACCCCCCGGCACCCGCCTCTCCGAACTCCCCCCGGGAGCCGTGCCCTCCGCGCGGGCCGGGGAGCCCGCGCCCGCGCCGGTGGCGCCCGCGGTGCCGCGGGAGGAGCATCCGCTCGGCTCGTATGTGCTGCGGGTCAACGGGTCCGACCGGCCGGTGACCGGTGCCTGGATCGGGGAGTCCCTGCTCTATGTGCTGCGCGAGCGGCTCGGTCTCGCGGGGGCCAAGGACGGCTGCTCGCAGGGGGAGTGCGGGGCCTGCAACGTCCTGGTGGACGGGCGGCTCGTCGCCTCCTGCCTGGTGCCCGCGGCCACCACGGCGGGCAGCGAGGTGCGCACCGTCGAGGGACTCGGCGAGAACGGCGAACCCTCCGATGTGCAGCGCGCGTTGACCAAGTGCGGTGCCGTGCAGTGCGGCTTCTGCGTACCCGGCATGGCGATGACCGTGCACGACCTGCTCCAGCGCAATCCCGCGCCCGGCGAGCTGGAGACCCGCCAGGCGCTCTGCGGCAACCTCTGCCGCTGCTCCGGCTACCGGGGCGTGCTCGAAGCCGTACGCGAGGTGGTCGCCGAACGCGGCAGCGCGGCGGCGCGGCAGTCCGGGGCGCAGGACGAGTCCGCCGAGGCCGAGCCGCGCATCCCGCACCAGGCCGGACCCGGCGCGGGCGGCATCCACCCCTCGGCGCACGAGGGTTACGCCGACCCCTCCGCCCAGGAGCCCTACGGCGAGGACGGCCAGGCGCCCGGCGGCTACGGCGAGGACGCGCAGGCCCCGTACGCCGACGGCACCGAAGACCCCTACGGCGACGGCACCCAGGTCCCGTACGGCGGCGCCCCGCAGGACCCGTACGGTGACGTCTCGGCGCATCTCGACGCGTACGGCGACCCGGTGCACCGTACGTACGACGGGGGCCCGTCCGGGCGCGGGGCATACGGCGAGGAGAACGGCGGAGGCACGGCGTGAGCAAGGATTCCCCCGCGGCGCCGACCGCCGTCGTGGTGCCCGCGGCGGGCGCCGCCCCGCACGGGCTCGGCGCGCCGGTCCCCTCCGCCGAGGCGCGTGCCAAGAGCGAGGGCACCTTCCCGTACGCCTCCGATCTGTGGGCCGAGGGGCTGCTGTGGGCGGCGGTGCTGCGTTCGCCGCATCCGCGCGCGCGGATCGTCTCCATCGACACCGCGCACGCCCGCGAGATGCCCGGCGTGCGCGCGGTGATCACCCACGAGGACGTGCCGGGGCGGGGCACCTACGGACGCAGCGGCGACCGGCCGGTGTTCGCCTCCGGCGAGGTCCGCCACCACGGCGAGCCGATCGCCGCGGTCGCCGCGGACCACCCGGACACCGCGCGGATGGCGGCCGCCGCGATCACCGTCGAGTACGAGGTGCGCGAGCCGGTCACCGACCCGGAGAAGACCTTCGCCGCCGAGCCGCTGCACCCCGACGGCAACGTCATCCGGCACATCCCGCTGCGCCACGGCGACCCGGACGCGGCGGGCGAGACCGTGGTCGAGGGCCTGTACCGGATCGGCCGCCAGGACCCGGCGCCCATCGGCGCCGAGGCGGGCCTCGCGGTGCCCCGCCCGGACGGCGGCGTGGAGCTGTACACCGCCTCCACCGACCCGCACCGCGACCGCCGGCTCGCCGCCGCCTGCTACGGACTCGACGAGGACCTGGTCAAGGTCGTCGTCACCGGGGTGCCCGGCGCGACCGCCGACCGCGAGGACCCCGGCTTCCAGCTCCCGCTCGGCCTGCTCGCCCTGCGCACCGGCTGCCCGGTCAAGCTGACCGCGACCCGCGAGGAGTCCTTCCTCGGCCACGCCCACCGGCATCCGACGCTGCTGCGCTACCGCCACCACGCGGACGCCGAGGGCAAGTTGGTCAAGGTCGAGGCGCAGATCCTCCTCGACTCCGGCGCCTACGCCGACACCTCCTCGGACGCGCTCGCCGCCGCCGTCTCCTTCGCCTGCGGCCCCTATGTCGTCCCGCACGCCTTCATCGAGGGCTGGGCGGTGCGCACCAACAACCCGCCCTCCGGGCATGTGCGGGGCGAGGGCGCGCTCCAGGTCTGCGCCGCCTACGAGGCCCAGATGGACAAGCTCGCCAGGAAGCTCGGCCTGGACCCCGCCGAACTGCGGATGCGCAACGTCCTCGCCACCGGCGACGAACTGCCCACCGGCCAGACCGTCACCTGCCCCGCCCCGGTCGCCGAACTCCTCACCGCGGTACGGGAGATCCCGCTGCCGCCGCTGCCCAAGGACAGCCCCGAGACCGAGTGGCTGCTGCCCGGCGGCCCCGAGGGCGCGGGCGAGCCGGGCGCGGTCCGCCGCGGTGTCGGCTACGGACTCGGCATGGTCCACATGCTCGGCGCCGAGGGCACCGACGAGGTCTCCACCGCCACCGTCAAGGTCCAGGACGGCGTGGCCACCGTGCTCTGCGCGGCCGTCGAGACCGGCCAGGGCTTCGCCACCCTCGCCCGGCAGATCGTGCAGGAGGTCCTCGGCGTCGAGGAGGTGCACGTGGCGCCGGTCGACACCGACCAGCCGCCCGCGGGCCCCGGCTGCCGCGGCCGCCACACCTGGGTCTCCGGCGGCGCCGTCGAACGCGCCGCCAAGATGGTCCGCACCCAGCTCCTCCAGCCGCTGGCCCACAAGTTCGGCATGTCCACCGAACTCCTGCAGATCAACGACGGCCGCATCACCTCCTACGACGGCGTGCTCTCCACCACCGTCACCGAGGCCCTGGACGGCAAGGAGCTCTGGGCCACCGCCCAGTGCCGCCCGCACCCCACCGAGCCGCTCGACGAGTCCGGCCAGGGCGACGCCTTCGTCGGCCTCACCTTCTGCGCGATCCGCGCGGTGGTGGACGTCGACATCGAACTCGGCTCGGTACGGGTCGTCGAACTCGCCGTCGCCCAGGACGTCGGCCGCATCCTCAACCCCGCCCAGCTCACCGCCCGTATCGAGGCGGGCGTCACCCAGGGCGTGGGCGCGGCCCTCACCGAGAACCTGCGCACCCCCCGCGGCCTCGTCCGCCACCCCGACCTCACCGGCTACGCCCTGCCGACCGCCCTGGACGCCCCCGAGATCCGCATCGTCAAACTCGTCGAGGAGCGCGACGTCGTCGCCCCCTTCGGCGCCAAGGCGGTCAGCGCGGTCCCGGTGGTCACCGCCCCCGCCGCCATCGCCTCCGCGGTCCGCACCGCCACCGGCCGCCCGGTCAACCGCCTGCCGATCCGGCCGCAGGCGGCGGTGGTCACCGGGGCCTCCTGAGGGTGGCGGCGGAGGGGCCGGTATCCGGCGGCGCGGCAGCTCCGGGGACCTGCGAGGGCGTCCTCGTCCTGACCGGCATCATGGCCGCCGGGAAGTCGACCGTCGCCGAGGCGCTGGCCGCCCGGCTGCCCCGCGCCGCGCACATCCGCGGTGACGTCTTCCGCCGCATGGTGGTCTCCGGCCGCGAGGAGTACGCCCCCGGCGCGGGCCCCGAGGCCGAGGCCCAACTCCGCCTGCGCCACCGCCTCTCCGCGGCGACCGCCGACGCCTACGCGGCCGCCGGTTTCACCGCCGTCGTCCAGGACGTCGTCCTCGGCCCCCACCTGACCGCCTACGTCGACCTGTTCCGCACCCGCCCGCTGTACGTCGTCGTCCTCGCCCCGAGCCCCGAGGCGGTGGCCGCCCGCGAGGCAGGACGCGCCAAGTCCGGCTACGGCACCGGGGACACATCCTGGACCGTCGCCTCCCTCGACCGCGGCATGCGCGAGACCACCCCGCGGCTCGGACTCTGGCTGGACAGCTCGGAGTCGACGGTCCCGGAAACCGTGGACGCGGTACTGGCGGGGCTGGGGCGGGCGCGGGTGCGGTGAGCGGCGCGGCCCCGCGCGGGATCAGGACGTGAGCGGTACGGGCCGTCGAGCGAGCCCACCGGGCGGCGCGGGCATCGCCGCAGGTCGGCGCGGATTGTCAGTGGGGGCTCGTACGGTGCAGGCAATGGGAGCGGGCCGCTGGGCGGCCGGTTCCCGAAGCACGGTCCTGGGGGCACGATGAGCACGAGCGAGACAGCCGCGACACAGGCGGCCCGGAGCACGCGCGCCGCGTCGACCGGTGCGGGGCCCGCCGCCGACGGGACGGCCGTGGGGCCTGCCGTCGACGGGACAGGTACGGGGCCCGCCGCCGACAGGACGGGCGCGGGGCCCGCCACCGATAGGACGGGCGCGGGGCCCGCCACCGGCGGGACAGGTGCGGGGCCTGCCGCCGACCGGATCGGTGGTTCCGTGCCCTCGGAGGACTTCCTGCCCTGCCTGACCCGGGCGTTCGCGCGCAGTCGGGCGCGCGGCTGGCTGTCCGCCTCCGGGGCGGGGCTCATACTCGACCTGCCGGAGCGGCTGCTCGCCGAGGAGTTCGGGCCGGGGCGCGTGATGCGCTTCGAGGACGTCGACTTCCCCGCCGCCCTGCGGCACGCGCCCACCCGCCGCTTCCTGCGCGACCTCGGCCTGCCCGAGGACGTCCACCCCTTCCAGCTCGACACCGAGCTGCCGCTGCCCACGCTGACCCAGTTCCACGCCGAACCGGACTTCGAGGAGTACGCGTCCCCGGCCCTGCCCGCGCAGGCGGACGCCCTGGTCCGGCTCGGACGCCTGGCCCACCACGGCACCGGCGTCCGGGGCACCGGCAACCGCGGGCTCGGCCCGTCCGCCGACCCGGTGAGCGAGCGGGGTGTGCACCTCGTCGTCGACGGCGGCACCGGCGCCCTGCTCGCCTGGCGGCCGGACAGCGGGGCGCTGACACCCCTGCACGCGGACGTCTCGACGCTGGCCTTCGCGCTGTGGCTGCGTCAGTTGGAGAGCGCTACGGCGGTGGCCTGAGCAACCAGCCGCCGGGCGGAATCCCGTGCCCGCACCCCCGTGGGCGTGCTCCCCGCCCCGGCGGCGATTCGGTGGCGAAATCCGGGGCACCAGAGCGTGCAGCATGAAGCGATTCCCCCGCACGGTCGGCCGTCGCGCAGCCAAGAGCGGCGCCTCGGCCCCTTCCACGAAGACGGAGAACGTCGTGGCCGAATTCCTCACCGACATCAAGACCATCCGCGAACGCGCCCGCCAGGAGATCGAGAAGGGCCCGGTCACGGACGCCTACGGCGCCGACATCGAACGGGTGCTCAGCGTTCTCAACGAGGCGCTCGCCACCGAGATCGTCTGCACGCTCCGCTACAAACGCCACTACTACACCGCCTCCGGCCTCTACTCCGAGCCGGTGGCGGCCGAGTTCCTGGAGCACGCCAAGGAGGAGCAGGAGCACGCCGACCGCCTCGCCGAGCGGATCTGCCAGCTCGGCGGCGAACCGGACTTCAACCCGGACACCCTCACCTCCCGCTCGCACGCCCAGTACGACGCCAGCGCCGGACTCGTCGACATGATCAAGGAGGACCTGATCGCGGAGCGGGTCGCCATCGCCTCGTACACCGAGATCGCCCAGTGGCTCGGCGAGGACGACCCCACCACCCGCCGGGTCTTCGAGGACCTCCTCGCCCAGGAGGAGGAGCACGCCGACGACCTGCGCGGCCTGCTGGAGCGCATTCCCAAGGAGCACTCGGCCTTGTGACGGGCCCGGGCACGGTCCGTTCCGGCGGGTCCCCGGTGACCGGCCTCCGGCGACCGGTGCCGCTCAGCTCGTCGCGAACTGGCGGCGCAGAAGGGCGTCGAAGACGCGGCTGCCTCCCAGGCGGCGCAGATGGATGAGCGCCCTGGCGGCAGGGGTGATGACGTAGCGGTGGCGGGGCCGGGCCGAGGTGGCCGCCTTCAGCACCGCGGTGGCGACGGCCTCGGGCCCCGCCGTCATCGTCCTGTTGGCGTACCCCTCGGTCATGGCCTTGTCCGCGGCCTTGTTCAGGGCGGCGTAGGGGCCGGTGGCGCGGCCGGGGTCGGAGGCGAGCGTGCCGGCGGCGGTGCCGCCGAAGCCGGTGCGGATCAGGCCGGGTTCGATGAGGCTGACCCGGACGCCGAAGGGCGCCGTCTCGAAGCGCAGGGCGTCGGTGAGGGACTCCAGGGCGTACTTGGAGGCGTGGTAGAAGCCACCGGCCGGGAAGGTGAAGCGCCCGCCCATGGAGCCGATGTTGACGATGCTGCCGCCGCCCTCGCGGCGCATGCCGGGCAGCACCAGCTGGGCCATCCGCACGGCACCGAAGACATTGGTCTCGAACTGCCGCCGCACGCGCTCCAGCGCGACCTCCTCCACCGGGCCGTATTCGCCGTACCCGGCGTTGTTGACGAGGACGCCCACCGCGCCGTGCTCGGCCTCGACCTCGGCCACGGCCGAGGCCATCGACCGCTCGTCGGTGACGTCGAGTGCGAGGACCCGCGCGCCCGCCTTCTCCAGCGCACCGAGGGTCTCGGGCCGCCGGGCGGTGGCGTAGACGGGATGGCCCGCGGCGAGGAACGCCCGGGCGGTGGACTCCCCGATGCCGGAGGAGCAACCGGTGATCAGGACAGCGGACTTGGCGGACATGGGTACCTCGTCAGGGGTCGGTGGTCAGTGGGTCGGGTGGGTCGATGGGTCGGTGGGTCGGTGGGAGAACAGGGCAGTGGAGGCGGGTGGCTGGGGCTGGGGCAGCGGGTGGGTTCGCGGCTCCGCGGACCGGTCGGGCGGGGGCCTATCGGGCGGGGTCCTACGCGGTGAGCAGGCCCCAGACGGCCTCGCGTGCCTCGGTGCGCAGGGCGGCGGGCCGCGGCCAGGTCTGCTTGGTCAGGCCCACGTAGGCGCCGAAGACCATGTTCGTGAGCATGAGCGGATCCGCCGCGCGGACGACGCCGAGGCGCTGGCCGGTTCTGAGCAGCGAGGCCGCGAAGCCTTCGACCTCGGCGACGAGCCGCTGGTTCGCGGTGTCGAGATAGGTGGCGTGCTGCTGGTGTTCCAGGAAGGCCAGGGAGGCCGGCTGCTCCTCGGCGAAGTCCAGGAGGTTGTCCCAGACCGCCTCGAAGGCGGCGCGCAACTCCGCCGGTGAGGTCACGGGCCGGGCGGCCCTGCCGCGGCCGAGGTAGTCGCCGAAGAGCTGCTTGGCCTCCTTGTAGACGGCGTTGGCGAGCGCCTCCTTGCTCGGCCAGTGGCGGTACAGGGTGCCCGTCGCGACCTTCGCCTGCTGGGCGATGACGGGGACGGCGGTACCGGTGACGGTCCGCTCGGCGAAGACCACCAGGGCTGCCGACAGCAAGGCCGCGCGCGTCGCTTCGGGATTGGCAGGGGGCATGAATGAATGTTCACTCACGCCTACGATCGCGTCAAGCCCGGCCGCTTCCGGGGCGGGGGCGGGGGGCGTGCTGCTCGACCGGCGACCGGCGACCGGCGACCGGCGACCGGGGACCGGCGGCCTCCGACCTCAGTCGGTGGACGCGGACGTGGACGCGGACGTGGACGTGTCCGAGCCGCCGCCCCCGGACGCCCGCCGGCCAACAGCGGCCTCGGCGCCGTCACCGCCCGGGAGGCGGCCCGCGCCGGAGCCCGGGTGGTGCTCGCCGTGCGCGACACCGGCCGCGGCGCGGAGGCCGCCCGGACGATGCCCGGGCAGGTGGAGGTGCGGCGGCTGGATCTCGCCGACCTCTCCTCCGTCCGCGCCTTCGCCGAGGCCTGGGACGGCCCCCTCGACATCCTGGTCAACAACGCCGGTGTCATGGCCATCCCCGAGCGGCGCACCGCCGACGGCTTCGAGATGCAGTTCGGTACGAACCACCTCGGCCCCTTCGCCCTGACCAACCTGCTGCTGCCGTACCTCACGGGCCGCGTGGTCACCGTGGCCTCCAACGCCCACCGGCGCGTGCGGCTCGACTTCGACGACCTCAACTCCGCCCGCGGGTACGAGAGGTGGCGCGCCTACGGCAGGTCCAAGCTCGCGAACCTGCTCTTCACCCTCGAACTCCAGCGCCGCCTGGAGGCCGCCGGCTCGCCTGTCACCGCGCACGCCGCCCACCCCGGCTGGTCCGCCACCAACCTCCAGGGCCACACCACCAGCAGGATGGAGAAGGCGGTCATGGCGGTCGGCAACCGGCTGCTCGCCCAGCGGGACGAGATGGGCGCGCTGCCGACCCTCTACGCGGCCACTCAGTCGCTGCCCGGCGCGAGCTACACGGGCCCCTCCGGCTTCCAGGAGTTCCGCGGCAACCCGGGCCCCGCGGGGCGCAGCACGGCGGCCCAGGACACCCGCGCCGCCCAGCGCCTGTGGCACATGTCCGAGCAACTGACCGGGGTGAGCTTCCCCTTGGCCGCCCTGCGCCTGGACTCCTGAACCCGCCCGGCCCTCCCCGCGTCCGGCGGGACAGGAAACGGGTGCGCCCGGCGAGCGGAACCCTCCGCCCGCCGGGCACACCCGTACGAGAGGCCGTGGCGGGAATCGAACCCACGTAACTCGCTTTGCAGGCGAGCCCCTGAACCACTCGGGCACACGGCCGTCCGCCCCGCCCGGCCGCCGCGGACCCGAGGGCGCGGCGACCGGCGAAGGCGATGCCCCGACGGTAGGCAGCGGTCGGCGGGGAGCTCAAGGGCTTCGGGCCGACTGCAATACGAACGCCATACCGCGTTCATGGACCCGGGGTGCCCGGCGTCCACGGACATGCGGCGCCCGGCGCTCATAGCCCCGAGCCGCCCGGCCCCCACGGACACCCGGCGCCCGGCATCCACGAACCCGGGACGCCCGGCGCGCGGCGGAGCCGTGCGCTCCGTGCCGGGCAGTCCCACCGGAGCCGTACGCTCCGCCCCGCGGTGTAGGGCGAAAGGCCGACCGTTCTCCCACCCTCCGACAGGGGCCAGCCGGTTGTACGCCCCTTACGCTGGCGGGCATGGCCGCCCTGGAACCCCGCGACGCCGACGTCGCCCCCACCCCGGAACAGACGAGGACCCCGCGCACCGCCGACCACGCCGCGCCCCCCTTCGACGGGGTCCGGGACCCGGGCAGCGGCACGGAGACGGAGGAGCCGCCGGGCGGAACCGGGGAACAGGGGAGCCGGGCCGCGGAGAAGGGGAGCGGCCCCGAGGCGCTCGGGAACTCCCGGAAGGCCGTCGCTCCCCGGCCGACGGACCCCCGACTCGGCGCCCCGCAGCCGGCGGACCCCCGAGCCGGAGTCCTCAGCCGTGCCTACCGTGCGCTCAGCATCGGGATCGTCTCCGTCGTGCTGCTGATCGCCTTCGAGGCGACCGCCGTGGGGACCGCGATGCCGGTGGCCGCCCGGGAGCTGGACGGGGTCTCGCTCTACGCCTTCGCCTTCTCCGGGTACTTCACGACGAGTCTGCTCGGGATGGTGCTGTCGGGGCAGTGGGCGGACCGGCAGGGCCCGCTCGGGCCGCTGGCCACCGGGATCTCCGCCTTCGGCGCGGGGCTGCTGCTCTCGGGTACCGCCGGTTCGATGTGGGTGTTCATCGCGGGCCGCGCGGTGCAGGGGCTCGGCGGCGGTCTGGTCATCGTCGCCCTGTACGTTCTGGTCGGGCGGGCCTACCCGGAGCGGCTGCGGCCCTCGATCATGGCGGCCTTCGCGGCGAGCTGGGTCGTCCCCTCGGTGGTCGGCCCCCTCGCCGCGGGCACCGTGACCGAACGGCTGGGCTGGCGCTGGGTGTTCCTCGGCATCCCGGTGCTCGTGCTGCTGCCGATGGCGCTCGCGCTGCCGCAGATCCGCCGCCGCGCCTCGGGACCGCCGGAGCACCACGGGGAGGGCGAGCCCGCCGAGCCGGGCCGGGCCGCCCGGCGGCTGCGGCTGGCCTTCGGGATCTCGCTGGGCGCGGGGCTCGTGCAGTACGCGGCGCAGGATCTCAGTTGGTGGTCGGTGCTGCCCGGGGCGGCCGGGGCCGTGCTCCTGGTGCCCGCGGTACGGGGGCTGCTGCCGCGTGGCACCTACCGGGCGGCGCGCGGGCTGCCCTCGGTGGTGCTGCTGCGCGGGGTGGCGGCGGGCTCCTTCATCGCCGCGGAGTCCTTCATCCCGCTGATGCTGGTCACCCAGCGCGGACTCTCGCCGACCATGGCCGGGGTCTCCCTCGCGCTGGGCGGCGGCACCTGGGCGCTCGGCAGCTTCGTCCAGTCCCGGCCGCGGGTGGAGCCGTACCGGGAGCGGCTGATCGCCTTCGGGATGCTGCTCGTGGCGGCGGCGATCGCGACCGCGCCGACCGTGCTCCTGGACGCGGTGCCGGTCTGGATCATCGCGGTGGCCTGGGGCTTCGGCTGCTTCGGGATGGGCCTGGTGATCTCCTCCACCAGTGTGCTGCTCCTGAAGCTGTCCACCCCGCGGGAGGCGGGCAGCAATTCGGCCGCCCTGCAGATCTCCGACGGCCTGTCCAATGTCGTCCTGCTCGCCGCGGGCGGCGCCGCCTTCGCGGCCCTCGGCGGCGGCGCGGTCGGCGGCACCCACGAGGTCACCTCCGCCGCGAGCGCCTCCCATCCCGGGGCCTTCCTGGTGGTCTTCGTACCGATGGCGGTGGTGGCGCTGGCGGGCGCGTGGATCGCGGGGCGGCTGCGGGTGGCCGAGTCCGCGAGCGGGCCCGGGACCGGGACGGGGACCGGGAGGGTGGCGGCCGGGTGAGCGGGGCCGCTGCCGGGTTCCGTACCGGGGCACCGCGGCGGGAGGGCCGCCCGGTGGCGCCGAAGTACCGCCCCGCGAACGGCGGTTGCCGGGCCCGCCCGTACGTGAGCTGAGTCGCACCCGCCGCCCCGTCCGTGTTCCCGGAGCCGGGCCGCGGGTGCCCCCGGTAGGGTGGCCCGGTCCCGTTCGCGGGAGAGACGACCCTGGCCGCCGAACCACTGCCGGAGACCGTGACTACCACGACGCATTCCTCGCACCTGTCGCCCGCCTTCCCCGGCCGCGCCCCCTGGGGTACGGCGGGCAAGCTCCGCGCCTGGCAGCAGTCGGCGATGGACCGCTATCTCGGGGAGCAGCCGCGGGACTTCCTCGCGGTGGCGACGCCCGGCGCCGGCAAGACGACCTTCGCGCTCACCCTGGCCTCCTGGCTGCTGCACCACCACGTGGTCCAGCAGGTGACCGTGGTCGCGCCGACCGAGCATCTGAAGAAGCAGTGGGCGGAGGCCGCCGCGCGGATCGGGATCAAGCTCGACCCGGAGTACAGCGCGGGCCCGCTCAGCAAGGAGTACCAGGGCATCGCGGTCACCTACGCGGGTGTCGGCGTACGGCCGATGCTGCACCGCAACCGCGTCGAGCAGCGCAAGACGCTGGTGATCCTGGACGAGATCCACCACGCCGGCGACTCCAAGTCCTGGGGCGAGGCCTGCCTGGAGGCCTTCGAGCCGGCGACCCGCAGGCTCGCCCTGACCGGTACGCCCTTCCGCTCGGACACCAACCCGATCCCCTTCGTGGTCTACGAGGAGGGCAACGACGGCATCCGGCGCTCCGCCGCCGACTACACGTACGGATACGGCAGCGCGCTCGGCGACGGCGTGGTGCGGCCGGTCATCTTCCTCTCCTACAGCGGCAACATGCGCTGGCGGACCAAGGCGGGCGACGAGATCGCGGCACGGCTCGGCGAGCCGATGACCAAGGACGCCGTCTCGCAGGCCTGGCGCACCGCGCTCGACCCGCGCGGCGACTGGATGCCCAATGTGCTGCGCGCGGCGGACCTCAGGCTCGGCGAGGTGCGCAAGGGCATCCCGGACGCGGGCGGTCTGGTGATCGCCTCCGACCAGGACTCGGCGCGCGCCTACGCCAAGCTGCTGCGCGAGATCACCGGTACGAAGCCCACCCTGGTGCTCTCCGACGACACCGGGGCCTCGAAGCGGATCGACGAGTTCAGCGGCTCCGCGGACCCGGACGCGCGCTGGATGGTCGCGGTGCGCATGGTGTCCGAGGGGGTGGACGTGCCGCGGCTCGCGGTCGGGGTGTACGCGACCACCATCTCCACGCCGCTGTTCTTCGCCCAGGCGGTGGGCCGATTCGTACGGTCCCGCAGGCGCGGCGAGACCGCCTCCGTCTTCCTGCCCACCATCCCGGACCTGCTCGGCTTCGCGGGCGAGATGGAGGTCGAGCGCGACCATGTCCTGGACAAGCCGAAGAAGGAGGGCGAGGGGGACCCGTACGCCGAATCCGAGAAGGAGATGGAGGAGGCGAACCGGGAGCAGGACGAGGACACGGGCGAGGAGGAGACCCTGCCCTTCGAGGCGCTGGAGTCCGACGCCGTCTTCGACCGGGTCCTCTACGACGGCGCCGAGTTCGGGATGCAGGCGCACCCGGGCAGCGAGGAGGAGCAGGACTACCTCGGCATACCGGGGCTGCTCGAACCCGACCAGGTCCAGCTGCTGCTGCAGAAGCGGCAGGCGCGGCAGATCGCGCACAGCCGCAAGAAGCCGGACGAGGAGGCCGACCTCCTCGAACTGCCCGCCGAGCGGCGCCCGGTGGTCTCCCACAAGGAGATGCTCGAACTGCGCAAGCAGCTCAACACCCTGGTCGGCGCCTATGTCCACCAGAGCGGCAAGCCGCACGGCGTGATCCACACCGAGCTGCGCCGGGTCTGCGGCGGGCCGCCGAGCGCCGAGGCCACCGCCGGGCAGCTGCGCCAGCGCATCGACAAGGTGCGGGAGTGGGCCACCCGGATGCGCTGAGCGCACCCGGATCCGCCGTGCCGGGCGCCCCGGTGTCGCGCCGCGCTGAGCGCACTCCGGTGTCCGCTGGGCGGAGGAGTGCGGCCCGCCATGATCTTGCCCCCGGTACGGAACCGGCGTAACGGGATGAAAGGGATGCGGGGACTGCCCGGATTCTGGACGGAGTCTTCCGCTCAACGAACTCCGCTCGCTACTGTCCCGCTACGCATACGCCCCGTGGCAGCGCCGCCGCGGAGCGCAGCCGGTTCCGAGTGGCCGGATCGCACCGCCCACTCACTCGCCGGCGGCCTCTCACGCGCGTCGTCCTGGGACAGGCACGTCATCCTCGCAGGGGCCGTCGACCCTCACCTACGAAGGAGTGGGCGTCGTGACCGCGGAGACCTCCCAGACGCTCGACCGGGGACTGCGTGTCCTCAAACTGCTCGCCGACACCGATCACGGGCTCACCGTCACCGAGCTGTCCCACCGGCTCGAGGTGAACCGCACGGTGGTCTACCGCCTGCTCGCCACCCTGGAGCAGCACGCCCTGGTCCGCCGCGACCTCGGCGGCCGGGCCCGGGTCGGCCTCGGCGTGCTGCGGCTCGGCCGCCAGGTCCATCCGCTGGTACGGGAGGCCGCGCTGCCCGCGCTGCGCGCCCTGGCCGAGGACATCGGTGCGACCGCCCATCTGACCCTGGTCGACGGCACGGAGGCGCTCGCGGTGGCCGTCGTCGAGCCGACCTGGACCGACTACCACGTCGCCTACCGCACCGGCTTCCGCCACCCGCTGGACCGCGGCGCCGCGGGCCGGGCCATACTCGCCGCCCGCCAGGCTCTGCCCTCCGACCCCGGATACACCCTCACCCACGGGGAGTTGGAGGCCGGGGCCTCGGGAGCGGCGGCCCCGCTGGTCGGCGTCACCGGGGTCGAGGGCAGCGTCGGCGTGGTCATGCTGGCGGAGTCCGTACCGGAGCGGATAGGGGCCCGGGTGATGGAGGCCGCCCGCGAGGTGGCGGACGCGCTGCGCTGAGCCGGGTCCGGGCGGCGGGCCATCGGCCGTACGGGACCGGCCGGTCACCCGCGGCCGTCCCGCACCCGAGCGCCCACCCGTCCCCGAGCGCCCACCTGTCCCGCACCCGAGCCCCCGCCCGTCCCCGAGCCCCGCCCGTCCCGCACCCGAGCCCCCGCCCGCCCCGGGCCGCTGCCCTGGAACCCGTGGCCGAGGCCTCCGGGCCGCGCGTTAGATTGATCCCGTGCTCTCCCGTCTCTCCCGCCCCAAGGCCCTGGCCGTCTGCGCGCTGCCCGCCGTGGCGCTGCTCGCGACCGCCCTGCTCGCCCCGCTGCCCTTCGCCGTGGCGCAGCCCGGCACCACCGCGGACGTGCTCGGCCGGAACAAGGGCGAGCCGGTGATCACCATCAAGGGAGCGCCCAGCCGCAAGGCCGAGGGCAGGCTGCTCATGACGACGATCGTGGCGACCGGGCCGGACGCGCAGGTGGACTTCGGCGACGTCCTCGACAACTGGTTCCGCACCGACCGCGCGGTGATGCCGCGCGACTCGGTCTACCCGAGCGGCGACACCACCGAGGAGATCGAGCAGCACAACCTCGACGACATGACCGAGTCCCAGGACAGCGCCACCGCGGCCGCGCTCTCCTACCTCGGGCGCGCGGACGAGGACCTCGACGTGCGGCTGAAGCTGGCCGATGTCGGCGGCCCGAGCGCCGGTCTCCTCTTCGCCCTCGGCATCGTGGACAAGCTGGACGGCGACGGCGCGGGCGGCGGCCTGACCGGCGGGCGCACCATCGCCGGTACGGGGACCATCGACGCGGACGGCAGGGTCGGCGCCGTCGGCGGGGTGGAGCTCAAGACGCAGGCCGCCAAGCGGGACGGGGCCAGTGTCTTCCTGGTCCCCGAGGACGAGTGCTCCCAGGCGAAGGCGGAACTCCCCGAGGGCCTGCGGCTCATCCCGGTGACCGACCTCAAGGGCACCGTGACGTCGCTGCGCGCCCTGGAGCAGGGCCGCAAGGTCCCGAGCTGCTGAGGCCGCGCGCCCTGCCCGGCTGCTGAGGCCCCGCGGCCCGCCCCGGTCCACCGCCTCCCGTACGTATCTGCCGCACCGCCCCGCCCGTACCCGCCGCACCGCCCCGCTCAGGCGTCCGCCGCGGCCTGCTCCACCAGCGGGATGATCCGCAGCGGCACCGGGTTCTCCATCACGATCGCCGTCGAGGCGCGGACGATGCCGGTGAAGCCGACCACCCGGTCGATGACGCGCTGGAGGTCCGCGTTGGAGCGGGCGACCAGGCGGCAGAGCATGTCGCCGCTGCCGGTGGTGGTGTGCAGTTCGAGGACCTCGGGCACCGAGGACAGATGCGCCCGTACGTCGGGGCCCTGGCCCTGGCTGATCTCCAGGGTGGCGAAGGCGGTCACCGGATAGCCGAGCGCGGCCGGGTCGACCTCGGGCCCGAAGCCGCGGATCACCCCGCTGGACTGGAGCCGGTCGAGCCGCGCCTGCACGGTGCCGCGGGCCACGCCGAGGCGCCGGGAGGCCTCCAGGACCCCTATCCGGGGTTCCCGCGCGAGCAGGACGAGCAGCCTGCCGTCCAGCCGGTCGATCGCCATGGTGCCTCCGATGCGGGGGAGATACGGCCGGGTCCGGCCGCGCTGTGACGCTGGTCATCCTGTACAGATCGACCGGCGTATCGGGTGATCCACTGGTCAGGTTGCCCAGTGGATACGCAAACTATTGCGCACCTTGTGGAACGGCGGGAACCTGCGGGCATGGCTACTTCTGCGCACCTCAACCCCACCCCCACGACCGCCGGCGGAGCTGACCCCTTCCCGGTGAAGGGCATGGACGCGGTCGTCTTCGCCGTCGGCAACGCCAAGCAGGCCGCCCACTACTACTCCACCGCCTTCGGCATGAAGCTCGTGGCCTACTCCGGCCCCGAGAACGGCAGCCGGGAGACGGCGAGCTACGTACTGGAGAACGGCTCGGCCCGGTTCGTCCTCACCTCGGTCGTCAAACCCTCCTCGGAGTGGGGCCGGTTCCTCGCCTCGCATGTGGCCGAGCACGGGGACGGCGTGGTCGACCTCGCCATCCAGGTGCCGGACGCCCGCGCCGCCTACGCCTACGCCGTCGAGCACGGCGCCACCGGCCTCACCGAGCCCTACGAGGTCAAGGACGAGCACGGCACCGTGGTGCTCGCCGCCATCGCGACGTACGGCAAGACCCGGCACACCCTGGTCGAGCGCGGTGACTACGACGGGCCGTACCTGCCCGGCTTCGTCAGCGCCTCGCCGATCGTCGAGGGACCGGCCAAGCGCACCTTCCAGGCCATCGACCACTGCGTGGGCAATGTCGAGCTCGGCCGGATGAACGAGTGGGTCGGCTTCTACAACAAGGTCATGGGCTTCACGAACATGAAGGAGTTCGTGGGCGACGACATCGCGACCGAGTACAGCGCGCTGATGTCCAAGGTGGTCGCGGACGGCACCCTCAAGGTGAAGTTCCCGATCAACGAGCCCGCGATCGCCAAGAAGAAGTCGCAGATCGACGAGTACCTGGAGTTCTACGGCGGCGCCGGTGTCCAGCACATCGCGCTCGCCACCAACGACATCGTCGCCTCGGTGCGGGCCATGCGCGCCGCGGGTGTGCAGTTCCTCGACACCCCGGACTCGTACTACGACACCCTCGGCGAGTGGGCCGGGGAGACCCGGGTGCCGGTGGAGACGCTGCGCGAGCTGAAGATCCTGGTCGACCGGGACGAGGACGGCTACCTGCTGCAGATCTTCACCAAGCCGGTCCAGGACCGCCCGACCGTCTTCTTCGAGATGATCGAGCGGCACGGCTCGATGGGCTTCGGCAAGGGCAACTTCAAGGCGCTCTTCGAGGCGATCGAGCGCGAGCAGGAGAAGCGCGGCAACCTCTGAGCGACCGGCACCCTCCCCGGCCGCCCCGCCCGCCCCTGACGGCGGTGCGGGGCGGCCGTCCGGGGGCGGTACGGGGCGGGCGGCCGTCCCGGGGGCCGGGCGAGGCGGGGCGTGCCGATGCCTTCACAGCGGCGGTGCCGGGTGCGAAGGTGTGATCATGAGCAGCACTCTCGTCGACCGCCTCCGCACCGGACTGCCCGACGGGGCGGTCGTCACCGACCCCGCGATCACAGCCTCCTACGCGAACGACATGGCGAGCTTCTGCCCGGCGGAGCCACCCGCCGTGGTGGTCCTGCCGCGCACCGTCGAAGAGGTGCAGCACGTGATGCGCACCGCCACCGAGCTGCGGGTGCCGGTGGTCCCGCAGGGCGCGCGCAGCGGCCTGTCCGGGGCGGCCAACACCAGCGCGGACTGCATCGCGCTCTCGCTGGTGAAGATGGACCGCATCCTGGAGGTCAACCCGGTCGACCGGATCGCGGTCGTGGAACCGGGCGTCATCAACGCCGACCTCTCCAAGGCCGTCCTCGCCGAGGGCCTCTTCTACCCGCCGGACCCCTCCAGCTGGGAGATGTGCACCATCGGCGGCAACATCGGCACCGCCTCCGGCGGCCTGTGCTGCGTCAAGTACGGGGTCACCGCCGAGTACGTGCTCGGCCTGGAGGTCGTCCTCGCCGACGGGCGCCTGATGAGCACCGGGCGGCGCACCGCCAAGGGCGTCGCCGGATACGACCTGACCCGGCTCTTCGTCGGCTCCGAGGGCAGCCTCGGCATCGTCGTCAAGGCGGTGCTCGCGCTGCGGCCCGCGCCGCCGCCGCAGCTGGTCCTCGCCGCCGAGTTCGACTCGGTACGGGCCGCCAGCGCCGCGGTCTGCGAGATCATGAGCGGCGGCCATGTGCCCTCGATGCTCGAACTCATGGACCGTACGACCGTGCGGGCCGTCAACTCCTTCGCGCACATGGGCCTCCCGGAGTCCACCGAGGCGCTGCTGATCGCCGCCTTCGACACCGCGGACCCGGCGGCCGACCTCGCCGCCGTCGGCGCCCTGTGCGAGGCGGGCGGGGCGAGCCAGGTGGTCCCGGCGGAGGACCAGGCCGAGTCGGAGCTGCTGCTCCAGGCGCGCCGCCTCTCGCTGACCGCCCTGGAGCAGGTCAAGGGCACCACGATGATCGACGACGTCTGCGTGCCGCGCTCCCGGCTCGGCGACCTGATGGAGGGCGTCGAGGCCATCGCGGGCAAGCACGCGCTGACCATCGGGGTGGTCGCGCACGCCGGGGACGGCAACACCCACCCCACCGTCTGCTTCGACGCGGCCGACCCCGAGGAGTCCCGGCGGGCCCGTGAGTCCTTCGACGAGATCATGGCCCTCGGCCTCGAACTCGGCGGCACCATCACCGGGGAGCACGGTGTCGGCGTACTGAAGAAGGAGTGGCTGGCGCGGGAGCTGGGCCCGGTGGGGCTGGAGATGCAGCGGGCCGTCAAGCAGGCCTTCGACCCGCTGAACCTCCTCAACCCCGGAAAGCTCTTCTGACGGCGGAGCCGGGGGCCGCCCACTGCCGGGGACCCGTACCGGCTCCACCGTGCTCGCCGCGCCTGCCGTGAAGGTCCGCCGTACAGCTGCTCACTCCCCGTCCTGGGGCTCGTCGTACGGCGATCCCAGCTGGGGGCGGCCCAGCCACAGGTCGTCGGCCACAGTGGGGGCGAGCAGCTCGGCGAGGCCGTCGTCGATGCGGAGCCGCTCGGCCTCAGAGCCCGGCGGGACCACCCTGAGCGTGCGCTCCAGCCAGGCGGAGACGATGGCGGCCGGAGCTTCCAGGAGCGCGTCGCCGTCGGGGGAGCTGAGCGCCATCAGGACCACGCTGCGGCCCTGCGACTTCGTCGGCCACACCCGGACATCGCCCTGGCCGCACGGCCGGAACACCCCTTCCACCAGGAGTTCTCTCGCGAAGGTCCAGTGCACCGGGCTCTCCGAGCCGATGTGGAAGGTGATGTGGACGGCGTAGGGGTCGTCGCTGCGGTAGGTGAACCTGGCCGGCACCGGGATGCTGCGCTCTGGTGACAGCACCAGATACAGCTCCAGTTCTCGTTCCACCACGGTGTGCATGGGGTGCTTTCCTTTCCTCGGCAGGGCGCCGTTCGGCAGCCCGCGTCAGAAGAGACACCGCAGGTGGACGAGCATTACGCGAGTTCCTGACTTTTTTTCTCGCAAGTTCGCGGGCGGGTGCCCGGGCGGCCCGGGCGGGCCGCCGCGCGGAGCCGGGCGCGCGCCCCGAACCGCCGCCGGGGACACGGCCGTTGCCCGGAAAGAGGGCATCGCGCGCACAGGGACCCACCGCCGCGCGCGGGTCTGATAGATGTGGACCCTCACGCAGACCCCCGAGCAGATACGGGACGACGGACATGAGCGCCCCTACCCCGGCCTCCGGCGAAGACCGCCCCCGCGAGGGCTACTACCCGGACCCGTCCATTCCCGGCTACGTCCGGTACTGGGACGGCGTCTCCTGGGTCCCCGGCACGAGCCGCCCGGCGCCCACCGACGGCACCCCGCTGCCCCCGCCCCCCGGCGCCCGCCCGGCCGCGCAGGAGACCGGCCCCCTCTTCTTCGACGAGGACCCCGCGAGCGCCGGACGCCAGCAGAACGGCCCCGCCACCTCCGCCCTCCCCCAGCAGAGCGCCCCCGGCGGCTGGGGATCCGAACCCTTGGGCCAGGTCCGGCAACCGCCCGCGCCCGGCGGGCAGTTCGGCGCGCCCGGCTCCGGCGAGGACCGGGACCCGGGCACCGGGCAGCCGCTGCCGGGCAGGGACGAGGAGCGCCCGGACGGCACGGTCACCATGCGCGCGGTACGCCCCGGCGTCCCCGGCCCCGCCGCGCCCCGCGACGACGAGCCCGCGGGCGCCGCCCCGGCCGAGGACGGCGGCGTCCCCACCGACGGCACCGTCACCATGCGCGCCCTCGGCCCCGGCGCCCGCAGGCCCGCCTTGCCGAGCTCCGGCCAGGGCAAGCCCGTCGAGGGCACCGTGGTCTTCCGGCGCCCCGAGACCCCCGGCCGCGGTGCCGAGGCGCCGGGCTCCGCCGGGGGCGGCTCGGCCCCGGCGGCCGGTCAGTCCTGGGGCACCCCGGGGCAGGCTCCCGCCGCCCCCGGGCAGGACGCCGGTACGCGCGGTTCCGCCCCGCACCAGGGCCGGGGCGCTGCCCACCAGGGCAGCCCTGGCCAGGAGGGCACTGGCCGCGAAGGCACCCCCGGCCGTGACGGCGCCGCCGCCCGCGAGGGCCGTGCCGAGCGCCCGGGCGAGGGCACCATGGCGATCCGGATGCCGCGGCCCCCGGCCCAGGAGAGCCCGGGCACCCCGACCGCCCCGCACCCGGGCGCCGCCCCCGCCTTCCCGCACCCGGCCGCCCCGCAGAGCACCCCGGGCGCCGCGCCCTCGGGCTGGCCGCAGCAGCCGGGTCCCGCGGGGCACGGCGGGCCGGGCGGAGCGGGCGGCGGTGCGCTGTCCGCCCCCGGCCGGGCGGCCGGACCCGGCGGTGCCGAACCCCCGGTCGTGCCCTGGAAGCCGCCGGTCGAGGACCCCTTCCTCGCCGCCGCGCAGGAGCAGGCCTCGGGGCGCCCGGCGGCGATCGGCAAGCGGTTCGCGGCGCGGCTGATCGACACCGTGGTGGTGGGTGGGCTGACCGCGCTGGTCGCGGTGCCGCTCGGGAGCCGGGCCGCCGACCACATCGACGACAAGATCGACGAGGCGAAGCTCTCCGGCGAGACCGTCACCGTCTGGCTGCTCGACGGCACCACCTCGGTCAGCCTCGCCCTCGTCCTCGGTGTGCTGCTGCTCGCCGGTCTCCTCTTCGAGGTGCTGCCGACCGCCAAGTGGGGCCGCACCCTCGGCAAGCGGCTCTGCGGACTCGACGTACGCGACATCGAGGCCCACCAGCCGCCCGGCTTCGGCGCCGCGGTGCGCCGCTGGCTGGTGTTCACCGTCCCCGGGCTGCTGCTGATCGGCGTGGTCGGCGTGGTCTGGTGCCTCTTCGACCGGCCCTGGCGCCAGTGCTGGCACGACAAGGCGGCCCGCACCTTCGTCGCGGGCTGAGTCCACCCGCTGCCGGGTCCGCGGCCGGGTCCACCGCCGGGTCCGCGGCCCGGAGGCCGCGGGGTCTGCCCAACTGCCCCTGCCCGGCCGCCCGGGACGGTCGTCGCGTGCTCCGCCGCCCTCACTCCGGCTCACCCCGCCGGTAGCCCGGACGGCCGAGCGCCGGATGCGCCCGCCGGGCGTTCAGGTTCGACTCGGGCCATGAGCACTGACCCGCCGCCCCCCGGCTCCGGCCGCCCGCCGGAAGACGACCCGTTCAGGAAGCCGCCCTCCGGCGGCGGTTCGCCCTACGACGCGCCGCAGGGCGGGACCCCGTTCAGCACACCGCCCCCCTCGGGCGGCGGCAGCGGCGGCGGTTCCCCCTACGGCAGCCCGCCGCCCTCCGGCGGCGGCGGCCCGTACGACGGGGGCTACGGCGGCGGTGGGGGCGGTCCCTACGGCGGCGGGGGAGGGGACCCCTACGGCGGCGGTGGCGGGACCGGCGGGCCCTACGGCGGAGGGGATCCGCTCGCCGGGATGCCGCCGCTCGCCGACTCCGGCAAGCGGGTCCTCGCCCGGCTGATCGACATGATCCTGGTGGGCGCGGTGACCGCGCTGCTCTCCTGGATCTTCAGCTTCGGCGCCTGGGAGGTCGACCCGGACAAGGTCGAGTACGGCAAGTCCTTCGGGCAGTCGCTGCTCGCCGCGGTCCTCTACATCGGCTACGACACCATCCTGACCGCCAAGACCGGGCAGACCCTCGGCAAGCGGCTGATGAAGCAGCGGGTGGCCAACCTCGACAACGGGGCGACGCCCTCGGCGCAGACCTCGCTGGTGCGCGCCGCGGTGCTCTGGCTGCCGTTCGCCTTCTGCTGCGCCTGTGTGTGGACGATCATCTGCGGCGGCTGGAGCTTCTTCGACAAGCCCTATAAGCAGGGCCTGCACGACAAGGCGGCCAAGACCGTCGTGGTGAGCACGGCCTGAGCGGCCCGCCTCAGGGCCCGGCCGGTTCCCGTACCCGCTCGGTGGTCCGCGCCCGGCGCCCGGGCGAGGGCCGCTCGGCCGGGGCCTGCTGCCGCGGGCGCCCCGCCGGGTGTGCGGGGCGCGGACCGGCCAGCCGCACCGCGACCCACAGGCCGAGCAGCAGCGAGCCGACCGCGGCTCCGGCGAGGGCGGGTGGCGAACTCACGCCCGCGAGCAGCAGCGCGAGGTTCGCGGCGATGACGGTGGCGGAGCCGGTCAGGATCTGCACGGCACTCGGTCGGGCCATGGCGGTGTCCGTCCTCGGGATCACTTCGGGGATGCGGGAGCGGTGGGCGCCTCGGATCCGGCCGTGGCGCGCGGTGTTCGTCCGGGTGGCCGCGGCCGAGGGGCGTTCTCGCTGGGGCATGCCCGGCCGCCCCGCCGGGTAAGCCCTCCGGCCGCCCGGGCGGCGGTGCACGGGGGGCGCACGGATTCACCCGTATCGCCAAGTGGACGGCGGGACGCGCCCGTTGGGAGTCGGCCGGGGCCCGCGGCGGGCGGGGCGGAGAGGCCCGCGAGAGGGGCCGGATCCGTACGGAGCGGAGAGCGGCGGGACGGGTTGCGGAGGACCGGTTCGGTGGCCGGGAGGCGGATCGGGCGCCGGGCGGGGCCGGGTCCGGTGGTGAACTGGCCGAAGAGGAACGGAGTTGTCCGTATAGCGGAGGTTCGGGACTGCATAGTGCACTTGGCCTGTTCAAGTCAAGATCTGTTTTTTCCGTCGAAACTGCTGTCGAATGTCGCTCACTTATGACGCGTATCACCGCGCGCGGTAGTCCGTTGACCCTGGACCCCCCGATGCCGCGCAGCCGGGCGCGTGGGGAGGAACCCTCAAGTGATCAGCAGGAAACACACCGTCAGAGCCACCGCGGTCGCGGTCGCGCTCGCGGCGGCCACCGCCGGCTTCGCGGCCGCCACCTCGGCCGAGGCCGGCGAGGTCCGCGGCCAGGAAGTGCACCGGCACGACCCGGCCCCCGGTGCCGCGCAGGACAAGGACGGCCACGGCGCCCACGAGCACAACCTCGACGGCCCGTTCACCAAAAAGGCCGAGGCGCAGCGCAAGGCCGCCCTGGAGCAGGTCCTCTCCGGTGACCGGAAGGTCGTCAAGCGCGGCGGCTCGCAGGTCGTCAAGCTCGACGACAAGAAGTACGTCGAGCTGGGCCGCGAGAAGACCGACAAGATCTTCACCATCCTGGTCGAGTTCGGCGACAAGGTCGACAAGGAGACCACCTTCGACCCGGACGGCGACGGCCCGAAGCCCCCGGTGGAGAAGTACGGCGGTGACCCCGGCCCCGCGCACAACGAGATAGCCCAGCCCGACCGCAAGAAGGACAACAGCACCGCCTGGCAGAAGGACTTCGACCAGAAGCACTTCCAGGACCTGTACTTCGGCGAGGGCAAGGACTCCAAGGGCAAGAAGAAGGAGTCCCTGAAGACCTACTACGAGAAGACCTCCTCGGGCCGCTACTCGGTCGAGGGCGAGGTCTCCGACTGGGTCAAGGTCCCGTACAACGAGGGCCGTTACGGCTCCAACTACTGCGGCGACACCAACTGCCCCAACGTCTGGGACACGGTCAAGGACGGCGTGACCGCCTGGGTCGCGGACCAGAAGGAGCAGGGCAAGACCGACGCCGAGATCAAGGCGGACCTGGCCAAGTACGACGCCTGGGACCGCTACGACTTCGACAGCGACGGCAACTTCAACGAGCCCGACGGCTACATCGACCACTTCCAGATCGTGCACGCCGGTGAGGACGAGTCCGCGGGCGGCGGCGTCCAGGGCGAGCACGCCCTGTGGGCCCACCGCTGGTACGCCTACGGCGACGAGGCCGGGCACACCGGTCCCGGCGACAACAAGGCGGGCGGCACCCAGATCGGCGACACCGGCATCTGGGTCGGCGACTACACGATGCAGCCGGAGAACGGCGGACTCGGCGTCTTCGCCCACGAGTACGGCCACGACCTCGGCCTGCCGGACCTCTACGACACCTCCGGTGGCGGCGACAACTCGGTCGGCTACTGGTCGCTGATGTCGGCCGGTTCCTGGCTCGGCACCGGCAAGGACGCCATCGGCGACCTGCCCGGTGACATGACCACCTGGGACAAGCTGCAGCTGGGCTGGCTGAACTACGCCAAGGGCAAGGCGGCCACCGTCTCCGCGCACGAGCTGGGTGTCTCGGAGTACAACACCAAGCACCCGCAGGCGCTGGTGGTGGACCTGCCGAAGAAGGAGGTCACCACCACGGTGGTCAAGCCCACCGAGGGCAGCAAGCAGTGGTGGAGCGACCAGGGTGACAACCTCAAGAACACCCTGACCCGCAGCATCGACCTCACCGGCAAGAAGAAGGCCGAACTCACCCTGAACGGCTGGTGGGACATCGAGAAGGGGTACGACTACCTCTACACCGAGGTCTCCACCGACGGCGGCAAGCAGTACACCCCGCTGGACGGCACCGCCGACGGCAAGGCCCTCCCGAAGGACGGCGCGGACCGCCCGGCCCTGACCGACGCCTCGAAGAAGTACCAGAAGCTGGTCTTCCCGCTGGACGCCTACGCGGGCAAGAAGATCGACCTCCGCTTCCGCTACCAGACCGACGGCGGCGCGGGCGGCAAGGGCTTCACCGCCGACGAGATCGTCCTCACCGCCGACGGCGAGGCGCTGTTCAGCGACAACGCCGAGGCCGACGACAACGGCTGGACCAGCAAGGGCTTCTCGCGCATCGGCGAGTCCTACACCAAGGACTACGAGCAGTACTACCTCGCCGAGAACCGCCAGTACGTCTCGTACGACAAGACCCTCAAGGTCGGCCCGTACAACTTCGGCTTCCGCGACAAGAAGCCGGACTGGGTGGAGCACTACCCGTACCAGAACGGCCTGATGGTCTGGCTGTGGGACACCTCCCAGAAGGACAACAACACCAGCGCCCACCCGGGCAGCGGCCTGATCCTTCCGGTGGACGCCCACCCGAAGGCGCTCAAGTGGAAGAACGGCAAGGTCGTCGGGAACAAGATCCAGACCTTCGACTCCTCGTTCACCCTGGCCCGTACGGACGCGCTGACCCTGCACGACGCCAGCGTGCCGCTGAAGATCAAGGCCCAGAAGGGCGTTCCGGTCTTCAACGACTCCACCGGGGTCTACTGGGACAAGGCCAACCCGACCGCCAGCGTGCAGGTGCCGGACACCAACACGAAGATCAGCGTGGTCGGCGGTGCCAAGGACGGCTCCACGGTCGACGTGATGGTCGGCCCGGCCAAGAAGAAGTAACCGCGAGCACGACGACCGCGCGGTCCGCGGGAGGCAGTCGACGCTCCCGGGACCGGAGGTGACTCGGCCTCCACGACCCGTCGCGGGTCGTGGAGGCCGCGTGCGTGTACGGGGGCCTCACCCGCCTTTCGCGAGCCCGTCCGGGAGCCCGCGCGAGGAACTGACCTGGGCCGGGTGACTGCCGGGTCGGCCATGGGCCATGGACGAGTGAGGCGCCCGGCCCCGGCATGAGCGCCCGGCGGGCCAGGGCCCCGCCGCCACTCCGCGTCCTTCCTCGCCGCGCCGCACAGGGCGCTTCCGCAGCGGATCCACGACCCGGAGACACCTCCCCATGGCACACCGAGAGCAGCACCGGCCCGCGTCCGCGCCGCCGGACACCGTCCAGTTGAACCACACCGCCGTCTACGCCCGCGACCGGCGGCTGTCCGCCGCGTTCCTCGCCGCGGTCCTGGGCCTCGAGGTCGGCGCCCCCTTCGGGCCCTTCCTCCCCGTCGACCTGGGCAACGGCGTGACCCTCGACTACTACGAGCTGCGCGAGGAGCCGATCCGGCCGCAGCACTACGCCTTCCTCGTGCCCGAGGAGCGCTTCGACGCCATGATCGACCGCCTGGAGGCGGTGGGGGTCACCTACTACGCCGACCCCCGGCACACCGAGCCCGGCCGGATCAACCGCCTCTTCGGCGGCCGGGGCGCCTACTTCGAGGACCCGGACGGCCACAACATGGAGATCATGACGCGGCCCTACGTACGGCCGTAGCGGACCGGCGCCCGAGCCCGGGCGGGGCCTTCCGCCCGGGCTCCCCGCGTCCGCCCCGCCGGAGGAATCCCGGAAGGATCAAGGAAAATCCCGCCTCCGGGCGGTGATCTTCCGGCAAGATCGCGAGTCCGCCGGTGTTCTCGCAGGTCAGCGCATGATCAACCCTCGGCCCTTGGAGGGCGGTGGCCGGTCGTGCTTAGCTGCGTCCGACAAGGTTTCCCACCGACAGACGTCTCACGGGGGTGTGACAGGCATGGCCGCAGGAGGTTTCTGCAAGCTGCCCGACGGGCGGATGGTGGTGGCGCTGACCCTGCCCAGGCCGGTCGGCCGCCCCGCCTCCGGAGCCGTCCGGACCGGCGCGGACGGCACCGTACGCGTCCTGGTGCACGCCGTGAACCGGGCCCGCGCCCTGACCCGGCTGCGCAACCTCGGGCTGCGCGCGGTCTACCTCAGCGGCAACGCCGAACCGCCCACCGAGGACGAGATCACGGCGGTGCTGCACCACCCCGACGGGCTGATATGGCGGGCGAGCACCGGCGGTGCGGCCGAGCTCTGGCACCCGATCCGGGCGTTGCTGCCCGCGCCCCGGTACTGGCCCGGCGCCGAGGCCGCGAACGGACTGCGCGCCGCGGACCTGGCCCCGGCGGGCCCCGCCCCGGGCGGCAGGAAGCCCGGCGCGCTGCCCCCGTCCTGGCCTCAGACCACCGGCTTCCCGGACAGCTCCACGCCCGCCTCGCGCATCTCCTGAAGCGCCTGCTCGGTGCTCTCCTCGGCGACCCCGGCGGTCAGGTCGAGCAGCACCTGGGTGCGGAAGCCCTCCCGGGCCGCGTCGAGCGCGGTCGCCCGTACGCAGTGGTCGGTGGCGATGCCCACCACGTCGACCTCGGTGATCTCGCGGGCCCGCAGCCACTCGGCGAGCGGGGTGCCGTTCTCGTCGGCGCCCTCGAAACCGCTGTAGGCGGCCGAGTAGGCGCCCTTGTCGAAGACCGCGTCGATGCCGCCGGAGGCCACCGCGGGCGCGAAGTTCGGGTGGAAGCCGACGCCCTCGGTCCCGGCCACGCAGTGCGCGGGCCAGCTGCGCCGGAAGTCGGGCCGGTCCGAGAAGTGGTCGCCCGGCGCGATGTGGTTGTCCCGGGTGGCGACCACGTGCCGGTAGCCCGCCGGGGCCTGGCCGATCAGCTCGGTGATCGCCGCGGCGACGTCGGCGCCGCCCGCGACCGCGAGGGACCCTCCTTCGCAGAAGTCGTTCTGCACGTCTACGACAATCAGGGCGCGGCGCATGGTCGGTGTCCTTCGGCAGTACGGGCTTCTTCGAATGGTGGGGCCGGTGAACCCGAGCGTAGAGACTGCGGGGGCGGAGCGGGAGGGTGTGTCCGGCTGTCGGATGCGCGAGCGGCTCGTGCTGCGTGTGCATTCCCCCTCACCCGGTGTTCATGCCCGCCCGCCGGCCCCCTGACCCGCGCCGGGACGCCCGGATACGTCCTGGTCCGGGCGCCCCGGGTCCCGGCCGCACACCTGGCCCCGGGGGTACGCCGGGTCCCGGACGCACGCCGGGTCCCGGAGGTACAGCGAGTCCCGGACGCCCGCCGCGCCCCCGCCGCCCGCCGGGTCCTCAGGCGCACGCCCGGCCTCAGAGGTACTCGGTGGGCAGCACCGGCTCACCGCGGGAGAGCTGGGTGGCCGAGAGCGGCAGGGAGGCGCGGGCCGCCGCGTGCCGCTCGCGCACGGTGTCCAGGGTCTCGCGGGCCAGCACCTCGCCGCCCTTGACCAGCTCGACCAGGAGCTCGCGCCCGGCCACCTCGGTGGGCAGGCTCCCGGTGCCGATCACCTCGGCCTCGGCGACGCCCTGCGCGTCCAGGCGGCGGGCGGCCCATTTGCGGCCGCCGATCGAGGTCTTGCCGCCGGTGGACCTCTTCGCCACCGGCACCAGCGGGGCGGCCGGGTCGGCGGACTCGGCGCGGGCCACCAGCTTGTAGACCATCGAGCAGGTCGGGTGCCCCGAGCCGGTGACCAGCTGGGTGCCGACCCCGTAGGCGTCCACCGGGGCCGCGGCCAGCGAGGCGATGGCGTACTCGTCCAGGTCGCTGGTGACCACGATGCGGGTGTTCCGGGCGCCCAGCTCGTCCAGCTGCTGGCGGACCCGGTGGGCGACCAGGAGCAGGTCCCCGGAGTCGATGCGGACGGCGCCCAGCTCGGGCCCCGCGATCTCCACGGCCGCGCGGACCGCCTCGGCGACGTCGTAGGTGTCCACGAGCAGGGTGGTGCCCTGGCCCAGCGAGTCGACCTGGGCGCGGAAGGCGTCCCGCTCGGTGTCGTGCAGCAGCGTGAAGGCGTGCGCGGAGGTGCCGACCGTGGGGATGTCGTAGCGGAAGCCCGCGGCCAGGTCCGAGGTGCTGGTGAAGCCGCCGATGTAGGCGGCGCGGGAGGCGGCGACCGCGGCCAGCTCGTGGGTGCGGCGGGCGCCCATCTCGATCAGCGGGCGGCTGCCCGCGGCCGAGGACATCCGGGAGGCCGCCGCGGCGATCGCCGAGTCGTGGTTGAGGATCGACAGGATCACCGTCTCCAGGACCACGCACTCGGCGAAGGAGCCCTCGACGCGCAGCACGGGGGAGCCGGGGAAGTAGACCTCGCCCTCCGGGTAGCCCCAGATGTCGCCGCCGAAGCGGTAGGCGGCGAGCCAGTCCAGGGTGGCGCCGTCCACGATCTTCTTCTCGCGCAGGAAGGCGAGCTGGTCCTCGTCGAAGCGGAAGTTCTCCACCGCGTCCAGGACCCGCCCGGTCCCGGCGAGCACCCCGTAGCGGCGGCCCTCGGGCAGCCGCCGGGTGAACGCCTCGAAGACCGAACGGCGGTGTGCCGTACCGGACTTGAGGGCGGCTTGCAGCATGGTGAGTTCGTACTGGTCGGTGAAGAGCGCGGTGGAGGGGACCCCCACCCGCCGCCCGCCGCCGCGGGCGCCCGACGCGCGCCCTTCCTCAGCTCCCAGCCCCTGATCCACCGAGTGCATGTCTGCTTCTCCTCGCGATGCGCACGGGCGTCCGGCACCTGCCGGGTCACCGGGACGGGCCCGGTTTCGTTCGACAGACCGGATGCTACCCCCATCTCGTCAGTCTGACGATTTCTCGGGTCCGTTTGTGCGCCACGCCACCTCAGGTGGCAGCATGGCGGTGTGACCGCTCCCGCTCCCATGGAAACCGAACGCACCGAAGCGGCGGAGGAGACTTTCGCCGTGCCCGAGCCGGACCTGCCCTGGGTCACGATCGTGCACAACGACCCGGTCAACCTGATGAGCTACGTGACGTACGTGTTCCAGACGTACTTCGGCTACTCCAAGGACAAGGCCACCAAGCTCATGCTGGACGTGCACCACAAGGGCCGCGCCGTGGTCTCCAGCGGGAGCCGCGAGGAGATGGAGCGCGACGTGCAGGCACTGCACGGATACGGTCTGTGGGCCACCCTCCAGCAGGACAGAAAGTAGACGGGGTCACTCAAGTCCATGGCAGGTCATTTCGAAGCGATCCCGGGGGGCGGCGCCGCCGTCGCCCTCGACGAGGTCGAGATCTCGATCATCCGCTCGCTCTCCGTCCAGCTCCTGGAGCTGGTCGGCCCCGGGCCCGGCGGTGAGGACTCCGGCTCCGCCGACCCGCTCGACGAACTGTTCGCCGAGGGCCCGAGCGAACCGCCCTCCGACCCGGTGCTCCGGCGCCTCTTCCCGGACGCCTACGGCGGACCCGACGGCGCGGCCGAGGGTGCGGGCGGCGACCCGGCGGCCGAGGAGCAGCAGCGCGCCTACTCCGCGGAGTTCCGGCGCTTCACCGAGAACGACCTGCGGGCCCGCAAGCGGGAGGACGCGCTCGCGGTGATCCGCAGCCTCGACTCGCTGAGCCTGGAGCGCGAGGGTGGCGCCGAGGAGGCCGAGGCCCTGCTCGAACTGAGTCCGGAGCAGTCCCGGCAGTGGCTCAGCTCCCTCAACGACCTGCGGCTCGCGATCGGCGCCCGCCTCGACGTCGCCGACGAGGAGGACACCGACCTCCTCTACCGGCTCCCGGACAGCGATCCGCGCAAGCCGATGGTGATGGCCTACCTCTGGCTCGGCGGACTCCAGGAGACCCTGGTCGGCACCCTGATGCCCTGACCGCCCCGCACCTCAGCCCTCCCGCGGCCGCCCTCGTGGCGGCCGTCGCGGTGTCCGGGCTCACGCCTGCGGCGCCGGTGCGGAGAGGGCGGCGGACCCCGCAAGCGACTCCCGGTGGCGTTCGCTCAACGGACGCTCAACTCCGTATAACGATCCCGTCACCCCCACTGCGGCTTTCGCTGTGGCAAGCGAGTTTTGTCCGGTTCTTCCTGTGGGGTGTGCCACAAGTGTCCGCTCCGGGCGCTCCGGATGCCGTGATACATCTTCACGACCACCGGCGGGACGCCACCCATGTCGCCGCCGGGGCGCACCCGCCGGGCCGACCGCCCGGCAGGCACTCCATCAGCATCCGGGGGGATCGGGACCCGATCCGCGGCCTTGACTCGGCGCGGGTCGGCCATGGAGAAAGGCGCTCGAACGATGACCTCAGCGCGGGTCGGCAAGCAGCAGGACGGCCCGGCGGCCGACGCCGCCGGAGCGCCCGGCGCCCACCAGGGCGAGGGCTACCAGCGCGGGCTCGGTGCCCGGCAGATCCAGATGATCGCGATCGGCGGTGCCATCGGCACCGGCCTGTTCCTCGGCGCCGGCAAGGCCATCGCGAAGGCCGGGCCGAGCCTCATCCTCGCCTACGCGATCGCGGGCCTGGTGATCTTCTTCATCATGCGCGCCCTCGGCGAACTGCTCATGTACCGCCCGGTCTCCGGCTCCTTCTCGGAGTACGCCCGGGAGTTCGTGGGCCCCTTCGCGGGATACGTCACCGGCTGGACGTACTGGCTCTTCTGGGTCGTCACCGGCATCACCGAGGTCACCGCGGCCGCCGAGTACATGACGTACTGGTTCGACATCCCGCAATGGGTCTCGGCGCTGGTCTTCACGCTGATCCTCTACGGGGTGAACCTGATCTCCGTGAAGGTCTTCGGTGAGCTGGAGTTCTGGTTCTCGATGGTCAAGGTCACCGCGATCATCGGCATGATCCTCATCTGCGCCGGCATCCTCACCCTCGGCTTCTCCGACGCGGGCGACACCGCCTCCGTCAGCCACCTCTGGTCCGACGGCGGCTTCTTCCCCAAGGGCATCGGCGGCACCCTGATGACCCTGCAGATCGTGATGTTCGCCTTCCTCGCGGTCGAGCTGGTCGGTGTCACCGCGGGCGAGTCCAAGGACCCGAAGAAGACCCTGCCCAAGGCGATCAACACGGTGCCCTGGCGGATCGCCGTCTTCTACGTCGGCGCCCTGATCATGATCCTCTCGGTGGTGCCCTGGACCCACTTCCAGCCGGGCGTCTCGCCGTTCGTCGCCGCCTTCGAGAAGATGGGCCTCGCCGCGGGCGCGGGCATCGTCAACTTCGTGGTGCTGACCGCGGCCCTGTCCTCCTGCAACTCCGGCATGTACTCCACCGGCCGGATGCTGCGCGACCTCGCCCTCAACGGGCAGGGGCCCCGCTTCTTCACCCGCCTCACCCGCAGCGGCACCCCGCTGGTCGGCACCACCTTCTCGGCGGCGCTGATGATGGTCGGCGTCTGGATCAACTACCAGTGGCCCGGCGAGGCCTTCGACTACGTGGTCTCCTTCGCCACCATCTCCGGCATGTGGGCCTGGATCATGATCCTGGTCTGCCAGATCCGCTACCGCGCCAAGGCCGACCGCGGCGAGCTGCCCGGCTCCTCCTTCCGCGCCCCCGGCGCCCCGTGGACCAGCGTCTTCTCGCTCGCCTTCATCGGCATGGTCATCGTGATGATGGGCATCGACAAGGACGCCCGGGTCTCGCTCTACTGCGCCCCCGTCTGGGCCCTGATCATGTTCGTCTCCTACCAGGTCCTGAAGTCCCGCAACCCGGACGCCTTCGACCGCACCCCGGTCCAGGGCGCCGCCGCCCCGCGCGACTGAGGCTCCCGGACACCCCGGTGTCCAGCATGCGGGCCGTCCCGTACCAGCCTGTGGTACGGGGCGGCCCGCCGCATATTCTGGTCCCCATGCTGACCCTCACCCAGGACCTCTACGACAAGATCGTCGCGCACGCCCGGCAGGACCACCCCGACGAGGCCTGCGGAGTCGTCGCGGGCCCTGCGGGCAGCGGGCGCCCCGAGCGGTTCGTGCCGATGCTGAACGCCGCCCGCTCGCCCACCTTCTACGAGTTCGACTCCGCGGATCTGCTGAAGCTCTACCGGGAGATGGACGACCGGGACGAGGAGCCGGTGATCATCTACCACTCGCACACCGCCACCGAGGCCTACCCCTCGCGCACCGACCTCTCCTACGCCAACGAGCCCGGCGCCCACTACGTCCTGGTCTCCACCGCCGACACCGACGGGGCCGGGGAGTTCCAGTTCCGCTCCTTCCGGATCGCGGAGGGGGAGGTCACCGAGGAGGACGTGCAGGTCGTGCAGGCATACTGAGCGGCGACCTTGGGCGGCAGGAGCCAGGAAGCCGGTGCGAATCCGGCACGGTCCCGCCACTGTGACCCCGCCCCGCGGGGAAGCCAGGAACTGACCTGCCGCCTCTTCCACCGGTTGCGGAGGCCTGCGAGCGGATTCCGGTCCCCTCGCCGAGGAGCACAGGGGAGAAGCCGCTCGTCGCCGACCCGGACCTCGTCCACGGCGGGTACGGCAGCGCCTGCTCCGGGTGCGACGGCCGGGCCCGCGGCGACCACGCGAAGTCCGGCATCGACACCCGCCTCGACACCGAGAACTGCCTGGACGGCGCGGCCGCGCCGTCCGGCGAACGATGCACACCAGGTGAAGACAAGCTCAAGGGGGAGCAGGTCGCGGTCCCGAGACACATCACCCCAGGCCTACGCGGTTGTCGCGATGCCGCCGTCGACGGGGATGATGGTGCCTGTCAGGTAGGCGCCTGCCCGGCTGGCGAGGAACACGGCGACGCCCGCCATGTCGTCGTCGCGGCCGATCCGGCGCAGTGGGGCCGACGCCGCGATGGCCTCGCCGAACTCGTCGAGGGTTGCCACCATCATGGCCGAGGGGAACGGCCCCGGCGCCACGGCGTTCACGGTGACGTGCTGCGGTCCTAGTTCCTTGGCGAGCACTCTGGTGAGTTGATGCAGTGCGGCCTTGCTGCTGGAGTACGAGTAGTTGGGCCGCTGGGGGACGTGGATGGCGGCGATGCTGCCGATATTGATGATCCGCGCGGGGTCGTCGGCGGTGCCCGCCCCGCGCAGCGCGGGTAGCAGCGCTTGGACTAGCCAGAATGGCGACTTCAGGTTGAGGTCGACGACCGTGTCCCAGGCCGCGTCGGGGAACGTCGCCAGTGGCTCGTCCCACATGGCGCCCGCATTGTTGACGAGGATGTCGAGGCGCTCAGATTCGTCGGTGACGAGGTCAGACAGTCGCCGACATTCGTCGTGGCGGGATAGGTCGGCGGGGATGGCCCGCACCTCACCAACTGTGGACAGCTGCTCCTGCGCCTGAGCGCACGCTTCTGCGTTGCGTGAGCTGATGACCACGCGAACGCCTGCCTGGAGGAGGCCACGCGCGATCATCATTCCAATGCCTCGGGTGCCGCCGGTGACCAGCGCGCGCTTTCCACTCAGATCGAAAAGTTCCGCATGCGTTGCGAATTGCTTGTTTGCCACTTGCTGCCCTTCAGCTGATCGTGAGAGATGATGCGTCGACGCATTGGGTATTCGGTTCAGCTGTCTCGACGCTATGGCGTTGAAGCACACTTCAAGCAAGCTGATCCCGGTCCCGACGGCCCGCGGGCGCCCGCCTCAAGCGCGAGTCGGTAGGGGGCCGGCCGGCCGACTTCGCTCCGTCGAGGTGGCACGGACCTGCGAGGGGAGCGCGGCATCTTTGGCCGGGTCGCTCTGATCTGTCGTGGGCGCTGGCGTGACGGCACGCCACGATCAGGTGGTCGAAGGTGACGATCGCCTGCTCGCTGCGGGCGGGATGACCACGATGCGTCCCCCGCAGCTCAGAACCCCCGGAGCATCGCACCCCAGTGCGTGTAGGGCCGGGAGCGCTGCTGCCGAACACGGCTGTCGGGCGACCATGCGCTGAGGGGCAGATGGAAAATCCGTCTCAATTGTCGGACCGGGTTGCCACACTGGGCGGATGAATGAGGGATCACCCAATCCGTGGCAGGTGGCAGCGCAGCAGATCGATGCCCGGATCAAGGAACTCCAGCCTGAGGCCGATCGCCACGTTGTCGGTCAGCACGTGATCTCCAGAGTGCTACTCAAGCGTTTCGCCATTCCGTTCGGCAGCCAAGGGCTCAAGCTCGTGCCCTTCAACCTCGACCACCCCGACGGTTTGCACAAGGCGGCAAGTCCGCGCGCGTGCGGCAAGGTCCCGTACTTCGCGCGCTTCGCTTCCGCCTCCCTGGAACAGGTATGGGGAAAACTCGAGACACGCATACCCGACGCCGCGCGCGCGGTGGATCGAGGCGATGTCTTCCACAATGAGCAGCACGTGCAGACCCTCAAGGATCTCGTCGCCCTGCACCTGGTCCGCTCCCTGAACTACCGCAACATCCACGAGCGCATCTTCACCAAGGTCTACACCGAGCACCGCACCGCCCTACTTACAGAAAGGTCCGACCTGCTGCGCCGCGCAGTACTGCAACGCAGCGGACTTCACCTCTCTGGACCGCAGGGTCTGGCCACGGCGGCCACGGCGGCAGACGAGATCTTGAGCCCGCACATGGCGAACTTCGAGAACGGTGCGGACTTCCGGGCGCGGATCGAGATCACGTTCGCCAAGGCGAAGGAGATGATCAGCGATGCTGGACTGGAGATTCTGGTGCCCGCTGCAGGGGAGTTTCTCCTGGGCGACACCCCGGCCCTGGCGATTCAGCAGAGCGGAACCAGAATCGCCTTCAACGTTGCGATCGGTGACTCCACCGCCATTGTGTTGCCTTTCGGTCCCAGGCATCTCTTGGTCGGTAGGACCCCCCGCAACGGTCTGAGCACCGTATCCGAGGAGACGGTTGACTTGCTCAACCGGCTTCAGATTGAGGCAGCACAGCAACGCGTCTACTTCCGTCCTCGCAGCGGTCAAGATGCCATCGTCCGCAGATACCTCAAACAGGGCGGCCGGGCCAGGAAAGAGAAGCTGCAGGCGGCTTCATCCCCCGATGGCCGGGCGTCGAAGGTGAGCGGCCTCACTCGGCAGAGCCCCCACCCCCTCAAACAAGCCAGGCGAACCGTCCCCCGATCGGCGAACAGGCAGCCACGCAGCGGGCCCGCCGGGGCCAGGCGCTGCGCCGAGGCTTTTGTAGGACGCCTTCTTCCTTCGCCGTCGGCAGGGGAATCGCCCGCAGTTCCTTGTCGGAGACGGGTACGACTTCGTCCGCGGTGAGCTGACAGCCTTTGCCGACCTTGCGGTCCTCGATCTCGCAGACCTTGCGGGTGCGGACCCGGCCCCTGTCCTCCAGGTGGTACTGGCGGAAACGGATCGCGTGGGTCTCGGTGGCCGCGGTGGAGGCCCGCCCCGCCGAGGTCCTCACCGCCGAGCTGCTCGCGGCGGTCTACGGGGTGCGCGCCGAGGTGAGCGTGCACCCGCGGACCGGCTCGCCCACGGTCACCTATCTGCCCGGTCCCGTCTGACGAACAGAATCCGTCCAGGATACGAGACGCCATTCCGGAACCCGGACCGGGAATCGCTACGATGCCCCCATGGTTCTCCACGACGTGAGCGAAACGACGACGCCGGGCGCCCCGCTCGCCGCGTCCGCTCGCGCGCGCTCCGCCTCCGGCCTGCTCGGGGCCTTCGGCTGCGGAGCGGCGCGGCTGCACGTCGACCTGTGCAGGCTCGCCAGCGCCATCTGTCAGCACTGACACCTGCCGCCGCCCGGCCATGGGCCCGCGGCGCAAGCCCCCGCGCCGAGGGGCCCCCGGGGCCCCGCGCCCCTCCCCGATCTGCCCTCCCGAAGGAGCCCACCACCATGGCCATCGAGGTCCGCATCCCGACCATCCTCCGTACCTACACCGACGGCCAGAAGGCGGTCGAAGGCAACGGGGGCACCCTCGCCGAACTCCTCGCCGACCTGGACTCGCGCCACACCGGCATCCGCGAGCGGGTCGTCGACGGCGAGCAGCTGCGCCGCTTCGTGAACGTCTACCTCAACGACGAGGACGTGCGCTTCCTCGACGGCATCGACACCAAGCTGAGCGACGGCGACAACGTCACCATCCTCCCGGCCGTCGCCGGCGGAAGCCGCTGATCCCGGATGCGCTACGACAGCCCCCTCGCCGCGGTGGGCAACACCCCCCTGGTGCGCCTGCCGCGGCTCTCGCCCGCCGAATCCGTCCGCATCTGGGCCAAGCTGGAGGACCGCAATCCCACCGGCTCCGTCAAGGACCGGCCCGCCCTGCACATGATCGAGCAGGCGGAGAAGGACGGGCGGCTCACCCCGGGCTGCACCATCCTCGAACCCACCAGCGGCAACACCGGCATCTCGCTGGCCATGGCCGCCCGGCTCAAGGGCTACCGCATCGTCTGCGTACTGCCCGAGAACACCTCCTCGGAGCGGCGTGAACTGCTCGCCATGTGGGGCGCCGAGATCATCTCCAGCCCCGCCGCGGGCGGCTCCAACACGGCCGTGCGGGTCGCCAAGGAGCTCTCCGCCGAGCACCCGGACTGGGTGATGCTCTACCAGTACGGCAACCCGGACAACGCGGGCGCCCACTTCGCCACCACCGGCCCCGAGATCCTCGCCGACCTGCCCTCGGTCACCCACTTCGTCGCGGGCCTCGGCACCACCGGCACCCTGATGGGCGTCGGCCGCTATCTGCGCGCCAACAAGCCCGAGGTGAAGATCGTCGCCGCCGAGCCGCGCTACGACGACCTGGTCTACGGGCTGCGCAACCTCGACGAGGGCTTCGTCCCCGAGCTGTACGAGGCCTCCGTGCTCACCTCCCGCTACTCGGTGGGCTCCGCCGACGCCGTCACCCGTACCCGTGAACTCCTGCGCGAGGAGGGCATCTTCGCGGGCGTCTCCACCGGGGCCGCCCTGCACGCCGCGCTCGGCGTCGGGAAGAAGGCGCTGGACGCGGGCGAGGAGGCCGACATCGTCTTCGTCGTCGCGGACGGCGGCTGGAAGTACCTCTCCACCGGCGTCTACACCGCCGCCACCACCGAAGAGGCCATCGAGACCCTTCAGGGCCAGCTCTGGGCCTGAGCCACCCGGACCGGCCGCGGGAGGGGCGGACCGCGGACCCGAGCCGCCGCGTACGGTCCGGCCCGCCGCCCCGACCGCACCCGCCACGCACCGAGGGCGCACCCCGCACACCGGGGGTGCGCCCTCGCCCCTTTCCCCCTCCCGGGCGCCCCGCACACCTGCCGCCGCGGGCTTTTCCGTACACCTCTGCCCGGGGCCATCCGAACCGGTGACAGCGCAGGTGAGTTCTCCCACAACGACCCGCCGCGAAGGAGCGGCCCCCAGTTCCGCGCCTTACCCTCGACGGACCCGTACGCCCCCCGTCCCCTGCCAGCGCGGAGGTTCCAGCTCCCATGAAGCTCACCGTCGTCGGCTGCTCGGGGTCGTTCCCGTCCGCGGAATCGGCCTGTTCGAGCTACCTCGTCGAGGCCGACGGCTTCCGGCTGCTCCTCGACCTGGGCAACGGTGCCCTCGGCGAGCTGCAGCGCCACTGCGGTCTCTACGACCTCGACGCGATCTTCCTCAGCCATCTGCACGCCGACCACTGCATCGACATGCTGGGCTACTTCGTCGCCCGCTACTACCGGCACGACGGCGGCCGCTGCCCCGCCCTGCCCGTCTACGGCCCCGAGGGCACCGAGCAGCGCCTGACCACCGCCTACGCCGACACCCCGAGCGCCTCCTCGATGAGCGAGGTCTTCGACTTCCACACCGTCAAGCCGGCCGCCTTCGAGATCGGCCCCTTCGCGGTACGCACCGAGCGGGTGCGCCACCCCGTCGAGGCCTACGCCATCCGCCTCGAACACGGCGGCCGCTCCCTCACCTACTCCGGCGACACCGGGGTGGCCCCCGAACTCGACGCCCTCGCCGAGGGCAGCGACCTCTTCCTGTGCGAAGCCGCCTTCACGCACGGCAAGGAGGACGTCCCCGACCTGCACCTCAACGGCCGCGAGGCGGGCGAGAGCGCCCGGCGCGCGGGCGTGGGCCGCCTGGTGCTGACCCACATCCCGCCGTGGACCGACGCCCGGACCAACCTCGCCGACGCCCGCGAGGTCTTCGAGGGCCCGGTCGAACTCGCCGCGCCCCGCGCCACGTACGAGATCTGAGCCCGCGCGAGCACCGCGCCCCCGCCCCCCGAAGGCCCCGCGTCCGCACCGCGCGCAGGGCCTTCGCCGGTGCCGGGCGGGCCGAGGCCGGGGGCCGGGGCACCGCCCGTGAAGATCGGCGGACCGTGGGTTACCGTGACAAAACGGACCGCGTGGGCGCGGGCCACCGAAACCCCCGGAGCGCACCATGGCCACCAAGGCAGAGAAGATCGTCGCCGGACTGGGCGGAGTCGAGAACATCATCGAGGTCGAGGGCTGCGTGACGCGCCTGCGCACCGAGGTCGAGAACCAGGACAACGTCGACGAGGCCGCGCTCAAGGCGGCCGGCGCCCACGGGGTCGTCAAGATGGGCAGCGCCGTGCAGGTCGTCATCGGCAGCGACGCCGACCCCGTCGTGCACGAGATCGAGGACATGATGTGAGCCCCGGCCGCGCGGCCCTCGCACCGGGCCGCGCGGCGGGCACCCGGCCCCGGGCCGCCAGGGCGGCGTACGGGGGCCTCTGCCCGGCGGGCTAGGCTCACCACCATGTCTCGAATCGACGGCCGAACCCCCGCACAGCTGCGTCCCGTCACCCTCCAGCGCGGCTGGAGCAAGCATGCCGAGGGCTCCGTCCTCGTCTCCTTCGGCGACACCAGAGTCCTGTGCAACGCCTCCGTCACCGAGGGCGTCCCGCGCTGGCGCAAGGGCAGCGGGGAGGGGTGGGTCACCGCCGAGTACGCCATGCTGCCGCGGGCCACCAACACCCGGGGCGACCGCGAGTCGGTGCGCGGCAAGATCGGCGGGCGCACCCATGAGATCAGCCGCCTCATCGGGCGTTCGCTGCGCGCGGTCATCGACTACAAGGCGCTCGGCGAGAACACCGTGGTCCTCGACTGCGACGTCCTCCAGGCCGACGGCGGCACCCGCACCGCCGCCATCACCGGCGCCTATGTCGCCCTCGCCGACGCCCTCACCTGGGCCCAGGGCAGGAAGCTCGTCAAGCCCGGCCGCAAGCCGCTGACCGGGACCGTGAGCGCGGTCAGCGTCGGCATCGTCGGCCAGGTGCCGCTGCTCGACCTCTGCTACGAGGAGGACGTGCGCGCCGAGACCGACATGAACGTGGTCTGCACCGGCGACGGCCGCTTCGTCGAGGTCCAGGGCACCGCCGAGGCCGAGCCCTTCGCCCGCGAGGAGCTGGACGCCCTCCTCGACCTCGCCGTCACCGGCTGCGGCGAACTCGCCGCCCTCCAGCAGGCGGCACTGGAGCAGACCGCGGGCTGAACCCTCCGGCGGGGCGGGCCGGGTCACCCAACACCCCGGGCACGCCGCCCACTTGGGCAAACGCGCCCCGCGCGCGCCGCCGCCGGGCGGGCCCTCGGTGAGAGAGCCGTCACACCCGTATGCGCAAACGGTAAAGAAGCAACCAAGAAGCACCCCTCCGCGTTTCTACTGGTGCGGGCGCGACGCTCCGGCGAAGCGCCCGCACCATGACTCTCGGGAGGGACCGCCGACATGGCCACGCGCCGCCGCACCATCACCGCCGCCGCAGTTCTCGCGAGCGTGGCACTGCTCGCCCCCGCCGCCGTCGGCTGCAGCGCCCTCGACAAGGCGCTGGACTGCGTGCAGACCGCCGATGCCATCGCCGACAGCGTCACCGCGCTCCAACAGGCCGTCGAGAACGCCTCCGACAACCCCGCCCAGGCGGACGAGGCCCTCGACGACATCGACAAGAACCTCGACGAGATCGGCGACAAGACCGACAACACCGACGTCAACAAGGCCGTCGACGACCTCGACCGGGCGGTCACCAACGTCCGTACGGCGCTGAAGAACGGCGACGAGACCCCGGACATCAGCCCCGTCACGGACGCCGCGGGCGAGCTGACCAAGGTCTGCACCCCCTGAACCCGCCCGGGCCCGGCTCGGGTGGGGGAGCACCCGGGCCGCCCGCGATACTGGGCGCATGACCCGCCTGATCCTTGCCACCCGCAACGCCGGAAAGATCACCGAGCTGAGGGCGATCCTCGCCGCCGCCGGACTCCCGCACGAACTCCTCGGCGCCGAGGACTACCCGGACATCCCCGACGTCAAGGAGACCGGCGTCACCTTCGCCGAGAACGCTCTGCTCAAGGCGCACGCCCTCGCCCGCGCGACCGGGCTGCCCGCCGTCGCCGACGACTCCGGGCTCTGCGTCGACGTCCTCGGCGGCGCCCCCGGCATCTTCTCCGCCCGCTGGGCGGGGCGGCACGGCGACGACCGGGCCAACCTGGAGCTCCTGCTCGCCCAGCTCTCCGACATCGACATGCCGCACCGCGGCGCCCACTTCGCCTGCGCCGCCGCCCTCGCCCTGCCGGACGGCACCGAGCGGGTGGTCGAGGGCCGCCTGACCGGCACCCTGCGCCGCTCCCCGCACGGCACCGGCGGCTTCGGCTACGACCCCGTCCTCCAGCCCGAGGGCGAGAGCCGCACCTGTGCCGAGCTGAGCCCCGAGGAGAAGAACGCGATCAGCCACCGCGGCAAGGCCTTCCGCGCTCTGGTGCCGGTGGTACGGGAGCTGGTCGGCGCCTGAGAGCCCGGCCCGCAGACGCGGGGCGTACGCACAGGGGTCCGTGTCCCGCGGCGCGGAACACGGACCCCTCACGGTGCGGCGGAAGGGATTCGAACCCTCAAGCCCCTGGGGGCCACAGGACCTAAACCTGCTGCGTCGCCGACTGCGCCACCGCCGCCAGTCGCCGGGACATCGTACTGGCCCGGGCCCCCGGCACTCCACCGCGTTGCCCGGCCTCAGAACCGCGGCACCGGCGCCTTCGACTCCACCAGCGCGGCGGCCTCCTCGTCGGTGGCCACCGCGGGCGGCGAACCGGCCAGCGGCCGGCGGGCGGTCTCCTTCATGGCGGCGACCGAGGCCACCCCGACCAGGGCGGCGGCCATGGCGTAGTACGCGGGCATCATGTCGGTGCCGGTGACGCTGATCAGGGCCGTGACGACCAGGGGTGTGGTGCCGCCGAAGAGGGAGGCGGAGAGGTTGTAGCCGACGGAGAGCGAGCCGTAGCGGACGTCGGTGGGGAAGAGGGCGGGCAGCGCCGCGGACATGGTGCCGAGCAGGCAGACCAGGCTGAAGCCGAGCAGCAGCATCCCGCCCGAGACGGCGAGCACGCTGCCCTGGTGCAGCAGCAGGAAGGCCGGGGCCGACAGCACGAGGAAGCCGAGCATCCCGGCCATCAGCAGCGGCTTGCGGCCGATCCGGTCGGAGAGCCTGCCGACCTGGTTGATGACCAGGAGCAGCACCGCCATGGTGCCGATGAGCAGCAGCAGCCCGTGGCTCTCGTCGTAGTCGAGTTCGTCGGTGAGATAGGTCGGCATGTACGAGAGCAGCGTGTAGTTGGTGACGTTGTACGCGCCGACCAGGCAGACGCAGAGCACCAGCGTCGGCCAGTGGTCGCGGAAGATCTTGGCGAGGTCGCCCTTGGCGGTGGTCTCGACGTGCGCGGCCTCCGAGGCGCTGTGCGTGGACTCGTCCTCCAGCTTCTGGAAGGCCGGGGTCTCGTCCAGCCGCAGCCGCAGATAGAGCCCGACCAGGCCGAGCGGACCGGCGACCAGGAAGGGCACCCGCCAGCCCCAGGACTCCATGCCGCCGTCGCCGAGCAGGGCGGTGAGGATCGTGACCAGGCCGGCGGCGCCGATGTATCCGGCGAGGGTGCCGAATTCGAGGAAGCTGCCGAAGAATCCGCGGCGCTTGTCGGGGGCGTATTCGGCGATGAAGGTGGAGGCGCCGCCGTATTCGCCGCCGGTGGAGAAACCCTGGATCAGGCGGAAGAGGATGAGCAGCGCCGGGGCCCAGAATCCGATGGTCGCGTACGACGGAATGAGGCCGATGGCGAAGGTGCCGATCGCCATCAGGATCATCGTGAGGGCGAGCACCTTCTTGCGGCCGATCTTGTCGCCCATGGGCCCGAAGAACATTCCGCCGAGCGGCCGCACCAGGAAGCTGACGGCGAAGGTGGCGAACGAGGAGATGAGCTGTGCCGTGTCGTTTCCGCTGGGAAAGAAGACGTGCCCGATGGTGACCGCGAGATAGCTGTAGATGCCGAAGTCGAACCACTCCATGGCATTGCCGAGCGCGGCGGCCTTCACGGCGCGCTTGACGGCGGCCTCGTCGGTGACGGTGATGTCGGTGCGGCGCAGCGGCGGGTTCCGGCGGCGTTTGACGGCGCGGAAGAGGGTGCGGTGGCGCTTGAGCGCCGCCGGATCGCCTGCTTCTTCCAGACCGTTGACCGCCATCGATGAATCCCTTCGTCCGCCGCCGGGGTTCCAGGGCAGTCTTCTTCCGCGCTCAGGCGGACGCAAACGAGGGGCGGGCGGCGCGGATTCCCCTGGACGGCCGAGGGCCCCCGCTCCCGCGGAGGCCCTCGGTGCTGCGGCGGTCCGGCATGTCACCGGCCCGGCCTGGGGGTTCTACGGTCCATCGGCGCGGCGGGCTCAGTCGGCGGCGATGCCGAGGTCCTTGAGGATTTTCGCCACATGGCCGGTCGCGCGGACGTTGTAGAGGGCGCGCTCGACCTTTCCGTCCTCGTCCACGACCACGGTGGAACGGATGACTCCGGTGACCGTCTTCCCGTACAGCTTCTTCTCGCCGAAGGCGCCGTAGGCGGTGAGCACGGACTTGTCGGGGTCGGCCAGCAGGGTGACTTTCAGGTTCTCCTTCTCGCGGAATTTCGCGAGCTTCTCCGGCTTGTCGGGGGAGATGCCGAGGACGTCGTAGCCGGATTCCGCGAGGAGTTCGAGGTTGTCGGTGAAGTCGCAGGCCTGCTTGGTGCAGCCGGGGGTGAGGGCGGCCGGGTAGAAGTACACGATCGTCTTGCGGCCCCGGTGGTCGGCCAGGGACACGCTCTTGCCGTCGGCGTCGGGCAGGGTGAAGGCCGGGGCGGTGTCGCCGGTGGTGAGGCGCTCGCTCATGGGTCGTACTCCTCGCGAAGCGGGGTTTCAGGTCCCCGGGGCTGGTTACGCGTCGAGGGTACGCCGGGCATTCAGGGGTGCCGTGGGGTGCGGCGGCGGTGGAGCTGACAGACTGTTGGGAAGAGAACTTTCGGACAACGACCACGGAGGCAGCCCGGTGTCGGACGCCAGGACTCCCACGCAGATCGAGGCGGACATCGAGCAGCGTCGGGTGACGCTCGCCGAGACGCTCGACGAGATCGGTGTGCGAGTGCACCCGAAGACCATCATCGGCGACGCCAAGGCCTCGTTCGCGGCCCGCGTCGACCACACCCTCGGCCGCGCGTACGTGACCGCGAACCGCGTGGTGTCCTCGGTGCGCGGCCAGTTCGTCTCGGAGGAGGGCGCCCCGCGCCTGGAGCGGGTGATCCCGGCGGCGGTGGTCGTGGTCGGGCTGACCTCGCTGGTCGTCGTGCGCCGCGGCAGGCGTTGACCCGCGCGGTCCCGGCGGGGTCCGGACAGGTAGGTTGCGGGGCGTGAGCGAGAAGAGCCAGGACGACAAACTCCCCATCCGGATGCTGCACGACCGCGTGCTCGTGCGGCAGGACACCGCCGAGGGCGAGCGGCGCTCCGGCGGCGGCATCCTGATCCCCGCCACCGCGGCGGTGGGCCGGCGCCTCGCCTGGGCCGAGGTCGTCGCCGTCGGGCAGAACGTCCGCACCGTGGAGGCCGGGGACCGGGTGCTCTTCGACCCGGAGGACCGCGCCGAGGTCGAGGTGCGCGGGGTCGGCTATGTGCTGATGCGCGAGCGCGACCTGCACGCGGTGGCCGCCGACCGCTTCGAGGGCTCCCAGGACTCGACGGGGCTCTATCTGTGAGCCGTACGGGGCCCTGTCTGTGAGCCGCGGGGTCCCAGAGGGAGCCGTACGGCGTTCCTGAAGGCGCCTCCTCCCGGGGTCCGGAGGCGGACCGCGAGCGTGGCCGCCACGGCCCAAGTGGCATACGGGGCCGGTGAGTTGCTCACCGGCCCCGTCGCCGTGCCCGGGCCCGCCCGGTCGTCAGCGCAGCCGCTCCGGGCGCCAGAAGGGCTCGGAGCCGCCCGCCGGGCTCTCGGGTGACGGCCGCTCGCCGCTGCCGGCCTCGTCCCGCGGTTCGCCGTACTCCTGGCTGGGTTCCGCGGTGCCGGGGTCGTCCGTGCCGGGGTCGTCCGTGCCGGGGTCCTCGGTGCCGGGCTCCCGGGTGCCCTCCTCCGGCTCCTCGCCGTCGCCGTACCCGTCCTCGCGGCCGTTCTCCTCGCCCTCCTCGCTGGGGGAGGCGGAGGCGCTCCCGGAGTCCGAGGGGTCGGGCTTGGTGGCGCCCGGGGCCAGGCGCAGGTCGAAGGCCTTGGCGGGGCGGCCTTCGAGGGCGGCCTCGGTGAACTGGCCCCAGATGGCGGCCGGGTAGCCGCCGCCGTTGATCCGGGCCTGGCCCAGCGCCCCGTACAGCGGGGTGTGCGAGCCCGAGACGGGGTTCTGGCCCATGACGGTGATCACGGTGGCCAGGTCGGGGGTGTACCCGGCGAACCAGGCCGCGGTGTCCTCCTCCGCGGTGCCGGTCTTGCCCGCGGCGGGGCGGCCCGCGCTCTGCGCCGCGGTGCCGGTGCCGCCCTCGACGACGCCGCGCAGCACCGCGGTGGTGGTGTCGGCGGAGGCCCGGCTGACCGCCTGCCGGGACGCGTGCCGGGCCGGTTCGCGGGTCTTCTCGCCCTTCTTGGCGACCTTGGTGACCAGGGTGTACGGGTGGTGCTCGCCGTGGTCGGCGAGGGTCGCGTAGGCCTGGGCGAGGTCGAGCGGGCTCGCGGTGGCGGTGCCGAGCGCGAGGGAGGGCGAGGCCGTGAGGTCGGGGGTGGTGCGCGGGATGCCGAGCGCGACGGCGGTGTCGAGGACCTTCTGCGGCCCGACGTCGGCGGCCATCTGCGCGTAGACGGCGTTGACGGACTTGTCGGTGGCCTGCTTCACGGAGAGCTGTCCGTAGGACTTCTTGTCCTCGTTCTCGGGCGCGTAGCGCTCGCCGCTCCAGCCCTGGACGGTGCGCGAGCTGGTGCCGTCGTACTTGGTGTGCGGGCCGATCCGGCGGCCGTCCTGGGTGCGCGAGCGGTGCTCGACGGCCGCGGTGAAGACGAAGGGCTTGAAGGAGGAGCCGACCTGGTAGTCGCGCCGGGTGGCGTTGTTGACGTACTGCTTCGTGTAGTCGACCCCGCCGTACATCGCCACCACATCGCCGTCGGCGGGGTCGAGGGCGACGCCGCCCGCGCGGACGTTGCGGTCCTCGGGCCGGTCGCTGTCGCGCAGCGAGAGCAGCTGCTCGTCGACGGCCTCGGTGAGGGCGTTCTGCTTGCCCCGCTGGAGCGTGGTGGTGATCCGGTGGCCGCCGGTGGCCAGCTCCTTCTCGCCGATGATGCCGTTGCTCTGCAGGTACTCCTTGACCGCCCGCACGATGTAGCCGCGCTGGCCCGCCATCCCGGTGCCGATGGTGTTCTTCGCCCGGTGCGGCACCGGGAAGGTGAGCCCGGCGCGCTCGGTGCGGCTGAGCCACTTCTGCTGGACCATGCCGTCGAGCACGTAGTTCCAGCGGGCCACCGCGCGGCGGGTGTTCTCCGGGTGCGCGACGACGTCGTAGACGCTGGGGGCGTTCAGCAGGGAGGCGAGGTAGGCGCCCTGGGCGGTGGTCAGATGGGCGGCGTCGACGCCGTAGTAGGCCTGGGCGGCGGCCTGGATGCCGTAGGCATTGCGGCCGAAGAAGCTGGTGTTCAGATAGCCCTGGAGGATCTCCTGCTTGCTCTGCTCCCGGTCGAGCTTGATGGAGATGAAGAACTCCTTGAACTTGCGGGTGACGGTCTGCTCCTGGCCCAGGTAGTAGTTCTTCACGTACTGCTGGGTGATGGTGGAGCCGGACTGGCGGCCCTTGCCGGTGGCGGTGTTCCAGGCCGCGCGCACCATCGCCTGGGGGTCGACCGCCGACTCCTCGTAGAAGTCGCGGTCCTCGGCGGCGAGCACGCTGTGCTGGACGTGCTCGGGTACCTGGCCGAGCGGGATGTTCTCGCGGTTGACGTCGCCGTCGCGGGCGAGCTGGCTGCCGTCGGCGTAGAGGTAGACATTGCTCTCGGCGGTGGCGTTGGCGTTGGCGTCCGGGATGTCGACCGTGAGGTAGCCGGTCAGGAAGCCCGCGACGCCGAGCAGGATCACGCCGATGAAGCCGCCGAGGACGAGGCGCAGGCTGGGCAGGAAGCGCCGCCAGCCGGTACGGGTCCTTCGGCCGCGGCCCGCGGCCGGTCTCCCGGGTCCGGCCCCGTCGTCCGCGGCGGTGCGGGGGGTCCAGCCCGGCGCGTCCCCCGGTGCCCCGCCCGGTGCCCCCGTCGTCTCGCGCCTCTCGCGGTGCTGCGGCTCGTCGTCGCCCATGTCGCACTGAACTCCCGATTGCCGGTTCTGCGCTGTATGTCTCTTACGCACCTCTGGGGACACTCTCGCACCGCGGCTCCCGGCCCGCGTTCCGGAGGGCGCCGCTCGGGCGCTCCCGGGAAAAAACACGTGGCGGCCGGGGAGGGGCGGGGCTAGGCTCGGGCGCTTTGGTGCCGAACGGCCGGTGGCGGCGGGGTGAGGGGGCGTGGTGACAGGGTCGGTCCGGCTCTACGGCGCGGTGGCGCGCGGGAGCTTCCGGCGGCATGCGACCTATCGGACGGCGACGGCGGCGGGGGTGTTCACCAACACCGTCTTCGGCCTGATCCTCGCCTACACCTATCTCGCCCTCTGGGACCAGCGCCCCGGCCTCGGCGGCTACGACCAGGCGCAGGCCCTGACGTACGTCTGGCTGGGCCAGTCGCTGCACATGGTGATGGCGGTGCTCGGCGGCGGCTTCGAGGACGAGCTGATCGAGCGGATCCGCAGCGGGGACGTGGCGATCGACCTGTACCGGCCCGCCGACCTCCAACTGTGGTGGCTGGCCGGGGACCTGGGCCGGGGCCTGTTCCACCTGCTCGCCCGGGGCCTGGTGCCGATGCTCTTCGGCGCCCTCGTCTTCGACCTGGCGCTCCCGGCGGATCCGCTGCGCTGGCTGGCCTTCCTGGGCGCGGCGCTGCTCGGGCTCCTGGTGAGCTTCGCGATCCGGTTCCTGGTGGCGCTCTCCGCCTTCTGGCTGATGGACGGCGCCGGGGTCGCCCAGATGGCCTGGCTGACGGGCATCTTCTTCTCCGGCATGCTGCTTCCGCTGAACGTGTTCCCCGGACTGCTCGGCGAGATCGCCCGGCTGCTGCCCTGGGCCTCGCTGATGCAGCTGCCCGCGGACGTCCTGCTCGGCGAACGCACCGGCGCCGCCCTGCTCTCCGGCTACGCCTTCCAGCTCGGCTGGGCGGCGGCCCTGCTCACCCTGGGGCGGCTGCTCCAGACGGTGGCGACGCGGCGGGTGGTGGTGCAGGGTGGCTGAGTCCGTCGAGTACGCGGGGTCCGCCGCGTCCGCTGGGTCTGCCGCGTCCGCCGGGTCCCTTGAGCCCGGGGAGCCCCTGGACTTCGGCGAGTCCGCGGGGGAGTCCGGTCGGGGCGCCCGGCTGCTCCAGGGCCTGCGCGCCTACGGCCTGATCTGCGCGATGTGGATCCGCTCCACCATGGCCTACCGGGCCTCCTTCGCGATGACCCTCTTCGGCAACTTCGCCGCGACCGCCCTCGACTTCGTCGCCATCCTGCTGATGTTCTCGCAGGTCGACCGGCTCGGCGGCTACCAACTGCCCGAGGTGGCCCTGCTCTACGGCAGCGCCGGGACCGCCTTCGGCATCGCGGACCTGCTGCTCGGCTCCATGGACCGGCTCGGGCGCCGGGTGCGCGACGGCACCCTGGACACCCTGCTGGTGCGGCCGGTGCCGGTGCTCGCCCAGGTGGCCGCCGACCGCTTCGCGCTGCGGCGGCTCGGCCGGATCACCCAGGGACTGCTGATCCTCGGCTACGCCCTCTGGGTCCTGGACGTGGACTGGTCCCCGCTGAAGGTGCTCATGGTGCCGCTGATGCTGCTGAGCGGGGCGGTCATCTTCGGGGCGGTGTTCGTCTGCGGGGCGGCCTTCCAGTTCCTCGCGCAGGACGCCGCCGAGGTGCAGAACTCCTTCACCTACGGCGGGGTCACCCTGCTCCAGTACCCGCCGACCGTCTTCGGCAAGGACCTGCTGCGCTCGGTGACCTGCGTGGTGCCGCTCGCCTTCGTGAGCTGGCTGCCCGCGCTGTACATCCTCGGCCGGGACTACCCCCTCGGGCTGCCCGGCTGGCTCGCCTTCACCCCGCCGCTCGTCGCCCTCGCCTGCTGCGCGCCGGCGGGACTCGCCTGGCGCGCGGGCCTTGCCTCGTACCGCAGTACCGGGAGTTGAGAACCAGATGACCGCCGAAGCCGCGCACGGGCCCCAGGCCGCCCCGCCACCCGCCACCGACCCGGCACCGAGCGCCGCCCCCGCCGCCGCCCCCGCCCTCATCCGGCTCGACGGCGTGGAGAAGGTCTTCGAGGTGCGGCGCAGGAACGGGCGGCGGCTGCGGCGGGAGAAGCAGGAGGTACGGGCGGTCGACTCGCTCAGCTTCGAGGTCGCGCGCGGGGAGATGGTCGGCTACATCGGCCCGAACGGCGCGGGCAAGTCCACCACCATCAAGATGCTGACCGGCATCCTCACCCCGAGCGGCGGGCGGCTGCGCGTCGCCGGTATCGACCCGGCCCGGGAGCGCACCCGCCTGGCCCGCCGCATCGGCGTCGTCTTCGGCCAGCGCACCACCCTCTGGTGGGACCTGCCGCTGCTCGACTCGTACCGCCTGATGCACCGGATGTACCGCATCCCGGACGCGCGCTACCGGGAGAACCTCGACCGCTGCGTCGAACTCCTCGAACTGGGCGCCCTTCTTGACACCCCCGTCCGGCAGCTCTCGCTCGGCCAGCGGATGCGCGGGGACATCGCCGCGGCCCTGCTGCACGACCCGGAGATCCTCTACCTGGACGAGCCCACCATCGGCCTCGACGTGCTCTCCAAGGCCCGGGTACGCGCCTTCCTGAAGGACCTCAACACCGCACGCGGCACCACGGTCCTGCTCACCACCCACGACCTCACCGACATCGAGCAGCTCTGCCACCGGGTGATGGTCATCGACCACGGCCGCCTGATGTACGACGGGGCGCTCGCCGGTCTGCACGAGGCGGGGGAGAGCGAGCGGATGCTCGTCGTCGACCTGGAGCGCGAACTCCCGCCGCTCCAGATCGCCTCGGCACGGGTGGTGCGCACCGAGGGCCCGCGCCAGTGGCTCGCCTTCCCGGCCGCGCAGTCCGCGGCCCCGCTGGTCGCCGAGGTGGCCGCCCGCTACCCGCTGCTCGACCTCTCGGTGCGCGAGCCCGACATCGAGGCCGTCATCGCCCGGATGTACGCGGGCAGGGCGACCTCGTAGGCTGCCCCCCATGAGCGACGACCTCCCCGAACTGCGTGCCTCCGACGCCGACCGCGACCGGGTCGCCGAGATCCTGCGGGAGGCGGTCGCCGAGGGGCGGCTCGACATGGAGGAGTTCGACGAACGCCTCGACGCGGTCTACCGGGCGCGCACCTACGGGGAGTTGGCCCCGCTGACCCGCGATCTGCCGGGCGCCGGGGCGGTCGCGCCCGCCAAGGCGCCGGGTGCCGGAGCCGAGCGCCCGGACGGGGAGGTGCACTGGCCCGACCGGATCGGCGGCGCGCCCACCTCCAAGGGCGCCTTCGCCTTCTGGAGCGGTTTCAGCCGCAAGGGCCGGTGGACGGTGCCCCGGGTGTTCACCGCCTTCGCCGTCTGGGGCGGCGGCGAGATCGACCTGCGCGAGGCCGACTTCGAGGCGGACGAGGCGGTCATCCGCTGCTTCACGGTCATGGGCGGCGTCCATGTGACCGTCCCGCCCGAACTGACCGTACGCGTCACGGGAATCGGCATCATGGGCGGCTTCGGCGACGCCGCCGGGGGCCAGGGCACCCCGGGCTCCCCGCAGGTCACGGTCACCGGCTTCTCCCTGATGGGCGGCGTCGGCGTGGAACGCAAGCTCCGCCGCGCCGAGAAGCTCCGGCTGCGCGAGGAGCGCCGCGCCGAGCGCCTGGACCGCCGCGAGGCCCGCCGCGCCGAACTGGACGACCGCCACGCCCGGCCCGACGACCGCCATCCCCAACTGGAGGGCCGCCGCGCCGACTTGGAGAAGGACCGTACGGACCGCCGAGCCGACCTGGACAAGGACCGCGGGGACCGGCGCGACCGCCGCCGGGACGGCTGAGGAGAGCAGGGGCCGGTCCGGGACCCGGCAACCACCCGGTCGGGGGCTCTACAACCACCCGTCGAGCGCGGCGAGGAAACCGTCCACGTCGTCGTTGTGGATGTTGTGGCCCGCCCCGGCCACCACTCGTACCTCATAACCCTCGGTACGCAGCTGTCCGGCGAGCGCCTCGTCGATCATCGGCTGCCGGTCACCGGCCAGTACGAGCGAGGGGCCGGGCGGCGGTGCCGTCCGCCGCCCCGGGTACTCCCGGGCCACCTCCACGGTCGCCGGGTCCCAGCGGGACAGCCCCCGGTGCTTCTCCCGGACCGCCTGCTCCGGCCACCCCGGGTGGAAGGCGGCCAGCCGCTCCCGGGTCCAGCCGCGCTGGGAGTCGAGGAAGGCGGCCACCTCGGGGCCGGGCGGCGCGCCCCACGGCGGGTCCTCGTAGACGGCACGGGCGGGCCGGAGGCGATCCACCGCGTAGGCGAGCACGGTGCCGCCCAGCGAGTGGCCGATGGCGAGCTCCGGCCCCCGGGGGACCGACGCGGCCAGCGCCTCGCCCATCGCGCGCAGGGTGTACGCGCCGCGGGGGCTGTCGCCGTGCCCCGGCAGGTCGGGGGCGAGCACCCGGTAGCCCCGCTCGGCCAGTTCGGGACCGACCCGCCACCACGAGCCCGCGTCCGTCGTCATCCCGTGGACGAGCACGGTCACCCGCTCGCCCCGCCCCCACTCCTGTACGTGCAGCCTGCTCACGCCGTCGTCCTCCGCTCCGCGTCTCCGCTCATCCGCTTGTTCCGCGTGCCCGCTCGTCGGGGTGTTTCGCGTGCCCGCGTGCCCGGGCGGTCCGGACAGCGCGTCCGCAGCCGTGCGGGTCGGGGCCGGTCCGGTCTCAGCCGTGCCGGTCCGATCGGAGCCGTGCCGGTCCGGTCAGAGCCGCGCCGGTTCCGTCCCCTTGCGCAGCTGGGCCAGGTTGAAGGACTGGGCCATCCGCTGGTAGCCCTCGTCGCTGAGGTGCAGGTGGTCGCCGCTGTCGTACTCGGGGCGCAGCCGCCGCCAGTCGTAGGGGTCCCGCACGGCCTTGTCGAAGTCGACGTAGGTGTCGAAGACGCGGCCGGAGCGGATCTCGTTGTTGAGGCCCCGGCGGGTGTTCTCCAGGGTGTCCTGGTAGCCGCGGTGGCCCTTGAAGGGCATCAGGGTCGCGCCGATCACCCGAAGCCCGCGCTCGCGCGCCTTGCGGGTCAACTCCCGCAGGCCCTCGGCCATCCGGGCCGGGTCGGTCTCGTGCGGGGTGCGCAGGATGTCGTTGACGCCGAGGACGATGACCACGGCCCTGGCGCCGCTGCGGCCGAGCACGTCCCGCTCGAAGCGGGAGAGGCCGCTCGGGTTGAAGGAGGGGCGCCCGAGGCCGTCCGTGAGGATCCGGTTGCCGCTGATGCCCTGGTTGACGACGCCGTAGCGCGGGGCGCCGTTCTCGGTGCGCAGCCGCTCGGCGAGGAAGTCGGTCCAGCGGTGGTTGGCGTCCGGGGTGGAGCTGATGCCGTCGGTGAGCGAGTCGCCGAGGACGACCACGGTGCCGTTGGCGGTCTGGGTCAGCACGTCGAGCGCGGTGACGTACCGCCAGTGGTCGGTGCGCGCGGTGTACGGGGCGCCGTTCGGGTTCTCCGTGTGGTCGCCGCGGGCCGCGAAGGAGGTCTGCCGGGCGTGCGGGTGGTAGGTCACCGGACCGGCGGGGGCGGGCGAGTAGGTGCTGACGAGGACGTCGGCGTCGTGCGGGACGGCGAGCCGCACCGGGTCGGTGACCACCTGGCGGCCGACCGGGATGACGAACCGGGGGCTGCCGCGGAAGGTGAGGCGGCGCATGGTGCCGGGGGCGGCGGTCGCGGAGTCCGGGCCCGCGGCGAGCGCGAGCGAGGCGTGCGAGATCGTCAGCGGGCCGCGGCCGAAGAGGTTCGAGAGGGTGACCCGGGCGCCGGAGCCGCCGACGCTGGTGTGCACGAGGTTGCGCAGCGAGGTGCCGGCCAGCCCGCGGACCGCGGTGCCGGGCTCGCCGCCCACCGGCGAGGCGGACCAACTGCTCACCCAGGAGGCCGTGGAGGCGGGCGCGGCCGGGTTCTTCGCGCCGCCGCCCGAACCGGCCAGGGTGTCCCGGTCGCCGTCCGCGCTCCTGGAGACGCCGAGGTAGATGGCCGTCGAGACGACGATCACGACGGCGACGATGGCGGCGAGCGAGGCATAACCGTGGCGCCTGGTCATGCGGTGCGGTCTCCTCGGGCAGGGGAGCGGGTGCTCCGGTGCGGTGGTGGTGCACCGGGCCCGCGGGGGCGGCGGTGCGGGGGCGAAGTGCCTGAGCCCCAGGGCCCCGTGACGGCGGCTCCGGTACGGATCCGCGGTTCTGGTACGGATCCATGATGCGGCATTGATCAGGACGCCTTCGTCCCCCCTCCCACCAGACGCAGCCGGGCGCCCTGTGGATCCCACCCGTACCCCCGGCAGGGCACAATGCGGGCGGGACCTGCGGAACTGCCCAGCGAACGGAACGCGCGAAAGTGGATGAAACGGCCGAGAAGGAGCCCGCCCCGGGCGGAGCGCCGACCACGCCTGTGAGCGGATTCACAGACAGCGCGGCGGACGAGGAACGCCGCCGCGGGGTACGGCGGATGAAGGCCCTCGCCCTCGCCCTCCTGCTCGGCGTCGCCGTCGTCTACGTCCTCGCCACCTGGGCCGAGCACCAGGGCGCCGGTGCCTGGGCGGGCTATACGGCCGCGGCGGCGGAGGCGGGCATGGTCGGCGCGCTCGCCGACTGGTTCGCGGTCACCGCCCTCTTCCGCCACCCGCTCGGCCTGCCCATCCCGCACACCGCGATCATCCCGACGAAGAAGGACCAACTCGGCGTCTCCCTGGGCGAGTTCGTCGGCGAGAACTTCCTCTCCGAGGAGGTGGTGCGCCAGCGGCTGCGGGCCGTCGGCATCGGCAGCAGGCTCGGCGCCTGGCTCGCCGCGCCCGAGCACGCCGACCGGGTCACCGCCGAGCTCGCCACCGCCCTGCGCGGCGCCCTCGCCGTGCTGCGCGACTCCGATGTGCAGGCCGTCGTCGGCGAGGCCATCACCCGCCGCGCCGACGCCCAGGAGATCGCCCCCGGCCTCGGCGACCTGCTGGAGCGGATCGTCACCGACGGCGGCCACCACCGTGTCGTCGACCTGATCTGCGTCCGCGCCCACGACTGGCTGGAGGTGCACAGCGACTCGGTGATGGGCGCGGTGCAGGGCGGCGCCCCCGGGTGGACGCCCCGCTTCGTGGACCGCCGGGTCGGCGAGCGCGTCTACAAGGAACTCCTGCGCTTCCTCGCCGAGATGCGCGACATGCCGGGCCACCCCGCCCGCGGCGCCCTGGACCGCTTCCTCACCGACTTCGCCGCCGATCTGCGCGCCGACCCGGACACCCGGGCCCGCGTCGAACGCCTCAAGAGCGAGGTGCTGGCCCGCGACGAGGTGCAGGACCTCATCGCCTCCGCCTGGTCCTCGGTACGGGCCATGATGGTCGCGGCGGCCGAGGACGAGCGCAGCGAACTGCGCCTGCGGGTACGCGCCGCCCTCCTCTCGCTCGGCTCCCGGATGGCGGCGGACGCCGGGCTCCAGGCGAAGGTCGACCGCTGGGTCGAGGGCGCCGCCGTCTACGTGGTCACCACCTACCGCCGGGAGATCACCTCCCTGATCACCGAGACCGTCGCGGGCTGGGACGCCGAGCAGACCACCCGCAAGATCGAGGCCCACATCGGCCGCGACCTCCAGTTCATCCGCATCAACGGCACGGTGGTGGGCTCCCTCGCCGGGCTGGTGATCTACGCGGCCTCGCGGGGGCTGGGGGCCTGAGACCCGCCGATCCCGGGGCCGGTACGTCCTGCTCGGGCCGGCGGTCGGTCCTGCTCGGACCGGCGGTCGGTCCTGCTCGGGCCGGCCGTCGGTCCTGCTCGGACCGGCTGTCGGTCCTGCTCGGACCGGCGCCTTGCGTCCCGGGCGGCCGGGTCAGTCCTCGGCGACCGTCAGCACGAGCTTGCCCCGGAGGTGGCCCCGGGCGGCGCGTTCGTGCGCCGCCGAGGCGTCCGCGAGGGGGAAGGTGCCCTCGATCGCGAGGCGGAGGGTGCCCGCGTCCAGGAGGCCGAGCAGTTCGGCGAGTTGGGCGCCGTTCGAGCGGACCTGGGTGCCCGTCACGGTGACCCCCAGCCGCTCGTTCTCCGCCTCGTCGAACGCGCCGAAGTACACCGGGTAGAGCGATCCGCCGCGCTTGAGGGTGCGCAGGAAGCGCCTGCTGTGCGGGCCCCCGACGGTGTCGAGGACCAGGTCCATGTCCCGTACGGCCTCCTCGGGCCGCTGGGCGGTGTAGTCGACGAAGGCGTCGGCGCCCAGCTCGCGCAGGAAGGCCTCATGGGGACCGGAGGCCACGGCGACCACGCGGGCTCCCCGCCACTTGGCCAGTTGGAGGCCGAGGTGCCCCACGCCCCCGGCGGCGCCGTTGACGAGCACCGTGGTCCCGCTGCCGAGGGCCGCCGGGCGGTGCCGGGCCTCCTGGAACGGCGAGGGGTGGTCGTGCCCGAGGTCGATCAGGAACTGCCAGGCCGTCAGCCCCGACATGGGCAGCGCGGCGGCGTCGACGTGGCTGACACCGGAGGGCTTGCGGGCGAGGTCGGCCGCCGGAGCGGTGACGTACTCGGCGTAGGCGCCGCCCTGGAGGGAGTCGGGGAAGCGCAGCAGCCCGCAGACCTCGTCCCCGACCGCGAAGCCGGGGGCGTCGGGGGCCACGGCCGCCACGGTGCCGGAGACATCGGTCCCGGGGATCAGGGGCAGCGCGAAGGGCGGTGTGAACTCGTCGGGCACCCCGGGCATCCCCTCGCGTACGTACCAGTCGGGAGGGTTGAGACCGGCCGCGTGCACCCGGACGAGGACCTCACCCGGACCGGGCTCGGGCACCGGCACCTCGTCCAGGCGCAGCACCCCGGGGCCGCCGTACTGGTGCAGCCGGATCGCTTGCATGGTGGGTGTCGGCATCGGTTTCTCCTGGTTCCTCGCGGCGGGTACGCTGAACGGATCGGCGATCCGTTTATCCGGATCACTGAACCGAATATGTGGACCACTGATCCGGATCGTCAATCGGGGCGCGGCCGAGGCGCGACCGGGGCACGGTTCCGGAGGGCCGGGAGGGTGTGGATGCGGGCGGACGCCAGGAAGAACCGGGACCAGTTGCTCACCGTGGCGCGCGAGGCCGTCGCCGAGCAGGGCGTGGACACCTCGATGCGCGACCTCGCGCGCAGGGCGGGCGTCGGGCTCGCGACCCTGCTGCGGCACTTCCCGACGCGCGAGGCGCTGCTCGACGCCCTGCTCCGTACCAGCTTCGAGGAACTGACCGCCCAGGCCGAGGAGTTGGCGGCCTCGCAGTCCGCCGAGGACGCGCTGCTGGCCTGGCTGCGCGACTGCGTCTCCTGGACCACGACCTACCGGGGCGTGACCGTGCTGATGGCGGCCGCCATCGAGGACCCCGACTCCGCGCTGCACGCCTCCTGCACCACCCTGCGCGCGGCCGGTGCGCGGCTCCTGGAGCGCGCCCAGGCCGCGGGCGCGGCGCGCGGCGACCTCGACGGCGACGAGCTGTTCGCGCTGATCGCCGCGCTCGCCTGGCTCGGGGACCAGCCCTCCTTCGCACCGAGCGCCGATCACCTCTTCGAGGTGGTCGCGAGCGCGATCCTGACGGGACCGGCCCGCGTCTGACGGGATCGGCCCGCGTCTGACGGGATCGGCCCGCGTCTGACGGGATCGGCCCGCGTCTGACGGGACCGGTCCGCGTCGGATGAAACCGTCTCGCCTCTGACGGGACCGGCCCGCGCCGGAGGACCTGCCCGCGCCGGAGGACCTGCCCGTGCCGGGAGGACCTGCCCGTGCCGGGAGGCCGGCTCGCGCCCAGCGCGGCCAGGGGACCGCACCCCGCCCCGTACGCCCCGGATGCCGCACCCCCCACCCGGCCGACAGGCCGAAATCCCCCCGTAGCGGCAGGCTGGTAAGCCGCGGCGGGGCCGCGCGCGCACGGTGGACCGAGCCGGTGCTCATGCCCCGCCGCGGAGCGGGCATCCGGTACCGCAGAACGGGCACCCGAACCGGATGACCGTCCGGCCGGGGCGGGCCGCCAGCCGCGCTCCGGTCGCCGCGTGCAGGGAAGCGTGCAGGAAGAGGGAGCCATGTCCGAGACATCCGAGCCAGGTTCCGGCCACCGGTCCACCGGCGGCTCCGGCGATCCGTCCGGCGGCGGACCCGGTGACCCGACCGGCGGCACCGTGACCACCGCCGTACCGGCCCGGCTCGACCGGCTGCCCTGGTCCCGGTGGCACTGGATGATCGTGATCGGCCTCGGCACCGTGTGGATCCTGGACGGCCTGGAGGTCACCACGGTCGGCAACATCGCCAGCCGGCTCTCCGAGGACGGCAGCGGACTGGACATCACCTCCGCGCAGATCACCGGCCTGGCCGCCGCCCTCTACGTCGCGGGCGCCTGCGTGGGCGCCCTCTTCTTCGGGTGGCTCACCGACCGCTACGGCCGCAAGAAGCTCTTCATGGTCACGCTCGCCGTCTATCTCGCCGCCACCGCGATGACCGCGCTCTCCTTCGACGCCTGGTGGTTCTTCCTCTTCCGCTTCCTCACCGGCTTCGGCATCGGCGGCGAGTACGCGGCCATCAACTCGGCCATCGACGAGCTGATCCCGTCCAAGTACCGCGGCCGCGTCGACCTGATCATCAACGGCAGCTACTGGCTCGGCGCGGTCGGCGGCTCCCTGCTCTCGGTGCTCGCCCTGAACACCGCGATCTTCCCCAAGGACCTCGGCTGGCGGCTCACCTTCGCCATGGGCGTCGTACTCGGACTGGTGATCCTGCTCGTGCGCCGCCATGTGCCGGAGAGCCCGCGCTGGCAGTTCATCCACGGCCGCGGCGAGCACGCCGAGGAACTGGTCTCCTCGGTGGAGCGCGAGGTGGAGCAGGAGCACGGGCGCAAGCTGCCCGAGCCCGGTCCCGCGCTCACCATCCACCAGCGCAAGAGCGTCGGCTTCGGCCTGATCGCCAGGACCGTCTTCGGTACGTACCCCAAGCGCGCCGTCCTCGGCCTCTCCCTCTTCATCGGGCAGGCCTTCCTCTACAACGCGATCACCTTCGGCTTCGGCGCCATCCTGACCACCTTCTTCGACGTGCCCTCCGGCAACACCGGCTACTACTTCGCGGTGATCGCCGCCGGGAACTTCCTCGGCCCGCTCGCCCTCGGCAAGCTCTTCGACACCCTCGGCCGCCGGATCATGATCTCCTCCACCTACCTGATCTCCGGCATCCTGCTCTTCGGCACGGCCTGGCTCTTCGACCGCGGCTCGCTGGACGCGACCACCATGACGGCCTGCTGGTGCGCGGTGCTCTTCTTCGCCTCGGCCGGTGCCTCCAGCGCCTATCTCACCGTCTCGGAGATCTTCCCGATGGAGACCAGGGCGATGGCCATCGCCTTCTTCTACGCGATCGGCACGGCCGCGGGCGGTATCTCCGGCCCGCTGATCTTCGCCGACCTCACCGAGTCCGGGAAGGTCGGCGACACCGTCCTCGCCTTCCAGCTCGGCGCCGGTCTGATGTGCCTGGCCGGACTGGTCGCCGCCTTCCTCGCGGTACGCGCCGAGCAGCGCAGCCTGGAGGACATCGCCAAGCCGCTCTCGGCTGTCTGAGCGGTACGTACGCGGTCGGGGTGCCCCGTGCCTCAGGCGCGGGGGCGGGGCACCGCCAGCGCCAGGATCGCCGCCGCCGCGCAGAGGGCGCCGGTCGCCACCCACATCGGGTCGTAGCTGCCGAAGACGTCCCGGGCGGCGCCGCCGAGCAGGGCGAGCAGGCCCGCGCCGAGCTGGTGCGCGGCGCCGACCCAGCCGAAGACCACGGTGGCGTCGGCGCCGAACCGCTCCCGGCAGAGCGCGATCGTCGGCGGCACCGTCGCCACGTCGAGCAGCCCGAACACCACCATGAACGCCAGGAGTTGAGGCCGGGCAGTGGCGGAGAGCAGCAGCGGCAGCGCGAACAGCGACAGCCCGCGCAGCGCGTAGTACGAGGCGAGCAGCCACCGGACGTCGAGGCGGTCGCTGAGCCAGCCGGAGGCCACGGTCCCGGCGACATTGAAGATCCCGACCAGTGAGAGCAGCGAGGCGGCGAGCGTCACCGGCATGCCGTGGTCATGGGCGGCGGGCGCGAAGTGGTTCCACATCACGCCGTTGGTCGAGGCCCCGCAGACCGCGAAGCTCCCCGCGAGCAGCCAGAACGGCCCGCTGCGCACCGCGCCGCCGAGCACCCGCACGGCCCGGCGCGCCGCCCCCGGCTCCGGCGCCCGGCGCGGCACGAACTCCGTTGCCCCGTACGGGCGTTGGCCCACGTCGGCCGGATGGTCCCGCAGGAAGAGCAGCACCAGAGCGCCGGTGCCGAAGGCCGCGACCGCGACGGCGAGTACCGCCGCCCGCCAGCCGTAGGCGCCGATCACCCCGGCGAGCACCGGCAGGAAGACGAACTGGCCCACCACCCCCGCCGCCGTGAGGATGCCGGTCACCAGTCCCCGGCGGCGCACGAACCACCGTTCGGCGACCGCCGCCGCGAAGGCCAGCGCGGCGGCACCCGAACCGAGGCCCACCAACAGCCCCCAGTACAGGGCGAATTGCCAGGGCGCGGCCATGGTCGCGGTGAGCGCGGCCCCGGTGCCCGCGAGGCCGAGGGCGCCGGAGACGACCCGGCGCATCCCGAAGCGGTCCATCAGCGCCGCGGCGAAGGGCGCGCTGGCCCCGTACATCACCAGGCTGACCAGGCTCCCCGCCCCGATCATCGACCGCGACCAGCCGAACTCCCGGTGCAGCGGCCCGACAAGGAGCCCGGCCAGCGTCCCGGCGGCCCCGGCGGTGATCAGCGCCAGCGCGGCCAGCGCGGCGATGAGCCAGGGGAGGATGTGGCGCTCGGGGTGGGGGGGGGGGGTGGGTGCGGGCGCGGGTGGGGGTGGAGGCGGTGTGGAGGTGACCGGAGGTGGTGCTCCCGCCGGTCACGCCGTGGCCGCCGACCGCGCAGCCGGTGTCGTTGCTGATGTCGTCGCCGGTCCCGTTGCTGGTGGGAGCGCTGTCGGGGGCGCCGGAGGAGGCGGTGTCGGCGGTGCTGTCGGAGGTGGTGTGGCTGGTCATGCGACGAGCGTGCGCCCGGGCCGCCCCTCTCCGGCAGTGGCCAGATGGCCGAGATGTGCAAGAATCTGGCCATGGCCTCTCGTGCTCCCGCCCAGCGGACCCCGGCCGCGGACCGGAAGGATTCCCGCCCCCGCCACCGGGTCGCCGTCCTCGTCCGCCACGGTGTGCTGCCGATGGAACTCGGCCTGGTGCACCAGCTGTTCGGCGCGGCCCGGGACGCCGCGGACGCGCCGCTCTACGAGGTGGTGACCTGCGCCCCCGAGCCCGGCACCATCCGTACCGACGTCGACTTCACGCTGCACACCCCGCACGGCCTGGAGGCGGCGCGGGCGGCGGACACGGTCCTCGTACCGGCCTCCCATGAACTCGACGAGTCCCTTCAACCCGGCTCTCTGGACCGGGAGTTGACCGAGGTCCTGGCCGAGGCGGCGGGGCGCGGGCGGCTCGCCTCGATCTGCACGGGATCCTTCGTCCTCGCCGCCGCGGGCCTGCTCGACGGCCGCCGCGCGACCACCCACTGGCAGTCCACCGACCGCTTCGCCCGCGCCTTTCCGTACGTCACCGTCGACCCGGACGTCCTCTACGTGGACGAGGGCGCCGTGCTGACCTCGGCGGGCGAGGCCGCGGGCATCGACCTGTGCCTGCACATGATCCGCGGCGACCACGGCGCCGCCGTCGCCACCGGCGCCGCCCGCCGCACGGTGGTGCCCCCGCACCGGGAGGGCGGCCAGGTCCAGTACATCCAACGCCCGGTCACCGAACCGGAGTCGACCTCGACCGCCGCCTCCAGGGCCTGGGCCCTCGACCACCTCGGCGAACCGCTCACGCTGGCCGCCCTCGCCGCCCGGGACGGCATGAGCGTACGGACGTACAGCCGCCGCTTCCGCGAGGAGACCGGCCTCACCCCGGTCCAGTGGCTCACCCAGCGGCGCGTGGACCGGGCCCGCACCCTGCTGGAGGAGACGGACCACACCGTCGACCGCGTCGCCGCCACCTGCGGCTTCGGTACCGGCGCCTCGATGCGCCAGCACTTCCAGAGCGCCCTCGGCGTCTCACCGGGCGCCTACCGTGCGACCTTCCGCGGCGCCGCCGGGCCGCGCTGACCCGCCCGGCCGCGCCCGGCGCCGCGACCCGGGCCACACTGGACCCCGCAGCCCCTGGCCCAGCAGCCGACCGACCGCCACCGCAGGCAGGAGACCTCAGCGATGACCATCCGCCGCATCATGCCCGATCTGCACACCGGCTCGACCGCAGCGACGGACCGGCACCGTACGTTCTACGGCCTGTTGGGCTTCGAGGAGGTGATGGACATGGACTGGGTGGTCACCATGGCCTCCCCCGCCAACCCCACCGCGCAGATCTCCTTCTTCACCGAGGAGCGCACCGCCCCCGTCGTCCCCGAGCTGAGCGTCGAGGTCGAGGACGTGGACGCGGTCTACGCCGCCGTCACGGCACGCGGCGCCGAGATCGTCCGTGAACTGCGGGACGAGGAATGGGGCGTACGCCGCTTCTTCGTACGCGACCCGGGCGGCCGCGTGGTGAACGTGCTGACCCACCGCGAGGACTGAGCCGCGGGCCCGAGGAACACGCGGGCCCGGCCCGTTCGCGACCTGGTGGGGATGCCCCGGCGGGTGCGGGTGCCTCAGCCCCGCCGGTCGGCGACGGCCCAGGAGGCGGCGGCCACGGCACCGGCCACCGAGAACACCGCGGGCCAGGCCCCGATCTTCTTCGCCAGCGGATGCGAGGCCCCGAAGGCGCCCAGGTAGGCGGCGGTCAGCGCGCCCGCGGCCTTCCCTCCGGCCTGTTCCCGCCACTGGTTCGCGGCGGCGGCCCCGGCGACCGCGAGCACGGCCCCGCCGAGCTGCCGCTTCCTGGTGAAGCGGGCGGTGGCGTACCCACCGATGAGCCCGGCCGAGGCCAGCACCGCCGCGGGAACCTTCGCCATCTGTGCTCCATGCGTGCGCGTACGGGATGAACGGGATGAACGGGATGAGCTGCGGATACCGCCCCAGGTGCGGCTACGGGACGAGGCTAGCGCGGGTGCCCGGACCGCCGTGGAGCGGGGCGGGCACCCGGCCGCCGCCGTCTCAGCCCGCCCCGTGGCACTCCCCGTACGTCCGGCCCGAGCCGCACCAGCAGGTGTCGGTCGCGGCCGGGGGCCAGGCCGTGGCGCGGCCGCGGGCGGCGAGGGTGGTGGCGTACTGGGGGAGGAGTTCGGTGTCGGCGGGGGAGCTGCCCTCGGAGGCGGCGAAGGCCTCGTAGGAAGGGACCGTGGCGGAGACGATGCCGATATTGGCGGTGCCGGAGTCGGCGAGTTCGCGCAGGCTGGACTCTATGGCCGCGAGGTGCTCCTCGTGGGAGGGGTACTCGGAGGCCAACGACGGGTAGGCGGCGAGCAGTTCGGCGAGTTCCGCGGCGGGCCAGTGCAGTACGGCCACCGGGAAGGGGCGGGACAAGGCGGCGCGGTAGGCGCCGAGTTCGGCGTTGAGGCGGGAGATCTCGGCCTGGATCTCGGCCGGGTTGTCCGAGCCCAGCGACCAGACCCGCTTGGGGTCGTGCAGCTCGTCCAGGGCCACCGGGCCGGTGTGCCGCTCCTGGGCGAGCGCGTCCCACTCGTCGTGTTCGGCGCCGAGCATCCGGCGCACCCGGTGGCGGCCGACCAGCAGCGGTTGCAGGTCCTTGGCCGCCGGAGCCTGCGCCGAGAGCAGCTGGCGGACGCCCTCGGTGAAGGTCTCGTGGGCGGCGTCCAGGTCGTCGTGCGCCTCGTAGGCCTCGCCCGCGATGACATACGGGGCGCCCTCGCGCGGGGCCGCCAGCCGTACCCCGTCGAGGTTGGCGCGCGCCTCGGCCTCGTGCCCGTACTCCCACAGATTGGCCGCCTTGAGGGCCTTGACCAGGTCGGGGCGTTCCAGCGGGGTCGGGGCGGCGGAGAGCAGGCGGTCGTAGAGGGTGCTCGCGCGGGAGCGGGCACCGGCGAGTTCGAGATGGGCGGCCGCCTGCAGCAGCAGTTGCTCCGCGTCCTCTGGGTAGAGCCCGGCGGTGCGCTCCAGGCGTTCGGCTTCGGCGATGTGGTCGACGGAATCGGCTGACGTTTCGGGGCGCATGCGGACACGGTACTGCGGTTGCGGCCACGTGAAACGAACGGTGCCGGGAGTGTGAGCAGCGCGGCATCGGCGGCCGGTCGATCTCCTCCCTGGGGTGGAGCAGCCGGGCCCCGGCTCTCGGGTATAACCGGACAGGGCACGTCCGCAGGGGCGTTGCAGGTGCGTTCACGGGCTCGCGGACACGGGGCGAAGAGCGTGGGCGCGGGAACGCGGGCAGGTGGGCAGCCGGGACGACCGGGACCACCGGGGTACGAAGCGAAGCGGGGAGGGCGAGGCGGTACATGGGCACGGGTGGAGACCTGGGCGCGACCGGGGTCCTCGCACGTCCGGCGGCGGCCTCGCACCGGGCCCCGACTCCGGCCCGTATGACCGCCCTCGCACATCCGGCGGCGACGCGCTCCCGCCGAACCCCGGCCCCGACCCGCCTGACCGCCCTCGTGCACCCCGCGCACCCCGCGTTCCTCCGGCGCCTGCTCCTGCCGCTCCTGGTGGTCCTCTCCGAGGTGCTGTTCGCCGAGGCGGGGATGCTCGGCGCCGCCATGACGCTCGCCGCCACCGCGGCGGCCGGTTCGCTGCTCGCGCTCTGCGCCCTGCTCGCCGCGCGTGCGGTGCCCGCGGTGCCGCACGCCCGGGTCCGTACCGCCATCCGCGACCGGGCCCGGCGCACCGCCTTCCTGCCCCAGCGCGATCCCGATGCCGCCGGGCGCCCGAGGCCCCGGGCACCGGGGTGCCGGCCCGTGACGGCCGTATGAGGAAGCGCCGCACCGGCTGAACCGCCCGCGTGCCCCCGGGGTACGCGGCCCCGCCGTGCGCCCGCCTCCCGGCCGGGGCGCCCGACCGCGCCGCCCCGTCCGTACGGTCCGTCCCGCCGAGGTCTTCTCCTCCCTTCCCGGTCCCCCCTTCCGCATCCGCACGGGGCGACCGGCACGACGAGACCCCCGGAGGGCTCCTCCCATGGCATCGCTGTCCGTCTTCGCCGACCTGGTCGCGTCTCTCGCGGACCTGCTCGACCCCCTGTTCCACGACTCCGCCACCGCCGCCGCGATCGTGGTCTTCACCGCACTGGTACGGCTCCTCGTCCTGCCGCTGTCCCTGGCCGCCGCGCGCGGGCAGCGGGCGCGGGCCCGACTCGCCCCGCAGGTCGCCGCGTTGCGTACGAAGCACCGCAAGGACCCGGCGGCATTGCAGCGGGCGCTCACCGCGCTGCACGCCGAGCACCAGGTCTCGCCGCTCTCCGGCTGCCTGCCGAGCCTGCTGCAACTGCCCGCGTTCTTCCTGCTCTACCACCTGTTCTCCAGTGGCAGCATCGGCGGCGAGCCCAACGCCCTGCTCGGGCACACCCTCCTCGGCGTCCCGCTCGGCGGGCGCTGGCACCAGGCCCTGGCCGAGGGCGGCCCCTTCGGCGCGCCCGGCCTCGTCTATCTGGCGCTCTTCCTGCTGGTCGCCGCCGTGGCCACGGCCAATCTCCGCCGCACCCGGCGGGGCATGGCCGCCTCCGGCCCGCTGCTCCCGACGGGCGAGGACGGGCGCCCGGCCCCGGGGCTCGGCGCCCTGACCAGGGTGCTGCCGCTGATGTCCTTCCTGACCCTGATCAGCGTCGCGGTACTGCCGCTCGCCGCCGCGCTCTACGTCGTCACCAGTACGACCTGGAGCGCGGTCGAACGGGCGGTCCTCTACCGGGAGCGGGAGCGGGAGCAGCCGGAGGCGCGGGCGGAGGGCGCCGCGGCCTGACGGAAGCCGGAGGGGCGGCGAGCGGACCGGGGCGTGCTGCCCCGGCCCCGCACCCCGCGGTCAGCCCAGCATCCGCGCCGCGGTCATCCCAGCGTCCGCGGTCACCTCAGCGTCCGCGGTCAGCCCAGCGTCACCGTCACGCCCTCGCGGGCCGAGCGGCGGGCGGCCTCCAGGACGTCCAGGGCCGCGGCGGCCTCCCGCGCGGTGACCGGGTTGGGGCCCTCGCCGCGGACGGCGGCGGCCACCGCCGCGTAGTACGCCGGGTAGTCGCCGTGCCGGGTGGGTACCGGCTTGCCGCCGCCGGTCAGCGGGGACTCGCCGGAGCCGAGACGGCCCCAGAGCGACTCGGGCTCCACGCCCCAGGCGGTCTCCGAGTCGGGGCGCAGGCCCTCGCGCAGGGCGGCCTCCTGCGGGTCGAGCCCGTACTTCACATAGCCGCCACCCGAGCCGAGCACCCGGAAGCGCGGCCCGAGCTGGGCCGCCGTCGAACTCGCCCACAGATGGGAGCGGACCCCGCTGCGGTGGGTGAGCGCGAAGAAGGTGTCGTCGTCCGCCTCGGCGCCCGAGCGGCGCACCACGGACTCGGCGTAGACGCGTTCCACCGGGCCGAAGAGGACCAGCGCCTGGTCGACGATGTGGCTGCCGAGGTCGTAGAGCAGCCCGCCGATCTCCTCGGGGTCGCCGGACTCGCGCCAGCCGCCCTTGGGCCGCGGCCGCCAGCGCTCGAAGCGGGACTCGAAGCGCCAGACCTCGCCCAGTTCGCCGCCCTCGACGAGCTCCTCGAGGGTGAGGAAATCGTTGTCCCACCGGCGGTTCTGGAAGACCGAGAGCAGCAGCCCGCGCTCCTCGGCCAGCGCCGCCAGCTCCCGCGCCTCGGCGGCCGTACCGGCGAGCGGCTTGTCCACGACGACCGGCAGCCCGGCCTCCAGGGCCGCCCGCGCGATGCCGACATGGGTCTTGTTCGGCGAGGCGATCACCACCAGGTCGAGTTCACCGGCGCGCGCCCACAGCTCCTCCGGTCCCGCCGCGAAGCGCACCTCCGGGAACTCGGCCCGCGCCTGCTCCCGCCGCTCGGGGTTGGCGGTGACCACGGTGTCGAGGAGCAGCCCCTCGGTCGCGGCGATCAGCGGGGCGTGGAAAACGGAACCCGCGAGGCCGTAGCCCACGAGTCCGGTGCGCAGGGGGTGCGTGCCAGTCATGGCGCCAGCTTAGGCAGGGAGAACACCGGGCGCCGTACGGGGTCGCCGCCCGCCGGGGGAGGGGTGGTCCACCGGTGCCGCCGTCCCGTTCCCGGGGTGCGGCCGCCGGGTCCGCGGGCCTCCTTGCCCGGCCCAGGTCGCTCCCCGGCCCCGCCGAACGGGCGGAAGGGCGCCGCTGAACGGGGGTAGCGGGGTGTGGCGTACGCCGGGCCGCGGGAGGAGGCATGGCATGCACAGCCGAACCGGAAGCGGAAACAGACCCGGACACGGAAGCGGAAGCGGAAACAGCGACAGCAGCAGCGGCAGCAGCGGAAGCAGCAGCGGGGAGCCGGGGGCCGGGACGCGGGTTCTCGGGGTGCGGGCTCGGAGTGGCCCGGAAGCAGCCGAGAGCCGCACCCCTGCGCGCGGACGTCCCCGCTCGTGGACCCGCACCCCGAGCCAGGCACCCACCGCCTCCCGACCCACCGCCGCCCGACCCCGCGCCTTCGCCGCCTCCCGAGCCCTCGCCGCCGCCCTGGCCCCGCTCGCCCTCCTCGGTCTGGTGACCGTGCCCGCCCCGCTGGTCGGCGCGGTCCCGGCCGCCGCCGCGGAACCGTCCCCGGCGGCGGCCCCGGCCCGCGAGTGCGCCGCCCGGGGCGCCGACTTCCCGGTCCGCGCGCGCCTCGACGCCACCGGTGAGCCGCGCCTTCGCGCGGGCGCCGCCCCGCGGAACTGGACGGTCGAGCTGACCAACACCACCCGCACCCGGTGCCGCGCGCTGCACCCCCTGCTCGTACTCGTCGACGCGGAGGGGACGTTGCGCCCCGGACAGGTCCGGATGGAGTTCCACGACGGCGGGCGGTGGCGGCCGGTGCAGCGTGAGCACACCGACCGCGGGGAGACCATCGGGGTCTTCGCGGGTCCCGGGTTCGAGGGCTTCCCGCTGTCCGCGGGCGACACCCGCCGGGTGCGGATGCGGCTGGCCTTCGCCCGGGACGCGGCGCCGGACGAGCTGACGGCCGAGGTGACGGTGGTACGGCGGCGGGGCGCGGACGGCGACTGGTTCGGGCAGTCCGCGCCGCACCGCTTCACGCTGCTCTCCGCCACCGGCCGCGCGCCCGAGGCCACCGAGCGGCCGGAGGCCCCGGAGGGGCGGCTCACGGAGGAGTCCCGGGAGCGCGAGTCCCGCGAGAGCGCCGGTCACCCGGAGCCCGGTCGCCCCGAGTCCGGTGACACCGAGTCCGGTGACACCGGCGCCGCGGACACCACCGGCGGCGACGGCCTCCCGGACTCCTGGCCGCGCCCCGAACTCGCCCGTACCGGTCAGCGCCATCTGCCCCAACTCACGGCCCTCGCCGCGGTGTTCCTCGTGACCGGGACCGTATTGCTGCGCGTAGCAAGGAAGTTGCGCCGGAACGCCTCTCGCGACGCGGCCTGACCACGAGGTGACCCGACCCCCAAGTCGGCTTGGTAGCAGTCCAGATGACCCGGAAGGCGAGGGGCGACTCCGTCGGACGGTACGGAGGGCGGTACGGAGGCGGTACGGAGGAGCGAGGGCCCGGCACCGCGGAGAGCGGGCCCGGCTCGCAGGAGGGCGGGCCCGGAAACGGAAGAGACCGGGCCCGGTACGGAGTCTTGTGCGCAGGTCCGCCGGAGCGGACCCTTCTCGGATGGTGACGCGAGAGGGCAGCCGATGAACAAGCCGGTCGATCAGCGCGAGCACGGCGAGGAGCCGAAGGCCCCGCCCGGTCGGCGCCGCGCCCTGGCGGCCGGTTCGGTGGGCAACTTCATCGAGTGGTACGAGTTCGGTGTCTACGGCTACTTCGCCACCACCATCGCGGCCCAGTTCTTCAGCCCGGGGGGCACCGGCGACCTGGAGAGCCTGGTCAAGACGTACGCCTCCTTCGCGCTCGCCTTCTTCTTCCGCCCGGTGGGCGCCGCCCTCTTCGGGCGGCTCGGGGACCGGATCGGGCGGCGCCCGGTGCTGATCCTCGTCGTTCTGCTGATGAGCGGCGCCACCACGCTGATCGGGCTCCTTCCGACGTACGCCACGGTCGGGGCGGCGGCGCCCTGGCTGCTCACGGCGGTACGGATCGTCCAAGGCCTGTCCGCGGGCGGGGAGTTCGGCGGTGCGGTGGCGGTGATGACCGAGTTCGCGCCGCCGGGCCGCCGGGGGCTCTACGGTGCCTGGCAGTCCTTCACCGTGGCCCTCGGCCTGCTCGGCGGGGCGGGCGCCGCCGCGCTCCTCGCCACCCTGCTCAGCACCGCCCAGCTGAACGACTGGGGCTGGCGGATCCCCTTCCTGCTCTCCCTGCCGCTGGGCCTGATCGCGCTCTGGCTGCGGCTGCGCCTGGAGGAGACCCCGTCCTTCCAGCGGACCGCCGCCGGGCGGCCACCCGGTGAGGACGCCTCCCGCGCACCGGTGGACCGGGCGAGCCCCCGGGCCACCGCGCGGGCCGTCGCGCTCGGCGCCGGGCGGCTGATGGGCTGGTCGGCGGCCGGGTACACCTTCCTGGTCGTCCTGCCGGGCTATCTGCAGGTGGCGCTCGACGCCAGCTTCCAGCAGGCGCTGCTCGCCGCCGTGGTGTCGAACCTGGGCTTCGCCGCGGTCATCCTGCCCGCCGGGATGCTCAGCGACCGGATCGGCCGGCGCCCGGTGATGGTCGCGGGCATGGTCCTGGTCGTCCTGCTCGCCTTCCCGCTGATGAGCCTGCTCCAGGACGGCGACGCCCCGACCTGGGCCAAGGGGCTCGGCGTCTGCGCGGCGGGCGCCGCGGTCGGACTCGCGGCGGGGCCCGGACCGGCCATGCTCGCCGAGATGTTCCCCACGGACGTCCGCTACATCGGCCTCGGCCTGGCCTACGCCCTCTCCAACGCGATCTTCTCCGGCTCGGCGGGCCTCATCATCACCGAACTCATCGAACACACCGGCAACGCCGACATCCCCGCCTACTACGTCGCCGCCACCTGCCTGGTGAGCATCGGCGCCCTCCTCACCCTGCGCGGCGACGCCCACCGCCGCCCGCTGCGCGACGCGGGCCACGAGGCGCCGTCGACGAGGAGCGAGGCATGAGGAACGGGCGGCGGCGGTACGTGAGGAGCGAGCGGCGCTGCGCGAGGTGCGGGCAGCGCTGCGCGAGGTGCGGGCAGGGGTACGCGAGGTGCGGGCGATGAGGGTCATCGGCCTGATGTCCGGCACCTCGTACGACGGAATCGACGCGGCGGCCGCCGAGTTGACCTTCGAGGACGCCGACAGCGCTACCGACGCCGATGCCGATATCGGCCCGGGCGGGGACCCGGGTGCCACCCTGCTCCTCGACCCCCTCGGCTGGTTCGGCGGCGAGCATCCCGAGGAGGTGCGGGCGGCGCTCGCGGCCCAACTCCCGCCGTCCGGTACCACGATGGAGGCGGTCTGCCGTCTCGACACCGCCCTCGGGCAGGCCTTCGCCGGGGCCGCGGACCGCGCCCGGCGCGAACTCTGCGCGGGCCGGGCGGACTTGGTGGTCTCGCACGGGCAGACCGTCTACCACTGGACCGAGGCGGGACGGGTCCGCGGCACCCTGCAACTCGGCCAGCCCGCCTGGATCGCCGAACGCACCGGGCTGCCCGTGGTCTCCGATCTGCGGGCCCGGGACGTCGCCGCGGGCGGCCAGGGCGCACCCCTGGTCAGCGCCTTCGACGTGCTGTGGCTGCGCGGGCGCCCGGGCAAACCGGTGGCCCTGAACCTCGGCGGCATCGCCAATCTGACCGCGGCGGCGGCCGGTGAGGAGCCGGTGGCCTTCGACACCGGACCGGCGAACGCGCTGCTCGACGCCGCGGTGCGGTACCTGACCGAGGGGCGGCTGCACTACGACGCCGACGGGCGGCTCGGGGCGCGCGGCACCGTGCATCCGCCGCTGCTCGCGCACCTGCTCCGGGAGCCGTACTACGCGCGCACGCCCCCGAAGACGACCGGCAAGGAACTCTTCCATCTCCCTTATCTGCGCGAGCGGTTGAGACTGGTCGACCCCCTGCCGCCAGAGGACGTGGTGGCCACCGTGACGGCCCTGACGGCGCGCACCGTCGCCGAGGCGGTCCGCGCGGTCGGCGGCACCGAGGTGATCGCCTCCGGCGGCGGCACCCGCAACCCGACGCTCCTCGCCATGCTCCGCCGCGAACTCGGCGCCCTGCCGCTGCGCACCTCCGACGAGCTCGGCCTGCCGTCCGCCGCGAAGGAGGCCTACGCCTTCGCCGTGCTCGGCTTTCTGAGCCTGCACGGGCTCCCGGCCACGGTCCCCGCCTGCACCGGCGCCGCCCACCCGAGCGTCCTCGGCTCCCTCACCCCGGGCGCGGACGGCTTCCCGCCGCTGCCCCCGCGCCGCAGGGCACCGACCCGGCTGCGGATCGAGGCGGCGGCGCGCTGACCGGGCGTCGGCCCGGCGGGTACCGGCTGCGGCGAGTACCGGGCACGGCGAATACCGGGCACGGCGAATACCGGGCACGGCGAATACCGGGCACGGCGAATACCGGGCACGGCGGGTGCCGGGCACGGCGAGTACCGGGCGGGCCCGCCCGGAGCGCGGCGGCACGGCCCCGCCGCCCCCCGACTCCGTGGCCGTCTGCAACGATTCCCCGGTGGACTACCCGAACGACCAGGCACCCGGCGCCCCCGTGCGCTCCGGGATCCCCGAGCACGGCCGGATTCCGAAGTACTACGCGGTGAAGGCGCGGATCGCCCTCCTCGTGGACGAGTTGGCGGAGGGCGGCGCGCTGCCGACCGAGCGGGCTCTCGCGGAGCGCTACGAGGTCGCCCGCGAGACCGTGCGGCAGGCCCTGCGCGATCTGCTCCTGGAGGGCAAGCTGCGCCGCCAGGGCCGCGGCACCGTGGCGGCGGGGCCCAAACTGGAGCAGCCGCTCTCCCTCGTCAGCTACACCGAGGGGGTGCGCAGGCAGGGGCGCACCCCGGGCCGGAACCTGATCGGCCTCGACCGCTTCCCCTGCAACGCGGCGCTCGCCGAGGAGACCGGGCTCCGGCCGGGGGAGCCGGTCTGGCACCTGGAGCGGGTGCTGCTCGCGGACGAGGAGCGGATGGGCCTGGAGTCGACCTATGTCGCGGCGGAGCGGGTACCGGATCTGGACACCGACTTCGACCCGGACTCCTCCTTCTACTCCTATCTGCACGACCGCCTCGGCATCGCCTTCGGGGACGCCGACGAGCGCCTGGAGACCGTGCTCGCCACGCCCCGCGAGGCACTCCTGATCGGCACCCCGCCCGCCCTCCCGATGCTCCTCATCCACCGGATCTCCCGCGACACCGAGGGCCGCCCCCTGGAACGCGTACGCAGCCTCTACCGCGGCGACCGCTTCTCCTTCTCCACCCGGCTCGGGGACTCCTCCACCTGACCTCCGGGGCTTCCTCCACCCGCGCCCGCTGGCTTCCTCCACCCGAGTACGGCGAGTCCTCCACTGGGGACACCGTGAGGCCCCCGGGCGACAGAACCCGGCGTACAGCCCTACTCCACCCGGCTCAGAGATCCCCGTAGCCCCGCCCCCCGATGGCCGAAACCCGCCCGCGTGAACGCTCCCTGAGGGGGCGTCAGCTCCGGTCGCGGGGCGCGTACGCGGCGCGTTCGGGGCGACACGGAAGGTGCGCACGACCCTTGCTCCGGTGTGCGCGCCCACTTAGCGTGCGCTGGGCACGTACCTCCGTCGCCCGTACGACAGCTTGGGGTTTCCGTGACCGTTCCCCCGCACCTTCCCCCCTCCTCGGCGTCCTCCCCGCCCCTCTCGCCGCCGTCGTCTCCGCCGCCCGCTCCGGGCTCCTCGGGCCTGCCCCGCCGACTGGTCCTCGGGGCCGCGGGTGCCCTCGGCGCCGGGTCCGCCCTCGCGCTCCCCACCGCCGCCGCTGCCGCCGCGCCCGGCGCACCGGCCGCCGCGCCGGGTGTCGCGCCGGGCGCCGCCGAGGACCGGGGCACCGGCGCCGCCCGGGCCGCCCTGCGGCGCCTGCTGCCGCACCACGCCGAGCAGTTCACCCTGCGGCTGCGGCCCCCGCACGAGGGCCGCGAGCACTTCCGCGTCACCGGGAGACGGGGGCACCTCACCGTCGAGGCGACCGGCCCGGCCACCCTGCTGACCGGGGTGCACTGGTACCTCAAGTACGGATGCGGGGCCCATCTCGCGTGGAACGGGGCGCAGGTGGACCTGCCGGACCGGCTGCCCGCCCCGCGCCGCCCGCTGGAACGTTCCACCACGCTCAAGCACCGCTTCGTGCTCAACGACACCAGCGACGGCTACACCGCCCCGTACGCGGACTGGGCGTACTGGGAGCGGATGATCGACCTCCTGGCGCTGCACGGCTGCAACGAGGTCATGGTCATCGCGGGCGCGGAGGCGGTCTACCACCGGGTGCTCGAGGAGTTCGGCTACAGCGACGCGGAGGCGCGCGCCTGGCTGCCCGCGCCCTCGCACCAGCCCTGGTGGCTGCTGCAGAACCTGGCCGGATACGGCGGCCCGCTCTCCGCCGAACTGATCGCCAAGCGGGCCGACTTGGGCCGCCGGATCACCGCGCGGCTGCGCGAACTCGGCATGTCCCCGGTGCTGCCCGGCTACTACGGCCATGTCCCGGACGGCTTCGTCGACCGCAACGGGGGCGACGCCCATGTCGTCCCGCAGGGCACCTGGCACGGCTTCGCCCGCCCCGACTGGCTCGACCCGCGCACCGACTCCTTCGCCTCGGTGGCCGCCTCCTTCTACCGCCATCAGCGCCAACTCTTCGGCGAGGCACGGCACTTCAAGATGGACCTGCTGCACGAGGGCGGCACCGCGGGCGACGTACCGGTGCCGGAGGCGGCGCGCGGGGTGCAGAAGGCGCTCCGGGCGGCCCATCCGGAGGGCACCTGGGTCATCCTCGGCTGGGAGGCCAATCCGCTGCCCGAGCTGCTGGACGCGGTGGACAAGGAGCGGATGCTCATCGTCGACGGCGTCTCCGACCGCTACTCCAGCGTCACCGACCGGGAGAAGGACTGGGCGGGCACCCCCTACGCCTTCGGCACCATCCCCAACTTCGGCGGGCGCACCACCCTCGGCGCCCGCGCCCACCTGTGGACACAGAAGTTCTTCGCCTGGCGCGACAAGCCGGACAGCGCGCTGACCGGAACGGCCTATCTGCCGGAGGCCGTGGACCGCGACCCGGCCGCCTTCGAGCTGTTCTCCGAACTCGCCTGGCGGGAGAGCGCCCCGGACCGCGCCGACTGGTTCGCCGGTTACGCCGACTTCCGCTACGGCGGCCGGGACCCCGGGGCCCGCGCGGCCTGGCGGGCCCTTGAGGAGACCGCGTACCAGCACACCGCGAAGGAGCGCAGCGACCCGCACGACTCGCTGTTCACCGCCCGGCCCTCGCTGAGCGCGGAGCGCTCCTCGGCCTACGCGCCCGCCGCGCTCGCCTACGATCCCGGCCGCTTCGACGCCGCCCTCGCCGGGCTGCTCGCCGTCGCCCCGGCCCGCCGCCGGGGCCAGGCCTACGCCTACGACCTGGTGGACGTGGCCCGCCAGGCCCTCGCCCACCGCAGCCGCCAGTACCTGCCCCAGCTGCGGGCGGCCTACGAGCGGGGCGACGCCGGGACCTTCCGGGAGCTGGCGCGGCTGTGGCTGCGGCTCATGCACCTGGCGGAGGAGTTGACGGGTGGACACCGCGCCTTCCTCCTCGGCCCCTGGGTGGAGGACGCCCGGCGGATGGGCACCACCGCCGCCGAGCGCGCCGAGTTCGAGCGCACCGCGAAGGTGCTCCTCACCGTCTGGGGCGAGCGGGACACCGCCGACCCGGGCAAGCTCCACGAGTACGCCAACCGCGAATGGCACGGGCTGATCGGCGAGTTCTACCTGCCGCGCTGGCGCAAGTGGCTCGACCTGCTCCAGGACGCGCTGGACACCGGCGAGGAGCCGCCGGAGGTCGACTGGTTCGCGGTGGAGGAGCCCTGGACCCGTACCCGCAAGGACTATCCGCTGCGCCCGGTCACCGACCCCTACCGCACCGCCTCCCGGGTCCGCGCGGTGCTCGCCCGGGCGCCCTACCAGGGCCGGCTGGCGGTGAGCAGCGAGCCGCCCGCCTTCCCGCCCGGCGGCCACGCCCTCCTCGCGGCCGAGTTCCGCAACGTCAACGGCCTGCGCGCGATGGGCCCCGTCGACTTCACCCTCACCGGCGTCGAGGCCGAGCCCGAGGGCCCCGCCCGGCTGCCGCGCGTCGCACCCGCCGGCACCGGCACCGTCCGCTGGCGGGCCAAGGCCCCCGCGAAACCCCTGGACCGCCCGCTGCGCCCGCTCCCGTACACGCTCACCGCGCGGTACGGGCCCGAGGGCGAGCGGCGGGTGGAGGCCGCCCAGCGGGGCACCCTCTTCGAGGCCGGTCCGCTCGCGGACGGCTGGCGCACCGTCACCACCAACGCGGCGGTCTTCGGGCAGCTGGACGACCGCTTCGCCGTCGACGGGGCGGGCGCCGACCTCTGGAAGGGCACCGCCGAGTTCGGCGCCCTCTACCGGGCGGGGGCGCTCGCGGACGGCGGGGTCCTCACCGTGTCCGTGGACAGCCAGGCAGCCACCGGGCCCTGGGCGCGCGCGGGCCTGATCGTGCGCGACAGCCTCGCCACCGCGGGCGCCCCCGGCTTCCTCAACCTCGCCGCCACCCCCGGCAACGGCGTCGTCCTCTCCTACGACAGCACCGGCGACGGCACCCTGGACACCTACCGCAGCCTGAAGGGCGTCAAGGCCCCGGTGCTGCTGCGGCTGAGCCGCGCCGGGGACACCTTCACCGGCGCCTGCTCCACCGACGCGGGCACCACCTGGCGCGAGGTCGCCGCCGTACGGGTCCCCGGCGCGGCGGCCCGGCAGGACGCGGGCCTGTTCATGACCGCCACCAACGGCGGCGGCGGGGCGCGCGGCACGGTCGAGTTCAGCGGGTGGAGCGCGACGTAGACCCCCGGGAGGACTCTCCACCCGTACGTACCGTCCGGCTCCACCCACGGGCGGTACGTACGGGTGGACCCGGGCGCCCCGAGGCGGCCCCGCGCCCCTCCTGTGGCCGAGGTCTCGTCACGGCATAAGGCGCGGAACGTGCCGAAGAGGTCTTACCGCTCCCATCCGGTCTCGATCTCCCCTCTCGATAACGCTAACGTAACGGGTCTAGTCCAAACTTGGGAGTCGGTTCACCGGTCCTTTGCCGGGCGGACGGACTGATTCCACTCACCCCGAGGAGCGTTGCCGACGTGAGAGTCATAGTGGTGGGAGGCGGCGTGGTCGGAACCATGCACGCCTGGCAGGCAGTGGAACGCGGCCACGAGGTCGTACAGATCGAGCGCGAGGCGGAGGCCCGCGGGGCCTCGCTGCGCAACTTCGGCCTGGTCTGGGTCGGCGGGCGTGCCCACGGCGAGGAGCTCGGTGCCGCCCTGCGCGCCCGGGAACTCTGGGAGGCCATCGCCGCCCGGGTCCCGGACCTCGGCTTCCGGGCGAGCGGTTCGCTGACCCCGGTGCGCACCGCGCGCGAGCGGGCCGTCGCCGAGGAGGCGCTGTCCCGGCCCGAGGCCGCGGCGCGCGGGCACCAGCTGCTCACCGCGGCCGAGACCCGGGCGCTCAACCCGGCCCTGCGCGGGGAGTTCACCGGCGCGCTGTACTGCGAGCGGGACGCGCAGGTCGAGCCGCGCACCGCCCAACTGGCCCTGCGCGCCGCGCTCGCCGGGTCCGGGCGCTACACCTTCCTGCCCGGCCGCGAGGTGCGCGAGGTCCTCGACCGGGGCGCGGTCCGCGACGACCACGGCGAGGTGCACCGCGGCGACCAGGTGGTGCTGTGCACCGGGGCCTGGCTCGGCGGTATGGTCCGCGAGCTGGCGCCGCAACTGCCGGTGCGCCGGGTGCGGTTGCAGATGATGCAGACCGCGCCGCTCGGCGAGACCCTGACCACCTCGGTCGCCGACGCCGACAGCTTCCGCTACTACCCGGCGTACGCGGGCGGCGCGCTCGACGCGCTCAACTCCGGGCAGCCGCAGCCCGAGGTGGCCGCCGCGCACAAGATGCAGCTCCTGATGGTGCAGCGCCGCGACGGCGGACTGACCCTCGGCGACACCCACGAGTACGCGCAGCCCTTCGGCTTCGACGTGGCCGAGGAGCCCTACGCGCATGTGCGGGAGGTCGCCGAGACACTGCTCGGCCGCCCGCTGCCGAGGATCGTCCGCCGCTGGGCCGGGGTGTACGCGCAGTGCACCGACACCACCCGCCTCGTCCACCGCGAGCAGGTCCGCGAGGCGGCCTGGCTGGTCACCGGCCCCGGCGGTCGCGGCATGACCTGCTCACCCGCCATCGCCGAACAGACCGCCGACGCACTCGGCTGGTGAGCCCGGTGACGAAGCCCCCGGCCCCCCGGGTCCGGGCGAAGCCCCCGGCACGGGCCGCAGCGAAGCCCCCGGCCCCGGACCGAGCGAAGCCTCCGGCACCGGACCCAGCTGAGCCCCTGGCACCGGACCGAGCGAAGCCCCTGGTATCGGACCCAGCGAAGCCCCCGGTGCAGGCCGCGGCGAAGCCCCCGGCCCCGCGCCCCTCCCCACCCCTGTCCGCGTCCCCCTCCCAACCTCTTCCCCCACCCCCCCCCCCCCCCCCCCCCCCCTCCCCCCCCCCCCCCCCCCCCCCCCCCCCCCCCCCCCCCCCCCCGCCCCCCGTGACCGACCCCCAGACCACCACGACCCCGGTACGTACGCGCCGCGAGGACGCCCGCCCGGCGTCCTTTGCGGAGGGCGCGCCCTCGGACATCCGCCTCGCCGTGCTCGACATGGCGGGCACCACCGTCGCCGACGGCGGCCTGGTGGAGCAGGCCTTCTCGGCCGCCGCCGCCCGCCTCGGGGTGGAGCCCGGCTCCGCCGACCACGCGGCCAAGCTCGCCCATGTCCGCGCCACCATGGGCGAGTCGAAGATCTCCGTCTTCCGGCACCTCTTCGGCGCCGAGGACCTGGCGCAGCGCGCGAACACCGCCTTCGAGGAGGCGTACGCGGAGCAGGTCGCCGCGGGGCGCATCGCCCCGCTGCCCGGCGCGCGGGAGGCCATCGAGCGCCTGCAGGAGTCCGGCCGCACCGTGGTGCTGACCACCGGCTTCGCCCGGCCGACCCAGGACGCGATCCTCGCCGCCCTCGGCTGGCGGGACCTGGTCGCGCTCACCCTCTGCCCGGCCGACGCCGGTGGCCGCGGCCGCCCCTGGCCGGACATGGTGCTCCAGGCCTTCCTGCGCACCGGCGCCGCGGACGGCGTGCACCAGATCGCCGTCGCCGGGGACACCTCGTACGACATGCTCAGCGGGCGCCGCGCCGGGGCCCCGGTCGTCGCGGGGGTGCTCACCGGGGCGCACGACGAGACGGCGCTGCGGAGTGCGGGCGCCAGTCATGTCCTCGGCTCGGTGGCCGAACTGCCCGCGCTGCTGGACCAGTTCGGGTCCCGGCCATGAGCGGCGGCATCCGCTTCGAGAACGTCTCGGTCGCCTACGGCGCCACCACCGTCCTCGACCGCTTCGACCTCGGTGTCGAGCCCGGGGAGGTCATGGCGCTGCTCGGCCCCTCGGGCTCGGGCAAGACGACGGCGCTGCGCACGGTCGCCGGGTTCACGCACCCGGCGGCCGGGAGGGTGCGGATCGGCGGCCGGGACGTCACCGGGCTGCCTCCGTACCGGCGGGGCATCGGCATGGTTGTCCAGCAGTACGCGCTCTTCCCGCACCTGCGCGTCGAGGAGAACGTCGCCTTCGGCCTGCGGGCCCGGCGGGCGCCCCGCCGGGAGATACCCGGCCGGGTCGCCGAGGCCCTGGAGCTGACCGGCATGGCCGCCTACGCCCGGCGCCACCCCCGGGAGCTCTCCGGCGGCCAGCAGCAGCGCGTCGCCCTCGCCCGCGCGCTCGCCATCCGCCCCGAGGTGCTCCTCCTGGACGAGCCGCTCTCCGCCCTCGACGCCCGGCTCCGCTCCGGCATGCTCGCCGAACTCGCCCGTCTGCACCGCGAGTTGCCGAAGATGTCGATGCTGTACGTGACCCACGACCAGGTCGAGGCGCTGACCCTGGCCGACCGGATCGCCGTCATGGACAAGGCCCGGCTGCGCGAGGTCGGCACCCCGCAGGAGCTGTACCGCAGGCCGCGCACCGAGTTCACCGCCTCCTTCGTGGGCGGCGCCAACCTGCTGCCGGTGACCGTCACCGAGGGCGGCGTCCTCCTCGGCACCACCCGACTCGCCGTGGAGCGCGGGGAGTTGGCCCCCGGGGTCGGCGCCACCCTGTGCCTGCGCCCGCATCTGATCGCCCTCGGCGAGGGCCCCAACTCCCTTGTCGGCACGGTCCGGGAGGTGCAGTGGCGGGGCGCCACCCACCGGCTGCACCTGGACCTCGGCGGCCGCACCCTCACCGCGGACCTGCGCGAGCTGCGCACCCCGCCCGCCCTCGGGGAGCGGATCACCGTGCACTTCGCCCCCGGCGACGCGGTACTGCTCCCCGCCGGGATCGGCGAGGACGCGGACCGCCGGGCGGCCCCCGGGACCGCGGCGCAGAGCGCCCTGACCGGAGCGGGGCGCACCGATGGCTGACCCCACTCTGCTCCCGGCGGCGCCCGCTCAACTGCCGTACCCGGCAGCCCGGTCGGGACCGCCTGGTGAGCCCGCCCGGCCGCGGCCCCCGACCCGCGGCCGTACCCGGGCGCTCTGGGCGCTGCCCCCGCTCGCCGCGCTCGGGCTGCTCTTCCTCTACCCGCTGTACCTCGTCGTGCGGCAGTCCTTCCAGCCCGAGGAGGGCGGCACCTCCCTCGCCCCGTACACCGGGGTCCTCGGCTCCGCGGCCTTCCGTGAGGCGCTGCTGACCACCGTCTGGCTGGCGCTCGCCGCCACCGCGGGCTGCCTGCTGCTCGGCTTCCTGCTCGCGCTGATCATCGCCTTTGTGCCGATGCCGGGCACCCGGGCGCTCGCCCGGTTCATCGACGTCTTCCTCTCCTTCCCCTCCTTCCTGGTCACCCTCGCCCTGGTCTTCGTCTACGGCACCGTCGGCATGGCCAACGGAGTGTGGATCGGGGCCACCGGCGCCGCCGAGGGCCCCTTCGCCTTCCTCACCACCCCCTGGGGCGTCCTCCTCGCGGAGATCACCTACTTCACGCCCTTCGTGGTACGCCCGCTGCTCGCCGCCTTCGCCCACCTGGAGACCGCGCAGCTGGAGGCGGCCTCCTCGCTGGGCGCCCGGCCGCTGCGGATCGTGCGCACGGTGATCCTGCCGGAGGCGCTGCCCGCGCTCGCGGCGGGCGGGGGACTGGTCCTCGTGATGTGCCTCAACGAGTTCGGCATCGTGCTCTTCACCGGCGCCAAGGGCGTCACCACCCTGCCGACCCTGGTCTACGGCAAGGCGATCCTGGAGTCCGACTACCCGGGCGCCTGCGTCGTCGCCGTCGTCAACATCGCACTCTCCGTGGGCCTCTACGCCCTCTACCGGGTGGTGAGCCGCCGTGCTGGTGCATAGCCGCAAGGGCAGATGGGCGCTGTGGGCGCTCTTCCTCGCCCTCTTCCTGCCGCTCTTCGCGCTGCCGCTCAGCGTGATCCTCGCGGCCTCCTTCGCCACCCACTGGTCCGGCGCCCTGCCCTCGGGCCTGACCACCGCCAACTACCAGGCGGCCACCCGCGGTTCCTCCCTCCAGGCGCTCGGCACCAGCCTGGCCACCGCCCTCGGCGCCGGCCTGCTCGCCCTGCTCCTCGGCGGCTGGTCGGCCCTGTCCGCACACGCGCTCGGCGGGCGCCGGCGCCGCCTGATGGACGCGCTGTTCGTGCTGCCGCTCGCGGTGCCCTCGGTCGTCGTCGGGCTCGCCGTCCTGGTCGCCTACTCGCAGCCGCCGCTGCTGCTCAACGGCACCCCCTGGATCGTCGTCCTCGCCCACACCGTCCTGGTCACCGCCTTCGCCCACCAGTCGGTCACCGCCGCGCTCGGCCGCCTCGACCCCGCCTACGAGCAGGCCGCCGCCTCGCTCGGCGCCCGGCCCTGGTACGTCCTGCTGCGGGTCCGGCTGCCGCTGCTCCTGCCCTCCCTGAACGCGGCGGCCGGGCTCTGCTTCGCCCTGTCCATGGGGGAGTTGAGCGCCACGATGATGCTCTACCCGCCCGGCTGGGTGCCGCTGCCGGTGCAGATCTACACCGCCACCGACCGGGGCGCCCTGTTCACCGGCTCCGCCCTGGCCGTCGTCCTGATGGCGACCACACTCGCCGTGCTCTTCGCCCTCTCCCGCCTCCGCAACCGCGCCTCCTACCGCTGACGTCCACCGCGGACGCCAACTCCCCTTCCGCGCGGGTGCGTTCGCCCGCCGCTCCCACCCCGTACTCAGGAGACACCCCTGCCATGTCCACTCCGCCCACCCTGCCCCGTACCCTCAAGTCCCTTGTGGCCGCCGGTGGTTGCCTTGTCCTCGCGGTGACGGCCACCGCCTGCGACGCGGGCTCCGCCGCCTCCGACGAGAAGGCCGTCACCGTGTACAGCGCCGACGGACTCAAGGGGGAGAAGGGCGACGGCTGGTACGACCGGGTCTTCGAGGACTTCACGAAGCAGACCGGCATCAAGGTCGACTACGTGGAGGGCGGCTCCGGCGAGATGGTCCAGCGCGCCGTCCGCGAGAAGCGCAACACCCAGGCGGACGTCCTGGTCACCCTGCCGCCCTTCATCCAACAGGCCGAGGAGAAAGGCCTGCTGACGGGATATCAGCCGAAGGATGCCGCCCAACTCACCGGCGCCCCGAAGGGATCCGGGAAGAAGTGGACCCCGGTGGTGAACAACTACTTCGGCTTCGTCTACAACAAGAGGCGGCTGAAGACCGCGCCCCGGACCTGGGAGGAACTCCTCGGCGCCCGCTACAAGAACCGGCTCCAGTACTCCACCCCCGGCATCGCGGGCGACGGAACCGCCGTACTGATCAAGGCGATCCACGACTTCGGCGGCAAGAAGGCCGCCCTGGACTACCTGGGCCGCCTGCAGAAGAACAACGTCGGCCCGTCCTCCTCCACCAGCAAGCTCGCGCCCAAGGTCGACAAGGGCGAACTCCTCGTCGCCAACGGCGATGTGCAGATGAACCACGCCCAGTCCGCGAGCCTGCCCCACCTCGGCATCTGGTTCCCGGCCCGGCAGGGCGGCCGCCCCACCACCTTCGCGCTCCCCTACGCGGCGGGCCTGGTCGAGGGCGCCCCGCACCCCGGCAACGGCCGCAGGCTCCTCGACTTCCTGCTCGGCAAGCGGGCCCAGGAGCAGGTCAGCGCCATCGGCCGCGGCTTCACCGTACGCCGCGATGTGCACCCCACCGACGAGAACGCCCGCGCCCTGAAGTCCGTGATGGAGGGCGTCGAGGTCTTCACCCCCGACTGGGCCGACATCGCCGGGAACCTCACGGACCACGTCGACGACTGGAAGGCGGCGACGGGCAGTTGAGACGAGCGGTCGGGACGGGCGGTGGAGACGGGCGATGGGGGGCCCGGCACCCCTGCCCTCCGGAATCTCTTTACCGTCCGGTGCTGTAAAGCCCGGCCGCGCATCCGCGATTATCTCCAATGCATAACAGGTATGGACCAAGACCCTCCGCGGCGCCCGCCGCCGGAGGCCGCGGCCCGGCCGCCCGGCACGGCAGCCCGGCCGCCCGGACACCCCCCACCGGAGGACCCCCATGTCACGCCTCTCCCGCCGCTCCCTGCTGCTCGGCGCCGCCGCGCTCGCCGCCGCCGGAGCGGGCCCGCTCGCCTCGGTGGCCCGCGGCGCCGCCCGCAGACCGAAGGTGCTCGCCCTCGGCATCGACGGCGCCCTGCTCACCCGTATCGAGGACGCCCGGGCCCCGCGACTCCAGCAGCTGATGACGGAGGGCCTGACCGCCCGCAGCAGCATCTACGCCGAGCCGCTCGCGCCCACCCTCTCCGGACCGGGCTGGGCCACCGTCCTGACCGGGGTGTGGCCCGACAAGCACCGCGTCCGGGACAACGAGTTCACCGGCAACGCCTTCGACCGCTACCCCGACTTCCTCACCCGCGTCGAGCAGGCGCGGCCCGAGCTGAAGACCCTCGCCGTCTGCTCCTGGAACCCGCTCACCGACACCGTGATCTCCCCGGCCGTCGACACCCGCGTCTCCACCCCGGAGGAGGAGTACGACGAGGGCACCACCCGGCGCGCGGTGGCCGAGCTGACCGACGGCGACCCGGACGCCGTCTTCGTCCACCTCGACAACGTCGACCACGCGGGACACAGCACCGGCGCCGCGAGCCAGGAGTACCTGGACGCCATCGCGGGCGTGGACGCCCAGGTCGGCCGCATCCTCGACGCGGTCGGCGCCCGTGGCAGCCACGGCGAGGAGGACTGGCTGATCCTCGTCACCGCCGACCACGGCCACACCGACCCCGGCGGCCACGGCGGCTCCTCCTGGGCCGAACGGCAGACCTTCCTGCTCGCGGTGGGCGGCGGCGCCGAGCCCGGTGCGGTCCGGCACGACATCCGGATGCCCGACCTCGCGGCCGGCGCCCTCGCCCACCTCGGTATCGCCCTCGACCCCGCCTGGGACCTCGACGGCCGCCCCTTCCAGGAGCCCGCCCCCGACGACTTCGAGAGCCTGCGCGAGAAGCTGGAGACCGCGGTCGACGAGAGCGGCCTCGGCGAGACCCTGGGCTTCACCCACACCCCGCCGAAGGGCTGGTCGGTCGACAACTCCGCGATGGGCGGCGGCGGAATCACCGAGTGGCGCGGCTGGACCTTCACCACCGACGAGTTCTGGACCCGGGCCGCCCCCGACCAGGAGCGCGAGTCCAACCTCCGCTCCCGCGGCGTCTTCGCGGTGGCCGACGGCGACGAGTGGTCCGACGCCGGGACCGACGGCACCTTCGACTCCACCCTGGTCAGCCCCGCGTACCCGGTCTCCGGCGGCGCGGCCACCCTCACGTACACCACCTTCTACCGCCAGGAGGGCGAGCAGCGCGGCGAGGTCTCCGTCTCCTGGGACGGCGGCGCGCCGCAGGTCCTCACCACCTACACCGAGGACGTCCCCTCCCGCGTCGAACACCTCGACCTGGACGTCCCCTCCGGCGCCCGCGAGGCCACCGTGCGCTTCCGCTACCGCGGGGGCGACAACTGGTTCTGGGCGCTCGACGGGGTCCGGCTGACCAGCGGCTGATTAAGGTGGGGGCGTCGGCACGGTGTGGTGGCGGCGCCCCCAGCACGGCACTTTCTCGGTTCGGTTCGGCGTACGGCAGGAGACCCGCACGATGTCACACCGCAGGCCCATCGATTCCTGGCTCACCGACATGGACGGGGTCCTCATCCACGAGGGCGTGCCCATCCCGGGAGCCGAGGCCTTCATCAAGCGGCTCCGCGAATCCGGCAAGCCCTTCCTGGTCCTCACCAACAACTCCATCTACACCGCCCGCGACCTGCACGCCCGCCTGAAGCGGATGGGCCTGGACGTCCCGGTCGAGAACATCTGGACCTCCGCCCTCGCCACCGCCAAGTTCCTCGACGACCAGCGCCCCGGCGGCACCGCGTACGTCATAGGGGAGGCGGGCATGACCACCGCCCTGCACGACATCGGGTACGTCCTCACCGACGCCGACCCGGACTACGTGGTACTCGGCGAGACCCGTACGTACTCCTTCGAGGCGATGACCAAGGCGGTACGGCTGATCAACGCGGGCGCCCGCTTCATCTGCACCAACCCCGACGAGACCGGCCCCTCCACCGAGGGCCCGCTGCCCGCGACGGGCTCGGTGGCGGCGCTCATCACCAAGGCCACCGGCAAGGAGCCCTACTTCGCGGGCAAGCCGAACCCGCTGATGATGCGCACCGGCCTGAACGCGATCGGCGCCCACTCCGAGTCCAGCGCGATGATCGGCGACCGGATGGACACCGACGTCCTGGCCGGTCTGGAGGCGGGCATGGAGACCTTCCTCGTCCTGACCGGCCTCACCGCCGAGGCCGACATCGAGAAGTACCCCTTCCGGCCGTCCACCGTGGTGCGCTCGATCGCCGATCTGGTGGATCTGGTCTGAGGCGGGGGCGGGGCCGAGGTCGGGGTCGGGGGCGGGGGCGGGGCTGCCTTCGGAGTCGTGGCCGGAGCCGGGGTGTTCCGGCCGCCGCCGACCGGGGTGTTCCCGGCTGAGAGGTGGCCCGGCCGCCCGGTCGGCGCCGGGCCCGTGGCTACGCTGCGTAGCGCTCCGGATGCGAAGTGCCTCCGCGGAGGTGAACCTGCCGTAGTAGGAGGTTCACGATGCACATAGCTCTGCTCCCTCTGAGCGCCGCCGCCGCGGGCGCCGTCCTGATGGCGGCACCCGCGGGCGCCGTCCAGGGGCCGCCGCCATCCGCGGGGGACGGGGTGGTGCGGGTCGCGCCCGCGGTCGTCGACCGCGGCGGCAGTGTCGCGCTCACCGTCACCGGCTGCCCGGGCCGCACCGGCCGGGCCTACTCCCCGGCCTTCGCCGCCCCCGCCGAACTCGCCGCCGCCCCGGGCGCCCCGCTCCGCGCCGAGGCCCGGATACGGCCCACCGCCACCCTCGGCCTGCACGAGGTGCGGATCGCCTGCGCGACCACCGGCAGCCCGGTGGACCCGGACGGCGCCGCCCGGGCCGACCGGGGGCTGCTCACCACCTTCCGGGTGCTCGACGAGGGGGCGGGCGACCGGGCGCGCACGGGAGACCTGGCGCCCTCGCAGAGCGGCGCGGACGACGGCGCCCAGGGCGCCCGCCACGCGGCACACCCCGCGAGCTCGGCGCCCGGCGAGCAGCAGAGGCGGGCGCCCGGCGAGAAGCAGGGAGCGGCCCACGGCGAGAAGCAGACGTCGGCCACTGGCGAGGAGCAGACGTCGGCCCCCGCCGAGCAGCAGGGAGCGGCGGCCCCCGAGGCGACAGGCGCGGCCCCTTCCGCCTCGCCCGGGCCGCGGCCCCCCGGCGCCGCCGCCCCGGAGATGGCCGCCCAGCCCGAACTCGCGGGCCCCGGCACCCGGCACACCGTCACCGGCCTCGCCCTCGCCTCGGTGGCCGCGGTCGCGATGGCGGTACGGAGCACCCGCCGCCGAGCCGCGCGGACCGGCGGAAAACCGCGTGGCTGACGGGAGTTGAGGGGCGGGCGGACCACCGGGCGGACCACCGGGGGAGAACGCGGGGGAACGGGGGAGTGGTGAAGGCCCCGACACCCGGCCCCGGAATCGGGGACGGGCACCGGGGCCGGGTGCGCGATGCGGGCGCCGGTCAGGCCGTGGCGGTCTCCCGCCGCGGCTCGGCGGCGGTGGCAGGGCGGGACGCGGCACGCAGGCCGAGAGCGCCGAAGACCGCGCCGAAGACGGCCCAGAGGAGGGCCTGGGTGCCGATCGACAGGACGCGGAAGTCCCAGAGCAGGGTGGCCTCGACCGGTACCGCGTCCGGGTTGTCCGGGAGCAGGAAGAGCACCGCGAGGACGGCGATCACGGTGGCGGCCACGGCGGTGTGGCGTACCGGGACGGGCCGTTCGGCGAGCTTCACCGCGACCTGCCAGGCGAGCAGCAGGCCGAGGACGCCGATCGCGACCGCGCCGAGCCACATCTCCTGGCGGTCGGTGACCGTGGCGGAGTCGCCGACGCCGGGCGGGTTGGCCGGGTAGCGCAGGGCGGGCAGCAGGGCGACCGCGAGGAAGGCGGCGGCGGCGAAGACCAGGGCGCGCGGCCAGGGGTTCGCCAGGGGCGTGCGCCGGTGGATCAGGGCGTAGGCGAGGGCGAAGAACACGCCGAGGGCGATGCCCGCGACGACCGCCGTGACCACCAGGCCGAAGTGCTGGGTGGAGCGGGAGAAGAGTTCCTCGTGGTGCTGGGCCGCGGCGGCGGCGTGCTCGTGCGCGTGCTCCTTCGCCGCGCGCGCCTCCTCCTCGCGGATGGCGCGGTCCATCAGCGGTTCCGCCGCGAACAGCGAGAAGAGACCGGCCGCGAGACCGGCGGCGGCGCCCGCGACGACGCCGCGTCCGAGCAGGGGTATCAGGGGTGTGGACATGGTTCTGTGCGCTCCGGGATCAGTACGCGGGGGTGGTCGTACGTGGTGCTCGGGGGTGTCGTCACAGTCCGGTGCGGGCCCGTGGGCGCCGAGCGGGACTGTGACGACACTCTCTAGTGGCAGGGAGCGCCGAAGAGGTGGCGGCCGTCGTGGGCGAACTCGTGCAGGTAGCTGCCGGTCGCGGAGACCAGGGTGCCCTGGTCGAGGAAGACGGCGTACAGGGCGATCAGGGAGACGATCGCCGCGGCCGCCGCGATCGCCCAGTCGCGGGCGCTGAGGGTGGCGTCGGCCGCCGATGCGGTGTGCGATGCGGTGTGCAAGGACATACCGGTGGACCTCCTTCTTGGGGTTTCCACGCCCCATGGCAGGAGGACGACGGGTCAGTTCCTGACTCCCGCGCGGCGGCGGCCGGCGGTAACAGTGGCGGGACCGTCCCGGATTCGCACCGGGTTCCTGGCTTCCGTCGCCTCGATGTATGGATTTGTCGTCCGGAGAGTCCCAGCAGTTCGGTGAACCTGTCAACCAGACAGGTCACTTCTGCGTCCGCCCTCGGACACTCCCGCGCGCCCGCCGCCCCGCCCCGATCGCAAGCCGCCGACCTGGGGTGTACGGACGCTGTGCGGTGAGGGAGGTGTGCCACGATGGGACGCCAGTGAGCCCACCGAGGGGGAGTGGATGTACGGCAGCACACCGATCTGCCGGGCCGCGGACCGCGGCACCGTGAGCAAGCGCACAACCGCCCCCGCCCGTACGGGGCTTCGGGCCGCGGCGCTCGGCGCGGCGGCCGCGCTGCTGCTCGCCGGCTGCTCCTCCTCCGACGACGGCGGCGGCGAGGAGTCCGCGCCGGTGCGTCAGCAGCCCAAGGCCGCCGACCCGTTCTGGGTGAATCCGGACGGCAAGGCCGCGGCGCAGGCGGCCGGTTACCGGGGTGACGGGCAGGACGAGGAGGCCGGTCTCCTCCGCCGGATCGCCGAGCAGCCCGCCGCCGAGTGGATCGGCCAGGAGAACGCCGAGCAGCAGGCGCGCGGTTTCACCGAGGCCGCCGCCAAGGCCGACCGCAGGGCCCTGCTCGTCCTCTACAACATCCCGCACCGCGACTGCGGCAACTACTCGGGCGGCGGCGCCGCGGACGGCGACGCCTACCGCGGCTGGGTCGAGCAGGTCGCGGGGGGCATCGGGGACCGCCCCGCCACCGTGGTCCTCGAACCCGACGCCGTACTGCACCTGGTGGACGGCTGCACCCCCGGCGAATTCCACGAGGAGCGCTTCGACCTGCTCAAGGGCGCCGTCGAGCGCCTGGGCGCGCTCAAGGACACCGAGGTCTACCTCGACGCGGGCAACGCGGGCTGGGGCAAGCCCGATCAGCTCTTCGAGCCGCTGAAGCGGGCGGGCGTGGAGCAGGCGGACGGCTTCGCGGTCAACGTCTCGAACTTCTACGGCACCGCCCAGTCCGTCGCCTACGGCAAGCAGCTCTCCGCGAAGCTCGGCGGCAAGCCCTTCGTCGTCGACACCAGCCGCAACGGCAACGGCCCTTACACCGGCGGCGATCCGAAGGAGCGCTGGTGCAACCCGCCCGGCCGCGCCCTCGGTGAGCCCCCCACCGTCAAGACGGGCGACCCCCTGGTCAAGGCCTACCTCTGGGTCAAGCGCCCGGGCGAGTCCGACGGCACCTGCAAGGGCGGCCCCAAGGCGGGCGAGTGGTGGCCGCAGTACGCGCTGGGGCTGGCGAAGGGCGCGAAGTAGCGCGCAGCCGAGGAGAGTTGGGAACCGCCCGCCGGACCGCTGGAGGACCGGCGGGCGTCCTGTTCCCCGGGAAGCCGTCGCGCGCGCCCGCGGCGCTGCTCCCCGGGGGCGGCTGCCTACGGCACCTTCACCCACTGCGCCTTCGACGGTGTGCCCTTGCCGTCCGTCACGAAGAGCATGTACCAGCCGGAGGGGACCAGATCGCGGTTCTTCGGGACCGTGACGGTGACCTGGTCGCCCTCGGTCTGCATGTCCAGGGCGACGGAGCGCTGGTCCACGTCGGTGACATGGGTGGAGGCGCTCGGCCGGATCAGGCGGGCGTTCTTCAGCGCGGCGGCGGTCGGTGAGGTGAAGGTCGCCGAGTCGCCGCGCTCCACGGTCTTCGGGCCGCCGCTGAGCGTGGGGCGCGAGTCGCGGTAGAGGTAGGGCGGGGTGTAGATCTCGATGCGCTGCTCGAAGGTGCCGGGCTTGCTGCCCGCCTTGTCCGCGTAGAGCGAGTCGGAGCCGAAGAACATCACCCGGCCGTCCGGCAGCAGCAGCGAGCCCGAGTGGTAGTTGCGGCCCACCTCGGGGTCGGCGACCCGGTCGAAGGTGCGGGACTTCGGGTCGTAGAGCCGCGCCTGGTGGATGTTGGAGTCGCCGCGCCCGCGGTAGTCCTCGGAGCCGCCGGAGACCAGGACCGTGTCGTCGGGCAGTACGGAGGCCTGCGGGTAGCGGGTGCCCTTCTCCAGCTCGGGGCCGTCGGTGAACTTCGGTGACGCGTCCAGGAGATCGACGATCCGGGTCTTCCTGCTGGACTTCTCGGACTCGCCGACCCCGCCGCCGCCGATCACCATGTACCGCTCGTCCTGCGCGGGCGGCAGCAGCACCGTATTGGAGGTCTCCAACTGGTCCGCGTCGCTCAGCCCGGGGATCTTGCGGAACTTATTGGTCTTCAGATCCCAGAGGCCCGGGTCGCGGCCGACGTCGTCCGGTCCGTACCCGGCGTTCGAACCGGAGTAGAAGAGCTTGCTGTCCCGGGTGAGGAAGACCGCGGGATAGGTCGGGAACTGGCGCAGGCCCTTGGTGTACGACCACTTCCTCGTCTTCGGGTCGAAGACCTCGTTCTTGCCGGGCACCAGCTGGCCGATCTCGTCGAGTCCGGAGAGGCTGAGCACCTTTCCGTCCGAGAGCGTGGTCAGCGTCGGATACCAGCGGGCCTCGTTCATCGGGTCGACCTTGATGTACTTCTCGGCCCGCGGGTCGAATTCGTAGGCGTCCCGGATTCCCTGGAAGTCCTTCTTGTCCAGGGCGAGTTTCTGCGCGATGCCGTACACATTGCGCGCGTCGGAACCGGTGAGGCCCTGCACCCGGTAGTTGTCCTGGGTGCCGGTCTCGTACTTCGTGCCGCTGCGCTGCGCCTCCACGTAGACGCGGCCGAGGCCGGGGTCGTTGCGCTCGAACTCCCCGGTCTCCTCGTCGAAGACCTTCTTCGCGCGCTCGATGACGACGGGGTCCTTGGAGACGAAGGTCTTGCCGTTGGTCCGGCCCGAGAAACGGGTTCCGGCGGGCAGCGTCATCGGCTTGTCGGGGTCCTCGTTGTGGACGATCATCAGGCCGCCCGCCTTGGTGACATCGCCCTTCAGCTTCTCGTAGCGCTGGGTGCCGCCCGCGATGAGGAGATTGCCGTTCGGCAGCTGGGTGTGGCCGGTGCAGAAGAGGTCGACCGGGGTGGGGATGCTCTTGATCGTCCGCTTCTCCGGGTCCCAGAGCCGGGTCTCGAACTTCTTCGCGTCGAAGTTCTTCTGGTTGTTCCCGCTGCCCGCGACGAGCAGGATCTTCCCGGTGTGCAGGAGCGCCGCGTGAATGGTGTTCAGCCGGTATTCCTCGGGAAAGTCGATGACATCCCAGTGGCCGTTGTCGGCCTTGTACTCCGGCTTGTTGATCGTGTAGTCGTGGTACTCCTCCGAGACGAACCGGTACGCCGCCGGTCCGTTCATTCCGGCGAGCGCGACGACGACCGCCGAGACGATCGCGATGCGGCGTATGCGGCGGCTGCGGGAGCGGTCTTTCACGTGAACCCCGTGATACTCGAGATGTGCGCGTACTTCGTGTCAGGCGTGGCCGCTCACTCGGGGTGCCGCGGCAGGCGCATGGTCTGGTCGGCCCCGTCCTGCGCCGGGAACTCCCGGGTACGGGACTCCTGGCGCGGCACCCGCGGCGGATAGCCGTAGCCGGGCCGGACCGCGGCGCCGGGGGCCCGGGCGCCGGGCGCCGCGTCCCGGAAGAGGGCGTCGTACTCGGCGGGCAGCGGGCGTTCGGGCGCCTCGGCGGGCCCCGCGGATCGGGCCGCGTAGGCGGGCGCGTACTGCTGCGGGAGCTGCTCGTACGGCGGTGTGAACGGGCCGTCGTCCTGCGGGACTCGACCGGTCTCCCGGGGCGGCTGCCGGTCGGCGGCGGCCGGGCCGGGGCGCCCGGGCTCCGGGGCGGCGGGCGCGGGCCGGGGCGGCGGGGGAGTGCTGGAGCGGCGGCTGTGCGCGCCGCGCCGGGCGCGCCCGCGGCGCTCCTTCCGCAGCGCCGAGCGCCAGGCGAAGATCGGCGCCGCCGTGATCAGCAGCGCGAAGGTGGCCCAGGTGAGCATCGCCGGGTGCGAGTGCCCGAAGAAGAAGGAGGCCACCATCGAGGAGGCGAAGACGAGGATGAAGAACAGATGGATGCGGAAGGTGCCGAACAGCGTGTCCGGGCTCGCCGAATCGCCCTTCGGGGTCACCACGAACTTGCTCTTGCGGCGCAGCACCGCGTCCATCAGGGAACGCGCGTAAATCGGGGCGGACAGCGCGGACATCACCATTCCGGCGACACCGCCGCTGCCCTCCGGCTCGTGCGGCGAGACATTGTGGCGGCGGTTCCACACGTACAGCCCGATCTGCAGGGCCGAGGCGTTTCCGTAGAGCATCAGCCAGATCGAGGGGTCGATGTTCACACCGGAGGCGCCGAGGCCGAGGAAGAGGGCGCAACTCAGGCCCGCGAGAATCCAGTTGAGCGCGGACATCGGGTAGAAGATGACCATCATCGTGTAGTTGAAGAAGCGGCCCGGCGGCAGTGTGAAGGGCGCCTTCCAGAACTGCTTCAGAATGGTCTCGTAGGTCCCCCGGGACCAGCGCAGCTGCTGGGTGAAGAAGTCGGTCCACGCGTTCGGGCCCTCACCGACCGCGAGCACGTCGGGGGTGTACACGGACTTCCATTTGCGGCCGGTCGCCGGGTTCTTGTGACGGTGCATCTCGAAGCCCGTCGCCATGTCCTCGGTGATGGAGTCGTACAGCCCGCCGATCTGCTTCAGGGCCGATATGCGTACGGCGTTGGAGGTGCCGACGAACATCGGTGAGCCGTAGCGGTTGCCCGCCCGCTGGATCAGCGCGTGGAAGAGGAACTGCTGCGATTCGGCGGCCTTGGTGACGAAGGTGTCGTAATTGCCGTACACCTGCGGGCCGATGACGAATCCGACGTCCGGGTCGCGGAAGAAGCCGAGCATCCGCTCCAGGTAGTTCGGCAGCGGCACATGGTCGGTGTCGACCGAGGCGAAGTAGTCGTAGTCCCCGCCGTGCGCCTGGAGCCAGGCGTTGTAGTTGCCGTGCTTGGTCTTGGCGCGGTGCGGGCCCTTGGCCTGGTTCCACTCGGCGACGCCCTTGCGGGTGAAGTGGTGCACGCCCAGGCGGCGGCAGACCTCCTTCACCGCGGGATCGTCGCCCTCGTCCAGCAGCCAGACATGCATCAGGCCGCGGTGGCGGATCCGCACCGCGGCCTCCAGCGTTTTCGTCACCATCTCCAGCGGCTCCTTGCCGGGCACGAAGGAGGTGAGGAAGGCGACCCGGGTCCCCGACTCGGGGACCACGGGTATCGGGTCCCGGGCGACGAGGGTGGCGTGCGCGTTGGAGAGGACGTTCATGCAGCGGAAGAACTCGATCAGGCCGATCGAGACGAGCATGACGATGTCGAGCGCGGGCAGGAAGTCGTAGGCCGGGTAGTCGCGTTCGGTCCAGTGGGTGGGCTGGAGCAGCCAGCCGAGCAGGACCAGCGAGAGCAGCGGAGCCGCGCCGAGCATGAGCGCGGCGCGGATTTTGTGCGGTTCCTGTGAGAGGAGCGAGCGGTACCGCACCGTATACGGCTTGTTCGGGTCAGGCTGGTGCAGAGGGCCCGCGAGGCGGCTGTAGTGCTCGTAGTCGTAGCGCGGGAGTTCCTTCTTCAGACGCCGAAGACCCGCCGTGCGCAGGCCGGGAAGCCTCAGCTGCGTCGTCTGCGCGGGGTCATCGGACACGGGTCGGCCGCCGTCCGGCGTCGACGTCATCAGTCATCCCCCCGCGCGCAGGATTGCGCAGTCGTTGTTCTCGAGTGTCCGTACCGGTCCCCCTGGCCGCGCCGGTACCGCACGGCCACCCGTCACCTTAGACAGCGGACGGCTTCCGTACGGTTGCATCAAGCCCCCCGCGGTCGGCGGACCCGGGTCTTTCGTCCGGATCGGGAACCGCACGCGGAACGGGCGGCTCCGGGGCCATGATCCCCGGACAGGTTTCTACGCCCACCCGCTTGATCGCAAGAGCGGAACAAGCTGTTTACCGGGTCGGCCCGCCGCCGCCCGGTGGCTCAGACCTCGCGGGCCGCGAGCGAGGTGCCGCCGACCGCCACCGGATCGCGGGGCGACTCGCGGGCGTGCACGTCCTCGCCCTCCGCGCCCCCTGCCGCCGGCTGCCCGGACCGGGGCGGGCCGAGCCGGGTCCGCAGATGGCCGAAGTGGTCCCGGATGGCCCGCTCCGCGCGCAGCACGTCCCCCGAGCGCACCGCGTCGAGGATGTCCCGGTGCCGTCGGCAGGTGGTGCGCGGGTCCTGCGGTACGTCGACCAGGTCGCGCTGCACCCGGTGGAAGGCGTCCCAGAAGGCTTCGAGCAGCTCGCTGAGCAGGGGGTTGCGCAGCCCGCGGTAGAGGGCGGCGTGGAAGTCCCGGTCGGTCTGGGCGAGTTCGAGCTCCGCGCCCGCCTCGGCCATCGCGTCCATCCGGTCGACCAGGGCCTCCAGCTCGGCGAGGTCCTCCTCCGGCAGCCGGCAGGCGTGCTGGGCGACCAGCCCGGTCTCCACCGCCTCCCGCAGTTCGAGGAGCTGGCGCAGGCTGTCCTCGCCCCGGTAGTGCCCGGCGACGGTGCGGAAGGCGAGGCCCTCGATCATCGGCGCCATCGACATCTGGCCGACATAGGTGCCGAAGCCGTGCCGTATGTCGACCAGGCCCATGGCCTGAAGCGCCTTGAGCGCCTCGCGGACCGAGTTGCGGCTCACCCCGAGCAGCTTCATCAGCTCGGGCTCGGTGGGCAGCGGGGCACCCGAGGGCAGCCGCTGGTCGATGATGAGCTTCTTGATCCGCTCCTGGATGTCGCGCGCCATGGGCCAAAGGTATCCGCACCGTGTTCGAAGGGAACCCCTGAAGCCCGTACGAGACCCTTCACCGGGGCACTACGCGAACAGGCCCCCCGTCTGCACGGAGGGCCTGCTGCTGTCGGTGCGCCGCCAGGGACTCGAACCCCGGACCCGCTGATTAAGAGTCAGCTGCTCTAACCAACTGAGCTAGCGGCGCCTGCTGACGCGAGAACTCTACCCGAACTCCCGGGGTGCTCCCGACCAGTTTTCGACGGCCCCCATTATCACGGAAGTTCCGGAAAGCCCCGCATTCATCCTTCTGGTCCAGCAATATGCAGCTTTTCCGAGTAGTGGGGGAAGGGTGCCCGGACAGGCCCGCTCCCCGCCCCCGCCACCCGCCTCCTGAATGTGAGGGAAATCGCATGCCGGTCCCCGCCCCGGTTCCCTTCCCGGCCCCCGTCTTCGAGGAGTACGAGCCCGCCGACGGCGACTGCCGGTGCCCGGGGTGCGTGTACGTGGGGGGCGCTGACCGGGGGCCCGGCCCGGGGGCGGGTGCTTCCTGGTGGGGCGGCTCCCGAGGGGGTGTCTACCGACTGGGCGGCTCCCGGTGGGGCTGTTCCGGGCAAGGTGTCTCCTGGTCGGTCGTCTCCCGAGGGGGCGACTCCCGGCAGGGCGGCGGCGCGCTCCGCGGCCCGCGCGGGGCCCGCCGGGCGCTGGTGGCCGTCGCGGCGGCGGGCAGCGTCCTCGGTACGGCCGCCGGGGCGGGGGCCCTCCCGGCGCGCACCGCCCCGGCACCCGGGGCGCCCCGCGCCGACGCGGAGCCCGGCACCCCGCAGGGCGGCCGGAGCGGGCTGCACGGCACCGGCTACGGGACGGTGCCCGCGGCCACCACCCGGGCCGCGATCCTCGACCGGGCCAAGAGATGGGTGGCCGCCGAGGTCCCGTACAGCATGGGCGAGTTCCACCGCGACGGTTACCGCCAGGACTGCTCCGGCTTCGTCTCGATGGTCTGGCAGCTCGGCACCAACGTCGGCACCGGCGGCCTCGCCCGCTACGGCACCCGGATCGCCCGCGAGGACCTGGAGCCCGGCGACATCCTGCTCTTCCACAACCCCGCCGACCCCGAGAAGGGCTCGCACGTCACCGTCTTCGGCGGCTGGAGCGACTCCTCGCACCGCTCCTACCTCGCCTACGAGCAGACCCGCCCGCACACCCTGGCCCGCAAGACCCCGTACCCGTACTGGTCGCACGCCGAGGACTACGTCCCCTACCGCTACCGGGGGCTCACCCCGCACGGCGGCGGCACCCCGGGCGCGGACGCGGTCTTCCCGGGCCTCAAGATCTTCGCCCCGGGCGTACGGCACGCCGGTATCACCCGGCTCGGCGAACTCCTCGCGGCCCGCGGCGGCCGCCAGTTCTACCCCGAAGGCCCCGGGCCGCGCTGGACCGAGGCCGACCGCCGCGCGGTGGCCGCCTTCCAGCGCGCCCAGGGCTGGCGGGGCACCGAGGCGAACGGCATCCCGGGTCCGGCGACCTGGGACTACCTGATTCATGGGAAGGGACGGGACATCGTGGGTGTGGGTGTGGATGTGGGTGCTGTCGGAGTGGGCGCTGTCGACAAGGGCGCCGGTGCGGATCCGGAGGCGGGGGTGGGGGCTCGGCAGGGCGCTCGGGCTCGCGGCGGCGGGGTGGTGGAGCGGCCGAGGGGAGGGGCAACAGGCGGCGGGACCGCCGGGCGTACGGCACCCGGACCGGACGCGGCGGAGCAGCGGGCGGCCCCGGACTTCCCCGGGCGGGCGGCCTTCCGGCCCGGGAAGTCGAGCATCCACATCGCCCGCCTGAGCCGCCAACTGGTCAAGCGGGGCTACGGCAGGTTCTACCCCTCCGGTCCCGGCTCGCGCTGGACCGAGAGCGACCGGCGCGCGGTGGAGGCCTTCCAGCGCGCCCAGGGCTGGCGGGGCTCGCGCGCGGACGGCGTTCCGGGCCCGGAAACCTGGCAGCGACTGTTCTCCTGACCGGCCGCTCGGGGGACTCGGCGGTTTGTCGTACGGGGACTGGGGGTCGGGCGGGGTTCTGATGCAGGGGGGCGGACGGCGATCGTTTGCGAAGGCGGAGGCAGCCATGAGGACTACGGACACGACAGGGACCCCCGAGACGCCGCACACCGGCAGCCCGGAACCGGTGGACGCGGGCACGATGCTCCCCGCCGAGGAGCCGGGAGCGCGAGAGCACACGGGGCCGACGGGAACAGCGGGGCTGACGGAGACGGCTCGGACGACGAAGACGGCTGAGGCGATGGCGGCAACCGGGATGGCGAAGTCGCGGGAGGCGGTGAAGTCGCGGGGAGCCACGGGGACGAGGTCGAGAGGGACTGCGCCGACAAGGGGGACCGCGGAGCCGAGAGAGACCGCGGCGGCAAGGGGGACCGCGGAGGCGAGAGGGACTTCGGGGGCGATGGCGCGGGCCGGAGGTCTGCCTGCGGTCGAGGGGACGGGTTCGGGCTCGGACTCGGGCTTGGGCTTGGGTTCGGGTTCGGGTGAGGGGAAGGAGCCGGGGGCGGTGGTGGGGGAGGCGAGGCCCGGGGAGCTGGGGTCGATGGATCTGCGGTCCCCGGTTCCTCAGTCTCCGGAGCCAGGATCCCGGGGTCGGCACTCCATGGATCGGCAGCCCCAGGATTGGCACTCCAGGGACTGGCAGTCCGAGGACCGGCAGTTCCGGGCTCCGCAGTCCGAGGACCGGCAGTCCCGGGCTCCGCAGTCCAAGGATCGGCAGTCTCCCGGTGGATGGTCCCGGGATCCCCAGTCCTTGGATCTCCACTCCCGGGATTCCCGCTCGAAGTCATTCCGCTCTACGGACTCCCGTTCAGCGGACTCCCGCGCTACGGATACCCGCTCAGCGGACTTGCGCTCCCGAGACCCCCATCTCCTCCCCCTGGACCCCGCCCTGCCCCTGAGCTCCACCCACACCGACCCGTTCACCCCTGACCCGGCCGCCACCCCGGCCCCGGCGACCGGCCACGATCTCCCCGGTTCGGCGCTGGCACGGGCCACGGAGACCCTGCCGCGGTACGACCTCTCCCGCCCGGCACCGGCCGTCGCCGAGCCCGCGCACGAGACCTCGGGCAAGGCCCTGGACACGCGGCCCGCACCTGACAGCCGGACGGCGCCCGACAACCGGACGGCGCTCGACACCCGAGCCCCCGCCTCCAGCACCTCCACCACCCCGACCGCCCCACCCCGCGGCCGCCACCGCCGACGCGACCCCGGCCAGCCCCTGGACTGGCAGTCCTCGGATCGCCAGTCCCAGGATGGCCAGACCCCGGCTCACCGGTCCCAGGACGGCCACACCCCGGATCGGCAGTCCTCGGACCGCCAGTCCCCGGACGAGCCGAGCCGGACTCCGGACCAGCGGGACCGCCAGGCGCTCTCCTTCCTGGAGCCGAAGGCGCGGCGGACACCGCGGACGGACACGGTGCCCGCGGAGCACCCCGCGCCCGTACTGCCCGCCGCGGTCGGACTGACCGCCGGGGTGCTCGGGCTTGCCGGGAGCGTCTACGCGCTGGCCTGGTCGGGACTGCTGCCGCGGGCGGCCGGGCTGTCGGCGCTGTCCGAGGGCGGGCTCGGCCCGGTGCAGGGCCTGGTGCTCGTCGTCTCCCTGCTGTTCGCGCTGTTCGGCCTCGCCGGTCTGGCCCGCGGCCGGGTGGGCCGGGCCTGGGTGCTGACCCTGTGCGGCCGGTACCGGGGTACCGTCCGGCAGACCGGGCTGATGTGGGTCAGCCCGCTGATGCACCGCCGCCGGGCCGACGTACGGCTGCGGCACTGGCGCAGCGAGCCGATGCCGGCGGTGGACGCCCAGGGCCTCGCGGTCCAGGTGAGCGTGCTGGTCGTCTGGCGGATCAAGGACACCGCGCGGGCGCTGCTCTCGGTGGACGGGCACGAGGCCTATCTGCGCGAGTGCGTGGAGGCGGTCGTGGCGCGGGTGTTCCCGCAGATGCCCGCCGACACCGGGCGCAACGCCCCCGGCCGGTACCTCAGCGGCCCGAGCCTCCGGGACGCCGAGGCGGTCGGCGAGGAGCTGACCCGGCTGGTGGCCGACGAGGGGCGGCCGGTGGGCCTGGAGGTCTTCTCCGTCCAGGCGGTCTCCCTCGACTACGCGCCCGAGGTGGCGGCGGCGGTACGCAGGCACCGCGCGGCGGCCTGGGACGCCCAGCACCGGGACGCGCTGGTCGGCTCGGTGCTCGACTCGGTGGAGGACACCGTCAACCGCCTCACCAGCCGAGGCCTGGTCGAACTGGACGACTACGAACGCAAGGCGCTCGTACGGGACTTGACGGTGGCCTTCTGCTCGGCACGCGTAGCGGACGGCTCCGCGGCCGAGGACTGACCGCAAGACCGGAACCGAGCGCCAGACCGGGACTGGCCGGGACTGAGCGGAGGGCCGGAACCGAGCGCAAGACCGGGACTGAGCGGGGGCCGGAGCTCAGCGGCGGACCGGCAGCGGACCGACGGAGGACCGACGGAGGACAGGCGGCGGACCGGCAGAGGATTCGGCGGAGGACGGGCGGTCGGCGTTCTACAGCAGGTCGGTCGCCCCGCACCCCCGCTGGGTCAGCTCGCCGATGCAGCCCCACCCCGTACCCGTGACCCACTCGAAGTACTGGGCGGGGCGCGCCGGGATGGCCTCGGCGGTGAAGGTGCCGGTGCCGCTCGGGATGCGCTGCTGGTGGGAGCCGGTCGTGTCGGTGTACGAGGCGACGATGTGCCAGGCACAGGTGTGGGTGGACACCTCGGGCTGGACGCGGAAGGCCATATTGGACTGGCCGTTGCCCAGCTCGACGACGTTCTGGCGGAAGTACAACTGCCCCTGCGAGGCGCCCTCGTCGAGGGCGTACGGTCCCCTGGGCCTGACCTCCTTCCCGCCGGTCAGATCCCAGAGCAGGCCTTGCCGGGGCTCGGATCCCGCGGAGGGGAGGTGGACGACGGTCCGCGCCCCGGGTGCGCGGCAGTCGTCCTTGACGGCCGTCATGCGGTTGACGGTGAGTCCGGCTCCGCGGTCGCTGTTGAGGTTGAGGTCGAAGGTCCGGAACTGGCCGCGGGTGTGCTCGCCGTCCGCGAACTCCAGGGGCCCCGAGGGGTGTTCGAGGAGACGGCCGCCCAGCGGCTTCAGGAACTCCCACACCCGCGCGGACTCGCCGCGCAGCGCGGTGAGCCCGGCCTGTTCGCGGGCGGTGAGCTTCCGGTCGAGGAGCACGGTGATGACCTCGGGCACCTCCTGCTCGTAGTCCTGGGGCGTGACGGTCGCGACGAAGGCGGGCTGCTCGCGGTCGACCGACCTCTCCGCCTGCTTGTCCGAGCGCGCCCGCTCCCTGGCCGTCGAACGGTCCAGGACGAAGGCGGCGTAGTAGGCGACGACGAGGCCCGCCACGACCACGACCGCCACGAGGGCCGCGTACACCGCGCGTTGCCGGGGCGGCAGCCCCCGAAAGCCCGGCAGCCGGTCGTCGGCCCAGGCACTCCACCCGCTCGGGCGCGACGGTACGGGGCTCGACGGGGCCTCGCGCCGCGCGGCGGACGCGGCGACGGGGGCGGGGGCGGGAACGGGGGCGTCACCGGGCGCGGGATCGGTCCGGTCGGCCTGGCCGGTCCGGCGGGTCTGGTCGGTCTGGCCGGTCCGGCGGCTCTGGTCGGTCTGGTCGCCCTGGCCGGAGGAAGAGGGCGGCGGAGAGGGCGGATTGGTGGCCATGGGATCCCCGGGAAGGAGTACGGAAGAAGGAGTACGGAAGGTGTACGGAATGCTGTCGGTCGGAGGCTGTGCCGGGACCCGTCAGTGGCGTCCCGGTGGTGACCAGCCGGGCGCGGGGCCGGTCGGGGAGGGCGCGGCCGGGCCCTTTCCGGTGGCGGCGTCCAGGGCGTAGAGGTTGCCGTCGTTGCTGCCGATGTACACCACCCCGTCCACCACGGCCGGAGTGCAGTCGATCTCCCCGCCCGTGGTGTAGGCCCACTTCTTCTTCCCGGTGGCCGCGTCCAGGGCGTACAGGCGCTTGTCGCGGCTGCCGAGGTGGACCACCCCGCCGACCACGGTGGCGGAGGCGTCGAGCGCGCCCTCGGCGGTGAAGGTCCACGTCTTCCGGCCGGTCGCCGCGTCCAGGCGGTGGAAGGACCGCTCGCTGCCGCAGTACACGGCCCCCTCCGCCACCTGGGGTTTCGAGGCGATCCAGCCGCCGGAGTCGAAGGCCCATCTCTTCTCGCCGGTGGCCGCGTCGAGGGCGTAGAGGTTCTTGTCGCGGGCGCCGACGTAGACGATTCCCCCGGCCACGGTCGGCGAGGCGACGAAGTCGCGGGCGGTGGTGAAGGCCCACCTCTTCCTGCCGGTCGCGGCGTCCAGCGCGTAGACCTTTCCGTCGTTGCTGCCGATGTAGACGACCCCCTCGGCCACCGCGGGGGAGGCGGAGACCCACTTGTCCGTGGCGTACACCCACTTCTTCCTGCCGGTGGCCGCGTCCAAGGCGTAGACGCCGGTGTCCCAGCTGCCGACGTACAGCACCCCGTCGACCACCGCGGGCGTCGAGTGGACCCAACTGTTCGTGCGGAACGCCCACTTCTGCTCGCCCGTGGCGGCGTCCAGGGCGTAGACGTTCTTGTCGTCGCTGCCGATGTACACGAGGCCGCCGACCACTCGGGGCGAGGAGACGGCCCGCGCGGCGACGCGGAACGCCCATTTCTGCCTGCCGGTGGCGGCGTCCAGGGCGAGGACCTTCTTGTCGCTGCCGAGGTAGACCACCCCCTCGGCCACCGCGGGGGAGGACTCGATCCAGCCCCCGATGGCATGACGCCAGGGACGCCGTGGCCCGGGCGCGGGGGAGCCGCCCGTGTCGCCGCTCGGCTTGCGCCGGTCGCCGCCGCCGTCCTCCGCGGAGCCGCCGTCGGAGCAACCGGCAGCGGCGGCGCCGACACCCCACGCGGCCACCGCGCCGAGCCCGATCCGCAGCACCCTCCGGCGGCCGGGCGGCCGACGCCCCTCTGACAACCGTCCAGCCATCACGAACCCCCGTTCCGGACACCGCGCGCAGGGCCCAACGGGCTTGCGCACGAGCGCAGTTGGTCCCGCGACACTCGCAGAGACCATCCCATACGGGGACCACGCTGAGGCAAGACGGCGCCACGGTCGGTGACACGGGGACTCGCCCGATCCCGCCCTCTCGGTCTCAGGACCGTCCTCTCGGCCCCAGGACCGCCCTCCCGGCCTCAGGGCTTCCGGACCGGTCTCAGGGCTTCCGGACCCGGTACCGCAGATGGGTCACCGATCCCGTGATCGCCTCGCCCTCCGGGACCAGTTCGGCCCGCTCGCCCGCGAAGAGCGGGGTGCCGCCGCCGAGGAGTACCGGGACGAGGTGGAGCTGCACCTCGTCGAGCAGGCCCGCCCTGAGCAGCGCGCGGGCGGTCTCGGCGCCCAGTACCCGGACGTCCTTGTCCCCCGCGGCCTCCCGGGCGCGCCGGGTGGCGTCCTCCAGGCCGGCGAAGGCGAAGGTCCCGCCGTTGCCGCCGACCAGGTCCGCCCTGGTCCGGTGGGTGACCACGAAGCTCGGTACGCCGGGCCAGGGGGTGCCGCCCCAGGGGCGCAGCCCGAGGTCGAAGGTGCGCCGTCCGATGAGGGCGGCCCCGGTCCGCGCGTCCAGCTCCCGTGCGACGGCGAGGTCGGCCTCGCCCCCGGGTCCCTCCCCGGCGTGCCACTCGTGGAGCCCTTCGCCGCCGGCCCCCATGGGCTCCTCGTCCCGGACATCCGGCCCGGCCGTGAACCCGTCCAGGGACACGGACACATCCAGCACCACCTTGCCCATCGCGGGCCTCCTCGCTTCCACCGACCGCACCGAACATGCCGACCGCACCGAACATGCCGACCACACCGACCACACCGACCGTGCCGACAACATCACCGGCACCGACGCCGGTACCCACGGCGACACAACCGATCACGTTCGGGAACGTACGCCTCCCGGGCCCGGCCCGCAGCGCGGCCCGCGTGTCGCCGTGAAGGGCCTGTACGCGGCACGGGCGCGGCGCGCGCACGGCGCATACACGAGACGTCCGCCGAATCCCCGGACCATACTGGGGGCCGTCCCCTGCCTCCCCGAAGACCTCCGAAGACCCCCAGTAACCCCGGAAGACCATGCCGAAGACAAGGACCTCCTTGACCCCAGTCCCCGCCACGACCTGGCTCGGCCAGGGGCGCCATCCCGGCGCCGAGCCCGAAGTGGACGTCCGCCGCAATCTCATCGCGCTGAAGTCCGCGGGGGTGATCGACGACTTCCTCGACCTCGACCCCGCGGAGGCCGCCCGGCCCGTGATCGGCGGCCCCCACGAGGAGCCGGTGACCGCGCCCGGCGCCCTCGCCCGGCGGCTCTTCGAGGCCCGGTGGCGGGTGGACGGGGACGTCGTCGTACGCGCCCGCCTGACCACGTACGAACCCGGCGGACGCCGCGACGACCAGGCGGTCTCCTGGGTGCTCGTCGCCGAGGCGGACCGGGCCTGGCGGCTGGACTGGCCCTCGCCCGCGACGATGTTCTGGCCGGACAGCGAGCGCGTGCCCTGGGACCGCGAACCGGTCGCGGGCCTGCGGCTGCGCGCCACCAACCCGCTGCCCGCCGACGACAAGGAGATGCGCACCCTGCTGAAGGAGTGCGCACGCCAGAGCTGGTACATCCACCTCGTGGTGCACGAGGCGATGACGCCCGACGCGCACGGGCAGCGCTCGCTGACCCGGTTCCTGCCGCCGAGCCTGCGCCACCGGGTGGTCGAGCACCGCGCCTCCCCGGAGCAGTTCCAGATCGTCAACTACGCGGTGAAGGACCTGCGCGTAGTGGTGCCCAGGGGCGGCGCGGTGGTGCTGCCGACCTCGCCGCCGGGCCCGGAGTACGACACCGAGCGCTTCGGCGTACGCAGTGTCTTCCTGGACGGTTCGCAGCCGACCGAACTCCTCGCGAAGATCATCGAGTTCGCGGGGCTGCCGCGGGAGATGTCCCCGGAGGCGGAGCAGGCTGTCACCAGCAGGCGCCGCACCTGGCACCTGCTGACCATGGAGGAGGAGCTGGCGCACGCGCGGGCCCTGGTCGCCCACTACGCGGAGGCGCTCGACGCGATGACGAAGTCCCGGGACCTCTACCGCGAGGCCGCCGAACTGGCCCGGGCCGCGATGGCCGAGTCCGGGGACTCCCGGGGCGCCACCGCACCCGGCCCGGCTCCCGGCACCAGGCCCGAGGGCTCCGCCACGGGCCGCTTCACCAAGGCCTTCGCCCGCATCAAGGACCCGGGCAAGCGCCGCCCCACCGACTGATCCGGCCAGGCGCCGACGACCGATCCGGCCGGACGGCGTCGCCCCCTCGGCGGCCGGTCCCGCTGTCGCCCCCTCGACGATCGATCCCCGCTGTCGCCCCCCTCGACGGCCGGTCCCGCCGTCGCTCCCCGCACGACCGATCCCGCCCGGCTGCCGCCCGCCGTCCGCCGTCCATCCCCCATCCGCCACCTGCCCTCGCCCCCGGCTCCATTAGGCTCGCCCGCCATGGACCACACCCCCGGCCCCGAGGCACCCGGCGCCACGGACGACGTCCCCGCCCCCGGCACTCTCGACCAGCTCGCCGCCGAGGCCTGGCGGCTGACCGAGGGCCGCCCCCGTGCCGTACTCGGACTCGCGGGTCCGCCCGGTGCCGGGAAGTCCACCCTGGCCCGCGCCCTTGTCACCGCGGTCGAGCAGGTCAGGGGGCCCGGCACCGCCGCGTATCTGCCGCTCGACGGCTTCCATCTGTCGAACGCGCAGTTGCGCCGCCTCGGCCTGAGCGACCGCAAGGGCTCCGAGCCGAGTTTCGACGTCCACGGGTACGCGGCGCTCCTCGCGCGGGTGTGCGCCGCGGCGGCGGAGCCGAGCCCGTACGGCGTCTACGTACCGGACTTCGACCGGACCCTGGACGAGCCGGTCGCGGCCCGGCACCTGGTCCCGCCGACCGCCCGGCTCGTGGTCACCGAGGGGAACTACCTCGCCTGCGACCTCCCGGGCTGGCGCGAGGCCCGTGCGCTGATGGCCGGGTGCTGGTACGTGGCGGCCCCGAGTGCCGTGCGCCGGGCCCGCCTCCTGGACCGGCACGTCCACCACGGCCGCACCCCGGGCGCCGCCCGCGACTGGGTGGCCGCCAACGACGACCCGAACGGCGAACTGGTCGAGGCCTCCCGGGCGCGCGCGGACCGGATCCTCACCCCGCCGCCGCTGCCCCCGGACTCCTGAGCCGCTGCCCGCGGACTCCTGAGCCGCCGCCGAGCCGCCCCGTACCGCCGCACCGCGCGAGCCCACCCGCGTACCGCCGCGCCGGGAACGACGAAGGCCCCCCGCTCTCGCGAGGGGCCTTCACTGTGCGCCGCCAGGGACTCGAACCCCGGACCCGCTGATTAAGAGTCAGCTGCTCTAACCAACTGAGCTAGCGGCGCGTGACCGGGTAATCGTACCTGGTCCCCGGGGGTGCTCCGGACCGGGCGGGGGCCCCGGCGGGCGTCCTGCCCGCCGGGGCCCCCGCACCGGCTCCGCGCCTCGGCTCACCGGTTCACAGCACGGCGCTCAGGAACTCCCGGGTGCGCTCGTGCTCCGGCTCGTTGAACATCTTCTCCGCCGTGCCGGACTCGATGACGCGGCCGGAGTCGAACATCAGGACCTGGTCCGAGATGTCCCGGGCGAAGCCCATCTCGTGGGTGACGCAGAGCATCGTGATGTCGGTGGTGTGCGCGATGTCGCGCAGGACGTCCAGGACGCCCGCCACCAGCTCCGGGTCGAGGGCCGAGGTGACCTCGTCGAGCAGCAGCACCTGCGGGCGCATGGCGAGCGCCCGGGCGATGGCCACCCGCTGCTGCTGGCCGCCGGAGAGCTGCGTCGGGTAGGCGTCGGTCTTGTCGCCGAGGCCGACCATGTCGAGCAGCTCGCGGGCCCGCTCCTCGGCCTCGTCCTTGGGCAGGCCGAGGACGCTGACCGGCGCCTCGGTGATGTTGCGCAGCGCGCTCATGTTCGGGAAGAGGTTGAACTGCTGGAAGACCATCCCGATGTTCTTGCGGACCTCGCGGATGTGCTTCTCACCGGCCTTGACCAGCTTGCCGTTCCGCTCCTCGTGCGTGAGGTACTTCCCGCCGACCCTGATCGTGCCCTCCTCGGGCTTGAGCAGGGTCATCAGGAGTCTGAGGATCGTGGTCTTGCCCGATCCGGACGGGCCTATCAGGGTGACGTGCTTGCCGGAGTTCACCGAGAAGTCCAGCTCGTCGAGGACGACATTGCTGCCGAAGCGCTTGGTGACCTTGTCGAAGCGGATCAGCTCCTTGCCGTCGACCGCGGGGTTCGACTGGTCCTTGATGAGGTTCTGGTCAGCGGACAAGACGACGCTCCAGGGCTCGGAGGAGAAGAGAAGCCGGGTAGGCGATGACGATGAAGGCGACACCCACGACGGTGAGGGCCTCGGTGGTGAAGGTCGCGTCGCTGAAGGCCCGGGCCTCGCCGAGCATGTCCAGCGCGCCGATGACGGAGATCATCGGGGAGTCCTTCAGCATCGCGACCACGTAGTTGCCGAGCGCGGGGATCACGCGGCGGATGGCCTGCGGCAGGATCACCGCGGTCCAGGTGCGGCGCTTGGACAGGCTCAGCGCGGTGGCGGCCTCCCACTGCCCGACCGGTACGCCCTCGATGCCCGCCCGGTAGACCTCGGCGGTGTACGTCGAGTAGTGCAGGCCGAGGCCGATGATGCCGGTGGTCAGCGGGGACATCGTGGGCCCCCACTCGGGCACCACGGTGAAGAGGAAGAAGAGCTGCACCAGCAGCGGCGTGTTCCGGATGAACTCGGTGAGCGCGCCCACCGGCCAGGTGATCCACCGCTGGTCGGAGCGGAGGGCGATGGCCCAGACGAGTCCGAGTGCGAAGGCGATCAGGGTGCCCCAGCCCAGTGCCTGGAGGGTGACGAGCACCCCGTCCCAGAACTGCGGCATGAAGTCGTCGACGACCTGCCAGTCCCAGTTCACTTGGCACCTCCCGTACCCGTGACGGCGTCGGTCGCCGACTTGCTGCGCAGACCGCTGAGGAAGCCGGTCTTCTCCGGGGGCGTCTTACCCATCCGCCGGTTGGCCTGCCGTTCCAGGAGCCGCATGCCCCGGGTGAGCAGGAAGGCGAAGACGAAGTAGATGACCAGGAGCAGCGTGTAGATCGGCGCGCTGTCGCCCTTCGCGAGACGCAGCAGATTGCCCGCGAAGGTCATGTCCGCCACCGCGATGGTGGAGACGAGGGCGGTGCCCTTGAGCAGTTCGATCAGCAGGTTGTTGAAGGGCGGGATCATCTCCGGCCAGGCCTGCGGCAGTTCGATCTTGCGCAGCCGCTGGGCCTTGGTGAAGTTCAGGGCGATGCCCGCCTCGCGCTGGGCCGGTGCGACCGCGGCGAGCGCGCCGCGCACGATCTCGGAGCCGTACGCCCCGTAGGTGAGCCCCAGGGCGAGCACACCGGCGGCCATCGGCACGAACTGGATGCCGAGCAGCGAGGGCACCGCGTAGGCCATCCAGAACATCATGACCAGGGCCGAGGTGCCGCGGAAGATCTCGAAGTACGTGCCGGAGGCGAACCGGACGATCCACAGCGGCGAGGTGCGCAGGGTGCCGATCAGGAAGGAGACGGCGAGCGCCAGGGCGGCGCTGTAGACGGTGACCTGGACGGTGATCCAGATGCCCGGCAGAAACCATTCGGTGAAGAACTTCTCCGACATCATGAGGCGGCTCCCTCGGCGGGAGGACAGAGGTCCTTGACCGTGAGGTCGGTCATCTCCTCCTCGGTGAAGCCGAAGGGCTTCACGAGCCGGAGCAGTTCGCCGCTCTTCTTCATCTTGTGGAGCTCCCGGTTGAAGGCGTCCCGGAAGTTCTTCTCGGAGAGCCGGAAGGCGAAGCCGCCCGCGCCGTAGGCGGGCTTGCCGTCGACCTCGGGCTGGAAGGCCTCGCTGGCCTCGACCCGGGGGCTGCCCTTGACCACGTCCTTGACGGTGACGTTGGTGCCCGCGAAGGCGTCGACCCGGCCCTGGGCGACCGCGTCGCGGCCCGCCACCTGGTCGGGGAGGATCAGGATGTCCTTGACGCCCGCGGCCTTCGCGTAGTCGACCTCGGCGTAGGCGGTGCCGCTGGCCAGCTTGAGGCCGCGCTTGGCGATGTCCTCGTAGCTCTTGATGCCCTTGGGGTTGCCCTTGCGGACGATGAAGGCGTCGAGCATCAGATAGTCGGGGTCCGAGAAGAGGACCTGTTCGCAGCGGACCGGGTTGATGTACATGCCCGCCGAGACGACGTCGAACTGCTGGACCTTGAGGCCGGGTATCAGCGAGCCGAACTGCGTCGGTATCGCGCGTACGTCGGGTATCCCGAGCCGCTTGAAGATGACCTTCGCGATCGCGGGCGCCTCCCCGGTCGCCTCGCCGTCCGCGTCGATGTAGCCGAAGGGCTTCTCACCGGCGACGCCGATCTTGACCGTGCCCGAATCGCGGAGCTTGTCGAGCAGGCTGCCGCCCTCGACCGTCCCCTCGTCGGGTACGCGGCTGCAGCCGGCGGCACCCAGCGCGGCCACCGAGCCGAGCGCTGCCGCCCCCGCGAACAGCGACCGGCGGCGCATGCCACCCGGTTCCCGTTGGTGTTGTCTTTCCGAAGTCGGAGCCATGGGCGCGCGGCTACCCCAATGCATGCGGAGTATGCGGTTCACTTTCGGCCCCTTCTGTGGGCCCTGCCTCCCGAGCCCCCTTGACCCCAGGAGCACCCATGGTTCATGACTTGGTCCATGACTGAGCGATTCATCGAGGTCTCCCTTCCCAAGCGCGGTGTCCACTGCACTGCGAAGCTTCTCGACGACCGCGCGCCCCTGACCTGTCAGGCGGTGTGGGACGCACTCCCGCTGGGAGGGGACGTCTATCACGCGAAGTATGCCCGCAACGAGATCTATGCGCTCTTCGAGCCTTTCGCGGCCCAGGAGCCCCCGATGGAGAACCCCACGGTCACGCCCATCCCCGGGGATCTCTGCTACTTCTCCTTCAACGGCACCCAGCTGGGCAGTCAGGCCTACGGCTACGCCTCGGCGGGCGCCGAGGTGAAGGCGGGGGCCACCCTGGTGGACCTGGCGCTGTTCTACGAGCGGAACAACCTGCTCCTCAACGGCGACCTCGGCTGGATCCCCGGCATCGTCTGGGGCAGCGTCGTCGAGGGCCTGGACCGGATGGCCGACGCCTGCCAGGACCTGTGGCGCGCGGGGGCCCTCGGCGAGTCCCTGACCTTCAAGCGGGCCTGAACCCCGGCCCCGGGCGGGCCGCCGCGCCCGCCCGGGCCCCCGCTCAGACCGCCGTGCTCTCCGGCACCCCCGCCACCCCGGCCGCGTACAGCGCGTGCGCGGCCCGCAGCACCAGGGCGTCCTCGTGCCGCGCCGCCACCAGCTGCAGCCCGATCGGCAGCCCGGCCGCGTCCAGACCGACCGGCACGCTGGCGGCGGGCTGCTGGGTGAGGTTGAAGGGGTACGTGAAGGGGGTCCAGCCCGTCCAGCGCGTGAGGCCCGAGCCGGGCGGCACCTCCACGCCGCCCTCGAAGGCGGTCAGCGGCAGCGTCGGGGTCACCAGGAGGTCCCAGTCGCGGTGGAAGGCGCCCATCCGGCGGCCGAGGTCCATCCGTACGTCCACCGCCGCCAGGTAGTCCAGCGCGCTGTGCCGGGCGCCCTCCTCGCAGATCTCCCGCAGCCCGGGGTCCAGGAGGGCGCGCTGCTCCTCGCCCAGGCCCTGGGTGACCCGGGCGGCGCCGCTGAACCACAGGGTGTGGAAGGCGGCCACCGGGTCCGCGAAGCCGGGGTCCCGCTCCTCGACGTGCGCCCCGAGGTCCTCCAGGCGCTCCACGGCCCTGCGCACCGCCGCGGCCACCTCGGGCTGCACCTCGACCTGCCCGCCGAAGTCGGGGGAGAAGGCGATCCGCAGGCCGGAAAGCCCGCCGTCCAGCTGCTGGGTGAACTCGCCCTGGGACGGGGCGAGTTGGGACCAGTCGCGGGGGTCGGGGCCGCTGATCACATCCATCATCAGGGCCGCGTCGGCGGCGTCCCGGGTCATCGGGCCGACGTGCGCGAGGGTGCCGAAGGCGCTCGCCGGATACAGCGGCACCCGCCCGTAGGTCGGCTTCAGCGCGAAGATCCCGCTGAAGGCCGCCGGGATCCGCACCGAGCCGCCGCCGTCGGTGCCCAGCGAGAGCGGCCCGCACCCGAGCGCCACCGCCGCCGCGCTGCCGCCGCTGGAGCCGCCCGCGGTCCGCGCGGGGTCGTACGGATTGCCGGTGACCCCCGACAGCGGCGAGTCGGTGACCCCCTTCCAGCCGTACTCCGGGGTGGTCGTCTTCCCCGCGAACACCGCCCCGTGCTCGCGCAGCCGGGCCACCGAGGGGGCGTCCTCGGGGAACTCGCCGGTGGTGGCCGAGGTGCGGGAGCCGCGCAGGGTCGGCGCGCCCCGCAGCAGCAGGATGTCCTTCACGGTGACCGGCACCCCGTCGACCAGGCCCGCGGGCTCCCCGCGCCGCCACCGGTCCTCGGAGGCGCGCGCCTGCTCCAGCGCCTCCTCGCCGTGCACCCGCACGAAGGCGTTGACCGCGTGCTCGGTCTCCTCGATCCGGGCCAGCACCGCCCGCACCACCTCGACGGGACTGAACTCGCCGCCGCGGTACCCCGCCACCAGCTCGGTCGCCGTCAGCCGGCTGAGGTCGCTCATCGCACTCCTCGGTTCACGCTTGCCTCCCGGCCCGGCGGCCGCCGGCCCGGCTCCCTCGCCCGTACGCGCTCTCCCGCCCGTACGGCCCGTACAGCCCGTACGGAACCTGCCGCGCGGCCGTACAGTCCCCGGCCCCGCGGGCGGGCTCAGTGCCCGGGAACGTACCCGCGCTCCTTGTCGACGACATTGCGCAGCGGTTGCCCGGCGGTCCACCGCTCGAACTGCGCGACGAACTGCTCGCCGAGATCGTCCCGCCAGCCGACGGTGTCGCCGCTCATGTGCGGCGAGACGATCAGCCCCGGGGCCTCCCACAGCGGGCTCCCTGCGGGCAGCGGCTCCTGCTCGAAGACGTCCAGGGCGGCGCCCGCGAGACGGCGCTCGGCCAGCGCCTCGGCGAGGTCGGACTCCACGACGAGCTGGCCCCGGCCGACGTTGACGAAGCGCGCCGAGGGCGGCATCAGCGCGAAGCGCCGCCGGTCGAACATGCCGCGGGTGTCCTCGGTCAGCGGCGCCACGCACACCACCCAGTCGGCGCGCGTCAGCAGCGCGTCCAGGTCCTCGGGACCGTGCACCTCGCCGCGCGCGGTCCGGCCGACCAGCGCCGTGGTGATCCCGAGCGCCTCCAGGGTGCGGACGATGGCCCGGCCGATGGGACCCGAACCCACCACACAGGCGCGAGTTCCGGCCACCCGCTGGCTTTCCCGATGGCGCCATTGGTGCGCCCTCTGGAGCTCCAGGGTCCGCGGAAGATCTTTTGCCATCGACAAAACGAGCGCGGCGACATATTCCGCGATGGGCTGGTCGAAGATCCCGCGCGCGTTGGTCACCACCGTGTCGGAGGCGGCCAGCTCCGGAGACATCAGATGATCTACGCCCGCGCTCGCGGTGTGTACCCAGCGTGGCCGCGGACCCTCGCCCGGCCAAGCCCCGCGCACCGCGTGCGAGAGGAAGTCCCAGACCAGCAGGACATCCGCCTCAGGCAGCTGACCTGCGAGGGAGTCCTCGTCGGCGTGGAGGATCCGTGCTTTTCCGGTGAGTTTCCCGAGGCGGGGCGGCGGCTCCGCGTCGAGCACGAGAAGGGTCGGTTCTGTCATGGCGGGGAAACCGTTTCGCAATGCGTGTCCGCTTCTCTGGGAGGCGTATCGGATCATGCCGATCGGGCGGCTGAGAACTGCGGATTGACCACGCTGGCACCGGAACCTACCTTCGTCAACACGGACCCTTTTTGCGATCCGCATCGCCCCGTCCCGACGTCCCGGCATGTGCCGGTCATTCCCTAATTCCGGCCACCGCTGGCCGGCCCTCCGCACGCCCGAGAAGAGGGGCCTGCTATGGACGTCTCCTATCTCTCCTACCTAGGTGGGCCCCACCCGCAACGCGGTGTGGGAGTCGTCGCCCCCTTCGATTTCGCGCTCGACCGTGAGCTGTGGCGCTGGGTACCCGACGAGGTATCGCTGCACGTCACGCGGACCCCCTATGTGCCGGTGGAGGTCAGCCTCGACCTCGCCCGGCTCGTGAGCGAGCACGAGACCCTGGGCGAGGCGGTACGCGCACTCGGCACCCCCGGGCCCGAGGTGCTCGCCTACGCCTGCACCTCGGGCAGCTTCGTCGGCGGCAGAGCGGGCGAACTGGCCATGTGCGAGGCGATGACCCGGGCCGGCGAGGTCCCCTCGCTGACCACCTCCGGCGCCCTCCTGGAAGCCCTCGACGAACTCGACGCCCGCCGCATCGCGCTCGTCACCCCCTACACGATGTCGGTGACCCACTCCCTGGAGGACTATCTCGCCGAGGGCGGCGTCACCGTCCTCGGTCGGGCCTTCATGGGCCTGACCCGGCACATCTGGAAGGTCCCCTACCGCGACGTGGTGGACATGGCGAGGCATGCTGTAAGTGGGTTCGCCGACGAGGTCGACGCGCTCTTCATCAGCTGCACGAACCTGCCCACGTACGACGTGATCCCGCAGCTGGAGGCCGAGCTGAGGATGCCCGTCATCTCGGCCAACCAGGTCACGATGTGGGCAGCACTGCGCAGGCTGGGTACGCGTGCGGTGGGGCCGTACCAGGCGCTGCTCGACCCGAGCGCGCGCCCGGGCGCGGCACCGCTGGAAACACCGCCGCTGGACACGCCGCCCGCGGCGGGGGGACAGGTCCCCCTGCAGGAGCCCTTCCAGGACTCCCTGCCGGAAGCCCTGCGGGAGTCGCTCCAGGACTCGCTGCAGGAGGGACAGCCACCATGGCCCTAGCCGGGCGGCCAGAGCGAAGGAGCTGAACTGCACGTGACCGCGATCGGAATCCTCTACCCCGGACACTCCGCCGAGGACGACTATCCCCGTATCGAGCAGTTGCTCGGCAGTGACATCAGGCTGCCCCTGGTGCACACCGACATCGGCGAGGACGCCCACCGGGTCGACGCCCTGCTCGAAATGGGCTCCGCGGACCGGCTCGCCGCGGGCGTGGAGGAGCTGCGCCTCGCGGGCGCCGAGGCGGTGGTCTGGGCCTGCACCAGCGGCAGCTTCGTCTACGGCTGGGACGGCGCCCACGAGCAGGTCCGCAAGCTGGCCCTCTCGGCCGGGCTGCCCGCCTCCAGCACCTCCTTCGCCTTCGCCCACGCGGTACGCGAACTGGGGGTGAAGCGGGTCGCGGTCGCCGCCACCTACCCCGAGGACGTCGCAGGACTCTTCTCCGACTTCCTCAAGGCGGCCGGCGCCGACGTCCTCTCGGTACGCGGCAGCGGCATCATCACCGCCGCCGAGGTCGGCACCTGGCAGTGGCCGGAGGTCCTGGAGATGGCCCGCGCGGGCGACCACCCCGACGCCGAGGCGGTCCTCCTCCCGGACACCGCCCTGCACACCGCCGCCTACGTCCGCGACCTGGAGACCGAACTAGGCAAGCCCGTCCTCACCGCCAACCAGGTCACCACCTGGGAAGCCCTCCGCCTCGCCGACCGCCGCGTCAACGCCCCTGAACTGGGGCGCCTGTTCACCCGCGAACCGGTGGTCCAGATGCCGGGCTGAGCCCATCTGCTCGGCATCAACCGCGCGTGGATACGACTACGGGCCGCTCCGGGAGACCGGGGCGGCCCGTAGTCGTGTTCGCTTGCGTACGGGGTCAGTCGGCGGCTGCGTGCTCGATGAACCGGGCCCAGGCGCGGGGGCTCACCGAGAAGGGCGGACGCTCGGCGTCCTTGGAATCACGTACGTGGACGGAGAGTTGGGCGACGGCGACCTCGACGCAGTCGTCGCCTTGGGTGCCGCTGTAACTGGACTTGTGCCAGTGGAGGTGGGTCACGGGGTGCATGGCACTCCTCGCGTGAGAGTCAGCTGACGGCGGTGTGCTCGACGAACTGGGCCCAGGCCTCGGGTGCGACCGCGAAGGCCGGGCGGGTGGTGTCCTTGGAGTCACGGACATGGACGGCGTGGGCGGTGAGGGCCACCTCGACGCAGCTGTCGCCCTGGGTGCCGCTGTAGCTGGACTTGAACCAGGCGAGTTCCGTGTGGTTCATAGCGCTCCTCGTAGTCGCTCCAACAGGTCCCGTGACTTCTGGGTGTTGAGGGCCTGCGAGCGCAGTGTGTCATACCGCTGCTGGAGGAGAGCGACCTCTTTCCGGTCGGTGATCAGACGCCCGTTCTGCTGCCCTTCTGCGTAGCCGTACCTCTTGCCATCAGGCGTTTCAAGAAGCTGAAGTGGTCCATCCAGACAAGCGTGGGACTCGGCCTCCAGCGGCATGACTTGAAGCGTCACATTGCGCATTTCGGAGACCGTCAGCATGTGGCCCAGTTGCTCACGCATCACGACCGGCCCGCCGAGCCGCCGCCGCAGCACCGCCTCCTCGACGATGAAGCTGAAGGGCACATTGGGCCGGTGCCGAAGCAGGCCCTGCCGCTCCAGTCGAGCCGCGACCTGCGTCTCCAACTGCTCGTCGGAGAGCGGCGGAACGCTGTTGTCGAAGGTCGCCCGCGTATACGGCTCCCCCTGCAACAGGCCCGGCACCAGCCTGCATTCGTACGTGCTGAGGCTGATGGCCTTCTTCTCCAACGAGGCCCACTTCCGGAACCAGGCGGCGAGGCCGGGCTTGTTCCGTGTCAGGAACCCGAAGGCCTTCCGTAAGGCCCCCGTATTACCCGTGAGCCACTCCGCCCGCTCGACCAAGTCCTCATCCGGCATCCGGCGCCCCAACTCCACCGATTCCACGGTGTGCTTGGAGAACCTGACGAGCTTGGCGAACTCGGCCCGGCTCAGCCCCGCGTGCTCCCGCAGAGCCTGGAGTACGGCCCCGAAAGTGCGCAGACTGTCCGAAGGACTGGGCTCCCGCTCATCCCGCCCATCCCGGTCCGTGGGCTGATCCCACTCCTGTTCGCCGCCCTCGGGCGGTTCGGGGATCTCGGGCATGCGGCCACCTCCGGGTGCGTACGGTGAACTCCGGCTGACTCACCCAGAGTTACCCCGGACGGCGGCGTACCGTCCACCTTTTGTGTCCGTACGCTGACCCACCGTACGGGGTTCCTCCCTGGTGAACGCGCCCCCGCGCCCCCCACCGTGGACCCCATGGACTCCGTGACCTCCCAACTCCCCGTCACCGTACGCATGTTCCATCAGCTCTTCCCGGCGACCCGGCTCGGGGTACGCAGGGCCCGGCTGCTGGCGGACGGTCAGCTCGCCCACTGGGGGCTCGCCCAGGACACCGCCGAGCGCGCCCGCCAGATCATCGCCGAACTCGCCGCCAACGCCGTCCAGCACGGCCGCCTCCCCGGCCGCGACTTCCGGCTCGCCCTCGGCTACGCGGCCCCTGCACCGGGGGCACGCTCCACCGCCCTGCCCGGCGAACTCCGCATCGAGGTGACCGACGCCCGCGGCGAACGCCACCCCGACTTCCCGTCCTCCACCCCCACCCCGGACGCCGAATCCGGCCGCGGCCTCCTCCTGGTGGCCACCTTCGCCGACCGCTGGGGAGTCGAGGCCTACCCACCGAGCGGAAAAACGGTGTGGGCGGAGGTGGACGTCCATCCGGCCCCCGGCGACCACTGAGCCCTTTCCCATCCTGCGGTGGGTAGACGTGAAGATGTTGATCGCTTCGCGTGCTCAAGCGCCGGAGTAAAGCCGATCAGGGCTGGTCTTCTCGTTGTTCTGGCGAGCCGGTCCGGGCCATGCGGAGGTTCGGCAGCTTGTCTCGCCACAGGTGCCGCTCGCCGGTGGTCTTCGAACCCGTAGTGCTGGTAGAAGTCGATGGCCCGCTCGTTGTAGGCAGTGACCCACAGGCGGATGGGTGCGTCTGTGGCCCAGGTGAGGAATGCCGTCATCAAGTTGCGTCCGATGCTTCGGCCCTGCGCCTGGGGCAGCAGGTACATCGGTCCGAGACTGACCCCTTCGTCGCGGCGCCCGCACAGGAAGCCGATGATCTCGTCCCCCTGGCGCACGACACGGCAGAAGAGATGTGCGGGCTGGCGCTCAGTCTCCTCGATGAACTCCCGCCACTGGGCGATGCCCTCGTTGGTGACCACGTCGCCGCGCTGCGCCCGGATCCATGCCTCGTCGATCCCTGCGTTCTGGTTGGGGTAGGCAGTAGCCAGGCCGCCGGGAGGGTGTGGGCAAGGGCTGGGGCGTCCTCCACTCGGGGGATGTCGATCACGAAATCCACCTGGGCATTGTTCAGCGTGGTCCTTCGGGTTGTCTTGCGATATGCGTCGTCCCACACGCTTGCGGAGCCACTTCCCGCTTCAGGCTGGGTCGAGATGAAGGGTGAGGATCGTCGTAGCGGTAGCTCGCGCTGCGGTCGACGCCGGGCTGGTTCTCGCGGTCCACCCGGGAGTTGGCGAGGCGCTGGGTGCCGAACTCGTAGGTGTTGGTGACCTGGGTCTTCAGCCCCGATTCACCGGCCGTCATGGTCAGTTGCAGCGGTTTGCCCGTCAGGCTGCTCGGTGCGCAGGGAGGTGACCTCCACCGGTTCACCGGTGGAGGCGGCCCGGGCGAGGGCGGCCTCCGTGCTCGTCCGGGCGGACGGACCGGGTGCGGCGGCGGAGGGGGCGCCGGTGATCGGCTCGACTCCCGCTGGGGGTAAGCGATTTCCGCTCGGGGTGGAGGGGTGCGAGGAGGCGGACCCGGCTCCTCACGGCGGTCTGCTCAGGCCTCTTTCGGCCAGTTCTCCAGGGTTGTGTGCAGTGCCTGCACGGTGCGGTTCCAGGAGGCCTCGACCGGGCGGGTGGCGTTGAAGCCGCCGCTCGACTCCAGGGTGACGAAGCCGTGGAGGGTGCTGCGCAGCAGGCGTACGGCGTCGGTGAGGTCCGGCTCGGTCAGGCCGTAGGAGCGGAGCATCGCGTAGGTCAGCTCGATCTTGGTGAGCGGGCCGGGGTGGGCGGCGAGGACCTCGGGGTCGACCGGGAGCTGGGTGGCGGCGTAGCGGCCGGGGTGGCTGAGCGCGTAGTCGCGATAGGCGTGGGCGAAGGCGGTCAGGGCCGCCCTGCCGGAGCGGCCGGCGAGGGCGTCGCCGACGGTCTCGGCGAGTTCGGTGCCCGCGAGGACGGCGATACGGGTGCGCAGCTCGGCGAGGTTGCGCACGTGCGAGTAGAGGCTCGCGTCCTTCACGCCGAAGTGGCGGGCCAGGGCCGAGAAGGTCAGCTTGTCGAAGCCGCGCTCGTCGGCGAGGTCCGCGGCGGCGAGGGTGAGGCGTTCCGCGGTGATTCCCGCCCTGGGCACAGTCGTTCTCCTCGCTCGGTCCGGGTCGTGGCCCGGTGGGTCCGGGTGGCGGCCGGGCCCCGGGATCGGGCCGGGCTCCGGGTACGGTACCCAGACCCCGAGGAACCTAATTGCTTTAACCATTTGCCTAGTATGCCTAGGGAGAGTTAGCTTCCGAGGCATGAGACCGCTCACCGAGAAGGAAATCCGCGCCTCGTTCGTCAACTGCACCAAGGGCGAGGCCACCCGTATGACGCTGCCGCGGGACCTGGCCGAGCAGCCCTGGGAGGACCTGGACTTCCTCGGCTGGCGCGATCCGGCGGCCCCCGAGCGCTGCTGCCTGGTCGCCGAACGCGAGGGCAGGCTGACCGGGGTGATGCTGCGCTACCCGGCGCGGGCCCGCGGGCAGCACCGCCGCAGCATGTGCACCCTGTGCCTGACCACCCACCCCACCGGCGGCGTCTCCCTGATGACCGCGGCCAAGGCGGGCAAGGCCGGGCGCGAGGGCAACTCGGCCGGGCTGTACATCTGCACCGACCTGGCCTGCTCGCTCTATCTGCGCGGCAAGAAGATCCCGGCCGCGGGCGGCGAGCGCTTCGAGGAGTCGCTCAGCCTGGAGGAACAGATCCGGCGGACCATGACCAATCTGTCCGCCTTCCTCGACCGGCTCGCCGCCTGATCTCCGACGGGCCGCCTGATCTTCCGACGGTCGGGGCCCCGGCGGCCGGTGCCGGGCGGCGGCCCGAGCGGGACACCGGATGGAATAACCACGGATCCGGCCCTGTTCGCCTGCTCACGGGGTGTGCGCGCCCACCGCAGGCGTGCGCTTCCGGCCGCACCGGCATCCGTACGGACGACTCCCTCGGGGGGACCGCTTCCGTACGGTGGCCGCCCCTGCGGCCGGACACGGCACCGGGGCGCGCGAGGCCACCGGGGCCGGACACGGCAACGGCACAGGAGGCACCGCAGTGGGCGAGACGGACGCGGCCAGGGACGAGATCCGCGGCCAAGTGGCGGGGACGGCGCCGGTGCCGTTGTCGGTGCTGGATCTGGTGGCCGTCGGCGCCGGGTACACCGCGAGCGATTCGCTGGCCACCAGCGTGCGCCTCGCCGAGCTGGCCGAGCGGCGCGGCTACCACCGCTACTGGGTGGCCGAGCACCACTCCATGCCCGCCGTGGCCTCCTCCTCACCGGCGGTCATCCTGGCCCGGCTGACCGCGCACACCTCCCGCATCCGGCTCGGCTCCGGCGGGGTGATGCTGCCCAACCACGCGCCGCTGGCCGTCGCCGAGCAGTTCGGCACCCTTGAGGCGCTGGCGCCCGGCCGGGTCGACCTCGGCCTCGGGCGGGCGCCCGGCACCGACGGGGCGACCGCCGCCGCGCTGCGCCGGACCACCCAACTCCGGGAAGGCGCCGACGACTTCCCCGAGCAGCTCGCCGAACTCACCCGCTTCCTCGACGACGACTTCCCGGACGGCCACCCGTACACCCGCATCCACGCGGTGCCCGGGCCGGTCCAGGGCAGTGCGCCGGGCGGGGTGCAGTCCGCGGCCCGGCCGTCCATCTGGCTGCTCGGCTCCTCCGGCTTCAGCGCCCGCCTGGCCGGTGTGCTCGGGCTGCCCTTCGCCTTCGCCCACCACTTCGCGGCGGGCAACACCCTCCCCGCGCTCGACCTGTACCACCAGTCCTTCCGGCCCTCGGCGGTGCTCGACTCCCCGTACGCCCTGATCGGTGTCTCCACCCTGGCCGCCGACGACGAGGAGACGGCGGCCCGCGAATTCCGGGCGGCGGCGCTGAACATGGTCCATCTGCGCACCGGGCGGCCCGGGTTGATCCCCACGCCGGAGACGGCGGCCGCCTATCAGTTCAGCCCCATGGAGCAGGAGGTCGTCGCCAGCTGGCAGTCCAACGTCCTGCACGGCACCGCCGACCTGGTCCGCTCGGAGCTCGACGACCTCCAGAAGCGCACCGGCGCCGACGAGTTGATGCTCTCCACCGTCGGCCACAGCCTCGCGACCCGGTTGCGCTCCTTCGACCTCATCGCGGACGCCTACGGGATGCCGGACGCGTAGGGGAGTACGGGGAGGTGTGGCCCTGGGCTCAAGTCCGGGGCGGGGAAGGTGAGTTCAGCAGTGCGGTGATGTGCTCCGGTGGCACCGGGCGGGAGTAGAGCCAGCCCTGGCCGGTGTCGCAGCCGATCTCGCGCAGCCGCGCCGCCTGCCCGGCGGTCTCCACGCACTCGGCGGTGACGGTGAGCCCGAGCCGGTGCGCGAGCTGCACCACGGCCTCCACGATCACCTCGTCGGCGGGGCTGCGCGCGCCCGCCGCCTCCCCCGGCTCAGCCGCCGACTCCCCCTGGCGGAAGGCCCGTACGAAGGAGCCGTCCAGTTTCAGCGCGGAGACCGGCAGGCGGCTGAGGTAGGCGAGGCTGGAGTAGCCGGTGCCGAAGTCGTCGATGGCGATGCGCACCCCGCGCTCCTTCAGCTCCCGCAGGGTCTCCAGGGGGCGGCCGGAGGAACCCATCACCGCGGACTCGGTCAGCTCCAACTGGAGCAGCCCGGGCGGGAGTCCGGTCTCCCGCAGCACCTCCCCGACATCCGCCACCAGATCCGAATCCCACAGCTGACGCACCGCCACATTGACGCTGACGTACGGGACTTGGTCCTCCGGATGGGCCAACTGCCAGGCGCGGGCCTGGGCACAGGCGGTACGGAGCACCCAGCGGCCCAGCGGGACGATCGAACCGTCCTCCTCCGCAAGGGAGATGAACCGATTCGGCGGCAGCAGCCCGTACTGCGGGTGCTGCCAGCGCACCAGGGCCTCCACCCCGTGCAGCCTGCCGTCGCCGAGGCCGACCAGCGGCTGGTACTCCAGGACGAACTCCCCGCGTTCCACCGCCGGACGCAGCGCCGAGGACAGGGCCTGCCGGGTCACCCGGTGGGCGTTGCGCTCCGGGTCGAAGAGGGTCCAGCGGGATCTGCCGTCGGCCTTCGCCCAGTACAGCGTGGTGTCCGCGGCCTGCATCAGCGCGGTGGCGGTGGTCCCCTCGACCGGGCGCTCGACCACCCCGATGGAGGCCGAGACCGCGAGCCGCTCCCCGGCCAGGTCGAAGGGCTCCCGCACCGCGGCGAGCACCGCGCGGGCGAGGTCGGCCAGCTGCTCGGTCCCGGTGGAGTCCTCGACGAGCAGGGCGAATTCGTCCCCGCCGAGCCGCGCCACCAGGGGGGTACCGCCCCGCGCCGAGCCGGTGCGGTCCGCGCAGCGGGTGAGGCGCTCGGCGACCGCGGTGAGCAACTGGTCGCCGAGGCGGTGGCCGAGGGTGTCGTTGATCGCCTTGAAGCCGTCGAGGTCCAGATAGCACAGGCCGATCCGCCCGGTGCCGCCGCGGGCGCCCGACTCCAGGGCGGCGGTGACCCGTTCGAAGAAGAGGGCGCGATTGGGCAGCAGGGTCACCGGGTCGTGCCGCTGCAGATGCCGCAGCCGGGCCTGGAGATCGCGGCGGGCGCTGATGTCGGTGACCGAGACCAGGGCGGCGCCGCGTTCCCCGCCCCCGCTCAGCGGCGCGACGCTGACCTGCGCCCAGAGCGAGTTCCCGTCCGGGTGCTTGAGGTGCCGGGTGCAGCGCAGCCGCGGCCGGGTCCCGCGCAGCACCTCGCGGTAGGCCGCCCAGGTCTCCTGGTCCGAGGCGAGGTCCAGGAGGTCGGCCGCGAGCAGGGGGGCCGGGCCGGGCGGGGGTTCCTCGGCGCCGGTCGGGGACGGGTCCGCTCCGGTGCGGGATTCATCGGCCCGGGTGGGGGATGTGCCGGTCCGGGTGGGGGATCCCTCGGCCCCGGTGCGGGATCCGTCAGCCCGGGAGTGGGATCCGTCGGTGCCGAAGAGCGAGTGGAAGGCCTCGTTCGCGTCGATCACGGTGCCCTCGCGGTCCACGACGGCGAGGGCGAGGGGCGCGGCGGCGAAGGCGGCGTGGTGCGGGACGCGGCGGGAGTCCGGGCGGCGGGCCGGGGCGGCCGGGAGGGCGGGGGGCGTGGCGGTGGGGGAGCGGTCGGGCTCACTCTCCGTGAAGGTCGCGCGCGCCTGATCGGCCGTCGAGGCGGGTCCTTCGGAGGTTCCGCTCACCGCTCGCTCCCGCAGTGCTGTCGTACTCGGATCGGATCCGGCCGTCGTACCCGGGTCGGTCCCGGCGGTGGGGCCGGTTGCCGGTTCGGTTGCGGGTTCCGGATCTTTGGGCCGGGGTTTTGGTCCGCCGTGGATTCCGGGGCGGGCTCGGTCAGTTCGCATGCGCGCGCTCCGGTCCGGGCACGGGGCCCGCACGCCGCCGGGAAAGTGTGCCGATCATAGTGGCTGCTCACCGGGCCCTTCCAGCCGCGACCCGCGGCATGTGCCACCGGTACACGCCCGGCTCGCGCGTCGACCCGACCGCTTCCGCATCGGCGTCCGGCCCTTCTGTCTCGGTTCCGTTCCCGCCCGCCCTTGCTGTCCTGCTTCGGGCGGCGAGGCTCCCTCCTCCGCTTCCGTCCCTTCGCTCCTTCCGCTTCCCGGTCGTTCGTTCCTCTTCCGGCCTGATCCCCCTGCTTCCGTACGTGCGCGGGAGCGGATCGGTTGCCGCTCCCGAATGACCGTCAGTGACCGTCTGGCGGTGGGGGGTCGGGCGGACGGGTGCTCACCCGGCCGGGCTCAATGAACAGGACAAATCACATGAAATGACAACAGTCTGGGTGCGCTGACCCGAATTCCGCACCCGGAGGTCGACGTGCCGCGTCCGCTCCCCGTCCGGCGGCTCACCCGGGGGGAGTGGCCCCGGCTGCGCAGCGCCGCCGCCGCTGCCACCTCGCTGAGCGCGCTCGCGGCCACCTCCCTGGTGGCCGGTCCCGCCGTCGCCGCGACCGGCGCCGGGCTGTGCCAGCTCACCCGTACGGCGGCCCACCACTCAGAGGGCGTCGACACCTGGAACAGCGCCTACCCGCGGCCGCGGCGCACTCTCGACGCGGTGATGGTCTTCCTCTCCTTCCCCGACTCGGGCCGCCTGCACAGCACCCGCGCCCTGGCCGCCGACCACTTCCCCGCCACCAGCACCTTCTTCGCGCGCGCCTCCTACGGGCAGTTCCGGCTGCGCGCGCACCCGCAGCACCGCTGGATCCGGATGCCGAAGCCGTCCACCGACTACGAGGTGCGCCGGGACTGGAACCCCGAGAAGCGGGGCGCCTATCTGCGCGACGCCCTCAAGGCGAGCGATCCGCGGGTGGACTTCTCCCGGTATGACGTCGTCTACTTCGTGGCCGACCCGGAGGCGCCCGGAGTGGACTCGGATGCGACAAAAGTCGTCAACTTCGCTCGTCCGCTGCGCGCCGACGGTACGGATCTGCGCCGGGTCGTGACCGTTTTCGAGCGCCATCCGCCGGACCGCAATGTCCTCGCCCATGAGACCGGCCATGTCTTCGACCTGCCCGACCTCTACCACCGCCCGGCGGACGGCAAGGGCGACTGGGACACGTATGTCGGCGACTGGGACCTGATGGGCAGCCAGTTCGGCCTGGCCCCCGACTTCTTCGCCTGGCACAAATGGCGCTTCGGCTGGCTCAAGGACGACCAGGTCGCCTGCGTCCACGGCACCCAGCGCCTCGCCCTGGAACCGGTCTCCCGCGCGCCCGCCCCCGAGCAACCCCGCTGGCGGCCGAGGCCCCAGCCGCTGATCGGCCGCGACTCCCCGGCGACGACCGCGGGCCCGGCCCCCGCCGAAGGCGCTCCGGCCGGGCTGCTCCCCGGCAGGAGCGGGCCCCCGGTCCGCAAGCTCGCCGTCGTGCGCACCGGCCGGGAGAGCGCCCTCGCCGTCGAGGCCCGCAGCCGCACCGGCAACGACCACACCACCTGCACCGAGGGCGTACTGCTCTACCGGGTACGGGTCCGCACCGCCTCCGGTGAGGGCCCGGTGGAGGTGGTCGACACCCACCCGCGTACCGAGGCCTGCTGGGGCGAGTCGGTCTACCCGCCGCTCGCGGACGCGCCGCTGCGGACGGGCGAGAGCTTCAAGGTGCCGGGCGAACCGGTGCGGATCTCGGTGGAGGGCCGCACGGGCGCGGGCGACTGGAAGGTGCGGATCCAGCCCGGCTGAGCGTACGGATCCGATCCGGCTGAGCCCTACGGATGCGGCCCGGCCGACCCGGGTGCCGTACTACCGGGCGGCGGACTGGTGAGGGGCGCAGGCGAGAGGCCCGCGCTGCGGGAGCATGCGAAAAGCCCCCCGCTGCTGCGAGGGGCTTCCCACCGTCTGTGCGCCGCCAGGGACTCGAACCCCGGACCCGCTGATTAAGAGTCAGCTGCTCTAACCAACTGAGCTAGCGGCGCCTGCTGACGTCGTAGACCTTAGCATCCGCTCCGGTGCGGGGAAAAATCGACAACCCCGTCCCCGCCGAGGCCTCCCGCCTGCCCCGATGCGCCCCGCGCGGGTCGGGAGCGGGCCGCCCGTACGCAGGCCCACAGCAGTACCTCGGCGCCGGGCAGCCGGGGCCGCCGGCACTCCGGGGCGACCAGCCAGCGGGAGTCGGGGCGGGCCCCGGCGCGGGTCGCGGTCCCGGGGGTGAGGGCGGCGGCCGGCGGCGGCACCGTCACCGCGTCCCCGGTGCCGTGGCACAGCAGCGGCGGCACCCCGGGGTGGCGGCCCGCCGAGCCCCACTCCTCCCAGTGCAGCAGCGAGGGCAGCCGGGCGGCGGTGCCCGGGGAGGCGAAGAGCAGGACCCGGCCGTGGTGGGCCGCGACCGGGCCCGGGCCGCCGGAGCCCGCCGCCCAGAGCTGGTCGAGCATCCGGCGGCCGAAGACGGCGGGGGCGTTCACCACGTCGAAGACCGGACCGCAGGAGAGCACCACGGGGGTGGCGGGGTGCTCCCGCCACAGGGCGAGGGTGCTGCGCGGGTGCGCCGAGGCGGAGGCCAGCCAGGCGGCGCCCTCGGCACGGGCGGCCGCCTCTGCGGAGCCCTCCGCGTCCCAGGGGGTGAGGCCGCTCCCGCCGAAGTCCTCGCAGCCGTAGGGCGCGTAGTCGTGCACGCCCAGATCGCCGAGGTCGCCGAGGCCGCCGAAGAGCGGGTGCGGCGGGCGGTCGGCCGCCGCGGGCAGCGGGCGGGGCTCCCCTTCCGCGGGCAGGACGGTACGGGGCTCGGAGGAGGTCGTCCCCGGGGACGCGGTCGCGGGATGCCGAGTGCTGCTCATACGGAATATGTGTACTCGCAGTGAGTGCGCGATTCCCGTGAGTTGAGGGAAAGCCGGACAGGAAGACCCGGACCGGAGTATCTTGCGCCTGCGCCTCAGGCATATGCCCTCACGGTGTGTGCCCTCCGGTGGGGGCCCGCACGGAAGCCGCGGGCCCGCGGATCTCACCCCGTGCGCCGCAGGACCAGGCAGACGAAGCCGAAGCAGTCCCGGTAGGTGCGCAGCCACTCCTCGCGGTGGAGTTCCGCCGCCTCGCGGACCTGGCCGCTGTCCGGGTGCTCCGGGTGGTCCAGGGCCCAGGCGGCGAGGGAACCGGTCCAGGACCACTCGTAGGCGTCGCGTTCCCGCCGGGTGCTGGTGTGGCCGTGCACCGGGGTCCAGCCCGCGGCGCCGACCGCGGCCACCGTGTCCGCCAAGTCCCGCAGCTCACCCAGGAGTTCGACGGCCGCCGGGGAGGGCGTGCGCTCCCAGTACCCCTCGCCGAGGAGGACCGCGCCGCCGGGGGCCAGGTGGGCGCGGGCGGCTTCGAGGGTGGGCAGCAGTCCGCCGTGGGCATGGCTCGCGCCGACGGTGAGCACGAGGTCGTACGGGTGCGGTGAACGGAATTCCGCGGCGTCCTGCCGATGGAGTGCGAGGCGGTCGCCGAGGCCGAGCCGCTCGGCCTCGGTGCGGGCCGTGCGCAGCGCGCTCTCGGAGAGGTCGACGCCGGTGGCCCGCAGCCCGGGGTGCGCGGCCAGCGCGCGCAGCAGCCAGGCGGCGGAGCCGCAGCCGAGGTCGAGCGCGCGGCCCTCCCCGTCCGGCAGGGCGGCCCGCAGCAGCTCGTCCGCGGCGGCCTCGTCCACCGGGGCGCTGATCGGGTGGCGGCGGTGGGCGAGGGTGGAGAGCTCCTGTCGGTTCACGGGCGCAGCGTGCCAGTACGGGGGCGGGGCGCGCACCTCATTTCGGGGCCCGGGCGGCGCGCGTCGCCCGGGGAGCCCGAACGGCCCGACCGGCGGCCGGAATTGCCCCCCGCCGGGCCGCCGGGGCCCGTACGCCCGGGCCGGGCGACCCGCAGGGAGGGGGTGGGCTTCCCAAGCGGAGCGAGGGTAATTAAGGTAAGCCTCACCTAAGTCGAAGGTGGGAGCGCAGCGCATGACTTCTGTGGACCGCAGTGCGGAACCCAAGCCCGCGGAACCGACCCCGGCCGAGCGGGCACGCTCGGTGCTCGCGGCGGCCGGTTCCCTGACCGTCACCACCCACGGCCACCGGGTCGAACTGGTCGGTCTGCACTCCGTCGACGCGGAGGGCGGCCTCACCCTGCACGACCCGCCGGACAGCCACCTGGTGGCCGAGGTGCGGGCCGCGCCCCGGACCAGCCTGCCCGCGGTGATGGAGTTCACCGACATCGCCCCCAGCGTCGTACGCGACCGGGTCCGGGCCCGGCTCACCCTCGCGGGAAGCCTCGCCCCCGGCGCCGAGGAGGGCGTCCTCTCCTTCACGCTCGCCCGGGCCTGCCTGGAGGAGCACAACCGCCCGTACACCGTGGAGCCCGCCGAACTCGCCGCCGCCGAGCCCGATCCGCTGGCGACCTTCGAGGCGGACATGCTCGGCCACCTCGACACCGCGCACGCCGACGCCGTCGAACTGCTCTCCCGGCTGCTGCCGGTGAAGAAGCTCCTCGGGGTGGTGCGGGTGCGTCCGCTGCGCCTGGACCGGTACGGCATCGTGCTGCGCCTCGAACGCTTCCGCGGCAGCTGCGACGCCCGCCTGGTCTTTCCCGAGCCCGCGACCCACGCGGGCGAGGCCGTCGAGCGCCTGCACCTGCTGCTCGACCGCGCCGCGGCCTGCCCGCACCGCCTCGCACCGCGCCGCTGAACACCCTGTCTGCGTACGTCCCCGAGCCGGGCGGGGTCAGGCGGGCGTCCGCTCAGGGGGTGTCCGCCCGCGGCGGCCGGGGCGCGGATAGTCCGGGTCCGCCTCCGGTCCCGGCAGGTCACCGCTGCCCTGCGACCAGTGGTTGACCCAGCCGCAGACCCCGCAGGCATACCGCCCGCCGAGCCCGGACACCTGGGCACCGCAGCCCCGGCACTCGGTGGTGGTGATCTCCGCTCCGCCCTCGTCCATGGGGCTCGACTACCCAGGACGGGGCGGGGCATGGCTCCCGGGACGGAGGTGGTGCGGCGAGAGTGCGTGGCGGGCGTCGCGGGAGATGCCGCGGACGTCCCCTAGCCGAGCGCCTGGTCCCCGAGTCCGCCCTCGCCGCCGCGCTGGAGCCTCCGGCCGAACTCGATCATCTTGCGGGCGTAGTCCTCGGTCCACCCGGCGCGGTCCGCGATGCTCCCGGGGGTGAGGCGGTCGAAGCGGCGGGGGTCGGCGAGCTGGGCGGCGGCCAGGGCCTGGAACTCCATCGAGCGGTCGGTGGCCGCGCGGAAGGCGTGGGTCAGCTCGGTCGCCCGGTCCAGCAGATGGTGCGGGTCCTCGATCGACTCCAGGTCGAAGAAGTGCTCCGGGTCGGACGCCGCCGCTGCCGGTTCGAAGAGCAGCGGTGCGGGTCGCAGCCGCGGCTCGGTCCGGGGCCGCTCGGGCTCCGCCATCATGATCCTCCTCGTACGTTCCTCGGCCCGGGCACGGACCCGCCGCCCGCCACCCCTCGGCGAGCGGACCACCCTCCATTGTCCTGGTCGGCGCAAGAGGGCCGGTTCCCCGGTCCGCGCGAGGGGTCCGGATCCGCCCGCCGCGCCTCAGCCGGGCCGCCACGCCACCCGGTGCTCGCCCAGCTCGGCCAGTACCGCCTGGTTCGCCTCCCAGCCGTCCGGGAACTTCACGCTGACGCCGAGCTGCACCGGCTCCGTCGAGGGGTGGGCGTCCAGGAGTTCGGGCACGCCCGCGCGGCAGACCACGATGCAGGCCTGGCGGTGCCGGGAGGCGAGCACGCACAGGCGGCCGGTCTCCAGGTGGAAGGCGGTGGCGTCGGGCCGCCCGGACAGCGGGTGCAGGACCACCGTGACCTCGTACTCGCGGCCCTGGAGGCGGTTGGCGGTGTCCACCGTGACGCCGCGGACGCCGAGCCGGTCGAGGGCGGCGCGCACCGCGGCGGCCTGGTCGCGGTGGGCGGTGCCGACGGCGATCCGGGCCGCGGTGAGCGGCACCGGCTCCTCGGCCGTCTCCGAACGCGCCCTGCCCTCCCGCTCCAGGAGCCGCGCGACGACCCGGGCCAGGGCGTCCACCGCCTCGGGGTCGGTGCGCGGGGTGCGCGCGGCGGGGAGTTCGAGCAGGCCCCAGCCGGAGCCGGCCGCCTCGTCGATCACCCGGTCCGGGCCCGAACCGTCCGAGGCCACCGCGAAGTCGAGCCCGCGCGCCCCGGGTCCGGTGCCGCTGGTGAACGGTGTGAACGGGTAGAAGGCCCGCGAGACCAGCGGCGCGGCCGAGGCGGGCAGCCGCCAGGAGACCGGCAGCCGCAACTGCGGCAGCTCCGGATTGTGCGCGAGCAGGGTGGAGACCGCGGAGGCGGAGGGGTCGTAGGCGAGGCCCGCCCACTGCTCGGAGCCGACCACCGCGAAGGGGTCCAACTGGCCCGGGTCGCCCACGAACAGGGCCCGCTCGAAGAGCCCGGCCACGGCGAGCAGGGCGTCCGAGCGCATCTGGTAGGCCTCGTCCACGATGGCGTGGCCCCAGGGCTCCTCGGTGCGCACATGCGCCCACTTCGCCGCCGTGGAGAGCACCACGTCGAGCCCGGCCAGATCGCCCGCCTTCGCGGAGGTCCGTACGGCGGGCAGCGCGTCCAGGGCGCGGTCGTACGGTTCGGCCTCGCTGCTGTGCAGCCGTCCGACGCCCAGCTCCGGGTCCTTGGCGGCGAGCCGCAGGACCAGGTCGTCGACCTGCGCGTTGGTCTGCGCGATGACCATCAACGGCCTTCCCGCGGCGGCCAGTTCGCGGGCCGCGCGGACGACGAGGGTGGACTTGCCCGCCCCCGGCGGGGAGTCCACGACCACCCCGCGCGCCTCGCCGTGCAGGGTGTGGTGCAGGATCCGCGCGGTGGCCAGGTCCGCGGCGGCGCCCGGGTCGGCGGCGGCCGGTCCGGCCGGGTCCCGCGGGTCCGGCCCGGGGTCCGGGCGGCCGGTGGTGGGCGCGGTGGTCACAGCAGGTCCTCCCCGGTGAGCGGATCGGGCGCCTCGGCGGGAGCGTCCGCGCCGGGCGGGCCGCCGTGCGTCCAGGGGGTGTCCTCCGGCTCGGGCAGCCGGCCGCCGCCGCGCTGCTCATGGGCGAAGAGCGTGAAGCAGACCCGCTCGCCCTTCTCCGGCACCGAACCCGGCGCGGGCTCCCTGGCCCGGCCCATCCGGTCGGTGATCCGCAGCACCACCAAGTGCGCCCCCTCCGCCGCGAGTTGCCCCCCGACGGCCGCCGCGGCCCGCTCCCCGGCTCCGGCTCCGGCTCCGGTTTCGGCTCCGTCTCCGCCCGTGCCCTCCGCCGTCTCGTCGCCCCGTACGGACTCCTCCCCGTCCCCCGCGGACTCCCTCTCCGGCGGTACGGATTCCTGCTCGTACCGTACGAACTCGGCCGTCTGCTGCTTGCCGTCCAGGGAGCGGTACGCCTTGGTGCCCTCGCCGAGGTAGGGGCGGTCCTCGGTGCGGATCGTCACCAGGGGGCGGGGGCTCGGGCGCTTGCCCTCCGACCAGGCGGGCAGCACCTCGGTGACCTCGCCCGCGAAGGCCTCGCCGGACAGCCGCCGCACCGCCATCGCCAGCGGGTCGTCGAGGGCCTCCTGGGCTTCCAGACGGGCCTGTTCGCGTTCCCGGGTGGCGAGTTTGCGGGCGGCGGTGACCGCGTCGTCGCGGCGCGGCTGCGGGGGTTCGCCCGCGGCCAGCCGGTCGCGGTGCGCGGTGAAGGACCAGCGGTCGCGGATCCAGCGCTCCTCGGTGTGGGCGGCGGGCGGCAGCGTGCGCAGCAGGTCGACGCCCCGCCAGACGGCCTCCCAGGCGGGGCGGGTGACGGACTCCACCAGCGCCCCGATCTCCCGTTCGGCGGCGGTGACCTGGCCGAGCGCCCGGTCCGCCGCCGTGCCGTCCCCGGCGGCCGCGTACGCGCTCCGGGCCCGGTCGTAGGCCTCGATCGCCGGGGCGAGCAGGCGGTTGTCGAAGGCCGGGTCGGTGGCCGGGCCCGCCGGGGGGCAGTGCAGCTGGCCGCGCGCGTCGCGTGCCGTCTCGGCGTGCAGGGCGGCCTCGGCGCCGCCCCTGCCCTCCGGGTCCTCCGGCCGGGCGTCGATCCAGGCGAGCAGCGCCCCGAGGTGCTGGTCCTCCAGGCTGCTCTGACCGGTGGCCCAGTGCCGGGAGAGCAGATCGGTCATGGCGAGCAGCAGGCTCGACCCCGGCACCCGGGAGCGCTCCGCGTAGTGGGTGAACCAGCGGCCCAGCAAGGGGACATGGGGCGGGGCGGGGTGGCTGCTCTCCGGGTCCTGCTCGGCGGTGCGGCGGAAGCGCATCGAGCGGCCGAGCAGGCGCACCCACTCGATGCCGCCCCGGCTCGGCACGATCAACTGCGGGGCGTCCGTGCAGAGTTCGGGTTCCGGTTCGGGCTCCTCCCCGTCCTCGGCGGCCTTCTTCGGCCGGGCCCGGCTCGGCTCGGGCACCTCCGCGTCCCGGGCGTACTCCGCCACGTAGGGCAGTACCTGGTCCGCGAGCCGGGCCAGGAAGGTGAAGCGCAGCTCGCGGTCGCGGGGCTGCGGTACGAGCAGCAGCCGGGGCGCCTCGCGGTCGGTGCCGAGGAGGGCGCCGAGCGGGGCGCCGGTCTCGCCCGCGGTGGTCAGCGGCACCAGGACCAGCGGGCGGGGCGAGAGGTGGCGGTGCAGCACGGTCGCGGCCGGTTGGGCCCGGCCGCTGTGCACCGCTTCGAGGCGGGCGAGGTCGGTGAGCAGGCTCATGCGCGCTCCTCCCCGCCCTGCCTCAGGCCCGCACCGGCCAGGGCCTCGGCGCGCAGGGCGGCGGCGCGGCGCAGGGCCCGGGCGGTGGGGTCGGCTGCGGTGGGGTCGGTGGCAGCGATGGGGGACGTCGGCTCGGCGGCGGCGGTCGGCTCCGCGGGCGCCGGGTCGAGGCCTTGTCGATCCGGGCCGGGGCACTGTGCGCCGCAGGCGGTGGCGAGGACCTCCTCGACGGTGGTCAGGGCGCCCAGTTCGGCGCGTACCCCGCGGCCCAGGACGGTCACCTGCCCCTCGGCGCGCGAGCGGGCCCGGCAGTGGAAGGCCAGCTCGCAGGCGGCCAGGCACTCGGGGGCGTAGGCCGCGGGCACGCTCTCCAGGGAGGCGGTCAGCTCCTCCGGCGGGCGCCCGACGTCGAAGCTGGTGCCCTCGGGCAGCTCCTCGGCGATCTCCTCGACCCGGGTCAGCCGGGCGAGCTGGCGGCGGGTCACCGACAGCTGCCTGCGGATGTCCACCGGGGCCCCGGCGGGCAGATTGGAGAAGTCCTTCGGGCAGACGAGCAGCACCTTGTCGTCGAGCAGCACGTGTCCGCCGGTCCGTGCCTGCTCGTCGGTCCGCGTCCGTTCGTCGACCCTTGCCTGCTCGTCGGCCCGTGTCTCGTCATCGGCCTGCGCCCGTTCGTCTACCTGTGCCTGCTCGTCGGCCCGCGCCCGCTCGTCGGTCCGCGCCTCCTCGCCGGTCCGGGCCCCGGGCTGTTCGGCCGCCAGGCGTTCCGGCTCGGGTGGTTCCTCCTCCGGCAGGCGCCGTACGAGGCCTTCGAGGGCGAGTACGTAGACCGCGGCCTGCCGGGCCGCCGCGCCCGCCTTCGCCGGGTCCGCGGTGCCGTCGATCATCGGGAAGGACTTGATCTCGACGACGGTGCAGCGCCCGCCGGGGTGGACCACCAGGGCGTCCGGTTCCAGATAGGCGGGCGAACCGGCCACGTCCAGGGTGAGCAGCGGATGGTCGAGCAGGGTCCAGGCCTTCGCCGCCACGGCCTCCCGCAGGGCCAGCGCGGTGCGGGCCACCCGGCCCTCGGGCCCGCTCGCGCCGAGGTCGGGCACCCGGGAGCGGGCCGGATCCGGTGCCTCGGCCTGCGGGGCGGTGTGCGCGTGGACCAGGCGCAGCAGGGCGGCGCCGCCGTCGGCCTTGACCCGGGCCTCGAAGGCATTGCCCCGTACCAGGGCGAACTGCGACTGGCCGAAGGCGGAGGGGGAGCCGATCGCCGCGGCGAGCGCCGTCTTGTCCACGCCCGCGCCGTCGAGCAGGGCGCGGCGGCGGCAGCCGGGGTTGGCGGCGAGGGCCGCGAGGGCGCGGGCGTCCAGGGGCCGGGGCGGGTGCTCCGGGCCCCGCAGCTCAGCGAGCCGCTGCCGGAGCGCCCTCGCCGGTGCCGGCCCGGTCGGGCTCGCGGGCGCCGACCCGGCCGGACTCCTCGGTGGAGTCCGCGGGACGGGCACCTGGCTGCTGCGCCTCCTGGCGCTGTCCGGGAATTCGCTCACCCACCGGAGTCTGGCACTCGGCACCGACAATCACCGAACGGGACGGCTGCGCCGCGGTCTTGACCGGGCGCCCGCCGAGGAGTTCGCGTACCCGCTGGGCGAGGCGCAGCACGGGACGGGTGAGCAGCAGGCCGACCCCCATGGTGGCGGCGCCCGCGACGGCGTCCAGGAAGTAGTGGTTGGCGGTGCCCATCACGACGATGGTGGTGCCGAGCGGATAGACGACCGCGGCGGTCTTCATCAGCGGACCGCGCCCGCAGTACCAGAGCAGCACCCCGCACCACAGCGCCCAGCCGACGTGCAGGCTCGGCATCGCGGCGAACTGGTTGGTCATGCCGCCCATGCCGCGCGGGGCGCTCGCCTCGCCGCCCCACCAGCCGTAGTCGGAGTACTGCGCCATGGTGTCCAGGAAGCCGTACTTGGCGTCCAGGAGCCGCGGCGGACAGGTCGGGAGCAGCGTGAAGCCGATCAGTCCGACCATGGTCGAGGTCATCAGCCAGGTGCGGGCCCGGCGGTACAGGTCCTTGCGGCGCCGGAAGATCCACACCAGGACCACCGGGGTCAGGACGTAGTGCAGCGAGGCGTACCAGAAGTCGGCCGGGACCCCGATCCAGGTCTCGGCGCGGAAGAGCCGGTTCAGCGGGTGCTCGGCGTTGATGCGCAGCGCCTGCTCCACGCGCAGGATGGCCAGGCCGTGGTCGACGGCGGCCTCCTCGTTCCCCCGGGCCAGCAGCCGTCCCGCGGTATAGGCGGCATACACCAACACCAGCAGCGGCAGTTCGGTCCACCAGCGCAGCGGTGTCTTCTCCGGTGCGCCGGGGTCCGCCGCGTTGCTGTGCGGCATGTGATCGCCCTCCTCCTTGGCTGCTGCGGCCCGCGGCCCAGTCGCCCCACCTTAGGGTCCCTGCGAGTGCGACCAGGGGGCGCCCCGGTCGTCAAAGACGCAGCGGGACCGCCCCGGGTTGCACGGGGCACACGGGGCGGCACGCGCCACAAGTGGGCAATCCTGCCAGTTTCCGACCCATTTGTTCCAGCGGGTTCCCGGGCGCGCACAGCCCGGGCGCACGACCTTCACCGCGCGCCCGTACGAACGCCCGCGCGCGGGCGGGGGGCATTACGGGCCGCCCGGACAAGGGCCGTCAGTATCGCGGGTCGGTCCCGGGCACCGCTCGGTCCGCGCGCGCCACCGGGCGGGACGTGGCGAAGCTCACGCCCGGCGGGGCAGCGCGGTCTGCCCTTCGAGGAACGCGGTGTGCTGTGCGAGGAAGTCGCCGACGCCCGCGGCCTTGCGCTGCGGCAGCAGGACCCGGGCGGTGCCCGCGAGCATGGACTGGATCCGGGTGGACTGCACCACGCCGAGCAGGTCGAGCACCCGGCCGCCCTCGGCCGCCGCCTCGTCGGGGCGTCCGGCCCGGGCCAGGTCCTGGGCCAGCTCGGCGGTGTACAGGGCGGTGTTGCGGGTGAAGTGCGGGTCCTGGAGGCCGACCGCGCGGCGGGCGTGCACGGCGGCGGTGCGCCAGTCGCCCAGCGCCGACCAGCACTGCGCCTGGAGCCCCTCGAACTCGGCGGCCCCGAAGAAGCTCATCCACTCCGGGTCCGCCTCGGCCGGGCCCTCGGCGAAGAGCGACCGCGCCGCCGCCAGCGCCCGTACGCAGCTCGCCCGGTCGGCGAGCCCGGCCCAGCCGCCCGCCTCGCGCAGGGCCAGCAGGCTGAGCAGCCGGGCCGAGCCGAGCTCCCGGGCCGCGCGCAGACCGGCCTGCGCTGCGCGTACCGCCTCGCGCGGGCGGTGCGCGTCCCGGGCGAGGAAGGCCGTATTGCTGAAGGCGTGCGCCTCCAGGGCCGCGTCCCCGGCGATCCGGGCGGTGGCCAGCGCCTCCGCGTAGTGCGAGCGGGCATCGTCGTGGCGCCCCGAGTCATGGGCCAACCAGCCTACGGAGAGGGCGAGTTCACCGGCGCCCGCGTGCAGCCGGCCGGCCGTGGAGCCGCGGCTCGCGCCCGCGTCGAGCAGCGCGTAGGCGGCGCGCAGGGGTGCGCCCGCGCGCCGGTACAGGCCGTCCGCCCCGTGCCGGTCGTCGAGCAGCCGGATGCCGCGGACCGCCTCTTCCAGCGCGCGCACCTCGCTCTCCCCGGCCCTGCGCACCGCGACGGCGGAATCGGCGCCCGGGCCGAAGGGCCCGAGCGCGGCGGCGAAGGCGGCGGTGCCGCCGGTCATGAACGCGCGACGCTGCACGTCGCTCTCCTCATTGCTCCGGATACTGCTCTGGATCTCGGTACCGCTGCGGATCTCGGTGCCGCGGTGCGTCCCGTACGGTCCGCTTCGCCTCTCCGCCGGTCCGTCGGGGGTCCGGGGACCGGGGAGACCGGCAGCTCCTCTCGAAGGGGCCGCCGGGTCCGCGGACGGGCTCCGGCCGCGGACCGCCGAGCGGGGGGCGAAGCCCAGGTCCGCGAGGGTGCGGCCGGGGAACATGTGCCGGAACACCCGCTCGTAGGCGTAGTTGGGGCAGCGGATCTCGCCCGCCTCCACCCGGCCCACGTACCGCGCGTCGCAGCTGACGCGCTCGCCGATCTCGCGCGCCGCCCGGCGCACCGCGGCCGCGAACTCGCCCGGTGAGCGCGGTCCGCGCAGTTCCCGGAAGGCGAGATTGGGCCGGGGCCCGCCCGGTACGGGGGCCGGCCCGGTGACCGGTGAAGACGCCATGTGACCTCTCCCTGCGAACTCTCCCGCGGCTGCGGGCCCGACCTCCGGTGTACGGCGCGGTCCGGGCCGGTCGCGTCCCGGTCCCGGCGGCTCCGGTGCCGCGAGCCGCACCGGCGAGGCCCGAACGTACCGTGTGTGACGGATCGGATACACCTAGTTTCTGTACAAAACGGATATCCCACCCGCGATGTGCCATGAACTGCCATCCTTTGCGGTGGTGTTGTGCCGTAGCCGCCCGCGCCGTGCGCCGTTGAACCATGCGGAGACCGAGCGAACCGTTCCTGCAAGAACAGCAGGGAATTGCGAGGAGGCTTTTCGTGTGGGAGCCCGGGTGCGAAACCAGCACAGCGAGAACGCCGATGCCCGTGGAGAGCGTGCTGCCCGCGCCCGCGGACACATCGCGTGCGCCGCACCCGACGGCCGCGGCTCTGCCACCCCCGCCGACGCCGGAGTGCCGGGCCGCGGCCGACCCGCGCGAGGTGGTGACCGTGCCCTCCCGGCAGGGACTTGAGGCCGTGGACATCCTGCGCCGCCAGTCCTGCGAGGGGGTCGGCCCGGTCCTGCACGACGACGACCACGACACCCTCAGCTTCGTGGTCCCCCGGGGCACCGCCGAGGGCTGGGACGTGCCCGGCAGCGACTGCACCCGCACCGCGGGCGGCGGACTCCCGCTCGGCCGCGCGGCCGAGGCGCCGGAGGGCACCGACTGGCTGGTCCCGCCGCGCGACGCCGACCCGGTCACCGACCCGGCGGTGCTGCGCGCGGCGCTCGGCGAGGCGGCGCGCACCATCGAGGCAGCCGACAACTGCCGCTGATCTCCCGGGGCGGCACCTTCCCCCGAGGTGCCGCCCCGGGGCCGTCGCGCCCCACCGGGAGCGGCGGCCGATAATGGGCCCGTGGCGGGCAAACGAGCGGCGAAGGACGCGGCGAAGGGCAGGGGCAGGCGATCCGCCGGTGCCGCGCGGACGATCGCCGAGCAGGTCGAGGGCGGGCTCGCCGAGCTGGTCCCGGACCGGGAGCGCCCGCGCGCCATGACCCTGCTCCTCGACCGCGCCCCGCAGTCGTTTGTCGACCTCGACGACCCGGCGTATCTCGGCTTCGCCTACCAGCGCAGGCTGGGGCACCTCGTCGACACCCTCGCGCCGCCGCGTGCGCCGCTGCGCGTGCTGCACCTCGGCGGCGGCGCCTGCACCCTGGCCCGCTATGTCGCCGCCACCCGCCCCCGCTCCACCCAGCAGGTCGCCGAACGCGACGGCGCCCTTGTCCACCTCGTGCGCCGGGAGCTGCCGTTCGACCCCGCCGCCCGGATCCGGGTGCGCACCGGCGACGCCCGGGAGATCCTCGGCAGGCTGCCGGACGGCTGGGCGGACCTGGTGCTCGCCGATGTCTTCGGCGGCGCCCGCACCCCGGCGCATCTGACCAGCGGGGAGTTCTACACCGAGCTGCGCAGGGTCCTGGCGCCCACCGGCACCGCCGCCGCCAACCTCGCCGACGGGCCGCCGCTGACCCATCTGCGGCGCCAGATCGCCACCGCCGCCGGGGTGTTCGGGGAGCTGGCCCTGCTCGCCGACCCGGCCGTGCTGCGCGGCCGCCGCTTCGGCAACGCGGTGCTCGCCTGCTCCGCGGTCCCGCTGCCGGTGGCCGAACTCACCCGCCGCGCGGCCTCGGACCCGCACCCCGGACGCCTGCTGCACGCCCGCGAACTCACCGACTTCACGGGCGGCGCCGCCCCGGTCACCGACGCGGACGCGGTCGCCTCGCCCGCCCCGCCGCCCGGCGTCTTCGAGTAGAGACGGGCCGGTCAGCCGCCCGGCATCTCGGGCAGCTCCCGCTCCACCTCCTCGGGGAGGACGGGCGGTTGACCGGTGTGCCAGAGCGGGGTGATGGACAGGTGGGTGAAGCGCCAGCCCCGCTCGGTGAGTTTGGCCTCGGCGCGGCACCGGCCGCCCACCGTGAACAGCGGTGCCGCCTCGGGGCCCCGCCGCTCCAGGGTGGACGCGCGGTGGATGTGCGTCATCAGCGCGTTCCAGGCGAGGCTGACCTCGCCGGGCTCTGCGGGTGCGTCGGGCTCTGCGGGCTCCGTGGGCTCCGCGGGCCCACCGGGCTCTCCGGGCTCCCGGGTCTTCGGCCGGTCGCCGTTCCCGGTCGCCGTCCCGGAGGAGATCAGGAGATCGGCGGAGATGTGCTGGGTGGCGGCGAACCTGCCCAGCGCGGTGCGCGTGTGCGCGGCGATCTCCGCCACCCCCGCGACGGTGCCGATCGGCGTCACCGTGGTGGCGTCCTCGGTGAAGTAGCGCCGGGCCCACTCCAGGTCCGTACGGCGGTCGTCGAGGGAGGCGAAATAGCGGCTGACGAGGTCGGCGAGGGCCGGTCCCGGACCGGTGCGTCGATACGTGGAGGAAGTCATGTCTCGATCGTGTGACCTGAACCAAACTTGAGGTCAAGCCCGGCCGGAGACGTCCGGTGCCCGCCACCGCGGAGCCGCCCCCCTGCCTTCGCCGACCCCCACCTGCGTCCGCTTCGCCGCCCTACCGGAAGTCCGCGTAGTCCGCCTCCAGCCCCGGTTCCTGCACCTCCTCGATATAGCGCCAGCTGTCCGGCTGCGAGCCGTCCACATCGGTGAAGCCGTACTCCTTGGCCAGGCTGCCGACGTCCAGGGAGCGCTGGTTCCAACGGGTGCGCTCCGGGTCGGTGGCCAGCGCGACGACCGCGCGGCCGACATAGCGCGGGGTCTCGGAGAGGGCGAAGTCCGCGGGCGCGGACGGGGGTTCGCCGCCCGGGCCGGGGCGCAGTGAGTCGCGCCAGGTCTCCTCGGTGGTGCGGAAGTGCTCCAGCATCATCTCCGAGCGCAGCCAGCCGGGGGTGAGCGCCACCGCGGTGCCGCCGTGCGCCGCGAGTTCGTGGCCCTGGGAGAAGGCCAGCCGGTTCACCGAGGCCTTGGCGAGGTCGTAGAAGACGGAGAGGCGGTACCGCTCGGCGTTGTGCGCGGTGGTGCCGTCGGTCATCTCCACGACGAGGCCGCCGGGGCGCTCGACGAGCAGCGGCAGCAGGTGGTGCGAGGTGATCAGATGGGTGTCGACCGCGAGCCGCAGCAGGCGCAGCCCCGGGTCGAGGTCGAGCTCCCACAGCGGGGTGTTCCAGTTGTCGGGGCCGCCGGTGAGCGTCTCGCCGCCCCAGATGTCGTTGACCAGGATGTCGAGCCGCCCGTACTCGCGGCGGATGCGCTCGGCCAGCGCCGCCACCTGGGCGGAGTCCAGGTGGTCGACGGGGGCGGCGACCCCGGTGCCGCCCAGTTCGGTGACGAGTTCGGCGGTGTCCTCGACGGTCTCCGGCCGCCCGCCGTAGTCCGAGCGCAGCGTGCCCGCCCTGCTGCTGCGGCCCGTGCAGACGACGGTCGCCCCCGCCTCGCCGAGCGCCGCCGCGATGCCCCTTCCCGCGCCCCGTGTCGCCCCTGCCACTACCGCCACGCGTCCGCGCAGCGCCTCCGTATCCGGTGTCCAGCTCATGCGCGCGAGTCTGGCAGCCGCCACTGACAACGGCCCCGCGAGACGTGCCGGCCGGTGCCGTCCCCACCTCTCCGCACCCTGCCCGCCGCCGGCCGTCTCGTCACCCGCATGACGTTTTCTGTTTGAAATGAGCTTGTTTTGAGCGTCTATTGACATCTTCCCGGTGGTGCCGCAACCCTCTTGAGTGCTAGCGAGCCTTGTTCACCCCCTCACAAGGAACGGATCGCCCATGCCTGAAATCCCCGCAGTCCCACGCCGCTTGGTCCTCGGCGGAGCCCTCGCCACCGGCGCGCTCGCGGCCGGGATGGGCTCCGCCCACGCCGGGACCCCCGAGGCCGCCGCCCCCGGCCGCAGACCCGGCCAGAAGTCGATGATCAACGTGCCCTACGAGGCCCACGACACCGTGCGCGTCGGCATCATCGGCCTCGGCAACCGCGGCGGTCCGATGACCACGGGCTGGTCGGTCATCCCCGGCTGTACGGTCGCCGCGGTCTGCGACATCCGGCCCGACCGCGCCAAGAAGAGCGCCGACGCCCTGGAGAAGGCCGGCAAGCCGCGCCCCCTGGAGTTCGGCGGCTCCAGGGACGCGTACAAGGAACTCCTCAAGCGCGAGGACATCGACCTCGTCTACATCGCCACCCCGTGGGAGTTCCACTACGAGCAGGGCCGGGCGGCGCTGCTCGCGGGCAAGCACGCCGCGGTCGAACTGCCCATCGCCCCGGAGCTCAAGGAGCTGTGGGACCTGGTCGACACCTCCGAGCGCACCCGCAAGCACCTGATCCTCGCGGAGAACTGCTGCTACGGCCGCAATGAGCTGGCGATGCTGAGGATGGCGCACGAGGGGGTCTTCGGGGAGCTGACCAACGGCCACGGCGGATACCTCCACGACCTGCGCGCCCTGCTCTTCGACGACACGTACTACACCGACTCCTGGCGCCGCCTGTGGCACACCCGCAGCCGCGCCTCCTTCTACCCGATGCACGGACTCGCCCCGATCGCGGCGGCCATGGACATCAACCGCGGCGACCGGATGGCCACCCTCACCGCCACCGCGAGCGCGCCCAAGGGCCTCGCCGACTACCGCGAGCGGTTCGTCCCCAAGGGGCACCCCTCGTGGAAGGAGACCTATATCGAGGGCGACCTCACCACCTGCATGATCCAGACGGCGAACGGCCGCACCATCCGCGCCGAGCACGACGTCAGCTCCCCGCGCCCGTACAGCAGGATCAACACCCTCGCGGGCAGCCGCGGTCTCTTCGAGGACTACGCGGGCGGCGACCCGACCGGTGCCCGCGTCTACTTCGAGCCGGACCACAGCGACGACGTCTGGCGCGGCTTCGCCCCCTACCGCGAGGAGCACGAGCACTGGCTGTGGCGCGAGTTGGCCGACGAGGCGGAGAACGGCGGCCACGGCGGCATGGACTACGTCATGCAGTGGCGCATCGTGCAGTCGATGCGCGCCGGGCTCGTCCCCGACTTCGACGTCTACGACTCCGCCGCCTGGTGCTCCGCGGTCCCGCTGAGCGTCAAGTCCCTGGAGAACAAGGGCCGTCCGGTGCAGATGCCCGACTTCACCCGCGGCTCCTGGGTGGGCAAGCGCCCCGGTCTGGACTCGAAGCAGACCGAGATGCCCCCGGTCCGCTGAACCGCACCCCGACTCCCGCGCGGGAGCGCCCCTCGTGAGACAACCCCCTCCGTGAGCCCCCCGCGGGTACCGCGAAGGCCCGGTCACCTACTCCCTGACTCCGGTGACCGGGCCTTCGCCTCTCCCTCTCCCTCTCCGTCCCCGTGTCTCCGCGTCCGTCTCCCTCCCCACGCCGCATCACGTTTCCTGCATTCCGCCTCCACATTTACTCCACATGCTCCATGATGTGCCCCTGCGTACGACATCCCAGGGGGGATCATGAACTTTCCTGACAACAGGCCGCCGTCGCCGTTCGGTCCGTACGTACCGCCGCCGGTGCCTCCGCAGCGGCCGCTCGGCAGGATGAAGCGGGTCTGGGGCGGCGGGGCCCTGCTCCTCTTCCTCGGCGTCGGCTTCGGGGTCAGCTCGTCACAGGACGCCGCCTCCACCACCGACCGGGCGAAGCCCGCCGCCAGCGCCCCGGCCCCGTCCGCGACCACCACGGTCACGGCCACCGCGCGCGCGGAACCGGAGCCCCGGGTCACCGTCACCCGCACGGCGACGGCCACCGCCACGGTCACCGAACGTCCGCGCGCGACACGGGACTCCGGGAACAGCGACGCCAACAGCACGTCGGGCGGCGGGAGTTCGCGTGCGCGGGGGAGCGGCGGCGGTACGGGAGGCGGCGGCACCGGCAGCGTCTACTACGAGAACTGCACCGCCGCCCGGGCTGCGGGCGCCGCCCCCGTCCACCGCGGGGAACCGGGCTACGCGGCCCATCTGGACCGCGACGGGGACGGTACGGGCTGCGACTCCTGAGCGGCGGCGGGCGCCTGCGGAGGGGCGGAGCCGTCCCGGTGCCCCGAGCCTCAGGCCCCCGCCCCCGACCACGAAAAAGACCCGGTCCGCTTTCCCGGACCGGGCCTTGATCGTTCGAGGGTGAGTGACGGGACTTGAACCCGCGACTTCCTGGACCACAACCAGGTGCTCTACCAGCTGAGCTACACCCACCACGACCGGCTTGGTGCTCCCTGGGGAGTCCCCTACCGGCCGAGAAAAAGTGTACAGGGTCCCGGCGGGTGCTCGCGCCCGCCTTTCCTCCGGGCCGGCGGCCGGGCGGCCCGCGGTCCGCCGGGCCGGACGCCCCTCAGGCGGAGGGTGCCGGCTGCCCGCCCTGCTCGCCGCCGCCCTCCTTGGGCAGCACATGCCGGGCGGCGATGGTGCGGGCGGTCTCCGAGTCGGGGCCGGGCTGCGGGACGAAGATCGCCTCGCGGTAGTAGCGGAGTTCGGCGATGGACTCCCGGATGTCGGCCAGCGCGCGGTGGTTGCCGTTCTTCTCCGGGCTGTTGAAGTAGGCGCGCGGATACCAGCGCCGGGACAGCTCCTTGACCGAGGAGACGTCCACGATCCGGTAGTGCAGCCAGCCCTCCAGGGTCGGCATGTCCCGGAGCAGGAAGCCGCGGTCGGTCCCGACGGTGTTTCCGCAGAGCGGGGCCTTGCGCGGTTCCTTGACGTGTTCCCGTACGTAGGTGAGGACCTGTTCCTCGGCCTCGGCGAGAGTGGTCCCCGCGGCGAGTTCCTCGAGCAGGCCCGAGGCGGTGTGCATGGAGCGCACCACCTCGGGCATGGTCTTGAGCGCCGCGTCCGGCGGGCGGATCACGATGTCCACTCCCTCGCCGAGTACGTTCAGCTCCGAATCGGTGACCAGTGCGGCCACCTCGATGAGCGCGTCGTTCGCCAGCGAGAGACCGGTCATCTCGCAGTCGATCCACACCATGCGATCGTTCATGCGCTCACCCTACGGCGCGCTCCGCGGCCCCGGCAGGCTCGGGCGCCCCATGCTTCCCGGGACGTACGACTCCGGCGGCCGCGCGTCCATCGGCATCGAGGCGCTGGGGCCCAGCGAGCTGGCCGCCGCGGTGCGCCTGGTCTGCGCGGGGACCGGCGGTTCCGGCAGCGCCATGGGGGCCACCTCGGCGGGGCGCTCGCCTCCCGGCCTGCGGGCGCGGTAGGCGGCCCGGTAGGCGGCGGGGGAGGAGCCGAGCTGGCGGCGGAAGTGGCCGCGCAGCGCGACGGGGGAGCGGAAGCCGCAGCGGCCCGCCACCTCGTCCACCGAGTAGTCGGAGGTCTCCAGGAGCCGCTGGGCCTGGAGCACCCGCTGGGTGATCAGCCACTGCAGGGGCGCGCTGCCGGTCAGCGACCGGAAGCGGCGGTCGAAGGTGCGGCGGCTCATGTACGCGCGGGCGGCGAGCGTCTCCACGTCGAACTGCTCGTGCAGATGCTCCAGGGCCCAGGCGACCACCTCGGCCAGCGGGTCCGCGCCGATCTCCTCCGGCAGCGAGCGGTCGAGGTAGCGCTCCTGGCCGCCGCTGCGGCGCGGCGGGACGACCAGCCTGCGGGCCAGGGCGCCCGCCGCCTCGTTGCCGTGGTCGGTGCGCACGATGTGCAGGCACAGGTCGATGCCGGCGGCCGTGCCCGCGGAGGTCAGCACGTCGCCGTCGTCCACGAACAGCTCGCGCGGGTCGACGTGGACCGACGGATAGCGCTTGGCCAGCGTCGGCGCGTACATCCAGTGGGTGGTGGCGGGCCTGCCGTCGAGCAGCCCGGCGGCGGCGAGCACGAAGGCGCCGGTGCACAGGCCGACGATGCGCGCGCCTTCCTCGTGCGCCCGGCGCAGCGCCTCCAGCGCCTCCTCGGGCGGCGGCGCGGTGATCGAGCGCCAGGCCGGCACCACCACGGTCCCGGCGCGCGAGATCGCGTCGAGGCCGTAGGGCGCGGTCAGTTCCAGGCCGCCGGTGGTGCGCAGCGCCCCGTCCTCGCCCGCGCACACCAGCAGCCGGTAGCGGGGTACGCCCGCGTCCTGGCGGTCGATGCCGAACACCGACAGCGGTATGGAACTCTCGAAGATGGGGCCGCCGCTGAACAGCAGTACGGCGACTATTTCGCGGCGGCGCCTTCCGGACAGCTTCCTGGCCGTGGAATCGGGCGCAGCGGTGGAGTCGTGGCTCATGACGCTAAGCCCCCCTCGGTGGTCGCGGCTCCTCGGTTGCTTCGCTCCTGCACGTTTCCCCTCGGTCCTGCACGAGTCCCCCGCCGTAATACAGTCATGATCGAATCTACTGCGTCCCTCGGTAGCAGCGTGACCAGTTCAGCACCCGCAGCAATGTCGACATCGCCGCCTGGCGTGAAGCGTTCGTTCGAAAAGTGCCCCGAATGCGGGTTGCGAGGCGAAGTATGCCCGGTATCAATCGGGCGGCCGCGGGGGGCCCGAGGGCCGCGTCAAGCCCCAAGAGCCGCCATTCCGGCCGGTCGGAAGGGTATTGCCGGCCGACCGGGTCAACTTTCGGAGCCCCCGGGGAAGTTGGCTCAAAACAGCCGGGGCGCAACCGGGAAGCACGGCGTTGCACGGCGCGAATCTTTCGGTGGAGGCTCACGCTTCCATGCGCCCCCACTGCGCCGCCGCCCGCCGCGCGGATCTTCACCAAGGACCCGCCGCCGACACCGCTCCTCCACCGGCGGCGGAGGCCGGGTCGTCACGAAAGCGACGGGTGCCGTCCGCCCGCCGCGGCCCGGGAGTGCGGGGCCCCGGGCGGGGTACGGGTGGGTGCATGGACCACGGGTGAAGCGGAGGGGAGGCCGAGGGAAATCGCCTGTACACCCCAGCCACCATTGCCTTCCGGCGCGGCCTCGTGCATGCTCCCGAAAACGCCGTATACGGGTCCAGACGGACCTCGCCGGAGAGGAGTGCAGCCGTACCCTTGGGGGTATGGGCCAGGGAAGACGATTCCCGGACACAGCAGTTCGGTGCTCGTCCGTCCCCGTCCGTACGCTCCGCGTACGGGCCCCGACTCCTTGTACCCGCGCACCTTCACAGTCAGCCCCGTCAGCCGCTCCCGACTGAGGACCTTGTAAGCCGAGACTCCGATGGCCGGTCACGAATCCTTTGAACCAGCGGACCGCAAGCGGCAGCTCGCCGACCACTCCGGTGAGCCCCTGCCGACAGCGGAACCACGCCATGCCTGCGATCCCGCCTTCCAGCACGGAGTCGTCGTCGGCTTCGACGGCTCGACCTCCAGTGAGCGCGCCCTCGCCTACGCGATCGGGATGGCGTACCGCTCGGGCTCCGGGCTGATCATCGTCCATGTGGCCAACCGGCTGCCCACCACGGTCTGGGCGGGCTGCGAGCCCCCCGTCTTCGTGGACGTCCCGGACCACCGCACCGAGGTGCTCGGTCTGGAGCTGGCCTGCGCGGAGTACCTCTCCGAGGTCCCGTGGATCCTGGTCGAGCGCGGCGGCGACATCTGCCACGAACTGGAGGAGGTCGGCAAGGAGTACGAGGCGGACGCCATCGTCGTCGGCTCCACGCACGGACTGGTCGGCCGCCTCTTCGGTTCGGTGGCGGGCCGCCTCGCACGGCGTGCGCAGCGGCCCGTCATCACCATTCCCTGAGCCCGGGGCCGGGGCGGCCCCGGGCCGCGGGCGCCCTACTCCACCGTCACCGACTTCGCGAGGTTGCGCGGCTTGTCGATGTCCCGGCCCAGGGCGAGCGCCGTGTGGTAGGCGAGGAGCTGGAGCGGGATGCCCATCAGGATCGGGTCGAGCTCGTCCTCGTTCTTCGGCACGACCACCGTGCTGTCGGCCTTCTCCTGCTTCTGGTGCGCGACCGCGAGGATGCGCCCGCTGCGGGCCTTGATCTCCTCCAGGGCCGCGCGGTTCTTCTCCAGCAGGTCGTCGTCGGGGACGATCGCCACGGTCGGCAGGGCCGGCTCGATCAGCGCGAGCGGTCCGTGCTTCAACTCCGAGGCGGGATAGGCCTCGGCGTGGATGTACGAGACCTCCTTCAGCTTCAGCGAGGCCTCGCGGGCGACCGGGTAGCCGCGCACCCGGCCGATGAACATCATCGAGCGGGCCTCGGCGAACTCCTCAGCCAGCGCCTTGATCTCGTCCTCCTGCTCCAGCATCTCGGCGATCTGCTCGGGCAGTTTGCGCAGCCCCTCGATGATCCGCTTGCCGTCGGCCACCGAGAGGTCGCGGGTGCGGCCGAGGTGCAGGGCGAGCAGCGCGAAGGCGACCGTGGTGTTGGTGAAGCACTTGGTGGAGACCACGCAGACCTCGGGGCCCGCGTGCACGTACACGCCGCCGTCGGCCTCGCGGGCGATCGCCGAGCCCACCACGTTGACCACGCCGAGCACCCGGGCGCCCTTGCGCTTGAGCTCCTGCACCGCGGCGAGCACGTCGTAGGTCTCGCCGGACTGGGAGACGGCGACGTAGAGGGTGTCGGGGTCGACCACCGGGTTGCGGTAGCGGAACTCCGAGGCGGGCTCGGCGTCGGCGGGGATGCGGGCCAGCTCCTCGATCATCTGGGCGCCGATCAGGCCCGCGTGGTAGGAGGTGCCGCAGCCGAGGATCTTGACCCGGCGCACCGCGCGCGCCTCGCGGGCGTCCAGGTTGAGGCCGCCGAGGCGCACCGTGGAGAAGCGGTCGTCGATCCGCCCGCGCAGCACCCGGTCCACGGCCTCGGCCTGCTCGTGGATCTCCTTGTGCATGTACGTGTCGTGGCCGCCCATGTCGTAGGACTCGGCCTCCCACTCCACGGTGGTCGGCGAGGCCGTGGTGCGGGTGCCCTCGGTGGTGTAGGTGCGGAAGTCGTCGGCCTTGAGGGTGGCCATCTCGCCGTCGTCCAGGGTGACGATCTGGCGGGTGTGGGTGACCAGGGCGGCGACGTCGGAGGCGACGAACATCTCCTTCTCGCCGATGCCGAGGACCACCGGGGAGCCGTTGCGGGCGACCACGATGCGGTCGGCGAAGTCGGCGTGCAGCACGGCGATGCCGTAGGTGCCCTCGACCAGGCGCAGCGCCTCGCGGACCCGGTCCTCCAGCTCGGCGGCGGAGGAGCGGGCGATGAGGTGGGTGAGCACCTCGGTGTCGGTCTCGGACTGGAACTCCACGCCCTCGGCGGTCAGCTTGGCGCGCAGGTCGCCCGCGTTGTCGATGATGCCGTTGTGGACGACGGCGACCTTGCCCTCGGCGTCCAGGTGCGGGTGGGCGTTCTCGTCGGAGGGGGCGCCGTGGGTGGCCCAGCGGGTGTGGGCGATGCCGGTGGTGCCCGCGAACCGCTTGGGGATGCGGGCCTCCAGGTCGCGTACCCGGCCCTTGGCCTTGATCATCTTCAGACCGGCGGCCTTGGGTCCGGTGACGACGACACCGGCGGAGTCGTAGCCGCGGTACTCCAGGCGCTGCAGTCCTTCGAGCAGCAGCGGTGCGACATCGCGCTTGCCGATGTATCCCACAATTCCGCACATGTTCTCGGGCTCCCCTTGCAGTTCGGTGCGTACGCGGTGGGCGGTACGCGGCGGGTGGTACGGAGGGCGGCCGGCGCCGGTACGGCACGGTCCGGGTGGCGGTCCGGTCAGCCGTAGACGATGCGGCGCAGCTGTCTCAGCGTGAGCTGGGGCGGCGCGACCGCGCGGTAGGCCAGGTCCGCCTCGATCCGTTCGAAGATCGCCGCGTTGACGAGGCCCTGGCCCCGCAGCTCGCGGTGGCGGCGGCGGACGAAGTCCTCGGCCGTCTCGTCGAAGTACGCGAGGACGTCCTGGATCACGCGCAGGGCCTCGCCGCGGCTGAGCGGCGTACTGCGGGTCAGGTGATCGACAAGGTCCTCGTGCACGGGACGATCCTGGGGGAGTGGCGGGCCTTTCGCAAGAATCCTGCCCGATATCGGGCACGTGTCAGGCCTGGACCTCGACGGAATCCGGCATTCCGGTGACAGGTGCGGGAGGCGCCCGGCTCCGAAGCGCCCGGTGGGCCGGGTGCCGGCGCCCGGAATCCCCTCGTCGGGCGGGTTCCCGCCGCCGCATCCCGTGTGAGTGGTCTTGACCACTTGGGGGGTGCGCGATACCGATAGTCCCCGTTCGCTGTTCCCCACCTCCAGGGGCTCCTGCCGAAGGGACCGTTTGTGAGACAGCACCCCAGAACCCCCGCCCGCACGCGCCGCATCCTCGGCGCACTCCTCCTCGTCTCGGCGGCCGCCTTCGGCTCCGTCGGCGCCGCCTCCCCGGGGGCGCCGTCCCCGGCCGGGCAGCCGCGCGGCCTCGACCAGGTGATCCCCGCGCCCTCCTCGGTCGAGGCGGGCGGCGCGCCCTACCGGCTGACCGGCGACACCCGGATCCGGGTCACCGGCGGCAAGGGCGCCCAGGGCGTCGGCAGCTACCTCGCCGGGCTGCTGCGGCCCGCCACCGGCCTGGACCTGCCGCTGACCGGGCGCGGCGGCGGCGACGGCATCCGCCTGGAGCTGAGCCCCGGCGCACGCGAACTCGGCGACGAGGGCTACCGGTTGACCAGCGGCCGCTCCGCCGTGACCATCACCGCGCGCAAATCCGCCGGGCTCTTCCACGGCGTGCAGACCCTGCGCCAGCTGCTGCCCGCCGCCGTCGAGCGGCGCACCGCCCAGCGCGGGCCCTGGCTGGTCGCGGGCGGCACCATCGAGGACGTGCCGCGCTACGCGCACCGGGCCGTGATGCTCGACGTCTCCCGGCACTTCTTCACCGTGGACCAGGTCAAGCGCTATATCGACCAGGCCGCCATGTACAAGATCAACAAGCTGCATCTGCACCTCTCCGACGACCAGGGCTGGCGGATCGCCATCGACTCCTGGCCGCGGCTCGCCGAGTACGGCGGGTCCACCCAGGTCGGCGGCGGCGAGGGCGGCCACTACACCAAGGACCAGTACCGGGACCTGGTCGCCTACGCGGCCTCCCGGCAGCTGGAGGTGATCCCGGAGATCGACATGCCGGGCCACACCAACGCCGCCCTCGCCTCCTACGCCGAGCTGAACTGCGACGGCGTCGCGCCCCCGCTGTACACCGGCACCGAGGTCGGCTTCAGCTCGCTGTGCGCCGGCAAGGACGTGACGTACGACTTCGTGGACGACGTGATCCGGGAGATCGCCGAGCTGACCCCCGGCGACACCCTCCACATCGGCGGCGATGAGGCCCACTCCACCAGTCACGAGGACTACGCCGCCTTCATGGAGAAGGTGCAGCCGGTGGTCGCCAAGTACGGCAAGAAGGTCTACGGCTGGCACCAGCTGGCGGGCGCGACCCCGGCGAAGGGCGCCACCCTCCAGTACTGGGGCTACGACGCCACCAAGCCGGAGGAGCGGCAGCAGGTGGTGGACGCGGCGAAGAACGGCGCCAAGGTGGTGCTCTCCCCGGCCGACCGGGCCTACCTCGACATGAAGTACACCGAGGACACCCCGCTCGGCCTGTCCTGGGCGGGCCTGGTCGAGGTCCAGCGCTCCTACGACTGGGACCCGGGCAGCTACCTCGAAGGGCTGCCCGCCGAGGCGGTCGCCGGGGTCGAGGCGCCGCTGTGGACCGAGACCCTGTCCACCTCGGCGCACCTGGAGTACATGGCCTTCCCGCGGCTGCCCGGCATCGCCGAGCTGGGCTGGTCCTCCGCCGAGAGCCACGACTGGGAGGCGTACCGGCAGCGCCTGGCCGCCGAGGGTCCGCGCTGGGACGAGCTGGGCATCGGCTACTACAAGTCCCCGCAGGTGCCCTGGCCCAGCAGCTGAGTCCGGACACCGCGGCTGCCGTCCGCGGAAAACCGAGACGCCCCGGAGGACCGTACTCCGGGGCGTCTCGTGCGTGGCCGTCCTGAGCCGCGCTCTCCGGCGGGAGAGGAGCGGCTTGGCAACGACAAGGTCAGGTTAGCCTAACCTAAGTCATCTGCCCAGTGGGGTGGGCGGTCCGGCGCGCCGGGCGCGGTGGGAGGGCCCGCCGCGTGCTTACTCGGCGGCCTCCCGCAGCTGCTCCTCGCTGAGGCCGCGGCGCCAGTAGCCGACGAAGGCCACCCGCCGCCGGTCGATGCCGAAGCCGCGCACCAGCTGCCGCCGCAGCGCCTTCACGCTGCCGGACTCGCCCGCGATCCAGGCGTACGGTGCCGCGCAGGCGGGCAGCCCGGCGGCCACCGCCTCGGCCGCCGAAGGTGCCCCCGACTCCCTTACCAGCCAGGTGAGTTCGGCCTCGGGGCCGTGGTCGAGGGGCAGCCGGTCCGCCTCCCGGGCGACCTCCAGCCAGGCCCGCACCCGGGTGCCGGCGGGCAGCGACTCCAGGATGGCCGCGGCGGCGGGCAGCGCCGTCTCGTCCGCGTAGAGCACCACCAGGTCGGCGTCCCCGGGCGGCCGGAAGCGCACGCCCAGGTTGTCGGCGCGGCGCGGGCCGAGGAGCAGCGCCCGGTCGCCGGGCTCGGCGCGCGCCGCCCAGCGCGAGGCGGGCCCGCCGTCGCCGTGCAGCGCGAAGTCGATGTCCACCTCCCCGCCGTCCGGCCCCGGCCGCTGGGCGCGCAGGGTGTACGAGCGCATCACCGCCCGTACGGATTCCGGGAGTTCACGCCAGGCGGCGAACCAGGTCGACTCGCCCAGGTCCGCCGGGAGCACCGGGACCTCCTGCCCGGGGCGCGGCAGGAACAGCGAGGCGCTCTGGTCGCGGCCACCCGAGACCAGGTCCACCAGCGCGGGGCCGCCGAAGGTCACGCGCCGCATCCCGGCGCTGAGTTCCCGGGTGCGCACCACCCGCACCGCGAAGAAGTCGAAGGCGCGTACGGGGGTCTCGGCGGTGGTGGTCATCGCGCTGGCTCCTCGGTCCTGCGGGGCGGGGCGGGGGCCCGGGAGGCGCCGCACCGCGTCCCGGGCCGGTCGGTCAACTGACCTTCTCGGCCTTCTCGATGGCCTCGGCGAGGTCCTCCAGGATCGGGGCGGTCTTCGCGTACGAGTAGACGGGCTCGGTGACGCGCGCAATGACCTGGCCCGCCTTGACGGCGGGCAGCTGCTTCCAGGTCGGCTTGGTCAGGCTCGCGGGCTGGAGGGCCGAGGTGCGGTTGTCCATCATGATCACGTCGGCCGGGTACCTGTCGACGTTCTCCCAGCTGAGGTTCTCGAACCAGCCGCCGCTCTCCTTCTTGGCGGACTCCGGCGGCTCGACCAGCTTCACCCCGAGCGACTTGAAGAACTCCAGGTCGGGGGAGAGGTTCGAGCCGGAGACATAGAAGATCTCCTGGCTCGCGGAGCCGACCAGGACCGTGATCTCCGGGCGGGACTTCGCGGCCTTGCGCAGCCGCTCCGCCGCGTCCTCGAAGCGCTTCTTGGCGTCGGTGACCTTCTTGGCCTTCACGTCCGCGCCGAGCGAGGCGGCCAGGGCGAGCATCCGGGCCAGCGGCTGGGGGAGTTCGCGGTCGTACATGCTGATGCCGACGCTGTCGGCCAGCGGGAGGATCTTGTCCTTGGACTCCTCCGGTACGTACCAGAGGGTGCCCTTGGCGTCGAGCACTCCGGAGACCAGCAGATCCGGTTCGAGGCTCGCGTACTTCTCGACGCTGAACTGGCCCCACTCGTTGCCGAGGACGGTGACCTTGTCGATGTCGAGGTCGCCGGCCTGCACATCGGGCTTGCCGTCCTTGGTCCTCGTCGGGCCGAAGACGCCCTTGACCTCGATGCCGTAGTCGAACAGCGCGGCGGCGACACCGGTGAAGGCGACGATGTTCTTCGGTGCGGAGTCCTTCCGGATCTTCTTGCCGCGGTCGTCCTGGAAGGACCAGGCGCCCCCGCCGTCCGAGCCGCCCTTGCCCTCCTGGTCCGCGTCGCTGTCCCCGCAGGCGGTCAGCAGGGCGCCGAGGCCGAGGGCACCCCCGGCGGCGAGCACGCTGCGCCGCGAGGCCGGGCCGCCGGCGGACAGGAAGGAGGGGCGTGAAGAAGGCATGGCTGAACTGCTTTCAGGAGGCGCGGCCGGAAACCGCTCCGGGAGGGAACGGGCTTAGGCTAACCTAACTTCGCGCCCTGTCGAGAGGCCCCGGCGCGGGTGTGCGACTGCGCACACCGCCCGTCCGTGCTTCCCGCCCTCCGGGTTCCGTTGCCGCTGTTCCCCTCCACTCCCGGGGTGATTTGTGCGCCTCTGGGGCCCTGGTTACGGTGGAAACCGGAGCAGGCGCCCGCGATCCCCGCCGCGCGCCCGCATCCCGCGCCTCTGCCGCCCGGCCTCCCGGGGGAAGCCCATGACCAGCGTCCACGCACCGGATGCGGCGGCGCTGCGCCGCGCCTTCGCCGGAGAGCTGATCACTCCCGCCGACCCCGGCTACGACACCGCCCGTGCCGTCTGGAACGGCGCCGTCGACCACCGCCCGGCGCTCCTCGCCCGCTGCACCGGCCCCGAGGACGTGGCCGCCGCCCTGGACTTCGCCCGCGCGCGGGGACTGGAGGTCTCGGTGCGCGGCGGGGGCCACCAGACCGCCGGGGCCGCGGTCTGCCCGGAAGGGCTCGTGCTCGACCTGACCCGGCTCGACGCGGTACGGGTCGACCCCGAGGCACCGTGCGCTGCGGCGGCGGCACGACCCTGGCCGCGCTGGACGCGGCGACCCAGGCGTACGGGCTCGCGGTCCCGTCCGGCACCGTCAGTCACACCGGGGTCGGCGGCCTCACCCTCGGCGGCGGCATCGGCTGGCTCACCGAGGAGTACGGACTCAGCTGCGACAACCTGCTCGCCGCCGAGACCGTCCTCGCCGACGGCAGGGTGCTGCGGGCCGCCGCCGACCAGCACCCCGAACTCTTCTGGGCCTTGCGCGGCGGTGGCGGAAACTTCGGCGTGGTCACCGAGTTCACCTTCCGGCTGCACCCGGTCGGGCCCGAGGTGCAGCTCGGCCTCTTCTTCTGGGACCTCGCCGACGGGGACGCGGTGCTGCGCCGGCTGCGCGAGACGGTGCCCGAACTGCCGCCGGGGACCGGGGTGTTCACCGGCATCGGGCTGGCCGCGCCGCCGATGGCCCTGGTGCCGCCGGAGCACCGCGGCAGGCCCGGCCACACGCTTCTGGTCGCCGGGTTCGACGGACCCGAGGCGCATGCGCGCGCCCTCGCCCCGCTCGCCGAGGGACCGCCCGCCCTGGTCGAGCGGCGCGCCCCGATCCCGTACCGGTACCTCCAGCGCCTGCTCGACGACCACGCCCCGTACGGGATCCTCGCCCACGACCGTGCCCTGCCGCTGCCCGTCCTGGACGACGCGGTGCTCGAACTGCTCGGTGCCCAACTGCCGGGCAGATCCTCGCCGTTGACCTTCTGCCCGAGCTTCCGCCTGGACGGGGCCTATACCGCGGTGCCCGAGGAGGACACCGCCTTCGGCGGCGCGCGGCGGCCCTGCTGGGTGATGAACATCTCCGCCCTCGCCCTCGAACCCCGGCGCCTGCGGGCGGACGCCGCCTGGGCCGCGGCGCTGTGGACCGAACTGCTCCCGTACGCGGCGAACCCGGGCGGTTACGTGAACTTCCTGGCCCAGGGCGAGCAGGACCGGGTACGCGCCTCCTACGGTCCCAAGTACGCCCGGCTGGCCGCCGCCAAGGCCCGCTACGACCCCGGCAATGTCTTCCACCGCAATGCCAACATCCTGCCCGAGCCGGGCCGGGGTGCCGGTGGTGCACCAAGTCCGCCTGGCTGACGGGTGGTTCACCAAGTCGGTCTGGCGGAGGAGCGGTTCACCGAGCCGCCGCCCGGCTGAAGGAGGGTTCGCCAAGTCGGCCCGCACCGGCAGCAGTTGCCCAAGTCCGCCTGAACCGAGGGCGGTTCAGGCGGACATCGGGTGCGTTCAGGCGCTCTCGGCCGCCGCCGCGCGGCCCGCCTGGCGGCCGGAGAAGAGGCAGCCGCCGAGGAAGGTGCCCTCCAGGGAGCGGTAGCCGTGCACCCCGCCGCCGCCGAAGCCGGAGACCTCCCCGGCCGCGTAGAGGCCCGGCACCGGTGCTCCGTCGGCGTCGAGCACCCGGCCGGAGAGGTCGGTCTGGAGGCCGCCGAGGGTCTTGCGGCTGAGCAGGTTCAGCCGGACGGCGATCAGCGGTCCCGCCGCCGGGTCGAGGATCTTGTGCAGGCCGACGGTGCGGGAGAGGTCGTCGCCCACATAGGCCAGGGAGTTGCGGATGCCCATCACCTGGGTGTCCTTGCCGAAGCGGTTGTCCACCTCGCGGTCGCGGGCGGTGATCTGCCGCAGCAGCGCGTCGTGGTCCACGAGGTTCTGGCCGGTCAGCTCGTTCATCCCGGCGACCAGTTCCCGCAGGGTGTCCGCGACCACGAAGTCCTCGCCCCGGTCGAGGAACTTCTGCACCGGCTCCGGGGTCTGGCCGAGCGCCCGGTTGGCGAGGTAGGCGACCAGGTCCTTGCGGGTCAGCTCCGGGTTCTGCTCCGAGCCGGAGAGGGTGAACTCCTTCTTGACGATGCGCTCGTTGAGGACGAACCAGGAGTAGTCGTAGCCGGTGTCCTTGATCATCTTCAGGGTGCCGAGGGTGTCGTAGCCGGGGATCGCGGGGGCCGGGAAGCGGCGGCCCTTGGCGTCGAACCAGAGGGAGGAGGGGGCGGGCAGGATGCGGATGCCGTGGTTCGCCCAGATCGGCTCGTAGTTCTTGAGGCCCTCGGTGTAGTGCCACATCCGGTCGCGGTTGACCAGGCGGCCGCCCGCGCGTTCGGCGATCTCCAGCATGCGGCCGTCGACATGGGCGGGGACGCCGGTGACCATGGTGCGCGGCGGGGAGCCGAGGCGGCTCGGCCAGTTCGCGCGGACCAGGTCCAGATTGCCGCCGATGCCGCCGGAGGTGACCACCACCTGCGGGGCGTTCAGCGTGAACTCGCCGACCTTGGTCCGTGAACTCGCCGTGCCGCGCGCGGCGTTGCTCGGTTCCAGCACCGACCCGCGGACGCCGGTCACCGCACCGGAGCTGAGCAGCAGCTCGTCCACCTGGTGCCGGAAGCGGAAGCTCACCAGGCCCTTCTTCGCCGCCTCCCGCACCCGCTTCTCGAAGGGCTCCATCACGCCGGGCCCGGTGCCGAGGGTGACATGGAAGCGGGGCACCGAGTTGCCGGGGCCGTCCGCGAGCTGCCCGCCGCGCTCGGCCCAGCCGACGATCGGCACCCAGCGCATCCCCATCCCGTACAGCCAGGACCGCTTCTCCCCGGCGGCGAACTCCAGGTAGGCCTCGGCCCATTTGCGGCCCCAGTGGTCCTCGCCGAGGCGGTCCTCGACGCCCCGGTCGAAGCCCGCGGTGCCGAGCCAGTCCTGCCGGGCCAGCTCCAGCGAGTCCTTGATCCCGCACAGCCGCTGCTCGTGCGAGTCGATCAGGAAGAGGCCGCCGAAGGACCAGTACGCCTGGCCGCCGAGGCTCGCCTCCGGCTCCTGGTCGAGGAGGATCACCTTGCGTCCGGCGGCGGCCAGTTCGGCGGTGGCGACCAGTCCGGCGAGCCCGCCGCCGACCACGATCACATCCGCGTCCGCCTTCGGGGACCCGGCGCCGTAGGCCGGGCTCGCGCCCAGCGCCGTACCGGCCGCCAGCGCCCCGCCCGCGACCTGCATCAGGCGCCTGCGGCTGACCGGGGACGTCCTGGAGGACTCTTCTTCCATGGCTCTCTCCTTCTGCCGGGAGGGATCAAGTGGGCCCGGGCGCCGCCGAGTTGACCGGAGGCGTCCGGAGATCGGGGGAGGGGATTGAGGCAGGCATGACAAGGCGGGCAGGCGGGTGAAGGCGTGCGAAGTCCTCGACCGGGGCGCGCCGGGACGCGGATCGCCGGGGCGTGGATCGCAGGGGAGGGCGGCGGTGCCGGATTCTGAAAACGGCTCTGTTCAGATCTGGCTACTCGAAAGTAATGACGGGCGCGGGCTTCTTCAAGCCCCCGGACAGGAGAAGATGGCCGCCGTGCGAAGGAGGGGGTGCGGATGAAGGGCAGGGTCAGGCCGCCCACCGGCCGTTACGCAGGCAAGACGGCCAGTGAGCGGGGCGCCGAGCGCCGGGAGAGATTTCTCGGCGCGGCCCTGGAGCTCTTCGGCGCGGGCCCCGGCTACCGGGCGACCACCGTCGCCGCCCTCTGCGAGGCCGCCGGTCTGTCCACCCGGCAGTTCTACGAGGAGTTCCGCACCCTGGAGGACGTCCTCGCCGCCCTGCACCTGAAGGTCAACGACTGGGCCGAGGCGGCGGTGACCGAGGCGCTCGCCGGTACCGCGGGGCAGCCCGCCGCCGAGCGCTATGCGGCCGTCTTCCGCGCCTATGCCGCCAGCGTCACCTCGGACCCGCGCCGGATCCGGATCACCTTCACCGAGATCGTCGGCATCAGCCCGCGCATGGACGAGCAGCGGCTCAGCCGCCGCGCCCGCTGGATCGAGCTGATCCGCGCCGAGGCCGAGGCGGCGCGGGCGCGCGGCGAGGCGGCCGACCGGGACTACAGCCTCGCGGCGGCCGCCTTCATCGGCAGCGTCAACGGCCTGCTGCACGACTGGGCGGCGGGCTGGGTCGACGCCAGCCTGGACGAGCTCGTCGAGGAACTCGTCGGTCTGCTGCTCGCCTCCCTGCGCCGCCCGGGGGCCTGAGGACCGCCCGGCGGCGCGGGGGCGATTGCCCTCAGCCCAGGCCGAGTTCGCGGGCCACCAGCATCCGCTGGATCTCGCTGGTGCCCTCGCCGATCTCCAGGATCTTGGAGTCCCGCCACATCCGGGCGACCGGGTACTCGTTCATGAAGCCGTACCCGCCGTGGATCTGGGTGGCCTCCCGGGCGTTGTCCACCGCGATGGTGGAGGAGTACAGCTTCGCGAGCGCGGCCTCCTTCTTGAAGGGCTCGCCCTGCACCAGCCGCGAGGCCGCGTCCCGCCAGGCCAGCCGCGAGGTGTGCGCCTTCATCTCCATGTCGGCGACCTTGAACTGCACGGCCTGGAAGTCACCGATCACCCGGCCGAAGGCGACCCGCTCCTTGGCGTACTTCACCGACTCGTCCACACAGCCCTGGGCGAGACCGGTGGCCAGCGCCGCGATGGCGATCCGGCCCTCGTCGAGGATGCGCAGGAACTGCGCGTACCCCCGGCCCTCCTCGCCGACCAGGTTCTCCCGGGGCACCCGCACATCGGCGAAGGACAGCTCCCGGGTGTCCGAGGCGTTCCAGCCGACTTTCGAGTACGGGGCCGCCACCGTGAAGCCCGGGGTGCCGGAGGGCACCAGGATGGCGGAGATCAGCGGCTTGCCGTCCGGCTTGCGGCCGGTGACGGCGGTGACCGTGACCAGTCCGGTGATGTCGGTGCCGGAGTTGGTGATGAAGCACTTGGTGCCGTTGATGACCCACTCGCCGGTGGACTCGTCCAGGCGGGCGGTGGTGCGGGTGGCGCCCGCGTCGGAGCCGCCGTCCGGCTCGGTCAGGCCGAAGGCGCCGAGCATCTCGCCCGCGCACAGCTTCGGCAGCCAGGTGCGCTTCTGCTCCTCGCTGCCGAAGAGGTAGAGCGGCATCGCGCCGAGCGAGACCCCGGCCTCCAGGGTGATCGCCACCGAGGAGTCCACCCGGGCCAGCTCCTCCAGGGCGAGGCCGAGCGCGAGGTAGTCGCCGCCCATGCCGCCGTACTCCTCGGGGAAGGGCAGCCCGAACAGGCCCATCCGGCCCATCTCGCGGATGATCTCGTAGGGGAACTCGTGCCGCTCGTAGTAGTCGCCGATCTTCGGCGCGATGACGTCGTGGGCGAACTCCTCGACAGTGCGCCGGAGTTCCTCGTGCTCGGCGGACAGGCGATGGTCGATCGACATGGCTTTCAGGACTCCTTGTGGGAGAGGGCGCGAACGGTACGAGAGGGGCTCGGGCGGCCGAGCTGCTGGGCCATCCACACGCTTGTGGCGGTGAGCCGGTCCAGGTCGACCCCGGTGTCGATGCCGAGGCCGTCGAGCATCCAGACCAGGTCCTCGGTGGCGAGGTTCCCGGTGGCGCTCTTGGCGTACGGGCAGCCCCCGAGCCCGCCCGCCGAGGCGTCCACCGTGGTGACGCCGAGCTCCAGGGCGGCCAGGGTGTTGCTGAGGGCCTGGCCGTAGGTGTCGTGGAAGTGCACGCCGAGCGCCTCGGTGGGCACCGCGGCCTCGTGCAGCGCGCCGAGCAGGGCGCGGACATGGCCGGGGGTGGCCACGCCGATGGTGTCGCCGAGGCTCAGCTCCTCGCAGCCCATGTCCCGCAGCGCGGTGCAGACCCGCACCACCTGCTCCAGGGGGACCGCGCCCTCCCAGGGGTCGCCGAAGCACATCGACAGATAGCCGCGTACGTGCACGCCCTCCTGCCGGGCGCGGGCCACCACCGGCTCGAACATGGCCAGGGCCTCGTCCACGGTGCGGTTGAGGTTGGCCTTGGCGAAGGACTCGGTGGCGCTGGCGAAGACCGCGATCCGCCGGGCGCCGAGCGCGAGCGCCCGCTCCATGCCCCGGGCGTTCGGCACCAGCACCGGCAGATGCACCCGCAGATCGGTGAGCTGGGGGAACAGCTGCTCGGCGTCGGCGAGTTGGGGCACCCACTTCGGGTGCACGAAGCTGGTCGCCTCGATGGTGCCGAGCCCGGCCTCGGCGAGCCGCCGCACGAACTCGGCCTTCACCTCGGTCGGTACGACGCCCTTCTCGTTCTGCAGGCCGTCGCGCGCGCCGACCTCGTGGATACGGACCCGGGCGGGCAGCCGGCTGTCCGGGAACCGCATGGGCAGGGCCCGGGGCCCGGTCGCGAGGGCCCCGGTCGCGCCGGTGTCGGGGGCACCGGCCGCACCGGCACCGCCCGTCGTAGGGGACTCGGTCATGTCGTCGGCTCCTTCGCGTCCTTCGCGCTCTGCGCGTCCGGTGCGGGCTGCGCGGGCAGTTCGGCCCCGGCGTCCTCGGCGGCCGGTTCGACCACCGCGAGCACCTGGTCCATGGCGACCGCGGTGCCGGGGCTGACGTCGAGTTCGGTGACGGTGCCCGCGTGCGGGGCGGAGACGACGTGCTCCATCTTCATCGCCTCGACCACCAGCAGGCTCTGGCCCGCCGCCACCTCCTCCCCGACGGCGACCTTGACCACGGTGACGGTGCCCGGCATCGGCGCGGTCAGCGAGTCGGCGCCCGCGTGCGCGGCGCCCCGCAGCGAGGCGGCGACCGGGTCGTGGTCGCGCACCTGCCAGGCCTCGCCCTCCCGGCCGAGCCAGTCCCCGGCGCGGGCGAAGCGGTGCCGGACGCCGTCCAGGGTGACGAAGACGGTGTCCTCCTCGACGGTGGCCTCGCCGCGCGCCACATACGCCACCGGGTCGAGGCCGGGCACCCGCAGCTGGTGGGTGACCGGGACGTGCCGCCCGCCGAGGCGCCAGCCGCCGCCCGCGGAGAAGGGGTCGAGCCAGCCGCCCGCGTCCGGCCGGGGCTGCCGCACCCGCACCGCCGCGGCGGCCTCGTACACCTCCTCGGGGACCTCGTCCGGGATCAGCGACTCGGCCTCGCGCTCCACCAGGCCGGTGTCCAACTCCCCGGCCATCACCGCCGGATGGGCGAGCAGCCGGCGCAGGAACCCGGCGTTGGTCTGCACGCCCAGGGTGACTGTCCCGGCGAGCGCGCCCCGCAGCCTGCGCAGCGCGGTGGCCCGGTCGGGGCCGTAGGCGATGACCTTGGAGAGCATCGGGTCGTACAGGCTGGAGACCTCGGTGCCGAGGCTCAGCCCCGAGTCGGTGCGCACCCCCTCGCCCTCCGGTTCGGCGAGGGCGAGCACCACCCCGCCGGAGGGCAGGAAGCCGCGGCCCGGGTCCTCGGCGCAGATCCGCGCCTCGACGGCGTGCCCGGTGAGGGTGATCTCCTCCTGGGCGAAGGGCAGCCGCTCCCCGGCCGCCACCCGCAGCTGCCACTCCACCAGGTCGAGCCCGGTGACCAGCTCGGTGACCGGATGCTCCACCTGGAGGCGGGTGTTCATCTCCATGAAGTAGTACGCACCGGGGTCGCCGCCGGGCACGATGAACTCCACGGTGCCCGCGCCCCGGTAGCCGCAGGAGCGCGCGGCCTGCACCGCGGCCTCGCCCATCGCGGCCCGGGTCGCCTCGTCGAGCAGGACCGAGGGCGCCTCCTCGATGATCTTCTGGTGGCGGCGCTGGAGCGAGCACTCCCGCTCGCCGAGGTGGACCACGTTGCCGTGGCCGTCGGCGAGTACCTGGATCTCGATGTGCCGGGGGCGGTCGATCCAGCGCTCCACCAGGAGGGTGTCGTCGCCGAAGGAGGCCCGGGCCTCGCGGCGGGCCGCGGCGATCTCCTCGGCGAGCAGCGCCTCCTCGCGCACCAGGCGCATGCCCTTGCCGCCGCCGCCCGCGGAGGGCTTCAGCAGCACCGGGGTGCCGATCTCCTGTGCCGCGGCGGCCAGTTGCCCGTCGCTCAGCCCGCTGCCCGAGGAGCCGGGGACCACCGGCACGCCCGCCTCGCGGACCGTCTCCTTGGCCCGGATCTTGTCGCCCATCAGCGCGATCGCCTCGGCGGAGGGGCCGATGAAGACCAGCCCCGCCTCCTCGCAGGCCCGCGCGAAGGCGGCGTTCTCCGCGAGGAATCCGTACCCCGGGTGCACGGCCTGGGCCCCGCTGCGCCGGGCCGCCTCGATCAGCCGCTCGGCGGAGAGATAGCTCTCGGCGGCCGGTGCCGGACCGAGCCGTACCGCGGTGTCCGCCTCGCGTACGTGCCGCGCCTCGGCGTCGGCGTCGCTGAAGACGGCGACCGAGCGGACGCCGAGCGCCCGCAGGGTGCGGATCACCCGGACCGCGATCTCGCCCCGGTTGGCCACCAGGACGGTGTCGAACATCCGCCCGCGCGCCCCGGCTGTGCTGCTCTTGCGCATCTCGGCCTTCCCGCCCATCTGCCCCGGCTCCTCGCCCTTGCTGTCCCTCGCGGACACGGTGTCGGTCGTCATGGCGCTCACATCCGGAAGACGCCGTACCCGGGCGCCTTCGGGTCCTTGGCGGGCAGCGGGGCGTTGGCGCAGGCGGTGAGCGCGAGGCCGAGGACCCGGCGGGTCTCCAGCGGGTCGATCACGCCGTCGTCCCAGAGCCGGGCGGTGGCGTAGTAGGCGTTGCCCTGGCTCTCGTACTGCTGCCGGACCGGGGCCTTGAACGCCTCCTCGTCCTCGGCGGGCCAGGACTCGCCGCGCGCCTCCAGCTGGTCCCGCTTGACGGTGGCGAGCACCGAGGCGGCCTGCTCGCCGCCCATCACGGAGATCTTCGCGCCGGGCCACATCCACAGGAAGCGGGGGGAGTACGCCCGGCCGCACATCGAGTAGTTGCCCGCGCCGTAGGAGCCGCCGATGACCACGGTCAGTTTGGGCACCCGGGTGCAGGCGACCGCCGTGACCATCTTGGCGCCGTGCTTGGCGATGCCGCCCGCCTCGTAGTCCTTGCCGACCATGAAGCCGGAGATGTTCTGCAGGAAGAGCAGCGGGATGCCGCGCTGGTCGCACAGCTCGATGAAGTGCGCGCCCTTCTGGGCGGACTCGGCGAAGAGGATGCCGTTGTTGGCGACGATGCCGACCGGGTGGCCGTGCAGCCGGGCGAAGCCGGTGACCAGGGTCTGGCCGTACTCGGACTTGAACTCGGAGAACTGCGAGCCGTCGACCAGGCGGGCGATCACCTCGCGCACGTCGTAGGGGGTGCGGGAGTCGACCGGGACGGCGCCGTAGAGCCCGTGCGGGTCGACCTTGGGTTCCACCACCGGGCGCACCGACCAGGGCAGCGGGCCCCGGTCGGGCAGGGTGGCGACGATGTTCCGCACGATCCGCAGGGCGTGCGCGTCGTCCTCGGCGAGGTGGTCGGTCACCCCGGAGACGCGCGAGTGGACCTCGCCGCCGCCCAGCTCCTCGGCGGTGACCACCTCGCCGGTGGCGGCCTTCACCAGGGGCGGGCCGCCCAGGAAGATGGTGCCCTGGCCGCGCACGATCACGGCCTCGTCGCTCATCGCCGGGACGTACGCCCCGCCCGCGGTGCAGGAGCCGAGCACCGCCGCGATCTGCGGGATGCCCGCGCCGGACATCCGCGCCTGGTTGTAGAAGATCCGCCCGAAGTGCTCGCGGTCCGGGAAGACCTCGTCCTGCATGGGCAGGAAGGCGCCGCCGGAGTCGACCAGGTAGACGCAGGGCAGCCGGTTCTCCAGGGCCACCTCCTGGGCGCGCAGGTGCTTCTTGACGGTCATCGGGTAGTACGTGCCGCCCTTGACGGTGGCGTCGTTGGCGACGACCACGCACTCGCGGCCCGAGACCCGGCCGATGCCCGCGATCACCCCGGCCGCCGGGGCCCCGCCCTCGTACATCCCCTCGGCCGCGAGCGGTGCCAGCTCAAGGAAGGGGGAGCCCTCGTCGAGGAGGGTGTCCACCCGGTCGCGGGGCAGCAGCTTCCCGCGCGCCACATGCCGGGCCCTGGCCCGCTCGCCGCCGCCCAGGCGCGCGGCGTCCAGCCGGGAGCGCAGCTCCTCGCCGAGCGCCTGGTGCGCGGCCTCATTGGCCCGCCAGGCCTCCGAGGCCGGGTCGGCGGCGCTGGTGAGCACCGGTGCCTGCTGCATCGTTCGAGCCTCCTTGCTCGCAGCTCCCCGGCGGCGCCGGTTCGCGGCCCGCCGGTTAGTGAGCGTTAACGTATGCCCCAAAGGTTAACGAGCGCTAACGACTCTGTCTAGAATTGCCGGCATGACCAGCAGAGTGGACGCCCCGACCCGCCGCGAGCAGATCCTCGGCGAGGCCGCCCGCCTCTTCGCCGAGCGCGGTTTCCACGGGGTCGGCGTCGACGAGATAGGCGCCGCGGTGGGCATCAGCGGGCCCGGACTCTACCGGCACTTCCCCGGCAAGGACGCCATGCTGGCCGAGCTGCTGGTCGGGATCAGCGAGCGCCTGCTGCGCGGCGGCCGCCGCCGGGTCGAGGAGGCCGCGGGCTCCGCCGAGCAGCTCCTCGACTCCCTCCTCGAGGGCCATATCGACTTCGCCCTCGACGACCGCGCCCTGATCACCCTCCAGGACCGCGAGCTGGACCGGCTGCGCGACAGCGACCGCAAGCTGGTCCGCCAGTTCCAGCGGCAGTACGTCGAGCTGTGGGTCGGCGCCGTCCGCGCGGTCTACCCGGCACTGGCCGAACCCTCGGCCCGCGCCTCGGTGCACGCCGTCTTCGGCCTGCTCAACTCCACCCCGCACCTCGGGCGGCCGGGCTCGCTGCCGGGCCGCGAGGCGATGGCTGCCCTGCTGCACCGCCTCGCCCGGGGCGCCTTCTCGGCGGCGCGCTGAGCCGTACCGCCCGCCCGCGCGCATAGGTACGGCCTCCTCCCCGGCAGCCGGGGAGGAGGCCGTACGTACGCTCCTCAGGGAGGCGTCAGCGCTTCTCGGCGGGCTCGCTCACCCCGTCGATGGAGTACGCGCGGGTCCAGTCCACCTCGTAGACGGCGCTCTGCATCGAGTCGCCGAAGAAGTTGTCGAGCTGGATGGTCTGGTGCATGGAGGGCGCGCACTGGATGCAGTCGCGGACGTCGTTGGCGCCGCCGGAGAAGCTGAACCACTCCTCGCCGTCCACGAAGCCCTTGACGTGGTCGGGCGTCCACTCGACCGCGATGTTGTGCCACTGCGTGAGGTCGACGCCGCACTTCTCGGCGTGCTCCTGCTGGACCGCGGCGTCCGGGTCGTGCGGGTAGTGGATGAAGGCCTCCGAGCAGTCCTCGCCGGGGGCGGTGTTCTCCAGGTAGTCGTACTCGCCGTCCTCGGGCCAGCGGTCCGAGTCCGGCCACAGGATGAGCAGCGGGTGGTACTGGCGGCCGTTGTCCTCGCCGGTCGCCTCGGAGCGCACACGCGCCTCCCAACGGCCGTAGCGCTGACCGAACTTGGAGCCCATCCAGCCCGAGTCGCCGTTCTGGGCGCCGCTCTGGCGCAGCAGCCCGCCGACCACCCGTGAATTGTCCGAGCAGCGGCGGCCGTTGCCCGCGTGGCCGTCCCAGCACTCGCCGTCCGCGCCGGGCAGGCTCCACTTGGCGTCGTCCGGGCGGGCCGGGGCGTCCTCGGAGCCGTAGTCGAACTCGTCGGTGCCGGCCGCCACCGGGGTGCCCCAGTCGTAGCGTTCGGCGGCGCTGTCGGGTGCCGCCGGGGCGGCGGCCGGGCCGCCGGTGCCGGTGGCCGAGGCCGGTCCGGAGAGGGTGGCGGTGAGGGTCAGCAGACAGGCCGCCGAGGCGCCGAGGGCGGCGAGCCGCAGTCGTGAGGGGCGCACGGACACTCCTTCGTGAGGGGACTTCGGTCGGGCGCCCCGGCGTGGGGGCGGGCGGTGGGCGTGGCGCGCCCCGGGAACCGAGTCTCCCCCCGTGGAAGATTCGGTCGCGGCCGGTGAAGATCCGGCGCGAGGGCGGGGCGGCGCGCCACGGCCCGTACCGCCCGGCCGGGGCCGCCGGGTCCAGCCAATCGCACGGCGGCGCTGTTCAGCAGCCCGGCGGCGGTGGGATGAACAAGAAACCCGCCCGGCACCTGAGCTGCCTCGGCGAAGTCCCGCCCGGCTCGGGGCAGTTGCGTGTACGCCGCACCGCTCCCTACCGTGGCCGCTCCTCGCAGGGGGCGAGCGCCGCGGTGGCGGACGGGGACGCAGGGCGACGGGGGCGGACATGGCGGGCACACCGGAACCGGCCGAAGTCGCCGCGCCCGCGGCGGAGTTCGCGGCGGCGCTGCGGGCGCTCCGCGAGGCGGCGGGCTCGCCCACCTACCGGCGGATGCAGCGCGAGGCGGGCGTCTCGCTCGGCGCCCTCCACCAGGCCGCCCGCGGCGGCGCCTTCCCCACCCTGCGGGTCACCCTCGCCTTCGTACGGGCCTGCGCGGGCGACGCCGAGGAGTGGGAGCGGCGCTGGCAGGCGGCCAAGGAGCGGATCGAGGAGCAGCCGCGCCCCGAGGAGGACGGAACTCCCGCCCCCTACCGCGGACTTGCCCGCTACGAACCCGAGGACGCCGGTCTCTTCTTCGGCCGCGAGCAGCTGATCGGCGAACTCCTCGCGCTCACCCGGCGGTTCAGGATCTGCGCCCTGCTCGGCGCCTCCGGCAGCGGCAAATCCTCCCTGCTGCGCGCCGGGTTGATCCCCGCCCTGCGCGCACCGGAGGGGGAGGGCCCGCGCCCGGCCCGGGTGGTCATCCTCACCCCCGGCGCCCACCCGGCGGCCGAGCACCGGGAACGGCTCGCCCCGGCGGAGGGGCCGGAGGGACCGCCCGAGGGTCCAACCGGTGGACCGCCCGGCGAAACCGTCGTCCTGGTCGACCAGTTCGAGGAGCTGTTCACCCTCTGCGCCGACCCCGCCGAACGCGAGGCCTTCCTCGGTCTGCTGCTCGCCGCCCGCGCCCCGGAGAGCCGGCTGCGCGTCGTGCTCGCCCTGCGCGCCGATTTCCTCGCCCACTGCGCCCGGCACGCGGAGCTGGCCGAGGCGCTGCGGCGGGCCACCCTGCTGCTCGGGCCGATGAGTGCGGAGGAACTCCAGCAGGCCGTGGTGCGCCCCGCCGCGGCCCGCGGACTCCAGGTCCAACGCGCCCTGACCGCACGGGTGGTGGCCGAGGTGGCGGGCGAACCCGGCGCCCTGCCGCTGATGTCGCACGCCCTCCTGGAGACCTGGCGGCACCGGCGCGGGAACCTGCTCACCGAGACCGCCTACGAGGCCGCGGGCGGACTGCACGGCGCCCTCGCCAAGACCGCCGAGGACGCCTACGCCGGGTTCGGGCCGCGGGAGGCGGCCCGGGCCCGGCGCGTACTGCTGCGTCTGGTCAGCCCCGGCGAGGGCGGTCCCGACACCCGACGGCCGCTGCCGCACGCGGAGTTGGCGGCGGACGCGGCCGGGCAGGCGGCGACCGCCACCGTGGTGGACCGGCTCGTCGCGGCCCGGCTGCTCACCCGGGACGAGGCGGTGGTGGACCTCGCGCACGAGGCGCTGCTCACCGCCTGGCCCCGGCTGCGCGGCTGGATCGACGCCGAACGCGACCGGCTGCGCCTGCACCGGCGGCTGAGCCGCGCCGCCCGCGACTGGCGCGCCCTGGACCGCGAGCCCTCCGCGCTCTACCTCGGCAGCAGGCTCACCGCCGTCGAGGAGGCCTTCCCCGCCGCCGACCGCGCGGCCGAACTCACCGCCGAGGAGCTGGAGTTCCTCACCGCCTCGCAGCGCAGGCGGCAGCGCGGACGGCGCCGGCGGCAGGCGCTGACGGCCGTGCTCTGCGCCCTCACCCTGCTCGCCGGGTGCGCCGCCGCCGTCGCCTTCCGGGAGCGCTCCGCCGCGCACGCCGAGCGGGACACCGCGATCTTCCACCAGATCGCCACCGCCGCCGACAACCTGCGCGGCGAACACCGCGCCGGGGCCGCCCGCCTCGACGCCGCCGCGCACGCCAGGGCCGACACCCCCGACCTGGACACCCGGCTGCTCGGCGACGCGGGCGCGAGCCTGTCCAGCGCCCTGCCCGGCCACGACGGCGTGGTCTCCGCGGCCTCCTTCGCCCCCGGCGGACGGCTGCTCGCCAGCGGCGGCCACGACCGCACCGTCCGCCTCTGGGACACCGCCGACCCGCTGCGCGCCCGCCCGCTGCGCGCCCCGCTCGGCCCCTTCCCGGACCGCGTCGAGGACGTCCAATTCGCCTCCCGCGGCCACCTGTTGGCCCTCGCCCTGCACGACGGCACGGTACGGCTGCTCGACCTGAGCGAGCCCCGCCGCCCGCGGGCCCTCGGCCGCCCGCTCGCCGCCCACCGGGCACCGGTCGCCATGCTCCGCCTCGCCCCGGACGGCCGCACCCTCGCCACCGCGAGCGACGACGGCACCGTCCGCCTGTGGGACCTCGCGGAACCGGCCCGCCCCCGGCCCCTCGGCCGACCGCTGCCCGCCCACCGCGGCGGCGCCCGCGCCCTCGCCTTCGCCCCCGACGGCGCCACCCTCGCCAGCGGCGGCTACGACGGGCGGATCCGTCTCTGGGACCTGAGCGCTCCGCGGCGGGCCCGGCAGCGCGGGGCGGCGCTCACCGGCCACGGGGAGCCCGTCTGGTCGCTGGCCTTCAGCCCCGACGGCGCCACCCTGGCCAGCGGCGGCTTCGACGGCACCGCCCGCCTCTGGAACCTCACCGACCCCGGACACCCCCGCCGCGGGCCGGTCCTCGACGAACCCGGCGCGCCCGTCTGGTCGGTGGCCTTCAGCCCGGACGGGAGCACCCTCGCCGCCGGAGGAGAGGACAACGCCGTACGGCTGTGGACCGTGCTGGACCCCGGCCATCCGCTCCCGCTGGACGCGCCGATGACCGGGCACCGCTCCGGGATCTGGTCGGTGCAGTTCCGCCCCGGCGACGCCCGCACCCTGGTCAGCGCCGGATACCAGGGCGACCTGCTGCTCTGGCACCGCCCGCCCGGCCAACTCACCGGTTTCACCAACCCGTTGACCAGCGCCGCCTACCGCCCGGACGGCCGGGTCCTCGCCGTCGCCAGCACCGACGACGCGCTGATCCGGCTGTGGGACGTCCACGACCCGCTCCGCCCCCGGCTCCTCGGGCTGCTGCGCGGTCACCGGGACCGGGTCACCTCGGTCGCCTTCGCCCCGGACGGCCGCACCCTCGCCAGCGCGGGCGAGGACGACACCGTACGGCTGTGGGACACCGCCGACCCGGCCCGCGCCCGCGCCCTCGGCCCGCCGCTCGGCGGCCACCGGGACGGCATCCGGGCGGTGGCCTTCGCCCCGCGCGGCCGCACCCTCGCGGGCGGCGGCCGGGACGGGACGCTCCGCCTCTGGTCGCTCGCCACCCGCGCCCGCCCGGAGCCCCTCGGCCGGGCCGCCGCCCCGCGCGAGGGCCACATCAACGCCCTCGCCTTCGCCCCCGACGGCCGCACCCTGGCCACCGCCCACCAGCGCAGCGCCGTACGCCTCTGGGGACTGCGGGGCACCCGGGACCCTCGCCCGCTACGAAAGCTGACGGGCCATCAAGAAGGCGTACGGGCAGTGGCGTTCAGCCCGGACGGCACCCTGCTCGCGAGCGGCGGCGAGGACCGCACCCTGCGGCTGTGGAAGACCGCCGACCCGGCGCACGCCGCGGCCACCGGGCGCCCGCGCACCGGCCACGGCAGCCAGATCAACGCCCTCGCCTTCAGCCCCGACGGCCACCGCCTCGCCACCGCGGGCGGCGATGCGACCGTACGGCTCTGGCGGGTCACCGCCACCGGCGCCACCGCCTGGGGCCGGCCGCTCACCGGCCACACCCGCTCCGTCGGCACCGTCGTCTTCAGCCCCGACGGCCGCACCCTCGCCAGCGGCGGCGACGACCTCACCGCCCGCCTCTGGCCCCTGGACGTGGCCGCGGCGCTGCGCCAGGTCTGCGCCCGCACCCGGGGCAGCCTGGACCGCGCCGAGTGGCGGGCCCGGCTGCCGCAGGTGCCGTATGCGGAGCCGTGCGGGGCGGGGGAGTGAGGGGGAGCTCAACCGTCCGGCCTCACCGGCAGGTCTCCATCGATCGGCCTCGACCGTCCAGTCTTCATCGATCGGCCTCAACCGTCCGGCCTCGACCGTCCAGTCTTCATCGATCGGTCTCAACCGTCCCGTCTCCATCGATCTGCCTGGACCGATCCGCCTCAGCCGATCTGCTCAACCGCCCGGCTTCTCGTCGGCGAGGCGCAGGCCCGCGCTCGCCGTGTCGAAGACCTTGCGGTAGCGGGCCCAGTCGGAGCTGGGGGCCGAGAGGTAGAGCGCGTACTCCTTCTCGCCCGGCCTGCCGAAGCCGAGGTCGATGGCGCGGAACTGCCTGGCCTTGCCCTCGAAGGTGAACTCCCATACGGCGGCGGGCCGTTCGAGGTAGCTGGTGCTCTGCATCCGCAGCTGCCGGTAGCCCGGCAGCTTGCCCTCCCGGACCGACTTGGCCTCGTCGTCCTTCCAGTGCTGCAGCGGGTCGGTGCTCGCGAAGTCCAGCGCGCTGACCTGGAGCCGGACCAGGCCCGCCGGGTCGATGAAGGCGATCGCGCCGTCCTCCAGCGTCTTGCGCCGCCAGCCGTCGGGCACCGGCACCGAGAGGCCGATGTCCTTCTCCTCGGCGAGGTGGTAACCGGCGGGCGGCGGCTTCGCGGGCGTGCTCGCTCCGTCCGAGGGGGAGGGCCCGGCGGTTCCGGACGGCTTCCCCGAGCCCTCGCCCGGCTCCTGTGGCGCGGACTCCGCGGGCGCCGAAGCCCCCGGGCGGTCCGAGGCCCCCGACCCCTCGCCCGAACCGCGCAGGGTCAGCGCCGTGGCCCCGGCTCCCGCGAGGACCACCGCGGCAACGGCCGCCCAGACGGCGACCCGGCGGCGGCTCCGACCCGGGGCGGGCTTCCGGCTGCCGCTGCCGGGGGCGCCCAACTGCCGCTGACCGTCGTCGAGTTCGGTGTGGCCGCTGCGGTCGCGGCGGTGGGTGGGAGTGTGGTCGGGCGACACGGCGCGCCCGCGAGAGTCTTCGGCGTGCCCGGCGTGCCCTGCGTACTCGGTGGGCCCGGCGTAACCGGTGTGCCCTACCTGCCCGGTGCTCCCTGTGCGTCCGGCGCGCCCGACCGCCCGCTCCTGCACCGCCGTGGCCGTCCCCTCCCGCAGCAGCTCCTCCACGGTCGCCGCGTCGGGGCGCTCCTCCGGGTCCTTCCGCAGCAGGGCCTCGATCAGCGGGGCCAACGGCCCTGCGTGGCGCGGCGGTACGAGCGGATCGGCCGCTATCGCGTACACCGTCTCCATGGCGGAGTTCCGGCGGAAGGGCGCCGCCCCCTCCAGGGCCTCGTAGAGCGTGGCGCCCAGCGACCACAGGTCCGAAGCGGGGCCCGGTGTCCGGCCCTTGACGCGTTCGGGTGCCAAGTAGCCCACGGAGCCGACGAGTTCGCCGGTCCGGGTCAGGGTGGAGGTGTCGGAGGAGACCGCGATGCCGAAGTCGGTGAGGACCACCCGGCCCGCCTCCCCGAGCAGCACATTGGCCGGTTTGACGTCCCGGTGCAGCACCCCGGCGGCATGCGCGGCCCGCAGCGCCACAACCATCCGGTGCCCGGTCCGGGCCGTCTCCCGCGGGCTCAACGGCCCGTCCTCGCGCAGCACTTGGGCGAGGGTGCGGGAGGGCACGTACTCCATCACGATGCACGGCAGCCCGCCGTCGTCGACCACGTCGTGCACGACGACCACGCCCGGGTGCGTGATCCGCGCCGCGCTGCGGGCCTCCCGCCGGGTGCGTTCGTACAGGGTCTCGCGCTCGTCGTCCGAGAGATGCGGCGGTACGTGCAGCTTCTTGAGGGCGACATGGCGGCCGAGCACCTCGTCCGAGGCCCGCCAGACGGTGCCCATGCCGCCGCTGCCGACCCGTTCGAGGAGCAGGTACCGCCCCGCGACCAGCCGCCCTTCCTCGGCCCCGCCGCCCTGCCCGGACCGGCCGACTCCCCCGTCCGCACGCACTCCTGAGCCCCCCTCTGCTCCCCCGTCGACCAGGGCGGCTTCGACCCGCCATGGTCCCGTCACGATAGCCACGGCTCCGGCTGGGTCCCAATCGGGGACGGAGCCGGGTGGATCGGGTCAAGAGCTTGTGAAGGGGGTGTGATCCGGACGCGGACTCCTTCAGCTACGGGCGACTGCGGAAAGACGCGGGCAACTACGTGACGGGCGAACCGACTTCGGCCCTCCCCCTCCCTCCCCCCTGTTCGTCTCCCCCGCTATCCCTGCTGTTCCTGCTGTTCCTGCTGTTCCCGCGTCTCCCGGGGGTGGCCGCCGAAGAGCGCCTCCACCTGGCGTCCCCAGGCCGGGTACTTGCGGACCTTCCGGTCGTAGATTGCGAAGACCGCCTGGCGCAGTTCCGGGTCCGGATCGTCGGCCAGCCGTACCGCCGACTGCCTGGCCAGCCGCGGCAGGATGACCTCGTCGCCCGCCAGATGCACCGGGTCGTGCATGTACCGCTCCAGGGCGTCCAGGTCGGGGACCGCCGCCAGATAGGCGTGGGTGAAGCCGTCCGCGGGGTCGCCGAGGTCCTGGCCGACGGCCGAGTACGCCACCGACTCCACCGATCCGGTACGCCGCATCGCGGCCAGCACCTCCGCCTTCTCCTCCTCGCTCACGCCGGGCTTGAAGCTGAACCGCTGCAGGTTGACGATCATCGGCACTCCTTCGCAGGGTGGTACGCGTCTGCATAACTGCACTGGCTAGTGCACTTTAACGTACGTACGAGTCCATTGGATATCGTTGCCCGGTGAGCGGAGCCAGGACAGAGCGGACGCGGGGCCGGATCGACAAGCGGCAGGCGATTCTGGACGCCGCGTTCACGGTCTTCGCCCGGGACGGGTACCACGCGGCCGGGGTGGACGCGATCGCCGCGGGCGCGGGGGTCGCGAAGCACACGGTCTACAACCACTTCGGTGACAAGGAGCGCCTCTTCCGCGAGGTGGTCGGCGCCCTGGCCGACCAGGCGCTCGCGCGCAATCTCGCCGCGGTGGAACTGCTCCGGGAGGACGGCGATCTGACCGCGATGCTGACCCGGACCGGGCGGGCGCTCGCCGAGTGCTACTGCGACGAGCGGTCCGTGGCGCTGCGGCGGCTGCTGCACGCGCAGATCAGCACCATGCCGGACCTGCTCGACATCGTCCGGGACCGGGCGGCCGACCGCGTCGACGACGCCCTGGCCGCGCGCCTCGCCCGGCTCGCCCTGGCCGGGCGGCTCGACCTCGGCGGCCGGCCCGCCCTCGCCGCCGAGCAGTTCGGCGCCCTGCTCACCGGGCCGCTGGAGGCCCGCTCCCGCCTCGGCACCCGGAAGATCCCGCGGGCCGAGGTGCGCGAGGTCGTCGGCAACGCCGCCGCGACCTTCCTGCGCGCCTTCGGCACGGAGCCCACCGAGTCGGCGTAGCGGCACGCAACACGCAACACGTACACGCAACACACGGCACGCGGCACGCAGGCGCGACGAAGAAAGCCGCGCCACCCAGGCAGCACAAAGTCCTCGGCCCCTTCCGGAGCAACGTCCGGAAGGGGCCGAGGACTTGGCCAATGAGCCAGAGGCCCGCCTGAGGGGCATCAGGCCCAAATGGCGGGTCCGTCAACGGGGTTCATCCCGTCAGCGGGGTTCAGTCCGCGAGGGCCTGCTCCGCGTCCAGGGTGACGGCGACGGCCTGAACGACCGAGGCGATCTTGAAGGCCTCCTGGATGGTCTCGCGGTCGACACCGGCCTTGCGGAGCACCTGCTCGTGCGAGTCGAGGCACTGGCCGCAGCCGTTGACCGCGGAGACCGCGAGGGACCACAGCTCGAAGTCGACCTTCTCCACGCCCGGGTTGCCGATGACGTTCATCCGCAGGCCCGCGCGCAGCGTGCCGTACTCCGGGTCGGAGAGCAGGTGGCGGGTGCGGTAGAAGACGTTGTTCATCGCCATCACCGCGGCGGCGGACTTGGCCGCCGTGTACGCCTCCGGGCTCAGCTGCGTCTTCGCCTCGGGCTCCAGTTCGCGCAGGACGGTCGTCGAGCGCGAGGCGATGGCGACCGCGAGCACGGTGCCCCACAACTGCTGCGCGGGGAGCGCGGAGTTGCCGATCACCGAACCGAGGTTCAGGCGGAGGTCCTTGGCGTAGTCCGGGACCGCGGACTTCAGTTCGTCGAGTGACATGGGGAGATCAGCTCAGTTCGTTCACGCGGAGAGGAGCTGGACCGGGTCGAGGGTGTCCTCGCCCTTGCTCCAGTTGCAGGGGCACAGCTCGTCGGTCTGCAGGGCGTCGAGGACCCGCAGGACCTCCTTGGGGTTACGGCCGACGGAGCCCGCGGTCACCATCGTGAACTGGATCTCGTTGTTCGGGTCGACGATGAAGACCGCGCGCTGGGCGAAGCCGTCCTCGCCCTCGACGCCGGCGCCCTGCATCAGCTCGTGCTTGGAGTCGGCCAGCATCGGGAAGGGCAGGTCGCGCAGGTCGTCGTGGTCCTTGCGCCAGGCGTGGTGGACGAACTCCGAGTCGCCGGAGACGCCGAGGATCTGGGCGTCGCGGTCGGCGAACTCGTCGTTCAGCTTGCCGAAGGCGGCGATCTCGGTGGGGCAGACGAAGGTGAAGTCCTTCGGCCAGAAGAACACCACGCGCCACTTGCCCTCGTAGCTCTTGTGGTGGATCTGCTCGAACTCCTTGCCGCTCTCCAGCGACACACAGGCGGTCAGGTCGTAGGCGGGGAACTGGTCACCGACAGTGAGCACGCGCGCTCCTAGTCAAAAAGAAACCCCCTCGTGAGGGGTCCTTGCGGGTTGGACGGATCTTGATGTTGGCACAGTGAGTATTGATTCGTGAAATAGCTAGACTGACTCGTGTTGATCGGAGGTACTTATTGGTTTCCCTGGGAAAAACGCCGCGTAAAGGACCGCGCACCGCGGCGGCGGCCGGACGCACCCGCCAGCCCACCCTGGCGCAGCTGCGTGCCTTCGCCGCCGTCGCCGACCATCTGCACTTCCGGGACGCGGCGACCGCGATCGGCATGAGCCAGCCCGCGCTCTCCGGCGCCGTCTCCGCCCTGGAGGAGGTGCTCGGCGTCCAGCTCCTGGAGCGCACCACCCGCAAGGTCCTGCTCTCCCCCGCAGGTGAGCGGCTCGCGGTGCGGGCCAAGACGGTGCTCATCGAGGTCGCGGCACTGCTCCAGGAGGCCGATGCGGTACGCGCCCCCTTCACCGGCTCGGTACGCCTCGGGGTGATCCCCACGGTGGCCCCGTATCTGCTGCCCACGGTGCTCCGGCTGGCCGGGGAGCGCTATCCGGACCTGGACCTGAGGGTCTTCGAGGAGCAGACCTCCTCCCTGGTCGACGGACTGCATACCGGCCGCCTCGACCTGCTGCTGCTCGCGGTGCCCCTGGCTGTGCCGGGAATCACAGAGCTGCCGCTCTTCGACGAGGACTTCGTGCTTGTCACCCCGGCGGGGCACGAGCTGGGCGAGCGGGGGGCGGTGCCGCGCTCCGCGCTGCGCGAACTCGACCTGATCCTGCTCGGCGAGGGCCACTGCCTGCGCGACCAGGCCCTGGACCTCTGCCATGAGGCGGGGCGCGCCGACACCCCCGTCACCACCGCCGCGGCCGGACTGTCCACCCTGGTCCAGCTGGTCGCGGGCGGGCTCGGCTCCACCCTGCTCCCGCACACCGCGGTGGAGGTGGAGACCGCCCGCAGCGACCGCCTGCGCACCAGCCGCTTCGCGGACCCCGCCCCCACCCGGCGGATAGCCTTCGCGATGCGCACCGGCGCGGCCCGCGGCGCGGAGTACGCCGAACTGGCCGCCGAAGTACGCGAGGCGGTACGGGAGTTGCCGGTGCGGGTGCTGGACTGAGCCCGGCCCGGCGCGACCGGTCCCCGCCCGCCGGGACAGGCCACCGGTCTCCGCCCGCCCGGACCTGCCACCCGTCCCCGCCCGCCGGGACATGACTCGGCCCGCACCGGGGGCGCGGTACGGGCCGAGGCAGAGGGCGTACGCGGACACGTACGCGGGGGTGCCGCCGCTGCTCGGTTACTCGGTGCGCAGGCCCTCCGGCCGCATCAGCCGCAGCAGCGCGGGCATGCTGAGCGCGGTCACCGCGAGGACCACCGCGGTGGCGATACCCGCCATCGAGAGCACCCCCGTCCAGTCGACCCGGACGGGCGCGCTCACCATCTTCAGGAGCACCGCGCCGAGGGTGATGCCGACCGCCGAGGCCAGCACGACGCCGAGGGCCACCGGCAGCGCCGTCTGCCACAGCACCGACAGGCTCAGGGTGCGGCGCCGGGTGCCGAAGGCCACCAGCGAGGAGAGCAACTTCCGCCGCTCCCGCAGCTGTTCGAGCTGCGAGATGAGCAGGCTCGCCCCGATGAGCACCAGGACGCAGGAGGCGCCCACCAGGAGTCCGGTGCGGATCGCCGCGAACTGCCTGTCCTCGTTCTCGGAGACCAGGGTCAGCTCGTTGGCGAGCGGATCGACGCGGGCCGCCGAGGTGCGCACCCGGTCGACCGCGTCCGGGGTGCTCTTGTCGAGCCGCACGTACACCTGGGCGGTCAGCCCCTTGCGGGCGGCCTCGGAGAACGCCGAGGGGGTGACGAGCACACCCGAAGTCTCCATGCCCAGCGGGTCCTTGAGCCCCTTCGCCGTCGGCAGCTTCGCGGGCAGCCGCCAGGCGGCCTCGGCGCCCGGGGAGCCCTCGTAGGAGGGCGAGAGGTAGACCGTGCGGCCGGGGCGGGCGACCTCGGCGGTGTCCTCGCTGTAGTCGCCGCCCGGGAGCAGGAAGGCGTCCCCCTCGTGGCAGGAGGGGAGTTCGGCGAGCTGGCGCAGGACCGCGCAGCTGCCGACGCTGATGTCGGTGGCGGCATCCGGTTCACGGGGCTTCGCGGCGATGGTCGCGGTGTCGAAGGCCAGCGAGTCCGCCACCCCGCCACCCGCGCGCAGCGCCCGCTCCAACTCCCTTGCGGACGCGCTGTTGTCGACGTCGATCCTGACCTGGGCCCGGGTGGTGTCCTGCCCCGAGTCCTGTACGTAGTCGCCCTCCAGGCTGGTGAACATCATCTGCAGGGCGATCGCCCCGGCCACCGCCACGGCGATGCCGTTCACCATGCGGGCGGCCGTACCGCTGCTCAACTGGAGTCTGCGGATGGCCAGTTGCCAGGAGAGCCCGCCACCGCCGAGCCGCAGCACCAGAGCCTCGACCAGCCAGGGCAGCAGGGCGGTCACGCCGATGAGGAGCAGCACCGTGCCAGTGACGACCACCCACTCGTTGAAGTCGCCGTCCCCGCCTGCCTCTCCGGACATCGGCAGCAGCAGCGCGAGCCCGGCCACCGGGAGCAGCAGCCGCCACCACAGCCGCCGCCGCGGGGGTTTGGCCGTCCGCACCACGCCGAGCGGTTCGATGACCACGCCGCGGAGCGCGAGCAGGGTCACCGCGATCGCCGCACCGGGGACGGCGAGCACGACCAGGGCGGCCAGCGCGGGGTGCGGGGTGAGGTCCTGCGGGAAGAAGCTGAGGTCGAACAGGCTGATCTGCGAAGCAAGTTGACGGGCGATCAGGAAGAACCCGGCGCCGAGGACGAGGCCGAGGACGGCGCCCGCGAGGGCTTCCCCGGAGGCGATCAGGCGGGTGGTGCGGCCGTCCGCGCCCATCAGGCGCAGCGCGGCGAGCCTGCGGTCGCGCCGCTCCCCGCCGAAGCGCACGGCCGCCGCGATGAAGACGCCGACCGGCATGAGCAGCACCACGAAGATGATCAGGATCAGCAGGGTCAGCGCCGGGCCGAGCTTCTCCGGCTCCTGCTCCTCGGTCCCGAAGCGGTCGAGGCGCTGCACGGGGCCGTTGCCGAGGCGGTCCTTGAGCCCGGTGGCGCCCGCGTAATAGGCGAGTTCATGGGGGCCCGCGAGCCCCTCGTCGCCGATGGTGCCGCCGATCCGGTACGGCAGCCGCTCCCGCAGCCGCTCGCTCCCGCCGGAGTCCAGCAGCTCCTTGAGCGCGGGGGAGACGAGCATCTCCCCGGGCACCGGGAAGGCGCGCACCCCCGGCGGCAGCGGCGCCTTCGGGCCCTCGGGCTCCACGAGGCGGCCGCGGACGTCCTCGTGCCGGAAGGTGGTGTCCGTACTGGCGAGCAGCAGGGTGTTCTGCCCAGGGCCGCCGGTCTTGGCGGCGATGTAGTCGTTGCGGGCGTCGGTACGGGTGCTCCGCTCGGCCAGCGCGTTCGGGATGGCCGTGGTGAGCAGCAGCAGGGTCACCCCGATGCCGACGCCGACGCCGGTCAGCAGGGTGCGCACCCAGCTCTCGCGCCCGCCGGTGACGGCGAAGCGCGCGCCCATCGCGAGGTCGCGGAGCCAGCCCTGGCGGGCGTCCGGGCCGGTCGGCCCCGGCGGGGCCGCGGGCGGTGCGGAGGCAGGCGCGGCGCTCATGCGGCGTGCGCCATGTCGCGGGAGCGGCCGTCGCGGACGACGATCTCGCGGTCCGAGTAGGCGGCGACCCGGGCCTCGTGGGTCACGAGGACGACCGCGGTGCGCGCCGAACGGGCGGCCTCGGTGAGCAGTTCCATCACCCGCTCGCCGTTGAGGGAGTCCAGGGCGCCGGTCGGCTCGTCCGCGAAGAGCACCCGCGGCCTGGTCACCAGGGACCGCGCGACCGCGACCCGCTGGCCCTGGCCGCCGGAGATCTCGCCGGGCCGCTTGCCCGCCAGCTCCGCCACCTCAAGGCGTTCCAGCCAGCCGCTCGCCTCCCGCTCGGCGGCCCGGCGCCCGGTGCCCGCCAGCCGCAGCGGCAGCGCGACGTTCTCCACACAGCTCAGCTCCGGCACCAACTGCCCGAACTGGAACACGAATCCGAACTCGGTACGCCGCAGCGCGCTGCGCTCCCGGTCCGACATGGCGGCCATCTGGCGCCCGTCGTAGGTGAGCGAGCCGGAGTCCGGCGTCACGATCCCGGCGAGGCAGTGCAGCAGGGTCGACTTGCCGGAGCCGGAGGGCCCCATGACCGCGACCACCTCACCGGGCCGGATCGAGAACTCCGCGCCGTCCAGGGCGGTGGTCGCCCCGTACTGCTTGCGGAGTTCCTGGGCGTGCAGCAACGGGGCTTCGCCGGGCGGGACTTGGCGGTTCATGAGCGCACCTCCAGGGCGAGCTTCTCCAGGCGGGCGGCGGTCAGTTCGAGCCAGCGCAGGTCGGCTTCGAGGTGGAACAGGGCGTGGTCGCAGATGAGTTGGTCGGCGAGATCGCCGCCGCGCTTGCGCTCGGTGAGCGTGCGCATCATCCGCAGGTGCGCCGCGCGCTGGCTGTCGAGCAGCTCGGCGGCGTCGCGCCGGGTGAGCAGCGCGAGGACGACCTTGGTGTAGAGCGTCGACTGCAGATACGGCTCGGGCTTCTCCGGCGTGGCCAGCCACTGCTGCACGTCGGTGACCCCGGCATCGGTGATCGCGTACCGCTTGCGCTCGGGACCCTCCCCCGACTCCACCCCGTCGACCTCGACGAGGCCGTTCTTCAGGAGCCGGGACATGGTCGAGTAGACCTGCCCGTAGTGCAGCGGCTTGTCGTGGCCGAACTTCTCGTCGAAGGCCCGCTTGAGGTCGTAGCCGTGGCGGGGGCCGGACTCCAGGAGTCCGAGCAAGGTGTGACCGATGGACATGGGGAGGACTATACACACGGGGTATACATGGTGTGTATAGATGGGGTGCATAGCTGTGCGGCGCGGGATCGGGGGAGGGGGTGACGAGTGAGGGGGCGACGAGGGAGGGTGCGGGGAAGGGGGACGGCGGATCATCCGCCGTCCCCCTCAACCGCCGCTGCCGTCCGCCTCCGGCTGCCCGTCCGCGGTGCCGGTGCCCCGCTCGGGGCTCCCGCCCTCCGCCTTCCGCGGCCGCCCCCGCCCCCGGATCGGCCCCGCGGTGCCCGGCAGGCGGCCGGTTTCGGCGAGGGCGCGGCGGAGGAGGAACTCGATCTGGGCGTTGGCGCTGCGCAGTTCCTCGCCGGCCCAGCGGGCCAAGGCCTCGTAGACCTGGGGGTCGAGCCGCAGCAGCACCTGCTTGCGCTGCTGCGGCGGGCGCCTGGGCGGGTCCTGGCCGGCCTCGGGGCTCACTGGTACAGGGTGCCCGTGTTGAGGACCGGCTGGGCCGCGCGGTCGCCGCACAGGACGACCATCAGGTTGGAGACCATGGCGGCCTTGCGCTCCTCGTCGAGGGCGACGATGTCGTGCTCGGAGATGCGGGCGAGGGCGGCCTCGACCATGCCGACGGCGCCGTCCACGATCTGGCGGCGGGCGGCGACCACGGCCCCGGCCTGCTGGCGCTGGAGCATCGCGGAGGCGATCTCGGGGGCGTAGGCGAGGTGCGTGAAGCGGGACTCGATGATCTGTACACCCGCGGCCTCCACCCGTGCGTGGAGTTCGACGGCGAGCTTCTCGGTGATCTCCTCGGCGTTGCCGCGCAGCGAGAGCGACTCCTCGTCGTGGGCGTCGTAGGGGTACTCGATGGCGATGTGGCGCACCGCGGCCTCGGTCTGGGTGGAGACGAACTCCAGGAAGTCGTCCACCTCGAAGGTGGCCTGGGCGGTGTCCTCCACCCGCCAGACGACCACGGCGGCCAGCTCGATCGGGTTGCCGTAGGCGTCGTTGACCTTGAGGACCGCGGTCTCGTGGTTGCGGACCCGGGTGGAGATCTTGACGCGCGAGGTCAGCGGGTTCACCCAGCGCAGCCCGTCCTTGCGGATGGTGCCCTGGTAGCGGCCGAAGAGCTGGACGACCCGGGCCTCGCCCGGCGCCACCATGTTCAGCCCGCCCATGGCGAAGAAGGCGGCGAGGATCACCACGATGCCGAGGAGGATCAGGGCGACCTTGCCGCCGGTGGCGGTGAGCACGGCGCCGACCGCGATCGCCGCGACCCCGGCCGCGAGGCCGAGCAGCCCGAGGAGCAGGGCGAGGCCCCCGGCGATGCTGTGCGCGACGCTCTCGCGGACCTGCGGGCTCGGCATCTCCGGTACGTCGGGGGCGTCCGGGGCGCCGGACGCCCCGGGGGCGGTGCGGTCGGTGTGCGCCGGGGGCTTCGGCGTGGAGCCGGGTGTGGGCTCGTGTGCGGGCATGGCGGGTCCCCGTTTCTCTCGTGTTCTCGACTCTGGCCGTCTCGGCGTTGCGTTGCCGCGTCGGCTCGTCATGGCGTGCGCGCCGTTGCGTACGTCACCGCGTACGGCAGGGCGCGGAGGTGGTCCCGGGGGCCGTCGTGCCTGGTCGGGCAGCGGATCCGGGCCGTGCGTCGACCTTAGCAGAGATCTAGCTAAGTGATATCACTTATTTCCGGGTGGCAACCTTCGGCCGCTTTCGCTCGTCGGTTCCTTTGGGTGTGGTGCTGATTGTCACGCCCTGAATGGTCCGTTCGGGGGCCGTATGTCCGAGGTGCGGTGTTAGCTTTCGTAGCCGACCGGACCGGACGGCCCGAGGAACGGGGTAGGAACCGGGCACGAGGAGACGAGGGCCGGCGCAGCGGTCACGAAGGGAAACGGGGCGACCCATGGCACGAGCGGAATCCGGGCGGGCGCGGTCGGGCGGCATAGGCCGCTTCCTGTCCTGGAAGAAGGTCTTCGGCACCTTCTTCGGCCTCTGCCTGCTCGGCATGGGCGCCTTCACCGTGCTCTACCTCGTGGTGGACGTCCCCGCGGAGGGCAATCCCGCGGCCAAGGCCCAGAGCAACGTCTACAAGTTCAGCAACGGCAAGACCTTCGCCCGCGAGGGCGCCGTCAACCGCGAGCTCGTCGAGCTCTCCGAGGTCCCCAAGGACGTCCAGCACGCCTTCGTCGCCGCCGAGAACAAGTCCTTCTACCGGGACCAGGGCGTCGACCTGAAGGGCACCGCCCGCGGACTGCTCAACACCCTGCGCGGCGAGGGCAAGCAGGGCGGCTCGACCATCACCCAGCAGTACGTGAAGAACTACTACCTGAGCCAGGAGCAGACCGTCAGCCGCAAGCTGAAGGAGATGGTCATCTCGCTCAAGGTGGACCGCAACAAGTCCAAGGACGAGATCCTCGCCGGGTACCTCAACACCAGCTACTACGGCCGCGGCGCCTACGGCATCCAGGCCGCCGCCCAGGCCTACTACGGCGTCGACGCCCGCGAGCTGAACGTCACCCAGGGCGCCTACCTCGCCGCCCTGCTCCAGGCCCCCAGCGCCTACGACTGGGCCGCCGCCTCCGAGGCCGGCAAGACGCACGTCAAGGAGCGCTGGGCGTACGTACTGGACAACATGGTCGACGAGCACTGGCTGGACACCGGGGCGCGGGCGCGGCAGAAGTTCGACGTGCCGGACGAGCCCAAGGGGGCGCCCGGGCTCGCCGGGCAGCGCGGCTACCTGGTGAAGGCGGCCAACGCCCAGCTCCAGGAGCAGCTGGTCGCGGACGGGGTGCCGAAGGACGCCGCCGCCGCGCTGGTCGACGCGGGCGGCTGGAACATCACCCTCAACATCGACGAGAAGAAGCAGCGCCAGCTGGAGAAGGCGGTCAAGGCCCAGCTGACCTCCCGGCTCTCGCCGAAGTCCCGCGCCGTGGACGCCGACGTACAGGCCGGGGCCGTCTCGGTCGACCCGAAGAACGGCCGGGTGCTCGCCATGTACGGCGGCGAGGACTACGTGAAGCACTACACCAACAACGCCACCCGCGAGGACTACCAGCCCGCCTCCACCTTCAAGCCGGTGATCTTCACCGCGGCGCTCGCCGAGGGCTCCGACACCCAGGACGGGCAGCCGATCACCGCCGACACCGTCTACGACGGCACCAGCAAGCGGCCGGTCGTCGGCACCGACATCCCCTTCGCCCCGGAGAACGAGGACGACCAGTCCTACGGCCCGGTCAGCGTGCAGCGCGCCATGAACAAGTCCGTGAACTCCGTCTTCGCGCAGATGGGCGTGGACGTCGGGATGGACAAGGTGCTCTCCACCGCGGACAAGCTCGGCATGGACACCGAGGACGAGGAGGCGGTGCCCTCGCAGACCCTCGGCACCATGGGCGCGAGCCCGCTCCAGATGGCCGGGGTGTACGCCACCCTCGACAACCACGGCAAGAAGGTCACCCCCTCGCTGATCAAGAAGGCCGACCACCTGGACCACAGCGTCGACTTCCCGGACCCGGTCGGCGAGCAGGTCGTCGAGCGCGGGGTGGCCGACTCGGTGACCTCGGTGCTCCAGGGCGTGGTGGACGACGGCACGGGCGCCGCGGTGCGCAACCCGGTGCAGGACGTGGCGGGCAAGACCGGTACCTCCGACGACAACAAGTCCGCCTGGTTCACCGGTTACACCCCGGACCTGGTGACCTCGGTCGGCCTCTTCGGCGAGGCGGCCAAGGACCGTACGACGGACTCCGGGGAGAAGGTCCGCCGCGGAGCCCAGGTGACGCTGAGCGGGGCCGCGGGCGGCGGCCGGGTCAACGGCGGCGGCTTCCCGGCGCAGATCTGGGCCGGGTACACCTTCGACGCGATGGGCGCGCCCAGCGCCTTCGACCTGGACACCGAGATGGGCGCCGGGATCGACCCGCCCGCCGAGGAGCCGGACCCCTCGCAGAGCCAGGGCCCGAGCGAGCCCGCCACCGAGCAGCCCGAGGACCCGACCACCGAGGCGCCGCCGACCAGCGAGGAGCCCTCGGGGGAGCCGACGTACACCCCGCCCACCGAGGGCCCGACGGCCCCGCCCACGGTCGACCCGACCCCGCCGTCGGAGCCCACCTGGGGCATCCCGGAGGGTCCGGACGGCCGGGGCCGGGGCGGCGACCGGGGCGAGGGCGGCTACCGGGACTGAGCCGGGCGACCGGGGCCGGGGCGCGGGGCGGGACCGGAGCGCCGGGCGGGGCTCAGGTCGCCCCGCGCGTGAGGCTCAGATCGCTCCCTGTGTGACGCTCAGGTCGCGTCGAGCGTGAGCCGGGTGGCGGGGTTCAGGGCGCCCCGTTGAACTTCGCCTCGATGCGCTCGCCGAGCCGCTTGTCCACATTGCGCCAGTACTCGAAGGCGCGCTGCAGCACCGGCGGCGAGACCCCGTCCGCCAGGTGGCCCGCCACGTTGGAGACCAGGCGTTCGCGCGCGGCGTCGTCCAGGACCTCGCGGACCATGGTGCCGGGCTGGCCCCAGTCGTCGTCCTCGCGGTGCTTGGTGTACGCCTCGCGGACCAGCTCGCCCTCGGTCTGCCAGCTCGGCGGCGGGTAGTCGGCAGGGTCCGCGGCCGGGCCGCCGTAGGAGTTCGGCGCGTAGACGGCGCCGACCCGGGCGGGCTCGTACCGCATCGGCCCGTCCTTGGCGTAGGAGTGCACGGGCACATGCGGCCGGTTGGGCGGCAGCTGCGCGTAGTTGGGGCCGATCCGGTACCGGTGGGTGTCCGGGTAAGAGAAGAGCCGGCCGAGCAGCATCTTGTCGGGGGAGGGGCCGATGCCGGGCACCAGGTTCGAGGGCTCGAAGGCGGCCTGCTCGATGTGGACGAAGTAGTCCTCGGGGTTCTTGTCGAGGACCATCCGGCCGACCTCGATCAGCGGGTAGTCGCTGTGCGGCCAGACCTTGGTGAGGTCGAAGGGGTTGAACCGGTAGTCGGGCGCGTCCGCGAAGGGCATGATCTGCACCTTCAGCGTCCAACTTGGCGGGTTCCCGGCCTCGATGGACTCGTAGAGGTCGCGGCGGTGCTTGTCCGCGTCCGAGCCGGCCAGCTCGTCGGCCTCGTCCTGGGTCAGGAAGTCGATGCCCTGGTCGGTCTTGAAGTGGTACTTCACCCAGAACTTCTCGCCGCCGCCGTTGATCCACATGTAGGTGTGCGAGCCGTAGCCGTTCATGTGGCGGTAGGTCTTCGGGATGCCGCGGTCGCCCATCAGCCAGGTGACCTGGTGGGCCGACTCGGGGGAGAGGGTCCAGAAGTCCCACTGCATGTCGTTGCTGCGCAGACCGGTGCGCGGGTGGCGCTTCTGGGAGCGGATGAAGTCCTGGAACTTGATCGTGTCCCGGACGAAGAAGACCGGGGTGTTGTTGCCGACCAGGTCGTAGTTGCCGTGCTCGGTGTAGAACTTCAGCGCGAAGCCGCGGGGGTCGCGCCAGGTGTCGGGGGAGCCCATCTCCCCGGCCACCGTGGAGAAGCGGGCGAGCATCTCCGTGGTGCGGCCGGGCTGGAAGAGGTCGGCCTTGGTGAACTGGCTGACGTCGTTGGTGACGGTGAAGTGCCCGTAGGCACCGCTTCCCTTGGCGTGCACGACCCGCTCGGGGACCCGTTCGCGGTTGAACTGGGCCATCTTCTCGATGAGGTAGTGGTCCTGCAGCAGGATCGGTCCGTCGGGGCCGACGGTCAGCGAGTTCTCGTCGCTCTCCGCGGGGATGCCTGCGTTGGTCGTCGTAAGGGGAACCTTGTGCTGGGATGCCGAGGTCACGAGCGTGCTCCCGTCGGGTGCTGGGGGGTCGGGTCGCTTCGTCTCGCCTGCCAGTGAACTCCTCGGAAGTGACCCCGGCAACATTTGGACATTGTCCTGAATTCGACCCCTTCGTGACGGGCCTATCTGCCCGCCGCCTGGAAGGTCCGCCGGTACGCGAGCGGGGCCACCCCGATGGCCGCGTGCAGATGCTGGCGCAGCGAGGCGGCGGTGGCGAAGCCGACCTCGTGCGCGATCCGGTCCACCGGCAGATCGCTGGACTCCAGGAGGTGCCGGGCCCGCAGTACGCGCTGCTGGGTCAGCCAGCGGCCCGGGCTGACCCCGGTCTCCTCGCGGAACCGGCGGGCGAAGGTCCTCAGGCTCATCCGGGCGTGCGCGGCCAGCTCCTCCAGGGTCAGCGGCAGGTGGAGATGGTCCAGCGCCCAGTCCCGGGTGGCCGCGGTGCCCGCCGCGGTCGGCTCCGGCAGCGGCCGCTCGATGTACTGGGCCTGCCCGCCGTCCCGGTACGGCGGCACCACGCAGCGCCGGGCGACCTGGTTCGCCACCTCGTTGCCGTGGTCCCGGCGGACCAGGTGGAGGCAGACGTCCACCCCCGAGGCGGCGCCCGCGCTGGTCAGTACGGTGCCGTCGTCGATGAAGAGCACATCCGGGTCGAGGTCCACCGCCGGGAAGAGCTGCCGGAAGCGCTCGGCGAGCGCCCAGTGGGTGGTGGCCCTGCGGCCGTCGAGGATCCCGGCCGCCGCGAGCAGGAAGGCGCCGGTGCAGATCGAGGCGATCCGGGTGCCCGCCGGGATCCGCTCCAGCGCCCGCGCGGTCGGCGGGGACAGCTCCGCGGCGGCCAGCGAGACGGTGTACGGCGGGATGACCACGGTGTCCGCCCACTCCAGGACCTCGGGCCCGTGCTCCGCGGTGACCGTGAAGTCGGCGTCGGTGCGCACCGGGTTCCCGTCGACCGTGCAGGTCCGCACCTCGTAGCGGCCGTCGGCGCTGCCGAAGACGCGGTGCGCGATGCCCAGCTCGAAGGGGTAGACGCCCTCCATGGCGAGGACGGCCACCCGGTGCGCGCCGGGCCGGGGCCCGGAGAGGCAGAGGTAGGAGTCCACGGGGGAGGGGCCGGTGCGCGGCCGGGGTGCGGGCTCGGCGGGTCGCTCGGCGGAGGATCCGGCGGGCGGCCCGGCGGCGGTGGGCGAGGAGGAGGCCATGCCGTCCAGCATGGCACGAACTCATCGGTTGATGGCATTCATGCCATGGCGCGGTCCTGGAACCCGGCGGCACCCTGGGCCTATGACCCAGCACCGCGATCAGCACACCCCCGGCGAGCCGACCGGCACCGCCTCGGCCGCCACCCCGGCCGACGCCCCCTCCGGCCCCCGGATGCACGCCCTGAGCCAGCGCACCCTCGGCGGCCCCGAGGTCCTCGAACTGGCCGAACTGCCCCGCCCCGCCCCCGGCCCCTCCCAGCTCCTGGTGGCCGTGCACGCCGCGGGCCTGAACCCCACCGACTGGAAGCACCGCGCCCACCCGGCCTTCCTGCCCGCGCCGCCGTTCGTCCTCGGCTGGGACGTCTCCGGCACCGTCGAGGAGGTCGGCGTCGGCGTCACCCTCTTCCAGCCCGGCGACGAGGTCTTCGGGATGCTGCCCTATCCGTACGGCGCCGGCTCGCATGCCGAGTACGTCACCGGGCCCGCCCGCGCCTTCGCCCGCAAGCCCGCGGGGATCGACCACGTCCAGGCGGGCGCGCTGCCGCTCGCCTCGCTGACCGCCTGGCAGGCCCTGGTCGACACCGCCGGGCTCGAAGCGGGGCAGCGGGTGCTGATCCACGCCGCGGCGGGCGGCGTCGGCCACCTCGCCGTGCAGATCGCCAAGGCCCGCGGCGCCTACGTCATCGGCACCGCCAGCGCGGGCAAGCACGACTTCCTGCGCGGACTCGGCGCCGACGAGCTCATCGACTACCGCACCACCGACTTCGCCGAGGCGGTACGGGAGGCCGACGTCGTCCTGGACACCATCGGCGGCGAGTACCGCTCCCGCAGCCTGCGCACCCTGCGGCCGGGCGGACTGCTGGTCTCGATCCTGCCGGTGGACCGGGAGGAGCTGGTGGCCGAGGCCGAGTCGCTCGGGGTCCGCGCCGAGACCCTGCTGGTCGAGGCCGACCACACCGGTATGCAGGCGATCGCCGCCCTCGCGGCCTCCGGTCAGCTGCGCGCCGAGATCGCCGGCACCTACCCGCTGGCCGAGGGCGCCAAGGCCCACGCCCTAGGCGAGACCAACCGGACCACCGGGAAGCTGGTGCTGACGGTGCGCTGAGCGCCGCGGCCGCACATGAGGGGGAGCCCCGGTCACAGGACCGGGGCTCCCCCTCACTCTCCATCAAGGCGTACGCGGCGGCTCACCCCCGCCAGGGCACCTCGAACCACACCACCTTGCCGGTGCTCAGCCGGGTCGCGCCCCAGCGCCGGGCCAGCTTGTTGACCAGGTACAGGCCGCGGCCGCCCTCGTCGGTGGCGCGGGCCTGGCGGAGCCTCGGCAGCTGCGGGACGTCGTCGCCGACCTCGCAGCGCAGCACGTCGGTGCGCAGCAGCCGCAGGGTGATCGGGCGCGAGGCGTAGCGCACCGCGTTGGTGACCACCTCGCTGACGAGCAGCTCGACCGAGTCCGTCAGCTCCTCCAGGTCCCAGCGGGCGAGCGCGCTGCGGGCCAGCCGCCGCGCCCGGCTGGGCGTGGCGTCCTCCGGCTCCAGGAACCAGTAGGCGACATCGCTCGGCGCGATGCCGTCGAAGCGGGCGGCGAGCAGCGCGATGTCGTCGTCCCGGTCGCCCGGGCCGAGCATGTCGAGCACCTCGTCGCACAGGGCCTCAAGGGGCGGCGGGTGGTCCGGTCCGGTCAACTGCGCGGTGGCGGCGAGGCGTTCGCGCAGCTGCTCTATGCCCGTCCAGACGTCCCGCAGCCGGGACTCCACCAGGCCGTCGGTGTAGAGCAGCAGGGTGGCGCCCGCGGGCGCGTCCAGCTCCACCGCCTCGAAGTCGACGCCGCCCACGCCGATCGGGGCGCCCGGCGGCACCCGCAGCACCTCCGCCCGGCCGCCGAGGTGCAGCAGCACGGGCGGCGGATGCCCGGCGTTGGCGATGGTGATGCGGTGCGATACCGGGTCGTACACCGCGTACATGCAGGTCGCCATGCGGTCGGTGCCGAGCCGCTGGGCCTGCTCGTCGAGGTGGTGCAGGACCTCCTGCGGCGGCAGGTCCAGGCCCGCGAGGGTCTGCGCGGTGGTCCGCAGCTGGCCCATGATCGCGGCGGAGGTCATCGAGTGCCCCATGACGTCGCCGACGACCAGGGCGACCCGGCTGCCGGGCAGCGGGATCGCGTCGTACCAGTCGCCGCCGACCCGGGCGGTCTCCGCGGCCGGGAGGTAGCGGGAGGCGAGCCGGACGCCCATCGCGCGCGGCAGCGTCTCCGGGAGCATGGTGCGCTGCAACTCGTCGGCGATATAGGCCTCGCGGCCGTAGAGGACCGCCTTGTCGATGCCGAGCGCGCTGTGCGTGGCCAGCTGGGCCGCGACCAGGAGATCGTCCGTCTCGAAGGCCGAACGGTCCGGGCGGCGCAGGAAGATGGCCGCCCCGATCACCCGGCGCCGCCCCCGCAGCGGCGCCAGAATGGCCCGCTTGCCGTCCGGCAGGCTGAGGGTGTCGCCGAGCAGCTCGGGCAGCGCGGTACGGGCGGTGGCCGCGTCCGCGAAGACCGGGCGCACCCCGCGCAGCACCTCGGCGAGCGCGCCGCCCGGCTGCACCTCGCACAGCTCGGCGGTGACGGTGAGATCGGGCCCGCTCTGCAGCGGCGGCAGCGGGGTGCCCTCGGTGTCCTGGTCGAGCGGGATCCGGTCGGTGCGGCGCAGCCGCAGCACCACGGGACCGGCCGGGCGCTCGTCGCCGACCGGCAGCGGGTCGCGCAGATAGACCAGGATGGCGTCGGAGAAGGTCGGCACCGTCGCCCGGCACAGGCCCATCACGATCTCGTCGAGGTCGATGCCCCGGGCGATCCGCCGGGTCGCCGCGCCCACGAACCTCAGCCGGTCCCCGTCCCGCCGCATGGCCACGGCCGCCGGGCGCGCGGAGGCCGCCGCCTGGGTCGTCGGCCCGGCGCCCTCGTCGCCCGCTTGCATCTCCACGCCCTCCGGGGTCGGTCGCGGGCGGGGCGCATCTGGCTCGGCCGTCGACGATTGCGAATGCTCATCACTGCCGGTGCCTGCCGGGGTCACGGGGTCGCCGGACCTGGCCTGCGCCGGGGTACGCAGCAGCGCCCCGCGCGGATCTGCGGGGGTGCCCGGCCGGGCAGCCTGCTGCTGCCGGGCCTCGTGGGAGGTGGGATGCTCCGTCACGCGTGTCGAATCCGTCCGTCCGGGGCTGCGCGCCGTGCGCGCGGTGGTCTCAGGCGCGTCGGCAGTTGAGGAACAACTGGTGTTCCGGGTGAGCGCCGGTACTGGCCGGGGCGTACGCGAATGTCTCCTCGCCCGCGATCTCGAAGCCCGCCTCGCGCACCACCCGGCGCAGTTCGTCCCGCAGGAATCCCGATACCCGGATCGGGTGCCCCAGGAACGGAATTTCCGCGTCGTCCAGGTCGGCTTCCACCATGGACAGCGCGAACAGGCCACCGGGTCTGAGCAGTCGGTGGAACTGCCGCAGGGCGTACGGGATCTCCGGGCGCGGCAGCATCAGCAGTGTGAAGTAGCAGGCGATGCCGTCGAACTCCCCCAGCCCGTCGGGTCCTTCGGCACGCAGCGCCGCGAGGTCCCGCCGCAGGAACCGCCCCTCGGGGACGTTCTTGCGGGCGAGCTCCAGCATGCCCTCGGAGAGGTCGACGCCGGTCACCGCGTGGCCCGCGTCCGCGAGCGCGCGGGCCGTGGGCAGGCCGGTTCCGCAGCCCACGTCCAGCACCCGGGAGCCCGGGGGGAGTTGAGCCGCCAGCCAGCCGCCGGAGGCGAGCTGGCCCTCCTTGTGCGGGAAGGCGTCGTCGTAGCGCGCGCCGATGGCGTCGAAGGCCTCGGCCTGACCCGTACGGTCGGGTGCCGCACCGTCGCCGTATCCCTCGTAAGCCTCGCTCACGTCCTGCCGCCCCTCGATGACTGGTTGTCAGGTCCCGCACCCACTGGCGGAGTTGCAGCCGCGCGACCTTGCGGGGGAACGATCCTACGGGTCAACCATGGGGGCGCATCAAGGGTCTCATCAGGACACATGCGCGGGCGTCCGGTCCCAGTTGTCCGGCAGAGAGGGGATCGTCCACGTCGGATCCGGCCGCCAGTCCTGCCATCCGTCGGCGAACGGGGCACCCCACTCGGCGATGTGCGCCACCGCACGCCTCCCCGCCTCCCGGACCCGGCCCGCCTGACCGGCGTCCATCAGTCCGGCCCGCTGCGCCTCGGCGAACTCGTCCTCGTCGCGCCAGGACCAACTGCGGTCCTCGTACACGCAGATGTCGAGGAAGTGGTCCTCGGAGTCCACGCCGCCGGCCCAGCGCTCGCGCGGCTGCTCCAGATTGACGTACCAGTTCTTGAACCGCCAGCCCTGCTCCCAGAACAGCCAAACGGACCACGGATCGCCCGGCCGTGCGAGTTTCAGCACGCCGGTGCCGAACCACCGGTCGCGCTGCACGGCCCGCGGCTTGGTGTACCGGGTGGCCAGCGGCTCCAGGTGGACCGGGGTGCCGTCGGCGAGCACCGGCTTCACGCACTCGGTGCCCGGGGCGAGCCAGACGGCCAGCAGCTCCGCGGTGTCCTCGACGACCGTCACCGGGCGGCAGATGTGGAAGCGCTCGCCCGCGTTCTCGCGGTAGCGCCACAGGATCTGGGCGCCGGGCGGCCAGTGTCCGCCGCCGCCTCCGCCGCCCTCGCGGGCTCTGTCCGCCGTGTCTGGGTCTGTCATGAGCGGATTTTAGGTGCCCGCGGCATACACCGCTGCGGCGCGGGTCACCCGGGCCCGGGCTACCGCCGGTTACGGGCGAGTTCCGGCCACCGCGGATCCCCGCCCGCACACCCGTGCGGTTCCCGCTCGCACACCCGTGCCCCCGCGTGGTCCCCGCCCGCCCATCGCCCGGGGCATCGCGAAGTTCGCGAAGCCGCGTGCCCCCGCGCGGCCCCCGCCCGCCCGGACGGGGACCGTACGGGGGCGGCGGGAACGCCCGCCGCTACGGCCGCGTCATCCGCAGCACGTCGAGCGCCTCGTCCAGCTGCTCGACGGTGAGGTCGCCGCGCTCCACGTAACCCGACTCCAGGACCACCTCGCGGATGGTCTTCCGCTCCGCGAGCGACTTCTTGGCGACCTTCGCCGCCTCCTCGTAGCCGAGGTACTTGTTGAGCGGGGTCACCACCGAGGGCGAGGACTCGGCGTACTCCCGGGCCCGCTCCCGGTCGGCGGTGATGCCGTCCACGGTGCGGTCGGCGAGCAGCCGCGCCACGTTGGCGAGCAGCCGGATCGACTCCAGGACGTTCTTGGCGATCACCGGGAGCATCACGTTCAGCTCGAAGTTCCCGGCCGCGCCGGCCGCCGCCACGGTCGCGTCGTTCCCGGTGACCTGCGCGGCGACCATCAGGGTGGCCTCCGGGATCACCGGGTTCACCTTGCCCGGCATGATCGAGGAGCCGGGCTGGAGGTCGGGCAGCGCGATCTCGGCGAGGCCGGTGCGCGGGCCCGAGGCCATCCAGCGCAGATCGTTGGCGATCTTGGTGAACCCGACCGCGATGGTCCGCAGCTGCCCGCTGGTCTCGACGATCGCGTCCCGCGCGCCCTGCGCCTCGAAGTGGTCCCGCGCCTCGGTCAGCGGCAGCCCGGTGGCCCGCGCCACCTCGGCGATCACGGCGGCCGGGAAGCCGGGCGGGGTGTTGATCCCGGTGCCCACCGCGGTGCCGCCGAGCGGGAGTTCGGCCAGCCGCGGCAGCGAGGCCTCCAGGCGCTCGACCCCGTACCGCACCTGCGCCGCGTACCCCGCGAACTCCTGCCCCAGCGTCACCGGCGTGGCGTCCATCAGATGCGTACGCCCCGACTTCACGACATCCGCGAACTCCTCCGCCTTGCGGCCGAGCGCGGCGGCCAGATGGTCCAGGGCCGGGATCAGATCGCGGGTCACGGCCGCCGTCGCCGCGATGTGGATCGAGGACGGGAAGACGTCGTTGGAGGACTGCGAGGCGTTCACATGGTCGTTGGGGTGGACCTCCCGCCCCAGCCGCTCGGTCGCCAGCGTGGCGAGCACCTCGTTGGTGTTCATGTTCGAGGAGGTGCCGGACCCCGTCTGGAAGACGTCGACCGGGAAGTGCGCGTCCCACCGCCCCTCGGCGACCTCCCGCGCGGCCTCCCGCACCGCCTCGGCGATGTCCTTGTCGAGGACCCCGAGCTCGGCGTTCACCTTCGCCGCGGCCGCCTTGATCTGCGCCAGCGCCTCGATGTGCGCCCGCTCGATCCGCTGCCCCGAGACCGGGAAGTTCTCCACCGCCCGCTGCGTCTGCGCCCGCCATTTCGCCTCCGCGGGAACCCGGACCTCTCCCATGGAGTCGTGCTCGATGCGGTACTCGCCGCCGGGGCCGGGCGCGGGGGTGCCGTGCGTCGTGGTCATGTGTGGTGTACCTCCTGGTGGGGGAGCGGTGGGCGGGGCGGCGGGTATTCCCCTTACTCGTACTTACTCGTACCTACTGGTGAGTCAATAGATTCCCAAGAGACTTCCCACTGTCTGTGACTGCGTGATTGCGTGGACGCCAATATGTTCGAGATCGGCATCGCTGTGCTGACCGCTGGCCATGCCACAGCCAGGGGAGGTCCGGGGGCGCGATGAGCGACCTGACGATCGACGGCACGGTCTTCGAGGACCTGCGCAAGATCTTCCGCACCGTGTCGGGCCGCATGGGCGACGCGCGCACCACGCTCAAGCACGCGGACGGTTCCGCCGTGGGCGCCGAGAAGCTCGTGGAGGAACTGCACGACTTCGCGGATGAGTGGGGCTACGGCATGAAGCAGCTCGGTAAACACGCCCAGGGCGCCGTGAAGATGATCGACAAGATCGGCAAGACCTTCGACGAGCTGGACCACGAACTCGCGGAGGCTCTCAAGCCGAAGAAGACCAAGGCGAAGGGCGAGGGGAAGTGAAGGGGGAGCGGGAATGACGAGGCCACCGCTGCCCAACATCGGCCGCGACCCGACACCGGGCGACGTCCAGGAGACCAAGCAGCTCGCCCGCAAGATCGACGCGCTCGCGACCGACTTCGGCACCACCGTCTCGGAGTTGACCGGCATCTCGGCCGGCGACTGGAAGGGCAAGACCGCGCGGTCCTTCTCCGACCATGTCGACGAGGACCTCACCCCGCTGTTCAAGAAGGCGCACAAGTCCTTCGACAAGGCCGCCCGCGCCCTGAAGAAGTGGGCGCACGAACTCCAGGACTTCCAGGACGAGACCGACCGCTTGGAGGCCGCGGCCAAGAAGGCGTACGAGGCCGAGGCCAAGGAGAAGGCCGAGGACGGCAAGCACGCCAAGGACAAGAAGGGCGCCGACACAGCCGGCAAGGGCGACGCCGAGCCCGCCGCCGATGACGGCCTCGACGTCCAGGGCTGCATGGACTGGCTGCATGACCTGGACGAGCGCTACGCGGCCGCTGCCAAGCGGATCGCCGAGGAACTCGACAAGGCCGGCGACATCGCCCCTGACGAGCCCGGCCTCTTCGACAAGATCGGCAACGCCTTCAAGAGCGCGGCGGACTGGGTGAAGGACCACGCGGACCTGATCAAGCTTGTGGGGGATCTGCTCAGCGACCTCAGCGGCATCCTCGGTTTCCTCGCGATCATCACGATGCCGTTCGAGCCGTTGGGACTGATCTTCGGGGCTGCGGCCCTGGTCACCACTGGACTGGCACTCGGCGCGCATGGTCTGGCCATGGCGGCGGGAGCCGATGTCGGCTGGGCGACCCTGGGCCTCGATGCGGTGGGTCTCCTTCCGGGCATCGGGGCGTTCGGGAAGGGGGCGAAAGTGGCCGACCTGGCCACGGCGACTGCTCGGGCGGCCAAACTGGGCAAGGGTTTCAAGGCGACCAAGCTCGCCACCTCGAAAGTGCCGTTCGCCTTCGGGAAGGCGGCGGAAGGCCTCGAAGGGGGACTGCGGCTCGGCAACAAGGTCGTGCTCGGGGGAACAGCGAAGAACATGGGGCTGGTGTTCCACGAGAGCAGTGGGCTCATGAGCCGCATGGCCGGGATATCCCAGGCGGGTTACCGGGAGGGGCAGTTCCTTGGGAGCAAGGGATGGAACATGCTTCCCTTCGGCGGGCATGTGAATCCGGAAGGCGCCCTGGCCAGGGGAATTGACGCAGGGATGAAAATCGCTCCGAAGGGCCTCAGCATTCCTCAGCACGTAGGCGAGGCCTTGCACCCGGGTGACTCGTTCCATGAATCTGCCGGCGCACACTGAGGAGTTGGACCGAGTGACAGTCTGGTCCCCCGACCCAGGGGAGAACCCGCTCTCCCGGAAACCCGTCATGTTCGCGACCGGTCTGGCCCCCGCGGTGAAGGGGATGCGGTGGTTCCGTGACCCCGACCGCCGAGACGTTCAGTATGAGCTGCCCGGCTGGCCGGAGGGGCCGACGTTCGCCCCCAGGCGCCCGGGATCCGCACGTACCCGGAAGGCGGCAGGAGCGGGCGGGAGGATCCTGGCCGTCCTGGCCATGACGGTCCTCAACGGTGGTGGCGGCGTGGGCGGTTGGCGGACTCCGGGCACCGTGCAGGACCCCGCGGACGAAGTGGACGACTTTCCCGTGATGTGGGGGGCGCCGGGCACGATCGCCCGCACTCTGCCGTGGCAGCTGGACCCGGCGCGTGGCCCCGAGGGGCAGCGGACCCATCTGATCGTCACCGACAGGCGGCTGCTGCTCGTGGCAGTTCGTGGCACCGGAGTCGTGGCGGACGACGATCTCCTGTGGGAGGTGCCACTCTCCCAGGTGTCCGGCGTGCGGCTGATGGACTTCAGCGAGGTCAGCGGCCGGGGCATGTACGCCACGAAGAGCGACTTCCGTATCGACTTCGCCGATGGCTCCTGGTGCAGGCTCGCCGCGCAGTTCCGTGGCGAACTCACCATGTATCTGACGACCCCTCTTCTTGTCGTACCGACCGAGGAGTTGAGCGCGGGCCAACGGGCCCGGATCGACTCGTTCGTGGCAGGCAGGCCGCTCCAGTCGCCTCCCGTCGTCACCCGGCGGGAAAGCGGGAACTACCTGGTTCAGATCCGGGTTTCCCCGGAGGTGGACGCGGCCGTGGGATTCGACACCGAGTTCGACCGGATGGGCGCGGACGGTCAGGACGTGGAGTACGTGGACGGTGACCTGTGGCGGCAGACATGAACGCGGTGCCGGGCGGAGCTCCTTCCTCTGCCGAAGGTGTCCCCGTCTCCGAGGTGCCGCCTCTGTGGTTCACCACCCCCGAAGGGTTCTTCGCGCTTCCCGTCGCGGCCACCGAGGACGAACTCCAGCCCCTGGCACAGGAGTTCGTGCGGGGGCTGTACTCGCAGGGGGATGAAGCCTTGTGGGCCCCCGCCTCCTCCTATTACGCCGCCGTCACATCGGCGATGGCTTCGGGAGGGCTCTCGTACGCGGCGATGGGGCTGTTCTCCACGGAGTCCGGCGGCGTCGTGCAGTGCGCTCTCACGGTCGCCGCCGTGCCGACGGAACACGAGGACCCGGACGTCGCGGCTCAGGGCATCCTCGCGGCGCTGAGGTCCGACCCGCTCAATGACGCACGATGGCTGGACCTGCCCTGCGGGCCGAGCGCCTCCTGCGTCACCATCCGAGAGGTCGTTCTGGACCCCGCAGTCACCGCCTCGGGTGAGGAGACCAAGCTGCTCACGGGACAGATCCAGGTCCACGTCCCGTTCCCGCACGCGCCCTGCACCGCCGTCTTCACCCTGTACACGGCATCCGTGGACTACTGGGTGGAGTGGTGCGAGGTCATGAACACCGTGCTGGGGACCGTGGCCTTCTCGCCGCCGGAGCAAGCCGAGGCCCCGGTATCCGCGGCCTCTCCACTGAACCGGTGAGCGGCCCCGTTCCCTCCACTCACCACCCCGCAACCTCCCGTAGGAGCACCCGTCATGCCCGTCTGGCAGCCCGAGTCCGCCGACGAGTACGTGCTCGGCCGCGTCCCCGTAGTCTTCGCGAGCGGGGCAGCGGTGGCCGTCTCCGGGATGCGCTGGTTCAGGGACGCGCAGCGGCGGGACATCCAGGACGAGCTGCCCGGTTGGCCACCCGGACCGCTGTTCACCCGGAAGGAGGGAGCCGAACGACACGGTCGTGGCGCACTGCGGGTCGCGGGCCGGGCGGTCGGCGCTCTGGTCATGGCCGCGCTGACCGGAGGGGGCGGAGCGGGAGGGGTGAGCGTCCCTGGACGCCCGGAGGACCCGCCCAACGAGACAGAGGACTTTCCGGTTCTCTGGGGCGACCACGGAAGCACGGCGCGTACCCTGCCTTGGCAGTTGGACATCTCCCGGCGTCCGCGGAACTACCGCACGCACCTCACGGTGACGAACCGACGATTGCTGATCACGGGATTTCCGCATGCGGACGAGATTCACGACGAGGTGCTCTGGCAAGTCGATCGCGATGAGGTGTCGTCGGTACGACGCAAGGATTTCAGTGCCTTCGTGGGAGACGACTACCGCGCCACTCGCTGCGATATGCAGATCGCTTTCGCCGACGAGTCCTGGTGCAGGCTGGCTTCGAACTTCCGGGACGAGATCTGCGAATACCTGGTCGACGGGGCGAAGCCGGTGCCGCTGAACAGCCTTTCCGTGGACCAGCGGGCACGCGTGGAAGAGTTCCGTGCACGGCACGCGGGAGAGGGTTCCGCCCTGGTGACGTTGCGGGACGACGGAATCTACCGCGTCGATGTGCGCGATCCCGCCAAGACCGACGCGTTTTCGGGGATGTTCGTGGCGTCCGATTTCATGGATCGGACGGGCGGGGATCCGGACGATTCCTGAGATCCGCCGCCCCCCGCCCCCCGGGTACGGAACCTGCTCCGCCTCAGGCCCCCTGCCGCACCGGAATGCTCAAGATCGTCGGTGACTCCGCCGGGGCCTGGAAGAAGTCGTTGCCCTTGTCGTCGACGACGATGAACGCGGGGAAGTCCTCGACCTCGATCTTCCAGACGGCCTCCATGCCGAGTTCCTCGTACTCGACGACCTCGACCTTCTTGATGCAGTCCTGGGCGAGGCGCGCCGCCGGGCCGCCGATGGAGCCGAGGTAGAAGCCGCCGTGGGTGTCGCAGGCCTCGGTGACCTGTCGGGAGCGGTTGCCCTTGGCGAGCATGACCTTGGAGCCGCCGGCGGCCTGGAACTGCGCCACGTAGGAGTCCATCCGCCCGGCCGTGGTCGGGCCGAAGGAGCCGGAGGCGTAGCCCTCGGGGGTCTTGGCCGGGCCCGCGTAGTAGACCGGGTGGTCCTTGAGGTACTGGGGCATCTCCTCGCCCGCGTCCAGGCGCTCCTTGATCTTGGCGTGCGCGATGTCGCGGGCCACCACCAGCGGGCCGGTCAGCGAGAGGCGGGTCTTGACGGGGTACTTGGTCAGCTCGGCGAGGATCTCGTCCATGGGGCGGCCGAGGTCGACGCGGACCACGTCGTCCTCGTCGGCCGAGAGGTGCTCGTCGGTGGTGTCGGGCAGGAAGCGCGCCGGGTCGGTCTCCAGCTGCTCCAGGAAGACGCCCTCGGCGGTGATCTTCGCGACGGCCTGCCGGTCGGCGGAGCAGGAGACCGCGATCGCGACCGGGCAGGAGGCGCCGTGCCGGGGCAGGCGGACCACCCGGACGTCGTGGCAGAAGTACTTGCCGCCGAACTGCGCGCCGATGCCGATCTTCTGCGTCAGCTCGAAGACCTTCTCCTCCAGGTCCTTGTCCCGGAAGCCGTGGCCGAGCGCGGAGCCCTCGGCCGGGATCTCGTCGAGGTAGTGCGCGGAGGCGTACTTGGCGGTCTTGAGCGCGTACTCGGCGGAGGTGCCGCCGACCACGATGGCGAGGTGGTACGGCGGGCAGGCGGCCGTGCCCAGCGAGCGGATCTTCTCCTCCAGGAACTTCATCATGGAGGCCTCGTTGAGGACCGCCTTGGTCTCCTGGTAGAGGAAGGACTTGTTGGCGCTGCCGCCGCCCTTGGCCATGAAGAGGAACTTGTAGGCGCCGCCGTCGGTCGCGTACAGCTCGATCTGCGCGGGGAGGTTGGAGCCGGTGTTCTTCTCCTCCCACATGGTCAGCGGGGCCATCTGCGAGTAGCGCAGATTGAGGTTCTGGTACGCGTCGTGGATGCCGCGCGAGAGGGCCGCCTCGTCGCCGCCCTCGGTGAGGACCTGCTGGCCGCGCTTGCCCATCACGATCGCGGTGCCGGTGTCCTGGCACATCGGCAGGACGCCCGCGGCAGCGATGTTCGCGTTCTTCAGCAGGTCCAGGGCCACGAACTTGTCGTTCGAGGAGGCCTCCGGGTCGTCGATGATGCGGCGCAGCTGGGCGAGGTGGGCGGGGCGGAGGTAGTGCTGGATGTCGTGGATCGCCTCTTCGGCGAGCGTGCGCAGCGCCTCGGGCTCGACCTTGAGGAAGGTGCGCCCGTCCGCCTCGAAGGTGCTCACGCCCTGCGCGGTCACCAGACGGTAGGGGGTCGTGTCCTCCCCGGTCGGCAGCAGATCGGTGTACGCGAACTCCGGCATGATGCGGCTTTTCCTCACTCGGCAGACATCGCTGGCCTCCCTGGGCAGCGCCCACCAGAGTAGAACCTGCCGGGGCCGCCGCTCCTGTGAGGTAAGGCTCAGCGGCCCGGCGGGAGGGGCCCGATCCGGCGGCGGCCGGGACCCTGCCGGGCCGGGCGGGAAGGCGCGGCACGGCGGGACCGGATGCCCTAGTCGCGATCTATCGCGTTCGGTAGGGTGGATCCGTGGACCTCGAAAAGCGCCCCCAGCCGTCGGGGCAGCCCTCGGAGCAGACCTCGGGGCAGTCGGTGGAGGTGCCCTCGCGGGCGCCGTTCGCCGAGCCCGGGGAGCCGCCGCTGCGCGCCTCGGACGCCGACCGTGACCGTATCGCCGACATCCTCAGAGAGGCGCTGGCCGAGGGCCGGCTCACCCCCGAGGAGCACTCCGAGCGGATCGACTCCGTCTACCGGGCCAAGACCCAGGGCGAGTTGGAGCCGCTGGTGCGCGATCTGCCGGGCGCGCACCGCGGGGGGCCGCAGCTGGCGGTGCCCGGGCGGCCCGTCCCCGGCACCATCCCGGCGGAGCCGGACGAGAACCTGGTCGCGGTGTTCAGCGCCTCGGTGCGCAAGGGGCGCTGGCGGGTCGGCCGCAGGACCCACGCCTACGCGGTCTTCGGCAGCGTGGAGATCGACCTGAGCCAGGCGGTCTTCGAGTACCCGCAGGTGGTGATCAAGGCGGTCTCGGTCTTCGGCAGCGTCGAGGTGCGGGTCCCGGAGAATGTCTCGCTGCGCGGCAGCGGCGGCGGCGTACTCGGCAACTTCGAGGTCGACACCCTGGATTCCGCCGAACCGGAAGCGCCCGTCGTCTACGTCGAGGGCGTCGCCGTCCTCGGGAACATCGACGCCAAGGCCAAGCGCGGCAAGCTCATCAGCAACCTCCAGCGCAAGCTGCGCGGCAAGGGGCACGGCTCGCACTTCGGCCACTGACCTGGGGTTTCCCGCGGTACGGCGGTCCCGCTCGCCGGGGTCGCGGGCCGCTCGCCGGGCTCGCTGCCACGAGGGTCGGCAGGACGCGGCCCGGCGACCGCAAACGGCCCCAACTCCCGCCCGCCGGAAGGAAGTAGAGGACCCTGGCCGTAAAGGCGCGGTCCCCTCCGGTGGTTCCTGGGCGCGTGCTTAGCGGCGCGCAGGGCGGGTATTCCTTGCTGCATCGTCACTCGCCGCGAAGCTGTCGTCAGGAGTAGACCGTGCCGCAACCGCCGCATCAGCCCCTGCAGGTCGCTGCCGTTCGGCCCCAGCGGGTGCCAGTGCGCGAGCGCGACCAGGACGCGCCCTGGCACTCGGACGCGGTCTGCCGCCGTGACGAGGCCGGTCTCTTCTTCGCCCCGTCCAAGGAGCCCACGGCCGCCCGGCTCTCCCGCGAGGAGGCCGCCAAGCGGGTCTGCGCACGCTGCCCGGTGATGATCGAGTGCCGCGAACACGCGCTCGTCCAGCCCGAACCGTACGGCGTCTGGGGCGGGTTGACGGCCGCCGAGCGCCGCGTGGTCCTCGCCCGCCGCCGCCGTCGCGACCTCGAACTCCAGAAGGCCCGCGCCACCGGCCGCATAGCCGCCGCGGGCTGAACTCCCGCCACGGGCTGAACTCCGGGGCCCGCTGGGCCACTTCGCGTACGTACGTCTCGGTGTACGTACGCACCGCCGTGCACGCGTGCCGTCCGCGGGTGCCTCTGCCGATGGCTGCCGTGCCCCTGCCGCGTACGCCGAGGGGCGCCCCTCCTGGTGAGAGGCGCCCCGCGGCGGCTTCCCGCTCTCCGGTCCGCGCGGTCCAAGTGCCGTGCGCGGCGGTCTACTTGGCGCGGTCGAAGTCGATGGCGCTGTAGGCGCGGAGCTTCTTCAGGCGGTGCGTGGAGTCGATCTGGCGGATGGTGCCCGAGCGCGAACGCATCACCAGGGACTGGGTGGTGGCGGTCTCCGCGCGGTAGCGCACGCCGCGCAGCAGTTCGCCGTCGGTGATGCCGGTGGCGACGAAGAAGACGTTGTCGCCCCAGACCAGGTCGTCGGTGGTCAGCACCCGGTCGAGGTCGTGCCCGGCGTCCAGGGCGCGCTGCTTCTCGGCCTCGTCCTTGGGCCAGAGCTTGCCCTGCAGGGTGCCGCCGAGGCACTTGATCGCGCAGGCCGAGATGATCCCCTCGGGGGTGCCGCCGATGCCCATCAGCATGTCCACGCCGGTGCCCTCGCGCACCGCCATCACCGAACCGGCCACATCGCCGTCGGAGATGAACTTGATCCGGGCCCCGGCCTCCCGGATCTCCCGGACGATGCCCTCGTGGCGGGGGCGGTCCAGGATGACGACGGTGACGTCCTCGGGGGTGGAGTTCTTCGCCTTGGCGACCCGGCGGATGTTCGCGGCGACCGGGGCGTTGATGTCGACGAAGTCGGCGGCCTCGGGCCCGGTGACCAGCTTGTCCATGTAGAAGACCGCCGAGGGGTCGAACATGGTGCCGCGGTCGGCGGCGGCCAGGACCGCGATGGCGTTGGACATGCCCTTGGCGGTGAGGGTGGTGCCGTCGATCGGGTCGACGGCGATGTCGACCTCCGCGCCGGTGCCGTCGCCGATCTGCTCGCCGTTGTAGAGCATCGGCGCCTCGTCCTTCTCGCCCTCGCCGATGACGACGACACCGTTCATCGACACGGTGGAGACGAGGGTGCGCATGGCCCGTACCGCCGCGCCGTCGGCGCCGTTCTTGTCGCCGCGGCCGACCCAGCGGCCCGCTGCCATGGCCGCCGCCTCGGTGACGCGGACCAGTTCGAGCGCGAGGTTGCGGTCGGGCGCCTCGGGGGAGACCTCGAGTTCGGACGGCAGATGATGCTCGGTCATCAAGCGCACCTTTCTGAAATTCGAGAAGAAGAGCTGCGCGCCCGAGGGCGGCGGGGAGCACGGCGCGGGCGGGGCCGGAAGCGGACGGATGCGTTCATGACTCTAACGGCACCCCGCCAGAATGAGCAGTGCGCCCTTCGCATGAGCGGCCCGCCATGCCGGGGCGCGGGCGTGCACGTCAGGGGCGGTCGCGGGGCGGTCGCGGGGACCTGAGACCATGGGCGGGTGGCAGGTATGAGAGGAAGGCAGACGGTCCGCGACATGGTGTTGTCGCTGGCCGCCATCGGCGCTTTCGCGGCAGTGATCTATTTCGTCCTCCCGCACGACGACACCGAGAAGCCCCCGCAGAAGGTCGACTACCAGGTGGAACTCACCACCGCCCGCCGTGCCGCCGGTTATCCGGTGGCCGCGCCGGAGGGCCTCGGCAAGGGCTGGGCGGCGACCTCGGTGCGCTTCGACGGGGCCGCCTTCAAGGCCTGGCACCTCGGCTTCCACGGCCCGGACCGGACGTACGTCGCGGTGGAGCAGTCCACCGAGCGGCCCTCCCGCTTCATCGACCGGGTCACCCGCGGGGCCGACGAGACAAAGCTCACGCAGGAGATCGGCGGCGACCGCTGGCGCCGCTACGACGGCTCGGACTACGACGCCCTCGTCCTGAAGGAGAAGGGCGTGACCACGGTCGTCACCGGCCCCGCCTCCCGCTCCGAGCTGACACATGTGGCGGAGCGCCTCAAGCGGTCCTGAGGAGGGGGCCCCGGGGGTTCTCGGGGACGGTTCCTCGCCAGGGCTTCTCCTGCCCAGGGCTCCCTCACGGCTTCTGAGCGGGCCGTCGAAGACATGGAACGGGCCGTCGAAGACACGGAAAGGGCCTCCGTCCGGCGCTGCTGCCGGGCGGAGGCCCTTCGTCTGCGTACGGGGTACGGGGTACGGGTGCGCCCGCGTACGGGAGGTGCGCGGCGGTGCTCAGACGGTCTTGACGACGTCCTCGAAGGAGAGGCGCGGCGAACGCGGGAACCAGGCGTCCTCGCCCGGCTTGCCGATGTTGACGACGACCAGCGGGGTGTGGTCGTCGTCGAGGAACTCCTTGCGGACGCCCTCGGGGTCGAAGCCGGACATCGGTCCCGCGGCGAGACCGGCGGCGCGCACGCCGATGATGAAGTACGCGGCCTGCAGCGCGGCGTTGAATCCGGCGGAGGCCTCACGGGTCTCACGCCGGCTGAAGAAGGCGTCCTTGGCCTGCGGGAAGTGCGGGAACAGCGTGGGCAGCTCCTCGTGGAACTCGTTGTCCGCGGAGAGGATCGCGACCAGCGGCGCGGTGCTGGTCTTGGGCCGGTTGCCCTCCGACATGTGGGGCACCAGGCGCTCCCGGGCCTCCGCGGAGCGGACCAGGGTCACCCGCAGCGGGGACTGGTTGAAGGCGGTGGGCCCGTACTTGACCAGTTCGTAGATCGCCTGGACCTGCTCCTCGGTCACCGGCTCGTCGGTGAAGGTGTTCGCGGTGCGGGCCTCGCGGAACAGCAGGTCCTGGGCGGCGGGGTCGAGAACGAGGGACATGGTCAGCCTTTTCGTCGAGGGAGGCGGCAGTTCGGCGCCGTGGGGCCCACCGTACGAGAGGTAGGTTGAAGTTTCAACAAAAGCCGGGTTGCCGTGATCGACTTCACAGCAGCCGCCGGGCCGGGTGCCACCCGGGCGGTCAGCCCGCAGGCAGCCACTCCGCTACTCCTCCACTCCGCTATTCCTCCTCGTCCCCGGTGGCCGCCGAGGACCCCTCGCCCTCTTCTCCTTCTTCCCCCTCCTCTGCGTCCTCGGCCGCGAGGGCGGCGTCGAGGCGGGCGCGGGCGCCGTCCAGCCAGCGGCGGCAGACCCGGGCCAGCTCCTCGCCGCGCTCCCACAGCGCGAGGGACTCCTCCAGGCTGGAGCCGCCGGCCTCCAACCGGCGTACCACGTCGACCAGTTCGTCGCGCGCCTGCTCGTAGCCGAGGGCCTCGGCGGCGGCCGTGCCCTGCTCGGTCGGTGTCTCGCTGGTCATTCCTCTGCCATTCCTCTGCCTTGTTCTCGTACGGTGCGGCGGGCCGCCGGGTGCGGTGGCCGCGGCCGGTGGTGCGCTGTCCACGACAGCCCCCGGTGTGCGTGGTGGGGTGCGGGCGGGGCTACTCCTCCACCCGCACCACCCCGAACTCGCCCCCGGCGACCCGCGCCCGGAGCGGCCCGCCCTCGGGGGCGTCCGCGGGCTCCCGCACCACGGTGCCGTCCGCGGTCTGCAGGACCGCGTACCCCCGGCGCAGGGTGGCGGCGGGGGAGAGGGCGACCACCCGGGCGCGGGTGTGCGTCAGCTCGGAGGAGGCGCGGTCCAGGAGGTGGCCGAGGGTGCGGCGGGCGCGGTCGGCCAGGGCGCCCACCTGCTCGGCGCGGTCGTCGATCATGCGGTGCGGGTCCTGCAGGACCGGCCGGGCGAGGGCGTGGGCCAGCCCCCGCTCCTCGCGCTCCAGGAAGGACTCCAGGCAGCGCAGCGCCCGGTCCTGGAGCAGCCGCACCCGCTCGTACTCCTCGCCGACGTCCGGCACCACCTTCTTCGCGGCGTCGGTCGGGGTGGAGGCGCGCAGGTCCGCGACATGGTCGAGGAGGGGATTGTCCGGTTCGTGCCCGATCGCGGAGACCACCGGCGTACGGCAGTCGGCGACCGTGCGCACCAACTGCTCGTCGGAGAAGGGCAGCAGGTCCTCCACGCTGCCGCCGCCGCGCGCCACGATGATCACATCGACGTCCCGGTGCCCGTCCAGCTCCTTGACGGCCTGGACCACCTGGGGCACCGCGTGCACCCCCTGCACCGCGACATTGCGCACCTCGAAGCGGACGGCGGGCCAGCGGTGCCGGGCGTTCTCCAGGACATCGCGCTCGGCCGCCGAGGCGCGGCCGCAGACCAGGCCGACGAGCTGCGGCAGAAAGGGCAGCGGCCGCTTGCGCTCGGCCGCGAAGAGCCCCTCGCCCGCCAGGGCCTTCTTCAACCGCTCCAGGCGCGCGAGGAGTTCGCCGACCCCGACCGGCCGTATCTCGGTGGCCCGCAGGGAGAGCTGGCCGCGCGGCGCGTACCACTCGGGCTTGGCGAACACCACGACCCGGGCGCCCTCGGTGACGACATCGGCGACCGCCTCGAAGACCTGGCGGTAGCACGTCACGCTCACCGAGATGTCCTGCGAGGGATCGCGCAGCGTCAGGAAGACGACGCCCGCGCCGGGGCGCCGGGAGAGCTGGGTGATCTGCCCCTCCACCCAGATCGCGCCCAGCCGGTCGATCCAGCCGCCGATCAGGCGCGAGACCTGACCGACGGGCAGCGGCGCCTGAGCCGAGGTGTTCACAGCCATGCGCCGAGCGTATCGGCCGCCACCGACAAACCGGGACTGTCCACAGGAGAGCACCGCACCCCTGGTCCCGAGGTTTTCCACAGGGGCTCCGGGACCGCGGGGCGACGCCCTACGATGGGTGCCATGACTGCTTCCCCTGCCAGTGCGGCCGGTCCGTCCGACGCCGACTCCGCCCCTGCCGGCAAGCGGGTCCTGCTGGCCGCGCCCCGGGGCTACTGCGCGGGCGTGGACCGCGCGGTGATCGCCGTGGAGAAGGCCCTCGAACAGTACGGCGCCCCGGTCTACGTACGGCACGAGATCGTCCACAACAAGTACGTCGTCCAGACCCTCGAACGCAAGGGCGCGATCTTCGTCGAGAAGACGGAGGAGGTGCCGGAGGGCTCGATCGTGATGTTCTCCGCGCACGGCGTGGCCCCGGTCGTCCACGAGGAGGCCGCCGGGCGCAGGCTCGCCACCATCGACGCCACCTGCCCGCTGGTCACCAAGGTCCACAAGGAAGCCGTCCGCTTCGCCAAGGAGGACTACGACATCCTCCTCATCGGGCACGAGGGCCACGAGGAGGTCATCGGCACCTCCGGCGAGGCCCCCGAGCACATCACGCTCGTGGACGGCCCCGAGGACGTCGCCCAGGTCGAGGTCCGCGACGAGTCCAAGGTGGTCTGGCTCTCCCAGACCACGCTCTCGGTCGACGAGACCATGGAGACCGTCGACGCCCTCAAGGAGAAGTTCCCCCAGCTCATCTCGCCGCCCAGCGACGACATCTGCTACGCCACCCAGAACCGCCAGCTCGCCGTGAAGGAGATGGGCGCCGACGCCGATCTGGTCATCGTGGTCGGCTCGCGCAACTCCTCCAACTCCGTGCGCCTGGTGGAGGTCGCCAAGCTCGCCGGCGCCCGCGAGGCCTATCTCGTCGACTTCGCCGAGGAGATCGACGAGAGCTGGCTGACGGAGGACGTGCGTACGGTCGGTGTCACCTCCGGGGCCTCGGTGCCCGAGGTGCTCGTCGAGGGCGTACTGGAGTGGCTGGCCGCCCGCGGCTTCGAGGACGTCGAGATCGTGAAGACGGCCGACGAGTCCATCCACTTCTCCCTCCCCAAGGAACTCCGCCGCGATCTGCGCGCCGAGGCCGCCGCCCTCGTCGGGGGCGGCTCCGCTGAGGGGCAGTCGAAGAGCGAGTAGTGCCGGGCCGGGGCGTGCCCGCGAAGGCGCGCCCCTCCCGCGGCGCCCCCGGCGGACCGCAGGGGTGAAGCAGGGGTGAAGGGCCGGGGCGCACGGGCCCTGGCGGCGCGCGGCAGGCTTTACCGTAGCGCCATGGAGATCTTCGGCGTGGACATCGGCGGTTCCGGGATCAAGGGCGCACCCGTGGACCTGGACCGGGGCGAGCTTGCGGCCGACCGCTTCAAGGTGCTGACCCCGCATCCCGCGACCCCCGAGGGCGTCAGCGAGGGTGTCGAACAGGTCGTGCGCCACTTCGACTGGGACGGGCCGGTCGGCGTCACCTTCCCCGGCGTGGTGACCGACGGCTCGACCATCCGCACCGCCGCCAATGTCGACAAGAGCTGGCTCGACGTGGACGCCCGGAGCCTGCTCAGCGAGCGCCTCGGCGGTGCAGAAGTGGTGGTCCTGAACGACGCCGACGCCGCCGGAGTCGCCGAGATGCAGTTCGGCGCGGGCCGCGGACGCAAGGGCACGGTCCTCGTGCTGACCCTCGGCACCGGCATCGGCAGCGCGCTCTTCGTCGACGGCACCCTGGTCCCCAACACCGAACTCGGCCATCTCGAACTCCACGGCCACGACGCCGAGAAGCACGCCTCCACCAAGGCCAAGGACGACAACGACCTCAGCTGGGAGCACTGGGCACACCGGCTCCAGAAGTACCTGCTCCACGTGGAGATGCTGTTCTCCCCCGAACTCTTCATCCTCGGCGGCGGAGTGAGCCGCAAGGCCGACAAGTTCGTGCCCCTGATCAATCACGTCAAGGCCGAGATCGCCCCCGCCCAACTCCGCAACAACGCGGGCATCGTCGGCGCGGCGATGCGGGCGCACGGGACGTACGGCGGGAAGTAGGGCCGCCGGTACGAGAACGAGGAAGGGCGCCGCCGGGGAGGCGGCGCCCTTCTTACGTGCGGGGCTCGGAGGACTGGGAACCCGGGTTCTGGGGCTTGATCGCTCAGGCGCTCAGGCGCGGGGAGGTCGCTCAGGCGCGCGTCGGGCGGGCCGGGCGCCGTCCGGCCTGGGGGCTGCCGTTGGGGCCACCGCCGGATCCGCCCTTGGGTCCGCCCTGGGCCGGTGGGCGCGGTCGGCGGGTCCCCTGGCCCCCCGGCGGCTGCGGCGGGCGGCCGCGGCGGGCGGCCGCGCGGCGGGCCATCAGGCGGATCTTGCGTACGGAGACGATCAGACCGGCGATGAGGGTGCCGCCGTAGAGCCAGCCCGCGTGCAGGGCGAGCGCGGTGAACAGGCCCATCAGCAGGCCGCCGATCCCGCCCTCGGTGTCCGCGACGGGGAAGACGCCGACCGCGAAGGCGATCGGTACGACGACGGGCGCCAGCACCAGGTCGGCATTGCGCACCCACAGCGCGGTCAGCGCGCTCACCGGCAGGAAGAAGAATCCGTACACCGTCAGCGAGGAGCCGAACAGCAGCCGGTCCAGACCGGCGACGAGGAACATCGCGGCGGCACAGAACAGCCCGCTGCCCAGCCCGGTCAGCCGGGGGTTGGGCAGCTGCCGGATCCGCGCCGCGAGACCGGCACCGGCGCCGCGGCCGGGCCGTGGATCATGCCCGGACCGCGGGCCCCGCTCCGGTCCCGGGCGGCGGGGGGTACGCGCGGCCGGTGCGCCCGGCGCCTGCGGCCGTCGGACCGGGGCCGGTGCGGTGCGGCGCGGGCCGCCCTGCGGTGGCAGGGGCGCGGTCCGGCGCTGACGGCTCTGGGGGGGACGGGTCCTCGGTTGCTCCACCGGACCAACGTAGATCCGATCATGTGCCGGGCGGCCGCTGGGACACGCGCTTTGACCTGTCTTGGCCAAGCATCCCGATGTCCTCCGCGAAGTGGAGAGCCTGCGGGGGTGGTGTGGGACGGGAGTACGCGCCGGGGCGCGGACCGCCGACGGGGCGCGAGAGGCCTTCGGGCGCCGGGTCCCGTACGCCGTAGACTGGGCGACCGGCCCGTGCGTGCGCTCACCCCGGGTCCCTCGGCAAAGCCAGTTCGCTTACCAGCCCTGACGTACGGGAAGTCGCAACGTGTCGCTCACGATCGGAATCGTCGGTCTGCCCAATGTCGGCAAGTCGACCCTGTTCAACGCCCTGACCAAGAACGACGTGCTCGCGGCCAACTACCCGTTCGCCACGATCGAGCCCAACGTCGGCGTCGTCGGCGTACCGGACCCCCGCCTCACCCGGCTCGCCGAGATCTTCTCCTCGCAGCGGGTGCTGCCCGCCACGGTCGACTTCGTGGACATCGCGGGCATCGTGCGCGGCGCGAGCGAGGGCGAGGGCCTGGGCAACAAGTTCCTCGCGAACATCCGCGAGTCCGACGCGATCTGCCAGGTCATCCGCGCCTTCCAGGACGAGAACGTCGTCCACGTCGACGGCAAGGTCTCGCCCAAGGACGACATCGAGACGATCAACACCGAGCTGATCCTCGCCGACCTCCAGACCATCGAGAAGGTCCTGCCGCGCCTCCAGAAGGAGTCCCGGATCAAGAAGGACGTGGCTCCCAAGGTCAAGGCGGTCGAGGAGGCCAAGGAGATCCTGGAGAAGGGCGACACCCTCTTCTCCGCGGGCATCGTCCAGGGCTCCGGCAACGAGGAGCTCCTGCACGACCTCCACCTGCTCACCACCAAGCCCTTCCTCTACGTCTTCAACGTCGACGAGGACGAGCTGACCGACGAGGACTTCAAGAACCAGCAGCGCGCCCTGGTCGCCCCCGCCGAGGCCATCTTCCTCAACGCCAAGCTGGAGGCCGACCTCGCCGAACTCGACGAGGACGAGGCCCTCGAACTCCTCCAGTCCGTAGGCCAGGAGGAACCCGGCCTCGCCACCCTCGCCCACGTCGGCTTCCGCACCCTCGGCCTCCAGACCTACCTGACCGCCGGCCCCAAGGAATCCCGCGCCTGGACCATCAAGAAGGGCGCCACGGCCCCCGAAGCCGCCGGAGTCATCCACACCGACTTCCAGAAGGGCTTCATCAAGGCCGAGGTCATCTCCTTCACCGACCTGGTGGAAACCGGCTCGGTCGCGGAGGCACGCTCGGCGGGGAAGGCGCGTATGGAGGGGAAGGAGTATGTGATGCGGGATGGGGATGTTGTGGAGTTTCGGTTCAATGTTTAATTGAAGCTTCAACTAAATTACTCGTCCTGTAAAGCCGCAGGTCAAGAGGGGTCCGTCAATCCAAGACGGGCCCCCTTTGCGGCTCCATCGAAGGTCGGACGGTGCTTTGGTGCTGGATGCCGCCCCGGAGGGCCGGATCGGACCACCTGTCGGCACCTGTGACCACCCTCGGGGTGCTGTCCCGTGCTGACATTGTCCTTTGCAGCTCCAAGGCCGAGCTCGCAGAGCTATGCAGATGCTGTGTCGACTCGGCCTCGGGTTCCCCCCACCTCCTCAACAGTGCCGTACGACGGTGGAGTGGCCAGGCCGAGGTTGATGCAGGCGGACGCTGGGGCTTGAGTAGCGCGGAACATGAGGAGTTGCACCTCGCGGCGGGAGCACGGCCGCCTGGCCCAGCCGGGCCACTACTCGCACTGTGACCTTCGCCCCTCGATCGCGGGCTGACCACCACACCCTGATGTCTGTGAAGGCGCCCCGTCCGACTCAGTGCATGTGATACGGACTGGGTCCTTGAGTGCCGCGGACTAACGGCATCCTGCGCAAGAACCCGGCGCTATCGTTGGGGCACTTAGCTTGGGCTGTGCCGCTAGTGGCAAAGCTGTCGCGCACTGACATACGAAGGATGGGCGCCGAAGAATGGACAGGTCGCACGTACACCTCACCGCGGGTTCGCGGTCAGGCTCTGGGCTCGGCGCTGGCAAGGGGGTGGCGTGCTAGTGGCCCTCAAGAAGTCTGACCTGTACAGCTCCCTGTGGCGGAGCTGCGACGAGCTGCGTGGCGGCATGGATGCCAGCCAGTACAAGGACTACATCCTGACGCTGTTGTTCGTGAAGTACGTGACGGACAAGGCCAAGTCCGATCCGAACTCCTTGATCGACGTACCCGACGGCGGGTCCTTCGACGACATGGTTGCCCTCAAGGGCGACAAGGAGATCGGCGACAAGATCAACAAGATCATCGGCAAGCTCGCCGAGGCCAACGGACTTGAGAAGGTCATCGACCTGGCCGACTTCAACGATGAGGAGAAGCTCGGCAAGGACAAGGAGATGCAGGATCGCCTCTCCAAGCTCGTGGCGATCTTCGCTGATCTCGACTTCCGAGGTAGCCGCGCTGAGGGCGACGACCTGCTCGGCGACGCCTACGAGTATCTAATGCGGCACTTCGCAACGGAATCGGGCAAGTCGAAGGGGCAGTTCTACACCCCGGCCGAGGTCTCGCGAGTACTCGCCAAGGTCGTCGGCATCGGAGCGGGCACCCCGCAGGACCACACGGTCTACGACCCTACGTGCGGGTCTGGCTCGTTGCTCCTAAAGGTCGCTGATGAGGCTCCACGTGGCCTCACTATCTACGGCCAGGAGAAGGACAACGCCACCTGGGCGCTGGCCCAGATGAACATGATCCTGCACGGCTACGAGGATCGTGACATCCGTAGGGGCGACACGATCACCAGCCCACAGTTCACCCATGGTGCACGGCTACAGACCTTCGACTTCGCCGTTGCCAATCCGCCATTCTCCATCAAGTCGTGGAGTAACGGTCTGGAGAACGAGTACGGTCGCTTCGAGTTTGGCCGGCCGCCGGAGAAGAACGGCGACTACGCTTTCCTCCTTCACATCCTCAAGTCTCTCAAGAGTAATGGCAAGGCCGCAGTCATCTTGCCGCACGGTGTACTATTCCGCGGTCACGTAGAGGGCGCAATTCGCAAAGAGCTCCTGCGTCGTGGCTACATTAAGGGCATCATCGGTCTACCCGCGAACCTCTTCTACGGCACTGGCATTCCGGCCTGCATCATCGTTCTTGACAAGGGGAACGCTCAGGCGCGAACGGGCGTCTTCATGATCGACGCTTCCCGAGGTTTCTTGAAGGACGGCAACAAGAACCGCCTCCGGAGCCAGGACATTCATAAGATCGTCGACGTCTTCAACAAGCAGACCAAGATTGAGCGCTATTCGCGCATGGTTCCGCTCCACGAGATCGCCGACCCGAAGAATGACTACAATCTCAACATCCCGCGGTACATCAACTCCTCGGAGCCGGAGGATATCCAGGACCTTCGCGCCCACCTGCACGGCGGGATCCCAGACCACGATCTGGACGCACTCAACCGGTACTGGGAGGCGTTCCCGAGCCTTCGTGCCACGCTCTTTAAGCCGAACCGCCCCGACTACAGCGACCTGGCTGTAGGCGTTGCTGAGGTACAACAGGCCGTCTTGGACTCCGACGAGTTTCAGGAGTTCGCTACGGACATCCGCGGACACGTTGACGACTGGTTCGCCGTGCACAGGCCCGTATTGCAAGCGCTCACCCCGGACACTGTCCCCAAGGATCTGATCGCCGGTATCAGTGATGATCTGCTGGCCCGGTTCAAGAACACTTCCCTGCTCGACGAGTACGACGTCTACGAGCAGCTCATGACTTATTGGCACAGCGTCATGCATGACGACGTCTTCCTCGTCATGAACGACGGGTGGTGTGAGGCGGCGAAGCCCCGCAAGACCATCGAGGATAAGGAGCGTAAGCTCTCCGAGACTCCGGACCTTGTCATTGGTTCCGGGCGCAACGCGACCAAGTACAAGATGGACCTCGTCCCGCCGGCGCTTGTCGTCGCTCGGTATTTCGCGGACGTACAGACCAAGGTTGATGCACTGCACGCGGCAGCCGAAGAGGCAAGCCGTGTTGTCGAGGAGTGCATCGAGGAGCACGCCGTCGAGGACGGCCTGCTCGCTGAGGCGATGGAGGACGGTAAGGTCTCCAAGCCGCTTGCTTCGACGCGACTGAAAGTGGCTCGGCACGAGGGAGTCGACGCGGAGGAGGTCAGGGCCCTTCAGCACTTGATCAAGCTGTACAACGAAGAGGCTGTCGCCAAGAAGGCCGCTAAGGAGGCCCAGGCCGCTTTGGATCTTGCGACCCTCAAGAAATACGGCGATCTTACCGAGTCTGAGATCAAGCAGCTTGTGCTTGAAGATAAGTGGCAGACCACGGTCGCGGACCGCGTTGCTCAAGTGGTTGACTCGCTGACGCTCGCGTTGGTGGTGCGGATTAAGGAACTTGGCAAGCGCTACGCAGAAACAGTTCATTCTCTCGATGCCGAGTTGGCGAAGATTGAGGCTGAGGTGGCGCGTCACCTTGCCGACATGGGGGTTGTGTAATGACCTCTGAAAACTCGTCTTGGCCTCGGTTGGCAACCGGGATCATTGCCGAACCGCGCTTGGGCGGAAACTATCGAAACACTGAGTCGGTGTCTAGGCGTCCGCTCATCAAGATGGGAAACATTGCGCGGGTCAATATGGATCTGTCGCGCATTGAGTACATCCCAGACTCGGAAACGGTTAACCCCTCACATCGTTTGCGATACGGTGACGTGCTTTTCAACACCAGAAACACGCTCGACCTTGTTGGCAAAGTTTCTATTTGGCGTGACGAACTTCCGATCGCTTACTATAACTCCAACATCTTGAAACTCGAATTCAAGCCTGAGTACTGTGGCGATTCGCGGTATTTTGGATACGCGCTAAATTCGGCGGAAAGTGTCGAATCGATCCGAAACTTGGCAACCGGTACAACGAGTGTTGCTGCTGTGTACACGCGCGACCTGCTTAAACTGGAAATCCCGGTTCCGTCAAAGTCTGAGCAGCGCGCAATCGCCGACACGCTTGAGGATGCCGAGCGTTTGATTTCGTCCCTAAGGCTTCTCATTGCCAAGAAGCAGGCGATCAAGCGTGGCATGCTGCAAGAAATTCTAGCTCGCAAGACCGCCCTGAAAGGTTCACTATCATCCGGACGTGACGCTCCACTCGGGGAAGTCACGACCTGGTTGTCAGGGGGAACTCCCAACCGAAACAACCCCGCTTACTGGGGCGGAACGATCCCGTGGATCAGCGCAGCAACGCTTAGGCATTCCCGTGTGCACGATTCCGATCAACATCTTACGGTGGCTGGAGTACGAGCAGGTAGTAAGCTCGCTCCGGCTGGTGCAACTCTGGTCCTCGTGCGCGGCATGGCCTTGCATCGCGAGACGCGCATCGGGATGGCAACTCGGCCGGTCAGCTTTAATCAAGATGTTAAAGCGCTGATCCCTAAGCCCGGTGTCCTGCCTGAGTACCTCGTGTACGCGCTGCAAGCTCGGAGTGCCCGTGTGCTCGACTTGGTGTCGTCAGCTGGGAGCGGAACTGGCGTGCTTGATACACAACTGCTTCAACGCCTTCCTGTCTGGGTTCCCAACGAAACCAACCAGCGCAGGATTGTGGCGGTAATTAACGCAGTCGACCGTAACGTTGAAGCGCTTGATCGTTTGCTCTTCAAGATGCAAGCGATTAGACAGGGCTTTATGCAACAACTCCTTACCGGCCGCACCCGCCTTCCCGTTAAGGAGAGCGCGACATGAGCAACGTCGGTCAGACGGAGCGCAAGACTCAAGAGCGCGTCGTCAAGCTGTTCCGAGCCTCGTTGGGCTACGAGTACCTCGGCAATTGGGAACATCGTGCGGAAAACTCCAACGTCGATATGGAGCTGCTTACTCAAAATCTCCGTGCCCGCGGCTACAGCGACAACCTCATTAACAGGGCGATCGACAAGCTGAAGAGTGACGCCTCGCTCGGGGGTGGCCGCGATCTGTACGAGGCGAACCGGGATGTGTACGGACTGCTCCGGTACGGGGTGAAGGTCAAGCCTGGTACTGGCGAGCAGACGGCGACGGTGAAGCTGGTCGATTGGGAGCACCCCGAAGCCAACCACTTCGCGCTGGCCGAAGAAGTGACGGTGCTGGGGCAGCACACGAAGCGCCCAGACATCGTGCTGTACGTCAACGGCATGGCCTTCGGGACGATCGAGCTCAAGCGCTCGAAGGTCGCCGTCTCTGAAGGCATCCGCCAGAGCATCGGGAACCAGCGTCCCGAGTTCATCCGTTCGTTCTTCACGACGGTGCAGCTCGTCATGGCCGGCAACGACGTGGAGGGGCTGCGTTACAGCGTTATCGATACGCCGGAGAAGTACTGGCTCGCATGGCGTGAACCGTCCGACATCGCCAACCCCCTCGATCGGTCCTTGACGCAGCTCTGCTCAAAGGCGCGCTTGCTTGAGCTGGTTCACGACTTCATGGTCTTCGACGCGGGGCAGAAAAAGACCTGTCGGCACAACCAGTACTTCGGCGTCAAGGCGGCGCAGGAGCGGATCGTCAAGCGCGAAGGCGGCATCATCTGGCATACCCAGGGCTCCGGCAAGTCGTTGACTATGGTGTGGCTGGCTAAGTGGATCCGGGAGTCTCAAGTTGGCACGAACCCACGGGTGTTGCTGATCACTGACCGGACCGAACTGGATGATCAGATTCAGAAGGTCTTCCAGGGAGCCAAAGAGCCCATCTACCGGACCAACAGCAGCGCTGATCTCCTCGCCTCCTTGAATGCGAGCAAAGAGTGGCTGATGTGCTCACTGGTTCACAAGTTCCGTGGCTCGGAAGACGAGGCCGCCCGCGATGCAGCTGAGAGTGAGTTCATTCGTGAGCTCACAGCGACCGTCCCCAAGGGCTTCCAGGCCAAGGGCAACCTATTCGTCTTCGTGGACGAAGCCCACCGTACGCAGTCGGGCAAGATGCACGACGCGATGAAGGCGCTTATGCCCGGTGCCATGTTCATCGGCTTCACGGGCACACCTCTCCTCAAAGAAGACAAGGACACCACTGTCCAGCGGTTCGGCAGCTTTATTCACACCTATAGGTTCAACGAGGGCGTTGCCGATGGTGTCGTGCTCGACTTGCGCTACGAGGCTCGCAACATCGACCAGGACCTGACCTCGCCGGCGAAGGTCGACCAGTGGTTTGAGGCCAAGACCCGAGGCATGACGGACCTCTCGCGCGCCGAGCTCAAGAAGCGCTGGGGCACCGTGCAGAAGATCGCCAGCTCGGAACCACGAGCCCGGGAGATAGTCAACGACATCCTGTTCGACATGGAGACCAAGCCGCGGCTGATGGATGGCCGAGGCAACGCCATGCTCGTCAGTCAGAGCATCTACCAGGCGTGCAAATTCTACGAGCTGTTCATTCAGGCCGGGTTCAAGGGTAAGTGCGCCATCATCACGTCGTACACACCGCAGGCGAGTGACATCGCCAAGGAAGACTCAGGCCACGGCGCGACCGAGCGCTTGCGCCAGTACGAGATCTACCGGCAGATGCTCGCGGATCACTTCAACGAGCCCGCGGACAAGGCGATGGGCAAGGTCGAGCAGTTCGAGAGGGACGTCAAGGAACGTTTCATCAATGACCCGGCTCAGATGCGGCTGCTCATCGTCGTCGACAAGCTCCTAACTGGCTTCGACGCCCCGAGTGCGACGTACCTGTACATCGACAAGAAGATGCAGGACCACGGCCTGTTTCAGGCGATCTGCCGAGTCAACCGCCTCGACGGCGAAGACAAGGACTACGGCTATATCGTCGATTACCGCGACTTGTTCAACTCCCTTGAGTCCGCAATTAAGGACTACACCGGTGCTGCTCTAGAGGGCTACGACAAGAAGGACATCGAGGGGCTGTTGCCAGACCGGCTCGACAAGGCACGGGATGACCTTGATGAGGCTCTGGAGAACATCCGAGCGCTCTGCGAGCCGGTTGAGCCACCAAAGGACACTCTCCAATACCAGCAGTACTTCTGCGCCCGGGAGCAAGGCAACGCCGAGCAGCTCAAGGCCAACGAACCCAAGCGCGTTAGGCTTTACAAGTTTGTGGCGGCCGTGACCCGCGCGTACGGCAACCTCGCCAACGAAATGAAGGCCGCTAGGTACAAGGACGCTGAAGCCGCAGCGATCAAGGAAGAGGTCGCTCACTACGCCAACGTGCGTGAAGAGGTGAAGCTCGGTGCCGGTGAGAATGTTGACTTCAAGCAGTACGAGGCCGGCATGCGACACCTACTGGACACGTACATCAACGCTAGCCCCTCCGAGGTGGTATCTGACTTCCAGAAAGCCGGGCTGGTCCAGTTGATCGTCGAGATGGGGGCTGGCGCGCTCGACAAGCTTCCCGCAGGCATCAAGAAGGACCCGGAAGCGGTAGCAGAAACGATCACCAACAACATGCGCGCGGTGATCATCGACGAGCGTCCGATGAACCCCAAGTACTACGACAAGATGTCGGAGCTGCTCGACGCCATACTCGAAAAACAGCGGCAGGGTGCTCTGGACTACAAGGAGTATCTCGCGAAGCTCCTGGAACACGCGTCCAAACTCGGCAAGGGCGAGTCGGACACCGAGTATCCGGAGTGGGCTGACAATGGGGCTCGTCGTGCTCTGATTGATTTCTTCGGTCCGTCACCGGAATTGGCCGCGGTTGTGGACACCGCTATCCTCCATAGCAAGCCCGACTCGTGGGTAGGTAACACGATGAAGGAGAAGAAGGTTAGACGCGCACTCATTCAAGCGCTGACCGCCGATTTCGACCGACTTGATGAGCTACTGGAATTGCTGAAGGCGCGTCATGAGTACCGCTAGTGCCTCTCTCACCGTCCGTGGCATCGATGTTGACATCATCTACAAGAACATTAAGAACCTGCACATCGGTGTCTACCCACCACTGGGGCGCGTCCGTGTAGCAGCGCCGCACCAGCTCGACGATGAGCAGGTGCGACTTGCTGTAATCCAACGCCTGTCGTGGATCAAAGAGCAACGCGAGCAGTTTCGATCTGCCGAACGGCAGTCCACGCGAGAGATGGTCACAGGCGAGTCCCACTATGTATGGGGCGTTCGTCGCAGGATGAAGGTTGTGGAGCGTCCAGGGCGGGCTCACTTCGAACTAGACGGTGAACGACTGCTGCTATACGTCCCGGTCGGCACAACGGCTGAACGGCGGCGGGACTTGCTGGATCGCTGGTATCGGGAGCAGCTTCGACATGTGCTTCCGGGCCTGATTGCCAAGTGGGAAGCCGTCCTCGAGGTTTCGGTGCCGCGATGGAATCTCAAGCGGATGAAGACCAAATGGGGCTCATGTAATCGTGAGACCGGGCGTATCTGGTTCAACGTCGAGCTTGCGAAGAAACCTCCAGGCTGCCTCGAGTACATCGTCGTCCACGAGATGACGCACTACTTGGAACGCAACCACGATGAGCGCTTCACCAATCTCATGGAGAGGTTCATGCCGAATTGGCGGAGCCTTCGTGATCAGCTAAATGCCGCCCCACTTGCAGAAGAGGAGTGGGCTTGAGGGAGCGGTAGGAGAAGCCCCTCGCACGACGTACCAGCGCAAACAGGATCACGGCGTGGGTCGGCGGCGTGCGCTGCCAGACGGGCACGCGGCCTTGGGCTGATCTCGTCGTGATCGCTCTGTCAGAGCGAGGCGATAGGGTCCAGACTCAGTTCGATCGTAGTGCGGGTGTCCGCCACAGAACCGGAGGCTCGACCCGGTGAAGTTCATTGTCCTACCCCAAGACACACCTGTGCGCTCAGGCCCCGAGGCTGTGGTCCTAGTAGCCGATGACTGGGATGACTTTGGCTTCCGCACCGGCTACACGCTTTGGTACAGGGACTCGCAGACGCAGACGAACCTGGGTTTCGTCAAGATCGCCGTCGCTGGGCAGGAAGACGGTCCCAGCCCCATCCGTGCTGGGGTCTACGATGGCTCGCCACCGGGTGAACTCTTCTCCCTCGGTCAGAGTGATCGCTACTACGACAACATCAAGAAGCTTGGACACGACAGGCGCGAAGAAATCCTTCGCGGGCTCTCTGACGTGGCCTACAACCCCGACCTTCTTGACAGCGCGATGCAGTACCCAGTGACACGATCATCACTACTGCGGACGATCCAGGAACAGACGGTCAGGGCCCAGTTCAACCGGATCGCACGTGGCGGAGTCCGGCTGACCGAGTACCGGTTCCGCTACACCGCACCGGGAAACAGGGCTGAGAGCACTCTCGACTTCGAGGTCGATCCTGACTCCACGCCGTCCAGCAATATTCACGTTCTCATCGGTCGCAATGGAGTTGGCAAGACGACCTTGCTGCGGAACCTTGCCGCTGCGGTTGTCTGGCCCGAGAGGAGCGCGGAATTCGGCCGCGTGGATATGCTCCCGACGTCCGCTTCTGAAACCGGCGAGCGGTTCGTGAACGTTGTCTCGGTCACCTTCAGTGCCTTCGATCCCTTCGTCGAAGTGGTAGAGGAGAGCGATGCCCAAGCGGTGAAGTACACCTACGTTGGCCTCCAAGGCACCTCGCTCGATGATCTACCCGCCGGCACCCAGCAGCAACGACTGCAAGCAGCCTTCAACGCTGGAATCCATGCCGTCATCAACTCGCGCGACCTCATGCGCTGGCGCGAGGCGATAATGCTGTTGAGCCGTGACCCGCAGTTTGCGAACTCCGCCATCGCGGCCTACGCCCGCGACATACGAGCGGGCATGAAAGTTACGGAATCCCACGTGCGGAACTTGACCTCTGCCTTCGGGCGAATGAGCTCAGGCCACGCGATCGTGACACTGACCATGACACAGCTCGTGCATCTCGTGGCTGAGCAGTCCCTAGTGCTAGTGGACGAGCCCGAAGCCCATTTGCATCCACCGCTGCTTGCTTCCTTCATGCAGGCGCTGTCTAGCCTATTGTCCGCGCGTAACGGCGTTGCAGTAGTTGCTACACACTCGCCCGTCGTGCTCCAGACAGTGCCGCAGTCCTGCGTCTACAAACTCATACGCCAGGGCGAGAGCAGCCGCTCCGAGCGCCCGCTGATTGAGACGTACGGCGAGAACGTGGGTGTGCTGACCCATGAGGTATTCGGGCTGGAGGTGATGGAGTCCGGCTTCTATGCGGAGATTGGCAGAGCGGTGGCCGCGCTGGACACGTATGAAGAGGTTGTTGCCCACTTCGACGGCAAGCTCGGCGGAGAGGCAAAGGGGTTGGTCCGGATCCTTCTTGCAGAGAAGACGGATGGTCCTCTTTGATGTGGCCCTTGAAGGTCCCCATGCGGAAGGCGAGTGACAGCTACCAGGCATGTGTCGCTCGTACCAAGGCGGAAGAGCGGCGTGAGCGGCTGCTCAACGCGGCCAACGCTGTGCAGAAGGCTGGCCAGGCGCTGCGTGAGGCTGCGGCTGCCAGGAATCTGCATGACCTTGATCCGAAGGGCTTTAAGGTCCCCGAGATCGCTGATGACGCCTTCGTGGATTGGGCCTACGAGAACGGCATGCAGACCGTCAGGGGGCGGGTGATACGTGACGAGCTGATGGCCGCTCCGCCCAACGAACGATGCCCGTTGTGCAGACAGGGCACCGTTCGCCAACTTGACCACTTCATGCCAAAGAGTCATTTCCCCGTGCTGTGCGTCGATCCGCTCAATCTTGTCCCCGTCTGTGAGCGGTGCAATTTGATCAAGGGGAACAAGCGGCCGGACAGCGCCGAGAACACACTCCTGCATCCATATCTCGACCGGGTATCCCATGAGGGTTGGTTGGATGCGCGATCGATCCACGATTCGGGCACGGTGCGGCTGCGCTTCTTCGTCAGCCCGCCGGCATCCTGGGACGCCACGCTCATCGCGCGGGTCAAGAACCACTTCAGGCTCTTCGAGCTCGGGAAACGCTACGCCATCGAGGCCAACCGCGCGATCTCCGATGTGACGTATAGCGTCGAGAGGCAGCGTAAACGCGGTGGCGCACGCATGGTCCGTGTCTACCTGGAGGATGAAGCGGAGAGCCGGTTCGCCGTAGACCTCAACAGCTGCGAAGGCATCACATACCGGACACTCGCAGCCGACGACCTCTATTGCGAAGGCCCCTCAGGGCAAGGCAGTCCCAGCTCGGTGGGCTCGCTTTGACCAACCAGATTGGGTGTGGCGACGCAGCCCCTCGTCGATCCGGTGCTGTCCGGCGGCTGGCGTCTTCTGACCCGCGCATCCCGGCGCTCCGTAGGCGTGGTGCCCCCGGCGTCCGGGAGAACAGCCAGACCAGCAAGGCCGTTGGCTCGGCCTGGGACTGAAAGACCACGTTCGCTGAAAAGGGCGGATTAATGACAAGCGTCTTGTCCGGTTGTGAGGCGCTGGCGACGATCTCAAGTGCTGGGTCCGGCTGCAGATCGGGGACTGAGGTGGCGAGCGTCTTCCAGAAGTGTAAGCGTGATGTCCGCGATCGGAACTATCCGTGTATGCGCCCAAGATGCGGCCACGTATGGACCGTGCGGTATCGGGAGCCGGGTGGCAGGTGGGGGCGGCAGCGGGAAAAGTCGTTTCCGCGGAGGATCGGCCTGGACGGTGCGGACGCCTTTGCCGCCGGTGTGGAGAAGGACAAGAAGGGCCGCGTCTGCGTCGACCCCGCGCGCGGTGCCATGTCCTTGTCGGTGTGGGCTGAGGAGTGGCTTGATCGACGAGTCGTCGGTGAGGCGACCCGCCGCAACTACGAAGGGTTCGTCCGCAACCATCTCGTGCCGAGCCTTGGTCGTAAGCCGCTGGCTGGGCTGGCGCGGCGGGACTTTGAGAGGTTCGTTAAGGACATCTACCGGGGCGGTGCAGGGCTGGCTGCATCGACAGTGAACGACCGCATGGTGATGGTGGCCGCCATCATGGAGGCGGCCGTCGTCGACAAGCGCATCACGGAGAACCCTGCCCGGGGCACCCGGATATCCCGTAGGGATGCTGTGGCGGTGGACGAGGACGAAGTTCCGACGCCAGTCGAGGTGGATCTGATCGCGGAGCACATCGCACCACAGTTCCGGCTCACCGTTTACCTGCAGTCCGGCACAGGCCAGCGCCCCAGCGAAGCCCTGGCCTTCTCCACCGAGTGCAGGCGGCGTGGCTTTGTCAGGATCCGATGGCAGGTCAGCTCCAAGGCGCACCGTGAGGACTGCCAGTCACCCTTCGTTCCCCTCAAGCATCGGCTGGAGAAGGAGTGCCGAGACGTGCCAACCGCCCTGTTCGTCGAGCAGGAGATCGACGCTCATCTCCTCAAGTGGAAGCCGGTTCCCGTGGTCTTCACCGGTCAGAAAGGCAAGCGGATTCGGCTCGAGACCTACTTTGCTCCGCGTCCGCCTGGCGTTGGCGCGATGCCGTCCATCTCCTCCTACGGCTACCAGTTCAAGAAGGCATGTCTCTCGGCCGGCCTGGTCGATCTGGACGGCAATGCCAAGTACACGCCTCGTAGCCTGCGGCACTTCTTCGCCTCCACCGCCCTAGCCAACGGTGTGCCGATCCACGAGGTGTCGCGCTGGCTGGGCCACCGCTCGGTCAAGACCACGGTCGATATCTACGGGCATCTGCTGCCCAGCGCGTGGGATCGCTGCCGGGAAGTCCTACAGCACGCCATGCGACCCGCATCCCCGGACGCGACGTTCCTGCCGGCGAAGGAGGCGAGCTGGAGCGCCGGCACCCGAGCTGCGTAGGCGTACGAGGGGCGTCTGGCCTACATGGTGCTGGGATAGAACGCCCGTGCTGGGATGGTGCTGGGATGACCCCTGCAAAACCAGCGTTTCCGCAGGTGGGAGCCCTGTACTACGGATTTCGGTTCAATGTGTAGCGGATGATGCCGCTCCGCTCTCGCTGATCCGGCGGAGGCAGTAGTTCACCTGGGGTCCGACTCTTCGGAGTCGGACCCCAGGTGTGTGCCTGTTTCGAGTTCGGTCCCGGGACATCCGGGACGCTTGCGACGGGGGCGAAATCGTACCGGCAATGCGCTGCCCCCTTGCTCGCTAACCGATTGCCGCGTGGCTCTCGCCGCGGGCTCCTTTCAGTTCTTCGGTGAATTCCTCCCATGCCCGTGCGTTCGCCTGCGCGACCTGGAGGACGCTCTCCACGCAATGGGGCGGGATGTTGCTGAGCAAGGCCTGCCAGTTCTCTCGTTCCGGCTGGCTGCTCAGCCAGTTCAGCAGGACGCGTCCCATCTCGCTGAACCGCAGGGACGGGTCCTTGCGGAGTTTCTGCAGGGCGGTCCAGTCCGCCACGGGGTCCTTCGGGATGACCGTCCGGGCCGAATGGGGAGCGACTGCCTTCTGCGGGGTTTCCGCGTTCTTCTTCGTCCGGCGCTGACTGGAGGGCACCGGATCCTGTCCGTAGCGCAGCCTGTCCCGTACGTCCATCACGGTGGACGGAGCCAGGCCCGCGGCCCTGGCTATCTCCCGCAGCGACGCATCGGGATTTTCGAGCAGCAATGCCGCGGCGAGTTCCCGGCCGCTGGCGCTGTTCAACGGGCGGACCCGGCCGTCGCGCCCCACCCTTGAGGACTCGCGCTCATTGTTGTCGGTGAGCTGGTCCCGCACGGCTCTCACCGATCGTGCCGACAGCCCGGTGATCGGAGATATGGCGCGGTCCGAGAGTTCGGGATGCTCCGTGACGATGCGCGCGGCTGCCGCTTTCCGATCGGAAAGTGAGAGGGGTAAGCCGTGCCGTACATTCATCTCGACTGCGATGACAAAGGCGTCCTCGGCGGCCCCGTCGAAGAAGCGGACGTCTATGGACTTGTCGCCTCTCGATGCGGCGGCGCGTAATCTGTGCATTCCGTCGATCACGCGCATGGTGGCCCGGTGCACGACTATGGGAGGGAAGTGCACATCGGACTCTACGAGCAATCGGATGTGATCAGCACGTTCGCCCTCCAGGCGAGGTGAATCCGCAGGGAGGATGGAGCTGATAGGGATTCGTACGACTGGGTTCCGTTCCAGGAGTGCGGCCAGCCGTATATCATCTTCGTGCAGTGTCAAGGCGGTTCCCCGTTATTCGCGGCGCACAGTTGCAGTCGTTCAGCCGCAGATATCCATGCGGCCAAGCAGCCTGGATATGCATCGGCAAAAGCTGATCACGGATACTTCCGGTGCGCAACCGCTTGCAATGTTTTCGGCCAAAGAATGCCGGGCTGCTGGCGAGATCCGGTCGGCGTTCTTGAAATGTGCATGCAGAATGCAAACGCGACGCAAGGGATGTGAAGACCTGGGCGTCTCTCGCCGCATCGCGTATGCGAGCGGGAAACCGGATTATCGTCCGGTAAAGCTGAACGTCGCGTTCCGGTGAACGCTTTGTCGACGAGGCGGCGCCGGGTGTCGCCGCCGGTATCAAGAAAGCGGACTCGTCCTTATCGCCTCGACGAACCGGGCCGCCTCACCGGCTGGCAGGGCCGCAGCCAGCCGGGTCGCCCGGTCGAGTACGGCGCTCCCGCGGACCGACACTCCCGGGGCGAGGGCCCACAGCGGACGGACGCGAGCCCCTCTGCGGCATTTCGCCTCGTACGACTCCGTGCCCAGGTGGAGGCGGCGCAGGCCCCGCTCGTAACAGTATTGGAGCGGGGCGTGCAGCATGACCTGGGCGTACGTCGCGGAGTCCTGAGCTGTGGCGTAGTCGAAACCCACCAGGCGCAGGCTCAGTTCGGTGCCCCAGTCGTAGCAGAGGGAGAAGCCGACCAGGCGTCCCTCCGCGTCTCGGGCCTCGAAGACGACGGAGAGGTCGTCGAGGTGCTCGGCCTGCCGCCGCAGGGAGGAGCGCTGCTGTTCGACGGTCTCGTCGTGGCCGTATTTCCACTGCACCTGGGCGAGGAGGGAGGCTCCCTCCTCGCAGACCTCGGACAGCCGGGTGCGGCGGATTCGCAGACCGCTCTCCTCGAACCGCCGCATCTCCCGCTGCCAGTTGGTCCGGCGCTGCCGGGTGGGCAGTGAGTGGCGCAAGTCCTCGGGACTCTCCCCGATGAGGTCGACGACGCAGTCCGCGCCCACCAGATGGATCTCCTCCGCCGAGAGCGGTCCGAGCAGACGGGCGGCGGCGACGGCGGTGTCCACCGCGTCCGGGGTGAGATAGGGCCACCACCAGCGGCCTTCGGCCTGCGGCAGCTCCTCCAGGGCGTGAGCCAGCAGTTTCGCGGTGTGTTCCGCCGCCGCGGCCTCCGACCGGCCCGGTGCGGCCAGCAGAGCGGAGCAGTAGCCGCGCCGGCCGCCGACCGTCAGGGCGGGTCCGCCGCCCTGAGCCCCGAGCAGGGTCGCGGGTTGGTAGCCGCTGTGCGGCTCCCGCGGGTTCCAGTGTGTGGGCAGGCCCGCGACCAGGTCGGGTCCGTCCTCCAGCGCGAAGTAGTGCGGTTCGCCGGTGGGACTGGTGTCGACGAAGCGGAGCCAGTGGGAGGAGAGGTAGAAGGGGGCTCCCTGCGCGAGGGCGTCCCAGCCCGGCAGGTCGTCCGCTCCGCGGACATGCCGTACACCCACGGTGTTGTCCGTCGAGGCGAGGCCATCTCTGGTCATCTCTGTCCTTCTCTCAGCCGGGACGTGGCCGTCCTGGGGCAGGGCCCGGGTCAAGTCGCCGCTCGCGTCGATGAGTCGGATGCCTGTCCGGGCCGACCGCGAGCGGATGGCCGTGGACCGTTTCCCGGAAGTTCTTCGCGCGCGGGCGCGAGTGGCGAGGCGGGCGGGGACCGGCCGGTCGATGAACTGCCCTTGCCCGCGGGGCGGTTCACCGGTACGGAGCCCCGCCGCGGGGCCGCTCGTCGGGACGGGGTGCCCTGGCCCGGGGCGGCTGTGCGGCTCCGGGTGCTGAACCTGCGTGCCCGGAGGGTGGGGCAGGACCCGACCGGTCCGTAACGGTACATGCGGACCCGATCCCCGTCCGGACCGGACGGCTCGAACACGGCCCGAGGCCTGTTCCGTTGCTCCGTCACTCGGCTGTTCCACTGTTCGACTGCGGAGCCTCCGCAGTCGAACACCGTCGGCCGCGTTCGGGGTCCCGGCGAACATGGACAGTTCTTGCTTCCTTGGCCCATATTGAGCGCCATGACAAAGCAGGGCGCCGATTTGTCCGACGGGTGGTCGATCGCCGCTGACGCTGCTGAAGTACACGAACTGCTCTGCGCTTCGGATGTCTTTGTCGCCGCGACCTACGGAACTCCGGTGCCGCGGCGAAACCGGGAGAGCACCGACGGGCTGGTGTCCGCGGGAGCCGTGCATCTTCTCCGGCAAGGCGGCGTGGCGACAGGCATGTTCACCCTGACGTGGGCACCGTCGTTCACCACCGGTACGGACATCTTCCCCGATACCGCCAAGCCGATCTACATGCAGCGGATGGCCGTGCTCCCGGACCGGGTCACCGGCGGGGAATTGACGGGCCTGATGTGCGTGCGCCGGGCCATGGAAGCGGCGCTCGAATACGGGGCGACGGCCATTCGGGCCGAGACCAATCCCGATCTCACGAACACCCTGCTGCTCATCGAGCAATTCGGGTTCCGGCCCTATGGACCCGTCCTTGCCGACGGCGGCGTGCGCCGTATCCATCTGCAGAACGACCTCGAAATACCAGAGTAGTGATGGAACGATGCCGACCGAAGGCGGTTCGGGACGCCGCGGCCAGGCTGCGGGACCGTTGGCGTCTGGCGGGAATGCTCCGTGCGGCGGGTCTGCCGGCCTTCGCCGGGCTGACCGTCGTCGATCTCGCGCTCGCCCTGCTCCCCACGGGCACCGGCCTGATGACGGGCGCCCTGGTCTCCCGTCTCGTGTCCGATCCGGACGACGGCCACACACTCACCTTGCTGACCCTGGCCGTCGGCGCGCTGATCTTCGCCTCGCAGGCGTTCGAGTTCCTCCACTCGGCGCTGCGCGTCGTGGCGGCCCAACGGGTGAACGCCCACCAGCGGCTGCGGATGGGCGACCTGGCGACCCGATCCGACGGCATCGCGGGCCTGGAGGAGCCGGCCGCCCAGGACGATCTCGCCCTGGCGGTGATGAAAGGGCTCCCGAACTGGGTGTTCTACACCGTGGGCACCGGAGCGGCAGGCCAGCTCACGATCATGACCCGGACCGTCGGAGCCTGCGCCGCGGCCGGTGTCCTCGCGGTCTTCTCCTGGCCGATGGCGCTGTGCATGTTGGCGGTCTCGCTGTTCGTACGGTCCTCCACCCGCCGGCAGTGGATGAAGCAGCACGCCGAAGTCCGCGGGTGGGCGCCCGAGATGCGCCGGGAGGACTACTTCACCCAGGTCGCCGCGGCTCCGTGGGCCGCGAAGGAACTGCGCGTCTTCGGTCTCGCCGCATGGGCGATCGGCCGGTACCGAGAGGTCACCGGTAACCGGGTGGACGGAACGGCCTCGGTGCGCCGGGGCCTTCTGCTGCGACTGCGGTGGCACTTCGTTCTGCTTACCGTCGCCGCGGCGGGCGGACTGGCCCAGCTCGGTCTCTCGGCGGCGTCCGGACGGATCTCCGCCGGCCAACTCGCCGTCCACCTGGGGGCGTTCTGGGGTGTCCTCGCGGTCAGCCGCTGGGACACGGAGGCGTACGACGTGGAGTTCGCCGGCATGCCGGCGCTGCACGCGGCCGACCGGCTTGCCGAGCGGTTCACGGCGCGGGACCGCTCGTCGGCCACACCCGGTCCCGCGCACCGGGCACGCGGTGGGCCCGCGGGTGCGGAGGAGGCCGCGGCCATCCCCCCTCTGGTGCGGTTCGACGCGGTGGACTTCCGGTACGAGGGATCGCAACGCACAACCCTGCGCGGCCTGGACCTCGAGATCAGGCCCGGCGAGCTGCTGGCCCTGGTCGGCGTCAACGGGGCGGGCAAGACGACGCTGACCAAACTGCTGGCCGGGCTGTACCAGCCCACGGCAGGAGCGGTCACCGTCGACGGGGTGCCGCTCACCGAGGTCGATCCGGAGGCGTGGCGGGCGCAGATCACCGTCGTCTTCCAGGAGTTCACGCGCTACGAGATGTCCCTGCGGGAGAACGTGGTCCAGGGCGCCCCCGGCCACCCGGCGCCGGCCCGGCTCCTGGAGGACATCGCGGAGCAGGCGGGCATCACCGACCTCGTCGAACGAGCGCCCCTGGGCTGGGACACGCCGCTGGCGCGCGGGTACACGGACGGCATCGACCTCTCCGGCGGACAGTGGCAGCGTGTGGTGCTGGCGAGGGCGCTGTACGCGACCGCGTGCGGTGCCCGGCTCCTGGTCCTCGACGAGCCGACCGCGCACCTCGACGTCCGGGCTGAACTCGACGTCTTCTCCCGGGTGATGAAACACGCCGGGAAGACGAGCGTGGTGCTGATCTCCCACCGGCTGTCCACCGTACGCAGGGCCGACCGGATCGCCGTGCTCGACGGCGGTCGGGTGGTCGAGACGGGCACCCATGACGAACTGCTGGCCCTCGACGGCCAGTACGCCGACATGTTCCACCTGCAGGCGGCCCGCTTCGCCGCCGACGACGCGCTGCCCGAGCCCGCCGAGAGCGACAACGAGGTGACCTCCCCATGACCCGCGGACAGGTGCTGCGCCGGCTCTTCGGGCTCTCGTGGCAGCGGCACCGTGGCTGGGTCCTGGCGTTCGCCGTCCTCGCGGTGGCCGACGTACTGGCCACCGGGGCCTTCGCGCTCACCCTGCGGATGCTGATCCAGAGCGCACTCGACGAGCGCATGCAGGACGCGCTCATCGCCACCGCCGGCGCCGCGCTCAGCTACGCGGTGACGGTTGTCGGGGCCTCCGCCCGGCTGAACGTCGTCAACCTGCTCGACGAGGCGATCGGGGTGGACCTGGACGAGCGGATCCTGGGTCTCATCGCCGGACTGGACGGCATCGAGCACCTCGAACGCCCCGAGTACGCGGACCGGATCGCGATGGTGCGCGGCAGCGGAGACGTCATCGCCCGCTGCGGGTGGGTGCTCCTGGACGGCGTGACGATGGTGGTCAGGCTGCTCGTGGTGCTCGCCATCCTGGCGCTGACCGCTCCGGTGCTGCTCGTCCTCGCCCTGCTGCTCGTACCGGCGCTGTGGTTGCCCCGCCGAGGACAGCGCGGGATCCGGAAGGCGGCCGTCGCGGTAGCGCAGGATGTCCGGCAGGCGGAGCACCTGCATACCCTGCTGACCGAGGCGACGCCCAACATGGAGGTGCGGATCGCCGGGGCGGGGCCGGGGCTGCAGAAGCAGGGCCGGGAGGTGTGGGACCGGATCATCCGCACCCAGGCCCGCGCCCAGTGGGCGAGTGCCGGTCTCGGCATCGCCGGGTGGGCGGTCTTCTCCCTGGGATACGTGGCGGCCCTGCTGCTCATCGTGCACGACGTGTCCTCGGGGCGGGCGGAGCCCGGTGACGTCCTGCTGCTGGTCACTCTCACCAACACGCTCCGCGCCCAGGCCGAGGGCGTCGTACGGTCCCTGCAGCGCACCACCGACGGCATGAGCGCGCTGGACGCCTTCCTGTGGCTCGAGGACCACGCGGCGGCCCACCGCTCCGGCGAGTCCGGGGCCCGGGTGCCGGACCGGCTGACCGACGGCATCACGCTGGCCGGGGTGTCGTTCCGGTACCCGGGCACGGACGCCCCGGTACTCCAGGGGATCGACCTCCGTCTGCCGGCCGGTTCGACCGTCGCGGTCGTGGGGGAGCACGGGGCGGGCAAGAGCAGCCTCGTCAAGCTGCTCGCCAAGTTCTACGAGCCGACCGAGGGCACCGTCCTCGTCGACGGTGTCCGGCTGGACGAGATCCCCGCCGGGCAGTGGTGGTCCCGTACGACCGCCAACTTCCAGGACTTCGCGCGGTTCCTGTTCCTTGTGCGGGAGTCGGTCGGCGTGGGGGATCTCAGCGCGGCCGACCAGCCCGACCGGCTGGCCCGGGCGATCGCCGACGGGGACGCGGAGGAGATCGTCGCCGGACTCCCGGACGGTCTGGACACCCAGCTCGGCCGCGTGTTCGACGGGGAGGAGCTGTCGACCGGTCAGTGGCAGCGGGTGGCCCTGAGCCGCGCCCATATGCGGACCGCCCCGCTGCTGTGCGTCATCGACGAGCCGACCGCCTCCCTGGACGCGCGCAGTGAATACGCGGTCTACCGGCGGCAGATGGCGCTGGCGAAGCGTCTCGGTGAGCGTTACGGGACGGTCACCCTGGTGGTCTCCCACCGGTTCTCCACCGTTCAGATGGCAGATCTGATCGTGGTCGTCGAGGGCGGCTCCGTGGCGGAGATGGGCGATCACGAGGAACTGATGGCAGTGGGCGGCGTGTACGCGGACCTGTTCCGCATGCAGGCGGCCGCCTTCCGGAACGGATGAACGGGCCGCGGGCCGTACCGGATCGGCCCGCGCAGGCTACAGAAGGAGAATCGTGTCCTCCCCTCCCCATGATGTGGTGGTCATCGGCGCCGGAGCCGCGGGTCTGACCGCGTCGGTCATGCTCGCCCGCGCCAAGTTGCGGGTGCTGGTGGTGTCGACGGAGAACCGGCGCAACTCGTGCGTCGACGCGGTGCACAACGTGCCCTACGCGGAGGGGGTCTCGCCGGCGCAGCTGTACGGCAGCATGGAGGCGACCGCCGAGGAGTACGGCGTCGACTTCGTATGGGACGAGGTCCTGGAGGCCGAGGCGGGTGACGCCGGTGTGGCCGTGCGGACCCGTGGCGGCGGCCGCCATACGGCCGACCGCCTGCTGCTGGCGACCGGGCCGATCGACGAGCTGCCCTCCTGGCTGCCCGAGGGCGTCTGGGGCAAGACCGCCTTCGAATGCCCCTTCTGCCACACCCACGAGCACGACGGAAAGCCGTTCGCGTCGGTCGGCACGGGACTGGAGGCCATCGGCATGGCCCTGATGTCCATCCAGTACGCGACGACCATGACCGCTGTCGTCTCGGACGAGAGCGCCGCCGGGACCCCCATGGCGGAGCGCCTGCGCCAGGCCGGCGGCACCGTCCTCGTCGACGAGATCACCGGGGCCGACCGGGACGCGGGAGGCTCGATGACCCTTCACACCAAGGGGGGTGCCGAAGTGGCCGCAGGGGCTCTGCTGATTCCCGGGGTGAAGAAGCACAACCTCCGCTTCGTTCCCCAACTGGGCCTGGAGCTGAACCAGAACGGCGGCATCAGCACGACGACGCTCGGCCAGACCGCGAACCCCCGCGTCTGGTGTGCCGGCAACGGCTCGGGGAACGGGCCGTACTTCATGTGGACCGGGGCGGCCGCCAGCGGTATCAACGCGGCCCGTTCCATCTGCGAGGACATCGCGTTCGGCCCGCTCCTCGACTCGTACTGGACCCAGGTCAAGAAGACCCCCGGCGAACAGGGACAGAAAGCATGACGATGAACGTTCTGTTGGTGAGGTACAGCCCGTACTGGGCGGCTCCCGTGCTCGACCGCGACGACGTCGCCCTCTACGTCGTGCACGAGCGGACCCCTCAGCCACTCGCCGCCGACGCCCTGGCGCGCTTCGAGAAGGTCTACTACGTCTCCTCCTTCGACGCGCTCGAGGAACTCAGCGCCGTCGCGGCGGACCTCGTCAGCGAGGGCGTCGGCATCGACAAGGTGATGTCCTCCAACGAGTTCAGCCAGTACGCCGCCGCCTACCTGGCCCATCTCCTCTCCGCGGACCAGCCCTCGACCTCCGTGGTGCTCGCCACGCGCGACAAGCGCCTGATGAAGCGGCGGGCCCGTGAGGCGGGGCTGCACACGGCCCGCACCTGCTCCGTGCCGGACCCGGCGTCCCTGGCGGACGGCGACGACGCCCTCGTGGAACTGGAGAGCTCCGTCGGCTACCCGGCCGTCGTCAAGCCCGCCAACGGCTGGGGCACCGTGTCCACCACGGTCGTCCGGGACCGCGAGGAACTCCGGGCCGCTCTCAAGGACTTCCGGTACGCGCCGGAACTGCGCTCCCAGCACCTGCTGGCCGAGGAGTACATCGACGGCGAGGAGTTCCACGTCGACGCCGTCTGGCGGGACGGCGAGCCGTGGGTCTTCTGCGTCAGCCGCTACGTCACCCCGCCGCTGCAACTGCGTGAGGGCACCGGCCCCGGCCTGTCGGTCCTGCTCGACGAGGACGACCACGCCGGTCTGTACGCGGAGGTCCGGGAACTGCACCGGCGGCTCAACGAACAGCTCGGCCTGACACGGGGCCCGACGCACCTGGAGTTCTTCCGCGAGCACGGCACGGGCCGGCTGGTGTTCTCCGAGATCGCCAGCCGCCTCGGCGGCCTCACCGTGGCACAACTGGTCGGAGCCGCCGTCGGCGTCGACGAGCGGGAGATCGCCGCGCACGAGCTGCTCGACGGCGCCCTCTCCGAACTGCCGCTCGCCAAGAGCCGGTTCCGGTACGTGGGCATGCTCAACATCACTCCGCCCCGCTCCGGCCGTGTGACCCGGATACCGGCCCGCGACGAACTGCTCGCCCACGACCACGTCCTCGACGTCTCCATCGGCCCCGGCGTCGGCTCGGAGGTGACCCTGGGGCAGTCCTCCGCCAGCGTCTGCGTCATGGTCATCTACGGCGCCGACAGCGAGGACGAACTGCTGCAGATCGGCGCCGAACTGGCGAAAGCCCACCCGGTCGAGGTCGAGTAGCCCACCGGGCCCGCGGTGTCCGCCCAGGAGAAGGGCGGACACCGCGGGCGGGGCGGGGTGCCCGTTGCCTCAGCGACCCGAGAAGGGCACCCGGCCCCGTGCGTCCGCGAGCGCGGCACCGAACAAGCCCGCGAAGATGTGGTCTACCAGCGGACTCCACTCCTCACGCATCCCGCCGTACGTGGGCAGCAGTCGATGGGCGGCACCCACAGCGGAGTCGTCGTGCCGGGCGACGGCGACGACCCGGCGCCCGATCTCGGTACCGCGGACGATCAGGTCGACGGCGCGGGAGTGGCTGCGACCGGGCGGGGCCAGCACGAGCAGCGGGCAGTCGCCGGGCAACGCGAAGCGCTCCACGTGCCACCACTCCTCCAGGTCCTGGGCGAACGCGGGGAGCGCGCAGGCCTCCACCACCTTCGCCGCCGCGTACTTGGCGGTGCCTGCCTGGGGGCCGGTACCCGTCACCACCAGTGGACCGGGATCCGCCGCCACCTCCTGGGCCAGCTCCCGACACGGCGCCTCCAGCGCCTCGGCGGTCGCCGCCACGGCGTCGGCGGCGGCGCACAGTTCGTCAAGGAGCGGCCGCACGGGCTGCCGCGCGGAGCCGAGGCGCACGGCGGTGACGAGGAGCGCGGTCAGACATGCCTGGTAGGTGACGATGCCCGGCGACGCCTGCCGCGGGCCGGTCGGGGCGATCACCCCGGTGTCCGCGGCCCGCGTCACGGGACTGCCTTCCGACACGGTCACCGCGACGGTCGGCGAGCCCCGGTGCGCGGCCTCCTCCAGCACACGTGTCACGGCCCTGCTGCCGCCGGACGCGGAGATCCCGACGACCAGGGTGTCCCGCCCGTCGCCGCCGGGACCGACCGCGCCGTAGTCGAGGAACCGCTGGGCGTTCAGCGGCTCGCAGGTGAGACCGGAGAAGCTCGCGAAGGCCAACTCCGCCGCCCGTGCTGCGTGATAGGAGTCCCCGTTGCCGGTGAGCACCACCCGGCGCACTCCGCGGGCCGTCCCCTCCAGTGTCCCGTCCGCGGTCGCCCGGGCCAGGTGGTCGACCACCTGGGTGAGCTCCGACGCCAGGGACCGGGTCTGGCGCCGCATCTCCTCGGTCGTATAAGCCTGGTGCGCGGTCACGCGGCGTCCTCCAGCGAGCGCAGGATGTCCATATAGGCGGCGACCTTGTCCACCTGGATGCGGCCCTTCCATCCGTTGAAGCAACTGCTCACGAACGCCCCGTCGGCGTGCGCCATGAGCCGCGCCGCGTTCTCGTGGTCGGTGTGGCCCGCGAGGAAGACCGGAACCCCGGGTGCCGTCCGCCTGACCGCGGCGATGGTCTCGAGCGTCCGCTCCTCGTCCTTACTGCCCAGGCACACCACATCGGCGCCGACGAAAGCCGCCTGACGGGCTATCGACTCCGTCGGTACGCCGCCGCCGAGCCACTGGAAGTGCATCGAGTCCACGTCGGCGATGACCTGGACGTCCCACGCGTCGATCTTCCGCCGGTACTCCATCACGTCGAGCGGGTCCGCCTGGACCAGGCCGTGGGTGCTGACGGTGGCGCCCACGACGGCGGTCGCACGCACGAAGTCGCCCCCGCAGACCTTCGCCACCGCGAGCGACGCCTTCGTGGCGTGCCGCATGAGTTGCACCCCGATCCGGAAATCGTCGCCAGTGGCCTCCCGGGCGGCCCGGGCGATCACGCTCATCGACGCGATCCGGGCAGGGTCGGACTCGTCGCGGGTGGAGTAGACCCGGTCGACGGTCTGCAGGAGGGCGCCATGAGCGCCGCCCTCGTACAGCGCCCGCACGGATGCCACGGCGTCGTCGAGGATCCGGTCGAAGGAGCCGGCCTCGTGGAAGGGAGTGCCGGGCAGCGGATCGAGGTGGACGACGCCCAGGCACACCTTGCCCGGTCGGCCGCCGGCCGCCCCATTGTTCTCAACCTGACTCAAGGGATCACCTCGTATACTGCGCGTTATGCTTCTTTATCTTTCTTCATTTCGCATCGGGAATCGGCCCGAGGAGTTGCAGCGCCTGCTCGCCGGACGTACCCGCACGGCACTCGTGATGAATGCCTATGACTTCCAGGACGCGGACTCCAGGAATGCCTCCCTGCAGCGCGAGGTCGCGGAACTGCAATCGGTGGGACTTGCTCCGGAGGAACTCGACCTCCGCGACTATTTCAGTGGTGACCGTTCGCTCCGGAAAACTCTGGAGAACTTCGACCTGGTGTATGTGCGAGGTGGGAACACCTTCGTCCTGCGCCGTGCTCTCCTGCACAGCGGCGCCGACGAACTGCTGCCGGAACTCCTGGCCTCCGACGCCCTGGTCCTCGGCGGATACAGTGCCGCCGCGGCCGTCGCGGGCACCACCCTGCGCGGCATCGCCGGCCACGTCGACGACCCGGACCACCTTCCCGCGGGCTACCCCGAGGGCCCTCCGCTGTGGGACGGGCTCGGACTGCTGCCCTTCGCGGTCGCTCCCCACTACCGCTCCGACCACCCCGAGACCGAGGAGATCGAGCACACCGTCCAGTACTACATCGACCATCACGAGCCGTTCGTGGCGCTGCGGGACGGCCAGGCGATCGTCGTCGACGGCGACGGTGTACGGGTCGTCGGCTGACCGCCGCCCGGCCGTGTCCGCAACGTCGTGCCTGCCCCGCGTGCTCCGGGCGAGCGACGGGACTTTGCGGACACGGTCTAGGGGACGACCGAGAAGCGGTAGATCGTGCTCTCGGTGCGGGTACCGCCCGGGTCCAGCCGCGCCGAGGGGTAGTCGGAGCGGTTGGGCGCGTCCGGGAAGCAGCCCGGCTCCAGGGCCAGTCCGGCCCGCGGGGTGAGCATCTTGTCGCCGGAGTACACGCCCATCCCCGGCCCCTCGGTGCGGATCTCCAGCAGCCTGCCGCTGCCCGGGTCGTGCAGTTGCGCGGCCCACAGCCAGGGGTCGTCGAGGACGAAGAAGTTGTCCAGCTCCTCGGCCCCGATGCCACGTGCGCTCTGGTAGTCCAGCCGCGTCCCCCGGATGTCCGCGGGCGGCCCGGCGAGCGGCATCTGCTCCGCGTCGAAGAACACGCTGCTGCTGGAGTTGATCGCCAGTTGGTGCCCGTCGACGGTGCCCTGCCCGGCCAGATTCCAGAAGGCGTGGTTGGTGAGGCCGAAAACGGTCGGCGCGGTCGTCGTACCGCTGAACTCGATGGTCAGCCCGGCCTCGCGGTCGACCCGGTAGACCGTCTCCGCCGTGACCGCGCCGGGATAGCCCTGGTCGCCGTCGGGGCTCTCCAGCCTCAGCCGCAGCACCAGTTCGTCGCCGTCGCGGCCCGCCTCGGCGTCCCACACCCTTCGGTCGAAGCCTTCGCCGCCGCCGTGCACATGGTGCGGCCCCTCGTTGCGCGCGAGCTGGTGCGGCACACCGTCGAGGACCATCCGGCCGTCCCGGACACAGCGGCAGTACCTCCCCACCGTCGCCCCGATGTAGGCGTTGCGCTCGCGATCCTCGTAGTCGCCGAGCCCGGGCAGGCGTACGACCACGTTGTCGGTCCGGTTGTCCCGGCCGGGCGTGCGGACCTCGACCAGGGTGGCGCCGTAGGTCCAGACGGTGACCGCCAGATCGTCGCCGTTGTCGAGGGTGTAGGCGTCGACCGGCAGATCGGATCCCTGCGAGGTGTTCGTCCGTCCGACGGGCTGCCTCTGGATTCTCAAAATTCCCTCCACGGAATATATTGCTGCACACGGTGTCCAGCGAGAGCCTCGGGAGCGCTCGGCGTATGCGTGTACACGGAGATGCGATTCGGTTCGGAATTCATTCCGGACAGCAGTACGCGACCTTTTCTGAAATGGTCGACTTGTGGCAGCGGACAGAGGAACTGGGGTACGACTGGATTTCCTGCTTCGATCATTTCCGCCCGCCCATAGGCGGCCCCTCCGGCCCCTGTTTCGAGGGCACTACGCTGCTGTCCGCGCTGGCCGCCCGCACGAGCCGCATCCGCTGCGCCCTGCTCGTCTCGGCGGTCACCTGGCGGCATCCCGCGGTGGCTGCCGCCGCCGCGGCCACCATCGACCATGTGTCCGGCGGGCGCCTGGAGTTCGGCATCGGCGCCGCCGGTGACGATCTCGGCTACGAGCAGTACGGAATCCCCTTCCCGCCGGCCGGAGAGCGGCTGGACATGCTGGACGAGGCGTGCCGGGTGCTGCGCGGGCTGTGGGACGAGGAGAGGACGGACTTCGAGGGCAAGCATTTCCGGCTTTCCGCCGCGCACTTGGAGCCCAAGCCGCTGCAGCAGCGGCTTCCCCTCGTCATCGGCGGCGAGGGTGTGCGGCGGATGCTGCGCATCGTGGCCGAGCACGCCGACATCTGGAACACGCTCGTGGCCGAGCCGGAGACCTATCGCCGCAGGCTCGCTGCGCTGGCCGACCATGCCGCCTCCGTGGGCCGGGACCCGGGTGAGATCCGGCAGTCGATGACCTTCCGAGCCGTCCTCGGCGAGGACCGGCGGCAAGTCGAGGAGCAGAGAAGGGCCGTGGCCCGGATCCTGCCGCCGGACTCGCCGTTGTGGTCGGAGTACCTGGTGTTCGGCACTCCGGAGGAGTGCGTGGAGCGGCTGAAGCCCTATCGTGAACTCGGCGTGCGGGACTTCCTGCTGGGCTCCCGGCCTCCTCTGGACTGGCGGACCATCGAGCTGTTCGCGACCGAGGTGATCCCCGCACTGCGCGACGACACCGCCTAGGTCGGGGTGGGCAGGCTGACACCGTCCGCTCCCGTGCCGGTTGCCCGGTCGTCGTCCGCCTGCCCGCCCGGTGCCGGGCGCCATCCCATCCTGCGCAGGTCCTCGATCCGCTTGCGCAGGAAAGAGGCCGCCGTGTACTGCTCGTTCAGCCGGACGCCGCCCGCCGGGTGGAGGAACATCGGCATGGAGAAGCGCGAGCGCCCGCCGTCGCCTCCCTCGGGGAACCGCACGCGATGCTCGGTGGCCCGGTAGTGCCCGCCGGTGAGCTGCTCCAGCATCTCCCCGGCGTTGATCACGAAGGCTCCGGCATCGCAGGGCACGTCGTGCCACTCGCCCGCGCTGTCACGTACCTGCAGTCCCGGTACCCGGGGGGCGGGGAGCACCGTGATCAGGTTCAGATCGGTATGGGACAGTCCGCGCAGGGAGTCCGGGGTCTCCTCGCCGGTCGCCGGGAGGTAGCGCTGGATCCGCAGGGTCGTGTTGACGGAGCCCTCCAGCATGCGCGGCAGCGGCATGGCGAACCGGCGTGCGACAGCGGTCGGCACGGCGTCGCCGAGCCAGCCGAGCAGCGTGGCCGCGAGCCGCTCGGCTTCGTCGAAGTACCGCAGTGCGGAATCCGGCACCTCCTCCGGATAGCTGCCGTCGCGCATGACCTGAAAGAATTCTTTTCGGTCGAGTTTCGGCGCATCGGGTCCTTCGCCCGCCGGCAGTGGAAAAAAGCCGCCCTGGCTCCCGGAACTCGTGTACTTCCGCTTGGCGTCGGTGGCGAAGAATCTCGCCCATTCCTCGTGGATCTGTCGGGGCAGACCCGTGGCGGCCAGCGGATGGCCGACGACGACGCCGAAACCGGTCGCGTGCATGGATGCGGCGAACTCGGCAGGTGCGTGCGGGTCGTTGTAGTCGATGGTCGCTACGTGCATGGCCTCCCACTCTCCCCAAACGTTCGGCCTGCGGGTCTCGGTGCCAGACGGTAAGCCACGTGTCGCGTTTGAGTCCACGGCCGATGCTTTCTGCTGTTCGAGCGAACACCTGGCCTACGTTGTCACTCCTGGAAATGACCCATACGCTTTCCTGCCGGTCCGGTAAGGGGCGATTCGTTTTCGAGACTGCGGAGGCTTTCCTGTGACTCGTTCAGACTCCCTAAACGACAGGGAATTCTTTGATTGGGTGTGTAGTCGCATCCGGACGCCCGAAGCCGTGAGCCGCCGCGTCGGGGGGAGCACCGCCGGCTCCCGCGCCTGCCTGACGGTACCGGGCCGCGGCCACGCGCCGGTGCCCGGCGGGAACCTGGAGTGATGGTGCACGGCACCTTCCTCGAACGGGACTCGGATCCCCATGTCGCGCTGCGCGGCTCGCTGCTGAACAGCGGCCGGCGGCTGCCCCCGCCGCGCGAGACGGTGCCCCCGGTGCCGCCGGGCGGACTGCTCGCCGAGACCGTCCGCCAGCTGGACGCGGACGGCCTCTTCCTCGGCGCTCTCGACACCCCACCGGTGGACGAGGACTTCATCGCCCTCGGCAGGACCCTGGGGGAGCCGATACCGGAGGCCGACCCGGCGGTGCAGGACCACGTGTCCCAGGAGGTCCTGCTCAACCTGGTCAGCGTCCACCCCGAGACCGACGACGCGTCGCTGCAGCCCTTCGCGACCGGGGCACTGACCCTGCACTCGGAGGGAAGCGGCCGCCCGGTCGGCGGCCAGCCCCGGTACATCGTGCTGATGTGCTGCGACCCCGGAAGGCCCGCCGTCACCGCGGACGGCGGTGAACTCGTCCCGGCGCAGACCGTGTTGGTGCCGATGGCCGAGGTGCACGAGGCGCTGACCCCGGCGGAGCGCGACATCCTGCGCGCCACCCGCTACCGCACCGACCAGTCCGTACCCACCGTGCTGCGCGAGGTCGACGGCAGGCCCGTCTTCTCGTTCCGCGACTTCGGTACCGCGAAGCTGCACTGGGTCTGCGACGCCCGCGGGGTCACCGAGTCCGAGGTGAACGACGCCTTCCGCGCCCTGCTCGCCGCGATGTACGCGCAGGAGACGGCCCGGGCCGTCCACTGGGCGCGCGGCACCGTCGCCGCCCTCGACAACACCTACTTCTTCCACGGCCGCACGTCCGGCGCGGCCCATCAGCCCGGATCCCGCCGCCACCTCAAGCGGCTCCGGATCAGGACCGCACGGCACACGGGGGAGCGATGACCACGGGATCGGGGTTGTTCTCCGGCATGGCGACCGGCACGCCTCTCGCGGTGCCCGAGGAGATCGCCCGCAGGGCGGGCATCGTTCCGCCGTCCGCGGGGGTGGTCATGGACCCCTCGCCGGACGACCGGATGGCCGAGATCTTCCGGCGGGCCGCCGATCCGGCGGACCCCATGGAACTGCGCGACCTGTACCTCGGCCGGATGGAGGCCGAACTCGGCCGGCACAGCACGCGGCCCGAACTCGCCTCCCGCTGGCGGGAGTCGACGGTCCGCCGCCCGTTCGACAGCGAGGAGATACTGTCCTCGCGGGCCACGGTCCGCTTCGTCAAGGAGATGTTCAACTACTACTTCCGCGACGACCTCTACGGCGATCTGCGCCCCACCGCCGACGTGATCCTCTCCGGCGGCGCCGTGGACGAGGAGGCGTGGGGCCTGCCCGGGGTCCTCAAGGACTGCGTCAGCTACGCACTGACACGCGACTGGTACGGCTACTCCGACTCCCGTGGCCGGGAACCGGCACGCGCGGCGGTCGCCGGCTACGAGTCGGCCCGGATGGGCTTCTCCGCGTACGGAGCGGAGAACATCGCTCTGACGATGGGCGCGACCTTCGCCATCAGCAGCCTCGCCGACTTCCTGCTGCTCGGCGCCACCGGCACCGCACCCGCTCTGTGCGCTCTGCCCAACTACCCCCCGCTCGTGGAGTCCGTGGCCCGGCGCGCCGACACCAGGCTGGTGCCGCTGCCCGCCCGGGACGGCACGACATCGCTGCGCCCGCTGATCGACCAACTGCGGCCGGACACCCCGCTGGTGCTGCTGCAGACCGCGGCGAACCCGACCGGCGCGCTGGTCCCCGAGGGGGAGCTCGACGAGCTGATCCAGGCGGCGTCTCCGAACACGGCCATCGTGCTCGACGAGTGCCACGAGTGGCTCGGCCGACCGGTCTCGCTGTCCAAACTGCGCGCGGCACCCAACGTCATCAGGGTGAGCAGCCTGTCGAAGAACTGGTCCGCCCCCGGACTCAAGGTGGGCTGGATCATCGCCGACCGCGCCTTCGTGGACGAGTACTACGAGTACGCGTCCACGACCTTCGGCGGACCGCCCTCGTTCTTCTACACCCTCGTCGAGGTGCTGGCGCGGATGGAACGATGGATCGTCACGGGAGTCGAGGAGCCGGACACAGAGCAGTGCGGTGAGTTCGAGCAGGGCTACGGCGTCCAGCCGAGCGCCCTGGCCGCCGCCTACCGCGCCTACCGATCGGACCGGCTGGCCCGGCAGGATTCCCTGATGGCGCTGCGCGACGCGGTGACCGGTGGCCTCGATCTGCCGGGCATCTCGGTCATGCCCGCCGCGTACTCCATCAACCTGGCCCTGAACTTCGACGACTACGCCGACTCCTACCTCTGCTTCCGTGATCTGCTCCGGGAGACGGGCGTGTCCGTCTTCCCGGGCCTGCTGACCTTCGGCCTGTCGGGCGGCACCGTGCGGATCACCAGCGCCCGCCGGTGGGAGGAGCTGTCCGCGGCCCTCGACCGGCTGGCCACCCGCCAGAACCGCGTCCGGGGCACCACACGTTCGACCGCATCGCATCCGCAGTCGAACGGTCTTCGGCAGGCGCGAGGGCGCACCCATGGCTGACACGTCCCCTCGGACGGGCCCGCGACGGGGCCCGGGCACACGCGTACCGGCCGCAGCAGCCTTCGTACGGCGGGGAGTGGGCGATGCCGCGACCCTGCCAGGCCCGGCGGCCCCGGCAGGGACGCCGGGCCCGCCATATCGCGGGGACCCGGACCGGTCTCCCGAGAGAGGAAGAGAGCGCGGATGAACGATGTGACGCAGACGGTCGAGGAGCTGGTCATCCGGCGCCTCAAGGCGGGGGACGCGGAGGAGCCCGCGGACCTCGACACCCCGCTGACGGACCGCGGCGTGGACTCGCTGGCCATCGCCGCACTGATCGTGGACATCGAGCGGACCTTCGGCGTCCGCTTCCGCTCCGACCTGATCACGCACGACACCTTCGCGTCCGTGCGCACGGTGGCCGCCGCTGTCCGCGACCTCACCGAGGCCGGCACGGACAGCGCGGTCACGCCCCGGCCCGGGGACGACGCATGACCGGCCCCGAGCAGGACCACGCGGCCGTTCACACCTACCAGGGCATGCCCTCGGACCGGTACACCGGCCGCCACTCCACCGTGCTGGCGGCGCTGGCGGCCCGCGTCCAGGACATGCCTGACGCGCCCTATCTGACCGCCGTCGCCGCCGACGGCACCGAGACCGTACTGACCTTCGGACGGCTCGACGCGTGGAGCGCCAGGCTGGGCCGTTGGCTGCGGCGCGAGCTCGCGATCGCCCCGGGCGACGTGGTCGCACTCATGCCGCTCAACGAGCCCATCTCCATCGCCACCCTCTTCGGAGTGCTGCGCGCGGGTGCCTCCTGTCTGCTGCTCAACCCCGGGGACCCGGCCGAGCGGGCGCTCCAGCAGAGCGGCAGCCAGTCGGCGGTGACGGTGCTGTGCCCGCCGGCGGTACTGCGCGAGCGGGATCCGCTGCCGGGCGCCGTCACCGTGCCGGATCCGTCCCTGCTGCCGGACGCCCCGGACGGGAGTGACCTCCCCGAGGTACGGGCCGGTGCCGACGCGCTGCTCTTCGGTACGTCGGGTTCCACGGCGGCGTCCAAGATCGTGGCGCAGACCCACCGCAACGGCGCCGCCAACGCCGAGGCGTTCGGGCGCCACCACCGGGTCCGGCCCGGCGAGCGCATCCTGGGCTTCCTGCCGATCCACCACGCCAACGGCGTGCACACCACCCTGTTCTCCCCGCTGTTCTCGGGCGCCCATACGGTGCTGGCCGCTTCGTTCAGCCCCTTCCAGTACCCGGGACTTGTCGAGCGCTACCGGCCGCGGTTCGCCAGCGCGGTGCCCAGTGTTCTCGACTCGCTGCTGCACACCTGGCGCGAGCCGCGACTGCCCTCCGGCTTCGAGTACTTCCTGACCGCGGCCGCACCGCTGTCCGCACGGACGTGCGCCGAGGTGCGGCGGACCTTCGGGGTCCGGATCGTCCAGGGGTACGGGCTGACCGAGACGACCAACTTCTCCACCACGGTGCCGCTCGGCCTCTCGGAGGACGAGTACCGGCGCCTCATGCTCGACACGGACATCCCCTCCATCGGCACCGCCGTGTACGGCAACGAGGTCGCGGTCTTCACGGATTCCGGCGACCGCGCCCGGCCCGGCGAGATCGGCGAGATCCGGATGCGCGGCCACAACGTCATGTCCCGGTACGCGGGAAACGCCGAGGCCACCGAAGAGGCGTTCCGCGGCGGCTGGTTCCACTCCGGCGACCTGGGCTACGAGGTGGAGTCCCCCGAGAGCCCCGGCAGCCTCCTGGTCATCACCGGCCGTACCAAGAACATGGCGAAGGTACGGGGCGAGGCGGTCTCCCTGGAGGAGATGGAGCGCGCCCTGCTGCGGCTCGACGGCGTGGTGGACGCCGCCTGCCTCGCCGTCGCCGATCCCGTGGACGGGGAGGCGGTCACCGCGGTCGTGGTGTCGCCGCAGCGCGGTCAGGGCGAGGTCTTCCAGCACCTGAAGACCGCGTTCTCCGCGAACGCCCTGCCCCGGCGGATCGTCTTCGCCGACCGGGTCCCCAGGACGAGCACGGGAAAGATCATCCGGCGGCAGCTCGCCGAAGAGGTGGACAGGGACCAAGGGGAGCGCCCGTGAACACCGGCGCGGAGCTTCGCCTGTACAACTCGCTGAGCCGCAAGCTCGAAGTGTTCGAGCCGTCCGGGGGCGAGGGCGAGCCGGTGCGCATGTACAGCTGCGGCCCGGTCGCCTTCTCCTCCGCGCACCTGGGAATTCTGCGCGGCTTCGTGTGCGTGGACCTGCTGCGGCGAGCGCTGCGCTGGAAGGGGCACTCCGTCCGGCAGGCCATGATGATCACCGATGTGGTCCGGGCCGGCGTGCCGGAGGGCACGGACCCCGAACTCCACATCAAGGAGTTCCTCGACAGCCTGGCGGCCCTGAACGTCCTGCCCGCCACCCACTACCCCCGTGCGTCGGAGCACATCGACGACATGATCGCCATGGCCGGCGACTTGGAGCGACGCGGCCACGCCTACCGGCTCGACTCGGGCCTGTACTTCGACACCTCCCGCTCACCGGGCTACGGAGAACTCGCCGGGCTGGACCTCGACGCCCAGCGCGAGGGCGCCAGCGCGGAGTCCATCCCGGGCCGCCGCAACAAGAACGACTTCGCACTGTGGCGACTGACCGGCGAGGACGCGGAAGCCGCGGGCACCGGCAGAAGCTGGGACTCACCCTGGGGCCGGGGCCTGCCGGGCAGCCATCTGCCCTGCAGCGCGGCGAGCACGGCACTGCTGGGCCCGCACCTCGACATCCACACCGGGGGCCGGCACCACCGCTCCCTGCATCACGTCAACGAGATCGCGCAGAGCCAGGCCCACTTCGCCGACGCACGCCCCTGGGTCAGGCACTGGCTGCACCACGGCGCGCTGACCGCTGCCGACCAGCCCATGGTCCGGCACCGGGCGCCTCATCTGGGCGACCTGACCGCCAGGGAGCTCCACCCGATGGCGTTCCGTCTCCTGCTGCTGCGCGGCCACTACCACCGGGACCTGGCCTACACCGACGAGGGTGTGGTCGCCGCCCAGGCCACGCTGCGCCGACTCCTCGCCCGGCACCGGCCCGCCATCCCGCACCCGCGCGGCGAAACCCGCCACACCCGTATCGAGACCTACCAGGACGCCAGGCGACTGCTGCCCCCCGACGACCCGGCCGCCCATCGCGTTCTCGACCGTATGGACACCGCGATCTGCGCGGACCTGAACACGGCGCAGGTGCTGGCCGAGCTCCAGCAGGCCGTCCGCAGCCCGGACATCACCGAGCACGGTCTGCGCGTCGTCCTCGCCGGCGCGGACGCCCTCCTCGGACTGCGCCTGACCACGCTCGACCCCGCAGAACTCGCCCAGCAGACCGGGACCGGTGAACTGCCCCTCGGACAGCAGCACCTCGTCGACCGGCTGATCGCCGACCGCACCGCCGCACGCGCCCGCAAGGACTGGGAACGGGCCGACACCATCCGCGCGCAGCTGTCCCGGATGGGCATCGAGGTCACCGACGCCGGCAGCGACTCCACCTGGACCCTCCGCCGGGACAGCCACGTCCTGGCGGAGAGAAGGACGCGCATATGACCAGAGAACGCTTGTTGATGATCGCGAGCACCGGGCGGCCCTTCCGCGAGTACATCCTGGCCGACATGAGTACGGCCGTGGACCTGATCCTCGTCGACGACCGGGACCTGAGCTGGCAGAAGCCGTACGTCAGCGGGTTCCACCAGGCCGATCCCCGGGACCCGGTCGCCGTCGCGGAGATCGCCCGCGCGGAGGCGCCCGACGGGCTTCTCACCTACGACGACGCGCTGGTCGAGATGGTGGCGGACCTGGCCGCCGAACGGGGACTTCCCCAGGCCTCGCCCGCTGCCGTACGGCGCTGCAAGGACAAGGCGGCGCTGCGGGCCTGCCTCGACGCGGCCGGTGTCGGACCGGTGAGGTTCGCGGTGGTGACCGACCAACAGGAGGCTCTCGCAGCCGCCGAGGACATCGGCTACCCCGTCGTCCTCAAACCCCGTGACCTGGGCGGCAGCATCGGCGTCGTGCGGGCGGACGACAAGGAGCAGCTCCTTGCCGGGTACGCCATGACGGCCGGCACCCGGGCCCGGTTCAGCGAGATCGACGGACCTCCCGGTGTGCTGGTCGAGGAGTACTTGGACGGACCCGAGTTCAGCGTCGACTGCCTTACCTGGCGGGGTGTCACCCACCCTCTGTTCGTGGCGGAGAAGGTCCTGGGGCTCGCTCCGTACTTCGAGGAGGTCGGCCACATCGTGCCGGCCGCGCCCCACCCGGACATGGACGAAGCCCTGCGCCTGGTGCGCGAGGCGCACCGGGCGGCCGGACTGGACGACCTGGCCACCCACACCGAGTTCCGGCTGACCAGCCGTGGCCCGCGCATCATCGAGATCAACGTCCGGCTCGGCGGCGACCTGATCCCGCACCTCGGCAAGCTGGCCACAGGCATCGACCTCTCGGTGGCCACCGCCGATGTCGCTGTCGGGCGGGAACCGCGGCTCGCGGCGGACCGTTCGCGGGTGGCCGCCGTCCACATGATCTATCCGCCCCACGACATGACGTTCCGGCGGCTGCGGCTCGACAGGGATCCCGGCCGACTCCCGGGCCTGGAGCGGTTCGAGGCCATTGTGCCGGAGGGCCGGCAGGTCCGGCTGCCGCCCAACGGCTTCCGTTCCCGGGTCGGCTACGCGGTGATCACTGGTGCGGACCGGGCGGAGTGCCTGGCGCGCTGTGCCGCGGTCGAGGCGGCCGTCGTGGTCGAGGGAGAGACGCACTGAACCGCGGCATCCCACCCTGCTCCGCGGGGCACCGCCCCTTCGCCCCACTTCCGGCTGCATCAGTACCAGAAACGGAGAGTTCATGGTTTCCGAAACTCTGAAGAACAATCCCGACGACGAGAACGAGGTCCACGACCTCGACAATTTCGAGGACGCGGGGTCCTGTATCGTCACGCCGGTCGCCTCGCTGCCGGCGATAGCCGCGAACGCCCTGGTCGCCGCGATGGCACAGGTCGTCCGAAACGGCCATGCGGTGGAAACTGCGTTGACCCCGGACAACGACGGCGTGGTCCGCGCGCAGTACTTCGAAGAGGGCCTCGTCTATATGCTGGCCAAGCCCATGGACGGCTACTCCGCGAGCCGCTACGTCATGGATCTCTTCAACGTCGGCGAGCGGGAAGCCTGTTCGCGCATGCACTACCACACGGGCGCCCGGATGGTGAGGCTGATCACGGGCGAGGACACGACCATCCGGGTGTCCGCTCTCTCACCCTTCCACTACACCTATGTCGACGGGGTGACACCTTTCAAGGTGGAGGTGGAGTGCGACAAGATGCCGGACAGCACGCGCAATCGTTACAGCTTCTGGGTGCCGGAATCCTCGATCGTCGACATGCAGATTCCCCGTGGAACTTCGCACCAGTTCAATTCCTTCGGGGACAACGCGGTGATCGACACGATTCATCCGGAGGAGACGATCGAGGCCTTCCGGGAGAAGATGTCGGGGCTGCGCATGATGGCACAGACGGTATTCCTCTCGGACGCTTTCCCCTCGGTCGAGGACTGTGGCGGAGACCTGCGCCGATGAGAGAAATCGACTGGTACGGCCTCGGAGTCTTCGGACTGCCGATGGCTTCTCGCGGTGTCGCGTCCGGTTATACGGTGCGCGCGGGAAGCGAGCGTGGTCAGGTCGCCGAGTTCCTCGCGGCCGGCGGCTCCACGTCCACGGCCGAGGTCCAGGGTCTGCCGATAGTGGCGCTCTGTCTCCCGTCGGGTATCGAGGTGCTGGATGTCGTCCGGGGGCTGCGGAACGCGTCCTGCGTGGTGGACTTCTCCTCGCACGATCCGCTGACGGCCAGGGAAGCGGCGGAGCTGTTGGCCGATCGCGGGATCACCTACGTCGACTGCCCGGTGTCGGGGAGCGTGGAGCTTGCTCGCGACGGGCAGCTGACGGGATACCTCGGAGCCGACCCGGACGATGTCACCAAGGACGTCCGCGAGTTCGTCGAAAGCCTCTGCGGCAATCTGTTCTGGACCGGCGCCCTCGGCCAGGGGCAGGCCATGAAGCTGGTCAACCAGGTCATCCATCTGGGCAATGTGCTGGTCCTGGGCGAAGGCTTCGCACTGGCGGATCAGCTGGGGCTCGCGCCGGACACCGTTCTGGAGGCGCTGAAGGCGTCATCGGGTTCGAGCCGCATGCTGGAGCGGTTCGGCCGGCAGATGCTGCGTGACCTGTACCCGCGCCAGTTCAGTGCACGGCTGGCACGCAAGGACATCGGCAACGCGCTGCGGCTGTCGCCCGACCTGCCTGTCGCGGCCATGGTCGAGGAACGTCTTCAGGGCCTCGTCGACTCCGGGCACGGTGAGGAGAACTTCACCCGGCTGGCGAAGCGGCCGCAGAAATAGACGACAGGTTCCTCCGGTTCCTCGCGGTCACCGCTTGGCCCCCGGTTGCTGGTGACTCAGGTCCAAGAGGTGCCCCGCAGCGGCGGCTTTCGGCGCGGACGCGGGGCACCTTTCCGGCTCCGGCCGGGAGGCCGAGGAGTGGGCCGACGCGGGTACCCGCGCTCGGAGCGGGATCTGCCGCAGGCCGACGGGTCGTCCGTCGTCTCCTCTGAAACGACGCCTCCGGGCCGAGGCGGGCCGCTCTCCCGTGGTCAGCCGACAACCGGCGGCATATACAGGCAAGTTGGGCTAACGTTGGGCTCCCACTTCTGACCGGCCGACGAGATCGCGCGGCCGGTCCGCCGGACTCCGGGGGGTTTTCATGGACCAGACCTTGCTGACGCTGGCCGCTTCCGCCGGTACGACCGTCGTGTCGCTCCTGGTGACCGAGGGGTGGCAGCAGGCCAGGGACGGCGTCGTGAGCGTATGGCGGCGGTTCCACCCGGAGGCCGCCGACGATGTGGAGCAGGCCCTGGAGGCGTCGCGGCGCTCCTTGCTCGCGGCGGAGGAGAGCGGTGACGCCGATGCCGCCCTCAACCTGGAGGCGCACTGGCGCCAACGCGTGGCGGGTCTGCTCGCCGAGCACCCCCAGGCCGCGGTCGAGCTGGACGGGTTGCTGATCAGGCTGAACGAGGCCTCGTCGGGCCGGACGATCAACGGCGGCGTGCGGATGCAGGCCCGGGTGTCCGGGAACGGCCGCTCCTACCAGGCCGCCGGCGACCAGCACATCACCGAGCGATGAGTCCCACCACACCGGGCGACGCCGAAGGAGAGTCCCGTAGGAGGGCCGAGACCTGGGGCCGCGCTTCCGGTCGGGGCCACGTCTACCAGTCCGGCAGGGACCAGCAGATCACGCATGTCCATGTGCGGACCGTCTCCTCGGCAGACGAGGGCTCGGAGACCGAGAGCGGTCTGGCCGTCCTCCGGATGGACGACCAGTTGCACACGCTGGTCCAGGTGCTGACCCTGACGGCGGCCGAGTGGCGGGAGCGCTGCACCGAACTGGCGGAAGAGGCGCAGCGTGCCCGGGAGGAAGGCCGCGCCGAAGCACTCGCCGAAGTGCAGGAGCAACTGCGGGAGTCCGAACTCCGCGTCATACAGGCGCAGCGCATGCTGCGGGAGGCGCAGGAGGGACGCAAGGAGGCGGAAGCCCTCATGCTGCGGGCCCAGCAGGAGGCGGCCCAGCTGCGGAGAGCGCAGGAAAGTCGAGAGGTGACGCCGCAAGAGAACGATCTGCCGGCACCTCGCGGCGCAGACCGTACGGAACAACTGCGCGTAGAAGGAACGCAGTTGACCGACATCATGGACGAGGCCGAGGCGCAGCTCGCCTCGGTACGCGAAGAGCTGCGCTCCCTGGGTGAGCAGGCGAGGGTGAAGCAGCTCGGACCGGGGTCCGGCACCGTGGTGGGGGAGGCGGTTCTGCCTCTTGACCCGGAGGACGGACACCTCGCGAACTCTTCCGCCGAGTCCGCCGAGTCCGCCGAGTTCGCTGAGCGGGATTCCGGCTCCCGCTCCACGACGGCGCCCCGGGCGGGTGCCCAGGAAGCGCCGCAGGCTCCGGAGCGGACCAAGCCCCCCGTGCCGGGTCCGCCGCGGAGTGGCCGTATCACTCTTCACCTGGTGCTGTGTGCGCTCCCCGCGGCCGTTCCGATGGTCACCGTCACGGCTATTCGGGCCGCATACGCGGCCGACCCGACAGCCTGGCAGGCCGTGGCGTTCACGGTTTCGGCGGCGGTCGCCGGACTCCTGGTCTACGGCGCACTGGGATTCTCGATCCTGGTGGCGGGCACACTTTCGCTGGACCGGGACAGGGAAGCGTCCGCCTGGGACATCGGACTCGTGGAAACCCTGCTCGTGGCGTGCCTCTTCTTGATCGTCGGCTTCTTCACTCCGCTGGACTGGCCGGGCCCGGCCGGGGAGTGGGGCCGGTCGATCGCGGCGCTGGTGGGGCTCCACGCTTAGGTCAGGGGCAGGCACCGCTCCCGCGGCCCCACGTTCACATGACCGCTGTTCCCTCGGGCCTGGTCGCCCTTTGCGCACCCGTCACCAGCGGTAGTCCACCCTGCCCATGGATGCCCTGCCCATGCATGCCCGGTCCATGGATGCCCGGTCCACGGGTGCCCGGCCCAGGCACACCGTATTCAGCGACACCACAGGCCCACCGCGGGCGTGGGGAGCGGCTTTCACGTCTGGATGCCCTCGTCCCGCAACCCCACCCCCAACTCCCCTCGCCCCCGAACCCCCAACTTCCGGTACGTGCTGGTCAGATGGGTCTCCACGGTCCGCCGGGCCAAGCCGAGCAGTTCCGCGATCTCGGTGTTGGTGCGGCCCTCGGCGGCGAGGTCGGCCACCCGGCGTTCCCCGGCGGTCAGTGAGTCGGCCCCCGTATGAGGCGACGGCACGCGCCGGGCCCCGGTTTCCAGGAGGGCGTCGGTGGCCTGGGTGCGGAGGTGGACGGCACCGAGGCGTTCGGCGTGGGCGGCGGATTCGCGGAGGGCTGCGCGGGCGCGGGGGCGGTCTCCGGTGGCGAGGAGTTGGATGCCCAAGTCGAGGAGGACGGCGGCCAGTTCGGCGCCGTCGGGGGCGGAGCGGAGCAACTCGACTGCCTCGGTGGTGAGTTGGAGGCCTTCGGGGCCGCCGGTGGCGCGGCCCAGGGCGCGCAGGGCCCGGCCGACCGTACGAGGGGTGTCCCAGACGCGGGCCAGGCGCAGTTCCTCGGTGGCGAGAGCCAGGGCCTCCGGGCGGTTGCCGAGGGCGAGTTGGCAGGCGGCGGCGGCCGAGCGCCAGGGGGTGACCACGGGGCTGTGCACGGTGCGGGCGCTCTGCCGACGGCCGGATTCCAGGAAGTCGTGCAGGGCGCCGGGGAGGTCGCCCTCGGCGAAGCGCAGGACACCGCGGGCGTAGAGGAAGCGGTTCAACTCCCAGGATTCGGCGGCCTCGCGGAGCAGGCGGCTGTCCACCAGGCGCCGGGCCCGGCCGAGTCGGCCGGTGGCGACGAGGGCGAGGACGGCGTGCGCGTCGGCGTTGTCGGGCCCGCGCCGGGCGGGGTCGGACCCCAGCTGAGCGGAGTCGGCCCCGCGCCAAGTGGAGTCTGCCCCGAGCCGGTCGGAGTCGCCCCCGAGCCTGGCGGACCCGGACCCGGACCCGGACCCGGACCCGGACCCGAACCCGTGTCGGCCCGGCCCGGAGCGGGCGGCATGTTCGGTGAGAACGCGCTGGTAGTCGCCCCGGGCGGCGGTGACGTCGAGGCGTACGTTGCGCAGGGCGGCGGCCATGGGGTGGAGATAGCCGGGGCTTTGGCCGTCCAGGCCGCGTTCCACCAGGGCTTCGGCCTCGTCGAGTTCGTCGGCCCACTGGGCGACCGCGGCGGCGGTGCCGAGCAGGAAGGGTTCGGCGAGCGGGTCGGCGGGGCCGGTGAGCAACTCCCTTATGCGGCCCATCGCTTCGCGGGCCGAACTGGTCCCGGCGGTGGCCGCGTACCGGACGAGCAGGGCCGCCCCCGCGGTGCCGACCAGGGTGGGGGAGCGGTCGGCGGTGTCGCTCAGGGCGCGGTAGGCCTCGGCGCGGACCGTCTGGTCCTGGTCGGAGAGGAGTGCGACGGCGGCCCGTACCGTGCGGGCCAGTTCGGGGTGTTCGGCCAGGCCGCCCGCGACCTGGTGCAGGAGCCGTACCGCGGGCTGCACCTCGCCCCGGTCGGCGAGGGCGGTGCCGAGGGCGAGGGCGGTGCGCACCCGGTCCTGGGACCCGGCGGGCAGCCGCAGCGCCTCGGTCAGCCGCGGGATGCCGCCGGGGGCCGTGCTGCCGCTGTACTCCAGGGAGCCCAACTCGGTGAGCAGCCGCTGCCGCAGGGCGTCCGGGAGGGGTTCGTCCAGCGCGCGGCGCAGATAGCGGACGGCGTCGGCGGGGCGGGATGCGCGTACCGCGACGGCGGCCGCGTCCCGCAGGGTCCGCAGCGCCCAGGGCTCGCCGAGGGCGGTGACGGCGAGCAGTTGCCGGGCCACCGCCTCCACCGGGTCGCCGCGGCGCAGCATCTCCTCGGCCGCCGCCCGGCCCGCGGCGAGGCGCCGCTCGGCGGGCCAGCCCGCGAGCACCGCGTCGCGCAGCAGGGGGTGGGCCCAGCGCGGGCGGCCCCGGTCGTCGGGGCGCAGCGGGCCGAGCCGGGTCATGGCGGTGAGCCAGCCGGTCACCCGCGCCCGGTCGGTTCCGCTCGCCGCGGCGAGGAGGTCCGCCGGGTCCGCCAAGTCGTCGGGGAGGGCGGCGAGTTCGATGCCCGCGAGCGCCCGGGCCACCTCGGCGGTCTCCTTCCCCGCGCTGTCCAGCCACCAGGAGACGGCCGCCGGATAGGCGCCGGGGTAGAGCGCGGCGCTGCTCTCGGGCAGGCGGGTGCCGGGGGCCTCGCGCAGGTCCTCCAGGAGGGCGCGGAGGAGAAGGGGGCTGCCCGCGCCCGCCCTTACGCAGTCGGCGATCAACCGCGGTGCGGCGGACGGGAGTTCGTCGCGTACGAGCCGGGTCGCGGCGGTGTCGCCGAGGGGGTGGAGGGTGAGGGTGCGCACCAGGGACGGCGGCAGGGTGTGGGTGAGTCCGGCCGGGTGCGGGGCGATGTCGTACTGGCTGCGCTCGGTGGCCAGCAGGAGGAGGGGTAAGGCGTCGACGCGCCGGGCGGCCTCGGTGAACCAGCGGTGCGAGAGCGGATCGGCGAGGTGTACGTCGTCCACCGCCACGCACAGCGGGGCCTGTCCGGCGTAGGTGTACAGCGTCCGCCACAGCCGCGCCGCGGTGTCCCGCTCGCCGGTGCCGGGCGGTTCGGAGTCGCTGAACTCCGGTATGCCGCACAGGAGATGGCGTACGGAGGAGAAGGGGGCCGCCCGGTCCTCGGGGGAGCAGCGCACGCTCAGTACGCGCAGTCCGAGCCCGGCGGCCTGCGCGGTGGCGCGCTCCAGGGCGGCGGTGCGGCCGGTGCCGGTGGCTCCCCGCAGCAGCACCAGGCGGCCGGTGCCCGCGTGGGCGCGCGCGGCCTCGGTCACCAACAGCGCCTGGGCGCCCTCGCGTTCCCAGAGCGGTGCGGTCATCGCGGCCTCCTGGGGTGCTGGGGGGTGGCGCGTGCCGTCCGCGGGACAGGGAGAGACGGACCGCGTGTCATGAGGTACTCCGTCCGGGACCTGGGCGGTTCCCGTGGCGATGGTCACTGCGGAAAAACGCAACGAATTCGAAAGCGGATCCGCGGCTTCCGGTGCACCCCGTCTGACCTGGTGTTCTGTCCGCTTTTCCGGGTCTCTCGTGGTGGCCCGGGGGCTGCTCTCGTGGTGCCCCTCGTGGGGGTCCACGATTGCGGCGGGGCGGGCGGGCGAACAAAGGTGAGCCCGGCGCAGGTTCGGCCGGTCCGTCCGGTCGCCTGGCTTCGGCATCTCACCGTTCACCTGGGAGAATCGGTTGCTCAGCTCACCCCGGACGCCGGAATCCGGCATCGCGCGGCGGATACCTGTGGCGGTCGCCGCCCCGGACCCGCTGTCCCGTGAAGGCGCCGCGAGCCTGCTACGCCACCGGCCCGAGGTCGAGATGCGCGAGGACTCGGGACCCGGCACCGTCGCCCTCCTCGTCGAGGACGTCCTGGACGAGGAGGCGCTCACCCGGGTGCGGCGGCTGGTGCGCGGCGAGGGCACCCGCGCGGTCCTGGTCACCGCGACCCTGCGGGAGAACGAACTCCTCGATGTGATCGGCTGCGGGGTCGGCGCCATCGTCTGGCGGCGGGAGGCCACCGCGCACCGGCTCGTGCAGGCGGTGCTCGCCGCCGCGCGCGGGGAGGGCGACCTCCCGGCCGACCTGCTGGGCAGACTCATCAGCCAGGTGGGCACCCTGCACCGGGGTACGGCGGGCAGATCGGGCGTGCCCTCGCTGGGCCTTGCACCACGCGAGGTGGATGTGCTGCGGCTCATCGCCGAGGGCCTCGACACCGGGGAGATCGCGGGCAAACTGTCCTACTCCGAACGCACCGTCAAGAACGTCATGCACGGACTCACCACACGACTGCATCTGCGCAACCGGGCACACGCCGTCGCATATGCCCTGCGTGAAGGCTACATCTGACCTTCCGGGCACCCGCGAGCGGACCCCGGGGCAGCGGCTCTGCCCGCCCGCCGTCCCCGCCGCGCCTCGGCCCGCCCGTACGGAGGCGGCACGATCGGTACCGGGCGGACGGACAGACAGACGGACGGGCAGACGGGCGGACGGGCGGACGGGCGGACGGGCAGACGGACAAGCCCGGGACTCCCCGGACAGGGCCCACCCGGCTCGGCGGTCGACCTGAACAGGGCCCACCTGCCTCGGCGATCGACCCGAACAGGGCGCGCAGGCAGGGCGATTCACCCGGACGGGACGTGCCGACAGGGCCGGTCCATCCCAACAGGCCGTATCAGCAAGGCGATTCAGGAGCACGACGGTGATCCACGAGGTGGACGAGGTCCTCAAGGGGCTGCTCGGCGGCGGTGCGCTGACCGGCTCGGGCATCGAGGTGTCCTTCGAGGCACCCACCCGGGACTGGGCGGCCCGGCGCAACGCCCCTGTGGTCAACGCCTACTTGTACGACATCCGCGAGGACGTCGCCCGGCGGCAGCGCGGCCAGGTGCCGGTGCGCGACGAGCGCGAGGTCGTGGTGCGGCGCCGTCAGCCGCCGCGCTGGTTCCGCCTCTCGTATCTGGTGACGGCCTGGACCAAGACCCCGCAGGACGAACACCGGCTGCTCTCCGCCGTGTTGGCGACCCTGCTGCCCCGCGAGATGCTCGGGCCGGACGAACTCCCGGGCTCACTGGGCACCTTGGGTCTCTCGGTACCGGTGACGGTGGCCGGGATCCAGACCGAGTCCCGCTCGCTCGCGGAGATCTGGTCCGCGCTCGGCGGCGAACTCAAGCCCTCCCTCGACCTGGTGGTCACCGCGCCCTTCCCGGCCTACCCGGAATACGACGCGGGCCCGCCGGTCACCGAGGGCGCGGTGGTACGGGTACGCGGACTGGACGGCGACCCGCCGGAGGACGGCGAACGCGCGCACCGCCCGGACCAGCTCGCCACCGCCCGCGAGGCCGCCCGCGAGCGGAACAGGCAAGGCAAGCGGAACAAGCAGGACGAGCGGAACAAGCAAGACGAGCGGGATGAGCGAGACGAGCAGAGCAAGTCATGACCGAGGCCCGCGCAGACACCGCCCCCGCTGCCCCGACCCCCCTGCTCACCGGACTGGCCGCCCTGCGCGAACGGGTCGCCGCCCTGGTCGCCCACCGCTCGGCCGGTGACCCCACCGCCGAGGACCCGCTCCGGGGCCTCTACCTCTCCGAGGAGGCGGTGCACCATCTGCTGCACCGGCCGGACGGGCCCGGGGCGGCGCAGGGCCCCACCGCCCCTGCGAGCAGCGACCGCGTCGCCGCCCCTCCGAGCAGCGACCGCCCCACTGCCCCGCCGGATGGCGACCACCCCGCCGCCGAGGGCAACTCCGCTGCCCCCGAGGGCAGTTCCCCCGACCCGCTGAGCGCCCTCGCCCCCCGCAACGGCCTGACCGAGCGGGACACCGCGGTCCTGCTCGTCGCGCTCGCCCCCGACCTGGACCGCTCCTTCGAGCCGCTCTACGGCTACCTCAACGACGATGTGAGCAGGCGCCGGGCCACCATCGGACTCGCCCTCGACCTGCTCGGGGTGCCCGCCTACGAGGCCGGGGCGCGGGCCCGCTTCCACCCCTCGGCGCCGCTGCGGGCGCTCGGCCTGCTGGAGGTGGAGGAGCCCGAACGCCCCTTCCTCAGCCGCTCCTTGCGGGTACCGGACCGGCTGCTCGGCCACCTCCTCGGCGACGACACCCCCGACCCGGAACTCCGCGGCCATCTGCACCCGCTGCCCGAACCGCCCTCCCTCGAAGACGCCCCGGACGGCGCGGAGTTCGTCGCCCGGCTCGCCGAACGCCTGCGCCAGGGCCCGCTGTTCGGCTACGTACGGGAGCACCGCGAGGGCGGGGGCGTGGCCGCGCTCACCTCGGCGCTGCGGGCGGCGGGACTGAGCGCCCTGCGGTTCTCCGGCCCCCAGGAGCGGGTCCCCGCCCTGCTGCGCGAGGCGCGGCTCACCGGGCAGGCCGTGGTCCTCACCGAGCTGCCGGAGCAACCCGGGGCCCTGGTACACCAGTTGGGCGCCGCCGGGGATGTGACCGTACTGCTCGCGGATCCGCGCCCGTACGACCCGCACTGGTCCCCCCACGACCCGCTCGTGCTCCAGGCGCCCCGGCTGCGGGCCGGGGGTGCGGCCTCCTGGGCGGCGGCGCTCGGTCCGGCGGCCGAGGGCTTCGACCTGGCCTCGGCGGTCGCCCCGTACCGGCTCGGCGGTGAGCGGGTGCGCCGGGCCGCCGAGGCCGCCCGGGCGCTGGCCGCCTTCGAGGGCGCCCCGCTCGGCGCCGAGCACATCCGGCTCGCGGCCCGGCAGCAGTCGGCCTCCGGGCTTGAGCAGCACGCCCGGCGGATCCGGCCCGCGGTCGGCTGGCCGGACCTGGTCCTGCCCGAGAAGCCGCTGGCCCAGCTGCGCGAACTCGCCCTGCGCGCCCGGCACCGCGACCGGGTGCTCGGCGACTGGCGCCTCAGCGCGGGCGGCGGCCGGGGCCGGGGGGTGCTCGGCCTGTTCGCGGGCGAGTCCGGCACCGGCAAGACGCTCTCCGCGGAGGTGGTCGCCGCGGACCTCGGACTCGACCTGTATGTCGTGCAGTTGTCGTCCATCGTGGACAAGTACGTGGGCGAGACCGAGAAGAACCTGGAGCGCGTCTTCAGCGAGGCGGACCGTACCGACGCGGTGCTCCTCTTCGACGAGGCGGACGCCGTCTTCGGCAAGCGCTCCGAGGTCAAGGACGCGCACGACCGGTACGCCAACCTGGAGAGCGCCTATCTGCTCCAGCGCCTGGAGTCCTTCGACGGCATCGCGCTGCTCACCACCAATCTGCGCGCCAATATCGACGAGGCCTTCACCCGGCGGCTCGACTCGGTGGTCGACTTCCCCTTCCCGGACCCGGAGCAGCGGCTCGCCCTGTGGCGCTACAGCCTCTCCGCCGTGCCCCGTGCCGAGGGCGTCGATCCGGCCCCGCAGGCACGGGAGTTCGAGCTGTCCGGCGGCTCCATCCGCAGCGCCGTGGTGACCGCCGCCTATCTCGCCGCCGGACGCGGCGAACTCCTCGGCGACGCGGACCTGTGGGAGGGCGCCCGCCGCGAGTACCGCAAGGCGGGACGGCTGGTCCCGGGCGAGGCGGGCTGGTAGGCCCCGGGCTGCCTCTTCCGTACGACCGGTCGTCGGTCGTCGGTCGTCCCCCAACAGACGCGGTACACGGGCCACTTGAGCAACAGCCCCGGGAACAAGACCCCAGCCCCAGACCCCAGCCCCAGACCCCGCCCGTACGCGAAAAGGACCCCCAGCCGACCTGATCGTCGACCGGGGGCCTTCTCCGTACGGGAGTTCGGAAAGCGCGCCGTCAGACCGAGAACCGGAAGGCCACCAGTTTCCGGCCCCGGGTCTCCTCCTTCATCATGTCGGCGCCGCCGTACATCCAGTCACCGGGCTTGGTGCACCCCAGCGGGCGCCAGCCGTCCACCTCGATCCGGGCGACCTGGCAGACCGAGCCGTCGGGGACCTTGATGGTGTAGCCCTGGAGCGGGGACTCCGACTCCTTGCTGCTGCCGATGTAGAGGTTCTGCCCGTCCGGCTTGGTGACCCAGGGCTCCTTCCAGCCGCCCAGCGCGTAGGCGGCCGCGGCGTGCACGCCCTTGGTGCCGGAGGTGGCGATGTTGAGGGCCTTGATGGGCGGCTTGCCCTCCCAGGAGCCCTCGGTCTCCACCGGGTCGGCGCCGTCGCACACCGGCTTCTGCCAGCCCTTGTCGGCGACCAGGGCGCGGTAGCAGATATGGCGGCCCGGCTTCAGTTCGACGGCGTCGCGCACCGCGTCGGCGGCGGTGCGCTCGCGGGGCTTTTTCTTCTTCTCCTCGCCGCCACCGCCGCCGCCGTTCGGCTGGGACTGGACCGGCTCCGGCTCCTTGCTGGGAGTGGCGCTGGGGCTGGGCGGCGCCGAGGTCGGCGGCGGTGGGGGCAGCGTGCTCCCCGTCTCCTGGAGCTTCTCCCTGGCCAGGCTGTGCACCTGCGGCTTGTAGGCGAGCCAGATCATCACGAAGGCGATCGCCAGGGTCAGGAAGATGCCGAACACGGTCATCAGCCAGCGCGGCAGGAAGCCGCGCTGCACGAAGGTGCCGTCGACGTCCACCGGCTGCGCCCCGGAGCGCCGCAGCGCGAGCTTGTAGTGCTGCTCCTCCTTGGAGCCGAACCAGATGATCTGCCGGGGCCGCAGCGTGGTGTCGACGAACACCGCCCGCCCGGGCTCGATCTGCACATGGGCGGGCCGCATCTCGTAGGCGAGCTTGTCGCCGTTGTCGCTGCCGCTGAGCGAGGCGGTCACCTTGGTGTTGCCGAGGTTGTCCACCGCCAGGCGCGGGCGCCCGCGGAAGCGCCCCTTGACGACCGGGGGCACCAGCTCGGCGCGTACCTCGGTGAAGGGGGTGACCGTCAGGTTCCCCTCCGGCACGGTGACCGCCTCGGGGTGCTCGGTCGGGGTGATCCGTACCGCGTACGGGTTCGGGCCGGCCTCGGCGTCGGGGGTGCGCGGCGGGGCGAAGGTCAGCTCCACGGTTCCGGTGGTGCCGGGGTACAGGCGCAGGGTGCCCGGCTCCACGGTCGTCCACGGGGCCACCGGGCCCACCGGTTCGAAGCGGTACTCGTCGACGACGTCACCGGTGTTGCGCACCCGCAGCCTCACCCGCGTACTGCTACCGGGATCGACCGTGGTGGAGGCGGGTTCGAGAGAGGTCCACAGGCTCACGCCGTCGACGCTACCGGCGGGCCCGGCGCGGGTCAGCAGGCCGCGGGGCAGGCCCGGTTGCCCCCGGGGACAGCGGGAGGTGCCCCCGGGGTGCGGGCCGGCGCGGGCCCGCCTCAGGCGGCGGTGTCCATCGCCTCCGGGCTGCTGTCGCGGCCGCCCGCGTTGTCGGAGGCGGGGGAGTCGGACTCGGAGCCGTGGCCGGTGTCCACGCGCTCCTTGCCGCCGCAGTCGACCCGGAGGGTGACGTGGGTGCCGCCGGCCGCCCGTGCCGCCGCGTCGATCCGGGCCGCGAGCGCCGGGGCGCCCGCCACCGTGTAGTCGTCGATGCCGATGTTGGAGGACTTGCTCGGCCAGAAGGGGCCCGGGCGCTTGGAGTCGTCGCCCACGAACAGCTCCATGTAGCAGACCATGCAGGGCCGCTTCACGCCCGCGACGCGGTTCGCCGGGATGCTGCCCTCGGGCGCGCTCGCCATGATGCGGCGCTCGGCGTGCAGCCCGTCCTCGCCGGTGGCGGCGCGCCCCTCGGGGATGTTCACGGGTCCGGCGAGCGCCTGGAGCAGCTCGCCGAAGCGCTCGGCGCCCTCCGCGGAGCCGAGCAGGCGGCTCGCGAGCTTGCTGGCGTGCCGCTTCTCGAACGGCATCCGCTGGGTGTTCGGACTGCTCTCGGTGACGGCGTTCTTCGCGAGCAGGTCGGTGAGGAAGGCGCGGGCGGTGTTCTTGGTGCCGCGCAGGTCGGCGAGGGCCTTGTTGGCGGTGTCCTTGTTGGAGGAGATGTACAGCTCGTACTTCTTCAGGGTCGCGGTGTTCGGCGCGACCGGTGCGGAGTCGACGCCCGCGACGCCGGCCTGCACCTCCTCCGGCTGCTTGCCCAGGTCGTTGAGGTAGTTGAAGGCGGCGGTGGAGATCCAGCGCAGGGCCTGCTCCACGGGCACCGGCTTGAAGGACCGCTTGTCGCTGATGCCGCCCGAACCGTGGTACATCCCGCCCATCTTGGTCTCCTTGAGACCCTCGCTCGTGGCGTGCGCGGGCGGGTTCGCGGACTTCACCGGCAGGTGGACGGTCTTGTCCCGGGCGCCGCCGTGCTCCTCCCAGCCGTGGTTGTCCACCAGCGCCGAGACGATGGCCGCGGCGACCGAGGCGCCGTCCTTCGCCTTGCCCTTCTTCTTGGTGACCCGGCCGCCGCTGGTGGGCATCCGCTGCACCGACTCCCGGCCCTCGGTGCGGTCCGGCTCCGCGGCGCGCTGCACCGCCGGGGCCCCCGGCATCGAGAGGTCGGGCGCCGCGCCCTGCGCCACCCGGCGGCCGTTGGCGGCGGACTGGCGCTCGAAGTCGTCGCCCTCGTGGGAGACCTTCACGCCCGAGCCGTCGTTGCGGCCCGCGACCTCGCCCTGCGACTGCTGCCGTACGTGGTCGAGTTCGTGGAACATGGTCTCGTCGTCGACCTTGTCCGCGCCGAGCACGATGTGGTTGCCCACGGTCAGCGCGCGGGCCTCGAAGTCGGCGGCGGCGCGCTGGGCCACCGCGTCGTTGTGCACCACCACATGGTCCATCGGCATCCGGTACGCCTGCTGGGCCTTGTCGAGGAGGTGCGGGGCGAGGGAACTGCCGCCCTTGCCGGTCGCCTCGGCCAGCGCGTCCCGCCGCTCCTCCGCGGCCCGCTCGATCCCGCTGGGCGCCATCCGCCGCTGGACGCCCTGCTGCCGGGAGCCCTCGTGCCCGCAGCCGGGGCCGTGCCGGTGCCCCTCGGCCGCCGCGCGCTGCACCGCCTGGTGCCCGCAGCCCGCGCCGTGCTCGTGCCGCTCCTCGTCGAGGGCGCGCGAGAGGGCGGCGTTGCCCGCGGCGCGCTGCAGCGCGAGCAGGCCCGCGGCGGGGGAGGCGAGCGGCGGGCGGGCGGGGGCGCGTACCGCCCCAGGCCGCCCGCCCCGGTCCTTGTCCTGGTCCTGCGCGCGCACGGGCCTTCCTCCTCCACGACGGCGGTCCATGTCGATCAGCCACCGTGCCGGGCGGGGGCGCCGCCGCGGAAGGTCCTCGCGGGCAACTCCGGGGGCAGCGAAGGGAATCTGCCCTTCCGGGCAGGGGCACTGCCCCCGAGAGGGCACCGGAGGACGTTTCCCCCACCGGCCGCGCGCGCGACCGTGGGCAGCAGTCCTGACGCGTACCCCGAGGAGAGCAGAGCATGCCGTCCTATCTGTCGCCCGGCGTCTACGTCGAGGAGGTGGCCAGCGGCTCCCGCCCCATCGAGGGGGTGGGCACCTCGGTCGCGGCCTTCGTCGGTCTCGCCCCGGCCGGACCCCTGAACGAGCCGACGCTGGTGACCAATTGGACCCAGTACGTCGCCGCCTTCGGTGACTTCACGGACGGCTACTACCTGGCCCACTCCGTCTACGGCTTCTTCAACAACGGCGGCACCGCCGCGTACGTGGTCCGGGTCGGCGGCAGCGCCGCGGGCGCCGCCGGTGAGGCCGCCCCCGCCGCGGTGTCCGGCGCCCCGCGCCCGGCCGAGCTGCCCGCCGGGGAGCCCCGCGCGCTCGGCACCTTCTCGGTGACGGCGACCGGCACCGGCCAGAAGGGCCCGCTCACCGTCGAGGTCGCCGACCCCGAGGGCGAGGGCCCCGCCGAGCGCTTCAAGCTCGTCGTCAAGGACGGCGACAAGGCGGTCGAGACCTTCGACGTCTCCGCCAAGAAGGGCAACCGCTCCTACGTCGTCACCCAGGTCAAGGAGCGCTCCCGGCTGATCACGGTCGCCGAGGCCGCGCCCGCCGCGCAGCTGGCCCGCCCGGAGAACCAGACGGTGACGCTGCCCGCGCCGCCGCCCGCCTCCGCCGCCCCCGAGCCCGCCGCGGCCGAGAGCACGGCGGCCGGTCCTGCCGAGTACCTCGGTGACAGCGCGGACCGTACCGGCTTCGGCGGTCTGGAGGCCGTGGACGAGGTCTCGATGGTCGCGGTGCCCGACCTGATGGCCGCCTACCAGCGCGGCGCGATCGACCTGGAGGCCGTCAAGGCGGTCCAGCTCGGGCTGATCGCGCACTGCGAGCTGATGGGCGACCGGGTCGCCGTCATCGACCCGCCGCCGGGCCTCAACGCCCAGCAGATCCGGGTCTGGCGGCAGGAGACCGCCGGGTACGACTCCAAGTACGCGGCGCTGTACTACCCCTGGATCAAGACCTTCGACCCGTCCCTCGGCAAGGCCCGCCTGATCCCGCCGAGCGGCCATGTGGCCGGCATCTGGGCCCGCAACGACTTCGAGCGCGGCGTCCACAAGGCCCCCGCCAACGAGGTCGTACGCGGCGCGGTGGACCTGGAGATCCAGATCACCCGCGGCGAGCAGGACCTCCTGAACCCGGTCGGCGTGAACTGCATCCGCGCCTTCCCGGGCCGCGGGGTCCGCGTCTGGGGCGCCCGCACCATGTCCTCGGACCCGGCCTGGCGCTATCTGAACGTCCGCCGGTACTTCAACTACCTGGAGGAGTCGATCCTGATCGGCACCCAGTGGGTGGTCTTCGAGCCGAACGACCACGCGCTGTGGGCGCGGATCCGGCGCAATGTCTCGGCCTTCCTGGTCAACGAGTGGCGCGCGGGCGCCCTCTTCGGCGCCCGGCCGGAGGAGGCGTACTACGTCAAGTGCGACGAGGAGACCAACCCCCAGGAGTCCGTGGACGTCGGTCGGGTGGTCTGCGAGATCGGCATCGCCCCGGTCAAGCCCGCCGAGTTCGTGATCTTCCGGCTGGCCCAGTTCTCCAGCGGCAACGGGGAGTTGGAGGAGTAGTCCCGCCTCCCGCCCCGCCCGCCCCCTAAGCCCTTCACAACGAGGAAGCACAGATGAGTCTCCAGCCGGGTGACGCCCTCACCTCACATAATTTCGGCCTCCAGATCGACGGTGTCATGGTCGAGTACCTCGCCGAGGTCAGCGGCCTCAGCCTGGAACAGGACGTCATCGAGTACCAGCAGGTCTCGGCGCAGGGCAAGCCGGTCACCAAGAAGCTGCCCGGCGTGAAGAAGGCGGGCACCTGCACCGTGGTCCGCGGCATGACGCAGTCGGCGGCCTTCAACCAGTGGATCACCGAGTCCGTCAACGGCATGATGAGCACCGCGCGCAAGAACGCCACGATCATGGTGATGGACTACCAGAACAATCCGGTCAAGCGGTACAACATGCGCAACGCCTGGTGCAGCAAGATCGACACCAGCACGGTGAAGGCCGGTGAGGCCTCGGCGCTGACCGAGACGGTCACCATCACCTTCGAAGAACTGGTCATCGAGTAATGCGGCGTACCGCTGTCCGGGCGGCGGGCGGGCCCCTCGCGCCGCCCGCCGCCCCGGCGCCGGAGCCCGAGCCGGAGAGCGCTCCGGCCCTCGCGCCGGCGCCCGAACCGCAGCGCCTGCAGACGGAGTTCCCCTTCGAGCTGCCGCGCGGCTACGTCGACGAGGCGGGCACCGTCCACCGGGACGGCGTGATGCGCCTGGCCACCGCCCGGGACGAACTGGTGCCGCTGCGGGACATCCGCGTCCAGGAGAACCCGGCGTACCTCTCGGTGGTGCTGCTCGGCCGGGTCATCACCCGGCTCGGCACGCTGCCGATGATGCACGACGGCGTGGTGGAGAACATGTTCGCCTCCGACCTGGCCTTCCTCCAGGACTTCTACCGCCAGGTCAACGCCGAGGGCCACACCCGCGCCGCGGTCCGGTGCCCGCACTGCGCCGAGCCCTTCGAGGTGGAACTCGGCGGGAGCCGCCTGGGGGAATCGTGACGTACGCGAGCGACCGGCTGCACGAGGAGATCGCGTACGTCGCCTACCACTTCCACTGGCCCCTGGACGACATCCTCGACCTCGAACACCACGACCGCCGCCGCTTCACCGACCAGATCGCCCGCTTGAACAACCGCAGCAGTACGGAGGGTTGAGCCGTGGGGTTCCTGGACCGGCTGCGTGGGGGGAGTCGGGAGCAGAGGGGGCGGGGAGGGGCTGGAACGGCCTCGGGTACGGGTGCCGGTACCGGCTCGGGTACGAGTGCCGGTCCGGGTACGGGTACGGGGCCGAGCACGGGTTCCGGCTCGGGTACGGGCACGGGTGAAGGTGTGCCCGCCGGAGGTGTGGGGCCCGCTGTCGCCGCCGCCTCGTGGTCCGCGCTGCCCCCGCTTCAGCGTGCCGCGCGACAGGCACCCGGCGTCGCGGACTCTAGCTTCGGCGGCCGCCTCGCCACCTGGCAGGACCCGAGCTTCAGCGGCGCGGCGGGCGGCAACGCCTCGCTGGGCAGCGGGACTTCGGGGCTGGAGCGGATGGGCGGGCTGCGGTCGTCGGCCCCGCCCGCGTCTCAGCCTGCGTCGGCTTCTCCCTCTGCCGCGGCCTCTCCGTCCGCCTCCGCCTCCGCCTCCGCGCCTGTGCCCGCGCCGGGTGCCGTGGTCCCGGGTGGGCCGGGTGTACGTCCTCAACAGCTGTCTGCCGTAGGGCAGTTGAGGCCTCCGGTGGGGCCGGGGCCGTCGTCCGCGCTGCCTGCGTCCGGGCTGCCGGGTTCCCTGGCGTCGTCAGGGTTCACGGCGTCAGGGCCCGCGGTGCAGCGCGCGGTGCGGCCCACGGTGCGCCCGGCGGTACTGGACCAGGGTGCCGGTGCGCCCGCCGGGCCGGGGGGTTCCGCAGCGGGAGTGTCCGAGGCGCCTGGTTCGGCGCTGCCCGCCTCGTCTTCGGCAGCGGGTCCGATGGCGCCGTCCGCGTCCCCCTCGGCTGCCGCTGCCGCTGCCGCTGCCCCGGCTTCGTCTTCCGCTTCCGGGAGTACGTCCTCGGCGGTCGCACCCGTGGTTCCGGCTGCCGTGAAACCGGTGTCGGCAGGCGGGAGTTCGGCAGCGGGCGGGGCGCCGGTCCCTCCGGTTCCGCGGCCCGGGATCCGGGTGGCTCCGGCTCCGGCACCACGTCCGGCCGCCCCCGCGCTGACCAGGTCCGCCGCCGCGCCAGTGCAGCGGCGCACCCTGCCGACCCGGCTGTCGTCACCGGGCAACTCCGGTCGCAGCGGCTCTACTTCCGGTGGGGGAAGCGGGGCGGCGGAGAGCGTGGGGGCCGGTGGGGCGCCGGGGCGTGCCGGGGCGCCGAGTGCTCCGGCGTCGGGTGCCGCGTCCGCGTCCACAGGTGTGGACAAGGGGCAGAGCCCTGAGTCGAAGGAGCCGTCCTCAAGCGGTCCGTCCACTGCATCGCCCACTGCCCCGCCAACGGCTGCGCCAGTGAAGGGAATTGCTCCGGGGACTGGCTCTTCCTCCGGTGACGCATCGTCGGAGAGTTCCCCGGCGGGGGCCAGCGGGACGCCGACATCTGTGCAGCGAGCAGCCGCCAACAGCAGCCAGCAGCACCGCAGTTCGGCCGATGCCCCGCCGCAGTCGCGGCAGACCGGCACTCCCCGGGTGCCTTCAGGGCAGAACCCCTGGGTGCCCTCAGCGCAGAGCGGGACTCCGCCCGTACAACGGCGGTTGAAGGACCCCTCGGGCAACTCCGTGACGGAGAAGCCTTCTTCGGCGTCCGGCTCCCGAGGCGGGGCGGCAAGCGATGCCGCCTCCGCGACCCTCGGTCCTACGGCTCCGGCTGCCTCGGCGCCCGGCGGCTCCAGCGGTACGCCGGGCCCCTCGGCCGCCCCGGCAGCGCCGTCGGCAGCCGCATCGGTCCAGAGGTCCCCTTCCGGCCCGGCAACCGGCGCATCGGACTCCGACCGGGGCAGCAGTGACCCCGCTCCCGGCGCGTCCGCCTCCGCCCCGAGCGCACGCGGTGCCTCCCCGGCCGCCGGCAGTTCCTCGGCCGCCGACACCTCGCCCTCACCCGCGCCCCCGGCGGCCTCCCCCTCGGACCTCAACTCCGCCGCCACACGCCCCAGTTCAGCCACGGCGAACCCTCCCGCCCCCGGCCGAGGCGTGCCCCCATCCGGAGGCCGCCCCGCCCCGTCGTCCTCGACCCCCTCCGCCCTCTCCGCCACCCCGCGTACGCCGGGCCTGGGTGCCCCGCGCTCCGGGACAGGTGGGCCCGGGCTCTCCTCGGCCCCCGGTGCCTCGGCCTCCGGCGCCGCTGTCCAGCGCGCCACCGCCCCGCCGGTCACCTCGAAGCCCGCGTCCCCGGCACCGTCCACGCCCCGCAACGCCTCCCCGGCACCGTCCACGCCGGGCAAGGCCTCCCCGGCACCGTCCGGGCCCCGCACCACGTCCCGTACGCAGCCGCCGGGCGGCACCCCAGGCGCGTCCTCCGCCACCTCGGAGGCCACCGAGGCCACCCCGGATGCGTCCTCCGCCACCCCGACTCCGCGATCCGCGCAGGCTCCGGCTCCCCAGCCCGCCGAGAACCCGCAGCCGCATTCCGCCAACTCCCCGGGCCCGGACCGTGCTACGCCCACCGCCGGACCGGCCGCAGCGGCGGCACCCTCCGCCCCGCCCTCCCCGGCCACCGCGCCCTCCGTGCAGCGGGCACGAGCAGCCACCCCTGCCCCGGCAGCACCCAACTCGGCCCTGGCAGCACCCAACTCGGCCCCGGTTCACGGGACTTCACGTACGGCCGCATCCGGCGACCGCACCTCGGTCCCCGCCGTGCAGCGCTCCGTGCAGCGCGCCGCCGCCCCGACCGCCCCCCGGCGCCTCGGTCTCGGCGCCCCCGCCCCGCAGCCCGCCGCACCCGGCACCGTCCGCCCCCTGACCCGCCCGCTGGACACCGGCGCCACCCCGGGGGGCACCAGCTCCACCCCGGCGTCCGCCCTCGCGAGCCCGGCGGCACCCCCCTCCTCCGCACCGGCCCCGGCACCACGGAAGTCGACACCACCGACCTCGGCCGCACCGACCCCGATCCCACCGACCCCGATCCCGCCGAGCCCGACTCAACCGACCCCGGCCGCACCGAACCCAGCCGTCCAGCGCGCCGCCCTCCCCGGCCAGGGCACCTCCGCCACCGGCCCCCGCCCAGCCCCTGAGTCCGAGCCGCCCGCCAGGACAGCCCCGCCCGCCTCCGGCACCACGCCAACACCCCCTGGCGTACGGCCCGTTGAGGCATCCGACGCCAACCCCGCCGTCCTCGCGCCGCCCGCCTTCCCCACGGTCGATGCCCCGCTCGGCACCCGGCCCCCGACCGCCCCGCCCCTGCCCGCCACGGCCCTGGCGACACCCCCGGTCATCCAGCGAGCCCTGCGTCCGAGTGCCCAACGCGCCGCCCCTGCTGTCCCGTTGCGCCGTACCACCCCGGGCGTCAGCCCCCTCCCCGTGGCCCGCCCCCTCACTCCGGTGGACTCACCCACAGGCAGCACCCAGGCGACTCCCGCATCACTGCTCACAGCCACAGCCACACCCACACCCACCCCCGCCCCCTCCGTGGTCCAGCGCACCCCCGAATCGCAGACCACCGCACCAGAGCAGACCCGGGCCCCGGCCCCCCACGAACAAGCGAGCCACACCCCCGCCCAGACCACCCGCACCCGCGACGCCGAGGGCGGAAGCGGAGGCGACGGCGGTGGCGGAGGAGACGGCGGCGATCCCCCCTCCTACACCGCCGTCCCCGACGGCGGCTTCGACCCCCGGGCCCTCACCGACTTCCAACTCGACGAGCTGACCCACCGGTTGACCGGGCGGATCACCCGGCTGCTGCGTACCGAACTCCGCCAGGACCGCGAACGCGTAGGCCGCCTCCGCGACCCCCGCCGCTGACCCGCCCGGGGCCCGCCGCACCAGAGCGGACCGACCCGCACCGACCGACCCGCACCGACCGACCGCACCGACCGACCGACCGCACCGACCGGCTCACCGAGCACTCCACCCAGCCCACCCCAGCCCCACCGAGAAAGGCCCCCGATGTCCCGCGACCGCGACCCGGGATCCACGATTTTCTTCACCCTGACCATCGACGGCGAGAGCCTCGGGTACTTCAACGGGTGCGAGGGGCTGTCGTCCACGGTGGAGGTCGAGCACTGGCAGGAGGGCGGGAACAACGGCTTCGTCTGGCAGTTGCCGTCCCGGGTGACCTTCTCCACGATCCGGCTGACCCGGCCGCTGACCCCGGACACCACCAAGGTCGCCAAGTGGATCTCCTCGGTCACCACCGGTCTCACCCGGCCCACCGCGCAGATCGCCGCCCTGCGCGCGGACGGCTCCGAGGTCGCCCGCTGGGGCCTGATCGACGTGATGCCGGTCAGCTGGCAGGGCCCCTCGCTCGACCCGGCGAACCCGGCGGTCGCCACCGAGGTCCTGGAGATCACCCACCACGGGTTCACCGACTGAGCGGCGGCCCGGGCGCGCGGGACGCGCGGCAGCTCAGACAGCGGCGGCAAGGGAGGACAGGCACAACCATGGCCAAGGGAAGCAAGGGCGGCGCGGGCAAGAGCCTGGTGCGCGCGAGCCTCGCCATCCACGAACCGCCGGTGGGGTCGAGCACCACACCGGGCGGACTGATCAAGTCGTTCGCCTTCGACTTCAACCCGGCGCAGCTCTCGCTCTCCGTACGGGCGCAGTGGAAGGCGACGCCGACGGTGGCCGTACGGGACGGCTCCATACCGGAGTTCATGGGGCCCGAGCCGCGCGAGATGACGGTGGAGATCTTCCTGGACTCCTCCGACAAGCCGAGCAGCAACACGGTCCTGAAGAAGGTCGAGTCGCTGCTCGCCTGCTGCGAGGTGACCAGCCGGAGCATCGCGGCCAAGCAGCCCTCGCCGCCCTGGGTGGTGCTCCAGTGGGGCTCCTTCTCCACCGCGCGGTTCACGGCGTATGTGAGCAGCGTGGAGGCCTCGTACTCGCTCTTCGGGACGACGGGCGTGCCGATCCGGGCCACCTGCCAGGTGCGGCTGCACGAGATCCCCGGCAAGACCAAGGGGCAGAACCCGACCTCGGGCGCGCTCACCGCGCAGCGGGTGCACCAGGTGGTGGCGGGGGACTCGCTCCAGTCGCTGGCCTGGCGGGAGTACGGGGACGCCACTGTCTGGCGGGCGATCGCGGAGGCCAACGGCCTGGACGACCCGGCGCGGCTGCCCGCGGGCACCGAACTGGTGCTGCCCGCCGTGGAGGAGGTGCGGCACGCGTGAGCACCCCCGCCTACTCCAGCATCGCTGTCGTCACCATCGACGGGCGCGAACTCACCACCGACCAGAAGCCGTTGCTCACCGAGGCCTATGTCGACCAGGGCGTCGGGGTCCCGGCCGCCTTCCGGCTGCTCTTCCGCGATCCCTACCGCCGGGTGCTCGGCGAGCTGAAGGTGAAGTTCGGCAGCGAGGTGGTCATCACCCCGGTCGCGGACGGCAAGTCCACCGCGGGCCCGCTGCTGACCGGCGAGGTCTGCGCGATGGAGGCCGACTACGACGGCACCGGCAGCTTCGCGGTGATCCGCGGCTACGACCTCGGGCACCGGCTGATGCGGCGCCGCCGGGTCGCCGCGTACCGGCAGATGAAGGCCGACACCATCGCCACCAAGCTCGCCGGGGAGGCGCGGATCCCGCTCGGCCGGGTCGAGTCGACGAAGGCGCCGGCGTACGAGTTCATCAGCCAGTCCGGGGTCAGCGACTGGGACTTCCTCCAGCGGCTCGCGGACGAGAACGAGATGGCGCTGTGGGTCAACTCCCGCGGGAAGCTGCAGTTCGCGGTGCCGGACAAGGCCAGCGGGGCGCCCGCGCCGAGCGCGCCGGGCCGCAAGAACCGCTTCGAGCTGAAGGCCGGTATCGACATCCTGCGGCTGCGCTCCGCGGTCTCCGGCGCCGAGCAGTACGGCAAGGTCGAGGCGCGCGGCTGGGACGTGGCGCAGAAGAAGAAGGCCACCACCACCCTGAAGGTGCAGCCGAACCCGGGCATCAGCATCGGCGTCACCCCCACCGAGGCCTCCACCAAGCTGAAGAACACCAAGCTGGTGGAGACCCGGACCCCCTACGACAGCCCCGCCGAGACCCGCACCGCCGCCAAGGCGCTGGACGCCGAGGTGAGCGGTTCGCTCGCGGAGCTGGAGGTCGTGGTGCGCGGGGCGCCCTGGCTGCGCCCCGGGGTGCCGGTGACCCTCGCCGACGTCGGCGAGCCCTTCGCGGGCAAGTACACCCCGACCTCGGTCCGGCACGTCTTCGGCGAGGGCAGGCACTACGAGACCTGGATCACCGTCAGCGGCCAGCAGTGGCGCTCGCTCTACGGACTCGCCTCCGGCGGCGGCGACCAGGCGCTGCGGCTGCCGGGCACGGTCAGCGCCCTGGTCACCGATGTCTCCGACCCGAAGAGGCAGGGCCGGGTCAAGCTGCAGTTCCCGTGGCTGGACGACGCCTACGTCAGCGACTGGACCCGGGTGGTGCAGTGGGGCGGCAAGCGCGGCGGCTCGATCTTCCCGCTGGACGTGGGCGACGAGGTGCTGGTCGGCTTCGACCGGGGCGCGCTCGACCACCCGTACGTCATCGGCGGGCTCTACAACGGCAAGGACGACCCGACCAAGGTCAAGGAGCCGCTCTACGCGGGCGCCCGCAACAAGGCCGCCCGGCACACCCTCTCCGACCGGGAGGGCAACCGGATGGACCTGCTCAGCAGCCCGAACGGCCCGGCGGGCAAGCAGGGCGTGCGGCTGAGCACCGGCAACGACCGGCTGACCATCAACCTGGACCGGGCCAAGACCGAGATCACCGTGGACAGCAAGGGCACGGTCGCCATCACCGGCAGCCGCTCGGTCTCCATCAGCGCGGGCACCGATCTGACCCTGAAGGCGGGCCGCACCCTGACCCTGCGCAGCGGCGGCATGGTCAACATCCAGGGCACCGGCATGGTCAACCTGCGCTCGCTGGGCGGCCCGGTGAACGTGGACGCCAAGGGCGCGCTCTCCCTGAAGGCGCTCGGCGCGGTCTCGGTGAACGGCACCGGCGCGGTCAACGTCAGCGCGATCGGGGTGCTCAGCCTGACCTCGCCGAACATCACCATGGGCGCGGGCCTGATGAGCATCGTCTCCACCCTCACCTACAAGGGCAAGCCGCTGCCGCCCCCGATCGGGCCGTGAGATGCGGGCCCGCACACCGGTGCGCGAGGCGCCGGGAGACGAGATCTGCGCACCGGACACGACACGTACGAAAGGGCGGTGAGGGGCTGTGGCGGAACAGTTCGTCGGGTCCGGGTGGGCTTTCCCGCTGCGGATCGGGCCGACCGGGGGCATCGCCCTGGTCAGCGGGGAGCGCGAGGTCGAGGAGGCGATCCGGCTGGTGCTCGCCACCGCGCCCGGGGAGCGGCCGATGCGCCCCGAATTCGGCTGCGCCATCCACGACCTGGTCTTCGCACCGGTCAACGAGGCCACCGCGGGCCGCATCCAGCACGAGGTCTACGCGAGCCTGGACCGCTGGGAGCCGCGCATCGAGGTGCACGACGTGGAGGTGACCGCGGGCGAGGAGCAGGGCGTGCTCTTCATCGACGTGCGCTACGCGATCCGCGGCACCAACAACCCGCGCAGCCTGGTCTTCCCCTTCTACGTCATCCCCTCCCACGAGGACCCGGACGCCGAATCCGGCGCCCTTTCCGAAAGCGACCGCTGATGGCACTGCCCCAACCCAACCTCGACGACCGCCGCTTCCAGCAGTTCGTGGACGATGCCAAGCGCTACATCCAGCAGCGGGCGCCGGAGTGGACCGACCACAACGTCTCCGACCCGGGGGTGACCCTGGTCGAGACGGTCGCGCACATGGCGGACCAGATCGTCTACCGGCTCAACCGGGTCCCGGAGAAGAACCACCTGGCCTTCCTCGACCTGGTCGGCATCACCCTCTTCCCGCCGTCCGCGGCCCGTACCGACCTCACCTTCTGGCTCTCGGCGCCGCACGAGGACCCGGTGCTGCTGCCGCTGGGCACCGAGGCGGCCACCCTCGGCGGCGACGGCGACGACGCGGTGGTCTTCGCCACCGAACGCGAACTCACCGTCGTGCCCAGCGAGTTGCGGCACCTGGTGGTCCAGCACCAGGGCGAGGCGGTCACCGACCGCACCAGCGACCTCGAAGCGGGCAAGGACCTGCTCTGCTTCGCCGAGGCACCCCGCCCCGGCGACTGCATGCTGCTCGGGCTGAGCGCCGCCGTCCCGCACTGCGCGGTGGCCCTGGAGCTGGACAGCCGGGTGGACGGCGTCGGCGTGGACCCGCGCCAGCCGCCGCTGGTGTGGGAGGCCTGGACCGCGGACGGCTGGCAGGAGTGCGAGCTGGAGCGCGACGGCACCGGCGGCCTCAACCGTCCCGGCGAGCTGATCCTGCACATCCCCGGCGGCCATCTGCTCTCCCGCTCCGGCGGCCAGGAGGCGGGCTGGCTGCGCTGCCGCGTCACCGAACCCCTGCCCGGCCAGCCCTTCTACACCACCTCGCCGACCGTGCGCGCCGCCGAGGCCTTCACCATCGGCGGCACCGCGCCCGCCGTGCACGCCGAGACCGTCGACGACGAGGGCCTCGGCGAGTCCACCGGGCTGCCCGGCCAGCGGCTGCGGCTCGCCCACGCGCCCGTGGTCGGCGACGACCCGCCGCTGCTGCTGCAGAGCGCCGGGCCCGAGGGCGGCTGGCAGGACTGGCGGGTCGTCCCGCACTTCGCCGCCTCCGGCCCCGCCGACCGCCACCTCACCCTGGACGCGGCCACCGGCGAGATCGCCTTCGGCCCCTCGGTCCGCGAACCCGACGGCACCCTGCGCCAGTACGGCGCCGTCCCCGAGAAGGGCGCCGTACTGCGCGCCCGCCGCTACCGCACCGGCGGCGGCCGGAAGGGCAATGTCGCCCGCGGCGCCGTCCGGGTGCTGCGCACCTCCGTCCCGTACGTCTCGGAGGTCGTCAACCGCGAGGCCGCCCGCGGCGGAGTCGACGGCGAGAGCGTCGAGGAGGCCAAGGTCCGCGCCCCGATCACGCTGCGCGCCCAGGAACGCGCCGTGACCCTGCGCGACTACGAGGAACTCGCCCGCCGCGCCGCGCCCGAGACCGCCCGCATCACCTGCCTGGAGGGCAAGGAGAGCGACTACGGCTCCTACGCGGTACGGGTCCTGGTCGTCCCGCAGGCCGTGCCGGACCCCGGCGGACGGCTCCGCTTCGAGCAACTCGTGCCCGGGGACGCCCTGTTGGAGCGCATCACCCGGCACCTGGACGAGCGCAGGCTGATCGGCACCCGGCTCGCCGTGGGCCCGCCGTACTACCAGGGCGTCACCGTGGTCGCCACCGTGCACGCCTTCCGCGGGGTGGACACCGACCGGGTCCGCCGCCAGGCCCACGACGCCCTCTACCGCCACCTCGACCCGCTCACCGGCGGCGCCGACGGCAAGGGCTGGCCCTTCGGCCGCCCGGTCCAGTCCGGCGAGGTCTTCGCGGTGCTGCAACGCGTCCCCGGCGTCGAACTCGTCGACCAGGTCACCCTGCACCCCGCCGACCCGCTGACCGGCAAGCGCGGCGACCCCACCGACCGGATCGACCTGGAGGCCCCGGCCCTGGTCTTCTCCTTCGACCACCGGGTCCGGGTCATCGGGGACGGCTCATGAGGGGCTCGGTGGACGGGCTCGGCTCCTCCGCGCCGATCGGGGCGATGCTGCCCGCGGTCTTCGCCGAGGACGACCTCGCCCAGCGCTTCGTCGGCGGACTCGACGAGGTCCTCGCCCCCATCCTCAACGTCCTCGACTGCCTGCCCGCCTACTTCGACCCCGCTCTCGCCCCGGTCGACTTCACCCGCTGGCTGGCGGGCTGGGTCGGCGCCGAGACCGACGGCAGCGAACCGGAGCCCCGGCTGCGCGCCGCGGTCGCCGCCGCCGCGTATCTGCACCGGGTACGCGGCACCCGGCGCGGACTCGCCGAGACGGTACGGCTGGCCTTCGGCGTGGCACCGGAGATCACCGAGAGCGGCGGCGCCGACTGGAGCGCCCGTCCCCTCGGCCGCTTCCCCGGCGTCCCGCGCCCGAGCCTGCACGTCGCCCTGCGGCTGCCCGACCCGAAACCGGCGGACGCACACCGCCTCTCCGCCCTGGTGGCCGCCGCCCGCCCCGCCCATATGCCCTTCACGGTCAAGGTGACCCCCGCCGAAAGGACTCCGCAGACATGACCTCCCAGAACTGCGCCGAATGCGGCACCCGGGCAGAACCGGGCCAGTCCTTCTGCGACGCCTGCGGCGCGGTCCTGAGCTGGACGGGACGGGGGCCGGGGCGGAGTACGGGGCGTGGGGACGAGGCGACGCCGGGGGGCTCGGCATCCTCGAACTCCCCGGATGCCTCGGGTACTTCGGGTGCCTCGGGTGGGGGCGGTTCGCAGCAGCAGCCCGGGGGGTCGGCGGAGGACGGTCCGTATCGGCGGCCCACCGCGCCCGGAGGTGGTGTTTCCGGCGGTGGTGCTTCCGGCGGTCGCGGGCACTCCGGCGGTGGCGCTCAGTCCGGTGGCGCCGGGCCTTTCGGTGGTGGCGCGCTCCCGCCGCAGGTGCCCGCGCCCGCGCCGCACAGCGCCTCCCTGCCGCTTCCGCCCGAGGCGGGCGGCCCGTCCTCCGGCGCCTCCCCCTCGGGGCAGTCCTCCGGAGTCTCCCGGGCAGGCGCCCAGTCCGCCGGTCCGTACCGGCCGGACAGCCAGCCCTCGGGCCCGTATCGACACGACAACCCGTCCTGGCCCGGGGCCGGTTCGGGTCAAGGTCAACCCAACTCCTCCTGGCCCGCGACCGGTTCGCAGCGGAACGAACCCGACTCCGCCCAGGCAGCAGGCCATCCGGTCCAAGGCGCACCCCAGGGCGGATCCCACCCCCCCCCCCACGCAAACCCCACCCCCCACGCAAACCCCGCCGCCCCGGGACCCCGCCGTGCGGACGAGACCGCGCCCACCGAGCCCGTACCGGCCGCCGGTGAGTCGATGACCGAACGCGTCCGCTCCCTCCTGGTCCCGGTGGAGGACCCGCAGCACCGGCCCGCCCCGGTCCAGTCGGTGGCCCCCGTGCTGCCGGGCCGCCCGCTCGCCGAGCGGCCCCAGGTCCGCGCGCCCGGGTACGAGCAGGGGCACGAGCACGGGCTGCCGTGCCCGTGGTGCGCCACCCCCAACCGCCCCGACCGCCGCTTCTGCACCCGCTGCGCGATGCCGATGGAGCGGAACGGTGCGCAGCAGGCGCAGCACCGCCCGTGGTGGCGCCGGCTGCCGCTCTTCGGCTCCCGCCGGGAGGTCCCCTGGGCGGGCGACCGGCCCCCGCTGCGGCGCGCCTTCGACCGGATCCTGAGCTGGGGCGTCGGCGCCCTCGTCCTCGGCCTGCTGATCTGGGCCGTGCTGAGCATCCCGGCCGGGGTGCAGGCCACCCGGGACCACTTCGCCAAGCGCGCGCCGGTCGCCCCGGACGACATCCGCGCCTCGCGCTCGTACCAGGGTCACCACCCGGACCTGGCCTTCGACAAGGTCAACAACACCTGGTGGGGCCCCGGCGTCTCGCAGACCGGCGAGGGCCAGTGGATCGAGGCCCGCTTCGACCAGCCGACCCGCCTCCTGGACCTGATCATCACCCCCGGCGTCTCCACCAAGGCCGACGAACTCACCAAGTCGGCCCTCCCACACCGCCTCAAGGCCACCATCACCACCAAGGAGGGCAAGACCAAGACCCGTCAACTCACCCTGGACCAGGGCGCCGGAGGCCAGCGCCGCCCCTTCCGCGTCGGCGAGGTGACCAAGGTCCGCTTCACCATCGAGTCCGCGTACGCCACCTCCGCGAAGAAGCAGGTCGCCCTCGCGGAGATCGAGATGTTCGGGCCGTCGAACTCCAGCGGGGGCTGAGCGGCTGCCGGGTGCCTCGCCGTGGACGGGACCGCGGCGGGGTCCGTGGGGTCAGCCGCCGCCTCGGTTGCCGCCGCGCGGCGGGGTCAGCGCGTCCAGGTCCAGCTCGATCGCGAAGGGCACCGGGCGCCGGAGCGAGCCGCGGTGGATCCCGGCGGGGGCGTAGGCGCGGGTCGGCTCGTCCAGCTCGTAGACGTGCACGGCCGGGGACCCGTCCTCGTCCTCGACACACCAGTAGTGCGGAATCCCGGCCTCCGCGTACTTGCGCAGCTTGACCGTACGGTCACGGTGGGCGGACTCGGGGGAGACGACCTCGACGACGAGCCGGACATCCGCCGGGTCGAACCAGGTGCGGTCCGGGTCGTAGGGCTTGGTACTGATCAAGAGGTCCGGCTCCGGGCGGTTGCGGGCATCGAGCCGGATGGTCATCTCGCGCTCCACCTCGAAGCCGGACGGCGCCTGGGCCATGAGAACGGTGGTCAGCGAGGTCACGAGGCGCCCGTGCCAGGACCTCCGCGGCCACATCACGAAGACGAGTGCTCCGTCACTGAGTTCAGTGTGACGGGGCGCCTCGGGGAGGCGGTCCAGGTCATCCGCGAACCAGCCTTCCGCGCGTGGCGGGCGCATCCAGTCGGGCAGTCACGTCGCTTCAACGATCACCGGGGTCGGGACGTCGTGCGTGGCTGTCAACGAAGTCGGCTCCTCTACGGTGCTCGGCGGAGCTGACGGCCACTGGCGCCGGTCAATGCCGCATGCACGGCGGACGGCCCGGTGAAGTCCTTGGCGAGGGCGTCCATGAGGACCTCGTCGCAGACCTTGCCGAGCCAGTACCCGGCTTCCCGCAAGGCACCGACTGTGCGGAAGCCGGCCTTCTCGTAGGCGCGGATGCCCGCGGTGTTGGGCGCGAGGACCTTGAGCCAGACCATCCGCAGGTTGGTGATGTGGAAGGCGTAGTCGAGGGTGAGCTGGGTCGCTGTGGTTCCCAGGCCGCGACCGCGGGCTTCCGGCGCGAGCATGATCACGTACTCGGCGGTGCGTACGGAGTGGTCCGGCAGGAGCGTGGCGACGCCGGCGGGTGTCGGGGTGCTGCTGCACAGGTCGTAGATGGTGAAGCGGATGTTGTCGCCGCGAAGTTGGTGGGCCATGCCCTCGGTGCGGGCTTCGAGGGACTGGGGGCTCTGGCGGCCGTAGCCGACGAGGAGGGTGGGGTCCTGCTCCCACTGCCAGTACGTGTCGACCAGGTCGGCGCGGTAGGGGCCGAGGCCGCAGGTGTCGGTGCTGATCCACAGGGTTTGCTCAGGGCTGGTGCTGATGATGGCCTCCGATGGTGAGTGCGGGCGTGTAGGCGAGCGTCGAGGCGGGCTCGGCGACGGGGGTGCCGTCCTCAGTCTCCACCCAGGCGTGCAGTCGTATGGGGTCCGGGGCGACGCCGTGGCACCAGGTGCTGGACAGCCGCCGCGTGGCCAGGAGGATGACGGTGGCGGCGGATTCTTCCAGGCAGGCGGTCCGGGCCGGGGAGTACCAGCACGCCTGGCGTACGGCGAGGGCGGCGGCCGTCGCCTGAGCCGGGGTGGCCGGTCGGCGGCATGTTGACGCGGCGGCCTTCACCACGGTGGTGAGACGCTGCATCGCGTACCTCGTGGGTCCTGCGGCCTTGATGGCGAGGACGCAGGCCAGTGCGGCGGCTGCGGTGGTGCTGTGGCGGTGCCTCGCTCGGGGTCGGCTGGTCCCGGCGGGGTGCTCGGATCCTCCCCAGCTCGGTGGTGCGGGCGGGGCAGCGACGGGGGCGGTCCAGGGTGTTGCGGTGGGCCTCGGGACGAGGAGTGCGGAGGTCAGGAGCTGGGTGGCGAGGGCGGCGGGCATGGTGTCCAGCCGGCCGGTGCGAGCCGTTGCCGTCCAGTGGGCCGCGGCTGCCGGGAGGAGGCACTGGACGTGGTTGGAGCGGTAGTCGATCAGGACCAGGACATGCCCGAAGTCCAGAGCTCGGACGTGGCGCGGGGCGGTGGCGAATCGTGGCAGTTCAGGCATGAGGGTGCTCCGGCGGTTGTGTAGTCCAAGCCGGGCTCGGCGTGGCGTGGTGCGCGTGGCACCATGCCTCGGCACTCAGAGCCTGTTCGATCGCGGCCAGGGGCATCGGGATGCCGGCGGCGGCCTGGCGAAGGTGGCTGCGGAAGCGGGTCGGTTCGAGGAGTCCGAGGTCGGCCAGGTGGCCGTCGGCCAGAGCCGTGAGGGCGGGAAGGTTGGCGCGCATTCCGGCGTAGTGGTCGGCGTTGAAGCTGCCCTTGGTGCTGCGGCGGGCGACGGCGCCGGGGAGCAGGTCCTGCATCGCGTGGCCGAGGGCGGGCTTGTAGGAGTGGACTGCCGGGCGGTGTGCGATGGGGGTGCGCAGGACGGCGTCGATGGTGCGTGGGTCGAGGAAGGGGTTGTGGAGAGTGGTGCCGTGGGCGTCGGCGAGTTCGGCGTCGGCGGCAGCGGTGCGGGCGACTTCGCGGATCTCGTCGATGAGGACGCGCAGCGACGTGTCCAGGCCGGGCAGCGGATCTGCGGTACTGATTGCCTCGTCGGCCGCGTCGAGCAGCAGCCGTCGGGCCGTGGGTGTGGCCCAGCCGGGCAGCGGCAGGGGCGCGAACCAGGAGACGTTGCCGCGGCCGTCGCCTTGTTGTCCTGCTCCGGCAAGGGCGCGGGCCAGGTCCTGGAGCCCGCTTCGTCGGCTGGTGCGGGCCAGGGTCGCGGCGCCGCGCAGGAGCGGGAGGACGGAGGTGTGGCGAAGCCGTGCCCAGCCGAGGCTCTCGCTCAGCGTCCGTCGCCACTGGCGGTGACGCAGGAGGTCGGCGAGGTGCGCGGGCGGCTGGAACAGGACGCTGTCTCCGCCGTCCCCGGTCATATGGGTCCGGCTGCCCAGGTGCTGGCGCATCCAATCGAGTTGCCAGGCCAAGCGGGCTCGGGTGAGCGTCGAGGGGGCGGGCTCGGTGGTCGGGGGCACGGCGGTGATCTCGGTGTAGGGCAGGTGCTCGGCGGCCAGCGGCAGGAGATGGTGACGGATCCGACCGTGGTGCGCGGCGGCCAGGCGGGCGTACCGCAGGTCCGCGCCGCTCTCGTCGCCCTCGGGGTGGATCGTGATCGCGTTCAGGTGGTGGGACTCGGGCAGACAGACCGCGGCGAGGACGGCAAGGCTGGTGGAGTCCAGTCCTCCCGACAGGTCGCACGACAAGTCCGGGGCCCTGTTCACCCGCAGGGCCACCGCCTCGGTCAGGGCCGTGCGCAGACGGTGGTACGGCTCACCCGGGACCGGATCGGGCCGCCATCGCACGGTGACCCGCAGACGGCTGCCGTCAACGGGGAGTTCGATCCGGCTGCCCAGGGCCAGCTGCTCGATCCCGGCGAAGAAGGTTCGCGTACCGGACAGGGCCGGGACCGACGGAGCAAGTACGGAGCAGGCGAGCCGTTGCCCGTCGATGGGTGCCTCGGTGAGGCGGGCGAGTATCCGGGCGGAGGTGGACCAGGCCCAGCCACCCTGCCACGGCGTCGCATAGACAGGGAGCGCGGCGGCTGGATCGGTGTGCAGCACCGTGCGTTCCGGTTGCTCTTCGACGACCACGTAGACGCCGGGCCAGCGCCAGGTGATGTCGGTCGGCAGTCCGGCGGTGGCCAGGCGGCTCAACTCGCCGTCGGTGGCGCCGCACTCGCCCAGGACCACAAGGCGCCGTTGCCCGTGGTCCGCTGCCACACAGCGTGCCGGGGAGCGTCCGAGCCGCCAGATCGGCGAATCGGTGGCGATGAACTCGGCGTTCCCGGGACGCTGGCGAACCTCTCGTGTGGTGCTGAATCCTCCGAAGATCACGATTGCCTCCAGGCGGGTCGCACGGTGCGGTGGTGGTGCGGCCGCAGGGCAGCACCACCACCGCGGAGGGGTCAGCAGTTGTAGGCGCGTCGCTTGTCCTCGCTCTGGCCTCCGCCCTGGCCCTCGGTCAGTTCGGCGGTGCCGCCAACCTCGATCGGCAGGAGTTCGTCGTCGGAGATGACGGTCTCGGTGCTGAGCAGGCTGTCCATGATCTTCCTTTCGGAGTGCGAATGGAGGGTCACGCCGTCCAGCGCCCCGACTTGGGGATGCTGCGGGCGGCGCAGGTTCAGGACACCGCGGCCCGCCGGGAGGGGCGAGCACGTTCTCGCCGGTCGCACGCCGTTTGCGCATCACGCACACGGCCTCGACGTGTAGTGGCAGCCCGGCTACCGTGAGTTGATCGCTGTCTGGTTCGGCCGGGAGTCGCGATGCACACACACGCACCGAACTGGGACTCTCCTAGGGCACGGGCACTCATCGACGCAGGCGACGTCGGCGGTCTGATCCGCTGGGCGCGCGTCGAGCTCGGGTGGCGGCAGGTCGACCTCGGCAAGGCGACGGGGTACTCGGCCTCGGCCGTATCCCGGCTGGAGACCGCGCATCGCAGCGCCACCGACCTCGACATGCTCCGAAACTTCGCGCAGGCCCTGTTCATCCCTGCGAGCGCACTTGCCGCAGTTCTGCGCGTAACCCCCTCGCTGAGCACTAGGGTTGCTGCCACTGCCGGAAGGCACATCGAAGCCGAAGAGGACCCGATGAGGCGCCGTTCTCTGCTCCAAGCCGCGGGCCTCGCCGTCCCGCTCACCGTCCTGAACGGACTCGACGAGTCGCTCGCCCTACTCCCCGGCCCGACCTCGGCGCCAACCGTCTCGAACCTCATGACCCAGTTCCGGCGAGCACGCGCCCTCTTCGATGTCGGCGACCACAACAAGCTCGTCCTGGCGCTGCCGAACCTCCTCGCGACCGGCCACGCCTGCGCAGAGGACGGCGAAGCCGACGATTACGTACGACTCGCCGCCTGCTACGACCTCGCCACCGAGGTCCTGTCCAAGATCGGCCGCTACTCAGCCAGCAGGATCACCGCCGACCGATCCAACATCTTCTCCGACCTGTCCGGTTCGCCCCTGGCGGCCGCGGCCTCCGCCCGCGCCTTCAGCATCGTCCTGCGCCACGAGGACCGAGGCGCAACCGCACAACGTGTCACCCTTCACGCCGCCGACAAGGTGGAAGCCACCGGGCTGAAAACTCCGGCGCAGGCTGCGACCTTCGCGCAGATACTGTGCACCGTGTCCTACACGGCCGCACAGGCCGGGGACCGCGACCGCGCCCTGGAGATGATCCGCGCCGCGGAACGCGCGGCGAAGCTCCTCGCCGACCGGCATGAGCGCCCGCAGACCCTCAGCGTGACTCCAGCGTCCGTCGCCCTCTACAAGGTCGGGGTCCTCTGGAGCCTCGGCGATGCCGGCGCAGCTGTCCACGCGGGCAAGAACCTCCACCCCGGACAGTTCCCAACTGCCGAGCGTCGGGGCCGACTTCACACGGACATGGCGCGGGCCTGGTGGCAGTGGGGCAAGCCGGAGGAGACCGCAGCGGCCCTGCTGTCCGCTCACCGAGAAGCCCCCGCAGAGGTGCGGGACCGCCCGGGCATCCGCCGCATCGCCACGCAACTCGCCGAACGCCACCCTCGGACCAGCAGCGTCCGCCAGCTCACCGCAGCTCTCCACGCACGCAGCGCCTGAACGCTCGTCCGACCAAGCCATGCTGGACTACCTATCAGCATCTTGCCTCTTGTCGAGGTCACCGCTGCCCCGAAGAAAAAAAAGACCATCACCTGGGAGCCGGTTACCGAACCCATCGGACTCGGCTAGAAGATGAGCTGGGCACGCAGAAATACAGAGAGCACGTCTCAAGCCTCCGCGCTTGGGCAGGCTCGTGCCGCATGATCGACGCATTGGCGAAAGGCGACCTGCTCAAGAGGCTGCGCCGGGACCGTCAGGCGCTGCTCTGGAAGCTCGACGGCTTGTCCGAGTACGACGCGCGCCAGCCCCTGACCGCGACCGGTACCAACCTCCTCGGCCTGGTCAAACACCTGGCCACGGTCGAGGCCAGGTACTTCGGTGAGGTCTTCGACCGCCCCTCGCCGGAGCCGCTGTGCCGGTGGCAGGACTCCGACGGCAGCGACCAATGGGTGGCCAAAGGCGAGACGCGCGGGCAGATCATCGGTTTCTACCGGCGTACGCGGGAACACGCGGACGCGACGATCGACGCGCTCGTCCTCGACGCCCCCGGCCAAGTGCCCTGGTGGTCGGGGCCTGGTCCGAACACGAACCTGTTCGCCGTCCTGGTCCATGTCCTCGGCGAGACCGTCCGGCACGCCGGGCACGCCGACATCCTGCGCGAGAGCGTGGACGGCCGGACCGGAGTGCGCGCCGAGAACGAGCAGCCGATCGACGAGGATGCCCGTGCCGCCCACGTCGCGAAGATCGAGCGGGCCGCAAGGGCAGCCGCGTCGACCACCGCCTAGAAGGCCGTCCCGCGACCTGACGTGCTGAGCGAGCGGCGCTACGGGAAGCCCGCGAGCCCAACCACCCGGGACACCGGCTCAGAGCAGGTGGTCGGCCTTTCCGGCCTTGATGTCGGTGATGAGGGTGCGGAGGGCTTCGCGGGTGTCGGTGAGGTAGTGGTCCTCTTGGCCGTTGACGGTTATGTAGGCGTTGCCTTCGGCGTCGGTGCCGAGGCGGAAGCAGGAGTTTCCTTCAGCGCAGAAGGGAGCTTCCCAGGTGATGTCCGGCATCGAGGCCTCTCCTCAGAGTTGGCGGGCGATCTCGCGGATCATGTCACGCGACCGTTCCGGCGACAGAGCCAACTCCTGCAACCGATCCAACTGGGCTCGGTATTTCCCCAGCTGTCCATCGGCGTAGAGAAAAGCTGGACCATGCGAGCTGTCCACCTGAACCGTGTCCAGCTGCGGGACAGGGCCTTCGGCATACAGCACTGTCTGACCAGCACCCGGGAAGCCGCCATGGGCGAAAGGAACGACGAGCAGTTCCATGTCATCACGTTCGGAAGAGGCGAGCAGCGACGAGAGCTGGGCTCGCGCTACCTCGGGTCCGCCGAACTGCATGCGGAGAGCTGCCTCATGGATGAGAGCGGTGTACGTCGATCGCGTGCCGTCGGTAGCGACGTCCTGCCGTTCCGCTCGATGGGCGAGCCGCAAACCGATCTCATGCTCGGGCAACGGGGGAACGGCGGCACGGAAGATCGCGAGCGCATAGTCGGAAGTCTGCAGCAGCCCGGGGATGTGGATGGTGTTCCAGGTCCTCATACGAGAGGCATTCGCTTCCAACTCTGCCAAATCGAGGAAGCCTTGAGGGAGGATCCCTCGGTAGCGCTCCCACCACCCCGTGCTGCTTGGCTGCGCCATCTCGATCAGAGCGTCGACGTAACTTGCATCCGTCACCTCACAGTTATGGGCGAGTGTGCGGAGTCGATCGGCGCTGATACTCCTGACGCCGGACTCCATATTGGAGATCTTTCCGCGGTCCACTCCCAGCAGGCCTGCCGCGAACTCCGCTGACATACCTGCGGCGTTGCGGATCCGCCGCAGCTCGCTGCCGAGCCGCCTCTGCCGTTCAGTCGGCGTAGCCCTCTGCGGCATGTCACTCCCTCTCCTTCAGCCGTGATCAGCATGCCGCAAGGGCTACAGGTTCCCCAGTGAGTGGCAAATATCTCGAAGCAGGTGGCAAATCTACCACCGCATGGCTTACCTTCAGTGAGACATCAGACGCGCACCGCAACACCCGGAAGCGCACCGCGCGAGCATGCCCACTCGTCCTGGGGTGAGGTCTGCCCGCGTCCAGGGCGGTAGGCCACCGGTCGCGTGCGGCGCCGGTGCGTCAGTGCCCCGAAACCCCAACACCCCACCACCTCAACGGAGTTCGCCATGCCCGAAATCCCGCTCGTACCCTCCCTCTGGCGCTTTCCCGCTCGGCCCGCCTCCGTGGCGCGGGCCCGGCGGGCGGTGGTCGAGGCGCTTCCCCGGGGGTTGTGGCCCCAGATCGGTGAGGATCTGCACCTGCTGACCTCGGAGTTGGTGACCAATGCCGTACGGCATGGTGCGCGGGCCGGGGAGGAGGAGCTGGTGGAGATGGTGCTCTGGCCCGCGGACGGGCACTACTGGCTCGCCGTCTCGGATCCGGGGGAGGGCGGCGAGTCGGCGGCTCGGATGTCCGAGGTGGGGTGGCCGAGCGCGGACAGTGAGAGCGGCCGGGGGCTGGTCCTCGTCGATCACCTCGCTGCCACCTGGGCCGTGCGCCCGCGGCCCGTCCGCGGCAAGTCGGTCATCGCGGGCCTGCCGCTGCCCGGTGGCGGTTGGGTGTGAATCGCTCCCTCCTGTCGGGCAACCCAGACCCGACTTATGCCCTCTTGCTGGGAGCAGGGCGCTTCACCATGCCTTCACGGAAGCACCCGTGGTCATTCAACTGTCACACAGAGTCGGGCAATTGTTAATTACGGGGCATGGGCGGGTAAAAGCCGCCTAGCGGTATAGACATGTGCATGCCAGGCGTTGCAGGGTCTGTGCGGGACCGACCGGGTCCCCGCGGCCCCCAGGGCGCCGCGCGTACGAGTGGCTGGTGCCCCCGCCACCACGCAGCGCAAAGGAAGTGCACGTGCGTAGACCCCACATACGCCGTCTGTCCATAGCCGTCGCCGTGACCACGGCCGCGACGCTCACCGCCGGAGCGGCGGGCTCCGCGCTCGCCTCTCCCGCCTCCCCGGCCGAGTCCGCCGCCTCGGCCGGTGCGCGGGGCGGGCTCTCGCAGCAGGCCGCCAAGTCGGCGGTCGCGGCCGCCACCAAGGCCGCCGTCGCCCACGCCGCCGCGACCGGGGTCGGCAAGAAGGACAAGCTCAAGGCCGTCGACGCCCTGGTGGACGCGAACGGCAAGCAGCACGTCCGCTTCGTCCGCACCCACCAGGGGCTGCCGGTGCTCGGCGGCGACCTCGTCGTCCACCTCAGCGCCAAGTCCGCGTACCTGGGCGTGACCCGCGCCTACGCGCACAAGGTCGGCGTGAAGTCGACCAGGCCCGGGCTGACCGAGGGCCAGGCCCGGCAGAAGGCGGCCGAGGCCGCGAAGGGCGAGGCGGGCGAGGCCGAACTCGTCCTCAGCGCACGGGAGTCGGGCACCGCGCTCGCCTACCGGGTGCAGGTCGGCGGCAGCGGCAGCGCCGAGGGCGGGCTGAGCGAGGTCGTCCTCGACGCCGCCACCGGCAGGATCCTCAGCAACGCCCCGGTCGACGAGGCCTTCCTCTCGCCCGCGGTGAAGGAGAAGCTGCGCGCGCAGGGCGACACCGTCGACCCGCAGACCGTGCCCGCCAAGGGCGCCCCGACCGGTGCGGCGAGCGTCAGCCCCCGTACCCCGGCCGACTTCCCCTCGGCCGCCAAGGGCGAGGGGACCTCCTTCTTCGTCGGCAAGGTGCAGCTGTCCACCACGCAGACCGCCGCGAACTCGTACACGCTGAAGGACAGCACCCGCGGTGGCACCGAGACCCGCGACGCGGGCGGCGCCGAGCTGGAGGACTTCGCCAAGGCCAAGGCCTTCACGGACAAGGACAACAAGTGGGGTGACGGCTCGGTCAAGGACCCGGCCACCGCCGCCGTCGACGCCCAGTACGGCATCACCAACACCCTGGACTTCTACCGGAAGACCCTCGGCCGCAAGGGCATCAAGAACGACGGCAAGGGCGCGCACGCGCTCGTCCACTACGGCGACAAGGTCGGCAACGCCTTCTGGTCACCGGACTGCGCCTGCATGCTCTACGGGGACGGCGACGGCAAGGACTTCACCAAGCCGCTGGTCGTCCTCGACGTCACCGGCCACGAGCTGACCCACGGCGTCGTCGAGGCCACCGCCGCCCTGGAGCCCACCCGCGTCGACGGCGCGGGCACCCAGTACGGCGAACCCGGCGCCCTCAACGAGTCGCTCGCCGACATCTTCGGCGCCAACGTCGAGTTCTCCACCGGCAACAAGAGCACCCCGCCCAACTACCTGATCGGCGAACAGCTCGGCCTGGAGCAGAAGTTCCTCCGCCGCCTCGACAAGCCCTCCCTCGACAAGCTCGAAGGCACCATCGACTACTGGTCGAAGGACGCCTACGACACCGAGGTGCACGCCGGTTCCGGGGTCTCCTCGCTGGCGTACTACCTGCTCGCCGAGGGCAGCGGCAAGAAGACCATCGGGACGGTGGACTACGACGCGGCCACCCACGACGGCTCCCAGGTCACCGGCATCGGCCGGGACAAGGCGACCAAGATCTTCTACCAGGCGCTGACCCGCTACATGGTCTCCACGACCGACTTCCACCAGGCCCGCAAGGCGACCCTCAGCGCCGCCGCCGACCTGTACGGGAAGGACAGCACCGAGTACAAGACGGTCGACGCGGCCTGGTCCGGCGTCAACGTCACCGCGGCCAACACCCCCAAGGCCCCCAAGGCTTCCAAGGCCCCCAAGTCCCGTACGTCCCCCTGACGTTCACCCGAACCGGGCCCGGTCGGCCCACCCCCTCCGGCCGGTCCGCCCCGGCGCCCCCTCGCGACCCCCGTGCGCGAGGGGGCGCCGCTTTCGTGAGCGCGGGGGTTCGAGTGGCGATGCGGTGGCATACGTCTCTCCGACGCCGGCCGCGTTCCTGTGCGGAGCGCCGCCGCTGTCCGTGCCGTTGTACGTGCCGTTCGTGGGGAGTTGCCGGTGGAGAGGCTGACCGACTGGGTGCTCAGGCGCCGGTTGCTGGTGGCCGGGATCTGGCTGGTGACGGCCCTGGCCGGGGCGCTGCTCGCCCCGGCCACCACGGACCGGCTGAGCTATACCTTCGCGCTGCCGGGGCAGCCCGGGTACGAGACCAATGTGCGGATCGCCGAGACCTACCGCGGCGGGGGCTCCACCGACCCGCTCGCGGCGGTCGTCGAGGGGGCGGACGCCCCGCGGCGGGCCGCGGCGCTCGGCCGGGCGGTGCGCGAGGCGGTGCCGGGGACCCGGGTGGTCACGGCCGCGGAACCGGGGGCCGGGGCGCTGACCGCGAAGGACGGCCGGACCTCGGTGGCCCTGCTGTATCCGCCGGTGACGCCCGGTGCCGAACCGTATGCCGCCGCCCAGCCGCGGGTGGAGGCCGTGGTCGAACGGGCCGGTGCGGGCGTCGAGTTGACCGGATTCCTGCTGCTGGCCGAGGGCGGGAACGGCGAGGACGACCGGGGCGTGCTCATCGAGGTCGTCCTCGGGGCCGCCGGGGCACTGGTGGTCCTGGCGCTCGTCTTCGGCTCGCTGCTCGCCGGGGTGCCGCTGCTCGTGGCGGCCGTGTCCATCCTCGCCACCTTCCTCGCGCTCCTCGGGCTGACCACCCTCACCGATGTCTCCTTCGTGGTGCAGTACCTGGTCGGCCTGATCGGTCTCGGCGTCGCCATCGACTACTCCCTCCTCGTGGTGACCCGCTGGCGCGAGGAGCGCGCGGAGGGCCGCGAGAACGACGCGGCGGTACGGGAGGCCATGCGCACCGCGGGGCGCTCGGTCCTCTTCAGCGGGGTGACGGTGGCCGTCTCGCTGGCGGCGCTGGTCCTGGTCCCGCTGCCGTTCCTGCGCAGCATCGGGCTCGGCGGCCTGCTCATCCCCCTGCTCAGCGTGGCCACTTCGCTCACCCTGGTGCCCGCCCTGCTCAGCGCCTGGGGGCCGCGCTTGCAGTGGCCGCGCCGCAAGCCCGCGGACGGCTGGTCCCGCTTCTGGGCGGCGATCGCCCGCGGGGTGCTGCGGCGGCGGCTGCGTACCGTCCTCGGCTGCGCCGCGCTCCTGCTCGCGCTGGGCGTCCCGGTCCTCGGCCTCTCGCTCGGCTCGCCGCAGCTCAGCGGGCTCAGCTCGGACAGCCCCGCCTCACGCGCGGCGACGGCGGCGGTCGAGGGCGGGGTGCCCGAGGGGTTCCTGCGGCCGGTCGAGGTGCTGGCGCCGTGCGGCGCGGGTGGTCAACTGACGGGCGAGCTACGGGAGGTGCCGGGGGTCGCCGCGGCGGCGGCCCCGCGCGCGGGGGGCTGGTCGGCGGACGGCGACTGCCTGCTCCAGGTCTATCTGGAGCGCGATCCGGCGAGCGGAGCGGGCAAGGCCGCACTGGACCGGATCCGCGAGGCGGTCGACGAGCACGGCGGCGGCGCGCGGGTGGGCGGCAGCCCCGCCGAGGACGCGGACTTCGTGCACGCCGTCTACCGGGACGTCGTCTGGGTGGTGCTCGCCGTGGTCGTGGTGACCTTCCTGCTCCTGGCGAAGGCCCTGCGCTCGCTGTGGCTCCCGGTGAAGGCGCTGGTGCTCAACGCGGTCTCGCTCGCCGCGGCCTACGGCGTCACCGTACTGATCTGGCAGCACGGCTGGGGCTCCGAACTGCTCTTCGGGCAGCAGGCCAGCGGGGCGGTGACCACCTGGGTGCCGATCGCCGTCTTCGCCTTCCTCTTCGGGCTGTCGATGGACTACGAGGTGTTCATCCTGGCCCGGATGCGCGAGTCCTACGACGCGCACGGGGACACCGGCCGCGCCGTGGTCGACGGCATCGCGCGCACCGGCAGGCTGGTCACCAGCGCCGCGCTGATCCTCTTCCTGGCGTTCGTCGCCCTGGCCACCGTGCCGGCCGTGGAGGTCAAGATCCTCGCCACGGCCCTCGCCCTCGGCATCGTCATCGACGCCGTGATCGTCCGCGGCCTGCTCGCCCCCGCGCTCGTCGGCCTCTTCGGACGGATCAACTGGACGCTGCCCGGCCGGCTGGCCCGGCTGCTGCGCATCGGCGGGACCACCGGCTCACCGGGGCGCCCGGGGTGACCGGGGACCGGGGACTGCTCGCTGACGACCGGTGACCGCTGACCGGTGGGCCGCTGACCGTCGCCGAGTGCGGCCCCGCCGACTGCCGCGTACGCCCCGGCGGGGCCGTGAACCTCAGCCGCAGTGGCCCTCGTTGAGGATCCAGGTGTCCTCGATCCGGGCGCGCCAGGTGACGCACTCGCCCCGGGCGGGGAGGTACACCGGTCCCGCGTACGCGGCTACCATCCCCCGATGAGCGCGATGATCCGGGGAGCCAGCCTGCGCGGTTTCGCGGCCCTCGTCGAGCAACTCGGCGGCGATCCGGGGGAGTTCCTGGCGCGGTTCGCGATCCCGGCCGAGGCGCTGACCTCCGAGGAGGGGCTGATCCCGATCACCGGCCACGACCTGATGCTGGACGCGGTCGCCCGGGACCTCGGCTGCCCCGACTTCGGCCTCCGGCTCGCCGACGACCAGGATCTGAGCATCCTCGGCCGGCTGGCGGTGGCGATCCAGGCCTCCTCCACGGTGGCCGAGGCGCTGGAGTGCGCCTCGCGCTTCCTGTTCGTGCACAGCCCGGCGCTGAGCATCGCCGTGGAGGCGGATCCGCGCGGGCGCCGCGAGGTCGTCGCGCTGACCTACCGCAAGGATCTGCGCGAGTCGCCGTACTCCCCGCAGGCCATGGAGCTGGGGCTCGGACTCTTCCACCGGGTGGCGGTGGCGCTGGTCGGGAGCCTGTCCGGGCTCCGGTCGGTGGAGCTGCCGCACCAGCCGCTGTCGCCGGTCGCGCGCTATACGGAGTTCTTCGGCGCCCAGGTGCGGTTCGGGTGCCCGAGCGCCGCGCTGCGGGTGGAACGGCGGGTCCTCGACGAGGAGTTCCGGGGCGCGGACGCGGCGATCCGGCGGCTCGCCGTCGACTACCTGGCCGGGCACCACACCGACCCGGAAGGCCTGGTCGCCACCCATGTCCGCCGGGCGCTGACCGCGAGCGTCGGCACCACCCCGCCGGTGCTCGCCCATATCGCCCGGCTCCTGCGGATGCATCCGCGCACGCTGCAACGCAGGCTCGCCGCGGAGTCGACCGGCTTCGAGGAGATCCTTCAGGACGTACGGCGGGACCTCGCGCTGCGGTATCTGACCACCACCGATCTGCCGCTCGGGCAGGTGGCCGCGATGGCGGGCTTCGCCGACCAGTCCGCACTGAGCCATGCGGTACGGCGCTGGCGGGGGACCAGCCCCGGCGAGGTACGACGCCGGACGCGCGGCGGGGCTTGAGGGCGGTGACCCAGGAGGCCGCCCCCGCTGCGCAGCCGCTCCGGAGATTGTCGCGCTGGAACAAGTACCGCCCCGCCCGGGCGGGCATCCTGCTGGCCCGACGAGGAGAGCGAGGAGCGGCTCATGGCGACCACCGGCACCGACCGCCCGACCGGGAGCGACCGTCCGACCGGCACCGGTCACCCGCCAGGTACCGGTCACCCGACCGACACCAGCCGTCGGACCGACACCAGCCACCCGACCGGAACCGACCAACTCACCGCGATCGGTGCCCGCCCGATCCCCGAGTTCGACGGCGTCCACGAGGTGTGGCCGCGTGGCGAACGGCTGCGGGCGGTCCGCGAAGCCGCCGCGGCGTACAAGGAGCGCTTCACGGCGCAGGGCCGGGTGCGCGCGGTGCGGTCGGTGGACATCGCCGCGGCGCCCTATCCGGTCAAGTACGCCTTCCACAACGCCGTTTCGGTGCCCACGCTGCCGCTGATCTCGATGATCAACCGGATGATCGTCGTGCAGTACGAGGACTTCGGCGGCCGGGCCCGCACCCTGGTCTTCGAGCCGACGGTGCCGGACGGCTCCGCGGAGGCGCCCTTCTACCGCAACCTGCAGAAGCTCACCGACCGGGTCCCCGGCGGCAAGCTGATCGAGCGCGCCCTCGTCCGCTACTACGCCGAACCCGGCGACGTACTGCGGAAGTTGAAGCTGACCCCGGAGGACATCGACTTCTGCACCTTCGACCATCTGCATGTCCAGGACCCGCGGATGATCCTGGGCTCCACCGAGGTCGTCGAGGGCGAAACCGCCCCGCGCAAGCCGCTGTTCGGCGAGGCGAGGATGCTGGTGCAGCGCCGCGAGCTGGCGACCCTGGAGTCGCTGCACCCGATGCAGTGGGCCTGGTACGTCGAGGGCGGGCTCGGCGGCGTCGACCGGGAGAGGTTCGCCGTCCTCGACGGGGATGTCGAACTCGGCCCGGGCGTCGCGCTGTTGTGGACCCCCGGGCACACCGACGGCAACCACTCGCTGCTGCTGAACACGCCCGACGGGGTGTGGGTCTCCTCCGAGAACGGCATCGCGCTGGACAACTGGCAGCCGGAGCTGTCGAAGATCCCCGGCGTGCGCCGCTACCACGAGGACTTCGGCCGCGAGATCTGCCCCAACGCCAACACGCTTGAGGACTCGCTCGACCAGTACGACTCGATGGTCAAGGAGAAGACCCTCGCCGACCGGTGCGCGGCGGACCCGCGCTGGCTGCAGATCCTGCCCTCCACCGAACTCGCCCCGTGGAAGCGGTTCTGGCCGGTGGTGCCCACCTACGTCCACGGCGGGATCGCCTACGGCGAGATCCAGGGCGGCCGCCGGTGAGCCGCGACCCCGCCGGAGCGGTGGTCACCGGGGCGGGCCGCGGCCTCGGGGGGCTGATCGCCGGTGCCCTGGTCGAGCGCGGCCACCGGGTCCTGGTCACCGACCTCGACGCGGAGGCGGCCCGTGCCACGGCGGCCGCGCTCGGCCCCGAGGTCGGCTGGGCCGCCGTCGACGTACGGGACGAGGCCCAGGTCACCGCGGCACGGGACCGCGCCCTGGCGGAAGCAGGCCGCCTCGACGTCTGGGTCAACAACGCCGGGGTGCTCGCCACCGGGCCCGCCTGGGAGCAACCCCCGGACGTACGCCGCCTGATGATCGAGGTCAACGCGCTCGGCACCGTCAACGGCACGGTCGCCGCGATCGGGGCCATGCGGGAGACCGGCGGCCACATCGTGAACGTGGTCTCGCTGGCGGGGCTGACCGCGGTGCCGGGTGAGGCGGTGTACGCGGCGTCCAAGCACGCCGCCCTCGGCTTCAGCCTGAGCACCCTCGCCGATCTGCGGCTCGCCGGGATCAAGGGGATCGACATCTCCTGCGTCTGCCCGGACGGCATCTGGACCCCGATGCTCCACGACAAGCTCGACGACCCCGCCTCGGCGCTGTCCTTCTCCGGCAAGCTGCTCCGGCCCGAGGAGGTCGTCGCGGCGGTACGCGGGGTCCTCGACCGCCCGCGCCCGGTCACCGCCGTCCCGCGCCGGCGGGGACTCCAGGTGCGGCTCGCGGACGCCCTGCCCTCGCTCGGGCTGCGCGCCCTTCCGCTGGCGGTCGCGCGGGGACGGCGGGTGCAGCGGAGGATGCTGGCGCGGCGCCGGGCGGGGTAGGGGGCCGGTCGCACTTCGCCGCCTCGCCGCACCGGGGGCCCACTCGGCCCGCGCGGACCGGTCTCCGTCCCACCCCTTGTCGATACACGAACGTATTGGATACATTCCCGTATCGGATCCGGGCCTCCAGCTGTCCATCTGTCCATTCATCCATCTGTTCAGCTGTCCGGGTCCGCGCATCGGGCCCGGTCACCGGGTTCGGAGACCGGCTCCGGGGCCACCGCTCCGGGGCACGGCGGCGACGACGGCGGCGGAGAGCGGCACGTATGACATCCCTGACCCGCGGTGAGCGGCCCAAGCGGGTCACCCGGCGCCGCGCCCTGACCCGGCAGCGGCTGCTCGACGCGGCCCTGCACGTCTTCGCCGAGGAGGGCTTCGGGCGCTCCACGGTCGACCGGGTCTGCGAGCGCGCGGGCTTCACCCGCGGTGCCTTCTACTCGAACTTCACCTCCCTCGACGAGCTGTTCCTCGCCATGTGGGAGGAGCGCGCGGCGGCGATGCGGGAGGGCCTGCGCGAGGCGATCGCGGCCACCGAGGGCTCCGGCGCGCTGGACGCGGACGATCCCGAGCGGGTGCTGCGCGCCGTGCTCGACGTGATCCCGGTCGACGACGCCTGGTACCGGGTGACGGCCGAGTTCACCGCGCACGCGCTGCGCAATCCGCCGCTGCGGCGCGTGATGGCGGCCCGCGAGGCGGCGATCCTGGACGCCCTGCTGCCCCTGGTCGAAGGGGCCCTGGCGCGGATCGGCCGCAGCGTCACCGACCGCACCGCACTCGGGCAGGCGCTGATCGCCGTGCACGACGGCACCAGCGTGCAGGTGCTCCTCGAACCCGCGGACCCGGCCGTACGCGCCCGCCGCGAAGAGCTCTTCCGCCACGTACTGATGGCGTACTCCACCGAAGGTCCCGGCGAAGGCGAGGCAGACCAGTGAGCGAGCGGGCAGACGTCGCGGACGTCATCGTGGTGGGGGCCGGGCTCGCCGGTCTCGTCGCGACGTACGAACTCGTCCGGGCCGGGCGCAAGGTCCTCGTCCTCGACCAGGAGAACGAGGCCAACCTCGGCGGCCAGGCCTTCTGGTCGCTCGGCGGCCTCTTCCTCGTCGACAGCGAGGAGCAGCGCCGGATGAAGATCAAGGACTCCTACGAACTGGCCCTCCAGGACTGGCTCGGCTCGGCCGCCTTCGACCACGAGCGCGAGGACCACTGGCCGCGCAAGTGGGCCCAGGCGTATGTGGAGTTCGCGGCCGGACCCAAGCGGAGCTACCTGAACGGCCTCGGGCTGCGGTTCATGCCCAACGTGGGCTGGGCCGAGCGCGGCGACGGACTCGCCTCCGGCCACGGCAACTCGGTACCCCGCTTCCATCTGACCTGGGGCACCGGACCCGAGGTGGTCCGGGTCTTCCTCGAACCGGTCAAGAGGGCAGAGCAGGAAGGGCTTGTGACGTTCCGTCACCGGCACCAGGTCGACGAGCTGGTGGTGGAGAACGGCGCCGCGGTGGGCGTGCGCGGGACGGTGCTCGAAGACTCCGCGGCGCCGCGGGGCGTCAAGTCCTCGCGTGACAAGGTGAGTTCGTTCGAGCTGCGGGCGCAGGCCGTGGTCGTCACCTCCGGCGGTATCGGCGGCAACCCCGAACTGGTGCGCAGGAACTGGCCGGAGCGGCTCGGCCCCGCGCCCGCCCGCATGATCTGCGGGGTCCCCGCGCACGTGGACGGGCGGATGCTGGAGATCACCGAGCGGGCGGGCGGCAACATCGTCAACCGCGACCGGATGTGGCACTACACCGAGGGCATCAAGAACTGGGACCCGATCTGGCCCGACCACGCGATCCGGATCATCCCCGGCCCCTCCCCGCTCTGGCTGGACGCGACCGGTCAGCGGCTGCCCCCGCCCTACTTCCCCGGCTTCGACACCCTCGGCACGCTGAAGCACATCCAGCGCACGGGCCACGCCCACACCTGGTTCCTGCTCACCCAGACCATCATCGAGAAGGAGTTCGCGCTCTCCGGCTCCGAGCAGAACCCGGACTTCACCGGGAAGGACCTGAAGCTGACCCTGAACCGGGTCAAGAAGGGCCCGACCGGTCCGGTCGCCGCCTTCATGGAGCACGGCGAGGACTTCGTCGTACGCCGCACTCTGCGCGATCTGGTCGACGGCATGAACTCCCTCGGCAGCACACCGGAGTTGGACTACGCCCAGGTCGAACGGGAGGTCCTGGCCCGCGACCGGGAGGTGGACCTCGCCTACTCCAAGGACATGCAGCTGATGGCGGTGCGCAACGCGCGCGCCTACTTCCCCGACCGGCTCGCCCGCGTCGCCAAGCCGCACCGGCTGCTCGACCCGGCGCACGGCCCGCTGATCGCGGTGCGCCTGAACCTGCTCACCCGCAAGACCCTCGGCGGCCTGGAGACCGACCTCGACGCGCGCGTCATCCGGCCGGACGGCGAGGTCTTCGAGGGCCTGTACGCGGCCGGGGAGGTCGCCGGATTCGGCGGCGGGGGAGTGCACGGCTACAACGCCCTGGAGGGCACCTTCCTCGGCGGCTGCATCTTCTCCGGCCGCGCGGCCGGCCGCGCCCTCGCCCGGTCGCTCGCGTGAACTTGCGCCCATCGCACGGCACTTCCCCCGCACCTGAGGCGAACCCCCGCCCACCCACAGCCACGTGGCACCTGAGGGAGACGGCATGACCCAGCGGACCGCACTGATCACCGGCGCCTCCTCGGGCATCGGCGGCGCCGTCGCCGCCGCCCTGGCCGCCCGCGGCCACCGGGTGCTCGGCACCAGCCGCAAGCCCGAACTCCTCGACGAGGAAGCCCGGTTGCCCGGAGTGGAGTACCTGCCCCTCGACCTCACCGACGAGGCGTCCATCCTCGCCTGCGCCGAGGCGGCGGGCCCGGTCGACATCCTGGTCAACAACGCGGGCGAGAGCCAGCTCGGCGCCCTCGAAGAGCTGCCGATGGACGCCCTGCGGCGGCTGTTCGAGCTGAACGTCTTCGGCGCGGTGCGGCTCACCCAGCTCCTGCTGCCCGGCATGCGGGAACGGCGCCACGGCCGGGTGGTGATGGTCGGCTCGATGCTGGCCAGCTTCCCGCTCGCCTTCCGCTCCTCCTACGTCGCCTCCAAGGCGGCACTCAAGGGCTTCGGCCTCGCCGCCCGGCGCGAACTCACCCCGTACGGCGTCTATGTGAGCACCGTCGAACCGGGCTCGATCCGCACCGGTATCAGCGAGCGCCGCACCCGCTACCAGGCCCCGGGCTCCCCCTACGCGGCCGAGTACGGCACGGTCGCCGCCAAACTCGACGCCAACGAGGCGATCGGCATCCCCGCCGAGAAGGTCGCCCACACCATCCTCACCGCGATCGAGGCCCAACGCCCCAAGGCCTTCTACGCCGTGGGCAGCAACGCCCCGCTGGTCTTCACCCTGCGCCGCCTGCTCAGCCACGGGGCGGCCGAACGGCTGGTGACGCGCAAGCACGGGCTGTCGTAGGGCTTTTCCGCCGGATCGGGCAGGGCCCGCGCGGGCCGGTGCGCAAGACCGGTGCGCAAGAAAGGAAACGCCCTGGACGGGCGCGGGTCAGTCGGCGGGGGCGCGCAGCAGGGCCTCCTGGGCGGCGGTGGCGACGAGTTCGCCGTCCCGGGTGAAGAACTCGCCCTGGCACAGGGCGCGTCCGTCCGCCGCGATCCGGCTGCGCTGCGCGAAGAGCAGCCACGCGTCGGCGCGCACCGGCCGGTGGAACCAGAGCGCGTGGTCGAGGGAGACGAGCCGTACCGGCGAACCCCCGCTGCGCGGGAAGACGCGGTGGAAGGCCCGGGTCGCGGTCGGCGCCAGCGTCACATCGCTCAGATACGCGAGCGCGCAGGCGTGCGCGGCGGACTCGGGCGGCAGCGGCAGCCGGGTACGGGACCAGGTGTGCAGGGTGAACTCGCCCTCGGGCCCGCCGACTTGGACCTCCTCCTCGGGTACGTACCGCAGGTCGAGCACCTCGCGCAGCGCCGGTGAGCGGTGGCCGTCCAGGGCGTCGGCCAGACCCTCGGGGCCGGGCACCCCGGGCGCCTCCACCTGGCTGCGATGGCCGTCCGGCTCCGGCGACTTGAAGGAGGCGTGCAGGCTCAGCACCTCCCCGGCGGACTGCCGGGCGAGCACCTGGCGCAGCGAGTACGAGCGGCCGTCCCGCATCCGCAGCGCCCGGTAGGCGACCTTCTCCTCGCAGGAGACCGGCCGCAGGAAGTAGGCGTGCAGCGAGTGCACCGGCCGCTGCCCCGACACGGTCCGGCAGGCCGCCGCGAGCGCCTGCGCCAGCACCGATCCGCCGAAGCCCGCACCCTTGCGCCCCTCGTGGCACAGGCCGAGGTACTGGTCTTCGCCGTCCGCCTCAAGGCGCACCTGGTCCGCGAAGGGGGCCGGGGGCGGCTGCTTCGCCGGGGACGCCGGGCCCGCCGGGACGGGCGATGTGGTCGAGGCCGCCGGGCGGGACGGTTCGGGGCCGGGGCGGGGGAGCGGCGGCAGAGCCGAGCCGGGGTCGTGCACCGAGGTCACCGCGGCCTCCCGGGAGGGGGTTGCTGAGCGGTCGCTCAGCGGGGTCGGTAGGTGTAGGAGGCAATCAGGTACGGGGCGCGACGTCAACGGGGCCTGGGGGCCTGGGGGCGCGGGGGTGGCGGTGGGCGGGGTGAGGCCGATGGCGTCCGCCCGCCGCCTGCCCGCCGCCCGTTCGCCAGTCCGGCCCGGTGTCGGTGGCGCGTGGCAGGATGCGGCGCAGTGGTCCGGACGGGAGCGGAGAAGACGAAGCCTGAGAGGGCGAAGAAGCCGGAGAAGGGCTGAGGAGACGGGGAGAACGAAGAGCGCGGAGCGAGCCGAGAGCACGAGAAGAACGACAGAGTGCAGAAGCGCAGAAGTACAGAAGTAACGAGAGAAGGAAGAACGAAGAGGCAGCGGTGGTCCGGGGCGAGCAGGTCCCGGCGGTACGGGTGACGGATCCGGGTGGGTGCACGAGGGGCGTGATGGCGGAAGGCGGCGGGGGCGCAGCGGCGGAGGGGCTCGGGTGGGCCGGTCCCGCCGGAGGGGCCGAGGCGCCCGGACCCGGCGGTGAGCGCCCCGGGCGCGCGGTGGCCGGGCTGCTCGCCGAGGCCCGCGCCCTGGACACCGCCGCCCGGCAGCTGCTCGCCGACCACGCCCGCGCGCAGGAGGCCGTACGCGCCGCGCTCGCCCCCGTCCTCGACGAGTTGATCGCCGCCGAACTGGACCAGATCGCGGTGACCCGGTTGCGCGAGGTCACCGGCGGACGGCTGCGGCTCGGCGCCCTGGAGGACGCCGGGTACACCACGGTCGGCGCGGTGCACGCCGCCAGCCGCCATGCCCTGCGGCAGGTACCGGGCGTCGGCCAGCAGACCGCCGACCAGGCCCTGGCCGCCGCGAAACAGCTCGCCCAGGCGGTCTCCGAGACGGTCTCGGTACGTATCGACGCCGACGCGCCGGACGCCCGCGCCACCGCCCTGCTCCAAGCCCTGCACCGCCTGGTCGAGGCAGGCCCCGAACTGCGCCGCGCCACCGAGTCCGCCACCCGCGCCGCCCGCGAACTCGGCGCCCTGCTCCCGCTCGCCGCCCCCGCCGCGGGCCGGCTGCGGATGCTCTTCGCCCGGCGCCGCACCCGCGAGGCGGCCCTCGGCGCGGCCGCCCGGCTGCGCGCCCTCACCGGTGAGCTGCACCGCGCCGGGACCCCGGGACTGCTCGCCCAGTCCAGCGTCGACCTGCTGCGCGAGGACGCCGAACCGCTCGCCGCGCTGGTCGACTTCGAGCTGCGCTCCGCCGAGTACTACAGCCTGCTCGCCGAGTACACCGGTGGCGGGACCGATGTGGCGGCGGCCGAGGGCTTCCTGCCGGACGAGGTCGCCGGGCGGGTACGCGAGCAGCGCCTCGACGAGGGCCTGCTGCGGGTCTCGCTGCGCGGCTACCAGTCCTTCGGCGCCCGGTTCGCGCTCGCGCAGCGGCGGGTGGTGCTCGGTGACGAGATGGGCCTCGGCAAGACGGTGCAGGCCCTCGCCGTCCTCGCCCATCTCGCGGCCCGCGGCGAGAGCCACTTCCTGGTCGTCTGCCCGGCGAGCGTCCTGATCAACTGGACCCGCGAGATCCGCTCCCGCAGCGCCCTGCGCCCCGTACTGGTACACGGCCCCGCCCGCGCCGAGGCCTTCGCCGAATGGCAGACCGGTGGCGGCGTCGCGCTCACCACCTTCGACGTCCTGCACGCGCTCACCGACGCGGCGCCGGGCAACTCCGCCTCGCGGTCGGCGACTTCCGGCTCGGGGTTGGCTGCCTCCGGCACCTGTCCCGGGGTCTCCGGCACCCCCGGCACCCTCGATACCGCCTTCGCGACCCCGGGCGTTTGGCCCGCGCTCCTGGTCGTGGACGAGGCGCACTACGTCAAGAACCCGGCGGCGCGCCGCTCCCGGGCCGTCGCCCGCTGGGCCGAACGCAGCGAGCGGGTGCTGTTCCTGACCGGCACCCCCATGGAGAACCGGGTCGAGGAGTTCCGGAACCTGGTGCGCCATCTCCAGCCCGCCCTGGTGGACGGCATCGAGCAGGGCGCCGGGGCGGCGGGCTCCCAGGCCTTCCGCAGGGCCGTCGCGCCCGCGTATCTGCGCCGCAACCAGCAGGACGTACTGACCGAACTGCCCGCCCTGCTCAAGGTCGACGAGTGGGAGGAGTTCAGCGCCGCCGACAAGGAGGAGTACGCCGAGGCCGTCGCCGCGGGCAATTTCATGGCCATGCGCCGGGCCGCCTACGCCGCGCCCGCCGACTCCGCGAAGCTGGAGCGGCTGCGCGAACTCCTCGCCGAGGCCGCCGGCAACGGGCTCAAGGCCGTGGTCTTCTCCTACTTCCGCGAGGTCCTCGCCACCGTGCACGCGGCCCTCGGCGAGGACGTCTTCGGGCCGCTCACCGGCGAGTTGGCGGCGGGGCGGCGCCAGCAACTCGTGGACGACTTCGCCGCCGCCCCCGGCCACGCCGTACTCCTGAGCCAGATCCAGGCGGGCGGCGTCGGCCTCAACATGCAGGCCGCCTCGGTCGTCATCCTCTGCGAACCCCAGGTCAAGCCCACCATGGAGCACCAGGCCATCGCCCGCGCCCACCGGATGGGCCAGGTCCGCCCGGTCCAGGTGCACCGCCTGCTCGCCACCGACAGCGTCGACGAACGCCTCCTCGACATCCTCCGCAACAAGGACCGCCTCTTCGACGCCTACGCCCGCCGCAGCGACACCGCCGAATCCGACCCCGAGGCCGTCGACGTCTCGGACCGCTCCCTGGCCCGCCGCATCGTGGAGGACGAACAGCGGCGGCTGGCGGGGGAGTTGGGGCGGGGGGAGGCTTCTGCGCCGGAGGGGTCTTCGGAGACGGCTGCTGCCTCGGCCGAGTCCGCGCCGGTGGAGTCAGCCGCGCCCAGGGAGCCCGAGGACGAGCGGCGCGCCACCTGACACCCGGGGCGGGCACGCCCGGGGCTGCACCCGGGCAGGCTGGGTACGGGTCCCTCCGGGTTGCTCAGCTCGCCTCGACGCCCTCCTCGGCGGCGCGACGCATCAGCTGCTGCACCTGCTCCTCGGACCACCCGGTGATCCGGGCGACCTCGGCGTGGTCGCCGGGCTCGCCGCTCCCCTTCTGCAACGCGGCAATCGCCTCGACTTGCAGATCGGCAAAGGCCCCGTCCAGGGCAGCCTTGGCCTCGCGGTAGCGCTGAGCGGCGAGTTCGAGCTTTCCGGTGTCCATAGGGGGATCTTTCCGTAGGGAGCGGAGGGGGTGGGTTGATTGTGACGTATGGGAGGGGGATCCCCGCTTGCGCGGGGAGCACGCCAAGACCCGCGCCCGCCGCGGATACACGCAGGGACCACCCCCGCACCCGCGGGGAGCACACCAACTGACCCGGGGCTTCAGTACGCCGCACCCCTGGTTCTCGCTACCAGCTTCGCATCCGGCACCACTCGCAAACCGCATTCTTCACGTCACGTGACGTGCCCTCGCAGAATGGCAAGAACTGCCTCGTGGGCTCAGGCCAAGAAGCAGTGAGGCCGGGGGAGGAAGCCCAGCCCCGCCCCCCTACACCCCCCCACCCCCGTCTTCACCCCCGCCCCGCACAGCGGCACCACCGTGCTCGCCCCTGCTTCCTCCTCCCGTACCGCGGCCCAGCAGGCCACGCCGGTCGTCTCGACGTAGAAGCCGCGGGTCGCGAGGTCGCGTTGGGCGGTGCGGATCTGGGGTTCGGTCACCGTCCGGAATTCGCCGCCGGACTCCCGTACCGCGCGGAGGATCTGGCGGGCCCGCGGTGGACGCGGGATCGCGATGCCCTCGGCGAGGGTGGGGGACGCGGGGGTGTCGTCGAGGAGGTCTTCGGCGCCCTCCTGCCAGGCGCGGGCGAGGGGGGCCACCGCCGCGGACTGGACGGCGATCAGGCGGGGGCGGCGGGGGAGCAGGCCCGCGGTGTGGAGTTCGGTGAGGGCCAGGGCGGCGCCGAGGAGGAGGGTGCCGTTGCCGACGGGGACCACGAGGCGCTCGGGGAGGTGGCCGCCGAGGTCCTCCCAGAGTTCGTGGACGTAGGTCTTGGTGCCGTGCAGGAAGTACGGGTTGTGGACGTGGCTGGCGTAGAAGGTGCCCGGGGCGTCCGCCGCCGCGCGGGCCGCGAGGGCGGTGGCCTGGCGGTCGCCGTCGACCGTTTCCAGCCGTGCGCCGTGGGCGGCGATCTGCTCCAGCTTCTTCGGGGAGGTCGCGGCGGGGACGTACACCGTGCAGGGCAGTCCGGCCCGGGCGCAGTACGCGGCGATGGCGGTACCGGCGTTGCCGCTGCTGTCGGCGAGGACGCGTTCCGGGCCGAGGCGGCGGGCGAGTTCGGCGAGCAGGACGGCGCCGCGGTCCTTGAAGGAGAGGGTGGGCATCAGGAAGTCGAGCTTGGCCGAAACCGTGTCGGTGAGCGCGACCAGCGGGGTCCGGCCCTCGCCGAGGGAGACCGCGGGCGCGGCGAGCGGCAGCGTTTCCGCGTACCGCCAGAGGGAGTTGACCCTGCCGGTGAGGGCGTCGAGGTCCGCGGGCCTGCCGTGGAAGTCGAGGTCGAGCGGGCCGCGGCAGCGCGGGCAGCACCAGTCGAGGGAGGCCGCCGGCACCCGGGTTCCGTCCACCGGGCAGACCGAGTCGGGCAGCGGGCCGGGCAGGGCGTCGGGCCCTCGGCCGGGCGGAGGCGGGGAGGGCAGCCGGCCGGAAGTGGCGGGTGCGGGGGGATCGGCCGCGGACGGTGAATTGCTCATGAGGGGAGGCTAGGCCGCGCGCCCACACCTGTCCCGGCACGGCCCCCGCGTCCGCGCTCCTCCTCCGGCTCCCGCACACTTCCCCCGGGCTCCCGCGCTCCTCCTCCGGGCCGCCGCACTCCTCGTCCGGCTCCGCTCCCGACCGGCAGCCCCCGAAACCGAAGTGTCACCAGTGACAACTCACCAGTACGCGGCCAGGGTTCCCGTTCACCCTGTGACATTCCCCCGACCCTCCGAACCTTTCCGCCGGACCTGTCACCTGCGCATACTCCAGGACCGCCGCGCCGTGCACGGTCGGACGGCGAGGGCCGATCGAGAGGGAGCCGATGGAACAGACGACGCCTCATCCGGTCTCCGCGGCAGCCGCCGGTACGTGGCTGCTCGGTGATCTGGAGGTCAACCGGATCGGTTTCGGCGCCATGCGTCTGACCGGCAGTGCCGCCTTCCACCAGGGCACTCCGCGGGACCGCGGCCAGGCGATCGCCACGCTGCGCCGCGCGGTCGAGCTCGGCGTGAACCACATCGACACCGCGGCGTTCTACTTCTCCCGGCTGCGCTCGGCCAATGAGCTGATCAACTCGGCGCTGGCGCCCTACGCCGACGATCTCGTCATCGCCACCAAGGTCGGACCGGCCAGGGACGCCGACGGCGAGTGGGCCACCTCGGCGAGGCCCGAGCAGCTGCGCGGCCAGGTCGAGGAGAATCTGCGGCAGCTCGGTCGCGACCACCTCGACCTGGTCAACCTCCGCCTCATGGGCCAGGACTCGATCAGCGAGCATTTCGGGGCTCTCGCCGCACTGCGCGACGCCGGGCTCGTGCGCCACCTCGGCATCTCCCACGCCCGCAGGGAACACCTGGCCCAAGCCGAGGAGATCGCTCCGGTGGTCTGCGTGCAGAACCGCTACGGCGTCGACGCCCCCGGTGGGCAGGAGATGGTCCGGGCCTGCGCCGAGCGCGGCATCGCCTTCGTGCCCTTCTTCTCCCTCGCCGGGCAGGGGCGCGAGGCCGGAGCCGTCCGGGCCGAGCACGACGAGATCCGGGCCGTGGCCCGCGCGCACGGCGTCTCACCTGCCCGGATCCGCCTGGCCTGGACCCTGGCGCAGGGCGCCCATGTGCTGGCCATCCCCGGGACAGGCGACCCGGAACACCTCGTCGACAACGTGGCGGCGGGTGCGCTGCGCCTCACCGCGGACGAACTCCGGTCCCTCGATTCCCTCGGACGTTCCGCAGGATGAGGCCGGCCACGTCATCCGCGCGCGAGCGAGCCCTCGGAAGCCGCACCTGAGCGAAGAGAGAGGGTCGGGTCAACTCCCTTACGCCCCTTATGCGCCGCTCTTCATGGAGAGAGTGTGGCGGCGGTGTTACGTCCGTGCACGCCACTTGTGGAATTCCTGTGACCGCGCCAATCTTTGGTCAAGGCAGGGTCAATTGTCATGGCCCTGACCTGTTTCGTGTGTCCTTGCACTACCCCCCACCAGGCAACTTCTCCCTCAGAAGGGCCCCACACCATGGCAGTGAAGCGTCACACCCGGCGAAGAGTCGCCCGCCCCGCAGCCCTCGGCGCCACCGGCGGCACGGTCGCCGCGCTCGCGGCGGCGGCACTCACCCTCGGACTCGTCTCGGCACTCCCCGCAAGCGCCTCGGCGCCCGCGGGCGAGGGCCGCATCCAGTACGCCGACGCCCCCAACGCGGTCGCCGGAAGCTATCTCGTCACCCTCAAGGACGGTGCGGCCAAGGCCCGTTCGGAGCGGGGCAAGGCGGTCGCCGAGGCGTACGGGGCGAAGATCCGGCGCACTTACGGCAAGGTGCTCAACGGCTACTCCATCGCCCTCTCCGAGGCCAAGGCCAAGAAGCTCGCCGCCGACCCGGCCGTGGCCTCGGTCGTGCAGAACCGGACCTTCCACGCCGACGCGACCCAGAACAACCCGCCCTCCTGGGGCCTGGACCGCATCGACCAGAAGAACCTGCCGCTCGACAACAAGTACACCTACCCGGACTCGGCCGGGCAGGGCGTCACCGCGTACGTCATCGACACCGGCGTACGCATCTCGCACAGCGACTTCGGCGGCCGGGCGGTCAACGGCTACGACGCCATCGACAACGACAACACCGCGCAGGACGGGCACGGCCACGGCACCCATGTCGCCGGTACGGTCGCGGGCACCCTGCACGGCGTCGCCAAGAAGGCCAGGATCGTCGCGGTCCGGGTGCTCGACAACCAGGGCTCCGGCACCACCGAGCAGGTCGTCGCGGGCATCGACTGGGTCGCCCAGAACCACTCGGGCCCCTCGGTCGCCAACATGAGCCTCGGCGGCGGTGCCGACAGCGTCCTGGACACCGCGGTGCGCAACGCCATCGCCTCCGGGGTGACCTTCGCGGTCGCCGCGGGCAACGACGGCGCCAACGCGGCCAACTACTCGCCCGCCCGCGTCGCGGAGGCCATCACCGTCGGCTCGACCACCAGCACCGACGCCCGCTCCAGCTTCTCCAACTACGGCTCCTCGGTGGACATCTTCGCCCCGGGCTCCTCGATCACCTCGGCCTGGAACTCCAGCGACACGGCGACGAACACCATCTCCGGTACGTCGATGGCCACCCCGCACGTCGCGGGCGCCGCGGCGCTCTACCTCGCCGACAACCCGACGGCCACCCCCGCCCAGGTCGGCACCGCGCTCAACAACGCCGCCAGCTCCGGCGTGGTGGGCAACCCGGGCTCCGGCTCGCCCAACCGGCTCCTGAACGTCGGCGGCGGCACCACCACCCCGCCCGGCAAGTTCTTCGAGAACACCGCCGACTACCCGATCGACGACAACGCGAGCGTGGACTCCCCGCTGGCCGTCAGCGGGGTCACCGGCCGCGCCCCGGCCTCGCTCAGCGTCAAGGTCGCCATCCAGCACACCTACATCGGCGACCTGCGCGTCCAGCTCCTCGCCCCCGACGGCACCGCCTACACGCTGAAGGACTACGGCACCGGCGGCAGCACCGACAACATCAACGCCACGTACGCGGTGGACGCCTCCGCGGAGACCGCCGACGGCGGCTGGAAGCTGCGGGTCAGCGACAACGCCCGCTACGACACCGGGAAGATCGACTCCTGGGGCCTGCAGTTCTGAGCCCGGGGTCCGCGGTTCCGGGCCGGGGCTCATGGCTCCGGGCCCGGGGCCCGCGGTTCCGCGGCGCCGCCGCCCCGCGGTGATCCGCCGGGACCGTACACCGGGGAGCCGAACCCGCCCGGGCCGAGGGCCGGTCGAGGACCGTTCGCGGTCCGTCTCCGGCACGGGGGCCTCGCCCGCGGTGTCCGGCTCCCCTCCGAGTCCCAGGGGGTGTCGTCACCGTCCCGCACGGCGCCCGGCACACACGCTCGCCGCACCGAGCGCACGCACCGAACACCGCGGACACCACACAGGACGGTGACGACACCCCCTAGCCCCCGCGGCGCTCCGGGTCCGCCCGGCCGCCGCGGGGGGCGAGGCGCGTGCGCGGCCCCGCGGCCGTCCCGCACGGGGCGCTGTCGGCGGCTCGGCATACGATGCGGGCTGCCGGAGCCGCGCAGGCGGCGGCGCACCGTGACCCCGCACCAGGAGCCAGCACCCCGTGGACATACCGCCCCCGCCCGGCCCGCAGCAGCCCCCGCCGGGCGGCGCCCCGCAGCCGGGCCCGTACCAGCCCTACGAGACGTACCCGGGGTCGTACGCGCAGCCGGGCGGCTATCCCGGCGGTCCGGCCGGGCCGCCGTACCAGGCCTGGCCCGGCGGCTACCAGCCGTACGTCCAGCCGCCGGTCAACGGGCTCGCCATCGCCTCGCTCGTGCTCGGCATCCTGTGCTTCGTGCCCGGACTCGGCCTGGTGCTCGGCGCGGTGGGGCTCTCCCAGATCAACCGGCGGGGCGAGCGCGGCCGGGGCATGGCGATCGCCGGGATCGTGCTGTCCTCGCTCGGGCTGATGGTGCTCGCGCTCGGCCTGATCGGCATCCTCGTGGGGGACGACCGGGACGGCGGCGGCAGCGCGGGCGGCGGCCCCGGCGGCGAGGAGGTCACCTTCTCGCTGGACGTCGGCGAGTGCTTCGACACCCAGGGCCGTTCCCTCGAAGGGCTCGCCTACGACGTGGACCGGGTGCCCTGCTCCGGGGCGCACGACGGCGAGGTCTTCGCCAACTTCACGCTGCCCGGCGGCTCCTGGCCCGGCGAGAAGCGCCTCGACGCGACCGCCGACGACAAGTGCTTCGCGCTGCGCCGCGGTTACGCGATGGACAGCTGGGCGCTGCCCGCGGACAGTGATGTCTACCACTTCTCGCCGAGCCGGGAGAGCTGGGACTACGGCGACCGTGAGATCACCTGCCTGTTCGGCAACGCCGACGCCACCGGGCGGCTCACCGGCCCGCTGCGCAACGACGAGGGCAGCCTCGACGCCGACCAGACCGCCTATCTGAAGGCGCTCCGGGCGACCGAGGAGGCCCTGGAGAACCCTCCGGAGGAGGAGTACGTCGAGGACGACCTGCCCGGGCACCGGCGCTGGGCCCGCGAGGTCGCCTCCGCCCTCGGCGACCAGGAGCGCGCCCTGCGGGACCACCGCTGGCCGACCCGGGCCGCCGATGCGATCGCCGCCGAACTGCGCGCCGTCAAGGCCGCCCGCACCCAGTGGGACAAGGCGGCGGAGGCCACCGACGCGGACACCTTCTACGAGGCCTACGGCGCCGCCGACGAGGCCTACGCCGACCGCGAGCAGATCCCCGCGCGCAAGGCCCTCGGCCTGGTCGTCACCCCGCCCGAGCGGGAGGACGGCGGCGAGGGCGAGGAGGGCGGCTCCGGTGGTACGGGCGGCTCGGGCTCCGGCTCCGGCGGGGCGGGCACCGCGATCTGAGCGCCGGGGCAGGTGTTCGAGGTGCCGTCCGCGGGGCGGTTCCGGCCCGGGCCGGTGTAGGAAGGCCGGGCGCTGGACAGTGATCAACTCGGCACGCGCTGCCGCCCGTTGGGGACGGTCCACGAGGAAGGTCCTTTACCGTTCGCAATATGGCCGGGTAAAGGCATGTCATCACATCGAGTGATTCCCAGGCCTTGACTTGCGGTCAACAACCCACGGTTGTCAGTCTGTTGCCGTCTGTTAAACGGAGGGGAGTGGCCAGTGGTATTCGGTGGGCAGCCGGCGTATCTCCGCGTCGCGGGTGATCTGCGCAAGAAGATCGTCGATGGCTCACTGCCGCCGCACACCCGCCTCCCCTCGCAGGCGCGAATCCGCGAGGAGTACGGGGTCTCGGACACCGTCGCCCTGGAGGCGCGCAAGGTCCTGATGGCCGAGGGCCTCGTGGAGGGCCGCTCCGGCTCGGGGACGTACGTCCGCGAGCGACCGGTGCCGCGCCGGGTCGCGCGCTCCGGGTACCGGCCCGCGGGCGGCGCCACCTCCTTCCGCCAGGAGCAGGCCGAGGACGGCGCCTACGGCAGCTGGGAGTCGCGCAGCGAGCAGGTGCCGGCCGGGGCCGCCGTCGCGCAGCGGCTCGGCATCGAGGCGGGGGAGCGCGTGATGTGCACCAGCTACCTCTACCGGGACGCGGGCGAGGCCATGATGCTCTCCACCTCCTGGGAACCGCTCTCGCTGACCGGCCGCACCCCGGTGATGCTGCCCGAGGAGGGCCCGCTCGGCGGGATGGGCGTGGTCGAGCGGATGGCCGCCATCGACGTGATCGTGGACAACGTCACCGAGGAGGTCGGCGCCCGCCCCGGCCTCGCCGAGGAACTCCTCGCCCTCGGCGGGGTGCCCGGCCATGTGGTCCTGGTGATCCAGCGGACGTACTACGCCTCCGGCCGCCCGGTGGAGACGGCCGATGTCGTCGTCCCGGCCGACCGCTACCAGATCGCGTACCACCTGCCGGTGCGCTGACGGTCCGTGAGCCCTGCCTCCGTGCGCTGACGGTCCGTGGGTTCACGCTCTGTGTGCGGACCGCCATGAGTCGACCGTTTGCACGCCGACCGTTTGCACGCCGACCGTTTGCGCGTCGGCTGTCTGCGCGTCGGCTGTTTGTGCGCCGAGGTCTCCGCTCGCCGGGGGCTGTCCCGGCCCGGCCCGGGACCGGGCGGATCCTCGGTGCATCTCCGCGGCCTGCCCGGTGCATTTCGGACTGATCCGGTGGCTGTGTCCCGCGCCGGGTCCTATGTGGGCCGGTGCCGGATCCGTGGAGTCCGGCGGAAGGGGCGGAATCACCGTTCCGTCCCAGCGTGCGGCGCCCGCGGCCCTGCTCGGCCCCAGGGTCCCCCGATGCGCCGGGCGGGAGCCTCGCGCGCCTCTCAGGGGGCGCGCGGCCTCGCGTGCGCCCCCTCGGGAGGTGCAGGTCAGGGGGAAAACTGTCCGGAAGAGTACCTCTTCGTAAAAAACCGTATCCGTACAGTGAAGGCCGGGCGTAGGGTCAGGCATATGCGGGATGCGGTTTCCGCTGGGGGCGGAGCCGGGCCGCGTACCGGGGGATGTGCAGGGGGAAGGGACGCGTGATGAGTGAAGGTACGGCCACGCTCACCTGGGTCGTGGTGCGCCAGGACGACAACGGCAACCGCTACCGGGTGGCCCGCTACGCGACGAAGGCGGAGGCGCAGCGCGTCGCCGAGCGCCTCGACTCCCGCGGTCACCAGCAGCTCTACTGGGTCGAGTCGACCACGGGCGGCGCCTGAGCGGTCCCGGGCGGCGGGGCGCCCGGCGGCTGTCCGGCGGTCGGTCCGGCTCCCGTAGGCTCCCGCGCATGACCGCACCCGTCCTGGTCGTCGGCGCCGCCCTCTGCGACGGCGGACGGCTGCTCGCCGCCCGCCGCAGCGCCCCGCCCGAGCTGGCCGGAGGCTGGGAGCTGCCCGGCGGCAAGGTCGAGCCGGGGGAGCGGCCCGAGCAGGCGCTCGTCCGCGAGCTGCGCGAGGAGCTGGGCGTCGAGGCCGAGGTCCGCACCCGGGTCCCCGGCAGCTTCCCGCTCAGGCCGGGATACGTCCTGGAGGTCTGGACGGCCCGCCTGTGCGCGGGCGAGCCCCGGCCGCTCCAGGACCACGACGCGCTGCGCTGGCTGACCCCCGGCGAGATCTGGTCGGTCGACTGGCTCGATGTCGACCGCCCGGCCGTCACCGCGGTCCGGCACCACCTGGCCGGGGAGTGGCTCCCCGCACCGTGAGCCCCGCGGTCTCCACGGGTCGCCGCGGGACTCCGTACGACCGCGCGGGATGCCTACGCGGCGTCACCGCGCCTGCGCCATTCGTGCCGAGAGGTCCCCGTGACCCGGTAACGGGAACCGTACAAGGGGTATGTGCCTCTTATCCGTTATAGAGGAATTGCCCCCTTTGCTGGTCTGTTGGTCTGGGAAGTGGTCGGCTTGATCGACACCGAGAGCACGTGCGCCGAGTGGAGCTTCCCCGCGGACCCGACGGCGGTGCGCACCGCCCGGCTCCGCGTCCGGCAGCAGCTTCACGACTGGGGTCTCGAAGGCCTCGCCGACCTCGCTGAACTGCTCGTCAGCGAACTGGTCACCAACTCGCTCTGCTACGCCTCCGCCCCCATCGGCGTACGGTTGATGCGTCCCGCCACAGCGCCGGGCGCCCTGCTCGTGGAGGTCTCGGACCCGCTTCCCGACCCGCCGTGCGAGCGGAGCGCGGACCCAGGGGACGAGCACGGCCGCGGCATCCAGCTGGTGGCACGTGCCTCCCGGCGCTGGGGGATCCGGCAGGCCGGCACCGGCAAGACCGTGTGGTTCGAGCTGGCCCCGCCGGGTTAGAAGACAGGCGAGTAGCGGTCCGGACGGTACCGATTGCGTCGAGACCGTGCTGTGATCGTGTACGCCGTGTTGCCGGGAGCCCGGGTGCTGGATACTTCGGGATGCCGGTTCCGGTGGTGGACACGGTGAGCTGGAGGGGACGGTTCGCGTGAGCGAGACACCGGCGAAGGCCTCGGTCTCCGAGGGGCCGTCGCGAGGCAATGCCATGTGGCACCACACCACGCCCGGCTCCATGTACGAGTACATCCAGGTCGCGTCCTTCTCGATCGGCCCGGACGGGCTCGTGGAGCAGTGGAGTTCGCGCGCGGAGGAGCTCTTCGGCGTGCCCGCCGCCGACATCCTGGGCAAGGACCCGGTCGAGGAGTTCGTCCCCGAGCACCTGCGCCCGCGCGGCCACCGCAAGATGGCGGAGATCCTCGACGGCCGCGAGTGGACCGGGATCGTCCCCTTCCACGCGCCGGTGCGCCCGGGCCAGGCCGCCAAGGACGGCATCGCCGAGATCTATGTGATGCCCACCGGCACCGCCGCCGGGGAGCAGGCCGCCGTCTGCATCGTCGTCGACGTCCGCACCCTGCGCCGCATCGAGAGCGACCTCGCCGCCTCCCAGGCCATCTTCGGCGACTCCCCCTTCGGCTTCCTGCTCTTCGGCACCGACCTGCGGGTGCAGCGCGCCAACGAGCGCCTCGCCGCCGCCTTCGGCGGGAGCCTGGACACCCACCGCGGCCGCACCGTCCACGACTACCTGCCGCCCAACGAGGCCGACCGCGTCACCGCCGTGCTCCAGCGCGTCCTGGACACCGGGGAGTCCGTCACCGACATGCAGATCGTCGGTACGCCGCCCGGCTCCGACGAGCGCCGCCACTGGTCGATCAACCTCTACCGGGTGCACAGCCCCTCCGGCCGCCCGCTCGGCGTCGCCGGACTCGGCGTGGACGTCACCCGCCGCCACGCCGCCGCCCGCGAGGCCGCGCACGCCCGGCGCAACCTCGCCCTGCTCAACGAGGCCGGCGCCCGGATCGGCAACTCCCTCGACCTGGAGACCACCGCCCGCGAACTCCTCGACGTGACGGTGCCCGGCTTCTGCGACGTCGCCACCGTCGACCTCTACCAAGGGCTGCTGCTCGGCGACGAGAACCCGCACGGCGGCGGCTCGGGCAGCCGGTCCGGCACCGCCGGTGCCGAGATGCGCCGGGTCGGCTTCGCCAGCGCGGTCTCGGACGCCCCGCTCACCGGCGGCCCCACGCCCGTCACCGTCGGCGCCGTGCACCGCTACGCCCTGGACTCGCCCTGCGCCGAGGCCCTGCGCAGCGCCCGGCCCCAGCTCGTACCGGCCCAGGGGCCCGGGCTGGTGCAGTCCACCCTGGTGGTGCCGATGGTCGCGCACGACACCGTGGTCGGCCTCGCCCAGTTCGCCCGGGCCAAGGGCAGCGAGCCCTTCGGCGAACGCGACCGCGCGCTCGCCGTCGAACTGGCCGCCCGCGCCGCCGTCTGCATCGACAACGCCCGCCTGTACCGGCGTGAACACGAGCGCGCGCTCATCCTCCAGCGCTCCCTGCTGCCGCCCGGCGACCCCGAGGCCGCCGGTCTCGACATCGCCTGCCGCTATCTGCCGGGCACCGCCGCCACCGAGGTCGGCGGCGACTGGTTCGACGTCATCGAACTCCCCGGCCACCGCACCGCCCTGGTGGTCGGCGACGTCATGGGCCGCGGACTGCGCGCCGCCGTCGCCATGGGCGAACTGCGCACCGCCGTACGGACCTTGGCCCTGCTCGACCTGGAACCGGCCGAGGTGCTCACCGCCCTGGACGAGACCGCCCGCGGACTCGGCACCCCCGGCGGGCCCTCCGCCGCCTTCGGCCCCGGCAGCGGCGCCCGCAAGTCCGGCCGCCGCGGCGCCCGCGGCGCCCAGGACGAGAACCTCTCCGAGGTCTACCTCGCCACCTGCGTCTACGCCGTCTACGACTCGGTCACCCGGCGCTGCACCTTCGCCAACGCCGGGCACCTGCCCCCGGTCCTCGTCGACCCCGCCGAGGAGCGGGCCGTCATGCTCGACGTACCGCCCGGGCTGCCGCTCGGCGTCGGTGACGAGCCCTTCGAGGACGTGGAGATAGAACTGCCGGAGGGCGCCGTGCTCGCCCTCTACACCGACGGACTCGTCGAGTCCCGGGACCACCCCCTCGACGAGGGACTCGAAGCCCTCCGCGCCTCCCTCGACGTGCCGGTGCCCCCGCCCGGCGGCGAGGAGAAGGCCGCGCAGCCGCCCGCCGCCTCCGGGACGCCCGCCCGCTCCCTGGAGGACCTCTGCGACCACGTCCTGGAGTCCCTCGACACCCACCACGGGGAGGACGACATCGCCCTGCTCATGGCGCGGGTGCAGGGGCTGCCCGCCGAGTCGGTGGGTGACTGGGCGCTGCCCCGCGAGCCGCGCAGCGTGGGCCGCGCCCGGGAGCTGGCACGCGCCCAGCTGGAGTCCTGGGACCTCGAACTCCTCGTCGACACCACCGAGTTGCTGGTGAGCGAGCTGGTCACCAACGCGCTGCGCTACGGCGAGGGCGACATCCGGCTGCGGCTGCTGCTCGACCGCACCCTGGTCTGCGAGGTCTGGGACGGCGGCCTGGTCCAGCCGCGCAGGCGCCGGGCCCGGGACACCGACGAGGGCGGCCGGGGCCTCCAACTCGTCGGCCTGCTCAGCACGGGCTGGGGCTCGCGCCGCACCCCCCGCGGCAAGACCGTCTGGTTCGAACTCGACCTGCCGAAGAACGGCGGCGGCACCACGGACCCGACCGAGGCGCTGCTCAGCTTGTTCTGACCGCGGGCTGTTCCGACCGCGGGCTGTTCTGACATCGACTGTTCCGACCGCGGGCCGTTCTGACCACGGGCCGTTCTGGCCACCGGGCTGCTGCCTGCCCGGCTTCTTCCCTCGCCCGCGCGGCCCCGCCCCTCGCCCACCGGGCCCCGCTCCCTCGCCCGCCCGGCTCCTGCCGCCCGCCCGGCCCCCGTACGCCCGCCCGTCCTCCGCACGCCCCCCGCTGCCCGGGTTCGGCCGCCCGGGTGGCCTTCGAAGGGTGCGGCGCCGTGGCTCCCACTCGCCCCCGGGGCGCTCGCCTTCAGTAGGGGATCACGTCTGATCAGCTGCTGATTCCCCCGAACGGGAGCAGTCCCGCACCAGCTCCCCGGCCCGCGGGCCGGCGGGCGAGCCCCGGAGGTCCACAGATGTCGCACGAAGGCGCCGGCCGGCGCTCGGTGATGCGTTCGGTCGCGTTCCTGACGACGGGTGTCCTCGCGGTGCCCGCCCTCGCCGCCTGCAGTTCCGAGGAGAAGGAGGCGCCGCCCACCGCGCGCCAGGACCTCGGCTCCGCCTCCCGGGCGAAGCTCGCCGACGGCGCCACCGCGCGCTGGGCGGTCGACGCCCTGCCCAAGACCCTCAACGCCTACCAGTCCGACGCCGACGAGGTCACCTCGCGGGTGGCCGGGGCCGTACTGCCCTCGATGTTCCGCCTCGACAAGCAGGGGCGGCCCGCCCGGGACGCCGACTTCCTGGAGTCGGCCAAGGTCGTCGAGACCGACCCCCAGGTCGTCCTCTACAAGCTCGACCAGCGGGCGGTGTGGAGCGACGGCCGGGAGATCGGCGCCGCCGACTTCGTGGCCCAGTGGCACGCCCTCTCCGGGAAGAACAGCGCGTACTGGACCGCGCGCAACGCGGGCTACAACCGCATCGCCGAGATCGAGCGCGGCGACAACGACCTCCAGGTCCGGGTCACCTTCAAGAAGAAGTACGCGGACTGGCGGTCGCTCTTCTCGCCGCTCTACCCGAAGCAGGTGATGGGCAGCCCGGACGCCTTCAACGAGGACGCTCGCAAGGCCCTGAAGATCACCGCGGGCCCCTTCGCCCCCGAGCAGCGCAAGAAGGGCGCCAAGGCTTCCGAGGACCGGCTCACGCTGGTGCGCAACCCGCGCTGGTGGGGCGAGCGCGCCAAGCTCGACAAGCTGGTGCTGCGCGCGGTCCCGGCCGGTCGGCGGCTGGACGCCCTGCGCAAGGGCGAGGTCGACATCGCCGCCCTCGAACCCGGCGACGCCCGGCGGATCTCCGGCGCCGCCGAGGGGCAGGCCGCCGGTGGCGCCCCCGCCGCGGGCCCCGGCGCGGCCCGCGGCCCGGCCCAGGCACTGCGCTCCTGGGCGGTGGTCCACGGCTCCGACGAGGAGGCCGCCGACAAGGAGAAGGAGGTCCGGGCCAAGGCCGAACGCGCCCGGCAGGCCTTCGCCAAGGAGCAGCAGGGCCTCGGCCGCTACGAGATCCGCAAGTCCCTGGAACCCGCCTTCACCCAGCTCGCCCTGAACGGCGCCTCCGGACCGCTCACCGACGACCGGGTGCGCCGGGCCGTCGCCCGCGCGATCGACCGGGGGCGGATCGCCCGCTCGGTGCTCGGCCCGCTCGGGCTGCCCGCCAAGCCGGTGGGCAGCCACCTCGCGCTCGCCGGTCAGCTCGGCTACGCGGACGGCAGCGGCGCCCTCGGCGCCCAGGACACCGACGAGGCGCAGGCGCTGCTCGCCGACGCCGGATGGGTGCCCGGCGGGCCGCTGCGCAAGGGCGGCAAGAAGGACGAGGAGACTGACGCCCGCGCCGGGACCGAGAAGGAGGGTACGAAGAGCGGGAAGAAGAGCGAGGCCGAGGCCCCCGGCTCGGACGGCGGGGACGAGGGGAAGAAGACCGCGAAGCCCAGCGGCGAGGCGGGCGCCCCGGACGACGGCAAGGCCGCCCAGGACAAGCCGCACTCCCAGCCCGGCGGCGCACCCGGCGCCTACGCCCCCAAGGGCACCGCGGCCCCCGGCGGCTCGGCGGCCGGGCTGCTCGCCAAGGACGGCAAGGCGCTCACCCTCCGCTTCGTCCTGCCCTCCGGGCCCGGCTCCCAGTCGCTGCGCGAGGTCGGGGCGGACATCTCGAAGATGCTCGGCCGGATCGGCATCCGTACCGAGCTGGTGAAGGTCGCCGACGAGGACTACTTCAAGGACCACATCGCCGCCGGTGAGTACGACATGGCGCTCTACTCCTGGCCCGCCACCGCCTTCCCGGCCACCGACGCCCGCCCGATCTACGCGAAGCCGGTCCCGGCGGCCGACGGCTCGCTCAATGTCGAGCAGAACTACACCCGGGTCGGCACCGACTACATCGACCAGCTCTTCGACAAGGCGACCACCGAGCTGGACTCCGGTGACGTGGCGGGCCTGATGCGCAAGGCCGACGCCCGCATCTGGGCCGCCGCCGGATCCCTCCCGCTCTACCAGCGCCCCCAGCTCGTCGCGGTGCGCAAGGACCTCGCGAACGTCGGCGCCTACGGCTTCGAGTCCCCGCGGTACGAGGACATCGGCTTCCTGAAGTCCGCAGGTCACGGCGGTCCCGCCGCGCACCGGGGTACGCCGGGCGGCGGGGACAAGGACTCCGGCCGGGAGTCGGGGAAGCCGTCCGCCGAACCCTTTGCCGAGGAGTCCGGCAGGAAGTCCGGCAAGGACGCGGAGAAGAGCGGCAAGGGACCGGACAAGGCGTCGGGGAAGCCCTCGGCCGAGGAGTCCCGCAAGCCCTCGGACAAGGAGTCCCGCAAGCCCTCGGCCGAGGAGTCCCGCAAGGCCTCGGACAAGGAGTCCGGCGCGGCCGACGGCCGGGAGTCGGACAAGGAGTGAAGGTTTGGCGCCCTGATGGGGAACTTGTGGCGAGGGCGGGCGGGGGCCTTGCCGCCGGGCGGCCCGGGCGGGCAGTCTCCTGACTGCCCCGTGATCCCCGGGCCCGCCGACCCCCTCGGGCCCCGCCGACCCGGCCTTCCGTCCCTGCGCAGCGACCCCGTGCACCGCCCCCGACCCCGCCCCTGAGACCCGACATCCCGGCGCCTGCCCGGCGCCCGGCACCGCCCCCGCGGTGGTGCCCGAGAGCACCGTCCCCCCGGCGCCCCGACCGGAGCGCCGGGGGCTCCGCCTGCCCCGCGGAGGCCGGTGCCCGCAGCGCCCCGTACGATGGGGTGAGGCCGTGGCGTGTCCAGCCCGGCAGGGCCGCGTACGGATCTGTACGCGCAGCCGTCCACTCATCCCGGGAGAAGCGCCGCACGTTATGGCTGCAACTGTTGAGCGTCACGACATCCGCAATGTCGCCATCGTCGCCCATGTCGACCATGGCAAGACCACCCTCGTCGACGCCATGCTGAAGCAGGCCGGCGCCTTCGCGGCCCACCAGCTCGAGTCGGTCGACGACCGGGTCATGGACTCGAACGACCTGGAGCGTGAGAAGGGCATCACGATCCTCGCCAAGAACACGGCGGTGAAGTACCACCCCAAGGCGGGCGGCGACCCGATCACCATCAACATCATCGACACCCCCGGCCACGCCGACTTCGGCGGCGAGGTCGAGCGCGGCCTGTCGATGGTGGACGCCGTGGTCCTCCTGGTCGACGCCTCCGAGGGCCCGCTGCCGCAGACCCGCTTCGTGCTGCGCAAGGCGCTCCAGGCCCGGCTGCCCGTCATCCTGTGCATCAACAAGACGGACCGCCCGGACTCGCGTATCGACGAGGTCGTCAACGAGGCCTACGACCTCTTCCTCGACCTGGACGCCGACGAGGACCAGATCGAGTTCCCGATCGTCTACGCCTGCGCGCGCGACGGCGTCGCCTCGCTGACCAAGCCGGAGGACGGCACCGTCCCGGCCGACAGCGACAGCCTGGAACCTTTCTTCACCACGCTCCTGGAGAGCGTCCCGGCTCCCTCCTACGAGGAGGACGCCCCGCTCCAGGCGCATGTGACCAACCTGGACGCGGACAACTTCCTCGGCCGTATCGCGCTGCTCCGCGTCGAGCAGGGCGAGCTGCGCAAGGGCCAGACCGTCGCCTGGATCAAGCGGGACGGCACCATCGCCAACGTCCGCATCAGCGAGCTGATGATGACCGAGGCGCTCACCCGCAAGCCCGCGGAGATGGCGGGCCCCGGTGACATCTGCGCGGTCGCCGGTATCCCGGACATCATGATCGGCGAGACCCTCGCCGACCCCGAGAACCCGATCGCGCTGCCGCTGATCACGGTCGACGAGCCCGCGATCTCCATGGTCATCGGAACCAACACCTCGCCGCTGGTCGGCCGCGGCGGCACCGGCAAGGGCGCGGACGCCAAGTCCGCCGTCAAGGACCGCAAGGTCACCGCCCGCCAGGTGAAGGACCGCCTCGACCGCGAGCTGGTCGGCAATGTCTCGCTGCGGGTCCTGGACACCGAGCGCCCCGACGCCTGGGAGGTGCAGGGCCGCGGTGAGCTGGCGCTGGCGATCCTGGTGGAGACCATGCGCCGGGAGGGCTTCGAGCTGACCATCGGCAAGCCGCAGGTGGTCACCAAGGAGATCGACGGCAAGGTGCACGAGCCGGTCGAGCGCATGACGATCGACGTGCCCGAGGAGCACATGGGCGCGGTCACGCAGCTGATGGGCGTCCGCAAGGGCCGGATGGACAACATGTCCAACCACGGCTCCGGCTGGGTGCGCATGGAGTTCGTGGTGCCCTCGCGCGGCCTGATCGGCTTCCGTACGGAGTTCCTCACCAGCACCCGCGGCACCGGCATCGGGCACTCGATCCACGAGGGCCACGAGCCGTGGTTCGGCACCCTGACGACCCGCAACAACGGCTCGCTGGTGGCGGACCGTTCGGGCGCGGTGACCGCCTTCGCGATGACCAACCTGCAGGAGCGCGGGGTGCTCTTCACCGAGCCCGGCACCGAGGTCTACGAGGGCATGATCGTCGGCGAGAACTCCCGCTCGGACGACATGGACGTGAACATCACCAAGGAGAAGAAGCTCACCAACATGCGCTCCTCCACGGCCGATGTCGCGGAGTCGATCGTTCCGCCGCGCAAGCTCTCCCTGGAGCAGTCCCTGGAGTTCTGCCGCGACGACGAGTGCGTCGAGGTCACCCCGGAGGCCGTCCGCATCCGCAAGGTGAACCTGGACGCCCGCGAGCGCGCCCGCGCCGCCTCCCGCGCCAAGCACGGCTGAGGCGCCGCGAGGGCGGCCTCTGGGGCCCTCAACTGCCCCTGACCGCCCGCCACTTGAGCCTCAGGACCGGGCCCGTACCCCCTGCCGCACGGGGGATACGGGCCCGGTCCCGTTTTCCCGAAGCTCTGCCGGATACTTTTCGGAATCGTGACGCACAGCTGTAACAAGCTGCTGTCACGATGCTGTTCTACGCGCGGAGCTCATTGGATACGCTCCAGGGGCGAGCCCATGATGTGCGGGTGCCGAGCGCACGCGTGCACGGTCTTCGGCGCGGCCCCGGACGAACGCTCCCGCGGGCCCCGGAGGGGGCGTCATGCCGGGGCGCCCGGCGCAAGCGAATTCTCTGGTCCAAGGGTCCGTTATGCGGACGTTGTTGACCGATAGATAGGTAACAAGTCCGTTTCGCGAGCATCTATCTCGGATCGCTTTGTCCGGATTTCGGAAGAAGTGAGCGAGAGGTGTGATCGAATCGAGACCAAAAGACGGTGGTCGGGCAGAACCCCATGGCTGATAGTTGTCCGCGTAGAGCTCGGGTCAATGGGTTTACGCGCTGTGGGGAGCGCGGGCTCACGAGCACACTGGGGCACACGGACTTCGCCGTCAGGGGTGGCGGTGAATCCTCCTGTGCCCTCCTTCGTAGTGGACGAGTGGACTCATGAGGAGGACCCCATGCGCGGTGCCACACGCACCAGATGGGTCGCGTCACCCCAGATGCACGCCATCCGGGCCCACGGGCCCAGCGCTGCGGCCGGTGAACTGAGGAGCGGTGTCTCCGGCCGGACCGGCATCCCCCTGTAGTAGCCCAGACCTGCATGCCGGGCCGGAAGCCCGCACTCGTGCTCTCCGGCCGTCCGGCGCCGTACTCCCGTACCCAGGCGGTGTTCGTGGAGACCGTGCGACGGCCAGCTGTCAGGCGAAGTCCCCGCCAGGGGGCGCCGCTTCGGCTGTCGGCCACCGATACCTGTGAAATGGACGAATCATGACGAGTCCAATCGAGATCAAGGGCACCGAGGCCCCCGTCTTGGACAAAGCCCCCGATCCGAAGGCCGCTCCGGAGGAGAAGAAGCTGGAAGGGCGCTCGCCCGGCCAGCTGATGTGGCGCCGCTTCAAGCGGGACAAGGCCGGCGTCATATCGGCCTGCATAGTCCTCTTCTTCTTCGTGGTCGCCGCGGCCGCTCCCTTGATCGCGAAGGTGTACGGCAAGAACCCGTACACCCTCTACGCGCAGGACGACCCGACGCTCTTCGACGAGTTCAACTTCCCTGCCGGGGCCAACGGCGGTATCTCCGGGGACTTCTGGTTCGGCATCGAGCCCAAGCTCGGGCGCGACGTCTTCACCCAGCTCCTCTACGGCATGCGGACCTCGCTGTACACGGCCCTGCTCGCCACCCTGCTCATGGTGCTCACCGGTGTCCTCATCGGCATCGTCGGCGGCTACATGGGCGGCAAGGTCGACTACTGGCTCGGCCGGATCACCGACTTCCTGCTCGCCTTCCCGAGCCAGCTCTTCTTCGTGGCCTCGATGCCGGTCATCACGACCATCTTCGTCGCCCCGGACGAGGCCACCCCGACCTACGTCAAGGCCTGCGCCATCATGGGCGTGCTCTGGTTCCTCGGCTGGATGGGCCTCGCCCGGCTGATCCGCGCCGTGACCCTCTCCCTGCGCGAGCGGGAGTTCGTCGAGGCGGCGAAGGTCGCGGGCGCCTCCCCCTGGCGGATCATCCGCAAGGAGCTGCTGCCCAACCTGGTCACGCCGATCCTGGTCCAGGGCACCTACATGCTTCCCAGCACCATCCTCTCGGTCGCCTTCCTCTCGTTCGTGGGCGTCGGTTACGACGCGACCACCCCGGACTGGGGGCGCATGTTCGCCACCGGTTCGGAGATCTACGAGCAGGACCCGACCTTCATGCTCTTCCCGGGTGTCGCCATGGTCGTCTTCGTCGTGGCGTTCAACCTCCTCGGTGACTCCGTACGGGATGCCTTCGATCCCAAGACGGGGCGCTGACCCCCACACGAGGGGGGCCGCTGCCACACCCGGGCGCCGGCTGATACCGGATGTGCCAGGCAGCACCCATCACTACTCACAGGCAGGTGGACTGAACTCCATGAGCATCTTCCGATCACGCTCGGCTCAGGCCGCGGTCGTGGCGGTGACCGCGGGCGCCCTTGCGCTCACCGGTTGCGGCGGCGGCGGTGGCAAGTCCAAGGACAACAGCAAGACCAAGAAGGACGCCGCCGCCCAGTCGGTCTCCGTCAAGCTCGGCGACGAGAAGGCGTCCACCGGTCCGGCCGAGCCGGTTCCCGGCGCGAAGCCCGGCGGCACCATGAAGGTGTACAACGCCACCGACTTCTCGCACCTCGACCCGGGCCAGATCTACGTCTCCGACGCGGGCATGCTCGGCAAGCTCCTCTTCCGTGGTCTGACCACGAACAAGGAGGACGAGAAGGGCAACCAGACCGTCGTCGGCGACCTCGCCACGGACTCCGGCACCACCGAGGACGGCGGCAAGACCTGGAAGTACACGCTCAAGGACGGCATCAAGGACGAGAAGGGCCATGTCATCGACTCGGCCGACGTCCGCCACACCATCGAGCGGATGTACGACACGTACATCACCGACGGCCCGAGCTACATCCAGCAGTGGCTGTCCGGTTCGGGCACCAGCTACCGCAAGGCCTACGCCGGTCCCTCCGGGGGCAAGCACCTGCCCGACTCGGTGCTCGAGACCCCGGACAAGAAGACCGTCATCTTCAAGTTCAAGGAGGCCAAGCCGGACCTGCCGCAGGCGCTGGCGATGGTCGGCTACAACATCGTGCCCAAGGGCACGGACACCAAGAAGAAGTACGACAAGGCCCCGGTCGCGGTCGGTCCGTACAAGATCGGCGAGTACAAGCCGGGCAAGAGCATGAAGCTCGTCAAGAACCCGAACTGGGACCCGAAGACCGACGCCATGCGCCACGCGTACGTCGACGGCTTCGACATCGAGTTCAACCACAACGACGACGACCAGACCAAGACCATCCTCGCCGACCGCGGTGAGGCCAAGGACGCGGTCATGTTCACCGGCCAGGTCTCCACGACCCAGCTGCAGAAGGTCGTCGGCGACGCCTCCGCCATGAAGCGCACGATCCAGGGCTACGCCCCGTACGTGTGGCAGATGAACTTCAACCTGGACCGGATCAAGGACAAGAAGATCCGCGACGCCATCTCCTACGCGATGCCGGCGAACGCGGTCTTCAAGGCCGACGGCGGCGCCTACGGCGGTGAGGTCGCGAACAACCTGCTCTCGCCGACCACTCCGGGCTACGACGACTCCTTCGACCCCTTCAACCGCAAGGGCAAGCCGAACGGTGACATCGCCAAGGCCAAGAAGCTGATCGAAGAGGCCGGCGCCAAGGGCAAGAAGATCGTCTACGCGCACGGCAGCGAGCAGATGCGCCAGGAGCAGGCCGTCCTCGTCGAGGACGCCCTGAAGAAGATCGGCCTGAGCCCGCAGAAGAAGCAGATCGACTCCGCGACCTTCTACGAGCAGGTCGGCAAGGTCAAGAACGACTACGACATCTACATGACCGGCTGGGGCCAGGACTGGGCCTCCGGCGCCACGGTCATCCCGCCGGTCTACGACGGCACCCAGATCCAGGACGGTGCCTCGAACTACTCGCACATCAACGACAAGCACGTGAACGCGGAGATCGTGCGGATCCAGAAGATCGTGGACCCGAAGGAAGCCGCGAAGGCCTGGAACGAGCTGAACAAGTACATCGTCACCAAGGTCAACCCGGCCGCCCCGGTGTACTACACCAAGGTGTTCCAGATCGCCGGTTCCAACATCGGTGGCCTGCGCTACTCGACCACCACCAGCTACACCGACGTCACCCGGGTGTACCTGAAGAAGTAAGGACCGGGTCCCGGGGGCGTGTGCGCGGCGGAGCGCACGCCCCCGGGACCGGACCTGCCACTCCCCTCGATCCGCCGCCGTCCTGAGAGCAGCGATCTGCCATGCTTCGATTTCTTCTTCGCCGGACGCTCGGCGCCAGCCTGATCCTCTTGTTGATCAGCGCCTTCACGTTCTTCATGTTCTTCGCCATCCCCCAGGACCCGGCGATGCTGGCGTGCGGCAAGAACTGCACACCGGACGCGCTGGCGATCATCCACAAGAACCTGGGCCTCGACGATCCGGTACCGGTGCAGTACTGGAACTTCCTGATCGGCATCTTCCAGGGCCGCGACTTCGCGGTCGGCCACTGCTCGGCCCCCTGCTTCGGCGTCTCCTTCCGTACCGACGAGATGGTCTGGGACACGATCGTCGACCGCTTCCCGACCACGCTCTCGCTGACCATCGGCGGACTCGTCGTCTTCCTCTTCGTCGGACTCGGCACCGGTCTGCTCGCCGCCGCGAAGCGCGGCACCTGGCTGGACAAGGGCTTCTCCTCCGCCTCGCTGGTCCTCAGCTCGATGCAGATCTACTTCCTCGGCCCGGTCTGCCTCGGCCTGTTCGTCTACAGCACCGGCTGGCTGGACAAGCCCAAGTACGTGCCCTTCACCGACAACGTGGGGGAGTGGTTCATGGGCCTGCTGATCCCCTGGGTCGTGATGTCGGTGATCTTCACCGCCAACTACACCCGTATGTCGCGCTCGACGATGATCGAGCAGCTCCAGGAGGAGCACGTACGGGCCGCCAGAGCCAAGGGCATGCCCAAGCGGTACGTCTTCTTCCGCTACGCCTGGCGGGGCTCGCTGATCCCGATCGTCACCATCCTCGGCATGGACATCTCCGCCCTGCTCGGCGGCGGCATGGTCACCGAACTCACCTTCGGGCTCTCCGGGATCGGACGCCTCGCGATCGACTCCGTCAACTTCAAGGACCTCCCGCTGACCATGGGCGTGATGCTCGTCAGCGCGGCCTTCATCATCGTCTGCAACATCATCGTGGACGCGCTCTACGCCGTGATCGACCCGCGCGTGCGCCTGTCCTAGGAGACCGACCGTGACCACACTCACCAAAACCGAGGGCTCCCCGGCCACGACGGGGTCGGACTCCTTCCTCTCCGTGCGCGACCTCTTCGTCCACTTCACCACCGAGGACGGCATCGTCAAGGCCGTCGACGGGCTCTCCTTCGACCTGGAGCGCGGCCAGACGCTGGGCATCGTCGGCGAGTCCGGCTCCGGCAAGTCCGTGACGAACCTGTCCATCCTCGGGCTGCACAACAAGAAGTCGACCAGCATCGACGGCGAGATCCTGCTCGACGGCAAGGAACTGGTCAACGCCACCGAGTCGGAGATGGAACGGCTCCGCGGCAACAAGATGGCGATGATCTTCCAGGACTCGCTGACCGCGCTCTCGCCGTACTACACGGTCGGCCGGCAGATCTCCGAGCCCTTCCGCAAACACACCGGCGCGAGCAAGAAGGAGGCCCGCGACCGCGCCGTCGAGATGCTGACCAAGGTCGGCATCCCGCACGCCAAGCAGCGGGTCGACGACTATCCGCACCAGTTCTCCGGCGGTATGCGCCAGCGCGCGATGATCGCCATGTCGCTGGTGTGCAACCCCTCGCTGCTCATCGCGGACGAGCCCACCACCGCGCTCGACGTCACCGTGCAGGCGCAGATCCTCGACCTGCTCAAGGACCTCCAGCAGGAGTTCGGCTCCGCGATCGTCATGATCACGCACGACCTGGGCGTCGTCGCCAACATGGCCGACGACATCCTGGTGATGTACGCGGGCCGCGCCGTGGAGCGCGGTTCGGTGCGCGAGGTGCTCAAGGCCCCGCAGCACCCGTACACCTGGGGCCTGCTCGGCTCGATGCCGCGGCTCTCCGGCGACGTGGACGAACCGCTGCTGCCCATCCCCGGCTCGCCGCCCTCGCTGCTCAACCCGCCCACCGGCTGCGCCTTCCACCCGCGCTGCGCCTTCACCGACAAGGTGCCGGGCGACGCCTGCGTGACGGAACGCCCCGTCCTGCCGACCGGACGCGCGGCCGCCTGCCACCTGTCGGCGGAGCAGAAGCAGCAGGTGTTCATCGAGACGATTCAGCCCCGGCTGGGCTGACCGACCAGCGACTGGGGACGAGGACCATGACCGAGAAATCCACCACACCGACGGCGGTCGCCGACACGGTGCCCGAGCCGCGCGACGCCGCGGAGCCCGGTACGCCGCTGATGAGCGTCCGCGGCCTGAAGAAGCACTTCCCCATCAAGGGCGGCTTCCCGATCAAGCGCACCGTCGGTGCCGTGAAGGCCGTCGACGGGCTCGACTTCGACGTGTTCGCGGGCGAGAGCCTCGGCCTCGTCGGCGAGTCGGGCTGCGGGAAGTCGACCACCGGCCGCCTGCTCACCCGGCTCCACGAGCCGAGCGCGGGCACCATCGCCTACCGCGGCAAGGACATCTCCAAGGCCAACCGCAAGCAGCTGGCGCCGATCCGGTCCGAGATCCAGATGATCTTCCAGGACCCGTACGCCTCGCTCAACCCGCGGCAGACGGTCGGCAAGATCATCTCCGGGCCGATGGAGATCAACGACATCGACCCGCCCGGCGGCCGCGAGGCCCGGGTCCGCGAGCTCCTGGAGATCGTCGGCCTCAACCCGGAGCACTACAACCGCTTCCCGCACGAGTTCTCCGGCGGTCAGCGCCAGCGCATCGGGGTGGCCCGCGCGGTCGCCCTCCAGCCGAAGCTGATCATCGCGGACGAGCCGGTGTCCGCGCTGGACGTCTCCATCCAGGCGCAGGTCGTGAACCTGCTCCAGGAGGTCCAGCGGGAGATGGGCATCGCCTTCGTCTTCATCGCCCACGACCTCGCGGTGGTACGCCACTTCTCGCAGCGCGTCGCGGTGATGTACCTGGGCAAGATCGTGGAGATCGCCGACCGCGACTCGCTCTACACCCGCCCGCGCCACCCGTACACGCACGCGCTGCTCTCGGCCGTGCCGGACGCGGACATCGACGCGGACAAGAAGGAGCGCATCCGCCTGGAGGGCGACGTGCCCTCGCCGATCTCGCCGCCGTCCGGCTGCCGCTTCCGCACCCGCTGCTGGAAGGCCCAGGACAAGTGCGCGACCGAGGAGCCCCCGCTCGTGCACATCGAGGGCAACCTCCAGGGCCACCTGACGGCCTGCCACTTCCCGGAGGACCCCACGGTCGAGCGGGACAAGGAGATCGTCATGGACCCGGCGCTCGCCGCCCTGGAGGAGGCCCACCAGGCCACCGCCGAGGGCCAGGAGACCGGTAAGTCCCAGGGCTGAACGGCGCTCGCCCGCCCCGAAGGGCCCGTGGAAGGCACCCGCCTGCCACGGGCCCTTCGGCGTGCGCGCGCCCGTGAGCAGGCCCTTGTGTCCCGCCGAAATCCTTCTGAAGCAGACCCTAAAGATTCCCGAAGCGCTTCCGAAGGGCCATACCGCACAGTGAGTCGGTGTCCCTGTGGGCTCACTGGTGACGGCAGGCCCCGAGGAGGATCGATGGACGACCGCGACCGGCTGCGGCTGGTGATCCTCGTCGGCGCCACCAGGCAGGGGCGCTTCGGCCTGACCGCCGCGGAGTGGCTGGCCGCGCACGCCCGTTCCGGGGCGGACTTCGAGGTCGACGTGATCGACCTCGCCACGGCCTGGCTGCCGGACCTGGCGACCGCGGACACGGTCGTCTCCCGGCCCTCCGCGGTGCGCGACCTCGCACCCTGGCTGGACGCCGCGGACGCCTTCGCCGTGGTGACGACGGAGTACCGGCACAGCTATCCGGCCTCGCTGAAGAACACGATCGACTGGTACGACCGGGAGTGGCAGGCCAAGCCCGTCGCCTTCCTGTCCTTCGGGGGCGCCTCGGGCGGGCACTGCGCGGTCTCCCAACTGCGGCAGGTCTTCGCCGAGGTGGACGCCGTGACGGTGCGCGAGACGGTCAGCTTCCCGGAGTGTCCGGGCGAGGACCACGCGGGCGGGCAGGCCCTCGATCCCGCCGAGGGCCGCGAGGGCGCCCTGCACATGCTGGACCGGCTCGGCTGGTGGGCCCGCGCCCTGCGGGAGGCACGCGCACGCGAACCGTACGAGAGCACGAAGCACTCCGGATTGGAGGACTGAGAGCTTGTCCACGTCAACTGCCGCCACGACCAGCGCCCTTCGGATCCACCCGCGTCTGCCCGGGTGTACGGCCGCCGCCGTTCTGCCGAGCGCCCGGCCGCCCCGGCGCACGCCCGCCGGGACCATAGCCCGGGGCGACCGGGGGAGCGGCTGACCGAGCTGCCGCCACCGGGCCCGCGGAGCACGCCGGGCCCGGCTCCGGCGCGGGCACCCCGCACGCCCGGCGAGGAGAGGGCACCGGAGCCGAGGGCACTCCCCGGCGCATCCGGCACGGCGGAGGGGGCCCGGCCCGGTCCCGCGGCGTCCGGCAGCGCTCCCGCTCCCGCGCCCGGCGGCGGCCTGCCGCGCGGGTCCCGGCCGCCTGACCGAAGGGAGCGGTCCACCGTGCCGGACGACGCCGTCCGGCACGTACCCGAAAGCGCACCGACCGACCATCGGCACTCGCCCCGTCCGGGCGCGAGGGCTTCGTCCGGCTGAAACACTTCATGGGGGATGACGTGGAATTCAGAGTTCTTGGTCCGCTGGCCGCTACCGCGGGGGGACGCAGCCTGCCGCTGGGGGGATTCAAGCAGCGCGCCGTACTCGGCCTCCTGCTGCTCCGCGCGAACCGGGTGGTCGCGACGAGCGAGCTGCTGACCGCCCTGTGGCCCGAGGAGCAGCGCCCGGCCACCGCACGGAAGATCGTGCAGAACGCGGTCTGGGGCCTGCGGGCGCTGCTCGCGGGCCCGGCCCAGGGTCCCGCGGCGGCCGAACTGCTCACCCAGACACCGGGATACATGCTGCGGGTGGACCCCGACCGGATCGATGTGCACCGCTTCCACCGGCGGGTGGCCGAGGGCCGCCGCCGGATCGGCGCCGGGGACTTCGGCGAGGCCGCCCGGTTCCTGGAGCAGGCGCTCGGCGAGTGGCACGGCCCCGCCCTCTCCGACCTCGCGGAGGAGGGCATCGACTGGCCGGAGCTGACCGCCCTGCGCCAGCTGCGCCTGGACGTGATGGAGGACCGCTTCGAGGCCGAACTCCGCAGCGGGCAGCACCATTCGATCCTCGGCGAACTCGTCTCGCTGGCCGACGAGGAGCCGCTGCGCGAGCGGCTGTGCGGCCAGCTGATGCTGGCCCTGTACCGCTGCGGGCGGCAGGCCGAGGCGCTGAGCGTCTTCAGCCGGGTGCGGCAGGCCCTCGTCGAGGAGTACGGCCTGGAGCCCTCGCGCGAGCTGCAGCTGCTCCAGCAGAACATCCTCACCCACGACGCCTCGCTCGCCCCCGAGCGCTTCCGTACCGAGAGTGCTCCCGCGGCTTCCCGTACCGAAGACGTCCCCGCGGATCCCCGTACCGAGGGCGCTCCGACCGGTTCCCGTACCGAAGACGCTCCGACCGGTTCCCGCGCCGACGGCGGCACCCCCGGTGGGGTGGTCGCCCGCGAGGTGGCCGGTCCGCAGGAGTCCGGGCCGGAAGAGGCCGGGCCGCAGGGGGCCGCGCGTCCCGGGAGCGCCCCGGGACCGTCCGCCGCCCTGCGGGACCGTCCGCCCACGGCCCGGGGGACCGTGCCCGCAGGGGCAGGGGCAGGGGCAGGGGCAGGGGCAGGGGCAGCGGCAGCGGCAGGGGCAGGGGCCGGGGAGGCCGCCCGGGGCCCGGCCGCCGAACGCCGCGCGGTCGCGGTGCTCCTGGTGCGGGCGCGGGCCGCCGCCGTCCCGGCGAGGTCGCCGGGGGAGGCGGAGGGGCCGCTCTCGCCGCACGAGACGGTACGCGCGGTCGCCTCCTGCGTACGGGAGTTCGGCGGCACCATGGCGGGCTCGGTCGGCCATGTCTGCGTGGCCCTCTTCGGTCCGGACCGGGCCGCCTCCTCGCTGGACGCCATCCGCGCCTCGCTCGCCGTACGGGAGCGGCTCGCGGCCTTCCCCGGTGCCACCTGCCACCTGGTGGTGACCGCGGGGGACGCGGTGGTCCGGATCGACGCCCGGCACCCCGCGCGGGGCGCCTCCGTCTCGGGGCGCCTGGTCGACCAGGCCCGCGCGCTGCTCACCGAGGTGCCGCAGGGCGAGATCCATCTGTGCGGGGAGGCGGCCCGCGCCGCGCTCGGGCCGACCCGGCACACCGTGCTCACGCACCCGGTGGGGCGGGACGGGGTGCTGCGCCTGGACGGCATGTATCCGCTGGGCGGCATGCCGACGCCCCGGCGCCCCGAGCCCTCCCGGCACTCCTTCGAACTCACCCTCCTCCAGTCCCTGTTGGAGCGCTCGCGCCGCCACGAGGCGCCGCATCTGGTCACCCTGCTCGGCGACCCGGGCGCCGGGAAGACCCGGTTCCTGACGGAGCTGGCGCAGAGCATCGCGGCCGAGCCGCTGCTCGTGGTCCGCCTCGGCCCCACCGCCCCGGGCACCCGCGCGGGGGACAGCGGCACCGTCCTCGCCCCGGCCCCCGGCGGCTCCTCCGACTACCGGCTGCACGAGGCCGTACGGCGGGTCGCGGGCCGCGGCGAGACCGCCGAACGGCTGCTGACGCGACTGCGCTTCCCGTACGGCGAGGCCGGCGCCCGGGGCGGCACCTCCCGCGAGTTCGTGGACGCCTGGTGCGGCTCGCTGCTGCTGCTCGCCCGGGAGCAGCCGGTGGTGGTCTTCCTGGACGACGCGCACGGGGTGCCCGACGCCGTCCTGGACAGCGTGGAGCGGCTGGCGGCGACGGCCCGGGACGTACCGCTGTTCCTGGTCGTCTCGGCCCGCCCCGAGCTCCTGGAGCGGCGCCCCCTGTGGGGCTGCGGGCTGCGGCACGGCGTCACCCTGACCCTGGCGCCCGCCCGCGGCCGGGGACCCGACGAGGAACTGGCCCTGACCGCCCGGGACCCGGAGGTCACCCGGGCCTGAGAGCGGCGCCCGCAGGGGGACTTGGGGGCGGCGGCCGCAGGCGGACTCGGGGAGCTCGCGGAGGTCCTGCGGCTCCGATCCGGCGGGAGGACGGGGGCTGCCGAGACACGGCGGCCCCCGTCCCGCTGTGCCGGGTCGGGGATCCTCCGGGGGAGCGGGAGAGCGGAGAGCAGGGAGAACGGATCCGGGCGTGGCAGAGGTCGTGGCAGGGGCAGGGGCAGGGGCAGGGGCAGGGGCAGGGGTCGGGGCAGGGGTCGGGGTCGGTGTCGGGGCAGGCCCGGGCCCGGACCCGGGTTCCGGTCCGGTGATGACCGCGGACCGGTCCGGCAGTGACCGCCGAATGGCGCGGCTGAGTGAGGGACTTGGTTCGCTGTCCGGTATGGATGACTCTCCCGCTCTCGCACCGGACCCGGGTTCGCAGGTCACTCCCGAACCCGCGCTCACCTACACCGAACTGGTCGGCAGAAGGTTCGCCGAGGCCCTGGACGCCGGACTGCGGCGCTCGGTGCTCACCGGATTCCGCCCGGCCGCCCGGCCCGCGGACCCGGCGGCCGGGCCCCGGCTCCCCGCAACGGCCCCGCAGCAGACCGGCCCCGGCCCCGCGCGCACCGCCGCGGAGCCCGCCTACGAGCAGATCGTCGCCTCCAGCAGGCTCCTCGAAACGGCGGTCGCCACCCTGCCGCCGGGCCACCCGGCCGGTGCCGAGGCCCTGCGCGCCCTGACCGAGGCGACCCGTGCGCTGCGGGCGCATCTGCTGGTCCAGCAGGGCGGCTGACGGCCGGTGCTCAGACCCCTCCGCCCTCCTGCGTGAACAGGTCCCGCAGGAGCTGGTCGAGGGCGTCCCCGGTCCTCGGCGTGAGCCGCAGGGTCATGGCGTGCTGGTGGCCGCCGGACCAGGCGGGGCGGCGGCTGACCAGGGCGAGATGGGCGCCGACCACATTGAGGAAGGGCGCGCCGGGGCAGGAACCGGGGAGCTGCTCGACGGTGTCGAGCAGCGCCTCCTCGGCCCGGTGCAGGTCGTCCCAGACGAGGACCAGGGGCTGGGCGTGCGCGGCCCGGGTCACGAACTCCCGCCAGGCGGCGAGGATCCGGCGGATCTCCGCGGCGGTCCCCGGCGGGCGCCCGCCGGTCACCAGCGGGCCGAGCGCGGCCAGCAGCGGATCGGGACCGGCTCCGCGCGCCTGCCCGGTCAGCTCCGTCAGCGATCCGGCGACCTTGCGGTACGCGCCGTCCGCGCTGTCCTGGTCGGTGACCCCGCAGTACCCGGCGAGCATCTCGGCGGGCGCGGCGAGCGGGTCGCCGGAGCCGGAGACGGCGCCCGTGAGCACCTTGAGCCCGTCCGGGCCCCCGGCCGTGATCCGCCGCTGGAACTCCATGAGCAGCCGGGTCCTGCCGAGCCCGGAGTCGCCGAGGACGGTGATCATATGGGCGGCCGAGCGGCTCGCCGTGCGGCCGAGGAGGGCGGTCATCAGGGCGAGTTCGCACTCCCGCTCGTCGGCGGCCGAGGCGCAGCCCGCCGCCCGCTCGGGGACCGTACGGACCTGCCACTTCGCGGGGGCGCCCGGGAGCCGGTGGTAGGTGATGCGGCACTCGGTGCGGCGGCGGGTCTCGTCGCAGACGTGGATCTCCCCGGGCGGCGTCCCCAGCAGCATCGTCTCGCAGAGGTCCACCGTCTCGCCGCCTATCCACGGCTGCCCGCAGGAGCCGGACCGCGCGTCGGGCCAGTGGCAGACCACCTCGGCCCCGGTGGCCACCGCGGCGTGCACGGAGAGTCCGCCGACCGCCGGTGCCGGCGGGGTGAGCGGCCCCGCGGGGATGGTGAGGCAGTCGCGTACGGCCGCGCCGGTGCGCACCGCGCGGTCCGCGCTGTCCGGCCGGGAGGGGTCGGGCTCGAAGAGGCCGAGCAGGACCGAGCCGACCGAGGCCGCGGCCTGGCCGCCGGCCCGGGTGATCTCCTCGCGGGCGAGTTCGCAGACGGTGTCGAGCGCCCGGTCGATGTCCTCGGCCGGGAGGTCGTCGAACTCGGGGCCGAGACCGAAGCGCAGCATCAGGACGCTGCTGTGCCGGTTCGCCTGGACCTGCGGGGCAGGGGTCCCGCTCTCCCGGGGTTCCCCGGCCGCCGCGGCGACCCGCCCGTGCGGCGCGGGCGGTTCCGGTGCCGTGAACTCCCGTGTCGCTGCCGGGACATGGCCCTCCGGGGCGGGGGACCAGGCGCGGGCCGCCGCGGGTGCGGGGGCGGGCAGGCCCTGCCAGAGGGGGGTTTCCGCGCCCGAGGCGGGCTCCGGGGCGAGGTCGAGGTCCGGGTCGTGGCCGAGGATGGACTGCTGCAGCCGCTGCATCTGGCGGCCGGGCTCCAGGCCGAGCCCCTCCACCAGGGCCGCCCGGGTACGCGCATAGACCCCGAGCGCGTCGGCCTGGCGCCCGGAGCGGTAGAGGGCGAGCATCAGCTGCTGGGCGGCCCGCTCACGCAGCGGCTCGGCGGCGACGAAGGCCTCCAGGTCCCGCAGCGCCGACTGGTGCGCCCCGCAGACGAGTTCGGCCTCGAAGTGGTCCTCCGTCAGATCGAGGCGCTTCTGCTCCAGGGCGGTCAACTCCGGCCAGAGCAGGCCCTCTTCGGCGAGATCGGCGAGGGCGGGCCCGCGCCACATGCCGAGCGCCTCGCGCAGGATCGCCCCCGCCCCGCGCGCGTCACCCGCCGAGAGGGCGGCCCGGCCGCGGGAGGCCAACTGCTGGAAGCAGAGCAGGTCCACGTGTTCGGCGGGCACCCGCACCATGTAGCCCGGCGGCCGGGTCAGCAGCTCGGCCGCCTCGCCGGTGCCGGTCCTGCGGCCGAGCATCCTGCGCAGCCGCCAGACGGCGTTCTGCAGGATCTTGCGCGCGGTCAGCGGTACCCCGTCGACGGGGTACATGGCGTTCAGGAGCTGGCTGGTCGGCACCACCTGGTTGGTGTGCAGCAGCAGGAAGGCCAGGGCGGCGCGCTGCCGGGTGCCGCCCAGCGTCACCAGGCCGCGCCCGTCCTCCACTTCCAGTGGTCCCAGGAGCCGGAATTCCATGTATCCCCCCGCATCGGCTTCGGCCAGTTCGCTGACCACGTGTGACGGTTGCCAGGACCCGCGCCCCGAGGGCCGCGGTTCGAGCGGTGTGACGTCCCGGGGCGGCCGGAGCCGCCCCGGGGGGCGCGTGCGGGGGAAACGCGCGTAGAGCAGGCGGTACGGAACGGACGGGCGGCGGACGGGGAGGGCGGGGACGCGCCGGCCGGGCAGGGGTCAGGAGGCGGCCGGGACGGTGAGCCGCGCTCCGTCCTGGGCGCGCAGCACCCGGCACAGTTCGCGCAGTCCCGCCCCGAGTTGGGCGATCTCGGCGTCGGCGAGCTGGAGCGAGGGTTCGAACCGCAGGGTGTTCACCGCGCTGGCGGTCGGGAAGGTCCGTACCCGGTGCTCGCGCAGCAGCAGTCCGGCCAGGAAGTAGCCGAAGAGTCCGCTGGCGGCGAGCTCCCGCAGGATCTCCGAATCCGCCTGGGACTGGTCCCGGAACTCCATACCGAGCATCAGCCCCTTGCCGCGTACGGCGAGGACCTGGTCCGGGAACTGCGCCTGCACGGACTCCAGTTCGGCCCGCAGCGCCCGGCCGCGTTCGGTGGCCCGGCGGTAGGCCGCCTGGCCGTCCGCCTCCAGGAGCGCGAGGACCGTGCGCGCGATCTCGCAGGAGAAGCTGTCCTTGGCGAAGGTGGAGCTGTGCACGATCTCGAACTCGCGGCGGTAGCGCGCCTCGCGCACCAGCATCACCGAGGTCTTCGCGATCCCGCCGCCCAGCGCCTTGGCCAGGGTGTAGTAGTCGCCGCGCAGTCCCACCTGGGAGGAGGAGAGCAGCGCGCCGGTGCGGCCCATGCCGCTCTGGATCTCGTCGACGACGACCGGGCAGTCGATCTCCGCGCAGAACCGCTGGATCTCCTGCGCGAATTCGGCGCCGAGCACATGGATCCCGCCCTCGCCCTGCACCGGCTCGACGAGGAAGGCGCAGAAGACCGGGAACTCGCGCTCCACCACTTCGACTTGACCGTCCGTCAGCTCCAGGGAGAGCAGTACGCCCCGCTCCTGCGCGTAGACCTCCTTGAGCACGTCCGGCCTGCCGTGCGGGACGAACCGGGCCTGGGCGCCGAGGGACTTGAAGGGCGTGCGGTAGTGCTCGTTGTGGGTGAGCTGCACGCTGGCGCCGAGCTTGCCGTGGAAGCCCCGCTCCAGGGCGAGGAAGAGCGGGGGCCGTTCGAGCTGCCCGGCGTTGGCGCGTTCGAGTCCGGCCAGCACGGTGTCCAGGGCCGTGGGCCGCCCCTCCCCGGCCGCCGCGCCGAACCGCGCCCGGGTCCGCGCGGACAGGGCCACCGTCCCCTCGGCCACGGCCGCGCGCGCCGCCTCGATCTCCTCGGCCACCTGCGCGCCGAGCGCGGCCACGCGCAGGCCCCGGTCCAGCTCGGCGTGTTTGATCGCGGCCTCGACGGCCTCCGCCCCGGTGTTCGCGAAGATCGCGAAATAGGGCTCCTCGTCGCCGAGTTCACGGTGGATGATCCGGTTGAGCTCTGCCGCCAGTTCATTGGCGTACGGGTGCCGGGAGAACTGCGCGTGCACGGGGGAGCCCGCGGCGAGCAGTTCCTGCGCCCGGGCGACGATCGCGGGGTGGTTGTGCCCGAGCAGCACGGAACCGTAGCCCCCGGCGAAGTCGGCGACCGGGATTTCGCCGCCGTCCTCGCCTCGCTGGAACAGGGTGTTGCCCTCGGCGCGTACGTACTCGACGGCGAGTCCCGCGGTGTCCAGGACGGCACGGAGGTACGGCTCGGCGAGTTCCGGTGCGTCAGGTGCAGAGTTCTTGGTCTCCATGGCGCACAGATTGCTCCACCGTGGTCAATACCGGGTCACTGGAGGTTCATGGGCGAAGGGCCCGTACGCGGGAAAAGGCGGTTACCGGAAGATGGGTAGGGCCCGGAAAGGCGGCGGTAGGTTGAGGAAGATCGCTCTTCCGCGCGGCTGGCACCTGTGAGCGCGCGCCCCGCGAAATAGATCGGAGAATTCCGCATGAATTCCGCGCCCGCTGAAATCGATTCCGACTCCGTGAACGCCGCCGCGCGCGAGCCGGTGAAGCCTGCCGAACTGAGGGAGGTGATGGCCCGCTTCGCCACCGGCGTCACGGTGCTCACGGTCGGCGGGGAGCACCCGCACGCCATGACCGCCAACGCCTTCAGCTCGGTCTCCCTGGAGCCGGCCTCGGTGCTGTGCGGCGTCGGCCACTCCGCCGTCATGCACGGGGCGCTGACCTCGGCCGGACGCTTCGCCGTCAACATACTCGGCACCGAACAGGAGTCGCTCGCACGCCATTTCGCCGACAAGAAGCGCGTGCTCGGGGCCGCGCAGTTCGAGCGGGTCGCCTGGCGCCCTGGCGAGCTGACCGGAGCCCCGCTGCTCGGCGGCTCGCTCGGCTGGCTGGAATGTGAACTGTCCGCCGCCCATTCCTTCGGTGATCACACCATCTTCATCGGCACCGTGATCGGGGCGCACCGGAACACGGCCGGAAGCGGCCTTCTCTATGTCGACGGCAAGTTCGGAAAGCCGGAGGTTCCCCGGGGGTGACCCGGTGATTACCCGTCGATTACCGGCGGGTTCCGCGGCTGCGGAGCGATTACGGTGCCGCTTGGTCTAATGGGCTCTGCCAGACCGAGAAGCGAGAACAATTGGAGTTTCCATGGCGGGCACCGACCGTACCCCGGTAACAGTCATCGGCCTGGGGCTGATGGGACAGGCACTTGCCTCCGCGTTCGTCGCGGCGGGGCATCCGACCACCGTCTGGAACCGTTCGGCGGACAAGGCCGCCGCCGTGGTGGAGCAGGGCGCGGTGCTCGCGGACACCCCGGCCGAGGCGGTGGCCGCGAGCGAGCTGCTCGTGGTCTGCCTCCTCGACAACGACGCGGTGCACGCCGTGCTCGACCCGGTCGCCGGCTCCCTCGCGGGCCGGGTGGTGGCCAATCTGACCTCCGGCTCCTCGGACCAGGCCCGGGAGAACGCCGCCTGGGCCGAGGAGGTGGGCTTCCGCTATCTGGACGCCGCCATCATGACGGTGCCCGCGGCGGTCGGCGCCCCCGAGTCGGTGGTCTTCTACAGCGGGCCCCGGGAGGCCTACGACCGGCACAGCGACACCCTGCGCCTGCTCGGCGGCGGCACCACCCACCTCGGCGAGGACCACGCCCTGTCCGCCCTCTACGACGTCTCGCTGCTCGGCGTCATGTGGGGCACCCTCAACAGCTTCCTCCAGGGCGCCGCGCTGCTCTCCACCGCCGAGGTCAAGGCCGCCGACTTCCTGCCGCTGGCGCTGAAGTGGATCGACACGGTCAAGCTCTTCGCCACCGACTACGCGGCCCAGATCGACCAGAAGGACGGCGCCTTCCCGGCCAACGACGCGACCATGGAGGTGCACCTGGGCGCCGTGCGGCACCTGCTCCACGAGAGCGAGGCCCAGGGCGTCAACGCCGAACTGCCGCGCTTCGTGCACGCACTCATGGAGCGGACCGTCGCCAAGGGCTTCGGGCAGAACAGCTACGCCAGCATGAGCGAGCTGTTCCGCACCCCGGAGAAGTAGCCCCCGCGCCGCCGCCGCACCCACGCGCCGGGCCCGGACCGTCTCACGGTCCGGGCCCGGCGTCCGCGCGTGCGGGACTCTGAAGACACCCCCTACGGCGGTGAGTCAGAGGAAGTACGTGCCGGGCTCCAGGCCCATCAGGACGCGGCCCTGCACCTCCAGGTTGGCGCCGAGCTGGACCAGCGCGTGCAGCGAGAAGCCCTGGATGTCGCGGTGGAAGCGCTGCAGGTCCACATCGGAGCGGATGACCGAGCCGCCGCTCTCGCTGTAGAGCAGCTCGACGGCCTCCTTGGCGAGCTGCCCCGCGTAGGCCGTCTGGCCGCGGATGACCGCCTTCTGCTCGTCGGTCGGCTGCTCACCGGCGTCCGCGGCCCGCTGCAGGACCTCCAGCCACTGGCCCGACAGGGCGATCGCCGCGTCGATCTTGTTGGCGGCCGTGGCGACATGCTGCTGGGTGACCGGGTGCAGCCGCTGCTCGGTCCAGTCCGTGTACGTGATGCCGCGACCCGGGAGCCGCTCCAGGAACAGCTCGTGGGCGCCGCGGGCGATCCCGGTCAGCGCCGCGGCCACCGAGGACAGGATGTAGCCGAGCAGCCCGTAATTACGGCCGGTGGCACCGGTGTTGGAGCGTCGGCCGGTGCCGCTGACCATCGCCTCCTCCAGGGCGACGGTGCGGTGGGCGGGGACGAACAGATCCGTGGCGGTGACCGTGGAGCTGCCGGTGCCGGCGCCCGCGGAGACATGCCAGTCGTCCGCGACGGCGAGGTCGGTGGTGGGCACCAGGGTGACCAGCTCCTCGTGCTCGCCGTCCTCCCGCTCCACAGCCGCCGCGAGCATGTCCCAATCGGCCCCGCGGACACCGGAGTTGAAGCGCCAGGTGCCGTTGAGCCGGTAGCCGCCGTCGACCCGCTTCAGGGTGCCGGTCGGCGCGAAGACGATCGACACCCGGGTGGAGCCCGAGGCGAACAGCTCGTCCTGGGTCTCGTCCGGGTAGAGGGTCCCGGCCCAGGCGCTGGTCAGCCACACCATGGTCAGCCAGCCCGTGGAGGGGCAGCCGCGGGCCACCTCGGAGATGACCTCCGCCTGCTGGGCGGCGTCCAGGTCGAGCCCGCCGTACTTGCGCGGCACGGCCGCACGGAACACGCCCGCCTTCTCCAGGAGTTGGATGTTCTCCTCGACGATCCAGCGCTGCTCCTCGCTCTGCTTTCCATTGCGGCGCAGTACGGGAACAGCGCTCCGCACGCCGTCCAGTACCGCATCAAGCTCTTCTCGGGTGGCCATGAACCTTCTCTTTCCTCGCGTGCGAAACCGCGCTCACGTCCTGCGCTACGGTCGGTAATTCAACCCCGGGAAACCCGCGCACTCCCGCCGGTGATCGGGACGGTTCCCCGGTGATTACCGGGAAATTACTGCCGAGTTGGCGCCGCATTCCGGAAGGTCGCCGAAGCGGTCGCCGGAGGGTGCGGGAGACCCCGTTTCCGGGATCTCCCGCACACCCTCAGTCCGCCACCAGGCCCGAGGAGGCCACCGGACGGTCGATCGCCATCAGCCACCGGCCGTCGTCGCCGCGCCGCAGCACATCCGTGCAGACGCCTTCGAGGTGGACCGGCTCCCCGTCGGGCCCCGTGGTGTCGATGGAGTACTCGACGCCGACCAGGGCCACGTCACCGGCGACGTAGGAGTGCGTCACGGCGGCGTGCAGCGAGGGCTTGGCGCTCAGGAACTCCTTGAAGAAGGCCAGCCGGTCGGCGCCGGTCAGGGGCTCGCCGGAGAAGTTCGAGATGGAGTCCTCCCGGTAGAGGCTGTCGAACACCGCGCCGTCGCCGGTGTTGAAGGCCTGCAGGAAGACCTCGTTCTGGATCTCGGTGTCGTCGGTGAGGTCCGGCTTCGCCGGGTCGAAGTCGACGCTGAAGTTGTAGGCCATGGTGATCCGGCCCGCCTTTCCGTGAAGAGGACTTGTCGGTTGGGGACGTGCGTTGAGGACGCGCGCTGAGGTCGTGCGTCGGGAAGTGCTGCTGCCGGGACGGGAGGGGCCGCTCACCGTGCCGCCGCGACCTGTGCGGCCGCGCGCAGCCCGGACTCGACCGCTCCGTCGAGGAAGCCGGACCAGCCGTCGGCGAGATCGCCGCTGGCGAAGAACAGCCGCCCGCTGGGCTCGTGGACGGCCGGGTACAGCGAGGTGAGCTGGCGCGGGCGCCGAAAGGCCCAGCCGCCGCGCGCGTACGGGTCCCGGCCCCAGTCGTGCGCGTACACACCGAGGACGTCCAGCTCCGCGCCGAGCGCGCGCACGGCCTGGGCGACCTGCGCCGTGTCGGTCGGATCGAGGGCGGTGTCGGTGCTGAAGGCCATGTAGAGCAGGCCTTCGGGGGTCTCCTCGAACGGCATCATCATCGGTATCGCCGTGCCGCCCTCGGCGCCCTGCCCGTAGAAGCGGCCTGCGGCGCTCCCCCGGGCGTGGATGTAGAGCTTGGTCGCGTTCGGGACGGCGATGCCCTGGCTCGCCGCCGTGGTGAGCGCGGCGGGCAGCGCGGGTGTGAAGGCGATGGTGGACAGGACGTTGACCGGCACCGTCACCACCGCGTGCGGGGCGCTGAACTGCTCGCCCGTGCGCAGGGTGACATGCACCCGGGTCCCCGTGTCGGTGACCGAGGTGACCGGGGAGTTGAGGCGCACGGTGGGTTGCGCCTCGTCGAGCATGCGGTGCAGCAGGCCGACCGTGCCGGTCTTCATGCGGTAGCGCTGGGTGTCGTTCCACCCCTCGTTGCTCCAGCCGGCCAGCGACCACCAGTGCGCCAGCATGGTCAGGGCGCCCCGGCTGCTGGAGCCGCCCGAGTACACCGAGGTCTGCCCGTTGATCAGCAGCTCCTCGGCCTCGGTCAGGCCGAGTTCGTCCAGCCGGTCGCGCAGCGAGAGGGTGTCGAGGCGCTGCAGCAGATCCGCGCGGTGCAGCGGCTCGAAGGGCTTGGCGAAGTACTCCTCGGACCCCTCGAACAGCCGCTCCAGGAGGGTGCCGATCCGTCCGAAGCCGTCCTCGGGAGTGAACTCCCCGGGGCCCTCGGGAGTCGGCAGGAACACCCGGTCGACCGGCCGCTCCTCCTCCAGGGCGATGCCGTAGCGCTTCAACTCCGCGCCGATGTGCGGCTGCGCGGGCTCGACCCAGGTGCCGCCCATCTCCACCTGGTGCCCGGCGAAGGCGGTCCCCCAGGTGCGGCCGCCGATCCGGTCGCGGGCCTCCAGGACGAGGACCCGCTTGCCCCGGGCGCGCAGCTCCCGCGCCGCCGTGACGCCCGTATAACCGGCGCCGACGACGAGGACGTCGTACTCCTCCTCGGTGGCGCGGTCCCCGGACGGTGCCGCGACCGCCGCGCTCCCGGCCGCCGCCGGTCCCGCGGCCAGCGCCGTGGCACCCGCCGCCTTGAGCAGGGTCCGCCGGCTGGGCCGACGGGCCCCCACCGCCTCCGTGTGCGTGCCGTGCTGGGTGTTCATGTGCTTCTTCCGGATCTCTGCGACGACGGGTGACTGTGGGGGAGGGGACGCGCGGGGTACGAGGGTGAGCGGCCGGGCCGCTCAGTCCTTCTGGCCGTACGGGTCGTCGACGGCGTAGCGCCAGATGCCGTCCTCGCCCAGGCGCAGCACGTCGACGCCGATGCCCTCCAGGCGCTCGGGCTCGCCCTGCTCGTCGACGGTGTCGATCACCCAGTCGACGATCAGCAGCGCGGTGTCACCGGTGACGAAGCGCTGGCGCTGCTTGGCGGTGATCTTCGGCTTGCTCGCCAGGAAGGCCCGCTGGTACTCCCGGCGGGCCTCGCCGGTGAGCGGCTTGCCCGGCTCCCAGACGGCGACCGCCTCTTCGGTGTAGAAGGCGTCGAGTGCGTCGAAGTCGCCCGCGTTGAACGCCTCGACATAAAGATCGGTGTGCTTTTCCAGGCTCTCGATGAGCTGTGACATGGGTGGCCTCAACCTGCCTTCTGCTGCTCTGGTGTCGGTCGGAATTCCGAGGCGAACGCTATTCGGTGCGGTGCAACACCCCATCCATCGCACGGTAATTGGATGCTCTCCGCGGAGAGTGCTCTTCAATTACCGATTCAAGGCCGGGCGCTGGGGTGTGCAAGAGAAACGCCTGCCTACTATCGGGGCACAGGTTCGCCCAAATACTCAGGAGTCTTGGGTAATTCGGCCGGAAAGGCACTCGAGCGCGATGACGAATCAGAACCAGTCCGAGGAAGCCGTGACGCACGAGGGTCACCACGAGGCGATCGCGGTCGTCGGGATGTCCTGCCGGCTGCCGGGCGCGGACGGTCCGGCCGCGTTCTGGGAGCTGCTGCGCACCGGGAAGGACGCGATCACCGGTGTGCCGCGGGGGCGTTGGGAGCCCGCGACCGGTGAGCCGCTGCCCGAGAGCGCCGAGCCGGGCATGCGCCGCGGCGGCTTCCTCGACCGGGTCGACACCTTCGACGCCGCCTTCTTCGGCATCTCCCCGCGCGAGGCCCAGACCATGGACCCGCAGCAGCGGCTGGTGCTCGAACTCGCCTGGGAGGCCCTGGAGGACGCCGGGATCCTGCCCGCCGCCCTGCGCGGCAGCTCCACCGCCGTCTTCGTGGGCGCCCTGCGCGACGACTACACCGCGCTGCTCTACCAGCACGGCGCTGCCGCCGTCACCCAGCACACCATGGCCGGGCTCAACCGGGGTGTGCTGGCGAACCGGGTCTCCTACCACCTCGGCCTGCACGGGCCGAGCCTGACGGTGGACTCCGCCCAGTCCTCCTCCCTGGTGGCCGTCCACCTCGCCTGCGAATCGCTGCGCACCGGGGAGTCCCGGTCCGCGATCGCGGCGGGCGTCAACCTGAACATCCTCGCCGAGGGTGCCGTCACCGAGGAGCGCTTCGGTGGCCTGTCACCGGACGGCACCACCTACACCTTCGACGCCCGCGCCAACGGCTTCGTACGCGGCGAGGGCGGCGTCGCCCTCCTCCTCAAGCCCCTGTCGTACGCCCGGGCCGACGGCGACCGCGTCTACGGGGTGATCCGCGGCAGCGCCGTGAACAACGACGGCGCCACTCCCTCCCTCACCGTCCCCGGCCGGGACTCCCAGGAGCGGGTCCTCCGGGAGGCGTACGAGAAGGCCGGGGTCGCCCCCGAGGCGGTGCAGTACGTGGAACTGCACGGCACCGGTACGCCCGTCGGCGACCCCGTCGAGGCGGCGGCGCTCGGTGCCGTGCTCGGGGCGGCCCGGGTCGGGGGCCGCCCGCTGCGGGTCGGCTCGGCGAAGACCAACGTGGGCCACCTGGAGGGCGCGGCCGGTGCCGTCGGCCTGCTCAAGACCCTGCTCGCGCTGTGGCACCGCCGGATACCGGCGACCCTCAACTTCAGCGGGGCGGGGCCCTCGATTCCCCTGGCCGACCTGGGACTTGAGGTGCAGCGGGAGCTCACCGACTGGCCCGAGCCGGACCGCGAACTGCTCGCCGGGGTCTCCTCCTTCGGCATGGGCGGCACCAACGCCCATGTCGTCCTCGCCGAGGGCCCGGCGGCCACCGGGGAGCAGGCGCGGCAGGCGGAGCCCGGCCAGGACGGCACGGCGGACCGGGGCCCGCTGATGCCCTGGGTGGTCTCCGGCCACGGCGCGCAGGCGCTGCGGGCCCAGGCCGCGCGGCTGCACACGGCCCTGACGGCGGACCCGGACCTGGACACGGACCCGGGCGCGGACGCGGGACCCGAGGCGGACACGGACGCGGAGCCCGAGGCGGACCCGGCGGCACCGCACGGCGCGACGGCGGGCCGGACTCCCCGCGCACAGGACGTCGGCTGGTCGCTGGCCGCCACCCGTACCGTCTTCCCGCACCGGGCCGTGGTCCTCGCCGAGGACCGGGAGGCCATGGTGGCCGGGCTCGGCGCCCTGGCCCGGGGCGAGCGCGCCGGGGGCCTGGTCACCGGAGTGGCGCGCCCCGCGCGGCTCGCCCTCTTCTTCACCGGCCAGGGCGCGCAGCGGATCGCCATGGGACGCGGACTCCGCGCCGATTTCCCGGTGTTCGCCCAGGCCTTCGCCGAGGTCTGCTCCCACCTCGACCCGTTCCTCGACCGCCCGCTGAGCGAGGTGATCGACTCCGGGGAGGGCCTGGACGAGACCGCGTACACCCAACCCGCCCTGTTCGCGGTCGAGGTGGCGCTGTACCGGCTCGTCACCTCCTGGGGCGTGGTGGCCGACCGGGTCGGCGGGCACTCCATCGGGGAGATCGCCGCCGCCCATGCCGCGGGCGTGCTCTCGCTCCCGGACGCCGCCCGGCTGGTCGCGGCCCGGGGGCGGCTGATGCAGCAACTCCCCTCCGGCGGTGCGATGTTCGCCGTGGAGGCGACCGAGGAGGAGGTGCTCGCCTCGCTCGGCGGCACCGGCCGGGTCGCGATCGCGGCGGTCAACGGGCCCCGGGCGACCGTGGTCTCCGGCGAGGAGGCCGAAGTCGCCGCGCTCGCCGGGCAGTTCGCCGAGCAGGGCCGCAAGACCCGCCGTCTCACCGTCTCGCACGCCTTCCACTCCCCGCTGATGGACCCGATGCTCGCGGACTTCCGCGCGGTCCTGGCCGAACTGCGCTTCGCCGAGCCGGCGATCGCCGCGGTCTCCACGGTGACCGGTCAGCCGGTCGCCGACGGCCAGTGGTCCTCGCCCGAGTACTGGGTGGAGCAGGTCCGCCGCCCCGTCCGGTTCCTGGACGCCGTACGCGCCCTGGAGGCCGAGGGCACCACCACGCTCTGGGAACTCGGCCCCGACGGTGTCTGCGCCGCCATGGCCGCCGACTGCCTCAGCGACCCGGAGGCCCTGCTGCCGCTGGCCTCGCTGCGGTCCGACCGGCCGGAGACCGCCCGGCTGCTCGCCTCCCTCGCCACCGTCTTCGTCCGCGGCACGGACCTCGACTGGGCGGCCGTGCACGCCGGGCGCGGGGGCGCGCGGATCCCACTGCCCACCTACGCCTTCCAGCGCGAGCGCCACTGGATCGGCGGCACCGCCCGCACCGCGGCCCCGCTCGCGCGTGACACGGACGCCCCGCCCGCGGTGCCGCTGCCGACCACCGGGGGCGACACCACCGCCCTCGTCCTGGACAGCGTCGCCGCCGTCCTGGGGCTCGACGGCGCCCACCGGGTGGAACCGCACGCCACCTTCAAGGACCTCGGCTACGACTCCCTGATGTCGGTCGAACTGCGCAACACCCTCGCCGAGGCCACCGGTCTGCGGCTGGCCGGCGGGCTGCTCTTCGACCACCCGACCCCGGCCGCGCTCCGGGACCACCTCAACTCCCTGCTCGCGGGCTCCCCGGCCGAGAACCGGGGTGCGCCCGGGGCGGACGGGCGCCGCGCGGAGCCGGACGAGCCGATCGCGATCGTGGGCATGGCCTGCCGCTACCCCGGCCGGGCCGACACCCCCGAGGAGCTGTGGCGCCTGGTCGCCGAGGGCACCGACGCCATCTCCGGCTTCCCCGCCGACCGCGGCTGGGACCTCGACCTCTTCGACAGCGACCCCGCAAGCAGCGGTCGCAGCGCGGTCCGCGAGGGCGGGTTCCTCACCGGCGCCGCCCTCTTCGACAACGGCTTCTTCGGCATCTCGCCGCGCGAGGCGCTCGCCATGGATCCGCAGCAGCGGCTGCTCCTGGAGACCGCCTGGGAGGCCGTCGAGGACGCCGGGCTGAGCGTCACCGAACTCAAGGGCACCCGCACCGGCGTCTTCGTCGGAGCCACCACCCTCGACTACGGGCCCCGGATGCACGAGGCCCCGGACAGCGTCGAGGGACACGTCCTCACGGGCACCACCCCGAGCGTCCTCTCCGGCCGGATCGCCTACCAGCTGGGCCTGCTGGGCCCCGCGGTCTCCGTCGACACGGCCTGCTCCTCCTCGCTGGTCGCCCTGCACCTCGCGGTGCAGTCGCTGCGCTCCGGCGAGACCACGCTCGCCCTCGCGGGCGGCGCCACCGTGATGTCCTCGCCCGGCATGTTCGTGGAGTTCTCGCGGCAGCGGGGTCTTGCTCCCGACGGGCGGATCAAGTCCTTCGGGGCGGGTGCGGACGGTACGTCGTGGTCGGAGGGTGTGGGGCTGCTGCTGGTGGAGCGGTTGTCGGATGCGCGGCGTCGTGGGCATCGGGTGCTGGCGGTGGTACGCGGCAGTGCGATCAACCAGGACGGCGCGTCGAATGGTCTGACAGCGCCGAACGGTCCTGCCCAAGAGCGGGTGATCCGGCAGGCGTTGGCGACCGCGGGGCTGTCTCCCTCCGAGGTGGACGCCGTGGAGGCGCACGGCACCGGTACGAAGCTGGGCGATCCGATCGAGGCGCAGGCGCTGCTTGCGACGTATGGCCAGGAGCGTGAACGGCCGTTGTGGCTGGGCTCGTTGAAGTCGAACATCGGGCATGCGCAGGCGGCGGCGGGTGTCGGCGGTGTGATCAAGATGGTGCAGGCGATGCGACATGGTGTGCTGCCGAGGACGCTGCATGTGGAGGAGCCGACGCCGATGGTGGACTGGTCGGCGGGTGCGGTGGAGTTGCTGATCGAGGAGCGGGAGTGGGAGCGGGGTGAGCGTCCGCGCCGTGCGGGTGTGTCCTCCTTCGGGATCAGCGGGACGAACGCGCACGTCATCATCGAGGAAGGCGAGCCGGAAGAACTGCCCGCTACGGATGGTGAGTTGACGGGTCCGGCGCCGTGGGTGCTCTCCGCCGCCGACGAGGACGCCCTGCGCGCCCAGGCCGAGCGGCTGCGCCGGTTCGTCGCGGACACCGGGGCGCGCCCCGCCGATGTCGGGGTCTCCCTCGCCGCCCGTACCGGACTCGGCCACCGCGCCGTGGTCACCGGCACCACCACCGAGGACTTCCGCACCGGGCTCGACGCGCTCGCCCGCGGCGAAGCGGCCCCGCACCTGACCACCGGACGCGCCCCCGCGGGCGGACGGACCGCCTTCCTGTTCACCGGGCAGGGGGCCCAGCGCTCCGGCATGGGCCGGGAACTGTACGGGAGTTCACCGGTCTTCGCCGCCGCGCTCGACGAGGTCTGCGCCGCCCTCGACCCGCACCTCGAACGCCCGCTGCGCACCGTCCTGTTCGCCGCCGAGGACAGCGAGGACGGGCGGCTGCTGCACCGTACGGCCTACACCCAGCCCGCCCTCTTCGCCCTGGAGACCGCGCTCTTCCGGCTGCTCGAACACCACGGCGCGGCACCGGAGTTGCTGGCCGGGCACTCCATCGGCGAGCTGTCCGCCGCACACGCGGCGGGGGTGCTCTCGCTGGGCGACGCGGCCCGGCTGGTCGCCGCCCGCGGACGGCTGATGGAGTCCGCCCGGGACGGCGGCGCGATGATCGCGGTGGAGGCGGAGGAGTCCGAGCTGACCGCCGAACTGGCCGCGTACGAGGGCAGGTTGTCGCTCGCCGCGGTCAACGGCCCCACCTCGGTGGTGCTCTCCGGGGACGCGGACGCCGCCGAGGAACTCGCCGGACGCTGGCGGGAACGCGGGCGGCGCACCCGGCGGCTCCAGGTCAGCCACGCCTTCCACTCCCCGCACATGGACGACGTCCTGGACGACTTCCGTGCCGTCGCGGCCTCGCTCACCTACCACGCGCCGCGCATCCCCCTCGTCTCCACGGTCACCGGCGAAGCGGCCACCACCGCCGAACTCACCTCCCCCGACTACTGGGTGGGGCAGATCAGGGCGACGGTCCGCTTCCTCGACGCCGCCCGGGCCCTGGCACGGCACGGCGCCACCGTCCTCGTCGAACTCGGCCCGGACGCGGTGCTGACCGCGCTGGCCCGCGCCGCGCTCGGCGAGGACCTCGCCGCCGTACCGCTGCTGCGGGCCGGGCGCCCCGAGGCCGAGACGCTCACCGCGCAGCTGGCCGCGGCGCTGGCCCACGGCGCCGCCCTCGACGCCGCCTCCTTCCACCCCGGCGGGCGCCGGATCACCCTGCCCCCGTACGCCTTCCAGCGCGAGCACTACTGGCTGTCCCCGGCACGTCCCTCGGACGCCCAGGGCCTCGGTCTCGACCCGGCCGGGCACCCGCTGCTCGGGACCGCGGTGGAGCTGGCCGGGCGCGAGGACCTGGTGTTCACCGGGCGGCTGTCCCTGGCCGGGCACCCGTGGCTGGCCGACCACGCCATCGGCGGCACCGTCCTCGTCCCCGCCACCGCCTTCCTGGAGCTGGCGCTCACCGCCGGTGCCCACTTCGGCGGCACCACCGTCGAGGAACTCACCCTGGAGGCGCCGCTGGTGCTGCCCGAGGAGCGCGCGGTGCGGGTGCAGGTGGCCGTGGGGGCGCCGGAGGCCGACGGCTCCCGGAGCTTCGGCATCCACGCCCGCCCCGAGGAGGACGGCCAGGAGGAGACCTGGACCCGGCATGCCTCCGGCGTCCTCTCCGGCGCCGCCTTGCCCACCGGCGCGGACCTGTCCGTGCCCCGGCAGTGGCCCCCCGCCGGGGCCGAGACCCAGCCCCTCGACGGGGTCTACGAGCAACTCGCCGCCCTCGGCTACCAGTACGGCCCCGCCTTCCGTGCCCTGACCGGGCTCTGGCGACAGGACGGCGAGCTGTACGCCGAGGTCGTGCTGCCCGAGGCCCTGGGCACCGAGGCCGCCGGATTCGGCCTGCACCCCGCGCTCTTCGACGCGCTGCTGCACCCGGTGGTGCTGCACGCCGCCGCTGCCGCGGGGGAGGCCGCCGGGGAGGAGCCCGCCGGGGAGGTCATCCGGCTTCCGTTCGCCTGGGGCGGCCTCTCCCTGCACGCCCGGGGCGCGACCTCGCTGCGGGTGCGCATCGCGGCCACCGGTGAGGACACGTTCCGCCTGACCGCCGTGGACCCGGGCGGCGAGACGGTCGTCCACGTGGACGCGCTCACGCTGCGTCCGGTCGCCGCGGACCGGCTCGCCCCGGCCGCCGAGGGCCACCCGCAGCACCTGTACACGGTGGAGTGGACGCCGGTTCCCGCTGCTCCGGGGGCCGCCGCCCCGGCCCGTATCGCGGAGGCCGTGGACGGCCAACTCCCCCTCGGCGAAGGCCTGGAGGAGGGCTTGGACGCGGTCCTCGTACGGGCGGAGCTGCTGGCCGGGAGTACGAGCGCGACGGCGGCCGGGTTCGAGGCGGCGGCCGGTGGCGCGGCAGCGGCCGGCAAGGAGACCCCGGTCGGCAAGGAGACCCTGGCCGGGATCGAGGCGGCGGCCGGGACCGGGACACCCGCCGGTACCGAGACCCCCGCCGGTACCGAGGCCGGTACCGAGGCCGGGACCGAGGCCGGGACCGGGGTCGAGACCGCGACCGGTACCGATGCCGGAGTGGTGACCCGCGCCCACGCCGCAGCCGCCGCCTTCCTCGGCCTCGTCCAGCGCTTCCTGGCCGAGGAGCGCTTCGCCGGGACCAGGCTGCTGCTGCTCACCCGGGGCGCCGTGGCCACCGCACCCGGACAGGCGCTGCCCTCGCCCGAGACCGCCCCGCTGCTCGGCCTCGCCCGGACCGTGCAGTCCGAGCACCCCGGGCGCCTGGTCCTGCTCGACGTCGCCGGGTCCGACCCGGGCGGGGAGCCGGACGCCACCACGGCGCCCGGCACCGCCCTGCTCACCACCGCCCTCGCCCTCGGCGAGCCCCAACTCGCCTTACGGGAAGGCCAGTTCAGCGCCCCCAGGCTGGCGCGCGCGGTGCCCACCGAGAAGACGACCGAGAGGACGACCGAGAGGACGGCGGGGGAGACGGCGGAGGAGACGGCGGAGGAGACGGCGGAGGACTCCGCCCCGAGCCCCTTCACCGGAGAGAACGCATCCGTACTGATCACCGGCGGCACCGGCGGACTCGGCGCGCTCTTCGCGCGGCATCTGGTGGTGGAGCACGGGGTGCGGGGTCTGGTGCTGGTGAGTCGGCGGGGTGAACAGGCGCCGGGTGCGGGGGAGTTGAGGGCGGAGTTGGAGGAGTTGGGCGCCACTGTGTGGGTGGAGGCCTGTGATGTCGCGGATCGGGGTGAACTGGCCGCGTTGTTGGGCCGGTTGGAGTGGCCGCTGTCGGGTGTGGTGCATACGGCGGGTGTGTTGGACGACGCGACGGTGGAGGGGTTGTCGGGGGAGCGTCTTGCGGGGGTGTTGCGTCCGAAGGTGGATGCGGCGTGGCATCTGCATGAGTTGACGCGTGGTCTCGGTCTGAAGGCGTTTGTGTTGTATTCGTCGGTGGCGGGTCTGCTGGGTACGGCGGGTCAGGGCAACTACGCGGCGGGCAATGCGTTCTTGGATGCCTTGGCCGCACATCGCCGGGCGGAGGGCCTGCCTGGGCTCTCCCTCGCCTGGGGACTCTGGGACGCGACCCACGGCATGGGCGGCACCCTCGGCGACACCGACCTCGCCCGCTGGGCCCGGGCCGGACTCCGGCCGCTCACCCCCGCCCAGGGGCTCGCCCTCTTCGACGCCTCGCTGGCCGCCGAAGCGGAGTTGAGCGTCCCCGCCGCCTTCGACCTGCCGTCCCTGCGCGCCGCCGACCGCGACCCGCACGCCCTGCTGCGCGGACTGGTCAGGCCCCGCGCCCGGCGCGCCGCGAGCGGCACCGCGCGCACCGCGGAGGGCGGCACCGGGTGGGCGGAGCGGATCGCCGAACTGCCCGAGGAGGAGCGCCGCGAGACGGTGCTCGGCCTGGTGCGCACCACGGTCGCCTCGGTGCTCGGCCACGCCGACCCCCACCGCCTCGACCCCGCCCGCGCCTTCAAGGAGATCGGCTTCGACTCCCTGGCCGGGGTCGAACTGCGCAACCGCCTCAACGCGGCCACCGGCCTGCGCCTGCCGACCACCGTGGTCTTCGACCACCCCTCGCCCGTCGCCGTCGCCGAGTACCTGCTCTCCCGGCTGGCCCCGGCCACCGCCAGGACCGAGGGCACCCGGGTCACCGTCGCCCCCGACGAGCCGATCGCGATCGTGGGGATGGCCTGCCGCTTTCCGGGGGGTGTGTCTTCGCCGGAGGAGTTGTGGGAGTTGGTGGCGGAGGGGCGGGATGCGATCAGTGGTTTTCCGGTGAATCGGGGGTGGGATCTGGAGGCTCTGTACGATCCGGATCCTTCGCGGGCGGGGACGTCGTATGTGCGGGAGGGTGGTTTCCTGCATGAGGCCGACCGCTTTGATCCCGGCTTCTTCGGTATTTCGCCGCGTGAGGCGATGGCGATCGATCCGCAGCAGCGTCTTCTTCTGGAGACGGCGTGGGAGGCCTTCGAGAGTGCGGGGGTGGACCCGGCCGGGTTGCGTGGTTCGCGTACGGGTGTCTTCACCGGCGCCATGTACGACGACTATGTCTCCCGGCTGGCGGCCAGCCCCGAGGAGTACGAGGGCATGCTGCTCGCGGGCAACCTCTCCAGCGTCGTCTCCGGGCGGCTCTCGTACACGTACGGCTTCGAGGGCCCGGCCGTCACGGTCGACACCGCCTGCTCCTCCTCCCTGGTGGCCCTGCACCTGGCGGCGAACGCGCTGCGCAACGGCGAGTGCGACCTGGCCCTCGCCGGTGGCGTCGCCGTGATGGCCGGACCCCATGTCTTCGTGGAGTTCTCGCGGCAGCGGGGTCTTGCTCCCGACGGGCGGATCAAGTCCTTCGGGGCGGGTGCGGACGGTACGTCCTGGTCCGAGGGCGCGGGATTGCTGCTGGTGGAGCGACTGTCGGACGCGCGGCGTCATGGGCATCGGGTGCTGGCGGTGGTGCGGGGCAGTGCGGTGAACCAGGACGGTGCGAGCAATGGTCTGACGGCGCCGAATGGTCCCGCTCAAGAGCGGGTGATCCAGCAGGCGTTGGCGACGGCGGGGCTGTCTCCCTCCGAGGTGGACGCCGTGGAGGCGCATGGCACCGGTACGAAGCTGGGTGACCCCATCGAGGCGCAGGCGCTCCTGGCGACGTATGGCCAGGAGCGTGAACGGCCGTTGTGGCTGGGTTCGTTGAAGTCGAACATCGGGCATGCGCAGGCCGCCGCAGGTGTCGGCGGTGTGATCAAGATGGTGCAGGCGATGCGGCACGGTGTGCTGCCGAGGACGCTGCATGTGGAGGAGCCGACGCCGATGGTGGACTGGTCGGCGGGTGCGGTGGAGTTGCTGACCGAGGAGCGGGAGTGGGCGCGGGGTGAGCGTCCGCGCCGCGCCGGGGTCTCTTCCTTCGGGATCAGCGGGACGAACGCGCACGTCATCATCGAGGAGGGCGAGCCGGAGGAACAGCCGTCCGCCGAGGGCGAGTTGACCGGCCCGGCACCTTGGGTGCTCTCCGCTGCCGACGAGGACGCCCTGCGCGACCAGGCCGGGAGACTGCACGCGCACCTGAACGCCCATCCCGAGCAGAGCCTCACCGGCACCGGCTGGTCGCTGGCGACCACCCGTGCCCGGCACGACCACCGCGCCGTCCTGGTGGCCGAGGACCGCCCGGCACTCCTGGCATCCCTCGCAGCCCTTGCGGGCGGTGAACCGGCGCCCGCGGTGTTCCCGGCGGGATCCGCGCCGCGCGGCAAGAGCGCCGTACTGCTCACCGGTCAGGGCTCGCAGCGGCTCGGCATGGGCCGTGAGCTGTACGGGAGTTCACCGGTCTTCGCCGCCGCGCTCGACGAGGTCTGCACCCATCTGGACCGGGAACTCGTCCGCCCCCTCAAGACCATCCTCTTCGCCCCCGAGGGCTCCGCCGACTCGGCGCTGATCGACCAGACGGCCTTCACCCAGGCGGCGCTGTTCGCCCTGGAGACCGCGCTGTTCCGCCTCGCCGAGCACCACGGCTTCACCCCCGACTACCTCCTCGGCCACTCCATCGGCGAGGTCACCGCGGCCCATCTCTCCGGGGTGCTCGACCTGCCGGACGCCTGCGTGCTGGTCGCCGAACGCGGACGGCTGATGCAGTCCGCCCGGGAGAACGGCGCGATGGCGGCGATCGAGGCCACCGAGGACGAGGTACGCGAAAGCCTCGCCGACCACCTCGGCCGGGTGGGCGTCGCCGGGGTCAACGGCCCCCGCTCCACGGTGATTTCGGGCGACGCGGAGGTCGTCGACGCCCTCGGCGCGCACTGGCGCGAACGCGGTCGCAGGACCAAGCGGCTGCCGGTCAGCCACGCCTTCCACTCCCCGCACATGGAAGAGGTCCTGGAGGAGTTCCAGGCCCTCGCCGCCGAACTCACCTACCACGCACCGCGGATCCCGGTGGTCTCCAACCTCACCGGCGAACTGGCGACCCCCGGCGAACTCGCCTCGCCCGCCTACTGGGCCTCGCACATCCGGGAGGCCGTCCGCTTCCTCGACGGGGTACGGCTCCTGGAGGCCCGGGGCGTCACCGAATGGGTGGAGCTCGGCCCCGACGGGGTACTGACCGCGCTGGTCCGGGAGTCCCTCACCGAAGATGCCGGGCTCGTCGTCCCCGCGCTGCGCAGGAACCGCCCGGAGGCCCAGACCTTCACCGCCGCCCTCGGCCTGCTCGGCGCCCGCGGCGCGGCACTGCGCTGGGAGACCTTCTTCCCCGGCGGCCGCAGGACCGACCTGCCCACCTACGCCTTCCAGCGGCAGGGCTACTGGCTGGAGGGACCGGCCACGGTCGGGGACGCCGCGGGCTTCGGCCTGGCCGCCGCGGACCATCCGCTGCTCGGCGCCGCGGTCAGCCTGGCCGACCGGGACGAGCAGGTGCTCACCGGGCGGATCGGCCGCCGCAGCCACCCCTGGATCGAGGACCACACCGTCGCGGACACCGTCCTGCTGCCCGGCACCGGCATGCTCGAACTCGCCCTGCGCGCGGGCCGGGAGCTGGGTGCCACCGAGGTCGCCGACCTCACCCTCGCCGCACCCCTGGCCCTGCCGGAAGGGGGCAGCCGTCAGATACAGGTCGCCGTCGGCCCCGGCGAGGACGGCACGCGCACCCTGCGGATCCACTCCCGCGCCGGGCACGGCCCGGAGGACACCGGGGAGTGGACCCTGCACGCCCACGGCACGCTGCGCGAGGACGACGGCGCCCCGGCGGGCGGTGACCTCACCGTCTGGCCGCCCGCCGCGGCCGAGACCGAACTGACCGGTTTCTACGAGCGGTTGGCCGAGGAGGGCTACGACTACGGTCCCCGGTTCCGCGGTCTGCGCCGGATGTGGACCGCCGGCCGGGACATCTGGGCCGAGGTGTCGCTGCCCGAGGAACTCCGCGCCCAGGCAGGCCAGTTCGCCCTGCACCCGGCGCTGCTCGACGCCGCCCTGCACCCGCTGCTGCACCCCCTCCTCGACGGGAGCGGCCCCGCGGTGCTCCCCTTCTCCTGGTCCGGCGCCACGGTGCGCACCCCCGGCGCGGGCGCCCTGCGGGTGCGGCTCTCGGTCACCGGGACCCAGCCGGACGCCCCCGCGGTCTCCCTGACCGTGGCCGACAGCACCGGCGCGCCCGTCGCCTCGGTGGCGGAACTCGCCCTGCGGCCGATGTCCGCCGCGGCCCTGCGCGCCGCCGGGGGCGAGAGCGCGGACGGGCTGCTGCGCGTCGACTGGACCACGCTGCCCGAGGAGGAGACCGCCGCCGACCTCACCGGCTGGGCCGTCCTGGGCGCCCCGGAACCGGGTCCCCTCAGGGCGGACCTCCCGGCGTACGCGGACCGGGCCGCCCTGACCCGGGCCCTCGACGCGGGCGAGGCACCGCCGCGGGTGCTGCTCGTCCCGTACGGCCACCTCGACGACGGGCTGCCCGGCACCGGCACCCCGGGGGCGGCGCACACCGTGCTGGGCCGGGCTCTCGCGGACGTCCAGTTCTGGCTGGCCGAGGAGCGGTTGGCGGACACCCGTCTGGTCGCCCTCACCCGGCGGGCCGTCGCCACGGCCCCGGGCGAGGACGTACCCGGCCTCGCCCAGGCGGCGCTGTGGGGACTGCTGCGCTCGGCACAGACCGAGAACCCGGGGCGCCTTGTCCTCGTGGACACCGACACGGACACCGGCATCGGCATCGGCATCGACACGGACGGGGACACGGACGGGGACACGTATACGGGCACGTGGGCGGGGGCGGGCACAGCCGCGGACCCGGACCCGGATGTGGCAGGCGGCACCGGCCCCGGCGTGAACTCCCGTACCCCGTCCGGGAATTCCCTCTCCGGCGCCCCGCTGCCGCTCCTCGCCCGCGCCGTGGACAGCGGTGAACCCCAGTCCGCGCTACGGGAGTCGGCACTCCTGGTGCCCCGGCTCGCCACCCACCGCCCCTCCGAGGAGCCCTTGCCCGGCGGTGAGCAGCAGTGGGGCGACGGCGCCGTGCTCCTCACCGGAGCCACCGGCGCCCTGGGTGCCGTGCTCGCGCGGCATCTGGTGGTGGAGCACGGGGTGCGGGGTCTGGTGCTGGTGAGTCGGCGGGGTGAACAGGCGCCGGGTGCCGGGGAGTTGAGGGCCGAGTTGGAGGGGTTGGGCGCCACGGTGTGGGTGGAGGCCTGTGATGTCACGGACCGGGGTGAACTGGCGGGTCTGCTGGGTCGGTTGGAGTGGCCGCTGTCGGGTGTGGTGCATACGGCGGGTGTGCTGGACGACGCGACGGTGGAGGGGTTGTCGGGGGAGCGTCTTGCGGGGGTGTTGCGTCCGAAGGTGGATGCGGCGTGGCATCTGCATGAGTTGACGCGTGATCTCGGCCTGAAAGCCTTCGTGTTGTATTCGTCGGTGGCGGGTCTGCTGGGTACGGCGGGTCAGGGCAACTACGCGGCGGGGAACGCGTTCCTGGATGCCTTGGCCGCGCATCGCCGGGCGGAGGGCCTGCCTGGGCTCTCCCTCGCCTGGGGACTCTGGGAGCAGGCGAGCGCCCTCTCCGCGCGGCTGGACGAGACGGATCTGCGGCGGCTCGCCCGCTCCGGACTGCTCCCGCTCGCCACCGGCGACGCCATGGCACTCTTCGACGCCGCCCTCGGCGCGCCCGAGAGCGTGCTCGCCGTGACCCGGCTCGACCTGCGCGCGCTCCGCTCTCCCGAGGCTCAAGTGCCGCCCCTGCTGCGGGCCTTGGTGCCGGGCGGCACCCGGCGGCGCGAACCGGTCCGCGCCCGGCGGGAGAGCGGCCCCGGTCTCGCCGAACGCCTCGCCCCGCTCTCCGCGGCCGAACGCGGCACCTTCCTGGTCGACTTCGTACGCGCCCGGGTCGCCGCCGTCCTCGGCCACGCCGACCACACCGCGATCGACGCGGGGCGGCCGCTGCAGGAACTCGGCTTCGACTCGCTCACCGCGGTCGAACTCCGCAACCAGCTCGGCACCGGCACCGGACTGCGGCTGCCGACCACCCTGGTCTTCGACCACCCGACACCGGTGGCGCTCGCCGCCTATCTCTCGGAGCACCTCAGCGTCGAGGAGAAGGACCCCGACGAGCAGCTCCTCGCCGAACTCGCCCGGCTCAAGGCGGACATCGTGGCCAGGTCCGCGGACGAGGACTCCCGCGGACGTATCGCCGCCCGGCTCCAGGAACTGCTCACCGCCGCCGAGGAGGCGGCCGGTGTCCCCGGCACGGAGGAAGAGGCGGAGGACCTGACCGCCGCCACCGACGAGGAACTCTTCGCCCTCGTCGACGAATTCGACTGATCCGGCCCCGTCCCGGCCGACCTCGGCCGTCGAGGCCGTCACCACACGATACCCAGGAGTTGACACCACCATGGCGGGCGAGGACAAGCTGCGCGATTACCTCAAGAAGGCGGTCACGGACGCCCGGGAGGCACGCCGGCAACTGCGCGAGATCCAGGAGAAGCGACGCGAGCCGATCGCGATCGTGGGGATGGCCTGCCGCTATCCGGGGGGTGTGTCTTCGCCGGAGGAGTTGTGGGAGTTGGTGGCGGAGGGGCGGGATGCGATCAGTGGTTTTCCGGTGAATCGGGGGTGGGATCTGGAGGCTCTGTACGATCCGGATCCTTCGCGGGCGGGGACCTCGTATGTGCGGGAGGGCGGTTTCCTGCATGAGGCCGACCGTTTCGATCCGGGGTTCTTCGGTATTTCGCCGCGTGAGGCGATGGCGATCGATCCGCAGCAGCGTCTTCTTCTGGAGACGGCGTGGGAGGCCTTCGAGAGTGCCGGGGTGGACCCGGCCGGGCTGCGCGGTTCGCGTACGGGTGTCTTCACCGGCGCCATGTACAACGACTACGGCTCCCGCCCCCAACTCCCCCCGGAACCCGAGGGTTTCCTCTTCAGCGGCAGCGCGGGAAGCGTGGCCTCCGGGCGGCTCTCGTACACGTACGGCTTCGAGGGCCCGGCCGTCACGGTCGACACGGCCTGCTCCTCCTCCCTGGTGGCCCTGCACCTGGCGGTGAACGCGCTGCGGGGCGGCGAGTGCGACCTCGCCCTCGCGGGCGGCGTCACCGTGATGTCCACCCCCGTCGCCTTCATCGAGTTCTCGCGGCAGCGCGGACTCGCCGAGGACGGCCGCTGCAAGTCCTTCGGGGCGGGTGCGGACGGTACGTCGTGGTCGGAGGGTGTGGGGCTGCTGCTGGTGGAGCGGTTGTCGGACGCGCGGCGTCATGGGCATCGGGTGCTGGCGGTGGTGCGGGGCAGTGCGGTGAACCAGGACGGTGCGAGCAATGGTCTGACGGCGCCCAACGGTCCCGCCCAAGAGCGGGTGATCCGGCAGGCGTTGGCGACGGCAGGGCTCTCGTCGGCGGATGTGGACGCGGTGGAGGCGCACGGGACGGGTACGCGGCTCGGGGACCCGATCGAGGCGCAGGCCTTACTGGCTACGTATGGCCAGGAGCGTGAACGGCCGTTGTGGCTGGGCTCGTTGAAGTCGAACATCGGGCACGCGCAGGCCGCCGCAGGTGTCGGCGGTGTCATCAAGATGGTGCAGGCGATGAAGCACGGCGTACTGCCGCGGACGCTGCACGCGGGGGAGCGCTCGCCGCATGTGGACTGGTCGGCGGGCGCGGTGGAGCTGCTGACCGAGGAGCGGGAGTGGACGCGGGGTGAGCGCCCCCGCCGCGCCGGGGTCTCCTCCTTCGGCTTCGGCGGCACCAACGCCCATGTGATCGTCGAGGAACCGCCCCTGCCCACCGAGGGCCCCGAGCACGCCGAGGCCCCCGAGCGGGACACCGCCGAGCCCGGCGCCGGGACGGCCGCCGCCGAGGTGACCCACCCGGTGCTGCCCTGGGTGCTCTCCGGACGCACCCGCGCCGCTCTCGCCGCCCAGGCCGAACGCCTCGCCGCCTACGCCGCCGCCGAGGACGCCCCCGATCCCCTCGACATCGCCTCTTCGCTGGCCTCGGGGCGCGGGGTGTTCGAGGTGCGGGGTGTGGTCTCGGGCGGCTCGCGGGAGGAGTTGGTCGCCGGGCTGGGAGCCCTGACGGCCGGCTCCGCGGGTGCCGGTGTGCGGTCGGTGGGTTCGGTGGGGTTGGTGTTCTCGGGTCAGGGGGCGCAGCGGTTGGGGATGGGGCGGGAGTTGTATGCCGCGTATCCGGTGTTCGCGGCTGCGTGGGATGAGGTGTGCGCGGTGGTGGATCCGTTGCTGGGCCGGTCGCTGGGGGAGGTGGTGTGGGCCGAAGTGGGTTCGGCGGGTGCGGGGTTGGTGGACGAGACGGAGTTTGTGCAGCCGGGGTTGTTCGCTTTTGAGGTGGCGTTGTTCCGGTTGGTGGAGTCGTGGGGTGTGGTGCCGGGGTTTGTGGCGGGGCATTCGGTGGGGGAGTTGGTGGCGGCGTATGTCTCGGGTGTGCTGAGCCTGGAGGATGCGGCGCGGTTGGTGGTGGCGCGCGGGGCCTTGATGCAGTCCCTGCCGTCGGGCGGGGTGATGGTCGCGGTGGAGGCGTCGGAGGCGGAGGTCGCGGCGTCTCTGGGGGACGGCGAGGGCCGGGTGGGGGTGGCGGCGGTCAACGGGGCGTCGTCGGTGGTGGTTTCGGGTGAGCGGGTCGCGGTGGAGGAGGTGGTGGAGCGGTTCGTGGCCCAGGGGCGCCGGGTGCGGCGGTTGTCGGTCTCGCACGCCTTCCATTCGCCCTTGATGGAGCCGGTGTTGGAGGAGTTCCGTTCGGTGGCGAAGGGGGTGTCGTACGGGGCGGTGGGTGTGCCGGTGGTGTCGACGGTGACCGGGCGGCTCGCGGAAGGCGAGGAGTTGAGGTCGGCGGACTACTGGGTGCGGCAGATCCGGCAGCCGGTCCGCTTCGCCGACGCGGTCGCCACCATGGAGGCCGCGGGCGTCACCGCGCTCCTGGAGATCGGGCCCCGGGGCGTGCTCACCGCCGTCGCCGCGAGCGCCCTGCGCGACCCGGACGCGGTCGCCGTCGTCCCCGCGGGCCGCGAGGACCGCACCGAAGCCGCGGCGCTCGTCGCCGCCCTGGGCGAACTGCACACCCGTGGTGTGCCGGTCGACTGGGAGCGCTTCTTCGCCGGTACCGGGGCCCGTCAGGTCCCGCTGCCCACCTACGCCTTCCAGCGCAAGCGCTACTGGCTCGACCCGCGGGCCGCCGCCGAGGGCACGGCAGGCGGCAGGTACGCGCTCACCGCGGCGAGCGCCGAGGAGCCGGAGGAGGAGAGCCCCGCGGTGCGGCCGCTGGCCGAGCTGCTCGCCCCGCTCGCCCCCGCCCGGCGGGAGCAGCAGCTGCTCGCCGAGGTGACCGCCCTGGTCGCCGAGGTCCTGGGGCACGCCGAAGAGGAGGAGGTCGAGCCCGAACGCCCCTTCCAGGAGCTGGGCCTGACCTCACTGACCGGCGTCGAACTCCGCAACCGCCTGGTCGCCGCGGTGGGCAGTCCGCTGCCCGCCACCGTCGTCTTCGACCATCCGACACCGGCCGCCCTCGCCGCGTATGTGCACTCCGCCGCCTTCCCGGCGCGGGCATCCGCGGCCGACGACTCCTGGCGCGCCGAACTCGACCGCCTGGAGTCCTCCGCCGCCTCCCTCACCGCGCTCTGGGCCGGACGGGAACCGGGCAGCGCCGACTCGGCCCGCCTCGCCGGGCTCCTCGCGCAACTGACCGAGCTGGCCGGGCCCGCCCGGCGGTCCCCCGGCGCCGACGACGGGACCCAAGTGCCGCCGCAGGTAACGGCGTTCGACGCGTCCACCTCGGCCGACGAGATCTTCGACTTCATCGACACCCAGCTCGGCCGGACCGCCGACTGACCCGTCCGGCCCGGCGCCGGGCGGGAGCCCTGCGGCCCCGCCCGTTGTGCCCCCTGCCCGCCGCACCTCCTGCCCACCGGGCCCCTTCGCTCTGAGGAGAGACTGATTCCGCATGTCCGCTGAGACTTCTTCCGCGCAGCAGCCGGCCCAGTCCCGGGAACAGAAGCTGGTCGACTATCTGAAGTGGGTGACCGAGGACCTGCAGAAGGCGCGCGCCCGCATCGGCGAGCTGGAGTCGGCCGGTGGCGAGCCGATCGCCATCGTGGGCATGGCCTGCCGCTTCCCCGGCGGGGTCGCCTCCCCGGACGACCTGTGGCAGCTCGTCGCGGACGGCCGGGACGCCATCACCCCCTTCCCCACCGACCGCGGCTGGGACCTCGACGCGCTCTACAGCTCCGACCCCGCCGACCCGGGCACCTCCTACACCCGTGAGGGCGGCTTCCTCCACGACGCGGCCCTCTTCGACGCCGACTTCTTCGGCATCTCGCCCCGCGAGGCCCAGGCCATGGACTCGCAGCAGCGCGTCCTCCTGGAGACCGCGTGGGAGGCCCTGGAGGACGCGGGGCTCGACCCGGCCACCCTCAAGGGCAGCCGTACGGGTGTTTTCGCCGGGGTCGTGGAGCAGAGCTACCTCGGTCTCGAAGGCCCCGAGGAGTTCGAGGGCTATCTGATGACCGGCAAGCTCAGCAGCGTCGCCTCCGGCCGTATCGCCTACACCCTCGGCCTCGAAGGCCCCGCGGTCTCCGTCGACACGGCCTGCTCCTCCTCCCTGGTGGCCCTGCACCTGGCGGTGAACGCGCTGCGCGGCGGCGAGTGCGACCTCGCGCTCGCGGGCGGCGCCACCGTCACCGCCACCCCCGGCGGTTTCGTGGACTTCTCCCGCCAGAAGGGCCTGGCCCCCGACGGCCGCATCAAGTCCTTCGCGGCGGCGGCCGACGGTACGTCGTGGTCGGAGGGTGTGGGGCTGCTGCTGGTGGAGCGGTTGTCGGACGCGCGGCGCCGCGGGCACCGGGTGCTGGCGGTGGTGCGTGGTAGTGCGGTGAACCAGGACGGTGCGAGCAATGGTCTGACGGCGCCCAACGGTCCTGCCCAAGAGCGGGTGATCCAGCAGGCGTTGGCGGCCGCAGGGTTGTCCGCCTCCGAGGTGGACGCGGTGGAGGCGCACGGGACCGGTACGCGGCTCGGGGACCCGATCGAGGCGCAGGCGCTGCTTGCGACGTATGGCCAGGAGCGTGAACGGCCGATGTGGCTGGGCTCGTTGAAGTCCAACATCGGGCACACCGTGGCCGCCGCCGGGGTGGGCGGCGTCATCAAGATGGTGCAGGCGATGCGGCACGGCGTACTGCCGAGGACGCTGCATGTGGACGAGCCGACGCCGATGGTGGACTGGTCGGCGGGCGCGGTGGAGCTGCTGACCGAGGCCCGCCCCTGGCCCGAGCGCCCCTCGGGCCCGCGCCGCGCCGCCGTCTCCGCCTTCGGCGTGAGCGGCACCAATGCCCATGTCGTCCTCGAAGCACCCGAGGAGACCCCGGCCCCCGTCACGGCGGATGCCTCGGCCCCCGCCACGTCGGGCATCCCGGCTCCCGCCACGTCGGACACCCGGGACGCGGCCGGGACCGGCGCGCTCCCGGTCATCCCCTGGTTCCTCTCCGCCCGGGGCGAGGAGGCGCTGCGCGCACAGGCCCGGCGGCTGCTCGACCACCTCGCCGCCCATCCCGCGCTGGACCCCGCCGATGTCGCCTACTCGCTGCTGTCGGGGCGCGGGGTGTTCGAGGTGCGGGGTGTGGTCTCGGGCAGTTCGGGCGCGGAGTTGGCCGAGGGCTTGGCAGCGCTGGCTGCCGCCGCATCGCCGGTCGGTGTGTCCGGCGGTGTGCGGTCGGTGGGTTCGGTGGGGTTGGTGTTCTCGGGTCAGGGGGCGCAGCGGTTGGGGATGGGGCGGGAGTTGTATGCCGCGTATCCGGTGTTCGCGGCTGCGTGGGATGAGGTGTGTGCGGTGGTGGATCCGTTGCTGGGCCGGTCGTTGGGGGAGGTGGTGTGGGCCGAAGTGGGGTCGGTGGGTGCGGGGTTGGTGGATGAGACGGAGTTTGTGCAGCCGGGGTTGTTCGCTTTTGAGGTGGCGTTGTTCCGGTTGGTGGAGTCGTGGGGTGTGGTGCCGGGGTTTGTGGCGGGGCATTCGGTGGGGGAGTTGGTGGCGGCGTATGTGTCGGGTGTGCTGAGCCTGGAGGATGCGGCGCGGTTGGTGGTGGCGCGCGGGGCCTTGATGCAGTCCTTGCCCGCGGGCGGCGCGATGGTGTCGGTACAGGCGAGTGAGGCTGAAGTCCGGTCCCGTATGCGGGAGTTCGAGGGCCGGGTGGACATCGCGGCCGTGAACGGGCCCGAGTCGGTGGTGGTCTCCGGTGAGGAGGCGGCCGTCCTCGCCCTCACGGACGCGCTCGCGGAGTCGGGCCACCGGACCAAGCGGTTGTCGGTCTCGCACGCCTTCCATTCGCCGTTGATGGAGCCGGTGTTGGAGGAGTTCCGTTCGGTGGCGAAGGGGGTGTCGTACGGGTCGGTGGGTGTGCCGGTGGTGTCGACGGTGACCGGGCGGCTTGCCGAGGGGGAGGAGTTGAGGTCGGCGGACTACTGGGTGCGGCAGATCCGGCAACCGGTCCGCTTCGCCGACGCGGTCACCGGCCTGTACGAGCAGGGCGTACGCGACTTCGTCGAGATCGGCCCGGACAGCACCCTGACGGCGCTCGCCCGCGCGGTGCTCGCCGGACGCCCGGTCAACACCCACCTCGCCCTCCAGCGGCGCGGCCGAGCCGAGGCCGCCACCCTGGTCGAGGGGCTCACCGCACTGCACCACAAGGGCGTCCGGGTGGACTGGGAGCGCTTCTTCGCCGGGGCCCGTCAAGTCCCGCTGCCCACCTACGCCTTCCAGCGCAGCCGGTACTGGGTGGACCCGGCCGCCACCACGGCGCCCGACGCCGCCGGGCTCGGGCTCACCGAGGCCGGACACCCGCTGCTCGGCACCGCACTGCTGCTCGGCGACGGCGACGAGGCACTGCTGACCGGACGGCTCTCCCCGCACACCCACCCCTGGCTGGGCGCGAGCGGGCCGGACTCCCCGGTGCCGCACTCCGTCCTCGCCGAGCTGGCGATCCGGGCCGGTGACGAGCTGGGCTGCACCGCGCTCGACGAACTCACCGTCCAGGAACCGCTGTTGCTGCCCGCCAAGGGCGCGCTCCAACTCCAGGTCAGAGTCGGCGCACCCGGCGAGGACGGGCGGCGCGGACTCACCCTGCACGCCCGTCCGGAGGAGGGCGACGCCCCCTGGACCCGCCACGCCCGCGGCCTGCTGAGCATCGCCGCGCTCGGGGAGCGGCCGGCCGCCACCGAGGCCAACTGGCCTCCGGTCGATGTCGAGTTGGTGTCTCCGGAGACCTCGGCCGGTATCCCGGACGACGCCCCGGAACCGGACCCCGAGGTCCGTACCCGCTGGTGGCAACGCGGCGGGGAACTCTTCGCGGAGCTGAGCCTGAGCGGTGAACTCGCCGCCTCCGCCGAGCGGTTCGGGATCCACCCGCTCCTCCTCGAAGCGGCGCTCAGCCCCCTCCTCGCCCCCGAAGCCCCCGAGCCGCCCGCGGAGGTCTCCGCCTGGCGCGGCCTGCGGCTGTACGCGAGCGGGGCCGCCGCGGTCCGCGCCCACCTCGGCCCGCGGCGCGACGGCGGCCGGACCCTGCGCCTCACCGACCCGGCGGGCCGCCCGGTGGCCGAGGCCGAGGCGGTCGCGCTGCGCCCCGCCGACGCCGCCGCCCGGGCCGCGGCGGGCGCCCGGGGCCAGGACGCCCAGTTCCGCCTGGACTGGACGGCCCGGCCGCTCGCCCCCGCCGAGCCGCTGCGCTGGGCGGTGCTCGGCACGCCGGACCACCCCGACCTGCCCGCCGTCGCCGCCGCCCATGCGCGCGAGCCGCTCGGCGCGGTCCGCTGCGACCTGGCCGCCCGGCCCGGCACCGAGGGCCCCGAGGCGCTGCGCGAGACCCTCGGACGCGCCCTGGAACTGGCCGGGCGGTGGCTGGAGCGGGAGGAACTCGCCGATGTCCCGCTGGTGTTCGCCACCTCCGGCGCGGTCGGCGCCGAGGAGGGCGAGGACCCGGCCGACCTCGCCGCGGCGGCGGCCTGGGGGCTGCTGCGCTCCGCCCAGTCCGAGTCCCCCGGCCGCTTCGTCCTGGCCGACGTCCCCTCCTTCGCGGACCCGGCGCTCACCGCCACCCTGGGCGCGCTGGTGCGCTCCGGGGAGCCTCAGGCCGCGATCCGTACCGGAGCGGGCGGCGCGCACACCGTGCTGCTGCCCGCCCTCGCCCGGCCGTCCGGAGCCCCGGCGGCCACCGGCCCGGTGTGGGACCCCGGGGGCACCGTCCTGGTCACCGGCGGCACCGGCTCCCTGGGCGCCCTGTTCGCCCGGCACCTGGTACGCACGCACGGGATCCGCCACCTGCTCCTGGTCAGCAGGCGCGGGGCCGCGGCCCAGGGCGCCGACGCCCTGCGGGAGGAACTCACCGCGCTCGGCGCCTCGGTGACCCTCGCCGCCTGCGACGTCTCCGACCCGGCGGCGCTCGCGGACCTGCTCGGCTCGGTGGACGCCGCGCATCCGCTGCGCGGGGTCGTGCACACCGCCGGTGTCCTCGACGACGGGCTCATCGGCTCGCAGACCCCCGGACGCCTCGCCGGTGTCCTCGCCCCGAAGGCGGACGCGGCCTGGCATCTGCACCGCCTCACCGAGGACGCGGAGCTGACGGCCTTCGTCCTGTTCTCCTCGGTCGCCGCCGTGGTGGGCGGCCCCGGCCAGTCCACCTACGCCGCCGCCAACTCCTACCTGGACGCGCTGGCCCGGCACCGCGCCGCCCGCGGGCTGCCCGCCGCCTCGCTGGCCTGGGGACTGTGGGCCCAGGCCTCCGGGCTGACGGGCGGGCTCACCGAGACCGACCTGCGGCGCATCGCCCGCAGCGGCTTCCGCGCGGTCGCCTCCGACCGGGGCCCGGCCCTCTTCGACCTGGCCCTCGCCTCCGGCGACCCGTACCGCGTCCTGACCCCGCTGGATCTGCCGGTCCTGCGCCGGCAGCCGGGGATCCCCGCGGTGCTGCGCCCGCTCGCCCGGGTCACCCGCCGCGCCCGCGCCCAGGGGGCCGAGGACGCGGCGGCCCCGCTCGCCGAGAGCCTGGCCGGGCTCGGCGAGGAGGAGCGGTACGAGACGGTCCTCGCGGCGGTGCGCACGGAGATCGCGCGGGTGCTCGGCAGGGGCGGCACCGAGGACATCGACGGCGACCGCGCCTTCCCGCAGCTCGGCTTCGACTCGCTGACCTCGGTGGAGCTGCGCAACCGCCTCGCGGCGCTGACCGGCCGCAAGCTCTCGGCCACCCTGGTCTTCGACCACCCCACCCCGCACACCCTGGCCCGCCGCCTGACCGACGAACTCGGGCCCGGTGCCGCCGAGTCCGCGCCGGAGGCCACCGACTACGCGGCCGACATCCGCCTCGCCGAGGACATCCGCCCGGCGGCCGAGGTCGTCCGCACCGCGGTGGACCCGCGGCAGGTGCTGCTCACCGGCGCCAGCGGCTTCCTCGGCGCCTTCCTGCTGCGCGACCTGATGCGCGGCACCGGGGCCACCGTGCACTGCCTGGTCCGCGGCGCCGACGAGCAGGCGGCGTACGCGCGGCTGCGGGAGAGCCTGAGCTGGTACCGGGTCTGGGACGAGATCGACGAGGACCGGCTCACCGTGCACGTCGGCGACCTTGCCGAGGAACGCCTCGGCCTGACCGAGGAGGCCTTCGACTCCCTCGCCCGCACCGTGGACGTGGTCTACCACGCGGGCGCCACCGTCCACTGGCTGCACCCGTACGAGGCGCTGCGCGCGGCCAATGTGGGCGGTACCGAGGAGGTGCTGCGGCTCGCCGCCCGGCACCGCACCGTCCCCGTCCACCACGTCTCCACGGTCGGCGTCTTCGCCGGGCCGGTCACCGAGGGCGTACCGCTGAAGGTCACCGACCCGACCGGCCCCGCCGAGGTGCTGCCGAGCGGCTATCTGCGCAGCAAGTGGGTGGCGGAGCAGAACATCGCGCTCGCCCGTGACCGGGGGCTGCCGGTCTCCGTCTACCGGGTGGACGTGATCTCCGGCGACCAGGTCAACGGCGCCTGCCAGACACGGGACTTCGTCTGGCTGAGCCTCAAGGGGCTGATCCAGGCCGGGGCCGCGCCCGCCGGAACCGGGGGTCGCTTCCATCTGCTGCCGGTGGACTACGTCAGCGCCGCCGTCCTCGGCATCGCGGCCCGGCCCGCGGCGGCCGGGGGCACCTTCCACCTGTTCAACCGCAGTTCCCTCGGCCTCGACGACTGCGTGCGCTCTCTGCGGGCCCGCGGCTACACCCTGGAGGAGACCGACCGGTCCGGCTGGCGCGCCGCCGTCCAGGCGGACAAGGAGAACGCCCTGCTGCCGCTGCTGCACGCCTTCGAGATGATGACCGGGGACACCGACGCCTTCTACCCGGCCCTCGACACCTCCGAGACCGAGGCGGCCCTGGCGGGCACCGGCGTGGTCTGCCCGCCCCTGACCGAGGAACTCTTCGCCACCTACGTCGACTTCTTCGTCCAGGAGGGTCATTTCCCGCCCAGCTAGGGGCCGTTGAGGTGGCCGCCCCGTGGCGGCGGCGGCCACCGCGACGTCCCCCGAGAGGACAGCCGGCTGCCCCGGTGCGGAGGGGCAGCCGGCTGTCGAGTCCGGTGCGGCGTACGGGAGTTCAGAGGATGTCGGTGCCCGGGGTGAGTCCGAGCAGTACCCGGCCCTGGATCTCCATATTGGTGTCGATCTGGCCGAGGGCGTGCAGCGAGAAGGCCAGCATGTCCCGGTGGAAGCGCTGCAGCGGCACCGAGCGCTTGATGACGGAGGCCCCGCTCGCGGAGTGGAGCACCTCCACGGCCTCCTTGGCGAGCGAGGCGGCGAACGCGGCCCTGCCGCGCACCAGGGCCTTCTCCTCGGTGGACGGCTGCTCGCCCGCGTCCGCCCGCCGCTGGAGCAGGGCGAGCACCTCCCCGGTGAGCGCCGCACCCGCCGTGATCTTGTTCGCGGCGAGGGCGACCTGCCGCTGCGTCAGCGGGTGGGCGCGCTGGTCCTCCCAGTCGGTGTAGGTGATGCCGCGCCCCGGCAGCCGCTCCAGGAAGAGCTCCTGGGCGCCCCGCGCCAGCCCGAGCGCCATGGAGGCGTACAGCCCCATGACGAAGGCGACCACGCCGTAGTTGCGGCCCGCGGTCCCCGCGTTCCACCGGCCGCCGGTGGTGCCGAGGGTGACCTCCTCGTAGGAGGCGACCCGCTCCGCCGGTACGAAGACGTCCTCGGCGACGGCCGTCACGCTTCCGGTGCCGCGGGCGGCGGAGACGTCCCAGTCCTCGACGAGGGACAGCTCCCGGGTCGGCACCAGGACGAAGAACTCCTCCTCGGTGCCGTCCGGCCCCGGGCGTACGGCGGCCAGGCAGTCCCAATCGGCCGCGTGCACACCGGAGTTGTAGTTCCATCGGCCGCTCAGCAGCCGGCCGCCGGCCGTCTCGCGCACGGTGCCGGTCGGCGCGAAGCCCACCGACACCCGTACCGAGCCGCCCGCGAAGACCTCCTCCTGCACGGCGTCCGGGTAGAGCCCGGCCATCACCGTGCCGGTGAGCCAGCCGGTCAGGTTCCAGCCCGAGGCAGGGCAGCCGCGGGCGATCTCGCCCACCACCCGCGCCTGTTCGGCCAGCGGCAGCCCGAGTCCGCCGAAGCGCTCGGGCACCGCCATGCGGAAGACCCCGGCCCGCTCCAGGGCCCGCAGGCTCTCCCGCGGGATCCGCCCCTGCTCCTCCGCCGCGCGCCCGTGCTCCCTGAGCAGGGGCACCACCTCCCGCACGGTCCGCAGGAGGCCCGGTGAATCCTGGAGAGCGGGAGCCATGTATTTCCTCCGAACGTGCTTTCTGTCCGAATGAACACCGGACCGTCAGTTCGGAAAATTACCGAGCAGTGACCATCGGCTGCCCACTGCCCGGTAATCGGCGGGTAATTCCCACGGTTATCGCGGTCAGGAGGCGGACACCTCCCGTTCCGCCTTGGCGTCGTACTGGGCGCGGGCGGCGGCGATCTCGTTCTGGTGTTCCTCCGTCCACACGACCAGGCTGCGGATGGTGTCGTGGAGGGTCACGCCCAGCTGGGTCAGCTCGTAGTCCACGCGGGGCGGGACCACCGGGTAGACCGTGCGCAGGACGAGGCCGTCGCGCTCCAGTTGACGGAGCGTCACGGTCAGCATGCGCTGGCTGATCCCCTCGATCTGCCTGCGCAGTTCGGAGAAGCGCAGGGTGCGCCGGTCCAGGAGCGCGATGACGAGCAGTGACCACTTGTCGGCCACCCGGTCGAGGATCTGCCGGACCTCACAGCCCTGGCGGGTGTCCCACTGCATCACCTCGTAGTCGTCGTCGGTACCCGTGCAGTGAGTCGGTGACTTTAAAGTGCCTTCTTCCATAAGCATTCAGCCTGCCGGAAGATGCACGTGGTTACAAGTGGGAACCACCCCTTAGCGCCCTCCCCTTTTTCTGTCGCGCCGAACGCCGTACGGCGTTTACCGGTGTTCCCTTCTCCGTTCTCCGACAAGGAGCCATTCCCGTGTCCACACCGCAATCTCCATCGAGCAGCGGCACCGAACGCATGAGTGGGCGCGCCTGGGGCGTGCTGTTCGTGCTCTGCGGTGCGATCTTCCTCGAAGGCGTCGACGTCGCCATGCTCAACGTGGCGCTGCCCTCGATCCGTGCCGACCTCGACCTGTCGACCGGCACCCTCCAGTGGGTCATGAGCGCCTACGTCCTCGGCTACGGCGGCTTCATGCTGCTCGGCGGACGCGCGGCGGACCTCTTCGGCCGCCGTCAGATGTTCGTCTTCTGGCTGACCGTCTTCCTGCTCTTCTCCGGACTCGGCGGTATCGCCACCGAGGGCTGGATGCTCCTGGTCGCCCGCTTCGTGACCGGTGTCGCGGCGGCGTTCATGACGCCCGCGGGCCTGTCCATCATCACCACCAGCTTCGCGGAGGGCCCGCAGCGCAACAAGGCGCTCCTGGTCTACTCCGGCACCGCGGCCGGCGGCTTCTCCATCGGCCTGGTCCTCGGCGGTCTGCTGGCCGCGGTCGACTGGCGCTGGGTCTTCTTCGCCCCGGTCATCCTCTCGGTGATCATCCTCATCGCCGCGCTCGCCCTCATCCCCAAGTCCCCGCGCCCCGGGCGCGACGGCCAGCCGGTGGACGTCACCGGCGCGGTCACCGTCACCGCGGCCATCGTGCTCATGGTCCTCGCCGTCGAGCGCGCCGCGCACGCGGACCTGTGGCAGACCCTGCTCTGCGTCGCCGCCAGCCTCGTCTTCTTCGTGGCCTTCACCCTGACCGAGCGCAAGTCCGCGGCGCCGCTGGTGCGCCTCGGCATCCTGCGCACCGGTTCGCTGCTGCGCGCCAACCTCGCGGGGCTGCTCTTCGCCGCGGGCTTCTTCGGCTTCCAGTTCGTCGCCGTCCTCTACCTCCAGGAACTGCGCGGCTGGTCCACCCTGGAGACCAGCTTCGCGATGATGGTCATCGGCATCGACGCGGTGCTCTCGCCGACCCTGACCCCGAAGCTGGTGGAGAAGTTCGGCAACGCCCGCGTCATCTTCGGCGGCCTGGTCCTCGCGGCCCTGTCCTACGCCCTGTTCCTGCCGCTGCAGCTGGACTGGACGTACATGATGATGTTCCCGAGCCTGCTCATCCTCGGCCTCGCCTTCTCGCTGGCCTACGGTCCGCTGACCATCGTCGCCACCGAGGGCATCGCGGAGGAGGAGCAGGGCGTCGCGGGCGGACTCCTCTACACCTGCTTCCAGTTCGGTGCCGCGCTCGGCCTGTCCTCCGTCACCGCGGTCAGCGAGGCGGCCACCGACGGCGCCTCGCCGGACGCCCTCCTCGACGGCTACCGCATCGGCCTGATCGTGCCGCTCGGCGCGGCCCTGCTCGCCGCCTTCATCAGCGCCTTCGGCCTGCGGAACAAGTCCACCACCACGCCCGACGCCCCGGTGGCGGACGGCGGCCCGGTCATGGAGTCGGTCAAGACCACCTCCTGACGCCCCGCCCGCCGCGCGGGCACCGCGGACGCATTGCCCCAGGTGCACATCCCCCGTGCCTGGGGCGATGCCCGTTCTGCCGATGTCGTCCTTCTCCGAAATGGCCGGGCCCACCGCCCGGTCATTTTTCGTCATCCGGCCCTGAGATTTTCGGATTACCGGCGTGAGAGTGCCGCTCGCAAGAATGTGAGCCGCACATCCCACGATTCGTGAATCCGTTCCGGAAATACGCCCGGACGTAAATCTCTGAGGAGGCAGGATGACCACGACCGACAGCGCGGTTGCTGCGGTATTCGAGGAAGTCAAGGCCCTCGCCACCCGGTTCCGGGACAGTGCGAAGGAGTCCGAGGAGCGCCGCTGGCTCCCGGACGAGAACATCGAACTCCTCGAAAAGAGCGGGGTGTTCCGCCTGGGCGTGCCGAAGCGCTTCGGCGGTCTGGAGGCCCCCGTCGCCGACCAGGTCCGGGTGCTGAGCGAGATCTCCCGCGCCGACACGGCCACCGGCTGGGTCGCCATGATCTGGGTGTCCAGCTCCTGGGTGCCGAGCCTCTTCCCCGACGAGACCCAGCAGGAGGTCTACGCCCGGGGGACGGCCCGGGTCTCCACCGGCTTCTCCCCGACCGGCGTACTGACCCCCGAGGACGGCGGCTTCTCGCTGAGCGGCAGCTGGAAGTGGATGTCGGGCTGCCGCGGCGCGGGCTGGGCCCTGCTCGCCTCCGTCCTCCCCGCCGAGGACGGCACCCCGGTGCCGCACGCCGCCCTGGTGCCCCTCTCCGAGCTGGAGATCGCCGACGACTGGCATGCCGCCGCCGCCTCGGGCACCGGCAGCTCCACGGTGACCGCCACCGGGGTGAAGGTCCCCGCCCGACGGGTGGTCAGCCTGCTCGACGTCCTCGGCGGCACCACCGGCGACCGCAGCAACACCGGTGCCACCGGCCGCAATTACGCCTTCATCCCGTTCTTCATGGCCCAGGGCGCCTCCGCCTACCTCGGTATCGCCCGCGGCGCCTTCGAACTGTTCCTGGAGCGGCTGCCGGGACGCGGCATCACGTACACCTCCTGGGCCGACCAGAGCCAGTCGCCGCTCACCCAGATCCAGGTCGCCACGGCCGCCAACAAGATCTCCGCGGCCGAGGCGCTCCAGTCGACCTGGCTGGAGCTGATCCAGCGGCACGCCGACGCGGGCACCCAGCCCTCGATCGAGGAGCGCGCGGCGGTCCGCGGCAAGGCCGGTTACGCGATCCAGCTCGCCAAGGAGGCGGTGGACGAGCTGTTCGAGGCGAGCGGCGCCTCGGTGATCATGCGGGACGTGCCCTTCCAGCGCTTCCACCGGGACCTGCGCGGACTCGCGCTGCACGCGCTGTTCGCCTTCACCACCAACCAGGAAGTGCACGGGCGGGCCCTCCTCGGCCTGGCTCCGGACACGCCCTTCCTCTGAGCCGCGGCAGCCGGGGGCACCCGATCTCGGGTGCCCCCGGGCCATTTCGAGACGGGAAGAACGCACATGGCCAATAACGGGATCCTGGTTCTGGGCGGTACGGGCAAGACCGGCCGGCGGCTCGTCGGCGCGCTGCGCGCCAGGGGCGCCGAGGTCCGCGCGGCCAGCCGCTCCGGGGAGGTCCGCTTCGACTGGGACGACCGGAGCACCTGGGCGCCGGCCTTCACCGGCGTGCGCGCCGCCTATGTGGTGGACCTGCAGGACAAGCCGGGTCAGTGGGACGCCGAGACCCAGATCCGGGCGCTCGCCGAGCAGGCCGTGGCACAGGGCGTCGAACGCCTGGTCCTGCTGCAGGCGCGGGTGCACGGACTGGTGGGCGGCAAGGACCTGAAGGCGGGGGAGGGCGCGGTCCGGGAGTCCGGCGCCGAGTGGACCATCCTGCGCCCCAACTGGTTCTTCCAGAACTTCGACGAGGGCGTCCTGTTCGACGCCGTACTCGCCGGGGAGCTGCGGCTGCCCGCCGGTCAGGGCCGCGAGCCCTTCGTCGACGCGGGCGACGTGGCGGAGGTGGCGGCGGCCGCCCTCCTGGAGGACGGCCACCAGGGGCAGATCCTCGAACTGAGCGGCCCCGCCGCGCTCAGCCTCACCGAGGCGGCGGCCCTGCTCTCCGAGGCGAGCGGCCGCGAGATCCGCTACGTGCCCGTGGACCACCAGGAGTACGTGGACGAACTCGTCTCCTACGAGGTCCCGGCGGACTACGCGCTCTTCGTGGCCGACCTGGTCGCCCAGATCCGGGACAACCGCAACACCGCCACCACCCCGACGGTCGAGCGGATTCTCGGCCGCCCGCCGCGCGATTTCGCCGACTTCGCGAAGTCCGCCGCCGCGGACGGTGCCTGGCAGGAGTGAGCAGCCGGGCCGCCGGGGCGTGCCTCGCGGTTTCTCCGCAGTGAGTCGGTGACTTCAAAGTGCCTTCTTCTGAACGGGGAAACCGTGAGGCATGCTGGAGCGCGCGGGCAGGAAGTGCGCCTTTTTATCCACCTGATTTTCGAGGTATCGCGATGGCTGCTGCAAAAGTGAGAACATTCGCCGAGATCGAGGACAAGTTCGTCCAGTACATTCAGGAGATCGTCTACTGCACGATGATCACCGTGGACAAGAAGAACCGTCCCCGCGCACGCGTGCTGCTGCCCATCTGGGAGACGGTCGACGGAAAGCCGGTCGGCTGGCTCGCGGCGTACAAGACCCCGGTCAAGGTGGCGCACCTCGCGAACAATCCGCACACCACCTATTCGTACTGGAGCCCCAACCAGAACGCCGTGTTCGTCGACAGCGTCTCGCGCTGGGTCGACGACCCGGAGACCAAGCGCTACTCCTGGGACCTCTACCGCAAGGGCAGCCCCGCGGGCGTCGGCTACAACCCGCTCAACTTCTGGCGCGGGGGCCCCGAGGACCCCAAGTACGACGTGCTGCGCATCGAGCCCTGGCGCGTCCAGGTGCTGCGCGGCACCGACCTGAGCAGCCGCATCTGGACCGACGAGTCGGCGGCCTGATCCCCCCGCGGGACGGGCGCGGGCTCACCTCGGCCGAGGTGCCCGCGCCGCTCCCGCCCCCTCCTCGACCAGAGCGGCGGAGGGCTCCTGTTCGGCGCGCGCGGCGGTGAGATGGTCCACCGCCGCGCCCGCGGCGAACTCGGCGGCGTAGACCGCGCCCAGCTCCGCCTCGGCGCGGGCGCCGATCCGCTCGACGTCCCGGCGCTCCGCCGGGGGCAGCGGCGCCCCGGCCCGCGCCCGGGTCGAGGAGGCGGTGCCGAGCAGGCGGGCCGCGCGCCGCGGCCGTCCGGCCAGGGCGTGGGCGCCCGCGAGTCCCTCCAGGGCCAGGGCCACCGCCCGCGCGTCCTCGGTGGCCAGGGCGGCGGTCAGGCCCTCGCGGTGCAGGGTGAGCGCGGCGTCCGCGTCCCCGCGCAGCTCGGCGGCGAAGCCGAGTTCGGCCAGCACCAGCGCGAGCCCGTTGCTGGCTCCGCGGCTGGCGTTCCACTCGCGCCAGGGCGTCAGATGGGTCTCGGCGGTCTCCAGTTCACCCTGGCGGCGGGCGCCGAGGGCCAGGCCCAGCTCGGCCATCTGCGCCGCGGGCTGGTTCCCCTGCTCCACGGCGAGACGCAGCGCCCGCCGGTGGAACTCCTCCGCCGCCGCGTGCCGCCCCGACAGCAGGGCGATCCGGCCGAGACCGGACAGCTGGCGGGAGACCTCCGACCAGAGCTCCAGGGACTGCGCCATCCGCAGGCCCTCCCGGTGCAGGGCGGCGGCCCGCTCGTAGTCCGCGGTGATCTCGGCGTGCACGCCCAGCGCCTCGGCCGCCTTCAACTGCCCCCAGACGTCGCCGAGTCGGTCGAACTGGGCCCGCGCCTCCAGGGCGTTGTCCCGCAGCGCCGCCAGATCCCCGCGCGCCATGGCGAGGGCGGCCCTGCTGTTCAGCGCGGCGGCCACCCCCCAGGGGTCCTGCAGGGCGCGGAAGTCGAGCAGGGCGCGGTTCACATGCTCCTCGCTCGCCGCCGAGTTGCCGACCTCCCACTGGGCGAAGCCGAGGAACCACTCCGCCCTGGCCCGCCCCACCGTGCGCTCCGCGGAGCCGGTGCGGCCCGCCCGGTCGCACTCCTCGTCCGGTTCGCCCTCGCCGAGCAGCAGCCGGAAGCCCTCGCCCCAGGTCGCCGCCTCGGCCGTGGCGACGGCCGGAGCCGGTCCCTCGGTCTCCAGCGCGCAGGCCAGGAAGCGGCAGGCCTCGCCGAGCTGCCCGCTCAAGAACCAGTACCAGGCGAGGGCGTTGACGATCCGCAGGGCGAGCGGGGCGGCGCCGGTGCGCTTGGCGGTCTCCAGGGCCTGCCGGAAGTTGGCCGCCTCCGCGGCGAGCAGGCGCAGCCGGTTCTGCTGTCCGGGTCCGTGCAGCCGCGGGCGGGCGCGTTCGGCCAGCTCCGTGTAGTACCGGGCGTGGCAGGCGGCGATCTCCTCGGCCTCCCCCGACTCCTGGAGCCTGCGCTGCGCGTACACCCATACGGATTCCAGGAGCCGGAAGCGGGCCACCGTCGGCCCGTCGGAGCGGACCACCAGCGAGCGGTCCACCAGCCGGGCCAGGATGTCGACGACCTCCGCGCGGGGCACCCCGCCGCCCGCGGAGAGCTCCTCGGCGGCGGTCAGCGCGCAGCCCTCGGCGTGCACCGCGAGACGGCGGAGCACCACCTGCTCCTGCGGGCCGAGCAGGCTCCAGCTCCAGTCGATGGTGGCCTGGAGGGTCTGCTGGCGCGGCGGGGCGCCGCGGTAGCCGCTGTTGAGGATCTGGAAGCGGTCGTCGAGGCGGGCGAGCAGTTCGTGGACGCCGAGGGCGCGCACCCGGGTCGCCGCCAGTTCCAGGGCGAGCGGGATGCCGTCGAGGCGGCGGCAGACGGCCGCCACGCTGGGGGCGGACTCGGCGTCCAGGACGAAGGAGGGGTCGGCCGCCGCGGCGCGGGCCACGAACAGCTGCACGGCGCTGGAGCGCTCCAGGTGGGCCGGTTCGTCCCGGTCGGGGAGTTCGAGCGGCGGCACCGCCCAGACCGTCTCGCCGCTGACCCGCAGCGGCTCCTGACTGGTCGCCAGGACCTTCACCCCGCGGCCGCTCGCGAGCAGCCGGTCGACGAGCCCGGCCACCGCGTCCACCACGTGCTCGCAGTTGTCGAGCACCAGGAGCAGCCTGCGCGGGGCGACGGTCTGCGCCAGCCGCTCGGCCGGGCCCTGTAAGGAGGCGACCGGACCGGCGCCCTCGGACTCCTCGCGGATGCCGAGGACCGTCATCACCCGCCGCGCGAGGTCCTCGGCGGTGACCGGATCGTCCGCCGAGCCCGCCCCCGCCAGCTCCACCAGCCAGACGCCGTCGGGGAATTCGGCGGTCAGCCCGCCCGCCACGGCGAGCGCGAGCCGAGTCTTGCCCACCCCGCCGGCGCCGGTGAGGGTGACCAGCCGGTGCGGCCGGATGAGCCGCCTGCCGTCGGCGAGCGCCTGCTCCCGGCCGACCAGGGGGTTCACCGGATCGGGGAGGTTGGTACGGGCGCGGACCGCCGGTTCGGGGGCGGGCGCGCTGTCCTGGAGCCCGGGATCCTGCCTCAGGATGGCCTGCTGCAGGGCGTCGATCGCGGCGCCGGGCACCAGGCCCAGTTCCTCGCGGAGCCGGCGGCGCAGATCGGTGTAGCTGTCCAGCGCCTCGACGGAGCGCCCGGCCCGGTGCAGGGCGTGCATCTGCGCTCTGCGCAGCCGTTCGCGCAGCGGGTGCGCGGTCACCACCGGGGTGAGCTCCTCCACCACCAGGCTGTGCTCGCCGAGTTCGAGCCGGGCCTCCGCGTGCTCCTCGATCGCGGTGAGCCGCGCCTCGTCGAGGCTCGCCACGGCGGTCCGTACGAAGGAGTCCCGGGTGAAGTCGGCGAAGGCGGGCCCCCGCCACAGCGCCAGCGCGTCCGCGAGCACCGCCGCCTTGCCGCGCGGGTCGGCGGCCGTACGCGAGCGGGCCAGCAGCGCGCGGAACTGGCCGGCGTCCACCGCCTCGTCCGGGGCGCGCAGGACGTAGCCGGGGGGCCGGTGCTGGACGAGTTCGCGCGCGCCGGGCTCGGCGTCCTCCAGGGCGCGCCGCAGCTGGGAGACCTTCGCCTGGAGGGAGGCGGTCGGATTGGCGGGCAGGGCGGCCCCGCCCCACAGCGCCTCGATCAGCCGGTCGGCGGAGACCACATGCCCCTGATGGGCGAGCAGACCGGCGAGCAGGGTGCGGACCTTGACCTCGGGGACCCGAACCGGCCGCCCCAGATCGGTCCGCACCTCCAATGGGCCCAGCACCCCGAATCGCATGCTTCACAGTAACTCGCTGGTTACCCGGGAAGTGCGCCCGTTCGCCGGGCGTGACGTGACTGACAATTTCCTGTGCGGGAAGGGTATTTATTGCAGGTGGCACGATTTCCACTTGGCTAATGCGCTGGGTTCCGGCCATTGCCCGGATGTGCACTCCGGAACACATTTCCGTGTGCACGCAGGTCTTCTCCCCTTACCCCGGCGCGACCGTTGCCGTGAGCAAGTGGCCGGAATACGAGAACTCCGCCACCCCGTTCCCCCTCCGAACGAGCCGACGCAGCCCTGCGCCTTCCTCGCCTTCCTCGCGCGCGACCACCTCCGCCCTCCCTCTCTCCGTCCTGGACGAGGGCTCCGGCGCCGTCGTCCGGAGCGGGCCACCCCCTTCTCGGAGCCGGGCCCGCTGGGGGCCGCCCGGGTCCCCCCACCGCCCATCCGGACCGCCCGGGAATGCGCGAAAGCTGACGTACCGCAATATTTGCCCTAAGCAGCAGTGGGACTTCCGAGGAGGCACTCCATGCGTGGAGCGAGTCACGCCAAGTGGGCCGCGGGTGCGGTGGCTGTCGCGCTCGCCGCGACCGCCTGTGGTGGCGGTGATGACAGTGGCGGCGGCGGGGGAGGGGGCGGCGGGGACGGTGTGGTGCGGTCCTCCTGGGGTGACCCGCAGAATCCGCTGGAGCCCGCCAACACCAACGAGGTGCAGGGCGGCAAGGTCATGGACATGATCTTCCGGGGGCTCAAGCGCTACAACCCGAAGACGGGCAAGGCCGAGGACATGCTCGCGGAGAAGTTCGCGACCAAGGACTCGACCACCTTCACGGTCACCGTCAAGGACGGCTGGACCTTCTCCAACGGCGAGAAGGTCACCGCGAAGTCCTTCGTCGACGCCTGGAACTACGGCGCCAGCCTGAAGAACAACCAGAAGAACGCGTACTTCTTCGGCTATATCGAGGGCTACGAGAAGGTGCACCCGGAGTCCGGCAAGCAGAGCGCCGACACCCTCTCCGGGCTCAAGGCGACCGGGCCGCGCACCTTCACCGTCAAGCTCAACCAGAAGTTCTCCACCTGGCCGGAGACCCTCGGCTACGCCGCCTTCGCCCCGCTGCCGCAGGCCTTCTTCAAGAACCACGCGGCCTGGGTGAAGAAGCCGGTCGGCAACGGCCCGTACACCGTGCGGTCCTACCGCAAGGGCTCGCAGATGTCGCTGCGCAAGTGGGCGAAGTACCCGGGCTCGGACAAGGCGCAGAACAACGGCGTGGACCTCAAGGTCTACACCGACAACAACACCGCCTACACCGACCTGACGGCGGGCAACCTCGACCTCGTCGACGACGTGCCCGCGGCCCAGCTGCGCAATGTCCGGGCCGACCTCGGCGACCGGTACCTGAACACCCCCGCGGGCATCATCCAGACCCTGGCCTTCCCCTTCTACGACAAGGACTGGCCGGACGACGCCAAGGGCGCCAAGCTCCGCAAGGGCCTGTCGATGGCGATCAACCGCAAGCAGATCACCGAGACCATCTTCCAGAAGACCCGCACCCCGGCCACCGACTGGACCTCCCCGGTGCTCGGCGAGGACGGCGGCTACAAGCCCGGCCTGTGCGGGGACGCCTGCGACTACAAGCCCGCCGAGGCCAGGAAGCTGGTCAAGGAGGGCGGCGGACTCCCCGGCGGCCAGGTCAAGATCGGCTACAACGCCGACACCGGCAGCCACAAGGACTGGGTCGACGCGGTCTGCAACAGCATCAACAAGGCGCTCGGCCAGTCCAAGGCCTGCGTCGGCAACCCGACCGGCACCTTCGCCGACTTCCGCAACAAGACCTCGCAGCAGAAGATGGACGGCCCCTTCCGGGCGGGCTGGCAGATGGACTACCCGCTGATCCAGAACTTCCTGCAGCCGCTGTACTACACCAACGCCTCCTCCAACGACGGCAAGTGGTCCAACAAGGAGTTCGACAAGCTCGTCAACGAGGCCAACGCCGAGTCCGACACCGCCGCCGCGGTGAAGAAGTTCCAGCAGGCCGAAGAGGTCGTACGGGACAACATGGCCGCCATCCCGCTCTGGTACCAGAACGGCAGCGCGGGCTTCTCGGACCGGGTCTCCAACGTCGCCCTCAACCCGTTCAGCGTGCCGGTCTACAACGAGATCAAGGTCGGCTGACCCCCGGCGGCCCCCGGCCCGGCGCCCACCCGCGCCGGGCCGCGGCCACCTCCGCGGCCCCGAGAACCGACAGCCGCGGCCACCAAAACCGGAGCCCTCATGGGACGTTATGTGATCCGGCGCCTGCTGCAGATGATCCCGGTCTTCATCGGCGCCACCCTGCTGATCTTCCTCATGGTCAACGTGATGGGCGACCCCATCGCGGGACTCTGCGGCGACCGGCAGTGCGATCCGGCGACCGCCGCCCAGCTGCGCAAGGAGTTCGGGCTCGACAAGCCGGTCTGGCAGCAATACCTGACGTACATGGGCAACGTCTTCACCGGCGACCTCGGCACCGCCTTCAACGGGCAGCAGGTCACCGAGCTGATGGCGGACTCCTGGCCGATCACCGCCCGGCTGACCCTGGTCGCGATCCTCTTCGAGCTGGTCGTCGGGATCACCCTCGGCGTGGTCACCGGGCTGCGCCGCGGCCGGCCGGTGGACACCGGGGTGCTGCTCGCCACCCTGGTGGTGATCTCCATCCCGACCTTCGTCACCGGGCTCCTGCTGCAACTCCTGCTCGGCGTCAAATGGGGCTGGATCAAACCGGCCGTCTCCACCGACGCCGAGTTCTCCGAACTGCTCGTCCCCGGCCTGGTGCTCGCCTCCCTCTCCCTGGCCTACGTCACCCGCCTCACCCGCACCTCGATCGCCGAGAACCGCCGCGCGGACTACATCCGCACCGCCATCGCCAAGGGGGTGCCCCGCCGCCGGGTGGTCGTCCGGCACCTGCTGCGCAACTCGCTGATCCCGGTGGTCACCTTCATCGGCACCGACATCGGCGCCCTGATGGGCGGGGCCATCGTCACCGAGCGCATCTTCAACATCCACGGCGTCGGCTACCAGCTCTACCAGGGCATCCTGCGGCAGAACACCCAGACCGTGGTCGGCTTCGTGACCGTCCTGGTCCTGGTCTTCCTGGTGGCGAATCTGCTCGTGGACCTCCTGTACGCCGTACTCGACCCGAGGATCCGCTATGTCTGAACACGGACCGGCGGGCGGCGCGCCCGAGGACTCCGCGATGGCGCCCACCGGCATGGGCGGCGCCATGGACCTGGCCGCCGAGGAGGGCGCCTCACTGGAGAAGGGACCCGGCCACGACGGCACCGGCCCGGAGGCCAAGCCGCGCAGCCTGTGGTCGGACGCCTGGCGGGACCTGCGCCGCAACCCGGTCTTCCTGATCTCGGCGCTGATCATCCTCTTCCTGGTCGTCATCTCGCTGTGGCCCTCGCTGATCGCTTCCCGCGACCCCCTCGACTGCGACCTCGCCAACGCGCAGAAGGGCTCGGCGCCCGGCCACCCCTTCGGCTTCGACGGCCAGGGCTGCGATGTGTACACCCGTACCGTCTACGGGGCCCGCGCCTCGGTGACCGTCGGCGTCTGCGCCACCCTCGGGGTCGCCCTCCTCGGCTCGGTGCTCGGCGGGCTCGCCGGGTTCTTCGGCGGCTTCTGGGACGCGATCCTCTCCCGGGTCACCGACATCTTCTTCGCCATCCCGGTGGTCCTCGGCGGCCTGGTGCTGCTCTCGGTGGTGACCAGCTCGACGGTCTGGCCCGTGATCGGCTTCATCGTGCTGCTCGGCTGGCCGCAGATCTCCCGCATCGCCCGCGGCGCGGTGATCACCGCCAAGCAGAACGACTACGTCCAGGCGGCGCGGGCGCTCGGCGCCTCCAACTCCCGGATGCTGCTGCGGCACATCACCCCGAACGCCGTCGCCCCGGTCATCGTGGTGGCGACCATCGCGCTCGGCACGTACATCGCCCTGGAGGCCACGCTCTCCTACCTCGGTGTCGGGCTGAAGCCGCCGACCGTCAGCTGGGGCATCGACATCTCCTCGGCCTCCCAGATCATCCGTACCGCCCCGCACGCCCTGCTCTGGCCCGCCGGCGCGCTCGCGATCACCGTGCTCGCCTTCATCATGCTCGGCGACGCGGTGCGCGACGCCCTCGACCCCAAGCTGCGCTGAGGAGCGGGCCATGCTGCTGGAAGTACGCGATCTGCAGGTGCAGTTCCGGATGCGGGAGGGGATCTCGCGGGCCGTCAACGGCGTCAGCTACGCGGTCGACAAGGGCGAGACGCTCGCGGTGCTCGGCGAGTCCGGCTCCGGCAAGTCGGTGACCGCGCAGGCCGTGATGGGCATCCTGGACAGCCCGCCCGGGCGCATCACCGGCGGCGAGATCCTCTTCCAGGGCGAGAACCTGCTGACCATGCCGGAGAAGAAGCGGCGTACGGTGCGCGGCGCGCAGATGGCGATGATCTTCCAGGACGCGCTCTCCTCGCTCAACCCGGTGCTGACCGTGGGCGACCAGCTCGGCGAGATGTTCGTGGTGCACCGCGGCATGTCGAAGAAGGACGCCCGGGCCCGCGCCGTCGAGCTGATGGACCGGGTGCGCATCCCGGCGGCCAAGGAGCGCGTACGGCAGTACCCGCACCAGTTCTCCGGCGGCATGCGCCAGCGGATCATGATCGCCATGGCGCTCGCCCTGGAACCCGCGCTGATCATCGCGGACGAGCCGACCACCGCCCTCGACGTCACCGTGCAGGCCCAGGTGATGGAACTCCTCGCCGAACTCCAGCGCGAGCTGCGGATGGGCCTCATCCTCATCACCCACGACCTCGGGGTGGTCGCCGACGTCGCCGACCGCATCGCGGTGATGTACGCGGGCCGCATCGTCGAGTCCGCCCCGGTCCACGACATCTACCGGGCGCCCGCCCACCCGTACACCAAGGGCCTGCTCGAATCGATCCCCCGCCTCGACCAGAAGGGGCAGGAGCTCTACGCGATCAAGGGGCTGCCGCCGAACCTCATGCACATCCCGCCCGGCTGCGCCTTCCACCCGCGCTGCCCGAGGGCCCAGGAGGTCTGCGTCCGCGAGGAGCCGCCGCTGCACCGGGTCTCCGCCGAGCGGGGCAGCGCCTGCCACTTCTGGAAGGAGACCCTCGATGACGCCGCACGGTGACGCGCACCCCCGCGAGAGCGCCCCGGCCACCGGCGCCACCGCCGGGGACCTCCTCGACAAGGTCCCCGTCGAGGCCGACCGGGGCGCCCGGCGCAGCGGGCCCGACCGGGAGCCGATCCTCGAAGTCCGCGGACTGGTCAAGCACTTCCCGCTGACCCAGGGCATCCTCTTCAAGCGCCAGATCGGCGCGGTCAAGGCGGTGGACGGGGTCGACTTCGACCTCGGGCACGGCGAGACCCTCGGCATCGTCGGCGAATCGGGCTGCGGCAAGTCCACCGTCGCCCGGATGCTGGTCCACCTGGAGGAGCCCACCCGAGGCACCATCCGCTACAAGGGCGAGGACGTCACCAAGCTCTCCGGCCGTGCCCTCAGGGCGGTCCGCCGCAACATCCAGATGGTCTTCCAGGACCCCTACACCTCGCTCAACCCCCGGATGACGGTCGGCGACATCATCGGCGAGCCCTACGAGATCCACCCCGAGGCGGCGCCCAAGGGCTCCCGGCGCCGGCGGGTGCGCGAACTCCTCGACGTGGTCGGCCTCAACCCGGAGTACCTGAACCGCTATCCGCACCAGTTCTCCGGCGGCCAGCGCCAGCGCATCGGCATCGCCCGCGGGCTCGCCCTGCGCCCGGAGATCATCGTCGCCGACGAACCGGTCTCCGCCCTCGACGTCTCCGTACAGGCCCAGGTCATCAACCTGATGGAACGCCTCCAGGACGAATTCGACCTCTCCTACGTCTTCATCGCCCACGACCTGTCCATCGTGCGCCACATCTCCGAGCGGGTGGCCGTGATGTACCTCGGCCGCATCGTCGAGACCGGCACCGACACCGAGATCTACGAGCACCCCACGCATCCGTACACCCAGGCGCTGCTCTCCGCGGTGCCGGTGCCCGACCCGGGGATGCGGGAGGCCCGGGCGCGCATCCTGCTCTCCGGGGACGTGCCCTCGCCCGCCCATCCGCCCTCCGGCTGCCGCTTCCGCACCCGCTGCTGGAAGGCCCAGGAGCGCTGCGCCCTGGAGGTCCCGGCGCTCGCGGTGCCCGCCGAGTTCCGCGATGTCAGGGGCCCGGCCGCGCACGACTCGGCCTGCCACTTCGCGGAGGAGCGGCAGATCGTGCCGCGGGATGCCGAGAGCACGGGGGACGCCGCGGACACCGGAGGCACGGGGGGCACAGGGGGCACAGGGGGCGCCGAGGAGGGCGGCACCGAGGAGGGCGGCGCCGAGGGTGAGGGCGGCGGCCGTATCCCTTAACACGGGTGCAACCGCCGCGTCGCGGCTCCGATATACCCGCCGTCCACGCTGCTGGGTGTACGGCCGTGCGGGTGCCGTAGACCGGCCGGGGCGTGATCACGCCCCGGCCGGTCGCCTTTCGTACGGTCGCGGATACGGCCGTCGACAGAGCGGCGGCTACCGGATACGGACTACGCCCTGCCGCCCAAGGACCGCTTGAGGAAGTCCACTTGGAGGAGGAGCAGGTTCTCCGCCACCTGCTCCTGCGGGGTCATGTGGGTGACCCCGGAGAGCGGCAGCACCTCGTGCGGGCGGCCCTGGGCGAGCAGCGCGGAGGAGAGCCGCAGGCTGTGCGCGACCACCACGTTGTCGTCGGCGAGACCGTGCACGATCATCATCGGGCAGTGCTCCGCGGCGGCGCCGACCAGGCCCTCGTCGCCGATGAGCGAGTTGGCGGTGTACACCTCGGGCTGCTCGCCGGGGTCGCCGAGGTAGCGCTCCTGGTAGTGGGTGTCGTACAGGCGCAGATCGGTGACCGGGGCGCCGACCACCGCGGCGTGGAAGACATCGGGGCGCCGGAGCGCGGCCAGGCCCGCCAGATAGCCGCCGAAGGACCAGCCGCGGATCGCCACCCGCCCCAGGTCGAAGGGGAACTCCCCGGCCAGCGCGTGCAGCGCGTCCACCTGGTCCTGGAGCACCACCTCCGCGAGCCGGTCGCGGACCGACTTCTCCCAGGCGGGGTTGCGGCCCGGGGTGCCCCGGCCGTCCGCGACCAGCACCGCGAAGCCCTGGTCGGCGAACCACTGGGAGGTCAGATAGGCGTTGTGCGCCGCCTGGACGCGCTGGCCGTGCGGACCGCCGTAGGGATCGAGCAGCACCGGCAGCGGTCCGTCGCCCTCGCGGTAGTCGGAGGGCAGCAGCACGGCGCACGGGATCTTCCGCGCGCCGGCGTGCAGCAGCCGCACCCGCGGGCTGAGCACCGGACGGTCCGGGTACGAGGAGATGCCCGCCGTGCGCTTGCCGTCCCGCAGGATCCGCACCTCGGCGCCGGGCTCCGCGAGCCGCGCCGAGACAAGGACGGTGACCGCGCCGGAGCGCACCGCCGAGTGCACCCCCGGCTCCTGGGAGAGGCGCTCCACGCCGAGTTCGCTGACCCGGTAGACGTGCACCTCGCCGATCTCCGGCTCCGGTGCCTCCTCGCCTGCCGAGGCGCTCACCAGTACGTCGTCCGCGCCGACGTCGAGCACCGCGCGCACGTGCAACTGGGCGCCGGTCAGGGCGCGTTCGCCGACGGTGAGCACCCGCGCCCCGCCCTCGTCCGCGATCCGGACCAACTGCCCGCTCGGGGACCAGCAGGGCACCCCGGGGAGCAATTCCAGCCAATCCGCGTCCTCGTCCGCGTGCACCATCCGGGTCGAACCCCCGTCCGGGTCCACCGCCAGGTGCAGTTGACTGCGCTGGTCACGGGCCTGGACCAGGAGCAGCGGCGCTCCGGCCGCCGACCAGTGCACCCGGGCGAGATACGGGTAGCGCCCGCGGTCCCAGTCCACCTCGGTGCGGCTGCCGTCCAGTCCAGTGACGAAGAGGCGGACCTCGGCGTTGGGGGTGCCGGCCGCCGGGTAGCGCACGCTCACCGGCTCCTTGTCCGGGTGCGCGGGGTCGGCGATCCACCAGCGCTGTACCGGGGACTCGTCGACCCGGGCGACCAGCAGCCGGGTGGAGTCGGGGGACCACCAGAAGCCCCGGGTGCGCCCCATCTCCTCGGCGGCGATGAACTCCGCGAGCCCGTGGGTGACTTGCTCCGCCTCCGGCTCGGCGAGCGCCCGGTCGGCGGGGGCGTCCTCGGCGCCGGTGAGCGGGGCCACCCGCAGGGCGCCGCCGCTGACGTAGGCCACGTGCCTGCCGTCCGGGGAGGGGCGCGGGTCGATCACCGGTCCCGGGGCGGGGAGTTCACGGGCCGTACCGGCGCGCAGCTCCGCCACGAAGAGGCGACCGGAGAGCGCGAAGGCGGCGATCTCGGCGGCGGCGTCGGTGGCGTAGCCGACGATCCCGGCGCTCGACTCGCGGCTGCGCTCCCGGCGCGCACGCTCCTCGGCGGAGAGCTCCTCGGCCGCGGTGCCGAGCAGCGCCACCGGATCGGCGGCGATGCGCTCCTCACCGGTCGCGGTGTCCACGACCCAGAGCAACTGGGCCCGGTCGGTGCCGGACCGGGAGCGGAGGAAGGCGACATGGCCGCCGTCCGGAGCCACCGTGAAGGCCCGGGGCGCCCCGAGTGAGAAACGCAGGGTACGGGCATGCTGACGAGGAAAAGTCGGCGGAACCGGCTGCGGAGCTGAGGTCATCCTCCGAGCCTAGGAGATCTCCATGAGCGACGGCACCCGAAAGCTGGACGGGGCCGACACGGCATGCGCCCCCATCGTGCTGCCGTGCACCGGACCTGTTCCGATCCATGCACCTGCGCGGAAAGTTATGATCCATCTCGCCGAACGGGTCCTCCCGGGCGGCAACTCCGTTGACACACAAGGACTTTGGAGGTGAACCGCCGTGGCACTCTCGATTTCGGCGGTGGTGCTGCTGGCGGTCATCGTCTTCCTGCTGGTGAAGAAATCAGGGCTCAAGGGCGGGCACGCCCTGGTCTGTGTGCTGCTCGGTTTCTACCTGGCCAGCTCCTCCGTGGCGCCGACCATCGACGACATCACCACCAACGTCGCCGGGATGATCGGCGACATCAAGCTGTAGGCGCCGCGCTCCGCCTCCGGGCGTGAGTACGCGGTGAGGGTCGGCGGCCGCTCGTAGGGTGGCCGCCATGACCGAACTTCCCGCGCGCCGGCTGCTGCTCGTCCACGCGCACCCCGACGACGAGTCGATCAACAACGGCGCCACCATGGCCAAGTACGCGGCCGAGGGCGCCCTCGTCACCCTGGTGACCTGCACCCTCGGCGAGGAGGGCGAGGTGATCCCGCCGGGGCTCGCCTCCCTCGCCGCGGGTTCCGAGGACCGGCTCGGTCCGCATCGCGTCGGCGAACTCGCCGCCGCCATGCGCGAGTTGGGCGTACGGGACCACCGCTTCCTCGGCGGCGAGGGCCGCTACCGCGACTCCGGGATGCGCGGCGCCGAGCAGAACCGGCGCCCCGGGGCCTTCTGGGGGGCCGACCTCGACGAGGCCGCCGCGCATCTCGTGGAGGTCATCCGCGACGTGCGCCCCCAGGTGCTCGTCACCTACGACCCGGACGGCGGCTACGGCCACCCCGACCACATCCAGGCGCACCGGGTCGCCATGCGCGCCGCGGACCTGGCCGCCGAACGCGCCTTCCGCCGCGACCTCGGTGAACCGCACGGCATCGGTAAGATCTACTGGAACCGGCTGCCCCGCAAGGCCGCCGAGGAGGCCTTCGCCCCGCTGCCGGCCGCCCTGCCGGGGCTCCCCTTCCCGGCCGCCGCCGCGGTCGAGGACGTACCCGGACTCTGCGACGACGACGCCGTCACCACGGTGATCGACGGGCGCGCGTACGCGGGCGCCAAGGCCGCCGCGATGGCCGCGCACGCCACCCAGGTCGAGGTCGAGGGCGTCTGGTTCGCGCTCTCCAACAAGCTCGCCCAGCCGCTCTTCCCCGTCGAGTTCTACGAGCTCGTCCGCGGCCGGGCCGAGGGCACCCCGGAGACGGACCTCTTCGCCGGGGTCGCCTGACCGCCTGGCCGCCTGGCTGCCCGGTTGCCCGACCGCCCGACTGCGGGATCGCCTCCTCGCCCGACCGGCTGCCCGTGACCGCACCCGGTCGCCCGGGATACGTACCACCCCCGCGTACGTGCCCGCGTGCGGAGGTGCCCGCCCGCGGGCACGCACGCGGGCGCACGGGCGGGGAGTGTGCGCCCGCGCGGGCGCCGAGGGGGGAGCGGGTGTGCGCCCGCGGGCCTCGACGTGAAGGCGGGCGCGCTCTCGTGGCAGTCTGGCCCGGACACGAAAGGCGGCCAGACGATGAGTACGACGGACCGGCGCAACGCGGCACCCGCCCCCGGGAGCGGGATGTTCCTCACACAGCCGCTCAGGCCCGGGCGGGTGGCGGCCCACGTCCTGCTGCTCGTCCTCGGCGCGGTCGTCGGCGCCGCGGGGTCGCTGGTGCAGGCGGCCTGGTTCCCCGGCGGGCTGCTGCTCGCGCTGCTCGGCGCGGGCGGGCTCTTCCTGGGCGGGGCGATCGCCATGCGGGCGCGGGCCGGGGCGGGTTCGCCCGCGGCGGGCTGGCTGGTCGCGGTCGTACTGCTCACCGCCACCCGCCCGGAGGGCGACTTCGTCTTCGCCGCGACCACCGGCACCTATCTCTTCCTGCTCGGCGGGCTGGTCGTCGCTGTGATCTGTGCCACCCTCCCGGGGGCCGGACCGGGGGCCGCCTCGGGTGCCCGACTTGGGAAATGACTCCTGGTATGGCCTAGCACGTCCCCCCGTGTCTGCGCAGGATTTCCCCAGCCGTCCCAGGTTTCGCCGCCGGGGTGGCCAGTATGGTGGTGCGCGCCGCCGAGCAACCCGCCACAGGTCGAGACGGGCGGCGGAGCCAACCGGGAGAACCTGCCTTGAGTCGTGAAACTGACACTTCGTCCTCCGGAGCCCAGGGCCGCGGGCCGACCGCGTACCCCTCGGGGACACAGCCGTACGGGCCCGCGGAGGACGAGGCACCCGAGGAGAGCACCGGGGCCGAGGCCTCCGGCACGCCGACCGAGGACCGCAAGACCGAGACGACGCTGACCACGCGGATCCGGATCAACATCCCGGGTTCGCGGCCGATTCCGCCGGTCGTGGTGCGCACTCCGGTCACCGAGAGCACCGACGAGGCGGAGCCCGGGGGGAGTCGGCCCGGCACGGACGCCCCGCAGCAGGCGGCCGCGCCGAGTTCACCCCTTCCGGTGAGGCCGAAGCGCCCCAAGTCGGGGCCCGCGCCCGCCGAGCCGGTGACCGCCGCCAAGGAGCGCACGAGCGACTGGTTCGCGCCCCGCAAGGCCGCGCGTGGTGGCGCGGCGAGCCCGGACGGCGCGGCACAGGGCGTGCCCGGCGCCCGGAGCGCCCCCGGCGAGCCGGACACCGGTGGTTTCCCGGCCGGTTCGGGCATCCCCACCGCCGAGGCCTCCGCCGGCTACGGCTCCGGCGGGCCCGGCCCCGGCGAGCAGGACACCGGCGGCTTCCCCGCCCCGGGCGACACCGGCGGTTTCCCCGCCCCGGGCGACACCGGCGGTTTCCCCGGCCCGGGTGACACCGCGAGCTTCCCCGCGGTCGGCGACACCGGCGGCTTCCCCGTGCCGGGGGAGGGCGCGAACCCCTCCGACACCGGCGAGTTCGCCGCCCCCGGCGACTTCGGCACCGGCGGGACCGGCGGCTACGAGGTCCCCGGACCGCTCGGCGGGCCCCGGATGTCCGCGGGCGGCCCCGAGGGCGAGGCGCACCGCGGCGACCTCCCGTTCTTCGGCCCCGAGGGCGGTCCCGCGGGACCCACCGGCGGCCCGGTCACCGGCGAAGGACCGCTCGGCGACGACGGGCCCGAGGTGCGGCTGCCCGGAGGTCCCGGTGGCCCCGGAGGTCCCGGCCCCGCGCGGCCGTTGGGCGACGACACCGCCGTCCTCACCCCGCAGCAGCCGGGCCCGGAGCCCGGGCGCCCCGAAGGCAATGTCTCCGGGCACACGCTCAACAGCGGCATCCCGGTGGTGCCGCCCGCCGGACCCCAGGGGCCCTTCCCGCCCGGCGGCGGCCAGGACGGTCCCGCCCCGCAGTCCGAACCGCGGCTCCCGGAACCCGTACAGGAGAACGTCCCCGCCTCCCGGCCGCCCAAGAAGAAGGGCCGCAGCAAGCTCGTCCTGCTGTGCGTCGCCGTGGTCGGCGCCGCCGGAATCGCCTACGGCGCGGGCCTGCTGCTCAACCACTCCGACGTGCCCTCCGGGACGACCGTGCTCGGCGTCGACATCGGCGGCGGCACCCGGGACGACGCGGTGCAGAAGCTGGACGGCGCGCTCGGCAGCCGTACCACCAAGCCGCTCCGGCTCTCGGTGGACGGGGAGAACGTCGAACTCCGCCCCGACCAGGCCGGTCTGGCGCTGGACACCGACGCCACCGTGCGCGGGGCCTCGGGCAGCGACTACAACCCGGTCTCGGTGATCGGCTCGCTCTTCGGCGGCGAACGCGTCGTCGAACCGGTGATGCCGGTGGACGAGGAGAAGCTGCGGGTCGCCCTGGAGCGCGCCGCGGGCGGTGCCGGTTCGGCGACCGAGGGCACCATCAAGTTCACCCCCGGCAAGGCCACCGCCGTCTACGGCAAGCCCGGCAAGGGCATCGACGTCGACGCCGCGGTCACCGCCGTGGAGGAGGCCTACCGCACCCAGGTGGAGAAGGGCTCCGCGGGCACGGTCAAGCTGCCGACCACCACCCGTACGCCCAAGGTGCCCGACGCCGAGGTGGACCGGATGATGAAGTCCTTCGGGAAGCCCGCGATGTCCGGACTGGTCACCGTGCAGACGGACGCCGCGCACACCGTCTCCTTCAGCCCGGAGCGCTCGATCTTCAAGTTTCTCTCGGTCCGCGCGGTCGACGGGAAGCTGACCGAGTACTACGACCTCAAGGCCCTGGAGGGGCTCTACGGCAGCGCCTTCGAGGGCGTCACGATCACCAAGGGCGACGGCAGCAAGAAGCCGGTCTCCCCGCAGGACGTGGCCTCCGCCCTCGGCAGGGCGCTGCGCGGCGCCACCCCCGCCGAGCGGCTCGTCACCATCCCGACCGAGCCCAACTAGCGCGTACGGAAAGGGGTGTGCCGGTGCCGTACGGGCACCGGCACACCCCTTTTCCGAGGGGTCAGCCGCCGAAGTAGCCGTCGAAGTTCTTCGCGAACTCGCCCTGGTGGAAGAGGTCCCAGTTGACGGACCAGGCCATCAGTCCGCGCAGCGCGGGCCAGCTGCCGTGCGGCTGGTAGCCGCCGCAGTCGCCGCCCTTGGTGAGGCAGTCCAGGGCCTTGTTCACCTCGGCGGGCGGGGTGTGCCCGTTGCCCGCCTCGGTGCTGGCGGGCAGGCCGATGGCGACCTTCTCGGGCGGGAGCGCCGGGAAGACGTTGCCGGTGTCGCCGCCGACCGGGAAGCCGGTGAGCAGCATGTCCGTCATCGCGATGTGGAAGTCGGCGCCGCCCATCTGGTGGTACTGGTCGTCGAGCCCCATGATCGGGCCCGAGTTGTAGTCCTGGACGTGCAGCAGCGTGAGGTCGTCCCGCAAGGCGTGCAGCACGGGGAGGTAGGCGCCGGCGCGCGGGTCGCCCTGGGAGGTGCCCGGTCCGTAGCGCTGGTAGCCGAGCTGGACGAAGAAGGTCTCGGGGGCCATGGTGAGGGTGAAGTCCTCGCCGTACTTCGCCTTCAGGGACTTGACGGCCGAGATGAGGTTGACGATCACCGGTGTGGTGGGGTTCTTGAAGTCGGTGTCGCCCTCGTCCAGGGAGAGGGAGTTGCCCTCGAAGTCGATGTCCAGGCCGTCCAGGCCGTAGCGGTCGATGATCGCGGAGACGGAGGAGACGAAGGTGTCCCGGGCCTCCTCGGTGGTGAGGCGCACCTGCCCGTTCTGGCCGCCGATGGACAGCTGGACCTTCTTGCCCTGGGCCTGCTTCTCCGCAACGGCCGCCTTGAACTCCTCCTCGGACTCGACCCCGGGGCACTCCGCCTGGGGGCAGAGCTCGAAGCGGATGTCACCGGAGGTGGGGGAGGTCGGTTCGCCGAAGGCGAGGTCGATGATGTCCCAGGAGTCGGGGACGTCCGCGAGCCGGGTGTAGCCGGAGCCGTTGGCGAAGCTGCTGTGCAGATAGCCGACCAGGGCGTGTTCGGGCAGGTCCTTCGCGGCGGCGGCGGCGGGGGCCGGGGCGTCCGGGGCCGCGGTGGCCTGCGCGGCGAGCACTCCGGTGAGCGCGAGGGCCAGCGGCAGTGCCGCGGTGCGCAGCCACGATCTGCGGTGGGGGCGAGGGGCGTGGGGCACGGCTGCCTCCAGTGTGGGGGACGAGACGGTGCCCACACATTGGTCCAGACCAAAATGGGTGTCAAGACATCGCGCAGGCCGCGCAGGGCTCCTGCCGGAAGGGGGGCGAGGCGGCGGGGAGCGCGTCAACTGGTGGGTGGGCGGGCTCGGTTGCCGAGAGGGGGAGGCCGCCCGCCCGCCGTGCGGCATGACATCTGTCATGCCGCACCCACGACCGGCGACACTGCCGCGGCCGCCCCCGGCCCGGCCACGATGGCCCTATGACGACGACATCCCAGCCCGCCGCGCGCACCCCGGTGGTGCGCCTGGAGGCGGTGGCGAAGCACTTCGGCGAGGTCCGCGCCGTGGACGGGCTCAGCCTCGACCTGTACCCGGGTCAGACCGTGGCCCTGCTCGGACCCAACGGGGCGGGCAAGTCCACCACCCTCGACCTGCTGCTCGGACTGCGCGGCCCGGACCGCGGCAGCGTCCGGCTCTTCGGTGCCGAGCCGCGGGAGGCGATCGTCGCGGGCCGGGTCGGCGCCGTACTGCAGAGCGGCGGGCTGATGGGCGAGGTCACCGTCGCCGAACTGGTCCGGCTCGCCTGCCAGTTGCACCCGAAGCCGCACCCGCCGGCCGAGGTGCTCGCCGGGGCGGGCCTCGACCGGCTCGCCGACCGCCGGGTCGACAAGCTCTCCGGCGGGCAGCGGCAAAGGGTGCGCTTCGCACTCGCGACCGCCGGGGCGAACGACCTCCTCGTCCTGGACGAGCCCACCACCGGCATGGACGTCTCGGCCCGCGGCGCCTTCTGGGCGACCGTACGCCAGCAGGCCGAGTCCGGGCGTACGGTGCTCTTCGCCACCCACTACCTCGAAGAGGCCGACGCGGTCGCCGACCGGGTCCTCGTCCTGCACCGCGGGCGCCTCCTCGCCGACGGCACCGCCGCCGAGATCAAGGCACGCGCGGGCGCCCGCCGGATCTCCTTCGACCTCGCCGAGCTGACCGGCGCCGAGGGCGGCCCGGAGCGCGCCGCCGCGGCCGAACAGCGGCTGCGCGCACTGCCGTTCCTCGCCGGGATCGAGGTGCACGGCCCGACCGTACGGCTGCGCTCCACCGACGCCGACGCCACCGTGTACGCCCTCTACGGCACCGGCCTTCGCCCCCGCAACCTCGAAGTGCGCGGCCTCGGCCTGGAGCAGGCCTTCCTCGCGCTCACCACCGCCGAGGAGGCGAGGCAGGCATGAACAGCCTCCTGGCCGCGCGCGGACTGATCCGGCTCGAAGTCGTCCGGGCCCTGCGCAACCGCAAGTTCCTGTTCTTCTCGATGCTCTACCCGGCCGGCCTGTTCCTGCTGATCGCGGGCGGCGCCGGTGCGGGGACCAAGGCCGCGGGCAGCCGACTGGACCTGTCCGCCTTCATGATGGTCTCGATGGCCTCCTTCGGCGCCCTGACCGCCGTACTGCTCGGCAACAGCGAGCGCATCGCCAAGGAGCGCGAGAGCGGCTGGGTGCGCCAGCTGCGGCTGACCCCGCTGCCCGGCCGCGGCTATGTCCTCGCCAAGTCCGCGAGCGCCACCGCGGTGAGCCTGCCCGCCATCCTGGTCGTCTTCCTGGTCGCCGCCGCCACCAAGGACGTACGCCTCGCGGCCTGGCAGTGGCTCGCGCTGACCGCGGCCCTGTGGGCGGGCAGCCTCTGCTTCGCCGCCCTCGGCGTGGCGATCGGCTACCTCGCCACCGGCGACACGGTCCGCCCGGTCAGCATGCTGGTCTACTTCGGCCTCTCGGTCCTCGGCGGACTGTGGATGCCCACCGCCACCTTCCCCGGCTGGCTCCGGCGGATCGCCGACTGGGTGCCCACCCACGCCTACGCCGGGCTCGGCCGCTCCCTGGTCCTCGGCGAGGCCCCCGCACCGCGCGACCTCGCCGTCCTCGCCCTCTCCTTCGCGCTCTTCGTGGCCGGGGCGGCCTGGCTGTACCGGAAGGACACACTGAAGACGTGAACGTACTCTCCGAGCCGCCCGCGGCCACCGCGGACACCCCCGGCATCGGCCGCCCGCCCCGGGGCCGCCGCGAAGCCCTGCGCAAGCTGCTGTGGATCGGCATCTGGCTGGCCTTCCTGAGCGCGCCGGTGCACGACCTGCTCGACGGCTCGCACCCGACCGCCGGGCGGGTCTACGGCTGGCTCGGCCTCGCCCTCTTCGTCGTCGCCTATCTGGTGCTGGTCTTCCGGCACACCGGGCATCCGCTGGAGCGGCGGCTGGTCGGCTCGGGCCTCGCCTTCCTCGCGCTCTGGGCCACCGCGCTCACCCTCGGCCTCGGCGCGCCCTGGCTGGTCCTGTTCGTGTACGTGTCGGTGGCCGTCGGCTCCACCCTCCCGCTCCCCCTCGCGCGCTGGCTCATCCCGCTGACCACGCTCTACATGGTGCTCCTGGGGCTGCCGCTCGGTCAGGGCTGGGACCTGTCCCTGGTGGTGCCCGCCCTGCTCGGCGGCTTCGCGCTGACCGGCGTACGCCAGCTGATCCGCACCACGGTCGAACTGCGCGAGGCCCGGGCCACCGTCGCCCAGCTCGCCGCCAGCGAGGAGCGGCTGCGGCTCGCCCGCGACCTGCACGACCTGCTCGGCCACTCCCTCTCCCTGATCACCCTCAAGAGCGAACTGGCCGGCCGCATGCTGCCCGCCCACCCCGAGGGCGCCGCCAAGGAGGTCGCCGACATCCAGCAGGTCGGCCGCCAGGCCCTGGCCGATGTACGGGAGGCGGTCACCGGCTACCGGCGCCCCCGCCTCGCGGCCGAACTCGCCCTGGTCCCGGGCACCTTGAGAGCCGCCGGGATCACCGCCACGATGCCGCCGGGACCGCCGCCCGAGGGCCTGGGCGAGGAGGCCGAGGCCGCGCTCGCCTGGGTGCTGCGGGAGGCGGTGACCAATGTCGTACGGCACAGCGGCGCCCGGCACTGCACCGTGGAACTGCTCCGCCGGGAGACCCTCGACGGCCCCCGCGCGGAGCTGACCGTGCGGGACGACGGCGAGGGCGCGACCGCGCCCTTCCCGGCCCCGGAGACCGCTGCCCCCGGCAACGGACTCACCGGCCTGCGCGAACGCTTGGACGCGGTCGGCGGCACCCTGGCGGCCGGGCCCGGGAAGGGGCGCGGCTTCCGGGTGGTGGCGCGGGTTCCGGTGGGGGACTGAGGTTACGGGAGCGGGGGAGCGGCCCGCGGTCCGGCCGTCGCGGCGGCGCCGCCCGCGACCGAGGCGTCGCCGCCCGCATAGGATCCCGCCAAGCCCCACCCGAGCAGGCCCGAGCCGGAGACCTCCCATGAGCCGCACGATCCGGGTCCTCCTCGCCGAGGACCAGTCCATGGTCCGCGAGGCGCTCGCCGCCCTGCTCGGCCTCGAACCCGATATCGAGGTCGTCGCCCAGGCCGCCCGCGGCGACGAGGTCCTGGCGGCGGCCTGTGCCCACCGGGTGGACGTGGCACTGCTCGACATCGAGATGCCCGGCATGACCGGCCTGGACGCCGCGGCCCAGCTCCGCGCCGAGCTGCCCGAGGTGCACGTCCTGGTCCTCACCACCTTCGGCCGCCCCGGCTATCTGCGCCGCGCGATGGAGTCGGGCGCCGCCGCCTTCCTGGTCAAGGACGCCCCCGCGGCCGAACTCGCCGCCGCCGTACGCAAGGTGCTCGCCGGGGAGCGCGTCATCGACCCCACCCTCGCGGCGGCGGCCCTGGCCGAAGGCGCCGACCCGCTGACCGCCCGGGAGCGCGAGGTCCTGCGCGCCGCGGCCGACGGCGCCACCAACGCCGAACTCGCCCGTACCCTGCACCTCTCCCCGGGCACGGTGCGCAACTACCTCTCCACCGCGATCCAGAAGCTCGCGGTACGCAACCGGGCCGAGGCGGTCCGCACCGCCCGAGAGAAGGGCTGGCTGTGAGACGGACGCCGGACCGGCCTGCGGAGAGGGGCAGTTGAGCAGGTTCAGTCGAGCGGGCGTACCGAACTTGTCAGCCGCAGCGCCGAGTTGAGCAAGGCACCGGCAGCCGCACGACCCGTACGGCTGCAACCGCCCGACTCGCCTGGTCAGTTGAGCAGCGCCCGGGCGGCCCGTGCCTCTCGGCGGACCTTCGCCGCAGCCTCCTCGTCGACCGCCTCGACCACCTCGGCGTAGGCGTCCATCTCCCGGGCGCCGGTGAGGAAGTCGCCGCGGCGGACCAGGAGTCGGGCGCGTTCGTAGCGCAGGTTGGCGGGGTGGGAGGGCAGCAGCAGGCTCAGTTCGAGGGCCCACAGGGCGACGTCGGCGTGCTCGGGGTGGGCTGCCGCCCAGGCGCGGATGTTGTTGAGGATCCGCAGCACCAGGTCCCGCGGGTCGGCGGGGGCCAGCATCGACGGGTCCAGCGGCTCGCCGGTCGCCCCGGCCACCAGGAGCCCGGCCTCGCCCCGGGTGAGCACCCGGCCGCCGTCGAAGGGGTCGGCGAGCACCTGCTCCCCGGTCCCGGTGTCCCCGGGGCCCGGCGGCCTGCCGAAGCCGACCACGAAGTGGCCCGGCAGCGCCACCCCGTACACCTGCCCGCCCGCGCGCCGGGCGACCTCCAGCCAGACCACGGAGAGCAGGATCGGCAGGCCCTTGCGGCGCCGGAGCACGTGGTGCAGGAGGGAGGAGTCGAGGAGTTCGTAGTCGGGGCCGCTGCCGCGGAAACCCTCCCGGCCGCCGAGGCGGGTGGCCAGCGCCTCGGCCCAGTCGGCGGGACCGCCGGGCCGGTGCGGCAGTTCCCCGGCCAGCCGGTCGAGGGCGATCTGCGCCTCGTCCATGCCGCGCTCGTCGAGGGTGCCGTCCGCCACGGCGCCGATGAGCAGGCAGAGCACCGACAGATCGGGCCGTTCGGCACGGGCTTCCTCGGCGAACCGGGCCCGCAGTTCGGCGGCGCGCTCGGGCTCGGGCGGGTGCATGACGCTGGCCTCTCGGTGGATTCTGGTGGGTTGCTGGGTTGCTGGGTTGCTGGGTTGGTGGGTTTCTCGGGTGCCGGGGTGCCGGGGTGCCGGGGTGCCGGGGTGCCGGGGTGCCGGGGGCCGCACCTGTGGGACGACGGCTGGCCGGGCGGGGGGACGGATCAGGTGGAGCGGTCCTCGTCGTCCGGTGCCCGGTAGTGGTGGTAGCTGTGGTGCAGGTGGAAGCCGAGGCCTTCGTAGAGGGCGAGGGCGGCCGTGTTGTCGGACTCGACCTGGAGCCAGGCGGCCGAGGCGCCCTCGTCGAGCGCGCGCCGGGCGAGCACGGTCATCACCGCGGTGCCCAGGCCCCGCCGCCGCAGCCGGGGGTCGACCTCCACCGCCATGAAACCGGCCCAGCGGCCGTCCACCACACAGCGCCCGATGGCGGCCGGAGCCGCACCCGGCTCACCGGGCACGGTCGCGAACCAGACCGAGGGGCCGCCGCGCAGCACCGCGAGTTCCCGCTCGTCCGCCGCCCCGGCCGAGCGCTGGTAGCGGGACAGCCAGGAAGCGTCCGGATCGCGTGCCAGGCGCACCTCCGCCGCCTCGGTGTCCCGGTCGTCCAGCGGGGCCAGCCGCCCGATCCGCACCTGCGCGCTCACCTCCCGCCGCCAGCCGTGCTCCTCCAGTGTCGCGCAGAGGAGTTCCTGGGTGCCCTCGGCCCCGGTCGCGGTCTGCACATAGGCGGGCAGGCCGCGCTCCGCGTACCACCGGGTGACGTGTTCCAGGGCCTCGGCCACCGGTATGCCGGGGTCGCCGGAGGGGAGCACCGAGTTGGCGCGGCGGGTGAAGCCGCCCGCGGCGCGCAGTTCCCAGCCACCGAGCCGGGCGCGCTCCACCGGCGGCCAGGCGCGGGCGAGCACCGGGGACAGTTCCTCGAAGGAAGCGGCCGGTCCCCTTCCGCGCGCCGGGGCGGGCGGCACCACTTTTCCCGCCACCAGCGCAGATTCCGCGATACGGACACTCTCCCCGGACTTGCGCGTGAGGTGGAGCACCCCCTCGTCCCACGAAGTGAGAACGCCTACGGTGTCGGTGAACCTCTCGGGGCCCTCCGAGAGATCCTTGAGGGACCGCACCGAGACGCGTTTTCCCACATCAGCACGGGTGATCCTGACGACGAGCCGTCCGCTCGTGGCGAATCCCACAGTTGTTGCCACCCCTCCTGTTCGGATCTTGGCCGGGAACGGAGATACTAGGGGCGGGCATCGACGACGCCGCGCTTCCGCGCGCCAGGTGGCGGGGCCTGTGGAGCCCGCCAGCGCCCTACCGAGGAGGAACGAGAGCGTGACTTACGTCATTGCGCAGCCTTGTGTCGACGTAAAGGACAAGGCGTGCATCGAGGAGTGCCCGGTCGACTGCATCTACGAGGGCTCCAGGTCCTTGTACATCCACCCGGACGAGTGCGTCGACTGCGGAGCCTGTGAGCCGGTGTGCCCGGTCGAGGCGATCTTCTACGAAGACGACACTCCGGAGGAGTGGAAGGACTACTACAAGGCGAACGTCGAGTTCTTCGACGAGCTCGGGTCCCCGGGAGGCGCCAGCAAGCTGGGCCTCATCGAGCGGGACCACCCCTTCGTGGCCGAGCTTCCGCCGCAGAACCAGTAGGCGCGTACGCGCAGCCGGTCCCGTACGGAGCTCGTGCCGTACGGGACCGTGGCATTTCCACGAGCCAGTTCCACGCGTCAGTTTTGCAAGTCAGGGTCCGAGACCGGTCCCCGTGGTGCCGTGCCCGGGGCGACCGGAGAAGAAAGTGAGCGCCGTGTCCGCCTCCCGAGCCCCCTACGCCACCCTCCGCGGGCGGCTGCCCGACTTCCCCTGGGACAAGCTCGCGCCCTACAAGGCCACGGCCGCCGCCCACCCGGACGGCATCGTGGACCTGTCCGTGGGCACCCCGGTCGACCCGGTGCCCGCGCTGGTGCAGCAGGCGCTGACCGAGGCCGCCGACTCCCCGGGCTACCCGACGGTCTGGGGCACGGCCGCCCTGCGGGACGCGATCACCGGCTGGGCCGCCCGCCGGCTCGGCGCCCAGGGCCTGGGCCACGAGAACGTGCTGCCGGTGGTCGGCTCCAAGGAGTTCGTCGCCTGGCTGCCCACCCAGCTCGGGCTCGGCCCCGGTGACCGCGTCGCCTATCCGCGCCTGGCCTACCCGACGTACGAGGTCGGCGCGCGCCTGGCCGGTGCCGCCTACGAGGCCTACGACGATCCGACCGCCCTGGACCCCGAGGGCCTGCGCCTGCTCTGGCTGAACACGCCCTCGAACCCGACCGGCCAGGTGCTTCCCGAGGAGGAGCTGGCCCGCATCGTGGCCTGGGCCCGCGCGCACGGCATCCTCGTGGTCAGCGACGAGTGCTACCTCGAACTCGGCTGGGAGGCCGAGCCCGTCTCGGTCCTGCACCCGGAGGTCAGCGGCGGCTCCTTCGAGGGACTGCTCAGCGTCCACTCGCTGTCCAAGCGCTCCAACCTCGCCGGATACCGCGCCGCCTTCGTGCTCGGCGACGGCACCCTGCTCGGGGACCTGCTCCAGATCCGCAAGCACGGCGGGATGATGATCCCCGCCACCACGCAGGCCGCCGCGGTGGCCGCGCTCGGCGACGACCAGCACGTCGAGGAGCAGCGCCGCCGGTACGCCACCCGCCGCACCGCCCTGCGCACCGCGCTCCTCGCCCACGGCTTCCGCATCGAGCACAGCGAGGCGAGCCTGTATCTGTGGGCCGGCCGCGGGGAGTCCTGCTGGGACACCGTCTCCCACCTCGCCGACCTGGGCATCCTGGTCGCCCCCGGCGACTTCTACGGCCCCGCGGGCGAGAACTTCGTCCGGGTGGCGCTGACCGCGAGCGACGAGCGCATCGCCGCGGCGGTGGCCCGCCTGACGTAGGGCCGCAGGCGCCGCACAAGCCGCACAAGCCGCACAAGCCGCACAAGCCGCACAAGCCGCACAAGCCGCGCACGCCGCACACGCCACAGCGGCGCGGACTGCCGGAGAGGCGGTCCGCACCGCTGTGGCGTGGGGCGTCGTGCGTTGTGCGTTGGGCGTCGGCGTCGGGCATCGTCCGCATCGGCGGCGAAGGGATGTGCCGTACCCGTCCGGTCAACTGCCGTACGGGTACGGTCAGCTTCCGTGCCGAGCCGGTCAACTGCCGTACTCGCCCGGTCAGTTTCCGTACCGGCCCGGTCAACTGCCTTACGGGCTGGGGTGGTTCATCTGCCCCGTCGACCGCGGTGGCCGGGGCTCAGCCCAGCGGGAGGCCCTTGCCGAGGGTGCTGTCGGTGGCGGTCTTCGCGGTGCTGCTGACCAGGGGGCCGGTGCCGGGGGCGACCTTCTCGGCGACCTGTCCGGCGGCCGGGGCCGCGGCTCCGGCCACCTGCTTGGTCGCGCCGTCCACCGAGTCGCCAAGGCCCTCGCTGTCGGTCCGGCTGACGCCGCCCTGGGCGGGCTGATCGGCGGCGACGGCGCTCCCGGCGGCCACGACGGGCACCGCGCCCGCGGCCACGATCAGCGCGACGCGGGCGATACGGCGGGTCAGGGGGAGAGACATGGTGCTCCTAGCTGAACGGGGACGGGGTGTCCGCGCCCGCGGCCCGGCAGCGAGTGCGAGCGGCGCGGGCGCCTGATGTGCTTACCGACCCGGACGCCGGGAAGGTTGCGGCGCACCGGCGTAAAGAGTGGGCAATACGCGCGCCCCACCGCCCGGCTTCCCGCCTCGGGGTGGCCTGCCGAACTCCTGCGCGGATACCGGGTGGAGCCGTCGGCCGGAGGTCGGCGCGGGCGCGAACTCCCGCCCGGAGGACCGGTGAAGGCGCCTGCTGAACTGAGGGGCGGACCCCGACTCCCGCGCGTACGCCCGGTGGAGGCGCTTACCGGACTCCCGCGCGTACGCCCGGTGGAGATGCCTACCGGACTCCTGCGCGTTCCTCCCCGGCCTACTCCGTGACCCCTATCAGCACCTCGTCCGCGCCCTCCCGGCCGTTGGCCGCCTCGGGGCCGCCCGCGCCCGCGGCCTTGCGCCAGGGGCTGCGGCCCTCGTCCGAGGCGGTCCACTCGCGGCCCGCGTACGTCACCTTGTCGATGTGCAGGGCGGAGGAGTTGGCCACCGCCCAGTGCGCCAGGGCCCAGCCGCGCCGGTCCGCCGCGACCGCCCGGGACTCGGCGCCGGTGCCGGGCACCGGGACGGCCACCGTGCGCGGGGCCTCGCCGCCCCGGGAGCCGGAGGCCTCGGCCCCCGCCGCGGAGAGCACGCCGGGCCCGAAGTCGCGTTCCAGGGCGGCCCGTACCTTCGCCGGGTCCCCGGGCTCGGGGCCGGGCCTGCCCTCGCAGCTGAGGGTCCCGGCGGCGCGGCCGGTCAGCGCCGCGGCGAGCAGGGCGGCGTCCGGTTCGTGCTTCGCGTACGCCTGGGGGAAGCCGCTGCGCTGGACGCGCTGCGCGGCGACGGTGAGCGGCAGCGCGGCGTAGTCCGGCACCTCGGCGAGGTGCTGGTAGAACTTCCCGGCCGCGTACACCGGGTCCATGACCTGCTTCTTGGAGCCCCAGCCCTGCGAGGGGCGCTGCTGGAAGAGGCCCAGCGAATCCCGGTCGCCGTAGGTGAGGTTGCGCAGCCCGGACTCCTGGAGGGCGGTGGCGAGCGCGATGGTCACCGCCCGCTCCGGCATCCCGCGGGCGCCGCCCACCGCGGAGACGGTCGCGGCGTTGGTGGCCTGCTCGGCGGTGAACTCGTACCCCGAGCCGTCCGCCGAGGCCACCCGGCAGCGGGGGGCGGTCCGGCCGCCGGTCAGATACTGCGCCGCGAAGTAACCCGCGAGGGCGAGCAGCAGCGCCACGGCCGCACCGGCGCGCAGCAGCCGGCCGCGGGAGGGGCGAGCGGTCTTCTCGGGCACCCGACCAAGGTACTTCAGGGCACCGACAGCACCCCTCCGTCCGGACCCGAGGCCGCAGCGGCCCAGCTCGGGGGCTGGTCTAGGGTCGGTCGCATGGCCCAGGAAGCACACGTACTCGATCTCCGTCTCGACGCCGCGCGGCTCACCGCGCAGCTCGTCGACTTCCCCTCCGAGAGCGGCTCGGAGAAACCGCTCGCCGACGCGGTGGAGGCGGCCCTGCGCACGCTGCCGCACCTGCGGGTGGACCGGTACGGCAACAACGTCGTCGCGCGCACCTTCCTCGGCCGCCCCGAGCGGGTCCTCCTCGCGGGCCATGTCGACACCGTGCCGATCGCGGAGAACGTCCCCTCCCGCCTCGACGAGGACGGCGTCCTGTGGGGCTGCGGCACCTGCGATATGAAGTCCGGGGTCGCCGTCCAGCTGCGGATCGCCGCCACCGTGCCCGAACCCAACCGCGACCTGACCTTCGTCTTCTACGACAACGAGGAGGTCGAGGCCCACCTCAACGGGCTCGGGCACGTCGCCGAGGCGCACCCCGACTGGCTGGCCGGCGACTTCGCGGTGCTCCTGGAACCCTCCGACGGGCAGGTCGAGGGCGGCTGCCAGGGCACCCTGCGCGTCCAGCTGCACACCAGCGGTGAACGCGCCCACTCCGCCCGCAGCTGGATGGGCTCCAACGCCATCCACGCCGCCGCCCCGATCCTGGCGCGGCTCGCCGCCTACCAGCCCCGCTACCCCCTGATCGACGGCCTCGAATACCGCGAGGGCCTCAACGCGGTCGGCATCTCGGGCGGCGTGGCGGGCAACGTCATCCCGGACGCCTGCACGGTCACCGTCAACTTCCGCTACGCGCCCGACCGCACCGAGGCCGAGGCGCTCGCCCACGTACGGGAGGTCTTCGCGGACTGCGGGGTGACCGACTTCGTGGTGACCGACCACAGCGGGGCCGCGCTGCCCGGGCTCTCCCACCCGGCGGCGGCCGCCTTCACCGAGGCGGTCGGCGGGACCCCGCAGCCCAAGTACGGCTGGACGGACGTCTCCCGGTTCAGCGCGCTCGGCGTGCCCGCGGTCAACTTCGGCCCGGGCAACCCGCATCTGGCGCACAAGCGGGACGAACGCGTCGAGACGGCGAAGATCCTCGCGGGCGAGGAGAAACTGCGCGCCTGGCTGACCTCCTGACCAGGGCGTGAGCGGGCGGATGAGCAGGGCCGACCACCGCTGTCATGCCGTGTTACCCGTGCCGCAACCCCGGCCGTCCTAGGCTGAAGGGGCAAGGGCCAGCGGAAGGGGATCTTCATGGAGAGTCGTGAACCACAGGGACCGCCCGAGGAGCGGCGGCTCGGGCCGGTGGTGCGGCGCCGTCAGCAGATCCAGCCGGGCACCACGGATCAGCGCCTGCTCGACACCACCGGCGACTCGGACTGGGTGCACACCGACCCCTGGCGGGTGCTGCGGATCCAGTCGGAGTTCGTCGACGGCTTCGGCGCGCTCGCCGAACTGCCCAGCGCCATCAGCGTGTTCGGCTCCGCCCGGACGCCGGTGGACAGCCCCGACTACGAGGCGGGGGTGCAGCTCGGCAAGGCGCTGGTGCAGGCCGGGTTCGCGGTGATCACCGGGGGCGGCCCCGGCGCCATGGAGGCGGCGAACAAGGGCGCCCGGGAGGCGGGCGGGGTCTCGGTCGGCCTCGGCATCGAGCTGCCCTTCGAGCAGGGCCTCAACCCGCACGTCGACATCGGCGTCAACTTCCGCTACTTCTTCGTCCGCAAGACGATGTTCGTGAAGTACGCCCAGGGCTTCGTGGTGCTGCCCGGCGGGCTGGGCACCCTCGACGAGTTCTTCGAGGCGCTCACCCTGGTGCAGACCCGCAAGGTCACCCAGTTCCCGATCGTCCTCTTCGGCACGGCGTACTGGGGCGGTCTGATCGACTGGCTCCGGGACACCGTGATCGCCCAGGGCAAGGCGGCCGAGCGCGATCTGCTGCTCTTCCACGTCACGGACGACGTCGACGAGGCGGTCGCCCTGGTCACCAAGGAGACCGGGCTGTAGGCACTGCCTTCCGGAAGAGCGCCGCCGCCCTCCCGGGGGCGGACGGAAGCAAAGGGGCGCGTACGTCAGGACGTACGCGCCCCCTGGTCTGTCCGGTGCCTCAGGCCAGGCCCCGGCGGGCCACCGCGGGCGGCCGGTGCCCCGCGAGGGAGGCCACCATGTCGAGGACCTGGCGGGTCTCGGCGACCTCGTGCACCCGGTAGACCTGCGCGCCGAGCCAGGCGGAGACGGCGGTGGTCGCCAGGGTGCCGATCAGCCGCTCCTTGACCGGGCGGTCCAGGGTCTCGCCGACGAAGTCCTTGTTGGACAGCGAGACCAGGACGGGCCAGCCGGTCGCGGTCATCTCGCCGAGGCGGCGGGTGGCCTCCAGGCTGTGCCGGGTGTTCTTGCCGAAGTCGTGGCCCGGGTCGATCAGTACCGACTCGCGCGGTACGCCGAGGGCCACGGCGCGCTCGGCGAGCCCCACGGTGACCCGCAGGATGTCCGCCATCACGTCCTGGTAGCCGATCCGGTGCGGCCGGGTGCGCGGCTCGGCGCCGCCCGCGTGGGTGCAGACCAGGCCCACCCCGTGCCGCGCCGCGACCTCGGCGAGCTTCGGGTCGACGCCGCCCCAGGCGTCGTTGAGCAGGTCGGCGCCCGCCTCGCAGACCGCCTCGCCCACCTCGTGCCGCCAGGTGTCGACGCTGATCACCACCTCGGGGTGGCGCCTGCGGACCTCCGCCACGAAGCCGACCGTGCGGCGGGCCTCCTCCTCGGCGCTCACCTCCTCGCCGGGGCCCGCCTTCACCCCGCCGATGTCGATGATCGCGGCGCCCTCGGCCACCGCCTGCCCGACCCGGTCGAGGGCCGCCTCGTCCTGGAAGGTGGCGCCCTGGTCGTAGAAGGAGTCCGGGGTCCGGTTGACGATCGCCATGATCACCGGCTCGTGCCTGCCGAACTCGCGCCTGCCCAGCCTGAGCATCCCCTGTGCACTCCTCGTCCTTGATCGGCCCGCTCGGCCTCGCCTGCCGGGCCGGGCCCGCGTCGCCGGGTGCCGTTCGCCGCCGATCGACCGCCTGCGACCTTAGCTGTCGGTGCCGCATGGCACGATCGGAGCCTGCCGGTTTCCCCGCCCGCGGTGGGCGGGACGACCGGTGACGCACGCCCGGTCAGTCGAACGTGGGGGCCCTCAGCAATGGTCATGTTCCTCTTCCTCGTCGCGGCGCTCGTCGTGGTGGTCGCCGCGGTGACGCTCGCCGTGGTGGGCCGCGGCGAGGACGGCCCGCTGCCCGAGGCCGCCCCCGACGCCCTCACCCACCCGCTGCCCGGGCACCGCCGGGTGGTCGCGGGCGATGTCGAGGCCCTGCGCTTCCCGATCGTGGTCCGCGGCTACCGCATGGCCGAGGTGGACCGCGCCCTGAACCGCCTCGGCGCCGAGATCGCCGAGCGGGACGGGCGGATCGCCCGCCTCGAATCCGCCCTCGCGGGCATACGCGAGAACGGCCGCCCGCACCTCCCGGAGCCCCCCGCCCCCGCCCCGGAGCACCCGGGCCCCGGGGCGGCGGGCGGCGCGTACCGCGAGGTGCCGGGCGACACCCGCCCGTTCGCCCGCCGGCTCCCGGACGAGGACCCCTTCGGCCCGGGCACCCCGCCGCACGGCGCCCACGCGGCACCGCCCGCCCCCGTCCCCACCTGGGCCGACCGCCACGGGGCTCTCCCGCAGGACCAGGGCGGCCCCCTCGGTGAGGACCAGGGCGGCCCCTACGCCGCGGAGGAGCGCGGCCCCGGCGGGGAAGAGCAGAGCGGCCCCTTGGGCGACGGACAGGACGGAACCGGTACGGACGAGCGAGGTGCCGCGCGATGAGCGGTGCGGCGGTGGCCGGTGCGGACGGCGGGCTGCGCTGCCCGTGGGCGCTCTCGGCCGAGGAGTACGTGGCCTACCACGACGAGGAGTGGGGGCGCCCGGTCCACGGGGACGACGCCCTCTACGAACGCCTCTGCCTGGAGGCCTTCCAGTCGGGCCTGTCCTGGATCACCATCCTGCGCCGCCGACCCGGATTCCGGGCCGCCTTCGCGGAGTTCAAGATCGCCGCGGTCGCGGAGTTCACCGGGGCCGACCGGGAGCGGCTGCTCGCCGACCCCGGCATCATCCGCAACCGCGCCAAGATCGACGCCACCCTCGCCAACGCCCGGGTGCTCGCCGACTGGCCCGCGGGCGAGCTGGACGCGCTGATCTGGTCGCACGCCCCCGGCGGCCCGAGGCCCGCCCCGCGCACCCTCGGCGAGGTCCCCGCGATCACCGAGGAGTCGACGGCCCTGTCCAAGGCCCTGAAGAAGCGCGGGCTGCGCTTCGTCGGACCGACCACCGCCTACGCCCTGATGCAGGCCTGCGGCCTCGTCGACGACCACCTCGCCGACTGCGTGGCCCGGGGCGCCGCCGGTTCCTGACACCCGCGCCCCGGACCGGACCTACCGCCCGAGGTAGCGGGGCTTCTCCTTGTTGAGGAAGGACTGCACCGCGATGGTGTGGTCCTCGGAGGACCCGGCCCGGGTCTGCAGCTCGTCCTCCTTCTCCAGCGCCTCCTCCAGGGTGTGCGAGGCGGCGTAGGCGACGGACTCCTTGAGCGCGGCGTAGGCGACGGTCGGGCCCTCGGCCAGGGTGCGGGCGAGGGTCAGGGCCTCCTCGGCGAGGTCGGCGGCCGGGACGACCCGGTTCGCGATGCCCAGCTCGTACGCCTCCTGGGCGCCGATGTTGCGCGGGAAGAGCAGCAGGTCCGAGGCGCGGCTCTGGCCGATCAGGCGGGGCAGGGTCCAGGACAGGCCCGAGTCGGCGGTCAGGGCGACGCCCGCGAAGGAGGTGTTGAACTTCGCGCTGTCCGCGACGATCCGGTAGTCGGCGGCGAGCGCGAAGCCGAAACCGGCGCCCGCGGCCACCCCGTTGACGGCGGCCACCAGCGGCTTGGGCATCCCGGCAAGCGCCCGGGTGATCGGGTTGTAGTGCTCCTTGACGGTCGACATGACCCCGTCGACCGCCCCCGACTCGCGCGCCTCGAAGAGGGTGCCCACATGCTCCTTGAGGTCCTGGCCCACGCAGAAGGCGCGGTCGCCCGCCGCGGTCAGGAGCACGGCGCGCACCGCGGTGTCGCCGGCCGCCTCCCGCGCCGCCTCCCGGAGGGCGACCTTCAGCTCGGTGTTCAGCGCGTTCATCGCCTCGGGGCGGTTCAGCGTGATCGTCGCGAGCCCGTCGCTCACCTCGTAGAGCACGGTGTCGGCCATGGTGGGGATCCCCTCCGGAGTGCGGTTCGGTCTCTGTCCACGGACAGCATGTCGGAGATCGCCGACGCCCGGATGCGGCCCGACATGTGACCTGTGTCAAAGAATTCCGCCCGCGGGGGAGGGCGCCGCCGGGTGCGGGGGCCCGGAGTATGGCAGTTCCCTCGGCGAATTGAGTGGTTTTGCTCGCGCGCGTTGCACAAGCGATGCCGACCGATGTTGGTCATCGGGTCCTGGCATGCGGGATAATGGCTGGGAAGCAATGTGTTCGACGCCGGAGAAGCGCGCCTCTCCACGGGGCCCTCGGCTGACGATGAGCTGGTTTCAGGAAGGGGAACGAGCATGGCGGCCATGAAGCCGCGGACGGGTGACGGCCCGCTCGAGGTGACCAAGGAGGGGCGGGGCATCGTCATGCGCGTTCCGCTCGAAGGCGGCGGCCGGCTCGTCGTCGAGCTGACCCCGGACGAGGCCGACGCACTGGGCGACGCCCTGAAGAAGGTCGTCGGCTGACGCGAGAGCCCCCTGACTGACTGCCCCCGGCCGCCCGCAGGCGCCGGGGGCAGCGCTCTGCCCCCTCCGAACGCCGCAAGCGGAATCCGGTGGCGCGCGCTGGGGCGAGGGCTCAGCGCCGGACCGCGCAGAGCAGGCCGTCGCCCACCGGCAGCAGCGCGGGGACGAGGTCCTGGCTCTCCCGTACGGTGCGGGCGAGTTCGCGGATGCGGAGCACCTCGGCGGGCTGGGGGCCCGAGCCCACGGTGCGGCCGTCGGCGAAGACGCCCTCGAAGCAGACCAGTCCACCGGGCCGCAGCAGGCGCAACGATTCGTCCAGGCAGTCGAGGTACTCGGTCCGGTCGGCATCGCAGAAGACCAGGTCGTACCCGCTGTCGGTGAGCCGGGGCAGTACGTCCAGGGCCCGGCCGGGGATCATCCGGGCCCGGTTGCTGGCGAAGCCCGCCGCCCGGAAGGCCTGCCGCGCGAACTGCTGCCGCTCGGGCTCGGTGTCCACGGTGGTGAGCACCCCGTCGGGGCGCATGCCGTGCAGCAGATGGATCCCGGAGACGCCGGTACCGGTGCCGATCTCGACGACGGCCTTGGCCGCCGCGGTGGCGGCCAGCATCCGCAGCGCGGCGCCGGTGCCCGGGGACACCGGGCGCAGCCCGGCCTCCCGCGCCCGGTCGCGGGCCCAGCGGAGCGCGTCCTCCTCGGCCGAGAAGGCGTCGGCGAAGGCCCAGCTCGTCTGCCGGTTGCCGGTAATGGCCCTCTCCTGTCCCTGTTGGCCGCAGCTCGGTCGCGGTGCGTTCGCGGGTGATTGCTGGGTACGTGCCTGCGCGTGACTGTATCCGTTGGAGGCGGGAACCCGCAGATGGGACCGGGCGTTTGGAGGGAGAGGGGAAAGAAGTCGCCGAGTGGCCGGGGGACAGATGCATCAGGCCGGACAACACGTGCGGATCCTGGCACCGCGCCGGGACCGCAATCCGCGTAAGGACACTTACCCGGAGCTAACGGGCGAGGTGGCTATGGTAGGGGCTCCGCTGGACACCACCAGAGCCGACAGGGGAGGTGCGGCTGAGCCCGGGGATCGAAGGGGAGTGCTGAGGCGCTTGCTCGGATCCGCGGGAGAGCCGAGATCTGTGACCGACACCGCTGACCGATCCATCTCGCACGGCCTCTCGCGCACGGGGGGTGCCCAGACCACCGACACCGCCCAGACCGCGGGTTTCTCCGCCGACGCCGAGACGTGGACTCCGCCCAGCTGGGAGGAGATCGTCAGCACGCACAGCGGCCGCGTCTACCGTCTCGCCTACCGCCTCACCGGCAACCAGCACGACGCCGAGGACCTCACCCAGGAGGTCTTCGTCCGGGTCTTCCGCTCCCTGTCGACGTACACCCCGGGCACCTTCGAGGGCTGGTTGCACCGCATCACCACCAACCTCTTCCTGGACATGGTCCGGCGCAAGCAGCGCATCCGCTTCGACGCCCTCGGCGACGAGGCCGCGGAGCGCCTGCCCAGCCGCGAGCCCTCCCCGCAGCAGGTCTTCAACGACACCCACTTCGACGCCGACGTCCAGCAGGCGCTCGACACCCTCGCCCCGGAGTTCCGCGCGGCCGTGGTGCTGTGCGACATCGAGGGCCTGTCGTACGAGGAGATCGCGGCCACCCTCGGCGTGAAGCTCGGCACCGTGCGCAGCCGTATCCACCGCGGCCGTTCGCAGCTGCGCAAGGCGCTCCAGCACCGCTCTCCCGAGGCGCGCGCGGAGCGTCGCGCGGTGGCACCGAGCCCGGTGCCCGCGCTGGGAGGAGGGGGCACGCCCGCGTGAGTGGATCACGTCCCACCCCGGCCGAGCAGCACCTCGGAGACCGGCTCGCCGCCCTGATCGACGGCGAGTTGGACCATGACGCCCGCGAGCGCGTGCTGGCGCACCTGGCGACCTGTACCAAATGCAAGGCGGAGGCGGACGCCCAGCGGAGCCTGAAGAAGGCCTTCGCCCAGGCCGCCCCGCCCCCGCCCACCGAGAGCTTCCTCGCCAGACTGCAGGGCCTGCCCGCGGGCGGCGACGACACCCCCCGTGACGGCTTCGGCGGCGGGGTCTTCCCCCTGCACCCGGAGCCCTTCGCCTACGCGCCCACCCAGGGCCACGGTGTCCTGCCGCCCGCCGACCGCGGCTTCCGCATCCACCCCATGGGCCGCGCCGAGGCCGAGCGCGCGGCGCCTGTCGGCGGTCGCGGGCGCCGGTTCGCCTTCGCCGCGGCCGGGGCGGTCTCGCTGGCCGCCATCGCCCTCGGCGGTGTCTCCGCCAGCTCCGCGGGCACCGGCGGCGCCGGCGGCGGCGAGGTCCGCGGCTCCGGCAGCAATGCGACCCCGCAGCGCACCCAGGGCACCGCGGCCGGGGCGAGCGCCGACACCAGCCGCAGGCGCGCCGCCGAGCTGGTCGCGCAGGAGGGCCGCGGACATCGCCAGGAGTACCAGAACGGGCACACGGCGCCCGCGCCCGCCGAGGTCCTCGGCGCCGGTCAGGCGCTCACCCCGCTGCTGGCCGCCGGGATGCGCCCACCGGCCCCGGAGCCCGCGGCCGCGGCGAGCCGGCGCCCGCTCTCCCCGCTCCTGGCCGGGATCACCGCGGACCCGCATCCCTTCCTGCGGTCCGCCAACGCGCCCCGGGCCGCCCTGCTGGCCCCGCTGCTCGCGGCCCCCAGCGAATCGGCCACGGCGATGACGGAGCCCTCGCCCTCGTCCGCCTCCTCGCCGCTGCGCTGACCGGGGCCCCTGCACGGCAGCGGGCGAACCTGGTTGAATTCCCGGGCGGGTCGCGCCCGGGAAGCAGCCGGAGCGCGGCATCGGTAAGGCATAGGTGCGGCGGGCGCCGCGGTCGTCCGCGGGCCGGGCCCGAGTCGGCTGTTGGGGAGACGATGGACGAGCAGAGGCCGACCAAGGCGGCATGGTGGAGCCGTCCCGGGCCGGTCACGGCCCCGGGTACGGACTCCACGGCGAGTGACCCGGCGGGGACCGGCACCGCCGCGACGGGCCCCACGGACGGGGACTCCACCAGCCGGGACACCGCGGCCAGGGGCTCCACGGGCCCGGCCGCCGCGCACCCGGACCCCGGCACCGCGACCCCCGGAACCACGCCCCCCGCCGCCGGGGACTCCGGCACCGGTGCGGTACGGGCCCCCGCCGCCGAGGAACCCCGGGACGCGGTCCCCGCCGACCGCCCCCGCCCCCTGCACGACCCCGACCCGTACAGCACCCCGCCCTACGGCGAGCCCGGCCCCTGGGCCCCCGCGCCCCCGGTCCAGCACCCCCGGGCCACCCCGGCCCACGGCACGGTGCTCCCCGAGCAGCCGGGCCACCGCACCGACGGCCTCGGCACCCCCCTGCCGGGCGCGACGGCGCGCCACGGCACCCCTCCGCCCGGAGCCACCCCGCCTCCCGGCGCGACTCCGGGCCACGGCACCCCGATACCCCCGGGAGCCCAGGGGACTCCGGCCCACGGCATCCCGGCGCAGGGGACTCCGGCCCACGGTGTCCCGGCGCAGGGGACTCCGGCTCACGGTGTCCCGGCGCAGGGGACTCCGGCTCACGGCATTCCTGCGCAGGGCACCCCGGCCCACGGCGTCCCGGCCCAGGGCACTCCACCTCCGTACGGCACCCCGGCCCCCCTCGCGGAGCCGACCCAGCAGATGCCCCCGGCGCATCCCCACCCGGCGGGCGCGCACCCTCACCAGACGTCCGCGCACCCTCAGCAGGCCGCCCCGCACACCGGTTCCGCCCCGTACGCCGGGCCCGCCGGTCAGTCGCAGCAGCCCGGTGGGCACTGGCAGCAGTACGACCCCTGGGCCGCGCCGCTGCAGCAGACCGGGGCCGCCGCCGAGACCGCCGAGGGGCGCAGGAAGCGCAGGCGGCGCGGGCTTGTGCTCGGCGCGGTGGTGATCGCGCTGGTGTCCGGCGGGGTCGGCGGGGCGATGGGCACGTATCTGGAGCGCAACGGCGGGGTCGGCGGCGGCGTGGAGCTGAGCCAGTCCGGGGAGGGGCCGAAGGACAGGTCGCCGGGTTCGGTGGCGGGCATCGCGGCGAAGGCGCTGCCCGGGGTCGTCACCCTGCACGTGAGCGGCTCCGACGCCTCCGGTACCGGCACCGGCTTCGTGCTCGACGGCCGCGGCCACATCCTGACCAACAACCACGTGGTGGAGCCCGCCGGTTCGGGCGGCGAGATCACGGTGACCTTCAGCGGCGGGCAGTCGGCCCGGGCCAAGGTCGTCGGCCGGGACAGCGGCTACGACCTCGCGGTGGTGAAGGTCAGCGGCGTCCGCGGGCTGAAGCCGCTGCCGCTCGGCAACTCCGACGGGGTGCAGGTCGGCGATCCGGTGGTGGCCATCGGCGCCCCCTTCGACCTGGCCAACACGGTCACCTCCGGCATCATCAGCGCCAAGGAGCGGCCCATCACGGCGGGCGGCGAGAAGGGCGACGGCACCGACGTCAGCTATGTGGACGCCCTGCAGACCGACGCCCCCATCAACCCCGGCAACTCCGGCGGGCCGCTGGTCGACTCCGGGGGCCGGGTGATCGGCATCAACAGCGCGATCCGGTCCGCGGACGGCGGCAGCGGCCCCGGCGGGGAGGGCCAGTCCGGCTCGATCGGGCTCGGCTTCGCCATCCCGGTCAACCAGGGCAAGCGGGTCGCCGAGGAACTCATCAACACCGGCAAGGCCACCCACCCGGTGATCGGGGTCACCCTCGACATGGAGTACGCGGGCGACGGCGCCCGGGTCGCGGCCAAGGGAGCCGAGGGCGGACCGGCGGTCACCCGCGGCGGGCCAGGCGACAAGGCGGGCATCCGCTCCGGGGACCTGATCACCGCGGTGGACGGGCAGTCGGTCGACTCCGGGGAGGCGCTCATCGTGAAGGTGCGCGCCCACCGGCCGGGCGACCGCCTGAAGTTGACGGTCGAGCGGGACGGCAAGGAGCGCGAGGTCTCGCTCGTGCTCGGCTCCGCGGGCGGCGAGTGAGCGCCCCCGGCGGCGCGCGCCCGCCCGGTGCGGCAGCCGCCGCGCGCGGGCCGGGCGGCGGCCGGGTGCGAAGGTCCGGGCGGCGGCCCGCGGCGGCCCCGGGGACCGGCCCGCGGCCGCGGGGGAGTCGGGACCGTACCGAACTGGGCGCCTCGGGCAGTACCGAACTGACCGGGCGGCCGGGTACCGTGGAGCGGGCCCGGACCACGGAAGGCAGCGGCGGGCGAAGGGCATCGCAAGGAGCGCAGGATGTTCAATGATCTGGGACCTCTGGAGCTGGTCACGCTCGTGGTCCTCGCCGTGCTCGTGTTCGGTCCGGACAAGCTGCCCAAGCTGATCCAGGATGTGTCGCGTTTCATACGCAAGGTGCGCGAGTTCTCGGACAGCGCCAAGAACGACATCCGCACCGAACTCGGGCCGGATTTCAAGGACTTCGAGTTCGAGGACCTGAACCCCAAGACCTTCCTGCGCAAGCAGCTGGACAGCGATGAGCTGGGGCTCAAGGAGATCCGCAACGGCTTCGACCTGAAGAAGGAGATGGCCGAGGTCGCCGACTCGGTGAACAGCCCGGGCGGTGAATCCCCGGGTCCCAAGGGCTCCGGTGGCCGGATCGACATGACGAAGAAGGACGAGGCGTCCGGATCCGACGACCGCCCGCCCTTCGACACCGACGCCACCTGAGCCCGCCGCCCGGCGACCGGATTCCCGCGCTGACCTGCTGCGCGGCCACTCCGGGTGCCCGGCGGCCGTCCGTGCGGCCGCGTAGCCCGGGCGGCCCACAGCGGGGGCGATTTCCCGGCTCCCGGATGCCGTGTGGCTATCCTGCCTAGTTGTGCGTGGACCGGACGCTCAGAACGCCCGAGGGGGGCGGGCCCGGTGCACGGCCACGAGAAGCGAGGAGGCGTCCGGGCATGGAGTCCACGAAGCAGGTGAGCACGCGGGCCGAGGCCCCCGAGGGCGGCAGACGCAATCCCGCTGCCCTGCGGACCCTCGACAGCTACCTTCTCGCGCCGTTCCCCTGGTACGGCCTCGACGAGGCGTTCACGGGGCCGCGGCGCCTGATGCAGGTCGGCACCGCCGCGGACGGCAGCGTCGAGCACGGGTCCACCGGGCACGGCGACCCCTCCTGGGTGCGTGCCGAGGGCCGCGGGGGCGGGGAGCGGGAGCGGTTCGCGGTGGTCGTCACGGTCGGCGCCAGCCCCGTACGCAAGAGCCCGGACGGCACCGGCACCCTGGAGGCCACCTCGGTCTCCTCGGCCGCCTGGCTGGCCGGGGTCGGTCTGCTCGGCGTGACCTGGCCGGAGCGGATGGACCACAGCCTGCGCGACGACTGGCTGGACCAGCAGGCCGAGACCGCCTGGACCCTCGCCGACGACCTGGCGGGCCCGGACTGGTCCGAGCTCTCGCTGCCGGTGGACGGCGTCCCCTCCCCCTTCCACTACCGCGAGACGGAGTACGGCTGGATCCTCGCGGGCTCCACGCCCACCGGCACCCACCTCGGTGCCTACGGCCGCGGGCTGAGCGCCTACGGCCTCGGCTTCTGCGTGATCAAGGACCTGACGGAGTACGCGGAGGACTGAGTCCGCTCGGCCGGGTGCGCGGGACCCGGCCCCGCGCACGCCGAAGGGGCGGCCCCTGGGAGCCGCCCCTTCGTCAGATGCGCACCGGAAGTGCGCAGGAAGTGCGCCGGAGTCAGAACTTGTTGCGCGGGGTGAGCCCCAGCGACATGCCCGACAGGCCGCGCTGGCGGCCGCCGAGCTTGCCCGCGATGCCGCGCAGGGCCGCGCCCGCCGGGGAGTCCGGGTCGCTCAGCACGACCGGCTTGCCGTTGTCGCCGCCCTCGCGCAGGCGGACGTCGATCGGGATCGAGCCGAGGACCGGCACGGTGGCGCCGGTGGTCCTGGTGAGGCCGTCCGCGACCAGCTGGCCGCCGCCGGTGCCGAAGATGTCGACCATCTCGTCGCAGTGCGGACAGGGCAGCCCGGACATGTTCTCGACCACGCCGGCGATCTTCTGGTGGGTCTGCACCGCGATCGCCCCGGCCCGCTCCGCGACCTCGGCCGCGGCCTGCTGCGGGGTGGTGACCACCAGGATCTCGGCGTTCGGGACCAGCTGGGCGACCGAGATGGCGATGTCGCCGGTGCCGGGCGGCAGGTCGAGCAGGAGGACGTCGAGGTCGCCCCAGAAGACGTCCGCGAGGAACTGCTGGAGGGCGCGGTGCAGCATCGGGCCGCGCCAGACGACGGGGGCGTTGCCCGGGGTGAACATGCCGATCGAGATGACCTTCACGCCGTTCGCCGAGGGCGGCATGATCATGTTCTCGACCTGGGTGGGGCGGCCGTCCGCGCCGAGCATGCGCGGCACGCTGTGCCCGTAGATGTCGGCGTCGACCACGCCGACCTTCAGCCCGTCCGCGGCCATCGCCGCGGCGAGGTTCACCGTCACCGAGGACTTGCCGACGCCGCCCTTGCCGGATGCCACGGCGTAGACCCGGGTCAGGGAGCCGGGCTTGGCGAAGGGCACCTCCCGCTCGGTCTGGCCGCCGCGCAGCGCGGAGGCCAGCTCCTTGCGCTGCTCGTCGCTCATCACGTCCAGCGAGACATCGACCCGGCTGACGCCCTCGACCGCGGAGACCGCGTCGGTGACGTTCTTGATGATGGTCTCGCGCATCGGGCAGCCCGAGACCGTCAGATACACGGCGACCGCGACAGCGCCGTCCGCGCCGATCTCCACCGACTTGACCATCCCCAGCTCGGTGATGGGCCGCTGGATCTCCGGGTCGTTCACTGTCGCCAGTGCTTCACGCACCGCGTCTTCCGTAGCCATGAACCCGAGTTTACGGGCCTTCGCGGCTCCCCCGGAAAGGCCCTGCGCGGTCGTCTACATCACGTCCGCCCTCACCCTCCGCAGGGAATACGGCACGCTGCTCGTCCAGCTCCCGCGCCAGCTGCTTGACCAGGTCCTCCAGCTCGCTGCGGATCCAGTCCCGGGTGGCGACCTCGCCGAGCCCCATCCGCAGCGCCGCCACCTCCCGGCTGAGGTACTCGGTGTCCGCGATGGAGCGTTCGTTCTGCTTGCGGTCCTGCTCCAGGTTGACCCGGTCCCGGTCGTCCTGCCGGTTCTGCGCGAGCAGGATCAGCGGGGCCGCGTAGGAGGCCTGGAGGGAGAGCATCAGGGTCAGGAAGATGAACGGGTACTGGTCGAAGCGCAGCCGCTCCGGCGCCGAGACGTTCCACACCACCCAGGCGATGATGACGAAGGTCATCCAGACGATGAAGCGGCCGGTGCCCAGGAAGCGCGCGATGCGCTCGGAGAGCCGCCCGAAGGCCTCCGGGTCGTAGTCCGGCAGCAGCCTGCGGCGCGGGGCCCGCGGCTGGTCCAGGCGGATGCGCCCGCGGGCACTCTCCGTCCGCACCTCGCGCTGTTCAGCGACCACCGCGCACCCCGTCCAGCTCCCCGAGCGGCTCCTCCGTCACGAAGTCCGACTCGCGCCAGTCCCCGGGCAGCAGATGGTCCAGTACGTCGTCCACCGTGACCGTGCCGAGCAGCGAGCCGCTCTCGTCGACCACCGGGGCGGCCACCATGTCGTAGGTGGCGAAGAAGCCGGCGACCGCGGGCAGCGGCGTCTCCGGCGAGAGCGAGAGCAGGTCCTCGTCGATCAGCGAGCTGACCAGCGTGTACGGGGGGTCGCGCAGGAGCCGCTGGAAGTGCACGGTGCCCAGGAACTTGCCGGTCGGCGTCTCGTCCGGCGGGCGGCAGACGTAGACCTGCGCGGCGAGCGCGGGGGACAGGTCCTGGTTGCGCACCCGGGCCAGCGCGTCGGCGACCGTGGCGTCCGGGCGCAGCACCACCGGCTCGGTGGTCATCAGCCCGCCCGCGGTCCGGTCCTCGTAGGCCATCAGGCGGCGGACGTCGGCTGCCTCCCCGGGCCGCATCAGGGCGAGCAGGCGCTCCTTGTCCTCCTCGGGCAGCTCGCCCAGGAGGTCGGCGGCGTCGTCGGGGTCCATCGCCTCCAGGACGTCCGCGGCCCGCTCCTCCTTGAGCTTGCCGAGGATCTCGATCTGGTCGTCCTCGGGCAGCTCCTCCAGGACGTCCGCGAGCCGCTCGTCGTCGAGGGCGGCGGCGACCTCGGCCCGGCGCTTGGGGGAGAGGTGGTGCAGGACGTTGGCGAGGTCGGCGGGGCGCAGCTGCTCGAAGGTGGCGAGCAGGCTCTCGGCGCCCTGGCCGTGCTCCTCCAGGGCGAAGCCGGTCACCGCCGACCACTCGACGGTGAGCGCCTCGCCCTTGCTGCGCCGGAAGGCGCCGGTCTTGCCCTTGCGGACGAAGACCCGGTCGATCTCCCAGTCCCGGCGGGCCGGCAGCTGCTGCACCGAGATGTCCAGGACAGTGACCTCCTCGCCGGTCTCCACCAGGCGCACCCGGCGGTCGAGCAGTTCGCCGAGGACGAGCCGCTCGGTCGGCCGCTGCTCGAAGCGCTGGACGTTGAGCACCCCGGTGGTGATGACCTGGCCGGACTCGATGCCGGTCACCCGGGTCATGGGCAGGAAGATGCGGCGCCGGGTGGCCAGCTCCACGACCAGGCCGAGCAGCCGGGGCGGGCGTCCGGCGGGGGCCAGGGCGCGGCCGTCCGGGCCGGTGCGGGCGCCCTGGATGCGCAGCATCGCCACCAGGTCGCGGACCCGGCCGACCTGGTCGCCGTTGGGGTCGAAGACGGCGGTGCCCGCGAGATGCGAGACGAAGACCCTGGGCGCGCTCGCCGCCATCTCCGCGCCTCCTTCGCCCTGGTCGCCGCACGCCCTCGCGTGCCGTCCGCGCAGCCCGCTGGGCTGTTCGCGTAGTTCAGGCTAGTCCGTGGCGGTCGCACCCGCCTTGGCGGGCGGTCCACAAGGACTCCTGACACCGCCCGCGCGGCGCACCGGTACGCTGCCGTAGCGCCGCGCGCAGCGGACGGCACGGCTCCGTTCCGGCCGCCGCCTGCTGCCCGCGCCACCGTACGTCCCGCTCGACGAGAGGCAGCGCCACCAGTGAGCCCCTTCCCCCCGCGCCGCAGCAGCCGAGCCACCCCGGCCCTCGCCCTGTGCGCGGGTCTCGGGCTCGCGGTCGCCGGGGGCACGCTCGTCGCCTGCGGCGCGGACGACCCGGACGCCGGGACCAACGGCGTGGGCAAGCTGGCGGCGCCGGAGATCCAGCGCAAGTACAAGGCGGCGGCGAACGCGGCCGGGGCGGTGCACATCTCCGGGACGCTGGTCAGCAAGGGCGTCGCGTACAAGCTCGACATGCGGCTGAAGAACAACGGCGGCACCGGCGCGGTGAGCACCAAGGGCCGCACCTTCCGGCTGCTGCGGGTCGGCGAGCGGATGTATCTGAAGGCGGACGCGCAGTTCTGGCGCGGCGACGGCAAGAACGACTCGGCGGCGGCGCGCAAGCTCAGCGGCATGTACGTACGGGTGCCGACGGACGACCCCGCCTACGACCGGCTCAGCGGCTTCACCGACAAGAAGACGCTGCTCGACGGGGTGCTCACCCTGCACGGCAAGCTCGACAAGGGCGAGCGGGCCCGCAACTCCGGGGTGCGCACCGTCGAGCTCACCGGGGACGGCGGCGCGGGCGGCATCCTCGATGTCAGCCTGGAGGGCCGGCCCTATCCGCTGGAGCTGGAGCGGGCCGGGAACGCGGGCACCATCCGCCTCGCCGAGTGGAACAAGGAGTTCCGCCTCGCCGAGCCGCCCGAGGACGACCGCGTGGACTACGGCGCGAAACTCCCGAACTCCTGAGCCGGGGACGGCGGTCGGGCCCGCTGGCCGGTCCTGCTGAGCCGTTCCCGGTGCTCCTGGGCGCCCGCTAGCCGCGCTTCTTGCGCCCCCGCAGCAGCAGCCGCGGCAGAGCCTTCGGGATCGGGCGGCGGGTGGTCGCGGTGGTCGGCAGGGGAGCGGCGGCGAGGCTGCCGTCGGGCAGCGGGGGCGGCTCGGCCGGGGGGTCGGCCGGTTCCAGGCGCAGGACGCGGCACTCGCGGGCCCAGCGCTCGGGCATCGCCTCGCCGTCGGGCGCGTTCAGCCGCTTGCCCTTCAGCTCGCCGACCGCGGCCTCCCACCGCTCGCTCCCCGGGGCCAGCTCCACCACCCGGGCCTGCCAGCCGACCAGGCGCCCGCCCTTGTCCTTGCTGCGCACGGTGACGGTGGCGGTGCCGCCGTCGGTGAGCCCGGGCAGCGGCTGCTCGCCGGGTCCGTCGCCCACCAGGAGGGCGGCGCCCTCGTGCCAGACGTGCCACAGGCCGCGGGCGGGGCCGGTGCCGCGTACCCAGATCAGGCCGGACTTCTTGGTGGCCTCCTCGACGAGGGCGCGGCCGAGCAGCTCACGTGTCATGGGGACAGGGTAGTGAGCCGCCCGCCGGGCCCGACAGCGGACCGGCCCGAGGGCCCGCGGCTCACAGCCAGCCGTTGCGCTTGAGGGTGCGGTGGATGGCGAAGCAGATGGCGACCGTGACCAGGGCCACGGTCGGATAGCCGTAGCGCCAGCGCAGTTCCGGCATGTGGTCGAAGTTCATGCCGTAGACCCCGCAGACCATGGTGGGCACCGCGATGATCGCCGCCCAGGAGGTGATCTTGCGCATGTCCTCGTTCTGCGCGACGGAGGCCTGGGCGAGGTTGGCCTGGAGGATCGAGTTGAGCAGCTCGTCGAAGCCGGTCACCTGCTCCTGTACGCGGGCGAGGTGGTCGGCGACGTCCCGGAAGTACTTCTGGATCGCCGGGTCCACCAGCCGCATCGGCCGCTCGCTCAGCAGCTGCATGGGGCGCGCGAGCGGGGCCACGGCCCGCTTGAACTCCAGTACCTCGCGCTTGAGTTGGTAGATGCGCCCGGCGTCCACACCGCGCGAGGTGCCCTTGCCGGGCGCGGAGAAGACCTCGGTCTCCACCTCGTCGATGTCGTCCTGCATCGCGTCGGCCACCGCCAGATAGCCGTCCACCACGTGGTCGGCGATGGCGTGCAGCACCGAGGAGGGTCCCTTGGCGAGCAGTTCCGGGTCGTCCTGGAGGCGGTGGCGCAGGGCGCGCAGCGAGCCCTGGCCGCCGTGCCGGACGGTGAGGAAGAAGTCCCGTCCGGTGAAGCACATGACCTCGCCGGTGGCCACGATCTCGCTGGAGGCGGTGAGTTCGGCGTGCTCGACGTAGTGGATGGTCTTGAAGACGGTGAACAGGGTGTCGTCGTAGCGCTCCAGCTTCGGCCGCTGGTGGGCGTGGACGGCGTCCTCCACGGCGAGCGGGTGCAGCCCGAACTCGGCGGCGATACCGGCGAATTCGGCCTCGGTGGGCTCGTGCAGCCCGATCCAGGCGAAGCCTCCCTCGCTGCGCACCTGGAGCATCGCCGCATGGGGCGAGAGCCCCTCGCTGCCGGTGACGCGCCGCCCGTCGCGGTAGACCGCGCAGTCGACCACGGCCGAGGGGGTGGCGGGGTCGCGGGTGGTGTCGTAGCCCCCGGACGGGGTGCCGTCCTTGCGGGCGGCGGGGCGTACGGCAGCGCGGAGGTCACGGATCATCGACATGGGCAGGCTCCTTCGCTGAAGCGCCGCCGACAGGGCCCCGAGGGGCGGAACCACCCGGAATGAGGACGTCCTGCGGAGATCTCCGACCCCTCGTGCGGGGAGGGTTTGCTACGTCCACAAAGCGGGGAGCACCGCATCGTCGCGGTGGCGGCTGCGCTGGTTGCACACGGGATCGTGCGGGTGATGCAGGCGGGACGAACTGCTCTTCCGTCGCACGCCGGAGAAGGGCGAGGGGGAGCCCGTGGCGTCGGCGCGCGGGCGGTGGCTCTCGGGAGCTACTTGCCGTGCGGCGGGAAGAGCGGGTTGGTACTGGCAGGTCGACTTCGATCCACTGCAGTCCCACCTCCTCCGGCCGGTCCCCCGTGGGGGAAGTCTGGTCGGGGTCCGCGCGGAGGCGACTCCGCGGCTCGCTCGGCAGTGGGTGGGAGCCCTCTGCTGTGCTGCCCCGACGGCGCGTCAAGACTATCAGCCGGCGGAAGTGTCAAGGCCCGCCTTTGCCCTTTGCATACGCCTCCGCGGCGGCCTCCCCGGGCGTCTGCGCCCCCTGGACGCACGGTTCTTGACGCTCTCTTTGCGCGCGACGGCCGCCGTACGGGTGCTCCGGTCCGCCGCCCGCCCTCCACCGCGCCCCGGACGCACCCTCTAGGCTCACCGCATGTCTGACGTACTTGCCCTGGTCGAGGCCCGGCTGCACACCGCGCTCGGCGAGCCGGACGCCCGCGCCGCGGTGACCTTCCTCGGCACCGACCGCATCGAGGTGCTGCGCTTCACCGACCCGCGGGACGGCGGCCTGGTGCGCTACGCCACCCTGGGCATGTCGGCGCAGCCCATGACCGACCCCTCCGCCGCGCTCGCCGACCCGGTCGCGGGCCCCCGCGCGGAGCTGGTCCTCTCCCTGCGCGCCGGACGCGCCGACACCGACAAGGTGCTCCGCCCGCTGGCGGTGCTCGCCGCCTCGCCCCAGGTGGAGGGCCTGGTGGTGGCCCCCGGCGCCTCCCTCGACGTGGGCGAGGAGCTGTGGCCCGGGGCGCCCTTCACCTCGGTCCTGGTGGGCGAGCCCGGCGGACTCGTCGAGGACGTGGAGCCGGTGGCCGAGGGCATGGAGCCGGTGCGGATCCTGCCGGTGCTGCCGCTGACCCCGAACGAGGCCGCCTTCAAGCGGGTGCACGGCGCCGCCGCCCTGGAGGAGCGCTGGCTGCAGCACGGAACGGACCTGCGCGATCCGCTGCGCAGGTCCGTACCGCTGGACTGAGCCGCCCGGTCCCGAGGGCGGCGGCTCGCTCAGCCCGCGAACACCGAGACGCCGTCCTCGGTGGCGTGCCGGGTCTCCCGCTCCTCGGCCTCGTGGGTGAGCGACTTCCTGCGCACCGCGACCACCGCGGCGCCGAGCACCGCCGTCACGGCCGCGACCACGAAGGGCATCCGCGGGTCGCTCCACTCCTCGATCTTCGGCGCGAAGTAGGGGGCCGCCGCGGCGGCGAACCAGCGCACGAAGTTGTACCCGGCGCTGGCCACCGGCCGCGGGGCGTCGGAGACGCCGAGGGCCAGCTCCGTGTAGACGGTGTTGTTGACGCCGATGAAGGCGCCGGAGGCGATCGTCCCGGCGATGGCGGCGGCGTGGTTCCCGTAGCCGATGAGCAGCACGTCCGCGGCGAGCAGCACCAGCGAACCGGCCAGCACCTTCAGCGAGCCCAGCCGCTGCTGCAGCCGCGGGGCGACCAGCACCGAGAACACGGCGAGCAGCACGCCCCAGGCGAAGAAGACCGCACCGGACTTGTACGGGGTCATGTCCAGGACGAAGGGCGTGAAGGCCAGGACCGTGAAGAAGGTGTAGTTGTAGAAGAACGCCGAAGCCGCCGCGGAGGCGAGACCGCCGTGCCCGAGCGCCTTGAGCGGGTCCAGGAGCGAGGTCTTCCGCGCGGGCTTCGGCTGCTCCTTGAGCAGGGCGGTGACGGCGAGGAAGCCGACGGCCATCAGCGCCGCGGTGCCGAAGAAGGGGTAGCGCCAGCTGGCGTTGCCGAGCACGGCGCCGAGCAGCGGGCCGCAGGCCATGCCGAGGCCGAGCGCCGACTCGTAGAGCAGGATCGCCGCGGCGCTGCCGCCGGCCGCGGCCCCCACGATCACCGCCAGTGAGGTCGAGACGAAGAGGGCGTTGCCGAGCCCCCAGCCGGCCCGGAAGCCGACGAGCTGGTCCACGCTGCCGGAGGTCCCGGCGAGCGCGGCGAAGACCACCACCAGGGCGAGCCCCGCGAGCAGGGTCTTCTTGCCGCCGATCCGGCTGGAGACGAATCCGGTCACCAGCATGGCCACCGCGGTGATCAGGAAGTACGAGGTGAACAGGAGGGACACCTCGCCGGGTGTGGCCTCAAGCCCCTGGGCGATCGAGGGGAGGATCGGGTCGACCAGGCCGATGCCCATGAAGGCGACGACCGCCGCGCCCGCGGTGGCCCAGACCGCCTTCGGCTGGCGCAGGATGCCGCCCGCCCCCGCCTCGAACGCATCCCCTTCCGCGGGACCTCCTGTGCTGCTCATGTTGCTGCTCCTCCGTCTCGGACGGGACGTGATGGTTGGTCTATACACACATTAAGTTAGAGACGCTAATAAATGCAAGCTACATCTAAATCCGGGCTTCCCGGCCGGGCCTCCGGACGGGTGATCGTCCTTGACGCGAGGGATGCCGGGGAGGACCGTGGGGTGGCATGAGGGGCGAACCCAGTTGCCCGAAGTGCGGTGGCCGGGTACGGGCTCCCGGTCTCTTCGCCGATTCCTGGCAATGTGATGTGCACGGCGCCGTGCACCCACTGCAACCCGTGATCCCGCCCAGCGTCGAGGCGCTCGGGGTGGTCGTGCACCGGGCCGAGGTGCCGGTCTGGATGCCCTGGCCGCTCCCCGTGGGCTGGCTGTTCACCGGCGTCGCCTACGCGGGGGACGACCGCAGCGGCGGACGGGCGACCGCGGTGGCCTGCTCGGGCCCCGGGCCGCTCGGCGGCATCGGCGAACTCGTGCTCGTCGCCGAGGAACTCGGGGTCGGACTCGGCGCCCGCTACGCCGGACTCGACGGCCCCGACCCCGGCGCCCACCTCGACGTGGGCAAGCCCCCGCAGGCCAAGGTCCTTGCCGCCGGGCGGCCCACCCCGCTGTGGCACATCGCCGAATGCCCGCCCGACCGGGCCGTGTTCGCCGGAGAGGCCATGGGCCTGTGGGTCTGGGCCATCGTCTGGCCCGAGCAGTCCGGCCTGCTGATGTACGACGAGCTGGTCCTCACCGATCTGCGCGAGGCCGGCGCCGAGGTCGACCTGCTGCCCTGCGGCGCCCTCACCCCGCGCATCCTCTCGCCCTGAGCCCTCGGCCCCCGCCGCGCCGCATCGGGACCGCGCCGCATCGGGCCCGCGCCGCATCCGGACCGCGCCGCATCCGGACCGCGCCGCATCCGGACCGCGCCGCATCCGGCCCGCGCCGGTCCCTCGCGTCCGGCCCGGGCGGTGCCCGGGGAGTGCGCGAGCGCACACCGCTCAGGGCCCTGGCGGGGGTGCCTGCCCCGTTACCCTGGAGCGTCCCCTTCCGTCCCGCAGAGCTGGAGCGAGCGTCGTGCGCGTCGACCTGCACACCCACTCCACCGCCTCGGACGGCACGGACACCCCGGCCGAACTCGTACAGAAGGCGGCCGCGGCCGGTCTGGACGTGGTGGCGCTGACCGACCACGACAGCACCCGCGGCCACGCCGAGGCGCGCGCGGCCCTGCCCGAGGGGCTCACCCTGGTCACCGGCGCCGAACTCTCCTGCCGCCTCGACGGCGTGGGCCTGCACATGCTCGCCTACCTCTTCGACCCCGCGGAGCCGGAGCTGCTCGCCCGCCGCGAACTCGTCCGCGACGACCGGGTGCCGCGCGCCAAGGGCATGATCGCCAAGCTCCGGGAGCTGGGTGTGCCGGTCACCTGGGAGCAGGTCGCGCGGATCGCGGGCCGGGGCTCGGTGGGCCGCCCGCACCTCGCCGAGGCGCTGGTCGAACTCGGCGTGGTGGACACCGTCTCGGACGCCTTCTCCCCGCAGTGGCTCGGCGACGGCGGACGCGCCTACGTGGACAAGTTCGAGCTGGACCCCTTCGAGGCGATACGGCTGGTCAAGGCCGCCGGAGGCGTGACCGTCTTCGCGCACCCGGCCGCCGTCAAGCGCGGCCGGACCGTCCCCGAGGAGTCCCTCGCCGCCCTCGCCGCCGCCGGGCTCGACGGCCTGGAGGCCGACCACATGGACCACGAGCCCGCCACCCGCGCCCGGCTGCACGGACTCGCCGCCGAACTCGGCCTGCTCGCCACCGGCTCCAGCGACTACCACGGCAGCCGCAAGACCTGCTCCCTCGGCGACTTCACCACCGACCCCGAGGTCTACGGTGAGATCACCCGCCGCGCCACCGGCGCCTTCCCCGTCCCCGGCACCGGCGGAACCGTGAACTCCTGAGCCCGGGCGGGCACTTGGGGCCGCTCAGCCCCTCGCCCCCGCGTCGACCGCGGGACCCTGACGCCCGTCCGCTGCCACCCGGCGGTTCTCCCGCCACCCGGCGGTTCTCCGCCGGGACGCCTCCCGTACGGTCCGGCCGCCACCCCGCGGCCGGTTCGCCCTGCCCGGCACGCCTCGGCCCCTGCCGCCCGTGCCCGGCCCCCTGTGTCCACCGCTCCACCGCTCCCGCAAGGCTGTCCCGTGTTCGATGTCGCCGTATTCGCCTCTCTCTTCGTCACCCTCTTCGTGATCATGGACCCGCCCGGGATCACGCCGATCTTCCTCGCGCTGACCGCGGGGCGGCCCGCCAAGGTGCAGCGCCGGATGGCCTTCCAGGCGGTCTGCGTGGCCTTCGGTGTGATCGCCGTCTTCGGGCTGCTCGGCCACCAGATCCTCGACTACCTGCATGTCTCGGTGCCCGCCCTGATGATCGCGGGCGGACTGCTGCTCCTGCTCATCGCCCTCGATCTGCTCACCGGCAAGACCGACGAGCCGAAGCAGACCAAGGAGGTCAATGTCGCGCTCGTCCCGCTCGGCATGCCGCTGCTCGCCGGGCCCGGGGCGATCGTCTCGGTGATCCTCGCCGTGCAGGACGCGGACGGCTTCGACGCGCAGTTCTCCGTATGGGCGGCGATCGCGCTGATCCATGTCGTGCTCTGGCTGGTGATGCGCTACTCGCTGCTGATCATCCGGGTCATCCGGGACGGCGGCGTGGTCCTGGTGACCCGGCTCGCCGGGATGATGCTCTCGGCGCTCGCCGTGCAGCAGATCATCAACGGCGTGACCCAGGTGGTCCAGGGCGGCGCCTGACCCCGCACGGGCGAAGCCCCCGCCCGCTCCGTGGAGCGTGCGGGGGCTTCGGCGAACCGGCTGCCTGTCGATCAGGCTGCATGGGACGGCGTACGGACAACAGCAAGGTGCTCGGTAACGGCCGTGCGGAATACGGGAATTACGAGGCCGCTTCGGCGGGCCGGATGTAGAGGCGCTGCCCGGTGGCGGCGGCCTGCTGCACGATCCCGTTGACGGAGGCGGCGTCCACGACGGTGCTGTCGATCGCGGCACCGGCGTCGTCGAGGCGCATGATTTCGAAGCGCACAGGCTTCTCCCTTCCTCGGGTGATCCTCCTGGCGGAGAACTGCTGCCGCGGGCACGATTCTCTGCCCGCGGGTGGATCGGGGCGGTTGCCCGCCCGTGAAGAGTGGATTGCGAGGCCGCTCGGGGCCTCGCGCACACTCCCTACAACCGGCTGGAGTACCCAATGATTCCCTACGCTAAAGAAAATTTTCGCGTATCTAATTACTGACACGTAAGCATCGCGGCCCTCGCGGCTTGTGCACCCCGCGCCGCCGCCCGGACAATGGGCCGCGATGAACGAGGACAACCGAGTCGACGAGGCCGCCCTCGCGGCACGCCTGGACCGCACCAACGAACTGCTGCAACGCGTGCTCGCCGAGGTGGCCAAGACCCCCTCCACCCACGCGATCTTCGTGGACGCGGGGTACGTCTACGCCGCCGCCGGGCGCCTGGTCGCGGGGACCGAGGACCGGCGCTCCTTCGACCTCGACGCGGAAGGGCTCATCGAGGCGCTGATCGACAAGGCCCGCACCCTCTTCGCCGACAGCAGGCTGCTGCGCGTCTACTGGTACGACGGCGCCCGACGCCGCATCCACACCGCCGAGCAGCAGTCGATCGCCGAACTGCCCGACGTCAAGGTCCGCCTCGGCAACCTCAACGCCAACAACCAGCAGAAGGGCGTCGACTCCCTCATCCGCAGCGACCTGGAGTCCCTGGCCCGGCACCGCGCCATCAGCGACGCCGCCCTGATCGGCGGCGACGAGGACCTCGTCTCGGCGGTCGAGGCCGCCCAGGGCTACGGCGCCCGGGTCCACCTCTGGGGCATCGAGGCCCCGGACGCGCGCAACCAGGCCGAGCCGCTGCTCTGGGAGGTCGACAGCCAGCGCACCTTCGACCTCGACTTCTTCAAGCCGTACGTCACCCGCCGCACCCTGAGCGTCCCCGAGACCCCCACCGGGCAGCGGCCCACCCGGGAGGACGTCCGCTTCGTCGGGGCCCAGATCGCCGCCCGCTGGCTGGCCGCCAAGGGGCGCGAGTCCCTCGCCGAGCTGCTGCCGGGGCATCCCTATCTGCCGGGTTCGGTGGACCAGGACCTCCTGGTGGAGGCGGAGGGGCTGCTCCAGTATTCGCTGCGCGGCCAGTCCGACCTGCGGCGCGTCCTGCGGGACGGCTTCTGGGAGCACGTACAGACGCTGTACTGAGTGGACGGGCGGACGCTGTACTGAGCGGACGGGCGGACGTTGTACTGAGTGGACGGGCAGAGGCTGTACTGGGCGGGCGGGCGTGCGTGCGGGTGGATGCCCGCCCGGCGGTCGGTCGTCGCCCGCTCCCGGCCCGTCCGCGCCCGGGCCGTCTCTGGCGGTGGTGCCGCCCGGCACGCAGGATGGGGGCACCACCGACGCCGTTCCGAGAGGCCGCGCCCGTATGAACGCCCCGCCGCCCCACCCGCCCCCGGGGCCCCGGCTGCCCCGGCAGCCGCAGGGACCGGAGGGCTGGCCGGACCAGTGGCCGCCCCAGCCGCCGCTGCGGCCCGCCAAGGCCTGGTACCTCCTGGTCGCGCTGCTGATGATGTGCGGGGCGGGCTTCACCGGACTGGGCGTGGTGGCGGGACTCTTCCTCAAGGCGGGCAAGTGGGCGGCCTGCGACATCACCGCGGACTGCGCCCACCACCCGAACGACCCCGGCTACCGCGAGCCCGGCTATCCGCTCTGGCCCTTCGTGACGGCCGCGGTCCTCGCCGCGCTCGCCCTCGGCCTCTTCCTCGTCCTCTTCCTGGCCCGCCGCCGCAACGCGCGCGCTCAGGGCGGCCCATCGTCAAGAACAGATTGACGATCCGCTCATCGTCAATCTACGCTTGACGCATGAGTCCCCTCGACATCAGCCTCGCCGACCTGATCGCCCGCCTCGACGAAGAGTTCCCCGACGCCGACCACCTGGCCCGCATCAGCGAGGCCCAGCTGCGCAATCAGACCCTGGCCGACCTCGGTGACCAGCTCGTCGACCACTACGTGGGCCGGGCCAAGCGCGCCGGTGCCTCCTGGAGCGAGGTCGGCGAGGCCATCGGGGTGTCCAAGCAGGCCGCCCAGCAACGCCATTCGCCCGCCCCCTTCGACCGGTTCACCGAACGCAACCGGCACAGCATCGTGCTGGCCCAGGAGGCCGCCCGCACCCACAAGCACGACTTCATCGGCACCGAACACCTCCTGCTCGGCCTGCTCGGCGAACGGCAGGGCCTGGCGTACGAGGTGCTGCTCGCGAAGACCGGCGCGGAGCGGCGCGTCCGCGAGGCTGTCGAGGCGGCCCTGCCCCCGGCCGGGAAGAAGGCGCCGCGGGGGCACATCGCCTTCCGGCCGGAGAGCAAGGAGGCCATCGAGCAGGCCCTCGCCGCCGCGGTCGACCTCGGCCACGACCGGGTCGGCACCGAGCACTCGCTCCTCGGCCTGATCCGCGTCGAGGCGAGCCCGGCCGCGGGAATCCTGCGCGAACTCGGCTTCACGCCCGAGGAGTTGCGCGAGACGGTCCGGGCCGAGGTCGCCCGGCGCTCCACCGGCAGCGAGGAGGCCTAGGCCGCGTCCGGAGGGCCGCCGGTCAGCCCTGCTCGCCGTACGGCTCCACCTCGTCCCAGAAGGCCGCGAGCGCCGTCGCCGTCGGCTTCGGCCGGTCGGTGTTGGGGGAGTGGTCGGCGCCCGGCACGATCGTGCGCCGGGCGCCGAGCCGCAGCGCCATCTCGTCCAGGAGCGGCACCGGCCAGATGCCGTCGGTGGCGCCGGAGATCACGTGCAGCGGCAGCGGAATCCGGGCGAGTTCCCCGACCCGGTCCGGCTCGGTGCACAACTGCCTTCCGGTGGCGAGGAGTTGGGCCGGTGAGGTGAGCAGCCAGCGGCGCCGGAAGCGGTCCGGGTCGGCGGCCTCGGGCTGCTGCCGCGCGGGGCCCGGGTCGAGCACGCCCTCGTCGACGCCGGGCTCGCCCTCCTCCGGCGGCTCGAAGGCCTGGATGGCCTCCCAGACCTCGGCCATGTCGATCTCGCCGAGCACACTGCCGAGCAGCCGCACCCGCTCCTGCTGCGCGGCCGAGATCTCGGCGGGGCCGGAGGACATCAGCGTCAGGGAGCGGAAGGGCGTGTGGTCGTCCAGCACCGCGGCCCGGGCGATCTGCCCGCCGAGCGAGTGCCCGAGCAGGTGCAGGGGGGTGCCGAGCGCGGCCGCCTGGGCGTGCACATCGGCGGCCAACTCGGCCTGCGCATACGCCGATTGGTCGTCCTTCGGCCCGGCGGACTCGTGCTGGCCGCGGCCGTCCACGGCGACCGTGCGGTACCCGGCCGCGTTGAGGATCTCGTGCAGCGGGCCGAAGTCCTCCTTGGAGCCGGTGTAGCCGGGCAGCAGCAGGGCCGTGCCGCGGACCCGCTCGGTGGCGGCGGGGGAGTCGACCACGGCGAAGCCGCCGCGGGCGGTCTCCAGCCGGTAGACGCGGGCGCGGGGCGGCGGGGCGAAGGTCGGGGGCCTGCTCATGCGCCGAAGGCTATCCGGCGCTCCGGTGCGGGCGTACGGGCCCCGGCCTTTGACATGCAGCCCTCACCTGGCCCGGCAGCCGGTGAGCGAGCACCTGGCACACCTTCACCCCGGAGTTCGCCGAGTCCGCCTCGATGGGCGAGGAGGTGCGGGCGCGGAGGGCGGCCGAGCCGCGGTCCCGGGTGACCTTCGGGACCGAGCAGCTCGGCGAGAGGGTCGGACGCACCGTGACCCACGAGGGCTTCGGACCCGGCAGCACCGTCCCGGAGTTCGATGCGCACCGGCTGGCACCGGCTGCTCTCCGGCCTCAAGACCCTCCTGGGGATCGGCGAGGTCCTGCCCGCCCCGGAGTCCTGAGCGGCCCGGCCCTCCCGGGGCACGCGAACGCCCCGGGCCGCCCGGAGCACGCGAACTCCCCAGGCCGCCCGGGAGCACGCGAACGGCCCGGATCCCTCGCGGGGTCCGGGCCGTCCGGTTGCTGCCTCAAGTCCCGTACCGCGTCGGCGCCTTACCGTCTGCGCGCCTGCGGCGGGAGTGCGGCGGGCTCAGCCCTCCACGGCCGCCTCGGCGACCGGGGCGCTCTCCGCGCTCTTACGGGCGCGGGTGCGGCGGCGCGGCTTCGCGGCCTCGCCCTCCGCGGTGGCCGCGGGCTGCTCGGCGCCCTCGGCGGCGGACGCCTTGGCGCGGGTGCGGCGCCGGGGCTTGGCCTCCGCGCCGTCCTGCTGGGCGGGCACCTCGGCGGCCTGCGCGGCCGGGGCCGCCTCGGCCGCCGACTCGGCGCTCTTGCGGGTCCGGCGGCGGCGCGGGTTGGCGGCCTCGCCCTCGGCGGTCTCGACGGCCGCCACGGCGGCGGCCTCCGGCTGCTGCGGGGCGGCCGCCTCGGGCGCCGCGCCCGCGCGGGTGCGGCGGCGACGGCGCGGGGGGTGCGCGGCTCGCCGGACTCCTCGGCGGCGGGTGCCTCGGTGGCCGGTGCCTCGGCGGTGCCGCTGGCCTTGCCCTCCAGGCCGCCGCGGGTGCGGCGACGGCGGCGCGGGGTGCGCGCCGGGCGCTCGCGCTCCCGCTCCTGGGTACGCGGCGCGCGGCCGCGGCCCCCGGTCTCGCCGAGGTCCTCGACCTCCTCGGCACCGAGTCCGGCGCGGGTCCGCTCGGAGCGGGGCAGTACGCCCTTGGTGCCCGCGGGGATGCGCAGCTCCTCGAAGAGGTGCGGGGAGGTGGAGTAGGTCTCGACCGGGTCGTTGAAGGCCAGGTCCAGCGCCTTGTTGATGAGCTGCCAGCGCGGGATGTCGTCCCAGTCGACCAGGGTGATCGCGGTGCCGGACTTGCCGGCCCGGCCGGTCCGCCCGATGCGGTGGAGGTAGGTCTTCTCCTCCTCCGGGCACTGGTAGTTGATGACGTGCGTGACGCCCCCGACGTCGATGCCGCGGGCGGCGACATCGGTGCAGACGAGCACGTCCACCTTGCCGTTGCGGAAGGCGCGCAGCGCCTGCTCGCGGGCGCCCTGGCCCAGGTCGCCGTGGACCGCGCCGGAGGCGAAGCCGCGGCGCTGGAGCTGCTCGGCGATGTCGGCGGCGGTGCGCTTGGTGCGGCAGAAGATCATCGCCAGACCGCGGCCCTCGGCCTGCAGTATCCGGGCGACCATCTCCGGCTTGTCCATCGAGTGCGCCCGGAAGACGTGCTGGGCGGTGTTGGCAACGGTGGCGCCCTCGTCGTCCGGCGCGGTGGCGCGGATGTGGGTGGGCTGCGACATGTAGCGGCGGGCGAGGCCGATCACGGCGCCCGGCATGGTGGCCGAGAACAGCATGGTCTGGCGGCGCACCGGCAGCAGGTTGATGATCTTCTCGACGTCGGGCAGGAAGCCCAGGTCGAGCATCTCGTCGGCCTCGTCCAGGACCAGGCTCTTCACATGGCCGAGGTTGAGCTTCTTCTGGCCCGCGAGGTCGAGCAGCCGCCCGGGGGTGCCGACGATGACGTCGACGCCCTTCCTGAGCGCCTCCACCTGGGGCTCGTAGGCGCGGCCGCCGTAGATCGCGAGGACCCGGACGTTGCGCACCTTGCCCGCGGTGAGCAGGTCGTTGGTGACCTGGGTGCACAGCTCGCGGGTGGGGACGACGACGAGGGCCTGCGGGGCGTCGGTGAGGTCCTCGGGGGCGGCCCGGCCGGACTCCACGTCGGCGGGTACGGTGACCCGCTCCAGGAGGGGCAGGCCGAAGCCGAGGGTCTTGCCGGTGCCGGTCTTGGCCTGGCCGATCACATCGGTGCCGGAGAGGGCGACCGGGAGGGTCAGCTCCTGGATCGGGAAGGGAGTGGTGATGCCGACGGCCTCCAGGGCCTCGGCGGTCTCGGCGAGGATGCCGAGGTCTCGGAAAGTCGTGGTCTGCGTAGGCTCGGTACTCAGGGTGATGCCTCTTCTGTGAGACGCGGCGCGAGGCGAACGCGGGGGTCGTGACCGTGCCGGGAAACCGGCCACCTGCGAGGCGGGCCGAGTGGCAAGGGACCACTGCCGACGCTCGAGCGCTCTTACCGCGGAGGGCCCCTCCTGAGCCGTACGCGACTGTGCCGTACCGCCGGAGGGCTGTCGGGTCGGAGCCGATCGGGCCACCGACCGGGCATCCTCATTCGTGACTGCCCGCCGGGACGCGTCGCCAATCCGCCGACCCGGAACAGGCCGGGCGAAAAGGCTGCGCAATCCTGCGGGCGCTTTACCACCATACCCCGGATTGACGCATCTGCGAATGGCCGATCGACTCGCGTAGCCGTCGTCACACTCGATGACCAGGAACTTCCGGGCCCCTGAGAGACGGCTATCGTGCACTCCATGACGACGCCTGACAACGCCCCCGCCGAGCCCGCCCCCGTCGCTTCGCAGGACTGGGCGGCGGCCTCCCGCAACCCGCAGTACCGCGCGGCGGTGGTCGACCTGCTCGGGGCGCTCGCCTACGGCGAACTGGCCGCCTTCGAACGGCTCGCGGAGGACGCGAAGCTGGCGCCGAGCCTCGCGGACAAGGCGGAGCTGGCCAAGATGGCCTCGGCGGAGTTCCACCACTTCGAGCGGCTGCGGGACCGGCTGGCTTCGATCGGCGCGGTACCGGGCGAGGCCATGGAGCCCTTCGTCTCCGCGCTGGACGGCTTCCACCGCCAGACCGCGCCCTCGGACTGGCTGGAGGGCCTGGTCAAGGCCTACGTCGGCGACTCGATCGCCAGCGACTTCTACCGCGAGGTGGCCACCCGCCTCGACTCGGACACCCGCGACCTGGTGCTCGGGGTCCTCGACGACACCGGCCACGCCAGCTTCGCGGTCGAGAAGGTGCGCGCCGCGATCGAGGCCGACTCCCGGGTCGGCGGGCGGCTCGCGCTCTGGGCCCGCCGCCTGATGGGCGAGGCGCTCTCGCAGTCGCAGCGGGTGGTGGCGGACCGCGACGCGCTCTCCACGATGCTCGTCGGCGGCCTCGCGGACGGCTTCGACCTCGCCGAGGTCGGCAAGATGTTCTCGCGGATCACCGAGGCCCACACCAAGCGGATGGCCGCCCTCGGCCTCGCCGCCTGAGCGGTCAGCGGTACACGCGGCTCACCTGCACATACGGAAGTGAACGGCCTCAGACGTACGCGGTCTGAGGCCTACGGAGTCCGAGGCCCACGGAGTCCGAGGCGGCGCGCTCTCTTCGGCGTACGCGGCTCAGGCGTGCGCGGAGTGGTGCATCCGGCGGGGCCTGATCAGCAGCGAGAGCACCGCCGCGGCCACCAGGACGCCGCCCGCCAGGGTGGCGAGCAGATGGCCCGCGCCGAGCGCGCTGTGGGTGAGGAAGGCGCCGAGCAGTCCGCCCGCGAGGCCGGTCGGCAGGACCAGATTCCGGCCGGGAAGCCGGTCCGCGAGCAGGCGTCCGGCCAGATAGGCCAGGGCCAGGCCGAGAAGTGCGGAGCCGAGCGCCTCGACGATCATGAGTGGTCCCTCCCGCGCAGGCCAGGTGCGTATCGGTCACTGCCGGTCTACCCCCGGACGGCAAAGCGCAACCCTGCCCTGTGGGGAGGATGTGCCCGGCCGGTGCGTACGGGGTGCGCACCGCTCCGTGCGCACCGCTCCGTACGCACCGGCGGCGAAGACCGCGGCGCACGGCGGAGTCCCGCGGGACACGGCGAAGGCCCGGCGGTCGACGGACCACCGGGCCTTCCTCCGTGCGCGGGCCCCGCCGCGGCCGTTCCCCGGCCGGGAGGCCTCAGAGTGCGCTGAAGCCCACCTTGCGGGCGGTGGGCTCGCCGATCTCCACGTACGCGAGCTTCTCCGAGGGCACCAGGACCTTGCGGCCGTGGTCGTCCACGAGGCTCAGCAGGGGCGACTTGCCCGCCAGGGCCTCGGCCACCGCGGCCTCGACCTCCTCGGCGCTCTGGCCGCTCTCCAGAACGATCTCGCGCGGCGCGTACTGCACGCCGATCTTGACCTCCACGGCTTTGTCCCTCCGACGGTCAGTGATGTGCGCGGCCGTCCGCGCGGTACCTGGCACACCCTAGCCGGGCCGCGGGACCCCTCAGGCGCCGTGCGCACATGCCGGTAGCGAACACCGGACGGGAACAGCGGCGCGGCCGGGCCCTGGTCGGTGAGCGGGAAACCGCCGGGCCCTAGTTGGTGAGCGGGAAACCGGCGATGCCGCGCCAGGCGAGCGAGGTCAGCAGCTCCACCGCCTTGTCGCGCGGGATGCCGCTCTTGCTGGAGAGCCAGTAGCGGGCGACCACCTGGGAGACCCCGCCGAGGGCCACGGCGAGCAGCATCGACTCCTGCTCGGGCAGACCGGTGTCCTCGGCGATCACCGCGGAGATGGCCTGCGCGCAGTCGAGGCCGACCCGCTCCACCCGCTCGCGCACCGCGGGCTCGTTGGTCAGGTCCGACTCGAAGACCAGCCGGAAGGCGCCGCCCTCGTCCTCCACGTACGCGAAGTAGGCGTCCATGGTGGCCGCCACCCGCAGCTTGTTGTCGTTGGTGGAGGCCAGCGCCGCGCGGACCGCCTGGAGCAGCGACTCGCAGTGCTGGTCGAGAAGGGCCAGGTACAGGTCCAGCTTGCCCGGGAAGTGCTGGTAGAGCACCGGCTTGCTGACGCCCGCGCGCTCGGCGATGTCGTCCATCGCCGCCGCGTGGTAGCCCTGGGCGACGAAGACCTCCTGGGCCGCGCCCAGGAGCTGGTTGCGACGGGCACGCCGCGGCAGCCGTGTTCCCCGCGGGCGTGCTGCCTCTGTCTGCTCTGTGGCTGTCACGCCGCCTCCCAAGATCGACCAGGCGCGAGGTGCGCCGGCACGCCATCGTACTTTTCGGTAACCCGGCTGTGCGTGGTGCGGGCACAGAAATTCAGGCCGGGGCCGGGCCGGAATGGGGCGATAGCCAGGCAAAAGGTGAGGTCCGGCCGCCGCCATGGAGGAATCGTGACGCTGCCCCGGGCCCTCGGCGGTGCCCGCCGGCGGTCCTCAGCGGTAGTCGTCCTCGTCCAGGGCGACCACCCGGGACTGCTCGGCGCGGTCCGCCTCGTCCGCCTCGTCGGTGGAGCGCTCGGGGGGTACGGGTTCGTCCCGCAGCGGGGCGAGGTCGGCCTGCTGCTCGGCCGCGTCGCCCTCGGAGGCCTCGGCCTCCACGGGGTTCGCGGGGACGGTGCCTTCCTCGAAGGTCTCGGGATCGGTCGGGTCGACGGTCATATGTCCTCTTCCCGGGTCGCGGTCTGCGGCTGCCGGGCGCGTGCCCGGTACGGGGCCGGGTACACCAGCCGCCTTATCTGTGCCCGTGGCCGCTCCGGCAGCGTCCGTCTCCTGTGTCTCTGCCGCGGCAGCCCGGCGAACACCGGCGACACCCGCGTACGCATGTGCCCATTTTGCCCCGGGGAGCCGCCCTTACGAGGGTAGGAGACGGTTCAAACCCGCGCCAGGCAATCTGTGACGCCGAACACACGGTTCTGTGCGTGATCGTCTCGTAACATTGCCCCCATGTCTTCGACCGACCTGCCCGGCGCACTCGCCGCCGCCGTGCCCACACCGGCCCCGGTGCGGGCCGCCGAGGGCGAGCGGGTGCGGTCGGTCGCGCTGCCGGGGCTCTCCCTGACGGTGCGCGCGCGCCCGCCCGCCGCCGAGGGGCTGCCGCGGGCGCTGTACGTGCACGGGCTCGGCGGTTCCTCGACGAACTGGTCGGCGCTGATGCGGCGGCTCGACACCGCGGTGGACGGCGAGGCGCTCGACCTGCCGGGCTTCGGGCACTCCCCGCCCCCGGACGACGGCGACTACTCGATCAGCGGCCACTGCCGCGCGGTCATCCGCTACCTCGACTCCCGCGGCCGGGAGCCGGTCCACCTGCTCGGCAACTCCATGGGCGGGGCCGTCGCCACCCGGGTCGCCGCCCTGCGCCCCGATCTGGTGCGCACCCTCACCCTGGTCTCCCCGGCCCTGCCGGAGCTGCGGGTGCAGCGCACCGCGGTGCCGACCGGACTGCTCGCGGTGCCCGGAGTGGCCAGGCTCTTCACCCGCATCAGCCGCGACTGGACCCCCGAGCAGCGGGTACGCGGCGTGATGGCCCTCTGCTACGGGGACCCGCGCCGGGTCACCCCCGAGGAAGTCACCGCCGCCGTCGAGGAGATGGAGCGGCGACTCGCCCTTCCGTACTTCTGGGACGCCATGGCACGCTCGGCTCGTGGCATCGTCAACGCCTATACGCTCAGCGGCCGGTACGGCCTGTGGCGGCAGGCCGAACGGGTCCTCGCACCCACGCTCCTCGTCTACGGCGGCCGGGACCAACTGGTCGCCTTTCGCATGGCCCGGCGCGCCGCCCGCGCCTTCCGCGACGCCCGACTGCTCACCCTGCCGGAGGCCGGACACGTGGCGATGATGGAATACCCGGACACCGTGGCCGACGCCTTCCGTGAACTCCTCGCGGAGACAGGCGAGTTGAGCCGCGCGGCGACGGGGAGCTGAGGCAGGGAAGTGGGACGTCACAGGCGCCGCGGACCGGCGGACAACAGCGACACAGGTGCCCTCCCGGTAGTGCCGGGCGCGGCCGGCGGCAGAGGCCGCAGGCGCCGCGACGGCGCCACCGACACCCCGCCCGGCGGCACCACCCCCCCCTCCGCCCCGAAGCGGCCCCGGCCTCGCGGCCCACCCCGGCCCCCCGCCCCACCGCGGGCCCCTCGGCAGCCGCCCCACCGCCCGGCACCCCCCGCCCCCGCACCGAGGGCACCCCCGCGCACGGCACCCCCCGCCCCTCCTTCGACGGCACCCCGGCACACGGGATGCCCCGCCCGCCGTTCGACGGCACCCCCGCCCACGGCACGCCCCGTCCCCGTACCGACGGAACTCCCGCCCGCGGCACCCCCCGTCCGCCCTTCGACGGCACCCCCGCCCAGGGCACCCCCCGGGTCCGCGGCGGGCACCCCGAGCAGCGGGAGGCCGGGGGCGGCTGGGGCCGTCTCGGCGGGGCGCCGGGGCAGGCCGGTCCGCCGCGCGGCTCCGCTGCGACCGCTCCTCCCGGGCGGCCGGTCCCCTCCGCTCCGTCCGCTCCGGCCCAGGCGACCACCTCCGGTCGCGGGGCCGCCTTCATACCCGCGCCTCGTCCCGGCGGTCCGCGTCAGGAATACCTCGACGCCTTCGACGACGAGTCCGTGTTCACTCCGCGCAGCGGAGCCCCCACCTCGTCCGCCACCGGGTCCTCCACCGCTCTTCCCCCCGACCCGACCCCGGCAGCTGAACCGGAGGACGAAGACGTGGCACTCGACACGCGGACGACACCGCCGACCACCGACGACACCGCCGACCAGACCACCGGCGAGCCCCGCCGGGCCCGCGCGCGGAGCAAGAGCCGGGCCATGACCGGAATCGCCGCCGCGGCGGTGACCACCGTGCTGGCCGTCGTGGTCGCCGGGCAGTTCACCGGCCGCGACGGCGACGCCCGGGCGCAGGGCGCCGCGGGCGGCGAGCGCGACAAGGAGGACTCGGCCTCGCGCTCCGACCGCAGGCCCACCCCCGCCGACAGCAAGCCGCACGCGGACCCGAAGCCGGTGACGTACGCGGAGAAGATGGCGACGGTCTTCCCGCTGGACGCGAAGCTGGACGGCCCCGGCGACTTCGAGGCGGTGCCCGGCTTCGCGAAGGCGCCCGGCAAGGGCCAGCTCTTCCGCTACCGGATCGACGTGGAGAAGGGACTCGGCCTGGACAGCCGCCTGTTCGCCACCGCGGTGCAGAAGACCCTGAACGACGAGCGGAGCTGGGCGCACGGCGGCGGCCGGACCTTCGAGCGGGTCTCCTCCGGCACCCCCGACTTCGTGATCACCCTGGCAAGTCCCGGGACCACCGCGGACTGGTGCGCCAAGTCCGGCCTCGACACCACCCAGGACAATGTCTCCTGCGACTCGGCGGCCACCGACCGGGTCATGATCAACGCCTACCGCTGGGCGCAGGGCGCGGAGACCTTCGGCGACAAGCTGATCCACCCGTACCGGCAGATGCTGATCAACCACGAGGTCGGCCACCGGCTCGGCTTCAACCATGTGACCTGCACCCGGGACGGCGCCCTCGCGCCGGTCATGCAGCAGCAGACCAAGTTCCTCAGCTACGAGGGCATCAGCTGCAAGCCCAACGCCTGGGTGTATCCCAACAGTTGACGTGCGCCGGAGGCGAGTGCGCCGGAGCCGCGTTGACATCCGGCGCGAACTCGTCCATATTTCTGCGCATGTCGTCCCACCGTGCTGCCCAGAACGCCGCTCTTGAGCTGGCGCTCTTCGGCGTGACCGCACTGTGCGTGGCCGATATCCACTGTCGCTGACCACCGCCCCCGGCGCGTACGTCAGCTTCTCCCGCCGTCCCGGCCCGGCCCGCTCCAGGGCCGCCGCGCGGCTCTCCCCGTGATGTCGCGGGCACCGGTGTGCTCCGGTGCCCGCTGACCTCCTCGACGTGCCCGCCCAGGGGCGGAACCGGCTCTTCCGTGATTCCCGTGTTCCCGCTCGCTCCCGCTCTTCGCGGTTCCCGCAGCACTCCTGAGAGGTCGCCTTCCGATGCGTCAATCGTCCGTCATAGCCCGCCGCGTGGCAGCGGCATCCGTCTGCCTGGTCCTGGCCTCGGGCGCTGCCGCCTGCGGACCTGAGGACAGCGATGCCGCCTCCGGCGACGACGCGAAGCCGAAGAAGGGCGGCACCCTGCGGGTCCTCAACTCCGAGCCCCAGACGGACTTCGACCCGGCCCGGCTCTACACCTCCGGCGGCGGCAACGTCCCCTCGCTGGTCTTCCGCACCCTGACCACCCGCAACCGCGAGGACGGCGCCAAGGGCACCGAGGTGGTCCCCGACCTCGCCACGGACACCGGCAAGGCCAGCAAGAACGCCACGGTGTGGACGTACACCCTGAAGAAGGGCCTGAAGTACGAGGACGGCTCGCCGATCACCTCGGCGGACATCAAGTACGGCATCGAGCGGTCCTTCGCCGCCGAGCTCTCCGGCGGGGCGCCCTATCTGCGGGACTGGCTGATCGGCGGGGCCGACTACCAGGGCCCGTACAAGGACAAGGGCGAGAAGGGCCTCGACTCGATCGAGACCCCGGACGAGCGGACGATCGTCTTCCGGCTGAACAAGCCCGAGGGCGAGTTCCCGCTCCTCGCCACCCAGACCCAGTTCGCGCCGGTGCCCAAGGCCAAGGACAAGGGCAGCAAGTACGAGGAGCACCCGGTCTCCTCGGGGCCGTACCAGGTGGTCGAGAACGAGAACGACGGGGAGCGGATCACCCTGAAGCGCAACCCGCACTGGTCGCGGGAGACCGACGAGGAGCGGTTCGCCTACCCGGACCGGATCGATGTGCGCTCCGGACTCGACCCCTCGGTCGTCAACCAGCGCCTCTCCGCCTCCACCGGCGCCGACGCGGCGGCCGTCACCACGGACACCAACCTCGGCCCGGCCGAGCTGTCCAAGATCACCGGCGACAAGAAGCTGGCCGCCCGGGTCGGCACCGGCCACTTCGGCTACACCGACTACATCGCCTTCAACCCGAAGGTGAAGCCCTTCGACAACCCGAAGGTGCGCCAGGCGATCGCCTACGCCGTCGACCGCACCTCCGTCGTCAACGCGGCCGGCGGCTCCTCGCTCGCCGAGCCCGCCACCACCTTCCTGCCCGAGCAGAAGGCCTTCGGCTCCACGGGCCACGACCACTTCCCGGCCGGGAAGACGGGCAACCCGGCCAAGGCGAAGAAGCTCCTCGCCGAGGCCGGCTACAAGAACGGCCTGAAGGTGACGCTCACCCACTCCAGCACCAAGGTGGGACGCGGCAACCCGGAGACCGCGGCCGCCCTCCAGGACGCCCTGAAGAAGGCCGGAATCACCGTGTCCCTCAAGGGACTCGAGGACAACAAGTACGGCGACGTCATCCACAGCGTGAAGGACGAGCCCGGCTTCTTCCTCACGGGCTGGGGCGCCGACTGGCCCTCCGGCGGCCCCTTCCTCGCCCCGATCTTCGACGGACGGCAGATCGTCCGGGACGGCGCCAACTTCAACACCGGCCAGCTGGACGACCCCGCGGTCAACAAGGAGATCGACGAGATCAACAAGCTGACCGACCTGGACGAGGCCGCCGGGCGCTGGGGAGCCCTGGACGAGAAGATCGGCAAGCAGGCGCTGGTCGTCCCGCTGACCCACCCGGTCTACAAGCGGCTCTACGGCAAGGACGTCCGGAACATCGTGATCAGCGACTGGACCGGTGTGCTCGACATCTCGCAGGTCGCGGTCAAGTAGGCATGAGTGAGGCTCAGTCGGTCTCCCCGGTCGGGGTGGACGCCGTCGCGGTGTCCGCCCCGGCCGCCGGGGCCGGGACGTTCTGGCGGCGGCTGCGCGCACAGCGGGCCGCCCTCTTCGCGGCGGCGGTGGCGGGGGTCCTCGTACTGCTCGCCCTCACCGCCCCCCTGCTCATCCTGCTCGAAGGCGCGGACTCCACCACCTACCACCCCGAGCTGGTCGACTCCGCCCGCGGCGGGGTGCCGATCGGCTCCTTCGGCGGCGCGAGCGGGAGCCACTGGCTGGGCGTCGAACCGCAGACCGGGCGCGACCTGTTCGCCCGGCTCGCCGAGGGCGCCCAGGTCTCCCTCGGGGTGGCGCTCGGCGCGACCCTGATCCAGGTCGCGGTCGGGGTCTCGGTCGGGCTCGCCGCCGGGCTCGGCAACCGGTGGGTGGACCAGCTCTTCGACCGGCTCACCGATGTGGTGATCGCGCTGCCGCTGGTGGTGATGGCCCTCGCCATGCTCGCCGTCGTGCCCGAGGACTTCCCGCGCCCGCTGCTCGTCGCGCTGATCATCGGGCTCGTCGCCTGGGGCACCATCGCCAAGATCGTGCGGGCCCAGACCATCACCCTGAAGTCCCTCGACTACGTGGCCGCCGCGCGGCTCAGCGGCTGGAACACCTGGCGGATCGCCCGCCGGGAACTGCTGCCCGGACTCGCGGCGCCGGTGCTCACCTACTCGGCGCTGCTCTTCCCGGTCAATGTCGTCATCGAGTCCGCGCTCTCCTTCCTCGGCGTCGGCGTCAAGGCGCCGACCGCCTCCTGGGGGCAGATGCTCGCCTCCGCGGACGTCTGGTACCAGGCGGCACCCCAGTACCTGCTGCTGCCCGCCGGACTGCTCTTCACCGCCGTGCTCGCCCTGACCGTGCTCGGCGACGGGGTGCGCACCGCGCTCGACCCGCGGGCCGCCGGACGGCTGCGGGTCGGCACCCGCGCGGGGCAGGGCCCGGCGGCCCCGGCCGTGGACACCGCGCCGCGCAAGGACGGTGCCGCATGACCTCTTTCGTGCTGCGCCGCCTCGGCGGACTCGTCCTCACCCTCTTCGTGATCTCCGTCCTGGTCTACGCCGTCTTCTACCTGGCCCCCGGCAACGTCGCCCAGCTGAGCTGCGGGCCCCGCTGCTCGCCCGAGCAGGTCCGGCAGGTCGCCTCCCAACTCCACCTGGACGACCCGCTCTACGTCCGCTACTGGCACTTCCTCACCGGCCTGTTCGCCGGGCAGGACTACTCGACCGGTACGGCCGTGCTGCACTGCGACGCCCCCTGCCTCGGCCTCTCGTACCAGAGCGACCAGGAGGTCACCGAGCTGCTTCTGGACAAGCTCCCGGCCAGCGTCTCGCTCGCCGCCGGGGCCGTGGTGCTCTGGCTGATCCTCGGGGTCGGCACCGGAATCCTCTCGGCCTGGCGGCGCGGCGGGCTCACCGAGCGGGTGCTGACCACGCTGACCCTGGCGGGGACCGCGGTGCCGGTCTTCGTGGTCGGTCTGGTCCTGATGGTCCTGGTCTGCGGGCAGTGGGAGCTGCTGCCCTTCCCGCAGTACGTGCCCTTCGGGGAGGACCCCGAGCAGTGGGCCTGGAACCTGCTGCTGCCCTGGGTGACCCTCGCCCTCGCCGAGGCCGCCACCTTCGCGCGGATGACCCGCTCCTCGATGCTGGAGACCCTGGCCGAGGACCACATCCGTACCTTCCGGGCGTACGGGGTCCCCGAGCGCACCATCGTCGGGCGGCACGCCCTGCGCGGCGCGCTCGCCCCGCTGATCGCCCTCAACGCCAACCACATCGGCGCCCTGGTCGGCGGCTCGGTGCTGACCGAGTCGCTGTTCGGTATCCCCGGCATCGGGCGTGAACTGGTGCACGCCGTACAGGTGGTGGACCTGCCGATCGTGGTGGGCGTGATGCTCGCCGTCGGCTTCGCCGTGGTGTTCGCCAACGCCGTCGCCGATCTGCTGTACGCGGTGGCCGACCGACGGGTGGTGCTCTCATGAGCCTTGTCCACGTCCAGGACCTGACGGTCGACTTCGGCGGACTGCGGGCCGTCGACGCGCTCTCCTTCCGCCTCGACGAGGGCGGCGCGCTCGCCCTGGTCGGCGAGTCCGGCTCCGGCAAGAGCACGGTCGCGGCGGCCCTGCTCGGGCTGCACCACGGCACCGGGGCCCGGCTCTCCGGCTCGGTGGAGGTCGCCGGTGTCGACGTAGGGGCCGCCGGGGAACGGGAGTTGAGGCGGCTGCGCGGCGGGCTCGCCGCGATGGTCTTCCAGGATCCGCTCTCCTCGCTCGACCCCTACTACGCGGTCGGCGCCCAGATAGCCGAGGTGTACCGGGTGCACCACAAGGCGGGCCGGCGGGCGGCCAGGGCCCGGGCGGTCGAGGTGCTCGACCGGGTCGGCATCCCCGACGCCGCCCGGCGGGCGCGCTCCCGGCCGCACGAGTTCTCCGGCGGCATGCGCCAGCGCGCGCTGATCGCGATGGCGCTCGCCTGCGAGCCGCGGCTGCTTGTCGCCGACGAACCGACCACCGCCCTCGATGTGACCGTGCAGGCCCAGATCCTCGACCTGCTGCACCAGTTGAGGCAGGAGACCGGTCTCGGACTGCTCCTGGTCACCCACGACGTGGGGGTCGCGGCGGAGAGCGTGGACGAGATCCTGGTGATGCGCGGGGGCCGCGCGGTGGAGCGCGGCCCGGTCCGCGAGGTGCTCTCGGCGCCCCGCGAGACGTACACCCGGGAGCTGCTGCGCTCCGTACCGCGGCTGGAGGACGCCCGCGAGCGCCAGGTCGCCGAGGCGGAGCCGGTGCTCCAACTGGACGGACTGCGCAAGGAGTTCGGCCGCGGGCGGCACCGTTTCGCGGCGGTCGAGGATGTCTCGCTCACCCTGTACCAGGGGCAGACGCTCGGCGTGGTGGGGGAGAGCGGCAGCGGCAAGTCCACCCTCGGGCGGATGATCGTCGGCCTGCTCGAACCGACCGCGGGGCGGCTCCAGTTCACCGGTCAGGAGCCGGGTGCGGGATCGGGTCAGGAGGGCGGCCGGGAACTCGGTGAAGACTCCGGGCCGGGCGAGACCCGTGCCCGGAAGCAGGCGGGCGAACGGCGGCAGGGCGGGCGGCCCCGGCTCCAGATGGTCTTCCAGGACCCGGTCTCCTCGCTCAACCCCCGGCGCAGCATCGGGGAGTCCATCGCCGACCCGCTGCGCGCCCAGGGGCGGCGGGACGAGGAGGGCATCCGCGAGCGGGTCACCTCCCTCCTGGAGCGGGTGGGCCTCCGGGCGGACCACTACGACCGCTATCCGCACGAGTTCAGCGGCGGCCAGCGCCAGCGGGTGGGCATCGCCCGGGCGCTCGCCGCCGAACCGGAGATCATCGTCTGCGACGAACCGGTCTCCGCCCTCGATGTCACCACCCAGGCCCAGGTGACCGCGCTCCTGGCCGAACTCCAGCGGGAGTTGGGGATCGCGCTGGTCTTCGTGGCGCATGACCTCGCCGTGGTGCGGCAGGTCAGCGACCAGGTGGCGGTGATGCGCGGCGGGCGGATCGTGGAGTACGGACCGGCCGAGCAGGTCTACGGTGCGCCGCAACACCCGTACACCAAGGAGCTGCTCGCGGCGGTCCCCGCGCTCGACCCGGACGCGGCGGCGGAACGCCGCGCCGTCCGCAAGGAGTTGGCCCTCACCTGACACCGGGTGACCGAACTGCCCCTCTCGCGGGTAAACGTCATACCTCTGGGAAAGTTACGCGCGTTCACCCCTTCTGATGGCGCGACGGACGGTTGTCCGTCGCGCCATCGACATGTCCGCATACGTTCGTCTCCGCTGCGGGCCGTGCGGTCAACCACGGCTCCCCTCAACGGAGATCGGAGGTGTGCGCGTGCGTATCGGACTGCTGACCGAGGGCGGCTATCCGTATGTGAGCGGCGAGGCGAGACTCTGGTGCGACCGGCTCGTACGCGGGCTCGGGCCGCACGAATTCGACCTCTACGCGCTCAGCCGCAGCCGCCGCCAGGAGGAAGAGGGCTGGGTCCGGCTGCCGCGGGGGGTCGCCCGGGTGCGGACCGCCCCGCTGTGGACGCCGCCCGAGGAGGGCCCCGCGCTCGGCAGGCGCGCCCGCCGCCGCTTCGCCGCGCTCTACGCCGAGCTCGCCGCCGCCCTGACCGAGCCCCGGCCGGTGCCGCCGGGGGAGGAGCACGCCCCCCAGGCGGACCGTTTCCGCAACGCGCTGTACGGGCTCGCCGACCTCGCCCGCACCGAGGGCGGACTCGCCGCCGCCCTGCGCTCCGAGACCGCCGTACGCGCCCTCGAACGCGCCTGCCGCGCGCCCGGCGCCCCGCGCGCCGCCCAACTCGCCCGCGTCGGCGACCTGTTGGACGTCACCGCGCACATCGAACGCGCGCTGCGCCCGCTCTCCCTGGACTGGTACGCCGAGGACGGGCTCGCCGCCGCCGACCTCAGCCACGCCGCGAGCGGCGGCAGCGCGGCCCTGCCCGGACTGCTCGCCCAGCGGCTGCACGGGGTGCCGCTGCTCGTCACCGAGTACGGCGTGCAGCTGCGCGCGCACTACCTCGGCGCCGGGGACGCCTCCCGGTCGGGACCCGCGGTACGGGCCCTGCTCGCCGCCTTCCACGGCCGCCTCGCCGAGGAGGTCTACGCGCGCGCGGCGCTGATCACCCCCGGCAACTCCCATGCCCGGCGCTGGCAGGAGCGCTGCGGCGCCGAGCGCGCCAAGCTGCGCCTGGTCTACCCCGGCATGGACGCCGCCCGCTTCGCCGAGGCGGGGGAGAGCACCGGCCGCGGCGACCGGGAGACCCTGGTCTGGATCGGCCGCGTCGACCCCGCCAAGGACCTGGTCTGCCTGCTGCACGCCTTCGCCGCCGTCCGCAGGGAGCGCCCCGGCGTCCGGCTGCGGGTGATCGGGGCGCCCGCCGAGGGGGAGGAGGCCGCCGCCTACCTCGCCCAGTGCCGGGTGCTCGCCGCCCAGCTCTTCCCCGACGAGGCCGCGGGGGCGCACGAGGTCGGGGTCAACCCCGTCTCCTTCGAGGAGATCGGCTCGCCCGAGGTCCCGGACCTGGCCGCCGCGTACACCGCGGGCGCCGTGGTCGTGCTCTCCAGCGTGGTGGAGGGCTTCCCGATCAGCCTGGTCGAGTCGATGTTCTGCGGCCGGGCCACCGTCTCCACGGACGTCGGCGCCGTGGTCGAGGTCATCGGCGGTACGGGGCTCGTGGTGCCGCCGCGCAATCCGCGGGCGCTCGCCGAGGCGTGCCTCGGCCTGCTGCGCGACCCCGCGCGCCGCGAGCGCCTGGGCGCGGCGGCGCGTGCCCGGGCGCTCGAACTCTTCACCGTCGAGCAGAACATCGAGGCCTTCCGCGCCCTCTACCTGGAGATCGTCTCGCACTGCCCCGTCCCCCGCGAACTCCTCGACGCCGCCGGTGAACCCCTGCCCTTCGCCGTCCCCGCGGAGGCCCACCTCCCCGGCCACTGGACGGCCGCCGAAGCCACCGAGAGCGGCGCGAGACCCGCGCGCTGGCGTGAAGGGCATCCGGGGAGACCGAGGTGGGCCCGGACGCCTACCTCCTCGGGGGACCGCGCGAGGGCTGGTACGGCGGGCGGCGGGACGGCCGGTGGACCGGCTGGCGAAACGACTCAGCGGGGGTGGGGGGCGGCTGGGCCGGGGGGCCGTGGACCGCTGAAGTCCCTTGCGGGGGGCGGTACTTCGGGTGCCGACTCCGATGTCGACACTGGCCCCGACACCGGTGCCGATATCGACACCGCCTCCGACACCGGTCCCGCCCCCGACACCGGCCCCGTTCCCGACATCGATGCGGCTGTCGACGCCGCCCGGGCCGCCGCCAGAGCTACTGCTACCGACGCCCGCCCGGAGCCCATGGGTCACGCTGCCGCCCAGAGCGGGAAAGCCCCGGCGGGCGAGGGCCCCCGAGCTGCCGGGGATCCCCAACTGGGCCGGGAATTGCTGCCATTGGCCCAGGAATCCCCGCCGGAGGCCGATCCGCGGACCGCTGATCTGGGGACTGCTGATCCGCGGACCGCCGATCCCCGGACCGCTGTCCCGGTGGCCGCCGGGGAGGTGGCCCGATGAGTCGCGAACGGCACTCCGCACCGCCGGACTCGCCCGGCACCCCCGCCAGCCCCGGCGCCTGGGACAGCGCCTCGGAACAGGCCCTCGACAGCCCGGCGGCCACCCCGACCGTCCCGGGTCCCGCCCGGCCGGTACCCGGTCCGCCCGGCCCGGACCCCGCCGACGGCTCCACGAGCCCGGAGCAGGATCCCGGCCAGGGGAGGCCCAACCTCCCCTCACCGGGCGGCCGTTCGGCCCCGGCACCCGGCGGCTCGGGCGGCCCCGGCACCCCCGGCCCCTCCGTACCGACCGCCCGCGACCCGGAGCCGTCCGCGCGCCAGGAGCCATCCGCGCACACCGAACCGTCCGCGCGCACCGAACCGTCCGCGCCCGCCGAGTCGCCCTCGCCCCCCGAACCCTCTTCGTCCACCGAACCACCCCCGCACCCCGCCCCCTCCACCCCCGCCGAGCCGCCCCTCTCCGCCCAACACCCCGCCTCCGCCGAGCCGTTCGCCTCGGTCGCGCCGCTCCCGCCCGCCCCGATCCCCGTGGACGCACCGGGTCCCCCCGACCCCGTAGCAACTCCGGAACCCTCCGAAGCCTCCGAACCCCCCGCCCCCACCACCACGACCGCCCGCCGCCCCGCCGTCGACCCGGTCAAGGCGCTGCTGCACCGGCACCGGGAGCTGTGTGAGCGGGCCGTGGATCCGCTGGAGATCGCGGCCGGGTTGGAGGCGCACGGGATCACCGACCGGACCGCGGCGCGCTTCCGGCACCGGGATGTCTTCTCGCTCGCCGAGGAGATGTACGCCCGGGTGCCCCGTGAGCCGGAGGTCGGCCAACTCCCCGCCGCGCGTGTCGAGTCGGGCAACCGGCCCGGCTGGGCGCTCACCGCGCTGCTGCCCGGGGCGGCCTGTGCCCTGGCGGTGCTCGGGCTCCAGCACACGGACGGGCAGCTGCACTTCGCGGTGGCCGTGGCCGGGGTGCTCGCGGTCGCGCTCGGGCTCGTACCGGCGCTGGAGCGGGGGCCGCTCGGCGGGCGGCACCACTTCACCCCGGGCACCCGGGTGTGGATCTGCTGGCTGCTCACCTACGCCCTGGCCGGGGACGGGCTGCTGTGGGCCGCCGTCACCGGTGGGCCCGATGTACCGGGGCCGGTGGCGAGCGCCCCGCTGCTCGCCCTCGCCTGCGCGGTGGCGCCCGCGATCTGGTGCGCCCAGCTCTTCGCCTCCGCGGCGGGGCGCAGGCTCGCGGGCAGCCGGGGACTGGCGGAGTTCACCGCGCGGGCCCGGCCGCTGCTCCTCGGCTGCCTCGCCCTCTTCCTGCTCGTTCTCGGCCTGCTGCTCACCCTCACCGCCGAACTGCTCGACCAGCGCCCGGGCTACGGAGCGGCCGGCACGCTCGGCGCCCTCCTGCTGCTCTCCCGGCTGCTGCTCGCCCGCGGCTTCACCCACGCCCCGGCGGTGGTGCTCGCCGCCGCCGGTCTCACCGAGGCCCTGGCGCTCGCCACCGTCTTCGCGGGGCGGCTGCCGGGCTGCGAACTGCTCGCCGTCCCCGTACAGCGCCTGGTCGAGCGGCAGGGTCCGGGCCTGGTGCCCGCCCTGATCCTCGGCGCCGGCGCGCTCGTCCTGCTCCTGCACGCCCTGCGCACCCTCACCCGGGCCTCGGCCCACGCGCACCGGGAGGACGCGCCGTGACGGCGACCGACCCCCACTGACCGGACCCCCACCGACCGGATCCTCGCGGTCCTTCGGACCCCGGGGACCGCGCCACCCCCCGACTTCCGATCCACGGCAACACCTCGAAGGGACACCCAAGATGACTGCTCTTCCTCCTGGGACGACCGTTCTCCCACCGCGGGAGCGCACCACCCGTGGAGGTGCCCGATGAGGGTGCTGCTGATGGGAGCCAACGGATACCTGGGCCGCTTCGTCGCCGAGCGGCTGCTCGCCGACCCCGCCGTGCAGCTCACCGCCCTCGGCCGGGGCGACGACGCGGATGTGCGCTTCGACCTCGCGGGCGGCAGCCCGGGCGCGCTGACCCGCTTCCTGGACGCGGTGCACCCCGGCGTGGTCATCAACTGCGCCGGGGCCACCCGCGGCGGCGCCCGCGAGCTGACCCGGCACAACACCGTCGCCGTCGCCACCGTCTGCGAGGCGCTGCGCCGCAGCGGCTGCGGGGCCCGGCTGGTCCAGCTGGGCTGCGGCGCCGAGTACGGGCCGAGCCAGCCCGGCTCCTCCACCGCCGAGGACGCGGTGCCCCGGCCCGGCGGCCCCTACGGGGTGAGCAAGCTGGCCGCCACCGAGCTGGTACTCGGCTCGGGTCTGGACGCGGTGGTGCTGCGGGTCTTCTCGCCCGCGGGGCCCGGCACCCCGGCGGGCTCCCCGCTCGGCAGGCTCGCCGAGGCGATGCGCCGGGCCATGCAGTCCGGCGACGGCGAGCTGAAGCTCGGCGGGCTCGGCGTCCAGCGCGACTTCGTCGACGTACGCGATGTGGCGCGCGCCGTGCACGCCGCCTCGCTCTCCGCCGCGCAGGGCGTGGTCAACATCGGCTCCGGCCGCGCGGTGCGGCTGCGGGACGCCGCCGCCACCCTCGCCCGGGTCGCCGGGTACGGCGGCACCCTGCACGAACTCGACGGCCCCCAGCACCCGGTGCGCGGCCCCATCGGCCACCCGCGCGGGGAGCACCACGACCACCCGGGGCCGGTGAGCCCGTACCCGGACGGCTGCGGCAGCTGGCAGCAGGCCGATGTGCGCACCGCCCGCGACCGGCTCGGCTGGCGGCCCCGGATCGTCCTGGAGGAGTCGCTCGCCGACATCTGGATGGAGGCGGCATGCCGCATCTGATCAGCCCGCGCGCCGCCGCGGCCACCGCCCCCTCCGGCGTCGGCATCGGGGTCCCGGGGCTCGCCCACCCGCTGCTCGCCCCGGCCGAGTGGGCCGAGCTGACCCGGCCCGGCACCCCGGTGGACTGGGTCGTCCTCAACGCGGGCCACGGCCCCGGCGACCGCCCCGACCCGCACTGCCTGGCCGCCGCCGGACGCCTGCGCAAGGCGGGGGTGCGGGTCCTCGGCCACCTCGACCTCACCTACGGGGCCCGCGCCTTCGGCGAGGTGGTCTCCGAGGCGCACCGCTACCTCGACTGGTACCTGGCCGACGGCTTCCTGCTCGACCGGTGCCCCACCGAGCGCGCCGCCCTGCCGGAGGTCCGCCGCACCGTCGCCACCCTGCGCGCGCTCGCCGCCGCCGGGCGCGAGGGTCCCGGCCGGTCCCCGACGGCGCATGTGGTCCTCGGGCACGGCGGCCACCCGTACCCGGGATACGCGGAGAGCGGGGACCAGCTGATCACCTTCGAGGGGCCCTGGAGCGACTACCGCTGGTCGCAGGCGGCCGAGTGGACCGCGGACTACCCGCCGGAGCGGTTCTGCCATCTGGTCCACTCGCTGCCCGCGGGCCATCTGGAGGAGGCGCTGCGCATCGCCCGCTGGCAGGGCGCGGGCACGGTCTGCTTCACCGACCGTACGGACCGCGGATCGGCCGCCGCGCCCTGGGAGACCATGCCCGGCTACTGGGACGCGTTCGTCTCGCACGGCGGGACAGGTGTCTCGGAATGAAGAAGCGCGTGGCAGTGTTACGGCAAGAACTGCCGTTTTGACATCCGACCAACGGAGCCCCCGTGTCGCTGCCACCCCTGGTCGAGCCCGCATCCGAGCTCACCGTAGACGAGGTCCGCCGGTACTCCCGCCACCTGATCATCCCCGATGTGGGCATGGACGGGCAGAAGCGGCTGAAGAACGCCAAGGTGCTCTGCGTGGGCGCGGGCGGACTCGGCTCCCCGGCCCTGATGTACCTGGCCGCGGCCGGCGTCGGCACGCTCGGCATCGTGGAGTTCGACGAGGTCGACGAGTCGAACCTGCAGCGCCAGATCATCCACAGCCAGGCCGACATCGGCCGCTCCAAGGCCGAGTCGGCCCGGGACACCGTCAAGGGCATCAACCCGTACACCGAGGTGGTCCTGCACCAGGAGCGCCTGGAGTCCGAGAACGTCCTGGAGACCTTCGGCCAGTACGACCTGATCGTCGACGGCACCGACAACTTCGCCACCCGGTACCTGGTCAACGACGCCTGCGTGCTCCTGAACAAGCCCTACGTCTGGGGCTCGATCTACCGCTTCGACGGCCAGGCCTCGGTCTTCTGGTCCGAGCACGGCCCCTGCTACCGCTGCCTCTACCCGGAGCCGCCGCCGCCCGGCATGGTCCCCTCCTGCGCCGAGGGCGGCGTGCTCGGCGTGCTCTGCGCCTCCATCGGCTCGATCCAGGTCAACGAGGCCATCAAGCTGCTCGCGGGCATCGGCGAGCCGCTGGTCGGCCGCCTGATGATCTACGACGCCCTGGAGATGCAGTACCGCCAGGTCAAGGTCCGCAAGGACCCGGACTGCGCGGTCTGCGGCGAGAACCCGACCGTCACCGAGCTCATCGACTACGAGGCCTTCTGCGGCGTCGTCTCGGAGGAGGCCCAGGAGGCCGCCGCCGGGTCCACGATCACTCCCAAGCAGCTCAAGGAGTGGATCGACGACGGCGAGAACATCGACATCATCGACGTCCGCGAGCCGAACGAGTACGAGATCGTCTCCATCCCCGGCGCCCGGCTGATCCCGAAGAACGAGTTCCTGATGGGCACCGCGCTCACCGGCCTGCCCCAGGACAAGAAGATCGTCCTGCACTGCAAGACGGGTGTCCGCAGTGCGGAAGTCCTCGCGGTGCTGAAGTCCGCGGGCTTCTCCGACGCCGTGCACGTCGGCGGCGGCGTGATCGGCTGGGTCAACCAGATCGAACCGGACAAGCCGGTCTACTGAGCCGCGGCGGTCCAGCGGACCAGCAGCGCACCAGCGCAGCAGCTCAACGGCCCCTGCCAGGGGGCTACTTGCGCGGGCCCGTCCTCTCCGGCGCCATCGGAGGGTGCGGGCCCGCGGCGTGGGCGCGCACGGCTCAGGTGCCCCGGGGCGCCCGTACGACCTGCCGTCCCCGGCCCCAGGCGGCCAGCGGACCCAGCGCCTGGTTGAGGCGGGCGCCGTCCTCGGTCAGCGAGTACTCGACGCGGGGCGGCACCTCCTCGTAGGAGACGCGGCGGACGATGCCGTCGGCCTCCATCTCGCGCAGATGGGAGGCGAGCACCTTCTCGGTGATGCCCGGGACCTCGCGGCGCAGTTCCCGGAAGCGGCGGGCGGGCCGCTCCTGGAGGGCCCAGAGGATCAGCACCTTCCACTTGCCGCCGATGATCTCCATCGCGGTGTCGATCCCGCAGGCGTGCGCACCCGGTGTGTCCGGCCGGTTCAGCGTCGTCATGGCCACCCCTTGGACCTCCTCGCTCACCCGCGGGTAAGCGCCCACTCCGAAGTGCGTACTTGAACCCTCCGGCATCGGTGACCAGCCTAATCGGCATGGCACAGAACGCAGTCGAGAAGACGCCCCTCACCCTGCTCGGCCTCGGTGCGATGGGCACCGCGCTGGCCCGCGCCTGGCTCGCCGCCGGTCATCAGGTCACCGTCTGGAACCGCACCCCGGGCCGGGCCGCGCCCCTGGTGGCCGAGGGCGCCGTGCTCGCGGAGAGCGCCGCGGCGGCGGTCGCGGCGAACTCCCTGGTCGTCCTCTGCCTCCTCGACGAGGCCTCGGTCGAGGAGGTGCTCGCCGGTACCGAACCGGCGGGCAAGGACCTGGTCAACCTCACCACCGGCACCCCCGCCGAGGCCCGCGCCCGGGCCGCCTGGGCGAGCGCGCGCGGCGCCCGCTGCCTGGACGGCGGGATCATGGCCGTCCCTCCGATGATCGGCGTCCCGGCCTCCGGTGCCTACGTCTTCTACAGCGGCTCCCACGAGCTGTTCACCCGGCACCGGGAGACACTCGCCGTCCCGGCCGGGACCACCTGGACCGGTACGGACCCCGGTCACGCCGCCCTGCACGATGTGGCCCTGCTCAGCGCCATGTACGGGATGTTCGCCGGTACCGCGCACGCCTTCGCCCTGATCCGGGAGGAGGACATCGACCCGGTGGCCTTCGCCCCGCTGCTCGCCGACTGGCTCACCGCGATGGCCCCGGCGGTGCACCGGACCGCCGAGCGGCTGAAGAGCGGTGACCTCACCGGGGATGTCGTCTCCGACCTGGCCATGCAGACGGCCGGGGTGCCGACCTTCCTCGGCACCGCCGAGCAGCAGGGCGTCAGCCCCGAACTCCTCCGCCCCTACTTCGCCTTGATGCGCCGCCGACTGGCCGAGGGCGGCGGCGGGGAGGACCTGGCCGGTCTGATCGACCTGCTGCGCCGGGCCCCCGGAACCGCCGCCTGACCCGGGGCCGTACCGCTGCCCGCGACGCTCCGCCCGGCCCGCCGTCGCCCCGGCGGACGGGGCGGGGAGCAGGCCCGGCGGAAGGAGCGGAGCCGACCGCCCCCGGCTCCACCGCCCGTACGGCTTGCCTCCCCTGCGCCTGGGTGACCGCCGCCGTCCGCGGGGACGGCGGGAACCCGCCAACCGCCCTCCCCACCAGCGGAGTTTCCCGGGTGCGGGCGCGGCTCAGCCCGCGCAGACCTTCCCGTCCTTGGGCGCCTCGCCCCGCAGCAGATAGCCGTCGACCGCCCCGTCCACGCAGGAGCTGCCGCTGCCGTACGCGCCGTGGCCCTGGCCCTTCCAGGTCAGCAGGACGCCGACGCCCTTGCCGAGTTCGTCGGCCATCTTGCGGGCGCCCTCGTAGGGGGTGGCCGGATCGCCGGTGTTGCCGACGACGAGTACCGGTGCCGCGCCGGGCGCCGCGACCTCTGGGGTGGCGCGGGTGCCGGGCACCGGCCACTGGTGGCACCAGCCCGCGGTGTCCCAGTTGAGGAAGTCGCCGAAGACGGGGGAGAGGCGGCGGAACTCCGCCCCGCGCCGCTTCGCCTCGGCGGCGGTCGGCCGGTCCTTCGCGTCCCGGCAGGAGATCGCGCGCTGGGAGTGGCTCTGGGTGTCGTAACGCCCGCTCTCGTCACGGCCGTTGTAGTTGTCGGCGAGGCGCAGCAGCGGGCCGCCGTCGCCGTCCTCGGCCGCCTGAAGGGCCTCGGTGAGCACCGGCCAGTTGGACTTGCTGTAGAGGGTGACGGCGATCCCGGTGGTGGCCAGGGTCTGGTTCAGCTTCCGGTCGCCGTCGCCGCGCAGCGGCTTCTGGTCCAGGCGGGCGAGGAGTCCGGCGATCCGGGCGGTGCCCTTCTTGGGGTCCTCGCCGGTGGAGCGCAGATAGTCCTCCAGCGCCCGCTGGAATCCGCGCGCCTGGTTCCTGGCGTGGCCCACCGAGTCCGCCGTGGGGTCGACGACCGCGTCCAGGACCAGCCTGCCGACCCGCTTCGGGAACAAGTGGGCGTAGGTGCCGCCGAGTTCGGTGCCGTAGGAGATACCGAAGTAGGAGAGCTCGCGGTCGCCGAGCACCTGGCGCATCAGGTCCAGATCGCGGGCGGTCTCGGCGGTGGACAGATGCGGCAGCAGCGCGGCGTCCTCGCGGGCGCAGCCCTTGCCGAAGTCCGCGGCGTCCCGCAGGAAGGCCCGCTCCTCGGCAGCCGTGTCCGGGGTGGCGTCCACCGACTCGGCGGCCTGGAGCGCCCGGTCGTCGCGGCAGCGGACGCCCTCGCTCGCGGCCACCCCGCGCGGGTCGAAGCTGACCAGGTCGTAGCGGCCGCGCAGCCTCTCGTACTCCCCCGCGAGCGCGGGCAGGGTCTTCAGGCCCGAGCCGCCGGGGCCGCCGAAGTTGAAGAGCAGCGAGCCGATGCGCTCCTTCGCGCCGCCGGTGGACCGGGCGCGGATCAGGGCGATCCGGAGCTGGGTGCCCTCGGGCTCGGCGTAGTCGCGGGGCACGCGCAGCCGGGCGCACTCCCAGTCGCCGCCGGGTGCCCGGCCGGACTCGTCCGCCGCACAACGGCCCCAGTCGAGCTTCTGCCCGGTCAGCGAGGCGGGCAGGGACTGGCCGCCGGGCGCCGGTTCCGAGGGCCCCTTGGCATCGGGTGAGGGCCCGTCCCCGCCGTCGTCCCCGGAGCCCCCGCACCCGGCGATCAGCAGGGCGGCCGCACCGGCGGCCAGCGCGCGCAGCAGACGCATGACTTCTTCCTCCCCCTGAGCGGGCCCCGGACGGCACCCCTCGCGCCGGGCACCCCGGTGCCCGGACGGTGCCGCCATCGTAGGCGTCAGCCGCAGACCGTCCCCGACCTGGGCACCCGCCCGTCGAGCAGATAGCCGTTCACCGCCTTGCGCACACAGGCGTCCCCGCTGTCGTACGAACCGTGCCCCTCGCCCTTGTACGTCAGCTCCACACCGACCCCCTTGCCGAGCGCCCGCGCCATCTTGCGGGCGCCCTCGTAGGGAGTGGCCGGGTCCCCGGTGTTGCCGACCACCAGGATCGGGGCCGAGCCGGGGGCGCTCACCTCGGGGTGCTCGGCCGCGCCCGGGACCGGCCAGTCGGTGCAGGTGAGCATCCCCCAGGCCAGGTAGTCGCCGAAGAGCGGCGCGGCCTTGCGGAAGGCGGGCAGCTGCCGCTCGACGTCCCGCACCGCCTGCCGCTCCTTCTCGTCCGAGCAGTTGATGGCGACATTGGCGGCCTGGATATTGCTGTACGAGCCGTCCGGATTGCGCCCGTTCATCGAATCCGAGAGCAGCATCAGGGTCTGGCCGTTGCCGTCGTAGGCCTCCTCCAGACCCTGGGTGAGGTACTCCCAGAAGTCCTTGGAGTAGAGGGACTGGGCGATGCCGTTGAGCGCGGCGGTCTGGGTGAGGCGGCGCGGGAAGGCGCCGGGCAGCGGCTTGGCGTCGAGCCGCTTCAGCAGGGCGGCGATACGGCGCTTCACGTCCGCCGCGGAGTCGCCGAGGGTGCAGTCCTCGCCCTTGGCGGCGCAGTCCTCGGCGAAGTTGTCCAGGGCCAGGGTGAAGCCGCGGGCCTGGCCGAGCGCGCCCTGCTCGGTCGACTCGGTGGGGTCGACGACCGCGTCGAAGACGGCCCTGCCGACCCGCTTCGGGAACAAGTGGGCGTAGACACCGCCCAGTTCGGTGCCGTAGGAGACGCCGAAGTAGTACAGCTTGCGGTCGCCGAGCACCTGGCGCATCAGGTCCAGGTCGCGGGCCGCGTCGGTGGTGCGCACATGCGGCAGCATCTCGCCGGAGTTGTCCTCGCAGGCCTTGTTGAACTCCCGGGTGTTCGCGAGGAGTTCGCCGCGCTCGGCCCGGTTGTCCGGGGTCGAGTCCTGCTGGAAGTACGCGTCCAGGTCCTCGGCGTCCTCGCAGAGCACCGGGGCGCTGGCGCCCACCCCGCGGGGGTCGAAGCTGACCAGGTCGTAGCGGGCGCGCAGGCTCTTGTACTCGTCGCCGAAGGAGGGCAGCGTGGTCACGCCCGAGCCGCCGGGGCCGCCGAAGTTGAAGAGCAGCGAGCCGATGCGCTCCTTCGCGCCGCCGGTGGAGCGGGCCCGGATCAGCGCCAGGTCCACCGTCTTGCCCCGCGGCTCCTTCCAGTCCCGGGGCGCCTTCATCGTCGCGCACTGCCACTCGCCGCCGCCGGCCGCGCCCCGCGGGGCCTTGCCGCCGCCCTGGGCGTCCTCGGGAGCCGGGCAGTCCCGCCAGTCGAGCTTCTGCCGCGGCAGATCCTCGGAGGCCGAGCCGCTGTCGCCGCCGCCGTCCCCGCAGCCGGGCAGCAGCGCCGCGAGGAGGACGAAGGAGGCGAGGGCGGCGGCACGCAGCGGGCGGGGCTTCGGCATGCGTCCATCCTCGGCCGGGGGCGGCGGGCCCGCCCGGGGCCGCGGGCCGAGCGGGTGAGGGCCGGGGCGGGACCCGGTTCCCCCGGGGGGCGGGGAGCGGGCCGGGGCCAGCCGAGGACGCGGGCCGCGGGGGTCGGCTGAGGGCGCGGGCCGGGTCGGCCGAGGACGCCGGGCCGGGGCCGGCCGAAGGCGCGGGTCGGGTCAGCCCAGGACACGGACGCGGGCCGGGGTCAGCCCAGGACGCGGATCGGCGCACCGGCCAGGAAGGCCTGGATGTCCTCGACGGCCTGGGAGTAGTACGTGGCGTAGTTGGCGCGCGAGACATAGCCGAGGTGCGGGGTGGCGAGCAGCCGGGGCGCGGTGCGCATCGGGTGAGCGGCGGGCAGCGGCTCCTGGTCGAAGACATCGACGCCCGCCCCCGCGATCCGCCCCTCGCGCAGGGCGGCGAGCAGCGCCTCCTGGTCCACGATCGCGGCCCGGGAGGTGTTCACCAGGTAGGCCCCGGGCCGCATCAGCGCCAGCTCCCGGGCGCCGATCAGCCCACGGGTGCGCGGGCCGAGCGCGAGGTGCACGGAGACGAAGTCGGCACGGGCGAGCAGCTCCTCCTTGGAAGCGGCGAGGCGGACGCCGACCTCCTCGGCGCGGGCGGGGGTGAGGTGCTGGCTCCAGGCGAGCACGTCCATGCCGAAGGCGAGGCCCACCCGGGCTACCTTGGCGCCGATCTTCCCGAGGCCGAGCAGCCCGAGGGTGCGGCCCGCGAGGTCGGTGCCGACGCTGCCCTGCCAGGGCCCGCCCTCGCGCAGCGCGGTGCTCTCCGGCACCAGCTGCCGGGCGAGGCCGAGCAGCAGCGCCCAGGTCAGCTCGGTGGGCGGGGTGCTGGAACTCTCGGTGCCGCACACCGTGACCCCCGCCGCCCGGGCCGCCTCGTAGTCGATCACCGAGTTGCGCATCCCGGAGGCGATCAGCAGCCGCAGCCGGGGGAGCCGGGTCAGGAGGGAGGCGGGGAAGGCGACACGTTCGCGCAGGGTGACCACGATGTCGAAGTCGGCGAGCGCCGCCGCGAGTTCGTCCTCCGTACCGAAGTGCTCGGTGAAGGAGACCGCCTCCACCCGGCCTTCGAGCACCGACCAGTCCGCACCGGCGGCCGCGGCCCGCTGGTAGTCGTCGAGCACGGCACAGCGCAGTGCGGTCCCCACGGTGCTCCCCTCCGACCGGCCCGGAACGGTCACCGGGCCGCTGACCTCACCGTACGCGGCGGTCCCTTGGGGGAGGGGCCGGGGGCGTCAGAGGGCGCCCTTGCGGGTGAGGTGGTTGAAGAAGAGCCAGCCGGGGAGCACCGGCAGCCACAGGGTCAGCAGCCGGTAGAGCAGCACGGCGGGCGCCGCGACCTCCTTGGGCAGGCCCACCGCGATCAGCCCGACGGTCAGGGTGGCCTCGACGGCGCCCACTCCGCCGGGGGTCGGGGCGGCGGAGCCGAGGGCGTTGCCCGCGAGGAAGACCACCGCGACGCTGGCCAGGCTCAGGGTGGAGGCGTCGTCCTTGCCGAAGGCGCGGATCGAGGCGTCCAGGCACATCACGAAGCAGGCGGTGAGCAGCAGCATGCCGCCGATGCCGGTGAGCAGCTTCTGCGGACGCTGGAGCACGTCCAGCATGCGCGGCACCACCCCCGCGAACAGCGAACGCACCCGGGTGGAGACGAATTTGCGCAGGAACGGGATCGAGGTCACCACGAGCACGAGCACAGCCACCGTCAGCAGACCGGCGATGACCGTACGGGAGGGGGAGAGCGAGGGGGTCTTCTCGGTGCCCGTCAGATAGCCGAAGGTCAGCAGGAGGACGACATGGCTGCCGAGCCCGAAGAGCTGCGAGGCGCCGACGCTGGCCACCGCGAGCCCGGGCCGCACCCCGGAGCGCTGCAGGAAGCGGGTGTTGAGGGCGACCCCGCCGACCGCGGCCGGGGCGACGATCTTCACGAAGGACCCCGCGACCTGCGCGGCCACGGTCCGCAGGAAGGGCACCCGCTCCGGCACGAAGCCGAGCAGGCTCATCGCCGCCGCGAAGTAGCTCAGCGCCGAGAAGACCACGGCCGCGATGACCCAGCCCCACTGGGCCTCGTCGAAGAGGGTGCCGAACTCGATGTGGGTGAGCTGCGAGAGCAGGAAGTACGCCCCGATCGCGCCCGCGATGAAACTGACCAGGGTGCGCGGCCTGATCCGCTCCAGCCGGGCCGGCTCCACCGGGGCCTGCGGGCGGATCCGGAGCACCTGGTGGCGGATCTGGGTGAGCAGGTCCTCCTCGCGGGCCTCCTCCAGGGCCTCGTCGATGGCCCGCTTCTCGGCCTGCTTCTCGGCCCGGACCGCCTTCTTGCCGCGCTCCGGCGTGCGCGCCGCGCTCTCCTCGCCGCCGCTCTCCTCCAGCCGCGCCTGCTTGGCCCGCTGGGAGGCTTCGAGAACCGCCTCGCGCTCGCGCTGCGCCCGCTCCCGGGCGAGCTTGCGCAGGGTCGTACGGGTGGCCCGGGTCAGCGCGATGGGCTGGAGCATCGGCAGGCAGTCGGCGACCGCGTCGGGGCCCAGCACCGCGAGGGCCGAGGCCACCGAGCGTTCGGCGCCCACCCGCAGGCCGAGGGTGGCGAGGAGCTGGGCGATGTCCATCCGCAGGCCGAGATCGCCGGCCGCGATCTCACCGCCGCGCAGATCGGTGAGGATCACCTTGCCGGAGCGGTCCACCAGGAGGGCGTCGCCCGCGAGCCTGCGGTGCGCGATGCGCCGCGACTGCAGCGCCTTGACCTGCCGCCAGATGTCCGCGAGGAGCGCGTCGGTCAGCTCCTCGTCCGGCAGCGAGTCGAGGGTGCGGCCGCCGGTGTGCTCGTAGACCAGCATGACCGCGTCGGGGCCGAGCTCGGAGGTGGCGATCAGCTTGGGGGCGTTGGCACCGGCCGAGATCACCGCATAGGCGAGCAGGGCCTCCTGCTCCAGGGCCTGCCGCAGGGACTGCAGGCTGCTGCGGGTGGTGATGCCGCGCAGGGTGATCCGGCGCCAGGCGCGATAGAAGAAACCTTGCGCCTGCTGTTCCCGGTCGACCACCGTGACATCCAGGGGCGGCCCGTCCTCCAGGGTGACGAAATAGCGCCGCCCGCGGTCCGCGTGCTCTATGCCGTCCTGGGCGGGCTCGACCTCCTGGCGGGCCGCGCTGAGCGGCCGGAACCCGACCCGGCGCAGCCCGGTGAGCAGGGTCCGCCCGGTGGGCCGGACATTCGGGGAGCCGACGGTGTAGAGGGTGCCGTAGGCGACCGACCAGCCGATCAGCAGCGTCAGGATGATCGAGAACGGCGTCGTGTACCCGGTCACCAGCATCGCGAAGGCGTCGAGCAGCAGCACCGCCCACAGCACCACCCGCCACCGCGGCCGGCGCGACATCCCGACCGCCGTCATATACGCGATCACCGGCGCGAGATAGCCGTGCACGGGATCGGTGAGGGCGTGCACGTCCCCCGGCGCGGGCTGGGTCAGCGCGTCCTTGATCGACCCGGGCGCCGACTTCGCCACCCACAGATCGGTCGCCAGGGTGACGCCGTGCGCGAGCACCGCCGCGAGCACACCGTCCGCGATACGCAGCCCGTCCCGCTTGATCAGCCGCTCGATGGCGAAGGCCACCGGCACCAGCAGGACCGCGATGCTGGAGGCCAGCCCCGCGAACTTGATCAGCAGATCGGGCGCCTGGCCGGTGCCCTTGCTGATGTCCTGTTCGAGGCCCGAGGTGGTGCCGTGGGCGAAGGCGGCGATGGCGAGCACCACCGCGATCGCGAGCACCCCCACCAGCAGCCGCATCAGATCCGAGGGGCGGTGCACCCGCGCCGCGAGCAGCGGCTCGTCGCCCTCGACCTCGTCGGCGTGCGCACCCCCGCTGCGGATCGAGGCGTTCTCCCCGTCGGCGTGGGAACCGAGGCGGGGTGGATGTGTGGGGGGTGGGCGGGTGCGTGGGGGCGGGGGGGGGTGGTCTGGGCGGCCGGGGTGGTCGGGGTGGTCGGGGGCGCCGGAGTGGGCTGGGTGGCCGGGGGCGTGGGGGAGCTCCGGGGGGGAGGGGGTGGCGGGGCCGTGGTGGAGCTCGGGGTGGTGGGAGTGGGCGGGGTGTCCTGGCGTGGGGGTGTGGTCGCGGGCTTCCCGGGTTGGGCTTCTCCGGGGGTCGTCCCGGAAGCGGTACCGGGGGCGGTGGTGGGTGCGGTCCGGGGTGCGGCGGTGGGTCTCGGGGATGCCTCCGCCTCGGGGCGGGTGTCCGTGGCCTGCCGGTCGGTGTCCGTACCCTCGCGACCGGTTTCCGCGACCTCTGGGCCGATGTCCGTGCCCTCTCGGTCGGTGCCTGTGGCCTCCCGCCTGGTGCCCGTGCCCTCCCGGTCGGTGCCCGTGGCCTCCGGGCCGGTGCCGGTGGCCTCGGGACCGGTGCCCGTGGCCTGGGGACCGGTGCCCGTGCCCTTCCGGTCGGTGTCCGCGGCGGGCGGTGCGCCGTCCTGGTCGTCGGCTCCGCCGGGCGTGCCCGTGCCCGGCGCCCGCTCGCCGCGGCCCCCTGGCTCGCGGTGCGAGTCGGTGCCGGGCTCCTTGGCCGCTTCGTCGGGGCGCACGCCTCGCCGTTCCCTCGTCTCATCCGGTTCTGGGCGGTGCCCTGGCTCGTCCGTCACCAGTCACCGTCCGCATGATGGTGGCATGCGCCGGGCGCGAGCGGAGGCAGCAGGGTGCGGCTCACGACCATCAAGTCCGCTTTGTCGGACTCTGCCGCCGGTGCCCCGCTGATCCGCCCGCGCTGTCGGTGGCGTACGGCAGGATGGGGCGGATGAGCGAACAGAACCCCCCGAGCGAGCGCGCCGCACCCTCGGACGGCGACGGCGCTCACGAGCTGCCCGTCTACGCCGAGCGCGTCCTGGACGTCGCCGAACTGATCCCCGAGGGCCGCGTCATGACCTACGGCGATGTCGCCGAGTGGCTGGCCGAGGGCGGCCCCCGGCAGGTCGGCCGCGTCATGGCGCTCTACGGGGGAGCGGTCCCCTGGTGGCGGGTGGTCCGCGCCGACGGACACCTGCTCCCCGGCCACGAACTGCGCGCCCTGGAGCACTACCGCGCCGAGGGCACCCCGCTGCGGGAGGCCTCCCGCAGCACCGAGGGGCATCTGCCCCGCCTGGACATGAGGCGGGCGCGCTGGGACGGCGGGGGCACGGAGGCTCACACCTGACAGCCTGCGCCACCGCGCGCCCCCACGGCAGGCCCGTGGACCGTACGGGGGACACCCGCGGGCCGCCCCGACTGGCGTACGTTCGACTCCCACGCCCCCGTGACCCGCAGCGCGGGCCGGTGGGGCCGGGGACGAGAAGGCGCGGGGACCCCAGGCTCGGGCGCTCTCCGGGCCCCCGGCCGCCGTCACCGCGCACAGCGGTCCGCGGCGGCCCGCACCGCACCACCAGCACAACCACCAGGACCGGCGATTCACGTGAGCTCCTCTTCCTCCACCCGGCGCCTGTCGCACCCCCGGGTCCGGCAGGGGGACTCCGCGTACCGTCTCGTCCGCACGCCGCCGGCCACCCTCGGCCCTCCTCGACTGGACGCAGCGCAGCAGGCCGTGGTTGATCACCAGGGCGGACCGCTCCTCGTCCTCGCCGGGCCCGGCACGGGCAAGACCACCACCCTCGTCGAGTCGGTCTGCGCCCGCCTCGCCCGCGGCGACGACCCCGAACGCCTCCTCGTCCTCACCTTCAGCCGCAAGGCCGCCGTCGAACTGCGCGACCGCATCGCGCTGCGCACCACCGCCGCGGGCGCGGTACAGGCCACCACCTTCCACTCCTTCTGCTATGCGCTGGTCCGCGCCCACCAGGACAGCGACCTCTTCCGCGAGCCCCTGCGGCTCCTCTCCGGCCCCGAGCAGGACGTCGCCGTACGCGAACTGCTCGCCGGCCAGATCGACCTGGCCCGGCACGGTCTCGCCCGCACCCGCTGGCCGGACGAGCTCCGGGCCTGCCTGACCACCCGGGGCTTCGCCGACGAGGTCCGCGCGGTGCTGGCCCGCTCCCGTGAACTCGGGCTCGGCCCGCGCTCGCTGGCCTCCTTCGCGGCCCGCACCGGGCGGCCCGACTGGGGAGCCGCCGCCGACTTCCTCGCCGAGTATCTGGACGTCCTCGACCTCCAGGGGGTCCTCGACTATGCCGAACTCGTCCACCGGGCGGTCCTCCTCGCCCGGCGCCCCGAGGTCGCGCGCCGGCTCGCCGCCCGGTACGACGCCGTGTTCGTCGACGAGTACCAGGACACCGACCCCTCCCAGGTACGGCTGCTCCAGGCGCTGGCCGGGGACCCCGGCGCGGCCCGCCCCACCGGGCGTCCCGCTCCCGGCGCCGAGTCGGCCGCCGCCTCCCGGCGGGCGCTCCTCGCCTTCGGCGACCCGGACCAGTCCATCTATACGTTCCGCGGCGCGGACGTGAACGGCATCCTCGACTTCCCCGACACCTTCCGCCGCCCCGACGGCCGCCCCGCCCCCGTCCGCGTACTCGGCACCTCGCGCCGCGCCGGAGCCGGACTCCTCGCGGCCACCCGGCTGCTCACCCAGCGGATGCCCTTGACCCGGCTGCCCTCGGAGAAGGTACGGGCGCACCGCGAGCTGACCGCCGAGCGCGAGGGCGGCACGGCCGAGGTGTACACGTATCCGACGGCGGGCGCCGAACTCGACAACATCGCCGACCTGTTGCGGCGGGCCCATCTGGAGGACGGGGTCCCGTGGGGCGGGATGGCGGTCCTGGTCCGCGCCGGGGCCCGCTCGATCCCGGCCGTACGGCGTGCCCTGTCCGCCGCCGGGGTCCCGCTCGACATAGACGGCGACGACCTCCCGCTCCGCCACGAACCGGCCCTGGCACCGCTCCTCCTCGCCCTCCGGGTGGTCGCGGAGTCCGTGGACGGCGACCGGCGATCGGAACAGGGCGCGGAACCGGGACAGGGACGGGGACAGGGACAGGGACAGGGACAGACAGCGGACCAAGACCAGGATCAGGGCCGGGGGCCGGGCGAGGATCAAGGCCGGGGGCAGGATCAGGACCAAGGCGCGGGGCGTGCGGACCAGGCGCCGGACCAGACGCCTGGCCAGGCACAGGACGGGACATCTGAGCCGTCTGAGCCGTCCGCGATGCCCGAACCGGTGGCCGGGGAAGCGCCCGAGGAAAGCTCCGCGGCGGGCGCGGAACCCCCGGACGCCGCCGTCGGCTGGCTGGACACCGAGACCGCCCGCACCCTGCTCACCTCGCCGCTCGCGGGCATGGACACCGCCGATCTGCGCCGCCTCGGCCGCGCCCTGCGGGAGGAGGAGCGCGCCGCCGGGAACCGGTTGCCGCCGTCCTCCGACGCGCTGCTCGCCCGCGCCCTCGCCGAGCCCGAACGCCTCGTCGCCCATGACCCCGCCTACGCGCGCGGAGCCCAGCAGCTCGGCCACCTGCTGCGCAGGGCACGGCAGCGGCTGGCCGCGGGCGGCAGTGCAGAGGAGGCGCTCTGGGAACTGTGGGCCGGCACCTCCTGGCCGCGGCGCCTGGAGAGCGCCGCCCGGCGCGGTGGCGCGGCGGGCCGCAACGCCGACCGCGATCTCGACGCGGTGTGCGCCCTGTTCGCGACCGCGGCCCGCGCCGAGGAGCGCACCGGGGGCCGCGGCGCCCTCAACTTCCTCGCCGAGGTCGACGCGCAGGACATCGCCGCGGACACCCTGACCCGGCGCGCGGTGCGCCCCGATGCCGTACGCCTGATGACGGCGCACCGCGCGAAGGGCCTGGAGTGGCGGGTGGTCGTGGTCGCCGGGGTGCAGGAGGGGCTCTGGCCCGATCTGCGGCGCCGCGGCTCGCTCCTGGAGGCGGACCGGATCGGGCGGGACGGGCTCGCCCAGCCGCTCACCCCGGGCGCCCTGCTCGCCGAGGAGCGCCGCCTCTTCTACGTCGCGGCCACCCGGGCGAGCGAGCGCCTGATCGTCACCGCGGTACGGGCCCCCGCCGACGACGGGGACCAGCCCTCGCGCTTTCTGGGTGAACTCGGCGTCGAGCCGAAGGAGGTGACGGGCCGCCCCCGGCGCCCCCTCGCCGTGGCGGCGCTCGTCGCCGAGCTGCGTGCCACCACCGTCGATCCGCGGGTCTCCCCGGCCCTGCGGCAGGCGGCCGCCGAACGGCTCGCCCGGCTCGCCGCGCTCGACGACGGCGAGGGCCGGCCGCTCGTGCCCGCCGCCCACCCCTACCGCTGGTGGGGGATGGAGGAGCCGACCGAGAGCCGGGTCCCGCTGCGCGATCGCGACAAGCCTGTCGTGCTCTCGGGCAGCGCGCTCGACCAACTCGCCCGTACCTGCGCCCTGCAGTGGTTCCTCGGCCGGGAGGTGAAGGCGGACTCCCCGGCGAGCGCGGCCCAGGGCTTCGGCAATGTCGTCCACGTCCTCGCCGACGAGGTCGCCTCCGGGAAGACCCCGGCGGATCTGGACGTCCTGATGGAGCGGCTCGATTCGGTCTGGGAGGCGCTCGCCTTCGACGCGCCCTGGAAGTCGGCCCAGGAGAAGGACACCGCACGCCTCGCCCTGGAGCGCTTCCTGCGCTGGCACGTGCTCGACCGCGCCGGGCGCACCCCGGTCGCCAGCGAGCACGACTTCGACGTGACGCTCACCACCGGCGAGGTGGACGTGACGATCCGCGGATCGATGGACCGGGTCGAGCGGGACGGCGAAGGGCGGGCCTACGTCGTCGACTTCAAGACCGGCAAGCAGGCTCCGAGCACGGCCGAGGTCGAGCGGCACCCGCAGCTGGCCGTCTACCAGCTCGCCGTGCGCGAGGGCGCCGTCGACGAGGCCTTCGGCGGGGAACGCCCCCCGCCCGGCGGTGCCGAACTCGTACAGCTGCGCCAGGGCGCGGCGCGTCGGGACGGCGGGGACGAACTGCCCAAGGTCCAGGCCCAGGAGGCCCTGAACGGCGACTGGGTCGGCGAACTCCTCGCCACCGCCGCGGGCCGGGTGCTCGACGAACGCTTCTCGCCCACTCCTGGTCAGCATTGCACTCACTGCTCCTTCCGTTCCTCGTGCAGCGCACGCCCGGAGGGCCGCCACATCGTCGAGTGAGGACACCGCGTCCTCGGAGGCAGCAGTATCGGGCGGACGCAAGAATCCGTGGGGAGCCTGTGGATAACTTCGGGACGAGGTCCGCCGAGAGCCGGGAGGGCGGGCTGCCTGTGGACAACGGACGGACTGTCGGTCGGCGCGATTAGCCTCTCCCCTGTGACCGCACGACTGACCGACCCCGCACAGCTCAAGGAGCTGCTGGGCATCCCGTTCACCCCGGAGCAGACGGCCTGCATCACCGCGCCGCCGGCCCCGCAGGTCGTCGTGGCCGGAGCCGGTTCGGGCAAGACGACGGTCATGGCGGCCCGTGTGGTCTGGCTGGTCGGCACCGGGCAGGTGGCACCGGAGCAGGTGCTCGGCCTGACCTTCACCAACAAGGCCGCGGGCGAACTCTCCGAGCGGGTGGCCAAGGCACTGGTACGGGCCGGGGTCACCGACCCCGATGTCATCGACCCGGACCATCCGCCCGGCGAGCCCGTGATCTCCACCTACCACGCCTTCGCCGGGCGCCTGCTGACCGACCACGGACTGCGCATCGGCCTGGAGCCGACGACCAGGCTGCTCGCCGACGCCACCCGCTTCCAGCTCGCGGCCCGGGTGCTGCGGGAGGCGCCGGGCTCCTACCCCGCACTCACCCGCTCCTTCGCCGATCTCGTCGGCGACCTGCTCGCCCTCGACTCCGAACTCGCCGAGCACCTCGTCGACCCCGCCGCCCTGCGCCGCCACGACGCCGAGCTCCTGCTCGCGCTCGACGGGGCGAAACTCAGCAACGCCGAGCTGCGCAAGGTGCCCGAAGCCGCCGCCGCCCGCCGCGAGCTGACCGCGCTCGCCACCCGCTACCGGGAGGCCAAACGCTCCCGTGACCTCCTCGACTTCGGCGACCAGATCGCGCTGTCGGCCACCCTCGCGCGCAGCCGTCCCGAGGTCGGCGCGCTGCTGCGGGAGGAGTTCCGGGTGGTCCTGCTGGACGAGTACCAGGACACCTCGGTCGCCCAGCGCATCCTGCTCGCCGGTCTGTTCGGCGGCGGCACCGGACATCCGGTGACCGCGGTGGGCGACCCCTGCCAGGCCATCTACGGCTGGCGGGGCGCCTCGGTGGCCAACCTCGACGACTTCCCGCAGCACTTCGCGCACGCCGACGGAGCCCCCGCCGCGCGGTACGCCCTCAGCGAGAACCGCCGCAGCGGCGGCCGCCTGCTCGACCTCGCCAACTCCCTCGCCGAACCGCTGCGCGCACGGCACGCGGGCGTCGAGGCGCTGCGTCCCGCGCCGGGCGCCGAGCGGGACGGACTGGTGCGCTGCGCCCTGCTGCCCACCCACGCCGAGGAGATCGACTGGCTCGCCGACTCGCTGGCACACCTGGTGGCCACCGGTACCCCACCCGGGGAGATCGCCGTCCTGTGCCGCACCGCCACCGACTTCGCCCGCATCCAGGAGGCGCTGGTCGACCGGGACGTCCCCGTCGAGGTCGTCGGGCTCTCGGGCCTGCTGCACCTGCCGGAGATCGCCGACCTCGTCGCCGTCTGCGAAGTCCTCCAGGACCCTGGTGCGAACGCCGCCCTGGTGCGACTCCTGACCGGCCCGCGCTGGCGCATCGGCCACCGCGACCTCGCCCTCCTCGGCCGCCGCGCCCGACTCCTCGTACGGCACGGCGACCCCGGCGGCGAGCAGGACGAGGACGCCGATCAGCGACTTGCCGAGGCGGTCGAGGGCGTCGACCCGGCCGAACTCGTCTCCCTGGCCGACGCCCTGGACACCTTCCTCGACTCCGGCGGGGCCGCCGAGGACGGGCTGCCCTTCTCGGAGGCGGCCCGGGTCCGCTTCGCCCACCTCGCCGCCGAGCTGCGCGAACTGCGCCGTTCCCTCGCCGATCCGCTGATGGACGTACTGCACCGGGTGCTCGCGGTCACCGGCCTGGAGGTCGAACTCTCCGCCTCACCACAGGCGCTGGCGGCCCGCCGCCGCGAGACCCTCGCCAACTTCCTCGACGTCGCGGCCTCCTTCGCCGCCAGTGAGAGCGAGGCGAGCCTGCTCGCCTTCCTCGGCTTCCTGCGCACGGCCGCGCAGTACGAGAAGGGGCTCGACAACGCCCTGCCCGGCGGGGAGAACACGGTCAAGGTGCTCACCGCGCACAAGTCCAAGGGGCTCGAATGGGATGTGGTCGCCGTCCCCGGCCTGGTCAAGGGCACCTTCCCGAGCACCCAGGGGCGCGAGAAGTGGACCGCGCAGGGCAGGGTCCTGCCGCACGCGCTGCGCGGCGACCGCGACACCCTCCCCGAGGTCGCCTCCTGGGACCCCCGCGGCCTGCGGACCTTCCACGAGGACATGAAGGAACACCAGCGCACCGAGGAACTCCGCCTCGGCTACGTCACCTTCACCCGGCCCCGCTCCCTGCTCCTCGGCTCCGGCCACTGGTGGGGCCCCAGCCAGAAGCGCCCGCGCGGCCCCTCGGACTTCCTCGAAGCGCTGTACGCACACTGCGCGGCCGGGTACGGCGAGATCGAGGCCTGGGCGGAGCAGCCCGCCGAGGACGAGGAGAACCCCGCACTCCACGAGGCCTCGGTGGAACGGGCCTGGCCGCTGCCCCTCGACCCCGAAGCCCTGGAACGCCGCCGCGCCGCAGCCCGGACGGTCAACGCCCACCTCGACCGCCTCGCCGCGCAGGCCGCCGGGGACGGTTCGGACGCCCCGCCCGTCGGAAGCCGCGCGGGTACGGTCCCGCCGCGCGGACGACCCGGCGCCCCCGGTGGATCCCCGCTCTTCGACGATCCCGAATGGCCGGCGGTCCCGGAGGACGAGGCGTATCCGGAGGAAGGCTTCCCCGCCGCCGCACCAGCCGAGGCGGAAGAACTCCTGACGGGGGAGCCGACCGAGCCCGAACTTGCCGAGGACGAACCGGACTTCGCCGACCCCGACCCCGACTCCGACCCTGGCCTCGCTTCTGACCCCAGCCCTGACCTCGACCTTGCCTCCGACCTCGACCTCGACCCCGACCGTGATCTCGGTGACTGGGACTCCTGGGAACAGCGCCCGACCGTCCGCGGATCCGGCGCCCTTCCCCGCCAGGCCCCGGCCCCGGTTCCGCCGCACCCGCGTGCCTCCGAGGAGGACCTGACCCCCGAGGAGACCCGTACGGTCGCCTCCTGGGACCGGGATCTGGAGGCCCTGACCGGTGAACTCCTGCGCGCCAGACAGGGCGTGACCGAGGTCGTGCTCCCCGCCTCGCTCAGCGCCTCGGAGGTCCTGCGCCTCGCCTCCGACCCGGACGGGCTCGCCCAGGAGCTCGCCCGACCGCTGCCCCGGCCTCCGCAGCCCGCGGCTCGCCGGGGCACGCGGTTCCATGCCTGGGTGGAGTCACGCTTCGAGGAGCTGCGCCTGCCCATGATCGACCCGGAGGAACTCCCGGGCGCCGAGGCGGAGATCGCCGACGAACGCGACCTCGAATCCCTCAAGGAGGCCTTCACTCGGGGCCCGTATGCCCGGCGCACCCCGCACCGCATCGAGACCCCCTTCCAACTGGCGCTCGGGGGACGGGTACTCCGGGGCAGGATCGACGCCGTGTACCGGACGGCTCCCGCCGAGTCCCGCGAGGAGGGCCCCGAAGGCCCAGGGGACGTCAGGTACGAGATCGTCGACTGGAAGACCGGACGCGCCGACAGCGCCGACCCGCTCCAGCTCGCGATCTACCGCCTCGCCTGGGCGGAGCAGCAAGGGGTACCGCTCGACTCGGTGGACGCCGCCTTCCACTTCGTCCGCAGTGGGCAGACCGTCCGGCCCCAGTCCCTGCCCGGCCGCGAGGAACTGGAAAGGCTGCTCAGTGCGGACCCTACGGATGCCGGGGGAGCAGACAGTGCCGATCGGGAACCGCGGGAGCACGGGGACCGAGGAGGCGGGGAGACGGAGAGGAGGGCACGCATAGCTGATGCAGATGGCTGATGCCGAGTACGAGGGGAGAACCTTGGCCAGGTGACGGGGGAGCGTCACCCGAGACGCGTGGCCTCCAGCAGAGGGCGGTACCGCTGCCGCAGCAGCGCCTCCTGGGCCCTGCCCTCCGGCTCGTCCTCCCCGGGACCGGCGCCGGACCAGCCGGAGCCCCAGGGGATCGGGCAGGGGGAGGGGTGTTCGGGATCCGGGCACAGGACGCGGGTCAACTCCTCGCGCAGGGCGTCGACTTCCTCCCGGGAGCCCAGCACACCCACTCTGATCTCGTGGACGGCGCGGGTGCCGGGCGACTCCTCGGGGTGCTCGATACGCCACTGCTCGGGCAGCTCCTCGTGGAACTCCGCCAAGGGCATGCCGCCGGGGCCGGTCGTCTCCTGCGGACCGGCGACCTGGAGGGCGTGCGGAACCCCTCGCCTGCCCAGCAGCCGGGCGAAGCCGTCGACGCTGCCGCGCACGCCCTCTTCGTCGGCATAGACACCGACCTGGATCTCGTAGAGCTTGCGGGGTGAGTTCGGGGCAGACAAGAAGACTCCGGAGAGAAGGAGGAAGGGAGAGAAGGGAGGGAAGTTAAGGGGGAGAGGAAGACCTGAGTGGGTTGCGAGGGGCGCGAAGGGAGACGCGGAGACGGAGCCAGGTGCTCCGCCGTTCCACCCTGCCACCTGAACCGTCGTACGGGCATCGGCTTTTCCGGGCGTCGGACCGTGCTCCGGCTCCGTGGCGGGGAGGCGGATGACCTGGTGACCGTGAGCCAGAACCACGGTGAGCCGTCACCGGAGAGTGCCCAGAGGCCAGGCGCTCGGTGCCCCATATCCCGCGCTCAGCGGTCGCGTCGCCGCCAGGTGAGGCGGCGCCGGGTGAGGCGGCGCAGGGCGTGCGGGCCGCGCGGTCCGGTGCGGGGGCGTTGCCGCGAGGGGCGCCGGGGGCCGTAGCCGGGGCGTAGGGGGCTGGGCCGGCCTCCGGGTCCGTCGTCGGGGGAGAGGAGCGGGGCCTTGCGTTCCGACTGGGCCTGGATCTCGTAGTGCGAGTCGTGGGCGGTCGCACGGAAGGCCTCGTCGTAGGAGGCCGGGGCCGCACTGATCCCGGCACCGGCGCTGCCACGGCGCCGTACGTGCACCGCCAGCCGGGCGAGCGCACCGAGGACCACGGTGAAGCTCCCCAGCACCACCAGGAGCGGCCACACCTTGTCCATGCCGGGGAGCCTACGTCCGGACACCGACCGGTGGCGCGCCCCCGGAAAAGGAGCACAGGATCACAGATGCCTCCCGGCCGGGGCACCCCCTGAGGGCGGATAGGCTCGAAGACATGAGCGAGACCCTGGACAGCGCCGTCCGCAGTTATATCGACACCCACCGCGAGGTCTTCCTCGGCGACCTCGCGGAGTGGCTGCGCATCCCGTCCGTGTCCGCTCAGCCGGCGCACGCCCAGGACGTCCAGCGCAGCGCGGACTGGCTGGCCGCTCAGCTCAAGGAGACCGGATTCCCGACCGTCGAGGTCTGGCCGACCGAAGGGCTCCCCGCCGTCTTCGCCGAGTGGCCGAGCGGCGATCCCGGCGCCCCGACGGTGCTCGTCTACGGGCACCACGATGTGCAGCCCGCCGCCCGTGAGGACGGCTGGGCCACCGAGCCCTTCGCGCCCGAGATCATCGACGGCAAGCTGTACGCACGGGGCGCGGCCGACGACAAGGGCCAGGTCTTCTTCCACACCCTGGCCGTGCGCGCGCACCTCGCCGCGACCGGGCGGAAGGCTCCGGCCGTCCACCTCAAGATGCTCGTCGAGGGCGAGGAGGAGTCGGGTTCCCCGCACTTCGCCGCGCTCGTCGAGGAGCATGCCGCCCGGCTGGGCGCCGATGTCGTGATCGTCTCGGACACCGGCATGTGGTCCGCCGAGACCCCCACCGTCTGCACCGGGATGCGCGGCCTCGCCGAGTGCGAGATCACCCTGTACGGGCCCGCCGAGGACCTGCACTCCGGGTCGTTCGGCGGCGCGGTGCCGAATCCCGCGACCGCGCTCGCCCGGCTGGTCGCCGCCCTGCACGACGAGGACGGCCGCGTCACGATCCCCGGCTTCTACGAGGGAGTCGAAGAACTCACCGAGCAGGAGCACGCCCTGTTCGCCGAACTCCCCTTCGACGAAGCCTCCTGGCTGGACACCGCCAAGTCGCAGGCGACGGCGGGCGAGCACGGCCGTACCACCCTGGAGCGCCTGTGGGCCCGCCCCACCGCCGAGGTCAACGGCATCGGCGGCGGCTACCAGGGCGAGGGAGGCAAGACGATCATCCCGTCCTCGGCGATGGTCAAACTCTCCTTCCGGCTGGTCGCCGACCAGGACCCGGAGCACATCGAGCGGATCGTCGGCGACTGGGTGGCCCGCCGGATCCCGGCGGGCATCCGCCAGGAGACGGTGTTCAGTGCCGGTACCCGCCCGTGCCTCGCGCCGCTCGACCACCCCGCGCTCGGCTCCCTCACCCGCGCGATGGGCCGTGCCTTCGGCCGGAGGATCCTGCTCACCCGTGAGGGCGGCTCCGGTCCCGCGGCCTGCCTCCAGGAAGTACTGGGGGTACCGGTGCTGTTCCTCGGTATCTCCGTACCCTCGGACGCCTGGCACGCGCCCAACGAGAAGGTCGAACTCGACCTGCTGCTCAAGGGGGCCGAGGCCGGCGCGTACCTGTGGTCCGACCTCGCCCAGAACTGGCCCGGGGCCACCTGACCCGCGCCGCCCACTGCCCGCCGAACCCGCCGTCGCACCACTCACTCCCCGGGAGTTGGAAGCACCCTGTGACTACCTGGACCGACCACAGCCCCGAGCGTCCGCTGGCGCTCACCGCGCCCAGCGGCATCGACCGCGCCGCACACCACCGGCTCGACGAGGCCTGGCTCGCCGCGGCCTGGAGCCACCCCTCGACCCGGGTCTTCGTCGTCTCCGGCGGTCAGGTGCTCATTGACGAGACGGCCGACGGCCGCACCGAGATCGTGATGACGCCCTCCTTCGAGGCGCCGCCCACCGAGTCCCACCGCTACTTCCTCGGCACCGACGAGGAGGGCGTCAGCTACTTCGCCCTGCAGAAGGACTCGCTGCCGGGCCGCATGGACCAGTCCGCGCGGCCCGCCGGGCTGCGCGAGGCCGGGCTGCTGCTCTCCCCGCGCGACGCCGGGCTGATGGTGCACGCGGTCGCCCTGGAGAACTGGCAGCGGCTGCACCGCTTCTGCTCCCGCTGCGGGGAGCGCACCGCCATCGCCGCGGCGGGGCACATCCGACGCTGCGCCGCCTGCGGTGCGGAGCACTACCCGCGTACCGACCCCGCCGTGATCATGCTCGTCACCGACGCGAAGGACCGGGCGCTGCTCGGCCGCCAGGTGCACTGGCCGGAGGGGCGCTTCTCCACCCTCGCGGGCTTCGTCGAGCCCGGGGAGTCCATCGAGGACTCGGTGCGCCGGGAGGTCTTCGAGGAGGCCGGAGTGGTGGTCGGCGAGGTCGAGTACGTGGCCAGCCAGCCCTGGCCCTTCCCGTCCAGCCTGATGCTCGGCTTCCGCGCCCAGGCGACCTCCTCGGAGATCAACGTCGACGGCGAGGAGATCCACGAGGCCCGCTGGTTCTCCCGCGAGGAGCTCGAAGCGGGCTTCGCCTCGGGCGAGGTCCTGCCGCCGTACGGCATCTCCATCGCCGCCCGCCTGGTGGAACTCTGGTACGGCAAGCCGCTGCCGCAGCGCCAGGGCGCCTTCTGAGCCGGTGGCGGACACCCCTGGCCGGGCGGGCGGCAGGGCCTCGGCGGGACAGCCGGGGCGCGGAGCCGAGCGCGGCCGGGGCGAGCGCCGGATGACGGCCTTCGACGCCGCCGAGTTCGAACGCCGCCGCACCGAGCTCTGCCGCGAGTGCACGGCACCGGACGGACGGCTCGTACTCCCGCACCGGGCCCTGCTCGCGACCGGATCGGTCTGACGGCGCGAGCGGGCCCGTCCGATGGACGGTGCCGCGGGGGCCGGACCTGCCGGGCCCCCGCTTCGCCGCTCCGCCGGGCTCAGGCGCCCAGGGCCTGCTTGACCTGCGCCAGGCTGGGGTTGGTCATGACGACCTCGGCGCCGCCCTCGGGGATCACCTGCACCGTGGGGACCGTCTGATTGCCGCCGTTGGCCTTCTCCACGAAGGCGGCCGACTCCGGGTCCTGTTCGATGTTGATCTCGTTGTACGCGATGCCTTCGCGGTCCAGCTGGCCTTTGAGCCGGCGGCAGTAGCCGCACCACGTGGTGCTGTACATCGTCACAGTGCCCGGCATGTCGAGTGCTCCTTCACGGATCCAAATGGGAATTGCCCCTCGCAACAGATCGAACGCCCGCGCACCGGTCACCATTCCCGGCGCGACGGTCACCGGACGCAGACCGTACGAAGATCTGTCACAAGCCACGGACATGTGTACCCGCAACCCCGGAGGAGGGAGGGGCTCTTGTCCACAGTGAAGCCGGTCCGGTGCGATGAGTCGTACCGTCCTCACGGCCCTGTGGACACAGCGCACGCCCTCTCCCGGCGACCTGGCAGCATGGCGGGGTGACCGCAGCTCCGCATCCCACCCTCTTCTCCGGCGAGCACGGCGACGGCCAGTTCGCGGCCCCGCCGCGCGACGCCGACGCCGTACTCGACGGACTCGACCCCGAGCAGCGCGAGGTCGCCACCGCGCTGCACGGACCGGTGTGCGTGCTCGCCGGAGCAGGAACCGGCAAGACCAGGGCCCTCACCCACCGCATCGCCTACGGCGTGCTCGCCGGGATACTCCAGCCCGGCAGCGTGCTCGCCGTCACCTTCACCAACCGCGCCGCGGGCGAGATGCGCGGGCGCCTGCGCCAGCTCGGTGCCCAGGGGGTGCAGGCCCGCACCTTCCACTCGGCGGCCCTGCGCCAGCTCCAGTACTTCTGGCCCAAGGCCGTCGGCGGCGAACTCCCGCGGATCGCCGAACGCAAGGTCCAGCTCGTCGCGGAGGCGGCGGCGGGCTGCCGCGTCCGGCTCGACCGGAGCGAACTGCGGGAGGTCACCGGCGAGATCGAATGGGCGAAGGTCACCCAGACCGTGCCCGCCGACTACGCCGCCGCCTCCGCCAAGGCGGGCCGCCAGAGCCCCCGGGACTCCGCGGAGATCGCCCAGGTCTACTCCGCCTACGAGTCCCTCAAGCGGGACCGGTCCGTGATCGACTTCGAGGACGTGCTGCTGCTCACCGTCGGCATCCTCCAGGACCGGCACGACATCGCCGAGGCGGTCCGCGCCCAGTACCAGCACTTCGTGGTCGACGAGTACCAGGACGTCAGCCCCCTCCAGCAGCGCCTGCTCGAACTCTGGCTCGGCGAACGCGACAGCCTCTGCGTCGTCGGCGACGCCAGCCAGACCATCTACTCCTTCACCGGCGCCACCCCCGACCACCTGCTCGACTTCCGCGTCCGGCACCCCGGCGCCACCCTGGTCAAGCTGGTCCGTGACTACCGCTCCTCCCCGCAGGTGGTCCACCTGGCCAACGGACTGCTGCTCCAGGCGCGCGGCCGGGCCGCCGACCACCGCCTCGAACTCGTCTCCCAGCGGGAGGCCGGGCCCGAACCCGCCTACCGCGAGTACCCGGACGAGCCCGCCGAAGCCGAGGGTGCCGCCCGCCGCATCCGCGAGCTCATCGCCTCGGGCACCCCCGCCGGGGAGATCGCCATCCTCTTCCGTACCAACTCCCAGTCCCAGATCTACGAACAGGCGCTCGCCGACGCGGGGATCGCCTACCAACTGCGCGGCGCCGAGCGGTTCTTCGAGCGCACCGAGGTGCGCGAGGCCGGGGCCGCGCTGCGGGGCGCCGCCCGCTTCGGCGGCAACGACGCCCTGCTCGACGACGCCGTCGACCTGCCCTCCCAGGTACGCGCCGTGCTGTCCACGAAAGGCTGGCAGCCCGCCCCGCCCGCGGGTTCGGGTGCCGTACGGGAACGCTGGGAGTCGCTTGCGGCACTGGTCCGGCTCGCCGAGGACTTCGCCCGGGCCCGCCCGGAGGCCGGTCTCGGTGAACTCGTCGCCGAACTCGACGAACGCGCGAGTGCCCAGCACGCCCCCACCGTCGACGGCGTCACCCTCGCCTCCCTGCACGCCGCCAAGGGCCTGGAGTGGGACGCCGTCTTCCTGGTCGGCGTGGCCGAGGGCATGATGCCCATCTCCTACGCCAAGACCGAGGCGCAGGTCGAGGAGGAGCGCCGCCTGCTCTACGTCGGGGTCACCCGGGCCCGCCGCCACCTCGGCGTCTCCTGGTCACTCTCCCGCTCGCCCGGCGGGCGCGGGGGACGCAGGCCGAGCCGCTTCCTCGACGGACTGCGGCCCGGTTCCACGGGCCCCGCCGTCCAGTCCGCCGGGGGCGGCGCGGGCATCGAACGCGGCACCTCGCTGCCCAGCAGCGTCCGGCCCCGCCCCACCGTCCGTACACCCGCGCGGTGCCGTGTCTGCGGGCGCTCGCTCACCGACGCGGGCGAGATGAAGCTGATGCGCTGCGAGGACTGCCCCTCCGACATGGACGAGGGCCTCTACGAGCGGCTCCGGGACTGGCGGGCCGCCCAGGCACAGCTCAGCGGGCAGCCGGACTTCTGCGTGTTCACCGACAAGACGCTCATCGCCATCGCCGAGTCCGTCCCCGAGGACGAGCGCGAGCTCTCCCGTATCCCCGGCGTCCTCGCCCGGAAACTTCGCCGGTACGGAGCCGATGTTCTCGCCATATGCGCAGGTCAGATCCCTGAGGCCGAGAGCGCGGACGACTGATACAAACTCATCGAAAAAATAGTTTGCGCACCCCGCTGTCAGCCCCATAGGTTCTAAGCACACGGGAACAGAGGCTTCTGTGAAGCCCTGAACGCGTGGTGTACTTGAACATCCGGACCGGTTCTGCCGGTCCCCTGAGACGCCGAGAGGAGGCGATTGAAGTGATCAGCATCATCAGCACCAACTCCCTGAAGACCGCCAAAGCGGCCGATTGCTCTGTCGTCTCCACCAGCCTGCTCGGCTTCTCGTACTCGGGAATCGGTCTGTCCGGCATCTCCGCCGGTCTGCCCGTTTCCGGCGTCGAGTTCGCGGGTCTGGGCATCCGTGAGCGCGACGAGCGACCGACCCGGGCACCGGCGGCAGTAGCAGCAGTGGCAGAGCTTCAGGCCTATGTCCCTGCCGCAGCCGGTGCCGGCAATCGGAAGCAGATGACGCAGCACCACACCATGTGGGCCTTCCGCGGGCTCGAACCCTGGAGCGATCCAACCTGATCCATGATCAGGACGGCGCCTCCAGGGCCGCGGAACCCCACCCGGGATCCGCGGCCCTTCTGTTTTCTCCGGACGAGAGAGAAAGCACACAAGGAGGTGCCTCGGGATGCAGGACCCGGTACCACCACGCCAGGCGGCCAACAGGCCGCTACGACAAGACGAGGAAGACAACACCGTGCAACTCGAAGCGCACGCCCCGTCCGTACCGCCTTCACAGCCCGTCCTTTCGCCCCGCACCTCGGAGAACTCCACCTTGAGCCCCCTCACCGCGCTGACCGCGCTCGACGACGCCATCGAGAACCTCGACGTACCCGTCCCCTGCCGTGCCTACGACCCGGAGGTCTTCTTCGCCGAGTCCCCCGCGGACGTCGAGTACGCCAAGTCCCTGTGCCGCACCTGCCCGCTCGTCGAGGCCTGCCTCGCGGGCGCCAAGGAGCGCCGTGAGCCCTGGGGCGTCTGGGGCGGCGAGCTGTTCGTGCAGGGCGTGGTCGTGGCCCGCAAGCGGCCCCGTGGCCGCCCGCGCAAGAACCCGGTCGTGGCATGACCACCCCGGGAACCATCGACCACCCCGTCACAGCCGACCCCAAGAAGCAGGCCCCGATGAAGCCGTCCACCCACGAGCCCACCGGCTCCGCAAGCCCAGATCAGAACACTTCCAGCGCGACCCGCTCGCGCCAGAACAGGACCCGCGAAATGCAACTCATCCCAGAAGCCCTGGCTCGCGCACATATGCAACAGACGCTGCGCGACGCCGAGGCCGAACGAACCTCCCTGCACCTCATCTCCGCCCGCAGGATGCAGAAGCGTGCCGAGCGCGCCTCGCTCCGTGCCCGCCGGGCGCTGGCGATGGCGGTGATGCAGTAAGTCCCGCACCAGGCCCGTCGACCGAGGAAGCCGGACCGCTGTCCCCATGACGGCGGCCCGCTTCCTCGGCTGACGGCGCTTCGACGCCGCCCGATCGCCGCACGGCGGAATGCGCGGCGAGGTCGCGAACCTCAGAGAGGCGCCGGTCCCAGGGACCGGCGCCTCTCTTTCTCTCTGCTTCGACTTGCTTCGACGTCTCTCCGCGCACCGGCGCCGGGTTCCTGTCTGAGTCCGGTCTGAGTCCGGTGAGTGCGGTGAGTCCGGCCGAAGTTGCAGAGAACTCTTTGCAGAGAGTCCTCTGTAACTTAGCCTGGCGTCATGAGCGACGAAGGCGTGCACGAGGCGTACGAGAAGAGCGAGCAGCAGGGCGGTGGGCACAAGCCCGTACGGCGTCTGGACGCCCGTAGTCTGCGCGGGCTGGCGCACCCCTTGCGGATGAGCATCCTCGAGATGCTGACTCTGGACGGCCCTGCCACCGCCACCGGGCTGTCCGCGCGCCTCGACGAGAGCACCGGAACCATCAGCTGGCATCTGCGGCACCTTGCCGAGCACGGCTTCATCGAGGAGGAGAGGGACCGGGGGACCAGGCGGGAACGCTGGTGGCGGGTGGTCGAGGACACGAAGGTCCTGGAGACTGCCGAGTTCCGCGACGACCCCGACACCCGAGGGGCGCTCTCCGTCTATATGCACGAGCTGGTGCAGCAGTACTTCAGCCGGGTCACCAGGTATCTGAGCGAGAGCTGGGACGGTGACTGGCAGCGGGCCGGGACTCTCTCCGACTGGCGTGATCTCCGACTGACACCGGCACAGCTCGCCGCGCTCAATGAGGAGTTGCGGGCCGTCGTCGCCCGCCACACCCCTCCGGCGGACGCGGAGCCGGCGCCCGAGGCGCTTCCGGTCATCGTGCAGATCCAGTCCTTTCCGCGCAGAGAGCGGAGCGAGGGGTGAGTCAGGGAACCGGTGTCAGCCTGCTGCGTCGGCACCGGGACTTCCGCCTGCTGTGGTGCGGCGAGACGGCGGGCAAGTTCGGCGCCTCCGTCACCGCCGTGGCGATGCCCTTGATCGCTGTCTCCACCCTGCGGGCGAGCACCTTCGAGGTCGGCCTGCTGGGCGCCTCCGCCTGGCTGCCCTGGCTCGTCATCGGACTGCCGGTGGGCGCCTGGGTCGACCGGATGCGGCGCAGGCCCGTCATGCTGACCGCCGCCGCGGTGTCCTTCCTGCTCTTCGCCGCCGTCCCGCTCGCGGAACGCACCGGCCGACTGAGCATCGGGCTGCTGATGGCCGTCGCCCTGCTTTCGGGTACCGCCGCCGTCTTCTTCCAGACCGCCTACACCGCCTATCTGCCCAGCCTGCTGGAACCCGAGGACCAGCCCGAGGGCAACACCAAACTGCACGGCAGCGCCTCCGCCGCGCAGTTCGCCGGGCTGGGCTCCGCCGGTGTCATCGGGCAGGCGGTCGGCGTGGTGAACGCGATGTTCGCCAATGCGGCCACCTTCCTCCTCGCCCTTCTCTGCCTGGCGCGCATCCGGCAGCGGGAACCGCGCCCCGAGCGGAAGCGCGCCCGGGGAACACTGCTCGGCGAGGTCCGCGAGGGGCTGCGATGGGTCGCCGGTGACTCCTGGCTGCGCACGCTGACCTTGTTCGGAGCCACGTCGAACCTGGCTCTCATGGGCTACCAGTCGATCCAGGTGGTCTTTCTCGTGCAGGTCGTCGGCCTGGCGCCCGGAGCGGTCGGCGGCGTCATCGCCGTATCCGGCACCGGCGGTGTCGCCGGGGCGCTCCTGGCGCGCAGGGTCTCCCGCCGGATCGGTACGGCCCGCGCGATGCTGCTCTTCGAGCTCGGCTTCGCGATGTTCGCCCTGCTCATCCCGGCCGCCTTCGCCGGGCCCGGACTCCTCCTGTTCGTCGCGGGCGGATTCTGCGTATCGGCGGGGGTGGTGGGCGGAAACGTCCTCAAGGCCAGCTTTCAGCAGCGCTACTGCCCGCCTCAGCTCCTCGGGCGCCTGACCGCGAGTACAGCCGTCCTCAACTTCGGCACGATCCCTTTGGGAGCCCTGCTCGGCGGGTGGCTCGGGACCGTCTTCGACCTGCGCACCGCCATGTGGATCACGGCGGCGGGCGTACCGCTCGCCGCGCTCGTCCTGCTCTTCTCGCCGATCCGCCGGTCCCGGGATCTGCCGACGGTCCCGAGCCCCCGAAGCGACCGGAACCCGGCGCCCCATCCGGACCTCTCCTCGCCGACGCGCTGATCGGGGGACGGGTGCCGACTCGGTGCTGAGCGCGGACGAGAAGCGCTGAGCGGTACCTCGTCGCCCGGCCGAGGGATGCTGGGCCGGGCGTGAGGAGCGGGAGTGTGGTGCCGGGCGATGCCGGTTGTCCGGGGATATCGTCACACCATGGACCGGCGACAACACGGAACGGCGCAAGAGCCGGAAGCCGAGCACCTCGTCTGCGCCCAGTGCGGCGCTCAAGCCGAGAGCGGGCAGGTCACCTGGACCTGTTCGGTCGAGAACGGAACCCGGCGCTACTTCTGCGACTCCTGCGCACGGGCCCATATCCGGGACATCGAAGGGCGCCTCGACTCGCACTGGTGGTGAGCCGCGGGGTTGGTGAGCTGCCCCGGTTGGTGAGCCGCCCCGGGCCCCTCCGGGCGCCCCGGCGTCTCCCGGGCGTGCGCCTGCGAGGCCTCGCCCCACGGACCAGCGGACGAGGCGCTCCGGTCAGGCCTCGGCGGCGGTCTCCTCGTCCTCCGGTCCGGGTGCCTTCGCGGCCGGACGCGGGGTGCGCTTGCGCTTGCCGCCCGGCACGGGCTTCTCGGCGACCGCGGCCACGGCGGCTGCCTCGGCCTCCTGGTCTTCCTCCGCCGATGGGACCTCCTCGCCGAACTCCTCCGGGCCCTCCTCCTCGTAGGCGGCGGCGAAGCCCGGCACCCAGGCCTCCATCTCCTCCCGCATCCGCACCCTCGCGCCGAGCTGGCACAGGACACCGATGGTGCTCAGGGTGACCCGGTGGATCAGCAGATAGGAGGGCGGGAGGTTCAGCTGCCTGCCCAACTGGTGTGCGGGGGAGCGGGGATCGGCTATCCGGGCCGCCTGGTTGCGCATCCAGCTCCGGGTGAACTCGAACTCCGGGGCCCTGGCCGGTTCGATGATCGGCACCAGATAGTCGAGCACCGCGTCGGGTTCCAGCTCGATCTCTTCCTTGACGAAGCCCTCCTCGCGGAGCAGCTCGTAGACCGCGCCCGCTTCGCCCTCCAGGGCCATGCGCAGACAGTCGCCGATGGGAGTCGGCAGCCCGCCCGGGAGGCGGTCGACGGTGCCGAAGTCGAGGACGCCGAGCATCCAGCTCCCCTCGCCGTCGGGGAGCAGCCGGAAGTTGCCGGGGTGGGGGTCGGCGTGCAGCAGGCCGGTGCGGGCCGGCCCCGAGAAGAGGAAGCGGGTCAGCAGCTGGCCCGCCCTGTCCCGCTGCTCCGGTGTTCCCTCCGCGATGACCTCCGACAGGGGGGTGCCGTCGATCCACTCGGTGACCAGCACCTGGTCGCTCTGCCGCACCACCGCCGGGACGAGGACATCCGGGTCGCCCGCGAACTCCTCCGCGTGTGCCTGCTGGGCCTGGGCCTCCAAGCCGTAGTCGAGTTCCTCCGAGACCCGGTCCCGCAGCTCGGCGATGAGGGGTTTGATGTCCATGCCCGGTATCAGCGGGCCGAGGAGCCGGGAGAAGCGGCTCAGCTGGTTCAGGTCGGAGAGCAGGGCATCGCCCGCTCCCGGGTACTGCACCTTGACGGCGACCTGGCGCCCGTCCTGCCAGACGGCGCGGTGCACCTGCCCGATGGAGGCCGCCGCGGAGGGCTGGTCCTCGAATTCGAGGAAGAGCTCCCGCCAGTCCTCGCCGAGCTGCTCGGTGAGCACGGTGTGGACCGTACGCGTCGGCATCGGCGGCGCGGCTTCCTGCAGCTTGGTCAGCGCGGCGCGGTACGGGCCCGCGACCTCCTCCGGAAGCGCCGATTCGAAGACGGACAGGGCCTGCCCGAACTTCATGGCCCCGCCCTTGAGCTCACCCAGCACCTTGAACAGCTGGTCCGCCGTGCGCTGTTGCAGCTCGCGCCCCACGATCTCGGCGGACATGCCGCCGATCCGCTTGCCGAGCCCCCAGGTGGCCCGGCCCGCGAAGCCCAGGGGCAAGGCGGCCAGCTTGGCGGTCCGGGTGACCGCCTTCCGGGGAAGATCAGACATGCGCCCCTCCAAAACCCAGACTGCTGCGCCGCGTACGGCGGTTACCCGGCCATTGTCGCGTGCAAGGGGGCCTGCTTCGAAGTGTGTTCCCCCTTACCTTCCGCGGGGGCCTCGCTTCCGGCGCCGCAGGGACACGCTGGGTGCGCCCACAGTTGCCGTGCGTGCCAGTTCAGCGCGGGCAGCGAGGTCTCCCAGCGGACGCCGGGGGAGTCCGGGGCGTGCCCGTCGAGGAAGGCCAGGGCCCGCGCCGCGGCAAGCCCCGCAACGGTTGTGGCCAGACTGAGGTCGCAGGCCTGGGCCCGGCGCCTGCCGCCGGAGTGCCACTGGGCGAGCAGCCGGGGCCAGCGGGGATCATGGTCGGTACGGTGACGGAGGACACATCCGGCGCAGGCCGTGCTGCCGGGCAGTACCAGCGGACCCGCGAAGCCGGTCGCCTCCAGGACACCGGCGTACAGATGCGGGGTCCCGGTGGTGAGGAACTGCTCGGCCTCCGCCTCGTCGGGGAAGTAGGCGCGCAGACCGTCCCGGGGCGCGAGGACGACCAGGGACAGCGGGGGCTCGGTGCCGTCCCGGTGCGCCGCGCGGGTATGCCGCGGGCGGTCGGCCGCGGCGCGGCGCACCGCCTGGCGGGCGGCGTCGGAGCGTCTGCGGCCGACCTGGGTCTCGGCCACTCCGCCGGGGCTGACGTCCCCGGGCTCCACGCAGCCGCCGTCCATCACATCGACCTGCCCCACCCCCGCGGCGGAGAGCACGGAGGCGAGCACGGCACCCACGCGTCCCGCGCCCCGCACCTGGACCCGCATGTCCCGGCGGGCCGTCAGGCGGAGCAGGGGGGCGCCCGGATCGCGCTGGGTGACGGACAGGGAGGACAGGTCGGGGCCGAGGCGCCGTAGCGCGGCGGGGCGTCGGCGCAGGGCGCGGGCCCGTGGGTCGGTCGGCTGGGCGTCGTCGATCAGGCCCGCCCCGGCGAGGCGGGCGACCAGCCGGTCCACGTACCCCTCGTCCATGCCCATCCGGGCGGCCTCCTCGCGGAGCAGGGGCAGCCCGCGGGTGCCGTCGAGGAGTGAGAGGAAGCTGCCGCTCGCCGTGTCGACGGGGGAGAGGACCACGGCGTGCGCCGGTGCCACCCCGAATTGCACGGTGTTGAGGTCGCGCCAGCCGGGCCGGAGCGACGGTTTGAGAAGTGGATGCATTCTGGTTCCCCCGTAGGTCACTTGGGATAAGCGGTTGCGGAGCGGTTTCCGCGCTCGGCGGGATTCGTGGGAGCGGCTTCTGCGGGAGTGGCTGCCGGGTGAGTGGTGGTGACCTCCTTTCGGTGGCCGCGCCTTGATCGGCGCGGGGCGTGATCGGGGTGAGGCATGATCGGCAGGGACTCGATGGGCGGACGCGGGCGATATGCGCGCGGTGGCGCCCAGGACGGGGAATCCGCCGCGGTGATTCCCCTCGGCCGTCCCCGAGTCGGCCGCCCGCGAGGGAATCCAGAATGCACGGGAGCCCGAAAGTGCGGCCGAAGTTGTCCACAGGCAAGGGGAATTGGTCGTACTAATTTGCTGCGGTCTGGTGGTTCGGTGCCGAACCGGGCCGGAGGCGGGACTTCCGGCGGGCGCAGCGGGTAACGTCGTGGCGTGCCCGCCGATCCCCTGCACAGCGCCGGAAAGCCCCCGCGCAGCACGACGAGCCCGCCGCCGCGCGGATCCCGGTCGAGCCAGGTCGAGGTGCGGCGGAGCAGCCGCAGGCGCAGAACGGTCTCCGCCTACCGGGAGGGCGACCGCACCGTGGTCCTCATTCCGGCCCGGATGTCCGAGGCGGAGGAAGAACGCTGGGTGGGCGTCATGCTCGACAAACTCGCCGCGCAGGAAAGCCGCCGGGTTCTCGGCGACGGTGAACTCGCCGAGCGCGCCGCCCGCCTGTCCGGCCAGTATTTCGAGGGCCGCGCGAAGCCGCGTTCGGTGCGCTGGGTCACCAACCAGAACACCCGCTGGGGTTCGTGCACTCCGGCCGAGGGCAGCATCCGCCTCTCGCACCGACTTCAGGGCATGCCCGAGTACGTGGTGGACTACGTCCTCCTGCATGAACTGGCCCATCTCCTCGTGCCCGGCCACGGCCCCGATTTCTGGCGGCTCCTGGAGGCCTATCCGCGAACCGAGCGCGCCCGCGGATACCTGGAGGGGGTCGTCGCGGCGGACCGGCTGCCGCATCTTCCCGGCGCGCGCTCGCGGTAGTTGCCGGACTACTTTTCGTATCGTCGCCTCGGTAACTGTGTACCGGGTCTGTACCGGCACCCCGCACTGTCGGCGGGAGCCGTTAGCCTTGCGCGACACAGACATACATTCGGGATGGGGGACGGTCGTTACGCATGGCCAGGGAATTCCAACGCGGCCACAAGGCCAAGATCAGTGACCTCACCGCGGGGACGGACCTGTACGTGGGCGTGCAGATCGCCGGCCCGGGGCTGACATTCGACATCAGCTGCTTCGGGCTCGACGCCGCGGAACAGCTCTCCGACGACCGTTATTTCGTCTTCTTCAACCAGCCCAAGTCGCCCGAGGAGTCCCTGCAACTGCTCGGCGCGCAGGCCGGTGACACCGAGTCCTTCCGCGTCACCCTCGACAAGATCCCCTCCCACATCCAGAAGCTGTCCTTCACCGCCACTCTCGACGGCGCCGGGCAGATGTCGCAGGTCGCCCCCGGCTATCTGCGCATCGTCGCGGGCGGCGAGGAAGTGGCCCGCTACTCCTTCAGCGGCACGGAGTTCAGCACCGAGCGCGCGGTGATCCTCGGGGACATCTACCTCAAGGACGTCTGGCGGTTCGCCGCGGTCGGCCAGGGCTTCGACGGCGGACTCGACGCGCTGCTGCGCAACTTCGGCGGCGAGGTCGCCGAGGAGGAGCCCGCACCGGCGCCCTCCGGCGGCGCGCCCGGCTTCGCCCCGCCCCCGGGCGGCGGCCGGCCCGCGCCCGGCTTCGCGCCGCCCGCGCAGTCCGCGGCGCCGCCCGCCTTCGGCGCACCCGCTCCCGCGCAGCACATACCGCCCCAGCAGGCGCCGCCCGAGCCGGCCCCGGCCGCACCGCCGGTGCACGCGGCGCCCACCATCGCCGCCCCGATCGGCCAGCCGGGCCCCGGCGCGCCCGCCCCCAGCGCGCCGCTGCCGCCCGGCTACGGCGCCCAGCCCGGAGCGCCCACCGGGCCCCCGGGATACGGCCAGCCCCCCGCGCCTCCCGGCCAGGGCCAGCCCGGCGCCCCCGCGCCCAGCGCCCCGCTGCCGCCCGGCTACGGCGGCCAGCCCGGCGCGCCCGCCCCGCCGCCCGGTTACGGTCAGCCGGGCACCCCGGCGGCGCCCGCCCCGCCGCCCGGATACGCCCAGCCGCCCGGCCAGTTCGGGGGTCAGCAGGCACCCGGAGCGGCACCCCAGCAGGCGCAGTCCCCGGGAGTGGCCGCCGCCTTCTCGCTGTACAAGGAGGCGCCGACCGGCCAGCGCTGGACCCAGCAGAACGCCAAGCTGGTCCGCGTCGACCTGGGCGTCGGCGGCCAGCCGGTGCTCGCCCGCCAGGGCAGCATGGTGCTCTACCAGGGCAAGGTCGAATTCGGGTACAAGGGCGCCGGGTTCGCGGGCCGCATCGTGGGCAACGCCACCGGCCAGGAGATGCAGCTGATGCGCGCCTCGGGCCGCGGCCAGGTCTTCCTCGCGGAGGAGGCCACCCATCTGCATCCGATCGAGCTCCAGGGCGACGCCATCTGCGTCTCCGCGGAGAACGTCCTCGCCTTCGACGAGAGCCTCCAGTACGAGGTCCGCCGGGTCGAGGGGCACGGCATCCCGGGCGGCGCGCTGTTCACCATGCAGTTCCAGGGCACCGGCACGATCATCGTCCGCACCCACGGCGTGCCGGTGGTGCTGCCGGTGACGCCGACGACCTTCGCCGACTGCAATGCCGTCGTCGCCTGGTCCGCGGCCTCCCAGGTCATCGTCTCCAGCCAGGTCCGGATGCGCCGCAACGCCTACCCGGGGCACACCGGCGAGAGCGTGAACCTCCAGTTCCGCGGCGCCCCGGGCAATTTCATCGTCGTCCAGCCGTACGAGGTCTGAGGGAGCCCGTCATGAATCAGCAGCAGTTCGCGGGCCACGCACCCGCACCCGTCGGGGCCCGTATGGAGAACCACGGCGAGCACATGCTCAAGGTCGCCATGCAGAGCGGGCAGGACCTGCTCGCCCGGGTCGGCTCGATGGTCGCCTACGAGGGCTTCGTGCAGTACGAGCCCAACCCGCCCGCGGTACGCCAGATCGCCCGCGACTGGATCACCGGCGAGGGCGCGCCCCTGATGAAGTGCTCCGGCGACGGGCTCCTCTACCTCGCCGACTACGGGGCGGATGTCGTCGTCATCAACCTCGGCGGCGACTCCCTCTCGGTCAACGGCACCAATCTGCTCGCCTTCGACGCCCACCTCCAGTGGGGCGTGGAGCGCGTCAAGGGGCTGGCGAAGTTCGCCGGCCAGGGGCTGTGGAACATCAAGATCTCCGGGCAGGGCTGGGTCGCGCTGACCTCGCGGGGCACGCCGATCGTCGTCGACTGCGGCAGCGGCGAGGACGAGACCTATGTGGACCCGGACGCGCTGGTCGCCTGGTCGCCGAATCTGAAGGTGAAGGGCAAGCGCAGCTTCAAGGCCTCCTCACTGATCGGGCGGGGCAGCGGCGAGGCCTACCAGATGGCGTTCTCCGGGCAGGGGATCGTTGTCGTCCAGCCGAGCGAGGACAGCACCGACCGCCTGCGGGCGCGGGGCTGAGGGGGAGCGAAGACATCATGCAGAGCCCGCTTTTCGGCTTCGCCGAGCAGCAGACGCAGGAGCGCTACGCCCTGCAGAACCCGCAGTTGCTGCGGGTCAGCCTCCAGGGGCACGACGACGTCCTCGCCCGCAAGGGCGCCATGGTCGCCTACCAGGGGCTCCTGGAGTTCGACGCGGAGATCCAGTCCTCGGGGCAGCGCCGCGCCCGCGCGCACACCGGCGAGGGACTCGACCTGATGCGCTGCCACGGGCAGGGCACGGTCTACTTCGCCAACCTCGCCCAGTACATCCATGTCGTGGACGTCGGCCACGAGGGCCTGACCGTGGACAGCAGCTATGTCCTCGCCCTGGACTCCTCGCTGCACTACGAGGTCGTCGCCGTGGACAGCCAGTACGGGATCTCCGGCTCCGGCAAGTACCAGATCGTCATCACCGGCACCGGCAAGGTCGCCCTGATGACCTCCGGCCAGCCGCTGATGCTCCAGGTCACCCCGGACCGGTACGTCAACGCGGACGCGGACGCGATCGTGGCCTGGTCCAACGGGCTGCGCGTCCAGATGCAGGCGCAGACGCACTCCTCCGGGGTCTGGCGCAGGCGCGGCAGCACCGGCGAGGGCTGGGAGCTGAGCTTCATGGGCACCGGCTACGCCCTCGTCCAGCCCAGCGAGCTCCTGCCCCCGCAGAGCGCGCAGATCGGCCAGGGGGTCCGCGCCCAGTACGGCATGGGCCAGCAGGGCGCCCGCGGCCAGAACCAGGGCAACGTCTGGAGCTGACCGCGGACGGACAGCCCCAAGCTCCACGGCTACGGACAGCGCCACGGTCAGGGACAGCGCCGTGGCGAAGGGGCGGCCCACGATGCGGGCCGCCCCTTCGCCGGGTGCGTCTCGGGCCGGGCGGGCGCCGCTCCGCCGCGGGCCCCGGCCATCCCGCCGCGCTACGGGTGCGCGGCCTGGGCGGAGAGCCGTTCCCGTACGGCTGCCAGGAGGCGGAGGACCGAGTCGTCGGCGACGGTGGCGACCTCCGCGTAGTCGAACCAGCGCAGGTCCAGGGACTCCTCGCTGATCGCCTGCACGGCGCCCGCCGGGGCGAGCGCCGCGTACTGCACGTCGAAGTGCCAGTGGCAGGGCGGCGGAATGCGGTGCCGGTCCAGGCGGACCGGGCCGCCCGGCAGCAGCCGCAGCCCGCCGATGCCGGACTCCTCGCCCGCCTCCCGCAGGGCGGCCTCGGCCAGGGAGCCGTCACCGGGCTCGCAGTGGCCGCCCATCTGGAGCCACATCCGCAGCTTGCGGTGGAGGGTCAGCAGCACCCGCTCCCGCTCCGGGTCGATCACCAGGGCGCTGGCGGTGAGATGCCCGGAGCCGCAGGCCTTGAAGACCCCGTCGGGGTGGGCGGCCAGCTGCTCCAGGTACTCCTCGCGCAGCGCGGGCTGGTCCGCGTACTCCGTCAGTACGCGGACCGCGTCCTCGTGGAGGCTCACTTGCCGTCGTCACCCTCGCCGCCGGGCCTGCCGCCCTCGTCGCCCTCACCGTGCTCGGCGCTCGCGTCGGTGCCGCCGTCCGCCGCGGGGCCCTCGTCCGTACCCGGGCCGCTCGCGTCGCTCCTGCCGCTCTTGCCCTTCTCGCCCTTGTGCAGGTCCGGGCCCTTGCCCGCGGCCTCGCCGAGCATCTTGTCCAGCTCGGAGAAGTCGAGCTGCTCGTGGTGCACGAAGCCGTCCGGGTCGTCCAGGTCCGCCGCGGTGGGCAGCATGTCCGGGTGCGACCAGAGGCCGTCGCGGCCCTCGACCCCGCGGGCGTCGGTGAGCGAGGCCCACAGCCGGGCGGCGTCCCTGAGGCGGCGCGGGCGCAGTTCGAGGCCGATGAGGGTGGCGAAGGTCTGCTCGGCCGGGCCGCCGGAGGCGCGGCGGCGGCGCAGCGTCTCGCGCAGGGCGTCCGCCGAGGAGAGCCGCGGCTTGGCCGCCGCGTGCACCACCGCGTCCACCCAGCCCTCGACCAGCGCGAGCGCGGTCTCCAGGCGGGCGAGCGCGGCCTGCTGCTCGGGGGTGTTCTCGGGCTGGAACATGCCCTGCTGCAACGCGTCCTGCAGCTGCTCCGGATTCTGCGGGTCGAACTGGCCCACCACGTCCTCGAGCTTGGCGGTGTCCACCTTGATCCCGCGGGCGTACCCCTCCACCGCGCCGAACAGATGCGAGCGCAGCCAGGGCACATGGGCGAAGAGCCGCTGGTGGGCGGCCTCGCGCAGGGCGAGGTAGAGCCGCACCTCGTCCATCGGCACGCTCAGGTCCTTGCCGAAGGCCTCGACGTTCACCGGCAGCAGGGCGGCCTGGCCGGGCTTGCCGAGCGGCAGGCCGACATCGGTGGAGCCGACCACCTCGCCCGCGAGCACCCCGACGGCCTGCCCGATCTGCGTACCGAACATGGCGCCGCCCATCTGGCGCATCATGCCGATCAGCGGGCCCGCCATGGCCTGCATCTCCTGCGGCAGCACATCGCCCATCGCCGCGCCCACCCGCTCGGCGACCGGGTCGACCAGGTCCTTCCAGACGGGCAGGGTCGCCTCCACCCACTCCGCGCGGCTCCAGGCCACCGCCGAGCCCGAGCCCGAGGGCAGCGAGGTCACATCGTCCAGCCACAGGTCCGCGAGGCGCACCGCCTCCTGGACGGCGGAGCGCTCCGCCGGGCCCACGCTGGAGTCCTTCACGCCGTCCTGGGTGCCCTGGGCGACGGTCTGGCGGGCGATCTGCTGGGCCATCTCCCAGTTCACCGGGCCGCCCTCGTAGGAGAGCATCTGCCCGAGCTGCTGGAAGGCGGCGCCGAGGTCGCCCGGGTTCATGGAGCCGAACATCGCCGCGAAGGGGTTGTCACCGCCGCCCGGGCCGCCCGCGCCGGGCAGGCCCCCGAATCCGAAGCCGAAGGGGTTCGCCGGTCCCTGACCGCCGCCGCCCTGCTGGTCCTTCTTCCTGCCCTCGTCGCCGTTCTCCGGCTCCTCCGGCGGAAGGCCGAATCCGAATGGGGTGTCACTCACGGGATTCCTCGGCTCGTAGGGCCGCCGGTCGGTTCCGGCGGCGGCTGCCCGACATCACCTCCAGCGTAGACACCGCGCCGGTTGTGGGCTCGATGCTCCGCCGACTCGCGGCCTGCGGCAGGATGGATGCCACCTGGTACGTACGTCTTCTTCGGGTACGTACTGAAGACAACCGCTGGAGAGGCCCGTTGAGTTCCCCAGATCCGCAGGTTCGCGCAGCGCGAAACATCGCGACGGGCGAGGCAGGCCGCAGGCTCACCGTCGCCGTCACCGGAGCCGCGGGGGGCGTCGGCGCGGTACTCGTGGAGCGGCTCGCGGCCAGCGAGGAGATCAAGCAGGTCCTGGCCTTCGACGAACGCCGCGGGGAGTGCGCGGCGGCCCAGTGGCATGTCCTGGACGTGCGCGACCCCGCCATCGCGGAGAAGCTGCGCGGCGCCGATGTCGTCGTCCACCTCGCCCTGGACCTGGGGCTCGACAGCGACCCCGCGGCCCGTACCGCCTACAACGTCCGCGGCACCCAGACCGTGCTCACCGCCGCCGCGGCGGCCGGGGTGCACCGGGTCGTCCTGTGCACCTCCGCGATGGTCTACGGCGCCCTGCCCGACAACGAGCTGCCGCTCTCCGAGGACGCCGAGCTGCGGGCCACCGCCGAGGCCACCGGCGTGGGCGACCTCCTGGAGGTGGAGCACCTGGCCCGCCGCGCCCCGCGCGCCCACCCCGGACTCAATGTCACCGTGGTCCGCCCCGCCACCCTGGTCGGCGGCACCGACACCGCGCTGACCCGCTACTTCGAGTCCCCGCGGCTGCTGGTCGTCGCCGGTTCGCGGCCGGCCTGGCAGTTCTGCCACGTCGAGGACCTGTGCAGCGCCCTGGAGTACGCGGTGCTCGGCAGGGCCGAGGGCGAGCTGGCGGTGGGCTGCGAGGGCTGGCTGGAGCAGGAGGAGGTCGAGGAGCTGACCGGCATCCGGCGCATGGAGCTGCCCTCCGCGGTGGCGCTGGGCGCCGCGGCCCGGCTGCACCGGATCGGCCTCACCCCGTCACCGGCCGGGGACCTCGCGTACACGATGTACCCGTGGGTGGTCAGCGTCGGCAGGCTGCACGACGCGGGGTGGCGGCCGCAGTGGACCAACGAGGAGGTCCTGACCGAACTCCTGGAGGAGGTCGCCGGGCGGCACACGGTCGCCGGGCGGCGGCTCGGCCGCAAGGACGCGACGGCGGCGGGCGCGGCCGGTGCCACGGTGGCGCTGCTCGGCGCCGCGGCCGTGGTGCGCAGGGCCCGCAAGGCGCGGCGGCGGATCTGATCCGGCGGCCCCGCGACCGGTCCGCGGGGCGCCCGGCGGATCGGGGCCGGACCACCTCCGCGCGCCCCCGTACGGCACCATGGGGCCATGACCTCCGTGCACGCGTCCTCCGCGCACCCCGGTGAACAGGCGGCCGAGGAACCCATCCGGCTGCTGGAACTGCGGTCCACCCCGCTCTCCGTCGACGAGGTCCACCGGGCCGTCGGGGACTCGGCGGCGGGCGGCACCGCCCTGTTCGTCGGCACCGTCCGGGACCACGACGGCGGGGCGGACGTCGACGCCCTCTCGTACTCCGCGCACCCCTCGGCCGAGGCGGAGCTGCGCAAGGTCGCGGAGAAGGTGGTCGCCGACTTCCCGGTGCGCGCGCTCGCGGCCGTGCACCGCACCGGTGACCTGGTGGTGGGCGATCTCGCGGTGGTCGTCGCGGTCTCCTGCGCGCACCGCGGGGAGGCCTTCGAGGCCTGCCGCCGGCTGATCGACGATCTGAAGCGGGAGGTGCCGATCTGGAAGCACCAGCGCTTCTCGGACGGCACCGAGGAGTGGGTCGGCGCCTGCTGAGCGCGGCACCCCGCCCGCCGTCTCCGGTCCGGCCTCCGGCCGCGCCCTCACCCGTACGCCGGGATGACTTCCCGAAAGTCGTTCCGCTTGCGTAACCGGCACCCTGCCGTGAGCGTTGATCGTGCGGATCGCTAATCTGCTGATCAGTCAGTTGCATTCGCTCGTCTCGGTTGGGAGGTCGCCATGGGGGCACTCACCTGGCTGCTCATTCCGTTTGCCGCCGCGGTCGGGGCCGGAGCCTGGGGCAGCTGGATCGCCCGGCGCCGCCATGCCGGCGACGGTCCCGAACTCGCCGGCTACGCCCGCTTCCGCGAGGCCATGGAGAAGTCCCACTCGGGTTCCGGCACCCTCTGAGCCCCGGGCCGCCGCGCAGGGGGCACCAGGGGCACAGATGAACGGGCCCGACCGGCGTGCGCGCGGACGTTTCCCGTACTGTCGTGCCATGCCACGCCGCACCTCGACGATGCTCGCCTCCACCCTGATGCTGATCGCGCTGCTGTGCGCGGGCGTCTTCATCAAGGTGCCGTACTCGGAGATGTCGCCCGGTCCCACCGTGAACACCCTCGGGGACCACGGCGGCGAACCGGTCCTGCAGATCTCCGGCCGCAAGACCTACGGCACCAGCGGGCATCTCAACATGACCACCGTGCGGGTCACCGGCGCCGACTACACGATGAACCTCCCCGAGGCCGTCGTCGGCTGGCTCTCGCACGACCGGGTCGTGGTGCCGCACGAGACGCTGTACCCGAACGGCAAGACGGAGGAGCAGTCCTCCCAGGAGAACGCCGTGGAGTTCAGCGGCTCCCAGGAGAACGCCAAGGCCGCCGCGCTCCGGGAGCTGAAGATCCCGGTGCAGGCCCGGGTGCTCGTCGCCAAGGTCTCGAAGGACAGCATGGCCCGGGGCTCCCTGCACGTCGGCGATGTGATCCGCAGCGTCGACGGGAAGCCGGTGTCCGACACCGACGACGTGAGGAAGCTGGTGACCGCGCGCAAGCCCGGCGAGAAGGTCGAGTTCACCATCGTCCCCGCCAAGGAGGCGGCCGCCGCCAAGAAGGCGCGCAAGGAGTCGAAGCGCACCGAGCAGGTCACCGTGAAGACCCGCGCGAACGGGGACGGGGACGCCGTCGTCGGCATCGAGACCGGGGCCGACCACATCTTCCCGTTCGACATCGACATCAAGCTGGCCGACGTGGGCGGCCCGAGCGCGGGCCTGATGTTCGCCCTCGGCATCGTCGACAAGCTGACCCCGCAGAACCTCACCGGCGGCAAGTTCGTCGCGGGCACCGGCACCATCGACGACGACGGCGCCGTCGGCCCCATCGGCGGCATCGGGATGAAGACGGTCGGCGCGCGCGACAAGGGGGCCGAGTTCTTCCTCACCCCGAAGGACAACTGCGCCGCCGCCGCGAAGGACGTGCCGGACGGGCTGACCCTGGTCGAGGTGGAGACCATCGCGGACGCCGTCGACTCCTTGCAGGACATCCGCGCGGGCCGGACCTCGGACCTGCCCTCCTGCACCAAGGGCTGACCTCACTCACCCGGGCGGGGCGGCGCAACCGGTCACGTACCGGTTGTGCCGCCCCGCCCTGAGCGTCCGCCGTCCGCCGCTACTCGGCGAAGGTCGCCGCCAGCGCCTCCGCGAGGCCCGGTACGAGACCGGCGCCGGTCAGCACCTCGGTCGGCGCGTCCTTCTCGCGCAGCCTGAGCGCCGACTCCCGGGTGCCGTCCCGCAGCACCCCCACCGTCATCCGGACCTCCTGGCGCTCGGGGTGGGCGGCCACCCACCGGGCGAGCTGCGCCTCGTCGAGGCCCTCGGGCACCGACTGCTCCGCGGAGGGCGGCAGCATCAGGCGCTCCACCGTCAGCGCGCAGCCGGCGACCGCGTCCGGCCAGGCGATGGTGCCGAGGAACTCGTCCAGCGGACTGCCCGCCGGAAGCTCCTCCTGTTCGATCGGGGTGAGGGAACCGGCCGCCGTCCCCTCGCCGAGGCCGAGGCGTTCGGCGAGGCCGGGCTCCTCGGTACGCAGCTTCTCGGTGTCGACGAGGGCGAAGAGCAGGGCCGGGCGGTCCCAGCCGAGGCCGGAGACGTAGTCGTCGATTTCGAGTACGGCACGGGTCAGCGGGCTCGCCGTCATCGGGGGGCCCGCAGGGGTGTGGTTGGACATGGCCAATATCCTGCCTGGTTCAGGGGGCGGACCGGGAACCGAGCCTGGTTCGAGGCCCTGAGCGGGAACTGAGTAAAGCTTCCGTAAGTTGCACCAGTGGGCCCTACCATCACGGGGCCGACCCAGCAGTGCCGTTCCACCTCCCGGACCGCCGCCGGCGGGCCGGAGGGAGGGCCCCCGGCGGGCCGTTCCGCAGCAGTATCCGCGTGGCCGGTTCCGTCCGGCGGCGCCAGACCGACAGAGCAACAGCGACAGCGACTTCGAGGTGTCACCTTGGCTTTCCAGATGCCGGACCGCGGCGGAGGCCCGACGGGTCCACGGAGAATCTCCGTGGGCCGGCCCTCCCGGCGTGTCCGCACGCTTCTCATGACGCTCGGCGTCCTGGCCGTGCTCGCCATGGTCTTCGTGATGTTCGCGGGCTTCTGGACGGACTGGCTCTGGTACCGCTCCGTGGGGTACTCGTCCGTGTTCACCACCACCCTGTGGACGAAGATCGGGCTCTTCTTCGTCTTCGGGCTGCTGATGGCCGTGGCGGTCGGGGTCAACATCTGGCTCGCGCACCGGCTGCGGCCCCCGCTGTCCGCGATGTCCGCGGAGCAGCAGAACCTCGACCGCTACCGGATGGGCATCGCCCCGTACAAGAAGTGGATCCTGCTCGGGGTCACCGCTCTTGTCGGTCTGGTCTCCGGTGCCTCGGCGGCCGGGCAGTGGCGCACCTGGCTGATGTGGGTGAACGGCGTCGACTTCGGCCAGAAGGACCCGCAGTTCCATCTGGACGTCTCCTTCTACGCCTTCGACCTGCCCTGGTACCGCTTCCTGCTCGGCTTCGGCTTCGCCGCCACCGTGCTCAGCCTGATCGCGGCCACCGTCACGCACTACCTCTACGGCGGGCTGCGCATCACCAGCCCCGGCGCCCGGGCGACCTCCTCGGCGACCGGCCACCTCTCGGTCCTGCTCGGCGTCTTCGTGACGCTCAAGGCGGTGGCCTACTGGCTGGACCGCTACGGACTCGCGGTGAAGTCCAGCGACTTCAAGGCCACCGGGAACTGGACCGGCCTGCGCTACACCGACGCCAACGCCTACCTCCCGGCGAAGACCATCCTCTTCTGCATCGCGGTCATCTGCGCGGTGCTCTTCTTCGCCACCCTGTGGCGGCGCACCTGGCAGCTGCCGGTCATCGGCTTCGGCCTGATGGTGCTCTCGGCGGTGCTGATCGGCGGCCTGTACCCGGCGATCGTGCAGAAGTTCCAGGTCCAGCCGAACGAGCAGGCCAAGGAGGCCCCGTACGTCGAGAAGAACCTCAAGGCCACCCGTGAGGCGTACGGGATCAACGGCACCGAGGTCCAGGAGTACCAGGGCAAGAGCGCGACCGAGGACAAGACGAAGCTGCGCGACGACGCGGACAGCGTCGCGAGCCTGCGGCTGCTCGACCCGAACATCGTCTCGCCGACGTTCCAGCAGCTCCAGCAGATGAAGAACTACTACGCCTTCCCCTCCAACCTCGACGTGGACCGCTACACCTCGGGCAAGGGCGCGGACGCCAGGGAGCAGGACACCGTCATCGGCCTGCGCGAGCTGAACCTCGGCGGCATCCCGAAGAACAACTGGATCAACGACCACTTCCGCTACACCCACGGCTACGGAGTGGTCTCCGCCAAGGGCACCACCGCCGACCAGGACGGGCGGCCCGTCTTCACCGAGTCCGACCTGCCGTCCAAGGGCAGCCTCGGCTCGTACCAGCAGCGGGTGTACTACGGCGAGAAGACCACCCAGTACTCGATCGTCGGCGGTCCCCAGAAGGAGATCGACTACTCCGACGACAGCGGGGAGAAGACCACCAGCTTCAAGGGCAAGAGCGGTGTCAACCTCTCCAACCCGATGAACCGCGCCGCCTACGCGGTGGCCTTCGGCGAGCCGCAGATCCTCTACTCCGGGGCGATCGGCGAGGGTTCGCGGATCCTGTACAACCGCACGCCCAAGGAGCGCGTCGAGGCGGTCGCCCCCTGGCTGACCATCGACGGCGACGCCTACCCGGCGGTGATCGACGGCCGCATCCAGTGGATCGTCGACGCCTACACCACCACCAACGGCTATCCCTACGCCTCGCGCACCACGCTCGGCGACACCACCGCGGACTCGCTGACCGCGGCGAACAACCAGCGCGCGGTGGTGGCCCAGGAGAACCAGGTCAACTACATCCGCAACTCGGTGAAGGCCACCGTCGACGCCTACGACGGCAAGGTCAAGCTCTACGAGTGGGACACCAAGGACCCGGTGCTCAAGACCTGGAAGAAGGCCTTCCCGGGCACGGTGGAGCCCAAGAGCAAGATCTCCAAGACGCTCATGGACCACATGCGCTACCCGCAGGACCTCTTCAAGGTCCAGCGCGAGCTGCTCACCCGCTACCACGTGAAGGACGCCACCACCTTCCTCAGCGGCAGCGAGGTCTGGCAGGTGCCGGACGACCCGACCAACAAGACGGGCGACGCGGTACCGCCGTACTACCTGAGCATGCAGCTGCCCAAGGAGAAGTCGCAGTCCTTCTCGCTGACGACGACCTTCACCCCCAACGGCCGGGACAACCTCAGCGCCTTCATGGCGGTCAACGCCGAGGCGGGCACCAAGGACTACGGCAAGATCAGCGTCCTGAAGCTCCCGTCCAGCAGAACCGTCGACGGGCCCAAGCAGGTGCAGAGCCAGTTCAACTCGGAGCAGACCATCGCCGAGTCGATCAGGCTGCTGCGCGGCGGCGACTCCGAGGTGGAGTACGGCAACCTGCTCACGGTGCCGCTCGACGGCGGACTGCTCTACGTGGAACCCGTCTACGTCCGCGGCGGCGGCCTGAAGTATCCGCTGCTGCGCAAGGTCCTGGTCACCTACGGCGGTGCCACCGCCTTCGAGGACACCCTCGGGCAGGCCCTGGACAAGGTCTTCGACGCCAAGGGCGACACCGAGAAGCCACCGGAGGGCGAGAAGCCGCCGCCGGCCTCGGAGGACCCGACCGTGCAGGAGGCCCTGGACGATGTGCAGCAGGCCTTCGACGACGGCCAGGAGGCCTTCAGGAAGGGCGACTGGGAGGCGTACGGCAAGGCCCAGAAGAAGCTGGAGGAGGCGCTGAAGCGGGCCGCCGAGGCGCAGGCCGACGTCGAGAAGCGCGAGGCGGGCGACGGCAAGCCCGCCAAGCCCAGCGTCCCCGGGAAGCAGCCGGAGGGCGGCGCGAAGCCGGACGCGGGCGAGGACGGCGCGAAGGGCAACTCCCCCTGAGGACCGCCGAGGAGAGGCACCGTCCCGCGTCGTGCTAGGGTCGTCCTACCGACGCGGGGTGGAGCAGCTCGGTAGCTCGCTGGGCTCATAACCCAGAGGTCGCAGGTTCAAATCCTGTCCCCGCTACTGCAGTTGGAGGCCCGGATCCTGGAAACCCAGGATCCGGGCCTTCGTCGTGCGGCAGTTGATTCGCTCAGGTGTCCTTCGCAGGGCTGGCCCAAGACCCGGTCCGGCGTGCGCAGGCCCGCCAAGAGCGTTTTCCTTGACCTGAGTTCAGGTCTCTTGACGATTGTTCAGTTCGACGTGTTTGACTTATCTCTCTGTGGGCATGTCGACAAAACGCTGAAGTGACCTCACTGCTGCGGTATACCAGATGTACCAAGGTTGCGGGTGGTGCGACGATGGACGTTATGGGGGACAAGGCAACTCTGTTGGAAACAGGGCGATTTGTGCAGCCGACCGACCGGGACGAGACCGGTACGGCCGCGGAGGAGGCGCGCCACCGGCACGCCGCCGCCTCGGGCGACTCCGAGGCGATGAGCGTCCTCGGCGCCCTTCTCCTGCGCCGCGGCGACCTCGACGGGGCCGAGCCCCACCTGCGCGCGGCCACCGCCGCGGGCGACCGCGCGGCCGCCAACAACCTCGGCGTCCTGCTCCACCAGCGCGGCTACGCGGAGGAGGCGGCCGGCTGGTGGCGCACCGCCGCCGTCGCGGGCTCGGCCGCCGCCGCCCACGCCCTCGGCCGCCACCACCGCGAGCGCGGCGACGAGCCCGCCGCCGAGTACTGGCTGCGCCAGTCCGCCGAGCAGGGCCACGCCCTCGGCGCCTACGCCCTCGCCGACCTCCTGGAGCACCGCGGCGACGGCGAGGCCGAGAAGTGGATGCGCGCCGCCGCCGAGCACGGGCACCGGGAGGCCTCGTACCGCCTCGCGCGCGCCCTGGACCGCCGCCCCGAACCGGAGGGCCCGGGCGGGCACGGCTTCCCGGGCGCCCCGGCGCGCGCGGCGCAGAGCGCGGACGGCGAGCAGGAGGCGCTCGCCGCCGAGGCCGAGCAGTGGTACCGGCAGGCCGCCGCCCGCGGCCACCGCCGAGCCGCCCTGCACCTGGGCACCCTCCTGGAGGCGCGCGGCGAGCTGAAGGAGGCCGGGCGCTGGTACCTGACCTCGGCCCGCGACGGCGAGGCACGCGCCGCCTGCGCCCTCGGCTTCCTGCTGCGCGACGCGGGCGACGAGGAGAGCGCCGCCGTGTGGTGGCTGCGGGCCGCCCAGGACGGCGACGGCAACGCGGCCAACGCGCTGGGCGCCCTGCACGCGCAGCGCGGCGAGACGCAGACCGCCGAGCGCTGGTACCGGGCCGCCATGGACGCGGGCGATGTCAACGGCGCGTACAACCTCGGCCTGCTCTGCGCGGGCCAGCACCGCAAGGTCCAGGCCGAGCAGTGGTACCGCCGGGCCGCCTACGCCGGTCACCGCGAGGCCGCCAACGCCCTGGCCGTGCTGCTGCTCCAGGCCGGGGACACCGCGGGCGCCGAGCCCTGGTTCTCCAAGGCGGCCGAGTCCGGCAGCGTGGACGCGGCCTTCAACCTCGGCATCCTGCACGCGGGCCGGGGCGAGGCGGCGAGCGCCCTGCGCTGGTACGAGCGGGCGGCCGAGGCCGGGCACACCGAGGCGGCCTTCCAGGTCGGCATCGCCAAGCTGCGGGACGGCGACGAGCCCACGGCCGAGCGGCTGCTGCGCAACGCCGCCGGGGGCGGCAGCGCGGAGGCCGCCTACCGGCTCGCCGCCGTCCTGGAGGCGCGGCGCCCGCCGGAGCCCACCCACGAGCTGGGCGAGAGCACCACCGAGCGCGCCGAGTACGAGGAGTGGTACGAGCGGGCCGCCGAGCAGGGGCACCGGCGCGCCCAGGTGCGGGTCGGCATGCTCGCCGCCGCCCGCGGCGAGGTGGTCGAGTCGGCGCGCTGGTACCGCCTGGCCGCCGAGGCGGGCAGCCGCAACGGCGCCTTCAACCTCGGCCTGCTGCTCGCCCGCGAGGGCAGCGAGCCGGAGGCGGCGCTGTGGTGGACCCGGGCCGCCGAGGCCGGGCACGGCAGGGCGGCGCTGCGGCTCGCGCTGCTCTACGCGCGGCGCGGGGAACTGGGCGACGCCCAGCGCTGGAGCGCCCTCGCGGTCGAACTCGGCCCGGCGGAGGTCGCCCGGCGCGCGGGCCGGCTCTCCGAGGCGCTGCGGCAGGAGATGACGGCCTGAGCGCGCGGTGCGGGGCCGAGCCGCGAGCCCGACCGCGGGCGGGACGGAGCCTTCCGTCCCGCCCGCGGCCGTTTCCGGGGGCGGTGCGTGACCGTTCCCGGCGGCGGGTGCTGTGACGCGTCCCACCCGGTGGCGCCCGGCCCGGTCGCCCGGCGGTGGGGCACCGCTCCGACCAGCGGGATTCCGGCGGGAGCCCCGACCGTAAAGCGATTTGCGCTGCTGCGTGAGGTCAACGTAGTGTGGTGTTCACCGACGCGGGGTGGAGCAGCTCGGTAGCTCGCTGGGCTCATAACCCAGAGGTCGCAGGTTCAAATCCTGTCCCCGCTACTCAAGGCCGAAGGCCCGGTACCGACACTGGTACCGGGCCTTCGGTGTGTTCCGGGTGCGGGTCTTTCCCCGGGCGGGTGCACAGGGGTGCAAAGGCCGTACAAGGGGGCCGAAGGGGGCTGTTGTGGCGCGCGCCCAGATGTTACTTTGCGGTAGCCCGCAAGCAACCGAGGTGGCAGGCCGGGCCGTGCGGGTGCGCCCCGGCCCGCCCGTGCGGCGGGCGCCGGCGCCGGACTCCGCACCGGCGCCGTGGCATACGGCAGGCAGCCGGGGGGAGGCGAACATGGGCGCCGCGAAGGCCGGTGGGCGTACGTCCGCCGCACACGGGGAGACCCCCGCCGGACGCGAGCTGCCGCCGCGCGCCGCGCTCCGGGCGGAGCACGACCCGGCCCCCGAGCGGGCCCGCACGGGAGCCGCGCTCCGCGCCCAGGACGAGGGGCGGGAGGTGCTCGCCCGGGTCCTGCGGGAGATGGCCGGTGACGAGGCGATCATCCAGGAGATCGTCCACGAGGCCCGGCACCACTCGCCGGATGTGGCCCGGCTGACGGTGGAGGAGAACCGCCGCCATGTGACCCTTCTGATCAGCGCGGGCCTCGCCGCCCTCGCCGGTGAAGTCACCCTGGAGGAAGGGGACTTCGGGCCCGCCTCCCGGCTCGGGGCGCTCCGGGCGGCGCAGGGCATCTCGATCACCGCCCTGCTGCGCGCCGTGCACGCCGGGCGCGGGCGCATCACCGAGATCGCCATCGAGCGGGCCCGCGCGGCGGGGGTGCCCGCCGATCTGATCCTGGAGGCGCTGGTCGCCGTGAACCGGTACGCGGGAATGCTGGAGCGGCATGTGATCAGCGGATACCACGCCGCGGAACTCGAACTCGCCTGGACCGCCCGCGACTCCCGGCAGCAGGTGCTGCGGCACATCCTGCACGGCCGGACCGCGGAGCTGGAAAGCGAGGAGATCGTCCGGGCCGGACTCCAGTCGGAGGGGCTCTACCACTGCGTGCTCTCCGATGTGACGGAGCTGTCGCAGGCGCGCTCCCTGGAGCAGCGCTTCGTCGGCGACTCGGGGGTGTACGGACTGGTGGACGGCAGGCTCTCCGGGCTCACCCCCCGGCTGCCCGCCCCGGAGGCGGTCGGCGCCGCCCTGATGGTGGCGAGCCCGGCCGTCCCGCTCGGCAGGGCCAGCGAACTGCACCCGCTGGTGCTCTCCGCGCTCCAGGCGGGGATCAGGCTCGGGCTGCGCGGACTGTATCCGCTGACCGAACTGGCCGGTGAGACCGCGCTGTTCGCGCAGCCGGCGCTGGCCGAACTCCTGGTGGGCAGCCTGCTCGGGCGGCTGCGGCCCGGTGACGAGTTCCACCGGCAGCTGGCGACCACCGCGCTGGCCTATCTGGACCACGGCCACCGGGTGGACCAGGCCGCCGTGGCGCTGCATGTGCACCCCAATACGGTGCGCTACCGGCTCAGCCGCCTGAGCGAGATCACCGGGGCCCCGCTGGACCTCCCGGCGGGCGGCGTGCGCCCGGCCGTCTTGCAGACCATGCGCTGGTGGTGGGCGCTGCACACCTGGCTGGAGGAGGCCGCTCCCGGCTCCTGAGCCGCCGGGTGAGGGCCGCGGGGGTCCGTCCGTACGGCAGGGGGCTTGCCCGGTTCCGTACGGCAAGAGAATCCGGCTGCCCTCGTGGGGCGGGGCGGTTCGCCCGGTGTCTCAGCGGCAGTCCGGGCAGACGCCCCGGAAGGTGACCTCGGCGCCGGTCAGGCTGAAGCCGAAGCGCTCGGTGTCGGGGAGGGTGGCGAGCGGGTCGCCGGTCGGGTGGACGTCCCTGATGGTGCCGCACCGCGCGCAGACCAGGTGCTGGTGCGCCTGGTGGGCGTTGGGGTCGTAGCGCTTGGCGCGTTTGTCGGTGGCGACTTCGAGCACCTCGCCCAGCGAGACCAGCTCGCCGAGGGTGTTGTAGACGGTCGCCCGGGAGATCTCGGGCAGCCTGGTCACCGCCCTGGCGTGAACCTCGTCGGCCGTCAGGTGGACGTGATCGCCGTCGAGGACCTCCGCCACGACGCGCCGCTGGGCGGTCATGCGCCAGCCGCGCCCGCGCAGCCGTTCCAACAGGTCACTCATGCGGGCCAGCTTAACAGCCGAGGTCTCGAACCCGAACATGTATGTCTTTGGACCTCTGCTTGACTTAGACAAAGTCCAATGTAGGGTCGGGTCTCATCCCGGCCGAGGCGCGGTCGGCGCGAGGACGCAGGAGGCGTACGTGACCCAGGGACCGCTCACCACCGAGGCCGGGGCGCCGGTCGCCGACAACCAGAACAGCGAGACGGCGGGCGCCGGCGGTCCGGTGCTCCTCCAGGACCAGTCGCTCCTGGAGAAGCTCGCGCACTTCAACCGCGAGCGGATCCCGGAGCGGGTGGTGCACGCCCGGGGCGCCGGTGCGTACGGCACCTTCACGCTGACCCGGGACGTCTCGCGGTGGACGCGGGCGGCCTTCCTCTCCGAGGTCGGCAAGCAGACCGAGGCCTTCCTGCGGTTCTCCACCGTGGCGGGCAGTCTCGGGGCGCCGGACGCGGTGCGCGATCCGCGCGGCTTCGCGCTGAAGTTCTATACCGAGGAGGGCAATTACGACCTCGTCGGCAACAACACCCCGGTGTTCTTCGTCAAGGACGCCGTCAAGTTCCCGGACTTCATCCACACCCAGAAGCGTGATCCGTACACCGGCAGCCAGGAGGCGGACAACGTCTGGGACTTCTGGGGGCTGAGCCCCGAGTCGACCCACCAGGTCACCTGGCTCTTCGGCGACCGCGGCATCCCGGCCGGCTACCGCCATATGAACGGCTACGGCTCGCACACCTACCAGTGGAACAACGAGGCGGGCGAGGTCTTCTGGGTCAAATACCACTTCAAGACCGACCAGGGGATCGAGAACCTCACCACCGAGGAGGCGGAGGCCCTCGCGGGCCGGGACCCCGACAGCCACCAGCGGGACCTGCGCGAGGCCATCGAGCGCGGTGAGTACCCGAGTTGGACCGTGCAGGTGCAGATCATGCCCGCGGCCGAGGCGGCCGGTTACCGCTTCAACCCCTTCGACCTGACCAAGGTCTGGCCGCACGGGGACTACCCGCCGATCGAGATCGGCAGGCTCGAACTGAACCGCAATCCGCAGAACATCTTCGCCGAGGTGGAGCAGTCGGTCTTCTCGCCCGCCCACTTTGTGCCGGGCATCGGCCCCTCCCCGGACAAGATGCTCCAGGGCCGCCTCTTCGCCTACGGGGACGCGCACCGCTACCGCGTCGGCGTCAACGCCGACCATCTGCCGGTCAACCGCCCGCGCGCCACCGAGGCGCACACCCACTCCCGGGACGGCTTCCTCTACGACGGCCGCCACCGGGGCGCGAAGAACTACGAGCCGAACAGCTTCGGCGGCCCGCACCAGACCGGCCGGCCGCTCTGGCAGCCGCTGCCGGTCGGCGGGGCCACCGGCGACCACGATGCCCCGCGCCACGCCGAGGACGACGACTTCGTGCAGGCCGGTGACCTCTACCGGCTGATGCCCGAGGACGCGCGGCAGCGCCTGGTCGACAATCTGGCGGGCAGTATCGCGGGGGTCTCCCGCGAGGACATCGCCGAGCGCGCCGTCCACAACTTCCGCCGGGCGGACGGCGATCTCGGCAAGCGCCTGGAGGCCGCGGTGCGGGCCCTGCGCGAGGGCTGACCGGGGTCGGGGGCCACCGAGGTCGGGGCTCACCGCGGCCGGAGCCCGACCGCTCCCCGGGCGGCCGGTCACCCGGCCGGTGGGCCCGCCGCTCGGCGGATCAGCCGGTCAGGGCCGTGGGACGGCTGGGCTGGGAGGCCCAGCAGCGGATGATGTCCCGTACCGAGACGATGCCGCTCGGCTCGTTCTCGTCGAGGACGATCAGATGCCGGAAGCCGCCGTGCGACATCGCGGCGGCGGCCTCCTCCAGGGTCCAGTCCGGGGCGGCGAAGACGACATCGGTCGTGGTGTGCGCCCCGGCGCGTTCGCTGTCCGGGTCCTCGCCGGTGCCGAGGGAGTTGAGGACGTCGCGCTCGGTGAGGATGCCGATACCGCTGGTCTCGGGATCGAGGACCACCGCCGCACCGATGCGGCGCGCGGACATCAGCCGGGCCGCCTGCCGCAAAGTGTGGTCGGGGCCGATGGTGAGAACCACCGTACTCATGGCGTCGCGGACGAGCATGGGCGTGTGCCACCTCCTTGAGGGACCACCGGAACCCGCGTTCCGTGTCCCGCGGCCCGTGCTGTGAGGCCTTCGAGAAACGATTCACAAGTTCACAAGTGGAGGGACTCTCAGAGTCGCAAAGAGTGGGCAAACCGGCAAGGGGTGGTGCGGGGCGGCCGCGGCCCTATGCCAACAGGCCGCTCAGCGCCGGGACTTGAGGTGGTCGAGCAGTTCGTCGTGGAGGAGGCCGTTGGAGGCGGCGGCGTTCTCGCTGTGCGGCCCCGGGCGCCCGTCGAGCCCGGTGAAGCTGCCGCCCGCCTCGGTCACGATGATCGCGTTCGCCGCCATGTCCCACAGCGAGAGCTCGGGCTCCGCGCACAGGTCCACCGAGCCCTCGGCGACCATCATGTACGGCCAGAAGTCCCCGTAGCCCCGGGTGCGCCAGACCTTGCGGCTGAGGTCGAGGAAGCCGTCGAGCCGCCCCTGCTCCTCCCAGCCGCTGAGGCTGGAGTACGCGAAGGAGGCGTCCTGGAGGCGGGAGACCGCGGAGACCTTCAGCCGGGAGGCGGCGGAGAGGCTGCGGCCGGTGAAGGCGCCGTGGCCCCGGGCGGCCCACCAGCGGCGGTTGAGCGCCGGGGCCGAGACCAGGCCGACCACGGGCTGGAAGCCGTTCTCGCCCGCCTCCATCAGGGAGATCAGGGTCGCCCAGACGGGCACGCCGCGTACGTAGTTCTTGGTGCCGTCGATCGGGTCGACCACCCAGCGCCGGGGGCCGGTGCCCTCGATGCCGAACTCCTCGCCGAGGACCGCGTCGCGCGGGCGGGCGCGGTGGAGCTGCCCGCGGATGAGCTCCTCGGCGGCCTTGTCGGCCTCGGTCACCGGGGTCATGTCCGGCTTCGTCTCGACTTTCAGGTCGAGCGCCTTGAACCGGTCCATGGTCCCGGCGTCGGCGGCGTCGGCGAGCACATGGGCCAGCCGCAGGTCATCGAGATAGTCGGGCATGGACGAACAGTATCCAGCGGGGGGAGCGATCGGCCAGGCCGCAGGCGGGCGGGTCGACCCCGGCCGCCTCCACGGCCCGCGGACCCTTGACACCTTGCCGGGCTGCGTCAACTCTGACGGCAGCCGCCTGTGCGGCGGCCCGGGAGGCGAGGATGCCCGCAGCACGCGAAGCCCTGCTGGACGCCGCGTCCGCCGTCCTCGCGCGGCGGCCCTGGCCCCGGGTGCGGATGGTCGACGTGGCGGCGATGTCCGGCCTCTCCCGGCAGACCCTCTACAACGAGTTCGGTACGAAGGAGGGCCTCGGCCGCGCGCTGGTCCGGCGGGAGGCCGACGCCTACCTCGCCGGGATCGACCGGGTGCTCGCCGCCGAGGGCGACCCGGGCGAGCGGCTGACCGCGGCCGCCGAGTGGACGGTGGCCGCCGCCCGCCGCAGTGCGCTGCTGCGCGCCCTGCTCACCGGCTGCTGGAGCGAGCGGCTGCCGAGGCCGGTGCCGGGCGCGGCCGACTCGGGCAGCCCGGTGCCGGCCCAGCGCCGCGCCGACGCCCCGCTGCCCGCCCCCGCCGATCTGCTCGCCCTGGTCCGCGACCGCTGCCTGGCCGCCCTGTGCGCACCCGGCGCGAGCGGTGTGCACCCCGAACTCCTGCTGCTCGCCTGCGAGGTGGGGATGCGGCTCGCGCTCTCCTGTGTCCAGGCCCCGTCCGCGCGGGACGGCGCCGGGCGGCTGGTACGGGAGGCGCTGGACCCGCTGCTCGCCAGGACGGTCTGAGCGGCGGGCCGGGGAGCGGGTCAACAGGGCCGCGGGGGAGGGCAGTCGGCGGACGCCGCGCTCAACAAGCCCTGCCGGACGGCGACTTGCCGCAAGAGCTCAGTGCGCCGAGCCCGACAGCTGGAGCCCGATGACGCCGATGATGACGAAGCTGATCGAGACGATCTTCAGCGTGGAGACCAGGTCGCCGAGGAAGACCATGCCGTAGATGGCGGTGCCCGCGGCGCCGATGCCGGTCCAGACCGCGTAGGCGGGGCCGACGTCGAGCTTCTTCAGGGAGAGGGTGAGCAGGCCGAAGCTGCCCAGCGCGAAGGCGCAGAAGGCGACGGTCGGCCAGAGGCGGGTGAAGCCGTGCGAGAGCTTGAGGCAGACCGCGAAACCGGTTTCGAGCAGTCCGGCGACGATGACCAGCAGCCACGCCATGTTCTTGCCTCCCGCGTACCAGGTCCGTGACCGCGCCATCGGTGTTTGCCTCGTGCTTGGTGCGATTATGCCCTTACCTTTGCGGGCGCGGCGCAAACTCCCTGAGGATCCGTCACCGCCCGCCCGCTCGGCCCGCCTCAGTCGCCCTCGTGCCGCTCCCGGGTGGAGAGCAGCCGCCGCAGCGAGTACAGCCGCGCGGGGTCGGCGTGGCCCTCGGCCACCCAGTCGTCCAGGGCGCAGTCCGGTTCGTCGTGGCTGCAGGCCCGCGGGCAGCCCTCGGTGCCGGGCACCAGTTCGGGGAAGGCGTTGATCACCCGGGACGGGTCGACATGCGCCAGCCCGAAGGACCGTACGCCCGGGGTGTCGACCACCCAGCCCGCCCCGGGACCGCCGAGCGGCAGCGCGAGGGCCGAGGTGGTGGTGTGCCTGCCGCGCCCGGTGACCGCGTTGACATGGCCGGTGCTGCGGCGGCGGTCCTCCGGGACCAGCGCGTTGACCAGGGTGGTCTTGCCCACGCCGGAGTGCCCGACGAAGGCGGTGATCTGCCCCGCGAGCAGCTCCCGCACCCGCTCGGCGCCGCCATGCGCCAGCTCCTCGCGGGAGGTCACCACATGGGGCACCCCGAGCGAGTCGTAGGTGCGCAGGAGCTCCGTGGCCGGGGCGAGGTCGGACTTGGTGAGGACGAGCAGCGGGGTCAGCCCGCCGTCGAAGGCGGCGACCAGGCAGCGGTCGATCAGCCGGGGCCGGGGCTCGGGGTCGGCGAGGGCGGTGACGATCGCGAGCTGGTCGGCGTTGGCGACCACGACCCGCTCGTACGGGTCGTCGTCATCGGCCGTCCGGCGCAGTACCGAGGAGCGCGCGCCGATCCGTACGATCCGCGCGAGGGTGTCCTTCTTCCCGGAGAGGTCGCCCACCAGCGCGACCTGGTCGCCGACGACCGCGGCCTTGCGGCCCAGCTCGCGGGCCTTCATCGCGGTCACCACGCGGTCCCCGACGAGCACCGTCAGGCGCCCGCGGTCCACGGTGAGGACCATGCCCTCGGCGGCGTCCTCGTGCTTGGGCCGGATGCTGGTACGCGGGCGGTTGCCCTTGCGGTTGGGGCGGACGCGGACGTCGTCCTCGTCGGTGTGCTTGCCGTAGCGGCGCATGATCGGATCCGCCCGTCAGTTCCCGAGCATCCCGGTCCACATCTCGGGGAAGTCCGGAAGGGTCTTCGCGGTGGTGGCCACATTCTCGATCCGTACGCCGTCCACCGCCAGGCCGATGACGGCGCCCGCGGTCGCCATCCGGTGGTCGTCGTAGGTGTGGAAGGTGCCGCCGTGCAGCGGGCGCGGGCGGATGTGCAGTCCGTCCGCGGTCTCGGTGACCTCGCCGCCGAGCGCGTTGATCTCGCGGGTGAGGGCGGCCAGGCGGTCCGTCTCGTGCAGCCGCAGATGGGCCACTCCGCTGAGGGTGGAGGGGGAGTCGGCGAGCGCGGCGACGGCGGCGATGCCGGGGGTCAGCTCGCCCACCTCGCCGAGGTCGGCCTCGATGCCGTGGATCCGGCCGCTGCCGGTGAACACCAGGCCCTGGCCGGTGAGTTCGCAGCTGCCGCCCATCGCGGTGAACAGCTCGCGCAGCGCGTCGCCGGGCTGGGTGGTGCGGGCCGGCCAGTCCGGGACGACGACCCGGCCGCCGGTCACCAGGGCGGCGGCGAGGAAGGGCTGGGCGTTGGAGAGGTCCGGCTCGACCGTGAGGTCCCGGCCGAGCAGGGCGCCGGGGGAGACCCGCCAGACGTTCGGCTCGCCGCCGGAGTCGGGGGTGTCCACCTGCACCCCGGCCGCGCGCAGCATCTCGACCGTCATCCGGATGTGCGGCATCGAGGGCAGCGTACGGCCGGTGTGCCGGACCTCGACGCCCTGGTTGAAGCGCGGGCCTGAGAGCAGCAGCGCCGAGACGAACTGGGACGAGGAGGAGGCGTCCACGGCGACCTTGCCGCCCTCCAGGGCGCCGCCGCCGCGCACGGTCATCGGCAGGGCGCCGCGCCCGTCGTCGTCGATCCGGGCGCCGAGCGCGCGCAGGGCGTCGATCACCCCGTGCAGCGGGCGTTCGTACGCGCGCGGGTCGCCGTCGAAGCGGACCGGGCCGTCCGCCAGGGCCGCGACCGGCGGCAGGAAGCGCATCACGGTGCCGGCGTTGCCGACGTCCACCGCGGAGCCGCCGCGCAGCCGGTCCGGCGGGATGACCCGCCAGGCCTCGCCGGAGCCGTCCGGGCCCACGCCCTCCTCGATGCCGACGCCGAGGGCGCGCAGCGCGGCGGCCATCAGGAGCGAGTCCCGCGAGCGCAGCGGGCGGCGCAGCCAGCCCGGCTCGGAGGCGAGGGCGGCCAGCACCAGGGCGCGGTTGGTGACCGACTTGGAACCCGGCACCTGCACGGTCGCGTCGACGGCACCGTTCGCGGACGGCGCGGGCCAGAGGTCCTGTGAGGCGAGGTTCGCGGTCATGGCCTCAGCTTAGTGCCCGGCACGATCACGAGGACGAGGGCGAAGGGCGGAGAGGAAAGCGGGGAGGAAGGGTGTGATTTCGGCGGACTCCGCGAGGGTCGGATCCCGCGGGGACCGGTCCGGCAGCGGCCCGCAGCACTCCGAAGAGGACTCCTGAGCGGGCTCGGAAGAGGCTCGGAAGTGGGCTCGGAAGAGGACTCAGAAGGAAGACTCGGCAGCGGGCTCAGAACAGGGTGCTCTCCTCCGGTGCCGCCAGTTCCTTCAGGAGCTCGGGGCCGTTGTTGCGGACGTTGCTGACCGCGGTGGACACCGGGTAGGCGCGCATCAGCCCGGTGGGCGGCGGCTCCAGGAGGGCGCGCAGCCGCTCCGGTTCGGTGTGGCCGGGGTCGAGCCAGTCGTCCCAGCGGTCGGGGGTGAGCATCAGCGGCATCCGCGGGTGGATGTCGGCGAGCGCGCCCGGCCCCTCCTCGGATCCCGCCGCCAGCGGTGCGGTCTCCGCCTCCGTGGTGATCACCGCGCAGGTCACCCACCAGGCGCCGGGGTGCCCCTCGGGCAGGGTGCCGTCGCGCCAGAACTCGTAGAGCCCGGCCATCGCGAAGACCGAGCCGTCGGCGGGGGTGACGAAGTACGGCTGCTTGCGGGCCCGCTTCTTGCGGCCGGCGACCTCCAGCTCGCGCTCCTCGCCGCCGGTGACCCACTCGTAGTAGCCGTCGGCGGGGAGCAGGCAGCGGCGGGCGGCGAAGGCGCGGCGGTAGGAGGGCTTCTCGTGCACGGTCTCGGCGCGGGCGTTGATCATCCGGGCGGCGCCCTCGGGGGTCTTCGCCCAGGAGGGCACCAGTCCCCACCGCAGTTTCCGCAGCTGGCGAACCGGAGCGCGGCTCTCGGCGTCTTTCACCGGACGGTCGAGCACCGCCCAGACCTCCTTGGTGGGGGCGACATTCCAGTCCGCCTCCAGGGTCTCCTCGGGTTCCCACTTCTCGATCCCGAAGATCCCGGTGAGGTCCTCGGGGCTCCGGCTGGCCGCATACCGTCCGCACATGAGTGCCACACTGCCACTTCGCCCCGTCGCCGGGCCACCGCCTTGACCACCCGGCAAAGACCCACCCGAGGAGCCCGCCCCCGCCCATGGACCTCATCGACCTGACCTCCCTGACCGGCCTGTGGGACCGCGTCTTCGGCAGCCAGCCCGAGCCGGACCTGTGGGTCGTCCTCGCCACCGGACTGCTCGCGCTCGGCGCCGTCGCCTCGCCGCGCGCCTGGCGGCTGACCCGCAACGCGATCACCATCGCCCACGAGGGCGGCCACGGACTCGTGGCCCTGCTCATGGGGCGCCGCCTGGACGGGATACGCCTGCACTCGGACACCAGCGGACTGACCGTCAGCCGCGGCAGGCCGACCGGCCCCGGCATGGTCTTCACCGCGGCGGCCGGGTACACCGCCCCGCCGCTGCTCGGGCTCGGCGGCGCCGCCCTGCTCGCCGCGCACCACATCACCGCGCTGCTCTGGCTCGCCACCGGACTGCTGCTCGCCGTGCTCGTGATGATCCGCAACGCCTACGGCGCCCTCTCCGTCCTGGTCACCGGCGGCCTCTTCGTCCTCGTCTCCTGGACCACCGGACCCCAGGTGCAGGCGGCCTTCGCCTATCTGGCCGTCTGGTTCCTGCTGCTCGGCGGGGTGCGCCCGGCCTTCGAACTCCAGGCCAAGCGCCGCCGCCAGGGCGCCGCGGACTCCGACGCCGACCAGCTCGCCCGGCTGACCCAGGTGCCGCCCGTGGTCTGGTTCCTGCTCTTCCACGTGGTCTCGCTGTGCGCCCTGCTCGGCGGCGGCCGCTGGCTGCTCGGGTTGTAGGGGGTGTCGTCAGGGTCCCCGAGGCAGGATGGCCGCGTGACGAGCACCGAGAAGATCCGTACCGAGCAGGTCGCCACCGAGACCGGCGAGGCCCGTGTCCACTGGTATCCGGCGCGCCGCCCGCGCCTCCTCCTCGCCGCGAGCCACGGCGCGGGCGGCGGCATCGAGGCCCGAGACCTCCGGGCGCTGGCCGCCGCCCTGCCGGAGCACGGGGTGAGAGTGGCCCTGGTCGAACAGCCCTGGCGGGTCGCCGGGAAGAAGGTCGCCCCGGCGCCGCGGACCCTGGACACCGGCTGGCGCGGGGTGTGGCCCGCCCTGGTCGCGCCGGGCCTGCCGGTGATCGCGGGCGGCCGCAGCGCCGGGGCCCGGGTGGCCTGCCGTACCGCCGCCGGACTCGGCGCCGCGGGCGTGCTCGCGCTGAGCTTCCCGCTGCACCCGCCCGGCAAGCCGGAGAAGTCGCGGGCCGCGGAACTGCTCGCGGCGGGGCTGCCCACCCTGGTCGTCCAGGGCGGCAACGACCCCTTCGGGCGGCCCGCCGAGTTCCCGGCCGGGGACCACGAACTCGTCGAGATCCCGTACGGCGACCACGGCTTCGCCCTCCCCAAGCGGGCCGAGCTCGGCGAGCCGGAGGCGATGCGACTGCTCACGGACGCCGTCACCCGGTGGGCCCTGTCACTTCTGCCCGGCTGACCCGCGCCCGGGGAATGCGACACCGCCGGGCACTGTTGTGCCGGACAGACGGAAGCCACGTGTCGTACGAGTAAGGGGTCCACCGCATGGGTTCCACCTTCTGCCCGAGCCGGGAACGCAGCATGAGCGACCTCGAATGGTCGGTGCTGCACGCCCCGCGGACCTCCCCCGCGCGGGCCTCGGCAGCGACGGAGACGGGGACCGGTCGTCTATCCTCCGAGACGGGCGTGACCGGAAGGGGTCCCGCCACATCGCTTGAGGAGGTGGGTGCGGTCACCGGGACCGATGCGGGGAACGATCGCGCAGAGTCCGAGGAGCAGGCACAGCAGCCCGCGGAGACGGCCGCAGAGCGCAACGCACGCTTCGAACGTGACGCGCTGACCTACCTCGACCAGATGTACTCGGCCGCGTTGCGCATGACGCGCAACCCCGCCGACGCCGAGGACCTGGTGCAGGAGACGTACGCGAAGGCGTACGCCTCGTTCCACCAGTTCCGCGAGGGCACCAACCTGAAGGCCTGGCTCTACCGGATCCTGACGAACACCTTCATCAACTCCTACCGCAAGAAGCAGCGCGAGCCGCAGCGCAGCGCGGCCGAGGAGATCGAGGACTGGCAGCTGGCGCGCGCCGAGTCGCACATGTCGACCGGTCTGCGCTCCGCCGAGTCGCAGGCGCTCGACCACCTGCCCGACTCGGACGTGAAGGAAGCCCTCCAGTCGATCCCCGAGGAGTTCCGCATCGCGGTGTACCTCGCCGATGTCGAGGGCTTTGCGTACAAGGAGATCGCCGACATCATGGGCACACCCATCGGCACGGTCATGTCCCGGCTGCACCGGGGCCGCCGCCAGCTGCGCGGCATGCTGGAGGACTACGCGCGCGAGCGCGGGCTGTCCACCGCGGGCGCTTCGGACTCCGACGCAAGGAAAGGCTCGGGCTCATGAGCTGCGGAGAGCCGCACGAGACGGACTGCAGTGAAGTACTGGACCATCTTTACGAGTTCCTCGACCGGGAGATGCCGGACTCCGACTGCACCAAGTTCGAGACGCACTTCGAGGAGTGCTCTCCGTGCCTGGAGAAGTACGGCCTCGAACAGGCCGTGAAGAAGCTGGTCAAGCGGTGCTGCGGACATGACGACGTCCCCGCCGACCTGCGCGACAAGGTCCTCGGCCGGCTCGACCTGATCCGGTCGGGGCAGGCCGTCCCGGACCACGACCTCACCGGGCCTCCTCCCGGTGACCGGCCCGCGGCCGCCCAGGAGGGCTGACCCCGCGAGCCCGAGGGCGGGCCCCGCGCGGGCCCGCCGCGCCCCACGGCCCCGCCCCCCAGCACGAAGCCGGGGCGCTGAACAGGCCCTCGGCGCGCTGTCACCCGAAGGTGCGAATCCGGGCCCACGGGGCCCGGACAATGCGGCGATGCCGCCCCCTTTGAGCCCTCTCCGCCCTATTCTCCGGAGCCTGAACGGGCTTGCCCGGGCCGCGAGTTGCCCGGTCGCCCACCATCCAGGGGCGCGCGGAGGAGGGCGGCATTGAGGACCCTTGTGCCGGCAGCGCGGCTCTGCGTCCTCGGCGCGGCCCTCGGCGCCCTGGCCGCCGCCGCACCCGCCCTGGACACCGGCACCCCCTGGGCCGCGCTCTCGCTCCTCGCCGTCCTGCACGCGGGCAGTGAACAGGCCCTGCGGCTGCGCGCCGCCCGGGCCGAGACACCCGCGTCGGCACCCGGCGGCGGCCCCACCGGCCCCACCGCTTCCGCGGACCCCGCCGGTCACGCGGGTCATGCCGCCCACGCCGGGACACCGAGCCGCCGCCACGGCCCGGGCCGCCACCGCGCCGCCCGCGCCGAGCACCCCGCCCCCACCAGGACCGGCCCGCCCGGCACCTTTCACCCCGTCCTGCTCGCCGGGGTCTTCCTGCTGCCGCCCGCCGCGGCCGCCCTGGTCGCGGTGCCCGGCGCCCTCCTGGACCCGGTGGAGCAGCGGCCCCGGCTGCCGCGCCGGATCTGGCGGACCGCCTCCCTCGCCCTCGGCACCTGGGCCGCGGCCGGGGCGCACGGCGCGCTCGGCGGCGGCCGGACCGTCGCGGCGGCCGACTTCCCCTGCGCGCTGCTGCCCGCCGGGGCCGCGGTACTGGTCTTCTGCGCGGTGCTCGCCCTGCTCGACGGGACGATCCGCGCGGCGGCGGAACGGCTGCCCCCGCGGGCCGCCTGGCGCGGGCTCTTCCCGCGCACCCTCGCCCCGGTGGCCGTGCACGGGCTCGCCGGGCTGATGATGGCGGTGCTCTGGCGCAGCCCGTACGGGCCGCTCGCCGCGCTGCTCGTGCTGCTGCCCATGCACATCTCGGTGTGGGTCTTCGCCCAGTACCACCGCGAACGCGCCGCGCACCAGGCCACCATCCGCGCCCTGGTCCAGGCCGTCGACATCAAGGACGGCTACACCCGCGGCCACAGCGAACGGGTCGGCCGGGCCTCCCAGCTCATCGCCCGCGAACTCGGCCTGGACGACGAGCGCGTGGAGGTGCTGCGCTTCGCCGGGATCCTGCACGACGTCGGCAAGCTCGGCGTTCCGACCCGGTTGCTGCGCAAGGAGGGCAAGCTCACCGAGCAGGAACGCGAGGTCATCCAACTGCACCCCGAGTACGGCCACGAGATGGTGCGCGGCATCGGCTTCCTCGGCGAGGCCCGGGCCGCGGTGCTCCACCACCACGAGCGCCTGGACGGCAGCGGCTACCCCTACGGCCTGTCCGGGCTGCGCATCCCCGAGTCCGCCCGGGTGGTCGCGGTGGCGGACGCCTTCGACGCGATGACCTCCACCCGCTCCTACAGCCGGGCCCGCCCGGTCGAGGTCGCCCTCGCGGAGCTGCGGCGCTGCTCCGGTTCGCAGTTCGACCCGCGGATGGTGCACGCCCTGATCCGCGCCCTGGAACGCCACGGCTGGCACCCGGCGGTCACCGCCGACGGCCCCGAGCCGCGCACAAACGTGCCTGCGGCCCGGACCGTGCCTGCCGAGCGGGCCTCGGCTCCGGCCCCGTCCCCCTCCCCGGCCGAGGACGGCGGCCAGGCCCTGGACGGGGCCCGCGTACAGGCCGCGAAGGGCGCCCGCTTCCCGGCGCAGGCACCGGGCCGCCCCGGCGAGTCCGACCGGTGAGCGGCGAGGCGGGGCGGGGGCCGGAGGCGGCGCGGGGGGCGGAGGCGTCGAGACGGGCGGAGTCGGCGCGAGGGCCGGAGGCGGCGCCGGGGCCGCGGGCGGCGAGACGGTCCGAGGCGGCCTCGCGGTCCGAGGCCGCGGCACCACGATCCGAAGCTGCCCAGTGGTCCGAAGCTGCCCAGTGGTCCGAGGCGGCCTCGCAGTCCGAAGTGGTTCAGCGGGTCGAGGCGGCCCCACGGTCCGAGGCGGCCCCACGGTCCGAGAGGACCCCATGGTCCGGGAAGCCCCCGCGGTCCGAGAAGCCCCGCCGCCCCGAGCCGCCCGCCCGTCACCGCCGCCACCGGCGGAGCACACCCCTCGGCGGCCCGCCCCGCGGCCCGCTGCACCGGCCGCTGCCCGCGGTCGTGCACACCGCGGCCGCCGCGCTCGCCCTGGTGGCGCTGGCCGCGACCCTCCACGACGGCCTCGCGGAACGCGGTATCGCGCTGGCCTTCGGGGTGCTCATCGCCCTCGGTGAGTTCATGCGTTGGGGCGAGCAGGGGGCGCGCCCCGCCCGGGAGCCCGCCCCCCTGGGCGCCGCGGGCGCCCTCGCGTACGCGCTGCTCGGCGAGGTCGGCGGGCGCCCGGTGCGGCACGGGGTACTCGAAGTGCTCGCCGTGGTGCTCGCGGCCACCCTGGCGGGCGGTGCCCCGCATGTGGCCCGGGGCGCGGGGCCCTGGGCCGACCACCTCTCCCGGCGGCTGCTCGGCACCGCCTTCGCCGCGGTCTGCTTCCACCCGCTGCACTCCGCCCTCGCCCCGGGGCAGGGCCCGGCCCGCGGCGCCTCGTTCGCCCTGGCGGTGGTGGCGATCCTGGTGCTCACCGCGCTGTGCGACGCGGTGCTCGCGGCGGCCCTGGCCCGGGCCCGTACCGACTGGCCCTTCGGACCGCTGCTCCGCGACGAGCTGCGGGCGCTCACCGGGATCGGCTCGGCGGTCGGCGCCACCGGCGCGGTGATGGCGCTCGGGGTGGCGGTGGCCGCGCTGTGGGCGCTGCCGGTGTTCTGCCTGCCGCTGCTCCTGACCCAGCTCGCCTTCCGCCGGTACGCGGCGGTGCGCACCACCTACCGCCAGACCATCACCTCACTGGCCCGCGCCACCGAGATCGCCGGGTACACCCCGGCCGGGCACGCCCGCCGGGTCGCCGAGCTGGCCCGCGCGGTCGGCCGTGAACTCGGCCTCGCCGCACGCGAGCTGACCGTCCTGGAGCACGCGGCGCTGATGCACGACATCGGCCAGCTCTCCCTGGTGGACCCGGTGCCCGCCGGGGCCACCGCCTTCCTCGCCCCGGAGCAGCAGCGGCGCATCGCCCTGCTCGGCGGGGCCGTGGTCCGCCAGACCGGCGGCGCGGCCGAGGTCGCCCTGGTGGTCGAACGGCAGGCGGAGCCGTACCGGGAGCAGCCGCTGGCGGCCCGGATCGTGCGGGTGGCGAACGCGTACGACGAGATCACCCGGGCAGAAGGACCCACGGGAGCGCTCACCGCACTGGAACGGCTGCGGCTCGGCACCGGCCGCGACTACCAGCCCGAGGTCGTGGAGTGCCTGGCCCGGGTGCTCGCCCGGGAGGCACCGGGAACCGGTGGCCTGCCCGCGTGAGCGGCGGCCGTCCGGCCCCGCGGGCGGGCGGATCCCCCGTGCGGGACGGCCCGCCGCGCCCCGCCCGCGCAGGACGGGCGCCGGTGGGTGGCCTGATCCTGCCCCGGGCTGGGTAACCCATGGGTAATGAGCGGCGGCTCGACCGTCCGTGGTTGGATGCGAAGAACGAAGCAAGGTGAGCGGGGGGCATGCCTTGAGTACCGGCAGGCGGGAATCGTGAGGATCTTCGGCAAGGGACGGCACCGGCCCTCCGCCTCGTGGCGGCAGGCCACCGACCGCGCGTTCACGCTCATCGGGGACGGGCGGTACGAGGACGCGGGCGCGCTCCTGACCAGGGCGGCCGATCTGGAGCCCTGGCTCTCCGAGTCCTGGTTCAACCTGGCGCTGCTGCACAAGTTCCGGCACGACTGGGAGCAGGCCCGCGCCGCGGGTCTGCGGGCCGTCGCGCTGCTCGACCGGGCCACCGGCGCCCCCGACTGGTGGAACGTCGGCATCGCGGCCACCGCCCTGCAGGACTGGCCGCTGGCCCGCCGCGCCTGGCAGGCCTACGGGCTGAAGGTCCCCGGCGAGACCACCGCCGCGGGCCAGCCGGTGGGCATGGAGCTGGGCAGCGCCGCGGTGCGGCTCTCGCCCGAGGGCGAGGCCGAGGTGGTCTGGGGCCGCCGGCTCGACCCGGCCCGTATCGAGGTCCTGTCGATCCCGCTGCCCTCCTCCGGGCGCCGCTGGGGCGAGGTGGTGCTGCACGACGGCGTCCCGCACGGCGAGCGGACCACCGCCGCCCAGGGCGCCTTCCCCGTCTTCGACGAGATCGAGCTGTGGGCGCCCTCCCCGGTGCCGACCTGGGTGGTGCTCCTGGAGGCGGCCACCGAGGAGGACCGGGACGCCCTGGAGCAGCTCGCCGCGGACGCCGGGTACGCGGCCGAGGACTGGTCGTCCTCGGTGCGGCTGCTCTGCCGGATGTGCTCGGAGAGCCGGATGCCGAGCGACGAGGGCGACGGCGAGCACCTCGACCCGCACGACCACAGCGAGCCGGGCCACCCGGGCCCCCTCGGGCACCGCACGGACGGCCAGCTCTGGGTGCCGGAGCGCGAGTGCGGCATAGCCGCGCCCGCCGGTCTGGTCCGCGGGCTGCTCGACGGCTGGGTCGCGGACAGCCCGGACTCCCGGAACTGGCGGGACCTCGAAGAGGTCTGCTGAGCGCGCCGTAGGCTGTACCCCGGCATTGCAGGCAGCCGTGCCGCGGATTTCCAGGAAGGCGTACGGCCAAGATGGCGCAGCAGGACACTGAGCAGGAGCAGACGCGGGCCGCGGGGGTGCTGCCCGTGGACGACGAGGGCTACGTCGTGGACAGCGAGGAGTGCGAGGAGCGCGAGAGCGCCTATCGCGAGCGCGGTACCTCCCGCCCGATCACCGTGGTCGGCAACCCGGTGCTGCACCGGGAGTGCGCGGACGTCACCGAGTTCGGCGAGGAGCTGGCCCGGCTGGTCGACGACATGTTCGCCAGCCAGCGCACCGCCGAGGGTGTCGGCCTCGCGGCCAACCAGATCGGGGTCGGCCTGAAGGTCTTCGTCTACGACTGCCCCGACGACGAGGGCGTACGGCACGTGGGCGTGGTCTGCAATCCGCGGGTCCAGGAGATCCCCGCCGAGCGCCGCCGCCTCGACGACTCCAGCGAGGGCTGCCTGTCGGTGCCGACCGCGTACGCCCCGCTGGCCCGGCCCGACTACGCCGAGGTGACCGGCCAGGACGAGAAGGGCAACCCGATCCGGGTACGCGGCACGGGGTACTTCGCCCGCTGCCTCCAGCACGAGACCGACCACCTCTACGGCTCGCTCTACATCGACCGGCTCTCCAAGCGGGAACGCAAGGAGGCGCTGCGGCAGATGGCGGAGGGCACGCCCCGCTACCCGGTGGTGGCCAACGCCTGAGGCCCCCTCGGCCCGCGGACAACCCCTACCGATCGGTTCGACTTCCCCGCGATCAAAGGTAGTTGAACCTTTTTCCGTACCCCTTGCGGCCCGGCCCGGGACTTCCCCGGCCGGGCCGCGGTGCGTCCCTGGAGCCGGTGCCGCGATCCTGTCCTGTCACGTAAGGGGACGTTCTCGGCAGTGGGGGTGGTGAGTGGAGCGAATGTGTTCCCAGCGGGGGCGGTTGTGGTGCTGAATAGAAAGCGCGGGTACGCAACGGCGCGCACTCGGGTACCGCGGGGTCGTGCGCGCGCCTTCAAGCGGCGAGAGGGGTTTCTTCATGGCTGCTTATCCACACGCCACGGAACACGAGGAACGGCGGCAGGCGGCGAAGGTGCCGTCCGCCCTTCGTCTGAGGGTGATCGAGGAAGCTTTTCCGCGGCATATGCATCCGTATTGGCCGCACCTCCAGGAGAACTCCCGCGCCTGGCTGCTCGAAAGGCGGCTGATGTCGCCCGCGAAGGTGGAGCTGTTCGCCGACAGCCTCTGCTACACCGACCTGGTGGCCGGGTACTACGTGGGCGCCCCCGACCAAGTCCTCGGCGCCATCGGGGACTTCAGCACCTGGTTCTTCGTCTGGGACGACCGGCACGACCGGGACGCGGTGCACGGGCGCACCTTCGCCTGGCAGCGCCTGCACCGGCACCTGCACGCGGCCCTGGACGCCCCCGGGCGCCACCTGCGGCACGGTGATCCCCTGGTGGCGGCCTTCGCCGAGTGCCTGCTGCGGCTCTTCGCGCCGATGAGCGAGGCCTGGAACGCCCGCTTCGCCCGGCACTTCCACGCGGTGATCGACGCCTACGACCGGGAGTTCGGCAACCGGCGCACCGGCACCGTGCCCGGGGTCGAGGCCTATGTGGAGCTGCGCCGCCACACCTTCGCCCACTGGATATGGCTGGACCTCCTCGAACAGGCCGCCGCCTGCGAACTCCCCGAATCCGTGCGCACCCACCCGGCATTTCGGCGGGCGGCGCTCGCCTCGCAGGATTTCTCCGCCTGGTACAACGACCTCTGCTCGCTGCCCAAGGAACTCGCGGGCGACGAGGTGCACAATCTCGGAATCAGCCTCATCCATCACGAGGGATTATCGCTCGAAGAAGCGGTGACGGAAGTGCGCAGGCGCGTTCGCATCTGCATCGCGGAATTCCTCGTGGCCGAGGGCGAAGTTCTCCGCTATGCGCGGGAATTGACCGCGCAGAACAGTCCGCGGGCCCGGGAGATCGGCGCCGGAGTACGGGCCTGTCTTTTCAACATGCGGAACTGGTTCTCCTCCGTCTACTGGTTCCACCATGAATCCGGCCGTTATCGCGTGGAGAACTGGGAGGACAGTTCCACGCCCCCGTATCTCAGTGAATCGGCAGGTGGGAAATGAGCGTCGAATCCGCCCTCAGGTCCGGGTCCGCACCCAGGGAGCACCTGCCCCCGCCCCCGCTCGTCCCCGGCGGCGCCCCGCTGCTCGGCCACGCCTGGAACCTGGTCCGCGACCCGCTCGACTTCCTGAGCCGGCTGCGCGACCACGGCGAGGTGGTCCGGCTGCGGCTCGGCCCCAGGACGGCGTACGCGGTGACCGCGCCCGAACTGGTCGGCGCGCTGCTCAAGAGCCCCGACTACGAGGTGGGCGGCCCGCTCTGGGAGACCCTCGAAGTCCTGCTCGGCAAGGGCGTCGCCACCAGCAACGGCCAGCCGCACCGCCGCCAGCGGCGCATGATGCAGCCCGCCTTCCGGCCCGAGCGCATCGCCGACTACGCCGCCGTGATGGCCGAGGAGGCCCGGGCGACCGCCGCGCGCTGGGAGGACGGCGCCACCGTCGACGTGGGCGCCGAGATGTTCCGGACCGCGGTGCGGATCGTCTCCCGCTCGCTGCTCGAAGTGGACTCCATCGGCGAGAAGGCCGACCGGATCAGCGAGTCGCTGCACACCGTCTTCGAGGGGCTCTACCGGCGGATGGTGCTCTCCGCGGGCCCGCTGCACCGGGTGCCCACCCCCGCCAACCGCCGCTTCGCCGGGGCCCTGGCCGATCTGCACGCCCTGGTCGACGAGATCATCGAGGAACGCCGCGCCGCGGGCTCCGGCCACGAGGACCTGCTCGCCGTATTGCTGGACGCCACTGACGAATCCGGCGCCCCGCTCAGCCATGCCGAGATCCACGACCATGTGGTCTCGCTCGTCGTCGCGGGAGCGGAGAATGTCGCCTCCACTCTGTCCTGGACATTCTGGTTGCTGACACAACATCCGGTGCAGGAAAGCCGGTTGGTCGAGGAAGTGGAATCCGTCGCACCGGAAGGGCGGCCGGCATTCGCGGACCTGAAGAAGCTGGTGCACACCCGGAATGTCATCACCGAGGCGATGCGCATACGTCCCGCCGCGTGGATTTTCACGCGACGTTCCGTGGCCGAGACCTCACTGGGCGGGTATGCCATTCCGGCGGGAGCGGACGTCGTCTACAGCGTGTATGCAATGCAACGCGATCCGCGATCTTTCGAACAGCATCTCGAATTCGATCCGGACCGCTGGCTTCCCGAACGCGCCTCGGAGGTACCGCAGTTCGCGATGATGCCCTTCAGCGTGGGCAACAGAAAGTGCCCGGGCGATCACTTCAGCATGACCGAACTCGCGCTGATCCTGGCCACCGTGGCACCCCGCTGGCGGCTGACCCCGGTGGAGGGCACCGACCCGAGGACCCGGATCGGCATCACCCTGCACCCCAAGCGCCTGCTCCTTCGCGCCGAGCGGCGCTGAGACGCACCGGTGCCCCCGCCCCCGTACGCAGCGCGAGGGGACGGGGGCACCGGCGGCCGGATCAGAAGTCGTCGTCGAAGGAGACCGAGCCCTCGACCGCCACCTGGTACGCGGAGGGGCGGCGCTCGAAGAAGTTGGTCAGCTCCTGGACGCCCTGCAACTCCATGAAGGAGAAGGGGTTCTCCGAGCCGTAGACCGGCGCGAAGCCGAGCCGCTGGAGGCGCTGGTCGGCCACGCACTCCAGGTACTGCCGCATCGACTCGGTGTTCATCCCGGGCAGCCCGTCCCCGCACAGATCGCGCGCGAACTGCAGCTCCGCCTCGACGGCCTCCTTCAGCATGTCGGTGACCTGCCGCGTCAGCTCCTCGTCGAAGAGGTCCGGCTCCTCCTTGCGGACGGTGTCCACCACCTCGAAGGCGAAGGACATGTGCATCGTCTCGTCGCGGAAGACCCAGTTGGTGCCGGTGGCGAGGCCGTGCAGCAGCCCGCGGGAGCGGAACCAGTAGACGTAGGCGAAGGCCCCGTAGAAGAAGAGCCCCTCGATGCAGGCGGCGAAGCAGATCAGGTTGAGCAGGAAGCGGCGCCGGTCGGCGCGGGTCTCCAGGCGCTCGATCTTCTCCACCGAGTCCATCCACCGGAAGCAGAAGGAGGCCTTCTCGCGGATGGACGGGATGTTCTCCACCGCGGCGAAGGCGTCCGCCCGGTCCTCGGGATCGGGCAGATAGGTGTCGAGCAGCGTCAGATAGAACTGGACGTGCACGGCCTCCTCGAAGAGCTGGCGGCTCAGATACAGCCGCGCCTCGGGGGAGTTGATGTGCTTGTAGAGCGTCAGGACCAGGTTGTTGGCGACGATCGAGTCGCCGGTGGCGAAGAAGGCCACCAGGCGGCCGATCATGTGGCGCTCGCCCGCGGACAGCTTCGCCAGGTCGGCGACGTCCGAGTGGAGGTCCACCTCCTCGACGGTCCAGGTGTTCTTGATCGCGTCCCGGTAGCGCTCGTAGAAGTCGGGGTAGCGCATCGGCCGCAGGGTCAGCTCGAAACCGGGGTCGAGCAGATTGCGCGGCTGCTTCTCGGGCGCCTGGGCTTCGGCGTCGGGGTGTACGGCGGTCATTACTGGCAGGCCTCGCAGGACTCGGGGTTCTCCAGGGAGCAGGCGACGGCGCTCTCGTCGGTCACCTGCGCGGGCAGCACGGCGGGCTCGGCGGCCTGAGACGTGCCCTGGGCGGCGCGCGCGATCCGGGTCGCCGGTCGCGAGCGCAGGTAGTACGTGGTCTTCAGCCCCTGCTTCCAGGCGTAGGCGTACATCGAGGAGAGCTTGCCGATGGTCGGCGTCTCCAGGAAGAGGTTCAGCGACTGCGACTGGTCCAGGTACGGGGTGCGCGCGGCGGCCATGTCGACGAGTCCGCGCTGCGGGATCTCCCAGGCCGTGCGGTACAGCGCCCGCACCTCGGCGGGGATCCAGGCGAAGCCCTGCACCGAGCCGCCCGCCTCGCGCAGCGCCTCCCGGCTGCGGGCGTCCCAGACGCCGAGCGCCTTCAACTCGTCCACCAGGTAGGAGTTGACCTGGAGGAACTCCCCGCTGAGCGTCTCGCGTTTGAAGAGGTTGGAGACCTGCGGCTCGATGCACTCGTAGACGCCCGCGATGGAGGCGATGGTCGCGGTCGGCGCGATCGCGAGGAGCAGCGCATTGCGCATGCCGGTACGGGCGATCCGGGCGCGCAGCGCCGACCAGCGCTCCGGCCAGGCCCGGGTGGTGTCGTAGTGGTCCGGGTGCAGCACGCCGCGGGCCGCGCGGGTCTGCTCCCAGGCCGGCAGCGGGCCCTCGGTCTCGGCCAGCTCGGCGGAGGTCTCGTAGGCGGCGAGCATGATGCGCTCGGCGATCCGGGTGGACAGCTCCCGGGCCTCGGCGGAGTCGAAGGGCAGCCGCAGCTTGAAGAAGACGTCCTGCAGGCCCATCACGCCCAGACCCACCGGGCGCCAGCGGGAGTTGGAGCGCCCCGCCTGCTCGGTCGGGTAGAAGTTGATGTCGATGACCCGGTCCAGGAAGGTCACCGCGGTGCGCACGGTGGCGTCCAGGCGCTCCCAGTCGATGCCCTCGCCGTCCACCAGCGCGCCGAGGTTGACCGAGCCGAGGTTGCAGACGGCCGTCTCGCCGTCGTCGGTGACCTCCAGGATCTCCGTGCACAGATTGGAGGAGTGCACGGTGTGGCCCGGCTCGGCGGTCTGGTTGGCGGTGCGGTTGGAGGCGTCCTTGAAGGTGATCCAGCCGTTGCCGGTCTGCGCGAGGGTGCGCATCATCCGGCCGTACAGCTCGCGGGCCGGGATGGTCCGGTTGGCCAGGCCCGCGGCCTCGGCCCTGCGGTAGGCGGCGTCGAACTCCTCGCCCCACAGGTCGACCAGCTCGGGGGTGTCGGCCGGGGAGAACAGCGACCAGTCGGCGTCCGCCTCGACGCGGCGCATGAACTCGTCGGGGATCCAGTGCGCGAGGTTGAGGTTGTGGGTGCGGCGCTGGTCCTCGCCGGTGTTGTCGCGCAGTTCGAGGAACTCCTCGATGTCCGCGTGCCAGGTCTCCAGGTAGACCGCGGCGGCGCCCTTGCGGCGGCCGCCCTGGTTGACCGCGGCCACCGAGGCGTCCAGCGTCTTGAGGAAGGGCACGATGCCGCCGGAGTGGCCGTTGGTGCCCCGGATCAGCGAACCCCGGGCGCGGATACGGGAGTAGGACAGGCCGATGCCCCCGGCGTGCTTGGAGAGGCGGGCGACCTGGTGGTAGCGGTCGTAGATGGAGTCCAGCTCGTCCTGCGGGGAGTCCAGGAGGTAGCAGGAGGACATCTGGGGGTGGCGGGTACCGGAGTTGAAGAGCGTGGGGGAGGAGGGCAGGTACTCCAGACGGCTCATCAGCCGGTAGAGCGAGGCCACCTCCTCGACCGCGGCGGTGCTCGCGTCCTTGGCGAGGCCGCAGGCCACCCGCAGCAGGAAGTGCTGGGGCGTCTCGATGACCTGACGGGTCAGCGGGTGGCGCAGCAGATAGCGGCTGTGCAGGGTGCGCAGCCCGAAGTAGCCGAAGCGGTCGTCCGCCCCGGTGTCGATCATCGCGTCGAGCCGGGCCGCGTGCGCGGTGACGAACTCGGCGGTGCGGTCGGCGATCAGCCCCTCGCGGTGCCCGGTGGCGACCGAGCCGGAGAAGCTCTGCACCCCCTGGCTCGCGGCCTCGTCCCGGATGGTGAGGGTGAGCAGCCGCGCGGCGAGCCGGGAGTACGCCGGGTCCTCGGAGATCAGCCCGGCGGCCGACTCCGTTGCCAGTCCGCGCAGTTCGGCCTCGTCGGCGGCGGCCGAACGCCCGCGCAGGGCGGCGGCGGCGACCCGTCCGGAGTCCGCGTCGGGGAGGTCGGCGGTGAGCCGGGTCAAGGTGCGCAGCAGGGCGGCACCGGGTCCCTCGGCCTCGGGGTGAGTCGCAGTCGCCTCTGGGGCGGGCGCGATGGTCACGTGTCACTCTCCCTCGCTGGACGGAACCGCGCAGGGGAGGGCACACGTCTGCCGGATGGCACGGCAGGCCGCGTCCACCACCCTTCCGCGGGGCTCCGGACGTCTGGACCCGGGACGGATGTACCGGGTCGCCGTCGACAGGTCTTCGGACTTCACGGGGCAGGCAGAGACTGCCCGTTCACCGTTGCGGGACAGTTCCGGACTTCCACCGGATTCCCCTGCGGCGACAGCGAGCACGAGCATACATGTGGTGCCACCCCGCGAAGGAACACCCCACATCTTGTGGTGCGTTGTGTCGCATGGACGCACCGGAATTCCGGCGCCCGCGGCGTCCCGGAGCCCCGCGGCGGCGGCCCGGAGCCCCGGCGCGGCGGCTCAGAGCGTCAGCGCGTACGCGAGCAGCGTCAGTCCGGGTATCGGTTCCCAGTCCCGCTCGGGGGCCCGGGTGAAGCCGAGCCGCTCGTAGAGCCGGTGGGCGGAGCGCATCGCGGGCTGGGTGGAGAGCACCAGGGCGCGGCAGTCCGGCAGCGCGCGGGCCCGCTCGACGCAGGCGCGCACCAGGGCCTCTCCGGCGCCCCTGCCGCGCGCGGCGGCCGAGACCGCGAGCATCCGGAACTCGGCCTCCCCGGCGCCCGCGAGGTCCGCGTACGGCCCCTGTGCGACGAAGGTCACGGCGCCGCGTATCCGCCCGTCCTCCTCGGCGACGAGCACCTCGGCCCCGGCCGCCCGCCGGGCCACGTCGCGCAGCACCGGCAGGTAGGGGTCGTCCGCGCCGGAGAGCAGCAGGCCGTCCGCCAGATAGGCCCGGGCGGTCAGTTCACCGATCTCCTCGTACTCCGCCGGGCGGGCGGATCTGATCAGGATGTCCATGCTCCGCAGTGTGCACGAGGGGTATGACAACGGGCCGCCGGAGGATCCCGGCGGCCCGTCGGCCCGCTTGCCGCGGGGCTGCGCTCAGTGCGCGGAACCCGCGGTGGCGGGCGGCAGTTCCTCCTGTACGCCCGGGTCGCCGGCGTCCGCCGTGTAGTCCCCGGCGGTGGTCTCGTCGACGCCCTCGGGGGCCTTCACGGCCTTCAGGACGAAGGTGAGGACCACGGTGACGACGAGGTTCAGGACGAAGGCGGTCAGACCGATGTAGCCGATCTCACCGATCCCCGGGATCTCCTTGGCGGAGCCGCCGAAGTGCTTCTGGGTGGGGCTCGCGACCCCGTACGCGGCGATGGTGCCGTAGGCCATGCCGACCGCCCAGCCCGCGAGCAGCGCCCAGCGGTGGAACCAGCGGGTGAACAGGCCGCCGACCAGGGCCGGGAAGGTCTGCAGGATCCAGATGCCGCCCAGGAGCTGGAAGTTGATGGCGACCGTCTTGTCCATGCCGAGCACGAAGATCAGCGCGCCGACCTTCACGAGCAGCGAGACCAGCTTGGAGACCTTGGTCTCCTGCGCCGGTGTCGCGTCCGGCTTGATGAAGTCCTTGTAGATGTTGCGGGTGAACAGGTTCGCCGCCGCGATCGACATGATGGCCGCCGGGACCAGCGCGCCGATGCCGATGGCCGCGAAGGCGACGCCGGTGAACCAGTCCGGGAACATGTCCTCGAAGAGCTGCGGGATGGCCAGCTGGCCGTTGTCCACCTTCACGCCCGCCGCGATCGCCATGAAGCCGAGCAGCGCCAGCAGCCCCAGCATCAGCGAGTACAGCGGCAGGATCGTGGTGTTGCGGCGGATCACCTCACGGCTGCGCGAGGAGAGCGTCGCCGTGATCGAGTGCGGGTACATGAAGAGCGCGAGGGCCGAGCCGAGGGCGAGCGTGGCGTAGGTCCACTGGCCCGCCTCGGCCGGGGCGAGCGAGCCGCGTGGCTTGTCCGTCGCCGGGTTGACCTGCGAGAGGGCGTCCCCCGCCTTGGCGAAGATGTCGTCGAAGCCGCCCAGCTTGTACGGGATGTAGATGATCGCCACCAGGATCACCAGGTAGATCAGGGTGTCCTTGACGAAGGCGATCAGCGCCGGGGCGCGCAGCCCGGAGGAGTAGGTGTAGGCGGCCAGCACACCGAAGGCGATGAGCAGCGGCAGGTCCTTGATGAACCAGTTGGTGTCCTCGCCGCCGCCGATGCCCATCACGTCCAGGACGGCCTGGATGCCGACCAGTTGGAGCGCGATGTACGGCATGGTCGCGAGGATGCCGGTGACCGCGACCGCCAGCGAGAGCCCCTTGGAGCCGAAGCGCCCGCGCACGAAGTCGGAGGTGGTGACGTAGCCGTGCTTGTGCGAGACCGACCAGAGCCGCGGCAGGAAGGTGAAGATCAGCGGGTAGACCAGGATCGTGTACGGCACCGCGAAGAAGCCGGAGGCGCCGGCCGCGTAGATCGCCGCGGGCACGGCCACGAAGGTGTAGGCGGTGTAGAGGTCGCCGCCGAGCAGGAACCAGGTGACCCAGGTGCCGAACGAGCGCCCGCCCAGGCCCCATTCGTCGAGGCTGTTCTCGTTCTCGGCCTTGCGCCAGCGGGCGGCGAGGAAGCCCATGGCCGTGACGGCCACGAAGAAGAAGCAGAAGACGGCGAGTGCCACGCCGTTGACGCCGTCGTTCACTTCGCGCCTCCCTCGGCACCGCGCCGGGCGGCGGCCGCGGCCTTGCGCCCGCGCTGGTCACGCTGCCAGAGCTGGTACGCGATCATGGTGAGCAGGGTCGACAGGACCACCCAGCCCATCTGGTACCAGTAGAAGAACGGGATCCCGATGAAGGCCGGGTCGGTCTTCGCGTAGGAGCCGACCCACAGCAGGGCCACGAACGGCGCGAACAGGCATACGGCGATCACCACGCGCGCCGGTGTCACCACCGGGTCTCTCACTTCGGGTGCGTCTGGCATACGTCGGCTCCGTCCCCATCACTGGCCAATGATCGGACGAAATGTAGGGGACGCATCCCGCGATACGAAACCCCTGGTCCGGATGCCGGGCGTAACGGTTCGGTGTCGGCGCCGCCCCCGCGGGCCCGGCGGCCGTACGGAGCCGTCAGCCGCGCGGGGCGCTCCTCACTCGTTGGGGCGCTGGAGGCGGGCCACGAACTTGTAGCGGTCGCCGCGGTAGACCGAGCGCACCCACTCCACCGGCCGCTGCTCCTCGTCGAGGGAGTGCCGGGAGAGCATCAGCATCGGCAGGCCCACGTCGGTGCCGAGCAGCCCCGCCTCGCGCGGGGTGGCCAGCGAGGTCTCGATGGTCTCCTCGGCCTCGGCCAGCTGCACCCCGTACACCTCGTCGAGGGCGGTGTACAGGGAGGCGTACTTGACCAGGGAGCGGCGCAGGGCGGGGAAGCGCTTGGCCGAGAGGTGGGTGGTCTCGATCGCCATCGGCTCGCCGTTGGCCAGGCGCAGCCGCTCGATCCGCAGCACCCGGCCGCCCGCGGTGATGTCGAGCAGGCCCGCGAGCCGCTCGTCGGCGGTGATGTAGCCGACGTCCAGGAGCTGCGAGGTCGGCTCCAGGCCGCGGGCGCGCATGTCCTCGGTGTACGAGGTGAGCTGGAGGGTCTGGGAGACCTTCGGCTTGGCGACGAAGGTGCCCTTGCCCTGGATGCGCTCCAGGCGCCCCTCGACCACCAGTTCCTGGAGCGCCTGGCGCACGGTGGTCCGCGAGGTGTCGAACTCGGCGGCCAGGGTGCGCTCCGGCGGCACCGGGGTGCCCGGCGGCATGGTCTCGGTCATGTCGAGCAAGTGCCGCTTCAGCCGGTAGTACTTGGGCACGCGCGCGGTACGTCCCGTACCGGACGGCTCCGCCGCAGCGTGCGGGGCCGCCTCGGGCCCCGCGCTCTCCGCCTCCGTGCTCATCGTCCGCCCTCTCCGGCCGCCTGCTGTCGACTTGCGCTCCGCCCTCACGGTGCCCGCCGCCTGTGCCGGACATCGTGACACGGCCCCCTGCGCGGGGCCGCGCGTGCCGTCCGCGGCCCGATGACGTACCGCGAGCCTTCTTATACACCCTTGACACCCCCAAAAGTCCAGGCCAGAGTCACAAACTGGTCTACACCATGAGGCAGATCACTCGCCATGGTCCGGCCGCGGGTCATCCGGCCGGGTGGTGAGGTCAGCCGAGGCCGGGGCGCCGCGCCGTCCGCAGCGGCACCCCTGAAGGGAACATCGCGTACATGAACTCCACGGACCCGGCCCGCCCGGACGCCCTGCACCGCGACGCGCTCGCCGTCCTCCAGCCCGGTTTCACCGGCACCACCGCGCCGGACTGGCTGCGGCGCAGGCTGGGCGAGGGGCTGGTCTCGGTCGGACTCTTCGGGCGCAACATCACCGGTGACCGGCAACTGGCCGCGCTGACCGCCCAGTTGCGCGCCGAGCGGCCGGAGCTGCTGGTCGCGGTCGACGAGGAGGGCGGCGACGTCACCCGCCTCGACGTGCGCGAGGGCTCCGCCTTCCCGGGCAATCTGGCGCTCGGCGCGGTGGACGACACCGCCCTCACCCGCGAGGTGGCCCGTGCCCTCGGCGCCCGCCTCGCCGCCTGCGGCGTCAACCTGAACTGGGCGCCCTGCGCCGACGTCAACTCCGATCCCCGCAACCCGGTCATCGGGGTCCGCTCCTTCGGCTCCGGCACCGAACTGGCCGCCCGGCACACCGCCGCCTACGTCGAGGGGCTCCAGTCCGCCGGGGTCGCCGCCTGCACCAAGCACTTCCCGGGGCACGGGGACACCTCGGTCGACTCGCACCTCGCGCTGCCCCGCGTGGACGCCGACGAGGCACTTCTGCACGCGCGCGAACTGGTGCCCTTCCGCGCCGCCATCGAGGCCGGCACCCGGGCCGTGATGAGCGCCCACCTCCTGGTGCCCGCCCTCGACCCGGAGAACCCGGCGACCCTCTCGCCCCGCATCCTCACCGGCCTGCTCCGCGAGGAACTCGGCTACCGGGGCCTGGTGGTGACCGACGGCATCGAGATGGGCGCCATCGCCGACACCTACGGCATCGAGCGGGGCGCCGTGCTCGCCCTCGCCGCCGGGGCCGACGCGGTCTGCGTGGGCGGCGGCCTCGCCGACGAGGCCACCGTGCTCCGGCTGCGGGACGCCATCACCGCCGCGGTACGCGAGGGCACCCTGCCCGAGGAGCGGCTCGCCGAGGCGGCCGGGCGGGTGCGCGAACTGGCCGCCTGGACCGCGGCCCGCGCCGCCGAGAGCCCCGGCGCTGCGGGGACACCGGACGGCGCGGAGGAGTCCGCCGCCGAGGCGTACACCGGGACCGGCCTGCGCGCCGCCCGCCGCGCGCTGCGCGCGACCCCGGACAAGCCCGTCACCCCGCTGAGCGGCCCGCCCTACGTCGCCTCGCTCACCGTCGCGGTCAACTTCGCGGTGGGCGAGGAGACCCCCTGGGGCCCGGCGGCCGAACTGCGCGCGCTGCTGCCGGGCACCCGCAGCGGCAGCTACGGCGCCGCCCAGGGCGAACCCGCCGCCCTCGCCGGGGAGATCCTGGCCGCGGCGGGGGAGCGGCCCCTGGTCGTGGTGGTCCGCGACGCGCACCGGCACGGGTGGATGACCGAGGTGCTGGACCGGCTCCTCGCGGTGCGCCCGGAGGCCGTCGTGGTGGAGATGGGCGTACCGCAGTCGCCGCCGCGGGGCGCCCTGCACCTGGCCACCCACGGGGCGGCCCGGGTCTGCGCCCGCGCGGCGGCCGAGGTCCTTGCCGGGGTGCGGGACTGAGCGGGGCGCCGGGTACGCCGGAGGCCGCGCCCCCCAGCGGGGAGCGCGGCCTCCGGCGTAGCTGCCCGGGGGTCAGATGCCTTGCCAGGACGGCTTCTCGGCGTAGGTGTGCCGGAAGTAGTCCGCGTGCTTCAGCTTCGAGGCCGCCGCCTCGTCGACCACCACCGTGGCGTGCGGGTGCAGTTGCAGCGCCGAGGCGGGGACGACCGCGGCGAGTGGCCCCTCCACGGTCTGCGCGACGGCCTCGGCCTTGCCCTCGCCGGTGGCGAGCAGCACCAGGTGGCGGGCGTCCAGGATGGTGCCGATGCCCTGGGTGATGACGTGGTGCGGGACCTGCTCGATGTCGTCCCCGAAGAAGCGGGCGTTGTCCAGGCGGGTCTGCTCGGTGAGGGTCTTGATCCGGGTGCGCGAGGCCAGCGAGGAGCAGGGCTCGTTGAAGCCGATGTGCCCGTCGGTGCCGATGCCGAGCAGCTGCAGGTCGACCCCGCCCGCCGCCGCGAGCGCCGCGTCGTAGGCCCGGCAGGCCGCGGCCACGTCCTCGGCGGAGCCGTCCGGGCCCATGAAGGAGGACTCGTCGATGCCGAGCGGTTCGAGCACCTGGCGCAGCAGCACCGCGTGGTACGACTCCGGGTGCCCCGCGGGCAGCCCCACGTACTCGTCGAGCTGGCATATCCGGGCCCGGGAGGCGTCCACCTCCCCGCTCGCGACCCGGGCGGCGAGCGCCCGGTAGACGGGGAGCGGGGTGGACCCGGTGGCGACGCCGAGCAGGGCCTCCGGTCTGCGGGCCAGGAGCCCGGCGATGGCCCCGGCGATCAGCTCGCCGCCCGCGGCGGCGTCGGGGACGATGACAACTTCCACGCGGGGCCTGCCGTTCTGTGAGGTCGCGGTAGCCGCGGTACGGGCGTCGGGCGGAGCGTTGTGGTATAGACCAATACCAATCTAGCAGAGGGGCCCGGCGCCGGACAGCCTCCGGATCGCGGGCCGCCGCCGCGGACCGGGCGGGGCACCCCTTGCACGGATCAAAGAGCCGTACCACCCCTATTTCCGGCGCGGGAGCGCTAGAGTTGCGGCGGAGCGCGCGCCTCCGGGTGCCGCGCGCGGCGGTCGTACGGAGCCGAGGTCCGGGTCCACCCCGGGAGCGGCTGCCGGGGACCGCCGGAGAGAAAACGACAAACAGCTGCAGACCCGTGGACAGCGCCTAGTGGTCTAGTCCACAATGCTCAGGTAAAGTCTCCGTCCTTCCCGCACAGAAGGACGGATGGGGAACCGGTCTCTCTGCCCTGACTGCCCGGCTCCTCATTCGGCCCGGACCGCACATCCGCGCGCCGATGCAACTCCGGGCTGCGGTGCCGGGAGGGCTGAGGGTCCCTCTCAGGCGCCGCGGCCCGCGGGTGTCTCCGGGGCCCGTACGGCGACTGCTCCACCGCCACCTGCGGGTACCCTCCCTCTGTGCCCTCCTTGAACGACCTCGTACGCCAGCACTCCTCGCTCGACGGCGCCGACCTCGAGTGGCTGCATCTGCTGGTCTCGGAGTGGCAGCTGTTGTCCGACCTCTCCTTCGCCGACCTGGTGCTGTGGATCCCCACCCGGGACGGCACCCGCTTCGTCTCCGTCGCGCAGATGCGGCCCAACACCGGCCCCACCTCGTACCAGGACGACATGGTCGGCCACCTGGTGCCGCGCGGCCGGCGGCCGATGCTGGACGCCGCCCTGGACGAGGGCCGCATCGTGCGCGAGGGCGACCCGGAGTGGCGCGAGGAGGTCCCGGTACGGGTCGAGTCGATCCCGGTGCGCCGGGAGGGCCGGGTGCTCGGCGTGATCGCCCGCAACACCAACCTCCTCACCGTGCGCACCCCCTCCCGGCTCGAACTGACCTATCTGCAGAGCGCCTCCGACCTCGCGCAGATGATCGCCGCAGGATCGTTCCCCTTCCCGGGCCAGCAGGTCGACATGGACGCCGCGCCCCGGGTCGGCGACGGACTGATCCGCCTGGACGCGGACGGCTACGTCCAGTACGCCTCCCCGAACGCCCTCTCCGCCTACCACCGGCTCGGCCTCGCCGCCGACCTGGTCGGGCACCATCTCGGCACCACCTCCGCCGAGTTGGCGCCCTCGCGCGGCCCGGTGGACGAGGCCCTGTCCAAGGTGGCCAGCGGCTGGGCGCCGCGCGAGTTCGAGATCGAGGGGGACGAGGGCGTCATCCAGCTGCGCGCCATCCCGCTCAAGCCCAAGGGCCCCCGGATCGGCTCCCTCGTACTGCTGCGCGATGTCACCGAACTGCGCCGCCGCGAACGGGAGTTGATCACCAAGGACGCCACCATCCGGGAGATCCACCACCGGGTGAAGAACAACCTCCAGACCGTGGCCGCGCTGCTGCGGCTCCAGTCCCGGCGGATGGACTCCGCGCAGGGCCGGGAGGCGCTGAACGAGGCGGTGCGCCGGGTGGGCTCCATCGCCATCGTCCACGAGACCCTCTCGCAGAACCTCGACGAGCGGGTGGAGTTCGACGACATCGCCGACCGGGTGCTCGCGATGGTGGCCGAGATCGCCCCCGGCAAGGTCACCGGCCGCCGCACCGGGCGCTTCGGCATCCTGGACGCCGAGGTGGCCACCCCGCTCTCCATGGTGCTCACCGAGATCCTGCAGAACGCCCTGGAGCACGGCTACGGCCCCGGCGAGCAGGGCACCGTGGAGGTCTCCGCGGTCCGCAGCGCCCCCGTGCCCGCCACCGAGTCCCCGGGCGGCCGGAGCCCGGCCCGCCTCCTGGTGACCGTGCAGGACGACGGGGTGGGCCTGCCCGAGGGCTTCGACCCGCACAGCGCGGGCAACCTCGGCCTGCAGATCGTCCGCACCCTGGTGGAGGGCGAACTCGGCGGCTCCTTCGACATGGTGAAGGCACCCGGGCGGGGAACGCGGGTCATCCTCGACATCCCCGTTCCCGCCACCAAGTAGCGGGTGAGCGGGACCACTTTCCCATTCCTCTGCCCCAGCGCGGGATTGGCCGCTCCCGGTACCGAACACCATTTCCCCGTACGGGAGTTGCACGGAATACACAGAGACGTTCACAGAAAGTGCACGAGGGTTCGGGGAATTCACCCGGGCCGAAGGGATCGGCGGAGGCGCCGGGCCGGCCGGAGCGGGATCGGACACCCGGCCGCCGGGTGAACGCGTACAGAGATCCGGGCCGGTCTTCTCCCTTACGGGGGACGGCAGTTGACGGGGCCGGACCGCCGGGCGGGGTGCGCGGCGGGGGAGTGCGTACACGACAGCGAGCCCCGGACCAGATCTGGTCCGGGGCTCGCTGTGCCTAGTGCTCTACGGCATCGCCGGGCGATTGCCAAAGGGCGCATCGGAGGTTCTGCGCGCTGCGACTCGGGGGCGGATGAGGCGTACTCGCTGTACGCGTCGCCTGGCCCGGGCTCGTAGGGGCGTGGGCGTCAGGCGCTGGCCTGGCGCGCCCGGTTGCGGGCGGCGCGACGCTTCATTGCGCGGCGCTCGTCCTCGCTGAGGCCACCCCAGACGCCGGAGTCCTGGCCGGACTCGAGCGCCCACTGCAGACACTGCTCCACAACCGGGCAGCGACGGCAGACGGCCTTGGCTTCCTCGATCTGCAGCAGCGCAGGACCGGTGTTGCCGATGGGGAAGAACAGCTCGGGGTCTTCCTCGCGGCAAACGGCGTTGTGACGCCAGTCCATGGCTGCTACCTCTCTTGGTATTACGTGCGGGTTGCTTGTGAATGTGAACGCTTTCACGAATCCCTCGACAAGGGAAGGGCCGACCGCCGGATGAACCGGTGGGGTCCTGTGTTTTGAGGAGGGGTTCCGGCTCTCTGTGGGGCCGATGTTGCGGGCCGTCCCGAGCGCCATGTAGAGATTCGCAAACCTCGGCGGCGGATACAACCCCTTCCGGAAAGTTTTTTTTGATTCCTCGGTGTCGGCTCAGTCACAGCCGTACTTCTATGGGGTGGATCCTGGCCTAAACGTTCGACTGAAAGGAGTTTGGTCTCTTCCAGTCACACAATCACACGCAGTGCACGGCGTACGCCTGTGAACGTCACGCTGGTTCGCAGCCCCAGGTGGTCTCCGTCCATCTGAAGGGGCAGCGGTACCTTCGAATGCAAGGTGAAGGCCGTCAGATCGTGGGCCGAGACGACCTGCTTGCCGTGCGGCCCGCGCTCGGGGGACGAAGTGAGCAATTGCGTGGCAAGGCGGGTCACGCCCACGGTGGAGAGTCTGCGCAGGCCGAGGACGTCCAGGGCGTCGTCGAAGGAGGCCCCGGGCAGCGCGTAGACGGGGCGGTTGCCCAGGAAGGTCCAGGGCGAGGTGTTGCAGACGATGGACATCGCCAGGTCCGCCACCGGCTCCTCGCCGGGCCGCTCCAGGGTGATGGTGCCGTTGCGGCGGTGCTCGTCGTCGAAGAACTGCCGCAACGCCTGGCGGAGATAGAGCGCGTGGGTCGACTTCCGGCCGCGCTCGCGCTGCTGCTCGACCCGGCCGATGACCCCCGCGTCGAAGCCGAGGCCCGCGCAGAAGGTGAACCAGCGCGCCGGGACCGACTCGTCGGCGGTGCCGGGCGTACCGGAGGCGAGGCCGAGTCCGACCGTGCGCTCGCTCCCCTCGCGCAGGGCCTGGAGCAGCGCACCCGTGGACTCGACCGCGTCGTTGGGCAGGCCGAGCGCCCGCGCGAAGACGTTGGTGGAACCGCCGGGCACCACCGCGAGCCGGGGCAGCCGCTCCGGGTCGGGGCCCTCGTGGAGCAGTCCGTTGACGACCTCGTTGACGGTGCCGTCGCCGCCGAGCGCGACCACCAGGTCGACCTCACCGCTCTCGGCCGCCTGCCGCCCGAGATCCCAGGCGTGGCCGCGGTACTCGGTGGTGACGGCGTCGAGCTTCATCTCGCTCGCCAGCGCGTGGATGAGGACGTCACGGGTGCGCGCACTCGTGGTGGTGGCTGCCGGGTTGGCGACGAGAAGGGCACGCATGTCATGCAGCGTACCTACTCGGGGGTACCCGCTCTGCACCGAGGTGGGGCCCCGGGGAGGGCCGCGGTTACCCTGCTGGGGTGAGCAAGAAGCCGAAACCCGCCGCCCGCCCCGCCGCGAAACCCGCCGCCGCGCCGGCCGCGAAGCGCACGCGGCAGGAGCGGAGCGCGCCGGGCCCGAAGGCCACCGCCAAGGCGGCACAGGGCCCGAAGAGCACGGCGAGGAGCACCGCGGAGGCGACGGCCGCGAAGGACGCGTCGGCCGCGAAGAGCACCGTGCCCGCGGCGCGGGCCGCGGACACCCCGGCCGGGAGCGCGGCGGACACCGAGGCCGAGGGACCCCGCCCCGGCCGCCTGACCGCCGCCGCCGTGCTCGCCGCCCTGGAGGGGCTCGCGCTCCTCGTCGGCGGCGTCTATCTGCTCGTACGCGGACTGACCGGCGACCCCGAGGACCGCTCCCAGGCGGCCACCGGCGGCGTCACCCTGATCGTGCTCGCCCTGCTGCCGCTGATCGCGGCCCGGGGGCTGCTGCGGCGGCGCAGCTGGAGCCGGGGCCCGGCGATCATCACCCAGATCATGGCGCTGCCGGTGGCCTGGACGCTGCTCCAGGCGGACAGCGCGACGATCCCCGGCGGTATCGCGCTCGCGGTGGCCGCGGTCGCTGTGCTCGTGCTGCTCGTCCACGCCGACACCACCCGCGCCCTCGGCATCCGTGGCCCCGGCCAGGCCCCCGAGGGCGAGGCCGGGGACGGGAAGCGCGACGGCGACTGAGCCCACCGGACACGACTCGGCCCGGGTTCCCGCGATGCGGGGCCCGGGCCGAAACGGTTGCGCAGCGCGCCGCGCGGCTACTCCTCGACGAGGAGCTTCTCCCGCAGTTGCGCGAGGGTGCGGGCGAGCAGCCGGGAGACGTGCATCTGCGAGATGCCGACCTCCTGGGCGATCTGCGACTGGGTCATGTTGCCGAAGAACCGCAGCAGCAGGATGCGCTTCTCGCGGGGCGGCAGGTCCTCCAGGAGCGGCTTGAGGGACTCGCGGTACTCGACGCCCTCCAGGGCCTCGTCCTCCGCGCCGAGGGTGTCCGCCACCGCGGGCGACTCGTCGTCGGTGTCGGGCACGTCCAGGGAGAGCGTCGAATAGGCGTTGGCCGATTCGAGCCCCTCCAGGACCTCCTCCTCGGAGATGGCGAGCTTCTCCGCCAGCTCGTGCACGGTGGGGGAGCGGCCGTGCATCTGGGACAGCTCCGCGGTGGCCGTGGTCAGCGAGAGCCGCAGCTCCTGGAGCCGCCTCGGGACGCGTACCGCCCAGCCCTTGTCGCGGAAGTGCCGCTTGATCTCGCCGACCACCGTCGGGGTCGCGTAGGTGGAGAACTCCACCCCGCGCTCCGGGTCGAAGCGGTCCACGGACTTGATCAGGCCGATGGTGGCGACCTGGGTCAGATCGTCGAGCGGCTCGCCGCGGTTGCGGAAGCGGCGGGCGAGATGCTCCACCAGCGGCAGGTGCATGCGCACCAGGCGGTTGCGCAGTTCCGCGTACTCGGGGGTGGTGTCGGAGAGCGTGCGCAGCTCTATGAACAGATCCCGCGCACCGCTGCGGTCGTGCGGATCGTGCGCCGTCCGGCCCTGCCGGGGCGACCGGCCGCCGTGCCGCTCGTGCTCGTTCATGCTTCCCGCCCTTTCCCGGCCGTCGCCGGGAGGCGCCCCCGTCGCCTTGCCGGGGGCCGACCCGCCCGTGCCGCCCTGTCCCTCCCGCAGCTCCCCGGTCGCCTCCGGGGAGTGGCCCTCCGGGTGCGGCCGGGCCTGCTGCTCGGGGATGCCGCGCGGACCGCGCCGCGTCCCGCCGCGGCCCTCGGTCCCGTCCTGGCCGCCGTGGCCGCCCGCGGGCTGCCCTCGTGTGCCGTGCTCGTCGTCGCGCACAGGCCCGTCCCCGTTCCTCACGCCGGTGCGACTCCCGCGCCGCGCTGTTTGTAGAGGCTGATCGAAACGGTGTTGTCCTCCGCCACCGAGGAGTCGACCTTGCCCGCCAGTGCCGAGAGCACGGTCCAGGCGAAGGTGTCCCGCTCCGGGGCCCGTCCGTCGGTGGTCGGCGCGGAGACGGTGACTTCGAGCGAGTCGTCCACGAGCCGGAAGACGCAGCTGAGGACCGAACCCTCCACGGCCTGCTGGAGCAGGATCGCGCAGGCCTCGTCCACGGCGATACGCAGGTCCTCGATCTCGTCGAGGGTGAAGTCCAAACGCGCTGCGAGGCCGGCGGTCGCCGTCCGCAGCACCGACAGGTAGGCACCCTCAGCCGGCAGCCGGACTTCGACGAAGTCCTGGGTCGCGGGCTCGCCTGCGATCTGGGACACCCTCACCTCCAAGGTGGTACAAGATCATCCGGGGACCGGGAGTCTCCTCCCGGCTGATGCGATACGTGGTGCAGCGGTGACGCTATCGCGATCCCGACTGCTCTGTCCCGCGGACCCCGGCCCGTTCTGTCACTCATGGTAAGTCAATGAGTACACACAGTGGCTAGGGGTGTGCGGGGCCAAATACGAAGCGCATGCGCCGGATTGACGTACCCACACCACGGCGCGGTGAATCTTCACGCGCCCCCACAAGGTGCTTCCCGCCGCTTCAGACGAGGACGTTGTCCGTAAAGCACCAGCGCCAGTCCTCGCCCTCCTCGAAGCTGCGCATCACCGGGTGGCCGCTCTCGCGGGCGTGCGCGGAGGCGTGCCGCAGCGGTGAGGAGTCGCAGCAGCCGATGTGCCCGCAGGACAGGCACTTGCGCAGCTGGACCGGGTGGGTGCCCGCCTCGGCGCACTCCCGGCAGGTTTCGCCCAGCGCCTCGGGTTCGGGGTGCGGCAGCGCGTCGATGTGCGAGCACTCGTTCATGATGTCCACCGTACGACGCCCCGCCGAGAGGAGCCGGTCAACAGCCATGGACGCCCTGCCAGTCCTCTTCCTGGTCGCGGGCAGCGCGGCGGTGGCCGGGGCCGCCCGCCGCACCCGCGTCTCCGCGCCGCTGGTGCTCGTCGCGGCCGGGCTCGCCGTCTCGTACCTGCCCGGCGTCCCGGAGTACACCCTCGACCCCGAGGTGATCCTGCCGCTGGTGCTGCCGCCGCTGCTGTACACGGCGGCGAGCGACAGCTCCTATCTCGACCTGCGGGCCCAACTGCGGCCGGTGGCCCTGCTCTCGGTCGGCTACGTGCTCTTCGCGACGCTGGTCGTGGGCTGGGCCGCCTACCTCCTCGTCCCGGATCTGCCGCTCACCGCGGCGCTGGTCCTCGGCGCCGTGGTGGCACCGCCGGACGCGGTCGCCGCGACCGCGGTCGCCCGCCGGGCCGGGCTGCCCTCGCGGATCACCACGATCCTCCAGGGCGAGTCGCTGGTGAACGACGCCACCGCGATCACCGCCTTCAAGGTCGCCCTCGCCGCGGCGGTCGGCGAGGGGGCCAGCTGGGCCGGCGGCATCGGCGAGTTCCTGCTCGCCGCGGTCGGCGGCGTCGGGATCGGGCTGCTCCTGATGGTCCCGCTGCACTGGCTGCGCACCCGGCTGACCGAGGCCCTGCTGCAGAACACCCTCTCGCTGCTCATCCCCTTCGTGGCCTACGCGGTCGCCGAGCGGGTGCACGCCTCGGGGGTGCTCGCGGTGGTCGTCGTCGCCCTCTACCTCGGCCACCGCGCCTGGCAGGTCGACTTCGCGACCCGGCTCCAGGAGGCCGCGGTCTGGAAGATGGTCGCCTTCATCCTGGAGTCCTCCGTCTTCGCCCTCATCGGCCTCCAACTCCCGGTCGTACTCGAGGACTTGGGGGCGTACGGGGCCGGGGAGGCCCTCTGGTACGCGCTCGCGCTCTTCCTGGTGGTCGTGGCGGCGCGCTTCGTCTGGGTCTATCCGGCGGCCTATCTGCCGCGCCTGTCCCGGCGGGTGCGGGACCGCGAGGAGGACCCCACCCCGCAGGGCGCCTTCGTGATCGCCTGGGCCGGGATGCGCGGCGTGGTCTCGCTCGCCATCGCCTTCTCCGTCCCGCTGACCCTGGACGACGGCGAGGACTTCCCGGCCCGCAATCTGGTGCTCTTCCTCACCTTCACCACCGTCATCGGCACCCTGGTCGTCCAGGGCCTGAGCCTGCCCGCGCTGATCCGGCTGCTGCGACTGCCCGGCCGGGACCGGCGCCAGGAGACCCTGGCCGAGGCGCAGGCCCAGGCCCAGGCGTCCAGGGCGGCGGAGCAGCGGCTGGACGCCCTCCTCGCGGACGAGCGCAACCAGCTGCCCGCCCCGCTCGCCGAGCGCCTGCGCACCGTCCTGGAGCGCCGCCGCAACGCCGTCTGGGAGCGGCTCGGCGCCGTGAACCCGGTGACCGGCGAGAGCGCGGACGAGACCTACCGGCGCCTGGCCCGCGCCATGATCGAGTCCGAGCGGGAGGTCTTCGTGAAGCTGCGCGACGGCCGCTACATCGACGACGAGATGCTGCGCACCCTGCTGCGGCGCCTGGACCTGGAGGAGGCGGCGGCCTACCGGGAGGCCGAGGACTAGGACTAGGCCTAGGGCGAGGGCGAGGCTTAGGAGGTCGCTCCTGGCGGGGGCGCGTTCGGCGGACGGCCGGTGATCACCGCCGCGAGGGTGGTGCCCGGGGCGAAGGCGCCCTCCTCGGTCAGCGCCAGGAGTCCGTAGAGCATCTTGGCGACATAGAGAGGTTCCACCGGCAGGGCGTGCCGGGCGCCGAAGTCCTCGGCGAAGGACAGGAGTTCGGGCGGGGTGCGCGCGTAGCCGCCGAAGTGGAAGCGGTCGTCGAGGGTCCAGCTCCCCCGGCGGCCCCCGAAGGCGGACCGCTGGAGTGTCTCGATCTCGCCCTCCAGGAAGCCGCCGCCGACCACCGGGATGCCCAGCGCGCGCTGCCCCGGGGCCAGTCCCGCGGCGAGGCCCGCGAGGGTGCCGCCGGTCCCGCAGGCCACCGCCACCACCTCGGCCGCGCCCGCCAGTTCGGCGCCGAGGTCCCGGCAGCCGCGTACCGCGAGCGCGTTGCTGCCGCCCTCCGGGACGAGGTAGGAGCCCTCGCCGCCGGTCTCGCGCAGGATGCGGGCGAGCGTCTCCGGTTCGGTCTTGTGCCGATACGTCGCCCTGTCGACGAAGTGCAGCCGCATCCCGTCGGCCGCGCAGGCCCGCAGCGTGTCGTTGAGCGGGCGCCCGGCGAGTTCGTGGCCCCGTACCACCCCGGTGGTGGCGAGGCCGAGCAGCCGTCCCGCGGTGGCGGTGGCGCGCAGATGGTGGGAGTAGGCGCCGCCGAAGGTGAGCAAGGGGCGACCGGCCGCGGCCCGCAGATTGGGGGCGAGTTTGCGCCACTTATTGCCCACGAGCGCGGGGTGGACCAGGTCGTCCCGCTTGAGCAGCAGCCGTACGCCGTGCCGGGCGAAGCGCTCGTCCTCCGCGGCCACCAGCGGGGAGGGGAGCCGGGGGCGCGGGGCGGTGTCGAGGGGGAGCACCCGCCCATTGTCGCGCCGGGGGCGCGGGGGCGGCGCGCGGGCCCGGCGGCCGGGGCGCGGACCGCGGGGCGGCTGGGCGGCGGCCGCACTGTTGCGGAACGGAAACCCATGATGCCCGTGTCGCGGTTGATTCAATCCCGCTCTTTTGTGTAATGGCGCCGGTACGTTCCGTGGTGGAAGGGTTGCCCCTGCAGGTCAGCGCATGATCGGGAGGGCAATTTACATGTCGGTAGGCGAAGAGCTCCGCGCGGAACAGACCAAGCCGCAGCAGAGTCTCGGTACATCGGCCGCGCGGAATCTGGCCACCACCACGAAGTCCGCGCCGCAGATGCAGGAGATCAGCTCACGCTGGCTGCTGCACACGCTGCCGTGGGTGAACGTGCAGGGCGGTACGTATCGCGTGAACCGGCGACTGAGTTATTCGGTCGGCGACGGCCGGGTGACCTTTGTGAAGACCGCGGACCGGGTGGAGGTCGTCCCCGCGGAACTGGGCGAACTCCCGCTGCTGCGGGGCTTCGAGGACCAGGAGGTGCTGGAGAGGCTCGCGCAGCGCTGCCAGCAGCGCGAGTTCGCGGCGGGGGAGGTCCTCTCCTCGTTCGGCAGCCCGGCCGACGAGGTCTTCCTCCTCGCGCACGGCAGGGTCGAGAAGGTCGGCACCGGTCCCTACGGCGACGACGCGGTCCTCGGCGTCCTCGCCGACGGCGCCTACTTCGGCGACCACGCCCTGCTCGACCCGGACGCCATCTGGGAGTACACGGCCAGGGCGGCCACCGCGTGCACCGTGCTCACGCTGCCGCGCCGGGACCTCGAACAGGTCGCCGAGCGGGCGGAGTCGCTGCGCACCCACCTCCAGCAGCTGCGCTCCATTCCGGCGCAGCGCACCAACAAGTACGGCGAGAAGCAGATCGACCTCTCCGCGGGCCACACCGGGGAGGCGGAGCTGCCGGGCACCTTCGTCGACTACGAGGCCGCGCCCCGCGAGTACGAACTGAGCGTCGCGCAGACCGTCCTGCGGATCCACACCAGGGTGGCCGACCTCTACAACCAGCCCATGAACCAGACGGAGCAGCAGCTGCGGCTGACCGTCGAGGCCCTGAAGGAGCGCCAGGAGCACGAGCTGATCAACAACCGCGAGTTCGGGCTGCTCAACAACTGCGAGTACGAGCAGCGGCTCCAGCCGCACGACGGCGCGCCCACCCCGGACGACATGGACGAGCTGCTGAGCCGCCGGCGCGGTTCCAAGCTCTTCCTCGCGCATCCGCGGGCCATCGCCGCCTTCGGCCGCGAGTGCAACAAGCGGGGCCTGGTGCCCGAGACCGTCGACATGGGAGGGAGCCGGATCCCCACCTGGCGCGGGGTGCCGATCTTCCCGTGCAACAAGATCCCGGTGAGCGAGGCCCGGACCACCTCGATCATCTGCATGCGTACCGGCGAGGCCGAGCAGGGCGTGGTCGGCCTCCAGCAGTCGGGCATCCCGGACGAGATCGAGCCCAGCCTGTCGGTGCGCTTCATGGGCATCAACGAGTCCGCGGTCATGTCCTACCTGGTGACGGCCTACTACTCGGCGGCCGTCCTGGTGCCGGACGCCCTCGGCGTCCTGGAGAACGTCGAGATCGGCCGCTGGTAGCAGCGGGTCTCCGCCGCCCGGTGCCGCCTCCCGCCCCGCGGGGCGCGGGCGCGGCACCGGGCGCCGCCCGCCCGCACCCCCGGCCGCCGGCCCCAACCGGCCGCCGGGGCAGGGAAGTCGAGCAGCGAGTGAGAGGGCCCATGACCAAGGCCGTACGAGCCCAGAGCCAGAACCAGCAGGGGCCGTGGCCCACCGGGCAGCCCCGGCGCTTCGGGCGGCGCGGCGGGAAGGACGACCGGGACGCCGCCCCGCCGGGCATCCCGCAACCGGCCCGGCCCCCCGACGAACAGATCCCCCCGGGCCGCGGCCCCGCCCGCCACGAGGCGCCCGGCGAGCCCCAGGACGCCGCGGTGATCCTGGAGCGCGCCCGCCGGGGCGTCGACCCGGGGCTGCGCCGGGCGGTGGACGCCCTGCCGGGGGCGATGTGCCGTATCGCCCGGTACCACTTCGGCTGGGAGCACGCCGACGGCACCCCGGCGGCGGGCAACGCGGGCAAGGCGGTGCGTCCGGCGCTGGTGCTCACCGCCGCCGAGGCGCTGCGGGCACCGCGGGGTGCCGCCCTGCGACCGGCCGTGGCCGTGGAGTTGACGCACAACTTCACGCTGCTCCACGACGATGTGATGGACCGCGACCGCACCCGCAGGCACCGGGCCACCGCCTGGACGGTCTTCGGCGACGCGGACGCCATCCTCGCCGGGGACGCCCTCCAGGCCCAGGCCCAGCTGCTGCTGACCGAGGACCGGCATCCGGCCGCGGCGGCCGCCGCGGCGCGGCTCGCGGCCTGTGTGGTCGAACTCTGCGAGGGCCAGCACCTCGACACCGCCCTGGAGAGCCGCCCGCCGCGCGAGGTGAGCCTGACCGAGTGCCTGGAGATGGCGGAGTCCAAGACCGGGGCGCTGCTCGGCTGCTCCTGCGCCCTCGGCGCGCTCTACGCGGGCGCGGACGGTGAAGTCGTCGAGGCGCTGGACGAGTTCGGGCGGGAGGCGGGCCTCGCCTTCCAGCTGATCGACGATGTGATCGGCATCTGGGGCGATCCGCGCCGCACCGGCAAGCCCGCCGGGGCCGACCTCCTGGTGCGCAAGAAGTCGCTGCCGGTCGTCGCCGCGCTCACCTCGGGCACCCCTGCCGCCGAGGAGCTCGCGGAGCTGTACGCCCGCCCGCCCGAACGCGCCGACCTGGAGCGGACCGCCGCGGCGGTGGAGCGCGCGGGCGGCCGGGACTGGGCACAGCAGCAGGCCGCCGAGCACATGTCGCGGGCGGTGAGCCATCTGTCCCGCGCCATCCCCGACCCCGTCGCCGCGGGCGGCCTGCTCGCCCTCGCGGAGTTCGTGACCCGGCGTACCTCCTGAGGGGCGGCCCGCAGCGCGGACGGCCGGAGCGGTGAACTGCGCCCGCCCCCGGCGGAGTTGAGGTAGGGCGACCAGCCGATCCGGAAGAAGGAGCACACGGCGAGAGGAAGGAGGAGCCGGAGAGGAACTGGAGAGGAGCGGACAGGAACAGGAGCCGTACGCGAGGAAGGGCGGGCGCCCCCGTTGCCCCCGGTGGCGCCCGCCCTTCAGCCGTCCGTCCCTCAGCCGCCCGCCCCTCAGCGGTCCGTCACGAGCGGGGTGAGCAGCCGATGCGAACCCACCGGCCGCTCCCTCGGCGCCGGACCCACCGCCCGGACCTGGACCCTGACCGGCACCCTGCTCGGCCTCGCCGCGCTGCTGCTGACCCTCCGGAGCCGGAGCCGGAGCCGATGCTCGACCTCGCGCTGCTGCGCCGCCCCGGCTTCCTGGTCTCCTGCGGCGGCGCCCTCTTCACCGGGCTGTCCGCCGTCGGCCTGATGAGCTGTCCGGTCACGGTGCTCCGGCGGTCTTTCGGGCAGTCCCCGACCGAGGCCGGGGCGGTGGGACCGTACCGCCGAGACCCGCGGTGAACGCGCCGCCCAAGGCGCCGAGTCGAGCACATCCGTACGCCGGTGAACACGGGCGGCCCCGGCCGCGTACCCCCTGCGAACCGGTCACCTCCGCGCAGGCGCGTCCCTCCGCGGCGGGGATCACTTAGGCTGCGGACGCGCGGAAGGGCGCGGTCCGCGACGGCGGAGTCGAGTGGGAGGGCGGGGCGGCATGGGTGTGGCGATCCGGAGGGCGCGGGAGGCCGACAGAGCGGCCGTGACCCGGCTCCTCGACGAGGCCTTCCAAAACGACCCGGTGAGCAGCTGGGTCTTCCCCGGCCAGGAGGCACGGCGCGCGAAGCACCCCCTGCTCATGGGGGCCTTCCTCCAGGTGGCGCTGAGCGAGGGCTATGTCGACCTGACGGAGGACGGATCGGCCGCCGCGCTCTGGCTGTCCGTACCCGCGGGCGCGCACGAGAGCGAGGAGGACGGGCCCGCGCTGATGCGGCAGGCGGTCGACCCGGAGAACGAGCGGGTCGAGCTGGTGGGCCGCCACACCGAGGCCGTCCACCCGAGCGACCGCGCCCACGAGTACCTGATGCTGATAGCGGTCGCCCCGGACCGCCAGGGCGAGGGACTGGGCACCGCCCTGATCCAGCATGTCTTCGAGCGCTGCGACCGCGAGGGACTGCCCGCCTATCTGGAGGCCAGCAGCGCCCGCAGCCGCGGACTCTACGAACGCCTCGGCTTCGCCTTCCTGGGCCGCACCGTCGACCTGCCCGAGGGCCCGCACATGTGGCCCATGTGGCGCGAGCCGCGCGGCAGCACGGCACCCCTGGAGCCTTAGGGGTCCCGCTGGTGCGGGGTCCGCTCCCCGATGCCGGGCGGCGGGCGCGGACCTATCCTGGGGTCATGGTCGGCAGAGGCAGCAGTGCCGCCGGTGACCCACGGGAGCAGCAGGTCTGCCCCGATTGCGGGGACCCGGTGGAGACCGCCCTGCACCGCCGCAAGACCCTCGGCGCCTATGTGCCGGTCTGGGGGCCGGGGCCCTGCCGCAATCCCGAGTGCCGCGCCTATGCGGACCCCGAGGCGCCCGCGGAGGAACCCCCGAAGTACCACCGCCCGCACCGGACCCAGGCCCGGGAACACCCCGACCCCGGAGCCCACCGCCCCGGCTCCCGCGGCCCGAAGCCCCCTCCCGCGGAGGGTTCCGGCACCGCCGCGGGAGGCGCCGAGGGGAGGCCGCGCGGCCAGGACCCGGAGGCCCCGGCACCCTGAGCACCGGGCGTACGGCACCCGCCCCGCCTGCCCGCCGAGGGCGACCGGGGGCGGCATTCTGGCGACGCAGAGGACGCGGCACCCTCCGGAATCCGGTCCGCCGGAAATTTCCGCGAGAAAGTCGCCGAGGGCTGTCGAGGAACCGGGACCGGCTCCGACGTCCCCTGTGAGAGCCGCCCGGAAGGGGCGGACCGGACGAAGGAGCGAATCATGAAGTACCTGGTGATGGTCCGGGGTACGCAGGCGGACTACGAGGCCATGGCGGGCAAGGGTTCCGCCGCGAGCCCGGAGTGGAACGAGGAGCAGGTGCAGGAGATGTTCGCCTTCATGGGCCGGCTCAACGACGAGCTGGCCGAGTCCGGCGAACTCGTCGACGCCCAGGGCCTGACCGAGCCCGCCCGCGCCCGCACCGTGGGCAAGGACGAGAACGGCGAGCTGGTGGTGACCGACGGGCCGTACGGCGAGACGAAGGAGGTGCTCGCCGGGTACTGGGTCCTGGACTGCGCGAGCTACGAGCGGGTGACCGAGATCGCGGCCCGGGTCCTCGACTGCCCCCAGCCGGAGGGCGCCCCCAACCCGCCGGTGCACATCAGGCCGATCGACTCCGGCCCCGACGACAGTGCCGCCTGAGCGGTACGCGAGGGATGCCGCGGCGCGGGGAGACGCCGCGGTACCCGCCGCCGAACCGGAGACTCCCGCACCTGGAACTGGCGGGCCCGGCACACCCGTACCGGGGAACCCCGAGCCCGGAACGCCCGGACCGGCGGCTTCCGCGCCGGGAGCTGCCGCACCCGGGACGCCCGCCTCCGGAACTCCCGCCCCCGCCAATGAAGTCGAGGCCGCCCGGCAGTCCGCCGCGCAGGCCGGGCCGGGGCGGCGGGCCGCGGCGGAGCCCGGTACCGAGGAGCTGCTCCGGCGGCACGCGCCGCAGGTGCTCGGCGCGCTGGTGCGGCGGTACGGGCACTTCGACTCGGCCGAGGACGCGGTGCAGGAGGCGCTGCTCGCGGCGGCGGGGCAGTGGCCGTCGCAGGGGGTGCCGGAGAATCCGCGGGGCTGGTTGATCCGGGTGGCCTCGCGTCGCCTTGTCGACATGCTGCGGGCCGAGCAGTCGCGGCGGCTGCGCGAGGAGCGGGCGGCGGCCCTCACCCCGCGCGAGGAGTTCACCGCGCCCGAGCCGGGGCTGAGCCGGGTGGCCGCCGAGGACGACACCCTCACCCTGCTCTTCCTGTGCTGCCACCCGGAGTTGCCCCCGCCCGCGCAGATCGCGCTCACCCTGCGCGCGGTCGGCGGACTGAGCACCGCCGAGATCGCCCGGGCGATGCTGGTGCCCGAGGCCACCGTGGCCCAGCGGATCAGCAGGGCGAAGAAGCGGCTCCGCGGCCAGCGCTTCCGGCGCCCGGACCGCTGGCGGCTGCGGCTGCCCGCCGTACTGAAGATCCTCTACCTGATCTTCAACGAGGGGTACACGGCCTCCTCCGGCGCGGGACTGCAACGCGCCGAACTCGCGGGGGAGGCGATCCGGCTGACCCGTACCGTGCACCGGCTGCTGCCCGAGGACGGCGAGGTGGCCGGTCTGCTCGCCCTGATGCTGCTCACCGACGCGCGCCGGGCCGCGCGCAGCGGCCCCGGCGGCGAACTGATCCCGCTGGACGAGCAGGACCGCGGCAGCTGGGACCGCCCCGCGATCGACGAGGGTGTCGCCCTGGTCACCGAGGCGCTCTCGCGGCGCCACCCGGGCCCGTACCAGCTGCGCGCCGCCATCGCCGCGCTGCACGACGAGGCGCCGGGCCCCGAGGAGACGGACTGGCGGGAGATCCTGGAGCTGTACGAGATCCTGGTGCTGATGGTGCCGGGTCCGATGGAGCGCCTGAACCGGGCGGTCGCGGTGGCCAAGGTGCACGGTCCGCGGGCCGGGCTCGCCGAAGTCGAGGCGCTGGCGGGGGAGTTGGCGGGCAGCCACCGGCCGGACGCGGTACGGGCGCATCTGCTCGAAGAGGCCGGCGACTGGCGGGAGGCCTGCGCGGCCTACGAGCGCGCGGCCGGCATCACCCTGAGCCTGCCGGAGAAGCGCTACCTCCACACCCGCGCCCGCCGCCTGCGCGAGGCCCACGGACCGCCCGGGGCCGAGGCACCCGCGCCGCACACGAACCCCGCGGCCGCCGAGCCGCGCGCCACCGCCGAACCGCGCGCCACCGACCCGCCGCCGGGCGCCTGAGCTCCACTCCCGTGCGCCTGAGCACCGCACCCGGGGTACCTGAGCCCCGCACTCGGGGTACCTGAGACCCGCACTCGGCTTGCCCGAGCCCCCCACCCGTGACCCCTGAGCACCGCCCCCCGCCCACCTGAGATCCGCCCTGCCCCGCCCCCCTGTCCGCCCCGCGGCGACTAGCCCGACGGGGTTGCGTTCCCCCGCGCCCGGGCCCCTCCTTCGGTGCGTCCCCGGGTGCGGGGGCCCGGGGGCTGAACGATGTCTCCGTTCCCCGTGGGGTCCGCGCGGGGGAGGGAGCGAGGAGAGCGGCGCATGGCTGACCTGTACATCGACGGCGAGTGGGTTCCGGCAGCGGCGGGCGGCCGACGGGATGTGGTGAATCCTTTCGACGCCTCGGTCGTCCGGTCCGTGGACGAGGCGGACGCCGCCGACGTCGACCGGGCGGTGCGGGCCGCCGCGCGCGCCTTCCGCGAGGAGGACTGGGCCAGGGCCCCGGTCCGGCGCCGGGCCGATGTGCTGTTCCGGGTGAGCGAGCTGCTGCGGCGGGACGTGGAGGACATCGCCCGTACCGAGACGCTCGACACCGGCAAGACGCTCACCGAGGCGAGGATCGACGTCGAGGACGTGGCCGCGGCCTTCCGGTACTTCGCCGAGATCGCGGGCAAGGACGGCGGCCGGGTGGTCGACGTCGGCCCCGGGGTGCTGAGCCGGGTCGTCTACGAGCCGATCGGTGTCTGCGCGCTCATCGCCCCCTGGAACTACCCGCTCCTGCAAGCCTCCTGGAAGGTGGCACCGGCGCTCGCGGCGGGCAACACCTTCGTCCTCAAGCCGAGCGAGACCACCCCGCTGAGCACCCTCGCCCTGATCCGCCTGATCGAGGAGGCCGGGGCCCCGCGCGGGGTCGCCAACCTGGTCCTCGGCTCCGGGGCCACCGCCGGCGCCGCGATGACCGCCCACCCGGACGTGGACCTGGTCTCCTTCACCGGCGGCCTGGCCACCGGGCGGCGGATCATGGCGAGCGCCGCGGAGGGCGTGAAGAACATCGCCCTGGAACTCGGCGGCAAGAACCCGAACCTGGTCTTCGCGGACGCCGACTTCGACGCCGCCCTCGGCTTCGCCCTGGACGCCTCCTTCCTGCACTCGGGCCAGGTCTGCTCGGCCGGTTCCCGGCTGCTCGTCCAGGACACCCTGCACGACCGCTTCGTCGAGGCGCTCGCCGAACGGGCCGCCGCGATCCGGCTCGGCGACGGCCTGGACCCGGCCACCGAGAGCGGGCCGCTCAGCTCCGCCGAGCACCGGGACAAGGTGGAGGCCTACTTCGCGATCGCCCGCGAGGACGGGGCGCGCCTGGTCACCGGCGGCCGCCGCCCGGACGACCCGGCGCTGGCCCGCGGCTTCTTCCTGCAGCCCACCGTCTACGCGGACTGCGAGCGCTCGATGCGGATCGTGCAGGAGGAGGTCTTCGGCCCGGTGGTGACCGTCGAGCGCTTCCACGACGAGGACGAGGCGGTCGCACTGGCCAACGACACCCGGTACGGACTCGCGGGCGGCGTGTGGACCAGCGAGGCCAGCCGCGCCCAGCGGGTCGCGAACCGGCTGCGGCACGGCACGGTCTGGATCAACGACTTCCACCCGTACCTCCCGCAGGCCGAGTGGGGCGGCTTCGGCCGCTCGGGGGTGGGCCGCGAGCTGGGCCCGACCGGGCTGCGCGAGTACCAGGAGGCCAAGCACATCTACCAGAACCTCCACCCGGCGCCCTCCGGCTGGTTCAAGGGCTGAGCGCCGCCGGGCCGCGGACAGGCCGCCACCGGGCAGGGGCCGGCAGGCGCGGAGAACAGCAGAGCCGACGCGAGGGAGCAGACGCGCGATGAGTGAGCAGCAGACAAGCGGAAGCAGTGAGCCCGCCTACGACTACGTCATCGTCGGCGGCGGCACGGCGGGCTGTGTGCTCGCGGCCCGGCTGACCGAGGACCCCGGGGTGCGCGTCTGCGTGGTCGAGGGCGGCCCCAGCGACGTCGGCGACGACCGCATCCTGAAGCTGCGCAACTGGATCAACCTGCTGGGCTCGGAGTTCGACTACGGCTACACCACCGTCGAGCAGCCGCGCGGCAACTCGCACATCCTGCACTCCCGGGCCCGGGTCCTCGGCGGCTGCTCCTCGCACAACACCCTGATCAGCTTCCTGCCGCTGCCCGAGGACCTGGACGAGTGGGTGGCCGCGGGCTGCGAGGGCTGGGACCCGGAGACGATCCTGCCGTACCGGGACCGGCTGCAGAACACCATCGTCCCCGTCGCCGAGCAGGACCGGAACCCGATCGCCCGGGACTTCGTCACCGCGGCCGCCGCCGCGCTCGGCGTCCCGGTGGTCGAGGACTTCAACGCCCGCCCCTTCGCCGAGGGCGCGGGCTTCTTCTCGCTCGCCTACGAACCGGAGGGCAATCAGCGCTCCTCGGCCTCGGTGGCCTACCTCCACCCGGTGCTCGACCGCCCCAATCTGACCCTGCGCCTGGAGACCTGGGCGTACGAACTGCTCCCGGACGAGGCGGGGCGGCTGACCCGGGTGCGGGTCCGGGGCGCGGACGGCACCGAGGCGGTGCTGCGGGCGGAGCGCGAGATGCTGCTGTGCGCGGGCGCCGTGGACACCCCCCGGCTGCTCATGCTCTCCGGCATCGGCCCCGCCGAGCAGCTGCGCGAACGGGGCATCGCGGTACGGGCGGACCTGCCGGGCGTCGGCGAGAACCTGCTCGACCACCCGGAGTCGGTGATCGTCTGGGAGACCGCGGGGCCGCTGCCGCCGAACTCCGCGATGGACTCCGACGCCGGGCTCTTCCTGCGCCGCGACACCAGCGGGCCCCGGCCCGACCTGATGTTCCACTTCTACCAGGTGCCCTTCACCGTCAACACCGAGCGCCTCGGCTACCCGCCGGTGGAGCACGGGGTGTGCATGACGCCGAACGTGCCGCGGGCCCGCTCGGTCGGCCGGATGTGGCTGCGCAGCGCGGACCCGGCCGAGAAACCGGCCCTGGACTTCCGGTACTTCACCGATCCCGGCGGCCACGACGAACGCACCCTGGTGGAGGGGCTGAAGATCGCCCGCGAGGTCGCCGCCACCGCCCCGCTGCGCGACTGGCTGGTCCGCGAGGTGGCCCCGGGCCCCGAGGTGCGCACCGACGCCGAACTCTCCGCGTACGGGCGCAACGCGGCGCACACCGTCTACCACCCCGCGGGCACCTGCCGGATGGGCGCGGCCGACGATCCGATGGCGGTGCTCGACCCGCAGTTGCGGGTGCGCGGCCAGGAGGGGCTGCGGGTGGTCGACGCCTCGCTCTTCCCGACCATGCCCACCGTCAACCCGATGGTGACCGTGCTGCTCGCCGCCGAACGCGCCGCCGACCTCATCCGGGGCGCCCAGGCGGACGCCCGCCCGGGCGGTGAGCGCTGATGGCCGGGGCGAGCCCGGCCGCGGGGGCGCCGCGCCCGGACGCGCAGGGCTCGGAGTTCCGCAAGGACATGGGCCCCTGGGCCAACTTCGCCCTCGGCTTCACCTACCTCTCGCCGGTGGTGAGCACGTACACCCTCTTCGGCACCGCGCTCGCCGACGGCGGGCCGCCGATGATCTGGGCCTTCGTCCTCGCGGGCGCCGGGCAGTTCCTGGTGGCGCTGGTCTTCGGCGAGATCGTCGCGCAGTACCCGATCGCGGGCGGGGTCTACCCCTGGGCGCGCAGGCTGTGGGGCAAGCGCTGGGCGTGGATGACCGGCTGGGTCTACATGTGGGCGCTGCTCGTGACCATCACCTCGGTCGCCTACGGCGCCGGGCCCTATATCGCCATCCTCTTCGGCTTCGACCCGACCGTGCACACCACGGTGCTGTGCACGGTGGTGCTCATCGTGGTGGCCGTCCTGATCAACTACGCCGGGACCCGGGTCCTCTCCTGGGCCGCCGTCATCGGCTTCGGCGCCGAGCTGATCGGCGCCCTGGTCGTCGGCATCTACCTGCTCTCCACCCACCGCCACCACAACCTCGGCGTCCTCTTCGACACCTACGACACCCAGGGCGACGGCTCCTATCTGCCGGTCTTCCTGGGCGCGGCGATCATCGGCTTCTACCAGTACTACGGCTTCGAGGCCTGCGGGGACACCGCGGAGGAGGTCGCCCACCCGGGCAAGGTCATCCCCAAGGCGATGCGCCGCACCATCTACGTCGGCGGCGCCGCGGCCACCTTCACCTGCCTGACGCTGCTGCTCTCGGTCGTCGACTACCAGGCCGTCATCTCCGGCGAGGACGCCGACCCGGTGGTCAAGGTGCTCTACGACGCGATGGGCGAGACCGGCGCGCGCCTGGTGATGGCCGTGGTGCTGATCTCCTTCCTCTCCTGCACGGTCAGCCTCCAGGCCGCGGCGGGGCGGCTGATCTACTCCTACGGCCGGGACGGGATGATCGTCGGACACCGGTTCCTGCGGAAGTTCGCGCACGCCCGCGCCGTCCCGGGCTACGCCCTCCTGGTCTCGGCGGTCGTCCCGGCCGCCATCGCCTTCGGCTCGCTCATCTCGACCGACGCCCTCACCAAGATCGTCTCCTTCGCGATCCTCGGCATCTACGCCGCCTTCCAGATGGTCGTCCTCGCCGCGCTGCGCGCCCGCCTCAAGGGCTGGCGCCCGGCCGGGGAGTTCACCCTCGGCCGCTGGGGACTCCTGGTGAACGCGGGCGCGCTGGCCTACGGCATCTTCGCCATCGTCAACATCTGCTGGGCGCGCACCCCCGAAGTGGCCTGGTACGACAACTACATCGTGCTCCTGTGCGGGGCGGTGGTCTTCGGCGCCGGGCTGCTCTACATGTTCACCACCCACCACTACGGGCGCAGCGACGCCCCGGCCGGGGTCGCGATCCCGGCGCCCGAGGAGCGGGCCGGGCGCGAGGGCCCGGGCAGCACCGGCTGACCGGCGGCGGGTGGCTGCCGCTGGCGGTCCCGCCGCTTCCGCCGCCTCAGGCGAAGCGCGGCAGTGCGGCCCGGGGCCCCCGGTCGTGGGCCGGGACGAGCAGCAGCTCCGGGTTGGCCTCCTGGAGGCGGTGCAGCAGGCCGAGGTTGGCGCGGACCCGCACGGGGTCGTGGTCGACGAGGCAGCAGGAGATCCACGGGCGCTCCGCCGGGAGGTCCACGCCCTCGCGCTTCCAGGCCTGGTCGCCGATCAGGCACAGGTCCTGCCCTGGGGTGCGCACGAAGACCAGGACGGAGCCGGGGGTGTGGCCGCCGACCGGGACGAGCACCACGCTCCCGTCGCCGAGCAGGTCGTGGCTCTCCGGGAAGCCCGCGTAGGGGCCGTCGTCGAAGTCGTAGAGCTGGTAGTCCAACTCCCCGAAGCCGCGGATCAGTTCCGTGGGCCGGCCGCCCGTACGGATGAAGTCGCGCTCGGCGGCGTTGACGTGGACGGGGACTCCGGGGAGGTCCTCCAGGCCGCTGACGTGGTCCCAGTGCGCGTGGGTGAGGACCACCGAGACGTCCCCGGCGCCGAGTCCGCCCGCGGCGAGCCGGTCGGCGAGCGCCACGTCGAGTTCGATTGCGGAGACCGCGCGCATCAGGCGCGGGACGGTCCGGGTGTGCTCCCGCAGCCGCCGCCCGAAGCCGGTGTCGACGAGCAGGGTGCGCTCCGGGTGCCGCACCACCAGGCTGTCCATCCCGAAGACCAGCTGCTCGAAGCCGCCGCCCCGGTAGGCGAAGACGGCGTTGGACCGCATCACCCCGGTCTCGGCGACGCTCACCGAGACGTCCACGCCCGGGGCGGGCGGCAGCGTGAAGTCGAAGGGCGAGCCGGGCAGGACGATCTCCCGCCGCCGGAAGGAGCCCGCGACGGCCACCGCCCCGGCGACGGCGGCCGAGACCCCGGCGGACACCCCCACCGCGGCGCGCGCCCGGGAGCGCCCGCCGCCCGCCGGTGAAGTCACCCGTCCCGTACGGGAGTTCGGCGCGAGGCGGGGGCTGACTGCGGACATGCGTCCTCCAGGGCGGTACCGGAACCGGTCTCTCCGGCCGTACGGGGGCGGCTGCCCCGGAGCACCGCCGGGGAACCACCGTACGTGAGCCGCCGACCCCGGGTCAGGACGCCAACTCCCCCTTCACCAGGCGCCGGTACCAGTAGTACGAGTCCTTCGGGGTGCGGGCCAGGCTCTCGTAGTCGACGTGCACCAGGCCGAAGCGCTGGGCGAAGCCGTGGCTCCACTCGAAGTTGTCGGTGGGGGACCAGTGCCAGTAGCCGCGGACGTCGGCGCCCTCGCGCAGGGCCGCGTGCAGGGCGCGGACATGGGCGTCCAGATAGGCGATCCGGCCGCGGTCGTGGATGCGGCCGTCCGGGCCGGGCTCCTCGGTGCCGGGCCGCTGGGAGGTGCCGTTCTCGGTCACGATCAGCGGGGGCAGCAGTTCGCCGTAGCGCTGGGTGAGGGTGAGCAGGGTCTCGTAGAGGCCGCTCGGGTCGGCGTCGCCGCCGAGGCCGGTTCTGGGCAGCCCGGAGTCGACGGTGACGAAGGGGGCGTCCTCGGGGAGCCGGTAGCCGTTCATCTCGCGGGAGCGGCCGGGCATCGGGGCGCCGACCGTGGTGGGGCTGTAGTAGTTGACCCCGTAGAAGTCCAGCGGCGCCGAGATCGCGGCGAGGTCCCGCTCGACCGGGCCCGGCATGGCCGCCGCGTAGCCCTCGGGGTAGCGGCCGGTGAGGATCGGGTCGGACCAGAGCCGGTTCCACAGCGCGTCGCTGAGTTCGGCCGCCGCGAGGTCCTCCGGCAGGGCGGAGGCCGGGCGCTGCGGGGCGTGCGGATTGGCGGTGCCGATGCGCCGGGCGCCCGCGGCGCGCAGCGCCCCGACGCCGAGACCGTGGGCGAGCAGCTGGTGGTGGGCGGTCGGCAGCGCCTCGAAGAGCAGGCTGCGGCCGGGGGCGTGCTCGCCGATCGCGTAGCCCAGCATGGTCTGCACGACCGGTTCGTTGAGCGGGATCCAGTACGCGACCCGGTCGGCGAGGCGCTCGGCGACCGCCTCGGCGTACCGGGCGAAGTGCTCGGCGGTCTCCCTCGTCAGCCAGCCGCCCGCGTCCTCCAGGGGCTGCGGCAGATCCCAGTGGTAGAGGGTGAGCGCGGGGTCGAGTCCGGCCGCGCACAGGGCGTCCACCACCCGGTCGTAGAAGTCCAGGCCCTTCGGGTTGACGGGCCCGGTGCCGTCCGGGACGACGCGGGGCCAGGCGACCGAGATCCGGTAGACGTCCACCCCCAACTCCCGTACCAGCGCGATGTCCTCGCGGTAGCGGCGGTAGAAGTCGGTGGCCACCAGGGCGGCGTCGCCGTTCGCGATGCGGCCGGGCCGGGCGCAGAAGGTGTCCCAGATGCTCGGGCCGCGGCCGTCCTCGTCCACGGCGCCCTCGGTCTGGAAGCTCGCGGCGCCCACGCCCCAGGCGAAGCCGTCGGGAAAACGGGGCATCGGATCGGTGGGGGTCACGGGTACCGCCTTCGCTCGCGGGTGCCGACCGCTCCGGCACGCGTCCCTGGGTTGCGTCCTTGGGCCGGTCTCGGTTCCTCGGACGAGGATGGCGAGCCCCTCCGATGCAGGTCAAGGGTCTGGGTCGGTCGACCTGGAGTGGGCCGGAATCCGGCCGGAAGCGTGCCGGCGGCTGGCGGAATACATCCCTCCGTTCCCCGTCGGGAGGTGGTCCGGCCGGGGCGGGGCTACTCGGGGACGCGGACCAGGGCGAGGACATGGTCGGCGGTGGTGTCCAGGACCTCCGCGGCGCCCTCCTCGTCGCCGAGGACCAGGAAGTTGAGGGTGAGGCCGTCGGTCATCACCGTCAGATAGCGGGCGAGGACCGCGATCGGCACCCGCGGCTCGAAGCCGGTGACCGCGGCCAGCTGCTCGATCACGGCGGTGTTGGAGGCGGTGTACTGCTCGTACTGGCGCCGGGCCAGCTGCTCGAACCCCGGCTGGCGCAGGGCGTACTGGGTCAGCTCGTAGGTCAGCATGTGCTCGCCGGGGTTGGCGACCACATGGTCCCAGTACGCCTGGAGGGCCCCGCGGACGGTCTCCCGCAGGCTGGGACGGGGCTCGACGGCCTCCCGCACCCGGGAGACCGAGTGCTCGGTGATCGTCTCGATCACGGCTTCCAGGAGGGCCTGCTTGGAGTCGAAGCAGTAGTGGAAGACGCTGAGCGAGACCCCGGCCTCCGCGCAGATCGAGCGGGTCGTCGTCTTGGCCACGCCGTCCCGGGTCATCGCCCGGATCGCGGCCTCGACCAGCTGTACGCGCCGCTCGGCCGAGGGCATCCTCGCCATCTCCGTACGCCTCCTCGGATACCGCCCGCCTCGTCGCGGGCGCCGCGCCAGCCTATCCGTCCGGGACGCTTGACCTGGACGGCCGGGGGCGGGCTCCCGTACGCGCGGCCCGGAGTCCCGGAACCCGGGCCTTCGGCGCCCGCCGGGCCTTGGGACCCGGCGAGGCCGGGCCCCGGATCCCTCAGAGGAAGGTCTTGCCCTCGCCCCGGTACGTCGGCGCGCTGCCGGTGAGGCGGCCCTCGTCCACCAGGTGCAGTTCGTCCACGTGCTCGCACAGCTCGCCCGCCTTGGCGTGCCGGAACCAGACCCGGTCGCCGATCCGCAGCCCGGCCGCCCCCGGTCCGCCGAGCGGGGTCTGCACCTCGCCCGCGCCCTCGGTGGCGAGCAGCCGCAGCCCGCGCGGCCAGACCGGCACCGGCAGCCGGTCGCGGCCGGGCGGCCCGGAGGCGATCCAGCCGCCGCCGAGCACCGTGGCGTGCCGGGGCGAGGGCCGCCGGACGACCGGGAGCGCGAAGTGGGCCGCGGGCAGCGGGTGGAAGCGGGTGTAGTGGTCGAAGAGGGCGGGCGCGAACAGGCCGGATCCGGCGGCCACTTCGGTCACCGCCTCCTCGGCGGAGGTCAGTTCGAGGCTGCCGGTGCCGCCGCCGTTGACGAACTCCAGCGGTGCCACCGCGCGCACCGCGGCCACCGCCGCCGCCCGCCGTTCGTGCAGTTCGGCCGCCGAGGCCCGCTGCATGGCGCGGACGCCGAGGCGGGTCACCGGGGAGCCCGGCTGGTTGTCGCCGATGCCCGCGATCTGCCCCTCGTACGCCATCAGGCCGACCAGCGTGAAGCGCGGGTGCCGGGTGACCGCGCGGGCGAGCCGGGCGACGGCCTCGGGGCTGTGCGCGGGGGAGCGGCGGCTGCCGACGTGCAGGCGCCCGGCGGCGAGCCGCAGCGAGGCGTCGAGTTCCAGGCAGACCCGGATCGGCGGGCCGCCCGGGGAGCCGAGCGCGGCGGCGGTGAACTCCAGCTGGTCGGCGGAGTCGATCATCAGGGTCACCCGGGCGGCCAGCTGCTCGTCGGCGGCGAGGGCGGCGAGCGCCTGCTCGTCCGCGGTCGGATAGCCGACCAGGACGTCCTCGATCTCGCCGGCCAGCCACAGCGCCTCGGGCAGCGTGTACGCGAGCACCCCGGCCATGCCGTCGAGGGCGAGGGCGCCGTGCAGCACGGCCCGGGAGCGCACCGACTTGCTGGCGATCCGGATCGGTTTGCCGGCCGCCCGGCGCAGCAGGTCGGCGGCGTTGGTGCGCAGCGCGGCCAGGTCGAGCGCGGCACAGGGGGCCGGCAGGCCCGCGGTCGCGGTGGTCAGTTCGCCGAAGGAGGTGCGGCGGCGCCGGGGTGCGGAGAGGTCGGCCATGGGGCTGAGGATGACCGAGAAATTGCTTCAGTTCAAGTGTCCGGGACAATTGACCTACTCAGGGTCCGGCCCCATGCTGAGTGCGTTCACGAGGCGGCCCGAGGAGGCGGCGGATGACGAGGCAGCGGCGCGAGAACGACCGGCGGGCGAAGCAGTGGCGCAACTGGGCCGGAACCGAGCAGGTCACGCCCGTCCGGGTGGCGGCCCCCGGCTCCCCGGAGGAGGTCGCCGCGGCGGTGCGCGCGGCCGCCGCCGAGGGCCTCGCGGTCAAGGCGATCGGCTCCGGGCACTCCTTCACCGGCGCGGCCCTCGCCCCCGGTGTGCAACTGCGGCCCGAGGGCCTCGCCGCACTGCACGCGGCCGACCCGAAGACCGGCCTGGTCACCGTCGGCGCGGGCATGCCGCTGCACCGGCTCAATCCGCTGCTCGCCGAGCGGGGCCTGGCCCTGGAGATCCTCGGCGACATCGACCGCCAGACCGTCGCGGGCGCCGTCTCGACCGGCACCCACGGCAGCGGCACCGGCTTCGGCAGCATCTCCACCCAGATCCGCGCCCTGGAACTGGTCCTCGCCGACGGCAGCGTGGTGACCTGTTCCGCGAAGGAGCGGCCGGAGCTCTTCGCCGCGGCCCGCCTCGGCCTCGGCGCGCTCGGCGTGCTCACCAAGGTCACCCTCCAGTGCGTACCGCTGTACGCGCTGCGCGCCGTGGACAGCAAGCAGCCGCTGGACCGCGTCCTCGACGAGGTGGACCGACTCGCCGAGGAGAACGACCACTTCGAGTTCTTCTGGTTCCCGCACACCGAGACCGCGCTCACCCGCCGCTTCACCCGGCTGCCCGCCACCACCGCGCTGCGCCCGATGAGCGCCCTCACCCGCGCCGTCGACGAGAAGATCGTCACCAACATCGGCTTCGAGGCCCTGCTGCGCCTCGGCACCTGGCTGCCCGGCCTGGTCCCCGGGATCACCCGCCTCGTCTCCCGGGGCATCGGCGACCGCGATTTCACCGACCTCGCGCCCCGCGTCTTCGCCTCGGACCGCGATGTCCGCTTCCGCGAGGGCGAGTACGCCGTACCCCGCGCCGAACTCGTCCCCGTACTACGGGAGTTGCAGCGCTGGCTGCGCACCCACGACGAGAAGGTGTCCTTCCCCTTCGAGGTGCGCTTCGTGCGCGCCGACGACATCTGGCTCTCGCCCGCCCATGAACGCGACGTCGCCTATGTGGCCTTCCACCAGTACCACCGGATGCCGCACCAGCGGTGGTTCGGCATCTGCGAGGACGTGCTCGGCGCGGTGGGCGGGCGCCCGCACTGGGGCAAGATGCACCGCCTCGGCGCCCCCGAACTCGCCGCGCGCTACCCGCGGTTCACCGATTTCCTCGCCCTGCGCGAGGAGGTCGACCCGGGCGGACTCTTCGCCAACCCCTACCTCGACCGGGTGCTCGGCCGGGTCGGCGCCGAGGCCGGGCGGACCGGCGGATGACCGCCCCCGACGCGCGGTCCCGCAGCGCCCGCCGGGCCGTCTTCACCGCCTTCGCGGTCCAGGGGCTCACCTTCGCCTCGATCATGACCCAACTGGCCCGTATCAAGGATGACTTCGACCTCAGCGACCTCGACATCCTCGGGCTGCTCGCGGCGGTCTCGGTCACCTCCGCGCTGGGCAGCCTCGCCGCCGGCTCGCTGGCCAGGCGCCGCGGCAGCGCGCTGACCCTGCGCGCCGGGCTCACCGGGGTCTCGCTCGGCGCCGTGCTCCCCGGCTTCGCCGGATCGGTGCCCGCCCTCGTGCTCACCACCTGCGTCTACGGCTTCTTCGTCGGCGCCGTCGACCCGGCGCTGAACATGCAGGGCGTCGCCGTCCAGGACCGCTACGGCCGCAGCGTGATGTCGGGCTTCCACGCGATGTGGAGCGCCGCGGCGGTGGCCGGGGCGGGCCTCGCCTCGCTGACCATCGGCCTCGGCTGGCCGCTGCCGCTCTCCCTCGGCCTGGTCTCCCTGGCGGGCCTCGCCCTCAACGCCGCCACCGGGCACCAACTCCTCACTGCGGCAGAGGGTTTGGGGCGCGATGCCGGAGCCGTCCCGACCGCCGGTACGGACCTCGCCGCCGCCACTCCGACCGCCCCCGCGCCGAACTCCCCGGCCGCGCAAGGGGATTCACCCGCCTCCGCGCCGAACTCCCCGGCTGCGCAAGGGGATTCACCCGCCTCGGCGCCGAACTCCCCGGCCCCGCAGGGGAATGCACCCGCCTCCGGAGATTCACCCGCCCCCGGGTCCCGGCTCGCCGCCCGACTGCCCTGGTGGCCCTTCCTCCTGGTCGCCGTGCCGACCTTCGCGATGTGGGTGGGAGACTCGGCCACCTCGGTGTGGAGCGGCATCTACCTCCAGGACGGCCTCGGCACCGCCGCCGAGACCGCGCCCGTCGCCTACGGTGCCTACCAGGCGGTGCTGCTCCTCGTCCGCCTGGTCGGCGACCGGCTGATCGCGCGCTTCGGCACCGCCGCCACCGTACGGATGAGCGGAGTGCTGGCAACCGCCGCGCTGGCACTGGTGGTTGCGGCGCCCTCGGTGCCGGTGGTCATCGCCGCCTTCGCGCTCCTCGGCGGCGGCCTCTCGCTGGTCTCCCCGCTCTCCTTCGTCGCGGCGGCCCGGCTCGACCCGGAGAACGGCGACCGGGCCATCGCCCGGATCAACATCGCCAACTACGTGGGATATCTGGTCGCGGCCTTCGGGGTGGCCCTGGTCTCCGACGCCTGGGGCGAGCGCACCATGTTCCTCGTCCCGCTGGTGTGCATCCTGCTGCTGCCGCTGATGGCCGCCCGCTTCGCCCCGCCCAAGGGCGACGGCTCCGCGCGGCCGGACGCCGAACTGCCCCCGCGGGCCGGGCGGTCACCGGCCGTCTGACCCGGCACCGGCCGTCTGACCCGGCACCGCGGCCGCCCGGGGAGGGGCCCGGACGGCCGCGGTGCCCTGCGAAGGCGGAGGAGAAGCGCCTGCGGTCCCTCAACTACGCGCGGAACACGCCCACTTCGTACAGCGAGTACCCGTGCCCGGTGCCCCGCTCCACCCCCTGCACCCGTACGTACCGGGCCGTGATCCGCTCGAACCGGGCGGTGTCCAGGCCGCCGTCGCCGGTCTCGGTGGACCACACGGTGCGCCAGGCGGTGCCGTCCTTCGAGACCTCGATGCGGTACTTCTTCGCGTGGGCCGCCTCCCAGTCGAAGGTGACCCGGCCGATCTCGCGGGGTGCGCGCAGGTCGAGCCGGAGCCACTCGTCGTCGCTCCAGCGGCTGGCCCAGCGGGTGCCGGTGTCCCCGTCCACCGCCTTGTCCGGGGCGTGGCTCCGCAGCGGGTTCCACTCGGTGGAGCTGGCCGAAGTGGCCGCGTGGGCCGCGTAGTCGGTGCCGGGCCGGTGCTGCTCGGTCGCCCGCCAGGTGCCGAGATAGGACTCGGCGCCGTGGAACAGCTCGTCCACCACCCCGGCGCCGCCGACCCTGCGGATGTCCTCGATCCAGTCCGGCACCAGGCCGTAGTGCGCCCCGCCGTCGGTGTTGACGTCCCAGGTGCGCTCGCCGGTGACCTGCCGGTCCAGTACCGCGCCGCCGTCGGTGCTGCGGAAGGGGTACTCGACCTTGTCCGGGGCGTCCGCGCCGCGCGGGGCGGGCCAGCCGCCGACGCCGTTCATGTCGGTGCCGTAGCCGTACCCCACGCCGTACTTCTGGCGCAGTGCCGCGGTGCGCCCGGCCTCCTTCAGGAAGCCCTCGGAGCCGTTCATGTACTGCGCGGCGAAACCGCCGAGCCGGTAGACGCGTTCGGTCCAGTCGAGGTCCATCCAGCTGTGGCTGGAGAGCACGCCCGGATACCGCTCGGCCTCCAGGATGTCCAGCGCCCGGCCCGCCGCCTTCACGCTCATATGGTCGATCTCCAGCATCATGCCGCGCCGCATCATGCCCCGCATCGCGTACTCCCCGAGCCGGGTCAGGCCCCGGGTGTTGCACTGCGCGTCGGCCTGGTACGCGGGGACCTTCACCCCCGCGGGCAGCTTGGCGGCGACCTCGGCGGGGGCGGCGGCGTTGCCGATCGGGTTGTCGTGCTGGGACCCGGTGCACTTCTCGGTCGTCCAGAAGGTGCCGGTGGACAGGAACTGCCCGATGTTGACGGCGGTCCCGGTGGCCCCGGAGTCGAAGCGGACCCCGCAGAGCGCGTTGTCGAACTTGTGGCAGAGGAACATGCTGCGCACCCCGAGGTCGTACAGCTCGTCCAACCCCCGGTCGATGTCCGCCTGCTGGCACTTCGCGACGCCGAGCACCTGCTTGCAGCCGAAGGGCTCGGAGGTCTCCACACCGAGGACCACGGCGAGCTTGCCCTGCTCGATCACCTCGCGCGCCTGCCCCGCGTCGGTGACGATCCGGAACCAGCCCTTGCCCGCGCCCCCGTACATCGCGTCGATGTGGTCCTGGAGTTCATACGTCTTCCGGGCCTGGAGGCGGATGGAGTCCATCTCGTCGCAGCCGCGGTCCTTGAAGGGGTAGACCGTGCAGATCAGCCCGTTGGTGACCAGGTCGTTGACGAGGACCCGCTGGCCGCCGCGCCAGGCGCGCTCCACCCAGGCGTAGTAGTTCTGCTGGTGGCTCAGCGAGTCATGGGCGGGCCAGTCCTTGAAGGTGGGCCAGCCGACCGGGTCGTGGTGGCCGTCCGCGCCGCCGGTGAGGTTCTCGAAGAGGGCGAGCGAGCCGTCCGGATAGTGCTCGGGGCAGTCCTTGAGCGCCTCGGCCGCGCCCTGCTCGGAGAAGGTCTGCCCGCAGATCAGCCGCCCGCCGAAGCCCTCGTTCGACATCAGGTGGTTGTGCGCGTCGACGAATCCGCGCACCTTGCCCTCGGCGTCGGTGCCCCGGAAGGGCTCGCCGGTGACATTGATCCGGGAGTCCGCGGCGGGCCGGGCGGTGGGCTCCCACCAGTCGCCGTCCGGGGCGGCCGGGGATCCGGGGGCCGCGCCGAGACTGAGGGCGGCGGCGGCCGCGAGCATCGCCACGGCGGCCCTGAATCGTCCCCGGCGGCGGGGCGTTCGCGTCATGGTCCATCTCCTCCGGTCGGTTCGGCGAAGAGAGCGGGTGCGCGCGCCGGGGCCCTGCGCCACCGACCGCCCCCTGCCGCAACTCACCCGTACGACAAGGGGAGTTGGGGCGGCGCGAACGGCGGTGCGGAGACCGCGTCCGGCACTTGAGGATCGCGGCAGCCGGAAAGCGAGTCAAGAGTCCGGGACGTTTGACCTACTAGCCGCGCGGTGGCGGGCCCCGCCGTCTCGCGCGGGCGCGCACGGCGCCCACCCGGTGGACAGGACTTGACCCCGCGGGCCGGGGGCCTGAGTATTACCTCAAGTAACTGTAACCGCGTAGTATCAGGTAAATCGAGAAGCCGTACGGCAGCGAGAACGCGGGACACACGCGAGACAGGGGGCCCGACATGGCACGCATCACCGCTCGGTCGAAGACGCGGACGCGGTCGAGGACGCAGGAGCGGTCCGGTCGGCCCGCCGTCGCCGGACGGCTGCTCGACTCGGCCGCGACCCTCTCCTACGACCCGGCCACCGAGGTCGACTGGGAGACACCGCTCGACAAGGACTTCCACGGCGCCAGCCCGGAGTGGAGCACCCTCTACGGCACCGCCTACTGGAGCGACCTCACCGACGCCCAGCGCAAGGAGCTGACCCGGCAGGAGGCCGCCTCGGTCGCCAGCACCGGCATCTGGTTCGAGATGATCCTCCAGCAGATGGTGCTCCGGGACATCTACGCCAAGGACCCCACCGACCCCAAGTTCCAGTGGGCGCTGACCGAGGTCGCCGAGGAGTGCCGCCACTCGATCATGTTCGCCCGCGGCGCCGAGAAGCTGGGCGCCCCGCCGTACCGCCCGCACCGCGTCGCCGTCGAACTCGGCCGCGCCTTCAAGACCCTGGCCTTCGGCGAGGCCGCCTACGCCGCGATCCTGGTCGCCGAGGAGGTCCTCGACGTCATGCAGCGCGACTGGATGCGCGACGAGCGGGTGGTCCCCTTCGTCCGCACCATCAACAACATCCATGTGGTCGAGGAGTCCCGCCACATGAAGTTCGCGCGCGACGAGACGCTCAAGCGCCTGGAGAACGCGGGCTGGGTGCGCCGCCAGATCAACGCCTTCGTCATCGCGATCGCCTCGTACGTCATCGTCACCAGCATGGTGAACAAGAAGGTCTACCGGAACGCCGGACTCGACCAGGAGCGCGCCCTCGCCGAGGCCCGGGCCAACCAGCACCACAAGTCGATGATGCGCTCCAGCTGCTCCGGCCTGATGGACTTCCTCGCCTCGGCCCGCCTGCTCACCAAGCCGGCCCTGAAGTTCTACAAGCGCGCGCATCTGATCTGAGGCGGACCGGTTCCGATCCGGCGCGGACCCGACCCGGTCCGGATCCGACCGACGCCCGATCTGCACCGACGCCCGATCGGCACCGACGCCCGATCTGCACCGAAGCCTGATCTGAACCGAAGCGAAGCGGACGAGCCGACGCCATGACCTACGCGATCACCCAGACCTGCTGCAGCGACGCCACCTGCGTCGCCGTCTGCCCGGTCAACTGCATCCACCCCACCCCCGAGGAACGGGCCTTCGGGAGCACGGAGATGCTCTACATCGACCCCAAGTCCTGCATCGACTGCGGGGCCTGCGCGGACGCCTGCCCGGTCGACGCCGTCTTCCCGGTGGACAGCCTCTCCGGCGCGCAGCAGGAGTACGCGGAGATCAACGCCGCCTACTTCGCGGGCACCCCGGAGCCCGAACCGGCCGCCGCCTCACCGAACTTCCACCCCTGGGGCGAGCCGGCCTTCGAGCGGAACCTGCCCGCCGACTTCGGCCCGCTGCGGGTCGCCGTCGTCGGCACCGGACCGGCGGGCATGTACGCCGCCGAGGACCTGCTGCTGCACACCGATGCCGAGGTCACCCTGATCGACCGGCTCCCGGTGGCGGGCGGCCTGATCCGCTACGGAGTGGCCCCCGACCACCCCGCCACCAAGAAGGTCGGCGAGACCTTCGCGCGCTTCTACTCCCACCCCCGGGTACGGATGCACCTCGGCCTGGAGGTCGGCGGGGACCTCACCGCCGAGGAACTCGCCGCCCACCACGACGCCGTCGTCTACGCGGTCGGCGCCTCCACCGACCGCAGGCTCGGCCTCCCCGGCGAGGACCGGCGCGGCAGCATCTCCGCCACCACCTTCGTGGCCTGGTACAACGCCCACCCGGAGGTCGCGCCGGAGGCCGTCGACCTCTCCGCCTCCCGGGTCACCGTCATCGGCAACGGCAATGTCGCCCTCGATGTCGCACGGATCCTGGTCGCCGACCCCGAGTCCCTCGCGGGCACCGACATCGCCGACCACGCCCTCGCCGCCCTGCGCGCCAGCAAGGTGCGCGAGGTCGTGGTGCTCGGCCGCCGGGGCCCCGAGGAGGCCGCCTACACCCGCTCCGAACTCCTCGCCCTCAAGCACCTGCCCGGCGTCGGCCTGCTGATCGACGACCACGACCCGCGCATCGGCGCCGCCGTCGACGCGGCCGGACAGGGGGACAAGGCCGCGGTCCTGCGGGGCATCCCGCGCGCCGCCGTGGACTGGTCGGCGCCGCCACCCGCGGGTGACCGCCGCATCGTCTTCCGCTTCCACTCCTCACCCGTGGCGATCGAGGGCGGGGAGGAGGTGGCCGCGCTGCGCGTCACCGGCGCGGACGGGGAGACCGAGATCCCCACCGGCCTGCTGCTGCGCGCCATCGGCTACCGCGGAGTGGGCGTCGCCGGGCTCCCCTTCGACGAGGCCACCGGCACCGTCCCGCACGAGAACGGCCGGGTCGCCGGCCGCCCCGGCACCTACGTCGTGGGCTGGATCAAGCGCGGCCCCTCCGGCGGCATCGGCGCCAACCGCACCTGCGCCGCCGAGACCGTCGGCACCCTCCTCGCCGACGCGGTGGACGGCGCCCTCCCCGCCCCCGCCCACGACTCCAGGTCCTTCGCCCGCCTCGCCCGCCGCCGCAACCGCCACCTGGTCGACGCCCGCGGCCTCGCCGCCATCCACCGCGCCGAACACACCACCGGCCTGCGCACCGGCCGCCCCCGCGTCAAACTCGCCACGGTCCCGGAACTGGTGGCCACGGCACGGAGCCCGCGGAGGTGGCTGCCGGGGTGAGGAAGCGGGCGGTCGCCACCGCCCCGCGCACACCACCGAACCGCCCCCCGCGCACACCACCGAATCGACGGGCAGCCCTCTCCGGCTGCCCGTCGCCCGTTCCGCGCTGCCCAGGACTCCGTCGTCTAAGACTCCATCGCCCAGGACTCCATCGCCCAGGACTCCATCGCCCAGGACTCCATCGCCCAGGACTCCGTCGTCTAGGACTCCGTCCCGGCGTCGGCCGCGACCCCCCAAGCGCCCTCGATCATCCGGAAGACCTCGTCCACCGCGGCCTCCGGCTCCGGCGCCTCGCGGGCCAGTGCGTAGGCGTCGATCGTGAAGCGGGCGAGGGTGCGGCAGGCCAGCTCGGTCGCCGTGCGGGCCGGGTCCGCGATGAGGGCCGTGGCCAGGGACTCTGCGTGGCGCAGCCGCATCGACTCCTCGTATCTGCGCAGGGCGGCTGACTCGTCGATCATGCGCTGGACCGGGGCGGCTCCCTCGGCCGTGCAGTGGCGGACCAGCGCGTGGATCTCGCGGCGCAGCGCGGGGACGAGCGGCTCCCCGGGTGCCCGCTCGGTGACCGCGCGGGTGAGGGCCTGCTCGAAGTCCGCGTCCTGCTCGAAGACCAGGGCCTCTTTCGAGGCGAAGTGGGAGAAGAGCGTGGTGACGGCGATATCGGCCTCGGCGGCCACCTCGCGGATGCCCACCGCCTCGTACCCGCGCTCCAGGAAGAGCCGCAGGGCGGTGTCGGCGATCTTCTGGCGGGTCGCGGCCTTCTTGCGTTCGCGGCGTCCGGTCGGCACGGTCATGCGCTGACGCTACCAGCTAGGAAACAGTAACGGATTCAAAAGGCTAACGGTTAGTGTTACGGTGCAGCGCATGAAGAGAGTGAGCTACGCCGAGTTCGGCGGCCCCGATGTGCTGCGCCTGGTGGACGCCGAGGAGCCCCACGCGGGCCCCGGCCGGATACGTATCGCCGTGCGGGCGGCGGGCGTGAACCCCGTCGACTGGCGGCTCCGGGAGGGCCAGCGCCTCGGGGCCCATCCGGTCGCACTGCCCGCCGGGGTCGGGCAGGACGCCGCCGGGGTGGTGGACGAGGTCGGTGCGGGCGTCCAGGGGGTGGCGGTCGGCGACCCCGTCTTCGGTGAAGGGGCCGCCACCTACGCCGAATTCGCCGTGCTGACGGCCTGGGCGCGGATGCCCGAGGGCCTGAGCTTCGCGGAGGCCGCCGGGTACCCCTCGGTGGTGGAGACCGCGCTGCGCGTCCTCGGCCAGGTCGGGGTGCGGCCCGGGCAGACGCTGCTGGTCAGCGGGGCGGCCGGGGGAGTCGGATCGGCGGTGCTGCAGATCGCCCGCGAGCGCGGCATCGCGGTGATCGGCACCGCTGGGGCCGCCAACCAGGACTATCTGCGCGGCCTCGGCGCCCGGGCCACGACGTACGGCGAGGGCTGGGTGGAGCGGGTGCGGCAGTGGGGTCCGGTGGACGGGGCCCTCGACCTGGCCGGCGCGGGCGTGATCCGCGAACTCGTCGAGCTGACCGGGGACCCGCGGAAGGTGGTCTCCATCGCCGACCTCGGCGCACCGGAGCTGGGCGTACGGTTCTCCGGCGTCGCCGGGAGCATGCCGGACGCGCTCACCGAGGCCGCCGACCTCATCGCGCGGGGCAGGCTGCACATCCCGGTCGAGAGGTCCTACGCCCTCACCGAGGCCGCGGCGGCCCACCGCGACAGCCGGGCCGGGCATACGCGGGGGCGCCGGGTCATCGTCGTCTGAGGGGGGGGCGGTTCCGGTGCTGTGGGGGCAGGGTCGCTGTCAACTGCTGCTGACGGCAAACGAGTTGGAGTGGCTCCCCGGCAACTGCCTTCGATGGCAGACGAGTTGGAGCCGCCCCGCACCGCGCTGCGCGGATCTGCCTACGCCCCGTACGCCCCGCGAGCAGGCCCCGAAAAGCCCGCACCCGGTCCGTCAGGAACGCCGTTCTCGGCGCCCCGCGGACCGGGTGCGGGCGAAGCGACGCCGCGCTCCGAGAGAGAGCGCGGGTCGGGTGTGACCGAAGGCCAGGGAAGGGCCGGTCAGCCCTTCTTGGTCTCCCAGAAGATCTTGTCGATCTGGGCGATGTAGTCCAGCGCCTTCTGGCCGGTGGCCGGGTCGGTGGAGCCCTTGGCCGTGGAGAGGGCCTTCAGGGTCTCGTTGACCAGCTGGTGCAGCTCCGGGTACTTCTCGAAGTGCGGAGGCTTGAAGTAGTCGCTCCACAGCACCGAGACGTGGTGCTTGGCGAGTTCGGCGCGCTGCTCCTTGATGACCGTGGCACGCGCCTGGAAGTGCGGGTCGTCGTTGCCGGCCATCTTTTCCTGGACGGCCTTGACGGACTCCGCCTCGATGCGGGCCTGGGCCGGGTCGTACACACCGCACGGGAGGTCGCAGTGTGCGCTGACCTTGACCTTGGGGGCGAATAGGCGGGAGAGCATGGAGCTGTCCTTCCTCGTGATCGTCTTCTCAGGTGGGACATTACTCCGTGGCAGGCGGGATTTCGCGGCCACCCCCGCGGGCTTAGGACGAAAGTCGGTGACACTGGAGCCCTGGGTCCGGGAGGAGCCGACGGGGCGTACGAAGGGACCGGGAGGATTTCTGATGCCGCAGACAGCGGAAGGGCACGAGGTCCGGGCGCTGTTCGGGCTCGCCGAGGTGGAGGGCCCGTCGATGGTGCCGACCCTGTACCAGGGGGACCAGGTGCTGGTCCGCTACGGCGCACGGGTGCGCCCCGGTCAGGTGGTGATCCTGCGTCATCCGCTCCAGCAGAACCTGCTCATCGTCAAGCGGGCGGTCGGCCGTCGTGAGGGCGGCTGGTGGGTGCTCGCGGACAATCCGGGGGCCGGGGCGGACAGCACGGACTACGGGGCGGTGCCCGCAGAGTTCGTGCTCGGCCGGGTCCTCGGGCGCTACCGCCCGCGGGGGGCGCCCGGGCCTCAGCGGCCGGGGCTGGTCTCCTGGCTGCTCTCCTCGGTGCGGCCGGTGTTCGCCGACCGCTCGGCCTCCAGGCGCTTGCGGGCGCGGTAGGCGGCGACGTTGGCGCGGGTGGCGCACCGGTCGGAGCAGTAGCGGCGGGAGCGGTTGGTCGAGGTGTCCAGATAGGCGTTGCGGCAGGGGACGGCCTCGCAGATGCCGAGGCGGTCCACGCCGTGCTCGGTCAGGTGCATGGCGAGCCCCATGGCGGCGATGGCCGCGTACCCGGCGGTGGCGTTGGACGGGTGGTCGGCGAGGTGCATGTGCCACAGCGGGTTGCCCTCGTCGTCGCGGTAGTCGTGGCCGGAGATCTGCGGGCTGACCGGGAACTCCAGGAGCAGCGAGTTGAGCAGGTCGACCGCGAGGGTCTCCTCGCCGGAGTCGGCGGCCTCGAAGACGGACCGCAGCCGGGCGCGGATCGAGCGGAAGCGGGTCAGGTCGGCGTCCGTCGCGCGGCGGGCGGCGGAGGCGTTCCGGCCGAACAGGGCGCGTACCGCGTCCACCGAGGTCAGGGTGTCCGTGCCCCGGGCCGGTTCCTCGCTGTTGACGAGACGCACGGCGTAATCCGAGTAAGAGGCCAGTTCCACTTGTAGTCCTTACGAGGGCGGTCTAAGGTCGTGCCGTGAGTGGGTAATGGGTGCACTCGCAACCAGGGTATTACGCGAGGGAGGGATTTCCCGTGACGGAGACGAGCGGGGCGGCGACGGCGGCCGACTGGCGGGCCTGGCAGGAGAGCTGGGACCGGCAGCAGGAGTGGTACCTGCCGGACCGCGAGGAGCGGTTCCGGGTGATGCTGGACATGGTCGAGGCGCTGGTCGGCCCCGCGCCCCGGGTGCTCGACCTGGCCTGCGGTACGGGAAGTATCACGGACCGCCTCCTGAAGAGGTTCCCGGAAGCGGTCAGCACCGGGGTCGACCTGGACCCCGCGCTGCTCGCGATCGCCGAGGGCACCTTCGCGGGCGACGAGCGCGTCACCTTCGTGACCGCCGACCTGAAGGACCCGGAGTGGACGGCCGCGCTGCCGTACTCCTCGTACGACGCCGTGCTGACCGCGACCGCGCTGCACTGGCTGCACAGCGGGCCGCTCGCCGCGCTCTACGGGCAGCTCGCCTCTCTGGTGCGGGAGGGCGGTGTCTTCCTGAACGCCGACCACATGCCCTCCGGGGACACCCCGCGCATCAACGCCGCCGAGCGCGCGCACCGGCACGCCGCCATGGACCGGGCCAAGGACGCGGGCGCCCTGGACTGGCGCGCCTGGTGGGAGCTGGCCGCCGCGGACCCGGTGCTCGCGGAGCCCACCGCCCGGCGCTTCGCGCTCTACGGCGAGCACGCCGACGGGGACACGCCCTCGGCCGAGTGGCATGCCCGCACCCTGCGCGAGAAGGGCTTCGCGGAGGCCAGGCCCGTCTGGTGCTCGCCCTCGGACAGCCTGGTCCTCGGGCTCCGGTAAGGGCCGCTCCCGGAGTCCGGCCGGGGGAAAGCGCGAGGGGGCGGTACGCCGCACGCGTACCGCCCCCTTGGTCATCCCGGCCGATCCGGCGCCCTCAGAGCACCTTGGACAGGAAGGACTTGGTCCGCTCGTGCTGGGGCTTGGTCAGCACCTCGCGCGGGTGGCCGGACTCGACGACCACGCCCTCGTCCATGAAGACCAGGGAGTCGCCGACCTCGCGGGCGAAGCCCATCTCGTGGGTGACCACGATCATCGTCATCCCGGACTCGGCGAGGTCGCGCATCACGTCCAAAACGTCGCCGACCAGCTCCGGGTCGAGCGCGGAGGTGGGCTCGTCGAAGAGCATCAGCTTCGGCTCCATGGCGAGCGCGCGGGCGATGGCCACCCGCTGCTGCTGGCCGCCGGAGAGCTGGGAGGGGTAGCTCTTCGCCTTGTCGCCGAGGCCCACCCGCTCCAGGAGCTGCCCGGCGCGCTCCCGGGCGGTGGCCTTGGACTCGCCCTTGACCTGGACCGGCGCCTCCGTGACGTTCTCCAGGGCCGTCATGTGCGGGAAGAGGTTGAAGCGCTGGAAGACCATGCCGATGTCGCGGCGCTGGCGGGCGACCTCGGTGTCGCGCAGCTCGTAGAGCTTCTGGCCCTTCTGCCGGTAGCCGACGAGTTCGCCGTCCACGTAGAGGCGGCCCGCGTTGATCTTCTCCAGGTGGTTGATACAGCGCAGGAAGGTCGACTTCCCGGAGCCGGAGGGGCCGATGAGGCAGAAGACCTCGCCGGTGGCCACCTCCAGGTCGATGCCCTTGAGCACCTGGACGTTTCCGAAGGACTTGTGGACGCCCTCGGCCTTCACCATGGCGGTCATGCGGAGACACCTCCCGACGGGCGGTTCGAGATGGAGAGCATGTTCGCCTTGATCCGCTGGAGGACGGTCGGCGGCAGCGCACGGGAGGAACCGCGGGCGTAGTAGCGCTCCAGGTAGTACTGGCCGACGCTCAGGATCGAGGTCATGATCAGGTACCAGGCGGCGGCGAGGAAGAGGACCTCCACCGTGGCGCCGGAGGTCTGCCCGATGTCCTGGGCGTATTTCAGCAGCTCGTAGTACTGGACGGCCGCCACCAGGGAGGTCGTCTTGAGCATGTTGATGACCTCGTTGCCGGTGGGCGGCACGATCACCCGCATCGCCTGCGGGATGATCACCCGGCGCAGGGTCTTGCCGTGGCTCATGCCCAGGGCGTGCGAGGCCTCGGTCTGGCCCTCGTCCACCGAGAGCAGTCCGGCCCGGCAGATCTCCGCCATGTACGCGGCCTCGTTGAGGCCGAGGCCGAGCAGCGCCGTCAGGAACGGCGTCATGAAGTCCGACCACTCGTCCTTGTAGACCGGACCGAGGTTGATGTAGTCGAAGACGAAGCCGAGGTTGAACCAGACGAAGAGCTGGACCAGTACCGGGGTGCCGCGGAAGAACCAGATGTAGAACCAGGCGATCGAGGAGGTCACCGGGTTGCGCGAGAGGCGCATCACGGCCAGCAGCACACCGCCCGCGATACCGATCGCCATCGAGACGAAGGTCAGGATGAGCGTCTCGCGCACACCGCGCAGGATGCGGTCGTTGAAGAAGTAGTCCGGGATGGCGCCCCAGTTGATGTCGCCCTTGGCGAAGGCCCAGACCAGTGCGGCGAGCACGGCGAGGGCTATCACGGCGGAGACGTACCGGCCGTAGTGGCGGACCGGGATGGCCTTGATGGCCTCCGGATGCGCGGCGGGTGGCGGGGCGTCCTGCGGCCCCTTCTTGTCGAGGTCAGTCACGGAAATGGCCTTTCAACGGCTCGGTGACGGATTGCTTGCGAGGGTCACTTGCCGCCGTTGACGGTGGCCGCCGTGACGGCACCCGCCTGGACGCCCCACTTCTTGATGATCTTCTCGTACGTCTTGTCCTTGATCACCGCGTCCAGCGCGGCCACCAGGGCGTCCCGCAGCTCCTCGTTCCCCTTGGCGACCGCGATGCCGTACGGCGCCGCCTCCACCTGCTCGCCGACCAGCTCGAAGTCCTTGCCGCCGCCGGAGGTCTTCACCGCGTAGGCCGCGACCGGGAAGTCCGAGGAACCCGCGTCGGCGCCGCCGGAGCGCAGCCGGGTCTGGGCCTGCTGGTCGTTGTCGAAGGACTCGATGGCGATCTTCTTGCCGCCGCACTTCTTCGACTCGGCCTTGGCCAGGTCGTGCGAGACGGTGCCGCGCTGGACGACGATCTTCTTGCCGCACAGGTCGGACCAGGTCTTGATCCCCTGGGTCTTGCCCTTGTTCGTATAGATCGAGACACCGGCGGAGAAGTAGTCGACGAAGTCGACGCCCGTACCGACCTTCTTGCCGGTCTCCGAGTCGACGCCCTCCTGGCGGTCCTTGGTGTCGGTCATCGCCGACATCGCGATGTCATAGCGCTTGGAGCGCAGACCGCCGATGAGGTTGTCGAAGGTGCCGTTCTCGAATTTGAACTCCACGCCCAGCTTCTCGCCCATCGCGGCCGCGAGATCCGGGTCGAAGCCGACGGTCTTGCCGGACTCGTCCTTGAATTCCACGGGTGCGTACGCGATGTCCGAACCGACCTTGATGACGCCCTCGGAACGGATACTCGCGGGGAGCTTGCCGGCGAGCGGGGCGGAGGAGGACTCGGCGGAGTCGCCTTCCTCGGCGCCGTTCGTCTGGTCGCCGCAGCCGGCGAGCAGGAGCGCGCCTGCGACCGCGAGCGCACTGATCGCGGTGATCCGGGTCTGCGCGGACTTCGCGGTCGTGCGACGGGTGATGCCTGCGGTCATCGTGGGTCCTCCGGCGGGGTGAGGCAGTAGCCGTGCGGTCAGGCCCGCGCACGGCTCTGCGCGCGGCGACCACGTGTGATGACGGCATCCTGCCATTCGGACGGAGTCATTCAGCCGCCCAGCGATGTCAAAATCGGATAACGGGCGAGCTCGTAAGGTCGTCCGCTGCGCGCGTAGAGGCCGGACCATCTACGGAAAGCGCGCGACTCCACCGGAAGATCTCCGGCTTATCTCACGATGCGGGCGAATCGCTCTGGCCTTTCGCGCCGCCGCGGGGCGTCGCCGCGCGTATCCCGCCGGGCAGGCGGATATTCGACTATGAGTCATGTCACCGAGTCACCATTGACTCGTACAAGGAGCCCTCCGTCCGGTAAGAAGGTTCCTTACACCCCTCATCCGGGGCTCAGGGCGCGTGTGCGGCGCGCCCGTCGCGGACGGACCTGTACACCACGGCATCAGGGTCCGGCGCGGTGCCCGCCCGCTCCTCAACCAGGAGTGGTCACCCTCAACCATGCAGATTTAAGGGGTAACACCAGTGGCAGCGGAGATCGTCAATCCTCGCAGCGACAGCAGTACGGCCCAGGCAGGCGCCGCCGAGCCTCTCGATGACTTCGATCCGGCGTTCGCCCTGCACCGCGGCGGCAAGATGGCCGTCCAGGCCACCGTTCCCGTGCGCGACCGGGACGACCTGTCCCTCGCCTATACGCCCGGCGTCGCGAAGGTGTGCACCGCGATCGCCGAGAAGCCGGAACTGGTCCACGACTACACCTGGAAGTCGCAGGTCGTCGCCGTGGTCACGGACGGTACCGCGGTGCTCGGCCTCGGGGACATCGGGCCGGAGGCCTCCCTCCCCGTGATGGAGGGCAAGGCCATCCTCTTCAAGCAGTTCGGCGGTGTGGACGCGGTGCCGATCGCGCTCGACACCAAGGACACCGACGAGATCATCGACACGGTGGCCCGGCTCGCGCCCTCCTTCGGCGGGATCAACCTGGAGGACATCTCGGCGCCCCGCTGCTTCGAGATCGAGCGCAAGCTCGAAGAGCGCCTCGACATCCCGGTCTTCCACGACGACCAGCACGGCACCGCGATCGTGACCCTCGCGGCCCTGCGCAACGCGGTCCGGCTCACCGGCCGCTCGCTCGGCGATCTGCGCGCGGTCATCTCCGGTTCCGGCGCCGCCGGTGTCGCGATCGCCAAGTTCCTCCTCGAGGCGGGCATCGGCGATGTCACCGTCGCGGACAGCAAGGGCGTGGTCAGCGCCGACCGCGGCGACCTCACCCCGGTCAAGCAGGAACTCGCCGCGATCACCAACAAGGCCGGACTGAGCGGCACCCTCGCGGACGCCCTCGCCGGTGCCGACGTCTTCATCGGCGTCTCCGGCGGTACGGTCCCCGAGTCCGCGGTGGCCAGCATGGCGAAGGACTCCTTCATCTTCGCCATGGCCAACCCGAACCCGGAGGTCCACCCGGACATCGCCCACAAGTACGCGGCGGTCGTCGCCACGGGCCGTTCGGACTTCCCGAACCAGATCAACAACGTGCTCGCCTTCCCGGGCATCTTCGCCGGTGCCCTCCAGGTGCGCGCCAGCCGCATCACGGAGGCGATGAAGATCGCCGCCGCCGAGGCGCTCGCCTCCGTCGTCGGCGACGAACTCTCCGCCGACTACGTCATCCCCTCGCCCTTCGACGAGCGGGTCGCCCCCGCCGTCACCGCCGCCGTCGCGGCCGCGGCCCGGGCGGAGGGCGTGGCGCGCCGCTGACACCGGAGCCGCACTTCGGGGGGTGTGCTGTACGGGAGGGTCCTGCCGGTGGCAGGGCCCTCCCGGCGCGTTCGGGGGCAACTCGGCGGAGTACGGGGGACTTTGGGCCGGGGTGCTCCACGGTGTGGTGGGGCCGGGCGGCCGTACGGTGCCGGGTGCGTGGCCGAGAGGGTGCGGGCGCGGCGCGTGTCACACCGGGTGGGCGTTCCTTCACGGCGGCGCCGGACCTATCGTCAGGTCCATGTTCGCTGCCTACGCCGCCCGCATCGACCGTGACCAGCCGCTGAGCGGCCTCGAGTTGGGGGAGCGGCCCGCCCCCGAGTCCCGTCCCGGGTGGACCACCGTCGACGTCAGAGCGGCCTCCCTCAACCACCACGACCTGTGGACGCTGCGCGGGGTGGGGATCACCGAGGACCGGCTCCCGATGATCCTGGGCTGCGACGCCGCGGGCGTCGACGCGGACGGCAACGAGGTCGTCCTGCACTCCGTCATCGGCCAGACCGGGCACGGCGTCGGCCCCGACGAGCCGCGCTCCCTGCTGACCGAGCGCTACCAGGGCACCTTCGCCGAGCAGGTCACCGTCCCGACCTGGAACGTCCTCCCCAAGCCCAAGGGCTTCAGCTTCGCCGAGGCCACCTGCCTGCCCACCGCCTGGCTCACCGCGTACCGCATGATCTTCACCAACGCCGGGGTACGGCCGGGTGACTCGATCCTGGTCCAGGGCGCGGGCGGCGGGGTGGCCACCGCGGCGATCGCCCTCGGCAAGGCGGCGGGGCTCAAGGTCTTCGCCACCAGCCGGGACGAGTCGAAGCGCCGGCGCGCCCTCGAACTCGGCGCCGTGGAGGCCCTGGAGTCGGGCGCGCGGCTGCCGCACCGGGTGGACGCGGTCATCGAGTCGGTGGGCGCGGCGACCTGGTCGCACTCCATCAAGAGCCTGCGGCCCGGCGGCACCGTCGTCATCACCGGCGCCACCAGCGGCGACCGCCCCTCGCACGCCGAGCTCACCCGGATCTTCTTCCACGAACTCAAGGTCATCGGCTCGACCATGGGCACCAAGGAGGAGCTGGAGGACCTGCTCGCCTTCTGCGCCAACACCGGCCTGCGCCCGATCATCGAGGACACCCTGCCGCTGGACCGCACCCGCGAGGGCCTCGAACGCCTCGCCGCCGGGGACCTGTTCGGGAAGATCGTGTTCACGGTCTGAGGCTGTCCGCGGCAGGAGGCCGGCGCTGTTCGAGGGGGCCTGCGCGGTCCGGGGGAGGGGCGCGGGCGCCGCGGTCAGTGGTGCCAGGCCTTGCCGCCGGTGTTGTGGATCATGCGCTGCAGGACCTTCAGGGTGAGGAGGTACTCCTCGTCGCTGATGCCCTCGTGGATCTCGGCCCGCATCCGCTGCTGCAAGGCCGCGCAGTTCGCGAAGGTCTCGGCGCCCTCCTCGGTCAGGGCGAGTGAGGCGGCGAGGAGGGCTTCGTCCGGCTCCGCTTCCTGGGTGGTGTCCGTGGCCGGGGGAGCGGTGGCGTCCGCGTCTGCGGCCCGGGGAGTGGCGGCGCGGGCGTCCGCGGCCGGGGGAGTGGTGGTGAGCAGGCCCCGGGTGCGCAGGGTGCGCAGGTCGGCCACGAGGGGCGAGGCCCCGACGTCGAGGTAGCCCTCCAGGACCGCGACGACCTCCGCGCCGGTCAGGGGCGCCTCGCTCCTGGCCACCTGGGCGAGGATCCACCACTGCGGCTGGGTGAGGCCGTGCGCGGCGAGCCCGGTGCGGATATGGGTCACGACGGCCTTGTGCGCGGCCCAGCTCCAGTAGCCGATCGGCTGCTGGACGAGCTCCGCGTCACTGTGTGAGAACCGCATCTTCCCCTGCCTTCCGCGCCCTCTGCTGCCGGGCTGCCGCTGTGCTGATTGCTGATTGCTGTGCGCTCGACGCTAGGACCTGAACTTTGCTTGAGGTCAAGGGCGGTTGGTGGTTGGCGGTTAGTGGGCGAGCGGACGGGCGGGCGAGCGGACGGACGGGTGAGCGGGGGCGCCGGTGAGTCCCCTCCGCTTGTCAACTTCGATTGACAGGTGTTCTCTTGTCAACCATCATTGACGCCATGACCGAAGCAACGGATCTCGCCGAGCGGGCGGGCGACCGGGACCCGCGGATCGGCCTGCGTGCCGTGGCGGCGCTCCGGCGGCTCCTGGAGCAGTTGGAGGCCGTCCAGGTGCGCAGCGCGCGCAACCAGGGCTGGTCCTGGCAGGAGATCGCCGCCGAACTCGGCGTCAGCAGGCAGGCCGTGCACAAGAAGTACGGGAGGCAGTGATGTTCGAGAGGTTCACCCGGAGCGCGGAGGACGTGGTGAAGGGGGCCCTGGACCACGCCGACCGGGCCGGTTCCCGCCGGGTGGAGAGCGCGCATCTGCTGCGCGCGCTCCTGGACGGGGAGGGCAGCCGGGGCGCCTTCGTACTGGCGGCGCTGGGGGTTCCGGAGCGGCGGGCTTCGCTGGAGCGGGCCCTCGACCTGTCCCGTCGGCGGGCCGGGCTCTCGGGGGCCGACAGCCGTGCCCTCGCGGAACTGGGCATCGATGTGGAGGCCGTGGTCTCGCGCGTCGAAGACGTCCACGGGGAAGGGGCCTTGGCCGACAGCCCCAGGCCGCGTTCCCTCTTCGGCCCTCGGCGCCCCTTCGGCAAGGAGGCCAAGGACGTCCTCACACGCTCGCTGCGCATCGTCACCGCGCGCGGCGAGCGGCGGATCGGGGACGAACACCTGCTCCTCGCCCTCACCACCCAGCCGGGCGCCGTCGCCGAGGCCCTTGCCGACCACGGCGTCACCTACGCCTCCGTGGAGCGGATCCTCTACGGCGGGGGAGAGAACCGGGGGCAGGCGAAGGCGGGTTGAGGTGAGCGTCGTCGGCTGAGACGGAGGTCGGCTGAGGCGTAGGGCGAGGGGGCTGAGGTGGGCTGAGGTCTGCCTGTCGGGAGCGGTGGGTTGCGAGCTTCCTGCTCGGCCGACTGACCTGTCCGGCCGACCTGTCCGACTGACCTGTCCGGCCGACCTGCCGGGCCGAGTGGCCTTCGGTGCCGATGGCCATCGGCTCTCGCCCGCCTGCCCGGACAGGCGCCCCTCGGTCCCGACGCCCCCCAGCCCCCCGGGCCCCCTCACTCCTTCCGGCTGTACGGCGCCCGGAGCGTGGCCGCGATATGGGCCGCCGCGGTCGACAACTGCCGTCTGGTCTCCCGGAACTGTTCCTCCGTCACGCCGTGGTCGCGGGCCGCGTCGCGGATGTCGTCGCGGAAGCGGTCGAGCAGGCGGTCCAGGGCGCGGGCCGGATCCTCGCCCAACGGTTCATGGGCCCAGGCCGGTTCGTACCCGAGGCGGAAGTCGGTGTCGCTGCCCGGGGTGATGACGGGCTCGGGGACCGGCGGTGCGGTCGGCCCCTCCTTCGCTCCGGCGGCGGGGCCGGGCTCCGACGGGGCGGCAGGACCGGGGCCGGAGCTGGAGCCGGGGGCGCCGAAGCCGAACTCCTTGCCGAAGCCCTTGCCGAAGTCGCCGAATTCCCGGGCGAGTTCGGAGAGTCCCTCGCGTATGCCGGTGGGCCAGTCGCCGCGGGCGAAGTGGTCCTGCACCTGCTCCTGTACCTGCCGGGCGAGCCGCTGGACATCCCGCTGGGCCTGCGCCTGGGCCTCCTTGGCCTGGCGGCGGGCCTGCTCCGCCTCCTCGCGGGCGCGGCGGCTCTCGTCCTTGGCGCGGCGGGCCTGCTCCTTCCACTCCTGCTTGGCGCGCTTGAACTCCTCCTTGGCCTCGCGCCAGGCCTCCTTGTCGCCCCAGCTGCCGTCCAGGAAGTCCGAGGCCTCGGGGAAGCCGCCCGGCTTGGCCCTGCCGCCCTGGCCGCCGCTCTTGACCCGGGCCTCCTTGGCCGCGGCGCGCATATCGCGGCGCAGGTCACCGGCGGCGCCGCGGACGTTGTCGCGGATCTCGGCGGCGAGTTCGGCGACCGACTCCCGGATCTCCAGCTCCAGTTCGGCGAGTTCGCCGCTGCGCTCGGCCAGTTCGGCGCGGCCCGCGTCGGTGATCGCGTAGACCTTGCGGCCGCCCTCGGTGGTGTGGGTGACCAGGCCCTCGGCCTCCAGCTTGGCCAGCCGTGGGTAGACGGTGCCCGCGGAGGGGGCGTAGAGGCCCTGGAAGCGCTCCTCCAGGAGGCGGATCACCTCGTAGCCATGGCGGGGGGCCTCGTCGAGGAGCTTGAGCAGATACAGGCGCAGGCGGCCGTGGGCGAAGACGGGGGCCATCTCAGAGCACCTTCTTCCCGCTGGTGGCGACCGGGGCCTCGGGCTCGTCCTCCGGGGCCCGGCGCAGCAGGGCGATCGGGCCGGAGACGCTGGTGGCCCGGAGCCTGCCTCTGCCCCGGCCGAGTCTGCCGCTGATGCCCCGGGGCCCCCAGGCCGGACTGACCCGCAGGTCCTCGAAGGCGTTGGAGACCGCGCCGGAGGTGGTACCGGCCTCGACCTCCGCGTCCGCCTGATGGGGGAGCCGCACCGCGATCCGGCCGGAGACGGTGCTCAGCTCCATGCGGGCGGGCGGGTCCGCGCGCTCGTGGTCCACGGTCAGCGAGCCGCTCACCGAGACGGCCTGCACGGCGCCCGCGCCTTCGAGGAGGGTGAGGTCGCCGGAGACGGAGTGGAAGGTCAGCTCGCCGGTGACGCCCTGGGCCTCGACGTCCCCGGAGACCGTCTCGGCGCAGACCGCCGCGCCGAGGCCGACCAGGGTGGTCTCGCCGCTGACCCCGCGGACCGCGGTCTCGCCGCGGATGCCCGAGATCACCGCCGTCGCGCCCACCACGCCGACCTCGACCCCGGTGTCGGCCGGGACCGCCAGGGAGACGACCGCGTGCCGCCGCCAGCCCCGCGGGTCCAGCCACTTGAGGAAGCCCTTCCAGGGCAGGTCCTCGTAGGCGACGGTCAGGGTGCCGTCCTGCTCGGTCACCCGCAGTGGTGGGCCCTCGATCCGGGAGACCTCCAGGCGGGCGGAACTCTCCTCGGTGCCGACGACGTTGACCGTTCCGTTGACGATGCGTACCTGCAGTGCCGTCACGGGAGCGTCGAAGGAGAGCCTCTGCGGCTCCGCGACTGACCACTCGGACATGGGTGCTGACCTCCTCGACCGACCCGGGGCGTGACGCGCACTATCGCGTCTCGACTCACACGATATATCTCGGTCACGGAAAGTCAAGAGCCGAGTTCGCGAGGGTGCGGGGCCGCGGGCCCTGTGCCCGGTACGGCCCAATTGCCCCGTACCGACCCGTGCGAACTGGCTTACGGTGACGGCATGTCCTCCCAGGTACCCGCCGCGTCCGCGGCCCCGCAGACCTCCGCGAGCGCCGCCGGTGCGCTGCTCCTGTGCCGGGCGGCGCCCGCGCAGGTGGCTCCGCTCGCGCAGCTGCTCGGCGAACGCATGCTCCTGGTGCCCGCGGGGGAGGGCTGGAGCGCGCTCGTCCCCGAGGGGAAGCCCTGGCTGCACGGCGGGGAGGCCGTCGACCGGGTGCTCACCGGCTGGGCCACCGCGCTGGCCGTGGGCGCCGACTGGCCCGTCCTCGCCCTGTGGTGGGACACCGAGCGCGGCGGCTACACGCTGGCCTCCGGCTTCCGCCGCACGGTCGGCTACGAATGGCTGGCGAGCGGCACCCCCGTCGGCGAGGACGAGGCCATGCGGACCTTCGCCGCCCGCCTCGGCCTCGACGACGCACCGGCCGGGCGGCCGGCCACCTCCGCACCCGGGCGGCCCACCGCCCCCGCAACCGGCCGGGCCACCACCTCTGAGCCCGGGCAGGCCTCTGGGTCCGGGCAGGCCTCCGAGTCCGGGCGGGTCTACGAGTCCGGGCGCGCCCCCGAGTCCGGGCAGGCCGAGGAACTCGGGCAAGCCGACGCCCCCGTGCAGCCCGCCTCCGCCGAACCCCCGACGCCGGAGCCCGCCCCGTCCGCCGCGTCCCCCGGCAACGACCCGGGCAGCGACCCCGTCCGCGCCGCCCTCCGCGCGCTGACCCGCCCCGACCCGGCGGCCGATGCCAGGGCCCGCCTCGCCGCCCTGGTGCGGGTGCTCGGGCACGCCGGTCTGGCCCTGCCCGCCGGACTGGCGCCCGGTGACACCGCGGACCGGCTGCGCGAGGTGGCCCGGGTGCAGCCGGAGGCGCAGCAGATCGAGCAGCGGGGCGGGCGGAGCCGGCGCGAGGCGCTGCGCGGTGAACACGGTGAGGCCTCGTGGCTCGCCGGTTACGCGGAGGCGCGCGCCGCACTCGGCACCGGGCGCGGGACCGGGCGTGAGGACGGCCCCGTACCGTCCCCTGGCGGACTGCCCGCACACCTCCTCGGCCCGGCTCAACTGGCCCTCGGACTGCCCCTGTTGGTCTGGGGCGCCGCCCGCAGGAACGGCGGGTGGGCCGCGGCCGGGCTTGTGCTCGCGGCCGAGGGCGGCCTGCGGTGGGCGTACGCGCTCAAGGGCCCCGGCAGGCACCGGAGTTGAGGACCGGCGGCTCAGCCCTCGGTCCTTCCTCCGCCGGGCGCGCCGGTGACTCCACCTGCGCCGGTGACCCCCGCGGCTCCCACGACCCCCGCGGCTCCCGTGACCCCCGGAGCCCCCGGCCCTCCCGCGGCGGGCCCCGGGCGCGTCCCCTCCGCCTCGCCCCCGCTCGCGTCCAGGGCGGCGAGGGCCGCGCTGATCCGGGGCAGGTCGGCGGCGGTGCTGGTGTCCAGGCCGGTCAGTGCGGCGATCTTGCGGAGCCGGTAGTCGACGGTGTTCGGGTGGACCTGGAGCCGGGCCGCGGTCGCCCGGCGGTTCAGCGCGCAGGCGAAGTGGGTGCGCAGGGTGTCCAGGAGGCCGTGCTGTCCCGCCAACGGGGCGAGCAGGGCGGCGAGTTCGGCGCGGGCGGGGCCGGGGCGGGTCAGCTGGTATTCGAGCAGGACGTCCTGGAGCCGGTAGAGCCCGGGCTCGCGGCCGAAGACGGCCGCCACCTCGCGCACCTCGCCGCTGAGGCGGGCCGCCGCCCCGACGTCCCGGGGGCGGGCGGCCGCCGCGCCCGCGGTGAGCGCGGCCCCGCTGACCCGGCTCATGTGGTCGAGCACCCCGGCCAGCCAGTCCCAGTCCCCGGCGCCCACCTCCTCGGGCGGGACGGGGTGCGGGACCAGGGCGAGGCCGCCCTCGGGCGAGAGCACCGAGAGGACGGCGCCTTCGACATGGCGCTCCAACTCGACCCGCAGGCGGCGGAGTTTGCGCCGCGCCGCCACCGTGGTGCTGACGCCGCTGGCCCGCTCGTCGGGGTGCGCGCCCACCGCCAGGCTCAGTACGAGGTAGCACTCGGGCAGCGGCACCCCGGCCGCGGCGGCGGAGCCCGTGGGGTCGGCGCCGTCGAGCAGGGCGGAGAGCAGGGCCTGGCGGGCGATGTACTCGTCGCCGAAGGAGGCCTGGCGCGCCTGGACGTAGCCGCCGGAGGCCGCCGAGGTCATCACCTGGAGATAGCGCAGGACCAGCGCGCTCGCGCCGAGCACCGCGGGCAGGTCCGCCGGGGCCGCCTCCCGCAGCACCTCGTCCATGCACAGCTGCACCCCGATGTGGTACGCGCTCACCACCGCCTCCAGCGGCACGCCCTCCTCCGCCCGCCGGGCCGCGCCCTCGCGCAGCCCCGCGAGCTGTTCGGGGCCGGGCAGTTCACCGGTGCGCAGCACCTCGGCGCAGAGGGCGATGTTCAGCTCGACGATCCGCGCGATCTCCCCGCGCAGCGCCTCCGGGGGCAGCGCCGAGTACGTCGGCACCTCGCCCGCGAGCCGGGCGACCACCGCGTCCACCAGCGGGCGGGAGCGGGAGGTGAGGAGGGTGTGCAGCGGGCGGCCCGCCAGCGTGAACGGCGGCGCCTGGGGCGGCACCCGGCCGGATCCGGTGCCCGGCGCGGGGCTCGTACGCCCCGTACGGCTCGTCGTCATGGGCGCCCCCGCTCGTGGTCCTTCTCGTGGTCCCGCCAGGACTAGCACGCGGCCCGGGCCCGCTGCCAGGGAGCCGCCCGTACCGCCGCCGCACTGTGACCCGTCACAACAGCGCCCCCGCAAGGCTGGCCGCCGTCCCGGCGCTCTCGGGCCGCCCGCGCCCCAGGATGGTGCGGCCCGGTGAGCGCGGCACCGCCGCCGGGCGCCTCGACCAACGCCCTCTGCCGCGCCCCGCACCGTGGCGCGGCACAAGGACCGAAGGAGCCCCATGCCCTCCCGTACCCCCGCACGGACCGCGCGCCGCCTCGCGGTCGCCGCCGGATGCGCCGCCCTGATCTCCGCGGCCCTGGTGACCCCGGGCCGCGCCGCCGAGCCGCTCGACTATGTGGCGCTCGGCGACTCCTTCGCCGCCGCCCCGCTGGTACCGGCGCCCGACCTCGCCCACCCGCTGTGCCTGGCCTCCCGCTCCGGCTACCCGGATGTCGCCGCCGAGCGCCTCGGCGCCGAGCTGGACGACGTCAGCTGCTCCGGGGCGAAGGTGGGCGACCTCGCGGGACGGCAGTTCGGTGTGGTGGCCCCGCAGTACGAGGCACTCGGCGCGGATACCGACCTGGTCAGCCTCACCGTCGGCGGCAATGACACCAACCTGGTCGCGGCCGCCCTCGGCTGCGTCAACCTGGCGCCGGAACCGCTCGGTTCGAGCTGCGCCGACCGCTATACCAAGGGCGGCGGCGACCAGCTGGGCGAGGCCGTCGCCGCCTGGGCACCGCAGCTGGGCAAGGCGCTCGACGAGATCCACCGGCGCGCCCCGCGGGCCCGGGTCTTCGTGGTCGGCTACGGCGACTACATCCGGCAGGGCGGCTGCTGGCCCACCCAGCCGATCTGGGCGCGGGACGGCGACTACCTCCAGCGCTCCGTCGACAAGCTGAGCGCCGCGCTGCGGGAGCAGGCCGCGGGCCACGGCGCCTCCTTCGTGGACGCCTACGCGGCGACCCGGGGCCACGACGCCTGCGCCGCCCCCGGGGACCGCCACCTGGAAGGCCTCGTCCCGACCGCTCCCGCGGCTCCGCTGCACCCCAACGGGGCGGGCTCCAAGGCGGTGGGCGAGGCGCTGGCGCGGGCCGTCGAGGGCTAGGGTCCGCGCGGGGCGGGGCGGCCGGGACTCCGGGGACCTCCCCGTCGGAGGCCGAGGCTCCCCGCCCGAGACCGAGGCCCCGTCGAAGTCCGAGGCCCCCTCAGCGGCAGCGCCCCGTACTCACTCGTCCTCGTCCTCGTCGTCCAGCCGGGCCAGCCAGGTCGCCAGGCGTTCGACGGGGACCTCGAAGTCGGGGTTGAGGTCCACGAAGGTGCGCAGCTGCTCGGCCAGCCAGGCGAGGCTGACCTCCTCCTCGCCGCGCCGCTTCTCCAGCTCCTCGATGCCACGGTCGGTGAAGTACAACGCAAGCTCCTGAGGGGGACGGATGTGCCGCCCCCCATCGTAGGCCGCGGCCGGGGGCGTGGGGACATGCCCGAGGGCCCGCCCCCGCCGTGCACTGCACGGTGGGAGCGGGCCCTCGGTCGCTGTCCGCGGTTGGCGGCTCAGGTCCGGGAGGACCTGGCTCAGGCCTCGAAGACCTCGTTCACCAGCTGCTCCTGCTCGGCCTGGTGGCGCTTGGCGGAGCCGACCGCGGGGGACGAGGAGTGCGGGCGCGAGATGCGCCGCAGCCGCTCGCCGTGCGGGATGTCGGCACCGACCGCCAGGTCCAGGTGGTCGATCAGGTTGAGCGCGATGAACGGCCAGGCACCCTGGTTCGCCGGTTCCTCCTGCGCCCAGAGGTACTTCTCGGCGTTCGGGTACTTGGCGATCTCGGCCTGGAGCTCGGCACCCGGCAGCGGGTACAGGCGCTCCAGGCGGATGATCGCCACGTCGTTCGCCTCGCGCTTCTTCCGCGCGGCGTCGAGGTCGTAGTACAGCTTGCCCGCGCAGAAGACGACCTTGCGGACCACCGACGGGTCCACGCTGTCGTCGCTGATGACCGGGCGGAACTGACCCGAGGTGAACTCCTCCGTCTTCGAGGCGGCGGCCTTCAGGCGCAGCATCGACTTCGGGGTGAAGACCACCAGCGGCTTGTGGTGCGGGTTGTGCACCTGCCACCGCAGGAGGTGGAAGTAGTTCGACGGCAGGGTCGGCATGGCGACCGTCATGTTGTTCTGCGCGCACAGCTGGAGGAAGCGCTCGATACGGGCCGAGGAGTGGTCCGGGCCCTGGCCCTCGTAGCCGTGCGGGAGCAGCAGGGTGACGCCGGAGGTCTGGCCCCACTTCTGCTCGGCCGCGGAGATGTACTCGTCGACGACGGTCTGCGCGCCGTTGACGAAGTCGCCGAACTGCGCCTCCCACATCACCAGGGACTCGGGGCGGGCCAGCGAGTAGCCGTACTCGAAGCCCATGACCGCGTACTCGGAGAGCAGGGAGTCGTAGACGTTGTACCGGGCCTGGTCCTCGGAGAGGTACAAGAGCGGGGTGTAGTCCTCGCCGGTCTCCCGGTCGATGAGGACGCCGTGCCGCTGGCCGAAGGTGCCGCGCCGGGAGTCCTGGCCGGAGAGCCGGACCGGGACGCCCTCCAGGAGCAGCGAGCCGACGGCGAGGGTCTCGCCCATGCCCCAGTCGATGGTGCCGTCCTCGACCATGGCCGCGCGGCGCTGCAGCTGGGGCAGCAGGCGCGGGTGGACGGTGACCCGCTCGGGGATGTTGACCTGGGACTCGGCGATGCGCTTGACGACCTCCTGGGAGATCGCGGTGTTCACCGCCACCGGGAACTCGGCCTGCGGGTCCGGGAGATGGGCCTCGCCCGGGTGCGAGACGGCCTCGCGGACCTCGGTGAAGACCTTCTCCAGCTGGCCCTGGAAGTCCTGCAGCGCCTGCTCGGCCTCCTCCAGGGTGATGTCGCCGCGACCGATGAGGGACTCGGTGTAGAGCTTGCGCACCGAGCGCTTCTTGTCGATCAGGTCGTACATCAGGGGCTGGGTGAAGGCCGGGTTGTCCGACTCGTTGTGGCCGCGGCGGCGGTAGCAGATGAGGTCGATCACGACGTCCTTGTTGAACGCCTGGCGGAACTCGAAGGCCAGCCGCGCGACCCGGACGACGGCCTCGGGGTCGTCGCCGTTCACATGGAAGATCGGCGCCTCGATCATGCGGGCCACGTCGGTGGCGTACATCGAGGAGCGCGAGGACTCCGGGGCGGCGGTGAAGCCGACCTGGTTGTTGATGACGATGTGGACCGTGCCGCCGGTGCGGTAGCCGCGCAGCTGCGACATGTTCAGGGTCTCGGCCACCACGCCCTGGCCGGCGAAGGCCGCGTCGCCGTGCAGGGCGACCGGCAGGACGGTGAAGTCCGTGCCGCCCTTGTTGATGATGTCCTGCTTGGCGCGGCTGATGCCCTCGATGACCGGGTCGACCGTCTCCAGGTGGGAGGGGTTCGCGGCCAGCGAGACCTTGATCTGCTCGCCGTCCAGGCCGGTGAAGGTGCCCTCGGCGCCCAGGTGGTACTTCACGTCGCCGGAGCCGTGCATCGACTTCGGGTCGAGGTTGCCCTCGAACTCGCGGAAGATCTGCGCGTACGACTTGCCGACGATGTTGGCGAGGACGTTCAGGCGGCCGCGGTGGGCCATGCCGATGACGACCTCGTCGAGCCGGTTCTCGGCGGCGGAGTCGAGCACCGCGTCGAGCAGCGGAATGACGGACTCGCCGCCTTCGAGCGAGAAGCGCTTCTGGCCGACGTACTTCGTCTGCAGGAAGGTCTCGAAGGCCTCCGCGGAGTTCAGGCGGCGCAGGATGCGCAGCTGCTCCTCGCGCTCGGGCTTGGAGTGCGGGCGCTCGATGCGGTCCTGGATCCACTTGCGCTGCTTGGGGTCCTGGATGTGCATGAACTCGATGCCGGTGGTGCGGCAGTACGAGTCGCGCAGCACGCCGAGGATGTCGCGCAGCTTCATCAGGGTCTTGCCCGCGAAGCCGCCGACCGCGAACTCGCGCTCCAGGTCCCACAGGGTGAGCCCGTGCTCGGCGATGTCCAGGTCGGGGTGCTTGCGCTGCATGTACTCCAGCGGGTCGGTGTCGGCCATGACGTGGCCGCGCACCCGGTAGGAGTGGATCAGCTCGAAGACCCGGGCGGCCTTGGTGACGTCGTCGTCGTGCGAGGCGTCGATGTCGCGGTTCCAGCGCACCGGCTCGTACGGGATGCGCAGCGACTTGAAGATCTCGTCGTAGAAGTCGTTCTCGCCGAGCAGCAGGTTCGCGACGTTGCGCAGGAACTCGCCGGAGGCGGCGCCCTGGATGACCCGGTGGTCGTAGGTCGAGGTCAGCGTCATGACCTTGGAGATGCCGAGCTTGTTCAGGGTGTCCTGGGAGGTGCCCTGGTACTCCGCCGGGTACTCCATGGCGCCGACGCCCATGATCACGGCCTGGCCGGGCATCAGGCGCGGCACGGAGTGCACGGTGCCGATGCCGCCCGGGTTGGTCAGCGAGACGGTGACGCCGGAGAAGTCGTCCATCGTCAGCTTGTTGTCGCGGGCGCGGCGGACGATGTCCTCGTAGGCCTGCCAGAACTCGAAGAAGTTCAGCGTCTCGGCGGCCTTGATCGCGGCGACCACGAGCTGGCGGTCGCCGTTCGGCTTGACCAGGTCGATGGCGAGACCGAGGTTGACGTGCTCGGGCTTGACCAGGGTCGGCTTGCCGTCCTTCTGTGCGAAGGAGTAGTTCATCGACGGCATGGCCTTGATCGCCTGCACCATCGCGTAGCCGATCAGGTGCGTGAAGGAGATCTTCCCGCCCCGGGCGCGCTTGAGGTGGTTGTTGATGACGATCCGGTTGTCGAAGAGCAGCTTCACCGGGACCGCGCGGACCGAGGTGGCGGTCGGCAGCTCCAGCGAGGCGTTCATGTTCTTCGCGACGGCGGCCGAGGGGCCGCGCAGCGTCACCAGCTCGGGACCGGCCGGGGCCTCGGCCGCGGGCTGCTCCTCCTTGGCCTTGGCCGCCGGGGCGGCCTTGGCGGGAGCGGCGGCGGGCTTGGCGGCCGGGGCCGCCTGCTTCGCGGGCGTGGCAGCCGCCGGAGCGGCCTGCGCGGGCTGAGCGGTCTGCGCCGGCTTGGCCGGGGCCGCGGGCGCCGGGGCCTGGGCCGGGGCGCTCGGTGCGGCGGGGGCCTGGGCCGCGGGCGCGGCGGTCTGCTTGGCCTGGGTGGCACCGCCCCCGGGCTTGTAGTCGGCGAAGAAGTCCCACCAGGCGCGGTCTACCGAATTCGGGTCCTGGAGGTACTGCTGATAGATCTCGTCGACGAGCCACTCATTCGGACCGAAGGCGGCAGCAGGGTTCTTCCCCTGACCGTCTTGGTCAGTGGTCGGGGTCCCGCCCGGCTTCAGGCCGGGGGAGGTCGAGTTACTGGGGGACTGTGGCGACACGGCGGCAACCGCCCTCTTCCGCTTCACAAGGTGATGGACAGCGGAAATAAAGGCTACGCCCCCCTGACGCCCGGATGCAGGCCGGGCGGCTCATCCGTCGTGTAAGTCACATCAGAATGCGTGTTTCAGGCGTGGAAATGGCGGGAAACAAACGCGGTTTGATGCAGTCGGCAACGCCGAAGTACGGGCCCTGCCGCCCGGTGGACCGCTCGCGGGCCCTGTCCAGGGCGTTCTCCGGCGGCCCGGCCGCGGATCCCGATCTTCCGCTTCGAACCCTACGTCAACCCGATGGATGCGGAAGGCCCGGAAGAGTGACCTGGATCCGGCAGCCCCGAGAGGATTCGGCCACCCCGATCGCGCCGCCGTGCAGATCCACCGCCCAGCGGGCGATGGCGAGGCCGAGGCCGGTGCCGCCGTCGCTGCCCGAGCCGTGGCTCTTGGCGGGGTTGCCGGGGTCACCGCCGTGGCTGCCCCGGTTGAAGCGCTCGAAGACGCGGTGCCACTCCGACTCCGGGATGCCGGGGCCCTCGTCCAGGACCTCCAGGTCCAGCGACTCCGGATGGTGGCCGCGGCGGGCGCGCACCGTCACCCGGCCGTGCGGCGGGCTGTGCTTCACCGCGTTGTCGATGAGATTCGCCACCACCTGGTGGATCCGCTCCGGGTCGGCGTGCGCGGTCAGCTCCGGCGGGGAGACGTCCAGGTGCAGATGGACGTCCGTACGGGTGTGCCGGCCGGAGCCGGAGGCGATCCCGGCGCGCTGGGAGGCCACCATATTGGCCTCCTTGAGCACGCCCGAGAGATAGGGCCAGACCTCGAAGCGGCGGGCCTTCAGCGGCACCACGCCGTTGTCCAGGCGGGAGAGGTCGAGCAGGGTCTCGACCAGGCGGCCGAGGCGCTCGGTCTGCTTGAGGGCGGTGCGCATGGTCTCCGGGTCGGCGCTGGAGACGCCGTCCACGACGTTCTCCAGGACCGCCCGCAGCGCGGCGATGGGGGTGCGCAGCTCGTGCGAGACGTTCGCCACCAGCTCCTTGCGCTGCCGGTCCTGGGCCTCCAGGTCGTCGGCCATCCGGTTGATGGTGGAGGCCAGGTCGCCCAGCTCGTCGCGGCGGTCGGCGCCGCGGACCCGGCGGGTGTAGTCCCCGTTGGAGATGGACCGGGCGACGATGTTCATCTCGTCCAGCGGGGCGGTCAGCGAGTGCGCCACGAACTGGGTGAGGAGCAGGGTGGCGATCACCGAGAAGACGGTGATGAAGCGCAGCTCGGTCTCGGTGCGCACGGCGATCATCAGCAGCCCGGTGGTGATGAACACCGAGACCACCACGAGGGTGCCGAGCTTCGCCTTCACCGAGAAGGGCCGCGAGGAGAGGGTCCGGGAGCGGAGGCCGCCCGCCCTGCGCGGGGCGCCCGGGTGGCTCATCGTCGTGCCGTCATGGCGTCGGCGTCTCCAGGGCGTAGCCGACGCCGTGCACGGTACGGATCCGCTCGGCGCCGATCTTGCGGCGCAGGGCCTTGATGTGGCTGTCGACGGTACGGGTACCCGAGGCGTCCGCCCAGTCCCAGACCTCCGCGAGCAGCTGCTCGCGGGAGAGCACCGCGCGCGGGGTGTTGGCGAGGCAGACCAGCAGGTCGAACTCGGTCGGGGTGAGGTGGACGTCCTCGCTGCGCACCCGCACCCGGCGCTGCGAGTGGTCGATCTCCAGCTCGCCCAGGCGCAGGATGCCGCTGCGCGGGGTGGCGGCGGCGAGCGCGGCCCGCTCCACGCGGCGCAGCAGCACGTGCACCCGGGCCGCGAGCTCGCGCATCGAGAAGGGCTTGGTCATGTAGTCGTCGGCGCCCACACCGAGGCCGACCAGCATGTCCGTCTCGTCGTCGCGCGCTGTGAGCATCATCACCGGCACCGGACGCTGCGCCTGCACCCGGCGGCAGACCTCAAGACCGTCGAAGCCCGGCAGCATGATGTCGAGGATCAGCAGGTCCGGCTGCCAGGCCTCGGCGGTGTCGACGGCCGAGGGACCGTCGCCCGCGGTTTGCACCAGAAACCCCTCGGCGCGCAGCCGGGCGGAGACGGCGTCGACGATCGTCGGATCGTCCTCGACCACCAGGACCCGCCGCTGTGCACCCGGCGCGGCACTGCCCGCGCCGTTGTGGGAGGTCTGTGTCTGCTCCATCGCCCCGCCCCTGACTGTGCTTTCCGGAATCCGGGAAGAAGGATTCCACGTTGCGCTTCACGTTTGAATGATCCGGTGATGCCCAGCAGCGTACGGGCAGTGACCACCCCGCCGCTATCCAGGCCTCACCGCGAGATGCACCACGTCCGGAACGCCCCGGGCGACCGGGATTTCCTCGGTACGTACCTCTTCGTACCCGGCGTCCCGCAATGCCGACTCGAACGCCGGGGAAGGCTGTGCGGACCATACAGAGAGCACCCCGCCGGGGGTAAGCCTGCGGGCGCAGGCGGCCAGCCCGGCGGGGGAGTAGAGGCCGTCGTTGTCCTCGGTGACGGTCCAGTCGGGGCCGTTGTCGATGTCCAGGCAGAGCGCGTCGTAGCGGGGCGCCGCCGGATCGCGCAGGTGGGCGAGGAGATCGGTGTGCGCGATCGCGGTACGGGCGTCGGCGCGGGCGGCGGCGGACAGCTCGCCCAGCGGCCCGTCCCGGTGCCAGTCGACGATGGCGTCCTCGCGCTCGACCACGGTGATCCGCCCCCAGCGCGGCTCGGCGGCGGCGTGCGCCAGCGAGAAGCCCACGCCGAGGCCGCCGAGGAGCAGCGCGGGCCGCGGGCGGTCGTCGAGGGCGCCGAGCGCCGCGTCGACGAGCAGCCGCTCGGAGCGGCCGTCGGAGGTGTCCATCAGGAAGCAGCCGTTGGCGATGATCTGGAGCAGCGCGCCGTGGCGGCGCAGGACCACTTCGCCGTGCGGTCCGGTGCGGCGGTCGAGTACCTGCGGCTCGCCCGCGGGTGAGGCGGAGTACATGGCGACACTGTGCCGCACGCCGCGCGCACCGGCCGAATCCGGACCCCGGCCGTGCGGACCGCCGACGGCCCGGGTCCCGGAGCCCCGGCCCCCGCCGGTGCGCCCGGTCCCGGCGCGGCGGAACGGCGCGGGGACCGGGCGCGGGTGCGGCGGGCCGCGGTGCGGCCCCCGGCTCAGCCGGTGCCGAGCGCGTACCGCGCCACCCCGTCGGCACTGCTCACCAGCAGCATTCCGGCCTTCTCCAGTACGCGTACGGAGGCCGGGTTGGCCGTCTCCACCTGGGCGGTGACGGTGTGCACCCCGGGTGCCCGCAGCCCGTGGGCGGCCAGGGCGGCGGTGGCCTCGGTGGCGTAGCCGCGGCCCCGGCGGGAGGCGACGATGCCGTAGCCGATCTCCAGGGAGCCCGCGGACGGTGGCCAGAAAAGGCCGATCGAACCGACGACCAGCCCGCCCTCCCGCTCGGTGACCAGCCGGTGCCCCCACTCGCCGCGCGCCGCCGGCTGCCCGGCGAGGAAACCGGCGATCACCTGATCCCCTTCGGCGGGGAAGTCCGGCGCCCAGCCCGGCAGCCGGTCACCGGAGCACACCGCGCGCAGCTCGGCCTCCGCCCAGGGCCGCAGCACGAGGCGGGCGGTCACCAGAGAGGAGGGAGTGGGAGTGGGAGAGGGGGAGGGAGGAGGAGTGGACGCGGCGGAGGACGCAGCGGCGGCCGGGGAGGAGGAGGCAGGGGAAGAAGGGCCGGAAGAAGAAGGGCCGGAAGAGGACGGGCCGGAGGAAGAAGACGGGTCGGGAGAAGAAGGAGTGGACACGTGGAACTCCAGGTCTGTGGCGGAGAAGACCCGGGCGGTGCGTCGTCCGTTCAGGAGGCCCGGGTCAGGGCATGCGGAAGTGCCGTCCGGCAAGCCATGGCCTCGGCCTCCCTCTTCCGCTCCCCGGCCCGTGCTGCCGGGCCTCTGCTCTTCCCCGCCCTGCGGCGCCCGGTGCTTCCCGGGCCCGGCGCGGACCGCGCGGGCTGAACCGCCGCGCGCGCCCAGGAGCGTAGCCGGGCGCGGAGCGGCTGTCGCCGGAATTTCCGGTGGGGCCCGGTTGCTGCCCTGAATCCGGTGGATACGGGAGAACCCGGTGGATACGGCCCGCGTGCTCCCCGCCGCTGTCCGATCGCTCACAGCGAACACCCCCAGGGGAACATTCTCCGGCTCACAAGCATTGAGTCGGCATAGCTCAAGTTGACTGCCGAAGGGGAGATCATGGCTGCTGAGTCCGGTGAATTCAGGGCGCCCGAGTCGTCCGCGGTGCTCACCCTGCCCGTGCTGCCGCTCGACGAAGAGGTCGTGCTGCCCGGGATGGTGGTTCCGCTGGACCTGAGCGAGGGCGAGGTCCGGGCCGCCGTCGAGGCCGCCCAGGCCGCCGCGCGCGAGGAGCCCGGCAAGCCGCGGGTGCTGCTCGTCCCGCGGATCGACGGGACCTACGCGAGCACCGGTGTGCTCGGCACCGTGGAGCAGGTCGGGCGGCTGTCCGACGGCGACCCCGGTGCGCTGATCCGCGGCCGCGGCCGGGTGCGCATCGGCTCGGGCACCACGGGCCCCGGCGCCGCGCTGTGGGTGGAGGGCCTGGCCCTGGAGGAGAAGGTGCCGGAGCCCCTGCCGGGCGCGGTCACCGAACTGATGAAGGAGTACAAGGCGCTCGCCACCAGCTGGCTGAAGGACCGCGGCGCCTGGCAGGTGGTGGACCGGGTCCAGCAGATCGACGAGGTCTCCCAGCTCGCCGACAACTCCGGGTACTCGCCCTTCCTGAGCACCGCCCAGAAGGTGGAGCTCCTGGAGACCGCCGACCCGGTGGAGCGGCTGAAGCTCGCCACCGAGCAGCTGCGGGCGCACCTGGCCGAGCAGGAGGTGGCGGAGTCCATCGCCAAGGACGTCCAGGAGGGCGTCGACAAGCAGCAGCGCGAGTTCCTGCTCCGCCGCCAGCTGGACGCGGTCCGCAAGGAGCTGCGCGGGCTGAACGGCGAGGGCGCCGAGGACGAGTCCGACGACTACCGCGCCCGGGTGGAGTCCGCGGACCTGCCCGGGAAGGTACGGGAGGCCGCGCTCAAGGAGGTCGAGAAGCTGGAGCGGTCCAGCGACCAGAGCCCCGAGGGCTCCTGGATCCGCACCTGGCTGGACACCGTCCTCGAACTCCCGTGGAACGAGCGGACCGAGGACGCCTACGACATCTCCGGCGCCCAGGCGGTGCTCGACGCCGAGCACGCGGGCCTGGAGGACGTGAAGGAGCGCATCACCGAGTACCTGGCGGTGCGCAAGCGCCGTGCCGACCGCGGCTTCGGCGTGATCAGCGGCGGCAAGGAGGCGGAGACCGGCGGCGGCCGCCGGGCCGGGGGAGCGGTGCTCGCCCTCGTCGGCCCGCCCGGCGTCGGAAAGACCTCGCTCGGCGAGTCGGTCGCGCACGCCATGGGCCGCAAGTTCGTCCGGGTCGCCCTCGGCGGCGTACGGGACGAGGCGGAGATCCGCGGCCACCGGCGTACGTACGTGGGCGCGCTGCCCGGCCGGATCGTGCGGGCGATCAAGGAAGCCGGTTCGATGAACCCGGTGGTGCTGCTCGACGAGGTCGACAAGGTCGGCTCGGACTTCCGGGGCGACCCGGCGGCGGCCCTGCTCGAAGTGCTCGACCCGGCGCAGAACCACACCTTCCGGGACCACTACCTGGAGGTCGAACTCGACCTGAGCGACGTGGTCTTCCTCGCCACCGCCAATGTCCTGGAGGCCATCCCGGAGGCGCTGCTCGACCGGATGGAACTGGTCCGGCTCGACGGCTACACCGAGGACGAGAAGGTCGTCATCGCCCGGGACCACCTGCTCCCGCGCCAGCTGGAGCGGGCGGGCCTGGAGCCCAGCGAGGTGGAGATCGAGGAGGGCGCGCTGCGCAAGCTGGCCGGGGAGTACACCCGTGAGGCGGGCGTGCGGAACCTGGAGCGCTCGGTCTCGCGGCTGCTGCGCAAGATCGCGGCCCAGCACGAACTGGGCGAGCGGGAGCTGCCGTTCACGGTCGCCGACACCGATCTGCGCGCGCTGATCGGGCGCCCGCACCATGTGCCCGAGTCCGCCCAGGACCCGGCGGAGCGGCGCACCTCGGTGCCCGGCGTGGCCACCGGTCTCGCGGTGACCGGGGCGGGCGGCGACGTGCTCTACGTGGAGGCCTCGCTCGCGGACCCGGAGACCGGGGCCGCGGGGCTGACCCTGACCGGCCAGCTGGGCGATGTGATGAAGGAGTCGGCGCAGATCGCGCTCTCCTTCCTGCGCTCGCGCGGCGCCGAACTGGAGCTGCCCGTCGCGGACTTGAAGGAGCGCGGCGTGCACATCCACTTCCCGGCGGGCGCGGTGCCCAAGGACGGGCCGAGTGCCGGTGTCACCATGACCACCGCCCTCGCCTCGCTGCTGAGCGGCCGGCTGGTACGGACCGATGTGGCGATGACCGGTGAGGTCTCGCTGACCGGTCGGGTCCTCCCGATCGGCGGGGTGAAGCAGAAGCTGCTCGCCGCGCACCGGGCGGGGATCACCACGGTGGTGATCCCCAAGCGGAACGAGGCCGATCTGGACGACGTCCCGGCGGAGGTGCTCGACAAGCTCGACGTGCACGCCGTCACCGACGTCCGCCAGGTGCTCGAACTCGCCCTGGAACCCGCGACGGACGGGGCGGAGCGGATCCCGGTCGCGGCCTGAGACCGGAGCCGGGTGCGGCGGCTGCCCGCCGCACCCCTCCCGCCGCTCCCGCTCCCGCACCGGCCCCGCGCACGGCAACGGGCCTCCCTCACTGCACCGGAGGGAGGCCCGTCGTCAGGGGCGGGGCCGCGGTGTGGGGGCCGGGACCCGGGGGAGGAGCCGGGGATCAGCCGTTGGCGAGGGCGACGACGCGGTCCAGGGCGCCGTTGAACTGGTCGTGGTCGCCGACGATCGGGCCGGTGGAGGTGTACTGCCACATGGTGTGGGTGCCCCAGCCCGCCGGCAGCTCGCCGGGGGCGGTGTTGTAGCGGGCGATCCACAGCGGGTTGGTGGCGCCGAAGGCGGCGGAGTTGCCGGTGCACTGGGTCCACCAGCTGGTGGCCGTGTAGATCACGGCGTCGCGTCCGGTGCGGGCCTTGTAGGTGTTCAGGAAGTCCGCGATCCAGTTGACCATCGGGGCCCCGGCCATGCCGTAGCAGGCCTCGCCGTACGGGTTCCACTCGATGTCGAGCACGCCGGGCAGCGTCCTGCCGTCCTTGGACCAGCCGCCGCCGTGGTCCACGAAGTAGTTGGCCTGGGCGGCGCCGCTCGCGGTGTCCGGGGTGGCGAAGTGGTAGGCGCCGCGGATCATGCCGATGTCGTACGAGCCGTTGTACTGCTGGGTGAAGGACTCGTTCTGGTACGTGGTGCTCTCGGTGGCCTTCACATAGGCCCACTTCACCCCGCTGTTCCAGAGCCCGCCCCAGTCGACGCTGCCCTGGTGGCCGCTGACGTCGACACCCTCGGTGGTGGCGGCGAGCGAGCCGCCGGGCCGGCCGCCCTGCCCGTCGTGGGCGAGGACGCCCATGCCGAGGTGGGCGTCGCCGCGCTCGGGGGCGGCGGGCGTGTCCGCGGGCGCGGGCTGCGCGGTGGCGGGGAGGGTGAGCAGCAGGGAGAGCGCTGCGAGCAGGGCGCCGAACACGCCGAGGCGGGTACGGCGGGCGAAACGGGATCTGCGCACGAACATCGCGTGCCTCCGGAAGATCGGGCGGGGCTCGGGAGAGGACGAGCCCAGTGGGGGGACCACCTGATGTTGTCGGTGGCATGTCACCGGGGACGCTACGCACGTAGACCCCGGCAGGGAAGGGGGCCTGGGCGCTGCCGTTGGTCTACGCCTGCGAAATACTGACCGAGCTGCGGCGACGCCGGGCCGGTGGCGGAAACTTTCAGGACCCGGATCCCCGAGTACCGACCAGGATGGGCGCTGACGTGCACGAGTACGAGAACCTTCGAAGGCCCGAAGGCGGCAATCAGGCGAGCGAGACCGGGACGGAAACTGGTGTGGACCACGAATTCCTGGACCTGGAACGCGAGTTGACGCTGCTCTTCCGCCGGGCCCGGGCCCGTTCGGGCGAGATGGCCCGCCAGGTGCACCCCGACCTGGAGCCCGCGGCCTACGGACTGCTCCAGCGCCTGGAGGAGTCGGGCCCGCAGCGCGCCACCGCGCTCGCCGCCTTCATCGGCGTCGGCAAGGCGACCATGAGCCGCCAGCTGCGCGCCCTGGAGGACCTCGGCATCGTCGCCCGCGCCCCCGATCCGGCGGACGGCCGGGCCTGGCTGGTCGACCTCACCGAGACCGGCCGCTCCCGCTTCCGCGCGGTACGCGACGCCCGGCGCGCCCGCTACGTACGGCAGATGGCGGGCTGGGACCGGGCCGAGGTCGCCGAACTCGCCCGCCTGATCGGGCGGTTGAACTCGGACGGCGAGGAGCAGGACTAGGACGGGGAGCGCCGCCGGAGCGGGCGCGGGGCGCTCAGAACTCCACGAAGCCCACCGCCGCGTCGTCGTGCGTCTTGCTGCGGCGCAGACGCAGGCGCTGCTCGGCGTCGGCGGTCTCCAGGGCGCGCACCCGGTCGATCAGCGCCTCGCCGCCCTCCTTGCGGAGCAGGGCGAAGCAGGCGCGCCAGTCGCCCTCCCGGAAGGTCTCCACCCAGCGGCTCGCGCCGTCGCTGAGCGCGGCGAGGGCGCGCACCCGGGCGCGGGGCAGCTGCCCGGCCACCGCGCGGGCCGCGACCGCCGGGTCCGCGGCGGCGGTGAAGAAGCCGCCCTCCTTGTTGCGCACCGTCGCGTCGGCCACCGCGGCCGAGGCGAGGCTGGCCCCCGGCAGGCGCGCGATCCGGTCGTCCAGTACCGCGCTCACCTCGCCGTCCGGGGCCTCCAGGAGCAGGGCGGAGTCGGAGAGGACGAGGTGCTCCAGACGCTCCTCGTCCCAGCGGGCGAGCACCACGGTGGCCTGGGGGGTGCGAGGGTGAGAAAGGTCACAGGTTAGAGAGTGCGCTTCGGCGGTACGGGCGATGGCCGCGGCGAGGATCTCGCGCAGCTCCAACTCCCGGCGGGAAATCGACAGTTCACCGAGGGCGCCGCCGAGCCGGGCGGTGAACCAGGGCACCGAGTGCAGGCAGCCGTCGTCCCCGGGCGGGGGCGTCACCCCGTCGAGGAGGACCAGGGCTCCGCCCAGTCCGGAAGCGGGCACGGCGATCGAGAGGTAGTCCTCGTTGGGGCGGCCGGCGGTCCCCGGACGGCTCGCGAGTTCGATGCGCATGGCTCAAGTCTGCCCGAGCCGCCACCCGGCCGAGATGGCGTGTACCCGACGGCCGGATCCGGTGTCCGCACAGGTCAGCCGCCGGAATTGGCCCGGAATGATCTCTTCCGTGTCGTCGGTGGTGGCGCATCCTGCCAAAGCCCGCGTGCGCAGTCCACCCGAGGGTGCGCAGGTGCCCACGGAGTGTGCAGGGGGAATTTGCCCGTCAACTCCGGCTCGATGTTCACTCCTTCCGGTGGCCGGGGAGGCGATGTGCGTCCGCCGCCCGCAGGCACTGGAAGGGTCGGGTGCCCTACCGGGTGGGGCACGCCAGTGGACGGACCGTCACCCGGGCCGAGTGGCGGACGAGTCAGGAATGCGAGCACCGGTGCAGAAGAAGCGGCCTCGGCCAAAGGGTGCCACGGCGTCCTCGCCCGGGGACATCAGCCCTTCCCCCGCCACACCCGCGAAGCGGCCCGCCCGGGTGCGCAACCGCCTGGTGGTGGCCGTCGCCGTGGTCGCCGCGGCCGTCGCGGGGGCCGCCGCCCCGGGCATCGCCGACGCGACCGGCAGGCTGAGCGACTCCCAGCAGGCGGTGACCGGCTCCGAACAGCTGGCCGGGGCCCTCGCCCTGGCCCACGCCCTCGCCGAGGAGCGCGACGCCGAGACCGCCCGCCTCGCCGCGGGCCGGTCGGCCGAGGCCCCCACCGCCGAGCACCGCGACCGGGTCGACCGGCGCCTCGCCGAACTGCGCCCGGAGGCACCGGCCGCCCTCGCCCGCGCCCTCGGCGCCGTCGCCGGGGCCCGCGAGACCGCCCGGGCCGAGGGCACCACCGCCCTCCAGGCGCACCAGGCCTACGCCCGGCCGCTGGCCCAACTCCACGCCCTCGCCGAGCGGTTCGCGGAGCAGCTGCCCGGGCGCGCGCCCAGCGGCTCGCACGCCCTGGCCGAGCTGGACACCGCCGTGGCGCAGACCTCCGCCGCCCGCGGACTGCTCGGCGCGGCCCTCGCCGTCCCGCGCGGCACGAAGATCACCACCCTCGACCCGGTCACCGGGGCGCCGGTCACCCGCTACGCGGAGCAGAAGGCCGACCGCGCGCAGCGCCGCACCCTCACCGAGGCGGCCCGCGAGGCGCATCTGCGCTCCGGTACCGCCCTCGCCGAGTTCCGCGAGACGGCGCCCGAGGAGGCGCTGCGCTCCTACGACTCGGCCGTCACCGGCGACGGCGTCACCGAGGCGGAGCAACTGCTCGGCCGCCTCACCGACGAGCCCGCCCTCTCCGCCGCCGAACTCGCCCTGGACCCCGGCCGGACCGACGCCGTGCTGCGCGCCAGGATCGAGCTGATGCGCGGCGCCGAGTCGGCCCTCAACGTCCGCCGCAGCAAGGATCTCGCCGCCCTGCGCGACGAGGACGTCACCGCCCTGGAGATCCGGATCGCCCTGGCCGGTGCCTGCCTGCTGCTCGCGGCCGGCTTCGCGATGGCCACCTTCCGCTCCCTGACCCGGCCGCTCGCGGTACTGCGGCTCGGCTCCGCCCGGCTCGCGGGGGAGCCCGAGACCGAGGAGCCGGTCCGCTTCACCGGCAGGAACGACGAGTTCGCCCAGATCGTGGCCTCCGTCAACGCCCTGCACGCGCACGCCGTCGCCCTGCACGAGCGCCTCGGCACCCTGGAGGGCGAGCGCCGCCACCTGATCGGCCAGCGCCAGATGCTCGCCGAGGAACGCGAGGAACTGCGCGGGAAGTTGAGCGAGTCCACCGCCAGGCTGGAGGGGATGGAGCACAGCATCCACGCCACCTTCGTCAGCCTGGCGCTGCGCACCCTCGGCCTGATCGAGCGTCAACTCGGCGCCATCGAGAGGCTGGAGGAGCGCGAGCAGGACCCGGACCGGCTCGCCACCCTCTTCAAGCTGGACCACTTCGCCACCCTGATGCGGCGCCACAGCGAGAACCTGCTGATCCTCGCGGGCGCCGACCACCGCCAGCAGGACCCGGGCCCGGTGCCCCTGGTCGACGTGGTGCGCGCGGCGGTCAGCGAGATCGAGCGCTACGAGCGGGTCCGGATCACCGCGCTGCCCGCGCACGCCCACATCGCGGGCTTCGCCGCGGACGACCTGAGCCATCTGCTCGCCGAACTCCTCGACAACGCGGCCGCGTTCTCCCCGCCCGACACCCCGGTGGAGATCTCCGGCCAGCTCCTGGAGAACGGCGACCTCATGCTCTCCGCCGTGGACGAGGGCATCGGCGCGAGCGCCGGGCGCCTGCGCGTCCTCAACGCCCGCCTGGTCGGCTTCGACCCCGAGTCCCCGTACGTCAGGGCCGAGGGCGAGGACCCGGAGGGCGGGCTCGGCCTCGGCCTGTACGTCGCCGGGCGCCTCGCCCACCGGCACGGGGTCCGGGTGCAGCTGCGGGAGCAGAAGGAGGGCGGGGTGGCCGCCGTCCTCGTCCTCCCCAAGGCGGTCTTCACCGAGGCCCCCGCCGCCCCCGCCGCCCCCGCCGACGCCCCGGCCCCGGGCGCGGCCTCCGCCGTACGCTTCCCGGGCTCCGAGGCGGAGGCCAACTCCAACGCGCTGTACGGGCGTTCGGACACCACGGCCGGACAGGACCTGCCCGACCCGGCCTCGGAACCTGTCCCGGCTCCGGCCTCGGAACCTGTCCTGGCCTCGGAATCTGCCCCGGCCCTGGCCTCGGAAGGGGTCCCGGTTCCGGAATCCGGCCCGGAAGCTGGCCCGGAATCCGGCCCGGCCTCCGAACCGGCCGAGCCCGCGGAGGGCGCCGCTGCCGGGGACACCCCGCCCGGACCGTCCGCGCAGGGCGACGACCCCCTGATCGCCGCCGCGGAGCGCGCCGTGCGGGCCTCCGAGGAGGCCACCGCCGCGGAGCCCGCCCCGGCTCCGGAGCCCGCACCCGAACCCGAGCGCACCCCCGCGCCCGTGCCGGTACCCGGGCGCGCCTCCGCGTACGTACGGCAGTCCGCGCCGGAGCCCGATCCCGCGTACGTACGGGAGCCCGCGCCGGAGCCCGCCCCCGCGTACGCGCCGGAGCCCGCCCCTGCCTCGCGCCCCGCGCCCGAGCCCGGCCCGCACTCCGGCACGGACCCGTACGCGATCGGTCCCGACCGGCACGAGCGCGCCGAGGACGAGGCGACGGCCCCCGCGGACGCCCCACCGGCTTCCCACGAGGAGCAGCCGCGCCCCGCCGCGGAACAGCCGCAACCCCTCCGCGAGGAACAGCCGCCCGCCTCCCACCGGGAGCAGTCGGCCCCCCACGAGGAGCAGCCGTCCGCCCCGGACGAGGCACCGCCCGCCCCGTACGCGACCCCGCTCCCCGCAATGGGCCCCGAGCCCGCGCCCTGGGACGAGTTGACGGACAAGGGGCTGCCGAGGCGGACGCCGAAGGCCGCGGAGCCCGTGCCGGTTCCGCAGCCGAGGTCCGGTGGTGTCGACCCGCAGGAACTGCGCCGCAGACTCGGTGGTTTCCACCGGGGCGCGCTCGCCGGGAGACGGGACGCGGACGCCGAGATCGCCGGGGAGACCGGTGAGGCCCAAGGACCGGGGGACCCAGTCGAGGAGGGAACCAGTTGACCGCTCCCATGCGTACGCCCCGCACCGGCCGCTCATCCGGTCCGGCGGCCCGCGAGCCGCGGCCGGAGCCGGGACTGAGCAGCGAGGCGCGCAATCTGCAGTGGCTGCTGACCAATCTGGTCGAGGAGGTGCCGGGGCTGCGTTCGGTCGCGGTGGTCTCCTCCGACGGGCTGCTGCTGCTCTCCTCGGACCTGCTCCTCGGCGAGCAGCCGAAGACCGGCGCCCCGGAGGCGAGGCCCGGCCCCAAGGACTCCAGCGGGGACCTCGCCACCCTGGTGGCCGGGGTCGGCAGCCTCACCATCGGGGCGGCCCGCCTGATGGACGGCGGCGGCGTCAAGCAGACCATGGTCGCGATGGACGAGGGCAGCCTGTTCATCATGGCCATCAGCGACGGCTCGCTGCTCGGCGCGCACGCCGCCCCGGACTGCGACATGAGTGTGGTCGCGTACCACATGGCGCTCTTCGTGGGCCGGGCCGGACATGTGCTGACCCCCGAACTCCGCAGCGAGCTGCGGCAGTCGATGGAGCACGCGCAGTGACCGGTGCCCGGGGGCTGCCGAGCCGGGGCCGGAACCGCAAGCCCGCCCGGGTGCGTCCCTACTCGCTCACCCAGGGGCGGACCCGCTTCGGGCACGTCCTGCTCGTGGAGACCTTCGTGGCCGCCCTGGAGGCCCCGCCGGAGCGCCCCGAGCTGGTCCGCGGGGACCTCTCCACCCGGGTCATGCCGGAGATGCGGGCCATCGTCGCGCTCTGCCGCCGGATGCGTACGGTGGCCGAGGTCGCCGCGCTCCTGAAGATGCCGCTCGGGGTGGTCAGGGTCCTGCTGAGCGATCTCGCCGACCAGGGCAAGATCCGTGTGTACGGTACCGGTCACGGCCCGGGACAGCCGGACCGCGCATTGCTGGAAAGGGTGCTGGATGGACTCCGCCGTCTCTGAACTCGCCGCCGCCGAGGGCGCCTTGGGCGAAGTGGAGGACGAAGGCCAGGTCCAGGCCTGGCAGTTGGACCGCAGCCGGGCGCCCACCGCGACCAAGATAGTGATCGCGGGGGGCTTCGGGGTGGGCAAGACCACCCTGGTCACCACGGTCTCGGAGATCACCCCGCTGCAGACCGAGGCCCTGATGACCGAGGCCGGCGAGGGCACCGACGACGTGAGCGCGGTCCCGCTGAAGACCACCACCACGGTCGCCATGGACTACGGGCGGATCACCCTCGACCAGGACCTGGTGCTCTACCTCTTCGGCACACCCGGCCAGGAGCGCTTCTGGTTCATGTGGGACGACCTGGTGCGCGGCGCGATAGGCGCGGTGGTCCTCGCCGACACCCGCAGGCTCACCGAGTGCTTCCCCGCCCTGGACTACTTCGAGCGCAGCGGACTCCCGTACGTGGTGGGCGTCAACCACTTCGAGGGGACCGAGGAGTTCGCCGTCGCCGACGTCCGCGAGGCGCTCTCGGTGCCCGCGGAGGTGCCGCTGCTCGTGATGGACGCGCGCAAGCGGGCCCCGGTCGTCGAGACGCTGCTCGCCCTGGTCGGGCACGCCTACGAGCAGAGCCCGGAACCCGCCCCCGTATAGCGGCGCCGGACGCGACCCCGCCACCCAGCGGCAGGAGGAGAACACCCCGCATGCGCAAGATACTTGTCGTCGGAGCCGGTCAGTCCGGACTCCAACTCGCCCTCGGACTCCAGTCGCACGGGTACGAGGTCACCCTGATGTCCAACCGGACCGCGGACGAGATCCGGACCGGACGCGTGATGTCCACCCAGTGCATGTTCCCGCGCGCCCTCGCGCACGAGCGGGCGCTCGGGCTCAACCTCTGGGAGGAGCAGGCCCCGAAGATCACCGGGCTCGGTGTCTCGGTCGCCGGGCCGCCGCCCGAGGACGACCCCGAGGGGCCCCTGACGCGGGCCGTCGACTGGGTCGGCGACCTGGGCGGCTTCGCCCAGTCGGTCGACCAGCGGCTGAAGATGGCGGGCTGGACGGAGCTCTTCACCGAGCGCGGCGGCCAACTCGTCGTGCACGGCGCCGCCGTCTCCGACCTGGACTTCTTCACCCGCAGCCACGATCTGGTGCTCGTCTGCGCGGGCAAGGGCGAGCTGGTCTCGCTCTTCGCGCGCGATGCCGAGCGCTCCCCGTACCGCACCCCGCAGCGGGCGCTGGCCGTCTCCTATGTGCACGGCCTCGGCCACCGGCCCGAACTCCCGGACGCCGAGACCGTACGCTGCAATCTGGTGCCCGGGGTCGGCGAGCTGTTCGTGATGCCGACGCTGACCACCTCGGGCCGCGCCGACATCCTCTTCTGGGAGGGCATCCCCGGCGGCCCGCTCGACGTCTTCGGCACCGTCACCGACCCCGCGGAGCACCTGGCGCTGACCCTGAGCCTGATGGAGCGCTACACGCCCTGGGAGTACGCGCGCGCCACCCGGGTCGAACTCACCGATGAGGGCGGCACCTTGGCCGGGCGGTACACGCCCACGGTGCGCAACCCCGTCGGGCGGCTGCCCGGCGGCGGCGCGGTCCTCGGGGTGGCGGACGTCGTGGTCGCCAACGACCCGATCACCGGGCAGGGCGCCAACTCCGCGGCCGTCTGCGCGGCGGTGTACCTGGAGGCGATCCTGGAGCACGGGGACCGGGAGTTCGACGAGGAGTGGATGCGGGCCACCTTCGCCCGCTACTGGGACAGCGCCCGGCACGTCACCAAGTGGAGCAACGCGATGCTGGCCGCCCCGCCCCCGCACGTCCTCTCCCTGATCGGCGCCGCGGGCCAACTCCCGCCCGTGGCCGACCGGTTCGCCCGCGGCTTCAACGACCCGGCCGACTTCGAGAACTTCTTCTTCGAGCCGGAGAAGACCGAGGCCTACCTCACCGAGACCGCCGCCGCACTCGGCTGATCCGGCCGCTCCGGCTCATCGGGCCCCTCCGCTCATCGGGCTGATCCGGCGGGGCCGCGCGCACCCGTACCGCTCGCGGCCCCGCCCCTCTCACAGCCCCCGGAACCCGGCGTCCGAGCCCGCGGTGGCGCCCGGCGGCAGCTTCGGCGGGTGCCAGCCGGTGAGCGGCCTGCTCTCCGGGTCCGGGCGGACCGCGCCGAGCACCGGGTTCGAGCCGAGCGGGGAGACCTTCACCGCCGCGCCCGGCCGCGGTGCCTGCACCACCATGCCGCCGCCCAGGTAGAGGGCCACATGGGTGGCGCCGGGGAAGTACAACACCAGGTCGCCCGGGCGGAGTTCGGAGAGCGCGAGGTGCTTCAGGCGCGCCCACTGCTCCTGGCTGGTGCGGGGCAGCGGCCGCCCCGCGTGCGCCCAGGCCCGCGAGGTCAGCCCCGAGCAGTCGAAGGCACCGGGCCCGGTCGCGCCCCACTGGTAGGGCTTGCCGATCTGCCGGACCGCGTACGACAGGGCCCGCGCCCCGGCCTTGGAGGGCGGCCGGTAGCCGCTGAGCGCGCCCGCGGTGACCAGGGAGCCGCGGGCGCTGGCCGCGTCCGCGCGCTCCAATTGCGAGACCGAGGAGAGCTCCTGCGGGCTCAGCCCGGCGAGCAGCTCCTCCACCTGCTGCAACTGGCCCCGTACCGCGTCCCGTTGGCGCTTCTGCCGCTCCGCGAGCCGCTTCTGCTTGGCGAGCGCCTTGCGGGCCTTGCCGCGCAGACCGGCCGCCTTGTGCGCGTCGCGCGTCAGCCGCTCGACGGCGGCGGTCCGGCGCGCGGACTCCCGGCCGATGACATGGCCCTCGTCGAGCGCCCGCTGCGGATCGCCCGCGAGCAGCAGCCGCAGATACGGGGAGAGCCCGCTGTGCCCCTGGTACTGCACCCGGGCCAGCCGCCCCGCCTCCGCCCGGCCGCGGTGCAGCGAGGACCGCGTCGCCGACAGCTTGTGGTCGAGCCCCCTGACCTTGGCCCGCTGCCGCTTCAGGCGTTCGGCCGCGGTGTGGTAGCGCTCGTTCGCCTGCTCGGTACGCCGGTACAGGCCCTGCAGCTCCGTGAGCAGCCCGGCCACCGAACTCTCGCCGGGCCCCGGCACCCGGGGCGCCGCCCCGGCCGTCCCGGGCGCGGCGGCGAGCGCACCGGCCACCAGCCCCGCGGTGGCGGCCGAGCAGACCCAGCGCACATGTCTGCCTGACACCTGATCACCTCCGTGCGGGACGGAGCGTCCGCCCCACAACCGCGAGCATCCGCCGGGCAGGGCGCGCGGAGGTGGATTTGGGGCCCGCACGGGCGGACAGCTCACCCGCCCAGGGGTGCCGGACGCGGGGGCGCGCCCACGGGTGGCGCAGCGCGGGGCGGTCCGGGCTTGCGGATCCGGGCGGCCCGTGGGCTCAGTCCCGTCCCCGCCGCCGCCTGGTCCACGGCCACTTCGGGCCGCCGCGCGGATCGCCCTCGGGGTCGTACTCGTAGCGCCAGCCGCGGTGCAGTCCGAGGCGGGGGCTCGGCGGTGCGGCCACCCGCTGGTAGACGAGGACGGTGGGCTCGCCGCCCTCGGGGTGCGGGACGGGGACCCGGTACGTCTTCGGGGGGTGACCGGTGGGGCCGAGCAGCACCGGCAGCACCCGGCCGTCCAGGGGGCCGCCGAAGAAGGGGGTGTCTTCGCTCTTCACCCCGCCAGTGTGGCCGAAGGGCCCGGGGCCGGGACCCGCGGGCCCGGGCACCGCAGGGCCCGGGGCCGGGCGCTCACCCCAGTTCCGCCGCCGCCTCCACCAGCGGCAGGATGCGCTGCGCGAGCCGGGGTATCACGCCGCCGGGCTCCTCCAGGGACAGGACGTACCCCACGATCTCGGCGATCTGCTCGTCCCGGCCCGCGGCCGTGACCAGCTGCACCACCAGGTTCTCCACCAGCCAGTCGCGCAGCTCCTCGACCGAGGGGTCCTTGCCCTCGTCCAGCCAGATCAGCGAGGCGGCCTCCACCGCGGTGATCCACATCCGCACCGCCATCCGCAGCCGCGGGCCCGGATCGGTGACGCCGAGGTGGCGCAGGATCTGCTCGGCGGCGGCGCGGCGCACCTCGTCCACGATGGCGCTGGTCCGGGAGGTCTCCACCACGCTGCCGCCCTGGAGCAGGGCGCTGAACCCGGCGTCGTGCCCGACCACGAAGGCCAGATAGCGGTCCAGGGCCCGGGACAGGCGCTGCATCAGCGGGCCCTCCTCGGGCTCCGCGAAGCACTGCTCCAGTACGTCGGCGGCGCTGCGCAGGGCGGCCTCGTAGAGCTGCTGCTTGCCGCCCGGGAAGTAGCGGTAGACCAGCGGGCGCGAGACCCCGGCGGCCTCGGCGACGTCGTCGAGGGAGACGTCCTCGGGTGCGCGGTGGGCGAAGAGCTGGAGCGCCGTGTCGATGAGCTGGGCGCGCCGGTCCTCGACGCTGAGCCGCCGGTAGGCGCGCGGGGTGGCTGCCGAGGTCATGCCAGGCAGCGTAACCGGCTTCGGGGCCGGGCAGTGGCGCGCCCTTCGGGTCCCGGCCACGGGCGGCGGCTCAGCCGAGCAGCCCGGAGCTGCGCCACAGGGGGCGCCCGACGCCGCGCAGCAGGCCGATGTCGTCGAGGAAGTCGGTCAGCCGCCGGGCGCCGGCCTGCATCACCTCGCGGCGGTGGCCGCTCGCCCTGACCTGGGCGACGGCCTCCCGGCGGTCCAGGCCGACGTTCGCGTAGACCTGCGGGTTGACGAAGGCGACGGAGAAGACGCGGGCCGCCTCACCGGCGCTGAGGATGGTCAGCTGCCGCTCCCAGGCGGGCGCGGTCGCCATCTGGCGCCGCAACTCCTCGCGCGCGTACCGGACATGGCGGGCCTCCTCGATGACATGGATGCGGGTCACCCCGCGGACCAGGGACTGCACCCGCTCGTCGGGGAAGGTCAGCCGCTGCATCCAGTCGAGGATCTCCTCGCCGAGCAGGGTGCAGGCGAAGGAGCCGGGGGTGGTGGAGACCGTCTTGAGGATCCTGGCCAGATTGTGGTTGAGCCGCGAGACCGGGTACGCGGGCACCCCGGCCTTGTGGATCATGCGCGCGAACATCATCGAGTGGCGGCACTCGTCGGCGATCTCGGTGAGCGCGTACCGCACATGGCTGCTGGTCAGCGACTTGTCGTAGATGTGGCGGACGAGGAGCTGGATGAGGATGACCTCGAACCAGATGCCGAGCGAGGCGAGCGAGGCCGCCTCGTGCCGGGCGAGGTCCCGCCGCTGCTCCTCGGACATCCGTTTCCACAGCGGGGTGCCGTAGAGCGAGACCAGCTCCGGCGGCCAGAACCACTTGCCGTCCTCCAGCGGGGCGTCCCAGTCGAGTTCGCGGTCGGGGTCGAAGGAGTGCCGGGCGGAGGAGTCGAGCAGGCGCAGCGCGGTCTCCTCGCGGTCCTTCAGCAGGCCGAGGGCGTCCCTGAGCAGCACGGACTCGGGCACGGTGGTCATCGTCGACACCTCTTCGTACGGGTACTCGGGCTCTCGGGACCGCGGAGGTCTCCGCCTTATAAGACTGCTTGTCAGCAAGGCCGTCAATCCCCTGTGCGGGACTTGTTGAACGCCCGGGGAGCGGGGCCGCGGCGCACGAGGGCCGCCCCCGGCTCCGGGGTGCCGGAGGCGGGGGCGGCCGAGGGGTGGACGGTCGGGCGGGAGGGTGCGGAGGGGCGGGCCGGGGCGGCTCAGTCCCCGGGGCCGGTCTGTGTCGTGCCGGAGGTCCCGGCGGCTCCCTTCGTGCTCTGGCCGACGGCGGCCGTGAACTGGTCGAGCAGGGCGGTCACCTCGGCCTCGACGCGGTCCTTGTCCACGCCGAGACCGGAGAGGACCCCGCTGCCGTCCTCGTGTTCCAGGAGCGAGAGCAGCAGGTGCTCGGTGCCGATGTAGTTGTGTCCGAGGCGCAGGGCCTGGCGGAAGGTCAGCTCCAGGACCTTGCGCGCCCCGGCGTCGTACGGGATCAGCTCCGGCGGGTTCTCGGCGGGGCCCGGCAGCGCGTCGGTGGCCGCGCCGCGGAGCTGCTCGACCGTGGCGCCCTGGGAGGTGAGCGCGTGCACCGCGAGCGACTCCGGCTCGGCGAGCAGGCCGAGGACCAGGTGCTCGGCGCGTACCTCGGCGTGCGCGGCGGACTGGGCCTCGTGGTGCGCGGCGACCACCGCGTTGCGGGCGCGCGGGGTGAAGCGGCCGAAGCCCTGGTTCGGGTCGAGGGCCGGTGCCTCGCCCGGGTCCTTCGGTACGAAGCGCTTCTGGGCGGCCTGCCGGGTGACCCCCATGCTGCGGCCGATCTCGGCCCAGGAGGCGCCCGAGCGGCGGGCCTGGTCGACGAAGTGGCCGATGAGGTGGTCGGCCACTTCGCCGAGGTGGTCGGCGGCGACCACGGCGTCGGTGAGCTGTTCCAGTACGTCGGTGTGGACCGTCTTGATGGCCTGGATCAGGTCGTCCAGACGGACCTGGCTGGTGATGCGGGCAGGTTCGGTCATGTGTCAACCGTAAGTTGACATGCCGCGAGGTGTCAACCCTGGGTTGCGCCCTCCGGGGTCTCGTGGTCCGCCCGCTCCGGGGCGAGGGGCGCGGCCTGCTGTGCGGGGAAGGTGGCGCGCAGGGTGAAGGCGTACGGGTGCGGGCCGTGGGCGCGCAGGTGGTCCAGGCGCTCCCGCGCCTCGGTGACGGTCGGCAGATGCCCCGCGGGCACCCACCACAGGGCGGTGACCGCCTCGTCCAGCCGCTCGAAGAACTCCCTGCGGCGGGCGAGGAGTTCGCGATGCGTGCCCTGGTACATGAAGGCGGTCAGGGACTCCGGGTCCCGCCACACCGACATGTTGACGATGATCCACTCGTCCTCGTAGGGGCGCAGATCGGTGGCGTCGTCGCCCTCGCCCTGGAGCCGCCAGACGAATCCGGGCGCGGCGTCGGCGATCGCGTTCACCGGGTCGAGGTTGTCGGAGAAGTCCTTCAACTGCGGTGAGTCCAGCGGGGCTTTGAGGCGGGCGATATTGATCTGGGCGAGTTCGAAGGGTGTGCTCTCGGCTGCCATGGCGGCACGATAGGCGGACGCCGGGCGGGACCCGGACCCGGTCCGGAAGCTGAGAAGATCCCGCGGCAGGCTTCGGGCAGCAGACGGGCGGCGGTGGTAACAGGCAGCGTGCGGCGGGCAATTGGCAGCGCGTGGCGGCAACTGGCGTGCGGCGCGCGGCGGTTCAGCGCCCGAGTGCCGCTTCCATGACGGCCCGGGCGATCGGTGCCGCGCTGCCGCCGCCGCTGATCTCCGCGCGGTCGGCCGCCGCGTCCTCCACCACCACGGCCACCGCGACCGGCGGCGCGTCTCCGGCCTCGCTCTGCGCCCAGGAGACGAACCAGGCATAGGGCGTACCGGAGTTGGCGACGCCGTGCTGGGCGGTGCCGGTCTTGCCGCCGACCGTCGCCCCGGGGATCCGCGCCTTCTTGCCGCTGCCCTCCTCGACCGCCGTGGTCATCAGCTCCGCCAGCCGCCGCGCGGTGGCCGGGGTCATCGCCTGCCGGGCCCGGGCACCGGCGGTCCTGCGCACCGTGCGCCCCTCGCCGGTGGTCACCTTGTCCACCAGGTACGGCGGCTTCACCGCGCCGCCCGCCGCGACCGCCCCCGCGACCATCGCCATCTGCAAGGGGGTCGCCCGGGTGTCGAACTGCCCGATGGCGGACATCGCGAGCTGCGCCCGGTCCATCCCGGTGTCGAAGGTGCTCGGGGCGACCGGGAAGGGGATGCGCAGCGAGGCGTCGTCGAAGCCGAAGCGCCCGGCGGTGCGGCTCATCGCGGGCAGCCCGGTCCGTACGCCGAGCCGGGCGAAGACGGTGTTGCAGGACCAGGCGAAGGCATAGCGCAGCGAGGCGTTCCGGCAGCCGCGCGCCTCGTTGCCGAGCAGCCGGTCGGAACCCGGCAGCCGGTACGGGTCGGGGGAGCGGGTCGGCGCGTCCAGGTCCCGGACCAGGCCCGCGTCCAGGGCCGCGGCGGCGGTGACCACCTTGAAGGTCGAGCCGGGCGGATAGGTCCCCCGGACGGCCCGGTTCAGCATCGGCTGGTCCGGGTCGGCTTCGAGCCGCTTCCACCTGCGCCCCACCGAGGCGCTGGTGCCGGAGAGCGCACCCGGGTCGTACGAGGGGGTGGAGACGAGGGCGAGGATGCGGCCGGTGGAGGGGTCGAGGGCGGCGACGGCGCCCTTGCGGTCGCCGAGCCCCTCGAAAGCGGCGCGCTGGGCGGCCGGATCGAGGGTGGTGAACACCCGCCCGCCGGGGCTGCGGCCCGGGTCCGCCCCGGCGAGCGCGGCGAGCGAGCCGAAGGGCGCGAGGGCCGGGTCGGTGCCGGAGAGCACGGCGTCCTCGGCGTTCTCCAGGAGGCTGCTGCCGTAGGTCTGGGAGTCGAAGCCGGTGACCGGGGCGTACAACGGGCCCTCGCGGTAGGTGCGTTCGTAGCGCAGGTTCTCGCCGGTGTCCTTGGAGCCGGTGATGCCGCGCCCGGCGACCAGGATCTCGCCGCGGGGCTGCTGGTAGCGCTCGATGCCCGCGCGGCGGTTGGCGCTGTTGGCCTCCAGTGAGCCGGCCTCGACGAGTTGCAGCCGCCCGGCGTTGACCAGCAGCGCGAGCAGCGGCAGCAGGCAGCAGAGGGCCACCCGGCGGATGTACCGGGTCATGGGGCGTCCGGTTCCGCGTGCGCGGCGAGCGGGCGGGGCGCGGGGGCGGACTCGGGGGCGCTCTTTGCGGTGGTGGCCGGGACGGGTCCGGGGGCGGTCTTCTCGGCGGCCGCCGTGTCGGCTGTCGTGTCAGCCGTCGTGTCGGTTGTCGCATCGGCCGTCGCGTCGGCCGCGGTCCGGGGCCGCCGGGCCGAGTCGCTCATCCGGACCAGGAGGGCCACGATCACCCAGTTGGTGACCACCGAGGAGCCGCCCTGGGCGAGGAAGGGCATCGGCATGCCGGTCAGCGGGATCAGTCCGGTCACCCCGCCCGCGATCACGAAGACCTGGAGGGCGAGCACCGCGGCGAAGGCGGTGGCGAGCAGCCGCCCGAAGGCGTCCCGCAGGCCGAGGCCCGCCCGGTAGGCGCGCTCCACGAGCAGCGCGTAGAGCAGCAGCAGGGCCGAGAGCCCGGCGAGACCGAGTTCCTCGCCGACGGTGGCCAGGATGAAGTCGGACTTGGCGGCGAAGCCGATGAGCACCGAGTGGCCGAGGCCGAGCCCGGTCCCGGTGACCCCGCCCGCGCCGAAGGCGAAGAGCGACTGGGCGAGCTGCCCGGGGCCCTCGCCCGCCTCGATGGAGGCGAAGGGGTGCAGCCACTCGGTGATCCGGGCGTGCACATGCGGTTCGTAGCGTCCGACGAGCCAGGCGCCCGCGGAGGCGAGCAGCAGACCGGCGGCGATCCAGCCGATCCGCCCGGTGGCCGCGTAGAGCAGCACCACGAAGAGGCCGAAGAAGAGCAGCGAGGTGCCGAGGTCGCGTTCGAGGACCAGCACCGTGACGCTGAGCAGCCAGACGGTGAGCACCGGGCCGAGCACCCGCCCGGTGGGCAGCCGCAGCGGGCCGAACCGCCGCCCGGTGTGGACCAGGGCCTGCTGCCCGGCGGCGAGGTGCGCGGCGAAGAAGACGGCGAGCAGCACCTTCGCGAACTCCCCCGGCTGCAGGGAGAGTCCGCCCGCCCTGATCCAGATCCGGGCGCCGTTGACCGCGGGGAAGAAGACGGGGGCGAGCATCAGCGCGAGGGCGGTGAGCACGCTCAGATGGGCGTAGCGCCGCAGCACCCGGTGGTCGCGCAGCAGCAGGAGCACCACGAGGAAGAGGGCGATGCCGACGGTGGACCAGACGAGTTGCGCGGGCGCCGCCCGGTGGTCCGGCGTCTCCAGGTCGAGGCGGAACAGGAGCACCAGGCCGAGTCCGTTGAGGAGCACGGCGATCGGCAGCAGCAGCGGATCGGCGTACGGGGCGCGCCGGCGCACGACCAGATGGGCGAGGAGGGCGAACGCACCGAGCCCGGCGCCGTAACCGGCGGCGCCGGGCGGGAGGGTGCCGTTCTTCGCCAGGCCCACGGCGCAGTAGCCGTAGACCGGGAGAAGAACGGCCAGGACGGTCAGACCGAGTTCGGTGCCGCGGCCCCGGGGAGGGCGGCGCGTGGCCTCGGGGGCCGCGCCCGCCGTCGTTCCGGTCATGCCGGGGAACGTAGCAAGCACCGGACGCTATGTCCTGTTCTGTGGGGGTGGGTCAGCACCAGCGGGGGGCCGGGCCGATGTTCTCGATGTAGCGGGCCGAGGCCCAGGCCCAGGTGCCGTCCGCGAGGAGGTACCAGCGCCAGTTGCCGTCGACGTTGTCGCCCTTGGTCTTGCAGTAGATGTGGACGTAGGCGCCGTAGGGCTTGGAGCCGATCACGTCGCTGCTGCGGGTGGGGGCCTCGCGCAGCAGCAGTCCGCTGCGGGCGATGACCCGGCCCTTGTAGTAGCGGTGCGAGTCCGGCGACCACTGCGTCTCGGCCGTGTGGTCCGAGGGCAGCTGGTTCGTGACGCCCGGCAGCGAGTCCTCGCCGACCGGCTGCGGGTCCGCACCGGCCGCGAAGGCGGAGCCGGTCACGGCGACGGCCGTGAGGGCGCCGGCGGCGGCAGTTATGGCGATTCGGTGCGCGAGAGACCGCACAGACATGTGTCCTCCAGAGGAAGGAGTTCGAGGGTGATATGAGCAGGTTCACACTAAAACGTCCACATAATGTGCGCAAAAGATCACTCTGCGTACTCAGGGGTGGGGTGGCGCACCGGCAGGGCGGCTCAATCGCCTTTCAGGCAGGGCGAGTTGGGCACCTGGGCAACTGCGGTCGACCGCTCCCCTCCCCGCTGCCGCGCGCCCCGTCCCGCCGAAATCGCCCGCATGGCCCTCGGTTCGGATCCCCCGGCCCGCCGCCGCGCCTGCCCCGGCCGCCGGTCGGGCCCGCCCTCACCGCCCGGTGCGCTCCGCGTACGTCCGCAGGACCTCGATCAGCTCGTTCCACCCCGCCGCATGGCTCTCGTACGAGGCCTCCGGGTGTTCCGGCGGCAGCGGCACCTCGGTGAAGCCGCTCTCGGTGAGGTGGAGCAGGGTGCGCTCGCCCTCGGCCGCCAGGGTGAACTCGACCAGGGTGGCGTTGCCGGGGACCGCGATGTCGCCCGGATAGCCGCTCGCCCACAGATAGGCGAAGTGCTGCGGGGGATCGACCTTCACGATCTTCGTCGGGAACTGCCCGGCGCTCCCGTGGTCCACCTGCATGATCCCGCCGGGGCGCAGATCGATCTGGGCGGGCGCCCCCTGCCCGAACCACTCGCCGACGTGCCCGGGTTCGGTGAGCACCGCCCAGACCCGCTCGATGGGCGCCGCGATGCGGACCTCCCGCTCGATCCGGTCCGCCGGGGCGGCCGGTTCCCGGTCCGGTCCCGGCTCGGTGGGCCCGTCCGTGGTGCGGCGCGCCTTGCCGTTCTCGCTCATGAAGGGGTTCCTCACGTGGGGGTGGGTGGGGGCTCGGGCGGGTGCCGCGCGAGCCGGTGTCCGTACCCGGTCTCTGTACCCGGTCCCGGGCTGTGGGTCGTGGAGTGCGGGTTGTGAATTGCGGATTGTGGGTCTCAGGTTGTCGGTCCCGGAGTTGCGGGTTCCCGGGGTTGTGGGTTGTGAGTCGCGGGGCTCGGGAGGGGGCGGGGTCCCGGATCTCCGGTCTCAGGGCAGCGGCCGGGCGCGGTTCGGGTTGAACAGCGGGGCCAGCAGGTCGCCGTGGGCCTGGAGCCGTGGGGGGATGTCGTCGGCCAGGAAGTGCAGCCGGGCGGCGTCCCGGCAGTCGGCCACCTCCTCCCAGGTGACCGGCGCCGAGACGGAGGGCTCGGGCCGCGCCCGCAGGGTGTACGGGGTGGCGGTGGTCTTGGCCGCCGCGTTCTGGCTGAAGTCCACGAACACCCGGCCCGGCCGCAGGCTCTTGGTCATCCGGTGCGTGACGAGCCCGGGCAGCGCCTGCTCCGCCTCCACCGCGAGCCCCTTGGCGTAGCCGGTGACCTCGCCCGAGGGGGTCGGCTCGATCGGCGCGAGCAGGTGCAGGCCCTTGGCCCCGGAGGTCTTCGCGAAGGCCTCGATGCCGTCGGCGGCAAGCCGCTCGCGCAGCCAGAGCGCTACCTCGCAGCACTCCACGACGCTCGCGGGCGCCCCGGGGTCGAGATCGAGGACCAGCCGGTCGGCGATCCCGTGGGCGTCCGCCTGCCACTGGGGCGTATGGAACTCCGTCACCAGATTGGCCGACCAGACCAGGGTCGCCAGATCCTGTACGAGGACCTGCCGCGCGGGCCCGTCGGAGTGCGGCACCTCGGCGGTCCTGATCCAGGAGGGCGTACCCGGCGGCACGTTCTTCGCGAAGAACCGCTGCCCCTCGGGCCCGTCCGGGAACCGCAGGAAGGACACCGGCCGGTTGTACAGGTGCGCGAGCAGCGAGCCCGCCACGCTCGCGTAGTAGTGGACCACCTCGCCCTTGGTGAAGTGGCGCGCCGGATAGATGACCTTGTCGAGGTTGCTGAGCGCCAGCCGTCGCCCCTCCACCTCCGTGATGGGCGTCATACGATGAGAATCCCACGAAAGCCGAGCCAAGCCCATCGAAGCGGGAGAAAAGCCCCCCGGGTGGTCACTCCCGTACGGGACCGGTGCGCGGTCCCCGGCGGGCCCTCCAGCAAAGGTGTCAGATCGTGCGATCCATATGGAACGGCGCCATCTCCTTCGGCCTGGTCAGCATCCCGATCAAGGTCGTGAACGCCACCGAGAACCACAATGTCTCGTTCCGGCAGATCCACACCGAGGACGGCGGCCGCATCCGCTACCGCAAGGTCTGCGAGCTGGAGGACCGCGAGGTCACCCAGTCCGAGATCGGCAAGGGCTACGAGGACGTCGACGGCTCGATCATCCCGATCTCGGAGGAGGAGCTGTCCGCGCTGCCGCTGAGCACCGCCAAGACCATCGAGATCGTCGCCTTCGTCCCGGCCGACCGGATCGACCCGCTCCAGATGGACGCCGCCTACTACCTCGCGGCCAACGGAGCCCCCGCGACCAAGCCGTACACCCTGCTGCGCGAGGCGCTGAAGCGCAGCCGCAAGGTGGCGGTGGCCAAGTTCGCCCTGAGGGGCCGCGAGCGGCTCGGGATGCTGCGCGTGGTCGACGACGTCATCGCCATGCACGGGCTGCTGTGGCCGGACGAGATCCGCACCACCGAGGGGGTCGCCCCGGACGCCGAGGTCACCGTGCGCGAGGCCGAACTCGACCTGGCGGACGCCCTGATGGACACCCTCGGCGAGGTCGATCTGGCGAGCCTGCACGACGAGTACCGGGAGGCCGTCGAGGAACTGATCGCGGCCAAGGCGGGCGGCGAGGCCCTCGCCCCGGCACCGGCCGCCGAACGCAAGGGCGGCAAGGTCATCGACCTGATGTCGGCGCTGCAGAGTTCGGTACGGGCGGCCCAGGAGGCGCGCGGGGAGGGCGGCGGCGGGTCCGCGGCCGAGATGGCCGAGGTGCGGCGGCTGCCGCGGGAGTCCGGCGAGGGCTCCGCCACCGCCCGGCGGTCCGCCCCGGCCCGGCCCAAGGAGGTCGGCGGCAAGAAGTCCACCTCCACCGCGAAGAAGGCGGCGAAGAAGACGCCCGCCAAGAAGTCGACGGCCAAGGCAGGTTCGGGTACCACCGCGGCCAAGAAGACCGCCCAGTCGGGGAGTTCGGCCTCCCGGCAGGGCGCCAAGAAGACGGCGGGCAAGACGGCGGCGAAGTCCGCGGCCGGCACGAAGTCCGCCGCCCGGCAACCGGCGAAGTCCTCCGCCTCCGCCAAGTCGACGGCGAAGAAGACGAGTTCACGGCGCAAGGCCTCGTAGCCGCATCGGGCGCGGGATGCGTTGCGCGCGTGGCTGCCGATCGGAGCGGCATGCGCTCAGGCGACTGGTGGGGCCCGACGCGGGATGCGTTACGCGAATGGTGGGGCCCGGAGCGGATGCGCCTACGCGAGTGGCGGCTGTGCGCGAGGGTCCGCCGCCGGGGGCGGGAGGCGCGTGTGCGAGTGCTGGTACGAGTGGCCGTACGCGGAAGGCCGCCGCCGGGCGGGAGGTGCCCGGCGGCGGCCCGGGTCAGGGACCGCTTCCGCTCACCGCGGGTCGGTTTCCTCCTGGGTCCGCTCGGGGGTGCCGGTGCCCGGCGGGGTGAGGTCCTGGACGGCTCCGCGGGCGGGGAGGGACCAGCCGCCCTCCCGGGACTCCACGGCTTCCACCTCGACCGCCTCCACCTCGGCGACGGCCAGCTCGGCGGCGGTACGCGGCGGGCGGTTGGGGTGGCTCATCGGGTTCAGACGATCCCAGCGGGTCATACGAACTCCTTCGGTGCTGACGGCTCGCGCACTGCCGCTCACGGTCCGCTGTCCGGGATCCGTCGGGGCAGTGCCCGGGACTTCCTCCACGTATACGCCATCGGGGCCCGGGGGTGCCTATTGGTTGAACCAGTGCGCGGCCGGGCCCGTGATACGGCCTTCGTACGGCGTTCGAGGAGGCGGCGGACGGTTGCCGGGAGGGCGCCTCGGGCAAGGGCTCTGGGGGGTGCGCCCCGCGCGGCGGCTCCTGCTACTGTGGCCCGTCCGATCGACGACCGAGGAGGTGAGCCCCATCAACGCACGTCAGGCAGGGTGCTCACGCCCCAGGACCTCGCGCCTCGGGACGGCACAGGGATCCCCGCACCGCGGGTGAACCCGGGAGCGCCCTTCGTCCGTCCGAAAGGCCCCGCTCTTCTCATGTCAGGTTCCCCGTCCCGCGGCCCCGTTCCCGGCCCCGGTGACCCCTCTCCCGTACCGCCCGTCCGGAGCCGGCCGCCGGTCCCGGAGCGTGAGCCCGTCCCGGACCCCGCCCTCGTCGCCCGTCTCCGTGCCTCCGGCTGCGTCTTCGCCGAGGACGAGGCCGCGCTGCTGACCGCCGCCGCCCCGGACGCGGCCGCCCTGGAGGCGATGGTGCGGCGCCGGATCGCCGGGCTGCCCCTCGAACACGTCCTGGGCTGGGCCGAGTTCCGCGGGCTGCGGGTGGCGGTCGGGCCCGGGGTCTTCGTGCCGCGGCGGCGCAGCGAGTACCTGGTGGACCGCGCCCTCGCGCTCGGCCGCCCCGGCGCCCTGGTCACCGACCTCTGCTGCGGCTCGGGCGCGCTCGGCCTCGCCCTCGCCACCGCGCTCGGCGCGGCCGCACTGCACGCCGCTGACATCGATGCCGCCGCCGTCGACTGCGCCCGCCGCAACCTCGCCCCGGTGGGCGGCACCGTCCACCAGGGGGACCTGTACGAGGCGCTGCCCGGAGCCCTGCGCTGCCGGATCGACATCCTCCTCGCCAACGTCCCGTACGTACCCTCCGGAGAGGTCCCGCTGCTGCCCGCCGAGGCACGCGAGCACGAGCCGCTCACCGCGCTCGACGGCGGCGGCGACGGACTCGACGTGCTGCGCCGGGTGAGCGGCTCGGCCCGGGAGTGGCTGGCTCCCGGCGGCGTCCTCCTGGTGGAGACCGGCGCCCGCCAATCGGCCCGGGCCGCCCGGCTGTTCACCGAGGGCGGGCTCACGGCCGAGGTGCACAGCGACGCGGAGGAGCAGGCCACCGTGGTGGTGGGGACCCGGCCGCGGTCATAACTGCCCTGGAGTCAACTGCCCTGCGGGTCAAGGCGGTTCGAGAACTCCCCCACAGCTCAGCCCAGTTCGAGGCTGGTCACGCCGTAGACCCGTTCCAGGTGCGGCGGTTGTGCCGGGTCGGTGTACATCCGGGTGGTCACCGAGCGCGGGGTCAGGCCGCGGGCGGTCACCGACTCCACGGCCTCGGTGCGGGGTTCGGGCACATCGATCCACAGCTCCTCCTCCGGTCCCAGGTGGGCGGCGAGGGCGTCGAGGAGGGCTTCGGCGCCCTCCCGGCTGTCGGCGAAGAGCGGTCCCACCCGGCGGCCCGCGCGGGCCGGGCGCAGCACCCCGTAGCCCGCGACCTCGCCCTCGCGCAGGTGCACATGGGCGTGGTGCCCCTCGGCGGTGAGCCAGCGCCGTACGAAGGAGGCGCGCTCGGCGGGGAAGCAGCGCGCGTCATAGGCGGCGAGGGCGCCCAGGTGCTCGGGGCCCACCGGGTGCACGTCCGGGTGGGGCGTGCCGGAGAGTGCCGGGCGCCCCGCGTAGCGGACGTTCTCGTAGGTGGGGTGGAAGCCGGAGCGCCGGTAGGTGGCGGTCTGCGCGGGGACCGCGTCGAGGCCGACCACGCGCGCGCCCGCGTGCGGGAAGGCGCCCCGCCAGGTGCGCAGGCCGAGGCCCCGGCCGCGGTGCTCGGGGTGGACCAGGTAGTAGCCGAGGAAGGCGAAGCGCGCGGAGTAGTTGACGACGGAGACGGCCGAGACGAGCTGCCCGCCGCTCCTGCCGACGAAGAAGCCCTCCGGGTCGGTGGGGTGGAAGCCGTGCACATCGCGCAGGCCCGGATTCCACTGCTCCTCGGCGGCCCAGTCGGCGATCTGGTGCCACTCGTCGAGACGGGCGCGGCTGAGGGTGAGTTCGGGGTGCGTCGGCTGCATGGGGGCTGCCTTTCGGGCGGTGGCGCGGTCCTCGCGCGGAGGCGGGCACGACCGGCGGGGAGACCGGCCGTGCCCGCCCCGGATCAGGGTTCTATGAGGGGCAGTTGCTCAGATCAGGTCCATGGCGGCGACCTCGTCCGGGCGGCCGTAGCTGACCGGACCCTGGAAGCGCCTGCGGGCGGTGGCGAACCACCACACGGTAGCGATGGTGAGGACCACGGCCAGGGCGATCGGGGCGTAGTTGAAGGAGGTCGCGTCGATCGGGGAGACCTGCGGCAGCATGAACAGCACGCTGCTGAACACGATCCACAGCACCGCGATCGCGGCCACCGGCTTCCCCCAGCGGCCCAGGTTCCACGGGCCGGGCTGGAAGGCGTCGCCGAGGCGCAGCCGCAGGAAGATCGGCACCGCGTAGGCGAGGAAGAGCCCGACCACGTTGACGCTGACCACGGCGGAGAAGGCGACGTGGGACCACCAGCCCGGGATCACCAGGACCAGTGAGCAGGCCGCCGCCAGCCAGACCGCCTTGACGGGGGTGCGGGTGCGGGGCGAGACGGAGTGCCACAGGCGGGAGCCCGGCATGGCGCCGTCCCGCGAGAAGGCGAAGATCTGGCGGGTGTTGCTGGTCATGTTCGCCAGTCCGCAGAAGAGCATCGCGCCGATGACGATGAGCAGCAGCATTTTCGCGGTGCCGGTGCCGAGGGCGTCGATGAGCACCTGGACCGGTGGCGCGTCGGCGCCCGCCTCCTTGCCGTAGTCGCGGATCGCGTAGACGAGGGCGAGCATGAGGAGCAGGCCGGTCACCGCGGAATAGCCGATCGCCCGCACAATTCCCTTGGGGGCGTTGACCGTTGCCTTGACCGTCTCCTCGGACATGTGGAAGCTGCCGTCGAAGCCGGTGAAAGTCCAGCTGGTGACGAGCAGGCCCAGCATTCCCGCGTAAATCGCGTTCTCGAAGCCGGTGTTGTTGGCGTAGTGCGTCACGAAACCGGCCGACTGGTGCTGGTCGGGGACCACGATCAGGGTGGTCACGATGATGACCATGCCGACGAGCAGCCACCACACCGAGATCCGGTTCAGGATCGCCACCAGCTGCACGGTGTAGGTGTTGGCGAGCGCCTGTACGACCAGGATGCCCGCGGTGATGAGCACGGTCTGCTGGAGCGTGGGGTGGTACGAGGACCACTGCATCGACACATAGGCCTGGATGAAGGTGGCCGCGGCATAGCCGGTGGCCGCGGTGCCGCCTATCTGGCCGACGAAGTTGAGCCAGCCCGTGTACCAGGACCAGGCGCCCTTGTGCTTCTTCGCGAGTTTGCCCGCGGAGAAGTAGAGCGCCCCGCTCGTCGGATAGGCGGATGCGATTTCCGCCATCGCCGCACCGACGAAGAGCACCATCACCGAGACGCCGATCCAGCCGAATACGAGAATGCGCGGGCCGCCCGCGTTCATCCCCATTCCGAAGGAGGAGAAGATGCCGGAGATGATGTTGATGATGGTGAAGGAGATGGCGAAGTTGTCGAATGCGCGGAAACGCCGTGTGAGTTTCCGCGGATATCCCATGGCATGCAGCGTCGCATCGTCGTCGAGGGTCGCCGATGCGGTGGGGGGTGCTGCCTGCGTGCGGCGGGTGGTGCGCTCGGACACGGCCGCGACCTTTCTGGGGGGTGGGGGACGGAGGAGTCGCCGGGTGGGGCCGGAGGACTCCGGGACTTGGGGGAGCACGGGGACGGGAACCGCCCGGCGGGACAACGCGGTCGGCGGCCCGCCGGGGGAGTGGGACCTCCTCAGGACGGAGCGGGTACGGGCAGTCCGCACAGCCGTCTGGCCCGGCTCAGCTGCTCCGCGGGCTCGCCGAAGGCGTGCCACGGCATCCGGGAGGCGTAGGGGCCCATCGCGGTGAAGACGGCCCGCGCCTCGAATTCGCACCGGGCCAGGAAGAGGGCCTGGGCGAGGTAGCTGAGGTCGAGCACCGGCGTGAAGCGGGCGTCGGTGACCTGCGGGAACCAGGTGTGGTAGATGCTCAGCGCGGTCTTGCGCCACTGCGGCTGCTCCCACACCTTCAGCGAAAGCGGCACCGTCGGGTCGTAGTCCTCGACCAGCGCCACAAGGGGCAGCAGCCGCAGCGGCGAGGTGGCGGGCGCCCGGTGGCTGAGGAAGGTGGCCACGTCCCAACGGGCGCTCGCCGAACCGCCGTTGCGGGCGAAGTAGTAGGAGAGCAGCCGGTGGTGGGCCTCGCGGTGCCAGGGGTCCAGGCGCAGGATCCGTACGAAGAGGCGCCAGGGTCCCGGCGGTCCGGTCATCAGCCCCTCGGGCGCCGGGTCCCGCATCCCGTCGAGCCGGGCGAGGGCCAGCTGCGCCACCCAGGGCGTGGGGTCGGCCGGGAACATCACGGCCGCCCGCTCGCAGGCGGTGAAGGCGATCCGGGTCAGCTGGCCGGTGCGCCCGTCCTCGGTGCCCGCCATCCGCAGCGCGCGCAGCATCGCCACCCGCGCCCAGAGCAGCGCCGCCTCGGGCCCCGGCTCCTCGTCGAGCCAGCGCTCGGCGAGGTCGGAGTCGGCGGCCTCGGAGGCGAGGACCAGGGAGCGGTGGGCCCGCAGCTCGAAGTCCTGCCGGGAATCGCGTAAGACCTCCTGGGCGCTGAGGTAGCGCCCTGCCCTGACATCCACGCAGGCGCGCGCCAGCTGCCGGTCGTCGGCCGCCGGATGCCATACGTACTGGCCGGCGAACGATTCCACCGTCACGCGCTCTCCCCCGTTTCCGTGTACTTTGCACGCCGGACAACCGCCATTCCGGCCAGCCGGATTCCACCCCTCGCAATTCGTGCTCGGCGGTAGCGGCTCACACACTACTGGTGATCTAAGAGGAAGTCAGGGGGTGTTGTGCACTTCCCTGGGCCGGGTTCCGTGAATTGCGCGCAGCGGTCTCGCGGACTTTCCGTGGCGGTGCGCCGCCGCCGTCCACGATTCGGCGGCCGACCCGGACCGCGGGCCTGCTCACCGGGCTCCCGCGGTGATCTCCGGCGTGATCTCCGGCAGTACCGAAGCATCCGCCGACACGGAACTCCTGCCGGACAAAACCGCCGGACAAAGCGCGGGCATATGCCCTCACCCCCCGGTCCCCTTGATAAAAAAACCGCAATACGCCTGCGAGGTGCGGCCGTACGGTATATAGGCGCCGCGGCGGGGGATTGCCGATTGCCGCGGCGGCCCCGGTGCCGGGTGCCGGACCGGCGGGCCCGCCGGGGCTGAGATGATCGGGGCATGGCACAACGAGTGATCGCCGCGTGCGACGGGGCATCGAAGGGGAATCCGGGACCAGCGGGCTGGGCCTGGGTCATCGCCGACGCCGAGGAGGTACCGGCCCGCTGGGAGGCGGGCCCGCTGGGCACGGCCACCAACAACGTCGCCGAACTCACCGCCCTGGAACAGCTGTTGACCCAGCTGGACCCCGCGGTGGAGGCAGAGATCCGGATGGACTCGCAGTACGCGATGAAGGCGGTCACCACCTGGCTGCCCGGCTGGAAGCGCAAGGGCTGGAAGACCGCCTCCGGCAAGCCGGTCGCCAACCAGGAACTGGTCGAGAGCATCGACCGCCTCCTCGAGGGCCGCACGGTGGAGTTCCGCTACGTGCCCGCGCACCAGGTCGACGGCGACCCGCTCAACGACCTCGCCGACCGCGCGGCCAGCCAGGCCGCCCAGCTCCAGGAACCCCTCGGCAGCGACCAGGGCTCCGCCGAACCCCCGGCCACCCCCAAGGCGGCCCCGGCGGGCGGCAAGGCGCGCGGCACCGGCAAGGCGGCAGGCGGCGCCCGCCGCACCGCCAAGGGCGGCGCCGCCCGCACCCTGAAGGCGAAGTTCCCGGGCCGCTGCCGCTGCGGGCGCCCCTACCCGGCCGGCGAACTGATCGCCAGGAACGACGACGGCTGGGGCCACCCGGAGTGCCGCACCGGGGCCGCCGCGGGCTGATCGCCGGGGAGCGCGCCGCGGCCGGGGCCCCGGGAACCGCAGGCGCGCGCCGCTCGTCGGGTACCAGTGTCACGGGGGCGGGGACGCCCCCGAGGCGGCGGGCACCCGCCCGGCCGCGCGAGGCAGCCCGAGTGACGAGGGGGACCACCGGTGGAGCCACTGCGGCCCGAGGACCCGGAACGAGTCGGCGGCTACCGGCTGGTGAGCCGCCTCGGCGCGGGCGGGATGGGAGAGGTGTTCCTCGGCCGCTCCGCGGGCGGCCGCCCGGTCGCGGTGAAACTGGTACGCGCCGAGTACGGGCACGACGAGGCCTTCCGCCGGGGCTTCGCCGTCGAGGTGGCGGCCGCGCGCCGGGTCGGCGGCTTCTTCACCGCCCAGGTCGTGGACGCCGACCCGGAGGCCGCCCGCCCCTGGCTGGTGACCGCGTACGTACCGGGCCCCTCGCTCGCCACCGCGGTCGGCGCCTACGGGGCCCTGCCCGCCGAGGCGGTGCGGGTCCTCGGCGCCGGGCTCGCCGAGGGGCTCGCCGCGATCCACGGCTGCGCACTGGTCCACCGGGATCTGAAGCCGGCCAATGTGCTGCTCGCCGCCGACGGGCCCCGCGTCATCGACTTCGGCATCGCCCGCGCCCTGGAGGCCACCTCGCACACCGCGACCGGAGTGCTCGCGGGCACCCCCGCCTTCATGTCGCCGGAACAGGCCAGGGGCGCCCGGGAGACCGGTCCCGCCGCCGATGTCTTCGCGCTCGGCGGGGTACTCGCCTTCGCGGCCACCGGCGCGGCCCCCTTCGGCGAGGGGCACCCCTCCGCCGTGCTCTACCGCATCGTCCACGAGGAGCCCGAACTCGCGGCGGTACCAGCGGAGTTGCGGAGCCTGATCGCCGCCTGCCTGGACAAGGACCCGGACCGCCGCCCCGAGGTCGCCGCGATCCTCCGGGAGTGCGCGGCGCAGGACACGGCCGGGGAGGCCGGGGACTGGCTGCCGCCGATGGTCGCCGCGATGGCCGACGCCGCCCGGCTGCCCGGCGAGGCGGCGCCCACCCGGCCCCCGGAGCCGCCCGCCCCCACCCGCCGCGCGGAGGCCCCGGCGCCGGAAACCGCCCCGGAGCCGCCGGCCCGCGAACGCCGGGGACTGGGCCGGGTCCTGCCCCGCTTCCGCCGCACCGAGGCCACCGGTTCGCGCCCCGAACGCCCCCGCGACCGGCGCCCCGCGACGACCCGGGAACTGCTGGCCCGCGGCTGGAACGGCCTGCCCTGGGGCGCCACCCTGGAGGACTTCGAGGCGCTCTTCCCGCGGGGCGGGCAGCAGAACGGCGACTGGTGGGTGACCGGGGAGGGCCCGGAGTCCTTCTGCGGGGTGGAGATGGACGTCCAGTACGGCTTCAACGGCCGTGAGGAGCTGTACCTGGTCGCCTTCTACCCGGAACCGGCCCACCGGGACCGGCTGGCGGTGGCCGTCCTGGAGGAACTCGGCGCCCCGGACGGCACCAGCACCAAGTGGACGGTCGGGCAGGTCGAGGTCGAGGTGAAGATCGCGGGCGTACTCGCCTCGCTGACCCATCGGCAGTACGCCAAGAGGTGAGGCGGCTCCCGGCGAGGGGAGGGAGGGAGGGCGCGAGCCAAGTGGCGGGTGGGGAAGGGGAGTTGCCCGCTCATGGGCCCCGCTCCCGCCCCGCGGCAGATGCCGCTCCGGGCTCGGCCCCCGTCCCCCGTCCCCCCCCGTCTACTCCTGGACCGCGAACAGCTCCAGGTGGCCGCACTTGGGGCAGCGGTAGGCGTCGATCTGATGGCGTTCGCGGCCCAGGCGCTTGGCGCCGCCGAGGAGGCCGCGCTCCAGGGGGCCCGCGATCCAGCGCGCGTACCCGCGGGAGTGTTCGCCGGCGTCCTCGATGAAACCGGGCGCGAGGCCGGGCGTCCCGCACTGTGTACACGTCACGTTGCTCGTCATCCGCCGCAGTGTAGAGGGGAGTTGGGGCCGGGGTGCGGGCGGGCCGGGCGCGCCGGGGCGTGTGCGGTGCGCCACCGCTGCGGGCCTGACTGGAGATTTCCCCGTCCCACCCGGCAAAATCTGAGCCGCAGGTGCAGCCCTGCTGCGCGCTCCGCCGTCCCCCTTCGCGGGACAGCCGGGGGAGCGGCCGGTGGGACCGGCTCGGCGAGCACCCGCACGGGGACGGTGCGCCGGTGGCAGCGGCGTACCGGGATGAGTGAGTTCTCTTCGCGAGGAGTGCCGTGAACAGCCAGGCCGACCAGACCGAGCAGGTCGAGACGTACGAGTTCCAGGCCGAGTCCCGCCAGCTTCTCCAGCTGGTGGTGCACTCGATCTACTCGAACAAGGATATTTTCCTGAGGGAGTTGATCTCCAACTCCTCGGACGCCCTGGACAAACTGCGTCTGGAATCGCTCCGCGACAGCGACCTCGACGCGGACACCTCCGACCTCCACATCGCCCTGGAGGCCGACCCCGGGCAGCGGACCCTCACCGTGCGCGACAACGGCATCGGCATGTCCCGCGAGGAGGTGGTGCAGCTGATCGGCACCATCGCCAAGTCCGGCACGGCCGAGTTCGCGCGCAAGCTGAAGGAGGCCCAGGAGTCCAAGGACGGCGCCGCCTCCGCCCGCCTCATCGGCAACTTCGGCGTCGGCTTCTACTCCAGCTTCATGGTCGCCGACAAGGTCACCCTGGTGACCCGGCGGGCCGGAGAGAGCACGGGCACCCGCTGGGAGTCCAGCGGCGAGGGCACGTACACGCTGCAGCCGGTGGAGGACGCCCCGCAGGGCACCTCGGTCACCCTGCACCTCAAGCCGGAGGACACCGAGGACGCGCTCTTCGACTACTCCGCCGAGCACAAGATCCGCGAGATCGTCCGCCAGCACTCGGACTTCATCCCCTGGCCCATCCGGCTGGCCACCGAGCGCACCGAGGACGGCGAGACCAAGCAGGTCACCGACACCGTCAACTCGATGAAGGCGCTCTGGGCGCGCTCCCCGGAGGAGATCAAGGAGGAGGAGTACCAGGAGTTCTACAAGCACGTCAGCCACGACTGGAACGACCCGCTGGAGACCCTCCACACCCGGGCCGAGGGCACCTTCGAGTACCAGGCGCTCCTGTTCATCCCCTCCCGGGCGCCCCTCGACCTCTTCCAGCAGGGCGCCCGGCGCGGAGTGCACCTCTACGTCAAGCGCGTCTTCATCATGGACGACTGCGAGTCGCTGCTCCCGGACTACCTGCGCTTCGTCAAGGGCGTCGTGGACGCGCAGGACCTCTCCCTGAACGTCTCCCGGGAGAACCTCCAGCAGGACCGCCAGATCCAGCTCATGCACCGGCGCCTGGTCAAGAAGGTGCTCTCCACGGTCAAGTCGATGCGCACCAAGGACGCCGACCGCTACCGCACCTTCTGGGGCGAGTTCGGCCGCGCGGTCAAGGAGGGCCTGCTCAGCGACTACGACAACCGCGAGGCCATCCTCGACATCTGCTCCTTCCCCTCCACCCACGACCCGGAGCAGCAGACCAGCCTGCGCGACTACGTCTCCCGGATGCAGGAGGGCCAGGAGCACATCTACTACCTGACCGGCGAGTCCCGCTCCCTCCTGGAGAACTCCCCGCACATGGAGGCCTTCCGCGACAAGGGCCTGGAGGTGCTGCTGCTCACCGACCCGGTCGACGAGGTCTGGGTGGAGCAGGTCCGCGAGTTCGACGGCACCGCCCTCAAGTCCATCGCCAAGGGGCAGGTCGACCTCGACTCCGAGAAGGACGACAAGGAGGAGGACCCGGAGCGCGCCCAGCAGGAGAAGGACTTCGCCGGTCTGCTCTCCTGGATGACCTCCGCCCTCGCGGAGGACGTGAAGGAGGTCCGCCTCTCCTCCCGGCTGACCACCTCACCGGCGTGCATCGTCGGCGACTCCGACGATGTCACCCCCACCCTGGAGAAGATGTACCGGGCCATGGGCCAGGAGATCCCGCGCATCAAGCGCATCCTGGAACTCAACCCCACCCACCCCCTGGTCACCGCCCTGCGCGCCTCCCACGCCAAGGACCCGCTGGACGGCGCCCTCCCGGAGACCGCGGAACTCCTGCACGGCATGGCCCTCCTCGCCGAGGGCGGCGAACTCAAGGACCCGGCCCGCTTCACGCGGGTGCTGGCGGGGAGGCTGGCGGCCGGACTCTGAGCGAGCGGGGCCCGGGCTCCGAGCGAGGAGCCGGGCCGGTGCGGGCGGAGGAACGCTGCTTACTCCGTGACTCCGCCCGCACTGACCGTCCCGCCCGTACGCCGGGTGGGCTCCCGGTGCGTACCGGTGCGCCGTTTCGCGCCGTGTTACCGCTTGCGCCCTCCTCCGAAGGCCAGGCCCGCGGTCGCCAGGGCGGCCAGGCACATGACGCCGCCGGTGATCACATTGCAGAGGACGGTCCTGGTCGTCGACATGTCGCCGGAGATCACCCACGGTGCCAGGATCGTCCAGACACCGATCCCGGCCGCCGCCCAGCTCATGCTGTGCGTGCGTTCGTAGACGTTGCCCATGCCCATGGACAGGAAGGCGAAGGCCAGGCCGGCGATCAGATTGGTGATCGTCAGGGCGGTCAGTCCGCTGAAGCCCACGATCCACGGCGAGGCCGCGAGGAAGAGGCCGGCCAGCAGGCACAGTGCCTCGGCGGCCTGGGAGGCGGGCGAGGCGGCCGCGGCTTCGGAGCGGGCCTTGAGATCGATGATGTCCGGGTGCTGATGGATGTCGGGTGTGGTGGAAGCAGCCACGCCAATCACGTCCTCAGGTCGATTGATCCGCGTGCGTTCGACATATTTATCCTAGGCTTATGCGCTTCTGATATCGACCGTCCGTTTGATATCGCTTCCATACCATTCGCAAGGGTTTGCTCGCTGGCCGGTTCTCGCCCTCTGCGCGGACACGGGGGATGAGGAACCGGCCGCCTGTGCGGTACGTCTCCTCTCCCTGAAGGGGTGTCGGACGTACCGGCGCCCCGGGAGAAGACGGGGCGCGCCGCACGGCGTGCTCCGGCAGCAGGCAGAGAGGAATCCATCGTGGGACTGCGCAAGGCGCACCGGGCCGCGCTCGCCTCCGTGGCGGCGGCAGGGCTGCTGGCGGCCGGATACGGCACCGCCCAGGGCGTGGGGGCCGACCCCTCCGGCGAGGACGGCGGCGCCTCCGACAGCCGGCCCGGGCCGCGCGCCCAGGACGACTACCAGTCCACGCTGACGCTCGGCGACGGCCGCAAGGTCACCGTGCGCCTGGTCAAGGGCACCGGCGTCCAGGAGCGCCACCAGGCCGCCGGCGCCACGAAGTGGAGCGCCTGGCACACGCTCTACAAGACCAAGACCGACCTCTGCCAGGGCGTCGACCTCGCCGAGGTCAACGGCACGGTCTCGCTCATCGCCGACTTCGGTCTCTACTGCTCCGACGGCGAGCCTCCGACCGAGTCCGTGGCGGGCGTCGGCACCGGCGAGCTGACCGACTGGGACATCGACATCACCAAGGACTTCGACGGCTGGGGCGACACCTCCCTGAACGACGACGGCAGCCGGGTCCTCTTCGTCTACGACAGCGACGCCGGGCTCTACTACCTCCGCTGGGAGCAGAGCGAGGGCTTCGAGAAGATCGTGACGCCCAAGAAGGCGTGATGTCCCGGAGAGTGTGATGTCCGGGAGGGCGTGGCACCGGAGCGGGGCTGAGGCCCTGCCGCGTGTCCGCCCTCCCAACTTCCTTGTTTCTGGGGGCAGTTGCGTTGTCCGTCGCCTTCCGGTCGAACTGCCTCGCTCTTTGAGGGGCGATTTGGTGTCATAGCGGTAGACCTTTCGCCTGTCAGGGCGGGTGGACGGCGGACTCCTGCGCAGGATCCCGGCCGGCGCTGAGGCGGTACTTAGCGGTGCCTTAAGGGAGGACGTAAGCTGAGGGTGTCTCCGTTTGGTGCAGGAAAGTCCGGGCGAACAGGGCCCGGCCGCGAAGGCAGGGAGTACCCATGGACGCGACCGAAACGTCCGCCGTACGGCGTCCCATGCGCGCCGACGCGCGCCGCAACTACACGCGGCTGCTCGACGCGGCGAGAGCGGCGTTCGCGGAACACGGCACGGAGGCGTCCCTGGAGGACATCGCCCGGCGGGCGGGTCTCGGCATCGGCACGCTCTACCGGCACTTCCCGACCCGCAACGACCTCCTGGAGGCCGTCTTCCACGAGTCCGTCGTCGGCCTCCAGGAGCAGGCCCGCGCGCTCCTCGACTCCCCGGCGCCCGGCGAGGCCCTGATGGACTGGCTGCGGGCCACCGCCCAGCACGCGACGACCTACCAGGGCCTGGCCGGTTCGCTGATGACCACCATGCTCGACGACGCCGCCTCCAGCCCGAGCGACTGCCACACCCGCATGCTCAGCGCGGGGGAGGCGCTGCTCGTCCGGGCCCAGGAGAGCAAGGCGGTCCGGCCCGACGTGGAGATCGGCGAACTGCTCAGCCTGGTCAACGGACTCGCCTGGGCGGCCCGCCGCTCCCCGGCCGGACAGGACCGTACGCACCGGATGCTGGAGCTGGCCCTGTGGGGGCTGGTGCCGCGCGAGGTCTGACCGGCGCGCGGCCCGACCGGCGCGTGGACGGGGGCGCGGAGGTGCGCTCCCGGGCGCGCGGGAGACGGCGGAGCCGGACCCGGTCGGGGGAGAGCCGGGTCCGGCGGCCTGTGCCTCAGCCGGAGGTGGGCCGGCCCGCGGTGCGGGGGCTGAGCCGCGCGGCGGTCTCGGCGAGGATCTCGAAGGACCGGATGCGGTCCTCGACCCCGTGCACCAGCGTCAGCGACATCAGCTCGTCGGCCCCGGTGCGCTCCAGGAACGCGGCGATCTTCTCGCGCAGCGTCTCCGGACCGCCGACCAGGTGCGCCTGGACACGCTCCCGTACGTAGTGCGCCTCCTGCGGGCTGTACGGATGCGCCCGCGCCTCCTCGGGGCTCGGGTACGGGCCCGTTATGCCGGTGGTGCGCTGGAGCAGGGAGGACAGGGCCATCGGGCCCGCGAGGTACTCGGCGCGCTCGTCGGTGTCGGCGGCGATGACGATCGCCGCGACGATCGCGTGCGGCCGCTCCAGGGCCGCCGAGGGCTGGAAGTGCTCGCGGTAGGTGCGCAGCGCGGGCACCGTGTTCTCGGCGCTGAAGTGGTGCGCGAAGGCGAACGGCAGCCCGAGCGTCGCCGCCATCCGCGCGCTGTTGCTGCTGGAGCCCAGCAGCCACAGCGGCGGACGGTTGCCGAGGGCCGGCGTCGCGCTGACCGGGAGCGAGGGCGCCCCCTGCGGCGACTGGGCGAAGTAGCCGACCAGTTCGGCAAGGCGCTCGCCGAAGTCGTCGGCGCCCAGCGAGCGCCGCAGCGCCCGGGCGGTGACGGGGTCGGTGCCCGCGGCGCGGCCGATCCCCATGTCGATCCGCCCGGGGTGCAGGGCTTCGAGCGTGCCGAACTGCTCCGCGACCACCAGCGGCGAGTGGTTGGGCAGCATCACCCCGCCCGAGCCCACCCGCAGATCGCGGGTCGCGGCGGCTATCCGGTCGATGAGGATGGGCGGTGCGCAGCTGGCGATGTTGGGAGCGTTGTGGTGCTCCGCCATCCAGTAGCGCACATAGCCCAGTCGGTCGACGCGCTGGGCGATGGTGACGGTGTCACGCAGGGCCTGGCCCGGATCCGAGCCGCTGACCACCGGACAGAAGTCCAGTACGGACACCGGCACCGTTGCCGGCCGAGTTTCGGACATGCTCTCGCTCGCTTCCGATCGTTGGGCGCCTGGCGGCTCAGGCGGCCGGCTTGGCGGGCGGCTTGGGCATCTTCACGGCGAACAGCGAGATGAGGAGCGCCGCGATCGCGAAGGCGGCGCCGCCGACCGCCGCGGAAGCGATGCCCTCGCTGAGGACGTGGTGTGCTGCCTGGTCCGCGCTGGAACCGGCGGGCGGCGTCGCGTCCTTGCGCGCCGTCTCGAACAGGTTGACCAGGATGGCCAGGCCGAGCGTCGCGCCGATCTGCTGCATCGCCTGGAGCAGGCCGGAGGCGGCACCCGCGTCCTGCGGCTTGACCTCGGAGAGGATGATCATGTTCAGCGGCAGGAAGCTCAGACCGGAACCGGTGCCGAAGAGCAGCATCGGCCCGACGACCGCGGCGGCGTAGCTGCTGCCCGCGTCGATCTGGGTGAGCCAGACGATGCCCGCGGTGACCAGCACGCCACCGGTGACGAGCAGCGGCTTGGGGCCGAACTTGGGCAGCAGCTTCGGGGAGAGCCGGGCCATGCCGAACTGGGTCAGGGCCATCGGCAGGAAGGCGAAGCCGGTCTGGACGGCGTTGTAGTCCAGGACGTTCTGGAGGAACTGGGTGAGGAAGAAGAAGAGCGCGAACATCGTCGCGGGCAGCAGCAGCATGTTGGTGTAGGCGCTGGCCCGGTTGCGGTGCAGCAGCAGCTTCAGCGGGGTGATCGGCTGCTCGGCGCGGGTCTCGATGACCAGGAAGGCCGCGAGCAGCACCACCGCCGCCGCGAAGGAGCCGAGGGTCCCGCCGTCGCCCCAGCCGTCCTCGGAGGCGCGGATGAAGCCGTACACCAGGGAGCCCATGCCGAGGGTGGAGGTCAGCGCGCCGCCGATGTCGAAGCGGCCGGGGTGGCGCTCGGGCTGGCGCACGTACAGCGGGGCGAGGACCAGGATGCCGAGGCCGATCGGGACGTTGATGAAGAGCACCGAGCGCCAGGACAGCCAGTCGGTGAGCAGACCGCCCACGATCAGGCCGAAGGCCATGCCCGCGCCGGAGACCGCCGAGTAGATCGACAGCGCCTTGGTGCGCGCCTCGCCCTCGAAGTTGGTGTTCAGCAGCGCCAGCGTGCTCGGCGCCGCGAAGGCGGCCCCCACGCCCTGGAGCGCGCGGGCGGCGAGCAGCCAGGTGTCGTTGGTGGCGAAGCCGCCGAGCAGCGAGGCGACGGTGAAGACGGCGATGCCGGCGGTGAAGACCTTGCGGCGGCCGAGGATGTCGCCGGTCCGGCCGCCGAGCAGCAGCAGGCCGCCGAAGGCCAGGGTGTAGGCGTTGACGATCCAGGCCAGGTTGGTCGGCGAGAAGTGCAGGTCGCCCTGGATGTCGGGGAGCGCGATGTTCACGATCGTCGCGTCCAGGATCACCATCAGCTGGCAGGCGAGGATGACGGTGAGCGCGAGGCCTTGATGGTTGCGGGGGGCTTCGGCGGCTCCGGAGCCGACCGGACTGCCCACTGTCGACTGAGCCGACATGGTTCCTCCAGGGGGAGATTTTCCGGGCGCGGGGACAACACGGGCAGGCGTCGTCACACGGCGGACGCCCGCGGCGGCCACCTAAACGGAGGGTGGCTCTGTTTACGATACGGAGGGTACCTACGTTTTTCAATCGCGGCCGTCCCCCGGCCTGAAACGGCTTTCGTACGGCGGGAGATGAGGCGGCGTCAGCCCGTGCCGGACCGCCGCCTCATCACCCCGTCCGCTCAGGCCGCGGGCGCGCCGAACCAGTGGGTCAGCGCCGCGTGCAGCCCCTCGGCGTCCCGGTCCGGCTCGCCCGCCCAGGCGATGTGGCCGTCGGGGCGCACCAGCAGCGCCGGTGCGCATCCGCTTCGTAGATGCCGAGCCTTTCCGCGCGCCTCTAGTGGGCCCACGGCGCGGCGGAAGGCGGTCGGCCCTGGACAGCGGCCAGCCGGTGCAGCTTGCGCAGGCCCGCGGACTCCGGCATCCGCTCGGAGTCGCTGTCCGGAAAGTGGTCTACCTGGCGCTGGAACTCGTCGAGTTGCGACTCTCTCGAGCAAAGGCAGTACGGCGGAGCGCACCCGTCGGCGTTCGAACTGCCGCGCGTCCAGGGTGAGTTTGCCGTTGACCGCCGGGTACTCGGCGGCCCCGCGCCGTGGTGCTCCCGAGTCTGGGAAGGCCGCCTAAAGGCGGTCTGATCAGGTGCTTACCGAGGTCGGGCGGTGGGGGAGCGCCTGGCCCGGCGGCAGCCCCCACCCCCCGGCGTCACGGCGCGAGCGGGTGCCCGGTCGTCGCGTCCACGTGGTCCGGGACCTCCTCGTGCCGGTCGCCCACGCTGGACGTCCCGGTGGGCTCGAAGAGCAGCAGGGTGGCGCCGGACGGGGCGGCGGGCCTGTGCTCGGTGCCGCGCGGGACGGTGAAGACCGAGCCCCGCGGCAGCCGTACCGTGCGCTCCCCGGCGGGCTCCCGCAGCCCGATGCGCAGCTCTCCGCCGAGGACGAGGAAGAACTCGTCGGTGTCCTCGTGGACGTGCCAGAGGTGCTCGCCCTCGACCTTGGCGAGACGTACGTCGTAGTCGTTGACGCGGGTGACCACCCGGGGGCTCCACAGCGCGTCGAAGGAGGCCAGCGCCTCGGCGAGGGCGATCGGCTCGCCGCCCTGGCGTTCCGCGCTCCGGCGTGCGCCGCTCAGGGATTCCTCGCCCGGCTCCTTGATCGGGTCCTTGACCGGTTCCTTGCTCAGTTTCTTGCTCGGTTTCTTGATCGGGTCCTTGCTCATGGGCTCATCCTCGGCCGTTCCGCTTCGCCGGTGCGAGTGCTAGGAATCGCATATGGCGAAAGAATCCTCGCAGTCGCAGTCGCAGTCGCAGTCGCAGTCGCGGGCACGGGTGTGGTCGGAGTTGCGGTCGCCGGCCGAGGACCGGGCGGTGTTCGCGGCGGGCGCGCACCGGGTCGTGGTGATCGTGGACGAGAATTCCAACCCCTTCGAACTCGGCTGCGCCACCGAGGTGTTCGGCCTGCGCAGACCCGAACTCGGCCGCGAGCTGTACGACTTCACGCTCTGCTCCCCGCGGCCCCGCACCCTGATGCGGGACGGCTTCTTCACGCTCACCGGGGTCGCCCCGCTGGCGGCGGCCGAGCACGCCGACACCCTGATCGTGCCCAACCGCCCCGACATCGAGGTGCCGCGCCGCCCCGCCGTCCTGGACGCGGTGCGGCGGGCCCACGCCCGGGGCGCACGCCTGATCGGCCTCTGCAGCGGTGCCTTCACTCTGGCAGAGGCAGGGGTCCTGGACGGGCGGCGGGCCACCGCGCACTGGCAGTGGGCGGACTCCTTCCGGGCGCGGTTCCCCGCCGTGCGGCTGGAGTCCGATGTGCTCTTCGTGGACGACGGGGACATCCTGACCGCCGCCGGGAGCGCGGCGGCGCTCGACCTCGGGCTGCATGTGGTCCGCCGGGACCACGGGGCCGAGATCGCGGGCGCGGTGAGCCGGCGGCTGGTGTTCGCCGCCCACCGGGACGGCGGGCAGCGGCAGTTCGTGGAGCGCCCGATCCCCGAGCCGCCGGACCGGTCCCTGGCCTCCGTGCTCAGCTGGGCCCAGGAGCGGCTGGACTCCCCGCTCACCGTCGCCGCCCTCGCGGCGCGGGCGGCGATCAGCCCGGCCACCCTGCACCGCCGCTTCCAGGCCCAGCTGGGCACCACTCCGCTGGCCTGGCTGACCGCCGAACGCCTCACCCTGGCCTGCCGGTTGATCGAAGGCGGCGAGTCCCGCTTCGAGGTGGTCGCCCGCCGCAGCGGCCTCGGCACCGCCGCCAACCTGCGCCTGCAACTGCGCCGCGCGACCGGCATCAGCCCCTCCGCCTACCGGCGCCGCTTCGGGCCCGCGGAGGGTTGAGGCGCGGGGTCCCGGGGTGTCCGGTCATACGTCGCGTTCGGCTGCCTGCCGTGCCCGGCTACCCGTCGTGTCCGGTCATCCGTCGTGTCCGGTCACCCGCCGCCTTCGACTGCCCGTCGTGTCCGGTGACCCGCCGCGTCCCCGGCTACCCGCCGTGCCCGGCCAAGGCCCCGGTGAGCTGGTCGAGGGCCTCGATCCAGCCGTCGTATACGAAGCCGTCGCCCGGGTGCCCCGCGATGCCCTGGAGGCGGAAGGTCAGCTCCGTCTTCCCGCCGATCTCGGCCAGCACCACGGTGATCACGGGGGAGTCCTCGACCGGGTCCTCGGGCGCGGCCCAGGTGAAGACCAGGCGTTCGGGCTCCTCGATCTCCAGGTAGACGCCCCCGGTGGGCACCCGCTCGCCGGTGCCGTCCGCGACCATCACGTAGCCGTACCGGCCGCCGACCCGCAGATCGACGTGGATGTCCTCGCGCGGGGAGGTCATGCCGCGGGGGTGGAACCAGTGGGCCAGCTCCTCGGGGTCGGTCCAGGCCTGCCAGACGAGGGGGCGCGGCGCGTCCAGCACCCTGGTGATGCTGAAGCCCCGCGAGAGGTCCGTCTCCTTCGGGTTCCCGGTCATCGCTCGGCCTTCCCTTCCTCGTGCCGTCCGCGTGGTCCGCGGGAGGCTCGGGTGTCCCGCTCGCGCTGCCTTTCGCGCAGCCGGTCCTCCAGCGCGTCGAAGCTCTGCTGCCAGGCGGTGCGCTGGCGCTCCAGCCACGCGGAGACCTCGTCGAGCGGTTCGGTGCGCAGGGTGCAGGTGCGCCACTGCGCCTGCCGGGTGCGGACCACGAGCCCCGCGGCCTCCAGGACCTTCAGATGCTGGGAGACCGCCGGTCGGCTGATCGTCAGCGGCTCGGCCAACTCCCCGGCGGTGGCGGGGCCTTGGCTCAGCCGCTCCAGCATCGCGCGCCGACTCGGATCGGCCAGCGCGCCGAAGACGAGGTCGAGGGCTCTGGACGGGTCCTGCACTTCGGCATCTCCTTAATTAAGGAACAACTTAAATGTAGGCCGGGTCCGCGCGACGGGTCAACAGCGCCGCCGTCGTGGGGCGACAGCATCGCCGCGGTGAGGCAGCATCGCCGCGGTGGGGCAGCAGCGCCGCCTCCCGCTCGGGCCCGCCCCCGCCCCCCACTCGGACCCTGTCCCCGCCCCGCCCTCAGCAGGTCTCGCGTACGTACCCCGGGTCCCCGGCGGGCGAGACGTCCGGGTCGCGCAGGACGATGCTCAGCCGGTCCCGCCACCCGGCGCAGGCCCGGCGGAGGCCCGCCTTCTCGTACTCGACCACCAGGACCCGGTCGTCGAAGGCCTCGGCGTAGGCGCCGCACTCCCGGTGGGCGCCGCACTCCTCGGCGACGGCGAAGTCCAGGCCGGTGCGCTCCCGTTCGGGTGCCAGCTCCGCGGTGTTCTTCTGGGCCACGGCCAGGCCCCGCTCGTGGGCGTGGGCGGAGACCAGGGTGATCAGGGCCTTCGCGTCCCCGGCGCTCAGATAGGCGCCGAAGCGGTCGAAGGTGTCGTAGTTGTCCGGCTCCACGGCCTGGAAGCCCTTGCGCGCGCAGGTGTCGATCCAGCCGTTCACCTTCGCGGCGATGCGCTCGCGCTTCTCGGCGGTGCGGATGTCGAGCACCGCCTCGTTCCAGGGGCCGTCGTAGACGATCCCGCCCTTCGCGTCCCGCAGGAGCAGGTCCTCGTCCCAGGCGGACTCGGCGCCCTCCTGTGCCTGGAAGGCGTTGACGTAGCAGATGCTGTACCGGCCCTTCGCGGGGCGCGCGGTGTGGTCGCGGACGACGATCCCGACACCCTCGGGGGGCGGATAGGCGCCGCCCAACTGGTAGTCGAGGCCCGCGTTGCGCGGCGGCAGGGCGGGCGCGGACTCCTCCTCCGTACCGGCACCGGGCGCGCAGGCGGCGAGCAGTACCGCCGCCGCCGTACCGGCCAGGGTGCGGGTGAGCCGGGACCGGGCAGAGGGCTGGCGCACAGGAACTCCCGGGCACAGGACGGCGGATGACGGCGGAAACCGGCAGCAGCCTACGGGTACCGGGGCGAGCGCGGCCGTCCGGGAGGCGGTACGGCCCGGTGGTTCAGGTGGAGCTGAGCGGGTGGGTGGCGGTGGCCGAGCGCGGGGGCCAGGCGTGCGGGGCGAGGATGCCGAGGACGTAGGCGCGGGCGACCAGGGCGGGCCGGGTGGCCGCGCCGAGGAGTTCGCGCAGGCGGCTGAGGTGGTAGTCGACCGTCTGCCGGGAGAGCTTGAGGGAGGTGGCGATCTCGCCGTTGCTGCTGCCCTCCGCGAGCAGCGAGAGGATGCGGATCTGCGCGGGGGTGAGCGCCGGATGGGCCTCGTGGGCGAGGCTCTGGTGGGTGACGACGGCCCAGACGTGGGTGGCGCGGTCGGCGGATCGGCCCACGGTCGTCAGATGGAGCTGGGCGCGGCGCTGGCGCCCCTGCGCGTCGAGGAGCACCACGGAGGTCTCCACCCGTCTGACGCGGCGGGCTATCAGACCGCTCCACCGGCGGCGCAGCTGGCCGAGGTCGGGGGTCGCGGCGAGCAGGGTGTGCGCCCGGCGGCCGAGGAGCTCCGGGAGCGGGGTGCGGAACAGCTCGGCGGCGGCCGTACTCGCCTGCTCGATACGGCCGCCCGCCGAGAGCAGTACGCAGGGCAGCCCGCTGTGGTCGCGCAGCGCGTGCAGGTTCTCCTCGGCCTCCCGGCGCTGGTGCATGGCGCGGGTGTGCTCGGTGATGTCCACGTAGATCCCGGCCACACAGGTCTGCCCGTCCTCCTGGACGGGGAAGCGGTGGCCCGCCGCCTGACCGGCGCCGCCGTCCGCGCGCTGGTAGCTCAGGGTGTGGCGGACCGGCTTGCCGCGGCCGAGGATCTCCTGGTCGAGGGCGCGGAACTGCGCGGCGTCGGCGGGGGAGTCGAAGTCCTCGATGTGCCGGCCCACGATCCGCTCCGGGGTGGTCCCGTAGAGGTGGGCGTAGGCGTGGTTGGCCCACAGATAGCGGCCCGCGCGGTCGCGCAGGAAGGCCGCGGCCGGGGCGAAGTCGGCGAAGTCCGCGAAGGCGGCGTAGCGGCGGGCGCCCGCGGCCGGGGCGTCCACCTCCACCGCGAGCCCGCGGCTGCGGCCCTCGGGGCGGTCCTCGTCCAGCGGCCAGCTCACGTCGAAGGTCCGGCCGTCGAACTGGGCCTGCCAGCGGCCCTCGGCGGCGAAGTGCCCGGAGGCGGGCAGCTCCTGGCGCAGCCGGTCGAGGAAGCGCTGCGCGGTCCGCAGGTCGGCGAAGGCCCCGCCGCCCCGCTCCAGGACGCGCCACTGCTCGTCGACCTCCCACCAGGACACGGGGAGATGCTCCAGGAGTGCCTTGAGACCGGACTCGTCCACAGCGGCCTTTCCGTCAAGTGTTCAACTGGCTCACACGGGCTGACAAGCGATGCGTATCCCCTGGGCATACCGCGCATGCTCGGTTCTCGGCCGACCTGCCAGTGTGGGCGCCCCTCCCGCCAAGCGCGCCATACGTGATCACAGAACCTTCACCCTCACTCGACAAGGCCTGCAACTCTGGCATTTGCCTGACCCGGGGACGCCCCCGATGGCGAACCGGGACCCCCGGCGCCTGATTCCCTTGTGTATGCGGCCGGACACGTTCTGGTGATCTACGCGCGTGGCACTCCGCCACGCCCCCTCGACGGCGACCGCACCGCCGCCGGACCGGGCCGCGGGACCGCACCGCACCACGGAGCACGGGCGCCACGGGCAGGACGCGACACGGCCGGTACCCGGCGCGGTCGCCGAGTCACCGCACGGCCACCGGCCGGGCCGCCGCACGGCGCCTCGGCCCCCACGAGCCGCAGGGTGCGGCCGCCGCACGACCCCGCGTCGTACGGCACACACGAGTCGACGAATCGCACGGGGCCGACGAAACGATGGGAGACGAACTTCAGTGAGCAAGGTGCTGTTGGTGCATGCCAAGGGTGGTCCGCCGCTCGGCTACGTCCTGAACCGGGCGGCCGCGCGGGCGGAGGTGCACCTGCTGGCGCTCAGCGCGCTTCCCTCCTCCGTCGCCGAATCGGCCGGGAGCCTGTGCGCCTCGGTCGTGACCCCCGGTGAGGCGGAGCGGTCCGACCTGGTCTCCCTGATCGTCTCGCGGGCGAGAGCCGTCGGCGCCGAGGCCGTGCTCACCTGCTCCGAGTACGCGGTGGTCGCCGTCGCCGAGGCCTGCGAGGAGCTCGGCCTCGCCGGGCCCGGCGCCGCCTCGGCGCTCGCCCGCGACAAGCGGATGATGCGCCGCACCTGGCGTCAACACGGCCTGCCGCAGCCCGAGTTCCGCCCCGTCGCCACCGAGGCGGACCTCCTGGAGGCCGCCGCCGCACTCTCCTTCCCGATGCTCCTCAAGGCGGCCTGGAGCGCGGGCTCCACCGCCCACCAGATCATCCGCGAGCCGCACGAGGTGGCCGCCGCCTGGCAGCGCTCCCGCCAAGTCATGGCCGAATCCGCCCAGTTGGGCTTCGCCGAACTCCATGTCGCCGAGGCCAACGCGCACTTCGTGGTCGAGGAGATCGTCACCGGCACCGCGAGCGCCTGGTTCGAGGAGCCCGGCTGGGGCGACTACGTCAGCGTCGAGGGCGTGGTGGCCGACGGCGTCTTCCACCCGGTCTGCCTCAGCGGCCGGATGCCCACCGTGGAGCCCTTCACCGAGCGCGCCGGGATCACCCCCGCCCTGCTGCCCGAGGAGGCCCAGGCCCGCGTGGTCGACCTGGCCCGCCGGGCCGTGGACGCCCTCGGCCTCGACAACTGCGGTACGCACACCGAGATCAAGCTCGGCGCGGACGGCCGGATGTGGCTGATCGAGACCGCCGCCCGGTTCGGCGGGGCGATGACCGTCCCGCAGATCGAGGAGGTCTTCGGCCTCGACCTGGTCGGCATGCTCGTCGACCAGCTCCTCGGCCGCCCGGTCGACTGGCCCGCCGAGGCCCTCACCCCGGAGCACGCCCGCGGCGCGGCCGGCTCCCTCGTCGTCCTCGCGGTCGACGGCTCGGGCGCCGCCTGGCCGGACCGCAGGAGCTGGGACTTCCCGGTGGTACGCGAGAACGTCCCGCTCGCCGCGGGCAGCGCACTCTCGGTGGTCGCCGAGAGCTCCCTGCCCGACGGCACCCCCGTCCCCGTCTACGACCCGGCCGCCGGGGCCAACACCATGGCGGCCCTGTGCCTGCTCTCCGCCACCGACGCCGCGACCGTGCTGCGCGACTTCGCGGTCCTGATCGCCGCGCTGCCCGCCGTCCTGCCGCCCGCCGGTCCCGCGCCCGCGGGGCCCACCGTGCCCGCCGAGGGGCCCGCCGCGCTGTCCGCCGCCCGCCCCCAGGAGTGTCCGGCCACCCGCCCCGAGGGAGTCCCCGCATGAGCACCGCCCTGCTCTCCACCGGCGCCCCGGAACCGGCGACCGACCGCACCGTCATCGGCGAGAACCTCTCGCTGCCGCTGTTCCGCACCCTCTCCGGGGTCCTCGCCGGCCACCCGTACCTCAAGGTCGTCGTCGACCGCGCCGCGCACAGCTGGCACCTGCTCGACACCGCCGCGCACCCCTTCCACGTCAACTACATCGCCACCCGCGTCCTCGGCATGGACCTGGACGAACTCGACGCCGCACTCGACGAGTTCAACGCCTCCGTCTACATGGACCCCGAGCGCCGCTTCCTGCTCGGCGTGCTCTCCCTGCACACCGACGAGGACGCGGAGGGCCGCGAACGCACCTTCCTCGTCATGGAGACGACCGAAGCCGACACCATGAACGGCGAACTCCTCACCGAGTTCTACGAGTTCGTCCGCGAGCGGGTCGACGGCCGGCTGCCGCTGCTGCTCAAGCCCGCCAACCACGGCCAGGAGGAAGAGCTGGCCGCGATCAGCGAACAGCGCCTGCCGCGCATCCTCAGCCACGAACTCTTCGGCACCAGGAACCGCACCCCGCTCAACGTCGGTGACGCAACAGGGCGGTTGCGCTACTTCCGCACCACCGAGGAGTACGAGGCCGCCGCCGACTCCCTCGGCTGGGCCGACATCGTCGCCATGCCCTGCCTGCCGGACGACGTGCCGCGGGTCGCCGGATTCCTCAACACCGCGCCCATCACCCCGCTTTCGCACACCAATGTGCTCGCCTCCGGCTGGGGCATCCCCAACGCCGTCGTCCGCGACCTCGCCCAACTCGTCGCACAGGACGGCCTGGACGGCGCCTGGGTCCGCTACCGGGTGCGCGAGGACGAGATCAGCCTCGAACGCCTCGACGAGGAACCGCAGTTGCGCGCCCCGGCCTGGCACCAGCAGCGCATCCGCCTCGAACCGCCGCTGCTCGAGGACGCGCCCGTGCTCGCCCTGCACCGGCTGCGCAGCGCCGACCGCGACCGCTACGGCACCAAGGCCGCCAACCTCGGCGAACTGCACCACGTACTCGACAGCCGCACCGCCGACCTCACCGCCTTCTACGGCCGCCCCCGCCCGCCCCGCGAGGACCTCTACGGCCACCTCGCGGTCCGGCTCGGCCTGCCCTCGCCCTCCACGGCCGAACTCCGGTCCGCGGCAGCCGCGTTCGTCGCCGGTACGGTCGAGGCCCCCGAGGGCGTCGCGCTCCCCTTCTCGCTCCAGCACCGCTTCCTCACCTCCTCCCCGGCGCTCCAACAGGGCATCGGCAAGCTGAAGATGGCGCTCGAACTCGACGCCACCGAGGTGCTCGACTCGCTGTGCCTGCAGATCCAGCACCTGATCCGGCACACCCCGATGCCCGACTCCGTCACCCGCCAGATCACCCAGGCCTTCCCCGCCCCGCTCGCCGCGGGCAGCCGCCTGGTGGTCCGCTCCTCCTCCAACGCCGAGGACCTCCCCGGCTTCTCCGCCGCCGGTGTCTACGACTCCGTCACCACGGTCCGCGGCACCGAGGAACTCCTCGACGCCGTACGCCAGGTGTGGGCCTCGCTGCTCTCCCCGCGCAGCGTGCGGCTGCGCCACCAGGTCGGCATCTCCCTGGACGACACGTACATGGGCGTCATCGTCCAGGAGTACGTGCCCGCGGCCCTCGGCGGCGTCCTGGTGACCTGCAACCCCACCCGGCGCGAGGACTTCCGCAACGTCTACCTCAACTGCTCCCCGGGCTCGCCCGAACAGGTCGTCGAGGGAGCGGTCCTGCCGCAGCAGTACCTCTACAACACGGTCGAGGGCGGCGGGCGCACGGTCGCCCTCGGCTCCTGGAGCGAGGGACTGCCGGCCGGTACCCGCGCCCGCCTCGCGGACCTGTCCCTCACCGGGCGCCTGCTCCAGTCCCACTTCAGCGCGCCCGAGGTGGACCAGCCGCTGGACATCGAGTGGCTGCTCACCGACGAGGGGGACTTCCGCCTGGTCCAGATCCGCCCCTACGCGCTGTGAGGGCCCGCCTGCCGCGCCCGCGCTCCGCCGCGCGCCCGACGGCCACCACCCTGACCGACACCGCCCGCCGCATCATCCACCTCAACTACGGCTTCCAGCTCCTCTTCAACCTGCTGTGGTGGATGCCGGTCTTCTACGCCTACCAGAAGGCCGCAGGCCTCTCCGACGGCCAGATCTTCGGCATCCAGAGCATCTACTACGTCGCCTTCTGCCTCTTCGAGATCCCCACCGGGCTGATCGCCGACCGCATCGGCACCCGCAACTGCCTGCGCGCCGGAGCCGTCGTCATGACGGCGGCCAACCTCGCCCCCGTCTTCAGCCCCTCCTACACCGGCTTCCTCGTCCACTTCCTCGCCATCGCCGCGGGCCGCTCCCTGACCTCGGGCGCGGCGAGCGCGTACCTGTACGACGGTCTGCGCGCCGAGAAGTGCGACGAGCACTACCTGAAGGCCGAGGGCACCGCCCGCGCCCTCGGCCTCGCGGCCAAGGTCCTGTGCTGGCCCTTCGTCGGCCCCCTGATGGCCCTCGCCCACGCGGCCCCCTACGTCCTGAGCGCCGCCAGCGCCGCGGGCTCACTGGCCTGCGCGGTCGCGCTGCCGCGGCTGGCCGGGTCGGCGGGGGAGCCGGGCGCCGCGCGAAGCAGAAGTAGGAGTGGCCGTACGGTCAAGTCGTCGTCCGGCAAGGGGAGTTCGGGTGCCGGGGTCGGTGCCGGGGCCGGAGTCGGAGCCCATGCCGGTGGCGGTGCCGGAAAGGCGGGTGCCCGGCCCGGGCGGGGCGCCTTCCTGCGGGATGCCGGTGCGGCGCTGCGCTGTGTCGCCCGCTCGCCGTGGCTGGCCTTGGTGATGGTGCAGGGCGTGGCCGTCTTCACGCTCTCCCGGATCTGCCAGGTCAACCTCTTCCAGCCGATCCTGCTCGACCACGGCATCGCCGAGTCCTCGCACGGCGGGGTGCTCGCCGCCATGACGGTGGCCGAGGCGGTGGGTTCCGCGCGCCCCCAGTGGCTGAGCCGCCGCCTCACCCCGGTGGCCTGGGTCTCGATCCTCAGCCTCGCGCTCGCGGCCACCCTGGCGGGCATCACCCTCGGCGGCCCCTGGACGGTCATCGCCCTGCTCTGCCTGTTCGCCGCCGCCACCGGCTTCGCCTACCCCATCCAGCGCAAACTGGTCAACGACGCCGTACCCGCCGACGCCCCCCGCGCCACCCTCCTGTCGGTCGAGTCCATCGTGGACCGCGCGGTCTGCGCCCTGGCCGCCATCGCGGTCGGCGCCTATCTCTCCGCCGGTCACCTCGACGCCCTCCTGTGGCACAGCGCCCTGGCGACGGCGGTACTCCTCGGCGCCTTCCAACTGGTCCTGCGCAGCGGGGTGTTGAAGCGGCACCTGGAGGAGAACGGGGGAGGTCCGGAGAGCGCGGGGGCCGCGGTGAGCGCGAAGGCCGTGGATATGGATGACGTACGGCCTGAGGCTGACGTACGGCCTGAGGCTGACGTACGGCCCGAGGCTGACGTACGGCCAGAGGCCGACGCGCATCCGCAAGCCGCCGCGCAGCCGAAGGCCAACGCGCAGCCAGAGAGCGACGCCCAGGCGAAAGCCGACGCTCAGTCGAAGGCCGGCGTATAGAGACGCGCCCGCATCTTGATTCTCATCTCCACGGGTGCGGGCGTACGGAGGGCGCGGGTCGTGAGGGCGACCCGCGTCCTTCCGCGTCAGCGGGGATATGAGCCAGTAGCTCGCTCGCCGGGGGGAGTTGAGCCGGCAACTCGCTCAGCGGGGAAGCTGAGCCAGCAACTCGATGACGCGGGCCGGGAGATAGGCGGGCCGGGAGGGCTGCCCGACCTGGTAGGCCACATAGCCGAGGGCGGCGGCGGCCTCGGTCTCCTCGACCGTCTCGGCCTCGTAGACGAGGCGGCAGCCACCGGAGTTGGCCTTGGCCCGCTCCCAGAGCGCGGGCGCCGGCTTGCGCTCCGCCTCGGTACGCGGCGTCAGTATCCGGTCCCCGAAGTCGGCCCAGGCGAAGGGTGCCGAACCCTTCCAGGTCGAGTCGACCTCCTTCTTCAGGGCCGCCGCCCGCTCGGCGTCCGTGGAGCCCCATTCGGAGGGCACATTGGTGATCAGCCCGACCTTGATGTGCCGCTCCCGCAACTCGCGCAGATAGTCCGCAGCACCCGGCAGATAGCTCGTACTGTCGTCCTCGCCCGTGTGGACAAGCGTCTCGCCCAGGTCGAAGTACACCACCGCACACCCTCGCGCGGCTTCAGCGGCCCGCGCCCCGGCGAAGGCTCCCTGCGCCTGTGCGGGTGTGGCGGCCTGTGTGTGGGCCTGCCCCTTCCCCTGCGCCTGTGTCCCGGTGGCCGGAACCGCCGCGCTCGCCGTCGCGGCCAGCGCGGTCGACGCCACTGCGGCACCCAGTGCGAGGCTCATACGGAGGAAGCCCCTGGAAGCGGATCTGTTCATGGCGTCGGCGCCCTTCTCCTCGACGCACCGTATGGTGCATACATGTTCGGTGCATGACACATCACCACGCGAAAACCTCCTACGTGGCCTCGATGCGCCCGGAAGATCTGTCTCCCCGTCACCGCTCTACGCCGCTCTACCCCTCAACACCACACGTCACTCCGATCCCCGGGGAACCCGCACATTTCGCGCGGCCGGCGGGGAGGGGGAGGAGGCGGTGGACGTGGCGCGGCGCCGCGAAGTCCCGCAGTGGCATGGGCCGTTGGCGCTCCCCAGCGACGAACCAGGTAGAGGGGAAGCGGCACTTGAGGAAGAGAAGTTGGAGGCAGGCTGGGTCAGGTAGGGCCGGTCAGGAAAGACCGGCCCACTCCGCTTCCCCCGCGTCGTAGCCGCCCTCGGGGGTGAGGAGCCGCTTGACCACCTCGACGAGCTCGCTCGGCTCGAAGGGCTTGGGTACGAAGGCGTCGATCCCGAACTTCAGATCGCGCTCGACCTCGTACCGGGTACAGGAGGTCACCATCGCGATCGGCAGCTTCCTGGTCCGCGGATCCGCGTGCAGGCAGGCAGCGGTACTGATCCCGTCCAGCCGGGGCATCACCACGTCCAGGGTGACGACATCGGGCCGCACCTCATGCACGACCTCCAGGCATTCGGCACCGTCGGACGCGGTCACGACCTCGAAGCCCTCCAGCTCGAGGTTGACCCTGATCAACTGCCGGATCACCTTGTTGTCATCGACAACAAGCACCCGACCGGACACGCCTGGCACACATCGAGAGTAGGACGGGCCCCCTCCCCGCCCCACAAAACCCGTTCCTGAGGACCCCCGCGAAGCTGGTAGTGTTCTACCCGTCGCCACGCAGAAGCGCAGGCCACGCCCCCGTAGCTCAGGGGATAGAGCAACGGCCTCCGGAGCCGTGTGCGCAGGTTCGAATCCTGCCGGGGGCACTCGCCAAGGGTCAGTAGAAATTCAGCGCTGACCATGGTGGATGCCGAGAAGAGAGGGCGGGATTCAGTCTCACTGAGTCCCGCCCTCTCTCGTTGTCTCTCGGTGTTCGCGACACACCTCCGACACATCGTCAGCCTGTGTCGCCCTCCTCCTCCAGCGCCTTTGTGATCTTCGCGTGGGCGGCCTCCTCGTGCTCGTCGATGCAGACGTGGTACCGGCGATGGATTCTCCGAAAGCTCCCCTGCCACCACCGCGTGCTCAGGCGCGGTGTTCAGTGCGCGGCGGCGCTTGTACGTGTGTGGCGCCCGGAGTGCCGTTTCAGCCTGTAGCTCAGGCGCTACAGCACATCCTCGAACACCTCAGGACGGGCCAGGTCCCGCAGGGCAGGGCCAGCTGTGGTCAGCCGCTCATATGCGCTTCAAGGTTCGCACCCGGTTCCTCCCCGGCATGCGCGGGCGCCACGCCTCCACGGAATGCCAGCCGCAGCGCCTTCTCGTGCCTGGCGGACGACCCCGAGGCGGAAGCGGTGTGGAGGCGGTGCCTTCCCTTGGTAAGGAAGCAGGCGAGGCCGTGGGGCTCTTTCTCGTCTCTGCCAGGAAACACCTGGACAAGGCGTAGAAGCCTGCGAGCTGCGGAGTGAAGGTCAGACACCCCGAGGGGCTTGACGACAGTGCTACTTTGGTACCAGAACAGGTACCTGATTGGAGTTGACCATGCCTGCACTGAACGTCACATTCACTGACGACGAGATGGCCATGCTCCGCGACCAGGCAGCAAAGGAGGACGTCAGCATGAAGGCATTGGCACACAGCGCCATCTTGGCTGAGGTTCACCGGCGCAAGGTGACCGCTGCCGCCATCAGGACTGCTCGCATCTCCGCAGGTCTCAACAAGCGCCTCGCCACCAAGTAAGGGGCCTTCGCCATAACCGAGTACCTGGACGCCAACGACGTCATCCAGATCGCGGAAATCACTCTTGGTGGTCGCGTTGGTGTACGCGACTGGGGTCTCCTGCAAAGCGCTGTGGCGCGTCCCCAGTCCAGTGTGTTCGGCGAAGATGCCTACCCGACTCTCTTCGAGAAGGCAGCAGCGCTGCTGCACTCCCTCTCCAGTAACCACAGCCTGGTGGACGGGAACAAGCGCACTGGGTGGGCATCGGCCGTCGTCTTTCTCGACATCAACGGACACTCGTTGAAGGAACCACTGGACGAGGACGCCGCTGAAGAGTTCGTGCTGGCAGTGGCCCAATCACAGTTGGCCACCCCGGAGATCGCCGGTCGCTTGCCGGGCTTTGTCCAATAGCCCACAGCACGGTCCGACACACTCTGCCTCGTCGTACACCCTGTACCAAGCTCCGATGCAGGTCAGAGAGGTTTTGAGCGTTCCCCCTCTTCCAGACCCTTGCGTCAAACCTCCTGAACACAGGAGGGAACTAGCAATCCCGCGGCCCCTCACCCGCCTCGGGTCCCTCCCCACCCCGCCCCAAAACCACCCCCACCCCCGCCACCGCATCCAGCACCCCCACCAGCACCCCCCGGCTCCGCCACCCCCCGTCGCAGCACCGTCTGGCGGAGCCCCGGGTGTATCGCCGTCAGGTGGCCGTCGCCAGCCCACAGAGTCCCCCGGGATGTGGCAGCGGCCTCCTCCAGTTCGGTACAGGAGGCTTCGTCCAGGCCGAGTGAACCGGCGAGGGTGCGGGCCCAGCGGCGGGGGCCGAGGCGGGGGGCCTGGGAGGAGTGCGGGGCGGTGGCTCGCGAAGGGATGGGGACCGTCACCGCGAGGAGGTACTCGGCGTCCGGGTCGTCCTCCTTGTACTCGACCAGGGTGATCCAGCCGCCCTCGTACTCTCCGCGCCGGGCGAGGCGCACCAGTTGGGCCCGGTCGCGCAGGGCGGTGGGCAGGACGGCGGTGGGGTCGGGGAGGTCGTGCGGGGTGCCGCCGCGGGTGCGGACCCAGTGGTCGAAGGCGGCGCGGCCGGTGTCCACCGCGGCCTGTTCGCGTTCGCCGTGCACCGCGAAGTCGTGGACCGCGACGACCGCGCCCACGGCCATCAGCGCCAGCCCGAGGTAGCCCACGGCGTCCCAGGACATCGGTCCCCCTCTCCGGGACACCGCCCTGGGAGCCCCGGTACTCCGGGAACACCCGCCCAGGGAGCCCCGGTACTCCGGGAACACCCCCCAGGGAGTCCCCGTACTCCGGGAACACCCACCCAGAGAGCCCCCGTACCGTCCTGGTCCCCGTCCGCCTGTGAGCCGAACCACCCCGATACTCGTTTCCCCCGACCCCACCCTCCTCGCCTACGCTTCTTCCGTGACCCCGGCTGACCTCTCGCGCGCGCTCTTCGAAGCCGTGCGGTCCGCTGTCGCGGCGGGGGAGCTGAGGGTGGCCGTGCCGGAGCGGATCGTGGTCGAGCGGGCGCGGCCGGGCGGGGCCGGGAGCTACGCCAGCAATGTCGCCCTGCGGCTCGCCGGGCCCGCAGGGCAGCCGCCGGAGGCGGTGGCACGGGTGCTGCGGCAGCGGGTGCTCGGGCTGCGGGTGCCCGGGGTCGCCGACGTCGAGGTCACCGGGCCCGGATTCCTGAGCTTCACCCTCGACGGGGACGGCCGGGCCGCTCTCGTACGGGAGATCCTCGCGCGGGGGCCGGCCGCCTACGGGCACCTTCCCGCCCCCCGGACCGTGCCGTCCGCCCCCGCCCCCCGCACGCTCCACTTCCCCGACGACCCGCGCGCCGCCGTGGTCGCCGACGCCGTGCGGCGGGTGCTGCTCTCCCAGGGCGTCCCCGTGCGGCTCGGCTGCGCCGCGGAGGCGGAGCCCGGGTGGGTCGGGTACCTCGGGGTGCGGGTGGACGCGTACGGGGTGCCGGAGGGCGCGGAGGCGCGGACGGTGGTCAGGCCGGTGCCCGCGCCCCAGGGGTTCGATCCGTACGCGCTCGGGCGGGACGCCGCCCGGTGGGCGCTGCTGCGGCCGCCCGCGCACGAGCGGCCGCGGCTCGGTACCGAGGAGGGGCCGGGGCTTGTGCCGCTGCTCGCGCAGCGGGAGGGCAATCCGCTCTTCCGGGTGCGGTACGCGCATGCCCGCAGCCGGGCCCTGGTCCGCAACGCCCGGGATCTCGGCTTCGCCGCCGAGGCCGGGGAGCTGTACGAGAATCGGCAGCCGGAACCGGCCGAGGAGCCCGGGGCCGTCGCCGCCGACCGGCTGCTCGGCGCCCTCGCCGCCTACCCCGCCCTGCTCTCCGCCCTGACCACCGACTACGCTCCCGATCGCCTGTGCCGGCACCTCGTCGTCACCGCTGACGCGTTCTTCCGGTTCCATGACGCCATCCGCGTCCTGCCGCTCGGCCCCGAGAAACCCTCGGCCGCCCACCGCGCCCGGCTCGCACTCGCCGAAGCCGCCGGGACGGTGCTCGCGGGCGGCCTGTCCCTCCTCGGCATCGACGCACCCGAACATCTGTGAAGGCCACGGACCACGGTGACCACCATGACCCCTCCGACCACCACGGGCACGACGGCGTGCGCGAGGGGCACGGGGTCCGCCCGCAGGGCCGTCCGCGGCCGGACGACGACGACACCTAGAGAGCGCACGACATGAGCCGTTCCGCACACCCCGCCGGACCCCGCCACGCGGACGTACTGCCCGAGGGGCACTACTCGGGGCCCCCGGCCGACCTCAACGCCCTGGACGCCAAGGTCTGGTCGCGCACCGTCAGCCGCAACGAGGACGGGGCGGTGACCGTCGGCGGGATCGATGTCGCCACGCTCGCCGAGGAGTTCGGCACCCCGGGCTACTTCCTGGACGAGGCGGACTTCCGCGCCCGCTGCCGCGACTGGCGGGAGGCCTTCGGGCCCGGCGCCGACGTCTTCTACGCCGGGAAGGCCTTCCTCTCCCGGGCCGTGGTGCGCTGGCTGCACGAGGAGGGGCTCAACCTCGACGTCTGCTCCGCCGGGGAGCTGGCCACCGCGCTGTCGGTGGGGATGCCCGCCGAGCGGATCGCCTACCACGGCAACAACAAGAGCGTGGCGGAGATCGAGCGGGCCGTCGAGGTCGGGGTGGGGCGGATCGTGCTCGACTCCTTCCAGGAGATCGTGCGGGTCGCGCATGTGGCGGAGCGGCTCGGCAAGCGGCAGCCGGTGCAGATCCGGGTGACGGTCGGCGTCGAGGCGCACACCCACGAGTTCATCGCCACCGCGCACGAGGACCAGAAGTTCGGCATCGCGCTCGCCGGGGGAGAGGCCGCGGAGGCGGTGCGGCGCGCGCTCAAGCTGGACGGGCTCGAACTCATCGGCATCCACAGCCACATCGGCTCGCAGATCTTCGACATGGCCGGCTTCGAGGTCTCCGCGCGGCGGGTGGTGGGCCTGCTCGCCGAGGTCCGCGACGAGCACGGCGTCGAGCTGCCGGAGATCGACCTCGGCGGCGGCCTCGGCATCGCGTACACCTCCGAGGACGATCCGAGCGAGCCGCACCAGATCGCCAAGTCGCTGCACGAGATCGTCGGCCGCGAGTGCGAGGCCGCGGGCCTGCGCACCCCGCGCATCTCCGTCGAGCCCGGGCGCGCGATCGTCGGCCCGACCGCCTTCACGCTGTACGAGGTGGGCACGCTCAAGCCGCTGGAGGGGCTGCGGACCTACGTCTCGGTGGACGGCGGGATGTCGGACAACATCAGGACCGCGCTCTACGACGCCGAGTACAGCGTGGCGCTCGTCTCGCGGACCTCCGAGGCGGAGCCGATGCTCGTCCGCGTGGTGGGCAAGCACTGTGAGAGCGGCGACATCGTCGTACGCGACGCCTTCCTGCCCGCGGACCTCGCGCCGGGGGACCTGATCGCGGTTCCGGCGACCGGCGCGTACTGCCGCTCGATGGCGAGCAACTACAACCACGCGCTCAGGCCGCCCGTGGTGGCGGTCGCGGACGGCGAGGCCCGGGTGATCGTCCGGCGGGAGACGGAGGAAGATCTCCTGCGGCTCGATGTCGGATAGATGAAATAGATGTCTCACGATCCGGACGTGGCATAGAAAGTCCCGTCCGGTGCGTGAGACTGGAGCGCACCCCGGGTGCACGGAACAGCTGTGCGCCCCGGTACAGGCAAGGGTCGAGGAAAGGCACAGGTCGGATGATGCGTACGCGTCCGCTGAAGGTGGCGCTGCTGGGCTGCGGGGTCGTCGGCTCTGAGGTGGCGCGCATCATGACGACGCACGCCGAGGACCTGGCCGCCCGCATCGGCGCGCCCGTGGAGCTGGCCGGAGTCGCCGTCCGCAGGCCCGGCAAGGTGCGCGAGGGCATCGACCCGGCGCTGATCACCACCGACCCCACCGCCCTGGTCAAGCGCGGCGACATCGACGTGGTGGTCGAGGTCATCGGCGGCATCGAGCCCGCCCGCGGACTGATCACCGAGGCCTTCGCGCACGGCGCCTCGGTCGTCTCCGCCAACAAGGCGCTGCTCGCCAAGGACGGCGCCGCCCTGCACGCCGCCGCCGCGGAGTACGGGCGCGACCTGTACTACGAGGCCGCCGTCGCCGGGGCCATCCCGCTGATCCGCCCGTTGCGCGAATCGCTCGCCGGGGACAAGGTCAACCGGGTCCTCGGCATCGTCAACGGCACCACCAACTTCATCCTCGACAAGATGGACACCACCGGCGCCGGGTACCAGGAGGCGCTCGACGAGGCCACCGCGCTCGGGTACGCGGAGGCCGACCCCACCGCCGACGTGGAGGGCTTCGACGCCGCCGCCAAGGCCGCGATTCTCGCCGGTATCGCCTTCCACACCCGGGTCCGGCTCGACGACGTCTACCGCGAGGGGATGACCGAGGTCACCTCCGCGGACTTCGCCTCCGCCCGGGCGATGGGCTGCACCATCAAGCTGCTCGCCATCTGCGAGCGGGCCGCGGACGGCGGCTCGGTCACCGCCCGGGTGCACCCGGCGATGCTGCCGCTGAGCCACCCCCTGGCCTCGGTCCGCGAGGCCTACAACGCCGTCTTCGTGGAGTCCGAGGCGGCCGGGCGGCTGATGTTCTACGGGCCCGGGGCGGGCGGTTCGCCGACCGCCTCCGCCGTGCTCGGCGACCTCGTGGCGGTATGCCGCAACAAGCTCGGCGAGGCAACGGGGCCCGGCGAGTCCGCGTACACGAATCTGCCCGTCTCCGCGATGGGCGAGGTCGTGACGCGGTACCACATCAGTCTTGACGTGGCCGACAAGCCGGGCGTGCTCGCCCAGGTCGCGACGGTCTTCGCGGAGCACGGCGTGTCCATCGACACGGTGCGCCAGCAGAGCCGCCCCGACTTCCAGGACACGGCAAGCGACGGGGGCGAGGCCTCTCTCGTCGTCGTCACTCATCGCGCACCCGACGCGGCCCTCAGCGGCACCGTCGAGGCGCTCAGGGGCCTGGACACGGTGCGTGGTGTCGCCAGCATCATGCGGGTTGAAGGAGAGTAACCAGCAATGACCCACCAGTGGCGCGGAATCATCGAGGAATACCGGGACCGGCTGCCCGTCTCGGACACCACCGAGGTCGTCACCCTCCGCGAGGGCGGCACGCCCCTCGTACCCGCGCAGGTGCTCTCCGAGCGCACGGGCTGCGAGGTCCATCTGAAGGTCGAGGGCGCGAACCCGACCGGGTCCTTCAAGGACCGCGGGATGACGATGGCCATCACCCGCGCCAAGGAGGAGGGCGCCAAGGCGGTCATCTGTGCCTCCACCGGCAACACCTCGGCCTCGGCCGCCGCCTACGCGGTACGCGCGGGCATGGTCAGCGCGGTGCTCGTGCCGCAGGGCAAGATCGCGCTCGGCAAGATGGGCCAGGCCCTCGTGCACGGTGCCAAGATCCTCCAGGTGGACGGGAATTTCGACGACTGCCTGACGCTGGCCCGCGCGCTGTCCGAGAACTACCCGGTGGCGCTGGTGAATTCGGTCAACCCGGTACGCATCGAGGGCCAGAAGACGGCCGCCTTCGAGATCGTGGACGCGCTGGGCGAGGCCCCGGACCTCCATGTGCTGCCGGTCGGCAACGCCGGGAACATCACCGCGTACTGGAAGGGCTACCGCGAGTACGCGGCCGACGGCGTCTCCTCGCGGACCCCGCGCATGTGGGGCTTCCAGGCCTCGGGTTCGGCGCCGATCGTGCGCGGCGAGGTGGTCAAGGACCCCTCGACGATCGCGACCGCGATCCGGATCGGCAACCCGGCCTCCTGGAAGTTCGCGCTCGCCGCGCAGGAGGAGTCGGGCGGCTTCATCGACGAGGTGACGGACCGTGAGATCCTGCGCGCCTACCGGCTGTTGGCCTCCCAGGAGGGCGTCTTCGTCGAGCCCGCCTCGGCCGCCTCGGTCGCCGGACTGCTGAAGTCCGCGGAGCTCGGCAAGGTGGACCGCGGCCAGCGCATCGTCTGCACCGTGACCGGGAACGGGCTCAAGGACCCGGACTGGGCGGTGGCGGGCGCGCCGCAGCCGGTGACGGTACCGGTGGACGCCGCCACCGCGGCGGAGCGCCTCGGCCTCGCCTGAGCGGTTTCCGGCCGCGGCGAAACACCGGCCGGGGCCGCCCGTACACCGGCGCAACAGGGGCGAAAGACCGGAAAGAGTACGGGGGGTGCACGTGCCCGTGGCGACACGCATCGTGCGCCTCCTGTGCGCCCTATGTCGCCGACCAGGCAACCTTCGATAGGCTGTACCGAACCCGCCACGCTGCATGTGCCGCGCTGCCGCCTGGGTCGCGGCCCCGGGTTCCCCATGCCGAGAACAAGCCTCGTCGAGCAAGCCTGGAACCTTGCACACACCTCGCACACACCCGCCGTTCAAGGAGAGTCATCGAGCGATGGCCGGTCCTGCGTTCCGCGCCGCCGCCGTCCGCGTGCGCGTCCCCGCCACCAGCGCCAACCTCGGCCCCGGTTTCGACAGCCTCGGGCTGTCCCTCGGGCTGTACGACGACGTCGTGGTCCGGGTCGCCGACTCCGGGCTGCACATCGACATCGCGGGTGAGGGAAGCGAGAGTCTGCCGCGCGACGAGGACCACCTGCTCGTACGGTCCCTGCGCACCGCCTTCGACCTGCTCGGCGGGCAGCCCCGCGGCCTCGAGGTGGTCTGCGCCAACCGCATCCCGCACGGGCGCGGACTCGGCTCCTCCTCCGCCGCCATCTGCGCGGGCATCGTCGCCGCGCGGGCGGTGACCATCGGCGGCGACGCCCGGCTCGACGACGCCGCGCTGCTCGAACTCGCCACCGAGATCGAGGGGCACCCGGACAATGTCGCCGCCTGCCTGCTCGGCGGGTTCACGCTCTCCTGGCTGGACGGCGGCGCGGCCCGCGCGATCCGGATGGAACCGGCCGCCTCGCTCGTCCCGGTGGTCTTCGTGCCCGGCAAGCCGGTGCTCACCGAGACCGCCCGGGGGCTGCTGCCGCGTACCGTCCCGCACGTCGACGCGGCCGCCAACGCGGGCCGTGCCGCACTGCTCGTCGAGGCCCTCACCCGGCGCCCCGAACTCCTGCTCCCCGCCACCCTGGACCGGCTGCACCAGGACTACCGCGCACCCGCGATGCCGGAGAGCGCGGCCCTGGTCGAGCGGCTGCGCGGCGACGGGGTGCCCGCGGTGATCTCCGGTGCCGGACCGACGGTGCTCGCCCTGGTGGACGAGTCCGCGGCGGACAAGGTGGCCACGCTCGCGGGCGAGGGCTGGGCCGCGAACCGGCTCGCCCTGGACGGCACGGGAGCGAGCGTGCTGCCGCTTGCGCCCTGATACACGATTGCCGGAAAGCGAGAGGGGGAATATTTGTTGGATCCGGTAGTGTTAACCTCAAGTCTGCACCCGACCCCACCATGGCCCTACCATGGACAAGGTGCTTCATGTCCCCCTTTGGGACAGCCAATTTTCCGGGAGCCTCCCAACCTGCTTGGCGCACAGCGCTAAGAGGTGCCGAGCACGCTCCGGAACGGCGTGACCGAGCCGCGTGACTTCCAGAAATCCGTGGCACGGCTCAGGGAATCGCCATCACCCGTTGTTTCTTCCGCCGCTTCGGCGGGACCACCGCCCCGGCACGGTCCGAAAAGCAAGGGCCATTGCCGGACAGCACAACCGGTCGCCGAGCCAGACAGGCCGACGTCCGCTCCAGGGAAGGACCCTTCGTGAGCGACACCACCGATCTGATGGGCGTGACTGACGGCAGCGTCGATTCTGCCGCCACGCCCGCCACGGACGCCTCCGCCGCGCCTGCCTCCGGCGCTGCGGCCGGCACGCGGCGCCGTCGCGGCACCGGCCTCGAGGGCATGGTGCTGGCCGAACTGCAGCAGGTCGCCTCCGGCCTCGGGATCAGGGGCACGGCGCGGATGCGCAAGAGCCAGCTGATCGAGGTCATCAAGGAGGCGCAGGCGGGGGGCGGCTCCCAGGCCGAGGGCGCCACGGGCGCCGCCGCGGCGAAGAGCACCGACGCCGAGACCAAGCCCAAGCGCCGCACCACCTCCCGTGCCCGTACCGGCGATTCGGCCGAGGGTGCCAAGGCCGAGCAGAGCGCTCCGGCCGCCAAGACGGAGGCTCCGGCGAAGTCCGGCTCGCAGATCGAGATTCCCGGCCAGGGCGCCGGAGACGAGCCGCAGGGCGCCTCCCGCCGCCGCGCCGAGCGCGCCGCGGACACCGCCGAGGGCAAGGCGGACGCCAAGGCCGGGACCGACACCAAGGGCGAGTCCAAGGGCGAGACCCGGCAGGACGCCGGCCAGGCCGAGCACAAGGGCGACGGCGACCAGGGCGGCGAGGGCCGCCAGGGCCGCCGGGAGCGCCGTGAGCGCGGCGGCCGCGACCGGGACGGACGCGACCGGGACGGACGCGACCGGGACGGCCGCGACCGCGACCGCCGCGGCGGCAAGGACGACCAGCAGGCCCAGGGCGGCGGCGGTCAGCAGCAGCGCCAGCAGGGCGGCGGCGGCAACCGCGGCAAGGACGACGACTTCGACGACGACGGCGGCGGCCGCCGCGGGCGCCGCGGCCGCTACCGCGACCGCCGGGGCCGCCGCGGCCGCGACGAGGTCAGCGAGCCGCAGGTCTCCGAGGACGATGTGCTGATCCCGGTCGCGGGCATCCTCGACATCCTCGACAACTACGCGTTCATCCGGACCTCGGGCTACCTGCCCGGCCCCAACGACGTGTACGTCTCGCTCGCCCAGGTCCGCAAGAACGGCCTGCGCAAGGGCGACCACGTCACCGGCGCGGTGCGCCAGCCCAAGGAGGGCGAGCGCCGCGAGAAGTTCAACGCCCTGGTGCGCCTGGACTCGGTGAACGGCATGGCGCCCGAACACGGCCGCGGGCGGCCGGAGTTCAACAAGCTGACCCCGCTGTACCCGCAGGACCGGCTCCGCCTGGAGACCGACCCCGGGGTGCTGACGACCCGCATCATCGACCTGGTCTCGCCCATCGGCAAGGGCCAGCGCGGTCTGATCGTGGCCCCGCCGAAGACCGGCAAGACCATGATCATGCAGGCGATCGCCAACGCCATCACGCACAACAGCCCCGAGTGCCACCTGATGGTCGTCCTCGTCGACGAGCGTCCGGAAGAGGTCACCGACATGCAGCGGTCGGTGAAGGGCGAGGTCATCTCCTCGACCTTCGACCGCCCCGCCGAGGACCACACCACGGTCGCGGAGCTGGCCATCGAGCGCGCCAAGCGCCTGGTGGAGCTGGGCCACGACGTGGTCGTCCTGCTCGACTCCATCACCCGCCTCGGCCGCGCGTACAACCTCGCGGCCCCGGCCTCCGGGCGCATCCTGTCCGGTGGTGTCGACTCGACCGCGCTCTACCCGCCGAAGCGGTTCTTCGGCGCGGCGCGCAACATCGAGGACGGCGGCTCGCTGACCATCCTGGCCACCGCGCTCGTCGACACCGGCTCGCGGATGGACGAGGTGATCTTCGAGGAGTTCAAGGGCACCGGCAACATGGAGCTCAAGCTCGACCGGAAGCTCTCGGACAAGCGCATCTTCCCGGCGGTGGACGTCGACGCGTCCAGCACCCGCAAGGAGGAGATCCTGCTCGGCAGCGACGAGCTGGGCATCGTCTGGAAGCTGCGCCGGGTGCTGCACGCCCTCGACCAGCAGCAGGCGATCGAGCTGCTCCTGGACAAGATGAAGCAGACGAAGTCCAACGCGGAGTTCCTGCTCCAGATCCAGAAGACGACGCCGGCCCCGGGCAACGGCAACGACTGAGCCCCGCCCGGCAGTCGGCCCCGCAGGGCCGGTACGTCCACGAGGCCGCCCCCGTCACGCAGCGCGCGTGGCGGGGGCGGCCTCGTCCGCGTTCGGCGGGACTCAGGACCGCGACGGCGCGCCGCCCCGACCGCGACGGCGGGCCGCTCAGGGCGCCGTACGGGACAGGTGCAGCCGCCGGTAGTCGCTGGGCGCGAGGCCGTGGGCGCCGCGGAAGGCGCGGCTGAAGGCGGCCGGGTGGCTGAAGCCCCAGCGGGTCGCCAACTCGTTGATGGGCAGGTGGACTCGGGCCGGGTCGGCCAGTTCGCGGGCGGACTGTTCGAGCCGCTGGTCGCGGATCCAGGCGCGTACCGTCAGGCCGTTGTCCTGGTAGAGGCGGTAGAGGTAGCGGGTGGAGATGTGGTGGGCGGCGGCCACGGTGTCCGCGGTGAGCCAGGGGTCGTGCAGATTGCGGCGGATGAAGTCCTGGGTGCGCAGGAAGAGGGTGCGGCGGTGGCTCTCGGGCGGGATGCTGTGCTCCGCGTCCAGGTGGTGGGCGAGCACGGCGGCGAACATGTCCGCCACCACGGTGCCGAGCCGCGCCCGGTCGGCGGGGCGGTAGGTGTCCGACTCCTCGGCGAGCCGCAGCAGCAGCTGCCCGAAGAGCGCGCCCACCCCCTCGGCGGTGGGCAGCGGCCGGGCGAGCAGGGTGTCCACGCTGTGCGCCGGTATCGGCACCAGCCGCCGCGGTACGTAGAACTTCGTGACCGAGACCAGTCCGCCCTGGGCGCGCGCCGAGGAGACGAAGGGCAGCGAGGTGGTGCCCACCACCACGGTGCCCGGGCCGAAGGAGACCGTGCGGGCGCGGCCCAGGTCCAGGTGGCCGGTGCCCTGCTGGGGCAGGCACAGCTCGTACATCTCCGGGTCGGAGGCGCCGATGTGGCGCCGGGTGCGGCGGGCGGCGATGGTGGGGCAGGTGGTGGTCAGGGCCTTGACGGGGCCGAGCAGGAAGCCGCGCAGGCTGCACTCGAACTCGTCCACGTGCTCGGAGGACAGATCGGTGGGCACCGTGCTGCCGAGCGCCAGGGTGCGCCAGTGCTCGAAGCGCTCGGGTCCGGCCAGCTCCTCGCCGCGGAACTCCAGATCGCTCATCGTCCCCCACCTCCTGAGGTACCTCCGAGGGCCGCTCGGCCTCCCACGGTCCTCCCACCCGTCCGTTCGGGCACCGTCTACTCAACCGCCTTTTGATAAGTGTTTGTCGAACGCCCTGACCCAGTTGTGTCCCAGGGCGGTTCCCGCGCGCCGGTGCGCGGTCGCCGGGTCTCCTCAGCCCACCAGCCGCAGCCGGTGGTGGGCGCGGTACTCGCTCGGCGAGGTGCCGTAGGCCGCGCGGAAGGCCCGGCTGAAGCCGGCCGGGTGGCTGAAGCCCCAGCGGGCCGCGAGTTCGCTGATCGGGGTGTGCCGCTGCTTGGGGTCGGTGAGGTCCCGTACGCAGCGCTCCAGGCGCTCGGTGCGGATCCAGCCGCCGACCGTCAACTCGTGGTCCTGGAACAGGCGGTGGAGGTAGCGGGTGGAGATGTGGTGGGCGGCGGCCACCGTCTCCGGGGAGAGCGAGGGGTCGCCGAGGTTGCGCCGGACGAAGTCCTGGATCTGCAGGAACAGGGTGCGGCTGCGGCTCTCCGGGGGCAGCCGCCGCTCCTCGTCGGTGTGGTGGGCGAGCAGGGCGACCGAGAGGTTCAGGAGCACCGTGCCGAGCCGGGGGCCGTCCGCGGGGCCGTACGCCGAGCTGTCCGCGAGCAGACCGGTGACGAACTGGGTGAACAGGGCGCCGATCCCGCTGTCGGCGGGCAGCGGCCGGGCGAGCAGGCTGTCGGCGGCGGGCGCGGGTACCGAGAGCAGGCTGCGCGGCAGATAGATCTTGGCGACCCGGGCCGGGCCGCGGGCCGCGCGCACCCCCGTCTCGAAGGGGTGCGAGGTGCTGGAGAGCACCAGCGCCCCCGCGGTGTGCTCGGTGGTGACGCCCTCCTGCGCCACATAGGAGCGGCCCTGCAGCGGCAGGGTCAGCTCGTACAGCTCCGGGTCCGAGCGCCGGATCAGGGCGGCGGTGCGGAAGGACCACAGGGAGGGGCTGGTGACCTCGGAGACCTGGACCGGGCCGAGGGCGAGCAGCCGCAGATTGGCGGCGAAGCGCTCGGTGTCCTCCGCGCGCACCGTCACCGGCGCGGGCCGCTTCAGCGCCAGCTCCCGCCAGTGTGCGAAGCGCTCGGCCCCGGAAAGGTCGTCGCCCCGGAACTCCAACTCGATCACGTTGCCCCCAATGGCCTTGGCGCGCGCATCCTCGCCCGTGTGACGTGAGTCATTCAACTCGGCCCGGGCGAGCGGGCGTTCGCGGTGTGCTTGCGGTGTGCGACGGGCGGGTCACGCCCCCGGGTGGGGCGGGTGTGACCTGCGCCGCAGTTGCTGCGTGAAGGGTCTGTGTGCGCTTTGTGGTGACTGTGCTGGGCTGTGCCGGTACACGTACGCGCGTGCGCTCCTCGGTGGGGCCCGTGGGGGCGGGGTGTGCGCGCAGCGTCAAGGATTCTGTGCGCTGTGGGCCAACGACAAGAGGACCGCAGAGGCGGAAGATGTCCTTCAGAGGTTGTTGCAGGGAGCGGACCGCACGGCGCGGTCCGCCAGTTCGTCACGGGGGACGGACCGCCACGGGGGAGCGGCCGCTCCCTGCGCAGCCCCGCGGGGATATCGGGGGATGGGTGCGTGTGCCTACGACCACGGGGGAGTCGTGGGCACACGCGCACGGCCCCCGGGTCCCGCCGCCCCGCCGCGCCCTCGCGCGCCTCCGCGTGCCCGCTCTTCGCGTTCCGCGCGCGTACTCCGCTTCCGTACGGGTAGCGGAATCACCCCTTCCGTGCGGCTCGCGTGCTGCTTCCGGAGACCTTCGCCACAGATTTCGGCCGCCCGCCGCTCCGTTCCTGTGATCATCGGGTCCCGGAAACGCGCAGGTGGGGCCGGGGTTCGGCAACGATCCGATCACGTTTGGTGTTTCACCGGTCACGCGGCTTGCACAGAGCGCTGTGCAACCCTTCTGCGGGTCCCGCCGTCTACCGGTAGGACCGACGCCGTTGTCACAGGCCCTGAAGCAGGGGGTTGCCGACCGCAGGAGGACCGAGGAAGCACATGAGCGAGCCGCACACGCCCGATACCGGTACGCCCAGTCCGCGCCGCCGCGCCAAGGGCCGGCGCCGCAAGCCCCAGAGCGCCCGCCGCAAGGTGTTCCTCGGCACCGCGTGGACCGCCGCGGGCCTGGTCGTGCTCGGCGGCACCGGTGCCGGGTACCTCTACTTCAAGCTCAACGACAACATCACCGGCGTGGACATCGACAACCAGCTCAAGGGCGACGACCGCCCGGAGAACGTCGACAACGGCTCCCAGGACATCCTGGTGATGGGCTCCGACTCCCGCTCCGGCGCCAACGCCGAGTACGGCAAGGACCAGGGCGGCGCCCGCTCGGACACCGCGATGGTGGTGCACGTCTACGAGGGCCACAAGAAGGCCAGCGTGGTCTCCATCCCCCGGGACACCCTCATCAGCCGGCCCGACTGCGAGTCCAAGGACGGCGGCGGCACCACCCCGGCCGCCGAGCGGCAGATGTTCAACTCGGCCTACGAGATCGGCGGCCCTGCCTGCGCGGTGAAGACCGTCGAGTCGCTGTCCGGCATCCGCATGGACCACTACCTGGAAGTCGACTTCACCGGCTTCAAGAAGCTGATCGACACCCTCGGCGGGGTCGGCATCACCACCAGCAAGCCGATCGACGACCCCAAGAGCCATCTGCGGCTCGACCCCGGCAGGCACCAGCTGAACGGCGAGCAGTCGCTCGGCCTGGTCCGCACCCGGCACGCGGTGGGCGACGGCAGCGACCTCGGCCGCATCCAGCTCCAGCAGGCCTTCATCAAGGCGCTGATCGCCCAGGTCAAGCAGGTCGACGTGTTCGGCAGCCCGAAGAAGATGTACGACCTCGCCGACACCGCCACCAGCGCGGTCACCACCGACTCCGGCCTCGACTCGGTACGGGACCTCTCCGGCTTCGCCCGCGGCCTGAGCGGCATCGGCGGCGAGGACATGAAGATGGTGACGCTGCCGGTCGAGTACGACCCCGCCGACCCGAACCGGGTCCTGCCGCAGGAGAAGGCGGACCGCAAGGTCTGGGCCGCCCTGCGCGAGGACCGGCCCATCCCCGCCTCCGCCACCGAGGACTCCGCCGGGGACAAGGGCTCCGCGGGCGGCGTCGTCGGCGCGGGCTGAGCCTCCGGGACGGGGCGCGTGCAGCGATCCGCGCGCCCCGTCGCCGGGCGCACGCCCCTCGCGCGGGCCCCTGCGACGGCGCGGGGAATACCGGGGGCCCCACCCCGGTTTTGGGAGATGCGGACAGTCCTGGCAGACTGACTCGTCGGCCCCGGTTCACGCCCCGCAATCCGCGCAGGCGACCCGGTGCCCTCCCGAGAACACAGGAGATTCCCTTGAAGCGCGACATTCACCCCGAGTACGTCGAGACCCAGGTCAGCTGCACCTGCGGTGCGTCGTTCACCACTCGCAGCACCATCAACAGCGGCACCATCCGTGCCGAGGTCTGCTCCGAGTGCCACCCGTTCTACACGGGCAAGCAGAAGATCCTCGACACCGGTGGCCGCGTGGCCCGCTTCGAGGCCCGCTTCGGCAAGGCCGCCGGCTCCAAGAAGTAGCGAGCCGACCGCGCCGGTCCACGGCCGCCCCTCGGGGCGCGCCTGGACCGGCGTTTTTGCTCGGGACGCCCGCACCGCGCGCAGCAGCCCCGCCACCGCGCGCAGCAGGCCCCGCGCAGGGCCGCGCACCCCCTTCGTACGTCCCCGGGCTCCGCGAGGAGACGGGGGCACCCCAACTCAGGAGCACCCAGATGTTCGAGGCGGTCGAGGACCTCGTCGGCGAGCACGCCTCTTTGGAGAAGCGGCTCTCCGACCCCGCCGTGCACGCCGATCAGGCCAACGCGCGCAAGCTCAACAAGCGGTACGCGGAGCTGACCCCGATCGTCGCCGCGTACCGCTCCTGGAAGCAGACCGGCGAGGACATCGAGACCGCCCGCGAACTCGCCGCCGACGACCCCGACTTCGCCGCCGAGGTCAAGGAACTCGACCGGCACCGCGAGGAGCTGACCGAGAAGCTGCGGCTGCTCCTGGTGCCCCGGGACCCCAGCGACGACAAGGACGTCATCCTGGAGATCAAGGCCGGCGCGGGCGGCGACGAGTCCGCCCTCTTCGCCGGGGACCTGCTGCGGATGTACCTGCGCTACGCCGAGCGCGTCGGCTGGAAGACCGAGGTCATCGACTCCACCGAGTCCGAGCTCGGCGGCTACAAGGACGTCCAGGTCGCCGTGAAGACCAAGGGCGGCCAGGGCGCCACCGAGCCCGGCCAGGGCGTCTGGGCCCGCCTGAAGTACGAGGGCGGGGTGCACCGCGTGCAGCGGGTGCCCTCCACCGAGTCGCAGGGCCGCATCCACACCTCCGCCGCCGGGGTGCTCGTCACCCCCGAGGCCGAGGAGATCGACGTCGAGATCCACGCCAACGACCTGCGGATCGACGTCTACCGCTCCTCCGGTCCCGGCGGCCAGTCCGTCAACACCACCGACTCCGCGGTGCGCATCACGCACCTGCCCACCGGAGTCGTCGCCTCCTGCCAGAACGAGAAGAGCCAGCTGCAGAACAAGGAGCAGGCGATGCGTATCCTGCGCTCCAGGCTGCTCGCCGCGGCGCAGGAGGAGGCCGAGAGCAAGGCCGCGGACGCCCGCCGCAGCCAGGTGCGCACGGTCGACCGCTCCGAGAAGATCCGTACGTACAACTACCCGGAGAACCGCATCTCCGACCACCGCGTCGGCTTCAAGGCGTACAACCTGGACCAGGTGCTCGACGGAGAACTGGACGCCGTGATCCAGGCCTGCGTCGACGCCGACGCGGCGGCGAAGCTCGCCGCCGCCTGAGGCGGCACCGGGCGCACCGCGGTCCACCGGCCGCCCCCGCGCCCACCCGGACAACAGCTCAGCCCCTGGAGGCCCAGCGTGCAGCAGTATTTCGGGGAGCGACCCCCAAGCCCCCGCAGCGTGCTGCTCGCGGAAGTCGCCCAGGCCACCCAGCGGTTGGCCGACGCCGGAGTGCCCTCCCCGCGCAATGACGCGGAGGAGCTCGCCGCCTTCGTGCACAGCGTCAAGCGGGGCGAGCTGCACCGGGTCCCGGACGCCGACTTCGACGCCCGCTACTGGGAGGCCGTCGCCCGCCGCGAGGCCCGCGAGCCCCTCCAGCACATCACCGGCCTCGCCTACTTCCGCTATCTGGAACTCCAGGTCGGGCCGGGGGTGTTCGTGCCCCGCCCGGAGACCGAGTCGGTGGTCGGCTGGGCGATAGACGCGGTACGCGCGATGGACGTCGTCGAGCCGCTCATCGTCGACCTGTGCACCGGCTCCGGCGCGATCGCCCTCGCCATGGCCCAGGAGGTGCCCCGCTCCCGGGTGCACGCCGTGGAGCTGTCCGAGGAGGCGCTGGTGTGGACCCGCAGGAACGCCGAGGGCTCCCGGGTCAGCGTGCACAAGGGCGACGCCCTCTCCGCCCTGCCCGAACTCGGCGGCCAGGTCGACCTGGTGATCTCCAACCCGCCGTACATCCCGCTCACCGAATGGGAGTACGTCGCCCCCGAGGCCCGCGACCACGACCCCCAACTCGCCCTGTTCTCCGGCGAGGACGGGCTCGACACCATCCGCGGCATCGAACGCACCGCGCACCGGCTGCTGCGCCCCGGCGGCGTGGTCGTCGTCGAGCACGCCGACACCCAGGGGGGCCAGGTGCCGTGGATCTTCAACGAGGAATGCGGCTGGGCGGATGCCGCCGACCACCCCGACCTGAACAACCGGCCGCGTTTCGCGACGGCCCGCAAGGCACTGCCGTGACGCTCCGGCGACCGCCCCGCGGCCGCCCCGGCCCCCCGCTCCCCGTGAGCAGCAGCAGGAACCCAACCGAGGAGGACAGGTAACGATGGCTCGGCGATACGACACCAATGACGCGACCGACCGGACCACCGGTCTGCGTGAGGCCGGGTCCGCCGTCCGCCGCGGCGAGCTGGTCGTGCTGCCCACGGACACCGTCTACGGCATCGGCGCCGACGCCTTCAGCTCGGAGGCCGTCAACGACCTGCTCGACGCCAAGGGCCGCGGCCGCAACATGCCCACCCCGGTGCTCATCGGCTCCCCGAACACCCTGCACGGCCTGGTCACCGACTTCTCCGAGATGGCCTGGGAGCTCGTCGACGCCTTCTGGCCCGGCGCCCTGACCCTGGTCGCCAAGCACCAGCCCTCGCTCCAGTGGGACCTCGGCGACACCCGCGGCACCGTCGCCATCCGGATGCCCCTGCACCCGGTCGCCATCGAACTCCTCACCGACGTCGGCCCGATGGCGGTCTCCTCCGCCAACCTCACCGGGCACCCGGCGCCCGAGGACTGCGACGCCGCCCAGCAGATGCTCGGCGACGCCGTCTCCGTCTACCTCGACGGCGGCCCGACGCCCGGCATCGTCCCCTCCTCGATCGTGGACGTGACGGGCAAGGTGCCGGTCCTGCTGCGCGCCGGCGCCCTGCACGCCGAGGAGCTGCGCAAGGTGGTCCCCGACCTCGAGGTGGCCAATTGACGGCCCCTGAGGGGCGTGGCATAGCGGGCGCCGCATACGGCGGCACCTTCCGGATCCTCCACGTCAGCACCGGCAACGTCTGCCGCTCGCCGATCACCGAGCGGCTGACCCGCCACGCCCTCGCCCACCGCCTGGGCCTGGCGGGCCCCGCCCTGCCCACCGGCGAGACGGGCCCCGTCGTCATCGGCGGCCTCCTGGTGGAGAGCGCCGGCACCTGGGGCCACGAGGGCGCGCCCATGGAGGCCAACGCGGAGGCCGTGCTCGCCGACTTCGGCGCCGACGCCGCGGGCTTCACCGGCCGCGAACTCCTCGACGACCACGTCATCCGGGCCGACCTGGTGCTCACCGCCACCCGCGACCACCGCGCCCAGGTGATCTCCATGGGCCACTCCGCCGGGCTGCGCACCTTCACGCTCAAGGAGTTCACCCGGCTGGTGCGGGCCATCGACCCGGCGACCCTGCCGGACCCCCTCGACGACGGTGTCGCCGAGCGCGCCCGCGCCCTGGTCCGCGCCGCCGCCGCCCTGCGCGGCTGGCTGCTCGCCCCCAGCGTGGAGGCCGACGAGGTCTACGACCCCTACGGCGCCCCGCTGCCCTTCTTCCGCTCCGTCGGCGAGGAGATCCACCAGGCCCTCGACCCGGTGGTCACCGCCCTCACCGGCGTCCCGGCCCGCACCTGAGAAGACCCGGGCCCCGCCCCTGAGGGCGCGCCCCGCCCGTACGGGAGCCCGCCCCGCCCGCGCCCGGGAGCACCCCGCCGCGGCCCGCGTCCGAGAGCACCGGCCGCCCGCACCCGCGACCCTCGCGGCCCGCACCCGAGAGCCCTCGCCGCCCGCCCCGGGAAGGCCTCGCCCGCCCCGGGGAGGCCCCGTCCCGCCCCGAAGGCCCGGGTCTCCCGCCCCCGGCGCCCACACCGGGCGGACCGGCACCAGGCGTCCTACATTGGACACCCCAGTGCACACGGTCCCGCCACCGGGCCGCCCGTCACCACGGCGCCCGCCGTACGACTCGGACCCGGCGGCGCGGACCGGCACCCCGCCGCAGAGGCCCGGAGCCGAAGATGCCGGTCAGCCACGCCACCCCGCCGCAGTCCGCCGCAGGACCGGGAATCGAGGCCCTGCGCGGCCAGGACCCGGAGATGGCCGAGATCCTCGGCGCGGAGAGCGCACGCCAGGCGAGCACCCTCCAGCTCATCGCCGCCGAGAACTTCGCCTCCCCGGCCGTCCTCGCCACCCTCGGCTCCCCGCTGGCCAACAAGTACGCGGAGGGCTACCCCGGCGCCCGCCACCACGGCGGCTGCGAGATCGTCGACCTCGCCGAACGCACCGCCGCCGACCGCGCCCGGGCCCTCTTCGGCGCCGAGCACGCCAACGTCCAGCCGCACTCCGGCTCCTCCGCCGTGCTCGCCGCCTACGCGGCCCTGCTGCGCCCCGGCGACACCGTGCTGGCCATGGCGCTGCCCGCGGGCGGCCACCTCACCCACGGCTCGCCCGCGAACTTCTCCGGCCGCTGGTTCGACTTCGTCGGCTACGGCGTCGACCCGGAGTCCGGGCTGCTCGACATGGACCAGGTGCGCGCCCTCGCCCGTACCCACCGCCCCAAGGCCCTGGTCTGCGGCTCCATCTCCTATCCCCGCCACCTCGACTACGCCGCCTTCCGCGAGATCGCCGACGAGGTGGGCGCCTATCTGATCGCCGACGCCGCGCATCCGCTCGGGCTCGTCGCGGGCCGGGTGGCGCCGAGCCCCGTCCCGTACGCCGATCTCGTCTGCGGGACCACCCACAAGGTGCTGCGCGGGCCCCGGGGCGGACTGCTGCTGTGCGGGGCGCAGTTCGCCGAGCGGGTCGACCGGGCCGTCTTCCCCTTCACCCAGGGCGGCGCCCAGATGAACTCCGTCGCCGCCAAGGCCGTCGCCTTCGGGGAGGCCGCCCGCCCCGAGTTCGCCTCCTACGCGCGGCAGGTGGTCGCCAACGCCCGCGCCCTCGCCGCCTGCCTGGCCGAGGAGGGGCTCACCGTGATCACCGGCGGCACCGACACCCACCTGGTCCTCGCCGACCCGGCACCGCTCGGCATCGAGGGCCGCGCGGCCCGCACCCGGCTCGCCGCCGCCGGACTCGTCGTGGACACCTGCGCGCTGCCGCACCCCGAGACCCGCGGCCTGCGCCTCGGCACCGCGGCGCTGACCACCCAGGGCATGCGCGAGCCCGAGACGGCGCTCATCGGCCGGCTCTTCGCCGCCGTCCTGCGCGGCGAGCGGGACGGCCGCACCGCCCGCGAGGAGATCGGCGAACTCACCGCGTACTTCAGCCCGTACGGCGGTTCTCCGGCGGGCGCCGGAGGCTGAGCGGACCGGAATCCGGGGGCGCGGACCGCCCGGAACCACCGGCTCCCCGGGGCGGTGCAACCATCCGGCGCCCCGGGGAGTCACAGTCACCGGGAGCACCTGCCCTGCTCCTGCCTGTGCTCCCGCCTCCACGGCCGGCGGCCGCCTCGTCGAGATGAGTGAGTCCGAAGTCCTCTAGGGTGTGGGGCGAGGCGCGGCAGTCCGGAGGCGAACCGCATGGCCCTTCCGGCGGAGGGGCCCGGCACTTCGGACTTGTCCGGCCAGGCCGGTCAGCGACATCTGTGGGGAAGCCCGTGCGTGAATACCTCCTTACGCTCTGCATCACGGCCGCGGTGACATATCTGCTCACCGGACCGGTGCGGAAGTTCGCGATCGTGGCCGGGGCGATGCCCGAGGTCAGGGCCCGCGACGTGCACAAGGAGCCCACGCCCCGGCTCGGCGGCATCGCGATGTTCTTCGGCCTGTGCGCGGGCCTGCTCGTCGCCTCCCACCTCAGCAGCCTGAGCGAGGTCTTCGACCACTCCAACGAGCCGCGTGCCCTGCTCTCCGGGGCCGCGCTGATCTGGATCATCGGGGTCCTGGACGACAAGTTCGAGATCGACGCCCTGATCAAGCTCGGCGGCCAGATGATCGCCGCGGGCGTCATGGTCATGCAGGGTCTGACCATCCTGTGGCTGCCGGTCCCCGGCGTCGGCTCGGTCTCCCTCACCCAGTGGCAGGGCACCCTGCTCACGGTCGCCCTGGTCGTGGTCACCATCAACGCCGTGAACTTCGTCGACGGCCTCGACGGCCTCGCCTCCGGCATGGTCTGCCTCGCCGCCGCCGCCTTCTTCATGTACGCCTACCGGATCTGGTACGGCTACGGCCTGGAGGCGGCCGCCCCCGCCACCCTCTTCTCCGCGATCCTGATGGGCATGTGCCTCGGCTTCCTGCCGCACAACATGCACCCGGCGCGGATCTTCATGGGCGACTCGGGCTCGATGCTGATCGGCCTGGTGCTCGCCGCCGGGGCGATCTCCATCACCGGCCAGGTCGACCCCGACGCCATGAACCTCTTCTCCGGCTCCGAGCGCGCGACGGTCCACCAGACGGTGCCCGTCTACATCCCGCTGCTGCTGCCGCTGACGATCATCGCCATCCCCGCGGCCGACCTGATCCTCGCCATCGTGCGGCGCACCTGGCGCGGCCAGTCGCCGTTCGCCGCCGACCGCGGGCATCTGCACCACCGGCTGCTCCAGATCGGGCACTCGCACAGCCGCGCGGTGCTGATCATGTACTTCTGGTCGGCCCTGATCGCCTTCGGCGCCCTCGCCTACTCGGTCAACTCGGCCTCGATGTGGATCGTCCTCGCCGTGGTCGCCCTGAGCTTCGTCGGCCTGGTCCTGCTCCTGCTGCCCCGCTTCCGCCCCCGCACCCCGCAGTGGGCGCAGGCCATGGTGCCGCCGCGCTACCGCGACGAGGAGCCCTCGCCGCAGCAGGACGGGGACGCCGCGGGGGAGGCGAAGGACACCGCGGGTGACGGCGCGGATAACAGTCCTGCATCGGCTGCGGACCAAGGGGCCCTGCTGACCCGGGGGATGGGGCCCTCGGCCGCGAGCACCGCCGCCGAACCCCGCGAGGGCTCCACCGCCGGGAGCGAGGTGGCCGGAGTGGGCCACCGCCCGCGCGGCGCCACCGCGGTGAGCGCCTGGGCCCGGCCCGCCGGGCGGCACAAGGACTGAGGGGCGCCCGGCGCTTCGCGGCAACTCCGGGCCTCGTACGTCATTCTCCGCGGCACCAAATGCCCGCAAAGAAAAACGGGCCCCAGCATGGGCAGCGGCCCCCGTGTTGCCGTTGCGGCCGCGAAGCGCACAGTCCCGGAGCGGTCCGCTCCGCGACGGCGGTGCGGTGGGCGCGGCTGTCAAGGGGCCGGGGGAGAGGGTGCGTCCGCCGCCGTGCGGCTGTCCGCTTCCGGCCGGGGCGGGTGGGGCGACTGAGCTCACATGTGGCGCGTGTGACTACCGGGGCACCGCGTGGACTCTGGCCGCCTGCAAGGAAATTGGGGGCGAGGTGTGCGCGACGACCGTTCCCCACTGCACCGGAAAACGGGGCAATAGCACGCGATTCGCCTCCTGGCGTGCACAGACGCGCGGCTTGCTTCTCATGTGTGACAGCAAGCACACTTTACAGGTAAAGACCTCATCAAATAGTTTGTGATACCGTTCACGAGACCCCGGGACAGAGCCGAAGGCCCGCTTCACGCGGGTCCCTTGACCCGAGATCTCTCTCGAAAAACCAGCACTACGCTCGTCCATGACGACACCCTGCCCCCTCCCAGTAAGCGGAGTTGCCGCCATGCCCTCCCAAGACGCCCGTACCCTCCTGTATCTCGCCGCACCCACGGCCGCTGTCGGTGCGATCACCGCTGTCGTCAGCGGATTCGTCGCGGGGAGCAAGGGTGCGATCGGCGGGCTCGTCGGCGCTGCGGTCGTCATCGTGTTCATGGGACTGGGGCTCTACGTGCTCCAGCGCACCGCGAAGTCCCTTCCGCAGCTGTTCCAGGCGATGGGCATGATGCTCTACGTCGCCCAACTGCTGCTGCTCCTGGTCTTCGTGGGGGTGTTCAAGGACACCAGCCTCTTCAACCCGAAGGCGTTCGCGCTCGCGCTCGTCATCGGGACCGTCGTGTGGATGGCCGCACAGGCCCGCGCGCACATGAAGGCCAAGATCTTCTACATCGATCCCGAGTCGGATCAGACCCCGGCGGCGGGCAAGGTGGGCTCGCCGTCGTGAGAGGTAGGGGCGGGATAAAGACGCGTTCGGGATCCTGCTATCGTCCGGTGCCAACTGCGGCACTGCGGGCGCGGGCATCCGAGCTGACGCCTGTCCCCAGGCGAGCCTCGATGGCCATCCGCCGCCCCCACATCCGTAACACCAGTCCAGTGCCGACCAGCGGCTGCCTGCCGCGCCGACACAACGAGGTTGCCGTACCCATGCGCCACGCTGAAGGAGTCCGCGGTGAGTGCTGACCAGACCCAGCTCGCCTTCGAGTGGGACTGCCGCATCATGTCCGACAATGGATGCGGCTTTCCGGCCCCCGGCCTGCACTCCTTCCTCTTCAAGCCGCTGTTCGAGGTCGGCGGCTTCGAGTTCAACAAGGTGATGCTGCTCGCGCTGCTCTCCACTCTTGTTGTCACCGGCTTCTTCTGGGCCGCCTTCGGCAAGGCCAAGGTGGTTCCCGGCAAGCTGCAGATGATCGGTGAGGCGGGCTACGACTTCGTCCGCCGCGGCATCGTCTACGAGACGCTCGGCAAGCGGGAGGGCGAGAAGTACGTCCCGCTGATGGTCTCGATCTTCTTCTTCGTGTGGATCATGAACATCTGGTCCGTGATCCCGGTGGCCCAGTTCCCGGTGGCCTCGGTCATCGCGTACCCGATCGTGCTGGCCCTCGTGGTCTATGTCCTCTGGGTGGGGCTCACCTTCAAGCGGCACGGCTTCGTGGGCGGCTGGAAGAACATCACCGGATACGACGACTCCCTCGGCCCGATCAAGTGGCTGGTGTCGTTCATCGAGTTCTTCTCGAACCTGCTGGTCCGCCCCTTCACCCACGCGGTGCGGCTCTTCGCCAACATGTTCGCCGGTCACCTGATGCTGGTGATGTTCACCGTCGCCTCCTGGTACCTCCTGAACACCTGGCTGATCGCGGCGGCGGGCGTCTCCTTCGTCATGACCGTGGTCATGATCCTCTTCGAGCTTTTCGTGCAGGCCGTCCAGGCGTACGTCTTCGTGCTCCTCGCCTGCACCTACGTCCAGGGCGCGCTCGCCGAGCACCACTGAGCCCCGCCCGCACGCAACACCCGAGAACGTCCGGTGGCCAACCCCCACCGGCCCATGAAAGAGAAGGAAGATCCGGCATGTCCGCTCTCCAGACCCTCGCCGCCGAAGGCGTCACCGGCTCCCTCGGTTCGATCGGTTACGGCCTCGCCGCCATCGGCCCCGGCATCGGCGTCGGCATCGTCTTCGGCAAGGGCACCGAGGCCCTGGCCCGTCAGCCCGAAGCTGCCGGTCTGATCCGCGCCAACCAGATCCTGGGCTTCGCCTTCTGTGAGGCGCTCGCCCTCATCGGCATCGTTATGCCGTTCGTGTTCGGTAAGTAAGCGCTCCTTACTGACACGTCTCGACGAAAGGCACTGATGTGATCGCCAACCTGGTTCAGCTGGCGGCCGAGGAGGAGCAGAATCCGCTCGTCCCGCCGGGCCCTGAGCTGCTCGTCGGCGCCATCGCCTTCGCCATCGTCTTCCTCGTCTTCTGGAAGAAGCTCCTCCCGAACATCAACAAGGTTCTGGAAGAGCGCCGGGAGGCGATCGAAGGCGGGATGGAGAAGGCCGAGGCCGCGAAGACCGAGGCCAACAGCGTGCTGGAGCAGTACAAGGCCCAGCTCGCCGAGGCCCGTCACGAGGCCGCGCGTCTGCGCCAGGAGGCGCAGGAGCAGGGCGCCGTGCTCATCGCCGAGATGCGTGCGGAAGGCCAGCGGCAGCGTGAGGAGATCATCGCCGCCGGTCACGCCCAGATCGAGGCCGACCGCAAGGCCGCGGCGCAGACGCTGCGCCAGGACGTGGGCACGCTCGCCACGACCCTGGCCGGCAAGCTCGTCGGGGAGTCCCTGGAGGACCACGCCCGGCAGAGCCGCACCATCGACCGTTTCCTCGACGGACTCGACGAGACCGCGTCGAAGGCCGAGGCCGCACGATGAACGGCGCGAGCCGCGAGGCACTGGCCGCCGCACGTGAGCGCCTCGACGCGCTGACGGACAACACGTCCGTCTCCGCGGAGCAGCTCGCCGGGGAACTGGCCGCCGTCACCGCGCTGCTCGACCGCGAGGTGTCGCTGCGTCGGGTCCTGACCGACCCGGCGCAGTCCGGGGACGCCAAGGCCGAGCTGGCCGGTCGCCTCCTCCGCGGCCAGGTGGGCGGGGAAGCCGCCGACCTGGTGTCCGGGATGGTGCGCTCCCGCTGGTCGCGCTCGCGCGACCTGGTGGACTCGCTCGAGGTGCTGGCCAGTGTCGCGGATCTCACCGCGGCGCAGCAGGCGGGCACGCTCGACGAGGTCGAGGACGAGCTGTTCCGCTTCGCGCGGATCCTCGGCTCCTCCATGGAGCTGCGGGCCGCGCTGGTCGACCGCACCGCGACCGGCACCGCCAAGAGCGAGCTGCTGCGCAGCCTGCTCGGCGGCCGGGCCAAGGAGACGACCGAGCGTCTGGTCGGCCGCCTCGTGACCCACCCCCGGGGACGTAGCCTGGAGTCAGGTCTCGTCGAGCTGTCCAGGCTCGCCGCGGAGCGCCGGGACCGTACGGTGGCCGTCGTGACCTCGGCGGTGCCGCTCAGCGACCCGCAGAAGCAGCGTCTGGGCAGGTCCCTGGCGCGCATCTACGGCCGTGAGATGCACCTCAACCTGGACGTGGACCCCGCGGTCCTCGGCGGGATCAGGGTGCAGGTCGGCGACGAGATCATCAACGGCAGCATCGCGGACCGCATCGAGGACGCGAGCCGCCGGGTGTCCGGCTGACGCCGCACCGCGCCACAAGCAGCAAGAAGAAGAGCAGGATCTACGGCCCGCGTTGGGTCGTGCAGTGAATGTTTCTGGGGGGCCTGCGGCCGAGCCGCAAGGTGGACAGCCCCAGACCCCATAAGAAACTTTCGGGCCCAACAAGGAGAGCAGGGAACCCAGATGGCGGAGCTCACGATCCGGCCGGAGGAGATCCGGGACGCGCTGGAGAACTTTGTCCAGTCGTACAAGCCGGACGCGGCCTCGCGCGAGGAGGTCGGCACGGTCACCGTCGCAGGTGACGGCATCGCGAAGGTCGAGGGCCTGCCCTCGGCCATGGCCAACGAGCTGCTGAAGTTCGAGGACGGCACCCTCGGTCTCGCCCTCAACCTCGAGGAGCGCGAGATCGGTGCGGTCGTCCTCGGTGAGTTCAGCGGTATCGAGGAGGGCCAGCCGGTGCAGCGCACCGGAGAGGTCCTGTCCGTCGCGGTGGGCGAGGGTTACCTCGGCCGCGTCGTCGACCCGCTCGGCAACCCGATCGACGGCCTCGGCGAGATCGAGACGTCCGGCCGCCGCGCCCTCGAGCTGCAGGCCCCCACGGTCATGCAGCGCAAGTCGGTGCACGAGCCGATGGAGACCGGCTACAAGGCCGTCGACGCGATGACCCCGATCGGCCGCGGCCAGCGCCAGCTGATCATCGGTGACCGCCAGACCGGCAAGACCGCCCTGGCCGTCGACACGATCATCAACCAGCGCGACAACTGGCGCTCCGGCGACGTGAACAAGCAGGTCCGCTGCATCTACGTCGCCATCGGCCAGAAGGGCTCCACCATCGCCTCCGTGCGCGGTGCCCTGGAGGACGCCGGCGCCCTGGAGTACACCACCATCGTCGCCGCTCCGGCGTCCGACCCGGCGGGCTTCAAGTACCTGGCGCCCTACACCGGCTCGGCCATCGGCCAGCAGTGGATGTACGAGGGCAAGCACGTCCTCATCATCTTCGACGACCTCTCCAAGCAGGCCGACGCCTACCGCGCCGTGTCCCTGCTGCTGCGCCGCCCGCCGGGGCGCGAGGCCTACCCGGGCGACGTCTTCTACCTGCACTCCCGCCTCCTGGAGCGCTGCGCGAAGCTCTCCGACGCGGAGGGCGCGGGCTCGATGACCGGTCTGCCGATCGTCGAGACGAAGGCCAACGACGTCTCGGCGTTCATCCCGACCAACGTCATCTCCATCACCGACGGCCAGTGCTTCCTGGAGTCCGACCTCTTCAACGCCGGTCAGCGTCCGGCCCTGAACGTCGGTATCTCGGTCTCCCGCGTCGGTGGTTCGGCCCAGCACAAGGCGATCCGCCAGGTGTCCGGCCGACTGCGCGTGGACCTGGCCCAGTTCCGTGAGCTGGAGGCCTTCGCCGCCTTCGGCTCCGACCTGGACGCCGCCTCCAAGGCGCAGCTGGAGCGCGGTCAGCGCATGGTCGAGCTGCTGAAGCAGAACCAGTACCAGCCGATGGCCACCGAGGACCAGGTCGTCTCCATCTGGGCCGGCACCACCGGCAAGATGGACGAGGTGCCGGTCGCCGACGTCCGCCGCTTCGAGCGGGAGCTCCTGGACTACCTGCACCGCAGCCACCAGGGCCTGCTCACCTCCATCAAGGAGGGCGGCAAGATGTCGGACGACACCCTGCAGGCCATCGCCGAGGCCATCGCGGAGTTCAAGAAGCAGTTCGAGACCTCGGACGGGAAGCTGCTCGGCGAGGACGCCCCCGCCGCCGCCAAGTGACGTAAGGAAGGGACCTGACTCATGGGAGCCCAGCTCCGGGTCTACAAGCGTCGCATCCGATCCGTCACCGCGACCAAGAAGATCACGAAGGCGATGGAGATGATCGCCGCCTCGCGCGTCGTCAAGGCGCAGCGCAAGGTGACGGCCTCCACCCCCTACGCGAACGAGCTGACCCGCGCGGTCACGGCGGTCGGAACCGGCTCGAACACCGAACACCCGCTGACCACGGAGGCGAAGACGCCGACCCGGTCCGCAGTGCTGCTCCTGACGAGCGACCGCGGTCTGGCCGGTGCCTTCAACTCCAACGCGATCAAGGCCGCCGAGCAGCTGACGGCGCGCCTGGAGGCCGCGGGCCGCGAGGTCGACACGTACATCGTCGGCCGTCGTGGAGTGGCCCACTACAACTTCCGTGAGCGCAAGATCGCGGAGCAGTGGACCGGCTTCACCGACGAGCCCACGTACGCGGACGCCAAGCAGATCGCCGGTCCGCTGATCGAGGCCATCGAGACCGAGACGGCGGAGGGCGGCGTGGACGAACTCCACATCGTCTACACCGAGTTCGTCTCGATGATGACGCAGACGGCGGTCGACAGCCGCCTGCTGCCGCTCAGCCTCGACGAGGTGGCGGAGGAGTCGCCGGCCAAGGACGAGATCCTGCCGCTGTACGACTTCGAGCCGTCGGCGGAGGACGTCCTCGACGCCCTCCTGCCGCGCTACGTCGAGAGCCGTATCTACAACGCGCTGCTCCAGTCGGCTGCCTCCAAGCACGCCGCCACCCGCCGCGCGATGAAGTCGGCGACCGACAACGCGGGAGACCTGATCAACAGCCTCTCCCGTCTTGCCAACGCGGCCCGACAGGCCGAAATCACCCAGGAAATCAGCGAGATCGTCGGAGGCTCCGCAGCCCTCGCCGACGCGACCGCGGGGAGTGACAAGTAAGTGACGACAACAACCGAGAGCACGGTGTCGGCCGTTGCCACGGGCCGCGTCGCCCGGGTCATCGGCCCGGTCGTCGACGTGGAGTTCCCCGTCGACGCGATGCCCGACATCTACAACGCGCTGACCGTCCAGGTGGCCGACCCGGCCGCCGACGGTGAGCTGAAGACCCTCACCCTCGAGGTCGCCCAGCACCTCGGCGAGGGCTTGGTCCGCGCGATCTCCATGCAGCCCACCGACGGCCTGGTCCGTCAGGCCGCGGTGACGAACACCGGCGACGGCATCACCGTCCCGGTCGGCGACTTCACCAAGGGCAAGGTGTTCAACACCCTCGGTGAGGTGCTGAACGTCCCCGAGGAGAACGCCAACGTCGGTGAGCGCTGGCCGATCCACCGCAAGGCGCCGAACTTCGACGAGCTCGAGTCGAAGACCGAGATGTTCGAGACCGGCGTCAAGGTCATCGACCTCCTCACCCCGTACGTCAAGGGTGGAAAGATCGGTCTGTTCGGTGGTGCCGGTGTCGGCAAGACCGTGCTGATCCAGGAGATGATCTACCGCGTCGCCAACAACCACGACGGTGTGTCGGTGTTCGCGGGCGTCGGTGAGCGCACCCGTGAGGGCAACGACCTCATCGACGAGATGAGCGAGTCCGGCGTCATCGACAAGACCGCGCTGGTCTTCGGCCAGATGGACGAGCCCCCGGGCACCCGTCTGCGCGTGGCCCTCGCCGGTCTGACCATGGCGGAGTACTTCCGCGATGTGCAGAAGCAGGACGTGCTGTTCTTCATCGACAACATCTTCCGCTTCACCCAGGCCGGTTCCGAGGTCTCGACCCTGCTCGGCCGCATGCCCTCCGCGGTGGGCTACCAGCCGAACCTGGCCGACGAGATGGGCCTCCTCCAGGAGCGCATCACCTCGACCCGCGGTCACTCGATCACCTCCATGCAGGCGATCTACGTCCCCGCGGACGACCTGACCGACCCGGCCCCGGCGACCACCTTCGCCCACCTCGACGCGACGACGGTGCTCTCCCGTCCGATCTCCGAGAAGGGCATCTACCCCGCGGTGGACCCGCTGGACTCCACGTCCCGCATCCTGGACCCCCGGTACATCACGCAGGAGCACTACGACGCCGCCATGCGCGTCAAGAACATCCTGCAGAAGTACAAGGACCTCCAGGACATCATCGCGATCCTCGGTATCGACGAGCTGGGCGAGGAGGACAAGCTCGTCGTCCACCGCGCCCGTCGCGTGGAGCGCTTCCTGTCCCAGAACACCCACGTCGCCAAGCAGTTCACCGGCGTCGACGGTTCGGACGTGCCCCTCGACGAGTCGATCGCGGCCTTCAACTCGATCTGCGACGGCGAGTACGACCACTTCCCCGAGCAGGCGTTCTTCATGTGCGGTGGCATCGAGGACCTGAAGGCCAACGCCAAGGAGCTCGGCGTCTCCTGAGCCGCCGACCCGACGAGAGGGGCGGATGCCCTCCCCGCCGGTTCCGGGTTCGCCCGGTCCCGGCAGCGGGGCGGCGTCCGACCCTCTCGGCACGCCCATTAGAATTTGAACCAACACCCGGCACATCCGCCGGGTGGTGACCCGAGGAGCCATCTTGGCTGCTGAGCTGCACGTCGAGCTGGTCGCTGCCGACCGCCAGGTCTGGTCCGGCGAGGCCACCCTGGTCGTGGCGCGCACCACGTCCGGCGACATCGGCGTCATGCCCGGTCACCAGCCGCTGCTCGGTGTGCTGGAGTCGGGCCCGGTGACCATTCGTACGAACGACGGGCAGACCGTCATCGCCGCGGTGCACGGCGGTTTCCTCTCGTTCGCGGACAACAAGCTGTCGCTGCTGGCCGAGATCGCCGAGCTGTCGGACGAGATCGATGTCCAGCGTGCCGAGCGGGCGCTCGAACGCGCGAAGGCCGAGGCGGACGCCTCTGCCGAGCGCCGTGCGGACGTCCGCCTGCGCGCGGTGGCGGTGCGCTGAAGCAGGCGCGCCACCTGACGTGACTCAGCCGCGGCCGGGTCCGGAGCCTCTCCGGAACCGGTCGCGGCTGAGGTGAATGCGGGATGAACATTGGCCGTTGTGTTACTGAGGAGTCGAGGAGGTCGGTACGGATGATCCTCGCTCTTGTCGTGTGCGGTATCGCAGTGGTCGTTCTGGTACTCGTGGGGCTGTTCGTCTTCGGGCTGCGCCGCAGGATCATCCAGCGCTCCGGCGGCACCTTCGACTGCAGCCTGCGCTGGGACGCCCCCGAGCCGAAGGACGCCCCCGGGGCCGGCAAGGGCTGGGGCTACGGCATCGCCCGCTACAGCGGCGACCGCATCCAGTGGTTCCGGGTCTTCTCGTACGCGCCCCGCCCGCGCCGGGTCCTCGAACGCGCGACGATCGAGGTGGTGGGCCGCCGGGCACCGGAGGGCGAGGAGGAACTCGCCCTGCTCTCGGACGCCGTGGTCCTCACCTGCCTGCACCACGAGACCCGCCTCGAACTCGCCATGAGCGAGGACGCCCTGACCGGTTTCCTGGCCTGGCTGGAGGCGGCTCCGCCGGGCCAGAGGGTTAATGTGGCCTAGGTACTGGGTGGGTAGCAGGCTTCTCTGAATGGGCCCCCGGACCGGACTAAGTCTGGGGAGAGCCGAGGGGACGTAAGCCGTGCAACGCGGTGGGTCCCGGCCGGGTGGCCGGGACCCACCGCCGTGTCGCCGGTTCAGCGCACGGCCGCCGTCGCCGGGGTCACGGCTTGGGCAGGGTGCAGCCCTCGGCGTTCAGGTCGAGCTTGCTGCCCGCGCCGAAGCAGGCGGGTATGCCGTAGGTCTCCTGGGCGTAGCCGATGCCCTCGTGCACGGTGACGTTGCCGCTCTCGTCCACCTCGCAGGGGTTGTTCACGGTGCACTCCTCACCGCTCTCGTTGGTCGTGTTGTTGACGCCGACCACCTTGCCGGTGGCGTCGTCGACCAGCGGGGAGCCCGAGGTGCCGCCGATGATCTGGCACTCGGAGGTGTAGCGGATGGAGTCCTTGAAGGTCCAGTCGCCCTCGCGCAGTTCGTGGGCGAAGCCGTCCACGCTGCAGCTGTAGGTCTTCTTCCAGTAGCCGGAGACCACGGTGACGGCCTTGCCCTGCTCCGGGTGCTGGTCCTGGAGTTCGAGCGCCTTGATGCCGTACTCGTCCTCGATCTGCTGGTACGTGCTGGTCAGCTCGTACATCGAGACGTCGGTGTCGGTCATGGTGCCGTAGGCGACCTTGGAGGCCTTCAGCGTGGCGACGTCGGAGGCGTCGGCGTCGAGCAGGGTGAAGGTGCGGCTGGACGGCTCGTCGACGACGACCTCGCCCGGGCCGGGCATGCCGCTCTCCAGACAGTGGCCGTTGGACATGACCAGGGCCGGGTCGCCGGGCTGGGAGTCGGGCATCCGCACGACGGAGCCGGAGCAGTTGCTGAGCGCGACCGTGCCGGCGAAGTCGACGGCCTGGGTGTCGGCCTGGGGGGCGGGGGAGGCCAGGGCGGGCGCGGCGCCGGCGCCGGTGAGGGCGAGGGCGAAGAGCGCGCCGAGGAGAGGCTTGTTCATGTGGGGGGTTCCTCTGCGTATGTTCCGAAGCGGTTCTTCGGAATTGGCATGGGCATTGTTCCGGTCCCGGTGGCTTCGTACAAGGGTGCGGAGGGGATGAACGGGCCCATTGGTACGGTTCGTTGGGCTTTGAGGCCGGTGCGGTGGCGGGCCGGGGACGCGAAGAGGCCGGGGGACAGGGGGCGTTCCTGTCTCCCGGCCTCGGTGCGAGGAGCCGTGCGCGGGGCGCGGCCCCCGCGGTCCTACTTCAGTCCGCTGTCGATGGCGCTGACCAGCTCGCCGTTGTCGGTGTCACCGCTGAAGTCCCAGAAGAAGGCGCCGCCGAGGCCCTGCTCCTTGGCCCAGCTCATCTTGGAGCCGATGGTCTTCGGGGTGTCGTAGCTCCACCAGTTGTTCCCGCAGTGGGCGTAGGCGGTGCCCGCGACCTCGCCGTTGGCGGGGCAGCTGGACTTCAGGAGCTTGTAGTCCTCGATGCCGGGCTCGTACTTGCCCGGGGCCGGGCCGGTCGCGGTGCCGCCGGGGGCGTCCTGGGTGACGCCGGTCCAGCCGCGGCCGTAGAAGCCGATGCCGATCAGGAGCTTGTTGGCGGCGACGCCCTTGGCCTTGAACTTGGCGATGGCGTCCGCGGTGTTGAAGCCCTCCTGCGGGATGCCCTCGTAGGAGGTGAGCGGGGAGTGCGGGGCGGTCGGGCCCTGGGCGTTGAAGGCGCCGAAGAAGTCGTAGGTCATGACGTTGTACCAGTCGACGTACTGGGCGGCGCCCGCGTAGTCGGTGGCGTCGATCTTGCCGCCCTCGGAGGCGTCGGCGGTGACCGCGGAGGTGACCAGGTAGTCGCCGCCGAACTTGGCGCGCAGCGCGGACATCAGCTTCTTGTACGCGTCCGGGCCGCTCTCGTCGCAGCTCAGACCGCAGGCGTTGGGGTACTCCCAGTCGATGTCGATGCCGTCGAAGACATCGGCCCAGCGGGAGTCCTCGACCAGGTCGTAACAGGACTGGGCGAAGGCCTCCGGGTTCTTGGCGGCCTCGCCGAAGCCGCCGGACCAGGTCCAGCCGCCGAAGGACCACAGGATCTTGAGGTCCGGGTGCTTGGCCTTCAGCTTGAGCAGCTGGTTGAAGTTGCCGCGCAGCGGCTGGTCCCAGGTGTCGGCCTTGCCGTCGACGGACTGCTCGGCGGTGTACGCCTTGTCGGTCGCGGCGAAGGCGTCGCCCATGGCGCACTTGCCGCCGGTGACGTTGCCGAAGGAGTAGTTGATGTGCGTGATCTTGCCGGCCGAGCCGGAGGCGTCGATGTTCTTGACGTGGTAGTTGCGGTCGTAGACGCCCCACTCGGTGAAGTAGCCGAGCTTGACGCCGGAGGCCGCGGTGGCCTGCGCCGCGCTCTCGGTGGCGGTGGGGTCCGCCGCCTGCGCGGAGGTGCCGGCGAGCCCGACCATGGCGGCGAGCGGAAGGAGCAGGGCGGAGATCCCTGCGGCGGCTCTGTGTCCGAAGCGCATGCTGCGCCTCCTCGGGGTGAGGTCGTGAGGTCCGGTCGTGTGGGGTGGAACCAGGCCTGCGCCGCCCGTGGGCCGGCATGGCGCGCTGTCACCGAGGCGGACGGCGACTGTGCATGGCCATGTCAGGCTCACCGCAGTGCGGCGAGAATAGAAAGGTCTGGACCACCGGTCAAGAGGTCTGGACCAGAGAAGGTGACAGGAGTTCAGGACCGCGGGCCCCGCCCGGCCGGGTACGGGCGCCGCGCTTCCCGTCAGCCGCGGCGCCTCGCCCGGGGTTCCAGCTCAGATCCCCCACTCCTGGGCCAGCACGGCCGCCTGCACCCGGCTGCGCAGCTCCAGCTTGGCGAGCAGCCTGCTCACATGGGTCTTCACGGTGGCCTCGGCCATGTCGAGGCGCCGGGCGATCTCCGCGTTCGACAGGCCCCCGCCCAGGCAGGAGAGCACCTCGCGCTCGCGGCGGGTCAGCTGCTCCAGGGCGGCCGGTTCGGATGCCGGGCGGGAGGCCGCGGGCTGCCCGGCGAACTCCGCGATCAGGCGCCGGGTCACCGCCGGGGCGATCAGGCCCTCGCCGCGGCCCACCGTCCGTACCGCGTCCAGGAGTTCACGCGCCTCGGTGTTCTTCAGGAGGAAGCCGCTGGCCCCGGCGCGCAGCGCGCCGAAGACGTACTCGTCGAGGTCGAAGGTGGTCAGCACCAGGACGTCGGCGAGTTTCTCGGCCACCACCTGGCGGGTCGCCGAGACGCCGTCCAGGCGCGGCATCTGCACATCCATCAGGACCAGATCGGGCCGCAGTTCGCGGGCGAGCGCCACGGCCCGCTCCCCGTCGCCCGCCTCGCCCACCACCTCGATGTCCGGGGCGCTGCGCAGGATCAGCACCAGCCCCGCGCGTACCGCCGACTGGTCCTCGGCGACCAGTACCCGGATCGTCATCCCGGCCTCTCCTCGTCCTCGCTCCTGCCGGGCCAGGGGGCCCGGACCGTCCTCGCCGTCCGCCGCGCCGGTTCCGCCCCGCCGTCCAGCGGCAGACCGGCCCGTACCTCCCAGACGCTGCCGCCGTCCGCCACCTCGGCCGTGAACTCGCCCCGCAGCAGCGCCACCCGCTCCCGCATCCCGACCAGACCGGCCCCGCCGCCCGGGGCGCGCGGCCCCGACCGGCGCGCGTAGGGGCTGCGCACCCGGACCTCCAGCGCCTGCGGCCCCCGGCGCAGCGTCACCGTGACCCGGCCGGGCGCCGCGTGCTTGAGCGCGTTGGTCAGCGACTCCTGGACGATCCGGTACGCGGCCAGCTCGACCGGTGCCGGGAGGGCGGCCCCGGGCTCCTCCCGGCCGCCGGTGGCGGCCGGGCCGTCCGGGTACCGCAGCTCCACGTCGAGGCCGTTGGTGCGGGCGCCCTCCACCAGCTGGGCCAGGCCGTCCAGGGTGGGCGCGGCGGCGGGCTCGTGCTCGCCGCTGTCGTCCCGCAGGATGCCGATCAGGCGGCGCATCTCGGCGAGCCCGTCCACGCTGTTCTCCCGGATGACCGCGAGCGCCTCCCGGGTGGTCTTCTCCTCGTTCAGGGAGAGCGCGGCCGTGGAGTGGATGGCGATCGCGGAGAGGTGGTTGGCGACCAGGTCGTGCAGTTCGCGGGCCATCCGGGCGCGCTCGGCGGCGACGGCCTGCGCCCGGTCCATCTCGGCGAGCAGGGCAGTCTGCTCCGCGCGCAGCCGGGCCGCCTCGGCGGCGTCCCGGTGGTCGCGGAGCAGCGCCCCGGTGCAGGCGGGCGCGAAGGAGACCAGGCCCGTCACCACGCCGACGAGCAGCGCCTCGGGGGTGCGGAACCAGGCCAGGAAGCCGATGGTCACGCCGACCGTGATCAGCCCCGTGGCCACCGGCAGGCGCCGGGCCAGGGCCGGGCTGCCGTAGACCACGGCCGCGTACATCAGGTCGGTGTACATCACGACGGTGGAGAGGCTGCCGTTGGTGAACTGGTCCCCGATCAGGGCCAGGGTGCCGGCGAGGAGCGCGCACCGCGGCCGGGTGCGGCGCAGCAGCTCCAGGGCGGACATCAGCGCCAGCGGCAGCAGCACCCAGGAGCCGCCGAGCAGGCCCTCGCCGCCCTGGTTGTCCAGGCCGATCCCCCACAGCAGCAGGCCGAAGCCGAGGCCCGCCACGGCGATGAGCACATCGTGGCGATGCGGGCGCGGGAGGGTCGCGGACATGCCTCCATCCAACACGCCGCCCGGCCCCGCTGCCTGCGCCCCGGGGAGGAGACCGGGGCCCGCCACTACATCGAACCGGGTACTCCGCGCGGCGCGCACCGCGGGGGAGGACCGCGCGCTACATCGAAGGATGCAGTGCGGTTTCCTCACCGCCGACGACGTCCCGGCCGCCGTGGAGCGGGAGCCTGGACGGTGTCCGCACACCCCTGGGAGCCGCCGTGATCGTCACCCTCATCGTCGTCTGCGAGGTCGCCTTCTGGGTGCTCCTCGCCGCCGGTCTCGCCGTGCGCTATCCGCTGAAGATGCCGCGTACCGGCCTCGCCCTGCTGCTCTGCGAGCCGCTGCTTGAACTGGTACTGCTCGCGGTCACCGCCATCGACCTCAAGAACGGCGCGGAGCCCAGCTGGGAGCACGGACTCGCCGCGCTCTACATCGGCTTCACGGTCGGCTACGGCCACTACACGATCGGCCGCCTCGACGCCTACGCCGCCCATCGCTTCGGCACCGGCCCGAAGCCGGTCAAGCCGCCGCGGTACGGGTACGCGCGGGCCCGCCACGAGGGGGTGCTGTGGCTGCGCACCCTGGTCGCGGTGGCGGTCGCGGCGGCCCTGCTCCAGGGCGCGATCCTCTACGTCGGCGACGGCGGCGCCACGGAGTCGCTGCGCAGCTGGCAGTGGTCGGCGCTGCGGATCGCCGGGATCCACGGGGTGATCGCGCTGACGTACACGATCTGGCCCAAGAAGGGGCCGGAGGGCAAGGGGGGCGAGGGGGTCGAAGGGTCCTGGGATCGGGGATCCCAGAGCGGGGGATCCTGGGACGCCGGGTCCGAGGACGCGCGATCCCAGGATCGGCGATCCCAGGACTCGCGATCCCGGGACCCCCGATCCCAGGACCCTTCGCGCACCTTCACCGGCTGAGCCGGGCCGGGCCGAGCCGAACCGTTGCCGCACCCAGCCGCACCCGGCCGCACCGAGCCGCACCGAAACCGAGCGGACCCGCTCTCAGCGCTCCCCGCCCGGCACCCACAGCACATCGCCGGTCTCCTTGTTGGCGACGCGGGCCAGGATGAAGAGCAGGTCGGAGAGGCGGTTGAGGTAGGTCGCGGTGAGCGGGTTCATGGTCTCCCCATGTGCTTCGAGGGCGGCCCAGGTGGAGCGCTCGGCGCGGCGGACCACGGTGCAGGCCTGGTGCAGCAGGGCCGCGCCCGGGGTGCCGCCCGGCAGGATGAAGCTGCGGAGCTTTTCGAGCCGCTCGTTGAAGCGGTCGCAGTCCGCCTCAAGCCGGTCGATGTAGAACTGCTCGACCCGCAGCGGCGGGAACTCCGGGTCCGCCACCACCGGGGTGGACAGGTCCGCCCCGACGTCGAAGAGGTCGTTCTGCACCCGGGTGACCACTTCGGCCGTCTCCGCGTCGAGCTGCCCGAGGGCGAGCGCGGTGCCGAGCACGGCGTTGGCCTCGTTGGCGTCGGCGTACGCCGAGATCCTGAGGTCGGTCTTGGCGGTGCGGCTCATGTCGCCGAGGGCCGTGGTGCCCTTGTCCCCGGTCCTCGTGTAGATGCGCGTCAGATTGACCATGCGGTCAGCCTACGGGGACTTCGGCCTGCCCCGGCGGCTGCTCCCGGGGGCGAGACGCAGGCCACATCCGTCCATGTCACTGGGGTCCGGGCCACCTCGTCCTGAGGGGTGGAAGCGGAGAACGAACCCCCGAGGGAGCACACCATGGACGCGCGACTCGACTACTTCGCCGACCCGACCGCCGCCAAGACCTTCAAGCACTTCATGACGGTCGGCAAGGCGCTCAAGGACTCGGCGCTGCCCGGCCCGACGCAGGAGCTGGTGGCGCTGCGCGTGAGCCAGATCAACGGCTGCGCCGTCTGCCTCGACATGCACACCAAGGACGCGGCCGCCGCCGGGGAGAGCCCGGTACGGCTCCATCTGGTCGCCGCCTGGCGGGAGGCCGCGGTCTTCACCGAGGCCGAGCGCGCCGCCCTGGAGTTCGCCGAGGAGGGCACCCGGGTCGCGGACGGCCACGGCGGCATCGGCGACGAGGTGTGGGCACGGGTCGCCGAGCACTACGACCCGGCGCAGCTCACCGCCCTGACCATGCTTGTCTCGTTCATGAACATGGTGAACCGGCTGAACATCCTCACCCGGCAGCCGGCGGGCGACTACCAGCCCGGTCAGTTCCACTGAGGGGTACGGCGGGACCAGTAGGCGCACACAGTACGGAAGGGACGGACCCGGTGAGCAAGGTCGAGGAGTTCGAGGAGCTGCGGCCACTGCTGTTCTCGCTGGCCTACCGCATCCTCGGCAGCGTGGGGGAGGCCGAGGACGCGGTGCAGGAGACCTGGCTGCGCTTCGACGGCTCGGCGGCCCGGCCCGACTCGGCCAAGGCCTGGCTCTCCACCACGGTGACCCGGATCGCGATCGACGTGCTGCGCTCGGCGCGGGTGCGCCGGGAGCGGTATGTCGGCCCCTGGTTCCCCGAGCCGCTGCTCAGCGATCCGTACGAGGATCCGCAGCGCGCGGTGGAGCTGGCCGACTCGGTGTCGATGGCGGCGCTGCTGCTCCTGGAGCGGCTCAGCCCGCTGGAGCGGGCGGTCTTCGTGCTCCGGGAGGTCTTCGCCTTCGGCTTCGAGGAGGTGGCCGAGGCGGTGGGGCGCTCCGAGCCCGCCTGCCGCCAGCTCCTCGTACGGGCCCGGCGGCACATGGCGGCCGGGCGGCCCCGCTTCGACGCGGACCGGGCGGAGCGGCAGGAGCTGGCCCGGCGGTTCTTCGAGGCGCTGAAGGAGGGCGAGGTGGGGGAGTTGCGCGAACTCCTCGCCGCCGACGTGCAGTTGGTCGGGGACGGCGGCGGCAAGGCCCCGCAGCTGGCCCGGACCGTCGTCGGCGCCGAGCAGGTGGCCCGGCTGCTCGCCGCCTTCTTCCCGACGCTGACCGCGCTGCGGGTGACCGCCGAGCCGCACGAGGTCAACGGCCAGCCCGGCGCCCTCTTCCGGGACCGGGACGGCCGGATCGTGCACGCCCTCGCGCTCGACGTCCTCGACGGGCGGATCCAGGTCGTGCGCGGGGTGAGCAACCCGGACAAGCTCCGCCACCTCGGCCCGGTCGGCGACGCCTGGGCCCTGGACCGCGAGGTGCGCCGCCTGCGCCGCCGGGCGAACTGACCGCCGCCGCAGGTCAGTTCGCGGCAGTGCGGAAGACCCGGGTGCCCGCGGTCAGGGCGAGTGCGGTGAGGGCGAGGGCGGTCAGGGTGCCGTACAGCATGTCCTCGGTGGCGTACCGGCCGACGTAGGCGGCGCGCATCGCGTCGACCAGGTAGCGGAAGGGCATGAAGTGCGAGAGCACGTCGAGCCAGCGGGGGCCGAGCGCCATCGGCAGCATCAGCCCGGAGAGCAGCATCGAGGGCATGGTCAGCGCGTTGACCGCGGGCCCGAACTCCTGCGGGGTGCGCACCTTGCAGGCGAGCGCGTAGGAGAGCGCGGCGAGCGCCGCGGTGAACAGGGCGACGAAGACGAAGCCGAGCAGGATGCCGCCGAGCGGGGCGCGCAGGCCCATCGCCACCGCGGCCAGCACCAGCAGCACCGCCTGGAAGACGAAGAGCAGGGCGTCCCGCAGCACCCGCCCGAGCAGCAGGGCCAGCCGGCTCACCGGGGTCACCCGCATCCGCTCCACGACCCCGTGGTTCTGCTCGATGATGATCGCGAAACCGGAGAACGCCGCCCCGAACAGGCCGAGTTGGAGCAGCAGCCCGGGCACGAGCACCTGCCAGGAGTCACCGTGCGAGCCGAGCGGCAGGCCGGTGAGCAGCGGTCCGAAGAAGACCAGGTAGAGCAGCGGCATCAGGGTGCCGAAGAGCATCTGGAAGCGGGAACGCAGGGTCTGGCGGGCATACCGGCCGAAGATCAGCGCGGTGTCGGACAGCAGGGGGGACACGGGGGTGCTCCTGGTGTGGGTGCGGGCGGCGTGCGGGCGTGCGGGCGTGCGGGCGTGACGGGGCGTACGGAGTGACGCGGGCGTACGGGAGTGCCGGGGGCGGGGGCGCTCGTGAACCGGGCGGACGCGAACCGACCGGACCTGAGCCGACCGATCGCGAACCGACCGGTCGCGAACCGGACGGCCGCGAGCCGAAAGGCAGGGGCCGACCCGGGAGTCAGACCGCCACCGGGGCCTCCTCCTGAGGGGCGGGTCCCCGGCCGGTGATGGCGAGGAAGGCCTCCTGGAGGGCGGCCTCGGCGGAGCCCGCGTGGCGCAGCTTGAGCTCGGCGGGGGTGCCCTCGGCGACGATCCGGCCCTCGTCGACGACGACCAGGCGGTCGGCGAGGGCGTCGGCCTCGTCGAGGTAGTGGGTGGTCAGGACGACGGTGGTGCCGTGGTCCGCGCGCAGGCGGCGGATGAGGTCCCACAGCGCGGCGCGGCTCGCGGGGTCGAGGCCGGTGGTCGGCTCGTCCAGGAAGAGCAGCGGCGGGCGGTGGGTGAGGCCCATCGCGATGTCCAGGCGCCTGCGCTGGCCGCCGGAGAGACCGGCCGTCCTGCGGTCGAGCAGCGCGGTGAAGTCCAGCTCGGCGGCCAACTCCTCGGCGCGGGCGGCGGCTTCGGCCCGCCCGAGCCGGTAGAGGCGGCCCTGGGTGGCCAGTTCCTCGCGCACGGTCAGGCTCGGGTCGACGCCGCCGGACTGGGCGACGTAGCCGATGCGGGCGCGGACGCCCGCCGGGTCGGTGAAGAGGTCGTGCCCGGCGACGGTCGCGGCGCCGCCGGTCGGGGGGAGCAGGGTGGTGAGCATGCGCAGGGTGGTCGTCTTGCCCGCGCCGTTGGGGCCGAGCAGTCCGAGGATCTCGCCGGGGTGGACCCGCAGGTCGATTCCGCGCACCGCTTCGACGGGGCCCTGCTTGGTGGTGAAGGTCCGGGACAGCCCGGCCGTGCTGATGAGGGGCATGCGCACAGAAAAACAGAGTCGCTGAAATTTTGCAACGACTCCAAAATTTGAGTGAGGGCAGGAAAGCTAGACTGGCGGGCATGGCCGAGGGACTCAGGGAGCGCAAGAAGCGCCGGACCAGGCAGCAGATCTCCGATGTCGCCACCGGGCTCTTCGTGGCCCGCGGCTTCGACGCCGTCACCATCGCCGAGATCGCCCGGGCCGCCGAGGTCTCCGTGAACACCGTCTACAACTACTTCCCGGCCAAGGAGGACCTCTTCTTCGACCGCAGCACGGGCGTGATCGACCGGCTCGCCCGCTGGGTGCGGGGCCGCGACCCGGGGGAGTCCGCCGCCGCCGCGGTCCTGCGCGAGCTGCGCGCCGAGGTCGAGGCGGTCTCCCCGCGGCTGGGCCTGATGGACGGCTACGCCGACTTCATGCGGGTGGTGGAGGACTCCCCCGCGCTGCGCTCCCGGCTGTGGGCGATCGGCCAGGAGGTGCACACCCGCCTGGAGGAGGCGCTGCGCGCGGAGACCGGGGCCGAGGAGGGCGACGTACTGCCCGAGTTGATGGCCGGGCAGATCAACTGGCTGCACGGGGCGGTGATGTCGGCCATCAGCCGGGGGATGGTGGCGGGCGGCGCCCCCGCGGAGGTCTCCCGGCAGGTGCTCGTCCTGATCGACGAGATGGAGGAGCTGCTCAGCGAGCGGGTCCTCAACTACGCGGTACGGCTCGGGAACTGAGTGTCACGGCTCACGGGGCGCGGGACGGCGGTGTGATGTCCGTCCATTGAGACGTGACGCGCATCTCTTAGCCCCCAACTGGTGCCCGGCTACCGCTAATGTCCGCCGGAGGCATACATCAACAGGGTGCAAGGGGTGTAGCAGTGGCCAGGAAGCTCGCTGTCATCGGCGCCGGACTCATGGGGTCCGGTATCGCGCAGGTCTCCGCCCAGGCGGGCTGGGACGTGGTGCTGCGTGACGTGACCGATCAGGCGCTGACCCGCGGCACGGACGGCATCAAGAAGTCGTACGAGAAGTTCGTGGAGAAGGGCAAGCTCCAGGCCGCGGACGCCGAGGCCGCGCTCGGCCGGATCACCACCACGACGGATCTGGACGCCACCGCCGAGGCGGACGTCGTGGTCGAGGCGGTCTTCGAGAAGCTCGAGGTCAAGCAGGAGATCTTCGCCACGCTCGACAAGATCGTGCGCCCGGAGGCGGTGCTCGCCTCGAACACCTCCGCCATCCCGATCACCAAGATCGCCGCCGCGACCGCCCACCCCGAGCGGGTCGTCGGCGCGCACTTCTTCTCGCCGGTGCCGATGATGCAGCTCTGCGAGCTGGTCCGCGGCTACAAGACGAGCGACGAAACCCTCGCCACCGTGAGGGAGTTCGCCGAGTCGGTCGGCAAGACCTGCATCGTCGTCAACCGCGATGTGGCGGGCTTCGTCACCACCCGGCTGATCTCGGCGCTCGTCGTCGAGGCGGCCAAGCTCTACGAGTCGGGCGTGGCCAGCGCCGAGGACATCGACACCGCCTGCAAGCTGGGCTTCGGGCACGCCATGGGCCCGCTGGCCACCACCGACCTGACCGGCGTGGACATCCTGGTGCACGCCACCGGCAACATCTACACCGAGAGCCAGGACGAGAAGTTCGCCCCGCCGGAGCTGATGCGGCGGATGGTGGACGCGGGCGACCTCGGCCGGAAGTCCGGACAGGGCTTCTACACGTACTGACGTGCTGGTGGGGCGGCCGGCCGCTCACCCCTCCGGGTGATTTCGGTATCGGTTCGCTCACGGACGGCGACTTGAGTACGCATCAGGCCGCACGTTGCTGTGACATACACAGACGCGACAACTGTCAGCCGCGCGGCACTCGTGTTCCCGGGGGACACGGGTGCCGCCCCGCACTCCGGGAGCGCATATGCACATCAGGGGCGACCACGCCGAGCTGGTCGTCGGGGGCCGCCTCGATGTCCGCACTGCGGCGGACGCCCGGACTGCGCTGCACGCGGCCCTCGACGAGGGGGCCGGGGACCTGGTGCTCGACCTGTCGGCACTGGAGTCCTGGGACGCCGCGGGACTCGGCGTCATCATGGGCGCCCACCGGCGCGCGGGCCGCTGCGGACGCAGGCTCGTCCTGCGCGGCGTGCCCCTGCAGATGCAGCGCCTGCTCGTGGCGACCAGGCTGCACCGCATCCTCGCCATCGAGGGCGGCATCGGCACCGACGCCCTGCCCCGCGTCTGAGACCTCGGGCCCGAGGCCGCCCGGCCCGCCCGCGAGGAACCCGCACCGCCGTCCGGCACCGTAGAAGGCTTCCCCCGGAACGGCGCCCGGCCCCCTGTCGAGGACCGGACGCCGCCGGGCAAAGCGTGCGCAAGGCCCTCATCCCGTACGTAGGTGATGTCCCGGACCGCCACGCACCCCGCGGGTGCACCGGCCGGGCGGCACCGTCTAGGGTGCCCTCGCTCGTACGAGTGACCTGGCCGTGGGGCGGGCACCCGAGCAGAAGGGCATACGTCCGGCGCAGACGGCATCTGAGTGCGCACCCGGCCGAGAGGAGCTCGGCGCACAAGGCTTTGGGGGCTTTGCAGATGGATCCGCACAACGGCGACCGCGAGGAGCACGGCGAGCTGCCGCTGCCGCGCCGTGCCGCGGGCCGGGACCCGCTGGTGCCCGACCTCGCCGCGCACACCCCGCCGCCGGTCCGGATGGTGCAGCTGGTCAGCGGCCCGTATCTGCTGACCCTGAACCCGCTGGACGGCAGCGAGGTCGAACTCTGCCCGCCGGGCGAGCGCCCCGGACCCCCGGTCCGCCTCAGCGCGGAGCGGCGCGAGGCGGCCCGGCGCGCGGCCGCCGCCCCGCTGCCGCCCGGCCTCGCCCCCGGCGCCCGGCCGCTGCTCCAGCGCGAGGAGGAGCGCGAGCGGCTGGTGCGGCTGATCGGCCAGGGCCGCTCGGTGCTGCTGACCGGGCCGCCCGGATCCGGCCGTACCGCGCTGCTCGACGCGGTCGCCGAGCGCTGCGCCGAGCTGGCCCCGGACGGCGTGATCCGCCTCAGCGGCCACCGGCGGACCGCACCGGAACTGCTGCGCGCGCTCTACGCCGCCGTCTACGACACCGCGCTGCACCGGCCGGACGCCGAGTCCGTGGCCGCCCTGGTCCGGGACATCGGCGCGGTCGTCCTCCTCGACGACCTCGCCCTCAGCGGCGCCGCCCTCGACGAACTCCTCGCCTCCGCCCCCGAGTGCGCCTTCCTGATGGCCGCGACCCCCGAGTCGGCGGCGATATCCGGGCCGTCCGCGGGCGCGAGCGTCGAGGAGGTCTTCCTCACCGGGCTCGACCGCGCGGGCGGCCTGGAACTGCTCGCCCGCGAGGTCGGGCGCCCCCTCACCGACGACGAGGCGACCTGGGCCGGGGACCTCTGGTTCGAGTCGGAGGGACTGCCGCTGCGCTTCGTGCAGGCCGGCGCCCTGCTCCGGCAGCGCGACCGCCTCCGCACCGGCCCCCTCGGCTCCGAAGCCCCCGAGGACGAGCCCGGGTACGAGACCGTCCCCGGGTACGAGACCGCCGGGGACGAGGCCTTCGCCGACCACGTGCCGCTGCCCACCCTCGCCGAGGGCGCCGCCCCGGCCGCGCTGCTCGCCTCCCGGATGACGGAGTCCGCCCGCGAGACCCTGCGCTTCGCCGTCGCCCTCGGCGGCGAGGTCCCGCACCCCGCCCATCTGCCCGCCCTGGTCGGCGACACCCACGCCGACGCCGCGATGGCCGAACTCGTCGACGCCGCCCTGGTCACCCCGGTCGGCTCCCGGCACCTGCTCGCCGCGGGCGTGCGCACCCAACTGCTCGCCGCCGGGTACGGGGACGGCGCCGAGCAGCGGGTCCTGATCGCCGCCCAGCACTACGCCTGGTGGACCGGGCACCCCTCGGTCACCCCGGAGCGGGTCGCCGCCGAGGCGGGTGCCGTGCTCGCCGCGCTCACCGCCGTCATCCCCGCCGCGGGCACCCCGCTGCCGGGACCCGGCGAGGAACCCGAGCCGAACATCCCGGTCGGCCTCGCCCGCACCGCCGCCCCGGCCTTCGCCGCCGCCCTCGAATGGGGCGCCTGGGAACGCACCCTGCGCGCCGGGCAGGAGGCCTCCCGGCTCACCGGCGAGATCGCCGAGGACGCCTGGTTCCACCATGAACTCGGCGTACTCGCCCTGTGCACCGGGCAGTTGGAGCGCGCCCGTACCGCGCTCGAAGCCTCCCTCGGCCTGCGCGGGGCGCTCGCCGACAAGCGCGGCACCATGACGGGCCGCCGCGCCCTCGCCCTGGTCGCCGACCGCACCGGGGGCAGCCTGCCCGAGGCGCTCCAACTGCCGCCCGAGGACAGCGAGACCCTGATGCTGCCCCAGCGCGGCGCGGCCTCCCCGCCGTCCCCCGCCCGCGGCATCGAGGCGGTGGTCCGCACCGTGGAGGCCCCGCTGGAGCCGGTGACCCTGGTGGCCCGCGGTGCCGCACCGGCGCGGGCGGCCGGGGCCGGGGACCCCGGGCGCGAGCAGCCGGGCGGGGCCCGCCGCAATCTGGTCGCCGCGGGCGCCGGGGTGCTGCTGCTCGCCGTGCTCGGCACCGTGGTCGCCCTCGGCCTCTCCGACGGCGGGGACGGCGAGGAGGTCAGCACCAACCCCTCGGCCACCGAGCAGCCCGCCGAGCCGGACTTCCCGGACGACGGCGAGGAGGTGGCCACGCCCAGCAAGGCGGGCAAGAAGACGAAGGACTCCGCTTCGCCCTCGCCGAGCGGGAGCGGCTCCTCGTCCGCGAGCGAGAGCGCCTCGCCGAGCGAGACCGAGGACGAGACGCCCTCGAAGCCGACCCGCACGACCAAGCCGCCGAGCACCACCAAGCCGCCCACCACCACCAAGCCCCCGACGACCACGAAGCCGCCGACCACCAAGCCCCCGACCAGCGACCCCGAGACGACCCCGCCGACGGATCCGCCCACGGACCCCTCCGACCCGGACACCTCGATCACCGCGACCGGCCCCACCACCCCGACGGCGAGCGAGACGCTCTCCGGCGAGCCGACGGGACCGGCGGAGCCGGAGGCCTCGGACAGCGAGCGGCTCGCCTGAGGCGCTGACCGGCGGGCGCGGGCGGGCAGTCGACCGGCCGCCCGGACAGCGAGACCGCCTCGACGGGGAGGCCGCCCGGACGGCGGGACCGCCTCCGACGCAGACCGCGCACGGACAGAGCGCCCGGCCGCAGATCGGCCGGGCGCTTCTTGTGCGTGGCGGGAGCGGGCGGACGGAAGCGGACGGACGGGAGCGGGACACGGGGAAGCGGGGCGTCGGCCCCGCCCCCGCTCCCTCAGAACAGCCGGAGCTTGTCGTCCTCGATGCCGCGCAGGGCGTCGTAGTCCAGGACGGTGCAGCCGATGCCGCGGTCGGTGGCGAGGACGCGGGCCTGCGGTTTGATCTCCTGGGCGGCGAACACCCCGCGTACCGGGGCGAGATGGGGATCGCGGTTGAGGAGTTCCAGATAGCGGGTCAGCTGCTCCACGCCGTCGATCTCACCGCGCCGCTTGATCTCCACCGCGACGGTGGCGCCCTGGGCGTCCCGGCACAGGATGTCCACCGGGCCGATCGCGGTCGGGTACTCGCGGCGGATCAGGGTGTAGCCCTCGCCGAGGGTCTCGATGCGGTCGGCGAGGAGCTCCTGGAGGTGGGCCTCGACACCGTCCTTGATGAGCCCGGGGTCCACGCCGAGTTCATGGGAGGAGTCGTGGAGCACTTCCTCCATGGTGATGATGAGCTTCTCGCCCGCCTTGTTGACGACCGTCCAGACGCCCTCCTCGGCGTCCTTGCCCTCCTTGAGGGTGCAGGGCGGGGACATCCAGTTGAGCGGCTTATAGGCCCGGTCGTCCGCGTGGATGGAGACGCTGCCGTCGGCCTTCACCAGGATCAGACGGGGGGCGGAGGGCAGATGGGCGGTGAGCCGGCCCGCGTAGTCCACGGAGCAACGGGCGATGACGAGACGCATGGTGGGCAACGCTACTCGACGGCCGGGGCCGCTCGCGATCTCGGCTCCCGCCCTTGTGCGGGCGGGTGACCGGGTTCTTGCCTTTTTCCCTCAAGTCCCTTTCGTCGGTGGCCGGTTGTGTGCGCATTCGCCTGGTGCGGGCGGGAGTCGATGCTTACGGTGGAAGCGGGACGTCGCGAGGTGTGCACGCTGCGTGTCCGATGTCCCTCCCTGTCCGTCGACCCCCGGCACTCGGGGGCGTGAGAGGAGTACCCATGTCGCTCGACGTCTCACCGGCCCTACTGGAACAGGCCGAGCGAGGCGAGGTCGACGAAGCCGCCTTCGTCGACTGCGTCCGGACCTCCCTGCCCTACGCATGGGACATGATCAGCTCGCTGGTCGCCCAACTGAAGGTCGACGGCGGTGACTTCGCCGACAATCAGACCCCGCCGCCGGACGAGCAGGCCCGCGGCCAGCTGCTGCGCGCGCTCGCCAGCGACGCCATACGCGGCGCCCTCCAGCGCCACTTCGGCGTACGTCTCGCCTTCCAGAACTGCCACCGGGTGGCCGTCTTCCCCCTGGACGCCGCCGTGGACCAGCGGTTGGGCCGCTTCACCTCGGTCCGCAGCCAGATCCTGAACCAGTCCCCGGAGTTCCGGGACTGCTGACCCGCCCGGGGTGAACGCCGCCCGTGCGCCCGGTCCCGGGAACCGCGCGCACGAGGCGGCCTGCAAGGCCCCCTCGCGCCCTCGCCGCGCCCGCCGCCGACTCCCGCGCCCCGCACACCGCTCAGCGCAGCAGGGGCAGCACCTCGGCGCCCAGCCGCCGGACGTTCTCCTCGGTGCCCGCGAGGTCGCCGCTGCCCTCGGCGAGCAGGGCGAAGCGGCTGATCCCGGTGCGCTCGGCGGTGGCCGCGAGCCGGTCGGCGCACTGCCGGGGCGTACCCACCGGGTGCAGGGAGCAGAGCAGTTCGGTGTACGCGTACGGATCGCGCATGGTCCGCGCCCGGCCGTCCACGGTCACATGGGCGCCGAGCCCCAGCCGGAACCAGCCCGGCATCGACTTCAGCAGCACCCGTGCCGCCTCGGCGCCCTCGTCCGCGACCTGCGCGACCCCCGCCGAGACATGCGCGGCCGTGGCCACGGTCTCCGGGCCGTGGCCCGCCTCGCGCGCCAGCCGCCGCCACAGCGCCAGGATCTCCGCCTTCTCCTCGTCGCCCACATGCATGCCGAGCAGCATCGGCAGCCCCCGCTCGGCCGCCAGCCGCACCGACTTCGGCGAGGTGCAGGCGAGCACCACCTCCGGGCCCGGGCAGCCGCCCAGCGCCTCGGCGGGCCGCGGCACCACCGCCACCTCCCGGAAGGGGAAGCGCCCGCCGCCCGCCACCCGCGGCTCGCTCAGCCAGCGCAGCAGCAGGTCGAGCGAGTCCGGGAAGCCCTCCTCGTACGCCTCGATCCCGGCGCCGAAGACCTCCAGGTCGACCCAGGGCCCGCCGCGCCCCACGCCGAGCGTGAACCGGCCCCCCGAGGTCAGATGCAGCAGCGCCGCCTGCTCGCCGACCGCGACCGGATGCGCGGTGGACAGCACCGTCACCGCGGTGCCCACCCGCAGGGTGCGGGTCCGGCCGAGCAGCAGCGCGGCCAGGGTGAGTGCCGAGGGGCAGGTCCCGTACGGCACGAAGTGGTGCTCGGCGATCCACGCGGAGTCCAGGCCCGCCGGCTCGCTCAGCTCGGCGGTCCGCACCGCCCGGTGCAGGGCCTCACCCTGCCCCTGGCCCGGGAACTGCGCGCCCAGTACGAAGGTTCCTATCCGCATCGCCCTACCGCCCCTCTCGGTGCTGGCCCCGACCTCCCCCTCGACGGCAACAACGGAGCACGCCCGCCGAGGGCACGGCCTCGCCCGTATTCGCGGGGCCCGGCGGTCAACACCGGGCGCCCCACGGGCCCTTGACGCCTCGCACCTGCCCGGTGGCGCGCCGCGTACGCTGGACGCGCCCCTTGTCGCCGCCGAGTCCCGTGAGGTGTCCCCGTGTCCCCGCGCCGCAATCGCGTCCCGTCCCGCAAGGGCCCCCGCACGGACGAGGACGACTCGGGCCGCTACGGCGGGTACGAGTCCGCCGAGACCTGGCAGGGCGAGGAGTGGCGGGTGCGCCGGGTCGCGGGCGGCGGCCCGGCCGGGAAGACCTACCGCTGCCCGGGCTGCGACCAGCTGATCCCCTCCGGGGTGCCGCACATGGTGGCCTGGCCGCAGCACTCCGGCGTCGACGAGCGCCGGCACTGGCACACCTCCTGCTGGAACGCGCGGGACCGCCGCACCTCGCGGGTGCAGCGGTCCCGTAACGCGCCTCGCTACTGAGCGGATCCGTTCACACGTCCCGGCTGTTGAGCGCCACGGCCGCGCCGATCAGGGCCGCCACCGCGATACCGAGCATGATCCACACCGGCTGCCAGCCGGTCGGTCCCGCGTCCGCGCCCGCGGCGGCCTCGCCGTAGACGCCGATGAGCAGGCTCGGGATCGAGTACTCGAGCAGGAAGTCCCGGACGCCGGAGAGCGATTCGGAGAACATGAACATGGCCGCCACCAGCGGCAGCAGCATCACGCCGATCATCAGGGTGATCGCGCCCGCCGAGTGCCGGATGATGGCGCCGACGGAGAGCGCGAGCAGCCCGATCAGCGCGACGAACAGGCCTACGCCGACGGTCGAGCGCAGCCACTCCCCGCCGCTCGGGTCGACCGCGTCGGCGATCATCGCGGTCTGGAGCGCGCCGACCAGCGCGGCGAGCACCGTGGTCATGGTGAAGACGAGCAGGAAGAAGACGAGCGCCTTCGCGGCGAGCACCCGGCCGCGCGCCGGGCAGGCGGTCAGCGTGGTGCGGATCATGCCGGTGCCGTACTCGGAGGCGATGGTCAGCACGCCCAGCGTCATCACGCAGATGCTGCCGAGGAGCACCCCGAAGAAGCCGAGGCCGAGCGCCGACTCGTTCTCCAGGCTCGTGTCGCTGCCGGCCACCGCGGCGGCCGTGGCCAGGCCGATGCCGAGCATCAGGAAGGCCATCACGCCGAGCGTCCACAGGGTGGAGCGCACCGAGCGGATCTTCGTCCACTCCGAGGCCAGGGCGTCACCGAGGTGGGTCTCGCGCACCGGGATCGGCGAGACGTACGAGCCGCCGGGTACGGGCTGCCGGTGGCCGTGGCCTTGCTGCGGAGCCTGCTGCGGCGCGGGCGGCTGCGCGTAGGCCTGCTGCGGCGGGGTCGGCGTGCTCATCGGGAGTCCTCGCGGTGCTGGTGCGGCTGGGGGGCGGGGGCGGCGACCGGGGCGGCGGGGGCCTGGAGCGGTGCGCCGTAGGGCTGGCCCGCGGGGGCCTGGGCCGGGATGCCGTAGGGCTGGCCCGCCGGGACCGGGCCGCCCTGCTGCGGCGGCGGGGGCGGATACCAGCCGGGCTGGCCCTGACCGGGCACCGGCAGCTGCACGGGCGGCTGCGCGCCGGGCGGCAGCGGCTGGTCGAAGCCCGCGAGTTTGTCGTCGGTGGAGCGGTAGTCGACCGCGCCCTGCGTCATCCGCATGTACGCCTCCTCCAGCGAGGCCTGGTGCGGGGACAGCTCCCACAGGCGGATCCCGGCCTCGTGGGCCAGGTCGCTGATGCGCGGCAGCGGCAGCCCGGTGACGCGCAGCGCGCCGTCCGGCTCGGGCAGCACCTGGCCGCCCGCGCCGCCGAGCACCGTGCCGAGCTTCTCGCGCAGCGCGGGCTCCGTGTCGGGGGTGCGCACCCGGGCGAAGTCCGAGGAGTTCTGCGAGATGAACTGGCTGATGCTGGTGTCCGCGAGGAGCTGCCCGCGGCCGATCACGATCAGATGGTCGGCGGTCAGCGCCATCTCGCTCATCAGGTGCGAGGAGACGAAGACCGTACGGCCCTCGGCGGCAAGGGACTTCATCAGATTGCGGACCCAGAGGATGCCCTCCGGGTCGAGGCCGTTGACCGGCTCGTCGAAGAGGAGCACCTGCGGGTCGCCGAGCAGCGCGGCGGCGATGCCGAGCCGCTGGCCCATGCCGAGCGAGAAGCCCTTGGAGCGCTTCTTGGCCACGCCCTGGAGGCCGACCACGCCGAGCACCTCGTCGACCCGGCGGGCCGGGATGCCGGAGAGCTGGGCCAGGCAGAGCAGGTGGTTGCGCGCGCTGCGCCCGCCGTGCACCGCCTTGGCGTCGAGCAGCGCGCCGACCTGGCGGGGCGCGTTGGGCAGCCTGCGATAGGGGTGACCGCCGATGGTGACCGCACCGGCGGACGGGGTGTCCAGACCGAGGATCATCCGCATCGTGGTGGATTTCCCCGAGCCGTTCGGCCCGAGGAAGCCGGTGACGGCGCCGGGCCGCACCTGGAAGGAAAGGTTGTGCACGGCCGTCCGCGCGCCGTAGCGCTTGGTCAGGCCGACTGCCTCGATCATGCTCCGCACCCATTCGACAGGTTCGCGACGTCGGGGCGCGAGCCCCCGTAAGGGTTAGGAGAATAACGGGAGGCTGACGGTTCCGGCCAAAGCCAAGTTGTTACCCCCCGCGGGTGCGGGTGCGGGTGCGGGTGCGGGTGCGGGTGCGGGTGCGGGTGCGGGTGCCGGTGCCGGTGCGGGGAGCGTGCGGGGGGCGGGGAGCGGGCGCCCCGGGCGGCTTCTCCGCCGCGGGCCCGCGCGCGTACCCTGGTGGCGCGGTCGGCCCCCGGGCCCGGCCGTACGGCGGTGGGGCCCGCCGTACCCAACCGCGGCAGCGTCGCCGCCAACGGTCCCTGCCTGACCCGCCGCGCGCCCGCACGCGCGGCTCCGAGTCGAATCAGGCAGGAGCCTGGCGCATGCCCCTCAGCAGCAATCCCTCCGGTGATCCTTCCGGTGACCCCTCCCGCGGCGAGGCCACCGGCCTCGCCCCGGACGCTCCCGCCGAGCGGGACGCTCCCGCCGAGCCGGGCGCTCCCACCCAGCCGCTCGACGCTCTCGACCCCGTCGACCCGATCGACCCCGACGCCGCGCCCCCGCCGCCCGACCCCGCCCACGCGCACCGTACGCAGCAGGCCCGCACCCTCCTGGTGATCGCGCTCGGCGGCGCGCTCGGGGCCTCGGCCCGCTACGGGGCCACCCTGCTGTGGCCGTACACCCCGGGCGCCTTCCCCTGGACCACCTTCTGGGTCAACGTCACCGGCTGCGCGGCGATGGGCCTGCTCATGGTGGTGCTCACCGAGCGGCTGCGGCCCCACCCGCTGGTGCGCCCCTTCCTGGGCACCGGGATCCTCGGCGGCTACACCACCTTCTCCACCTACGCCCTGGACGCCCGGGGCCTCTTCGACGGCGGCCGCCCCGGCACCGCGCTGCTCTACCTCGCCGCAACCCTGGCCGCCGCGATGGCCGCCGTCACCGGGGCCGCGGCCCTGACCCGGCTGGTCCTCGGGCCCCGGCCCGAGCGGGCGGAGGGCGGCGCGTGAACTGGCTGATGGTCGTCCTCGGCGCGCTGGCCGGGGCACCCCTGCGGTATCTGGCGGACCGCGCGGTCCAGACCCGCCACGAGAGCGTCTTCCCCTGGGGCACCTTCGGGGTCAACCTCGCCGCCTGCGCCGGACTCGGCCTGCTCACCGGCGCGGCCACCGCCGTACCGCAGCCGCTCGGCGCGCTCCTCGGCCCCGGCCTCTGCGCGACCCTGAGCACCTACTCCACCTTCTCCTACGAGACCCTGCGCCTGGCAGAGTCCGGCGCGCGCCGCTACGCCGCCGCCAACGCCCTGCTCAGCGTCCTCGCGGGCCTGGGGACCGCGGCCCTCGCCACCGCCCTCGGTCACGCCTTGGCCGGTGCCTGGGGCTGAGGGGGCCGGTCACCCGGGGACGCCGTCCCGAGCGGCCGCGCCGCACAGCCGTCGTCCAGCGACCTCATCCCGAGCGGTCGTGCCGCGCCATCCCGCGTCACGCCGAGCGGTCACCTCGACTCCCCCTCCGGCGGCGGCAGTTCCCCGTAGCGGCGCGGGCGGGCCGAGTCGTCCGCCCAGGGGGCGAAGGCGGTGCGGAACAGCGGCTCGTGCTCCTCGGCGAGCAGGCGGCTGCCCTGCGCGCGGGCCCGGGGGGAGCTGCGGGCGCGGGCCACCCAGTCGGCCGGACCGGGGCCGAGGAGTGCCCGCAGCGCGGGGGAGTCCGCGAGGAGCGCGTCGAGCAGGGCGGACTGGTCGCCGCCGCCGGGCCGCGGCCTGCCGGTGGCCGGGTCGGGCAGGACGCCGTGGGCACCGGCGTAGAGGTAGGCGCCGCCGAGGCGTTCCCCGGAGGGCAGCTCCATCGGGAAGCGGTCGCCGGGCAGCAGGGCCCGGGTGTAGTTCGGGAACTCGGTGCCGTCCACCACCGCGAGCTGCGCCGGATCCAGCCAGGAGACGACGAACTCCCGCTCGGCCGCCGGATCCGGACAGGGCGCGGCGGCCACGTACCCCGCCCGCCCGATGTGCGCGGAGCAGCCGACCGCGAGGCCGCGCACCCGCACCGGCACCATCGGCAGCACCGCGGGCACGGCGTACCGCGCCATCTTGTACGTGAGCTGGGCGGGCGAGGCGTTGGAGCCGACCGCGAGGACCGGGCAGCGCGCGCCGGTTTGGCTCAGCCCGCGGGCGGTGAGGGCCTCGTCGAGGGTGGGCCCCTCGGGGGCGGTGCGCCAGCCGCCGAGGCGGGGCCCGCCCGGCAGCAGCGGGACGAGGGCCCCGTCCGCGAGCAGGACGGGGCCCGGGGCCGGGCGGCCCGGGTAGGAGAGCGGGTCCAGGGCGGGCACCGTGTCGAGGCCCAGCGCCGCGAGACTGCGCTCCCCCTCCTCGGCCACCCCGCCGCCCTCCCGCGGTTCCTCAGGCGTCCCTGCGCTTGAGGAGCACGTACCCGCCGATCAGGGCGGCGAGCACCCACAGGCACATGATCCCGAGACCGCCCCAGGGCCCGTACGGGGTGTCGTCGTCGAAGGGCTTGACCACCTGCATGATCTTGCTGCCCGCCTGGTCCGGCAGGAAGCGGCCGACCTTCTTGGTGGCGCTGACGTTCCCGAGGATGTTGGAGATCAGGAAGAAGAAGGGCATCAGGATGCCGAGCGAGAGCATCGGGCTGCGCAGCATCGAGGCGACGCCCATCGAGAAGACCGCGATGAGGGTCATGTAGAGCGCCCCGCCGATGATCGCGCGCAGCACCCCGGAGTCGCCGAGCGAGGCGCTGTGGTCGCCGAGCATGGCCTGACCGGAGAAGAAGGCCAGGAAGCTGGTGACCAGCGAGACCACGAAGGCGAGCCCGGTGGCCACCGCGATCTTGCTGAACAGGAAGGTGGCGCGCTGCGGCACGGCCGCGAGGGAGGTGCGGATCATGCCGGTGCTGTACTCGTTCGCCACCACCAGGACGCCGAAGACGATCATCGCCAGCTGGCCGAGCGAGGTCCCGGCGAAGCTGGTGTAGGTCGGGTCGAAGGTGAGCTTGTCCTCGCGGCTCATGTCGCCGTACTCGTGGTTGACGACCGCGCTGATCAGCATGCCGAAGGCGATCGTGACGAGCAGGGCGAGGGAGAGTGTCCAGACCGTGGAGGCCACCGAGCGGATCTTGGTCCACTCGGAGCGGATCACCTGGGTCACTGCCATCTCAGGCCCCCTTCCCGGGTCGCTGCCAGCCTTGGCCCCAGCCGGGGCTTCCCGGACCGCTCGCCGGTGGCGGCGCCTGCGCGCCGCCGGGCGGGGGAGCGGTCGGCAGGCCCTGGCTCCCGTCGCCGGGTGCCCCCGGGGCGCCGACGGGGTACGGCTGCTGCGGCGGGCTGCCGGGCGGGAGGCCGCCGGGGGGTGGGCTTCCGATGCCGCCGGGTCCGGTGTGGGCGTGGTATTCGACCGATTCGGCGGTGAGTTGCATGAACGCCTCTTCCAACGAGGCCTGCTGCGGGCTGAGTTCGTGCAGGACCAGGCGGTGGGTGGCGGCCAGCTCGCCGAGCCGGTCGGCTCCGGTGCCGTCCACTTCCAGCGTCCCGTCGTCCTTGGTGAGGACCGCGATGTTCTCCCGGTGCAGGACATCGAGGAGCTGCTCGCGCTGCGGGCTGCGCAGCCGTACGTAGGAGCGGGAGTTCTCCCGGATGAAGTCCGCCATCGAGGTGTCCGCCAGCAGGCGGCCCTGCCCGATCACGACCAGGTGGTCGGCGGTCAGCGCCATCTCGCTCATCAGATGCGAGGAGACGAAGACCGTACGGCCCTGCGCGGCAAGGGACTTCATCAGATTGCGGATCCAGTGGATGCCCTCGGGATCCAGTCCGTTGACCGGCTCGTCGAACATCAGGATCCGCGGATCACCGAGCAGCGCGCCCGCGATCCCCAGCCGCTGGCCCATACCGAGCGAGAAGCCCTTGGCCTTCTTCTTCGCCACCGCCGTCAACCCGACCGTGTCCAGCACCTCGTGCACCCGGCTGCTGGGGATGCCGTTGGACTGCGCCAGGCACAGCAGATGGTGGTAGGCACTGCGCCCGCCGTGCATCGCCTTGGCATCCAGGAGCGCCCCGATGTCCTTGAGGGGTTCCTTGAGGCGGTCGTAGTGGGTGCCGTCGATCCGGACGTCACCGGAGGTCGGCCGGTCCAGGCCCAGCATCATCCGCATGGTGGTCGACTTGCCCGCGCCGTTCGGGCCGAGGAACCCGGTCACGATGCCCGGCCGCACCGTGAAGGTCAGATTGTCGACGGCCATCTTCTCGCCGTAGCGCTTGGTCAGCCCTTCGAGCTCGATCATGCGTACACGCTAGGCGGGCCCACTGACAGACGCCTCCCGGTGGGGCGCACGATAGGGGCGCGCGGATGCATTGGGGGCGCACTTCACTCTCTCGCGCGCCCCCTACGCCCGCCCGGTGCACACGGACCGCCCGGTGCGCGCACGCACCACGCCCCCGTCCCGCGGAAAGCGCGGTACGGGGGCGTGCGGAGGTACTGCCGTGCGGTGGGCGTCAGCGGGTCTGCTGGGCCGGCACGCCTCGGGAGGAGCTCTCCTCCTCGCCGGGGGTGCCCGCGGCGGCGACCGCGGCACCGGTCAGCGTGGCCAGCATCTCGCGGACGTTGGTCAGCTGGGCGTTGATCGAGTCGCGGCGGTTGGTGAGCGCCGCCAGCTCGCGCTCCGATTCGCTGCGGATGCGGTCGGCCTTGGCGTTGGCGTCGGCCACGATGTCCTCGGCCTGGCGCTGGGCGGTCTCCACCGTCTGGCGGGCGCGGCGCTCGGCGTCGGTACGCAGCTTCTCGGCTTCCATGCGCAGCTGCTCGGCGCGGTGCTCGATCTCGGCGAGCCGCTTCTCGGCCTTGGCCTGGCGGGAGGCGAGGTCGCGCTCCGACTGCTCGCGGCGCTTGGCGAGGTTCGTCTCGAAGTCCGCGGCGGCCTGGGCGGCCTTGGCGCGGGTCTCCTCGAAGAGGGCGTCCGCCTCCTCGCGCTTGGACTGCGCGTCCTTCTGGGCGTCCGAACGGAGCGTGGTCGCCTCGCCCTTGGCCTTCTCGACGATCCGCGCGCCCTCGTCCTCGGCCTTCGCCTTGCGCTCGGCGGCGTAGGACTCGGCGTCGTTGCGCACCTGCTGGGCGGCGGACTCGGCGAGTTCACGGTGCTGCTCGGCGGCGCGGCGGGCTTCCTCCCGCAGATCCTTCGCCTCTTCCTCGGCGAGGCGGAGGATCTTCTCGACGCGCGCGCCGAGGCCCGCGTAGGAGGGCTCGGCGTCGTTGACCTGCGCCTGTGCGTTCTGGGTTTCGAGGTGGAGCTCCTCGATCCGCTTCTCCAGCGCCGTGATGCGGGTCAGGGCGCCGTCGCGGTCGGAAACGAGCTTGGAGATGCGTTCGTCCACCTGAGCGCGGTCGTACCCACGCCGCACAAGCTCGAAGCCGTAGGGGGAAGTGTCGCTCATGGGGATCCTGTCGAAAGAGACCGGTGAGGTGATAGGGGGAATCCTAGAGGTCCGGACGGCGTGTCATCGAGCAGATGCCTGTTTGATCTGGAGAATGACACCTCTTTTGAGTGGCTGACGGCCGGAGCCCTTGCCAGGGGTGGTCCCCAGGCACCCTACAAGCACCTTACAGAGTCCGGAATCTACCGTTCCGCCCGGGGGAGGGGCGTGCGCCGGAGCGCGCGGAGTCGGCCGGAAATCGACGGTGGGACACGGGAGTTGAACCAGCGTCACCGGCCCCGCCCAACTGCCCCCGCCCGAGCCAAAGTCAGCTCTCCGAGGACTTCGCGGAGCGGGTCGCCCCGGCCCCCGCGGGTGCCTTGCCCCCGGAGTCCTTGCCCGCGCCCGGGGTCTCGAAACCGAGGGTCTCCAGGACGTCCTGCACCCGGGAGATCTCGGCGTTGATGTCCTCGCGGCGGCGGACCAGGACCTCCAGCTCGCGGGTGCTCTCCTCGACCGCGCGCCGGGCGTCGGCCTCCGCCTCCGCCTTGATCTGCTGGGCCTCGCGTTCGAGCCCGGCCTTCTTCTGCTCGGCCTCCTTGAGCAGGCCCTCGGCCTTCTTCACGGCGCCGATGCGCACCCGCCCGGCCTCGGCCTCCGCCTCGGCGATCTGCTCGCGGGCGGCCTTCTCCGCCTCCGCGAGCTGCTCCTCGGCCGCCTTCACCAGAGCGTCGCAGCGTTCGCCCGCGGTCTTCATCGCCTCCGCCGACTCGCGGCGGGCCCGCTCGTGCAGCTCCTCCATCTCGTTGGTGAGGCGCTCGCGCAGCTCCTCGGCGCGCTCCCGGATCGAGGCCGCGTCCCGGCGCGCCCCGACCAGCAGGTCGTCGGCGTCCGTACGGGCCTTCTCCACCAGGGAGTTGCCCTCGACCGTGGCCTCGGAGACCAGCCGGTCGGCCTCCTTGCGCGCGGCGCCGACCATCGAGTCGGCCCGGCCCTCCGCCTCGGTGGTCGTGCGGTGCGCCTCGCGCTGCGCGTCCGTGGTGAGCTTCTCCGCCTCGGCGACCGCCTCGGTGATGAGGGTGTCCACCTGCTCCGCCGCCTCCGAGCGGCGCTTGTTGGCGTCCTTGCGGGTCTCGTCGAGGGTGCGTTCGGCCTCCGCCCGCGCCTCGCTGCGTACCCGCTCGGCCTCTTCCTCGGTGCTCGACTTGAGCGCCTGCGCCTCGGTCCGTACGCGCTGCGCGTGCTCCTCGGCGGAGGCGACGGCGGCGGCGGCCTCGGTGCGCAGCCGCTCCGCCTCCGCGGTGGCGTCCGCGAGCAGCTTCTCGGCCCGGTCGACCGACTCCGCGCGCACCCGCTCGGCCTCGGTGGCGGTCTCCTCCCGCAGCCGCTCGGTCTCGGCGGTCGTCTCCGAGACGAGCGTGTCGGCCTGGGCCGCCGCGTCCGAGCGGATGCGGTTGGCGTCCTCGCGGGCGTCGGCCCGGGTACGCGAGGCGTCCTGCTCCGCGGAGGCGGTCGCGTCGGAGGCCTCGGTACGCAGCCGCTGGGCGTACTCCGCGGCCTCCGCGCGCAGCCGTTCGGCCTCGGCGGCGGCGTCCGCGCGCAGCCGGTCCGCCTCGGTGGCGGCCTCGGTGCGCAGCCGCTCGGCCTCGGCCGCGGCGTCCGTACGCAGCCGCTCGGACTCCGCGCCCGCCTCCGAAAGCGCCTGATCGGCAAGGGACTTGGCGGTCTCGGAGGCCTCCTGGGCGTCCCTGCGCACCCGGTTGGCGTCCTCGGTGGCGCGCTCCCGCTCGGCGTAGGCGTCGGAGCGGACCCGGTCGGCCTCCTCCTGGGCCTCGCTCCGGGTGCGTTCGGCGGCGTGCTCGGCGGCGCTGCGCAGGCCGGTGATCTCCTCCTGGGCCTGCTCGTGCAGATGGGCCACCGAGTCCCGTACCTGCTGGGCCTTCTGCTCGGCGCTCGTGACCAGTTCGCCCGCGCGGCGCTCGGCGTCCTCGCTCAGGCGCAGCGCCTCGGCCTCGGCCTCCTCGACGCGTTTGCGGGCCGCGGCGAGGAGCTCCTCGCTCTGCTCGCGGGCGCGGGCGCGCTCCTGGTCGGCCTCGCCGCGGGCGGAGCCCACCAGCTCCTCGGCCTCCCGGCGGCGGCGCGCGGCCTCCTCCTGGGCGGCGGACAGCGCCTCGGCGGCCTCGGTGTGCACCCGCTCGGCGGCGGTGGTGGCCTCGGCGTGCAGCCGGTCCGCGGACTCCTGGGCCTCCGTCTTGAGCCGCTCGGCCTCGCTGGCGGCCTCGCTGCGCAGCCGTACCGCGGTGTTCTCGCCCTCGGCACGGGAGCGGGAGGCGTCCGCGGCGGCCTCGGTGCGCAGCCGCTCCGCCTCCGCCTCGGCCGCCGACTGCAGTGCCCGGGCCCGCTCGGCGGCCTCCGCGCGCAGCCGCTCGGTCTCCTCGCCCGCCTCGCGCCGCAGCCGCTCGGCCTCCGTGCGCGCCTCGGTGAGCGCGGCCTCGGCGGCGGCCAGGCGCTCCTCGGCCTCGGTGCGCAGCCGGGTCAGCTCCTCGGCGGCCGCCTCTTGCCGGGCCGCCACCGCCCGCTCGGCCTCCTCGCGCAGCTCGGCGGCGGCGCGCTCGGCCTCGGCGCGGGTGGACTCGGCCTGCTCGGCGGCCTCGTCGCGCTGCTTCTGGGCCTCGGCGCGGGCCCGCTCCAGGGCGTCCTCGGCCTGCTTGCGCAGGGTGCTGGCGCGCTCGATGGCGTCGAAGCGGACGCGTTCGCTCTCGGTGGTCGCGGCGCCGCGCAGCTCGTCCGCGTCCGTGCGGGCCTTGGCCAGCAGCTCCTCGGCGGATCTGGCCGCCTCCTCGATCTGCTGGACGGCCTCCCGGCGGGCCTCGCCGCGGATCTTCTCGCCCTCGGCGACCGACTCGGCGCGCAGCTGCTCGGCCTCGCCCCGCAGCCGCCGCGCCTCCTCCTGGAGCTCGACGGTCTTGGCGCGGTACTCCTTGGTGTCGTCCTTCGCCGCGCCCTTGAGCTCCTCGGCGATGTCGTGCGCCTCGGCGCGCAGCCGGTCCGCCTCGGCCTCGGCCTCGCCGCGGGTGCGCTCGGCCTCCTCGGCCGCCGCCTTGGTGGTCGCCTTGGCCTGCTCGGCGGCCTTGGTGAGCACCTCCTCGGCGGTACGGGCGGCCTTCGCGGTCTGCGAGGCGGTCTCCTCCGCGGCGACGTTGCGCGCCTTCTCGGCGGCCTCCGCGATCAGCTTCTCGGCCTCGGCCCTGGCGTCCTCGACGACCTCCTTGGCCTCGGCCCGGACCGTCTCGGCGTCCTTGGTGGCCTCGCCGACGAGGCGCGCCACCTGCTCCTTGGCCGTACGGGTGCGCTGCTCGTTGGCCGCCTCCGCGGCGGCGAGCTGGCGGGCGGCGGCCTCCTTGGCCTCGGCCACCCGCTTGTCGGCCTCTTCCCTGGCCTCGCGCAGCGCCCGCTCGGCCTCGGCCATCCGCTCCTCGGCGGCCCGGCTCAGCTCGGCGGCATGGCGCCGGGCGCTGTCCGACTCGCTGGCGGTGGAGCTGCGCAGCTGCTCGGCGTGGTCGGTGGCCTCCTGCGCCTGGGTGGAGGCGGCGTTCAGCAGGCGTTCGGCGTCCGCGCGGGCCCGGCGGAGCAGCGCCTCGGCCTCGGCGCGCGCCGCCTCGGCCTCCTCGTTCAGGCGGCGGCGGGCCTCGTCGGTGAGCCGCTGCGCCTCCTCGCGGGCGGCGGCGAGCGACTGGTCCGCCTCGCCGCGGGACTCGTCGAGGAGCCGGCGGGCCTGCTGCTCGGTACGGGTGCGCAACTGCTCGGCCCAGGCGACGTTCTCGTTGACGTGGGACTCGACGGTCTGGCGGCGCTCGGCGAGCTCCTGGTCGAGCTGCTGGCGGCGCGAGACGGCCTCGGCGTGCAGCTCGGACTGGAGCCGCGACTGCTGCTCGGCGTGCTCCTGGAGGATGCGCTGGGTCTGCGCCCTGGCCTCGCGCAGCTCGCGCTCCGCGTCGGAGCGCAACTGGTCCGCCTGGGCCTGGGCGTTGCGCAGCAACTGCTCGGCCTGGTAGCCGAGATCGGCGCTGTCGTAGGCGGGACGGAACGCCAGATTTCGCCGTGCCTCGTGCAGCTTGGCGCGCAGCACCTCGACCTGGTAGCCGAGGTCCTCGGCGTGCTGGACGGCCTTTTCCCGTTCGGTCTTCAGCCGGTCCATCTCGGCTTCGAACCGGGAGAGGTGGTCGTCCTCAGCCCGCTCTCGTTCCTGGCGTTCATAGCCACGCACTGCGCGGTCCCATCCGTCCCCTGGTCGCAGTCTTCTCCACGAGCCGCGTTCTCCGCCGAACGGGGCCCCCGGGGAATGGTGTCAGATCATCGGCACCGCGTGGGCCGCTGCTTGATGCCCGCCCCCGAAATACCCGAACCCCGGCCACGGCCGTCCACGGCGGAAGCTCAGTCTCCACTCCCGGACGGCCGTGCCCCAAGAGTACCGGCCCAGGTGGGCGGTGGTCAGTGCTCCGAGCTCTCCGGGGGTGCGGAGGTGACGAGTTCGGTCAGCACGCCGCCGCAGTCCTTGGGGTGCAGGAAGGTGATCCGGGAGCCCATCGAGCCGATCCGCGGCTCCGGGTAGAGCACCCGTACGCCCTTGTCCTTGATGTCGGCGGCGTCCGCGTCCACGTCGGCGGTGCCGAAGGCGATGTGGTGGACGCCCTCGCCGTTCTTCGCCAGCCACTTGGCCACCGTGGAGTCCTCCCGCACCGGCTCCAGGAGCTGGAGGTACGAGGCGCCCCCGTCGTCCGTGGAGTTGATCTTGAGCATGGCCTCCCGGACGCCCTGCTCCTCGTTGACCTCGGAGTGGTACACCTCGAAGCCGTAGGTGGCACGGTAGAACTCAACGGTCTTGTCGAGATCGAAGCAGGCGATCCCGATGTGGTCGATTCTCGTCAGCATGACCTCAGTGCAACGTCACAGGGGGTGATTACGCAACGTGCGCGCGATCACACTTCGGCACCGATGACGCGGCACTTACCGCTCAGTACATTCAGGTAAACCCTCGTTCACTCCTCATCCAAGGAGCCGTGCCTGATGTCAGGAACGACCGGAACAACCTCGGTGATCGTCGCCGGCGCCCGTACGCCCATGGGGAGGATGCTGGGCTCCCTCGCCTCCTTCTCCGCCGCCGACCTCGGCGGCTTCGCCATCAAGGCCGCCCTGGACCGGGCCGGGATCGCCGGGGACCAGGTGGAGTACGTGATCATGGGGCAGGTGCTCCAGGCCGGAGCGGGCCAGCTCCCGGCCCGGCAGGCCGCCGTCAAGGCCGGCATCCCGATGAACGTCCCCTCCCTCACCATCAACAAGGTCTGCCTCTCGGGCCTCGACGCCATCGCCCTCGCCGACCAGCTCATCCGCGCGGGTGAGTTCGACGTCGTGGTGGCGGGCGGCCAGGAGTCGATGACCAACGCCCCGCACGTGCTCCCGAAGGCCCGCCAGGGCTACAAGTACGGCGCCGTCGAGGTCCTGGACCACATGGACCACGACGGCCTCACCGACGCCTACGACAAGATCCCGATGGGCGCCTCCACCGAGCGGCACAACACCCGCCTCGGCATCGGCCGCGCCGAGCAGGACGAGATCGCCGCCCTCTCCCACCAGCGCGCCGCCGCCGCGCAGAAGAACGGCGTCTTCGACGCGGAGATCACCCCCGTCGAGGTCCCGCAGCGCAAGGGCGACCCGATCCTCTTCAGCAAGGACGAGGGGGTCCGCGCCGACACCACCGTCGAGGGCCTCGCCAAGCTCCGCCCGGCCTTCGACAAGGGCGGCACCATCACCGCGGGCACCGCCTCGCAGATCTCCGACGGCGCCGCCGCGGTGGTCGTGATGAGCAAGGCCAAGGCCGAGGAACTGGGCCTGGAGTGGCTGGCCGAGATCGGCGCGCACGGCAATGTCGCGGGCCCGGACAACTCGCTCCAGTCGCAGCCCGCCAACGCGATCAAGCAGGCGGTGAAGAAGGAGGGCATCGCGGTCGGGGACCTGGACCTGATCGAGGCCAACGAGGCCTTCGCCGCGGTGGTCCACCAGTCCACCAAGGAACTCGGCGTCTCCTCCGACATCGTCAACGTCAACGGCGGCGCCATCGCCCTCGGCCACCCGATCGGCATGTCCGGCGCCCGCCTCGTCCTCTCCCTCGCCCTGGAGCTCAAGCGGCGCGGCGGCGGTACCGGCGCGGCCTCCCTCTGCGGCGGCGGCGGCCAGGGCGACGCCCTGATCATCCGCGTCCCCAAGGCCTGAGCGAGTCTGAGCAAGGCCTGAGCACGACCCGGCGGGGCCCGGGCGGATCCGAGCAGCATCCGCCCGGGCCCCACCGGTCGCGATTCCACGGGCGCCCACCGGTCTGGGACCCTTGTGGGCACACACTGAGCGAACGGAGCTGTGATGCAGGACGTCTCCTCTCTGGTTGACGAGGCCAGGAAGGGCAAGCCGCGTGCCGTGGCCCGGCTGATCTCCCTGGTGGAGGGCGCGTCCCCGCAGCTGCGCGAGGTGATGGCCGCACTGGCCCCGCTCACCGGCAAGGCGTACGTCGTCGGCCTCACCGGCTCCCCCGGGGTGGGCAAGTCCACCTCCACCTCGGCGCTGGTGAGCGCCTACCGCAAGCAGGACAAGCGGGTCGGCGTCCTGGCCGTCGACCCCTCCTCGCCCTTCTCCGGCGGCGCCCTGCTCGGCGACCGGGTCCGGATGTCCGACCACGCCTCCGACCCCGGCGTCTACATCCGCTCGATGGCCACCCGCGGCCACCTCGGCGGGCTCGCCTGGGCGGCCCCGCAGGCCATCCGGGTCCTGGACGCCGCGGGCTGCGACGTGATCCTGGTGGAGACCGTCGGCGTCGGCCAGTCCGAGGTGGAGATCGCCTCCCAGGCCGACACCAGCGTGGTGCTGCTCGCCCCCGGCATGGGCGACGGCATCCAGGCCGCCAAGGCGGGCATCCTGGAGATCGGCGACGTCTACGTGGTCAACAAGGCCGACCGGGACGGCGCCGACGCCACCGCCCGCGAACTGAACCACATGCTCGGCCTCGGCGAATCCCGCGGCCCCGGCGACTGGCGCCCCCCGATCGTGAAGACGGTCGCCGCCCGCGCCCAGGGCATCGACGAGGTCGTCGAAGCCCTGGAGAAGCACCGCGCCTGGATGGAGGAGCGCGACATCCTCGCCGAACGCCGCCGCCGCCGCGCCGCCCGCGAGGTCGAGACCATCGCCGTCACCGCCCTCCGCGAACGCATCGGCGACCTCCACGGCGACAAGCGCCTCGGCGCCCTCGCGGACCGGGTGGTCCAGGGGACGCTGGACCCGTACCGGGCGGCGGACGAGCTGGTGGCGGAGTTGACGGAGGGGTAGCCGCGGACCGGCCCCGTCACGTACGCGACCGGGCCCTGACCCCGAACACACCGCGCCCCGACCCCAGTTGACCGAGATCAACGGGGGCGGGGCGCGGTGCCGTGCGGCGGGGGAGACTCAGCGAAGAGCGATGTCAGTCGTCGTCGTTGGCGTCGTCCTTCGCGTCGTCGCGGTCGTCGTTCACGTCGTCGTCGTGACCGGCCTTGTCGTCCCGGTCCTCACGGTCGTCGCGGTCGTCCGCCTTCTCGTCGCGGTCGTCCCGGTCGTCGCGGTCGCCCCCGTCGTCGTCGCGGTCGTCCGCCCGGTCGTCGCCGTTCCGGTCGTCGTCGGCGTCCCGGTCGACGGTGACCTTGCCGGTGGTGCCGTCCACCTTCCAGTCGCGCTCGGCGCCCTCGGCGTTGGTCGTCTCGACCTCCCAGACGGCCTTGCCCGCTTCCTCGTCGAGTTCGACGGCGGTGACCCTGCCCCGGTCGGCGAGGGCGGCCGCGGCCTCCTCGGCGTCGACGCGGGTCTCGGCGGCGGGGCGCTGGTCGTCGTGGACCGCGACGGTGGACGTGGCGGAGCCCGCGCCGCTGCCGCTGTCGCCGCCGCCCACGGCGAAGGCGGTGGCCGTACCGCCCGCGATCAGTGCGGCGGTGGCGGTGGCGACGACGAGCTTGCGCTTCATGGGCATGGAATCCTCCAGGTCTCGGGCCGGTGTCCGGCCGCGGTGGCTTCGCTGCGGCCGGTTGTCGTCCCGGCCACGGACACCACAGTCCCGGGGCGACGCTGAAGGCAGCCTGAAGGAAGCTGAAGGGTTCTTCAGGTCCCGTTTGGGAGGCTGGGCGCATGCGCCTGTTGATCGTGGAGGACGAGCAGCGCCTCGCCCGCTCCCTGGCCGCCGGACTCACCGCCGAGGGCTACGCGGTGGACGTGTCCCATGACGGCCGCGAGGGACTGCACCTCGCCTCCGAGGGGACGTACGACCTGCTGATCCTCGACATCATGCTCCCCGGCATGAACGGCTACCGGGTCTGCGCCGCCCTGCGCGCCGCCGGGCACGAGCTGCCGATCCTGATGCTGACCGCGAAGGACGGCGAGTACGACGAGGCCGAGGGGCTGGACACCGGGGCCGACGACTACCTCACCAAGCCCTTCTCGTACGTGGTGCTGCTCGCCCGGGTGAAGGCCCTGCTGCGGCGGCACGCCGCGGCCGGGCGCTCCCCGGTGCACCGGCTCGGCGGCCTGACCGTCGACACCGCGGCCCGCCGGGTCTGGCGCGAGGAGGAGGAAGTACCGCTCACCGCGAAGGAGTTCGCGGTACTGGAGCAGTTCGTGCTGCGCCCCGGCGAGGTGGTCTCGAAGGCGGAGATCCTGGAGCACGTCTGGGACTTCGCCTACGAGGGCGACCCGAACATCGTCGAGGTCTACATCAGCACCCTGCGCCGCAAACTCGGCGCCGCCCTCCTCGTCACCGTCCGCGGCGCCGGGTACCGGCTGGAGGCGGGCCGATGAGACGCCCCTTCGCCTCCGTACGCGCCCGGGCCACCCTCGCCGCGACCCTGGTGGTCGCGGTCGCCCTGGTGCTCGCGGGCTTCACCGTGCTGACCGCGCTGCGCTCCAGCCTCTCGGCCGAGGCGGGCAACCGGGCCGAGTCCGCCGCGCGCGACGTGGCCGCCCAGCTCGCCGGGGGCCGGGCACCCGGCAAGCTCGAACTGCCCGACGCGGAGGACAGCCCCGTACAGGTGGTGGACGAGGACGGACGGCTGCTCGCCGCCGACGAGGACCTGGAGGCGGTGACCGGGACCGGCACGAGGGACGTACGCCCGCCCCGTGCGAGCGGACCACCCACGAGCGGATCGTCGCCTACGAGCGGTTCGTCGCCCACGGGGTCGCCTGCGGGCGGATCGCCGCAGCCGGAGCGGACCGGGGAGGGAAGCGGTGGGGACGACGGCCGGGAGGAGGCCGAGGAGCCGGACGACGACTCCGAGTCCGGGTCTGACTCCGGGTCTGACTCTGACTCCGGGTCCGAGTCGGACTCCGATGACGGGGACGACGACAGCGACGGCGATCGCGACAGCGACAGCGATGACGACGGCTGGCGCGGCCGGCCCGGGGAGATCGACTCGGAGGCGGGGCGGGCCGAGGGCAGCGCCACCGTCGACGGGGAGACGTCCGCGTACCGCTTCGCCGTGGTGCACCTCGCGCTGCCCTCGGGCGAGCAGGCCACCGTGTACGCCGGGGCCTCCCTGGACGCCGAACGCGACGCGAACCGCACCGCCCTGACCGTGATGCTGATCGGGCTGCCGGTGCTGCTGCTCGTGGTGGGCGGGGTGACCTGGCTGGTGACCGGGCGGGCGCTGCGGCCCGTGGAGGGGATCCGCCGCGAGATGGCCGCCATCACCGCCTCGGAGGATCTGCGGCGCCGGGTGCCGGAGCCCGCCACCCACGACGAGATCGCCCGGCTCGCCGCGACCACCAACGAGACGCTGACCGCCCTGGAGTCCTCGGTGGAGCGCCAGCGCCGCTTCGTCGCGGACGCCTCGCACGAGCTGCGCAGCCCCATCGCCTCGCTGCGCACCCAGCTCGAAGTCGCCGCCGCCCACCCGCAGTTGCTCGACCTGGACGGCGCGGTCGCGGACACCGTACGGCTGGAGCAGCTCGCCGCCGACCTGCTGCTCCTGGCCCGCCTGGACGCGGGGGAGCGGCCCGCCGGTACACGGTTCGACCTCGGTGAGCTGGTGGCCCGTACGGTGGCCGAGCGGCGGCCGGGGCGGGTGCGGGTGCGCACGGAGATCGAGGGTGCTCAAGTGACCGGCTCCCGGGGGCAGTTGGCGCGGGTGCTCGGCAACCTCCTGGACAACGCCGAGCGGCACGCGGCCGCCGGGGTTCTGGTGGCGGTACGGGCCGAACCGGGTGCGGCGGTCCTCGAGGTCTCCGACGACGGCGCCGGGGTGCCCGAGGCGGACCGCGAACGCGTCTTCGCCCGCTTCGTCCGCCTCGACGAGGCCCGCACCCGCGACGAGGGCGGCGCCGGACTCGGCCTCGCCATCGCCCGCGATGTGGCCGAACGGCACGGCGGGACGCTGGAGTTGGGGGAGGGGCCGGAGGGCGGGGCGCGGTTCGTGCTGCGGATCCCGGAGGGGGACGGAACGGCAGACGAGAGGTGACAGGCGGCAGGCGGCAGGTGACAAGTGGCAGCTGACAGATTGTGGGCGGACAGATAACAGATATCGATATCTGTCCGCCCACAATCTGTCAGCCGTCAGCCGTCAGCCGTCAGCCGTCAGCCGTCAGCCGCCGGGCCGCCCGGCAACCGACGAGCCCACGAGCCCACGAACCCACAGAGCCCTAGAACCCACCGACCCCGCAGAGCCCACCAGCCCCGCCCAGGGCCCCCTCACCCCCGAGCCCGCCGCTCCCGCAGATGCTCCGCGACCGGATCCAGCGAGGTCTTCAGGGCGTCCAGTGCCTCCGGGCTCATCAGGTCGATGAAGTTCTTGCGTACCGAGTCGACGTGGTACGGGGCCACCTTGTGCATGGTCTCGCGGCCGGTGTCGGTGAGGGCGGCGTACAGGCCGCGGCGGTCGGACTCGCAGGACTCGCGGCGTACCAGGCCCGCGTTCTCCATGCGGGTGATCTGGTGCGAGAGGCGGCTCTTGGACTGGAGGGTGGCCGCGGCGAGGTCGCTCATCCGCATCCGCTGCTCCTCGGACTCGGAGAGGTTGACCAGGATCTCGTAGTCGTTCAGCGTGAGGCCGAAGGGCTGGAGGTCCTTTTCGAGCTGGTAGCTGAGCAGCCTGTTGACCTCCAGGTGGGTGCGCCAGGCGCACTGCTCCTTTTCGGTCAGCCAACGGGTGGCCGTGTCGGTCTCCATGAACTCGATTCTACCTAAGAAGTTGAAAATCCAACGAGTGGGGGCGGTGGCTCGGATGGTGACCCTGCGCACATGTTCGAGGTCACACTCCGGAGACTACCGTTCACAGCCCGAAGCGACGCTGGAGGTCCCCGAGTTGACCGGGAAGCCTCGGTGATCCCGATTGCGGTCCGCCGGCCGACGGAGCGTGACCGCCGGGCACCCCGGCCTCCTGCGGGACGGCGCCCGTCGGCTGTTCCGGGGGCAGCGTCTCGGAGGACTGCAGCAGTACGGTCCCCGCGCCGGTGAACTCGAACTGGTGCTCCTCGCCGGAGGCCCCGCCGAGCCCCGTCAGCGCCCGGATCCCGCCCAGTACGCCGGTCATATAGGCGTGGTCGTAGTGGTGGCAGGGGGAGGGGCAGTCGGCCCAGCCGACCAGGGCCTGCGGGTCGACGCGCAGCGGCGGCTCCATGAAGACCACCGGGCCGTTGGAGGCCGCTACGAACTTGCCGGTGCCCAGCAGGGTGAGGAAGCCGGGCACAATCGACTGCTTCAGTGCGAGAGTTGGCTGAAAAGCGAGCAGGTTGCCCGCGCGGACCGTGAGGTTGCCGTCCTCCAGGTCGAAGGAGTTGACGTCGAAGGCCCGGTCGGCGAGGAGCATCTTGCCCTGGCCCTGGGCGACCACCCAGTCGGCGGCGTGCAGCGGCGAGTGGAAGCTGGTGCGCAGCAGGCGGTCCAGGCTCCCGTGGCCGACGCCGTTGAAGTCGATCGAGCCGTAGTAGGCGATCATCTTGCCCTTCTGCAGGAACCACTGGCTCCCCTTGAGTTCCACGCAGAAGGTGTAGGAGTTGACGTTGTCGTCCGCGGGCAGCGTCATCGGGTCGTGGACGGCCGGGCCCGGGGCACCGCTCTGGTTCGTCTGGTTCACGGCTTCACAGCTTCTCTTCGGATGCCTGGACGTACACACTGCCGCTGCCGCTCAGCTCCAGCTGGAAGGCCTCGCCGGAGCCGCGGCCCACCATGTCCCGCCAGCCGAGGGCGGCCGAGAGCTTGTTGCGCACGTCCCCGTGGTGGGCGACGTAGGCCTGCGGGTCGACATGGACGGGGCGCCCCGGGGTGAGCGGGACCTCGATCACCCCGCCGTGCGCCATCACCGCGACCGCGCCGTGGCCCTTGAGGGTGGTGGTGAACAGGCCCTGCCCGGTGACCTGCCCGCGCACCATGCCCATCACCCCGCCCTGCGAGCCCAGGAACATCGTGCCCTGCTCCAGGGTGCCGTCGAAGGCGAGCAGCCGGTCCGCCTCGACGTGCAGGGTGTCGCCGCCGAGCTCGATCACCTGGACGTGGTGGCCGCCGTGGCCGAACAGCACGGTGCCGCTGCCGTCCACGGTCATCAGGGGCGCCGCCTCGCCCGCGACCCGGCGGCCGATCATGGACATCACCCCGCCCTGGCCGCCGGTGCTGTTGGGGGTGAAGCTCACCTCGCCCCGGTAGGCGAGCATCGCGCCGCGCTGGGCGAACAGCCGCCGGCCGGGCTGGAGCTGCGCCTCCACCATCTTGGAGTTGATCTCCCGGAAAGGCATCAGAGGTCCCCCGCGATCGTAGGGCGCTCACTGGGCTGCACGTAGACGAGTCCCTCGCCCTCGAAGCGGATCTGGAAGGCCTCGCCGCCGCCCTCGCCGCGCAGCGTGCGGAAGGTCACCCCGGACTGGAAGCTCTGCCGGACGTTCCCCTGGTGCGCCACGTACGCGCCCGGGTCCACGGTCAGCGGGTACTGGGCGCTCACCCGCAGCACGGTGGCCTGGCCGTCCGACATGATCGCCGCCTGGCCGGTGCCCTCCACGGTGGTGGTGAACAGGCCGTTGCCCTGGGAGGCGCCGCGCAGCCCGGTGAAGGAGGTGCCGGTGCGCAGGCCCGCGTCGGCGCAGAGGAGATTGCTCGACTCCACGTAGAGCGTGTCGCCGTGGAGGCTGACGAGGTTGATCTCGGTGGCCCGGTCGGCGAACCAGCAGGTCCCCTCGCCCTTCACCTCCATCATCTCCATCTGCTCGCCGGTCAGGCGGCGGGTGACCATGCCGCGCAGGCCCTCGCCGCCGCCGGACATCTTCTTGAACGCCATCCGGCCGTCGTAGGCGACCATCGAGCCGTTCTTCGCCTTCACGGCGTCGCCGGTCATGTCGACGGCGAGCACCTTGCTGCCTTGGAGTCGGAACGTTGCCACCCGGGCACGGTATCGGGCCCCGGGCCCGCGCGGACACCCCGGCGCGGGGCATCCGGCCCGGGCTGCGACAATGGTCCGGAAGCTTGTGAGCCCATTCACAAGATCGGCCCCCAGGGGCTCCCGTTCCAGATCAGTGCCAGCGGGACGTGCCGCGCGCGACCGCTGAACAGCCCGCGACCCCGAAGGTTCCCCGTGGACATCAAGACAGCCACCGCACTGCACCGACTGCGCCTGGTCTCCCTCCCCGAGGCGCTGTCCTTCCCCGCCCTGCTGATCTTCGGCTCGCTGCTGAGCCGCATCTCCGACATCGACTTCCTGATGATGCCGCTCGGCCTGCTGCACGGCGTCCTCTTCGTCACCTACGTGGTGCTCCTCGCCGACGTCTGGAACCGCACCAAGTGGCCCCTGAAGAAGGTCGCCGTCTACTTCCTGCTCGCCCTGCCGCCCTTCGGCGGACTGTGGGCGCACCGGATGCTCGGCCGCGAGGAGGAGGCCGGGGTCATCGCCGCCCGGGCCCGCCGCGAAGGTGTCGTGAACCCGTGATCGTCGCCTTCTCCGTCACCCCGCTCGGCGTCGGCGAGGACGTCGGCGCGTATGTCGCCGAGGCGGTGCGGGTGGTCCGCGAGTCCGGGCTGCCGCACCGCACCGACGCCATGTTCACCTCGATCGAGGGCGACTGGGACGAGGTCATGGACGTGGTCAGGCGCGCGGTGGCCGCGGTCGAGGCGCGGGCGCCGCGGGTCTCGCTCGTCCTCAAGGGCGACATCCGGCCCGGTGTCACCGACGGGCTGACCGGCAAGGTGGAGACCGTGGAGCGCTACCTCTCCGGCGGCTGAGGCGGGGACGGCGCGCCTGCCGCGGGCGCCCGTTCCCCCGTTTCCCGCAGGAAATCCCCTCGCACGGACCCCTCCGGTCGACACGTCGTCAGTTCTCCCTTCTTGTGTGGGTATCGGCTTGTTCGCTCACACCCGGGAGGGCTTGTGCCGCCGGAGGGCTACGACTACGAGAGCTACAGCCGGCTTGCCGGGCCGCTGACCCAACCCACCGGCCGCCCGTACCGGGTGCGTTACCGCTCCCTGCTGTCCACCGAGCCGAGACGCCTGCGCGCCGTCGCGCTGATGACGCTGGCCCCGATACTCACCGCGGTGCTGCTCGTCTACCTGGTCTGGCCCTCGCACTGGACCCGGCGGGAGGGCGGCGCCGCCTGGCTGGTCGGCCTCGACATCACCATGCTGGCGGCCATCGGCCTGATCGAGACCTTCATGCTCGTCAACGTGGTCTCGATCGCGCACGCCACGATGGTCGCCCGCGACCCGGTGCCGGTCGTCCCGCAGCCGGGCACCCGGGTCGCCTTCCTCACCACCTTCGTGCCGGGCCGCGAGTCCCTCGCGATGCTGCGCGGCACCCTGGAGGGCGCCGTCCGCGTCCGCCACACCGGCCCGCTGGACGTCTGGCTCCTGGACGAGGGCGACGACGCCCAGGCCAAGGCGCTCTGCGCGGAGCTGGGGGTGCGCCACTTCACCCGGCACGGCGTCCCCGAGTGGAACCGGGAGAGCGGCGCCCACAAGGCCCGCACCAAGCACGGCAACTACAACGCCTGGCTCGCGCTGCACGGCGGCGACTACGAGTTCTTCGCCTCCGTGGACACCGACCACGTCCCGGTGCCGGACTTCCTGGAGCGGATGATGGGCTACTTCCGGGACCCGGACGTCGCCTTCGTGGTCGGCCCGCAGGTCTACGGCAATTACCTCACCCCGGTGACCAAGGCCGCCGAGTCCCAGCAGTTCCTCTTCCACGCGCTGATCCAGCGGGCCGGCAACCGCTACCGCTCGGCCATGTTCGTCGGCACCAACAACGTCGTACGGATCGCGGCGCTGCGCCAGATCGGCGGGCTGCGCGACTCCATCACCGAGGACATGGCCACCGGCTTCGAGCTGCACCGGCAGCGCAACCCGCTGACCGGCCGCCACTGGGAGTCCGTCTACACCCCAGACGTGCTCGCCGTCGGCGAGGGCCCCGCCTCCTGGACCGACTTCTTCACCCAGCAGACCCGCTGGTCGCGCGGCACCTACGAGACCCTGCTCAAGCAGTACCGCAAGGCGCCCCTGTCGATGCCGGGCGGCCGCCTCTTCTCGTACTCCCTGATGCTCGCCTACTACCCGATGGCCGCGGTCAACTGGCTGCTCGGTGTGCTCAGCTGCGTGCTCTTCCTCTGGTTCGGGGCCTCCGGCACCCAGGTCGCCGCCTCGGTCTGGCTGATGCTCTACTCGGACGCCGCGGCGCTCCAGATCGGCCTCTACCTCTGGAACCGGCGGCACAACGTCTCCCCGCACGAACCCCAGGGCTCCGGCGGCCTCGCCGGGATGGCGATGTCCGCGGTCTCGGCGCCGATCTACGCCAAGTCGCTCGCCGAGGCGGTGCTGCGCAGGCCCAGCCGGTTCGTCGTCACCCCCAAGGGGGACGTCAGCCCGGACCGGCTGCTGACCTTCCGGATCCATCTGCTCTGGGCGGGCGTGCTGATCGCCTCGCTGACGGCCTCGGCCCTCCTCGACCACACCCACGCGGCCATGCGCACCTGGGCCGCCCTCGCCACCTGCATCTCGCTGGCCCCGGCCACCGTCTGGGCCTGCGGCGAGTACCGGCGCCGCCGTGCCGTGCGGGCCGCGGGCCGCGCCCGGGTGCCCGAGCCGGAGGCGGCGACCGCGCTCGCCCGGCCGGTCTCCAGCGCCTCCGCCCCGGTGTCCACCAGTACCTCAGGAGGGAACTGAGCCATGGCCTACCAGCCGTCGAAGAAGCTCAAGAAGACGGCCCTCGGGGTCGCCGGGGTCGCGGTGCTCGCCGGGCTCAACGCGCCCGCCGCGCTCGGTTTCGCCGAGGACAAGTACCACGAGTACAAGATCGCGCAGCCCGGTTACCAGGCCCGCTACGGCTCCTGGCAGCAGGTCTCGATCCCTGAGAAGTACCGCACCAACGCCATCCACGCGGCGCTCCTGCACACCGGCAAGGTCCTCATCGTCGCGGGCTCGGGCAACGAGCAGCGCAAGTTCGACGCGGGCTCCTTCGACACCGTGCTCTGGGATCCCGAGAAGAACACGTACAAGAAGATCCCCACCCCGGAGGACTTCTTCTGTGCGGGCCACGCCCAACTGCCCGGCGGGCGGCTGCTGGTGGCGGGCGGCACCGCGCGCTACGAGGCGCTCGACGGCGAGGTCGAGCGGGCCGGCGGCGGCATGCGGGTCAAGAACGAGGACCCGGACAAGGCGGTCACCCTGAAGAAGGGCACCCGCTTCCGCTCGCCCTCCGGCGTCGAGTACGTCAGCCGCTTCGACGTCACCGTGCCGAAGGCGAAGAAGGCGGCGGTCAAGGGCGGCGCCAAGGTGAAGGCCAGCGAGCGCCGGGTGTTCGTGGAGGCGGTCAAGGAGGGCCCCGAGTCGGTCACCGCCCGGCAGGCCCAGTACGAGGTGGTCGGCCTCAAGGGCGGACAGGCGGACGACGTCTACGGGCTCTCCGAGAAGATCACCCTCGCCAAGCAGGACTTCCAGGGCATCAAGGCCGCCTACGAGTTCGACCCGCGGGCCGAGCGGTACATCAAGGTCGACCCGATGCAGAAGGCCCGCTGGTACCCGACCCTGGTCGGCCTGAAGGACGGCAAGGTGCTCGCGGTCTCCGGGCTCGACGACGTCGGCATGATCGACCCCGGCGACAACGAGATCTACGACCCGAAGACCAGGAAGTGGTCCAAGGGCCCCTTCCGCTACTTCCCGACCTACCCCGCCCTCTTCCTCACCAAGGGCGGCAAGCTCTTCTACCCGGCCTCCAACGCCGGGTACGGACCGGCGGACAAGGGCCGCGAGCCGGGGCTGTGGGACCTGGAGAAGAACACCTTCGCCAAGGTGCCGGGGCTCAGCGACAAGGACCAGACGGAGACCTCCTCCTCGCTGCTGCTGCCCCCGGCGCAGGACCAGAAGGTGATGATCCTCGGCGGCGGCGGGGTCGGCGAGTCGAAGAAGTCCACCGCCCGCACCGCCGTGATCGACCTCAGGAAGAAGAACCCGGCCTTCACCGACGGTCCCGCGCTCCCGCAGGGCACGCGCTATCTGAACAGCGTGATCATGCCGGACGACACGGTCTTCACCACCAACGGCTCCAAGGACTACCGGGGCCGCAGCGCCAGCAATATCCACAAGGCGCAGTTCTACGATCCGAAGAAGAACGCCTTCATCCCGGCCGCCGATCCGAAGGTCGGCCGCAACTACCACTCCGAGGCGCTGCTGCTGCCCGACGGCCGGATCGCCACCTTCGGCTCCGACCCGCTCTTCGACGACCAGAAGAACACCAAGCTCGGCCACTTCGAGCAGCGCATGGAGATCTACACCCCGCCCGCGCTGCACCGCTCCGGCGACCGGCGCCCGGTGCTCGGCAGCGGCCCGCGCCGGGTCACCCGCGGCGAGCACGCCAGCTTCGAGACCGCCGACTCCCGGCGGATCGCGCGGGCCCGCCTGATGCGGCCGAGCGCGGTCACCCACACCACCGACGTCGAGCAGCGCTCCCTCGCGCTCGACCTCGAACGGGGCACCGACAAGGTCACGGTGACCGTCCCGCAGGACCGCGCCCTGGTGCCGCCCGGCTGGTACATGCTCTTCGTCACCGACAAGGAGGGCACCCCCTCGGTCGCCAAGTGGGTCGAGGTGCGCTGAGCCGACCGGTACGGGGCCGCCTCCCCCGTACCCCCCGAACCGGGCCGGACCGCGGTGGCAGGGCGTGAGCCGCGGGCCGGACCGGACAGAGACGGGAGGCGGGTGCCGCGCGCACCCGCCTCCCGCCGCGAACCGCCCCCCTCTCTTCGTGAGCTGCCTGGCTCCCGCCGTGAACCGCTCCGTACCTCGCCGCGAACCGCCGCGAACCGCCACGTACTCCGCCGTGAACCGCCCGTCCCCTGCCCGGCGTTCAGGCCGCGCGCCGCGCGAGTCCCAGGGCGTAGTCCGGCCACCAGGTCCCGGCGGCCGGTCCGCCGCGGCAGGCGCCGTCGGACTCGCCGGGCCGCTTGATCCACAGATAGGCGTCGACCAGCGCGTCCCCGGTGGCCGTCGTCGGCGGCCTGCCGAGGGCGCGGCCCGGCGGATTGCACCAGCCCTCGCGGCGGTTGCCGGTCAGCGGCCCGAGGCCGTTGCGGCTGGTGTCGATCACGAAGTGCTTGCCGCCGAGCATCCGGGAGAGCCGGTGGCCGTACTCCCGGTTGACGGCGACGCTCTGGAAGTTGGCGACGTTCAGCGCGAAGCCGTCGGCGCGGCCGATCCCGGCGCTGCGCAGCGGCCCGGCGAGCCGGGCCGGGTCCTTCAGCCAGCCCGGGTTGCCCGCGTCCAGGTAGACCTGGGTGCGCGGCTGCTGCTTGAGCCGGTCGATCGCGGCGCGGAGCAGTTCGTAGCGCTCCCGGTGGTACTGCGGCGGGGTGCAGCCGTCGACGTTGTGGCCCACGGCGTCGGGTTCGAGGACCACCAGGGCCCGGCGGTTCCCGATGCCCTCGGCGAAGGACCAGATCCAGCGCTGGTAGGCGGCGGCGTCCTCGGCACCGCCCGCCGAGTGCTGCCCGCAGTCGCGGTGCGGGATGTGGTACGCGACGAAGACCGCCGTACGGTCCGCCTTCTCCGCCGCCCGGGTGGCCGCCCGGACGGTGGCGCCCGCGTCCTTGCCCGAGGGCCACAGGGCGACGGGCCGCCGGGCGATCCGGCGCAGGGTCGCGGCGTCCTTCCCGCGGCCCTCCCGCTGCCACTGGCGCAGCTGGGCGGCGGCCGGGCTCTTCGGGTCCACCCAGAACGGCGAGTCCGGATCGCCGAGCCCGTCCGGGCCCTGCTCCGCCGAGGCCTTCCCGGTCAGCTCCGAGCAGCCCGCGAGCAGGGGGAGGACACCGAGGGCGGCGAGCAGGGCGGCGGTGCGGATCAGCCGGGACATCAGGACCCCTCGGGCGAGGACGGCAGCAGGGCGGCAATCGTGACATAACAGACTTATCCGTACGGGCCGCGACACCGGCCGCACCCCGCTCCCGGCCGCCGGTACCGCAGTACGAGACACCCCTCATCCGGGCGCGGGCGGGCGGCTAAGGTCCATGGCGTGCCGAAACCGCTCAGCCTCTCCTTCGACCCGATCGCCCGTGCCGACGAGCTCTGGCGGGACCGCTGGGGATCCGCGCCCTCGATGGGCGCGATCACCTCGATCATGCGCGCCCACCAGATCCTGCTCGCCGAGGTCGACGCGGTGGTCAAGCCCTACGGACTGACCTTCGCCCGGTACGAGGCCCTGGTCCTGCTCTCCTTCGCCAAGGCGGGGGAGCTGCCGATGTCGAAGATCGGCGAGCGCCTCATGGTCCACCCGACCTCGGTCACCAACACCGTCGACCGCCTGGTGAGGTCCGGCCTCGTCGACAAGCGGCCCAACCCCAACGACGGCCGCGGCACCCTGGCGAGCATCACCCCCAAGGGCCACGAGGTCGTCGAGGAGGCCACCCGCGACCTGATGGCGATGGACTTCGGTCTCGGCGCCTACGACGAGGAGGAGTGCGCGGAGGTCTTCGCCCTGCTGCGCCCGCTGCGGGTCGCGGCCGGGGACTTCGAGGAGGGCTGAGCGGTCCCGGCCGGGCGAGACGAAGGCCACCCGCCCCGGGGCCGGGGGCCGTGCCGGGGCCCCGCGCGCCCCGGTTAGTCTCGTAGGCATGAAGAAGAGCGTGCTGACCCGCTACCGCGTGATGGCCTACGTCACCGGTGTGCTGCTTGTTCTGCTGACCCTCGGCGTCGTCGCCAAGTACCTGCTCGACATGGACGGCGCCGCGGACTTCACCCGCGTCGTCGGCATCGCGCACGGCTGGCTCTACGTCCTCTACCTGGTCTTCGCCTTCGACCTGGGCTCCAAGGCGAAGTGGCCGGTCGGCAAGCAGCTGTGGGTGCTCCTCGCGGGCACCGTCCCGACCGCGGCCTTCTTCGTCGAGCGCCGGATCAGCGCCGAGCTGGAGCCGAAGCTCGCCGAGGGCGCGACGACGCCCGCACAGGTCTAGGACCCCGCCTCCGCGGCCGGCCCTCTTCCGGTCGGCCGCGACGCGCGCCCGCTGCGGGAAGCCGCCCGCCCTCCCGCTCACGCTCCGTGATCCGCCGACCTCGGAGGCGCCTCCTCCGTACGTGTGGATCTGCCCCTCGGGGGTCTTCCCGGCCATGTCGCACCCGTGAGCCATCGACATTTACTAGGACGTCCTAGTAAATTTGAAGCATGGACGCAGACGCCATTCAGGACGGCCGCCGACGCTGGCAGGCCCGCTACGACTCCGCCAAGAAGCGGGACGCCGACTTCAGCACGCTCTCCGGCGATGAGGTGGAGCCCGCCTACGGCCCCCGGGAGGGCGACAGCTACCAGGGCTTCGAGCGCATCGGCTGGCCCGGCGAGTACCCCTTCACCCGCGGCCTCTACCCGACCGGCTACCGCGGCCGCACCTGGACCATCCGCCAGTTCGCGGGCTTCGGCAACGCCGAGCAGACCAACGAGCGCTACAAGATGATCCTGGAGGCGGGCGGCGGCGGCCTCAGCGTCGCCTTCGACATGCCCACGCTGATGGGCCGCGACTCCGACGACGGGCGCGCCCTCGGCGAGGTCGGCCACTGCGGGGTGGCCATCGACTCGGCCGCCGACATGGAGGTCCTCTTCAAGGACATCCCGCTCGGTGACGTCACCACCTCGATGACCATCAGCGGTCCGGCCGTCCCGGTCTTCTGCATGTACCTGGTCGCCGCCGAACGCCAGGGCATCGACCCCGGCGTCCTCAACGGCACCCTGCAGACGGACATCTTCAAGGAGTACATCGCGCAGAAGGAGTGGCTCTTCCAGCCCGAGCCCCATCTGCGCCTGATCGGCGACCTGATGGAGCACTGCGCCGAGAAGATCCCCGCCTACAAGCCGCTCTCGGTCTCCGGCTACCACATCCGCGAGGCCGGGGCCACGGCCGCCCAGGAGCTGGCGTACACGCTCGCCGACGGCTTCGGCTACGTCGAACTCGGCCTCTCCCGCGGCCTGGACGTGGACGTCTTCGCCCCCGGCCTCTCCTTCTTCTTCGACGCCCATGTCGACTTCTTCGAGGAGATCGCCAAGTTCCGCGCGGCCCGCCGCATCTGGGCCCGCTGGATGAAGGAGGTCTACGGCGCCAAGACCGACAAGGCGCAGTGGCTGCGCTTCCACACCCAGACCGCCGGGGTCTCGCTGACCGCGCAGCAGCCGTACAACAACGTCGTGCGCACCGCGGTGGAGGCGCTCGCGGCGGTGCTCGGCGGCACCAACTCGCTGCACACCAACGCCCTGGACGAGACCCTCGCGCTGCCCAGCGAGCAGGCCGCCGAGATCGCGCTGCGCACCCAGCAGGTGCTGATGGAGGAGACCGGGGTCGCCAACGTCGCGGACCCGCTGGGCGGTTCCTGGTACATCGAGCAGCTCACCGACCGCATCGAGGCCGACGCCGAGAAGATCTTCGACCAGATCAAGGAGCGCGGGCTGCGCGCCCACCCGGACGGCAAGCACCCGATCGGGCCGATCACCTCCGGCATCCTGCGCGGCATCGAGGACGGCTGGTTCACCGGCGAGATCGCCGAGTCCGCCTTCCAGTACCAGCGCGCCCTGGAGAAGGGCGACAAGCGCGTGGTCGGCGTCAACGTCGCCCACGGCTCGGTCACCGGCGACCTGGAGATCCTGCGGGTCAGCCACGAGGTGGAGCGCGAGCAGGTGCGCACCCTCGCCGAGCGCAGGAAGGGCCGCGAGGAGGCCCGGGTGCGGGCGGCCATCGAGGCGATGCTCACGGCCGCCCGGGACGGCTCCAACATGATCGCCCCGATGCTGGAGGCGGTACGCGCCGAGGCCACCCTCGGCGAGATCTGCGACGCGCTCCGCGAGGAGTGGGGCGTGTACACGGAGCCCGCCGGGTTCTGAACGGCGCCCGCGGCGGCGGGACGCGGAGCCGGGCGGCAGCGCCGGGCGCCCGCGACGGGTGACGGGTGACAGGGGCGGGCGGCGGCCGGAAGGCAGCCGCCCGCCCCGCCTTTTGCGGTACGGCCGCCTACGGGGCCGACCGCTCCTGGATGGTCGCGGCGAGGCCGCCGAGCAGCAGGGTGGTCAGGCGCCGGGCCCAGGCGGCGTCGATGGGTTCGGCGCTGACCAGGGTGCGGTGCACCACCGCGCCGGCCACCACGTCGAAGATCAGGTCCGCGGTCGCGGAGGCGGCCTGCTCGTCCTCCTCGACGGGGAGTTCGCCGCGCTGCTGCGCGAGCGCGCGGCCCTGGAGCACCAGGCGCTTCTGCCGGTCCACGATCGAGCTGCGGATGCGGTCGCGCAGCGGCTCGTCGCGGGTGGACTCGGCCACCACCGCCATCAGGGCCGTCCTGGTCTCGGGCCGGTCCAGGAGTGCGGCGAACTGGAGCACCACGCCCTCCACGTCCCCGGCGAGGGTGCCGGAGTCGGGCACCTCCAGCTCGTCGAAGAGGGCGGCCACGGTGTCCACGACGAGTTCGTTCTTGCTGGGCCACCGGCGGTACAGGGTGGTCTTGGCGACCCCGGCGCGGGTGGCGATGTCGCCCATGGAGAGCTTGGACCAGCCCTGCTCGACCAGGGCGTCCCTGGTCGCCTCCAGGATGGCGGCATCGGCGGCGGTGCTGCGCGGACGTCCCGTGCGCGCGGCACCCGGGGTGCGGCTGTGCATGCCGTGACCATATCGGCGGTAGCACCGGGCGCCGTGAGCGAGATCACCCGCGTTCGCCCGGCACCGCCGGGCCGGGCAAGTTACGCTACGACCCGTAGCGTTAGAAAGGTGAGGTCCTCCCTCCCGGACGGCGCGAGCGACAACCACAGGCTTGGGTGGGGACCCGGGCCGCACAGAACTTCATCACTTCATCACCGGCCCGCTCCGGGCCGTCCCTGCGGGGCCCCGCATCCGGCGGCGGCCCCCGGACGGCGGGGCGGGTGACACGCGGCCCGCGCGACGACGCGCGAAGCGGCCGCCCCCGGCGCGGGAAGTCCCTCTTCGGCGGCCGGAACCAGTACATCGGCTGACCAAAAACCGGTGGTTTTCCACAGTCGCGCGCGGAAGGGGGAGGATGTACTCATGCAGCCACGGAACATGTCCATGAGCGGAGTCGTCGACCTCGCCGCGGTGAAGGCGGCCCAGGAGGCCAAGACCAAGGCGGAGCAGGCGCGGGCGCAAGCCGCGAGCCAGGGCGGCGGCGGGGCCGTCGCGCCCTCGGCCCTGGTCGCCGACGTCGACGAAGCCGGCTTCGAACGCGACGTACTGCAGCGTTCCACCGAGGTCCCCGTCGTCATCGACTTCTGGGCCGAGTGGTGCGAACCCTGCAAGCAGCTCAGCCCGCTCCTCGAACGACTCGCCGCCGAGTACAACGGCCGCTTCGTCCTCGCGAAGGTCGACGTCGACGCCAACCAGATGCTGATGCAGCAGTTCGGCGTCCAGGGCATCCCCGCCGTCTTCGCGGTCGTCGCGGGCCAGGCGCTGCCCCTGTTCCAGGGTGCCGCCCCGGAGGCCCAGATCCGCCAGACCCTGGACCAGCTCGTCCAGGTCGCCGAGGAGCGCTTCGGGCTCACCGGGGTGACGGTGACCGAGGGCGCGCCGGAGCCCGCCGAGCACCCGGAGCCCCCGCAGGGCCCGCACGACGCGGCGCTCGGGGCGGCGGTCCAGGCGCTGGACGCCGGGGACTACGCCTCCGCGGTGGGCGCCTACCAGTCGGTGCTCGCCGAGGACCCGGCCAACACCGAGGCCAAGCTCGGCCTCGCGCAGGCCGAACTCCTCCAGCGGGTCCAGGGAGTTGACGCCCAGCAGGTGCGGCAGAAGGCCGCCGAGAATCCCGCGGACCACGAGGCGCAGATCGCCGCCGCGGACCTGGATCTGGTCGGCGGCCATGTCGAGGACGCCTTCGGCAGGCTCATCGAGACCGTCCGCAGGACCGCGGGCGAGGACCGCAACGCGGTACGCCTGAGGCTGCTCGAACTCTTCGAGGTCGTCGGGGCGGACGATCCCCGGGTCTCCGCGGCGCGCACCGCGCTCGCGCGGGTCCTCTTCTGACCTGTTGCTAAACCACGCCCCCCGTGGGGTGGGCGTGAAGATTTGTCGACGCAGAGTCACGGCGGTCGCGCTTTACCAAAACTTGGTAATCCGCGGCCGCCGTTACATGTGGTCAACAAAGCGCGGTGTTAAGTCCGTTCATGTCCTCTCATGTCCGTATGTCAAGGACTCCTCAGTAACACCCAGCGTTGCGATCATGCCTCGTGGAGTCGCGGGCGGGTTATCCAGCCGTTACCAGTGGGTAACGAGACCCCTTGTGCGGGGGCCGAAGATGCACCACGATCGGCCAAGCTCGGTCCATTACCTCGTTGCCCGCAAGCCAGTTGGGAGCGAGGACCACAGTGGGTCCCCACCGAGTGGCCGATGGCAGTGGCGTCGGTCAGGACAGGGGGGTCTCTGCCGTCCGGCGGGGCCTGTCCGAGAGAGGTTGCGCGAAGGCGTGGCCGGTGGTTGTCGCTCGGGGGTGATCGCCGTGGTTCGGAACGCTCCAGCGCCTCCGAAGCGGGCGCTCTCCTTCCCGAGGACGTAGCACTTCTCCCATCCCTGCCCGGCTTGAGCCGCCCTTCGGGGAGCAAGTCAGGGCCGGAGATGTACGTCCGAGAAGGAGGAAAGTCATGGAGTCCCTGGCTCGTGGCGGAACCAGATGGAAGCGGTTCGCCGTAGTCATGGTGCCGAGCGTCGCGGCTACTGCCGCGATAGGTGTCGCCCTCTCGCAGGGTGCGCTCGCGGCATCGTTCAGTGTGTCCGGTCAGCAGTTCAAGGTGACTGCCGACCAGCTTGACGGTAAGGGCTTCGTCCAGTACGGAGCGCTCGACAGCGGCAAGTCGGGTCAGCACCCGGTCGCCGTCGTCGGTATGGACTCGGCCGAGATCACCAACCTCTGCCAGTCCGTCGTCGTGCCCGTCCCGGTGTTCGGCGATGTGTCGATGACCCTGTCCGCCGGTAAGCCCGGCGGCCCCAAGGTCGAGGCGAAGAAGCTCTACATCGACGCCGATGACCTGCAGGCGAACGCGACGTTCACCAACATCGACATCGGTACGTCGATCGACAGCACCACGAAGGGCCCCGGCCCCTCGAAGGGCGACAAGTACGCCCCGGACTCGTTCTCGCAGCAGGCCGAGTCGGTGCGGTTCACGGACGTCAAGCAGCGCGCGTGGGCGACCACGGCGGGCACGTTCAAGCTCTCCGGCCTTGGCATGAAGGTCCAGAAGGGCAAGCACGAGTGCTACTGAGCGCGTGAGCGCTGAGCAAGCACCCGATGCGTTAATGCCGGGCGCGGGGACGCGAGGAGTTCTCCGAGCCGTCCCCGTGCCCGTCACCGCATCCATCTGAGATTCAGACGCCATACCCGAGGAGTACGACATGAGCGCCGAAGCGCAGGCAGGGTTGGGCGGGGGAAGCAAGGTCGGCAGGTTCGGCGAGTGGCGCCGGTCGTTCAGGAACTGGCGCGGCCAACGGCCCTTCTGGGCCGGTCTGCTGACGATTCTCGGCGGTCTGCCGATCATGTACTTCCCGTACGCGAACCTCACGCTCGGCACAATGACCATTCGCATGGCGACCACCGCAGGTGCCGGATCCTTGATCATCGGCGTGCTGCTCGTCGTGCTCGGCCTGACCATGTGGTTCCAGCGGCACTCGCGGGTGTTCGCCGGAGTCGCCGCGATTCTGCTCGCGCTGGTCTCGCTGGTCGTCTCCAACTTCGGCGGCTTCGTCATCGGCTTCCTGCTCGCCCTCATCGGCGGCGCCCTGGGCGTCTCCTGGGCGGAGGAGAAGCCGGTGAAGGGTGCCGCGAAGCGGACCGTCGAGGGTTCGCAGCCGGCGGCCGCGGGGGCGGCCGGGGAAGCGGGCGAGGCGAGCGACCTGTCAGGAACGAGCCCGACGAACGGGACGAACGGGAGGCACCGTGCCGGCTGACGAGGTGCGCGAGGACCCTGCGGGAGGGTCCCGTGCCAGATCCGGGCCGCGGCATGCAGCGCCCAAGAAGCCGTTGTTCAACCGGTTTCATGTACCCGCCGGCAAGGCCATGGCGCTCGCCGCCATGCCGACCGCTGTCCTCATGGGCATGGGCCTGACACCGACGCTCGCGCAGGCCAAGCCGCAGCCCAAGAACCCCTTCCAGGACGGCCCCTGCGTCACGCAGCCGGACGAGGCACCCAAGGACGACGAGGGCGCCAAGACCGGCAAGGGCGAGTCCAAGGACGCCGGGAAGGCCGAGAAGGACAAGGCCGAGAACGGCAAGGGCGAGTCCGCCGAGCCGAAGCCGGACGAGTCCGGCGAGGCCGGTGGCGCCGAGGACCCGCTGAAGGACCTCAAGGCCGCCGCGAAGAAGGCCAAGGAGGTGGCCGAGAAGGCTGCCGACAAGGCCGAGAAGCTCGTCAAGAAGGCCACCGAGCCCGCCGACGGCGCGGAGCCCGCTCCGGAGCCGAGCCCGTCCGAGGACTCGGGCGACGACTTCAACCCCTGGGACCCGCTGGGCCTCGGCAAGGCGCTGAAGGACCTCTTCACGCCCGACGAGGAGGAGGGCACCGAACCCTCCGACCAGCCGTCCGAGGAGGTGCCCGAGGGCGCCGACAAGGAGGCCGTCGAGGCCGCCAAGAAGGCGCTCGCGGACGCCAAGGCGAAGAAGAAGGCCGCGGCCAAGGCCCAGAAGGCCCTGGACGAGGCCGAGGACAAGGCTGCCGGGAAGGCGAAGGACACCGCCGACGAGGCCGAGGACGCGGTCGACGGATCCGCGGACAAGGCCGAGAAGGCCGGGGACGCCGCCAAGCCCTCGCCGAGTGCCGAGGACCCGATGGCCCCGGACGAGAACGGCAAGAAGCCGTTCCCGTGCCCGGTGGAGAAGAAGGTCGCGGGCGACGACGAGCAGACGCCGGTGCAGCTGCCGAACCAGCCGTGGTTCCTGGAGGCGAGTTCGCTCACCCTCAAGGGCCTCGACTACAAGGGTGTCGTCAACGTCAAGCAGGCCAACGGCAAGGTCAAGCAGGCCCTGAAGTTCACCGTCGACAGCGGCACCGACATCGGTGACCTGCACCAGACGGTGATCGACCCGAAGACCGGCAAGACGATCCACGTCCAGGCCTCCAAGGGCTCGACGTCCACCATCCGCAACGGCACCACGACGATGTACACCGAGCAGCTCAAGGGCAATCTGTTCGGGCTCATCCCGATCACCTTCGATCCGGAGCACCCGCCGCCCATCAACGTGCCGCTCGCCATCTTCACCAACGTGAAGGTCATCCAGGCCGGGCAGTTCGGCGGGGACCTCACCGTCCCCGGGCTGCACACCTACATCACCGACTGACCCGCCGACGCAGCTCGATCAGCTGCCCCAGGACCGGTCCGGGAGCCGCAACAAGGCCGTGGCCCGCACCCCCGCACAAGGGGTGCGGGCCACGGCTCTGTCCGCCCGGGCCCCGGCCCCGGCCCGGCGCTGCCGTCCCGGGGGTTTCCTGACCCGGCTGGCCCCGGCGGTCCGGCCCCGGAGTGCGGCCGCCCTGCCGCTGCGGTACTCCCGTGTCAGGGAGGGCTTCCCGGCAGTCACGGATCCGCTCCCGGTGGTTCCCCCGCGGCGCCCCCTTCCGGGCACGCCCGCGTACCGACGCTGAGAGGACAGGCATGTCTGTGCTGAGGTTTCTGCTGAAGAGCGCGGCGGTGGGCGGCGCGGCGGCCGCGCTGCTCGCCGCGGGCCCGGTGGCCTCCGCCGCCCCGCCCCCGCCCCCACCGGACGAGGACGTCCTCCTGGTGGGTACGTGGACCGGGCACCGCGAGCGGATCGCGAGCAACGACGGCTACCGCCAGGGCCGGGCCACCCTGGTGGTCGTCGAGCAGCGGGGCCGCACCTTCAAGGGGCTGATGCGCTGGTCCACGCCCGAGGGCGAGGAGCAGGACGAACTGGTCGGCGGCTTCTCCCCGGACGCCCGGGTGATGTCCGGCGCCGACGAGGAGGGCACCTACACCTTCAAGCTGGTGGGCCCGACGACGCTGGACTACTGCTATGTGGAGCACGGCGAGGGCTACCGCACCACCTGCGCGCGCCTGGAACGCAAGGACTGAACGCAGAACGGACCGTACGGGCCCGGCGTACGGGTTCGACGAACGGGCCCGACCGCACGGACCGAGCGGGCCAGCAGCCTTGGCGGGGGCGGCAGTTGTGCCCCGGCCAAGGCTTCCGGTCTGCTGCTAGCGGGAGCTGCCGAGGTGGTGCACCAGGACCATGTTGGTGGTGCCCGGGACACCGGGGGGCGAGCCCGCGGTCATGACCACCGTGTCGCCGCCGTTGAAGCGGTTCAGCTTCACCAGCTCGGCGTCGACCAGCTCGACCATGGCGTCGGTGGTCTCCACGTACGGCACCACGAAGGACTCCACGCCCCAGCTCAGCGTCAGCTGGTTGCGGGTGCTCTCCTCGGTGGTGAAGGCGAGGATCGGCTGGGCGGCGCGGTAGCGGGACAGGCGGCGGGCGGTGTCGCCGGACTTGGTGAAGCCGACCAGGCCCTTGCCGCCGAGGAAGTCGGCGATCTCGCAGGCCGCGCGGGCCACCGAACCGCCCTGGGTACGCGGCTTCTTGCCCGGCACCAGCGGCTGGAGGCCCTTGGAGAGCAGCTCCTCCTCGGCCGCCGTGACGATCTTCGACATCGTCTTCACGGTCTCGATCGGATAGGCGCCCACGCTCGACTCGGCGGAGAGCATCACCGCGTCGGCGCCGTCCAGGATCGCGTTGGCGACATCGCTCGCCTCGGCGCGGGTGGGACGGGAGTTGGTGATCATCGACTCCATCATCTGGGTCGCCACGATCACCGGCTTGGCGTTGCGGCGGCACAGCTCGATGAGGCGCTTCTGCACCATCGGGACCTTTTCGAGCGGGTACTCCACGGCCAGGTCGCCGCGCGCCACCATCACCCCGTCGAAGGCCATCACCACGGACTCCATGTTCGCCACCGCCTGCGGCTTCTCCACCTTGGCGATGACGGGGACCCGGCGGCCCTCCTCGTCCATGATCTTGTGGACGTCCTTGACGTCGTCGGCGTCCCGCACGAAGGAGAGCGCCACCAGGTCGCAGCCCATCCGCAGCGCGAAGCGCAGATCGTCGATGTCCTTCTCCGAGAGCGCGGGGACGTTGACCGCCGCGCCGGGCAGGTTGATGCCCTTGTGGTCGGAGATGACGCCGCCCTCGATGACGATCGTGGTGACCCGGGGGCCCTCCACGCCGGTCACCTTCAGCTCGACGTTGCCGTCGTTGATCAGGACGGTGTCGCCCTTGGAGACATCGCCGGGCAGGCCCTTGTAGGTGGTGCCGCAGATCGACTTGTCGCCGGGCACGTCCTCGGTGGTGATGGTGAACTCGTCCCCGCGGACCAGCTCCACCGGCCCCTCGGCGAAGGTCTCCAGGCGGATCTTCGGGCCCTGGAGGTCGGCGAGCACGCCGACCGCGCGGCCGGAGTCCTGGGCTGCCTGCCGCAGACGGTGGTAACGGGCCTCGTGGTCGGAGTGGGTGCCGTGGCTCATGTTGAAACGGGCCACGTTCATCCCGGCGTCGAGGAGCGTCTTGAGCTGCTCGTAGGAGTCGACGGCGGGACCCAGCGTGCAGACGATTTTGGAACGGCGCATGGTGCGGATCCTATCGGGTTTGTTTCGAAGCGGAATATTCACGGAGCGGCCACCGGGCGTCCCCCGGTCCCGGCCGCCGGACCACCGGGCTCGCCGCCCCGCTCACTCGGCGCTGACCAGTGCGTACGTCTGATGCGCGATCTCCAGTTCCTCGTCGGTCGGCACCACGGCGACCGCGACCCGCGCTCCGGCGGGCGAGATCAGCCGGGGCTCCTTCGACCGTACGGCGTTCAGCTCGGCGTCGACCTCCAGGCCGAGGCCCTCCAGGCCGCTGAGGGCAGCCTCGCGCACCGGCGCCGCGTTCTCGCCGACACCCGCCGTGAAGACCACCGCGTCCACCCGGCCGAGCACCGCGTAGTACGCGCCGAGGTACTTCTTCAGCCGGTGCACATAGATCTCGAAGGCCAGCCGGGCCGCCGCGTCGCCCTCCTCGATCCGGCGCTGGATCTCCCGCATGTCATTGGCGCCGCACAGCCCGATCAGGCCGCTCCGCTTGTTGAGCAGGTCGTCGACCTCCCCGGCGTCCATGCCGGCGTTGCGCATCAGATGGAAGATCACCGCCGGGTCGATGTCCCCGGAGCGGGTACCCATCACCAGCCCCTCCAAGGGGGTCAGCCCCATCGAGGTGTCCACGCAGCTGCCGCCGCGCACCGCCGAGGCGGAGGCGCCGTTGCCCAGGTGCAGGACGATCAGGTTGGTCTCGCCGAGGTCCTTGCCGAGGAGGGCGGCGGCCGCCCGGCTGACGAAGGCGTGCGAGGTGCCGTGGAAGCCGTAGCGGCGGATCCGGTGCGCGTCGGCGGTCTTCGCGTCCAGGGCGTAGCGGGCCGCGTACTCCGGCATCGTGGTGTGGAAGGCGGTGTCGAAGACCGCGACCTGCGGCAGGTCGGGGCGCATCTGGCGCGCGGTGCGGATGCCGAGGAGGTTGGCCGGGTTGTGCAGCGGGGCGAGCGGGGCCAGGCGCTCGATCTCGGCGAGCACCTCCTCGTCGACCACCGTCGGCTCGGTGAAGGAGAGACCGCCGTGCACCACCCGGTGCCCGATGGCGGCCAGCTCGGGGGAGTCGAGCCCGAGCCCGTCCGCCGACAGCTCCTCGGCGACGGCCCGCAGCGCCGCCGCGTGGTCGGCGAACTCCCCGGTGCGCTCGCGCTCGGCGCCGCCGGTCAGGGGCGTGTGCACCAGGCGCGCGCCCTCCTCGCCGATGCGCTCGACCAGGCCGGTGGCCAGGCGCTGGAGGGTGCGCATGTCGAGCAGCTGGTATTTGACCGACGAGGAGCCGGAGTTGAGGACGAGGACGCGGGAGGCCGCTGCCGTCACGGGGGTACTGCCTTCCTGGCCGGCGGTGGTCCGCCGACCGCTCACTGGGCCTGGATCGCCGTGATGGCGACCGTGTTGACGATGTCCTGGACGAGGGCGCCGCGCGAGAGGTCGTTCACCGGCTTGCGCAGCCCCTGGAGCACCGGCCCCACCGCCACCGCGCCCGCCGAACGCTGCACCGCCTTGTAGGTGTTGTTGCCGGTGTTCAGGTCGGGGAAGATCAGCACGCTCGCCTGCCCCGCCACCTCGGAGCCGGGCAGCTTGGTCGCCGCGACGCTCGGCTCCACCGCCGCGTCGTACTGGATCGGCCCCTCCGTCTTCAGGTCGGGGCGCCGCGAGCGCAGCAGCTCGGTGGCGGTGCGCACCTTGTCGACATCGGCGCCGGAGCCCGAACTGCCGGTGGAGTACGAGAGCATCGCCACCCGCGGCTCCACGCCGAACTGCCGCGCGGTGTCGGCGGACTGGACCGCGATGTCCGCGAGCTGCTCGGCGCCCGGGTCCGGGTTGACCGCGCAGTCCCCGTAGACGAGGACCTTGTCGGCGAGGCACATGAAGAAGACCGAGGAGACGATCGCGGTGTCCGGCTTGGTCTTGATGATCTCGAAGGCGGGCCGGATGGTCGCGGCCGTGGAGTGCACCGAGCCGGAGACCATGCCGTCCGCGAGGCCCTCCTGCACCATCAGGGTGCCGAAGTAGTTGACGTCCGCGACGACGTCGTGCGCCAGCTCCACGCTCACGCCCTTGTGCGCCCGCAGCTGGGCATACCGCTCCGCGAAGCGCTGCCGCAGCGGGGAGGCGGCCGGGTCGGTCAGCTCGGCGCCGGTCAGGTCCACGCCGAGGTCGGCGGCCTTCTTGCGGATCTGCTCGACGGGACCGAGCAGCGTCAGCTCGCAGACCCCGCGCCGCAGCAGGACGTCGGCGGCCCGCAGTACCCGCTCCTCGGTGCCCTCCGGGAGCACGACCCGGCGCTTGTCCGCGCGGGCCTGTTCGAGGAGCTGCCGCTCGAACATCATCGGGGTGACCCGCTCGCTGCGCGGCGCCGAGACCCGCTCGCTGAGCGCCCCGGTGTCCACATGCCGCTCGAAGAGGCCGAGCGCGGTCTCCGCCTTGCGGGGCGTGGCGGCGTTCAACTTGCCTTCCAGGGCGAAGAGTTCACCCGCGGTGGGGAAGCTGTTGCCGGGCACCGAGATGACCGCGGTGCCGGGGGCCAGGCGCTCGGCGAGGGTCAGCACCTCCCGGCTCGGCCGCTCCCCGAGGGTGAGCACCACGCCTGCGATGGAGGGGGTGCCCGCGCTGTGCGCGGCGAAGGAGCCCACCACCAGGTCGGCGCGGTCCCCGGGGGTGACCACCAGGCAGCCCGGGGTCAGCGCGGCCAGGAAGTTCGGCAGCATGGCGCCGCCGAAGACGAAGTCGAGGGCGTCCCGGGAGAGCCCCGCGTCGTCGCCGAGCAGGACGGTGCCGCCGAGGGCCTGGGAGATCTGCCGCACGGTGGGCGCGGCGAGCGCGGGCTCGTCCGGCAGCACATAGCAGGGCACCGGCATGTGCGAGCCGAGGGCGCGCTCGACCGCGTCCCGGTGCGCGGGCTCCACCCGGTTCACCACCAGGGCGAGGACCTCGCAGCCCAGGCCCGCGTAGGCCCGGTGGGCGTTGCGGGCCTCCGCCTCCACCGACTCCGCGCTCTGGCCGCGGCCGCCGACGACGGTCACCACCGGGGCGCCGAACTCGTTGGCGAGCCGGGCGTTGAGGGCGAGTTCGTCGGGCAGCTGGCTGTCCGCGAAGTCGGTGCCGAGGACGAGGACGACCTCGTAGGCGCGGGCGACCGCGTGGAAGCGCTCGACGAGCTGCGAGACGAGTTCGTCGGTGCCCTTCTCGGCCTGGAGGGCCGCGGCGTCCTGCTGGTCCATCCCGTAGACGGTCGCCGGGTCCTGGGAGAGCCGGTACCGGGCGCGCAGCAGCTCGAAGAGGCGGTCCGGGCCGTCGTGGACCAGCGGCCGGAAGACGCCCACCCGGTCGACCTGCCGGGTGAGCAGTTCCATCACGCCCAGCTCGACGACCTGGCGGCCGTCGCCCCGGTCCGTCCCGGTCACGTACACGCTGCGTGTCACGCGTGCTCTCCGTCCCCTCGGTGTTCTCGGTCTCAGCCTGCGTTCCTGTGGGCCTGCCGCCGCCTGCCGGTACCTCCGAGGCCCGGACAGGGTCTGCGCGACCCCGGGCGGACCTCCCCGACGATACCCGCGGGCCCTGGTGCGGCGCCCGTGGGTGCGGCCCGGTCGGGACCCGGTCCGGCGCCCCGGCGCACCGCGCCGCCGACGCCCGGGCCGCTGTCCCGAACGGGCCCCTCGGGGGGCCTCGCGGCGAGAGTATGCCGCCGGGGCGAACCGCGTTCGTGCCTGTGGAAAACTCCGGTTGTCCACAGGGGCGGCGGGCCCCGTCGCGCGGCGTGAAAGAATCGGCGGCACCCCACCGAACCGGCCACGAGCGAGCGGGAGACACGGCACGATGCGAATCGGCGTACTGACGGCAGGCGGCGACTGCCCTGGTCTGAACGCGGTGATCCGGTCCGTCGTGCACCGGGCGGTGGCCCAGTACGGCGACGAGGTCATCGGCTTCGAGGACGGCTACGCGGGGCTCCTCGAAGGCCGCTACCGCCCCCTCGACCTCAACGCGGTCAGCGGCATCCTGGCCCGCGGCGGCACCATCCTCGGCTCCTCCCGCCTGGAGCGGAACCGGCTGACCGAGGCCTGCGAGAACGTCGCGGACATGGCCGTCGAGTTCGGCATCGACGCCCTGATCCCGATCGGCGGCGAGGGCACCCTGACCGCCGCCCGGATGCTCGGCGACAGCGGTCTTCCGGTGGTCGGCGTCCCCAAGACCATCGACAACGACATCTCCGCCACCGACCGCACCTTCGGCTTCGACACCGCGGTCGGCGTCGCCACCGAGGCGATGGACCGGCTCAAGACCACCGCCGAGTCGCACCAGCGCGTGATGGTCGTCGAGGTCATGGGCCGCCACGCGGGCTGGATCGCCCTGGAGTCCGGCATGGCGGGCGGCGCGCACGGCATCTGCCTGCCCGAGCGGCCCTTCGACCCGGCCAGCCTGGTCGCCATGGTCGAGGAGCGCTTCGCCCGCGGCAAGAAGTTCGCCGTGATCTGCGTGGCCGAGGGCGCGCACCCCGCCGAGGGCTCGATGGACTACCTCAAGGGCGAGATCGACAAATTCGGCCACGAGCGCTTCCAGGGCATCGGCACCGCCCTCGCCTACGAGCTGGAGCGCCGCCTCGGTAAGGAGGCCAAGCCCGTCATCCTCGGCCACGTCCAGCGCGGCGGCACCCCCACCGCCTACGACCGCGTCCTCGCCAACCGCTTCGGCTGGCACGCCGTGGAGGCCGCGCACCGGGGCGAGTTCGGCATGATGACGGCGCTGCGCGGCACCGAGATCGTGATGGCCCCGCTGGCGGACGCGGTGACCGAGCTGAAGACGGTCCCCAAGGACCGGATGGACGAGGCGGAATCGGTCTTCTAGGGGCGGCCCCGGGCCGGTGGCCGTTCTTCCGGGGCGGCTCCCGGGGCCGACGGCGGGCTCCCCGGGGGGCGTTGTCGGTGGGGCTTGGTAGAACTTCTGGCGTGCCGAACGGCGGCACTCTTCGCACCCCAGGAGCCTCTCGATGATCCTCGGCGAGCATTTGCAGGAGCTGCACGGCCTGCCCGCCTTCACCTTCCCCGGCCCGGACGAGGAGCCGGGGGCGGCCCTGCCGGATGCCGCGGCCGTGGCCTGGCGGATCGCCAGTGATGTGTACGACTCCGAGGAGCCCTGGGAGGCGGCCTTCGCCCGGTTCCTCGGCGCGGTCGACACCACCCGGGTGCGCGCGCTGATCATCGGCGCCTGGGAGGAGGCCTACGAGAACAGCAGCGCCGAGGTGATCGCGTCCCTGGTCGCCGCGAAGGAGCAACTGCCCGCCCTGCGTTCGCTCTTCCTCGGCGACATGGGCTCCGAGGAGTGCGAGATCTCCTGGATCGTGCAGAGCGATGTGGCCCCGCTGCTCGACGCCTTCCCGGAGCTGGAGGAGTTCGGCGTACGCGGCGGCACCGAACTCGCCTTCTCCGCCGTGCGGCACGAGAAGCTGCGCGCGCTGACCGTGCAGACCGGGGGCCTGCCCGCCACCGTGGTCCGCGGTATCGCCGCCTGCCGCCTGCCCGAGCTGCGCCACCTGGACCTGTGGCTGGGCGACGCGCAGTACGGCGGCGACGCCGAGGTCGAGGACCTGGACCCCTTCCTCGTCGGCGCCGGGTTCCCGCGGCTGGAGCATCTCGCGCTGCGCAACAGCCAGTTCCAGGACGAGATCGCCGCCTCCTGTGCCACCGCCCCGGTGGTGCCCCGGCTCAGCGTGCTCGACCTGTCCATGGGCCTGCTCACCGACAAGGGCGCCACCGCCCTGATCGAAGGCCAGCCCCTGACCCACCTCAGCAAGCTCGACCTGCACTACCACTACCTCAGCGAGGAGGTGAAGGAGCGGATACGCGAGACGCTCCAGCCCTCCGGTGTCCTGCTCGACCTGGACGAAGGCGGTGCCGACAGCTACGAGGACGACGACGGCACGGTGCACCGCTACGTCGCGGTGGCGGAGTGAGCGTGCCGAGCAGCCGGGAGCAGGGCCACCCCGCCGACGCTCCCCCCGGCGACGGCCACTTCGGGGGCATACGGCGGCCGGGGCACGGGACGGCGGGGCATGCGGCACACGGCAGTTGAGACCCCTGAGGCCTCTGCGACCCCCGGGGCCCCGCCGCGCTTCGCGGTGGTCGGCAATCCGGAGAACCGCCGGGTGGGCCTGTTCACCACCGCGGTGCGCGCCGCCGGGCTGCCCGCCCCGCGGGTGCTCGCCTGGCGGGACGTGCTGCGCGAGGGCGGCGCCGTGTTCGCGCCGGGGGAGTACGTCCGTATCGACTCACCCGGGGAGAACCCGGAGGTCGACCGGCTGCTCCGGGGCCCCGGCGAGCCGACCCGGGTGGAGGGCACGGCCCGCTGGTACGCGCGGTTCACCGCCGCGGTCCGCGGGCTGAGCGGCGGGCGGCCGCTCGACGACCCGGAGGAGCTGGCCGTCCTCTTCGACAAGCGCCGCTGCCACGGGGTGCTGCACGCGGCAGGCGTCCCGGTCCCCGAGTCACCGACCTCGGGGCCGGACGGGGTACCGGTGCGCGGCTGGGCGGACGTACGGACGCTGATGCGCGAGCGGCGGATGCCGCGCCTGTTCGTCAAGCTCGCGCACGGCTCCTCGGCCTCCGGGGTGCTGGCCGTCGAGTCGGCGGGCGGCGGCCGGATCCGCGCCACCACCTCCGTCGAACTCGCCCCGGACGGCCGCCTGTTCAACTCCCTGCGGGTACGGCGCTACACGACGGAGCGCGAGGTCGCCGCGGTGGTGGACGCCCTCGCACCGGACGGAGTGCACCTGGAGCGCTGGCTGCCGAAGGCGGGCCAGCGGGGGCGGGCCGCCGATCTGCGGGTGGTCGTCGTCGCCGGTCGCGCCACCCATGCCGTGGTACGCACCAGCCGCCACCCCATGACCAATCTGCACCTCGGCGGCGCCCGCGGCGATCTGGCCGCCGCCCGGGCCGCGGTGGAGTCGGCGGGCGCCGACTGGGGCGAGGCCCTCGCCCTCTGCGAGCGGGCCGCGGCCTGCTTCCCGGGCACCCTGTGCGTCGGGGTCGACCTGCTTCCGGCCCTCGGCTGGCGGCGCTTCACGGTCGGCGAGGTCAACGCCTTCGGCGATCTGCTCCCGGGCCTGACGGGGCTGCCGGGCAGCGGCGCGGAGGGTCTCGACACGTACGGGGCGCAGATCGCGGCGGTGATCCGCGGGGAGGGTGCCGGAGGCCTGGGCTCGCATGCCCGCCCACCGGTACCCGCGACGGCGGCCACCGGCGACGACAGCGGCACCGGCACCGGCGACGGCAGTGATGATCGCACCGACCACAGCAGCGAGGAGGACCACCGTGCCCCCGTCTGAACCGGCTCACGGAACCGCTCCGGCTCACGGAACCGCTCCGGTTCACGGAACCGCCCCGGTCTCCGGCCCGGCCCCGGCCCCCGGCACGGCCGCCGCTCCCGTCCCGCCCCCGGACCGCGCTCCCACCCCCGACATGAACCGCATCGTCGGCAGCCACGACATCCTCCTCGTCACCCTCGACACCCTGCGCCACGACGTGGCCGAGGAGCTGGCGGCGGCCGGACGGCTCCCGCAGCTCGCCCGGTACCTGCCGGGCGGCCGCTGGGAGAAGCGGCACGCGCCCGGCAGTTTCACCTACGCCTCGCACCAGGCGATCTTCGCCGGGTTCCTGCCCACCCCGGCGGCGCCCGGACCCCATCCGCGCCTCTTCGCCGCGCGCTTCGCGGGCAGCGAGTCCACCGCCCCGGACACCTTCGTCTACGACACCCCGGACCTGGTCACGGGCCTCGCGGCGGCCGGGTACCGCACGGTCTGTCTCGGCGGTGTCGGCTTCTTCAACAAGCGGGGCCCGCTCGGCTCGGTGCTGCCCGCGCTCTTCCAGGAGTCGTACTGGGAGCCCGAGTTCGGCGTCACCTCGCCCCGCTCCTTCGAGGCCCAGGTCGAGAAGGCCGAGCAGGTGGTGTCGCAACTCCCGTACGAGCAGCGGCTGTTTCTCTTCGTCAATGTCTCCGCGCTGCATCAGCCGAACTGGTTCCACCTGCCCGGCGCCACCCGGGAGGCCGGAGACACCCGGGCCAGCCACGCCGCCGCCCTGGAGTACGTGGACCGGCACATCGGCCGCCTCTTCGCCGCCGCGAGCAGCCGCCGCCCCTGCTTCGCCGTCGTCTGCTCCGACCACGGCACCGCCTACGGCGACGACGGCTGGACCGGTCACCGCCTCGGCCACGAGTCCGTGTGGACCGTGCCCTACGCCCACTTCCTCCTGAACCCCACCGAGGCACCATGAGCACCGCGACGCACCCCACCGCCCCGGCCGCCCCCGACGCGGTGCCCGCCGGCGGCCCGTACCAGAGCTATGTCTACGGGTACCCGCACAAGACCTCCTACCGCGAGCGCGCCGACCGCCCCGCGCTGCGCGAGCTGTGGGCGGGTGAGCCGAAGGACGCGCTCTCGCTCTATCTGCACATCCCCTTCTGCGAGGTGCGTTGCGGCTTCTGCAACCTCTTCACCCGCATCGGCGCGCCCGAGGGCCTGACCGGCGCCTACCTCGACGCCCTGGAGCGGCAGGCGCGGGCGGTCCGCGCGGCCCTGGAAGAGAGCGGCACCCCCGAAGGCGGCACGGGGGCCGGGCGGGTGCGCTTCGCCAACGCCGCCTTCGGGGGCGGCACCCCGACCTTCCTGACCGCCGCCGAGCTGACCCGGCTCTGCGACATCGCCGAGCACCGGATGGGCGCGGAGCTGCGCGCGATCCCGCTCTCCGTGGAGGCCTCCCCGGCGACCGCCACCGCCGACCGCCTCGCCGTGCTCGCCGAGCGGGGCACCACCCGGCTGAGCCTCGGCGTGCAGAGCTTCGTGGACGCCGAGGCCCGCGCCGCCGTGCGCCCGCAGCGCCGCGCCGAGGTGGAGGCGGCGCTCGGCCGCGTCCGCGAGGCCCGCATACCGGTCCTCAACATCGACCTGATCTACGGCATCGACGGCCAGACGGAGGCGAGTTGGCGCCACTCGCTGGACGCCGCCCTCGCCTGGCGGCCGGAGGAGCTGTACCTCTACCCGCTGTACGTACGCCCCGGCACCGGCCTCGACGGGCGCACCGACACCGCCGACCCGGAGTGGGACGCGCGGCGGCTGCGGCTCTACCGCCACGGCCGCGACCACCTGCTCGCCGCCGGGTACGTCCAGCACTCGATGCGGATGTTCCGCCGCCCCGGCGCCCCCGAGGAGGGCGAGGACGACTACTCCTGCCAGCGGGACGGCATGGTCGGCCTCGGCTGCGGCGCCCGTTCGTACACCTCGGCGCTGCACTACTCCTTCGACTACGCGGTCGGCACCCGCCGGATACGCGGCATCATCGACGACTTCGTGGCCCGCCCGGCCGGGGACTTCGCCCACGCCGAGTACGGCCGCGCCCTGGACGGCGACGAGCCCAGGCGCCGCCATCTGCTCCAATCCCTGCTGCGGGCCGAGGGGATGGACCTCGCCGCCTACGCCGCCCGTTTCGGCACCGGACCCGCCGAGGACTTCCCGCGCGAGTTCGGGGAGTTCGCGGACCGCGGCTGGCTGGACACCGCGAGCCCCGAGGGCGTCCTGCGGCTGACCCCCGAGGGACTCGCCCACTCGGACGCGCTCGGCCCCGCCCTGTACTCCGCCCCGGTGCGTGCCGCCATGGCCGCCTACGAACTCAAGTAGGGCTGCCCGCCGTGGAGTTGACGCTGCTGTACCGGGGGCCGCTGGCCTCCTGCGACTACGACTGCCCGTACTGCCCCTTCGCCAAGCGCCGGGACGCGCCCGCCCAGCTGCGCCACGACCGCGCCTGTCTGGAGCGGTTCGCCGACTGGGCGGAGGCGGCCACCGGGGACGAGCTCTCGCTGCTCTTCACACCCTGGGGCGAGGGCCTGGTGCGCTCCTGGTACCGGACCACGCTGGCCCGGCTGTCCCGCCTTCCGCACCTGCGCCGGGTCGCCATCCAGACCAATCTGAGCTGCCGCACCGACTGGCTCGCCGACGCCGACCCGGACACCCTCGCCCTGTGGTGCACCTTCCACCCCGGCCAGACCCCCTACGACCGCTTCCTCGGCAAGTGCCGCGAACTCGCCGCAGGCGGCGTCCGGTTCAGCGTCGGCGTGGTCGGACTGCCCGAACACCTCGCGGCGGCACGGCAGTTGCGCACCGAGCTGCCCGAGCACGTCTACCTGTGGATCAACGCCGCCGAGGGGCATGGCTACACCGACGAGGAGGCCGCCCGGTGGACGGCCCTCGACCCGCTCTTCCCGTACAGCCGCCACCCGCACCGCAGCGCCGGTCTGCCCTGCCGTACCGGCGCCTCGGTCGTCTCGGTGGACGGCGAAGGCACCGTACGCCGCTGCCACTTCGTCCCCGGCGCCCTCGGCAACCTCTACGACGGCTCCTACCGCGCCGCCCTGCGCCCCCGCCCCTGCCCGCTCGCCGTCTGCGACTGCCATATCGGCTACGTCCACCTGGAGAGCCTGCCGCTGTACGACGTCTTCGCGGGCGGGGTCCTGGAACGCATCCCGGCGCGGATCCCGGCCATGCCCCCACTGCCGTTTCAGGGTAGGGCGATCTCGGCCCAGACGGTCTTGCGGGGCGGCGGCCCCGAGGTCACGCCCCAGTCGTCCGCCAGCGCCTCCACGAGCAGCAGCCCGCGCCCGGACTCCGCCTCCGGGTCCTCGGCCTCCCCGGGCTGAAGCCGGGGGAGCCGGTCACCGCGGGTATCGGTGACCTCGATGCGCAGCATGCCGGAGGGCGTCACCGCCAGTGACACCAGGAAGTCCCGGCCGGGGAGCCTGCCGTGCAGGGCCGCATTGGCGGCGAGTTCGGCGACGAGCAGCGCGGCGGGGTCCAAGGGCAGCTCCCACCTGCGCAGTTGCTCCACGGCGAGCAGCCGCGCGAGCCGCGCCCCTCGCCGGGTGGAGGACAGCCGGACGGTGAACTCCCGGGCGGGCCGGGCGGATTGCAGAGTTTTCTCATTCACGTGACTCAGCGTGGTGGGCGGGATGCGCCATCACCAGTGATTGAGGCCGTACGTACAGTTACTGTCCACGGCTTGTACAGGCCTGTCCACGCCGTACACGTGACGTGGCGGGTATGGCTGCGGTTGGTCATCTGTCCTGTAGACGGCTTAGTTCGCGAGAGGCGGCGCGCGATGCGTGGAGATGGAGTTCAGGGCTCGGCGGATGGGGAGTTTCCGGACAGCCCATTCGACGGCGACGAGTCGGGCTGGGACATTGATCCGTCGGACGATTCCGGCAATACCGTTGCCATGTTCGGCCGGGTGCTGAAGATGTGGCGTGAGTCGGCGAATATGTCTGTCAGCGAGTTCGCCGCCGCGATGGGCTATGGCGAGAACCAGATCTACAAGATGGAATCGGGGACTCGCATCCCCAGGCCCGAGGCTCTGGACAAAGCAGACGAAGTGCTCGACGCTGGCGGCAAGATCGTCATGTGGAAGCCGGAGATGGCCGAGGCCAGGTACCCGAAGAAGGTACGGGACTTGGCGAAGCTGGAGGCGAAGGCGCTTGAGGTGGGAGCGTACGGGGATCGCGTGGTGCACGCCTTGCTTCAGACGAGTGACTATCTGACCGCGCTGTACAGGATGAGGCGTCCAGTCCTCGCCAACGAGACCATCGAACGCGAAGTGGCGGCTCGCAAGGCTCGTCAAGCGATCCTCGGGGCTCATCCTGCCCCCGTTTTCAGCTTTGTGCAGGAGGAGGTGACTCTGCGACGCCCCATCGGCGGCCCGGCGGTATGGCGCGGGCAGCTTGAACGCCTACTAGAGCTCAGCCAGTTGCGCAATGTCGAGATTCAGGTCATGCCGACGAATCGGATCGAGCACGTGGGGTTGGATGGCGCCTTCCGGGTGCTGAAACTGCGCGGGGGCAAGACGCTGGGGCATGTCGAAGTGCAGGGCTACCGGCAGCTGATTTCTGACCCTGCGCAGGTCCAGCCTCTTGAGATGAGGTATGGCATCATCAGGGCGCAGGCTCTCCCGCAGCAGGAGTCGCTTGCTTTTATCGAGGACTTGCTGGGAGAGAAATGACCCTGAGTGGTGCAACCGCGGCTGGCTTGGCGCTCACGTGGTTCAAGAGTTCCTACAGCGGCAGCGAACCTGGGTCCGACTGCGTCGAAGTCGCCTCCTCTCCCGCCTGTGCCTCCGTCCACATCCGCGACTCCAAGAACATCCAGCGCGGCATGCTGAACCTCAAGCCCGACGCCTGGTCCGCCTTCGTGGCCCACGTCGCCGGAGGCTGAGCCCAGCCGACCGGTCGCCCCCCTGCGGTCGCGGACTGTACGTATCGTGTAACGGTCGGTCCTGTAGGGGGAGTTGGGCCCTGTTCGGGGCTCGGGGTCTTTGCGATGATTGCCGGTCATGACCGGGGGATCGATACAGCAGCGTTTCGAAGACCATGCCCGCCGCGCGCCCGAACGCACCGCGCTCGTCCTCGACGGGAAGACCGTCACGTACGGCGAACTCGACCGGGACGCCAACCAGTTGGCCGCCCATCTCGCGGAGAGCGGTGAACTCCCGCGCGGTGGCGGCCGGGTGGCGATCTGCCTGGAGCATCCGGAGGACGCGCTGACCGCGATGCTCGCGGTGCTCAAGGCCGGGCACGCCTACGCCGTGATCGCGCCCGGCACCCCCGCCGAGGAGCTGCACCGGCAGCTCGGGCTCGCCAAGGCGGACACCGTCCTCACCCAGTGGAGCCTGCTGGCCCGCGTCGACGACGGCCAGGGCCGGACCACCCTCAGCCTGGACACCGAGGCCGAGGCGATTGCGGCGATGCCGAACACCCCGCCGCGCAGGCGGAGTTCGAGCGGAGCCGCCACCGTGCTCTTCACCGCGGGCACCACGGGCAGGCCCACCGCCGTCACCTCCGACCACCAGCGCTGGACCGCCGCCTACGAGGCCTGGCAGGAGGTCTACCGGCTCACCCCCGAGGACCGGATCCTGGTGACCGCGCCGCCGCAGAGCACCGAGTTCAGCGGCGGCTGGATCCGGGCCCTCGGCACCGGCGCGGTGCTCCAGCTGTCGCGGCGCTGGGAGGCCGCGGCCGAGGCGACGGTCGCGGAGTGCGATCCGGCCGCCGCCCGGCTGCTGCTCGCCGAGGAGCGGCCCCGGCTGCGGCTCGTCCTGGTCGCCGGGGAACCCCTCTCCCTGGCGGAGCACCGGCGCCTGGGGGAGCGGCTGAGCGCACCGGGGGCGCGGCTGCTGAGCGTGTACGGGCCCGCCCAAGTCGCCGGATGCGGCACCTGGTTCGAGCCGGAGCAGCTGACGGTGCCGGTGGCGCGGCCCGAGGGCACCGTCTACCTCGGCAGACCCTTCCCCGGTTGCGCGGCGGAGCTGGCGTACGGGCACATCCGGCTCACCGGACCGGGCGGCGGCGTGCCCGTACGCACCGGCGACCTCGGGCGCCGGGACCGGGACGGCCTGCTGGAGTTCCAGGGGCGGGCCGCGGACCGGGTCAGCGTCCTCGGCCGGATGGTCGACACCTACCGCATCGAATCGCACCTCGCCGCCGACCAGGACATCAAGGAGGTCGTGGTCACCGGGGACGGCGGCGCCAAGGGCACCGGGCTGCTCGCCTTCGTGGTGCTGCACCCGGGAGGCCTGGTGGACACCGACATCCTGCGGGTACGGCTCCAGGGCCTGGTCCCCGGCAAGGACATCCCCCGGGCCGTGGTCCCGCTCACCGCCCTGCCGAGGACCGCCGCCGGGAAGGTGGACCGGCGCGCGCTGCCGCTGCCGCCGGTCCGGGGCGCGGTGAGCAGCGGCGGGAAGGGCTGGGGCACCCTGAGCGAGGGCTCGGAGGCGGGCGCGATCGGGGGCGCGGTCGGCTTCTGCGCCGCGGTCCTCTCGCTCTCCCTCACCGGCGTCGTCTTCCCGGGTGCCACCGATCTGACCGGGGTGCCCGGCCCCTGGAGCGGCCTCTTCGTCCTGCTCTACCTGTGCGAGAGCCTGGCCTTCGGAGTGGGCATGGCCTTCCTCGCGGTGGGCCGGGGGCCGATGGCGCGGCGCAGCGAGCGCCCGGTGCTCACCACCTTCGCGCATCTGGCGCTGGTCTGGCTGCTGGTCTCCTGGTGGCCGCAGGACAACCTCTACCGCCTCGCCGCCAAGACCGACTGGGCACGGCAGGCCACCCTCGTCTACGTCTTCAATGTGCCCCTGATGATCGCCGCCCTGGTGGTCGCGGTCTGGGCGGCGACCAGTTCGTCCACCATCAGCAAGTCGGTCAGGGGGAGTTGAACAGCTCCCCGAGATCCCGCGCCGCCTCCCGCAGCAGGGCCTCCGCCGCGTCGAGGAGGTCCACGTCGCGGGCGGCGATCAGCACGCCGAGGTACGGGGCCGCCGCATAGGCCGCCGTCGGCACCGAGGGCAGGAGCACGGCGCCGACGCGTGCGCAGCGGGCGGTCAACTGCGTGAGCCAGGGCAGGAGTTGGGCGTCCGGCAGCCGGGCGCCGAGTGGGAGGTGGTCCAGGGCGCGTACGCAGTGCCGGCCGCCGCGGACCTCGTCGAGCCGGGCGGCGGTGACGAAGGCCGCCGAGGGGCCGGTGAGCCGCTGGTTGATCTCGGTCGGCGCCAGGCGTCCGCCCGGGGCGCGTACGAAGTCCACGTCGAACCAGCCGCGGTGGCCGGTCGCCGCCAGTTCGCGGCCCACGGCGAGGCCGAAGCGGACCGCGATCCGGTCCAGTTCCGCGGGGACCACGCCCGGGCCCACGGTGACGCCCTGGTAGGCGGTGCCCCGCACCGCCATCACCCCGGTGCCCACGGCGTGCACCGCGCCCTCGGCGTCCACGACCCCGTCGAAGGTGAGATCGCGCGGACCGCCCGCCCCGCCCCTCACGTACTCCTCCACCAGGAGCGGGCCGCGCGGTACGGAGCGCAGGGCGGGCAGCAGCCCCCGGTAGGAGGTGAGCAGGTGGGTGCCGTAACCGCCCACGCCCTGCTCGGACTTGAGGACGGCGCCGGGCCCCGTGCGCAGGCTCGCGGCGAGCAGCCGGGCGGCCTCGCGGCGGGTGGCGGCGATCCGCTGCCGCGGCACGAGGATGCCGGGGCAGTGCGGGGCGAGCCGGTGGAAGAGGGCGTTGGCCGCCCGCTTGGACTCGTGCCGCAGCGCACCCGGCGCCAGCGGCTCCCCGGTCAGCTCGGCGGTGGCGGGGGTGCGGCCCCAGGGGAGTACGGGAAGGTCCAGGGTGCGCAGGCGGGCGGTGAGCGCGGGGCGGGCCAGGACCTCGGCGGTCAGGCCCCGGACGGTCGGGCTCGGGGCCGTCCGGCCCGATGCGGTCCGGCTCCCGGTGGTCGGGTCCCCGGCGCCGCCGCCGGAGCCGAGGCCGTCGTAGAGCTCCGGGTCGCTCCAGCCCAGTGCCCGGGCGAGCAGCGCGGTCCAGCCCGGGGGCACGGTCGCGGGCAGGACGAGGGCGGCCGGGCTCGGGCTGGTCAGCGCCGCCAGGCAGGAGTAGTGGGCGCTCGCCTCCCGGGCGGCGGCCGTCAGCGGGCTGAACTGCCCCTGGAATTCGGCCACATTGCCCAGCTGCACGGTGCGGCGGGCCCGGGTCCAGGCCCGCGCCCAGGGGGCCCGCGCGGGGACGGCCACCGTCAGCCGGGGCAGCGGTCCGGGGCCGGGGACGGGCTGTGCGCCCAGCCGCCGGTAGAAGTCCACCGCGTGCGGATCGGCGTCCACGGTCAGTGAGGCGAAGCCCAACTCCCGTGCCCGGTCCAGGACATGGGCGTACAGGGTGCGGCCGACGCCGGTGCGGACCCGCTCCGGCTCGACGAAGAGCAGCCCCAGCGCGCCCCGGGGCGCGGTGCCCTCCAGGGAGGCGAGGCCGAGCAGTTCCCCGGTGCGCTCCTCCTCGGCCACCACCACCCGGCGCTTCGCCAACTCGGCCGCGTCGAGGGTGAGTTCCTCCGCGATCGCGTCCAGGAAGGCCGCCTCGTAGCCCCAGTGCGCCTTGGAGCGCCGCAGCAGGGCGCTCAGCTCGGGTGCTTCTGCGGGGCGGGCGTCACGTATGCGCACGGGGTGACTGTAGCCGCGGGCCGGGACCGCCCCCGCGCTCAGCCCTTGACCGCCGCCCCCAGCGCGAAGCCGCCGCCGAGGCGCCGGGCGACCAGGATGTAGAGCAGCACCACGGGGGTGGAGTACAGCATCGAGAAGGCCGCCAACTGCCCGTAGACGACGGTCCCGTAGTTGCCGAAGAGGCCGTAGACCGAGACGGAGGCGGGGAGTTGGTCGGGGGAGAGGAGGAGCATGAAGGGGACGAAGAAATTGCCCCACATCATGACGAAGGAGTAGACCGTCACCACGGCTACGCCGGGGCCCATCAGTGGCAGCACGATCCGGATCAGGGATTGGAGACCGGAGGCGCCGTCGGTCCAGGCGGCCTCCTCCAGGACGACCGGGACGCCGTCCATGAAGTTCTTCATCAGCCAGATGGCGAAGGGGAGTTGGGTCGCCGCGAGGAAGAGCGCGGTGCCGTACATGGTGTCGACCAGGTTGACCTGGACGAAGAGTCCGTAGACCGGGACCATGATCGCGGTGATCGGCAGGCTGGTGCTGAAGATGATGGTGAGCAGGTAGGGGCGGGTCAGCCGGGAGCGCAGGCGGGAGAGCGGATAGGCCGCGAGCGCCGCGCAGGCCACGGTGAGCAGGGTGGCGCTCCCGCACAGCAGCAGGCTGTTGAGCATCGGGGTGAAGGTGATCTCCTCGTTCCACACCGCCGAGAAGTTCTCGCCCGTCACCGAGTCCGGGACCCGGGTGCGCAGGGTGGCGCCGCGGTCCACCGAGGAGAGCACCAGCCAGGCGAGCGGCAGCGCGAAGGCGGCGGCGAGGACGAGCAGCGCGGCGTTGGCGGCGAGCTTCTGGCGTGCGGGGCGGCCGAGTCGACGGCGGGCGCGGCGTGGCGGATCCGCGCCCGGCGGCCCCGCGGTCTTCTCCGTGCCCTGCCCGGCGGCTTCCTGGGGGGCTTCGCGTAGCGACACGCTCCTCACACCTCATCCCGGATCAGACGCAGATACACGGCCGAGAACAGCGCGCCGACCAGCAGGAGCAGCAGGGCGACCGCGGTGCCGTAGCCGATCAGCGTCTTGGTGAAGGCCTGGTCGTACATGAAGATCGGCAGGGTGGTGGAGCGGTCGCCCGGGCCGCCCTTGGTCATCGCCCAGATGAGGCCGAAGACGGAGAGGGTCTGGAGGGTGTTGAGCATCAGATTGGTGGCGATGGAGCGGCGGATCAGCGGCAGCGTCACGTACACCAGGCGCCGCCAGCCGCGTGCCCCGTCCATCTCGGCGGCCTCGGTCAGCTCCTTGGGGATCTCGGCGAGCGCGGCGGAGTAGACCAGCATCGAGAAGGCGGTGCCGCGCCAGACGTTGGCGAAGGAGACCGCGAGGATCGGCAGCGTGAACAGCCAGTTCTGGCCGGGGAGATGGAGCAGGTCGAGGACCGCGTTGAGGGTGCCCTCGCGGCGGAAGAAGGCGTAGAGCAGGAAGGCGGCCACGATCTCCGGGAGCACCCAGGCGCCGATGACCACCGCCCCGGTCAGGGTGCGCACCGGGCGGGAGGCGCGGCGCATCAGCGCGGCGAGCGCGAGGCCCAGGGTGTTCTGGCCGACCAGCGAGGACAGGAAGGTGAACACCAGCGTCAGCCATACGGCGTTGCGGAAGTGCTCGTCCTCGAAGGCGCGGCGGAAGTTGTCCAGACCGACGAAGTGGGTCTCGGCGGCGCCGCTCAACTGCATGTCGGTGAAGGCGATCCAGACGCAGTAGGCGATCGGCCCGGCGAGGAAGAGGAGCAGCAGGACGGTCGCGGGCGCCAGCGGCAGCCAGCGCAGCGGCCGGGGCCCGCGCCGGGCCGAACGGGCGCCCGGCGCAGGCGACTTGAGAGTGCCCGCCGTCGACTTGAGGGTGCTCATCGGCCGCCCCCGCTACCTGTTCACCACCGCGCCGCCGACGAGGTCCCCGAGCCCGCCGTCGTACTCCTTCGCCGCTCCGGCCGGTGAGGCGTCGCCGGTGGTCACCGCCTCCATCGCCTCACCGATGGCGGTGGAGACCTGCGGGTAGACCGGGAGCGCGGGGCGGTAGTGGGTGCGGTCGACCAGCGAGGTGAAGAACTTGATGCCCGGCATCGAGTTCAGGTACTTCGGATCGGCGGCGACGTCCTCGCGGACGGCGATCTGGGCGTCGGCGACGTCCCAGCGCACCGCGTTCTCCTTCTTCTGCAGGGTCTTGACGAACTCGAAGGCCAGTTCCGGATTGCCGGCCTTCCGCGGGATCGACCAGGCCCAGCCGCCGGACATGGAGACCGCCCCGGGTGCCTGGCCGTGCTGGGTGGGCATCGGCGCCTGGCCGAGGTCCTTCGACCAACTCGGCCATTCCCGGGGGCCCTTGTTGATCCAGTTCTGCCCGAGCCAGGAGCCGTCCAGGCCGATCGCGAGCTTGCCCTCGGGGAACCACTGGGTGCCCACGCTGGTGGCGACATTGGCGTCCAGGGCGTCCGAGACATCGGGGCCGAGCTTCTCGCGGTAGACGGTGTCGATGAAGCCGAGCGCGTCCTGGAAGCCCTTGCCGCCGGTGACCCACTTCTTCGCCGCCGGGTCGTAGAGCGGGTCCTTGCCGGTGCCGTAGAGCAGCATCTCGAAGCCCTGCATCACGGCGGTCTCGCCCGGGGCCTTGCCGGTGTAGACGTTCAGCGGGGTGACGCCGGGGACCTTCTTCTTGACGGTGCGGGCGGCGGTCAGGATCTCGTTCCAGTTCTTCGGCTTCCAGTCCTCGGGGAGCCCGGCCTTGGCGAAGATCTTCTTGTTGAACCACAGGCCCCGGGTGTCGGTGCCGACCGGTATGCCGTACGTCTTGCCGTCCTCGGCCTTCGCCGCCGCCTTCGCGGAGTCCGCGAACCGCTCCCACTCCGGCCAGCCGGTCAACTCCTTGTCCAGCGGCCGCAGATACCCCGCCTTGATGTCGGCGTTGATCCGGAAGGTGTCCTCGTAGACCAGGTCCGGGGCGGTGCGCGGGGAGCGCATCATCTGCTGGGCCTTGGTGGCGTAGTCGTTGTCCGGTGCCTGGATCGGCACCAACTCCACCTTCTTGCCCGGGTGTTCCTTCTCGAACTGCTTCTTCATGTCCGCCAGGTACTCGTCCTTGTACCGGGTCTTGTTGTCGGTGCTCCGGTTGTACGCGACCTTCACGGTGTCCGGATCGCTGCCCGAACCCCCGCCGCAGGCGGTGAGGGTGGCGGCGGCGACCACCAGGCTGAGGAGTACGGGGGCGGTGGGGCGCACGGCACGACCTCCAGAGTGACCGACAGTGGTCGGATCGGTGCGCCATGTGAAGCGGCGCGCTCTGACGGGTGAACCTACGGGGCACCTCCGTACAGGGTCAATGGTCGTGCAGCGGTGCGATGTCCGGTGCCGACAACGTTGTTGCGCCCGGCCTGCGTGCGTGACTCTGCGTCACTCCGCGCGACCCCACTGGTAGGTCAGCTCCGGGCGGCCCACCTGTCCGTAGACGGGGCTGCGCCGGGCGCGCCCCGCGCTCACCAGGTGCTCCAGATAGCGGCGCGCGGTGATCCGCGAGATACCGGCGCGGGCGGCGGCCTCGGTGGCGGTGACGCCCTCGGCGGAGGAGCGCAGGATGCCGGTGACCCGCTCCAGGGTCGGGGCGCTGAGCCCCTTCGGCAGCTGCGCCGGACCGGGGGCGCGCAGCGCCGCCAGGGTGCGGTCCACCTCGTCCTGGCCGCTCGCCTCCCCGGCCGCCGACCTGAACTGGGCGTATCTGTCGAGGCGTTCGCGCAGGGTGGCGAAGGTGAAGGGCTTGAGGACGTACTGCACCACCCCGAGCGAGACCCCCTCGCGCACCACCGCGAGATCCCGCGCCGAGGTCACCGCGATCACATCCGCCTGGTGCCCGGCGGCCCGCAGCGCCCGCACCAGCTGGAGCCCGTGCCCGTCCGGCAGATGCAGGTCGAGCAGGACCAGGTCGGCGGGCTCGCGGTCCAGGGCGCGCCGGGCCTCGGCCGCCGAGTGCGCCGTGCCGGTCACCGAGAAGCCGGGCACCCGGCTCACGTACAGCACATGCGCGTCGGCGGCGACCGGGTCGTCCTCCACCACCAGGACGCGGATCTCGGGGCGCTGGCCGGTCATGAGCCGCCCGCCTCCCGCCCGCTCAGCGGGATCCGGGCGGTGAACTCGGCGCCGCCGTCCGGGGACCGGTCCACTGCGAGGTCCCCGCCGTGCCGGGTGACGACCTGCTGGACCAGGGCCAGGCCGAGGCCGCGCCCGCCGGGGCCGCCCTGCTTGGTGGACCAGCCGCGCCGGAACAGGGCCTCGCGGTGCGCCGGGTCGACGCCGGGCCCGGTGTCGGCGACCCGCAGCAGCAGGGCGCCGTCCTCGGTGCGGGCGGTGACCGTGACCCGGGCCTGCGGGATCGCGCCCTGGGCGGCGTCCACGGCGTTGTCGATCAGATTGCCGAGGACGGTGACCAGGTCCCGGGCGGGCAGCGAGTCCGGCAGGAGTCCGTCGTCGAGTCGGCTGTCGGGGGAGACCAGGAGCTCCACGCCGCGCTCGTTGGCCTGGGCCGCCTTGCCGAGCAGCAGCGCCGCGAGCACCGGCTCGCCGACCGCGCCCACCACCTGGTCGGTGAGCGCCTGGGCCAGCTCCAGCTCGGAGGTGGCGAAGTCGACGGCGTCCTCGGCCCGGTCCAGCTCGATCAGCGAGACCACCGTGTGCAGCCGGTTCGCCGCCTCGTGCGCCTGCGAGCGCAGCGCCTGGGTGAAACCGCGCTCGGAGTCCAACTCGCCCATCAGGGACTGGAGTTCGGTGTGATCGCGGAGGGTGACCACGGTGCCGCGCCGCTCGCCGCCGAGGACCGGCGAGGTGTTGACCACCAGGACCCGGTCCTCGGTCAGGTGCAGCTCGTCCATCCGGGGCTCGGAGGCGAGCAGCGCGCCGGTCAGCGGGGCGGGCAGGCCCAGGTCGGCGACGGAGGCGCCCACCGCGGAGGAGGGGACGCCGAGCAGCTCCCGGGCCCCGTCGTTGATCAGCGCGATCCGGCGCTGCCCGTCCAGCATCAGCAGGCCCTCCCGTACCGCGTGCAGAGTCGCCTGATGGTAGTCGTGCATCCGGCTCAGCTCGGTGGCGTTCATGCCGTGCGTATGGCGGCGCAGCCGGGCGTTGACCCAGTAGGTGCCGAGCCCGCCGAGGGCCAGCGCGCCCGCGGCGACCGCGAGCAGCACGGTGACCTGCTCGCGCACCTGGGCGGTGATCGACTCCACCGTGATGCCCGCGCTGACCAGGCCGGTGATCCGCCCGCCGTCCCGGATCGGGGTGACCACCCGCACCGAGGGGCCGAGGGTGCCGGTGTAGGTCTCGGACAGGGTCTCGCCGCGCAGCGCCGGGGCGATGTGCCCGAGGAAGCGCTCGCCGATGCGCCGCTCGTCCGGGTGGGTCCAGCGGATGCCCCGGGTGTCCATGATCGTCACGAAGTCGATGCCGGTGCCCCGCCGCACCCGCTCCGCGTACGGCTGGAGGGTGGCCGAGGGGTCGCTGCCGCGGGCCGCCTCCCGGACCGAGGGGGAGTCCGCGATCGCCCGGGCCGCCGCGGCGGCCTCGCGGCGGGCGGCCTGCTCCGCCTCCCGGACGTCGCTGAAGTACGCGAAGAGCGCGCAGCCCGCGACCACCAGGGCCACCAGGACGACCTGCATCGCGAACAGCTGCCCGGCGAGACTGCGCGGCCGGGGCGGGGGACGGAGGGACATGGGGTCAGTGTGCGCCGCGCCCACTGTGTGAACGAAATGCCGAAGCGTGTGAACGAAATGAACGCAAGGGTGACGCAGCTCACGGGCAGGGGGGATAGTCACCGGGATCGCGCACCGCCGAGCCGCTGTGCGCCACCGCGGCCGACACCCGCGTACACCGCCCGCAGCGGGGGTACGCACCGGCCGTACCGCACCGCGATCCCCGCCGGTCGGGCCGATCGCACCAACCGATCAGGACGATCGAGCCGATCACGACAGCCGGACCGCCCGGTCCGGCCGGACCGATCGGACCGTACGCCGATGAAGCCGAACCAGGAGGCACCCCATGGCCGAGCCGCCCATGGCCGACGCGAAGAAAGCCGCGCCCGGTGCGGGACGCGCCCGTACTCATCTGTTGTATCTGGCGGTGATCGTCGCGGTGGCGGCGGGTATCGCGGTGGGATTCATCTGGCCTGATGCGGCGGTGGAGTTGAAGCCGATCGGTACCGGGTTTGTGAATCTGATCAAGATGATGATCTCGCCGATCATCTTCTGCACGATCGTGCTCGGGGTGGGTTCGGTCCGCAAGGCGGCGAAGGTCGGTGCGGTCGGCGGTCTCGCGCTGCTGTATTTCATGGCGATGTCGACGGTGGCGCTGGCGATCGGTCTGGTGGTCGGCAATCTGCTGGAGCCGGGCAGTGGGCTGCACATCACCGAGGCGGTACGCGGGGCGGGCGAGGCCCAGGCCGAGGGTGCGAGTGAGTCCACGACCGATTTCCTGCTGGGGATCATTCCGACGTCGCTGGTGTCGGCGCTGACGGCGGGTGAGGTGTTGCAGACGCTTCTGGTGGCGCTGCTGGTGGGCTTCGGGTTGCAGGCCCTGGGTGATGCGGGGCGTCCGGTGCTGCGGGGGATCGAGCACATTCAGCGTCTGGTGTTCCGGATCTTGTCGATAGTGATGTGGGTGGCGCCGATCGGTGCGTTCGGGGCGATCGCGGCGGTGGTCGGGGAGACGGGTACGGACGCGCTGACCTCGCTCGCGGTGATCATGATCGGGTTCTACACGACGTGTGTGCTGTTCGTGGTCGTGGTCCTGGGGACGTTGTTGAAGCTGGTGACGGGGGTGAACATCTTCCGGTTGCTGGCGTATCTGGGGCGGGAGTTCTTGTTGATCCTGTCGACGTCGTCGTCGGAGTCGGCGTTGCCGCAGTTGATCGCGAAGATGGAGCATCTGGGGGTGTCCAGGCCGGTGGTGGGGATCACCGTGCCGACGGGGTACTCGTTCAATCTGGACGGGACGGCGATCTATCTGACGATGGCGTCGTTGTTCGTGGCGAACGCGATGGATGATCCGCTGAGTGCGGGTGAGCAGATCTCGCTGCTGGTGTTCATGATCATCGCGTCGAAGGGTGCGGCGGGTGTGACGGGTGCGGGGCTCGCGACGCTGGCGGGCGGTCTGCAGTCGCATCGGCCCGAACTCCTGGACGGGGTGGGGTTGATCGTGGGGATCGACCGGTTCATGAGTGAGGCGCGGGCGTTGACGAACTTCGCGGGCAACGCGGTGGCGACGCTGCTGATCGGGACGTGGACCAAGGAGATCGACAAGGTCCGGGTCCGTGAGGTCCTGGCGGGCAAGGCGCCCTTCGACTACAGCAGGCTCGACAAGGCCGCCGCGGACGGCGCGGGCGGACACGAGGCCACGGCACCGGGGGACGGCACGGAACCCCAGGACACCGCCAAGGTCCCCGCGGCGCGTGAGGGACAGCAGGGCGCGGCCACGAGCTGAACCGGGGCCGCCCGCCGAGGCTCCTCGGCGCACCGGGCACCCGAGACTGATCCGCGCCGGCAGAGTGCCGGCGCGGATCAGTCTCGTTTCCCGGAGGAAAGGGGAGCTGTCCGGCATACGGCGCACCTCGTGGGGAACCGTGCCAGAGTGGTGGTGAGGCGCCGGCGCCGCTCAGTCCCGTACGGGAGGCCGTTTCCCATGCCCGAGATCCATGAGCCCTTCACTCCCGGAACCCCCTGCTGGGTCGATCTCATGGCCGAGGACCAGCGGGCGGCGATGGACTTCTACCGCGAACTCTTCGGCTGGACCGGCGAGTTCGGGCCGCCCGCGACCGGCGGCTACGCGACCCTGCGCAAGGACGGCCGCGCGGTCTGCGGCATCGGCGCCCGGCAGGCCGCCCGGGGCGCCGAGGATCCGCCGCACGTCTGGACCACGTATCTCGCCACCGAGGACGCGGACGAGACCCTGCGCCGGGCGCGGGAGGCGGGCGGGGTGCCCTTCACCGAGGTGTTCGACATCGGGGACCTCGGGCGGATGGCGATGCTCGCCGATCCGACGGGTGCCGCTTTCGGGATCTGGCAGTCGCGGGAATACCGCGGAGCGGAGCTGGTGAACGAACCGGGCTCGCTGCTCTGGAACAACTGCGAGACCCGGGACCCCGCCGGAGCCGCCGAATTCTACGCACGGGTCTTCGCACTCGACTCCCGCCCCATTCCCCGGATCGAGGGCGCCCTCGGCCTCTTCCCGCCGGGCGCCGAGCGGCCGGTCGGCGGTATCGGCGACATGGCCGCCTATCCGCCCGAGACGCCGCCGTTCTGGCTGGTCGCCTTCTCCTGCGCGGACGTGGACAAGTTCGCCCGGGCGGCGACCGGACTCGGCGGCGAGGTGCTGAACCCGCCTGCCCAGACGCCCTTCGGGCGCGCGGCCGGGGTGCGGGACCCCTGGGGCGGGGTCTTCGGCGTGCTGGCGAACATCGGCGGCTGAGGCCTCGTGGAACCGGGCCGAACGGGCCGGACACGGGAAATCCCCCGGGGCGAATTGCCGCCGGAGGATTTCCTTGCGTATATTGAATCTTTCGCGACTGCGCGGAAAGTAAGACGTGCGTGGAGTCGCGGTATGAATTCGCGTGAAGACTGAGGTCAGTATATGCGGGCGGGAGCGAAATTGTCAAACAGTGAATACCCGGATCCGGAATTGCGGGAGGAACAGCAATTCGTGGACCGGCTCTACGCACGGGTGGACGCGCTGCGCGGCCACGCCGAGGAGGCCGTGACCGACGCGCTGACCGAGGTCGGCAAGGGGCTCCAGGCGCGGCTCGAACGCGATGTGCTGGTCGCCGAGCGCTCCGGACTGCTCGCCGCCCTCAACGCGGTCGACGGCTCGCTCTGCTTCGGCCGGATCGACCTCGCGGCCCAGGAGGACGGCACCGCGCCCGGGCCCACCCACCACATCGGCCGGATCGGCATCCGCGAGGACGACGCCGAGCACACCCCGCTGCTCATCGACTGGCGCGCCCCCGTCGCCCGCCCCTTCTACCTGGCCACCGGGCACACCCCGATGGGCCTGCGCCGGCGCCGCCACCTCACCAGCGAGGGCCGCACCGTCACCGCCCTGCACGACGAGATCCTCGACCTCGGGGACCCCACCCGCACCGGGCACGAGGACCCGACCGGCGACGCCGTGCTGCTCGCCGCCCTGGACTCCGCGCGCACCGGACGGATGGGCGACATCGTGCGCACCATCCAGGCCGACCAGGACCGCATCATCCGCGCCCCGCACCGCGGCGTCCTCGTCGTGGAGGGCGGCCCCGGCACCGGCAAGACCGCCGTCGCCCTGCACCGCGCCGCCTACCTGCTCTACGAGCACCGCGAACTCCTCGCCCGCCGCGCCGTCCTCATCGTCGGCCCCAACCCGGCCTTCCTCGGCTACATCGGCGAGGTGCTGCCCGCGCTCGGCGAGACCGGCGTGCTGCTCGCCAGCGTCGGCGAGCTGTACCCGGGGGTGCGCGCCACCGGCACCGACACCCCGCGGGCGGCGGCCGTCAAGGGCCGCGCCGAGATGGCCGAGGCGCTCGCCCTCGCCGTACGCGACCGGCAGCGGCTGCCCGAGCCCGGTGAGCCGCTGGTGCTCACGCACGAGGACGGTGACCTGGTCGTCGACTGGGAGATCGCCTACGAGGCCCGGCAGGCGGCCCGGGACACCCTGCTGCCGCACAACCTGGCCCGCCCGCACTTCGCCTTCCGGCTGATCGACGCGCTCACCGCCCAACTCGCCGACCGGCTCGGCACCGACCCGTACGGCGGCCCCAACTTCCTCGGCCCCGACGACCTCGCCCAGCTCGGCAAGGGCGTCGCGGCCAGCGCCGAAGTGCACGCCGCCGTCGAGGAGTTGTGGCCCGCGCTGACCCCGGAGGGCTTCCTCACCGACTTCCTGGCCGCGCCCTCGGGCCTGCCCGAGGCGGACGCGGCGGCGCTGCGCCGGGACCCCGGCGCCGCATGGACCCCGGCCGATGTGCCCCTGCTCGACGAGGCCGCCGAACTGCTCGGCCACGACGACACCGCCGAGCGGGCGGCGGCCAGGGCCGAGGAGCAGGAGCGCGTCTCCTACGCGCAGGGCGTGCTCGAACTCTCCCGCGGCTCGGAGACCTTCGAGTTCGAGGACGAGGAGTCCGAGGTGCTGTCCGCGCACGACATCATCGACGCGGAGCGGATGGCCGAGCGGCACGAGGAGGCCGACCACCGCAGCGCCGCGGAGCGCGCCGCCGCCGACCGCACCTGGGCCTTCGGCCACATCATCGTCGACGAGGCGCAGGAACTCACCCCGATGGCCTGGCGGTTGCTGATGCGCCGCAGCCCGACCCGCTCGATGACCCTGGTCGGCGACCCGGCGCAGACCTCCCAGGAGGCGGCCACCGGCTCCTGGGAGAAGATCCTCGCGCCCTACGTCGGCGACCGCTGGGAGCACACCCGGCTGAGCGTCAACTACCGCACCCCCGCCGAGATCATGGACCTCGCCACCGCGGTCCTGCACGCCGCGAACCCCGGTGCCGAGGCGCCTCGCTCGGTGCGGGCGACCGGCACCCGGCCCTGGGCGCGCTCGGCGGCGGACCTGCCCGCCGCCGTCGCCGAGGCGGCCGCCGCCGAGACCCCCGAGGAGGGCCGCCTCGCGGTGATCGCCCCGCGCGCCCTGCACCCCGAACTCGCCGCGGTCCTGCCCGGGGTCCGGGCGGGCGAGGAGCCGGACCTCACCCGCCACCTGGTCCTGCTCGACCCGCGGGCCGCCAAGGGCCTGGAGTTCGACCGGGTCATCGTGGTCGAACCGCAGCAGTACCCGGCCGGCGACCTGTACGTGGCGCTGACCCGGGCCACGCGGTCGCTGGGCCTGGTGCACACGGGGGAGCTGCCCCCGGCGCTGCGGTCGGCGCTCCCGGAGCTCACCCCGCGGCCGTGAACTCCGGCAGGGCGAGGGCCGAATGGGCCGGCCGGCCTTCCGCGGCGGGCAGGGTGCTGAGCCCGCGCAGCATCGCGTTGCGCTGCTCCAGGGCGAGGGCGGTGGTCGGGAAGAGCGCGGCACCGCCCTCGCCCACCTGGTCCTGGTTGACGGTCACGAACGCGCGGGTGCCGTCCTCGTAGGCGGCGAAGCCCGCGGCGTGGTCCCGCCCGGCGAGCGAACCGGCGAGCATGTACGCGCCGACGAGGGCGAGGCTGGTGCCCTGCCCGGTGAGGAAGGAGGGCGCGTACGCGGCGTCGCCCACCAGCGCGACCCGGCCGCGGGACCAGCGGGGCATCCGGATCTGGCTGACCGTGTCGAAGAAGAGGTCGTCCGCCTCGTGCAGGGCGGCGAGCATGCCCGGGACCTCCCAGCGCGCGTCGGCGAACACCCCGGCGACCAGGGCGCGTTGGGCCCCCGGATCCCGGAAGGCGTGGAACGGCGGGTCCGGGTGGGCGAAGTTCAGGAAGGCGTGCACCTCCTCGCCGTCCCCGGTGGCGTAGAGGACCGCGGCCCGGCCCGGGGTGTTCCACAGCACCGCCTCGTGGGAGAGCCCGAAGGTGTTGGGCACGGTGAACCCGGCGAAGCAGTAGCCGAGATACCGGTGGAACCGCTCCTCGGGGCCGAACACGGACTCCCGGGTGCGCGAGTGCATCCCGTCCGCGCCGACGACCAGGTCGAAGGTACGGCTCAGGCCGCTGCGGAAGGTGACCTCGACTCCGTGGCCGCACTCGTCGAGGGCGGCCACGGAGTCGTCGAAGAGGAACTCCACGTCGTCCCGGACCGCCGCGTGCAGCACGCCGGTCAGATCCCCGCGCCGCACCTCCAGGTCCCGTCCCCCGACCCCGCCGGTGACGGCGTGCGGGGCGACCGAGGCCACCTCGCCGCCGTCGCCGTCCAGGAAGGTCAGCCGCCGCAGGTCGACATGGGCCTCCCGCAGCCGCGGCAGGATCCCCATCCGCCGGACCACCTCCAGGGCGGTGCCGCGCACATCGATCGGGTACCCGCCGCTGCGCGGGGCGGCCGCCTTCTCGACCACCGTGACCGCGCAACCGCGGCGGTTCAGCCAGAAGGCGAGGGCGGGGCCCGCGATTCCGGCCCCGGAGACCAGGACCGTGCGCGGCGGCCTCGTACGACTCTTCCTCGGGGTGCGGGTCATTCCTCTACTCCTTTGCTGAGGGTGCGGACGACGAGCAGGGACAGCGCGGTGACGGCCCCGGCGAGGAAGAAGCCGGTGGCGAAGGCCGATTCGGCCGGGACATCCGAGCCGGAGGGGGTCCAGGCGGTGAGCAGCGCGCCGCTGAGCTGCGCGCCGACCGCGAAGCCGAGTACGCGGGTCACCAGGACCAGGCTGGTGGCGATGCCGGTCTCGCTCTGCTCGACACCGGTGGCGGTGCGGGTCACCAGGGCCGTCACGCAGAGGCCGTTGGCGAGCGCGATCAGGGCCTTGCCGGTGACCAGGTGCCAGATCTCGGTGTGCACGGCGGCCAGCGCGAGCAGGGCGGTGATCATCAGGAAGGTGCCGGTGGTGACCACGGCACGGGAGCCGAAGCGCCGGGCGCCGATCCCGCTGAGCGGCCCGGCGAGCGCGGCGGTCAGGGCGCCGGGCAGCAGGATGAAGCCGATCTCGGTGGCGCCCGCCCCGAAGCCGTACTCCCTCTCCGGGACCGCGAGCAGCTGCGGGACGAGGTAGACGGCCACCGAGGTGCCCAGGCAGATCACGAAGGTCAGGGCGCACGACTTCCACACCGCGGGCCGGGCGAGCAGGCCGAGGTCGACCATCGGCGCGGGGGCGCGGCGCTCCACGGCGATCCAGCCGGTCGTGAAGGCGGCCAGGACCACCAGCAGGGCGCCGAGCGCGAGCGGCTGCGCGGCGGCCTCGGGGGCGAGCGCGAGGACCAGCATGAGCGTGACCAGGGTCCCGCTCAGCAGGACCAGGCCCGGCCAGTCCACCCCGGCCCGGTCCGAGCGGCCCGGCGGGTCCCCGGGCAGCAGGCCGTTCACCAGGAGGGTGGCCCCGATGACCGCGAGGGTCGGCAGCGCGAACATCCAGTGCCGGGACAGCCCTTCGGCCACCGGCCCGGCGGACAGCGTGCCCGCCATCCCGCCGCCGACGAACAGGCCGCTCACCACCCCGATGGCGACCTTCGACTCGCCCGCGGGCAGGTGCGCGCGCACCAGGATGAACGACAGGGGCAGCGCGCCCACCATCGCTCCCTGCAGTATCTGGCCGACTAACAGCACGGGCAGATTCGGCGCCAGGGCGGAGACCAGACCACCGGCCGAGACCACCGCCATCAGCCGGATCAGGACCTTCTTTCCGCCGTAGCGGTCGCCGAACCGGCCCGCGACCGGGGTGACCAGCGCCCCGGTGATGAGCAGCACGATGCTGAGCAGCGCGCCTTCGGCGGGGGTCATGCCCAGCTCGCGCTGGAGCAGCGGGAGGGTCGGCGTCACCACCGACTCCAGGGCACCGGTGGCGACCGCCAGCAGCCCGAGGGCCCCGACAGCGGACCTCCCGATGCGGACCGGGGCAGCCAGAGTTGCGGTCATGGACGTCCTTCTTCCGTCGTGGCCGGATGAGTCGAGGGCGAACGGGTGGGGGCGGTGCGGACGTACGCGGAGTGCCTGCCGCCCGCGCGGCCGTGCCGGTCGGAGCGGGTGGACACGTACGGTCCGCGCCCCGGCTCCAGAACTACACTACACCGTGCAGTGTAGAAGTATTAGGATGTGCCCATGCCGACCACGAAGACACCGGGTGAGAAGACGCTGCGCGAGGGGTCCGCCCAGAAGCGGGCCGCGATCCTCGCGGCGGCCCGGGAACTGTTCCTCGCCGAGGGGTTCGACCGGTCCAGCGTCGACGCCGTCGCCGCCCGGGCGAAGGTGTCCAAGCGGACGGTCTACGACTACTTCGGCGACAAGCGGACGCTGCTCCAGGCGGTCGTCGACGGCGTCGGCCAGTCGCTGATCACCACGATCCGGCGCACCCTGGACGACACCCTGACCGCCCTGCCCGGGACCGCCGACCTGGAGGACGCCCTGATCACCTTCTCGATGCGGATCGCGACCGACATGCTCGGCTCGGCGGAGTACGCCACCCTGCAGCGGCTGGTCCGTGCCGAGTCCGGCCATCTGCCGCACCGGGGCTACAACTCCATGGCCGACACCCCCGACGAGGCACTGGCCGAGCGGTTCGCCGCCTTCGCCGAGGCCGGGCTGCTCGACGTCCCCGACCCCCGGCTCGCGGCCGACCAGTTCATCGCGCTGACCTTCGGCGTCCCCCTGGACCGGCTCGGTTCCGCGAACGCCGTGGAGGACCCCCGCGTCCGGCCGCTCGTCACCGAGGGGGTGCGGACCTTCCTGCGGGCCTACCGGACCACGTAGGGCGGGCGGTTGCGCGGAGGCCGTGCGGTACGCGAGCGCTGTGCGGTACGCGGGGTCCGTACGCAGGGAAACACCGCGGCCCGGACGGGAGTTGCCTCCGTCCGGGCCGCGCAGGTGTGTTCTTCAGGAACCTCAGGACTACTGCTCCCCGGGGCTCCTCAGGCCGGGCGCAACCACACCGTGGCCAGCGGCGGCAGGGTGAGGCCGATGCTCGCCGGGCGGCCGTGGGCCGGGTGCGGTTCGGGTTTCGCCGGGCCCCGGGTGCTGGGGATTCCGCTGCCGCCGAAGCGCTCCTCGTCGGTGTTGAGGATCTCCTGCCAGGCCGGGATCTCCTCGGGGACGCCGAGGCGGTAGTCCTCGCGCACCACCGGCGAGAAGTTGGACACCGCGAGGAGCGGGGAGCCGGCGGCGTCGTGGCGGAAGAAGGCGAAGACGTTGTCCTCCGCCGCGTCCCCGGCGATCCAGGAGAACCCGGCGGGGTCGGTGTCCCGCTGCCACAGCGGGAGTTCGCGCCGGTAGACGGTGTTCAGCTCGCGCACCAGATCGCGTACGCCCCGGTGGTCGGGCTCCGCGCCGTAGGCCGGGTCGAGCAGCCACCAGTCCGGTCCGTGCCCCTCCGACCACTCGGCGCCCTGGGCGAACTCCTGCCCCATGAACAGGAGTTGCTTGCCCGGGTGGGCCCACATGAAGCCCAGGTAGGCGCGGTCGCCCGCCCGCTGCTGCCACCAGTCGCCGGGCATCTTGGAGACCAGGGAGCGCTTGCCGTGCACCACCTCGTCGTGCGAGATGGGCAGGACGTAGTTCTCGCTGTACGCGTACACCATCGAGAAGGTCATCTCGTGGTGGTGGAACTTGCGGTGCACGGGCTCGTGTTGCATATAGCCGAGCGAGTCGTGCATCCAGCCCATGTTCCACTTCAGGCCGAAGCCGAGTCCGCCGAAGCCGCCGGGTCCGGTGTGGTGGGTGGCGCGGGTGACGCCGTCCCAGGCGGTGGACTCCTCGGCGACGGTGACCACTCCGGGCACCCGGCGGTAGACGGTCGCGTTCATCTCCTGGAGGAAGGCGACCGCGTCCAGGTTCTCCCGGCCGCCGTGCTCGTTCGGGCTCCACTCGCCCTCCTCGCGGGAGTAGTCGAGGTAGAGCATCGAGGCCACCGCGTCCACCCGCAGGCCGTCGATGTGGAACTCCTGGCACCAGTAGACCGCGTTGGCGACGAGGAAGTTGCGCACCTCCTTGCGGCCGTAGTCGAACTCCAGGGTGCCCCAGTCCGGATGGGCGGCGCGGGCCGGGTCCTCGTGCTCGTACAGCGGGCGGCCGTCGAATTCGGCCAGGGCCCAGTCGTCGCGCGGGAAGTGCGCCGGGACCCAGTCCATCAGGACCCCGATACCGGCCCGGTGCAGCGCGTCCACCAGGAACTTGAAGTCGTCCGGGGTGCCCATCCGGGAGGTCGGCGCGTAGAAGCCGGTGACCTGGTAGCCCCAGGAGCCGCCGAAGGGGTGCTCGGCGACCGGCATCAGCTCCACATGCGTGAAGCCGAGGTCCTTGACGTACGCGGGCAGCTGCTCGGCGAGTTGACGGTACGTCAGGCCCGGGCGCCAGGAGGCGAGATGGAGCTCGTAGACGGAGAACGGGGCCTCGTGCACCGGGATGGTGCCGCGCCTGCCGAGCCAGTCCGCGTCCTGCCACTCGTGGCGGGAGACGTCGACGATCGAGGCGGTGGCGGGCGGCACCTCGGTGCGGCGGGCCATCGGGTCGGCGCGCAGGGTCTTCGAGCCGTCCGGGCGGGTGATCTCGAACTTGTACAGCTCGCCCTCGCGCACCCCCGGCACGAAGAGCTCCCACACCCCGGTCGAGCCCAGCGAACGCATCGGAAAGCCGGTGCCGTCCCAGTAGTTGAAGGAGCCGGTGACCCGGATCCCGCGCGCGTGGGGCGCCCAGACGGTGAACCGGGTCCCGGCCACCTGCTGGTGCACCATCGGCTCGGCGCCGAGCGCCTTCCACAGCTCCTCGTGGCGGCCCTCGCCGATCAGATGCAGGTCGAACTCGCCGAGTGCGGGCAGGAATCCGTAGGCGTCGTGGACCTCGTGCGCGCCGTCCGGATAGTCGATCCGCAAGCGGTACCCGGGTACCGAACGCAGCGGCAGCAGCCCGGAGAAGAAGCCTTCGCCGTCGTCGTCCAAGGGGTACTCGGCACCCTCGGCGCCCTCGGTGAGTACCGTCACCGCGCGCGCGAAGGGCCGCAGCGCCCGGAAGCAGAGGCCCTCGGCGACCGGGTGCGCCCCGAGCACGGCGTGCGGCTCGTGGTGCGTCCCGTCGAGCAGGCGCCGCCGGTCCTCGGCGGAGAGGGCGGCGGGGCCGGGCTCGGGGGCGGGCGGTGCGGCCGGGTCCGGGGCGGGCGGTGCGGGCGTGGGCGGCTCGGCCGCGCCGGGGGCCTCGGCGGGCGGTGCCGCGTCCCCCGGGGCGGCGGGCGGTGCCGCGTCCTCGGCCGGGGCGGTGGGTGCCGGGGACTTCGCCGGGCGGCTGGGCTTCGCCGCCTTCGGCCGGGGGCGGGCGGGCTCCGCCGGGGCCGGGCGGCGGCTGCGCTTCTCGGCCGCGTCGCCGTGCTCGGCGGGGGCGCGCCGCTCGGGGCCGCCGGTGGCCGCGGCCGGGGCGGTGCCCGGGGCGGCGGACTCGCCGGGGGCGGGGTCGGTGTAGGCGAGGGTGCCCAGCTTGCGGGCGCCGCGCCGCGGGGCGGCCGGGGGCGGGGAGCCGGGCTGCTCGGCGGGGCGGGCGCGGCGGCCGGGGGACGGGCTCGGGGTCACGGGAGGTGCCTTCCTCGGGGCGGGGCAGGTCAGCGGGGCCCGGCCGCGGCGGCGAGGCGGCGGACGGCGGCCATGGGCACGGAGACCCAGTCGGGGCGGTTGCGGGATTCGTAGACGACTTCGTAGACGGCCTTGTCGGTCTCGTAGGCGCGGAGGAGCACCGGGTCGGCGCGCGGGTCGCGGCCCGCCACCTCGGCGTACCCGGCGCAGTAGGCGGCCCGGCAGTCCTCGGCCCACTGGGCGTACCAGGAGGAGCCGGGCCCGCCCGCCGCGGGGTCCTCGCCCGCCGAGCCGGAGCCCACGTCGGAGACGGAGCCGCCGGGCCCTGCGGCGTGCTCCTGGGCGGCGGTGCGCGGCAGGGTGCGGGCGGCGTAGTCGAAGGAGCGCAGCATCCCGGCGACATCGCGCACCGGGGGCTGCGGCAGCCGGCGTTCGGCGAGCGGGCGGGCCGGTTCGCCCTCGAAGTCGATCACCGACCACTCGCCGGAGCGCTGGCGCAGGCACTGGCCGAGGTGCAGGTCGCCGTGGACCCGCTGGGCGCTCCAGGCCAGCTCGGCGGGGTCGAGGGCGCCGAGCGCGGTGAAGGCGGTGCGCAGCCGGGGCGTGAACTCCCGCAGGGCGGGCACCACTTCGGCGGCGCCGTCGAGCCGGTCGGTCATGGCGCGGGCGAGCACCGCGAGCTGGGCGCGGCCGAGGGTGACGGTGGGCAGCGCCCGGCCGAGCGAGGCGTGCACGGCGCCGGTGGCCCGGCCGAGGCCGTGCGCCTCCTCGGTGAAGGGGCGGCGGGCGGCGAGCGCGTCGAGGGCCAGCTCCCAGGCGCCCTCGGCGCCGCTGAGGAAGGGCGTCATCACGCCGAGCACCGAGGTCTCGGTGGCGTGGCCCTGGCCCGCGGACCCGTCGGCGAGGAACCAGGCGGCGGGGGCGGGCACCTGGCGGCAGCCGTCCCGGGCGAGGACCAGGGGCAGCTCCAGGTCCGGGTTGACGCCCTCGACCACCCGGCGCAGCAGCTTGAGGATGTAGGAATCCCCGTAGATCAGCGAGGAGTTGGACTGCTCGGCGCCGAGTACCCGGGGCGGCAGCTTGGCCGGGAGCGCGGTCCCGCTGTCGTGCTCGAAGCAGAGGTTGCCGATCCGGGCCCGGGAGCGCAGCGCCTCCAGGAGCACTTCCGCGAGCCGGGGGTCGTGCAGCGCCTCGTAGAGGGTCTGGCCGCGCAGCGGGCCGGTGCGGGCGTGGCCGATCAGGGCGGGGGCGAGGTGCCGGGGCAGGGCCTGGTGGACGCCGAGCAGGAGCTGGTAGCAGTCCGAGGAGCGGGGGGCGGGCGGCTCCGCGGAGGCGGGCGGCTGCTTGACGCGGACCAGGAGGTGGATCAGGCCCTGCGGGGATCCGGGCGGCAGCAGATCGGTGGCGGAGACCAGCTCGAAGCCGGTGATCGGGCGGCCCTTGCCCGCGAACCAGCGCTGCCGGGGCAGCCATTCGCGCAGCAGGGGGCCGAGCGAGTCGAGCAGCTGGCGGCGTGCGAGGGGGACCGTTCCTGGACGGGCTACGGCTTCCGGCATGGCTCGCGTCCTTTCCCCGGGCACACCATAGGACTATCTGGGCAAATCCCCCTCAGTCTCGCGGAAGGGGCGGAGAAGTACCTGCCGACGCGGTGGGGGTACCCCCGGACGGAGTCCGCGGGTCGCGCGGGGACGGGCCGGGACCGCGACCGGGAGATCTCCTCGTCCGCCCGCGGGGCGGGTGGGATTTTCCGGATACGGCCCCGGTGGACCGACAGGGGAGAAGGTGCCCGGTGCCGGTGCGGACAAGCGTGTACTTCCCGCCCCGTAACGGACCTTGGTCCGGTGCGGCGGGGCGGGCGCCGGGGGCCCGCGCGGGGCCCCCGGCCGCTCCCTTACGCAGCGAGGGTCTCCCGGCGCAGCCGGAACCAGTAGAAGCCGTGCCCGGCCAGGGTGAGCAGATAGGGCAGTTCACCGATGGCCGGAAAGCGCACTCCGCCGATCAGCTCGACCGGATGGCGGCCGTTGAACTCGCGCAGGTCCAGCTCGGTCGGCTGCGGGAAGCGGGAGAAGTTGTGCACGCACAGCACCAGGTCGTCCTCGCCCTCCGAGGAGGGGGCCTCGCGCAGGAAGGCGAGCACCGCCGGGTTGGAGGAGGACAGCTCGGTGTAGCTGCCGAGGCCGAAGGCCGGGTTCTGCTTGCGGATCTCGATCATCCGGCGCGTCCAGTGCAGCAGCGAGGACGGCGAGGACATCGAGGCCTCGACATTGGTGACCTGGTAGCCGTAGACCGGGTCCATGATCGTCGGCAGGAAGAGGCGGCCGGGATCGCTGGAGGAGAAGCCCGCGTTGCGGTCCGGGGTCCACTGCATCGGGGTGCGCACCGCGTCCCGGTCGCCCAGCCAGATGTTGTCGCCCATCCCGATCTCGTCCCCGTAGTAGAGGATCGGCGAGCCGGGCAGCGAGAGCAGCAGGGCGGTGAACAGCTCGATCTGGTTGCGGTCGTTGTCCAGGAGTGGGGCGAGGCGCCGGCGGATGCCGATATTGGCCCGCATCCGCGGGTCCTTGGCGTACTCCGCGTACATGTAGTCGCGCTCCTCGTCGGTGACCATCTCCAGGGTCAGCTCGTCGTGGTTGCGCAGGAAGATGCCCCACTGGCAGCCGGAGGGGATCGCGGGGGTCTTGGCGAGGATCTCCGAGACCGGGTAGCGCGACTCGCGGCGCACCGCCATGAAGATGCGCGGCATCACCGGGAAGTGGAAGGCCATATGGCACTCGTCGCCGCCCTTGGAGAAGTCGCCGAAGTAGTCGACGACGTCCTCGGGCCACTGGTTGGCCTCGGCGAGCAGCACCACGTCCGGGTAGTGCTCGTCGATCTCGGCGCGCACCTTGCGCAGCATCTCGTGGGTGGCGGGCAGGTTCTCGCAGTTGGTGCCCTCCTCCGCGTAGAGGTAGGGCACCGCGTCCAGGCGGAAGCCGTCGATGCCGAGGTCGAGCCAGAACTTCAGGGCGGCGAGGATCTCCTCCTGGACGGCCGGGTTCTCGTAGTTGAGGTCCGGCTGGTGGGAGAAGAAGCGGTGCCAGTAGTACTGCTGGCGGACCGGGTCGAAGGTCCAGTTGGAGGCCTCGGTGTCGACGAAGATGATCCGCGCGTCCTGGTACTGCTTGTCGTCGTCGGCCCAGACGTAGTAGTCGCCGTACGGGCCGTCCGGGTCGCGGCGGGACTCCTGGAACCAGTGGTGCTGGTCGCTGGTGTGGTTCATGACGAAGTCGATGATCACGCGCATGCCCCGCTGGTGGGCGCCGTCCACGAACTCCACGAAGTCCGCGAGGTCGCCGAACTCCGGGAGCACCGCGGTGTAGTCGGCGACGTCGTAACCGCCGTCCCGCAGCGGGGACTTGAAGAAGGGCGGCAGCCACAGGCAGTCCACGCCGAGCCACTGGAGGTAGTCCAGCTTGGCGGTGATGCCCTTGAGGTCGCCGATGCCGTCGCCGTTGCTGTCCTGGAAGGAGCGGACCAGGACCTCGTAGAAGACGGCGCGTTTGAACCAGTCCGGGTCGCGGTCCCTGGCCGGTGTGTCCTCGAACTTGTCCGGTACGGGCTCGTTGACGATCATGATGCGGGTGACCCTCCTGACCTGGTCTGCGAGGACGCGGGAGCGCGCCGCCCGGCGGACGGCGTCCCGTTCTCGGCCGCCTGCTGCCCGGCCGGGCGGCAGACGAGGACATGCGCGGGCGCGGTGCCGGGATCGAGGCGCACGTAGTTGGCGCGGCCCCACTGGTAGCTCTCGCCGGTGAGTTCGTCGCGCACGGCGAGCGGCTCGTCCCGGTCGAGGCCGAGCCGGGGGAGGTCGAGCGTGACCGTCGCCTCCTGGACGTGGTGCGGATCGAGGTTGACCACCACGAGCACGGTGCTGGAGCCGCTGCGCTTGGAGTAGGCGAGCACCGCCTCCTGGTCCGTCTCGTGGAAGTGCAGATCGCGCAGCTGCTGCAGGGCCGGATGGTGGCGCCGGATCCGGTTCAGCGCGGTGATCAGACCCGCGATGCTGCGGCCCTCCCGCTCGGCCGCCTCCCAGTCGCGCGGGCGCAGCTCGTACTTCTCGGAGTGCAGGTACTCCTCGCTGCCCGGCCGCAGCGGCTGGTTCTCGCACAGCTCGTAGCCGCTGTAGACGCCCCAGGTGGGGGAGAGGGTCGCGGCGAGCACCGCGCGGACCTCGAAGGCGGGGCGGCCGCCGTCCTGGAGGTAGGCGTGCAGGATGTCGGGGGTGTTCACGAAGAGGTTCGGCCGCATCACCGCGGCGCTCTCGCCGCTCAGCTCGGTGAGGTAGTCGGTCAGCTCCCGCTTGGAGTTGCGCCAGGTGAAGTACGTGTACGACTGCTGGAAGCCGATGGCGCCGAGGGTGCGCATCATCGCGGGCCGGGTGAAGGCCTCGGCGAGGAAGAGGACGTCCGGGTCGGCGGAGTTGATCTCGGCGATCACCCGCTCCCAGAAGACCACCGGCTTGGTGTGCGGATTGTCGACCCGGAAGATGCGCACCCCGCGGTCCATCCAGAAGCGCAGCAGCCGCACCGTCTCCCGCACGAGCCCGGGCATGTCGGTGTCGAAGTCCAGGGGGTAGATGTCCTGGTACTTCTTCGGCGGGTTCTCGGCGTAGGCGATGGTGCCGTCCGGGCGGTGCCGGAACCACTCGGGGTGCTCGCTCACCCAGGGGTGGTCCGGGGAGCACTGGAGCGCGAAGTCGAGGGCGACCTCCAGGCGCAGGTCCCGGGCCCGGCGGACGAAGGCGTCGAAGTCGTCGAGGGTGCCGAGGTCCGGGTGGACCGCGTCGTGGCCGCCCGCCGGGGAGCCGATCGCCCAGGGCACGCCCACGTCGTGCGGGCCCGCGGTCAGGGCGTTGTCCGGGCCCTTGCGGAAGGTGGTGCCGATCGGGTGGACCGGCGGCAGGTACACCACGTCGAAGCCCATCGCGGCGATCGCGGGCAGCCGCTCGGCCGCGGTCCGGAAGGTCCCGCTGACCGGCGGCCTCCCCTCCTCGACGCGGGCGCCCTCCGAGCGCGGGAAGAACTCGTACCAGGAGCCGAAGAGGGCCCGCCGCCGCTCGACCCGCAGCGGGTACTCGCCGGAGGAGCTGAGCAGTTCGCGCAGCGGATGCCGGTCGAGGACCTCGGTGACCTGGGGCGCGAGGGCCGCCTCCAGGCGCGCGGCGGGGGTGCGGGCCCTGTCGCGCAGGGCGTCGGCGGCGGTCAGCACCAGCTCGCGGCGGCCCTCGCTCTTCGGTACGCCCTCGGCGGCGCGCTCGTGCAGCAGCGCGCCCTCCGCGAGGACCAGTTCGGTGTCGATGCCCGCCGGGACCTTGATCCCCGCGGTGTGCCGCCAGGTGTTCAGCGGGTCGCTCCAGGCCTGCACCTCGAAGGTCCAGCGGCCCTCCTCGGAGGGCGCGACCCGGGCGCCGAAGCGGTCGGTGCCGGGGGCCAGCTCGCGCATCGGCACCGGGGGGCCCGGGCGCCCCTCGGGATCGCGCAGCACGACCTCGGCCGCGACCGCCTCATGGCCCTCGCGGAAGACGGTGGCGCTGACCTCGAACTCCTCGCCCGCCACCGACTTCGCGGGGCGCTGCCCGCACTCGATGACGGGGTGTACGTCAAGGACCGGGATGCGGCCGATCATGTGATCACCTGAGGGTGTGCGCGGCGGGCGGTTGACGGCTGGGCTTGCGCCCTTTCTAGCGCTGACAGGGGCGTTCCACGACTTACCGGCATGACCACCAGGGCCCGAGCCGCCCGCGGATTCACCCCTTCGGAGCCCGGCGCGCGACCCCCGTACGAGTGAGGGTGCGCCCCGCGGCCCGGGTCGAGCGGGCGGCTGCGAGGTCGTCGGGTACGTGCCGGAAAGATCGGGAGAAAGCTGCCCCGAGGTGGATTCGCGGGCCGTACCGCAGGAGCCTTCCCCCGCTACGCGGGTGGGCAATCCGCCTCTTTGTTAACTACTCACGCGTAACGCGACACGCGCGACCCGCCCGCCCCCGGCGCGCCCTGCCCGCGCCCGCCGCCCGCTCGCTACGGTTCGGCAGCACCACAAGGCGACGCACCGGGCCATCTCCCCGTCGCCGCCCGCTTCGCCCGCGAAGGTGGAAACGTGAAGGCAATCCGTCGGTTCACCGTCCGTCCCGTCCTCCCCGAACCCCTCGCCCCCCTGAACGAACTCGCCCGCAATCTGCGCTGGTCCTGGCATCCGCCCACCCGCGCGCTCTTCCGCTCCGTCGACCCGGACCGCTTCGAGGAGACCGGCGGCGACCCGCTGCGGCTGCTCGGCTGCGTACCGCCCGCGCGCCTCGCGGAACTGGCCGCCGAGGACGGTTTCCTCGCCCGCCTCGCCGAGGCGCACCAGGAGCTCCGCGGCTATCTGGAGGGCGCCCGCTGGTACCAGGAGCAGGGCGCGGGACAGCCCGCCGCGATCGCCTACTTCTCGCCGGAGTTCGGGATCACCGCGGCGCTTCCGCAGTACTCGGGCGGCCTCGGCATCCTCGCCGGGGACCATCTGAAATCGGCCAGCGACCTCGGCGTCCCGCTGATCGGGGTCGGGCTGCTCTACCGGCACGGCTACTTCCGCCAGTCGCTCTCCCGCGAGGGCTGGCAGCAGGAGCACTACCCCGTCCTCGACCCCCACGAGCTGCCGCTCCACCTGCTCCGCGAGGCCGACGGGGGCCCCGCCCTGACCGTCCTCGCCCTGCCCGGCGGCCGCCTGCTGCGCGCCCGGATCTGGCAGGCGCAGGTCGGGCGGGTGCCCCTGCTGCTGCTCGACTCCGCGGTCGAGGAGAACGACCGCGCGGCCCGCGAGGTCACCGACCGGCTCTACGGCGGCGGCAGCGAGCACCGGCTGCTCCAGGAGATGCTGCTCGGCATCGGCGGGGTCCGCGCGGTGCGCGCCTACTGCCGGCTGACCGGCCACCCGGCTCCCGAGGTCTTCCACACCAACGAGGGCCACGCCGGCTTCCTCGGCCTGGAGCGCCTGCACGAGTTCACGGCCGCCCGCGGCGGGCGGCCGGGCGCGGACTTCGGCTCGGCCCTGGAGCGGGTCGCCGCCGGGACCGTCTTCACCACCCACACCCCCGTCCCCGCGGGCATCGACCGCTTCGACGCGGCCCTGGTGGCACGGCACTTCGGACCCGAGGCCGAACTGCCCGGCATCGAGACCGAGCGCATCCTGCGCCTCGGCACCGAGACCGGCGAGGGCGCCGACCCCGGGGTCTTCAACATGGCGGTGATGGGCCTCAGGCTCGCCCGCCGCGCCAACGGCGTCTCGCTGCTGCACGGCCGGGTCAGCCGGGAGATGTTCGCCGGGCTCTGGCCGGGATTCGATGCCGAGGAGGTGCCGATCACCTCGATCACCAACGGGGTGCACGCCCCCACCTGGACCGCCCCCGAGGTCCGCGCCCTCGGCGCCCGGGGGATCGGCGAGGAGCGCGTCGAGGAGGCCATGACCCTCGGCGGCCCCGAGCGCGCGGCGGCGGTCGGCGCCGTCCCGGGCGCGGAACTCTGGGAGCTGCGCCGCACCCTGCGCACCCAGCTCGTCGGCGAGGTCCGCCGGCGCCTGTGGGACTCCTGGCGCGAGCGCGGTGCCTCGGCGGCCGAACTCGGCTGGATCGAGCGGGTCTTCGACCCCGGGATCCTCACCATCGGCTTCGCCCGCCGGGTGCCCTCGTACAAGCGGTTGACGCTGATGCTGCGCGACCCTGACCGGCTGCGGGCGCTGCTGCTGCACCCCGAGCGGCCGGTGCAGATCGTGGTCGCGGGCAAGGCGCACCCCGCGGACGACGGCGGCAAGCGGCTGGTGCAGGCGCTGGTCCGCTTCACCGACGACCCCCGGGTGCGCGAACGCATCGTCTTCCTGCCCGACTACGGCATGGCGATGGCCGAGAAGCTCTACCCGGGCTGCGACGTCTGGCTGAACAACCCGCTGCGCCCGCTGGAGGCCTGCGGCACCTCCGGGATGAAGGCCGCCCTCAACGGCTGCCTCAACCTCTCGGTCCTGGACGGCTGGTGGGACGAGTGGTACGAACCCGACTTCGGCTGGGCGGTGCCCACCGCGGACGGGGACGCGGCCGACGAGGACCGGCGCGACGACCTGGAGGCCCGCGCCCTGTACGAACTCCTGGAGCGCCGGGTGGCCCCGCGCTTCTACGAGCGCGGTCCCGAGGGACTGCCCGACCGCTGGATCGAGATGGTCCGCCGCACCCTGACCCAGCTGGGCCCGAAGGTGCTCGCCGGGCGCATGGTCCGCGAGTACGTGACCCGGCTCTACGCCCCGGCCGCCCGGGCCGCGCGCGCCATGGACGAGGACGCCTCCCGTGAACTCGCCTGGTTCAAGGGGCGGTTGCGCGCCGCCTGGCCGCAGGTGGCGGTCGAGCACGTGGAGGCCTCGGCCACCTCCGCGACCGCCGAGGTCGGCAGCACGCTCGCGCTGCGCGTCGGGGTCCGGCTCGGCGAACTCGGCCCCGACGACGTCCAGGTGCAGGCGGTCACCGGGCGCGTCGACTCCGCCGACCGCATCTCCTCGCCCACCACCGTCTCCCTGAAACCGCTGGGCGGCCCCGACCTGGACGGCCGCCTGCTCTACGAGGGCCCGCTCACCCTGGACCGCACCGGGCCCATCGGCTACACGGTCCGGGTCCTGCCCGCCCACCGGCTGCTCGGCGGCCCCGCCGAACTCGGCCTGGTGGCCTGGCCCTCGGAGGGCGCGGGGGAGTCCGGGGTGCTCCTGCGCTGAGGGGGTCCGGCGGCCGGGGCGCGCGAACTCGGCGGCAGCGACCGCCGGTTCACGCGCCCCGGCCGCCGCAGCCGCGTCACCCGTCGAGGACCCCGGTCTCGTCCTCTGCGGTCTCGTCCTCGGCGGGGGCGACCGGGTCCCAGCCCGCGTCGTGGGAGAGGCGGTCGGCGACCTTGGCGCGGAAGGAGTTCATGCTGAACGAGGGGTCGATCTTCCCCTCGATCGAGGTCTCCTTGTGGCCGACGACGGAGTGCTGGGTCCAGCCGTGCGCCCGGCAGATGGCGGCGGCCCAGCGCACCGCCTTGTCGTACTGGGCGCCCGGGTAGGGGTCGTCGCCGTCGCCGAGGTTCTCGATCTCGATGCCGTAGAAGTGCTGGTTGCCGTCGACCGTCCCGCTGGCCGCGGAGGGCGCGGGGTGGGTGGAGGACTCGGCGACCACCGCGTCGAAGGCGTTGCGGGCGGCCCGGCCCGCGTGGTTGGCGCGGCCGTTGCCGGTCATCGTGGCGGTGCCGTTCTTGGCCAGGTGGGTGTGGGCGAGCGGGCCCGGCAGGTCGGAGCGCCCGTCCCAGACCAGGTCGAGGCTGTCGCGCCCGGCGGTGTGGTGGATGAGGACGCCGTTCACCCCGCCCCAGGGCCCGGCCTCGTTGCGGTTGTGGGTGCGCCAGCCCTCGCGCTCGACGGGGGCGACGCCCTCGGCGCGCAGGGCGGCGATCATCTTGTCCGCGGACAGCGGAGTTGCCATGGACTTCTCCCGTTCACCGTGCTTCCAGGGCTTGGCAGTTGCCCGGCCCGGCAGTGCGGCCCGGCGTACGCGGGGAGCGCGCCGCGCGGGCGGGTCCCGGGCGCCGGTGGTACGGGTCCCCAAGCTGGACATGGTGCGGGCGGCGCCCGGGGATTCGTGATCCCCGTGGCGCCGCCCGGTCAAACGCCGGTGCCGGACCTCAGGTCCGGGCCGGAGGGTGTCAGCCCTTGACGTCCACGCCGGTCCACGCGGCCTCGACGCCCTTGACCTCGGCGCCGTCGGCGCCGTAGAGGTCGGTGGCGGCCTTGACGGTCGCCTCGCGGGCACCCGCGTAGTCGGTGGTGGAGGTCATGTACTCGGTCAGGGCCTTGAACCAGATCTTCTCGGCCTTGTCCCGGCCGATGCCCTCGACCTTGGAGCCGTCCTTGGTGGGCGAGTTGTACGTCACGCCGTCGATCTCCTTCTCACCGCTGCCCTCGGACAGGATGTAGAAGAAGTGGTTGGCGATGCCCGAGGAGTAGTGGACGTCGACGTTGCCAGCGTCGGCGCTCCAGTAGTCCAGCGAGGAGCCGTCCTTGCTCGGCTCGTCCATGTAGCGCAGCGGGCTGCCGTCACCGTTGATGTCGATCTCTTCACCGATGAGGTAGTCGCCCTTGTCCTCGGCGTTCTCGGCGCTGAACTCCACCGCCGTGCCGAAGATGTCCGAGGTGGCCTCGTTCAGACCGCCGGACTCGCCCATGTAGTTCAGGTTGGCGGTGGCCGAGGTGACGCCGTGGCTCATCTCGTGCGCGGCCACGTCGATCGAGGTCAGCGGGTGCTCGTTGCCCTCGCCGTCGCCGTAGGTCATGCAGAAGCAGCTGTCGTCCCAGAAGGCGTTGACGTAGTTGTCGCCGTAGTGGACGCGGGAGGTGGCACCCTGGCCGTCGCCCTTGATGCCCTCGCGGCCGTGGACGCTCTTGTAGTAGTCCCAGGTGACCTGGGCGCCGTAGGCGGCGTCGGCGGCGGCGGTGTTCTTGTCCGCCGGGGTGCCGTCGCCCCACTTGTCGTCGTCGTCGGTGGCGAGGACGCCCTCGCCCTCGCCGTTGTCGAGGGTGAAGGTCGAGTGGCCGCCGCGGGAGTCGTCGGTCAGCTCGAAGCCGCCGGAGCCCTCCTTGGAGCCGATCTCCACGCTGCCGCTGTAGGTGGTCTCACCGGTGCCGGTGTGGATGTCGTCCCACTGCGCGAGCTTCTTGCCGCTCTCGGCGTCGGTGACGATGTGCAGCTTGGTGGGCGTGCCGTCCTTGGCCTTGCCGGTCTTGACCGTCTCGAAGGCGAGGGTCGGGGTGCCGGTGGCGGCCCAGACGACCTTGCGGGCGTCCTTGGGGGCCTTGGCCGCGGAGAGCGCCTTGGTGGAGACCGCGATCTTCTTCTCGGTCGCCTTGGTGGTCTCGGTCTTGCCCGCCTCGGTCTTGTGGACGATCAGGTCGCCGCCGAGGACCGGCATGCCCGCGAAGGTGCGCTCGTAGCGGGTGTGGACGGTGCCCTTGTTGTCCTTGATGACGTCCTTGACGACCAGCTTCTCCTGGGAGCCGAGCTTCAGCTCCTCGGCGACCGCGGCGGTCTTCTTCTCCGCGGCCTTGATCATGGAGACGCGCGCCGCCTGGGCGGCCGAGACGGAGGCGCCCTTCTCGGACTTGGCCGGGGCCGGGGCGGCGGTGGCGCCACCGGCGAGCCCGGTGGCCAGAAGCGCGGAGCCGGCGGCCAGTGCCGTGGCGATGGCCAGCGTCGAGCGCTTGTGGGTGGCTATGTAGCCCTTGCTCTGTGACATGTGGGGGGTCACGCAAAGCTCCTTCGTGGGGTTCGGACAGCAGGGATCGCTGTCCGAAAGGTGCGGTGCGGGTGGTTCTTGAGAGGGAACAGTGCCATGCGGGGCGCGAACATGTCAGGAGTGTGGACGGTTCTTGACCAGAACTTGTCCGTCCACTGCACGCGTACGACCGCAATGTGAACAGCCCCGCCCACGCGGTGCGTTCGGGAGGAACAGGGCGCACACGGCGGCGCCGCCCCGGTGTCGACCACCGGGACGGCGCCTGTCGGTTCACCGCGCGGCCCGGTCCTGCCGGGCCGTCCGCGGCCTTACGGGAAGGTCACCTTGACGCTGTTGATCTTGCCGGTGTCCTGCCGCGCGACGTCCTGGACCTTGAGCTTCCAGGTGCCGTTGGCCTCCTCCGAGGAGGCGTTGACCGAGTACGTCTCCTTGACGTTGTCGGCCGAGTCGGAGGAGCTGGAGTTCTTCAGGCGGTAGGCCGAACCGTCCGGGGCCACCAGGTCGATGACCAGGTCACCGCGGTAGGTGTGGGTGATGTCCACCGCCACCTGGAGGTTGGCCGGGGCCCGGCCGGTGATGCCGGTGACGCTGACCGAGGAGGTCACCGCCGCCCCGGCGTCCGGGATGGCGACCGCGGTGGTGTTCTCGAAGGTCTTGCCGCCGGGCGTGCCGCCCCGGCTGCCGACCGCGACACCGGCCCAGGCGTCCTGCACGGCCTTGTACTCGGCGCTGGTGGTGCCGTACAGCTCGCCGGCCACCGCGAGGGTGCCGGTACGGGCGGCCGCGTAGTTGGTGGTGGAGGTGAACTTGGTGGTGAGCGCCTTGTACCAGATGAGGGCGGCCTTGTCACGACCGATTCCGGTCACGGGCTGGCCGTCCGCGGTGGGCGAGTTGTAGGTGACGCCGTTGATGACCTTCTGCCCGCTGCCCTCGGAGAGCAGGTAGAAGAAGTGGTTCGCCGGGCCCGAGGAGTAGTGGACGTCGACATTGCCGATGCCCGAGTACCAGGAGTCCTTGGAGGCGCCGTCCTTGCTCGGCTTGTCCATGTAGCGCAGCGGGGTGCCGTCGCCGTTGATGTCGATCTTCTCGCCGATGAGGTAGTCGCCGACGTCGTTGGAGTTGTTGGCGTAGAACTCCACGGCGGTGCCGAAGATGTCCGAGGTGGCCTCGTTGAGGCCGCCGGACTCGCCGCTGTAGATCAGGCCCGCGGTGTTGGAGGTGACGCCGTGCGTCATCTCGTGGCCCGCCACGTCGATGGCGGTGAGCGGGCTGTTGTTGCCCGCACCGTCGCCGTAGGTCATGCAGAAGCAGCTGTCCGACCAGAAGGCGTTGACGTAGTTGTTGCCGTAGTGGACGCGGGAGTACGCGCCGACCCCGTCACCGCGGATGCCGCTGCGGCCGTAGACGTTCTTGTAGTAGTCCCAGGTGAGCTGGGCGCCGTAGGCCGCGTCCGCGCCCGCGGTCTCGACGTTGCTCGGGCTGCCGTTGCCCCAGACGTCGTCCGGACCGGAGAAGAGGGTCCCGGTGCCGGAGGTGGCGTGGTTCAGGTTGTACGTCTTGTGGCCGCCCCGGCCGCCGTCGGTCAGGTTGAAGGTGGAGCCCGACTGGGTCGAGCCGAGGGTCACCTGGCCGCTGTGCTGGGTGTTGCCGGTGCCGTTCTCGATGCCCTGCCACTCGTAGAGCTTCTTGCCGGTGGCGGCGTCCGTCACCACGTGCAGCTCGTTCGGGGTGCCGTCCTCCTGGAGGCCGCCGACCACGGTCTCGTAGGCGAGGACGGGCTTGCCGTCGGCGCTCCAGACCACCTTGCGCGGGGCGCGGGAGGCGTCGCTCGCCTTGGAGCCCGCGGCCTTCGCGGCGCCGAGCGCCTGCTTCTCGGCGGCGGCCGGCTTGACCGCGGCCTTGGTGGCGATGCCCTTCAGCTCCGCCTTGCTGGCCCGCGTCACGCCCTCGGTGGCACCCGACTTCGCGGTCTTGACGACGAGGTCGCCGCCGAGCACCGGCAGCCCGTCGTAGGTGCGCTCGTAGCGGGTGTGCAGGGTGCCGTCGCGGTCCTTGACCACGTCGCGGACGACCAGCTTCTCCTTGGCGCCGAGGCCGAGGGAGCGGGCGGCGTCCGCGGTGCCGGTGGAGGCCTCGCGTATCAGCTCGGCGCGCTGGGCCGGGCTGAGGTTGGTGATCAGCGAGCCCTTGTCGACCTTGCCGAGGGCGGGCTGGGCGCTCGCGCTGTCCTCGGCGGTGGCGGCACCGGACTGGACGGCGACGGCGAGCAGGGCCGCCACGGCGACCAGGGCGCCGGCCGCGGCTTTGCGCTGGGTGTGGGAGGTGCGTCTGTGGGAGGTGCTCAACACTGACTCCTTCTGCGTGGCCGCGGGGTGGCGGCCGGGAGACCCGGAGGGTGGGTTGCCGTCCGGGGCACAGCGATGGAACGAGAACGCAGAACGCAGAAAATCCAGAAGATCCGGAAATCTGGAGCAAGCACCACTCGTGGACCCGTGCGGGAAGCACACAAGTGGGACCTTCACGTGACCGGTTGGTGAAGCTCGGGGCGGCTGTGTGATGGCCGAGGGAAGAGTGACAGGAATCCGGGGCCGCTGTCAGGATCCCCTCAAGAGGTTGGCCGGAAAAAGTTCGTTGCCCGGTGGACGGTGTTCGCAATGCGGATCCGATGTGGCGGGCAACCGTTCACACCGCCGCAATGTTGATCCGTCATCAACCCTCTGTACTGGGCTTTTCTCGCGAGCTTCCGGCGGCCGCGCCATGAAATCCGTTATCACGCCAGCCTGTTGATGGATCACGTGTACATGGCTATTCGGCCAGTCGGCCGTCCGCCCCGGGTGGCGGGGCCGGCGCTCCCGGCCGCTTCGCCGACCGGTGCGAACGCGGGCCGGATGCAGGGGAGTTGATGCGGTGGGAAGCATTCCGCTTGTGACCTGGCCGGAGTGGGAAGTCTTCGCGTGCGCACACGAACAGTCGGTATTTCTGCCCGTGCGTCCGGGCTTTGGGGCATGAACGGGTACTTGCCGTGCGTTGTCCCCCGGTGTCCGGAGGTGAGATGCGAAGTCGCGGTCCCGGGGCCGCGGTTGAGGCCCGGAAGCGGTACGCCGGGTGCGTCGCGGTGCCTTGAGCCCCGCGCCGGACCCCGCCCGCACAGCGGCGCGCGGGCGGGCGCGGGCCCCCGCCCGCACCGCCCGCCACACCTCAACAGGCCCGCCCCGCCCGCCCGTTCACCTCTCCAGGGCGGCTCGCCTTAGCAAACCCGGCGGTTGCTACCGGGCGGCCGCCTCCGGCGCGGAACCGGGCGCCTGCCCGGCCGGGGCGCCCGCGAGGCCGCCGTCCGCCGCCCCAGCTGCCCCGGCCGCCTGATACGCGAGCCAGCCCCCGTACGCGGTGATGTCCTGCCCGGCGGCGGCGGAGTGCGGATCGCACTGGAAGCCGAGCACCCAGCTGCCGTCGTCGAGCCGGATCCGGCCCAGCGACATGGGTGGGGGCAGCTCGGCGAGGAAGCGGCCGAGGGCGGCGGGCGAGAGGGTCCAGCGCTCCCCGGCGAGCGCGGCGCCCGCCCCGGGGGCCACCCGGACCAGGCCCGGCTTCGGGGGCACGGTGCCGAGGGCGAACAGGCGGTAGTCCGGCGCGGTGCGCAGCTCGCCCGCGAACCGGGCGCCGAGCGCGGTGAGTTGGGGATGCAGGGGCTGCCCGCGCAGATGCGCGCCGAAGACCGCGAGGTCGGTGCCGGTGCCGGGGTAGGGCGGCGCGGACCGCTCCCCGGTGAGCAGGGCGGCGATGTCCAGGGCGGCCTGGTCCTCGAAGGCGCGGGTGATCACGCTCACCCCGAAGGGGGTCCCGTCGGCCTCGCCCGCCGGGACGGCGACGGCCGCCATGTCCAGGAGGTTCACGAAGTTGGTGTAGGTGCCCAGGCGGGAGTTGACGCCCACCGGGTCCGCCGCGACCTCCGCCAGGCTGGGGTGCCCGGTCGTGGTCGGCAGCACCAGCGCGTCGAAGCCGTCCAGGAGGCGCCCGGCCTCGGCCCGGAAGATGTCGAGCCGCTCCTGGTCGGCGGCGAGCGCCGCGGCGGGGATCCCGGCGGCGGCCAGCACGATCCTGGCCACCGTGGGGTCCGCGTCCGCGGGGCGCCCTTCGAGGAACTCGCCCACGGCGGCGTACCGTTCGGCCACCAGCGCCCCTTCGTAGAGCAGCCGCGCGGCCTCCAGGAGCGGGCTCACGTCGAGGACCTCGGTCCGCGCCCCGGCGGCCGCCAGGCGGTCGAGCGCGGTGGCGAAGGCGGCGCGGGCGCCGGGGCCGAGCGGGGCGAGGTCGGCCGCCCGGGGGACCGCGAGGCGGGGGCGCGCGGGCGCGGCGAGCCGTACCCCGGCGGGCCAGTCGCGGCTGCGCGGGTCGCCCTCGTCCGGACCGGTCATCACGGTGAGGGCGCGCTGCGCGGTGGTCAGCGTGGCGGCGAAGACGGTGACGCAGTCGTAGGGCCGGGCCGCCGGGACCACCCCGGTGGCGGGCACCAGGCCCAGGGTGGGCTTGATCCCGACCAGGCCGCCGAGCGCGGCGGGCACCCGCCCGGAGCCCGCGGTGTCGGTGCCCAGCGCGAAGTCCGCGATGCCGAGGGCGACCGCCACCGCCGAACCCGAACTGGAGCCGCCGGAGATCAGTTCCGGGTCGGCCGCCCCGCGCACCGCGCCGTAGGGGCTGCGGGTGCCGACGAGCCCGGTGGCGAACTGGTCCATATTGGTCTTGCCGAGCACCAGGGCGCCCGCGTCCGTCAGCCGCTGCACGGCCGTCGCGGAGGCGGCGGGCCGGTAGGCGTAGGAGGGGCAGGCCGCCGTGGTGGGCAGGCCGACCACGTCGATGTTGTCCTTGACCGCCATCAGCAGTCCGGCGAGCGGCAGTTGCTCCCCGGCGGCGAGCCGGGCGTCCAGGGTCCGCGCCTCGGCCCGTACCCCCTCCTGGGGGCGCAGGGTGATCCAGACCTCGGGGCGCGCGGCCTCCTCGATCCGGCGGTAGGCGGCCTCGACGCGCGCCTCGACGGTGGGGTGGGGGGTGGGGGACGAGGGCTTCATGCGGCTTCCTCCCGTGCGAGGACGGTCAGCGGGGTCCCGGCGTCGATCTGCTGGCCCGGGGTGACGAGCACATCGGCGACGACGCCGTCGGCGGGCGCCCGCACCACCACCTCCATCTTCATGGCTTCGAGGACGACCAGCGGGGCACCGGCCGCCACCCGGGTGCCCGCGGGCGCCGCCACCTTCCAGACGCTCGAACTCAGCGGCGCGTCCACCAGCGTTCCCCCGGGCGGCACCTGGTACGCGGGCGCGGCCGGGGCGGCGGCGGGCACCTCCTCGGTGGCGAACTCGCCCGCGGCTTCCCAGGCCTGCCGCTCCGCCTCGAAGGCGGCCGACTGGCGCTGCCGGAAGGCGGCGATGTCCGCGGCGTGCTCGGCGAGGAAGCGCTCGTGCGCGGCGAGCGAGAAGTCCCCGGGGCGGATGTCGACCTCGCTGCGCCCGACCGCCAAGTCGGCCCGCAGATCGAGGAGTTCGGCCGGTTCGACCGGGTGCCAGACGATCCGGTCGAAGAAGCGCAGCAGCCAGGGCACCCCGTCCTCGAAAGAGCGCCCGGGGCGCAGCCCGCCCCAGATCGGCACCGTCCGCCCGATCAGCTGGTAGCCGCCGGGGCTCTCCATCCCGTAGACGCACAGATACGAGCCGCCGATGCCGACGCCCGCCTCGGCGGTCCAGGTGCGCGCCGGGTTGTACTTGGTGGTGACCAGGCGGTGCCGCGGGTCGAGCGGGGTGGCGGCGGGCGCGCCGAGGTAGACGTCGCCGAGCCCGAGGACCAGGTAGCGGGCGTCGAAGACCGTCCGGCGCACCGCCTCCGCGCTCTCCAGTCCGTTGATGCGGCGGATGAACTCGATATTGGACGGATTCCAGGGCGCCCCGGACCGCACCGAGGCCTCGTAGCGCGCGATCGCCTCGTCCACGGTCGGGTCGTCCCAGGCGAGCGGCAGATGGACCTCCCTGCTGGGCACGGTCAGTCCACCGGTCGCGGGCAGCGCCTCCTCCGCCTCGCGCAGCAGTCCGAGCAGGGTGCGCAGCGGCAGGGCGTCCGGGTCGGTGTGCAGATGCAGGGAGCGCACCCCCGGGGTCATGTCGACCAGTCCCGCGGGGCGGTGCGCGGACAGGTGCGCGGCCAGGGCGTGCACCCGCATCCGCAGGCCGAGGTCGAGCGCCATCGGACCGTACTCGACCAGGATGTTGTCGTCGGCGCCGCGCCGGTAGACCACCTCCGGGTCGCCGCCGGTGGCGGGGCGGCGGGCGAGCACACCGTCGTCGCCGTCCCGGGCGCCCTGCTCCCCGGCGCTGCTGAGCAGGGCGGGCGCCTGCCGCAGCGCGTCCGCGTGCGCCTCGGGGACCGGTACGAAGCGCACCGTGTCGCCCGGCCGCAGCTGCCCGGTCTTCCAGCGCTCGGCGCTGACGACGGTGACCGGACAGGCGAAGCCGCCGAGGCTCGGGCCGTCGGGGCCGAGGATCGCGGGGGTGTCCCCGGTGAAGTTGACCGCGCCGACCGAGTAGGCGGTGTCGTGCACATTGGAGGGGTGCAGCCCGGCCTCGCCGCCGTCCGGGCGGGCCCACTCGGGCTTCGGCCCGATCAGCCGCACGCCGGTGCGCGCGGACTGCGCGGAGACCTTCCACTCGGCGGCGAGGACCGTGTCGAGTCCGGCCCGGGTGAGGAAGTCCGGTGCCGGGTGCGGTCCTTCGGCGACCGCGATCCGCCAGTGCGCGGTGAAGCGGGGCCGCTCGGCCGCGGGTACCGGCGCGGGTGCGGGGGCGTCGGCGGCCTCCTCCGCCGGGCGGAGCACATCGCCGGTGCGCAGCGCCCGCCCGCCGTGCCCGCCGAAGCGGCCGAGGGTGAAGGTCGCGGTGCTGCCGAGGTAGCCGGGCAGATCGAGGCCGCCGCGGACCAGGACGTAGGTGCGCATCCCGGGGCCCTCGGGCGTGCCCACGTCCAGTACGGCACCGGCGGGCACCTCCACCGGCTCCCACTGGCGCACCCGGCGGCCGTCCACGGTGACCTCGGCCGGGGCGCCGGTGACGCAGACCGCGGTGGGCAGCTTGAAGCGCAGGGCGGGGCCCTCCAGGGTGCACTCCAGGCCGGGGGCGCCCGCCGGATTGCCGAGCGCGGTGTTGCCGAGCCGGAAGGAGAGGTCGTCCATCGGCCCGCTCGGCGGGATGCCGACCTCCCAGTAGCCGGTACGGCCCGGCCAGTCCTGCACGGTGGTCAGGGTGCCGCCGCGCACCACGTCGATCCGGGGCCGGGGGTCGCCGAGCCGGGCCAGGGTGCCGGTGGTGTGGGCGGCCCGCAGCACCTCCGGCTCGCGGCAACTCGCCGCAAGGAGGCCGAGGTTGGTCTCCACCCCGTCGAAGCGGGTCCGCTCCAGGGCCTTCGCGAGCCGGGCGAATGCCTCGGCGCGGTCGGCGCCGGTGGCGACGATCTTGGCCAGCAGCGGATCGTAGACCGGGGAGATCTCCTGGCCGGTCTCCGCCCAGCCGTCCACCCGGACCCCCTCCGGCAGGGCGACCCGGGTGAGCAGACCGGAGCTCGGCCGGTACTCCTGCTCCGGGTCCTCGGCGTAGACCCGGGCCTCGACCGCGTGCCCGGTGCGCGGCGGGCCGTCCTCGGGCACCTGGTCGAGGAGGTCCCGTTCGCCGCGGGCCAGCCGCAGCATCCAGCCGACCAGGTCGACGCCGGTGATCTCCTCGGTGACCGGATGCTCCACCTGGAGCCGGGTGTTGACCTCCAGGAAGGCGGCCTCCGCGCGGTCCGGGTCGTAGACGAACTCCACGGTGCCCGCGGACCGGTAGTCCACCGAGGCGCACAACTCCCGTGCGCTGCGGTGCAGTCGCTCGCGCACCGCGGGGGGCAGCGCGGGCGCCGGGGCCTCCTCGACCACCTTCTGGTTGCGGCGCTGGAGGCTGCAGTCGCGGTCGCCGAGGCTGACCACCCGGCCGCCGCCGTCGCCGAAGACCTGCACCTCGACATGGCGGGCCCGGGGCACGTACCGCTCCAGGAAGACCCCGGCGTCGCCGAAGCCGCTCTGCGCGAGCCGGACCACCCGCGGGAAGGCGGCGGCCAGTTCCTCGGGCGAGTGGCAGGGCTGCATGCCGATGCCGCCGCCCCCGCCGGTCGACTTCAGCATCACCGGGTAGCCGATCTCCGCGGCCCGCTCCAGGGCCTCGGCCTGCCCGCCGAGCAGTCCGGTGCCGGCGAGCAGCGGCACCCCGGCCCGCTCGGCGGCGGCGCGGGCGGTGTGCTTGGCGCCGAAGACCTCCAGCTGGCGCGGGGTCGGCCCGGCGAAGACCAGGCCCGCCGCCTCCACCGCGGCGGCGAACTCCGCGTTCTCGGACAGGAATCCGTACCCCGGGTGGACGGCCCCGGCGCCGGTGTCGAGGGCCGCCGCGAGCACGGCCTCGGCGCGCAGATAGCTCTCGGCGGGCGGCGCCGGACCGAGCCGTACCGCCTCGTCCGCCATCCGCACATGCGGGGCGGCGCTGTCGGCGTCGGAGTACACCGCGACGGTGGCGAGGCCCAGCATCCGCGCGCTGCGGATGATCCGGCAGGCAATCTCACCGCGGTTGGCGACGAGCAGGGTGTCGAACACGGGGCATCTCCTCCGGGAGCGCTACGGGAAGCGGGGGTGCGGGGCGTGCTGCGGATGGATGGACGGAGGGGTGGATGGGGGTGCGGTACGGGGTGGGGGCGCCCGGCGTGCGCGGTGCACGCCGGGCGCGGGTGCCGGGGCTACGCGGGCGTGGGCGGCAGTACGTGGGCGCCGGTGCGGTCGGTGCTCAGGCACAGCGAGCAGACGACGTCCTGGTGCGCCTGGCAGGCCGCGAGGTCGGGGCGCTCGTACTCCCGCCGGCAGACATGGCAGGTGTACGGGGTGCCGCTCGGGTTGCCCTCCGCGTCGAGCAGCGGTTCCTCGATGCCGTCCGTGGTGCGCCGCAGGTAGTAACGGCCCTTGGTGGCAAGGGCCATGACGGGGGTGAGCACGAAGGCGAGGACGACGGCGGCCACCGGCGAGTACGGCTGGAGCGTGTCGCCGAGCAGATGGAAGTACATCGCGATGGACAGGCCGGAGGCGGCGGTGAAGGCGACCACGCCGACCGGGTTGACCGCGTAGAGCATGCCCCGGCGGAACTCGGGGGCGTGCGGGGACAGCTTCAACAGGTACTTGTTGACCATGATGTCGGTGGCCACGGTGACCACCCAGGCGATCGCGCAGTTCGCGTAGAAGCTGAGGATGTCGCCCAGGAAGCTGAACATGTCGGCCTCCATCAGCGTGAGCGCGATGCCCAGGTTGACCAGGACGAAGACCAGGCGGCCCGGGTAGCGCCTGGTGACCCGGGTGAAGGAGTTGGTCCAGGCCAGCGAGCCGGAGTAGGCGTTGGTGACATTGATCTTGATCTGGCTGATCACCACCAGGACCACCGCGAGCGGCAGCACCAGCCAGGACGGCATCATGGTGTCGAAGGCGCCCTTGAACTGCTGGATCGGTTCGGTCGCCGCCGCCGGGCCCACCTCGGCCAGTACGTACACCGCCAGGAAGACCCCGATGGCCTGCTTGAGCGCGCCGAGCACCACCCAGCCGGGGCCGGCCATCACCACGGCCGCCCACCAACTCCGCCTGTTCTCCTCGGTCTTCGGCGGCATGAAGCGCAGATAGTCGATCTGCTCGCCGATCTGTGCGATCAGCGAGAGGCAGACGCCCGCGCCGAGCAGCACCGAGGCGGTGCTGATCCCGCCGCCCTCCGCGCCGGTGCCCGGGTAGCCGAGGAAGCGGTCCACGGTTCCCGGGTCCTCGGCGATCAGATAGACCAGCGGGCCGACCATGAGCAGCAGCCAGATCGGCGTGGTCCACACCTGGAGCGTGCTCAGCGCCTTCATCCCGTAGATCACCAGCGGGATCACCAGGCAGGTGGAGAGCAGATAGCCCAGCCACAGCGGCAGATCGAGGCCGAGCTTGAGGCCCTGCGCCATGATCGAGCCTTCGAGCGCGAAGAAGATGAAGGTGAAGCTGGCGAAGATCACGCTGGTCAGGACCGAGCCGTAGTAGCCGAATCCGGAGCCGCGGGTGATCAGGTCCAGGTCGATGTTGTAGCGCGCCGCGTAGTAGGCGAGCGGGAAGCCGGTCACGAAGATGACGACGGCGGCGAGCGCGATCGCGTACAGCGCGTTGCCGGTGCCGTGCGAGAAGGCGATGCCCGCGCCGATGGAGAAGTCGGCCATATAGGCGATGCCGCCGAGCGCGGTGGTGGCCACCACCATCGGTGACCAGCGGCGGTAACGGCGCGGCGCGAAGCGGAGGGTGTAGTCCTCCAGGGTCTCCTGGACCGCCTGACCGGCCGCCGTCTCCTCGGTGGCCCGCGGTGCGGTGCCGGGGTCCGCGGGCTCCGGCGGGGCGGCCGGTCCGGCGGAATCCTTCAGTCGTGGCTCGACGCTCATGCCACGCCTCCTTGCTGCTGGGGGAGTGCAGGGGCTCACTCACGGCACGGGGCCGTGTCCCGGTGCGACGTCCTCGGCGCTGCGGGAGTACGGGTGCGGATGCGGGTGCGCGGGTGGCCCGGGGAGCGGATGGAGGGGCCGGTGGTGCCCGGGGGCGGGGGTGACCGCGCCGAGCGGGTGGAGAGGGGGGCGCCGAGTGGAGAGGGCGCATGGGGGGGGGAGGGAGGGGCTGAGAGGGCGCTCAGGCTCAGGCGTGGCCGGTGTGCAGGGCCATCTGCGTCAGGGCCCGGCGGGCGTGCTCCAGGACCACGTCCATCGAGGCGCCGACGTGCTCGTGCAGGGCGCGGTGGCCCTCGTCGAGGCGTCCCTCGCGGACGAGTTCCATGATCTCGATGTGTTCGGTGATGGTGGTGTCCACCCGCTCCTGGGTCAGGAAGTCGTACATCCTCACCCGGCGGATCTTCCGGTTCACCGCGGCCAGCGCCTCGGTCAGCGCCGGATTCCCCGAGGCCCGGGAGAGCGCGGTGTGGAACTCCTCGTCCAGGACGACGAACTGCGGATCGGGCCGCGGCGGGGCGGCCCGCAGCGCGTACCAGCGCTCCAGTTCCGCCCCGAGGAGCACGGGGTCGTGCCGCACCGAGGGGTCCTCGAGCGCGCGGGCCACCCCGCGCAGCTCCAGGGTCACCCGCAGTTCGTACAGGTCGCGCAGCTGCGCCAGATTCGGTACGACCGGGAAGTAGCCCCCGTCGCCGCGTTCGATCAGACCGTCCGCCCGCAACCAGGCGAGCGCCTCGCGCACCGGCGTACGGGACACCCCGTACCGCCCCGCGAGCCGCACCTCCCCGAGCCGCTCCCGCGGCCCGATCCGCCCGCCGAGCAGCTCCTCGCGCAGCAGCGCGTAGACCCGGTCACGGTGCGGCAGCAGCGGCTCGCGGGGCGCGGGTCCCGGGGGATCGCGGTCCGTGTCCCCCTGCGTATACAGCCCTGTGTCCATGTCCCAGGACGGTAGGAGGGGGGTGTTTCCCGGGGAGTGCCCGTGTGTGAAGCGGGGGTTTCTCCGAGGGGCGCCGGCTTGCTTCCGGGTTACGGGCTCCGCTCGGGGCCGCTCAGGACTCCGGCAGCAGCGCCGGCGCGGGGTGCCTACGGGAGACGCGGGCGCGCAGCAGGGCGTAGGCGAGGACGAGCCGCCGGTCGAGCCAGTCCGCCCGGAGCAGGAAGGCGCGGTTCGCCTCGGAGGCCATCACCAGCTCGCCGTCCGCGCGCCACTCGCGGGCTCTGCGCGCCGGGGGCTCCTCAGCCGCCGCCCGCCGTATCGATCACCGCGAACTCCCTTGCCGGCAAGCCCATCATGACGAGGTCCTGGTGCCGACCGGCGAGGTACACATGCTCGCGCAGGCGGCCCTCCTCGGTGAAGCCGAGCCGGTGGTGCAGCGTCAGCGAGGGCTCGTTCGAGGCGAAGACCCGGGCCGCGCACTTGTGGTAGCGCTGCTCGGTGAACATGAAGCGCAGCAGCAGGGTCACGGCCTCGGCCGCGTACCCCTTGCGGCGGTGCGCGGCCCCGATGGTGACGCCGTACTCGAAGCAGCCCGCCCGGCGATCGGCATGGTGCGAACCGAGGGCGCCGACCATCTCCCCGGTGCCGAGGTCCTCGACCGCCAGGGAGAAGCGGTCGTCGTCCGGGGCGGCGCCGGACTGCTCCTGCGCGCGGGCCCGGTGGCCCTCGGCGGAACGGGGCGGGTGCAGTACGTCCCCGAGCCGCTCCTCGTCCTCGGCGAAGCGCCGCAGCGCCGTCCAGTCCTCCGGCTCGATCGCGCGCAGTCGCACCCGCTCACCGGTCCAGAAGGAGGTCATCGGGCGGCCGCCCCTGTGCTCACGCCCTGATCCGTCTCCGTGTCCCTGTCCGTGCTCGTGCTCACGTCTCTCCCCGGCTTTCGTGCCTGCCGTTCCTGCGCGTCGTTCGTGCCCGCCGTTCGCGCGTGTTGTCCGTGGCGTTCCTCGGGCTCACCCCGCCAGGCTCTCCCGCCAAGCCCGGTGCAGGTCACCGAAGGCGCCCTCGGCGGCGATCAGTTCGGCCGGGGTGCCGTCCTCGATGATGCGGCCGTGGTGCATCACCAGGACCCGGTCGGCGATCTCCACAGTGGAGAGGCGGTGGGCGATGACCACGGCGGTGCGGCCGTGCAGGACGGTGTGCATGGCGTGCTGGACGGCGCGTTCGCCGGGGATGTCCAGGGAGCTGGTGGCCTCGTCGAGGATGAGGACCGCCGGGTCGGCGAGCAGCGCCCGGGCGAAGGCCACCAACTGGCGTTGCCCGGCGGAGATACGGCCGCCGCGTTTGCGGACGTCGGTGTCGTAGCCGTCGGGCAGGGCGGTGATGAAGTCGTGCGCCCCGATGGTCTTGGCGGCGTGCTCGATCTCCTCGCGGCTCGCGTCCGGGCGGCCGAGGGCGATGTTCTCGGCGACGGTGCCGGAGAAGAGGAAGGACTCCTGGGTGACCATCACCACCCCGCGCCGCAGCTCCGGTACGGACAGCTCGCGCAGATCCGTGCCGTCGAGGAGGACCCGGCCCTCGGTCGGGTCGTAGAAGCGGGCCAGCAGCTTGGCGAGGGTGGACTTGCCCGCGCCGGTGGAGCCGACCACGGCGACGGTCTGCCCGGCGGGCAGGGTCAGTGCGAAGCGCGGCAGGACCTCGCCGCCGGTGCGGTAGGCGAAGCGCACCCCGTCGAAGACGACCTCGCGGCCCGGTCGTCCCGCGCGGCGCTCCGGCAGCGGCTTCGGATCCGCGGTCTCGGGTACGGAAGGAACCTGGGCGAGGAGTCCGGCCAGCTTCTCCAGGGAGGCGGCCGCGGACTGGTAGGAGTTCAGGAACATGCCGAGCCGGTCGATCGGGTCGTACAGCCGCCGCAGATACAGCACCGAGGCGGCGAGCACCCCGAGCGCGAGGCCTCCCTCGGCGACCCGGTAGGCGCCCCACAGGACGATGCCCGCCACCGCGGTGTTGGCGACGAGCCGGGAGCCGACCACATAGCGGGCCATCTCCAGGAGGGCGTCGCCGTTGCTGCGCTCGTGGCGGTGGTTGAGCCCCTGGAAGTCCCGGTCGTTGGCGTGCTCGCGGCGGAAGGCGCGGACCGGGCGGATGCCGTTCATGGTCTCGGCGAACTTCACGATGACGGAGGCGATCGCGGTGGAGCGCCGCGCGAAGACCTGGTCCGCCCGCCGCCGGTAGCGGCGCACGAGGAGGTAGAGCGGGACGAAGGAGGCCACCGCCACCGAGCCGAGCCCGAGGTCCAGCCAGAGCAGCAGCGCCGAGATGTAGGCGAAGGACAGGACGACGGTGACGAGTTCCTGGAGGCCCTCGTCGAGCAGTTCGCGCAGGGACTCCACATCGGTGGTCGCCCGGGAGATCAGCCGGCCGGAGGTGTAGCGCTCGTGGAAGTCGATGCTCAGCTCCTGCGCATGGCGGAAGATGCGGCCGCGCAGGTCGAGCAGGACGTTCTGGTTGACATGGGCCGCGGCGTCGATGAAGCCGTACTGGAGCACCCCGGAGGCGAGCGCGCACAGCAGATAGCCCGCGCCGACCGCGTAGAGCGGGCCGTGCTCGCCCTCGCGCAGCGCGGGCACGGCGCGGTCGATGGCGTAGGCGACGAGCAGCGGACCGGCCTGGACGGCGGCCTGCTGGAGCAGCAGCAGGAAGGCGGTCCAGGCGACCCGGGCGCGCAGCGGCGCAAGCAGCGAACGCAGCAGCAGGCCCCGGGCGTTCGCGGGGGCGGGCAGCGCGTCGAGGTCGAAGGCGTCGGCCTCGGGGTCGGTGTCCGCAGCCGGTGCCTCTTCGGGGCGGGTGCCGGGGGGAGCCGCTTCTTCGGGGGGCGCCGCCGCGGGGTGGCTCGCGTGGGGGCGGTCCGCCGGTGGCCGGGGCGCGGCCGGGGCGGCGCCCGGTTGCTGCTCCGCTAGGCCCGGTGCCGCCTCCCCCGCCCCCGGTTTCGGTTCGGGGGAGGCGGTTCCGGTGCTGGTCTCGGTGCTCAACGGGGGCCTCCGCCCTGGGTGCTGTGGGGGTGCGGGGCGGCGTCGGAGGGGCTGCCCGCGGCGGCCTTCCCCGCGGGCTCCGGTCCCGCCGGGGTCGTGGTGCCGGACATCAGCCAGGCGTACTCGGCGCTCTCCCGCAGGAGTTCCTGGTGGGTGCCGACCGCGGTGATCCTGCCCTCGGAGAGCAGGGCCACCCGGTCCGCGAGCAGCACCGTGGAGGGGCGGTGGGCGACGACGAGGGCGGTGGTCTCGGCGAGCACCCGGCGCAGGGCGGCCTCGACCAGCGCCTCGGTGTGCACGTCGAGGGCGGAGAGCGGGTCGTCCAGGACCAGGTACCGGGGGCGGCCCACGACCGCACGGGCCAGGGCGAGGCGCTGGCGCTGGCCGCCGGACAGGCTCAGGCCCTGTTCGCCGACCTGGGTCCCGGCACCCTGGGGGAGCCGGTGCACGAACTCGGCCTGGGCGACGGCGAGGGCCCGCCGCAGCGCCTCCTCGTCGTCGTGCTCGTCTTCGGTTCTGGCCGCCTCTTCGGCCGTGTCCGCAGCCGCGTTCTCGGTCGCGTTCTCGGGCGGGGCCGTGCCGGGGCGGGCGCCCATCAGGACGTTCTCGCCGACGCTCGCGGAGAAGAGGGTCGGCTCCTCGAAGGCGACCGAGACCAGGGTGCGCAACTCCGCGCGGGGCAGTGCGGTGATATCGCGGCCGTCCACGGTGATGCGGCCCGCGGTCGGTTCGTGCAGCCGGGGCACCAGGGCGGTGAGGGTGGTCTTCCCGCTGCCGGTGCCGCCGACCAGGGCCATCGTCTCGCCGGGGCGGATGTGCAGGTCGACCCCGTCGAGTACGGGCCGGGAGTCCTCGGCGGCGTCCGGGTAGCGGAAGACCACGTTCTCGAAGCACAGCCCGCCGCGGGAGCGGTCGGTGCCGCCGGTGCCGCCGGGGCTGTCGCGGTCCTCGGCGCGGACCGGCGGCCCACCCGCGGACTTCCGCTCCGGGGCAGTCTTCTGCTCCGGGACGGTCTCCTGCTCCGGGGCGGTGTCCATGACCTCGAAGTAGCGCTGGGTGGCGGTCGCCGCCTCCTGGCTCATGGCGAGCAGGAAGCCGATGGAGTCGATGGGCCAGCGCAGGGCGAGGGCCGTGGAGAGGAAGGCGACCAGGGCGCCCGCGGAGAGATCGCCCTCGGAGACCTGCACGGTGCCGAGCACCAGGGCGGCGCCGATCGCCAGCTCGGGCAGGGTGACGATGACGCCCCAGATGGCGGCGAGCAGCCTCGCCTTGGCGAGTTCGGTGCCGCGCAGCCGCAGGGCGAGGTCGCGGAAGACCTCGGCCTGGCGCCGGTGGCGGCCGAAGCCCTTGATGATGCGGATGCCGAGCACGCTCTCCTCGACCACGGTGGTCAGATCGCCCACCTGGTCCTGGGCCGTGCGCGCCACCGCCGCGTATCTGGTCTCGAAGAGCCAGCACACCGCCATCACCGGCACCGCCGGGACGAGGAGCACCAGGCCGAGGGTCCACTCCTGGAGGAGCAGGATGACCATGCCGACGAGGATGGTGACGCCGTTGACCAGGAGGAAGGTGAGCGGGAAGGCCAGGAACATCCGCAGCAGCATCAGGTCGGTGGTCGCCCGGGAGAGCAACTGGCCCGAGGGCCAGCGGTCGTGGAAGGCCATCGGCAGCCGTTGCAGCCGGCCGAAGAGGTCGGCCCGCATCGCCGCCTCCACGCTCGCCAGCGGCCGGGCCACCAGCCAGCGCCGGAAGCCGAAGAGCGCCGCCTCGCCGATGCCGAGCAGCAGCAGGTACAGGGCGCCCAGCCACACCCCGCCCGAGTCGCCCTCGGCGACCGGACCGTCCACGATCCACTTGAGGACGAGCGGGATCACCAGGCCCACACAGGAGGCGACGATCGCCACGAAGGCGGCGCTGAACAGCCGTACCCGCACCGGTCGCACCCAGGGCCACAGGCGCAGCAGCGTCCGCACGGCGGACCGGTCCCCGCCGGTCGGCCGTGCCTGGAGTTCCTTGGTTCCCGCACTCGTCTCAGACATCAGTGGCGAGACTACGTTTGACGACTGACATCCCTCACCGGCTTTTCCACAGGCGGCCCTCGCAGTCGGATCATCTGCGTCCGCTTTCTCTCGGCGAGCGACTTCTCCACAGGCCGGACCGGACCGGCGGGCAGCGTCCGGCCCGCGCTGCCACACTGGCCGGCGGTCCGGGAGGCGGGCGGGGCACGGGGCCAGAGGATCGCGCCGCAGAAGGGCCGCAGGGGACCACCGGGGGGAGGTGAGAAGATCGTCGACGCGAACACCGCCCGGCTGGGCACACCGCGGAGGGGGCGCCGTCGAGGACGACGCGGTCGGCCGCCGAGGCGCCTCGGGCTGCCGGACTCCCCGCCCCGGCAGGGCGCGCGGGGCACCGTGCCCGCCGGTGGCGCCCCGCTCGCCCGCGCGGTGCTCGCCCTGCGGGCGCATATCGAGCGCTGAACTCCCGCCGGGGCCCCGGCCGTTCAGCGCCGGTCGGTTCCGGTCAGGTCGTACGGGCGCGGGAAGGCGGCGGGCCGGTGCTCGGTGTAGCCGAGGTCGGTGGTGGCGCCGTGCTCCTGGCCCGCCCGGTTCATGCCGCGGGCGCTGGTGTCGCCCCATCTCCCGGTGGCCACCCGGGAGTCGAGGGTCCGTACCGCGGTGAGCGCCTCGTCCTCGGTGAAGTTGCAGTGCCCGGCCCGGTCCACGTACGTCTGCCGGAGGAGTGCGGAGGTCCCGGCGGCGCGGACGGTCTCCCGGTAGGCCTGCTCGTTCTGGACGGGCACCAGTCCGTCGTGGACGTTGTGCACGTTGAGCTGCGGTCTGCTCAAGGCCCCGGAGAAGGAGGCGGTCTCGGCCATGAAGCGGACGGCCGGGGCCTTCGCCGGGACGCGGGCCGCACCGGCGAGGGCGTCGAGGTCGGCGCCGAGCGAGAGCCCGGCCGCCTTGTACAGCGCCTTCGCCTCGGCCGCATACGGCGAACGGGCCAGCAGCGCCGCGTAGTCGACGCCGGTGTTCCAGGACATGGAGCCGCCCGCGTGGGACTCGGCGTTCTGCCGCCACTGGGTGGTCGAGGCGAGCAGGGTGCCCGAGATCGCCTCGAACTGGTTGGCCTCGGACAGCTCCCAGTCCCGCGGGCCCGGCCGCTCCTGGTCGGCGGCGTTGTAGGCGGCGACCCCGGTGAGCGCCGCCGCCAGCGCGATCCGCGCGCGGCCGGTGGGAGTGCGCTGGGCCTCCCGGGTCGCCGTGCCGAGGGCCGCGGCGGAGGCGTCGGCGGCGGCGCGGTCCGGGAAGCCGGTCAGCCGGGTGCCGCTGCCCGGGGTGAGCAGGGTGCGCAGGGTGAAGGAGAGGTCGAGCTGGTTGTTCCAGCGGCCGACCCCGCCCGCCTGGGTCCCGCACAGGGACAGGGAGCCGTCGATGAGCGCGCCGTGCGTCTCGGCGAGCTTGGTGGTGACCATGCCGCCGAGCGACTCGCCCCAGGCCAGCGCGCGGCGGGCGGGGCCGAAGCGCTCCTGGAAGAGCCGCAGCGTCGCCGCCTGGTCGCCGACCGCGGTGTCGACGACCCAGCCGGGCGAGACGTACGAGGAGCCGATCAGGGCGTAGCCCTCCGCGAGCAGCCGCTCCCGGGTGTGCCCCCAACCGGGCGCGTTCCGGGCCGGGTTGGGCCCCTGGCCGCCCGGCTCCACGACGACGAGTCCATGGCTGAAGAGCAGCACGGTGCCGTTCCACCCGGCCGGGACCTCCATCAGGTACGCGGCCCCGTCCGGCAGCGTGCCGGTCTCCGAGCGGAGGTCCTCGCCCGGATCGGCGGCCCCGGTCGCGGCGCCGTCGGTGAAGGCCACCAGCAGGGTGCCGCCCACGGCGACGGCGAGCAGGGTGCGAAGACTGCGCCGGAATCCGCCCATCGGGATCCTCCGAATCACGCGGGATGGGGGGAGTTGGCCCCCCACGAGGCAGACGAGAGAGCTGTGACCCTCGTCACCTTTGCGGTACCCCGTCCCGGCGGTCGATTCCACCTTGTGAAGGGATGGGGCAGCGGAAACCGGACAGAGGTGCAGGGGATGTCACATGCCGGTTATGGGTACGCGAACAGGCGCAATACCGCGGATGGGGTGCCTGGGATCCAGGAGGCGGTACGCCGACTCCCGCGGGCGGCGGCGGAGTTGGCCGGTTAGCGGGAGCGGGCGGGGCCGACCGGCGGCGGGCGCGGCGGCGGGCGCGGCGGTCCCGGGCCTACCGGTGCCGCCCGTCAGCCGAGGGCCCTCGGACGGCCGACCTTCTCTCAGCAGCCCTCGGACCGCAGCCCTCGATCAGCAGCCCCTCAGGACGCCACCTTCAGGAGGAGTACGGACCGGGGCCGCACCGTCACCATCGCGTTCCCCTTGTGTACGGTGCCCGGCGCCGCCGACTGCTCCTCGCGGGAGGTGTCCACCACGACCTCGTAGCGCCGGGCCCAGGGTGCCCCGGGCAGCACGAAGTCGAGTGGGCCCGCGCCCGCGTGCAGGACGACCAGGAAGCTCTCGTCGGTGACCCGCTCGCCGCGCTCGTCGCGGCCGGGGATCTCGCCGCCGGAGAGGTACATGCCGAGGCTGCCGGTCGGGGCGTACCAGTCCTGTTCGGTCATCTCGGTGCCGCGGGCGGTGAACCAGGCCAGGTCGCGCAGCCCGTCCGCGTCCTGGGCGCGGCCGGAGAAGAAGGCGCGGCGGCGCAGCACCGGATGCCGGTGGCGCAGTGCGATCAGACGGGCGGTGAGCGCGAACAGCTCGCGCCAGTGCGGGTCTTCGAGGACCGTCCAGTCCACCCAGCCGGTCTCGTTGTCCTGGCAGTAGGCGTTGTTGTTGCCGTGCTGGGTGCGGCCCATCTCGTCGCCCGCGACCAGCATCGGCACCCCGGTGGACAGCAGCAGGGTGGTCAGCAGATTGCGCAGCTGGCGCCGGCGCAGCGCGGTGATCTCCGGGTCCGCGCTCTCGCCCTCGGTGCCGCAGTTCCAGGAGCGGTTGTCGTCGGTGCCGTCGCGGTTGCCCTCGCCGTTGGCCTCGTTGTGCTTGGACTCGTAGGAGACCAGGTCGCGCAGGGTGAAACCGTCGTGCGCGGTGACGAAGTTGACCGAGGCCTGCGGGCGGCGCCCGCTCCAGGCGTAGAGGTCGCTGGAGCCGGAGAGCCGGTACCCGAGGTCCCGTACGTCCGGCAGCGCGCCCCGCCAGAAGTCGCGCACCGCGTCCCGGTAGCGGTCGTTCCACTCGGTCCACAGCGGCGGGAAGGCGCCGACCTGGTAGCCGCCCGCGCCGATGTCCCAGGGCTCGGCGATGAGTTTGACCCGGCGCAGCACCGGGTCCTGGGCGATCACCGCGAGGAAGGGCGAGAGCATGTCGACGTCGTGGAAGGAGCGGGCGAGCGCCGCTGCGAGGTCGAAGCGGAAGCCGTCCACGCCCATCTCGGTGACCCAGTAGCGCAGCGAGTCGGTGAGCAGCCGCAGCACCTGCGGCTGGACCACGTGCAGGGTGTTGCCGCAGCCGGTGTAGTCGGCGTAGCGGCGCGGGTCGCCCTCCAGGCGGTAGTAGCCGCGGTTGTCGATGCCCTTGAGGGAGAGCGTCGGGCCGAACTCGCCCGCCTCCGCGGTGTGGTTGTAGACCACGTCGAGGATCACCTCGATGCCCGCCTCGTGCAGCGCGTGCACCATCCGCCGGAACTCGCCGACCTGCTGGCCCGCGGTGCCGGTGGCCGCGTAGCCCGCGTGCGGGGCGAAGTAGCCGATCGAGTTGTAGCCCCAGTGGTTGCGCAGCCCGCGCCGCAGCAGATGGTCCTCGTGCGCGAACTGGTGTACCGGCAGCAGCTCCACCGCCGTCACCCCGAGCCGCCGCAGATGGTCCAGGGCGGCCGGGTGGGCGAGCCCGGCGTAGGTGCCGCGCAGCTCCGCGGGCACCCCCGGGTGCCGCTGGGTGAAGCCGCGCACGTGCAGCTCGTACAGGACGGTGTCCGCCCAGGGCGTCTTGGGGCGGCGGTCGTCCAGCCACTCGTCGTGCTCGGCGGCGCCCGCCTCGTCGTGCACCACCACGCCCTTGGGGACGTACGGGGCCGAGTCCCGGTCGTCGCGCACGGTGTCGGCGACCTGCTGCTGCGGCCAGTCGCGGACGTGGCCGTAGACCTCCGGGGGCCGCCCGAAATCGGCGAAGTCGCCGTCCACCGCCCGCGCGTAGGGGTCGAGCAGCAGCTTCGCCGGGTTCCAGCGGGCCCCGGTCCAGGGGTCCCAGCGGCCGTGCACCCGGTAGCCGTAGCGGCGGCCCGGCAGCACCCCGGGCAGGAAGCCGTGCCAGATCTCGTGGGTCTGCTCGGTCAGCGGGCAGCGGGTCTCGGTGCCGTCCTCCTCGAAGAGGCACAGCTCGACGGCTTCGGCGCCGCCCGCCCACAGCGCGAAGTTGGTGCCGGACCGCCCGTCGGGGCCGGTACGGAAGCGGGCGCCGAGCGGGTTGGGCGCGCCCGGCCACACGGGCGGCGGGGCGATCCGCTCGCGGCGTCCGGGGGCGGCCCCCGGCTCGGGGCGCGCGACCCGGCGGAAGGCGCCCGCCGTCTCCTGCTCTGCTGCGCTCGACACTGGCTGGCCTCCCGCGGCTCGGTGCGCGCGGCGCCGGGCGGGTGACCCGGCCCGCCCGGCGCCCAGGGGCCCGTCCCGCCGCCGGATCGCGGCGAAAGACCCTCTTCCTCCCCACAGTTCTGCCCCGCGCGGGGCCTCCGCTCACGTGCGGGCGAACCCCGGGGCCGGGCGGCCCCGGCAGCGGAGGGGCATCTTCCCCCCGGCCTGCGCGGCATCCCGTGGAGGTTGGGACGGAACGGTGACAAACGCGGGGAGTTCTCGGGATCCGGGCTGTGGTTAATTAACAGCGGCGCGGCGGGGAACGCGCCAGGAAAGAGGGCGGTCCGGCCAGGCCGCTGGCGAGGGGAGGGTGGCATCGTGGAAGCCACAACGGCAGCGGTCGGTGCTCCGGTTGCGCGGGGGCGCGCGCGAGGGCGGCGTACGAAGGCGCTCGGGGCCCTGTTCGCGGGAGCCGCGCTGGTGCTCGTGACGGCCTGCGGCGGAGGCGACTCGGGCGGCAGCGGCGACGGCAAGGGCGGCGGATCCGACAAGGCGGACAACGCGCCCTCGCAGGCGGTGGTGACCATATCGCCGAAGGACGGCGCCGGGGACGTGGCCACGGACGGCGCCCTCAAGGTCAGCGCCGAGCAGGGCAAGCTGACCGAGGTCGTGGTCGAGGACGGCAAGGGCAACGAGGTCGAGGGCAAGATCGCCGGGGACGGGGCCAACTGGACGCCCGTACGGCATCTCGCGGCCTCGACCAAGTACCGGGTGCACGCCGTCGCCAAGGACTCCTCGGGCCGCGAGTCCGCGAAGGAGGCCACCTTCACCACGCTCAGCCCCGAGAACACCTTCGTCGGCATCTTCACCCCCGAGGACGGATCCAAGGTCGGCGTCGGCATGCCCTTCTCGGTGCACTTCACCCGGGGCATCACCGACCCGGCGGCCGTGGAGAAGGCCATCGAGATCAAGACCGAGCCCGAAGTGCCCGTGGAGGGCCACTGGTTCGGCAACGACCGCCTCGACTTCCGGCCCGAGAAGTACTGGGAGGCCGGTACCAAGGTCAGCGTGAAGCTCAACCTCGACGGCGTCGAGGGCCGCCCGGGCGTCTACGGCGAGCAGGTCAAGACGGTCAACTTCGAGATCGGCCGCAGCCAGGTCTCGGTCGTCGACGCCAAGACCCACAAGATGAAGGTCGAGCGGGACGGCAAGCTGATCCGGACCATCCCGATCACCGCCGGTGCCCCGGCCACCACCACGTACAACGGGCAGATGGTCATCAGCGAGAAGCTCAAGGTGACCCGGATGAACGGCGACACGGTCGGCTTCGGCGGCGAGTACGACATCAAGGACGTGCCGCACGCCATGCGCCTGTCCACCTCGGGCACCTTCATCCACGGCAACTACTGGGCGCCGAACGCCCCGGGCAACGAGAACGTCAGCCACGGCTGCGTCGGCCTGAAGGACGTCCGCGGCGCGGGCGACAAGAAGCAGCCCGCCGCCTGGTTCTTCGACAACTCCCTCCTCGGTGACGTGGTCGTGGTGAAGAACTCCAAGGACAAGCAGATCCAGCCGGACAACGGCCTCAACGGCTGGAACATGTCCTGGGAGAAGTGGAAGGCCTGACCGGGTCGCGCCGGGCGTCCGGGGTGCCGGGCGTCCGGACGCCGGGGAGTGGTGGTCCCTGGGACCGGTCATCCCTGGGACTGGTGGTCCCTGGATGAGCGGTCCCGGGGACCCGCGAGTCCAGGACCGGCAGTGCCAAGGCTCCGCCGGTCCGCCGGTTCGGGCCGGGCAGTAACGTGCCCCGTATGACTGTGCATCTTGAGGTTGCCGAGGGCGTCGGCACCATCCGTCTGGACCGTCCGCCGATGAACGCGCTGGACATCGCCACCCAGGACCGGCTCAAGGAACTCGCCGAGGAGGCCACCCGCCGCGACGACGTGCGCGCGGTGGTCCTCTACGGCGGGGAGAAGGTGTTCGCGGCGGGCGCGGACATCAAGGAGATGCAGAACATGGACCACCCGGCCATGGTCGAGCGCTCCCGTGCCCTGCAGGACTCCTTCACCGCCGTCGCGCGCATCCCCAAGCCGGTCGTCGCCGCGGTCACCGGATACGCGCTGGGCGGCGGCTGCGAGCTGGCCCTCTGCGCCGACTACCGCATCGCGGGGGAGCGGGCCAAGCTCGGCCAGCCCGAGATCCTGCTCGGCCTCATCCCCGGCGCGGGCGGCACCCAGCGGCTCTCCCGCCTGATCGGCCCCTCCAAGGCCAAGGACCTGATCTTCACCGGCCGCCAGGTGAAGGCCGAGGAGGCCCTCACCCTCGGCCTGGTCGACCGCGTCGTCCCGGACGCCGAGGTCTACGAGCAGGCGCACGCCTGGGCCGCCCGGCTCGCCCAGGGTCCGGCGCTGGCGCTGCGGGCCGCGAAGGAGTCCGTGGACGTGGGCCTGGAGAGCGACATCGACACCGGGCTCGCCGTCGAACGCACCTGGTTCGCCGGTCTGTTCGCCACCGAGGACCGCGAGCGCGGCATGCGCAGCTTCGTCGAGGAGGGCCCCGGCAAGGCCAAGTTCCGCTGAGGCGTCGGGGGTTCGGCCGCCGCCGCCCGCGGACGGCGGCCGGGCTGCCCGGGCACGGAGACCGGGGTCGGCGCGAGGGGCCGGAAAGCGCCCTCGCGCGGCTCGTTCGATGCGCTCGCGGGAGTTCCCCCCTGGGGGCGGATTGAACTCTTTGAGGAGGGTTCACGTTCTTGGTCCCTGACTCCTGTTCAACTTCCCGTCTGCTCGTCCTTGCAGCTCAGAGGGGTTGTGCGCCGGTGATTACTGCCAGAGGCATATGACTCAGGGAAAGCCGCCGATCGCGGAGGGTGGCGGAGTGAATACCGGATAACGCCTCCGGGCGGCCTTTGTGGCGGCCATGATGGGCTCCATGGCGGGCCTGGAGGGTGTCGAGCAGCCGCGGGGGACCGCGGCGCGATGGTCGCCTGCCGTCGAGGACGAACGCGCGCTGAAAGCCCTGGAAACCTACGGGAATCCGGCCGAGGCGGAGGTCTCGCTGCCCTCGCGCCCGGAGTCCGCCGCTGTCGCCCGCCGCCTCGCCCAACTCGTCGTCCTGCGGCAGTGGGCGCTCACCCCCCGGCATGCCGAGGACACCGTGCACCTCGTCTCGGAACTCGTCGGCAACGCCGTCCGCCACACCGGCGCCCGCGGCTTCGGGCTGCGCATGGTGCGCCGCCGGGGCTGGCTCCGCGTCGAGGTCCGCGACCCCTCGCGCGGGCTGCCCTGCCTGATGCCGGTGCAGAGCCTCGACCTCTCCGGCCGCGGCCTCTTCCTCGTCGACCGGCTCTCGGACCGCTGGGGCGTCGACCTGCTGCCCCGCGGCAAGACCACCTGGTTCGAGATCCGCGTCCTCGAACGCTGAACCCCGTACTCCCACCCGCCCGGCCGACGGCAAGAACGCCCGCCCGGCGGCAAGAACACAGAGGCCCCCGGTGCCGAGCGAATCGGCTCACGGGGGCTTCTGCGGAGCGCCGGGGATCCTCGGGGGCTGAGATCCTCGGCGGCTGTCGACGACCTGGCCCGGGTCAATGGGGGTCGTTGGCTACGACTATGGCAGGGGTCGCCGCACAATTCAAAGCCGCGAAAGCGGCATAGCGTGCCAAATGCGGCATACGGAAGGTGAATCCATGGTGATGTGAGCCACGGTCCTGTAATAGGGTGGGTGAATTTGAGCTTCCGCAGAGCTTTGGCAGGCGTCGTCTCGGTGTCCGGATGGGTCGGCGATGGCGACCCGGCAGGCAGTCAACCGGGCAAATCATCGGCTTCTGCGCACAACCCCCCTTAAATGGGGCGAGTGACCACGATCGATCGCCGTACCACCCTGCGGATGAGCGCCGCGGGCGCCCTCGCCCCGCTCGCCGCCGGATGCGGGAGCACCGGAGCGGACGGCCCCGGCGCGTCCGCCCGTACGGCCCCGCCCGGAACCGGCGGCGCCTCCGCGACCCCCTCGCCCGGTGCCTTTGCGCGGGCCCGGCACCACGCCCCGGCGCCGGGGCCCCGCCGCTTCCCCGGGCTCCCCGAGCAGATCGAGCGCGGCCCCGCCGGGCGTCCGCGGATCGCGCTCACCTTCCACGGGCAGGGGGCACCCGCGACGGCCCGCGCCCTGCTCGCCGAGGCCGAGCGCGCCGGCGCCCGGATCACCGTCCTGGCCGTCGGGACCTGGCTGGACGAGTACCCCGCGCTCGCCCGCCGCGTCCTCGACGGCGGCCACGAGCTGGGCAACCACACCCAGCGCCATCTCGACATCAACGCCCTGCCCCGAACCGAGGCCCGCGCCGAGATCGCGGACTGCGCCCGGCGGCTGCGGCGGCTCACCGGCGCGCCCGGCACCTGGTTCCGCCCCTCCCGCACCCGCCGCGCCTCGCCCCTGGTGGCCGCGCTCGCCCGCGCCGAGGGGTACCCGCACGTCCTGTCCTACGGCGTGGACTCGCTCGACCACACCTCGCCGGGCCCGGCCGCGGTGGTCCGCACCGTCGCCGCCCGGGCGGCCCCCGGCGCGGTGGTGAGCCTGCACTTCGGCCACCCCGGCACGGTCGCCGCCCTGCCCGCCCTCCTCGACGAACTCGCCCGCCGCGGCCTCAAGGCCGTGACCACCACGGAGCTGCTGAGCTGATGCCCCCTCGCCCCGCCGTCACCCGGCGCCCCCTGACCCGGCGCACCGGCGCCCTGCTCGCCTGTGCCGCCCTCGCCGTCCTCGCCGGATGCGGCGGCGGCTCCGGCGGCGGTGAGCCCGCGAAGAAGGGCTCCGGCAGCCCCGGCGCCGCCCGGGCGGCGACGTCGCGGGCCGAGCGCGCGCTGCCCGGCATGCCGCCGGTGACCGACCCGCGGGACCTGTACGCCGCCGACCGCCCCGGCAGACTCTCGCCGGTGGTCAAGGACTTCCCCTCCCGGGTGTACGTCCCCAACACCAACTCCGACACGGTCTCCGTGATCGATCCGAAGACGTACAAGGTGATCAGGACCATCCGGGTCGGCGCGCAGCCCCAGCACGTGGTGCCCTCCTGGGACCTCAAGACACTCTGGGTCAACAACGACAAGGGCAACAGCCTGACCCCGATCGACCCCCGCACCGGCAAGGCGGGCAAGCCGGTGGACGTGCACGACCCGTACAACCTGTACTTCACCCCGGACGGCAAGTACGCCATCGTGATGGCCTCGCTCGACCGGGAACTCGTCTTCCGCGACGCGCACACCATGGAGCGCAAGCGGACCGAGCCGGTCAGCTGCTACGGCGTCAACCACGCCGACTTCTCCCGCGACGGCCGCTACTTCATCGTCTCCTGCGAGTTCTCCGGCGAACTCCTCAAGGTCGACACCGCCCGGATGAAGGTGGTCGCCCGGCAGAAGCTCCCCTTCGAGGGCGCCATGCCGCAGGACGTGAAGATCTCGCCGGACGGCAAGACCTTCTACATCGCCGACATGATGGCCGACGGGGTGTGGGTGCTCGACGGCGCGAAGTTCAGCCAGCCCGAGCTGCTCAAGACCGGCAAGGGCGCACACGGGCTGTACGTCAGCAGGGACTCGCGGCAGATGTACGTCTCCAACCGCGGCGAGGGCACCATCTCCGTCTTCGAGTTCGCCAAGGGCGAGGTGGCCACCAAGTGGCGCCTGCCGGACGGCGGCAGCCCCGACATGGGCGGCGTCTCGGCCGACGGCAAGGTCCTCTGGCTCTCCGGCCGCTACGACGAGGAGGTGTACGCGATCGACACCCGCACCGGCAAGCAGCTCGCCCGCATCCCGGTCGGCAGCGGCCCGCACGGACTCGCCGTCTACCCGCAGCCGGGCCGCTACTCGCTCGGCCACACCGGCGTCTTCCGCTGACGGCCGGCGGCTGAGGTCACGGGCGGGCCCACCGCGGCCGGAGCGGACCGCGCAGGTCCGCTCGTCGTCTCATCTCCTCATCTCCCCGGCGTCAACCGGCGTCCGGGGGGCGGAACTTGGGGACACGCCGACCGGAGGGTGAAGGTCCCGCCTCCGGCGCCCGCGCGCCCCGATCCTTCCGGCATGATCACACCTCGTATCCGGCGGCGCGCAGCCGCCGTCGTGTTCGCCTTCGCCGCGCTCCTCGCGGGACCGGCGATCGCCACCTCGACCTCCCCCGCGGCCGCCGCCGCCCCGGCCTGCCCCCAGGTCTACGACCCGCTGACCCCGGCCGCCGACCGCAGCGTGGACGTCGGGCGCATCACCCCCGAGCCCACCTGGCGCACCAGCTGCGAGACCCTCTACCGCGCCGACGGCCGCGCCCCGGAGATCGTCTTCGAGGAGGGCTTCCGGCCCAAGGCGCCGCTGGACGGCCAGTACGACGTCGAGAAGTACGTCCTCGTCAACCAGCCCTCGCCGTACGTCTCCACGACCTACGACCACGACCTGTACAAGCAGTGGAAGAGCGGCTTCCACTACTACATCGACGCCCCCGGCGGCATCGACGTCAACAAGACCATCGGCGACACCCACCGCTGGGCGGACCAGCGCGAGGTGGCCTTCCCCGGCGGCATCGCCCGCGAGTACATCCTCGGTGTCTGCCCGGTCGACCGGCAGACCAAGACCGAGATCATGGACGAGTGCCGCAGCAACCCGCACTACGCCTCCTGGCGCTGAGCGCCCCGCACCGGTGAATCCGGCGGATCCGCCGGGCACCCGCCGCGCCCCGGGTACCACTTGGGACACAGCCGCGGCGGGCGCCCGGCGGGCTCCGTTCGCGTACGGATAATCTGACCCCGTCATTTATGCAGCAAGAAGGGGCGGATTCGGTGACGAGCATCGAGGAAGCACGCAAGGCGTTCGAGCGCTACGACGCGGACGGCGACGGCTACATCACCGCGGCCGAGTACAAGAGCGCCATGGCGCAGCTCGGGGACTTCCGCGTCACCGAGTCCGTGGCGGAGAGCATCATCGCCTCCAAGGACGCCAACGGGGACAAGGTGCTGTCCTTCGACGAGTTCTGGGCGAGCCTCAACAAGGCCTGACCCGCCGTCCGCCCAGTGGCCCGGCCGCCCGCGAGGGCGCCGGGCCGCTCGGCGTTCCGGGGCCGCGTCCGGCCCCCGGCGGGCGGGCAAGCGCCCCCGGGCCCGGCGCCCCGGGCGGACGCCCCCGGCTCAGCGCTGGGCCCACTCCCGCAGCGTCTCCTTGCTGCGGAAGTCGCCGGCGTTCTTGTCGAGCGGGGTGTCCGTGTACTGGTGGAAGGCCCAGTCGGCCTTGATCCGCGGCTTGCCGGCCGTCACGTAGTCGGCGATCCACAGCCCGTCGCCCGCGTACGAGGTGGTGTCCCGGTTGAGCCAGAACTCCCGGTTGCAGTACAGGAGCACCTTGTTGTGCGGGCGCAGCCGGCGGACCTCCTTGATGAACTGGTCCTTCTCCGCGTTGCTGGCGTAGGTCCCGCTGCCGGTCATCTCCCAGTCGCAGGCGAGGAAGTCACCCGCCTTCTCCGGGGTCTTGCCGACGAAGTACTCGGCCTGCGCCTTGATGTTGCCGGGCCACAGGAAGTGGTAGAAGCCGAGGAGGCAGCCCGCGTCCCGGGCGGTCTTCGTCTGTCCGGCCAGCCTGGGATTGATGTAGGAACGGCCCTCGGTCGACTTGATGAAGACGAACGAGAGTCCCTTGGTGCTGTAGTCGGTCGGCTGATGGCTGCTGACATCGACCCCGTAGATCATCCTGCCCTCCGCGAACTCGGCTTCTTTCCCCGTTACTTGGGGTGTTCCCAGCGACGCGCGAGCCCACCCCCGGCGAGCCGTAACCGTGCCGTCACAGGGGCACCGCGGGTCACGGGACCCCGCGCGGACCATGGCGGACCGGGGGAGCGGGCACGCCTTCCGGTCACGTACCGAACACACCTCGCAATCCCCGGGCCGCTGCGCCGCCCCCGTACGGCCGCCCTCCGGCGCGGCGACCGGGCCTTGCTTTGCCGGTGCGGGCCGCCTGTGCCAGCCTCGACAAGGGGCGACAAACCAGAACTTTCGGACCCATGGAGTTGACCCACGGTGACCACAGCAGCGGAACACCCGACCCACCCCGGGCACGAGCACACCCACGGCGAGGGCTGCGGCCATGTCGCCGTGCCGCACGACGGCCATGTCGACTACGCCCACGACGGGCACCTGCACCGCGGCCACGACGGCCATGTGGACGAGTGCGAGCGCGGCGCCCACCAGGAGCACCGCGGTCACGACCACGCGCACGGCGAGGGCTGCGGCCATGTCGCGGTCCCGCACGGCGACCACGTGGACTATGTGCACGACGGCCACCGGCACGCCGCCCACGACGGCCACTGGGACGACCACTAGGGCCCGTCCGGGATCGCCCCGGCTCCGTCCGGGATCGGCCCGGCCCCGTCCGGGGCCGCGGGGCGAGCCCTTCCGTACGTTCGCAGGCGGCCCGGTGCCGAGGAGCAGCAGCGCTCCTCGGCACCGGGCCGCCTGTCCCTTTCCCGCCTCCGTGGCGGTCTATAGCATGTGACATTGCACTGTGACTGCTGTTCCGCCGCGCCCCCCACCGGGAGCGGCGGCCATGCGAGGAGGCATGACGTGACGGACGAGCGCACCCCCGCCGGATCCGCGACCGCGGCGGCCGGCCGGGCTCCGGTCGCCGGAAACCGCAAGAACCGGATCTACCCGGAGGTCTCACCGGAGTTGGCCGAGCTGATGGCCTCCGGCTGGGCCGACACCGAACTGCGCGACGTCGCCCCGCTGCCGCAGGCCGGGCACACCGCCCGCCGCCGCGCGGCGCTGTCCGCCCGCTACCCCGGCGAGCGCCTCGTCGTCCCGGCCGGAAACCTCAAGGTCCGCTCCAACGACTGCGATTACCCCTTCCGGGCCGCCAGCGAGTACGTGCACCTGACCGGCGACCAGACCTTCGACGGCGTCCTCGTACTGAAGCCCGCCGAGGACGGCGGCCACCGGGCCCACCTCTACCTGCCGCCCCGCTCCAGCCGCGAGAACGGCGAGTTCTGGCTCGACTCCGCCCGGGGCGAACTCTGGACCGGCCGCCGGCACAGCCTGGACGAGGCCGCCATGCTGTACGAACTGCCCTGCCGGGACATCGGCACCCTCGGCGAGGACCTCGCCCGCGGGGAGGAGCCGGTGCGCGTGGTCCGCGGCTACGACGCCGGGGTGGAGGCGGCCCTCGGCGGCCGGACCACCGCCGAACGGGACGAGGAGCTGCGGGAGTTCCTCTCCGAACTGCGCCTGGTCAAGGACGACTTCGAGATCGGCGAGCTCCAGAAGGCCTGCGACTCCACCGTCCGCGGCTTCGAGGACGTGGTGCGGGTGCTCGACAAGGCGCAGGCCACCTCGGAGCGCTACCTCGAAGGCACCTTCTTCCTGCGTGCCCGGGTCGAGGGCAACGACGTCGGCTACGGCTCCATCTGCGCCGCCGGACCGCACGCCACGATCATGCACTGGGTCCGCAACGACGGCCCGGTCCGCGAGGGCGAGCTGCTGCTCCTCGACGCCGGGGTGGAGACCCGCACCCTCTACACCGCCGACGTCACCCGCACCCTCCCGGTCAGCGGCCGCTTCACCCCGCTCCAGCGCACCCTCTACGAGGCGGTGTACGAGGCGCAGCAGGCCGGTATCGACGCCGTCAGGCCCGGTGCCGCCTACCGCGACTTCCACGAGGCGGCGCAGCGCTTCCTCGCCGGGAAGCTGGTGGAGTGGGGGATCGTCGAGGGCCCCGTGGAGCGGGTGTACCGGCTCGGGCTGCAGCGCCGCTGGACGCTCGCCGGCACCGGCCACATGCTCGGCCTCGACGTCCACGACTGCGCCGAGGCGCGGACCGAGGCCTATGTGGACTGCACCCTGGAGCCCGGCATGGTGCTCACCGTGGAGCCCGGCCTCTACTTCCAGGCGGACGACCTGACGGTGCCCGAGGAGTACCGGGGCATCGGGATCCGTATCGAGGACGACATCCTGGTCACCGAGGACGGCAACCGGAACCTCTCGGGCGCCCTGCCCCGCCGCGCCGAGGAGGTCGAGGCCTGGATGGCGGCGCTCAAGGGCTGAAGTGCCGTGCCCGCGACGGGGGTTGCGGCAGGAGTACCGGTACGGGCGGGGCGGCTCAGACGCCCGCCCGGTCCCGGGGGCCCTGCTCGTCCGCCCACAGCGAGCGCACATGGCCGAGGTGGCGGGTCATGCACTCCCGGGTGCCGTCGAGGTCGCGGGCCAGCATCAGGTCGAGGAGTTCGCGGTGCTCCTCGGCCGAGGGGAGCAGTTCGCCGCGCTCGTCGAGCACGCGGAGCCCGTACAGGCGGGAGCGCTTGCGCAGTTCGCCGACGGTCTCCACCAGGCGGTCGTTGCCGCCGAGGGCGAGCAGCGAGAGATGGAAGCGGCGGTCCGCCTCCAGGTACCGGATCAGGTCGTGGTCGCGGGCCGCCGCCACGATCTCCTCGGCGACCGGTCGCAGCGCCTCCAGTTGCTCGCGGGCGGCGGAGGCGGCGATCGCGCAGACCGTGGGGATCTCGATCAGGGCGCGGATCTCGGTGTACTGGTCGAGGTCGCGCTCGTCGACCTCGGTGACCCGGAAGCCCTTGTTGCGCACCGGTTCGACCAGGCCCTCGCGCGCCAGGTCGAGCATGGCCTCGCGGACCGGGGTGGCGGAGATCCCGAAGTCCTCGGCGAGCACCGGCGCGGAGTACACCTGGCCGGGCCGCAGTTCGCCGGAGATCAGCGCGGCCCGGAGCGCGTGGGCGACCTGGTCGCGCAGCCGCTCCCTGCCGGAGCCGAGGTCGTGCTGCTGCTTCAGGTGGCCCATCGCCGTGGCGTTCCCTTCGTGCCCGTCCGCGGGTGCCCCAGGATATCGCCCGGGCTCCGGCGTCCGGCCTCCCGCGCCCGGCCTCCCGCGCTCGCTCGTCCCACCGGTGCCCGGCCGGTGGACCGGAGCGGCCGGACGCCCGGCCGCCGGACCGGAGGAGGACGGACCGGAGGACGCCGGACCGGAGGACGGCGGACCGGTACGCCCCGGTCCCGCCCCACCCCGCGGAAGCGCCGGACCCCCGGGACCTCCGCCCGGCGGCCCGGCGCTCGGCCGGAGGGATGAACTCCCGTGCTCGGCAGCTCAGTCGAGCTTCCACCGCTGGAGTGCGGAGGTGCTGCCGGCCCGCTGGGTCACCAGGGCGCCGTCCGCCCCGGAGGCCGTGGTGAGCAGCAGCCCGCTGTGCACCGAGGTCAGCGTGTAGCCGCCGTCCGCCTGGCGCGCGGCACGCCAGCGCTGGTTGGCGCCGCCGGTGCAGGTCCACTGGATCACCTTGGCGCCCGCGGCGGCGGAACCGCCGTCCACATCGGCGCAGAGCCCGGACTCGGCGCCGGTGAGCGTGTACGCGCCGTCGGACTGCCGGGCGAACTTCCACTTCTGGTTCTCGCCGCCGCCCGCCGCGTAGGTGGTGAGCTGGGTGCCGGGCGACTTGCTGTGCCCGGGGACGTCCAGGGCCTTGCCGCCGACGGCCAGGGTGCGGGTGCCGTTCAGCGAGCCGGACCCCGGCACCGGGCTCAGCTCCAGGGTCTGCTCGGCGGCCGTACGCGCCCCGCCGACGCCGCTGCCCGAGGTGTCGGTCCAGGTGCGTACCGGGGTGGTCTCGGCGAGCCGCCCCGCCTCGCCGGAGAGGCCGAGGACCAGCCCGCTGTAGCGGTTCACCAGGCGGTACGTCCCGGTGCCGCCGCCCTCGGCGGAGGTCCCGGGGAGCACGAACCACTGCTGGCCGACGGCGGGACCGCCCGACCCGGCCGCCGTGGCGGTGGGCTCGGTGCCCCAGGCCCGGGTGCCCGGCGAGGCGGAGGCGACGCCGAGCAGCTTCCCGGTCGAGGAGTTGGCGATGCGGTACGAGCCGTCGCCGTTGGCGGTGAACTCCCAGGCGTCCAGGCCGGATCCGGTAGCCGCGGCCAGCGAGGTGGTGGCGCTCCCGCCGGACTCCTGGGCGAGGACCCGGCCGCCGCCGCCCGCGATGCGGTAGGTGCCGCCGGACTCCACCGGCGAAGCGGTCTCCGCGGAGTCGACACGGAGGTCGACGTACTCGCCGGAGGAGTCGCCCGAGCAGCCGAAGGAGCAGTACGAGCGGAAGTCCCGGCCGACGATCGAGGAGCTCGTCCGGTTCGCCCCGTCGAGGAACCACCGGTACCAGGAGGCGTTGGTGTGGCTCCCGGTGTCGCCGATCAGCTCCCACTTCTGGGTGGCGAGGTCCCGGGTGGCGTAGAGCTGCTGCGGCGCCTTGCCGCTCTGGTCGACGGCCTGCGGCTCACCGAGGTACAGGCCCAGATGCGCGTTGTACGTGATGTCCATGACGAACAGCGGAGAGGTGCCCGGCATCTTGCCCGCCGCGACCTGCTCGTCGACCGTGCCCTCGGTCGCCGGGTCGTACTCGCCGGACGGGGGCGTGTACCCGGTGCCGCTCCCGGAGCCGACCGGCACCATATTGCTCTCCCGGCCGCCCACTCCGGGCTCCTGCCAGGCCCCGTCGTACCACTTCTGCCAGGAGTCGGGCCGCATCTTCTGCGCGATGGGGGCGCGGGCCACATGGGCGTGGAAGGCCTTCCAGCCGCCGCCCTTCTCCACGATCCGGGAGCCGTAGTAGACGTAGAAGTAGCCGGAGGCGGCGTCCACGTACAGCCGCGGGTCGCCGTCGCCGTAGTGGTAGGTCTGCTCGGGGAAGGCCGCCTCGTCGCCGCGCTCGGTGCTGTACGGCGAGGTCAGCACGTGGTCCTCGATCTTCCAGGTCCTGCCCTGGTCCTTCGAGACGGCGTAGTCGATCGCGTCGTAGTGCAGTCCGTCGCCGAAGGGCTGCGGGGTGAACTCGTTGTGCACCAGGCCGTACCAGTCCCCGGTGTCCGGGTCCACCCACACCCCGGCCAGGTCGCAGTAGTTGCGCTGGGAGTAGTTCGAGCCGGAGGGGGCCTTGGTGGACTCCTTGCCGGTCGGGCTGTTGTCGCAGCGCCAGGTGGTGTCGTTGTTGCGGTCCGCGGAGTTGGCGGGATTCACCGCGTCGCTGATCGCGGCGGAGCGGGTGGCGCTGTCGAAGTCGGTGCCGGTGAAGAAGTCCCACGTGCGGGAGTCCGAGGCCGAGTAGAGCGCGTGGGCCTGCTGGTAGTAGAAGGTGCCGTCCTTGTCGATATAGGTACCGGCCGGGGTGTCGTCGGGATGGGTCCAGGAGCCCTTCGCCCCGACGGACACGGTGTACGAGGCCTTGGCCGCGGCGGGTTCGGCGGGCGCGGGCGGTGCCGCGGCGGCCGGGGCCGTCACCGCGGCGCCGCCCGCGGTCACCGCGAGGGCCGCGGCGGCGAACGCGCCGGCCCATCTTCTTCGGGGAGCTGACACGGGGGACTCCTCGTCTTCGGGGGGCTTCGGGGGCTTCGGGGCCCGCGCGCCGCTGCCGCGGGCGGACGGACCCCGGCAAGGCCGGGCCGGTCCGGGCGGACCCGCGGGCGGTCCGGATCCCACGGCCCGCTGTCCGGATCCTTACGGCAGAGTGCACCCGCCGCCCGGCCGCGGACATGGACGCAGCGGCGGCAACACTTGGACTTTGGGTGACGCGGGGGTGCCCGGGCGGTGCGGGGAGCGGGGGCGGACGAGGAGGTGTCCCGTCGCGGTCAGCGGGCCCCCGACGCCAGGTCGTCGAGCATCTGCCGCTGGTGCCGGTGGCCGATCGTCTCGTAGCCGATCACGGTGGCGAACGGGGCGAGCATCACCACGAGCAGGCAGACCGCGAGCGCCACCCCGGCGGCGGCGAGGAGCACCGCCGCGGCGAGGACCGCGAGGGTGAGCGAGATGAGGAGCAGGTGGAAGCGGTCCGCCGCGGAGAGCAGCAGGGTGTGCAGGAGGTAGATCATCAGCAGATAGAGGCCGACCGGGAGGGCGAGCGAGAGGACGACTGCGGTCTCGCCGATCTCCGTGTGGTGCTCCAGGTACAGGCCGGCCACGTGCAGTCCCGCCCCGGCGCCGGCCACCCCGATGAACAGCGGGATGTGCCCGTACCCGAAGAGGTAGCCGCGGGCGCGGCGGTGGACCAGGATGTCGCCGAAGGGGGTGCTGAAGTACACCCACCACATGCCGAAGGTCAGCCCGACCCCGGCGACGACGACCGCGACGGCGTTCCGCGTCCAGTGCGTCCCGTCGCCGCCGCCGAGCAGATCGCCGGAGGAGGCGACGGTGCCGACCACGCCCTCGCCGAGGGTGATGAGGGCGAACAGGCCGTACCGCTCGGCGACATGGTGCGGATGCCAGGGCGTCCCGCCCGCGCCGCCCTGGGTGAGCACCGGCAGCCCCAGCTCCAGGAGCCCGAGCGCGCCGATGGCGGCGAACACGGCGGCCGAGGGCAGGTCCACGAAGCCGACCACCACCCACCCGGCCTGGGCGAGCACGGTCCAGCGGATCCCGGCCATCCCCACGTCGTGGAAGGGCGGCGACTCCCGGGCCGCCCGCCACCACTGGAGCACCATCGCGATCCGCATCACGACATAGCCGATCACCATGGCCCGCAGTTCGAGGTGCTCGCCCTCGGCCACCGAGTGGAACATCGCCGGGATGCCGAGCGAGAAGACGACGACGCCGATCATCTGCAGCATCGTCAGGGCGCGGTAGAGCCAGTCGTCGGTGGCGAAGGCGGAGGAGAACCAGCTGAAGCTGATCCACGCCACACTGATCGCGAACATCGCGAGCACGAAGGCGGCGATCGCCTCCCCGGTGTGCTTCTCGGCCACCAGGTCCGCGAATTGCGCCGCCGCGGTGCCGACCGCGACCACGAAGGTCAGGTCGAAGAGCAGTTCCAGGGGCGAGGCGGAGCGCCCGGGTTCGTCCGGGTCCCGCCCGGTCATCGGCACCAGCCGGTGCGACAGCTTGCCCCGGTGCCCGGCACCGGCATGTTCCCTATGGCTCATGCGGAGCATGATGCCGGATGGAAGCGGAGGCTCCGCTCGGCGGCGCGGGGCCTTTCGGGAAGGCGGGATGCGGAGGAAGGCGGAACGCGCCCGGACCGCCTCAGGCGGAGGAGAGCGACTCGGCGGCCGACTTCGCCAGGTCCTTGCCGACCTTGCAGGGGTCGACCTTCTCGGGGGCCCGCTGGACGGTGAACGCCACCCGCTCGGTGCCGCGTCTCTGGCCCTCGCCCAGATAGGTGCGGTGGACCAGCTCGACGTGGCAGGACCGGGGGCCCTCGCGGTCCGGTTCGACGAAGGCCGTGTGTCCGCGGTACCTGACCTCGTCGATGCCTGGGCGCCGCGGCGACTTGCCCTGGTCGAACTGGAGGTCCACCTCCATGTCGCTGGTGGACTTCCACTGGCAGGCCCAGTCCCCGAACCCGGCCTCCGGCTCCCCGACGCTGACCCCGGGGTCCTTCTCCAGCACCTGCTGGTCGAGCAGCACGCAGGCGTCCATGAGGGCCAGCGAGCGGTCGTCGAAGTCCGCCTTCCGCCGCGGGACCCCGCCGTCGTCGAGCACCCCGGCCGCGAAGTCGGTGGCGATACCGGCGGTCTCGCACAGCTCCTGCCTGAGCTTCTCGGGCTCTCGCGCCACCGCGGTGATCCGCACGCTGCCCTCCTCGGACGACTCGGTCACCTTCAGGACCCGCTCGCACTCGCTGCTGGTCTCGGCGAGTTCCACCACGGTGACCCCGCCCTCGGTCCGCCGCCGCTCCTGCTCCGGCAGCCCCTCCTCGTCGAACTCCACCCGGATGTCCACCACATCCTCCCCGTGCGTCTGGAGCCGGAGGTCGCAGCGGTTGAAGTTGCCCTGGTCGCGGTCCGGGAGAGCCTCCTCGTACGCGTCGAAGCCCCGCACCTCCAACAGCCCGCAGGGGTCGGCCGTCCGGTGGTCCCCGAGGAAGGCGGCGGCGCCGGGCGGCCTGCCGGTGGTCGGGGCGGCCCCGTCCTCCTGCGCCTCCTTGCCGTCACCGTTCAGCATCAGCAGCAGCGGTACGGCGACGGCGAGCGCCGCGGCCACGGCGGTACCGGCGGCGAGGAGCGGCCGCCGCCGGAGGGGCGCGGTCCGGCTCCACGCCCCGGTCGGCCGCGCCGGGCCCGCTGACGCGGTCGTGGTGAACGGCCGTGTGGCCGGGGCGAGTTGCAGGGTGTCGAGCTCGCGCCGGTGGTCCTCGGCGAGTGCCCGGGGCCCGCCCGTGAGCTCCGTGAGCGAGCCCTGTGCCGCGGCCGCGGAGGGCCGGGCCCCCGGGTCGCGCTGCAGCATCGCGGTGAGCACCCCCGTGAGCGGCCCGAGTTGGGGGCTGAGCGTCTCCAGGCGCACCGCGTGCCCGGGGCCGCGCAGCGGCGGGGTCCCGGTGATCAGCTGGTACAGGGTGACGCCGAGCGAGAACACGTCGGAGGCGCGCTCCGGGGCGCCGCGTATCGCCTCGGGGGCGGCGAAGGCGGGGGTGAGGCTGAGCGGCCCGTTGGGGGTGATCGTGGTGTGCGAGTCCACCCGGAGCGCGGCGCCGAAGTCCGCCAGCTTCGCCGTACGGTCCTCGGTGATCACGATGTTGCCGGGCTTGACGTCGCAGTGCACCAGGCCCTTGGCGTGCAGGGCGGCCAGCGCGCCCGCGATCTGCGCGCCGATGCCCCCGGCGAGCCGCGGGGTCAGCTTCAGCGGGACGTCCAGACTGCCGCCCTGCACATGCTCCAGGACCAGCCAGAAGGCGGCCCGCTCGTCCTTGCCGGTGCGGACCGCGTCGTAGAGCGTCACCACGTGCGGATGGCTGAACTTCGCCAGTGCGCGGGCCTCGGCGAGCATCTGGTCGAAGCTGCCGGGACCGGTGTCCCCCAGCCGGGCGCGCTTGAGGACGACGGGGCGGCCGAGCTCCGTGTCGACGGCGAACCAGACGGCTCCCTGGCCGCCTTCGACCGGCCCGCTCGTGAGCCGGTACTTGCCGACCCTCTCCCCCCGACGCACAGCCGCACTCCCCTCGACGAAAGACCGGAACCCGCCTCGGCACCCCCGGAACGCGGACCGAATGTACTGCGTACCGCCGAGCGCACTCCCCGTATCCGGCCCATTTGCTGCCGTCCTCGGCGGCGGCTCCCGGGACAACGTCTCAATCCGTCGAGTACCTGGCCGAAACCGTGGGGAAGCCTGTCCGGAAGCGGTGGCATGATCCTGCGCCGGACCCGGCGGAGGCGGCCCGGAGACCGGCGCCCCCGGGGCCCTGCACCCGGACCTCCGGGAGGGGTCACGCGACCCGGGACGGACCATGGCCCAAGCGCCCCCGGGCGGTACGACGAGCGCGAGGAGACGGCGATGAGCAGCTCGGACAGCCTGGCGCGCGGGGTCCCGCCGGGGGAGCCCGGCACCCTGCACGCCCGCACGCTCAGCGGCGATCTCACCGCCCCGCCCACCCCCGGTCTGACCGTCCGCTTCGGGCGCGGTGAGAAACCGGACACCGACCTCGGCGTCGGCGTGGACGACCGGTGGGTGAGCCGGCAGCACGGCGAACTGACGTACCGCGCCGGGAGCTGGTGGCTGCGCAACACCGGGCAGCAGCTCGTACGGCTGCCGCGCGGGCGCATGATGCACGGCAGCTCCGCGCCGATCCCGCTCGCCACCGGCTACACCCCCCTGTTCGTGAAGGGCTCGGGCCACCGGGAGCACCTCGTCGAGCTGTACGTGGCCGACCACGACGACCGGGGACCGGTGGCCAGCCGCCGCGCCGAGACCGTGCAACCGCAGCGCTGGGCGCTGGGCGAGGACGAGCGGCTCCTCCTCGTCGTCCTCGGCCGCCACTACCTGGAGTACGAGCCCGACCCGCGGCCCCTGACCTACGGCCGCGCCGCCGAGCAACTCGCCTATCTGCGCCCGGAGTCGGGCTGGACCGTCCGCCGGATCGAGTACCGGGTGGAGGCCGTGCGCCGCCGGTTGCACGGCACCGGCTTCAGGTACCCCCTGATCCACGACCGGCCCGAGGAGCGCCCCTCCGACAACAGCCTCCTGCACAACCTGCTCAAGGGCCTGGTGGAGTCGACCACGCTGGTGCCGCCGGACCTGAGCCTCCTCGACGACGACCTCGACTGGCCGGAGACCCGCTAGCCCCCTTCCGCGGCCCCCTAGCCCCCACCCGGCGGGACCCTCCCCGTCGCACCCCCTCTACGGTCACCCGCGACATGCCGCAGGTACCGGCGGGGGCTCCCGGCGGTACCGGTGAACTCGCCCTTCCCCTACGGAGGTTCACTCCCGTGACAGAGATCCGTTCGTCCCGTACCGGCGCCCGCGCCCGGCGCTCCCTGGCGGCCGCCGTCCCGCTCGCCGTGGTCGTGGCGGCGCTCCTCGCGCCGGGCTCCGCCCAGGCCACCGGTACGCAGTCCGGCGCCGGGGGCCAGCGGGCCGCGCTGCCGTCCGAGGTGCTGGAGCTCGGCAACTGGAAGCTGACGCTGCCCATCGGCGAGGAGGAGGACCCGACCGAGATCTTCCAGCCCGAGCTCGACGACTACGTCAAGGACCCCTACTTCAAGGTCGCCGACTCCGGGGACGCGGTCCGCTTCCGCGCCCCGGTCAACGGGGTCACCACCGGGGGTTCGAGCAACCCCCGTACGGAACTGCGCGAGATGGAGAGCGACGGCGAGGACGAGATCGAGTGGTCCTCGACCTCCGGCAGGCACACCCTGACGGTCCGGGAGGCCTTCACCCACCTGCCGGAGGACAAGCCGCACGTGGTCGGCGCCCAGATCCACGGCGGCGACGACGATGTCACCGCCCTGCGCCTGGAGGGCTCCAAGCTCTACGTCACCGAGGGGGACACCACCCACCACCACCTGATCACCGACGACTACGAGCTGGGCACGGTCTTCGAGTTCGGCTACGTCGTGGAGGACGGTGAGATCGAGGTGTACTTCAACGGTGAGCTGGAGACCACCCTCGAATCCTCCGACTCCAGCAACTACTTCAAGGCGGGCGCCTACACCCAGGCCCGCTGCGAGAACTCCTCCCCGTGCAGCGAGGACAACTACGGCGAGGTCGAGATGCACGAGGTGAGCGTCACCCACGAGGACTGACGGTCCGGGACACCGGCTCGCCTTCCGTCTCCACCCGACTCCGCCCGCGGATTTCCCGCGGGCGGAGTTCTCGCTGTCCGTCACCCGTACGCGGGCGCGCGGCGGCTCAGCGCAGGCGCCGCTCGCGGTCCCGTAGGACAGTGGGGTGACGGTTCCGCCGTCCACGTCGCCTGCCGCCGAGGGGCGCTCGGCCCTCCGGGCAGCGGGCCGCCCCCGGCTTCTCGCTTTCCGGGGATTGGCCGTGCCGCTCCCGGGCACCCGGGGCAGCGATGCCCTGCGGGCCGGACCCGGCACGCGGAGGCCGAAGAGAGAGGTGCTCATGTCTCCTGCACACGCCGAGGGCGAGGGGCCGCGGGAGCGCGCTCGCGAGGAACGGGTGCGCGCTCGCGAGGAGGCCGACGGGCCCGGCGCGGACGAGCAGAAGCGCAGCGGCCGGAGCCCGCAGGGACCGCCGCACAAGCGCCGCGGGGGACTCGGCGCGACCCTCAAGCGGACCCTGGCCGAGTTCAAGGAGGACAACCTCGCGGATTCCGCGGCCGCCCTGACCTACTACGCGGTCCTCTCCATCTTTCCGGCGCTGATCGCCCTGGTGGCTCTGGTCAGCGTGGTCATGGACCCGAAGACCCTGGTCGAGAAGGCCACCGACCTGATCAGCAAGGTCGGCCCGGACTCCGCGGTGAACACCTTCAAGGGGCCGATCGACCAGCTCGCGAACGGCGGGAGCACCGGCCCCGTCCTCCTGATCGTCGGTCTGGTCTCCGCGCTGTGGACCGCCTCCGGCTACATCGGTGCCTTCATGCGCGCCGCCAACCGCATCTACGAGGTCGAGGAGGGCCGGCCCTTCCTCAAGCTGCGCCCCCTCCAGATGCTGGTGACGCTGGTCCTCGTCCTGCTCCAGGCCCTGGTGCTCGTCGCCCTGGTGGTCAGCGGGCCGCTCGCCGAGGAGGTCGGCTCGACCGTCGGCGCGGGCGACGCCGCGGTGACGGCGTGGAACTGGGCGAAGTGGCCGGTGCTGCTCCTGGTCGTCGTGCTCATGTTCGCCCTGCTCTACTACGCCGCGCCCAACGCCCGCCTGCGCGGCCTGAAGTCCGTGGTGCCGGGCGCCGTCCTCGCCCTCGTCCTCTGGCTGATCGCCTCGGTCGGCTTCGCCTTCTACGCCGCCCACTTCGGCTCGTACAACAAGACCTACGGGGCGCTCGGCGGCGTCATCGTCTTCCTGGTCTGGCTGTGGATCACGAACCTCGCCGTCCTGCTCGGCGCCGAGTTCAACGCCGAGCGGGAGCGCAGCCGGGAGCTGGCCGAGGGCACCCCCGGCGCCGAACGCGAGATCCAGGTACCGGAACGCACCGCACCCAAGCGCGAGAAGCGCTCCCGTACCGCCTGAGGCGGCTGCCGCGTCCGGGCCCGGGGCCCGCAGGGCAGGCACCGGCCCGCGCGTGCGCCGACCCGGCCCCGAGCGGACGCCCCGACCCCTCGGACGGTGCGCGAGGCCCCTCGATTCCGCGGCCCGGCCCCGGTTCCCTTCGCCCTGAACAGCTGCTTCTGGGGTGGTCCCTCACGAATACAGGAGCTTGTCCCGAACCGGATCGGACGCCGCCCACCCGGTCTTGACCACGGTGTCCGACACCCCCAAGATCTGCATGTGACCAGTGCGACGGAATCCCCCACTCCCTCCGGGGAGTTACCCGCGAACGACCGGCGGCCCGGCGGCCGGCCCCCGGCGCGGATCGCCAGCGGAACCTTCGGACCGGCGCCGCGCACCTCCCGAGGGGTGTCCCGCTACGCCGAGGCGCTGATCCCCCGGCAGCGGTCCCCCGAGACGGAGTCCGAGCCCTCGGGCTGAGGCGGCGCGCCCGGCGCTGGACGACTCCGCGGCTCGTCCGCAGACGTCCCGCCCCCGTCCTCAGGGGACGAGCACCACCCGGCCGAAGACCTCGCCCGCGTCCATCATCCGGTGGGCCGCGGCCGCCCCATCCAGCGGCAGCACCTCGTGGACGACCGTGCGCAGGCTCCCCCGTGCGGCGTCGGCGAACTGGGAGGACCGTACGGCGCCCCGGTCCGCGCCGGGGACGGTGTCGGAGCTGAAGGTGGCGAAGGAGAGCGAGCTGCGGAAGCGGTCCCTCAGCCGCAGGCCGAAGTCCGCCGGGGGCTGCCCGCCGACCACGCCGACCGCCAGGAACCGCCCGTTGGGGTTCAACTTGTCCAGGAACAGGGGCAGTTGAGGGCCCGCCACCATATCGATCACCACGTCGAAGCCGGTGGGCGCCTGCGGCCCGCCGCCTGCGCCGGAGCGGTCCAGGACATGGCTCGCGCCCAGCTCACGCAGGCGGGCGCCGCGCTCCGCGGAGGAGGTGGTGACGGCCACCGCGCCCGCCCCGGCCTTGGCGGCGAGCTGGACCGCCGCGATGCCGATGCTGCCCGCCGCACCGCGTACGAGCACGCTCTCGCCGGGCGCCAGAAGGGCGCGCTCCAGGGCGAAGTGGGCCACCACTCCGGAGCCGCCCAGGGTCACCGCCGCGGCGCCGGTCAGGCCGTCCGGGAGGGCGGTGACGTCCTCGACCGCGGCGAGTGCCCGCTCGGCGTACCCGCCGGAGAGCCCGGTGAAGGCCCACACCCGGCGGCCGATCCAGGAGGCGTCCACCCCGGCTCCCACCGCGGTGACCCTTCCCGCGACCTCGCTGCCGAGGAGATGGCCCTCCCGGAAGCCGTAGGCGCCGAGCGTCCCCCGGCGGATCACGGCGTCCACGCCGCCCACCCCGATGGCCTCCGGCGCGATCAGCAGCTGCCCCGGCGCCGGTTCGGGCACCGGCCGGTCGACGACCTCCAGACCGTCCGGGTCCCCGAACCTGCTGATCACAACGGCTTTCATCGCGGCTCCTCGGCCTCTCACGGGCACGGACGTGATGGGGCCGCCGGCTCCCACAGGCGCCCTGTCGCAGGCGGGCGGCGGCGGGGCGGCCCCGTCGTCGGACCGTAACGGACGCCCCCGTCCGCCTGGTTAAAGTGAGAGGCGATGACCGGCCGATTGCCTCACTCCCCGCGCTCCGACGCCCGCGAGAACCGGGCCCGCGTCCTGGAAGCCGCCCGCGCGGTCTTCGGGGCGGAGGGCCTGGACGCGCCCCTCCGCGAGGTCGCCCGGCACGCCGGGGTCGGCCCCGCCACGCTGTACCGGCACTTCCCGACCAAGCGGGAGCTGATCACGGCGGCCTTCGCCGAGCAGCGGCGGGCCTGCCGGACCGTCGTCCACGAGGCCCTGGCGGACACCGATCCCTGGCGGGGCTTCTGCGCTCTGATCGAGCGGATCTGCGAACTCCACGCCCGCAGCCGGGGGTTCGCCGACGCCTTCCTGTCGGCCTTCCCCGAGGCGCGGGACTTCGCCGCCGACCGGGAGCGGACGGTGCGCGCCATCGCCGAACTGGCCCGCCGCGCCCAGGAGTCCGGCCGGCTGCGCCCCGGCTTCGTCGTCGACGACCTGGTCCTGATGCTCCTGGCCCACCGGGGCCTCCAGGACACCCCGGCCGCCGAACGGCTCGCGGCCTCCCGCCGGTTCGCCGCCTACGTGATCGAGGCCTTCCGCGCCGCCCCCGAGCCGCAGGCCCCGCTGCCCCCGGCCCCGCACCTCACGCCCGCGCCCCCTGCCCGGTGACCGCGTGAACGGGCCGCAGGGCGGGGGCGGACGCGCCGTACGGCGAGCCGGTCAGGAACCGTGCGTGCTCGTCGGCATGGACCGGCCGAAGTAGGTGTACGGCTCCTTCGAGATCCCCGCGGTGGCCGCCGAGAAGCTGACCGCGCCCGAGGTCCCCACGCCCTGCGCGGAGCCCCGCAGGCTCCACAGCGCCCCGTTGCTCGTGTTCTCCATGGGTGCGGCGGCGGCCAGGTCGGCGCGGCCGTCCCGGTCGGTGTCGGTCAGCCGCACGGCGGAACCGAAGCGGTCGTAGGCCTCGTTGGCGCCCGGGACGCCCCCGGTGTCCTGGTGCACGACCTGCGCCCCGGTGCCGGTGAGGCCCTGGGCCGAGCCGCGCAGCAGCACGACCTCGCCGGTGTTGGGTACCGCGCCGACGGTCTCGAACTCCGCGCCGACGGCCGCGTCGTCGTAGCCGTCGCCGTCCACGTCGCCCGCCGCGACCGCCTCGCCGAAGGCGTCCTCGGGCTCGGTGGCACCGGGGACCCCGGGGCTGTCCTGGGTGAGGGCCCGGCCCCGGGTGGGCCTCAGGCCCCCGGGGCCGCCCGCGTAGGCGGTCACCTTGTTGCCGTCGGGGGAGCCGAGGAGCAGGTCGTCCCGCCCGTCCCCGTCGAAGTCGCCCGTGACGGCCGCGTGCGCCTCGTCCGGCAGGGCGGTGTACGCACCGGAGGCGCCGGGGTAGACCAGCGACGCCCCGTCGTAGGTGCCGTCCTTGTCGTAGCGGCCGCCCACCACGAGATCGTCCCGGCCGTCCGCGTCGAAGTCCCCGACCGCGAGCGAGCGGTAGTACTCCGCACTGTCCGGTGCGATATCGGTCGTGAGCTCCCGGCGCCCCTCGGCTCCCGCCGCGGTGACGCCGTCGAAGATCCACACATCGCCACCGGCGGAGCCGACCGCGAGCTCGGGCCGCCCGTCGCCGTCGAAGTCGCCGAGGGCCACGCGGCTGCCGTAGCGGTCGTGCGCCTCGGGAGCCGGGTCGGGCAGCGTCGTACCGCCGGTGATCCCGGACCTGGACCCCCACAGCACGGCGACGGTGCCGCCGTCCACGTCCTCGCCGACCTTCTCGTGCGGGGTCCCGGCGACGACATCGGTGAAGCCGTCCCCGTTCAGATCCCCGGTGGCGAGCGCCGAGCCGAACTGGTCGTTCTCCTCCGGGGCGCCGGGGACCCCGGGCGAGTCCTGGGTGACGATCTGTCTTCTGCCGGACGCGATCCCGCCGGAGCCACCGGTGTGCACGACGACCGCCCCGGCCGCCGGGGCCCCGGCCACCGCGGCTTCGGAGGCGGTCACGAGGTCGCCGTAGCCGTCCCCGTTCACATCGCTCTGGCCGCGGGGAGCGGGCGCGGGCGCGGCGTGCGCGGGCAGCGCGGCGAGCAGTCCCGCGGCGAGGGTGACGGCGAGGACGGGGGCGGCGTGGTGGCGGTGGCGCATGGTTCCTTCTCTGTCGGGGGCAGGCGGTCGCGGAGACCGGATCCGCGGCTCTGCGAGGGGCGGGTTCCGCACCCCCGCGGGGATGCGGAAGCGGGGAAGGATCTTCGTCCCGCAGGGGCAAGACCCCTGTCCGGCCCGGGGGGTTGTACGAGGTGGGGGGCCGATTCGGGTGAACTGTCGCACCTGCCGGGGAGAAGGCCCCTCCGCCCTCGCAGGAGCGGGACGAGAGCGGGTTGTGCCCGGCATGTGCGTTTTCGCGGGGTCTCTGCCCGGGTACCTACACCGGGGAGTTGATGGCCAGTGAGTGAGTCCCTCGCGGAACGCGCTTCTCATCCGGTCGCGGAACTCGCGCTGACCGGCGACCTCGCGCACCCGGCCCGGCTGACCGTGCGCCACCTGCGCGCCTGGCCGCAGCACCGGGCGCGGGTCAGCTTCGAGTGCGCCACCAGCGGCGTACGCCACCACCGCTTCGAGGGGCCGCTGCTGCACGAGGTCCTGTCGGGCGCCGCACCCGCCTTCGACCCCGTCCGCCGCAAGGACCGCCTGCGCTTCCTGATCGCCGTCTCCGGCACGGACGGCCACCACGCGCTGCTGTCCTGGGCGGAGATCGACCCGGACTTCGCCGGTGCTCCCGTCCTGCTCGCGCTCAGCATCGACAGCAGCCCGCTCGACCGGTGGGGCCCGCAGCTCGTCCTGCCCCAGGACCGGTGCGGGGCCCGGCATGTCAGCGGTGTCGACGCCATCCGGGTGGACGGGGGCTATGCCGCCTGGGCCTGACCGGGCGGGCGGAAGGGCCGGTGCCGGTGGGGGAGTTGGGGGAGGTGCCGGTTCGGCGGAGCTGCCGGTGTCAGCGGCGCAGGCCGAGGGCCGCGCGGCCCGCGTAACGCGCCTGGGAGCCCAACTCCTCCTCGATGCGCACGAGTTGGTTGTACTTGGCGGTGCGGTCGGAGCGGGAGAGCGAGCCGGTCTTGATCTGGCCGCAGCCGGTGGCGACGGCCAGGTCGGCGATGGTGGTGTCCTCGGTCTCGCCGGAGCGGTGGGACATGACGACGGTGTAGCCGGCGCGGTGGGCGGTGGACACGGTGGCCAGGGTCTCCGTCAGGGTGCCGATCTGATTCACCTTCACCAGCACGGAGTTGGCGACACCGTCGCGGATGCCCGCGCGCAGCAGGGTCTCGCTGGTGCAGAAGACGTCGTCGCCGGTGAGCTGGCAGCGCTCGCCCAGCCGGGCGGTGAGGGCCTGCCAGCCCGCGTGGTCGTCCTCGGCCATCGGGTCCTCCAGGGAGGCGACGGGGTAGCGGTCGACCAGCCCGGCGAGGTAGTCGGCGTGCTCGGCGGGGGTGCGGCGGACGCCCTCGCCCCGGTAGTCGTAGACGCCGTCGCGGAAGAACTCCGAGCTCGCCGGGTCCATGACGAGGGTGAGGTCGGTGCCGGGCTGGTAGCCGGAGCGCTCGACGGCGCGCACCACGAGGTCCAAGGCCTCGTCGGCGGTGCGCAGTTCGGGTGCGAAGCCGCCCTCGTCGCCGACGTTGACGTGGTGGCCCGCGTCGAGCAGGTCCCGGCGCAGGGTGTGGAAGACCTCCGAGCCCATGCGGACCGCCTCGGCGAAGCTCGCCGCGCCGATCGGGGCGATCATGAACTCCTGGAAGTCCAGCGGATTGTCGGCGTGGGCGCCGCCGTTGACGATGTTCATCATCGGCACCGGAAGCAGCCGGGCGTCGACCCCGCCGAGGTAGCGGTAGAGCGGCAGCCGGTGGGCGGCCGCGGCCGCCTTGGCGGTGGCCAGGGAGACGCCGAGCAGGGCGTTGGCGCCGAGCCGCGCCTTGGTGTCCGTACCGTCCAGCTCGATCATGGTGTGGTCGACGGCGGCCTGGCCCTCGGCGTCGAGTCCGACGACGGCGTCCGCGATGCTCTCGTTCACCGCGTCCACAGCCTGCCGTACGCCCTTGCCGTGGAAGCGTGCCGCGTCGCCGTCGCGGAGTTCGACGGCCTCCCGCGCGCCGGTGGACGCGCCCGAGGGCACGGCCGCGCGGCCGAGTGAGCCGTCCCTCAGCTCCACGTCGACCTCCACCGTCGGGTTGCCCCGGCTGTCGATGATCTCCCGGGCGATGACGCGGCTGATGGCGGTCACGGTGCAACTCCCCACGCTGGGCCCGCCCGAGGGCAGGCGATAAGTTTCAGTGAGAAACATAGTGAGTCCCGAAAAGGAACTTACTATGGGGGCATGAGGATGCACAACGCCGACGAGAACTGCGGCATCGCCCAGGCCGCCCTGGTCCTGGGGGACTGGTGGAACGTCCTGGTGCTGCGGGAGATCGCCCGCGGGCGGGTCCGCTTCGACGCGCTGGCCGCCGAGCTCGGCCTGTCCCGCAAGGTGCTCACCGAGCGGCTCGGACGGCTCGTCGCCCAGGGGGTGCTGCGGCGGGGCCTCTACCAGCGGCGCCCGGTCCGCTACGAGTACCTGCTCACCGACGCCGGAGCCGCGCTGCTGCCGGTGCTGGCCGCGATGCAGGACTGGGGCGACCGGTGGGTGCTCGGCGACGGCGGGCTCACCGCGACCGCGGCCGAGGACGGCGCCGAGCGGGCGCGCGTGCACGCCCTGGTCGGCACCCGCCTGCCCGAGGGACTCCACCTGCCCGGCAGCCGGGGCCCGGAGCTGCCCCTGCTCGCCCCGGACGCCGCCGCCACCGTGCTGTTCACCTACCCCGGCACGGGCGTCGACTGGGGTGAGCCGCCGATACCCGGCGCCGTCGGCTGCACGGCGCAGACCCGGCTCTTCCGTGACGCCTGGCCCGACTTCCGGCGGGCGGGCCTGGCCCTGCGCGGCATCAGCACCCAACTCGCCCACGAACAGGCGGAGTTCGCCCGCACCGAGCAGATCCCGTACCCGCTGCTCTCCGACGCCGGCCACCGCTGTGCGACGGCGCTGCGGCTGCCGATGTTCCAGGGCGCGGGCCGCCTGCGCCACAAGCGCCTGGCCCTGGTCGCCGACGCCGAACGCACCGTACGCCACGTCCTGTTCCCGGTCGACGACATCCCCCACGCGGTCGGCGAGAGCCTGCGCCTGGCCGCGCACTGCGCCCGGACGGAGTGAGGGACCCCGCGGCGCCCACCCGAAGACGACCCGAGGAAGAGCCACCGCAGCGCGATCGCCGCTCCGGTGAACCCCAGTGAAGGAGACCGTGCCCCATGGAAGACAACCCGACCGCCCCCGCGCGGACCGGCCACCGCCCCGCCGCGCAGGACGGCGCCGACGAGCCCCCCTCGGTACGTGACTGGCTGCGCGGCCTGCCGGTGTTCGCGGGGCCGCCGGCCGACTTCGACCCCTCCCGCGCCCCGGAAGATCCCGTCGAGCTGTTCCTCGGGTGGCTGCGGGAGGCGGTCGCCGCGGGTGTGCCGGAGGCGCACGCGATGACGCTGTCGACGGTCGGCGAGGACGGCGGCCCGGACGCCCGGGTGCTCATCCTCAAGAACGTGGACGCCGAGGGCTGGCAGTTCGCCGTGCACGCCCACAGCCCCAAGGGCCGCCAGCTGACCGAGCGTCCTCGCGCCGCGCTCACCTTCTACTGGCCGCGGCAGGCCCGCCAGGTACGGGTGCGCGGCACGGTCGCACCCGCCTCCGCCGGGCAGAGCGCCGCCGATCTGCTCGCCCGCGCGCCCTCGGCCCGCGCCGAGGTGCTCCTGGGCCGCCAGAGCGAGCACCTGGAGAGCGCCGGGGAACGCGACCGCGCCTTCCGTGCGGCGCTGGCCCGCATCGCGGCGGACCCCGCCCTGGTCAGCCCGGAGTGGACGCTGCACACCCTCGTCCCGGCCCGGATCGAGTTCTGGCAGGCGGCCGAGGACCGCCTCCACAAGCGCCTGCGCTACGAGCGCCCGGACCGCCACCACCCCTGGGAGCGCCACCTGCTGTGGCCGTAGCCCGCGGGTGAACTGGCCTTCCGCCAGGCGCGGTTGTCCGTTCAGCGGCGGCCCTCCCACAGGGCGCGCTCCGCGCCGCGCGGGTCGTGGACGAGCTCCGGCGCGGTGTCGAAGCGCATCACCGGGCGGGTGGTGGTGTCGTAGGGCGCCCAGCCGGGATCGCCGGTGGTGGCGAAGGAGACCCAGGCGCGGTGCATGGCCTCGGCGAGCTGCCCCGGCGGCTCGGTGCCGAGGAGCCCGGCGAAGGAGCCCTCGTGGAGGTTGTCGAAGACGAAGGGGATCTCGGCGGCGTGGCAGGCGCCCAGGCGGCCGCCGTAGGTCGGGGGCTGCCAGGCGAACTCGTACAGGTGGGTCGAGGCGGCCCGCTGCGCGGTGTGGGCCTCGGCGAGGCGGACGGCGGGGATCCGGTAGAACCAGTCGGTGGCGACCGCGGCCAGCAGTTCGCCGGGGGCGGCACCGGGGCGGGCGGCGCGGTAGACCGTCAGGGCCTCTTCGGGGTCCAGGCCGTAGGCGGCGGTGGCGCGGTGCAGGGCGGCGTCGGTGACCTGGTCGAGGGCGCCGCTCGGGGTGAGGAAGAGGCGGAACTCGTCGCTGTTGGAGCCGAGCAGGAGGTCGACCCCGGCACCGGCGCCCGCGGCGATCGCGGCATGGGGCGCGGTGGGGAGCAGTTCGCCGTCGACGACCGGTTCGAAGGGCATGAGGTGGAGCGCCGCCTCGCCCCAGCGGTCCGGGTCGGCGAGGGTCACGCCCCGCAACTCCCGCTGTGCCAGCACGAGTTCGCCGGTCGGTACGGCCGCGAGCGCCCGCCGGGTGGGCTCCACCCCGAGGAGTTCGGCCAGGTGCCGGCCGAGGCGCTGGGCGGTGGCCGGGGTGAGCACATGGTGGGCGGCGCCGCTCTGCAGGACCGCCCGGTGGAAGAGTCCGGCGGCGCGGTCCGCCGCGAGCAGGGCGCCGATGCTCATGGCACCGGCGGACTCCCCGAAGACGGTGACCCTGTCCGGGTCCCCGCCGAAGGCGGCGATGTTCCCGGCCACCCACTCCAGGGCGGCGATCTGGTCCAGGAGCCCGAGATTGGGACTCGCCCCGTCCCCGAGATACAGGAAACCGTCCGCGCCCAGACGGTAGTTGAGGGTGACCAGGACGACCCCGTGACGCGCGAAGCGGGTGCCGTCGTAGACGGGTGCCGACCCGGAGCCGTTGACGAAGCCGCCGCCGTGCACCCACACCATCACCGGCAGCCGCCCACCGGTGTCCGGGGTCCAGACATTGAGGTTCAGGCAGTCGTCACCCGGGATGTCCACCTCGGGCAGCAGCGCGTCCAGGGGCGGCGCGTACGGGGCCTTCGGCGCGGTCGGCCCGTACGCCTCGGCCTCCCGCACACCGCCCCACCGAGCGGGCGGCCGCGGCGGCCGGAAGCGGAGGGCGCCGACCGGGGGCGCCGCGAAGGGGATCCCCTTGAAGGCGGCGACCTCCCCCTCGGCCAGGGTCCCGCGCACGGATCCGTACGCGGTGCTGACGACCGGCTGCTGCGTCATCGCGTCCCGTTCCTCCCTCTCGTCTGGTGGTGCTTCTCGCCGGGCTTCAGGCGGTGCCTCCGGTGTGCTTCGGCGGTGGCCGCGATGCTGTGGATGGTCTCTGTTCCTGTGCCTGGGAAAGATCGACCGAGGATGCCGAGGTCCCGGGTCATTCGGCGTGCGCCGAACTGGGCGGGCAGCAGGCCACCTTCGAGGACGAAGTGCTCCCGGCCCGGGGGCGACGAGACCAGGCGGTAGCGGAACCGTTCGAGGACGTACCCGACCATGACCGCGTCCGTGGACCGGCTGGTGCGGCGTGCCGGGTTGCACAGGTCGTTGCAGACGCGGCCGGCGGTGGTGTCGCGGGTGGGCTCGGCCATCAGGCGAGCACCGCCTCTACGGCGGGGCGGACGACGGAGAGGGCGTCCAACTCACGTGCGAGGTGCTGGAGTTCGCCGACCCCGCCGCGTCCGCTCCGGCGCAGGTGGCGGCCGAGCGCGGACAGGGCGAGGGTCTCGCCGAGGCGGCCGCGGTGGCGCATCGCGTCGACGACGCTGCGGGCCGCGCCGTACAGGGGGACGGTCTCCCCCGGAGCTGCTTCGAACCGTTCGACACCGAGGGCGAAGGTCCTGGCGGCGTACTGCGCCACCACGGTCGGCGGGCAGGAGATCGTCGGGCGGCGTGAACCGCGCGGCACGGCGATGTGTACTGCTGCGGGGATGTCGTCGATCAGCTCATGCAGGGCCAGGGCGCTCTCACCGCACACGACGGCGCGCGGGGCCCGTGCGCACACGGCCAGCACATCCGCGTGCGCCGTCTCCGGGGCGCCTGCCCGCCGGTACACCCCACGGGACAGTTCGCCCATCTCCCCCTCCGTGACCACGTGCGCCAGATCGCGCGGGGAGAGCAGGGCCTGTCGTGCCTGCGCCGCTGTGAAGGCGGGGGAGAGGCCGGCCAGCCGCTGCTCCAAGCGCGGGTTTCCCGCGGCGTTCATGTATCGAAAGCTACCCCTTGAGTGGGAGCAGGGGATCGAATTGATACATCAGCCCGTGGGTGAGCGGCACATCCGGCGTTGACCACATGCCGCGACCCCGCAGGTCGAAAGCCCCTTCCAGGGAGATGTCCCAGGGACTTCTCAGGGACTCCCACGTCTGCCCCAGGGAGGTTCCAGGGACCTTCCGCCGCGTGGGCAGAGAAGGCCCGGACAGCGCCGACAGGTACGAACGCGCCGGTCGGGGCCCCTCGCCTAGCACTCGATGATGTTCACCGCGAGCCCGCCCCGCGCCGTCTCCTTGTACTTGACGCTCATGTCGGCGCCGGTGTCCTTCATGGTCTTGATCACCTTGTCGAGGGAGACGAGGTGGCTGCCGTCGCCGCGCATGGACATCTTGGCGGCGGTGACCGCCTTCACCGCGGCCATGCCGTTGCGCTCGATGCAGGGGATCTGGACCAGGCCGCCCACGGGGTCGCAGGTCAGGCCGAGGTTGTGCTCCATGCCGATCTCGGCGGCGTTCTCCACCTGGCTGGGGCTGCCGCCGAGGACCTCGGCGAGGGCGCCCGCGGCCATCGAGCAGGCGGAGCCGACCTCGCCCTGGCAGCCGACCTCGGCGCCGGAGATGGAGGCGTTCTCCTTGAAGAGCATGCCGATGGCGCCCGCGGCGAGCAGGAAGCGCACCACGCCGTCCTCGTCGGCGTTGGGCACGAAGTTCACGTAGTAGTGCAGGACCGCGGGGATGATCCCGGCGGCGCCGTTGGTGGGGGCGGTCACCACCCGGCCCCCGGCGGCGTTCTCCTCGTTGACGGCCATCGCGTAGAGGGTGATCCACTCCATGGCGTGCGCCAGCGGGTCGCCCTCGGCGCGCAGCTGGCGGGCCGAGGTGGCGGCGCGGCGGCGGACCTTGAGGCCGCCCGGGAGCAGGCCCTCCTGGGACATGCCGCGCGCGACGCAGGCGCGCATGACCTCCCAGATCTCCAGGAGCCCGGCCCGGATCTCGTCCTCACTGCGCCAGGCCTTCTCGTTCTCCAGCATCAGCGAGGAGATGGACAGACCGGTCTCGCGGGAGAGCCGCAGGAGTTCGTCGCCGGTGCGGAAGGGGTACGTCAGCGGGGTGTCGTCGAGCTTGATGCGGTCGGCGCCGACGGCCTCCTCGTCCACGACGAAGCCGCCGCCGACCGAGTAGTACGTCTTCTCCAGGAGGACGGCGCCCTCGGTGTCGCGGGCCCACAGCGTCATGCCGTTGGCGTGGAAGGGCAGGGCTTTGCGGCGGTGCAGTTTCAGGTCGCCGTCGAAGCTGAAGTCGATCTCGTGGGCGCCGAGCAGGTTGATCCGCCCGGTGGACTTGATCGACTCCACCCGGGCGTCCGCCTTCTCGACGTCCACGGTGCGCGGGGACTCGCCCTCCAGGCCGAGGAGTACGGCCTTGGGGGTGCCGTGGCCGTGGCCGGTGGCGCCGAGGGAGCCGTACAGCTCCGCGCGGACCGCGGTGGTGTGGGCGAGCAGGCCCTCGTTCTTCAGGCGGGCGGCGAACATCCGCGCCGCGCGCATCGGGCCGACCGTGTGGGAGCTGGACGGGCCGATGCCGATCGAGAACAGGTCGAAGACCGAGATGGCCACGGGGGACTCCTCCTGGGTGGCGGACGCCGTTGTCCGTCGCGTGGGGTGCGTGCAGAGGTGGTGCGTGCGGGTCGTGCGGGCCCGGGCCCGTCGGGTGGAATGGGCCGACCGGGGCGTCCGGGTGCCGCCGGGTGGGCGGCACCCGGACAATCGTACGTTCCGTACGTACTACGTCAGAACGGACTGCTTGTCCTGCCGGGGCGGGGCCCCGGGCGGGCAGGCTACTTCAGGCCCGGGTAGAGCGGGTGCTTCGCGGCCAGGGCGGTGACCCGGGCGGCGAGGGCGTCCTTGTCGAAGGTGGGCTTGAGCACCTCGGCGATGATGTCGGCGACCTCGGCGAAGTCCTCCTCGGCGAAGCCGCGGGTGGCCAGGGCCGGGGTGCCGATGCGCAGGCCGGAGGTGACCATCGGCGGGCGCGGGTCGTTCGGGACGGCGTTGCGGTTGACCGTGATGCCGACCTCGTGGAGGCGGTCCTCGGCCTGCTGGCCGTCCAGCTCGCTGTCGCGCAGGTCGACCAGGACCAGGTGGACGTCGGTGCCGCCGGACAGCACCGAGACACCGGCCTCGCGGACGTCCTCGGCGACCAGGCGCTCGGCGATGATCCGGGAACCGGCCAGGGTGCGCTCCTGGCGCTCCTTGAAGTCCGCCGAGGCCGCGACCTTGAAGGAGACCGCCTTGGCGGCGATCACATGCTCCAGGGGGCCGCCCTGCTGACCCGGGAAGACCGCCGAGTTGATCTTCTTGGCCAGCTCGGCCGTGGAGAGGATCACCCCGCCGCGGGGGCCGCCGAGGGTCTTGTGCGTGGTGGTGGTCACGATGTGGGCGTGCGGCACCGGGTTGGGGTGCAGCCCGGCCGCCACCAGGCCCGCGAAGTGGGCCATGTCGACCATCAGATAGGCGCCGACCTCGTCCGCGATCCGGCGGAAGGCGGCGAAGTCCAGCTGCCGCGGGTACGCGGACCAGCCCGCCACGATCAGCTTCGGCTTGGACTCCTTGGCCAGCCGCTCGACCTCGGCCATGTCGACCTGGCCGGTCTTGTCGTCCACGTGGTAGGCGACGACGTTGTAGAGCTTGCCGGAGAAGTTGATCTTCATGCCGTGGGTCAGGTGACCGCCGTGGGCCAGGTTCAGGCCCATGATCGTGTCGCCCGGCTTCAGCAGTGCGAACATCGCGGCGGCGTTGGCCTGCGCGCCCGAGTGGGGCTGCACATTGGCGTGCTCGGCGCCGAACAGCTCCTTGACGCGGTCGATCGCGATCTGCTCGACCACGTCGACGTGCTCACAGCCGCCGTAGTAGCGGCGGCCGGGGTAGCCCTCGGCGTACTTGTTGGTGAGGACCGAGCCCTGCGCCTCCATGACGGCGACGGGGGCGAAGTTCTCCGAGGCGATCATCTCCAGGGTGGACTGCTGGCGGTCCAGCTCGGCGTCGACGGCGGCGGCGACATCCGGGTCGAGTTCGTGCAGAGGGGTGTTGAGAAGCGACATCACGGCTCCCTGTCGGACGGGCTCAGTTATCGGACGACCCGGAGAAGGCGGCGTACTCGTCGGCGGAGAGCAGGTCGCCCGGCTCCTCGCCGACGCGCACCTTGAACAGCCAGCCGCCCTCGAAGGGCTGGGTGTTGACGAGGCCCGGGTCGTTGACGACGTCCTCGTTGATCTCGGTCACCTCGCCCGTCACGGGGGAGTAGAGGTCGCTGACCGACTTGGTGGACTCCAGCTCACCACAGGTCTCACCGGCCGTGACGCTGTCGCCGACCTCCGGGAGCTGGGCGTAGACGACGTCGCCGAGCGCGTTCGCCGCGAACTCGGTGATACCGATCGTCGAGACGCCGTCCTCGGCCGCCGAGAGCCACTCGTGCTCCTTGCTGTAACGCAGCTGCTGGGGGTTGCTCATGACCTGAATTCTCCTGTACGCGGGGCGGTGCTGAGGAACGGATGGTCTTGCGATGCGAGACGGGGGCAGGGACGTACGTCACGTCCGCGCGCCCGGGCGGACCCGCCGTGGCCGAAAACGCGCGGCACGCGGGCCTGCTGCCAGGGAACTACTTCTGCCGCTTGTAGAAGGGGAGCGCCACGACCTCGTACGGTTCGTGGCTGCCCCGGATGTCCACGCCCACACCGGAGGTGCCCGGCTCGGCGTGCGCGGCGTCGACGTAGGCCATGGCGATCGGCTTGCCCAGCGTCGGGGAGGGTGCGCCGGAGGTGACCTCGCCGATCACCTTGCCGTCCGCGACCACGGGGTATCCGGCGCGCGGGACCCGGCGGCCCTCGGCGATCAGGCCGACCAGGCGGCGCGGCGGGTCCTGCTCGGCGCGATCGGCGGCGGCGAGCAGGGACTCGCGGCCGACGAAGGGCACCTCGCCGGACTTCTTCTCGAACTTCACGACCCGGCCGAGACCGGCGTCGAAGGGGGTGAGCGCGGTGCTCAGCTCGTGCCCGTACAGCGGCATGCCCGCCTCCAGGCGCAGGGTGTCCCGGCAGGAGAGGCCGCAGGGGATGAGGCCCTGGTCCGCGCCCGCCTCGGTCAGCGCCTGCCAGAGCTTCTCGGCGTGCTGCGGCTCGACGAACAGCTCGAAGCCGTCCTCGCCGGTGTAGCCGGTGCGGGCGATCAGGGCGGGGACCCCGGCGACGGTGCCCGGCAGGCCCGCGTAGTACTTGAGGCCGTCCAGGTCGGCGTCGGTCAGCGAGGCGAGGATGCCGGGGGACTCGGGGCCCTGCACGGCGAGCAGGGCGTAGGCCTCGCGGTCGTCGCGGACCTCGGCGTCGAAGCCGGCGGCGCGCTCGGTGAGGGCGTCCAGGACGGTCTGAGCGTTGGAGGCGTTGGCGACGACCATGTACTCGCGCGGGCCCTCGCCGGAGTCCAGGCGGTAGACGATCAGGTCGTCGAGGATGCCGCCGTCCTCCCGGCAGATCATCGTGTAGCGGGCGCGGCCGGCGCCGATGCTGGAGATGTTGCCGACCAGGGCGAAGTCGAGCAGCTCGACGGCCTGGGGTCCGGTGACCGTGATCTCGCCCATGTGCGAGAGGTCGAAGAGTCCGGCCCGGGTCCGTACGGCCTGGTGCTCGTCGCGCTCGCTGGCGTACCGCAGCGGCATGTCCCAGCCCGCGAAGTCGGTCATCGTCGCGCCGAGCGCGCGGTGCACGGCGTCGAGGGCGGTGCGGCGGATGGTGGTGCTCATGCAGGCTCCAAGTCCGGGGACAGGTCGGCGAGGTATGTCCTCCCCATCTGTCATCGGAACCTGAGAGGTTCGCCGGTAGCGGATCCCCGGGGGAATCCGGTCCGGCTTGCACCTTGGGTGGGGCGCGGCGCCCGAGGCTGCCGTGCCCGCTTTTCAGATGTGCCTCGCCCGCGCGGTATCTGGGCCTGAGAGATTCAAGGGAGGGACTTGCTCCTTCGGCGCCCCAGCTCAGCGGCTGAGGGCTCTCCCGCGCGGATTCAAGCGGCCTGTATGGAGTTGGCCGAGTCATCATTGCATGCCCCGCCCCCTGAGCGGCAGGTCCCCGGCTCCGCCCGATCCCTGTCCGAATCCCCTGGTCGTCCCATTACCTCCTCTTTACACTCCAGGGGAAGGAGTCCGTCTCGGGCTCAGGGAGGGCGGTCATGAGGGACAGGACCAGGGCATACGCGGCGGCACCCGCCATCCCGCTGCCCGCACGCGCCGGGGCACCGGCCGGGGAGCGGGACGGGCGGCGGGCGCGGGCCGGGGCCAGGCCCGAATCCGTGGTGCGCGATCTGCGCGGCCGGGCCGGGCGCACCCCCCGGGAGCTGGGCTTCGCCGAGGGGGACCTGGTCGTCGTCTCCGGGCTGCCCGGCAGCGGCAAGTCCACGCTGATGCGGCGGGTGGTGCCCGGGCCGCGGGCCGACTCCCAGGAGACCCGCGAGCACTGGGCGGCCCGGCTGCCCGGGGTGCCGTACGTCCTCTACCGGCCGCTGGCCCGCCTCGACCACTACCGGGGGCTGCGCCGCGCGCTGCGCACCGGCCGGGGCCTGGTGGTGCACGACTGCGGCACCCAGGCCTGGGTGCGGCGCTGGCTCGCCCGGGAGGCCGCCCGCCGGGGCCGCGGGCTGCACCTGCTGCTGCTCGACGTCGACCCCGAGCGGGCGCTCGCCGGTCAGCGCACCCGCGGGCGGCGGGTCTCCCGGTACGCCTTCGCCCGGCACCGCAGGGCGGCCGCCCGGCTGCTCTCCTCGGCCGCCGCGGGCGCCCTGCCGCACGGCTGCACCTCGGCCGTGCTCCTCGACCGCGAGGCGGCGGACCGGCTCACGGTGATCCGGCTGGGGTGAGCCCGGGCGGGCCGAACCCCCTTCGCCGGTACGGGAGTTGGGCACCCGGGCCGTCGGCCGCGGCAGCGGCGCCGCGGTGACGGGCGCCGGTGCACCGCACAGGGCGGTGGACAGGAACCCCCGCCCGCGGCGCAGGCGTTAAGGTGCGAACCGAGACAAGCGGCTTTGATCATCAGGACGGAACAGATGGAGATACCGGCGGGTCCCCAGCCCCACCCGCACAGCGGCTGGCCGGGCAACGAGCTGGAGGAGGTGCTCGCCGCCTCCCTCGGCGTGCCCACCGCGGGCGGCCGGATCGTCGAGGTGCTCGGCCGCAGCCACCTGTGGGTGCCGCTGCCCTCCGGCGGCGGCCCCGGCAGCACCAGCCTCGACCTGCCCGCCCTGGAGATCGAGGGCCAGGCCTACGTACCGGTCTTCAGCTCCGAGCAGCAGCTGCGCGCGGTGGCGGGGGCGCACATGTCGTTCACCATCGCCCCGGCGGTGGAGTTCGCGCGCGGGCTGCCGCCGCAGATGGGCATCGCGGTGAACCCGGACGGCACGGTCGGCGTCCCGCTGCCGCCCGCCGCGGTGGCCGAGCTGTGCCGGGCCGGGCGCACCGAGCTGGACGGCCCCGCGCACGGCGGCCGGGTGCAGCTCTTCCAGCCGGACTGGCAGGAGGACCCGGTGGACTTCCTGTCCGCCGCGGCCACCGAGTTCGCGGCCACCGGCCTGGTGCGCAGCGCGCGCCGCTGCCTGGCCCGGGTCGAGGACGGCGAGCCGGTGCTCTTCGTCGGGGTCGAGGTGGACGGGCACCCGGAGCCGGCCCGGGACGTGCCGATGGACGCCCTCGGCCGGGCGCTCGGCCTGCACCCGGTGCCCTGGCCGGTGAACCTGGTGCTGCTCGACATCGCCCAGGACCCGGTGGCGGACTGGATGCGGGAGTCGGTGCGGCCCTTCTACCAGCGGGACGCTTAGCGACCGGCCGCCCCGGGCGGTGGGCGGCCGAGACCTAAGCTGGTTACATGACCGGGGCAGGCGCGGCGGACAGACTCCGCGCCACCGGTTACTCAACGGGTCACGAAGGGGCGGGTCAGGAGTGAGTGCGTCGGGCACGGCTGCGGTCGGGCAGGTCGAGCACGTGCTGCGCCAGGTGACACCGGGGCGCTACGAGGCGTACGAATCGCTGCTGCGCGCCCTCGCCGACCCGGCGGGCCAGGTGTGGATGCTGCTCTGGCACGGCCAGGCCGGTTCCCCCGACGCGCAGTACGGCAGCATGACGGTCGAGGGCTCCGAGTACGCGCCCTGCGTCACCTCGGGGCAGGAACTCACCGCGAGCGGCTGGAACCGGGCGTACGAGATCGTCGGCGGCGCCGAGATCGCCCGCGCGCTCTTCCCCGACCGGCACGGGATCTGGCTCAACCCGCACGCCCCCGGCGGCGGGGTCGGCATCCCCTGGGCCGATCTGCGCCGGATCGCGGCCGGGCTCGACCGGCACCCGGCGGGACCGCTGCGGCTGAGCGAACCCGCCATCGACATCCCGCAGTTCTACGCCCTGCTCGGCCAGCACGCGCACCGCACCCCGGTGGTCCGCTCGCTGCGCCGGGCCTGGGTGCAGCCCGCGCTCGGCGCGCCCTATCTGGCCATCGGGCTCGACGTCTACGAGTCCTCGCCCACCGCGGTCGAGGCGGTGCGCGCGATGATGCGCCAGTGCATCGGCGCGGTGCCCGAGGGGCTGCCGGTCTCCACGGTCGCGCTCGCGGACCCGCACGACCCGGTGGCGATGTGGCTGCGCGCCCACGCCCGCCCCTTCTTCGACCGCGAGCCGCAGGGCCCGGGCCCCCTCCAGGCACCCCCGGCCACCGGCTACGGCTACCCGCCGCCGCACGCGGCGTTCTGACCGGGGGCGTCCGCGGCTCCCCGGGCGGAACCGGGCGGGCGGGCCGGAACACCTGGCCCGGGGTCCGGAGCGGCCGGCCGCGCGCGCCGGGGCGGATGGCCGGGAACGCGCGCCCCCTTCACCCCTTGTTCACCCTTTCTTCCGCTTGTCCGCCGCTTCTTCCCCACCGGTCACCTCTGGTCCGCATAACAGCGCTCTTCGGCGGCTTGGAAACCGCTTGCCCCCAACTGCACCGCGTCCGAGGGTCGTTCCGCTCTGTTCGGATAACGGAAATCCCCAGACAGCATCACGGTTAGGCATCCATTCACCGTGAAGCCTGGCACGTGATCCGGGGCACGCTGAAGACTCCCGCTCCAGGGGCTTTGCACCCTGAATGCGTACGACGGACTGATCACGCCGCCACCGCGGCAAGTGTGCGCCGGCCACCGCCGGTTGAGAGGGGTCCCTGCCACTATGACGGCGCCATTGCACGACACGACGGCGGAAATGGAACCGGCCGCGCCTGTCGACCCGGCAGCCGCCGCCGACGCGAAGAAGGTGGAGGGCAGATCCCTCAAACAGATCGCCTGGCGCCGCCTCAAACAGGACAGGGTCGCCCTCGCGGGCGGTCTCACCATCGTCTTCCTCGTCCTGGTCGCGATATTCGCCCCGGTGATCGTCAGCCTCCTCGGCCACCCGCCGACCGAGTTCCACCAGGACCAGCTGGAAGAGCTGACCAACCTGCCCAAGGGCGATCTCGGCGGCGTCAGCGGGGACTTCCTCTTCGGCGTGGAGCCCAACACCGGCCGCGACATCTTCAGCCGCGTGGTCTACGGGGCCCGTATCTCGCTCCTCGTCGCGGTGCTCGCGGCCGTGGTCGCCGTCGTGCTCGGCACCCTCTTCGGCATCATCGCCGGCTACTTCGGCGGCTGGGTGGACTCGGTCATCAGCCGCGCGATGGACCTGCTGCTCTCCTTCCCGCAGCTGCTCTTCATCATCTCGCTGGTCTCGGTGCTCCCCGACGACCTGCTCGGGCTGAGCGGTTCCGGGGTGCGCGTCGCCGTGCTCATCGGGGTCATCGGCTTCTTCGGCTGGCCCTACGTCGGCCGTATCGTGCGCGGCCAGACCCTCTCGCTGCGCGAGCGCGAGTACGTCGAGGCCGCGCGCAGCCTCGGCGGCGGCCGCCGCCACATCCTCTTCCGCGAGCTGCTGCCGAACCTCGTGGCCCCGATCACCGTCTACGCGACCCTGATGATCCCCACGAACATCCTCACCGAGGCCGCCCTGAGCTTCCTCGGCGCGGGCGTGCGGCCGCCCACCGCCTCCTGGGGCGGCATGATGCGCGACGCGCTCGGGATGTACGAGCACGACCCGATGTTCATGGTCTTCCCCGGCCTCGCGATCTTCGTGACGGTACTGGCCTTCAACCTCTTCGGCGACGGGCTGCGCGACGCCCTGGATCCCAAGGGCTCCCGCTGACCCGCCCAACCCCCCTGCCACAGCAGTCAGGTGGTCCCCCATGGTTCTCAGGCAGCCCGGCCTCAGACCGCGAATCTCGGAGGATGCGAGAAAGATGTCCCACGGTTTCTCCAAGCGAAGGCTGACCGCAGGTGCGGCCCTCGTCGCAGCCGCGCTCGTCGGCACCGCCGCCTGCAGTGGCTCCAGTGACGACGACGAGCCCTCGGGCGGCAAGTACAACGCCGGCATCGGCAAGGTCGCCAACCCCTCGAAGGCCAAGGGCGGCACGCTCCGCTTCATCGGCAAGCAGGACTTCGACTCGACCGACCCGCAGCGTGCCTACTACGGCATGACCTGGGACTTCATGCGGTTCTACACGCGTACCCTGGTCACCTACGACACCAAGCCGGGCGCCGCCTCGAACAACCTCGTCCCGGACCTGGCCACCGAGAAGGCCAAGATCACGGACGGCGGCAAGACCTACTCGTACAAGCTGCGGGATGGTCTGACCTGGGAGGACGGCTCCAAGCTGACCTCCAAGGACATCAAGTACGGCATCTCCCGGGTCTGGGCCACCGATGTCATCACCGGCGGTCCGCAGTACCTGAAGAACGTGCTCGACCCCAAGGGCGAGTACAAGGGCCCGTACAAGGACAAGACCGCGGGCGGGCTCGGCCTGAAGGCGATCGAGACGCCGGACGACCAGACCATCGTCTTCAAGCTGCCCAAGCCCAACGGCGACTTCGAGCAGATGCTCGCGATGCCCTCCGGCGCCCCGGTGAAGGCGTCCAAGGACACCAAGTCGAAGTACACCCAGAAGCCCTTCTCCTCGGGCCCGTACAAGTTCGCCTCGTACGACTCCGGCAAGAACGCCACGCTGGTGCGCAACGAGAACTGGAAGAAGGAGTCCGACCCGGTCCGTCCCGCGCTGCCGGACAAGATCACGGTCACCATCAACAAGAACGCCGAGGAGAACGACAAGCGCCTCATCGAGGGCGACTACGACATCGACCTCAACGGCACCGGCATGTCGGCCTCCGGCCGCACCACGGCGATCACGGACCACAAGTCCAGCGTCGACAACATGCCGACGGACTTCGTCCGCTACGTCGCGATCATCACGAAGGCCAAGCCCTTCGACAACCTGCACTGCCGCAAGGCCGTCTTCTACGCCACGGACTTCGAGAGCCTGCAGAAGACCCGCGGCGGCCCGCTCGCGGCCGGCGACATCGCCAACAGCATCTGGCCCAAGGCGATCAAGGGCCACTCCGACTACGACCCGTACGGCGTCGTCGCCCGCAAGGGCAAGCCGGACACCGCCAAGGCCAAGTCCGAGCTGAAGGAGTGCGGCAAGCCCGGCGGCTTCTCCACCAAGGTCACCGCGCGCACCAACCAGCCCGGTGAGGTCGAGGCGGCCACCGCCCTGCAGGAGCAGCTGAAGGCCGTCGGCATCAAGCTCTCCGTCGACCCGCTGGACGGCGCCGAGGCCAGCAGCATCACCGGCTCGCCCACCGTCGTGAAGAAGCGCGGCTACGGCCTGACGATGAGCGGCTGGGGCCCGGACTTCCCGACCGGCCAGGGCTTCGGCCAGCCGCTGTGGGACAGCCGCTTCATCTCGGAGAACGGCAACTATAACGAGGCCCAGCTGAGCGACCCGAAGGTCGACAAGGCCTTCGACGACGCCATCGCCGAGACCGACCCGGTCAAGGCCGGCGAGATCTACAAGCAGATGAACAAGGAGATCCTCGACCAGGCGGTGTGGATGCCGTTCCTGTACGAGAAGAACATCTCCTGGCGCGGGGCGAACGCGACCAACGTGTACTCCTCCGCCGCGTACAGCGGCCGCTACGACTACGTCGCCCTCGGCGTGAAGAAGTAGCGGAACCCGTTCCCCCACCGTCGCCGTAACCGCCAGTCCGAAGGGCAGGTGATGGCCCGGGTGGCGGCCGGGATCCGTGATCCGGGTCCCGGCCGCCACCAGGCCGCGCACAGTGCTTGCATATCTCATCCGGCGCCTGGGCGCCGTCCTCCTGATGGTGCTGGTCGTGCTCCTGACGACCTTCTCCATCTTCTTCCTGTTGCCGAAATGGGCCGGGCAGGACACCGCTGTGCTCTTCGCGGGCAAGGCGACCGGCGCCGAGCAGCTGGAGGGGATCCGCCAGAAGCTCGGCCTCGACGAGCCGGTCCTGGTCCAGTTCTGGGACTTCGTCAAGGGCATCCCGATGGGCCGGGACTACGCCAACGGCGGCGATGTGACGCGCTGCGACGCGCCCTGCTTCGGCTACTCCTTCCGTACCGAGGAGCCGGTCTGGGACACCCTCAAGGACGCCCTGCCGGTCACCGGCGCGCTTGCGGCCGGTGCCTGTGTGATGTGGCTGGTCGGCGGCGTCGCCATCGGTGTGCTCTCCGCGCTCCGCCGGGGCAGCGTCTGGGACCGCAGCGCCATGGTCGGCGCCCTGTCCGGCGTCTCGATGCCGATCTTCTTCACCGGCATGGTGATGATGGGGATCTTCGTGCACAGCCTCGGCTGGCTCAAGATCGACGACGACCTCTCCGGGGCCGACGGGATCGACATCTGGCTGCAGTCGCTGATCCTGCCCTGGATCGCCCTCGCCTTCCTCTACGCGGCCATGTACGCGCGGCTCACCCGAGCGACCATGCTCGAAGTGCTCGGCGAGGACTACATCCGCACCGCCCGGGCCAAGGGACTCGGCGAGCCCAGCGTGATCAGGAAGCACGCGCTGCGCTCCGCCATGACCCCGATCCTCACCGTCTTCGGCCTCGACCTCGGCGCCCTGCTCGGCGGCGCCGTCCTCACCGAGCAGACCTTCGGACTGAAGGGACTCGGCTTCGAGGCCGTGGACGCCATCAGCAACAAGGACCTGCCGGTGATCCTCGGCGTCACGCTCATCGCCGCACTCGCGATCGCGGTGGCGAACCTCGTCGTGGACATCATGTACGCCGTGATCGACCCCCGCGTGAGGCTGTCATGACCCAACTCAGCAAGAGCGGCGCGGCAGTCGGCGAGCCGGGGACCCCGGTCTCCCACACGCCCACCGCCTTCCTCGAAGTACGCGACCTCAAGGTGCACTTCCCGACCGACGACGGCCTGGTGAAGTCCGTCGACGGGCTCAGCTTCACGCTGGAGAAGGGCAAGACCCTCGGCATCGTCGGCGAGTCCGGCTCCGGCAAGTCGGTGACCTCGCTCGGCATCATGGGGCTGCACACCACCGGGCAGTACGGGAAGCGAAAAGCCAGGCTGTCCGGCGAGATCTGGCTGGACGGCAAGGAACTGCTCACCGCGCGCCCCGAAGAGGTGCGCAAGCTGCGCGGCCGCGAGATGTCCATGATCTTCCAGGACCCGCTGTCCGCGCTGCACCCGTACTACTCGATCGGCAAGCAGATCGTGGAGGCCTACCGGGTCCACCACGACGTCGACAAGAAGACGGCCCGCCGCCGCGCGATCGAGATGCTCGACCGGGTCGGCATCCCGCAGCCCGACAAGCGCGTCGACAGCTACCCGCACGAGTTCTCCGGCGGGATGCGCCAGCGCGCGATGATCGCCATGTCGCTGGTGAACAACCCCGAACTGCTCATCGCCGACGAGCCGACGACCGCCCTCGACGTGACCGTCCAGGCGCAGATCCTCGACCTCATCCGCGATCTGCAGAAGGAGTTCGGCTCCGCCGTCATCGTCATCACCCACGACCTCGGCGTCGTCGCCGAGCTGGCCGACGACCTCCTGGTGATGTACGGCGGCCGGTGCGTGGAGCGCGGCCCCGCCGAGAAGGTCTTCTACGAGCCCCGCCACCCCTACACCTGGGGTCTGCTCGGCTCGATGCCGCGCCTGGACCGGGACCAGACCGACCGGCTCATCCCGGTCAAGGGATCGCCGCCGTCGCTCATCAACATCCCCTCCGGCTGCGCCTTCAACCCGCGCTGCCCGTACGCGGATCTGCCCAAGGACAACCTGACCCGCACCGTCCGCCCCGAGCTGACCGAGGTCGGCAGCGCGCACTGGGCCGCCTGCCATCTCTCGCCGGAGCAGCGGGAACAGATCTGGACCGAAGAGATTGCGCCCAAGCTGTGAGCGAGGACACGCCCGTGACGCGCGAGGAGAAACCCACCGCCGGCGCCCCGGAGCCCGAGGCCGCGGGCGGCACCGCCACCCTGACGAAGGACCCCGCGCCGGGTGAGACGCTGCTGAGGGTCAGGGGCCTGCAGAAGCACTTCCCGATCCGCAAGGGGCTGCTCCAGCGCCAGGTCGCCGCCGTGAAGGCGGTGGACGGAATCGACTTCGAGGTCCGCGCGGGGGAGACCCTGGGCGTGGTCGGCGAGTCCGGCTGCGGCAAGTCGACGATGGGCCGCCTGATCACCCGGCTGCTCGAACCGACCGCGGGCAGCGTCGAGTTCCAGGGCAAGGACATCACGCACCTGAACGTGCGCGGCATGCGCCCGCTGCGCCGCGATGTGCAGATGATCTTCCAGGACCCGTACTCCTCCCTCAACCCGCGCCACACCATCGGCACCATCGTGGGCGCGCCCTTCAAGCTCCAGGGCGTGAAGCCCGAGGGCGGGGTCAAGGCGGAGGTCCAGCGGCTGCTCTCGGTGGTGGGCCTCAACCCCGAGCACTACAACCGCTATCCGCACGAGTTCTCCGGCGGCCAGCGCCAGCGCATCGGCATCGCCCGCGCGCTCGCCCTGAACCCGAAGCTGGTGGTCGCCGACGAGCCGGTCTCCGCGCTCGACGTCTCCATCCAGGCCCAGGTCGTCAACCTCCTCGACGACCTGCAGAGCGAACTCGGCCTGACCTACGTGATCATCGCGCACGACCTCTCGGTGGTACGCCATGTCTCGGACCGGATCGCGGTGATGTACCTCGGCAAGATCGTCGAACTCGCCGACCGGCAGGCCCTGTACACGCAGCCGATGCACCCGTACACCAAGGCCCTGCTCTCCGCGGTCCCGATCCCGGACCCCAAGCGGCGCAACACCAAGAGCGAGCGCATCCTGCTCACCGGTGACGTGCCCTCGCCGATGTCCCCGCCCAGCGGCTGCCGCTTCCACACCCGCTGCTGGAAGGCCACGAAGATCTGCACCACCCAGGAGCCGCCGCTGCTCCAGCTCGGCCCGGGCCAGCAGGTCGCCTGCCACCACCCGGAGAACGCCGAGGACCAGGCACCCCAGGACACCGAACTGCTGCGCGCCGCCGTGGACGCCATCAGCGTGGTGACCGTGGGCGGCGGGCCGGTCGAGGAGGAGCCCGCGGGGGCCGTATCCGCGGATCCCGTATCCGCGGACGCCGTGTCCAAGGACGCCGTGTCCACGGATCGCGGATCCCTGGACGCCGAGTCCGAGGCCCCGGTGTCCGAGGCTCCCGTGTCCAAGGACCCTGCGGCCGAGGACTCCCAGTCCGAGGACGCCGGAACCGAGTCCCGGCCCGGCACCGACAAGTAGCCCCCCGGGAGTTGTCGCCGGGGCGAGCCGGACGGAGGAGGGCGGCCCGCGGGTTCCCGCGCGCGGGACCGGTCCCACGCGGGCACCGCCCCCTCCGTCCGGCTTCGTCGTGCCCGCCTTGATCCGGCTTTGCCGTATCCGGCCGTCCAGGTATGAATAGCGCGTGGTCCAGGATCTGTACGCGCCCTCCCTCCAGCACGCGCTCGACGTCGCCGGAATCTTCGTCTTCGCCATCTCCGGCGCGCTGCTCGCGGTGCGCAAGAACTTCGACGTCTTCGGCATCGCCGTGCTCGCCGAGGTCACCGCGCTCGGCGGCGGCATCTTCCGCGATCTGATGATCGGCGCCGTCCCGCCCGCCGCCTTCACCGACCTCGGCTACTTCCTGACCCCGCTGGTCGTCACGGTCCTGGTCTTCTTCCTCCACCCGGAGGTGGAGCGGCTCCAGCTCGGCGTGAACATCTTCGACGCGGCCGGCCTCGGCCTGTTCTGTGTGACGGGCGCGGTGAAGGCGTACGCGTACGGGCTCGGTCTGACCTCCTCCGCGGTGCTCGGCCTGGCCACCGCGGTGGGCGGCGGTGTGCTGCGCGATGTGCTCGCCAACGAGGTGCCCTCGCTGCTGCGCTGGGACCGGGACCTGTACGCGGTGCCCGCCGTGGTCGGCGCCACCCTGGTCGTCCTCTTCATCGACCACGGGATGCTCAACGGGGCCACCGCCACCCTCGCCGTGGTCACCGTCTTCATCCTCCGGCTGCTCGCCATGCGCTACCACTGGCGCGCCCCGCGGGCCTGGAACCGGCGCTCCGAGGTGGCCGAGCGGGAAGAGGGCTGAGCCCCCGGGGGCGGCGGCGGGCGCCCGGCCAGAGGAAAGCTACCGCTCAGTAATGATCTGTTGTACCGTGCCGCCATGACAGAAGCAGCCCCCGCCGCCGCGATCGGCGCCAGCGAGTTCGACCGCGACACCGCGGTCACCCGGCGCGAACCCGGCGTCTACGACACCGAACTCTCCGCGGGCTGGACCATCATCGCCGCGGTCAACGGCGGCTATCTGCTGGCCGTGCTCGGCCGGGCGCTCGCCGACGCGCTGCCGCACCCGGACCCGTTCACGATCACCGCCCACTACCTCACCGCCTCCGTGCCGGGCCCGGCGGTCATCCGCACCGAGGTGGTGCGCACCGGCCGCACCCTGTCGACCGGTCAGGCCTCCCTCTTCCAGCGGGACGCGAACGGCGAGGAGGTCGAGCGGCTGCGGGTGCTCGCCTCCTACGGGGACCTGGACGCGCTGCCGGACGACGTCCGCACCTCCGCCGAGCCGCCCTCCTTCCCGCCGCCCGAGCAGTGCTTCGGTCCCGAGGACGCGCCCGACAACGGCCGCGGGACGGTCTCCGGCAGCTCCGCGATCACCGACCGGCTCTGGCTCAAACTCGACCCCGCCACCCTGGGCTGGGCGCTCGGTTCGCCCTCCGGCAAGGGCGAGATGCGCGGCTGGTTCGGGTTCGCCGACGGCCGGGACGCCGACCCGCTCTCGCTGCTCATGACGGTCGACGGACTGCCGCCCACCAGCTTCGAACTCGGCATCAAGGGCTGGGTGCCGACCATCGAGCTGACCGCGCACGTCCGCTGCCGCCCCGCCCCCGGACCGCTGCGGGTGGCGATCACCACCCGCAACCTCGCGGGCGGCTTCCTGGAGGAGGACGTCGAGGTCTGGGATTCCGCCGACCGGCTGGTCTGCCAGTCCCGGCAGCTCGCCCGGGTCCGCCTCACCGGCTGACCGGCCGGGGCGGACCGCGCGCCGCCGGAGGCCCGGGGGATGCTTGAGCCGTGAAATCCGACCGGCTCCTGTCGATCCTGCTGCTGCTCCAGACCCGGGACCGGGTGCCCGCCCAGGACCTCGCCGCCCGCCTGGAGGTCTCCGTACGCACCATCTACCGCGATATCGAGGCGCTCTCGGCGGCCGGGGTGCCGGTGTACGCGGAGCGCGGGCGGCATGGCGGGATCTCGCTGCTGCCCGGCTACCGCACCGATGTCACGGGGCTGACCGCCGAGGAATCCCGGGCGCTGTTCGTGCTCGCCGGTCCCGGGGCGCACGCGGCGCTCGGCCTGGACGAGGCGCTCGGTTCCGCGCTGCGCAAGGTGATGGCCGCGCTGCCCGCCCCGCACCGGCCCGCGGCCGAACTCACCAGCCGCCGCATCCTGGTGGACGCCTCCCGCTGGAAGGGCGGCCCGCAGCAGCCGGTCGACCTGGAGGCGCTGCAGGACGCGGTCTTCGCCGACCGGCGGCTGCGGCTGCGCTACCGGCACAGCGGGGACGCCGAGGCGCGTACGTACACGGTCGATCCCTACGGGCTGGTCGCCAAGGCGGGCGTCTGGTACCTGGTCGCGGACCGGCGGGGCAGGCCCCGGCTCTTCCGCGCCGACCGGATGCAGGAGGCCCGGCTCACCGCCGAGCCGGTCAGGCGCCGTCCGGGGGTCGAACTCCCCGAGGTCTGGGAGCAGTTGAGGAGGCAGGTGGAGGAGCGGGAGGCTCCGCTGACGGTCACCGTGCGGGTGCGCAGGGAGCGCCTGGACATGTTCCTGCGGATGAACGGCTCGGCGCTGAGGGAGCTGCCGCGGGAGGAGGGCACCGGCGAGTGGGTCACCGCGCGGCTGGCCTACGGCGTCGTCCAGGAGGTGCGCTCCCTGCTCGCCTTCACCGACCGCCTGGAGATCCTCTCCCCGCCCGAGGCCCGCGAGGAGTTGGCCCGCGCGGCGGCCGCGGTCGCGGCGCTGTACCGGTAGCGGGTCGGCGGCGAGCAGGGGTCCGGCGCACCGGGCGGTGCGGCGATCTCGGGGCCCGGTCCCGGTGGCCGGTCGTCGGCGCCCGGAGATCCGGGGCTCTCGCGGCCCGGCCCCCCGGTGGCCGGTTCGCGGCCCCTCGCGGGTGGCCCATCGCGGTCAGCCGCTGGCGTCTTCCGGCCTGGCGCGGGCGGCCGCGGCGAAAAAGCCTTGCCGGAACGGAGTCCTGTGCTGGAAGACTGAGCGGGTGAACGAGATGCGGCGCTTCACCGAGGCGGTGGTGCGCTGGGCCGCAGGCGGTGCCGGGAGCGAGCCGGCGGCCGGGGAAGCGCGCGAGCTGCTGCCCGTCACGGGGGTACGGACAGCGGTGCTGGTGGAAGGCGTCAGCGACCGGACGGCGATCGAGACACTGGCCGTCCGCAGCGGCCGGAACCTGGCGGCGGAGGGCGTCTGCCTGGTGCCGCTCGGCGGAGCCACCAGCATCGGGCGCTTCCTCGGCCACCTCGGCCCGCAGGGACTCGGCCTCCGCCTCGCGGGACTGTGCGACGCTGCCGAAGAGCCGTACTTCCGCCGGAGTCTGGAACGCGCCGGGCTGGCGGCCGAAGGCGGCCCGAGGAGCCTCGCGGAGCTCGGTTTCCAGGTCTGCGTCGCGGATCTGGAGGACGAGCTGATCCGGGCGCTCGGCGCCGAGGCCGTTCAGCAAGTGGTGGCGTACGAGGGGGAGTTGCGCCCCTTCCGCACCTTCCAGAAGCAGCCCGCGCAGCGCGGCCGGAGCGTCGAGCGGCAGCTGCGGCGCTTCCTCGGCACCCACAGCGGCCGCAAGGCGCAGTACGCCCGGGCGCTGGTGGAGCACCTGGACCCCGCCCGGGTTCCGGCGCCGCTCGCGCGTCTGCTCGCCGCGGTCTGAGCCCGCTGCCCGTTCGGGCCCCGAACGCCCGCCCGGACGGTCCGGATGTCCGGCTGCTCCCCACTCCTCCCGCCCGTCCGGAGCGCCCGGGAGCCGTCTGCCGCCCGTTCGGAACCGTCGGCCCCGGCGCCGCGGGCCCCCGCCCGCGGGCTTCCGTTTTCTGCTCCGGTCCAGCTTCTTGACGGCACTCCGGGGGCTCTCTTAAATCAAGAACTGAACCAACGGCCCCCGAGTCCGGCGCTCCTGCGTTCACCTCTCGGAGTCATTTGTCATGCACATGCCCCCCACTCGCCCAGGAGATGTGATGACTGTGCACAAGCCAAGGCACCTCTCGAAGCGGAGCCGCCTCGCGCTCTGCGCCACCTCGCTGCTCTGCGTCGCGGGCGCCATGACCGCCGTCCCCGCCTCGGCGGCCCCCGCCCCGGAACGCTCCGGGGGCGCCCTCGCCGCGGACACCTTCACCGACAACTTCGACGGGCCCGCGGGCTCGGGGGTCGACGGCGGCAAGTGGCAGATCGAGACCGGCGACAACGGCGGCAACAACCACGAGCGCCAGTACTACACGGCGGGCAACAGCAACGCGGCCCTCGACGGCCAGGGCAACCTGGTCATCACCGCCCGCAAGGAGAACCCGAACAACTACCAGTGCTGGTACGGCACCTGCGAGTACACCTCGGCCCGCCTGAACACCTCCGGCAAGTTCAGCTCCACCTACGGCCACGTGGAGACCCGGCTGAAGATGCCGCGCGGCCAGGGCATCTGGCCCGCCTTCTGGATGCTCGGCGACGACATCGGCAACGTGGGCTGGCCGAACTCCGGGGAAATCGATGTCATGGAGAACGTCGGCTTCGAACCCAGCACCGTCCACGGCACGATCCACGGCCCCGGCTACTCGGGCGGCGGCGGCATCGGCGCGGGCTACACCCTCCCCGACGGCAAGGTCTTCGCCGACGACTTCCACACCTTCGCGATCGACTGGTCGCCGGAGAAGATCAGCTGGTCCGTGGACGGCAACGTCTACCAGACCCGCACCCCCGCCGATCTGAACGGCAACCAGTGGGTCTTCAACAAGCCCTTCTTCCTCATCCTCAACCTCGCGGTGGGCGGCGACTGGCCCGGCAACCCGGACGGCAGCACCCAGTTCCCGCAGGAGCTGGTCGTCGACTACGTCCGCGTCTCCACCGCCGACAAGGCGCTCCCGGCGAAGTGACGTACCCGGTGAGGTGACGTACCCGGTGCGGCGGGGCTCTCCGGTCGGGCCCCGCCGCATCCGCCCGGACCGCGTCCGAACCCCACCGGGTTCCGGACGCGGTCCGTCGCCGTGCCCGGGGGAGTGCGCTCAGGAAGCGGTACGCAGGAAGGCGCCCAGGGCCGCGGTGAGTTCGGCCGGCGCGTCCTCCTGGACCAGGTGCCCGGCCTCCTCGATCGGCAGCAGAGTGCAGCCCGGGATCAGCGCGGCCAGCTCCCGGCCCTTCTCCGGCGGGATCCAGGTGTCCTCGGCGCCCCAGCACAGCAGCACCGGCAGCGCCAACTCCCCGTACCGGCCCTGGATCTCGTCGGTGAAGCGCTGGTCGTTCTGCTCGATCTGGCGGTAGAAGGCGGCGCGGCCCTCCTCGGTGCACCAGGGGGCGGCGAGGCGGTCCAGGGTGTGCGCGGGCAGCCCGTGGTGGCTGGCCGAGGAGAGGTAGGCGCGCACCAGGGCCTCGTGCAGGGCGGGCGGCAGCTCCCCGAAGACCTCGGCGTGCGCCCCGAGCAGCCGGTACGTGGCGGAGCCCCAGGGGGCGAGGGCCACCGGGTCGACCAGGGCGAGGCGGGAGTAGCGGGCGCCGTGCAGCAGATGGGCGCGCAGGGCCACGCAGCCGCCGAAGTCGTGGGCGGCGACGGCCGGTTCGGCCAGGCCCCAGTGGTCGAGGAGTTCGGTGAAGACCCGGGCCTGGGAGGCGAGCGTGACGTCCTGCCCGGTGCGCATCTCGGAGGCCCCGTACCCCGGCATGTCCCAGAGGTGCACCCGGAACTCCTGCGCGAGGGCGGCCGCGGGCCCGCGCCAGACGTAGGAGGAGAAGGGGGTGCCGTGCAGCAGGACGACCGGGGGCGCGTCCTCGGGGCCGAGGCGGGCCCAGCGCACCGTGCCGCCCGAGGTGAGCACCTCGCGGTCGAGTTCCCCGTCGTGTGTGCCGCTGGTGGTCCAGGCGCCGTCGGTCATGATCCCGAGCGTAGGGGGTGGGCGGCGGTCGCGGCAGGCTCCGGTGCGGGATCGGTCCCGGTGGCCGAGCCCGGGGTCAGCTCCGGTGGTCGAGCCAGTGGGCGCGGCCGAGGTGTATCACCAGCATCTGGCGGCGGGCCGTGTCCTTGAGCGCCTCCTCGGTGCCCGGCTCGGCCTCCACCAGCTCCGAGGCCGTCATCACCATGTGGTCCACGTACAGGCGGGAGAGCATCAGCAGATCGTCCTCGCCCCAGCCGCGGGACTCGGCCTGGGTGGCGAGTCCGACCCGTACCTCCTCGGCGAAGCGCTGGAGCTGGGTGGCCATCGCGGCGCGTACCGGCTGGACCCCGCCGTGGCGCTCGCGGGCCAGGAAGCGCACGTGCGAGGGGTGGTCCTGCACATGCGCGCTGATGAGGTCGACCATGTGGGCGATGAGCTGCTCGCTGTCGTCGTGCTCGGCGAGCAGCGACTCGATCAGCGGGTGGAGGCTGCCGAGCGCCTCCTCGACCAGGGCGATACCGAGGTCCGCGGTGCTGCGGAAGTGCCGGTAGAAGGCCGTCGGTGCCACTCCCACGGCGCGGGTGACCTCGCGGATGCCCAGGCTGCTGAGGCTCTGCTCCTCCAGGAGGACCAGGGCCGCGTCGAGCAGTGCCTGCCGCGTCTTCTGCTTCTGCGCCTGCCGGACGCCGACGGTGTGACTCATGACATCAGTTAACGATTGTTCTCTGGAATTGACAACCCGGTGGGCGGGGTAGAACACTGAAGTCAGTGAACAGTTGTAACCACAAGCGTTCACCGAATCTTCCACGAGAGGTGCCCCATGTTGTTCCTCGTCGCCGCGCTGATGCTGCTCGGCATCGTCCTGGGGGCGGTGGTCCACGCCCCGTTGACCGTCTCGCTGGTGGCCGCCGCCGTCATCGGCGTCTGGCTCGCCGTCTTCACGGCCCGCGAGTACCACGGCCGCCGGACGCGTACGGACCGGACGGCCGGTGCCCGCACCCCGCAGGGCGGCCACTCCTGAGCCGCCGCCTCCCGCGGGGCGCCCGCACCCGGGCCCTGCCCCGCGCACCCCGTCCCGTCACGACCTGACCAGGGAGCCCACCATGCTGGAACTCACCGCCGCCACCGACACCCCGCAGCGCCGCCCCGGCGTCCGCGACGCCGACGGCATGGCCGTCGCCTCGTTCGTGCTCGGCCTGCTCGGGCTGCTCGTCCTCAACATCGTGCTCGGCCCGATCGCCATCGCGCTGGCCGGAGCCGCCCTGTGGCGCGGGACTCAGCGCCGCGGCCGCGCGCTCCTCGGCCTCGGCCTCGGCGTCGCCGACCTGATCGTGCTCGCCACGCTCGTCCAGTCCGGCGGGGTCTGGAGCTTCGGCGGCTGACACCGCCCGGCTCCGGCCGCCCCGCCCGCCCCGGGCGCACGCCCCGCGGTCCTCGCGCCCCCCCCGCGCGGGACACGGCCCCCCGAGGGCCTCGTAGAATCGTGCGCACCATGGCCTATCTCGACCACGCCGCGACCACTCCGATGCTTCCGGAGGCGATCGAGGCGCTGACCGCCCACCTCGCCGTCACCGGCAACGCCTCCTCGCTCCACGCGGCGGGGCGCACCGCCCGGCGCACCGTCGAGGAGGCCCGCGAGACCCTCGCCGCCTCCCTGGGCGCCCGGCCGAGCGAGGTCGTCCTGACCTCCGGCGGCACCGAGGCCGACAACCTCGCGGTGAAGGGCCTGTACTGGTCCCGCAAGGCCGAAGACCCGGCCCGCACCCGGGTCCTGGCCAGCCCCGTCGAGCACCACGCGGTCCTGGACGCCGTCGACTGGCTCGCCACCCACGAGGGCGCCCGCGTCGAGTACCTGCCCGTCGACTCCTACGGCCGCGTCCACCCCGAGGCGCTGCGCGAGGCCCTCGCCCGCGAGCCCTCCGATGTCGCCCTGGCCACCGTCATGTGGGCCAACAACGAGATCGGCACCGTCCAGCCGGTCCGCGAACTCGCCGCGGTGGCCGCGGAGTTCGGCGTCCCGCTGCACGCCGACGCGGTCCAGGCCTTCGGCCAGCTCCCGGTCGACTTCGCCGCCTCCGGGCTCGCCGCGATGACCGTCTCCGCCCACAAGATCGGCGGCCCCTACGGCATCGGCGCCCTGCTGCTCGGCCGCGACCACAGCCCGGTACCCGTACTGCACGGCGGCGGCCAGGAGCGCCAGGTCCGCTCCGGCACCCTCGACGTCCCCGCCACCGCGGCCTTCGCGGTCGCCGCCCGCCTCGCCGCCGAGCGGCGCGAGGAGTTCGCCCGCGAGATCGGCGCCCTGCGCGACCGGCTGATCGAGGCGGTACGGGAGGCCGTACCGGACGCGGTCCTCGGCGGCGACCCGGTCGGCCGGCTGCCCGCCAACGCCCACTTCAGCTTCCCCGGCTGCGAGGGCGACTCCCTGCTGCTGCTCCTGGACGCCCAGGGCATCGCCTGCTCCACCGGCTCCGCCTGCACCGCGGGTATCGCCCAGCCCAGCCACGTCCTGCTCGCCACCGGCAGCGACCCCCAACTCGCCCGCGGCACCCTGCGGTTCTCCCTCGGCCACACCTCCGGCCAGGCCGATGTCGACGCCCTCGCCAAGGCGATCGGACCCGTCGTCGAACGCGCCCGTACGGCCGGGCTCTCCTGAGCGCACACCGCCAGGGCGGCGTCCGCGCCCCGGAGGCCGCTCGGGCACACTGAGGAGCCCGAACCGAAGGGCGCGCCGAGGCGCCCGAGCCGAGGAGGGCGAGCGGTGTGACGCGTGTACATGTGACGGTCTGGGAACCGGCCGGGTCCGCGGCGGGCGCGCCGCCCGCGGTCTTCGCGCACGGCATCTTCACCTGGGGGACCGACGAGGCGTACGGCTTCGGGGCGCAGCGCCCGCTCGCGACCGACCGCCCGCTCCTCCTCGTCGACCGGCGCGGCTACGGCGACTCCCCGGACACCCGGCGCAGCGACTTCGAGACCGACGCCGCGGACCTGGCCGAGGTCCTCGCCGAACTCCCCGCGGGCGCCCACCTGGTGGGCCACGCCAACGGAGGTCTCGCCGCGCTGCTGGCCGCCGCCCGGCACCCCGGTCTGGTCCGCTCCCTGGCGCTGATCCAGCCCGCCGCCTTCTGGCCGGCCACCGAGGAACCGGCCGTCGCCGCCCTCCTGGAGCGCACCGCGGACGCCGTCTCCGTACCCGAGGACACTCCGGCCGAGGACTATCTGCGCGCCTCCACCGAGGGCCTCGGCATGACGATGCCGGAGCCGACGCCGCGCAGGCTGCGTGCGGTACGGACCTCGATGCGGGAGCGGCCGGTCTGGGAGGCGGCGGGCGACCTCGCGCCGCTCGCCGCGGCGCCCTGGCCGAAGCTGGTGATCGCGGGGGACTGGGAGGACGCGCCGCCGCTCTACCGCAAGTACGCGGGCGAGGCCCTGCGGGCGGCGGCCCGCGCGGTGGCCCGCGAGATCGGCGGCGACCATCTCACCGTCCCCGGCTACTACCCGCACACCCAGCAGCCGGAGCGGGTGAACGCGGCGCTGCGGGCGCTGTGGGAGCGGGCCGACGAGCGGGGTTGAGGGTCGGGGGTCGGGGGCCGAGGGTCGGGCTGAGGGTCAACTGCCGGGTGTACGGGGTCTGTTCGGCGACCGCGGAGGGTTGGTGCGGGTGCGGGTGCGGGTGCGGGTGCGGGTGCGGGTGCGGGTGCGGGTACCGGTGCCGGTACCGGTGCCGGGCCCGGAGCCGGGGGTGAGGGGTCGCTCCTCTAGGGTGTGCTGACCGCGGCCGGGGCCCGCATCGAGGTCCTCGGGTACCGGGCACCTGCCGGATCAGGCACACACAGGAGGAACGTCGTGGACACCACCTCGCGCGCACTGCGCCGTACCGCTGCGGGCACCGCGACCGCTCTGGCGCTCGTGCTGCTCGCCGCCTGCGGAAGTTCGGACGGTACGGAGGCGTCCGGATCCGAGGGGGACAAGGAGAAGGGCGGTGCGTCCACACCCGCCGCCTCGGCCCCCGCGGAGGCGAAGGGCAAGGTGCTGAGCGCGGCCGCGCTGGAGAAGGCGGCGGTCGCGGACGGCGACGTGCCGGGGCACCGGATCGACAAGCGTGCCGAGGCCGACCGCACCGAGGAGTCGGAGGTCGAGACCTCCCGGGACGCGTGCGGACCGCTCGCTCTCGCGGCGCTCGGCACCACCACCGGCGGCCCCGCGGCGACCGCGGAGCGTCAGGCGCTCTCCCAGCCCGCCGGGAAGGACGTCAAGGACCTCGAATCGGCCTTCGACACCACCAAGTCCATGATCACCGTGGCCTCCTACGAGGGGAACGGCGCCCCCTCCGCGATGGCCGCCCTCCGCAAGGGCGTGGACTCCTGCAAGGGGGGCTTCACCACCCGCGCGCACGGCGAGGAGATGAAGATCGTCTCGGTGGCGGCCGACAAGGCCCCGGCCCTCGGCGAGGAGGCGACCGCCTTCACGGTGGTCAGCCAGGAGGGCCACGACAAGGCCTCCTTCAAGGTCGTCGTGGTGCGCAAGGGCCGGACGCTCGCCTACTTCAGCGCGCTGAACCTCGGCGCGATCGTCTCGGGGAAGGGGTTCGCCTTTCCGGTGCCGCTGGCGGAGGCTCAGGCGGGGAAGTTGCCGTAGGGCGGGGGTGGGGGTGCGGGGCAGTGGGGGTGCGTGGGGCAACCGGCGGGTGACGGGTGACGAGTGACATGTGACAGATGACGGATGACAGATAGTGATATCCGTCATCTGTTATCCGTCAGTTGTCAGCTGTCAGCCCTCAGTTATCAGCCCCCGCCGCCACTCCCGGCCCCGGGCTCCCGGGTCTTCTCAGCCACCCCGGCCTCCCCGGTCCCCGGCCTTCCCGGCCCTCGGCCTCCCCCGTCCCCAGCCCCCTACCGCTCCGGGCGCGCCGCTTTCTCGCTCCCCTTCTCCGCCCCGGCCTTACCGGCCTTCCCGGCCTTCCTCTCCTCCCCGGCCTCCCGGACCAGGCGCAGATACTTCCCCCAGTCCCAGAACCTGCCGGGGTCGGTGTGGTCGGTGCCCGGCACCTCCACATGCCCGATGAGGTGCTTCCGGTCGACGGGGATGTCGTACCGCGCGCAGATCCCGGCGGTCAGCCGGGCCGAGGCCCGGTACATCTCCTCGGTGAAGGACTCGGGGCGGTCCACCCAGCCGACGTGCTCGATGCCGACGCTGCGCTCGTTGTACGCGCGGTTCCCGGCGTGGAAGGCGACGTCCAGCTCGCGGATCATCTGGGTCACCTCGCCGTCGCCGCGGACGACGTAGTGGGTGGCGGCCTGGTGCGCCGGGTCGCGGAAGACCTTCAGGGTGGAGCGGTAGCTGCCCTGGGTGACGTGCACGACCACCATGTCGATGGCGTAGTCGTCGGGGCGGTCCGCGCGCCGCCAGTTCGCCGGGGAGGCGCCGATCCACTCGGCCCCGGCGAAGTCGACCTCGCCGGGCTTGCGGGGCTTCTCCACGCCGGGCAGCCGCCACCAGGTGCGGCCGAGCTGGTCGCGCGCGAGCAGCCCGGTGCCGACGGCCGCGGCGGTCCCGCCGATCAGCAGGGTCCGTCTGCTGATCCGCCGGTCGCCGTCGCTTCCCGCCTTCGCCTCGTCGCCACCGCCGGGCTCGCGCCCCACGTCCCTCCTCCGTCCCGCCCGCTCGGATACCCCTCGCGCACTCTTCGTCCCGTTTGCGATCGTCCAACGGATACGCGCGCGAATTTAGTTCCCCGGGCCCGTACCCTGGACGGGTTATGACTGAGATCCCCGCGCGCACCCGCCCCCTTCGCGTACTGGCCGCCATGTCCGGCGGCGTGGACTCCGCCGTCGCCGCCGCCCGCGCCGCCGAGGCCGGCCACGAGGTGACCGGAGTCCATCTCGCCCTCTCCGCGAACCCGCAGTCCTTCCGTACCGGAGCCCGCGGCTGCTGCACCCTCGAGGACTCCCGCGACGCCCGCCGGGCCGCGGACGTGATCGGCATCCCCTTCTACGTCTGGGACCTCGCCGAGCGCTTCCGCGAGGACGTGGTCGAGGACTTCGTCGCCGAGTACGAGGCGGGGCGCACCCCCAACCCCTGCCTGCGCTGCAACGAGAAGATCAAGTTCGCCGCGCTCCTCGACAAGGCGCTGGCCCTCGGCTTCGACGCGGTGTGCACGGGGCACTACGCGCAGATCGTCACGCTGCCCGACGGCTCCCGCGAGCTGCACCGCGCCTCGGACATGGCCAAGGACCAGTCGTACGTCCTCGGGGTGCTCGACGAGCGCCAGCTCGCGCACGCGCTCTTCCCCCTCGGTGACACCCTCACCACCAAGGAGGAGATCCGCGCGGAGGCCGAGCGGCGCGGGCTCGCGGTCGCCAAGAAGCCCGACAGCCACGACATCTGCTTCATCGCCGACGGGGACACCCAGGGCTTCCTCTCCCGCCGCCTCGGCCGCGCCGAGGGCGACATCGTCGACGAGTCCGGGACCAAGGTCGGCAGCCACCAGGGCGCCTACGGCTTCACCATCGGCCAGCGCAAGGGCCTGCGGATCGGCACCCCGGCCCCGGACGGCAAGCCGCGCTACGTCCTGGACATCTCGCCGGTGGACAACACCGTCACGGTCGGCCCCGCCGCCGCCCTCGACGTCGGCGGGCTGACCGCCGTCAAGCCCCGCTGGTGCGGCACGGCGCCCGCCGGGCCCGCCACCTACACCGCCCAGCTGCGCGCGCACGGCGGCGAGTGCGAGGTGCGGGCCGAACTCGTCGACGGCGAGCTGCGGGTGGACTTCACCGAGCCCGCCCGCGGCGTCGCCCCCGGCCAGGCCATCGTCCTCTACGACGGCAACCGTGTCGTCGGCTCGGCCACCATCGCCTCGACGGTACGGGCGACTTCGGCGGCGTAGCCGACGGCGGGAGCGGCCGGGCGGCCCGGTTCGCGAGGGCGGGACGGCCGACGCCTGGCGGCCGGCCCGAGCGGGGCCCGCCTCGGTGCCGCGTGACCGGCGCAGGAGCCGTGACCGGCGGTCCGCCCCGGGCCCCCGGGACCTCCCGCCACCCTCCCGGAAAGCCAGTTGATCGGCACCCACGCGGCACGCAGGATGGTCCGCATGCGCGACCTCGTGGTGCTCGACGCCCCCTCCAACCTCGGCCTGCGGCCCCCGGCCCCGGGCACCGTGCCCGGCTGCTACAAGCTCGCCGGGGCGCTGCGCGAGCAGCGGATCCTCGACCGGCTCGGGGCGGCCGAGGGCGGGGTCGTGGTGCCGCCCCGCTACGACCGCGGCGACTGGCAGGAGGGGGACGGGGTCTTCCACGCCGCCCAGCTCGCCGCCTATACGCCGCGCCTGGCCGACCGGATCGAACGGCACGTACGCGCCGGTGAGTTCCCCCTGGTGCTCGGCGGCGACTGCTCCATCCAGCTCGGCGCCTCGCTCGCGCTGCGCCGGATCGGCCGCTACGGGATCGCCGCGATCGACGGCTCCGCCGACTTCCGCCACCCCGGCAACTCCGCCGCGGTCGGCGCGGCGGGCGGCGAGGAGCTGGCCCTCGCCACCGGCCGCGGCCAGCGCGACCTCAGCGATCTGGAGGGCCGCGCGCCGTACGTACGGGACGAGGACGTACGGCTCTTCGGCATCCGGGACTACGACGAGGACCGGGCGGAGCTCGCGGACCTCGGGATCGCGGCGGTCACGGTCGGCGAGCTGCGCGCCCGCGGTGGCGCGCGGACCGCCGAGGAGGCGCTCGCCGCCCTGGAGTCGCCCGCCCTGGACGGCTTCTGGGTGCACCTCGACGCGGATGTCCTCGACCCCGAGGTGATGCCCGCGGTCGACAGCCCCGACCCCGGCGGCCTGCTCCCGGGCGAACTGCGCGCCCTGCTCGGCCCCTTGGTCCGCTCCGGCCGCTGCGCCGGGCTCAACGTCACCATCTACGACCCCGACCTGGACCCGGAGGGCACCGCGGGCGCCCTGCTCGCGGACCTGGTGGTGGGCGCCTTCACCGGACAGTGAGCCGAACTCCCCTGCCGGGGGCGGCTGTTCGGGTGCGCTGGGCACCGAACGCGATGGGGCGGTGCCCGGCACCGCCGGACACCGCCCCGCCGAACCCCCACTCAAGGAACGGCGCTCATCGCAAGGGTCAGCCCTTGACGTTCACCCCCGCCCAGGCGGCGGCCACGGCCTCGGTCTCCGGGCTGCCCTCGCCGTAGAGGTCGGCGGCGGCCTTCAGCGTGCCCTCACGGGCGCCCGCGTAGTCGGTGGTGGAGGTGAAGTACGAGGTCAGCGCCTTGTACCAGATCTGCACCGCCTTGTCCCTGCCGATGCCCTCGACCGTGCTGCCGTCGGCGGTCGGGCTGTCGTACTCGACGCCGTTGATCTCCTTGGCGCCGCTGCCCTCGGAGAGCAGGTAGAAGAAGTGGTTGGCGACACCGGAGGAGTAGTGCACGTCGAGGTCGCCGACGCTCTCGTCCCAGAAGTCCGCGGAGCCGCCGTCCTTGCTGGGCTTGTCCTGGTAGCGCAGCGGGGTGCCGTCGCCGTTGATGTCGATCTTCTCGCCGAGCAGGTAGTCGCCCGGGTCCTCGGCGTTGTCCGCGTGGAACTCGATCGCGGTGCCGAAGATGTCGGAGGTGGCCTCGTTCAGGCCGCCGGACTCCCCGCTGTACTCCAGGCCCGCGGTCGCCTCGGTCACGCCGTGGCTGAACTCGTGTCCGGCCACGTCCAGCTGGTTCAGGGGCTTCTTGCCGCCCTCGCCGTCGCCGTAGTAGATGGAGAAGGTCTGCGGGTCCCAGAAGGCGTTGACGTAGTCCGTGCCGAAGTGGACGTGCGAGGTGGGCGCCTTGCCGTCGTCGCGGATGCCGTCGCGGCCGAGGACGTCCTTGTAGAAGTCCGAGGTCTGGGCGAAGCCGTAGGCGGCGTCCACCCCGGTGGTCTGCTTGTTCTCGGGCGTGCCGTCGCCCCAGTTGTCGTCCTCGTCGGTGAGGATCGTGCCCTCGCCGCTCTCGGCGTTGTCCAGGTCGCGGGTCTCGTGGCCGCCGCGCTCGCCGTCCACCAGCTCGAAGCCCTTGTCGGACTTCGTGCTGCCGACCTCGACCTTGCCGCTGTACTGGCTGGTGCCGCTGCCGTTCTTGATGTCCTGGAACTCGTACAGCTTCTTGCCGGTGTTGGCGTCGGTGATGACGTGCAGACGGCTGGGGGTGCCGTCCTCCTGGACGCCGCCGACGACCGTCTCGTAGGCGAGGACGGGCTTGCCGGAGGCGGCCCAGACGACCTTGCGCGGGGCCTGCTCGGTGGCGGGCTTCTTCGCCTCGGCGGCCGCGGCCGCCTTGAGCGCCGCCGAACGCGCGGTGTGCGGGGCGAGCTTCGGGCTCAGCGAGGCGAGCTTGACGGTCGCCTCGGCCGCCTTGGTGACGCCTTCGACCTTGCCGCCCTTCGCGCGGTGCACGACCAGGTCGCCGCCGAGGACGGGCAGCCCGGCGTAGGTGCGCTCGTAGCGGGTGTGGACGGTGCCGTCCTTGTCCTTGACGACGTCCTTGACGACCAGCTTCTCCTTGGCGCCGAGGCCGAGCGAGCGGGCGGTGCCGGTGAGCGAGGTGTCGGTGCTCTGCTCGGGGGCGGCACCGGCGGTGGAGGCGGCGCCGACCGCGATGAGCGCCGCGGCGACGGTGGCCGCACCGCCCGCGAGGGCCAGCCGCCGGTTTCTGCGTCCGGGGATCCGGGGGAGCGAAGACATGGGGGAATCTCCTGAAGGGTGTGGGGAGTTGGGCGGCCGGGCCGCCCGCCTGGCAAGGTGTCGTGCCTTGCTTGCCGAGGACGCTCGCACTCCGCCGCGCACATGTCACGCCCCATTTGCCCGCTCTCGTATCTCCTGTCCCCTTGGCCCCGTGCTTGTTCATATGACGGACAACATCGCTCAACACGGCGACACGGGACGCACGGACCGCTGTAACAGAAGAGGCGGTACGGGGCCCGGGTGCACCGGAGCCGGGGGAGACGCAAGTGCCGGGCGCCCGCGAGGAGTTCGCGGACGCCCGGCACCAGGATCCGGGGCGGTGGTCAGACCACCTCGACCTCGTAGAAGCAGTAGTGCCTGGCTGGCTGAGGCGTTGGGCGTCTTCGTGAGCAGCGCGGAGGTTCCGGTTCTCGCAGGTCGTGTGGGTATCAGGGGCTGTCTCGGCCTTGCAGCTCGCATGTTGAGCACCTTCTGAAAACCTGCTGAACACCACCTCAGTACAAGGTGGCATCCCCTAAATCTCTCCTAAACGATCATCGCTGCGGCGCAGGTCAGCGCGTTGATTCCCCTGAACGCCGAGAGGCCCACCCCCAAGCGGGGGTGGGCCTCTTCGTGCTGTCCGGGCTCAGGCTCCGGCAGGCTCCTCGTCGTCGTCCAGCGATTGCAGCTGCGGCTCCGCCCGCCGCCATGCTTCCAGCGCCGCGAGGAGCTGCTCGCGGGTCGCGGTCTGCCGGCCTTTCACCACGACGACCATGTCCGCGTCGTCGGTGAGCGGGATGACGGCGGTGTCGACGAGTTCGCCCGGCCGCTCCAGCTCGTGCACGATCCGCAGCGGCAGCCCGGTCTCTGGGACGGCGCCGATGGCCGCGGCAGCGTCGGAGGTGTAGCTCGGTTCGCCGCCTTCGAGCACGGCCTCGATGGAGCCTGGCGTCCAGCCGAGGAGCTGAGCGTAGGCGCGCATGGTTGGAGTGACCTTCGTGGTGCCCTTGCCGCGCTCCATGTTCTGCACGGTGGCTCGACTGACACCGAGTGCCTGAGCTGCGTCGTCTTGCGTCAGCTTCGGGTCGCGTGCTGCGCGCGCGTGCTGGAACGCGTCGCCGAGCCGTGCCCATGTCTGCTCCATGGGTCCTCATCATGCACCATCCGCAGACGCACCGAAAGCTCAACCGTTGCCTTTGACCTGCAAAGAGATGAGCAAACGAGGCGTAAGGGGGCGCATTGCGTGGCGCACAGTGTCGGCTCAATCTCTACGCACTCACCCCATTGGGGGCATACGCGGGCTCAAAAAGTAGGCATCAGGGATTGCGGTGGTAGGCATGCAGGGCGTAAGTTCTGAGCGTGACACCGAATGGATCTGCACTCCGAGGCATTCGTGAGGCTCAGAATTTGAGCCTGCGCGCACTCTCTGCTGCTACTGGCATCGACCGCCGGTACCTCCGCCGCCTTGAGCGGGGCGAGGTCCGGGAGGCCGAGGAGGGGCGGATCCGCGTGATCGCCCATGCCCTGGGCGTTCCCCAAGACGCCCTCACTCAAGGAGAACCCGTGACCATCGAGGCCCCCGCTCAGGTCGCCGAGCCGGACGACGAGCTGAAGCGCTACACCCCGGAAGAGGTGTACGCGAACGGCTGGTTGCCCTGGACCGCGCGCAAGATCCGCGAGAAGGCCTACGCGCGGCAGATCTACGCCCACACGGATGGCGGTCGGATCACCCTCACCCGCGAGGACATCCGCCGCACCAGCGCCCTCGGCGCCATCGAGCCCGTGAGCACCCGCAGCCCGCGGAAGACCGCGGCCTGACGACAGCGGGGCCGCTCCCGGACGGCCATCCGGATGCGACCCCTCGGAGCACTTGCTCCACCCGCAACCCAACTGCGAGAGAGAAGAGGACCCCGTGTCCCGCAAGGTACCCCAGCTCGCACCGGCCATGGCGCTGGCGCAGCTCCTTCAGGAGCACCCCGAACTTCCGCCCGTGCACTGGTCGGTCAGCTCACACGGCCTCCTGGAGGGCTACGTGGAGAGCGACGACCCGATGGCCGGGCTCGCCGAGTATGCCGCGCTGTTCGGCGCCGAGATCGTTCCGGCCGTGAGGGCGTTCGAGCACGACGGCGAGACGCTGCGTTCGTTCGAGGCGTCGACCCGCTGGCGTGACGTCCCGGTCCGCGTGAAGGCGATCGTCCCGGCCGCGGTCGAGGCCCCGCTGGCGGTGGCGGCATGAGCGCCCGGATCATCGGCGGTGTCTCCTTCGACCTGGACGACGCCGCGTTCTGGACCTACGAGTTGACCGAGGGCGGCACCACGGTGGTGCACATCGGTGACCTCGCCCTCCACATCGGCCCGGCGACCCCGGCCGAGGGGCTGCGCGCTCTGGCTGCCGAGTTGGTTCGGCTGGCCGAGGCCCGCGAGACGGGCGGTGCCTCGTGAGCGCCCCGACTCGCCCGATCTCCGACCTCGACGTGCCCGCGGCGCAGGTGTCTGCGCTGGCGATCCTCTCGGACGCGGCGGCCCGGTCGCATTCGCCGTCGGATCGGCTGGCCTATGCGCTGGACGCGTTCCTGGTGACGCATCCGGATGCGCCGGTGTCGACGGTTGCGGACTACCCGGAGTGGGCTGCCGCGCTCGGCGCCACCGAGACCGAAGGGGGTGCGTCGTGAGCACAGTCTGGATTCTGTCGCAGGGCGAGGGCCACGAAGGCGGCGAGGTCCTTGGAGTCTTCGCCACCCGCGACCTCGCACGCGGTTTCGTCGCCGAGGCCGCGAACCGCCTGCCGTTCGACCTGGACGGCGCCCGCCAGGAGCCGGACGGTTCGGTTCACCTGCGCGCGGGGTGTGACTGGCTGGCGCTGGAACCGCACGAGGTCATCGACCGGCCGCAGATCGCCGGAGGTGCGTCGTGACCATGGAACTCCGCACCTACCGGACCGCCCGCATTCCGCGCCGCTGCGACATGGGCTGCTGCGGCCGGACCGTCCAGCCCGGCGACCGCTACCTGCGTGGGTCGCTGCCTCCGGGGATGGGTGCCAATGCAGGCGAGACCTGGTGGACGTACACGGTCTGCGCCGAGTGCATGTCTCCCGCCGATCGGGCGACCGTGCAGGCCGCTGCGTTCAACGCGGCCCACCCGGTGGGGACTCCGGTCCGCGCCTACCCCGGCTTCCGGCCCGAGGACTGCCCGGACACCACGGTCCTGACGACCCGCACCCGCAGCGCGGCCTCCGTCCTCGGCGGGCACACCGCGGTCGTCTGGGTCGAGGGCCACGGGGCGTGCATCGCCCTCACCCACATCGACGTGATCACCACCGAGAACGCTGGAGGTGCGGCATGAGCGAGCCGATGACGCCCGAGCAGGAGCAGGCCATCCGCGACCGCGCGGCCACCGTCACCCCCGGCCCGTGGACGGTGGAGCTTGAGCAGTGCGACTGCTGCGATGGGCTGTGCGGCCACGGCACTTACGTCAGCGCGGTCTACGCGGGCGGCGAGCGACGGAACGAGTTCGTCGACTTTCCTGACGAAGACTGGCAGTTCGTGATCCTGGCTCGTACCGCTGTGCCTGCGCTGCTGGCCGAGCTGGACCGCACCCGCCGCCAGCGGGACGCGGTGGTCGAGGCCAACGCGCAGCTGCTCGCCCGGGAGCAGGCCGTCCGAGCCGAGCGGAATGCCTTCGCTGATCGGGTCGACACCCTGACCGCCGTGGCGAAGAGCAACAAGCGGCACGTCCAGGAGATGTACCGCGAGACCGTCCGTCTCAGCGCCCGTGTCGCCGAGTTGGAGGCCCGGCCCAGCCGCGCTGAGGCGTACCGTCACCTCGCCGACGAGCTACGGCTGTTGCAGGGCGTAGAGCCCGACGGCGTGAAGGTTGCAGGGCTCTACGCCGCCGAACTGCGCGTCCGCCGCATGGCCGCCGACGCTGAGGCGGCCGAGCCCGCCCCGATCGTGCCGCCCGCACAGGCCATCGCCGACGCCCTCAACCGCGCCGGGGCCATCGGCATCGACCTCGACGGCACCATCACCGACCACGACACCTGGTCCGTCATCTGGGACCCGGACGCCGAGAAGTGGGCAGTCGCCGCCTCCGAGTACGACGAGGAGGCCGACGAATGAGCGACCGCCCCGTCATTCCGGCCGCGTCCCTGCGGCTCCTGCGCGAGCTCGCCGAGCACGACGCCGTCACCTTCACGCCGATGCCCCGAGCCCGATGGCGGCACCCGCACACCGGCACCGTGTTCAACGACCGAACCTTCCACCCGCTGGACAAGCACGCCCTCATCCACGTCGGCGACGGCCACACCGACCCCGTCCGCATCACTCCGGCCGGGCGCGCCTACCTCACCGCCGAGGCGGGTGAGGGCCGATGAGCGCCCCGACCCTCACCGTCGAACTCGACGGCCAGCAGCTGCCGTTGGCCCGCTGCTTCTGGGTTCTCGCCGACCCGAACGGCTGCGTCTACGGATCCGTCCACGGCGACCAGGCAGTAGACGCCGAGACCGCGCACCGCAGGCTCACCCGCCTCCAGCGTGATCGCGATCGCCAGACCCGGCAGGGCTGGACCGTCCAGCTGCTCAGCCCCGAGCAGTGGGACCAGCAGGCGAAGAGGTGCTTCCTCGGCACCTGCCAGCACCGCGACGCCGGGCGGGAGGCCGACCGTGGCTGACACCCGCACCGGCCGCTGCCCTACCTGCCGCCGTGACTTCGAGGGCTGCACCTGCACCAGCGAGCAGCGCGAGCCTGGCCTGTACGAGATGACCGCGGTCGAGTACCACGCCGACCGGGCGTCCCTCTCCTCCAGCGGCGCCCGCCGCATCCTCGACTGCCCGGCCCTGTTCCGCCACGAGCAGGACAACCCCCAGCCCCCGAAGAAGACCTTCGACCTCGGGCACGCCGCCCACCGCCTCGTCCTCGGCACCGGCCCCGAGCTGGTCCGCATCGACGCGGACGAATGGCGCACGACCGCCGTCAAGGCGGAGGTCGCCGAGACCCGGGCCCGCGGCGCGGTGCCCCTCAAGCCCGGCGAGTGGCAGCAAGTCCACGACATGGCCGCCGCCCTCCACCGACACCCCGTCGCCGGACGCCTCTTCCAGGCCGGCACCGGTACCGCCGAGTCCGCCGGGTTCTGGCGCGACGACCGCACCGGCGTGATGCGCCGCGTGCTCTGGGACTGGCGCCCCGACCCGGGCCCGGGCCGCACGATCCTGCCCGACTACAAGACCTGCCGGTCCGCCGCCCCCGACGCGCTGTCCAAGGCGATGTGGGAGTACGGCTACCACCAGCAGGCCGACTGGTACCGCGCCGGAGCGCAGGCCCTCGACCTCGCCGACAAGGACGCCGAGTTCGTCTTCGTCTGCCAGGAGAAGACCCCGCCCTACGTGGTCACCGTGATCCAGCCCGACGCCCTCGCCATGCGCCTCGGCGCCGCCCGCAACCGGGCCGCCCTCGACACCTACGCCGAGTGCGTCGCCACCGGCCACTGGCCCGGCTACACCGACGAGATCGCCTACCTCCCCCTGCCCCCGTGGGCCGAGAAGAACGACGCCGAGGAGTACCTGTGACCCACCAGCCCGCGCGCACCACCGCACCCTCCCCGGCCCGTATCGGCCAGGGCACCGCCGTCGAACAGTCCCGCGCCGCCGCCGAGGTCCAGGCCGCCGTCGTCGTCGCCCAGCAGTGCCCGCGCAACATCCAAGCCGCGCTCGCGGAAATGCGGGAATCCTGCCGCCAGCCCTACCTCGCCGACCGGGCGTTCTTCCGCTACAGCCGAGCCGGATCCACCATCACCGGCCCGTCCGTACACCTCGCCCGCGAGCTGGCCCGCGTCTGGGGCAACGTCCAATACGGCCTGGTCGAGCTGCGCCGCGACGACGAGTACGGCCAGTCCGAGATGCAGGCCTTCGCCTGGGACGTACAGACCAACTCCCGCAACAGCAGCACCTTCGTCGTCCCGCACCGCCGCGACACCAAGCACGGCGTGAAGGAACTCAAGGACATGCGGGACATCTACGAGAACAACGCCAACAACGGCGCCCGCCGAGTCCGTGAAGCGATCTTCGCGATCCTGCCGCCCTGGTTCGTGGAAGAGGCCAAGGACCTCTGCAACCGGACCCTCCAGGACGGCGGCGGCAAGCCACTCGCCCGCCGTATCGCGGACGCCGTGAAGGCGTTCGAGGGACTGGGCATCACGGCCGGCCGCATCGAGACCAAGCTCGGCCGCCCCTCCGACCAGTGGACCGAACACGACGTCGCACAGCTCGGAGTCATCCACCAGTCCCTCCAGCGCGGCGAAGTCACCGCGGACGAGGAGTTCCCCGCCCCGCGCGTGACCGCCGAGGAGATCACCGGGGGCGCGCAGTGACCACCGCCCTCGACCGCACCGCGGACATCCTCGCCCTGGCCACCGCCGCCACCACCGAGCCCGCGAAGACCGAGTTCCGGGCCCGTGCCCGCCGGGACGTCCTCTTCCTCGTCGCCGAGATCCAGCGCCTCCGACGCGACCTCGAAGCCACCGCCGAGCGGCTCGCCGAATGGGAGGGAAGCGCATGAAGCTCCTTCGTCCTACTGCCCCGACCACCGGCCGCGAAGAGGACTGGCGCGAGCGGGCCGCCTGCATCGACCAGCCCGAGGCCATGTACCCGGACAGCGACGCCACGGAGATTCAGGTGGCCAAGGCGCTCTGCGCCCGCTGCCCGGTCGCCGCGGCCTGCCTCGCCGAGGCCATGCGCCTGGAGGGCTCCCGCGGCAGGGACGGCCGCTTCGGGGTCTGGGGCGGACTCACCGGCCCCGAGCGGTACCTCCGCTACCACCGCTCCGCCCGCGCCCGCCGCGCCGCCGCCTGACCCGCTCGGGGCGGGGTGCCACCAAGGCCTCCGCCCCGGGCGCCCCGAATCGCCGCACGATCCGAGAGAAGAGCTTGTGAGCATCAAGGTCACCAACTGGGTGTGGTCCCGGTCCGAGTCCCGTAACGGGGCGCGGCTGGTCATGCTCGCGCTCGCGGACCGGGCCGACGACCAGGGCCGGGCGTGGCCCTCTCACGACGACATCGCCGAGCGGACCCGGCTGACCCCGCGGGCGGTGCGGAAGTGCATCGCCGAGCTGGTCGCGCTGGGGGAGCTGGAGGTCGAGTCGGGGGGTGGGCGCCACCGGGTGAACCGGTACCGCATCGTCCCGAAACCCGGAACTCTCGACCGGGTTTCCGACGGTAAACCCGGAACTCTGGACCGGGTTTCACCCCCAGAAACGCGGAACTCTGTTCCGGAAACCCGGAACTTTGAGACCGGAAACCCGGAACTCTGCGACCGAAACCCGGAACAGAGTTCCTACGAACCCTCTAAGAACCATCAAGAGAACCGTCAAGGAACCAACCCCCCTACCCCCCGCGAACCCGAGCCCGCCGACACCCTCACCGCCAAGTGGTGGGAGCAGTACGGCCGCAACACCGCCCAGGGGAAGAGCAGCGTCCGCCGAGCCATCGCCGACGCCCTCCGCAACGGACTCGACCCAGCAGACCTGTGGTCCGCCCTGTGCCGCCTCGGCGACCTCTCCAAGCCCGTCACCGGCGGCACGTTGCAGTTCGCCCTCTCCGAACTCCGCCGCCCCGCCAGCAACGTCATCGCCCTGCCGACCGGCCAGCAACTCACCGGCACAGACGCCCGCGTTGCCGGCCACGCCGCCCTCATCGCTGCTCTCGAAGCCAAGGAGACTTCCCAGTGACCCCGACCGAAGCCGCCCGGCTGCTGCTGCACGCCTCGGCGTTCGACAACCGGCAGCCGTCCGAAGCCGCCGCGACCGCATGGTCCGCCGCCCTCCCCGACATCCCCGCCGACGCCGACTCCCTCGCCGCGGTCGCCCGCTACTACGGCACCCCGCCTGCCCGGCCCGGCGAGCGCCTGTGGATCCAGCCCCACGACGTCCGCACCCTCCGCCAGCAGATCCGCGACGAGCGCCTGACCGGCTTCCGGTACGAGCCCGTCCCCGGCGACGACCAACCCGCGGTGTACCTCGCCGCGCTGAAGCAGCAGCGTGCCGCCGTCGCGGACGGCCACCGGCCGCCCGCCATCGACCGCCCGGCACTGCCCGGCCCGACGATGGCCGAAGTCCTCGGCGGCAACTGGCCGATGCCGCCGGCGCCGTCCGAGGACGCCCCGGTGCCGCGGGCGCACGGCCCGCTCGGCGTGATCTGCCCCGCCTGCGGCGCCCCCATCGGCCGCCCCTGCAAGGGCAGCCTGCGCCGCCAGCGCCCGCCGCACGGTGCCCGCCGCCGTGCTGCTGCCGGTCTGCCGTCCGTGAGCGACACCCCCGCCGACATCGACGCCCGCCGTGCCGCCTCCGCCCGCGCCCTCGCCACCGAGGAGCAGCCGTGAGCGAGGTCACCGAAGCCGACATCCACCAGATGCGCGAGCAGGGCGACCTCGGCCCGTTCCTCCGCCAGCAGCAAGCCCTCGGCCACCAACGCGCCGCGGCCAACCTCGCCGCCGTCCGCCGCCACCCCGACCTCATGCAGCAGGTCGCCGACCTCGGCCTCCGCACATGGACCGGCCGCGTACCGCCCGCCCGCGACGCCACCGGCGCCATCAACAACAGCCCCCTGGCCGCCCGCCTCACCGCCATCGTCACCGAAGCCCAACGCCGCACCACCGAGACCGAGAGGAAAGCCGCATGACCACCGCCCAGCCCCTCGAAGCCCGCTGCGACCACTGCCACCAGACCCGCCCGCTGTTCCTCTACGAGCCCGAGCACGACATGCACATCACCGGCATCACCTGCGAGTGGTGCGAGCGCGACAAGCAGCCCCTGCTCTGCACCCGCTGCTGGAGCACGGAGAAGCAGCGCGAAGAGAACGATCCCGGCGACCCCGAAGACAACGCCGCGGCCGACTTCTTCTTCAGGGCCTGCGCCAACAACGCCCGCATCGCTGCCCGCCAGGAAGCCGACCGCGCCACGTGCGACGGCATCGCCGCGGCCACCCAGCAGGCCGAAGGGGGTGCCTGATGGCCCGCCGCCTCACCCCGGCTGAGCGTCTCGCCGCCGCCGACCGCGACCTCACCCTCGCCGACATCACCGCTGCGTCCACCTGGGACCGGTTCCTGGTCGAACAGGCCGCGTACGCCTTCGGTCTCGCCCATGCCGAGTTCAGCGCCAACCAGCTCCGGGACGTCCTGCCCGAGCAGGGGCACGGTTACCTCGGCGCCGCCCTCAACAGCCTCCGCTCCGCCGGGATCATCGCCCACACCGGCCGCCACGTCCCCTCCACCAGCACCGCCACCAAGGGCCACCGCCTCGCCATCTGGGAGTTGACCCCGCGCGGCCGGGAGATAGCCGCACAGCGCCGCCCGGCACACCGGGAGGCAGCGTGAACCCCATCCCGGAGGCGGCGATCGCGGTCATCGCCGCCGCCCTCGAGGACCACCGGCTGCTCACCCCGCCCGATGAGTCCACCCCGCGAGTGCAGGCCGAGTACGCGGCCATGTACCTCGCCTCCAGCGGCTACGCCCTCGTACCCGCACCCGCCACCGCCGCGCCCCGGGAGGCCGCGTGATGTACCGCCATGACGACGAACTCACCCTGATGGACTGGTTCTGCGGGGCCGGCGGCTCCTCCCAGGGCGTGCACGCCGTGCCCGGTGTCCGGGTGGAGCGGGCCGCGAACCACTGGAAGCTGGCCATCGAGTCCCACGCCGCGAACTTCCCCGCCACCAGCCACTACCAGGGCGACATCCGCAAGGCCCCGGTGTGGGACTGGCCCGTCACCGACATCTTCTGGGCGTCCCCGGAGTGCACGAACTGGTCCGTCGCGAAGGGCAAGAAGCGGGACTTCACCAGCGCCATGCAGGGCAGCCTCCTTGACCTCCTGGCCGCGACCGACGAAGACGACGAGCCGTCCGCCGAGGAAGAGTCCCGCGCGCTGATGGAGGAGGTGCCGCTGTACCTGCGGGGCGTGCAGGAGCGCGGTGGGCTGGTGAAGGCCGGCATCGTCGAGAACGTCACCGACGTCCGCGCCTGGGACCAGTGGGACCGGTGGATCGGCGAGATCCACAAGCTCGGCTACCGCACCCGGATCATCGCGCTCAACTCGATGCACGCGAACCCGCGGTCGGTGCACGCGGCGCCGCAGTCCCGGGACCGGCTGTACGTCGGCTACTGGCACGAATCCCTCGGCCGGACGCCGGACTGGGACAAGTGGCTGAGGCCGCGCGCCTGGTGCTCCGGCTGCGACAAGCACGTACAGGCCATGCAGGTGTTCAAGGACCCGAAGCGGGACATGGGCCGCTACCGACAGCAGTACGTCTACCGCTGCCCGAACACTTCCTGCCGCAACCAGGTCGTCGAGCCGGAGGCGTTGGCCGCCGCCGCGGCGATCGACTGGTCCATCCCCGGTCAGCGGATCGGCGACCGGGCCAGGCCCCTCGCCGACAAGACCCTGAAGCGGATCGAGGCCGGACTGAAGAAGTTCGCCCGCCCGGTGCCGATGATGGTCCCGGCCGGCGGCACCTGGCGGGACGCGGCCGTATCGGTCGGCGAGCCGATGGCCGCCCGCACCACCCGCGAGAACGACGCCCTGATGGTGCCGCCGCTCATGGTCCCCGTCGAGGGCCGCGACGGGAAGGACGCCGCGACCGCGCACGGACCACTTCGCACGATGACGACGCGCAACGAGACCGGCCTGGCCTGGCTCCCGTTCATCGCCGAACTCCGAGGTGGCGGCTCCATGGCCCGCCCGGTCACCGAGTCCCTCGCCACCGTCACCGCGTCCGGGAACCATCACGGACTCGTCGCCCCGGCAGCGATGGTCATGCGAAACAACGGCTCCAGGGGCGACGGTGGCGAGCACTGCACCTCGCCAGCCGAACCCTTCCGGACGATGACCACGGCGGGACACCAATCGCTGCTCACCTGGGAGCACATGCTCATCCCGTACTACGGCAACGGCGCCCCCCGGTCCGTGAACGAGCCGATCGGCGCGCTCACCACCCGCGACCGGTACGCCCTTGTCCGTGGTGAAGTCGACATCGACGACGTGCTGTTCCGGATGCTGGAGCCGCACGAGATCGGCCGGGCGATGTCCTTCGCCGACAGCTATGTCGTGCTCGGGAACAAGCGGGAGAAGGTCCGCCAGTACGGCAACGCCGTCACCCCGAACGCTGCCGAAGTCCTCGTCTGCGCTCTCGTGGAGGCCGTCACCGGCGAGCAGCTGTCCCGGCACGAAGGCGTCGGTGCGACGGCCGAGGCCGCCTGATGCGGACCCTGCGGACCCACCCCTACGGCATCCGGGACGAGCGCCTCCCCGGCGACCCGCCGCCCGGCCGCCTGACGGCACCGCGGTGCGGGCTGTGCGGACGCGTGCTCGCCGATCCCGCCTCCCGGGCCCGCGGCTACGGCCCGCGCTGCGCACGCCGCCTCACGCCCCCGCCACGCCGCGCCACCATCCCCGCACCCCGCACCGACGGCGTACCCGGCCAGACCGAACTGCCCCTCGTCGACCTGCAACCCACCCTCTGGAGCCTCTGATGACCGATACCCCACAGCCCCGGGTTCTGGTGGCCCGTGCGCTCGCCGCCGCGACCGGCGACCGGGTGCCCGCCCGCGAGTTCCTGGCCGACGCCGACACCGCGCTGCGCCTCCCCGTACACCAACTCGCCTTGCTGCTGCGGGAGGTGGCCGACGGCATCGACCCGCAGACCGGCGAGGAGAGCGTCGAGCGGCTGCGCGTCGAGCTGACGCACGCGAGAGAGAGCTGGCTGCACGAGCAGAAGATGACCGCGCACTACCGCGAGGCCTCCCAGCGGGAGGCCCGCGCGCTCGGCGAGAGCTGGGACGCAGAGAAGGAACTGCGCGCCGAGAACGAGCGCCTGCGCCACGAGCTGGAGGTGATGTACGGGGCCGCGTTCGACAGCCCGCCCGCGGCCGTCGAGGCGCAGCAGGCCGAGCCCCGGCCCACCGCGTCCACCATCACCGACCCGCAGCTGGACGCCCTGTACGCCGAGCGGGCCCGGCTCGCCCGCGCCCTCGACCTCAACAGCCGCCGCCTGGAGGAGGTGCTCGCCGACCGGGAGAGGGAGCGCGCGGTCATGGCCCAGCAGCAGCGGGACCTCACCGCTCTGCGCGGGCGAGCTGCCCGCGCCGAGCAGCAGCCGCACTGACCCGGGCCCGCGCCCCACCGCGGGCCCCTCGCGCCGCCGACACCACCGCACCACAGGGGAGCCACCATGAACCGCACCACCGAGCACCTCACCCTCGTCGCCACCCACTGGGACGACCTCGCCGACACCCTCGGCACCCACACCGTCACCACCTGGCCCCCCACCCAACTCCGCACCTACCTCCGCGAACTCGACCAGCACGACGCCCACGAGATCGCCGGACTCCGCCACCTCGAACGCGACCCCGCACAAATCGGTGCCACCCGGCCGCCCCTCCGCATCGACATCCTCGACACCATGCACACCATCACCGCCGCCCTCCTGCACTGCGCCGACCAGATCGCCAGCAGCGTGCAACGCCCCGTCATGAGCCACCTCCCCGAGGGCTACCCGGCCGCCGACCGGCACCGCCGCGCGCTCCTCGTCGCGCAGGACCGCAATGACCCCCGGCGCTGGGCCTGGACCGGCCCCCGGCCCACCGCCCCCCACGCCGCCCTCTGGCTCGCCGCACGGGTGGAAGGCGGCCCCGGCCCGTTCCAGCCCCTCACCACCCCCCAGCAGCAGCACATTGCCGTCGTCGCCCGCGGCGCCGCCCAGCGCCTCGAACACGCCCTCGACCTCGGCGCCCAGCAGCGCGAGTTGGACCGGCCGTGCGCCTGCGGCGGACGCATCACCATCCGCGGCGGCTCCGGCAACACCCCCACCGCCCACTGCCGTCAGTGCGGTGCGACATGGACGGAGCAAGGCGTGGCCGCCTGAACACAACCAACCGCGCACGTCACACGTCTCGCATGCGCGAGCCCAACCACCACATGCCTGGAGAAACTCCATGCGCTTGACCGCGACCGTCCGGCAGCAACTCCTCGACCAGAACGACGGGTTCGAGACGACCACCACCTACCGAAGCCGCAACTACACCGAGGAACGGCGCTACCGAATCACCGGCGGGCGCCTTTACATCCGGGTGAGCAGCAATACCTCGTGGGCCGACAGCCGATCCAGCAACGAGGGCGAGGCGTCCGATGACGAGACCCGCCGGTTCCTGCGCAAGTACCTCGGCGCTCTGAACACCGACGGCCTGTGAGCGCACGTCAATCGAGTTCGGCAGGGTGCCCCGCCCTCACGGGAAGGGCGGGGCACCGCTGCGTCTACCGCCGCGTGAGCCAGGCGACCGCCCCGGCCGCAGCAGCGACCAGGGCCCCGAAGCCGACGTCCTGCGCCGCGGCGAGATACCCGCCCACGTAGCCGGTAGCCAGGGCCACAGCCACCGTCGGGGGCGGCGGGTCCTGGGCGGGAGAAGCTGCCGATGGCAGACTGGACATGATCTGTCCTCCAAGGTTCAGGTCAGGCGTCGGGCCCGTTGCCCTCAGAAAGCCGGGCCCGGCGCATACTCTCCTGGCATATGCCAAGACTGTGATCGTGATCCTACGGTCCGTCACTATGTCGTGGTGAGCGGACCGATCGGCTCGTGATCCAGAAGAGCGGAGGACCCACCACAGGGAAAAGGGGGAACAGCCCCTCTTTACCGATCCGATAACCGGGGACTTCGGACTCGATGTGAGCTTTGGCCTGACCTCAACCGTCCACGAAGCCAAGCTCTCCGTCCGGGCGGCAATGCGTGCACGCCTCGACCCCCTCGGCGAGCGCGCGAAGCGCCTCCCCGCGGTCGACCCTGCGCGGTCGCTTCCCCGCCATGTGACAACCGCCGACATGCACGGCGACGGGATGTCGGCCACCGAGTGACATCTCGATCGTCCAGTCCGGCGCTGGGGGCCGAGCGGCAGCACCGCGGGCCCGCTCGGCGGCACGCCGCTCCTCATCCGCGATCCACCGACGCGTCCGCTCCAGGTCGGCGAGCTGCACGCGCTCCAGGAAGCGCAGCAGGTCGAGACGCGAGGGCGTGGTATCGGACATGTGTTCGACCGTATCGCGGGCGGGCCCGGACAGCGCGATGCCCCCGCCGCGGCGGGGGCATCGGTGGATCGGCGGCTACTCGTCTCCAGGTGGACGCTTCCAGGCCTCGCGCTCCGGGCGAGCGGGCATCTTCGCGCCCGGCTCCCGCAGGTACCAGGCGATGAACTCCCGGATCACGGAGGCTCGGTCGGTGCCCTGCGCCTTGGCTGCCGCGTCGAAGTCGTACCACTCGTCGCCGATCCGCATCTGACGAGCAGGGGTCTTCGGTGCGTTCGGCATGCGCGAACCGTATCCGCGTGTAGCTACAGACGGCAATGCGCTCTCCTCCTCCAGATCGGCCACACCACTTGCGGTGTAGCTACACCCGAGCCTAAGGTGTAGCTACACCTCACGCAAGACGAGGTGCCAACTCCCGTTCCAGAAACGGAGGCACCGCCATGCACGAACTCACCTACTGCCCCCGCTGCCGCGCCCGCCGCGCCCAGCTGGCCGCCGAACTGGCCGAACGCGCCGACGAGAACGGCGCGTCCATCACCCGCCGGGATCGCCTTCAGCTCGGCCTCAACATCACGCCGAGCACCCAGTGAGCCAGGACCAGCCGGAGCAGCTCCGGCCGAACCCGATCCTCTCCGAGCCCGCCACGCTGGAGGCCTGCGCTGCCGACTACGCCGCCCGCGACCAGACCGGCGCCGCACACACCGCCCTCGCCGAGACCCGCATGGCCGCCGCCGAGAACGCAGGGAACCTCCGGTGAAGGCGCTCGCCTGGCTCCTGCCCGGCCGCGACCGCGAGTTGGCCGCCACTCGGTACGCCGGCCGCGAGTCCGCGTCGGACCGGGCCGCCCGCCTCCGCCGCGAACAGCACCACCGCCGCGGCGCCACCCGGGCCGCACGCGCCGGACAGGCCTGGGCGGCGAACGGCCAGTGAAGACCGCCCTCCTCGCGCTCCTCGCCGCGCTGCTCTTCGCAGCCTGCGCCCCCGCCGGGACCCCCGCCCCGGCGCCCGGCCCGCCCATCACCCACTGACCGCCGGGCCCCCGCCCATCCCCCCGCGGGGGCTCGGCCCCACCTTCGGAGACCGCCGTGCGTTTCCTCTACGCCCTCGCCATCGTCTGGCCGTTCCTCCTGCTCGCCTTCCTCCTCGGCCGGGGCGGCATCTGATGCTCAACCTCACGCGCCTCCTGCGACGCCCGTCCCACCTGCCGTCCCACCCCCGTCCCAACACCCCCTGGTGGGTCCGCGGGTTCACCAACGGCGGCCGACCCGTCGTCGCCGTCGTCGTCCTGATCATGTGCGCCCCCGGCGAGCACCACCTCGCCCGGCTCGCTGGATGGGACGACCGTCTCGCCTGGGGCATGGCCGCCGTCCTCGCCGCCTACGCGGGCATCGCCGCATCCGTCGCCTCCAACCGGCCCAAGGGGACACCGGGACGCGTCAGCGCCATCGTCGGCGCCGCCGTCTCCCTCACCGCCGCCATGGCCGCACAGCCCGTCAGCCACCTGTTCGTCACCGGGCACTGGTCCGCGACACCGCACCCCCCGGCCTGGCTCGTCGTCGTGGTGAGCTGCGTCCCGCCGCTGGTGTTCGGCCACCTGCTCCACCTCGCCGCCACCCCCGTCCGTCCCACCACCACGCTGCCCGCCGCGGCGCCCCGACCCGCCATCGAGACGGCCCCCGTCGCACCGTCGTGGCCCGGGACGGCACCCGCCGGAGCCCCGCTCCTCCCGATCGTCGCCGCCACCGCCGAGGCATCCCGCCCTGTCGCACCTGAGACGGGGGCATTCCTCACCACGTCCCAGGTCGCGTCCCGCTACGGCATCGCCGTCTCAACCGTGCGCACCTGGGCGTCCCGCGGCAAGATCCGGGCCGCGTTCGTGGACCCGATGCGCGGCGCGATGTACGACCCCGAGACGCTGCCCGTCGCAGCCTCGGCCGGGTGAGCACCATGCCCGACGAGCCCCGTCCCATCACCCCGTCCCGGATCATCCCCGCGGGCGCGCCGCTCCCGGCCCGGCCCCCGCAGCCGGGCGAGCGACCGCCGTGGTGGGGCGACCCGCCGCCCCCGCCCCGGCGCCCGGCCGAGCCCCGCGAGGTCGTCCCCACGCCCGCAGGGCCACCACCGCCGATGCACGTCCACGTCACCATCGAGCAGAAGGCCCCCGAACCGGAGCCCGAGCCCGGCCTCTGGCAGCGGATCCGCGACCTCATCGAGCCGCAGCTCCGCCCGTGGCAGACCCTCACCGCCGCCACCGCCGCGCTCCTCCCCCTCTTCAGCGGGGAGTCCGCAGCCACCCTCTGGTCCGCAGCCATGGCCGACTGCCGCACCGAGGCGACCATCGGCGCCGCCTACCTCCTCGCCGGAATCGCCGTCCTGACCACCGGCTTCCTCGACCACCGCACCGGCCGCTGGCTACCCCGCGCCCTCACCATCACCACCCTCGTCGGAGGCTTCGGCGCCCTCGACTGGTTCGACCCCATCACCCTCGTCACCGGAGTCACCCGATGAACCTCACCCTGGCCGGCCTCGCGCTCGCCCTCGCGATCCTCCTGCTCAACCTCCGGACGTGGTGGAAGAGCCCCGGCCGCGACCCCAAGACGCTCATCCCGTTCGGCGGCGGCTTCACCATGGGCGCCCTCGCCCTGGCCTGCGGCGGGCTCCTCGGCTGGGGCGCCTACATGGCCGTCTCCGGCGCCAACCGCGGCGGCGACAAGGGCGTCTCCGGCACCACCGGCCAGAACGCGGGCGACTCCCTGAACGGCAGCAGCGTCGGCGCGCTCACCCCGGAGGGCGCCGTCGTGGTCTTCCTGCTGTTCGTCCTCGCCGTCGTCACCCTCCGCGCCGCAGGCAAGCAGGACAAACGCAGGATGCTCGGCGGGGCGTTCTGCGGCGCCACCCTCCCCGCCACCGCCGGAATCGCCGGAGCCCTCGCCTGGCTGGTCCCGCTGGTCAACCAGATCGGTGACGTGGTGCGCACCACCGCGGAGTCCGGGGGCCTGCTGTGAAGCGCCGCCTGGTCCGCCTCGTACTCCGGGTCGCCACCGGCAGCGAGCTGCTCGCACGCCTCCTCACTGGCACCCTCGAGAGCAGAGTCCGCGACGGGCGCAACGGGGACTACCACCCCGACGCCGACGAGCAGCAGGCCAACTCCCGTCGCCGCACCGGCCGTCGGGTGCGCCTGGCCCTGCTGCTCCTCGTCGCCTACGTCGCGGCCTCTATCGTGCGCGCGCTGCCCGGCCTTCTGTGGTTCCTCGCGGCGGCCTGGATCATCGCCGCCGCCCGCCTCGCCCGCCGCGCCGCGAAGACCCTCCCTCAGCCCGAGGAGAAGGCCCCCCCGGAGGGCGACCCGGACGCCGTCCGGCAGCTCCTCTCCGACCTCATCGGAGACCGCCCCGGAGTCCACCTGCGAGAGGTCCTCGCGCACCTCCAGTCCGAGGGCCACGCCGGGGGCTGGACGGTGGCCGACCTGAGGGTCCGCCTGGAGGCCCTCGGTATCCCCGTCGAGAAGCAGCTCCGGCTACCCGGAGAGAACCCCACCCGCGGGGTCCGCCGGGAATCCGTCACGGCCCCTTCCCCGGCCGAGACCGGTGCGGCATCTACAGCCCCGTCTACAGCCACCTGACCTGCACATCTACAGGCCCATCTACAGCCATCTACCGGCAGATCTACACCCCGTCTACAGCCCTGGAGGCACCCATGAAACGGCTCAGCTCCTACCTGACCGACGCCGCGAACCGGCGCGCAGAGGCCAGCACCGCCCGCGCCCGCGAGTCCTACGCCCGCGCCCAGAAGCTCCGTCTCGCCAAGGACATCTACGACGAGGCCAGCGCCGTCCTCGACGGAGCGGACCCCGACGACCTGGCCGACATCGAGGCCCGCATCAAGGAGTCCAACCGGCTCGCCGCGCAGGCGGATTACCTCCGCCGCGACGACGTCTGATCCCGGGGCGGCCCGCGCCTGCCAGCTACCGGCCGCCCCGGACACCCATCCCCAACCAGGAGACAGGAGCCCCATCGTGGCACTGCCCAAGTCCCTCTCCATCGCCGCCCTGAAGAAGACCCTCACCCCCGAGCAGGAGGAACGCAGCCGCACCGAATACGACCCGAAGCGCGGCGGCTGGATCCGCCCGGAAGCCGCCCCCGCGCGCCCCCTTCCCAAGAAGCCCTGACCCGACGTACAACCATTCCCCCCACACCTTCGTCACATCATCGCCACACAAAAACCGAAGGACGGCCACATGAGCCAGCAGCCGCACCAGCAGCCGTGGGGAACCCCGCCCCAGCAGCCCCAAGCCTGGGGCGCCCCCATGCCGCAGCCCCCGAAGAAGGGCAAGGGCAAGAAGATCGCCCTCGGCATCGTCGGCGGATTCGTCGGCATCATCGTCATCGCCGCAGTAGCCAGCGGCGGAAGCGACTCGACCGACGACAGCAAGGCCAACGACAAGCCCGCGGCAGCGGCGCAGAAGCCCGCCGAGAAGCCAGCCGAAGCGGAGAAGGCGGACGCCAAGCCCGCAGACAAGCCCGTCAAGAAGCCCGTGGACAAGGGCTCGCAGGCCGACCAGTTCAAGGCCTTCGTGACCAAGAACGGCACCCCCGCCGAGAAGACCGCCGTCGCCCACGTCACCAAGGTCCAGGGCGCCGACGAGCGGAACGACATCATGGACTCCGCCGACGTCTACACCGACTGGTCCGGCGGCATCATGAGCCCCAACCAGGGCAAGGCGAAGATCCTCGCCTCTGCGTTCGCAGACTGGAAGGACTCGGACAACGGGCTCGTCACCGTGTACGACAAGGACGGCGAGCTGATGGCGAACGGCAACTTCTGAGCACGTAGTTGCGTTCGGGGCGATCATGCCCCACACTGGTGCCGCTTCCGGCATGCCCGGACACACACCCACACAACGGCCCCCCGCCACAAGGCAGGGGGCCGTTGCCGTACCCAGACCTCCGCGCGGGGCCAACCCACCTCACAAGGGGTTGCTGCTGGCGCACTGCCCCGCGCGGATCACTCCCCCCGACGCCACGGTCGACCCACACCACCCGGCCTCAACGTCACCTCGGGATCCGGCCCCAACCGACGCTGACGAGCAGTCGCCGCCACCGCCCCCACAACCAAGCACGCGGCCGGCAACAGCAGCCACCACATCCGCGACCACACCGCCACCAGCACCAACACCACACCCGCGGCCACCACACCCGCCGCAGCATCCGACCGACCAGCCATGACCAACCCCCTCCACTTGTGGGGAAAGCGTAGAGCTGAGGGGGTGACCGCGTGGCCAGAAGGCGTGCACTCACCGTCTGCTCCGTCCCCGGCTGCCCCCAGCTCACCCCCTCCGGCCGCTGCCCCACCCACCGAGCCGCCGCCGAACAGCAACGCGGCACCGCACGGCAGCGCGGATACGGACGCGAACACGAGCAGCAGTTCCGACCCGCAGTCCTCGCCCGCAACCCCACCTGCGTGTGCACCACCGAAGGCCACGGCCACACCGCACCCTGTGGCCAACCCTCCCTCCACGCAGACCACTGGCCCCTCAGCAGACGCGAGCTGATCGACCACGGCCTCGACCCCAACGACCCAACCCACGGCCGCGGCCTCTGCCAGCGCTGCCACAGCAGCCACACCGCAACCCAACAGCCCGGAGGGTGGAACCGGTGAGCCAGCCCAAGCGCACGGTCATCACACCAGCCGACATGAAGACGCACAGAGACGCGCTGTGCACCTGGGCCGTCGCCAACGGCCTCGACCCACGGCAGATCGCTCAACAACCCATCACCATCCGCCCCCATGGCAACCACACGGTCATCGAGTACCGCGCCTTCGTCCTGGACAAGCAGGGCCGCCACCAGCTCGACCCCCAGCACCAGCACCAGGCCCTCACCACCACCCGCACCACCCGACTCACCCGGGCCCTCGCCGAGTTCGGCCTCGACCCCGACCAACTCGGCACACCACCCCACGCATAGTCACCCCCAGTCACCAACCCCCGGGGGGAGCCCCCCAAGGCCGCAGCGCCAGGGACCGCCGGGGAGGTGGCTCGCGGCGTGTACGGGTCTGGCGACCCCCTGTCGGTGACCTGCTGTTACCCCCTTGCCCGTGCCGCGACGGCCGGGCCCGAGGCGCCGCGACGGCGCACCTGGAGGACACCATGGCCGGTAGTGGACCGCCGCCCAGCGGCAACGCGCGGCGCCGGAATGCGGACCCGGTGGCGGGCACGGTGCTGCCCGCGAACGGCTTCTGCGGCCCGTCGCCGGATCTGCCGGGCGGGCACGACTACGACACGCGCACGCTGGGCTGGTACGAGACGTGGCGGTCCTCGCCGCAGGCGGCGACGTTCCTGGCCACGGACTGGCAGAGGTTGCACATGCTGGCCGAGCTGGTCGAGAAGTACTTCGAGGAGCCGTCGAAGGAGTTGCTCTCCGAGATCCGCCTGAACGAGGCGGCGATCGGGGCGCTTCCGGCGGACCGTGCGAGGCTGCGCTGGTCCCTGGGGCATCCGGAGGTCGGTAGGGGCTCGGAGAGGGCGGCCGAGCGGGCGGCAGCCCGGCAGGGCAAGGGCGACCCGCGTAAGCGGCTCCGGGCGGTCGGTGAGGAATGAGGACGCCGGGCGTCCGCCGTTCCCTCGGCTACGCCCTCGCGGACTGGATCGAGTACTACCTGCCGCACGGGCCCGGTGACGTCCAGGGCCAGGAGATCGAACTCGATGCGGAGATGCTGCGGTTCCTCGCGTGCGTCTACGCGATCGACGGGCAGGGGCGGCGCCGGTTCGATGAGGCGATGCTGTCTCGGGCGAAGGGCCGGGCGAAGTCCGAGGTTGCCGGGATGGTCGTGGTCGCCGAGGCGCTGGCGCCGGTGCGCTTCGACCACTGGGCGGAGGCCGGGGAGGTCTCGGACTGGGGCTACGAGTACGAGGCCGGGGAGCCGGTCGGCCGGCCGGTGACGTACCCCTTCATCCGGTGCCTGGCCACCGAGGAGACGCAGGCGGGGAACACCTACGCCAACGTCACCTACATGCTGTCCCACTCCGAGCGCTTGGCTGAGGACTATCCCGGGGTGGACATCGGGAACGACTGGCAGTCCTCGACGCGGGTGTTCCTGCCGGACGGCGGGGAGATCCGTCCGTCTACGGCCAGTTCGGCGGCGAAGGACGGCGGCAAGGAGAGCTTCAGCGTCGCGGACGAGACGCACCTGTACGTGCTGCCGGAGCTGCGGGACATGTACGAGACGGTCGAGCGGAACACGATGAAGCGCAAGGCCGCCGAGCCCTGGTTCCTCCAGACCAGCACGATGTACGCGATCGGCGAGGACTCGATTGCCGAGCGCACCCACCGCAACGCGAAGGCGAAGAAGGCGCCACGGCTGTACTTCGACCACAAGGCGGCCCCGGCGACGCTGCTGGAAGAGGAGGCCTATGAGGACCCGGCTGAGCTGAAGCGCGGCCTGATGCAGGCCTACGGCCCGTTCGCGGCGCACATGGACCTGGACCGCATGGTGACGTTGGCGCACAAGCCGACGCAGGACCGGGCGAAGTTCCGCCGGTACTTCCTCAACCTGCCGGTGAGCCTCAGCGAGACGTGGCTGTCCCGGCATCTGTGGGAGCGGTGCGCGCTGCCGCAGCAGGTCGAGCTCGGGGAGCGGGTCACGGTCGGCTTCGACGGCTCCGACCACGACGACTGCACGGCGATCACGTGCTGCCGCCTCTCGGACGGCTACGTGTTCACGCCGACGTTCCTGGACGGGCGTCCGATGATCTGGACGAAGTGGGACGACGGAGACCCGGACTCCTGGCGGGTGCCGCGGGCCGAGGTCCGGGCCGGCATGTCGCACGTCTTCGCGACGTACAAGGTCGAGCGAGCCTACGGGGACCCGCCGGACTGGCGGGACGAGTGCGACGACTGGGCGGCCGAGTTCGGCGAGGAGCGCTTCCTCATCTTCGAGACCCGGGTCGCGACCCGGATGTGCCCGGCTCTGGACCGGCTGAAGACGTCGGTGCTGGCCGGGGAGATCACCCACGACGGCAATCCGACGATGGCCGAGCATGTCGGCAACGCGAAGCCCGAGCGGCGGCCGAGCGGTATCGCGATCACGAAGCCGTCCCATGACCGGAAGATCGACAGCGCGGTGACGGCGGCGCTGGCCGTGGAGGCTCGCGCGGACGCGCTCAAGCTGGCCGCCGCGGCGGTCTCCAGTTCCTTTTCCGCCTACTGACCGGAGGTGCCCCGTGCCCGTGTCCGCGCAGGAAGCCCTCCGCATCACCTCCGTCCTGGAGCAGGAGTTGGACCGGCGACAGGCCGAGATCACCCTGTGGAACAACTTCTACAAGGGCATCCACAATCTCGGCTTCGCGAGCGACCGGTTCCGGCAGGCGTTCGGCGGGCTCTTCGAGCACTTCGCGGACAACTGGTGTGAGGTGGTGTGCGACGCCCCGGCCGAGCGGCTGACCCCGGTGGGCTTCCGGTTCGGGACCGGCGACGAGGACGATCCGCCCGCGGCCGACAAGGACGCGCAGCGGATCTGGCAGTCCTCGAACATGGACGCCTGGTCGAGGGTGGCGCACACCGAAGCCTCGGTGAAGGCCCGCAGCTTCGTGCTGGTGTGGGCTGCGGATCCCGACGCCGACGAGGTCGAGCCGGAGATCACGGTGGAGGATGCCACCCAGTGCATCGTGGCCTACGAGCCGGGCTCTCGCCGCAAGCGCAAGGCCGCGCTGAAGCGGTTCGCCGGGGACGACGGCTACGAGTACGCGACCCTCTACCTGCCCGATGAGCTGTGGAAGTGGCGGCGCGCGCTGGCCCCGTCCGGGCTGGTGCTGCCGTCCTCGCTGGCGCTGGAACGGTGGCAGGCCCGCGGGGACGCGCCGACGCAGCTGCGCATCGACAATCCCCTCGGCCGGGTGCCGATGGTGGAGCTGCGCAACCGGCCCCGGTTGACGGATGAGCCGACGCCGGAGCACCGGCAGGTCATCCCGATCCAGGGCGCGCTGAACAAGCTGATCGCCGACATGCTCACCGCGAGCGAGGCGGGCGCGTTCCCGGCCCGCTGGGGCACCGGCATCGACCTGCCGAAGGACCCGCTGACGGGGCAGGAGATCGATGACCCGGAGCTGTGGCGCCTGGCCGTGAACAAGATGCTGCGGGCGAGCAACCCGCAGGCCCGTTTCGGCAACTTCGAGGCCGCGGACCTGTCCAACTTCGTCGCCGGGATCACCCTGTTGACCGAGCACATGGCGGCGCTCAGCCGGACCCCGCCCACGTACTTCATGGGGAAGGTGCAGAACGTCTCCGCGGACGGCCTGACCGTCGCGGATGCGGCGCTGGCCTCGAAGTGCCGGGACAAGACGATGTTCCTCGGCGAGGACTGGGAAGAGGTCATGCGCCTTGGCTTCCTGGTCAAGGGCGACGAGAAGCGGGGCCGCAACCCCCTCGCGGAGACGATCTGGCGGGATGTGGAGTACCGCACCGAGGCGCAGCACATCGACGCGGTCCTGAAGAAGAAGGCCTTGGGCGTGCCGTGGCGGCAGCTGATGGAGGACGCCGGGTACACCCCAACGCAGATCGGCCGCATGGAGCGGATGCTGGAGCAGGATGCCGACCGTGCGGCCCGCGCGCTCGCCTTCCCGGCGCCCGGCGAGGAGCCGGACGATGAGGCCGAGGAGGACGTGCCGGAGTCCGCAGGGGCGCCGGTATGAGCGAGGAGACCCGGAGCCTGGCGCTGGCGCACTACGCGCAGCAGCAGGCACTCACCGCCCGGGCCGTCGCGCGGGTTCAGGCGTTGTGGCGGCGGATCGACGGGGGCCGGATCAGCGGCTCGTGGAGCGAGGTGGCGCCGCTGCTCGTCGCGGCGGTGACCGAGGCGCAGGTGCAGGCCGCGGCGCTCGCGGATCCCTACGTGGCGGCGGTCGCCGAGGCGGAGGGCGCGGGCGGGGCGTCGGTGGGGCGGGTGGTGCCCGCGGCGTTCGGCGGGATCGCTTCGGATGGGCGCCCGCTGGTGTCGCTGCTGTACCGGCCGGTCATCGAGTGGAAGACGCGTATGGCCGCGGGGCAGTCGGTGGACGATGCGGCTCGCGGGGCGCTGGCGTCGGCGCTGCGGATCACGGCGACGCAGGTGGCGGACGCCGGGCGGGGCGCGACCGGCACGGCGATGGCGGGCCGCCGCACGATCCAGGGGTACGTGCGGGTGGTGCAGCCCCCGGCCTGTGCGCGGTGCATCATCCTCGCCGGACGCGAGTACGGCTGGAACAAGGGCTTCCAGCGGCACCCCAAGTGCGACTGCATCCACCTGCCGACCACCCTCATCGCCCGCAACCAGAACCGCGGCTTCGTCGATCCGGACGCCTACTTCCGTGGCCTCGGCCGGGCGGAGCAGGAGCGGGTGTTCGGGGTGGCGGGGGCGCGGGCGATCCGCGACGGGGCGGACATGGCGCAGGTCGTCAACGTCCGCCGCGGCATGCAGACGATGACCGCCTACGGGCGCCGGGTGCAGGCCACCCGTGAGGGCACCACCCGGCGCGGCGAGTTCTACCGGCGGGAGCGGGCCCGTACCGAGGAGCGCACCGGGATCCGGTTCGCCCGCGACCGCACCGAAGTCGGCCGGGGGCTGCCGCAGTTCCGGCTCCGTACGCCCCGGCTGATGCCGGAGGAGATCTACCGGCTCGCGGCGAGCCGGGACGAGGCGATCCGCATGCTGCGGCGCTTCGGCTACCTGCAATGACCCAGCGAGCGGCGCGAGGCCGCCCGCCGACCCCTGGAGAGCGCGATGCTCAAGTACCCCCGTACCCGCCTGCTCGCTGCCGTGACCGGCGCCGGGTGGTCGCACCCCTACACCAGCCCGTTCGTGCTGTACGCCGATGGCGGCGACTCGGACGCCGGGGCCGGTGACGACGGCGGCGACGACGGCGCGGGAGACGACGGCACCGGCGACGACGACGCCGAGGACGGCGAGGGCGGCAAGGACGACGGGGACGCCGACGAGGACGCCCTCGGCGACAAGGGCAAGAAGGCGCTGCGGGAGCTGCGCCGCGAGAACCGGCAGCTCAAGGCGCGCCTGCGCCAGTCCGACGCCGGGGGCAAGGACACCAAGTCGTCCGCGAAGGACGGCAAGGACGGTGACGGGGACGACGCGGAGGCAATCCGCGAGCAGGCCCGCGCCGAAGCACGCGCCGAGGTGTGGAACGAGCGAGTCGAGTCCGCCGCCATCGCCGCGGCGGCCGGACGCCTCGCCAACCCCCAGCTCGCCGCGCGCCTGCTGGACCTCTCCGAGGTCGGAGAGAACGACAAGGGCCGCCCCGACCGGGACGCGATCGGCGAGCTGATCGATGAACTCCTGGAAGACGAGCCCTACCTGGCCGCGCAGTCCGCGAAGGACAGCAGCGGCCGGCGGTTCCAGGGCGACGCCGACAGCGGCGCCCGCAAGAAGACGAAGAAGACCGCGTCCAGCCTCGATGAGGCGGTCGCGGCCAAGTTCGCCGGGAAGTCCGGCGGCTGAACCCTAGGAGCCAGACATGCCCGTGACGCTCGCTCAGGCGAAGCTGAACGCGACGGACGACATCGACGTGAACGTGATCGATGAGTTCGCCAAGAACAACTTCCTCCTCCAGACTCTGACCTTCGACGACGTGGTGAACCAGGCCGGTGCCGGGGCCACCATGACCTACGGCTACACCCGGCTGACCTCGCAGGCCGATGCCGCGTTCCGCGCGATCAACTCCGAGTACACCCCGGCCGAGGTCACCAAGGCGCGCTACACCGTCGACCTCAAGCCCCTCGGCGGCTCGTTCCAGATCGACCGGATCCTGAACCGGGTCGCTGCCGCGGCGGAGACCACTCTGCAGATGCGGCAGAAGATCAAGGCGACGAACGCGAAGTTCAACGACGCCGTGGTCAACGGTGACTCCGCGGTGGACACCAACGGCTTCGACGGCCTGAGCAAGAGCCTCACCTCCTCCACGACGGAGATGGGCGTGGGCGTGTCCACCGACTGGCGGGGCGCCACGATCGGCGCGGACCTCGGCAAGGCCAACGACGCGCTCGACATGCTCGACGCCTGGCTGGCCACGCTGGACGGCACCCCCACCGCGATCCTCGGCAACATCGACTCCATCGCCCGTATCCGCTCCCTCGCACGGAGGGCCGGATACTTCGACCGGTCCACGAGCGCGGACTTCGGCTCGCAGGTGGAGACCTACCGGGGCATCCCCTTCATCGACCTCGGCGCCAAGGCCGGTTCGAACAACCCGGTGATCCCGACCACGAGCAAGACCGTGGCCACCGTCGCGGGCAACTACACGGACATCTACGCCGTGCGGTTCGGTCTGGACGGCTTCCACGGCGTCTCGATGGCCGGTGCCCCGCTGGTGCAGACCTGGATGCCCGACTTCACCACCGCGGGCGCGGTCAAGACCGGCGAGGTCGAACTCGGCCCGGCCGCGGTCGTCCTCAAGGCCACCAAGAGCGCGGCCGTCCTGCGCAACCTCCTCGTTCGCTGATCGGAGACGACCCATGGCACGCATCACCACCCCCGTCCCCGGCTACAGCGGCCCCGGCCCGGCCGGGGTCATGTTCCAGGACGGCACGGCCGAGTCGGACGACCCGGCGGTCCTCGCCTACTGCGAGGCGGCCGGGTACGGCATCGACGGCGATCCGCCCGAGCGGGAGCAGCCCACCGTGCCGGACCCGCGCGAGGTGACCACGCAGGTGGTCGGCTCCCCGGTCCGGGACGCCGCGGTCGACCCGCTGCCGTCCGATTTCCGGCCCCCGGTGAACGCCGGGGAGGCGAACCCGCACGGGCCCGAGGTGTACGCCCCGGGCCTGCCCGGCGGCGGCCACCAGCCCACCGCTCCGGCCGCCGAGCCCCACCCCGCCGGGGCCCCGGCCGGGGGCGGACGCCCGCCCCAGTCCGAACCGGTGGCCGTGTGGCGGGAGTACGCCGCGGGCGTCGCCACCAGCGAGGAGGAGCGCGCCGAGGTCGAGAAGATGACCAAGGCCGAGCTGATCAAGAAGTACGGGGGCTGAGATGGCGCTCGGCTCGTTCGCCTCGGCCGCGGACCTCGCCGAGCGCCTCGGCCGGGACCTCACCGACGCCGAACAGACCCAGGTGACCCGGCTCCTCGCGGACGCCTCCCACTTGATCCGGTCGGCCGCCGCCTACCAGCAGATCAGCCGCGTGGACGCCGACACCGTCCAGCTGCGGGGCTCGAACTCGGCGCTGCTGCGGCTGCCCCAGCGCCCGGTGCGGGCCGTTACTGCGGTGGCCGGGCTCGCCCAGGCGGCGTGGCGGTGGGACGGCGGCGAGTCCCTGTGGCGCCTCGACGGCCGGGTGTGGTGGGGCCCGGTCACCGTCACGTACAGCCACGGCTACGACGAGGACGACCCGCCGTACCAGGTCGCCCGCTCGGTGGCCTGCGACGCCGTCAAGCGCGCGCTGCTCAACCCCGAGTTGGTGCGGCAGCGCAGCATCGATGACTACTCCGAAACCCTCGCGGATGCCCGCGCCTCCCTGCTCCAGGGGGAGACGGAGACGATCCGGCAGGCGTTCGGGGTGGCCAGTTGGGGGGTGTCGTGAACGGTCTCGCCGCGTTCCTCGCCCGCGGCCGGACAGCGCACGAGGACCTCATGTCGGACCGGGTGCGCCTCTTCCGGCCCGGCGCGGAGACCTTCGACCGGGAGACCGGCGCCACCGTGCCGGGCGTCCCGCTGGTGCTGTACGAGGGCATGGCGCGGGTGCGGCCGGTGGCGCAGGCCTCGGGTACCGAGGAGCAGGCCGGGGAGCGCGAGGTGCGCCTCCTCGACTACGAGGTCGCCCTGCCCTTCGCCACCGAACTCCCTGCCGGGGAGCGGGTGGCGCCCGGGGACCAGGTCGAAGTGCTGGCCTCGCAGGACCCGCGGATGCCCGGCCTGACCTTGTGGGTGACCGGCGCCGAGGTATCCGGGACGGCATCAGCCTGGCGGATCAGGACGGAGGACCGGACGTGAGCAGCGCGCGGTTCGACATGAGTGAAGTGCGGGCCCTGGAGCGGCACTTGGCGCGCAGCGTCCCGCGAACGCGGCAGGCGGCGCGGGCGGTGACGGTCCGCGGTGCGCAGAACATCAAGCGGGACTGGGCGGCCAACGCGCGATCCACCAGCGGTCGGCACGCGCGGCACTACCCGCGCAGCGTCTCCTACGACATCGCGCCCTACGGCCCGGACATCGTCATGGCCACGATCGGCCCGGACAAGGGCCGGGTGCAGGGCGCGCTCGGCAACCTCCTGGAGTACGGCTCGGCGAAGAACCCGCCTCACAACGACGGCGGCCGGGCCCTCGCCGTGGAACTCCCGCGGTTCGAGGCGCAGTTGGCGTTGGCGGCCGAGCGCGGGCTCGCCTGGGGGCTCGCGTGAGCGTGCCCGATGTCCTGCCGGTGGTGGACGCGGTCCGGGCCGCGCTCACCACGGTCGGGCTGACCGTCTACGTGGGTGGCGCTCCGGACAAGGCGGGGCCGATGTACGCGGTGCTCTACCCGGACCCGGGCACCGCGGTGCGCCAGTCCCTCGCGGACGACCGCGGCGGCCTGGACAGCCTGATGCAGATCACCTGCGTGGGCACCACGGTGGAGCGGGCTCTGTGGGTGGCTGCCCGGGCCCGCTCGGGCCTGGCGGCGCCGCTGGTCGTCGCCGGGCGCTCGTGCTGGCTGCCCGAGGATCTGGGCGGGCCCCCGGTGCAGCGCGACGACGACGTGACTCCGCCCTTGTTCTTCGTGCCGGTGCAGTACCGGCTCATGTCTGTACCCCAGTAAGGAGTGCCTCTGATGGCGACCCTCTCCACCCAGACCGTGTCCCTGGCCGGACTCGCCCCCTCCTACGCCACCGCGGCGGGCGGCGGCGACAAGTGCGAGGTCGGCGACCGCAATTTCCTCCACGTCAAGAACGGTGCCGCCTCCCCGATCACGGTGACGCTGACCGTGACCGCGGCGGTGCGCGGGCAGGCGGTCGGCAACGTGACCGTGTCCGTGCCGGCCTCCGGGGAGCGGATGATCGGCCCGCTGTCCGCGGACCTGCTCCAGAACCAGACGGACGGCCTGTGCGCCGTGGGCTACAGCTCCGCGACCACGGTCACGGTCGCCTCGCTGCGCATCTGACCATCTCCCTCTTCCACCTCAGCCCTGAGCCGCTCGGCCGGGGCTTTTCTCGTGCCCTGGAGGCATCCTCATGGCTGACCTGATCTCGGACGGCAAGACCCGCGTCGCGTGGCTGTCGACCGTCACCAACATCAACGCCCCGACCGCCGCGGAGCTGAACGGGGGCGCCGACTACACCCGGCGCATCACCCCGGACGGCCTCAAGCTCGACCCGTCCACGGCCGACGTGGACACGTCCTCGCTCGCGAGCACCTTCGACACCAAGACGGTCGGCCGGGTCGGCTTCGACGTGGAGGTGACGTTCAAGCGCGGCGACAACCCGACCGACGACGCCCCGTACACCACCCTCAAGTACGGCGTCAGCGGGTTCCTGGCTGTGCGGCGCGGCGTGGCCGCAGGCACCGCGTTCGCCTCCGGCCAGAAGGTGGAGGTCTACCCGATCACCTGCGGCGAGCCCCAGAACTCCAGCCCGGCGGCGAACGAGGTCATGAAGTTCGTGTCCCCGATGCGGGTCACGGACGTCCCGGCGACCGCCGCGACGGTGGCCTGATGGCCGACATCGCCGACGTCCTGAAGCGGGCGCGACCGCGCGAGCAGACCGTGCAGGTGTGCATGCGCGGCGACCTCTCCGGCGAGGCCGAACGGCTCACCGAGGAACTCGCCCGCGTCTCCGAGGAATGGGAGCCCTCGGACCTCGCCGAGGAGCACCCCGCCCGGGCCATTGCCGCGCAGATCAAGGCCGTCCGCGAGGAGGCACGGCAGGCCGAGGTGTCGTTCCGGCTGCGGTACATCGGCGACCGCGCGTACTCCGACCTCCTCGCCGCGCACCCGTCGAAGGACGAGAACGAGGCGTTCAACAGCGACACCTTCCCGCGGGCACTGATCGCCGCCTGCTGCGTCGATCCGAAGATGACCGAGGAGCAGGCGGGCGAGCTGTTCGAGGTGATCTCGCAGGGGGAGATCAAGCGCCTGTTCGACGGGGCGTGGGAGGTCCACAACGGGTCGGGCATGGTCCCTTTCTCGCTGGCCGCCTCCGCGCTCCTGGCGGGCCTTGGCGGCGAGAAGTAGAGACCGCCCGCGCCTGGGGAGTGCCTCGCAGCGTCTTCCTCGGGCGGGTGGTCGCCGCCGGGGAGCCGCTGTGGCTGGACGAGGACCGGGCATGGGCGTTCGCGCTCGCCGAGGTGGAGGCGGACGCCTGCCCGGAGTGCGGCCAGCCCTGGGGCGAGGCCACCGATCCCGCCTCCGAGGAGGCGTACCGGGCCGAGTTGATCCGCTGCCACGCCTGCTCGACTTCGGCGAGCGCCGTGCGGGCCTACCAGGACAAGGGCGGCAAGACCGAGGGTCTGCACGTCCACATCGAGAAGAGGTGAGCGCGGGTGGCTGTCCGTACCGTTACTGTCCGGCTGCGCGCGGACGTCTCCCAGTACACCCGCGGCATGCGGCAGGCCTCCGACACCACCAGCCGCCTCGCGGGCGGCGGCGCGGTGATCGGTGCCGCGATGCTGTCCGGGTTCGCGGTCGCCGCGGCCTCGGCCGCCAAGTTCGACAAGGCCCTGTCCAACGTGCGGGCGGTCACCGGGGCGTCCGCCCAGCAGATGAGCCAGCTGAGGGCGGCGGCGCTGGAGGCGGGCAAGACCACCTCCTACACGGCGACAGAGGCAGCGAACGCAGAGGCCGAACTCGCCCGCGCCGGCGTCTCGGTCGCGGACATCACCGGCGGCGCCCTCAAGGGCTCGTTGGCGCTGGCCGCCTCCGGGCAGATGGACCTCGCGGACAGCGCGGTCATCGCCGCGCAGACCATGAACACCTTCGGCCTCAAGGGCAAGGACGTCACCCACATCGCCGACGTCCTGTCCGCCGCGGCCAACAAGTCCGCCGCCGACGTGCACGGGCTCGGCATGTCGCTGCGGATGGGCGGCCTCCTCGCCAACCAGACCGGCCTCAGCCTGGAGGACACGGTCGGCACCCTGGCCGCGTTCGCCGACCACGCCCTGATCGGCTCGGACGCAGGCACCTCGCTCAAGGTCATGCTCCAGCGCCTGGTCCCGCAGTCCAAGGAAGCTGCGGCGATGATGGACTCCCTCGGCTTCTCCGCCTACGACTCGCAGGGCGAGTTCGTCGGCCTGGAGGAGCTGGCCCAGCGGCTGAAGACCTCCTTCGGCAAGCTCACCCCGGAGGCCCGGAACGCCGCGTTCGCGACGATCTTCGGCGCGGACGCCGTCCGCTCGGCGACGATCCTCTACGAGCTGGGCGCCAAGGGCATCAACCGCTACACCAAGTCCGTCAACGACCAGGGCGCCGCGGGCAGGATGGCCGCGATCCAGACGGACAACCTCATCGGCGACCTTGAGCGTCTGCGGGGCGCGGTCGAGGTCGCCCTCATCGAGGGCGGAAGCGCGGCGAACGGCAGCCTGCGGCAGATGACCCAGTGGGTCACCGCCCTCGTCAACGCCTACAACAACCTGCCCCCGGGCGTGCAGAAGGCTGTGACGCTGTTCGCCGGGGTCGGTGGCACTGCTGCGCTCGCGGCGGCCGGGTTCCTGCTCATGCTGCCCCGGATCGCCGCGACCCGAGCGGCGCTCGTACAGCTCGGCGTCACCGCGGCGCGCACCCGCGCGGTGATGATGGGGATGGGGCGCCTCGGCGTTGTCGTCGCCGGTATCGCCGCGGTGGGCTGGGGCGTCAACAAGCTGATGGACCAGTTCAAGGAGGCGCCCCCGAACGTCACCAAGATGGCCAACGCCCTCGTCGACTTCGCACAGAAGGGCCGCGCCGCAGGCGAGCTGACGCGGACGTTCGGCAAGGATCTGGACGGCTTCGGCGAGGCGGTCGCCCGCATCGCCCACCCCTCCGGACTCAAGCGCACCGTCGACTTCTTCAGCACCTTCGACCCCTTCGGTGAGACCGACCTGGACAGGGCCCGCGACAAGGTCAAGGCCCTGGACGAAGCCCTCGCCGGGCTCGTTCAGTCCGGGGCCCCGGACGCCGCCGCGGGCGCCTTCTCGAAGATGGCGCGCGAGGCGGAGGCGCAGGGGACGTCCACGGAGAAGTTGCGGACGCTGCTGCCCAAGTACAACGAGGCGCTGACGGCGACGGACACGCAGACCAAGCTCAGTGCGGAGGCGCAGGCCAAGCTCGGCTCGGAGGCCGGGATCACCGCGGACCAGTTGCAGGATCAGCGGTCCGAGGCGGAGAAGCTCGCGGACGCGCTCAAGACCCTCAACGGCGCCGCGATCTCGACGGCCGAGCGGGAGATCAGCTTCCGGCAGTCCCTCGCGGACCTGACGGGCGCGGTCAAGGAGAACGGCCGCAGCCTCGATGTGACCAGCGAGAAGGGGCGGAAGGTCAAGGGCGCGTTCCTCGACGCGGCGAAGGCGGCAATGGAGCATGCCGAGGCAGTCGCCGACCAGTCCAAGTCGCAGAAGGCCGGGCAAGCCGTCCTGGAGAAGGACATCGGCCTGTTGCAACGGCAGATGAAGGCGGCCGGGTTCTCCGAGGACGCCATCCGCAAGCTCACGGGCGCCTACCTTCAGCTGCCGGGGTCGAAGCAGACCCGCATCGACGCCGACACGAAGGCGGCGACGCGGGACCTGGACGAGGTACGCCGAAAGATCGCCACCACCAAGGGCAAGTCGTTCACTATGACAGCGCTCACCAAGACCGCCGAGAACATGCTCAAGGACCTCGGGTTCAAGGTCACGCACATGAAGAACGGGACGGTGCGGGTGACCGTGCCGACCGGCCCGCCCAAGGACGCGGTCCGCAGCATCCAGTCCGCGATCGACGGGATGCGCGGCAAGACGGTGGGCATCGGCGTGTACCGCACCGAGTACCTGAAGAAGGTCAACCAGGGCACCTTCTTCCTCGGGAAGAAGCAGGCCAACGGCGGTGTCCTCGACTTCTACGCCGACGGTGGCGTGCGCGAGAACCACGTCGCGCAGATCGCCCGCGCCGGTGAGTGGCGGATGTGGGCGGAGCCGGAGACCGGCGGGGAGGCCTACATCCCCCTCGCCCGCTCGAAGCGGGGCCGCTCCCGCGCGATCGCCGCGGAGACGGTCTCCCGTCTCGGCGGGCAGGTCGCCTGGTTCGCGGGCGGCGGCATCCCCGGGTTCACGTACACCCCGGCCGGGGCCGCGGTCCTCGGCGGTCCGTCGGACGCCAAGAAGCGCTACGACAAGGAGGTCGACGACCTCAAGAAGGCGTGGGAGGCGCTGTCCAAGGCGGTCTCCGACGCGCGGAAGAAGGCGGACGCGCTCAAGGACGCCGAGCGCAACCTGTCCCGTGTCCGTAAGGGGCACCACACCGCTACCCAACTGCGGTCGGCCAAGGCGAAAGTCGACAAAGCGAAGACGGCGCAGCGGGCCGCGGACGCCAAGGTGCGCGAGGAGCGCCAGGACGTCTACGACGCGGACAAGGCCCTCGGCGTGAAGAAGGGCGCCAAGGTCCCCTCCTCGTTCAACCTGGCCGCGTACCAGAAGCAGCTCGGGCTCTCCCTCGCGGCCACCAGCAAGTGGCGTGCGAGTCTCCAGAAGATCGCCACCCGGGGAGGGGAGGACATCCGCAACCTCCTCGAAGGGATGGGCGAGGACGGCTACGCCCTCGTCAACGCCCTCGCAGGCGCCAGCGAGGCGCAGTTCAAGAAGATCGTGAGCGACCTGACGAAGACCGGGGACCTCGCGGGCGCCACCCTCGCGGACTTCACCCGGCAGCTCGGCGCCGCCACGGCCACCAACCAGCAGTTCGCCAAGGACTTGCAGACCCTCGCGGCTCAGGGCTTCGGGGACCTCGCGCAGGCCCTCGCCGCTCAGGGCGACTCCAACGCCATGCAGCTCGCCCACCAGGCCGCGGCCGACAAGAAGGCCGCGGCCACGGCGAACACCGCGGTCGGCAAAGCGCAGTCGACGCTCACGGGCGAAGACCTCGCGAACTCGCTGGTGCTGCTGTCGACGCTGCGGGGCGCCCCGGGCCGCGGGTACGCGGACCTGATCGCCGCCGGGCTCGACGTGGCCGTGATCCGGGCGCTCGTGCCCCGGATGCTCGGCCAGATCAACGCCCTGCCCGAGGCGTACCGGACGCGGTTCCTGACGCAGTGGGCGGGGCAGTCCGGGGCGGTCGCGATGGCCCGCGGCGGGATCCTCTCCCGCCCGACGATGGTCCTCGGTGCCGAGGCCGGGGTGCCGGAGGCGTGGATCCCCTGGGACGGCTCCGCGCGCTCCCGCGGCCTGCTCGCCAAGAGTGCGGCGGCGATGGGCTACCGGCTCACCCCCGCCGGCCGGTACGCGGGCGCCGGGCCCTCGGCGGCGGCGGTCGCCCGCGAGGTCACGAAGAACATCACCATCAACCTGCACGGCGCCCGGCAGTCCTCGGCCGAACAGGCGATGGATGTGGCCCGGCACATGGCTCTGATCGGCTGACAGGAAGGGGGCCGCGGTGAGCTATGTCGCCGGGCAGGACCTCGGCGGGCTGCGCGCCGATCTCGGCGCGCTCCCGCTGGGCAGCGTCGACTCCGCCGGGGTGGCCTGGCGCCTCCAGGTTCTGGAGGGCTGGGACGGCGCGGAGGTGCGCACCGACATGCAGCCGCGGGAGGCCGACCACGGGGCGTGGGCGGCGCCGGGGTATCTCGGGGAGCGGCCGATCACCCTCGGCGGGCTCATCGAGGCACCCGACCGGCCAGCTCTTGAGGAGGCGATGGACCGGATGCGGGCCGAGGTCGGTCTCGCCGACACGGTGCTGACGGTGTGGGAGTCCACGCCGAAACAGTGCCTGGTGCGGCAGTCGGGGCGGCTGGTGATGCAGTACCAGAGCGACCGGATCGCGACGTACAGCGTGCTGGTGACGGCCCCGGACCCGCGCCGGTACGGCACCGTGCTGCGGCAGGCGTCGACCGCGCTGCCGGTGAGCACGGGCGGTCTCGCCCCGCCGGTCACCCCGCCCGTGACGATCACCGCGACCACCGTGGTCGGCAGCCTCGATGCCGCCAACGAGGGCTCGTTCGAGACGCGGCCGGTGTTCGTCATCGACGGTCCGGTGGACTCGCCGCAGATCCTGGCGCAGATGCCGGACGGCAGCGTGCGGTTCCTGACCTACTCGCAGTCCCTGGCCACCGGGGACCGGCTCGTCCTGGACACGGACGCCAAGTCGGTGATCCTCAACGGCAACGCGAGCAGGCGCCGGTTCCTGTCCACCCCGACCGGCTGGCCCGTCATCCCCGCAGGCAGCAGCGTCGGGGTGCTCTTCCGGGCCGCCTTCTACAACTCCGGCGCCCTGCTGACCGTGCAGTGGCGCCCCGCCTGGAAGTAAGGAGAGCCCCGTGGTTGCAGCGGACCCGGCATGGATCAACGGCGTCGCCCTGGACGGCATCGAACTGCGGCGCGTGCAGGCGCTCCAGGTCATGAGCAACGGCACCGCCCTCGGCGGCCGGGCCGGGGTGGTCCCCGGGGCGGGCGGGCTGAACGTCAGCTTGTCCGGGTCCGCGATCAGCGTGGGCTCCGGCACGGGCTGGGTGTACCAGGCCGGGCAGGGCATGTACGCGGTGTGCCTGCCCTCGGGCGCCACCGCGACGCTTCAGGCCGCGCACGCCACGCTGCCCCGCATCGACCTGGTGTACCTGCGGGTGTGGGACAACTCGGTCGACGCCTCCGGCCTGAACCAGGCCGACGCCGTGTACCTGCCGGGCACGGCCTCCTCGACGCCCGCGGCGCCGACTCCGGCGGGGACGCAGATCTATCTCCCGCTGGCCACGATCAACGTGCCCGCGTCTGGCGGCGGCAGCGCCACGGTCTCCAACGCCGTCCGCCCCGTCACGGTCGCCCCCGGCGGGATCCTGCCGGGGCAGACCAGCCCGCCCACCGGCCTGTACGTCGGGCAGTTCTACGACGACGGCACCGACCTCAAGCGCTGGAACGGCAGCAGCTACGACACCTATCAGAAGGTGGAGACGGTCGGCTGGACCACGCCGACCCTGGCCACCTCGTACACCCAGGGCGACACCACCACCAACGGCAACCTCAACGGCCCGATCCGCTACCGCCGTTACGTCGACCGGGGCACCACCTACATGGAATGGGACGGCGGCGCCCAGCGCGTCGCAGGTGTGCAGACCGCCAACATCCTCAACGCCGCCTTGGCGGTCGGGTTCCGGCCCACCGCCCGCGCCTCCTTCGTGATCGCCCGCAACGCCACCAGCATCACCGGCGTCTCCGGGTCCACCTCGGTCGTGCACTCGGCGAAGGTCGACTTCTACCAGGACGGCACGGTCGGCCTCGTCTCGGCGACCGCCGGTGACAGCGAAACGACCTGGTTCTCCCTCAAGGGCATCCGGTACCCGCTGTGAGCGAGGCCCTGCTCCGCGCCGAAGAGGACACGCCCGAGGGCTTCGCCGAGGAGCCCATCGAACTCGCCTGGTACGGCTGCGACCTCAAGTCCGGCCAGATCGTTGAGGAGTTGCCCACCCTCAGCCCCTCGGGGCCGCTGACGAAGCGCCTGGGGATGTCCACGAGCACGTCCTTCTCGCTGCGGCTGGAGGAGGCCGGGCGGGACTGGCTCGCCGCGACCGACCCCGGCCGCTCCCTCCTCGTGTGCGTCGACACCCTCACCGGGCAACCGGTGTGGGCCGGGATCGTCCTCACCCGGGATGCAGGCTCCGGCTGGACCGCGGGCCTCGGCGCCGCGACCCCGGAGGCATACCTCGACCGCCGGTTCACCGGCGACCAGACCCTCATCCAGCAGGACCAGGCCGCCATCGTCACTGCCCTGATGGCCGCCCCGCTCGCCCAGGGCCCTCCGTTCGTGATGGACGCCCCGGCCCTCGGCGTGCTCGCCGACTTCGTCGGCCTGGACGCCGACGACCGCACCGTCCTGTCCGCCCTCCAGGAGGTCATGGGTGCCGAGGGCGGCCCGGAGTGGACCGTGGACGTCGCCTGGGCCGACAGCAGCCGGACCGGGTTCGTGCTGCCCGTCCGCGTCCGCGCCGCGATCGGTGCCCAATCCGCTGCCCCGGAAGCGGTCTTCGACTACCCGGGCTGCGTCTCCACCTACACCCTCGCCGAGTCCTACGAAGCCGCGAAGGGAGCCACCGTCGTCGTCGCCCGCGGCGAAGGCGAAGGCGCCGGCCGCCTGTCGAGCCCCGTGCAGATCGCCACCGACCTCGAGGCCGCGGGCTGGCCCCGCTGGGTCTACCGCTACACCCCGGCCTCCGGACTGACCGATCCCGACCGGCTCGCCGCGCACGCCCGCCAGGCCCTCGCGCTCATGCAGACCGGCGCGACCGTGTGGACCGTGGAAGCCGCCGCGTCCCGGGCACCGCGGCTGGGCCGGGACTGGGGCATCGGCGACAGCGTGCGGATCGCCGTCGACTCCAGCCCCCGCCACCCCGCCGGGGCCGACGTCATCGCCCGCGCGTGGGCGTGGGAACTCGACGCCGCCGCCAACGTGGTGCGGCCGATCCTCGTGGAGGAAGACTGATGCCGACCGCAGGTGACCAGGTGCCCGGCGGCACCACCGACCTCTCCCGACGCGTCCAGGCACTGGAGAAGGAGGTACGCGAACTGCGTGCCGCGCGCCGCCTGGAGACCGCGACGGTCGGCAAGGGCGGCCTGCGCGTGGTCGACGGCGGCCGGTTCGCCATGGACACCCCCAGCGGGGTGCGGATGGTCGACATCGGCGCTCTCACCGGGTCCGCCTACAACCACTCCGACGGCACCTTGCAGCAGGGCATGCGCCTGTCCCGCGAAGACGGCTCGCTGATGTTTGCGGCGTTCAGCTACCCGCCCACCGGGTTCGAGTTCCAGGCCTGGACCTGGTACGACCGCAGCGGGAACACGATCTTCGCCGAGGACACCAACTCGGGTCAGGGGCTCGCCCGACCGGTGCTGCCCGTGCAACTCCAGCCCGCCTACGGGGGCGGCTGGGACCAGTGGCCCCGCAACACCACCACGACCATGGCCGATCTGTGGGCCGGGCGGATCTACCGGCAGCAGCCCCGCATCGTCGTCGTGGTCCGCGCGTCGATGGATGTCTCCGGCGCCACCGGCTACCTGGAGCTGCGCCTCAACAACACGCCCCAGGGCACGCCCACGCCGGTGGGCTTCGGGGTCACCTACTACACCCTCGGCCCGTACCTTCTGCCCGGCAACCACATGGAACAGATCGACGTGGCCGTGTGGGGCCGCCGCGACACCGGGACCGGGGCGCTGCGCGCCACGATCCACTCCGCCTACACGACGGGATCCTGACCATGTCGACGCCACCGGACCGGCCCCCGATCATCGAGCCCGAGGGCCCGCTGCTCCCGCCCTTGGGCCCGGGGATGCCGGGCCCGCCGACGTCGGAGGTACCGCCGGAGGACCGGCGCCCCGACGAGCCCCCCGTCCCCTGACCGACCCCGCCCCGTGCCGCCCGGCCCGGGGCTTCCTGCTGCCCGAGGAGACTCGCATGGCCACACCGCTATCCGCTGATCGGCTGCTCGCCGTACTGCGCGCCGAGGGCGTGCGCGTCGCCGAGCACGCCGGGTGGCGCAGCCACAACCGCAACGAGGCCGGGCCCTGGGGCCCGGTCAACGGGGTCCTCATCCACCACACCGCGGGTTCGAACTCCCTGGACGCGGTGTGGCGCGGCCGCTCGGACCTGCCGGGCCCGCTGTGCCACACCCACCTGGCCAAGAACGCCACCGCCACGATGATCTCGGCCGGGCGCTCGAACCACGCGGGCAAGGCGGCGAAGAACGCCTTCAACGCGCTGCTCAACGAGTCCTCCACGCACCCGCGGCCCTCGGTGGCGACCGGCACCGTGGACGGCAACCAGCACCTGTACGGCATCGAGATCGAGAACCGTGGCGACGGCAAGGACCCCTACCCGGCCGTCCAGTACGACGCGGCGGTGCGCTGGGCTGCGGCCCTGTGCCGGGCGCACGGCTGGTCCGCGGACTCGGTCGCCGGGCACAAGGAGACGTCGATCGAGGGCAAGATCGACCCCTCGTTCTCCATGGGCGGGTTCCGCGTCGCCGTCGCCGAGCGCCTCAAGCACCCGGCGAGCTGGTCGCCGGGCTCCAGCACCACCAAGCCCCCGAAGGAGAACGACGACATGACCACCGCCCGGCAGACCAATGACGCGGTGTGGGACCTGGACGTCCTCCCGGCGCCGCCGTCCGCGAGCACCTCGAAGACCAACAAGACCTGGAAGGCAGCCTCGTACCTGAAGGAGCTGTACGAGCTGCTCCTCAAGGTCCGCGCCGAGCAGACCGCGCAGAGCGCGCGCCTCGACGCCATCGAGAAGAAGGTGAACAGCTGATGGGCACCGCAGCCTTCTGGCGCGCGACTGGCGAGCGCGCCGTCCGCACCTTCGCGCAGGCCGAGTTGGCGCTCCTCACCGGAGACGGCCTCGGCGTCCTGGACATCGACTGGGGCGAGGCGCTCTCGGTCGGCGGCCTTGCGGCCATCGCCGCCGTGCTCACCGCGATCGTGGCCTACGGCGCCGGCCCGGTCGGGCCCGGCCTGACCGAGACCCCGGCGCCCGCCCGCGGCGACGTCCACACCCCGCGCTCGGGGTCCTGATGTGCCGGGCGGCTCGGCGGCTGCGCGCCCGGCTGGGCCGCCGCGGCGGATACCTCCTCGTCGCCGGGGCTGGGTGGCTGCTGTACGGCGTGCAGGTCGTGGCCGACCCGCGGCCGACCACGGTCCGCGCGGCCAGCATCCTGCGTACCGTCGCCCCGCTGGAGGCATGGGGCTGGCTGTGGATCGCCTGCTCGGCGGTCGCCGTCGGCGCCGCATGGGCGCGAGGCCCGGCCTGGCAGGTAGCCGGGTTCTCCGCGGCCGCGCTCCCGCCGCTGCTGTGGGCCGGGGGCTTCGCCGCGGCGTGGCTGCGCGGGGCGGACCCGCAGGCGTGGGCGGGGGCGGCGACGTGGGCCGGGGCATCTGCCCGGTTGATGGTGGTTGCGGGCTGGCGGGAGCAGGTTCCCGGCCCGGGCCCGGAGGTAGGGGTGCAGCGTGAGTAGCGGAGTCATCTCGGCCCTCGGAGTGGCGGTGCTCGCCCTGGTCGGCACCGTCTACACCGCGGCCACATCCCGGTCAGCGGCCCGGGAACAGGCGAAGGTCCCCACCTTCGAGTCCATCACCCGGCGCCTGGACGATGAGCGCGAACGGCGCGAGGCGGAAGTGCAGGAACTGAAGGGTCGGCTCTCGGTGGCCGAGCGCTCGCAGCGGATTCTCCTTGGCTACGTCCGCGACCTGCGGGAGGCGCTTCGCCGGACCGGCGCCGAGCCCCCGCCGCCCCCGGCCGAGCTCGACCTGTCCCCGTGGGACGACCTCGACTGACGAACCCCCGCCGCCTCCGGGCGGCGGGGGCTTTCGTCATGCCCGGAGGGCGTCCTCCAGGTCGCCGAGGTCGCCGAGTCCGGAGAGAACCGCGTCTGCGCCCTCCGCTCGCAGCTCGGCTACGGATGCCCGGCCCGTCGCCACGGCGACCACTCGGACCCCGGCACCATGCCCACCAGCGACGTCGGCTGGGGTGTCCCCGAGGAACACCGCCCGGTCCGGGTGGACTTCGGCACGGCGGAGGGCTGCGGCGATCAGCTCTGCGCGCTCTTCGCCGTCCTCGGCGAAGGCGCCGATCTCCAGATCCACGTGCGGGTCCAAACCGAAGGCGGCCAGCTTGACCTCGGCGGCCGAGCGGACGTTGCCTGTGACCACGGTCTGCCGGACCCCGCGGGCGGCGAGCGCTGCGAGGGCAGTAGCCGCGCCGGGCAGCGCATGCCCCCGCTCCCGCAGGGCTCCGGCACGCCGGACGTGCACCGAGCCGAGCGCCTCCGCGAACCGGCCGAAGAGCGCCTCGGTGTCGGTGATGCCGTGTAGGCGAGCCGTCTCCCGCAGGATCACCCGCTCCGTCGACCCCGTCACCGACGCCTGCTCACGCAACGGCCGCCCGGTCGCCTCTTCCCAGGCCGTTGCCCACAGCTCACCACCGAGGCCGCGGGTCGCCATCAGCGTGTGGTCGATGTCCCACATCACCAGGTCCAGCACAGCCCCTCCAGATGTCGCCCCGCCCACGTAGCGCGCACCCTACGCTGGGTCCACCGCACCACGGAGGCAGACATGGTCGCACCCGACCTCCCCATCGGGGACAGGATCCGGCACCACCGCGGGCCCCGGCGCCAAGACGTCATCGCGGGCTTGGTCGGCATCAGCCCCGACTACCTGTCCCAGATTGAGCGCGGCCTCAAGATGCCCTCGCTGCCGGTCCTGCACGCCCTTGCGCAGGAACTCGGCGTGCCCACCGCCGCGTTGCTGTCCGAGCAGCCCCCGGCCGAGGAGGCGACACCAAGCAGTTCGGAGGCCGCCGTATCCCGAGTGCTCCTCGGCTACGGCCCGCCTCGCAGCACCCCGCCCGCGACACCGGCCGCCCTACGAGAGCGCGTTGAAGGCGCATGGAGAATCTGGCAGGGGTCCCCGAATCGGTTCACGGAGGCCGCGGCCATGCTGCCCGACCTCATCGCCGACACTGACCATGCGGTGCGCGTCGCCCGCAAGGGCGCCGACCCCGCCGTGCGTCGGGACGTCCTCCGCTCCGCGGCAGACCTGTACTGCCTGCTTCGCTCCTACCTGCGCCGTACCGGCCGCATCGACCTGGCCACCCTCGCCGCGGACCGGGCGATGCGCGCGGCGGAGGACGCCGATGACCCCCTGCGGATCGCGGCCGCGCAGTGGAACCTCGGGCACGTCCTCCTCGCTACCGGGAATGCCGACGAGGCCGAAGACCTTGCCCTACTCGCAGCCGAGCGCCTGGTCGACCAGCCGATGCCCGAGACCGAGCGGATCGCGATGGCCGGTGCACTCCAGCTCGTCGCCGTCGTAGCGGCGGCGAGACGAAGGCAGTGGTGGGATGCCCGCGACAGGCTGCGGCAGCACGCTGCCCCCGCTGCGCGCGCCGTTCCGGACAGCAGCAACATCGGCTGGACGGCGTTCGGCCCGACGAACCTTGCCCTGCACGCCATGTCCATCGAGATGGAGGCCGGGGAGGCGGGGGAAGCCTTGCGGGCAGCGGACGCCATCGACATCAGCGGACTGCCCTCGCTGGAGAGGGAGTTCACCTTCGGCCTGGAGGTGGCACAGTGCCACAGCCTGCGGCGCGATGATGCCGCGACCCTGCTGTCGCTCCTGGGGCTGGAAGCCCTGGCGCCAGAGGACCTCGCGCGTACCCCGCTGGCGCGACAGTTGGTGCTCACGGTGATCCGGCGGGCCCGAGCGATGCACGCGCGGCAGGCAGAGCAGCTCGCCGAGCGGATCGGTCTCGTCTGACGAGCCCTTGGGTCACCCGAGCTGTCAGCTCGGGTGGGTCGCCCAGAGGCCTCCTACTTTCGGTCCTATGACCACCACGGACCGTGAGCTGCCTGCCCCCGACCTCCTGACCGAGGCGCAGCTGAGCGGTGCCGAGTGTGTCTGGTGCGCTGTGGCGCTATCCGGTCCGACCGCGCTTGACCTGGGCATGCGTCCGCATCCGGATGGGTTGTCCCACTGGTTCCCCCGTGCCTGCCCGAACTGCCACCCCGAGCAGACGGCATGACCGCGACCGAGGCCTACAACGCGCACCTGGAGCACATACTCGGCTGCGCCCGCTGCCTCACCGCGCCCGCGGCCGAGCTGTGCCCCACCGGCCGCCGCCTCAAGTCCGCCTGGGCCGAGGCCCGCCGCACCTCGCTCATCCCGCACCGCACGAAGAGGACTGCCGCATGATCTGCGTCCGCTGCCAGCAGGGCATCGCCCCCGGCGAGCCGTACAACGAGCACTACCACGAAGCGGCGTCCGGGCCCGGCTGCACGAACTACACCCACAAGAAGTGCCCGGAGCCGAAGCGCCGCGGGCGCCCGGCCGCGGGCGCTTCCCGCTGAACTCCCGTGTACCGGCCGCACATCACCCCCCGTCGCGCGGTCGGTGCGCGGGTGCGGGGCGGCTGCTCGACGGCAACGCAGGACGAGAGCAGCCGCCCCACCTACTCGGCTTCGGTGAGGAGTTCGGCGAGGGGGATGTCGAGGGCGCGGGCGAGGCGCCAGAGGTGCGTCAGCCGGGGGTCGTTGAGGGCGCCCTCGATGCGCTGGAGCGTGGATCGGTCGATGCCCGCCGTGTCGGCGAGGGCTTCTTGGGTGAGGTTCTGGTGGAGGCGCCGGGCGCGGACGCGGGCGCCGAGCGCCCGGCGGTAGGTGTCGAGTTGGCCGGTTGGATCTTGGGCGCGCACTCGACAGACGCTGTACGCACTGTGATCATTAGTCAGCAGCTACATTGAAGCGTTCTTTGATCTTGAAAGGTTTTCGGTCAACTGGCATATGTGCTGCGGGAGTTGATGACCGTGTCCAGGCGGGTTGTCCGATACGGCCGTCAATCTCTTGGCTCGATTGCTACTGTCGTGTCACTCTGAGCTTCCGTTTTCGAGCTAACGTTCGAATCCGTTCGGATGGAGGGCGGTGTCATGTCTCTGCCTCACGGTGTACGCCTCAGACACACCGGACACGCACCGCCGCACCCCGCGCCCCCCACAGGCACCGCACCAGACACCACGATCAGCCAGGGGGCAGCATGCGCCGCATCGACATCCACCTCGTCTCGGAAATGCCCCACCGCATCGCCGTCTGGGTGGACTGCCGGCCCGAGCGCGCTCTCGTCTACGTCGCCGAACCCCTCCACCGCGACGCGCAGTTGACCGCCGAGGGAACCGCGCAGGTGACTGCCGCTCTCGTCATGGCCCACTGCCTCCCGATCTGCGGTCTCGATGGTCATGCCGTAACGATTCACCCCCGCGCCACAGTGGCGCGCGGGTAGCCGGAGAGGGGGCGGCGTGGCGTACGCCGAGAAGGTCTACAAGGTCCGCAACGGCAAGCCCACCAAGCAGTTCACCTGGCGGGCCCGCTACAAGGCGCCGGAGGGACACGTCCCAGCCTGGCCCTCTGAACCCGGGTTTCCCACCAAGAAGCTCGCAGAGGAGTGGGGCGAGGCGCAGGAGGCAGCGATCCGTGGGGGCCGCTGGATCGACCCCGCTCTATCCCGCACCCTCTTCGGCACGTGGGCCCGGGAGTGGATGGCGTCGAAGTCGCCCAGGGGGCACACGGTCGCCACCCGCTGGAACAGGCTGGAACACCACATCCTGCCTCGCTGGGAACACACGCCGATCAGCCAGATCACATGGTTCGACGCCGAGCAGTGGGCCAACAGCATGGAGTGCGACGACAGCACGGCCACCCACTGCCTCACCCTGATGTCGCAGATCCTCACCGGTGCCGTCGACAAGCAAATGATCCTGGTGAACCCGATGTTCGGGCGACGCCGGTCACGGCCCGCTGAGGCCAAGGCGGCACGCTACAACCGCAACGAAGCGGAACTGTGGGCGCCCGCCGAGGTCGTCCTCCAAGCTGCCCGCCGCGGCGGGCCCGCAGACGGGCTGCACATTCTGACGGTCGCGTTCACCGGAGTGCGCTGGGGGGAGAGCCTCGCCCTGCGCCCCTCATCCCTCACCGAGCGCGTAGAGCGCACCTTCTCCTGCCCCGGGCTCTCGGTGGTTGAAGAGATCGCCGAGTACCAGAAGCGTGCTCCTGACGGCAGGAAGCTCGGGATGGTCCACGGCCTGGAACCTCTGAAGACGCGCCAGTCTCAGCGGCTCATCGATCTTCCCCCGTTCCTCGTGCAGCTGCTGGAGACGCACGTCGCGCGTGGACTTCGGTCGCCGGACTTCCTCTTCACAACGCCCCGCGGGCAGACCTGGTGGCGATCCAACTTCGCGAACCAGGTCATGCGGCCGGTGTGCGACGGACGCAAGGCTCTGGCAGCCGGGCGCGGGCACGCTGCCCGAGAAGCCTGGAAGCCGCTCATGCCCGGCCTGACGATGCGCGCCCTGCGGCACACCCACGACACCTACCAGGACCAGCTCGGTGTCCGGCCAACGCTCGCGTTCGAGCAGGCCGGACACCGGCGCCCTGGCATCAAGGCGGTCTACCAGCACCCCACGCCGGGCATGCGGCGTGAGAGACTGGACGGGCTTCAGGAGATCTACGAGGGAGCGATGAAGTCCCTCGGGTGGTCGGAGATCTGGCCGCAAAGTTGATCTCCTAAGAATCTCCTAAATCTCGCCCTACTCGCCCTTCTTAGCTGGTCAGGGCTTTACAACCTCGACCTCGTAGAAGCAGTAGTGGTCCTTGATCGCCGCCACCTCGGCCAGCGGCTCCGGGTACCCCCACACCTCGTCCTTGCCGCCCGGCAGCGACCAGTAGGAGGCGGTGCCCTTGAAGGGGCAGACGGAGTGGCTGTCGGAGGCTTCGAGGAGGTCGGTGCGCACGTCCTCGGGCGGCAGGTAGAACCGCGGCGGGCAGCCCGTCTCCTTCAGCACCAGCGGCCGGGTGCTCTCGGCGAGCACCTGCCCGTCGTGCACCACGCGGACGTGCTCGGTGCCCTGCTCGATGGTGATCGTATGTCCGTCGCTCACGGCGATGCCCTTCCCTGTCGGGTGTCGTGGACAGTAGAGCACCCGGGACCCGGCGGAGCTTCCCGTTCCGGCCCGGTCTGTCGGCCCTCGGACCTTTTCCTGTCCTCGGCGCGGCTTTCCTGACCTTCCGCGGGGCGAGCGGGGGCGGAGGGGAGTTGTCCACAGGCGATGCGAGGAGAGTTGTCCACAGACGCTACGGGGTCCCTGCCGTCTGTCGGTGCCTGCTCGTACGGTGTGCCCATGAACATCTGCGTCTTCCTCTCCGCCGCCGACCTCGACGAGCGGTACACCGGCCCCGGCCCGCGAGTTCGGCGAACTGCTCGCCCGCGGCGGGCACACCCTGGTCTGGGGCGGCTCCGACAGCGGCCTGATGAAGGTGGTCGCCGACGCGACCGCCTCGGAGGGCGGCCGCCTGGTCGGCGTCAGCGTCGAATTCCTCTCCGCCAAGGCGCGCACCGGCGTGGACGAGATGGTGATCGCCCGCGACCTCGCCGAGCGCAAGGCGCTGCTGCTGGCCAAGGCCGACGCCGTGGTGATCATGGTCGGCGGGATGGGCACCCTCGACGAGGCCACCGACATACTCGAGCTCAAGAAGCACGGCCACCACGACAAGCCGGTGGTCCTGCTCAACTCCGCGGGCTTCTACGACGGGCTGCGCGAGCAGTTCCTGCGCATGGACCAGGAGGGCTTCCTGCACCGGCCGCTGACCGAGCTGGTCTTCTTCGCCGAGGAACCGGTCGGGGCCCTCGCCTACCTGGAGGAATGGGCGGGGCAGCGGTGACGGCGGCCCTCCGCGCCGCGGGCCCGGCGCGAGGGAGGCCGGGCCCGCGCGCGCCGGGTGCGAGCATGGCCCCATGCCTACTCATGTGATCACCGGCGCCGGTTCCGGCATCGGCGCCGCCCTCGCCCGCCGCCTGCACACACGGGGCGACGACCTCGTCCTGCTCGCCCGGGACGCGGGCCGCGCCAAGGAACTCGCCGCCGCCCACCCGGGCGCCCGCACCCTGGTCGGGGACCTGGCCGACCCCGACAAGCTGTCCTGGGCGTTCTCGCACCAGTCGCTGCCCGACCGCGTCGACTCCCTGCTGCACGTCGCGGGCGTCGTCGACCTCGGCCCGGTCGGCGAGCTCACCCCCAAGACCTGGCGCCACCAGCTCAACGTCAACCTCATCGCCCCCGCCGAGCTCACCCGGCACTTCCTGCCCCAACTCCGCCTCGCCCAGGGCCATGTGGTCTTCGTCAACTCCGGGGCGGGACTCAACGCCCACCCCGACTGGTCGGCCTACGCCGCCTCCAAGCACGGCCTCAAGGCGCTCGCCGACTCGCTGCGCGGCGAGGAGCACGGCAACGGGGTGCGCGTCACCTCGGTCTACCCGGGGCGCACCGCGAGCCCCATGCAGGCCAAGGTGCACCAGCAGGAGGGCAAGGAGTACGACGCCGCCCGCTGGATCGACCCCGAGTCGGTGGCCACCGCGGTGCTCGCCGCCCTCGACCTGACGCGCGACGCCGAGGTCAACGACCTGACGGTGCGGCCCGGGCGCTGAGCGGGGTTACGTACGCTTCGGGCGTGAGCGTGAGCGAGAAGAACGAGTTCCCGGTGGTCCCCGCCACCGGCATCGGATCCCTGCCCGGCGGCGACGCCCGGGAGGCGGCCAAGACCGTGACCGGCAGTTTCGAGTCCGGCCGGGGCATGCCGCACCTGCCCGAACTGCCCGCCCGGGGCCCCGGAGCCGACATGATCGGCCGGACCGCGGGCCTCCTGGTCGAGCTGTACGCACGGGTCGAGCCGAGCGGCTGGCGGATCGGCGACCACCCGGGCGCCGACACCCGCCGGGCCCGCGCCTGGCTCGGCGAGGACCTCGACGCCCTGGAGGAGTTCACCCAGGGCTACCGGGGGCCGCTGAAGGTGCAGGCCGTCGGGCCCTGGACGCTGGCCGCCGCCCTGGAGCTGCGCGGCGGCGAGGCGGCGCTCTCCGACCCGGGCGCCTGCCGCGACCTCGCGGCCTCCCTCGCCGAGGGGCTGCGCGGCCACCTCGCGGAGGTGCAACGCCGCGTCCCCGGCGCCGAGTTGGTGCTCCAGCTCGACGAGCCCTCGCTGACCGCGGTGCTGCGCGGGCAGGTGCGTACCGCGAGCGGCTACCGCACCCACCGCGCGGTCGACCGGCAGCTCGTCGAGGGCACCCTGCGCGAGGTGATCGGCGTGCACACCCCGGGGCGGGTGGCGGTGCACTCCTGCGCGCCCGACGTCCCCTTCGCCCTGCTGCGCCGCGCGGGCGCCGCCGCCGTCTCCTTCGATGCGAACCTGCTCACCGAACGTGACGACGAGACGCTCGGTGAGGCGGTCGAGAGCGGCACCCGGCTCCTCGCCGGGGTGGTGCCCGCGCTGCCGCCCGTGTCGGAGTCCGGGGCGGCCGCATTGTCAGACCCGGCCGGTAGCGTCAGGGGGGTCAGGACGTTGTGGCGCAGGCTGGGGCTAGACCCGGGCCTCCTCGCGCGCGCCGTCGTGGTGACCCCCGCCTGCGGACTCGCGGGGGCCTCCCCGGCGTACGCGCGCCAGGCGCTCGCCCACTGCGTCCGGGCGGCGAGATCTCTCGCGGACAACCCTGAGTAACGGGAGGACTAGACGGTGGCCGGCCAGCAAGCACAGCCCATGGATGTGCCCGCCGAGGCACGGGAGCAGCACGCGCAGCTCGCCGAGCAGATCGAGGAGCACCGCTTCCGGTACTACGTGAAGGACCAGCCCGTCGTCTCCGACGCGGAGTTCGACACCCTGATGCGCCGCCTGGAGGCCCTGGAGGAGGAGCACCCGGGGCTGCGCACCCCCGACTCCCCGACCCAGAAGGTCTCCGGCGCCTACGAGACCGAGCTGACCGCGGTCCAGCACCGCCAGCGCATGCTCTCCCTGGACAACGCCTTCGACGAGGCCGAACTCGCCACCTGGGCCGAACGCGTGGCCAAGGACCTGGAGGGCGGCGCGCACCACTTCCTGTGCGAGCTGAAGGTCGACGGGCTCGCGGTCAACCTCACCTACGAAGGGGGCAGGCTCACCCGGGCGGCCACCCGCGGCGACGGCCGCACCGGCGAGGACATCACCCCCAATGTGCGCACCATCGCGGAGATCCCGCACCGCCTGCACGGCGAGCGCGTCCCCGACCTGGTGGAGATCCGCGGCGAGGTCTACTTCCCGATGGAGGCCTTCCAGGAGCTGAACGCCCGCCGGGTCGAAGCGGGCGAGAAGCCCTACGCCAACCCGCGCAACTCCGCCTCCGGCTCGCTGCGCCAGAAGGACCCGAGGGTGACCGCCACCCTCCCGCTGCACATGGTGGTGCACGGCATCGGCGCCCACGAGGGCCTGGAGCTGACCCGCCTGTCCGAGGCCTACGAGCTGCTCCACGAGTGGGGGCTGCCCACCGCCCGGCACAACAAGGTCGTCGACTCCCTCGACGGAGTGCGGGAGTTCATCGCCCACTTCGGGGAGAACCGGCACTCCGTGGAGCACGAGATCGACGGCGTCGTCGTCAAGCTCGACGAGATCCCGCTCCAGGGCCGCCTCGGCTCCACCTCCCGCGCCCCGCGCTGGGCCATCGCCTGGAAGTACGCGCCGGAGGAGGTCAACACCAAGCTGGTCAACATCCGGGTGGGGGTCGGCCGCACCGGGCGCGTGACGCCCTACGCGCAGGTCGAGCCGGTCACCGTGGCCGGCTCCGAGGTCGAGTTCGCCACCCTGCACAACCAGGACGTCGTCAAGGCCAAGGGCGTACTGATCGGCGACACCGTGGTGCTGCGCAAGGCCGGTGACGTCATCCCGGAGATCCTCGGGCCGGTCGCCGACCTGCGGGACGGCAGCGAGCACGCCTTCGTGATGCCGGCCGAGTGCCCCGAGTGCGGCACCGCGCTGCGGGCCATGAAGGAGGGCGACGTCGACCTGCGCTGCCCCAACGCCCGTACCTGCCCCGCCCAGTTGCGGGAGCGGCTGTTCTACCTCGGCGGCCGCAAGTCCTTCGACATCGAGCACTTCGGCTATGTGGCCGCGGCCGCCCTCACCAGACCCCTGGAGCCCGCCACCCCGCCGCTCACCGACGAGGGCGACCTCTTCGGCCTCACCGTCGACCAGCTCCTCCCGATCAAGGCGTACGTCCTCGACCAGGACAGCGGACTGCCCAAGCGGGACCCCAAGACCGGCGAGGAGAAGGTCGTCACGGTCTTCGCCAACCAGCAGGGCGAGGCGAAGAAGAACGCCCTCGCCATGCTGGAGAACATCGCCGCCGCCAAGTCCCGCCCGCTCGCCCGGGTGCTGACCGGACTCTCCATCCGGCACGTCGGACCGGTCGCCGCGGAGGCGCTGGCCCGCGAGTTCCGGTCGATCGACCGCATCGAACAGGCCACCGAGGAGGAGCTGGCCGACACCGAGGGCGTGGGCGGGATCATCGCCGCCTCGCTCAAGCAGTGGTTCGCCGAGGACTGGCACCGCGAGATCCTGCGCAAGTGGCGTGAAGCAGGTGTCCGGATGGAGGAGGAGGGCTCCGGCGAGGAGGAGGGCCCCCGCCCGCTCGCGGGCCTGACCGTGGTGGTCACCGGCACGCTGGCCTCGCACACCCGCGACGGAGCCAAGGAAGCCCTCCAGGAACAGGGCGCCAAGGTGACCGGATCCGTCTCCAAGAAGACCTCCTTCGTGGTCGTCGGGGACAGCCCGGGATCCAAGTACGACAAGGCGATGCAGCTGAAGGTCCCGGTGCTCGACGAGGCCGGATTCGCCGTCCTGCTGACCGAGGGGCCCAAAGCCGCGGCCGAGGCGGCGCTTCCCGCGGAGGAGTAGGGGGAATCACACAGTCGGAGGTCACCCGTAGCGCGCATACCAGAGTGATACGGGTGGCCGGGCTGTATTCGGGCAACCGTCCGCGACCGCTGCCCGTGAATGCGTTCGGAGGCCTACTGTTGACGTGTGCGCCTGCCGTGGCTCCGTTGGCGCGGCGGGAAGTGAGACGCTGGGCCGGGCAGCCCTGACGCGCCGACAGGTGCCGCCGACCCGAACGGACCGTGTGGCGAGGGCACCGCCGGCTGTGAGAGGGACGGGAATGGAACCCACCGAGAGCGCCGCCCCGTACTCGTGGCTGCGGCGCCGCCCGGAATCCGAACGCCCCCACCCGCGCACCGAGGGGCCCTACCGACCACCCGCCGCCTCAACCGGCGCGCCCCGCACCGGACTTCGCGCCGCACTCCCGCTCGCGGTCCTGCTGCTCGCCGCCGCCGTCCTCGGCGCCGGAATCCTCCGCGCCTTCCGCGGCGGCCACGCCCTCTTCCCCGGCGGCACCACCGGCTGGGCCCTCGCCGTGCTCACCGGCACCCTCGTCGGGCACCGGGTCGCCCTCGGCCGCAACCGCTGGTGGGGCGCGACCGGTTCGGGCGCCGCGCTCACCCTCGCGGTGCTCCTGCTCTACGGCTGGGCGCCCGCCGGGATGGTCAGCCTCGCCGTGGTCGTCCTGGTCGCCCTCGCCCGCCACCAGCACTGGGGCCAGAGCCTGGTCCAGGGCGCGGCCGACATCCTCGGCATCGCGGTCGGCGGCCTGCTGCTGTGGGCCTTCGGCCGGGTGCCCGCTGTCGAGACCCCCTGGGACCCCGCGGGCTGGGACACCCTGACCGTGCCCCTGCTCGTCCTGGTCGCGGTCGCCTACCTCGCCGTCACCCGCGGCATCCTGTGGGCGGTGCGGATGCCCGGCGGCGGAGAGCTCACCAACCCGCTGCGCGCCACCCTGACCCGGCAGGGCGTCGTGGCCACCGCCCTGCTCGGCATCGCCCCGCTGATCTGCGTGGTCGCCGTGGCCCGGCCCGTCCTCCTGCCGCTGTTCGCCGTCCCGCTGATAGCCCTCGACTCCACCCTGTGGATCGCCCACGCCCGCGCCGAGGAACAACTGCGCGACCCGCTCACCGGGCTCCCCAACCGGGCCTGGCTGCTCGAACGCACCTGGGCCGCGCTCGACGAGGCCGAACGCCTCGGCGCCCGCAGCGCGCTCTTACTCATCGACCTGGACCGCTTCCGCGCGGTCAACGACACCCTCGGCCACCTCGCCGGCGACCGGCTGCTGCTCCAGATCGCCGACCGGCTGCGGCTCGCGCTCCCCGGCGGCGCCGAGGCGGCCCGGCTCGGCGGCGACGAGTTCGCGGTACTGCTGCCGGTCGCCGACTCCACCACCTCCGCCACCCGGATCGCCCGCTCCGTCGTCGCCGCCCTCGGCTCCCCGCTCGACCTCGACGGGCTCACCCTCGTCCTGGAGGCCAGCGCCGGGCTCGCCGTCTTCCCGGACCACGCCGCCGACGCGGAGGGACTGCTGCGCCGCGCGGACGTCGCCATGTACCAGGCCAAGCGCGACCGCACCGGCGTCGAGGTGTACGAGTCCAAGCGGGACTCCAACACCCCCGACCGGCTCGGCCTCCTCGGCGACCTGCGCCGCGCCCTCGACGCCCGCGAAGTCGCCCTGCACTACCAGCCCAAGGTCCGCTTCGACGGACAGGTGGCGGGGCTGGAGGCGCTGGTCCGCTGGGTGCACCCGGAGCGCGGGAGCGTGCCCCCGGACGAGTTCATCGCCATCGCCGAGTCCTCCGGCCTGATGCCGCACCTCACCGAGTACGTCCTCGACACCGCCCTCGCCCAGGTGGCCGCCTGGCGCGCCCAGGGCCTGTTCGTCCCCGTCGCCGTCAACGTCTCGCCGCGCGATGTGCACACCCCCGGCTTCGCGGGCTCGGTGGCCGCCCGGCTCGCCCGGCACGGGGTCCCCGCGGGCTCCCTCCAGTTGGAGATCACCGAGCACGTCCTCCTGGAGGACCCGCAGCGCGCCGCCGACACCCTCGCCGGGCTCACCGGGCACGGCGTGAAGATGTCCCTGGACGACTTCGGCACCGGGTACTCCTCCCTGGTCCACCTGCGGCGGCTGCCGGTCAGCGAGCTGAAGATCGACCGCTCCTTCGTGGCCCGGCTCGCCATCGACGCCGAGGACGCCGAGATCGTCCGCTGCACCCTCGACCTCGCCCACTCGCTCGGACTGCTGGTGGTCGCCGAGGGCGTCGAGGACGACGAGACCTGGGAGCGGCTGCGCGACCTCGGCTGCGACGCGGTGCAGGGCTGGCTGGTCGCCGCCGCCATGCCCGCCGACGAGACCACCGACTGGCTGCGGGCCCGCGGCGCCCACGGCTGGCAGCGCCACTCGGTCGCCCGCGAACCCGAGACCCCGGCTGACGCCGCCCAGGCGAAGGCGCCGGGGCAGGTGCCGGGGCATGTGGTGCAGTAGCAGTGGGGCTCGGGTTGGTGGGGTGGGAGTGGCGGCGGGGGGGGGGCGGGGAGAGAGGTCGGGGAGGGCTGACGGCTGGCGGATCACAGGTGACAACTAACAGATGACGGATGACAGATATCGACATCTGTCATCCGTCATCTGTTAGTTGTCACCCGTCACCCTTCACCTGTCACTCCAGCCCCTCCCGCCCCAGCGCCCCCACCCGGCGCCCCGCGCCCCCGCCCCCCCGGGCTCCGCCCCGCGCCCCCGCTCCGCCCCCGCGCCCTCCCTCCACGCCCCAAGTCGCCCCACCCCGCCCCGCACACCCCCGCCCTCCAGCACGCTGCCCTCACCCCCATCACCCCACCCCCCCGCCCTGCGTTGCACAGGCACCCCGCCCCGCCCCATAGGATTGCCCCACACACCACTCACCCATCAGAGGATCGCTGCATGCCTGGCATCACGCGCGAGGAGGTCGCCCACCTCGCCCGGCTGGCGCGTCTGGAGCTGAAGCCCGAAGAACTGGAGCACTTCGCGGGCCAGCTCGACGACATCATCGGCGCGGTAGCCCGTGTCTCCGAGGTCGCCGGCCAAGACGTACCGCCGACCTCCCATCCGCTGCCGCTGACGAACGTCATGCGCCCGGACGAGGTCCGTCCCTCGCTCACCCCCGAGCAGGCGCTCTCCGGCGCACCGGCCCAGGAGCAGCAGCGTTTCAAGGTGCCGCAGATCCTGGGGGAGGACTGAGAACGTGAGCGACCACGAGAAGAACCAGCGCATCATCCGCCTGACGGCCGCCGAGATCGCCGGGAAGATCGCCTCCGGCGAGCTGACCGCCGTCGAGGTCACCGAGGCCCATCTCGCCCGTACCGGCGCGGTGGACGAGAAGGTCCACGCCTATCTGCACCTCGACCGCGAGGGCGCGCTCGCGCAGGCCCGCGCCGTCGACGAGAAGCGGGCGCGCGGCGAGAAGCTCGGCCCGCTGGCCGGGGTGCCGCTGGCGCTGAAGGACATCTTCACCACCACCGACATGCCCACCACCGTCGGTTCGAAGATCCTCGAGGGCTGGATCGCGCCCTACGACTCCACGGTCACCCGGAAGCTGAGGGCCGCCGACGTCGTCATCCTCGGCAAGACCAACATGGACGAGTTCGCCATGGGGTCCTCCACCGAGAACAGCGCCTACGGACCGACCGGCAACCCCTGGGACCTCACCCGCATCCCCGGCGGCTCCGGCGGCGGCTCCAGCGCGGCGCTCGCCTCCTTCCAGGCCCCGCTCGCCATGGGCACCGACACCGGCGGCTCCATCCGCCAGCCCGCCGCCGTCACCGGCACGGTCGGCGTCAAGCCCACCTACGGCGGCGTCTCCCGCTACGGCATGGTCGCCTTCTCCAGCTCCCTGGACCAGGGCGGACCCTGTGCCCGTACGGTCCTCGACGCGGCCCTGCTGCACGAGGCGATCGCCGGGCACGACCCGCTCGACTCGACCTCCATCGACGCCCCGGTGCCGCCGGTCGTCGAGGCCGCGCGCAACGGCAGCGTCGCGGGCATGCGGGTCGGTGTCGTGAAGCAGTTCCGCGGCGAGGGCTACCAGGCCGGGGTGCTCCAGCGCTTCGACGAGTCGGTGGCCCTGCTGAAGGAACTGGGCGCCGAGATCGTCGAGTTGGACTGCCCGTCCTTCGCGCTCGGCCTCTCCGCCTACTACCTGATCGCGCCGTCGGAGTGCTCCTCCAACCTGGCCCGCTTCGACGCCATGCGCTACGGGCTGCGGGTCGGCGACGACGGCACCCGCTCCGCCGAGGACGTCACCGCGCTGACCCGCGAGGCCGGCTTCGGTGCCGAGGTCAAGCGCCGCATCATCCTCGGCACGTACGCGCTCAGTTCCGGGTACTACGACGCGTACTACGGCAGCGCCCAGAAGGTGCGCACGCTGATCACCCGGGAGTTCCAGCAGGCCTTCGACCAGGTCGACGTGATCGTCTCGCCGACGACGCCCACCACCGCCTTCCCGATCGGGGAGCGGGTGGACGACCCGATGGCGATGTACCTGATGGACCTGTGCACCATCCCGTCCAACCTCGCGGGCAACGCCGCGATGTCCCTGCCCTGCGGCCTCGCGCCGGAGGACAACCTGCCGGTCGGGCTCCAGATCATCGCCCCCGCCACGAAGGACGACCGCCTGTACAAGGTCGGTGCCGCTGTCGAGGCCGCATTCGTGGAACGCTGGGGGCACCCGCTTCTCGAGGAGGCTCCGTCACTGTGAGCGCAATGGCCAAGAAGGCTAAGAACTTCAAGAAGTCCAAGTCCGGCGCCTACCTGTCGATGGCCACCACGGCCTTCGGCGCGCTGAGCGTCGTCAAGCAGGCCAAGCTGGCCCGCGAGGACAACGACACCCTGCGACTCGTCGACGCCGCGGTCTCGGCCGCGGCCATCGTCACCGGCCTCGCGATCCTGTACCGCGAACTGAAGCGCCTGGGCGACGACGACGTGCTGCTGGGCTGAGGCCCGTTCGCGCCTCGGGGCCCGGCCTCGGCCGGGCCCCGGCTGCTCATGAGGACATTGCCGGTACGAGAAGGAGGTGACACGGTGATCACGCGACTGGAGATCGAGGGCTTCCGCTCGTTCCGCGAGGTCGCGGTGGACCTCGCCCCGTTCACGGTGCTCGTGGGCCAGAACGGCTCCGGCAAGAGCAATCTGCTCGAGGCGGTGGATCTCGCCGCGCAGGTACTCACCGACAGCCGTCATCTCGACGTCGAGCAGGGCCCGCCCGGTCATCACACCTGGCGGGGCGGCCTCCGGCCGGGCGGTGACCGCAGGGGCCGGATCCTCGACCTCTTCCACCGGTACGGGGACGGATCGGTCGCGGACCGGCTGCGTCTCACGGTGTGCTTCCTGCACGTCGATCCCGAGTATGGGCTTCTCCATCTGCGCCTGGACGCGGAGGTGAACCGGCCGCAGGAGCGGGGCAGTCCCTCCCTCACGGTGAGCGTGCGCCCCCTGACCGAGGCACCGGCGTACTGGGGTCTCGACAGCCGGCTCCAGGAGGAGATCCGCGCGAACGCGGAGGTCCCGTACTCCTTGGTCGAGGTGTGGCGTGCCTGTGCCTGGGACCGGCTGGTCCCGCGGCCCTCCGCCGCGCGCAAGGCCCCCGACCTCGCCGACGACACCCGAGTCGCACCCGACGCGGGCAATCTGGCCGCCGTACTCGGGCGCCTCCTGGCCGGGGGAGAGCAGGACGCCGACGAGGAGCACGCCCGGCGTGCGCTGCTGCTGCGGGCCGACACCTCGGCCGTCCTGCCGGGCCTGGTGGAGCTGCTGCCCCGGCCCAACGAGCACGACGGCACCTGGGAACTCGACCTGGTCTACCGCGACGGCACCCCCATCCCCGTCCGCCTCGCCTCGGACGGAACCCTGCATGCGCTGGCCCTGCTGACCGCCGCGCACGACGGGGTGAGCGGTCCGCTCCGGGAGGGGCGCGCGGCGCACCGGCCGGGCGCGTGCGCGACGCTGATGATCGAGGACGTCGAGAACGGCCTGCACCCCGGTCAGGTCAGGGAACTTGTGGACCGGCTCCGGCGGTGTTCGGGTGTGGACGCCCTGCAGCAGATCATCGTCACCACCCACTCGCCCGTGGTCCTCTCCGCGGTCTATCCGGAGCACACCGGCGACATCCGCTTCGTGGACACGGTCGTCCGGGTCGGCGGAGGCGAGGTGGCCTCCCGGCACACCCGGGTGCGTCCGCTCGCCGAGTCCGGTCGGCGCGGCACCTTCGTCGGCCCGTACGAGGTGCGCCGGTATCTGGAGTCCGCGACGGCGGGAAGCCTGTGAGCCGTTATCTGACCTTCGCGCTGTTCGTCGAGGGGCCCGAGGACGAGGCCTTCTTCCGCCCGCTCGCGACGCGGCAGCTGCAGGCGATGGCGGCCGGGCTGCCGGAGCCGTTCGACGTCGACGAGTGGCCGGTGACCGCGGACTGCAGTACCGCCCGCAGCCTCCACGAGCAGGTGTGCCGACTGGTGGCCGACCTGGCCACCGACCGGGACCTCCTGCTCCTCCACAACGACCACCGCGAGCGCGCGAAGATCGACAAGGTCCGCTCCGGCGTCGAACTCCCGCCCGGCTGCCGCATCGTCCCCACCGTGCCGATCCGGGAGACGGAGGCATGGCTCCTGGCGGACGGCCCCCTCCTCGCCTCCCTCCCCGGCGCCGACCGCGCGCTGATTCCCTCCTCCCCGCACGAGGCCGAGAAGGTCCCCGACCCGAAGGCCTTGCTCTCCCGTATCCTGCGAGGTCGGGACACCCGTCAGCTCGCCCAGCACCTCGGCGAGCGTGCCGACCTCGACCGCCTCCGCAGACTCCCCGCGTACCAGCAGTGGTGCGCCGATCTCACAGCTGCCCTGAAGGAGTTGCACTTCCTGTGACCGTCACGACCGACCTGGTGTCCTACGACGAGGCCCTCGAGTCGTACGACCCCGTCATGGGCCTGGAGGTCCATGTCGAACTCGGCACCAGGACCAAGATGTTCTGCGGCTGCTCCACCGAGCTCGGTGCGGAGCCCAACTCGCAGACCTGTCCGACCTGCCTGGGGCTGCCCGGTTCGCTGCCGGTGGTCAACGCGACCGGCGTCGAGTCCGCGATCAAGATCGGGCTCGCGCTGCACTGCGAGATCGCCGAGTGGTGCCGCTTCGCGCGGAAGAACTACTTCTACCCGGACATGCCGAAGAACTTCCAGACCTCCCAGTACGACGAGCCGATCGCCTTCGACGGCTATCTGGACGTCCAGCTGGAGGACGGCGAGGTCTTCCGGGTGGAGATCGAGCGCGCCCACATGGAGGAGGACACCGGCAAGTCCACCCATGTCGGCGGCGCCACCGGCCGCATCCACGGGGCCTCGCACTCCCTGCTCGACTACAACCGCGCCGGTATCCCGCTCATCGAGATCGTCACCAAGCCGATCGAGGGCGCGGGGGAGCGGGCCCCGGAGGTCGCCAGGGCCTACGTGGCCGAGCTGCGCGAGCTGATCAAGGCGCTCGGCGTCTCGGAGGCCCGGATGGACAAGGGCCAGATGCGCTGCGATGTGAACCTCTCGCTGCGGCCGAACGGCACCACGGAGTTCGGCACCCGCTCCGAGACCAAGAACGTCAACTCGCTGCGATCGGTGGAGCGCGCGGCCCGCTTCGAGATCCAGCGGCACGCCGCGGTGCTCTCCACCGGCGGCACCATCGTCCAGGAGACCCGCCACTTCCACGAGGAGGACGGCTCCACCACCTCCGGCCGGATCAAGGACAACGCCGAGGACTACCGGTACTTCCCGGAGCCCGACCTGGTGCCCGTCGCGCCCCCGCGCGAGTGGGTCGAGGAGCTGCGCGCGGGCCTGCCCGAGCAGCCGCTGGCCCGCCGCAACCGGCTGCGCGAGGAGTGGGGCGTCGGCGCCCACGACATGCAGTCGATCCTCAACGCCGGTGCCATCGACCCGATCGTCGCCACCATCGAGGCGGGCGCCCCCGCCGACCAGGCCCGCAAGTGGTGGATGGGCGAGCTGGCCCGGCACGCCAACGAGACCGGCCGCCCGCTCGACGCCCTGCCGATCACCCCGGAGCAGGTCGCCCGGGTGACCGCCCTGGTGGCCGCGGGCGACCTCAACGACAAGCTGGCCCGCCAGGTCATCGAGGGCGTACTCGCCGGTGAGGGCACCCCGGACGAGGTGGTCGACAAGCGCGGCCTCAAGGTCGTCTCCGACGAGGGCGCACTGACCACCGCGGTCGAGGAGGCCATCGCCGCCAACCCGGGCATCGCCGACAAGATCCGCGGCGGCAAGGTGCAGGCGGCGGGCGCCCTGGTCGGCGCCGTGATGAAGGCGACCCGCGGCCAGGCGGACGCCGCCCGCGTGAAGGAACTGATCCTCGCGCAGCTCGGCGTCGAGGGCTGACACCCGGCACCGTCCGGACCGGTCACCCGCCGGACCAGCCACCCGAAGGGGGCGGCGCACCAGCCCGGTGCGCCGCCCCCTTCGGCGGGCGCCCTCCCCTGACGGATCGGCTGTCCTGAAGGACCGCCGCCCGGACCGCCGCCCCGGACTGCCACTCCGGAGTGCCCCCGGGGTCCGCCGCCCCGGACCGCCGCCCGGACCGCCACCCTGGACTGTCACCCCGGACCGCCTGACCCCCGTCCCGGACGATGCCGACACCCCCGAACGATACGGAGCCCAGGACTGAACGCCGTCCTCGCCGAGACCCTCTCGGTGGCCATGCTGCTCGCGGTGCTCGCCTTCGCGGTGGCCCGACCGGGCGCCTGGCCGGAGGCCGCCGCCGCGGTGCCCGCCGCCTCGCTCCTGGTCGCCCTCGGCGCGCTCTCCCCGGAAGAGGCCTGGGCCCAGCTCCGCGAGCTGCTGCCGGTGGTGGGCTTCCTCGCGGCGGTCCTGGTGCTCGCCCAACTCTGCGCCGACGAAGGGCTGTTCGCGGCGACCGGGGACCTGGTGGCGCGGGCCTGCGGGGCACGGCCCGGGCGGCTGCTCGGCGGCACCTTCGCGGCGGCGGCCGTCACCACGGCCGTCCTCAGCCTGGACGCCACGGTGGTGCTGCTGACCCCGGTGGTCCTGGCCACCGCCCACCGGGTCGGCGCCCGCCCCCGCCCGCATGTCTACGCGAGCGCCCACCTCGCCAACTCCGCCTCCCTCCTGCTCCCCGTCTCCAACCTCACCAACCTCCTCGCCTTCACCGCCAGCGGGCTGAGCTTCACCCGCTTCGCGCTCCTGATGACGGTGCCCTGGCTGGCGGCCGTACTGATCGAGTACGCGGTCTTCCGCCGCTTCTTCGCCCGCGATCTGGCCGCCCCGGTGCACACCGCCGACCCCGCCGAGGTCCCCCGCTTCCCCCGCTTCACCCTCGTCGTCCTGCTGCTGACCCTCGCCGGTTTCGCGCTCACCTCCTTCGCGGGCGCCGAGCCGGTGTGGGCGGCCCTGGCGGGCACCCTGGTCCTCGCGGTACGGGAACTCGCCCGGCGCCGCACCACCCCGCTGCGCCTGCTCCGCTCGGCGAACCCGCTGTTCTGCCTCTTCGTCCTCGCGCTCGGCGTCGTGGTGAAGGCGGTGGTCGACAACGGACTCGGCGAGGAGGTGGACCGGCTGCTCCCCGGCGGCGACTCGCTGCCCGCGCTGCTCGGCATCGCCGCCCTGGCCGCGGTCCTGGCCAACCTCATCAACAATCTGCCCGCCGTGCTCGCCCTGCTCCCGGTCCTCGGCTCGGCGGGCCCCGGCCCGCTGCTCGCCGCCCTGATCGGCGTGAACCTCGGCCCCAACCTCACCTACGCCGGGTCCCTCGCGACTTTGCTGTGGCGCCGGATCCTGCACGAGCACGGCGACCCGGCGGCGATGCCCCGCCTCGGCGAGTTCACCCGCCTCGGCCTGCTCACCGTCCCGCCCACCCTGCTCGTCTCGACCGTCACCCTGTGGGCGGGACTGCGGATCTTCTGACGGCTCGGGATTCGGGGCCCGGGGCTCGGCCCGAGACCCGAGGGGCGACCGCAGCGGGCACCGGATGTCGGGTCCGGGAGCCCTCGCTCTTCCTAACGTGAGGGCAGCACAACAGCAGCAGGACAAGGAGAGCCACGGTGCTGGAGCAGCTCAACGAGGCCATGGAGGACATCGAGCGCCACCTCGGTGAGAAGACCGACGCGGCACGGCTCGCACGGATCGCCGTCACCTCGGAGTACCACTTCCGGCGGATGTTCTCGGCCCTCGCGGGTCTGCCGCTCTCGGAGTACGTACGCCGCCGCCGGCTGACTGTCGCGGGCGCCGAGGTGCTCGCGGGCGAGCGGACGCTCCTCGACATCGCGGTGCGGTACGGCTACGGCTCGGCGGAGGCCTTCGCCCGCGCCTTCCGCGCGATGCACGGGGTCGGCCCCGGCGAGGCCCGCCGCACCGGCGCGGCCCTGGAGTCGCAGCCCCGGCTCTCCTTCCGCCTCACCGTCGAAGGGAGCAGCAGTATGCGGTATCGGATCGTGGAGAAGGACGCCTTCCGGATGGTGGGCCGGGGGACGCAGGTCCCCTTGGTCCACGAGGGGATGAATCCGGCCATCGTCGCCTTTGTGCGGAGCATCGGCCGGGAGACCCTGGACCGCCTGGCGGAACTCTCCGACCAGGAGCCCGAGGGGATCGTCGCAGCCGTCGACAAGCTCTCCGCGGGCCGGGAGGAGGGCACCGAAATCGACTATTTCCACGGGGTGTTGACCGGCGCAGACGCCCCGGAGGGCATGGAGACCCGTACCGTCGCGGGCGGCAGCTGGGCGGTCTTCGAGAGCTCCGGCGCCTTCCCGGAGGCCGTCCAGTACCTCTGGCGGGACATCTTCACCCAGTGGTTCCCGGCCAACCCGTACCGCAGCAGGCCCGGGCCCGAACTCTCCTGGACGAAGCTCTCGGCGGACGGCAAGGAGGCGGACGCCCAGGTGTGGATCCCGGTGGAGCACACCCCCGAGGCCCTCGCCTGAGCGGCGCTGCGGCTCCGGGCACCGGCAAGTGCCGTGCGCGGCCCGCCGGTTGGGACGACATGACACCCCGACCGGCGGGCGGCGGCACCGGGCCGTACGAGACCATGTGCACGCGAGGAGCAAGGGCACAGGGGAGACCGGAGAAGGCAAGGAGCGGCGCCGATGGCGACGACGACGGGGCCCGCCGCGCCGGGCGACGAAGCGGCGCAGCAGCGGATCGCCGCGCTGGTGGCGGGCGTGCAGAGCGATCTGGCCCGCACCGAGAGCAAGGCCGGGCTGCTGCTCGCCCTGTCCGCGGCGGCCCTCGCGGCCCTGCTCTCGGCGGCGGTGACCCTGGACCTCCCGGCCGCCGTCGCGGTGACCGGCGCCCTCGCCGCCGCCGCGCTGCTCGCGGCCACCGCCCTGCTGCTGCTCGCCGTACGCCCCGACCTCACGGGCACCGGCTGGACCAGCTGGCCCGCCCTCGGCGACGAGGAACTGCGGGCCCAGCTCCTCGGCGGCTACCGCGTGGAACACCTGCGCTTCCTGGCCGCCCTGGCCCTGCGCAAATTCCGGCTCATCCGCGCCGCGGTGGACTGCCTGCTCGCCGGGCTGGGCCTGGTGGCGGTGGCGGGGGTGCTGGCGGGGGTGGGCTGAGAAGCCTCAGGGAGGCCCGAGGAGTGGTGGCGGCCGGATCCGGGCCCGCGCCCACCCGATGTGCCCACTCTGTGAGCAACCCCACCAAACGGGCAAATGATCTCTTGTTCCTGCAAGAGTATGTCCCGGCTGTTCTCCTATCCTTGCGGGTATTCCGGGGCTTTCAGTATGTTCCGGACAATGCGCGGCCTGCGGTCGACCACCGCCACCGTGCTGCTCCCGTCGACGACCTCGAAGCACACCAGGGAGCCGATCCGTGGCAGCACTCGCCCGGTGGTGCGTCAGGCACCGACTCGCCGCCGTACTGCTGTGGCTTCTCGCGCTCGGCGGTACCGCCGCGGCGGCCGCCCTCACCGGATCCGCGTACTCCAACGACTACGAGGTGCCGGGGACCGAGTCCGGGCGGGCCACCCGGTTGCTGGACGAGGACTTCGCGGGGCTCGGCGGGGACGGCGACACCCTGGTCTGGCACACCCCGCGGGGCACCAGCGTCCGGGCCGCCGACGTCGAGCAGACGATGACGCGGACCCTGGAGCGGGTCGCCGCGCAAGACCGGGTCGCCTCGGTGACCAGCCCCTACGGGGAGCGCGGGGCGGGGCAGATTAGCGCCGACAGCCGGACCGCGTACGCGCTGGTCACCTTCGACGGTCCGGTGGGCGAGCTGGACAGGTCCGATGCGCAGGCCGTGGTGGACGCCGCGGCGGCGGCGCGCACCGAGGGGCTCCAGGTGGAGCTGGGCGGCAGCGCGGTCGGGCTGACCAAGGAGCAGGGCGGGCATCTCGCCGAGTTCGTCGGGGTCGGGGTCGCCGCGGTGGTGCTCTTCCTCGCCTTCGGTTCGCTGTCCGCCTCGCTGCTGCCGATCGCCACGGCGCTGGTCGGCGTCGGCACCGCGTACGCCGGGATCGAACTGCTCGGCCATCTGACGACCGTCGCGGACTTCGCGCCGATGCTCGGGCTGCTCATCGGCCTCGGGGTCGGCATCGACTACGCCCTCTTCCTCGTCACCCGGCACCGGCGGGGCCTCCAACGCGGGCTGCCGGTTGCCGAGGCGGCCGCCCAGGCGGTGGCCACCACCGGGCGGGCGGTCGTCTTCGCGGGCGCCACCGTCTGCATCGCCCTGCTCGGGATGCTCATCCTCCGGCTCAGCTTCCTCGACGGGGTGGCGATGGCGGCCTGCCTCACCGTGGTCCTGACCGTGGCCGCCTCGGTGACCCTGCTGCCCGCGCTGCTCTCCTTCCTCGGCATGCGGGCCCTCAGCCGCCGCGAGCGCCGCCGGCTCGCCGAGGAGGGGCCGCGGCCCGAGCTGCCGACCGGGCTCGCCGCCCGCTGGTCCGCCTTCGTGGAGAAGCGGCCGAAGCTGCTCGGGGCGCTGGCGACGGCCGTGATGGCGGTGCTCTCGCTGCCCACCCTCGCCCTGCACCTGGGCACCTCCGACCAGGGCAACGACCCCGCGGGCGCCACCACCCGCAAGGCCTACGACCTGCTCGCCGAGGGCTTCGGACCCGGTGTCAACGGCCCGCTCACCCTGGTCACCCGGGTCGACGGCGCCGACGACCGGCTCGCCCTGGACAATCTGGGCGGCGCCCTCGAAGCGACCCCGGGCATCGGCTCGGTGAGCCCGGTGGCGTACAACGCGGCGGGCGACGCGGGGTATCTGACGGTGCTGCCCCAGACCGCGCCGCAGTCCGCCGAGACCAGCGCGCTGGTGGACCGGCTGCGAGCGCACGTGCTGCCGCGGGTGGAGGCCGACACCTCGCTCGATGTGCAGGTGGGCGGGGTGACGGCGAGCTACGACGACTTCGCGGACGTCATCCTCGGCAAGCTGCCGCTGTTCATCGGGGTGGTCATCGGCTTCGGCTGCCTGCTGCTCCTGCTCGCCTTCCGCTCGGTCGGCATCCCGCTGAAGGCGGCGGCGATGAACGTCGCCGCGGTCTCGGCGGCCTTCGGCGTCGTGGTGGCGGTCTTCCAGTTCGGCTGGGGCGCCGGGCTGCTCGGCCTGGGCGGCGCGGGGCCCATCGAGCCCTTCCTCCCGGTGATCATGGTCTCGGTCCTCTTCGGACTCTCCATGGACTACCAGGTCTTCCTGGTCAGCAGGATGTACGAGGAGTGGCTGGAGACCGGCGACAACCGTCGGGCGGTACGCGTCGGCCTCGCCGAGACCGGCCGGGTCATCAACTCCGCCGCGGTGATCATGATCTCGGTCTTCCTCGCCTTCGTGCTCAGCGGGGACCGGGTCATCGCGATGTTCGGCATCGGTCTCGCCGCGGCCGTGGCCCTGGACGCCTTCGTGCTGCGCACCCTGCTCGTCCCCGCCCTGATGCACCTGCTCGGCGGCGCCAACTGGTGGCTGCCCAGGAGCCTGGACCGGCTGCTGCCGCGGATCAGCATCGAACCGCCGGAGTGCCGCGCGGGCGCCGTCCGGCCCACCGGATCCGTACCGGCGGCGGACAGTGCTGCTCTGGAGTCGTACGAGGAGAGCGGGCTCGTCGAGCGGCGGTGAAGGGGACGCGCCGAGGCCCGCGAAGTCTCTCCGGGGCCCTGGGACGCCCTGTGCGGAAGGCCTCGTGAAACTTCGGGGGCCGATATTAAGGAACTTCTCAGACTCCCTCCGTACCGTGCGCCGCATGGGAACCACGAACGAGAACACAGCCGAGAAGGACGAGGCGGCGGTCGCGGCGGCCGCCGAGGCCGAGGCGAAGGAGGACAAGGTGCCGGCCGCCCGTGAGGAGGGCGCGAAGGCCAAGGAGGAGGCGGCCCCCGCCGAGGAGAAGGCCGCCGCCCCGGCCGACCTCGGCAAGACGCCCGCCGAGGACGAGGTGGTCGTCGAGGAGACCGTCGAGGGCGAGGAGATCGTCGAGGCGGAGCCCGAGCCGGCGGCTGCCGGTGTCGGCCTCGGCGCCGGGGCCGTGGTCTCGGCCGCGCTCGGCGTCGTCTCGCTGACCGGCGGCTGGCTCGGCACCATCGCCTCCGCCCGCGCCAACCTCAAGGGCCAGATCAAGACCTCGCAGGAGGCCAGCGCCGCCGACCAGATCCAGGCGGTCTACGGCGACTCCTGGGAGGCCACCGCCCTGGTCGGCGGGATCTTCGCGCTCGTGGCCCTGGTCATCGGCGCCGTCGTCCTCGCCCGCCCGGCCTTCGGTGTGCCGCGCCCGGCCCCGGCGGTCTGGATCCGGTCGGTGGCCTGGGGCGGCGTCGTCCTCGGCGTGATCGGCCTGCTGCTCGCCGTCCTGAAGTACACGGACGTCCTGCTCTCGCTGCCCTCGGCACCCTGAGCGGGCGGCCGCCCCGCCCGCACACCCCCACGGCGCACCGGCCTCCGCAGGGAGCCGCCGCCCGCCCCCGTCCCCCACGGCCCGGTCTGACCCCAGACCGGGCCGTTCGCTGTGCCGGGCCGGTACGGGGTGCCGGGGGGCCCGTTACCGGTACGGGTGTTCCCGGCGCGGCCAGGCGCGGGAGGCCGCCCGTACCCCCGCTCCGCCGGACCGCGCGCATACCTCGGCGGAATCGGGTTACTCGGTAGTACACGATCCAGTGCCCCGCGGCGCGCACGACTGCCCGGTGGTGCTTCATCCGTACGCCAAGGAGGCGTTGAGCATGCTCTTCCTCGTAGTCGCCCTACTGGTACTCCTGGTCGTGCTGGGGGCGGCCTCCTATCTGCCGCTGCCGGTGGCCCTCGGCCTCGGCGCGGTCATCGTGGTGTGGCTGGCGGTGTTCACCGTCAAGGAACGCCGCCGCCGTACCCGGGTGGGTGAGGTCCGATGAGCGTGCGCCTGACAGGGGAGCCCACCCGGCGGACCGGCCGCGCCGACACCTCCGGCATGGCCGTCGCCTCCTTCGTCCTCGGACTCGTCGGCTTGCTGGTCCTGAACCTCGTCCTCGGCCCGATCGCCATCGCGCTCGCGGTCGTCGCCCTCCGGCGCAACACCCCGCGCCGCTTCCGCGCCTGGCTCGGCCTCGGTCTCGGCATCGCCGACCTGGTGATCATCGGCGTACTCCTCGCGGTGAACGGCACCGCGGGCTGGGTCGCCGTGGGGTGAACGCCCGCGATCGCCCCGGGCAGCCCGTGCCCGGGGCGATCGCGCGGTACGGGTGCGCCGGCCGTGCCCGGGCCGACCGAAGACGCAGAGTGAGTCCCCCTCGAAGGGCGGCTCCTCCTTGCCCTGCGGTTTCTCCTTGCCCTGCGCGGCGGAGAGCAGCCCCGCGGGGTTGTGGCGCAGAGTGACGGCGAACGTGCCGGAGGAGTGGAGGCGCTAAGGCCCCCCGCGCGAGGCCCTGAGGCCCCGCGCCCCGGCAAGATGCGGCAGCCTCCCGATGCGGCCCGGGGGCCTGCCCCGGAAGTCTTGAGGCATCACCTCGCGGAAGAGCGCTCGCCCCCTCGGCGGGTGAGCCGGGCACCGACCTCGGACCGCCGCTCCGCGGCCCGATGCGAAGACAGGGGAAGAAGATGTCCGCCTACGACCGGATGTTCGCCTACGAGCTGCACCGGCTGCGCCACGCCGAACTCGCGGCGGAGGCCGCCCGCGACCGGCAGCTGCGCGAGGCCCGCACCGCCCGTCGCACCGCGGGACGCGCCGCCGCCCGCAGTGCCGGCCGGGAAGAGGGAGGGCAGGTGAGGCGGCAGCTCCACCGGTCCTGGTCCGGTCGTGCGGCGTGAGCGGTGGCGGGCTTCCCGGGCCGGGCCCCGAGCCGGTCGGGGCCGGGTCCGGCGGGGCCGCCGGTGCCCGCTGTGCGATGCTCGACGGCGTGGAGAACAGGTCGGTCAGTCCGGTTTTCGTCGGTCGCGAGGAGGAGCTGGGCACGCTGCGCGAGGCGCTCGCCCGGGCCGGTGCCGGGGAGCCCCAGGCGCTGCTGCTCGGCGGCGAGGCGGGCGTCGGCAAGAGCCGCCTCCTGGAGGAGTTCGGCGCCGAAGTACGGGAGGCGGGCGCCGAGTTCGCGGTCGGCGGCTGCGTGGAGATCGGCGCCGAGGGGCTGCCCTTCGCGCCCTTCTCGACCGCGCTGCGCGCCCTGCGCCGCCGGCTGCCCGCCGAGTTCACCGCCGCCGTCGCCGGGCAGGAAGCCGAACTCGCCCGGCTGCTCCCGGAGTTGGGCGAGAGCCCCGGGGGCCGCTACGAGGAGGACGGCACCGCCCGGCTCTTCGAACTCACCCTGCGCCTCCTGGAACGCCTCGCCGCCGAACGCACCCTCGTCCTCGCCCTGGAGGACCTGCACTGGGCCGACGCCTCCACCCGGCACCTGCTCGCCTACCTCTTCCGCACCCCCGCCCGCGGCCGCCTCGTCCTCCTCGGCAGCTACCGCTCCGACGACCTGCACCGCCGCCACCCGCTGCGCCCCCTGCTCGCCGAACTCGACCGGCTGCGCACCGTCACCCGCGTCGAACTGCCCCGCTTCAGCCCGCCCGAGGTCTCCCGCCAGCTCGCCGGGATCCTCGCCGCCGAGCCCGAAGAGGCCCTGGTGGACGAGGTGTTCACGCGCAGCGACGGCAACGCCTTCTTCGTCGAGGAACTCGCGGGCACCGTACGGTCCGGGCAGTGCACCGGGCTCACCGACTCGCTGCGCGATCTGCTCCTGGTCCGGGTGGAGTCGCTGCCCGAGGAGGGCCAGCGGGTGGTGCGGATCGTCGCCGAGGGCGGTTCCACCGTCGAGTACCGGCTGCTCGCCGCGGTCGCCGGGCTCGGCGAGGACGCCCTCATCGAGGCGCTGCGCGGCGCGGTCGGCGCCCATGTCCTGCTCCCCGCGCCGGAGGGCGACGGCTACCGCTTCCGCCACTCCCTGGTGCGCGAGGCGGTCAGCGACGACCTGCTGCCCGGCGAGCGGGCCCGCCTCAACCGCCGCTACGCGCACGCCCTGGAGGCCGAACCCCACCTCGTACCGGCCGAGGAGCGCGCCACCCGCCTCGCCAGCTACTGGTACCACGCGCACGAACCGGCCAAGGCCCTGCCCGCCGTCCTCGACGCCTCCGCCGCCGCCCGCAGGCGGCACGCCTACGCCGAGCAACTCAGCCTCCTGGAACGGGCGATGGAGCTGTGGGACCAGGCCCCGGAGACCGCCCGCGCCGGGCTGCGGCCCCTGGACCACGCGGAGGCCTACCCGGTGGGCGACCGCGACCCGGCGGCCGCCCCGCTGAGCTTCCTCGACCTGATGGCGGAGGCCGCGGTCGCCGGGCGGCTGTGCGGGGAGCGGGAACGCGCCATGAAGATCACCAAGCGGGCGCTGCGGCTCCTCGAAGCGGACCCCGATCCGCTGCGCGCCGCCTGGTTCTGGGTCCAGCGCTCCCGCCTGGTGCAGAGCCAGGGCCGCGGCGACGGCCGGGCCGAACTCGCCAGCGCCCAGGAACTCGTCCGCGGGCAGCCCCCGTCCGAGGTGCACGCCGAGGTGCTCGCCCACGCCGCCACCTGGACCATGCTGCACACCCCCGGCCCCGAGTCCCTGGCCGACGCCGAACGGGCCGTCGAGTACGCCCGCATGGTCGGCGCCTGGGACATCGAGCTGAACGCCCGCCTCACCCTCGGCGGCCTGCTCGCCGACGCCGGGGACGTGACGCGCGGACTCGCCGAGATGGAGGCGGTACGGGAGGCCGTCGCCACCCGCGGGCTCACCTTCCTGCTCGGCCGCAGCCATGTGAACCTCGCCTCGGTGCTCGAAGGCCTCGGCCGCTCCCGGGAGGCGGTCGCGGTCGTCGAGGAGGGCATCGTGCTCGCCCGGCGCTACGGACTCCAGGAGTCGGCGGCCTGGCTCTGGGGCAACCTCGCCGAATCCCTGACGACACTGGGCCGTTGGGAGGAGGCGACCGCCGCCGCCGAACGCACCGAGCACGGCGGCCAGGGCGCCAAACCCGGCGGCATGGGCGCCCTGCGCCTCGGCCTGCTCGCCGCCGCCCGGGGCGACGAGGAGGAGACCGCCCGCCGCCTGGCGGAATCCCGTACCCGCTTCGGGGGCCTCGACCCCATGCCGCAGAACTCGCTGCCGCTGGCCCGCCTGGCCCTGCTGCTCGCGGCCGGTCAGGGCCGCCTGCTCGACGCCCGCGCCGAGGTGGCCGGTGCCGTCGAGGCCGGATTCCCGCCGGGCACCCAGCGCTACGCCTGGCCGCTGCTGCTCGCCGCCGCCACCGCGGAGGCCGAGGCCCGGCACCTCGCCCTCTCCGCCCCCGGCCGCGCGGAGGCCCTCGACCTGCTGCGCGCGGCGGCGAAGCGGCTGACCACCGGGGTACCGGTCTGGGAGGCGTACGCCCACTGGCTGCGCGCCGAACTCCTGCGCGCCGAGGGCCGGTCGGACCCCGCCGCCTGGCGCGAGACGGAGTCGGCACTCGCCCCCTTGGAGCGCCCCTACGACCTTGCCCGGGTCCGGCTCCGCCTCGCGGAGGCCCTGCTGTCGGGCGGGGGCGAGGGGCGCCGGGGCGAGCAGCGCGGGGAAGCGCGGGACGAGGCGCGCGGGAGCCTTCGGGACGAGCGGGAGGAAGAGCGGAGTGACGTACGGGGGGACGAACGGGGTGAGGCCGTCGTCTTGCTGCGGCAGGCGAAGGCGGTGGCGGAGCATCTGAAGGCGCGCCCGCTCGCCGAGCAGGTGGCCCAGCTCGCCCAGCGCGCCCGGGTCGCCCTGCACGGCCCGAAGGCACCGGAACCGGCCGACGCCGCCGCGGAGTTGGGCCTCACCGGCCGCGAACGCGACGTCCTGCGCCTGGTCACCCGGGGCCGCAGCAACCGCCAGATCGCCGAGGAACTCTTCATCTCCCCGAAGACGGCCAGCGTCCATGTCTCCCACATCCTGGCGAAGTTGGAGGTCTCCGGGCGGGGTGAGGCGGCGGCGGTGGCGCATCGGCTGGGGTTGTTCGAGGAGGGCGGCTGAGCGGTGGCGGAACCCGACCTCACCCTCCGGCCCCGCTCACACCCCCAACTCCCCTGACCCCCGCGCCACCAGCTCCGTCCCCACCGTCACCGTCCGGGCCCGCGAGCGGTCCCCGTCCAGCCGGGCCAGGGCCGTGCGAGCGGCGGCGCGGCCGAGTTCGGCGGGGTTCTGGGCGACCACGGTCAGGCCGGGGTCGAGGACTCCGGCGAGCGGCAGGTCGTCGAAGGCGACCAGGGCCACGTCGTGGGCGCGGCCGGTGCGGGCGAGTTCGCCGACGGCGCCGAGGGCGACGATGTTGTTGGCCGCGAAGAGCGCGGTCGGCGGTTCGGGCAGGGCGAGCAGCCGCCGTACCGCCTCGGCCGCCCCCGCCTCGTCGTGCGTACCCACCACCAGCGCCTTGTCGTACGGGAGCCCGGCGTGCGCCAGGGCGTCGCGGTAACCGGCGAGGCGTTCGCGGCGGGTGTAGAGCTTCGGCGGGATGTCGCCGATGAAGCCGATGCGCCGGTGTCCTCGGCCGAGGAGGTGGGCGACGCCCTCGCGGGTGCCCGCCCGGTTGTCGCTGACCACGCAGTCGGCGGCGATGCCCGAGCCGGGCCGGTCGAGGAAGACCACCGGCAGGCCCGCCGCGCGCTGCGATTTGAGGTGGCCGTGGTCGGCGTCCACCGAGGGCACCACCATCAGCACGCTCACCCGGCGGGCCAGGAAGGTGTCCGTCAACTGCCGTTCGCGGCCCGCGTCCTCGGCGGAGGAGCCCATCAGGAGGGTGAGCCCGCGTTCCCGTATGGCGTCCTCGATGCCCCCGGCCACGGTGCCGAAGAAGGGGTTGCCGAGGTTCGGCACTACCAGGCCGACCGTGGTGTCGGGGCCGCCCACCCGGATGTTGCGGGCCATCAGATTGGGCTGGAAGCCGAGCCGGGCCACCGCGTCGAGCACCCGGGCCCGGGTCTCGGGCGAGCTGGGCCCGTCCTCGTTGAGCACCCGGGAGACGGTCTTGGCGCTGACCCCCACCTCCCGGGCGACATCGGCCAGAGTGGGGCGGCGGGTCGCTGCCATGTACCACCGTTCCTTGGTGCGGGGCACCCCCGGCCGCACCCGCGCGCGGGCGGCGGAGCGGCCGGGGGCCGCCGAATCAGTCGGCTGTGACTCCGGCCGCCTTGGCGGCCTCGGTGTCCGCCACGACAGTACCGCCGCCCTCGCTGACGCTGAGCGCGCCGGTCATGATGGCCACCACCTCGGCCATGGAGTGGTCCTGAGGGCGGATCAGGGCCTCGCGCCTGCCGAGCCGGTGGACGTGGATGCGGTCGGCGATCTCGAAGACATGGGGCATGTTGTGGCTGATGAGCACCACCGGCAGCCCCTTGTCGCGTACCCGGCGGATCAGGTCGAGCACCTGGCCCGACTCCTTCACGCCGAGGGCCGCCGTGGGCTCGTCCATGACGATCACGCTGCGCGCCCAGGCCACCGACCGCGCCACGGCGACCGCCTGCCGCTGCCCGCCGGAGAGGGTCTCCACGGTCTGGGTCAGCGAGCGCAGGCCGATCCCCAGGTCCGCCATGTGCGCGGCGGCCTGCTCGCGCATCCGCTTCTTGTCCAGCAGTCGGAAGACGCTGCCCAGCGGTCCCGGCCTGCGCAGTTCGCGGCCGAGGAACATGTTCGAGGCGATGTCCATCGAGGGCGCCACCGCGAGGTCCTGGTACACCGTCTCGATGCCGTACTGCCGGGCGCTCTGCGGTCCGCTGAAGCGCACCGGCTCGCCGTTCAGCCGGATCTCGCCCCGGTCGGGGACGAGTGCCCCGGTGAGCGCCTTGATCAGGCTGGTCTTCCCGGCGCCGTTGTCGCCGATGACGGCGAGCACCTCGCCGGGCAGCAGGTCGAAGTCGGCGCCGTCGATGGCGGTCACCTGGCCGTAGCGCTTGACCAGGCCGCGCGCCTGGAGCACCGGTGCGGCCTTCGTGGTCGTGGTGCTCATCGGACCTTCCTCCGGGACATCTGGTCGACGGTCACGGCGAGGATCACCAGGATTCCGGTGATCAGGGTCTGGTAGACCGAGGCGACCCCCATCAGCTGGAGTCCGTTGCGGAAGACGCCGACGATCAGTACGCCGAGCAGGGTGCCGAGCACCGTGCCGCGCCCGCCGAAGAGGCTGGTGCCGCCGAGCACCACGGCGGTGATGCTGTCCAGGTTGTCGGTCTGCCCGGCCTGCGGATCGCCCACGCCGGTACGGGAGATGAGCAGCAGCGCGGCGATCCCGTACACCAGTCCGGCCAGCGCGTAGACGCCGATGGTCAGCCGGGTGGTGCCGATGCCGTTGAGGCGGGCGCTCTCGGGGCTGTTGCCGAGCGCGTAGACGTGCCGGCCCCAGCCGGTGGAGCCGAGCGCGTAGGCGAAGAGCAGGAAGAGGGCGATGGTGACCAGGGAGCCGTAGGTGATGTCGGTGTTGCCGAGCGGGAAGGTGTCGCCGAGGACGGTCAGCTCGGAGGGCAGCCGGCTGATGGTCTGCTCCTCGGAGTAGATGTGGGTGAGCGCGAAGGCGACGTTCAGCATGCCGAGGGTGACGATGAAGGGCGGCAGCGGAATGCCCTTCACGAGCAGCCCGTTGAGCAGCCCGAACCCGGCGCAGACCACCAGGCCGAGGGTGATCGCGAGCAGCGGCGGCACCGAGCCCTCGGCGGCCAGCTTGGCCATCACGATGCTGCCGAAGGCCATCACCGCCCCGCAGGACAGGTCGATGCCCGCGGTCAGGATGATCAGCGTCTGCCCGATGGCGAGCGTGCCCACCACCATGACCTGCTGGACGATCAGGGAGAAGTTGCCGCCGGACAGGAACTGCTCGGAGGACAGGGAGAAGAAGACACAGGCGAGGATCAGGGCCACGAGCGGCCCGAGGGTGGGAGCGGTCAGCAGTCTGCGGACCGTGGTCGGGTCCTTCAGATGCGCGTACGCGGTGGTGGTGGCGGTCATCGCGGTCCTTGCGGGAGGAAGCGGTCCTTGCGGGGGCCTCGGCGGAGGCCGGGACAGGAGGCGGGGGAGCGGGGCGGGGCTCAGCCCCAGCAGTTCTTCAGGCCGAAGGCGGTGTCGCGGGAGCCGTCGCCGGACTGCGGCTCGTCGGTGACGAGGGTGACCCCGGTGTCGGTGTAGCCGCTGGGCTTCTTGCCGTCCTCGGCGAACTTCGCGACGGCCGCGACGCCCTGCTCGGCCATCTTCAGCGGGTACTGCTGGGAGGTCGCGGCGAGCTTGCCGTCCTTGACGGCGCGGGTGCCGGTGCAGCCGCCGTCCACCGTGACGATCATGACGTCCTTCTCGCGGCCCTTGGCCTTGAGCGCGGTCCAGGCACCCAGCGCGGCGGGCTCGTTGATGGCGTAGACGAGGTTGAGCGAGGGCGCCTTCTGCAGGCAGTTCTCCATCGCGGTCTGCCCCTTGGCCTGGTCGCCGCCGGTGTCCTGGGAGCAGACCACCGAGGGGTCCTTCTCCGGTACGCCGAAGCCCTTGAGGAAGCCCTGGTGGCGCTGGATCCCGACGGCCACGCCGGGCGCGAGGTCGAGGGTGGCGATCTTCGCCTTGCGGCCCTTCATCGCGGACTTGGCGTACTTGCCGATGAGTTCGCCCGCCTTGCGGTTGTCGGTGGCGAAGAGGGCGTCCGTCGCGTCCTCGGGGTCGGTGGGGCTGTCCAGGGCGACGACCAGGACACCGCGGGCCCGGGCGCGTTCCAGAGCGGGCACGATCGCCTTGGAGTCGTTGGGGGTGATGAGGATGCCCTTCACCCCGGCGGCCACCATGTTCTCGATCGCGGTGACCTGTCCGGCGTTGTCACCGTCGAACTTGCCCGCCGCGGTGGAGAGTTGGACGTCATGGGTCTTGGCGGCGCGCTCGGCGCCCTGCCGCATCTTCACGAAGAACGGATTGGTGTCGGTCTTGGTGATCAGACCGACCTTCACCGAGGAGCCGTCCCCGCCCTGCGCGCCCTCGCCGCAGGCGGTGAGGCACAGGCCCGCGGCCAGGACACCGGCGGTGGCCGCGGCCAGTCGGGGGACGGAACGGGTACGTGGCGACATCGGGACTCCCTGCGGATAGCGGACGGCAGCTTGCGGGCGGCGGATTGCGGACAACCGGCGGCGGACCCGGGCCAGTCGGGGCCCGGGCGGGCCGTGGACGCGAACGGACACGAGTGGTGGACACCGGCGGTGGAGCGGAGTGCGAGCGGAACGGGCGGGAACGGGCAACAACGGTCAGCCGTACGCGAGGAACGGGCGGCGGAACCATGGCGGATCCGTGTCATCGTTGACGTATGTCATCGTTGACACTGCTTGCCGAGGATGATGGACTCCGCCTCCCGGCAACGTCAATGCCTTGTGCCCGACACATTCGCGGCCTCGGGCGCCGGGCCCCCGCCGGGCACCGAACGGGCAGCCCCCGCCCGGCCACGGCCCCCGCCGGCCCACCGCACCCCTCGGGAGAGAGAAGCAGCCATGCCCCCTGAGCAGGTCACCGTGCTCGGCGAGTGCGTCGCCGACGCCTTCACCGCGCCCGACTCCGCCCCCGGTGAACTCGCCCTGCGGGTGCTGCCGGGCGGCGGCCCCGCGAACACCGCCGTCGCCCTCGCCCGCCTCGGCACCCCCACCCGGCTGCTCGCCCGGCTGTCCCAGGACGCCTTCGGACGGCTCTTCCGCGCCCGCCTCGAGGCCTCCGGGGTCGACCTCTCCGCCGCCGTGCCCGCGGCCGAGCCGAGCACCCTGGCCGTCGCCGACCTCGACGAACAGGGCAGCGCGGGCTACTCCTTCCACGCCGAGGGCACCGCCGACTTCCAGTGGACCCGCGCCGAACTCGCCCGCGTGGACCTGACCTCCGCGGCCTGCGTGCACTCCGGCTCCCTCGCCCTGGTGCGGGCCCCCGGCGCCGAGGCCGTGGAGGAGTTCCTGCGGCGGGCAGCCGCCACCGCGAGCGTCTGCCTCGACCCCAACGTACGGCCGCTGCTGGTGGCCCCCGAGGTCTACCGGGAGCGGCTGCCGCGCTGGTGCCGCCTGGCCGATGTGCTGCGGCTGAGCGAGGACGACCTCGCCCTGCTGCGGCCCGGCGCCGACCCGGCCCGGGCCTGCGACGACTGGCACGCGGCCGGGGTGCCCCTGGTGGTGCTCACCCGCGGCGCCCGGGGCGTGCTGCTCTCGCTCGACGGCGAACGGGCCGAACTGCCCGCCCCGCCCGCCGAGATCGTCGACACGGTGGGTGCCGGGGACGCCTTCACCGGCGGGATGCTGCACCGCCTCGCCGGGCGCGGACTGCTCGGCGGGCGGCTGACCGGGCTGCGGCTGGCGGAGGTGGTCGAGGCCGCCGAGTTCGCGGGCCGGGTGGCCGCCCTGACCTGCGAGGTCCGGGGCCCGAACCCGCCCTGGGGGAGCAGCCTGACCGAGCCCGCCGGGGCGGCGCCGGGGCCGACCGGAGCCGTACGGAACGCCCTCGGCGAGGCGCATCGGGAGCGGTAGCGCCCGCGCCCCGGGAGCGGTGGCGCCCGTGTCGCGGGGAGTCCCGGCGCCCGCGCCCGGGGAGCGGTGGCGCTTCGCGCCGAGGGGCCGGTGGTGCCCGCCCGGGCCGCACGGGAGGCGGGGCGGGCGGTCGGGAGCCAATCGCGTCCGGGGCGTTGACGGGCGGCCGCGGTCCGCCCATCATCTCTCCACGAGTCGCTGTCAACGCTGACATCGGGCATGGCGCCTGCCGCCACCCCTGCCGTCGGCGGGACAGCCCGGCGCCGGTCCCCCGACCCCCGGCGCCTTCCCCACGGCCCGCCGGGCCGCACCCCGGCGGGCCGCCTTCCCGTGGCTGACCGCACCACCGGAGTCCTCATGAGACGTCAACGCCCTTTCCGGCATGCCCCGTTGCGCGCGCTGCTCGCACTGGCCGCCGGACTCGCCCTCGTCCTGCCGCTCGGCGGCGCCTCCCCGCAGGCCGCCGCCGCCCCGCCCCGAGCCGCCGGGTCCGCCTCGGCCGAGGAGCCGCCCGGCGCCGAGCCCTACCGCCCGCAGTTCCACTTCAGCCCCGCCCGCAACTGGATGAACGACCCCAACGGACTCGTCCACTACGACGGTGAGTACCACCTCTTCTTCCAGTACAACCCGGAGGGGAACACCTGGGGCAACATGTCCTGGGGCCACGCGGTCAGCCGCGACCTGGTCCACTGGGAGGAACTGCCGCTCGCCCTGCCGCACGACGAGCAGGAGATGGTCTTCTCCGGCAGCGTCGTGGTGGACCGGGAGAACACCTCCGGATTCGGCAGCCCCGAGAATCCGGCCATGGTCGCCGTCTACACCAGCCACGCCAAGGACGGCTCCCGGCAGGCCCAGTCCCTCGCGTACAGCACCGACCGCGGCCGCACCTGGACCAAGTACGCGGGCAACCCGGTCCTGGACATCGGCGCCAAGGACTTCCGCGACCCGAAGGTCCAGTGGCACGAGCCCAGCCGGAGCTGGCTCATGACGGTGGCGCTGCCCCTCGAACACAAGGTCCGCTTCTACCGCTCCCCGGACCTCAAGCAGTGGACCGAGCTGAGCGACTTCGGCCCCGCGGGCGCCGTGGACGGCGTCTGGGAGTGCCCCGACCTCTTCCCGATGCAGGTCGACGGCGACCCCGAGCGCACCAAGTGGGTCCTGGTCGTCAATCTCAACCCCGGGGGAATCGCCGGGGGTTCGGGCGCCCAGTACTTCGTCGGCGACTTCGACGGCACCCGCTTCACCGCCGACCCCGACCAGGGCACCCGCTGGCTCGACCACGGCAAGGACTACTACGCGGCCATCTCCTGGGACGGCGATCCCGAGGGTCGGCGCCACATGATCGGCTGGATGAACAACTGGCAGTACGGCGAGAAGATCCCGACCGACCCCTGGCGCAGCGCGATGAGCGTGCCGCGCACCATGGGCCTCAGCACCGTCGACGGCCGCCCCACCCTGACCCAGCAGCCGGTGGCCGCACTCGACTCGCTGCGCCTGCCCGATCCGGTGACGGTGCGCGAAGTGGACGTGCCCGAGGGCTCCCAGCCCTTGGCCGAGGGCCGCGGCGACGGCCGCACCCTCGACATCGAGGCACGCTTCTCGCCCGGCGAGGCCGAGCGCTTCGGCCTCGAACTGCGCGCGGGCGACGGCCAGAAGACCGTGGTCGGCTACGACGCCGCCGCCGGGGAGGTCTACGTGGACCGCACCCACTCCGGCGACACCGGCTTCAGCCCCGACTTCCCCGGCACCCAGCGCGCCCCGCTCGCGGTCCGCGACGGCGAGGTGAGACTGCGGATCCTGCTCGACGCGTCCTCGGTCGAAGTCTTCGGCGGAGCAGGCGAGTCGGTGCTCACCGACCAGATCTTCCCGGGCGCCCCCGAGGGCGTACGCCTCTTCGCGGAGGGCGGCACCGCCCGGCTGAAGTCACTGGACCTGCACCGGCTGGGGACGTACCGGCCGTGAGGACCGGCAGCCGCCAACTCCCTTGCTTCGTACGGCTCTTGAGCCGTGCCAGGGCCTTCGGCCGGTGCGCTGCCCGCGGGCAGCGCACCGGCCGGGGGTCCGCGGGAGGCCGGGCCGCGGCGAGCGCACCGCGCCCACGCCACCGTCCCCACGCCACCGCGCCTGAGGCGTGGCGCCTACTTCACCTCGACCTCCAGCACCTTGTCGTCCCCCTTCTCCGGCGTCCCCCGGGTGTCCGTCTCACTGGTCACCAGCCAGAGCTTGTCGGTGCCCGCCGAGACGACGGTGCGCAGCCTGCCGTACTCGCCCTTGAAGAAGGACTGCGGCTTCGCGGCGGCCTCGGTGCCGCGCAGCGGGATGCGCCAGAGGCGTTCGCCGCGGAGTCCGGCCATCCAGATCGAGCCCTCGGCGTAGGCGATGCCGCTGGGGGAGGCCTCGTCGGTGCTCCACTGGGCCACCGGGTCGGTGAAGCCCTTCTTGCCGCCCTTGCCCTCGACCTCGGGCCAGCCGTAGTTGCCGCCGGGGGCGATGTGGTTCAGCTCGTCATAGGTGTCCTGGCCGAACTCGGCGGCCCACAGGCGCTGTTTGCCGTCCCAGGCCAGGCCCTGCACATTGCGGTGGCCGAGCGAGTAGACCAGGGAGTCCTCGCCGAGCGGATTGCCGGGGGCGGGGTCGCCGTCCGGGGTCATCCGCAGGATCTTGCCGCCGAGGGACTCCTTGTCCTGGGCGAGCGCCCGGTCGCCGGTCTCGCCGGTGCCCGCGTACAGCATCTTGTCGGGGCCGAAGGCGATCCGGCCGCCGTTGTGGATCGAGCCCTTGGGGATGCCGCGGAGCACCGTGTTGGGGGCGCCGAGCTGCTGGCCCGCGGGCTTGTCCTCGTTGTAGAGGAGGCGGGCGATGCGGCTGTCGGACTCGGTGGTGAAGTAGGCGTAGACCATGTGGTCCGAGGCGAAGGTGGGCGAGAGCGCGATGCCGAGCAGGCCGCCCTCGCCGCTCGGCGCCACCCCGGGGACCTCGCCGATCTCGGTCTTCTTGCCGTTCTCCGCGTCGATCCGGGTCAGGGTGCCCTCGTCCCGCGAGGAGACGAGCAGGTCCCCGTCCGGCAGCGGGGCGAGCCCCCAGGGGGACTTCAGGCCCTCGGCGACCGTACGGAGCACCTTGGCCGAGCCCTTCGCCGGGGGCGCCGACTCCGAGGGGGCGGGGGAGGAGCCCGGCTTCTCGCTGCCCGTCGGCGAGCCCTCTCCGGAGGAGGGCCCCGAGGAGTCCCCGTCGGAGGAGCAGGCGGGCAGGGCGAACAGGGCGGCGGCGGCCAACACGGCCCCCAGAGCTGGGCGTTGCACGATGACGGTCCCCTTCGATGCGGAGTGGCCGGGCGGTGCCACCCGTCGTTCATACACCGTCCGGCGGGCGGATCGGTCCCACCACCCCCGCGCGGCAGGCGGCCGGTCGGTCCCCGGGCGGTCCGCCGGGGCCGGCTCCGGTGCGGCGGCCGCCGCCCTCGCGCGCGCCCGGCGGGCGGCCCCTGGGGTCTGCCGGTGCCGTGCCCTAGCCTCCTGACCATGACTGACGAGGTGTGGCTGCCGATGGCGGCCGAGACGATCGAGGGACTGCCGGAGGGCTTCACCTACCGGTTCTGGGACGGCGGGCAGGAGTTCCCCGCGGACCCGGCCGACTGCGCCTTCTACGTGGTCCCCTATATGAAGGGGGCCGAGGTCGCCGTGCGCCCGCTCGCGAAACTCACCTCGGTACGCGCCGTGCAGACCCTGACCGCGGGCATCGACCATGTCGAGCCGGGCCTCGAACTCCTGCGTCCCGGCGTCCGGTTGTGCAATGCCCGCGGGGTCCACGAGGCCAGTACCTCGGAACTCGCGCTCGCCCTGACCCTCGCCTCGCTGCGCCGCCTGCCGGACTTCGTCGACGCCCAGCGCGCGGGCCGGTGGCGCACGCCGGCGGTCTTCCCCGAGGCGCTCGCCGACAAATCGGTGCTCATCGTGGGCTACGGATCGATCGGCGCGGCCGTCGAGGACCGGCTCACTCCCTTCGAGCCCGCGCGGGTCTCACGCGTCGCGCGCTCCGCGCGCACCACCGAGCGCGGTCCGGTGCACCCACGGGAATCGCTGGGCGAACTCCTGCCCGAGGCCGATGTCGTGGTGCTCACCACCCCGCTCACCCCGGCGACCCGAGGCCTGGTGGACGCCGCTTTCCTGGCCCGGATGCGGGACGGGGCCCTGTTGGTGAACGTGGCCCGAGGCGCCGTGGTGGACACCGGCGCGCTCCTCGCCGAGCTGGACTCCGGCCGGCTGCGGGCCGCGCTCGACGTCACCGACCCGGAACCGCTGCCGGACGACCATCCGCTGTGGCACGCTCCGGGGGTGCTCATCAGTCCGCACACCGGTGGCCCCTCCTCCGCCTTCGCCCCGCGGGCGCGGAGGCTGATCGCCGCCCAGCTGAACCGGTTCGCGGCGGGGGAACCCCTGCACAACGTGGTGCGCACCACCGGGAGTTGAGCCCGGAGGGTCCCCGGGGGCCGCCGCGGGCCCGGCGCCGGGGCCGGTTGCGCTCGCTTGCTGTTACGGAGAGTAGGCCGACTATGTCCCAGAGTGACGAAACTGGTGTATCGTCCGGGCAGGGGCTGCGCCACCGTCCGTCCGGCGCAGGGGGCGACACACCGGAACCGCAAGGGGGGCGAAGCGTGATGCACGCACTGTGGACCCACCGGCCGGCACGGCACGGCCGCACCCGGCAGCCCGTGCCCGATCCGGCGACCACCGGGACCACCGGGGGCGCCGGTTCCACCGGGACCGCCGCGACCCAAGTGACCCAAGTGACCGAAGCGACCCGACGGAGCCGAGCCACCGCCGCGCCCGACGCGGGTGGGCCGGGCGACCGCCGGGAGCCGTACCGCCGCCTCGTACGGGGCGCCGCCCGGGGAGCGGACCGGTGACCGCCCGGCCGCCTCTGGCGGGAGCCGTCGGCGGCGCGTTCCGCTCGCTGCTGCCCCCGCTGGAGCCACTCGGCCGCGGCCATCTGCCGCGCGGCGTGAACGGCCCGCTGGTCCTCGCGGTGGCCTGTTCCGGCTACGCGGTCGGCGCCACCCTCGGCTGGGGATCGGAGCGACTGGCCCTCGCCATGGGCGACTTCGGCCTCGCGCTGGCCGCCGCCCTGGCCGCGGTCTCCTGCTACCGCTACGGCCGCCTCAGGGCCGGTTCGCTGCGCCCCGCCTGGCTGCTCTTCGCGCTCTCCTCCGCGATGGCGGCGCTCGGCAACGCCGTCTGGGGCTGGTACGAGGTGGTGCTCGGCCGGGAGGTGCCCGACCCGAGCTGGGCCGACCTCTTCTTCCTCTGCTTCGCGCCGCCCGCCATCGTCGGGCTGCTCGTCCTCGCCAAACGCCCCGCCAGCAGGGCCGGCTGGGTCTGCCTGGTGCTCGACTCCTGGCTGATCGGCGGCTCGCTGCTCACCCTCTCCTGGAGCCTGGCGCTCGCGCACACCGCGCACTCCGGCGGCGGCGACGTGGCGCACACCGCCCTCTCCCTCGCCTATCCGCTGCTCGACATCGCGCTGGTGAGCATGGTCCTCGCGATGCACTTCCGGCGCGGCTTCGTGGACCGCTCCGCGATCAACACCGCGGTCGGGGCACTGGCGCTGACCGTGATGTGCGACGCGCTCTTCACCTCCCCGCTGCTGCACGACAGCTACCGCTCCGGGCAACTGCTCGACGCGGGCTGGTTCGCCGGTTCGCTGCTGCTCGCCTACGCCCCCTGGGTCGCCCCCCGGCGCGCGCACCCGGCCGACGGCGAGCACGCCAGCGGACACGGCGCCCCGCACCCGGCCACCGAGGACGACCCGCCGCCCCGGGGCACGCCGCCCCGCCCGATCGCCGGTTCCCTGGCCGCGCTGACCCCGTACCTCGCGGCCGCCGTCTGCACCCTCGGGATCCTGTACAACGTCCTGGACGGCAGACGGGTCGACCGGGTGGTGCTGCTCACCGCCTGCACGGTGGTGCTCGCCCTCGTCGTACGCCAGGGGATCATGCTCCTGGACAACATCACCCTCACCCAGGAACTGGCCGAGAAGGAGAACCACTTCCGCTCCCTGGTCCAGGGCTCCAGCGATGTCATCATGATCGCCGCGCCCAGCGGGGTGCTGCGCTACGTCAGCCCCGCCGCCACCGGGGTCTACGGACGCGAGGCCGCGGAGCTGGTCGGCTCCGAACTCGCCGCGCTCATCCACCCCGAGGACCTCGGCCGGGTGGTGCACGAGCTGCGCCGCTTCCTCGCCGCGAGCCCCGCCGAGGAGCCCACCGCGCGCATCGAGTGCCGCTTCCGCTCCGGCGCCGGGCAGTGGCTCAACGTCGAGTCCACCGTCAACCGGCACCAGGGCGGGCTGATCCTCAACACCCGCGACGTCACCGAACGGGTGCGCCTGCAGGCCCAGTTGCAGCACAACGCCGAGCACGACCCGCTCACCGACCTGCCCAACCGGGCCCTGTTCGCCCGCCGGGTCGGCCAGGCGCTCGGCGGGCGCAGAGCCGGGGACGCGGGCACCGCCGTGCTCTTCATCGACCTCGACGGCTTCAAGGCGGTCAACGACACCATCGGCCACCAGGCGGGCGACGAACTCCTCATCCAGGCCGCCCGGCGGCTCCAGGAGTCGGTGCGCCAGGGCGACACCGCGGCCCGCTTCGGCGGGGACGAGTTCGCCGCCCTCGTCCTCGGCGACGGCGCCCGCGAACGCGCCCTGCGGGAGCGGCAGATCCTGGAGCTGGCCGACCGGCTCCGGCTCACCCTCTCGCGGCCGTACGCCATCGACGGCAACGACGTCCGGGTCGCCGCCTCCATCGGCGTCGCCTTCGCCGAACCGGGACTCAGCGCGGGCGAGTTGCTGCGCAACGCCGACCTCGCGATGTACCGGGCCAAGGCGGGCGGCAAGAACCGGGTCGAGCTGTACGCCCCGCAGATGAAGACCGAGGCGGTGCGCAAGGCGCAGCTGGAGGACCGGCTGCGCGGCGCCCTGGACGAGGGCGAGTTCGCGCTGCTGCACCAGCCGGTGGTCAGCCTCGACCAGGGCCGGATCTGCGCGGTGAGCGCCCAGGCCCGCTGGCGCAGCGGGCAGGGGGCGCTGTTCACCCCCGAGCGCTTCCTGCGCGGCCGGGACCAGGCACGCGCCGACGAGCTGGACTGGTGGGTGCTCGAAGCCGCCGTCGCCCAGGCCGCGGAGCGCGCCGCCGCGGGCGTCACGGTGCCGGTGGTGGTCCGCCTCGGCGGGCACCGCCTGCTGGACCGCTCGCTGCCGCTGAACGCCGTGGAGGCGCTGCTCGACCGGCACGCCCTCGCCTCCGGGGCGCTCGTCCTGGAGCTGGCCGACAGCGGACCGCCGGCCCGCCTCGCCGAGCTGGAGCGGCGCCTCGCGGAGCTGCGCAGGCTCGGGGTGCGGATCGCCCTGGACGGCTTCGGCGGCGGCTACGCGGCGATCAACGCGCTGCGCACCCTGCCGGTGGACATCCTCAAGCTGGACCGCAGCCTGGTCGAGGGCGTCACCGAGTCCGCCCGGCTGAACAAGATCACCGGCGGTCTGCTCCGGATCGCGGGCGACCTCGGCATGCGCTCCGTCGCGGACGGCGTCGAACACCCCGACCAGGTGCTCGCCCTGCGCGCCATGGGCTGCACCCACGGGCAGGGTCCGGTCTTCTCCGGGCCGCTCGACGAGTACCGGCTGCGCCGGGTGCTGTCCGCCGGGAAGGTGCCGGTGCCGGGTGCGGCGGGGGAGCGGACCATGCTCACCAGGGTGCCCGCGCCGTACCGTCCGGAGAGTGTCCGCAGTTCACATCATGAGACGCCCGTCCCACCCACTTGACACGGGGAGCGCCTCGGCGAGAGGGTCTGAGCCATGCGCACCCGAATTCTCGTACTTGGACAGCGCGTCGGCTGATACCGGGCCCTCTCACCGCCCCGGTGGACGATACCGACGCGCTCCCCTCGCTTGCCTCACGGCACGGGGGGTTTTTTGTTGCACCGAAGCCCCGCGAGAGCTGTACAAAGCTCGCAGATCGACCCGCAGGAACCTCCGAGCCGCCCACCCGCCTCCCCCGAGCCGCACCCCGCACCACCCCTCCGCCCTCACTCCCCGTACCTTGCGTACTCACCCTCAGCATCGAGAAGAGAAGCCGATGACCGAGCAGGCCACCGGGGCCCATCCGCAGCCGCGGCCCCGTTCCGGACAGCAGTCCGCCCCCGTCGAGCACGTCACGGGCGCGCAGTCCCTCATCCGTTCCCTGGAGGAGGTCGGGGCCGAGACGGTGTTCGGGATTCCGGGCGGGGCGATCCTGCCGGCCTACGACCCGATGATGGACTCCACCCGGGTCCGCCATGTGCTGGTGCGGCACGAGCAGGGCGCGGGCCACGCGGCCACCGGCTACGCGCAGGCCACCGGCAAGGTCGGGGTCTGCATGGCCACCTCGGGCCCGGGCGCCACCAACCTGGTCACGCCGATCGCCGACGCGCACATGGACTCGGTCCCGCTGGTGGCCATCACCGGCCAGGTCGCCTCCAAGGCGATCGGCACCGACGCCTTCCAGGAGGCGGACATCGTCGGCATCACCATGCCGATCACCAAGCACAACTTCCTGGTCACCGACGCCGCGGACATCCCGCGGACCATCGCCGAGGCCTTCCACATCGCCGCCACCGGACGCCCGGGACCGGTCCTCGTCGACATCGCCAAGGACGCCCTCCAGGCGCGCACCACCTTCTCCTGGCCGCCCGTCCAGGACCTGCCCGGCTACCGCCCGGTGACCAAGCCGCACGCCAAGCAGATCCGGGAGGCCGCCAAGCTCATCGGCCAGGCCGCCCGCCCGGTCCTCTACGTCGGCGGCGGCGTCCTGAAGGCCGGTGCCACCGCCGAGCTGAAGGTGCTCGCCGAGCTGACCAAGGCCCCGGTCACCACCACCCTGATGGCACTCGGCGCCTTCCCCGACAGCCACCCCCAGCACGTCGGCATGCCCGGCATGCACGGCGCCGTCACCGCGGTCACCGCCCTGCAGAAGGCCGACCTGATCGTCGCCCTCGGCGCCCGCTTCGACGACCGCGTCACCGGCAAGCTGGACAGCTTCGCCCCGTACGCCAAGATCGTGCACGCGGACATCGACCCGGCCGAGATCGGCAAGAACCGCGCGGCCGACGTGCCGATCGTCGGCGACGCCCGCGAGGTCATCGCCGACCTGGTGCAGGCCGTGCAGCGCGAGCAGAGCGAGGGCCACGCGGGGGAGGCCGCCGCCTCCGGGTACGCGAGCTGGTGGGCCGACCTCAACCGCTGGCGCGAGACCTACCCGCTCGGCTACGACCAGCCCGAGGACGGCTCGCTCTCCCCCCAGCACGTCATCCGCCGGATCGGTGAACTCGCCCCCGAGGGCAGCGTCTTCGCCGCGGGCGTCGGCCAGCACCAGATGTGGGCCGCCCACTTCATCCAGTACGAGACCCCCGCCACCTGGCTGAACTCCGGGGGCGCCGGGACCATGGGCTACGCGGTCCCGGCCGCGATGGGCGCCAAGGCCGGGCAGCCCGGGCGCACCGTCTGGGCGATCGACGGCGACGGCTGCTTCCAGATGACCAACCAGGAACTCACCACCTGCGCCCTGAACAACATCCCGATCAAGGTCGCCATCATCAACAACGGCGCCCTCGGCATGGTCCGCCAGTGGCAGACCCTCTTCTACAACCAGCGCTACTCCAACACCGTGCTGCACTCGGGCCCCGCCGCGGACGCCGCGGCCTCCGCCCCCGGGCCGAGCGCCGGCACCCGCGTCCCCGACTTCGTGAAGCTGGCCGAGGCGATGGGCTGCGCCGCCCTGCGCTGCGAGTCCCTGGACGAGCTGGACAAGGTCATCGCCGAGGCCAACGCGATCGACGACCGCCCCGTCGTCGTCGACTTCATCGTCCACGAGGACGCCATGGTCTGGCCGATGGTCGCCGCCGGGACCTCCAACGACGAGATCATGGCCGCCCGCGACGTCCGCCCCGACTTCGGCGACAACGAAGACGACTGAGCCGCGAGAGCGCGCAGGGAACCATCCGAGAGTCCGAGAATCGAGTCAGCGACATGTCCAAGCACACGCTCTCCGTCCTGGTCCAGAACACCCCCGGCATCCTGGCGCGGATCGCCGCGCTCTTCTCCCGCCGCGGCTTCAACATCGACTCCCTCGCGGTGGGCGTCACCGAGCACCCCGACATCTCCCGTATCACCATCGTGGTGAACGTCGAGGACCTGCCGCTCGAACAGGTCACCAAGCAGCTCAACAAGCTCGTCAACGTGCTGAAGATCGTCGAACTGGAACCCGGTTCGGCCGTCCAGCGTGAACTCGTTCTGGTGAAGGTCCGCGCCGACAACGAGACCCGCTCGCAGATCGTCGAGATCGTGCAGCTGTTCCGCGCCAAGACCGTGGACGTCGCCCCGGAGGCCGTGACCATCGAGGCCACCGGATCCAGCGACAAGCTGGAGGCCATGCTGAAGATGCTGGAGCCCTTCGGCATCAAGGAGCTGGTGCAGTCCGGCACCATCGCGATCGGCCGCGGCGCCCGCTCCATCACCGACCGCAGCCTGCGGGCCCTCGACCGCAGCGCCTGAGCCGCGCCCGCCGGGGGCGGCCCGTCCGCCCCCGTCCGTCATCCGAGACCCCGCAACCGCCCCACCCGCCGTCCCCGTACGGTGGTCGCCACAGCAGCGATACCGCAGAAACTAGGAGAGAACCCGTGGCCGAGCTGTTCTACGACGCCGACGCCGACCTGTCCATCATCCAGGGCCGCAAGGTCGCGGTCATCGGCTACGGAAGCCAGGGCCACGCCCACGCGCTCTCGCTGCGCGACTCCGGCGTCGACGTCCGGGTCGGCCTGCACGAGGGCTCCAAGTCCAAGGCCAAGGCCGAGGAGCAGGGCCTGCGCGTGGTCACCCCGGCCGAGGCCGCCGCCTGGGCCGACGTGATCATGGTCCTGGTCCCGGACCCGATCCAGGCCAAGGTCTACGAGGAGTCCATCGCCGCCCACCTGGAGGACGGCAACGCCCTCTTCTTCGGCCACGGACTCAACATCCGCTTCGGCTTCATCAAGCCCCCGGCCGGCGTCGACGTCTGCATGGTCGCCCCCAAGGGCCCGGGCCACCTGGTCCGCCGCCAGTACGAGGAGGGCCGCGGCGTGCCCTGCATCGTGGCCGTCGAGCAGGACGCCACCGGCAGCGCCTTCGCGCTGGCCCTCTCGTACGCCAAGGGCATCGGCGGCACCCGCGCCGGCGTCATCAAGACCACCTTCACCGAGGAGACCGAGACCGACCTCTTCGGCGAGCAGGCCGTGCTGTGCGGCGGCGCCTCCGCGCTCGTCAAGGCGGGCTTCGAGACCCTGGTCGAGGCGGGCTACCAGCCGGAGATCGCCTACTTCGAGTGCCTGCACGAGCTGAAGCTGATCGTGGACCTCATGTACGAGGGCGGCCTGGAGAAGATGCGCTGGTCGGTCTCCGAGACCGCCGAGTGGGGCGACTACATCACCGGCCCGCGGATCATCACCGACGCCACCAAGGCCGAGATGAAGAAGGTCCTCGGCGAGATCCAGGACGGCACCTTCGCCAACAACTGGATGAAGGAGTACGAGGCCGGTCTGCCGAAGTACCACGAGTACAAGAAGGCCGACGAGGACCACCTCCTGGAGACCACCGGCAAGAAGCTGCGCAAGCTGATGAGCTGGGTCGACGAGGACTGATCACCCGCTGACCGGGGCCGCCCGCAGGAGGGCGGCCCCGGTGCTTTTTCCGATCACCGCCGCGGCCGAGCCGCCCCGGCGCCATGCCCTGGCCACGGAAGGGTGATCCTTCCGCCACATCCGGGAAACAGCCCGGAAACCGCCACTACACTGAGCGGCATCAACGCGTCAGGCCCACAGCGTCGTGCGTCTTCCACGCGGCATCCCTCCACCGCCTGCGGCCCTCGGGACGGCCGCCAAGCAATGGACTTGTGAGGACTCACGTGAGCTCGAACACCGCTGCCAAGCCTGTGGTACTCATCGCCGAGGAGCTGTCGCCCGCCACCGTCGACGCCCTCGGCCCGGACTTCGAGATCCGGCACTGCAACGGCGCCGACCGTGCGGAACTGCTCCCCGCCATCGCCGAGGTCGACGCCATCCTGATCCGCTCCGCCACCAAGGTGGACGCCGAGGCGGTGGCCGCCGCGAAGCGCCTCAAGGTGGTCGCCCGCGCCGGAGTCGGCCTGGACAACGTCGACGTCTCCGCCGCCACCAAGGCCGGCGTGATGGTCGTCAACGCCCCCACCTCCAATATCGTCACCGCCGCCGAGCTGGCCTGCGGACTGCTGCTCGCCACCGCGCGCAACATCCCGCAGGCCAACGCCGCGCTCAAGAACGGCGAGTGGAAGCGCTCCAAGTACACCGGCGTCGAGCTGGCCGAGAAGACCCTCGGCGTCGTCGGCCTCGGCCGCATCGGCGCCCTGGTCGCCCAGCGGATGTCCGCCTTCGGCATGAAGGTCGTCGCCTACGACCCCTATGTACAGCCCGCGCGGGCCGCGCAGATGGGCGTGAAGGTCCTCTCCCTCGACGAGCTGCTCCAGGTCTCGGACTTCATCACCGTGCACCTGCCGAAGACCCCCGAGACCCTCGGCCTGATCGGCGACGAGGCGCTGCGCAAGGTCAAGCCCAGCGTGCGGATCGTCAACGCCGCGCGCGGCGGGATCGTCGACGAGGAGGCGCTGTACTCGGCCGTCAAGGAGGGCCGCGTCGCGGGCGCCGGACTCGACGTCTACGCCAAGGAGCCCTGCACCGACTCCCCGCTCTTCGAGTTCGACCAGGTCGTCGCCACCCCGCACCTCGGCGCCTCCACCGACGAGGCCCAGGAGAAGGCCGGTATCGCGGTCGCCCGCTCGGTGCGGCTCGCCCTCGCCGGTGAGCTCGTCCCCGACGCGGTCAACGTCCAGGGCGGCGTCATCGCCGAGGACGTACGCCCCGGCCTGCCGCTCGCCGAGAAGCTCGGCCGGATCTTCACCGCCCTCGCGGGCGAGGTCGCCGCCCGCCTCGATGTCGAGGTCTACGGCGAGATCACCCAGCACGACGTCAAGGTCCTCGAACTCTCCGCGCTCAAGGGCGTGTTCGAGGACGTGGTCGACGAGACCGTCTCGTACGTCAACGCCCCGCTGTTCGCCCAGGAGCGCGGCGTCGAGGTGCGCCTGACCACCAGCAGCGAGTCCCCGGACCACCGCAATCTGGTCACCGTGCGCGGCACCCTCTCCGGCGGCGAGGAGATCTCGGTCTCCGGCACCCTGGCCGGGCCCAAGCACCTGCAGAAGATCGTCGCCGTCGGCGAGCACGACATCGACCTGGCGCTCGCCGACCACATGGCCGTGCTGCGCTACGCCGACCGCCCCGGCGTCGTCGGCACCGTCGGCCGCATCCTCGGCGAGGCCGGGATCAACATCGCCGGAATGCAGGTCTCCCGCGCCAAGGCGGGCGGCGAGGCCCTCGCGGTGCTCTCGGTGGACGACACCGTGCCGCCCGCCGTGCTCGCCGAGGTGGCCGAGGAGATCGGCGCGACCTCGGTACGCGCGGTCAACCTCGGGGACTGAGCGAGCAGAAGCACACCTCGCGCCTCGACTCCCCTACCGCGTAGGGCAGTTGTCCAGCTGAGAGGGGAAGGACCCGGACCGCCGATGCTCGGCGGGGCCGGGCCCTTCGCCGTTCACCGGTGAATCCGGCTGCCTGGAAGGGGAGTTGGAGCGTGTCGGCCGCCCCGCGCGGCCGTGTGTTCCCCGTGACGGGAACCGCCCCTCACAACCGCGCCGCCTTCAGCGCCATGTGCAGCAGCAGCCGGTCCTCGCCGTCGTCCAGGTCCAGGCCGGTGAGCTTCTCCACCCGGGAGAGGCGGTAGTAGAGGGTCTGGCGGTGGATGCCGAGGGCCGCCGCGGTACGGCCCGCCTGGCCCGCGTGGTCCAGGAACTCCTCGGCGGTACGGGCCAGTTCGCGGTGGGCCCCGGTCAGCAGCGGGGCGGCCGAGGGGTCCTGGCCGGCTTCGGCGGGCAGCGCGGAGAGCAGCCGCCAGGGCCCGATGGAGGACCAGTCGGCGACCGGGCCGCGCCCCGGCTCGGCGAGCACCGCCCGGGCCGCCGCCCGCGCCTCGTGCCAGGCCCGGCCCAGCTCCGCCAGCCCCTCCCGGGCCACCGAGAGCCCGGCCGCCACTCCACCGCCCGGAGCCGAACTCCCGCCCGTACCCGCCGCGTTCACCGCCGCACGGCCTCCCGTCGCGCCCGCGCTGCCTGCGGCACGGCCTCCCGTCGCATGGCCTGCCATCGCGCCCGCGCTGCCTGCGGCACGGCCGCCCGTCGCGCCCGCCGCTCCGCCCCCCGCGCCCGCCGCTCCGCTGCCCGTCGCGCCCGCCCCGCCCCCCGCCGGGTCCGCCCCCGCCATCGCGCTCAGCCGTTCCGCCGCCGCGCGGGCGGGGGTGTCCACCTCGCGGCTGCGCAGCCGGACCAGTACGGCGAGGGCCTGGCGCTCGGTGCCCCAGGGGACCGTGCACCGCGCCTCGACGCCGGGGGCCGCCGCGGGGGCAGACTCGGCGGTGGTGGGCCAGGGCGCCACGCAGACCAGGGTGTGCGGGCCCTCCGCGCGGGTGCCGAGGGCGGAGCGCAGGGCGGTGAGGGCCGCCTCCCGCTGCCAGCCGGGCTCCGCGGTCAGCGCGGCGCGGAACTCGCGGCTGAGGTCGGCCCCGGCCCGGGCCTCGTCCGCGAGGAGCGCCCCGATGCGGACCGTCACCTCCATGGCGGCGGCCAGCTGGGCGTCGGTGGGGCCGGGCTCGTCGTCGATCAGCCAGACGTAGCCGAGGACGGTGCCCTGGTGGCGTACCGGCAGGCAGATCCGGCCGCGCCGCACCCCCGCCGCCGGACTGGCCGGAATGCGTACCGGACCCGTCGCCCGGGTGATGCCGAAGCCCTCGAACCAGTCCTGCACCGCCCTGGTGGAGCGGCGGGTGAGGATCGAGCGGGTGCGCACCGGGTCCATCGCGCTGTCCTCGCTGTCGTGCGCGCCGAAGGCGATCAGCTGGAAATGGCGGTCCTCAAGCGTCGCCGGGGCGCCGAGCAGCGCGGAGATCTCATCGACCGGTTCCTGGTAGTCGCCCTTCACACCCGCCATTCTGCGCCACCCGCCCGGCCGCGTCATACAGATGTCTGAGATCCCGGCCACGGAGGCGTGACACCTGTCGATGGCGCCGGATCGGAGGGATCCTTAGGTTTCACGGAGGTTCTCCAAGCCGTCACCGGTCCGCGCGATCCGCGCCGGAACGGCCGAATATCAGCGACATGTACCGCAGGTACTGCCTCACCGTGGAGGTGCCCCGTGCTGGGTCCCGTGATCCTCGCCGCCTCGCGCAGCGAGCAGCTGCGCCGCATCGTTTCCGCCGCGCCGGTGACGAAGCCGGTCGTCACCCGCTTCATCGCCGGTGAGACCTCCGAGGAGACCCTGCCGGTCGTCAAGGACCTCGCGGACCGCGGCCTGGAGGTCACGCTCGACGTCCTCGGCGAGGACGTCACCGACCCCGCCGAGGCGCTGCGCGCCCGCGACGCCTACCTCGGCCTGGTCGAGGCGCTGCGCCCGCTGGAGCTCGGCACCCGCGCCGAGATGTCCATCAAGCTCTCCTCCTTCGGTCAGGCGCTGCCGGGCGGCCACGACCTCGCCCTGAAGAACGCCACCGCCGTCGTCGAGGCCGCCGCCGAGATCGGCACCACGGTCACCCTCGACATGGAGGACCACACCACGGTCGACTCCACCCTCGCCATCCACGCCGAGCTGCGCCGCCGCTTCCCCGAGACCGGCGCCGTCGTGCAGTCCTACCTCTTCCGTACCGAGGACGACTGCCGCGACCTCGCCGCGGCCGGCTCCCGGGTCCGGCTCGTCAAGGGCGCCTACAAGGAGCCCGCCTCCGTCGCCCACCAGGACAAGCACCAGGTCGACCTCGCCTATGTGCGCTGCCTGAACATCCTGATGGCGGGCACCGGCTACCCGATGATCGGCTCCCACGACCCGCGCCTGATCGCCGTCACCCAGGAGCTGGCGCTGCGCCACGGCCGCGCCCTGGACGCCTACGAGTTCCAGATGCTCTACGGCATCCGCACCGAGGAGCAGCACCGCCTCGCCGCCGAGGGCCACCGGATGCGCGTCTACACGGCCTACGGCACCGACTGGTACGGATACTTCATGCGCCGCCTCGCCGAGCGCCCCGCCAACCTTGCCTTCTTCCTGCGCTCCCTCGTCACCAAGGGGTGAGTCGGTGAGCCGTACGTCCGCCACCATCCGAGGCTGAACGCCCGTCCGTCGCCCCACCTCCGTACCACGGAGGGGCACCCAACCCAAGGAGATTCGGCAGTCATGGACGCTGTGACCCAGGTCCCCGCCCCGGTCAACGAGCCGGTGCTCGGCTACGCCCCCGGTTCCCCGGAGCGCGCCCGCCTCGAAGCCAAGCTCAAGGAGCTGGCCGAGAACCCGATCGACCTCCCGATGACCATCGGCGGCGAGAAGCGGCTGGGCGGCGGCAGCGCCTTCCAGGTGGTGCAGCCGCACGACCACAAGTCCGTGCTCGGCACCTACCGCAACGCCACCCAGGACGACGCGCGGGCCGCCATCGACGCCGCCCTGGCCGCGGCCCCCGCCTGGCGCGACCTGCCCTTCGACGCCCGCGCCGCGATCTTCCTGCGCGCCGCCGAGCTGCTCTCCGGCCCCTGGCGCGAGACCATCGCGGCCTCCACCATGCTCGGCCAGTCCAAGACCGCGCAGCAGGCCGAGATCGACAGCCCCTGTGAGCTGATCGACTTCTGGCGCTTCAACGTCAAGTACGCCCGCGACCTGCTCGCCGAGCAGCCGGTGGCGAACTCGACCGGCGTCTGGAACCGCCTGGACCACCGCCCGCTCGAAGGCTTCGTCTACGCGATCACGCCGTTCAACTTCACCGCCATCGCGGGCAACCTGCCCACCGCCCCGGCGCTGATGGGCAACGTCGTGGTCTGGAAGCCCTCCCCGACGCAGACCCACGCGGCCGTGCTCCTGATGCGCCTCCTGGAGGAGGCCGGGCTGCCCGCCGGTGTGATCAACCTGGTCACCGGCGACGGCATCGAGGTCTCCGAGGTCGCCCTGGAGCACCGGGATCTCGCGGGCATCCACTTCACCGGCTCGACCAAGACCTTCCAGTACCTGTGGAAGACGGTCGGCAACAACATCGAGAAGTACCGCTCCTACCCGCGCATCGTCGGCGAGACCGGCGGCAAGGACTTCGTCGTCGCCCACCCGAGCGCCGACCGCGCGGTCCTCAAGACGGCGCTGACCCGCGGCGCCTTCGAGTACCAGGGCCAGAAGTGCTCGGCCACCTCGCGCGCGTACATCCCGGCCTCGATCTGGAACTCCGGTTTCAAGGAGGAGTTCGCGGCCGAGGTCGACGGCATCGCCATGGGCAGCGTCACCGACCTGACCAACTTCATCGGCGCCGTCATCGACGAGCGCTCCTTCGCCAAGAACAAGGCCGCCATCGACCGCGCCAAGGCGGACGAGTCCTGCACCGTCGTCGCGGGCGGCACCTACGACGACTCGGTGGGCTACTTCGTGCGCCCGACCGTCGTCGAGTGCAGCGACCCGGCCAACGAGGTCTTCACCACCGAGTACTTCGGCCCCTTCCTCGCCGTGCATGTCTACGAGGACGAGAAGTACGAGGAGATGCTGGCGCAGATGGAGTCCGTCTCGGCGTACGCGCTGACCGGTTCCGTCATCGCCCAGGACCGCGCCGCCGCCGTGGACGCCGCCCACAAGCTGCGCTTCGCGGCCGGCAACTTCTACATCAACGACAAGTCGACCGGCGCCGTGGTCGGCCAGCAGCCCTTCGGCGGCGGCCGCGCCTCGGGCACCAACGACAAGGCGGGCGCCCCGCAGAACCTCCAGCGCTGGACCCTGACCCGGTCCATCAAGGAGGCGCTCGTCCCGCCGACGGAGTACGGCTACCCGCACATGGGCTGACCCTCTCCCGGCAGGGGCGGGCGAATCCCGCCGGGCACCCCCCGGTGCCCGGTGACCACCACCTCGCCCGCCCCCGCCCCGGGGCCGTGTCCCGACACGGCCCAGGACCGGCACTCCCTCCGCGGCCGGTCCCGCCCGCGCCCCCGGCCCCACCCCGGCCGGGGGCGCGTCGGCGTTCCCGCACCCCCGCGCCCGCCCGGCACGCACCCCCGCGCCCGCCCGGCACGCACCCCCGCGCCCGCCCGGCACGCACCCTCGCGCGCGAACGGGAACGCGCCCATGGCCGCCCCGTACGCGCCCGAGCCCACCCGGAACGCGCCCGCGCCCGCTGCCCGTGCGCGCGCGACCCCCGTCCGCGCGCACGGGCAGCGGATCAGCCGGGCCGCCGGTCAATCGGTACGGGCCGCCCTCAGCCGGTGGCGCGCACCAGCATCTTCCCGGTGTTCTCGCCGCGCAGCATGCCGAGGAAGGCGGCCACGATGTGCTCGAAGCCGTCCACCACGGTCTCGTCCGGGACCAGGCGCCCGCTGCGCAGATGCGGCAGCGCGAAGTCGTACAACTCCTCCTGCGCGTCGAGGTGGTTGCGCACCAGCACGCCTTCCAGGCGCAGGCTCTTGCTGACCACCGAGTAGAGGTTGCGCGGCGCGGGCGGCGGGGAGGCGAGGTGGTGGTACTGCCCCACCGCGCCGACCCAGGCGATCCGGCCGTGCTCGCGCAGCCGGGCGATGGCGCCTTCGAGGTGGTCCCCGCCGACGTTCTCCACGGCGACGTCCAGGCCCTCGGGCGCGGCGTCGCCGAGGAGTTCGGACACCGGCCCTTCGTGGTAGTCGAAGGCCGCGTCGAAGCCGAGCGAGGAGGTCAGCCGGGCCGCCTTCGCCGCCGAGCCCGCGCTGCCGACCAGGGTGCGCGCGCCGAGCAGCCGCGCGAAGCGCCCGGCCGCCGAGCCCACCCCGCCCGCCGCGGCGGAGATGAACACGTCCTCGCCGGGCTGCAGCCGCGCGGTCCTGGTCAGGGCGACGTACGCGGTCAGGCCGGTGCCGCCGAGGACGCTGAGGAAGGCGGAGAGCGGTACCCCTGGCAGGGACCCGCCCCCGGGCAGCCGCCGGGTCTCCTCGGGGCCGACCACCGCGTGGGTGCGCCAGCCCTTGCGGTGGAAGACCACCTCGCCCTCGGGGAGCGCCTCGGTGCGCGAGGCGATCACGCGCCCGAGCGCGCGCCCTTCGAGCGGCGCGTGCAGGGCGAAGGCGCCGTCCATCATCTCCCGGTGGTACGGGTCCACCGACCACCAGAGGTTCTCCACCAGGGCGGTGCCGGGCTCCGGCGCCGGTACCGGCGATTCGACGAGGCGGAACTGCTCCGCGGTGGGGAAGCCCTCGGGGCGGGCGATCTGGTGCACGGTGCGCGCGATCTCGGTCATGCCGGAGACCGTAGGAAGGAATGCGGGCGGTGGGCAGAGCGTTCGGCTCATGCGACGGGCCGGTCCATGAGGCCCCTTCATAGACGCAGGTGGTGGGCGTGTGGCCGGGACCGATCTCGCTCCGCAGGAGCTGCGGGTGATCGTCGCCGTGGAGCGCGAGGGCGGCTTCACCGCCGCGGCGGCGGCGCTCGGCACCACCCAGTCCGCCGTCTCGCACGCCGTGCGCGCCGTCGAACGCAAGCTGGGCGCCGTCCTGTTCACCCGGGGCCGGGCGGGCGCCGCCCCCACCCCGGCCGGTGCCACGGCCGCCGCCCACGCCCGCCGCGCCCTGCGCCTTCTGGACACCCTCGCCGCCGAGGTGCGCGGCACCGGCGCGGGACCCGGCGGCGCCGACACCGCCGCCGGGGTGCTGCGGATCGCCGCCTTCCGCAGCGCCGCCCTGCACCTGCTGCCGCCCGCCCTGGAGCGCCTGCGGGCCCGGCACCCGGCGATCGAGCCCCGGGTGCGGGTGATCCGCGAGCTCGGCCCCGGCACCGCGGGCGAGGTGGCCGCCGGCCGCGCGGACCTCGCGCTCGCCACCCTGGACGGCGGGCGGCCCCCGACCGGTCTCACCGGCGCCGCCCTCTTCGAGGAGCCCTACGCCCTGGTGCACCCCGCGGGCCACCCCGAGCCGCGCTCGCTGCCGCTGGTCGACTGGCACGAGAACTGCGGCGCCGCCACCCGCGACTGGTGGCGCGGCCAGGACTGGCTGCCCTCGGCGACCGTGGAGGCCGAGGACGACGGCACGGTCCTCTCGCTGGTCGGCGCCGGGCACGGCATGGCGGTGATGCCCGCGCTCTCGCTGACCTCGGCGCCGGAGTCGGTCACCGTCGTCCGGCTCGGCCCCCGGCCGCCGACCCGCGCCATCGGCTATGTGACCACCCCCGAACTCGCCCGCTCGCTCGCGGTCCGCGCGCTGATCCGGGAGCTGCGGGCCCAGCAGGGGCCGCGCTGAGGCCCCGGCGCGAGGGCCCGCCGGGGCGGAAGCGGAGGGCGGGCCGGTGCGTACCGCCGTTCGGGGAGGCCTGCGTCACATCGGGGAACGGGCGGGAAAGGCCCGGTCAGCGGCCCGGAGCGGAGGGCGCGGAAAACTCGCCGTCTCAGATAGTAGGAAGTCCGACTAACTGTGGAGACAGCGACGGCGGAACGCTCTAGCTTTGTAGGAAGCCGAACGTCTCGCTCGACCAAGCGAAGGCGGAGCCGAACCCGGCGCCCCGCGCAGGTGACCCCTGCGGCGCGAGTTCCCCGCCCATCCGGCGTCTCGTAAGGACATCCGCTCCCGTGTGCTTTCTAGGAGTTGAACTCTCATGGCCGAGACGACCGCCCGCCGAGTCCGCCGTGCCCCCCGCACGACAGGTACCGAGCGCAAGAACGCCGCCGCCGCCCTCCAGCGCGCCCTCGACCGCCGCGACAACGGCGGCGACTGGGGCCACTCCACCCACCCGTAAGCGGCCCGCTCCACCCGTGAGCGGCCCGCTCCACCCGTGAGCGGCCCGCTCCGCCTGTGAGTTGACCGCCCGCAACAGGCGACTTCCGCCCCCTGTACGGTCCTTGCACGGCCGCGGTGCGCAAGGACCGTACAGGGGGCGTCGGAACGCGTCCCCGACGACTCGTCTGCCTGGTGAGGCGCGGAATGAAGGACACCTCAGAGGACGCCATCAGGGGCGAGGCCACCTCGCTCGTCCCGGCCACGGAGGAGCACCTCCCGCTGCTCGCCGGGTGGTTCGCCGACCCCGCGTTCGTCCGCGACTGGGGCGGACGGCCGCTCACCCGCGAGGAGGTGGCCGCCAAGTACATCGGAAGGCGGCGTCCCGCGGTGGTCTCGCTCCTGGTCCTCGACGGCGCCGAGCCCGTGGGGTACGCGCAGTACGCCGCCACCGGTCCGCACGAGGGCGGCATCGACGTGGTGCTCCTGCCGCACGCGCAGGGTCAGGGCCGGGGCCCCGACGCCGCCCGCGCCCTGGTCCGGCACCTGTGCACCGTCGTGGGATGGAACCGGGTGACCGTCGATCCCGAGGCTGCCGACCACCGGGCCGTCAGGGCGTGGAGCAAGGCGGGCTTTTGCCCGGTCGGCCCGCGGGGAAGCCGGTTGCTGAAGGAATACCGGCCCGCACCCGGCGGTCCACCGGGAGGGGCCCCCGAACAGCACGCCTAGTTCCTCCCGCGCGCGATCTCGAAGTGGTCGACGCGCTCCCCGTTCGCGGCGAGCGCCGAGACCTTCATCCGGGGCGCGGCGCCGGCCTCCACCTCCACCGCGAGGAAGGAGAAGCCGGTGTAGCGCACCCGGGACCACTCCACCCGGTCCGGGTCCGGCAGCCGTGACGTGGTCCAGTGGAAGGTGAGCACCGACTCGCGGTCGCGGACCCGGCCCTCGTAGCTGTCCTCGACGCCCGCCGGGAAGCCGTACAGGTCCTTGCCCGCGCCGCCCGCCGTCACATAGACGATGCCGTCGCGGGTGGGGTCGGTGGAGCCGCCGACCGGCAGCCGCCGGCCGATCTCGCCCTCGCCCCGGAGGGCGTCGGTGCGTTCGTAGACATGGTTGTGGCCGTTGACCACCAGGTCCACCTGGTGCCGCTGGAGCAGCGGCAGCCAGGCCGCGCGCACCCCGCCGTCCGAGCCGTGGGTGGACGTCGAGTACATGCAGTGGTGGAAGAAGACCACCAGGAAGTCGATCTCCTCGCGCGCCCGCAGCTCCCCGAGCCGCTCGTCCAGCCAGCCGGTCTGACGGCCGTCCAGATAGCCCCTGTTGGCGGGGATCTCGTACGAGACGTCGTTGGCGTCCAGGGCGATCACCCCGACGTTGCCGTAGACGAAGGAGTACACCCCCGGCGCCTTCTTCGCGTCCGGGCCGTTCTCCGGCAGCGACCAGCGGGCCGCCTGGCCGCCGTAGCCCTCGGGGGAGTACCAGGCCTCCATGTCGTGGTTGCCGGTGGTCACCATCCAGGGCACCGACTTCGCCACCGACTCGGTCTGCGCGAGGAAGGTGTCCCAGACCCGCGCGTCGTAGGTGTCGCTCTCCTTGCCCTTGCCGCTGCTGTCCGCGTAGCAGAGGTCGCCCGCGTGGAGGTGGAAGGAGGGGTTCTGGCCGAGGATCAGCTGGTCGTTGGCGAGGGCGTCGTAGCCGACACCCTGGTCGCCGAAGGCGGTGAAGACGAAGCGCTCCGGCCGGGCGGGCGCGGTCCGGAAGGAGCCGAGCGTGGCCAGCCGCTCCGGGGCGGCCGGGTCGAAGCCCTCGTGGCCGACGCCGTAGTAGTACGTGGTCCCGGGCCGCAGCCCGTCGAGCGCCGCGTGCAGATAGAGCTGTTCGACCGCGGGCAGCTTCGCGGAGAGCGCGGGCGTGTGCAGGGCGCGCACCTCGGCGGGGATCTTCCGGCTCAGCTCCCAGGGCTTCAGCCCGACCCGCAGGAAGGGCGCGCGCACCGGGAGGGGCACCTGCCAGGAGACCCGCATCTGGGTACGGGGGTCGGCCCCGAAGGCGAGATGGCGGCCGAAGGGCGCCACCACCGAGCCGTCCACCCGGACCGCCGACCGCGCGGGCGCCGCCGCCGGGTGCTGCCCGCCGTAGGCCGCGCCCGAGCCGCCCGCGAGGAAGCCGGTGCCGCCCGCGACCGCGGCGGTGGCGCCGGAGGCGAGCACCGTGCGGCGGGCGAACTTCCGCCGCAGATGAGCGTGCTGCTCCGGCATGCTCATCCCGCGGGCGAGCCGCTCCGGGATGCCGACGTCGGGGGTGTCCATGACCAGCAGGCTGGCAGCGGCGGTCGTACGGCGCCCCGACTCCAGGTGAACCCGCCCGGACGCGGACCTGACGCGGGGGTGAGCACGGCCCCCGGGCCGCCGTCCCGACCAGTCATCCGCCGTCCGCATCGTGGATGGTGTGTGTCATCCCCTAAGACGGAGAGTACGGTGACCCGCATGTCGCGCACTCTCGATCTCGCAGTGATCCCCGGTGACGGTATCGGCCAGGAGGTCGTCGCCCAGGGGCTGAAGGTCCTCCAGGCCGTACTCCCCGGTGAGGTGAAACTCGAGACCCGGGAGTACGACCTCGGCGCCCGCCGCTGGCACCGCACCGGCGAGACCCTGCCGGACACCGAGCTGGCCGAACTGGCGGAGCACGACGCGATCCTGCTCGGCGCCATCGGCGACCCGACCGTGCCCTCGGGTGTCCTGGAGCGCGGGCTGCTGCTCAAACTGCGGTTCGCCTTCGACCACTTCATCAATCTGCGCCCGAGCAGGCTCTACCCGAACACCACCGGTCCGCTCGCCGGGAACCCGGAGATCGACTTCGTGGTGGTCCGCGAGGGCACCGAGGGCCCGTACACCGGGAACGGCGGCTCGCTGCGCACCGGCACCCCCGCCGAGGTGGCCACCGAGGTCAGCCTCAACACCGCCTACGGTGTCGAGCGCGTGGTCCGGGACGCCTTCGCCCGCGCCCAGGCCCGCCCGCGCAAGAAGCTCACCCTGGTCCACAAGACCAACGTCCTGGTGCACGCGGGCAGTCTGTGGAAGTCCACCTTCGACAAGGTGGCCGCCGAGTACCCCGAGGTCACCACCGACTACCTGCACGTCGACGCCGCCACCATCTTCTTCGTCACCCAGCCCGAGCGCTTCGACGTGATCGTCACCGACAACCTCTTCGGCGACATCCTCACCGACCTCGCCGCGGCCGTCACCGGCGGCATCGGCCTCGCCGCCTCCGGCAACATCAACCCCACCGGCGCCTTCCCCTCGATGTTCGAGCCGGTGCACGGCTCCGCCCCGGACATCGCGGGCCAGGGCAAGGCCGACCCGACGGCGACCGTGCTCTCCGTCGCCCTGCTCCTGCGCCACCTCGGCCACGACACCGAGGCCGCGCGCGTCGAGGAGGCGGTCACCGCCGACCTCGCCGCACGCGACGGCGGCCCCCGCACCACCGAGCAGATCGGCGCCGCGCTCGCGGCCCGGGTAACCGCCTGACCGGCGGAAGAACACCTCCCCGGGACGCTCCCGGGGCCGCAGGTCCGAGGAGAGCCGCCGGGGCGCGACAAGGCCCGGCGGCTTTCCGTATGTTCCGCCGGGTGCCACCATCGGAACCCGGACCGGCTCCACGCCGTCTTCACCACGGACACCCTCGCGCGATAATCGGACGTGAGACCGCGGTATGAGGAGAAGCTCGGACGTCCTGGCAGTGACAGCGGGCGTGCGGCGCGGTCCGCCTGGACGACTGTGAAGGACGCACTCAGATGACGACGACGATCGAGCTGAAGCCCTCCGCCCATCCGCTGCCGGATGCCGAGCGCGAGGCCATCCTGGCGAACCCCGGATTCGGCCGCCACTTCACCGACCACATGGTGTCGGTGCGCTGGACAGAGGGCCGCGGCTGGCACGACGCCGAGCTCGTCCCGTACGCGCCGCTGTCGGTGGACCCGGCCAATATGACGCTGCACTACGCGCAGACCATCTTCGAGGGGCTCAAGGCCTACCGCCGCCCCGACGGCAGCGTGGCCACCTTCCGCCCGGAGGCCAACGCCGCCCGCTTCCAGACCTCCGCCCGGCGCCTGGCGATGCCGGAGCTGCCCGCGGAGCTGTTCATCGCGGCCTGCGACGAACTGGTCAAGCAGGACAAGGCGTGGGTGCCGGCGCATGGGGAGCAGTCGCTGTACCTGCGGCCCTTCATGTTCGCCGCCGAGGTCGGCCTGGGCGTGCGGCCCGCCAACGAGTACCTCTTCCTGGTCATCGCCTCCCCGGCCGGCGCCTACTTCAAGGGCGGCGTGAAGCCGGTCTCGGTGTGGCTCTCCGAGGACTACGTCCGCGCGGTCAAGGGCGGCACCGGCGCCGCCAAGACCGGCGGCAACTACGCGGCCTCGCTCGTCGCCCAGAAGGAGGCCGCGGACAAGGGCTGCGATCAGGTGGTCTGGCTCGACGCGGTGGAGCACCGCTGGGTCGAGGAGATGGGCGGCATGAACCTCTACTTCGTGTACGGGGACCGCATCGTCACCCCCGAGCTGAGCGGCTCGCTGCTGCCCGGCATCACCCGCGACTCGCTGCTCACCCTCGCCCGCGACCTCGGCTACACCGCCGAGGAGGGCCGCATCTCCACCGAGGACTGGAAGCGGGACACCGAGAACGGCACCCTCACCGAGGTCTTCGCCTGCGGCACCGCCGCGGTCATCACCCCGGTCGGCACCGTCAAGTCCCGCCAGGGCGAGTGGGCGCAGGGCGGCGGCGAGCCCGGCGAGGTCACCATGCGGCTCCGCAAGGCCCTGCTCGACCTGCAGAGCGGCGCCGCCGAGGACACCCACGGCTGGATGCACCAGCTCGGCTGAACCGGCACCGGCTCCGGCGAGCGGCCGCTCCGCGCCCGAGGGTGCGGGGCGGCCGCTCGCCGTGGGCGCCCCGGCCGTGGACACCAGGACCACATCCTGAGACCGGACGTCACGGCATGCGGACCTTGTGGCAGACTGCCGTCCATGCTCGCTCTGACCATGATTATTGGCAGCAGCGCGCCGGTCCGCAGTGGCCGCTGAACCCGAGGACGACACCCGGGCGGCGAACACCGTGCCCCGGACCCGCGCGCAGACCTCTCGCACCCGCGAGGGGTTTTTTCGTTTCCGGACCCAACCGGCCCGAGGCGGAACGCGCGCGGCGACGGGGGCAAGTGGAGCCAGGCAATTCGGAGCCACTCACCGACAGGAGTCAGGCAGCCATGAGTAGTACGGCCCCCGGCGGCGCTCCCCGCGCCGACGACAGCTTCCACGTCTTCGACACCACCCTGCGCGACGGCGCGCAGCGCGAGGGCATCAACCTCACGGTCGCGGACAAGCTGACCATCGCCCGGCACCTGGACGAGTTCGGCGTCGGCTTCATCGAGGGCGGCTGGCCCGGCGCCAACCCCCGGGACACCGAGTTCTTCGCCCGCGCCCGCGAGGAGATCGACTTCCGCCACGCGCAGCTGGTCGCCTTCGGCGCCACCCGCAGGGCCGGGGCCACCGCCGCCGAGGACCCCCAGGTCAAGGCGCTGCTCGCCTCCGGCGCCCCGGTGATCACCCTGGTCGCCAAGTCCCACGACCGGCATGTGGAACTCGCCCTGCGCACCACCCTGGACGAGAACATCGCCATGGTCCGGGACACCGTCGCCCACCTGCGCGAGCAGGGCCGCCGGGTCTTCGTGGACTGCGAGCACTTCTTCGACGGCTACCGCGCCAACCCCGGCTACGCCAAGGCCGTGGTCCGCGCCGCCCACGAGGCGGGCGCCGACGTCGTCGTGCTCTGCGACACCAACGGCGGCATGCTGCCCGCCCAGATCCAGGCCACCGTCGCGACCGTCGCCGCCGACACCGGGGCCCGGCTCGGCATCCACGCCCAGGACGACACCGGCTGCGCGGTCGCCAACACCCTGGCCGCGGTGGACGCCGGGGCCACCCACGTCCAGTGCACCGCCAACGGCTACGGCGAGCGGGTCGGCAACGCCAACCTCTTCCCGGTCGTCGCCGCCCTGGAGCTGAAGTACGGCAAGCAGGTCCTCCCCGAGGGCGCCCTGCGCGAGATGACCCGGATCTCGCACGCCATCGCCGAGGTCGTGAACCTCACCCCCTCCACCCACGAGCCCTACGTAGGCGTCTCCGCCTTCGCGCACAAGGCCGGTCTGCACGCCTCCGCGATCAAGGTCGACCCGGACCTGTACCAGCACATCGACCCCGAGCGGGTCGGCAACCGGCTGCGGATGCTGGTCTCCGACATGGCGGGCCGCGCCTCCATCGAGCTGAAGGGCCGCGAGCTCGGCATCGAACTCGGCCACGACCGCGAACTGGTCGGCCGGGTCGTCGAGCGGGTCAAGGAACGCGAGCTGGCCGGCTACTCCTACGAGGCCGCCGACGCCTCCTTCGAACTGCTGCTGCGCGCCGAGGCGGAGGGCCGGGCCCGCCGCTACTTCCGTACCGAGTCCTGGCGGGCCATCGTCGAGGACCGCCCGGACGGCAGCCACGCCAACGAGGCGACCGTGAAGGTCTGGGCCAAGGGCGAGCGCATCGTCGCCACCGCCGAGGGCAACGGCCCGGTCAACGCCCTGGACCGCGCCCTGCGGGTCGCCCTGGAGCGCCTGCACCCGCAGCTCGCCAAGTTCGCACTCGTCGACTACAAGGTCCGCATCCTGGAGGGCGTGCACGGCACCGAGTCCACCACCCGGGTGCTGATCTCCACCAGCGACGGCACCGGCGAGTGGTCCACGGTCGGCGTCGCCGACAACGTCATCGCCGCCTCCTGGCAGGCCCTGGAGGACGCCTACACCTACGGGCTGCTGCGCGCCGGGGTCGAGCCCACCGACTGAGCCCGGCGCCCGGCGGCCCGCCGCTCCCGCCGCGCGGCCGGACGGGGCGCGAGCGCGCCGGCGCCGCCCCGCCGCTCCTCCTCGCCGAGCGCGGGCGGCGCGGCCCCTTGCGCACCGGACCAGGTGAAGGTCGCCGAGGTGCGGCCCGGCAGGGTGTACGTGGCGTGCGCGCCGCCCCAGTCGAGGGTGACCGTCCGGGGCCGCCGGGACTCGTTGTAGGCGATCAGCGCCTTGGAGCCGTCCGGATTGCGCCAGGCCACGTTCGGCACCGCCTCGCTCGCGGTGGAGGCGATGCGCCGGGCTCCGGGCCGGACGAACTTCGTCAGGTGGCCCATCGTGTAGTACTCCACGGTGTACTCCACCCTGCCGGGCTGCCCGTCGCCGTGGTGCACCGTGACCAGGCCGGTGCAGACCCCGCAGCCGCCGCTGTGCGGGCCCTGGTCCTGGTCGAGGGCGAGCGACCACTTGGTGACCGAGCGCGCCCAGTTCCGGGAGTAGTCGATGATGTCGTGCATATCGGCGCTCTGCTGGTCGTCGACCCAGTCGCCGCCGGAGTGCTCGGTGCCGAAGGCGGGCAGCCCCGGGTAGCGGCTGTGGGTGCGCTGCTGCCGGTCGATGCCGCTGCCGTAGCCGTGCCAGGCCACCCCGCCGAAATTGGGGTGGCGGCGCACCTCGGGGTCGTCCACGGTCGGGGCCCCGTACTTCTGGTAGGTGTTCCAGTTCCAGTCGTGGGCGAGCACCTTGGTGGAGAGACCGGCGGCCTTCAGGCGGGGCAGCAGCTCCTCTTTGGTGAAGTAGTGCAGCGAGGTGCCGGACCAGCTCATCGAGGGGTACCCGGCGCAGCAGGTGGGCTCGTTCTGCACGGTGACATAGCGGACCGGGATGCCCTGGTCCCGGTAGCCCCGCAGGTACTTCACGAAGTAGCGCGCGTAGGTGCCGTAGTAGCGGGCGTTCAGCCAGCCGCCGCGCAGCTTGCCGCTGTCCTTCATCCAGCCCGGCGCCGACCAGGGCGAGGCCATGACGGTCAGCTCCGGGTTGAGCCGCAGCGCCTGCCGGGTCAGCGGGACCACATCGGCGAGATCGTGCCGCAGCGAGAAGCCGGAGAGGTCCGGATCGCTCTTCCCCTCGGGCAGGTCGTCGTACGAGTACGGGTAGCGGGCGAGGTCGGAGGCGCCCATCGGATTGCGCAGGAAGGACAGGCCGATGCCGTCCTCGGGGGAGAAGAGCCGGCGCATGACCTTCTCGCGGGTGGCCCGGGGCAGCGCGCCGCTGGAGTTCAGGAGCCAGGCGGCGGAGTCGGTGAAGGAGGCGCCGCCGCCGGTGAAGGGCTGGAAGCGGGTGTGCTCGTCGACGCCGAGCCGCACCCCGGGGCCGCCGGTGCCCTCCCGGAAGACGAAGGGCCGCTGCTTCTCCAGGCCGCGCACCACATGCCGCCCGCCCTTGTCGTCGGTGGTGGTCAGCCAGACCGTCACCGGTTCGCCGACCGCCCGGGGCACCCCGTGCTCCGAGGCGGTCAGCGCCCCGCCCAGCGCGAGCAGCACGAGCAGGGCGGCGGCGAGGGCACGCGGGCGGCGCGCGCGGCGGGGAAGCGTCATGGCGGGGCGCCGCCCTTCTGGGGTGGGGGAGTGGGGCGCGTCCGAGCCGAGAGTAAACGGCCAATTCGCAGATGCGTCAAGGGCTTTGACGGTCGCCCGGGCTGGTCACCGAGGGTTTGCCTCGACTTCGGCCTGCGAGAATGTCTGGATCTGATTCCTTGTCTCCGGCGCTCGTGTTGCGCGGAGTTAACAATCGCGATCGGGCAAGCCCACAGGGTTTCGCGGAGGTTGCGGGATACGTCCCGCCCAGTCTCGCAGCCGGGGTGCCCGCGCCGGGCAGGGGGCCCGGGCCGGTCGCGCCGCCGGGTGCTCCACCGCCGGGTCACCCGGGCAGACCTCCCTGTAGTCGGATGCCCGTATTCGTGATATTTCAGGTAGCTTCGAGGTATGAAGGCTGCGCTGTTCCGAGACCTTCGCCGGATGCTCTTCCTCGCCGTGCTCGCGGCGCTGGCACTGCTCACGGTGACGGTGCCGAGCGCCCAGGCCGACACCGCCGTGGACACCGTGGCCGAGGAACTCCAGCGGGACCCGGTCTACGTCGACCCCGAGGCCGCGGGCACCCTCTCGGAGTCCCAGGCCGACGCCCTCTCCGACAAGATCAGGGACGCCGACAAGCCCGTCTTCGTCGCCGTCCTGCCCGCGGGCTACCCCACCGACGGCCTCTTCCGCGATCTGCGCGCCCTCACCGGGATCACCGGCGTGTACGGGATCCGGCTCGGCGACCAGTTCGACGCGCGCGCCGACAGCCCGGTGATGAGCAGGCAGGCGGTCGGCAACCTGGTCCAGACGGTGCGCGGCGAGGGCGCGCCCCAGCAGCTGGACACCTTCGTCGACCAGTCGCTGCGGCAGGCCGAGGGCTCCGCCCCCGCCTCCTGGAGCAACGGCGGCCGGGTCGACCGCTCCGGGGACGGGAACGGCGTGCACACCGGCACCCTGATCGCGGTCGGCGGTGTCCTGGTGGCCGGCGGCGCGGGCGCCTACGCGCTGATGCGCCGCGGTCGCCGCCGCCGGGAGGAGGAGCAGCGGGCCGCCCTGGAGAAGCTGCGGGTCGTCGTCGACGAGGACATCACCACCTATGGGGAGACCCTCGACCGGCTCGACTTCCACCCCCGCGAGCCCGGCGCCGACGAGGCGATGCGCACCGACTACGAGCACGCCCTCGACGCGTACGACAAGGCCAAGGAGCGGATGGCGGGCGCCCGGCACCCCGACGACGTCCGCGGGGTGACCCGGGCCCTGGAGGACGGCCGCTTCTCGCTCGCCGTCCTGGAGGCCCGGCGCGCGGGCCGGGAGCTGCCCGAACGCCGTCCGCCCTGCTTCTTCGACCCGCGCCACGGCCCCTCGGTCGCCGATGTCCACTGGCGCCCGGCGGGCGGCGAACCCCGCGAGGTGCCGGTCTGCGCCGCCGACCGGACCCGGCTCGCCGACGGCGCGGACCCGATGGTGCGCGAGGTCGACACGGCCGCGGGCCGCCGCCCCTACTGGGAGGCGGGCCCGGCCTACGGCCCCTGGGCGGGCGGCTACTTCGGCGGCGGACTGCTGCCCGGGCTGCTCGTCGGCACCATGCTCGGCGGCATGATGTCCACGCCCGGTTACGCCGCGGACTACGGCCACACCGACGGCTTCAGCGACGGCGGCGGCTTCGCCGGGGGCGACTACTCCGGCTCCGACTTCGACTCCGGCGACTTCGGCGGCGGCTTCGGGGGCGGCGGTGACTTCGGCGGTGGCGGCGGCTTCGGCGGGGGCGGGGACTTCGGGGGCGGGTTCTAGGCCCCTTCCCTCCCGCTCCCTTCCCGCTCCCGTCCCGCTCCCGCTCCCGCTCCCGTTCCGCGCGGCTCAGGCCGTCTTGACCGCCGAGATGTCGAAGAGCAGCTTGATCTTGTCGGAGACGAGCACCCCGCCGGTCTCCAGGGCGGCGTTCCAGGTCAGGCCCCACTCGGAGCGCAGCAGTTCGGAGCGGCCCTCGAAGCCGACCCGCTCCATGCCCGCCGGGTCGGTGGCGCTGCCGTTGAACTCCAGGTCGATGGTGATCTCCTTGGTGGTGCCGAGCACGGAGAGCGCCCCGGTGATCCGGTAGTCGTCGCCGCCGAGGTGCTCCGCCGAGGTCGAGCGGAAGCTCATCGTCGGGTAGGTGTCCGTGTCGAAGAAGTCCGCGCTCTGCAGGTGCTTGTCGCGGTCGGCGTTGCCGGTGCTCACGCTGGCCATCCGCACGTCCAGGGAGGCGGTCGAGCGGGTGGGGTCGGCGCCGTCGAGGACCAGGGTGCCCTCGAAGTCCTCGAAGCTGCCCTTGACGTTGGTGACCATCGCGTGGCGCGCGGCGAAGCCGATGGTGGAGTGCGCGGGGTCGAGGGTGTAGGTGCCGGTCAGCGCCGCCAGGGCGGGGGCGGCGGACTGCTCGGTGTTCTTGCGGTCGCGGTCGAAGAGACCCATGGCTCAGTGCTCCTTGCGGACGCGCTCCGGCTCTTCCCGCCGAAGCTGTTCAACCTTCAACAACTACGAGACTAGGCGCATTCCGCCCTGGTTTCCACCGCCCGCGCCGCGCCACACCGGCGGCTCCGGGCGATTTCCGTTTCTCCCGCTCCCGGGCTCTGGCGACGCGCGTAGAACTCGGGCACCATCTCCCTGCGCTCCCCGCACCGCCGGCTCCGCCGTGTTCCACCGGGCATGTCCCGGGCACGTCTTCTCGCACGTCTTCCATCGGGCACGTTCCTCAGAAGGGGACTTCACGTGAAGCAGCGCAGGATCCTCCGTACCGGCCTCAGTGCCGCCGCCCTCCTCGCCGGGGCGCTCGTCGCCCCCGGCTTCGGGGTCCTCGGCGGGGCCTCCGAGGCCTCGGCGGGCACCTCCGCCACCAAGATCAGCCACGCCACCGCGACCTCGATGTTCCGCAGCGTCGGGATCACCTGGTCCTCCTCGGGCGGCTGCTCGGACCGCAACACCCCGACCTGCACCTCGTTCAGCCAGCTCAACCAGGCCACCGCCAAGGGGGCGCAGACCCTCAAGAGAGCCAGCGGCTGCGGGCTGAACATCACCGGCGGCACCGAGACCGGCCACGCCAGCGGCACCTACTCGCACTGGAACGGCTACAAGCTCGACTTCGGCAAGACGAGCTGCCTGACCGGCTACATCAAGAACACCTTCGCCTACGCCGGGGTCCGCGGCGACGGGGCGCCGATGTGGAAGTCCGGCTCCGGCAACGTCTACGCGGACGAGGGCAACCACTGGGACGTCCTCTACTACAACTGCGGCGGCTGCTGACCGGCCGCGGTCTGGCGCGGCGCCCCTCGCGGGCGGCACGCCGGGGGCGGCCCCGGGGGCTCCCGCGCCCCCGGGGTTCCGCTTTCGGTAGTCTTCCGACGGTCTTTCCGGGGCTGGATGCCTCCGGTCGCCGCTGTTGACACCGTCCAAAGGCTGCCGCAATCTGGCCGTCGTCGCCGGGTTACACGGTGGACATCTGCTCCGTGCATCAACCCCTACGTACCCCTAGGTGGGACGCTCTTCGGGGGAAGCGGTGCGGCCGGGTGTGACGTACTTCTCACTGTGGCGGGTTTTGTGTGATCTCCACAAGCAACCGGCCCCTGAACAGTGGGTTCAGGTCTTTCCCGGGCCGGTTCTGTTCATGGCCGCCAGGAAAACGCCCCGGAGACTGTACGGAGTCGACGGATCGGAACCGGGGCCCGGCTCCGTAAGGTCGCTGCATGACCGTTTTGGACGAGACCCCGGGTGAGCCCTCCGACGCGCGAGGGCGGGTGGCCGAGCTGCGCGCGATCCGTGCCGAGGCGCTGCGCGGTCCGAGCGACCGGGCAACCGAGGCCCAGCACGCCAAGGGCAAGCTGACGGCCCGTGAGCGCATCGAGCTGCTCCTCGACCCGGACTCCTTCCACGAGGTCGAGCAGCTGCGACGGCACCGGGCGACCGGTTTCGGGCTGGAGACCAAGAAGCCGTACACCGACGGCGTCATCACCGGCTGGGGCACGGTCGAGGGCCGGACGGTCTTCGTCTACGCCCACGACTTCCGCATCTTCGGGGGCGCCCTCGGCGAGGCGCACGCCACGAAGATCCACAAGATCATGGACATGGCCATCTCGGCCGGTGCCCCGCTGGTCTCGCTCAACGACGGCGCGGGCGCCCGGATCCAGGAGGGCGTCTCCGCGCTCGCGGGCTACGGCGGCATCTTCCAGCGCAACACCCGCGCCTCCGGCGTCATCCCGCAGATCTCGGTGATGCTCGGCCCCTGCGCGGGCGGCGCCGCCTACAGCCCCGCGCTCACCGACTTCGTCTTCATGGTCCGTGAGAGCTCGCAGATGTTCATCACCGGGCCCGACGTGGTCAAGGCGGTCACCGGCGAGGAGATCACCCAGAACGGCCTCGGCGGCGCCGATGTGCACGCCGAGACCTCCGGGGTCTGCCACTTCGCCTACGACGACGAGGAGACCTGCCTCGCCGAGGTCCGCTACCTCCTGTCGATGCTCCCGCAGAACAACCGGGAGAACCCGCCGCAGGCCGCCGGCGAGGACCCGGCCGACCGGCGCTCCGACGTCCTCCTCGACCTGGTCCCCGCGGACGGCAACCGCCCGTACGACATGACCCGGGTGATCGAGGAACTCGTCGACGACGGCGAGTACCTGGAGGTCCACGAGCGCTGGGCGCGCAACATCATCTGCGCGCTCGCCCGGCTCGACGGCCAGGTCGTCGGCATCATCGCCAACCAGCCGCAGAGCCTGGCCGGGGTCCTGGACATCGAGGCCTCCGAGAAGGCTGCGCGCTTTGTCCAGATGTGCGACGCTTTCAACATTCCGATCGTGACCCTCCTCGACGTCCCCGGGTTCCTTCCCGGGGTCGACCAGGAGCACGGCGGGATCATCCGGCACGGCGCCAAGCTGCTCTACGCCTACTGCAACGCGACCGTGCCGCGGATCTCGCTCATCCTGCGCAAGGCATACGGCGGTGCGTACATCGTGATGGACTCCCAGTCGATCGGCGCCGACCTGACGTACGCCTGGCCCACCAACGAGATCGCGGTGATGGGCGCCGAGGGTGCCGCCAACGTCATCTTCCGCAGGCAGATCTCCTCGGCCGAGGACCCCGAGGCCATGCGCACCCGCATGGTCAAGGAGTACAAGTCCGAGCTGATGCACCCGTACTACGCCGCCGAACGCGGACTCGTCGACGACGTCATCGATCCCGCAGAGACCCGCGAGGTGCTCATCCGCTCCCTCGCGATGCTGCGGTCCAAGCACGCGGACCTGCCGTCCCGCAAGCACGGCAACCCGCCGCAGTGACCCTGCGGCCCGTTCACGGAGACGACTCACCCATGACCACTCCTTCCGAAGCAACCGCCGCCGCTGCCGACACCTCCACCGCGCTCGCCGCCGCCGGCCGGCTGCTGCGCGTGGAGAAGGGCCACGCCGAGCCCGAGGAGGTCGCCGCCCTCGCCGCGATCCTGCTGGCCCGCGCCTCCTCCTTCGCCGAGCCCGCCGCCCCGGCGCACCGCGGCCGCAACAAGGCCGGCTGGCGCCGCCTGGAGCGCACCCCCGGCTTCCGCGCCCCGCATAGCTGGCAGGGCTGAGCCCACCGCCACCGCGGGGTCGGCCCGGCCCCGCGGCGGCACCCGGCGCCCGTACAAGCACCACGAAGGCCCCGGACATACGAAGCCCCGGACACCCCCGCTCTCGGCGGTGGGGTCCGGGGCTCTCGTGCGTCCGGGGTGGTGTCTGCTAGCGCAGTCGTGCCATGAGGGCGTGTTCGACGAGGGTGATGAGGGCGGATTTGGCGTCTGCGCGGTGGCGGGCGTCGGTGGTGATGATGGGGGTGTCGGGGCCGATCTGGAGTGCTTCGCGTACTTCGTCGGGGGTGTAGGGCTGGTGTCCGTCGAAGCCGTTGAGGGCGATGACGAAGGGGAGTCCTGAGTTTTCGAAGTAGTCGACGGCGGGGAAGCAGTCGGCGAGGCGGCGGGTGTCGACGAGGACGACGGCGCCGATGGCGCCGCGGACGAGGTCGTCCCACATGAACCAGAAGCGGTCCTGTCCGGGGGTGCCGAAGAGGTAGAGGATGAGGTCCTGGTCGAGGGTGATGCGTCCGAAGTCCATGGCCACGGTGGTGGTGGTCTTGTCTCCGGTGTGGGTGAGGTCGTCGATGCCCGCGCTGGCGGATGTCATCACTGCCTCGGTGCGCAGCGGGTTGATCTCCGAGACCGCGCCGACGAACGTGGTCTTGCCCACGCCGAAGCCACCGGCCACCACGATCTTCGCGCTGGTGGTCGAGCGGCCCTGGAGGCCTGCTCCGCCGCTAGAGCTTGCGAAGTCCACTGAGCACCCTTTCGAGCAATGTCACGTCCGGCTGGCCACCGGCGTTCTCGTCGCCGCCCGGCTGGTGGATGGCGACGAGTCCCGCCTCCGCCAGGTCGGCGACGAGGATGCGGGCCACGCCGAGGGGAATGGTCAGGAGTGCGGAGATCTCGGCCACCGACTTGATCTCACGGCACAGATTGCAGATCCGCTGATGCTCGGGCAACTGCCCCTGCATCTGGTGCGGTTGAGCGGTGGTGTGCACCAGCGCCTCGATGGCGAGCTGGTACCGGGGCCGGGTCCGCCCGCCCGTCATGGCGTACGGGCGGACCAGCGGGTTGTGCGCGGCGGGTGCCGGAGCGGGCTCCGGCGACTGCCGCTGCGGCTGCACGGGCACGATGCGGGGCGCCTGCGGCTGGTCGAAGGGCTGCTGCCCGCCGCCCGGCTGCTGCGGTGCCTGGGGACGGCGGTGGCGGGGCGCGGTGGGGGGATAGCTGAACCGGTTCTGTGAGCCGTCGCCCTCGGCGTGGCCGTACTGCTGCCACCTGCCCGAAGACGAACCCTCTGGGGGTGTTGCCACGTTCTCCTCCTCGAAAGCGCCGGATCCATCACCGTGGAGCCGCGTGCCGAAACTTTACGTGCCCGGCACGCGAAAACGCACTGCCTGTCTGTTAGTTGAGAAGGCTTCCCTGGAGCTCGGCACGCAGGTCGGGGGTCAGAACGCTGCCTGCCCGGTCGACAAGAAGTGCCATCTCGTACCCGATGAGACCGATGTCCGCTTCGGGGTGCGCGAGAACAGCGAGAGAGGAGCCGTCGGAGATGGACATGATGAAGAGGAATCCTCGCTCCATCTCCACAACTGTCTGGTTCACGCTGCCGCCCTCGAAGATGCGGGAGGCGCCCGCGGTCAGCGAGGTCAGTCCGGAGGCGACGGCCGCGAGCTGATCGGCGCGGTCGCGCGGGAACCCTTCGGACATCGCGAGAAGGAGTCCGTCGGCGGAGACCACCACCGTGTGCGACACCCCGGGGGTGTTGTCCACGAAGTTGGTGATCAACCAGTTCAGGTTCTGTGCCGCCTGGCTCATCGGGCTCACACTAACGCTCCTGGTTGTAGGTGCTGTCAGGACCACCGTGCTGATGCGGTGCGCCCTGGCCGTTCGTGTCACTACCTGCGGTGCGTCCCCGCTGGACGCCGCGGCGCAGCTTGCTGAGCCTGCCCCGTACGTCCTCGGGGTCGCGGGAGACCTGCGGTCCACCGAGCGGGGTCTGCTCCGCGGTGCCCTCGACCAGATTGGCCTTGGGGACCCGGCGGGGCAGTCCCGACGAGGTGATGCCGCCGGCCTTCGGCTGCCGGAGCTGCTCGGCGCGCTGCCACCGGTCGTCGTTGGCGGAGTGCCAGTCGTCCTGGTGGTCCCCGGCCTCCTGGGAGCCGCCCGCCTCCTCGGCGGACGGCGGTGCCGAGGGCGCCTCCGGCTCACTGCGCCACTGCCGGTCGCCGTTCGGGGAGCCCGGGTTGCCGCCGGCCGTGGAGCCGCGGCGCGGGAGGCCCGCCTGGGTCAGTTCGTGACCCCCGGCGGGGGCAGCGGGAGTGGAACCCTGCAGGTCGAAGCCTAGTCCCTGCGGGTCGGGAGCGGCAGGCTCCGGAGCGGATCCGCTCTGCTCGGGCTGCTCGCCGGGCCCGGGCCGGGGGCCCTGGTACGCGTCCTGGGGAGCGGGCACCAGATCGGCGCCGCCCGCCTCCGCGTAGGCGACATCCGGGTAGCCGTCCTGGCTCGGGTAGAACTGCTCGTCGTAGGTCGACTGCTGCCGCTCCTCGAAGGACTGCCGGGCCTCGTAGGGCCCCGGCTCCTCGTAGGACCGGTGGTCCTCGTAGGAGGGGCGCTCCTCGTACGGCGGCTGCTGCTCGTACGCTCCCGGCTCCTCGTACGGCTGCCCGTTCCCGTAGGACTGTCCGTTCCCGTACGCCTGCCCGTTCCCGTAGGGCCGGCCGTTCCCGTGGGGCTGCTCGTCTCCGTAGGAGAGGCCGTCCTCGTAGGGGCCCGGGTCCTGGGAGCGGGGCGGGAGGGGGAGGGCGTAGCCCGGGGCGGGGAGTTCGTAGCCGGGGCCCTGCGGGTGGCCGTTGCCGGGGCCCGGCGGGATCTGCCGGTGGGGGCCCTCGAGCTCGGCGGGGCCGGACTGGGCCTCCAGGGCCGCCCGGCGCTCCTCGCGCATCAGGGAGCGGCCGACCGGGTCCAGCTCGCGCAGGTCGTCGGGGATCTCCTGGTAGCGGCTGTCGTCGAAGCCCAGTTCGGCGGCGGTGCGCAGCGGGGCGGGCTCCGAGGCGTGCTGCTCCGGGATGATCGAGGAGACGGTGAACTCGGGGTCGGCGGCGAGGTCTCCGCCGCCGCCGTGGGTGATCACCTCGGGGAGCATGACCAGCGAGGTGGTGCCCGCCTGCTCGCCCGAGGGCCGCAGCTGGACCCGGATCTGGTGCCGGTCGGAGAGCCGCCCGACCACGAACAGGCCCATCCGCTGGGAGATCGCCGCGTCCACGGTGGGCGGGTTGGCCAGCTTGTGGTTGATGTCGGCGAAGTCCTCGGCGGTCAGGCCGATGCCCTTGTCGTGGATCTCGATCATCACCCGGCCGTCCGGCAGCCGGGTCGCGGTGACCTTCACCTTGGTCTGCGGCGAGGAGAAGGAGGTCGCGTTCTCCAGGAGCTCGGCGAGCAGGTGCACCAGGTCGGTGACCGCGCGGCCGTGGATGTCCGCCTCCGGCACCCCGGCCAGCTCGATGCGCTCGTACTGCTCCACCTCGGAGGAGGCCGCGCGCAGCACGTCCACCAGCGGAACCGGCTGGTCCCAGCGGCGGCCCGGCTCCTCGCCCGCGAGGACCAGGAGGTTCTCGCCGTTGCGGCGCATACGCGTGGCCAGGTGATCCAGGCGGAAGAGGTTCTCCAGCTGGTCCGGGTCGGCCTCGTTGTTCTCCAGGTCGGTGATCAGGGTCAGCTGGCCCTCGATCAGCGACTGGTTGCGGCGCGAGAGGTTGGTGAAGATCGCGTTGATGTTGCCGCGCAGCAGGGCCTGCTCGGCGGCGAGCCGCACGGCCTCGCGGTGCACCTGGTCGAAGGCGCGGGCGACCTCGCCGATCTCGTCCCGGGAGGAGATCGGGATCGGCTCCACCCGGGTGTCCACCCGGCCCGGGTCGGTACGCGAGAGCTGGTCGACCATCATCGGCAGGCGCTGCTCGGCGACGCCGAAGGCGGCGGTGCGCAGGCGGCGCATCGACAGGCTCATCTGGCGGGCCATCAGCCCGGCCAGGACGAAGGCGGCGAGCAGGGCGAACAGCACCACACCGGCGGTCACGAAGGTCGAGCGCCGGGCGTCGTCGGCGATACCGGCCGCCTCGGCCACGGCCTTGTCGGACAGCGTGGTCTCGATCTCGCGGTACGCGGTGAAGCGCAGCGTGTTCACCGCCCACCAGGCCTCGGGGGTGACCCCCTTCTTCGCCAGGTCGGCGCGGGCCCCGCGGGAGGTGTCCGGCAGGGCGGTGACCAGGCCGACCATCTGCGGGGTCGCGGGCGGGGCGACGTACTTCTCGCCCCGGGCCTTCGCCTCGGCGGCCTGCTCCCTGGCCAGCGACTCGCCCTCGGCGCGGATCTGCTTCTCGGCCTTCTCGTAGCGGGCCACGTCCGCGGGGGTGCCGCCGGACTTGTACTCCTCGGTGGCGATGGCCTCCAGATACGAGTACGAGCCGAGCGAGGTGCGCTGCATCGCGAAGCCGGCGGCGTCGGGTCCCGGCTTGATCAGCAGGTGGGTGCCGATGGAGCGCTGGAGCGAGGCGGCGCCCTTGGCCAGCGCGATCGCGTAGACGGTGCGGCCGTAGCTGGTGATGTTGCCGGTGCCGAGGCCCAGTTCGTTGGCGAACTCCATCAGCGGGTGCTGGATGGCGATATAGCCCTCTTCGGTCTTCACCCCGGTCAGCTTGCCGGTGTAGGCGGCGGCGCGGAGGTCCTTGAGGTCGGGCTCGTTCTGCCGGAAGGCCTCCAGGCGGCGTTCGAGTCCCGCCTTGGAGGGCATGTTCCGGGCGGCCTTGTCGAACTCCGCGGCCGCCCGGTCGGTGGCGCCGCGGGCCGACTTGACGGCGGCGCTGTCCCGCTTGCCCTGGAGCAGCGGGGCCGCGCTGATGTCGCGCTCGTCGATCAGGGCGTTGCTGTAGGTCAGCGCGGCGCGGACCAGGACCGCGGTGTTCTCCGCGTCCTCGGCCTCCTGCCAGGTGTCGATGGAGCCCTTGACCTGGAAGCCGCCCATGACCAGGCCGACCAGGACGGGTATGAGGAGGATCGCGTTCAGCTTGGCCGGTACCCGCCAGTTGCGGGGCGAGAAGCGGCTGCCCGCGGGCGGGAGCGACTCCGGGTGCGACAGGGTCGCGGACGCCGCCGCTCCACGCGAGGGCGGGGTGAAGTTGCCCCGTGCCGAGGGCTCGGGACCGTTATTGCTTCGCCTCACTCGACCAACAACCTCTCGGCGCCGGCACCTGACCCTGTGCCGCTCTGTGCGTCTCCCGGCCCGCGAGCACGGGCCGGTTCTGCGCATTCCAGCACGTCAGACCGGGCTCTAACAAACAGTTCGACGTGCAACTTCCGAGTGGCGCAGACCTCAGTCAAAGGGGGTGAAAAGGGGCGAGCCCCGCCAAAAGGCGGGGCTCGCGTAGCTGGCCGGAGTTGAACACATGCGAACAGTGCTCAGCTCGGTGCAATTCTCTCTCGAAACGTTATGAACACCCCGTTAACGCGTGTCGCAGCCCACAGGGGCACCCGGTGCGCCTACTGCAACTGCCGTACGGATCAAGGAACTTGTGCAGTACCGGGACCGGGCGCGGCCGTGGCCGGGGTGGTGTCCGCTAGCGCAGTCGTGCCATGAGGGCGTGTTCGACGAGGGTGATGAGGGCGGATTTGGCGTCTGCGCGGTGGCGGGCGTCGGTGGTGATGATGGGGGTGTCGGGGCCGATCTGGAGTGCTTCGCGTACTTCGTCGGGGGTGTAGGGCTGGTGTCCGTCGAAGCCGTTGAGGGCGATGACGAAGGGGAGTCCTGAGTTTTCGAAGTAGTCGACGGCGGGGAAGCAGTCGGCGAGGCGGCGGGTGTCGACGAGGACGACGGCGCCGATGGCGCCGCGGACGAGGTCGTCCCACATGAACCAGAAGCGGTCCTGTCCGGGGGTGCCGAAGAGGTAGAGGATGAGGTCCTGGTCGAGGGTGATGCGTCCGAAGTCCATGGCCACGGTGGTGGTGGTCTTGTCTCCGGTGTGGGTGAGGTCGTCGATGCCCGCGCTGGCGGATGTCATCACTGCCTCGGTGCGCAGCGGGTTGATCTCCGAGACCGCGCCGACGAACGTGGTCTTGCCCACGCCGAAGCCACCCGCGACGACGATCTTCGCGGAGGTCGTCGAGCGACCCTGGTCAGAGCTTGCGAAGTCCACTGAGCACCCTTTCGAGCAGAGTCACGTCTGGCTGGCCACCGGCGTTCTCGTCGCCGCCCGGCTGGTGGATGGCGACGAGTCCCGCCTCCGCCAGGTCGGCGACGAGGATGCGGGCCACACCGAGGGGCATCGAGAGCAGCGCGGAGACCTCCGCCACCGACTTCACCTCGCGGCACAGGTGGCATATCCGCTGGTGTTCCGGGAGGAGTCCCATCTGCTGGGCCGGGTCGGCCGTGGTGCTGACCAGCGCCTCGATGGCGAGCTGGTAACGGGGCCGGGTCCGGCCGCCGGTCATCGCATACGGACGTACCAGCGGCTGGTCGCCCTCGGATCCGTACAGGTCCTGTTGGGCTCCGTACGGATCATGAGAGGCGGTGGGCGGGGTCATCTGGGTCCTCCGGGCGGGACAGCAAGGGGTCTGCAGTGCCGTCTGACAAAGCCGGTGGGGAGCGCTTGGCGGCCGGACGGTTGGACGGTCGGTCGGTCGTACGGACGTGACGGAAACATGAGGCGGGCAATACGGGAGCGGGGCCGTCAGTGCAGCAGGCTGCCCTGGAGCTCGGCGCGCAGGTCGGGGGTGAGTACGTTCCCGGCGCGGTCGACGAGCAGCGCCATCTCGTAGCCCACCAGGCCGATGTCGCACTCCGGGTGGGCGAGGACGGCCAGTGAGGAGCCGTCCGAGATGGACATGATGAAGAGGAACCCCCGCTCCATCTCGACGACGGTCTGGTTCACGAGCCCGCCCTCGAAGATGCGCGAGGCACCCGCGGTGAGCGAGGTCAGTCCGGAGGCGACCGCCGCGAGCTGATCGGCGCGGTCACGCGGGAAGCCCTCGGACATCGCCAGAAGCAGCCCGTCGGCGGACACGACGACGGTGTGGGACACCCCGGGGGTGTTGTCAACGAAGTTGGTGATCAACCAGTTGAGGTTCTGTGCAGCCTGGCTCATCGGACTCAACTAACGCTCCTGCTGGTGAGTGGGGCGCGGGAAACTGCCGGTCGACGGACCGCCTCCGGCCTGGCGACCCTGTTGGATGCCCCGGCGGAGATTGGTCAGCCGCCCGCGCACCTCGTCCGGCGCACGGGAAACCTGGGGACCTGCTGTCTGCTGCTGCTGGGACTCCGCGGTACCCGGCACCAGGTTGGCGCGGGGGACCCGCCGGGGCAGGCCGGAGTCGGTGACTCCGCCCGCGGAGGGCTGACGTACCCGCTCCGCCTGGCGGACCAGTTCGTCGTTCGGGGAGCTGCGCCAGCCGGAGCGGGCGCCCTCGGCCGCGCGCGGCGCACCGTCCGGGCCCTGGCCGCCTGCGGCGGGCTGCTGCGGACGGCCCGGCAGGCCGCCGAGACCGGGGCGCCTGCCCTCGGGTCCGGTGCCCTGCGGACGGCCGGTGCCCGGACGCCCGGGCGGCGGGCCCGCCGGCTGCTGCGGTTCCTGGGCGGCCAGCCGCTCCCGCTCGGCGGCAGCGGCCTGCTGCCCGCGGAACCAGCTGGTCTCCAGGGTGTCGTAGAGCGGGGTACGGCCGTCGCCGGGACCGGAGGCCGGGGGCAGCGCCTCCGGCTCGCTCGGCCGCGGGGCGGACGGCGAGGGCGGCAGCACCCCGCCGGGTCGCTGCGCGGGCGGCACGGGCGCCTCGTAACGGCCGTTCTCCGAGGGGGCCTCGGCGTCCGGGCGCGGGAAGGAACCGGTGCCCTGGGGCTCGTGGCCACCGCTCCCCGGCCGCGGGTAGGAGCCGGTGTCCTCGTAGGAGGCGTTGGCCGGGCTCGGGTACGCGCCGGTGTCCTCGTACGGGGCGTCCGCGGGCCGCGGGTAGGAACCCGTGTCCTCGCGCGGGTAGCCGCCGTCCGCACCCGGGTAGTCGGCGTGCGCCGGGCCCGGGTAGGAGCCGGTGTCCTCGTACGGCGTCTCGGCGGGGCGCGGGTAGGAGCCCGTGTCCTCGCGCGGGTAGTCCGCGGCGGGGGCCTCGTCCCGGTCGCGGCCGGGGGGCGGCGAGGCGAAGCCGCCGGGGTTGCGGCGGGCCGGGCCGCGGCCGCCGAAGACGTCGGAGCGCATGTACGGACCGGCGTTCGGCTGCGGCGGGCCGCCCTCGGGCCGGCCGCCGTCCTCCTCGACGCGGGGGAACTGGCCGGTGGAGCCGGGGCCGTCCAGGACCGGGCGGGCGAACTCGCCCGTGGAACCGGGGCCGTCGAGCTCGGACCGGGCGAACTGGCCGGTGGAGCCCGGGCCCTGGCGGTCGTCGAGCTGGGGGAACTGGGCCGTGGAGTCGGGCTCCTCGTGGCCGCGGGGTCCGTCCTGGACGGGGCGTCCGGCGCCGGGCCGGTCCTCGCCCCAGCCGGGGTTCGCGGGCCGGGGGCCGCCCGGCAGTTCGGGGCGCGGTCCGCCCGGCGGCGGCAGCTGCGGACGGCGGGTGCCGTCGCCGCGCTCGCCCGGGCGGGGGCCCTCGCCCTGCCGCGGACCCGGGAGCCCGGTTCCGGCGGACTGGAGACCGGCGGGCACCGGGGAGCCGGGCCTGCCCTGCTGCGGCTGCTGCGGGACCGCCGGGGTGGAGCCGGAGTCACCGGGGCGCGAGCCGCCCTGCTGGGGGCCGGTTCCCCCCGGGCCGGGGCCGCGGCCGCCGGTGTCCCGGGTGGGCAGCGCGGCGCGCGGGCCGGTGCCCTGGACCTGGCCGCGGCCGGGGCCGGAACCGAGGCGCTTGCCACCGGAGTCGGAGCCGCCCGCCGACGGGGCGTTCTGCGCCTGCTGCGAGGCGACCGCGCTGCGACGGCCCGCCGCGGCCTGCGCCGCCGCCGAACCGCCCACGCCGCCACCGGGCTTGGCGGGCATCTTCCTGCCGCCCTGCGCGACATCGACCGGGAGCATGACCAGGGCGGTCGTCCCACCGGAGTCGGAGGGCCGCAGCTGTATCCGGATGCCGTGGCGCTGCGAGAGGCGGCCGACCACGAACAGGCCCATCCGGCGCGAGACGGAGACGTCCACGGTGGGCGGCGCGGCGAGCCGCTCGTTGATGGAGGCCAGGTCCTCGGGGGACAGGCCGATACCGGTGTCGTGGATCTCGATGAGCACCCGGCCGTCCGGCAGCGCGTGGCCGGTGACCTTCACCTTGGTCTGCGGCGAGGAGAAGGAGGTCGCGTTCTCGAGCAGCTCGGCGAGCAGGTGCACGAGGTCGTTGACGACGCGGCCCGCGACCTCGGTCGCCGGGACCGAGGACAGCTCGATCCGCTCGTACTGCTCCACCTCGGAGGCGGCGGCGCGGAGCACGTCGACCAGCGGGACCGGGCGGGTCCAGCGGCGGCCCGGCTCCTCGCCCGCGAGGACGAGGAGGTTCTCGCCGTTGCGGCGCATACGGGTCGCCAGGTGGTCCAGCTTGAAGAGCGAGGACAGCTGGTCCGGGTCGGCCTCGCGGGACTCCAGCTCGGAGATGAGCGAGAGCTGGCGCTGGATGAGGCCCTGACTGCGGCGCGAGAGGTTGGTGAACATCGCGTTGACGTTGCCCCGCAGCAGGGCCTGCTCGGCGGCGAGCCGGACCGCCTCGCGGTGCACGTCGTCGAAGGCCGCGGCCACCTTGCCGATCTCGTCCCGGGAGTGCACACCGACCGACTCCACGGAGGTGTCCACGTCCTGCGGGTCCGACTCGGAGAGGTGCTTGACCAGCTCGGGCAGCCGGTCCTGGGCGACCTTGGTGGCGGTGTCCTGGAGGCGGCGCAGCGAGCGGATCATGGAGCGGGCCACCACGAAGGCGCCGACGAGCGAGACACCGAGCACGAGGAAGACCAGCGCACCGCTGATGATCGCTTCCTGCTCGGACTCGTTGCGCAGTTCGCGGGCCTGCTGCTCCATCTGGTTGAGCAGGGTCAGCTCGATCCTGGTCATCTGCTCGATCTTGGCGGTGTCCGCGTCCACCCAGTCCTTGTAGGACCGCTTGTCCTCGGTGCGCATCCCGTCGGGCTGCGTGAGGACGCGCTTGGCGTAGGCGTCCGCCTCCTTGATCGTCGGGCTGCCGTCCTCGATCGGCTTCAGCAGCTCCTCGACGTTGCCGCCCTGGTAGATGTTGCGGAAGGAGCTCAGCTCGTCCGCCTGGTTCTCCTGGGCGGCGTCGCCGTACTGGCGGTCGGTCTCGGAGAGGTCGCCGCGCTCGCGGTTGTTCGGCGGCAGCGCGGCGGCGATGATCGCGCGCTGCACCGAGGCGTACTCCTTGGCGGAGGAGAAGGCCGCCAGGGCGCGGGTGCGCTGGATCATGTCCGGGTTGCTGGTGGCCTGCGCCATGTCCTGCGAGAGGCTGAGCAGCTGGTCGATGAGCCTGCTGTACGCCTCGACCGTGCGGGAGGTGTTGTTGTCGTCCTTGTACGCCTCCTGCCGGATGCCGCTGAGCTTGGTCAGGCTTCCGGAGATGCGGATGACGTTGTTGCGGATCCCGTCGAGGCTGGCCGCGTTCCCGCGGTCCTGGATCTCGTGGGTGGCCTCCATGAAGGCCTGGCGCTCGCGGTCGGTGGTGTCGCGGGGGCCCTTGACGTCGAAGTCGCTGCCCTTGCCGCCGTTGGCGAGCGGACCGGCCGACTGGTCCCGCTCCTTCTGCAGGGCGCTGGCCAGCTCGGTGGCCTGCTTGGTCATCTCGGTCAGCAGGCGCATGTTGTCCAGCTGCTCGATGTCCTCCATCGACTGGTTGATGCGCATGCCGCCGAGCGTGGTCGCGGCGACCACGGGGAGGGCGAGCAGCGAGACCAGGCGGGTGGAGATGCGCCAGTTGCGCAGCAGGAGCCGGTTGCCGGTGCCGGGTGTGGCCGGGGCGGCGGAGGCGGCCGGGGCCGCGCCCTTGCCGCCGGTGCCCGTGCCGGGCCGGGCCTCGCCGGCCTTCGGGGCGCCCGCGGACGGGCTCGGGGCGTGCTGGGCCGAGGAGCCGCTCGCGCTGCGCTCCTGCTCAGCCGCGGCTTCCCCACGGCTCTGGGGGGCCTGGGGAGACCCCTTGCCATCCCTCTTGAAACGTCCCTGCACTAGCGTCGCAACCTCTGGACCAGGCGTCCTGCCGGAATACGGCGGGACGGTGTCGGTGTTCCGGGATGTCCTGCACCCCGTGGCGGTCGTGATGACCGGCCCTGATGTTCCCCCTTCCCGCAGTCACCCGGCGCGTGGTCGTGCGCGCGAGTGCGCCGGGTCGAACCCGCGGCGGTCCCGGGAATTCCAGCACAGTGCTCGATCTCCAACAAGGCCCGACGGCCAGCCTGTGACTCTCGTGACACCTGGTGATTTCAAGGTCACGAAGGGTGCAAAGCGTTCTGGTGCACTACCCGCATTCAGGACGAAATCCCAGGCGGGCCGCGGGTGCCCCAGTCGAGATGATCAGGTGCGTAATGGAGGGTTTTCGACTCTTTGGCGCTTTCGAGGGCGCGGGGGGATGGAGCGATTCGCGCTATTTGTCCGTTAGTTCGTGAGTAAAATCACATGCACTTCGCTGTCTGCTCCCGGTGTCCGCCGGGGAGGGGATGTTTAGCCTGTGCCTTTACAGGGACGGTGAATCCGACAACCCGCGCCCCCCACGGCGGTCGACGGCGACCGCACGGCGGGGGCGCCGTGACGACAGGGCCAGACGGCAGATGAAGAGCATGATGTTCCGCAACATTGCCAACCCGCGGCGCACCACCCTCGCCCACCTGGAGGGCGCGGAGGGTCCGACGGCCCCCGAGCAGCCGGAGCACCCGGCCGCGCTCCCCGCCCAGACCGCCAACCCCCGGCGCACCATCCTGATGACCGCCCCCGAAGCGGCGGTCGTCGCCTCCTGACCCCCGGGCCAGGACCTCTTCCGGCACTTCCGGCCCGCCCCCGGTGCGCACCCGGCACCGGGGGCGCGCCGTGCCCCGGCCCGCCGCCGGGCGGCCCGGGCGCCCCCGCGCGGAGCGATAGCCTGGAGCGTCAGACTCCGGCCAGCGGAAACAGAGGGGCACAGGCACTCCCGTGCGCATCGCCAGGTTCTCCATCGACGGCAACGTCGCGTTCGGCGCGGTCGAGGGCAGCGCCCCCGACGAACTCGTCCTCGACATCATCAAGGGCATCCCGTTCGCGGACTTCGAGCTCTCCGGTACGAAGGTCCCGCTGAGCAAGGTCCGGCTGCTGCCGCCCGTACTGCCCAACAAGGTCGTCGCCTACGGCCGCAACTACGCGGCCCACGCGAAGGAGCTCGGCAACGAGACCCCCGAGGTCCCCTTCGCCTTCTTCAAGCCCTCCACCTCGGTGATCGGCCCCGGGGACGAGATCCAGTACCCCTCCTACAGCCAGGAGCTCCACCACGAGGCGGAGCTGGCGGTGGTCATCGGGCGGATGTGCCGCGAGGTGCCGCGCGAGCGGGTCAAGGACGTCATCCTCGGCTACACCTGCGCCAACGACGTCACCGCCCGCGACATCCAGCGCACCGAGAAGCAGTGGGCCAGGGCCAAGGGCTTCGACACCGCCTGCCCGCTCGGCCCCTGGGTGGAGACCGGCCTCGACCCCTCCGACCTGACCATCCAGTGCACCGTCAACGGCGCCCAGCGCCAGCTCGGCCGCACCGGCGAGATGATCCACTCCGTCGAGGACCTGGTCGTCAACATCTCCGAGGCCATGACGCTGCTCCCGGGCGACGTCATCCTCACGGGCACCCCGGAAGGGGTCGGCCCGCTCAACGTCGGCGACGAGGTCGCCGTCACCATCGAAGGCATCGGCACTCTCACCAACAAGGTGATCAAGCGTGGCTAACGCATCCTCCCCGTCCCCCGTCCGGGTCCGGTTCTGTCCCTCGCCGACCGGCAACCCCCATGTGGGCCTGGTCCGCACCGCCCTGTTCAACTGGGCCTTCGCCCGGCACCACCAGGGCACCTTCGTCTTCCGTATCGAGGACACCGACGCGGCCCGCGACTCCGAGGAGTCCTACGAGCAGCTCCTGGAGGCCATGCGCTGGCTCGGCTTCGACTGGCAGGAGGGCCCCGAGGTCGGCGGCCCGCACGCCCCGTACCGCCAGTCCCAGCGGATGGACCGCTACCAGGAGGTGGCCGACAAGCTCCTCGCGGGCGGCTACGCCTACCCCTGCTACTGCACCACCGAGGAGCTGGACGCCCGCCGCGAGGCCGCCCGCGCCGCCGGGAAGCCCTCCGGCTACGACGGCACCTGCCGCGAGCTGACCGCGGAGCAGAAGGCCGCCTACGAGGCCGAGGGCCGCAGCGCGGTCATCCGCTTCCGGATGCCCGACGAGCCGATCACCTTCACCGACCTGGTCCGCGGCGAGCTGACCTTCACCCCGGAGAACGTCCCCGACTACGGCATCGTGCGCGCCAACGGCGCCCCGCTGTACACCCTGGTCAACCCGGTGGACGACGCCCTGATGGAGATCACCCACGTCCTGCGCGGCGAGGACCTGCTCTCCTCCACCCCCCGCCAGATCGCCCTCTACAAGGCGCTCATCGAGCTGGGTGTGGCCAAGCAGGTGCCGCTCTTCGGGCATCTGCCGTATGTGATGGGCGAGGGCAACAAGAAGCTCTCCAAGCGCGACCCGCAGTCCTCGCTCAACCTCTACCGCGAGCGCGGCTTCCTGCCCGAGGGCCTGCTCAACTACCTCTCCCTGCTCGGCTGGTCGCTCTCCGCGGACCGGGACATCTTCTCCGTCGAGGAGATGGTCGCCGCCTTCGAGATCGCGGACGTCAACCCCAACCCGGCCCGCTTCGACCTGAAGAAGGCCGAGTCGATCAACGGCGACCACATCCGGCTGCTCGACGTGAAGGACTTCGCCGCGGCCTGCGCGCCCTGGCTGAAGGCCCCCTTCGCGCCCTGGGCCCCCGAGGACTTCGACCAGGCGGCCTTCGACGCGATCGCCCCGCACGCGCAGACCCGCCTGACCGTGCTCTCCGAGATCACCCAGAACGTCGACTTCCTCTTCCTGCCCGAGCCGGTGGCGGACGAGGCCTCCTGGACCAAGGCGATGAAGGAGGGCTCCGACGCCCTGCTGCGCACCGCCCGCGGAAAGCTGGAGGCGGCCGACTGGTCCAGCCCCGAGTCCCTGAAGTCCGCCGTCCTCGCCGCCGGTGAGGAGCACGGGCTCAAGCTCGGCAAGGCCCAGGCGCCGGTCCGGGTCGCGGTCACCGGGCGCACGGTGGGCCTGCCGCTCTTCGAGTCCCTGGAGGTGCTCGGCAAGGAGCGCACCCTGGCCCGCATCGACGCGGCGCTGGCCAGGCTCGCCGGCTAGTACGGTCCGGTTCTCCCCGGGGGCGGCGTCCGTACGGGCGCCGCCCCCGGGCGCAGGCGCGGCCGCTACTGTCGGAGCAGGGCCACCCGGCGACGGGGAGCCGCGGGACGGGAGCCGGGAGACGGGGAGAGCGGGCAGTGACCATCGAAGCCGTTGTCTGGGACATCGACGACACCCTCTTCGACTACGCGGGCGCCGACACCGCGGGCATGCGGGCCCACCTCGCCGCCGAGGGCGTCCTGGACCACCACGCGTCCGCCGCCGCCGCGCTCGCCGAGTGGAAGCGGATCACCCAGGTCCACTGGGCCCGCTGCGAGGCGGGGGAGACCGACTTCCTCGGCCAACGCCGGGACCGCGTACGGGAGTTCCTCGGCACCCGGCTCGACGACGGGCAGGCGGACGCCTGGTTCGAGCGGTACGTGGTGCACTACGAGGCGGCCTGGTCGCTCTTCCCCGACAGCCTGCCCGCCCTCGACGCGCTCACCGGGCACTACCGGCAGGCCGTGCTCTCCAACTCCGCGCTGCCCAACCAGGAGTACAAGCTGCGCACCCTCGGCGTCCGCGAGCGCTTCGAAGCCGTGCTGTGCGCGGTCGAACTCGGTGTCGCCAAGCCGGAGGCGGCGGCCTTCCTCGCGGTGGCCGAGGCGCTGGGCCTGCCCCCGGAGCGGATCGCCTATGTGGGCAACGAACCCGACATCGACGCCCGGGGCGCCCGGGACGCCGGAATGCTCGGCATCTGGCTCGACCGGCTCAACTCCCCCTTGCCCACGCCGTCCGGAGTCCGGCGGATCTCCACGCTCGGCGAACTTCAGGCCCTGCTCGGCGGCCATACTCGTTTTGGAGCGCCGTCCACCTTCGGGTAATGTTCTTCCTGCGCCGCCCGGAAGGGGTCCAAAGCCCGGCCGGTCGGCGTACGGATAAGCAGAAGCCCTCAGCAGGGGCTTGCGCTTTGATGGCCTATGGTGTAATTGGCAGCACGACTGATTCTGGTTCAGTTAGTCTAGGTTCGAGTCCTGGTAGGCCAGCTCGCAGAGCTCATCTGCAAAGCCCCCGTTGTGTAGCGGCCTAGCACGCCGCCCTCTCAAGGCGGTAGCGCCGGTTCGAATCCGGTCGGGGGTACAGATCCATCCCGCGGTGACAGCCGGGTAGCTCCCACTGTCCATGCGGTGACAACACTCGGCTCCGGTCGGGTGGGATCGCCAGGGCCCCCGTTGTGTAGCGGCCTAGCACGCCGCCCTCTCAAGGCGGTAGCGCCGGTTCGAATCCGGTCGGGGGTACTGCAGGTGGTCTAGACCACCAGTGGGCTATGGTGTAATTGGCAGCACGACTGATTCTGGTTCAGTTAGTTTAGGTTCGAGTCCTGGTAGCCCAGCTCGATCGTGTACAGCACGGTCCGCGCCCCCGTTGTGTAGCGGCCTAGCACGCCGCCCTCTCAAGGCGGTAGCGCCGGTTCGAATCCGGTCGGGGGTACGCAGACGAAGGGCCCTCCGCGGTGGCGGGGGGCCCTTCGGCATTCCATGACTCCGGTGCGCGCCGCCTCGGCGCGGGGCTCAATACCCGTACCGCCGGGCCGATTCCTCCTCCTGGGCCAGCCGCCGCAGGGAGAGCAGCAGCGGCTCGAAGAGCACGGCCGAGCCGACCGCGGTCTCCACCTGCTCCGCCTCCGAGTCGAGGGCCTCCAGGGTGTCCAGGTCGCGCTCCGCCAGTTCGTGCATCGCCCGGGCGTAGGGCAGCAGGGTCTCGATGTCCCCGGGGAAGCCGAGCCGGCGCAGGGTGGCGAGCCCGGCCGCCAGGGAGCGGTAGACGGGGGAGAGGGCCCCGATCTGCTGGGCGTTGGACCAGCCGAGCCGGGTCAGCAGCTCCTCCAACTCCGCGGTGGCGGCGGCGACTTCGGGGTCCTCCAGGTCCTCGGCGGGCGGATTGCCCTGGGGGAGCGCCCAGAGCGCGGCGCCCAGCCGGATGGTGCGGCCGAGCGAGTCGTCGTCGACATGGCTCAGCACCTCGCGGGCGGTGGCCACCGGCACCTTGCCGATCTGGATCAGCGCGCGCACCAGGCGCAGCCGCCGCAGGTGGTGTTCGCCGTACTCGGCCTGGGTCGCGCTGATCCGGCGGCCCGGCGGGAGCAGGCCCTCGCGCAGATAGAACTTGATCGTCGCGGTGGAGACGCCGCTGTGCTCGCTCAGCTCGGAGAGTCTCATCCCTTGCGCCTCCTGATGGTGAGTGCCACTATCCAAGCATGGATAGTCGAGCTATCCAATGGCGAGCGGGAGGTCCCAGGATGTTCGCGAAACCGGTTCCGGGCCGGGCGGTGGCCGCCGCCGAGGGGGAGGTCGTCGTCCTGCTGATCGGGATGCGCATCAACCACTTCTGGGCGGTGCACCACTGGCTGCCCGTCTTCCTCGCCATGCCCCGCATGCTGCGCGAGCTCTCCCGGGACAAGGAGCGCGGGCTGCTCGGCCACACCCTGCTCTCGGGCTCGCCCCGGACGTACTACGTGGTCCAGTACTGGGAGTCGAGGGAGAAGCTGTACGCCTACGCCAAGGCGCCGGACATGTTCCACCGGGCGGCCTGGGCGCGGCTCAACCGCAAGGAGAAGAAGGCCCGTCAGCACGTCGGGCTCTGGCACGAGAGCTATCTGGTGCCCGAGGGCGGCTACGAGAACATCTACTTCGACATGCCCCCGTACGGACTGGCCAAGGCCAAGGGCGTCCTGCCCGTCGAGGCGCGGGGCCGCAGCGCCGCCGCCCGTCTCGCGCACCGGACACCCGGGCGGGAGACGGCTTCCGCCTCGGAGACAACTTCCGTCCCGGAGGCGGCGCCCGCGCCGGAGGTGTCTGTCGCTGCGGAGGCCGCGCCCGCCGCGGAGTCGGCTCACTCGGCTCACGCACCGGAGGTCGGGCAGGGCCGGGTGCGCTGACGGCCCGCCGGGGGCCGTGCGCCGCGAGGGGCGGCGGCCCGCGGGGGAGCCCGTCAGCCGTTGCGGCGCAGGGCCTCCGAGAGGCGGCCCGCGGCGTCGATGACGGCCTGGGCGTGCATCCGGCCCGGGTGCCGGGTCAGCCGCTCGATCGGTCCGGAGACCGAGACGGCGGCGACCACGCGGTTGGACGGTCCGCGTACCGGCGCCGAGACGGAGGCCACCCCGGGCTCGCGCTCGCCGATGGACTGGGCCCAGCCCCTGCGGCGCACCCCGGACAGGGCGGTGGCGGTGAACCGGGCGCCCTGCAGGCCCCGGTGGAGGCGCTCGGGCTCCTCCCAGGCCATCAGGATCTGGGCCGAGGAGCCGGCCTTCATGGTCAGCGTGGAGCCGACCGGCACGGTGTCGCGCAGCCCGGAGAGCCGCTCCGCCGCGGCCACGCAGATCCGCATGTCGCCCTGGCGGCGGTAGAGCTGGGCGCTCTCCCCGGTGACATCGCGCAGGTGGGTGAGCACCGGGCCCGCGGTGGCGAGCAGGCGGTCCTCGCCCGCGGCCGCGGCCAGTTCGGACAGGCGCGGGCCCAGGATGAACCTGCCCTGCATGTCCCTCGCCACCATGCGGTGGTGTTCCAGTGCCACCGCGAGACGGTGTGCCGTGGGCCGTGCGAGCCCGGTCGCCGCGACCAGCCCGGCGAGGGTGGCCGGACCGGACTCCAGGGCGCTCAATACCAGAGCTGCCTTGTCGAGAACGCCGACGCCGCTAGAGTTGTCCATGCAACGATATTCACGTCTCACTCTGTGAAACGCAAGTTCCTTTTTCCGTGGGACTTGCCACTCTGTAGGGACAGCGGCCCGCGGACCAATCGGGCCCGGTGGGGCATGCCCGGCACTGCGGGCAGCCGACCGCGAACTCTCTAGTGGGGCCGGCGGGCCCGTGACGGACCGCCCGGCCGAAGGGAAAGCGATGGGTAGGACACTCGCGGAGAAGGTCTGGGACGACCATGTCGTCCGGCGCGCCCAGGGCGAGCCCGACCTCCTCTTCATCGATCTGCACCTGCTGCACGAGGTGACCAGCCCGCAGGCCTTCGACGGCCTGCGCCAGAACGGCCGCCCCGTCCGGCGCCTCGACCTCACCATCGCGACCGAGGACCACAACACCCCCACCCTCGACATCGACAAGCCCATCGCGGACCCGGTCTCGCGCGCCCAGCTGGAGACGCTGCGCAAGAACTGCGCGGAGTTCGGGGTGCGGCTGCACCCGCTCGGCGACGTCGAGCAGGGCGTCGTCCACGTGGTGGGCCCCCAGCTGGGACTGACCCAGCCCGGCACCACCGTGGTCTGCGGGGACTCGCACACCTCCACCCACGGGGCCTTCGGCGCGCTGGCGTTCGGCATCGGCACCTCCCAGGTCGAGCATGTGCTCGCCACCCAGACGCTGCCGATGTCCCGCCCGAAGACGATGGCCATCACGGTGGACGGCGAACTCCCCGAGGGCGTGACCGCGAAGGACCTGATCCTCGCCATCATCGCGCGCATCGGCACCGGCGGCGGCCAGGGCTACGTACTGGAGTACCGCGGCTCGGCCGTCGAGAAGCTGTCGATGGAGGCGCGGATGACCATCTGCAACATGTCCATCGAGGCCGGCGCCCGCGCGGGCATGATCGCCCCCGACGAGACCACCTTCGACTACCTCCGCGGCCGGGCGCACGCCCCCGAGGGCGAGGAGTGGGACGCCGCCGTCGCGTACTGGAAGACCCTGCGCACCGACGAGGACGCCGAATTCGACGCCGAGGTGGTCATCGACGCCGCCGAGCTGGCCCCCTTCGTCACCTGGGGCACCAACCCGGGCCAGGGCGCGCCGCTGTCGGCGCACGTCCCCGACCCGGCTTCGTACGAGGACGCCTCGGAGCGCTTCGCCGCCGAAAAGGCCCTGGAATACATGGGGTTGACGGCCGGGCAGGCGCTGCGCGACATCACGGTGGACACCGTCTTCGTAGGTTCCTGCACCAACGGCCGGATCGAGGACCTGCGCGCCGCCGCCGAGGTGGTCACCGGCCGCCGGGTCGCCGAGGGCGTACGGATGCTGGTGGTGCCGGGCTCGGCCCGGGTGGGCCTGCAGGCCGTGGACGAGGGTCTGGACCGGGTGTTCAAGGAGGCCGGTGCCGAATGGCGGCACGCGGGCTGCTCCATGTGCCTCGGTATGAACCCCGACCAACTCGCCCCCGGCGAGCGCTCCGCGTCCACCTCCAACCGCAACTTCGAGGGGCGGCAGGGCAAGGGCGGGCGCACCCACCTGGTCTCGCCGCAGGTCGCCGCCGCCACCGCGGTCCTCGGCCACCTGGCCTCGCCCGCCGACCTGTCCGGCGCCCCGGCGTCCCCGGCCGTTCCCGAACCCTCCGGAGTCTGAACACCATGGAAGCCTTCACCACGCACACCGGGCGGGCCGTCCCGCTGCGCCGCAGCAACGTCGACACCGACCAGATCATCCCCGCGCACTGGCTGAAGAAGGTCACCCGCGACGGATTCGAGGACGGGCTCTTCGAGGCCTGGCGCAAGAACCCCGACTTCGTGCTCAACCGGCCCGTGTACCAGGGCGCCACCGTGCTGGTGGCCGGACCCGACTTCGGCACCGGCTCCTCGCGCGAGCACGCCGTCTGGGCGCTGCAGAACTACGGCTTCAAGGCCGTCGTCTCCTCCCGCTTCGCCGACATCTTCCGCGGCAACTCGCTGAAGAACGGCCTGCTCACCGTCGTACTCGACCAGAAGGTCGTGGACGCGCTGTGGGAGCTGACCGAGCAGGACCCGAACGCCCCGGTCACGGTGGACCTCCAGGACCGCCAGGTCCGCGCCGAGGGCGTCACCGCCGACTTCGAGCTGGACGAGAACGCCCGCTGGCGACTGCTCAACGGCCTCGACGACATCAGCATCACGCTCCGCAACGAGGACGACATCGCCGCCTACGAGGCCGCCCGCCCCTCGTTCAAGCCGAGCACCGTGCAGCTCTAGGCACCGCCGCCGCACCACCCCGCGCCCCGCTCCGTACCCCCGGCCGTCCTCGGCCGGGGGTACGCCCATTCGCGCGCTTCCCCGGCGCCCGGAGGCATCCGGCGGCCCGACACGCCGGAAGGCTCAACTCCCTTGATTCGAGGGGCACAAGAGAGCTTTCGGCCCTGTTCAGGGACGGTATCCGGCTACCGCCACGACCCCGTACGGGCGGGGCAGTTGCGCCCCCCGCAGGCGACAACTCGCCCCAGATGGCACAATCGGCGCATGGACCGCGACGACCAACTCGAGCTCTACGAGGCCGTGGCGGACCAGCTGAAAGAAGCGCACGCAAGGGTGCGCGCACTGCAAGTCCCGGAGGGCGTACGGATGGCGCTGACCCGGAAGCTGCTGGTCATCACGGCCGTGGCCAAACACGATCTGGCACAGGCGGCAAGGCGCCTCGAGCGATTGACCGCTGATCTTGACGCGGGCCGATTCCCGGAAGAGGCCTGAACGTCAAGCCCTGGGCCGCGCAACGAAGTCCACAGGAACCCAGTTGGTTGCGGCACAAGGGTGATTACACCGTTTCGTGTTTGATTTGCGGTATATATCTGCCTAACGTGCGAAAAAGCTTGAACACATTCGTTCCGGCAATGTCTCCGAAGGGGAAGACGTGAACAAGGCGCAGCTCGTAGAAACGATTGCCGACAAGGTCGGCGGGCGTCAGCAGGCCGCCGATGCTGTCGACGCCGTACTCGACGCCATCGTCCGCGCCGTTGTCGGCGGAGACCGGGTCTCGGTCACCGGCTTCGGCTCGTTCGAGAAGGTCGACCGGCCCGCCCGATACGCCCGCAACCCGCAGACCGGCGAGCGGGTTCGGGTCAAGAAGACCTCGGTGCCGCGCTTCCGCGCGGGCCAGGGATTCAAGGATTTGGTGAGCGGCTCGAAGAAGCTCCCCAAGAACGACGTCGCGGTGAAGAAGGCCCCCAAGGGCAGCCTCACCGGCGGCACCAAGACCACCGCCAAGGCCGCGGCCAAGAAGGCGACCGCCAAGAAGGCCACCGCGAAGAAGGCCACCACGGCCCGTAAGACGGCGGCGAAGAAGGCGACCGCCAAGACCACGGCGAAGAAGGCCACCGCCAAGAAGTCCGCGGCGAAGAAGTCCACGGCCAAGAAGGCGGCGACGAAGAAGTCGGCCGCCAAGAAGGCCACCGCCAAGAAGACCGCCCCCGCGAAGAAGGCGACCGCCAAGAAGGCGCCCGCCCGCAAGTCGACGGCCCGCAAGACCACTGCCAAGAAGGCGACCTCTCGCCGGAAATAAGCCCACGGGCCGCTCACGCGCCGGGCCGGACTCCTCAGGGAGCCCGGCCCGCGGCGTTTTGTCACGGTGTGTGGCGAGAGGGGTGCGGGGGGTGCGGCGGCCGGTCCCGGCTCCTGCCCGCGTCCCGCGCGGCGGCCCCGGAGCAATCAGACCCCGAACGGCCCCCGCGGCTTCGGAAATGTCCCGGGACCGCGGTCAGAAAGTCTGCAGCGTGATCAGGGTGATCCGCCGGTCCCCGCCCTCGCCGGACATCTCGATACGCACCCGCTGCCCGGACCTGAGCAGCCGCAGACCGCCCGCGTCGAAGGCGGCGGCGTCGAAGGGCACCGGGGTCCCGTCGTCGAGGAGCACACTGCCGCTGCGGGAGTCGGGATCGTAGGTGTACGAGGTCGCCTGCATGCCGCCAGCCTAGAGCCTTTCCTTCCGCGGCTCACTCGGCGATCAGCAGCCGGGACGCGGCGGCCAGGGTGCGCGGGCCCACGCCGAGTGCGAAGGCCGCCCGCAGATCCTCGCCGGTGTCGACGTCCTGGCGTACCGAATCCACATCGGAGAGCAGGATTTCGCGGGCGCCGGAAGCGAGATGGCGGGTGCGGGAAGCCTCTCCGAATGCGGGCCGCAGGGAATTGCCGGGAAGGGCGCTCAGCAAAGTCGTGCCCCGCCGGGCGGCGTCCGCGACAAATGCGCGACCGAAGGGTTCGGCGGCTTTCAGCACCCGGCCGAGTTCCGCCGGGCGAAGGGCCGGAAGGTCCGCGTTCATCGCCGCGACCGGGGCGCGGGGGCGGATCCGCCGGGCCGCCCGTACCCCTTGCCGCAGCGCCGCGTTGAGGCCGCTGCCCGGCGGATCGGGCACGATCCGGGCGCCGAGCCGGGAGAGTTCGGCCGCCGCCTGCGGGTCGTCCGTCACCACCGTGACCTCGCCGACCGGCGGGCAGGCCAGCGCCGCGGCCACCGTGTCGAGCGCGAAGGCGAGGGCGAGGCGGGGGCGGAGCCCGTCGCCCGCGAACGGGGCGAGCCTGCTCTTGCCGAGCCCGAGCGGCTTCAGCGGAATGACCAGAGTCCATTGCACCTGTAGGGTCCGTCCCTTCCTTCGCGCCCCATTGTGACCGCCCGGCCCCGTCTCCCGGGCGCCGGTGAGCGCCCGGAGCGCGGAGATGGGTGGTGTGGGCAACGACAGGGGGGCGTACGGTGTCTCTCGACAGACCGGCGGCCCGGGGCGACACTTGTGCGGCCGAGAAGCAGCTAGAGGAAGGTGTCGCGCGTGTCCCGCCGCAAAATCGGCTTCTGGTACCGCCTTGCCGCGGTCATCTGCAAACCGCCGCTGGTGGTTCTGGTCAAGCGGGACTGGCGCGGAATGCAGCACATTCCTGCCGACGGCGGTTTTATCACCGCGGTGAACCACAATTCGCTGATCGATCCGTTCCTCTACGCGCACTTTCAGTACAACTCGGGTCGCGTTCCGCGTTTCATGGCCAAGCACAGTCTTTTCGGCAAGGGAATCGCGGGCACCTTCATGCGGGGCACCGGGCAGATCCCCGTCTACCGCGAGAGCACCGACGCCCTGAGCGCCTTCCGGGCCGCCATCGCCGCGGTGGAGAGCGGGGAATGCGTGGCCTTCTACCCGGAGGGCACCCTGACCCGCGACCCCGCCCTGTGGCCGATGACCGGAAAGAGCGGGGCGGCCCGGGTCGCCCTGCAGACGAAGTGCCCGGTCGTCCCGGTCGCCCAGTGGGGCGCCAACGAGGTGCTGGCCCCGTACTCCAAGAAGCCTCGGCTCTTCCCGCGCAAGACGCACCGCGTCCTCGCCGGGGAGCCGGTGGACCTCTCGCGCTTCTACGACCAGGAGATGACGCCGGAGATCCTCAAGGAGGCCACCGAGGCCATCATGGCCGCCATCACCGCGCTCCTGGAGGATGTACGCGGCGAGAAGGCGCCCGACCGCGCCTACGACCCGCGCCGCGAACGCATCGAGCAGCGGCGCCGGTCCGCGGCCGCCCGGGAGAGGTCCGGGGACCTCGCGAGCGGCGCGCACACCGCCGACAGCGCGGACGCAGCGAAGGACGCCACGTGACCGACACCGTCAAGGCAGCGGTCTTCGGCACCGGTTCCTGGGGTACGGCCTTCGGCATGGTGCTCGCCGACGCGGGCTGCCAGGTCACCCTGTGGGGACGCCGCCCCGAACTCGCCGCCGCCGTCAACTCCACCCGGACCAACCCCGACTACCTGCCGGGCATCGAACTCCCGGCGAATCTCGGTGCCACCACGGACGCCGCCGAGGCCGCCGCCGACGCCGACTTCACGGTGCTCGCGGTGCCCTCGCAGACGCTGCGCGCCAACCTCGCCGCCTGGCAGCCGCTGCTGCACCCCGGCACGGTGCTCGTCTCCCTGATGAAGGGCGTCGAACTCGGCTCCGCGATGCGGATGAGCGAGGTGATCGAGGACGTCACCGGCGCCGGCGCCGAACGCGTCGCCGTGGTCTCCGGGCCCAACCTCGCCCGGGAGATCGCCGCCCGGATGCCCGCCGCCGCGGTGGTGGCCTGCCGCGAGGCCGCGGTCGCCGAACGCCTCCAGCGGCACTGCCACACCCCGTACTTCCGCCCGTACACCATCACCGACGTCACCGGCTGCGAACTCGGCGGCGCGGTCAAGAACGTGATCGGTCTCGCCGTCGGCATCGCGGACGGCATGGGCCTCGGGGACAACGCCAAGGGCTCGCTCATCACCCGGGGCCTCGCGGAGACCACCCGGCTCGGGCACGCGATGGGCGCCGACCCGCTCACCTTCTCCGGGCTCGCGGGCCTCGGCGACCTGGTGGCCACCTGCTCCTCGCCGCTCTCGCGCAACCACACCTTCGGCACCAACCTCGGCAAGGGCATGACCCTGGAGGAGACCATCGCGGTCACCAAGCAGACCGCGGAGGGCGTCAAGTCCTGTGAGTCGGTGCTGGATCTGGCCCGGCGGCACGGCGTCGACATGCCCATCACGGAGACCGTCGTCGGCATCGTCCACGAGGGCAAGCCCCCGGTCGTGGCGCTGAAGGAGCTGATGGCGCGCAGCGCCAAGCCGGAGCGCCGCTGAGCACGCGCCCCCACGCGCGCCTGCCACGCAGGCCGCGCGCGCTGACGCGGGCAGTACCAGCGGGTACGCTCATCGCGATATGAGCAGCGAGAACTCCTCCCAGAGCCACGAGACCCGCAAGCCGCGCATCGCCGTCGTCTTCGGCGGCCGCAGCTCCGAGCACGGCATCTCGGTCGTCACCGCCGGTGCCATCCTGCGGGCCATCGACCGCACCAAGTACGACGTGCTGCCCATCGGCATCACACGGGACGGGCGATGGGCGCTCACCGCGGACGAACCGGACCGCATGGGCATCACCGAGCGCCGGGTGCCGAGCGTCGACCAGCTCGCCGAGTCCGCCGAGGGCGCGGTCATCCTGCCGGTCGAGCCCGCCAACCGCGAGGTGGTCTACGCCGAACCGGGCCTGGTGCCCAAGGCGCTCGGGGACGTGGACGCCGTCTTCCCGATGCTGCACGGCCCCTACGGCGAGGACGGCACCCTGCAGGGCATGCTCGACCTCGCCGGGATCCCGTACGTGGGCGCCGGTGTGCTCGCCTCGGCGGTCGGCCAGGACAAGGAGTACATGAAGCGGATCTTCCTCTCCTTCGGGCTGCCGGTCGGGCCCTACCTGGTGGTGCGGCCGCGGGAGTGGGAGCAGGACGAGGCGGGGGCGCGGGCCGGGATCGCGGAGTTCGCCGCCGACCACGGCTGGCCGCTGTTCATCAAGCCCGCCCGGGGCGGCTCCTCGATGGGCATCACCAAGGTCGACTCCTTCGAGGGCCTGGACGAGGCCATCGCCGAGGCCCGGCGCCACGACCCCAAGTTCCTGGTCGAATCGCTGCTGCGCGGGCGGGAGATCGAGTGCGGGGTGCTCGAATTCGAGGACGGGCCGCGGGCCAGCCTGCCCGCCGAGATCCCGCCGGTCACCTCGCACGACTTCTACGACTTCGAGGCCAAGTACATCGACTCGGCCGCCGGGATCGTGCCCGCGCCGCTCACCGAGGAGGAGACCGCCGAGGTGCGGCGCCTGGCCGTGGCCGCCTTCGAGGCGACCTCCTGCGAGGGCCTGGTGCGCGCGGACTTCTTCCTCACCGAGGACGGCTTCGTCATCAACGAGATCAATACGATGCCGGGCTTCACCCCGATCTCCATGTACCCGCGGATGTGGCAGGAGAGCGGCGTGGCCTACCCCGAACTCGTCGACCGGCTGATCCAGGCGGCGCTCAACCGCTCCACCGGGCTGCGCTAGCCGCGGGCCCGCCCGCGAGCCGCCGCCGGGCGGCCGCCGTCACCGGAACTACAGCCTGGAGGCGATCCCCTTGGGGACCGTCCTGCTGATCGGGGCGGCGAAGTCGGTGAGCGGGGCGAGGCCTTCGCCGGTGCGGCCCTCGGGGATGGTGACCTCGACATAGGCCTTGCGCCGGGCCGTGGTGAAGCGGAAGGAGCCGTCCTGCTGCTTCTCCAGGAGCCAGCCGACGCCGTCCACCTCCACGCCGTCGGCCTTCAGATCGTCCATCTTCGCGGGGCGCTCCACCCCGCAGCGAAGTATGATCGCCGGATCGCCCCAGCCCGCGGTCAGTTCGGACCGCGGCCGCGGGTCGTTCCTCCCGTCCCCGGCGACCTCGCGCGGCAACCGCCCGCCGAGGTCCCGGCACAGCCGTGCCGCTTCGGCGCGGGGGGCGGGAACCTCGGCCTCTGTTCCCCCGTCACCGGAGGTACAGGCCGTGGCGAGCAGCAGCAGGGCGAGGGCGGCCGGGGGGCCGGCGGCAGCCGGGCGGCGGGAGAGCGAGAAGTTCACCGGCCAAGCGTAGACGGGGGCTACAGATGCACGACCGGGCAGGTCAGGGTCCGGGTGATCCCGTCGACCTGCTGCACCTTCGCCACCACCAGGCGGCCCAGTTCGTCGACGGTGTCCGCCTTGGCGCGGACGATGACGTCGTAGGGGCCGGTCACGTCCTCGGCCTGCACCACGCCGGGGATGTCACTGATCGTCTCGGCGACGGCCGATGCTTTACCGACCTCCGTCTGGATCAGGATGTACGCCTGTACCACGGAACCTCCAGGGCGGCCACGAGGACGCTGTGCAAGGGATCACGTACGGAAAGGGACGCCACGGTACCGCGTCGCCGTGCGCCGCGGGGAGACCCACGGCCGCGACGGCGGACTCGGAGTGCCACAGGCGCGCCGGGCTCGCCCGCCACGACCGTACCGAGCCCGCGGTGTCCCCGCGACCGCGCGCCCAGGGCCCCGGGGGACACTGGGGGCACCCGCACCACCGGACGGCGGAGAGCCGCGGCCCGGGGAAACCAGCAGACCGGTGAAAGGCAAAGGTGAGACGCGGTGAAGGGAACCGTGGGCGAGTTGGGGGAGTTCGGGCTCATCAGGGAGCTCACTTCCCGGCTCACCACCACCCCGGCGGTCCGGATCGGGCCGGGGGACGACGCCGCGGTGGTGGCCGCGCCGGACCGCAGGGTCGTGGCGAGCACGGACATCCTCCTGGAGGGACGGCACTTCCGCCGCGACTGGTCCACCGCCTACGACGTGGGCCGCAAGGCCGCCGCGCAGAACCTCGCGGACATCGCCGCGATGGGCGCCGTACCGACCGCGCTGCTGCTCGGCCTGATCGTGCCGGCCCAACTCCCCGCCACCTGGCCCTCGGAGCTGATGGACGGGCTGCGCGACGAGTGCCAGGTCGCCGGTGCCGCGGTGGTCGGCGGGGACCTGGTGCGCGGCGAGACCATCACCGTCGCCATCACCGCGCTCGGTGACATGCGGGGCCAGGAGCCGGTGACGCGCGCGGGTGCGCGGCCCGGTGACGTGGTCGCCGTCACCGGCTGGCTCGGCTGGTCCGCGGCCGGTCACGCGGTGCTCTCCCGCGGCTTCCGCTCCCCGCGCGCCTTCGTGGAGGCCCATCGCCGCCCGGAGCCCCCGTACCACGCGGGCCCCGCGGCCGCCGCGCTCGGCGCCACCGCGATGACCGACATCAGCGACGGGCTCATCGCCGACCTCGGGCACATCGCCGAGGCCAGCAAGGTGCGGATCGACATCCGCTCCGGCGCGGTCGACGTGCCCTCGCAGATGAACGACATCGGCCAGGCCGTCGGCGTGGACCCCCTGCAGTGGGTGCTCACCGGCGGCGAGGACCACGCGATCGTCGCGACCTTCCCGCCCGAGGTGAAACTGCCCGCCCGCTGGACGGTGATGGGCGAGGTGCAGAACCTCTCCGCCCTGCCGCAGGTCACGGTGGACGGCGCCCCCTGGACCCGCAAGGGCGGCTGGGACCACTTCGGGGACATCGAGTCATGAGCACCCCGCGTACCCCGGGCAGCGCCCCGCCCCGCGTGCTGACCGTCGCCGGTTCCGACTCCGGCGGCGGCGCGGGCATCCAGGCCGATCTGAAGACCATGCTGGCCCTCGGCGTGCACGGGATGAGCGTGCTGACCGCGGTCACCGCGCAGAACTCCCTCGGCGTGCACGGCGCCTGGGAACTCCCGCCGGAGGCGGTACGGGCCCAGTACCGGGCCGTGGTGGACGACATCGGGGTCGAGGCCGTGAAGACCGGCATGCTCTCCTCCGCGGTCCTGGTGGAGACCGTCGCCGAACTCCTCGCCGCGGGCACGGCCCCGGTCGTCGTCGATCCCGTGGGCGTCTCCAAGCACGGGGACCCGCTGCTCGCCGACTCGGCCCTGGACGCGGTACGCCACCGGCTGCTTCCGGTCGCGACGGTGGCCACCCCCAACCTCGACGAGGTGGCCCAACTCACCGGCATCCGGGTGGAGTCCGCCGAGGGGCTGCGCGAAGCGGCCCTGGCGGTCCTGGAGTTCGGCCCGCGCTGGGCGCTGATCAAGGGCGGCCATCTGCCGGGCGAGGCCGTCGACCTGCTCACCGACGGCACCGCCGAGCACTGGCTGCGCGCCCCCCGCCACGACAACCGGCACACCCACGGCACCGGGTGCACCCTCGCCAGCGCGCTCGCCTCGGGTCTCGCCGGGGGACTGCCGGTGCCCGAGGCCGCGGCCCGGGCCAAGGAGTACGTCACCGGGGCGCTCGCCGCCGGGTTCGCGCTGGGGGCGGGGATCGGGCCGGTGGACCACGGCTGGCGGTTCACCGGGGGCGGGGACGGCTGAGGCTCCCGGACCGGTCTACGCCCGGAGGACGGAGCCGGTGCACCCCGGTGAGCCGCTACCGGTGCACCTCGGGGAGCACATAAGTGAAGGGCCGGCCCACCCGGAGGTGGACCGGCCCTTCACGGCAACCAGCTGAGTGGTCACGCTGCCAGACGTCAGCGCGCGACCTTGCCGGCCTTGATGCACGAGGTGCAGACGTTGAGCCGCTTCGGCGTCCCGCCGACCACGGCACGCACGCGCTGGATGTTCGGGTTCCAGCGACGCGGCGTACGGCGGTGCGAGTGCGAGATGTTGTTGCCGAAGCCCGGCCCCTTGCCGCAGACGTCGCAGTTGGCAGCCACGGGTCACTCCAAAGACTTCAGAACTTACGGTTGAACCCGGCATGCCGGGTCAGAGGTCTGAGTGGCGGTGCCAGGGGGAAAAGGCCCGAAAGTATCGGGCAACCGGAGCAGCATACAACGGGTGCTCCGGTTCGACGAAATTACCATGATTGCCCCCGCCCCCCGAACCCGCCCGCAGGCGGGCCTGGGTCTACCCTGCCTCCCAGTCCACCGAGCAAGGAGGCACGGGTGCCGCAGTTCCTCGACGCCGGCGCCGTACGTGTCTGGTGCGCGCTGGCCCTCGGCGCCCTCGGCCGGGCCCGCGAGGAGATCGACGCGATCAACGTCTATCCGGTCGCGGACGGTGACACCGGGACGAACCTCTATCTGACCCTGGAGTCCGCCGCCCAGGAGATCGAGCAGGTCTTCACCGGCGGCGGGGCCCCCGAGTCCGCCGGGGCCGGTCACCCGCTCTCCCTCGGCGAGGCGGTACGGGCGATGGCGTACGGCGCGCTGATCGGGGCGCGCGGCAATTCCGGAACCATCCTCGCGCAGCTGCTGCGGGGCATGGCCGAGGTCCTCGCCCAGGACGCCCCGGGCCCGGTCGGCCGGGACCGGTCGGCGCTGCCCGGATCCGCCGAGGCGCAGGCAGCAGGCGTACGGGACGGGGCGGCGCCGCCCGCGGAGAGCGGCGACCGCGCCTCGGGGGACGCCGCCGACGGCCGCCTGCTCGCCCTGGCCCTGCGCCGGGCGGCGGATTCCGCTTACCAGGCCGTCGCGCACCCCGTGGAGGGCACCGTCCTGACCGTGGCCACCGCGGCGGCGCGGGCCGCGGACCGGCTCGGCGGCGAACGCGACTGCGGTGCCGTCGCCCGCGCCGCCTACGAGGGCGCCAGGACGGCGCTGGCCGCCACCCGCGGGCAGCTCGCCGTGCTCGACCGCGCGGGAGTCGTGGACGCGGGCGGGCGCGGACTGGTGGCGGTGCTCGCGGCCCTGGTGGAGGCGCTGACCGGGCAGCGGCCGGATCCCGCCGGGGGCCGGGGCCAGGGGCGCGGGACGGAATCCGCGGCGGACGCGGCCTCCCCCGCGGAGCCCGGCGCCGGTGGGGCCCCTGCCGTGCGGAGCGAGGCGCCGCCCGGGCCCGCGGCGCCGGAGTGCGCCGAGCCCGCGGTCGGCGGCAGCGAGGCCGCGGCGGACACCGGGGCCGCGGGGGACGACTCAGGAGCCGCGGACGACGGCACCGGGCCCGCCTTCGAGGTGATCTATCTCCTGGAGGCGGAGGAACCGGCGGTGGCCGCGCTGCGCGAGCGGCTCGACGCCCTCGGTGACTCCCTGGTGGTGGTCGGCGGCGAGGGGCTGTGGAACGTCCATGTGCATGTGGACGACGCGGGCGCCGCGGTCGAGGCCGGGATCGAGGCGGGCCGCCCGTACCGGATCCGGATCACCCACTTCGCCGCCGGGGACGTGCACACCCGCACCGGACGGCCGCTGCCCGCGCGGGCGCCCCGGGCCGTGGTGGCGGTGGTGCCGGGCGAGGGCCTCGCGGAGCTGTACGCCGAGGCGGGGGCGACGACGGTGCCGCTGCGCCCCGGCCACCAGCTCGCCAGCGCCGAACTCCTCGGGGCCCTGCACCGGGCGCACGCCGAGGAACTGGTGCTGCTGCCCAACGACACCGAGCTGCGGCACACCGCCGCGGCCGCCGCCGCACAGGCCCGCTCCGAGGGGCTGCGGGTCGCCGTCATCCCGACCCGTTCCGCGGTGCAGGGGCTCGCGGCGCTCGCCGTGCACGAGCCGGAGCGGCGCTTCGACGAGGACGTGGTCCAGATGACCTCGGCCGCCGGTGCCACCCGCCACGGCGAACTGGCCGTCGCCCAGGCGCAGTCGTGGACCATGGCGGGCGTCTGCCAGGCCGGGGACGTGCTCGGCCTCATCGACGGGGACGTGGCCGTGATCGGCGACGACGTCCAGGGCATGGCGGTCACCGTGCTCGACCGGATGCTCTCGGCGGGCGGCGAGCTGGTCACCCTGGTCCTCGGCGAGGAGTTCCCCGACACCTTCGCCGAACAGCTCGAAGAGCACGTACGGGAACGGCACTTGGCGGTGGACACCGTGGTCTACCGGGGCGGCCGGGGGTCGGCGCTGCTGTTGGTCGGGGTGGAGTAGGGGCGGCTGCCGCCGCTCAAGTGCCTTGGCTCGGCGCGGAGTTGCCCGATTCCCTTGCCGCGAGCCGGAGTTCGGCCGCCTCGGCACGGTGCTGGGCGGCGCTGTCGGAGTCCTCCTCGGCGTACTCCCGCTCGACCAGGCGGGCCCGGTCGGCCGCAGCCGCGGGGCGGCCGAGGTGGTGGGCGAGCCAGCCCGCTTCGAGCAGGGCCGCGGCACGGCGTTCGCGTGCGGCCGGGCCCAGTGCGCCGAAGGCCTCGGCGGCGCGGTCCATCAGGGCCAGGGCCTCCTCGTACGCCTGCCGCGCCGCCTCCGGGTCGGGGTCGCCGTCCGGGGCGCCGGGGGCGAGATGGGGCAGCAGACCGGCGAACTGGTGCAGGGTGTCGGCGTGTTCGGCGGCGAGGCGGGTGCGGAGGTCCTCGACTTCGGTGGTTCCGGTCCCGGCGGGTGCGATGTCCTCGGGGGTCTCGGGGGTCTCGGGGGTGTCGGTGGTTCCGGCGGTCTCGGCCGTTCCGGCGGTCTGGGTAGCCCCGGTCCTGTAGGTCGCGGTGGTGTCGGCGGGCGCGTTGTCCTCGGCCGTCTCGGGGGTCTCGGTGGTTCCGGTGGTCCTGATGGTCCCGGCCTCCTCGGCACTCCGCAGTGCCGTCTCGGCCTCTCGTAGGGCGGTGGCCATCAGGGTGCGGGCCTCCTGCGGTGCGTCGAGTTCCCGGGCCAGCCAGGCGCGGGCGCGCAGGCTGCGGACCAGGCCGGGGGTGTCGCCGAGGCCGCGCCACAGTTCGGAGGCGCGGGCGTAGGCGCGGGCCGCCTCGCGCGGCAGACCGGCCCGGCTGAGGGCCTCGCCCGCGAGGTGGGCGAGGGCCGCGTGGTCGTCCTGCTCCGGCCAGGTGCGGGCCGACTCGGCCGCCCGGAGCCAGTGTTCGGCGGCGGCGCGGTGTTCGCCCAGGGCGCTGAGGCTCTCGCCGAGCCACCAGCGCGTCTGCACCACGGGGCCCTCGCCGTGGGTCTCGGCCGAGAGTTCGGTGAGGACGCCTTCCAGCACCTCGGCGGCCTCCGCGTGCCGGTTCTCGCGCAGCAGCAGCCCGCCGAGCCGGTGGCGCGCCCAGGCGCCCAGGGTGCCGCTCTCGCCCGCCTCGTCCGCCCAGTGCGCGGCCTCCAGGGCGTGCGCGGCCGCCTCGGCGCTCTGTCCCGTCCCCTCGGGCCCTCCGGTGGCGCCGAGGAGGTCGGAGAGGCGCAGGTGCACCCGGGCCCTGCCGGACGCGGTGAGGTGGCCGCCGCCGTGCTCCAGGGCGGCCCCGGCCGCGGCCAGGGCGCCCGCCACGTCGCCGCGCCCGCGCAGCAGATCGCTGAGCCGGATCTCGTACTCGGCCGCGAACCACGGCACTTCGGCGCGCGTGAACAGCTCGGCCGCGGCGCGGTAGTGCGTACCGGCCGCGGTGAACTCGCCCCGATGCTCCGCCAGTTCACCGAGCGCGGCGTGCGCCTCGGCGAGCCGGGAGGGGAGCGGGGGCTCATCGGCGTGCGCCTCCGCGAAGGCGAGCAGCTCCTCGGCGGCCTGCTCCGCTTCGCGGAAGGCCTCGTCGGAGGTCTGCTCCGCCTCGCGGCCGAACTCCCCGGCTGCGGGGGCGACTTGCCCGGCCGCGTCCTCCGCAGCCACCCCGGCCAGCAGCACCCGTACCCGGGCGGCGAGGACCGCGGCGGTCTGCGGGGCCCCCGTGGCGCCCCGGGAGTGCAGGGCGAGGACCCGGGAGCGGGCCTCGGCCGCGGTTGCCCGGGCCTCGGGCAGGAGGCCGGTGCGGGCGAGTACCGCGGCCGCGCGGGCGCGGCAGGCCTCGGCCTCGCCGGGGTCGGCCGCCTCCTCGAAGAGGGCGGCCGCCTCGTGCAGGCAGGCCACCGCCTCGTCGGGCTCCGCCGCCGCGTCCCAGGCGCGGTGCTCGGCGACCCGCGCGCGGTCCCGGGCGCCGAGGGCGCCGTCACCGGCCTCCGCCGCCCGTGCCACCGCCGCCCAGGCCGCCACCGCCTCCGGACGCTGGGCCGCGGTGGCCGCCCGCGCGTGGTCCAGGAGTGCGGCCAGCCGGTCCTCGGCCGCGGGGGCGTCCGCGGCACCGGGGCCGTCTGCCCGCTGCCCTCCGGCACCGGGAGCGGAGTCGGCGGGCGGCAGGGATGCGGCGGTGGCCGACGGGGATCCGGCAGTCGGCAGGGATCCGGCGGCCGGCAGGGTCTCGGCGGGCGGCAGGGACGCGGCGGGAGGCAGGGTCTCGGCGGCCGGTACCGGTGCAGGTCGCGGCACGGTCGCCGGCCTGGTCGTACGGATGCCGAGGGGCAGGCGCTCCGCGAGCGGCTTCGCGGACATGCGGGCGCGGACGCGGGCGCCGAGGTGGCCGGTGCCGTTGCGGGCGTCGAAGCGGGCGGCCAGGGCCAGGGTCTCGGCGCGGGCGTGGGCGGCGAGCCCGGCGGCCTGCCAGGTGCGGCCCGCGGGACCCGGCACCTGCTGGGAGCCGTGGCCCAGGGCGACCAGGCGGTCCATCAGGCGGGTCACCACGGCCAGGAACTCCATCCGGCTCAGCGGGTCGCCGTCGGCGGTGAAGTAGGCGGGGCGCTCGGCGAGCAGTTCCAGGGCGCGGGGCTCGTTGCCGGTGAGCGCGCAGAACTCGACGTGGTCCGCGAAGGCCTCCCGCATGCTCTCCATGGGGCGCACCAGGCGCAGCCCGCGCAGATGGTTGGCGCGGGCCTCGTCCGGGCGGCCCTCGCGCAGCAGCGGCAGGAGCGAGGAGGCGAGGGCGGCGTGCGGTTCGTGGGCGCAGCTGTGCTCGCCGGACAGGACCGGCGCCCACAGGGCGAGGGCGGCGCGGTCCTCGCCCCGGTGGGCCTGCCAGGAACCCTGCTCGTGCAGTTCGCAGGCGTGGCAGTCGGCCATGTCGTCGCGGTCGGCGGCGAGCCAGGCCTTGTAGGCCCGCTGGGCGCGCGCGGTGTCGCCGATGTGGCGGGCGACGGCGTGCTCGCAGGAGCGCACCGCCCGCTCGGAGTGTCCGGCGAGCCGGTAGCGGTGCGCCATCTCGGCGAGCCACTTCTCGATGGAGGCGAGCGGGATGTGCGGCTGTCCGAGCATGCCCGCGGACATCCACTTGAAGACCCAGTGCAGGGAGTGCGCCTCGTAGGAGTCGAAGTCGCCCGGGCGCTCGTCCCACATGCGCAGCAGCCGCGCGAAGGGCACGAACATCTTGTCCTTCTCGGAGCTGTAGTTGTACGACCGCAGCTGGTGTCCGAGGGCCTCGACCACGGCGAGCGGGATGCCGAGCCGCTCCGCCTCGGCGAGCAGCTGCTCGGCGCGGGCGTTGCGGGCCGGGCCCTCCGGCTGCTCGTCGTTCTCGGCGACGGCCGCCCGCAGCTCGCCGAAGTCCATGGCCGGGGAGCCGGGCCGGGGGTGGCTCATGTGCCGTCCTGTTCCGGGGCGTGGTGGGTGGCCCATTCGAGCAGGCCGAGGAAGGAGCGGTTGAGGAGCGCGGAGTCGGCGGGGCGCAGCGGGCGCTGGGCCATGAGGAGCGCCTGGCCGTAGAGGGATTCCACCGCGGTGCCGACGAGTCCGGGATCGCCGAGCGAACTGATCCGCCGTACCAGCGGGTTGAGGTGGTTGAGGACGAGGCGGGCGCGCGGGGCCTCGCCGCGCAGCGAGCCGAGGATGCCCGCCCAGAGTTCGTCGGCGCCCTCCGCGGCCTCCTCGCGCGCCTGTTCGTGGCGGGCGGCCCGGTCGTCCAGGTGCAGGGCGGGCACCGAGAGCGGGTGGAAGGAGCGCAGCGCCACCTCGCAGCCGAGCGCGTCGAGCCGGGCGCGTGCGGTGCCGAGGAACCCGGCGAGCGCCAGCTCCTCGGCGGGCTCGACGGGGTCCAGGTGCGCGGTGACGGTGTCGGCGTCGAGTTCGGCGGCGACCGTGCCCGGGCGCACCGAGGGCAGCGCCTCGATGAGGGCGGCGTCATAGGTGTAGCCGCCGTTGACGACGCCGATGCCCTGGGCGGCGGCGATCGGCGCGACCTGGCGGAACTCCTCCACGGTGCGGGTGAAGTGCACCACCGGGTGCCGCCCGGCGAACTCCTCCAGGCTGAGCTGCCCGTCGGTGGTCTCGAAGGGCAGCCAGGGCAGCATGGTGCGCAGCATGTCCGGGTCGTGGCGGGCCAGCGACTTCACGCCGAGGTGGTGCACGGCGAGGAAGGCGCCGAGCCGCTCGGGGTCCCCGGCCGCGAGGCGGGCGAGCCAGTCCCGCAGATGGGCGCCGAGGGCGTCCCGGACGGTGGCGAGGGTCTCGTCCTCGTACAGGGACTCGCGGGAGGCGGTGGGCCGCAGGCTGTCCGTGTCGAGGACGCAGCGCACGAAGAACGCCCAGTCGGGCAGGAGTTGCTCGGCCCGCTCGGTCAGCAGCATGCCCTTGAGATGGACCCGGTGCCGGGCGCGCTGGGCCGGGCTGACCGCGGCGGGCAGCACATGGGCGACGCCGCGGACGCCCGCCAGCGGGATGTCCAGGGTGATGCTGTCCAGCGGGGCGAAGCCGAAGACCTCCTGGCAGTGCGCGGCCAGGGCGCCGCGCCGGGCGGCCGGGCTCGGGTACGAACGGTCCCAGGGCGCGGGCAGCTCGCCGATCGGCTCCTCGCCGACCCGTACGTCGTAGGGGAGCAGGGCGCCGAAGTCCCGGGCCAGGGCGCGCACCCGGTCCTCGGTCAGCCATTCGCGGGTGTCGCCGCGGGCCACCAGGTGGACGGTGGTGCCCGGTTCGGGGCGCGCGGCCTCGTCGAGGGTGCGCACGGTGTACGAGCCGTCGTCGCTCGCGGTCCACTCCACCGGGGGCGCCCCGGGCTCGCGGGCGCTGCGGCTGACCACCCGGATGCGGTCGGCGACCACGAAGCAGGCGAGCAGCCCGATGCCGAACTGCCCGAGGAATCCGGCCTGTCCCTCCCGCGCGGCCTCAAGACCGTCGGCCCGCTTGGAGCTGCGCCCGATGGTGGCGAGCAGGCTGTGCACATCCGCCTCGGTCAGGCCGATGCCGGTGTCCTCCACCCGCAGGGCGCCCTCCTCGGCGTAGAGCCGCACCCGGGCCGGGGCGCCGGGCTCCTCGGCGAGGCGGGCGGTGAGGGCGTCGACGGCGTTCTGCAGCAGCTCGCGCAGATAGACCTTGGGGCTGGAGTAGAGGTGGTGGGAGAGCAGGTCCACCAGGCCGCGCAGGTCGACCTGGAAGGAGTGCGGCGACGGCGGTGTCGGCGGTGTCGGCAATGTCGAAGGGTCCATGCTCGCTTCGCCGGTGGGGGAGGGGCGGCGCGGGTCGGGCGGTTCCGGTGGGAACCGCGGGCGGCTGCGGGGGGAGTGCGTCATCCTAGGCCGCCGGTCAGCCTTGTGACCAGCCGATCATCGGGTAACTGCCGTGCTGCGGAGGGTGGTCGGCCGCCCGCTCGCGGGGTGCGCGGCCGACTCCCGTACGGCGTACGGGGGTTGGGGCGGCCGTGCCGCGCGGCCGGGCGGCTGCCGGTGCGGCCGGGCGGCGCCGGGCCGGGGCCGGTGCCCCGGTTGCCGGGCGTTGTCGGTGCCGTGGTGTCCAATGGGGGGCGTGTCCGTGCCCGAAGAAGCGCAGCCCCAGCCGCTGCGACAGCCCCTGAAGAAGGTCCTCGGCGCCGCCACCGCGAAGGTGATGGCCGAGGCACTCGACATGCACACCGCAGGCGACCTCCTGCACCACTACCCCCGGCGCTACGCCGAGCGCGGCGAGCTGACCCGGCTCGCCGAACTCCCGCTCGACGAGCACGTCACCGTGGTCGCCCAGGTCGCCACCGCCCGGATCCTCACCTTCAACTCCGGCCGCGGGCAGCGCCTTGAGGTCGTCATCACCGACGGCAGCGGACAGCTCCAGCTGGTCTTCTTCGGCCGCGGGGTGCACAAGCCGCACAAGGACCTGCTGCCGGGGACCAGGGCGATGTTCGCGGGCAAGGTCTCCGTCTTCAACCGCAAGCTGCAACTGGCCCACCCCGCCTACCAGTTGCTGCGCGGCGAAGGAGCCGAGGACGCGGTGGACAGCTGGGCGGGCGCCCTCATCCCGCTCTACCCGGCCACCGCGAAGCTGGAATCCTGGAAGATCGCCAAGGCGGTGGACGCGGTGCTGCCCAGCGCCCAGGAGGCCCTGGACCCGCTGCCGCCCGCGCTGCGCGAGGGGCGCGGACTGCTGCCGCTGCCCGAGGCCCTGGAGAAGATCCACCGGCCGCGCACCAAGGCCGACATCGAGCAGGCCCGCGCCCGCCTCAAATGGGACGAGGCCTTCGTCCTGCAGGTCGCCCTCGCCCGCCGCCGCCACGACGAGAGCCAACTGCCCGCCGTGGCCCGGATCCCCGGCCCGGACGGCCTCCTCGACGCCTTCGACGCCCGTCTGCCCTTCACCCTCACCGAGGGCCAGCGGACGGTCAGCGCGGAGATCTTCGCCGCCCTCGCCACCGACCACCCCATGCACCGGCTGCTCCAGGGCGAGGTCGGTTCCGGCAAGACCCTGGTCGCCCTGCGCGCCATGCTCGCCGTGGTCGACGCGGGCGGCCAGGCCGCGATGCTCGCCCCGACCGAGGTGCTCGCCCAGCAGCACCACCGCTCGATCACCGAGATGATGGGCGAGCTGGCCGAGGGCGGCACCCTCGGCGCGGCCGAGAAGTCCACCAAGGTCGTGCTGCTCACCGGCTCGATGGGCGCCGCCGCCCGCCGCCAGGCCCTGCTGGACCTGGTCACCGGCGAGGCCGGGATCGTCATCGGCACCCATGCGCTGATCGAGGACAAGGTGCGGTTCCACGACCTGGGCCTGGTCGTGGTGGACGAGCAGCACCGCTTCGGCGTGGAGCAGCGCGACGCCCTGCGCGGCAAGGGCAAGCAGCCGCCGCACCTGCTCGTCATGACGGCCACCCCCATCCCGCGCACCGTCGCCATGACCGTCTTCGGCGACCTGGAGACCTCCGTCCTGGACCAGCTCCCCGCCGGGCGCTCACCGATCGCGAGCCATGTGGTGCCCGCCCAGGACAAGCCGCACTTCCTCGCCCGCGCCTGGGAGCGGGTCCGCGAGGAGGTCCGCCAGGGCCACCAGGCGTACGTGGTCTGCCCCCGCATCGGCGACGGCGAGGACGAGAAGGCGGCCCCGAAGGGCGGCAAGGACGGCGCCAAGGGCAAGGAGTCCGCCGCCGAGGACCCGGAGAAGCGCCCGCCGCTCGCGGTGGTCGAGGTCGCCGCCGAGCTGTCCGCGGGCCCGCTGAAGGGCCTGCGGGTGGAGATCCTGCACGGCAGGATGCCGCCCGAGGACAAGGACGCGGTGATGCGCCGCTTCGCCGCGGGCGAGAGCGACGTCCTGGTGGCCACCACCGTGATCGAGGTCGGGGTGAACGTCCCCAACGCCACCGCCATGGTCATCATGGACGCCGACCGCTTCGGCGTCTCCCAGCTGCACCAGCTCCGCGGCCGGGTCGGCCGGGGCTCCGCGCCCGGGCTCTGCCTGTTGGTCACCGAGATGCCGGAGGCGAGCCCCGCCCGGGCCCGGCTCGGCGCGGTCGCCGCCACCCTGGACGGCTTCGAGCTCTCCCGGATCGACCTCGAACAGCGCCGCGAGGGCGATGTGCTCGGCCAGGCCCAGTCCGGGGTGCGCTCCAGCCTCAAGGTCCTCGCCGTCATCGAGGACGAGGAGATCATCGCCGAGGCGCGGCAGGAGGCGAGCGCCCTGGTCGCCGAGGACCCGGAGCTCCAGGGCTATCCGGGGCTGCGCACCGCCCTCGACGCCCTGCTCGACGAGGAGCGCGAGCAGTACCTCGACAAGGGCTGAGCGCAGGGGGACAGGGGTGGCCGCCCCGCCCCCGCCGCCTATCGTGGAAGAGCACCGCGTACGAGCCGGGACCGCCCGTACGCGGGAGGAACCCGGAATCCGGCCACCCTGAACAACCTGGCCGACCCGACCCCCCCGCAGAACGAGCAGAAGAACGAAGGGCTCCGATGACCCGCGTGATCGCCGGCCGGGCCGGTGGACGCCGACTCGCCGTACCGCCGGGCAACGGCACCCGTCCGACCTCCGACCGCGCGCGCGAGGGCCTCTTCTCCACCTGGGCCTCGCTGCTCGGCGGCGGCTTCGAGGGCGAGCGCGTCCTCGACCTCTACGGCGGTTCCGGCGCGGTCGGCCTGGAGGCGCTCTCCCGCGGCGCCGCGCACTGCCTGCTCGTCGAGTCCGAGGCCCGGGCGGTGCGCACCCTGCGGGAGAACGTCCGCGCGCTCGGCCTGCCCGGCGCCGAGGTCAGGGCGGGCAGGGCGGAGCAGATCGTGGCGGCCCCGGCCCCCGGGGAACCGTACGGACTGGTCTTCCTGGACCCCCCCTACGCGGTGCCCGACACGGAACTGCGGGAGATCCTGATCACACTGCGCGCGGGCGGCTGGCTCACCGAGGACGCGCTGGTCACCGTGGAGCGCAGCACCCGGGGCGGCCCCTACACCTGGCCGGAGGGCTTCGAGGAACTGCGCTCCCGCCGCTACGGCGAGGGAACGTTTTGGTACGGTCGCGCCGCCGCTGTGACCGTCCCCGGACGCACAGACGCCTCATGACATCGGAGAGCGAGGGACTTCAGTTGCGCCGCGCCGTCTGTCCTGGGTCGTTCGACCCCATCACCAACGGACATCTCGACATCATCTCCCGAGCCTCCCGGCTGTACGACGTCGTGCACGTCGCGGTGATGATCAACCAGTCCAAGAAGGGCCTCTTCGAGGTCGAGGAGCGGATCGAGCTGATCCGCGAGGTCACCGCCGAGTTCGGCAACGTCGAGGTCGAGTCCTTCCACGGACTGCTCGTGGACTTCTGCAAGCAGCGCGACATCCCGGCCATCGTGAAGGGCCTGCGCGCCGTCAGCGACTTCGACTACGAACTCCAGATGGCCCAGATGAACAACGGCCTCTCCGGAGTCGAGACGCTCTTCGTGCCGACCAACCCGACCTACAGCTTCCTCTCCTCCTCGCTGGTCAAGGAGGTCGCCAACTGGGGCGGCGACGTCGCCCACCTGGTGCCCCCGCAGGTGCTCGGCGCCCTGAACCGGCGCCTCGGCCGCACCTAGGGGCGGGAGCCGTCCGGCGCCTGAGGGCCCGTCAGACGGTGTCGGCGGGCCCGCGCCAGGCCGTACAGTCGTGAGCGTCCGTCTCCCGCGACCCGGGGGCGTCCGACTCCCGTCAAGGGACTCCCGTCAAGGCAAGAGAGTGGCGAGCACACGGTGGACGTGCAGAAGAAGCTCGACGAGATCGTCGACGCAGTCACAGGCGCCCGGTCCATGCCCATGTCGGCCTCCTGCGTGGTCAACCGCGCCGAGCTGCTCGCGCAGCTCGAAGAGGTCCGCGCGGCGCTGCCCGGCTCGCTGGCCCAGGCGCAGGAGCTGATCGGCGACCGGGACCAGATGGTCGCCGCGGCCCGCCAGGAGGCCGAGCGCATCCTCGCCTCCGCCCGCGCCGAACGCGGCTCCCTCGTCTCCGGCACCGAGATCGCCCGGCACTCCCAGGACGAGGCCGAGCGCATCCTCGCCGAGGCCCGCCGGGAGGCCGAGGAGGTCCGCGCCGAGGCCGACGACTACGTCGACTCCAAGCTGGCCAACTTCGAGGTCGTGCTCACCAAGACCCTCGGCTCGGTCGGCCGCGGCCGCGAGAAGCTGCTCGGCGCCCAGCCCGGCGGCGAACAGGGCTACGAGGACCCCGACTACGCCGAGGCCCCCGAGCGCAGCCAGGACCCCGAGACGCTGCGGCAGCGCGCCGACGCCTATGTGGACGTGAAGCTCGGCGCCTTCGAGGCGGTGCTCGCCAAGACCCTGGAGGCGGTCGGCCGCGGCCGCCAGAAGCTGCACGGCAGGGTCGCCACCGACGAGCTCGGCGCCCTCGCGGAGCTGGGCGCCGAGGGCGGCCACACCACCGACTCGGACTACCTCGCGGGCCTCGCCGGACCCGCCGCGGCACCGGCCGCCCCCGCCGCCCCCGAGCCGCCCGCGGCGGTCCCGCCGCCCCCGTCCCCGACGCCCTTCGCCCAACCCGAGCAGCCGTCCTACGCCCCGGCCGCCCAGGAGGCCGCCGCCCAGACCGGGGCCTACGCCGCCCAGGACCCGTACGGCTACCAGCAGCAGGATCCCTACGGCGGCTACCAGCAGCCCTACGCCCAGCCGGACGCCTACGGCTACCCGCAGCAGCAGGACCCCTACGCCCAGGGCGGCTACCCGCCCCAGCCCTACCCGCAGGACCCGCTCCAGGGCCAGGACCCCCTCGGCCAGGGCTACGATCCGGCCGCCTACGACCCACAGCACGGCTACCCGCAGAGCCGCCACCCCCAGGCCCCGCAGGAGCCCACCGCCCTGGACGAGACCAGCCTCTTCGACACCGGGATGATCTCGGCGGAGCAGCTGCGCCAGTACGAACAGGGCCGCTGACCCCGGGCCCCGACCGCCCGGACCGGCCGCCGCCGGCGGCCCCCGAGCATGCTTCGGGGACCGGATTGGGCCGTGGGCGAAAGGTCAAGTATCCTGGCTCTTCGGTCACGCGCGCCCCGCGCCGTGCGCCGATCACCGCTGTACGAGGCTCGCCCGTTCCGACGGGCCTGGGCCGTGCAGCACCCCACCGAGTTCTGAGGACCGACAGCAGGAATGGCCGCGAACGCCCGCCTTGACCACCGCAACCCGCTCGTGTTCGACACACATGAGCTGGGTCGGCGTCCCGGCGCGCTCCAGCGTCTTGACCGGACCGTCGACGCCCCGGGCGGTGAGGCGCCCTTCGGTATCGAGGGCGTCGTACAGGTGCCGGAAGGCGCCCCGGTGGAACTCGACCTCCGCCTGGAGTCCGTCATGGAAGGTGTGCTCGTCACCGGCACCGCCCGTGCCACGGCCGAGGCGGAGTGCGTAAGGTGTCTGGAGCCGCTCGGACTCGACGTCGAAGCGGACTTCCAGGAGATGTTCTCGTACCCTGACGCCGACGAGCGGGGCCGTGGGATCGCACGATCCGACCCGGACCCGGCCGAGGACGAGGAGGACGAGGACAGGCTCTTCCTCGAGGACGGCATGTTCGACCTCGAACCCGTGCTGCGGGATGCGGTGGTGCTCGCACTGCCGATGCAGCCGGTGTGCCGGGAGGACTGCCCGGGACTGTGCTCCGAGTGCGGAGTCAGGCTCGCGGACGATCCGGACCACCACCACGACGCCGTCGACATCCGTTGGGCGGCACTGCAGGGACTCGCCGGAACCACCCGGGACGGCGAGAAGGACGAGATGAGCGGTGAGGGACCCGAGTCGGGACCCGCCGCCGAGAAGCAGGAGAAGTAGCCGTGGCTGTTCCGAAGCGGAAGATGTCGCGCAGCAACACGCGCCACCGCCGGTCGCAGTGGAAGGCTGCGGTCCCCACCCTGGTCGCGTGCGAGCGCTGCCGTGAGCCCAAGCAGCAGCACATCGCCTGCCCCGCTTGCGGCACCTACAACAAGCGCCAGGTCCTCGAGGTCTGAGCGGCTGGTGAGAGGCACAGTGTCGGAAACCCGGGAAACCCGGAAGAACGCCCCTCGCTCCGGTGGGAGCGCAGCGGCGGACACGGCCTCGTCCCACACGCTTCTGGAAGGGCGGCTCGGCTATCGGCTCGAGTCCGCCCTTCTGGTGCGCGCGCTGACCCACCGTTCCTACGCGTACGAGAACGGCGGCCTGCCCACCAACGAGCGCCTGGAGTTCCTCGGGGACTCCGTGCTCGGCCTGGTGGTCACGGACACGCTGTACCGCACCCACCCCGATCTGCCCGAAGGCCAACTGGCCAAGCTGCGGGCCGCGGTGGTCAACTCGCGCGCGCTGGCGGAGGTGGGCCGCGGGCTCGAACTCGGTTCCTTCATCCGGCTCGGCCGCGGTGAAGAGGGCACGGGCGGCCGGGACAAGGCCTCCATCCTCGCCGACACCCTCGAAGCGGTGATCGGCGCGGTCTACCTCGACCAGGGACTCGACGCGGCGGCGGAGCTGGTGCACCGGCTCTTCGACCCGCTCATCGAGAAGTCCTCCAACCTCGGTGCCGGACTGGACTGGAAGACCAGCCTCCAGGAACTCACCGCGACCGAGGGGCTCGGCGTGCCCGAGTACCTGGTCTCGGAGACCGGCCCCGACCACGAGAAGACCTTCACAGCTGCCGCCCGCGTCGGAGGCGTCTCGTACGGCACCGGCACTGGCCGCAGCAAGAAGGAAGCAGAGCAGCAGGCTGCCGAGTCGGCCTGGCGCGCCATCCGCGCCGACGCCGACGCACGGGTGAAGGCGGCGGCCGCCGAGGCCGCCGAGGAGCAGCAGCCCCCGTCCGGGGCCGACTCCCCGGCGACGGGCTCCGCCCCGGCCTGAGCCGGACGAAACGCAGGTGCCCGCGCCCCGGTCCGCCGGGGAGCGGGCACTCTCGTCTGCGGCCCACCCCGCGAAGGACCGTGGCCCGCCCCGCGAAGGAGACAGAGAGTGCCCGAGCTGCCCGAGGTCGAGGTCGTACGCCGCGGACTCGCGCGCTGGGTGGCCCACCGCCCGGTGGCGAGCGCCGAGGTGCTGCACCCGCGGGCGGTACGCCGCCACCTCGCGGGCGGCGAGGACTTCGCCCGCCGCCTCGGCGGGGTCACCTTCGCCGCCCCGCACCGGCGCGGCAAGTACCTGTGGCTGCCGGTCGAGGACGCCGGCTTCTCCGTACTGGCCCACCTCGGCATGAGCGGACAGCTCCTGGTGAAGACCGAGGCGGCCCCCGACGAGAAGCACCTGCGGATCCGCATCCGCTTCGCCGACGCGCTCGGCACCGAACTCCGCTTCGTCGACCAGCGCACCTTCGGCGGCCTCTCGCTGCACGAGAACACCGCGGAGGGACTGCCCGAGGTCATCGCCCACATCGCCCGCGATCCGCTCGACCCGGACTTCGACGAGGAGTCCTTCCACACCGCGCTGCGCCGCCGCCGCACCACCGTCAAACGCGCCCTGCTCGACCAGTCCCTGATCAGCGGCGTCGGCAACATCTACGCGGACGAGGCCCTGTGGCGCGCCAGGCTCCACTACGACCGGCCGACCGCCACCCTCACCCGCCCCAAGTCGGCCGAACTCCTCGGCCACGTACGGGAGGTGATGACCGCCGCGCTCGACGTCGGCGGCACCAGCTTCGACAGCCTCTACGTCAATGTGAACGGCGAGTCCGGCTACTTCGACCGCTCGCTCGACGCCTACGGCCGCGAGGACGAACCCTGCCGCCGCTGCGGCACCCCGATGCGCCGCCGCCCCTGGATGAACCGCTCCAGCTACTTCTGCCCCCGCTGCCAGCGGGCACCACGGGCGGTACCGGCCTGAGGGGTTGGGCCACCGTCATGTGAAGTAGCGGGGCTCGGCGGTGAGTTGGCGGCTCCGGCTGAGAGGGCGTCAATCTCCTTGCGCGGCACGGCGGTTGGCCGGTGCCGACACCGCGCGCCCGACGACGGGGACGTGCCGCTCAGTACCCGAAGTCCTGGGTCCACCACGGCCCGCCGTCGCCGAAGTGGGCGCCGACGCCGAGCCGGGTGAACTCGCAGTTGAGGATGTTGGCGCGGTGGCCCTCGCTGTTCATCCAGGAGTCCATGACCGCCTCCGCGTCCGCCTGGCCGCGGGCTATGTTCTCGCCGCCGAGCCCGGATATGCCCGCCTGCTCGGCGCGGTCCCAGGGGGTGTCGCCGTCCGGGTCGGTGTGGTCGAAGAAGTCCCTGGCGTCCATGTCCTTGCTGAAGTTCTCGGCGAGGGCGGCCAGTTCGGCGTCCGGCTTGACGGGGGAGCAGCCCGCCGCGGCCCGCTCCTCGTTCACCAGGTTGAGCACCTGGGTCTCCGGGTCCCCGCCGGGGGAGGGGGAGGCCGGGGGCTCGCTGGTGCGCGTCGGCCGGGGCGCGGCCGTGGTCCTCTCCGGGGCCGTGGTCTTGCGCGGGGCCGCCGTCCTGCTGGGGGCGGTGGACTTCTCGGGGGTGGCCGTCCGCTCGGGGCGCGGGCTCTTCTTCGGCTCGGCGCTCTCGTGGCCGCTCCGCTCCGGGCGCGGCTCGGGCTTGCCGGAACCCTTGGCCGGGGTGTCGGAGGGGCTCGCGGATCCGGTGCCGGCCCGCGCCCACGGCGGGAGCTCGGCGCCGGTCTGGGTGCGCAGGCCCGAGGGGCTCCGGTCGGCGCCCACCGTCTCGTGGCCGCCGTCCGAGGTGAGGTGGAGGCTGTCGGCGGGGAGCACACCGGTGGCCAGGGCCACCACGCCCGCCGCCACCGCGGCGGAGGCGCCCAGCAGTCCCGTACGCACGGGCACGGAGCCCTTCTTCCGATGGCGTCCCATACTCCGGCCCTTTCTCCTCCAGCGCCCCCCTTGAGGGGAATTCACCCAATCGAGTGAGACTTATTGGAGGGGGACGGTACCCCATGGGAGGCGGTACGGGTGTGCTCCGAGAGCGGCCGGGCGGTTAGCGTGCAGCCATGACGGAAGAAGTCCGGCTCACCGCCTGGGTGCGGGGCCGCGTGCAGGGCGTGGGTTTCCGCTGGTTCACCAGGGCGCGGGCGCTGGAGATCGGCGGGCTGAGTGGCTTTGCTCTCAACCTGGACGACGGCCGGGTCCAGGTGGTCGCCGAGGGGCCCCGCGAAGGCTGCGAACACCTGCTCGACTGGCTCCGCGCGGGCGACACACCCGGGAAGGTCGCGGGCGTCACTGAGATCTGGGACACCCCGCGGGGCGGTTACGAGAGCTTCGCGATTCGCTGAGGGGAAGCCGCGGGGAACCGGCCTGAGCTGCCGCCGGGGCGCTGCCGGCGGCCCCGGCGCGCAGAAATTCCCAGGTGATTGCCGAAAGGGTCTTGCCCGACGGCGCGCCGCGAGCAAAAATGATCTCCAGACGCCCGCCGTGCAGAGGGTTGCGCCCGGCAAGCGGTGCCGCACATTCCGTGCGCTGACACCCCGGCCGCCCGCCGATACGGGCCGTGATCGTGTTGACCGTCAAACTTTTTGGTGAGACTCTGGAAGTCCCCGCGCACCTTGGTCGTTCGGCATGTGAAAAGAGCCCGCAACAACGAGCATGCCGAGGCCGGGGCAGCGATTTCCCTCACGACCACGACCACGACCCCACCGCATCGGTCGGTCACTCATTGTGGAGGACCATCCATCATGGCAAAGGCGCTTCTCGGTTACGTCGGCGGCTCCGACCCGCGACTCCTCGCCGAGATGCGAAGGCTCCAGCAGCGTGTCCAGGATCTGGAATCCGAGCTCGGACGGATCCAGGCCGAGAACGACGCGCTGGCGGCTGCCGCATCGCACGGCGACCCGCTCCTCGAGGGCATCGACGTATCCCAGGCCGAGCCTGCGCTCACCTGACGATCCCTGCTTACCCATCGATCGGGCTGCCGTCCCGGCAGCCCCTCGCTCGAAACCGCAAGGGACGCTTCGGCGTCCCTTCTGCTTTGTGTCCGGCCCCCGTTCGCGCGGGACGGGCTCCCCGAGCCCCTTTCGTCATCTGTCATGTGCCCTCCACCTAGGACAGTGAAACCGCGTGTTCACCCGCTGAGACATCGCAGGCAGGCGCGTCGACGCGCCCCGGCGGCTTCGAGCGGGCGGTGCCGCGGCGGACCGGGGAGGTAGAGTCCAGCGGCGTGCACCTCAAGGCCCTGACCCTGCGCGGCTTCAAATCCTTCGCCTCGGCCACGACGCTGAGATTCGAGCCGGGCATCACCTGCGTCGTCGGACCGAACGGTTCCGGCAAGTCGAACGTCGTCGACGCGCTGAGCTGGGTCATGGGCGAACAGGGCGCCAAGTCCCTGCGCGGCGGCAAGATGGAGGACGTCATCTTCGCCGGCACCACCGGGCGCCCCCCGCTCGGCCGCGCCGAGGTCTCGCTGACCATCGACAACTCCGACGGCGCCCTGCCCATCGAGTACGCCGAGGTCACCATCACGCGGATCATGTTCCGCAACGGCGGCAGCGAGTACCAGATCAACGGAGACACCTGCCGCCTCCTCGACATCCAGGAACTCCTCTCCGACTCCGGCATCGGCCGCGAGATGCACGTCATCGTCGGCCAGGGCCAGCTCGACTCCGTACTGCACGCCGATCCGATGGGCCGCCGCGCCTTCATCGAGGAGGCCGCGGGCGTCCTCAAGCACCGCAAGCGCAAGGAGAAGGCGCTGCGGAAGCTGGACGCGATGGGGGCCAACCTCGCCCGCGTGCAGGACCTCACCGACGAACTCCGCCGCCAGCTCAAGCCGCTCGGACGGCAGGCCGCCGTCGCCCGCCGGGCCGCCGTCATCCAGGCCGATCTGCGCGACGCCCGGCTTCGGCTGCTCGCCGACGACCTCGTCGGCCTCCAGGAGGCGCTGCGCACCGAGGTCGCCGACGAGGCCGCCCTGAAAGAGCGCAAGGAGGCCACCGAGGCCGAGCTGAAGGCCGCGCTCCACCGCGAGGCCCAGCTGGAGGACGAGGTCCGGCGCCTGGCCCCGCGGCTCCAGCGGGCCCAGCAGACCTGGTACGAACTCTCCCAGCTCGCCGAGCGGGTGCGCGGCACCGTCAGCCTCGCCGACGCCCGGGTCAAGAGCGCCACCGGCGCGCCCCCCGAGGAGCGCCGCGGCCGGGACCCGGAGGACCTGGAGCGCGAGGCCGCCCGGATCCGCGAGCAGGAGGCCGAACTCGAAGCCGCCCTGGAGGCCGCCGAACGCGCCCTGGAGGACACCGTCTCCCACCGCGCCGAGCTGGAACGCGAACTCGCCGCCGAGGAACGCCGCCTGAAAGACCTCGCCCGCGCCATCGCCGACCGCAGGGAGGGCCTGGCCCGGCTCAACGCGCAGGCGGGGGCGGCCCGTTCGCGCGCCGCCTCGGCCCAGCAGGAGATCGAGCGGCTGGCCGCCGCCCGCGACGAGGCGCAGCAGCGCGCGGTCACCGCCCAGGAGGAGTACGAGCAGCTGCAGGCCGAGGTCGACGGGCTGGACGCCGACGACACCGAACTCGCCGCCCGGCACGAGGGCGCCAGAGCGGCGCTCGCCGAGGCCGAGTCCGCGCTCTCGGCCGCGCGGGAGGCCGCCGCCGAGGCCGACCGCTCCCGGGCCGCGCTCGCCGCCCGGCACGAGACGCTCGCCCTCGGGCTGCGCCGCAAGGACGGCACCGGCGCGCTCCTCGACGCCAAGGACCAGCTCACCGGCGTCCTCGGCCCCGCCGCCGGGCTCTTGAGCGTCAGCCCCGGCCATGAAGTGCCGCTGGCCGCCGCGCTCGGCGCCGCCGCCGACGCGATCGCGGTGGCCGGTCCCGCCAGCGCCGCCGACGCCCTGAGGCTGCTGCGCAAACAGGACGCGGGCCGCGCCGCCCTCCTGCTCGCCGACGCCGCGGGACCCGATGGCACCGCCCGCCCCGAGGGCCTCGCCTACGCCGCCGACCTGGTCCGCGCCCCTGCCGAACTGCTGCCCGCGGTACGGCGGTTGCTCGCCGGACTGGTCGTCGTACCCACCCTGGAGGACGCCGAGGACCTGGTCCGCGCCCACCCGGAACTGACCGCGGTGACCGCCGAGGGCGACCTGCTCGGCGCGCACTTCGCCCAGGGCGGCTCCGCGGGAGCGCCGAGCCTGCTGGAGGTGCAGGCCTCCGTGGACGAGGCCGCGGCCCGTCTGGAGGAGCTGGCCCTGCGGTGCGAGGAGCTCGCCGCGCAGAAGGAGCGCGCGGGCGAGGAGCGCCGGGCCGCCGCCGCGCTCGTCGAGGAGCTGGGCGAGCGCAGGCGGGCCGCCGACCGCGAGAAGTCCGCCGTGGCCAAGGAGCTCGGGCGGCTCGGCGGTCAGGCCCGGGGCGCCGCGGGCGAGGCCGAGCGCGCGGCCGCCGCCGCGGACCGGGCGCAGGAGGCCTACGAGCGGGCGGCCACCGAGGCCGAGGAGCTAGCCGAACGCCTGGCCGTGGCCGAGGAGACCTCCCCCTTCGGCGAGGACGAGGAGCCCGACACCGCCGCCCGGGACCGGCTCGCCGCCGACGGGGCCAACGCCCGGCAGACCGAGATGGAGGCGCGGCTCCAGGTCCGTACCCACGAGGAGCGGGTCAAGGGGCTCGCCGGGCGGGCCGACGGACTGGACCGCGCCGCGCGCGCCGAACGGGAGGCGCGGGCCAGGGCCGAGCAGCGCAGGGCCCGGATGCGGCACGAGGCCGAGGTCGCCGGGGCGGTCGCCTCCGGCGCGCGGCAGCTGCTCGCCCATGTCGAGGTCTCGCTCGCCCGCGCCGAGGCCGAGCGGGCGCTCGCCGAGCGGGCCAAGGGCGCCCGGGAGCAGGAGCTCGCCACCGCCCGCGGCCGGGGCCGCGACCTGAAGTCCGCGCTGGACAAGCTCACCGACTCGGTGCACCGCGGCGAGGTCCTCGGCGCCGAGAAGCGGATGCGGATCGAGCAGCTGGAGACCAAGGCCCTGGAGGAGCTGGGTGTCGAACCGGCGGGCCTGGTCGCGGAGTACGGGCCCGGGCAGCCGGTGCCGCCCTCCCCGCCCGCCGAGGGCGAGGAGCTGCCCGAGGACCCGGAGCACCCGCGCAACCGGCCCCGGCCCTTCGTCCGCGCCGAGCAGGAGAAGCGGCTGAGGTCCGCCGAGCGCGCCTACCAGCAGCTCGGCAAGGTGAACCCGCTGGCCCTGGAGGAGTTCGCGGCCCTGGAGGAGCGGCACCAGTTCCTCTCCGAGCAGCTGGAGGACCTGAAGAAGACCCGGGCCGACCTGCTGCAGGTGATCAAGGAGGTCGACGAGCGGGTGGAGCAGGTCTTCACCGAGGCCTACCGGGACACCGCGCGCGAGTTCGAGGGCGTCTTCTCGCGGCTCTTCCCCGGCGGCGAGGGCCGGCTGATCCTCACCGACCCGGAGAACATGCTCACCACCGGCGTCGACGTCGAGGCCCGGCCGCCGGGCAAGAAGGTCAAGCGGCTCTCCCTGCTCTCCGGCGGCGAGCGCTCGCTGACCGCGGTGGCGATGCTGGTGTCGATCTTCAAGGCGCGGCCGAGTCCCTTCTATGTGATGGACGAGGTCGAGGCCGCCCTCGACGACACCAATCTGCAGCGCCTGATCCGCATCATGCAGGAGCTCCAGGAGGCCTCCCAGCTCATCGTGATCACGCACCAGAAGCGCACGATGGAGGTCGCCGATGCCCTCTACGGGGTGTCGATGCAGGGCGACGGGGTCTCCAAGGTGATCAGCCAGCGGCTGCGCTGAACCGCCCGGGGCCACTCCTTGAGCCCATCATCTCTTCGACACCTGAACACTCCTCGTCCCTTTACGGCGGCTTTCTTTCTCGAACCCACCCCTTGACGTAAAAACTTGAAGACATAAGGTCTCCTGCGTACCTCATTCCTTCAGGTGGTGGGCACAGGGAACTTGTGCACCACTGGAAGGGTTCATCCCCCACGCCGTGGCGCGGGCCGCGGCCAGAGGAGTACCACGTGACCAGCACCTCGCAGGCCTCGCAGTCGGGGGCCGGCAGTCAAGGAGGGTCCGAGCACCTCGGACACGTCATCTTCATCGCCGCCGCGGCGGCGATGGGCGGTTTCCTCTTCGGTTACGACAGCTCCGTCATCAACGGTGCCGTGGAGGCCATCCGCGACCGCTACGACATCGGCTCCGGCACCCTGGCCCAGGTCATCGCGATCGCCCTGATCGGCTGTGCGATCGGCGCCGCCACCGCGGGCCGTATCGCCGACCGGATCGGCCGTATCCGCTGCATGCAGATCTCCGCCGTCCTGTTCACGGTGAGCGCGGTCGGCTCGGCGCTGCCCTTCGCGCTCTGGGACCTCGCGATGTGGCGCATCATCGGCGGCTTCGCGATCGGCATGGCCTCGGTCATCGGCCCCGCCTACATCGCCGAGGTGGCACCGCCCGCCTACCGCGGCCGCCTCGGCTCCTTCCAGCAGGCCGCCATCGTCATCGGCATCGCCGTCTCGCAGCTCGTCAACTGGGGCATCCTGAACGCCGCCGACGGCGACCAGCGCGGCAAGCTGATGGGCCTGGAGGCCTGGCAGCTCATGCTCGGCGTGATGGTCATCCCCTCCGTCCTGTACGGGCTGCTGTCCTTCGCGATCCCCGAGTCCCCGCGCTTCCTCATCTCGGCGGGCCGGGACGAGAAGGCCCGCGAGGTGCTCGCCGAGGTCGAGGGCGAGGGCAGCCACCTGGACGGGCGGCTCGCCGAGATCCGTACCGCCATGCACCGCGAGCACAAGTCCACCTTCAAGGACCTGCTCGGCAGCGGGGGCTTCTTCTTCAAGCCGATCGTCTGGGTCGGCATCGGGCTCTCCGCCTTCCAGCAACTGGTCGGCATCAACGTCGCCTTCTACTACTCCTCGACGCTGTGGCAGTCCGTGGGCGTCAACCCGAGCGACTCCTTCTTCTACTCGTTCACCACCTCGATCATCAACATCATCGGCACCGTGATCGCGATGATCTTCGTCGACCGGATCGGCCGCAGGCCGCTCGCCCTGATCGGCTCGGTCGGCATGGTGATCGGCCTCGCCCTGGAGGCCTGGGCCTTCTCCTACGACCTGGTGGACGGCAAGCTGCCCGCGACCCAGGGCTGGGTCGCCCTGATCGCGGCCCACTGGTTCGTCCTCTTCTTCGCCCTGTCCTGGGGCGTGGTGGTCTGGGTCTTCCTCGGCGAGATGTTCCCGAACCGGATCCGGGCGGCCGCCCTCGGCGTCGCCGCCTCCGCGCAGTGGATCGCCAACTGGGCCATCACCGCGAGCTTCCCCTCGCTCGCCGACTGGAACCTCTCCGTCACCTACGTCATCTACTGCCTGTTCGCGGCGCTCTCGATCCCCTTCGTGCTCAAGTTCGTGAAGGAGACCAAGGGCAAGACCCTGGAGGAGATGGGCTAGCCGCCCCCTCCCCCCGGCCCGCTCCCGCCACCCCGCCGCGCACCCGCGCCGCGGGGTGGCGACGCTCCGCGGCGGCGGGGCACACACGGGCCGGGGGCCCATGGCCGATACTGGGTGGCGTTATGGAAACCGTCATCCTTGCTGTAGTCATCGCCGTCGTCGTGCTCGGCGCACTCGGCGGGCTCGTCGTCGGCAGCCGCCGGAAGAAGCAGCTGCCCCCGCCCGAGGCGCCCCCCACCACCCCCGATCTCACCGCCCCGCCCACCGAACCGCAGGTCGGCGACGAGGCCGGCACCGCGGCCCCGGAAGCCCGCCGCACCGTCGAGGAGGTCGGGCTGCCCGAGGGCGCCGAGCCCTCGCCGGACCTCGTCGAGGCCGAGGCGCCCACCCCGATCGAGGTGCCCGAGCCCAGCGCCGGCCGCCTGGTACGGCTGCGCACCCGGCTCTCCCGCTCCCAGAACGCCCTCGGCAAGGGGCTGCTCACGCTCCTGTCCCGGGAGCACCTGGACGAGGACACCTGGGAGGAGATCGAGGACACCCTGCTCACCGCGGACGTCGGTGTCGCCGCGACCACCGAACTCGTCGACCGGCTGCGCGAACGCGTCCGGGTCCTCGGCACCCGCACCCCCGCCGAGCTGCGCACCCTGCTGCGCGAGGAGCTGCTCGCCCTGGTCGGCCCGGACCTGGACCGCACCGTGCACACCGAGTCGCCGCTGGACACCCCGGGCATCGTGATGGTCGTCGGCGTCAACGGCACCGGCAAGACCACCACCACCGGCAAGCTCGCCCGGGTCCTGGTGGCCGACGGCAAGATCGTGCTGCTCGGCGCCGCCGACACCTTCCGGGCCGCCGCCGCCGACCAGTTGGAGACCTGGGGCGAGCGGGTCGGCGCGCTGACCGTCCGCGGCCCGGAGGCGGGCGACCCCGCCTCGGTCGCCTTCGACGCGGTCAAGGAGGGCGCCGAGACCGGTGCGGACGTCGTCCTCATCGACACCGCGGGGCGCCTGCACACCAAGACCGGCCTCATGGACGAGCTGGGCAAGGTCAAGCGCGTCGTCGAGAAGCACGCCCCGCTCGACGAGGTGCTGCTCGTCCTGGACGCCACCACCGGCCAGAACGGCCTGGTGCAGGCACGGGTCTTCGCGGAGGTCGTCGACATCACCGGCATCGTGCTGACGAAGCTGGACGGTACGGCCAAGGGCGGCATCGTCGTCGCCGTCCAGCGCGAACTGGGCGTCCCCGTCAAGCTCGTCGGCCTCGGCGAGGGCGCCGACGACCTCGCGCCCTTCGAGCCGGAGGCCTTCGTCGACGCCCTGATCGGCGACTGAGGCACCCCGGCCGGTCCGCCCGGTCCGACCAGTCCGCCCGGTGCTTTCCGGCCACCACACGGCCCGGCCCCCGCGATCCTCCGCGGGGGCCGGGCCGTTTCCGTACGACGGGCCCTAGCTGTATTGACTCGCAGGGTTGTTGACGCGGGTGATGGGTGGTTGGCCGCCGAGTGCGGTGTGGCAGCGGTGGTGGTTGTAGGTGTGGAGGAAGTCTGCCAGTGCTGCGGATCGCTCGTCGTTGGAGGTGTAGGGCCGCAGGTAGGCCCACTCCTCCAGCAGGGTGCGGTTGAAGCGTTCGACTTTGCCGTTGGTCTGGGGCCGGTAGGCGCGGGTGAGCTTGCGACTCGCGCCCAGGTCGGCCAGAGCCTGCTGCCAGACGAGGCTCTTGCGGTAGGACCAGGCATTGTCGGTCAGGACCCGCTCGATGCGGTCAATTCCCGATGCGGTGAAGAAGGCGGCGGCCCGGTGCAGGAAGCCGGCGCAGGTGGTGGCCTTCTCGTCGGGGTGGATTTCGCTGTAGGCGAGGCGGGAGTGGTCGTCGACGGCGGAGTGGATGTAGTCGAAGCCCATGCTGCTGCGGGTGGCCCGGCCGGCCTGGCGGCCCAGGGCTTTGTGGCCGCCGCCGTCGGGGATCCGGCCGAGTTTCTTGACGTCGACGTGGAGCAGTTCGCCGGGCCTGTCGCGTTCGTAGCGGCGGATGACCTGGCCGGTGGGGCGGTCCAGGAAGGCGAGGCGGTTCAGGCCGTGCCGGGTAAGGATGCGGTGCACGGTCGAGGGTGGCAGGCCCAGGACCGGTCCGATGCGGGCGGGGCCGAGCTTGCGGTCCTGCCGCAGGCGGCAGACGCGGGCTTCGGTGTGGGAAGCGGTGCGGTGGGGTGTCGTGTGCGGGCGGCTGGAACGGTCCAGGAGCCCGCTTTCGCCTTCGGACCGCCAGCGGCGGATCCACTTGTGGGCGGTGGGCCGGGAGATGCCCATCTCCGCGGCGACGTGCGCGACCGGGCGGCCCGCGCGGATACGAGTGATGAGCAGGCGCCTGCCGTGGACGGTCAGCCGGGCATTACGGTGGGACACGAAGGCCTCCGTGCGTTCGGTGAAGATTCGACACCTCCACCACACACGGGGGCCTTCGCCGTGATCAAGCCCCACCAGCGTTAACAACGCTCGTGATCAATACACCTAGCCCGCCGCCTCCTGGGCGGCGAGGCGGTGGGCGACATAGGCGAGGGTGCCGAGCAGGAGGCGGGCCTCGGGCGGGCGGCGGGCGGCGTCGGCGAGGGCGGGGGAGCGCAGCCAGCGCACCGGGCCCGCGCCGCCGCGGTCGCAGGGCGGGGCGGTGATGTGGCTGCCGGGCCCGAGGCCGCGCAGGTCGAGGGCGGCGTCGTCCCAGCCCGTGCGGTAGAGCAGGGTGGGGAGCTGGGCCGCGGCGCCGGGGGCGACGAGGAACTGCGCCCGGCCCTGCGGGGTGAGCGCGACCGGGCCGAGCGGCAGCCCCATCCGCTCCAGGCGGGCCAGACCGCGGCGGCCCGCGGTCTCGGCGACCTCGATCACGTCGAAGCTCCGGCCCACCGGCAGCATCACCGCGGCGCCCGGGAAGGCGCCCCAGACCTCGGTGACCTCACCCAGGGTGGCGCCCGCGGGCACCAGCGGCGCGAAGTCGAGGGGGTGCGCGCCGGGGGAGGGGCAGTCGGGGGTGCCGCAGGAGCACCGGCCCTCGGCCGCGCGCGCCCCGGGGACCGTGTCCCAGCCCCACAGGCCGGTCAGTTCGGCCACGCCGGTGACGTCCGGAGTGCGGCCGCGGCGGCGGGAGTTGGCGCGCCGCTCCCGGATGCCGATCGTGAAGCCCATGCCTCCTCCAACGTGCCCGCCGCGCTGGGGGTTACGCGGCAGGGCGGCTCGTGACCGGCTGCGGCGGCGCGTGTCCCGTGCGCGGGTGGACCGTCCCGCGCGCCGTCGCGGCGACGGCGCGATGTCGCACGAGGGGTGGTGCGTGGCGCGGTGCGCGCCCCGGTGTGCACCGCTCCGCAGCCTTTCGTCTGTCCTATGTCAAGTGAATCGTGCGCGGACTCACGGGAGTTGTTCAGCGGGGGTGGCGAATGGTGGCGTTTGAGGGATCGACCTCGCTGGAGGGGTGATCGTAGGATTACTTTGAGTACACGGGCCCGGGGATTGCGCGTGTTCGCGGGTATGCCAACGGCAAGTCGGTCCCCTGTTCGACGGGTGGCGTCCCCTCGGACCGGGAGCCGCGGCGCTTCGCACTCTGGTAGGGCTTGGCACTGACAACGGGCCGCGGTGGCACCGGGCACGAGTGCGCGAGTGGCGGGCGGCCTTGAGGAACCCGAGGGATGGGGGCATCGCAGTGAGCGGCAACGGCGCGGGCGGTACGGCTGCGGACAAGCGTCCCAACGAACTGCTCGGCTCATGGTTCCTGCGCAGCGGCTGGTCGAAGGGCGAGCTGGCCCGCCAGGTGAACCGCAGGGCACGGCAGTTGGGCGCCAACCACATCTCCACCGACACCTCCCGGGTGCGCCGCTGGCTGGACGGGGAGAACCCGCGCGAGCCCATCCCGAAGATCCTCGCCGAGCTGTTCTCCGAGCGCTTCGGCTGCGTGGTCGCCGTGGAGGACCTCGGGCTACGCCCCACCCACCAGGCGCCCTCGGTCGCCGGGGTGGACCTGCCGTGGACCGGCCCGCAGACCGTCGCCCTGCTGAGCGAGTTCTCCCGCAGCGACCTGATGCTCGCCCGCCGCGGCTTCCTCGGCAGCTCGCTCGCGCTGGCCGCGGGACCCGCCCTGATCGAGCCGATGCAGCGCTGGCTGGTGCCCGCCCCCGGCAGCTCGCTCGCCCCGGCCGCCGCGCAGCCCCAGGGCGGCGGCTCCCGGCGCGGCGGCCGACTCTCCGCGCCCGAGCTGGAGTTGCTGGAGTCCACCACCGTGATGTTCCGGCAGTGGGACGCGCAGTGCGGCGGCGGACTGCGCCGCAAGGCCGTCGTCGGCCAGCTCCACGAGGTCACCGACCTGCTCCAGGAGTCGCAGCCCGCCGCCACCGCCCGCCGCCTGTTCAAGGTGGCGGCCGAACTCGCCGAGCTCGCCGGGTGGATGAGCTACGACGTGGGTCTTCAGCCCACCGCGCAGAAGTACTTCGTGCTCGCCCTGCACGCCGCGAAGGAGGCCGGCGACAGACCGCTCGGCTCGTACATCCTCTCCAGCATGAGCCGGCAGATGATCCACCTCGGCCGGCCCGAGGACGCCCTGGAGCTGGTCCACCTCGCCCAGTACGGCAGCCGCGACTGCGCGAGCCCGCGCACCCAGGCCATGCTCTACGCGATGGAGGCCCGCGCCTACGCCGGGATGGGGCAGCCCGGCAAGTGCAAGCGGGCGGTGCGGATGTCCGAGGACACCTTCGAGGACGTGCTCGACCTCAGCGAGCCGGAGCCGGACTGGATCCGCTTCTTCTCCCGCGCCGAACTGCACGGCGAGAACGGCCACTCCTACCGCGACCTCGCCTATGTCGCGGGCCGCAGCCCCACCTACGCCTCGCTCGCCGAACCGGTCATGGCCACCGCCGTGGAACTCTTCGGGCAGGACCCGGAGCACCAGCGCTCGTACGCGCTCAACCTCATCGGCATGGCCACCGTGCACCTGCTGCGGCGCGAGGCCGAGCAGGGGGCGCGGCTCGCGGGCGAGGCCCTCACGCTCGCGGGCAAGATCCGCTCCGAGCGGGTCAACACCCGGATCCGCAGGACCGTCGACACCGCGCTCCGGGACTTCGGCGAGGTCGCCGAGGTCGCCCAGCTCACCGAGCGCCTCGCGCTCCACCTGCCCGAGACCGCCGCGGCGGTCTGAGGCCGCACCCCCGTCCACCCGGTCCCGCCCGGCCGCACTCCGCGTGCGCGCCGGGCGTCCGTATGCAAGGTTTCGTCACATGGCGGCCGCGGGCGGCGTTCGTATGCGGTCCGCCCGGGGCGCGGTGGCGCGGGCACCCGCTGCGGTCCGGGCGGCGAAGGTTGCGCCGCGATAACGATCGCCGCGGCCCCCGGTGCCAGTTCATCCACGTGTAACACCCGTGGCGCCTTCGTGACTGCGGGGAAACATCGAGCGGCATCGGCGGAAACGGCGCCGCGCGACTCTCTGACGTCATAACCGGCCCGCTCACATCCGCTCCGGCATCCCCGCAACGGGCCGTACGACGACGAGGAGACGCCGATGCCCCCAGGCATCACGCTTGCCGCAGACACTCCGCAACTGTCTGCCGCCAACACCGGATTCATGCTGCTCTGCTCCGCCCTGGTGATGCTCATGACACCGGGTCTCGCCTTCTTCTACGGAGGCATGGTCCGCGTCAAGAGCACCCTCAACATGCTGATGATGAGCTTCATCAGCCTGGGCATCATCACCATCCTCTGGGTGCTCTACGGCTTCTCGGTGGCCTTCGGCACCGACAAGGCCAGCCTCTTCGGCTGGGACTCCGACTACGTGGGCCTCAGCGGCATCGGCCTCACCCAGCTCTGGGACGGCTACACCATCCCGGTCTACGTCTTCGCGGTCTTCCAGCTGATGTTCGCGATCATCACCCCCGCCCTGATCAGCGGCGCCCTCGCGGACCGGGTGAAGTTCACCGCCTGGGCCCTGTTCATCGCCCTGTGGGCCACGGTCGTCTACTTCCCGGTCGCGCACTGGGTCTGGGGCACCGGCGGCTGGGCCTTCGACCTCGGCGTCATCGACTTCGCGGGCGGTACCGCGGTGCACATCAACGCCGGTGCCGCGGCCCTCGGCGTGATCCTCGTCATCGGCAAGCGCGTCGGCTTCAAGAAGGACCCGATGCGCCCGCACAGCCTGCCGCTCGTGATGCTCGGCGCCGGTCTGCTGTGGTTCGGCTGGTTCGGCTTCAACGCGGGCTCCTGGCTCGGCAACGACGACGGCGTCGGCGCGCTGATGTTCCTCAACACCCAGGTCGCCACCGCCGCCGCCATGCTCGCCTGGCTGCTCTACGAGAAGGTCCGCCACGGCGCCTGCACCACCCTCGGCGCCGCCTCCGGCGCGGTCGCCGGACTGGTCGCGGTCACCCCCTCCGGCGGCTCCGTCTCCCCGCTCGGCGCGATCGCCGTCGGCGCCGTCGCCGGTCTGCTGTGCGCCATGGCCGTCGGCCTGAAGTACAAGTTCGGCTACGACGACTCCCTCGACGTGGTCGGCGTCCACCTGGTCGGCGGCATCGTCGGCTCCGTCCTCATCGGCTTCTTCGCCACCGGCGGCGGCCAGTCCGACGCGGCCGGCGTCTTCTACGGCGACCACACCTTCGACCAGCTGTGGAAGCAGCTCGCCGGAGTCGGCGGCGTCCTCGCCTACTCGCTCGTCGCCTCCGCGATCCTCGCCTTCCTCGTCGACAGGACGATCGGCATGCGGGTCAGCGAGGACGACGAGGTCCTCGGCATCGACCAGGTCGAGCACGCCGAGACCGCCTACGACTTCAGCGGCGCGGGCGGCGGCAGCTCCTCCCGCAACACCGCGGCGCCCGCGGCCCCGGCCGCACCGAACAAGAAGGTGGACGCATGAAGCTCATCACCGCCGTCGTCAAGCCCCACCGGCTCGACGAGATCAAGGAAGCCCTCCAGGCCTTCGGCGTCCACGGGCTCACCGTCACCGAGGCCAGCGGCTACGGACGCCAGCGCGGCCACACCGAGGTCTACCGCGGCGCCGAGTACACCGTCGACCTGGTGCCCAAGATCCGTATCGAGGTCCTCGCCGAGGACGACGACGCCGAGCAGCTGATCGAGGTCGTCGTCAAGGCCGCCCGCACCGGCAAGATCGGCGACGGCAAGGTCTGGTCCGTCCCCGTCGAGGAAGCCGTACGGGTACGGACCGGCGAGCGCGGCCCCGACGCGCTCTGAGAACACAACCGACAGGAGTCGCCGGGTGACGAGTGTGCACGAAGGTACGGAAGACACCGGCAGGACGGCGGACGACGTGACCGGCGACGACACCCCACCCGGCGGCTACGCGGCGGCCCGGCTGCACCTCCTCACCGCGGAGGGACAGCAGGGGCCGCCGCGCCGCGCCGCCCTCGCGAAGCTCACCGACGCCTGGCTGGAGCAGCTCTTCACCTCCGCCGCCGGGCAGCTGCGCGGGGTCAGCCTGCTCGCCGTCGGCGGCTACGGCCGCGGCGAACTCTCCCCGCGCAGCGACCTCGACCTGGTCCTGCTGCACGACGGCAAGGCCGACCAGGGCGCCCTCGCCGCCCTTGCCGACCGCATCTGGTACCCCGTCTGGGACCTCGGCCTCGACCTCGACCACTCGGTGCGCACCCCCGCCGAGGCCCGCAGGACCGCCGGCGAGGACCTCAAGGTCCAGCTCGGCCTGCTCGACGCCCGCCACCTCGCGGGCGACCTCGGACTCACCGCCTCGCTGCGCACCACCGTCCTCGCGGACTGGCGCAACCAGGCCCCCAAACGCCTGCCCGAACTCCAGGAGCTGTGCGCCGAACGCGCCGCCCGCCAGGGCGAGTTGCAGTACCTCCTCGAAGGCGACCTCAAGGAGGCCCGCGGCGGACTGCGCGACGCCACCGCGCTGCGCGCCGTCGCCGCCTCCTGGCTCGCCGACGCCCCCCGCGAGGGACTCGACAACGCCCGGCGCCGCCTGCTCGACGTACGCGACGCCCTCCACCTGGCCACCGGCCGCGCCACCGACCGGCTCGCCCTCCAGGAACAGGACCAGGTGGCCGAGGCCCTCGGCCTGCTCGACGCCGACGCCCTGCTCCGCCAGGTCTACGAGGCCGCCCGCACCATCTCCTACGCCAGCGACGTCACCTGGCGCGAGGTCGGCCGGGTACTGCGCGCCCGCTCGGTGCGCCCCCGGCTGCGCGCCCTCATCGGCGGCGGCAAGGCGGTGCCCGAGCGCACCCCGCTCGCCGAGGGCGTCGTCGAACAGGACGGCGAGGTCGTCCTCGCCCGCGCCGCCCGCCCCGAACGCGACCCGGTGCTGCCGCTGCGCGCCGCGGCCGCCGCCGCCCAGGCCGGGCTGCCGCTCTCGCTGCACGCGGTACGCCGCCTGGCCGCCGCCACCAAGCCGCTGCCCGCGCCCTGGCCCGCCGAGGCCCGCGAACAGCTGGTGACCCTGCTCGGCGCGGGCCGCCCCACCGTCGAGGTCTGGGAGGCCCTGGAGGCGGAGGGCCTGGTCACCCGGCTGCTGCCCGACTGGGAGCGGGTGCGCTGCCGCCCGCAGCGCAACGCCGTCCACACCTGGACCGTCGACCGCCACCTGGTGGAGACCGCCGTCCAGGCCGCCGAGCTGACCCGCCGGGTGCACCGGCCCGACCTGCTCCTGGTCGCCGCCCTGCTGCACGACATCGGCAAGGGCTGGCCCGGCGACCACAGCGAGGCCGGTGAGATCATCGCCCGCGACGTCGCCGCCCGGATCGGCTTCGACCGCGCCGACGCCGCCGTCCTCGCCACCCTGGTCCGCCACCACCTGCTCCTCGTCGAGACGGCCACCCGCCGGGACCTGGACGACCCGGCCACCGTGGAGGCCGTCGCCGAGGCCGTCGAGAGCACCTCCACCCTGGAGCTGCTGCACGCCCTCACCGAGGCCGACGCCCTCGCCACCGGGCCCGCCGCCTGGTCCGCCTGGCGCTCCTCCCTCGTCACCGACCTGGCCGGCCGGGTCGCCGCCGTGCTCAGCGGCCGGGCCCCCGCCGCGACCGCCGACCCCGAGCCCACCGCCGAGGAGGAGCGCCTCGCCGTCGAGGCCCACCGCACCCGGGCACCCGTACTTGCCCTGCACGCCCGGCCCGAGACCGAGCAGGAGGAACCCGGCACCGCCGAGGCCGCCGACCCCGAACCCCTCGGCGTGGAACTGCTCATCGCCCTGCCCGAACAGCCCGGCGTACTCCCCGCGGTCGCCGGGGTCCTCGCCCTGCACCGCCTGACCGTGCGCACCGCGGAACTGCGCGCGCTGGATCTGGCGGGGGAGCTGGACGGCGGGCGGGCCGGGGAAGCCGGGGGCGGTGACGCCGCCGGGGTCGACGCCGCGAGCGCTGAGGCCGGGACGAGCGCCGGGTCCGCTTCGCCGCCGGACGCCGGCGCGAGCCCGGTGCTCCTGCTGAACTGGCGGGTCGCCGCCGAGTACGGCTCGCTGCCGCAGGCGGCCCGGCTCCGCGCCGACCTGGTGCGCGCCCTGGACGGCTCCCTCAACATCGCCGGACGGCTCGCCGAACGCGACGCCGCCTACCCGCGCCGCCGGGGGACCGTGGCCCCGCCGCCCCGGGTCAGCGTCGCCTCGGACAGCTCGCACCGGGCCACCGTCCTGGAGGTCCGCGCCCAGGACGCCCCCGGCCTGCTGCACCGCATCGGCCGCGCCCTGGAGGACTCCGCGGTACGGGTGCGCAGCGCCCATGTCTCCACCCTCGGCGCCAACGCCGTGGACGCCTTCTACGTCACCGGGCTCGACGAGCGCCCCCTGGCCGAGGACCAGGCCGAGGCCCTGGCCAGGGACCTGGAGAAGACCTTGCGCGCCTGAGGCCGGACGGGGGGGAAGGGCGGGTCGCCCGCGCGGCACCGGGCCGGGGCCGGGACACCCGCACACGGCGCCGTCCTCGCGCACGGCCCGCGCCCTCGGGGGCCCGGGCCGCCCCGTGCCGGATCCCGTGCGGATCCCGTGCCGGATCCACCGCCCGATCCCGTGCCGGATCCGGCGGTGCCCGGGGTGCAGACCGCTTGCCGGGCGGCCGGATACCCTGGAGGACGACCTGTACGACCCGTACGCCCTGTCCGCCTGCCCGGGGCCCTGCCAAGGGGCCGGGGCGGCACGCCACCGACCCGAGGATTCGCGACCGCCGTGTTCGACACTCTTTCCGACCGCCTCGCAGCGACATTCAAGAGCCTCCGCGGCAAGGGGCGCCTCAGCGAGGCGGACATCGACGCCACGGCGCGCGAGATCCGTATCGCCCTGCTCGAAGCGGACGTCGCCCTGCCCGTGGTGCGGGCCTTCATCAAGCAGGTCAAGGAGCGCGCGCTCGGCGCCGAGGTCTCCCAGGCGCTGAACCCGGCCCAGCAGGTCATCAAGATCGTCAACGAGGAGCTCATCGGCATCCTCGGCGGCGAGACCCGGCGGCTGCGCTTCGCCAAGCAGCCGCCCACGGTGATCATGCTCGCCGGTCTCCAGGGCGCCGGTAAGACCACCCTCGCCGGAAAGCTCGGCCGCTGGCTCAAGGGCCAGGGCCACACCCCGCTGCTCGTCGCCTGCGACCTCCAGCGCCCCAACGCCGTCAACCAGCTCGCCGTCGTCGCCGAGCGCGCGGGCGTCGGCGTCTATGCCCCCGAGCCGGGCAACGGCGTCGGCGACCCGGTGCAGGTGGCCCGCGACTCCATCGAGTACGCCCGCTCCAAGCAGCACGACATCGTCATCGTCGACACCGCGGGCCGCCTCGGCATCGACCAGGAGCTGATGCGGCAGGCCGCGGACATCCGCGACGCGGTCAGCCCCGACGAGGTCCTCTTCGTCGTCGACGCGATGATCGGCCAGGACGCGGTCAACACCGCCGAGGCCTTCCGGGACGGCGTCGGCTTCGACGGAGTGGTGCTGTCCAAGCTCGACGGCGACGCCCGCGGCGGTGCGGCCCTGTCCGTCGCGCATGTCACCGGCCGCCAGATCATGTTCGCCTCCAACGGCGAGAAGCTGGACGACTTCGACGCCTTCCACCCGGACCGGATGGCCTCCCGCATCCTCGGCATGGGCGACATGCTCACGCTGATCGAGAAGGCGGAGCAGACCTTCAGCCAGCAAGAGGCCGAGAAGATGGCCTCCAAGCTGGCGAGCAGCAAGGGCAAGGACTTCACCCTCGACGACTTCCTGGCCCAGATGGAACAGGTCCGCAAGATGGGCAGCATCAGCAAGCTGCTCGGCATGCTCCCCGGCATGGCCCAGGTCAAGGACCAGATCAACAACCTCGACGAGCGCGATGTGGACCGCACCGCCGCCATCATCAAGTCGATGACCCCGGCCGAGCGCCAGGAACCGACGATCATCAACGGCTCCCGCCGCGCCCGTATCGCCCGCGGTTCGGGCGTCGAGGTCAGCGCGGTCAAGAGCCTCGTCGAGCGCTTCTTCGAGGCCCGCAAGATGATGTCGCGGATGGCGCAGGGCGGCGGCATGCCGGGCATGCCCGGGGTGCCCGGCATGGGCGGCGGCCCCGGACGGCAGAAGAAGAAGCAGAAGCAGGCCAAGGGCAAGCAGCGCTCCGGCAACCCGATGAAGCGCAAGCAGCAGGAGCAGGAGGCCGCCCTGCGCCGCCAGCAGGCCGAGGAGAACGGCGGCGCCTTCGGCCTGCCCGCCGGCGAGCCCGGCAAGGACTTCGAACTCCCCGACGAGTTCAAGAAGTTCATGGGCTGAGGCCCGTCGCGGGTACGCAGGCCCGCGTACGCGAAGGGGGCGCCCTCCTGTCCGGGAAGGCGCCCCCTTCGCGCGTATACGCCCGCGGGTCCTGCGGTTCGGGTAGGCGAGCGGAGGGGGCCCGGGCTCAGCCTCGGGACTCGGGCTCAGGTCGGGGACCCGGACTCAGGCCCGGGTGTACGGGCTCAGGTCGGGGGAGCCGGGCTCAGGGGATACGGGCCAGCAGGTACCGGAAGACGTTCGGCAGCCAGACCGTGCCGTCGGGGCGGCGGTAGGAGTGCAGGGCCTCCTGGAGCTCCTTGTCGGTCTGCGAGGGGTCAGTGCCCGCGGGCGCGTCGAAGAGGCCCGTCGCGCGCAGCCCGCGCAGCGCGCTCTCCGGGTCCGGATAGCCGAAGGGGCAGGACACCCGGCCCGATCCGTCCGGCCGCAGCCCGGCCCGCTCGGCCGCGTACTCCAGGTCGTCACGTCCCGCGGCCCGCAACCCGGCGCCCTCCGCGGCGACGCGGTCCAGGACGCCCCCGGGACCGCCGTCCGGGGAACCGTCCCGACCGCCGCCCGGGGAACCCTCCGGACCGCCGCCCCAGGAACCCTCCGGACCGCTGCCCGGGGAACCGTCCGGACCGCCGGGCCCGCCGAGGACCGCGTCCCGCAGCGCCGTCACCGCGCAGCGCTCCGGCGGGCCCCAGCCGGTGAGCACCACCCGCGCCCCGCGCCGCGCGTACGGCGCCGCCTCGCGCAGCCGCCGGATCAGCCGCGCGGTGTCGCCCGGTGCGCAGCCGACCGGCTCCAGGGCCGTCACCACGGTGAACGGCTCGGCGGGGGCGGGGAGTCGACCGGGCTCGCCCTCGTACAGGACCGCGGGCGGCCCGGCCTGCCCGGGCTCCGGCTCCCGCGGCGTCAGGCGTTCGCGGGCCAGCGCGAGGCGCTCGGGGTGCGCGGACTCCACGCCGGTGACCGCGGCCCCGCGCACCGAGGCGAGGAGCAGGGCGAGCCCCGCCCCGCAGTCCAGGCCGAGCAGGCGGGTGCCCTCGCCGACGCCGAGCCGCTCGTGCACCGTCACATGGAGCGGGACGAGCATCCGCTCCTGGATCTCCGCCCAGTCGCGTGCGCGTACCGCCGGATCGTGGGCGGCGGGCGGTGCCGCCGCGTCCGGGTGCTGCCGCACGGGCATAGATGTCATGGATTCGCGCCCCAATCAGCCGAGAGATCTCCTCCGCCGCGCTGTGCCGTGCGCCCCCGTGCCGTGCCCGCACGAACCCGCGTGCTCCTCTCAGCCAGGGAACTGCGCAACCGGCGCCGCGTCCAGGGGGAGTGGGCCAATGGACGTGCGCCCCCCGCACACCCCGACGCGCGGGCACCGCCGACCCCGGTTGGCCACGCAGCGGGTACGCCCGGTAACGTCACCGCGGACATCCCATGAGGTCCCGGGCACTTCTCCCGACGCCCGGGCGGGCATCGGATGCCGCGCGGCCGCCTCGAACGAAGGTCCCGAGGCCCTGATCGTTGACGGCCGCGGCGGGTCGAAGGGTACGTACGCATACGTACGGCAATGCCCTGACCTGCGCTGATATCGGACCGATCGAGGCAGGAACGGCCTCTCGGTGCTTAGGCGGCCAACTGACTGGTAGGGGCAAAATATTTGGGATGCCCCGGAATAGGAACACCGTGGCCCTCCCGCTCGTTGTGCACGACGTGAGCACGACACCACCTGTACTGGCAGCGGAGCTGGCGGAGGCGTGGGCCGAGATTCAGCGGCACCACCCCGAGCTTCCGGACCTCGCCGCCCCCGAGTCCTTGATCGGAGAGTCCTCGTCCGCCTGCGGCGCCGAGCTCTCCTTCGAAAGGCTGCTCCACGAAGCAGTCCACGGCATCGCCGCCGCCCGCGGAGTGCGCGACACCTCGCGGGCCGGCCGCTATCACAACCGCAGATTCCTGGCCATCGCCGAGGAGCTCGGCCTGGACCACCCCGAGGAGCCCCACCCCAGTAGTGGGTTCTCCCTGGTCACCCTCAACCCGGAGGCGCGCAGGCGCTACCGCTCCACCACCGAGCGGCTCCAGCGCGCCCTGCGGGCACACAGCGCGGCCACCGCCGCCGACAGTGCCGGGGGCTTCCGCGGTCCGGCCGCCCGGCACGGCTCCTCCGGCGGGGGAGTGCGCGTCAAGGCGGTCTGCGACTGCGGGCGCAATGTGCGCGTCGTCCCCTCCGTCCTCGCCCAGGCGCCGATCGTCTGCGGCGGCTGCGGCAAGCCCTTCCGGATCCCGGAGGTGGTGGGCGCCGGCGCCCGCTGACCGCGCGACGCCGCGGGCCGCCCCGGTCCACCGGTCACGATCCGGCAGGCAGGGGGCCCGCGGCGATGCGTGCCGTCCTCGGCCGGTGACGGCCGGGCTCCGGGGGTGTGGCACAATGGGCAGCTGTACTCGACAGTCGCACAGGACCCCTCTCTCCTCCGGCTGACGCGTCCATCGGGCCATCGGGTACCGCAACCCCACGCGGCACCTCCCTGTGTCCCACCACGTCAAATCCAGGAGAACCCACTCCCGTGGCAGTCAAGATCAAGCTGAAGCGTCTGGGCAAGATCCGTTCGCCTCACTACCGCATCGTCGTCGCCGACTCCCGTACCCGCCGTGACGGCCGGGCCATCGAGGAGATCGGCCTGTACCACCCGGTGCAGAACCCCTCGCGCATCGAGGTCGACGCCGAGCGCGTCGCGTACTGGCTCTCCGTCGGCGCGCAGCCGACCGAGCCCGTGCTCGCCATCCTCAAGAAGACCGGCGACTGGCAGAAGTACAAGGGCGAGCCCGCCCCGCCCCCGCTGCTCCAGCCCGAGGAGAAGACCACGCGTCCGGTCTTCGAGTCCCTCAGCAGCGAGGACGAGCCCAAGGGTGAGGCCATCACCCAGAAGGCGAAGAAGGCCGACAAGAAGGCGGACGAGGCTCCGGCCGAGGCCGCCGCGTCCACCGAGGCCTGAGCATGCTCGAGGAGGCTCTTGAGCACCTCGTGAAGGGCATCGTCGACAACCCCGACGACGTGCAGGTCGCCTCCCGCAACCTGCGCCGTGGCCGCGTGCTGGAGGTCCGGGTCCACCCCGACGACCTCGGCAAGGTGATCGGCCGCAACGGCCGCACCGCGCGCGCCCTGCGTACCGTCGTCGGCGCCATCGGTGGCCGGGGTATCCGCGTCGACCTCGTGGACGTCGACCAGGTCTGAGGCGCCCGCGCGGCTTGTCCGCGCGGTTCCCACCTCGTACAAGGGCTGATGTTCGGGGCCGGAGGCAGTCCAGACTGCCTCCGGCCCCTCTCTCTTTCTTTGGATCCCTCCGGACCAGGAGCAACACAGGTGCAGCTTGTAGTCGCGCGGATCGGGCGCGCCCACGGCATCAAGGGTGAGGTCACCGTCGAGGTGCGCACCGACGAGCCCGAACTGCGGCTCGCGCCCGGCGCCGTCCTCGCCACCGACCCCGCCTCGGTGGGGCCGCTGACCATCGAGACGGGCCGCGTGCACAGCGGACGGCTGCTGCTGCGCTTCGCCGGGTCCGGGGACCGCAACGCCGCCGAGGCCCTGCGCGGCACCCTCCTCATCGCCGAGGTCGATCCGGAGCAGCAGCCCGAGGACCCCGAGGAGTTCTACGACCACCAGCTCCTCGACCTCGACGTGGTCACCGCCGACGGCACCGAGGTCGGCCGGATCACCGAGATCTCGCACCTGCCCTCCCAGGACCTGTTCATCGTCGAGCGGCCCGACGGCAGCGAGGTGATGATCCCCTTCGTCGAGGAGATCGTCACCGCCATCGACCTCGACGCCCAGCGCGCCGTCGTCGACCCGCCGCCCGGCCTCATCGACGACCGCGCCGAGATCGCCTCCGCCCGCGAGGACGGCGACCAGGACGCCGATCAGGACCGCGGCCGGGACGGCGACTTGGGCACCCCCGGGGGCGCCGCGGACGAGGACGGGAACTGATGCGGCTCGACGTCGTCACGCTCTTCCCCGAGTACCTCGAACCGCTCCACCTCTCCCTCGTCGGCAAGGCCCGAGCCCGCGGACAGCTCGGCGTGCACGTCCACGACCTGCGGCAGTGGGCGTACGACAAGCACCACACCGTCGACGACACCCCCTACGGCGGCGGCCCCGGCATGGTCATGAAGACCGAACCCTGGGGCGAGGCCCTCGACGAGGTGATCGCCACGGGCTACGAACACGGCGCCGCCGAGCCCGTCCTCGTCGTCCCCACCCCCAGCGGGCGGCCCTTCACCCAGGAGCTCGCCGTCGCCCTGTCCGCGCGGCCCTGGCTGATCTTCACCCCGGCCCGCTACGAGGGCATCGACCGCCGCGTCACCGAGGAGTACGCCGCGCGCCTGCCGGTCTGCGAGGTGTCCATCGGCGACTACGTCCTCGCCGGGGGAGAGGCCGCCGTCCTCGTCATCACCGAGGCCGTGGCCCGGCTCCTCCCCGGCGTCCTCGGCAACGCCGAATCGCACCGCGACGACTCCTTCGCCCCCGGCGCCATGGCCAACCTCCTCGAAGGCCCCGTCTACACCAAGCCGCCCGAGTGGCGCGGCCGCGGCATCCCCGAGGTGCTGCTCAGCGGCCACCACGGCAGGATCGCCCGCTGGCGCCGCGACGAGGCCCTGCGCCGGACCGCCGCGCACCGCCCCGAGCTGATCGAGCGCTGCGAGGCCATCGCCTTCGACAAGAAGGACCGCGAGACCCTCAGCATCCTCGGCTGGGCCCCCGGCCCCGACGGCCGATTTTGGCTCCGGCCACCCGCCGTGGAAGAATGACCAGCTGCTGTACGTCGTCCGGCGTGCGCCCCTGCCACAGGGGGACACGACGCCCGCCCCGATGCCAGCAGCTCCGCACCCACCACTTCGCCCGTTGATGACCTGTGGCATCAGCGAAGAAAGCAGACACACATGTCCCACCTGCTCGACTCCGTCGACGCCGCCTCGCTGCGCACCGACGTCCCGGCCTTCCGCCCGGGTGACACCGTCAACGTCCACGTGCGCGTCATCGAGGGCAACCGCTCCCGTGTGCAGCAGTTCAAGGGTGTCGTCATCCGCCGCCAGGGCGCCGGTGTCCGCGAGACCTTCACGGTCCGCAAGGTCTCCTTCTCCGTCGGCGTCGAGCGCACCTTCCCGGTGCACACCCCGATCGTGGAGAAGATCGAGCTCGTCACCCGCGGTGACGTCCGCCGCGCCAAGCTCTACTACCTGCGCGAGCTGCGCGGCAAGGCCGCGAAGATCAAGGAGAAGCGCGAGAACTGATCTCGCGCACCGGTGTCACAGCGAGGCCGGATAGCATCTCGCCCCGATGGACACCGATGCACAGCACACGGAGCGCGACCGCTCGTGCCGAGCCTCCGCCCCCGGCGGCAGCGGGGACACCACCCCGCCGCCCCCGGTGACGGAGCAGGCAGCCGAACGGTCGCGCTCCGCGCGTGTACCCGGGGCCGACGAGGCCCCTGAACCCCCGGACACCCCTGAGGGCGCCGTGGACACGGAGTCTTCCGGCCCCGACCGCGCCGCCGGGGCCGAGGACACCACCGCCGGAGCCGAGCCCCGGGGATCCCGCGGCGGGCTGCTCGGCAGGATCCCCGGCGGGCGGCTGACCGCGGCCTTCCTCGGCGGACTCGTCCTGCTGCTGCTCGCCGCCGTGTTCGTGGTGCAGCCCTTCCTCATCCCCAGCGACTCGATGGAACCGGCCTACCGGGACGGAGATCGCGTACTCGTCAACAAGTTGGCGTACCGTTTCGGAGCGAAGCCCGAGCGTGGCGAGGTCGTCGTCTTCGACGGCACCGGCTACTTCGGGGACGGGGACTACATCAAGCGCGTCGTGGGCGTGGGCGGCGACCGCGTCACATGCGACGGACGGGGGAGGATCGCGGTGAACGGCCGACCGCTCGACGAGCCCTATCTGCACCCGGGAGACACCCCCTCCACGGTGGCCTTCGACGTGGTGGTGCCCGAGGACACCCTCTTCGTGCTCGGCGACCACCGCAGCGCCTCCCGCGACAGCCGGGACCATCTCGGCTCACCCGGCGGCGGCATGATCCCCCTGGACGCGGTCGTCGGCCGCGCCGACTGGACGGTGTGGCCGCCCTCGCGCTGGACCTCCCACGAGCGTCCCGGCGGCTACGACGGCATACCCGCACCCGGCGCCCACCATGGGTAAGCGCGGCATCCCCCGCGGCGAACACCGCGCGGGCGACGACCAGGAGGAGCGCCCCGCCACCGGCGGCCGCGCCGAGCGCCGCAAACTCGCGCGCAAGGTCAAAAGACGCCGCCGGCGCTCGGCGATCAAGGAGATCCCGCTCCTCGTCGGCGTCGCCCTGATCATCGCGCTCGTCCTCAAGACCTTCCTCGTCCAGGCCTTCGTCATCCCCTCCGGCTCCATGGAGCAGACGATCAAGGTCGGCGACCGGGTGCTCGTCGACAAACTCACCCCCTGGTTCGGATCCAAGCCCGAACGCGGGGACGTCGTCGTCTTCAAGGACCCCGGCGACTGGCTGGAAGCCGAACGCAAGAAGAAGAAGGACCCGCCGGTCGGCGTCAAGCAGATCAAATGGGCCCTCACCAACATCGGCCTGCTGCCCTCCGACGACGAACGCGACCTGATCAAGCGGGTCGTCGGCGTCGGCGGGGACACCGTGAAGTGCTGCGACAAGCAGGGCCGCGTCACGGTCAACGGCACGCCCCTGAACGAGCCCTACCTGCACCCCGGCAACAAGCCCTCCGACTTCTCCTTCACGGTCAAGGTCCCCGAGGGCCGCCTCTTCGTCCTCGGCGACCACCGCGCCGATTCGGCCGATTCCCGCTATCACCGCACCGAGGCGTTCAACGGTACGGTCTCCGAGGACAGCGTCGTCGGCCGTGCACTCGTCATCGCCTGGCCCTTCGGCCACTGGCGCGGGCTGACGGAGACGAAGACCTACGCCTCCGTGCCCGATGCGGCCGCCGTCGCGGCAGACGCCCCCACGGTGTCGCATAGGGTGGATGCAGCGGAACGAAACGGAATGATCCCGCTCCCGATCCCTGCGGAACTCCCGCTCGTTATGGGAGTGGTGGGCCTTCGTCTCACCTGGAACAGACATCGGCACGGACTGAGGAGTGGATGTGGGGGATTTGGCGGTCGGCGCACGATCCGGACACGAGGGCCCCGAGGAGCGGCCCGAGAACCGGCAGGACCCATCCGTCACACCCCCTCCGACCGAGCCGGACGAGCAGAACCGGACCGCTGAGGACGGCGAGCCCGCCCCGGAGACCGGCGGCCGGGCGCAGGCCCGCCAGGACCGGAAGAAACCGCGTTCCTTCTGGAAGGAGCTCCCGCTCCTCATCGTCATCGCGCTGGTGCTCGCCCTGGTCATCAAGACCTTCCTGGTCCAGGCCTTCTCCATCCCCTCCGACTCCATGCAGAACACCCTGCAGCAGGGCGACCGGGTCCTCGTCGACAAGCTCACCCCCTGGTTCGGCGCCGAGCCCGAGCGCGGCGAGGTCGTCGTCTTCCACGACCCGGACAACTGGCTGGCGGGCGAGCCCACCACCACCCCCAACGCCCTGCAGACCGGCCTCAGCAAGATCGGCCTGATGCCGTCCGCGGACGAGAAGGACCTCATCAAGCGGGTCGTCGGCGTCGCCGGGGACACCGTGGAGTGCAAGGGCACCGGCCCGCTCAAGGTCAACGGCAAGCCGCTCGACGAGCCGCACATCTACCCCGGCAACACCCCCTGCACGGTCGACGACCTCGGCGGGCAGTTCAAGGTCATCGTTCCCAACGGCAAAATCTGGGTCATGGGCGACCACCGCCAGAACTCCCTCGACTCCCGCTACCACCAGCAGGACAAGGACCGCGGGATGGTCCCCGTCGACGAGGTCGTGGGCCGCGCCGTCGTCGTCGCCTGGCCGCCCACCCGCTGGAACACCCTGCCGGTGCCCGACACCTTCGACCAGCCCGGCCTGAACGCCGCCCTCGGCGCCGCGCCCTCCGCCCTCGGCCTCGCCGGAGCGCTGCCGCTGGTCCTGTGGCGCCGGCGCCGCCTGCTCGCCCAGGACAGCCGCGACAGCAGGGTTACTGGCACGAGTACCGCCGGGTAGGGTGCGATCCCAGATCGCCGATCTCCCGCGTCGGGCCGCGGGTCGTATCCCCGACCTGGGAGCGCACCACCATGAGCAGTGCCCCACCCACCGCACAGGAGCGCGGGCGGCTCGGCAGCAAGCTGTCCGGAGCCGCCGTGGCCCTCGGCTGCGTGCTCTTCCTCGGCGGCTTCCTCTGGGGCGCCATCGTCTACCAGCCCTACACCGTGCCCACCGAGTCCATGTCCCCGACCATCGGCGCCGGTGACCGGGTACTCGCCGAACGCATCGACGGCTCCGAGGTACACCGCGGCGATGTCGTCGTCTTCAAGGACAAGGCCTGGGGCGACCTGCCCATGGTCAAGCGGGTCGTCGCCATCGGCGGCGACAAGGTCGCCTGCTGCACCGACGGCAAGCTCACCGTCAACGGCAAGCAGATCGACGAGCCCTACCTCAAGCCCGGCACCTCCGCCTCACCCAGCGGCATACCCGCCACCACCGTCCCCGAAGGCCGCCTCTTCCTGCTCGGCGACGAACGCAGCGGCTCCCTGGACTCCAGCGTCCACCTGGAGGACGTCGGCCATGGCTCCGTCGCCCGCGGCAACGTCGACGCCCGGGTGGACGCGGTCGCCTGGCCCATGGACGGCATGCTCGGCAGCCCCGACGGCTTCGAACAGCTGCCCGGCGGCATCTCCCAGCCCGGCCCCCTTCCCCTGGTGCTCGGCGCCGTCGTCCTCGGCGCGGTACTCGTGCTCGGCGGCGCCGCCTACGGCCCCCTCGCCCGCCGCCTGCACAGGCGCGGCGACGGCAGCCGGGAGCTCGCCGGTGTCGGCTGAGACCGAAGGCCACCCGCCCGCCGGGACCGCACCGCTCGGCAGCCCCGGACGGCCCCTGCGCAAGGTGTCACGGCTCATCCTCCTCGACCCCGGGGATCGCGTCCTCCTGCTCCACGGGCACGAGGTGGACGACCCCTCCCACGCCTGGTGGTTCACCCCCGGCGGCGGCCTCGAAGGCACCGAGACCAGGGAGCAGGCCGCTCTGCGCGAGCTGGCCGAGGAGACCGGCATCACAGACGTACAGCTCGGCCCCGTCCTCTGGCGACGCAAGTGCTCCTTCCCCTTCGCCGGACAGCGCTGGGACCAGGACGAGTGGTACTTCCTCGCCCGCACCACGGAGACCGAGGTCACCGCCCGCGCCCTCACCGACCTGGAACGACGCAGTATGGCCGGGGCCCGCTGGTGGAGCTGCGAGGAACTGTCAGGGACACATGAGACGGTGTATCCGACCAGACTCGCCGGGCTGCTGCGCAGGCTGCTCGACGAAGGCCCCCCGGCGGAGCCCGAGGACCTCGACACGGAAATCGTCTAGAGGTGTCCCCGGCTGACGCACAATGGGGGGACGCACGGCTGAAGGGGAACATGCCATGAGCGCCGAGGACCTCGAGAAGTACGAGACCGAGATGGAGCTGAAGCTCTACCGGGAGTACCGCGATGTCGTCGGGCTGTTCAAGTACGTGATCGAGACCGAACGGCGCTTCTACCTCACCAACGACTACGAGATGCAGGTGCACTCGGTCCAGGGCGAGGTCTTCTTCGAGGTCTCCATGGCCGACGCCTGGGTCTGGGACATGTACCGCCCCGCCCGGTTCGTCAAGCAGGTACGGGTCCTCACGTTCAAGGACGTGAACATCGAGGAGCTCAACAAGAGCGACCTGGAACTGCCCGGCAGCTGACCCTCGGCGACCGGACGGTCGCGAGAACGAGAAGGCGACCCAGCACCTCCCGCCGCCCCTTCGGCGCTCCACCCGCGGGGTGCTCCCCTCCCCGCAGCGCTTCCTCTCCCTCCCGCGGTGCCTTCCGGCGCCGCTTGCCTCGCGATGGTGTCCCCGCGTACCGCTGCTTGTGCGGCTGCTCCCCGTCTGCAACATCCTCAGCCCCCGTGGTCCCCGTGCTGTCGCAGCGCCGGTGACATCGACGTCCCGGCGCCCGCCGACAGACCGACTCCGGCCTGCCGAGAACCGTTATAGGCCGTGACGGGCAGTGAGCGACAGCGCTCGCAAGGGTGAGAGAGTTATCCACAATCGAGGGGTTATCCACCAAGATCCACAAGGTTTCCGGGACGGGCCCAAGGTGCTCCCCGGAGGTGGTTCGACATGACCACGCACTACAGCACCCCGCACGCCCCCGGCGCGGCCCGCCGGGCATCCGCCGCGAACCGGTGGCCCACCGGCACGGCCCGCCGGCACCTCGGCTCCTACGGCGAGGACCTGGCCGCCCAGTACCTGAAGGAATCGGGGATGACCATCCTCGAACGCAACTGGCGCAGCGGCCGCACCGGCGAGATCGACATCATCGCCCGCGACGGAGACGCCCTCGTCATCTGCGAGGTCAAGACCCGCAGCGCCCACGGATTCCAGCACCCCATGGCCGCCGTCACCCCCGCCAAGGCCCAGCGGCTGCGGCAGCTCACCGAACTCTGGCTGCACGGGAACGGCGGCCCACCACCCGGCGGCGTCCGGATCGACCTGATCGGGGTGTGCGTGGGCCGCAACCTCGCCCCCGTCATCGAGCACGCCAAGGGAGCAGCCTGATGGGATTCGCCCGCGCCTGCTCCGTCGCCCTCGTCGGCGTCGAAGGCGTCGTCATCGAAGTACAGGCGGACCTCGAACCAGGAGTCGCCGCCTTCACCCTCGTCGGCCTGCCCGACAAGAGCCTCAGCGAAAGCCGGGACCGGGTACGCGCCGCCGTCGTGAACTCCGGCGCCGAATGGCCGCAGAAGAAACTCACCATCGGCCTCAGCCCCGCCTCGGTGCCCAAGAGCGGCAGCGGCTTCGACCTCGCCGTGGCCAGCGCCGTCCTCGCCGCCGCGGGCCGCCTCGACCCGCGCGCCCTCACCGACATCGTCATGATCGGCGAACTCGGACTCGACGGACGGGTACGCCCCGTGCGCGGCATCCTCCCCGCCGTCCTCGCCGCCGCCGACGCGGGCTGCCGCCAGGTCGTCGTCCCCGAGAGCGCCGCCGCCGAGGCCGCACTCGTCCCCGGCGTCTCCGTACTCGGCGTACGCAGCCTGCGCCAGCTCATCGCGGTGCTCAACGACGAACCCGTACCGGAGGAAACCCAGGACCCCGAAGCCCTGCCCGCCACCACGCTCACCGGCGGCACGGGACTCGCCGCCCTCGGCACCGGACTCGGCAACACCGCCCACGGGCGCCGCGGCCACGACCTCGCCGACATCGTCGGACAGCACACCGCCCGGCTCGCCATGGAAGTCGCCGCTGCGGGCGGCCACCACGTCCTGTGGACCGGACCACCGGGCGCAGGCAAGACCATGCTCGCCGAACGCATGCCGACCCTCATGCCCCCGCTCACCCGCGAGGAGTCCCTCGAAGTCACCGCCGTCCACTCCATCGCCGGCATCCTGCCGCCCGGCAAACCCCTCATCGACACCGCGCCCTACTGCGCACCCCACCACTCCGCGACCATGCAGTCCCTGGTCGGCGGCGGCCACGGAGTCGCCCGCCCCGGCGCGGTCTCCCTCGCCCACCGCGGCCTGCTCTTCCTCGACGAGGCACCCGAATTCAGCGGACACGCCCTCGACGCCCTGCGCCAGCCCCTCGAATCCGGCCATGTGGTCATCGCCCGCGCCGCCGGAGTCGTCCGCCTCCCCGCCAAATTCCTGATGATGCTCGCCGCCAACCCCTGCCCCTGCGGCCGCCGCAGCAGCGGACCCCACTTCGCCTGCGAATGCCCCGCCGCCGCGGTACGCCGCTACCAGGCACGCCTGTCCGGGCCCCTCCTCGACCGCGTCGACCTCAGAGTCGAGGTACGGCCCGTCACCCGCGTCGAACTCGCGGGCACCGGCACCCGCGGCGAAACTAGCGCCACCGTCGCCGCCCGCGTCCTGGCCGCCCGCGAACGCGCCGCCGCCCGGCTCGCCCACACCCCCTGGCGCACCAACAGCGACGTACCGGGCCATGAGATGCGCACCCACTGGCCACCCGCCACCGGCGCCATGCACCGAGCCGAGGCCCAACTGGAGAGCGGCAGCCTCACCGCCCGCGGACTCGACCGCGTCCTGCGCGTCGCCTGGACCGTGGCCGACCTCGCCGGACACGATCGGCCGACCGAGCAGGACGTAGCCCTCGCCCTCCACCTGCGCACCGGCATTCCGCAGGGCACCCCCATGGCGATCGGAGCGGGCGCATGACCACCCCCGAGCCGGAGCGCGAGGCCCGCGCCCTGCTCACCCGCGTCATCGAACCGGGCGACGAGACCGGCGGCCGGTGGATCCGCCGCTTCGGCCCCTGCGAGGTCGCCGAACGCCTCAGCAGACGCGCCCACCCCCTGCCCGGAGTCACCGGGACCCGCTGGGAAGGGCTCTGCAAACGCGCCGTCCACGCGAACCCGCGCCAGGACCTCGCCGCCGCCCACCGGGCCGGGGCCCGGCTCGTCTGCCCCGGCGACAGCGAATGGCCCGCCCAGCTCGACGACCTCGGTGACACCCGCCCCCTCGCGCTCTGGGTCCGCGGGGGCCCCTTCCTGCGGCTGTGGGCCCTGAGATCCGTCGCCCTCGTCGGCGCCCGGGCCTGCACCGAATACGGCGCCCACCTCGCCGCCGGACTGGCGAGCGGGCTCACCGAACGCGGCTGGGTCGTGGTCTCCGGCGGCGCCTACGGCATCGACGGCGCCGCCCACCGCGGAGCCCTCGCCGCACAGGGCGCCACCGCCGCCGTCCTCGCCAGCGGCGTCGACCAGGCCTACCCCCGCGGCCACGCCGAACTCCTCAACCGCATCGCCGAGCAAGGACTCCTCCTCAGCGAACTCCCACCCGGCGACCACCCCACCGCCGGCCGCTTCATCCTGCGCAACAGAGTCATCGCCGCCCTCACCCGGGGCACCGTCGTCGTCGAAGCCGCCCACCGCAGCGGCGCCCTGGCGACCGCCCGCAGCGCACAGCGCCTGGGCCGCGCGACCATAGGAGTCCCCGGCCCGGTCACCAGTGCCCTCAGCGCCGGAGTACACGAACTCCTGCGCGGTGAGGCCACCCTGGTCACCGACGCCGCGGAGATCATCGAACTCGTCGGCGGCATCGGCGAACTGGCACCGGAGCGTCGGGGACCCGTCGTCCCCCGGGACCTGCTCGCCCCGCAGACGGCCCGGGTACTCGCGGCCCTGCCCGGCCGTGGAACCGCCACCGTCGAACACATCGCCCGCGGCGCGGCCACCACCAACGACGAGGCCACCACCCGGCTTTACGAACTCCGCTCGCTCGGCTTCGCCGAACGGGCCGCCGACGGCTGGAAGTTGGCCGATCCGGCGCGCACCGGCCACTTCGCCCCCACTCTGCCGGGGAGCGAGACGGTGCCCTCGGGCAACGGCATAACCGATCCGGCCGGGTAGACGTACGGGTTGGGCCTGGTTGGGCGCCGGGCTCGACGTATCGGTGGAGGGCAAGGCAAGGCAAGGCAAGGCGAGGCGAGGCGAGGCAAGGCGAGGCAAGGCAGGACGTAGCGGTCAGATGCCGGGATCCGGTCGGGGAGCTGGGCGGACCTCACGACGGGAGGGGGATCAACCGCCGGCTGGATCAAGGCCTCGGACGTGCGTATATCCACGAGTGGGAGGCGCCGTCAGCGGGCGTCACCGGTGCCGCCCGAACAGTGCCGATGTCGCGGGCAGTTGACACGCCGAGCGGAGTCGGAGCCCTCCGGGGCGGCGAACTGCCCATGACGGAGCGTGATCCGCCATCCGGATGAACGCCGACTCCCTTGGAAATCCCGGCAGTTGATCCACCCTGATGATCACCCATGGTGACTGGCGTCGCTCCGGAGGGCCCACAGAGGAACGTATCTGCGTACCCCGAGGCGCTCCTACCTCGCACAAAGCAACCTCCCAGTCACGCTACGCTCACGACCATTCGGCACGACAATCAGGCAAGACGCCATCCGACCGGCGGCACCCAGCATCCATCGGCGAGTTCACGGCAGAACGGCACAAGGCGAGGAATGCCCCAGCACACCTCCGGCTCCGAACGGGCGGCAGCCCCACCCGCTGCCCGCTCCGGCGTGCAGCCCCCGGGCCCCGCCACGCTCGACGAGCTGTGGCGGACGTACAAGGCCACGGGTGACGGACGGCTACGCGAACAGCTGATCCTGCACTACTCGCCGCTGGTGAAGTACGTCGCCGGACGGGTCAGCGTGGGGCTGCCGTCCAATGTCGAACAGGCCGACTTCGTCTCCTCCGGGGTCTTCGGCCTCATCGACGCCATCGAGAAGTTCGACCTGGACCGGTCCATCAAGTTCGAGACGTACGCGATCACCCGGATCCGCGGAGCCATGATCGACGAACTCCGCGCTCTCGACTGGATCCCCCGATCCGTACGGCAGAAGGCGCGCAACGTCGAACGTGCCTACGCCACCCTCGAAGCGCAGCTCCGGCGCACCCCCTCCGAGAGCGAAGTCGCCGAGGAGATGGACGTCACCCTCGACGAACTCCACGCCGTGTTCAGTCAGCTCTCGCTCGCGAACGTCGTCGCACTCGAGGAACTCCTCAATGTCGGCGCCGAAGGCGGTGGGCGGCTCAGCCTGATGGACACCCTGGAGGACACGACCGCCGACAACCCTGTCGAAGTCGCCGAGGACCGCGAACTGCGCCAACTGCTCGCGCGCGCGATCAACACCCTCCCCGAACGCGAGAAGACCGTGGTCACCCTCTACTACTACGAGGGCCTCACCCTCGCCGACATCGGCACCGTCCTCGGCGTCACGGAGAGCCGGGTGAGCCAGATCCACAGCAAGTCGGTACTCCAGCTGCGCGCCAAGCTGGCGAGCTTCGGGCGCTGATCGGATCCAGGCGTCGTTGCCGGTCTGCCGGGTTGGGGATGCCGGGCAGTCGGATGCTGAATTGCCGGACTGATAAGGGTTCTGATGGGCCGGACAGGCGGTCCTTGGGTGAGGGAAGGCAATCGACTGCTTCCGGATTCGCCCTGTTCAGATGCTCTGCCGCGGCACGGTGATGTGCTGTTTGCCCGGTCGCGGTCTCCCGAAGAGCAGCCCCGATCCGTAAAGTGGACGGGTGCCAAGGATTCGAGCGGCCTCCGTGGCCGAGCACCGGACCATGCAGCGCGACGCCCTGCTGGACGCCGCCCGCTCCCTGCTGTCCGAGGGCGGTACCGACGCGCTGACGTTCCCCGCCCTTGCCGAGCGCACCGGACTGGCCCGTTCCTCCGTCTACGAATACTTCCGGTCCCGGGCGGCCGTGGTCGAAGAGCTGTGCGCGGTCGACTTTCCCGTGTGGGCCGCCGAGGTCGAGAGCGCCATGCAGCAGGCGGCCACCCCCGAGGGCAAGGTCGAGGCCTACGTGCGCCGTCAGCTGGCCCTGGTCGGCGACCGGCGGCACCGGGCCGTCGTCGCCATCTCCGCCAGCGAACTCGACGAAGGCGCCAGGGAGAAGATCCGCGCGGCCCACGGCGGACTCGTCACCATGATCGGCGAGGCCCTGGGCGCGATGGGGCACAGCCAGCCCCGGCTGGCGGCCATGCTCTTGCAGGGGGTCGTGGACGCGGCCGTGCGCCGCATCGAGCTCGGGGCGGCCGAGGACCCGGCGGCGATCACGGAGGCGGCTGTGGGGATGGCACTGCGAGGGTTCGGGGCTGAGTCGCGCCGCTTGGGGGCTCCCCCCCCCCCCCCCCCCCCAGCCCCTCCCTCCCGCCACCTCCACCCCCACCACCCCCCGGGATCTACTCCACCTCCACCCCCCAAACCGGCAGCAGCCGTGACGCCCCCCGCCTCAGCAGCCACGGAGGCAGCAGCAGCCGCGGGTCGAGGTACTCCTCGCCGATCCGGGCGCCCCAGTGCAGGCAGCTCGCTCCGCCGCAGTGCCACCCCGGAGGTTGCAGCACGCCGAGCCGCTGGCCTGCTCTCACCTCGTCGCCTTTTCTCACCTGTGCGGTCACCGGTTCGTAGGTGGTGCGTACCGGTGGGTCGCCGGTGCCCTTGAGGTCCACCGCGACGACGCCTCGTCCGGCGACCTGACCGGCGAAGGTGACCGTGCCCTCCGCGATGGTCCGTACCGGCACCCCGGGCGCACCGGCCAGGTCCACTCCGCGATGGCCGCGTCCATAGGGCGTGGCGGGAGGTTCCCAGCCCCGGAGGAGGGCGGGGCGTACGCCGATCGGCCAGACCCGACCGACCTTCGGGACCGAACCCGGGCCCGCCCCCGCGCCGCCCTCCCTCTCCGCGCCCATGCCCGCAGCCGCGCCGCCCCTCGGCCCGCCCCTGCATCCGCCCCCGTGCATATCGCCGCCTCCTGGCGCGCGCGTTTCCGCCGACCGCGTGTTTCCGGCCTGGTCTGCCGCCGCCCGCCGTCTCTCCGTCCCGGTCCGCACTTCCCGTACCGCCGCCGCCCGCTCGCTGCCCACGCGCCGACCGCTGCCGCAGCCGACCTCACCGGAGAACCCGCGAGCGCTCCCCGCAAGCCCCGCCGAGCCGACGCCCTGCTGCCCCTGCCCCTGGCCCCCGGCCCGGAGCCTGTGGTCCCCGGCCCGCTGCTCCTGGCCCGTGCTCTGCTGCCCGCCTCCGGTGCCGGCAGCCCGAAGGCCCGTGAAGACGGCAGGCCCCGCCGCCACGCCCGCCGCGAGGGCCGGGGCGCCGAGGGCCCCCGTGAGGGTGAGGCCGAGGAGGGCCCTGGTCCAGTGGCCGGGGCGGGTGGTGGTGCGCATGGGGAGAGGATGCCGTGGGGGAGGGGGGCAAAGAGGATCTTGGCGGGGATCTGTGGACTACTGGCGGGTTGTGGACAACGGCGTCACCCGCTGCCTCCCGGGTCCCGTACACTTCCTATGGCGATCCGGGTCACCGGGTCGACTTCGCACGCCCCGACATTCAGCCTTTGTGGCGGTGTCCGCGCTCCTCGGTCCCTTGTGGCACAGCGCGCCGGGGCGTCAGGCGCGCCGGCCGTCCGGCAGGTGCGACAACCGAGCACATAGGAGAACACGGCCATGGCCGTCGTCACGATGCGGGAGCTGCTGGAAAGCGGCGTCCACTTCGGTCACCAGACCCGCCGTTGGAACCCGAAGATGAAGCGTTTCATCTTCACGGAGCGCAACGGCATCTACATCATCGACCTGCTCCAGTCGCTGTCGTACATCGACCGCGCCTACGAGTTCGTCAAGGAGACCGTCGCCCACGGCGGCACGGTCATGTTCGTCGGTACGAAGAAGCAGGCGCAGGAGGCCATCGCCGAGCAGGCGACCCGCGTCGGCATGCCGTACGTCAACCAGCGCTGGCTGGGCGGCATGCTCACCAACTTCTCGACCGTCTACAAGCGCCTGCAGCGCCTGAAGGAGCTCGAGCAGATCGACTTCGAGGATGTGGCCGCCTCCGGCCTCACCAAGAAGGAGCTCCTGGTCCTCTCCCGCGAGAAGGCCAAGCTGGAGAAGACCCTCGGCGGTATCCGCGAGATGCAGAAGGTGCCCAGCGCCGTCTGGATCGTGGACACCAAGAAGGAGCACATCGCCGTCGGCGAGGCGCGCAAGCTGAACATCCCGGTCGTCGCCATCCTCGACACCAACTGCGACCCGGACGAGGTCGACTACAAGATCCCGGGCAACGACGACGCGATCCGCTCCGTCACCCTGCTCACCCGCGTGATCGCCGACGCCGTCGCCGAGGGCCTCATCGCCCGTTCCGGCGCCGGCAAGGCGGCCGAGGGCGAGAAGGCCGCGGGCGAGCCGCTCGCCGAGTGGGAGCGCGACCTGCTCGAGGGTGAGAAGAAGGCTGACGAGAAGCCGGCCGACGAGGCCGCGGAGAAGCCGGCCGAGGCAGCGGCGGACGAGAAGCCGGCCGAGGCCGCGGACGAGAAGCCGGCCGAGACCGAGGCCGCCGCGGAGAAGCCGGCCACGGACGAGCAGGCCTGACCGCACAGGTTCGGTAGCCGACGGCGGGGGCCGCCCCACAAGGGGGCTCCCGCCGTCGCCCCGTGGATCCGCGTGGATCGCGCGGATCTCGATCTTCCAGACTTCGAGGAAAGATTCTCTTCAATCATGGCGAACTACACCGCCGCTGACGTCAAGAAGCTCCGCGAGCTCACCGGCGCCGGCATGATGGACTGCAAGAAGGCGCTGGACGAGGCCGAGGGCAACGTCGACAAGGCCGTCGAGGCGCTCCGTATCAAGGGCCAGAAGGGCGTCGCCAAGCGCGAGGGCCGTTCCGCCGAGAACGGCGCCGTGGTCTCCCTCATCGCCGACGACAACACCTCCGGTGTCCTCGTCGAGCTGAAGTGCGAGACCGACTTCGTCGCCAAGGGCGAGAAGTTCCAGGCCGTCGCGAACGCGCTGGCCGCGCACGTCGCCAAGACCTCCCCGGCCGACCTCACCGCGCTCCTCGCCTCCGAGATCGAGCCCGGCAAGACCGTCCAGGCGTACGTGGACGAGGCCAACGCCAACCTCGGCGAGAAGATCGTCCTGGACCGCTTCGCCCAGTTCACCGGCGGCTACGTCACCGCGTACATGCACCGCACCATGCCCGACCTGCCCCCGCAGATCGGTGTGCTCGTGGAGCTGGACAAGGCGGACGCCGAGGTCGCCAAGGGCATCGCGCAGCACATCGCCGCCTTCGCCCCGAAGTACCTCTCCCGCGAGGACGTCCCGGCCGAGGTCGTCGAGTCCGAGCGCCGCGTCGCCGAGGAGACCACCCGCGCCGAGGGCAAGCCCGAGGCCGCGCTGCCCAAGATCGTCGAGGGTCGCGTCAACGGCTTCTTCAAGGAGGCCACGCTCCTCGGCCAGCCGTACGCGCTCGACAACAAGAAGAACGTCGAGAAGGTCCTCGCCGAGGCCGGTGTCACCCTGAAGCGCTTCTCGCGCATCAAGGTCGGCATCTGAGTCCTGGCGGCGATTGCTCCCGGACCCGGCTAGGGTTCTGGGGAGTCGCCCGCGTACCGAGCCCCGTACGGCCGGTACGCGAAGGACGACCGCAGATCTGACGAGGAGGCCATTGCCGCGCATGGGTTGCGAACAACTCCCCACCGGCAGTGGCCTTCTTCGTATGCGCACCACGAGGAGAACTCCATGAGCAAGGCCGACAAGGGCGAGAACACCGAGGGCAAGGCCGGCGGCCGTTTTCTGCTGAAGCTTTCGGGTGAGGCGTTCGCCGGCGGCGGCGCCCTCGGAGTGGATCCCGACGTGGTGCACGCCATCGCCAAGGAGATCGCGGCGGTCGTCCGGGACGGTGCGCAGATCGCCGTCGTCATCGGCGGCGGCAACTTCTTCCGCGGCGCCGAGCTGCAGCAGCGGGGCATGGACCGCGCCCGCTCCGACTACATGGGCATGCTCGGCACCGTCATGAACTGCCTTGCCCTCCAGGACTTCCTGGAGCGCGAGGGCATCGACTCCCGCGTCCAGACCGCCATCACCATGGGGCAGGTCGCGGAGCCGTACATCCCGCTGCGCGCGGTGCGGCACCTGGAGAAGGGCCGGGTGGTGATCTTCGGCGCCGGTATGGGCATGCCGTACTTCTCCACCGACACCACCGCCGCGCAGCGCGCCCTGGAGATCGACGCGCAGGCCCTCCTCATGGGCAAGAACGGCGTGGACGGTGTCTACGACTCGGACCCCAAGACCAACCCCGATGCGGTGAAATTCGACGCGCTCGGCTACGGCGAGGTCATCACCCGCGATCTGAAGGTCGCCGACGCCACGGCCATCACCCTGTGCCGCGACAACAGCCTGCCGATCCTGGTCTTCGAGCTTCTGACCGAGGGCAATATCGCGCGGGCCGTGAAGGGTGAGAAGATCGGCACCCTTGTCGGGGACCGGAGCACCCGGAGCTGACCGGCCGGGGGTGGACAACCCCCTGCCGGTCGGACACCGTGCAGGGAACAGACGCGACGCAGCCTGCCGCCCAGTGGACGGCGGACCCACTCAAGACACGCAGGAGCAAGTGGTGATCGAAGAGAGCCTCCTCGAGGCCGAGGAGAAGATGGAGAAGGCCGTCGTGGTCGCCAAGGAGGACTTCGCCGCGATCCGCACAGGCCGTGCGCACCCGGCGATGTTCAACAAGATCGTGGCCGACTACTACGGTGCGCTGACGCCGATCAACCAGCTCGCCTCGTTCTCGGTGCCGGAGCCCCGGATGGCCGTGGTGACCCCGTTCGACAAGAGCGCGCTGCGCAACATCGAGCAGGCGATCCGCGATTCGGACCTCGGCGTCAACCCGAGCAACGACGGCAGCATCATCCGGGTGACGTTCCCCGAACTCACCGAGGAGCGCCGCAAGGAGTACATCAAGGTCGCCAAGACCAAGGGCGAGGACGCGAAGATCTCGATCCGCTCCGTGCGCCGCAAGGCGAAGGAGTCCATCGACAAGCTCATCAAGGACGGCGAGGTCGGCGAGGACGAGGGCCGCCGTGCGGAGAAGGAGCTCGACGACACCACCGCCAAGTACGTGGCCCAGGTGGACGAGCTGCTGAAGCACAAGGAAGCCGAGCTGCTCGAGGTCTGATGAACGACTCTCCTTGGGGCGCGCCGCCGCGGACCGGCTCCCCCCGGGTGCGGCCGGGCCCCGGGCACGACGCTGCCTGGGGGGCCGCCCCGGCGGGTCCCTCGTACGAAGGGCATCCGGCCCCGCAGACTCGGCCCATGCCCACCGTGCCCGAGGTGCCCGAGAACGGCGGAGACCGGGAACACGAACAGGGGGCCGCCCCGCTCGGCGGCCCGCTGTTCCCGGCCGAGTCACCCGACCCCTTCCGCGACGGCACACCGCCGCCGCGCCCGACCCCGCACGAGCCGCAGGAGCACATGTCCACCGCGAGCCCCTCCGCGCCCGCCCCGCAGAAGAAGAGCGCGGGCAGGGACCTCGGCGCGGCGATAGGGGTCGGTCTCGGCCTCGGCGCGGTGATCGTGGCCTCCCTGTTCATCGTGAAGGCCGTCTTCGTCGGCGTGGTCGTGGCGGCCGTGGTCGTCGGCCTGTGGGAGCTGACCTCCCGCCTGAAGGAGCGCAAGGACATCCACGCCCCGCTGGTGCCGCTGGCGCTCGGCGGCGCCGCGATGGTGGTCTCCGGGTATGTGCGGGGCGCCGAGGGCGCCTGGATCGCGATGGCGCTGACCGCGCTCGCGGTCCTCGTCTGGCGCATGGCGCAGCCGCCCGAGGGCTATCTGAAGGACGTCACCGCGGGCACCTTCGCCGCCTTCTACGTCCCCTTCCTCGCCACCTTCGTCTCGCTGATGCTCGCCGCCGACGACGGCCCGCGCCGGGTGCTGACCTTCCTGGTGCTCACCGTCGTCAGCGACACCGGGGCGTACGCGGTCGGCTGGCGCTTCGGCCGCACGAAGCTCGCGCCGCGCATCAGCCCCGGAAAGACCCGGGAGGGGCTGGCCGGGGCGGTGCTGTTCGCGATGGTGGCGGGCGCGCTGTGCATGCAGTTCCTGATCAGCGACGGCGCCTGGTGGCAGGGCCTGCTGCTGGGCCTGGCCGTGGCGGTCAGCGCGACCGTCGGCGACCTCGGCGAGTCCATGATCAAACGCGACCTCGGCATCAAGGACATGGGCACCCTGCTGCCCGGCCACGGCGGCATCATGGACCGCCTGGACTCCCTGCTGCCGACCGCGCCCGTGGTGTGGCTCCTGATGGTGCTCTTCGTCGGCTCGGGCTGACCGTCCGGGTCCCGGCGAAGTCCCCGCGGCGCCCCGCGCGTACGCCCGGCTGGTCCGCCGTCCGCGGGGCGGCGGACCCGTCCGGATGATCTGCCACACTGGTGAGGTTATGCCTGCACCCGGAGAACTCACATTCGTCGCCCCGCGCGGAGCCAAGAAGCCGCCGCGGCACCTCGCCGACCTCACGCCCGCCGAGCGGAAGGAGGCGGTCGCCGGGATCGGCGAGAAGCCGTTCCGGGCCAAGCAGCTCTCGCAGCACTACTTCGCGCGGTACGCGCACGACCCGGCGCAGTGGACCGACATCCCCGCCGCGGCGCGCGGCAGGCTCCAGGAGGCGCTGCTCCCGGAGCTGATGAACGTGGTGCGGCACATCTCCTGCGACGACGACACCACCCGCAAGACCCTGTGGCGGCTCTTCGACGGCACCCTCGTCGAGTCGGTGCTGATGCGCTACCCGGACCGGGTCACCATGTGCATCTCCTCGCAGGCCGGCTGCGGCATGAACTGCCCGTTCTGCGCGACCGGTCAGGCGGGCCTGGACCGGAACCTGTCCACCGCGGAGATCGTGCACCAGATCGTCGACGGGATGCGGGCGCTGCGGGACGGGGAGATCCCCGGCGGGCCCGCGCGGCTGTCCAACATCGTCTTCATGGGCATGGGCGAGCCGCTCGCCAACTACAAGCGCGTCATCGGGGCCATCCGCCGCCTCACCGACCCCGAGCCGGACGGCCTCGGGCTCTCCCAGCGCGGCATCACCGTGTCCACCGTGGGCCTGGTGCCCGCGATGCACCGCTTCGCCGACGAGGGCCTCAAGTGCCGCCTCGCGCTCTCCCTGCACGCCCCCGACGACGAGCTGCGCGACACCCTGGTGCCCGTCAACACCCGCTGGAAGGTCCGCGAAGTCCTCGACGCCGCCTGGGAGTACGCGGCCAAGTCGGGGCGGCGGGTCTCCGTCGAGTACGCGCTGATCCGCGACATCAACGACCAGGCCTGGCGCGGCGACCTGCTCGGCAGGCTCCTCAAGGGCAAGCGGGTGCACGTCAACCTGATCCCGCTCAACCCGACGCCGGGCTCCAAGTGGACCGCCTCCCGCCCCGAGGACGAGCGGGCCTTCGTCGACGCCATCGCGGCGCACGGCGTCCCGGTGACCGTGCGGGACACCCGCGGCCAGGAGATCGACGGGGCCTGCGGGCAGCTCGCCGCCGCCGAGCGCTGAGGGCGCCCGGGGGCGGTTGTCCACAGGCGCCGACGGTCCGAAAAGCGACGGCGGTACCCTGGGCGGCGTACCACGCACCAGCACCACTTCGAGACACGCATTCCGCAGTACACCGTCCGACATACCCACACCGGCACACACCGTGCCGGCCCACATATTCCGACAGGGGAGCGCCACAGCGCTGAGAGTGCGGCACGGACCGGGCGACCGGGCCGATGGCCGCAGACCCTCTGAACCTCGCCCGGGTCATTCCGGGTAGGGAGTTCGGACACTTCTCCAGCTGTTGCGCCCTGCCCGCGGCCACCCGCCGCGGGCAGGGCCGCGTCTCTTCCTGGTCAGCCCAGGAGGAATCCAGTGAGCACCACCAAGAACTGCCTGGCCGCCGTCCTCGCCGCGGGGCTCGGCCTCGGCACGCTGACCGCCTGCGGGGACTCCGGGGACTCCGGCGGCGACTCCGGGAACGTCACCCTGGTCACCCACAGCTCCTTCGCGGTCTCCAAGGACGTCCTGAAGGAGTTCGAGCGCACGTCCGGCTACAAGGTGCGCGTCCTCAAGGACGGCGACGCCGGGCGCGCCGTCAACAAGGCCCTGCTCACCAAGGACAACCCGCAGGGCGACGTCTTCTTCGGCGTCGACAACACCCTGCTGTCCCGCGCCCTGGACGGCGGTCTCTTCCAGCCGTACAAGAGCCCCGCGCTGTCCTCGCTGGACGCGGACACCCGGCTCGACCCGAAGCACCGGGTCACGCCCGTCGACACCGGCGACATCTGCGTCAACTACGACAAGAAGTTCTTCAGCGAGAAGAAGCTGGCGCCGCCGAAGAGCTTCGCCGACCTCGCGAAGCCCGCGTACAAGGACCTGCTCGTCACCGAGAACGCGGGCAGTTCCTCGCCCGGGCTCGGCTTCCTGCTCGCCAGTGCCGCCGAGTACGGGGACCAGGGCTGGCAGGGCTACTGGAAGAAGCTGAAGGCCAACGGGATCAAGGTCGTCGACGGCTGGGACCAGGCCTACAACGAGGAGTTCTCCGGCTCCGCGGGCGGCCGCAAGGCGGGCGGCGAGCGTCCGCTGGTCGTCTCGTACGCCTCCTCGCCGCCCGCCGAGGTGGTCTTCGCCGACCCGCGGCCGAAGACCGCGCCCACCGGGGTCGCCACCGGGACCTGCTTCCGGCAGATCGAGTTCGCCGGACTGCTCGCGGGCGCCCGCAACACCGAGGGCGGCAAGGCGCTCGTCGACTTCTTCGCCTCCAAGGCCTTCCAGGAGGACATGCCGCTGAACATGTTCGTCAACCCGGTGCGGGCGGGCGCGAAGGTCCCGGCCGTCTTCACCGAGCACGGCACCGCGGTGGAGGACCCGCACACCCTGGCCCCCGGGAAGATCGCCGAGAAGCGCGACGACTGGGTCACGTCGTGGACCTCGCTCGTGCTGAAGTGAGCACACCGACGTGACGCACACCGATGTGACGCGTACCGAGGCGACCGGCGCGACGGCCCCGCCCCGGGTGCCGCGCCGGCCGCAGCGGCGCCGGAGCGCGGCGCGGCTCGGTCTGATGGCCGTGCCCGCCGTGTTCTTCGCGCTGTTCTTCGCCTACCCGGTCGCCGCGATCGTCGGGCGCGGCCTGAGGGACGGCGGCCACTGGCAGTTCGGGCGCCTGACGCAGGTGCTCGGCGACGCCGGGATCCGGCAGGTGCTGTGGTTCACCACCTGGCAGGCGCTCGCCTCCACCGCGCTCACCCTGCTGATCGCGCTGCCCGGCGCCTATGTGCTCGCCCGGCTCGACTTCCCCGGCAAGAGCCTGCTGCGGGCCCTGGTCACCGTGCCGTTCGTGCTGCCCACCGTCGTCGCGGGCACCGCCTTCCTGGCCCTCCTCGGCCGCGGCGGACTCCTCGACGACCTGTGGGGGGTGCGCCTGGACACCACCGTCTGGGCCATCCTGCTCGCCCATGTCTTCTTCAACTACGCGGTCGTGGTCCGCACCGTCGGCGGGCTCTGGTCCCAGCTCGACCCCCGGCAGGAGGAGGCCGCGCGGATGCTCGGCGCCTCCCGGGCCGCCGCCTGGCGCACCGTCACCCTGCCCGCGCTCGGCCCGGCCGTCGCCGCCTCGGCGCTGATGGTCTTCCTGTTCACCTTCACCTCCTTCGGCGTCGTCACCATCCTCGGCGGCCCCGCGTACGCCACCCTCGAAGTGGAGATCTACCGGCAGACCGCGGACGTCTTCGACCTGCCGACCGCGGCCGTGCTGACCCTGGTGCAGCTCACCGCGGTCGCGCTGATCCTCGCCGTGCACGCCTGGACCGTGCGCCGCAGGGAGAGCACGCTGCGCCTGCTCGCGCCCGAGTCCACGGCGCGCGCGCCGCGCGGGGCCGGGCAGTGGGCGCTGCTCGCCGGGGTGCTGCTCAGCGTCCTGCTGCTGCTCCTGCTGCCGCTGGCGGTGCTCGTCCAGCGCTCCTTCGACACCGCTGCCGGATACGGACTCGGCTACTACCGGGCGCTGACCTCCGCGGACAGCAATGTCTTCCTGGTCCCGCCGATCGACGCCGTCGGCAACTCGCTGACGTACGCGCTGGCCGCCACCGGCATCGCCCTGGTCGTCGGCACCCTGGCCGCCGCCGCGCTCACCCGCCCGGGAGGCGCCGGCCGCCTGGTCCGCGGCTTCGACGCCCTGCTGATGCTGCCGCTCGGGGTCTCCGCGGTCACCGTCGGCTTCGGCTTCCTCATCAGCCTCGACGAGCCCCCGCTCGACCTGAGGGCCTCCTGGATCCTGGTGCCGCTCGCCCAGGCCCTGGTCGGGGTGCCCTTCGTGGTGCGCACCATGCTGCCGGTGCTGCGCGCCCTGGACACCCGGCTGCGGGAGGCCGCCGCGGTGCTCGGCGCCTCACCGCTGCGGGTGTGGCGGGAGGTCGACCTGCCGCTGGTCCGGCGGGCCCTGCTGGTCGCCGCCGGGTTCGCCTTCGCCGTCTCGCTGGGCGAGTTCGGCGCCACCGTCTTCATCGCCCGGCCCGACAACCCGACCCTGCCGGTCGCCGTCGCCCGCCTCCTCGGCCGCGCCGGAGAGCTCAACTACGGGCAGGCGATGGCCCTTTCGGTGATCCTGATGGCGGTGTGCACGCTGTCCCTGCTGCTCCTCGAACGCCTCAGGCCCCGCACCGGCGGCGCGGCCAGGGGCCCGGCCGCACCCACCGGAGAGATGTGACCATGCTCCAACTCGACCGCGCCACCGTGCACTTCGGCCACCGCCCGGCCCTCGACGAGGTCAGCCTCGACGTCGCCGCGCACGAGAGCGTCTGCGTGCTCGGGCCCAGCGGCAGCGGCAAGTCCACCCTGCTGCGCGCCGTCGCCGGGCTCCAGGAACTCGACGCCGGACGCGTCCTGCTCGGCGGGAAGGACCAGCGCGGCGTCCCCGCCCACCGCCGCGGGGTGGGCCTGATGTTCCAGGACCACCAGCTCTTCCCGCAGCGCGACGTCGGCGGCAACATCGCCTTCGGGCTGCGGATGCACGGCGCCGGACGGGACCGGCAGCGCTCCCGCGTCGCCGAGCTGCTCGACCTGGTCGGCCTCGCGGACGCCGCCCCGCGGCCCGTCGGCGAGCTCTCCGGCGGGGAGCAGCAGCGCGTCGCCCTCGCCCGCGCCCTCGCCCCGAACCCCCGGCTGCTCATGCTGGACGAACCCCTAGGCCAGCTCGACCGCTCCCTGCGTGAACGCCTCGTACTCGAACTGCGCGAACTCTTCCAGGAGTTGGGCACCACCGTGCTCGCCGTCACCCACGACCAGCAGGAGGCCTTCACCCTCGCCGACCGGGTGGTGGTGATGCGCGAGGGCCGCCTCGCCCAGAGCGGCACCCCGATGGAGGTCTGGCAGCACCCCGCCGATGCCTTCGTCGCCCGCTTCCTCGGCTTCCACAACCTCACCGCGGCGACGGTACGGGGCGAGGCGGCCGAGACCGCCTGGGGCGGCATCGCTGTCCCCGCGGGCTCCCGGCAGGGGCCCGCGACCGTGCTCGTACGGCCCACCGGGGTGCGGCTGACGGACTCCGGCGCGGGCCTCACCTGCCGGGTCACCGCCCGGACCTTCCTCGGCGGTCAGGTCGCCGTCCACCTCCAGCCCGAGGGGGCACCGCGCCTCGAAGCGGTCTGCCCCCTGCACTCCGCGCCCGCCCCCGGCGACAAGGTCACCGTCGCCTTCGCGCGCCCGGAGGACGGGGAAATCGTGGTGCTGCCCGCGGAGGAGGCTGCCTAGAGTGCGGCCCATGAGCACACTCACCCATGAGCGGTACTGCCAGGAGATCCTCGCGCAGACCGAGGCACTGCGCGGAGTCCTCGCCTCCGGAGCCACCCTCGGCACCCGCGTCCCGACCTGCCCCGAGTGGACCCTGGACGAACTGCTCCGGCACACCGGCGGCGCCCTGCGCTGGTCCGCCGAACTGGTCCGCACCCGCGCCACCGAGGACATCCCCGAGGAGAAGGTGCCCCAGTGCGCCGGGCCCGCGGAGCAGACGGCCACCGCCCTGGCCGACTGGCTCGACGACTCCGGCCGCCGCCTGGCCGAGGCGCTGCGCGAGGCCGGACCCGAGACGCCCGTGTGGACCTGGGCCTGGCGGCAGGACGCCGGATTCTGGGCCCGGCGGATGACCCATGAGCTGGCCGTGCACCGCGCCGACGCCACCCTCGCCGCCGGACTCGACTACCAGGTCGACCCGGAGGTCGCGGCGGACGCCCTCGACGAATGGCTGGAGATCGTCGGCTTCGCCCAGCGCACGCAGCCCGAGGACGAGGCCGGCGAACTGCGCGGCGCCGGGCGGAGCATCCACCTGCACGCCACCGACGCCCCCGAAGGCCTCGACGCCGAATGGCTGATCACCTTCCACGAGGACGGATTCACCTGGGAGCGCGCGCACGGCAAGGCCACCGTCGCCCTGCGCGGCCCCCTCACCGCCCTGCTGCTCGCCTTCTACCGGCGCCGGACCCCCGACACGGGCGGCCTGGAGGTCCTCGGCGACCGGGAACTCCTCGACTTCTGGCTCGCCCGCGCCTCCTTCGGCTGACCGGGCGCCCGGCCGGGCCGCCGAGCCCTCAGCCGCCCGCCTCGTTCAGCCGCGCCAGGGCCTCGGGCGCCTGGTCCACCGAGTCGACCAGGGCGATCCGCGCGGCCATCGGGCGCTCCCCGGCCAGCGCCCGCAGCAGCGGCCAGGCGGGCAGCCGCTCGGTCCAGTGCGCGCGGTCGACGAGGACCATCGGGGTGGGCAGGCCCCGGGAGCCGTAGTAGTTGGGGGTGGCGTTGTCGAAGATCTCCTGCACGGTGCCCGCGGCGCCGGGCAGGAAGACCACCCCGGCGGTGGAACGCGCGAGCAGCCCGTCCTCGCGGGTGGCGTTCGCGAAGTACTTCGCCAGATGGGAGGCGAAGGCGTTCGGCGGCTCGTGCCCGTAGAACCAGGTCGGGATGCCGACCGAGCCGCCGCCCTCGGGCCAGCGCGCCCTGACCTCGAAGGCCGCCGCCGCCCAGTCGGTCACCGAGGGCGTGAACGAGGGCGCCTTGCCGAGGAGTTCGAGCGACTCCGTCAGCATCTCCTCCGGCAGCGGGGCGGAGTAGGCGCCGAGGTTCGCCGCCTCCATCGCGCCCGGGCCGCCGCCGGTCGCGACGGTGAGACCGGCCCGGGCCAGCGAGCGGCCTAGCCGTGCGGCGCCCGCGTAGGCCTCGGTGCCGCGCTCCATGGCGTGGCCGCCCATCACCCCCACCACCCGCGCCCCGGTGAGGAGTTCGTCGAGCGCGTCGGAGACCGAGTCGTCGTGCACGGCGCGCAGCATCGAGGCGAAGATGTCCCCGTCGGCCTTCGTCCGCTGGAACCAGGCGTAGGAGCGGGCGTCCGGCGTGGCGTCATAGCCCTCGTCCAGACCGGCGAACAACTCCTCGGCCGAGTACAGGAATCCGCGGTACGGGTCGAAGGGCAGCCCCGGAACCGGCGGGAAGACCAGCGCGCCCGCCGCACGGACCCGGCTGTCCGCGGCGGCCTCCATGGCGCAGCCGAGGAAGACGGCGCCCTCCACCGGGACGTCGAGCAGGGCCGGGGTGCGCGCGCTCAGGTCGACCGCCTGCACCCGCAGGCCCGCGAGCGAGGAGCGGGCGGCGAGCACCGCGTCGAACTCGGCGAGGGACTCGATCTCCCCGTCCGCGGCCGGTCCGCCGTCGTACGCTGCTTCGGGACGGCCCAACTGCCCGGCGGCGCGGGCGGATTCGGATATGGTCATCCGCTCATGCTAGGCCGTGGTCCCCTCCGGGGGAGGGGACCCGGACCGGCGCCCCTCGCTCAGGCCTCGCCCTCCACCGCGGCCGGGTCCATCCACATGACCTCCCAGGTGTGGCCGTCGAGGTCGTCGAAGGAACGGCCGTACATGAAGCCGTAGTCCTGGGTGCGGTCGTTGTCGGTGGCGCCCGCCGCGAGGGCCTTGCCGACGAGTTCGTCGACCTTCTCCCGGCTCTCCGCGCTCAGCGCCACCAGGACCTCGCTGGTGCCTCTCGCGTCGGCGATCTCCTTCTTGGTGAACTGCGCGTAGTGCGCGTGGCTGTGCATCATCGCGACGATGGTGTCGCTGATGACCACGCTGGCGACGTCCTCGGTCGAGAACTGCGCGTTGATCCCGAAGCCGAGCGCGGAGAAGAACCCCTTCGCGCGCTCCACATCGCCGACGGGCAGGTTCACGAAGATCATCTGCTGGTACATCTGCGGTCTCCTCAGGGGCGGTGCCGGTCCTCGCACGCCGTGCGCGTGCTGTTCGTGGGGATAGACCGCGGCCCCGCACGGAACTCATCGCCGCCCGCGGACTTCTTTCAGGTTTTTTCGCGGGCCGGTACGAGACACCGCCAGGGGCGGCTCCGGGCCGGTCCGGGACACCGCCCCGGAGCCGCCCCGCCGCCGTGCTCCCGCCGGATACCGCCAGCCTTGCAGCCCTACGTCAGCGGAAGCGCCGCGAGTTCGGCGACCAGCCAGGTCAGCGGGCCGAACACGGCCAGCAGGACCCCGGCGCGCAGCGCCACCGCGCCGCGCAGCAGGGCCGGGGCGGCGCCGAGGCCGAGCAGCGACTCCCGGGACCGCGCCCGCTCCTGCCGGGCCTCGGCGACCGCGGTGAGCAGGGTGGCCACCGCGCAGCCGGTGACGAGCAGGGCGCCGATGGTGCCGAGCGGGCCGAGCCGCGGCTCGCGGCCCGCGTACAGGGCGGCCGCGGCGAAGGCCGCCGAAGCCACCGCGCACAGCACGCCCAGCGGCCTGCCGAGGCGCGCGGCCTCCTGCTGCAGCACCCGCCCGGCGAGCAGCCGCATCGCGCCCGGCCGCAGCGCCTGCAGCACCCGGCCGCACTGGTAGGTGAGCCCGGGCCCCGCGAGGGCCAGCCCGACCGCGGTCACCAGCCATCCCGCGAGCACCCCGGCCGGGCTCCCGGCGAGCGTGCCGGGCAGCAGCGCGGAGGCGTCCTCGGAGCGGCGGGCGTAGGCCTCGACGGCCAGGCCCGCGGCGAGCAGGGCGATGCCCCAGGGCAGTCCGGCCGGAGCGGGCCGCGGGGCCGGGGCCTCCGCCGGCTCCTCCTCGTCCCGCTCGGGGCGGGGCCGCGGGCGCGGGCGCAGCGCCAGCCAGCAGGCACCGGCCACCGCGCCGGGCACCACCAGGAGCAGGGTCACCACCCCGGCCAGCGGCAGCGGCTGCCCCTGGGCGAGCAGCCCGGAGGCGGTACCGGCGTACGGCAGCCGCCCGAGGTCGCCGCGGAGCAGCAGGAAGGCGAGCAGCGCCGCCGCCGAGCCGAGCGCGCAGGCCGCGCCCGCGGACAGGGCGGCGAGCAGGGCGAGTCCGGAGGGGCCGAGCCCGGCCGCGGAGAGCGCCGAACGCGGCCGTACGCCCGGATCGGTACGGCCGACGGCGAGCGCGAACTGCACCGTGGCGGCGAGCGGGACCAGGCACCAGACCAGCCGCAGGGCCGACTCACCGGGCGCCTCGGGGTGGCCCATCGCCCAGCCGAGGGCGCACAGGAGCAGGAAGCCGGTACCGGCCGAGGCACCGGCGAGGAGCAGGCGGCGCAGCTGGACGAGCGGGCGCCCGCCGCGGGCTAGACGGAGAGCGAGCACGCCGCCCGGCCTTCCGCCTCGGGCTCCGGCCGCTCCACCGCGGAGAGGCGGCGGCCGTCCTCCAGGAGCAGCAGCCGGTCGGCGGCCTCGGCGGTCTCCTCGTCGTGGGTGGCGAGGACGACCGTGATGCCGTGCGAGCGGGCCGCGGTGGTCAGGGTGCGCAGCGCGTGGGTGCGGTCCGCGCGGTGCAGCGGGGCGGTCGGCTCGTCCGCGAAGAGCACCGCGGGCTGCGCGGTCAGGGCGCGGGCGATGGCGACGCGCTGCTGCTCGGTACGGGTCAGGGCGTGCGGGCGCTTGCGCGCGGTGCCGCCGACGTCGAGGCGCTCCAGCCACTCCAGGGCCGCCGCCTTCGCCGCCCGGTGGGTGGTGCCGCGCAGCATCAGCGGCAGGGCGGCGTTCTCCCAGGCGCGCAGCTCGGGCACGAGGCGGGGCTCGGGGCCGATCCAGGCGAAGCGGTCGCGGCGCAGCCGCTCCCTGAGCAGCGGCCCCATCGTGTGGACGGGCGAGCTGTTGAACCACACCTCGCCCTCCTGCGGCACCAGGCGGCCCGACAGGCAGCGCAGCAGCGTCGTCTTGCCGCAGCCGCGCGGGCCCGCCACCGCGAGGATCTCCGCCTCGCGGACGCCGAGCGAGACACCGGCGAGTGCGGGTGAGCCGTTGAGATCCACGTGCAGGGCGCGGGCCCACAGCACGTCGTTGTCCGGCGGGGCTGCCATGGGCGAACACCTCGGTTCTGGTCGGATTCCTGCCCCCGTCCGGGGGAACGAAGACACGGGCCGATCGGTCACTGGGCACCGTAGGTATTCGCCGCCGGGGCGCCGGGGTGCACACGGAGCCGGCCGCGCTCATCACCCGAACGTGTAAGCACATGAACGGGCGGCGCGGGCGGGCGGGGGCCGAGGGGCGCGGGGGCGGCGCAAGGCCCCGGCGCGATCCGCCGGGGCGCACGCCTCCGCGCCGGGGGCACGTCTGTTTGGCCACCCCCGGACGGGTGAGGAGGCGGCGGCCGGTTGCCGCGGATGGGCCCAGCCCGCCCGCCGGGGCGCCCCCGCGCGCCCGCCGCGGCGCTTTCGCACGGGCGCCCCGGCGGACTCGTACGGGCTCCCCGCGGCGGACCCGGAAGCCGCCGCCCGCCCGGATCCGGAGGGATGGTGCGCCGGGCGGCCCGTCCCCGCCCGGAGTCATGGCGCCGGTACGCGCGGTGCTCCCCGCACCCGGGCAACCTTGCACGGGAAGCGGGTAGCGGGCGGTGTTTGTGCGCCGAAAGCGGGGGCGGCCAGGAAAATGTTCTCCCCGGGGCGGTTTCCGCGGCCGTGGGCTATGTCGCGGAACGGGGCCGCGGGCTAGGGTGGACATCTCACCCGTTGGACACCGTCAGGAGGGCCGGAGTGACCACCGAGCCGGGTCGGCTGCGCAAGCTTCGCAACTACATCGGCGGCGAGTTCCGCGACGCCGCCGACGGACGGACCTCCGAGGTCGTCAACCCCGTCACCGGAGAGGCGTACGCGACCGCGCCGGTCTCCGGGGCCGCGGACATCGACGCCGCGATGAAGGCCGCCGCCGAGGCCTTCCCCGCCTGGCGGGACCTGATCCCCGCCGAGCGGCAGAAGGCGCTGCTCAAGATCGCGGACGCCTTCGAGGAGCGGGCCGAGGAGCTGATCGCCGCCGAGGTGGAGAACACCGGCAAGCCGATCGGTCTGACCCGCACCGAAGAGATCCCGCCGATGGTGGACCAGATCCGCTTCTTCGCGGGTGCCGCGCGGATGCTGGAGGGGCGCTCGGCCGGGGAGTACATGGAGGGCCTGACCTCGCTGGTGCGGCGCGAGCCGCTCGGTGTCGTCGCCCAGGTCACCCCGTGGAACTACCCGATGATGATGGCCGTGTGGAAGTTCGCCCCGGCGCTCGCCGCGGGCAACACCGTGGTCCTCAAGCCCTCCGACACCACCCCGGCCTCGACCGTGCTGATGGCCGAGATCATCGGCTCGGTCGTCCCCAAGGGCGTCTTCAACGTGGTCTGCGGCGACCGCGACACCGGCCGCGCCATGGTCGAGCATCCCGTCCCGGCGATGGCCGCCATCACGGGCTCGGTGCGCGCGGGCTCCCAGGTCGCCGAGTCCGCCTCCAAGGACCTCAAGCGCGTCCACCTCGAACTCGGCGGCAAGGCCCCCGTGGTGGTCTTCGAGGACGTCCGCGGCGAGCACCTCGCCAAGGCCGTCGAGGACATCAGCGTCGCCGGGTTCTTCAACGCCGGCCAGGACTGCACCGCCGCCACCCGGGTCCTGGTCCACGAGTCCCTGCACGACGAGTTCGTCCAGGCCCTCGCCAAGGCCGCCCAGGACACCAAGACGGGGCAGCCCGACGACGAGGACGTCCTGTTCGGCCCGCTGAACAACGCCCACCAGCTGGCCCAGGTCTCCGGGTTCATCGACCGGCTCCCGGCCCACGCCAAGGTGGAGGCGGGCGGCGAACGCGTCGGCGACAAGGGCTACTTCTACGCGCCGACCGTGGTCTCCGGTCTCCAGCAGGACGACGAGATCATCCAGAAGGAGGTCTTCGGACCGGTCATCACCGTCCAGTCCTTCCGCGACGAGGACGAGGCGATCGCCCACGCCAACGGCGTCGACTACGCGCTCGCCTCCTCGGTCTGGACCCGCGACCACGCCCGGGCCATGCGCCTGTCGAAGGCCCTCGACTTCGGCTGCGTCTGGATCAACACGCACATCCCGCTGGTCGCCGAGATGCCGCACGGCGGCTTCAAGCAGTCCGGCTACGGCAAGGACCTCTCCGGCTACGGCTTCGAGGACTACACCCGCATCAAGCACGTGATGACCTCGCTGGACTGACCCGCCGCACGGAACACGGGCCCCGGACGCAGGCAGCGTCCGGGGCCCGCGGTCTTCACCGGGCTCAGCGCGCGGCGACCCCGACCGGGGCGATGCCGTTCACCCACAGCTGGTCCACCCGCTGCCGCTCCGCCGCGTTCGGCTGCGAGTTGGTGCAGGAGGTGCCCGGGCCGCCGCCCGACATCAGCTCGCTGCACGGGCCCGAGTAGTGGTCCGGCAGGCCGAGCACATGGCCCGTCTCGTGGGCGGTCACCCGGGTCGAGTCGTACTGCTGGTTCTGCTGGTAGTCCAGGAAGATGTACCCGCGCCCGTGGCCGTCGGTGGAGGCGTAGGAGCCGCGGGAGTCATTGCCTTCGTAGTATCTGAAGTCCGGGTTGCTGCCCTCGCGCAGCTGGACATTGCGCACCGCGGCGTTCCAGATCGAGGTGCTGCGCGCGATCTGCGTGCGGAAGCTCGGGGCGCTGGAGGTGTTGTAGATGACGGTGACCGAGGCGGCGCCCGGGTTGGCGGCCCGCTTCTCGGCGACCGAGCGCTGCACGGCCTCGTAGAAGGCCTTGTTCGCGGCGGCGTTCTCCGCGGAACCGGCGTACGCGGCGACCGAGTCGGTGGCGAGCGGTGCCGGGGCGGCGCCCGCGGGGGAGGCGGTCAGGGAGAGGCCGCCGAGGGCGAGACCGAGGCCGAGCGCGGCGGACAGCAGGGGACGGCGAGTACGCATGGGGGGCTCCTGATTCTGAGGCGGGGGTGGAGCGGTCAGGGGGATCCTGCGGTGGGCCGGCCCGCCCCGGGCAGATATCGGACGGCGATACCTCGCGGACGCTCCCGCCCGGCCCGCACACAACTCCCGTGACAGCAGTGCGATATAGGGCCGGTACCTTCTCGTCCCGCGCGCGGGTGCGCACAGTGATTCCGGCCGGGCAGCGCGCCCGGCCCGGCGGAGATCCGCCCCGGCGAGAGGAATCACATGAAGAAGAGACTTGCGGGCCTGGCCGCGGTGTTCAGTGCCACCAGCGCCGCGGCGCTGGCCCTCACCACGGGCGCGGCCACCGCCGCCCCGCAGCCGATCGTCGGCGGCAGCGTGGTCACCAACGCCCCCTCCTGGGCGGCGGTCATCGGCGACCAGAGCGACGGCATGTGGTGCAGCGCCGCCCTCATCAAGAGCAACTGGGTGATCACCGCCGGGCACTGCAGCGGCGCCACCCAGGTCCGCGTCGGCTCCGCGAAGACCAACAGCGGCGGCACCCTGGTCAGCACCTCGAAGTGGGTCCGGCACCCCTCGTACAACGGCGGCTACGACTTCGGCCTCTACAAGCTGTCCACGTCCGTCTCGGGCGCCCCGCTCGCGATGGCGACCAGCACCCCCGCCGTCGGCTCCAGCGTCACCGAGTACGGCTACGGCCAGACCTGTGCGCCCTACGGCTGCGGCGGGATGAGCCCCTCGCTGAAGTCCCTCGGGACCAAGCTGGTCGCCGATTCCCAGTGCGGCGGCATCAACGGCTCCTGGGAGCTGTGCTTCGACACCTCCGTCACCGCCACCGACTGCTACGGCGACTCCGGCGGCCCCGCCCTCGTCGGCGGCAAGCTCGTCGGCGTGACCAGCCGCGGCGCCTCCGGCCCCGGCGAGTCCACCTGCGGCAACACCAACTCCATATACAGCGACACCACCGCGGTGCAGAGCTGGATCAACTCCACCATCGCCACCCGCTGAGCCACCCCCCGCGCACGTGGCAGTGCCGTCCGTGGAGGGCACTGCCACGTGCGCCGCAGCAGCTCAGCGCTCAGCAGAGGCAGCCGCCGAGGGCCGCGAGGGGTTCGAGGCAGGGCGCCGGCGCGGGGGAGCCCTCCGGGACCCGGGCCCGCAGCGGGCCCTCGTGGGCCAGCCACCAGTCGCGGTAGACCGGGCGGCGGCCGACCTTCAGGTGGTAGGCCTCCGCCAGGCGTTCCACCAGGACGGGAATCCGCGCGTCGACCACCGAACTCCGCTGCCAGCACAGGGAAATCGAGCGGGACACCGGAGAACCGGCCAGCGGCCGGAAGACAATGTCGGGCGGCGGGGTGCACAAAGGATGCACAAGGGCGACTCCTTCGCCCCGGCGCACCAGCGGCAGCACTATCTCGCAGGAGAGCGCGCGGTGCCGGATCCGTGGGACGAAACCACTGCGTTCACAGGCCCGGTGGAAGAGGCGCTCGCGCCCGCATTCCTCCGGATCATCGGCCGCAATCCAGGATTCCCCGGCCAGTTCGCACAACGGAACCTCCGCCCGGTCGGCGAGCGGATGGTCGGCGGGAAAGGCCACGAATGCCGGTTCCACCGGGACGATGTCCAGGTATCCCACCTCCTCGGGCAGTTTGCATTCGGCCCCGGGAAAAGCGAACAGCAAAGCCGCGTCGACCTCTCCGGCACCGAGCGCCCGGGTCCCCTCGGTGAGTGTGGGCACCGTGCTGGTGGCCACGCTCACCGAGGGCAGCAGGTCGGCGAGGGTGGTCAGCATCGTGGGCAGGTCCAGCTCGGCCATGGCGGCGAGCCGCAGCGGCCGGGACCCGGCGGTGCGGCGCGCCAGTGCGGAGGTCTCCGCGACCAGCCGATCGAAATCGGCCAGCAGTTCCCGGCCGCTGCCAATCACATATCTGCCGAGTTCCGTTAATCGGACGCCGTCTCTGGAGCGGGTGAAGACCGCGCCGCCCAGCTCCTTTTCAATACGTTTCACCTGGGCGGTCAATGCGGGCTGGGCCAGGCACAGCGCCCGCGCCGCTTTCCGTATGCTGCCCGAGGCCTCCACCTGCGAGAGGATTCTGAGGTGGCGCAGTTCCATTCGCATTGAGGACCTCTTCCGTCCCGCCCCGGCCGCCACCTCTCCCGGGCGGCAGACGTCCGGGAGAATCAACTCCACGTGTTCCGTTCAGTATTGGACGGCCTCGGGAATTCGGAAAGGCTTCGGCAGAAGTTCGCGGCGCCTCAGGCCGGGGCCGCCGCCTCGCGGAGCGCGAGGAGGACGTCGAGGCGGTTCGTGGTGAGCGAGTCCACCCCGGCCGCGAGCAGCCGGCGCATGCTCCGCCGGGTGTCCGGGGTCCACGCCGAGACGAGCAGCCCGTCCTCGTGCACCCGCCGCACCAGGTCCCGGTCCACCAGGCCGAAGCGGTAGTTGAGCCAGCGCGGGGCGACCGCGGCCAGCACCCCGGGGCGCGGCGGCGCGAGCGAGGTCCAGGTCAGCGCGATCTCCGCCGCCGGATCGGCCGCGCGGACCCGCAGCATCTGCTCGGTGGCCGCGGTGTAGTACGCGCGGTCCGCGGCCCCGGCCTCCTGCACGGCCGCCACGATCCGGCGGACGTCGGCGGCCGTGGCCCCCGGCACGTCCACCATCACCCGGGCGCCGCCGGTCGCCGCCAGGGCCTCGGCCAGGCTCGGCACCCCGCCGCCGGTCAGCTCGGCGACCTCCTTCGCGGTGAGCGACCTCAGCGCCCGCTCGTGCCCCCACAACCGCTTCAGGCTCGCGTCGTGCAGCACGACGGGCAGCCCGTCACGGGTCAGGCGGACATCGAACTCCACGGCGTCGGCGCCCAGTTCGAGCGCCAGACGCAGCGAGTCCAGGGTGTTCTCACGGGCGAGGTAGGGCACCCCGCGGTGGGCCACGGCAGTCACGGTCGGCATGCCGCCATTGTGCCGGGCGAGGGCCCGGCCGCAGCTCAGGGGGCCAGTCGCCCGGCGGTGTACGTGTCGATCTCGGTGAGCAGCCGCTCCTTGCCCGCCCGGTCCAGGAAGGAGGCGCGCACCGCGTTCTTCGCCAGCTCCGCGAGCCCGCGCTCGTCGAGGCCGAGCAGCTTCGCCGCGACCGCGTACTCCTTGTTCAGGTCGGTGCCGAACATCGGCGGGTCGTCCGAGTTGATGGTGACCGGTACGCCCGCCTCCACCATCCGCGGCAGCGGGTGCTCCTCGATGCGCGCCACCGCGCGGGTGGCGATGTTCGAGGTCGGGCAGACCTCCAGCGGGATGCCGTGCTCGGCGAGGTGCGCGAGGAGCCGGCGGTCCTGGACGCTGCTGGTGCCGTGGCCGATCCGCTCGGCGCCGAGGTGCTCCAGCGCGTCCCAGACCGTCTCCGGGCCCGTCGTCTCACCGGCGTGCGGCACCGACCGCAGCCCCGCCGCCCTGGCCTGGTCGAAGTACGGCTTGAACTGCGGCCTCGGTACGCCGACTTCGGGCCCGCCGAGCCCGAAGGAGACCAGCCCCTCGGGGCGCAGCGAGTCCGTGACCGCCAGCCGCAGGGTCTCCTCGGCGGCCTCCAGACCGGCCTCGCCCGGGATGTCGAAGCACCAGCGGAGCACGACCCCCAGCTCGGACTCGGCCGCCTTGCGGGCGTCCTCGATCGCCTCCATGAAGGCGCGCTCGTCGATCCCGCGCCGGGTGGAGGACCAGGGCGTGATCGTCAGCTCCGCGTAGCGGATCCGCTGCCGCGCCATGTCCCGGGCCACCTCGAAGGTGAGCAGCCGGACGTCCTCGGGGGTGCGCACCAGGTCCACCACCGACAGGTAGACCTCGATGAAGTGCGCGAAGTCGGTGAAGGTGAAGTAGTCGGCGAGCGCCTCGGGATCGGTCGGGACCTTCGAGTCGGGGTGCCGGGCCGCCAGTGTGGAGACGATGCGGGGGGATGCCGAGCCGACATGGTGCACATGGAGCTCTGCCTTGGGCAGGTCGGCGATGAAGTCGTGCAGGTCGGTCACGGGGTCCTCCGTGGTGCGGCGCCCTCGCGGGGCGCGGGTGATCGGCTGATCGGCTGGTACGAGGATCATCGTAGGCGGCCCCGGAAACGGGCGTGCCGCCACGTAGCATGACGGGCACGCTACGTGGAGGGGACCGCCGATGGCCGTGGAACCGCAGCAACCCGAGGGCCAGGGTGCGGTACCCGGGAAGCCCGAGTACCTCGATGCCCCGGCGGCCGGGGCACAACCGCCGGGGCCCGGCGCGGACACCGGGTCCGGAGCACACCGGGTGTCCGGAGCGGGGCTCACCCAGCCGGACTTCACCGTCCCGGCCGGGGAACCGCGGGACGCACCGCCGGGCAGCCCCGGCACCGGCGGTGGCACCCCGGCCGGTACCGGGGCCCCGGTCGACTCCGGTGCTCCGGTGGCCGAGGGCCCGCGCGACGCGGTCCCCGGACCGGCCGCCGCCACCCCGCCGCCGGACACCTCCCTGCACAGCCAGCCCACCCTGACCTCGCTGTCCTTCCCGTTCGGGGAGAGCCCCGCCGAGCAGTCGGGCGCGGGACCTGTCGTGCAGGGGCCGGGGCAGGCGGTTCCGGGGCAGGGCCCGGCCGCACCCGGTCAGGGCCCCGGCACCGGTGGCGGACCGGCCGGGGGCGGCGCCTCGGGTCAGCACTTCGGTACCGGCGGAGGCTTCGCCGGGCCCGGGGCGGGCTCGTCCGGCTTCTCGGTGCCGGGCGGGGCATCCGGGGCCCCGAGCACCGGCGGCTTCGCCGCGCCGGACCCCTTCGCCGCGCCCAACCCCTTCGCCGCCCCGGAGCAGGCGGTGCCGCCGGTGCCCCAGGCGCTGGGCGGGCCCGCGGGGTACGGGTATCCGGGCGCCGCGCCGCCGCCGTACGGTGCGCCCCCCGCGCCGTACGGCATGCCGCCCTACACCGGTGCCCCGTACCCGCCCTCGCCCTACGGCTGGAACGGGGCGGCGCCGATGCCGAGCAACGGCATGGGCGTCGCCTCGCTGGTCACCGGGATCGTCTCCGCGGCCGGATTCTGCATGTGGCCGCTGGCGCTCCTGCTCGGGATGATGGCGATCGTCTTCGGCACGGTCCAGCGCGGCAAGGTCAGCAGGGGAGAGGCGACCAACGGCGGGCAGGCACTCGCGGGGATCATCTGCGGCTCGGTGGGCGCGGGGCTGTCCGCGATCCTGGCGATCGTGATGATCGCCTCCTGAGCCCTGAGCCCTGCCCTGCCCTGCCTTGAGACTTGAGCCTCGGGAGCCGGCCCGGCCGGTCGACTTCCGGCTCTGCCGTCTCCTCGGCGCCCGGCGCCCGGCGGCTCAAGTGGGCTTCCGCGCCCGGATCGTGGGCCTTCGTGCTGTGAAGTGGGCTCCTCAGCCCGGGAGATGGCCGTTCGTACGGTGAAGTGGGCTCCCGCGCCCGAGAGATGGCCACTCGTGTCGTGAAGTGGCCTTCCAAGCCCGGGAATGGCCGTCCGTACCGCGAAGGGGCCTCCCGTGAAGTGGCCGCCTCCCCGCCGGGAGGCGCGCACCCGATACGTGCGAAGTGGCCCTTCCCGCCCGGGACAGGGGGGCTCAGGCTGTCCGGTTGCCTCCCTTGTGCGGGTGGGCCGGGGCTTCGATACTCCCGAGGACATGTCGCATACATGTCAGAGCGCGTCCGCACCGGCACGGACCACGCGGCCCCGAGACCCTGCCCGCGGGTCCGGCCGCTCTCCTCCCGGAGGTCCCTGTGAAGCTCAGACGCTCGTCCTCGCCCCGCCGGAACCGCACCCTGCGCCGCCAGGCCCTGGCCGCCGCCGGTCTGCTGACCGCCGCCTTCTTCCTCACCCCGGGCACCGGCGCCTCGGCCGCCCAGGAGCCCACCGGCGCGGCGGCCGCCCATGCCGCCGAGGCGGTCCTGGACGCCGATGTGCCGGGGACCGCCTGGTCGCTCGACCCGGCCACCGGCACCCTCGCCCTGACCGCCGACTCCACCGTGGACGCCACCGAACTGGCCCGGCTGAAGCGCGCGACCGCCCCGTACGCGCAGGCGGTCAGCCTGAACCGGGTCGACGGCACCCTGCGCCCGCATGTCTCGGGCGGCAGCAGTGTCTACGGCGCGGGCGCCCGCTGCACCGCCGGTTTCAATGTGCACAACGGGAGTGACTACTACTTCCTGACGGCGGGTCACTGCACCGAGGCCGCCCAGGACTGGTACGCCGACCCCGCGCTCACCGTCTATATCGGCTCGACCGCCGGGTCCAGCTTCCCCGGCAACGACTACGGGCTCGTGCGGTACCAGAACCCCGCCGTGCCGCACCCGAGCGACGTCCGCAACGCGACGGGCGTCGTCACCCAGATCACCGGGGCGGGCCAGGCCACTGTCGGCCAGCAGGTGTGCACCACCAACGACCGGACCACGGGCGTGCACTGCGGCACGGTCACCGGGCTGAACGCCACCGTCAACTACGGCAACGGACAGGTGGTTTCCGGCCTCGCGCAGACCACGCTGTGCTCGGAGCCCGGTTCGAGCGGCAGCCCGGTCTTCTCGGGCACCATCGCGCTCGGACTGATCTCCGGCGGCTCCGGCAACTGCACCAGCGGCGGCACCTCCTTCTACCAGCCCGTCCCGGAGGTGCTCAGCGCCTACGGCCTCACCATCTGAGGCCGCACCACCGGCACTTCGCCCCCGTCCAGGACAGGGCGGGGCCTCGGCGGGGCCCGGCGACCGTACCCCCGTACCGTTCGCCGGGCCCCGCCTGTCAGGGGCCCCGTCAGGGGCGGTCCGGTGAGCCGGGGGAGGGGTGCTGCTGACCGGTCGTCAGGCGCAGGCGCTCGCGGGCCACCATCAGGGCGAAGCCGAGCAGGTTGGCGCCGCGCCAGCGGGCGGGATCCCGCGCCGCCTCGTCCGCGGCGGCGAGGCCGATGCCCCAGATCCGGTCGACCGGGCTCGCCTCCACGAGCACCTTCTCGCCGGTGCCGAGCAGGAACGCGGCCAGCTCCGGATGGGCCGCGAACTTGTGGAAACTCCCCTCCACCACCAGGCCGAAGCGCTGCCGCGCCCATATCGCCTCGTCGAAGCCGCGCACCCGGCGGCCGGCCGTCTTCGCCGCGGCGGGCGAGGCGGCCGCCAGGGCCGCCCGCTCGGCCGCCTCGTCCCGGAACAGGCGCGCCTTGCCCGCCATCATCCAGTGCTCGGCGGTCGCGTACGCCACGCCGTCCACGGTGAACGGCGCGGGCCACCACTGGCTCAGGCAGCCGCGCCCGATGCGGCCGTCCGCCGCGGGCCGGTGCCCCCAGAAGTGCAGATACTCCACCTCGGCGCCCGAGAGCACCGCCTGCGCCAGCGCCTCACGGGAGTGCAGCCCGTCCTCGATCCTCACCATGACCGTGAGTGTGCCAGGCGCCACTGACAACGCCCCCGCGCGCGAGACGGCGCGGGCCGGGGCGTGCGGCTCCGGCAGCCGTGCGCCGCCGCGCCACCGACCAATTCCCGAACTCGCGTAATGCTCCGCCCCGTTGCCCCTCTCTCCAGTGACCGCGCAGGCAGGACCACAGGGGAACAGGGAAGGGCAGGTGTCCCGGCATGGCTGGCTCGCAGGCGGGTTCGGGGGCGGTGGAGTGGCTGCTGTCCGCGGCGCCGGACCCGGAGGGGTGCGAAAGATCCTGGGAGGAGGACCCGCACGGGGTCGTCCTGCTGCCCGCGGGCGCCCTGTGGGACGTGCTGCTCGTGCCGGGCGCGCTGGGCCGTGCCGCCCTCGACGTGCTGCTGCGCTGTACGGACCGCCCGGGGCCGGTGCTCGCCGGGATCGGCGACGCCCGCCTCGGCTTCTTCGTGCCGCCGGGCACCTCGGGGCGGTGGTTCGGCGAGGGGATCCGCGGGGCGGGCGCGGGCACCTGGATCGCGGTGCCGCACCCCGAGCGCCTCGGCACCGGGATGCGGTGGCTGATCCTCCCCGACGGCGAGGGCACCCTCACCGACCCGCCCCTTCTCGAACTGGCGCTGCGCGAGGCGGCAGACCTCACGGGGACCTGACGGAACGGACGGGACAGGGGGACAGGCGGGACGGACGGGGCAGGCTGGGCAGACGGACAGGCGGGACGGACGGGGCAGGGGAGACAGGCGGGACCGGCAGGGCAGACCGACAGGCGGGGGAGCGGCGGGCCCTGACGGCTCCGGCCGAGGCGTGCGGTGTCAGCGGCCCCAGCGTGCCGTCAGCCCCCCGTACCCGGCGAGCAGCGGCAGGCAGAGCAGCCAGCTGCCGGCCACGTCGAGCGGCCAGTGGTAGCCGCGGAGCACCAGGCCGCAGCCCACGCCGAGGTTGATCAGGACGCACAGGGCGATCACGATCCGGCGGGCGGCCCGGCGCAGCAGCGGCAGCAGGAGCAGGGCGCAGATCCCGTAGACCACGGTGGCCGTCGCGGTGTGCCCGGAGGGGTAGTAGCCGCCGGGGTTGGCGCCGGGCGGGCCCGGCCGGTCCACCAGGGCCTTCAGCGGGACCACCAGCAGCGGGACGGCGGCGAAGGCGGCGAGCGCGGCCAGCGGGGGCAGCCACCGGCGCCGCCGGTCGGCCCGGCGGGCGTGCCAGGCGGCCGCGCCGAGGAAGAGGAGCAGGACCGGGAGGGCGACCTCCATGTTGCCGAGGTCCGCGAAGAACTCGGCCGCGCCCCTCGGCTGCCGGCCCGCGAGGGCGCCGCTGAGCCGTTCGTCGGCGCGCAGCAGCGGGCCCTCGCTCACGACCTGCCAGGTCAGCAGGGCGAAGGCGAGGGCGCACAGCCCGAGAAGGAGCGGAAGTGCGTACGGCCGCCCCGGAACGGGGGGGATGGTTCCGAGGCGGCCGTCCTGATCGGTGTGCCGCGCGCCCCGGGGGGTTTGGGGCGGGCGGCGGTCCGATCGGTGAGGAATTCCGGAGCGCGAGGCCCCGGGTGCGTGCGCGAAGGCACGGCCGTCTCGTAGCTGGGGAGGCCACGCTCCGGCATCGCCCACAGTCCCCTGTGAGCGGGGTGTTTCACTCATCTGCGATAAACCTAAGGCAGGGTCAGGGCGGGCAACAGAGGCATCGGAAAGCCGCCATGCTGCTCGCACACCTTCTTCACACTGTGTGCGGTGAAGTCTGCCCGAGTGAGCGCGCCGAGGACAGCCGAAACCCCCGGGTCCGGTGCGGTTTCCGCAGGTCCCGGGGGCTGTCGGGGCGCAGGGCTCAGAGCTGTGTGAACGCCTCTTCGAGGATGTCCAGGCCCTCGTTGAGCAGGTCCTCGCCGATCACCAGCGGGGGCAGGAAGCGCAGCACGTTGCCGTAGGTGCCGCAGGTCAGCACGAGGAGTCCGGCGTTGTGGCAGGCCTTGGCGAGCGCGGCCGTCGCGGCGGCGTTCGGCTCCTTGCCCTCGCGGTCCTCGACCAGCTCGACGGCGAGCATCGCGCCCCGGCCGCGTACGTCGCCGATGATCTCGAACTTCTCCTGCATGGCCGCCAGACGGCCCTTCATGACCTCCTCGATCCGGCGGGCCCGGGCGGCGAGGTCCTGCTCCTTCATGGTCTCGATGGCGCCGAGCGCACCGGCGCAGGCCACCGGGTTGCCGCCGTAGGTGCCGCCGAGGCCGCCGGAGTGCGCGGCGTCCATGATCTCGGCGCGGCCGGTCACCGCGGCGAGCGGCAGTCCGCCCGCGATGCCCTTGGCGGTGGTGATCAGGTCGGGCACGATGCCCTCGTCCTCGCAGGCGAACCACTGGCCGGTACGGCAGAAACCGGACTGGATCTCGTCGGCGACGAAGACGATGCCGTTCTCCGTGGCGAACTTCCGCAGCGCGGGCAGGAAGCCCTTCGCGGGCTCGATGAAGCCGCCCTCGCCGAGCACCGGCTCGATGACGAGCGCGGCGACGTTCTCCGCGCCGATCTGCTTGCTGATCTGGTCGACGGCCTGCGCGGCCGCCTCCGGCCCGCAGTTCTCCGGACCGGTCGGCCAGCGGTAGCCGTAGGCCACCGGCACCCGGTAGATCTCCGGGGCGAAGGGGCCGAAGCCGTTCTTGTACGGCATGTTCTTCGCGGTCAGCGCCATCGTGAGGTTGGTCCGGCCGTGGTAGCCGTGGTCGAAGACGACGACGGCCTGCCGCTTGGTGTACGAGCGGGCGATCTTGACGGCGTTCTCGACGGCCTCGGCGCCGGAGTTGAACAGGGCCGACTTCTTCGCGTGGTCGCCCGGGGTCACCTCCGCGAGGGCCTCGGCGACGGCCACGTACCCCTCGTAGGGCGTGACCATGAAACACGTGTGGGTGAAGTCGCTGAGCTGCGCGGAGGCGCGGCGGACCACGGCCTCGGCGCTGGAGCCCACCGAGGTGACGGCGATGCCGGAGCCGAAGTCGATGAGGCGGTTGCCGTCCACGTCCTCGACGATGCCGCCCGCGGCCCGGGCGGCGAACACGGGCAGCACCGAGCCCACGCCCGCGGCGACCGCGGCACTGCGCCGGGCCTGGAGTTCCTGCGACTTGGGACCGGGGATGGCGGTGACGAGGCGGCGCTCCTGCGGGACTGCGGTCATGAGGGGCTCCTGGGCTCCTGGGGGATTTGCGGGGGCTTTCTCTGCTTTCTTCGCAGGCTAGGGCCGGGCCCGCACCCTGGGCATGCTCCAGTGGGGCGTTTTTCGCGGGGGCGATTGTCCGCCGTGGACATGGCCAGAAGGCGGCTGCCGCCGGGCGCCCCGGCCGCGTAAGCGGTGAACTCCCTTGCCGCGGGCACTAGATTGACCACCGGACTCAGGAGACCGGCTGGTCAGGGGGCACAGGCCATGCACACCGACGGCAGTGACGGCACACAGGACGCGCGCGGTGTCCAGCCGCACCCGGTGCCGCGCCCGGCGGGCCCGCCCCCCTCGGCGCCGCCCGCCCCCGCCGCACCCCCGCCGCCCGCCGCGCCGCCGGTCCCCGGACAGGCACCCGGGACCCGCGGCGGGACCCGGGAGTGGCTGGACGCGCCGCGGCCGGACGCGGCGCCCGGGCTGTGGCGGCAGGGGTACGTGCGGCCCGCGCCGGAGGCCGAGGAGCGGTCCGGCTTCAGCCGCGCGCTGCTGATCAGCATGCTCATCTCCTTCCTCTCCGGCGCCCTGCTGTGGTCGCTCTGGCAGGACGGCGACATCCCGTACCAGTTCGCCCTGCTGCGGGTGTTCACGCCGAACGACTGGTTCCACAGCGGTACGACGGCCCCGGTCGGCCTCGACGGCTCCTACGCCCTGGACGTGTACAGCGGGGCCGTCTTCGCGCTCCTCGTCTTCGGCTTCGGGCGGATCGGGAACTGGCGTGCCGCCCTGCGGTTCTTCGTCGAGGAGCGGCCCCAGCCCGCCCGGGCGCTGGCCTCGGCGCTGCTCGCCACCGGTCTGCTGCTGCTGGTCTGGAACTACGAGATCCCGCTGGTGTATCCGGTGCTCAGCCTGCTGAGCCTGGTCTTCGGCGAGGAGATGTTCCGCTCGCAGTTCCTCACGTACAGCGTCTACACGCTCATCACTCTGGCCGTGCTCTGGCCCTTCATGAAGCTGGGGGACTGGCCGGGGCTGGTGCGTACGCTCGCCGCCCGGGGCGGGCAGCCGGGGGCCGCGCCGCTGGCCGCCGGGCCGCCCGCGGTGGCCGCCGCCGAGTGGCCCGAGCTGCGCGAGGCCGGTCAGCGGGAGGCCGCCGAACTCCTCGCCGCGGAGCTGCGCGCCGGGCGGATGAACGACGTGGACTGCGCCCGGATCCGGCGGGCCTGGGACACGGCGCGGCGGGACCCGGCGCGGGTGAAGGAGTTCGCGGACACCGTGCTGCGCGAGGGCGCCGCCGCCTTCACCCACCCCTCCGGCGACCGCGACGTCCCCGGCCGCAGCGCCCGGCACGATCTGCTCACCGGGCAGGTGCGCCTCGGCGCCTGCGTGGACGACGACCGCAACGAGGCGCAGAGCCGGGGCGCCGGGGCCGCCCTGGACCCCACGGTCCTCGGCACCTCGCTGCTCGCGGTCGGGCCGCCCGGCGCGGGCAAGACCCGGCACCTGGTGCGCCCGGTGGTCGAGGCGCTCACCCTGCAGGCGCTGACTGGCGGCTGCGCGGTGATCGCGGTCGGCGCGGCCGGGGTGCCGCTCGGGCCCGACGAGGCCTTCGACGTGGTGGTCAAGCCGGGCAACCCCGCCTCCGCCCACGACCTCGACCTGTACGCGGGCACCGCCGACCCCGACGAGGCCGCCGCCTTCCTCGCCGAGGGCCTGGTCGGCGACCTGGAGTCCGTGGACACCCGGCGCGCGGCCACCGCGCTCGCCCAGCTGCTCGGCCCCTACCGCGCGGTGCACGGCCACTTCCCGGCCGTACCGGAGCTGTGCGAACTGCTCCAGGGGCTGCCCGGGGCCCTCGACCCGCTGCGCGAGGCGCTCGCGGCGGCCGGGCAGCAGGCGATGCTGCGCGAGCTGGAGGCCCGCTCGCGGCAGGCGGGCGGTGCCACCGACCCGGCGCCCGCCCTCGCCGACCGGCTCGGCCTGCTCGACCGCCCGGCCTTCGCCGACTTCTTCGCCACCGGCGGCGGGGGCGGGCCGCTGTCGCTGCGCGCCGTGGCCCGGCATCCGCTGCGGGTACGCATCGAGCTGCCGGGCCGGCCGCACGAGGAGGCCGCGCGGCTGCTCGCCCGCCTGGTCCTCGCGCAGTTCCTCGCGGTCACCGCCGACCGCGCGGCGCCCGGCCACTTCGCCTGCCTGGTCCTCGACGACGCCGGCCAGACCCTGAGCCGGGACACCGTCGGCGCCCTGCACCGGCTGCGCGCCGCCCACGCCGGGGTGGTCCTCGCCCTGCGCAGCATGAGCGAGGTGCCGGAGTCGCTGCACGGTCCGCTGCACGGGGCGGTCGGCTGCCGGGCGGCCTTCTCCGGGGTGACCACCTGGGACGGCCGGGGGTTCGCCGCCGCCTGGGGCACCAAGTGGGTGGAGACCCGCGAGGTCGCCAAGCACACCGTCTTCGCCGACCAGCCGCTGACCCGCGCCCTGCACGCGCTGCGCAGGCTGGCCACCGGCAAGGAGGTCACCACGGACGCGGTGACCGTACGGCAGGTCGAGCGCGACCACTGGTCCGCCTCCGAGCTGGCGCAGGAGGTGCCGCCGGGCCACGCGGTGCTCTCCGTCACCACCGTGGACGGGACGCGGGCCGATCCGCTCCTGGTGGACCTGCGGAGCTGAATCCGCGCACCCGGAGCGTGAGGTGAGGGCTCTGTGAAGGCTGTGGTGCGGAAGCGAAAGACCGGCGCCCGGCAGCAAACCGTACCGGGACGTACACGCGTGCTCATACAGTGAGGCAGAATCGACAGCAGTCGTTCATACGCAGCGGCAAAATGTTCATGGCGCAACGCCTCCTGGCCGCCTGCTCACCCCCGACGCAGCACAGATCAGAAGGGCTTATGCCTCCGACGCTCGCCTCGCTCGTCCAGCACACCGCGCTGAAACTCACCGTGCGCGCCGGCGAGGACCGCCTCGACACCCCCGTCCGGTGGGCGCACGCGAGCGAACTCGCCGATCCCGTCCCGTACATGGAGGGCGGCGAACTGCTCCTGATCACCGCGCTCAAGCTCGACGCGGAGGACCCGGCCGCCATGCGCCGCTACGTGAAGCGGCTGACCGGCGCCCGCGTCGCGGGCCTCGGCTTCGCCGTCGGGGTGCACTACGCGGACATCCCGGCCGCGCTCCTGGACGCCGCCACCGAGGAGGGGCTGCCGCTGCTCGCGGTGCCCCGGCGCACCCCCTTCCTGGCGATCAGCAAGGCGGTCTCCGCGGCCATCGCCGCCGACCAGTACCGCGCCGTGACGGCGGGCTTCGCCGCCCAGCGCGAGCTGACCAAGCAGGCCATGCAGCGCGGCCCCGAAGGGCTGCTCGCCGCCCTCGCCGCGCAGGTCGACGGCTGGGCCGCGCTCTACGACGCCGCCGGCACCGTGGTCGCCGCCGCCCCCGACTGGGCGCAGCGGCGCGCGGCCCGGCTCACCCCCGACGTGGAGCGGCTGCGCGAGCGACCGGCCCCGGCCAGCGCCGTGATCGGCGGCGCCGAGGACCGCACCGAACTGCACACCCTGGGCGCCGGGCGGCTGCCGCGCGCCGCGCTCGCCGTCGGCACCGCGGGGACGCTCGGCACCGCCGAGCGCTACGCGGTGCACGCCGCCATCGCCCTGCTCACCCTCACCACCGAGCGCTCCCGCTCGCTGCACCAGGCCGAGCAGCGGCTCGGCGCGGCGGTCCTGCGGATGCTGCTCGCGGGCGAACCCGACCACGCCCGCGCGGTCGCGGGGGACCTCTACGGCTCGCTGCTCGACGCGCCCTTCCGGCTGATCATCGCCGAGCCGGTGAGCGGCGGCCGCGCGGAGAGCGCCCGCGCGGGCGCCCGCCGGGGCGGCGCGCCCCTCACCGAACCGCTCAGCGCGCTGCGGGACACCATGGAGTCCGCCGCCGCCCGGGCCGGGGAGTCGCTGCTCGTGGTGCCCGAGGGGGAGCGCCTGGTGCTGCTCACCGTGGACGGCGGGGCGGCCGTCGCCGCCTGCGCCGAGCACGCCGCGGCCCTCGACCGCGCCCGCGAGGGCGAGCACCCCGGGGACGCCTCGGAGGAATCCCTGGTGGCCGGGCTCTCCGCGCCCACCGGGCCCATCGCCGCCGCCTCCGCCTACAAGCAGGCCGAGCAGGCGCTCTCGGTCGCCCGCCGCCGGGGCCGCTGCCTGGTCGAGCACGAGGAGGTCGCCGCGGGCTCGGTCCTGCCGCTGCTCGCCGACGACGCCGTACGGGCCTTCGCCGACGGACTCCTGCGCGCCCTGCACGAGCACGACGCGACCGGCCGCGGCGATCTGGTCGCCTCGCTGCGCGCCTGGCTCTCCCGGCACGGGCAGTGGGACGCGGCCGCCGCCGACCTCGGCGTGCACCGGCACACCCTGCGCTACCGGATGCGCCGGGTCGAGGAGATCCTCGGCCGCTCCCTGGACGACCCGGACGTGCGGATGGAGCTGTGGCTCGCGCTGAAGACGACGGCCGCGCCGGAGCAGTGACGGCCCGGCCGCCCGGAGCCGAGCCGCCGGGACCCGGGGTGCCCCGCTTGGGGCGCGCACGCCGCGTACGCCCCCACCGGGCGCCCCTGCCAATCCGTCGAAGAGCCGGGGGCCACTCCTACGCGCAGGACAAACCCCCGTCCTTCCCGGCGCCCCTACGGTGGAGGCACGGCCGCCCCGCCCCGGACGCCGTGTGGCGCGCCCCGCGACCACCGCACGACCGGCGCGACGCACCGCAAGCACCGTCAGCACCACGGACCGACAGCACGACGGACCGACACCACGACTTGAGGAAAGGGCCGGTGTCCGAGATGGAGAACCAGGCAGCCACCCACGCCTTCTGGCTGGCCGGACGCCGGACCGCCGGCGAGGACGTCCTCGAGGTGACCTCCCCCTGGGACGGCCGCCTCGTCGGCCGGGCCGCCGTGCCCACCGAGGCCGAGGTCGAGGAGGCGCTCGCCGCCGCCTACGCCGTACGCGAGGAGTTCGCCGCCACCCCGGCGCATGTCCGGGCCGCGGCCCTCGACCACGTCTCGCGGCGCCTCGTGGAGCGCACCGAGGAGATCGCCCGGCTGATCTCCGCCGAGAACGGCAAGCCGATGAAGTGGGCCCGCGGCGAGGTCGGCCGCGCCGTGTCGGTGTTCCGCTTCGCCGCCGAGGAGGCCCGCCGGTTCAACGGCGGCGAGGCCCAGCGCCTGGACACCGACGCGGGCGGCGCCGGACGGCTCGCCTTCACCCGCCGCTTCCCCAAGGGCGTGGTCCTCGGCATCGCCCCGTTCAACTTCCCGCTGAACCTGTGCGCGCACAAGATCGCCCCCGCGCTCGCGGTCGGCACCCCGATCATCCTCAAGCCCGCGCCCGCCACCCCGCTGTCCGGACTGCTGCTCGGCGAGCTGCTCTCCGAGACCGAACTGCCCGCCGGTTCCTGGTCGGTGCTGCCGGTGCCCAACGAGCGGATGCCCGCCCTGGTCCAGGACGAGCGGCTGCCGGTCATCTCCTTCACCGGCTCCGACAAGGTCGGCTTCCAGATCATGGATTCCGTGCCGCGCAAGCACTGCACCCTGGAGCTGGGCGGCAACGGCGCCGCCGTCGTCCTCGGCGACTACGCGAGCGAGCAGGACCTCGACTGGGCGGCCACCCGGATCGCCGCCTTCGCCAACTACCAGGGCGGCCAGTCCTGCATCTCCGTGCAGCGCGTCATCGCCGACGCCTCGCTCTACGAGCGCCTGGTGCCCCGGATCGTGGCCGCGGTCGCCGCCCAGGTCACCGGCGACCCCGCGGACGACGCCACCGACGTCGGCCCGCTGGTCAGCGAGGACGCCGCCAAGCGGGTCGAGAGCTGGGTCGAGGAGGCCGTCGCGGCCGGGGCGAAACTGCTCACCGGCGGCAAGCGGGACGGCGCCAGCTACGCCCCGACGGTGCTCGCCGAGGTCCCCGCCGAGGTCACCCTCTCCTGCGAGGAGGCCTTCGGACCGGTGCTCACCCTCCAGTCCGCCGACTCCGAGGAGGCCGCCTTCGCCGCGGTCAACGACTCCAAGTACGGCCTCCAGGCAGGGGTGTTCACCCACGACGTGCAGGCCGCCTTCCGCGCCCACCGCGCCCTGGAGGTGGGCGGCGTGATCATCGGCGACGTCCCCTCCTACCGCGCCGACCAGATGCCCTACGGCGGCGTGAAGCAGTCCGGCGTCGGACGCGAGGGCGTCCGCTTCGCCATGGACGACTACACCTACGAGCGGGTGATGGTCCTGACGGGCCTCGACCTCTGAGCAGGGGGTCCCACGGACCCGTACGACGGCGGCGGCCGGACCTCCCACGGGGGTCCGGCCGCCGCCGTCGCCGCCCGTCCGCGCGGGCCACTCGGCCGAACGCCCCGGCAAATCTGGTGAGGTCCGGCATCACGGGGTAGATACGACGGGGTAGCACCGTCAGCGGAGAGCGGCCGCGTTCTGGGCCCGCTCCCGGCCAGCCGACTCGCGGCGAGGTGAGCCAGCATGACCGCAGCAACCACACCTCCTACCCCCTCCACGTCCGCCACCGGGCCGACCGTCACCGAGCGGGAGGCGCGCGAGGTGGCCGAGGCCGCCCGCGAGGCGGACTGGCGCAAGCCCAGCTTCGCCAAGGAGCTCTTCCTCGGCCGCTTCCGCCTCGACCTGGTGCACCCGCACCCGGTACCCGCCGAGGAGGACGCCCGCCGCGGCGAGGCCTTCCTCGCCAAGCTGCGGGAGTTCTGCGAGACCAAGATCGACTCGGCCCGGATCGAGCGCGAGGCCCGCATCCCCGACGAGGTGCTCTCGGGCCTGAAGGACCTCGGCGCCCTCGGCATGAAGATCTCGCCCGAGTACGGCGGCCTGGGCCTGACCCAGGTCTACTACAACAAGGCGCTCGCCCTGGTCGGCTCCGCCAGCCCCGCGGTCGGCGCGCTGCTCTCGGCGCACCAGTCCATCGGCGTACCGCAGCCGGTGAAGATGTTCGGCACCGAGGAGCAGAAGCAGGCCTTCCTGCCGCGCTGCGCGCGCACCGACATCTCCGCCTTCCTGCTCACCGAACCGGACGTCGGCTCCGACCCGGCCCGGCTCGCCACCACCGCCGAACCCGACGGCGAGGACGGCTACCTCCTGGACGGGGTGAAGCTGTGGACCACCAACGGCGTCATCGCCGACCTCCTGGTGGTGATGGCCCGGGTGCCCGCCTCCGAGGGCCGCAAGGGCGGCATCACCGCCTTCGTGGTCGAGGCCGACTCCGAGGGCATCACGGTGGAGAACCGCAACGCCTTCATGGGCCTGCGCGGCCTGGAGAACGGCGTGACCCGCTTCCACCGGGTGCGGGTCCCGGCCGCCCACCGCATCGGCCCCGAGGGCGCCGGACTGAAGATCGCGCTGACCACGCTGAACACCGGACGCCTCTCGCTGCCCGCGATGTGCGCCGGGGCGGGCAAGTGGGCCCTGAAGATCGCCCGCGAGTGGTCCGGGGTGCGCGAGCAGTGGGGCCGCCCGGTGGCCCGGCACGAGGCCGTCTCCGCGAAGCTGTCCTTCCTCGCCGCGACCACCTTCGCCCTGGAGGCCGTCCTCGACCTCTCCTCGCAGATGGCCGACGAGGACCGCAACGACATCCGGATCGAGGCCGCGCTCGCCAAGCTCTACGGCTCCGAGATGGCCTGTCTGATGGCCGACGAACTCGTCCAGATCCGCGGCGGACGCGGCTTCGAGACCGCCGAGTCCCTCGCGGCCCGCGGCGAACGCGCCGTCCCCGCCGAGCAGTTGCTGCGCGACCTGCGCATCAACCGCATCTTCGAGGGCTCCACCGAGATCATGCACCTGCTGATCGCCCGGGAGGCCGTCGACGCCCACCTCTCGGTCGCGGGCGACCTCATCGACCCGGAGAAGAGCCTCGGCGACAAGGCGAAGGCGGGCGCCAGGGCGGGCGGCTTCTACGCCCGCTGGCTGCCCAAGCTGGTCGCCGGACCCGGCCAACTGCCCAGCAGCTACCAGGAGTTCCACCCCAGCGGGCACGCCGACCTGGCGCACCACCTGCGGTACGTGGAACGCGCCTCCCGCAAGCTCGCCCGCTCCACCTTCTACGCCATGTCCCGCTGGCAGGGCCGGATGGAGACCAAGCAGGGCTTCCTCGGCCGGGTGGTGGACATCGGCGCCGAACTCTTCGCGATGAGCGCCGCCTGCGTACGCGCCGAACTCCTGCGCAGCCGCGGGGAGCACGGCAAGGAGGCCTACCAGCTCGCCGACGTCTTCTGCCGCCAGTCCCGGATCCGCACCGACGAGCTCTTCGCCCGGCTGTGGACCAACACCGACGACATCGACGGCAAGCTCGTCAAGTCCCTGATGGGCGGCGCCTACACCTGGCTGGAGGAGGGCGTGATCGACCCCAGCGGCGAGGGCCCCTGGATCGCCGACGCCACCCCCGGCCCCTCCCAGAAGGAGAACGTCCACCGCAAGGTCCGCTGAGCGGAGGGCGCGAAAACCCGTTGCGCCCCGGGCGGGCGGCGCGGACGGTGAGGGCGTGACCGACGCACTCATCGAAGAACTCCGCGCCGCCTACGACGCCCAGCTGCGGGGCGTCAGCACCCCGGGCCCCGGCCGCGAGGTGACCTGCGACGGCCCGCTCACCCGGGTCACCGGCGGCCACCGGGGCCTGATCACCGGACCCCGCGACCTCGGCCTGCGCGGCGCGGCGCTCGACGAACTCATCGCCCGGCAGCGGGAGTTCTGGGCCGCGCGCGGCGAGGCCGTGGAGTGGAAGACCCGCGGGCACGACCTGCCCGGCGACCTCCCCGAGCGGCTGCGGGCGGCCGGGTTCGTACCCGAGGAGCGCGAGACGGTCGTCATCGGCGAGTCCGCGGCCCTCGCCGCCACCACCGTGCGGCTCGACCCCGGGCTGAGCATCCGCCGGATCGAGGACCGGGCCGACCTGGAACGCCTCGCCGCCCTGCAGAGCGAGGTGTGGCGGGAGGACTTCGGCTGGCTCGCCGAGGACCTCGCCGGGCGGATCGCCGCCGGTCCGCGGGACATCGCCGTACTCGCCGCCGAGGCCGGGGAGCGGATGGTCAGCGCCGCCTGGCTGGTCCTGAACCCCGGCACCGACTTCGGCGGACTGTGGGGCGGCTCCACGCTCGCCGCCTGGCGCGGTCGCGGCATCTACCGCGCGCTGATCGCCCACCGCGCCCGCCTCGCGGCCGAGCGCGGCGTGCGCCACCTCTACGTCGACGCCTCCGAGGACAGCGCCCCCATCCTCGGCCGGCTCGGCCTGACGGCGGTGACCACGACCACCCCGTACGTGTGGACTCCGGGCGGCTGAGGGCCCGTTACCCGGGGGCGCGGGAGCGGTGAAGGGCGCGGGACCCGGCTGAAGCTCCGCCGCCGAATGTCAGGAAAGGGTGACATCCCAGGGAGCGCTGTCCCCGCGCGCCGACCCACCGGCCACAATGGAGACATGAGCGACAGCCCTGCCTCACTCGCGGACCCGCATCTCGTCTACGACCCCGTCGACGGACACCGGGACATCGTCATCCTCGGCTCGACCGGCTCGATCGGCACCCAGGCCATCGACCTCGTGCTGCGCAATCCCGACCTCTTCCGGGTCACCGGGCTCTCGGCCGCGGGCGGCAGGGTCGACCTGCTCGCCGAGCAGGCCCACCGGCTGCGGGTGCGCACCGTCGCCGTCGCCCGCGAGGAGGCCGTACCCGCGCTGCGCGAGGCGCTGTCCGCGCGGTACGCCGGTCAGCCGCTGCCCGAGATCCTCGCCGGGCCCGAGGCGGCCACCGAACTCGCCGCCTCCGCCTGCCACACGGTGCTCAACGGCATCACCGGCTCCATCGGCCTCGCGCCGACCCTGGCCGCCCTGGAGGCGGGCCGCACCCTCGCGCTCGCCAACAAGGAATCCCTGATCGTCGGCGGGCCGCTGGTCAAGGCCCTCGCCAAGCCCGGCCAGATCATCCCCGTGGACTCCGAGCACGCCGCCCTCTTCCAGGCGCTGGCCGCCGGGACCCGCGCCGATGTGCGCAAGCTCGTGGTCACCGCCTCCGGGGGCCCCTTCCGCGGGCGCAGCAAGGCCGAACTCGCCGATGTCACCCCGAAGGACGCGCTCGCCCACCCGACCTGGGCGATGGGCCCGGTCATCACCGTCAACTCCGCGACCCTGGTCAACAAGGGCCTGGAGGTCATCGAGGCGCACCTGCTCTACGACATCCCCTTCGAGCGGATCGAGGTGGTCGTCCACCCGCAGTCGTACGTCCACTCCATGGTCGAGTTCACCGACGGCTCCACGCTCGCCCAGGCCACCCCGCCCGATATGCGCGGCCCCATCGCCATCGGCCTCGGCTGGCCCCAGCGGGTGCCCGACGCCGCCCCCGCCTTCGACTGGAGCCGCGCCTCCACCTGGGAGTTCTTCCCGCTGGACACCGAGGCCTTCCCCGCGGTCGGTCTCGCCCGGCACGTAGGCTCCCTGGGGGGCACCGCACCCGCGGTGTTCAACGCGGCGAACGAGGAGTGCGTGGACGCCTTCCTGAAGGGCTCACTGCCGTTCAACGGCATCATGGAGACTGTCACCGAGGTCGTCGCCGAGCACGGCGCACCGGCCGCGGGAACCTCCCTGACCGTCCGGGACGTCCTCGAAGCGGAGACCTGGGCGCGGGCCCGGGCCCGCGAACTGACCGAGCAGGCGATTGCTGAGGACCACGTATGACGGCACTGATGATGATCCTCGGGATAGTCGTCTTCGCGATCGGCCTGCTCGTCTCCATCGCCTGGCACGAGCTGGGGCACCTGTCGACGGCGAAGATGTTCGGGATCCGGGTGCCGCAGTACATGGTCGGCTTCGGGCCGACGGTCTTCTCCCGCAAGAAGGGTGACACCGAGTACGGCGTCAAGGCCATCCCGCTCGGCGGCTACATCCGCATGATCGGCATGTTCCCGCCGGGGCCCGACGGCCGGATGGAGGCCCGCTCCACCTCGCCCTGGCGCGGCATGATCGAGGACGCCCGCTCGGCCGCGTTCGAGGAGCTGAAGCCCGGCGACGAGAGCCGCCTGTTCTACACGCGCAAGCCCTGGAAGCGCGTGATCGTGATGTTCGCGGGCCCCTTCATGAACCTGGTGCTCGCCGTCGCGATCTTCCTCGGCGTGATGATGACCTTCGGGGTGCAGACCCAGACCACCTCGGTCGGCAAGGTCTCCGACTGCGTCATCGAGCAGAGCGAGAACCGCACCACCTGCCAGAAGGGCGACGCCGCCGCCCCCGCCAAGGCCGCCGGTCTGGAGGCGGGCGACAAGATCGTCGCCTTCGACGGGCGCAAGGTCGACGACTGGGGCACCCTCCAGGACGAGATCCGCGCCAACCCCGGCAAGGACGTCACCCTCACCGTCGAGCGCGACGGCAGGCAGCAGGTGCTCCAGGCCCACCTGATCCGCAACCAGGTGAGCAAGACCGACGGCAACGGCGGCTATGTCGAGGGCAAGTACGTCTACGCGGGCTTCCTCGGCTTCACGCCCGCCTCCGGCATCGTCCAGCAGGGCTTCGGGGACTCCGTGGACCGCATGGGCGACATGATGGAGAACGGCGTCGAGTCGCTGATAGCGCTGCCCTCCAAGATCCCCGCCCTGTGGGACGCGGCCTTCGGCGACGGAGACCGCGAACAGGACTCCCCGATGGGCGTGGTGGGCGCCGCCCGCGTCGGCGGCGAGGTCTTCACCCTGGACATCCCGCCGCAGAACCAGATCGCGATGATGCTGTTCCTGGTCGCGGGCTTCAACCTCTCGCTCTTCCTGTTCAACATGCTCCCGCTGCTGCCGCTGGACGGCGGCCATATCGCGGGCGCCCTCTGGGAGGCCGTGCGCCGCCACACGGCACGCGTCTTCAAGCGGCCCGACCCGGGCCCCTTCGACGTGGCGAAGCTCATGCCGGTCGCCTATGTGGTCGCGGGCATCTTCATCTGCTTCACGATCCTGGTGCTCATCGCCGACCTGGTGAACCCGGTCCGCATCTCCTGACCCGTACCCCCGCGCGCCGGGCCCCTGCGGCTGCTCGCCGGGGCCCGCGCAGCGGGTAATCTCGGAGGCCGCAGCCCGCTGATGCGGGACCTCGATCCAGACCTTGGGGTTGCACAGCACATGACCGCGGTTTCTCTCGGTATTCCGTCCGTTCCGACCAGGCTGGCCGAGCGGCGCAAGAGCCGCCAGATCCAGGTGGGCACCGTGGCGGTGGGCGGGGACGCTCCCGTCTCGGTCCAGTCGATGACCACGACCCGTACCTCCGACATCGGGGCCACGCTCCAGCAGATCGCGGAGCTGACCGCCTCGGGCTGCCAGATCGTACGGGTGGCCTGCCCCACCCAGGACGACGCGGACGCGCTGGCCACCATCGCCAGAAAGTCGCAGATCCCGGTGATCGCGGACATCCACTTCCAGCCCAAGTACGTCTTCTCCGCCATCGACGCCGGCTGCGCCGCGGTGCGTGTGAACCCCGGCAACATCAAGCAGTTCGACGACAAGGTCAAGGAGATCGCCAAGGCCGCCGGTGACGCCGGGACCCCGATCCGTATCGGCGTCAACGCCGGTTCGCTGGACCGCCGGCTGCTGCAGAAGTACGGCAAGGCCACCCCCGAGGCGCTGGTGGAGTCGGCGCTGTGGGAGGCCTCGCTGTTCGAGGAGCACGGTTTCCACGACATCAAGATCTCGGTCAAGCACAACGACCCGGTGGTGATGGTCAACGCCTACCGGCAGCTCGCCGAGGCCTGCGACTACCCCCTGCACCTCGGGGTGACCGAGGCGGGCCCGGCGTTCCAGGGCACGATCAAGTCGGCGGTGGCCTTCGGTGCGCTGCTCAGTGAGGGGATCGGGGACACGCTGCGAGTGTCGTTGTCGGCGCCTCCGGCGGAGGAGGTGAAGGTCGGTCTGCAGATCCTGGAGTCGCTGAACCTCAAGCAGCGGGGTCTGGAGATCGTCTCGTGTCCTTCGTGCGGGCGGGCGCAGGTGGATGTGTACAAGCTGGCCGAGGAGGTGACCGCCGGTCTGACCGGGATGGAGGTTCCCTTGCGGGTGGCGGTCATGGGCTGTGTGGTCAACGGTCCCGGTGAGGCGCGTGAGGCGGATCTCGGGGTGGCCTCGGGCAACGGCAAGGGGCAGATCTTCGTGAAGGGCGAGGTCATCGCGACCGTCCCGGAGTCGAAGATCGTGGAGACCCTGATCGAGGAGGCCATGAAGATCGCCGAGCAGATGGAAGCCGACGGCATCCCCTCCGGCGAACCCGAGGTCTCCGTCAGCTGACCCGCCCCGGGCGGTCCGGACCGGGCCGCCCGCCGATCGGGGCGGCACCGGGGTTTTCCGGCGGGTACAGTGCCAAGACCAGCAACCGTATTGGTGAGGCCGCTCCGCACGTGTTGACGCAGACCGCCACCCGGGTCCTCGACCCGGGCGACCTCGACGCCGCCCTCGCGATACTCGACCGCGAGCCGGTGGCCAACGCCTTCGTGGCGTCCCGGGTCCATGTCGCGGGCCTCGACCCCTGGCGCCTCGGCGGCGAGATGTGGGGCTGGTACGAGGACGGCATGCTGGTCTCGCTGTGCTACGCGGGCGCCAACCTGGTCCCCATCTGCGCCACCCCCCAGGCGGTGCGCGCCTTCGCCGACCGGGCCCGCAGGGCCGGCCGCCGCTGCTCCTCGATCGTCGGCCCCGCCGAGCCCACCGCCCTGCTGTGGAAGCACCTCGAACCCAACTGGGGACCGGCCCGCGAGGTCCGCGCCCACCAGCCCCTGATGGTCACCGACCGGCTGCCCACCGAGGTCGAGCCCGATCCGTACGTCCGGCGCATCCGCAAGGACGAGATGGAGACGATCATGCCCGCCTGCGTGGCCATGTTCACCGAGGAGGTCGGCGTCTCCCCGCTGGCCGGGGACGGCGGACTGCTCTACCAGGCCCGGGTCGCCGAACTCGTGGGCGCCGGACGCTCCTTCGCCCGGATCGACGAGGACGGCCAGGTCCTCTTCAAGGCCGAGATCGGCGCCGCCACCCCGCAGGCCTGCCAGATCCAGGGCGTATGGGTGGCCCCCGAACACCGCGGCAAGGGCCTCGCCGCCCCCGGCATGGCCGCCGTGCTGCGCTACGCCCTCGCCGAGGTCTCCCCGGTGGTCAGCCTCTACGTCAACGACTTCAACGAGGCCGCCCGCGCCACCTACCGCAGGACCGGCTTCCAGGAGACCGGCTCCTTCATGAGCGTGCTCTTCTGACCCGGCTCCCACGGGCGCGGCCGGCGGTGCCCCCGGCCCCGGCGAAACCCCTGCTGGCCAGGGTTTTGGCGGGGTAGTCTCCCCGGCATGCTGCGCATCTGCACACCCGGACGGCCCTCCGACATCCTCATCGGACCGCTGGACCTCGCCGCCCGCGTGGACGAGGCGCTCGCGGTCCAGGCCGAGGCCTTCGGGCTCGGCCCGGAAGAGGTCAATGTGCGGCGGCAGATCGTGCTGCGCCACCTCACCTTCCCCGGCGCCCGCGCCCTCGGCGCCACCACCGAGGACGGCACCCTGGTCGGCTTCGTCTACGGGATGCCCAACGACCGCCTGCACTGGTGGTCCACCGTCGTCGAGCCCTACCTCGGCACCCAGGGCCACCAGGGCTGGCTCGACCACTCCTTCGTCATCACCGAGCTGCACGTCCACCCCGGCCACCAGAAGCGGGGCGCCGGACGGGCGCTGATCACCCGGATCACCGACACCGCGGACGAACCCCGCTCGATCCTCTCCGCCATCGACGTCGAGAGCCCGGCCCGCGCCCTGTACCGCTCCCTCGGCTACCAGGACCTCGCCCGGCGGGTGCACTTCCCGAGCGCGCCCCGGCCGTACGCCGTGATGGGCGCGCCACTGCCGCTGCGCAGGCCCTGAGGCGCGAGGGCGGGACCACCGGGCGTACGGCGGGCGGGTTATGGATTTCCACCGGCCCCCGCCGCCCGGCTAACCTCTCGCCATCACCCTTTCGTAGCAGGAGTTCACCATGGCCCAGGTCCAGCGCATGTCCCGGTTGATGATCAAGACGCTGCGCGACGACCCGGCGGACGCCGAGACGCTGAGCCACAAGCTGCTCGTCCGCGCGGGCTACGTGCGCCGGACCTCCGCCGGCATCTGGAGCTGGCTGCCGCTCGGCAAGAGGGTCCTGGACAACATCTCCCGCATCGTGCGCGAGGAGATGGACGCCATCGGCGCCCAGGAGGTGCTGCTCCCGGCCCTGCTGCCCAAGGAGCCCTACCAGGAGTCCGGCCGCTGGGAGGAGTACGGCGACCTGCTCTTCCGCCTCCAGGACCGCAAGGGCGCCGACTATCTGCTCGGCCCCACCCACGAGGAGATCTTCACCCTCGTGGTCAAGGACCAGTGCACGTCCTACAAGGACCTGCCGGTGATGCTCTACCAGATCCAGACCAAGTACCGCGACGAGGCCCGCCCCCGCTCCGGGGTGCTGCGCGGCCGCGAGTTCCAGATGAAGGACTCGTACTCCTTCGACGTCAGCGACGAGGGGCTCGAGGAGTCCTACCGCCTGCACCGCGAGGCCTACCAGAAGATCTTCGCCCGCCTCGGCCTCGACTACCGCATCGTCTCCGCGGTCTCCGGCGCGATGGGCGGCTCCGCCTCCGAGGAGTTCCTGGCCCCCGCGGCCGCCGGTGAGGACACCTTCGCCGACTGCCCGCACTGCGACTACGCCGCCAACACCGAGGCCGTCACCTTCGCGCTGACCCCGGTCGAGGGCGAGCACGGCGCGGTCGAGGAGCTGGACACCCCGGACACCCCGACCATCGAGACGCTGGCCGAGCACCTCGGGGTGCCCGCCGCGGCGACCCTGAAGAACCTCCTGGTCAAGGTGGACGGGGAGATCGTCGCCGTCGGCGTGCCCGGTAACCGCGAGGTCGACCTCGGCAAGCTCGGCGAGCACCTGGCGCCCGCCGAGGTCGAACTGGTCACCGCCGAGGACTTCGTGGGCCGCGAGGACCTGGTGCGCGGCTATGTCGGACCGCAGGGCCTGGAGAAGGTCCGCTACCTCGCCGACCCGCGCGTCGCCCCCGGCACCGCCTGGATCACCGGTGCCAACAAGGAGGGCAAGCACGCGAAGAACGTCGTCGCGGGCCGGGACTTCGAGGTGGACGAGTACCTGGACGTGGTCGTCGTCGAGGAGGGCGACCCCTGCCCCAAGTGCGGCACCGGCCTCGTCCTCGACCGCGCCATCGAGATCGGCCACATCTTCCAGCTCGGCCGCAAGTACGCCGACACCTTCCAGCTCGACGTCCTCGGCAAGGAGGGCAAGCCGGTCCGGGTCACCATGGGCTCGTACGGCATCGGCGTCTCGCGCGCGGTCGCCGCACTCGCCGAGCAGAGCGCCGACGGGCAGGGCCTGTGCTGGCCCCGCGAGGTGGCCCCGGCCGAGGTGCACGTGGTCGCCGCGGGCAAGGCGCTGCAGACCGAACTCGCCCTGGAGGTCGGCGAACGGCTCGGCGCGGCCGGGCTGCGCGTCCTGGTCGACGACCGCGCGGGGGTCTCGCCCGGCGTGAAGTTCACCGACGCCGAACTGATCGGTGTGCCCACCATCCTGGTCGCCGGGCGCCGCTCCGCCGAGGGCATCGTCGAGCTCAAGGACCGCCGTACGGGGGAGCGGGAGGAGCTGACGGTGGAGGAGGCCGTGGGGCGGCTTACTGCTTGAGGTGGGGTGGGGGACGGAGGGCGCGGGTTGGGGTTGCGGGGGAAGGTGACGCGATTGACAGGGGACAGCTGACGGATAGCAGATGACGGATGACAGATAGTGAAATCTGTCATCTGTTATCTGCCATCAGTCACCTGTCGGCCGCTGGCTGTCGACTGCCCCCCGTCAGCCGCCCCCGCACCTCCCCGCCTTCGGACCCCCCGGCCCCCGCACCCCCAACTCACAACCACCCCGCACTCACAACCACCCCGCGAACTCCAGCAACAACTCACTGTCCTGCTCCCGCCCCACCCGCCGTGCCCGCACCCCCGACTCCACCGCGCGGAACAGGGTCCAGCCCCGCAGCCGCTCCTGGTCGACCTCCAGGGATTCGGCGAGCCGCTTGACCCGGCGCCGGGTGGTCGCGGGGCCCGAGGGCGAGGCGATCAGGTCCTCCACCCGGTCGCGGACCAGCCGGGCCAGGTCGAAGGCGCACTCGCCGACCACCGGGTCGGGGCCGACCGCGAGCCAGGGGGAGCGTTCGGCGCCGAGTACCTTGCTCTGCCGGAAGGTGCCGTGCAGCAGGTGCTCCAGCGGCGGGGCGGTGAGCAGTTCCTCCCGGGCGCCCAGCGCGGCGTCCACCAGCGGGGCGAGGACGGGATCCGTACGGGCGTCCGCCGCCATGGCCTCGGCCTGCCGCCCGGTGCGCGCGGCCACCGTCTCGAAGCGGTGCCCCTCGGGCGGCGGCACCCACAGCCGGCGCAGGGTGCCCGCCGCCTCCAGCATCGACTTGGCCTCGGGCAGGGTCCGTACCGACACATCGGGGTGCAGCCGCTCCAGGAGCAGGGCGCCGTTCTCCCCGTCGCCCGGGCCGTCGTCGAGGAGCCGTACCGCGCCGAGACCGCCCCAGTGGGCGAGGGCGGCGCGTTCCGCCTCGGGGCGGGCGCGCGGGGGCGCCAGCTTCAGGACGGCGGGGGAGCCGTCGGCCCGGCGGACGAAGACCACCAGGCTGCTGCGGCCGCCCGGCACCTGTACCCGCTCGGCGGTCGACTCCCGTGCGGCGACGGCCTGTTCGGCCAGTTCGGGCAGGCGGTGGAGCCAGTCGGCGATCTCCCCGGCCCCGGAGGCCGGTGTCTCGCCCAGTGCTCTGACGAGGCGCTGCGGCGGTGCGAAAGCCATGCGCGAGTCGTTCCTTCCCCTGCCGCCGCCCGGCGGTCCTACGTCTGCGGCGCCTGCCCGGCGGCCGCGGTGCCGTCCGACACCTTCTTCGCCGGCTGCTCGGAGAGACCAGGGAAGGCTACGCTCCCGTCCCGCCAGCGCGCTGCCCGCACCGCTGCCTCGCGCAGCGCGCGCGCCGCCTCCTTGCGCTCCTCGCCGGGAACGGCGCGCACCAGGTCCGAGTAGACGGCGGCCACCCGGTCCTCCAGCTCCGCGGCGAGCCGCCGGGCCGCGGCCGCGTCGGTGACCGGGAAGGGCAGCGCGTACCCGGCGGCGGCCGGTCGGGGCGCGGCGCCCAGGTCGCGCACGCTGCGGCGCAGCGCGTCCCGCCGGGCGCGATGGGCCTCGTAGCCCTCGCGGGCCTGCGCCTTGCCGTCCTTGCCGATGCGTCCGCCGACGACGCCGTAGCCGTACACCGCCGCGTGCTCGGCGGCGAGCGCGGCCTGCACGGCGCGCAGCCGGGCCTGCTCGGCCTTGTCGTCCGCGACCGCCCGCGCCCTCCGGTCCGCCGTCCCGGCCTTCCCGTCCGCCGCCTTCGTCCCGCCCGCCGAGGCGCGCGCCGCGATCACCGGCCCTTCGCCGACAAGCCCGTCACGAGGCGCCATGGGGGTCACCGTCCCTTCGTCAGGAAGAAGTCCGTCGCGCGTCAGGAGGCGCGGGTCGTCAGGAAGTACGTGTCGTCAGGAAGTACGTGTGGACGGCGCCGCAGGCCGCCACCGAGGCGAGCAGCCGGGCGGTCTCGCCGGGGGCGGCGGTCAGCGCGGCCTCCCTGCGCTCGGTGAGGGTCTTCTCGTTCCGCGCGAGGAAGGCGAGCGCGTCGGCCTCCTTCTCCGGTACGTCGGCTCCCGGGGAAGGGGAGCCCATCGCGGCGGACGGGCGCGGGGTCGCGGCCTCGGCGCCCGCGTGCGCGCCGCCGCCGAAGGCGGTCACATGGCGGGCGACCTCGGTGCGCAGCGGGGTGAGCCGGGCGGTCAGCTGCGGATGGGCGGCGATCACCGCGTCGTACTGGTCGAGGAGGAGGGCGCTGTCGCGTGCCGCGCGGGCGCGGGCGCGCTGGTCGGCGTCGGCCGCGCGGCCCTTTTCCGTACCGGATCCGGTGGAGCAGCCCGCGAGCAGCAGCAGGCCCGTGCCGCCCGCGCAGACGAGGAGGGACCTTCGCCCCGGTCCGGGGCCGGCGGCTGAGGGCTGCCCGGGACGGGCGGGTGACGACTCGGGGTGCGGCACGGCGTACGTCCTCGGGAGTTCGCACAGCGGACTGCTGCTGGTGTGATTGCGTGATCACCGTACCGTCGGATTCGCGCCGCCACCGCCATCGGCTCGTCCATCCGGCGACACCCGCCCGAGCGGCCGAAGCCGCCCGGAGGATGGCCGCGACACCCCCGGCGAACCGATACCCTTGACCGACACGCGACCTTCCCACAACAGCACACGCGGCCGAGGAGTCACCCGGATGAGCACCACCCAGAGCGAGAGGCTGCGGGAACTCCTGGAGCCCCTCGTCACCTCCAAGGACCTGGATCTCGAGGAGATCACGGTGACCCCGGCGGGAAAGCGGCGTGTGCTGCGCATCGTGGTCGACTCCGACGAGGGCGTGCTCCTGGACACCTGCGCCGAGCTGAGCCGTGAGATCTCCGACCGGCTCGACGCGGACGACGCCATGGGACAGGGCGAGTACGTCCTGGAAGTGACCTCCCCCGGGGCCGACCGCCCGCTGACCGAGCACCGGCACTACGTCCGCGCGACCGGGCGCCTGGTGAAGTTCCAGCTGGCCGAGGGCGGCGAGCTGACCGCCCGGATCCTCACGGCGGACCGGGACGGCCTCGACCTGGAGGTGCCCGGCGTCAAGGGCCGCAGGCCCACCGCCCGCAGGCTCGCCTTCGAGGAGATCGCCAAGGCGCGCGTGGAGATCGAGTTCAACCGCAAGAGCAGCAGCGCAGCGGGCGCCACCGGCGCCGGGGACGCAGAGGCAGAGGAGGCGTAGCCGTGGATATCGACATGAGTGCTTTGAGGGGCTTGGTCCGGGAGAAGGAGATCTCCTTCGACCTGCTGGTCGAGGCGATCGAATCGGCCCTCCTGATCGCCTACCACCGGACCGAGGGCAGCCGCCGGCGCGCCCGCGTGGAGCTCAACCGCAGCACCGGGCATGTGACGGTCTGGGCCAAGGAGGAGAGCGAGGAGCTCGAAGAGGGCCAGGAGCCCCGCGAGTTCGACGACACCCCCTCCGGCTTCGGCCGCATCGCCGCGACCACCGCCAAGCAGGTCATCCTGCAGCGGCTGCGCGACGCCGAGGACGACGCCACCCTCGGCGAGTACGCGGGCCGGGAGGGCGACATCGTCACCGGCGTGGTGCAGCAGGGCCGCGACCCGAAGAACATCCTGGTCGACATCGGCAAGCTGGAGGCCATCCTGCCCGTGCAGGAGCAGGTCCCCGGCGAGGACTACCAGCACGGCATGCGGCTGCGCTCGTACGTCGTCCGGGTGGCCAAGGGGGTGCGCGGGCCCTCGGTGACGCTCTCGCGGACCCACCCGAACCTGGTGAAGAAGCTCTTCGCGCTGGAGGTGCCGGAGATCGCCGACGGCTCCGTCGAGATCTCCGCCATCGCGCGCGAGGCGGGCCACCGCACCAAGATCGCGGTGCGCTCGGTGCGCTCCGGGCTGAACGCCAAGGGCGCCTGCATCGGCCCGATGGGCGGGCGGGTGCGCAATGTCATGGCCGAGTTGAACGGTGAGAAGATCGACATCGTCGACTGGTCCGAGGACCCGGCCGACATGGTGGCCAACGCGCTCTCCCCGGCCCGGGTCTCCAAGGTCGAGATCGTCGACCTCGCGGCGCGTTCCGCCCGGGTGACGGTGCCGGACTACCAGCTGTCCCTCGCCATCGGCAAGGAGGGCCAGAACGCCCGCCTCGCCGCGCGGCTGACCGGCTGGCGCATCGACATCCGGCCGGACACCGAGCAGGCGGCGGCCCCGGAGGACGCCGGGTAATTCCGGGCGGCGGGGCGCCCCGGCGCCGTATCGTGCCCCCGGATCGCAGAGATCCGGTCATGTTGCCGCAGACACCCGTTCGATTCTTCCCCCGATCGGGTGGGGTCGGTCCCAGGAGGTAGACTTAACGATGTCTGGCCGGACGCACGCCCGGGCATGCCCCGAGCGCACCTGTCTGGGGTGCCGGGAGCGAGCGGCCAAGAGCGATCTGCTGCGGATCGTGCTGAGCGGGGAGCAATGCGTCCCCGATCATCGCGGTACGCTGCCCGGCCGGGGCGCGTATGTGCACCCCGCCCCGGTCTGTCTCGACTCGGCGATCCGTCGCCGGGCGTTCCCCCGGGCCTTCAGGGTCAAGGGGCCGCTCGACACCGCGGCCCTCCGCCGGGACATCGAGGACAGCAGCCGCTCGGCCGCCGAAGACGGTGGCTGACCGGCTACACCGCACGACGTGCCGTACGGAATCCCCTGTGCGGTCCGGTACCTCGCGAGTCGGAAGTAGGTCGAGATTGCGATGAGCACTCGATGAGTACGCGATGAGTACGCCCATGAAGTAGCGACGGTCCGGCGTAACCCGGACCTAAAAGGAGCGAAGTGGCTAAGGTCCGGGTATACGAACTCGCCAAGGAGTTCGGCGTGGAGAGCAAGGTCGTCATGGCCAAGCTCCAAGAACTCGGTGAATTCGTCCGTTCGGCGTCCTCGACGATCGAGGCGCCTGTCGTACGCAAACTGACTGACGCATTCGAGCAGGGCAGCGGTTCCGGCAAGTCCGGCAAGCCCGCCCCCCGCAAGACCTCCGCGCCCGCCGCCAAGCGCGCGGACAGCACCCCGACGCCCGCCGCGCCCTCCCCGGCGCAGGCGGCCCGTCCCGCTGCCCCGAAGCCGGCGGCAGCGCCCAAGCCCGCGGCGGCCGAGAAGCCGGCCCCCGGCCCCCGGCCGACGCCGGGTCCCAAGCCGCCCGCGGCGCCCAAGCCCGCGGCGGCCGCACCGGCCGCCTCGGCCGGTGCCCCGGAGTTCACGGCTCCGCCCGCCGCGCCGTCCTCCGGTCCCGCGGCAGGTGCCCGTCCGGGCGCCCGTCCCGGTGCGCCGAAGCCCGGTGCCCGTCCGGCCGCTCCCGGCCAGGGCGGCGGTCAGGGCCAGGCGCCCGGCCGCGGTGAGCGTCCCGCCTCCGGCGGTGCCCCGCGTCCCGGTGGCCAGGGTGCCCGTCCGGGCGGCCAGGCCCCGCGTCCCGGCGGTGCCCGCCCCGCGGGTCCCCGTCCGGGCAACAACCCCTTCACCTCCGGCGGATCCACCGGCATGGCGCGCCCGCAGGCGCCCCGTCCCGGCGGTGCCCCGCGTCCCGGCGGCCAGGGTGCTCCCGGTGGAGCCCCCCGCCCGCAGGGCCAGGGCGGCCAGGGTGCGCCCCGTCCGCAGGCCGGCCCCGGTGCCGGTCGTCCGACCCCGGGCGGCATGCCCCGCCCGCAGGCCCCGCGTCCCGGCGGCGCCCCCGGCGGTCCCGGCCGTCCGAACCCCGGCATGATGCCGCAGCGTCCGGCTGCCGGTCCCCGCCCCGGCGGCGGTCCCGGTGGCGGTCGCGGTCCCGGCGGCGGTGGCCGTCCGGGCGGCGGTGGCGGTCGTCCCGGCGGCGGTGGCGGCTTCGCCGGCCGTCCCGGTGGCGGCGGCGGTGCCGGTCGTCCCGGTGGCGGCGGCGGTTTCGCCGGTCGTCCCGGTGGTGGCGGCGGCTTCGGCGGCGGCGGTGGCCGTCCCGGCTTCGGCGGCCGTCCCGGCGGTCCCGGTGGCCGCGGTGGCACGCAGGGCGCCTTCGGCCGTCCCGGCGGTCCGGCGCGGCGCGGCCGCAAGTCGAAGCGGCAGAGGCGCCAGGAGTACGAGGCCATGCAGGCCCCGTCGGTCGGCGGTGTGATGCTGCCCCGCGGCAACGGCGAGACCATTCGCCTGTCGCGCGGTGCCTCGCTCACCGACTTCGCCGAGAAGATCAACGCCAACCCGGCCTCGCTGGTCGCGGTGATGATGAACCTCGGCGAGATGGTCACGGCGACCCAGTCCGTCACGGACGACACGCTGGAGATGCTGGCGTCCGAGATGAACTACACCGTCCAGATCGTCAGCCCCGAGGAGGAGGACCGCGAGCTTCTCGAGTCCTTCGACCTGGAGTTCGGCGAGGACGAGGGCGGCGAGGCCGCGCTGGTCTCCCGTCCGCCGGTGGTGACCGTCATGGGTCACGTCGACCACGGCAAGACCCGCCTGCTCGACGCCATCCGCAAGACCAACGTCATCGCGGGCGAGGCCGGCGGCATCACCCAGCACATCGGTGCCTACCAGGTCACGACCGAGGTCAACGCGGAAGAGCGGAAGATCACCTTCATCGACACCCCGGGTCACGAGGCGTTCACCGCCATGCGTGCCCGCGGTGCCAAGTCGACCGACATCGCGATCCTCGTGGTGGCGGCCAACGACGGTGTGATGCCGCAGACGATCGAGGCCCTGAACCACGCCAAGGCGGCCGAGGTGCCGATCGTGGTCGCGGTCAACAAGATCGACGTCGAGGGCGCCGACCCGACCAAGGTGCGCGGTCAGCTGACCGAGTTCGGCCTGGTGGCCGAGGAGTACGGCGGCGAGACCATGTTCGTCGACATCTCCGCCAAGCAGGGTCTGCACATCGACAGCCTCCTGGAGGCCGTCGTCCTGACCGCGGACGCCTCGCTCGACCTGCGGGCCAACCCGGAGCAGGACGCGCAGGGCATCGCGATCGAGGCCCACCTGGACAAGGGCCGCGGTGCCACCGCGACCGTCCTGGTCCAGCGCGGCACCCTGCGGGTCGGCGAGACCATGGTCGTCGGCGACGCCTACGGCCGGGTCCGCGCCATGCTCGACGACCTCGGCAACAACGTCGAGGAGGCCGGTCCTTCCACCCCGGTCCAGGTCCTGGGTCTGACCAACGTCCCGGGCGCCGGCGACAACTTCATCGTCGTCGACGAGGACCGTACGGCCCGTCAGATCGCCGAGAAGCGTGCCGCCCGTGAGCGCAACGCCGCGTTCGCCAAGCGCACCCGCCGGGTGTCCCTGGAGGACCTGGACAAGGTGCTCAAGGCGGGCGAGGTCCAGCAGCTCAACCTCATCATCAAGGGCGACGCCTCCGGTTCGGTCGAGGCCCTGGAGTCCTCGCTGCTCCAGCTGGACGTCGGCGAAGAGGTCGACATCAGGGTCCTGCACCGCGGTGTCGGTGCGGTCACCGAGTCGGACATCGACCTGGCCATGGGCTCCGACGCCATCGTCATCGGCTTCAACGTGCGCGCCGCCGGGCGTGCCACGCAGATGGCCGAGCGCGAGGGTGTGGACGTCCGGTACTACTCGGTCATCTACCAGGCGATCGAGGAGATCGAGGCGGCCCTCAAGGGCATGCTCAAGCCGGAGTACGAGGAGGTCGAGCTCGGCACGGCGGAGATCCGCGAGGTCTTCAAGTCGTCCAAGCTGGGCAACATCGCGGGTGTGCTCATCCGCTCCGGCGAGGTCAAGCGGAACACCAAGGCCCGCCTGGTCCGCGACGGCAAGGTCATCGCGGAGAACCTCAACATCGAGGGCCTGCGCCGCTTCAAGGACGACGTCACCGAGATCCGGGAAGGCTTCGAGGGCGGTATCAACCTCGGAAACTTCAACGACATCAAGGTCGACGACGTCATCGCGACGTACGAGATGCGCGAGAAGCCGCGCGTCTGACGCGGCCGGGCACACCGCCCGGGACACGGTCCGCCCTCGTGGCGGCCCGGTCCGGGGCGGCGTCCGGAAGTGTGCTGCGTGAAGCGGTCCGGGGCCGGTCGGCGGGGAGGAAACTCCGTCGATCGGCCCCGGCCGCTGCGTGTACGGTTTGGCTGTCCCTGCCGAGGAAGGCAGGGCGCCGATCCCGTACCGGCGGGTCATCCGGGCTTCTATGTATGTGGGGACTCTGTCCTTCGATCTGCTGCTCGGCGACGTACGGTCGCTGAAGGAGAAGCGTTCCGTGGTCCGCCCGATCGTCGCCGAACTCATCCGCAAGTACGCGGTGAGCGCGGCCGAGGTCGACCACATGGATCTGCACCGCAGGGCCGTGATCGGCCTTGCCGCGGTGTCCGGCGACGCCGGGCACCTGACCGAGGTACTCGACCGGTGCGAGCGACTTGTCGCGGGGCGCCCGGAGGTGGAACTGCTGTCCGTGCGGCGGCGCTTCCACGGCGAGGACGACTGAACCGGCCGCTCGGCCGGAGACCGGGGCGGGCGCGAGCCACCCGGTCGAAGACCCAGGAAAGAAGAGGGAGACGGACCAGTGGCCGACAACGCGCGGGCGAAGAGGCTGGCGGACCTCATCCGGGAGGTGGTGGCCAACAAGCTCCAGCGGGGCATCAAGGACCCTCGGCTCGGATCGCATGTGACCATCACGGACACCCGGGTGACCGGTGACCTGCGGGAGGCGACCGTCTTCTACACCGTGTACGGGGACGACGAGGAGCGGGCCGCCGCCGCGGCAGGCCTGGAGAGCGCCAAGGGCGTGCTGCGCAGCGAGGTGGGCAAGGCGGCCGGGGTGAAGTTCACGCCGACCCTCGCCTTCGTCGCCGACGCGCTGCCGGACAACGCCCGCACCATCGAGGACCTCCTCGACAAGGCCCGGGCCTCCGACGAGAAGGTCCGCGAGGCCTCCGCCGGAGCCCGGTACGCGGGGGAGGCGGACCCGTACCGCAAGCCCGGTGACGAGGACGCCGAGGACGGTGCCGCCACCGACGACGGGGACGGCGACAGCTCTTCATGAGGCAGCAGACCACCAGGACGCCCGACGGCCTTGTCATCGTCGACAAGCCGTCGGGCTTCACCTCGCACGACGTCGTGGCCAAGATGCGCGGCATCGCCCGCACCCGCCGCGTCGGGCACGCGGGCACCCTCGACCCGATGGCGACCGGCGTGCTGGTCCTCGGCGTGGAGCGGGCCACCAAGCTCCTCGGCCACCTCGCGCTGACCGAGAAGGAGTACCTGGGCACCATCAGGCTCGGCCAGGACACGGTCACCGACGACGCCGAGGGGGAGATCACCTCCGCCGCGGACGCCTCCGGGATCGCCCGCGACGCGGTGGACGCAGAGGTGGCGAAGCTGACCGGGGAGCTGATGCAGGTCCCGTCCAAGGTCAGCGCCATCAAGATCGACGGCAAGCGCTCCTACAAGCGGGCCCGCGAGGGCGAGGAGTTCGAGATCCCGGCCCGTCCGGTGACCGTCTCCTCCTTCCTCGTCCACGACCTGCGCGAGGCCCGCGCCGAGGACGGCACCCCGGTCACCGACCTCGTCGTGTCGGTGACCTGCTCCTCGGGTACGTACATCCGCGCGCTCGCCCGCGACCTCGGCGCGGCGCTCGGCACCGGCGGGCACCTCACGGCGCTGCGGCGCACCCGGGTCGGGCCCTACCGCCTCGAGGCGGCGCGCACCCTGGACGCCCTCCAGGAGGAGCTGACCGTGATGCCGGTCGCCGAGGCCGCGGCCGCCGCCTTCCCGCGCTGGGACGTCGACGCCCGCCGCGCCGAACTCCTCGGCCACGGCGTCCGGCTGGACATGCCGGAGAGCTACGCGGGCCGCGGACCGGTCGCCGTCTTCGGGCCCGAGGGCCAATTCCTGGTCCTGGTCGAGGAGTTGAAGGGCAAGGCCAAGAGCCTCGCCGTCTTCTCCTGAACCGGTGGCCGCCGTCTGCCCGCCGCGGCCGGCGGCAACCCCGTTGAGCTGCCCGTTCACCCCATCGTGCAGGCGCTCGGAGTGAACCGGGGGAGCGCCGGGGGCGCGTTCGCCCGGACCCCTGTCCCGCTGATCATCCGCCGCCTACCGTCGAGGACATCGGGGGCGCACGGCGGGGAGGACATATGGCGGAACGGGACGCGCGGACGGCCGAGGAGAGCGATCTCGGCGGGGTCCTGGTGCGGATCTGCGACCTGGCGGGGCGGGTCCGCGGCATGGGCTTCGCCGCGGACGCCGACGGCACCGTGCTCACCAGCCACGAGGCGGTCGACGGACTGCCCCGGCTGGTGCTGCACGCCCCCGGCGACCGCGTCTGCGTGGTGACACCGGAGGCCGTCACCGAGGTCCCGGGCTCCGACCTCGCCCTCATCCGCACCGAGGGCCTCGGCCTGCCCCCGCTCCCGGTGACCGTGCGCGACAGCATCCCGGCGGGCTCCTACGTCCGGATCGCCGCCGAGGGCTGGCGCGAGGCCCGGGTGTTGGGGCGGGCCCCGGTCACCTACACCTCCACCGACCGCTTCCACCTGGTCACCGGCGCCGTCGAACTGGCCGTCGGCACCGAGGGCAGCGACGCGCTCCGCCTCGGCGGGCACGCCGCCGGGGGCCCGGTCCTGGACGCCGCCACCGGCTCGGTGCTCGCCGTCCTCGGCAGCGCCCTGCAGGCCGGTCACGGCGCCGCGGGCTTCGCGGTCACCCTGCGGGACGCGGCCGCGGGCGAACCGGGCGGACCCATCGCGCGGCTGCTCGCCCGCAACGCGGCCACCGTGCCCGGCTTCGGCGCCGACCTCAATCTCGCGGGCGTCCTCCAGCTGACCGCCACGGCCACCGGCTCGGACGGCCCCCGCCCCTGCCCGCTGCATGTCGAACGCCCTCTGGTGGCACAGGAGTTCCGGGACTTCCTGGCCGGTGACCGCGCCGTCCTCGGTCTGGTCGGCGCCCCCGGCAGCGGACGTACGACCGAGCTGGCCGCCCTCGCCGCGCAGCGCGCCGGCGGCAGCGGCCCGGGCCCCACCCTGTGGCTGCGCGGCGCCGATCTGCGCGCCGACGACGAGTCGATCGCGGAGGCGGTCGCCCGCGCGCTGAACCGGGCGGCACGCATCCTCGCCGCCTCCGCCGCAGCGGCCGCGTCCCCGGCTCCCGGGGCGGAGTCCGACCACCCGGGCACCACCGGTACGGGACCCCAGGAGCGCGGCGCCCTCCGGGCCGCGACCGCCCCGGGCGGCACCGAACCGACGGCTTCCGCAGCCCCGGGCCGGACGGCGCGCACCGGCGCCCCGGGCGGCCGGGAGGAGGGCCAGGGCAGAGCGCGGCCCCGCGCCGCCGCCCGCGCGACCGAGGCCGAGCGCGCCCCCGAGGGGCTGACCGGGCCGACCGGGCACCAGATCGCCTTCGGGGACATCTCGCCGGACCGGGTGGCCCGGCTCGCCCGCGACGCCGGGCGCCCGCTGCTGCTCCTGCTCGACGGGCCCGAGGAGATGCCGGCCGCCCTGGCGCAGCGGCTCGCCGACTGGAGCGCGGCCGGCTCCGGCTGGCTCCGCGACACCGGCGCCCAACTCGTCGTCGCCTGCCGCGCCGAGCACTGGGAGCAGGCCGGTGCGCACTTCCCGGCCCGGCAGCTGTACGGCCGGGGCACCGAGCAACTGCCCGCCTGCGTACGGCTCGGCCCGCTCACCGAGACCGAGGCGAGCCGGCTGCGCGCCCTGCACGGGCTGGACGCCTCGGCCCTCGACCCGGCCGGGGCACGCCATCCGCTCACCCTGCGGCTGCTCGCCGACGTACGCCGGGCCATGCCGGGACAGGCGCCCGGCAGACCCACCGGCGAGGAGATCCTCGGCGCCCACCTCGACCTGGTCTGCCTGCGGATCGCGGCCCGGCTCGCGCAGCGGCAGCAGCCCACCGGGGGCCGCGCGGTGGCCCGGCTCGCCGCCCGCGTCTCCGGGCAGGTGCACGAGGCCGCCCGCCGGTGCCTGGCCCCCGGGCAGGGCGAGCTGGACCGGGCCGGCTTCGAGGAGCTGTTCCCCTGGTCCACCGGCTGGGCCGCCGCCGTCCTCGCCGAGGGCCTGTTCGTCCCGGCGGGGGCGGGCTACCGCTTCGCCGACGAGGAGGTCGGCGACTGGATCCAGGGCACCCACCTCGACCTGGACGCCGCCCTGCGGGCCCTGGTCCACACCCGCCGCACCCGGCCGGAGGAGGCCCCCGCCCCCAGGCCCGCCGTACCGCAGCAGCGCAGACGCCGGAGCCAGCGCAGGCGGCCCCCGCTGCCGGGGCGCCCGCTCCCGCTGCCCCGGCACCGGATCGGACCCGTGGTGCAGGCCATGCTGCTGCTCGCCCGGGAGCGCGGCCCGGCCCGACTCGGCGCCCACCTCGCGGAGTTGATCGAGGCCACCGACGAGCTGACCCAGGTCGGCGAGCACGGCGAGGCGGGGGCGGGCGACGCCGTCTGGTGGTCCGCGCGGCTGCTCGCCGAGGCGCTGACCCGCTCCCCGGACGCCCGCCCCTATCTGAGCGTGCTGCGGATGCTCGCGGGCCGGGTGGTGGTCTGGCGCACCGAGGGCCGCCGGGCGCCCGGCGACTTCGGGCCCGGGTTCTGGGCCGGTCTCGCGCTGCCCGAGGAGGAGCGCTTCGACCTGCTGCGCCGCCTGGTCGTCGCGGACGGCGCGCCCGGCAGCGACACCCGCTACCTGGACGCCGTCGCCGCCCTGCTGCGCGCCGAACCCGTCTCCCGCCAGCGCAGGCTCACCGACTGGTTCAGCGACGAACGCAAGCTCGCCGCCACCCCGGCCGCCACCGTCGCCGCCGCGGCCCAGGCCCTGCTGCACACCCACCGCGGGCTCGCCCTGGACGAGCTGGTCGAGGCGCTGGTGGACTGCGCCCACGTCCGCGCGGACGAACTGCTCGCCACCCTCGCCCAGGAGGAGCCCTCCGCCCTGTGCCGCGCCGTCGACCGCTGGGCGCACGACGAGCGCCCGGCCCGCCAGGTCGCCGCGTCCGCCTACGGCACCCTGGTGGCCCGGCACGCCCGCCTGGACGCCGACCGCGAGCTGCTGCGCCTCGCCGCGCTCGCCCTCCTGGAGCGCAGCGGCGACTGCACCCTGCACGGCAGCGCCCTCGCCCTGCTCGTCCGCGACCCGCTGACCCGCGGCCGGTATCTGCCCGAGGCGCTGCGGCACTTCGCCACCGGCCAGGCCCGGCTGCCCTTCGAGGCCCTGCTGCTCGCGCTGCCCACCGACCCGGAGGCGGTGCTCGCCGCCTGCCGCACCCGGCTGCTGCGCACCGGCGGCCGGACGGAGGCCGCCGAACTGCTCACCACGCTCGCCGAGGTGACCTCGCCCGCCTCCTCGCGCCGGGTCGCCACCCTCGTCCGGGAGGTCCTGCGGCGCCGCCCCGAGCTGGCGCCCGCGATGGCCGCCTACCTCGAACAGCGCCTGGAGCAGGGCGACGTGGCGCGCTCGGTGCTGCTGCCCCTGGTCACCGAGGTGCTCCGGGAGGAGCCCGCCGAGGTGCGGGCCGAGATCGCCGCGACGGCCGGCCGGCACGGCACCGCCGCCTCACGCGCCCTGCGCGCGGAGCTCCTGGAGCTCCTGATCGAGGGCGAGCACGACCCCGAGGTCCTGGTCCGGCTGCTCGGCGCCCTCGCCGAGAACGCCGAGGACCGCGGCGATCCGGCCACCCGCGAGCTGGTGCACCGTACGGGGCTGCGGATGGCCCGGAGTCCGCAGGGCGCCGCCCGGCTCGACCGGGGCCTGGTGGAGCTGGCCCGCCGGGTGCCCGGTTTCGCCGCCCTGCTCGCCCGGTGGCTCGGCGAGGCCCCGGGCAGCTGGTCGCCGCTGCTCGGCCCGGGCGCCCGCCGCACCATCGAGAACCTGGCGGCGGAGCCGGTGGCCGTCTGACCTCCCGGCCGGGGCCTCGCCGCTGCTGTGGCCGGAGGTACCGGACATCGGCTGACACACCGGGCCCATCGCCGCTGTGCGGGGCGCCCGCCGCCCGTATCCGCCGCTCGTCCCGTGTGCGGCGCGCCTCACCGCCCCATGCCGATGCGGGCCGTCACCCCTCGGCATGGCACTCTTAGAGCTGCGGAGAGGCAACCGCCACAACCACTGACACGGGTTCGAGGAGAGGTCACAGTGCAGCGCTGGCGTGGCTTGGAGGAGATCCCCGAGGACTGGGGGCGCAGCGTCGTCACCATCGGGTCCTACGACGGGGTGCACCGCGGTCACCAGCTGATCATCGGCCGCGCCGTGGAGCGCGCGCGGGAGCTGGGCGTGCCCTCGGTGGTCGTCACCTTCGACCCGCACCCGAGCGAGGTGGTGCGCCCCGGCAGCCACCCGCCGCTGCTCGCCCCGCACCACCGCCGTGCCGACCTGATGGCCCAGCTGGGCGTGGACGCCCTGCTGATCCTGCCGTTCACCACCGAGTTCTCCCGGCTCTCGGCCGCCGACTTCGTGGTCAAGGTGCTCATCGACCGGCTGCACGCCAAGTGCGTCGTGGAGGGCCCCAACTTCCGCTTCGGGCACAAGGCCGCGGGCAATGTCGACTTCCTGCGCGAACTCGGCGCCACCTACGACTACGAGGTCGAGGTCGTCGACCTCTTCGTCACCGGCGAGGCGGGCGGCGGCAAACCCTTCTCCTCCACCATGACCCGGCGCCTGGTCGCCGAGGGCGAGGTGGCGGGCGCGGCCGAGATCCTGGGCCGCCCGCACCGCGTGGAGGGAGTGGTGGTCCGCGGCGCCCAGCGCGGCCGCGAACTCGGCTTCCCCACCGCCAATGTCGAGACCCTGCCGCACACCGCGATCCCCGCCGACGGGGTCTACGCGGGCTGGCTCCAGGTCGAGGGCGAGGCGATGCCCGCGGCCATCTCGGTGGGCACCAACCCGCAGTTCGACGGCACCGAGCGCACCGTGGAGGCCTACGCCATCGACCGCGTCGGCCTCGACCTGTACGGGCTGCACGTCGCCGTCGACTTCCTCGCCTTCGTGCGCGGCCAGGCCAAGTTCGACTCCATCGACGCCCTGCTCGAAGCGATCTCCGCCGATGTGCGGCGCTCCCGCGAACTCCTCGCGGGAGCGAGCGCGCCCCGGCACTGACCCCCGCTCACCCCGGGGACCCCCGAGAGGGCGGGCCCCCGAGGGGGCGCCTCAGCCCGCCTCCTGCCCCGCGCCCTTCCGGCGGGCCGCGGCCCAGTGGCAGGCGACCTGTTCGGCGCTGCCGCCCGCGAGCACCGGCAGCTCCTTCGTACGGCAGGCCCCCGCCACCCCGGCCCGCTCCGCCTCCCCGCTCGCGAGGATCTGGCAGCGGGCGTGGAAGCGGCAGCCGCCGGGGATCCGGGAGGGGTCCGGCGGCTCCCCGGTGAGCACCACCGGTTCGCCGTCGGCCTCCGGGAGCACCGACAACAGGGCCTGGGTGTACGGGTGCTGAGGGGCCGTCAGGACCTGCTCGACGGCGCCGGTCTCCACGATGCGGCCCAGGTACATCACCGCCACCCGGTCCGCGATGTTCCAGGCGAGACCGAGGTCGTGCGTCACCACCAGTGCGGACAGGCCCAGTTCGTCCCGCAGGCTCAGCAGCAGGGCCAGGATCTCGCCGCGTACCGAGGCGTCCAGGGAGGCCACCGGCTCGTCGGCGACGAGGAGTTCGGGCTCCAGGACCAGCGCACCGGCGATCACCACGCGCTGGCGCTGACCGCCGGAGAGCTCGTGCGGATAGCGCAGGAAGAACCGCTCCGGGGGACGCAGGCCCGCCCGGGCCAACGCCCCCGCCACGGCGGCCTGTTCGTCCCCGCGGTAGCCGTGGATGCGCAGCCCCTCGGCCACCGCGTCGTACACCGTGTGCCGCGGATTGAGCGAGCCGCTCGGGTCCTGGAGGATCAACTGCACGCGTTTTCGGTACGACTTGAGCGCGCGCCCCGAGTAGTCCAGGGGCTGCCCGGCGAAGGTGACCTGCCCGCCGGTCGGCGGCACCAGGCCGAGCAGCGAGCGCGCGAGGGTGGTCTTGCCGCAGCCGGACTCGCCGACCAGAGCGACGATCTCGCCGGGCGCGATGTCCAGGTCGACGCCGTCCACGGCGCGCGCCCGGGCCGCCCCGCGCCGCCCGGGGAAGGCGATGTGCAGCCCGGAGGCCGTGAGCAGGGGGCCGGTGGTGGTGGTCATGAACCGCTCCTCGCGTCCTCGGCGGCGCCCACGTGCACGCAGGCCGCCTGCCTGCCGGGTCCCGCGACCCGCAGTTCCTGGTCCTGGCCCGCGCAGACCTCCAGCGCCACCGGGCAGCGCGGGTGGAAGGTGCAGCCGCCGGGCAGCGCCGACGGGTCCGGTGGATCGCCCGGCAGCCCGCGCGGGGCGAACCGCGAGCCCGGGTCCCCGATGCGCGGGAAGGCCGCCGAGAGCGCCTTGCCGTAGGGGTGCTCGGCCGCCTCGTAGACCTCGCGGGCCGGGCCCTCCTCCACGATCCGGCCCGCGTACATCACCGCGAGCCGGTCGCAGGTGTCGGAGAGCACCGCCAGGTCGTGGCTGATCATGATCAGGCCGACGTCCTGCTCGCTCACCAACTGCTCGATCAGGCGCAGGATCTGGGCCTGGATCATCACGTCCAGGGCGGTGGTCGGCTCGTCCGCGATGATCAGCGCCGGATCGCAGGCCAGGGCCATCGCGATCATCACGCGCTGGCGCTGACCGCCGGAGAGCTCGTGCGGATAGGCCTGGGCGCGCGCGCCGGGCAGGCCCACCAGTTCGAGCAGCTCGCGCGCCTTGCGGCGGGCGCCCGCCGGGGTGGCCTGCTTGTGCAGCACGATCGGCTCGGCGATCTGGTCGCCGATCCGGTGCACCGCGTTGAGCGAGTGCATCGCCCCCTGGAAGACGATCGAGGCGCCCGCCCAGCGCACCGCGCGCACCCGGCCCCACTTCATGGCGAGCACGTCCTCGCCGCCGAGCAGCACCTGCCCGGTGGCCTTCGCGCCGGGCGGCAGCAGCCGCAGCAGGGCGAGCGCGAGGGTGGACTTCCCGCAGCCCGACTCGCCCGCGATACCGAGCTTCTGGCCCGCGGCCAGGCTCAGATCGACCCCGCGGACCGCGGCCGCGCCGCCCGCGTACGTCACCTTCAGGTCCTTGACCTCCAGCAGCTGCCCGCCTTTGGTGAGCGTCATCGGGCCACCCCCAGCCGGGGATTGAGTACGGACTCCACGGCCCGGCCGCAGAGCGTGAAGGCCAGCGCGACCAGGGCGATCGCGAGGCCCGGCGGCACCAGGTACCACCAGTGTCCTGAGCTGACCGCGCCGGCCTGGCGGGCGTCCTGGAGCAGCCCGCCCCAGGAGGTGAGCGAGGGGTCGCCGAGGCCGAGGAAGGCGAGGGTGGCCTCGGTGAGGATGGCGCTGGAGATGCCGAGCGTGGTCTGCGCGAGCACCAGCGGCATCACATTGGGCAGGACGTGCCGGGACATGATGTGCCGGTGGCCGCCGCCGAGCGCCTTGGCGCGCTCGATGTAGGGCCGGGACTCCACGGCGAGCGTCTGCGCCCGCACCAGCCGGGCGGTGGTCGGCCAGGCCGTCACGCCGATGGCGACGATGACGGTGAGCAGCGAGCGCTCCATCACGGTGGCGAGGGCGACCGCGAAGACCAGGGCCGGCATCACCAGGAACCAGTCGGTGACCCGCATGATGACGGTCGCGTACCAGCCCTTGAAGTGGCCCGCGGTGATGCCCACCAGCGCGCCGATGGCGACCGAGAGCGCCGCCGCGAGCAGGCCCACCAGGAGCGAGACCCGCGAGCCCCAGAGCACGAGACCGAACAGGCTGCGCCCGAACTGGTCGGTGCCGAAGGGGAAATCGGCGCTGGGCTCCTCCATCGGGCGGCCCGGCGCGTCGGTGACGCTCTGCACGTCGGAGCCGACGGTCCAGGGCGCGGTGAGGGCGACGGCCGCGAAGAGCAGCAGCAGACCGAGCCCGGCGAGCCCGGCCCGGTGGCGGCGGTACTCCCTCCAGAAGCGCGCCGCCGACTGCCGCCTGCGCCGCCAGGCGAGCGCCCGCGCGCTGCCGAGGCGGGGCGGGGCGCTCTTCTCGTCCCCGAGCGGGGGCCCCTCGGGGACCCGCTCGTCGGGGGCGGTCGATTCGGTCGTCATCGGGCCACCCTCGGGTCGAGCAGCGGGTACAGGAGGTCGGCGAGGGTGTTCATGATGATCACCGCGGCCGCGAAGAAGAAGAACAGGCCCTGCACCAGCGGCAGATCGGGCACGCTGAGCGCCTGGTAGAAGAGGCCGCCGAGGCCGGGCCAGGAGAACACCGTCTCCACCAGGATGGTCCCGGCGACCACCCGGCCGAGGTTGACGAAGATCAGCGTCACCGTCGGCAGCAGCGCGTTCGGCACCGCGTGCCTGCGGCGCACCAGGTCGTCCCGCAGGCCCTTGGCCCGGGCGGTGGTCAGATAGTCGCTGCCCATCTCGTCGAGCAGCGCCGACCGCGTCACGAGCAGCGTCTGCCCGTACTCCACGGCCACCAGCGTGATCACCGGCAGCACCAGATGGTGCGCCACGTCGAGGACGTACGCGAAGCCCTCCTCGTTCCCCGACTCCATGCCGCCGGTCGGGAAGAGGCCGGGCACCGGGCCCATGCCGACGCCGAAGACGATGATCAGGAGCAGGCCGAGCCAGAAGGCCGGCACCGAGAAGAGGAGCAGCGCGAGCCCGGTGTTCGCCCGGTCGCCGAGCCCCCCGCGGCGCCAGGCCGAGCGGGTGCCCAGGAAGACGCCGAGCGCGGTGTACAGGACGAAGGCGGTCACGGTGAGCAGCAGCGTGTTCGGCAGCGCCTCCATGATCTTGTCGTTGACGGGGGCGCGGAACTGGTACGAGGTGCCCAGATCCCCGGTGAGCGCCTGGCCGCAGTAGTGCGTGAACTGCTCCCACAGCGGCAGGTCGAGGCCGAACTCCTTGCGGTAGGAGGCCAGTTGCTCGGCGGAGACCTGCCTGCCGCCGGTCATGGTCTTGACCGGGTCGCCCGGGATGAGCCGGAACAGGAAGAAGCTGGTGACGAGGACGGCGAACAGCGAGACGACCGCCCCGCCCAGCTTGCCCGCCACATAACGCAGATACGCGGTGGTGCCGCGCCCGCGGGAGGCGCGGCCCGACGGCCCGGCCTTCACCGGACCGTCGGGCTTCACCTCCCCCACGAGCGCCGAAGTGCTGTCAGCTGCTGCCATACGGTCTTCCTCCGGCGGGCTCTTCGGGCCCCGTGGTTCGCTGATCCTCGGTGCGGGCGGGGTGGGTCGCTACTCGCGGTCCTCGGCCGTGGAGCGGCGGCGGACCGCGAAGAAGGCCCCGGCCGCGCCGAGCACCACGACCGCCGCGACGATGCCGATCACGACGCCCGTCGAGCTGGAGGAGCCGGAGGAGTCGTCGGAGTCCGCGGGGGTCGCCGACCACCAGCTCCAGTAGCCGTCCTGGCCGTAGATGTTCCCGGCCTTCTCCGGCATCGTCGTGATCGACTTGATCTGGTCGGTGCGGTAGGCCTCCACGGCGTTCGGATACGCCATGACGCTCATATAGCCCGTGTCGTAGAGCCGCGACTCCATCTGCTTGACCAGCGTGGCCCGCTTCGCCTCGTCGTACTCGGCGAGCTGCTTGGCGTAGAGCTGGTCATACTTCTTGTCGCAGATGAAGTTGTCGGTGGCCCCGGTGTCCTTGGGCGTCGCGGGCAGCGCGTCGCAGGTGTGGATGGACAGGACGAAGTCCGGATCGGGGTTGACCGACCAGCCGTCGAAGGCGAGGTCGTACTCCCCGGCCAGCCAGGGGTCGGTGACGTTGTCCAGGCAGTTCAGCTTGAGGCCGATGCCCAGCTCGCCCCACCACTCCTTGAGGTACTTGCCGACCGCCGCGTCGTTCGGGTCGGTGGCGTGGCACAGCATGCGGTAGTTCAGCGGCTTGCCGTCCTTGCCGACGCGCTTGCCGTCACCGTTCTTCTTGTACCCGGCCTCGTCGAGGAGCCGGCCCGCCGCCTTCGGGTCGTAGGCCCACTCCTGGCTGTCCGAGGGCTCCCAGTAGTACGAGGTGAAGCGGGGCGGGATGTAGCCCTTGCCCTCGACCGCGTGGCCCTGGAAGACCTTGTCCACGATGGTCTTGCGGTCCACCCCGAGGAAGAGCGCCTTGCGCACCTTCTGGTCGAGCAGCGAGGGGTGCCCGTTGCCGAACTTCTCGCCGTCCTTGGAGCGGGCGCCCGGGTTGGTGGCGATGGAGTAGAAGCGCCGGCCGGGGGCGTCGTTCACCTTGATGTCGCTCTGGCCCTCAAGTGCCGCCGCCTGGGCGGGAGTCAGGCCCTGGACGAAGGAGACCTCGCCCTTCTTCAGCGCGGCGACCGCGGCGTCCCCGTCCTTGTAGTACTTGAAGACCAGCTCGTCGAACTTGGGCGCGCCCCGCCAGAAGGACTTGTTGGGCTTCAGCCGCACATAGCTGTCGGCCTTGTAGTCGGTGACCACGTACGGACCGTTGCCGACGATCGGGAACTTCTTGTCGTTGTTGAACTTGGAGAAGTCCTCCACCGACTCCCACTCGTGCTTGGGCACGATCGGCACGTCCAGCGCCGCCATCGTCGCCTGCGGCTTCTTCAGCTCGATGACGAGCTTGGTCGGGCTCGGCGCCGTGACCTTCTCGAAGTTCCCGACGAAGCTGCCGTTCGCGGTGGCGGCGCCGTCGTCGGTCATCATCTTGTTGAAGGTCCAGGCCGCGTCCTCGGCGGTGACCTTCTTGCCGTCCGACCACTTCGAGTTGGAGCGGATCGTGTACGTCCAGGTCAGCTTGTCCGAGGAGGGCTTCCAGTCGGTGGCCAGACCCGGGATCGCGTGGTTGTCCTTCGGGTCGTAGTTCGTCAGGTACTCGTACATCAGCCGGTGCACGCTGGTGCTCACCAGGCGGGTGGCGAGGAAGGGGCTCAGCGAGTCGACGCTCTGCGCGACCGCGACCGTCAGCGTCTTCTTGCCGTCGTCCGCGGCCTGTGCCTGCTGCGGGGCGGGGCTGAGCGGAGTGGCCAGGGCGGCCGTGAGTCCGAAGGCGGCGGCGCCGGAGGCGGCCAGCATCTTCAGGCGGCCACCGCGTCCGCGCCTCTGAAGCCGGGTCAGAAATCGGGCCGTGCCGTGTGGATCTTGTCTGTCCATGGGTCGTGACCTCGCGTCATCACTCGCGCAGGGTGGCTGGTCGATCATGAGACGCCAGCGGGTTGATGTGTGTGTCTATCAGCGGCAATCGGCAGTCGTCAACGGCGGGTGAACCCCATGTGGCCTGCGGAAATAACGAGTTGACCGGCATTTCACGCCCATTGGACCAGACCGGTGAAAGCTGCCAGGCCAGGACGTGGCGGTGGTCGGCGGGCTGGTGGGAGGCACTGGGCACCGGAGACAGGGCGGACGCGGTGGACCCGGGCTGCCGGGCGGGATCTGACGCGATGTCGGCCACGGAGTGTGCCATGCGCACGCAGGGCCCGCACCGCGAGAACGGTGCGGGCCCTCGTCAGGCCGTACGGATGAGGCCGGGGCGCGTGCGGGCACCTGCGGCCGGGGCAGGTGCGGGCGCCTCGGCCGCAGGCGGCGGCCGGGGCGAGCGGGCCGGCAGCACCTCGCGCAGTGGTCCGCGCGGGCGCCGGATCCGCTACTGCTGCGGCTGCCCGCCCAGCGGTATCGGCCCCTGGAGCCCCCCCGGCGGCACCGGCTGCCCCGGCGCGCCCTGCCCCTGCTGCGGGTACTGCTGCCCCGACTGCCCGGGCGGCAACTGGTGCTGCGCCGGGGGCTGTTGGTAGGGCTGCCCCGGCCCCGGCTGCCCCCAGCCCTGACCGGCGCCCGGCTGCTGCGGGTGGCCCCCCGGCGCGGGCTGGCCCTGGCCGGGATAGGGCTGCTGACCCTGCCCCTGGTAGGGCTGCTGCGGGTAGCCCTGGCCGGGGCCCGGCTGCCCCGGCGCCTGCTGCCCGCCGGGCATCGGCGGCGCGACCTGCGGCGGCGGGTTGCCGTCCGAGGTCCAGAGCCCCTGCGCCTGCTGGGCCCGCGAGAAGTCCTCCGCGACCATCGCCGAGAGGTTGAAGTAGGCCTCGCGCACCTTCGGGCGCATCATGTCGAGGTCGACCTCGGCACCGGCCGCCAGGTGCTCGTCGAAGGGCACCACGACCACCCCGCGGCAGCGGGTCTCGAAGTGGCTGACGATGTCGTCCACCTTGATCATCTTGCCGGTCTCGCGGACCCCCGAGATCACCGTGATCGAGCGCGAGACCAGGTCCGCGTACCCGTGGGCGGAGAGCCAGTCGAGCGTGGTCGAGGCGCTGCTCGCGCCGTCCACCGAGGGCGTGGAGATGATGATCAGCTGGTCCGCGAGGTCGAGCACCCCGCGCATCGCGCTGTACAGCAGGCCGGTACCGGAGTCGGTCAGGATCACCGGGTACTGCTTGCCGAGCACATCGATCGCCCGCCGGTAGTCCTCGTCGTTGAAGGTCGTCGACACCGCCGGGTCCACGTCGTTGGCGAGGATCTCCAGACCGGAGGGCGCCTGCGAGGTGAAGCGCCGGATGTCCATGTACGAGTTCAGGTACGGGATCGCCTGGACCAGGTCGCGGATGGTCGCCCCGGTCTCCCGGCGCACCCGGCGGCCGAGTGTCCCCGCGTCCGGGTTGGCGTCGATCGCGAGGATCTTGTCCTGGCGCTCGCTGGCCAGGGTGGCACCGAGCGCGGTGGTGGTGGTCGTCTTGCCGACGCCGCCCTTGAGGCTGATCACCGCGATCCGGTAGCAGGAGAGCACCGGCGTACGGATCAGCTCCAGCTTCCGCGCCCGCTCCGCCTCCTCCTTCTTGTTGCCCAGCTTGAACCGGCTCGCCGCCGAGGGCTTCCCGCTCCTGGCCTTCTGCCGCTTGGCGTTGACCAGCCGGTCCGAGGACAACTCGGTGGCCGCCGTGTACCCGAGCGGCGTCCCCGGATGGGTGGGCTGCCGCTGCTCGTGCTGAACCGCCTGCGGATAGGTGGCACCGGTCCGCGGGTCGACTCCCGGCTGACCCGGCCCGCCCTGCTGGCCCGGCCCGCCCTGCTGCCCGGGCCCGCCCGGCTGACCCGGTCCGGCTTGCTGACCCGGCACAAAGGGCTGGCCGGGGGCGTAGGCACCCGGGGCCTGGTGGGGCTGGGGGGCCTGCGGGTTCTGGGGCTGGTCGGGGTTCGGGGCCTGGTGGGGATTCTGCGGCTGGGACTGGGACTGGGACGGGGGCTGGTACTGGGACGGAGGCTGGCCCTGGGGGTGCTGACCCTGCGGGTAGGGCTGGGCCTGACCGGGCTGGGCGCCCGGGTAGGGCTGGCCGGGGTACTGCTGGCCCGGCTGGGCCCCGGGGTAGGGCTGACCCGGTCCGGGCTGGCTGGGCTGGCCCGCTTGTCCCGGTTGGCCCGCCTGGCCCTGCTGGGGTGCCTGGCCGGGCTGGGGTGCCTGGCCCGGGTACGGCTGCTGTCCCTGCGGGTAGCCCTGGCCGGGCTGCTGGCCGTACGGGGGCTGCTGTCCCGGGAGTTGGTGGCCGGGGCCCGGCTGGTGCGGCGGGTACGGGTGGCCGGGCTGACCCGGCTGCTGCGGGAACTGACCCGGCTGCTCGGGGTGCCCCTGCCCCGGCGCCTCCTGCCCCGGGCCGCGCGGCGGTACGGCGGTGGGCCCCTGCCCCGGCTCCGCGGTCCGGTCGACGGGCGCGGGCAGGTTCGCCCCGGGGGCCGCGTCCTCGGCGCCCGGCCGGTTGCCCGGGGTCGGGAACGGGGCACGGCTGGTCGGCTGCGAGTGCACCGAGGCCGCGGGCTCCGAGGAGGCAAAGGGGCCGGCGGAGCCGGGGGACTGCGCGGCACCGGGGGGCTGCGCGGGGTCACCGGGGAACTGCGCGGCGTCGGTGGGCCCGGCCGGTCCGGAGGGCGCGGCGCCGGGGCCCTGCGGGAAGCCGTAGCCGCCCTGGGGGAAGCCGTACCCGCCCTGCGGCGGCTGGGCTCCCGGCTGCGCCGCGGCGGCGGGGTTCGGGAAGCCGTACCCGCCGGGCACGTCCGCCTGCGGGGGCTGGACCCCCGGTTGGGGCTGGGCGCTTGGCTGCGGCTGTGCTCCGGGCTGGGGCTGGGCGCCCGGCTGTCCGGCGCCGAAGGGCTGGGGGAAGCCGTAACCGCCGTTCTGCGGACCGGAGTCGGGGCCCGTACCGGCCGGTCGCGGGAAACCGTAACCGTCGGGCTGACCCTGTGACGGGCCGTCAGGTACCGGTGCCTCGCCGCCAGTTGGCTGCGGGAAGCCGTAACCACCGCCCGGCTGCTGCTCGTTCCGCGCGGCGGGGGCCGCGCCCGGCGTGGGCATGCCGTAGCCGCCCGGGCGCGAGGGGGCGCCGGGGGCGAAGGGGTTCCGGGGGACGTCCTCGGCCGCGGGGTCACCGGCAGCGGCCGGGGCGCCCGACGCCGGGCCACCGGGGGCGCCGGGAGCGGGCGTCGGGGTGCCGGAGGCCGGGGTGGCGGGATGCACCGGGGGCACAGCGGCCGTCGGCGGCTGCCAAGCCTGCGGGGCGGGCTGCGGGGCCTGCGGCTGGTACGGCGCCGAGGGCGGCAGCTCACCCGGCGCCTCCGGCCCGGCGGCCGAATCCCCTTGCTCCGCCCGGGAGTCGGCGGGCCACTGCCCCGCGGTCGGCGGCGCCGCGGGCTGGAAGTCCGGCGGCAACGGCGGCAGCCCCGCCTGCGGCACGGGCGGCGGTGTCCACGCCGGGGGCGCGTCCCGCCGAGCACCCTCGGTGCCGAAGTCCGAGGGCACGGCGTCCTGTGGCTCAGGCGCCGCGGTCGGCGGTACGGAATCCTCCGGCCCCCCGGACCGCGGCTTCGCGCGACCGCTCAGGCTGATGCGGATGGTGCTGGGGGAGGAGAGGTCGCCGTCGTCGTCCGACAGGTCGCCTTCATTCGACAGGTCGGCTTCGTCGTGCAGGTCGCTGGGGCCGGGCAGATCACCCTGGTTGGCCGGGGCGTCCTGGCTCAACAGCTTGTCCTGGTCAGGCAGTTCGGCCTGAGCATCGTGCGTGCTGGTGCTGGTGCTGGTGCTGGTGCTGGTGCTGGTGCTGGTGCTGGTGTCGGCGTCGGTGTCGCTGTCCGGGTCGGCCGATGCTGCCGGAGGGAGGACCGTGGCGTCGGCGTCGGTGCCGCCTTCGGTGTCGGCGCTGTGTTCGGTGAACTCGTCGTTCTCCGGGGCCTCTTGGTCGCTTGCCGACCCCGCCTCGGCCGCGTGCGCGGAAGCCTCGCTCCCCACAGCGGTGCCCGAGACGCCCATCGCATCCGGGGAAGCCTCGTCCTCGGACTCCTCATCCTCGGCCCTGGCCGTGGCCCCGGCTTCTTCCTGCCTCGGCAGGACTGCCCACTCGTCGCTGTCGTTCCGCTCGGCCCCCGGGCTCTCCGGGTCGTCGGGCAGGGTGAAGCTGTCCGGTCCCAGCGGCGGGGCGGAGGAGTACAGCTCGTCGCTGTCTTCGTCGGTGCCGATCTCGGCGTCAGTGTCAGTGTCAGCCTCGGCGCCGGTCTCGGAACCGGCATCCTTCGCGTACGCGGAGGCCGTACCGGAAGCGGTCTCGCCCGCGAGGTCGGAAGCCTGCTCGCTATCGCCGTCCTCGGTGGCGTCCGCGCCGTCCGCCTCCGTGCCCGTGGCCCCATCGCTGAACCCGGAGGCAGCCACCCCAGAGGCATCGAACCCGGAGGTGCCGGGCGGGGCGGTCGAGGTACCGGCCCAGCCTTCGGTCTCCGACTTCGACTCCGCTTCCGTCCCGTCCTGGGCCTCGGTTCCGGCGGCGGCCGCTGCGGTCTCTGCGGCCGCCTCGCGTTCGGCGGCCTTGCGCTCGCCGATCTCGCGGAGTTCCTGCTGAAGGGCGGAGGAGCTGAAGCGCATGGTGGCGCCGCTCTCCAGATCGCCGCTGCTGTCCGCCGCCCCGGACGAACCGGCCCCGACATCAGTGGCGTTGGCGCTACCGCCCTCGTCCGGCACCCCCGTACCGCTCCCCTCCGCAAACGGAGCCGGAGGAGCACTGGGAGGCGGCGGCGCGAAGGGCGCCGGGAAGGACGGCACCTCGGGCGCGGCAGCGGAAGCCTCAGGCACTGCCGGTGCCGAGGATGCCGAGGACGCCGGGTATCCGGAGGGGTCCGCGTACCCGGAGGAGTCCGAAGCCCCCGCGGTTCCAGCGGAGTTGCCGGACCCAAAACCCCCAGAACCCTCGCCAGCCCCGTACGAACCAGAAGAAGACGAACCAGAAGAAGACGAACCGGAAGAGGGGGAACCGGAAGGTGAACCGGAAGAAGACGAATCAGAGGAACCGGCCGACTCGAAGCCGCCCGGCAGCGGGAAGCTCGGCACCGCGGTCGGGTCCGCGACGCTGCCGGGGACCTCCCCGGAGGAGGCGCCGCCGCTCCAGGGTCCGCTCACCGGGGTCCCGGAAGCGGCGCCGCCCCCGAGCACACTGGCGAAGCCGTAGCCGGAGGGGTCGGTGGTGGCACCGGGCCCCGAGCCCTCGGCGCCGTAACCGCCCTCGTCCGAGGTTCCGGGCCCGCTCCCGTCCGCCTGTCCGCTTCCCGGAGCCGGAGGGGGCGTACCCCAGCCCGGCCCGGAGTCCCGGCCGTACCCGTCCTGGGGCTGCGGCGGCACGGCGCCCGGACCGGCCTGCGGCGGGAGCGGAGCGCCCACCGGCGGCGGGGGAGGAGTGGCACCGAAGGGCGGAGGCGTCGGCGCGGAGGCCGGAGGCGAGGCGGCCGCGCCGCCCGTGGGTTCGTCGGCGGCGTCGGAGGCGTTCTGGGTGTACCAGGCAGGCGGGGCGTAGTCGATGGTGAACTCGCCCGTCGTCTCCATGGGGGACTCGGCGTCGGACTGGTCCTCGCCGGGCGTGGCCCAGCCCCCGCGGTTACCGTCCCGATCGCTGCTCACAATTCCTCCTGCTGATGTGGTCGAGCACCCTCGTGCGCCGTCGGCACACCGCGACTTCCGCTCTCCAGAAGCCGCCGCCACCGCCGGATTACCCCTCGGGCGCGAACGGCCCTTCCGCTCTCACCGCCGCCGGACACCCATGCCGCGCCCCACCCCAGCCTAATCATCGGCGGCGGCGCGCTGTCAGTTCCGCCCGGCGACCGGTACCGGGCTGGTACATGCGCCGCTCGGAGAAGGCCCAAGCCGCCCCCCATAGGGGATATTTCGGTACGTGAGGGTGTATCGCGTCAAAGCAGGCATGGCCGAAGTCACCCTCGCCCGAGCGGCGTCGGCCCCTCGGCGGGGTCCGCTCTCGTACGCCGCGTCCGTCCCGGAGGGCTCAGTCCATCCGCCGCGGTGTCCCGAGGAGCCCGGTCTCCGCGTCCGTGGCCTGCGTCATCACGTACTGGCGTTCCCGGTCGGCGCACCACAGCGTGACCCCGTCGGCGAGCGTGGGCAGCGAGGCCACATCGGCGCCCGGCAGGGCCAGATGGCGCCCGATCTCCCGCGCCTCGTCCGGCGAGACCCGCTGCACGCCGACCAGCCGGGCCTGGCGCACCAGGCGGGGAGCGACCGGGCTCAGATACGGGAGCAGGGTCAGGACGGACTGCCAGGGCCCGGAGGCCACCCGGCCCCGGGGCGGGCGCATCCCGCAGTCCCGGATGACCAGGACGGGCCTGCCCGCGGAGGGGCCCTGCGGCGGTACGCGGCCCACATCGTGCAGGCCCATGAAGGGCTGGTCGGCGCCGACGGCCCGGACCAGCGGGGCCCAGGACTGGCCGCGCCCGGTCTCGACGGCGACCCGGGCTCCGGTGGCGGCCGCGCGCAGGGCGAGGACCTGGGCCGTCCAGAGGCCGCCGATCAGCACGATGTCGTACGGCGTCGGCCGGTTGATCCCGAGCACGGCCGGACGGGACTCGGCGTCCACCCCTATGACCACGCCGTCGTCCCCGATCGGCAGGGACAGGGTGTCCAGTTCCGCGGCGGACAGGGTGTGCCGCCGGTGGCGCGGGCCGAGCAGACCGCGGCCCCGGCGGACGCGGGCCCGGAGCCGCTCCAGGAGAGCCGGGTCCACGGAGCTGCCGATGCCCTCGACGGGCCGCCCGGTGACTCCCGGCCGGTCGAAGTACGTTCCCTGGACGGCCTGTTCGACCGGCCCGGCCTGCCCGGGCTGTGCCGTCGACCGATGCGGAGACCTCCGCATGCCCATCAGCGGGCACCTCCGAGCGGCAGAGTGGCGAGGACGCCGGGCAGTTGCTCGCCGTCCAGCCGCATCAGACCGGTACGCGACTGCCGTGCGGCGCGCTCCAGATCGCGGCGGGCGGTGGCGAGTTCGCTCTCGCCGCGGCCGGTGACACGCAGATGACCGGTGAGGGTCACGCCCTGACGCTCGCCGCCGGCCAGCGTCAGACTGAAGGTCGTGGCCAGCGCCGGGACGGACGTCAGGATGCTGACGAGCTGGGGCAACGAGCTTTCTCCGCCGCCCAGTCGGGGCCAGCGCCGTACCCAGTAGGTGGTGTGGCGGCGGTTGTCGCAGCGCCAACTGCGGCCGGACTCCTCGGTCCTGCGCGCAGGCGCCTCCTCCTGCCCCGCCTGCGCGGTGACCATCGGATTGGCGCAGGCCGAGGTCGCCACCGCGGTGACCAGTTCGTCCTCGGTGAGCACCGTGGCCCGAAATCCCTTACCGGACAGCCGACTCGACAGGTGGTCGGCCACCCGGGCCAGACACTTCCGCGCGCCGGTGACCCCGCCGCCGCGGGCGGCCACGGCCTCCGCGCAGAGTTCGGGGTCGAGCTTCAGCGCGATCCAGGTGATCCGCACGGCGGGCGAACCGGTGCCCGCCTGCAGGGGCGCGTAGTTGCGCACCGCCACGGACTCCTGCGGCAGATGCAGCGCGGGAGCGGGCTGTGTGTGCAGGACGATCTGCGCCGACTCCAGGCGGATGCCGTCTACTTGGAGGGCGTCGCGGACCAGGGCGACGGGCAGCGGGCGCCGGTTGCGCTCGGCGCGCAGCGCGGTCGCGTCGGACTCGACCTGCAGGACGGCGGTCAGGAAGGCGCCGTCGCCGATGAGGCCGATCGGCCGCTGGTCGCGGGCCCCGCCCCGGGTGCAACTGGACGTCCGCAGGCTCGGATCGCACTCCACAGCGGGCGCGAGGCCGGGCTCCGTGCCCGGCAGCAGCGGCTCACCGCGGGCCCGGCGCCGACGGGCCCGCAGGGCGAGCACGGTACCGAGCCACTCCGGCAGGGTCCGTCCCCGGCGCCGCACGAAGGCCAGGCAGAGCAGCAGGGCGGCGATCACCCCCGCGGCGGCGAGCGCGGCAGGGCCGATCACCCAGCCGCAGACCACCAGCGCGGCCGCGAGTTCGATCAGCACCAGGCGCTGCACCCCGAACGAACCACCGCGTCCGGAACGGGTCTTGAGGAGGGGAGTGACGGAACTCACCGAAGAAGTACCGGAGTTCGCCGTTCCGGGGCCCGGCTGAGGTGTCCGCAGTTGTGAACCGGCCGCTGATTCCCGCGTCGTGGCACGGCCACCCGAGCGCGATGGCCGCGACCCTGCTGCGGAAGCCATCCGCCCACCCCCGAACTCTCCCCGGCGCCCATGCGTACCGGCTCCCGCCTCCGGCCGGAACCACGGCCCGACTGGCGGGCGTTCGCACTCTACCCGCGGTATACGCGCGACTTCGAAGAGGCATAGTAGGGGCCGTGCCCGGCGGCGGGGCCACCGGAGGCGGCCGCGGGCGACCGAAGCGGGGGAGGGCTCCCCCATGGCTCCGCACGGGGAGAGAGCGGACACAGATGGCATCACGGCGGGACGAACTCAACGCCTACACCTTCGCGAAGCGCCGTACGCTGGCGGCCTTTCTGCAGCCCTCGCCGTCGGGCTCGGAGGAGGGCGCCCCGCGGCCGCTGCGGGGGTTCCTGCCGGGCACCATCGTCGGGATCGTCATCCTCGCGGTCTTCGGCGCGATCGGCATGTTCAGCCCGACGGCACCCGAGGGCTGGGACAGGACCCAGGCCCACCTCATCGTGGCCAGCGACTCCACCACGCGGTACGTCGTCCTGGACACGGACGGCCAGAAGCAGCTCCACCCGGTGCTCAACACCGCCTCCGCGAAGCTGCTGCTCAAGGACTACACCGACGAGGTGGTGACCGTCGACGAGAAGGTCCTCGACAACGGCAGGATCCCGCACGGCGCGACCATCGGCATCCCCTACGCCCCCGACCGGCTGCCCAGCGCCGAGGAGGCCGAGACCGCCAAGCGCTGGATGGTGTGCGAACGCCCCGGCACCGGCGGCCGGGCCGGCCAGAAGGCGGCCTTCGTCCTCGCCAGGAAGGAGTGGGCCAAGGCGGAGGGACGCAACCGGCTCACCGGCGGCCAGTTGATGTACGTGGCCGACCAGGCGACGAAGAAGCAGTTCGTCATCGACGCGAGCGGCACCGCCTACCCCCTCGCCGACCCCGCGCAGGAAGGCCTGCTCAGCGCGCTCGACACCCGGGGCCGCGCCCCCCAACGGGTCTCCCCGGACTGGCTGAAGACCTTCCACCGGGGCTCGGCCGTCTCGATCCCGAAGGTGCCGGGTGAGCCGGGTGAACCGGCGGGCGCGCTCCTCGGCGACGGCAACGACCGGTACGACCAGGTCGGCAGGGTGCTCAAGGCGCTCGACGGCACGCGTATGAACTACTACATCGTCCTCAAGGGCGGGGTCGGCCGGATCTCCGAGTTCACCGCCAGGCTGCTGCTCCGCAGCCCCCAGCTCGCCGACGTCAACCGCGACGAGCTGGCGGCCCGGGTGAACGGCGCCGTGGTCGATCACAGCACCCCCTTCGCCGGGCAGGGCGGCACGTGGCCGAGCAGGACCCCCGAGACCGTCAACAACGGCTCCGGCACCGGCCGCGACACCGTCTGCAACACCCTGCGCGCGATGGACGGCAGCGGCACCGAACTGTCCACCTGGGCCGGCACCGACTTCCCCGCGACCCTGCCGACCGGCTCCGCCAGCGCCTACGCCACCCCCGGTTCGGGCCAGGTCTTCCGCCAGATCAAGGGCACCGACACCAAGTCCGGCGGCATCTTCCTGGTGACCGACACCGGTCTGCGTTACGCCCTGCAGTCCAACGCCGACGGCAGCGGGACCGACCAGGGCATCGGAAAGTCCACGTCCGAGTGCAAGGTGGGTTATCGGGACGACAAGTGCGCCCAGAAACTCCTCGGCTACGACGCGCTGACCCCCGCCCTGATCCCGGACACCTGGGCGGAGTTCCTGCCCAAGGGCCCCCGGCTCTCCCAGGCGGACGCCCGGCAGCCGCAGAGCTCCTGACCCGCCTCCGGACGCGACCCAAGCCGTACAGAAACGGAGACGAGGACTTCATGGCGCCCATCCGCAACCGGGCGGGAACCGGACGACGCCTCGCCGTGGCCGTCGCCGCGGGGATACTGACGGCCTCGGGAACGGTGCCGGCCCTGCCCGCCTCCCACGCGGCAGCCGACACCGGCCAGTGCACCTTCGGCGGCAAGAAGTACGCGGGCCGCCCCTGGGCCCTGCAGCGCGTCAACCTCGACGAGCTGTGGGAGACCGCCACCGGCAAGGGGGTACGGGTCGCGGTCATCGACACCGGTGTCGATGCGGGGCACCCTCAGCTGAAGGAGGCGGTCGACGCCGGGGCCGGCGCCAATGTCCTCCCGGCCAAGGACAAGGACGGCAAGCCGGTCGAGGACCGCGGCAACAAGCACGGCACCACGGACACCGTCGGACACGGCACCCGGGTCGCCGGACTCATCGCCGCGCGCAAGGACAAGGGCACCGGCTTCGTCGGGCTCGCCCGGGACGCGAGGATCATCCCGGTCAAGCAGAACAACGCCCAGGGAGTCGGCACGGCGCAAAGCCTCGCCACCGCGATCGACCACGCGGTGCGCGAGCGGGCCGATGTCATCAACATCTCCCAGGACACCGCCGATGCCGCCAAGCCCGAGGAGAAGCTGCGGGCGGCGGTCGACAACGCCCTCGCGCACAACGTCGTCGTGGTGGCCTCCGCGGGCAACGACGGACTCGACGGCACCACCAAGCCCACCTACCCGGCCTCCTTCGACGGCGTCCTCGCCGTCGCCGCCTCCGACCGCAACAACGAGCGGGCCCCGTTCTCCCAGTCCGGCAACCAGGTCGACGTGGCCGGCCCCGGCGTCGACATGGTCTCCACCGTCCCCCGGGGCGGGCACTGCGCCGACAACGGCACCAGCTTCTCCGCCCCGTACGTGGCCGGGGTGGCCGCCCTGCTGAAGGAGGACCACAAGGAGTGGACACCGCGGCAGATCGGCGCCCAGATCGAGCAGACCGCCGAACGCTCCGTCCTCGGCAGGGACGACCGCGTCGGCTGGGGCGTGGTCGACCCGGTGGCGGCCGTCACCGAGATCCCCGACCCCGCCCACCCCCTCGAATCCCCCCACCCCGACAAGGCCATGACCGGCGCGGCACCCCCTGACCTGTCCCCCGTCCCCCTCGGCGAAACCCCCGAGGAACGCAACACCCGCCTGGCTACGTACATCCTGATCGGGGGTTTGGTGACGGTGGCTGCCCTCACCGGCACGGCGGTCGCGGTACGGGACGGGCGGCGGAGGCGGGTGGAACGGGGTGGGGCGTGAGCAGAGCCGGGACGCATTTCGTCGCTGCATGCTCACTCGGGTCCGCTCGTGGCTGGCGGGGTGGTCAGGCGCAGGCGTCCGTGCGCTCCACTGCCTTGGTGTAGGCGACGATGAGCTTGTTCATCGCGTCCCTGTCGTCGATGTCCTCAGCCCTTGTCTCGATCACAGTGAAGAGCTTCATGTCCGGATGATCCGCAGAGGCGCAGGACGTGGGGCTGCCCGTAGCTTCCGTGCCCGTATACATGAACCGGTTGTCTTCCGACAGCTCGCCGTTCCCCATCCCGAGATAGCTTCTGGCAACTGTGCCCGCCGTGTCCGTCCGCTCCCGCCAGCTCTGACGCGCGATGAGGACGGTCTCGCCGTCCACTGAGACATCGCAGCGGTCCGTGCCCCCGTTCGGTTCGGTTGCCGCCTGCGAAATGTTGTCCCCGTCCGGTAGAAGGGGCTTGAGCAGGGCGGAGTCGACAGTCACTCCACAGAGGGCGCCGGGGATCGCGTACCGCTGGCTCTTCCCTTCTTCTGAGCATGCCGTCAAGTTCAGAGCAATCGGTGCGATGGCGCTCAGGGAGATCGTGAGCTTGAGCAGACGGCGAGATGTGCAAGGTAGAAGCAAGATCTGTCCTTTCGCTTCGAAAAACTCGGGAGCGGAGCGCCCAGTTCCTAGATCTCTGTCCGCAGGTGAGGCGCCATGAAAATGGCATTGGTGCCTGCAGCGCGGAAACCAGACTCTGAGTGGACGCGTGCCTTCTCATCGATGCTCTGGTCCAAGATCTCTTTCTGGTGATGGGTCTTGGCGGCGTGCTGAACCGCCTTCTCGGTGTACTCGGAATTGCGATCGATCCCGGTCTCCCAATACGCACCCATCTTCGCTCCAGCATCCTCTTTGGCATGACCCTCCGCGTCCTGGAAGAGGCTTTCCAGGACGACGCTGCTGGCCGTTTCAGCCGCACCACCGACGGCGGCTCCGACGAAGGGGCTGGCGATGGACGCCGTCCCGACACCGATACCCGTCCCGACCACCCCGGAAGCCGTGTTCTTCCACTGCGCCACGGACTGCTCGTACTTCTTGTCCTCTTCTTCGGCAGGGCCCGCTACGGCCTCCTGGCGACCGATGGCGAGCGTCCCGGAGACCTCGCCGGAGCCGTGAGCGATCTCCTTGACCGTGAACTCGAGGTCCCGGGAGTACCGCAGGCTCTCCGGGACATCGGGATGCAAGTGGTAGTCCATCAGGCTGCCCAAGTACGCCTTGTTGGCGACCTCCACCGCCGCGTACCCCTCCGGGTTCTGACCGACGGTCACCAACAGGGCTGTCACGTCGCGGTGGTTGAGTGTGGCAGAGCTTCCGGCGACGGGAAAAAGCCTCTTCGTGTCTCCGTCGCTGTCATCCGTCATCGCCCGGTTGATGTCCGGCAGGTATTCGGCGGTGATCTGTCCCACGCTGTCGGACATGTATCCGTGTTTGGTGAGCCGCTCGTTGTCGTCCGAGATCGAGGAGACAAGGTCCTCGAACAGCTTGGTCTGCTGGGCGTTGTGCGCGGGCGTGTCCGCGTTGGGGCGTTCCCCCGCCGGGTGCCCCGTCGTGGCGGCCTCCAGTGCGAGAGCCAGGTTGTTGCGGCCGGTGTGGTCGGTTTCGCCCTTCAGGTTGGACTCCTCCGGCCAGTCCCGTTCCTCGAAGAGGTACTGGAAGTTGGTCAGGGCGACCTTGCCCTTTTTGCCGTTGCCGTCCGTGTCCCGTTCGAACGGGGAGTCCTCCTTGGCGACGTATTCCTCGTTGAAGAAGTCGGTCGCCGCGGCGGGGCTGTTGGACAGGCCCTTGAGGTAGCCGGTGAAGGGATCGGTGCCGCTGTCGTCGCCGATGTGGTTGAGCAAGGGGTCGCCGCCCGATCTGGTCCAGGACCTGTGCTCCCCGTTGTGGGTGAGTTTGCGGTCCGTCTCCATCAGGGCGGTGCCGTAGTTCTTGAGGAACTGGTCGTCGTAGTCGCCTGTCCTCATCAGGTTGCTCATCACCTGGAATCCGAAGGGACCGCCTCTGTCGCCGTGGAGAGGCTTTCCCCCGAGTTCGACCATGTCGTATTTCCACGTCGCCATCGCGGTGGAGTCACTCTGCGAGGCCGAGGCGAGGGTCATCCCCAGATGTCGTTGGAGATCGTCCAACTCATCGCGGCGGTCGAAGCTGACCTGCCGATTCACCGCAGGGTCACTGAGGCCGGCCCAGAACTCCAGAGTTCTCTTGGGGCCCAGGCGCGTGGCGAAGCGTTCGGAGAACAGCGGATCGTCGTGGTACTCACTCAAGCCCTTGTTGATCCTGTCGAACTCTTCCGGCGTGAGGTCCTCCGGCTTCTTGGCCGCGATCCTGGCGATTTCCTCGGCCTTCTTGAGGGCGTCCGCCGCGCTGTCCCGATCCTTGTAATCGGCGTCGGAGAAGCCCGTATCCGCCTGGTGGGCGATCGCGCGCAAGATCTTGTTCGCCGAACTGTCGCTGGTGGAAGCCTTGTTGAGGATCTTCTCGATCTCGTCGCGGAGCGCGTGCACATCGCTCTCGTCGTGGTCAGGGACCTCGGTGTCCTGGGCCGCACGGTCCGGATGGGTGTTCATCGACACCGTGAACCCGCCGTTGCCCGTGCTCACCACGGTGAGGTTCTTCTTCGCTCCGCGATCGATGGCGGCTTCGAGGTCGCTCTTGAACTGCTTCAACTCGTTGCGGGTATCGCGCAGAATCCTGTGGACGGTCCGTGCCTGGGTGTGCGCGTCCTTGAACTCACCGGCGGTCTTGCCGATGAACTGCTTCGACACCTGGGCGTTCACACCGGCCCAGTTGGCCTTGTTCGCCGCCTGGTGGAGACCGTCCTCGGCGTCCTTCTTCAGCTCGTCGAGGTGGCGGACGAGTGTGCCCCAGTCGGAGACGGCTTCATCGAGCAGGGCGAAATTGGCATGGCGCAGCGCGTCGAGTTCCATGGTCGTCTCTCCTGTGGATCGTGATCCCCGCGGCGCTACGGCTTCTTGGGCGGCCCGTACACGGGATTCTTGTCGCCGGGCTTGCCGACCCGCTCGTCGAAGCCCTCGTCCAGAGTGTCGATGCTGCTCATCTGGCGCTCGATGTAGTGCTCGTCACCGGAGTGCACCTTCTTGGTGACCTGCATGTGGTTGGAGATGTGCGCACAGGCGTCCCTGAGAGACGCCAACTGCTTCTCCCAACGGTCCGCCACATGCTGCAGCCCGCCCCCGAGGTCGAACTTCTGCTTCGAGAGGTCCTCGGCCGCCGCTCCACTACTGGGGATGGCCACGCGCGCCTTGTCCCAGAGCGAGTTGTAGAGAGTGTGGGCGTGGCTGCCGATCTTCACGAGATCGGAGTGACCTACCGTCAGGTCACCGGTCTCGTACGGGGTCTTCGCGTAGCCGCCGGGATCGTCCAAACGGTTTAACCGCATTCCGGTCGATTGACGGTCCGCGGCCTCCGCTTTCAGCTGCTCCCACTCGTCCCAGGCCATGGGTGGTTCCCTCCCGCGTTCAGGTCGGTCGATGCCGGGCAACTGCCACGCCGCGTTCACCGCGGCTTGGACCGGGTCCGGTCGATGTCATGTGCGCCTACAAGGGGTTGTCCGGACCTTCCCGGACTCTGCCTGCCGGAAGATCCGTTGTGGCGCAGCCGATACAGAAGATCAGTTGGAACGGATGTAGCGGTCAACTAGAGTAACTGGCTGTCGACACGCGGTAGTCGGCGACCGCCGGGACCATCTGCGGCCCCGATGAGAGGCTCAGTCGGGTCGAGTTGCGGGAGACGCGCGGGAGGGGACACGTCGTGCTGGCTGACATCGGTGGGGGAGGGAATTCCCAGGGCGCTGCTGCGGACCTGAAGGTCGGCGCCGGGGTCCTGCTCACCTTCAAGCAGCGAGTGGACAAGATCCTGGACGAGTTCGAGGGATCGAACGGCAGCGCCTCCAAGGTCGGCCATCTCCGCTTCACGCAGGGGGCCGTGACCGGGAGCGCGGACTTCCATGAGGCGGTCGCGCTGCACTCCGAGTACGAGTCGATCCACGAGCGCATCACCAGCCTGTCGAAGATGCTCTCCCTCCAGATCGAGGCGATGGGTATCGCCGTCCATGGAGCGGAGATCGGTTTCGACAACCTGGAAGAGGACGAGCGTCGTCGCTTCTGGGAGATCCAGACGCGGGTCGATCGTGAGATCGCGGCGAATGAGCAGCGCCAAGACCCGCACAAAGACATTCCGAGCAATGAACGCAAGGGCGTCGGCGGAGAGTTGTCCTGATGAGTGGAGAAGAGAAGCCCGAGGAACTGCCCGCGTTCGCGGACCTTGCCGACGCGAAGCACCGGGCCGAGTGGCAGGTGCAGGGAACGGATGTGGTGCGCTCCGGCTTGGCCGGCGGTATCGCACCCTTCGGTCTGGTTCCGCATGACACCCGCGCCTATCAGTACGGCAAGGCCTCCAACTTCGAGGACCACGAGCTCAACACCATGCTCGACATGGTGGAGGACACCAAGCCGAGCGACCTGGAAGAGGCCGCGCGCGCTCTGCGCAAGGCAGGCAAGGCGATCAACGAAGCCGCCGTGGAACTGCGCAAGAACATCCGCCACGCCAACGAGGGCTGGGAGGGCGAGGCGGGCCGGGCCTTCGAGAAGTGGGGCAAGAAGCTGGCGGGCACCACTGAGGTGTTCGCCTCCTTCGTTCAGATGGCGAGCATCGAGACCGAAGCCGCCGGCATCGGTCTCGCCTCGGTGAAGAGTTCCCTGCCGCCCAGGGACAACCGGTTGATCCAGAAGAAACCCAGCGCCTTCATCTCGCCGGAGCAGACGGATTCCAACGCCGACTACACCGCGGCGAAGAAGGTCGAGAAGGACCGCCAGGAAGCCATCAACCAGATGAACCGGTTGGCGTCCTTCTACTCGGTCTCGGCTCAAGGGCTGAACACGCTCAAGTCCCAGGAGCCGACGTTCGAGATGATGCCGAATGTGGGGGTGCCGAGGCCGGAGGGCGACGGCTGGGGCGGATCCGGCTCCGGCGAATCGGCTGTGCCGACGGGCGACAGCAGTGCCGGGAGACGGGACGTTCCCCTGTACACCACCGGATCGGTGGCAACTCCCGAAAGCCTGGTGGCCGATGCACGGGGGACCGATGAGCCGGTCAATCTTGATCGGAGAGTCGGGACGGAGCTGGACAGCGTGAATACGCTGCCGCCCACGGCAAAGGACCCGCCTGTCGCCCCGCAGCCGTCCCCGATCGCTCCCGGTGGCGGTAATAACCAGAGCATCGTTCCGCCGTACCCGACCGGAGGGCTCTCTCCGGTGCGCACGAGCCCTCCGCCCACGGCCAAGGGCTACGGCACCGGGAGTGGTAAGACGCCTTCCACCATGGGGCAGGGACGCCCGACCTCCACCTCGCCGGGGAACCGCTCCACGACCAACACCCCTATGGGCCGCCAGACTTCGACCGGTCAGTCTCCTGGCCGTGGTGCGGGAGGCGGGCGACAGGTGCCGATGGGGCGTGCGATCTCCGGAGGCACTCCCCGGCCCAATTCGCCTTCCAGCGGCCGTGGCAATGCATGGGGCAACCCCGCTGCGAATCGCGACGGTGTCACCGGCGGCCGTCAATCCGCCACCAGCTCAAATCGCGGCCAGGAAGGCCGCAATGGGGCGCGGGGCACGGTGGTCGGAAACGAAACGTCGGCGGATTCCCGTTCCGGGGCAGGTCGCGTCGCCCAGCGTGGCGTGGTCGGAGGTCCCGCCGCCGGAACCTCCGGAGCGCGGACTTCGACGGGTGGCCGACGCGTTCAGGGCGCATCCGAAGCGGTGACAGGGAAACCCGCCGCCCGGAACGCGGGAGGCCGCTCCGGAAGGCAAGGTTTCACCTCCGGGGGTTCAGGCCTTGCGCGACCGGGTGAGGGCAGCCGTGAGGAAGAGACAGAAGAGGGCGGTTCCCGGCCGGACTACCTGGTCGAGGATCCCGAGACGCATACGCCCGACAGGCCGCGGCCGAACGTGCCGCCGGTGATCAACTAACCCGAGCGAGGACGTACTCCAGCATGAAGCCAGTGATCACCCGTCGAGGAGCAACGGCGCCCCCGGGTATGGCACGCAGCGTGGTGAGACGCGTCGCGGTCTTAGGGATCTCCTTCGGAGTGGCGCTCGGTTCGGTGGCGGGCACGGGCTCGCCCGCCACCGCTGCGGACGCACAGTCCCAGCAGTGGTACCTCCCGAGAATGAGCGCCGAGAAGATCTGGAAGGTGAGTACCGGTCGAGGGGTGAAGGTTGCCGTCATCGACACCGGTGTGAACGCGAATACCTCGTCACTCAAGGGCCAGGTGCTGACCGACGAGGTGCCGAAGAAGGTGTCCTATCACGCGACCGGCGACTATACGGGGCACGGCACCACCATGGCAGAGGTGATCGCCGGTACGGGTGCGGGCGGCGGGCTCAGAGGAATCGCTCCCGGAGCCAAAGTCGTTCCCTATCGCGTTCTGCTGAACGGCCTCGAGGACAAGAACGAAATCAAGCGGACACCTGAACCGTCGGAAGCGCTTCGTGCCGCAGCGGACACCGACGTGAAGGTAATCAACATGTCCATGGGTGTCTACGCTGCGACTCCGGACATGAAGGCGGCCGTCCAGTACGCGTATTCCAAGGGCAAGCTAATGTTTGCAGCCGTGGGAAACACCGCCAAGGAGAAGAACCTCATTGGCTATCCCGCAGCCTTCCGAGGAGTTGTGGGCGTCTCCGCGTTGGATCAGAACGGTAAGGTCGGCGAATTCTCCCAGCACGGCGACTACATTGACCTGTCAGCACCCGGACTTGATCTCCCGCGCTGGTGCGACTCCACCTTCGAGTCCTACTGCGGCAAGAGTCAGGGCACCAGCTTCTCCGCCGCCTACGCCTCCGCTTCCGCCGCACTCATCTGGTCCGCGCACCCCGACTGGACTTCCCACCAGGTCCTGCGCGTCCTGATCGACACCGCCGGCCGCGACTGGCCGAAGGACGAGCGGAGCAACTACCTCGGCTACGGCGTAGTGCGGCCCGCGCGGAATCTGCTGCGTCACGAGGGTGACCCCGGGCCTGCCGATGTCGATCCGATCACCGGCAGGACGGTGGCGATGCCCGCTGGTGGTGGGCAGGGGGAGGCGGCTGAGCCCGAGTCGAGCTCGGCTCCCTCCGCCTCTGGGTCGGAGTCCTCGCAGGCATCCGGAAACACCTCCGGAAAGGCTTCGGAGGACAAGCCCTCAGCCGCAGGTTCGTCGGACGACCGTACCGGCCTGTGGATCGCGCTGGGTTCGGTTGCCGCGCTCGCCGTTCTCGGGGGCGGTGGTGTCGCCGTGGTGCGGTCGCGGCGCGGGCACTGAGCAACCCACCCCTGTGAAGACGAAAGCCCCCGAGGACGCTCTGAGAAAGGAAGGCAGGCCATGACCGGCAAGCAGAAGCTCGAAGATGCCGCAGTAATCAAGATGCAGGAGGACATGTCCCAGAAGTACGACAACATCCGGAGCAAGGTGCACAAGCTCCAGGGTGTCATCGACGGACTTGAGGGGCAGTGGCACGGCATCGGTCGCGCCGCCTTCGACAAGAAGCAGTACGAGATCAACACCTCGCTGCAGAACATCGGCGGCATCCTCGCCGACGTGATCGACGCGATGACCAAGACGCGGAACATCAAGGACACCACGGAGGACGACGTCCGGGCCGCGGTGGAGAAGATCGATGTGCGGGACGGTGCGCCCACGATGCCGTCGTCCAACCTGAGCAGTTACTGAGCCGCACGGTTCTGAGTTCCGAGTCCGGATTCTGAGTTCCGGAATAACTCGGGATCACCCGGAAACACCCGGCGTCACCCACACGACAATTGGAAGGCGAGGCATCCGGCATGGGAAACAATGCTGACGGTCTCAGCGTCAAGTACGACGGACTCGATCTGGCGGCGACCGACATCGGCAACCAGGCCAAGGCCCTGGAGACCGACCTGCGCGAGCTGCGTGCGCTGGTCGTGAAGAGCCTGGAGTACTGGGAGGGCGAAGCCCGTACGACCTTCGGCGAGAAGCTGCAGAAGTGGGACAAGGAAGCCGCCGACATCCACACGGCGCTGACCGGCATCGGCCATGTGGTGGGCATGGCCGGCGGTGACTACATGGGCGGCGACAAGAAGGCCGCCGGCTACTTCATGTGAGGCGGCACGGAAGCAGGCGCCGCAGGACGACGTGAGGGTGGACACATACAGGGGGTGTTCACCCTTTGTCGTACCCGGTCTCGGTCGTACCCGGCCCTCTTCTCACCCGGCGCGGCGACCGGCCCGGCCGCGGAGCCAGGCCCGGCCCGCTGATCAGCCCCCCGCGGATGTCAGCCCTCCAAGCCCACCTGGATCAACGGCTTGCCGCGCTTGCGCGAGACGAAGACGCCGCGGCCCGCCGGCATCGGACGGGGCCGTACGCCGCCGAGGAGGTCGCCCTCGGACGGGTCGCCGGTGAGGACCACGCCCTGCGCGCCGAGCTCTTTCACGCGTTGCAGGAAGGCCTCGTAGCCCGCCCGGCCCGCGCCCGCGGTGGAGCGCGCGATGATGAAGCGGACGCCGACGTCCCGCGCGAAGGGGAGCAGTTCCGTCAGGTCGGCCAGCGGGTTGCCGCTGGACGTCGAGACCAGGTCGTAGTCGTCGATGATCACGTAGACCGTCGGGCCGCGCCACCAGCTGCGGTCGCGCAGCTGCTGGGCCGTGACGTCGGCCGTCGGGGTGCGGCGCTGCATCAGGTCCGCCAGGGCTTCCATGTGGTGCTGCATCTGGTTCGACATCGGGATGTACTCGGCCAGGTGCGACTCCGGCGTCGCGTCGAGCAGCGTGCGCCGGTTGTCGACGACGAAGAACTTGCAGTCGTTGCCGTCGTAGCGCTGGGTGAGCTGCCGGATGAGGAGCCTCAGCAGGTTCGACTTGCCGGACTCGCTCTCGCCGAAGATCAGGAAGAACGGGTCCTGGTCGAGGTTGACGAAGACCGGCTCCAGATTGTCCTCGTCCAGCCCGAAGGCGATGCCGCGGTCCGGGAAGCGGTCGCCCGGGGGCAGCTGCCGCGCGGAGAACTCCCGTGGCAGCAGCCGGACTTCGGGCGCGCCCGGCAGCGTCCAGTGCCGGGACACCTCGGTGCTGAGGGCTGCGGTGGCGTCGGCGAGGTCGGTGTCGGAGGACAGTCCGTCGATGCGCGGGACCGCCGCCATGAAGTGCTGCTTCTGCGGGGTCTGGCCCCGGCCGGGCACCCCCGTGGGGACGTTCGCGGCGACCTTGCGGTCGAACTCGGAGTCCATCGGGTCGCCGAGGCGCAGCTCCAGACGGTTCATCAGATGGTCCTTGAGGTTCGAGCGCACCTCCATCGACCGCGACGCCGTGAGCAGCAGATGGACCCCGTAGCCGAGACCGCGGGCCGCGATGTCCAGGACCAGCGGTTCCAGGACGTCGTACTCCGTGCGGAAGTTCCCCCAGCCGTCGATGACCAGGAAGACGTCGCCCCAGGGCTGGTCGGTCACGGAGATCTGGCCCCGTGCGCGGCGGGTACGGAAGTCGGCGATCGAGGCGATGCCCGCCGTACGGAAGTACTCTTCACGGCGGGTGAGCACCCCGTAGACCTCGGCCAGGGTGCGGCGCACCCGCTCCGGGTCGAGGCGGGAGGCCACGCCGCCGACGTGCGGCAGCCCGGCGAGGGACGCCATCCCGCCGCCGCCGAAGTCCAGCCCGTAGAACTGCACTTCCTGCGGGGTGTGGGTCAGCGCGAAGGCGGTGACGAGGGCCCGGAGCAGGGTGGACTTGCCGGACTGCGGGCCGCCCAGGATCTGCATATGGCCCGCCGCGCCGCCGAAGTCGACCCACAGCGGATCGCGGCGCTGCTCGTACGGCTTGTCGACGAGTCCGGCGGGGACCACCAGGCGTCCCGCGCCCTGGTAGCCGGGCTGGGTGAGCCCGCGCTCGGGCACCGGGGCCAGGCCCGGGAGCAGGGAGTCGAGCGAGGGCGGGCTGTCCAGCGGGGGCAGCCAGACCTGGTGTGCCGCGGGCCCCTGCGCCTCCAGGCGCCGCACGATGACGTCGAGAACGGTGTCCGCGAGGGCGTCGTCCTGCTGCGGTTCGGCCCGGGCTGCTTGGCGTTGCTGCGGCACCGGCGCGTACTGCACGGGCACTTCGGCCGCCGTGAACAGCACCGGCCGCCGATGCACCGGCAGGGGGCCGCCCGAGGACACCGGGCGCGCGGAGCCGGAGCGGTGGACGCCGGAGACGTAGGCCGCCTTGAACCGCACCATCTCGTCGGTGCCGAACTTCAGGAAGCCGGAGCCGGGTACGTTCGGCAGCTCGTAGGCGTCCGGGACGCCGAGGGCGGCCCGGGACTCGGCGGCCGAGAAGGTCCGCAGGCCGATGCGGTAGGAGAGGTACGTCTCCAGGCCGCGCAGCCTGCCCTCCTCCAGGCGCTGCGAGGCGAGCAGCAGGTGCACGCCGAGCGAGCGGCCGATGCGGCCGATCTGCACGAACATGTCGATGAAGTCCGGCTTCGCCGTGAGGAGTTCGCTGAACTCGTCGATGACGATGATGAGGGAGGGGATCGGCAGCAGGGCCGCACCGGCCGCCCGGGCCTTCTCGTAGTCGTGGATGTTGGCGTAGTTGCCCGCGTCGCGCAGCATCTCCTGGCGGCGGTTGAGCTCCCCGCGGATCGAGTCGCCCATCCGGTCGACGAGGGTCAGGTCGTCCGCGAGGTTCGTGATCACGGCGGCCACATGCGGCATCTGGGACATGCCCGCGAAGGTCGCGCCGCCCTTGAAGTCCGCGAGGACCAGGTTCAGCGTCTCCGAGGAGTGCGTCACCGCGAGACCGAGCACCAGGCTCCGCAGCAGCTCCGACTTGCCGGAACCGGTGGCGCCCACGCACAGCCCGTGCGGGCCCATGCCCTCCTGCGCGGCCTCCTTCAGGTCGAGCATGACCGGGCGGCCGTCCGGGCCGACGCCGATCGGCACCCGCAGCCGCTCCGCCTGCGCGCGGGGCCGCCAGGTGCGCCGGGTGTCGATCGAGGCCGCGTCGCCCAGGTTGAGGAGATCGGTGAACTCCAGGTTCGCCAGGAGCGGTTGGTCGTCGCTGTCGCCGCCGGAGGCGATCCGCAGGGGGGCCAGCTGCCGGGCGAGCGCCTCCGCGGACTCGCTCGACAGGGTGTCCGGGGTGCCCTCGTAGACCATGCCGTGCGCGGACTCCAGGCGCAGCAGCCGGGGATGGACGACCACGGAGAGGTCCCCGCGCCCGCCGCTGAGTTCGCCGGGCACGATCTGCAGGACCGTGACGCCCTGCAGGCCCTCCGGGCTCGCGAGGATCGAGGTCGGCGGCAGCGAGACCCCGTCGAGGACCAGCACCAGGTGCGGCATCTCCGGCACCGGGGGCGCCGCCGGGCTAAAGCGCGGCCTGCTCTCCAGGCGGGCGGCGAGCAGCTCTTCCAGGTGCACCGGGTCCGCCGTGATCAGACGGCGGCTGCCGGCGCCGTCCCCGGGGCCCGGCAGCTGGGTGTGCGGCAGCCACTTGGCCCACTCCCAGGCGCCCAAGGCCGCCCGGTCCGCGGCGACGGCGAGGACCAGGTCCTCGGGGGAGTGGAGCGCGGCCAGCGAGGCGGCGAGCGCGCGGGCGCTGCCGCGTACCGTCGCCGGATCGCCGCTGATCGTCACGTGGTAGAAGGCACGCAGCGAGATCGCCATCGGCAGATCCTCCAGCGTGCTGTGCGCGGCGAGGAAACGCTGCATGGCGCCGGCGGTCAGCGGCTCCAGCTCGTCCACCGGCCCCGTCTCCGGCGGCAGCAGCGGGGTGGCCAGGTCCTGGGGGCCGAGTCCCACCCGGACCTGCCCGAAGTCCTCGTCGCCGGTGCGGCGTTCCCAGACGCGGCTGCCCTCGGCGACCAGCGCCCACAACTGCTCGGGCGAGGGGTGCAGGTAGTACTGCGCGTCGCGCTGCTTGCGCGCCACCTCCACGGCTTCGCGCCGGGTCCGGGAGAGGTAGCGCAGATAGTCCCGGCGGGTGTCCGCCATCTGCCCCTGGCTGCCGCGCCGGTAGCGGACCAGCATCGCGACGCCCATCGCGAGGGTGCTCGCCACCATCACCATGCCCATGATGCGCATGAAGGGCTGTGCGCCGGGGTTGAAGAAGAAGACCACGGAGCCGCCCATGCCGAGCATGGGCAGGATCTGCATCAGAGCGCCTTCCTGCTGCCCCCGCGGAAGCTCCGGGGGAGGCTGCAGCACGACCTCGTCCGTGGGCACCTCGGACGGCAGCGTCCGAGGCGGGCGCTTGACGACGATGTGGCTCACTCTGCACCAATTCCCTTGCCGGACCGGTCCGTTCCGTCCGCCGCCCCGTCTTCCGCGGACGCCGATCGCGCTAGGAGATCCTACTTATCGGCGCGGACAGACGCTCATGACCGGCGACGAAGTGTGAGCGGTAGGCTGCTGTTGGTGCACACCGGCGGGTACGAATCGGCCCGCAAACCGGCGCATTCCGTGGGAAGTTGACGGATCAGGCTCGCCGGGTGCGGGTGCTCGGGGGCGCACCCGTGGTCCGGTCGGGACGTACGGCTCCCGTGCACCGGATCTTCACCTACGGAACCGACAGAGGCGCGCGGCACGGCGCCGCGCCCGGTCTCCACCACCGAGGGGGAACAGCACGTGCGCACGACGGCTTCCGCGCCGACCGGCGGGCCCGGCGGCTCGGGTACCAGGGCTCCCGCGGGGACGGACTTCGGCCTCGGCTTCTGCCGCGTCACCATCGTGGCGCCCGACAGCCGCATCGATGTGGCGCTGCCGGACGACGTCCCCGTGGCGGACCTCAACCCGGAGATCCTGCGGCTCGCCCAGCAGAGCCCGGCCGAGGGCGGCCCCGTCGGCTACCACCTCGTACGGCGCGACGGGACGGTGCTCGACAGCGCCCGCTCCTTCGCGGCGCAGCGCATCCTCGACGGGGAGCTGCTCACCCTGCGGCCCTTCTCCGAGTCGCTGCCGCCCGCGGTCTTCGACGACGTCTCCGAGGCAGTGGCCTCGGCGGTCACCAAGGACCGCGCCCTGTGGAGCGGGGACCTCACCCGGGCCGCGTCCCTCGTGGCCGGCGGCGTACTGCCCGCCCTGATCGCCTTCGTCGCCTGGCACGCGCAGCTCCGCCACGACATGCACAGCCTCCCGGGTATCCTCGCGGCGGTCGCCGGAGTCCTCCTGGTCACCCTCGCCTGCGTCCGCGCCCGCGTCTACGAGGACCGGGGCTCGGCCCTCGCGCTCGGCCTCGGGGCGCTGCCGAACATCGGCGTGGCCGGCTCGGGGCTGGTGACGCTCGCCGAGGGGCAGGGCATCGGGCGCCTGCAGTTCCTGCTGGCCTGCGCCGCGGTCCTGGTCGCCTCGGTGGTCCTGACCCTGGTCTCGCCCGGCGGCGACGGCCCCTTCGTGGCCTTCGTCCTCGCCTCGCTGATCGGGCTGCTCACCACCTTCCTCGCGATCCTGACGGATCTGGAGCCCACCGAGACGGCCGCCGTCTGCGCCCCCCTCGCGGTGAGCGCGCTCGCCTTCCTGCCGGGCCTGTCCATGCGCTTCGCGCGCCTGCCCATCGGCTTCGAACCGCCGAACCAGGGCGGCACGGCGTACGCGCCGGCCGCGGACCCCGTCCCGCACGGACCCGTCGACGCCGAGCGGGTGGCCGAACAGGCCCGCCGGGGCCACGAGTTGCTCGTCGGCCTGGTGGGCGGCTGCGCGCTCGTCGCTGTGGGCGCGTCGATCGTGCTCGGCTTCTCCAGCGATGTCTGGGCCCAACTCCTCGCGCTGGCCACGGGGGTGGCGATGCTCATGCGGGCCCATCTCTTCCGCTATACCGCGCAGGTGGGGGCCACCCTCGCGGCGGGCCTGGCCGCGCTGGTCGCGCTCGGACTCGGGCTCGCCCTGCATCCCCCGGCGGGATACGTCCGCGAGGCGCTGCTGAAGAACGACACCACCGCGCTCGACATCCGCTCGGTCTGGATCGTCGCCGCCATCGGCGCGACCGCCGCGCTGCTCACCGCGATCGGCCTGATCGTCCCCCGCCGCGGCCTGACCCCGTTCTGGGGCCGCTTCTTCGAGATCGCCGAGGCCTTCGTCCTGCTCACCCTGATCCCGCTGGCCCTCGCCGTCTTCGACGTGTACGCGAGCGCCCGCGCGATGACGAGTTGACGCCCCGTCCGGCCGCGCCCCTGACGGCAGAAAGGGGCCCGGCACCCGGCCGTGCCCGGCCCCGCCCCGTCAGGCCAGGTCGAACTCCCCGTCCCGCGCGCCCAGCACGAAGGCGCGCCACTCCGCCTCGGTGTACCGGAGCACCGTCTCCGGGTCGGCGGAGGAGCGCATCGCGACCGCGCCGCCAGGCAGGTGGGCGATCTCCACACGTTCCTCGTCCTCGCTGGTGCCCGGGGCGCTCAGCCACTCGACCCCGGAGATGTCGAGTGCGTAGAGCTCGTCCTTCTCGCGCTCCTTGCGCGCGGCGAGTTCCTGGTCCTGTGCTGCGTCCGACATCGTTGCGCGGCCTTTCCCCTGATTCCACTGAGTACGCGGCGGGTGCGCCGGAGGGCGTGGTCCACCGTGCACCGAGCGTATATAAGGTGCACACGGTGCCGTACGGCTATCGCGGATTCGCCGTCCGCGGGCGCGAGCAGGTGGGGCGGGCGGGCGTCCGCGCGGGCCTGCCGCGCACCGGCGGTGCCTCTTCCCCGGGGCGGAATACGCGGCCCTCACCCCCTGGTACCCTGTGTGACGACCCCCTGAGCAGTCGGCGCCGGAGCCCCCGGGCACCGCCGTGCGACGGCCGGCGGGGAGCATCGCCTTCCGAGTCACCGAAGCCCTCCTGAGAAGAAGACCAGGAGCACTCGGGGCAACAACCTTTCGAGGAGTACGCGTGTCGCTCGACGTCGCAACGAAGAAGCAGATCATCTCCGAGTTCGCCACCAAGGACGGTGACACCGGCTCCCCCGAGGTGCAGGTCGCGCTGCTTTCGCGCCGGATCTCCGACCTAACCGAGCACCTCAAGACCCACAAGCACGACCACCACTCCCGTCGTGGTCTGCTCATCCTGGTGGGTCAGCGCCGCCGCCTGCTGCAGTACCTGGCCAAGAAGGACATCCAGCGCTTCCGTGCGCTGGTCGACCGCCTCGGCATCCGCCGCGGTGCGGCGGGCGCCCGATAAGACGCCGTGAAGGGAGCGGTTCCCACTCCAGGGGGCCGCTCCCTTTGCTGTACGTGCGACATGTCACTCCCGCTTTGTAGTCTGGTCGCACGAGGCCGTACACATGCCCGCAACAACCGGGGTGTGGGCGCGGTCCCCGGTCCGTACCGCCGCCGCCGGGAACCCCTTCACGAGGGCTCGCCCGGCCGGGTGCGGACAAAGCGGAAACACACAACGCCATACTGGACGAGGAGAGCGCACCCCGCCGCCGGTCCTCGGTAGTGGCCCCCGGGGCAGGAACCCCGGGTGCTTCGATCGAAGACCGGCCGAGCACCACTGAGGCGCGCTGCTCCGATCGTCCGCCCGCCACACGGGCGGCGCGGACGAAAAGACGCTACAGACGCACGCGTGAAACGCGTAGACACAGAAGAACACGGAGACAGCACTGGTGGAGAACGAGACCCACTACGCCGAGGCCGTAATCGACAACGGCTCCTTCGGCACCCGCACGATCCGCTTCGAGACGGGCCGCCTGGCCCGCCAGGCCGCCGGCTCCGCCGTGGCCTACCTGGACGACGACACCATGGTCCTCTCGGCGACCACCGCGTCCAAGAACCCCAAGGACCAGCTCGACTTCTTCCCGCTCACGGTGGACGTCGAGGAGCGGATGTACGCCGCCGGCAAGATCCCCGGCAGCTTCTTCCGCCGCGAGGGCCGCCCCTCCGAGGACGCCATCCTCACCTGCCGCCTGATCGACCGCCCGCTGCGCCCCTCCTTCAAGAAGGGCCTGCGCAACGAGATCCAGGTCGTCGCCACGATCATGGCGCTCAACCCCGACCACCTGTACGACGTCGTCGCGATCAACGCCGCGTCCGCGTCCACCCAGCTGGCCGGTCTGCCCTTCTCCGGTCCGATCGGCGGCGTCCGCGTCGCGCTGATCAAGGGCCAGTGGGTCGCCTTCCCGACGCACACCGAGCTCGAGGACGCCGTCTTCGACATGGTGGTCGCGGGCCGCACCCTGGAGGACGGCGACGTCGCGATCATGATGGTCGAGGCCGAGGCCACCGAGAAGACCATCAAGCTGGTCGAGGGCGGCGCCGAGGCGCCGACCGAGGAGATCGTCGCCGCCGGTCTGGACGCCGCGAAGCCCTTCATCAAGGTGCTGTGCCGCGCGCAGGCCGACCTCGCCGCCAAGGCCGCCAAGGAGACCGGCGAGTTCCCGATCTTCCTGGACTACCAGGACGACGTGCTCGAGGCCCTGACCACCGCGGTCCGCAGCGAGCTGGCGCAGGCGCTGACCATCGCGGGCAAGCAGGAGCGCGAGGCCGAGCTGGACCGCGTCAAGGCGCTGGCCGCCGAGAAGCTGCTCCCGCAGTTCGAGGGCCGCGAGAAGGAGATCTCCGCCGCGTACCGCTCGCTGACCAAGACCCTGGTCCGCGAGCGCGTCATCAAGGAGAAGAAGCGCATCGACGGCCGCGGCGTCACGGACATCCGTACGCTGGCCGCCGAGGTCGAGGCCATCCCGCGGGTGCACGGCAGCGCCCTGTTCGAGCGCGGCGAGACCCAGATCCTGGGCGTCACCACCCTGAACATGCTCCGCATGGAGCAGCAGCTGGACACCCTCTCCCCGGTGACCCGCAAGCGCTACATGCACAACTACAACTTCCCGCCCTACTCCACCGGCGAGACCGGCCGCGTCGGCTCCCCGAAGCGCCGCGAGATCGGCCACGGCGCGCTCGCCGAGCGCGCCCTGGTGCCGGTGCTGCCGACGCGCGAGGAGTTCCCGTACGCGATCCGCCAGGTCTCCGAGGCGCTGAGCTCCAACGGCTCCACCTCGATGGGCTCGGTCTGCGCCTCCACCATGTCGCTGCTGAACGCCGGTGTGCCGCTGAAGGCCCCGGTCGCCGGTATCGCCATGGGCCTGATCTCCCAGGAGATCGAGGGCGAGACGCACTACGTCACCCTCACCGACATCCTCGGTGCGGAGGACGCCTTCGGCGACATGGACTTCAAGGTCGCCGGCACCAAGCAGTTCGTGACCGCCCTCCAGCTCGACACCAAGCTGGACGGTATCCCGGCCTCCGTCCTGGGCGCGGCCCTCAAGCAGGCCCGCGACGCCCGCCTCCACATCCTCGACGTGATGATGGAAGCGATCGACACCCCGGACGAGATGTCCCCGAACGCCCCGCGGATCATCACCGTCAAGATCCCGGTGGACAAGATCGGTGAGGTCATCGGCCCCAAGGGCAAGATGATCAACCAGATCCAGGAGGACACCGGCGCCGACATCACGATCGAGGACGACGGCACCATCTACATCGGTGCCCAGCAGGGCTCGCAGGCCGAGGCCGCCCGCGCCACGATCAACGGCATCGCCAACCCGACCATGCCGGAGGTCGGCGAGCGCTACCTGGGCACCGTCGTGAAGACGACGACCTTCGGCGCGTTCGTGTCCCTGCTGCCGGGCAAGGACGGTCTGCTGCACATCTCGCAGATCCGCAAGCTCGCCGGCGGCAAGCGCGTGGAGAACGTCGAGGACGTCCTCGGTGTGGGCCACAAGGTCCAGGTCGAGATCGCCGAGATCGACTCCCGCGGCAAGCTCTCCCTGATCCCCGTGATCGAGGGCGAGGACGACAGCGCGGAGAAGAAGGACGACGCCGACAAGTGACGTCCCGTAGTCCCGAGACGACGGCCCGCACCTCCCCGGAGGCGCGGGCCGTCGCCCGTACCCAAACCCTCCTCGAAGGCCGCGACGGCATCGGCACGGTCCGCCGTACGACCCTGCCGGGCGGCCTGCGCGTGGTCACCGAGACCCTGCCCACGGTGCGCTCCGCGACCTTCGGCATCTGGGCGCACGTCGGCTCCCGCGACGAGACCCCCAGCCTGAACGGCGCCACCCACTACCTGGAGCACCTGCTCTTCAAGGGCACGAAGAAGCGTTCCGCCCTCGACATCTCCGCCGCGATCGACGCGGTCGGCGGCGAGATGAACGCCTTCACCGCCAAGGAGTTCACGTGCTACTACGCGCGTGTCCTCGACAACGACCTGCCGCTCGCCATCGACGTGGTCTGCGACATGCTCACCGGCTCGCTGATCCGCCAGGAGGACGTCGACGCCGAGCGCGGCGTCATCCTCGAGGAGATCGCGATGACCGAGGACGACCCCGGCGACTGCGTGCACGACCTCTTCGCGCACACCATGCTCGGCGACACCCCGCTGGGCCGCCCCGTCCTCGGCACCGTCGACACGATCAACGCCCTGACCGCCGACCGCATCCGCCGCTTCCACAAGCGGCACTACGACCCGACGCACCTGGTCGTCGCCGCGGCCGGGAACGTCGACCACCACAAGGTCGTACGCCAGGTCCGCGCCGCCTTCGAGAAGGCGGGAGCCCTCGGGAGCCCCGGCGCCGAGCCGGTCGCCCCCCGTTCCGGCCGCCGCGCGGTCCGCGCCGCGGGCAAGGTCGAGCTGCTGCACCGCCGCACCGAGCAGGCCCACGTCATCCTCGGCATGCCCGGGCTGGCCCGCACCGACGAGCGCCGCTGGGCGCTCAGCGTGCTGAACACCGCGCTCGGCGGCGGCATGTCCTCCCGGCTCTTCCAGGAGGTCCGGGAGAAGCGCGGCCTCGCGTACAGCGTCTACTCCTACACCTCCGGCTTCGCCGACTGCGGCCTCTTCGGCGTCTACGCGGGCTGCCGCCCGAGCCAGGTGCACGACGTACTGAAGATCTGCCGCGAGGAGCTCGACCAGGTCGCCCGCGGCGGGCTGCCCGACGAGGAGATCGGCCGGGCCATCGGCCAGCTCTCCGGCTCCACCGTCCTCGGCGTCGAGGACACGGGTGCGCTCATGCACCGCATCGGCAAGAGTGAGCTGTGCTGGGGCGAGCAGATGTCCGTGGACGACATGCTGGCCAGGATCGCGGCGGTCACCCCGGACGACGTACGCGAGGTCGCGCGCGAGGTCCTGGGGCAGCGGCCGTCCCTGTCGGTCATCGGCCCGCTGAAGGACAAGCAGGCGGACCGCCTGCACGAGGTGGTCTCCTAGTCCGGGAGAGCACCTGGACAGTCCAGGAGAACACCTGGCGGAGCGGCCTTCGGAGAAGCGCGTCTCGGAAGAAGCCGTCTCCCGGAACGGAAGCGGTCACCCGGCCCCGGGCACTCCCGGGGCCGGACCGCCGGCTGCGAAGGAACGAAGACATGAGCAAGCTGCGTGTGGCCGTGCTCGGCGCGAAGGGCCGCATCGGCTCCGAGGCGGTACGGGCCGTCGAGGCGGCCGAGGACCTGGAACTCGTCGCCGCCCTCGGCCGGGGCGACAAGCTGGAGACCCTCGCCGAGCGGGGCGCCCAGGTGGCGGTCGAACTCACCACCCCCGCCTCGGTCATGGGCAACCTCGACTTCTGCGTACGGCACGGCATCCACGCCGTGGTCGGCACCACCGGCTGGACCGAGGACCGCCTCGGCCAACTGCGCGGCCGGCTCGCCGACTTCCCCGGCACCGGGGTGCTGATCGCCCCGAACTTCTCCCTCGGCGCCGTCCTGACCATGAAGTTCGCCCAGATCGCCGCCCCGTACTTCGAGTCCGTCGAGGTCGTCGAGCTGCACCACCCGAACAAGGCGGACGCCCCCAGCGGCACCGCGACCCGCACCGCCCAGCTCATCGCCGCCGCGCGCGAGCAGGCGGGCAGCGCACCGCAGCCGGACGCCACCGCCACCGCCCTCGACGGCGCTCGGGGCGCGGACGTCGACGGGGTCCCCGTGCACTCGGTGCGGCTGCGCGGGCTCCTCGCCCACCAGGAGGTCCTGCTCGGCGGCGAGGGCGAGACCCTCACGGTGCGCCACGACTCGCTGCACCACAGCAGCTTCATGCCGGGCATCCTGCTCGCGGCCCGGCGCGTGCCCACCGTGCCCGGCCTCACCTTCGGCCTGGAACACTTCCTGGACCTCGGCTGAGCATGCGCGCCAAGCTCGCCTACGCCGTCACGGCCGCCGCCCTCCTCGTCTACTTCGTCCTGGCCGGCAGCCGCGGGGTGCTGCTGCTCCGGCACGGCACGGCCCTCAGCGTCGCCCTCGGCGCCGCCGTGCTCGTGCTGCCGCTGATCGGCCTCTGGTTCCTGTGGCAGAGCACCCGCTTCGCGATCCGGGGGGGCCGGCTCGCCGCCGTACTCGAAGCCGAGGGCGGGCTGCCCGTCGACGAACTCCGGCGCACGCCCAGCGGCCGCATCGACCGGGACTCCGCGGACGCCGTCTTCGCCCGGCGCAAGGCGGAGGCGGAGCGCTCACCCGAGGACTGGCGGTGCTGGTTCCGGCTGGCGGTCGCCTACCGCGACGCCCGCGACACCCCGCGCGCCCGCCGGGCCATGCAGCGCGCGATCGCCCTGCACGAGCAGGACGGGAAGCCGCACGCGGTCTGAGCCCGGCCGTGGTGCGAGCCTGGCCGTGGTCCGAGCGCGGCGGGCCACCCGCCCAGGGCACGACCGCCCGTACGCGCGGGCGCGTGCCGTCCGGCCTCAGTGGTGGCCGTGCTCCTGCGCCCAGGCCTCGATCCGGTCGGCGGCCCGCTCGAAGGCGGTGGGCCGCGCGAGGAAGTCCGCGTCGTGGGTGGTCAGCAGGGCCCGCTGCGGCTCGCTGTGCTGGGTGAGCCGTTCCAGTACGAGCGCCTGGCCCTGCACGGTGCGCGGCAGGCCGAGCCAGCGCACCGGCTGCTGCCGGGTGCGCACCGAGACGACATGCGCCCAGGACACCGTGCGGGTGCTGAACATGCCCACGTGGCGCAGCCCGCGGCCGCCCACCCAGGTGCCCATCCGCAGCATCCGCAGCGCCGCCGCGATGATGACCACGGCGAGGGCGCCGCAGACCAGCATCTCGACCGGCGACCCCGCGAAGGCGATGATCACCGCGGAGAGCAGCACGAAGGCGGAGAGCAGCAGCAGGGAGGCGGCGAGGCCCACCCGCCAGGGGCCCGGGCGGTACGGGCGGCGCCAGCGGTCCGGGTCCTCCGGGAAGAGCTGGTCCTCCTCGTCCCGCGACTCGTCGAAAGCGCGGTCGGCCGTGAGAAAGGTCAAGGGCACGGACGGTTCCTCACTCAAAAGCGGCTGGGGCTGCCCGGTGAGGCTATCGAGCCCGGACCGCGCCCACCAGCCTGGGTGCCCTCGGCTCAGCGCCCGTGGGAGGCCTCGGAGTGCTGGGTGACCTCCGGTGACTGCTCCGGCGAGAGGGCGGGCATCCCCACGATCACGGACCCGACCAGGCCCGCGAGCACGGTGGCACCCAGCAGGACCTGGCCGGCTATGCGCCGTGCCGAGGCCCGCTCGCGGGGCGGGGGAGCGATATTGCTGCGGAAGGTGTCGGCTTCGGCGATGAAGGCGAACGGTACGGGCTCACGCCGACGGAACATGGGTGCTGCTTCTCCTTGCGGGGTTGCGGGGCCGGACCTCGCAGGACCCGGAGAGCGCGAGGAGCACGGCGGACGCGACCGAGGTGACGGAGGCGACCGGTGCGCAAGGCTCTGCGGGCGCGGCGAGGAAGAACGACTGTCACCAGGACAGACGTACGAGAACGCCGGAAGGTGCCCGTATGCGCCGAGTTCGCCGAACTTCGTTGTGCTTCGGTGACCTTGGGGCCTTGGTGATCTTCGCCGGGTTCGGGCGCCGCTCGGCGGTGCGGCCGATTGTCGGAGGCGAGTCGTAGAGTTGGCGCCGCCCGAGAGCCGTGATGGGAAGGACCCCGCGACGTGACCGACACCCCCGCCGAAGACACCAAGCCCGCTTTCCGCAGCGAGGTCGCCGTGGAGCTGGTGAAACACGCGGCGAGTGACTCCGACGTGTTGTGGGCGGCCCGCGTCTCCACCGTCGGCGAGCAGTCCCTGGACGAGCTGAAGAAGGACCCCGAGCGCTCCAAGGGCCTCATCAACTACCTCATGCGGGACCGGCACGGCAGCCCCTTCGAGCACAACTCGATGACCTTCTTCATCAGCGCCCCGATCTTCGTCTTCCGCGAGTTCATGCGGCACCGGGTCGGCTGGAGCTACAACGAGGAGTCCGGCCGGTACCGGCAGCTCCAGCCGGTCTTCTACGTCCCGGGCGAGGAGCGCAAGCTCGTCCAGGAGGGCAGGCCGGGCAAGTACGTCTTCGTCGAGGGCTCCGCGGAGCAGCAGGCGCTCACCGGCCGCGTGATGGAGGAGTCCTACCGCCACTCCTACGAGGCGTACCAGGAGATGCTGGCGGCCGGGGTGGCACGCGAGGTGGCCAGGGCCGTGCTGCCCGTCGGGCTCTTCTCGTCCATGTACGCCACCTGCAACGCGCGCTCCCTGATGCACTTCCTCGGCCTGCGCACCCAGCACGAGCTGGCCAGGACCCCCTCCTTCCCGCAGCGCGAGATCGAGATGGTGGGCGAGCAGATGGAGGCCCACTGGGCGACCCTGATGCCGCTCACCTACGCGGCCTTCAACGCCAACGGCCGGGTCGCCCCGTGAGGCACTGATGTACGGGTCAGTCCTACGAGGCGTCCGGATTGCGGGGGTTCGAGAAGTTCCTCTAGCCTGATCGAACGGACCCGGCACTGCTTGAACCCCCGAGCAGGCAGTGCCGGGCTCCGTCTACGTCACGTCCCCGCTCGTCCCCCGAGGGACGACCGCGCGCTGAGCAGCGAGTAGCGTGTTACCCATGGCTCCGATCTCCACTCCGCAGACGCCCTTCGGGCGCGTCCTGACCGCCATGGTCACGCCGTTCACGGCGAACGGCACCCTCGACCTCGAGGGCGCGCAGCTGCTGGCCCGCCACCTGGTCGACGCAGGCAACGACGGCCTGATCGTCAACGGGACCACCGGCGAGTCCCCGACCACCAGCAATGCGGAGAAGGAAGCCCTCGTACGCGCGGTGGTGGAGGCGGTCGGCGACCGCGCCCACATCGTCGCCGGAGTCGGCACCAACGACACCCGGCACAGCATCGAGCTGGCCGAGGCCGCGGAGCGGGCCGGGGCGCACGGTCTGCTCACCGTGACGCCCTACTACAACAAGCCCCCTCAGGAGGGCCTGCTCCGGCACTTCACCGCGGTGGCCGATTCCACCGGACTTCCCGTGATGCTCTACGACATCCCGGGCCGCAGCGGAGTGCCGATCAACACCGAAACCCTGGTGCGCCTGGCGGAGCACCCCCGTATCGTCGCCAACAAGGACGCCAAAGGGGACCTGGGCCGCGCCAGCTGGGCCATCGCCCGCTCCGACCTCGCCTGGTACTCGGGCGACGACATGCTGAACCTCCCCCTCCTCTCGGTCGGCGCCATCGGCTTCGTCTCGGTCGTCAGCCATGTCGTGACCCCGGAGCTGCGCGCACTGATCGACGCCTACACCGCGGGCGACGTGCACAAGGCGACCGAGATCCACCAGAAGCTGCTGCCCGTGTTCACCGGCATGTTCCGCACCCAGGGCGTCATCACCTGCAAGGCCGCACTCGCCCTGCAGGGTCTGCCCGGCGGACCGCTGCGCCTGCCCCTGGTGGAACTCTCACCCGAGGAGACGGCCCAGCTCAAGATCGATCTCGCCGCCGGCGGGGTACAGATCTGATAAGCGGAACGCCCGCCCCCCGGGTGCCCCGGTCTCCGGCCGGGGCCGCGCTCCGCGCACAGACCTCACAACTGAATAGGCGGGGACTCACCGTCCCCGCCATCCCTGCACACAGCCATACGCACGAACGTCATACGCGCCACGTGCCCGCGGGGTACGTGGCGCGCATGGTCAGGAGAGTCTTTTGAGTCATCCGCATCCCGAACTCGGCCCGCCCCCGAAGCTCGCCAAGGGGGCCCTCCGGGTCACCCCGCTCGGCGGCCTCGGCGAAATCGGCCGCAACATGACCGTCTTCGAGTACGACGGCCGTCTGCTGATCGTCGACTGCGGAGTGCTCTTCCCCGAGGAGGAGCAGCCCGGAATCGACCTGATCCTGCCGGACTTCACGTCCATCAGGGACCGCCTCGACGACATCGAGGGCATCGTCCTCACGCACGGCCACGAGGACCACATCGGTGGCGTACCGTTCCTTCTCCGCGAGAAGCCCGATATTCCGCTGATCGGCTCGAAGCTCACCCTCGCTCTCATCGAGGCGAAGCTTCAGGAGCACCGCATCCGCCCCTACACGCTCGAAGTGGCCGAAGGCCATCGCGAACGCGTCGGACCCTTCGCATGCGAGTTCGTCGCGGTCAACCACTCCATCCCGGACGCCCTCGCCGTGGCCATCCGCACCCCCGCGGGCATGGTCGTGCACACGGGCGACTTCAAGATGGACCAGCTGCCGCTGGACAACCGCCTCACGGACCTGCACGCCTTCGCGCGGCTGAGCGAGGAGGGCATCGACCTCCTCCTCTCCGACTCGACGAACGCCGAGGTCCCCGGCTTCACCCCGCACGAGCGCGACATCTCCAATGTGCTGCGCCAGGTCTTCGCCGGGGCACGCAAGCGGATCATCGTGGCCAGCTTCGCCAGCCATGTGCACCGCATCCAGCAGATCCTGGACGCCGCCCACGAGTACGGCCGCCGGGTCGCCTTCGTCGGCCGCTCGATGGTCCGCAACATGGGCATCGCCCGCGACCTCGGCTATCTGAAGGTCCCGCCGGGGCTCGTCGTGGACGTCAAGACCCTCGACGACCTGCCCGACCACGAGGTCGTCCTGGTCTGCACCGGTTCCCAGGGCGAGCCCATGGCCGCGCTGTCCCGGATGGCCAACCGCGACCACCAGATCCGGATCGTCCAGGGCGACACCGTGATCCTGGCCTCCTCGCTCATCCCGGGCAACGAGAACGCGGTCTACCGCGTGATCAACGGTCTGACCCGCTGGGGCGCCAACGTCGTCCACAAGGGCAACGCCAAGGTGCACGTCTCCGGGCACGCCTCCGCCGGCGAGCTGCTGTACTTCTACAACATCTGCAAGCCGCGGAACCTCATGCCGGTCCACGGCGAGTGGCGCCACCTCAGAGCCAACGCCGAACTGGGCGCGCTCACCGGTGTCCCGCACGACCGGATCGTCATCGCCGAGGACGGCGTCGCCGTCGACCTCGTCGAGGGCAAGGCCCGCATCTCCGGCAAGGTCCAGGCCGGTTACGTGTACGTCGACGGCCTCTCGGTCGGCGATGTCACCGAGTCCTCGCTGAAGGACCGCCGGATCCTCGGCGACGAGGGGATCATCTCGGTCTTCGTGGTGATCGACTCCAGCACCGGCAAGATCACGGGCGGTCCGCACATCCACGCCCGCGGCTCCGGCATCGAGGACTCGGCCTTCGGCGCGGTGGTCCCCAAGGTCCAGGAGGTTCTGGAGCGCTCCGCGCAGGACGGGGTCGTCGAGCCCCACCAGATGCAGCAGTTGGTGCGCCGCACGCTGGGCAAGTGGGTCTCCGACACCTACCGCCGGCGCCCGATGATCCTGCCCGTCGTGGTCGAGGTCTGACACCTCGGCAGGGGCCCGCAGGGGCCGTACCGGAGCGGAGGCTCCCCGATTTGCCTCGGGGGACTCCGCTCCAGTACGTTTACGGCTCCGCCAGCGAGGGAACGGCAGCCGCTCATACGGTTGTTGGGCCCGAAGCGGGTGGAAAATCCGACTCAGAACCTCTGATAAAGTCGGGTCCACCGAAAGGGAGCCGGAAGGCGACTGAATAGGTACGGCTCTCCAACGGCCACTGGATGACATTACGGACCGGAAATCGGGACGGAAAGCGTCTGGTAGGGTTGGAAACACCGAAGGGAAACGCCCGGAGGAAAGCCTCGGCTGAATGGTCGGGGTGAGTACGAAGGAAGTGTCCGTTCCTTGAGAACTCAACAGCGTGCCAAAAGTCAACGCCAGATATGTTGATACCCCTGACTCTCGGCAGTCGTTTGTGGCTGTCTTGGGTTTGGGTTCCTTTGAAGAAACACACAGCGAGGATGCTGTGGACCGGGGGGATTATTCCTCCCTCTGGTTCCGCTCTCGTGTGTGTGACCGGATTACCGGTACACATTCACGGAGAGTTTGATCCTGGCTCAGGACGAACGCTGGCGGCGTGCTTAACACATGCAAGTCGAACGATGAACCCGCTTCGGTGGGGGATTAGTGGCGAACGGGTGAGTAACACGTGGGCAATCTGCCCTGCACTCTGGGACAAGCCCTGGAAACGGGGTCTAATACCGGATATTGACCTGCTTGGGCATCCAAGTGGGTGGAAAGCTCCGGCGGTGCAGGATGAGCCCGCGGCCTATCAGCTTGTTGGTGAGGTAGTGGCTCACCAAGGCGACGACGGGTAGCCGGCCTGAGAGGGCGACCGGCCACACTGGGACTGAGACACGGCCCAGACTCCTACGGGAGGCAGCAGTGGGGAATATTGCACAATGGGCGGAAGCCTGATGCAGCGACGCCGCGTGAGGGATGACGGCCTTCGGGTTGTAAACCTCTTTCAGCAGGGAAGAAGCGTGAGTGACGGTACCTGCAGAAGAAGCGCCGGCTAACTACGTGCCAGCAGCCGCGGTAATACGTAGGGCGCAAGCGTTGTCCGGAATTATTGGGCGTAAAGAGCTCGTAGGCGGCTTGTCGCGTCGGTTGTGAAAGCCCGGGGCTTAACCCCGGGTCTGCAGTCGATACGGGCAGGCTAGAGTTCGGTAGGGGAGATCGGAATTCCTGGTGTAGCGGTGAAATGCGCAGATATCAGGAGGAACACCGGTGGCGAAGGCGGATCTCTGGGCCGATACTGACGCTGAGGAGCGAAAGCGTGGGGAGCGAACAGGATTAGATACCCTGGTAGTCCACGCCGTAAACGGTGGGCACTAGGTGTGGGCAACATTCCACGTTGTCCGTGCCGCAGCTAACGCATTAAGTGCCCCGCCTGGGGAGTACGGCCGCAAGGCTAAAACTCAAAGGAATTGACGGGGGCCCGCACAAGCGGCGGAGCATGTGGCTTAATTCGACGCAACGCGAAGAACCTTACCAAGGCTTGACATACACCGGAAAACTCTGGAGACAGGGTCCCCCTTGTGGTCGGTGTACAGGTGGTGCATGGCTGTCGTCAGCTCGTGTCGTGAGATGTTGGGTTAAGTCCCGCAACGAGCGCAACCCTTGTCCCGTGTTGCCAGCAGGCCCTTGTGGTGCTGGGGACTCACGGGAGACCGCCGGGGTCAACTCGGAGGAAGGTGGGGACGACGTCAAGTCATCATGCCCCTTATGTCTTGGGCTGCACACGTGCTACAATGGCCGGTACAATGAGCTGCGATACCGCAAGGTGGAGCGAATCTCAAAAAGCCGGTCTCAGTTCGGATTGGGGTCTGCAACTCGACCCCATGAAGTCGGAGTCGCTAGTAATCGCAGATCAGCATTGCTGCGGTGAATACGTTCCCGGGCCTTGTACACACCGCCCGTCACGTCACGAAAGTCGGTAACACCCGAAGCCGGTGGCCCAACCCCTTGTGGGAGGGAGCTGTCGAAGGTGGGACTGGCGATTGGGACGAAGTCGTAACAAGGTAGCCGTACCGGAAGGTGCGGCTGGATCACCTCCTTTCTAAGGAGCACTTCTCGGCTGTCCGGCTCTGCCGAACAGTCCAGAGGCCAGATCGCGAGCGAACGTCTCGCGCTGGTTGCTCATGGGTGGAACGTTGACTACTCGGCACACTCGGTTCGGTGGGTTCGCTAGTACTGCTCGTAAGGGCGTGGAACGTGAAGATCGTGGAGCTGGGGGTGTCGGGCACGCTGTTGGGTGTCTGAAGGTACGGCCGTTGAGGCTGCCTTCAGTGCCGGCCCCGGTGAAGCATCACGTTGGTGGTGTGTGACGGGTGGTTGGTCGTTGTTTGAGAACTGCACAGTGGACGCGAGCATCTGTGGCCAAGTTTTTAAGGGCGCACGGTGGATGCCTTGGTACCAGGAACCGATGAAGGACGTGGGAGGCCGCGATAGGCCCCGGGGAGCTGTCAACCGAGCTGTGATCCGGGGGTGTCCGAATGGGGAAACCCGGCAGTCGTCATGGGCTGTCACCCATGCCTGAACACATAGGGCATGTGGAGGGAACGCGGGGAAGTGAAACATCTCAGTACCCGCAGGAAGAGAAAACAACCGTGATTCCGGGAGTAGTGGCGAGCGAAACTGGATGAGGCTAAACCATGTGTGTGTGAGACCCGGCAGGGGTTGCGCATGTGGGGTTGTGGGATTCTTCTTGATCAATCTGCCGGTTGGTCGACGAGTCAGAAACCGTTGGTGTAGGCGAAGGACATGCGAAAGGTCCGGCGTAGAGGGTAAGACCCCCGTAGCTGAAACATCAACGGCTCGTTTGGAGAACACCCAAGTAGCACGGGGCCCGAGAAATCCCGTGTGAATCTGGCGGGACCACCCGCTAAGCCTAAATATTCCCTGGTGACCGATAGCGGATAGTACCGTGAGGGAATGGTGAAAAGTACCCCGGGAGGGGAGTGAAATAGTACCTGAAACCGTGTGCCTACAAGCCGTGGGAGCGTCGGGCAAGCACTTGTGCTTGTCTCGTGACTGCGTGCCTTTTGAAGAATGAGCCTGCGAGTTTGCGGTGTGTTGCGAGGTTAACCCGTGTGGGGAAGCCGTAGCGAAAGCGAGTCCGAATAGGGCGGTATAGTAGCGCGCTCAAGACCCGAAGCGGAGTGATCTAGCCATGGGCAGGTTGAAGCGGAGGTAAGACTTCGTGGAGGACCGAACCCACCAGGGTTGAAAACCTGGGGGATGACCTGTGGTTAGGGGTGAAAGGCCAATCAAACTCCGTGATAGCTGGTTCTCCCCGAAATGCATTTAGGTGCAGCGTCGTGTGTTTCTTGCCGGAGGTAGAGCACTGGATAGGCGATGGGCCCTACCGGGTTACTGACCTTAGCCAAACTCCGAATGCCGGTAAGTGAGAGCGCGGCAGTGAGACTGTGGGGGATAAGCTCCATGGTCGAGAGGGAAACAGCCCAGAGCATCGACTAAGGCCCCTAAGCGTACGCTAAGTGGGAAAGGATGTGGAGTCGCAGAGACAACCAGGAGGTTGGCTTAGAAGCAGCCATCCTTGAAAGAGTGCGTAATAGCTCACTGGTCAAGTGATTCCGCGCCGACAATGTAGCGGGGCTCAAGCGTACCGCCGAAGTCGTGTCAATCCAGCAGATAGCCCTAACGGGTGTTGGGTTGGGTAGGGGAGCGTCGTGTGCCGGGTGAAGCCGCGCCGGAAGGCAGTGGTGGATGGTTCACGAGTGAGAATGCAGGCATGAGTAGCGATACACACGTGAGAAACGTGTGCGCCGATTGACTAAGGGTTCCTGGGTCAAGCTGATCTGCCCAGGGTAAGTCGGGACCTAAGGCGAGGCCGACAGGCGTAGTCGATGGATAACCGGTTGATATTCCGGTACCCGCTGTAGAGCGTCAAACATCGAGCATCGTGATGCTAAGGCCGTGAAGCCGCCCTGATCTCTTCGGAGTTGAGGGGAGTGGTGGAGCCGCCGGTCCAAGCGGTTAGTAGGTGAGTGATGGGGTGACGCAGGAAGGTAGTCCATCCCGGGCGGTGGTTGTCCCGGGGTAAGGGTGTAGCCCGTGCGATAGGTAAATCCGTCGTACATAGGGGTGAGACCTGATGCCGAGCCGATTGTGGTGAAGTGGATGATCCTATGCTGTCGAGAAAAGCCTCTAGCGAGTTTTATGGCGGCCCGTACCCTAAACCGACTCAGGTGGTCTGGTAGAGAATACCGAGGCGTTCGGGTGAACTATGGTTAAGGAACTCGGCAAAATGCCCCCGTAACTTCGGGAGAAGGGGGGCCATTTCTGGTGATCCCACGTGCTGGGTGAGCTGGGGGTGGCCGCAGAGACCAGCGAGAAGCGACTGTTTACTAAAAACACAGGTCCGTGCGAAGCCGTAAGGCGATGTATACGGACTGACGCCTGCCCGGTGCTGGAACGTTAAGGGGACCGGTTAGCTCACTTTCGGGTGGGCGAGGCTGAGAACTTAAGCGCCAGTAAACGGCGGTGGTAACTATAACCATCCTAAGGTAGCGAAATTCCTTGTCGGGTAAGTTCCGACCTGCACGAATGGCGTAACGACTTCTCGACTGTCTCAACCATAGGCCCGGTGAAATTGCACTACGAGTAAAGATGCTCGTTTCGCGCAGCAGGACGGAAAGACCCCGGGACCTTTACTACAGTTTGATATTGGTGTTCGGTTCGGCTTGTGTAGGATAGGTGGGAGACTGTGAACTTGTCACGCCAGTGGCGGGGGAGTCGTTGTTGAAATACCACTCTGGTCGTGCTGGATGTCTAACCTGGGTCCGTGATCCGGATCAGGGACAGTGTCTGATGGGTAGTTTAACTGGGGCGGTTGCCTCCTAAAGGGTAACGGAGGCGCCCAAAGGTTCCCTCAGCCTGGTTGGTAATCAGGTGTTGAGTGTAAGTGCACAAGGGAGCTTGACTGTGAGACCGACGGGTCGAGCAGGGACGAAAGTCGGGACTAGTGATCCGGCGGTGGCTTGTGGAAGCGCCGTCGCTCAACGGATAAAAGGTACCCCGGGGATAACAGGCTGATCTTCCCCAAGAGTCCATATCGACGGGATGGTTTGGCACCTCGATGTCGGCTCGTCGCATCCTGGGGCTGGAGTCGGTCCCAAGGGTTGGGCTGTTCGCCCATTAAAGCGGTACGCGAGCTGGGTTTAGAACGTCGTGAGACAGTTCGGTCCCTATCCGCTGTGCGCGTAGGAATATTGAGAAGGGCTGTCCCTAGTACGAGAGGACCGGGACGGACGAACCTCTGGTGTGCCAGTTGTTCTGCCAAGGGCATGGCTGGTTGGCTACGTTCGGGAGGGATAACCGCTGAAAGCATCTAAGCGGGAAGCCTGCTTCGAGATGAGTGTTCCCACCTCCTTTGAGAGGGTAAGGCTCCCAGTAGACGACTGGGTTGATAGGCCGGATATGGAAGCCCTGTGAGGGGTGGAGTTGACCGGTACTAATAGGCCGAGGGCTTGTCCTCAGTTGCTCGCGTCCACTGTGTTGGTTCTGAAACCACGAACAACCGCTGCCCCGCATCCAGGTGGGTGTGGTGTGGCTTCGGTTGTGTGTTTCATAGTGTTTCGGTGGTCATAGCGTGAGGGAAACGCCCGGTTACATTCCGAACCCGGAAGCTAAGCCTTACAGCGCCGATGGTACTGCAGGGGGGACCCTGTGGGAGAGTAGGACGCCGCCGAACTCAACGTCAGGGAGCGGGTTCTCGATCTTAGGATCGGGGACCCGCTCCTTTTTGTTTCCCGTCATCTGACGTTCATGTCGCGCGGTGACCATCGCCGGTATGGGGACACTTGCATTGCTGCGGGCCGCAGGTATCGGCGCTGGTGACGAGGTTGTCGTCCCGGCGTTCGGGACTCCGGAAGCGGCCAGGGTCGTGGTCCTTGCGGGGGCCGTGCCTGTCTTCGCCGACATCGATCCCATCACCTACTGCCTCGACCCGGCGGCGGTCGCCGAGGTGATCGGCCCTCGTACCGCCGGAGTGGTCGCCGTGGGCACCTTCGGCAGACCCGTGGAGAGCGTGCGGCTGCACGGTCTGGGCCGGCGGCACGGACTCCTCGTACTGGAACACCGGGAGGAGGGGGCCGCGGTGGCGGATGTGCCGCAGCGGCGGGTGCATGCGGCCTATCTGGACCGGCGGTTGAGCGGTGTGGTGACGCCGGAGTGCGTCGAGGGGCACAGCTACCGGCAGTACGTGGTGCGGGTGCCCGGGAACGGGCGGCCCGACCGGGATGCCTTCGCGCGGGCCATAAGGGCGCGCGGGGTGGCGTGCAGCGTGCCGGTGAAGACGCCGGTGCACCGCACCCCGGACTATCTGCGGCGAGCGGTGCTGCCGCGTACCGAGCGGGCGGCGGACGAGACGCTGGCGCTTCCGGTCGACGCGGCGATGAGCCGGCGGGACCTCCAGCGGGTCGTCTCGGCCTGCAACGCGCTGGGCGGGCTGCTCGCTCCGGCCTGAGGCCGGGCCTTCGGCGGACTGAGCCCGAGAGCCTACGGAGTCCGCATCCGCTGAGCCCGCGCCTCCGGGCGGTGCGCCGTGCCGTGCGCGGTGCGGGTTCCGCCCGGAGGCGGTGCCGAGCACCCTTCCGTACGGGGTATGATCTACATCGTCGCCAAGCGGGATTCCGCGCAGGCGACAGGCCCCTATAGCTCAGTCGGTAGAGCGTCTCCATGGTAAGGAGAAGGTCAACGGTTCGATTCCGTTTGGGGGCTCCACCACAGCAGAGGACCCCGCCCAACTGGGCGGGGTCCTCTGGCGTTTGAGGGGTGTGCGGGACGGGGGCGGAGGAGATCCGCCCCCGCGGCTCAGTCCGTCTGGAGGCCGGGGACGCGCATGGCGAGGATGGCCATGTCGTCGGAGGGGGCGTCCGAGGCGAAGCGCTCGACGGCGCGCATCACGCGGGCGGCGACCGCGCCGGCGGTCAGGCCGGTGCAGGTGGTGAGGACCTCGGTGAGGCCGTCGTCGCCGAGCATGCGGGTGCCCTCGCGGCGCTCGGTGACCCCGTCGGTGACGCACAGCAGGACGTCGCCCGGGTCGAGGGTGACCGTCTGCTCGTACAGCTCCAGGTCGTCCATGACGCCGAGCAGCGGCTGCGGTTCGGCCGCCGGTTCCACCGAGCCGTCCTGGCGCAGGCGCAGCGGCAGCGGATGGCCCGCGCAGACCACCTTCAGTACGGCGCTGCCGTCCTCCTGGGGCCACAACTCCCCGTAGAGCAGGGTGAGGAAGCGGCTGCGGGCGCCCTCGTCGAGGATGGCGGAGTTGAGGCGCTCCAGGACGGCCGGGCCGCCGAAGCCCTCGCGGGCGAGCAGGCGCAGGGCGTGCCGTGCGAGGCCGGTGACGGCGGCGGCCTCCGGTCCGGTGCCGCAGACGTCGCCGATCGCGAAGCCGTAGGCGCCGTCGCGGATGGGGAACAAGTCGTAGAAGTCGCCGCCGACTTCGTTGCCCTCGCCCGCCGCCCGGTAGATGACCTCGACCTCGACGTTCGGCACCTGCGGCAGCTCCGGCGGGAGGAGGCTGCGCTGCAGGGACTGGCTGATGGCGGTGCGCTCGGAGTAGAGGCGGGCGTTGTCCAGGGCGAGGGCGGCCCGGCGGGAGAGGTCCTCGGCGAGTTCGAGGATCTCCTGGCGGAAGTGCTCGTCGGTGGGCTTGCCGAGGGTGAGCATGCCGATGACGCGGTTGCGGGCGACCAGGGGCAGGACCACGGTCTCGCCGCCTACCGCGGAGGCGGTGGCGAGGGTGGTGCCGACGCCGGAGCCGAGGCGCGGGGTCTCGCCGAGGTCGAGGCTGCGCATCGAGGTCCGCAGGGCCGCCTCGTGCGCGGCGGTGGCGGGGGCGTTCCAGATCCGGGCGCCGGGGGTGGGCACCGGGTCGGGCGGCGCGATCCGGGAGAGCAGGGCCTTGAGACCGTCGATGCGCTCCTCGTCCTCGTGCAGGACATAGGAGAGGTACGGGTCGGAGGCCTGGTCGGCGATGGTGTAGACGGCGCACCAGGTGGCGAGCGTCGGCACGGTCATCTGGGCCATCAGGGCGAGGGTCTGGTCCCGGTCGAGGGTGCCCGCGAGCAGGTCGGAGGCCTCGACGAGGAAGGAGAGCGAGCCGCGGCGCAGCCGCTCCAGCTCGCCGAGGCGGGCGGACTCGACGGCGAGCGCGATGCGGTCCGCGGCGAACTGCAGGCGCAGCGCCTCCTCGTTGGAGTAGCGCCCGGGGCCCTCGGCGGCGACGCCCAGGGAGCCGGTGAGGCGGCCCTCGACCTTGAGCGGGACGGTGACCACCGAGCGCATGCCGGTGCTGCCGAGCAGCGGCACCGCGCCGGGGACGACGGTGAGGTCCTCGTGGACGGCGGGCATCCGGGCCGAGCCGTAGCGGCCGGGGCCCGCCTCGACGGGGACGCGGGCGAAGCGCTGGCGGGCGGAGGGCAGTCCGGTGGAGGCGCGGACCTCCAGCTCGGTCTCGTCGTCGGTGGCGAGGAGCAGGAAGGCGGCGTCGCCGTCGAGCATGTCGCGGGCGCGTTCGACGGTGCGCTGGAGCAGCCCGTCGAGGTCGTCGGGGGCGGGGGAGCCGATGAACACCTCGAAGGGGTCGGCGGCGCCCGCCTCCTGGCTCCCGCCGGACCCGCTCTCGGTGCCGTTGGCACGCAGCGGGGTCTGCAGCACGGCGCGCTCGTGGTCGCGTACGAGGAGGCAGACCGTGGAGGGCTCGCCGTCGGCGTCGCGGACCCGCAGATGGGAGGCGTAGACGGGGGTGACGCGGCCGTCGGAGCTGCGGATGCCGTAGCTGCCCTCCCAGCGGGAGAGCTGGAGGGCCTCGGCGATGCCGGTGCTGATGCCGGGGGTGTGCGGCCAGGCCGCGAGGTCGGTGAGCGGCTTGCCGGTGACCTGGTCGGCGGGATAGCCGAAGAGGTCCTCGGCGTCGTCGTTCCAGGCGCTGATGCTGCCCGCGCGGTCGATCTGGACGACGCCGACGCGTACCCGGCCGTCCGCGAGGGGCAGCACGTCCGGGGGCAGGGTCGGTCCGGCGGAGCGGGTGCCCACGGAGCGGGCCGGCAGGTCGAGCTGGAACCAGACGCGCTTGTGGGTGGGGCTGTACTCCACTCCCCAGTTCCCGGCGAGCGCGGCGCAGAGCTGGAGGCCGCGGCCGCCCTCGCGGTCGGGGCTGCCCATGTTGACGGCCGACTGCTGGAGGGGGATCTCGCGCTCGGGGTAGCGGTCGGCGACCTCGATGCGTACGGCGTCCTCGCTGCGCAGGCACAGGACCTCGGCGGCGGTGCCCGCGTGGACGACGGCGTTGGTGACGAGTTCGCTGGTGAGGACGACGGCGTCATCGATGACGTCGGTGAAGCCCCAGCCCTGCAGGGTGTCCCGGACGAAGGAGCGGGCGGTCGCGACGGAACGCCCGACGGGGTCGAAGGTCGCGGCCGCGCGGGCGGTGATCACAGAGCTCCTTGTACCGATGTCGTCATGCAGTGCCTGGCGGCCCGCCTCGTGCGCCCCGGGTTCAGGCGTGTGTTCCCCGGGCAGGTGCAGTCCGGTGGTCATGTGCGGCCGCGCCCTCCGATGCCCGTGTTCTTCCCCTGCCACCCCCGGCCGGGCGGACCGGGTGGGTGGACAGCCGTCGCCCAGGTTACTTACCTTCGCCATTCATGCGGATGCCGCCCGCAACACTTTCCGCCCGGAGGGTGTGCGGAGGGTGTGCGAAGCTGCCGAACTGTTATGGCCTGGTTCAGCCGGGGTGAAACACTGGGCAGGCTTGAAACAGAAGCCCGAACACGAGGTCAACCCCTGCGGGAGGGACACGGTGGAGTCTGGCGCAGCGACGCGTAGCACCGGCACGCGCGCACAAGGCGGACAAAACCCGGGTAAGCCGCGAAAGTCGCGCAACGGGACAACGGCTGTCGACGCGGCAGCCATGAAAAGACTGCTCGCCGCCCTGGTGGCGATGCGCGACGGGAACTTCCGCAAGCGCCTCACTGTCTCCGGCGACGGAGAAATGGCCGAGATCGCCGCCGTCTTCAACGAGGTGGCCGAGCGCAATATGCACCTCACCGGCGAGCTGACGCGGGTGCGCCGCATGGTCGGGCGTGAGGGAAAACTCACCGAGCGCCTGGAGAAGGGGGCGAGCGAGGGCTCCTGGGCGGTCGCCATCGACGCCTCCAACGCGCTGGTCGACGACCTCGTACGCCCGGTCTCCGAGGTCGGCCGGGTGCTGTCCGCGGTCGCCGAGGGCGACCTGGAGCAGCGGATGGAGCTGCGGGCGGAGTCCGACGAGGGGGCGGGGCATCCGCTGCGCGGCGAGTTCCTGAAGGTCGGGCGGACCGTCAACAACCTCGTCGACCAGCTGTCCACCTTCACCGACGAGGTGACCCGGGTGGCCAGCGAGGTCGGCACCGAGGGCAAGCTCGGCGGGCAGGCCCGGGTGCGCGGGATGTCGGGGTCCTGGAAGGACCTCACCGACTCCGTCAACACCATGGCGTACCGCCTCACCGCGCAGGTCCGCGACATCGCCCTGGTCACGACGGCGGTGGCCAAGGGCGACCTCTCCCGCAAGGTCACCGTGCACGTCGCGGGCGAGATGCTCGAACTGAAGAACACCGTCAACACGATGGTGGACCAGCTCTCCTCCTTCTCCTCCGAGGTGACCCGGGTGGCCCGGGAGGTGGGCACCGAGGGCGAGTTGGGCGGTCAGGCCCAGGTGTCCGAGGTCGCCGGTGTCTGGAAGGACCTCACCGACTCGGTGAACCTGATGGCGGGCAACCTCACCGCCCAGGTCCGCGGGATCGCCCAGGTCACCACGGCCGTCGCCAACGGCGACCTCTCGCAGAAGGTGACCGTCAGCGCGCGCGGCGAGGTCGCGCAGCTCGCCGAGACCATCAACCAGATGACCGAGACGCTGCGCACCTTCGCGGACGAGGTCACCCGGGTCGCCAACGAGGTCGGCGCCGAGGGGCGGCTCGGCGGCCAGGCCAATGTGCCGGGCGCCGCGGGCACCTGGAAGGACCTCACCGACTCGGTCAACACGGTCTTCCGGAACCTGACCACCCAGGTCCGCGACATCGCCCAGGTGACGACGGCGGTGGCCAGCGGCGACCTCTCGCAGGAGGTCACGGTCGACGTCTCCGGCGAGATGCTGGAGCTGAAGAACACCGTCAACACCATGGTCGGCCAGCTGTCCTCCTTCGGCGCCGAGGTCACCCGGGTCGCCCGCGAGGTCGGCGTCGAGGGCATCCTCGGCGGTCAGGCCGAGGTGCCGGGCGCTGCGGGTACCTGGAAGGACCTCACCGACTCGGTGAACACCGCCTTCCGCAACCTCACCGGGCAGGTCCGCAACATCGCCCAGGTGACCACGGCGGTGGCCAACGGCGACCTCTCGCAGAAGGTCACGGTCGACGTCTCCGGCGAGATGCTCCAGCTGAAGAACACCGTGAACACGATGGTGGACCAGCTCTCCAGCTTCGCCGACCAGGTCACGCGGATGGCCAGGGACGTGGGCACCGAGGGCCGCCTCGGCGGCCAGGCCCGGGTGGACGGGGTCAGCGGTACGTGGAAGGAGCTGACCGACTCCGTCAACTTCATGGGCCAGAACCTCACCTCCCAGGTCCGCCAGATCGCCCAGGTGACGACGGCCGTCGCCAGCGGCGACCTCTCGCAGAAGATCGACGTGGACGCCCGGGGCGAGATCCTGGAGCTGAAGAACACCATCAACACGATGGTCGACCAGCTGTCCGCCTTCGCCGACCAGGTGACCCGGGTGGCCCGCGAGGTGGGTACCGAGGGCCGCCTCGGCGGTCAGGCGCAGGTGCCCGGCGTCGCCGGTGTCTGGCGGGACCTGACCGACTCGGTGAACGGCATGGCCGGCAACCTCACCGCGCAGGTCCGCAACATCGCGCAGGTGGCCACGGCGGTGGCCCGCGGTGACCTCTCGCAGAAGATCGACGTGGACGCGCGCGGCGAGATCCTGGAGCTGAAGAACACCCTCAACACGATGGTGGACCAGCTCTCGAACTTCGCCGAGCAGGTCACCAGGGTGGCCCGCGAGGTGGGTACGGAGGGCCAGCTCGGCGGTCAGGCCGAGGTGCAGGGCGTGAGCGGTACCTGGAAGGACCTCACGCAGTCCGTGAACTTCATGGCCAACAACCTGACCATCCAGGTGCGCAACATCGCCGAGGTCACCACCGCGGTGGCCAGGGGCGACCTCTCGAAGAAGATCACCGTGGACGCGAAGGGCGAGATCCTCGAACTCGTCACCACCGTCAACACCATGGTCGACCAGCTCTCCAACTTCGCGGAGCAGGTGACCCGGGTGGCCCGCGAGGTGGGCACCGAGGGCAACCTCGGCGGCCAGGCCCGGGTGCCCGGGGTCACCGGCATCTGGAAGGACCTGAGCGACAACGTCAACCTGATGGCCAACAACCTCACCGGCCAGGTCCGCAACATCTCCCAGGTCGCCACGGCGGTGGCCAACGGCGACCTCACCAAGAAGGTCACAGTCGAGGCCAGCGGCGAGGTGGCCCAGCTCGCCGACACCGTCAACACCATGGTGAAGACGCTGAGTTCCTTCGCCGACCAGGTGACTCGGGTGGCCCGCGAGGTGGGCACCGACGGCATCCTCGGCGGCCAGGCCCGGGTGCCCGGGGTCTCCGGCACCTGGAAGGACCTCACCGAGTCGGTGAACGGCATGGCCGCGAACCTCACCGGCCAGGTCCGCAACATCGCCATGGTCACCACCGCCATCGCCAAGGGCGACCTGACGAAGAAGATCGACATCGACGCCCGGGGCGAGATCCTGGAGCTCAAGACCACCATCAACACCATGGTCGACCAGCTCTCCAGCTTCGCCGAGGAGGTCACGAGGGTGGCCCGCGAGGTGGGTACGGAGGGCCAGCTCGGCGGCCTCGCCCGGGTGCGCGACATCGACGGCACCTGGCGCGACCTGACCGAGTCGGTGAACGAGATGGCCGGGAACCTCACCCGGCAGGTGCGCGCCATCGCCGCGGTGGCCACCGCGGTGACCCGCGGCGATCTGAACCTCAAGATCGACGTGGACGCCGCCGGTGAGATCCAGGTCCTCCAGGACAACATCAACACCATGATCGCGAACCTGCGCGACACCACCCTGGCCAACAAGGAGCAGGACTGGCTCAAGGGCAACCTGGCCCGCATCTCCGGCCTCATGCAGGGCCGCCGCGACCTCGACGACGTCGCCTCGCTGATCATGAGCGAGCTGACCCCGGTGGTCTCCGCCCAGCACGGCGCCTTCTTCGTGGCGATGCCCACCGACGACGATCCGGGCGCCGTCCAGGAGAACGCGTACGAACTGCGGATGCTCGGCAGCTACGGCTACTCCATGGGCTCCATGCCGACCAGCTTCCGCCCCGGCGAGACGCTGATCGGCACGGCCGCCCTGGAGCGGCGCACGATCCTGGTGGAGAACGTGCCGCCGGGCTATCTGAAGATCGCCTCCGGGCTCGGGGAGGCGCCGCCCGCGCATGTCATCGTGCTGCCGGTGCTCTTCGAGGGGACCGTGCTCGGCGTGATCGAGCTGGCCTCCTTCCAGCCGTTCACGCAGATCCAGAAGGACTTCCTGAGCCAGATCGCGGAGATGATCGCGACCAGCGTCAACACCATCTCCGTCAACACCAAGACCGAGGTGCTGCTCAAGCAGTCCCAGGAGCTCACCGAGCAGCTCCAGGAGCGCTCGGCCGAGCTGGAGAACCGGCAGAAGGCGCTCCAGGACTCCAACGCGGAGCTGGAGGAGAAGGCGGAGCTGCTCGCCCAGCAGAACCGCGACATCGAGGTGAAGAACACCGAGATCGAAGAGGCCCGGCAGGTCCTGGAGGAGCGCGCCGAACAGCTCGCGGTCTCGATGCGCTACAAGTCCGAGTTCCTCGCCAACATGTCGCACGAGCTGCGCACCCCGCTCAACTCGCTGCTCATCCTGGCCAAGCTGCTCGCCGACAACGCTGACAGCAACCTCACCCCCAAGCAGGTCGAGTTCGCCGAGACGATCCACGGCGCGGGCTCCGACCTGCTCCAGCTGATCAACGACATCCTCGACCTGTCCAAGGTCGAGGCCGGCAAGATGGACGTCTCCCCGACCCGGATCGCCCTCGTCCAGCTCGTGGACTACGTGGAGGCCACCTTCCGGCCGCTGACCGCGGAGAAGGGCCTCGACTTCTCCGTACGGGTCTCCCCGGAGCTGCCCGCCACCCTGCACACCGACGAGCAGCGCCTGCTCCAGGTGCTGCGCAACCTGCTCTCCAACGCGGTGAAGTTCACCGACTCCGGCGCGGTGGAGCTGGTCATCCGCACCGCGAGCGCCGATGTGCCGGTGGCGATCCGGGAGCAGCTTTTGGAGGCCGGTTCGCTCGTCGACGCGGACGCCGATCTGATCGCCTTCTCGGTCACCGACACCGGTATCGGCATCGCGGCCAGCAAGATGCGGGTGATCTTCGAGGCCTTCAAGCAGGCGGACGGCACCACCAGCCGCAAGTACGGCGGTACCGGGCTCGGACTGTCCATCAGCCGGGAGATCGCGCGGCTGCTCGGCGGCGAGATCCACGCGGCGAGCGAGGCGGGCCGCGGCTCCACCTTCACCCTCTACCTGCCGCTGCACCAGAGCGAGCTGCCCCCGCAGGGCTATCCGCAGCCCTCGCCGGGCGCCGAGGGGCCGGAGCACGGCGGCTCACCGGAGGAGCGCCCGGAGGTCTCCACCCCCGCCGAGGTGAAGTCGTACCAGGAGACGCAGAACGGCCCCGCCGCGCTCTTCCGCAAGCGCCGCAGGGCGGCTCTGACGGAGAGTGAGCAGCCCTTGGCCCTGCCGCCCGCGCCGCCGGTCCAGGAGGAGGCGCCGCCGGGCCCGCCGCCGGAGCAGCAGGACGCCGCGGAGGCGCCGCAGCCGCGGGCCGGCGGCGCGCGGGGGATGCACTTCGCCAGCGAGAAGGTCCTCATCGTCGACGACGACATCCGCAATGTCTTCGCGCTGACCTCCGTCCTGGAGCAGCACGGGCTGACCGTGCTGTACGCGGAGAACGGCCGGGAGGGCATCGAGGTCCTGGAGCAGCACGACGACATCACCGTCGTCCTGATGGACATCATGATGCCGGAGATGGACGGCTATGCGACCACCACCGCGATCCGCAGGATGCCGCAGTTCGCGGGGCTGCCGATCGTGGCGCTGACCGCGAAGGCGATGAAGGGCGACCGGGAGAAGGCGATCGAGTCGGGCGCCTCCGACTACGTCACCAAGCCCGTCGACCCCGACCACCTCCTGTCGGTGATGGAGCGCTGGATGCACGAGAGGTGAGCCCCCCGCGGGCCCGCGTGCCCGCGGGAGGCAGGGCCCCGCGGCCCCAGATGGTGCCCGGGGCAGCGCGCGGGGTGACCTAGGCCCTAGGGTGAGAGGGACAGGCCGGAGGGACGTACCCCATGCGCGGGAACTTTCCCTTCGCCTGCCCCGTTTCCGGGATGTGCACAGTGACATCGCGGTGACAGGGTGTGGCGACGGGCAGGGTACGGCTACCATGACCGGCACAAGGGCGGGCGGCGCAAGGGAGTCGCCGCCTGGGGCGGCGCCCGGCTCAAGGCCGGGTCGAGGAGGGCGGGCCATGGTGCAGAAGGCCAAGATCCTCCTGGTCGATGACCGGCCGGAGAATCTGCTGGCGCTGGAGGCGATCCTCTCGGCGCTGGATCAGACGCTGGTACGGGCATCCTCCGGGGAGGAGGCGCTCAAGGCGTTGCTCACGGACGACTTCGCGGTCATTCTGCTGGACGTCCAGATGCCGGGCATGGACGGATTCGAGACCGCGGCGCACATCAAGCGCCGGGAGCGGACCCGGGACATCCCGATCATCTTCCTCACCGCGATCAACCACGGCCCGCACCACACCTTCCGTGGGTACGCGGCCGGGGCGGTGGACTACATCTCCAAGCCCTTCGACCCGTGGGTGCTCCGGGCGAAGGTCTCCGTCTTCGTCGAGCTGTACATGAAGAACTGCCAACTGCGGGAGCAGGCGGCGCTGCTGAGGCTCCAGATCGAGGGCGACGGCAAGGCGGAGGTCGCCAAGGAGCCCGCCGGGCTGCTCGCCGAGCTCTCCGCGCGGCTCGCCGCGGTCGAGGAGCAGGCGGAGGCGCTCTCCAAGCAGCTCGACGAGGAGTCCGCGGACACCGCGGCCGTCGCCACCGCGGCGCACCTGGAGCGCAAACTCACCGGTCTGCGCAGGGCACTTGACGCCCTGGAGCCGGGAGCGGGCTCGGACGCGCCGCCGCTGCCCTCGCAGAACTGACCGCGGGGCCACTCGGCGGCGCGGCGGAACTGCCGGTGCGGGAGGGGCCCGTTGAGGAAGCGTCAGTTCCGCGTGTCGCCGAGTACGACACGAACGGGTGAACCAGCGGGCGCACGTGTCCGAGGCCTCCGGCACCGGTAACCTCACCACCATGGCCTCACGTACGTCCGGCAAGGGTTCCCAGGGCACGGCGGGCACCGGCCGTACCGCGGGTGCCGCCAAGAAGGCGCCCGCGAAGAAGGCACCCGCCAAGAAGGCGGCGGCGAAACCCGCCGCCAAGAAGGCTGCCGCGAAGCGGGCACCGGCCAAGAAGGCGGCGCTCAAGAAGCCGCCGCCCAAGCCCGCGCCCAGTCCGACCAGCGGAGTGCTCCGCCTGGTGCGCGCCGTCTGGCTCGGCGCGGCGCACACCGTCGGCGCGGGCTTCCGCGGTGTGGGCCGGGGGGCCAGGGGCCTCGACCCCGCCCACCGCAAGGACGGCAGCGCGCTGCTGCTGCTCGGCCTCGCGCTGATCGTGGCCGCCGGCACCTGGTCCAACCTCAAGGGCCCGGTCGGCGACCTCGTCGAGATGCTGGTCACCGGCGCCTTCGGCCGGCTCGACCTGCTGGTGCCGATACTCCTCGTCATCGTCGCGATCCGCCTGATGCGGCACCCCGAGCGTCCCGAGGCCAACGGCCGTATCGTCATCGGCCTGTCCGCGCTCGTCGTCGGCGTCCTCGGCCAGGTCCACATCGCCTGCGGCTCGCCCCGGCGGGACGAGGGCACCCAGGCCATCCAGGACGCGGGCGGCCTGATCGGCTGGGGAGCCGCCGCGCCCCTGCTCTTCACGGTCGGCGAGATGCTCGCGGTGGCCCTGCTGCTCCTGCTCACCGTCTTCGGCGTCCTCGTCGTCACCGCCACCCCCGTCAACGCGATCCCGCGGCGGCTGCGCGTGCTCGGCGTCAAGCTGGGCATCCTGGAGGGCCGCGAGGGCGAGAACGGCCCGCACGGCTCCGGCTACGACTACGACGCCGATCCCGAGGACGAGGACGCCTACGACGAGAGCTGGCGCGAGGAGGCCAGGCGCCCGCGCCGCGGCAGCCGCGCCCCGCAGCAGGCCGGTGACCCCGAGCAGGCCGAGCAGGACGCGCTCGCCAAGCGGCGCAAGCCCCGCCGCCCCTCCGTACAGCCCGCCATGGACGGCTCCATGGACCCGGTCGACGTCGCCGCCGCGGCGGCCGCCGCCCTGGACGGGGCGGTGCTGCACGGCATGCCGCCCTCGCCGGTGGTCGCCGGACTCACCCAGGGCGTCACCGTCGAACGCGACCCCGAGCCCTCGCCCTCCGTGCCGCCCGCCCGCGTCGACGAGGCGCCGCCCGCGGGCAGGCCCGGCGCGGTGGCGGGCAAGCAGGGCGCGCTGCCGGTGCAGGACCTGACCAAGGCCGCGCCCGAGCAGCCCCGGGAACTGCCGTCGCGCGCCGAGCAGTTGCAGCTCTCCGGCGACATCACCTACGCGCTGCCCTCGCTCGACCTGCTGACCCGGGGCGGCCCCGGCAAGGCCCGCAGCGCCGCCAACGACGCCATAGTGGCCTCGCTCAGCAATGTCTTCAGCGAGTTCAAGGTCGACGCGGCCGTCACCGGCTTCACCCGCGGCCCGACGGTCACCCGCTACGAGGTCGAGCTCGGCCCCGCGGTGAAGGTCGAGCGGATCACCGCGCTCACCAAGAACATCGCCTACGCCGTCGCCAGCCCCGACGTCCGCATCATCAGCCCCATCCCGGGCAAGTCCGCCGTCGGCATCGAGATCCCCAACACCGACCGCGAGATGGTCAACGTCGGCGACGTGCTGCGCCTCGCGGACGCGGCGGAGGACGACCACCCGATGCTCGTCGCACTCGGCAAGGACGTCGAGGGCGGCTATGTGATGGCCAATATGGCGAAGATGCCGCACATCCTCGTCGCCGGCGCCACCGGCTCCGGCAAGTCCTCCTGCATCAACTGCCTGATCACCTCGATCATGGTGCGGGCCACCCCCGAGGACGTCCGGATGGTCCTCGTCGACCCCAAGCGCGTCGAACTCACCGCCTACGAGGGCATCCCGCACCTGATCACGCCGATCATCACCAACCCCAAGCGGGCTGCCGAGGCGCTCCAGTGGGTCGTACGCGAGATGGACCTGCGCTACGACGACCTCGCCGCCTACGGCTACCGGCACATCGACGACTTCAACGCGGCCGTGCGCAGCGGCAAGGTCAAGCCGCCCGAGGGCAGCGAGCGCGAGCTGCAGCCCTATCCGTACCTCCTGGTCATCGTCGACGAGCTGGCCGACCTGATGATGGTGGCGCCGCGCGACGTGGAGGACGCGATCGTGCGGATCACCCAGCTCGCGCGCGCGGCCGGCATCCACCTGGTGCTCGCCACCCAGCGGCCCTCGGTGGACGTGGTCACCGGACTGATCAAGGCGAACGTGCCCTCCCGGCTCGCCTTCGCCACCTCCTCGCTCGCCGACAGCCGCGTCATCCTCGACCAGCCGGGCGCCGAGAAGCTCATCGGCAAGGGCGACGGGCTCTTCCTGCCGATGGGCGCGAACAAGCCCACCCGGATGCAGGGCGCCTTCGTCACCGAGGAGGAGATCGCCCAGGTCGTCCAGCACTGCAAGGACCAGATGACGCCCGTCTTCCGGGACGACGTCACGGTGGGCACCAAGCAGAAGAAGGAGATCGACGAGGACATCGGCGACGACCTGGACCTGCTGTGCCAGGCGGCCGAACTCGTCGTCTCCACCCAGTTCGGCTCGACGTCGATGCTCCAGCGCAAGCTGCGCGTCGGCTTCGCCAAGGCCGGGCGCCTCATGGACTTGATGGAATCGCGCAATATCGTCGGACCGAGTGAAGGTTCGAAGGCTCGTGACGTTCTTGTGAAGCCTGACGATCTCGACGGTGTGCTCTCCGTGATCCGGGGGGAGGCTCAACCCTGAGGATCCGGTGCACTCGCACGGACGGACGGCGCTCGGACCGCCGATCGAGTCCTTTCCGTAAGCGATGCGAGGGCAACCGTTTCCCTTCGGCGTACGTCAAGTTGAGGGAGGGGACAGAATGGTGTCCCACCATGGGAGACAGCGGCCATTCAGATGGCGTAAGAAGTCCCGACGCCCGGTTGCCCCACTCTTTCGCACCCCCCCTAGACTGAACCTCCAGCAGGTGGCTACACGCTCGAAAGGCGCCCCCGTGTCCATCGGCAACTCCCCCGAAGAAGACAGCCAGTCGGACATCCCGTCGGTACCCGACGGCCCGTCGGTCGGTGAGTCGCTCAGGCAGGCCCGCATCGAAGCCGGTCTCAGCGTCGAAGAAATCAGCGCGGCCACCAGGGTCCGCGCGCCGATCGTCCAGGGCATCGAACAGGACGACTTCTCCCGCTGCGGCGGCGATGTGTACGCCCGCGGCCACATCCGCACGCTCGCCCGCGCCGCACACCTCGACCCCGACCCCCTCACCGAGCGGTACGACGCCGAGCACGGCGGCCGTCCCGCCCCTACCCCGGCCACCCCGCTGTTCGAGGCGGAACGTATCCGCCGTGCGGAGCCCCGCCGTCCCAACTGGACCGCCGCCATGGTCGCCGCGATCGTCGTGGTGATCGGCTTCGTCGGCTTCACTCTGGTGAACGGCGACGACAAGGGCGCCAAGAACCACGAGGCGGCCGAAGGCTCCACCCCGCAGACCAGCAAGCCGGGCACCAAGCCGGGCCACTCCAAGGACACCGAACCCAAGCCCGACCCCTCGGAGAGCGCCATCGCGGCGGCTCCCCGCGACAAGGTCACCGTCCTGGTGGACGCGGCCGAGGGCCGCAGCTGGATCTCCGCCAAGGACCACAACGGCCGCATCCTCTTCGACGGGCTCCTCGAAAAGGGCCAGAAGAAGACCTTCCAGGACAAGCAGAAGATCGACCTGATCCTCGGCGACGCCGGTGCCATACAGCTCATGGTGAACGGCAAGCAGATCGAGGACGAGTTCCGTCCCGGGCAGGTCGAGCGGCTCTCGTACACCAAGGGCGACCCCGAAGCCGGATGAGTCCGGGGCAGGGGCGCGATGATCTTGCGGCGGTGATCGTGGCAGGGGCTGTCGGCCGGGCGTGGATGTCCGCGTAGGCTTGCCCCATGCCCGATCGCCGCACCGTCGCCCTTGTCACGCTTGGCTGCGCCCGCAACGAGGTGGACTCGGAGGAGCTCGCAGGCCGCTTGGAGGCGGACGGCTGGCAGCTCGTCGAGGACGCCGAGAGCGCGGACGTCGCCGTCGTCAACACCTGCGGCTTCGTCGAAGCCGCCAAGAAGGACTCCGTAGACGCCCTCCTGGAAGCCAACGACCTCAAGGAGCACGGCCGCACCCAGGCCGTGGTCGCGGTCGGCTGCATGGCCGAGCGCTACGGCAAGGAACTCGCCCAGGCACTGCCCGAGGCCGACGGAGTCCTCGGCTTCGACGACTACGCGGACATCTCCGACCGGCTGCGGACCATCCTCGGCGGCGGCATCCACGCCTCGCACACCCCCCGCGACCGCCGCAAGCTGCTGCCCGTCAGCCCCGCCGAGCGCCAGCAGGCGGGCGCGGACGTCGCGCTCCCGGGCCACGGCCCCACGGACCTGCCCGAGGGCCTCGCCCCGGCCTCGGGCCCGCGCGCCCCGCTGCGCCGCCGCCTCGGGAACTCCCCGGTGGCCTCGGTGAAGCTGGCCTCCGGCTGCGACCGGCGCTGCTCCTTCTGCGCCATCCCCTCCTTCCGCGGCTCCTTCATCTCCCGCCGCCCCTCGGACGTCCTCGGCGAGACCCGCTGGCTCGCCGAGCAGGGCGTGAAGGAGATCATGCTGGTCTCCGAGAACAACACCTCGTACGGCAAGGACCTCGGCGACATCCGGCTCCTCGACACCCTGCTGCCCGAACTCGCCGCCGTCGACGGCATCGAGCGCGTCCGCGTCAGCTACCTCCAGCCCGCCGAGATGCGCCCGGACCTCATCCAGGTGCTCACCTCCACCGAGAAGGTCGTCCCCTACTTCGACCTCTCCTTCCAGCACTCGGCCCCGGCCGTGCTGCGCGCGATGCGGCGCTTCGGGGACACCGACCGCTTCCTCGGGCTCCTGGAGACCATCCGCGCCAAGGCGCCCCAGGCCGGGGTGCGCTCCAACTTCATCGTCGGCTTCCCCGGCGAGAGCGAGGGCGACCTCGCCGAGCTGGAAAGATTCCTCACCGGCGCGCGTCTGGACGCGATCGGCGTCTTCGGCTACTCCGACGAGGAGGGCACCGAAGCGGCCGGATACGAGCAGAAGCTGCCCGAGGACGTGGTCACCGAACGCCTGAGCCGCGTCTCCCGTCTCGCCGAGGAACTCACCGCCCAGCGCGCCGACGAGCGGATCGGTGAGACCGTGGAGGTACTGGTGGAGAGCGACGGCCACCGGGCGGACGAGGAGGGCGAGGTGTACGGCCGCGCGGCCCACCAGGCCCCCGAGACCGACGGACAGGTACGCCTGAGCGGCGGCGCGGGCCTTCGGATCGGCCGTATCGTCGAGGCGAAGGTGGTGGCCACCGAAGGGGTCGACCTGGTCGCCGAGCCGATCGGGGTGAGCCACGAGTGTCACGAGGAGGCGGGCAGATGACCGGAGTTCCGGCGTCCGCCGCGGGTGGCTCCGGCGCCTCGGCGGCGAAGCCGGTGCGCGGGGGGAAGCCGGGCGGCCCGGCCGTCAGGCAGGCCAGCCTCTGGAACGTCGCCAACCTCCTGACCATGGTCCGGCTGCTGCTCGTGCCCGCCTTCGTGGCGCTGCTGCTCACCGGCGGCGGATACGACCCGGCCTGGCGCTCGCTGGCCTGGGCCGCCTTCGCCGTCGCCATGATCACCGACCTCTTCGACGGCCACCTGGCGCGGACGTACAACCTGGTGACCGACTTCGGCAAGATCGCCGACCCGATCGCGGACAAGGCGATCATGGGGGCCGCGCTGATCTGCCTCTCCGGCCTCGGTGATCTGCCGTGGTGGGTGACCGCGGTGATCCTCGCCCGGGAGCTGGGCATCACCGTGCTGCGGTTCTGGGTCATCAGATTCGGCGTCATCCCCGCCAGCCGCGGCGGCAAGATGAAGACGCTCGCCCAGGGCACCGCCGTCGGCATGTACGTACTGGCCCTGACCGGCCCGCTGGCCACCCTGCGGTTCTGGGTGATGGCCCTCGCCGTCGTCCTCACCGTCGTCACCGGACTCGACTACATCCAGCAGGCCGTGGTGCTGCGCCGGCGCGGCAAGGCGGCACAGGCCCGCGCGCTGGCCGCCCCCGGCAAGCACGACGAGCCGCTCCTCCCGGCCGGAGCCGCCCCGGAGACCGAACCGGTCAGCGGGGACGGCACCCTGCCCGGGCTCGGCAGAGCGGCGGGCGCCGCCCACGAGGCCGGGGGCGGGGAAGTGGCCCCGCGCCAGCCGGTGGAGCGGGAGTGACCCAGCCGCCCGCCGCCGAGGTACTGCGCCTGTTGCAGGCGCGGCAGCAGACGCTCGCCGTAGCCGAATCGCTGACCGGCGGGCTCGTTGCGAGCGATCTCACATCCGTCGCCGGGGCCTCGGCTGTCTTCCGCGGCTCGGTCACCGCCTACGCCACCGAGCTGAAGCAGCGGATCCTCGGCGTCGACGGGGCCCTGCTTGCCGCCCGTGGCGCGGTGGACGCGCAGGTCGCGGGGGAGATGGCGCGGGGCGTCCGCGCGGTACTCGGCGCGGACTGGGGCCTTGCCACCACCGGTGTCGCGGGCCCGGAGCCGCAGGACGGGCAGCCCGTGGGCACCGTCTTCGTGGCCTTCGCGGGTCCGTCCGGTGAGGAGAAAGTGGCCGCACTGCGGTTGAACGGCGACCGGGCGGAAATCCGTAGGGAGAGTGCACGGAGCGTGCTCACGATGCTCCGGGCACACCTTCTGGGCCAACCGGCGCGGAACGAGCGGACACAGGATACGGAAGAATACGGGGGGACTTGATGTTTGCAGCCCTGAGTGAACACGACATCGTCCCCCGCACGACCGCGGCGCTAGGCGGTACGGTGGGGCGAGAAGGATGCGGCTACACGGTCCGAGGAGGGAGCCACCGATGATTCTGCTCCGTCGCCTGCTGGGTGACGTGCTGCGTCGGCAGCGCCAGCGCCAGGGCCGTACTCTGCGCGAAGTCTCCTCGTCCGCCCGAGTCTCTCTCGGCTATCTCTCCGAGGTGGAGCGGGGGCAGAAGGAGGCTTCCTCCGAGCTGCTCTCCGCCATCTGCGACGCGCTTGATGTACGGATGTCCGAACTCATGCGTGAGGTCAGCGACGACCTCGCACTCGCCGAGCTGGCCGAGTCGGCAGCCGCCACCGAACCGGTGCCCACGCCGGTGCGCTCGATGCTGGGTTCTGTGTCGGTGACCGGTGTGCCACCGGAACGCGTGACGATCAAGGCGCCCGCCGAAGCGGTCGACGTGGTCGCCGCCTGATTCCCGCGCCTGCCGGAGCCCCGGCCGGGGCAGGGTCCGCACAGGATCCGCCGCGGCCGGGGTTTCGCCTTTCCCAGCTCCTGCCGATATGCCCTACTGGGTCCCCGTCTGCGTTTTTTGCGGCTCTTCACCGAAATGTTTCCTTTGCTCTTGTGTGACATGGTGGGACGAGTCCGGGGAAGACGTGGGGGAGCAGACGAAGCAATCGGAGGATTCGGATGTACGTCGTGAAGAGCCCACTGGCCGATGCGGACCTGAAGGTCGTCTCGGAAGCACTGCAGGGCGCGCTGGTCGACCTGGTGGACCTCTCCCTGGTGGCCAAGCAGGTCCACTGGAATGTCGTCGGCCCGCGATTCCGTACGGTGCATCTGCAGCTCGACGAGGTCGTCACCAGCGCCCGCACCCACTCCGACACCGTGGCCGAGCGGGCGTCCACCCTGGGTGTCTCGCCGGACGGGCGCGTGGTGACCGTCGCGCAGAGCAGCGGGATCGACAAGGTCGCCGAGGGCTGGATCAAGGACACCGACGCCGTGGAGACGCTGGTGAAGGCGCTCGGCGCGGTCATCACCAGGATGCGTGAGCGGGTCACCGCCACCGCCGACCCGGACCCGGTGAGCCAGGACATCCTCATCGCGGTCACCGCGGACCTGGAGAAGCACCACTGGATGTTCCAGGCCGAGAACGGCTGAGCAGCAGCCGCACACGAGACCCGCCGCGGTGCGTGACACCGCACCCGGGCCTCACCGGACCACCGGGCGAGCCCCGGCCGCGCACCGCGGCTGGGGCTCGCCGCATGTCCGGGGCGGACGGGAACGCCGGACTGTCCCTGCCCGGGGGCCGGTGTCGGCGCCGAACCGTTCCTGGTGCGGGTCCGGGGCGCCCGGGTGAGACTGTTCCGCGGAGGTCGATGCCGGATGCCTGTGTGCTGCGGTCATGACGTTCCGTACGAGGACGGTCGCCGCCGGTGCCCCTGCCGGGGTGCCGCCGGAGGCCGGGTCCCTGGGCTCCACCGGCGGGAGGTGGCCCCGTGGCCGGGCGAATAGGCCGCTGGGGGGCGGCGTTGATGCTGGGCGGTCTGTGGTGGGTGGCCGTGCTGCGGCTCGCCTTCTCGCCGGGCGCCGGGGTCCTCGAGGGCACGGTGGCCGCGGGCGGCTGGGGGCTGAGCGTGCTGCCGGTGCACTGCGTACCGCGAGGGCGGGCCCGCCGGGTGGACGCGGGGAGCGCGGGCGGCCGGGAGTGGGCGGGTTCCGGGGGACCGTACGGGGTGGAGGTGCGAGACGGGTATCCGGCGGGACCGCATGGGTCGGAGGTGCGGGGCGGGTATCCGGCGTCATGGGGTGAGCCGCCCGGCTCTGGGGGAGAGCTGGCCGAGCCGTGGGAGGAGTCCCCGGCGTCTTGGGGTGAGCCGCCGGCCTCGGCGGGTGAGCCGCCCGGGGTGTGGGACGAGCCGCGGGGGAGGTAGGGGAGGTCGGCGTCGGGCCGGGGCCCGGGAGTTCAGCGGGGCCGGGGTGCCGGTGCGGGGGCGGGGCCGTGCTGGCAGTGGGGGCACCAGTAGGTGGGGCGTTCGCGGCCCGGCTCGCCCTGGTCGGCGCTGCGGATCGGGGTGCCGCAGCGCAGGCAGGGGCGGGGAGCGCGGCCGTAGACGTAGTGGCGCTGGTCGCGGCGGCCGGTGGTGAGGCGCATCGGGCGGTCGCGGTTGGCCTCCAGGGCGCGCTGGGCGAGGGCGGGCAGCCGCTCTGCCGCGGGCCCCGGGAGCTCGCCGACCGGGAGCCAGGGGGTGGCGCCCACCAGGAAGCAGATCTCCGACTTGTAGATGTTGCCGAAACCGGCCAGGTTGCGCTGGTCGAGGAGGGCCTCGCCGAGTTCCCTGCCGGGCTCGGTGAGGAGGTTGGCCAGGGCCTGCTCGGCGTCCCAGTCCGCCCCGAGCAGATCGGGGCCGAGGTGGCCGACGGCGCCCTGCTCGTCGGCGGTCCGGAGCAGTTCCAGTACGGGCAGCCGGTAGCCGACCGCGGTGTGCGCCGCGTTGCCGAGGACCGCGCGGATCTGGTGGCCGGGGCCGCCGCGCCAGCGCTCGCCTGCGCCGAAGACCCGCCAGGAGCCCTCCATGCCGAGGTGGGTGTGGAGGGTCAGCCCGCCCTCGAACCGGCTGAGGAGGTGCTTTCCGCGCGCGACGACCTCCAGGACCCGGCGGCCCCGGAGGTCGGCCGTCGCGAACCGCGGCACCCGCAGATCGCACCGGGTCACCTCCTGCCCGGCGAGCGCGGTGTGCAGCTTGCCGGCCGCCTGCCAGACGGAGTCACCTTCGGGCATGGCACCAGGGTGGCACGGGGCCGCGGGCCATCGGGCCGCTCATGCCCGCAGCCGCAGTCCCCGCGGGGTGGCGTGGAAGCCCGCGTTCTCCAGTACGGGCCCGAGCGGCGAGGTCAGCGCGGGGGCGCCGTTGATGCGCTCCACGGTGACCGTGCCGAGGGAGCCCGCGGCGGCCGCGGCGGCCAGGGAGGCGGCGGCCGCGGTGAGCCGGGTGTCCTCCAGGGCGTCGGCGGCGCTCTCCGCGGGGGCCCAGGCGAGCAGGGTCTTGCCGCCGCGCTCCATGTACAGCGTCAACTCGCCGTCCACCAGGACCACCAGGGAACCCGCCTTGCGGCCCGGTTTGTGGTGGGCGCCCGGTGGGGGCTCCGGCCACGGCAGGGCGGCGCCGTAGGCGTTCGCCGGGTCGGCGGCGGCCAGCACCACGGTCCGCTGCGCCGCCGCCGCCGCGGCGGGGGCGGGGCGGGGGTAGCCGTCCGCGTAGGAGGACTCGCCCGCGGTGGGCAGGGCCGCCGCGCGTTCGCGGGCGGTGGCCGCGGCGCGCAGCCGGTCCACGGCGCCGTCCATCGCGAACTGGGCCGCGCCGAGGCCCTCGACCACATAGCCGCGGCGGGCCTGGCCGCTCTCCTCGAAGGCGGACAGCACCCGGTAGACCGCGGCGAAGCCGCCCTCGACGCCTTCCGCGCCGACCGCCCCGCGGGTGACCACACCGTGCCGGTCGAGGAGCGCCCGGGCCCGGGCGTGCGCCCGCACGGTGGCATCCGGTTCCGGGGAGGGCAGCAGCGACCAGCGACCGGCGACCGTCGGCGGGCCGGTGCGCGAGGCCGTACGCGCGGCCGCGGTCAGGCTCCCGTACCGGCCCCGGGGCACGCTCCGCTTCGCCCGGTGGGCGGTGGATCCCGCGGTGCGGCCCGAGCCGAGCAGTGCCCGCATCGGCGCGAGGGTGTCGTTGGTCAGCCGGCCCGACCAGGCCAGATCCCAGAGGGCGTCGGCGAGTTGGGGGTCGGTGGCCTCCGGGTGGGTGGTGGCGCGTACCTGGTCGGCGATCTGGCGGAAGAAGAGCCCGTACCCGCCCGCGAGGGTGTCCAGGACCGACTGGTGCAGCGGGGAGAGTTCGAGCGGATGCGGGGGCGGAAGCAGCAGCGGGGCGGTGTCGGCGAGGTAGAGGCTGACCCAGCCGTCCTTGCCGGGCAGCGCCCCCGCCCCCGCCCAGAGCAGCTCGCCCGCGGAGGTGAGCTCGTCGAGCAGCGCGGGGGTGTAGCCGCTGACCCGGGAGGGCAGGACCAGGCGTTCGAGTGCGGAGGCGGGGACCGAGGCGCCCTGGAGCTGCTCCACCGCGCGCACCAGGCCGTCGATGCCGCGCAGCCCGTGGCCGCCGAGGTTCTGCCACTGCGGCAGGAACTGGGCGAGCGCGGCCGGGGGCACCGGCTCCAGCTCTTGGCGCAGCGCGGCGAGGGAGCGTCTGCGGAGCCTGCGCAGCACGGTGGCATCGCACCACTCCTGGCCGATGCCCGCGGGATGGAACTCGCCCTCCACCACCCGGCCGCCCGCGGCGAGACGCTTCAGGGCGCCCTCGGTGACCGCGCCGCCGAGGCCGAAGCGCGCCGCCGCGGTGGCGGTGGTGAACGGCCCGTGGGTGCGGGCGAACCGGGCCAGCAGATCGCCGAGCGGATCCTTGACCGGTTCGGTGAAGGCCTCGGGCACCCCCACCGGCAGCGCGGTGCCCAGCGCGTCCCGCAGCCGCCCCGCGTCCTCGACGGCGGCCCAGTGGTCCCGCCCCGCGAGCCGTACCCGGATCGCCCGGCGGGCGGCGGCCAGCTCCTCGGCCCAGCCCTCCTCCGCGCCCCGCTCGGCCAGCTCCGCGGCGGTCAGCGGACCGAGGAGGCGCAGCAGATCGGCCACGCCCTCGGAGTCCTTCACCCGGCGGTCCTCGGTCAGCCACTGGAGTTCGCGCTCCAGCTCGGTGAGGACCTCGGCGTCCAGCAACTCCCGCAGCTCCGCCTGGCCGAGCAACTCCGCGAGCAGCCGGGAGTCCAGCGAGAGCGCCGCGGCACGGCGCTCGGCCAGCGGTGAGTCCCCCTCGTAGAGGAACTGCGCGACATAGCCGAAGAGCAGGGAGCGCGCGAAGGGGGAGGGCTCGGGGGTGGTGACCTCGACCAGCCGCACCGAGCGGGACTCGATGTCGCCCATCAGCTCCGTCAGGCCCGGTACGTCGAAGACGTCCTGGAGGCATTCGCGGACCGCTTCCAGGACGATCGGGAAGGAGCCGAACTCCCCGGCCACCTCCAGGAGCTGGGCCGAGCGCTGGCGCTGCTGCCACAGCGGGGTGCGCCGCCCCGGGCTGCGGCGGGGCAGCAGCAGGGCGCGGGCCGCGCACTCGCGGAAGCGGGAGGCGAACAGGGCGGAGCCGCCGACCTGTTCGGTGACGAGCCGGTCCACCTCGCCCCGGTCGAAGGCGACATCGGCCGCGCCGAGGGGTGCCTTCTCGCTGTCGTACTCGGTGCCCGGGGAGAGCGGATCCTGGTCGAGCAGGTCGAGGCTCATCAGACCGGCGTCGGGCAGCCGCAGCACGATGCCGTCGTCGGCGTGCATGACCTGCGCGTCCATCCCGAACCGCTCGGTCAGGCGGGCCCCGAGGGCGAGCGCCCAGGGGGCGTGGACCTGGGCGCCGAAGGGGGAGTGGACGACCACCCGCCAGTCGCCCAGCTCGTCCCGGAAGCGCTCGACGACGATGGTGCGGTCGTCGGGGATGTGGCCGCAGGCCTCGCGCTGCTCGCCCAGATAGGCGAGGACATTGTCCGCGGCCCAGGCGTCCAGGCCCGCCGCGAGGAGCCGCAGCCGGGCGTCCTGCTCGCCGAGCGCGGCGATCTCGCGCAGGAACGCGCCCAGCGCCCGGCCGAGTTCGAGGGGGCGGCCGAGCTGGTCGCCCTTCCAGAACGGCAGCCGCCCCGGCACCCCCGGCGCGGGCGAGACGAGGACCCGGTCGCGGGTGATGTCCTCGATGCGCCAGGAACTGGTCCCCAGCGTGAAGACATCGCCGACGCGGGACTCGTAGACCATCTCCTCGTCCAGCTCACCGACGCGTCCGCCGCCCTTCTTCGGATCCGCCCCGGCGAGGAAGACCCCGAACAGGCCCCGGTCCGGGATGGTCCCGCCGGAGGTGACCGCGAGGCGCTGGGCGCCGGGCCGCCCCGTCACGGTGCCCGCCACCCGGTCCCAGACCACCCGCGGGCGCAGCTCCGCGAAGGCGTCCGAGGGATAGCGGCCCGCGAGCATGTCCAGGACACCGGTGAACGCCGACTCGGGCAGCGCCGCGAACGGGGCGGCCCGGCGGACCAGGGCCAGCAGGTCGTCCGCCTGCCAGACATCCATCGCGGTCATCGCGACCAGCTGCTGGGCGAGCACGTCCAGCGGATTGGCGGGCACCTTCAGCGCCTCGATGGCGCCGCTGCGCATCCGCTCGGTGACCACCGCCGCCTGCACCAGATCGCCCCGGTACTTGGGGAAGACGACACCGGTGGAGACCGCGCCCACCTGGTGCCCGGCCCGGCCCACCCGCTGCAGACCGGAGGCCACCGACGGCGGCGACTCCACCTGGACGACCAGGTCCACCGCCCCCATGTCGATGCCCAGCTCCAGGCTGGAGGTGGCGACGACCGCGGGCAGCCGCCCCGCCTTCAGATCCTCCTCGACCAGCGCCCGCTGCTCCTTGGAGACCGAGCCGTGATGGGCCCGCGCGAGAACGGGCGCGGCACCCCGCGCGCCCCCCGAGCCGCCCATCAGCTGCGCCGGGGCGTGCGCCTCCTCCAGCGGCTCGCCGGTGGCGCGCTCGTGGGCGATCTCGTTCAGCCGGTTGCACAGGCGCTCCGCGAGGCGGCGGGAGTTTGCGAAGACGATCGTCGAGCGGTGCGCCTGCACCAGGTCCGCGATCCGCTCCTCCACATGCGGCCAGATCGACGGACCCTCCCCGCCCTGCGCCTCGCTCTCCGCCGCCCGGCCCGCCGGGGCGGGCGCCTCGCCCGGTGCGCTGAGGTCCTCGACCGGCACCACCACCGAGAGGTCGAACTCCTTGCCGGACGGCGGCTGTACGACCTCCGCGCTGCGCTGCGGCGACAGGAACCGGGCCACCTCGTCCACCGGGCGCACCGTCGCCGACAGGCCGATCCGCCGCGCGGGACGCGGCAGCAGCTCGTCCAGGCGCTCCAGGGTCAGCGCCAGATGCGCGCCGCGCTTGGTCCCGGCGACCGCGTGCACCTCGTCCAGGATGACCGTCTCGACCCCGGTGAGCGCCTCCCGGGTCGCCGAGGTGAGCATCAGGAAGAGGGACTCGGGCGTGGTGATGAGGATGTCCGGGGGCCGGGTGGCCAGCGCCCGGCGCTCGGCGGGGGGAGTGTCACCGGAGCGGATCCCGACCCGCACCTCCGGCTCGGGAAGCCCCTGGCGCACCGCCTCCTGGCGGATCCCGGTCAGCGGACTGCGCAGATTGCGCTCCACATCCACGGCGAGCGCCTTCAGCGGCGAGACGTACAGCACCCGGCAGCGCTTCTTCGCCTCCGCGGGCGGCGGGACGGCGGCCAGCCGGTCGAGCGCGGCGAGGAAGGCGGCGAGCGTCTTGCCGGAACCGGTCGGCGCCACGACCAGCACATCCGAGCCCTGCCCGATCGCCCGCCAGGCACCCTCCTGGGCGGGCGTGGGCGCCGAGAAGGCCCCCGTGAACCAGCTGCGGGTCGCGGGGGAGAAGTCGTCGAGCGCGGACCTGACCATGCCCCCATCGTGCACCCGGCCACCGACAATCACCTCCCACCTGGGGAAACACCCTCGCGGGCGGTATCGCAGAATGGGGCCATGGCCGGATCACAGGAGCAGGCGCGGCACTGGCGGTACGCGCCGCTGCCGGACGTGGACCTGCTGCGCGCCAGCTATGTGCACAAGACCTTCGTACGGCACACCCACGAGAACTTCGTGATCGCCGGGATCGCCGAGGGCGTCGAGATCTTCCAGCACCACAGCTCCGAGGTGCACGCGGGACCCGGCACCCTCGCCCTCGTCAACCCCGACACCCCGCACACCGGCCGCGCGGGCGTCCCCGAGGGCTGGCGCTACGGAGCCGTCTACCCCGCGCCCGCACTCGTCGCCGAGATCGCCGCCGAGACCACCGGCCTGCGCGGCGCCCCCGGATTCCGGGAACCCGTCTTCGAGGACCCCTACGCCGTACGGCTCGTGCACCAGGTGCTGCGCGCCGCCGAGGAGGGCAACGCGCTCGCCGCGGACACCCTGCTGCGGGTCGCCGTCACCCGCCTCCTGCGCCGCAACGGGGGCGTGCTGCCCAGCCGCCGGGTGCCCACCGCGGGGGCGCGGATCGCCGGGCGGGCCCGCGCCCTGCTCGCCGAGCGGATGGCCGCGCCGCCCTCGCTCGACGCGCTCGCCGCCGAACTCGGCACCAGCCCCTTCGCCCTGCTGCGCGCCTTCCGCGAGACCTACGGGATGCCGCCGCACACCTGGCTGACCGACGCCCGGGTCCGCCGCGCCCGGCGCTTCCTGGACCAGGGCACCAGCCCCGCCGAGGCGGCCGTGGCCGTGGGCTTCACGGACCAGCCGCACCTGAACCGCCATTTCACCCGGATCGTCGGGGTGCCCCCGGGCGCGTACCAGCGCGAGCGCAAGAACGTACAAGACGATGAACACCAACTCCTCGTACCGTCCGGGACGTGGGAGAACAGGAACTCGCAGCAGCGATACGACGAGCACGCACACGACGCGCAGAACCGGCACGACGAGCAGAGCGACCCGACGACGGCCGAGGAGCCGCCGGGGACGCCCGGGGCACAGCCCTAGCAGCCGGCCCGGCGGACACCGACCCGGCCCGCGCCGCGTCGGGACCCGCCCAGGACGGGCACGGCCACGACGACGGTGACGGCAAGAGCGCTTCCGCGGTGGTGCGGGACGCCCTCGGGGTCGGTGTCGCCGTCGGGCTCTCCGGCTTCGCCTTCGGGGTGACCTCCGCGGGCGGCGGACTCAGCATCTGGCAGACCTGCGCGCTCAGCCTCCTCGTCTTCACCGGGGCCTCGCAGTTCGCCCTGGTCGGCGCGCTGGCCGCGGGCGGCAATCCGCTCACCGCCGCGGCGGGCGCCTTCTTCCTCGGCGTACGCAACGCCTTCTACGGGCTGCGCCTCTCCCAACTCCTCGCCCTGCCCCGGGCCGTACGCCCCTTCGCCGCGCACTGGGTCATCGACGAGACCACCGCCGTGACCCTGGCCCAGCCCGGCCGCCGCAGCGCCCGCCTCGGCTTCGCCGTCACCGGACTGAGCCTCTACCTGCTGTGGAACCTCACCACCTGGCTGGGCGCGGCAGGGGCCGAAGCCCTCGGGGACACCGCCGCCTGGGGACTGGACGCCGCGGGCCCCGCCGTCTTCCTGGCGCTGCTCGCACCGATGCTGCGCACGGCCACCGAACGCGCCGTCGCCGCCCTGGCCGTCGTGCTCGGCCTCGGCCTGCTGCCGGTGCTGCCCACCGGGGTGCCGGTGCTCGCCGCCGCCCTCGCGGCACCGGCGGTGCTGCTCCTCAAGGGAGCCGGGCCGCGGAAGGCAGCGCGGGGAGAGAAGGACAAGCGGGACCGGCAGGCCGAGCGGGCACAGCGAGAAGCAGGAGAGAAGGAAGACCGTTGAACATCTGGATCGCCGTCGCCGTCACCGCCGCGGGCTGCTACCTCGTCAAGCTCGCGGGCCTCCTCGTCCCCGCCGGTGTGCTCGAACGGCCCCTGGTGCAGCGCCTTGCCGCGCTGCTCCCGGTCGCCCTGCTCGCCGCGCTCACCGCCCAGCAGACCTTCGCCGCAGGGCAGAGCCTCACCCTCGACGCACGCGTGGCCGGGGTCGCCGCCGCGGGCGTGGCCCTGCTGTGCCGCGCGCCCTTCCTCCTCGTCGTGGCCGCGGCCGTGCTGGTCACCGCGGGGGTGCGGGCGCTCGGCGGCTGACCGGGCGGGACTCGGCGGGCGGGGCCGACCGGGCGTTCAGTCCAGGCGGCGGCCGTAGGCGTCGAGGGTGAGCAGCCGCCCGATCGTCACCACCGGACGGCGCTCCAGGACCGTGCCGGGAGCCTGCGCCCGTACCCGCAGCTCCGCCGGACCGCCCATCGGCCGGTCCGGCCAGCCGCCGTCCTCGCGCTGCTGACCGGCGAGGAAGTCCAGCGCCGCCGCCGTCTCCGCGTCGGTGAACCAGGACCGGGCCAGCGAGGACGGCCGGGGCGCGAAGTCGTACGGGAGGTAGTGGGCGCTCGACGTCCCCGGGCGGGCCGGGTCGAGGACCACCAGGCGCTGCTCGCGGACGAGCCTGCCGAGACGGTCGGCGGCGGCCTGGGCGCGGCAGCGGTCCGCGGCCCCGTCCAGGAAGGTGACCGCGGCCGCCACCTCGTGCGGATCGGGCGCGGACAGCGCGTCCACCGCCCGCCAGCAGAACTCGGTCGCGCGGAAGAGCCAGGCGTGCCAGACGTCGTTGCGGTGCAGGAGGCCGACCACGGGACCGGTCACGGCCAGCTCCCCGCGCGGGTGGCGCCGGGCGGCCGCGCCCCGGGGCACCGGCACCGCCGCGCTCCTCGGCGCGCCCTCCTCCGCGAGCGCGGGCAGGGCGCCCTCGGCCGTGGAGACGGAGGTCAGGTAGCGGCAGATCAGCTCCGCCCTGCGTCCGCCGCAGCGCCCGATCGCATCGAGCACGCCCAGCGCGTGCGCCGTGTGCGCCGCGCGGCTGAGGGGCCCGCGCACCGCGGGGTCGAGGGCGTGGCCGAAACCGCCGTCGTGGTTGGCGTAGGCGGTCAGTGCCGCGTCGACCGCCTCGGCCGGTCCACCGAGGAAGTGGTGGTCGAACAGCCGCTGTTCGAGGACCCGGGCGGTCAGCCAGACGAACTTCGCGGCCCGCCCGAGCGCCGTGGCGGGCGGCTCGGCGGGCGCCGCGGGCGCGGACCGGCCCACCGGCGGGGCGCCTCCCGGACGCGAGGGGAGTGCGGTAGCTCCTGTTTCGGCCATGTTCCGACGGTAGAGCGCCCGGCCGCCGCGGCAAGGCTTCTCCGTCCGGCTGCACTCTCAGGAGCGGGATACTGGTGTCATGCGGTTGACGGTTTTCTGGCAGCGGATGGCGGACCACTTCGGCGCCGGGTACGCCGACACCTTCGCGCGCGACCATGTGATGAGCGAGCTGGACGGGCGCACGGTGCACGAGGCGCTGGACGCGGGCTGGGAGGCCAAGGACATCTGGCGCGCGGTGTGCGTCAGCATGGGAGTGCCGCCCGAGAACAGGTGAGGGCGGGCAGGCGCCACCGCGCCACTTCGCGCGATATGCCGCTCATATCGGACATCGCGACGAAGATCTGCCGGTTCCGTGCCCCGGGCGGCGATGGCGGGAAGTGACCCTGGCGGCAGCGATGTCGGTGCCATAGGCAACACTGTGCCCGTGGCCCCGACAGACGAGACCCCGCAGGCCGTGAAGAGCATCCCGGCCCCCGGTACGACACCGCAGGCAGGACCGCCGCCCGCCCCGGGACCGGCCGACAACGCCACCCGCATGCCCCGCTGGCTGCCGCGGGCGCTCGTACTCGCCCTTGTCCTCGTCGCCGGCTTCCAGTTCAGCATCTGGGCCTTCCACCAGCTCACCAGCCTGCTGATCAACGTGCTGATCGCCTTCTTCCTGGCCCTCGCCGTCGAACCGGCGGTCAGCAGGCTCGCCCAGCTGGGCATGCGCCGCGGCCTGGCCACCGGCATCGTCTTCCTGATGGTCGTCGTCGCCGCGGCGGGATTCATCACCCTGCTCGGCTCGATGCTGGCCGGGCAGATCGTGAACATGATCGAGGAGTTCCCCAAGTACCTCGACCAGGTGATCAACTGGACCAACACCACCTTCCACACCGAGCTGAGCCGGGTCGAGGTCCAGGACAGCGTCGTCCACTCCGACTGGCTGCGGAAGTATGTGCAGAACAGCGCCTCCGGCGTCCTCGACGTCTCCGCGCAGGTGCTCGGCGGGCTCTTCCAGCTCCTGACCATCCTGCTGTTCGCCTTCTACTTCGCCGCCGACGGCCCCCGGCTGCGGCGTACCGTCTGCTCCCTGCTGCCGCCCGCCCGGCAGGCCGAGGTGCTGCGCGCCTGGGAGATCGCCGTCGACAAGACCGGCGGCTACCTCTACTCCCGCGGACTGATGGCACTCGTCTCCGGCATAGCGCACTACATCCTGCTCGAGTTCCTCGACGTGCCCTACGCGCCCGTGCTCGCCGTCTGGGTCGGCCTCGTCTCGCAGTTCATCCCCACCATCGGCACCTATCTCGCCGGCGCGCTGCCCATGCTGATCGCCTTCACCGTCGACCCCTGGTACTCGCTGTGGGTCCTGGTCTTCGTGGTGGTCTACCAGCAGTTCGAGAACTACCTGCTCCAGCCGAAGCTCACCGCCCGCACCGTCGACATCCACCCCGCCGTCGCCTTCGGCTCCGTCATCGCGGGCACCGCCCTGCTCGGCGCCGTCGGCGCGCTGATCTCCATCCCCGCGGTCGCCACCCTGCAGGCCTTCTTCGGCGCCTACGTCCGGCGCTACGAGGTCACCGACGACCCGCGCGTCCACGGCCACCGGCGCAGCAGCGCCTCCGCGATGGCGGTCCTGTCCCGGTTCCGCCGGGCGGCCAGCGGGGCGGACAGCGGCCGGTGACCCGGCCCGCGGTCCGGTCCGCACCTGCGGGCCGATAGTCCGGAATACCGCCCCTTGCCCCCCGGTTTCCGCGCTCGGGCCCACATGATGGCTCCATGACAGCTACGCATGCCTACGACGTCACCGTCGCGTGGACGGGCAACCTCGGGCCCGGCACCAGCACATACCGCTCCTTCAGCCGGGACCACGACGTGCTCGCGGAGGGCAAGCCGCCTCTTGCGGGCTCCTCGGACCCCGCCTTCCGCGGCGACTCCGCGCGCTGGAACCCCGAGGAACTCCTGGTGGCCTCCCTCGCCCAGTGCCACATGCTCTGGTACCTGCATCTGTGCGCGACCAACGGGGTCGTCGTTACCGACTACGCGGACCGCGCCCACGGGGAGATGGCCCTCGACGCGAGCGGCGGCGGCCAGTTCACCGGCGTCACCCTGCGCCCCGAGGTGGCGGTCGCCGACGCCTCGATGCTGGAGAAGGGCCACCGCCTCCACGCCGAGGTGCCCGCCCTCTGCTTCATCGCCCGCTCGGTGAACTTCCCCGTCACCCACGTCCCCGTCCTCCGCGTCGAGAAGGACTGAGGCGGCGCTGCCCCTCTCTCCTCCCTTACGTGTCTTGCGTGCACCGGCCCGTGCCGTGGCGTCCACGGCGTCGTTCTCCACGGCATCGGGCGGGCCCCGGACGACGGCGTACGCTCGGTGAAGCGGCGGGTTGCGCTTGACACCAAAATCGAACATCCATTCTTATGGGGGCTCCGGCGGTACGCGTGACGGGACCTGCCCGGCGGATTCCGGTGTGAACTCCCCGAGTTATCCACAGGCTGGAGGGCGTCGGAGCGCATTGTCAGTGGCAGGCGCTAGCGTCATGGACGTGAAGCGATCGACTCAAGCAAATCGGGTGGAACCCATGGCTGGAACGGACCGCGAGAAGGCGCTCGACGCCGCCCTCGCGCAGATTGAACGGCAATTCGGCAAGGGTGCCGTGATGCGCCTCGGTGAGCGGCCGAACGAGCCCATCGAGGTCATCCCCACCGGGTCGACCGCGCTCGACGTGGCCCTCGGTGTCGGCGGCCTGCCACGCGGCCGAGTCGTCGAGGTGTACGGACCGGAGTCCTCCGGTAAGACCACCCTGACCCTGCACGCGGTGGCGAACGCCCAGAAGGCGGGCGGCCAGGTGGCGTTCGTCGACGCCGAGCACGCACTCGACCCCGAGTACGCGAAGAAGCTCGGCGTCGACATCGACAACCTCATCCTGTCCCAGCCCGACAACGGCGAACAGGCCCTGGAGATCACGGACATGCTGGTCCGCTCCGGCGCCCTGGACCTCATCGTCATCGACTCCGTCGCCGCGCTCGTCCCCCGGGCCGAGATCGAGGGCGAGATGGGTGACTCCCATGTGGGCCTCCAGGCCCGCCTGATGAGCCAGGCGCTGCGGAAGATCACCAGCGCCCTCAACCAGTCCAAGACGACCGCGATCTTCATCAACCAGCTCCGCGAGAAGATCGGCGTCATGTTCGGTTCCCCGGAGACCACGACCGGTGGCCGCGCCCTCAAGTTCTACGCCTCGGTGCGCATCGACATCCGCCGCATCGAGACCCTCAAGGACGGCACGGACGCGGTCGGCAACCGCACCCGCTGCAAGGTCGTCAAGAACAAGGTCGCCCCGCCCTTCAAGCAGGCCGAGTTCGACATCCTGTACGGCCACGGCATCAGCCGCGAAGGCGGCCTGATCGACATGGGCGTGGAGCACGGCTTCGTGCGCAAGGCCGGCGCCTGGTACACCTACGAAGGCGACCAGCTCGGCCAGGGCAAGGAGAACGCCCGCAACTTCCTCAAGGACAACCCCGACCTGGCCAACGAGATCGAGAAGAAGATCAAGGAGAAGCTGGGAGTCGGCGTCACCCTGGCGGAGCCCGCGGCCGAGCCCGGCGCCGACGCCGCCGTGACCGCTCCCGTGACGGAGGCCCCGAAGACCGTGCCCGCCCCGGCGGCAAAGGCCACCAAGCCCAAGGCCGCGACGGCCAAGAGCTGATCCGTGACGCGGCGTACCGACTGGCCCGAGCCCCCGGCTGAAGACGGGCGAAGCGGCCAGGGGAACGAAAGCGTCCCGAGCACCGGACGCGGCGCGTACACCGACGCCGACCCGTACGACGACGGCCCTGGCCGACGGGGGCGTGCGGGGAGGCGGGCGGGACGACGTCCGGGCGGCCATCAGGACAGCGCCCCTTCCTCGTCGAGGGCCGAGAAGGGGGCGCCCCCAGGGGACCCGGTGGAGCAGGCGAGGGCGATCTGTCTGCGCCTGCTCACCGGGACCCCGCGCACACGGGCACAACTCGCCGAAGCACTGCGCAAACGCGGCATCGCGGAAGAGGCCGCCGAAGAGGTGCTCGCCCGCTTCGAGGACGTCGGCCTGATCAACGACGGCGCTTTCGCCGACGCCTGGGTCGAGTCACGCCACCATGGGCGCGGTCTCGCCCGGCGCGCCCTCGCCCAGGAACTCCGTACCAAGGGCGTCGACTCCACGGTGATCGAGGAAGCCGTGGGGCAGGTGGACGCGGAGCAGGAAGAGGAGAGGGCCCGCGAGTTGGTGGCCCGCAAGCTGCGGTCCACCCGCGGCCTCGAACGGGACAAGCGCCTCCGCCGCCTCGCGGGAATGCTCGCCCGCAAGGGGTACTCGCAGGGGCTCGCGCTGAAGGTGGTGCGCGAAGCACTGGAACAAGAGGGGGAAGACGTGGGGGAGTTGGACGAAGAGGGGTTCTGACCGTGGCCGCGTCGCGGCGGGGTCGGGGAAGCCGGGCAGAGTGCTCGGGCTTGCCCCATCCCTTCACCGAGAACGCTGGGCCGCAGCCGCAGCCGCAGCCGCAGCCGCAGCCGCAGCCGCAGCCGCAGCCGCAGCCGCTGTGCGGGGAACGCGGTGCGTCCCGCGCACAGCGGGTCTACGGGTGGGCGTAGGTCAGACGCCGAAGGGTGCCGCGTAGCGGATGGTGCCGCGGGGCAGCGGATGGTCCGCGTCGAGCGTGAGCGCCATCAGTGCCTCGTCGGGGACCTCGAAGCTGAGGCCGATGCCGTACTGGGAGGCCCGGGTGAAGCCGAACCTGGGGTAGTACTCCGGGTGCCCGAGGACGGTGACGAAGCGCTCGCCTCTGTCCTTGGCGGCCTTGAGTGCGGCGCGGATGACCGCCGAACCTGCCCCGGTCCTCTGGTGGTCGGGGAGAACGGCGACCGGAGCCAGGCACAGGGCCGGGGTGTCGCCGATATGGCAGCGCGTCAGCAGCGCATGGCCGACGACTCGGCCTTCGGCAGTGGTGCTGACGAGGGACAGGCCGTCGATCCACGCCGGGTCGGTCCGGAGGGCGTCGACGAGATCGGCTTCGAGCGGGGTGTCGAAGGCCGCGAGTACGGTCTCGCGGATCGCGGGGAGGTCTGTGTCGGTCTCCGCGCGAGTGGTCCAGGAAAAGGACGGAGCAGTGCTCATGACGGGATGAAGGTCCGTTTCATCTGAGTTCGTGTGGGACTCGCGAGCTCACGCTCTCAGCGAGGCGGATCAGGATGCGGTCAGGCCATGGCCCGGGACGTGAGGAGGACGCGGGCGCCGCACAGGGCAGGGGCCTTGAGCGCGGTCATCAACCTCACCTCCTTCAGGGTCTTCATCCGCTATCCGATGCGTACACGAACGTCCGCCACCGTAGCAGCTGTGCTCGGAGGGGTGCGAGGGCGTTGGGCGCGGGGGTGGGCCGGCTTGGGTGGGCTCGGCTCGGGGGCTGGGTGGGGGTGTGGGCGTGGGGGTTATGAGGGTTGTGGGGGCGGCTGGCTGAGGGAGTGGGGGGGAGGCGGGGTGGGGGGGGGGGGGAGGGGGCCCCACCCCAACGACACAAGAACTGAAAGCCCGTTACCCCCCCGGCCCACCCAGCCGGACCAAAGGCCCACCGCCCCAGACCGACTCAAGCCGCCGCCCTCACGCCCCCGCCGCCCCTACGCCCCCGGCTGGTCCACCGGAAGTCCCGCCTTGCGCCAGGCCTGGAAGCCGCCGATGAGGTCGGTGGCGCGGTGCAGGCCCAGTTGCTGGAGGGAGGCGGCGGCGAGGCTGGAGGCGTAGCCCTCGTTGCAGAGGACGACGATATGCAGGTCGTGGCCGGTCGCTTCGGGGAGCCGGTGGCTGCCGCGGGGATCGAGGCGCCACTCCAGCTCGTTGCGCTCGACGACCAGGGCGCCGGGGATCAGACCGTCGCGCTCGCGCAGGGCCTGGTAGCGGATGTCGACGAGGACGGCGTTGCCCGAGGCGGCGGCCTGATGGGCGGTCGCGGCATCGACGCGGTCCAGCCCCGTGCGTACGCGTTCCAGGTGGTCGTCGATGGAGATCTGTTCGGCCTCGTCCCGCTCGCTCACTGCCAGTCCTCCGGACGCTCGACCTGTTCGAGCCGCAGAACGGGACCGCTGCGGCTGTAGCGACGCAGATGCGGCAGGGGCGGGTAGTAGGCGTGCACGGAGACGGCGTGCTCGGTGGTCTCGTTGAGGACCTCGTGCACGTGCTGCTGCCCGAAGAACCGTCCCTTGCCTGCCGCGATGGTGCGGTGCCGGTCGACGCCCTCGGCGAGTTCGAGGGTCTTCCAGCCGTCGGTGGGGAGGCGTACGGCCAGGGAGTTCTCGGTGAGTTCGCCGGAGGCCGCGATGAAGGCGCCGAAGGACTCGGCGTGGTCGTGCCAGCCGGTGCCCGTGCCGGGCGGCCAGCCGATCAGCCAGGCCTCGCTGCCGCCGGGACCCTCCAGACGGAGCCAGGTCCTCTCCTCCGGGTCCAGGGGGAGGGAGGCGACCAGCTCGGCGTCGGTTGCCGCGCGGCGGACGAAGTCGAGCAGCTGTTGGGGATCAGGTGCCTCCGGGGAGTGCCCTTGCGGCGTGGAGGTGGTGGGGACCTCGGGGCTGGGCGCCGAGAGAGGGGCGGCCGCCTGCGGGGGAGCCGCCGGAATCAGGGCTTCTGGGGAGGGCGCCGATGGGTCCGAGGCAGCGGGCTGAGCCGTGGAGGGAGCGGGCTCGGCCGGGGCGGCGGGCGCAACGACAGCGGGCGCGGAGGTAACAGGTTGTGACACAGGGGGCCGTCCTGGATATTCGCTGGAGTCTCACGTCGCGGCGTGCCCGGCGGTGCTTTCGGCACAGAGGCTGCGCGCACCCGGGCAGCGGGACATGCGGCGTGAGGAGGTCAATGCGAGATCAACAGGACGGGCGACACACGCAGCCTGCGTAGCGGACGAGGTCCATATGGACCCGCCGCCAGAGGCGCACATGTGTATCGCTCATGGTCCGGAGTACACCATGTGCGCCACGGAGGGTCAACTCACTGTCCAGGTAGTAGACACCGGAGGGCGGGCACAGGGCGGGGCGGAGGAATCGCCGCGTCACGCGTGGAACGCGACACAGTTCTCAGCTGACGCGACCGCGGCGCTCGGCCACACCGCATCCAGCACCTCACGCACCCACACCCCACGCATCCACACCCCACGCATCCAGCACCGCGTCAACCGCACACAGCACCCCACCACGAGCCGCCCTCTCACGAGCCGCCCCTCACGCACCCTGCTTACGCACCGTGCCCGACTCGCCCCCGCGAGGCCCTGCTCCTCAGCGCCCTGACTCCCCGTGCCGATTGCCGCGCGCGGCCTCCGGGGGCCCGGGCGCCGGGCGCGGCATCCTCACGCGCTCACCGCCCTCCCGCGGCGGTCCCTCGCCGACGACTCCGCCCCCGGAACGCTCCCCAGCGCTTCCACGATTCTCGCCGCCCCCACCCTCTCCGCCGCGCCCTCCGCTGCCGCCGCGCGTACCCGCCGGACCCATCCCGTCCGCGTGCCCTAACGACCCCAGCCCCGCCCTGACCCGCGCGTCCGCCCCCGGCACCTCGCTGCCTGCCGCCGCGGTACCGCCAAGCTCTTCGGACCCGGACCGGCCCCTGCCCCGCGCCTCCGCGCGCACGGACCCGCCGCCCTGAGCCCCCTCCTCCGTACCGCCCCCGGCCTTCCCCGCAGAGGCCCCCTCCGCCGTAGCCTCGCCCCCCTCTGTCTCGGCAGCAGGCCCCATCCCGAGGACCCGCTCGGCCGCCTCCCGCAGTGCGCGGGGGTGGACGCCTCCGAAGGCGGTGGCCAGGTGGCCGTCGGGTCGGATGAGCAGGACGGTGTGCGCGGCGGCGCCGGGGTAGTCCTCGGCGACGAGGAGTTCGGCCGGGGCGGGCAGCGACTCGACGGCTGCGGCGAGGCGGGGCATCAGGCCCGCGCTCTGCCAGTGGCGCCGGTCCCAGACGCCGGTGCCGGGGGCGACGAGGAGGACGAGGAGGGTGCTGTGGCCGAGGCGGTCGCGGAGCTGGACGAAGGTGCCGTCCTCGGCGGTGACCCGTACGTCCGTCACCGGGGCCCCGGGCGCCGTGCCGACCACCGTGAGGGCGGGTGAACTCGGGGGCGTGAGCGGGGAGTTGGCGTAGGTGCCGGGGGAGCCGAGGGCGCCCTGGCCGAGGTGGCCGTCGGCGAGCAGCGCGTCCTGGCCGCGGGTGCTGCCGGGCATCAGGGCGCGCAGGCCGCCGGTGCCGCGCAGCAGGGGCAGGGCCTGGTCGGCGGCGCGCAGGCGGGCGGAGAGCGCGGCTCTGCGTTCGGTCTGGTAGCTGTCGAGCAGGGCTTCGCGGGCGCCGTGGTGCCAGGCCAGGGCCAGTTTCCAGGCGAGGTTGCCGGTGTCGCGCAGGCCTTCGTCGAGCCCGTGGGTGCCGAGCGCGCCGAGCAGGTGGGCCGCGTCGCCCGCGAGGAAGACCCGGCCGACGCGCCAGCGCCGGGCGAGCCGGTGGTGGACGGCGTGCACCCCGGTGTCGAGGAGTTCGTAGGGCGGGGTCTCGCCGCCGGTCCAGCCCGCGAGGGTGGACCGTACGCGGGTGAGCAGGGATTCGGGGGTGACCAGTTCCTCGCGGGAGGCGAGCAGCCAGTCCAGGCGCCAGACGCCGCCGGGCAGTGGGCGGGCCGAGATCTCCGCGCTCTCGCCGCGCCAGGGGGGCGAGCGGTGCAGCAAGGCCTCGTCCTGCCAGGGGAGTTCGGTGCGCAGGGCGGCGACGGCGTGGCGTTCCACGGCGGTGCGGCCGGGGAAGCGGACACCGACGAGTTTGCGTACGGTCGAGCGGGGGCCGTCGCAGCCGACGAGGTGGCTGCCGCGCCACCAGGTGGCGGTGCGGCCCCGGGTGTGGGCGCTGACGCCGTTCTTCTCCTGCTCCAGGGCGTCGAGCCTGCTGTCGACGGCGACCTCGATCAGGGGTTCGCGGGCGACGGCGGTGCGCAGTGCCGTGGTCAGGGCGTCCTGGGCGAGGTGCAGGGGCGCGGGATCCTCGTCACCGAACGTGACATGGCGTACTTCCTGCTTGCGCCGCATCGAGCGCCAGCCGGTGAGGCGGCAGCCGGCGGCGGAGAGGTCTCTCCCGGTGAGCCGGGTGACGAGCGCGGCGGTGTCCTCGTGGAGGACGGCGCTGCGGGCGGGGCGGCCGGTGGCCGTTCCGGGGCTCTCGTCCAGGAGCACCGAGGGGACGTGGTGCCTCGCGAGGGCGAGGGAGAGCGTGAGCCCGACGGGCCCGGCTCCCACGATGATCACCGGATCCACGGCGTGGCGTCCCCGTTCCGGAGCGGAGTCCTGTGCCGAGCGCAGGAGGAGTCATCTGGCGGAGGGGAGGCGATCACAGAACGTATGCAACCTATTGCGGGTGTCCGCGTCAAGCGACGGAGGCAGTGGCGATCATGCCACTGCCTCCGAGTCGGATCAATTCATCCGGGCCGCCTAAGAGCCCTGGCCCGGGGGCTTGCGTCCGGATCAGGCCGGATCCGGCGGGATCAGGGAGCCGGGACCGGCCGCCGCGAGTCCGGCCTGATCCGGATGAGAGGCTCTAGCGTCCGCCGCCACCGGCGCCGCCGCCCTCCCCTGTGTTGTGCGGGAGGTCGGCGCTCTTGCCGGGGGCGTTGATGTCCTCCACGGCGTCCGCGCCGAGGACCGCGCCGGTGCTGCGCCTGCTGCCTCGGAGCCAGCCTTCCAGCCAGGAGGCGAAGGTCGTCAGGAGGAGGTTCAGGATGATGTAGATGACGGCGGCCACGGTGAGGGCCTGGACCATGTTGGTGTAGTTCGAGGCCAGCGTCTTGCTGGAGTTCAGGAGCTCGTCGAAGGTCAGGATGGCGCCACCGAGGGCGGTGTCCTTCACGATCACGACGAGCTGGCTGACGATGGCCGGGAGCATCGTGGTGACGGCCTGCGGCAGCAGCACCGAGCGCATGGTCTGGCCCTTGCGCAGGCCGACCGACTGGGCCGCCTCGGTCTGTCCCCTGGGCAGCGCGAGGATGCCGGCCCGGACGATCTCGGCGAGGACCGAGGCGTTGTAGAGGACGAGTCCGGTGACCACGGCGTAGAAGGGCCGGTCCTCGCTGCTGATGTTGCCCGCGTTCACGTACAGCTGGTAGGCGAAGAGCATCATCAGCAGGACGGGGATGGCGCGCAGGAACTCCACCACGGCGGAGACGGGCACCCGGATCCAGCGGTGGTCGGAGAGCCGGCCGATGCCGAGGAGGGCGCCGAGCGGCAGGGCGATCACCATGGAGAGCGCGGCGGCCTTGAGCGTGTTGGCGAGACCCGGCAGCAGATACGTGGTCCAGGCCTCGGACGTGGTGAAAGGCTTCCAGAGCGACCAGTCGAGCTGCTTCTTCTGGTCCATCTGCTCCCAGGCCCACCACAGGACCAGGGCGAGCAGGGCGAGGAAGACGACCGTGATGATCCGGTTGCGGATCCGGGCCCGGGGGCCGGGTGTGTCGTAGAGGACGGAACTCATCGCTTCACCGCCAGGCGCTTGCCGAGCCAGTTGAGGAACAGGCCCATGGGGAGGGTCAGGACCACGAAGCCGAAGGCGAAGACCAGGCCGATGAGGACCGTCTGGGCCTCGTTCTCGATCATTTCCTTCATCAGGTACGCGGCTTCCGCGACACCGATGGCGGCGGCGACGGTGGTGTTCTTGGTCAGCGCGATTAGGACGTTGGCCAGCGGGCCGATGACCGCGCGGAAGGCCTGCGGGAGGACGATCAGGGTGAGTACCTGGAAGAAGCTGAGCCCGATCGCCCGGGCCGCCTCGGCCTGTCCGAGATGGACGGTGTTGATGCCGGAACGCACGGCCTCGCAGACGAAGGCCGAGGTGTAGGCGGTCAGGCCCAGGATGGAGAGCCGGAAGGCCAGGGTGTCGACGTTGCCGCCCGCGCCCATCGTCACCGCGAAGACGTCGGCGAGGCCGAGCGAGGTGAAGACGATGATCACGGACAGCGGGATGTTCCGGACGACGTTCACGTACACCGTCCCGAATCCGCGCATCAGCGGGACCGGACTGACCCGCATCGCCGCCAGCAGGGTGCCCCAGATCAGGGAGCCGACGGCGGAGAAGAACGTCAGCTGGATGGTCTTCCAGAACGCCCCGAGCACGTCGTAGCCATCAAGAAAGTCGAACACGATCTCCCGCGCTTCCGCGTCAGTGGAAGGAATGGGGGTGCCGCGTCACCGCGCGGCACCCCGCACCTGGACTTACTTCTTGATCTCGCCGATCTTCGGGGCCGGCTCGTTCTCGTAGTCGGCCGGGCCGAGGTTGGCCTTGACGGCCTTCTCCCAGGCGCCGGAGGAGACCATCTTCTCGATGGCCTTGTTGATCTTTTCCTTGGTGGCCTTGTCGCCCGACTTGACGCCGACGCCGTAGTTCTCGTTGCTGAGCTTGAGGCCGAGCAGCTTGAACTTGCCCTTGTTCTGCTTCTGCGCGGCGTACCCGGCGAGGATCGAGTCGTCGGTGGTCATCGCGTCCACGGCGCCGCTGTTGAGGCCGGACACGCACTCGGAGTACGTGTTGTAGCGCTTGAGCTGGGCCTTGGGGGCGATCTTCTTCTGCACGTTCTGCGCCGAGGTCGAACCGGAGACCGAGCACAGCGTCTTGCCGTTGAGGTCGGTGCCCTTGTTCACGTCGGAGTCGGAGCGCACCAGCAGGTCCTGGTGGGCCAGGAAGTACGGTCCGGCGAAGTCGACCTGGGCGTCGCGCTCGGGGGTGATCGAGTAGGTGCCGACGATGAACTTCACGTCGCCGTTCTTGAGCGCGTTCTCACGGTCGGGGGTCTTGGTCTCCTTGAAGGTGATGTCGCCCTTCTTGTAGCCGAGCTGCTCGGCGATGTAGGTGGCGACATCCACGTCGAAACCGGCGAAGTCGCCGCCCGGCGTCTTCTGGCCCATGCCGGGCTGGTCGTACTTGATACCGACGGTGATCTTGCCCTCGTCGGAGCCCTTGTCGTTGGAACAGGCCGTGGCGGTGCCGGTCAGGGCGAGCACGGTGGCGGCGGCGACGGTGACCTTGCGGAGCTTCATGGTGAACATCCTTTGATTCGGCGCCTCGTGGCGTGGAGGCAAGGAAAGCCGAGCGGGAGGGGGCGCGCGGAACGCGCCACGCCTCAGTGGTGCAGGATCTTGGAGAGGAAGTCCTTCGCCCGGTCACTGCGCGGGTTGCTGAAGAACTGGTCCGGGGTGGCCTCTTCCACGATCCGGCCGTCCGCCATGAACACGACGCGGTTGGCGGCCGAGCGGGCGAAGCCCATCTCGTGGGTCACCACGACCATCGTCATGCCGTCCCTGGCGAGCTGCTGCATGACCTCCAGGACCTCGTTGATCATCTCGGGGTCCAGGGCCGAGGTGGGCTCGTCGAAGAGCATCACCTTGGGGCCCATGGCCAGTGCGCGGGCGATCGCCACGCGCTGCTGCTGGCCGCCGGAGAGCTGCGCCGGGTACTTGTCCGCCTGCGAGGCGACGCCGACCCGGTCGAGCAGTTCGCGGGCCTTCTTCTCGGCCGCCTTCTTGTCCGTGCGCCGGACCTTGAGCTGGCCGAGCGTGACGTTCTCCAGGACGGTCTTGTGCGCGAAGAGGTTGAACGACTGGAAGACCATGCCGACGTCGGCGCGCAGCCGGGCGAGGGCCTTGCCCTCCGCGGGCAGTGCCTTGCCGTCGATGGTGATCGAGCCGGAGTCGATCGTCTCCAGGCGGTTGATCGTGCGGCACAGCGTCGACTTGCCGGAACCCGAGGGCCCGATGACGACCAGCACCTCGCCCCGGGTGATCGTCAGGTCGATGTCCTGGAGGACGTGCAGCGCACCGAAGTGCTTGTTGACGCTGCTCAGCACCACCAGTTCGTCGGCCGCGGGAACACTGTCCTTGGCCACCGATACGTGGGTCATCCGCTACTTGCTCCGTCCTCCTCGGTTGCGAGGACCTTAGTGACGCCGCCGGAGCAGCGTCATTACATCTGAGGGAGAATTGAGCATAACGATCCGGCCTCGGGCGGGCACCGGGTGTGAGCGCGGCCGCGGCGGCGCGTACCGGCTGGATAACGGATGCCGGGGCCGCGGGGACTTCCCTTGACGGGGCGCCCGCGATGGGGATGGATTGCTCTGATGAGCACCCAAATGTGCTCCGACGGCCGGGGGGATTACCTCGAACGGGCGACATCGGGGGCTCGCAGGCGGGCGCGGGCGGTGCGTTTCGGTGCGGCCCGCAGGTGAAGCCAGGCGAAAGCCAGGTGAAGGGGGACAGGTGAGACTGCTGCTCGTCGAGGACGACGACCATGTGGCGGCGGCGCTCTCGGCGGTGCTCGCCCGGCACGGCTTCCAGGTCGTCCACGCGCGCAGCGGTGAGGAGGCCCTGCGGGCCCTGCTGCCCGACCCCGACGGCATGGTGCCGCCCTTCGGCGTGGTGCTGCTCGACCTCGGGCTGCCCGACCAGGACGGCTTCGAGGTCTGCGGGAAGATCCGCAAGCGCACCGGCACCCCCGTGATCATGGTGACCGCGCGGGCCGACGTCCGCTCCCGGATCCACGGGCTCAACCTCGGCGCCGACGACTACGTGGTCAAGCCCTACGACACCGGGGAACTCCTCGCCCGTATCCACGCCGTCAGCCGCCGCCATGTCTCCGAGGAGAGCGAGGGGGCCGCCGCCGAGGAGGTGCTCACCCTCGGCAGTGTGCACATCGAGCTGCCCACCCGGCAGGTCTGCGTCGGCGGCGACGCGGTGCAGCTGACCCGCAAGGAGTTCGACCTGCTCGCCCTGCTCGCGCAGCGGCCCGGGGTGGTCTTCCGGCGCGAGCAGATCATCAGCGAGGTCTGGCGCACCAGTTGGGAGGGCACCGGGCGCACCCTGGAGGTGCATGTGGCCTCGCTGCGCTCCAAGCTGCGGATGCCCGCGCTGATCGAGACGGTGCGCGGGGTCGGCTACCGGCTCGTCGCGCCGGCCGGGTAGGGCCGCGGGTGCGGTCACGTCTTCTCCCGCTGCTCATCGTGCTCATGGCGGGTGTGCTGCTCGCCCTGGGCTTCCCGCTCGCGGTGAGCGTGGCGGCGGCCCGGCAGCAGGAGGTGGTCGTCGACCGCATCGACGACACCGCCCGCTTCGCCTCCCTCGCCCAGTACGTCACCAAGCGGTCCGGGGGCTCCCGGCTGACCACCAAGGACGAGCGGCAGGAGACCCTGCAGAAGGAGCTCTCCCGCTACTACGAGGTCTACGGGATCCGGGCCGGCGTCTTCTACCGCGACGACGAGGCGATGGCCCACGCCCCCGAGTTCTGGTACCTGCCCGGCGAGGGCGAGGCGCGGGAGGCCTTCCGGGAGGCGCTGCTCTCGCGGCCCGGCCACGACCCGGCGCAGGTGTGGCCCTGGCAGCGCGGCGGGCGGCTCATCGTGGCCTCCCCGGTGGTGCGCGACGGCGATGTGGTCGCGGTGGTGATGACCGACTCGCCGACCGGGGAGATGCGCGCCAAGACCCTGCGCGCCTGGCTGCTGATCTGCGCGGGCGAGGCCGCGGCGATGCTGCTCGCGGTGGGCGCGGCGCTGCGCCTGACGGGCTGGGTGCTGCGGCCGGTACGGGTCCTCGACGCGACCACCCACGACATCGCGACCGGGCGGCTGAAGTCGCGGGTCGCCGAGGCCGGGGGCCCGCCCGAACTGCGGCGCCTGGCGCGCTCCTTCAACGAGATGGCGGGCAATGTCGAGGAGGTCCTGGAGCAGCAGCGGGCCTTCGTCGCGGACGCCTCGCACCAGCTGCGCAATCCGCTCTCCGCGCTGCTGCTGCGGATCGAGCTGCTCGCCCTCGAACTCCCGGAGGGCAATGAGGAGATCGCCTCGGTGCGCGCCGAGGGCAAGCGGCTCGCCCAGGTCCTCGACGATCTGCTCGACCTCGCGCTCGCCGAGCACGCCCCGGCCGATCTGCGGCTCACCGACATCGGCGAACTGGCCGCCGAGCGCGTCGAGTCCTGGCGGGCCGCCGCCGAGGCCAAGGGCGTGACGCTCAGCGGCAACTGCCCGGCGGTCACCGCCTGGGCGGACCCGGTGACCCTCTCCAGCGCCCTGGACGCCGTCATCGACAACGCGGTGAAGTTCACGCCCGAGGGCGGCGGGGTCACCGTCGCGGTCGCCGGGGAGCAGGACACGTCCACGATCGTGGTGGCGGACGAGGGGCCGGGCCTGACCGAGGACGAACTCGCCCGTATCGGCGGCCGGTTCTGGCGCAGCGGCAGGCACCAGAACATCAAGGGCTCGGGCCTCGGCCTGTCGATCACCCGGGCCCTGCTCGCCGCGGGCGGCGGCTCGCTCTCCTTCGCCCGCCGCGAGCCCTCGGGCCTGGAGGTCACCGTCAGCCTCCCGCGCAGCGGGCCGGGGAGCTGACGGGGCGGTACGCGGTACACGGCACGGCTCCCGCGCCGGAGTCCCCCCACGCCGTTCGCAGTGCACCGACGTGCCCCGCCCTCGGCACAGCACGTCCCGGGCGCACCCCGCCCGTACGCACCCAGGACGCACGTCGGCCGCGCCAGGAAACCCCCGGCGCGGCCGACGTGCCCGAAGCGGTGACCCCTCGGCCGCCCCCGCTCAGCCCTGCCGCGCCAGCCGCAGCGTGACCAGCTGGAAGGGGCGCAGCGAGAGCGCGACGCCGCCGTCCTGGACCGGGTACGCGGGGGCCTCGGCGAGCGGGCGCTCCAGGAGGTCGGTGGCGACCGCGGAGGCGGCCCCGAAGCCGAGGCGCAGGGTGCCGGTGGCCCGGCCGCCCGCGGCCTCGTAGACGCGGACGACCACATCGCCGGAGCCGTCGTCGGCCAGCTTGACCGCGCTGACCACGATGGCCTCGTTCTCGCTCACCGCCAGCGGCGCGACCTCCGCCTCGCCGGTGACCCGGCGCTCGGGCAGGTTGATGCCGTAGCCCTCGCGCACCGCGTCGGTGACCGTGGCGCCGGGCACCAGGGCGTGCCGGAAGCGGTGCACGCCCTGGTCGGTCTCCGGGTCGGGGAAGCGGGGCGCGCGCAGCAGGGAGACGCGGACCGTGGTGGTGGTGCCGGAGTCCTCGGGGCGCACGGTGCGGGTCACGTCGTGCCCGTAGGTGGAGTCGTTGACCAGGGCGACGCCCCAGCCGGGCTCCTCCAGGTGCACGAAGCGGTGCTGGCAGGCCTCGAACTTGGCCGCCTCCCAGCTGGTGTTGGTGTGGGTGGGCCGGTACAGGTGGCCGAACTGGGTCTCGGCGGCGTACCGGTCGGCGTGCAGGTCGAGCGGGAAGGCGGACTTGAGGAACTTCTCCGTCTCGTGCCAGTCGACCTCGGTGTCGATGTCCAGGCGCTTGCTGCCCGCGGCGAGCCGCAGCACCTGGCTCACCCGCGAGTCGCCGAAGGCGCGCTCCACGCGCACCGCCGCCGCGCCGGGCTCCTCGGTGAGGGTGACCGACTCGGCCTCGGTGAGGTCGGTGACGACATTGCGGTAGAACTCGTCCACGTCCCAGGCGTCCCACATGTTCGGGAAGTCCGGGTGGATCTGGAGCAGGTTCGCGGCCTTGCCGGGGGCCACGGTCTCCCGGGCGGCGGCGATGTCGTACACGGAGACGATCAGTCCGCGGGCGTCGATGCCCACCCGCAGCAGTCCGTTGTCCAGGACGTGCCCGCCGCCTTCGCGGGGGCTCGCGGTGACCTGCCCCGGTGCTGCGGCCAGCGGGCCCGCGCCGCCCGCGCCGACGCCGGAGCGGGTGTGCGGGGCGGCGTTGAAGACCAGCTCGGTGCCGGCCGCGGCGTCACCGGCGAGCACCCGCTGCGCGGCGTCGACGATCGCGTCGAGCTCCTCGGCGACCTTCCGGTAGGTGGCCCGGGCCTCGCGGTGCACCCAGGCGATGGAGGAGCCGGGCAGGATGTCGTGGAACTGGTGCAGCAGCACCGTCTTCCAGATCCGGTCCAGGTCCTCGTACGGGTAGGTGAAGCCGGTGCGCACGGCCGCGGTCGCCGCCCACAGCTCGGCCTCGCGCAGCAGGTGCTCGCTGCGCCGGTTGCCCTGCTTGGTCTTGGCCTGGCTGGTGAGGGTGGCCCGGTGCAGCTCCAGGTACAGCTCGCCCACCCACACCGGGGGCTCCGGGTACTCGGCCTCGGCCTTGGCGAAGAAGGCGGCCGGGGCCTCCCACTCGACGGTCGCGGAGCCCTCCAGGGAGGCCAGGCGGCGGGACTTGGCGATCATCTCGCGGGTGGTGCCGCCGCCGCCGTCGCCCCAGCCGGTCGGCGCGAGGGAGTGGCGGGCCTTGCCCTTGTCCTTGAAGTTGCGCGCGGCGTGCGCGATCTCGCTGCCCTGCATCGAGCAGTTGTAGGTGTCGACGGGCGGGAAGTGGGTGAAGATCCGGGTGCCGTCGATGCCCTCCCACTGGAAGGTGTGGTGCGGGAACTTGTTGATCTGCGACCAGGAGATCTTCTGGGTGAGCAGCCACTTCGCCCCGGCCGCCTTGATGATCTGCGGGAGCCCCGCGGCGAAGCCGAAGGTGTCCGGCAGCCAGGCCTCGTCGTTCTCGACGCCGAACTCCTCCAGGAAGAAGCGGCGGCCGTGCACGAACTGCCGGGCCATCGCCTCCGAGCCGGGCATATTGGTGTCCGACTCCACCCACATCCCGCCCGCGGGCACGAACCTGCCCTCGGCGACGGCCTTCTTGACCTTGGCGTAGACCTCGGGCCGGTGCTCCTTGATCCAGGCGAACTGCTGCGCCTGGGACATCGCGAAGACGAACTCCGGCTCGTCCTCCAGGAGCGAGGTCATGTTCGAGGCGGTACGGGCGACCTTGCGGACGGTCTCGCGCAGCGGCCACAGCCAGGCCGAGTCGATGTGCGCGTGGCCGACCGCGCTGATGCGGTGCGCGGAGGCGTCGGCGGGGGAGGAGAGCACCTCCTGCAGCTGGGCGCGGGCGGCGGCCGCCGAGGAGGGCACGTCCTGGAGGTCCACCAGGTCCAGGGCGCGGCTGATGGCGCGCAGCAGCTCGTGGCGGCGCCCGCTGTCCAGGGGGAGTTCGTGCATCAGCTCACCGGCGACCTCCAGGTCGACGACCAGCTCCCAGACCTCGGTCTCCAGGACGGCGAGGTCCATCCGCGCGAGGCGGTACTGGGGTTCGCTGCCCGCGGTGTCCTTGTCGCCGAGCGGGGTCGGCACGAAGGGGTGGTAGTCCAGGATGACCGGGTTGGAGGCGGCCTCCAGGTGCCATTCCACCTGCTCGCCGCCGGAGACCGGCGCGCCCACCCGCACCCACTGGTTGCGCGGGTTGAGCCCCTTCACCGGCTCCCCGGTGGGTGTGTAGACCAGGGCCTCGCACTGGAAGCCGGGCATCTTCTCGTCGAAGCCGAGGTCGAGTACGGCCTCCACGGTGCTGCCCGCCCACTCCTTCGGGACGGTGCCGGTCACCTTGAACCAGGTGGTGGCCCAGGGCGCGCCCCAGGCGTCGCCGACCGCGACCGGGGTGTGGGCGGCGGCAAGCCCCTCGGCCACCGGGACCGGTTCGCCCGGGGCGACCCACGCCTCGACGGTCAGCGGAACCGAGCGCGAGTAGACGGCGGGGCGGATCCGCTCCTTGAGTACGCGGTTCAGGCGGGCCTCGATCAGACCGCGGTCGTCATGCATGGGCACTCCGTGATTCTGTGTGGTGGCGGCTGCGGGTGCCGCCGGGCGGGCCCGGCGGGGCGGTGAGAGGGCGCGCTGTACAACTCACCCACCGCGGACGGTTCGAAACGGGTGGCGCGCCTCCGGTCGGCCGGGCCTCAGCCGACCTGCTCCGGGCGGACCACCTCGGTCAGGCCCCGGGCACTGAGATGCGCGGCGTCCTCGGCGAGCGGGGCCAGGACGACGGCGGGCCGCACCCCCTCGGCGGCCAGCCGCGCCCAGGCCTCGAAGAAGGCGCCGCCGGGCGCGCAGCCGGCCCGGTGCGGGGCGGCCACCGGGTCGCCGACATCCAGGACGAGCGCGGTGGTGCGGGGCGCCGGGGTGTGGGCGGTGCCGCGCCACCGCTCGGCGATCCGGGCGATGGCGGCTCCGGCGGGCTTGACGGCCCGGTCGTTGGTGAGCAGTCCGAGGCTGTACTCCAGGAGCGGGAAGTCGGCCAGCTCCCGGTCCACGTCGTGCGAGCACCACCAGGTCACGCCCCACAGGTCCGTGCAGTCCAGGGCGTTGTCGATGGTCGCCTCGGTGAAGTGCGCGGCGCCGGAGGCCGGGATGTGCGGCTGCGGGGCGCCGACCTCCTGGAGCCACAGCGGCCGGTGCGGGTCCAGGTGCCAGGCGCGGGCCAGCTCGATGAGGTAGGCGGCGTGCTGCTCGGTGGCCGTGCCGCCGGGTCCGTGGCGCTGGGCGGTGCCGTTGAACACCCAGGAGTGCACGGCGGTCGCCCCGCCGATGCGGGCGGCCTGCGCGGGGGTGAAGGGGTGGCCGTCCTGGTACCAGGCGGCGTCGTACTCGGCGTGCAGGTGCAGCCGCCCGGGGGCGCCCTTCTCGCAGGCCGCCAGCATCCGGCGCAGCCAGGACTCGGCCTCCAGGTGGCTGATGCGGTCGGGGTCGGGGTGCGGCCCGTCGGAGAACTGGTTGATCTCGTTGCCGACCGTCATGCCGAGGAAGTTGGGCCGCTCGGCGAGGGCGGCGGCCAGGGTGCGCAGATACTCCTCCTGGGCGCCGGTCACGTCCGGGTCGGTGAAGAGGTTGCGGCGGTGCCAGGTCTGCGTCCAGGCGGGCAGGAAGTCGAAGCTGGACAGATGGCCCTGGAGCCCGTCGACGTTGACGTCCAGTCCGCGTTCGGCGGCGGCGTCGGCGAGCTGCACCAGCTGCTCCACGGCGCGCGGCCGGATGAGCGCGCGGTTGGGCTGGAACAGCGGCCAGAGCGGGAAGACGCGTACGTGGTCCAGGCCGAGGGCGGCGATCGAGTCCAGGTCGGCGCGCACCTCGTCGAGGTCGAAGTCGAGCCAGTGGTGGAACCACCCCTTGGTGGGGGTGTAGTTGGCGCCGAAGCGCAGGGTGCGGGCGGCGTCGGGCATGTGGGGTCCTCGCGCGGTGGAGCGGGTGGGCAGGGGGCGGGGCCGGGCGGCGCGGCGGTCGGGCGGGGGCGGCTCAGCCCTTGACGGCGCCCTCGCCGACGCCGCGGAAGAAGTAGCGCTGCAGGCAGGCGAAGAGCACGATCAGCGGGGCCACCGCGATGATCGTCCCGGCGGCGACCAGCCGCTGGTTGTCCGCGAAGGCGCCGTGCAGATAGTCCAGGCCGATGGTCAGGGTGAACTTCTGCTGGTCGCTGAGGACGATCAGCGGCCACAGGAAGTCGTCCCAGGCGCCCATGAAGGCGAAGATCGCGACGACGGCGAGGGTGCCCTTGACCGAGGGCAGCGCGATGTACAGGAAGCGCTGCCAGGCGCTCGCCCCGTCGACGTAGGCGGCCTCCTCCACCTCGTAGGGCAGGTTGGCGAAGGCGTTGCGCATCAGCAGGACGTTCATCGCGCCGATGCAGCCGGGCAGCACCACCCCGATCAGGGTGTTGTTGAGCTGGAGCTCCCGCATCGTCATGAACTGGGCGATGATGATCGACTCCACCGGCACCAGCATCGCCATCACGAAGGCCACCAGGGCGACCTTGCGGCCCTTGAAGCGCAGCCGGGCCAGGGCGTATCCGGCGAGCGCGGCGCCGGCGCAGTTGGTGAGGACGTTGGTGACGGCGACCTTCAGCGAGTTCAGGGCGAAGTCCCACACCGGGATCAGGTCGGCGACCTTGGCATAGTTGTCGAAGGTGGGGTCGGCCGGGATCAGCTGCGGGGTCTTGCTGTAGATGTCCTCGGTGGGGCCCTTCAGCGAGGTGGACAGCTGCCACAGGAAGGGGCCGATCATCAGGGCGAGTACGGCGAGCAGCAGCAGGTAGCGCAGTACCAGCTGCCACAGCGGCATCCGTCGGCCGCCGCTCTCGGCGAGGCGGGCGGCCCGGCGTGCGCGGCGGCGCTCCGCGCGGGCGGGGGTGCCGGGGGCGGTGGTGCTCATGCGTCCTCCTTGCGGTTCGCGCGCAGCACGAGCAGCATCAGGCCGAGCGTGATCACGAAGACCACGACGGAGATCGCCGAGGCGTAGCCGACCCGGCCGCTGAGCCCGGTGCCGGTCCGCTGGATCAGCATCACGAGGGTGGTGTCGTCGCCGCCGGGCCCGCCGGAGGGGCCCGCCATCAGATAGACCTCGGAGAAGACCTTGAAGGCGTTGACCGAGGAGAGCGCGCCGACCAGGACCATGGTGGAGCGCACCGCGGGCACGGTGACCGTGAAGAAGCGGCGGATCGCTCCGGCGCCGTCCACCGAGGCCGCCTCGTGCAGTTCGCGCGGCACGTTCGCCAGCGCGGCCAGGTAGATGATCATGTAGTAGCCGAGGCCCTTCCAGACCGTGACCAGCATCGCCGAGACGAGCAGCAGCGCGGAGTCGCTGAGGAAGGGGATCCGGTCGAAACCGAGGCCGGTGACCACCGAGTTGACCAGTCCCCGGTCGTCCAGCAGCCAGACCCAGATCAGTCCGACCACCACCACCGAGGCGACCACGGGCGTGTAGAAGGCGGAGCGGAAGAAGGCGATCCCGGGCATCTGCCGGGCCACCAGCAGGGCGAGCAGCAGCGGCAGGACCACCAGGAGCGGCACCACGCCGACCATGTAGAGCAGGCTGTTGCGCAGCCCGGTCCAGAACATCTCGTCGTGGATCAGCTCCTGGTAGTTGGCCCCGCCGACGTACTGGCCGCCGATGAGCGTGCGCCGGTCGGTGAAGGAGTCGACCACCGTGGAGACGAAGGGGTAGAGGCTGAAGCCGGCGACGATCAGCAGTCCGGGGCCGAGGAACAGCCAGGGGGTGCTGGGCAGTTGGGTGCGGATGCGCCGGCGGCGGCCCTCCCCGGCCGGGCGCCCGCCCGCCGGGGCCTCCTTGCGCGGGGGCGCCTCGGCGGGTCGGGCGGCGGCCCGGCCGGTCGCGGATGCGGGGCTCATGCCGTCTTCAGCAGCCGGTTGCACTCGGCCACCGCGTCGTCCAGCGCCTGCTTCGGGCTCTTCTTGCCCTGCATCGCCTTGGCGACCTCATTGCGCAGCGCGACCTTCATCTGCTCGCTGAAGACCGCGGGCGTGTAGTTGACGGCCGTCTTGATCGCCTTCGCGGCGGCGATCTTCACCCGGCCCTCGTCGGTGCCGTCCTCCTCGGTGAAGAAGGGGTCGTCCAGGCTGCCCTCGGTGGAGGGGAAGACGGTGACCTCGTGCGCGAAGTCCATCTGGTTCTTCGCGTTCGTCACGAAGTGCGCGAAGGCCACCGCGGCGGGCTTGACCTTGCTCTGCTTGTTCACCATCAGGCCCTGGACGTACATGTTGTCCTTGCCGGTGTTGTTCACCGCGGGCGTGATGCCGATGTTCTTGTAGAGGCTCGGCGCCTCCTTCTTGTACTTCTGCAGGTCGAGCGCGCCGCCCGGGTTCATCGCGATGGACTGCTGCTGGAACTTGCGGCCCGCGCCCTCCGCCTGGTTGGTCAGCGCCTGCGAGTCCAGCGCCTTCGCGTCGTACAACTTCTTGTACTCGGTGACCAGTTCGACGCCCTTGGGCTCGTTGAAGGTGAACTGCGCGCCCTGCTCGTCCATCAGCTCCACCCCGTAGCGGCCGAAGTCCTCCACGGCGGGGATGTTGGCGAGCATGGCGATCTTGCCCTTGCTCCGCTTCGCCATGTCGATGCCGGAGTCGAAGAGCTGGCCGTACGTCTTCGGGGGCTTCTCGGGGTCGAGTCCGGCGTCCGCGAAGAGCTTCTTGTTGTAGAACATCGGGCCGGTGTTCAGATACCAGGGGAAGGCGTACACCCCGTCCATGCCCGGGAGTTCGTGGCTCTTCCAGGCACCGGGGAGGTACTCCCCCTTGTACTTCCCGGCGGCCTCCTCCAGGTTCATCGCCAGGCCCGCCTTGGCCAGCGGGTAGACGAGGTCGGGCGCCACATTGACCACGTCGGGCAGGTCGCCCGCCGCCGCGTCCGCGCTGAGCTTGTTGGCGTAGTTCTCGGCGGGCTGGTCGATCCAGTTGACCTCGGTGCCGGGGTGCTTCTTCTCGAAGTCGGCGATGAGGCCCTGGAAGTAGTCCTTGAAGTTGGTCTTCAGGTTCCAGGTCTGGAAGTCGACGGTGCCCTCGATCTTGCCGTCGGCGCTGTCGGACCCGCCGCCCGAGTCGGAGGACCCGCAGGCCGTGAGGACGAGTGCGCTGCCGAGGGCCACAGCGGCGGCTGTGGCGGCGCGAGTGGACATACGCATGGGGCGGCTCCCTGCTCGGACCGGAACATCTGAGGAATGTGGTGCGGCGGCCTCCCGCCGCGGACCCCTCGGCTTGTCGGGGGCTCTGCGGCGAGCGCGGCGGCCAGATCTCCCCGCGGCCCGGGAATTCCGAGAAAACCGATGATCTTCAGGGTGAAGAGCCGGATTCCCCGCGCAGGTTGGGGTGGCGCCGCAGACGCTAGTAATGCGATTTAGTAGATGTCAATAGACCGGCGATACCGGATTCATCCCGGGGCCGGTTCCCGGCAATCCCCGGATGCCGTACGGGGCTTGCCGCGAGGGCGCCGATACGTGCTCTCCGTGCAGGTGAGAACGGCGCCCCGGGAGCCCGCCGCACCCTCCGGCGGCGTTGACAGCGCACTTCGGGCCGGGGTAAACCTGCGGGGAGGTAATGCGGTTTAGCCAATTACCCTGGAAGGCGTTCGGCGAGGAGGGCGGGCCCCCGCGGGCGCGACCGTCCGCGCACCCGGCGGCGACCGTGTCGCGTACGGTCACCGACGGAGCACCCTGCCACCGCGTACCGCCGCGACGTACCTCCGAGGAGCCCACGAGATGACAGCGCCGGCCGGCGACGGAGCCCGGGCAACTCCCGCGCGCCGCCCCACCATCAAGGACATCGCGCGCCGGGCGGGCGTCTCCGAGAGCGCCGTGTCCTTCGCGCTCAACGGGCGCCCCGGCGTCTCGCAGACCACCCGCGAGCGGGTCCACCGGGTCGCCGCCGACCTCGGCTGGCAGCCCAACAGCGCCGCCCGCGCCCTGTCCGGGGAGCGCTCCGGCGCCCTCGGCCTGGTCCTCGCGCGGCCCGCGCACACCCTCGGCGTCGAATCCTTCTTCCTGCAACTGGTCTCCGGCGTCCAGGAGGTGCTGGCCGCCCGGAAGATCGCCCTGCTCTTCCAGGTCGTCGAGGACACCGCCGCCGAGTGCGAGCTGCTGCGGCGCTGGTGGGCCGAGAGACGGGTGGACGGCGTCCTGGTCGTGGACCCGCGCGCCCAGGACCCGCGCCCCGCGCTGCTCGACTCGCTCGGCCTGCCCGCGGTCCTGGTCGGCGCGCCCGCCCCGGGCGAGGACGCCGGTTCGCTCTCCACGGTCTGGGCCGACGACAGCGCCGCGATGGCCTCCGTCCTCGCCCATCTGCACGGGCTCGGCCACCGCCGCATCGTCCATGTCGCGGGCCTGCCCGGACTCGCGCACACCGAGCGCCGCATCGCCTCGCTGCGCGCCGAGGCCGCCGCGCTCGGCCTGAGCGGGGTCCGCTCGGTCACCACCGACTACTCCGACGCCGAGGGCGCCGCGGCCACCCGCAGGCTCCTCGACGCGGCCGAGCCGCCGACCGCGATCATCTACGACAACGACGTGATGGCCGTCGCGGGCGTCAGCGCCGCCGCCGAACGCGGCGTCGCCCTGCCCGCCGAGCTGTCCGTGGTCGCCTGGGACGACTCGGCGCTGTGCCGGGTCACCCATCCGAGGCTGACCGCGCTGGTCCGCGACACCACGGCCTTCGGGCGCCTCGCGGTCAGGGAACTCCTCGACCGGCTCGACGGCGGCCCGGCACGCAGCGTCCAGGCCGAACTGCCGCACCTGGAACCCCGCGAGAGCACCGCCCCGCCGCCGCCCGCCGAGCGGGAGCCGGCACCCGAGCAGGGGCTCAGGGCTTGACCGAGCGGTAGTAGCGCCGGGCCCCCTCGTGCAGGGCCAGCGGATCGGTGTACGGGGCGGTCCGCAGGTCCACCAGCTGCGCCGCGTGCACCACCGAGCCGATGTGGTCCCGGCTGTCGATCACCGTACGGGTCATGCCCTGGGTCAGCGCCGGATCGCTGCGGTCGGTGGTGACAAGGAGGTTCGCCACCGCGAGGGTGGAGACGGCGACGCCCTGCTGGGCGGCCGGATAGGCGTCGGCGGGCATCACCGAGCCCCGGTAGTAGCGGGAGGCGCCGCCCTGCGCGTGCAGTTCGTCCACCAGGTCGCCGAGCGGTACGAAGCGGATCTCGAAGCGCTCCGAGAGGGCCTTCACCGCGTTGGTGGGCAGCCCGCCGGACCAGAAGAAGGCGTCGATCTCGCCCTTCTCCAGGGCGCTCGGCATGGTGGTGATCGCCAGCGGCGAGGGCCTGATGTCCTTCGCCGGGTCCAGGCCCGCGGCGCCGAGCACCCGGTCCGCGATCAGCCGCACCCCCGAGCCGACCTGGCCGACCGCGACCCGCTTGCCCCGCAGGTCGGCCGCGGCCCTGACCTCCGAGGAGCGCGGCACCACCAGCTGGACGTAGTCGTCGTAGAGCCGGGCCAGAGCGCGCAGCCGGGAGGCGCCCGGGCCGTCGTCCGCCCGGTACTTCTCCACCGCGTCGGCGGCGGCGATGGTGAAATCGGCCTGGCCGGTCGCCACCCGCCGCACGTTCTGCTGGGAGCCCTCGCTCGGCTCCATGTCGACCCGCAGGTCCGGCATGTCCTCGGCCAGGGCCGCGTCGAGCAGCTGCCCGTACCGCTCGTAGACGCCCGAGGCCACCCCCGTGCTGAAGCTGACCGCACCACCCGGCGAGTCCTCGCCCTCGGGCGCCAGCCACCAGCCGAGCAGCGCGGCCACCACGAGGAAGGCGGCCGCGCCGAGCAGGAGGCGGCCGCGCGAGCCGCGGGGGAGTGCCGGGAACATGCGGGCGATCCTGCCATTTCACCCCGCGTACGGCCAGGGGCGGCCCCCGGTCGCTGCCCGCGGTCCGGGCCTCAGTCCAGGTGCTCGGCGAGGAAGTCCAGGGCGCCGGGCAGCCCGCTCGTCCAGTACTCCCAGTCGTGGGTGCCCTCGCGGGACAGGAAGCGGTGCGCCGCCTTCTTGCGGGTGAGCGCGAGATGGAGCTGGGCGTTGCCCTCGAAGAACTCGTCGTAGGCGCCGCAGTCCAGGTAGTACGGGGTGCGCGCCAGCTGCTCGGCGGGGGTGCGCTCGATGGTGTCGAGCAGGCTCCAGTACCGGCACAGGGCGTTCAGCCGCTCCTCGCCCACCAGGCCCTCGCCCCAGGCCCGGGCGAAGCGGACCCGGTAGCTCTCCGCGTCCAGGGCGACGAGCTGCGCGTCGGTGCGGTGCGCCGCGCTCAGCCCGAAGGCCCCGGCGAACATGCCCTGGTGGCGCAGCGCGAAGGAGAGCGCCCCGAAGCCGCCCATCGACAGACCGCCGATCCCGCGCCGCCCGGGGCTGCCCCCGGCCCCGTACCGCTCCTCGACGTAGGGCACGAACTCCTCGGTGACCATGTCGGCGTAGCGGTAGGAGCCGTCGGCATCGTTCATGTAGTACGTGAGCTGCCGGCCCTCCTTCGGCGCGTACGGATCGCGCCAGGCGTCCGGGATCGCCACCACGAGCGGCGGGATCCGGCGCCGCGCGATCGCCCGGTCCAGGAGCTGCCGGAGGCGGCCCTCGCGCAGCCAGGAGGTGCGGTCGTCGACCCCGCCGCCGTGCAGCAGGAAGAGCACCCGGTAGCGGCCGCGCGGCCGCCAGCCCGGCGGCAGGTAGAGGGCGTGCAGCACCTCGCGGCCGAGGATCCGGCTGTGGGTGCGCAGGGTCTCGGCGGTCCGGCCGCGCCCGCCGTGCGCCCGCGCGGGCGCGGCCGTGGCGGCGAGGGCGGCGGAGGCGGCGGTCGAGGCGGTGAGCAGAGTGCGGCGTTTCAAGGGGTCCTCCACGGGCGGGGCGTGGGACGTCGCGGGGGTGGCGCACGTGCTGCGGGGTCGATCCGGTACCGGGTGGATAGTGCGCCCGGTCGTCGAAGTCAATGCACGTGCACGGCCCGGGACTTGGGGCCGCGGGCACGCGGACCCGTGTCAATGCGCCTGAGTGGTACGGGACTTGGATGCGCGGGCGCGTACGCACCTGCCGTCCGTGCCGCCCCCGCCGTCCGTACCGCCCCCCGGCGAGCCGCCCGGTCGTCAGGGCTTGCGGGCCACTCCGCCGAAGCTGCTGACCACCGGCGGCGGTTCGGTGCCCTCCGGTGCCGGGCGCCAGCGGGAGACCGGGACCAGACCGGGTTCCAGGACCTCGAACCCCGAGAAGAAGGCGCCCAGTTGCTCCGGGGAGCGGTTGACGCGGGGGTTGTCGCTGGTCCGGTTCCACTCCTCGACCATCGCCCGCATGGCCGCCGGGCTGTACTCCTCGGTGCTGTCGCAGAGGACCAGGTAACTGCCCGCGGGCAGCGCGGACTTGAGCCGCTCGACCACCGCGTGGGCGCGCGCGTCGGGCAGATGGGCCACGATGCCGAGCAGCATCAGCGCGACCGGCCGCGAGAAGTCCAGCGTCTTCGCGGCGCCCTCCAGGATGGTCTCCGGGTCCCGCAGGTCGGCGTCGAGGTAGTCGGTGGCGCCCTCGGCGGTGCTGGTGAGCAGCGCCGCGGCGTGCGCGAGGACCACCGGGTCGTGGTCGACGTAGACGATCCGTGCCTCGGGGGCCAGCCGCTGGGCGACGTCGTGGGTGTTGTCCAGGGTGGGCAGCCCGGTGCCCACGTCCAGGAACTGCCGCACGCCCGCCTCGCCCGCGAGGTGCGTCACGGCCCGGCTGAGGAAGGCCCGCTGCGCCCGCGCCACCTCGACGATCTCGGGGTTCACCCGGCGGATCTCGTCGCCGACCCGCTGGTCGATCTCGTAGCAGTCCTTCCCGCCGAGCCAGTAGTTCCAGATCCGGGCGGAGTGCGGCACCGTGCTGCCCTGCGGGGGAAGGTCATGTGGCATGAGAACGCTCCGAGTTGGCCGACGACTGGGGCTCAACCTAGAACAGCGGACCCGAAGTCGCCTCTGCCGGGGCGCACTTCGGCCTCAGCCGCGGCCGGAGCGCCGGAACGTCACGTCCTCGCCGCTGAGTTCGGAGGTCAGCCCCTCGCCCGTGGTGCGGACCCGGTCCAGGGCGAGGCCCTCCGGGATCCCGTCCAGGGTGAGGCCGCGCTCCAGGGCGCCGCTCAGCAGTCCCTCGGCGGCCCCGGGCAGCGAACCCGAGGTCACCTCGGGCGAGCGGAAGGCGATCGAGCGCGGCCCCGAGGCGGCGACCTCCGCGCTCACCGACACCTCGCCGAGCAGGGGCAGCCGGGTGGTCGCGGTGACCCGGGGCCGCCCGTCCGCGCCGGGCCGCCCCGGGCCGACCCGGATCCCGAGGCCCCGCGAGAGGTCCGCCCAGGAGACCTGGGCCTCGGCCTTCGCGGAGCCCGCGTGCGCCTTGTCGGCACCGCCGCGCTCCACATCCGCCAGCTCCACGTGCAGCGTGGAGACCGGCACCCGGCGCCCGCCCTCGCCCGCGGGCACGTCATGGGCGGTCAGCTCCACCCGCTCCAGCCTGCCCCGCGCGAGCTGGGTGAGCACCGGCCTGCCGTGCACGGTCACCGAGGGCTCGCCCGGCAGCGACTGGGCCTCCTTGAAGTCCTCGGCCATCGAGTCCTCGACGCGGTGGGCGGTGAAGGCGTCCGCGCCGGCGGCGAGCAGCAGCAGCGCGGCCACCGCCGCCGCCCAGCGCGCCCACCGCGGAGTGCGCCGCGGGAGAAGCCTGGGGAGTCGCCGGTTCTGCGGGGCCAAACGCACGGGCGGCGCCTTTCGTGGGCGGGACGGTGCCGCGAGGGCAGCGGGCGGGCCTCAGCCTTCCGGCCGCCGCCCGCCCGGCGCTAGGACGTGGATCACTCGGCGGCGGGACCCGGGCCGCGCCCCGAAGCGGAATCCCGGCCTCAGGTGCCGCCGCCCGCGTACGGCCGGGCACCGCGGGCGAGCCCTTACCCTGGACGGGTGAAAGGCGATGAGGCGAGCGGCGTGAAAACCTACGAGGTCCGCACTTACGGCTGCCAGATGAATGTGCACGACTCCGAGCGGCTCTCCGGACTGCTCGAAGGCGCGGGCTACGTCCGGGCACCCGAGGGCAGCGACGGCGACGCGGATGTCGTCGTCTTCAACACCTGCGCGGTGCGCGAGAACGCCGACAACCGGCTGTACGGCAACCTCGGCAGGCTCGCTCCGAAGAAGGCGGCCAGGCCCGGGATGCAGATCGCGGTGGGCGGCTGCCTCGCCCAGAAGGACCGCGAGACCATCGTCGGCCGGGCGCCCTGGGTCGATGTCGTCTTCGGCACGCACAACATCGGCAAGCTCCCCGTCCTCCTGGAGCGGGCCCGGGTGCGGGAGGAGGCCCAGGTCGAGATCGCCGAGTCCCTGGAGGCCTTCCCCTCCACGCTGCCCACCCGCCGCGAGAGCGCCTACGCGGCCTGGGTCTCCATCTCGGTCGGCTGCAACAACACCTGCACCTTCTGCATCGTCCCCGCCCTGCGCGGCAAGGAGAAGGACCGCAGGACCGGCGACATCCTCGCCGAGATCGAGGCGCTGGTCGCCGAGGGCGTCAGCGAGGTCACCCTGCTCGGGCAGAACGTCAACGCCTACGGCTCCGACATCGGCGACCGGGAGGCCTTCAGCAAGCTGCTGCGCGCCTGCGGGCGGATCGAGGGCCTGGAGCGGGTCCGCTTCACCTCCCCGCACCCGCGCGACTTCACCGACGACGTCATCGCCGCGATGGCCGAGACCCCGAACGTCATGCCGCAGCTGCACATGCCGCTGCAGTCCGGCTCCGACCCGGTGCTCAAGGCGATGCGCCGCTCGTACCGGCAGGAGCGCTACCTCGGCATCATCGAGAAGGTGCGCGCCGCCATCCCGCACGCCGCGCTCACCACCGACATCATCGTCGGCTTCCCCGGCGAGACCGAGGAGGACTTCGAGCAGACCCTGCACGTGGTCCGCGAGGCCCGCTTCGCCCAGGCCTTCACCTTCCAGTACTCCAAGCGGCCCGGCACCCCCGCCGCCGAGATGGACGGGCAGATCCCGAAGGAGGTCGTCCAGCGGCGCTACGAACGCCTGGTCGCCCTCCAGGAGGAGATCTCCTGGTCGGAGAACAAGAAGCAGGTCGGCCGCACCCTGGAGCTGATGGTCGCCGAGGGCGAGGGCCGCAAGGACGGCGCCACCCACCGGCTCTCCGGCCGCGCCCCCGACAACCGCCTCGTGCACTTCACCAAGCCCGAGCAGCCGGTGCGCCCCGGCGACGTGGTCACCGTCGAGGTCACCTACGCCGCCCCGCACCACCTGCTCGCCGAGGGCGCGGTGCGCGAGGTGCGCCGCACCCGCGCCGGGGACGCCTGGGAGAAGCGCAACACCGCCGAGGCGGCGAAGCCCGCGGGCGTGATGCTCGGGCTGCCCACGGTCGGCGTCCCCGAGCCGCTGCCCGCGGCCGTCGGCGGCTGCGCCCGCGACTGACCGGCCGGGCCCCGCAGGCGCCTTCGCCGGACCTCAGCGGCCGGGGGCCGGTCGCAGGCGGGGCGGGCGCTCGTACCCGTACCGCTTCTTTTCCTGAACTCGCGGGAGGCGCGGGGCGGTTGGGCCGAGCCCAAAGGCGGGGCGGCGAGTCCGGGCCGGGTGCGCGTTAGGCTGCGGATCATGCTTGTCGCCGCCGCCGTCTGCCCCGGTCCACCCCTGCTCGTGCCGGAGGTGGCCGCGGGCGCCGCCCCGGAACTGGACGCGGCGCGCGCCGCCTGCGCCGAGGCGCTCGGCCGGCTCGCCGCGGCGCGCCCCGAGCGGCTGCTCGTCCTCGGCCCGGCCGACAGGGAACGGCGCGGCAGCCACCCCCAGGGCACCCGGGGCTCCTTCCGCGCGTTCGGGGTGGACCTGGAGGTACAGCTCGGCGCGGGGGAGCCCGGCGGGTCCGCACTGCCGCCCTCGCTGGCGGTCGGGGCCTGGCTGCTGGGCGCGTACGGCCCCGCCGTCGTGCCCGTGGCGGGGCTCGGGGTGGGGGAGCCGCTGGAGACCCCGCGCTGCCTGGAGGCGGGTGCCCGCGCGGCGGCGGGCGCCGAGCGGCTCGCGATGCTGGTCCTCGGCGAGGGCAGCGCCTGCCGGACGCTGAAGGCGCCCGGGTACCTCGACGAGCGGGCCACCGCCTTCGACGCGGCCGCCGCCCGGGCGCTCGGCGGGGCGGACGCGGAGGCGCTGGCCGCCCTCGACGCCGAGCTCGCCCAGGAGCTGAAGGCCGCGGGCCGCGCCCCCTGGCAGGTCCTCGCCGGAGCGGCCGGCGAAACCGCCCTGCACGGTGAACTCCTCTACGAGGACGCCCCGTACGGGGTCGGCTACCTGGTCGCCTCCTGGACGACGGACGACGGACGACGGACGACGGACGACGGACGCCTGACCCGGAGCCTCGGAGCGGAGCGCCCCTGAGCGGAACACGATGACGGGCGCACGGCGAGCAGATCGCCGTGCGCCCGTCATCGTGTTCCGCTCAGGCCGGTGAGGGGCTACCGGGCAGGCGGAGGCGGCGGGGTGCTGCCGCCCTCGTCCTTGCGGGCCATCTTGTCCACCGCGTCCTTGGCCTTGCTGCGACCCGTCTCGATCTTGTCGCTGTACTTGCCCTTGGTGCGCTGGTCGACCGCCCTGGCGGCCTTGTCGAGACCCTGGTCGATCTTGCCCCCGTGCTGCTGCGCGAGGTCGGAGACCTTGCCCTTCGCCGGTCCGAGCTTGGCCTTGAGGTTGTCCATGAAGCCCATGACGTCACCTTCCCTCGCTGTGGAAGCCGTTGCGATGCCTCGCGGCCGATCTTCGGCCTTCGGACCGGCTGCCCGCGATCTCCACGGGTAAACGGAGCGAAAACGCCTTATATGTCCTGCTCACCCTACCTGTGCCGGGTGACGGTGGCGGACCGTGCGGCCGGGGGCGAGGGCCGTGCACGCCGGGGCCGGGACTTTGGGAAACTGGCCGGGTGACGAACCAAGCCTTTGCCCCCCGGGTCCTCGCCGTCGTCGGCCCGACCGCCGCCGGCAAGTCCGACCTCGGGGTCTTCCTGGCCGAGCGACTCGGCGGCGAGGTGATCAACGCCGACTCGATGCAGCTCTACCGGGGCATGGACATCGGCACCGCCAAACTCACCGAGGCGGAGCGCGGGGGCGTCCCGCACCACCTGCTCGACATCTGGGACGTCACCGAGGCCGCGAGCGTCGCCGAGTACCAGCGCCTGGCCCGCGCCGAGATCGACCGGCTGCTCGCCGCGGGCCGCACCCCCGTCCTGGTCGGCGGCTCCGGGCTCTACGTGCGCGGCGCCCTCGACAACCTCGACTTCCCCGGCACCGACCCCGCCGTCCGGGCCCGCCTGGAGGCCGAACTCGACGCCGAGGGCCCCGGCGCCCTGCACGCCCGCCTGGCCCGCGCCGACCCCCCGGCCGCCGAGGCGATCCTGCCGGGCAACGGCCGCCGCATCGTGCGCGCCCTGGAGGTCATCGAGATCACCGGCCGCCCCTTCACCGCGAACCTGCCGGGCCACGACGCGGTCTACGACACCGTGCAGATCGGCGTGGACGTGGCCAGGGCCGAACTCGACGAGCGCATCGCCCGGCGGGTGGACCGCATGTGGGAGGCCGGACTCGTCGCCGAGGTGCGCGCCCTGGAGGAGCGGGGGCTGCGCGAGGGGCTCACCGCCTCCCGCGCCCTCGGCTACCAGCAGGTGCTCGCCGCCCTCGCCGGGCAGTGCACCGAAGCGGAGGCGCGCACCGAGACCGTACGCGCCACCAAGCGCTTCGCGCGCCGCCAGGACTCCTGGTTCCGGCGCGATCCGCGGGTGCACTGGCTCAGCGGCGCGGCGGCCGACCGAGGGGAACTCGGGGGCCGCGCACTGGCCTTGCTCGAACGACCGGTCACAGCCTGATCACGCGTTGGCATCGGGACGCCCCGGCGGTCATCCGGGCCCCCGCGGGCGTGCCATCATCGACCTTCGATCGACCAGTGAAGTCCTGAGTGGGAGGGCGCGTGGCGATGGAGGCCGGCCCTCGAAACACCGCACCGGGCGGTGAACAGCTCAGCCCCGACGGGCCCGAGGACCTGGACGCGCCGTCCGTCAGTGACGACGGCCCCGCCCAGGAGCCCGCGCCCGAGGAGGTCGAGGTCGAACTGCGGCCGCAGCGCCGCCTCGGCTTCTGGCAGCTCGCCCCGGTCGTCTGCCTGACCGCCGTCGGCTCCCTGATGTTCGCCTTCCCGCTCGCCTTCGAGTTCGGCGACGGGGGAGCGGTGGTGGCGATGCTCGGCCTCCTGCTCTGCTGCTGCGCCGCGGGCTGGGGCCTGATGGCCGCCCGCCGGGTGGGCCTCGCCCCGCCCGGGCTGCCCCCCGCGGACTCCGGCAGACGCCCCGACTGGCGCGTGGTCATCGGCTACGTCCTCGCCCTCGGCGCGGTCACCGTGCTCGCCGTCTGGCGGGTGGCCCGGCTGCGCTGAGCTGGGCCGGGGCCGCCGCGGCCGCCCGCGCCGGGCCGCCCGCCGACCCCGTACGATCGAGGCATGAGCACGTCGATCGCCTTCCTCAAGGGCCATGGCACCGAGAACGACTTCGTGATCGTCCCGGACCCCGGCAACACCCTCGACCTCGGCCCCGGCCGGGTCGCCGCGCTGTGCGACCGGCGGGCGGGCATCGGCGGCGACGGGCTGCTGCACGTGGTCCGCTCGGCGGCGCATCCTCAGGCCGTCGCGATGGCCGCCGAGGCCGAGTGGTTCATGGACTACCGCAACGGCGACGGCTCGGTCGCCGAGATGTGCGGCAACGGGGTGCGCGTCTTCGCCCGCTACCTCCAGCGCGCCGGACTGGTCGGCGAGGGCGATCTCGCGGTGGCCACCCGCGGCGGCGTCAAGCGGGTGCACCTCGCCAAGTCCGCCGCGGACGGGAGCCCCGGCGAGATCACCGTGGCGATGGGCCGCGCCCTGCTGCCCGAGGGCGCGGTCACGGTGGGTGTCGGGGAGCGCGAGTGGCCCGCCCGGCACGTGGACATGGGCAACCCGCACGCCGTCGCCTTCGTCGAGGACCTCGCGCACGCCGGTGAGCTGTCCGCCGCGCCCCGCTTCGCCCCGGCCGCCGCCTACCCGGAGGGCGTCAACGTCGAGTTCGTCGTCGACCGGGGGCCCGCGCACCTCGCGCTGCGGGTGCACGAGCGCGGCGCCGGCGAGACCCGCTCCTGCGGCACCGGCGCCTGCGCCGTGGCGGTGGCCGCCGCCCGCCGCGACGGCGTCGACCCCGCGGCCACCGGGACCCCGGCCACGTACACCGTGGACGTCCCCGGCGGGCGCCTGGTGATCACCGAACGCCCGGGCGGCGAGATCGAGATGACGGGCCCGGCGGAGATCGTCGCCGAGGGCGAGATCGACGGCGCCTGGTTCGAAACCCTGAACGCCTGAATACTCGCTCGAATGGGTGATCCTTTTCACGCCGGGCGGGAGCCGCGGTGCCCGGCGTGGTGGGCTCGGTAGCATCAAGCACCGGCCCGTCGGGAGAGCCCGCTTCAGGACCAGAAGCCTCGGCACCCCGCCGTACTGCGCCGGTCGACGCAGCCGGAGGTGCCCCATGAGTGCGGAGGCGAGCAACCCCGCCACGCCGCCCGTCCCCACGGCCGGACCGCAGCGCAGACGCCCCCGCCCCCGGATCGAGCTGCGCAGGCTCGGCCGGGCCGCCCTGCTCGGCTCCGCCGGACGCCACCGGCTGCCCGACGCGATCGGCCATGTCGCCGAGGCGCACCGCGCACACCATCCGGACGCCGACCTCGAACCGCTGCGCCGGGCCTATCTGCTCGCGGAGTCCTCGCACCGCGGGCAGATGCGCAAGAGCGGCGAGCCCTACATCACCCACCCGCTCGCGGTCACCCTGATCCTCGCCGAACTCGGCGCCGAGACCACGACCTTGACCGCCTCGCTGCTCCACGACACCGTCGAGGACACCGAGGTGACGCTCGATCAGGTGGGCCGCGAGTTCGGCCGCGAGGTGCGCTTTCTGGTCGACGGGGTCACCAAGCTGGAGAAGGTCGACTACGGCGCCGCCGCCGAGCCCGAGACCTTCCGCAAGATGCTGGTCGCCACCGGCAACGATGTCCGGGTGATGTCGATCAAGCTCGCCGACCGGCTGCACAACATGCGCACCCTCGGCGTGATGCGCCCCGAGAAGCAGCAGCGCATCGCCAGGGTCACCCGCGATGTGCTGATCCCGCTCGCCGAACGCCTCGGCGTGCAGGCACTCAAGACCGAGCTGGAGGACCTGGTCTTCGCCATCCTCCACCCCGAGGAGTACGCCCGCACCCGCGCCCTCGTCGCGAGCGGCACCGCCGAGGGCGCCGACGCCCTCACCGAGATCGCCGACCGGGCCCGTACGGTGCTGCGCGAGGCGGGACTCGCCGCCGAAGTCCTCGTCCGGCCGCGGCACTTCGTCTCCGTCTACCGGATCACCCGCAAACGCGGCACCCTGCGCGGCGCCGACTTCGGGCGGCTCCTCGTCCTGGTCGCCGAGGACGCCGACTGCTACGGGGTCCTCGGCGAGCTGCACACCTGCTTCACCCCGGTGGTCTCGGAGTTCAAGGACTTCATCGCGGTGCCCAAGTTCAACCTCTACCAGTCGCTGCACACCGCCGTCGCCCGCGAGGACGGCGAGGTGGCCGAAGTCCTCATCCGCACCCACCAGATGCACAAGGTCGCCGAGGCCGGGGTCGTCGCCCTCGGCAACCCCTACGAGCACGGCGGCGAGGACCGCGCCGAGCAGGAGCGGGGCCTCGCCGAGCGCGCCGACCCGACCCGGCCCGGCTGGCTCTCCCGGCTGCTCGACTGGCAGCGCGCCGCGCCCGACCCGGACACCTTCTGGTCCACCCTGCGCGCCGACCTCGCCCAGGACCGGGAGATCACCGTCTACCGCCCCGACGGCGGCGCGCTCGGCCTGCCCGAGGGCGCGAGCTGCGTGGACGCCGCCTACGCCCAGTACGGCGAGGAGGCCCACGCCTGTATGGGCGCCCGCGTCAACGGCCGCCTCGCCACCCTCGGCACCGTGCTCACCGACGGCGACAGCGTGCAGCTGCTGCGCGGGCAGGACCCCGCCTCCGGACCGCCGCGCGAATGGCTGGAGTACGCGCGCACCCCGGCCGCCCGGATCGCCATCAGCCGCTGGCTCGCCACCCACCCCCAGGACGTACCCGAGCAGGAGCCGGAGCGCCCGGCCCGGGGCCCGCGCGCCGAGGAGCCCGCCCGGCAGCCCGCGCCCGCCCCCGCGCTCACCGTCCGCCCCGACCAGGCCGGTGCCGTCGCCGAGCAGCCCGGCGCGGGCGTCCGCCTCGCCGGGTGCTGTACGCCGGTGCCGCCCGACAAGGTGGCCGCCTTCGCGGTACGCGGCGGGCATGTGGCCGTGCACCGCGCCGAGTGTTCCGGCGCCGCCCGGATGAAGGCCGAGGGGCGCCCCGAGGTGGAGGTGCGCTGGGCGGGGACGCCGCAGTGCCGGGTCACCCTGCGCGCCGAGTCCTTCGGGCGGGCCCGGCTGCTCGCCGACCTCACCGAGGCCATCGCGGTGGCCGGGGCCGCCATCGTCTCGGCCACCGTGGAACCGCCGAGCGAGCAGCGCGTGCGGCACACCTACACCCTCCAACTGCCCGACGCCCGGCACCTTCCGGGCCTGATGCGGGCCATGCGGGAGGTGCCCGGGGTGTACGACGTCAGCCGGGCCAGTTCCGCCCAGCACGCCTGACCGCGGGCCCCCGCGCTCAGAGCAGCACCACCGACCGCAGCACCTCCCCCCGGCGCATCCGCTCGAAGGCCTTCTCCACCCCGTCCAGGGTGATCGTCTCGGAGACGAACGCGCCGAGGTCCAGGCGCCCTTGCAGATGCAGGTCGACCAGGAGCGGGAAGTCGCGGGAGGGCAGGCAGTCCCCGTACCAGGAGGACTTGAGGGAGCCGCCGCGGCCGAAGACGTCGAGCAGCGGGAGTTCGAGCTTCATCTCCGGGGTGGGGACGCCGACCAGGACCACGGTTCCGGCCAAGTCCCGGGCGTAGAAGGCTTGTTCGTAGGTCTCGGGGCGGCCGACCGCCTCGATGACGACATCCGCGCCGAAGCCGCCGGTCAGCTCGCGGATCCTCTCCACGGCGTCCTCCTTGCGGGAGTTGACAATGTGGGTGGCGCCGATCTCCCGCGCGGTGGCCAGCTTCCGGTCGTCGACGTCGACCGCGATGATCCGCGCCGCGCCCGCGAGACGGGACCCGGCGATCGCCGCGTCCCCGACACCGCCGCAGCCGATGACCGCGACACTGTCCCCGCGGCCCACCTGCCCGGTGTTGACCGCCGCGCCGATCCCGGCCATCACCCCGCAGCCGAGGAGCCCGGCGACCGCGGGCGGGACCCGCTCGTCGACGACCGTGCACTGTCCGGCCGCCACCAGCGTCTTCTCCGCGAAGGCGCCGATGCCGAGGGCGGGCGAGAGCTCCCGGCCGTCCGCCAGGGTCATCTTCTGCCGGGCGTTGTGCGTGTCGAAGCAGTACCAGGGCCTGCCCCGGCGGCAGGCCCGGCAACGGCCGCAGACGGCACGCCAGTTGAGGATGACGAAGTCACCCGGCCGGACCTCGGTGACGTCCGGTCCGACCGACTCCACCCGGCCCGCCGCCTCGTGGCCGAGGAGGAAGGGGAAGTCCTCGCTGATGCCGCCCTCGCGGTAGTGCAGATCGGTGTGGCAGACCCCGCAGGCCTCGACCTTCACCAGCGCCTCGCCGGGTCCCGGATCGGGCACCCGGATCGTCTCCAGGCCGACGGCGGCCCCCTTGCCCGTCGCGACGACCCCCTGCACCTGCTGCATCCTCACCACTCCCCGACGAGAACCGATGTGTACTCCGTGGCCGCGTCCAGCAGCCACGCGCCCAGATGACCCGCGTACGAGGACCGCACCAGGACCCAGAAGCCGGGCTTCTGCGCGCCGCGGGCCACCAGCACCACCGGCGCGTGCGCGAGCGTGGTCTGCGCGCAGCCGCCCCGGAAGGCCCGCGGATGCAGGTCCAGGGCGCAGCCGCGGGCGAGGAGTTCATGGCTCGCGGGGCCCCCGACGAGGACGGTGGTGCGCTGCCCGGAGACATCGGCGACCGCGGCCGACTCCTCGTCCGCCAGGGCCTCCCGCAGCCGGTCCTCCAGGACACCGGCCTCCTCGGGCGGGGCGAGGACCAGCCACTCGTCGGGGCCCATCCACAGGGCGGTGCGGCTGCCGCGCCGGGTGAGCGTGTTGGGCTCGGTGGGCAGCGGCAGGCCGAGGACGCGCTCCGCGCCGGACACCGCCGGGCCCCCGGGCTCCGCGCGCACCGTGAGCTGGGTCAGATACGGGACCTCGGCCAGGCGCAGCGCGCCCCCGCTCAGCCGGGTCACCGTGCGGAAGCGGTCGGCGGCGTGGGCCAGCGGGCTGTGCCGGGGCACGGATTCAGCCGTCACGGCGTTCCCCCTCGGGGTCGTAGAGGACCGGGTGCGCCACGGTCACCGGGACCAGGGCCTCGCCGGTACGCGCGTACAGGAGCTGCCCGGTGCGCTCGCGGCCGCCCTTGACCAGGGCCAGCGCGAAGGTGCGGTCCAGGGCGGCGCTGCGGTAGCTGGAGGTGACATTGCCGAGCATCGGCACCGGCCGTTCGGCGGGCAGTGTGCCCTCGGCGACGAGCTGGGTGCCCTCGGGGAGCAGGAACCGGGGATCGGCGGGCAGCAGGGCGACCAGCTGGGGGCGGTCCCCGCGGCTGGTGTCGGCCCGGCTGTGCGAGCGCTTGCCGAGGAAGTCCGCCTTCTTCTTCGAGACGACCCAGCTCATGCCGAGGTCCTGCGGTGTCACGGTGCCGTCGGTGTCCTGCCCGATGATCGGGTAGCCCTTCTCCGCCCGCAGGACGTGCATGGTCTCGGTCCCGTACGGGGTCAGGTCCAGCGGGCGCCCCGCCTCGTACAGGGACTCCCAGACCGCGGGGGCCTCCCAGGAGCGGACGTTGATCTCGTAGGCCAGCTCCCCGGAGAAGCTGATCCGGCAGACCCGGGCCCGGACCCCGGCGACCACCGCGTCCCGCCAGCTCATGAAGGGGAAGCTGTCGTTGTCCACCGCGAGATCCGGGGCGAGCCGGGCCAGGAGCGCGCGGGAGGCGGGGCCGACCAGGGCGAGGGTGGCCCAGTGGTCGGTGACCGAGGTGCAGCGCACCCTGAGGTCCGTCCACTCGGTCTGCAGCCACTCCTCCATCCAGTCGAGTACGGCGGCGGCGTTGCCGGTGGTGGTCGTGGCCAGGAAGCGGTCGGGCGCCGCGCGCAGCACGGTGCCGTCGTCGAAGACCATGCCGTCCGCCCGGCACATCACCCCGTAGCGGATCCGGCCGACCTTCAGGGTGCTCATCAGGTTGGTGTAGAGCCGGTCCAGGAAGACGCCCGCGTCGGGTCCCTGGACGTCGATCTTCCCGAGGGTGGAGGCGTCCATCAGGGCCACGCCCGCACGCGCGGCCCGGCACTCGCGCTCCACCGCCGCCGCCATGTCCTCGCCCTCGCGGGGGTAGTACCAGGCCCGCTTCCACTGGCCGACGTTCTCGAAGGCGGCGCCGTGGGCGGTGTGCCAGGCGTGCAGCGGCGTGACCCGTACGGGGTCGAAGAGCCGGCCGCGGTCGCGTCCGGCGAGCGCGGCCATGGAGACGGGGTGGTAGGGCGCCCGGAAGGTGGTGGTGCCCAGCTCGCCGACCTCGGCGCCGAGCAACTGGGCGAGGGCCCCGGTGGTCAGCAGGGCGGAGGTGCGGCCCTGGTCGCGGCCGGTACCGGCGGTGGTGTGCCGCTTGATGTGCTCCACCGAGCGCAGTCCCGCGCGGGTGGCGCGGCCGAGGTCCGCGACGGTGACGTCCCGGGCGAGGTCGACGAAGTGCCGCGCGTGGCCCGACCCGCTGCGGCCCGGTACGACGTACAGGTGCACCGGCGGTGTCTCCGCCTCCTCCGGTTCGGTGGCGTGAGCGGCGGTGCGCCCGGCGGTGAATCCCTCCGCCTCGACCAGCCGGCGTCCGGCGGCGGCGCCGTCGGCGAGGCAGCCCGCGAGGTTCCCGATGCCCCGTGCCGCACCGGCGCTCTCCACCCGCTGCCTGGACCCGGCGGGCAGGAAGGCGCCGAGTCCCTCGTCGAAGCGGAGCCGCCCGCCGGACTGGCTGTACAGGTGGACGGCGGGGCTCCAGCCGCCGGAGACCAGGAGCAGGTCGGCGTCGAGCTCTTGGGCGGTGCGGTCGGCCTCGCCCCGGGCGGCGGCGGTCACCGAGGACAGGTGCTCCTCGCCGCCGGTGCCGAGGACCACGTGCCCGGCGCGGACGTCGAGTCCCGCCCGAGCGGCGCGGGCCGCCCGGCGGCCGGGCCGGGGCCGCGCGTCGAGGACGGCCGCGATGTCCAGCCCCGCGGCGGCGAGTTCGCCCGCCCCGGCGTAGGCGCTGTCGTTGGTGGTGAGGACGACGGCCCGGCGGCCGGGCAGCACCCCGTAGCGGTGCAGATAGGTGCGGGCGGCACCGGCGAGCATGATGCCGGGGCGGTCGTTGTCGGCGAAGGCGAGGGAGCGTTCGTGGGCGCCGGTGGCGAGCAGCACGCGCCGGGCCCGGATCCGCCAGACCCGCTCCCGGGAGACCGAGGCGGGCGCCAGGTCGCCGAGGTGCGCGGTGCGGCGCTCGACGGCGAGCAGGTAGTTGTCGTCGAAGTACCCGCTCACGGTGGTGCGCGGCAGCACCCGGGCACCGGCGGCCTCGATCTCCGTGCGGGCGCGGGCCGCCCAGACGGCGCCGGGCAGCCCGTCGACGTACTCGCCGGTGCCGAGCAGGCTGCCGCCGGGCTCGGGCTGCTCGTCGGCGAGGACGACCCGGGCCCCGCTGTGCGCGGCGGCGAGGGCGGCGGCCAGGCCCGCGGGTCCGGCGCCGACCACGAGCAGGTCGCAGTGGGCGTGCAGGGTGTCGTAGCGGGCCGGGTCCTCCTCGGGGGAGAGGCGGCCGCGGCCCGCGAGGGAGGAGGCCCGCAGTCCCGCGTGGAGCTCCAGGGTGGTGGCGGGCACCAGCGGTTCCGGGAAGGGCGATTCGACCTGGACCAGGGCGCAGGGCTCCTCGCTCCCCGCGGTGTGGATGCCGCGCGGGCGCCCGAGCCGGACGCTGCGCGCGGCGCGGTGCACGCCGTTGGCGAGCAGCGCCGAGGCGAGGGTGTCGCCGCGGTACCCGGTCAGGGGGGTGCCGTCGAAGACGAAGTCGAGCGGCCGCGCGCGGTCGACGCGGCCCCGGTCCGGCAGGCGGTGCGGCTGGGAAGTCATGCGGTCTCCGGCTTCGGCTCGCCGATCCGGTGGACGGCGAGGATCTCGTGGTGCGCGGTGTCCCGGACGGTGTGGAACCAGCGGCGGCAGCCCGCGCTGTGGCAGCAGCGCTCGGCGCGCGGGCCGCGGGTGTTGTCGTGGAAGAAGAGGTAGCGGCCCCACTCCTCGTCGGAGAGGAGGGCGGGGTCGGCCGGATGGTCGTGGTGCGCCGGAGGGCCGTAGTGGAACTCGGCTTCGTCGCGGGGACCGCACCAGGGGCACGCGATCAGCAGCATCGAAGGGCCTCCTCAGTGGGCCACGGCGGCCGCGCCGTGCTCGTCGACGAGCGCGCCGGTCGTGAACCGTTCGAGTCCGAAGGGGGCGCCCAGCGGGTGGGGGGCGTCATGGGCGAGGGTGTGCGCGAGGACCCAGCCGGCCGCGGGGGTGGCCTTGAAACCGCCGGTTCCCCAGCCGCAGTTGACATAGAGGTGCTCCACCGGGGTGTGGCCGATGACCGGTGAGGCGTCGGGGCTGACATCGACCACGCCCGCCCAGGTGCGCAGGACGTGGGCGCGGGCGAAGAGCGGGAAGAGTTCCAGGAGCGCGGCCATCTGGCGCTCGACGATGTGGAAGGCGCCCCGCTGGGTGTAGGCGTTGTACGCGTCGATCCCGGCGCCGAGGACCAGTTCGCCCTTGTGCGCCTGACTGACGTAGGCGTGCACCGCGTTGGACATCACCACCGTGGGGTGGACGGGCTCCAGGAGTTCGGTGACCAGGGCCTGCAGCGGGTGGCTCTGCAGCGGCAGCGGGAAACCGGCCAGGGCGGCGAGGCGGCTGGAGTGCCCGGCCGCGCAGAGCGCCACCCGGTCCGCGGCGATCGCCCCGCGCGTGGTGCGCACCCCGGTGACCCGGCCCGCCCGGATGTCGATGCCGGTGACCTCGCAGTTCTCGACGAGGTCCACGCCCGCGGCCGCGGCCGAGCGCGCCAGGCCCCAGGCGACATGGTCGTGCTTGGCGATACCGGCCCGCGGCTGGTAGGTCGCGCCGAGGACCGGATAGCGCGCCTCGGGCGAGATGTTCAGGATCGGGCAGACCTCCTGGGCCTGCGCGGCGTCGAGCCACTCGGCGTCCACCCCGTTGAGCGCGTTGGCCTCCACCCGCCGCACCCCGTCGCGTACGTCCTGCGGGCTGTGCGCCAGGTTCAGCACGCCCCGCTGGGAGAAGAGCAGCGGGTAGTCGAGGTCCTCCGCGAGACCCTCCCAGAGCTTCAGGGCGTGCTCGTAGAGGGCGGCGCTGGCGTCGAGGAGGTAGTTGGAGCGGATGATGGCGGTGTTGCGGGCCATGTTGCCGCCCGCCAGCCAGCCCTTCTCCAGTACGGCGACCCGGGTGATGCCGTGGTTGCGGGCGAGGTAGTGGGCGGTGGCGAGTCCGTGTCCGCCGCCGCCGACGATCACCACGTCGTAGGCCTTCTTCGGCTCGGCCGCGTGCCAGAGCCAGTCGGGGTGTTCGACCGCGTCGGCGGCCTGGGCGTCGGTGCTCATCCCTCGGCTCCCGGGAGTTCGGCGTACAGCGGATGGCGCCCGGTGAGCGCCACCACCCGGGCGCGCAGCGCGGCGGTGTCGGGCTCGGGCAGCAGGGCGCGCGCGATCACCTCGGCGACCTCGGTGAACTCCGCCTCGCCGAAGCCCCGGGTGGCCAGCGCGGGGGTGCCGATGCGCAGGCCGGAGGTGACCATCGGGGGACGCGGGTCGAAGGGCACGGCGTTGCGGTTGACGGTGATGCCGATGCCGTCGAGGAGGTCCTCGGCCTGCCTGCCGTCCAGGTGCGCCTCGCGCAGGTCGACCAGGACCAGGTGCACATCGGTGCCGCCGGTGAGGACCCGCACCCCGGCGGCCGCCAGGTCCGGGCGGTTCAGCCGGTCGGCGAGCAGGCGGGCACCGGCGAGGGTGCGGCGCTGGCGGTCCTGGAACTCGGGCTGGGCGGCCAGGCGCAGGGCCACCGCCTTGGCGGCGATGACGTGTTCCAGGGGGCCGCCCTGCATGCCCGGGAAGACCGCCGAGTTGATCTTCTTGGCCAGCGCCGGGTCCCCGGTCAGGATCATTCCGCCGCGTGGGCCGCCCAGCGTCTTGTGGGTGGTCGTGGTGGTCACATGGGCGTACGGGACCGGGTTCGGGTGCAGTCCGGCGGCGACCAGTCCGGCGAAGTGCGCCATGTCGACCAGGAGCAGCGCCCCGACCTGGTCGGCGATCGCGCGGAACCGCTCGAAGTCCAGCTGCCGCGGGTACGCCGACCAGCCCGCGACGATCATCCTGGGCCGGTGCTCCTTGGCGAGGCGCTCCACCTCGTCCATGTCCACCAGGTGGTCGCGCGGGCTCACCTGGTACGGAACCGTGCGGAGGATGCGGCCCGAGTAGTTCAGGCGCATGCCGTGGGTGAGGTGGCCGCCGTGCGCGAGGTCGAGTCCGAGGACGGTGTCCCCGGGGTCGAGGAGCGCGAAGTAGGCGGCGATATTGGCCTGCGCCCCCGAGTGCGGCTGCACATTGGCGAAGCGGGCGCCGAAGAGCTGCTTGGCCCGGTCGATCGCGAGCTGCTCGGTGACGTCGACGTGCCGGCAGCCCCCGTAGTAGCGGCGGCCCGGGTAGCCCTCGGCGTACTTGTTGGTGAGCACCGAGCCCTGGGCCTCGAGGACCGCGGGCGGCGCGAAGTTCTCCGAGGCGATCATCTCCAGGGTGGACCGCTGGCGGTCCAACTCGGCCTGGACCGCGGCGAACACCTCGGGGTCCAGGGCGGCGAGCGAGGTGGCGGCGGGGGAGTCGGAAGGGTTCATGTCTGCCTGCCTCCGAAGGGACGTGGCACGAGACCGGGTGGGGAGTACCGGAGCCGGACGGGGCGTACCGCGACCGGGCGGGGGAGTACCGGGACCGGACCGGGAGCGTCGGGACCGGACCGGGGAGTACCGGACCGCCGTCAGCCGCGCAGCCGCGTCATCGACGGGTCGAAGAGGGGCTCCTCGGTGACGACGACCGGGACGCGCCGGTCGAAGTAGCCGATGTCGAGGCGCTGCCCCGGGGTGGCCAGGCGGGCCGGGAGCCAGGCGTAGGCGATGGCCTTGCCGAGGGTGTAGCCGTAGGCCGCGCTGGTGACGTAGCCGACCGGTTCGGCGCCGTCGTACACCGGCTCGTTGCCGAGGACGGTGTCCTGCGGGTCGGCCGCGGTCAGGCAGGTCAGGCGGCGGCGGACCTCGCCGGAGCGGGCCTGGAGGGCGGCCCGGCCCAGGAAGTCGCCCTTGTCCTTCTTCACCGCGAAGCCGAGGCCCGCCTCGTAGGGGTCGTGCTCGTTGGTCATGTCGGTGCCGAAGGCGCGGTAGCCCTTCTCCAGGCGCAGGCTGTTGAAGGCGCCGCGCCCCGCCGCGATCCCGCCGTAGGGGCGGGCCGCCTCCCAGAGGGTGTCCCACAGCTTGAGGCCGAGGTCGGCCTCGGTGTACAGCTCCCAGCCGAGTTCGCCGACGTAGCTCAGCCGCATCGCCGTCACCGGGACCGTGCCGATGTGGGCCCGCTTGGCGCGGAAGTAGCGCAGCCCGGTGGCGGAGAAGTCGGCCTCGGTCAGCGGCTGGAGCACCTCGCGGGCCTTCGGCCCCCACAGCCCGATGCAGCAGGTGCCCGCGGTGATGTCGCGGACCTGCACCGAGCCGTCGCCGGGCAGATGGCGGGTGAGCCAGTCGAGGTCCAGGCTCCCGTTGACCCCGGCCTGGAAGTGCTCGCGGCCGAGCCGGGCCACCGTGATGTCGCTGCGGATGCCGCCGTCCTCGTCGAGCAGCAGCGCGTACGTCACCGAGCCGACCGACTTGTCGACATGAGCCGTCGTCAGGTATTCGAGGAAGGCGCCCGCGCCGGGCCCGGTGATCTCCAGGCGCTTGAGCGCGGTCATGTCGTACAGGGCGACGCTCTCCCGGGTGGCCAGCGCCTCGGCGCCCACGATCGGCGACCAGTGCCGGGCCGCCCAGTCGCCGGGTGCCGGGATCCGCCGGTCCGCCAGGAGCGCCTCGTTGGCCCCGTACCACTGGGGGCGCTCCCAGCCGGAGGCCTCCAGGAAGTGGGCGCCGAGCTCGCGCTGGCGGGTGTGGAAGGGGCTGAGCCGCAGCGGCCGCAGGGTGGCGGGCGGCTGGAGCGGGTGGACGATGTCGTAGACCTCGACGAAGTTCTGGCAGGAGCGGGCCCGTACGTAGTCGGGGGAGAGCTGGTGCGGCTCGAAGCGGTTGAGGTCGCAGGCGTGCAGGTCGAAGGAGGAGCAGTAGCCGTCGACCAGCCACTCCGCCATCGCAAGTCCCACCCCGGCGGAGTGCGTGACCCACACCGCCTCGGCCACCCAGAAGCCCTTGGTCCGCGCGGACTCGCCGAGCAGCGGCAGTCCGTCGGTGGTGAAGGAGAAGAGCCCGTTGAGGCCCTCCTCCAGTTTGGCCTCGCGGGTGGCCGGGAGCAGCGAGCGGGTCTCGGTCCAGGCCTCGGCGAAGTCGGCCTCGGTGAAGGGCTGCACCGAGGGCATCTCCTCGGCCTCGTCCACCGAGGCGATCTGGTCCACGGTGACCGGCATCGGCCGGTGGCCGTAGTAGCCGATGTCGAGCCGGTCCCAGCGGTCGCGGTAGTAGAGGTCCGCCTCCTGGTGGCGCAGGATCGGGCGGACGGCCTCCCGCTCCTGCCCGGCGAGCGCGGGGATCGGGCCGGTACGCGCCAGTTGGTGGGCCAGCGGCGTCAGCGGCAGCTCGGTCCCGGCCATCCGGGCGATCTTCGGGCCCCAGATGCCGGCGCAGCAGACGACGATCTCGGCGGGGAAGTCGCCCCGGTCGGTGACGACCGCGGTGACCCTGCCCTCCTCGCTGCGGATGTCGAGCACCTCGTGCCGGGCCAGGAAGCGCACCCCGCGCTCCTCGGCCCGCCGGATCTGGGCTGCCACCGCGGGCAGGGCCCGGGCCAGTCCGTCGGTGGGCACATGGAGCCCGCCGAGCACCCGCTCCCGGTCCACCAGGGGGTGCAGGCGCAGGCACTCCTCGGGCCCGACGACCCGGGACTCGACGCCCCAGGAGGTGAGCCAGCCCTGCCTGCGGTGCAGTTCGGCCAACCGCTCGGCGGTGGTGGCGAGTTCGAGCCCGCCGACCTGCTGGAAGCAGGACTCGCCGTCGACTTCGAGGGCGAGGAATTTCTCCACCGTGCGGCGGGCCATCTCCGTCATGGTCTTCGAGGGGTTGGCCTGGAAGACCAGACCGGGCGCATGGGACGAGGATCCGCCGGTCGCCGGGAGCGGCCCCTGATCGACCACGGTGATCTCGGTCCAGCCGCGGTGGGAGAGCTCGTCGGCCAGTGCCGCGCCTACGACACCGGCTCCGATGATGACCACGCGAGGCCCTGCCATCAACACACCTCCGTTGCTTTTGACGCAACAAGATTCAGGCTGCGCAACTCACAGTGAGGGCAGCCCGAGGCACTGTCAAGGGGGTCTCCGGCACCCCGGACGACTCTCTCCGGCCCTCTTGACCGCAGCGGCGCGGATCCCGACGATGTTGCACATCGGACACAGCGTTGCGCATCGCGCACTCACGGAGGGAGCGCCATGTCTCCTCGCCCCGACTCCGGACGCGAGTACGTCCTGACCTTCTCGTGTCCCGACCGGCCCGGCCTGGTGCACGCCGTCAGCGCCTTCCTGCTGCGGCACGGCGGCAACATCCTGGAGAGCCAGCAGTTCAACGACCCCGAGCGCCGGCACTTCTTCATGCGGGTGCAGTTCACCGTCCCCAAGGGCCCGGGCTCCTCGGCCGAGGCCCTGCGCGCCGCCTTCGCGCGGGTCGCCGAGGGCCGCGGCATGAGCTGGGAGCTGTCGGGGGCGGCGGTGCCCAAGCGCACCCTGCTCATGGTCTCCCGGTACAGCCACTGCCTGAGCGACCTGCTCTTCCGCACCAGCACCGGGGAACTCAACATCGACGTCCCGCTGATCGTCTCCAACCACCCGGACCTGGCGGGTCTCGCCCGCTCCTACGAGGTGCCCTTCCGCCACATCCCGGTCGGCCCGGACACCAAGGAGCGGGCCGAGGCCGAACTCCGGGCCCTCATCGAGGACCTCGGCATCGAGATCGTCGTCCTGGCCCGCTACATGCAGATCCTCTCCGACGACCTCTGCAAGCACCTCGAAGGCCGGGCCATCAACATCCACCACTCCTTCCTGCCGAGCTTCAAGGGCGCGCGGCCCTACGCGCAGGCGCACGAGCGGGGCGTCAAACTCGTCGGCGCCACCGCGCACTTCGTCACCGGGGACCTGGACGAGGGCCCGATCATCGAGCAGGACGTCGTCCGGGTCGGCCACGCGCTCGGCCCCGCCGACCTGGTCGCCGTCGGCCGGGACGTCGAGGCGCTGGTGCTCGCCCGGGCGGTGCGGTGGCACGCCGAGAACCGGGTCGTCGTCAACGGCCGGCGGACCGTGGTGCTGCGCTGAGCCTCCCGCGGGCGCCCGGCACGCGCCCCGTGCGCACCGGGCGCCTCCCCTTTGCCCAGTTTGCCCGTGGTGCTCGCGCGGGGCGGCTCCGCTCGGCCACACGCACGTCACGGAAGCATCGCGGCCCAGAAACTTTGCCGCCGTGATCGCGGCGCCTTCTCCGGTCACGCGTATGGTTGCGCTATGAGCAACCAGACGGCAGCAGGCGATTCCGGGTCCCCGGCCCCCGGCGGCGTCCAGTCGGTCGACCGAGCCGTGAGCGTCCTGGAGATTCTGGCTCAGCGCGGTGAGGCCGGCGTCAGCGAGGTGGCCGCCGAGATCGACGTCCACAAGTCCACGGCCTTCCGCCTCCTCGGCGCGCTGGAGTCCCGCGGACTCGTGGACCAGACGGCGGAACGCGGCAAGTACCGGCTCGGCTTCGGCATCGTGCGCCTCGCGGGCGCGGTCACCCGGCGCTTCGACATCACCAAGGAGGGCCGGCCCGTCTGCGAGCGGCTGGCCGAGGTCTTCGGCGAGACGGTCAACATCGCGGTCCTGGAGGAGCACCACGCGATCAACGTCTACCAGGCGCTCGGCCCGGCCGCCGTCGCCGCCCAGAACTGGGTGGGCCGGCTGACCCCGCTGCACGCGACCTCCAGCGGCAAGGCCATGCTCGCGCACCTTCCCCGCGAGCAGCGCACCAAGCTCCTCGCGGCGGCGGGCATGCCGAAGGTCACCCAGCGCACCCTGACCGCGAAGACCAAGCTGGAGAAGGACCTCGAACGGGTACGGGAGAGCGGCTACGCGGTCACCCTGGAGGAGTTCGAGGTCGGCCTGCACGCGATGGCCGCGGTGATCCGCACCCCCGACAGCGAGCCCCTCGCCGCGCTCAGCGCCTCCGGCCCCGCCTACCGCTTCACCGAGGAGCGCATGCACGAGCTGGCGCCCCAACTCCTCGCGGGCGCCGCCGAGATCAGCAACCGCATGGGGCAGATGGAGCAGCTGGACTGAGCGCGGCGCCCGCGCGCCCCGCTCGGGCCCCTCCCGGCCGCCTCACTCCCCTATACGCCCCCGCACCCAGTCGTGGAACTCGGCGAGGTGGTGCTCGCTCGGCACCAGGACGCCGCCGCCCGCGTAGCCCCGGGAGCTCATGGCGGGCTGGCAGCGCTCACAGGCGTCGAAGTCCTGCCGGTTGACCCGGTCGAAGAGCTCCACCGAGCGCGTCAGGTCCCGGCCCTGCGCCACCACCTCCGGCAGGTACAGCCACTCGCACTCGACGAGCGTGCGGTCCGGGGCAAGCGGATACATCCGGTGGAAGATGACATGGTCGGGGACGAGGTTGACGAAGACCTGCGGCCGCACGGTGATCGCGTAGTAGCGGCGGTCCTGCTCCGCGGAGACGGTGGGTATCCGCTCCAGGCCCGCCGAGCCGTCCACGGTGAACCCTTCCGCCTCCTTCGCGAAGGCCGCGCCGTGCCCCACGTAGTACTGCGCCGCGAAGCCGTCCGCGAACTCCGGGAGCACCTCGGTGAGTTCGGGGTGGATGGTGGCGCAGTGGTAGCACTCCATGAAGTTCTCGACGATCAGCTTCCAGTTGGCCCGTACGTCGTAGCTGATCCGCTTGCCGGTCTCCAGGCCCGCGAGGTCGTAGCGGGCGATCGCCTCGCCGTCGCCGAGGCGGGCGGTGACCGCCGCCATCACCTCCTCCTCGAAGGAGCCCGGCCGCTCGGCCAGGTTCACCCACACATAGCCGAGCCACTCGCGCACCTGCACCCGGCTGAGCCCGTAGTCGCCGCGGTCGACATCGGCCATGCTCGTCAGGTTCGGCGCCGCGATCAGCTCGCCCTGGAGGTTGTAGGTCCAGGCGTGGTACGGGCACTGGAAGGCCCGCCGGACCGTGCCCGACTCCTCGGTGCACAGCCGGGCGCCGCGGTGGCGGCAGACGTTGAGGAAGGCGCGCACCCCCTGGTCGCGGCCCCGGGCCACCAGGACGCTCTCGCGCCCGATGGTCACGGTGCGGAAGGCGCCGGGGGCGGTGAGGTCGGCGGAGCGCACCGCGCAGAACCACGAGGTCTCGAAGATGTGCTCCTGCTCCCGTGCGAAGACCTCGGGGCTGGTGTAGTAGGTGCCCGGCAGGGTGGCGATGAGGCTCTGGGTCCGGCTGCTTGTCGTCACGGTGCACTCCTCACTTACACGATGGGGTCGGTCCCTACGACGGGGGAAGTCAGGGCGGACCGTCCCCGCCGCCCCGGTGGGCGGGGCGGCGGGGACGGTGGCCGGGGCGGCGCCGGCGCGTCAGCCGGCCGCCCGCGGGGGAGGGGTCACAGCACGGCGGGCTGCTGTCCGACGCGGGCCCCGGCCAGCTGGCGGCGCCACCGCATGAAGGAGCGCGTCCTGTTCACCCCGAGCGCCCCCACCGGGCGCCCGGCCTGCCGGTAGACGGCGAGGAAGCTGCGGTCGTCCACCGCGCCCTCCTCGATCGCCACGCTGTCGGCGGGGCCGGTGTGCCCGGTGAACTGGATCCGCACCCCGTACTGGTCGGACCAGAAGTAGGGCGGCCGGGGCAGTTCCCCGCCCGCCGTGCCGCCGGAGAGCAGGGTGGTCACGGCGGCCGGGGCGCGGTCCCGGGCGCCGGACCAGTGCTCCACCCGGCGGCCGGTGCCGAGCAGCGGGTCGTACCAGGAGGCGCAGTCGCCCACGGCGACGACGCCCGGCACCGAGGTGGCACCCGAGGCCGTGCACACCACGCCGTCGCCGAGGGCCACCGAGGAGCCGTCGAGCCAGTCGGTGCAGGGCCGCGAACCGATGCCGAGGACGACGATGTCGGCGGGGACGGTGCGCCCGTCCGCGAGGACCACCCCGCTCACCCGGTCGGTCCCGGTGAGGCCCCGCACGCCCGTCCCGCAGAGCATCCGCACCCCGTGGTCCGCGTGGAGCAGGGAGACGGCGCGGCCCATGGCGGTCCCGAGCACCCCGGCGAGCGGGGCCGGACCGGACTGGACCAGGGTGACGTCCATACCGAGCCCGCGCGCGGTCGAGGCGACCTCCGCGCCGACGAAGCCGCCGCCCACCACGACCAGGCGTCCGCCCCCGCGCAGATCACGGCGCAGGGCGCGGGCGTCGTCGAGGGTGCGCAGCAGGTGGACGCCGGGCAGCCGCCGCGCGCCCGGCAGTTCGCGTGCCGAGGCGCCGGTGGCCAGCACGATGCCGTCGGCCCCGAGGGTGCTCCCGTCGTCGAGGCCGAGGGTGCGGCTCGGCCCGTCCAGGGCGGTCGCCCGGGTGCCGAGCAGCCACTCCGCGCCGAGGTCCTCGTCCTCGGCCTCCAGGGACAGGGCCTCCTCGCCGATGCTCCCGGCGAGGAACTCCTTGGAGAGCGGGGGCCGGTCGTAGGGGCGGTGCGCCTCCTCGCCGATGATCAGCAGGCGTCCCGCATAGCCCTGCTTGCGCAGGGCCCGGGCGGCGGAAAGACCTGCCAGTGATGCTCCGACAATGGCCACACTCTTCATGTCGCGCCTCCTGCGACAGGGCCGCGGCCTGCGGCGAAGGGAAGGTTCGGAACGGCGTCCGACAGCACCAGGTGGATCGTCTCCCCCTCGATCACCACCTGGTGGGTGCGTACCGGAAGCCGGGCCGGCGGGACGTCGGCCTGCCCGGTGCGCAGGTCGAACTTCGAGGCGTGCAAGGGGCATTCGACCGCGCACCCCTCCAACCAGCCCTCCGCGAGGGAGGCGTCCTGGTGGGTGCAGGTGTCGTCGATCGCGTAGAACTCGCCGTCCTCGGTGTGGAACACCACGACGGGGGGCTTGGTGTCGAGCCGGAAGGCTTCGCCTCGCGGAAGATCGGCGAGACGGCACACGGGAATCATCATGACACTCCGGTGCGTATAGTGAAACAGATTGCGAGCCGCGCAACGCCAGTGTGGAGACGCCCCCATACCTTGTCAAGGAGCTGCCCGCCCTTCCTTGCCCGGCCGGCCGCGGGGCCGGACACGGCGGCTCGGATCTCGTAAAAGCCCAGCTCACAGCGGGAGTTGACGCTCAGGCGCGCAGCGGTCGAGGGTGCGGAAGCCCAGGACGGCGGCGGGAAGTCTGTCTCAAACTACGGGTTCTGTTGCGTAATGCGAGCCATCGGTGCCCCGTGCGGACAGACGAAAGCCCCCGGACCGGGGAGGGTCCGGGGGCGGTGGTGATCGTCGGGTCGGCCGGGTCGGCCGGGCCGCCGTGCGGCTCGGCCGACGCGGAGGGCGGCCGACGCCGATCTCGGCCGGGCCGGTCTCAGTCGATGCAGATGAAGAGCACGCAGATTCCGGAGGGGTCCGTCGCCGGGGGATCGCTCGGCTCCGTGGTGGAGGGCGGCGGAGTCGTCGGCGGTGCCGTCGGCGGCGGGGTGGTGCCCGGCGACTGCGGCGGCTCCTCGGTCGGCGCCGGGTCGGTGTGCTCGGGACGCTCGGGCGTGGCCGAGGACGGCTTCGCGGAGGGCGTGTTCTGCGGGTCCGCGGAGCGGTGCGCGCGGCTCGGCGAACCGGCCTGCCCGGGCCGGGAGCGGGCCTGCTCCGAGGCGTGCCCGGCGGACTCCTCCACGGGCCGCGTCGAGGTCCGGCTGTCCGGTTCCTGCGTCGCCGAGGGGCCGGAGCCGGGCGTGCCCGTGGAGGGCGCGGTGACCGGCTCGGGCGGGGTGGCGGCATGCGAGGAGCCCGGGGCGGACTTGCCGGGGAGCGCGGCGATGGTGAAGCCGCCGCCGATGAAGGCGAAGGCCGTCGCCGCGGCGGCGCGGCGCTTGTTCTTCCGCCAGCGCTCCTGCTGGCGGCGCCGGGCGGCCCGGCCGAGGCCCGAGGCGGCGGCCGGTTCGGGCAGCCGACCATGCGCCGCGGTGGAGCCGGAGGTCTCGGCGGCCGCTTCCGCCGCGGGCTCCGGGAAGTCGAAGTGCTCGGCCGGGGCGGACGGTTCCAGGGCCTCGTAGGGGGCCGTGGCGGCGGTGGCCGCGGCGCCGGACGAACCGTACGGCGCGATGTCCGGGGCGTAGGCGCCGCAGCCAGGGCAGACGAGGGCCCCGTTGAGCGTGCGGCGGCAGGTGTCGCAGTAATCCATCCGCGCTCTTTCTCTGACTGGTGTCGCGCCAGCGGGGGCCGACCATCGGTGAAGGGGACTCCCGCGGGGGAGCCGGGTGGAGGAGGAACGGGGCAGCAACGCTAATGGCAGCCGCGGGGCCGAGGGCTCACTCTGTGTGATGCTCTTGCGAAGATCTCTGGGGAATCGCGCGCCCTTCGGACGTGTCGGTCGAGGGGTCCGAAAGCTGCCCGGAGCCCGTCGAGTGCCGCGTTGCGGCACCCCGTCCGGGGCGCGCCGCAAACTCCGGTGACGGGGGAGGGGCCGCCGTGCGACCATCTTCGAGCGACGCCGCCGCCCGGTCCGTACTGGTACGGCACCGGGGCACCCGGGAATCCACGGGCCGTCCCGGACGTTGTCACAGCAGGCGGAGAAGTCTCCTCCGCTGTCCCATTCGCACTGCGTAAGGATCCAATGACCTCCTCTTCTTCCCTTCCCCAGGCCGCACAGAGCTCCGCTCAGACTCCCGTCGAAGGACTCGCCAAGGACCTTCGGGCCGATGCCCTGATGGAAGAGGACGTCGCCTGGAGCCACGGAATCGACACGGAGCGGGACGGCGCGCAGTACGACCGCTCCGACCGTGCGGCGCTGCGCCGCGTCGCGGGACTCTCCACCGAGCTGCAGGACGTCACCGAGGTCGAGTACCGGCAGCTGCGCCTGGAGCGCGTGGTCCTGGTCGGCGTCTGGACCACCGGCACCTCCCAGGAGGCGGAGAACTCCCTCGCGGAGCTGGCCGCCCTCGCGGAGACCGCGGGCGCGCTCGTCCTCGACGGCGTCATCCAGCGCCGCGACAAGCCCGACGCGGCCACCTACATCGGCTCCGGCAAGGCCCGCGAGCTGCTCGACCTCGTCCTGGAGAGCGGGGCGGACACCGTCATCTGCGACGGTGAGCTGTCCCCGGGCCAGCTGATCCACCTGGAAGACGTCGTCAAGGTCAAGGTCATCGACCGTACGGCCCTGATCCTCGACATCTTCGCGCAGCACGCCAAGTCCCGTGAGGGCAAGGCCCAGGTGGCGCTGGCGCAGATGCAGTACATGCTGCCCAGGCTGCGCGGCTGGGGCCAGTCCCTGTCCCGTCAGATGGGCGGCGGCAAGGGCGGCGGCCTCGCCACCCGCGGTCCCGGTGAGACCAAGATCGAGACGGACCGGCGGCGGATCCGCGAGAAGATGGCGAAGATGCGCCGGGAGATCGCGGAGATGAAGACCGGCCGCGAGATCAAGCGCCAGGAGCGCCGCCGCAACAAGGTGCCCTCGGTCGCCATCGCCGGATACACCAACGCGGGCAAGTCCTCGCTGCTCAACCGGCTGACCGGCGCGGGTGTCCTGGTGGAGAACGCCCTGTTCGCCACCCTCGACCCGACCGTGCGCCGGGCCGAGACGCCGAGCGGGCGGCTCTACACCCTCGCGGACACCGTCGGCTTCGTCCGGCACCTGCCGCACCACCTGGTGGAGGCCTTCCGCTCCACCATGGAGGAGGTCGGCGACAGCGATCTCATCCTGCACGTGGTGGACGGCTCGCACCCGGCCCCCGAGGAGCAGCTCGCGGCCGTCCGCGAGGTGGTCCGGGACGTCGGCGCCACCAAGGTCCCCGAGATCGTGGTGGTCAACAAGGCGGACGCCGCCGACCCGCTCGTCCTGCAGCGGCTGCTGCGCCAGGAGAAGCGGGCCCTGGTGGTCTCGGCCCGCACCGGCCAGGGCATCGCGGAGCTGCGCGCCCTGATCGACGCCGAACTCCCGCGCCCCGAGGTCGAGGTGACCGCCCTGGTGCCGTACGCGCTCGGCCGCCTGGTGGCCCGCGCGCACGACGACGGCGAGGTGATCTCCGAGGAGCACACCCCCGAGGGCACCCTGCTGAAGGCGCGGGTGCACGAGGAACTCGCCGCGGAACTGGCGCCGTACACCCCGGCCGCCGCGGGCTGAGCCCCGGCGCGCCCCGGCAGTACGAGGGCCCGCACCCCCCTCGGGAGTGCGGGCCCTTCGCCGTGCGCGCGGCTACTGCGAGCCGTACTTCTTGCTCATCATGTCGTAGACGCTCTTGGCGCCCTGGCCGAGCTGCGGTCCGGCCAGCCAGCTGTTGTCCGCCGGGCCCATCGAGGTGTTGGAGACCAGCCGGGACTTGCCGTCCACCGCCCGGAACCAGCCGCCGCCGGAGGAGCCGCCGGTCATGGTGCAGCCGATCCGGTACATGGTCGGCAGCTGGGCGCCGATGGACAGATTGCCGGGCCGGTCGAGGCACTTGTGCATGACCTGGCCGTCGTAGGGCGGGGCCGCCGGGTAGCCCCAGGCGCCCATGGTGCCGATCTCGCGGGCCTCGGGCACGGTGAAGTCGACGTCGAGCGCGTTGCCGACCGTCTCCTCCAGGGACTTGGTGCCCTGCTCGGGCTTGACGTGCATCACCGCGTAGTCGTAGGCGAAGGCGTCGCTGCCGGAGTGCGAGCCGCCCTCGATCCACTCGTTGGAGGTGGCGACCCAGTCCGCCCAGAACTGGCCGTAGGGCTGGATCTCCTGCTGGGTCGCGCTCTGCAGCGCGGCGCCCTGCTTGCCGTTGTCGTTGTACGAGGGCACGAAGGCGATGTTGCGGTACCAGCCGCCCTGGGCACCGGCGTGCACGCAGTGGCCCGCGGTCCACACCAGGTTGGACTTGCCGGGGTTGCGCGGGTCCTTCACGACCGTGCCGGAGCAGACCATCGAGCCCTCGGGGGAGTCGAAGAAGATCTTCCCGACCGGGGCCGCGTAGTCGTGGTACGGCGTCTTCTCACGCTTGGCCTGCACGGGCTGCGGGTCGGGGTCGCTGTAACCGCCGTCGCCGTACGAGCTCTTGGCGGCGAGCGTGGTGCCCGGGTCCTTGGCCTTCTCCATCCGGTCGGGCTTCCACAGCCCCTCGATGACCGGGTTGACGAAGTCCTTGGCCTCCCGCAGCCACTTGTCCTTGTCCCAGTTCTTCCAGCCGCCGTTCGCCCACTTGTCGGCGTCGATCCCGCGCTCTTTGAGGCGGTCCTTCAGATTGCCGGGCAGCTGGACCTTGTCGCCCTCGGTGCCCTGCGAGGCGGCGCCGGACGGCTTGTCCGCGGCCGAGGTGTCGTCGTCGCCCCCGCCGCAGCCGGTCGCGGTGAGCGACAGGGCGGCGATCAGGCCCGTGGCGGCGACCGTCAGGCGCCGGCCCCGGGAGAAGGGCGATCGTATGGAACGCATGGTGCGAAAACCCCCGTGTGTACCGAAAAGTGTCATGTGCTGGTCAGGGCATGGCCTGATCGAGTCCTCGACCCCGTGCCCCGCGGGCCCTACTATGCCGGGCCGATCGCGGACGAACCGGGGCGGGGTGGTGAAGATCTGGCAGTCGACCACCCCGCCCCGGCCCGTTGTCGTATCGCTCTACCGGCCGGCGTACTTCTTGCTCACGGCCTCGTACACGCCCTTGGCCTCCTTGCCCAGGCGCGGACCGGCCAGCCAGCCCGAAGTCACCGGGCCGATCGAGGTGTTGGAGACCAGCGCGGGCTTGCCGTCCGAGCCGGTGGCGAGCCAGCCGCCGCCGGAGGAGCCGCCGGTCATGGTGCAGCCGATCCGGTACATCGTCGGCTGCTCCTCGGTCAGCGACAGACGGCCCGGCTTGTCGGCGCAGGAGAAGAGCTTCTGCCCGTCGTAGGGAGGCGCGGCCGGGTAGCCCTTGGCCTTCATCGACGCGATCTTCGGGACCGCCGGGGCGTCGAAGTCGACCGGCACCGCCGAACCGACCGTCTCCTCCAGGGACTTGCCCTCCTTGCCCTTCTCCGGGGTCACATGGATCACCGCGAAGTCGTACGGCGCGCCCTCGCCGCCGACCGGACCGCCCTGCTCGATCCACTGGTCCGAGGTCTGCACCCAGTCGCCCCACCAGACGCCGTAGGGGGCGATCTCCTCGCGGGTGGCCCGCTCCAGCTCCGAGGTCGGCTTCGCGTCGTTGTTGTACGAGGGCACGAAGGCGATGTTGCGGTACCAGCCGCCCTCCTTGCCCGCGTGCACGCAGTGGCCCGCGGTCCACACCAGGTTGGACTTGCCGGGGTGCGCCGGGTCCTTCACCACGGTCGCCGAGCAGACCATCGAGCCCTTGGGGGAGTCGAAGAGCAGCTTCCCGGCCTCGGGCGCGCTGCCGTGGTAGGGCGCGGCCGCCGCCTCGGCCTTGACCGGCGACGGGGTCGGGTCGGTGACACCCTGGTCGCCGGAGATGTCGTTCTCGTCGACGTCCTTCTCCGGCGGGTTGGCGTCACGCATCCGGTCCGGGTCCCACAGCCCGTCGATGATCGGGTTGATGAAGTCCTTGGCCTCGCGGAGCCACTTGTCCCTGTCCCAGTTCTTCCAGTCGCCGTTCTTCCAGGAGTCCAGGTCGATCCCGCGCTCCTTGAGCCGGTCCCGGATGTCCGCCGGAATCCCGTCGTGCTCGCTGTGGCCCGGGTCCGAGGCGGCGGGGCTGCTCTCGCCGCCCGCGTTGTCGTCCTCGGGCCCGCAGGCGGTCGCGGTCAGGGCAAGTGCCGCACCGAGGGCGAGACTTGCCGCCACCGGGGTTCTGCGGCGCGCGGGGCCTCCCCTGCGCGCGGCGAAGAGCGGGCGTATGGATCGCATGGAGTTGACTCCCCCTGGCTGAAATGAGACGCACCCGCCGGACGGCGAAGCCCCGGCGGACCGGGCGCCGTCCGGCTCTGTGCTGCTGAACGGCCACCCACACTATGCCGGGGCCGTTCGCGGGTTCCGACGGGACGGCAACGGTTCCGTCACGACAAGGATCTTCCGGCCACCCGTGATCCCCCGGCGGATGCGTCGTTGTAGGGGCGGGGGGTCCGCCACCGGTGCCCGGCCCTCCGCGCCGAGCGAAGGCGCAGGCGGCGCCGGTGCGCAGCAGGGGAGGACGAGGACCCGTGGCCCTGACCGAGCCCGCGCACACCCGGGGGTCCCGCGAGCCCGGCCCGCTCCGGAGCGAGGGGCCCGCGGCCGGGCGCCCGCGGAGCCCCCGTGGACACGGCACCCGCGCCGAGCCGGGCGCCCTGCCGATCGTGCCGGTGCGCGCCCGCGGGCTCACCGTGGAGGGCGCCGACGGCCGCCGCTACCTGGACTGCCTCTCCGGCGAGGGCGCGCTCGCCCTCGGGCACAACCACCCCGTGGTGCTCGCGGCGATCCGGGGCGTCCTCGACTCCGGCGAACCCCTCCAGGCGGCCGGTCTCACCAGCCGCCTCCAGGACGCCTTCGTCACCGAACTGTTCAGGACACTGCCGCCGGATCTCGCCGGCCGGGCCCGGGTGCGGTTCTGCTCCCCGGCCGGCGCCCGGGCGGCGGCCGCGGCCCTGCGCCTGGTCCGCCCGGCCACCGGCCGCTCCGCGCTCCTCACCTTCGCCGATGCCCGACAGGACTCCTGCGCGGGCGGCCTGGCCGGGGCCGAGGTGATCCGGCTGCCCGCCCCGCGCGAGCACCCGGGAGACCCGGAGGCCGCCGGACTCCGGGAGGCCGAGGCGCTGCTCGCCGGGACCGGAGGCCGGGCGGGCGGCATCGCGGGCGTACTCCTCGCGCCCGTCCGGGACGAGGGCGGCACCCCGTCCGCCCAGGACGCGTGGCTGCGCCGACTGCGCGCGCTCACCGCCGCCCACGGCGTCCCGCTGCTCACCGACGAGACCAGGACCGGCCTCGGCCGCACCGGGACCTTCTGGGGCGTCGAGCACAGCGGGGTGGTCCCGGACGTGATGGTCCTCGCCGGCGCCCTCGGCGGGGGCCTGCCGCTCGCCGCCCTGGTCCACCGCGAGGAGTACGACGGCGAACTCCCCGACTCCGCCTGCCCGTTCCGCGCCAACCAGCTCGCCCTGGCCGCGGGCGCCGCCACCCTGGCCCACATCCGCCGGGCCGGTCTCGCCGACCGGGCGGCGCGACTCGGCGGGTACCTCCTCGGGCGGCTCCGGTCCCTCGCGGACGGATTCGCGGCCATGGGGGAGGTCCACGGACGGGGGCTGATGATCGGGATCCCGCTCCTCGCACCGGGCGGCGGCGCAGGCGAGCCCCCGGCCCCCGCGCCCCGGCTCGCCCGCCGCGTCCGGTCCGCCTGCCTCGCCCGCGGCCTCCTGGTCGGACTCGGCGGCCCCGACTCCTCGGTCGTACGGCTGCTGCCGCCGCTCACCCTCACCGAGGAGCAGGCCGCGGCCGTGCTCGACCGGCTCGCCGAAGCCCTGTCCGCGGCCCTCACCGCGCCCGCGGACCGCACCTTTCCCACACCCCCGAGGTAGCCCCCGTGAACGCCACGCCCTCATCCGACGGCACCCCCCGCAAGCCCGGCCGGGAGGAGTACGGCCCGCCCGGTGCCGCCGTGCCCCGGCAGGCGGCGGGACCGCGCCCCGTACCGGCGCACCCCGCCCGGGAGGTGCTCGGGCAGGCGGGCGCCGACCTCCTCGACCACCCCGACGCCCGGCTCGCCGCCCAGGGCGCCGCGGCCGAGAACCTGCTGCGCTGCTGGGTGCGCGAACGGCATCCGGCCAAGCCCGAGGGCGGCGTCCTGCGGCTGCCGCTGCCCGCGACCGGCACCGCCCTCCTGGTGCCGGTGCACTACTGGTCGGCCTGCGGCTGGCACCGCTTCGGGCTGCCCCGCCTGGAGGGCGCCCCGGCCGCCGCGCCACCGCTCGACGCGGTCGCCCTCGCGGCCCTGCTCGGCGCCGAGGGCGCGGATCCCGCGCCCGCCGAACAGGGCCGGGTGCCGGGCCAGGGGACCGGGCGCCGCGCCTCGCTGCCCTCCCCGGACGCCACCGAACTCGTCGCCAGGGTCGCCGACTCGGTGCGCCGCACCGCCGGATTCCTCGCCGGCCGCCGCGCCCGCCCCGGCGACCAGCCCGACCTCTTCCTCGCCGCCGAGCAGTCCCTCGTCCTCGGGCACCCCCTGCACCCCGCGCCGAAGAGCAGGGAGGGCTTCTCCGAGGCCGAGGGGGAGCGGTACGCGCCCGAACTGCGCGGCAGCTTCCCCCTGCACTGGATCGCCGTCCACCACTCCGTGCTGCGCGCCGACTCCGCGTGGACCGAGCGCGGCCGGGCCGTACCCGCCGAGACCCTCGCCGCCCGGCTCGGCGGCCGGGACCTCGTACTGCCGGAAGGATTCGCCGCCCTGCCCGCGCACCCCTGGCAGATCCGGGAATTGCGCCACCGGGAGGACGTCGGCGCCCTCTTCTCCGCGGGGCTGCTCCTCGACCTCGGGGCGCACGGCGACCCCTGGAGCCCCACCTCCTCGGTGCGCACCGTCTACCGCACCGGCGCCCCCGCCATGCTCAAGCTCTCGCTCGGCGTGCGGATCACCAACTCCCGCCGCGAGAACCTGCGCAAGGAACTCCACCGCGGGGTCGAGGTGCACCGGCTGCTGCGCGGCGGGCTCGCGGCGCGCTGGCGGCAGCGGCACCCCGGCTTCGACATCGTGCGCGACCCCGCCTGGCTCGGCGTCGACGGACCGGACGGCACGCCCCTCACCGGGCTCGACGTGGTGATCCGGCACAACCCCTTCGGCCCCGGCGACGACGTGGCCTGCGTCGCGGGCTTCCTCGCCCCGCGCCCCGTCGGGGACGGCACCGGCCCGCTGCGCTCCCGCCTCGCCGAGACGGTCGGCCGCCTCGCGGCCCGCACCGGGGCGCCCCTGCACGCGGTCTCCGCCGAATGGTTCCTGCGCTATTTGGAACAGGTCGTACGGCCCGTGCTCTGGCTGGACGGCGAGGCGGGCATCGCCCTGGAGGCGCACCAGCAGAACACCCTGCTGCTCCTCGACCCGGAGGGCTGGCCCGCGGGCGGCCGCTACCGCGACAACCAGGGCTACTACTTCCGCGAGTCCAGACGGGCCGAACTCTCCGCGCTGCTCCCCGGCGTCGGCGAGGCCGGGGACACCTTCGTCGCCGACGCCGTGACCGACGAGCGCTTCGCCTACTACCTCGGCATCAACAACGTCCTCGGCCTCATCGGCGCCTTCGGCTCCCAGGGCCTGGCCGAGGAGGAACTCCTGCTCGCCGCCTTCCGCCGCTTCCTCACCGAGGCGGCGGGCAGCGGGCGTTCGGCCCTGCCCGCCCAGCTCCTGGACGCGCCCGTACTGCGCTGCAAGGCGAACCTGCTCACCCGGCTGCGCGGACTGGACGAACTGGTCGGCCCGGTCGACACCCAGTCCGTCTACGTCACCCTCGCCAACCCCCTGCTGCCCTGACCCCGCCGCCGTTCCCGGCCGCCCCCGAGGAGCCCGCCGTGCCCCCTGCCGAAGCCGGTACGAGTCCCGGCACCTCCGCTGCCTCGGGGGCCGGACCCCGCCGGGCCCCGGCGGTTGCGGACACCGCGGGCCCCGAGGACACCCTCGAACTGTGGCTGCCCGCCGAGTTCACCCAGCTCTTCCTCTCCCGCCCGGCCGAGCCCGCCGCCGGATCGGCGGGCGAGGACCTGCTCGACGGGGTCGCCGGATGGGGGCCCGCCCGTACCGCCTTCGGCGAGTTCCAGCTCGAACCGGTGCGCCCGGAGCGGGACCTGGCGCTCCTGAGCCGCTGGATGAACGACCCCGCCGTGGACGAGTTCTGGGAACTGGCGGGACCCGAGGAGACCACCGCCGCGCATCTGCTGCCCCAATTGGAGGGCGACGGCCGCAGCCTGCCCTGCCTGGGACTCCTGGACGGCGCCCCCATGAGCTACTGGGAGCTCTACCGGGCCGACCTCGACCCGCTGGCCCGCCACTACCCGGCCCGTCCGCACGACACCGGTGTCCATCTGCTCATCGGCGCCGTGGGCGACCGCGGCCGGGGCCTCGGGAGCACCCTGCTGCGCGCCGTCGCGGACCTCGTCCTCGCGCACCGCCCCCGCTGCACCCGGATCCTCGCCGAGCCGGACCTGCGCAACACGCCCTCCGTGGCGGCCTTTCTGAGTGCTGGGTTCCGGCTGAGCGCCGAGGTCGACCTCCCCGGCAAGCGCGCCGCCCTGATGGTGCGCGAACGCGCCCTGCGCTCGGCCCTGACCCCGCCCCGGTAACCCCGGCCCGGGCAGCGTGCCGGGGCTCAGTAGGGAACCGGCCGGTTCTCCCGGAACCACAGCCGCTCCGCCTCGCTCCCGGTCGGCGGCGGCGCCAGCCCGTCGATCCTCCACAGGTCGCGGGGCGTCTCGTCGATGTGGAACTCGTAGGAGAGCCCGCGCTCCCTGGTGTACGGGTCGAGGATGCCGCTGATCGCCTCGCAGGTCCTGCGGCGGAACTCGGGGTCGTCCGAGTGCCGGGCGATGTGCTCGACGACCACGCGGACCGTGTTCCCGGCGGGTTCGCCGCCGACCAGGAAGGAGGACTCCTCGACCGGGTGGAAGAGGGCGACGACGTAGAAGGGGGGCAGGCCGAAGCGGGTGTAGAGCGCGGTGACCTCACCCGCGAGCTTCTTCCTGTCCTCGGCGGACCAGGCACCGGGCGGATGGTGGAAGTGCCACAACGGCATGGCGACGGGACCTCTCGACTGGTGGCGTCAGCGGGGGAGTCGGGGCGGTGTCCGGGGAGCGGTTCCGCCCGGGAGCGTGCCGGATCACGGCCCGCGGCGGGCCGCGGTGCGGGCCGCCGACGCGAGCGGGCCCGCCCCGGCGATCCGCTGCACACGGCCTACGCCGAGGGCTGCGCGAACTGGCGGCGGGCGTGGCCGGGTTGGCGCGGACCCCGGGCGGCGAGGGGGTGGACGAGAACCGGGCGCTCGCCGAACTGTTTACCCTCGTCGGCGCGCTGGTCCTCTCCCGGGCCGGCGCGGGCGAGGAGATCTCGGAGCGCATCCTGACCGCGATCCTCGACCGGCTCACCCGCGAGGAGGGGGCGGGGGACTGACCTCCGGGCCGCCGGGCTGCCGGTCCGCGCCGTCCGGCCGTCCGCCGGGGCCGCGGGGCCGCTCAGGGCTGACCGCCGTCGGCACCGTACGACCGGTCCGCCTGCCCACCGGTCTGCCTGCCCACTGGTCCGCCGGTCCACCGGTCCGCGCCGTCCGGCCGTCCGCCGGGCCGCCACCGCTGCCCGCGCCCGGGCTCACGGCCGTCTTCCCGCGGGTGCCCGGTGGCCCGCCGCCGCGGCCCGGCCGACCACTCGGGACGCCCTCCCACATGCCGGTTCGAACCCCTCCCCGCCTCCGGTGCACCGGGCCCGGGAGGCGGGCGCGCTGTCAGTGCCACGTCGTAGGCTGGTCGCCCTATGACGTCCTCGCGCCCCACACTCCCCGAGCTTCTGCACGCCGCCGTCGAAGCGGTCGGCGGCACCGAGCGACCTGGCCAGGTGGCCATGGCCGAAGCCGTCGGCGACGCCATCGACGACGGCTCCCACCTGCTGATCCAGGCGGGCACCGGCACCGGCAAGTCCCTCGGCTACCTGGTCCCCGCGCTGGCCCACGGCGAGCCGGTGGTCGTCGCCACCGCGACCCTGGCCCTCCAACGCCAGCTGGTCCAGCGCGACCTGCCGCGCACCGTGGACGCGCTCCATCCGCTGCTGCGCCGCAGGCCCGAGTTCGCGATGCTCAAGGGCCGCTCGAACTACCTGTGCCTGCACCGGCTGCACGAGGGCATGCCGCAGGAGGAAGAGGAGGGCCTCTTCGACCAGTTCGAGGCCGCCGCGCCCTCCAGCAAGCTCGGCCAGGACCTGCTGCGGCTGCGCGACTGGTCCGACGAGACCGAGACCGGCGACCGCGACGACCTCACCCCCGGCGTCTCCGACCGGGCCTGGGCCCAGGTCGCGGTCTCCTCCCGCGAGTGTCTGGGCGCGAGCCGCTGCGCGTACGGCGCCGAGTGCTTCGCGGAGAACGCCCGCGAGCGCGCCAAGCTCTCCGACGTGGTCGTCACCAACCACGCCCTGCTCGCCATCGACGCCATCGAGGGCGCCCCGGTGCTGCCCAAGCACGGCGTCCTCATCGTCGACGAGGCGCATGAACTCGTCTCCCGGGTGACCGGCGTGGCCACCGGCGAGCTGACCCCGGGGCAGGTCAACCGGGCGGTCCGCCGCGCCGCCAAACTGGTCGACGAGAAGATCGCCGACCAGATGCAGACCGCCGCCGAGGGCTTCGAGCGCCTCATGGAGCTGGCCCTGCCCGGCCGCCTCGAAACCGTCCCCGAGGACCTCTCGTACGCGATGCTGGCGATGCGGGACGCCGCCCGCAATGTGGTCTCCGCGCTCGGCCGGACCCGCGACAAGTCCGTGCAGGACGAGGACGCGGTGCGCAAGATGGCGCTCGCCTCCATGGAGACCGTGCACGATGTCGCGGAGCGGATCACCCAGGGCTCGGAGTACGACGTCGTCTGGTACGAGCGCCACGACCGCTTCGGCGCCTCGGTGAAGGTCGCCCCCATGTCCGTCTCCGGGCTGCTGCGCGAGAAGCTGTTCGCGGAGCGCTCGGTGGTCCTCACCTCCGCCACCCTCAAGCTCGGCGGCGACTTCAACGGCGTCGGCGCCTCCCTCGGCCTCGCCCCGGAGGGCACGGTCACCCCCGAGGGCACGGAGGACACCCCCGCCCCGGTGTGGAAGGGCCTCGACGTCGGCTCGCCCTTCGACTACCCGAGGCAGGGCATCCTGTACGTGGCCTCGCACCTCTCCCGCCCCGCCCGGGACGCGGACCGGCGCGACATGCTCGACGAACTGACCGAGCTGATCCAGGCGGCGGGCGGCCGCACCCTCGGCCTCTTCTCCTCGATGCGCGCCGCCCAGCTCGCCGCGGAGGAACTGCGCGCCCGCATCCCGGAGTTCCCGATCCTGCTCCAGGGCGAGGAGACCCTCGGCGAGCTGATCAAGAACTTCGCGGCGGACGAGAAGACCTGCCTCTTCGGCACCCTCTCGCTCTGGCAGGGCGTCGATGTCCCGGGCCCCGCCTGCCAGTTGGTGGTGATGGACAAGATCCCCTTCCCGCGCCCCGACGACCCGCTGATGAGCGCCCGGCAGAAGGCGGTCGAGGAGGCCGGGGGCAACGGCTTCATGGCGATCGCCGCCACCCACGCCGCCCTGCTCATGGCCCAGGGCGCGGGCCGCCTGGTCCGCGCCGCCGGCGATCGCGGCGTGGTGGCGGTCCTCGACCCCCGCCTGGCCACCGCCCGGTACGGCAGCTATCTGCGCGCCTCGATGCCCGCCTTCTGGTACACCACCGACCGCAACCAGGCCCGCAGGTCCCTGGCCGCCATCGACGCGGCGGCGCGCGCCACCTCCTAGGGCGCCGCGGTGGGTATGGCTGTGCCCGCCACGACCGCGCCGCCAACTATGGCGGTCGGCCCCATGTCCGGGACACCGCGCCGTTCCTACGGTGACGGCCATGGAGAGCACCCGCGGTCCCCAGGCCCGCCCGCCGCAGCCCACCGCCGACGCGCCCGCAGCCGAGCAGGGCCACGCCGGGCTCCCGCTGCCGGGCGGCCGGTTCCTGGCCGGCCGCACCGCACTCGTCACCGGGGCGGCCAGCGGCATCGGGCGCTCCTGCGCCTACGCCCTCGCCGCCGCCGGGGCCCATGTCCACGTGGTCGACCGCGCCGCGGACGAGGCCAAGGCGGTCGCCGAGGAGACCGGCGGCACCGTGCACCCGGTCGACCTCGCCGACCCCGAGGCGGTGGACGCCCTGCCCGCCGAGGTCGACATCGTGGTCAACAACGCGGGCTTCCAGCACATCGCCCCCCTGCACGAGTTCCCGCCCGAGCGCTTCGCCGCCATCCAGCGCGTGATGGTGGAGGCCCCCTTCCGCATCCTGCGCCAGACCCTGCCCCATATGTACGACCGCGGCTGGGGCCGGATCGTCAACATCTCCTCCGTGCACGGGCTGCGCGCCTCCCCGTTCAAGTCCGCGTACGTCACCGCCAAGCACGCCCTCGAAGGGCTCAGCAAGGTGACCGCCCTGGAGGGCGCCCCGCACGGGGTCACCAGCAACTGCCTGTGCCCCGGCTATGTCCGCACCCCCCTGGTGACCGAGCAGATCGCCGCCCAGTCCCGCGCGCACGGCATCCCCGAGGCCCAGGTCCTCGACGAGGTCCTGCTCGCCACCTCCGCCGTGAAGCGGCTGGTGGAACCCGAGGAGGTGGCCGGCGCCGCCCTGTGGCTCTGCGGCCCGCTCAGCGCCTCGGTCACCGGCATGTCCCTGCCCATGGACGGCGGCTGGACGGCCCGCTGAACCGCCGCCGCCCCTGAACACCCGTACCACCGAAGGCTCTTCGCCCGCTCCCCGCACCGGTCGCGGCCGCCCCGCGCACCCGGACCTCCCGCACCCCCGTCCCCTCCCCGAGAACGGTGACACCCATGGCCAGCGCTCCCGCCGACGCCGGACCCCCCGGCACCGCACCCACCAGCCCCCGGGCCCTGCGCAAGGTCGTCGCAGCCAGCCTCATCGGTACCACCGTGGAGTGGTACGACTACTTCCTGTACGGATCCGCCGCCGCCCTGGTCTTCGGCAAGGTCTTCTTCCCGGAGTCCGACCCGCTCACCGGCACCCTGCTCTCCTTCCTCACCTACGCCATCGGCTTCGCCGCCCGGCCGCTCGGCGCCCTGGTCTTCGGGCACTACGGCGACCGGATCGGCCGCAAGAAGCTCCTGGTCGTCAGCCTGCTGATGATGGGCGGCGCCACCACCCTGATCGGCTGCGTCCCCGGCTACAACACCATCGGCATCGCGGCGCCCATCCTGCTCACCCTGCTCCGGGTGGTGCAGGGCTTCGCCCTCGGCGGCGAGTGGGGCGGGGCGGTGCTCCTGGTCTCCGAGCACGGTGACGCCCGGCGCCGCGGCTTCTGGGCCTCCTGGCCGCAGGGCGGCGCCCCCGCCGGAAACCTCATCGCGGTCGGGGTGCTCTCCCTGATGACCACCCTGCTCAGCGACGAGGCCTTCAACAGCTGGGGCTGGCGGGTGCCCTTCCTGCTCTCCGCGGTCCTGGTCGGCATCGGCATGTGGATCCGGCTCGCGGTCGACGAGTCCCCGCTGTTCAAGGAGGCGCTGGCCCGCTCCGAGCGCCGCAAGGCCGAGCAGGGCGCCGTCGAGCAGCCGCCGATGCTGGCGGTGGTGCGCCACCACTGGCGGGACATCCTCGTCGCCATGGGCGCCCGGATGGCGGAGAACATCTCGTACTACCTGATCACCACCTTCGTCCTCGCCTACTGCGTGGACCACCTCGAACTCGGCAAGCAGACCGCGCTGAACGCCGTCCTGATCGGCTCCGCCGTGCAGTTCTGCCTGATCCCGCTCTTCGGCGCGCTCTCCGACCGGGTCGGCCGCAAACCGGTCTACTTCGTGGGCGCCCTCGGCGTCGGCGTCTGGACCTGGTTCTTCTTCGCCCTCCTGGACACCAAGTCCTTCCCCGCCCTGGTCCTCGCGGTCACCGTCGGACTGGTCTTCCACAGCGCGATGTACGCCCCGCAGGCCGCCTTCTTCTCCGAGCTGTTCGCGACCCGGATGCGGTACTCGGGGGCCTCCATCGGCGCCCAGTTCTCCTCCGTCGCGGCCGGGGCGCCCGCCCCGCTGATCGCCACCGCCCTGCTCTCCGGCTACGGCACCTCCACCCCGATCTCCGTCTATATGACGCTGGCCGCCGTGCTCACCCTGGTGGCCCTGCTCGCCGCCCGGGAGACCCGCGGCCGGGACCTGTCCGCGGTGGAACCCGGCGCCCCCGAGGAACCCCGCCCGACGGCCGGGAAGGCGGCCGCCACCCGCAGGTGAGGGCCAGGAGGGGACCGCCGCCCCGGTCCCCTCCCCGCCCCCGTTCTGACACGATGGCCCGCACCATGCGCGAACCCGCCCCCTCCCTCGCCCCCCACCTGCGCAGGCTGCTCGACCTCCTCGACCGGGACGCGCCCGCGGAGGACTTCGGCGCCCTGCTCGCCGCCGCCCGCGGCGAGGGCCTGCGCCCGCCCGCCCTGGACACCCTCGAAGGAGCCGCGCAGACCGCCCTGCGCATCCGCCGCACCCTGCACCAGCACCGGCGCCGGGAGACGGAGCTGTCCGCCCTCTTCGACACCGCCGGGGACCTCGCCGCCCTGCGCGAACTCGACGCCGTCCTGCGCTCCATCGTCCGCCGCGCCCGCACCCTGCTCGGCACCGACACCGCGTACCTCACGCTCCCCGACGAGGCCGCGGGCGACACCTATATGCGGGTCACCGACGGCAGCGTCTCCCCGGTCTTCCAGAACCTGCGCCTGGAGCTCGGCGAGGGCCTCGGCGGGCTCGTCGCGCAGACCGCCCGGCCCTACGCCACCGCCGACTACCCGACCGACAGCCGCTTCCGGCACACCTCGAACATCGACAACGGGGTGAGCGAGGAGGGTTTGGTCGCCATCCTCGGGGTGCCGCTGCTGCTCGGCTCGGACGCGGCGGAGGGCGGCAAGGTGATCGGCGTCCTCTTCGCCGCGGACCGCTCGCCGCGGTCCTTCAGCCCCGAGGAGGTGGCGCTGCTCGGCTCGCTCGCCGCGCACGCCGCCATCGCCATCGACACCGCGCACGCCATCGAGAACGCCCGCCGGGCACTGGCCGAACTCGCCGAGGCCAACGCCGTCATCCGGGAGCACTCCGCCGCCATGCAGCGGGCCGAGGAGGCCCACGACCGGCTCAGCGACCTGGTGCTCGGCGGCGGCGACATCGCGGACGTGGCCGCCGCCGTCGCCTCCCTCTTCCGCGGCCCGATCACCATCCACGACCCGGAGGGCCGCACCCTCGCCGCGGTCGGCGGCACCGGGGGCGGGGCCTACCGGGGGGCCGCCGCGGCGCCCTTCGCCACCCGCGCCGCCGAGGAGTCGCGGGCCGCGGGCCGCGCGGTGTACCGGGACGGCCGCTGGGTGTGCGCGGTGCTCGCCGGGGCCCAGCTCCTCGGCTCGCTGGTCCTGCACGAGCGGGCCGAGCTGAGCGACCCGGACCGCCGCCTCTTCGAACGCGCCGGGGTGGTGACGGCGCTCCTGCTGCTGCTGCGCCGCTCCGTCGCGGAGACCGAGAACCGGGTACGCGGCGAACTCGTCGCCGATCTCCTCGCCGCCCCCGACCGCGATCCGGACGGACTCGTCGCCCGCGGCCACCGGCTCGGCCTCGACCTCACCCGCCCCCTCCTGGTGCTCGCCGCCGAGGCCCCCGCCGAGAGCCGCGCCCGGCTCGCCGCCGCGGCCCCGCAGTACCTCTTCGGCGGCGAGGGCATCGGCGCCGAACACGGCCAGCGCGTCGTCCTGCTGCTGCCGTACGAGGGCACCGAGCCCGGCACCGCCGCCCGGGCCGCGGCGGCGGACCTCAGCCACCGGCTCGGCGTCCCGGTCACCGTGGCGGGGGCGGGCCCGGCCGCCGGTCCGCCCGAGCTGGCCGTGGCCCACGCCGAGGCGGTGCGCTGCCTGCGGGCCCTGCACATCCTGGGGCGGACCGGCGAGGGCGCCTGCGCGGCGGAGCTGGGCTTCCTCGGGGTGCTGCTCGGCGACAGCCACGACGTCGACGGCTTCGTACGGGCGGCGCTCGGCGCGCTCCTGGCCTACGACCGGCGCCGGGGGACCGAGCTGGTGCGCACCCTGGGGGCCTACTTCGCCTCCGGCGGCAGCCTGACCCGTACCAAGGACGTCCTGCACGTGCACGTCAATACGGTGGTGCAGCGGCTCGACCGGATCGGCGCCCTGCTCGGCAAGGACTGGAACAGCCCCGAGCGGGCCCTGGAACTCCAACTCGCCCTGCGGCTGCACCAGTTGGCGGAGGGCTCACCGGACTCACCTCCGGCCGCGGAATCCTGAGCCGGTCGCGACGCGCGTGACGACCGGCCGCGGAACCCTGAGCCGGTCCGCGGGCGGATGGCGATGTCACACAACCGACCCCGGAACCGGCGCAGTTGGTTCCGGGGTCGGCAGGGACGGCGCGCGATGGCGCCGGGGCCAGGGAGGAGAGGTCAGACGCGGCGCAGGACCGCGACCACCTTGCCGAGGATGGTGGCCTCGTCGCCGTTGATGGGCTGGTAGGCCGTGTTGTGGGGGAGCAGCCAGACATGGCCGTCCTCCCGCTTGAAGCGCTTGACGGTGGCCTCGCCGTCCAGCATGGCCGCTACGATGTCGCCGTTCTCCGCGACCGGCTGGCGGCGCACCGTCACCCAGTCCCCGTCGCAGATCGCGGCGTCGATCATCGAGTCGCCGACCACCTTCAGGACGAACAGCTCGCCGTCGCCGACCAGTTGGCGCGGGAGCGGGAAGACGTCCTCGACGGACTCCTCCGCGAGGATCGGGCCACCCGCGGCGATCCGGCCGACCAGCGGTACGTACGAGGCGGCTGGCTTGCCGCTGGTGTCGGTGGGCTGCACGCTCGGCGTGTCCGAGCCGCGGACCTCGTAGGCGCGCGGGCGGTGCGGGTCCCGGCGCAGGAAGCCCTTGCGCTCCAGGGCCATCAGCTGGTGGGCCACCGAGGAGGTGCTGGACAGGCCGACGGCCTGGCCGATCTCGCGCATCGACGGCGGGTACCCCCGGCGCTGCACGGAGTCGCGGATCACCTCGATCACCCGCCGCTGGCGGTCGGTGAGCCCCGAGCTGTCGGCCCTGATCCCGGGTGGCCTGCCGGGCAGGGAGCGCGCGGGGCGCGGCCCCTCCTGGTGTGGTGCCTGGTTCCTCGCTGCGTCGTTCATGGCATGCACCGGCTCGAATCGGCCCGGGGAACGGTCCTGGGCAGTGATGGCTGCACTGTCTGCGCTGGTGGTCACGTCGGCCCCTCTCGGCATCTTCTCCCTGGTTGGACAACGGTAGTTGCTTTCGAAAGGTTGCGCCAAACACACGTTCGAGTGAAAAAGCGGAGATTACCTGACGTGATCATGTGCACCGGTGTAGGGAACCCCTCCCGGGAGGCCTCCGGGTCCGTCGAGTACGCTGCACCGCCGTGACCGGGGCCGCCGCCCCGCCCTCGGCCGCGGGCAAGTCTGCCACCTGGCGGGCCGCGGGATCCGTACCGCCCCGCGCAACCGGCGCCCGCCCGCCGGCCCCGTGCTGCCGGTGTGTGACCCGGCGTGCGCGGCCGGTTCCCAACTCCCTGCGGCGACACGCGAGATGACGCGGAAATTCGCGCCGCGACACCATATCTAGTGGTTGGATTGCGGCAGCGGCCCAGAAGTTGTGCTGCGTGGTCTTGGAGTACCGGCGGGATCGCCTATGCTGGGCACTGCTTCCGCGGGGCCTCAACGGCCCCTCGGTGTCGAGGATTCGTGCGTGCGAAGGAGCGTCGAGAGTTATGCACTGCCCCTTCTGCAGGCACCCCGACAGCCGTGTGGTCGACAGCAGGACCACCGACGACGGCACCTCCATCAGGAGGCGCCGCCAGTGCCCCGACTGCTCGCGGCGGTTCACCACCGTCGAGACCTGTTCACTGATAGTGATCAAACGCAGCGGCGTCACGGAACCGTTCAGCCGCACCAAGGTGATCAACGGGGTGCGGAAAGCCTGCCAGGGCCGTCCGGTCACCGAGGACGCCCTCGCACAGCTCGGGCAGCGCGTCGAAGAGGCCGTGCGTGCCACCGGCAGTGCCGAGCTGACGACCCACGACGTGGGCCTCGCCATACTCGGCCCGCTGCAGGAACTCGACCTCGTCGCCTATCTGCGGTTCGCGTCCGTCTACCGGGCGTTCGACTCGCTGGAGGACTTCGAGGCCGCCATCGTCGAACTGAGGAACGGCCTCGCGCGCGGCTCCGCCGCCCGGCAGCAGGACGCCGGGCAGTCACGCGAGGCGAGCGACAGCGGACACGGGGTGACCGACGGCGCCCCCGTGCCCGCGGCGACGGCCGACTGACCGCACGCCCCGCCGCCCGCCAGACGGGCGGTGAAGGGGCAGGTCGTCGGCGCAGGAAGGTTTTGCTGCGGGCGGGCTCAGTGATGCCCGCGGCATCGATTCAACAATGTGTCACGGGAAGAACGCGGCACTTCGGGGCGTTATCGCCCGGTACAGGGAGGCGGCATGACAGAGACGGCGAGCGGTCCGGCACGAGGTTCCCGTTCCAAGGGAGCCAAGGCCGGCAAGGGAATGCGCGTGGAGCGTGTGCACACGACCCCCGGTGTCCACCCCTACGACGAGGTGGCCTGGGAGCGCCGTGACGTCGTCATGACCAACTGGCGCGACGGCTCGGTCAACTTCGAGCAGCGCGGCGTGGAGTTCCCCGACTTCTGGTCGGTGAACGCGGTCAACATCGTCACCAGCAAGTACTTCCGCGGTGCGGTGGGCACCCCGCAGCGCGAGACCGGTCTGAAGCAGCTGATCGACCGGATCGTGAAGACCTACCGGAAGGCCGGCGAGGACCACCGCTACTTCGCCTCCCCGGCGGACGCCGAGATCTTCGAGCACGAGCTCGCCTACGCCCTGCTGCACCAGATCTTCAGCTTCAACTCCCCGGTGTGGTTCAACGTCGGCACCGCCCAGCCGCAGCAGGTCTCCGCCTGCTTCATCCTCTCCGTCGACGACTCCATGGAGTCGATCCTCGACTGGTACAAGGAAGAGGGCATGATCTTCAAGGGCGGTTCGGGCGCCGGCCTGAACCTCTCCCGCATCCGCTCCTCCAAGGAGCTCCTCTCCTCCGGCGGCAACGCCTCCGGCCCGGTCTCCTTCATGCGCGGCGCGGACGCCTCCGCGGGCACCATCAAGTCGGGCGGCGCCACCCGCCGGGCCGCCAAGATGGTCATCCTCGACGTCGACCACCCCGACGTGGAGGACTTCATCCAGACCAAGGTGAAGGAGGAGGAGAAGATCCGCGCCCTGCGCGACGCGGGCTTCGACATGGACCTGGGCGGCGACGACATCACGTCCGTCCAGTACCAGAACGCCAACAACTCGGTCCGGGTCAACGACGCCTTCATGAAGGCCGTCGAGACCGGCGCCAAGTTCGGCCTGCGCGCCCGGATGACCGGCGAGGTCATCGAGGAGGTCGACGCCAAGTCGCTCTTCCGCAAGATGGCCGAGGCCGCCTGGGCCTGCGCCGACCCGGGCATCCAGTACGACGACACGATCAACCACTGGCACACGTGCCCGGAGTCCGGCCGGATCAACGGCTCGAACCCCTGCAGCGAGTACATGCACCTGGACAACACGTCCTGCAACCTCGCCTCGCTGAACCTGATGAAGTTCCTCAAGGACGACGGCCTCGGCAACCAGTCCTTCGAGGCCGAGCGCTTCGCCAAGGTCGTCGAGCTGGTCATCACCGCGATGGACATCTCCATCAGCTTCGCGGACTTCCCGACCCAGAAGATCGGCGAGAACACCCGCGCCTTCCGCCAGCTCGGCATCGGCTACGCCAACCTCGGCGCCCTGCTGATGGCCACCGGCCACGCCTACGACTCCGACGGCGGCCGCGCCCTCGCCGGTGCCATCACCTCGCTGATGACCGGCACCTCGTACCGGCGCTCCGCCGAACTCGCCGCGGTCGTCGGCCCGTACGAGGGCTACGCCCGCAACGCGGGGCCGCACAAGCAGGTCATGAAGCAGCACGCCGACGCCAACGCCGAGGCCGTGCGCGTGGACGACCTGGACACCCCGGTCTGGGCCGCCGCGACCGAGGCCTGGCAGGACGTGATCCGGCTCGGCGAGAAGAACGGCTTCCGCAACTCCCAGGCCTCCGTGATCGCCCCGACCGGCACCATCGGCCTGGCGATGTCCTGCGACACCACCGGCCTCGAACCGGACCTGGCGCTGGTCAAGTTCAAGAAGCTGGTCGGCGGCGGCTCGATGCAGATCGTCAACGGCACCGTCCCGCAGGCCCTGCGCCGCCTCGGCTACCAGGAGGAGCAGATCGAGGCGATCGTCGCGCACATCGCCGAGCACGGGAACGTCATCGACGCCCCCGGCCTGAAGCCCGCGCACTACGAGGTCTTCGACTGCGCCATGGGCGAGCGCTCCATCTCCGCGATGGGCCACGTCCGGATGATGGCCGCGATCCAGCCCTGGATCTCCGGCGCCCTCTCCAAGACGGTCAACCTCCCCGAGTCGGCCACCGTCGAGGACGTCGAGGAGGTCTACTTCGAGGCCTGGAAGCTGGGCGTCAAGGCGCTCGCCATCTACCGCGACAACTGCAAGGTCGGCCAGCCGCTCTCCGCGAAGAAGAAGGACGTCGCGGAGGAGGAGAAGGCCGAGATCGCGGCCAAGGCCGAGGAGGCCATCCGCGGCGCGGTCGAGAAGGTCGTCGAGTACCGCCCGGTCCGCAAGCGCCTGCCCAAGGGACGCCCCGGCATCACCACCTCCTTCACGGTCGGCGGCGCCGAGGGCTATATGACCGCCAACTCCTACCCGGACGACGGTCTCGGCGAGGTCTTCCTGAAGATGTCCAAGCAGGGCTCGACCCTCGCGGGCATGATGGACGCCTTCTCCATCGCGGTCTCGGTCGGCCTCCAGTACGGCGTGCCGCTGGAGACCTACGTCTCGAAGTTCACCAATATGCGCTTCGAGCCCGCGGGCATGACCGACGACCCGGACGTGCGGATGGCGCAGTCGATCGTCGACTACATCTTCCGCCGCCTGGCGCTGGACTTCCTGCCCTTCGAGACCCGCTCCGCCCTCGGCATCCACTCCGCCGAGGAGCGCCAGCGCCACCTGGAGACCGGTTCGTACGAGCCGTCCTACGACGACTCGGTGGACGTGGACGTGGAGGGCCTCGCCCAGTCCGCGCCCCGGCACACCGAGTCCCTGAAGGCGGTCGACGAGGCCAAGGAGGCGGGCGCCGCCCCCGCCCCGCCGCAGGCGCACACCAGCGCCGAACTCGTCGAGATGCAGCTGGGCATCCAGGCGGACGCCCCGCTCTGCTTCTCCTGCGGCACCAAGATGCAGCGCGCCGGGTCCTGCTACATCTGCGAGGGCTGCGGCTCGACCAGCGGGTGCAGCTGAGCCGTGCCGATCCCGGGCTGACCCCGGAGTGAAGTGAACACCGTGTGGCGGAGCCGGAGTTGACGGCTCCGCCACACGGTGTCGGCGGGCCGGGTCCCGGAGCCCGGCGGAACCGATTCTTCCCAAGTCCCGCGCGCCCGTGCTCCGGCGACCGCGGAGCGAGCGGCTCCGCCAGGGCGCCCGCGACCCGGCCGGTGTGCTGCCGGAGCATGACCATGACCACACCCCGTGGCCTTACGATGGCGCGGTGCTGGTCAAGTGGATTCGCTGCACCGTGGTCGACCGCCGGGGTTTTGAGCGAGGGCAGCGGAAATGGGCGGGTCTCCCCGGTGAGCCGGGTTTCCGCGGGCAGGGCGGCGGCTGGAGCCGCGGCAAGGCGGGGGTCGCGCACCTCTTCTCCTTCTGGGAGAGCCGCGCCTTCTACGACTCCTTCATGGCCCGCTCCCACGCCCGGCTCGCCGCGGCGCAGTCCGGGACCTTCAAGAATCCCCAGGTCAAGCTCTTCGAGTACCGCTTCGATGTGAAGACCGGCTTCGAACCGCGCTTCACCGGCGCCGATCTGCTCCGCTTCGCCCACTGCCGCGTCCACGAGGAGCGCGCCGAGCACTTCGCGCTCATGCAGGAGAAGGTGTGGAACCCGGCGATGGCGGGCTCACCCGGCATGGTCCGGGGCCTGTTCGCCGAGGCCCCCGGCACCGAGTTCCTGATCCTCTCGCTCTGGGAGTCGGCCGCCGAACACGGCAAGTACCGCACCGAACGCGTCGAGCGGCTCTCGCTGCGCGCCCAGACCAGCGCCGACATCGCCGCCATCGACGGCGACCTGGTGGACCTCGAACCCTCCTGGACCGTCTGACCCCGGCCGAACCGGCCGCCGTCCCGCGATCCGGGCGGGCTGTCCGGTCCGCGGCCGGGCGATCTAGGGTTTGAGACATGGCACGTCCGCAACGCATCGTCCTCGTCCGGCACGGCGAGTCCCAGGGCAACATCGACGACTCGGTCTACGAACGCGAGCCCGACCACGCCCTCGCGCTGACCGAGGCCGGGCACGAGCAGGCCGTCAGGACCGGCGCCCGGCTCCGCCGCCTCTTCGGCGAGGAGCGCGTCAGCGTCTATGTCTCCCCCTACCGCCGCACCCACGAGACCCTGCGGGCCTTCGCGCTCGACCCCGCCCGGGTCCGCATCCGCGAGGAGCCCCGGCTGCGCGAGCAGGACTGGGGGAACTGGCAGGACCACGAGGACGTACGGCTCCAGAAGGCCTACCGGGACGCCTACGGGCACTTCTTCTACCGCTTCGCCCAGGGCGAGTCCGGCGCCGACGTCTACGACCGCGTCGGCTCCTTCCTGGAGAGCCTGCACCGCAGCTTCGAGGCGGACGACCACCCGCCGAACGTCCTCCTGGTCACCCACGGCCTGACCATGCGGCTGCTGTGCATGCGCTGGTTCCACTGGTCGGTCGCCGAGTTCGAGTCGCTGTCGAACCCCGGCAACGCCGAGATGCGGGTGCTCGAACGCGGCCCCGACGGCAAGTACACCCTCGACCAGCCCTTCGAGCGCTGGTGCGAGCCCGAGCCGTACGGTCTCACCGGGCAGCCGCCGGGCAAACCCGCGGGCTGGCCCGCCGGTTAAGCTGGCCGGGCCATGACCCACGACCTCACCGGTGCCGGGCGCCTGGAGCGCGCCCTGAGCAGCCTGCGCGGACTCGCCGTCGGCGACGCGCTCGGCTCCCAGTTCTTCGTCCCCGACAACCATCCGCTGCTCGGCGAGCGCGCCCTGCCCCCGGGGCGGTGGCAGTGGACCGACGACACCGAGATGGCCTGCTCGGTCCTCGCCGTGCTCGCCGCCCACCACCGCGTCGACCAGGACGCGCTGGCCCGCTCCTTCGCCGAGCACCACGACTTCGACCGGGGCTACGGGCCCGCCGTGAACCGCCTGCTCCGGTTGGTCAGGGAGGGCGGGGACTGGCGGGAGCTGGCCTCCGCCCTCTTCCAGGGGCAGGGTTCCTGGGGCAACGGCGCCGCCATGCGGATCGCCCCGCTCGGCGCCTGGTACGCGGACGACCCCGAGCAGGCCACCCACCAGGCCGAGATCTCCGCCTACCCGACCCACCAGCACCCCGAGGCGGTCGCGGGGGCCATGGCGGTGGCCGCGGCCGCCGCCCTTGCGGCCGCTCCTGGCGGCCCGGGCAGCGGTGCGGAACTCTTGGACCAGGTGAGCGCGCTGATCCCGCGCAGCGCCGTGGCCGCGGGCCTGCGCCGGGCCCGCGACATGCTCGACTACGAGGACGCCTCGACCGTCGCCGCGGTCCTCGGCCGGGGGCGGCGCACCAGCGCCCCCGACACGGTGCCCTTCGCCCTGTGGTCCGCGGCGCGGCACCTCGACGACTACGCCGCGGCCTTCTGGAACACCGCCCAGGTGGGCGGCGACGTGGACACCAACTGCGCCATCGTCGGCGGCATCGTCGCGGCCCGCGGCTCCCGGCCGCCCGCGGAGTGGTCCGCGCGCACCGAGGAACTGCCCGACTGGGCGCCGCGCGGCTGAACCGGGACGCCCGCGCCTCGCGGGGTCAGGCCGGGCCGGGACCCGCGGTACCGGCCAGCGCGTCGAGGTCGCTGCGGCGGACCCGCATCACGATCAGGCCGACGAGCAGGGCGAGCACGGCCATCCCCGCCGCCGGGACGAAGGCCGTGGCGATGCCGTGTGCGAGCACCTCGCTGCTCCAGGGCGCCGGCAGCTGCCGGGTCCGCGCGAACCGCGCCTTCTGCTCGGGCGAGGCCTCGGCGAGGAATGCGCGTACCTGCCGGCGGCCCTCGTCGCGGCTCGCCGTGCCGAAGACGGTGGTCAGGATCGACAGGCCGAGCGAGCCGCCGACCTGCTGCATCGCGTTGAGCAGCCCCGAGGCGGCGCCCGCCTCGTGCGGCGCCACCCCGGAGACCGCCGTCAGGGTCAGCGTCACGAAGTTCAGGCCCATGCCGAAGCCGAAGACCAGCATCGGCCCGAGGACCCCGCTCGCGTACGAACTGTCCTCCGTGATCAAGGTCTGCCAGCCCAGACCGGCCGCGGCGAGCGCGGAGCCGACCACGATGAACGGCTTGGGCCCGAACCGCGGCAGATACTGCTGGGACAGGCCCGCGCCGACCGCGATGGCCACGGTGATCGGGAGGAAGGCGAGCCCGGCCCGGATCGGCGAGTAGCCGAGCACGTTCTGCACGAAGAGCACCAGGAAGAAGAACATCCCGAACAGCGCCGCGGCCAGGCTCAGCATGATCACGTAGGTGGCGGAGCGGTTGGGGTCGGCGAACATCCTCAGCGGGGTGATGGGCTCCCGGGCCCTCGACTCGATCACCACGAAGACCACGAGCAGGAGCGCGGCCGCCGCGAAGGAGCCGAGCGTCAGCCCGTCGCTCCAGCCGTCGTCGGCGGCCCGGATGAAGCCGTACACCAGCGCGGCCATGCCGAGCGTGGAGGTCAGGGCGCCCGCGACGTCGAAGCGGCCCGGGTGGCGGTCGGACTCGTCGATGTAGAGCGGCGCGAGCAGGGCGATGAGCAGGCCGATGGGGGCGTTGACGAAGAGCACCCAGCGCCAGTCCAGCCACTCGGTGAGCATGCCGCCCGCGAGCAGCCCGACCGCGCCGCCGCCCGCGGACACCGCGGCGAAGACCCCGAAGGCCCGGTTGCGGTCCGGCCCTTCGGCGAAGGTGGTGGTGACCAGGGCCAGCGAGGTGGGGGAGCAGACCGCGCCGCCCACCCCCTGCAGGGCACGGGCCGCGAGCAGTTGCCAGGGTTCCTGGGCGAAGCCGCCGAGCAGCGAGGCCAGGCTGAACAGCAGGATGCCCGCGATGAAGACACGGCGGCGCCCGAGGATGTCACCCGCCCGGCCACCGAGCAGCAGCAGCCCGCCGAAAGTGAGGGTGTAGCCGCTGACCACCCAGGTGAGATTGGTGGTGGTGAAGCCGAGCGCGCGCTGGACGTCCGGGAGCGCGATGTTCACGATGGTCGCGTCGAGCACGACCATCAGCTGGCAGGAGGCGATCACCGCCAGGGCGAGGCCGGGATGCCTGCCCCGGCGCGCCGCACCGGGCTGCTGATCCTGCTTCAGGCGGGAGCTTGTCACGGAGGGGTCACCCACAAGTGCTCTGGTGAACGGGGGCGAGTGCGCCCGCGGTGGAACGCGCTCGCCCCCGGTCGTGCCGACTGGTGTCCACGATCGTGCCGACCGAGGTCCCGGGCCGCGCCGACAGTGGTGATGCACCGTCAGTGAATGCAACTCAGGGCCGGAATCCGCTCTCCCGGATCCCGTCGGCGTGTCCCGGCCGCCCGGTCGAAGTACCGCGATGGGGCGCCGCTCCGGCCCGCGCGCCGCGGCGGTGCCAACGGCCTTGCCGCGCACGGCAGTCCGCCTCCCCTGCGCCCCGGATCCGCCACCGGCCGTCTTCGGAGGGACGGCTTCCGGAAGCTGTGGGGGACCGGGGTGTCGTCGGCCGCGGTGCGCGGCGTAGGCTGGACGCGTCATGCCGTACGTACCGCCCACCCACACCGTCGAGCGCTCACTCCGCGCCACTACCGGTGCCAAGATCATCGCCGGAGTCGACGAGGTCGGACGCGGCGCCTGGGCGGGTCCGGTCACGGTCTGCGCGGCGGTCACCGGGCTGCGGCGGCCTCCCGAGGGGCTCACCGACTCCAAGCTCCTGACACCCAAGCGCCGCGAGGAACTCGCCGTTCTGCTGGAGAAGTGGGTCACCGCCCACTCCCTCGGCCACGCCTCCCACGAGGAGATCGACGAGCACGGCATGACGGCGGCGCTCAGGCTCGCGGCCGAACGGGCGCTCCACGCCCTCCCGGTCCGTCCCGACGCGGTCATCCTGGACGGCAAGCACGACTACCTGGGCGCGCCCTGGCGGGTACGCACCGTGATCAAGGGCGACCAGTCCTGCGTCGCGGTCGCCGCCGCCTCGGTGATCGCCAAGGTCCGCCGCGACAAAATGATGGCCGAACTCGGTGCCGACCATGCAGACTTCTGCTTTGCGGCCAACGCCGGGTATCCGTCCCCGGTGCACAAGGCCGCACTGCAGGAACGGGGACCCACCCCGTATCACCGGCTCACCTGGGCGTATCTTGATGCGCTGCCCCAGTGGCGGCACCTCAGGAAGCCCCGTCTCTGGGCGGAGCAAACGGTTCCGGAGATCGAAGGCCAGCTCGGCTTCGACTTCTGATCCGCCGTCCGTACGGATGCGCCACCCGCCGACTCGATCCGAATCGGCGTTTGATAGACATCAGCTCATGCCTCTCCCTCCCGAGGAGCCTCAGATTCACGAGAGTGCCCAGGGTCCCCGCGCCGCCGCGGCGAGCAGCCGCACCGCGCCGACCCCTCGTCCCGTACCTGGTCCCCGGCCCGTGGCCCCCGCGCGCCCCGGCCGTCCCGGTCCCGTACGCCCGTCGGCTCCCGCGCAGCGCACGCCGCGCGAGCAGCAGACGGCCGCTCCGGGCCCCGCCGCCGCACCCACCGGTACGGCGCCGCAGATCCAGCTCATCCCCGCTTCGCCCGAAGGCGCCTTGGACGCCGCCGAGGAAGCCGTCGACCTGCTGCTCGACTCCGGTCGCGCGCCGGGCGAGGTCCTCCTGGTGACCACGGGCGACCCGCACCCGTGGGCCGCCCACGAACTCTCCTTCGGCGAGGGCGCCTACTGGGCCCAGCACGACGCCGGGGACGACGTCTTCTACACCCAGCACGACATCGCCGCGCGGGCCACCGAACGCCCCGTCGTGGTCGTCGCCCTGAACGGCGGCTCCGATGCCGTCGCCGTCAGCGCCCTGCCCCTCGCGCTGACCAAGGCGGGAACCCTGCTGATCGTCTGCGGCGACCCGCAGCGCATCAACGCGGTTCTCGGCGCGAGCGTCTGAGAGCCCGGCCCCGGCGGCCGACCGGACGGGCTCCGGCCCCCCGGCCCGCCCTCGGGCCGGGCCCCCTCAGCGCGCGGCGGCCCGCCACATCGGCGAGCGGGTGCCGCCTCCGGGGCGTACATACGGTGCCTCGGTCTCCGCCAGCGGCGCGGGTGCGGAACCCGAGCGCGGGCTGCGCCCGCCGCGTCCCTCGCCCTGCACCCGCCAGCCCTCGGGCGTCAGCGTGATGTAGGCCCCGCACCGCAGCCCGTGCAGGGTGCAGGCGTCCCGCAGGCCCCACATCCACGCCCCGTCCTCCGCAGTCCAACGCCCGTCTCCGGCACGGCAGTAGAGCAGTACGGCGGTCCGCACCGGGGTCCTGCGCCGCAGATCGTGCGGGATGACCCGGCGCAGCCGGTCGAGCAGCGCGTTGCGGAAGGCCCAGCCGTCCGGTGCCGAACTCCGGCGGAAGGAGGCACTGGCCTGAAGCCGCTCCTCGGGATCGAACACCGCCACCACCGCGGTCTCCGGAGTGGGACTGTGCCTGCTGTACAGGCCGCCGACCACCTGCCGCGGATCACGCAGCAGGGGGATACCGGCGGAGGCCCACTCGGCTGGTTCCAGGAGACGTGGCGCGGTGTCCTGATGGCCGAAGAAGTCGGTGCCGGGACGGCGGGGGCGTTCCACCGGTCCGGGTGGGGGCTGCGTGGATTCGAAGGTCATGTCTCTCCCTTCGGACACGCGCCCGCAGAGGGCAGGGGAACAGGAGGCGCTTCCGCGGCACAGCGGTGCCCGGCACAGTGGACACGCGGAGGCAAGGCCAATTCTCCCTGCCGTTCACGTTCGCGGCAACGAGTAATCGACGCCACCTGCCGTCATTTCTGGTGCCTGCCCACCCGGCGCCGATTCAGGCCTGCACCGCGAGCACCAGGGGCAACACCCCCTGCGCGCCTGCCTTCCGCAGCAGCCTGGTGGCCATGGCCAGAGTCCAGCCGGTCTCCGTGTAGTCGTCCACCAGCAGCACCGGACCCTCGGACCGGGCCAGGGCGCCGCCGAGTTCAGCGGGCAGGACGAGTGCCCCGTCGAGTGCCCTGACCCGCTGGGCGCTGTTGCTGCGCCCCCGCAACTCGGCCTCCGCGCCCGGTGCATAGGCCAGTGACCCCAGCAGGGGCAGCCTCCCCACCTCGGCGATCCGCTCGGCCAGCGAGGAGATGAGCCGCGGCCGGGTGCCCGAGGGCATGGCGACCACACCGACCGGCCGCGGCTGGGCTCCCGGGCTTCCCGGGGCCCAGCCCTGCGGGCCCTTCGCCCAGTCCGCGAGCACCGAGACGACCGCACGGGCCACCTCCTCGGGCACCGGCCCGTCGGGGCTCTGGGCGCCGAGCATGGGCCGCAGCCGGTTGCCCCAACCGATGTCGGAGAGGCGCCCGAGTGCCCTTCCGGGCGCCGCCTGCTCATCGGCCGGGATCCGGCCCTTGAGCGCGAGGCCTGCCGCGGCGAGCCCGGTCGGCCACATCTTGCGCGGCTCCACGTCCACGCCCGCGCGGCCCAGTTCGCCGCTGGCGGCACTCAGGGCCGCGGGTGTCACCTCGGTGCCGAACCGCGGTCCCGCACAGTTGTCGCAGCGACCGCAGGGCGCCGCCTCCGGGTCGTCGAGCTGCCGGCGCAGGAACTCCATGCGGCAGCCCTCGGTCCGCGCGTACTCGCGCATGGCGCCCTGCTCCGCCTCCCGCTGCTTGGCGACCCAGGCGTACCGCTCGGTGTCGTACGTCCACGGTCGGCCGGTGGAGACCCAGCCGCCCTTGACCCGGCGCACCGCCCCGTCCACGTCGAGGACCTTCAGCATGGTCTCCAGCCGGGAGCGGCGCAGCTCCACCAAGGGTTCCAGGGCCGGCAGGGAGAGCGGGCGCTCCGCCGCGGCCAGGGTGTCGAGGGTGAGGCGCACCTGCTCCTGCGGGGGGAAGGCCAGGGAGGCGAAGTACCGCCAGATCGCCTCGTCCTCGCGTCCGGGCAGCAGCAGTACCTCGGCGTGCTCCACCCCGCGCCCGGCTCGGCCCACCTGCTGGTAGTAGGCGATGGGGGAGGAGGGCGAGCCGAGGTGGACGACGAATCCCAGGTCCGGTTTGTCGAACCCCATGCCCAGGGCCGAGGTCGCGACCAGGGCCTTGACCCGGTTGGCCAGCAGATCCTCCTCGGCCTGCTGCCGGTCGGCGTTCTCCGTCTTGCCGGTGTAGGAGGCGACGGTGTGCCCCGCACCGCGCAGGAAGGCCGTGACCTCCTCCGCGGCCGCCACGGTCAGCGTGTAGACGATCCCCGAGCCCGGAAGGGTGTCGAGGTGCTCGGCGAGCCAGGCGAGCCGGTGCGCCGCGTCGGGCAGTTCGACGACACCGAGGCTGAGGCTCTCCCGGTCCAGCGGGCCCCGCAGCACCAGGGCGTCCGAGGTGGCGCCGGTGCCGAGCTGTTCGGCGACGTCCGCGGTGACCCGGGCGTTCGCCGTGGCCGTGGTCGCCAGCACCGGGACGCCGGGCGGGAGATCGGCGAGCATGGTCCGCAGCCTGCGGTAGTCGGGGCGGAAGTCGTGGCCCCAGTCGGAGATGCAGTGCGCCTCGTCCACCACGAGCAGTCCGGTCGCCGAGGCCAGCTTGGGCAGCACCTGGTCCCGGAAGTCGGGGTTGTTGAGCCGCTCCGGACTCACCAGGAGGACGTCCACGCTGCCCTCCGCGACCTCGGCCTGGATCTCCTGCCAGTCCTCGGGGTTGGCGGAGTTGATCGTGCGCGCGTGGATTCCGGCACGGGCCGCGGCCTCGACCTGGTTGCGCATGAGTGCCAGCAGCGGCGAGACGATTACGGTGGGACCACTGCCCCGCTCCCGCAGCAGCGCCGTCGCCACGAAGTAGACCGCCGATTTCCCCCAGCCGGTGCGCTGCACGACGAGGGCCCGGCGGTGGTGCGCCACCAGTGCCTCGACCGCCCGCCACTGGTCCTCGCGCAGCCGGGCGCTCCCCGAGGCGTCGCCGACGAGCCGGGCCAGTACCGCATCGGCGGTGGATCGCAGATCTTCACTCATCCCCCCATGCAACCCGATCCCGGTGACATCGGGCCAACTCCGCTCCTCCGGGCCCGTCGGTGGGGCCCCGCCCGAGGCCGGGCAGGGCCGCTCGCGGGCCGTCCCGGAAGGGCCTCGGGAGTAGGCTGCTGCTGGGAGTGTCTCCTCGGCCGGGGCGGAGTGCGGATGGCACTGCAGGAACGCGGTATCAGGACGCGCCGTCTGATCCTCGAGGCGGCGGCGGGTGTCTTCGCGGAGAGCGGCTACGACGGGGCGAGCACCACCGCGATCCTGGCACGCACCGGCCTCACCCGCGGCGCGCTCTACCACCACTTCGCCTCCAAGGAGGACATCGCCGCCGCCCTGGTGGATGTCCAGTCGGAAGCGCTGGTCGCCCCGGAACGGTCGATCCGGCTCCAGGCGGTGATCGATCTGACCCTGAGCTTCGCCCGCAAGCTGCAGCGCGATCCCGTGCTCCAGGCCGGCGTCCGGCTCGCCGTGGAGCAGACCTCCTTCTCCGAGGGGAAGGTCGTGGCCTACCAGCGCTCGGCGGAGGTCGTCCTCGCTCTGCTCGCCGAGGCCGCGGAGCGGGGCGAACTGCAACGGGACGTCGATGTCGGGGACGTGGCCGATCTGGTCGTCGGCGCCTTCACGGGCGTTCAGTTGATGTCGCAGATCTACACGGAGCGCAGGGACCTGCTGCACCGGACCTCGGTGCTCTGGCGCTGTCTGCTTCCGGGCATCGCCGCCCCGGAGCTGCTGCCCCACCTGAGGACCACCCCGGAGCCGGTCGACGGCACCGCGAAGTAGTCCCGCGAGGCGCCCCAGCGGAGTCCGGGCCCGTCGTGGCGGCGGCCGGTGCGGGACGTGAGAGTGCCTGTCCGGCGTACGTGAGGGGGAGCGGTGCGGCGCCCGGTGCGAACCGGCGCGGCGCGCCGAACCTCGGCGCCCGGCTGCCTCCGGACCTCCCAGGAATCCTGAAAAGGCGGGCTTCCTCGCGTATGTGGCGTTCTGCTGTTGAATTTCGCGCATGCGCCGAGGCAACCCCGCTCCCCGGCATTCCGGCAAGTGACCCCGTCGGCCTGTGGACAACTCCTGGCATGCCCCTGACCCGAGTTGTCCACAGGCTTCCCCACGAGGTGACAAATCGCGCAAGGCTTGCCCGCATGACGAATCACCACGAGGCGGAACACTTCGACAAGCCGGAGCCCACCACGAGCCGTGGCGCGGATCCCCGAACCGATCCACTCACCGAGCAGAATCCCCTGACCCTGCGCACCGCGGGCGAACTGGCGGACGCCCTGCCCTATCTCCTCGGGTACCGGCCCGGAGACAGCATCGTCCTCGCGGCGGTGCACGAAGGAGACGGGCTGGGGAACTTCGGCGGCAGAGCGCGGCTCGCCATCCCGCAACGCCCGGAGGACTGGCCGCTGGTGGCACGCGAGACCGCGCGTTCGCTGATCGGCGGCATCGAGCGACGGCGCGGGAAGCCGGACGGCATGATCGTCTACCTCTCCCAGGAGCCGAAGGGCGAGGAGACCGGTCAGCAGGTGATGGAGCGGCTGAGGCCGCTGGCCCAACTGCTGCGCACCTCCTGCGGAAGCCTCGACGTCCCGGTGGTCGAGGCGCTGTGCCTGTCCGGCGGACGCATCTGGTCCTACTGCTGCCCCGGCCACGGGTGCTGCCCGCCGGAGGGCGTCCCCCTCGGCGTACCCGGCACCTCGGTTCTCGCCGCCGCGGCGACCTACGCGGGCATCCAGGTACGCGGCTCGCTCGATGAATTGCGGAGCCGCCTCAGCCCCTGGGCACCGACCGGTCTGGAGCAGATCACCCGCATCCAGGAGCAGGAGCGCGCGCTCGACGCCGCCCGTCCGGACATCGCGCCGCGGATCCTGGCCGCGGAGACCCGGGGCGCCGTGGCGGAGGAGACCGCTGACCTCGCCCGGAGGGTCCTGGCCCGACTGGCCGAGGCGCCACCCGTAGGGCGATCGGTGAGCCCGGATCCGCAGGACGACGAACTCCTCGCCCATGACGAGGCCGCGGCGCTCCTCCTGGGCCTCCAAGACCGCAGCACCCGTGACCGGGTGGCCGAATGGATGGAAGGGGAGGAAGCGGCACCGGCCCTCAGGCTCTGGCGGGCACTAGCGCGACGCTGCGTCGGCCCGTACGCGGACTACGCCGCGGCGCCCCTCACCCTCGCCGGATGGGTCGCATGGTCGCTCGGCGACGAATTCGAGGCCAGGGAGGCGCTTGCCATGGCCCTGGGGGCGGATCCGCAGTACACCTTCGCCCGGCTGCTGCACCGCGCGTGCACCGAAGGGCTCGATCCGGAGGCGGTCCGCAGATGCCTGCGGCAGGAGCGTGCCGACCGGGAGTCGGAGGAGGAGACGGCGGGGGACTCCGAGCCCTCGCAGACGGGAGACCGGACAGGGGAACCGAGGGAGCCAGGACAGCCGGAAGCACCGGGAGACCCGGAGGCGGGAACGGCGGCTGCACCGGCCAACACCCCGGCGGCTCAAGGCGGGTCGCAGCCCCGCCCTGCCCGCGCCACCCGTCGAGGCAAGAAGCGGCCGGGTTCGGGCCCCACGGGCGGTTCGTCGCACCCCGCACCCCGCGTCCCACCGCAGACGCGGAGGGCGGGACGGAGGGGAGCCCGGAGCGGCCGGTGATCCGAGGGCGGCGCGGTCTGGACAGGGAAAGGGCGCCGTAGGGCACGCCCGGGAGCGCCGGTAGGGGCGTGGCGGGGGCGGTGGGCGACGGTGTCCGGATCCGGGCGTGAAGCCGGGGTGCGAACAGGATGTTTATCGTCAGGCAGACGACTATGATCACCGTCATGTCGCCCTACGACCCCTCGGCCTTTCCGCCCTTCGCCGTCACCGTGGATCTGGTCGTGCTCACCGTGCGGCGCCACGCGCTGTGCGCCCTGGCGGTCCGGCGGGGGGAGCCTCCGTTCCAGGGCCGGTGGGCGCTCCCGGGTGGCTTCGTACGGGGCGACGAGGATCTGGAAGCCGCCGCGGCGAGGGAACTCGTCGAGGAGACGGGGCTGAGTGCCGAGGCGGGGGCGGCCGACCCGCAGGGCAAGGGCGCCCACCTCGAACAGCTCGCGACCTACGGGGATCCCGAACGAGACCCCCGGATGCGCGTGGTCAGCGTGGCGCACCTGGTGCTCGCGCCCGACCTGCCGGCTCCGCGTGCGGGAGGCGATGCCCACAGCGCCAGGTGGGCGCCGGTCGAGGACTTCCTCGATCTGGCGAGCGCCCCTCAGGACGAGCTGGCCGCCCCTCTGGCCTTCGATCACGCGCGGATTCTGGCCGACGGGGTCGAGCGTGCCCGTTCGAAGATCGAGTACTCCTCCCTGGCCACGGCCTTCTGCCCGCCCGAGTTCACCGTCGGGGAGCTGCGACGGGTGTACGAGGCCGTGTGGGGTGTCGTGCTGGACCCGCGGAACTTCCACCGGAAGGTGACGGGTACCCCGGGCTTCCTCGTGCCGACCGGTGGTACCACCACGCGGCAGGGAGGGCGCCCCGCGCAGCTCTTCCGCGCCGGGGGAGCGACCCTGCTCAACCCGCCGATGCTGCGTCCCGAGGTGTGATTCCGGCCCGGATGCAGCAAGCGGATCGCCACCCGGTTGCCGCTTCCCTGAAAATCGGATATTTCACGCTATCTTACTGAGGTACCTGCGGGGCCGGTCCGTGTCCGAACCCACGGAAGCGCCCCGGCCGCCGAGCGGTCGCACCTCTTGTGAGAGAAGCGATGATCCAGGCCATCGGACTGACGAGCAATCCGCACCGGAAACTCCCGCCCACCGTCGAGGACGTGACCTTCGAGGCTCCGGCGGGCCAGGTCACGGCGCTGCTCGGCAGCCCCCGTTCGGGCAGGACCACGACGCTGCGCCTGCTGCTCGGCCTCGAACCGGGCCGGGGGATCGCCTGCTTCCGGGGGAGGCCGCTGCACTGGTTCAGCCACCCCGCGCGCGAGGTCGGCGCCCTCCTCGACGAGGTCTCCGGCCACCCTTCGCGTACGGTCCGCGGGCAGCTGAGGATGCTGTGCGCGGCGGTGGGCGTGCCCCGAGGACGGGCCGACGAGGTGCTCGACGTGGTGGGCATGGCGGGGCTCGCGGAGGAGCGGCTCGGCAGGCTCTCCCCGGGGATGGACCGCCGGCTGAGCCTGGCCGGCGCCCTGCTCGGAGATCCGCACACCCTGGTCCTCGACGAACCGGTCCACGATCTGACGGGTCAGGAGGCCCGGTGGATGCACGGACTCCTGCGGGCCCATGCCGCGCAGGGCGGGACGGTGCTCTTCACCACCGCCGAAGCCCGGGAGGCCGCGCGGATCGCGGATCGCGTCGTGGTGCTCGAACGCGGGCGGATCATCGCCGAACAACCGGTGAAGGAGTTCGCCCGTACCCGGCTCCGGCCGCGGGTGACCGTCCGCAGCCCCTACGCCGCACGTTTGGGCACCCTCCTGGCCAAGCAGGCGCGAGCGGCCCGTGAATCCGTGGAGGTGACGAGCGAGGACCCCAACAGGCTGTCCGTGTACGGGAGTACGTGCGCGGAGGTCGGTGATCTCGCGTATCGGCACGGCATTCTGCTGCATCAACTGGCCGAGGAGAGCGGGGACGTGGGCCCCGGTGCGCACGGGGAGGACGTTGGTCACGGCCGGGCACCGCAGATGAACCGGGGCGTACGGGCGGACGGGAGAGGCCGGGCGGAGGCCGGGGGAGGCGGCCGGCCGCACGTGCCAGGTGCGCCCGTCGATCTCCTTGCCGGGGCAGAGCAGTTCCCCATCTCCGAGGGGAGCAACCCGGCGGCGTCTACGCATCACCAGGAGGCTGAGGAGCCCGGTCTCCCGGCAGCGATCGCCGACTCCGACCCCGCGGCGGTGCCCCCGACTCCTGAGCCGGGAGGCGAGCCGACAGAGCCCCGGGGGCGGCACGGGCAGGCACCGCCGCGTCCCCTTCCGGGGCGGGCGCTGTCCAGCGAGCCAGGTACTCCGGCCCACGACGAGGCGAGACTTGAGCCGCCATCGCGCGAGACCACCACGGCGGTCGCGGAGGAGCCGGGCAGGAGCGAGAACGCTGTCCGCCGCCGCGATCGGCCCCACCCACCCGCTGCGGCCGAGGAGTTGTCCGAACTCCCTCCGCCGCTGACCGTGCGCCCTGCGCGACACCCGCTGCGGCCGCTGAGCTACGAGCTGCGTCGCCTGACGGGCGTGGCAACCGCCTATCTCGTCCTGGGCGTGGCGGTGTTCGTCTCTGCGGTGACGGCGCTCCTGCTGGCGCGCGGCGGCCACACTCCGCAGCAGCGGGTACTCGCCGCCTGGCCGTTGGGGCTTCCGCTGCCGCCTGCCGCTCTCGGCGCGGGTCTGCTCGGCGCCCTGGCCTTCGGTGAGGAGTTCCGCTATCCCGTCCTGGCCGTGGACCGGCGAGCCGTACCCCGGCGTCTGTCGCTGCTCGGCGCGAAGTTGGCGGTATCCGCAGCGACGGGCTTACTCCTCGCCCTGCTCACACTGGGAACCGACGCCGCTCTGCTCCAGCTCGTCTACGGTCCCGGGCTCACGCGGGTGCCCGACGACTGGCCTGCCGCGACGGCTAGTTGGCTCGGTCTGGTGACCGGTTGCGGCTGGGCGGGTGTGCTGGCCGCCGGGGTGTTCCGGTCCGCAACGGCCGGGATCGCGGCCGTGGTTGCCGTACCGGTCCTGCTGGTGCCCGCGATGGAGAAGGCGCTGGCGGGGCCTTCCGCGCACTCGGCCGCCGGTCTGCCCGGGCGATTGCGGGCTCTCACGCTGTGGCCGTTCGGGACCGAACGCCCCTTCGTCATGCTCGTCCGGGCTGCCGGGCAACCGGTCGGCCTGGCACTGCTGTTGTCGCTTTTTCTCCTTTCCTTCGCTTATGTCCTCACGTCCTTGCGGAGTCGAGCCCAGTAACGGCAAACGGTCCGAAACGACACGGGTGTTGTACGGATACTTCTGCGGGGCGCTCAAATCCTTCTGATAAGGCGTCAATTGCCGCAGGGGAAGCGATCACCCTTTCGTGTGCTTTTCACCAAAGCCCTCAAGGGACTTGGGAACGGGGCCGACAAAAGTCTCATGAGCACTCTTGCGCACACCATGATGACCGCCGCCCGATCCTCAGAGTCCGGTATCGCCGGACCGGGCGAACTCGATCGCTACCCCTACGCCGAGGCCCCCGGGGCCGATCGCGTAGGCGCACCCGCGTGGGAGGGCGCGGACTCCGAACTGGGACGGGTGGGCCGGCGCACGGCGGGAAACCGCGGCCGGGGCCTGCACGGCCAACTTGTGCAGCAGCTCGGGCAGATGATCGTTTCCGGTGACCTCGGTGCCGACCGGCCCCTGGTGCCCGAGGAGATCGGGCAGCGCTTCGAGGTCTCGCGCACGGTCGTCCGCGAGTCGCTGCGGGTACTCGAGGCCAAGGGCCTCGTGAGTGCGAGGCCCAATGTCGGCACCCGGGTGCGCCCGGTGAGTGACTGGAACCTCCTTGACCCGGACATCATCGAATGGCGCGCCTTCGGGCCCCAGCGCGACGACCAGCGTCGTGAGCTGAGCGAGCTGCGCTGGACGATCGAACCACTCGCCGCGCGGCTGGCCGCCGGTCACGGCCGCGAGGAGGTGCAGCAGCGCCTGGCGGACATGGTCGAGATCATGGGGCACGCGCTCGCGCAGGGCGACGGTGTCACCTACGCCCGCGCCGACGCGGAGTTCCACGGACTGCTGATCCAGGTCGCGGGCAACCGGATGCTCGACCACCTGTCCGGCATCGTCTCGGCCGCGCTCCAGGTGTCCGGCGCCCCCGCGACCGGCTGCGACCGGCCGCACGAGGGCACCCTCGGCCACCACAGCCGTATCGTGGACTGCCTCGCGAGCGGTGACGGCCAGGGGGCGGAGAGCGCGATGCGTCAACTGCTCACCGTCCACCCCGAGGTGGAGCGCGTCGTTCCGGCTCCGCGCGAGCACTGACGCCCTCGGGGGCGAGCGCCGGGATGTGCCGCGCCGCCGTCCGTCCTCGCCCGGGTCCACTGGCTCCGGCCGGACCCGCGCCACTGCCCCGCCGGGCACGCGCGCAGGTCCGGCGGGGTGGGTTCGGGGCCGCACCTGATCGGGTGTGACGGACTCTGGTGAGGGTCGGGGTGCGTTCCGTGCAGGTATTTGATCGTGTATGCCTGCTTCTGCACGCTTCGGCGGTGTGACCCGGGCCACGCAGATTGGGCGTAACGCTTGCGGAAACAGCGCGATGACCTAAGAGGTGACAGTCGAGGAGGGAATACGGCCGCCGTTCACGGCGCTGTGAATCCTCCCGGCCCCCGCCCGCGTCGCCGACCCATCCCCAAGTCGGCGGTCGTCGGCCCCGGTCCTAGCGGACGGGGCCGGAAGCCGTTTCCATCGTTCCGAGAGGTTGTTCGTGTCGGCCAGCACATCCCGTACGCTCCCGCCGGAGATCGCCGATTCCGTCTCTGTCCTGGCGCTCATCGAGCGGGGAAAGTCTGAGGGGCAGATCGCCGGCGACGATGTGCGTCGGGCCTTCGAAGCTGACCAGATCCCGGCCACTCAGTGGAAGAACGTACTGCGCAGCCTCAACCAGATCCTCGAGGAAGAGGGTGTGACGCTGATGGTCAGTGCATCGGAGCCCAAGCGCACACGCAAGAGTGTCGCGGCGAAGAGTCCGGCCAAGCGCACTGCCACCAAGGCCGTCGCCGCCAAGTCCGCCGCGGCCAAGAAGACCACTGCCGCCGCCGCGTCCGAACAGGACACCGCGGAGGCCGGAACCTCCGCCGCACCGGCCGACGAGGCCGCCCCGGCCAAGAAGGCCGCGGCAAAGAAGAGCGCAGCGAAGAAGACGGTGGCGAAGAAGGCCACCACGAAGAAGGCCGCGGCCAAGAAGACCGCGGGGAAGAAGGACGGCGAGGAGGCTCCGGAGGAGGAGTCGGCCGCCGAGGAGACGCAGGGCGCCACCGGCAAGCCGGGCGAGGAGCCCGCCGAAGAGGGCAGCCAGGGATTCGTCCTGTCCGACGAGGACGAGGACGACGCCCCCGCACAGCAGGTCGCCGCGGCGGGCGCCACCGCCGACCCGGTCAAGGACTACCTGAAGCAGATCGGCAAGGTCCCCCTCCTCAACGCCGAGCAGGAGGTGGAGCTCGCCAAGCGGATCGAGGCCGGTCTGTTCGCCGAGGACAAGCTGGCGAGCGCCGACAAGCTCGCGCCGAAGCTCAAGCGCGAACTGGAGATCATCGCCGAGGACGGCCGCCGCGCGAAGAACCACCTCCTGGAGGCGAACCTCCGTCTCGTGGTCTCGCTCGCCAAGCGGTACACCGGCCGCGGCATGCTCTTCCTGGACCTGATCCAGGAAGGCAACCTCGGTCTGATCCGCGCGGTCGAGAAGTTCGACTACACCAAGGGCTACAAGTTCTCGACGTATGCCACCTGGTGGATCCGTCAGGCCATCACCCGCGCCATGGCCGACCAGGCCCGCACCATCCGCATCCCGGTGCACATGGTCGAGGTCATCAACAAGCTGGCCCGTGTGCAGCGTCAGATGCTCCAGGACCTGGGCCGCGAGCCCACCCCGGAGGAGCTGGCCAAGGAACTCGACATGACCCCCGAGAAGGTCATCGAGGTCCAGAAGTACGGCCGTGAGCCGATCTCGCTGCACACCCCGCTCGGCGAGGACGGCGACAGCGAGTTCGGTGACCTCATCGAGGACTCCGAGGCCGTCGTCCCGGCCGACGCCGTGAGCTTCACGCTCCTCCAGGAGCAGCTGCACTCCGTCCTCGACACCCTGTCCGAGCGTGAGGCGGGCGTGGTGTCGATGCGCTTCGGCCTGACCGACGGCCAGCCGAAGACGCTCGACGAGATTGGCAAGGTCTACGGCGTGACGCGTGAGCGGATCCGCCAGATCGAGTCCAAGACGATGTCGAAGCTGCGTCACCCCTCCCGTTCGCAGGTGCTGCGCGACTACCTCGACTAGTCCGCTGAGTGTGTGCTGAGGTCCGGATCCGCCCGACGGCGGTCCGGGCCTCACGCATGGGTGCGGATGCGTCACCCGGACGCCTGCCTCACTCTGTGATTACTGCCCTCTACACAGAGTGCGGAGCGGAGTGAGGAGAGCGTATGCGTCGGCGACTTGTCCGCGTGCTGGCCGCCCTGGCGGGCTCCCTCGCGCTCTCGGTGCCGCTTCTGCCGGGCTCCGCCGGTGCCCGCGGCGGTGTGGTGGGCGGCGAGCGGGTCGGCGCCGCAGAGAGCCCCTGGGTGGTCGCCCTGGTGAGCCGGGACCGCTTCGGTGCCGTGCGCGGCGGGCAGTTCTGCGGCGGGGCGGTGGTCGGCACCTCGACCGTGCTCACGGCGGCGCACTGCCTGAGCGGTGAGGTCCTCGGTGTGCCGCTGAGGGAGGTGCGCGACCTCACGGTGGTGGCGGGCCGTGCCGACCTGCGGGCGGGCGGAGGCACCGAGACCGCGGTGCGCCGGGTGACGCTCAACCCCGGCTACGACAGTTCCACCAACGAGGGCGACGTGGCCGCGCTCACCCTGGCGAAGCCCCTGCCGCGCTCGGCCGTGATCGCGATGGCGCCGGCGGGGGACCCCGCCTACCGGGCCGGGACGAGGGCCCGCGTGTACGGCTGGGGCGACACCAGCGGACGGGACGACTACCCGGACGCGCTGCGGGCGGCCTCCGTGCGGGTGCTGCCAGAGGCGACTTGTGCGAAGGCGTACCCGGGGAGCACGGAAGGCAGGTTCGTCGGGGCCCGCATGCTCTGCGCCGGGGAGGCCGAGGGGGGCCGGGACGCCTGCCAGGGGGACAGCGGCGGGCCGCTGGTGGCCCAGGGCAAGCTCATCGGCCTGGTGTCCTGGGGCAACGGCTGCGGCAAGGCGTCGAGCCCCGGTGTCTATACGCGCGTGGCCGGGGTGCTCGGGTTCCTGCGCGGCGGGATTGCGGAGAGCGGGGACCCGCGGTGACGAGCCGCCTACGCAAAGCGAACGGGCGGTCACCCCTGATGGGGGCGACCGCCCGATTCCGGCCTCTGCCGGAGTGGCTCGTCGTTGAATTGCGAGGGCTCAGCGGTCCTCGTCCTCGGCGGGCACCGGGGACGCGGTCAGCCGCTCGGTCTCGTCCTGTATCTCAGCGGCGATCTTCTTGAGTTCCGGCTCGAACTTCCGGCCGTGGTGGGCACAGAAGAGCAGTTCACCGCCGCTCAGGAGGACAACGCGCAGATAGGCCTGGGCGCCGCAGCGGTCGCACCGGTCGGCCGCGGTCAGCGGGCTCGCGGGGGTCAGAACAGTAGTCACGTCGCCTCTTCTCTAGCTCGACGAGCTGTCGTACCAGGGTCAACATCCAACCAGGCCGAAAACGTTCCCGCTCGCGGCGTTTCCCTGGAAGTTTTCTCTCCGTGGATGGCTGGCTGCTGACGGTTGGCGGCGAATGTGCCGTATTGCGTGTCTATGTGTCTTACGGGTTCGCGCGGTTTCTTGGTCTCGGTCCCCCCGGCTGGCTTGCCGGTTGTTGAGGAGGACGTGCCCGGAGCCTAAATGGTTCATGCCTTCTTGGGAACGTGATGTGGGCTTCACCCCACAGAGGGATCGTACGTACGTACGATTACCTCCCGGGCCTGCACTAGTCTGCGAGGGAACAAGGGTGGCGTGACAACGGCTCTACCAGGCCTCGGTACGCTCTGACCGGCTACCGATGCCGGGCCCCTTACCCACCAGGGCCGCAACTGAAATTCAGCGAGGAGCGAACCCGCGTGACCGCCGAAATGTCCGTGCCGTCCACTGCGCTGCTGACCGGAGCAGACCGTGACGGCTCCAACTACACCGCGCGGCACCTGCTGGTCCTCGAGGGGCTCGAAGCGGTTCGCAAGCGACCGGGTATGTACATCGGGTCCACGGACAGCCGCGGACTCATGCACTGCCTCTGGGAGATCATCGACAACTCCGTCGACGAGGCCCTCGGCGGCTACTGCGACCACATCGACGTCCTGCTCCACGACGACGGTTCCGTGGAGGTCCGCGACAACGGCCGGGGCATCCCGGTCGACGTCGAGCCGAAGACCGGCATGTCCGGCGTCGAGGTCGTCATGACCAAACTGCACGCGGGCGGCAAGTTCGGCGGCGGTTCGTACGCGGCCTCCGGCGGTCTGCACGGCGTCGGCGCCTCCGTCGTCAACGCACTCTCCGCCCGCCTGGACGTCGAGGTCGACCGCGGCGGCCACACCCACGCGGTCAGCTTCCGCCGCGGGGTTCCCGGGGCCTTCTCGGGCCGCGGACCCGAGGGCTCCTTCACCGAGGGCGGCCTGAAGAAGACCAAGAAGATCCCGAAGAACCGGCTGGGCACCCGGATCCGCTACTGGGCCGACCGCCAGATCTTCCTCAAGGACGCCAAGCTCTCCCTGGAGAACCTGCACCAGCGGGCCCGCCAGACGGCCTTCCTGGTGCCCGGTCTCACCATCGTCGTCCGCGACGAGATGGGCCTCGGCGAGGGCGGCACCAAGGGCGAGGAGTCCTTCCGCTACGACGGCGGCATCAGCGAGTTCTGCGAGTACCTCGCCTCCGACAAGCCGGTCTGCGACGTGCTGCGGTTCTCCGGGCAGGGGTCCTTCAAGGAGACGGTGCCGGTCCTCGACGACCACGGCCAGATGACGCCGACCGAGGTCACCAGGGACCTCGGCGTGGACGTGGCCCTGCGCTGGGGCACCGGCTACGACACCACGCTGCGGTCCTTCGTCAACATCATCGCCACCCCCAAGGGCGGCACCCATGTCGCGGGCTTCGAGCGGTCGGTGGCCAAGACGATGAACGAGGCGCTGCGGGCCCAGAAGCTGCTGCGGGTGGCCGAGGACGACATCGTCAAGGACGACGCCCTCGAAGGGCTGACCGCCGTGGTGACCGTCCGCCTCGCCGAGCCGCAGTTCGAGGGCCAGACCAAGGAGGTGCTCGGCACCTCCGCAGCGAACCGCATCGTGGCCAATGTCGTCGCCAAGGAGCTGAAGGCCTTCCTCACCTCCACCAAGCGGGACGCCAAGGCGCAGGCGCGTGCGGTGATGGAGAAGGCGGTGGCCGCGGCGCGCACCCGTATCGCCGCCCGCCAGCACAAGGAGGCGCAGCGGCGGAAGACCGCCCTGGAGACCTCCTCGCTGCCCGCCAAGCTGGCCGACTGCCGCAGCGACGACGTGGAACGCAGCGAACTCTTCATCGTCGAGGGCGACTCGGCGCTCGGCACCGCCAAGCTGGCCCGCAACTCCGAGTTCCAGGCGCTGCTGCCGATCCGCGGCAAGATCCTCAACGTCCAGAAGTCGTCCGTGTCCGACATGCTGAAGAACGCCGAGTGCGGCGCGATCATCCAGGTCATAGGAGCGGGTTCGGGCCGGACCTTCGACATCGACGCGGCCCGCTACGGAAAGATCATCCTGCTCGTGGACGCGGACGTGGACGGCGCCCACATCCGCTGCCTGCTGCTGACCCTCTTCCAGCGCTATATGCGCCCGATGGTCGAGTCCGGGCGGGTGTTCGCGGCGGTGCCGCCGCTGCACCGCATCGAGCTCAGCCAGCCCAAGAAGGGCCAGGAGAAGTACGTCTACACGTACTCCGACCGGGAACTGCGCGAGACGCTGCTCGAGCTCCAGCGCACCAACGTGCGCTACAAGGACTCCATCCAGCGCTACAAGGGTCTCGGCGAGATGGACGCGGACCAGCTGGCGGAGACGACGATGGACCCGCGGCACCGCACCCTGCGCCGCATCAACATCTCCGATCTGGAGGCCTCGGAGCAGGTGTTCGACCTGCTGATGGGCAATGAGGTGGCCCCGCGCAAGGAGTTCATCACGGGCTCGGCGGCGACCCTCGACCGCTCCCGTATCGACGCCTGAGGCGGCAGGTGGGGGCATCTCCGGGATGCCTCCACCCACGGGTGGAGACCGCAGATCCACCCATGATCCACCCCTGCTCCGATCCGGGTGCAGGAGAAGGCGCCGTACCGTGCGAAGTGCTCGTCAACGACTCTTCGACGGAGGCGCTCATGTCCGCGCTCGTATCCGCCCTTCGCGGCCCGGTCACTCCTGCCGTGGCGACCGCCGGGGCCATACGGGTGCCGCTCGGTGGACGCCCGGCCCGCCTGCCCCGAGGGGAGCGGGGATGATCGCCGAGACCTGGTCCCGGTGGCCCTCGCGGGAGGCGCTTTCGCCGGCCGAGATGACTCCTGCGCGCCGGATCCTGACCCGGGCGGTGCGGGTCATGGTGGTCGCGCTCGTGGTCTGGAGCGGGCTCGCGGACCGGGACGCCTCGGTGGCGGTCGTCGTCGGCGCGGGCTTCGGACTCGCCGTCTGCGCCGCGGCGGCCTGGGCCTTCTTCCGGATGACCTACCGGCATCGGCTCCGGCCGTCGGTGCTGCTGCTCGGGGTGCTCCTCGGGGCCGGGATCGCCGCGCAGGAGGTCGGGCTCGCGGTGCCCGCGTTGGTGCTGTGGTGCGTCTGCGCCGTCACCGCCCTGGAGCGGCTGCCGCTCTTCGCCGCGGTACCGGCGACGGCAGCGGCTCTAGGCGCCTACATAGCCGTCGACAACGACGCCTGGATCGTCACCGCCGTCACCACGGTCGGCATGTGCCTTGCGGGGTACGTGCTGCGGCTGGACGCGGAGGCCAGAGGCAACGCCGGGCGGCTGCTGGCCCAGGAGCGCGCCGCGCGGGAGGCCGAGCGGGAGTCGGCGGCCCTCGCCGAGCGGGCCCGGATAGCCAGGGAGATCCACGACGTCCTCGCGCACAGCCTCTCCGCCCAGCTCGTCCACCTGGAGGCGGCCCGGATCCTCCTGGACCAGGACGCCGAACGCGAAGCGGTACGGGAGCGGATCGTCGCCGCCCGCGGCATGGCGAAGGAGGGACTGGACGAGACCCGCCAGGCGCTCTCGGCCCTGCGGGGCGACATGACACCGCTGGAGGAGTACCTGAAGGAGTTGGTGTCCCTCGCGGAGGACGGGGAGGTCACCGTCACCGGGGAGCGCTGCCCCTTGTCCGCCGAGGCCTCCCAGGCCGTGCGGAGGGTGGCGCAGGAAGCCCTCACCAACGTCCGCAAGCACGCTCCCGGAGCCCGGGTCGCCCTGCGGCTGGAGTACGGCGGAGAACACATCACCCTGGCGGTGAAAAACGACGGGGGACCGGCGGGCGAACTGACGGTGGCCGGTGCCGGTTACGGTCTCCTCGGGATGCGGGAACGTGCCGAACTGCTCGGCGGTTCTCTGCACGCCGGGCCGTACGAAGAGGGATTCATGGTGAGGCTGAAGGTGCCGGTATGACCGTCGGGGAGGACGCGGGGCAGCAGCGGGTGGCCCGGGTCGTGGTGGTCGACGACCAGACGGTGGTGCGCGAGGGCATCGTGATGATCCTCGGTCTGCTGCCGGGGATCACGGTGGTCGGCTCCGCGGGAGACGGCGAGGAGGCCGTGGCGAAGGTGGCCGAACTCGCCCCGGACGCGGTCCTGATGGACCTCCGGATGCCGCGGTGCGACGGCGTCGAGGCCACCCGCCGGATCCGCCGGGAGTACCCGGGGACCCAGGTGGTGGTGCTGACCACCTTCGGGGACGACGACTCCGTCTTCCCCGCACTGCGGGCCGGGGCGCGGGGCTATCTGACCAAGGATGCCGGGGGCGAGGAGATCGTCCGGGTGGTGCACAGCGTGCTGGCCGGTGAGGCGGGTTTCTCGCCGAGTGTCCAACGCCGCCTGCTGGAGCGGCTGTCGGCTCCTGCGGAGGCCGAGGCGGCCTCTCAGCCGCCGGACGGACTGACCGCCCGGGAGACCGAGGTGCTCGTCAAGATCGCGGACGGCTGCTCCAACCAGGAGATCGCCGCCGCCCTGCATGTCTCCACGGCCACGGTGAAGACCCACATCAACAATCTCTTCGCCAAGGCGGGGCTCAAGGACCGGGCGGGAGCGGTGCGTTACGCATACGCCCACGGACTTGTCCGGCCGCCTGGACGGTCCATCACCTGATGGTGTGAAGAGGGGAAGGAGCCGAGCAGGGACGCTCACTCTCCGTCCATCCTTGATGACGCGTCTGAAGCAGTCGCGGGCAAGGAGAGTGCGGTGGACAAGCACGACGGGAGCGAGGCCGGGCAGATCCGGCTGGACGATCCCTGGCAGGACGCCCCGGCGGTCGGCCGGCCGGACACCGACGCCACCGCCGACCGGCCGGTCCCCGTGCCCGGACCCGGGGGCCCACCGGAGCGGAGCGCGGCGAGCGTCTACCGGGAGGTGCAGCAGAGCGCGGCCTTCCAGGAGGTGCGCAGCCGGTACCGCCGGTTCGTCGTCCCCGCCGTCATCGGATTCCTCCTCTGGTACGTGGCCTACGTGGTGGCCGCCACGACGGTGCCCGAGCTGATGGCGCGTCCGGTCGTCGGGGTGGTGAACATCGCGATGTTCGCGGGACTCGGGCAGTTCCTGACCACCTTCCTGCTCACCTGGGCGTACGCACGCCATGCCCGGCTGCGCAGGGACCGGGCGGCGCTCGAACTGCGCTGGGACACACAGGAACTGACGCGAGGAATCACGAAGTGACCGACGACCACCAGACCCTGGCCCTGGTGCTGTTCAGTGTCTTCATCGTGGCGACACTGGGGATCACCACCTGGGCGGGACGGAACCGGCAGGGCTCGGCGGAGGAGTTCTACGCCGGTGGGCGGCTCTTCTCACCGATGGAGAACGGCTTCGCGATCGCCGGGGACTACATGTCGGCGGCCTCCTTCCTCGGCATCTCGGGCCTCATCGCGCTCTACGGCTACGACGGCCTGCTCTACTCGGTGGGGTTCCTCGTCGCCTGGCTGGTCGTGCTGCTGCTCGTGGCCGAACTCGTGCGCAACTGCGGACGCTTCACGCTGGCCGACGTGGTGGCCGCCCGCATGCGCGAGCGCCCGGTGCGGATCGCCGCCGGGGCCTCCTCGGTGACGGTGTCGGTGCTGTACCTGGTCGCGCAGATGGTCGGGGCGGGCAGCCTGGTGGCCCTGCTCCTCGGCGGGACCGGCGGCCTCGCCCAGGCCTGGACGGTCATCGGCGTCGGCGCGCTGATGGTGATCTATGTGTCCCTCGGCGGGATGCGGGCGACGACGTGGATCCAGATCGTCAAGGCCGTGCTGCTGATGTGCGGCGCCGTGGCGCTCACCGTGCTCGTCCTGGTCAGGTTCCACGGGGACTTCGACCACCTGCTGCGCACCGCGGCCGAACGCAGCGGTCACGGCGGGGACTTCCTGGCACCCGGGCTCCGGTACGGGGGCGACTGGACCGCGCGCTTCGACTTCATCAGCCTGGGGCTCGCCCTGGTCCTCGGGACCGCCGGGCTGCCGCACATCCTCTCCCGCTTCTACACGGTGCCCACGGCGCGCGCCGCCCGGCGGTCCGTGGTCTGGTCGATCGGCCTCATCGGGGGCTTCTACCTGATGACCATCGTCCTCGGCTTCGGTGCCGCGGCGATCGTCGGCTCCCGGGAGGTGCGGGACTCGAACGCGGCGGGGAACACCGCGGTGCCGCTGCTCGCCGGGGACCTGGGCGGGGGACTGGACTCCACGGGCGGCACCGTGCTCTTCGCGGTGGTGGCGGCGATCGCCTTCGCGACGATCCTGGCCGTGGTCGCCGGCATCACCCTGGCCTCCTCCGCCTCGGTCGCCCACGACCTCTACGCGAGTCTGCGGCGCAAGGGCGCCGAGCAGCGCAGCGAGGTGGCCGTGGCGCGGGTGGCGGCGGCCGGGATCGGGGCGGTGGCGATCGGCCTCGCGCTGCTGGTGCGGGACCTGAACGTCGCCTTCCTCGTCGGTCTCGCCTTCGCGGTGGCGGCCTCGGCGAATCTGCCGGTCCTGCTCTACTCACTGTTCTGGCGGCGCTTCACCACCAGGGGCGCGGTCTGGTCGGTGTACGGCGGGCTGCTGCCGGCGCTGCTGCTCGTCGTGCTGTCGCCGGTGGTCTCCGGCAGTGGGTCCTCGATGTTCCCCGGACTCGACTTCCAGCTCTTCCCCCTGGAGAACCCGGGACTGGTCTCGATCCCCCTCGGCTTCCTCGCCGGGTGGCTCGGCACCGTGACCTCCCCGGAGCAGGCGGACGAGGACAAGCACGCGGAGACCGAGGTGCGTTCGCTGACCGGGGCGGGCGCGGTCTGAGAGCAGCGCCGCGGGCCTTCGTACCGGAGAGCTGATCCAAGGGGCCTCGTACCGCCGAGGGCAAGGCCTCGTACCCGAGACGGGCCCTCGTACCGGAGAGTGGGAAGCCCTCGTACCGGAAGCTCGGGCCTCGCTCGCTCCGGGGCCGGGGCTCAGGCCTCGTCTACGTGCCCCACTCGTAGCGGTGTTCCGGGCGGCCGGCGTCGCCGTAGCGGAGGGTGAGGCGGACGCGGCCGGTGCGTTCGAGGAGCTTCAGGTAGCGCTGGGCGGTCTGGCGGCTGAGTTGGGTGCGGTCGGCGAGTTCCTGGGCTGAGAGGGGGCCTTCGGCTTCGCGCAGGACGCGGCGTACCAGCTCGGCGGTGGTGGGGGAGTGGCCCTTGGGGAGTTCCGGGGGTGCCGTGGCGGACAGGGCGCCGAAGATCCGGTCCACCTCGGCCTGTTCGGCTTCACCGCCCTCGTCGAGGGAGCCCAGCTGTGCGTAGGCCTCCAGCTTCGCGCGCAGGCCGGAGAAGGAGAAGGGCTTGACGAGGTACTGCAGGGCGCCGTGCCGCATGGCCGCTCGTACGGTGGCCACGTCCCGGGCTGCGGTCACCATGATCACGTCGGCCTGGTGGCCGTGTTCGCGGAGGTGGCGGACCACGTCGAGCCCCGTTCCGTCGGGCAGGTAGTGGTCGAGGAGGACCAGGTCGACGTGGTGGGCGTCGAGCAGTCGCAGGGCCTCGGCGGCGCTGTGGGCGGTACCGGCCACGGTGAAGCCGGGGACGCGTGCCACATAGGCGGCGTTGACGTCCGCCACCCGGATGTCGTCGTCGACGACGAGGACCTCGATCACCGCTCACCTTCCCCCGTCGCGTCAGCCGGGCCGATCGCACCAGCGGCTCCTGGCGCGCCTGCCGTACCGCCCGTGCCGACCGAACCGGCTGCCTTCGGCGTACCCGCCGAGCTGCCCCCCTCTTCCGCGCCCGCCGGGCCAGTTGCCACCGAAGCGGTCCCGGCCGAGGACGCCGACGCAGCCGGTGCCGGTGCCGGTCCCGAGGGTGGTGCCAGGGCCTCCGGCAGGATCACGGTGAAGCGGGCGCCGCCGAGCGGGGTCTCGTCGACCGTGGCGCTGCCGCCCTGGCGTTCGGCGAGCCGCCGTACCAGGGCGAGCCCGATCCCGCGCTTGCCGTGGGCAGGGGGTCGCTTGGTGGACCAGCCCTCCACGAACACCGACTCGCGCTCGGCCTCGGGGACGCCAGGACCGGTGTCCCGTACCTCCAGGACCACGGTGCGCGCGTCCACCCGCAGCTCCAGCTCGACCCTGGCCCCGGTGGTCCCGGAGGCCGCGTCGAAGGCATTGTCGACCAGATTGCCGACGATGGTGACCAGGCCCCGGGCGTCCACCAGCCGGTCGGGCAGGGCGGGTTCGGCCCGGACCGTGAAGTCCACCCCGCGTTCCGCCGCGACCGTGGCCTTGCCGACGAGGAGCGCCGAGAGCAGCGGGTCGTGGATCATCTCGGTGAGCTGCTCCGCCGTCATCCGGTGGGCGCCGGTGACATCCGCGACGAACTCCACGGCCTCCTCGTACATGCCCAGTTCGAGCAGGCCGAGGAGGGTGTGCATCCGGTTGGCGTGTTCGTGGTCCTGGGCGCGCAGGGCGTCGATGAGGCCGCGGGTGGAGTCGAGTTCGCGGCCCAGCTCCTCGACCTCGGTGCGGTCGCGCAGGGTGGCGACGGCCCCGCCGTCCTCGGTCGGCATCCGGTTGGCGAGCAGGACGCGGGGGCCGCGTACGGTCAGCAGGTCGGTGCCCCGCACCCGCCCGGCGAGGACGTCGGTGGTGCGGCCCGGGCCGAGTACCGCCTCCAGGGGTTCGCCGATGGCCCCGGCGCCGAGTCCGAGCAGGCGCTGCGCCTCGTCGTTGACAAGGCGCAGGCGGCCCTCGCGGTCCAGGGCCACCACGCCCTCGCGGATGCCGTGCAGCATCGCCTCGCGTTCCGCGAGCAGCGCGGCGATATCGGAGAAGGCCAGGTCGCGGGTCTGGCGCTGCACCCGCCGGGAGATGAGCCAGGCGGCCAGCGCCCCGACGGCGAGGGCACCGCCCGCGTAGGCGAGCAGCTCCGGAATGGCGTGGATCAGGCGGGCGCGGACGCTGTCGTAGGCGATGCCGACCGAGACCGCGCCCACGATCTGGCCCTCCTCGTCCCGCAGCGGCACCTTGCCGCGGGCGGAGCGGCCGAGGGTGCCCTCGTCGATCTCCATGACCTCCCGGCCCGCGAGCGCGGCCCCCGGGTCGGTGGAGACCCGGTGGCCGAGGCCGGTGGTGTCGGGGTGCGACCAGCGCACGCCCCGGGTGTCCATGACGACCACGTACTCGGCGCCGCTCGCCCGCCGGATGCGTTCGGCCTCGGTCTGCACCGGGCCGTGGACCCCCGGCTCGCTGGTGCGCAGCTCCTCGGCCAGAGCGGGGTGCGCCGCCGTGGTCTGGGCGATGGCGAGGGCACGCCGCATGGCCTGGTCGTCGAGCTGGTCGCCCAGCGGCGCGAGGAAGAGGCCGGTGGCGAGGACCGCGACACCCGCGGCGATGCCCAGCTGCATCAGCAGCACCTGCGCGAAGGCCCGCCTGGGCAGGAGCCGGCGCAGTCGGCGGGCGGCGGATGTCGGGCTCATGGGTACGAACGGTAAGGGGCAGTACCAGGGCCGGGGCAATCCCTGTGACATGCGCCTCAGCCGGTGCGGCCCGGCGCCCTGGGGGCGGGCCGCAGAGCGCGGCTCAGCTCGCGGGCGCGGTCTCCCGGACCGCCACCACGTCCATCCGGGCCGGGGTCCCCAGCGCGGCCCCGCAGCTCTCCGGGCGGGGCGGCAGGGAGGCGCCCTGGGCCACGGTGACCTGCCAGTGCCGTCCGTCGCGGTGGGCGACGGTGACCTCCCAGCGCGGGGCGGCGCCCTCGGTGCGGGCCACCCGCAGCACCCCCGCCCGGGTCTCGCGGGCCGTGGCGCGTACGGCCAGTTCCGCGGCCTGGCCGGGGCGCTCCCAGGCGGAGCTGCCGCGGCAGCCCTCGAGGACGATGTGCCCGTCGGCGACCGCGGTCAGGACGTCCTTCACGGTGTGCGCCGCGGCCCTTCCGTAGGCGTAGCCGTAGGGCAGGACGAGGAGGGTGGGGGAGAAGCGGTGGCCGCCGAGGTGGGTGACCTCCCAGATGTCGCCCTGCCCGGACTCGGCCAGCTCGGTCGCCAGGGGGCGGCCGAGGAGGGCGCAGCAGCGGTCCCGCTTGCCGTTGGTGCACACCAGGACGAGGGGCGCCCCGCTGTGCGCGGCGGCGCCCGGCAGCCGGTCGAAGGAGCGGGGGTCGCCCGAGCCGAGGGCCGGGAGGTCCAGGTCGAGGAGGCGGGCGGGATCCTCGGTGGTGGCGGTGCGGATCCAGTCGGCGCCCGGTGCCGTGTGCGCGGCGTAGATCCGGCGGGCCGCATCGGGTCCGGCGTCGGAGTGGCGGCCGGGACGCCGGATCAGGGCGACCCGTACGCCGGTGCCCTCGGCCGCGGACTCCAGGGCGGCGCCGAGGGCGGGGTCGAGGTGGCTGGCGGTGAGTGCCTTGGCGCCCCAGGGGCCGGGCTGTTCGACGAGCAGCCAGGTGGTGGCGGTGGCGGCGGTCCCCGCGAGCGGCTCGCCGAGGTGCTGCGATGCAGGTGCGCAGATACTCACAGAGGTGAGCCTAACCTGCCTGGACCGTGTGCAACTGCGCGGCTCGGTCCCCTTCTCGCGCCGGCCCGCGGGGGCCGGTCACCCCGGCAGGGGCTGCGGCGGGAGGGGCCCGGCGTAGCGGCCCACGGGGCGCATGCGCAGGGGGCGTTCCCCGTACTCCTCCAGGGCGTGCGCGATCCATCCGGCGGTGCGGGCGACGGCGAAGACGGTCTCGCCCGCCTCCGCGGACATGCCGGTGCCGAGGGTCAGCACCGCGAGGGCCAGATCCGCGTTGGCGTGCAGGCCGGTGTGGCGGGCGCCCGTCTCGACCACGTCCCGGGCCGCGTCGAGGGCGGGTCCGGCCCCGGGGACCTCTTCGAGCAGCCCGAACAGGGCCTGCGCGCGCGGGTCCTCGCCGCGGTAGAGCCGGTGGCCGAGGCCGGGGATGCCGCGGCCCGCCCGCAGTTCGGCGGCGATGACCGGGCCCGCCCCGCCGCGCTGGAGCACCTCGTCGAGCAGCCGGTGGGCCAGGGCGCTGGCCGCGCCGTGCAGCGGGCCTTCGAGGACGCCGAGCCCCGCCGAGACGGCCGCGTAGGTGTGCGCGCGGGCGGAGGCGGCCACCCGTACCGCGAGGGTGGAGGCGGCGAGATCGTGGTCGGCGAGCAGGCCGAGGGCGGTGTCGAGCGCGTGCACGGCGGCGGTCTCGGGCGCCCTCGGGGTGAGGCGGCCCCAGAGGCGGGCGGCGAGGGGGCCGGTGTCCGGTGCCGTCTCCTGGAGCGGGGGCAGCGCGCAGGCCAGGGTCGGGATCAGGGTGCGGGCGGTGCCGAGCACCGACTCGGGGGAGAGGTCGAACCGCAGCGGGTCCGCGGTCGCCGCGGCGACGGCCGCCACCCGCAGGCGGTCGATGGGCCCGCTCTCCCCGGGCAGGGCGGCGACCGAGCGGCGGGCGGCGTCGAGGTGTGCCGGGGGAGCGGTGAACTCGGCGCCGGGCGCCGGCTTCCCGGTCCACAGCCACTCGGCGACCTCCTCGTAGGAGTGGCTCAGGGCGAGAGCGGCGGCGTCCACGCCGCGGAACCAGTAGCGGTCCCCGTCGATGAGGGTGAGCCGGGTCCGTACGGCGAGGTCTCCGGCCGCGGGCTCACCGCGCCGCTCCCGGCCGTTGCGCCGGGCGAGCGCCTCGACCTCCGCGGCGTCGAAGGTGCTGCCCCGCCCGCCTCCGCCGCGGCGGCTGCTCAACTGGCCGCGGCTCACATAGGCGTAGACCGTCTCGGGCTTGACGCCCAGGAGGTCCGCCGCCTCCCGGGTGCTCAGACGGCGCTCGGCGTCGCCGCCGCCCTGGGTCCGCTGAGGATGCTGCGCGTCGGTCATGGCGTCACCGTATCCCTGCTTCCCCATGCTCTGCCGTCGACTCTGCATGGCAGCCCAGCTGTGCATTGATTCAATCAATATTGACAGCTTTCAAGTCAACCATGGAGAGTCGAAGCATCTGAGGAAGTCCGGTAATCCCGGGCACAGCAGTCCCGTACGGAGAGCAGGACCGGGTGGGAGGAGCGAGGGCAGCCGTGCGTCGACTCCGCGCGGAGCCCTTCGCCCTTCCTCCTCGGCCAGAGCACAGGCAGGGGATCAATATGTCGATCAACTCGACCGCGGACGCGGGAAGTCAGCCGCGCGGTACGGCACCGGGAGCGGGCGGGGCCGACGGGGGCGCCGCCTCCGGGCCCGGCGCCCCCGACGCCCCGCGCGGGCTCGCCGGTGTCGTCGTCACGCGGACCGCCCTCGGCGATGTGCGCGGCCGCGAGGGCTTCTACCACTACCGGCAGTTCTCGGCGATCGAGCTGGCGCGGACCAGGAGCTTCGAGGACGTCTGGCACCTGATGGTCCACGGCGAACTCCCGGACGCGGCCCGGCGCGCGGCCTTCACCCGGCGGACCGCGGCACTGCGGCGGCTGCCCGAGGAGGTCAGGGCCGCCCTGCCCGCGCTGGCCGCGGCGAGCGCGCGGTCGGGTCCGCTCGCAGGGCTGCGCACGGCGCTGTCGCTCTACGGCGCCGCCCAGGGCTTCCGGCCGGTCTACGACACCGACGCCGAGGCGCGCCGGGAGGACACCCTCGCCGCCTGCGCCGTCACCCCGACGCTGCTGACCGCGCTGCACCGGCTCGGCCGGGGCCTGGAACCGGTCGACCCGCGCGAGGACCTGCCCTACGCCGCCAACTACCTCTACATGCTGACCGGTTCGGAGCCGGACCCGGAGCGCGCCCGGGCCGTCGAGACGTACTTGATCTCGACGATCGACCACGGTTTCAACGCGTCCACCTTCACCGCCCGCGTGATCGCCTCCACCGGCGCCGATGTGGCCGCCTGCCTCGCCGGGGCCGTCGGCGCGCTCTCCGGTCCGCTGCACGGCGGTGCGCCCAGCCGGGCCCTGGACACCCTCGACGCGATCGGCAGCCCGGACCGGATCGACCCCTGGATCCGCGCGCGGGTCCTGGCGGGCGAGCGGATCATGGGCTTCGGGCATCCCGTCTACCGCACGGAGGACCCGCGTTCGCGGCTGCTGCGGACCCTGGCCGAGGGGTTCGGCGGGCCCCTGGTGGAGTTCGCGACCGAGGTGGAGCGCCGGGTGGAGGCCCTCCTCGCCGAGCTCAAGCCGGGCCGCGAACTGCACACCAATGTCGAGTTCTACGCCGGGGTGGTGATGGAACTCTGCGGACTGCCCCGGGAGATGTTCACGCCCACCTTCGCCGCGGCGCGGGTCGTCGGCTGGAGCGCCAACATCCTGGAGCAGGCGGAGGACTCGAAGATCATCCGACCGGCGGCGCGCTATGTGGGCCCGGTGCCGCCCGTTCCCGTGCCGCCCGTCCCCGCACCGGAATCCGCCGCCTGAGGCCCGCGGGACGTGCGGGCCCGCACGCCCGGGCAGGTCTCACGTCCGCGCCCCCGGGCAGGGCCTCAGGTCCGCACCCACAGGCAGAACGGGTGCCCCGCCGGGTCCAGGAAGACCCGTACGTCGTCCTGGGGCTGGAAGTCGGCGAGGACGGCGCCGCAGGACTCGGCGTGCGCGGCGCCGGTGTCGAGGTCCGCCACCTCGAAGTCCAGATGCATCATCATCCCCGCAGCGCCCTCGGCGGCGGGCCAGGCGGGCGGCACATAGCGGGGCTCGGCCTGGAAGGCGAGGGCGGGGCCGCCCTCCGGGGCGGCGAGCTTCACCCACTCCGGCTCGTCCGCGACGATCCGCCAGCCCAGCAAGTCGGCGTAGAAGCGGGCGAGTCGGCGGGGATCGGGGGCGTCGAGGACGGTCCCGGTGAAGCGCGGTGGCGGGGTGGCCATGGTGACTCCCTCTGAGCTTCGCGAGCGTGGACGGGAGGCTACCGCCCACGCCCGCCCGGGGAGGAGCGGCGTGGCCGCGGTGTCGGACCCGGCTCGTATCCTGGCCGACGACCTGCCTCACGCCTCGCGGTGAGGCGGGTCCGACACCTGTCGTCAGCCGCCGCCTCCTGCCGAAAGGGCCCGCTGTGAGTGAGCCGCAGATTCCGGTCGTCGTCCTCGCGGGCTTCCTGGGATCGGGCAAGACGACCCTGCTCAACCATCTGCTGCACAGCAGCAGGGGCAGCCGTATCGGCGCCGTCGTCAACGACTTCGGCTCCATCGAGATCGACGCGATGGCGGTCGCGGGACGGCTCGGCGACTCGACCGTCTCGCTGGGCAACGGCTGCCTGTGCTGCGCGGTCGACGCCAGTGAGCTCGACGGCTTCCTGGAGCAGCTCACCCGCCCCGCCGCCCGGATCGACGTGATCGTCATCGAGGCCAGCGGACTCGCGGAACCCGAGGAACTCGTCCGCATGGTCCTGGCGAGCGAGAACCGCCGGATCGTGTACGGGGGGCTCGTCGAGGTGGTGGACGCCGTCGAGTTCGAGGCCACCCGGCAGCGCCACCCGGAGATCGACCGCCATCTCGCCGTGGCCGATCTGGTCGTCCTGAACAAGGCCGACCGCCTCGGTGCCGGGGAACTGCCGCGCCTGCGGGAGCTGGTGTCCTCCCGCACCGACCGGGCGGCGGTCGTGCACGCCTCCTTCGGGCGGATCGACCCGGCGCTGCTCTTCGAGCGCAAGCCGGTCACCGAGCGCTTCGGACAGCTCTCCTTCGACGACCTCCGCGCCGCCCCGGCCGGGGACGGCGACCACCCCTCCGACGGCCACGGCCACGGGGCGGACCACCTGCACAGCGGCTACGAGAGCCTGTCCTTCACCAGCGGGGCCCCGCTGCACCCGCGCCGCCTGATGGACTTCCTGGACAGCCGACCGGAGGGCCTCTACCGGATCAAGGGGTACGTCGACTTCGGCGCCCTCGACCCCGCCAACCGCTACGAGGTGCACGCGGTCGGCCGCTTCCTGCGCTTCTCCCCGGAGCCCTGGCCCCCCGGCACCCCGCGCGCCACCCAACTGGTGCTCATCGGCTCCGGCTTCGACGCCGCCGCCCTGGAGAAGGAACTGCACGGCTGCCGCCTGTCCGGCCCCGGCGACATCCCGGAGGAGCACACCATGTGGGGAGTCCTGCGGTACGTGGCCGATCCCGAGCCCGCGGCGGCCCCGGGGGAGTACGAGGCGCCGGAGCCCGCGGCCGGAGACGGCGCGGAGCCGGATGCCTACGGCTCGCCGGACGGTGACCCGGCGGTGTACCCCGGCTGACCGGCGGGATCTTCCGCCGGACGGGACACGCCGCCGGACGGGACACGCCGCCGGGCGGGACACGCCGCCGGGCGGGACACGCCGCCGGGCCGGACAAGCGACCGGGCTGCGGCGGGGCACGGAACGCCCCCGCCGCAGCCCGGCCCGACTCCCGGCGCCTGTCCGGGAGTTCGGCTGTCCGGCTACACCGGCCCCGCGACCACCGCGACCGTCTTGGGCAGCGAGACCCCCGAGCCGTCGCGGCGCGGATCCATCTCGGGCAGCTCCGCGGCCGCCCCGCTCTTCTGGGCGGCCCGCGGCGGAACGGGACCGGCCCAGGCGAGGTGGAGGCAGTCCTCGCCCTTGAGGAAGCGCTGGCAGCGGACGCCGCCGGTCGCCCGGCCCTTGCGCGGGTACTGGTCGAAGGGGGTCATCTTCGCCGTGGTCTGCACCGAGTCGTCGAGGGTGCCCCGTGAACCGGCGACCGTGAACACCACCGCCTCCACCGCGGGATCGACGGCCGTGAAGGAGAGCACCTTCGCCCCCTCCGCGAGCTTGACGCCCGCCATGCCGCCCGCCGCTCTGCCCTGCGGGCGCACCTGGGAGGCCTGGTAGCGAAGCAGTTGGGCGTCGTCGGTGATGAAGACCAGGTCCTCCTCGCCGGTGCGCAGCTCCACGGCACCCACGATCCGGTCGCCGTCCTTCAGCGTGACGACCTCCAACTCGTCCTTGTGGGACGGGTAGTCGGGCACCACGCGTTTCACCACGCCCTGCTGGGTCCCGAGGGCGAGCCCGGGAGAGGACTCGTCGAGCGTGGTCAGGCAGACCAGCGTCTCGTCCCCCTCCAGGGTCAGGAACTCGGCGACCGGGGCCCCGCCCGCGAGGTTCGGCGGCGCGGCCGCCTCGGGCAGCTGCGGGATGTCCACGACATTGAGCCGCAGCAGCCGCCCGTCTGAGGTGACGGCGCCGATCTCGCCGCGCGCGGTCGCCGGTACCGCGGAGACGATCACATCGTGCTTGGTGCGCTTGCCGTCGCCCTCGGGCAGCGGCTCCGCCGTCACCGTACGGCCGATCAGCCCGGTCGAGGAGAGCAGCACCCGGCAGGGGTCGTCGGCGACCTGGAGGTCGACCACCGGGGCAGCGGCGCCGGAGGACTCCAGGAGCACGGTGCGCCGGTCGGTGCCGAACTTCTTGGCCACGGCGGCGAGTTCGGAGGAGACGAGCTTGCGCAGCTCCGCGTCCGATTCGAGGATGCGGGTCAGCTCCTCGATCTCCTGCCTGAGCCGGTCGCGCTCGGACTCCAGCTCGATGCGGTCGTACTTGGTGAGCCTGCGCAGCGGGGTGTCCAGGATGTACTGGGTCTGGATCTCGCTCAGCGAGAAGTGCTCGATGAGGCGCTGCTTGGCCTGGGCCGAATTCTCGCTGGAGCGGATCAGCCGGATGACCTCGTCGATGTCGAGCAGCGCGACGAGCAGGCCCTCCACCAGGTGCAGCCGGTCGCGGCGCTTGCCGCGGCGGAACTCGCTGCGGCGGCGCACCACGCCGAAGCGGTGGTCGAGGTAGACCTCCAGGAGCTCCTTGAGGCCCATGGTCAGGGGCTGGCCGTCGACCAGGGCGACGTTGTTGATGCCGAAGGACTCCTCCATCGGCGTCAGCTTGTAGAGCTGCTCCAGGACCGCCTCGGGCACGAAGCCGTTCTTGATCTCGATGACCAGGCGCAGCCCGTGCTCGCGGTCGGTGAGGTCCTTGACGTCGGCGATGCCCTGGAGCTTCTTCGCCCCGACCAGGTCCTTGATCTTGGCGATCACCTTCTCCGGGCCGACGGTGAAGGGGAGTTCGGTCACCACCAGGCCCTTGCGGCGCGCCGTGACGTCCTCCACGGCCACGGTCGCCCGGATCTTGAAGGTGCCCCGCCCGTTCTCGTAGGCGTCCCGGATGCCGCCGAGGCCGACGATCCGCCCGCCGGTGGGCAGGTCGGGGCCGGGCACATGGCGCATCAGGGCGTCCAGGTCCGCGCCCGGGTACCGGATCAGGTGGCGGGCGGCGGCGATGACCTCGCGCAGGTTGTGCGGCGCCATGTTGGTGGCCATGCCCACGGCGATGCCGGAGGAGCCGTTCACCAGGAGGTTGGGGTAGGCCGCCGGGAGGACGGCCGGTTCCCGCTCCTGGCCGTCGTAGTTCGGCGCGAAGTCGACGGTGTCCTCGTCGATGGACTCCGTCATCAGGCTGGTGGCGTCGGCCATCCGGCACTCGGTGTACCGCATCGCGGCGGGCGGGTCGTCGTTGCCGAGCGAGCCGAAGTTGCCGTGGCCGTCGACCAGCGGCAGCCGCATCGAGAAGGGCTGCGCGAGCCGGACGAGCGCGTCGTAGATCGAGGCGTCGCCGTGCGGATGGAGCTTGCCCATCACCTCGCCGACGACGCGGGCGCACTTCACATACCCGCGATCGGGCCGCAGCCCCATCTCGTTCATCTGGTAGACGATGCGCCGGTGGACCGGCTTCATCCCGTCGCGGGCGTCCGGCAGGGCCCTGGAATAGATGACCGAGTACGCGTACTCGAGGAAGGAGCCCTGCATCTCGTCGACGACGTCGATGTCGAGGATCCGCTCCTCGAACTCCTCCCCGGGCGGCGGGGTCTTCGTGCTGCGGCGGGCCATCGCTGCTGCGGCTCCTTCACCAACATGAACGTGATCTGACGCCGACCATTGTGGACCTGCGCACCGACAACGCCGACCGCGACCCGTCACAAGAGGGCGATCCGCCCGCCGCGGGCGGCGCCGCGGCGTTCACTCAGGGCGTGCCGACTGCGGGAACTTCGCCAGGTGTCAGCACGCTTGCATACAGTGGCAGCGCATGCCGCCGCCGCGGGCACGACCAGCGGTCATGACGAGCACCACCGGCACGGCGAACAGCACGAGCACGACGCACACGAGCACGACCGAACAGCACGATCACACCGCGTTCAGCAGTTCTGGATCGAAGGGACGTACATGCCCATGGGTCACACGGCCACAGCGCAGGCCGGTTCCGGCGGCCTGACAGCGACCGAGCACCGCCTGGCCAATGGCCTCCGGGTCGTGCTCTCCGAGGACCACCTCACTCCGGTCGCCGCGGTCTGCCTCTGGTACGACGTCGGCTCCCGCCACGAGGTCAAGGGCCGCACCGGCCTGGCTCACCTCTTCGAGCACCTGATGTTCCAGGGGTCGAGGCAGGTGCAGGGGAACGGGCACTTCGAACTGGTGCAGGGCGCGGGCGGTTCGCTCAACGGCACCACCAGCTTCGAGCGCACCAACTACTTCGAGACCATGCCGGCCCACCAGCTCGAACTGGCCCTGTGGCTGGAGGCCGACCGGATGGGCTCCCTGCTCGACGCGCTCGACCTGCAGTCCCTGGACAACCAGCGCGACGTGGTGAAGAACGAGCGCCGCCAGCGGTACGACAACGTCCCCTACGGCACCGCCTTCGAGAAGCTCACCGCGCTCTCCTACCCCGAGGGCCACCCCTACCACCACACGCCCATCGGCTCGATGGCCGACCTCGACGCGGCCACCCTGGAGGACGCCCAGTCCTTCTTCCGCACCTACTACGCGCCCAACAACGCGGTCCTGTCGGTGGTCGGCGACATCGACCCCGAGCAGACCCTCGCCTGGATCGAGAAGTACTTCGGCTCCATCCCGGGACACGACGGCAAGCCCGCCCCGCGCGACGGCTCGCTGCCCGAGACCATCGGCGAGCAGCTGCGCGAGGTCGTCGAGGAGGAGGTCCCGGCCCGCGCGCTGATGGCCGCCTACCGGCTCCCCGAGGACGGCACCCGCGCCGGCGACGCCGCCGACCTCGCGCTGACCGTCCTCGGCGGCGGCGAGTCCTCCCGGATCTACAACCGCCTGGTGCGCCGCGACCGTTCGGCGGTCGCCGCCGGCTTCGGGCTGTTGCGGCTGGCGGGCGCGCCCTCGCTCGGCTGGCTGGACGTGAAGACCTCCGCCGAGGTCGAGGTGCCCGAGATCGAGGCCGCGGTCGACGAGGAGCTGGCCCGGTTCGCGGCCGAGGGCCCCACCCCCGAGGAGATGGAGCGCGCCCAGGCCCAGTTGGAGCGCGAGTGGCTGGACCGGCTCGGCACCGTCGCGGGCCGCGCCGACGAACTCTGCCGCTACGCCGTCCTGTTCGGCGACCCCCAGCTCGCGCTGACCGCGGTGCAGCGCGTCCTGGACATCTCGGCCGAGGAGGTGCGCGAGGTCGCCGCGGCGCGGCTGCGCCCCGACAACCGGGCGGTGCTCGTCTACGAGCCGCTGACCGCCGAGGGCGACGAGGCCGAGGCCGCACGCAACGACGAGGAGACGGCGAAGTGAGCGCGACCATGCAGTTCCACCCGCAGCCCCAGGCCGGCGAGGCCAAGCCCTGGGCCTTCCCCGCACCGGAGCGCGGCGCCCTCGCCAACGGCCTGACCGTGCTGCGCTGCCACCGCCCCGGCCAGCAGGTCGTCGCCGTGGAGGTGCTCCTGGACAGCCCCCTCGAGGCCGAGCCCGCGGGCCTGGACGGCGTGGCCACCATCATGGCCCGCGCCTTCTCGGAGGGCACCGACAAGCACTCCGCCGAGGAGTTCGCCGCCGAACTCGAGCGCTGCGGCGCCACCTTGGACGCGCACGCCGACCACCCCGGTGTGCGCCTGTCCCTGGAGGTGCCCGCCTCCCGGCTCGCCAAGGCCCTCGGTCTGCTCGCGGACGCCCTGCGCGCCCCCGCCTTCGCGGACAGCGAGGTCGAGCGGCTGGTCCGCAACCGCCTTGACGAGATCCCGCACGAGGCGGCCAACCCCGGCCGCCGCGCCGCCAAGGAGCTGTCCCGGCAGCTCTTCCCCGAGGGGTCCCGGATGTCCCGGCCGCGCCAGGGCACCGAGGAGACGGTCGCCGCGATCGACTCCGCCGCCGTACGCGCCTTCTACGAGAAGCACGTCCGCCCCGCCACCGGCACCGCGGTCGTGGTCGGCGACCTGACCGGCATCGACCTGGACGCCCTGCTCGGCGACACCCTCGGCGCCTGGACCGGCGGCACCGCCGAGCCCAGCACCCCGCCGCGGGTCACCGCCGACGACACCGGCCGGGTGGTCATCGTGGACCGCCCCGGCGCCGTCCAGACCCAGCTGCTCATCGGCCGGATCGGCCCCGACCGCCACGAGAGCGTGTGGCCCGCCCAGGTGCTCGGCACCTACTGCCTGGGCGGCACCCTCACCTCCCGCCTCGACCGGGTGCTGCGCGAGGAGAAGGGATACACCTACGGCGTACGGGCCTTCACCCAGGTCCTGCGGTCCGCCGAGGACGGTTCGGGCGCCGCGATGCTCGCCATCTCCGGCTCGGTGGACACCTCCTCCACCGGCCCCGCCCTCGACGACCTGTGGAAGGTGCTGCGCACCCTCGCCGCCGAGGGCCTGACCGACGCCGAACGCGATGTGGCGGTGCAGAACCTGGTGGGCGTGGCCCCGCTGAAGTACGAGACCGCGGGCGCCGTCGCCTCGACGCTCGCGGACCAGGTGGAGCAGCAACTCCCGGACGACTACCAGGGCAGGCTCTACCAGCAGCTCGCCGGGACCGGCACCGTCGAGTCGACCGCCGCCGTGGTGAACGCCTTCCCGGTGGACCGCCTCGTCACGGTGCTCGTCGGCGACGCCGCCCAGATCGAGGAGCCGGTGCGCGCCCTCGGCATCGGCGAAGTGACCGTGGTCACCGGCCAGTAGAGGCCCCGCGGCGGCGCCCGCGCCCCGCGACCGACCCCGGCGGCGACATGGCCGCCGGGGTCAGTCATGTCCGTATTGGTGCTGGGTTTCCGATCTGCCGTGTGGTGTGCGTGACAAAAGCCCGTTTCGGTTTGGTCCGGGCGGTTGTCCCGCTTAGCGTCTCTCCGGCTGTTCGTCATGTGTGCGCCGCACCCGCGGCACCGGGCAGCCATCGCCGAGTCCCCCCACGGCGCGAGCCAGGGGAGCCGGGGACCCACCTCCCGCCCGCCGTCCGCGGCGGCGGGAACGCAGTTCCTGGGGTGAATCGGGCGCCCCCGCAAGGGCGTTCCGTAGGAGACCTTCCTACTCCGAACCCGTCAGCTAACCCGGTAGGCGACAGGGAAGGAAAGGACGAGCCACACGTATGGCGATCACCCGTGCCCGCGGCAGACACCGCAGGCCGAGCCGCCTGACCCGTACCTCCGCCACCGCCGCGGGAGTTGCCGCCCTCACCACGGCGGGCGTCCTCGGCACCCTCGCGTCCCCCGCGGGCGCGGCCCAGCCGGAGCCCGAGGGCTCGGCGCTGGCCGGCGCGATAGCCGTCGACGAGGTGGGCACCTCGCTCGCCGAGAAGATCGCGGCCCAGGCCGACGCCCAGGAGAGCGCCGCCGACGCGGCCGCCGCCAAGAGGAAGGCGGAGGCCGAGGCGGAGCGCCGGGCCCAGGAGGCCAAGCGCAAGGCCCGTGCCGAGCGCGCCGCGAAGGAGCGCGCCGCCCGCGCCGCCGAACGCCGCCGCCTCAACGCCTATGTGGCGCCCGTCTCCGGCTCCTACGTCTCCACCGGCTACCGCACCGGCGGCGCGATCTGGTCCTCCGGCAGCCACACCGGCGTCGACTTCCACGCCGCCTCCGGCACCCCGGTCCACGCCGTCGGCCGCGGCACCGTCGTCAGCACCGGCTCGGGCGGCGCCTACGGCAACGAGGTCGTGCTGAAGATGCACGACGGCACGTACACCCAGTACGGGCACCTCTCCTCGATCGGGGTGAGCGTCGGCCAGTCGGTGACCCCCGGGCAGCAGCTCGGCCTCTCCGGCGCGACCGGCAACACCACCGGACCGCACCTCCACTTCGAGGCGCGCACCGGACCCGACTACGGTTCCGACATGGACCCCGTCGCCTATCTCCGCTCGCACGGCGTCGACCTCTGACGAGAACGCCGCACGGCCGGACAGGCCCTGGGCGGAAATGCCGTGAAAGCCCCGGCTCGTGAGCCGGGGCTTTCACGGTTGTCCCAAAAATATCTCCGGATTCCCATCCGCCATCGGAAATTCCGTCGTTCTGCAATAGAGTCACGACACGAGTGTTCCTGCAGAGCGTTACGCGCGGATCAATGCGGAGGTCCGGTCATGCGCATTCCCGCGCACACGGTATGCACGGCAATCCGGGACGACATCGTCGCCGGGGTCCACGAGCGGGGCGGGCGGCTGACCGAGGAAGTCCTCGCCCGGCGCTACGGCGTCTCGCGGGTCCCGGTGCGCGAGGCCCTGCGCACCCTGGAGGCCGAGGGCTTCGTCATCACCCGGCGGCACGCGGGCGCCTGCGTGGCCGAGCCCACCGAGCAGGAGGCGGCCGACGTCCTCGACATCCGGACGGTGCTCGAACCGCTGGCCGCCGCCCGGGCCGCGCAGCGCCGTACGGAGGCCCATCTCAAGGTGCTCCGGGGCCTGGTCAGGCTGGGGCAGGAGCGGGCCGGGCGCGGTCACAGCGAGGATCTGCGCTCGCTCGGCGGCTGGTTCCACGAGACCCTCGTCCAGGCCTCGGGCAGCCCCGGCCTGATCACCCTGCTGACCCAGCTGCGGCACAAGATCGCCTGGATGTACACGGCCGAGGGGCCCGCGCGGCCCGCGGACTCCTGGGCGGAGCACGGGGCGATAGTCGACGCCGTCGCCCGCGGGGACGCGGAGCGGGCGCGCGGGCTCATGGCCCTGCACCACGAGCGGGCGGCCGCCGGCTACCGGGTGCGGTTCGCCAGGAAGAGCCCGCCGGTGAGGAGTTCGCAACATGCCGTAAACACGGCGAGCGGCCGCGATTAACACGGCTGCCGTATACAAAGGGCAGAGCATTTCGCAGGCGTCTCTTTCTGCTGCCCGCATTCCTTTTCGGCGGCCGGGAAGAGGAAAGCGCCGCACCGAAAGAATTCGGCCGATGCGGCGCTCTGCATGTCCTGCCCACCGGCGGCGCGGAATTCTCCCGCGCGCCGTTTTCCGATGCCGGCTTTCCCGCGCCGGGGTCCTCCCGCGCCGTTCGCCCGCCGCCTCGAACCGCCTCAGACCGCGAACGGACGTCGGGCCGGACCGCGAACCGACCTTGGGCCAGGCCTCGTACCGTCCCGCGGCTCAGCCCGTCCCGGCAGGCCTCAGACCGTCTCCGGCAGTTCCCCGAGCCCCTCGGTGACCAGCTTCGCCAGGCGGTCGAGGGCCTGCTCGGCGCCCTCCACGTCCGAGCTGAGCACGATCTCGTCGCCGCCCAGCGCCCCGAGCCCGAGGACCGCCAGCATGGAGGCGGCGTTCACCGGGGCGCCCTCGCCCTTGGCCACCGTCACCGGCACCCCCGAGGCCGCCGCGGCACGGACGAAGATGGAGGCGGGCCGGGCGTGGAGGCCCTCCGGCCAGCCGACCTTGACGCGACGCTCAGCCATCTGATGCAGCCCTTCTGCTCGGGTGTCCCACCGTCTCGGCATCCAGTGTCGCGCACGCCCGCCCCGCCCCACGCGACCCCCGCCCCGCCGGGCCGCGCCCACCCCCGGGTCCGCCTCCCGCACGGGCCCGCACCGGGCCGGGACCCGTACGCTGGCCCCATGCAGACGCCGTCGGACCGGCACGACTACCCCGCCCACTGGGAGGCGGACGTCGTGCTGCGCGACGGGGGGACCGCGCGCATCAGGCCCATCACCACCGAGGACGCCGACCGCCTGACCAGCTTCTACGAGCAGGTCTCGGACGAGTCGAAGTACTACCGCTTCTTCGCGCCCTACCCGCGCCTGTCCGCCCGCGATGTGCACCGCTTCACCCACCACGACTACGTGGACCGGGTGGGCCTCGCGGCCACCGTGGGCGGCGAGTTCATCGCCACCGTGCGCTACGACCGCATCGACGCGAACGGCCGGGCCGCCTCCGCCCCGGCCGACGGCGCCGAGGTCGCCTTCCTCGTCCAGGACGCGCACCAGGGCCGCGGGGTCGCCTCCGCCCTCCTCGAACACATCGCGGCGGTGGCGCGTGAGCGCGGCATCCGGCGCTTCGTCGCCGAGGTGCTGCCCGCCAACAGCAAGATGATCAAGGTCTTCACCGACGCGGGCTACCAGCAGGAGCGCAGCTTCGAGGACGGCGTCGTCCGCCTCTCCTTCGACCTGGAGCCCACCGAGGCCTCGGTCGCCGTGCAGTGGGCCCGCGAGCAGCGCGCCGAGGCCCGCTCCGTGCAGCGCCTGCTCAACCCCGGTTCGGTCGCCGTCATCGGCACCGGCCGGGCCCCCGGCGGAGTGGGCCGCACCGTCCTCGGCAATCTCCTGGCCGCCGGGTACCAGGGCCGCGTACACGCCGTGAACCGGGCCTTCGCGCCGGAGCAGACCGAGCTGGACGGCGTACCCGCGCACCGGACCCTGGCCGAGATCACCGAGCCGGTGGACCTCGCGGTGCTCGCGGTGCCCGCCCCGCAGGTCCCCGAGGCGGTCGCCGAGTGCGGCGAACACGGCGTCCAGGGGCTGGTGGTGCTCTCCGCCGGATACGCCGAGAGCGGCCCCGCCGGGCGCGAGCTCCAGCGCGAACTGGTGCGCCAGGCCCGCTCGTACGGGATGCGGCTGATCGGGCCGAACGCCTTCGGGGTGGTCAACACGGCGCCCGGCACCCTGCTCAACGCCTCGCTCGCCCCCGAGCTGCCGCGGCGCGGACGCATCGGCCTGTTCGTGCAGTCCGGCGCCATCGGCATCGCCCTGCTCTCCAGCCTGCACCGGCGCGGCGGCGGCGTGACCGGGGTGACCGGCGTCTCCACCTTCGTCTCCGCGGGCAACAGGGCGGATGTCTCGGGCAACGACCTCGTGCAGTTCTGGTACGACGACCCGGACACCGATGTCGCCCTGATGTACCTCGAAACCCTCGGCAATCCGCGGAAGTTCACCCGCCTCGCCCGCCGCACCGCCGCCGCCAAGCCGCTCGTGGTGGTGCAGGGCGCCCGGCACAGCGGGGTCTCCCCGCTCGGCCACGCGGTCCGCGCCAGCCGCCTGCCGTACGCCACCGTCTCGGCCCTGCTGCGGCAGGCCGGGGTGATCCGGGTGGACACCATCACCGAGCTCGTCGACGCCGGGCTGCTGCTCGCCGGGCAGCCGCTGCCGGGCGGGCCCCGGGTGGCCATCCTCGGCAACTCCGAATCCCTCGGCCTGCTCACCTACGACGCCTGCCTCTCCGAGGGGCTGCGCCCGCTGCGCCCCCTCGACCTCACCACCGAGGCCTCGCCCGAGGCCTTCCGCGGTGCGCTGCGCCGGGCCCTCGCCGACGAGCTGTGCGACGCGGTCGTGGTCACCGCCATCCCCAGCGTGCAGGAGGGCGGCGCGGGCGACGAGGCGCTGGCAGAGGCCCTGCGCGCGGCGGCCGCCGAGTACCCGGCCAAGCCGGTGGCCGTCGTCCACCTCGAACTCGGCGGACTGGCCCGGGCCTTGTCCGCCGCGACCAGCACCGCCCCGCCCCGCTCCTCCTCCGCCACCCCGAGGCCGCGGCCCGACGCCCCGGGCCCCGCGGCCACCGGTTCTGCGACCCCTGGCCCCGCGCCCACCGGCTCCTCCGTCACCGGCGCCCCGGACACCGGCGTCGCGGACCCCGGCGGCCCGGACGCCGAGCCCGGCCCGCCGCGCCGCATCCCCGCCTATCCGGCCGCGGAGCGCGCCGTGCGGGCCCTCGCCGAGACCGTGCGCTACGCCCAGTGGCGCCGCGAATGGGCCGCCGACCCCGGCCGGGTGCCCGAGTACGAGGACATCGACGAGCAGGCCGCCGCCGCGCTCATCGAGGAGCAGCTCGCCGGCGCCGAGGACGACCCCCGCGGCCACACCCTCGAACCGGTGGCCGCCGAGGCGCTGCTCGCCGCCTACGGCATCGCCGTGCGCCCCTCGCCCCCGGCGCCCGGCGCGGACGCCGCCGCCGAGGCCGCCCGCGAGCTCGGCTACCCGGTCGCCCTCAAGACCACCGCCCCGCATCTGCGGCACCGCGCCGACCTCGGCGGCGTCCGCCTCGACCTCGCCGACGAGGACCAGCTGCGCCGCGCCTACGCCGAACTCACCGAGAGCCTCGGCAGCCCCGCCGAGCTGCGCCCGGTGGTGCAGGCGATGATGCCGCGCGGCGTGGACACCGTGGTGCGCGCCGTGGTCGACCCGGCCGCCGGGGCCGTCCTCACCTTCGGTCTCGCGGGCGCCGCCTCCGAACTGCTCGGCGACACCGCGCACCGCCTGATCCCGGTGACCGACCGGGAGGCCCAGTCCGCGATCCGGTCGATCCGCACCGCCCCGCTGCTCTTCGGCTGGCGGGGCTCGGCACCGGTGGACACCGCCGCCCTCGAAGAGCTGCTGCTGCGCCTGTCCCGGCTCGTCGACGACCACCCGGAGGTCGTCGCGGTCACCCTGGAACCGGTCGTGGTCGCCCCGCAGGGACTCTCCGTCCTCGGGGCGAGCCTGCGCCTGGCCAGGCCGCCCGCGCGCGGCGAGTTGGGCCCGCGCACCCTGCCCTCCTACTGACGGGCGAAGGGACCGCCGCACGCACGCACCGCGGGGGCCGCCGGGGGCCGTAGGATGGCCGCATGGCCAAGACCAGTACGACGACCCAGGGGCTGCGCGCGGCGATCGAGCGCAGCGGTTACTACCCGGCTCTCGTGGCCGAGGCCGTGGAGGCCGCGGTGGGCTCGGAGCCCCTCTGCTCGTACCTGGTCCACCAGGAGACGACCTTCGACGCGAACGAGGTCCGCCGCCATGTCACCGTGCTCGTGCTGACCGGCACCCGCTTCATCGTGAGCCACACCGACGAGCAGGCGGCCGACGCGACCTCCCCGAGCCCGTACGCGACCACCTCCACGGAGTCCGTGAAGCTCGGCCGGATCTCCTCGGTCGTGGTGAGCCGGGTGGTGGCGAACCCGGAGTCGTACACCCCCGGGACCCTGCCGCGGGAGGTCGTCCTCACCATCGGCTGGGGCGCCGTCTCCCGTATCGACCTGGAGCCTGCGGCCTGCGGCGACCCCAACTGCGAGGCGGACCACGGCTATACGGGCAATTCGACCGCCGACGACCTGAGCCTGCGGGTCAGCGAGGCGGGCGACGGCGCCGACACCGTGCGGCAGACCCTCGCCTTCGCCAAGGCCCTCTCCGAAGCGACACCGGACACCCGGAACTGATGGGCCAGGCCACCTGGGACGAACCCGAGCCCCTCGCGCTCGACACCGCCCCCGTGCCGCTCTACGGCACCGGTTCCCTCGCCGATCTGCTGCCCACCCTCGCCGCCGGTCTCGGTGTCCCCGGCTTCGAGGCGCGGCTCACCGAGCTGCCGGTCGCGGACCGGGTCTGCGTCTTCCTCGTCGACGGGCTCGGCTGGGAGCAGCTGAAGGTCCACCCCGGCGAGGCGCCCTTCCTCACCTCGCTGCTGCACACCTCGCGCGGCGGCACCGGACTGCCGCTGACCGCCGGATACCCGGCCACCACCGCGACCTCGCTCGCCTCGGTGGGCACCGGGCTGCCGCCGGGCGCGCACGGGCTGCCCGGCTACACCGTGCGCAATCCGTCCACCGGCGAGCTGATGAACCAGCTGCGCTGGCAGCCCTGGTCGCCGCCGGAGGCCTGGCAGCCGTATCCGACCGTCTTCCAGCGGGCCGCCGCGGCGGGGGTGCGCACCGCGCAGGTCACCGCCCCGGCTTTCCAGAACACCCCGCTCACCAAGATCGCGCTCAGCGGCGGAACGTTTCTCGGCAGACCCACCGGCGAGGAGCGCATGGACACCGCGGCCGCTCAACTCGCCGCCGACGACCGGGCCCTGGTCTACACCTACTACTCCGAACTGGACGGCGCCGGGCACCGCTTCGGCGTCGACTCCGAGCCCTGGCGGGCCCAGCTGCGCTACGTGGACTCCCTGGTCCGGCGCCTCGCCGAGCAGCTTCCGCCGCGCAGCGCCCTCTATGTCACCGCCGACCACGGCATGGTCGACATCCCCTTCGACGAGCAGCACCGCATCGACTTCGACGAGGACTGGGAGCTGGGCGCCGGAGTCGCCCTGCTCGGCGGCGAGGGCCGCGCCCGGCACGTCTACGCGGTGCCCGGTGCCGCCGGGGACGTCCTCACGGTGTGGCGCGAGGTCCTCGGCGAGCAGTTCTGGGTGGCCGGTCGGGAAGAGGCCGTCGCGGCGGGCTGGTTCGGGCCCGAGGTCGACGAGCGCGTCCTGCCGCGGCTGGGCGAGGTGATCGCCGCGGCCCGGGACGACGTCCTGGTCACCGCCTCGCGCCGGGAGCCCAAGGAGTCCGCGATGGTGGGCAACCATGGTTCGATGACGCCCGCCGAGCAGCTCGTCCCGCTGGTCGAAGTCCGCACCTGATCCGGCCCGACCGCCGCCCGAAGCCGACCCCCCCCCACCCGAAAGGTCTCCTTCCCATGCCCGAGCTGGTGTTCTTCTCCGGAACCATGGACTGCGGAAAGAGCACGCTGGCCCTCCAGATCGAGCACAACCGCTCCGCCCGGGGCCTGCAGGGAGTGATCCTCAGCCGCGACGACCGGGCCGGGCACGGCAAGCTCTCCTCCCGCCTCGGACTGGTCCGCGACGCCGTCGAGGCCGCCGAGGGCATGGACATGTACGCCTACGTGGTCGACCTCATCACCCGCGGCGGCCGGGTGGACTACGTCCTGGTGGACGAGGCGCAGTTCCTCGCGCCGGAGCAGATCGACCAGCTCGCCCGGATCGTGGACGACCTGGAACTCGACGTCTTCGCCTTCGGCATCGCCACCGACTTCCGCACCAAGCTCTTCCCCGGCTCCCAGCGCCTCATCGAACTCGCCGACCGCATAGAGGTATTGCAGGTCGAGGCGCTGTGCTGGTGCGGCGCCCGGGCCACCCACAACGCCCGTACGGTGGGCGGCCGCATGATCGTCGAGGGCGCCCAGGTCGTGGTCGGGGACGTCAACCAGGCGGCGGAGGAGGTCGGTTACGAGGTGCTGTGCCGCCGCCACCACCGGCGCCGGATGACCAGCGCGGCGGCCCGGGCCGGGGCCCTCTCACCCGACGTACTGCCGGTGTCCCCGCACTGAGACCGCGACGGCCCCGCCGGTCGGGGGCGACTTCCCTTGCCCAGGCCCCTGTTCAGGCCACCGCCCGGGGCCGCCGGTGCGCCGAGCGGATCAGCGTGAGGGCGGCGCCCTCGGGGTCCGCGATCGTCACCACCCGGCCGTGCGCGGCGTTTCTCGGCGGTTGCAGGATCTGCCCGCCGAGGTCGGTGGCGAGCGCGGCCGCCTCGTCGGGCTCGTCGACCTCGAAGAAGGTCATCCAGTGCGCCCCGCGGTCGCGCGGCAGCGACTGGCCGACCCCGTGCAGGGAGGCCACCGGTCTGCTGCCCACGTGCAGGGTCAGATAGTCGAAGTCGGCCGAGACCTCGGCCTCCACCTCGTAGCCGAAGACCGCCTGGTAGAACTTCACCACGCTCTCGGTCTCCCGGGTGAGGAGTTCGTTCCAGGCCGGGGCCCCGGCCACCCCGCTGACCGCGGTGCCGAGCCCCTCGGCGGGCTGCCAGATCCCGAAGACCGCCCCCGCGGTGTCGGAGGCGATGGCGAGCCGCCCCGCCTCCCCGGCGTCCAGCGGCCCCACCCCGACCGTGCCCCCGCAGAGCCGGATGGTCTCCGCGGTGCGGTTGGTGTCCTCGGTGGCCAGATACGGGGTCCAGGCCACCGGCAGATGCCGGTCCGGCGGCAGCTGGCCGATTCCCGCGACATCGTGACCGCCGACCAACGCCCGCACATAGGGCCCCAGTTGCTCCGGTCCGGGGGCGAACTCCCAGCCGAAGAGGGACTCGTAGAAGTGCTGGATGCCCGCGATGTCGTGGACCATCAGGCTCACCCAGGAGGGCTCGCCCGGCGACCGCCGCGGTGCCCCGTCGCGGAGGCCCGTGGTCTGCGGCTGCTGTGCCTCGGTCATCGTCACTCTCCTCGGGCCCTCTCGGGGCCTCACCCGTCCACCGCCCGGTGCCGTCGCCCGCGGCCGGTGCCCGGGGCGCCGTGCGGCGACCGGGTCCGGTTCGTGTCCTGCGCGCGTGGCGGACGCACTCCGGTACGGCGTCCACCACCGGGATGCGGTTCGCCGGGAGCGGCCGCCGCGCGGATTCCGGTGGGTGACCGTCCGCTCGCCGAGAGGCGTCGCTCAGTTCTACACCGTGTGCCCACTCCCGTACACCCTGTGGTGGTGCGCGTTGCTGAGTGCAGATTGGCTGAGCCGAGCCGAATCGGCCACCGGGTGCGCGAGGATGGGGAGCATGACTTCCTTGATCACCGCCGCCGGGCTCGCCGACGCCCTCGCGGGCGAGCGACCGCCCGTCCTCCTCGACGTCCGCTTCCAGCCGGCGGGCGGAGCGGACCAGCGCCCCGCCTACCTGGCGGGACACCTCCCGGGCGCGGTGTTCGTGGACCTCGACGCGGAGCTGGCGGGCCCGCCGGGACCCGCCGGGCGCCATCCGCTGCCCGATCCGGCTGTCCTCGGCGCCGCCCTGCGCCGGGCGGGTGTCTCGGCGGACTCCGAGGTCGTGGTCTACGACGACGGGCTCGGCTGGGGCGCCGCGCGGGCCTGGTGGCTGCTGCGCTGGGCCGGGCACGCGCGTGTACGGGTCCTGGACGGCGGGCTCCCGGCCTGGACGGGGGAGCGGGAGAGCGGCGAGGTGACGCCCGCGCCCGGTGACTTCGTGCCCCGGCCGGGCGGGATGCCGGTCCTGGACGCCGACGGCGCCGCGAAGCTCGCCCGCCGGGGGCTGCTCCTGGACGCCAGGGCCGCCGAGCGCTACCGCGGCGAGGTGGAGCCCATCGACCCGGTGGGCGGCCACATCCCGGGCGCCGTCTCCGCGCCCACCACCGAGAACCTGGCCGCGGACGGACGGCTGCGGCCCGCCCCCGAACTGGCGGCCCGCTTCGCCGCCCTCGGCGCCCCCGCGGCCGAGGAGGTCGGCGTCTACTGCGGCTCCGGGGTCTCCGCCGCCCAGCAGGTGCTGGCCCTGGAGGTGGCCGGAATCGAGGCGGCGCTCTACGTGGGCTCCTGGTCCGAGTGGACCGCGGACCGCTCCCGGCCGGTGGCCACCGGCGCCGAGCCGCAGTGACCGCGGGGCACTGAGCGCGGGGCCGTTCGTTCTTCGCATCGGGCTGGGCTCGCGGGGGCTGGCCCGCGCATCTGCCGCCTTGCCGTCGGCTGCCGGTGCCCCCGGGGGACCCGTCAGCCGCCGGTGCCCCCGGCGGACACGGCTGAGGGGAGCGCACCGAAGCGGTGCGCTCCCCTCAGCCGTGCGCGGTCATGTGCCGACCGCTCGGGGTCCGGCCCTGGTGAGGGCCGGACCGCTACTCCTTCTTGCGCCGGGTGCCGAAGACGATCTCGTCCCAGCTGGGCACCGCGGCCCGGCGGCCGGGACGCACCCCGTCGGCCTCCGCCTGGCGGTCGGTGGAGCCGACCAGGCGGTCGCGGTGGCTGGCCACGGCGCGCGGCATGAGCACGTCCGCATAGGCGGCACCGGCTCCGGCCGCGCTCGCGGGCGGCTCCTCGGCCTCCGGCTCCTCCTCGGGCTCGTCCTCCGGGGTGTGCTCGGCGGCGGCCGGAGCCGGACGCTCGGGCACGACCAGGTCACCGCGGAAGCTCGGCACCGCCTCCAGGAGGCTGGTGAGCGAGTCGCGGCCCTGGTCGGTCCCGGCGGTCGCGGTCGTGGACTCCTCCGCCTCCGGCGCGGGCGGCGGGGAGGCGGGCGGCAGCTGCCGGTCGAGTCCGCGGTCCAGCGGGCGGTCCCGGTCCAGCGGCCGGTCCCTGGGCAGGCGGGCGATCCGCGGGACGAAGGGGAAGCTCGGCTCCGGCTCGGCGAGGTCGTCGGACTCGCCGATCAGCGAGCGGGCCTCGTCGTCCACGGCCTGGACGAGCCGCCGGGGCGGGTCGTACGTCCAGCTCGCGGTGTGCGCCTCACCGGCCACCCGGTAGCCCAGGCAGACCTCCCAGGTGCCGTCGTCGCGGCGCCAGGAGTCCCACTGCACAGTGTCCTTCTCGGCACCGCGGACCAGCAGGCGCTCCTGCACGGCCTCGCCGAGCTGGGGGCCGGTGTTCTCGCCGGGCCTGCGCACCGGGGTCTTGCGGGCGCGCTCGGCCATGAAGGCGCGCTCGGCGAGGACCGGGCCCTCGAAGCGGCGCACGCGGTCGACAGGGATACCGGCGAGCTGGGCGACCTCCTCGGCGGTGGCACCGGCTCGTATCCGCGCCTGGATGTCACGGGGGCGGAGGTGGCTCTCCACCTCGATCTCGATCTGCCCGAGGCGCGGACGGTCACCGCGCACGGCAGCGCGGAGCCGTTCGTCGATGGGAAGCGTGTACTCCGTGCTGTCCGCAGCCTTGAGCACCAGCCGTGTGCCGTCGTTGGAGACGGCCACGACACGCAGTTCGGGCATGGGGACCTCCCGGGTGGTGCCTGCCGACGTCACCTGCGTCGCTGCTTCCGCTAGTCGAGTGTGGCCTGCCCGGGTGCAGCCTGCCACAACCTTGCCGAGTTGCCCGGCGTGTCGGGCGTGGGCCCTGGACCGCCGTTATGGCACGGTTACCAGTTCGCAACGCTCGGTGACCGGGCAGGTCACCCTGTGCAACGAGTCTCCCTCCTGGCGGCCCTGGCGAGCCCCCGTCACCCTGGTGGGAGACCTGACCCAGGGCTCGTCACACTACTCCATTCGTGCCATGTCGGTGGGGCGGCGCGCCACCGAACTTCTCGCGGGGGGCGGCAGTTGACCGCGCGGGGCCCTGATTCGGCCGTCACGGTCCGTGGCGTTCTTCACGTAATCGCCGTAATCGGAACTACGGACTTCGCCCGTACGTCCCTTTCTCCCGGAGCCCATGCACTTCGACGAGAAAGGCAGGCAAGGGTCAGATATGCGAGGGATGCCGGAGAGGGACCGGAAGCCGCCGGGCGGTGGCCGCGCCCGGGCCGGGGCGCCGGGGCGCCCGGCGGCCGAGGAGGAAGAGGAGGCGGGGCGCAAGCGCCGGCTCGACCTGAACCTGCCGCAGGTCGCGGGCGGCGCGGTGGCGGCGGTGGTCGCCGCCAAACTGGCCGCCAACCTCGGGGTCTACGGGACGATCCTGGGCGCGGGTGTGGTGAGCGTGGTGGCCACCTGCGGCGGCACCCTCTTCCAGCACTTCTTCCGGCGCACCGGCGAGCAGATCCGCGAGGTGGCCGTCCAGGCGAAGCCCAAGTCCCGCCAGGTGCCGGTGACTTCGGGCGGTGAACCGGTACCGCCCACCTTCCGGCCTGATCCCGCCCCGCCCCCCTTGCCGAGCGGCCCGCCCGCCCTGACGACCTGGAGCACCGCCGCCGCCGAGGGTGCGGCGGCCGGGGGCACCCGGCTGCTGCGCGACCCCGCCGCCGACCGCACCCGCCTGCTGCCGCAGGTCACCCCGGAACCCGGCGGCGACCGCACACCTGTCCCCGGGCTCCCCCCGGGTGAGTCGGCGCCCGGGGAGGACCCGGGCCGGGACGCCACCCGCCTGCTCACGGGCGCCGCCCCGAGCCCGCATGTCGCCGGGTCGGAGCCGGGGAGCGCGCGGTACGGGGAGGCCGAACCGCCGTACCGGGACGGCAGGTCCGGCGAACCGGACGGTCCCCGCCCGGACCACGGCTTCGGCGCCCCCTCGGTGCACCGCGCCCGCCGCGCCTCCCTGAAGCGCCCGCTCCTCGCCACCGCGGCGGTCTTCGCGCTCACCATGGGCGGGATCACCGCGTACGAACTCGTCTCCGGCCAGAGCCTGGACGGCGGGCGCGGCGGCACCACGGTCGGTGATGTGGTCTCCGGCGGCGGTCACCGCTCGGACCCCGCGCCCCGGGGGCCCGCGGACACCGGCGAGGAGCCCTCGGACTCGGGGAGCCAGGACGGCGGTTCGCCCCCTCCGGAGCAGAAGGAGACGCCGGGGAAGGAAGGCGCTCCGGAGGAGGACGGGGCGAACACGCCTTCCCCCGGGGCGAGTCAGCCGCAGCGGCCGGGGGAGAGCGATCCGAACGGCAGTTCACCGGAGGTACCGGGGGACGGCGACTCGACGCCCGCGCCCGAACCGAGCGGCGGCAAGGCCACCGGCGAGCCCCGCGAGAGCGGCAAGTCGCCCGCCGGGCAGGGGACTTCGGCCTCGGGGCGCTAGGGGTGGCGAGGGTCCGCGGCCGAGGCGGGCGGCCGGGGCGGGCAGCCGGGCGCCCCGCTCAGTCGCCGAGTACCCGGCGCAGATAGTCGTTCTGGAAGAGGCGGCCGGGGTCGAGGCGGTCGCGCAGGGCGGTGAACTCGCCGAAGTGCGGATAGGCCGCGGCGAGGTACTCGGCGCTCCGGGTGTGGATCTTGCCCCAGTGCGGGCGGCCCCCATGGGCGGTGAAGAGGCGCTCGGCGGCGCCGAAGTAGGCCTGGTGGGCGGTGCCGCGGTACAGGTGCACCGCGAGGTAGGCGGTCTCGCGGCCGGAGGCGGTGGAGAGCCAGACCTCGTCGGCGGGCGCGGTGCGCACCTCCACCGGGAAGCTGACCCGCAGCCCGGAGCGCTCGATCAGGGCGCGGAGTTCGCGCAGCACCTCCACCAGGGCGGCGCGCGGGAGGGCGTACTCCATCTCTATGAAGCGGACCCGGCGGGGGCTGGTGAAGACCTTGTGAGGGATGTCGGTGTAGGTCCGGGCCGAGAGGACGGTGCTCGCGAACCGGGCGAGCGGCGGGATCGTCGCCGGGACCGCCCGGCCGAGCGAATTGACCAGCTGGAAGGCGCCGTTGGAGAGGACCTCGTCCTCCAGGAGCCCGCGGACCCGGCCGACCGGGGCGGCCGGTCCCGCGCTGCGGTTGTTGCGCTTGGTGTTGCAGTTGCCGGTGTGCGGGAACCAGTAGAACTCGAAGTGCTCGTTCTCGGCGTGCAGCTGGTCGAACTCCGCGGTGACCCGCTCGAAGCTCATCGGCTCCTCACGGGCGGTGAGCAGGAAGAGCGGTTCCACCGCGAAGGTGAGCGCCGTCACGATGCCGAGGGCGCCGAGTCCGAGGCGCGCCGCGGCGAACAGCTCCGGGTTCTCCTCGGGGGAGCAGCGCAGCAGCTCGCCGTCGGCGGTGAGCAGTTCCAGGGCGCGGACCTGGGCGGCGAGCGAGGCGGTCTCGCGGCCGGTGCCGTGCGTCCCGGTGGCGAGGGCCCCGGCGACGGTCTGCTCCTCGATGTCGCCCATGTTGGCGAGCGAGAGCCCCTCGCGGGCAAGAGCCCGGTTCAGGCGCTTCAGGGGGGTCCCGGCCAGGACGGTCACCGTGCCCGCCGCCGGGTCGATCTCGCGTATCCCGGTGAGCAGTTCGGGGCGGACGAGCACTCCGTCGGTGGCCGCGGCGGCGGTGAAGGAGTGCCCGGTGCCGACCGCCTTGACCCGCAGCCCGTCCGCGGCGGCCGCCGCCACCGCCTCGCGCAGCTCCTCCACCGAGGCGGGGGTGACCTCCCGCGCGGGGCGGACGACGACGTTCCCGGCCCAGTTGCGCCAGGCACCGCTGTTCTTCGGCATGTGGTGAGGTCCCTCCGGGTCGCGACGCGCCGCGCGCGCATGGCACGTACCCCCCGGACGGGTCCTGGGACCCGCGGCTCGCGACGAGGGGCACCGAGACCGGCGCCCGTGTGACCCGCCGGTTCGCTGCTGGATCATACTCATGTGCCCTTTCGCGGCCTTCGGCCCGCTACCGGTCCGGCCCTCCCGGGTGCCGGGCGCGGGGAAGCCAAGGCGCCGCCCGGGCCGGTCGCCTGCGGTCGGGCGCGGGCCGGGTGGCAGGATCTCTGCCATGTCCCCAGAGCGCGATCCCGGTCCGTACGACGCCCTGCTGCTGCTCTCCTTCGGCGGCCCCGAAGGCCCCGAGGACGTGGTGCCCTTCCTGGAGAACGTCACCCGGGGCCGCGGCATCCCCCGGGAGCGGCTGAAGGAGGTCGGGCAGCACTACTTCCTCTTCGGCGGCGTCAGCCCGATCAACGAGCAGAACCGCGAGCTGCTCGCCGCGCTGCGCGAGGACTTCGCGGAGCACGGCGTGGACCTCCCCGTCTACTGGGGGAACCGCAACTGGGCGCCGTATCTGACCGACACCCTGCGCGAGATGGTCCGCGACGGGCGGCGGCGCGTCCTCGTCCTCGCGACCAGCGCCTACGCCTCCTACTCGGGCTGCCGCCAGTACCGCGAGAACCTCGCCGAGTCGCTGGCCGCCCTGGAGGCCGAGGGGCTGCCGCTGCCCCGTGTCGACAAGCTGCGCCACTTCTTCAACCACCCGGGCTTCGTCGAGCCGATGACCGAGGGGGTGCTCGCCGCCCTCGCGGAGCTGCCCGCCGAGGTGCGCGAGGGCGCCCACCTCGCCTTCACCACGCACTCCATCCCCACCGCCGCGGCCGACACCTCCGGCCCCGAGGAGGCGCACGGCGAGGGCGGCGCCTACGTGGCCCAGCACCTGGCGGTCGCCCGCCTGATCGCCGGGGCGGTACGGGAGCGGACCGGCGTCGACCACCCCTGGCGGCTCGTCTACCAGTCGCGCTCCGGCGCCCCGCACATCCCCTGGCTGGAGCCCGACATCTGCGACCACCTGGAGTCCGTCCACGCGGCCGGGGCGCCCGCCGTGGTCATGGCACCCATCGGCTTCGTCTCGGACCACATGGAGGTCCGCTACGACCTGGACACCGAGGCCCGCCAGAAGGCCGCCGAGCTCGGCCTGCCGGTGCGCCGCTCGGCCACCGTCGGCGCCGACCCGCGGTTCGCCGCCGCGGTGCGCGAACTGGTCCTGGAGCGCGCCGCCGCCGAACGCGGGCAGCCGGTCGAGCGCTGCGCCCTGGGCACACTCGGCCCGAGCCACGACCTGTGCCCGGTCGGCTGCTGCCCGGCCCGGACCCCCCGCCCGGCGGCCGCCGGAGCCGAGGGCCCCTACGCCTGAGAGCCTGGGCGAGGGCGGCCCGGATCCGCCGGATCCGCACCCCTCCCCGGCCGGGCAGCGCCGCCCGGCCCGCACATCCACCCCGTACGACCGGCCGGAGGAAACGAGTGACCGACCAGCTGAGGGCCGAACTCCTCGACATCGCCCTGGAGGCGGCCCGCCGCGCGGGCGACTTCCTGCGCGACGCCCGCCCCGACGACCTGGGCGTGGCCGCCACCAAGACCAGCGCGGTCGACGTCGTCACCGAGATGGACCTCGCCTCCGAGCGCATGATCACCTCGCTGATCACCGAGCGCAGGCCCGAGGACGGGGTGCTCGGCGAGGAGGGCGCGAGCGTCGAGGGCACCAGCGGCGTCCAGTGGGTGATCGACCCCGTCGACGGCACCGTCAACTACCTCTACGGGCTGCCCAGTTGGTGCGTGTCCATCGCGGCGCGCAAGGACGGCGAGACGCTGGTCGGGGTGGTCCACGCCCCGATGCGCGGCGAGACCTGCCGCGCCGTGCTCGGCGGGGGCGCCTACCTCGACGACCGGCCGATCCGGGTCCGCCCGGCCCCCGACTTCGCCCTCGCCCTGGTCGGCACCGGCTTCGGCTACCTCGCCGAGCGGCGTGCGAAGCAGGCCGAGGTGGTCCGGGCGCTCGTGCCGCGGGTGCGCGACATCCGGCGCGGCGGCTCGGCCGCCATCGACCTGTGCGATGTGGCGGCCGGCCGGCTCGACGCGTACTACGAGCGCGGGCTCAACCCCTGGGACATCGCGGCCGGCGACCTCATCGCCCGGGAGGCGGGCGCCCTCACCGGCGGGCGCCCCGGGCAGGCGGCCTCCGGCGAACTGACGGTGGCCGCGCCGCCCGGACTCTTCGAAGCCCTGCAGCAGCGCCTCGAGGAGCTGGGCGCCTGGCACGACGACTGAGACCCGGCGCGCGGGACCCCGGCACAGGGCAGGGCCCCGGCACCGGAAGCCCTCCGGTGCCGGGGCCCTGCCCCCGCGTGGGTCGCGCCTCGACGGCTCAGGCGTGCTGTACGTCCAGCTCCACTCCGTGATCGGCGGCGAGCCGGTGCAGATCGTCCAGCTCGGACTGCTCGACCTCGACGAGGAAGTCGTCGCCCGTCTCCCGGGCCCGGTGGAGGTCGGACTCGGTCGCCCTTATGCGCTGCAGAAGTCCCGTGGTGAAAGCGTCCATGGTTGCGCCCCCTCGTCCTGGGTCGTGGTCGGTGGCACGGGGGTGTGCCCAATGGGGACGATCACGGCTGCCCCGCCCTGCGGAAAGCGGTTCGTGGGTACGCCACAGCGGAAGCCTGATCGCGGGTGTGCAGTCGTCTTCCCCCTGCCGTCTTGGACGGAAACCTCGCCTCCGCAAGAAAATCTGCGCCCGTTCCCCCGTCCGGGGCGCGACCCTTGCGCCGCGGCGGTCCGGACCCCGCCCTCGGGCCGCCCTCCCGCCTTACCGCCGGTTTATGGCCGAAAGGGGCAGGATGGAGGCTCACCCCCGGAGCCGGGGCCGCCCCGCGCGGTCCCACAGGAAGGACGTCACGTGCGCGTACTCGTGGTCGAGGACGAGCAGCTGCTCGCCGATGCGGTGGCCACCGGACTGCGCCGGGAGGCCATGGCCGTAGACGTCGTCTACGACGGTGCCGCCGCCCTGGAGCGCATCGGGGTCAACGACTACGACGTGGTCGTCCTCGACCGCGACCTGCCGCTCGTCCACGGCGACGACGTCTGCCGCCGCCTGGTGGAGCTGGGCATGCCCACCCGGGTCCTGATGCTCACCGCCTCCGGGGACGTCAGCGACCGGGTCGAGGGCCTGGAGATCGGCGCCGACGACTACCTGCCCAAGCCCTTCGCCTTCACCGAGCTGATCGCCCGGGTCCGGGCGCTCGGCCGCCGCACCAGCCTGCCGCTGCCGCCCGTCCTGGAGCGCGCCGGGATCAAGCTGGACCCCAACCGCCGCGAGGTCTTCCGCGACGGCAAGGAGATCCAGCTCGCCCCGAAGGAGTTCGCGGTCCTGGAGGTGCTGCTGCGCAGCGAGGGCGCCGTGGTCTCCGCCGAGCAGCTCCTGGAGAAGGCCTGGGACGAGAACACCGACCCCTTCACCAATGTCGTACGGGTCACCGTGATGACCCTGCGCCGCAAGCTCGGCGAACCGGCGGTCATCGTGACCGTGCCCGGCTCCGGCTACCGGATCTGAGCCCGTGGTCAGCTCCGCGCCCACGCCCCCGGGGACCCCGCCGCGCCCGAACTGGGACCCCCGCCGCGTCGACCCGCCCTTCCCCTGGCTGCGCCCGACCATCCGGATACGGCTCACCCTGCTCTACGGGGGCATGTTCCTGATCGCGGGCATCCTGCTGCTCTCGATCATCTACCTGCTCGCCGCGCAGGCCGTCCACGTCGGCAACGAACTCCCGTTCAAGATCGTCCAGGGCACCGTGCTGCGGGTCTCCAGCGACGCCTGTCCGGCGCTGGTCTCCGCCACCGGCTCCCAGGACGCGTTCAACCAGGCGCTCAACGAGTGCGTGAACCACCAGCGCCAGGAGGCCCTGGACGACCTGCTGAGCCGCTCGCTGCTCGCCCTGCTCGGCCTCAGCGTGATCGCCTTCGCCTTCGGCTACGCCATGGCGGGACGGGTCCTCTCGCCGCTCGGCCGGATCACCCGTACCGCCCGGCAGGTGGCCGGCTCCGACCTCGCCCGCCGGATCGAACTCGACGGTCCCGACGACGAGTTGAAGGAGCTGGCGGACACCTTCGACGACATGCTGGAGCGGCTCCAGCGGGCCTTCACCGCGCAGCAGCGCTTCGTCGGCAACGCCTCGCACGAGCTGCGCACCCCGCTCGCGATCAGCCGCACCCTGCTGGAGGTGCAGCTCTCCGACCCCTCCGCGCCGCCGGAGCTGCGGCAGCTCGGCAAGACCCTCCTCGCCACCAACGAGCGCAGCGAGCAGCTCGTGGAGGGGCTGCTGCTGCTCGCCCGCAGCGACAACCAGATCGTCGAGCGCAAGCCGGTGGACCTGGCCGAGGTCGCCTCCCGGGCCATCGACCAGGTGCGCGCGGAGGCCGAGGAGAAGGACATCGAGCTGCGCGGCAGCCGCCAGGCGGTGATCGTGCAGGGCAACGGCGTCCTGCTGGAGCGGATCGCGCTGAACCTCGTGCAGAACGCCGTGCGCTACAACGTCCCGGCGGATCCGCGGGGCGAGGCGAAGACCGCCGAGCCGGGCTGGGTGGAGGTCGCCACCGAGGCCGCTCAGGGGCAGGCCGTGCTCGTGGTGGCCAACACCGGCCCGGTGGTCCCGGCGTACGAGATCGACAACCTCTTCGAGCCCTTCCGGCGGCTGCGCACCGAGCGGACCGGCAGCGACAAGGGGGTGGGGCTCGGCCTGTCCATCGTGCGCTCGGTCACCCGGGCCCACGGCGGGCAGATCTACGCGGAGCCGAGGGAGGGCGGGGGACTGGTGATGCGTGTCACGTTGCCGCTGTGAGCGGCGCGGCTCCCGGGGGACATTTTTCGCTTTCAGCGAAATCTCCGTGCCTGTCAACCTTTCCGGATTCTGTGTGATCACTCACAACAGAGCGGAGTTCACCTGTACTCTCCGTGTGCGCTCACCGGGCCGGAAGGCCTGGAAGATCCGGGTTTCCGGGGGTCCTGATCACGGGAAGTACACGGGGGTGGCCCCTGTGAAGTGCGAGATCGCGACCGTGTACGGTCCCGTTCGCCACCCAAGCCGATCACCCGCGGGGAGTCCGGTCGGGTGTCGATTGAGTAACAGACCTTGATGTGAGGCAAAATCTCCGCCTCAGGTCGGGCACAAGTCCGGCCTCTCACGCGTTACGTGCGCTGGAGACACCGCAGACACCCAGAGGGGGAGAGCGATATGGCAACCGACTACGACACGCCACGCAAGACCGATGACGACCTCAACGAGGACAGCATCGAGGAGCTCAAGGCGCGGCGGAACGACAAGTCCACCTCGACCGTCGACGTCGACGAGTTCGAGGCCGCCGAGGGGCTCGAACTCCCCGGCGCGGACCTGTCCAACGAAGAGCTGGCCGTCCGCGTCCTGCCCAAGCAGCAGGACGAGTTCACCTGCATGAGCTGCTTCCTGGTGCACCACCGCAGCCAGCTCGCGCGGGAGAAGAACGGTCAGCCGATCTGCCGGGACTGCGACTGATACGCGAAGGACATGCCGTGACCGGTTCGACCCCGCCCCGCAAGCGCTTCTTCCGAGGGCGGCAGGAGGCAGAGGGCGACCAGTCCGGCGGCGCACGTGACGACGAGCGGGGCCAGGAGGCCTCGCTCGCGCCTGCACCATCCGCCGCCTCCGGGGATTCCCCGGACAGCGGCACGGGGGCCGCCCTGGAGCGCGTGGCGGACGAGAGAGCAGACCTGGACCGACCATCCGGGTCCGGCGGCCGCGGTGCGGCCGTGAAGAAGGGGGTACGCAGAGGAGGCAGCCTCGCCAAGGCGGGCATCGGCCACCTCGCGGACCGCCTCATCGAGACCGCCCCGCGCATCCCTGTACGCGACCTGGCGACCCTGCGCCGGCACTTCCCCGGGCTCGGCCCCGAGGAGATCGCCGACAAGCTCGTCGCCGGCGCGGTCAACGGCACCTCCACCGTGGGCGCCGGAATCGGGGCCGCGGCGATGCTGCCGGTGCCGCCCGCGATGCCCGCGGAACTCGCGGCCGAGGTGAGCGGTGTCGCCCTCATCGAGCTGAAGCTCATCGCCGAGCTGTACGAGGTCTACGGCCAGCGTCCGGAGGGCAACCTCAAGGAGCGCAGCGTGACCTACCTGAACTCCTGGTCCGAGGAGCGCGGCATCGACGTCACCAAGCCGTCGACCTTCAACGCCGCCCTCGGCAGCCAGATGAAGCGCGAGCTGCGCCAGCAGATCATGAAGCGCATGGTGCGCAATCTGCCGAACCTGATGCCCTTCATGGTGGGCGCCACCGTCGGCGCGATGATGAACCGCCGCGACACCCGCAAGCTCGCCGAGCGCATCCGCAAGGACCTGCGCCGCCGCCAGGTCCCCTGGGACGCGCTGGCCGGACTCGGCCCGCTGGAGCAGCCGCCCGCGGCCCTCGACCTCACGAACCTGCCGCGCGAACTCGGCGGCTGACGCCCAACGCCCCGCCCCTCAGGAGGCGCGGACCTCGCCGAGCGCCGCCGCCAGCCGCTCGGGGTGGCGGGTGGAGAGATAGAGGTACGGCGTCGGGTCCTCGGGGTCGGTGACCTCGACCCGCAGGCCGGTGCGGACGTAGGCGCGCAGCAGCATGAAGGCCCGCGGATCCGCCTTGTGCGTACGCCAGGCCTGGCACTCCGCGGCGTCCATGACATGGCTCTCGCCGAGGGCGGTCAGCGGGATGCGGGCCTCGCCCGCGATCAGCGAGCCCTGGACGACGCGGATGCGCACCGCACCGTAGGAGCTGACGACCACCGCCGTCACCGCCACGCCCGCCACCAGCCCGCCGAGCAGCGCCAGCGGACCGAAGGGCAGCATCATCAGCCCGCCCGCGATCCCGACCAGGGCCGCGATCGCCCACCACGAGCGGGGCGCGGTCAGACGTTCTTCGTAGGGCGTGGCGGCAGGCTGCATGAGCCAAGCTTGGCACGCGGCCGGATAGCGGCGGTGGCGAGGTCCCCGCGGCGCCCGGGGCGGGCGGGAGCGCGGTGCCGGAGCGGGCGGGCGGCGGCGGCCCGAAGTCCCGTGCGCACGGCGCGGAATGCGGGGCCGGGCGGGGCGGCGCCCGGCGTCCGCCGCGGGGTAAGGTCTCGGCCTGTGAGTGGTACAACTTCAGCCCTTACCCCGCCCTCCTACGCCGTCGTCCCCGACCGCCACCCCGAGGCGCCCGCGCCCGGTGAGCTGCTCGGCTCCCACTACGGTCGGTGTTTCGGCTGCGGTACGGGCCAGTCGCACGGTCTGCACCTGGAGGCACGGGCGGGTGAAGGCCTGCGCGTGACCGCGGAGTTCACCGTCCGCGAGGTCCACCAGGGCGCCCCCGGGCTCGCGCACGGCGGGGTCCTCGCCACCGCGCTCGACGAGACCCTCGGCTCCCTGAACTGGCTGCTGCGCGCCATCGCCGTCACCGGCCGCCTGGAGACCGATTTCAAGCTGCCCGTCCCGGTCGGCTCGGTGCTGCACCTGGAGGCCGAGATCAAGGCGGTGGCCGGGCGCAAGATCTACTCGACCGCCACCGGGCGGATCGGCGGCCCCGAGGGACCCGTCGCGGTCCGCGCGGACGCCCTGTTCATCCAGGTCAAGGTCGAGCACTTCATCGAGAACGGCCGCTCCGAGGAGATCAACGCCGCCATGAACGACCCCGACCAGGTCCGCCGGGCCCGCGCCTTCGAGGTGAACCCGTGAGCGCCGGCCTGGAGGTGCGCATCCGCCGCGTCGACCCGGAGGTGCCGCTGCCCGCCTACGCGCTGCCCGGCGACGCCGGGGCCGATCTGCGCACCACCGAGCCCTGTGAACTGGCGCCCGGGGAGCGCGCGGTGCTGCCCACCGGGGTGGCGATCGCGCTGCCCGAGGGGTACGCGGCCTTCGTGCACCCCCGCTCCGGTCTCGCCGCCCGCTGCGGAGTCGCCATGGTGAATGCCCCGGGGACGATTGATGCCGGGTACCGTGGGGAGATCAAGGTGATCGTGGTGAATCTCGATCCGCGCGAGAGCGTGCGGTTCGAGCGGTTCGACCGGATTGCCCAACTGGTCGTCCAGCAGGTCGAGAGGGTCCGCTTCCGCGAGGTGGCGGAACTTCCCGGATCGGTGCGGGCCGAAGGGGGCTTCGGGTCCACCGGCGGTCACGCCGCCGTGGGCGTGGGGGCTCACCCGGGCCGGACCGAGGTCCTGCCGGGAGACGGCGGGCAAGAGGGCGGGAATCGATACGCATCGGTCGTATCCGACCGGGAAGGACAGTGACGTGTTCGGACGTCGCAACAAGAAGGAGTCCGCTGAGGCGGAGGCGGCGAGCGAGGCCGAGCAGGTCGACGTCGACGACGTCGCGGCGGACGAGGCCGAGGAACGGGTCCGGCTGGAGCCGGAGCCCCGCCCCGACGGGCCCTGGGACAGCACCGAGGTGACCAGCCCCGCCGAGGGCCGGGTCGATCTCGGCGGTCTCTTCGTGCCCGGGGTCGAGGGCATGGAGCTGCGGGTCGAGGTCGCCGGGGACGCCATCGTGGCGGCCACCGTCGTGCTGCGCGACAGCGCCATCCAGCTCCAGGGCTTCGCCGCTCCCAAGCGCGAGGGCATCTGGGGCGAGGTGCGCGAGGAGATCGCCACCGGCATCACCCAGCAGGGCGGCGTGATCGACGAGGTCGAGGGCCCGCTCGGCTGGGAGCTGCGCGCGCAGGTCCCGGTCAAGCTGCCGGACGGCACCGGCGGCTTCCAGGTCGTGCGCTTCGTGGGCGTGGACGGCCCGCGCTGGTTCCTGCGCGGGGTGATCTCCGGTCAGGGCGCGGTCCAGCCGCAGGCCGCCGGGCTCCTGGAGCAGATCTTCCGGGACACCGTGGTGGTCCGCGGCGAGGGTCCGATGGCGCCCCGCGACCCGATCGTCCTGAAGCTGCCCGAGGACGCGCAGATGGTGGCCGAGGGCGGCGTGCAGCAGGAGGACCAGGCGACCTCGCGCTTCTCCGGCGGCATGGGCCAGCTGGCCCGCGGCCCGGAGATCACCGAGGTCCGCTGAGACCCCCAGACCACCGAGGTCCGCAGAGGCACCGTCCCCGGATCGGCCCCGCGCCGACCGGGGACCAGGAGAGGGCCGCACCCCGCAGCCGGGGTGCGGCCCTCTCGTATGCCCGCTCCCTCCCCGCCGCCCGTTCCCGCCCGGCCCGCGCCTCCATTTCTCGAATGTGAAAAGCGGCCCGGCTGTGAACGCCCCTTCATCTCTTGACGCCCCCGGGTCGCCTCCCTAGGTTCACGAGCCAGCACGGTGTTCACCCATCAGATGCTGTTCCCCTACGAGAACGGATGGCCCCCACATGCCAGGCGACCCCGTTTCCGCGCTCGCCCCCCGCCGCATCCGCCGCCCCGCCTTCCTCGCCACCGCGGCCGCGGTGCTGCTCGCCCTCGCCGCCGGACTCCTCGGCCTGCCCGGCGCCCAGCGGGCCGAGGCCGCCCCCGCGGACTTCGCCCACCCCGGCGTCCTGGTCTCCAAGAGCCAGCTGGACCTCGCCCGCGAGAAGGTCGGCTCCGGAGCCCAGCCCTGGAAGTCCGCCTTCGACCAGATGATGGCGAGCACGTACGCCTCGCTCTCCCGGACCGCCAAGCCCCGCGAGATCGTCGAGTGCGGCTCGTACTCGGATCCCAACTACGGCTGCACGGACGAGCGGGAGGACGCGATCGCCGCGTACACCCAGGCGCTCGCCTGGTACCTGACCCGCGACGAGCGGCACGCGCGGAAGGCCATCGAGCTGATGGACGCCTGGTCCGCCACGATCAAGGACCACACCAACAGCAACGCCCCGCTGCAGACCGGCTGGGCCGGATCGGTCTGGCCGCGGGCCGCCGAGATCATCAAGTACACCTACACCGGTGACTGGGCGAACGCCGGGCGCTTCGCCACCATGCTGCGCGAGGTCTACCTGCCCAAGGTCATCAACGGCTCCAATTCCAACGGGAACTGGGAGCTGACCATGACCGAGGCCGCGATCGGCATCGCCGTCTTCCTGGAGGACAAGGGCGCCTACGACAAGGCGATGGGCCTCTTCCGCACCCGTACCGCCGCCTATGTCTACCTGGAGTCCGACGGCGAGCTGCCGAAGACGGTGCCCAGCCAGCACCTCGACACCCGGGAGAAGATCGTCTCCTACTGGCAGGGGCAGGGCACCTTCGTCACCGGGCTCACCCAGGAGACCTGCCGCGACTTCGTCCACACCGGATACGGCATCTCCTCGATCTCGCATGTCGCCGAGACCAGCCGCATCCAGGGCGAGGACCTCTACGGCACCGACGTCGGCGAGCGGCTGCGCCAGGCCCTCGGCTTCCAGTCCCGGTACGAACTCGGCGAGGCTCCCCCCGGCTGGCTGTGCGGCGGGGGAGTCGAGCGCGGCCTCGGTCCCGTCACCGAGGTCGGCTACAACGCCCTGCACGGGCGGCTCGGCATCCCGATGGCCAACACCCAGCGGCTCACCGAGCAGAACCGCCCGGCCGGTTCCAACAACCTCTTCGTCGCCTGGGAGACCCTGACCCACGGCGAGAACACCGCCTGAGCGGGGGCACGCGCGGGGGCCGGGGCCCGGCCGGCGGTCATCCACCGGGCCCCGGCCCCCGCGCCGCCCGGCCGTCGCGTACCCCCGCCAGGGCCGCCCCCGCGAGGCCCATCAGAGTTGCGTCAAAGAGTCCCGCACATCCCGCCCCTGCCGGTCTTTGCCCGGTTTGGCCGCTGTAACGTCGGCACCGTCCGCACACGGTTCGCGGTGGTCACGGGAAGACAATGGGGCCCATGGGACGAGGCAAGCTCCGCATCTACCTCGGTGCGGCACCCGGTGTGGGCAAGACGTACGCGATGCTCTCCGAGGCGCACCGCAGGGTGGAGCGCGGCACCGACTGCGTGGTCGCCTACGCCGAGCCGCACGAGCGGCCGCGCACCGAGATCCTGCTGCACGGCCTCGAACAGCTGCCGCGCAGGGAGCTGTGCCACCGCGGCGCCGCCTTCACCGAGATGGACGTGGACGCGGCCCTGGAACGCCGCCCCGCCGTCGCCCTCGTCGACGAACTCGCGCACACCAACATCCCCGGCTCCCGCAACGCCAAGCGCTGGCAGGACGTCGAGGAACTCCTCGCCGCCGGGATCGACGTCGTCTCCACCGTGAACATCCAGCACCTGGAGTCGCTCGGCGACGTCGTCGAGTCGATCACCGGGGTGCGCCAGCAGGAGACGGTGCCGGACGAGGTGGTCCGGCACGCCGACCAGATCGAACTCGTCGACATGTCGCCGCAGGCGCTGCGCCGCCGCATGGCGCACGGCAACATCTACCAGCCGGACCGGGTCGACGCCGCCCTCTCCAACTACTTCCGCCCCGGCAACCTCACCGCGCTGCGCGAGCTGGCGCTGCTCTGGGTCGCCGACCGGGTCGACGAATACCTCCAGCAGTACCGCGGCGAACACGACATCCGCTCCACCTGGCAGGCCCGTGAACGCATCGTCGTCGGCCTCACCGGCGGACCCGAGGGCCGCACCCTGATCCGCCGCGCCTCCCGGATGGCCGCCAAGGGCTCCGGCAGCGAGATCCTCGCCGTCTACATCGCCCGCAGCGACGGGCTGACCGCCGCCTCGCCGAAGGAACTCGCCGTCCAGCGCACCCTGGTGGAGGACCTCGGCGGCACCTTCCACCACGTGATAGGCGACGACATCCCCTCCGCGCTCCTGGAGTTCGCCCGCGGGGTCAACGCCACCCAGATCGTGCTCGGCTCCAGCCGCCGCAAGGCCTGGCAGTACGTCTTCGGGCCCGGGGTCGGCATGACGGTGGCCCGCGACTCGGGGCCCGACCTCGACGTGCACATCGTCACCCACGAGGAGGCCGCCAAGGGCCGCGGGCTCCCGGTCACCCGGGGCGCCCGGCTCGGCCGCCCGCGCCTGATCGCCGGGTGGATCATCGGCGTCGCCGGTCCCGCGCTGCTCGCCCTGCTGCTGCACGAGTTCGACTCCGACCTGGGCCTCGCCAACGACGTCCTGCTCTTCCTCAGCCTGACCGTGGCCGCCGCCCTGCTCGGCGGGCTGCTGCCGGCCCTCGCCTCCGCGGCGGTCGGCTCCCTGCTCCTGAACTGGTACTTCACCCCGCCGGTACGCCGGATCACCATCGCCGACCCGAGCAATATCGTCGCCCTCGTCGTCTTCATCGCGGTCGCGGTGGCGGTCGCCTCGGTGGTCGACCTCGCGGCCCGGCGCACCCACCAGGCCGCCCGGCTGCGCGCCGAGTCGGAGATCCTCTCCTTCCTCGCGGGCAGCGTGCTGCGCGGCGAGACCACCCTCGACGCCCTGCTCGAACGCGTACGGGAGACCTTCGCCATGGACTCGGTGGCCCTCCTGGAGCGCGAGAGCGACGTCGCCCCCTGGACCAGCGCGGGCAGCGTCGGGCCCAACCCCTGCGTCCGGCCCGAGGACGCCGATGTGGACATGCCGGTGCGCGACACCATGGCGCTCGCCCTGTCCGGCCGGGTGCTGCCCGCCGAGGACCGCCGGGTGCTCGCCGCCTTCGCCGCCCAGGCCGCGGTGGTCCTGGACCGCCAGCGCCTGCAGTCCGAGGCCGAGCAGGCCCGCGCCCTCGCCGAGGGCAACCGGATCCGCACCGCGCTGCTCGCCGCGGTCAGCCACGACCTGCGCACCCCGCTCTCCGCGATCAAGGCCGCGGTCAGCTCGCTGCGCTCGGACGACATCGCCTGGTCCGAGCAGGACCAGGCCGACCTGCTCGAAGGCATCGAGGACGGCGCGGACCGCCTGGACCACCTGGTCGGCAACCTGCTCGACATGTCCCGGCTGCAGACCGGCACGGTCACCCCGCTGATCCGCGAGATCGACCTCGACGAGGTGGTGCCGATGGCGCTCGGCGGCGTACCCGAGGGCAGCGTCGCCCTGGACATCCCGGAGTCGCTGCCGATGGTCGCGGTCGACCCCGGGCTCCTGGAGCGGGCGGTGGCCAATGTGGTCGAGAACGCCGTGAAGTACAGCACCGGCGCCTCCCGGGTCCTGGTCGCCGCCAGCGCGCTCGGGGACCGGGTGGAACTGCGGGTCGTCGACCGGGGCCCCGGTGTCCCCGAGGAGGCCAAGGACCGCATCTTCGAGCCCTTCCAGCGGCACGGCGACGCCCCCCGGGGCGCGGGCGTCGGCCTCGGCCTCGCGGTCGCCCGGGGCTTCGCCGAGGCGATGGGCGGCACCCTCGCCGCCGAGGACACCCCCGGCGGCGGGCTCACCATGGTGCTGACCCTGCGCGCCCCCGCGCCGCGGCCCCCCGCCGCGGCCGAGCCCTCCGGACGGGCGGCCCGGTGAGCGGCCGCACCAGCACCGGGACCGGCCGCCCGGCCGCCGCCGGATCACCGCAGGAGGTCACCCCGTGACCACGGAAACAGAAAGGCGGGCGCAGATGCCGAAGCCCTCCACCGGTACGGGCGCCGCCGCGGGTACGCGGGTGCTCGTGGTCGACGACGAGCCCCAGATCGTCCGGGCCCTCGTGATCAACCTCCGCGCCCGCGGCTACGAGGTCGACGCGGCCGCCGACGGCGCCGAGGCGCTGCGCCTCGCCGCCGCCCGCCACCCGGACGTCGTCGTCCTCGACCTCGGACTGCCCGACATGGACGGCGTCGAGGTCATCCGCGGCCTGCGCGGCTGGACCCGGGTGCCGGTGCTTGTCCTCTCCGCCCGGCACAGCTCCGACGAGAAGGTCGAGGCCCTGGACGCGGGCGCCGACGACTACGTCACCAAGCCCTTCGGCATGGACGAACTCCTGGCCCGGCTGCGCGCCGCGGTCCGCCGGGCGGAGCCCACCGGCACCGGCGAGGAGCCGGTCACCGTCACCGCGCAGACCTTCACCGTCGACCTGGCCGCCAAGAAGGTCAACCGGGACGGCCGCGACGTACGCCTGACCCCGACCGAGTGGCACCTCCTGGAGGTCCTGGTACGCAACTCCGGCCGCCTGGTCAGCCAGAAGCAGCTGCTCCAGGAGGTCTGGGGCCCCTCGTACGGCACCGAGACCAACTATCTGCGGGTCTACATGGCCCAGCTGCGCCGCAAGCTGGAGGCCGACCCCGCGCACCCGCGGCACTTCGTCACCGAGCCGGGCATGGGCTACCGCTTCGACGCCTGAGGCGCGGCCCGCGGCGCGCGGTCCGCCGGCCCCGGGAGCCCGGGTGCGAGAAGTGGCACAGTAGCGCGCACCCGCTCACTTGAGTCCGGCCCGCGCGGGTACGCTTCCCCTTATGAGTGCCTCTTCGCGTCCCGCCAGGCCGGGTGGCCGGTTCCGGCGCATGCTCGACCGGTTCGCGGACATATCCGCGTCCCAGGAGGACCTGGAGTCGGAGGAACTGCGCGAGGACGCCGCCGAGACCGCCGGCTGCACCCGGATCAACGACTGCCGGGACCGCCAGATCGTCACCGTGACTGGTACCTTGCGCACGGTGACCCTGCGGCCGCGGGCCGGAGTCCCGGCCCTGGAGGCGGAGCTCTTCGACGGTTCGGCCGCGCTGGACGTGGTCTGGCTGGGCAGGCGCTCGATCGTCGGTATCGAACCCGGGCGCAAGCTGATCGCCTCCGGACGTGTCTCGCTGAGCCACGGCCGCCGGGTGCTGTTCAACCCCAAGTACGAACTCAGACCGCTCGGACGGGAGTAGCCCTTGACGTCCCTCGACAAGCCGACCGCACAACGGGAGCCGCACGAAGGCGGGCCCGCCGGTGAGGACGACTCCAGGGCCGTGACCGAGGCCGCCCTCTTCGAGGCCTTCGGCGGCCTGCGCGGCATGGTGGAGACCGTCCTTCCCGGCCTGCTCTTCGTGACGATCTACACCGTCAACAAGGACCTGCACAGCTCCGCCATCGCGGCGCTCGCGGTCTCGCTGCTCCTGGTGGCGGTCCGCCTGGTGCGCCGGGACACCGTCAAGCACGCCTTCAGCGGCGTCTTCGGGGTCGCCTTCGGCGTGGTCTTCGCGATGATGACCGGCAACGCCAAGGACTTCTACCTGCCGGGCATGCTGTACACCCTGGGCCTGGCCGTCGCGTACATCGTCACCACGCTCGCCGGGGTCCCGCTGATCGGCCTGATCCTCGGCCCGGTGTTCAAGGAGAACCTCTCCTGGCGCACCCGCAACCCCGGCCGCAAGACCGCGTACGCGAAGGCCAGTTGGGCCTGGGGGCTGATCCTGCTCGCCAAGTGCGCGATCCTCTTCCCGCTGTACTGGTGGGCCGACACCACCCAGCTCGGCTGGGTCCTGGTGGCCCTGAAGATCCCGCCCTTCCTGCTCGCCGTCTACCTCACCTGGCTCTTCCTCGCCAAGGCCCCGCCGCCGATCGACGTCTTCGCCGAGATGGAGGCCGAGGAGGCCGCCGAGAAGGCGGAGAAGGAGCGCCGCGCGGCCGAGGCCGCCGGGGAGGACGCCGCCGCCGGGCCCGCGGAGAGCACCGGCGCACGCCACCGCCGCGACACCTGAGGCGGCGGTCCCGGCCCGCCCGGACACGTACCCACGCAGAGAAGCGGGGCACCCCACACCCGGGGTGCCCCGCTCGCGTTCCCGTACGGGCCCGCCGTACGGCTCAGCTCTCCACGTCCTCCCGGCGCACCGAGAGCAGGTCCTCCAGCTGCTCCTCGCGGGCCTGCGCGGCCACGAAGAGGAGTTCGTCGCCCTCCTCCAGGGAGTCCTCGGGGGAGGGGGCGAGCACCCGGTTCCCGCGGATGATGGTGACGAGCGAGGTGTCCTCGGGCCACTGGACCTCGCCGACCCGGGTGCCCGCGATCGCGGACTGCGGCGGCAGGGTCAGCTCGACCAGGTTGGCGTCCCCGTGGCTGAAGCGCAGCAGCCGCACCAGGTCGCCGACGCTGACCGCCTCCTCCACGAGGGCGGACATCAGGCGCGGGGTGGAGACCGCGACGTCCACGCCCCAGGACTCGTTGAACAGCCACTCGTTCTTCGGGTTGTTCACCCGGGCCACCACGCGCGGCACCCCGTACTCCGTCTTCGCCAGCAGCGAGACGACCAGGTTGACCTTGTCGTCGCCGGTCGCGGCGATCACGACGTTGCAGCGCTGCAGCGCGGCCTCGTCGAGGGAGGTGATCTCGCAGGCGTCGGCGAGCAGCCACTCCGCCTGCGGTACGCGCTCGACCGAGATCGCGGTCGGCGCCTTGTCGATGAGCAGGACCTCGTGGCCGTTCTCCAGCAGCTCGCCCGCGATGGAACGGCCCACCGCCCCGGCTCCGGCAATGGCGACCCTCATCAGTGACCGCCCTCCTCGGGGCCCTCGGCGAAGGCCGCCTCGACCTTCTCGACATCGTCCGTACGCATCATCACGTGCACCAGGTCGCCCTCCTGCAGCACCGTCTGCGAGGTCGGCAGGACCGCCTCGCCGAGCCGGGTGAGGAAGGCCACCCGCACCCCCGTCTCCTCCTGGAGGCGGCTGATCCGCTGGCCCACCCAGGAGTCGTCCGCGTGCACCTCGGCGAGCTGCACGCCGCCGGTCGGGTCCCGCCACAGGGGCTCGGCGCCCGAGGGCAGCAGGCGGCGCAGCATCTGGTCGGCGGTCCACCGCACGGTCGCCACGGTCGGGATGCCGAGGCGCTGGTAGACCTCGGCGCGGCGGGGGTCGTAGATGCGGGCCGCGACGTTCTCGACGCCGAACATCTCGCGGGCGACACGGGCGGCGATGATGTTGGAGTTGTCGCCGCTGGAGACCGCGGCGAAGGCGCCGGCCTCCTCGATGCCCGCCTCCCGCAGGGTGTCCTGGTCGAAGCCGACGCCGGTGACGCGGCGCCCGCCGAAACCGGCACCGAGGCGCCGGAAGGCGGTCGGGTCCTGGTCGACCACCGCGACCGTGTGCCCTTGCTGTTCCAGGGTCTGCGCGAGGGCGGAGCCCACCCGGCCGCAACCCATGATGACGATGTGCACCTACCTGTACCCCGTCCTGGTCGCGCCGTTGACCTGCGAATACACCCTGCTCACACTTCTTTCCCGGTCCGAGCGGCTACATCGGGCCACGGACTCGTGCCGGTGCCCCGCAGCCGAGCTTATGCCGCGGGCCGCACACCGCCGCCCTCCCCGTACCGTACGGCCGGGCGGGGCCCCCGGGGGAGGCGGGGCGCAAGGTGCGGGGGCTGGCCACTTCCTGACGGTCAGGTGGCTGCCCGGGTCGCGGGCAGGTGGCGGATAGGCAGGGCCTCTGCCCAACGCATACGATCCTCTGCGTGTCCAAACTGACCGACGTGCCCAAGCGGATCCTGATCGGGCGCGCACTGCGCAGCGACCGGCTGGGGGAGACCCTCCTGTCCAAGCGCATCGCCCTCCCCGTGTTCGCCTCGGACCCCCTGTCGTCCGTGGCGTACGCGCCGGGAGAAGTGCTCCTGGTCCTGTCCATCGCGGGTGTCTCGGCCTACCACTTCAGCCCCTGGATCGCGGTCGCGGTCGTGGTGCTGATGTTCACCGTCGTCGCCTCCTACCGGCAGAACGTCCACGCCTACCCCAGCGGCGGCGGCGACTACGAGGTGGCCAACACCAACCTCGGCCCCAAGGCGGGCCTCACGGTGGCCAGCGCCCTGCTCGTCGACTACGTGCTGACCGTCGCGGTGTCCATCTCCTCCGGGGTGGAGAACCTCGGCTCGGCGGTCCCCTTCGTCGTGGAGAACAAGGTCCTCTGCGCCGTCGCGATCATCGTCCTGCTGACCCTGATGAACCTCCGCGGGGTCAAGGAGTCCGGCAAGCTCTTCGCGATCCCCACGTACGTCTTCGTCGCCGGTGTCTTCCTGATGATCGTCTGGGGCGCCGTCAAGGGCATCCTCATGGACGAGACGCTGCGCGCCCCCACCTCGGTCTACGAGATCAAGCCCGAGCACCAGGGCCTCGCCGGATTCGCGCTGGTCTTCCTGCTGCTGCGCGCCTTCTCCTCCGGCTGCGCCGCGCTCACCGGCGTCGAGGCCATCAGCAACGGCGTCCCCGCCTTCCGCAAGCCCAAGAGCAGGAACGCCGCCACCACGCTGGCGATGATGGGCCTGCTCGCCGTCACCATGTTCTGCGGGATCATCGCGCTGGCCGCCGCCTCCAAGGTGCGGATGGCCGAGAACCCGGCGAAGGACCTCTTCAGGGACGGCGTCCCGGTCGGCGAGGGCTATGTCCAGGACCCGGTGATCTCACAGGTCGCCGCCGCCGTCTTCGGTGACGGAACGTTCTTCTTCATCGTCCTCGCCGCGGCCACCGCCCTGGTCCTCTTCCTCGCCGCGAACACCGCCTACAACGGCTTCCCGCTGCTCGGCTCGATCCTCGCCCAGGACCGCTACCTGCCGCGCCAGCTGCACACCCGCGGCGACCGGCTCGCCTTCTCCAACGGCATCGTGCTGCTCGCCGGGGCCGCGGCCCTCCTGGTCGTCGTCTACGGCGCCGACTCGACCCGGCTGATCCAGCTCTACATCGTCGGCGTCTTCGTCTCCTTCACCCTCAGCCAGATCGGCATGGTCCGGCACTGGAACCGCCATCTGCGCAGCGAGCGCGACCAGGCCAAGCGCCGCCACATGCTGCGCTCCCGCGTCATCAACGCCTTCGGCGCCTTCTTCACCGGCTTGGTCCTGGTCGTCGTCCTGGTCACCAAGTTCACCCACGGCGCCTGGGTCGCCCTGCTGGGCATGGTCATCTTCTACGTCACGATGAGCGCGATCCGCCGCCACTACGACCGCGTCTCCGAGGAGATCTCGGCCCCCGAGGAACCCGCCGACGACATCGTCCGCCCCTCCCGTGTGCACTCCATCGTGCTCGTCTCCAAGATCCACCGCCCGACCCTGCGCGCCCTCGCCTACGCCAAGCTGATGCGCTCGGACACCCTGGAGGCGCTCAGCGTCAACGTCGACCCGGAGGAGACCAAGGCCCTGAAGGCCGAGTGGGACCGCCGCGGCATAGACGTCCCGCTCAAGGTCCTGGACTCGCCGTACCGCGAGATCACCCGCCCGATCATCGAGTACGTCAAGAGCCGCCGCCGCGAGTCCCCGCGCGACGCGGTGAGCGTGATCATCCCCGAGTACGTGGTCGGCCACTGGTACGAGCACCTGCTGCACAACCAGAGCGCGCTGCGCCTCAAGGGCAGGCTCCTGTTCACCAACGGCGTGATGGTCACCTCGGTGCCCTACCAGCTGGAGTCCTCCGAGGCCGCCAAGAAGCGCGCCCGCAAGCGCGCCGACTGGAACGCACCGGGCTCGGTCCGCCGGGGCCCCGTCGAGAAGCGCCCGAAGGACACCTCGAAGCCGGGCGGCGGCAGGCGCTGAGGCCCGCCGGGGCAGGGGCCTCACCAAGCTCCGGCCGGGGGTGGTGAACGCTGCCGCCGCGCGCACCTAGACTGGTGGGCTGCGCCGCCCGGCCATCGCCGCCCCGGCGAACCGCCCCGCCGGGGCCCGGCGCCCCCACCCTCACCCTGGAGTCCCCCGCATGTCGTCAGAACCCAAGAAATCGCTGGTGGGACAGGAGTACGAGGTCGAGGTCGGCCCGGTCGCCCACGGCGGCCACTGCATCGCCCGTACCGACGAGGGGCAGGTGCTCTTCGTCCGGCACACCCTGCCCGGCGAACGGATCGTGGCGCGCGTGACCGAGGGCGAGGAGGGCGCCCGCTACCTGCGCGCGGACGCCGTGGAGATCCTCGACCCCGCCAAGGACCGCGTCGAGGCCCCCTGCCCCTACGCGGGGCCCGGCCGCTGCGGCGGCTGCGACTGGCAGCACGCCAAGCCGGGCGCCCAGCGCCGGCTGAAGGGCGAGGTCGTCGCCGAACAGCTCCAGCGCCTCGCCGGGCTCACCCCCGAGCAGGCCGGCTGGGACGGCACGGTCGTCCCCGCCCCCGGCGACAAGCTCCCCGCGGGCGAGGTCCCGGCCTGGCGCACCCGGGTCCAGTACGCGATCGACGCCGAGGGCCGGGCGGGACTGCGCCGCCACCGCTCCCACGAGGTCGAGGTCGTCGACCGGTGCCTGATCGCGGCCCCCGGGGTGAGCGAACTCGGCGTCGAACAGCGCGAATGGCCCGGCATGGCCACCGTCGAGGCGATCGCGGCGACCGGCTCCCAGGACCGCCAGGTCATCCTGACCCCGCGCCCCGGCGGACGCCTCCCGCTCATCGAACTCGACCGCCCCGTCTCGGTGTTGCGGGTCCACGAGGGCGACGGCAGCGTGCACCGCGTCCACGGCCGCCCCTTCGTGCGCGAACGCGCCGCCGAGCACACCTGGCGGGTCGGCAACGGCGGCTTCTGGCAGGTCCACCCGAAGGCCGCGGACCTGCTCGTCGAGGCGGCGATGCAGGGCCTGATGCCCCGCAAGGGCGAGACCGCACTCGACCTCTACTGCGGAGTCGGCCTGTTCGCCGGAGCCCTCGCCGACCGCCTCGGCGACAAGGGCGCCGTCCTCGGCATCGAATCCTCCAAGCGCGCCGCCGAGGACGCCCGCCACAACCTCCGCGACTTCGACCGCGTACGCATCGAACACGGCAAGGTCGAGTCCGTCCTCCCCCGCACCGGCATCACCGAGGCCGACCTCATCCTCCTCGACCCACCCCGCTCCGGCGCCGGCCGCCCCACCGTCCACCTCCTCACCACCCTCACCCCCCGCCGCATCGCCTACATCGCCTGCGACCCGGCAGCCCTGGCCCGCGACCTCGGCTATTTCGGGGAAGAGGGGTACCGGGTGCGGACTCTGCGGGTGTTTGATTTGTTTCCGATGACCCACCACGTTGAATGTGTCGCGATCCTTGAGCCCGTGGAGAAGGGCCGCTGACCTGCCGTTTTGGCGACTTTGCATTATGTGCGCTGTGTGCGTTACGGGCGATATCTTGACGCATGAGTGACGCACGCGGAGCCCTTGTGACGCACGTTTGACGCACGTTCTGATGGGGCGTCAGGTGCGCGTCCTCGAAGATGGCGGGCGTCGGGCGTGGATTCCTGCGGCCCCGTCTGTGCCGTTTCTTGGTGCGCCTCTGTCGGTTATGGCCTCATTTGTGAACGAGGGGAAGTGTGGTTTGCAAACGCCTTCTGGGCGAGGAGCGGTGCGAGATCGGCGCTGCTGGGTGTTGGCGGCGTGGGCAGTGTCGGCGTGGTGGCGGTGGCGATGAGCTCTTGAAGGTGGGCTTCGGCGAATGTGAGCCACTCCTTGATCTCAGTCCGTTCGGGTCCGGGGGTTAGGGGTGTGGCGCGTTCGCGTACCGCTGTGACGTACTCGGCCAGACGCTTGGCTTCGTGCCAGGCTGCTGTCTGTTCTTCGAGGCGCTTGACGCGGTAGGCGTGGGTGTACGCGGCGTGGGCGTTGCGCCGCGCGTTTTCCTGGTGCTGCAGTGCCACTTCCTCGGCTTGCGCCTCTGCTCGGCGGTTGCGTTCGGCGGCTTCGTCGCGGAGGTTGACTTCTTGGATGTTTCGGGGAGTTGGTCTTCCAGCGGCCGGCTGTCGAGGTCGGCCCATTCGGTTCCGCGGTGTGGGGTGCGGCCTCGGAGGATGAATCGCAGTCTGTTGGCGGGGGTGTAGTCGAAGCGGGGGATGCGCATCCATGTGTGCTTTGCGGCGTCGGCGCGTTCTTTGTCGGTGGGGATGTGTTTGTGGTGGTCGAGTTCCTGGAGGGTGAGGACGTCGAGGCGCTCACCCTGGGCGGTGATGGTGAAATGCGGTGCTGCGTGCCGGCGGTGACGGGACGGGGGAGTGCTCGGTACAGGGCTTGGTGCTGTTGTGCGGCCGTGTGATTCGGTGGCTGTAACGAGCGCTTGGGTGAGGCGCAGGGCTCGGGTGAATACGGCTTTGTTCAGTACCATGTGGCGTGGGTGCTGTTGGAGTGCGGCGACCACGCGGTGGGGTCGGATGAGTTTGGCCGGGACTGTGATGGGGGTGAGATCGATGAGCTGCCAGGCGGGGATGTCGGTCAGCCTGATTTCGTAGCCGGAGTCAGTTTGCTTTCCGCGGAGCTGCTGCGTGCTAGATTTTGCCGGATTTATGTGCGGCGCTGACCCTCGATGCCCAATTCACCGAGCGTGGAGCGGATTCGACTGGTTTGACGAGGTAGTTGTTGTTGGCTCTCAGCTCTTCGAGGAGTTGGTCGGTGTAGTTCGTGCGTGCCTCGGGCGCGGCGCCGAGATGCGGTGGATTGTCGGCGAGAGCTCGCCGTCCCTTGTCGGTGAGCGCGGCGTTCCAATGCCCACGCCGCTTGGTGATTCTGATCAGTCCTCGGCTTTGCAGGGCCTGAGCGCTGACCTTGTGGGTGCTGTCTGGCCAGATTCCGTCGGGATAGCCCTGGCTAACCCAGCTGAGGACATGATGTTGTCGCTCGTTGAGGTCCCCGTGCATGCGGTCCTCCCGTGGCCCCGGTGTGCTCCTCGGGAGGGACAGCTCCCGCCGCTTCCGTAGTAATTCCGAACGCGGTGAGGGGACCTTCGTTCGGACGGGACGTACTGCACGGTCTACGTACGGAGACGGTGGCGCTTTTCGGGAGCTCGCTCTGTCGACGTCTCAGTGACTCCCGGTATGAATCAGGGTGCATGTGGCTGAGTGCCGAGGCCACAGCTCACTGAAAGGGGCAGGGCGTGACGGATCAGCCGGTGTTCTTGCTGGGGCAAGGGCTGCAGGCGCTGGAAGTCGCCGGGTTCGAGACAGAAGCAGAGTTCCAGGAGTTGCTGGCGCGGCATCCTCGGGTGCTGGACTTCGGCACGTTGGGGGACGGACGTCCGTTGCGTCTTGTGCTGGTGGCGCGGGAGATGGGAGTGGCCACGAGCGCGGACGGCGGTTCCGCGTACTGGCTGGACCACCTCTTCGTCGATGCCGAAGGCGTACCGACGCTCGTGGAGGTCAAACGAGCCACCGACACCAGGATCCGCCGCGCGGTGGTGGGGCAGATGCTCGACTATGCCGCCAACGGAGCCCGCTACTGGCCGGCGGCCCTGCTGCAGCGCTCTTTCGAAGAGACATGCAGGGCTGATGGCCGTGATCTGGCTGAGGTGTACGGGGAGTTGCTGGATGAACGCTCCCCGGACGACTTCTGGGCACTTGTGGAGGAGAGGCTGGCAGCTGGACAAATGCGTCTGCTGTTCGTCGCCGACAGAATCCCGCTGGAGCTCCGCGCGATCGTGGAGTTCCTCAACCGCCAGATGCGCCACACCGACGTGTACGCAGTGGAACTGACCCAGTACCGCGGTGCTGGTGAGCTGACAGTTCTGGTGCCCCGTGTCTACGGTGAAGTCGCTACAGCCGCGAAGTCCCCCTCGGGCCAGCAGCGCAGTGCACCTCGCACGCGTGAGGAACTGGAAGCCGCCCTCGACAGGCGCTGCACGCCCGAGGTGCGTCGTGTCGCCAACGCCTTGTTGGAACACGCACAGGAGCGGGGGCGACTCGTGGGAGGCACCGGCAGGTATCCGAGCATGAATCTCCACTACCAGGCTTCAGGCCAATGGGTGCCGGTCGGGACCTTGTCGCTGTACGACGGAGACGCGGCCGGAGAACTTGCCTTCAGCCTGGGCTCCATCACAAAGCGATTGGGGCGTGAAGCTGTGGCCGGATTCGCGGATGCACTACCGCCCGTGGGCGGGCTGGGGACGAAGCTGGCCGTGCAGCGGGAGTCGGGCTTCAAAGGCTGGCTAGGCGTCTCTCTGCCAGCCCTTGCGGCCGCCCCGGGCACGGTAGAGCACATCATCCAAGCGATTGAGCAGCTCCTGGATCAGTAGCCGACAAGACCACGATGCGCTGGTCGGGCAGTGTCTGCGCAGCAATGCAATCTTTCTCCCGGCTTGATGCCACAAAAATCAGTAAGGGTGCAAGTGCCGCCCTTGAATCAGGGACTCTGCCGGCGACAGGGCACACCACGCCGTACGGACGCTGGCCGATGTACACCGGCAGGCCCATGGGTGAACTCGGGTGCCGCCGACTGCATAACTTCAACCTCGCCCGGTAGAGCAGAGGCCCCAGGGCGGGTGGCTAAGCCTTCACACCGTCATTGCCCTCTCGATCGCGTGCCAGCAACTGTCGGCACGCGGCCGACTCTTGTCCGGCGAACGGGGCGGGCTGCCCCTTCGCTGACTGGCCTCGATCGCTCCGCTACACCGGCAGAAACGGACTCGGCTGCCCGTGCCAGGAGATGCGCAGCGCGTCGCGGGCCCGAGTGGTGGCGACGAAGAGCTGGTTGCGGGCCTTCTTGAGTTCGCGTTCGTAGCGGTTCGGGTCGCTCGTCGCATATTTCTCGATGATGGAGGTACGCGGCACGACGCCGTCGCCGACTCCGATGACCGCGAGCTTCTGGTATTCGAGGCCCTTGAAACGGTGCATGGTGCCAATGTGGACCTCTCCGTCGCCTTGCGGACCGTCCTTGGTGAGCGTGGCAGTGGTGATGTCGTGCCTCTGATAAAGGTCGGCTGCGACGCGGCCGGCCATGTCGCCGTCGGCGACGCATACGGCGATGGCACCGCTGGGGTCGCGTACAGTGCCGTCCTCGGCAGGGCGTGTGATTTCCTGGCGCCAGATCTTGAGGGCCTTGGCGAGCTGGCTGATCTCGTCGGCCCAGTCTGCGCAGGCGATCATCTCCGGTACGGGGCCGCGGAGCAGGGAGTGGTAGCCGGTCAGGGAGTCGGTGCCGTCGTCGAGGTCGTCGTAGCCGGTGGTGGAGACGACCTTGGCCGCTTGGTCGAGGATCTCCTGGGTCGTGCGGTAGCTGAGGGTGAGCTTTGAGGAGCGGCCGCGGATGTTGATGCCGACGGTGGACAGGGTGACCTGGCGGTCGTAGATCCGCTGGTGGGTGTCGCCCGCGATGAACAGGTCGTTCGGGCCCTCCGCGACCATTGCGCGGAGCATCTTCCAGTGGGCGGGACTGAGGTCCTGGGCCTCGTCGACGACGATGTGGCGGTAGCGGTGGCTGAGGTAGCGCTGGGCGGAAGAAGTGGCGTCCCGATGGATGAGGTCGCCACCGCCGATGGCTTCCTTGAGTTCACCGCGCGCCTGAATTTTGCGGGCGCGCTCCATTTCCAGGCGGGCGGCGCGCTCCGCTGCCTGGGCCCAGGTTTCCCGGCCCATGCCGAGGCGCAGGGTGAACTGGTCGATGAGCTTCCACACGGCGGCGCGTTCGGGGCGGGTCAGGGGGCGTCCCATGCCGGCGCGACGGGCCTTGAAGTAGTCCTGGCGGGTGGCGATCGACTGGCCGAGGATCACCTGCTCCCACTCGTCGAGCAGGAACTCGGCGCTCCAGCGTCGCTCGTCGTGCTCGAAGAGGACTTCGGTCAGCAGTTCCAGAGCGCGTTCCTGCGGGAGCAGGCTGCGCTGTGCGCCGGGGGCGATGTTGTCGTTGAGGACGCTCTGGGCGAGCTGGTCGATGTGCTTGATGTCGACTCGGGCGAGCAACTCCTGGCCGATCAGCGACGTGAGCCTGGAGCGGAGGTCCGCGGTGAGGTTCTTGGTGTAGGTGGTGAGCAGGATGGGCTTGGAGTGGCCGGACGGGAGTGCTTGGGCGAGGCGTGCGACGCGGTGCAGGGCGACGATGGTCTTGCCGGTGCCGGGACCGCCGCTGACTCGGGCCGGACCGCTGTAGTTCCGCTCGACGATCTTGCGCTGGGTGGGGTGGAGATAGACCTTCCAGGCACGGAAGTTGCCCTCGGCCAGGACGTTGCGGATGTCGTCGTCGACAGTGGTGACCGCGGTCCGCACGAGGGCGGCGGCCATGTCGTCCTCGAAGCCGGGTTCGAGTTCGGCGGCCGCGGGCTGGGTGATCTCGCGCTCGACTTCGTCGACGCTGAGACCTGCGCCGAGGCCGGTGAGCACCTCTGCGGTGAGCCGGGGTGCGCCGGAGATGAGCTCGTCCAGTTCCTCATCGGTGGTGACGGTGAGGGCGAGCTCGATGAGGGCTTCGGCCACGCCGAGCGTACGCAGTTGCTCAACGGTGCATCCGGCGAGCAGAGGTGCGACCGGGGCTGGGGACGGCGGTTCGGGAACCGGGGCGCCGCCTGCGGGCTGGGGGCTGTCTCCGCTTGCCTTGCCGTGTGCATCGTCGCGGTCGTCGCCATGTTCATCTGGCGCCGGGGTGAGTTGAACCCCCGCGCGTTGTAGCACGCTCTGCCCGACCACGCCCAGGTCGACGAACTCGATCTCACCGGTGATCCGGTTGATCGCGACGGTGAGTTCCTCGTAGACGTGCTTGCGGTGGCGCACGGCTACGATCAGCCACTGCTCGACGCCGTCCTTGCCGATGCCTGCCTTGGACAGGAGCGTCCGGTAGGACCTGTCGATCTTGGCGCGGAAGATCCGGCCATCGCCCTTGAGCGGTTTGAGGTCAAGGCTGGGATGGTTGGGGTCGAGACGGAACTGGTGGCAGAAGTCGTAGAACTTCGTCTTGACCGAGGAGTCCATCTTGTAGAGCTCGTTCTCGGCCTTCTGGTACAGGCTCAGGCGTGCGGTCATCGGTCGGCACTCGGTTCTTCGTCGGGGTCTCCGGACCAGGTCCGGAGACCGGGGCGTCAGGCGCGGTGGTCGGTGGTGTCGGGCAGCAGAGCGAGAAGTCTGTCGAGGTGGTCCAGCCACTCGTCGGCGGTGCGGACCGTGAACCCTGCATCGCGGTAGGCCCGCCAGGTCTTGTCGCTCTCCTCGTCGTTCGTCTGGTGCGGCTCGGCCATCACGGCGATCCGCAATCCCTCGACGTTCCAGGCGAAGTCGGCGACCCAGCCGCGCTCGCCGAGCTCATATCCGAACGCGGGAGCGGACTTCCCCGCATCGGCCAGCGCGTGTCCGAGGCGGCCCAACGGAGAGTCGGGTTCGTCCTCGTCGAGGAATTCGAGGATCTCCGTGTCCCAGAGCAGATCCCGCAGCGCGGCCTTGACTGCTGTGACCTCCGCCGATACGGGGAGTTTGGGCGCTGTCCCGTGTCGCAGAACGAGCGTCTCGAGTTCACCGATGCCGCCGAGAGCCTTTAGCGTCCCGGGATCGAAATCGGCGGCGGTGGAGGTAGTGAGCTGCACGCCGTCGCCGCCGTGGTGGGCGAGAAACTGCAGGACGTTCGACCACTGCAGCCAGGCACGCCATCGCAGCTTGTGCTCGGCGGACCCGGTGCCGTCGGTGCCGGCGCGGGTGTCGTCGAGACAGGCGAGAGCAGACCAGTGGCCGGTGGCCGCGTCGACGTAGAAGGCGAGCGGTAGACCGGCCTGGTCGATTCCCTGGAAGAGGTTGAGCGCGCCGCTGCCTTGGACGGGAGCAGGATCGATGCCGTCGTGGGAGGACCATGCCGTCAGGAGCCGGCTGAGTGCGTCTCGGGTCTGACCGGGTGTGCCGTTGCCGACGAGTGCGTCGGGGTTCGTCCCGAGGAGTCCGCCGACGACGGCCGCCGCCCGCTTGCCCCATGCAGTGGTATCGGGGCTGCGCAGGAAGGCGAGAAGCATGCTCATAGGGTCGGTGAAGACGGTGTCGGCGAGATCGTCGCCGCCCGTCTCGGCGTAGAGCTGCTTGGCGAGGTCCTTTGCACTGGGTTGGTACGGCGGCCACACGGGCTCGGCGCCCTGGCGCTGACCGGCTCCGGCGGACCCCGCGATGTCCGTCCTGCGTTCGAAAGCGTCAAGGTCGTCCCACGTCAGCTGGAAGACCATCCGTCCCCGGGCGCGCAGCAGGTTGCGCTTCCTGGCATCTCCGGCCAGCCGGTTGTGAGTGGGCGTGGAGTGGAAGCGATGGCCGTCGAGGTAGACGGTGACGGTCCGCTTGGGGCCGCTGACGCGTTCGAACGTGAAGTCGGTACGCGTGAATCCCTCGTTGCGTTGGCTGGTGAGCCGCCAGTCGTAGACATTGCCGCTGCCGATGTCCTGCAACTTCAGATAGGCGCTGTTCTCACCGCTCTCCTCCATACCCGTGTCATTGCGCTCCTCGCGCTGCTCGGACCACTTCCGCAGAGCGGTGAGGAAACGAGCTTCGAGGTCGGACTCGACCTGTCCGTCCAGGCCGATCTGATCGGTGTTGCCGATGGGGCGGATGGCCCACGCATCGGTGTCGGTGCCGAGGAGTTCCTCGAGGATGTCCAGCGCGGTTTGCGCGGACACCACGTCGGTGTGCCGTTCCTCGGTGTAGCGGTACAGGCAGCGGTGGCAGGCCGCGGCGCTCTCGCCGCGACACGGGCAGTCGAGCAGCTGGGTGCGGGCGCCTTCGAGGACCCGCCGGAACGCGGCGGGATCGGTGAGCCGGTCCAAGTAGCCGGTGCCGTGCGGCAGACGATCGTACAGGACCAAGAAGTGACGCTTCTCCTGGGTGCCGCGGTCCGGCATGGTCGCCAGGGTGGTGTCCAGATGCTGCGGATCACCGCCGAACGCGTCGTCCACTCCGAGGCGCAGGGCGGCTTGGAACGAGCGGACTTTCTCGTCGACGAGGACGGTCGCGGCGGGCAGCAGGATCCTCAACGCCTCTGTGTGCAGTTCGTGGGTGAGCAGGACCGGTTCCTGCGCCACCCCGGTCTGCCCGCGGCGCAACGGGCACCAGGGGGTGTGGTGTTTGAGCTCGCGCTGTCGGTTGGCTGCACTGTCGACGGCGTCGCGGTCGTCGTCGAAGACGGGCTTCCCGTCCGCGCTCGCGGCCCCGCAGGCTGTGCAGACGTGGAACGGCGCGATCCGTACGAACTGTCCGCCGAGCTCGTCGTTCTCCTGTGCACCGATGGACAGCGGCCCGGTGTTGATACGGCGGATCACAGCGCGGCGTGTGTAGTCGACGCCGAAGATCTGGTTGAGGTGGCGCCAGGACTTCTTCGGCGCGAAGTCCTCAGGGGCGATGTCGACGGTGTCGATGACGGTGTAGAAGCGGCGGTCGCGGTCGTCGCTCTCATCGCCGATCCGTGCGTCCTCGCGCTTCGCGCGGGCGGTGACCGTGCTCGGTTGGACGATCTGCCACAGGCTGCCCGAGTTAGCGATCCCGGTTTCGCCGCAGCGAGGGCAGGGCTGGATGCCACGCTCGGCGTTCTCGGTGCGCACGTAGCCGCAGGACGGGCAGAACCGCCAGTGCCGCCATTCCTGTTCGCGCCCGGTGACGATGTCAATGCCGGTGATGCGGTGCTTGTAGCCCTCGGCGTAGAAGGTGTTGCCGGGGGCGAGCTCGGACAGAGCGAAACTACGGGGCCGCTCGTATGAGTACGTCTTGGACTTGTAGCGGTCGCGCCCTTCAGGGGTCTGCCCTTCGGGCCAGTACACGGTGGCGCTCAGCTTGGTCGCCGCGTCGATGAGGGCGTAGTTGGGCAGCAGCCCGAGATCGCACAGCACTGACTGGGACGGCTGCCTCCTGCGCTTGCCGCCCAGCTTCTGATGCGCCTCGATCTCGGCCTCCAGCTCGGCCTTGGTTCGGGCCTGTTCTTCGTCGCCGTCCCGCAGCTCGTCGATTGCTGCCCGCATGGTGCGGATACGGGAGCGGAGCTGCTCGTTCTCACGCTCCCACTCCCGCTCGGCACGCTCGATCGCGCTGCGCAGGCCACGCCGCGCGTATCGCTTCAGCTCCTCCTGCGCGGTCTCGCTCACCCCGGTCGGGAAGAGGGCGAGGAAACCCGTGACGAGGTCGTCGGCGTGGTGGAGGGCGGCGTCGATGAAGTCGGCCAAGTATCCGGATGGGCCGAACAGTTCGTCGACCCGCTGCCGCAGGGCTCCCACCGGGCGGCCGTCCTCGCGGACCAGTCGGCCGCGCGCCGCCAGGTCGAGGAGGTGCGCGGTGTACTGACGGCGCAGGATCTCGATCGCCGACAGGAACGAGCCAGGCGGCACGATCTGTCCGTCGATCATGTCGCGCGGCCGGTCGAGGAAGTACATGTCCCGCCGGGTCCGGTCCGGGATCGTCAGTAGAAATGCGTTGCCGGTACGTCGCCCAGCTCGGCCGGCCTGCTGCGCGTAGTTGGCGGGACGCCTCGGCAATGCTCCGAGCACGACCGCCGACAGGTCACCGATGTCGATGCCCATCTCCAGCGTCGGCGTGCAGGAAAGCACGTTGGGGTCGTTGAACCCGTCGCCCTTACGGAAGGCCTCCTCGACCCGCTCCCTCGTCCCGCGCGACAGCAGACCGGTGTGCTCGGCAGTGATGATCTGGTAGGTGCCGGCCCGCCGGTACAGCCCCCTGTAGTAGTCCTGCCGGTAGTCGCGGTCGCGGTCGTGCCGGTCGACCGTCTCCAGCCAGCGGTCCCCGGCGACCAGACGGCCCGAGGAACACCGGTACGACGGGCAGGGCTGACCGTGGTACTGGGCGAGCAGCGCCGGGTTGACGGTCTGCTCCCAGAAGCACTTCGGACACCGTATGTACGCCTGGTTGACCTCCCCGTCGGACAGCAGCCGCAGCCGGATCGCACCAGGCTGCAGCCCGTACAGACGCGCCGATGAGTCGCGCGGGGTACGGGACGCCAGCAGACCCGCCTCCGTGAGCTGCGGCAGCAGCCGTACGAGGAACTCGTCGGCCTGTTCACGCGTCATGTCCAGGCAGCGCTGCGCCCAGGTCTCGCACCACGACAGGCGGCCCGCTGCGAAGTCGAACTCGCTGCCGGCCTTGGGCCTGGCGAGCAGAAAGGAGGGCGCGGACACCCCCTTGGGGAAGGCCTTCATACCCCGTGGACGGCCGCCCCAGATGAAGTAGCGGCTCGTGCCGGCCTCGTCGAGGAATTTCGCCAGCCACCGGTGCCCGACCGCGCCACGGCTACGCAGCCGCTCCAACAGGCCACGCAGGAAGGCGAGGTAGCGAGTGTCGTCGTGTTCGGTGAGGGTGAGACCGCGCTGCGTCGCCTCCTCGTGAGCGGCGCGTACGAGCGCCAGTGCGGCAGGTTCGTCGGGGACGTGCACCCAGGCGGCCGTCGTACGGGTCAGCTCCAGGGTCCGTCCGTTGCGGGAGTGGTGCCCGAACTCCATCACGGCCTCGAACGCGAACCGTTCGCCGATCAGATCCCAGGTCCGCTTGTCACCGCCGCGCCCCTTGCCCGACAACAGACGCGCCACTCCCGCGTCGTCGTGCAGATCGGGCGGGACCACCGCGGCCAGAGTCTTCCGGTCGGTTGTCGCGTCGACCACGTCGGCGACCAGGTCGTTGAGAGCGCTGTCGTGCCGCTCGTCCAAGTGCTTCGCGAACAGCGCCCGCAGCGAGAAGGTGTACGAACGTGAGGCGACGAATCCGGCCCGGTGCGCGGCGTCCTGCACCGAGTCGTTGAACATCAGGGTCTTCGTCTCACGCTGCTTCTCGTCCGTCTCGCCACCGGTGAACAGCTGAGTGACGGACGCCGCGGCGAGCGCGGCCGCACCCGTGCCGAGGAACCGGATCGCGTTGCGGGTGCCGCAGGCCGGGCACCAGTCGTCCCGCGCCGCCCGTTCAGCGGTGTCCCCGAGCTGGACGAGGACGAAAGCCGAGTCGGGTGTGCCCGGCCTCGGCTCACCCTCGGGGGTGTAATCATCCTGGGTATCGGGCAGCCGGAGCCTGCGCGTCGTCCCGTCGAGCACCATCAGCACGCCGGCACCCCCCGTGGTCAGCGCCTTCTGCGTCGCCCGGTCGAGGAAGGCGGTACCGCTGCCCTCACGGGCCTCCTTGTCGGTGGCCGCGATCAGCGTCCGCACCTTAGCCTTGTCTGCGGTTACGCTCGCCCGCCGGATCTTGTGCGGCTCGAAACTCAGCTCCTCGAGATCCGACTCCGGAGCGAGCACCGACCAGCCCGAGCGCCCGCACTCACGGCAGTACACGGCGGGCAGGAAGATCTTCGAGTCCTGTGCGAGCGTGGTATCGGGTGTGGTCCGCTGCCGTCCGGGGCCGCCTGTCGCGTCCCAAGTGAATTCGGCGCGCGGCCAGGGCAGTACGCCGCGCAGCATCCGGGTCACGGAACGAGCCCACTGGTGTACCTCGATCTTCACCAGGGGTCGCAGTTCTCCATCTGGTGCGTCCGGGTCACGGGCCAGCGACAGCAGCGCCACGAACCGGGCCAGCGCGAGCGCGGCGACCTGTGCGCGCGTGGTGATCGCCTCGTCCCAGGCGTACGCACCACTGCGGCGCATCACATCCAAGACCTCGTCATACGTACGCACCTGACCGTCGAACGCGGATAGCACGGCATACGTGAGCCGGTTCTTCTTCAACTGGCCGCCGAGTGCGTCCGGGTCCTTGGCCAGATGTCGCGTCCCGGCACCCAGCACCGCTTCGACGAGGTCTCCGAGTGCCTCCGACTCGGGCTCCGGATCGGGTACCACGGTCAGAGCCTCTGGAGCCGGAACACTCCCGGGCAGGAATTTCGGGTCTGTGATCGTCTCGTCGAGCAGGAACTCGTCAACAGTGAGCCGGGCTTCACCGATGATCGCATCCTCGGTGAACTCGGCGCCGAACACGGCCGCAGCGACCTCCAAGAGCTTCGCGACGCCGTCTTCGTCGGTGCCGGAGGCAAGCGTTGCCGAGGTCGCGACGGGGGTGATCGTGCCGAGTGGCATGCCGGGCCGCGTGGCGCCCACGGCGGACGCGAGTCGGCGGAGGAGCATCGCGACATCCGTGCCCTGCGCGCCGTCGTAGGTGTGGAACTCGTCCACGACCACGTACCGGATGTCACTGTTCTCCCACAGCGGTGCGTCCGCGGCCCGCTGCAGCAACAGGTCGAGCATCTTGTAGTTGGTGATCAATATGTCCGGCGGCGTGACCTGCATGTCCTGACGACGGGTGTAGACCCGGTCGTAGTGGGTGGCCGCCTTGTCACCGATGTAGAGACCTGCCCGTACGCTGTCTAACTCCGGGTAGTCGGTGAGCAGTTCGTTGATGCGGGCAGCCTGGTCGGTGGCCAGGGCATTCATGGGGTAGAGGAAGACCGCCTTGACCCCGTTGTTCCCCGCTCGACGCTCTCGGGCGCAGTGGTCGAGGACCGGGTACAGGAACGACTCCGTCTTGCCGGACCCGGTACCGGTGGTGACCAGGGTCGGCTGCGGAGTGTGTCCATTGCGGGTCGTGAGGCGGGCGAAGGCGCGGGCCTGATGCGCGTACGGCGCCCAGCCGTCGGTCCGCCGCCAGTCCAGGTGGTGCTCCCACGTCCCTGGCGTGGCCGACGTGAACGGCGTACGCAGCCGCAGGAACGGGCCGCGGAACATCCCCGTGGTCTCGTCCCCGAGAAACGCGTGCAGCGCCTTGCGGGCGCCCTCGTCGGCCAGCCCATAGGTGGTGGACAGGTACTGAAGCAGGCTCTCCTTCAGTCCCTGCGCTTCGAGCGTCGGCCTCACGGCTTCGGGACCTCCATCGTCTCGGGGTCCCAACGACCCTGCTCGACCGCCTCGTTGAGGCGCTGGGTGAAGTAGGCGTGGGCGGCGCGCATCTCGCGTTCGCGGTTGGCCTTGTAGAAGGGGGCGGTGTAACCGTCGGGGACGGGGGGTGGGGTGGCTGGTTCCGGGAGGGTGCCGTCGTCGTCCGGCTGGCCAGCGGCCGCGAGGTACGTCTCGAAGGTGGTCCAGTGGTCCTTGGTCTGGTCGAAGCCGAAAGTATGGTGCTTGCCGGCGATCTTCCGCTCGTTGGCGTCGAACCAGGTCACGCGGTCGAAGTCCTGCATGATCGGGAAACGGGCCCAGTACATGGCGATCAGCGTGTCGGCGTCGATACCGAGCCAGACAGCTACGAGAGCGTCGATCTCTACGAGGGCGGCACGGCGGGCGTACTCGGTGCGGAGCGGGCTGTCGCGCTGCCAGGTGGGGGTGACGGCGTGGAGTTTGGTGGACATGCCGGGCCAGGGGATGGCCCAGGGCTCGTAGCCCGGCCACTTGGGGTCGTAGAGGTCGGACCAGAGGTCGGCGTAGGCGTTCGTCAGGGCATTGAGGCGGAGGGTGCGGAGGAGGAGGGCGGGGGCGAGGGGATGATCCGCTTGTGGTGCGGGCAGCCTCTTCGCTTGCGCTCCCTCCAGGTGCCCAACGCCCGTGATGCGGAGCAAGTAGTCCAATGGAAGAGCCGCCATAAAACCCGCAGTAAGAGCTGTCAGGTCCGGTGAAGGCATCCAGCCGGAACGCACAGCGTGAACATGGGTCACACCCGCGGGGATGAGCGCTGCGTAGAGGGCGCGCTCCGTATCGGGTGCAATCATTTCCCGCCACGCAACACGATGCTTCTCGCTGTACGGTCTGCTCACCTTCGCCCGCAGGAACGCCTCAACTTCTCCTTGTTCAACGTCGTCTGGCTGGACTTTACGCCTCTCCGCGATAGTCAGCCGCGCACGGGTCAGAGCCTCTTCATTCGCAAGCAATCGCCCGTATGTCGCCCAGTCATGCCATTTCTCTTGCTCTCTCGAAAACAACTCCCGGGGAGCTACTCGCCGATACTCGGACTCTGGCACAGCGTCATCAGCGAGCAGTGCTAGATCGAGCCCGCGCACTTCTCCGCTGCCCTGGCTCGGTTGCTTGAAAAGGGGGTTCGCTACTCCAATTTGAGGCCCTTTGAGGATGACATCGCACCAGGAGGGCGCGTGGTAATCGGTTTGACCGCCGATCCCGGTGTTGTATTCGATGAGTCGCTGATCCCTGTTCGGGCCGAACCTCGCCTTCTTGGCTGCACCCTCATCGAATCCAATGAAGATCTGTGGGCCCATTGATCCGAGTCGCAAGGGGAAACGCGCCACTGTGTCGATAGCTGGATCCTCGGCAGTGCTCACGGGGGTGAGCAGGCGAGTATGCTCCAGCGGCCCTTCGTCGCCAGCGAGTCGCTGCCAGCGGCGAAGCGTATCCACGGTGACGTGGACGACCCGCTTGGGATGTGCTCGCTCGTCCCAAGAACCTTCGTATTTGACGCCTGGGTCGACCGCATCGTCCGCTGCGCTGAATGACGCCCGCAGTGCATCAGGGGTGAACAACCAGGAGAGGCTCGCGAAGTTGATTTGATCGGCTGGCGCGTAGATGTGCACTCCGAATTCGGTGGAGTGTCCTACTGGTTCAGGGAAGATGCGTTTCTGATTGACGAACCCACCGTGTACGCGAAGTCGTTTGTACGCCGCAGCCCGCAGGTTGGCCTCCTTGTCTCCTGAGAAATGTGTGTCGGGATGCACCATCCCTGCTGTCCCGTGCTTGCCCGCGTGGTCCCACAGCTGACACATGAAGGCCCGATACAGGTCGGGCTTTGACCCCGAAATCAGCGGATAGACGGGAGCGGCAGACAGATACGACGCCATCGGTATCGTATTGGTGACCTCCCCAAGCAGATACTGTTGAACCTCCGGTTGTTCAAGCTGTTCCTGCCTGCGACGGGCCTTCTCCGTCGCCTTCGGTTTCTCTGTAAGCAGGAACCACGGCTCGTACTCCGCGAGAACGGGGTCTTCCTTCCAATGAGGCCGCACCCACGGCGGGTTTCCGACCTGGAGATCGAATCCGCCCGCCGCGCTCGCGAACACCCCTGAGAAATCCAACTCCCAGTGCAGGAAACCCTGTTCTGCGGCAATGTCCCGGACCACCCGCATCCACGGGTAGCGGGTCTCGACTGCCTTCCGCGCCTCGTCCATGCCCATCTCGGCCTGGATCAGCTGCTCGAAGGTCTTCAGCTTCTCCAGGGAGTCGACGGAGCTGGCCAAGGTGTCGTCCGGCACCGGGCCCGTACCCACCATGGATTCCACGAAGGCCAGCCAGCCATCGAGGTCGGCGAGGGGGATCAGGGGGCGGCGGGGCCCGGTGCCGGCGGCCTTCTTCTTCGGCGGGGCCGAGGGGCGGGGCTGCCCGATCTCCTTCTTCTCCACGAGCTCGCCCGCCGTCTCCATGTCACCGAAGGACATCTGGTCACCGTCCAGCGCGAACAGGAGCCCGTGCTCAGCGACCTGCGGCCTCGCGGCCACGACCGGCTCGCCTGCCGACGCGATGACCGCGTCGGCAGGCGGCTCGGGCGCAGGCTCCTTGCCTCCCACCGTCCCCACCCCGGACGCGATGAGCGCGTCCATCGACACCACGGGCGCCGTCGCGTACTCCGCGTCCGACCCGTCGAGTAGCCCCACCTTGTCCAGCGGCCAGAACCACAGTGCGCACCACGCGTCCATGACCTGCTTCAGCCGCCAGTACGGGGATCCCTCGGCCTCGAACAGATCCTTGAAGACCTGCTCCTTGGTGACAGGCAGGCTCTGGTCCGCGTTCTTTTTGTCGCGACGCAGGAAGGCGTATTCCTGCGGATACTTTTCGGCTTCCTCAGCCGTGCCCTTGTCCGTGCCCCAGACATCGATCGTTCGGGCGATCTCCTGCTCGCTGAGCTCCATGCGCTTGGCGACCAGGCCCCACAGGAACTCCACCCGTCGCGCGGCAGCCTGCAACCTCGCGAGCTGGCTGATCTTGCCGCCGGTCGTCTTCGGCTTCGTGCCGACCTTCTTCTTCCACGCTTTGAGGGCGTCCACCTGCGGCTTGGCGAGCTGCTCGACCAGCTTCTTCGCGTCGCCGCCCGCGCCGGCGACCGCACCCCAGCCGGGCGAGGGCAGCAGGAACTGGTGCACCGCGCCCACAGGGAGCGCCTGGGCCTCGCCGGTTTCTGGCGGGCGGAAGGGCAGCTTGGTCGGGGTCAGCGCGGCGACGGTCCGTTCCTTCTCCACCCGCTTCGCTTCGTACACCAAACGCCTCGCGCCGATAAGCGAGTTGCCGCGCCGCAGGTGAAGCCCGAACCAAGGCGCGCGCATGCCGGGATGCATGGTGTTGAGCCACAGCGAGACCTCTGCGAGCTCGACACCTGTTGAGTTGAGGTCGACGCCGTACGCGTTGTGCAGGGCGATGTACGCCTTGGCCTTCTGTTCTGCCTCCAGCACCTTCGAGGTGTCCAGCTCCCGGCCGAGTTCCTGCTGTCGGCGCTTCAGGTACTCCTTGGCGACCTGGTTGATCGCCTCGTTGAGGAACGCCCCCGAGCCGAGCGCCGGCTCACAGATCGTGTACTTGAGGAGTTCGCTGGCCCGCGTACGGACCGGATTTCCGTCGGAGTCCTTCTCCTGGTCCAGCCGGTGCTTCAGGGCCAGTTCGACTGTGACCTGAGTCAGCGATTCGGGCGTGTAATACGAGGCCGAGGTCTCACGATCCCGTCCTGCCAGGCGGTAGACGAAGGTGCCGGCGGGGTACTTCTTCGGGCCGCGCAGGCCGTGCTGCTCCGTCTCCTTTGCGGAGTGCACGACGTGGGTGTTCGCCGGGTAGTCGCGCAGCCGGTCGGCGGGCACCAGCCAGGAGCCCTTCTCCGGATCGCCGTACTGCTTGCCCCCGCTCTTGTTGCCGGGCTTGGCCACTTCCGCCAGCTCTTCCTCGGCGATGATGCCGGTGTACGACATCAGGCCCTCGTACACGGCACCGAGCTGGTTGATGCCCAGGTTGCGGTACGAGATGAAGCCGCCCTGGCGGCCCTTGGCGCCCGCTTCCTTCATGGTGAGCAGCCGCAGCATCTGGTGCAGGGCATCGTTGCGCAGCCGCAGATCGAGCCAGCGCGGCGGCTCCTGGAGCCCCTCTTCATCGCTGTCGGGGTGGGGCACACTCCGGCCGATGAGTGCGATCGCCTTGGGATCGAACAGCTCACTGCGCAGCGCCTCGAAACGCAGACCGCGCTGCTGACTGCGCTTCTCGACCGGCAGGTCATCGTCCGCCTCGGTGCCATGTAACCGGTGACCGTAATTGACCTTGTTGAAGAGGACGTCGAGGGACGCGTACAGGTGGAAGCCGTTCCGGCTCTCCTCCTCCACCAACTTGCGGTCGCGGGCGACCAGTTCCCGCAGCCGGGACACCGAGTAGCCCGCCTCGTACGTGTCATCGTCGGAGGGCAGGATGCCGAGCTCGGGGCGGGCCTCCGCGTACAGCAGGAACAGGACGCGGTAGAGGTAGCGCAGGGATTCGCGGGTGAGCTGGCGTGCGAACGGGCCCTGCTTCGGGTCCTCGATGTCGCGCGGGGCGACGCCCGCCTCGCGCAGCCGCGCCAGCACCTCGTTGGCGATGATCTCGACCGAGCGCTGGAGTCCCTTTCGCAGCTCGGAGTTGACACCGACGGCGTTGTTACGGGAAGCCGAAAGCAGGTCGTCGATGCGGCGCCCCTTGCCGTCGGCGCGCGGCGCGAGCATGTCGTGCGAGAACAGGGCGGAGAGCAGGGCGAGTTCGCCGGACTTGGACAGGTTGTTGCGGGCCAGCGCGGCGTCCAGGTTCGCTACGAGGTAGCGGCCCTCGGGCCAGGCGGTCCGGTCGGCGAGGACGAGGACACCGCCGCAGAGCAGCAGGACGAAGCGAGGCGCATCCTCCGACTCGCCGTCCGCTGTGAGTAGTTCGCTCTGGAAGAGCCAGTCGGCCAGCTTCTCCCCGGCCTCGATCTGCCCGTCCGCGGTCTTGAACGAGTGGAGAAGCCTGCCCGGTCCTTCCGGATCGAGTGCGTTGTCGAGGGAGGCTGTCCAGCCGCAGTCGATCGCGACGATCCCGTCTCCGTGCCAGGCGACGGGAACCTCGTACGCACGACCCGCGTGCTGCACAGTCAGCGGGCCACTGGACTCCCCGTATCCGAGGGCCTTGAGGATCGACTGATGCCAGGCGGCCAGCCGCTCGGCCCACTCGCCCGTCAGGTCGTCATAGGTGGCGCCGGGCGCCTCCTGCTGGCCGCGGGCTGCGAGGAAGGGGCGTACCTCGGAGGTGTAGGAGCCGCGGAGCCTCGGCAGGAGCTCGCGCGGGGTACGTCGGGTGTCTTTCTCGTCGGTCTCGCGACTGGTCCAGACGGTGAACAGGCCTTCGTCTCCGGCCTTGTTCTTCTTGAGAGAGTTCTCCAGCTCTTCGCTTAAGTAGTGCGCGGACAGGTACTCGCCGCGGTTGGCGAAGGAGTCGTGGGTGTAGCTCATCGTGCGGACTCCTCGGAGCGGGCAGTGTACGGGGCTGAGGGGTGGAGGGGTTCGAGAACGGCGAGCATGCGGACCATCGGGTCACCGGCGGTGCGTAGCCGGCTCACCAGTTTCTGACGGTCCTTCGCGGTGTCGTACACCTCTTGGCGGCGGCGTTCGGTGGTGCCGAAGGCGATCAGCGCGCCCTGCTCCCACACCTGCACTCGGTCTTCGTACGGGGCGAGATAGCCGTCGACCCGCCGGTCGTAATCCGCGCGGCGTTCACGCAGATATGCCTCCGCGGTGTCGACCGCCGGTGCGACCAGGCTCTGCAGCAGGGGCGGGTCCAGCGGCCGGTCACGGCCCGGCATACCGGGGCCCACACCGCAGGCGGCGAGGAAAGCCGAGTCCATGCGCCACACCTGCGGATCGCCCACCGCCAGGCCGGTGACGGCCATCCATTCCACGACGGTCGGCTTACCGGCCGCGTTGCAGTACACGCCCTGCAGGAGATAGACCAGGCCGTCGAGCGCGGTGGGCAGTGCGGGGTCGATGCGCCGTGCCCGCTCAGTGTCCGGTTGGTGGGCGAGAACGAAGGCCTCGTCGAAGCGGAGTGAGGCGAGGACCTTGTCGGTCAGCCAGTCAAGGACCGGGTGGATGTCGGAGACGTACGAGACGTTCGGCCACTGACTGGTCTTCTCGTCGCCCTTCGGCTGCTTGGCGTTGCGCGCGGCCTCCAGACGCTCCGCCGCGTACGCCTTGTTGAACGTCAGGCGCAGCGTCCCGTCGTACTTCTGCGTGGTGAGGATCTTCTCCTGCAGCAGATACGACTTGGGGAGCTCGCGGAAGCGGTACTGCAGGTCGTCGGGCGGGGTGAACTCGATGCGGCCGTTCGCCGTCTCAGGACGCCAGCCGATCGCCTCGCGCAGTGCCTGTGGATAGATGAGGTCCATCGCGGCGTGGAAGTAGGCCCGGGTGTCGGCGAAGACATGGGGGACGTCGGCCTCTCGTACGGCTTCCGCGCCGGTGACGCCCTGCGCGGCGGAGGGATCGGCGAGGCGGGCGTTGACGCCGGCGAGGAGTCCGGCGAGGACGCCGCCCGACTCCTCGCGGGATTCCTTGATGGACCGCTCGACCGTGCTGCCCTTGATCAGATCGCGGGTGAGCCGGTCCTCTTCCTTCTTGTCGTCGTACAGACCGGTGACCGCCTCGGCGCTGCCCTCACCACCCGTCTCGATCTGGTGCGCCTCGTCCTCCCGGCGCAGCAGCCGGGCGCCGACCAGGCGGTCGTCGAGTGTGAGGGTCTCGCCGGTCGCGTCATCGCGACGCCAGGGGACATCCGCGGTGAGGGTGAGCGCACGGAACTCGGGGCTGACGGCCTGCCCGTAGCGGTCGATACGGCCGTTGCGCTGCTCGATACGGATCAGCGACCACGGCAGGTCGTGGTGGATCAGGTCGTGGCACTGGTGGTGCAGGTTCACGCCCTCGGAGGCGATGTCGCCGGTGAACAGAAGCCGTACCTTCTCCTCGTGGCGGCCGAACCGGTCGATGATCTCGCGCTGTTGCTCGTCGTTCGTGGTGTCGCCGTGCATGACCTCCACGGCCCCGTCGTATGCCTTCCACGGACGGGAAGTGTCAATCCCTTCAACGGACTTGGCCTTGAAGCCGAGCCGTTCGGGGATCACCTCGGCCAGCCAGTTGAGCGTCTCGATCCGCTCGGAGAAGACGACCACGCGACGGTCCGAGCGCGGCCCGACCTCAAGGTTCGTAAGGGTTTGAACGAGGGCCTCGAGTTTGGCGGAGTCGTCGTCGGTGAAGTCCGCGGTCAGGGACTCGAGGGTGGTCAGGGCCTCGCGCTCCGAAGCGAGCGCGGCCGCACGCTCGGGAGCGGCGGGCTTGCGGCCGCGCTTGGGGTCCTCCAAATAGGCGCGGCGTGCTTCGAGGGACTTCTTCAACGCCCGGTGGGAGGAGAGGAAGGCCTTCAGGAAGTTGTACGCGACCAGCGGATCGGCGCACACGGAGGACCGGCCCGCGTCTCCAGGCGTCCAGTGCTCCGCGAGCTCCCGCAGAACGGCGATCTCCTTCGCCGTGGCATGCGCCGGTACCGGCCGTGACGGGCCGCGCTCGGCCCACGGCTTGTCCTTGAGTCCGTCGCGGACCTCTCGGTCGGTCTTGGTGCGGCGGATGTAGAGGTGGTCGAGGTCGGCGACCTTGTAGTTCTTCGGGTCCGCGATCGCGGCCGGATCGAGCATGCGGATCAGCTCGGCGAAGGACTCCACGTCACCGTTGTGCGGAGTGGCCGATGCCAGGACCAACGCATCGGTGGACCCGGCGAGACGCCTGGCGAGGCGGTTGTTGCGGGTGCCCTTGTTGATCAGGTTGTGCGACTCGTCGATCACCACCGCGTCCCACTGGGTGTTCTCCAGGTGGTGCGCGTACGTGGCCGATTTCAGGGTGTCGACGGAGACGATGACCCGCTTGAAATGAGCGAACGGATTACGGCCCGCCGGAATCTCCTGCTGGATGCGCTGGATACCCGTGGAGTCCAGACGCACCAGGGGCAGGGCGAACCGCGTCCACAGTTCACGCTGGAACTGCTCAAGGACGTGCGCCGGGGTGACGACCAGAATGCGCTCACCGCGACCACGCCGGATCAGCTCGGCGAGGAGCACACCGATCTCGAGGGTCTTGCCGAGGCCCACCACGTCCGCGATCAGCAGGCGCGGCTGTGGATTGCGCATCGAAAGCGCCAGCTCGGCCGGGCGCAGCTGGTGCTCCTGCCGGTCCATGAGAAAGGTGTCGGCGAGCGCCAGACCGTGTTCGGTCTGCGGCAGAGCAGTCTTGCGGATCACCGCCTCCAGATGGAGTCGGGCCTTGGCGTGCTTGGACGTGTCGTCCGCTACGAGCCGGGTCCGGCGCGGATCGAGGACCTCGATCTGGTCGAGCTGCTGGTAGAACACCGCGTCGGTGCCGCGTACGAACGGGGACACCCCGCTCACCTCGACCATCAGCCCGTCTGGGCTCTCACCGACCGCCTTGACCAGCCACTGCTCGTCACGGACCCGGACCTGCGCGCCTGGGGCGAAGGCCGGCTTCGTACCGGCCGGGTAGGCCTGGCCGGAGTCTTCCGGCCCGGATTCCGGGCGGTGCGTCGCCGTGGTCACTGGGGCTCCTCTGCGTGCAGCTTGTTGGAAATGTGGGAAATGCGGAGGTACGGCATGGGTGCGGGTGCCGGTGCGCTGCGGCCACGTTCAGGTCCAGAGGCCGGGCCCTGGCGTCAGCGGCTGGACCAGGCGAGTTCCGCACTCGCCGCATAGCGTCGTCGCAGCTCGCCGGCGACCCGTCGGGAGGCGGGGGGACGGCTGGACCGCACAGGGGAGAGAGCCGGCATCGGTGTATCGGCCACGGGTTCCGCTGATGCCGCCGCGTCCAGGGGCGCGGCGGCGTCCTCAGGGGTGGGCTCCTCTACAGCGGGCTCCGGTTCCGGTTCACGAAGCCGGCGCTCCAAGGCGTCCAGTCGATAAAACATCCGCGGGTCCGGCTGGGGCAGGGCGACGGCGGCCCGATCCTCGACCACGGTCTTCTGGATCAGTGCGTGCCGGGCGCTCACCGGATGCGTTCCCAGGCGCCGCATCACCTCAGCGCACTGACGGGTGACCTGCTCCAGACTTGGGCGGTCCTGCGGATCGTGCGCGAGCATGCTCGAGATGACGGGCAGCAGGTCTTCGGGTGCCCCGCCCAGATCGGGACCATGGTCACGGGACACGACTTGTACCGCGATGGCAGCCCATCCGGCGCCGTCATAGGGATAGTGCCCAGTCGCCGCGTACAGCAGCACAGTGCCCAGGCCGTACACATCGGCGGCCTGTGTTACCCGAGTTTCGCCGGCGGCCTGCTCGGGCGGCATGCAGGGCACGGTGCCCAGGAACGCGAGCCCTTGGCTCATCGAGCCGAGTGACGCGTCGAGAAACACTCCGAGACCGAAGTCGATGATGACAGGGCCGAAGTCACCGAGCATGACGTTGCTCGCCTTGAGATCACGGTGGAGCAACCCTGTGGCGTGCACCGCAGCCAGCCCTTCGGCAAGGAGAGCCCCCATACTGGCTACGAGCGCTGCAGACAGCGGCCCCTGCTCCTTGACCACCTCTACGAGCGTTCGGCCGGGCACATAATCCATCGCGATCCACGGCAGCTCCGCGAACGGATCGGCCTCCAGGAAACGCGCCACACGGCCGGTACCGGAGATCGTCCGGGCGATTTCCGCCTCCCGCTCGAAGCGGGCCCGTGTGTGCGGGTCGGTGCGGTCAGGCCGGATGACCTTGATCGCGACCGGATTGCCGCCCGTCGAATACGCGAGGTACACCTCACCCATCCCGCCGGAACCGAGACTCCGCTCCACGGCGTACGGACCGATGAACTCCGGCAGGGTGCTGCCTATCACGTGGCTCTCCCTGGCTGCCTCGGCGCTATCGAGAAGTGGTCCGCGCATCGCATCACCCGCAGGGCACGCCTGACTCGCACGGATGCTCGACGCCCGGCCAAGTCTACGGATCTTCCTCGGCGCATATGCAGGGGACCGGGAGAGCGGGGCTAGAGTCCGGGACCAATGGCTTGAAATGGCTCCCCCGAGCTCATGCCCGCAGGCAATGTCAGGTGCCAGGTATCTGCTTGTTCTTTCGAGGTGCTCGAGGCGACAGGTACGGGCTTATGCGGTGCGTGCTGCTTCCACGGCGGCTTCCCAGCGCCTCTGCTGGGCTGCACCATGCTGAGACGAGGCCGATGAGCACGAGCGCCTGGGCCGCTTGACGAGCCTTGCGACGACGCACCGGACGGCTCAGGCCGGACCGCGATGCCGCCGAGCGCGTGGGACGGGGTGCGTAGAGGAGTGCGATTCGGGTGGCGTAGTACTTGCGGGGTCGTTCGAGAGAGACAGAGGCTCCACGGGTTCTGGCGGTTGGCCGTCGACTGTGTCCATGCCGGGCAGAAATTCGTGATCCGGACCGGTGTGAGCGTGCTGGGCGCGCGCGGGTACCGGGAGGATGTGGCGTCGGGTGAGTTCAGGGACGTCGATCAAGGGGGCGGTGACTATGCGGTTGAGGGTCTCTGCCTGCTGAGGTTCTAAGGCTGTGAGATGTCTGAGTACGGCAAGGACTTCGACGAGTTCCCGGCTCCATTCGGGCTCCCAGCCTTCTGGGCGCTCGCGGTCGAGTTCACTGGTTACTTTGCCGACGGTACGGTCGCTGCGGTAGGCGAGCCAGCTGTCGAGTACGTTGCGCCCGCCCGTGGCGTAGTTGCGCATGCGTTGAGTGACACCGGTGAAGATGCCGCCCTCGATAACGAGGTACTGGCGTTCGATGTCGTAGTTGTCGGCCGATGGGAGCTTGTCGGACGCGACCTCTCGGGCGTACGTGATCTCGGGATACAGGCGCCGCCACCAGTTCGATGTGCCTGCCGGGCGGCCGTCGTCGGGGTTGATACAGCGCGCGCCGAATGTTGAGGCCCATATGACATGGCGCCCCAGGCTGATGGCCTCGTGCCAGAGGTCGCGATCGGAGGTCAAGGGGACGCGTACACCCAGGGAGTTGAGGTCGTCTGCATAGCGCTCGGTGAAGGCGGGGTGGGCAGTGACAGCGGCGATGTAGGCAATCAACTCCTCGGCGGCGACTTGCTGGAGGCCGTAGGCGTTGGCGAGGTGAGGTAAGAGTCCTGGTGTGATATTGGGGGTTCGGTCGGCGTGTATGAGCGGTAGGACGCGGCCACCGTTTCCTTTGAAGTAGTCATTGTCAGGAATGAGGGCGGTGAAGAGTAGCGCCGGGCCTGTTCGCAGGCGTTGGGTGTGCTGTTCGACTACGAAGATTTGGCCGTCGGTATCGGCCTGCCACAGCTCGGGACGCGAGCGGTCGATGACGCGGCCGTCGGGTATGAGCCATTGACGGTCCAGGGCTCTGCGGGCTACGCGTATCGGAGCGGGGCAGGGTCCTCGCTCGATGCGCATGCGGATGGATGGGTGGGGATGCCCGGGGATCTGGAGGGCTTCCTTGTCCAGGGTGCGGTCGCCGGTCTCTTTGAACAGGGCTTGTTTCGTTGCGGGGTCGCGTTCTTGGACGAGGCGGTTCCATCGTCGGTGCAGGACGGTTTTGGACGGACTGATGACCCAGTTGCGGTTGGGTTTAATGCCAGGTTTGCACCAGGGAATTAGCTCGGTGAGGGCTGGGAAAGTATCCCAGCCGTTCTGGGAAGCAGGTGTGAACGGGGCTGGCTCGGCAGGCCGAGAAGTACGCCAGCCAGGGTCGTTGATGTGTAGGTTGTGCAGTTGCTCCTCTTTGCTCTGGCGGGTGCCATGAACGGCTATGTAATGGACAGGGGCCGTCTCGTCTTGTCGCTCGTCTTGTCGGCGGACGAAGATGGCGATGGCCAACTCTTGCTGGACTCCAGGAAAGAAGCGGCTATTGGTTGGGGGCCTTTTGGTCTCGGGGGTGAGGTCGATGACCCAGCCTTCGGTGCAAGTGCGCCGCAGGTAGGATCGCATTCCTTGGAAGCCAGCGCCGCGGATGAATCCACCGGTGCTGACGAAGCAGACGACGCCGTGGCGGTGATCGCCATGTTGGTCGAAGACTTTGTGAGTGGCCCAGCGCCAGAAGTAGGTGCACAGGCTTTTCAGTTTGTTCTCGTAAACGCCTGCTGCACCGCGCAACCGAAAGTCATCCAGGGGTGGGGCCCCGCGGCCTGGTGAGCCCTTCTCTATCCATCCGCCCTGGCCTTCCGCTTGTTCGCGGTGGGGAGGGTTGCCGATGACGACGGTGATGCGTTCGTTGCGCTGGATAGTGCTTGCTGCCTCCGCGTCGTCACGTAAAGGCCCCCACAAAGCGCCATGTCGATCGAAAAGTTCACTGGGCCGCCACGGGTCGGCGAGAGTGTCGGCCAAGTGCAGGCGCATGTCCCGCAGCCGGACCCGGGCATTCAGATGCCGCAGCATCTGACCGACGCGCATTTGAGCGACGGCGAAGGCGCCCATTTGCTTCTCGAACCCGATCAGCCGACTTGCGAGTTCCTGCACGGATTCGGCACGGAAGCCTTCGTTGCCACCCTCGGATTGTCTGCGGGCGACGAGGTCGATGACGCCGGTGAGGAAGGTGCCAGTTCCCATCGAAGGGTCGATGATGGACACACCAGGGTCGGCGAAGCCATCTGGGCAATCCAACGTGTTGGTCAGGACCTCGTCAACAAGCCGGATCATCTCTGTCACCAGCGGGGCTGGGGTGTAGTAGGTGCCGGAGTCCTTGCGCAGGTCGGCGTCGTACTCCTGCAAGAAGTGCTCGTAGAGATGGATGTGGAAGCCCGGTTCGCTGGTGAGGGCATTTTTCCAGTCGATGGCGTCAATGACGCGGACGAGCATGTCCAGGCTGTCACGGAATTCTCCCTCGACCTGATCGGTGAGGATCTGTAACGCGCGGCCCATTACGGAGTGCTCAGCCCCAAGGCGTCGTCCTACCTCGTGCAAGCTCATGTCGATCAATGTTTTGTTCTTGTCGCCAGCGGTGTCTGAGCTGGCCAACAAGAGGGCGAAGGTGACGGACTGGGCATATCGGTCAGCGAAGGTGGCGCGCTTGTCCCGGCTGTCCGTGGTCGGGAAGAGGTCAACCTCAAGCGTGGATGCCAGGTCGGTGAACGGGCGCCGGTGACGTGGAAGGCCCGCTTCGGCATCGAGGCGGTCGTGGACGGCATCACGCAGGAGAGTGCACAGTGGGGCGACTTGGGCGACTACTTCCCGCATGGACGTCAGTGACTGGGGTTGCCAGCCGAAGAAGGCGACGAGCATGGCCTCGAAGGCGGCCTCATTGGTGACCGGCAGTCGTAGGCGGGAGCCGGCGCTGCGCAGGTCACCCTCGAAATGGATGGTGTCGCCGTACTGTCGACCTGAGCGGTACATGATCCAGGTCTGACCGTTCGTGTATATCAGGTTGGGCAGTTTCGCCATGCCTTCCCATTGACGGCGGTCGCGCTGATTCAGACCGCCAGGATGGATCGTGCTCTTGTCGGGGCTCTTCAGCTCGACGTAGCCGACGATGTTGCGCGGCAATTTTCCGATTCGTACTGCCAGGTCAGGGCGTATCCGGTGCGCGGCGATGGCGACCTCGGCGTGCAGTGCCGCCTGCAGTCCCAACACCCCTGCCGCGTCGACGAGAAGGGTTTCTACCGCTCGGCGGATCGCGGCTTCCTTCTGTCCGTGCAGCAATGCCTGCTTACACGTCGCACCGAATTCGCTGACGATGCGCCGAAACCGCTCCTTGCGCTGCATCCAGCCCCCCGAGGCCAGCACCCGTCCGCATCTTCCTCAACTTACGGTAAACGCAACATCACTCCCCGTCGAGAGTGTCGTTCCGATCGAGGAGCCGAGTGAGTGCTGCCGGTGGCGTTGCGGGTGCGGGCAGGATTGGTGCTGGCGCTGACTGTGTCAAACCTTCTCGGCTACGACTCGGCTGTGGTCCGCGGTGAGCATGGCGATGTCTTCGACGTCTGAGGTCAGGATCGTGACGCGCCCGGGCTGGGCTAGGGCGGCGGCGCAGAGCATGGCGTCGATGGCGTATTTGTGGCCGTGCAGTCCGGCTGTGCGCAGTAGCGTCGCCGCTGACTGGGCGAAGGCCTGAGTGACGGGCTCGACCCGGAGTCGAGATAGCGTCCATTTCAGTGCTGCGTCGTTGATCTTCGGGTGGATCACCTCGACCAGCACTGCGGCGGAGGTGACGACGGGCAGGTCGGCGTCACGGGCGGCGGTAAGCCACTCGTGGACTTCACGGTCGCGCTGAACGGCCTTGGCCAAGCCCTCGCTGTCGAGGATGAGGGCACCGCTCACGCGGCGGCTCCGGCGCCGGAAGAGGGCGAACTCCCGGTGAGCTTGGCCCGCTTGGCTGCCACGGCCTCCGGATCGGCGGGGCCGTTGGTCTTCTCGAAGTCGGTGATCAACTCGTCGAGGTTATCTCGCTCGATCTGCCGCTGCGCAGCCTTCTCCAGGTAGGCGGACACGCCTCGCTTGCCCACTCGCTCGCGGATCGCGTGCAGGGTGCCGGCGGTGAGAGAAACGGAGATGCCACTGGTGGGGCCGTCGCCGGGGAAGAAGTCGGTGTCGTCGTCAGCCATGACTTTGAGTATGGCATTTTCAATGCCATATGGCGACTCTTCGAGTCGAAGGAGTGCGGGCGCCGGGTTGGAGCATGCGTCAAGAGACTGCACGCAGTGCCCATAGCGCACGCAATGCACCCCGACTCCGTGTCCGGTTTGAGTCTGGTGGCGCGCTGACCTGCGATTTTTTTTCACATGTTTTTGTTTCACGTGATCCCGATGACGCATCATGTGGAGTGCGTGGCGATTCTGGAGCCTGCTGAGAAGGGTCGCTGAGCTGCGGGTTCAGGTGGTGCGCATGATGTGCGCTACGGGTGTTACGGGCGATATCTTGACGCTCGAATGACGTTCTCCGTGGTGTCTCGACGCTCGTTCTGATGGGGCGTCAGGAGCGAATTTGAGCTGGTCGGGTTCTGCCTGTGTGCCTTGTGTCGGCAGGGTGGCGGCGGTAGGTGAAGCTGTAGTGCTGAGTGCGGCTTCCGGCTGATCAGATGTCGCGGAAGAGACCACCAAGCGCGGTGGCCTGTCGCGATGTGGGGCCGGTCTGGATGGATGACGGCCCCTGTTCCTCCGCGGCAGTGGGCGTCCGCACTTCCGCTCGCGCGGAAGGACGTCTGCTGGCCCACCTGGGTGTGCCGGTTCAGCTCAGCTGTGCAGCGTCCACTTCCCGCCGTCTTCGCCGCATGGCCAGCCGAGTCGGCCAGGTTCCGGAGTGCGAGGGGCAGCCTGGCTGAGGAACTCCCCGATGTGATCGGCGAGGGGTGTCCTGCAGGTGCAGTGCAGTGCACCTGCAGGTCCGTCCGTCCGCCGAGGCTACCTAGCGTGTCCTGGGGGTTGCTCGTCACCGCCGTGGTGGTGACGACGTGATAGGTCCAGGTGATCCAGCCGGTGAAGACGAAGCCGGTGGGTGCTGTGAGGGTGAAGGTGACGTCGCCGGGGTCCACCGGGTCCGGGACGGTGCTGAGGATGACGATGGTGGGGTGCGCGGGAACTGCTCCTCCTGCAGCACCCTCGACGATGCCCTGCTGGGTGATCCACCGCTTCTTCTCGGATCCGGACTGAACAGGAGGCTTGGTCTCGTCCAGCAGTCGCGCGCCCGTGAAGGCAGGCACGGTCTCAGTCACGGCCCCCGACGGCGAACTCACAATGTCCTCGGTGCGAAAGCTGAAGACGCCCTTGCACGCGCTCTTTCCGGGCGCCGCGACGTCACGGCGTGGAGCTGCGCGGTTCCGTCGCCCTGCGCACGGCGGTGAGGAGGGCCAGGGGCGTGGCGGCTGCCCATGCCTGGGGTGAGCAGGCGTGCGGGTAGGGAATGGGCCCTTCGCCCTCGCGTCGTGGGTATCCGGCGAGTACTTCGGGCAGGCGGTGGTCGTACCGTGCGGCGGCTTCGGCGAGTGCTGTGGCGAGCGAGGCCGCTTCGCGGTGGAGCCCGTACCGGGCGAGGCCGAGCGCGATCAGGGCGTTGTCGTGGGGCCAGATACTCCCGCGATGATAGGACAGAGGGTGGTAGGGGCGCTGTTGCGAGGCGAGGGTGCGGATGCCCCAGCCCGAGAAGAAGTCGCTCTCCAGCAGTCGTCGCCCGGTGGCGCGGCCCCGGTCGGGGTCGAGGATGCCGGACCACAGGAGGTGCCCCGCGTTTGAGGCGAGGGTGTCGACCTGTCGGCCTTCGCTGTCGAGGGCGAGGGCCGGGAAAGCCTGGTCCGGCATCCAGAACTGGGCAGTGAAGCGCTCGCGCAACTGCTGTGCGAAGGCTTCGAGTTCGGCGGCCCAGTCGGGGGCGTTCCACACCTTGCGGGCGAGGCAGGCGGTGCGCAGCAGGGCGTCGTAGGCGTACCCCTGAGCCTCGGCGATGGCGATGTCGCCCACCGGCCTGCTGCCGTCGGTGAAGCACACGGCATCCTCGGAGTCCTTCCAGTTCTGGTTGACCAAGCCCCTCTCGTCGGCCCGGTAGGTGAGGTAGCCGTGCTGGTCGAGGCCGCCGTACGCGAACATCCAGTGCACGGCGGCCCGGGCGTGCGGCTCCAGATGTCTGCTCAGGGAGTCGTCCTGGGTCTGCTCGGCGTGGGCGTGCAGAAGGACGAGGAAGAGCGGGGTGCTGTCCACGGAGCCGTAGTAGCGGCCGTAGGGGATCTGCCGGAAGTGCGCGAGTTCGCCGTGGCGCATCTCGTGGAGGATCTTCCCGGGCTGTGCTACCCGTGCGGAGTCCGTCGTGGTGGCCTGGGTGGCGGCGAGCGCCTTCAGTGTGGCCGCGGCGAGTTCGGGCCGGTAGGGCAGGGCGAAGGAGGAGGTGAGCAGGGAGTCACGGCCGAAGAGCGTCAGGAACCAGGGCACTCCGGCCGCGGGCGGCGCCACGGTCTCTCCCTCGGGCCCTTCGGCGGGGATGCGCAGGGCGGTGAGGTCTGCGAGGCCTTGGTGGCAGGCGGGGGCGAGGGCCGTGTGTTCTGCGGGGGTATGGAGGGGGATCTCGGTCGCAGGGGCCGAGGCGGTTTGTAGCTCCGCCTTGCTCCCTGTTGATGCTGCGGGTGGCGGTGGAGAGGTGCGTGCGCCCCGGGAGTGGGTGAGGGCGTGCAGGACCAGGGTGGTACTGCCGTGTGGTGGCAGCATCACGGTCCAGGTGAGGCTGGTACGGGTTCCTCCCGCTGCTGTGCTCACCGCGGGGGGTGGTTCGGCGGTGATGGTGGTGCTCGCGTGCCAGTCGGCGCGGCGGTAGTGGAAGGCGGTGCCCTCGGCCGTCTCTTCCACGGTGCGGTGGCCGCCCGGTTTCTCGTAGCTGTGGTCGCCGCGCAGTTCGAACTGGTCGGCGAAGTCGGCGTCGGCGTCGAGCCTGAGGTTCAGCATCAGGGCTTCGCCCGTGTTGGCGGTGAAGCGGAGTCGTTCGACGAGCCGGCCGTGGCAGAGGTTCTGGTGGCGAAAGAGGGTCCAGCCGGGAGGTTCGTCGCGGGCGCTCGGGGCGGTGAGTACGGCGGCGGAGTCCTCGTCCGTCTCCCGTACGGGGACAAGGACGGTGGGCTGTTCGCCGTCGACGGTGAGGGTCCAGGTGCTGAGGTGGCGGGTGTCCCTGGCGATGAGGCCCTGTGGTGAGGTGGTCCGCTCGGCGCTGATGTCTCCGGCGGGGTCGGTGAGGGCGAAGGAGCCGGCGTGCAGCAGCAGGTGTGGTGCTTTCATCGAGGCTCCTCGCCGTCTTGGAGCCGGGCGAGCAGGTCGAGGACGACGGCCGCGGTCCAGCTGAAGTGTGGTGTGCCCCGGCCTTGTCCGGTGCGTGGGTCGACGTACTCGGCGAAGTTCGAGGTGCCCGCCGCGTCGAGGAGGCGCTCGCGCAGGGCGTGGGTCTGGCCGCCGTGATGGCGCAGCCCGCGTTCCAGGAGCCAGTTGGTGTTGAACCAGGCGGGACCTCGCCAGTACCGGTAGGCGTCGAAGGCGGTGCCCTGGAGGTCGTAGCTCGGGGCGAGGACCGTGGTGGAGCCGAGGCCGAAGTGCGGGCCGCGGGCGGTGTGTTGCAGGGCCGCGGCCACTTGGGACGGCAGCGAGGGGATGATCAGCGGCAGAAGACCGGTGACGCTTCTCTCCTCGATGACCGTGTCGGTGTGTCCGTCACGGCAGAGGAACATGCCCGCCTCGGGCTGCCACAGATGTCGCAGGAGGGACTCGGTGAGGGCGTCAGCCCTCTCGTGGTGCTGCTGAGGGTCCCGGTCGAGGGCCTCGGCGATGTCGGCCAGGGCGTGTTCGGAGGCGATGAGGAGGGCGTTGAAGCCGGGGTCCTCGACCACGAAGGGATGCGGGGTGCCGGTGTCCTGGTAGCCGTGGTCGCGGTAGTCGGCGGCCAGGCGTACGTAGCGGCCGTAGTCCAGGTCGGTCGGCCGTTCGGCCTGTTCGCCGTGGATGAGGTCGACACGGCTGAAGGACGAGCCCGGTGCGGGGACGATCCTGTGCAGGGGGCCGTCCCAGCAGGGGCTGTTGTCCATGCCCGGTTCCCACGGGTGGACCACACAGACCAGGCCGCGGCCGGTGAGGTCCCGCTCGTGCAGGAGGTAGTCGTGCCAGGCGGTCAGCCGTGGATAGAGGCGTTCGAGGAAGCCGCGGCGCCGTGAGGCCTCGGGGTCGCTCTCGTGGACCAGGGCTGCGGCCAGCGCGTGGACGGGGGGCTGGACGATCCCCGAGGTCTCGGCCCAGGCGGGTGCGCCCGCTGCCCGGCCCGAGGTACTCGATCGCCAGAAGTCGGGTCCCGGGAAGTAGGCGTCCGGGCGTACGGCGGGGTTGAAGACGATGTGTGGGATGCGCCCGTCGGCCCACTGGGCGCCGAGGAGGGTCTCCAGTTCGCGCTGGGCCCGACGGGGGGAGAGGTGGCGCAGGCCGATCGCGATGAACGCGGAGTCCCAGCTCCACTGGTGGGGGTAGAGGGTGTGGGAGGGGACGGTGGAGTTGCCGGTCCAGTTCGTCAGGAGGACACGGGTCGCTTCCTGGCGGAGCCGGAGGCGGGTGCGACCTTCCGGGGCGGTGGCCAGGGTGGTCGTCATGCTCCCGACCTGCGCAGGAAGGCGGGGATGGACCGGATGGCGCTGACGGGGTCCCCGGTCAGGCGGCACTCTGCGGCGAGGCAGCCGGTGTAGCCGATGGCGTGCAGAGCGCCGAGCCAGGTCGGCCAGTCCAGGTGTCCGGCACCGGGCTGGAAGCGGTTGGAGTCGCTGACCTGCGCGTGTCCGATGTAGGGCGCGGCCTCCAGGATGGCGGCGGCGGGATCTGCTTCCTCGATGTTCATGTGGTAGCTGTCGATGCCGATTCTGACGGAGTCGAGTCCCACGGCGCGGAGGAGGTCGACGGCCTGCTCCAGCCGGTTGACCATATGGTCCTCATAGCGGTTGAGGGGTTCGAGGTAGAGGTGGACGCCCTCCTTGCGGGCGTGTTCCCCGAGAGCGGTGAGGCCTTCCAGCAGGACGGTGCGTTCCTCCTCTGCGCTGCGTGGCGGTTCGAAGGGCGGCAGGCGGCGGGAGAACATGCCGTAGGAGGCGGGTGTCTGGGCCCCGCGGCCGCCGATTTCGGCGATGACGGAGAGCTGCGACTTCATCTGCTCCACGGCATCGCGGCGCAGATCGGCGTCGAAGGCGCCGAAGAAGTGCAGCATGTCGACACAGACGGTGGGCATGACCACGCCGTCCCGGAGGGCCGCGCGCAGTTCGGGGAGCCGTGCGCGGAAGTGGTGGTCCCCTCTGGCCCGCAGCTCGATGCCCTGGTAGCCGGCGTTCTGGGCGAAGTCCCACTTCTCCTGGAGGGTGTCTCCGGGCAGGAGTTGTTCCTGGCAGGTGATGTCGAGCACGGAGAGCCTTTCAGAATTCCAGGACGGTCTGGAGGGCGTCGGCAGGCTGTTCGTCCAGCAGTGTGTAGGCGTCCGCGGCCTCGGATGCAGCCATGACATGGGTGAGGAGAGGGGCCACGTCGATGTGTCCCTCGGCGGCGAGGGCGAGGAAGGTCTGCTGGAGGCGTTCGACGCTCCAGCGGCTGCTGAGCTGCGGGGGTACACCGCCGATCTGCGAGCAGACGAGCTGTACGCGGTTGTGGTGGAACTCGTCCCCGAGGCGCAGCCCGACGCCCTCGCCCTGGTAGAAGCCGGCGGCCACGACCCGGCCGCCGACGGCGACCGAGCGCAGGGCTTCGTGGAGGGCCGGGTAGGTGCCGCTGATCTCGATGGCCGCGTCGGCGCCGCGGCCGCCGGTGGTCTCCCGGAGCAGTTCGGCCACGCTGTCCGTGCGGGCGTTGAGGGTGGCGGCGGCCCCGTAGGCGCGGGCGGTCGCGAGTCGCTCGTCAAGTGCGTCGACGGCGGTCACCCGAGCCCCGTTGAGTTGGGCGAGCCGCGTCGTCAGCAGGCCGATGACACCCTGCCCGAAGACGGCGACGTCCTCTCCGACGTGGAGGTCGCAGGCGAGGACGGCGTTGTAGGCGATCGCGCCGACCCGGGCGAAGACTCCGGCGAGCGGGTCGAGCCCTGCGGGCAGGGTGTGCCCGATCATCCGCTCGGCCGGAACGATCCCTTCGCTGCGATGGCCCCAGATTCCCCAGACGGTGTCGCCGGGTACGGGGACCCCGGTGGTGCCGACGAGTTCGGCGGAGACCTCGCTCACCACACCGACCTCGGAGTAACCCCAGCCTGCCACGGGGTACTCGATACCGGCGGTGTCGTCGCGGAAGATCCGTGCCTCGGCGTCCCAGGTGCGGGTCAGATAGGGGTTCGTCCCGCGGTAGGCGGTGAGTTCGGTGCCGGCGGAGATGCCGGAGTAGCGGGTGCGTACGCGCAGGTGGCCCGGGGGTAGGGGAGCTCTCTCGTACTCGGCGACCTCGACCTGCCGGGGACCGGTGAACTGGACAACACGCTCCATGTAACGCTCCGCTCTCACGACTTAGGGCGAAGGTATCTCAGGTTTATGTCTTGTCAACATGCAAAAGTGATGCTGAGATGCAGCAACATCAAGCCTAAGTGGGCGGGGGCGGGGCATGCGCACGTGGATCGAGCGGTCCAAGACGGCAGCGGCATGCCTGCTGGCGATGGCCGGCCTCGGCGCCACCCTCGCCGGCTGCTCCACCGGCAGAGGTCCGGCTGTGCCGGACAACCGGATCACGGTCTGGACGCAGGAGAACCTTCCGCCGCGGATGGCGGTGACGAACAAGCTCGTCGACCGGTTCGAGAAGGAGACCGGCATCGAGGTCGAACTCGTCGGCGTGGACGAAGGCCAGCTCCCACAGCTCATCATGTCGGCCGCCGCAGCCGGCGAACTGCCCGATGTGATCGGCGCGGTCCCGATGGGCCAGGTCTGGCAGATGTACAGCAACGGGCTCCTCAACACCCATGTCAGCAAGGAGATCGTGCGCAGCCTCAGCCCGCGGACCTTCGACGCCAACGCCCTGCGGATGACCGAGGACGCAGGAACCCGGCTTGCTGTTCCCTCCGACGCCTGGCTGCAACTTCTGGTGTACCGCAAGGACCACCTGCGCCAGGCGGGCCTGCCCGTGCCCGACACCTACGCCACGCTCCTCGACGCCGCGGCCGCACTCGACCGCAAGGGGCGTAACGGCATCACGGTGGCCACCGACCCCGCAGACGTCTTCACCCAGCAGAGCTTCGAGAACCTGGCGTTGGCCAACGGCTGCCGCCTGGTCGACGAGGGCGGTGACGTCCAACTGGACTCTCCCGTCTGTCGGAAGGCCTTCACCACATACGACAGGCTGGGGCGCGGCCACGGTCCCGCGGGCACCCAGTCGGTGGACTCCACGCGGGCCACCTACTTCTCGGGCAAGGCCTCGATGGTCGTGTGGTCCTCGTTCCTCCTGGACGAGCTCGCGGGGCTGCGCAACGACGCGCTGCCGAGTTGCCCCGCCTGCAAGCACGACAAGGAATTCCTCTCCCGCAACAGCGGAATCGTCACCGCGATGTCGGGGCCCGATGGCTCCGAGCCCGCCCAGTTCGGCGAGATCACCTCGTGGGCGGTGACCAAGACCGCCGAAACGGCCGCCTCCCGGAAGTTCGTCACCTACATGATGACCAAGGGCTACGAAGAGTGGTTCGGTATGGCTCCCGAGGGCAAGATCCCCGTCCGTCTCGGCACCGCCGAGGACCCGCGGCGCTACCAGCGCGCCTGGCGGGCGAGCGAGGCGGGGGTGGAGACCCGCAAGCCCATGAACGAGGTCTACTCCGACGCACTCCTCGACCAACTCATGGGCGGCGTCGCCAAGATGAAGCGATGGGGCATCACCGAGGGCCAAGGGGCCCTGGTGGGCGCCACCAACGGCGAGCTCCCGGTACCGAAGGCGATCGGCGCCATGACCAGTGGCCAGATCACCCCCGAACAGGCCGCCCGGGAGGCAGCCGACGAAGTCAGCGCTCTCCAGAAATCCCTTCGGTAGAGTCCCCGCCAGGCCGAGGAAGTGACATGACCCCTGCCCCCGACGGTGCGAGCAAGCACCGCCTGCTCACCACCGGTCAACGCGAGAACCGTGCCGGGCTGGCCTTCGTCACCCCCACTTTCCTCGTGGTGCTGGTCGTCGTCATCATCCCGATCCTGTGGACCGTTCTGCTGGCCTTCCAGCACGCCCGTCTCGTCGACATCCAGGGCATGGGTCTGTTCGGCAACTGGTCCCTGGACAACTTCAGCCAGGTCTTCGACTCCGCCGGTTTCTGGTCCAGCCTGGTGACCACCCTCCTCTACACCGTCGGGTCCACCGCCGGCTCGGTGCTCCTCGGGCTGGCAGCCGCGCTCGCCCTGCGCAAGCCCTTCCGCGGCCGGGCACTGCTGCGCGGCTCCATGCTGCTGCCCTACGTCGCCCCCGTGGTCTCCGTCGCCTTCGTATGGGAGGTGGCGCTCAGCCCGCAGTACGGCATCGTCAACACCTGGGGCAGAGACCTCCTCGGCTGGGACGACCCCATAGCCTTCCTCTCCACCCGCTCCTACGAGGTCGAAGTGCTGGGCATACACGCTGACCTACCACTCGCCCTGCTGACCGTCATCGCCTTCGAGACCTGGCGGTACTTCCCCTTCGCCTTCCTCTTCCTGCTCGCCCGGCTGCAGGCCGTACCCGCGAGCCTGGAGGAGGCGGCACGGGTCGACGGGGCCACACCCAGCCAGCGCTTTCGGCACATACTGCTTCCCCAGCTCATGCCCGTCATCGCGCTCCTGTGCGTACTGCGCTTCATCATGACGTTCAACAAGTTCGACGACGTCTACCTGCTCACCGGCGGAGGATCCGGTACGGACGTGGTGGCCGTACGCGTCTACAACTTCCTCACCGCCCGCTACGACGTGGGCGCGGCCGCCGCCCAGGCACTGGTCCTCGCCGCCGTCCTGACCGTGCTGCTCGGCCTCTACTTCAAATTCTTCGCCAAGAAGGTGCAGGAGGAGGCGTGATGACCCGGGCCCAATTCGAGGAACGGTTCTTCGGCACACTGCGATGGGCGACCCTCGCCTTCCTCGCCGTGATCACGATCGCACCCTTCTACTACATGGTGCTGCTGTCGCTGAAACCGATCGACTCCCTGCTCTTCGACCCCGGTTCCCTCTGGGTGTCCAGCAGGGAACTCACCTTCGACACCTACCGCAGCGTGCTCAAACCGACCTCCGAAGGCGGCCAGGGCTTCCTGCGGATGCTCCTCAACTCCGCGGGTGTCGCCCTGGCCACCGTGGCACTCACCCTGACCGCGGCCGTCCCCGGCGCCTACGCCGTCAGTCGGCTGAAGTTCTTCGGCAACCGCCAGATCAGCGCCATGTTCCTCGCGATCTACCTCTTCCCCACCACTCTGCTCGCGGTGCCGCTGTTCGTGATGTTCGCCAAGGCCGGACTCTCCGGAAGCCTCGTCGGACTCGCCGTCGTCTACATCGCCCAGACCGTGCCGGTGTCGATCTACATGATGAAGAACTACTTCGTCACCATCCCGTACTCCGTCGAAGAGGCAGCGGCCCTCGACGGCTGTACCCGGCTCCAAGCCCTGCGCAAGGTCATCCTGCCGCTCGCCCTGCCCTCGCTCATGGCCACCGGCCTGTACATCTTCATGATCGCCTGGAACGAGTTCCTCTTCGCGCTCCTCTTCCTGGCCGCGGACCCGGACGCGTGGACCGTCTCGCTCGGACTGCAACAACTGGCAGGCGGTATCGAGGTGTCCAAAACCGTCCTGATGGCAGGTTCCGTGGTCCTGACCGTCCCCGTGGTACTGCTGTTCTTCGCCGCCGAACGCCTGCTGACCGAAGGCCTCACCAGCGGCGCCGACAAGACCTAGCGAGGAGCACGGGCACGCCATGCCGACGAGCCAATCGAGCGCAGGCCATCTGCTGGAACTGATCCGCAGCGGACAAGCCACCACCCGCAGCGAACTGCAGACCGCCACCGGACTCTCCCGCTCCACCGTCGGCATGCGCCTCGATCAGCTCTTCCGGGCCGGCTGGCTGCGCAACACGGCGGGCACCTCCACCGGCGGACGACCCTCCGCACGCCTGGAATTCGACGTCTGCCACGCCGCCGTACTGGTGGTCGATCTCGACACCACGCACAGCCGGGTAGCCGTCACCGACCTTGCGGGCACGATCCTCTCCGAGCGCACCGAACCGCTGCCGGTCTCCGAGGGACCCGAGACGGTGCTGGAGACCGTTGCCTCCTGGATGCCCGGCCTCCTGGAGGCAACCGGCACCGAGGCCGCATCCGTGTGCGGGATCGGACTCTCCGTCCCCGGCCCCGTGGACTGGGAGACCGGCATGATCGTCGAACCGCCGATCATGCCCGGCTGGAGCCGGTACCCCGTCCGGGCCACACTGCAGGCAGCTTTCACCCGGCATATGCACGTCCGGTCGGCACCTCCGGTGCTCCTCGACAACGACGCCAACCTGATGGCCTACGGCGAGCAGCGTCACCACTACCCCCACTGTCCCGCACTCGTCCTGGTGAAAGTGTCCGCCGGCATCGGGGCCGGGGTCATCCTGTCCGGAACCCCCTATCGGGGCATCGACGGCGGGGTCGGCGACATGGGGCACATCCGCCTGCACGACCGTGACGATGCACTGTGCACCTGCGGTTCGTACGGCTGCCTCGCCGCCGTCGCCAGCGGACGGGCAATCGCGCAAGAACTCTCCCGCGCAGGCGTCCCCACCGCCTCGGCCGCGGAGGCGGCCGCACATCTGGCCACCGGCCAGCCCGACGCAGTCCGGCTCACCCGCGAAGCGGGCCAGCGCACGGGCGAGGTGCTCGTGACGGTGGTGACCTTCCTCAACCCCGCCGTCCTCGTCATCGCCGGAGACATGGCCAGCACCCCCTTCCTCACCGGCGTACGGGAACTGCTCTACCGACGGGCCATGCCACGCACCACCGCCCACCTCACGGTGACGACCTCCCAGCTCGGCGACCGTGCCGCGCTCATGGGAGCGGCGGCAATGGTCGTGGAGCACCTCTACTCACCCGAGATCGCCGACGCCCGTCTCGCCTCCGCCGGCCCCTGATCACACCCTGCCCCCACCTCCCCGGAGCACGCCGTGACGTCCCACCACCCCCCACTGTCCCCTCGCACCACACCCGCGGCACCCCTGCGCGTCGGGCTCGTGGGCGCCGGTCCCTGGGCCCGAGCCATGCACGCCCGCGTACTCGGCAGCGGCCCCGAGACGGTGCTGTCCGCAGTGTGGGCACGGCGCACGGAGGCGGCGGCACACCTCGCTGCCGCCTACCACGCGCGGGTGGCGAGCTCCTTCGAGGAACTGCTCGACCTCAGCGAAGCCGTCGCCTTCGCCGTCCCGCCGGCCGTCCAGGCCGAGTTGGCGATCCGCGCGGCCGCCGCGGGAAAGCCGCTCCTCCTGGAGAAACCCCTGGGCCCGGACCTGGCCTCGGCCCGGCGGATAGCTGAGGCGGTGGCCGAGCACGGGGTGGTCACCCAGCTCGTGCTGACCAAGCGCTACCACCCGGCGACAAGAGAGTTCCTCCGGCAGGCAGAACACAGGACCGTACTCGGCGCTCGCGCCTGCTACCTCCACGGTGCTTTCGTCGAGGGCGACTTCGCCACCCCGTGGCGCCTGGAACACGGGGCTCTGCTCGACCTCGGCCCGCATCTGATCGACCTGCTCGACATGGCGGTCGGCCCCATCGACTCTCTCCACAGCACCGGAGACCCCCGCCGATGGGTCGAGTTGACCTGCGAGCACACCAACGGGGCGGTCAGCCAGGCCTCGCTGTCGGGATCGGTCCGTCTCGACAGTGCCCGCACCAGGATCGAGCTGTTCGGCACCCAACAAGAACTCGTCTACGACACCGCCGACTTGGACCACGAGGAGTGCTGGCCGATACTGCGCCGGGAGTTCGCCGAAGCCGTGCGCTCCGGCCGCTCCCACGAGATCGACGCCCAACGGGGTCTGCGGCTGCAGGAGTTGATGAGCCAAGCAGCCACTTGGGACCCGGCAATCAGGCCTGGGCGGTGATCGGGCCGTTGCCGGCTCCGTCTCGGCCGGTGCGAGCGGTACGAGCCGCAGCAGACGGTCTACGAACGTTTCCGCCGCTGGTCGGCGGGCGGGACATGGGACCGGCTCCTGGCCCATGTCCAGCAGCACTCGGATACGGTCGGGAGGTCGACCGGTCGATCGTGTGCGTCGACTCGACGATCGTGCGGGCCCACCAGCACGCGGCCGGGGCACGAAAAGGGGGGCCTGGCCGGGTGAGGCACTCGGCCGGTCCCGAGGCGGGCTGAGCACGTGGGCCAACAGGGGCCATGAGTTCTGGAAACCCGGCCGGACCCGCCACTCCACCTTCGCCGTATCGGAGCATTAACACCCCACGCGGTCCGGATGGCTTCTGAACGGTCGGTCTCAGGGCGGGCCGGGCTGTCAGCCTGTCTGGGCCGTTCGGGCTCGGTCGGAGAGGAGTCGGGTGAGACTTTCGAGGTCTGCGCCGCTGTAGCTGCGGCTCTCGTTGTCGTTGCCGGTGACGATGGTGAGGACCGTTCCAGTGCGGACCACGGTGCCGCGGGTGGTGTGGGTGACGTAGGCGTTTCCCTGGCTCGTCGAGATCGAGAACGCTGCGACCTGGTCCCCGATCTGCGCCATGGTCAGTGAACTCGCCCCTTGATCCAGCGCCTTGGAGGTTTTCGCGTCGAAGGCCGTCTGTGCCGTGTCCTCGTCCGGGTAGGAGAACACCAGGAACTGGGTCTCCATGCTGTAGCGCCCCAGATACTCCGCCTCACCTTCGAAGGTGGAGCCGTCGTCCTGCGAGGAGACGTCTGCGGTGGGTGCTGAGATCTCGGTCCAGCCCGACGGCAGGCTTGCCTTGTCCGGCAGCACGTTGAGGACGGCCTCTGCATCGGCGAGTGGCGTCGCGCGGCCCGCATCGCCGATGCCTGCTGTGTCGTCGCCCGTTTCGTTGCTGTCGGTCCCGGTCCTCTGTTCTCCCTGCCCCGGCTCCGACCCGCCTCTGGTCTGGGAGCCCGGAGAGTCACCGTCCAGGGCTTGGACACTGCCGTAGACCAAGAGTGCCACCAAGGCCGCCAGCGCGACGCAGATGGCACCGAAGGCGGTGCGTCCCGCGGGGGTGTTGTTGAAGGTCACCGGCCCGAGCGAAATGGTGTTGCCGCGCACCCGCGACCCACCGATTACCACGCTGTTCTGGATGGTCTGGATGGGCGGCTCCTTGGGCGGCGGCCCGGCAAGGACCGGAGCAAGAGCCAGGGCCAACGCGGCGGCGAAATCCTGGTCGGCCGTGACCCCCGCGTTGAGCTCGTCGTGCAGCCTTGCGGCGGCAGCCGGGTCATCGGGCTGCGCGTCCACAGCTGCCAAAGCCGCCTGTCCCGACGGCGTACCGTCGAGCCGCTGCCGTACAAGGTCGGAGACGGCCTGCCCGACGGCTCCGGTGGCCGCCGCAGTGGCGGCGCCGCCGGCAAACTCGGTTACTACTCTCACGGCCTGTGACACGAGCTCCGTCGGATCCACCGTTTCCCCCATAAGGTCGGTACTCGACTCCGCCCGCAAACACGGACTGAGCGCCTTCGAGGCCATCCACCACGCCTTCACCGGCAATCTCTGGATGCCCCGATCGAGCAGCAAGCCTGACCAGCCGATCTCACCGCCCGTCACCGGCCAGCGGCATTCCTCTGCATGCTTACGGTTCAGCTGCGGTGGTCCTACGTCAGAGGGGCCGACGACCGAACCACGCTTGGCTCTCCGGCTGGTCGGGGCGGACGATTGCCAGGACGGCCGACACGAGGCAGATCAGTCCCAGAACGAGGCGACATTTCGAAGAAGGCCAGGGTGAAGGGCAGCGCTGTCCAGCCGTAGGCGAAGGCGGAGACGCGCGGATTGGGGTGGCGCGTGGGGCCCTCCAGGCCCAGCCGCCACTGGGCTACCGCTGGCGCGCGATCGCTGCCACGGCCGCTGTCCGCCTGGCTCTTCTCCATCGTTCAAGCCCACGCTGGACAGCCCTTCCCCTGAACGGCTTCGCGCCTGCGCCCTATGCTCCGGCGGCCTACAACGAGTGTCCAGCCAAAATCCGGCCAGGGCCGCCTCGAAGAGGTTCGTCATCGATATGCGGTCGGCACGACACGCCGGCGCCATGCTGCCAGCACTCGGCGACATAGTGAGGCCAGTCGATCAATCGCTCCACAGCCGCCGATACACGCTCTCGTTTCTCACCTACCCAGCCGGCGTACGGATGCTGGTAGGGGAGCTGCTCCCTGACGTCATCCTCACCGCCTCGCGTTAGGGCGTCCGCACCGTCGCCCCGGCGACGCTTCTCCCCCCGGGGTCGTGTACATCGATCCGAACCAAGCCGTCAATGAACCGCAGGGTCAAGGTGACTTCATCGGCTCCACTGTGGAGGACCGCATTCGTGAGCAGTGCGGAGACCACGAGTTGCACGTCCTCCGCGAGCGGTGGAGGGACAGCCCACCGCTCCATCTCCGCGACGGTGATACGCCGTACCTGCCTCACCCGTTCCGGTGCAGCGTCCATGACGACTTGCAACCCTTGCGGCAGCATCGCTCGGTGTCTCAACTGGCCGATGCTGACCCGGCACGTTGCGCTCGCGACAGCGTGAGTGACGGTGGAGGCGTCCATGTGCGTGCTCCGCTCGTTCGAGTAGTGGGCCTCGATGAGCGAACCGCGAAGTGGCGGTGATCGGCATGGGGTAGGGCACCCCGGAGTGGTCAAGGCGGTCAAAGATCAACTGGCGGCTCTTCGGTCCATCCCGTCGTGGTCGAGGACCGGCCCTCCTGGTTGAGGGGTCGCACGGGGAGCGTGGCTTTTCGCCGTCTCCTCTGCACCTGCTGTTGCCTTCGGGCTACGTCGGATCACAGCCTGTGACAGAGCGAGGCGCGGGGCGGGCTTGGTCAACGTGAGCAAAGATCACTATCAGTACACCCGAGAGGAGCGGCGCTTCGGTGGCGGTCTTGCTGGTGCGAACAATGACGGCGGCGGCCGCGAATCTGGTGAACTAATCCTGGGCGCCTACGAGGCGTGGGTGCGCTGGGGCGGTTGCCGTGCTCCCTTATCGCTTGACGCTCGTTTGACGCTCAGAGGGGGTTTCGGGTAGATGGATGGGTCCGAAAGTGCCGCCTGACCTGGGGTTTCAAGATGAGCGGATTTTCTGACCTGTTCCCTTACCGGGTACCCGATGGCCCGGCTCGCTCCAACTGCCGTCGGTGGGGCCGGAGTAGGCGATGTGGGTGGTAGTTCCGGCACGTCGGGCGCTGGGTGACGAGTCCGGCGGTGCCAGGTCGGTGAGGTACCGCTCGGCGGGTACTTCGACGTCCGCGCCGCGGTCGGCGCCCGCCAGGAACGGGCGGCCCGGCATGCCGAGCACATGTCCCGCCGGTTCCAGTCGAGTTCAGGAAAGCAGCAGAGCCGCGTCCCAGGGCAGGGAGGCCGACTCCCGGTGTGCGGCTGCCGATTGGCTGTCCGGCGTGCGGGTCCGGTCGTGCAGGGCGAGCGCGATGCCGGCCGCTCCCTCCAAGAACGTCGGCGAATCCAGAGGATCGGGGCGTTGCGGTGCCAGTGCGCGGGTGGGGAAGCCGAAGGCGGTCTTCGGGTCGAAGCGTGCGCACAACCGGTCGGCGAGTTCGTCCGCCCGGGCGGACAGCCAGGCATCGTCGAGATCGGTGGCCATCCGTCCGGTGATCTGCATGATCCCGGCGAGCCCATGGCACAGGCCGGGCTCCTCGACTCCGGCGAGCGCGGCCGGGGAGCGCATCAGCGTCGCCATGGAGTTGCGCGCGCACTCCACCCACTCCTCTTCGCCCAGGGCGTCGCCCGCCAGTTGCAGGGCGCGGGCGACGCCTGGTGTCCCGTAGCACCAGGCCGCCACCGGAGCCCCCACCCTCGGTCGCGGTTGGGCCTGTTCCTGGCGGGCGCTGACCAGGCGCGGCCACCAGCCGCCCCCCTGACCGTCCTCGTGATGCCAGCTCAGCAGCCAGCGCGCACAGCGGCGCATGGCCGCGTCCTGACCAGGTACGCGGATGCCCTGCGTCCAGCAGAGCGCCATCAGGGCGAGCGGCCCCGCCACGCCGTGCGCGAGACCGAGGTCGAGCAGCCGGTCCTCGTGCTTGTCGGGGTCTCCTTGGCCCGTCCAGGGAGGGGCGAGCCAGCCGGGCAGGAGACCGCTCGGCGTGTGGACGGGGTCGGTGAGTGCGACAAGGTACCCGAGGACGTCGCGTACGGCCCGCGGATCGCGGCCGGGCTCCGCGAGGAAGTACCGACCCAGACCGGCAGCGCCGAAGACGGCGTCGAAGTGCGAACGCTGCGCGGGCGCCGAGCCATCCGCGATACGGAGGTGCTCCGCCTTCAGGACGGAGTCGAGATCGGCGCGCACGCTCGCGTCGATCTGGTGACGCAAGGTGGCGTACTCGGTCGGAGTGCGGGCGGCGTGCTTGCTGACGAAGCCCAGGCCCGTCAGACCCGAGAGGAGGCCGTGGCCGCCGGTGCGGAAGCCCGCCTTGGCCTCCGCGGTCAGCAGGGTGTGGACGGTGTGCCGCAGAACCGGCCTGTCCCTGCTCAACTCGCTGAACAGCAGCGCCGTTCCGCAGTGCCCTTCCGCAAGGCCCGGGCCGGTGGAAGGCGGCAGCTCGCCGGACCATGCCTGCACGCGGTGGGCGATTTCCGCCACGACGGCATCGATGTCCCGGTGACGGGGGCTGGAGGGTGTCACCGCGGAAGCCTCCTTCGTCCTCGGGCGATCTGCGCGAGGGCGCGGGTCACCGCCTCCGTGTTCTCCTCCGAGGCGCGCTGCGTACCGATCAGCCGGTTGTGGTGCATGTGCAGCACACTGGCGAGGACGCGAGGCAGCCGCAGGTGAGGAAACGCGTCCAGGGCCTCGTCCCTGGCGTCGAGGGCGTCCAGTGCCGCCGTCGCGCCCGCCGCGCCGAGCGCGGCGCGCAACCCGCCGCCGTCCAGCAGGCGGATGGCCTCGGCGCGGTGTTCGCGGAAGTACGCGTGAGCCCTGTCGTTCCGGGGACGGTCCAGGCACCAGTCCGTCCAGGCGTCGCCGCGGGCCCGTCGCAGCAGGTCGATGTAGTTGGCCGCGGCCAGCACCTGCGGGTCGGCACCGATCGCCTCGGTTTCGAGCAGCCTCAGTTGTTCGAGTACCGCGACGCTGTCGCGGTGGAACAGGTTCTCGGCCGCCGCGATCGCTTCCCGGCCGCCGTAGCGCGCCTGCTCGGGCTCGTAACCGTCCAGGACGAAGCCGCCCGCCATCCCGGCGCGGCGCAGCTGGGCCACCCAGTCCAGCATCAGCGGCGTCAACTGCGCGGCCAGCACGTCGGGTTCGGCGTGGAAACGCAATCTCAGATGCGGTTCCGAGTCGATGTAGCGGATGAAGAACCACCGGTCCACTCCGGACGGCAGTGCGGCGAGCAGGGGCGGCAGATGCTCGGTCAGCAGCTCGTTGTGGCGGCTCGTGGAGACGTACAGCCTCCCGTACAGCCAGTGGCGATCGTGGCGTGGTGGGGGCACCGTGGCCGCACGGAACGACGGCTTGCGGGACGGCTCGGGGGCGGGGTGCGCGGGAAGCAGTGACAGCACCAGCTCACTGCTGAAGGGCTTCCCGTCCGCGTTCAGCCACCCCTGTCCGCATCCCGCGTCCTCAGGTGTCTCGAACAGAGTCAGGTTGGAGTGGCGGTCGAGCTCTCGGCGCAGAAGTGTCCGATGCAGCGGGGCCGAGAGGTCCAGTTCCAGCCTGCGGTCTCCGTCTCCGGCCATGACGCGGTCGGGAAGGTGCCAGCGGTCCCGCCAGGCGGCGAGCCGTTCCGCCCAGGTGGCGTCGTCGACCGAACTGTCGCGCAGAGCCGGATCGGACAGGTTCCAGCGAGCCGGGGTGAGCACCGTACGGCCGTGCCGGACCCTGGGCAGCCGAGGGGCCGCGGTGAGGCTGCCCCAGCGCCACAGCGGCCAGGTGTCGTGCGACATGGCCGACACCTCGCGCATCAGCCGCACCGCGACGGGGGACATCGACGGCAGCAGCATGCAGGGGAACTCCGGCACGAGATGGCGCCCGGTGGTGGCGTCCACGACGTACAGCCGGTCACGATCCGCGGCGAGAGCCAGGTCCCGCATGCCGCGCACCGCGGGGGAGGAGCGGTCCGCGTAGCAGCCCACGGCGATCAGCTCGTCCCTGGTGCGGGGGACCCGGGTGACGTTCGTGGCCCGCCCGGAACGCGGAGCGAATTCGAGGTCCACATGGAGGGCGTCGCGGTCGGGTGTGGCATCGGCGGCTCGGCGCAGCGTGCCACCGAGTGCGGCGGTGCCGCCGACGAGGTGGGAGAAGCGACCGCTGAGCGAACCGGGCGAGAACGAACCCATCACCGGGGAGAGCACGAGTGCGAAGTCCCCCTGGCCGACTGCCTCGGCCGAGGTTCCCGTCAGCTGCACACAGAGTTCGACGCCGGTCGAGGGCGCGGGGCGGGCACCTCCCAGCCGTTCCAGCGTCGCGTCGTCGAGGACGACCTCGAGCGAAGCCGAGGCGATGGCGCCGAGGGCGAGGTCCGCGAGGACCGCGTCGCGGTCCTGCTCGCGCGGGCCGGGGGCATCGGCGCCCGGCAGGCGCCGCTCGCTGCCGGGATATCCGGCCGGTGCGCCCAGGCCCCGGTGCGGGTCCAGGACATCGGCCAGCGGTACGGCCTGCCCGGTTCCGTACCGTTCGGTGAACGCGGCGTGGTACTCGCGGAGTGCGGCGGGCGGCGCGCTGTCGGGCGCGACCAACTGCAGTACGTGTGCCGCCTGTTCGGCCTCGCGCAGCACCTCGCTGGGCAGCACGACCTCGGCATCGACGCGGAGGTCGACCTGGAGCGGGTGCTCGCCGGGGTGCAGAGCGCGGGCAGCCTCCACCGCGGTGTGCCATCGGTGCAGTCCCGTCCCGACGGGCGTCTCGCGGTAGTCGTCGACCAGGGCGGACAGCGAGGCGAGCCGGGCAGCCGCGTCCGGCTCGCCGATGCTCTCGAGCACGGTGATCACGTGGGACAGCGGGTCGGCCGCGGACAGGGGCGGCCGCATTTCGGTGAGCAGGAAACCCTGCTGGACCAGCCGCAGCAGCAGTTTCCTCTTCGCCGCGGCGGGGACGGTCGGGTACGCCGCGTCCAGGCGGGACAGGAGCTCCGATACGGGACACGGATGGTGCGCCGCTTCCAGAACGGCGTCCACCGCCCCGGTGTTCTTGACCGACACCTCCTGGACCGTCCGGCCGCTGCCGGATCGCGTCGAGGAGGCGGTGCCGGAATCCTCCTGCTCGACACCGGCCGGCAGCACCCAGCGTTCCGCCCGCAGGAAGACGAGATCGTTGGTGACGACGCGCAGCTTGCACAGCACATCGAGATCGCTCTCCCAGCGGGCGACCAGTCCCCGAAGCCAACCGCCGTCCGGCAGAACCGACTTGCTGTGAGACGAACCCAGACGTACGTGACAGGTGTCTTCGAAGGTCACCGGCGCCACCCCGGCGAGCAGTCCGAAGGGGGTGGGGCGGCCTGCCGCTCTCAGGGCATAACGAGTCGCCGAAACCGCGAGCTTGCGCAGAGCCTTGGGCCTGGCCTCCCCGGCCTTCCGGCGGACCGCGTCGAGAGCATGGTGCAAGGAGGGGCTGGAAACCGCGAGAGCCTCCGCGAAGCCCTTGTCGGCGGTCAGCTCATCGAGATAGGCCACCGTCTGCGCGCGGTCGAACGAACCGATGTCCGCATACGTCGCCGCGGAACTCGTCTTCGGCAGCAACGGCATCCGCAGCATCGCCGCGTGCTCCGCACGAAAACCCGAAGCCTCCACCTGCATGTGCTTTCCCCTGTCAGCGCAGTGCGGTCCCCGACGGGGACCGCTGGTACCACGGTCGCGAGGACGGGGCCCGGCCGGACAACCGGGCCCCGTAGTGGATCAATCGGGATCAGGAGCAGTAGCAGCCGCTGATACCGGTGGGACAGTGTTCCGTGGTGAGCCAGCAGATAGCCGAAAGGTCACTGGACGCAGGCGCTCCACCGATACCGGCGACTTCCACCTTGATATCCAGATCGAATTCCTGCAGCGCACTGTCCTCGCACTGCTCGACGAGCGCGATACCGGGCACGGGGCCTCCTCTGGTCGACATGCGTTTCTCGGTGAATCGTGCGGCAAGCAGTCTGGCCTCAAGAGGTGTCTCATCAATAGGCGCGCGAGTGGCACCTGAGAGAAGAACTAGTTCCCGACTGGACTACTGGACAGGCAGGTTGTCCATGAGTAGCCTCAATTCTTTTCGCTGTCGTCCGCATGCGCGTGATGCGTGCCGTTTGTCGCTTCCCGTTCGGGTGGACCAGGGAGGAGTGGCGGCGGGTGACGTCGGATAGAAACCCACGCGGCATCGCTCTATCTACTTTCTGAATCCGACATTGTGGCACGTATTTTTCTTCCCGGCGTGCCTTTCCGGTGTGGCCTTTCCAGCATGGGACTTTCCGGTATGGCCTTTCCGCGGCCGTCACTGCCGTAGTCGTGTCCCCATTGCTGGCGCGGGCCGCTCTTCACCGATTTCCAGTCGGCGCCTTCAGCTCACCGTCCTGTTCGCAGGTCGGTCGCCGATGTCATCCTGGCAAGGTGACCGGCAGCGAGCAGCGAACCGACAGGCGCCTGGAGCAGACGATCCGCGACCTCCTGGAGCGCCGGGGCCCCACCGCCACCATCTGCCCCTCGGAAGCCGCACGCGCGGTGTACCAGGGCGACGGCGACGGTTGGCGTTCCCTGATGGAACCGGCCCGTCGCGCGGCTCAGCGGCTGGCCGAGGCAGGCGAGGTGGAGATCACGCAGGGCGGCCGCCCTGTCAGGCCGGCCGAAGCCCGCGGTCCGATCCGCATCCGGCGCGTTCGCTGACTCCCTCGGGAACGCCCGGTTCACGGCTGGGCCCTGGCCGGAGGCCTCGTTCTCGCCGGGGGAACGGATCAGCAGTTCGGGGGCGCCGTCCCGGTTCAGGTCGCGCGGTCGTACCTCCGTGCCGAACGCGTCCCCGGCCTCGGCACTGCCGGGCGCCAGGTGGGCGTCGTGGTGGAAGAAGACAGCTCGGGCGGTGCCGGTGGGGTCCAGGAGACCTTCCGCACCGCCCACCGCCGTGCAGCAGTACGACCCGGCTGGTCTCGCGCCGGCTGCCGATCGCCTTGGCGGGGGTTCCGACGGCGAGTTCGGCGCGGCCGTCCCCGTCGAAGTCCCCGGCGCGAGCTGCGCCACCCTGCCGCCCATCGACAGCCGGACGATCTTCTCCGCCGGGCGTGCGGCGTCGCCCGGCCTGAACGACCCCAGCCGCCGGCGCCCTGCGCCCGCTGCGCGACCCGGGTGCCCCAGAGCTGGACGAGGACGGGACCGGTGCGGAACGAATTCGGCGTGGCCCGGGACGGGCTTGCCCGGTCGGTCAGAGGAGGGCGCCGCCGGAGACCTCGATGCGCTGGGCTGTCATCCAGCGCAGGCCCTCCGACGCCAGCGTGGCGATGGCGTCGCCGATCTCCTCGGGTTCGCCGACACGGCCGAGCGCGGTCTGCGCGGCCAGGCCCTGGCGCATACCGACGTCATCCCGCATGGCACCGCCGTTGAAGTCGGTGGCGGTCGGCCCCGGGGCGATGGAGTTGACCCGGATACCTCGGGGGCCGAGCTCTGCGGCCAGAGTGCGGCTCAGGGCCTCGACGGCGGCCTTCGAGGCGGAGTAGACCGACGTCGCGGGACTGGTGTGGCGCGTCAACGATGACGAGACGTTGATGACCTGGGAGCCCTGCGCCAGCAGCGGCACAAGCGACTGGATGAGGAAGAACGTGCCCCGCACGTTCGTGCCGAACACCGTGTCGAAGTCGTCGGCCGTGACAGCTTCCAGCAAACCGAAAACGCCGACCCCCGCGTTGTTGACCACGATGTCGAGCCGCGAGGCCCCCCAGCGCTCGAGCAGTGCGCTCAGCTCGGAAGTGAGGGCCCCGAAAGAGGAGATGTCGCTGATGTCGAGACGCATGACGGCGGCAGTCCCACCTGCGGCGTGCACTTGCCGCGCAGTCTCCTCGACCCCAGCCGCATCACCGCGATGAGTGACCACGACCCGCACCCCGCGTGCCGCCAGCGCAAGAGCCGTACTCCGGCCCAGACCGCGGTTCGCACCGGTCACCAAAGCGATCCTGTCGGCTGTCATCAGCTGCTCCCTCATCGCACGGCACCAGAGAGACATCGGGTACCGCCATCAGATGCGAGTCAGGTGACTCGCCTTTCCCTTGCAGGTTAGACACACCAAAAGAGGCGAGTCAAGTGACTCGCCTCGGGTCTGGGGCATACTGCACGCATGGCAGCAGAGCTCTCCGCACACCACCGCCGTCTCGCCCAGGAGAAGCGTGAGGCGATCATCTCCGCGGCCACGGACCTCTTCCTGAACCGTGGCTACGACGGAACCTCCCTCGCCCGCATCGCCGAAGGGGCAGCCGTCTCGAAGTCCACCCTGTTCAAGCAGTTCCCCACCAAGGCAGCCCTCTTCGAGGCCATCGTCACCGAGTCCTGGCAGCGTGACACTGCGGACACTGCCGCGCGCCCTCAGGCCGGAGACCTGCGCTCCGGCCTGACCTCCATCGGCACCCGCTACGCCGATCTGATCGGCCGACCCGGTATGACAGCCCTGTTCCGCATCGTCATCGCCGAGTTGCCCCGCTTCCCCGAATTGGGGCAGATGCAGTTCCAGCTCGGCAAGCTGCCCTACTTCACCTCGGTCCAGCACTACTTGGAGTCGGAGCACGAGGCCGGCAACGCCGACGTCCCGGACGCCGAGAGCGCTGCCAACCAGTTCCTCGGGATGATCGCCAACTACGTCCTGTGGCCCCGCATGCTGCTGACCGACTGGGACCCCTCAGCCTCCGGCATCCGCTACACCGTCGAGCAGGCGGTGGAGACCATGCTCGCCCGGTACGCCTCCGATCGACCAGCCTGATCCAAGGGCTGGAAGTCGTACGCCGCCGCCCAGCGCTGGAGGGGGTTCGCGGAGCCGCGAGCGTGTTCCGCCTCGTGCGCGGCAACCAGCACATCCTCGACGTGCTCGACGTCCTGCACCGCGACTGGCTCGCCCTGCGCATCCACGACGGCGCGTTCTCCACGATGGGCCTCACCGCCCGCCGCCCGCGCACCGGCGATCTGCTGGCCGCCGTGAAGTTCGTGGTGCAGACCCTCGCCGCCGCCGGCGAATCCCCACTGATCCCGTCCTGGCTGGTGAACATGGCGGCTCTCGCCCTGTCCGCCGCCTCCCTCACCGGCTGGTCCGGATCATGGCTGTGGCACTGGGCCCTGGTCGAGGTGCTCCTGCGCCTTACGGTGGGAGTGGCCGTGGGTATCGTCCTGGGCTGGCTCCTGGGACGGCTCTTCTTCCGGGCGCGCAACGAGTCGCTGCGCCTGGCCGAGCACAGTGAGGGCTTCGTCGCCCAGGGCGGCCTGTCGGCACTGACCTGGCGCGGCGCACTGCTCGCGATGCTGCTCCTGCTGGTCATCCGGCCCCTCATCGGATACCTCGCGCAGCCGCCGGGTACCCGTGCTCCCTCGGCGCGGCTGGTGACCGCTGTCTTCGGGATCCGGGGCATCGGCTCGTTCTTCTACCTCGCCTACGCCTTGGGACACGGTGAATTCGCGGTCGAGGCCGGGCAGTTGTGGGCGGTGGTCACGTTCACCGTCGTCGTGTCCGTCTTCCTGCACGGTGTCGCGGCGGCCCCGGTGGTGGCATGGCCCGCCGGGCTGATCACCCGCGCGGAGTGGAAGGCCGGCCGTATCGACCACGCCTTGAGCTTCGGCACGCTCCGCAATGACGGCCGCCCTGTCTTCCCGGCGGTGGACAGCGACGGCTCGGGCCGAGGGCCGTGGAGCCAGGGGCAGTTCATCTGGCTGGATCCTGCTTACGACATCGAAGCCGACACCTCGCTCGCGCCGTACGAGAGGGTGATCGCGAAGGCGCTGCAGGAGTACGGCGCGTTCAACGTCAAGAACTCGGGGGAGTTCGGTTTCCTCTCCGAGTACGGTTCGCGGCCGCCGGGCAGCGGCGAGGGCGACCACCCGTCCCTCTCTCACATCAAGTTCGGCAAGTATCTGCGCGCGGGGACGATCAAGCCCGCGTCATAAGGCCGCCTCTCGGGGTGCCGAGTCGGCCGAACGGTGAACTCGGTCTCGTGCCAGGGCTGTTGGCGGCCCTGGCCAGGTGTCCGCCCTTCGGAACGGATGCCGCTTGCGAAGCTCTTTCACGGTATACACAGGTGCCACCCGGGCCATGGCGGCTGAATGCCAGTCCTGTTCTTTCGCGCTGACGTCTTTTCTCATAGTGACCCTTCTTTCGCGTGGGCCGACCCCTAAGAAAAGAGGACTGCTTAGGGGTTGCCGAAGCGGCGGGTCCCGCTTTACCCGCCGATTGCATCCCCTTTGACGTGTTCGTCCGTTCGCGATAACGCGGCAGCGGCACCCAGGGTAGTCGATTGTGTGCTGCACGTTTCAGTGGGACAAGGGTGCTTGTTACGCATTCCCCGTATGTGACGGGTGGGCGGTAACTGCCCTGCTAGCGTGCGCGATTACGGTTTCTTGAAGACTGGGTTGCGCGGTCGTTGTGCATGCCCGACCCCATGCGCTCGTAGCCGAGTTATTCATCCAGAGACGATATGAACCGCGAGACGGGTCCAGGGGGAGCAATGCGCGATCGTGTGACCATGCCCTTGTCGGCTGCGCAGCTCGGTGTGTGGTACGCGCAGCAGATCGACGCGGCGAGCCCGGCCTACAAGATCGGCGAGTATCTGGAGATTCACGGGGCGATTGATGTCGCCCTGTTCGAGCGTGCTGTGCGCGGGGTGTGCGCGGGCGTCGACTCGCTGTGGATCCGTATTGCGGAAACCTCCGGGGGGCCGCGGCAGACCGTCGAGACGGAACGGGACTGGCGGCTTCCGGTAGTCGATGTCTCGGGTGAAGCCGACCCGCGGGCGGCGGCCGAGTCGTGGATGCGTCGGGAACTGGCGCGGCCGGTCGACCTGTTGGGCGAGCGGCTGTTCACCCACGCGCTGTTCACCGTGTCCGAGGAGAAGTTCTACTGGTTCCAGGCCTACCACCACATCGTCGTGGACGGGTACGGCTTCTCGCTGATCGCTCGTCAGGTCGCCAAGGTCTACTCGGATCTGCTTCAGGGCGGTCCGGGAGATGTGGGGTTTCCCGCGTTCTCCGAGTTGCTAGAAGAGGATTCCCGGTACCGATCCTCGAAGGATTTCGCGCGGGACGGAGAATTCTGGTCCTCGGCCTTCTCCGACCGGCCTGTCCCGCCCCGGCTCGCGGGGCGGCCCGAAATCCGTCCTCGGCAGGTGCTGCGGCATACCGCCTATCTGGACCGGGATGTCGTCGCCCGGCTCCGCGGTGTCGCCGACAAGGCCGGTATCCGGTGGTCGCGTCTCCTGATCGCCGCTGCCGCGGGTTATGTGCACCGCGGGACCGGTGAACGGGACGTGATTCTCGGTCTGCCGGCGCTGGCCCGGGTCACCGAGTTGAGCAGGCGGGTTCCCGCCATGATGTCGAACATTCTGCCGCTGCGGGTGCCCGTCAGCCCTGACACGGCTCTTGTGGATCTTGCCGCGGAGGTCTCCCACCGGACCCGGGAAGTGCTGGAGCATCAGCGCTACCGAGGTGAGGACCTGGCGCGCAGGCTGGCGTTGCGGGACGACATCCGGCGGTACGTCGGGCCGGTCATCAACATCACCACATTCGACTACGACATACGTTTCGGCGATTGCCGGACCACGGCGCACAATATGTCGGCGGGGCTCACGGACGACATGTCGTTCCTGCTGTACGACCGACCGGATCCGCGCGGGCTGCGCCTGGACCTCGACGCGAACCCCACGCTCTACTCCGCCTCGGATCTGGTCCGGCACGAGCAGCGGTTCGGCGAGCTGCTCTCGGTCATGGCCGACGACCCCCACCGCAAGCTGGGCCGGGTCGCCCTCACCGGAACCGGCGGCACGGGGCGGGCGCCGCAGAGGGCCGTCACCTCGGCCGAGGGGACGGGCGGGCCGGACGAGGACGAGGCCACCGCTGCCGCCACCCTGCCCGAGCTGTTCCAGGCCACCGCCGCCCGCCACCCCTTTGCCCTCGCCCTGGACGGCGGCGAGCAGCTGACCTACGCCGCGCTCAACGCACACGCGAACCGCCTGGCCCGCCGCCTGGTCGCGGAGGGAGCCGGCCCGGAGCGCATCGTGGCCCTGATCCTGCCGCGTTCGCCGGAGCTCGTGGTCGCCCAGCTGGCGGTGGCCAAGGCCGGAGCGGCGTATCTCTCGATCGAGCCGGGCCTTCCGGCGGACCGCGTCCGGTACCTCCTCGCGGACGCGTCCCCCGCACTTCTCGTCTCGTCCGCCGCGGTGGCCGCCGACCTGGCGGACGAGGTGCGCTCCCGCCTTCTCCTGATGGACGACGCGGCGGGCCCGGACAGGGACGACGTACCGGACCCGGACGGGAACAAGGCATCTGGCTCTGACCCGCACCCGCACGCGCCCCCGAACCCGAACCCGGACGCGGACCTGACCGACGCCGAGCGCCGGGGCCCGCTCACCCCCTCCGCGCCCGCGTACGTGATCTACACCTCCGGCTCGACCGGCCGTCCCAAGGCTGTCGTCGTCACGCACGCCGGGATCGCCGGTCTGGCGGCCGCGCAGCTGGAGCGCTTCGCCCTCACCGCCGAGGCCAGGGTGCTCCAGTTCGCCTCCCCGAGCTTCGACGCCTCCGTGATGGAGGTCCTGATGGCCTTCGCCGCGGGAGCGGCACTGGTGGTGCCGCCCGCCGGGCCGCTGGTCGGGGACGCGCTCGCCGAGGTCCTGCTGCGCGAGCGCGTCACGCACGCGCTGATCCCGCCGACGGTGTGGGCGAGCGTCACCGGCACCGCCTTCCCGCATCTGCGCACCCTGGTCGTGGGCGGTGAGCCGTGCCCGCCGGAGCTGGTGGAGACCTGGGCCGGGCGCCTGCGCCTCGTCAACGCCTACGGACCCACCGAGAGCACCGCCTGTGTGACGGTGAGCGCGCCGCTGTCCCCGGGAGCCGCCCCTCCCCTCGGACACCCCCTCGCGCACACCGGTCTGTACGTACTCGATCCGCATCTGCATCCGGTCGACGCGGGGACCTCCGGCGAGCTGTACGTGTCGAGCACCGGCCTGGCGCGCGGGTACCTCGGCCGGGCCGCGCTCACCGGCGAACGCTTCGTGGCGGACCCGTACGGGGCTCCCGGCGCGCGGATGTACCGGACCGGCGACCTGGTGCGGCGGCGCCCGGACGGGAACCTGGAGTTCCTCGGGCGCGTGGACGACCAGGTCAAGATCCGCGGCTTCCGTATCGAACCCGGTGAGGTCGAGGCCACGCTCTCCCGGCATCCCGGTGTCGCCCGCGCGGCCGTGGTCGCGCGGCAGGAGGAGTCCGGCGAACGACGGCTGGTGGCCTATGTCGTCCCGCGCGCCGAGGACGGCACCGCACGGGACGCGGGCCGGGAGGACCGGCACGTCGACGAGTGGCGGAGCATCTACGAGTCGGTCTACGAGGGCAGTGAGGCGCGGGGGGACCGCGGCTTCGTGACGGACTTCTCGGGCTGGAACAGCTCCTACGACGGCCGTCCGCTGCCGGTGGCGCAGATGGAGAAGTGGCGCGCTGCCGCCGTGGAGGCGATCCGGGCCCTGGGTCCGCGCCGCGTCCTGGAGATCGGCATCGGCAGCGGTCTGATCGTCTCGCAGCTCGCTCCGGAGTGCGAGGTCTACTGGGGGACCGACTTCTCGGCCGCCGCCGTCGACACCCAGCGCGCGCGGGTGGCCGGGCTGCCCGAGCTGGCGGGGCGGGTGGAGTTCAGCTGCCGGCCCGCCCATGACACGACCGGCCTGCCGGGGGACTTCGACACCGTCGTCGTCAACTCCGTGGCCCAGTACTTCCCCAGCGCCGACTACCTGCTGGACGTGGTGCGCAAGGCGGTGCGGCTGCTCCGTCCGGGCGGGCGGATCTTCCTGGGCGACATCCGCAATCTGCGGCTGCTGCGCACGCTGCACTCGGCCGTCGAACTGACCCGGCTGGAAACCGGCGCGGACCCGGCCGGGGTGAGCGGGCGGATCGACCACGCCCTCACGGTGGAGAAGGAACTGCTCGTCGACCCGGACTTCTTCGCGGGCCTGGTGGGGACCGTGGAGGGCGTCGACGGTGTCGACATCAGGCTCAAGCGCGGCGACTACCACAACGAGCTGACCCGCTACCGGTACGAGGTGGTGCTGCACAAGTCTCCCGACCGGCCGCTCCGTTCACTGCGCGAGGTGCCCGTACGGCGGTGGAGCGAAGTCGCCGGTTCCGGCGGGAGCGGCGGCCTCGACGAGATCGCCCGCCTGCTGGAGCGGGAGCGGCCCGCCTGCCTGCGTCTCGTCGGCATCCCCAACGGGCGGCTCGTCCAGGAGGCGAGCGCGGCACGCGAACTGCGGGTGAGCGGTTCGGTCCGGGCGGCCCTCGGCCACCTGAGCGGCGAGGAGGCTGCCGCCGCCGCGGTCGACCCGGAGGCGCTCCACCGACTCGGCGCCGCCCAGGGCTACCGGGTCGCGGCCACCTGGTCCGCGCGGGGAGCGGACGACTGCTTCGACGCGGTCCTGGTGAGCGGCGAGGCGGACCGGGAGGCGCCCTGGACGGACACCTATCTGCCCGCTGAGGGCTTCACCTCGGCTCCGCTGACGAACAGTCCGTCCTCCGTCGACGCCGGGGGCGAGCTGGTCCACGCGCTCCACGCATACGCCAGGGAGCAGCTGCCCGGCTATCTGGTCCCCTCCGCGTTCGTGCCGATGCGGGAGCTGCCCTGGACCTCCAGCGGAAAGCTGGACCGCGGGGCGCTTCCGGCACCGGAGGCGCACTCCTCCGGCCGGTCGCGGGCGCCGAGGACCGCGCAGGAGGAGATGCTGTGCCATCTCTTCGCCGAGGTGCTCGGGCGGCAGGAGGTCGGTCTCGACGACGACTTCTTCGCCCTGGGCGGCCACTCGCTCCTCGCGACCAGGCTGCTGACCCGGGTGCGCTCCGCGCTCGGTCTGGACCTGCCGATCCGCGTCTTCTTCGACACCCCGACGGTCGCCGCTCTGGCCGACCGGCTCGGCACGGCGGCGCCCGCCCGCCCCGCCCTGGAGCCCCGGCCGCGCCCGGAGGACGCCCGACTCTCCTTCGCCCAGCAGCGGTTGTGGTTCCTGCACCGCCTGGAGGGCGAGAGCTCCACCTATACGCTGCCCGTCGCCTTCCGGCTGCACGGCCCGCTGGACGTACGGGCCCTGGACGCCGCCCTGGAAGACGTCGTCACCCGGCACGAGAGCCTGCGGACCCTCTTCGAGGAGCGGGACGGGGATCCCCGGTACCGCGTACTGGACCCCGCCGAGGCGGCCGCCGCCCTGCGCCTGCGCGAAGTACCCACCGACGAAGGCGCGTTGGCGGAACAGCTCGCCGAGGCGGCGGGCGAGGGCTTCGACCTGGCCACCGAACTCCCGCTGCGCGCCACGCTCTTCCGCCTGGGGGCACAGGAGCACGTACTGCTGCTGATGCTCCATCACATCGCCGCCGACGGCTGGTCCCTCGGCCCCTTGCAGCGGGATCTGGGCACCGCCTACGCGGCGCGGCGGCAGGGCGGCCAGCCCCCGTGGCCACCGCTGCGCGTGCAGTACGCGGACTACGCGGACTGGCAGCGGGAGTTGCTGGGCGACGAGACCGAAGCGGACAGCCTGGGCGGCGGTCAACTGGCGTATTGGCGCGCGCAGTTGTCCGGGGTGCCGGCGGATCTGCCGTTGCCCGCCGATCACCCGAGGCCGGCGCGGGCCACCTACCGGGGCCGGACGGTGCCGCTCGGCATCGACCCCGCGCTGTACGCGCGGATCAGGGAGACGGCACGCGCCCACGACGTCACGGAGTTCATGGTGGTGCACGCCGCCGTGGCGGCGCTGCTGACGCGGACCGGGTCCGGTACCGACATCCCGATCGGCACACCGGTCGCCGGGCGCACCGAGGAGGCCCTCGACGAGCTGGTGGGCTTCTTCGTGAACACCCTGGTGCTGCGGACGGACACCTCCGGTGACCCGAGTTTCGCCCAACTCCTGGACCGGGTACGGGCGGTGGACCTCGCCGCCTACGCCCACCAGGACCTGCCCTTCGAACGGCTCGTGGAGGCCGTGCGCCCGGCGCGCTCGCTCGCGCGGCAGCCGCTGGTCCAGGTCATGCTGGCCTTCCAGAACGTGCCCGCGGCGGGGCCCGAGTTGGCCGGGGTACGGGTCGAACCGCAGCCGGTGGCCACCGACTTCGCCAAGTTCGACCTGACCTTCCACCTGAACGCGCGGCCCGGGACGGCCCACGACCCCGCCGAGCTGTCCGGCTCGCTGGAGTACAGCACCGACCTGTTCACGGCACGCACCGCGGAAGCCCTCGCCGCCCGGCTGGTACTGCTGCTGCGCGCGGCGACCGCCGACCCCGCCCGGCGCCTGAGCGGCCTGGACCTGTTCACCCGCGAGGAGCGGCAGCGGCTGACCGCCCACCGCAACCCCGCCCTGGCCGATGCGCCCTCGGCGACCCTGCCGGAACTCTTCGCCGCCCAGGTGCGGCGGGCACCGGGGGCCGTGGCCGTCTCCCAGGGCGACCACAGCCTCGGCTACGCCGAACTCGACGAGCGGGCGAACCGCCTGGCGCACCTGCTCCTCGACCGCGGTGTCGGCCCCGAGACCCCCGTCGCGCTGCTGATGGAGCGCACCCCCGACCTGGTGGTGGCGGTGCTCGCGGTGCTGAAGGCGGGCGGCGTGTATGTGCCGATCGACCCCGGCTACCCCGCGGAACGCGTCGCGTTCATCCTGGCCGACGCACGGCCCGCCTGCCTGATAGCCGACACCCGTCGGGAACAGGCGGCGGCCCCGGGCGCCGTGTGCCTCGCCCTGGACGATCCGGAACTCCGGCGGCAGCTGGAGAGCGCACCCGCCACCGACCCCGCGCGGCGCGTCTCCCCGCAGAACGGCGCCTATCTGATCTACACCTCCGGCTCGACCGGGACGCCCAAGGGGGTCCTGGTCACCCACGCGAACGTGGTCAGGCTCTTCGACGCGAGTTCCGCGTTCGCCTTCGGCCCCGAGGACGTGTGGACCCTCTTCCACTCCTACGCCTTCGACTTCTCGGTGTGGGAGATGTGGGGCGCGCTGCGCTACGGCGGGCGGCTCGTGGTGGTGCCGCGTCCGGTCGCCCGCTCCGCCGAGGCCTTCCTCGACCTCCTGGTCCGGGAGCGGGTCACCGTCCTCAACCAGACCCCCTCCGCCTTCCACCAGCTCGTCGCCGCCGGCCGGGAGCACACCCGGCTGGAGCGCGAACTCGCCCTGCGCGCCGTCGTCTTCGGCGGCGAGGCACTGGAACCCGCACGGCTGGCCGAGTGGTACGAGCGGCACGGCGACGGCGGTCCCGCCCTGGTCAACATGTACGGCATCACCGAGACCACGGTGCATGTCACGCACTGGCCCCTCGACGCCGCGAAGGCGGTGGCGGGCCCCAGCCGCATCGGTGTGCCCCTGGCCGATCTGGACACCTACGTCCTGGACGGCTCCCTGGGGCAGGTCCCGCCCGGTGTCGCCGGTGAGCTGTACGTCTCCGGCGGCGGACTCGCCCGCGGCTACGCCGCCCGCGCCGCGCTGACGGCGGAGCGCTTCGTGGCCGACCCGTTCGGCCCGCCGGGTTCCCGGATGTACCGCACCGGCGATGTGGTGCGCCGGAACGGCGCGGGGGAGCTGGAGTTCCTCGGACGCGCCGACACCCAGGTGAAGCTGCGCGGCTTCCGGATCGAACTCGGCGAGATCGAGGCCGCGCTCGGTGCCGCCCCGGGCGTCGAGCAGGCGGTGGCCACGGTGCGGGAGCACGGCGCGGGGGACCGGCGGCTGATCGCCCATGTGGTCCTCGCCGACGGCGGGCGGGACACCCGCGGACTGCGCCGCCACCTCGCGGAGCGGCTGCCCGAGTTCATGGTGCCCTCGGCCTTCGTGGCCGTGGACGCCTTCCCCCTGACGGCCAACGGCAAGCTGGACCGCGAGGCGCTGCCGGCACCGGACGCCGAACCGGTCGCCGTGGGCCCGCGGGGGCGGCAGCACACCGCGACCGAGGAGATCCTGAGCGGGCTGTTCGCCGAGATCCTGGGCGTGGCCTCGGTCGGTCCCGAGGACGACTTCTTCGCCCACGGCGGCCATTCGCTGCTGGCCACCCGGCTCGTCAGCCGCATCCGGTCGGTCCTCGGCGTGGAACTGCCGATCCACCGCCTCTTCGACGCCCCCTCGGTCTCCCGGCTGATCCCCCACCTGGACACGGCGGGCCGGGCCCGGCCCGGGCTGCGGCCGGGGCCGCGCCCCGAGGCCGTCCCGCTCTCCTTCGCCCAGCAACGGCTGTGGTTCATCCACCAGTTGGAGGGCCCCACCGCCGCCTACCACATCCCGCTGGGCCTGCGGCTGACCGGGCCGCTCGACGAGGCGGCGCTGAGCGCGGCGCTGCGGGACGTCACGGCCCGGCACGAGAGCCTGCGTACCGTCTTCCCCGCGGAGGGCGGGCGCGGACGGCAGCTCGTCCTGGACACCGAGGAGGCGTACCCGCGCCTGGAGACCGCGGACGTCACCGAGGCGGAGCTGGGCGAGCGCACGGCCGAGGTGGCGCGGCGCGGATTCGACCTCGCCGCCCAACCCCCGCTGCGCGCCGCCCTGTTCCGGCTGTCCGCGCGGGAGCACGTCCTCGTGGTGGTGCTGCACCACATCGCCGCGGACGGCTGGTCGCTGGCGCCCCTGGCCCGGGATCTGGCGACCGCCTACGAAGCCCGGTGCGCGGGGCGGGAACCCGGGTGGGCGCCCCTGCCGGTGCAGTACGCCGACTACACCAGGTGGCAGCGGGAGGTCTTCGGCAGCGAGCAGGACGAGGACAGCCTGATCGGCCGGCAGGCCGCGTACTGGCGCGCCCACCTCGCGGGGCTGCCCGAACGGCTGGCGCTGCCCGCCGACTTCCCCCGGCCCGCCGAGGCCGGACACCGCGGCGACACCGTCTCCTTCACCGTCGGACCGGAGCTGCACGAGCGGCTCCGGGCAGTCGCCGCGCGCCACCACGTCACCCTCTTCATGGTGCTCCAGGCCGGACTCGCGGCCCTGCTGACGCGGACCGGGTCCGGTACCGACATCCCGATCGGTTCGCCGGTCGCCGGGCGCACCGACGAGGCGCTCGACGAGCTGGTGGGCTTCTTCGTGAACACCCTGGTGCTGCGGACGGACACCTCCGGCGACCCGAGCTTCGCCGAACTCCTGGAGCGCGTGCGCGCGGTGGACCTCGCCGCCTACGCCCACCAGGACCTGCCCTTCGAGCAGGTGGTCGAGATGCTCAACCCCGAGCGCTCCCTCGCCCAGCACTCGCTGTTCCAGGTGATCCTCGCCCTGCAGAACGCCCCCGCGGCACAGCTGCGCCTGCCCTCGCTGGAGGCGGCTCCCGAGCCGGTCGGTCTCGCGGCCGCGAAGTTCGACCTGTTCCTCAGCCTGGCGGAGCGGCCGGACGGTTCCGGTGAGCCGGGCGGGCTCGACGGCACCGTCGAGTACCGGACCGACCTGTTCCGGGCCGAGACGGTACGCGCGCTCGTCCACCGCTACCTGCGCTTCCTCGACGCGGTCACCGAGGACCCCGGCCGTTCGCTCGGCTCCGTCGACCTCGTCACCGAGGAGGAGCGCCGACGGCTGCTCGCCGCGGGGACCGGCGGCACCTGCGCCGTGCCCGACGGCACCCTGGCGGAGCAGTTCGAGGCCCAGGCCGCCCGTACGCCCGATGCCCCCGCACTCCTCACCGGCGCGGTCCCGACGACGTACGCAGAGCTGGACGCGCGCGCCAACCGGCTCGCGCACTGGCTGATCGAGGCGGGCGTCACCCCGGAGGACCCGGTCGCCCTCGCCATGGAGCGGACGGCGGAGGTGGTCGTCGCGATCCTCGCCGTGCTCAAGGCGGGAGGGTGCTACGTCCCCCTCGACACCCGCAGCCCGCGCGTCCGTACGGACCGGATCGTCGAGCAGGTCGGCGCCGCGCTGCTGCTCACCGACGACCCGGAACGCCACCGGCGGCGGGAGCACCCGGCCCGCGTCGTGCCGCTCGGGGAACTGCCCCTGTCCGGCTACCCGGCCACCGCACCGGAGGTGCGCGGCCACGGCGCCCGGCTCGCCTGCGTGATGTACACCTCGGGTTCGACCGGGGTCCCCCGGGGAGTGGCGGTCACCCAGCGCGATGTGCTCGCCCTCGCCGGGGACACCTGCTGGCAGGGCGGCGACCACGAGCGGGTCCTGATGCACTCGCCGCACGCCTTCGACGCCTCGACGTACGAGCTGTGGGCACCGCTCCTGAACGGGGGCACCGCGGTGCTGCTGCCCCCGGGCGAACCGGACCTCGCGGTGCTGCGGCGGACGATCACCGAGGGCCGGGTCACCGCGCTGTGGCTCACCGCGGGGATGTTCGCCCTGATCGCCGAGGAGAGCCCGGAGTGCCTCGACGGCCTCCGGCAGGTCTGGACCGGCGGCGACGCCGTCTCCCCGGGCGCGGTCCGGCGGGTGCGGGCGCGCTGCCCCGGGCTCACCGTGGTCGACGGCTACGGACCGACCGAGGCCACCACCTTCGCCACCCGGCATCTCCTCCGGCCGGAGGACGCCGAGCACACCGTCCCCATCGGGCGGCCCATGGACAGCATGCGGGCCTACGTCCTGGACGAGCGGCTGCGGCTGGTCCCGCCCGGTGTGGTGGGCGAGTTGTACCTCGCGGGCACCGGGGTGGCACGCGGCTACCTGGGCCGCCCGGGAGCGAGCGCCGAGCGGTTCGTGGCGGACCCCTTCGGCGGACCGGCCGGGCGGATGTACCGCACCGGGGACCTGGCGCGGTGGAACGCCCGGGACGAGCTGGAGTTCCGCGGCCGCGCCGACGACCAGGTGAAGCTGCGGGGCTTCCGGATCGAACTGGGCGAGGTCGAGCGCGCGCTGTCCGGCACCCCCGGTGTCGGGCAGGCCGCCGCCCTGGTCCGGCAGGACGGACCGGGGAACAAGCACCTGGCCGCCTATGTCGTGCCCGCCTCCGGCGACGGCTCACCGGGAGCCGGTCCCGAGGCCGAGGAGCGGGTCGGGCAGTGGCACGAGATCTACGAGCAGCTCTACGGCCAGGTGGCGGAGCTGACCCCCGGCGCCGACTTCCGCGGCTGGAACAGCAGTTACGACGGGAACCCGATCGAGCCCGGCCAGATGCGGGAGTGGCAGTCCGCCACGCTCGACCGCATCAGGGAGCTGCGGCCCCGCCGGGTACTGGAGATCGGCGTCGGCACCGGGCTGCTGCTCGCGCGGCTCGCGCCCGACTGCGAGGCGTACTGGGGCACCGACCTCTCGGAGACGGTGATCGGGACCCTGCGGCGTGCGATCGCCGGGGACCCGGGGCTGCGGGACCGCGTCACGCTGCGCGCCCAGCCCGCGGATGTCTTCACCGGTCTGCCGACCGGGTTCTTCGACACCGTGGTGATCAACTCGGTGATCCAGTACTTCCCGGGCGCCGACTACCTGACCCGGGTGCTGCGCGAGAGCGTCCGGCTGCTCGCCCCCGGCGGGGCGGTCTTCGTGGGCGACGTCCGCAATCTGCGGCTCCAGGAGACCTTCGCCGGGGCCGTCGAACTGGCCCGCCGCGGCGGACCGGTGGACACCGAGGAGCTGCGCGCGGCGGTCCGGCAGGCGGTCGCGGTGGAGAACGAGCTCTTGGTGGACCCGTCCTTCTTCTGTGAGTTCGCCGACGAGGCACCGGTCGGCTGCGCCGACGTACGGATCAAGCGCGGGCACCACCACAACGAGCTGACCCGCTACCGCTACGACGTAACCCTCCACCGGGCACCGGTCGGCGGCCTCCGCCCGGCCGACTCCCTGGCGTCGGTCCGGTGGGGCCGCGAGGTCGCCGGCCTCGCGGCGCTCTCGGACCGCCTGAGCGGGCAGGCGGGCGGACTGCGGGTGACCCGGGTGCCCAACGCGCGGCTCGCGGCCGAGGCGGGGGCCGCGGCCGTGGTCGCGCCGGGCGGCCCCGACCCGGCGGCGGCCCCCGACCCCGAGGCGTTCTGGGAGCTGGGCGCCCGGCTCGGCCACCAGGTGGTCGCGAGCTGGTCGCCCGACGGCGACCACGGGGAGCTGGACTTCCTCTTCCTGGACGCCGAGGAGAGCCCCGATGCCCCCGTCGTCGCCTACCCGCCGGGTGAGGGCAGCCGGGCCTCCGCCCGCCCCCGTACGAACAACCCCGCCCGGCTCGCGGAGCGCGAGGCGCTGGTCCGGGCCGTGCTGGACCGGGCACCCTCGGTGCTGCCCGACTACATGGTCCCCGCGACCGTCGTGGTCCTGGACCGGCTGCCGCTGACCCGGAACGGCAAGATCGACCGCGCGGCCCTGCCCGCGACCCCGACACCCCGGGCGGCGGCGGGGGACCAGGGCGCGGGAACCCCGGAGGAGGAGAAGCTGTGCGAGCTCTTCGCCCGAGTGCTCGGCCTGCCCGCGGTCGGGGTGCAGGACAGCTTCTTCGACCTCGGCGGCGACAGCATCGTCTCCATCCAACTGGTCAGCCGCGCACGCGACGCGGGGCTCACGATCACCCCGCGGGACATCTTCCAGCACAAGACGGTCGCCGCCCTGGCGGCCGTCGCCCGGAGCCGGACGGAGCGGACCGCTGAGGCCACCGGGGCCGGGATCGGCACCGTAGAGCTGCTGCCGGTCGCGCACTGGCTGCGCGAACGCGGCGGCCCGGTCGACGAGTTCGAGCAGAACGTCCTGGTACGGGTGCCGGGCGGAGGCGACGAGGCGGGTCTCCTCGCCGCCCTGCAAGCCCTGCTGGACCGCCACGACGCGCTGCGCATGCGGCTGGGCCGCGACCCCTGGTCCCTGGAGGTGGGGCCGCCGGGCTCGATACCGGCGCGGGCCTGCGTCCAGCGGATCGACACCGGCGGCTGGGCGGAGAGCGCGGTCCGCGCGGCGGCCGACGAGCACGTGGTGCGGGCGCGGCAGCAACTCGCGCCCGAGGAAGGGCAGTTGGTCCGGGCCGTATGGTTCGACGCCGGGCCGCTCCGCTCCGGCCTGCTGCTCCTGGTCGTCCACCACCTCGCCGTCGACGCGGTCTCCTGGCAGATCCTGCTGCCGGATCTGGCGAAGGCGTGGGCGGCGACGGCCGCCGGTGAAGCGCCCTCGCTCGCGCCCGTGGGCACCTCGCTGCGCCAGTGGGCCCGGCGGCTCGCCGAGGAGGCGGTCCACTCGGACCGGGTCGCCGAACTCCCGCTCTGGCGGGGGGCGTTGGAGGCACCGGACCCGCTGCTCACCGACCGCCCGCTGGATCCGGCCCGGGACACCGGCAGCCGGCTCCGGAGCCTCAGCCTCGACCTGCCCACCGAGGTCGCCGCGCCGCTCCTGACGAGCGTGCCCGGTGTCTTCCACGCCCGGATCAACGAGGTCCTGCTGACCGCCTTCGCGCAGGCGGTCGCCGAAAGCCGGGGCCTCGCCGACACCGGCGTGGTCCTGGACCTCGAAGGGCACGGCCGCGAGGAGCTCGACGAGGAGAGCGACCTGTCGCGCACGGTCGGCTGGTTCACGAGCATCTTCCCCGTCCGGCTCGATCCGGGAGCGCGCGGACTGACCTCGGGCGAGGCCGTCAACCGGGTCAAGGAGCAGCTGCGCGCGCTGCCCGACAACGGCCTCGGCTTCGGACTGCTGCGCCATCTGAACCCCGAGACGGGCCCCGGCCTGGCCCGGCTGCCCCGCCCTCAGCTGGGGTTCAACTACCTCGGCAGGCTGCCGGTCTCGGACGGCGGCGACTGGACGATGGTGGCCGACCGCGGAGCCGGGAGCCCGGCCGCGGACCTCCCGGCCGCCCACGCCCTGGAGGTCAACGCGTACGCGCACGAGCGGGACGGCGGCTCGGTGCTGACGGCCCGTTGGACCTGGCCGGCCGAGCTGTGGCCCGAGGCGGGCGTACGGAACCTGGCCGACCGCTGGTTCGAGCGGCTGGGCCGTCTGGTCGCCGAGGCCGCCGACCCCGGGGCGGGCAGCCGCACGCCCTCGGACCTCCCCCTGCTCTCACTCAGCCAGGAGGAGATCGACATGCTGGAGACGGAGTGGGGGACGGAATCGTGACACGCAAGGGACTGCAGGACATCCTGCCGCTGGCGCCGCTTCAGGAGGGCTTCCTCTTCCACGCGCTCTACGACGAGCAGGCCCCGGACCTCTACCTCTCGCAGTTCACCTTCGACCTCGCCGGGCGGCTGGACCCGGAGGCGCTGCGCGCAGCCGCCGAGGGGCTTCTCGCCCGGCACGGCACCCTGCGTGCCGGGTTCCGCTCCCACGGTCTGAGCAGGCCGGTCCAGGTGATCCCCTACCGGGTCGAGCTCCCCTGGCGGGAGGTGGACCTGAGCGGGCTGGCAGCCGCCGAGCAGCAGGAGGAGGTGGCCGGGATCCTCGACGCGGACTACCGCCACCGCTTCGAGCCGGCCCGCCCGCCGCTGCTGCGCTTCACCCTGATCCGGCTGGCCGAGGACCGGCACCAGCTGGTGCTGACACACCATCACATCCTGCTCGACGGCTGGTCGGTGCCCGTCCTCGTACGGGAGCTCTTCACGCTCTACGCGCGGCGGGGCGACGCCGGGGGGCTGCCGCCGGTCACCCCCTACCGCGACTTCCTCGCCTGGCTGACGCGGCAGGACTCCGAGGCGGCGCTGACGGCCTGGGGGGCCGCGCTCGACGGCCTGCCGGGACCGGTGCGGCTGGCGGCGGAGCGCGGCGGCGAGCCGCGGACCCCCGAGGAGCTGGGCGTCGACCTGTCGCCGGAGGCCACCGAGGGCCTGCGGCGGATGGCGCGGAGCCGGGGGCTGACGCTGAACACCGTCGTCCAGGGCGCCTGGGGAGTGCTGCTCGGGCAGCTGACCGGCAGCAGCGACGTGGTGTTCGGCGGCACGGTCGCCGGCCGCCCGCCCGAGGTGCCCGGCATCGAGACGATGATCGGCCTGTTCATCAACACCCTCCCCGTCCGCGTACGGCTGCGCTACGAGGAGTCGCTGGGCGACCTCTGCGCGCGGCTCCAGGAGGAGCAGACGCGGCTGCTGGCCCACCAGCACGTGGGCCTGGCCGACATCCAGCGGGCCACCGGCCACGGCGAGCTGTTCGACACCGGCATGGTCCTGCAGAACTACCCGGTCGACGACTCCATGCTCGACGAGGCCGGGGGGTTGCGCGTGACGGTGCCGCAGGCCCGCGCCGGTACCCACTACGCGCTGAGCCTCATCGCCATGCCGGGTGAGTCCCTGCACCTCCGGCTCGGTTTCCGCCCGGACCTGCTGGACCGGGGGACCGTCGAGGGCGTCGGCGGCATGCTGGTCCGGCTCCTGGAACAGGTGGCGGCCGACCCCGGGCAGAAGGTGGGCCGGGTCGACCTGCGGTCCGAGCAGGAGCGGCTCCTGACGCGGCGGCACGGAACGGGCGGCCCGGCGGAGTCGGGCGAGCGGCCGACGCTGCCCGGACTCTTCGAGGCGCGCGCGGCGGCCGAGCCCGACGCCGTCGCCGTGGTCCACGGGGAGCGGACCCTGTCGTACGCGGAGCTGGACGACCGCGCCGACCGGCTCGCCCGCGCGCTGCTCGACCAGGGCGCGCGCCCGGGCGAGCGGGTGGCGCTGCTGCTGGAACGCTCGGTGGAGACCGTGGTGGCGGTCCTCGCCGTGCTGAAGGCGGGCTGCGCCTATGTGCCGCTGGATCCCCGGCATCCCGTACGGCGGATGGAGTGGATGCTCTCCGAGACCGGCGCGCGGGTTCTGCTCAGCAGCACCGAGGTGTACGCCTCGACGGAGCTGCGGGGGCTGCCGGTGCTGCTGGTGGACGGCGAGGCGGCGGGGGCGCCGCCCGGTCCGCTGCCGGAGGAGGTCCGCGCGCTCCGCCACCCGGAGCGGCTCGCCTATGTGATGTTCACCTCCGGGTCGACCGGGGTCCCCAAGGGCGTGGCGGTCACCCACCGGAACGTCGCCGACATGGCCCTGGACCCGCGCTGGCGCGAGGGGCACGCCGAGAGCGTGCTGCTGCACTCGCCCTACGCCTTCGACGCCTCCACCTACGAACTGTGGGTTCCGCTGCTCTCCGGCGGCCGGATCGTCGTGGCACCCCCCGGCTACCTGGACGCCGACCTGCTGCGCGCGCTCACCGCGCGGCACCGGATCACCGGCATGTTCCTGACGGCGGCCCTCTTCCAGCTGCTGGCCGAGGAGCCGGAGGCGCTGGCAGGGATCGGCGAGATCTGCGTGGGCGGCGAGGCGGTGTCGCCGGGTGCCGTGGCCCGGGTGACGGCGGCCTGCCCGGGGACGACCGTCGTCGACGTCTACGGGCCCACCGAGGCGACCACCTACGCGCTGACGCACACCGTGGACCCGGCCCGGTCCGCTTCGGCCCCGATACCGATCGGCCGCGCGATGAGCGGCACCCGGGCGTATGTGCTCGGTCCGGCGCTGGTTCCGGTGGCGCCCGGGGTGGTCGGCGAGCTGTACCTCGCCGGGACCGGTGTCGCGCGCGGCTACCTCGGCAGGCCCGGGCTGTCCGCCGAGAGGTTCGTGGCGGACCCGTTCGGCGAGCCGGGCACCCGTATGTACCGGACCGGCGACCTGGCCGGCTGGACGCCCGAGGGCGAGGTGCGCTTCGTCGGCCGCGCGGACGGCCAGGTGAAGGTGCGGGGCTTCCGTATCGAACCCGGTGAGATCGAGGCGGCGCTCAGGGAACACCCGCGGGTGGCCCAGGCCGTGGTGACGGTCCATCAGGATGCGCGCGGCGAGCGCCGGTTGGTCGCCTACGCGGTACCGGCGGACACCGGGATCGACGTACCGGCGCTGCGCGCCCACCTGGAGGCGCGGCTGCCCGCCCATATGGTCCCCGGCGCCGTGCTGGAGCTGCCCGCGCTGCCGCTGACACCGAACGGGAAGATCGACCGTGCTCTCCTGCCCGACCCGGACCGGCCGGGCACCGGCGGCGGCCGGGCCCCGCGCGGACCCCGGGAGGAGATCCTCTGCGGGCTGTTCGCCGATGTGCTCGGCCTCCCGGAGTTCGGGGTGGACGAGGACTTCTTCGAGCGCGGCGGCCACTCGCTGCTGGCCACCCGGCTCGCCAGCCGCATCCGGGGCGTGCTGCGGGTCGAGACGCCGGTACGCGCCGTCTTCGACGCTCCCACGCCCGCACGGCTGAGCCGCCGCCTGTCCGGCACGGGCGCGGTCCGGGCCGCGCTGCTGCCCGCGCCGCGTCCGGAGCCGATGCCGGTCTCCTTCGCCCAGCGGCGGCTGTGGTTCCTGCACAAGCTGGACGGACCGAGTCCGGTGTACAACATCCCCTTCGCCCTCAGGCTCTCAGGGGAGTTGGACGCCGACGCCTTCCGGGCGGCACTGGCGGACGTGCTCCTGCGGCACGAGAGCCTGCGCACCGTCTTCGAGGAACGCGACGGCGTGCCCTACCAATGGGTCCTCGACGCGGCCGGGATCCGCGCCGAGTCCCTGCTGAGCGTCGAGGACGTCGAGGCGGGCGCGCTCGACGACCGGCTGGCCGCCGCGGTACGCCACTGCTTCGACCTCACCGCCGACCTGCCGATCCGCGTCACCCTCTTCCGGATCGGCCCGGACGAGCACGCGCTGCTGGTGCTGCTGCACCACATCGCCGGTGACGGATGGTCCTTCCGCCCGCTGTGGCGCGACGTGATCCGCGCCTACACGGCCCGGCGCGAGGGACGGGCGCCGGACTGGTCGCCGTTGGCCGTGCAGTACGCGGACTACACCCTGTGGCAGCGCGAACTGCTCGGCGACCGCGAGGAGTCCGGGAGCGAGGCCGCCGCCCAGATCGACTACTGGCGCCGCACCCTGGAGGGCCTGCCGGACCGTACGGCACTGCCCGTCGACCGCCCCTACCCGCACACCGCCGCGTACGAGGGGCAGACCCTGTCCTTCGCCTGGCCCCCGCACCTGCTCGACCGGCTGGAGCAGGTGGCCCGCCGCTGCGGCACCAGCCTGTTCATGGTGGTCGACACCGCGCTCGCCGTGCTGCTCTCGCGGATGGGCGCCGGTGACGACATCGCGGTGGGGTCCCCCATCGCGGGCCGCACCGACGAGGCGCTCGACGATCTGGTGGGGTTCTTCGTCAACACGCTGGTGCTGAGGACGGACACCTCCCGCAACCCCACCTTCCGGCAGCTCCTGGAGCGGGTGCGCGAACGCAGCCTGGACGCCTACGCCCACCAGGACGTCCCCTTCGAGTACCTGGTGGAGAGCCTCAACCCCAACCGGTCCCTGACCCATCACCCGGTGTTCCAGGTGATGCTCGCCTGGCAGAACGCGGCCGGTGCGGAGGAGCTCGAACTGCCGGGCACCCGGGCGGAGTTGCTGCCCGTGTTCACCGGCAGCGCGCGGATGGACCTGCTCTTCAGCATCGTGGAGCCGCACCGGGCCCGGGGCTCCCGGGAGGGCGAGGGGCTTCAGGGCGTCGTGGAGTTCCGTACCGACGTCTTCGACGCGGAGACGGTGCTGTCGCTGGTCGCGCGCTGGCAGCGGGTCCTCGAGGCGGTGGCCGAGGACCCCACCGTCCCGGTGGACTCGATCGAGCTGCTCGACGCCGCCGAACAGGACCGGCTGCTGGCGTCCCGGAACGCGGACGGCGAGGCGGACGAACCGGTGGACACCGCAGGTCCCGCCGCGTCGTTCGTCCGGCGGGCCGCGGGCGACCCCGGGGCCACGGCCGTGGTCCTCGGCGAGCACCACCTCTCGTACGCGGAGCTGGACCGGAGGTCCGACCGCCTGGCCCGGGCGCTCCTGGAGCGGGGAGCGGGTCCGGAACGCGTGGTCGCGCTGGCCCTGCCGCGCTCGGTGGACGCGGTGGTCGCGGTCCTCGCCGTGCTGAAGACCGGCGGCGCGTATCTGCCGATCGACCCCGAACTCCCGCCGGAGCGCGCGAGGTTCATGCTCCAGGACGCCGCGCCCGCGCTGCTCGTGACGACCAGCGGGCTCCGGGACCGGTGGACCGGGCCCGGCGCCACGACGCCGCGGGTACTGGAACTCGACCGCCTGCGGCTCACCGGGGGCCCGGGCGGCCACGACGCGTACCCGCTGCCCGACCTCGCCCGGCTCCCCGCCGCGCGCGCCGCGTACGTGATGTACACCTCCGGCTCCACGGGGACGCCGAAGGCGGTCGTGATGCCCCTGCGGGCGCTCACCAACCTGCTGCGGTGGCACGCGCGCACGGTGGGCGGCGGGACCGGTGCGCGCACCGCCCAGTTCACCGCGCTGAGCTTCGACGTGTCGGTGCAGGAGATCCTCTCCGCGCTGCTGGCCGGGAAGACCCTGGTCATCCCGCCCGAGGAGGTCCGCCGCGATCCGGAGGCCTTCTCGGCATGGCTCCGCGAGCAGCGCGTGAGCGAGCTGTTCGCGCCGCACACGGTGATCGAGGCGCTGTGCGAGGCGGTGGACGAGAGCCCGGACGCCGGTCTGCCCGACCTGCGGGAGGTGATCCAGGCCGGTGAGGCGCTGACTCTCGGGCGGGGGATCCGCGACTTCTTCCGCCGCCACCCCGCGGCCCGGCTGCGGAACAACTACGGCCCGACCGAGACCCATGTGGTGACCGCCTGCGCGCTGCCCCCGGAGGTCGCGGACTGGCCCGCGGACTCCGCGACCATCGGCACCCCGGTCTCCGGGACGGCGGCCTATGTGCTCGACGCGTCCCTCCGGCCGGTCCCGCCGGGGGTGCCCGGGGAGCTGTACGTCTCCGGTGACTGCGTCGCCCGGGGATACGCGGGCCGGGCGGGGCTGACGGCCTCGCGGTTCGTGGCGGACCCCTTCGCCGCACCGGGCACCCGGATGTACCGCACCGGCGACCTGGTGCGCCGGAACCGCTCCGGTGAGCTGGAGTTCCTGGGGCGCGGCGACGACCAGGTCAAGATCCGCGGCTTCCGGGTCGAACCCGGTGAGGTGCGGGCCGTACTCGCCGGGCACCCCGCGGTGGCCCAGGCCGCGGTGGTCGCCCGCGACGATCTGCCCGGCGACCGGCGACTCCTCGGCTACGCGGTCCTCGCGCCGGGGGCCCGGGTCGCGGACGGTGCGCTGCGGGGCTTCCTCGCCGAGCGGCTCCCGGACTACCTGGTGCCCGCCGCCGTGATGGCACTGGAGCGGCTGCCGCTGACGCCGAACGGAAAGCTGGACCGCCGGGCGCTGCCCGTCCCGGACGCCGCCGCCGGACTCCCGCGGCGGCCGGGCACCCCGGCCGAGGCCGCCCTCTGCGAGATCTTCGCCGCGGTCCTCGGTCTCCCCGAGGTCGGCGTCGACCAGAACTTCTTCGCCCTCGGCGGCCACTCCCTGTCGGCCACCCGGCTGGTGGCCCGCACCAGGAAGGTCCTCGGCGTGGACCTCGGCGTGCGCGCCGTGTTCGAGGCGCCGACGGTGGAGTCGCTGGCGCGCAGGATCGGCGAGGCGCAGGCCACCCGCCCGGCTCTCGCCCGGCGTACCCGCCCGGCGGCGGTGCCGCTGTCGTACGCGCAGGCGAGGCTGTGGTTCCTGCACCGCCTGAAGGGCCCCTCGCCCACCTACAACCTGCCGGTCACCCTGCGGCTGCACGGCCACGTCGACACCGCCGCCCTGGAGGCGGCCCTGCACGACGTGGTGGCGCGCCACGAGAGCCTGCGCACCGTCTTCCCGGAGACGAACGGGACGCCGCACCAGCGGGTGCTCGCACCCGAGGAGGTGGGCCCGCTCCTCGCCCGGCACACCTACCGAGCGGACGGGCCGGCCCACGCCGTCCGCGGCACCTTCGACCTGGAGTCGCAGATCCCGCTGCGCGCCGAGCTGTTCAGCGCCGGTGAGCAGGAGCACGTCCTGCTGGTCCTCGTCCATCACATCGCCGGTGACGGCTGGTCCATGGCGCCCCTGCTGCGGGATCTGAGCGAGGCCTACGCGGCACGGCGCGCATCAGGCGCACCGGCCTGGTCCGAACTGCCCGTGCAGTACGCGGACTACACCCTGTGGCAGCGCGAGCTGCTGGGCGCGGAGGAATCACCGCAGGGCCTGTACGCACAGCAACTCGCCTACTGGCGGCAGCAGTTGGCGGACATCCCGGAACTCCTGGCCCTGCCCGCCGACCACCCGCGACCCGCCGAGGCCACCTACCGGGGCGGGATGGCCACCTTCCGCCTCGACGCCGGCCTCCAGCGGAAGCTGCACGCGCTGGCCGAACGGGAGAACGCCACCCTGTTCATGGTGGCGCAGGCCGCGCTCGCCACCCTGCTGACCCGGCTCGGCGCCGGGACCGACATCCCCCTCGGTACGCCGATCGCGGGCCGCCCCGACGACGCCCTCCAGGACCTGGTCGGCTTCTTCGTGAACACCCTGGTGCTGCGCACCGACACCTCCAAGGACCCGAGCTTCCGTACCCTGCTCCAGCGCGTCCGGGAGACGGACCTCGCCGCCTACACCCACCAGGACCTCCCCTTCGAGCGCCTGGTCGAGGAGCTCAACCCGGAGCGCTCCCTCGACCACCACCCGCTGTTCCAGGTCATGCTGGTGCTCCAGAACACCCCCGCCGCCCACCCGAGCCTCGCCGGGACGCGGGTGCGGCCGGAGGAAGTCCGGCTGGGCGCGGCCAAGTTCGACCTCACCTTCAGCCTCACCGAGCACAGCGGCCCGGACGGCTTCGCGGGGATGACCGGGGCGGTCGAGTACGCGAGCGACCTCTTCCGGGCGGAGACCGCCGAGGCGCTCGGCGCACGGTTCGTCCAGGTCCTCGCCGCGGTCGCCGAGGACCCCGGACTCCGGCTGAGCGCCGTCGACGTCCTGCTCCCGGGAGAGCGCCACGAACTCCTGAACCGGCGCAACGAGACCCGCCGCGACGTCCCCGCCCTGCCGTGGCCCGACCTCTTCGCGCGGGCCCGGCTCGGCGGCGGCGTCGCCGTGGAGCACGGCACGGACCAACTCACCTACGAGGAGCTCGACGCCCGTGCCGAACGGCTCGCCCGGGTGCTCCTCGCCCACGGCGCCGGACCGGAGCGGAAGGTCGTGGTGGCCCTGCCCCGTTCCGCGGACCTCGTCGTGGCCATGCTCGCGGTGTTCAAGGCCGGTGCCGTCTACGTCCCGGTGGACCTGGAGTACCCGGCCGCGCGGATCGCCTTCATGCTCGCCGACAGCGCACCCGTCTGCGTACTGACCACCTCGGAGCCGACCGCCTCGGAGCTGCCGGAACTGCCGCCGGGCACCGCCCGCATCCTGGTGGACGCGCCGGACCGGCATGCCCGGCCCGCCGCAGGGGACACCTGTGCCCCGCGCCGCCCGCTGGACGTGTCCCACGCCGCGTACGTGATCTACACCTCGGGCTCCACCGGCCGGCCCAAGGGCGTCACCGTGACCCACGCCGGTATCGCCGCTCTGGCCGGAGCGCACATGGCCGACCTGGGCGTGGGTCCGGGCAGCCGGGTGCTGCAGTTCGCCTCGCCGAGCTTCGACACCGCGATGTGGGAGATGTGCATGGGCCTGCTCTCCGGGGCGACCCTGGTCCTCGCACCCGAACCCCGGCCCACCGGGCGGGAGCTGGCCGACTTCGCCCGCGCGCGGCGGCTGACCCATCTGACGCTGCCGCCGGGCGCGCTCGCGACGCTGCCGCAGAACAGCCTCCCGGCGGAGGCGACCCTGGTCGTCGCCGGTGAGGCATGCCCCCCGGAACTGGTCGCGCAGTGGTCCGCCGGTCGGCGGATGTTCAACTCCTACGGCCCGACCGAGACCACCGTCGACGTCACCCTCTGGGAGTTCACCCCGCGCTCGCCCGAGGAGCCCCGAGGGCCCGGGACCACGGCCGTCGTGCCCATCGGGCGACCGGTCTGGAACACCCGGGTGTATGTGCTGGACGAGTGGTTGGGGGTGGTGGCTCCGGGTGTGGTGGGTGAGTTGTATGTGTCGGGTGCGGGGTTGGCGCGGGGGTATGCGGGGCGTGCTGGTCTGTCGGCGGGTCGGTTTGTGGCGGACCCGTTCGGTGGGGTGGGTGCGCGGATGTATCGCACCGGGGATTTGGTCCGGTGGGGTGCTGACGGTGCTCTGGAGTTTGTGGGGCGTGCGGATGACCAGGTGAAGGTGCGTGGTTTCCGGGTGGAGTTGGGTGAGGTGGAGGTGGTGTTGGGTTCGCATCCGTTGGTGGGGCGGGCTGTGGTGGTGCAGGGGGGTGTGCCGGGCGGTGGTCTGGTGGGGTATGTGGTGCCGGTGCCTGGTGGGGTGTTGGTGGCTTCTGAGGTGCGTGGGTGGTTGAGGGGGCGGTTGCCGGGGTTCATGGTGCCGTCGGTGGTGATGGTGTTGGACGAGGTGCCGTTGACGCGGAACGGGAAGGTGGATCGGGGGGCGTTGCCGGTTGCGGTGGTGGCGGGTTCGGGGGATTCGCGTGGTCCGCGGTCGTGGCGGGAGGAGGTGTTGTGCGAGGTCTTTGCCGAGGTGCTGGGGGTTGCCCGGGTGGGGGTGAACGACGGCTTCTTCGAGCTGGGCGGGCATTCGCTGCTGGCGACCCGGTTGGTGAGCCGCGTACGTTCCGTCCTCGGCGTCGAGTTGGAGATCCGCGCCCTCTTCGAGGCCTCCACCCCCGCCGGACTCGCCGAACGTCTGGAAGGCGCCGGACCCGCCCGCGCCGCCCTGAGCGCACGGGAGCGCCCCGAGCCGCTGCCGCTCTCGTACGCGCAGCAACGGCTGTGGTTCCTGGACCAGTTGGCCGACACCGAGGCGGTCTACAACTCGCCCTGGGCGGTACGCCTGCACGGGGCCCTGGACCTGGCGGCGCTCAGGGCCGCCCTCGCCGATGTGACGGCCCGCCACGAGGTCCTGCGGACCCTCATCGTGGCCACCGACGGCGTACCCCAGCAGCGGATCATCGATCCGGCGGACCTGCGGATGGAGTTGGAGACCGCCGACGTCGAGGCGGAGGCGATGGAGTCCGCGCTCGCCGCCGCGGCCGGACGGCGGTTCGACCTGGCCACCGAGGCACCGGTACGCGTCCATGTCTTCCGGCAGGCCGCGGACGAGCACGTGCTCCTCGTGGTGCTGCACCACATCGCCGGTGACGGCTGGTCCCTGGGCCCGCTCACCCGCGACCTGAGCAGCGCGTACGCCGCGCGGCGCGAAGGGCGCGCGCCGGGTTGGCCGGAGCTGCCGGTGCAGTACGCGGACTACGCGCTCTGGCAGCGCGAACTACTCGGGAGCGGAAGCGAGGCCGAGGACCCCACGAGCCCCCTGGCGCGGCAACTCGCCTACTGGACCGAGGCCTTGGACGGCCTCCCGGAGGAGATCCCGCTGCCGGCGGACCGGCCCCGGGGCGCCGAGGCGTCCTCGCGGGACGCGGCCGAGGAGTTCGGCATCGACGCCGAGCTGCTCCGCCGCCTGGAGGCGCTGGCCGCCGCCCACGACGTGACCCTCTTCATGGTGCTCCAGGCGGCCATCGCGGTGCTGCTGACCCGGATGGGCTCGGGGACGGACATCCCCATCGGCACCCCGGTGGCCGGACGCGTCGACGACGCGCTCGACGAGGTGGTCGGCTTCTTCGTCAACACGCTCGTACTGCGCTGCGACACCTCGGGGGATCCGACCTTCGGTGAGCTGCTCGGCCGGGTGCACGAGACGAACCTCGCCGCACACGCCCACCAGGACCTTCCGTTCGAGCGCCTGGTGGAGGAGCTGCGGCCCGCCAGGTCCTCCTCGCGGCAGCCGCTCTTCCGCGTGATGCTGGCCTTCCAGAACGACCCCGGTACGGATCTGGAGCTCAGCGGACTGACGGTGGCGCCCCAGCAGGTCCCGGCCGGACCGGCCAAGTTCGACCTGGTCTTCCACGCGTACCGCAGGCCCGCGCCCGCGGGGGAGCGGGGCACGGTGATCGCCGGGGCGATCGAGTACCGCGCCGGTCTGTTCAGCGCCGCCCTGGCCGAGAGTCTGGGCGCCGGGCTCGTCCGTGTGCTGACGGCCGTCGCCGATGCCCCCGAGACGCGGCTCAGCCGGACCGACCTGCTCGATCCGCTCGTACGCCGCCGACTCACCGCCGGGCGCGAGGGCCCGGTGAGCGCGCCGCCCGAGGCGCCCCTGCCCGAGCTGTACCGCGCCCAGGCCGCCCGCACCCCCGGCGCCCTCGCCGTGGTCGACGGCGACCGGCAGCTCAGCTACGCGGAGTTGGACACCCGCGCGAACCGGCTGGCACACCGGCTGCGGTCCCGGGGGGTCCGGCCCGGGGACGTCGTGGCACTGTTGCTCGAACGTTCGCTGGAGAGCGTCGTCTGCGTACTCGCGGTCCTCAAGGCGGGCGGTTCGTACCTCCCGCTGGAGGAGCGGTTCCCCGCGGAGCGCCGGGAGCACATGATGGCCGACGCGGGAGCCCGTCTGCTCCTCACGGATCAGCAGGCCACCGGCGGGCACCGCACCGCCGTACCCGTCCTGCCCTTCGACGAGGCCTTCGCCACCGGGGGACCGGAGCACGACCCCGAGGTGCACGGGCACCCCGAGAACCTGGCCTACACCATGTACACCTCGGGCTCCACCGGTGAGCCCAAGGGTGTGGGCGTGACCCAGCGGGGCGTCGCGAGCCTCGCACTGAACGCGACCTGGCACACCGGAGCCGGGGCACGCATGCTCCTCCACTCGCCCCCGGCCTTCGACGCCTCGACCCTCGAACTGTGGGTGCCGCTGCTCACCGGCGGGGCGATCGTGGTCCAGCCGCCGGGCGAGACGGATGTGGAGGCCCTGCGGCAGGTCGTCGCGGACCAGGGGGTCACCTGCCTGTACCTCAGCAGCGGACTGCTCGCGCTCGTGGCGGAGGAGGCTCCGGAGTCACTGGCCGGGGTGGGCCAGGTCCTCACCGGCGGCGAGGCGATCCCTCCCCATGCGGTCGAACGGCTCCTGCGCAGCTGCCCCTCGACCCGGCTGGTCAACCTCTACGGCCCCACCGAGATCACCGTGGCGGCCACCAGCCATCCCGTCTCGGCGCCCGAGGCGGCACAGGGCTCCGTACCGATCGGCCGCCCGAATCCTGACTCCCGGGTGTATGTGCTGGATGAGTGGTTGGGGGTGGTGGCTCCGGGTGTGGTGGGTGAGTTGTATGTGTCGGGTGTGGGGTTGGCGCGGGGGTATGGGGGGCGTGCTGGTCTGTCGGCGGGTCGGTTCGTTGCGGATCCGTTCGGTGGGGTGGGTGCGCGGATGTATCGCACCGGGGATTTGGTCCGGTGGGGTGCTGACGGTGCTCTGGAGTTTGTGGGGCGTGCGGATGACCAGGTGAAGGTGCGTGGTTTCCGGGTGGAGTTGGGTGAGGTGGAGGTGGTGTTGGGTTCGCATCCGTTGGTGGGGCGGGCTGTGGTGGTGCAGGGGGGTGTGCCGGGCGGTGGTCTGGTGGGGTATGTGGTGCCGGTGCCTGGTGGGGTGTTGGTGGCTTCTGAGGTGCGTGGGTGGTTGAGGGGGCGGTTGCCGGGGTTCATGGTGCCGTCGGTGGTGATGGTGTTGGACGAGGTGCCGTTGACGCGGAACGGGAAGGTGGATCGGGGGGCGTTGCCGGTTGCGGTGGTGGCGGGTTCGGCGGATTCGCGTGGTCCGCGGTCGTGGCGGGAGGAGGTGTTGTGTGAGGTCTTCGCCGAGGTGCTGGGGGTTGCCCGGGTGGGGGTGGACGACGGCTTCTTCGAGTTGGGTGGGCATTCGCTGCTGGCGACGCGGTTGGTGAGCCGCGTACGTTCCGTTCTGGGAGTCGAGTTGGAGATCCGCGCCCTCTTCGAGGCATCGACCCCCGCCGGACTCGCCCAACGCCTCGATGGCCCCGACCCCGCCCGCACCGCCTGGGAGGTCCTGCTCCCGCTGCGGGAGAAGGGGGACCGCCCCGCCCTGTTCTGCGTACATCCCGGCGGCGGACTGAGCTGGTGCTACTCCGGGCTGATCCGCCAACTCGACCCCGGACAACCGGTGTTCGGACTCCAGGCCCGGGGGATCGCCCGACCGCAGCCGCTCCCCGCCTCCGTGGAGGAGATGGCGCGGGACTACCTCCAGCACATGCGGACGGTCCAACCGGACGGTCCCTACCGCCTGCTGGGCTGGTCGGTCGGCGGGAATATCGCGCACGCGATCGCCACCCTGGCCCAGGACCAGGGGCTGGACGTCGACTTCCTGGCGATACTGGACGCCTACCCCGGCGGCGAGGAACAGGAGGAGTACCTGCCCGATCAGCAGGAAGTGCTCGCCGGTCTGCTGGAGTTCATCGGCGTGGACCGCGGCCGACTCGGCGGGGGACCGCTGCGGCTCGACGCCGTGATGGAGGTGTTCCGGGAGGAGGGCAGCGCGCTCGCCAGTCTCGGGGAGGAGCAGATCACCGCGCTCCGGGACGTGCTCGTCAACAACTCCAGGATCCGCAACGCCTATGTGCCGGACACCTTCCACGGCGAGGTGCTGTTCTTCGCCTCCACCGAGGGCGCCGAGGCGGCGGAACACGCGCCGCAGGAGTGGGACCCCTATGTGAAGGGCGGGATCCATGTGCACGAAATCGCCTGCGAGCACAGGTTCATGGCCGCGCCGGACGCACTCTCCCGCATCGGCGCGATCATCGACGAGCAGCTCAACGCCCTGACCGGAGCGACCGGAGCGACGGCGACAACCGAAGCGACGGCGACAACTGAAGCAATGGCGACAACAACCGAAGCAACCGAGGCGGCCCGGACCGCCGAGGCAGTCGAAGCACCTGAGAACCGCGAAGGAGAAACCTCATGACGAACCCGTTCGAGGACCCGGACGGCACCTACCACGTCCTCGTGAACTCCGAGGGCCAGCACTCCCTGTGGCCGACGTTCGCCGAGGTTCCGGCGGGCTGGGAGACCGCCCTCCGCGAGGAGAGCCGGGACGCGTGCCTGGAGTTCATCGAGAAGAACTGGACCGACATGCGCCCCCGGAGCCTCGTCGCGTTCATGGAGAACACGGAGGCTGCCGAGGCCGGGGCGTAGCGCGGCCCCGCCCCCGTCAGCCGCCGGCCAGGACGGTGGTCCCCGCGCCCAGCGCCCCGGCGAACTGGTCGGTGACGCGGCCGAGTTGGGCGGCGGCCTCGGGGGCTATCCGCAGGTGGCCGGTGTCGTCGACGGCCAGGTCGCGGTCCAGGGTGAACCAGCCCTGGACGATGTGCGCGGCGCCCATCGAGCTGAGCACCGGGCGCAGCGCGTAGTCGATCGCCAGGACGTGGGCGGTGCTGCCGCCGGTGGCCAGCGGGAGCACGGTCTTGCCCTCCAGCGCGTACTGCGGCAGGAGGTCGAGCAGTGCCTTGAGGAGTCCCGAGTAGGCGGCCTTGTAGACCGGGGTGCCGATGATCACGCCGTCGGCGCGGGCGAAGAGCGCCGCCGCCTCGACGAGTGCGGGGTGCCCGAAGTCGGCGCCGAGCAGCGCCTCGGGCGGCAGGGTGCGGACGTCCAGCGGGATCACCTCGTGGCCCTGCGCGGCGAGCCTGCTGTCCAGGTGGCGGAGCAGGCGGGCGGTGCGGGAGGTGGCGGAGGGGCTGCCGGAGACGGACAGGACGACGGCCATGTGGGGCCTTCCGGTTCGGGGCGGGATACGGCTCGGGTCGTGCGAAGCGGTACGACTCTGGTTGTTCGGGGCGGGTAAGGCTCTCGGGTCGTTCGGGGCGGGTGCGGTTCCGGGAGTTCGGGGCCGGGGTGCGGTTCACCAGGTGCTGGACTCGACCGCGACGAGCGGTACGAGTCCGTTGCGCAGGGTTTCCAGGAAGGTGACGATCTCGGCGGCGACGGCGCGGTGCTGGAGGTCGTTGAGCACGTCGTGGTGGGCGCCGCGGACCACCGCGAGGCGGGCGCGGGAGAGGGACGCGGCGGTGCGGGCGAGCGCGGCGGGGTCTCCCAGAGGGTCGGCGTCGCCGGTCAGGAGCAGCGCCGGGACGCCCGGATCACCCTCGTAGGCGGCGCTCAGCAGAGCTGCCGGGACCGGGCTGTCGAGGGCGCCTCGGTGGACACCCGCGTCGTCGGTGAGCCGCCCGCGGTGGGTGGGGCAGGCGGTGCGCACCTCCAGTTCGGCGTCCCAGTCGTGCGCGGTGGCGGGGGCCGCGGCGGTGCCGGGCGCGGGCAGACCGGCGAGGACCACGCCGTCCGGGCGGGCGGCTGCGGGCAGTTCGGGACCGGCGAGCAGGGCGGCGAGGGCGGCGGCTCCGGTGTCGGCGCCGAGCAGGACGAGCGGGCGTGCGGGGCTCGCCCGCGCCTCCTCGGCCGCGTCGCCGGCGGCGCCGATCCCGGCGAGGGCTTCGCTGAGCCGGGTGCCGAGGCGGGCGGGGGCGGTGGCCCAGCCGTCCGGGTCGGTGGCGGGTGCGTCGAGGACGCGGACCCGCCAGGCGTCGGCGCCGAGGCGGCGGCCGAGCCGGTCGTAGGTGGCACGGGTCTCGCCCCGGCCGGGGACGATCAGGACGGTGCCGCGGACGAGCAGGCCCTCGGGGGTGGGGTGGTCGGTGTACGCGCTCATGCCGGGGCTCCTGCCGGTGTGGGGGTGGGGTCGGGGGCGGGCCGCCAGCCGAGGGCGGGAGCGACCTCGGTCGCGAGCAGCTCCAGGGCCCGCAGGGCGGCGTCGTGGCCGGGGACGGCCGGGTTGAACTGGGCGATGAGGTCGGTGGCCAGCGGCAGCACCCGCTCGCCCGCCAGCGCGGCGACGATGTCCTCGGGAGCCCCGTAGAAGCAGTGGAAGCGGCGCAGTGCCTCCGCGGTGTCCAGACCGCGGGGGAAGGTGCCGCGCTCCGCCATCCGCAACGCCGCCTGGTGCACGTCCTGTGCGATGCGGTCCAGGGCGGTGCGCCGGTCGGCGGCCGGGAAGACGAAGCGGGAGAGCCCGATCCGCGGCGGGTGCGGCTGCCGCCAGGCGGCGAGGTAGGCCTGTGCCCAGGGCCGCTGGACCTCGTCGGTGGGCTCGTCGAAGCCGTACGCGGCCCGGTTGAGCAGGAGTTGGGAGCCGGCCCCGGCGGCGTGCTCCGCGCCGCGGGCACTGAAGACGCCCTGCCAGATCCGCCCGGCGAAGTCGCCGGGCGCGGGCTGGACACGGAAGCCGGTGGCGCCGCTCTCGCGTCCGGCCAGGGCGTCCCGGAGCACGGCCAGGTGCTCGGTGGTCACCTCGCGGCGGCGCACCGGGTCCGCGGCGAGTTCGGGCCGCCCGAAGGCCGCGTACTCGTCCGGGTGGGAGCCGCTGCCGACGCCGAGTTCGGCCCGGCCGCCGCTGAGTGTGTCCACGGTGGCCACGTCCTCGGCGAGCCGGAGCGGGTCCTCCAGCGGCAGTACGGTGATCGCCGTCCCGAGCCGGATGCGGCGGGTGAGGGCGGCCGCGTGGGCGAGGAAGGTCCAGGGCGAGGAGAGGCCGCCGCCGCCGAGCGGCACATGGTGCTGGGCGACCCAGCCGGTGTCGAAGCCGAGTTCGTCGGCGGCGACGAACAGCTCCTGGGCCTGCCGGTAGGTGCGGGCGGGGTCCTCGTCGCGGCCCTGGACATGGGTGAGGAAGCCGAGCCGCAGGCGCGGGGCGGGCGGGGTCACGGCCACCGCCTCAGCCCTGTGCGGCGCGGCGGGCGGCGGTGTGGCGGTTCTCCGGCACCGGCAGGCTGAGGTTGCCGCGCAGGGTGTCGGCCTCGTACTCGGTGCGGAACAGGCCGCGTTCCTGGAGCAGCGGGACCACGCCGTCCACGAAGAGGTCCAGCTCCTCGAAGGTGCGGAAGGCGAGGTTGATGCCGTCGAAGGTGCCGGCGGCGAACCACTTCTCGATGGTCTCGGCGACCGTGGCGGGCGCGCCGACGAACGGTGAGCGCCTGAACTCCGAGGCGGAGGCGACGACTTGGCGCAGGGTCAGGTTCTCGGTGCGGGCCCGCTCGATGATCTTCGCGGCGGCGGTCCTGCCGCCCTTCTCGGCGAGGTGGGCGATGTCGGGGAAGGGCGCGTCCAGGTCGTGCCCGGTGAAGTCGTAGGCGCCGAAGGAGCGGCCGAGCAGGGCGAGGCTGCGCTCCAGGTCGTTGTCCTCCTCGAAGATCTCCCGCTCCCGGAGGCGGGCGGCCTCGTCGGTGGCGGCGACCACCGGGCCGCCGTTGATGAAGATCTTGATGTGCTCGGGGTCCCTGCCGTGGGCGGCGGTACGGCGCTTGATGTCCGCGTAGTACTCCTGGGCCTGGGCGAGCGAGCCGCCCGGCGCGTAGATGCCCTCGGCGACCCGGGCGGCCAGGTCGCGGCCCTCCTCGGAGACACCGGCCTGGAAGATGACCGGCTGGCCCTGCGGGGAGCGGGAGAGGTTGAGGGGGCCCGCCACCTTGAAGTGCTCGCCGCGGTGCTCCAGGGCGTGCAGCTTGTCCGGGTCGAGGAAGAGGCCGCGCTCGGGGTCGGCGGGGAAGGCGTCGTCCTCGTAGGAGTCCCACAGTCCGCGGACCACCTCGACGGACTCCAGGGCGCGGCCGTAGCGGGTGGTGTAGTCGAGGTGCTCGTCCAGGCCGTAGTTGCGGGCGGTGCCGGTGTCGAAGCTGGTGACCACGTTCCAGCCGGCCCGGCCGCCGCTGATGTGGTCCAGCGAGGCGAAGCGGCGGGCCAGGTTGAAGGGGGAGTTGTAGGTGGAGCTCGCGGTGCCGACCAGGCCGAGGTGGCGGGTGCGGACGGCGACCGCGGAGAGCAGGGTGAGCGGTTCCAGGCGGTTGAGGTAGTGCGGCGGGTAGGTGGCGTTGATGAACTGGCTGTCCACGATGAACAGGGCGTCGAACAGGGCGTGTTCGGCGGCCTCGGCCTGCCGGAGGTAGTAGCCGATGTCGATGCTGGCGTCCTTGGCGACCCGGGGGTCCTTCCACAGGCCGTGCTGGCCGGGGCCGCCGACTCCGTACGGGTGCAGGGCGAGATGCAGCTTGCGGGACATGGCGGGGTCTCTCTTCCGTGAGGGCGGGGCGCGGGCGGTTCGCCCCCGGGAACGGCGGTTCGGGTGTCAGGCGTCGAGCAGGGCGCGGAGCTTCGCGCGGGCGGCACGGTCGGCGGGGGCGCCGCGCAGGGTGGGCGCGGAGCCGACGAGCAGGCGGGTGTAGGGGTGGACGGGGCGGCGGACCAGGTCCCGGGCGGGGCCGGTCTCGACGAGTGCGCCCCGGTGGAGGACGGCGATCCGGTCGGCGACCCCGGCCACCGAGCCGAGGTCGTGCGAGATGAAGACCAGGGAGGTGCCCGAGGCGCGCAGCTCCCGCAGGATCTCCAGGACGCCGACGCGGTTGGCCGAGTCCAGGGCGCTGACCGGTTCGTCCAGGAGCACCAGGCGGGGTTCGGTGACCAGGGCGCGGGCCACCGCGACCCGCTGGCGCTGGCCGCCGGAGAGCGCACCGGGCAGCCGGTCGAGCAGGTCCGCCTCCAGCCGGACCCGGGGCAGGAAGGCCCGGGCCCGCTCGGCCGCCTCGGCGCGCGGCACCCCGCGCACGAGGAGCGGTTCGGCCAGCGACTGGCCGATCGTCAGATCCGGGTCGAGGCTGCGCAGCGGGTCCTGGAAGACGTAGCCGACCAGGCCGCTCCTTCGCAGCGCGCGCCAGCGGCGGCGGTCGTACCCGGTGACGTCCTCGCCGTCGATCAGGACCGAGCCCGCGGTGGGCCGGACCAGTCCGAGTACGGCACGGGCCAGGGTGGACTTGCCGGAGCCGGTCTCCCCGATCAGGCCCAGGGTCTCGCCGGGCGCGACGCTCAGCGAGACCCGGCGCAGCACCTGGCGGCGCCGTCCGCGCAGGCCGTGGTGGACGTCGAGGCCGCTGACCGCGAGCACCGGGGCGGCGGGTCCGGCGGGTCCGGCGGGTTCGGCGGGGGTGCTCACAGGACCTTCTCCTCGTCGTCGTCCCGGGCGGGGGCCCCGGCGTCCGCCGGGTCCTCCGGTCCGAGCAGGCGTTCCAGGCCGTACTGTTCGTGCTCGCTCAGCAGCAGCCGGGTGTACGGGTGCCGCGGGCGGTGCAGGACCTCCTGGACGGGGCCCTGCTCCACCACCTCGCCTCGGCGCATCACCAGGACCTCGTCGCAGAGCTGGGCGACCACGGCGAGGTCGTGCGAGACGACCACCAGGGCGAGGCCGGTCTCCTCGCGCAGGTCGGCGAGGAGGTCGAGGATCTCGGCCTGCACGGTGACGTCCAGGGCGGTGGTCGCCTCGTCGGCGATGAGCAGGCGGGGCCCGGCGGCGAGCGCGGTGGCGATCAGGATGCGCTGGAGCATGCCGCCGGACAGCTCGTGCGGGTACTGCCCGGCGACCAGCCGGGGCTCGCGCAGCTGGACCTGGCGGAGCAGTTCCGGCACCCGGCGCCGGGCCTCGCGGCGGGTCAGCCCGCGCTTGACCCGCAGCACCTCGGCGATCTGCCGGCCCACCGGGAGCGAGGGGTTGAGGTAGGAGGCCGGGTCCTGGAAGACGGCGCCGAGGGTGGTGCCGCGCAGTGCGGTCCACCGGGCCGGGGTGAAGCCGGCGATGTCGCTGCCGTCGATCTCGATCCGGCCGCCGGAGACCGCGAAGTGCGGCGGCAGGATGCCGAGGGCGGCGCGGCAGGTCAGCGTCTTGCCGCTGCCGGACTCGCCCACGATGCCGACCGTACGGCCCGCCGCGAGCGTGAAGCCGATGCCGTGCACGAGTTCGCGGCCGGTGGCCCGGTCGGTGATCCGTACGCCGTCCAGGGCGAGGACGGGCGGGGCCGGATCGGGGGCCCTGTACGGCTCCGGTTCCGTCGCGGGGGCCGGGGCGGCCTCCGGGGCCGACCGGCGGGAGAGGGTGGTCATCGGGCACCTCCGGCGGGGGCGGCGGGGGTCTTGCCGGGCGGGGCGGGACGGCGTGCCACGGCGTGTCCGGCCTCGCCGGAGACGTCGCGGATCGCGTCGGCGAGCAGGTTGGCGGCCAGGACGGTGCCGGTGATGAGCAGCGCCGGGGGCACCGGGGACCAGGGCTGGTGGCCCAGGTAGCCGAGGTCGGAGGCGAGCAGGCCGCCCCAGGTCGGTTCGGGCGGCTGGACGCCGATGCCGAGGAAGGTGAGGCTGGAGACGATGACGAAGCCGGTGCCGAGGGTCTGCGCGAGCGCGATGGCCAGCGGCGGCAGCACCTTGGTCCAGACATGGCGGCGCACGATCCAGCCCAGCGAGGCACCGGAGAGCAACGCGGCCTCGACGTAGGGGGAGCGGGCGACCGCGAGGGTGGCGGCCCGGGAGACCCGGTAGAAGAGCGGCGAGACGAGGACTCCGGTGACCAGCATGGCCTGGGTCAGGCCGTTGCCGAGCAGCGCGATCACGGCGACCGCGAAGAGCAGGAACGGCAGCGCGACCAGGGTGTCGGTGAGCCGGAGCGTGACCCACTCGAAGACCCGGCCCAGGTACACCGAGAGGATGCCGGGGACGGCGCCCGTCACCAGCGCGGTGAGGGTGACCTCCAGGGCGCCGAGGACGCTGACCCGGGAGCCGTCCAGGAGGCGGCTGAACACGTCCCGGCCGAGGTAGTCGGTGCCCAGCCAGTGGGCGCCGGACGGGTCGGCCAGGGTGTTCCCGCTCTGGGCGAGCGGGTCCTGCGGGGCGAGCAGCGGCCCGAGCAGGGCGAGCAGCGCGACCAGGGCGAGGACGATCAGGGCCGAGCGGCCCGAGGCGAGGGACCAGAGGCGGCGGCGCACGGTCACACCCCCCGCTGGGAGGCCGGGGTGAGGCGGGCGAGCACGAGGTTGACCACCAGGTTGAAGGAGACGACCAGGGCGATGGAGACCACCAGGACGCCCTGGACGGCGGGGACGTCGCCGCTCTGCGCGGAGTCGTTGGCGAAGCGCCCGAAGCCCTGGAGCCCGAAGATCCACTCGGTGACGACCGAGGCGCCGACCAGGGCGGGGAACTTCAGGCCGAGGGTGGCGAGCGCGGGGCCGAGGGCATTGCGCAGTACGTGGCCGAAGAAGATCCGCCGCGGGCCGAGGCCCCGTACCAGCGCGCCGGTCACGTAGTTCTCGCGGTAGGCGGCGATCAGGCCGGAGCGCAGCTGGCGGGCCACGTCGGCGACCACGTCGAAGCTGAGCGCGAGGGCGGGCAGGATCAGATGGGAGAGCCAGGGGCCGAAACCGCCCTCGGCGAGCGGGACATAGCCCGCCGAGGGGAAGAGGCCGAGGCCGACGGCGAAGACGGTGACCAGGACGATGCCGACCACGAAGGCGGGCATCACCGAGAACACGGTGACGAAGCCGGTGACGCCGCGGTCGAGCAGGCTGCGCGGCTTCAGCGCGGCGAGGGTGCCGAGCAGGAAGCCGAGGACGCCGCCGAGCAGCAGGGCCAGGAAGGCGATGGAGAGGCTGACCCCGAGGCCGAGGCCGATCAGGGTGGAGATGTCGGCGCCGTTGGACCAGCTCCGGCCGAGCTGACCGTGCAGCACGCCGGTGATCCAGTCCCCGTACTGGGTCAAGAAGGGCCGGTCCAGGCCCCATTCGGCCTCCACCCGGGCGATGGCCTCCGGGGTGGCCTCCTCGCCGAGTTGGAGCCGGGCCGGGCTGAGCCCGCTGAGCGAGCGCAGGGCGAAGGTGACGAAGGTGGCCACCAGGAAGACGGGGACGAAGACGGCGACGGTACGGGCGAGGACCGCCGCGAGCCGGCCGAGCGCGCGGCGGGTGCGGGGGCCCGCCCCGGTCCGGGGCGGCGGATGGTCGCCGCTGTCCGGCGCGGTGGCCGCCGGGAGGTCCGCGGGGATCGGTGCGGTGAGGCTCTTCGGCACGGGAGGCCTCCTCTCTGCGAGAAGCGGGACGACGGTGAACAGGGCGGTAGGCGGCGGGAGTTGAGGGGACCCCTCGGTCAGTTGCCGCCGATGGTCACGCCGGTCCAGTTCAGGTGAGCGGGGTTCTTCGGCAGAGCGGAGATCTGGCTGCTCTTGGCGAAGAGGTTCGGCGAGGAGTACGTGAAGACCAGCGCCTTGGTGTCCAGCCCGGCCCGGGTGGCGGCCCGCAGCTTCGCGGCGTACCGCGGGTCGTCGATGGGGGTGCGGCGGGCCTCGGCGACCGCCCGCGGGAAGCCCGAAGGCTGGTAGGGCGAGCTGAGGTTGAGCGGTCCGTCCGGGCCGAAGTGGGCGGTGAGGGTCTGCACCGCGGAGTCGCGTCCGGTGGTGGAGTAGAGCGAGAAGGCGAGATCCTTGGCGAAGAACGGCGTCGCCCAGTTCTTGTCGATCTTGATGGTGACCTTGATGCCGACCTCGGCCAGCTGGGACTGCACGATCTCGGCGGCCGGGTCCTCGGCCGGGATGACGAGCTTGAGCTTGAGTTCGCCGGGCTCGTACCCGGCCTCGGCGAGCAGCTTGCGCGAGGCGGCGGGGTCGTACGGGTACTTCTCGGCGGAGCCCGGGTCGTAGGCGATGTAGCCGGGCGGGAAGGGCTGGTCGGTGGACTTGCCGTAGCCGAAGGTCAGTTTGTCGACGAACTCCTTGCGGTTGACGGCGTACCGGACCGCGTCCACCACCTTGTCGTCGTCGAAGGGCGCTTTGTTGACGTTGAGGCTGATGTTGGCGGCGTTGTAGCCGGGCTGCACGAAGACGTCGAGCCCGGCCTTCTTGGCCTCCCCGGCCTGCCGGGGGTCGATGTCGGCGAAGTTGTAGACGCCGGTGCGCAGTCCGGAGACCACGGTGGAGGCGTCCGGGGCCGAGGTCAGCTCGACCTTGTCGATGTGGATGTTCTTCGCGTCCCAGTAGTCCGGGTTCTTCTTCAGCACCGCCTTGGTGCCGGGGATGACCTGGGTGACGGTGAAGGGGCCCGCGCCGACCGGGTTCTGGTCCAGCGCGGCGGGCTTCTCCGCGGCCTTGGGGCTGGCGATCTGGAGCACCCGCTCGCCGAGCAACTGCGGTATCTGGTAGTCGACCTGGGTCAGGTGCACCACCGCGTCCTGGCCCTTGGCCTCCACCGACCTGATCGAGGTGAGGTCGCCGAAGAGCGCGGAGTTCTTCTGCTTCTTGGCGCGTTCGACGGCGGCCTTGACGGCCGCGGCGTCCACGGGCTCGCCGTCGCTGAACTTCAGCCCGGAGCGCACCCGGAAGGTCACCTGGTCGCCCTTGGCGTTGTACTTCCAGCTCTCGGCGAGGTCCGGGACCGCGTCGCCCTTCTCGTTCACCCGGGTCAGCGAGGCGTAGGTGAGGGCGAGCGCGCGGAACTGGGCGCCGCTGCCGCCGACCACCGGGTCCCAGTGAGCGGGGAAGGAGGAAGTCGCCCACTTGAGGGTGGAGTTCTGGGCGGCGGAGGAGGAGTCCCCGCCGCAGGCGGTGAGCGAGGGCACGAGCAGTGCGGCCAGGGCGGCGCCGAGGGCGGTGGCGCGGGCCGCGGGGCGCAGGGGACGGCGGCGGGGCGTGACGGGTCCAGGCATGGTGGCGGGAGCTTTCTGTGACGGACCGGGCCGCGAAGGGGACACGGCGGCAGAGCGGGTGCCACCGCTCAAGCCGCGGCCGGGGCACGGGTGGTACGCGCCGGGGCGTGCGGCAGGACTCCGGTACGGGGGACCTCGCGGGAGGACCTCGTCCGGGGAACGGGGCGACGGTTCGGCAACCCCTGGGACACGGGGCGCGGAAGGACGGACCGGGGCGGTCCGGGAAGCGGGCGTCGGCCGCCGGGGCGGCGTGGACGGTCGGTCAGCGACAGAGGGCGCTGGAGGTGCGCCGCAGGTCCACGTAGCGGCACTCCACACCGGGATGGGTCGGGTGCATGCCGCATATCCTGCGGGCGGCCCTCCCCGCTGTCAATGGACACCTATGGGTGTCTCATTGCTCGGGATGCGCGAGGCCGTCGCCTTTCCCGCAGCTCACAGGTGCGGGCCGGGCTCCGGGGCGAATCCGGGCCGGGCCGCGGCCTCCGAGGGGTGCAGCCAGAGCGGGCCGCCCGCGGTCTCCTGGCGGACCGCGTCCGGCGGCGGCCAGGACCCGGTCGTCAGCACCGCCGCCTCCGGTCCGGTGAGGGTGGCGAAGCGGGCCAGCGCGGCGGCGGGGGCGAGCGGGGCGGGCGCGGCGAGCGGTTCCGGGCAGAGGCTCGCGACGGCCGCCGCGTACTCCGCCCAGCCGCGCCGCCCGGGAACCGCCCGGTACCGGTCGCCGCTGCGGAAGAGCAAGGTGGGCAGGGCGTACCGCAGTTCGCCGTCCGGGGTCTCCTTGGCGGCGCCCGGGTGCGGCGAGCCGTCGGCGGCCTCGCGCACCTCGGGCACCGGACGGCGGGCCTCGGCCCGGTCGGCGGCGACCCGGGCGCGCACCGCGGGCGAGGCCGCGTCGGCGGCGAGCCGGTCGGCGTCCAGGCCGGGGACGCCGCGGGCGGCGGCGAGCGCCGACTCCGGGGTGTCGGCCGGGACGCCGAGCACGAAGACCGTCTCACGCAGCCGCCGCAGCACCCGCTCGGCCACCTGGGGGCCCTGGAGTTCGGCCGCCGCGGCGGTCTGCGAGGCGGGCCAGGAGCTGGCCGCCACCCGGCGCAGCCGGTCCGCGCGGGGCGCCCCGGTGTGCGCGGCGATCTCCGCGACGTAACCCTCGTACCAGGCGGTCTCGGCGGCCGGGTCGGGGGCCGGCTCCTCGTCCTCGTCGAAGAGGATCGCGTAGGCGCGTCGCCAGCGGGCGCGCCCCGCGAGCCCGGCGCGCAGCTGCCGGAAGACCGGCTCGGAGCCCCAGGACCAGGGGCACAACGGGTCGGTGTACTCGACGACTTCGAGCGCTGTTGCCCCGTCGGGCGCGGGGCCGGCGGACGGTTCGGCGGCTTCGTTCACGCGACCCCGCTCCGGGTCTCGGCGGCGCCCTCGGGCAGCAGCGCCGCGAGGGTCACGCCGCCGAGGACGGCCGCGGCACCGGCCTCCACCCGGCGCCAGATCCCGGGCAGGCCGCGGGCGGCGCCCGGGTAGTCGAGGCCGGCCGGGGTCTCACCGCGCAGGGTGAGCACCTCGCCGTCCACCGCACGCACCACATCGAGCAGGGAGATCTCCTCGGCCGGGCGGCCGAGCCAGTAGCCGCCCTCGCAGCCGCGCTGGCTGCGCACCAGACCGGCCCGGCGCAACTCGCCGACCACGGACTTCAGGAAGCGGAACGGGATCTCCTGCGAGGAGGCGATGGCCTCACAGGTCAACGGGCGGTCCGGAGCACCGGCTATCTCGAGGAGAGCGCGCGTGGCGTAGTCCGCCTTCGCGGAGATATGCATGCGCCCCATGATGCCGCAGCCGGGGCGGCGGCGGAGGTTTCTCCATGCGGTCCACTCCTTCATTGCGGCAGGATTGCCGCAGGTGAACCGTAATGGACACCTCTTGACATCCTTTTCCGGACGGTTCTAGCGTCCTCGCCATGAGCGAGTCCCTGACGAACCCGGGCGAAGGCTTCCATCCGCATCTGCACGAGCCGCCCGGCGGGACGGGACCGGTGGCGCCGCTGCGCGCCCGGCTGCACCACATCCGCGCCGACGCCCTGGACGGCGACACCGCGCAGACCGGCGGCATGCGCCGGTTCGCCGCGGTCAGCGGGAGCACGGTGGGCTCGGAGAAGCTGTGGATGGGCCAGACCCACGTGGCCCCGGCGACGGCCTCCTCCAACCACCACCACGGAGCCTCCGAGACCGCCATCTACGTGGTGAGCGGGCACCCGGAGTTCGTCTTCCTCGACGACAGCGGCACCGAGCCCGAGGAGATCCGGCTGCGGACCGGACCGGGGGACTACATCTTCGTACCGCCCTTCGTCCCGCATCGCGAGGAGAACCCGGACCCGGGGACCGAGGCCGTGGTGGTCATCGCCCGCAGCACCCAGGAGGCCATCGTGGTCAACCTCCCCGAGCTGTACGCGCTTCCCTCCGACCCGGGCTGAGGCTCCGTCCGCCACGGCGTACGGGGACGGTCCTCGACCGGACGCCGCCCGTGCGCCGACCGGAGCGCGAGTGCCGGAACTTGGTCAGGACACCGCAGACCCACCGGCCGCCGGGGTCGGGTACCCGCCCGCGCCGCCGGTCGCCGAAGACGCCGCCTAGGCGGATCGGTCGCCCTTGTGGTCCGGGCCGCGGCGCCGGGCGATGAGCTCGTCCTCGATGCGCCGGAGGGTGGCGTTGACGATCTCGATCGCGGCGGGGTCGTCGACGATGCCCCGGAGGGTCTGCTCCCAGTTGTCGTGGAGGTAGCCCAGATTCCGGCGGGCCTTCTCCGTGGGATACAGGCGCACGCCGCGGGCGCTGCGCTCGTCCACGACGCGGTCCACCAGATCCCTTTTCTCCAGGCCCCGCAGTACGCGGCTGAAGTTGCTCGACGGGAGCAGCGTCGCCTCGGAGGCGGCACGGGCGGAGGTGCCGGGGTTGCGGTGGACGAACCGCATGACGCTGATCTCGATCGGTGTGCACGGCTCGAACTCAGGGTCGGTCGGGGGGCGCAGCTGCCGCCCCACGGCGAAGACCAGGTCGGCCAGCTCGGGGAGACCGGAGGCTTCGGCATCGCTCATACCGTGACGGCGCCTTTCCTGTTACGCGATAGCTATCGTGTGATAGTTTCGAAGTGGAGTGTACGGGGCGCCCTGACGCCCTTGTCCTTGCTTCCGGGGAGTCTCCCCGGCCCACAGAGGAGGAACCGTTCATGGATGTCGACGGAGCCGTAGTGCTGGTGACCGGAGCGTCGTCGGGTATCGGGGCCGCCACCGCGCGAGCCGCCTCCCTGGCCGGCGCGCGCGTGGTGCTCCTCGCGCGACGCGAGGAGCGTATCCGGCGCCTCGCCGGGGAACTCGGCGAGGCGGTGGCCCTGGCCGTGCCGTGCGATGTGACGGACCGGGCGCAGGTGGAGGCGGCCGTACGGGCCGCGGTCGAGAAGTTCGGGCGTATCGACGTCCTGGTGAACAACGCGGGCCAGGGGCTGCAGGCCACCGTCGATGCCATCGACCCCGACGATTTCCGGGCGCTGCTCGAACTCAACCTCCTCGCCCCTCTGGTCGTCATGCAGGCGGTCCTCCCGGCGATGCGTGAGCAGGGGAGCGGGGCCGTCGTCAATGTCAGCTCCGGCATCACCTGGTCGACGCTGCCCGGGTCCGGTGCGTACGCCGCCTCCAAGGCGGCTCTGCAGAAGCTCTCGGCCATCGCCCGCGCCGAACTCGCGGACTCCGGCATCACCGTGTCGCTGATGTTCCCCTCGATCACCGAGACCGAGTTCGTCGGGACGGTCCGCGGCAGCGTCGAGGACGCGCGGCGGATGGAGGCCTCCAGCGGGCTGCGGCCGCAGTCGCCCGAGGGCGTCGCCGAGGCGATCCTCGCCCTGATCGGGAGCGGCGCCGAACAGGCGGACCTGGTCCCGGCGGAGTACGGCGGCACGTTCAAGGGCTGACTCACCGGGAACCGGGACTCGGAGTCGTCCCGCCGCAAGCCGTGGGTCCACGGCCGACTCCGCCGCACGCCTCCGCACGCCACCCCCGGCTCCCCGTCGAGCGGCCCCGGGGATGAGGGCTCGTGGGGGCGGTCGTCGAGGGATGCGGTCGTCGATCCGATGAAGCGGACACCCGTGAGCGCGGCCCTGTGCGACGTCACCGCTCGTGCCGCACGCGCATGGCGTCCTTCTTGGCCCGGTTGCCGCAGGTGCCCATCGAGCACCAGCGGCGGGACCGGCCGCGGGTGGTGTCGAGGAATACCGCCACGCAGCCGCTCCCCGCGCAGACCTTGACCGTGCCGGCCCTGACACCGCCGAGGGTGTCGACCGCGTCGCCGGCCAGCACCGCCAGAGCGGACCGCGCCGGCGATGCGCCCGGGAAGCGCCAGGCGGCGCCGGTGCCGTCGAGCACGCGGAAGGCGTCGTTGCGGCCGGCCCAGGCGTTGATGCGGTCCCGGTCCGCCTCGGCGGGCGGGGCCGCGTCCGCGACGGCCCGGGCCGCACGGTAGATCGCCTCCCGGAGTTCCCGCGCCTCCCGCAGCAACTCCTCGTCCACCTTCGGCAGTTGCTCGCCAAGCCCCGCGGCGAGGAGCCACTGGGCGAGGTCCGGCGGACGCAGCAGGGACTCCTTCGGCCTCGCGGCGGCTCGTGCCGTCGCGGTCTTGGTGAAGCGAAGACACAGGGGCTGCGTCTCGGCATCCGCGCCCATCCCACTCCCTTGCTGCCGCATCCTCCGACCGCCATCGGAACCACACTAGCCGGTTCAGCCGGGCTCTGTTACGTTGCGAACCGGCTCAGGTGGTTCACTACTCCCCGGAGGAAACCATGACCCTTGTCCCGGCAGCGCCCGTGACCGGCTTCGGTACCGTCGCCGCGGTGCCCGACCTGCCGAGCGGCTTCGGCGAACGGTTCCGGAGCAACCGCTACGACCTGGGCGACCTCTCCCTGCACGCCGTCACGGGCGGCTCGGGTCCCGCCGTCCTGCTGGTGGGCGGCTGGCCGCAGTTCTGGTGGCAGTGGCGCAAGGTGATGCTCCCGCTCGCGGAGCACTTCACGGTGATCGCGGTCGACCCCCGCGGAGTCGGCCGCTCCGACCTGCCCGAGACGGGCTACGACAGCGCCACGGCGGCAGGGGACCTGGCCCGGCTCATGACCGCGCTGGGCCACGACCGCTTCCGGCTGGTCGGTCACGACGTCGGCATGATGCTGGCCTACGCCCTGGCCGCCGACCATCCCTCGCGCGTTACCCGACTCGTGCTGGCGGAGGCCGCCCTTCCCGGTATCTCGGACGACCCGAGCGCCATCCCGCCGACCACCCTCGCGGCCGAAGCCACCTGGCACTTCATGTTCAACCGGCTGCCTTCCGTCAACGAAGAACTCGTCGAGGGGCGCGAAGACCTCTTCTACGGCGGCCAGTTCGCCGCGAAGGGCGCCACCCCCGACGCGATGCCGTCGGATGCCGTCGCTGTCTACGTCGAGGCGCTCCGGCGCCCCGGCGCGCTCCATGCCAGCTTCCAGTACTACCGCGCCCTGGACGTGACGATCGCCCAGAACCAGGCGCGCCTACGCACCCCCCTGACGATGCCCGTACTGGCGGTCGGGGGCGCGGCCTTCCGGGGAGCCGCCGTCGCCCGGGATGTGCGACGCGTCGCCAGGGACGTACGGGAGCTCGTGATCGAGGGATGCGGGCACTACGTCCCCGAGGAGGCGCCCGAGGTCTTCACCTCGGCGCTCCTGTCGTTCTTCGCGCCCACGGCCCCGGCGCGGGCCTGACGCTCGCCCGACCGGCAGCTCCGCGAGGGCGGGCCTCCCGCGAGGGCGGGACTCCCGCAAGGGGAGGCGAGGACGCATCACCTCGGCTGTGTGGCGCTCCTCGCACCCGCCGGATCCGATGACGGCCGAGCGTCCGGCGCGCAGCGAGGGCACGCCGTCGCCGATCCGCGCGGCTGTCACCTGAAGCCGCCGGGCTTCCACCCGGCGGGCCCACGGACCATCCGCGGAGCGCAGCCACGGCGAGGCTGTCGTCCGGCCGAGCACCCGACGGCAGAGCGACAGCTCCGTACCCGGTGCTCTCCCGCCCCCGGCCCGGCACACACCCCCTGCACGTCCGGCCGTGAACGCGCCCGGAAACAAGGCAAGTTGCGCCTTTCCGGTGAACCCCGGGGGCCGCTCGTATCGGTGGCGGGTGCGGGGGCAGTGATTCCGGGCCGGGCGACGTCCGGCGGTACGGGGCGGGGTCGCCGGGCGGGTGTCCGGACCGGGCGTCGCCCTCGGACCACAGGTGTACGAGAGGTGTAGACGTCATGCGCGCAGAGGCCACGCAGCGGGTCCGGCTCGTCTTCTCCCTGCTGGACGCGGACGGCAACGGGGTGCTGGAGGCCCAGGACTTCACATCGATGGGAGAGCGCGTCGCAGCGGCGGTACCGGGCGCGGACGGGGAGGCGATGGCGCGGCTGCGCACCGCCTTCGCGCGGTACTGGACCACACTGGTCACGGAGTTGGACGCGGACGCCGACGGCCGGGTCAGCTTCGAGGAGTACACGGCGTGTGTGCTCTCGCCCGAGCGCTTCGACGCGACGGTGACCGAATTCGCCTGGGCGCTCGCCGAGTTGGGCGACCAGGACGGGGACGGACTCGTCGAACGCGGGCCGTTCGCCGCCCTGATGGCCGCCATCGGCTTCTCCGAGGACAACACCCGGGCGCTGTACGAGGCGTTCGGGCCGGACGCCGAGGACCGTGTCCCGGTGCGCGTCTGGGCGGAGGGGATCAGGGACTACTACGCGCCGGACAAGGCGGGCATCCCCGGGGACCGGCTGGTCACCGGCTCCGCGGTCTGACGGGGGCGGCCGCATGAGCAGCGGGAGCGGTGCCGGGCATGTCGTCGGCCTGGCGGTCGGGCGGGGCACGGGTGCCGAAGTCGCCGGGATCTTCGGGCAGTTCGTGGACCGGTTCGCGGAGCTGTACGGCAGGAACATCCGGGTGGAGCGCGCCTCGCGTACGTACGACTCGTATGTCTCCCTCGCCCGCGAGTGCGCGGGCATCGAGGAGATCCGGCACCGCACCCGCGAGGACGCCGAGCACTACGAGCGGTTCCTCCGCGAGCGGGCCGCGGCGGGGACGCCCGTCGTCTTCCGGACGGCGATCAACGCCCAGACCCTCTACCTCGTCCGGCAGCGGCTGCGCGCGGTCAAGGAGGACGTCCTCGACGCCGGGGGGGCCCGGCTGCTCCTGGTGCGCGACCAGGCGCAGGGCTTCTACACCGGCGAGAACGAGCACAGCCCCGGACGGGTGCGCCGGGTCACGGAGTTCAGCCGGGAGACCACCGAGCAGGTCCTGCACCACGCGGTGCGCCGGGCCCGTCAGGTGTGGCCGGGGGAGGGGGCCGCGCGGATCGTCATGGCGTACAAGTTCCACCTCCTCGACGGTGCCCTCGACCGCTGGGTCAGCGACTTCGGGGAGCAACACGGCGTCGACGTACGGGTGTTCCAGCCGGACACGGTGAACCGCAACCTGATCGCCCACGGCCCGGAGGACCGCACGGTCCTGGTGGCGGGCAACGAGTGGGGCGACATCATGCATGTCGTCCTGCTCGACAGATTCGGTGCCGGACGGCAGGAGGAGCACTGCACCCGCAACGTCCATCTCCACCGGGATGTCGAGGGGTTGGTCGAGTACCAGACGGTGCACGGCTCGGCGGACGACCTGGAGGGCCTTGACCTGGTCAACCCGCTGGCCACGGTACGGGCCGCCGCCGCGGTCGCGGAGGGGTACGCGGAGTGCGGCGGCGCGGTGGCGGCGGCGGAACGGGCCCTCGCCGCCGTGGCACGGGCGGGCGTGCGGACACCGGATCTCGGCGGCCGGCACTCCAGCGGCGCCGTCGTCTCGGCACTGCTCGACGCACTGGCGGCGGAGCCCGCCCCGGTCGCCTCCGGCCGCCCGGCCGCTTCTGTCGGCTCCGGTTCTCCGGCCGCTTCGGCCGACCCCGGATCTCCGGCGGTCGGCGGCAGCCCGGCGTCCTCCCCGGCGGACTCCGGCGCACCCGCCGCCGTTCCCGCCGCGGCTTCGGGAGCAACGGGCGGCGTTCCGGCTCCGGCTTCCGGGGCAACGGCCGCCGCTCCGGCCGCAGTTGTCCCCGCCGCCCCGGCCCCGGTCTCCGGGTCGTGACGGCGTCCGCGCCCGCCGCCCGCGGGACGGCGCTGGTCGTGGTCGACGTCCAGAACGACTTCTGTGCCGGGCCGCTCGCGGCCTCCCGGTATCCGGGGGACCCGGGCCGCCTCGCGGAGGTCGTCGCGAACACCGCCCGGGCCGTCGCGGCGGCCCGGGCCCGCGGCACCGAGGTCGTGCTGGTCCGCTTCCTCGGGGACCCGCGGTACCAGGGGGCCGCCTGGCGCCGCCGGGACGCGGCGCGGGGCAAGCCGCCCAAGTGCCTGGCGGGCACCTGGGGTGCCGAGTTCACCGCCCCGCTCCGACCGGCGCCCGGTGAGGCGGTGTTCACCAAGCACGCGAGCTTCGACGCCTTCCTGGCACAGGGCCCGGAGCCGGGCGGCGGAGTCGAGGGCGCCGAAGTACCCGTGACCGCACGGGGGTTGGAGCGGTACCTCACCCAACGCGGCATCTCCCACCTGGCCTTCGCGGGCCTCTTCGCCGATGTCTGCGTGGACAGCACGGCCAGGACGGCCTTCCAGAAGGGCTTCCACATCACCGTCCTCAGCGACTGCACGACCGCCCTGCACACCTCCGACGAGCAGATCCTCACCTTCATGCGCCGCCTCTACGGCGCCCGCGTCACCACCCACGACCACCCGTCCCTGTGGGCACGGCATCCCGAGGAGGAACCATGGACCGAGCCACCGGCCACCTCAGCGCCACCACCGGCCGCTCCGGCTCCGATGCCGGGGAGCCCGCCGCCGCGACAGGCCGTTCCGGTTCCGGGGAACTCACCACCCCCACCGGCCGGTTGAGCCCCGGAGAACTCCCCGCCACCACCGGCCGACTCACCGGTGTCGACTCCGGCGTCGGGCTGACCGCGCTCCTGGTCGCCGCCGCGCGGGCCATCGAGACGGAACGTCCCGACGCCCTGGCCCGGGACGAGTACGCCGCGCACTTCGTCCGCGCGGTCGGGGCCTGCGCGGGCTGGCCCGTCCACCCCGACCAGGTGCCGGACGGCGAGGCCGACCCGCTGTGGGGCAGGCTCGCCCGCTACTTCGGGCTCCGGACCCGGGTCTTCGACGACCACCTGCTGCGCGCCGCGGACCGCGGCACCCGCCAGGTGGTCCTGCTCGGCGCCGGGCTCGACACCCGCGCCCTGCGGCTGCCGTGGCCGGGCGACTGCACGGTCTACGAACTGGACCAGGACGCCGTGCTCGCCTTCAAGCGCCGCACCCTGGCGGACGCGGCCCCCGCCGAACGCCCTCGGGCCCGCCGCGTCGCCGTCCCCGTCGATCTGCGCCAGGACTGGGCCCCCTCGCTGACCGCGGCGGGCTTCGACCCGGGGCGCCCGACGGCCTGGCTGGCGGAGGGGCTGCTGCTCTACCTGCCCGCCGCCGCCGAACGCCGCCTGATCGCCGCGGTCGACGCGCTCAGCGCCCCCGGCAGCTCCCTGGCGTACGAGGTCAAGCTGGGGGTCGAGTCCGCCGCCGTCCGCGCGGCCCCCGTCTACCGGGCGGCCCGTACCCGTATCGGCGTGGACCTGCTCGCCCTCTTCGATCCGCAGCCGCGCCCCGACTCCGCCGCCGACCTGGCCGCCCGCGGCTGGCTGCCGGGGGTCCGCACGCCGTTCGACTTCAGCCGCCACCTGGGCCGCGGCCCGCTCCCCGAGCCCGAGGACGCGCTGGCCGCCAACCGCTGGGTCTTCGCCACCCGTCCACCCCGCTGAGGGGACCGCCGGCCACTGTCACGATCCGGGGCCCTCGACGCACTCCCTCTTGTGACCGCGGGCGACAGCGCACCACGGACGGGTCCGAAGGAGGAGTGCCTCATGCTCGAAGCGGCTGTGGCGCTGAGCACCACGCTGTGCCTGGTGGTGGGCAGACTGATGTATCTGCTGCTGAGCGACCGTACCCGCGTGCGGATGGCGCGACTTCGGCAGCAGGGCACCAGTGAGCGCGTCCGTGCCCTGCCGCCGGGGAGCACCTTGGTGGAGCGGCGCGCCGGGGAAGAGGTGCGCGTCGAGATCGGCGGAGGCGGACGTGGATGACCTGCACACGGTCGGCGAGCGCACGGTCCGCCCGTCCTCCACGCCCGCGCCACCGCCCTCCGGCGCTCCCGGGCCCGTGGACTTCCGGCTCTACTACGCCCAGCACACGGGCCGCCTGGTGCGGCACCTGATGAGACTGGGAGCGGAGCCGTACGAGGCTGCGGAGGCCGTGCAGTCGGCGTTCACCGAGGCCTACGCGGTCTGGCCGCACCTGACGCATCCGGGGGCCTGGCTGCGCACGGTGGCGTACCGGCACTTCCTGAGGAGGGAGGCGCGGCGCCGCGAACTCACCGACGCCCCGCCCGACTCGCCCTCGCCTTCCTGTCCGCTGCGCGCCGTGGAGATCAAGGAGGAGGAGTTACGGGTGTACGAGGCCCTGGCCTCCTTGCCGCCCCAGCCGCGCCGCGTCATGGCCTGGCATCTCGACGGCTACCGCACGGCGGAGATCGCGCAGGCCCTGGGGATGCAGCCGGAAGCGGTACGGCAGAACCTGGCCCGGGCCCGCGCGCGGCTCAAAGCGGTGCTGGGACTCACGCAGGGAGGTGCACAGAGGTGATCAACGACCACAGCGACCGCGAACTCGACGCTCTGCTCGCCCGGGCGGACCGCGCGGTGCTCGATGCCGTGAGCGGCGGCCTGGACGTGGCCACCGGGCTGAGGCACTTCCCCGCGCCCACCGGCCCGACCCCCGAGGCGTCCGACCGGCCCGCACCGCGGCGGCAGAGCGATCCACCGGGCGAAGCGGGCGCCTCGCTGGCCGAGGTCCTGCACACCATCGACCAGCTGCGGGAGACGGTCAGTCGGGGGCGGGCGGAGTGGGTCGCGGTGCCGCCTCGCCCGATGCGGGATGTACGCACGTCCCTCGTCTCCCAACTGGGCCTGAGCACACAGAATTTGATCGCTCTGAGGGAGGGACTGGGACGGCGCAGGCTCTCGGAGTCCGAGGCGAGAAGCTTGATCACGAGGGCCGCCGCGAGGTTCGAACAGATCAGCCTGGACCTGGTGGGTGTCGCGGCGTCCAGCGCCGACGAACAGCTGTACTGGCAGGCCGTGGAGTGGATCGACAAGATCGACGAACTGCAGGACCGGCTGCTCCACCTCGCACGGGTCGTGCCCCGACTCTTCGACGACGCCGACGACCGGACGATGAACCCCGTGTTCCTGTAGTGATCACGTGGTTCGGAAAGGCCGACGGTTCGGCCGCATCGGCTCGGCGGCCGAACCCGTTGCAGTAGGCCGGCGGGCTGGGGGAACAGCGCGGCCGGGACTTCCGGCGGCCCGATGGTCCCCTGTCTCCTGACGCTCGACTCGGCGACTCAGGTGTCGAGTTCGCGGCGTACGCCCACCCGGAGGTGGCCGAGGGAGACGGCCGTGGTGGCGACGGAGGTGCCGTCCCGGAAGGCCACGGTGAGGGGGGTCAGCGGGTCGAGGCCGTTGACCTGGTGGAGGAGTTTGGCGATGTCGGCTTCGACGGCCGTCTTGCCGGAGGTGTCGGCAGCGGAGACCTCGGCGAAGGTGATCAGCGGGTCTTCCGTTTCCTGCTTGCGGACGAGTTGGAGCGGCTGCCAGCCGCCGCCGCTGTAGAGCTCTGCGCGCATGTATTTCATGCGGGTAGCGTCCTGCGGGGCGATGAAGATGGCATCTACATGTTTCTCGGTCGTGGTCCGCGGTTCCGCTCCGCGCCGCTGCCGGATCGTCCGCCTGCCCGGCGCGGGCGCCCCGGGGAACCGCCGCCACCCGGGCCGGGCGCCGTTCCGCCATCCGAGGGGGCGGGTTCGTGGCGAGCGGGCCGCGGGCTCCGTTCGCCCTCGGCCAGGACCTGCCGCGGCGCGCCGAGCGTCCTCAGGTGTCCGCGTCACCGGAGGGCGTGGACGTGTGCGCGCTGTGCCCGCGGGTGCGGCGGTGTTCCTTCATCCGGGCCTCCAGCACGTGCCGCCTGCCCCCGGTGAGGCGGTCGCGTACCTTCTCCTCCAGGCGGCGGAAGGTCGCGTAGTAGTCGTCGTCGTACTCCTCCACGAGCTGGAAGGTCCAGCGGCCCGGGAGGACGTTGCGGCCCAGCAGTTCGCGGCCGATCTCGTCCGCCAGGTCGGGGTGGCCGCAGCGGTGCAGCAGGTCCACCACGTCGTCCAGGCGCAGATCGGCGTGGCCGGTCAGCTGATGGAAGCTGTAGAGATGGCCCCGGGCGCGCTCGGTGGTCTCGAAGGCCTCCGAGAGCACACCGGCCGCCTCCACCGCCAGCGGACTCGTGCCGGACGACTCGGCGCCGCCCCGGCTGCCGGTCGAGGCAGCTCCGCTCTCACCGCCGCCGTTCACCACTGCTCCCCAGCGGGGCGGCCTTCCGGGGCGGGCCCCCGTTCTCCTGCTGCTCCGAGGCGGGCCGGTCCAGGCGGACCCGGACGCGTCCGGCGGAGAGCTGGACCTCGAAGGCCGGCTGGGGCGCGGTCGCGGGTCCCTCCAGGTTCCAGCCGTCGGAGAGCCGGAACAGGCTTCCGTGCCAGGGGCAGCGCACACAGCCGTCCTCCAGATGCCCCTCGCTCAGCGGGCCGCCCAGGTGGCTGCAGTGCTCCGCGAGAGCGCGCACGGTGTCCTCGTCCTCCCGCACCACCAGGACCGGTACGTCACCGAGGACGCGCCGTACCGCCCGGCCGACCGGGAAATCCTCGACGGCACCGAGGTCGTGCCATCCGGAGCCGACCAGATGCGGCACCTGCTCGGCGTGGTTGGCACCGGCGGCCTGCCGGTAGGCCAGGTGGCCGCCGAGTGCCCCGCCCGCGCTCGCCACCGTCAGCCCCAGGAAGCCGAGCCACTTCCCCCGCAGGCTCCTGCCCCGCAGGCGGGCCGAGAGCGATCCCGTGTACAGGACGACGGCGGTGGCGTTCGCGACCGCGTGCACGAAGCCCACCCGCTGCTGGTCCCGGTGGAGTTCGGCCCAGTCCACCCAGCCCGCCGCCGCGGCCGGTCCCGCACCGGCCAGCCCCAGGGCGACCAGCACACCCGCGCTCCTGCGCCGACCGGGAAGCAGGTCGAGCAGCGCGGCCGAGGTCCAGGCGCCGACCGGCACTTGGACCAGGATCGGATGCAGCGGGTGCCCGAGCCAGCGGCCGTGCAGCGCATCGCGTCCGGCGCCCAGCGGCAGCGCGCGTACCGCCCGCTGCACCGCGTCGAGCAGGCGGTCGCCGCCCGCGTACCGCTCCAGTCGGTCCATGGCGGTGAGGACCCGGCCCGGCCCGTCCGGCGAGGGCAGCGCCTGTTTCCAGGCGGCTTGCAGGCTGTCGAGGGCACGGGCGGAACTACTCGTGCGGATTCCGTTGTGCTGCACCTGTACTCCTTCTGCCCGGTGCCCGCGTCGAGGGGCCCGTGGCACATCGCCCGGGTCCTGGGCAGAGCGCCCGGACCTCCGGGTACGTCACAGGGAGACGAGACGGGCGATGAAGAACGCCGCCACGATCACCGCGCCCACGATGACCAGCCACAGCCAGATGCCGGGGTGCTCCCAGACACCGCCGTCCGGACGTTCCTCGTGGGCCTCCGAGATGGAGCCCTCGACCGGGGGTGTCTCCTCGGGTGGAACAAGCGGATCCGTCATGCTTCCAGCCTCGTGCAGGTCGCCCACCGGCGCATCCGCAGGGCGCGGCGCCCGTACCGGTGCCGTCGTGCCCGGCCCGGGTCCGATCCGGGCCAGGGGTGTACGGCTGCCTCACCCCGGTGCCATCCCGCCGCACGGGCCTTCGGGGCGTGGCGAGGTGCCGGGAGGGCTGCCGCGCGGTTGACTCGGCCGTGTCCGCCGCGTCCAGGTCCGGCCGCGGCCGGAAGAGGCTGTGCCAGAAGCGACTCGGCCCTGCGATCGGGAGTCAGACGTGGAACTCGACGGCGCGCGCGTGCTGGTGGCCGGTGCCACCGGTGTCCTCGGCGGGGCACTCACCGCCGAACTGGCCGCGCGGGGAGCGCGCCCGGCGCTCGCCGGACGCGACCCGGAGCGCCTCGCCCGCGCCGCCCGGAGGTACCCGGGTGCTCCCGTTCTCCTCTTCGACGCCTACGACCCCGCCTCCTGCGCCCGTGCCGTGGCGGAGGCGGCGGCCGGACTCGGCGGACTGGACGCCGTCGTGACCGCCTTCGGCGCGGTGGCCTTCGGTCCGGCGGCGGAGGTCGGGGACGAGGTCGCCGAACATCTGATGGCGGTCAACGTCCTCGCGCCCGCCGCCTTCTTCCGCGCGGCGCTCCCCCTCCTCGCGCCCGGCTCGGTCCTCGCCGCCTTCACCGGCGTGGTCGCCCAGGTCCCGCAGGCGGGCATGGCCGACTACAGCGCCTCCAAGGCCGCGCTCGCCGCCTGGCTCGGTGCCGTGCGCCGCGAGGCACGGACCGCCGGAGTCCGGGTCCTGGACGTGCGGCCCGGACACCTGGACACCGGGTTCGCCGACCGGGCCGTCGCGGGCACGCCCCCGCCGCTGCCCGCGGGCGGCGACCCGCTCCGTACCGTCGCCGCCGTGGCCGAGGCGATGGCGGCGGACGCGGAGCTGGTGCGCACCGCCCCGGACGGAGCACCCGTCGTCGAACGGCGCGCCAGGTGAGCGGGCGCGACGACCCGTACGAGGAGAGCTGCGAGGTGCTCATCATCGGCGGCGGGGCGTCCGGGCTCAGCCTCGCCTACCACTTGACGGCGGCGCGGGCCCGCGGGGTGACCGTGATCGAGGCGCCGGACGGGCCGCTGCGTCCGCCGGAGCGGACGTGGTGCTTCTGGGACGAGGGCACCGGCGATTTCGACGCGGTGGTGTGCGCCTCCTTCTCCCGGCTGCGGGTGCACGGCACCGGCGGAGAGGCCCTGACGGTGGACCCCTCGCCCGTGCGGTACCGCATGATCCGGTCCGCCCCCTTCGAGCGCATGGTGCACCACCGGCTGGCCCGTTCCCCCGGCGGGCGCCTGCTGCGCGCGACGGCCGGGGCGGTGCGCTCCACGCCCGGCGGGGCCCTGGTGCGCTGCACCGCGGCCGACGGCCGGCGGCTGACGCTGCGCGCCCGGCACGTGTTCGACTCCCGGCCGGTGCGCACCCTGCCACCGGCCAGGACCCATCTGACGCAGCACTTCCGCGGCTGGTTCGTCCGCACCGCGGCGGACCGCTTCGATCCCTCGGTCGCCGACCTGATGGACTTCCGGGTGCCCCAGCCCCGCCACGGGCTCGCCTTCGGCTACGTACTGCCGCTCGCGCCGAACCGGGCCCTGGTCGAGTACACGGAGTTCTCCCGGACCCCGCTGCCCACCGAGGCCTACGAGGCCGCGCTGGCCCGCTACTGCCGCCACACCCTGGACCTCCCCTCCTACACCGTGGAGTCCGCGGAACAGGGCGTCATCCCGATGACCGACGCACGCTTTCCGCGGCGGAGCGGGCCCGCTGTCTTCCGGATCGGGACCGCGGGCGGTGCCACCCGCCCGGCGACCGGCTACACCTTCGCCGCGGCGCAGCGGCAGGCCCGCACCGTCGCGGCCGCTCTGCGCCGCGGCCGGGTGGAGGTGCCCGCGCCGCACGGGCGGCGGGCGCGGGCCATGGACGCGGTGCTGCTGCGGGCGCTCGACACCGGGCGCATCGACGGCCCCGACTTCTTCACCGGCCTCTTCCGCCGCGTCCCGCCCACCCGCCTGCTGCGCTTCCTCGACGGGGCCACCTCGCCCTGGGAGGAGGCGGGCATCGGCCTGCGCACCCCCGTCGGCCCCATGCTGCGGACCGCGCTCGAACTGCCCTTCCTGCCCCGGCGCCCCCACCCCGTACCCCGAAGCGGAGAGCACCGCACATGACCCTGCCGCGCGACCCCGGACCAGCCCGCGCCTTCGACCGCGCCCGGCGTACCCGCGACCGCCGCCCGTGTCGCACCATCCCTGGCGGCGGCCGTGCGCTCTGCCGCCCGTGCCGGACCACCCCTGGCGGCAGCCGCGCGCTCCGCCGCCCGTGCCGCGCGATCTCCGGCGGCGACCGTGCGCTCCGCCTCCCGTGCCGCACCGCCTCCCGCGGCGACCGCGCGCTCCGCCGCCGTCCGCGGCGCGGACTCCTCGGCCTCGGCGTCGGCACCGGCACCGCCTCCTCCGCCCGGCTCCCGCGGGCCACCTCCGCCCCGCTCCCGCAGGCCGCCTCCGCCCGGGCGCGAGCGGTCCCCGTCGCCGGGCGGCAGACCGGCCCCACCCGCACGCTCTTCGCGCGCGGCGGCTCGGCGGCCGTCTCGCCGGAGGTCCGATGAGTGCGCCGCGCCGCGCGGCCCGGCGCGGGCGCGACCGCAGGGCCGAGATCCTGATGCCCGCGCCCGGACGGCTGCGGTTCGCCGGGGCCGACGCACCCGGCGTCGCCGTCGTCGGCGGCGGCATCGCCGGTCTCGCCGCGGCCGTGCTGCTGGCCGAACGCGGCGCCCGCGTCACCCTCTACGAGCGGGAGGAATCCCTCGGCGGCCGTCTCGCGGGCCACCGCACCCGCCTGGCCGACGGCTCCTCGGTGACCATGAGCCGGGGCTTCCACGCCTTCTTCCGTCAGTACTACAACCTGCGCGGCCTGTTGCGCCGGACCGATCCGGGACTCGACCGCCTCCGGCCGCTGCCCGACTACCCCTTGCAGCACAGCAGCGGACTGCGCGACAGCTTCGCCCGCGTCCCGCGCACGCCGCCCTTCAGCGCGCTCGGCTTCGTCGCGCTGAGCCCCGCCTTCGGCTGGCGCGACCTCGCCGCCCTCGACGCCCGGGCCGCGCTGCCGCTCCTCGACGTCCGGGTGCCGGAGGTCTACGAGCGCTTCGACTCGCTCGGTGCGGCCGCCTTCCTGGACCGCGTGCGCTTCCCGGAGGCCGCGCACCACCTGGCGTTCGAGGTGTTCTCCCGGAGCTTCTTCGCCGACCCCCGCGAACTCTCGGCCGCCGAACTGCTGCTGATGTTCCACATCTACTTCCTCGGTTCCGCCGAGGGCCTGCTCTTCGACGTGCCGGACGAGCCCTATCCGCAGGCGCTGTGGGAGCCCCTCGGCGACTACCTCCGGCGCCTCGGCGCGAGGGTGCGCACCGGCACCCCGGTCCGCGCCCTCCAGCCGGATGCCGAGGGGGCCGTGGCGGTGCGGACCGACACCGCCGTCCACCGCCACGACGCGGCGGTGCTCGCCCTCGACCCCGGGGCGCTGCGGGAGACCGTCGCCGCCTCGGCCGGACTCGGCACCCCCGCGTGGCGCGAGGACGTCGCCGCTCTGCGCAGCGCCCCGCCCTTCCTCGTCTCCCGGCTCTGGCTCGACCGGCCCCTTCGCGCCGACCGCCCCGGATTCCTCGGCACCAGCGGCTACGGCGGCCTGGACAACATCAGCGTCCTGGACCGCTACGAGGGCGAGGCCGCCCGCTGGGCCGCCAGGACCGGCGGCTCGGTGGTGGAACTGCACGCCTACGCCGTCGCCGCCGACGCGGACCGGTCCGAGGTGCAGGCCCGGCTGCGCGCGGATCTGAGCCGGGTCTACCCGGAGGCCGGCCGGGCCCGGATCGTCGACGCCCGGCACGAGTGGCGTGCCGACTGCCCGTTCTTCCCGGTCGGCTCCCACGCCCGGCGGCCCCCCGTCACCACGCCCCACCCGCGGGTGACGCTCGCCGGGGACGCGATCCGCTGCGATCTGCCCGTGGCCCTGATGGAACGCGCCGCCACCACCGGCTTCCTGGCGGCCGGGGCGCTCCTCGCGCGGTGGGGAGTACGGGGGCAGGTGCTGTGGACGGTGCCCCGGGCCGGCCGTTCCGCCGTGCTGCGGGCGCTCGGCGCGAGGGGCAGGGGCTGAGTTCCGGCCCACGGGCCCCCTCCCCGCCCGGTGCACCCGGGCGTCCGCCCGCCGTGCCACCGCCCGCCGCGCTCAGCCCGGAAAGCGCCCGGTGCTGCGCAGCGCCCAGCGCCGTTCCGCGTACGCCAGGTCGTCGCGCCACAGCCGTCCGGCCGTCCGGCGCATCAGCGGACGCAGCGCGGGCCCGAGGGCACGGGCCACCGCGAAGCCCCGGCGGTCCGACGCGGCGACGACCGCCTCCACCACGGCCGTCCGGGGCCGCCCGTCCGCCGGGGCGGTCAGCGGGGTGGCGTGGGTCTCCACCACGGACCCGGCCCCCTCGCCCCCGGTGATACGCATCAGCACCGTACGCGGCCCGGGCGCGGTGAACTCGGCCCGCACCGGCACCACCAGGCGCTTCGACACCCGGAAGGAGACCTCGACGAGGAAGGCGTCGTCCTGTTCGCCGCGGGGCGCTCGGAGCACGGTCAGATCCACGAAGGCGTACGGGTGCAGCCAGGAACCGTGCCAGGGGTCGAGGCGGTTGGCGACCACGTCCTGCGGCTCGCACCGGCCCACCCCGACGTACACCGCGTCCACCGCGCCACCCGGCACCGGACGCTCCGGCACCACGGGACGCCTCAGCGGCTCCTCGCCGCCCACGGCGTCCAGCCGGACCCAGACCAGGACCCCGTCGTCGTACGCGGGATAGGGGTCCCACCCCGCGAACGACCCGCCGTCCAGGCCGAGTCCGTGCCAGCGGCAGACCAGCGTGCCGCACACCACCCGGCCCTCGCGCAGGGGCGCCCCCAGATGGGGGCAGGCGCCCGGTCCGGCGTGCAGTTCCCCCTCGTCCGTGCGCCACAGCACGACCTCCACACCGCCCACCGTCCGGCCGCGCGGCGGGCCGCCCGCGCGGACGTCCCGGGAGGCGCCGACGGCGAACCAGTTGCCGGACGGCCGCGCCGTGGCCCGGCGCAGCGCCCCGGCGACGAGCGCCGGGCGCGCCTGCTGCCAGGTCGGCGCCTGCCCCGCCCAGTCCGGCCGTCCGCGCCGTCGCGACAGCGGCGTACGGCCGCTGCGGTGCGGAGGGCCGCTCACCGCGCGGCCCCTTTCCGCGGCGGTGCCGCGACGCCCGCCGGCGATCGGCCCCGGCGGACCCGGGCGCGCAGGCGGGCGCCCGCGATCTGCGCGGCGCCGACGGCGGCGGATGCCGCACGGCGCCCCCGCGGGACCACCGCACGCCGGTGCAGCACCGCGTAGTCCTGCGCGGCGATCGCGTCGAGGATTCCGCTGTACAGGGTGAACGCCGTCCGGATGCAGGGCCGTACCCGCGGATCGAGCATGGCGATGCCGGGCTCCGCCTCCCGGTAGACGCCCCTCGTCAGGGCCTCGGCCGCGACCAGGGCCGCGCGGATCCGCGGGTCGCGCCGCCCCGTGCCGCGGCTCCAGCTCAGCAGCTCCCGGTCCACGCCGTGGGCGGCGAGCAGATCCGCCGGCAGGTAGACGCGGCCCCGGTCCAGGTCCTCGCCCACGTCCCGCAGGAAGTTGGTGAGCTGGAAGGCCACCCCGAGGGCCGCCGCGTGCGGTGCCGCTTCCGCGCGGGGGACGACCGTGCCCAGCACCGGCAGTATCTGCAGGCCGATCACCGCGGCCGAACCGTGCATATAGGACCGCAGCTCCGCGTAGGTCGGATAGTCGGTGACATGCAGGTCGCTGCGCATCGAGGCCAGGAAGTCGGTGAAGAGGGCGGGGGAGATGGCGTAGCGCCCGGCGGTGTCGGCCACGGCCCGGACCACCGGTTCCGTCCCGCAGCCGGTGCGCAGCGCGTACCCGAGGTCGTCCTCCAGGCGGCCGAGCAGCCGGTCGCGCTCCCCGGGCTCGCGCCGCCGGTCCAGGTCGTCCACGATGTCGTCCGCCCAGCGGGCGAAGCCGTACAGGGCGTGCACGGCCGGGCGGTCCGCCACCGGCAGCAGGCGGGTGGCCAGGAAGTAGGTCCTGCCGTGGCGGGCGTTGAGTTCCCGGCAGCGGGTGTAGGCGGCGCGCAGGGCGGGGTCGGTGATCCCCGCGGCGGCCAGTTCACGAGCGGTCATGGCCACCCGCCCTCGCCGGGGTCTGGGGGAGGGGCACGGTGGGCGGCCGCTTCCCTCCGGTACGCCGTGCGCCGGTGTGCGCGGTGATGCGGTCGGCGGCGAGCTTCCCGCTGATCAGCACCGTCGGCACACCGACCCCGGGGGTGGTGCCGCAGCCGGCCAGTACGGCGTTCTCCACTCCGTGCACCAGATTGCGGGGGCGGAACGGGCCGGTCTGCGCGAGGGTGTGGGAGACCGAGAACGGGGTCCCGCAGGCGTGGCCCCGTGCCGTCCAGTCCAGCGGTGTCACCAGGTGCTCCTCGCGGATAGCGGCCGAGAAGCCCGTCAGGCCGCGGCGCTCCAACTCGGCCACCAGGCTGTCCCGGTAGCGCGGTCCCAGCTCCCGCCAGGCCTCGGCCGGTGGGCCCACCGCGGTGTTCGGACACGGCGCGAGGACGTAGTGCAGATGCCCGCCCGGCGGGGCCAGCGAGGGATCGTGCGCCGTCGGCCGGGTGATCAGCAGGGACGGGTCGCTCATCAGCCGCCCCGTGCGCGTCAGTTCCTCGAAGGTGCGCTCCCAGGCCCCGCCGAAGGAGAGCGTGTGGTGGCCGAGTTCGGGCCAGGTGCGGTCGGTCCCGGCGTGCAGGACCACGGCGGACGGTGAGTGGCGCAGCCGCAGCGGGCGCCGCGGTGTCCGGCCCAGCAGGCGGTAGGCGGTGGGCAGTTCGCAGGTGAGCACCACCGCGTCGCAGGGGATCCGTTCGCCGTCGGCCAGCCGGACCGCGCGCACCCGCCCCGCCGAGCGCTCCAGACCGGTCGCCTCGGCGGACCACCGGAACTCCGCGCCCGCGCCCGCCGCCGCCTTCGCCATCCCCCGCGGGAGCGCGTGCATGCCGCCCTTGGGGAACCAGACCCCGGCCACCGTGTCCATGTAGGCGATCACCGCGTAGGCCGCCAGGGCGCGGGCCGGGGCCACTCCGGCGTACAGGGACTGGAAGGAGAAGACCCGGCGCAGCCGGGGGTCGGACAGGAAGCGGCCGATGCGCTGCTCCAGCCGCCCGAAGCCGCCCAGTGCCGCGAGCCGGGCCAGGTCGGGGTGCAGGAGCCGGAAGGGGGAGTCGGTGTTCGCGTCGATGAAGCGGTCCATCTGCGCCCGGTACAGCCGCTCCAGCCAGCCGCGCAGCTCCCGGTAGCCCGCGGCCTCGGCGGGTCCGGCGAACTGCCGCACCGCGGCCTCCATCGCCGCCCCGTCGGTGTGCACGTCGAGCGAGGTCCCGTCCGCGAAGCGGGCCCGGTAGGCCGGGTGCAGCGCCACCAGCTCGACGTGCCGGGCCAGGCTGTCGCCCACGGCCGCGAAGGCCTCGTCGGCCAGATGGGGCATGGTCAGCACGGTCGGACCGGTGTCCAGCAGGTGCCCGCCCAGCTCGACGCGCCCGGCCCGGCCGCCCGGACCCGCGTCCCGCTCCACGAGCGTCACCCGGCGGCCCGCGCCCAGCAGATGCAGCGCGCAGGCCAGTCCGGACAGCCCGGCGCCCACCACGACGACATGGTCCGTCGGACCCGGCACCGTCCTCATACGGCCTCCTCGCTACGGCCCGCGGCGACGCCGGTGGCCCGCTCGGCCACCGCCGCGAACTCCTGCCGGACGTCGGGGGCGGCACCGCTCGTCCGGAAGTGCCGCAGGCTCTCGGCCACCAGTTCCGCGATCTTCGCCTGCACCGCGGCCCGGGCGCCGATCCGCTCCAGTACGGCCCGGGTGCGCGCGACGCTGTGGTCCGGCCCCCCGGCGGCGGCGAGCACGGCGGCGGCCTCCTCGTCGCCGCCGGCCTCCGCAAGCCTGGCGGCGACGGCCAGGAGGTAGGTGGGCTTGCCCGCCCGCAGGTCGTCCCCGGCCGGTTTGCCGGTCACCGCCGGGTCCCCGAACGCGCCGAGCAGATCGTCCCGGAGCTGGAAGGCCAGCCCCGCGCAGCGGCCGGCCGCGCGCAGCGCCCCCAAGGTGGGCTCGTCCGCGCCCGCCAGCGAGGCGCCCAGGGTCAGCGGGCGCGCGACCGTGTACCGGGCGCCCTTCAGCTCGGCGATCGTCAGCGCCTCGTCGGTGCCCGGGGAGCCGCTCGCCTCGGCGTGGATGTCCCGGTACTGCCCGGCGACCATCTCCTCGCGCATGGCCCGCCACTCGCGGTGCAGCCGCGGACCGTGCGGCGAGCCGAGCGCCGCCTCTGTGAGCAGGTCGTCCGCCCACACCAGCGCCAGATCGCCGACCAGCACCGCGGCGGAGGTGGCGAACGACTCCGCCGGGCCCGTCATCCCCGCGGCGCGGTGCTGGCGGGCGAGGTCCACATGCACGGCGGGCGCGCCCCGGCGCAGCGGCGAGCCGTCCATCACGTCGTCGTGGACGAGCGCGCAGACCTGCACGAGTTCCAGCGCGACTCCCGTGCACAGCAGGGCGGTGGAGTCCCCGCGACCGCCCGCCGCCCGCCATCCGCACCAGGCGAAGGCCGTACGCAGCCGCTTGCCGCCGCCTCGCGCGAGGGCGGCGACCCGCCCGGCCACGTCCCGGGCGCACACCGCGTCGGTGCCGCGGGCCGCGTCCAGCCGGGCTTCCAGCACCCGTTGCAGTAGCGCCTCGACGTCCGCGATGGCGTCCGGCACGGAGAGCGGGGCGCCGACTCCTCCGTCCGCTCCCGTCGCTTCTGGCCGCAGTCCCAGCATGCACAGCCTCTCTTCCGGCTCTCCGCCACTCGCGTACCCGTGCCTCCGCCCTCGTGCCGGACGCGGCCGCACCGATGCCCCGTGGGGACGGATTCCCCGGTGACCGCCCACCCCGGCGGTTCGTACGGGTGTTTCACCCTGCTGCGCCGCCGCGCCCCCGCCACCCGCCGGATCCCGTCGGCGGGGGCGCCCGGCATCCGGCGGCTGGCGGCGGCCGGCGACGCGCTCCCGGTGCCTGCCGCCGAGGCCGGGTGAGGGGCGCGCTTCCCGGCCGGGCCGCGTACGTACGGGAGAGGGGTGTGCTCGGCCCCGCCGCGGCGGCAGGGCCCGGATCCGTACGGCCGCCGAGCCGGTCTCCCTCCGTGGGCCGCCCCCGGCCGCGGGCCGGATCGACTCCGTAGCCTGGCCGTATGCACACCGTCGAGCTGCTGCCTGACGACGCCGCCGACAGCGCGGTACGGGCCGCCTGGCGCACCCTCGATGCCGCCGGACTGCCCAGCCAGGCCGGCCACCGCCACCCGACGAACCGCCCGCACCTGACCCTGCTCACCCTTCCCGCGCTGCCGCCGCCACTGCGGGCCGGGCTGGGCGAACTGCTCGCCGCGGCGCTGCCGCTGCCCCTGGCCGTGGCGGGACCGCGCGTCTTCCCCGGCCGGACGCAGACCCTGGTGTGGGCGATCCGCCCCGATCCGGCCCTGCTCGCGCTGCACGCCCGGCTCTGGAGCGCCTGCCGCGCCGTGCCGGATCCCGCCGCCCGGCCCGATTCCCGTCACGCGCCCGGCCGCTGGACACCCCACCTCACCCTGGGCCGGTCCCGCCGCTCCCGCGCCGCCTGGCCCGCGCCCGGTGACCCGGCCTTCCCCGTCCTGCCCCCGCTGCCGGACGCCCCCCACTGGACCGCGGCGCGCACCTACGACAGCGCGACCCGAACGGCCGACCCGCTGGCCCCCTGAGACAGCGGCGGCCCGGAGCGGCGGATCCCGACGGCCACCGCTCCCGCGGAGCCCGCCGCGCCGTCTCAGCGGTGCAGCGTGAAGCCGTAGAGACCGCGCTCGCCCGCCGCCACCAGGGCCGCTGAACCGCCCACCCAGGTAAGGGAGTTGAGGGCGGCGTCCGCGCGGGCGGCGGCGAGGGGGCGGTGGTCCGCGACGGTCCGGACGGTGAGGGCGCCGTCCTCGCCGGTGGTGGCGAGCAGGGTGCCGTCGGGGCTGGCGACGACATCGGTGACCGGGCCGGTGTGCACCCGCAGGCGGGCGAGCAGGGCGCCGGTGGCGGTGTCGAGGAGGCGGACGGCACCGTCCTCGTCGGCGGTGGCGAGCCAGCTGCCGTCCGGGGCCAGGGTGAGGGCGCGGGAGCGGGGGCCCGGGTCGCGGAGGACGAGTTCGCCCCGGAAGGCAGGCGGACCGGCGGGCGCCGCGGTGGCCGGGTCCCAGCAGCGCACTCCCGTCGGGGTGCCCCAACCCAGCGTGTACACAAGGCCGTTGGGTGCGAAGACGACCGCGGGGCGGGACTCGGCGGCGCCTCGCCGGAGGCGGCGCAGCGCGCGGAGCAGCCGGGTGCGGCGGCCGGTGGCCGCTTCGGTGCGCTCCTGCCGGCCCACGCGGAAGACGGGCGGGAGGCCGGGGCGGGCGAGCGCGATCCGGCCGTCCGGGGCGACGGCGCACGCGGTCCGGGTGGGCGGATCGGTCCGCTGCTCGGCGAGGGTCAGCTCGGGGAGCCAGGTGAGCGGGTCCCAGCGCACCACCGCGCCCTCGTCGTCGGCGGTGACCAGGGTGGAGCCGCCGGACGTCAGGCTGTCCCGGTGCGGCGCCACGGCCAGGGTGCGGATGTGTTCGGAGTGCTCGGCGCCGTCGCACTGGCTGCCGTCGAAGGGGTTCCAGAAGCGGACCAGGCCGTCGTCGCTCAGGCTGGCCAGCCAGCCGCCGTTGCGGGCGGCGACCGTCTGCCGCACCGGGCGCGGGGTACTGCGCAGCAGCGCAGGTCCGGCGTCGGCGAAGGCCCGGTCCCAGGTGCGGACCGTGCCGTCCGCGGCGGCACTGGCCAGCCACTCTCCCTCGGCGGCGACCACGAGCGCGGTGACCCTCTTGGTGTGCCCGTACAGCCGCCCGCGGGAGCGTCCTCCCCCGATCCCCTGGATCCGGATGCTGCCGTCCGCGCCGCCGGTGGCGAGCCAGCTGCCGTCCGGTGCCAGCGCCAGGGCCATGACCCGGCTGCCCAAGTGCCGTGCCCGGCCCACGTGTTGCGCACGCGCGGTCCAGTGCCGGACCCAGCCCTTCTCGTCGAGGACGGCCAGGGCGTCGCCGCGGGCGGAGAGGTGGAGGGAGAGGACCGGGCTCTCCCCGGCGAGGGTGGTGACCACGTTCCCGCCGGGCAGCTCCCGGAGCGTCACCTCTCCCGTGCCGTCCGCGGTGGCCAGCCGGCTGCCGTCCGCGGAGACCACCGCGGCCCGCACCGCCTCGTTGACCGCCAGGGTGGCGGATCCGCGGCCCGTCGCACGGTGCTCGACCCGGAGCCGGCCGCCGTGCGCGAGCACGAGCCAGCTGCCGTCCGCGGAGGCTCCGGCGAAGGTGGCCTCCGCCCGGTCCGCGGGGTGGCTCCAGGCGCCGGTGGCCTGCTCCCAGACGGCCTCCGTGACGCCCTCCTCGGAGAGCGCGGTCAGCGTGGAGCCGTCCGGAGCGAACAGCAGGCGCAGCGGCAAAGGGACGTACGGGTCCGGCAGTTCGTCCCGCGGGTCGGTGCCGGGCGGGAGCACGGTGGTGCTCCTGCGGATCCCGAGCCGCGCGTCCCAGACTTCGAGCACCCGGCGGGTGCGGGCGGGAACCACGCGGCCGGTGAGCCTCGGCCCCCTCGGCCCTCTCGGCTCGGGGGAGGCCCCGGACTCTCCGGGCGCCTCCCGGTAGGCCACCGCGAGCAGGCGCCCGTCCGGGGAGAGCGCCAGCGGGTACAGGGTCCGGTCGGGGGCGGTGATGCCGAGGGTGCGGCGCAGCGCCGGGTGCGGCAGGTCCGGCGGACGCCACCGGCTCGCCAGATACGGTCCCGGCGCCTGAGCCCGCCGCGCCGCCACCTGCTCCTGCCACTCCGGTTGGGTGTCCAGGCGCTGGTGCAGTACGCCGACCAGCGCGTCCGGCGACTCCACTCCGGTCAGCAGATGCGCGGTCTGCGCCAGGCTCCGGGCGAGGAGCTGGGAGTGCCGGGTGCCGGACTGCTCCAGGTCGCTCCACGGGGCGGCGGGGCCCGCGTGCCGCAGCCGGGTCTCCACCCAGCGCAGATCGGCCGCCACCTGCTCGGCCCGCGCCCCTCGCCCGGCCGCGTGCAGATGGCCGACCAGATGGTCGAGCAGATAGCCGGAGTCCGTCTCCCACCAGGCGGTACGGTCCGCTGCCGCCTCCGGCTCGTCCAGCGGCCGCGCCCGGGGCAGGCCCTCCGCCGCAGCGTCCGCCAACCGGCCGTGCAGCTCGCGCAGTTGCTCCGGGCCGAGGCGGCTGCGCAGGTAGTCCCGTACCACGTCGTGGAGTTGGAGGTGGCCCCCGTCGGCCGGAGTGAGGGACACCAGGGAGAGCCGGGCCAGTTCGCCGCAGACCGCGCGGGTCCGGTCCTCGGTCAACTGCCGTGTGCGGGACCAGAGTCGGGCCACCAGCGGGACGGGTACGGCGGCGTCCTCGGCGAAGACGCCCAGTTCGGTGAAGCAGTCCACCGCGCCCGGCGGCAGCAGTTCGAGAGCGGCGCCGAAGGAGGCGGCCACCGCCTGGTTGCGGCGCTCGGGGTCGTCGAGATCCCAGTCGGGCCCGTCCGCCGCCAGCGGCCCGTCGGTGCGCAGCCGGGTCAGCAGCTGCGCCGCGTACGTCCCGGGGTCGCCGCCCAGCCGGTCCTGGGCGGCGACGAGCCGGTTCACCAGCCGGAGCAGCAGCGGCCAGCGCCCGGTGACCTGGAGCAGGCCGCCGGTCAACTCCGAGGGAAGCGGCGGGAGTTCGTGCAGGAGCAGGGCGCGGGCCTGGGCGGGGGACATCTCGTCCACCTCGACCCGGGCCGCGTCGGCGGGCAGCAGCCCGGGGTCCCGGGTGGTCACCAGGCGGACGCAGCCGCTGCCGCCGCGCAGGAAGGGCGTGAGCTGCTGCCGGGACCAGACGTCGTCCAGGACCAGCAGGGTGCGCGGGCGGGCGTCGAGCAGTCGCCCGAGATGGTCACCGGCCAGCGCCGGGTCGTCGAACTCGGTGGTGTCCCCGGTGAGGAAGCGGGTGGTCTCCGCGACCTTGGCGGCGATCGCGGCCCGGCCCTGGACCTCCCGGCCGATGGTGACGGTGTAGACGCGGCCGCGGAAGTGGCGCCGCACCCGGCGGTTGGCGGCGACCGCGGTGGCCAGGGTGGTCTTGCCGAAGCCGCCCGCGCCGGTCAGGGCGGTGCTCAGACCCACCGCTGCGGTGTGCCGCCCGCACACCGCGGCCGCCGCCGCGGCGGACTGCGCCCGGTCCACGAACCAGCCGGGGACCTCGGGCGCGGACGGCGGCAGGGGGTCGTCCGCGGCGGCGTCCCGCTGGTTCTGCTGCCGGAAGGAGAGGAGGGCGAGGGCCACCGAGAGCACCAGGCCGACCCCGAGCACCTGCCAGGGCCAGCGGCGTACCCAGTCGACCGCGGCGGGCCAGTGGTCCTGCCCGGTGGCCGGACCCGCGGCCAGGCCGATCACAAAGGCGGCCACCGCGGTCAGCGCCGCGGTCACCGCCCCTTGGGCGGCCCGTCCCCGCATGCGCTCCTCCGCCCCGGCCAACCCCCGCCCGCTGCCGGGGAGTTGCCCCTCCCGCCCGGGAGCCCACCCCAAGGTGCCCACGAGTCACCGCGATGCTACCGCCGCGGGGGAGGGGCCCCGGCTCGCTTCGGCGGGGACGCGCGGGGCGGATCAGCCGGGGTCCCCCGGGGCGAAGACGAGGCCCGCGGAGCGTGCCCCGCGGCTGAGGACCGCCTGCCGGATGGTGTCGCGGGCGTGGAGGTAGTCGGTGCGGCCAGGGGCCTTGGCGAGGGCGCTGTTGAGGTCGACGAGCCGCAGCGGGTCGTTGTCCACGCGGAACGGGAGTGCTTCCGCCTTCTTCACGTTCCAGGCGGCACCCGGCGTGCGCGGCGGGGCGAAGGTGAAGCGGGCGGCGGTGCCGAGCTGGCCGCGGGCGTCGTTCATGCGCCCGGCGATCTGGTCGCCGAGCCCGTAGACGACCCAGGTGCCGTTGACCTTCTCGTAGGGCTGGGGCACATGGTTGTGCGTGCCGATGACGAGGTCGATGTCGCGCCGGCCGCCGGTCGCGGACCGGGTGAGGCGCTGGGCGAGGTCGAGTTGCTCCTGGTCCGGCTCCTGCTGCCACTCCGTGCCCCAGTGCGTACTGACCACCACCACGTCCGCCCCGGCGCGGCGGGCGGCACGGGCGTCGTGCACGACCCGGTCGGGGTCGAGGAGGTTGACCAGCCACGGGCGGTCCGCCGGTACCGGGATGCCGTTGGTGCCGTAGGTGTAGGCGAGGTGCGCGACGGTGGCGCCGCCCGCCTTGAGGAAGGTCGCGGCCTCGCCCTCCTTCGCCGAGCGCGCGGAGCCGGTGTGCCGCAGCCGGGCCGCGTCCAGCGCGCCGAGGGTGCGGGAGACGCCCGCGGCCCCGGCGTCCAGGGTGTGGTTGGAGGCGGTGGAACAGGAGTGGTAGCCGAGGTCCCGGACGCTCCGGGCGATCTGCGGCGGGGACTTGAAGAGGGGGTATCCGGTGTACGGGCCGCCGCTGGGTCCGTACACCGTCTCCATGTGGCAGAGCGCCACATCGGCGCCGGAGACCAGGGGCTTCGCGGCGGCGAGCATGGGGCCGAAGTCGTAGCCGCTGCCGCCGTGGTCGGCCCCGGCCTGCCGGATGACCGAGTCGTGGACGAGCAGATCGCCGGTGGCCACCAGGGTGAAGCCGCGCGCCGCGCCCGGTGTCCCGGCCTCGGTGGCGCCCGGCCGGGCGGGGGTGTCCCGGGTGAGCCCGCCCGAGCAGGCGGCCGTCGTGCCGAGCACCGCCACGGCGAGCGCCGCCACCACCGGCCGCTTCCCGCGGTAGCGGCCCCTCCTGACCGTCCGTCCTGTGGCGCCACACCGCATGGAATCGCTCCGCTCGCTCGCTGTCAGGGGGTGTCGTCCTGCCGCCGATGCTTCGGGCAGTGCTCCGGGGCCGCCATCGGGACCGGGCCATTCGGGCGCCCGGCCCGCTTCCCGCCACCGGGCGGACACGGATAAGCGGGTGACGGCCTCTCACCGGAGACCGGACTTCCGCCCCGGAGGCACTCGGGTCGCGGTAGGGGCCGAGGTAGGGCGGATTACCCGATTCCTCATCGCGAAGTCGGTGAAAGTGAACGCGCCCCCGCACGGAGGCGAAGGCGAGGTATTCCGGTCGGGAAATGGCGGGCCGCGGTCGGACAACCGCGGCTCGCGCGGTACGAAGTGCTTCTTGAGCCGACTTCCGGGGCGGCGGGGCACCGCGTTCGCGGCAACCGGTTCGTAAACCGCCCCTCGGGTCCGCCGCGCCGCCCGTACCGCCCCGCCGTGCGCGGGTGTCCGCCCTCCTCTCGCGGCAGGGCGAACTCTCGTCGTGCGGCGGGGCGAAGGGGTATATGACGGGGCGTATCGGCCGTCCGCGGCCGCCCGGCGGAAGCGGACACCGCGCTGTCCACTAAAGGCCATGACCGGAGGAATGGGCTCCATCAGTGCGTGGACTGTCGACGTCGCGGTCGATCAGGAGGCACCATCGGCAGCCGCACAGTAAGGTGCGCTTACTCATTCACGGGGAGTGGTAATTCTCCGGACATTTCCGCGGGGCCCACGTGTGCCCCGAGCCGCCGGAACGAGTGCCCGAAAGAGGTCGTCGAAGCCGACAAAACGGGCGCTCGATTTGTGGGACGGAAGGTGCGGGCGCGCAGTGCGCTGTCTCGGTCCGGGTTGCCGTGCGCATCCCGGAGAGGCGATTCGAAAGGACAGAACAGGAATTGACGTATCCGGCCACCGAAATCCCCGGCCCGTCCGGCACCCGGTCCGAGGGCACCGCGCCTCTGTGCATCCGGGTCCTGGGAGCCATGGAGATCACCGGGAGCAGCGTGGACCGGGCGCCGTCCGCGCCGATGGCCCGCCGCCTGCTCGCCTCCCTGCTGCTGCACGCCAATGAGCAGGTGCGGATATCCACCCTGGTCGACGAGCTCTGGGACGGTGAACCGCCGCGGCTGGCCCGCAAGACCGTGCAGACGTACGTCTACCAGCTCCGCAAGGAGTTCGCGGGCGGCTTCGGCGAGCGCCTGCTGACCTGCCCCAACGGCTACCGGATCCGCCTCGACCGCGACGAGTACGACCTGTGGCAGTTCGAGCGGTACCTCGCCGTGGGGCGCGCCGCCCTCGACGAGGACGACCCCGAGGAGGCCGCCCGGGTGCTGCGCGAGGCGCTGGCCCTGTGGCGGGGCGACGCCTTCGCCGACATCGACACCGGCCCCGCGCTCGCCGCCCGGATCGCCCCGCTCGCCGAGTCCTGGCTGACCACCGTACGGCTGCGGGCCGAGGCGGATCTGCGGCTCGGACGGCACCACCAACTCCTGGGCGAGCTGCGGCAGCTCACCGCGGAGCACCCGCTGAACGAGGACTTCGCCGCCCAGTTCATGCTCGCCGCCTACCGCTCGGGCCAACGGGGCGCCGCGCTCCAGGCCTTCGCCCAGCTGCGCCGCCATCTCGTCGGCGAGCTGGGCATCGAGCCCTCGCACCGGCTGCAGCGGCTGCAGAGCGACGTCCTCAACGAATCGCCCGTACTGGACCTCGGCCCCGCCCCGGCCGCCCCGACCGATCTCGGGGCGCGGGCGGCGAAGACCGCGAAGCACCGCTTCCTGAAGCGGCCCATCGCGCAACTGCCCTCCGACATACGGGACTTCGTCGGACGGCAGGCGGAGCTCTCGGTGATCGTGCGCCACGCGGGCGCGCAGAGCACCCCGCACCTCGCCGCCCCCCAGGTGGTCACCGTGCTCGGCGGGGTGGGCGCCGGCAAGAGCACCGTGGCCGTCAGGGCGGCGCATCTGCTGCGCTCGCGCTTCGCGGACGGGCAGTTATACGTCTGCCTGCACGACGAGGACGGCGCCCCGATCGACCCCCGGGCGGTGCTGCGCGCCCTGCTGCGGGACATCGGCCTGCCCGTGTCCGAACTGCCGGAGCGCATCGACGAGTTGGCGCGGGTCTTCCGCTCCTGGACCGCGGACAAGCAGCTGCTCCTGGTGCTCGACGACGCGGGCGGCCCCGAGCAGGTCCTGCCGCTGCTGCCCGGCGGCTCGCAGAGCGCCGTGCTGATCACCTCGCGGGTCCGGCTGCCCGGGCTGCCCGGCAATGTCATCGTCGAGATGGCGCCGATGGAGACCGGCGACGCCCTGTCCCTGCTCTCCTCGCTCGCGGGCGCGGAGCGTGTCGAGGCCGACCTCGACGCCGCACGCCGGGTGGTGCGCCTCACCGGCAACCGCGCCCTGGGCGTCCGGGCGGCGGGGGAGACGCTGCTCGCCCGCCCCATGTGGTCGGTGACCGAGCTGGCCGACCGGCTCGGTCCGGAGGCCTGCCGCCTCGCCGAACTGGGCGCCGGTTCGCTGGACGTGGCGGAGCGGATGGCCTCCGGTCCGCTGCGGTTGCCCGAGCCGGAGCGCCGGGCTCTCGGCAGGCTCGCGCGGGACGGGGGGTCCTTCGATGTCTCCTGGACGGCCCGGGTGCTCGCCCTGGACACCTCCGCCGCCGAGCTGATGATCGGCCGCCTCCTCGACCACCATGTGGTGGAGCTGGCCGAGGCCCGGCCGGGTGCCGAACAGACCTTCCGGGTACCGGAGTTGGTCCGGCTCGCCGCGCGGCTCCGGGCGGAGGGCACCGGGCCCGCGCCGCTGCGGCTGCTGACCGAGACCTCCACCGCCTGCGTACTCCAGGACCCCTGCCGGGTACCGAAGTTGACCCCCGCGGGATGAGGCGCCCAGCCGGACACCGGCTGGGCGCCCGGCCCGCACCGGGGGACCACCGGAAGCCACCGGAACATCAGAAGCCACCGGAACATCGAAAGCAGAGCGAAAGAGCGAAGTCCCCCTCCGCGGGAACCGTTCCGGTTCCGCCGAGGGGGACTTCGCGTGGGGTGCGGGTCAGCGCAGGCTTCCCGGGCGAGCGGGCTCGTCCCGGGCGCCGTCCGGTGCGGGCTCGCCGATTCCGGCCGCCACCGGCTCGGACTCCGGTGCCTCGCGCAGACCGTACTTCTGGTGGAAGCGGGCCAGCGGACCCGGCGCCCACCAGTTGGCGCGCCCGGCGAGCTTCATGAACGCCGGGACCAGGGCGCCGCGTACCAGGGTGGCGTCCATCAGGACCGCGAGGGCCAGGCCGAGGCCGATCGCCTTGAGGTAGGCGATGCCCGAGAGCAGGAAGCCCAGCCAGACGATGGCGATCAGTGCGGCCGCGGCGGTCACCATCGCGCCGGTGCGCTCCAGGCCGCGGGCCACCGCGAGGGTGTTGTCCGCCGAGCGGTCCCACTCCTCCTTGATCCGGGAGAGCAGGAAGACCTCGTAGTCCATCGACATGCCGAAGGCGATGCAGAAGAGCAGCAGCGGCACCGTCCAGGTGATGCTGTCGGTGACCACGAAGTCGCCGACCAGGCCCTCCAGATGGCCGTCCTGGAAGCCCCACACCAGCACACCGAAGGTGGCGCTCAGGCTCAGGCAGTTGAGGATCAGTGCCTTGAGCGGGAGCACCAGGCTGCCGGTGAAGAGGAAGAGCAGGATGAAGGTGGTGACGCCGATGATCCCGAGCGCGATCGGCAGCCGGTCGTACATGACGTCCAGCGAGTCCACCAACTCCGCCGCCGGGCCGCCGACTTGCACGTCGTACGGGGCCTTGGTGCCGCGGATGTCGTCGACGAGCTGCTCGCCCGCCTCGCTCATCGACTCGGTCTTGGGGATCACCGAGAGGAAGGTGCTGTTCTCCGCGCCGAACCGCTCCGCGGCCGTTCCCGGCGGGGCGACCAGCTTGCCCGCCGCGAAGGAGCCGGCCTCGCTGTCGACCCGGGCCACGTTGTCCAGCGAGGACAGCTGCTCGGCGTAGGAGTCGATCTTGCGCTCCCCGGCGGCCGGGGTGTCGTTCAGGACGACGTTCAGCGCCTCGGACTCACGGGCGTTGAAGTCCTTGCGCAGGATGTCGCTGACCTCGCGCGACTGCGTGTCGGCGGGCAGCACCCGGTCGTCGGGCATGCTCATGCGCAGGTCGAGGAAGGGCGAGCCGAGGACGAGGAGCACGCCGACCACGGCGACGGTGACCACGATCGGGTAGCGCATGACCTTGGTCGCCAGGCGGTACCAGAAGCGCTCGGACTCCGGCAGCTCCGGCTTCGGCGCCTTGCGGCCGAGGATGCGGCCCTTCTCGATGCGCGGGCCGAGCGCCTTGAGCAGCGCGGGCAGGAAGGTCACCGAGACCAGCGCGGCGAGCAGCGCGGTCGGGATGCCCGCGTAGGCGAAGGAGCGCAGGAAGTAGAAGGGGAAGACCAGGAGTCCCGCGAGGGCGAGCGCCACCGTGGCCGCGGAGAAGAGGACCGTACGGCCCGCGGTGCGCAGCGCGGTGCGGATCGCGGTGTCGGTGTCCGCCCCGCCGTGCAGCTCCTCGCGGTACCGCTTGATCAGGATCAGGCTGTAGTCGATGGCGAGGCCGAGACCGAGGCCGGTGGCGACATTGGTGGCGAGCACCGAGACATCGGTGAACAGGGTCAGGATGCGCAGGGTCAGCAGCACCGAGACGATCGTCAGACCGCTCACCATCAGCGGGACCAGGGCGGCCACCACGGTGCGGAAGACGAAGAGCATCACGATCAGCAGGACCGGGAAGGTGACCATCTCGATGAGCAGCAGGTCGTCCTGCGTGGTCTCGGTGATCTCCTTGTTGGCGACCGCCGAACCGCCCACCCGGGTGTCGAGCCCCTCGACCTGGCCCTCGTACTTCGGCTGGATCTTTTCCAGTACGTCCTGGACCTCGTCCTCGTCGCCGGCGATGCGCACAAGCACGAGTGCGCTGTTGCCGTCCTTGCCGCGCAGCGGCTGGACCTTGCCCAAGGACCAGTAGGAGATGGCCTGTTCGACATCCGTCTCGGCGGCGATGCGCTTGGTCAGGCGCGCACCGGCGGCGGCGACCGCGGGGTCGTCCACGCCGCGCTTGTCCGAGACCAGCAGGGTCAGATTGGGCGCGCCTGAGCCGAATCGTCCGTCGAGGATCTCGGCCGTCCGGGCGGATTCGGTGGAATCATCCGTGAACCCTCCGGCGGAGAGCGAGGAGATCACCGAACCGCCCAGGGCTCCCGCAACCACCAGGAGCACACCCGACAGGTACAGGACCAGTCTGCTTCGGTGCGTGGTGAATCTGGCCAGCAAGTCGAACATGGAGCAACCTTTCGAGGGGAAACGCCCTGCGTGCCGGAGGCGTGCCGGTCCCGTACACCCGATCAAGGTAGGGAGCGCACAAGCACACTGGCAATGACAAGTCTCCACTGCTCGGCCACAGTTGGCCGACATCGAGCGAGGGCACCCGCTGCTCCCCGGCCACCCTCCCTGCCGGGCCGAATGAAGAAAATGACAAGTGTGTGCGGGTCATTCCGCCGGTGACTGCTATATCTCGCGACCGCTCCGCCCTCCTAAATTGCGGCATGAAGAGTCGAGGGCAATCCCAGACATTCCCTGGAGGGTCAAGCGAATGAGCCAGCGTGGAAGGACCGCTGTCATCGGCGGAGGGATGGCCGGTTGCGCCGCCGCCAAGGAGTTGATCAAGGCTGGCCGTGAGGTCGTCATATTCGAGGCGGCCGCCGGACTCGGCGGCCGGGCTCGTTCGTGGCACCGTTCGGAGATCGAGCCCTCGGTCGGCATCAACCTCTGGTTCACCAGCTTTTACAAGCTGATGTTCGAGCGAATTCGCGAGTACGGTCTCGAGGACCAGCTCGTGGAGATGTCCAACAACGTCATTGTCGTGGACAAGGGCAAGCCCGCCGAGCTGCTGTCCGACTCGATGCGCAGCCTGCTGACCTACCCGCACGTGGGCCTGCGCGACCGGATCGGCTTCCTGACCGGCACCCTGAAGGAGACGGTCAAGCGCAAGCAGCTCGACATCTTCGACCCGGTCGCGCTCGCGCCGTTCGACGACGGCACCACCGCGGCGCAGTACGCCCGCAAGAGCCTGTCCCAGCGCGGCTTCGACAACCTGCTGCGCCCGGAGATCGAGTCCTTCTGGCTGTGGCGCTGCGAGGACATCTCCGCCGCCCACGTCCGCGCCATGCAGGCCCAGGTCGCCGGGGCGAAGTTCTACGTCTTCCGCAACGGCATGGAGGTCATCGCCGAGCGCAACGCCGAGGGCGCGGACATCCGCCTGGAGCACGAGGTCACCGAACTCCAGGTCGACGACGGGCGGGTGCACATCACGGCCCGGTCCGCCGACGGCGAGACCCGGAGCGAGGAGTTCGACGACGTGGTGGTCGCCACCACCGCCTCGGTCGCCGCCAAGCTCACCGCCGCGCTCCCCAACGACCTGGTGGGCCGCGACACCCGCGAGTTCCTGGAGACCCAGGTCTACGAGCCCGCCCTGTCGGTCTCCTACCTGGTCGACTTCTCCAGCATGCCCTCGGAGGCGCACATCGTGGCCGCGGGCGCGGACGACCCGCCGGTCAAGACGATCATCACCTTCCCGCGCACGGTACGCGACGAGAAGGGCAAGCCGGTCGACAAGCACCTCGCCTTCGTCTACCCGGGCCGGGCGCAGACCCGCCGCCTGCTGACCCTCTCCCCGGAGGAGCAGTACGCCGAGACCAAGCGCCTGGTCACCGAGCTGTGGCCGGACTTCCCCGCCGACGCCGAGCCCTTCGAGATCGCCAGCCGCCCGCAGGCGATGCCGCTGCCCGCGCCGGGCCGCTACCGGATGTCCGCGCGGGTCATCGGCCTCCAGCACGCCCCGGTCGTCTTCGCGGGCGACTACTTCACCTCGCCGATCTCCGAGGCGGCGATGCTCTCCGGCATCCGCGCCGCCGAGAAGCTGACCCAGACCGGCTGAGCCGGGGGTCGGCGAAAGGAGAGACGACAGCCGACATGGACGCCTTCACCTCCGTCGACGCGGTGTCCGGCGCGTCCGGCCCCGCTCCCGCTTCCGCTCCGGCCACCGGAGCGGAAGCGGGGCCGCCGGCCACCGGCCGGGCCCGACTCGTCGCCTACGCGCGGCTCGCGAAGTTCGAGTTCGTGCTCGACTACTACCTGAGCATGCTGGTGCTGTGGACCGCCCTCGCCGGGAGTGTGCGGTTCGCCTCCGACACCCTCACCACCCTGTTGCTCTTCCTCGTCGGCGAGGTGGGCGTGGTCTCGGCGGTGATGGCCCTGGACGACGTCAACGGCATCCGGGACGGCAGCGACCGGGCCAACTACCTCGGCACCGGCGGCACCCCGCTGCGCCCGCTGGAGCGCAAGCCCCTGCTGACCGGCGCGCTCACCGTCGCGCAGGCGACCCGCTTCGGGTACCTCAGCCTGATCTGGGGGGCGCTGTTCTGGACCGCGAGCGCGGTGCTCGCCCCGGAGCGGCCCGGCTGGGCCCTGGCGATCACGGGCCTGGTCCTCTTCGCCGGTTTCCAGTACTCCTGGGGCCTCAAGCTGAGCTACCGGGGCCTCGGCGAAGTCCTCATCATGGGCTGCCCGCTGGTCATCGTCATCGCGCCCTACGGCTTCGTGGCGGGGGAGCTGCCCGCCACGGTCCTGGTGGAGGGCGTGCTGTTCGGGCTCTGGCAGATCCTCGTCTCCTGCTACTCCAACACCAAGGACATCAGCGGGGACGCGGCCGTCGGGCGCACCACGGTCGCGGTGCGCACCTCGGCCCGCGGCAACCTGCTCTTCATCGGGCTGCTCTCCGCGGCCGACCTGCTGCTCGTCCTCGGGGCCTCGGCGGCGGGCTGGACCCCCTGGTGGTTCTTCGCCGCGCTGCTGCCGCAGATGGCGCTGAGGTCGCGGCAGTTCCTCTCCTTCGGCCGTACCGGCGACGCGCTCCTCGCACGCAGGCGGGGCGTGCTGGCGTTCCGTACCGGCGTCGCCGGAGTCGTCGTGGCCAACCTGATCCACTTCGCCAGCTGAGGGGCGGCGCCGCCTCCCGACAGGCGGCGCCGGCTCCGGACAGGACAGACAGACATGTCATTGAAGAAGAATCCCAGCGGCCTCGGTCTGCTCTTCGACGAGCAGGCGCAGGCCGGGCGCAGCACCCTCTTCCACCTCAGCCGCCCCTTCGACATCGCCCCCGAGGTCGGCACCGAGCTCTCCGTGCCCGCCCTCGCCGGACTCGTCGAGGAGATGTCGGCGGCCCTGTACGAGGCGGGCGCGCGGGCCGGTGACCGGGTGGCCATCGCCAAGGACAACCACTGGGACTACCTGATCCTCGCCTGCGCCGCCTCGCGCTTCGGCGCCCTGCCGGTGCTCGTCGCGGGCAGCCTGCCGCCCGCCACCCTGGGCACCGTGCTCAAGCGGGCCGAGGCCCAGGTCCTGGTCACCACCGAGGGCATCATCGCGCGCGCCGCCGAGGCCGGAGTGGACGTCAAGTCCCTTGCGCCGCGCACCGTGACGGTCGGCTCCGCCGCGCCCGGCACCGTCGCCCTGGAGGAGCTGCGCGGGGCCGCGAAGCCGCGGGTGCACAAGAGCGCGAGCTACGAGCCGATGGTCGCCACCCACACCTCGGGCACCACCGGTGTGCCCAAGCTGGTGGTGCACTCGGTGGACACCGTGCTCGGCCACCTCGGCCGCACCGAGTCGCTGCGCTTCCCGATCGTCGCCATGAAGCGCTCCGACATCGTGGCCACCGCCACCCCGTACAACCACATGCGCATGATCACCTGGAGCACCGGCACCCTGAAGCTGGAGCCCAAGGACGCCCTGGTGCTCACCGACGCCGACCCGGCGACCGCCGAGCGGATGTTCGCCAAGCGCCGCCCCACCTACCTGGAGGGGCTGCCCGCCGCGTACATCGGCTGGCAGGACCTGGCCGAGCGCCGCTCCGAACTCTTCGCGGACGTACGGCTGTTCGTGAGCACCTTCGACGCCGTGCACCCGCCCACGGTCCGCCGCTTCCTGAACGCGAGCAGGCGGCGCTTCCCGTCCTGGCTCCAGGGCTGGGGCCAGTCCGAGACCGGTCCGATGACCTTCCGGCTGCTGACCCGCAAGGCGATGGAGGCCAAGGGCGACCGGCACCCCACCACCCGCGACGTCGGCCGCCCCATCCCGGGCTTCACCTCGATGAAGGTCGTCGACCCGGCGACCATGAAGCCGGTCCCCAACGGCACCCCCGGTGTGCTGTTCACCCGTACCGACGGCCGCTGCATCGGCTACCTCGGTGAGCCCCAGCGCTGGCGGGAGAAGGCCAAGGGCAAGTGGTGGAACACCGGTGACTGGGGCGTGCGCAGCGCCAGCGGCAACTTCCGGCTCCTCGACCGCGAGGTCGACGTGATCCCGGGCATGAGCTGCATCGAGCTGGAGGACGTGCTCGCCGACCGGCTGCCCGAGCTGATCGAGGCCGCCGTGATCGGCATCCCCGGCAAGGAGCCGCTGCCGGTGCTCAGCACCAAGGACGGCACCCTCGACGAGGCCGCCTGGCGCCGGGCCACCGCCGACCTGCCCCCGCTGGGCACGCCGATGGTGATCCCGCTGGAGGAGATGCCGCGGACCAGCACCGGCAAGGTGCGCCGGGTCGAACTGCGCGAGCGCCTGCTCGGCGAGGAGACCTTCGGCACCGGACGCTGGACCTGAGCGGGCCGCGGGAGAAGGGGAGAGCTGCCATGGATCGCACGAGCAGTCATGTCGATGTGGCGGTCATCGGCGCCGGGATCTCCGGACTCACCGCCGCCTACCGGCTCCAGGAGGCCGGCCGCGTACCGGAGGTGTTCGAGGCCGACGAGGAGGTCGGCGGCCGGATGCAGGCGCGCAGGGAAGACGGCTGGCTGGTGGAGAAGGGCACCGAGACCCTTGCCGCGCACGGCTATCCGGCGACCTGGCGGCTGATCAAGGACGTCGGCCTCGACCGGGACGGCGGCGTGCTCAAGGTGAAGAGCCTCGCCGGGGTCTGGCGCGACGGCAAGGCGCACGCGGGCAGCGGGCACTTCGTCGGCACCCTCACCGGCGCGGGCCTCTCGCTGCCGGGCCGGATGGCGATGACCGGCATGATCGGTTCGCTGCTGCCCGCGCTCGGCAAGACGGACACCCGGCGGCCCGGCGAGGGCCCGCTCGGGCTGCGTACGGTCGCCGAGCTGGTCGAGGGCCGCCACCCCGATCTGCACGACTACCTGCTCCAGCCCGCCGCCGCCACCGGCTGGGCCTGGAACACCCGGCGCTCCTGTGTGGCGCCCCTGGTGGCCACCATGGTCGCCACCCGGGGGCTGCACGGCTGGCGCACCTACCGGGACGGCATGGACGCCCTCGCCCGGCGGGTGGCCGCGAAGCTGACGGTGCACACCGGCAGCGCCGTGCAGGAGGTCGCCGCGCAGCCCGGCGGCGGCGTCCGGGTGGCCTTCGCGGACGGCCGGGTGCTCACCGCGAACGACGTCGTCCTCGCGGTGCCCGCGCCGGTGGCCCGCAAGCTGTACCCCTCGGCTCCGGCGGCCGAACTGCCCTTCCTGGACGCGACCTCGTACTCCCGGATGATCCGGGTGACGCTGCGGGTGGACCGTCCGCTCGCGGTCAAGCAGTCGCGGGGGACCCCGAAGGTCTACGCGCTGCTGATCCCGGAGAAGGAGGACGGCTATCTGTCGGGGCTGACCTTCGAGCACTCCAAGGCCGCCAACCGGGCACCGCAGGGCAAGGGCCTGGTCTCCATGCTCACCGCCGAGCGGGCCACCGACGAGCTGATCGAGCGGCCCGACGAGGAGGTGGTCGAGGCGCTGCTCGCGCGCGCCGAGCGCTATGTGCCCCAGCTGCGCGCGGCAGTCCTCGGCTCCGCCGTGCACCGCTTCCCGTACGCGGCGCCGGAGGCCACCCCGGATGCGCTGCGCCTGCAGAGCGCCTTCCTCGACCGGCCGCACGGCCCGGTGGAGTTCGCCGGGGACTGGGTCTTCCAGCGCCCCACCAGCGAGGCCGCGGTCCAGGCCGGGGAACTGGCCGCGGAGCGGATCCTGTCCCGGAGCGCCGGCTCCGGATCCTCCGCCTGATCGCACCGGAGGTCCGGCCGCCGCCCCCGGCGGCCTCCTCACCGCAGCCGTCCGCAGGCCGTGTCCCCGGCCCGCGGGCGGCTGCTCCGCGTACCGCCGGGAGCGGAAGCCCGCCCTCCTGTGCCGCGTTGACCGAACCTTGACCGATCTTTGGACGGGACCTGCGAGGTTCCGTCAATCGGCAGACATCAGTCTTGCGGACACCACAAGCAGGCGGGGGCAGCTATGCGGGCGTCGAACGGTGCGGGTACCACATTCGCGGCAGGCACGACCGGGACAGGGCAGGCCGTACTCACCCACCAGCGGGCGCACTACCCGCTCACCTCCCATGTCGGCCGGGACACCGAACTCGCCGACCTCAAAGCCCGCGCCGGTGCGCCCGGCGGACAGGTCCTCACCCTCACCGGACCGGTCGGCGTCGGTAAGAGCCGCCTGGCCGACGTCTTCTTCGAGGAGATGCGCGGCGACTTCGCCGACGGCGGGCGCTACCTCGAACTCGACGCGCTGCCCGCCCGGCCCGGCGATCCGGACGGCGGCCTCGCCCGCGCGGTCGCCGAGGCGCTGACCGACGAGGGGTCCGCGGCCGGGGCCGACCCGCTGGACCTGCTGCGGGACTGCCTGACCGGGCGGGACTTCCTGCTCGTCCTCGACTGCGGCAGCCGCTCCTGCGAGGGCATCGCCGAACTGTGGGAGGCGGTCGCCCCGCTGGCCCGGCGGCTGTGCCTGCTCACCGTGGGCACCCAGGTCCTCGGCATGTACGGCGAGCACCGGGTGCCGCTCTTCCCGCTCGCGGTGCCCACCGAGGAGGACGCCCTGGACCTCGCCCGGCTCGGGCAGGTGGACTCGGTACGCCTCCTGGTGGACCGCACCCGGGCGCTGCGCCCCGGGTTCCGGCTCACCGAGGAGAACCGCGAGACCGTCGCCCGGCTGTGCCGGATGCTCGACGGACTGCCGCTCTCCCTGGAGGCCGCCGCCTCCCGGCTCAAGGTGAGTTCGCCGAGCGTGCTCCTCGACGAACTGCTGCGCGACCCGGCGATGTCCACCCCGGCCGGGACCGGTGCCAGGGCCGCCTCGGAGGAGGACCCGGCCCGCCCCGGCGCGGTGGCCGGACCCGACGCCCGCGGGCTCGCGCTCGACGCGGTACGGCTCCTGGTGCGCCTCGCGGTCTTCGAGCGCAGCTTCGGTGTGGCCGAGGCCGCCGGGGTGCTGGAACTGCCGCTCGACCTCACCCGGCGGGCACTTGAGGAACTGGTCGACCACAGCGCCCTGCTCACCGAGGAGCAGCGGGACGGCAGCGTGCGCTTCTGGATGCTGCGCAGGTCCCGGGCGTACGCGCTCGCGGACCTCGGCCGCCGCGGGGCGCTGACCGAGGCGCGTGCCGAGCACGCCGCCTTCTTCCAGCGCCAGGTGCACGGGCTCCGCGAACGGCTGCGGGGTGCCCAACAGGCCCAGGCCGCCGAGGAGTTCGCGCACTGGCGGCTCGATGTCCGGGCCGCTCTGGAGTTCCTGGTCGAGGGCGGCCGGGTCGAGGCGGCGGCCCGACTGGCCACCGCGGCCCAGCCCTGCTGGCTGCTGCGCGGCGAGGCGCGCGAGGCCGTGGACTGGCTCTCCGCCGCCCTCGGCCTCGGCGTGGAGAACCAGGAGGTGCGCTTGGCCGCCGCCCAGGCGCTCGGCGAGGCCCTGCTCCTGGACGGCGAGCCCGAGGCCGCCGCCCCGCTCCTCGAGGAGGCGCTCGCCGCGTACACCGCGCGGGACGAGGAGGCGGGCGTCGCGCTCACCCGGCTGCACCTGGCACGGCTCGCCCAGCTCCAGGGCGATCTGCCCGCCGCCGAGCACCAGTTGACCCTGGTCCTCGCCGAGCCCGGACCCGAGGGCTGCCCGGGGCGCAGGGCGGCGACCCTGGCCCGGCTCGCCGAGGTCCGCCGGGACCGGGGCGACACCGCGCAGGCGGTACGGCACGCGGCGGAGGCGGTACGGCTCTTCGAGGGCGCCGAGGACACCCGCGCCGCGGCCCGGGCCCAGCTCACCCTGGCCGGTCTGACGGTGACTCAGGGCGACTACGAGCACGCCGAGCAACTGGCCTGCCGGGCACTGCTGTTGCTCCAGGAGCGCGGTGATCTGCCTGAGGTGGCACGGGGATTGGCGGTGCTCGCCGAACTGCTGACCCACAAGTACGGGCGTACGGCGGCCGCTTGGGAGCGGGCGGCCCGGCTGCTCGGCTCGGCGGACGCCATCCGGCGCGGCGCGGGGGACACCCTGGCCGGGCAGCCGGGAGCGGTCGCCCCCGGACTGCTCGACCGGGTCAGTGAGCGGATGGGCGCGGCCGCCTTCGAGACCGCCTGGCAGGAGGGGGTCGCCAGCAGCCCGGCGGCGGCGGTGGCGCTGGCCCTCACCCTGATCGAGCCGACCAAGCACCAGCCCAGCTCCACCGATGTGGTGGGCTCGCTGACCCGCCGGGAGCACGAGGTGGCGATGCTGGTCACCGAGGGCCTCACCAACCGGGAGGTGGCCCGCAGGCTCGGCATCGCCGAGTGGACGGCGGTCAACCACATGCGCAAGGTGATGCAGAAACTCGGCTGCACCTCCCGGGTCCAGGTCGCCAGCCGGATGCTGCGGCCCCTGGACGGCCGCGAGGTGCAGGAGTCCGACTCCCGGGACCTGCTGCGGCGTTAGCCCGTACCCGGAGTCCCGCCTGCCGCCTTCCGCCTGCCGTGCGACGCCCGGCAGGCGGGACTCCCCGGAGACGGCCCGGAGACGGCGCGGGGCCGGGCCTTGCGGATGGGGCAGGTGGGACCGGGGTGCGGGGCGTGCCGGGTGGGGCGGGGCCGGGGGAGTCCCGGTCCGCGGAGGGGCCTGGGGGCCGCCGCTCGGTTTCCGTCATCGGGGCCTCTGCCCAGGGCTGCCAATCCACCGGTTTGGTGGTGTCTGGAGTACGGGTGGCGCCTGCATGTCGGCCAGCCCTGTCCCGGGGGTCTTGCGCGGACGGGCCGGCCTGCCCAGCATAAGCAACGTTGTCAGGGTCACATCACCTTCACATTCCTGACGACGTGTCATGGGGGCGTCCATCACGCCCCCTGGTTCCCCACGACCTGGAGGACACACAGTGCGACTCTCACACCCCCGCCACCTTTCGAGACGCGCACGACTCATCGCCGTGGCGACCGGCCTCGCGGCCACCGCGGCACTGGCGGTCCCCGCCGCCACCGCCTCGGCCCAGCCGGCCCCCAAGACGTTCAGCGCCACCGAGCTCAAGGCCACGGCCGACTCCCTGCGCACCGCCGACGTCGGCGGCACCGCGTGGTACGTCGACACCAAGACGGACAAGGTCGTCGTCACCGTCGACAGCACGGTCAGCAAGGCCGAGATCGCCAAGATCAAGGACGAGGCCGGCGTGAACGCCGACGCTCTCGTGCTCAAGCACACCCCCGGCAAGTTCTCCAAGCTCATCGCCGGTGGCGAGGCCATCACCACGGGTGGAGCCCGGTGCTCCCTCGGCTTCAACGTGCAGGACAGCGCGGGCACCAAGTACGCGCTGACCGCGGGCCACTGCACCAACATCGGCAGCTCGTGGTCGATCGGCACCACCGCCGGGTCCAGCTTCCCCGGCAACGACTACGGCATCATCCGCCACTCCAACGGTGGTGCGGCCGACGGCCGTGTCTACCTCTACAACGGCGGCTACCAGGAGATCACCGGTGCCGGCAACGCCTCGGTGGGCCAGTCGGTCCAGCGCAGCGGCAGCACCACCGGCGTCCACGGCGGTTCCGTCACCGGCCTCAACGCCACCGTCAACTACGGTGCCGACGGCATCGTCTCCGGTCTGATCCAGACCAACGTCTGCGCCGAGCCCGGCGACAGCGGTGGCTCGCTCTTCTCGGGCAGCACCGCGCTCGGCCTGACCTCCGGCGGCAGCGGCAACTGCTCCTCCGGCGGCACCACGTTCTTCCAGCCCGTCACCGAAGCGCTCAGCGCCTACGGTGTGAGCATCATCTGATTCCTGCTCCGACCGGGGTGGGATCCTCCCTGCCTTGAGCCTGTCCCCGTCCGGTTCGCCGGGCGGGGACAGCGCGCGTTCGGGGGCCCGTACGGACGACGGCGCGGGCGGGAGAGGGCGTACGGTGCGGATCCGCGCCGTACTCGCTCCTCTCCCGCCCGCGCCTGTGGCGAGACCTTCAACTCGGCTTCCCGCGGGGCCGGTCGACGGCTCAGGCCATGACCACCTCGGGTTCGCCGGAGGAGATGCCGTCGGCTTCCATCTGCTCGGCGATCTTCATGGCCTCCTCGATCAGGGTCTCCACGATCTTCGACTCCGGGACGGTCGCGATGACCTCGCCCTTCACGAAGATCTGCCCCTTGCCGTTGCCCGAGGCCACCCCGAGATCCGCCTCACGCGCCTCACCGGGACCGTTGACCACACAGCCCATGACCGCCACCCGCAACGGAACCTCCATCCCGGTCAGACCGGCGGTCACCTCCTCGGCCAGCTTGTACACATCCACCTGCGCCCGCCCGCACGAAGGACACGAGACGATCTCCAGACCCCGCTGCTTGAGGTTCAGCGACTCCAGGATCTGCAGACCGACCTTCACCTCCTCCGCCGGAGGCGCCGACAACGACACCCGCAGCGTGTCCCCGATCCCCTCACTGAGCAGCGCACCGAAGGCCACCGCCGACTTGATCGTGCCCTGGAACGCCGGACCCGCCTCGGTCACGCCGAGGTGCAGGGGGTAGTCGCAGGCCTCGGCGAGCTGCCGGTAGGCGTTGACCATCACCACCGGGTCGTTGTGCTTGACCGAGATCTTGATGTCGTGGAAACCGTGCTCCTCGAACAGCGAGGCCTCCCACAGCGCCGACTCCACCAGCGCCTCGGGGGTGGCCTTGCCGTACTTCTGCAGCAGCCGGCGGTCCAGGGAACCGGCGTTGACGCCGATACGGATCGGGGTCCCGGCGTCACCGGCGGCCTTGGCGATCTCCTTGACCTTGTCGTCGAACTGCTTGATGTTGCCGGGGTTCACACGCACTGCGGCGCAGCCGGCGTCGATGGCGGAGAAGACGTACTTGGGCTGGAAGTGGATGTCCGCGATCACCGGGATCTGCGACTTTCTGGCGATGGTGGCCAGCGCGTCCGCGTCGTCCTGGGTGGGGCAGGCCACCCGTACGATCTGGCAGCCCGAGGCGGTCAGCTCCGCGATCTGCTGGAGCGTGGCCCCGATGTCGGAGGTACGGGTCGTGGTCATCGACTGGACCGAGACGGGAGCGTCCCCGCCCACCGCCACGGTGCCCACCTGGATCTGGCGGCTCTTGCGCCGCTCGGCCAGCCTGGTCGGAACGGACGGAATACCGAGAGAAACCGCGGTCATCAGAGGGAAGTCCTTTCCGGGGCCCCGGAGGCGGTCACCGGGCTGCGGCGCTGACGCCAGTCGTGGATCTGTGCGGTGACGGCGCCGGGCGTCAGTCCGCAGTCCTCGAGAACCTGGGCACGCGAACCGTGGTCCAGGAATGCGCGGGGGATGCCGAAGGTGCGCACCGGGGTGTCGATCCCGGCGTCACCGAGGGCCTGGGCGAAGGCCGAGCCCACGCCGCCGGTGCGCCCGCTGTCCTCCAGGGTCACCACCCGGTCGAAGTAGGCGGCGGCCTCCACCAGCGTGGGGTTGACCGGGGCGACCCAGCGCGGGTCGACCACGGTGGCGCCGATGCCGGACTCGGCCAGCCGCTCGGCGACGTCGAGGGCGAGCCGGGCCATCGGGCCGACCGAGACGATCAGCACATCGCGGCCGGGCGCGTTGTGCAGCACGTCGAAGCCCTCGGTGCTGTCCAGGGCGGGGATGTCCTCGCCGCTGGAGCCCTTGGGGAAGCGCAGCACCGTCGGGCCCTCCTCCCAGGCCACCGCCTCGCGGAGCAGCTCGCGCAGCCGGGTGCCGTCGCGGGGTGCGGCGATACGGGTGTTGGGCACCGCCTGGAAGAGGGTCAGGTCCCACATGCCGTTGTGGCTCGCCCCGTCGTCGCCGGTGATCCCGGCGCGGTCCATCACCAGGGTGACCGGCGCGGAGTGCAGGGCGATGTCGGTGATCATCTGGTCGATCAGGCGGTTGCCGAAGGTCGCGTAGACGGCGAGCACCGGGTGCAGCCCGCCGAGCGCGAGGCCCGCCGCGGCGGCGGCGGCGTGCTGCTCGGCGATGCCGACGTCGATGGCGCGCTCGGGGAACTCCCGCAGGAAGTCCAGGAGTCCGACCGGCTCCGGCATGGCCGCGGTCAGCGCGACCACGTCCTCGCGCTCGGCGCCGATGCGCACCATCTCCTCGGAGAACACCGAGGTCCAGGAGGGTGCGGCCGGGGCCTTCGCCGCCGCGCCCGGGGCCACCGCCTTGGGCGCCGCGCGGACCACATGGCAGCGGTCGAGGTCGTTGGTCTCGGCGGGCCGCCAGCCGCGGCCCTTCTCGGTGACCACATGGACGAGCACCGGCCCGCCCAGGGCGGTGGCCCGGGTGAGGGCCTCCTCCAGGGCGGCCGTGTCGTGCCCGTCGACCGGGCCGAGGTAGCCGAAGCCGAACTCCTCGAAGACATTGCCGTCCGCCGGGTGGTGGCCCGCGCCCGCCGCGCGCAGCCTGGTCAGGTGCGCGGCGAGCCCGCCGACGGTCGGCGCGTAGGAGCGCTCGTTGTCGTTGAGCACCACGATCACCGGACGCTGCGGGGCGCCGCCCAGGTTGTTCAGCGCCTCCCAGGCGAGGCCCCCGGTGAGGGCGCCGTCACCGATGACGGCGACCACCGCGCGGTCGCTCTCACCGGTCAGCTCGCGGGCCCGGGCGAGCCCGTCCGCGTAGCTGAGGGCGGTGGAGGCGTGCGAGTTCTCGATCACGTCGTGCGGGGACTCGGCGCGCGAGGCGTAGCCGGAGATCCCGCCGCGCAGCCGCAGCCCGTCGAAGGCCGCGCGCCGCCCGGTCAGCAGCTTCTGTACGTACGTCTGGTGGCCGATGTCCCAGAGCAGGGTGTCCTTGGGCGAGTCGAAGACCCGGTGCAGGGCGATCGTCAGCTCGACCACGCCGAGGTTCGGGCCGAGGTGCCCGCCGACCCGGGTGACGGTGTCGATCATCACCTCGCGGATCTCGGCCGCCAGTTCGGCGAGCTGGGGGTGGCTGAGCTCCCGCAGGTCGCCGGGTTGTGTGATCTCCTCCAGTAGTGCCATGGCTGAGCTCCCTAACTCCGGGGGGTTTTCGGATGGTTCACTGACGTCCGAGGCCCGGCTCGCCGGCCTCGGCGGACGGCGGCGCGAAACTGATCTGCGAACCGGTCCGCAGCCCCGCCTCGGGACCGGTGAGCGTCCAGGCGGTGTGGATCAGGATGTTGTAGTGGTTGGGGAAGTGGCAGGCGTCGTAGCCGAGGACGATGCCGAGCGGTTCGCCGTCGAGCAGCACCACATCGCCCCGGTCGATGACCCCGGCCTGGGAGATCTCCACGAAGCCGAGGAAGCCGACCCGGTCGATGCGGGCGCCCTCCTCGGTCTCCACGTGGTCGGTGGTGACCAGTTCGTGCAGCTCGCCCCGGCGTACGCAGCGGGAGGCGAAGCCCTCCAGGCGCATGCCGCGGTCCTCGCGCCGGTGCCGAAGGACCTTGACCACCTCGGACCGCACGGTCCGCTTCTCGCCGTTCTCCGGGTTGGGCGCGAGCAGCGGGGCCGCCGCCGTGCCGTTGACCGTCCTGTTCACGCGGCGTCTCCCTCGCGGTAGGCGGCCTCCACCAGCTCCAGCATCGCGAGCCCGGGGCGGGTGACATCGGCCTCGTCGCGCACCGCGGCGGTGAACTCCTCCAGGACGCCCACGTATTCGTGCTTGAGCGAGCTCTTGAACTCGTGGTGCCCGGCGAGCATGTCGGCCCGCCGCTCGGTGCCGTCCTTGAGGCGGACGGTGACGTCCTTGGCCTCGCCGTGCGGGTAGGACCAGTCCAGCTCCACGGTCGCGGGCACCCCGTCGGCGGAGCGCAGCCGGACCACGGCCTGGCGGTCGACGCCCGCCTCGTCGCGGACCACCTCGGCGGACTCGACGGTGAGTTCGCCGAGGAAGAGCCGGGCCACGTCGAAGGCGTTGGGCCCGTTGTCGGCGACGCAGCCGCCGCCGCAGCGCTCGGGGTCCAGGTACCAGCGGTCCTGGCCGACGTGCTCCTCGATCTTCTCCAGATAGCGCACCGTCAGCTGCTCCACGGCGGCGTCCTCGGCGAGGCCGTCGCGCAGGGCGAGGACGTTGTCGTTGTAGCGGCGGTGGAAGGCGGTGAAGAGCACCGTGCCCCGGGCACGGGCGAGTTCGGTGAGCGCGCGGCCCTCTTCGAGGCGCAGGGTGAGCGGCTTCTCCACGCAGACGGCGACGCCCGCCTCCAGGGCGTCCCGGCACACCCCCTCGTGCGCGTCGTTGGGGACGTTGACCACGATCGCGTCGAGCCCTGCCTCGGCGAGCATCCGCCGGTGGTCGTCGTAGCAGGGCAGGCCCGCGGCGCGGTGCGGGGCGAGCGCCTCCTCACGCAGGTCGCAGACGGCGACCAGCTCGGTGCCGGGCAGCCGGGGGAAGGCGTCGAGGTAGAACCGGGAGATGACCCCGAGTCCCACCACGCCGATCCGCAGGGGTTCCATGTCCGTGTCCTCCAGGGTGGATCAGGTCGGTCGGCGAGCGAGTGCCCGGCCGCAGGGCCGCCGGCCGGGCTCAGTCGTCCAGGGCGGCCGGGGCGGTGAGTCCGCGTTCGGCGGCCACCTGCCGCAACTCCTCGTACAGGGCGGCGGAGAGCGGGACCCCGGACTTCTCGTACTCCGTGGCGCGCTCGCCCTCGAACCAGCCGGGGTAGCGCACCGGCCGGTCCTCGCGGACCGCGGGCGAGCCGGTGAGCGCGTCGAAGAGCCCGGCGGCCTGCGCCTCGAACTCGTCCTTGCGGCGCAGCTCCGCCGGGGCGATCACCAGCACGGTGAAGCCGATGTTGTCGTCCTGGCCGCTGGGGCTGCCGCTGCCGGACCAGGCCTCGGGCTCCGGGCCGAGTCCGGCGCCCGGCAGCATCGCGCCGAGGGTCTCCACAAGCAGGCCGAGTCCGTAGCCCTTGAAGGCGCCGGTCTCCGCGTCGCCGCCGAGCCACTTCAGATAGCCGTCGCCGCGGTCGAGGGCGTGGGGGTCGGTGACGGGCCGGCCCTCGGCGTCCTCCAGCCAGCCCTCCGGGATGTCCTGGCCGGCCCTGGCGGCGCCGCGGACCCGGCCGGTCGGCACCACGGTGGTGCTCATGTCGAGGACGAACGGCGGCCGGGGCCCGGCCGGGGTGGCGAAGGCCAGCGGGTTGGTGCCGAGCATCGCGGCGCTGCCGCCGGGCGGCCGGATGATGCGCTGCCGGCCGCAGTTGGAGACGAGCAGGCAGATCATGCCGCGGTCGGCGGCGCGCTTGGCGTGCGCGCCCGCGCAGCCGAGGTGGGTGGCGTCGCGTACGGTCACCAGGCCGACCCCGTACTCCAGGGCGCGCCCGGCGGCCAGGTCCACGGCCTCGCTCGCCGCCCACAGGCCGAGCGCCTTGTGCGAGTCGAGCAGGACGGCGGCGCCCTGGTCGGCGAGGACCTCGGGCTCGGCGGCCGGGTCGCAGCGGCCGTCCGCGAAGAGCTTCAGGTACAGGCGGGTGAGGTTGGTCAGGCCGTGCGAGGTGACCCCGGTCAGGTCGCCGTGGACCAGGGCCCGGGCGGCGGTGGTGGCCCGGTCCTGCGGCAGGCCGTGGTGGCGGAAGACGGCGGCGGTGAAGTCGAGCAGCGCGTCGAGGTCGACACGGACTTCGGCGGCGTGGGCGGGCTCGGTGGTGCCGGCGTCTGGTGCGGTCGTCATCGTTCAGTTCCCCTGGTCCAGCCGGTTGCGTGCGAAGGTGGTGAGCAGGCGGGTGAGTGCGGCGGCGTAGCGGTCGAGTTCCGCCAGGTCGGCGAACTCCCCTTCCGCGTGGGCCTGGTTGGCGCCGAGGTCGCCGGGTCCGAAGACCACGGTCGAGATGCCGGGGACCTCGGCCAGCCAGATGGCGTCGCAGGTGAAGGCGGGCTCCTCGGGCGGCCAGGGGTCGAGCCCGGCGCGGTCGAGCAGCAGCTTTTCGGCCCAGGTGTCCTCGCCGCCGAGCGCGGGCAGCCCGCGCTTGAGCCACTCCAGTGTGGTGATCGCCGCGGCCTCGCGGGCGGTCAGGGCGAGCAGCGGCTGCCCGGCGAAGCGGGAGTGGAACTCCTCCAGGCCGGTGCGCACCGCCTCGGCGAGTGCGCGCTCCATGGCCTCGCCGCCCGCCGGGGAGCCGTAGGAGAGGTTGAGCAGCAACCGGCCCGTTCCGTAGACCTTGTTGTGCAGGTCGCCGGTGTGCAGTCCGGCGACGCAGACCTGGCCGTCGGTGGCCTGCGGCGGCAGCACGGTGGCGAGGTGCTGGGCCAGGAAGCCGAGGAGCACGGTCGCGTTGTGGCCGGCGCCGGGCGCGTCGTCGATGCCGTCGCGGCCCTCGACGCGCAGCCGCGCGGTCATGGAGGCGGTCGCCCGGGGCAGCACCCGGCAGCCGGTGGGCTCGCAGAAGACGTTGAGGCGGCCGAGGTACCCCTGCTCGGCGAGGACCTTGGTGCCGAAGACGCCCATCGCGCCGCCCTCCTCACCGGAGACGAGCTGGATCAGCACGGCCACCTCGGTGCCGAGTCCGGGCACGCTCTCCAGCGCGGCGCGCAGCCCCGCGAGCAGGGCGACGGCGGGGCCCTTGGCGTCGATGGCGCCGCGGCCGTGGAAGCGGCCGCCGTCGAAGGAGGGCGGGCCGCCGCCCGCGACGGTGTCCAGGTGGACGTTGAACATCACGGTGGCCTCGGGCGGGAGTGCGTCCGGGCCGAGGCGCAGCACCATATTGGGCTGCGAGTCGAGGAAGCCGGGCATCGTGCGCACCGCCTCGCGCACCACCAGCGGGACCTGGTCGCCGGTCAGCGCCTCGGGTCCGGCGGCGGCGTGGTGCACCACCCGGAAGCCCAGCCGGGCCGCCGCCTCGGCGTAGACGCGCTGGGCCTCCCAGAGCTCCACCGGCTCGCGGCCGCCGGTCTCCAGGGGCCCGGCGGTGCGCAGGGCGAGCAGCCGCAGCAGGAGTTCCCGGTCCGCCTCGCCGAGCAGGGCGGGCGTGAGGCCGGTGGCGGGCAGGTCGGAGGTGCGGCTCATCCGGGCCTCACCGCCGAGCGCCCCCTGCCCGCCGGTTCATGGGTCCGCCGGGGGCTCATGTCGCGACCCCGGCGGTGTCCGCCGCGCCGAGCGCGCCGACCAGCGCCTCGAGGCGCCGTCCGTACGCCACGAACTGGTCCACGTAGTCCCCGGAGGGGTCCGACCAGCCCTCGTGTGGGCGGATGTTGAGGTGCGGCTCGATGGAGACGGTGCCGCGGTAGCCCCGGTCGAACAGGTACCGCAGCGAGTCGGCGACCCGGCAGCGCCCGTCGCCGGGCAGCGAGTAGAACTGCGTCTCGGTGTCGCCGGTGCCGTCCTTGATGTGCACGTGCTCGACGTACGGGGCGATGTACGGGAGCAGTTCGTGCGCCTCGTAGCCGTAGGCGATGCCGTTGCCGACGTCGAAGAGCAGCCGCAGCGCGGGGCCCCCGGCCTCCACCAGGCGCAGCATGCGCGCCGGGTCGCTGGCGGCCCAGCCCGCGCAGTTCTCGTGCACCAGGACCAGGCCCGCCCGCTCGGCGCGGGCCGCGAGCTGCTCCATCCGGGCGAGCACCTCGTACTCCCAATCGGCCTGCGAGAGACCGTCGTTGGGGTACGACATGATCCGTACGAAGCGGGTGCCGAGGGCGGCGCAGCGCTCGGCGAGGCGGTCGAGTTCGGCGAGGTCGTCCTCGAAGGGGCTGCGGACGGTGCGCGCCCAGTTGCCGATCCGGGAGTCGACGCAGGAGACGCCGAGCCCGGCGGCGGCCAGCCGGCCCGAGACGGCCTTGAAGGCGGCGTCGTCCAGGTCGGCGAGGGCGGTGCCGTCGACGGAGCGCAGCTCCACGCTGTCCCAGCCGAGCCGGGTGACGGCGGCGATCTGGCGGTCGATGCCGGGTGCGGCCTCGTCCCCGATGCCGCTGAGGCGGATGCGGTCAACCCTCATGGGAGGCTCCGTTCCCGAGTGCGGTGGTGGCGCCGGTCAGCGGCGGTGCGCTGTCCGTCTCCGGCAGCGACGCGGACGCCATCAGGCGGGCGTCCTGCAGGAGTTGGACGACGCGGCGGGCGATCGCGTAGTCGTCCGAGGTGCGGTCGGCCCCGGTGGCGTAGTCCCGGTAGGCGCCCTCGATGTACCGGGTCAGCGCGTCGTCGAAGAGCAGCCGGGGCGCGGCGGCGGCCGCCGCGCCGGTGCCCTCCTGCACGGTGAGGCTGGCGTGGTGGTCCACGTCGCTGATCGGGTAGTGGCCCTCGGCCTGGCCCCCGTCGAAGCGCAGCCCGATCCGGCGCTCGCGGATCGGCGAGGTGAGGTCGGAGTGGAACTCGGTGGTGACACCGCCCTGGTGACGCAGCGTCAGCCGGGCGGCGCCCATCCGCGGGATGACCTGCTCGCCGATGCGCATGTCGGTGACGCTGGCGGCGACCACCCGGGCGTCCCCGGCGAGGCGCAGGGCGACCCCGATGGAGTGCGGCAGCTCCACGTCGAAGGCGGTGCCGTGGTCGTGCGAGCGCAGGGTGCGCGACCAGCGGGGCTTGGACTGGGTGAAGGACAGCGAGCGCAGCGCGCCGAGGCTGCCGCGGCGTACCTGCGCGGTCAGTTCGTGGGTGAGCGCGCTGGCCAGCCAGGGGGAGACCACCCGCAGCCGCAGCCCGCGCACCCGGGCGAGGGTGTCGATGGCGTCGAGCCCGGTCACGCCCACCGTCATCGGCTTCTCGACGATGATCCGGGTGTAGCCGAGGTCGGCCAGCTCGCGCAGGATGTCGAAGCGGCCGATCGGCGGGGTGCACAGGTGGACGACCGTCTCGGCCGGGTCCGCCAGCGTGGCGGCGTGCTCCAGCGACCGCGCCGCCACCAGACCCTCGGAGCGGGCGCGCTCCGAGATGTCCTGGACGTCCCAGACCACGGGCTGTCCGGGCGCCCACAGATCGGCGGTGTCCGGCCGGTCGCGCAGCTTGCGCAGGACCTGCCAGTGCAGGCCGAGGCCGGCTCGGCCGCCGCCGACGATGAACGTGTTCAGCATTCCCGTTCCTTAGCTCCTGGGGAGATCTGGCGGCTTCGCCAGCGGACGCGGTAGGGGCTCAGTGGTCGCGGAAGGCCACTTCCTCCGCCATCAGGGCGAGTTCCTGCTTCCACTCCTCGGGCAGCGGGGCGGTGGCGAGCGCGCCCTTCGCCTCGGCGACCAGCTCCTCGATGCGGCGCTCGACCTCCTCGCGGACGCCGTTGCCGTTCAGCGCCTCGGCGAGGGCGGCGGCGTCCCACTCGGCGGCGCGCACCAGCTCGCCCACCGAGGCGTCGCGCAGCGCGGCCAGGCTGACCAGGAGGGTCATCTTGTGCTGACCCGCGTCGGCGCCGACCGGCTTGCCGACGGTGTCCTTGTCGCCGTAGGTGTCGATGAGGTCGTCGCGCAGCTGGAAGGCCTCGCCGAGCGCGGTGCCGTACGCCTCGAAGGAGGCCGCGGCGGAGGCGTCCCCGGCGAGGGCGGCGCCGAGTTCGAGCGGGCGGTGGATGCTGTAGCGGCCGGACTTGGCGTTGGCGATGTAGCGGGCCAGCTTCGGGTCCGGGACCGACTCGGCGGCCACGGTGACGTCCAGGTGCTGGCCGATGATCATCTCGCTGGTCATCCGGCTCCACACCTGCCGGGCCCGGGCGGGCAGTTCCTGGGTGAGCTGCGCCGCGTAGGAGAAGGCGAGGTCCCCGGCGAGGATGGCGATGCCCTCGCCGTAGCGGCGGGGCTCGCCCTGCCAGCCGGAGGCCTGGTGCCGCGCGGTGTGCTGCACGTGCACGGTGGGGATGCCGCGCCGGAGGTCCGAGTCGTCGATGACGTCGTCGTGGATCAGCGCGAAGGCGTGCAGCAGCTCCACGGCGGCGGCGGCGTCCGCCACCCGGCTGTCACCGGGGTCGCCGCCCGCGGAGAGGAAGCCCGCGGCGCAGAAGGCGGGGCGCAGCCGCTTGCCGCCGGCGCGCACCAGCTCCCGGATGGCGTCGACGGGGACGGCGGCGCGCGGGTCGACGGCCGACCATTCGGCGTGCTCGGCGCCGAGCAGGTCCACGAGCCGCTGTTCGGCGCGGTCGAGGACCTCCGCACGGGAATCGGCGGCGAGCCGGCCCGGGCGCTCGATGGCCGCTGCGGCGGGTGAGACGGTCATCAGCGTTCTCCTGTGATCGGCGGGACGGCTGGTCCCGCGGGGCGACTGCGCTCCCCGCGCCGGGGAACGCTGCTTCGGTCCAAGCGGACGGGGGTCGTACGCGGGGTCATGCGGAGGGGCGCGCCTGCCCGAGACCCGAGGGCAGCTGGAAGACGACGTCCTCCTTGGCGGTGGTCGCGAGTTCCAGACCGCCGTAGCCCAACTCCTCCAGACGGGTGAGGAGTTGCTCGATCAGGATCTCCGGTGCGCTGGCGCCCGCGCTCACGCCGACCGCGTCCACCCCGGTCAGCCAGTCGGTGTCCAGCTCCGTGACGTCCGGCACCAGATGGGCGGCGGTGCCCTCCAGCCGGGCCACCTCCACCATGCGCACCGAGTTGCTGGAGTTGCGCGAGCCGACGATGAGCACCAGGTCGCTGCGCCGGGCGATCTCCTTGACGGCGATCTGCCGGTTGGTGCTCGCGTAGCAGATGTCGCCGTCGGCCGGGCTCTGCAGATCCTCGAAGCGGTCCTTGAGTTCGGCGATCACCCCGGCGGTCTCGTCCTGCGAGAGCGTGGTCTGGGTGAGCACCGCCACCGGGGTGTCCCGCGGCAGGTCGAGCTCCCGGGCGCTCTCCGCGCTCTCCACGATGACCGTGCGGTCGGGGGCCTCGCCGTAGGTGCCCTCGACCTCCTCGTGGTCGGCGTGGCCGACCAGGAGCAGGGTGCGGCCGTCGCGGGCGTAGCGCCGGGCCTCCTGGTGCACCTTGGAGACCAGCGGGCAGGTGGCGTCGATGGTGGTGAGTTCGCGCGCCTGCGCATTGCCACGGACCTCGGGGGAGACCCCGTGCGCGGAGAACACGCAGACCGCACCCGGTGGAATATCCTCCTCCGAATCCACGAAGATCGCGCCCTGCCGCTTCAGCACCGCCACCACGTAGTGGTTGTGCACGATTTCTTTTCGCACGTATACCGGAGCGCCGTGTACTTCCAACGCTTTCTCGACGATTGCTATCGCCCGGCGCACCCCCGCGCAGAAACCGCGTGGTTCGGCGAGGATCACTTTCTTTTCGGTCACGACTGGAAACTCCTGTCGGTCCGTGGGATTGGGGATCACCGTCGGGCACGCGTCCGAGGCAAGTCAAGGTTTCCTGATTGGCAATAACCGAGCATCCGGCTAATAGGCAGTGTTCTGCGCGCAGTTGCCTGTTCCTGCCCCGCCGATTGCCAATGGCTTGTCGGGTCATTGCTATCGAACGGCGCCCGAGCCCCCGTCTACCTTCGGTCCGAGCATCAGCGCCGAGAGGACTGGAGTGAGATGGCCAGCAAGGCGACAACCGCTACGGACACCGCCGTGGACGCCGTTCCCTTCTTCACCCAAGCCGAGTCCTTCGAGCGGCAGTGGCCGCGGCTCAGCGCCCATCTGGACGAGATATGCGAGTCGGGCGTGTACAGCAACGGCCCGAAGACCGCCGAACTCGAAGCCGCCCTGGGCCGCTACACCGGAGCCCGGCACGCGATCGCGGTGGGCAACGGCACCGACGCCCTCGTCCTGCTGCTGCGCGCCGCGGGCATCGGGCCGGGTGACGAGGTCATCGTGCCCGCCTTCAGCTTCTTCGCCTCCGCCAGCTCGGTGGCCCTGGTGGGCGCGGTCCCGGTCTTCGCCGACATCGACCCGCTCACCTACGCCCTGGACCCGGCCGGACTGGAAGCGCTGATCACCCCGCGCACCAAGGCGATCATGCCGGTCCACCTGTTCTGCCAGCCCGCCGACATGGCCGCCGTCGCGGAGGTCGCCGAACGCCACGGGCTGCTCGTCCTGGAGGACAGCGCCGAGGGCATCGGCATGCGCCTCGGCGGCCGGCACACCGGGCTGCTCGGCGCGGGCGGCGTGCTCTCCTTCTTCCCCACCAAGACCCTGGGCGCCCTGGGCGACGCCGGCATGGTCCTCACCGACGACGACCAACTGGCCGACACCGTACGGCGGTTGCGCGACCACGGCCGTCCGGCCGCCGCGCGCGCGGCCGCCCCGCCCGGACCCCGCCCCGACCCGGTGGGCCGCGCCGAGCGCGCCCTCCAGGGCGAACTGGTCGGCACCAACAGCAAGATGGACGAGATCCAGGCCGCCACGCTGCTCACCAAGCTGACCACCCTGGACGAGGACATCCGCCGCCGCGCCCTGCTCGCCGACGCCTACAGCCGCCGCCTGCGCGGCATCCCCGGGGTGCGCAGACTCCCCAGCGTCGTCCAGCACGAGGCCGAGGTCGACCCGGTCTTCTACGTCTACCTGATCGAGGCCGACCGCCGGGACGCCCTGGTCGCGCACCTCACCGCCGCGGGCATCGGCACCGAGACGTACTACCCGCTGCCGCTGCACCGGCAGCCCTGCTTCGCCCATCTCGGCCACCAGCAGGGGGACTTCCCCCGCGCCGAGGCCGCAAGCCACCGCACCGTCGCGCTGCCGCTCTACCCCGAACTCACCCTGACGCAGCTGGGCGGGGTGTGCGAAGCCATCCGCTCCTTCTTCACCGGGAGTACGTCATGACGACCGAGACCACCTCGCGCACCCCGGCCCTCGCCGACGTCCCCTACGCCGACGCCCGCCTCGGCGAGCGCGACCGGGAGCTGCTGCGCGCCACGCTCCACGAGGTCGGCACCGACCCCGAGCAGAAGTTCATCCTCGGCCGCCGCACCGCCGCCCTGGAGCAGCGTCTCGCCGAACAGGCGGGCGCCCGGCACGCGGTGGCCTGCAGCAGCGGCACCCTCGCCCTCGCCCTCGCGCTGCGCGCCGTCGGCGTGGTCGCCGGTGACGAGGTGATCGTCCCGGCCTTCGGTGCCGAGCCGCTGGCCGCGACCGTGCTGAGCATCGGCGCCGTACCGGTCTTCGCCGACGTCGACCCGCTGACCATGACCATCGACCCGGTGGACGCGGAGAGCCGGATCACCGAGGTCACCCGCGCCGTCGTCCCGGCCCACCTCTTCACCACCATGGCCGACATGCCCGCCATCCGGGCCCTCGCCCGGCGGCACGGGCTCGCGGTGGTCGAGGACGCGGCGGTGGCGCAGGGCGCGAAGCTCGCCGGGCAGGCGGCCGGCACCTGGGGCGACGCGGGGCTGTACTCCTTCTTCCCGGTCAAGCCCTTCGGGATGCCCGGCGAGGGCGCCGTCGTCGTCACCGACAAGCCCGAGATCTCGGACGCGGTACGGCAGTTGCGCAACCACGGCCAGGACGGCGTCCACCGCTTCGTCCACCACGAGATCGGCGTCAACAGCCGCTTCGACGAGGTCCTCGCGGGCTACCAGCTCGGCCGCCTCGACCGCGCCGGGGAGATGCTCGCCCGGCGGGCCGAGATCGCCGAGCTCTACAGCACCCGCTTCGCCCCGCTGCGCCAGCGCGGCCTGCTCGCCCCCGCCACCGGCGCGGACGGCCAGTGCCACTACGTCTACGCCGTGCAGACCATCTGCCGGGACGCCCTCGCCGCCCACCTCGCCGCCCAGGGCATCGGCAGCCGCGTCTACTACCCGGTGCCGCTGCCCCGGCTGCCCGCCTTCGCCGCCTACGCGGGCGAGGGCTCCAACGGCCGCCGACCCGGCGCGGAACTCGCCGCCGCCCGCCACCTGGCGCTGCCGCTGCACCTCGGGCTCACCGACCGGGACGCCGAACGGACAGCCGATGCCGTCAGCGCCTTCTTCAGCTGACCCGGCCGCCCGCACCCCCTCCGGTGAGCTGACCAACTTCCTTCGACAGGAGCACCAGTGAACAGCAAGGTCGTCGTTGTCGGGCAGGGGTACGTGGGTCTGCCGGTCGCCGTCCGGGCGGCCCGGGCCGGCCATACGGTCATCGGATACGACGTGGACGTCGAACGCATCCGGCGCCTCGGCAAGGGCGAGTCCTACGTCGAGGACATCCAGGACGCGGAACTCGCCGAACTCCTCCAGGTGGGCACCTATCTGCCCACCACCGATCCTTTCGACCTCGACGGCTTCGACATCGCCGTCATCACCGTGCCGACCCCGCTCAGGGAGGGCGCCCCCGACCTGAGCTACATCGAGTCGGCCGCCGAGACCCTGGCCGCCCGGCTGCGCCCCGGCGCCACCGTGGTCCTGGAGTCCACCACCTACCCGGGCACCACCGTCGAACTCCTCGTCCCCCTCCTGGAGAAGGGCTCCGGCCTCAGCGCCGGGGAGGACTTCCACGTCGGCTACAGCCCCGAGCGCATCGACCCCGGCAACCCGACCTGGCGCCTGGAGAACACCCCCAAGGTCGTCTCCGGCATCGACCCGGCCTCGCTGGAAGCCGTCGAGGCCTTCTACGCCACCCTCACCGGCACCACCGTCCCGGTGCGCACCACCGAGGTCGCCGAACTCTCCAAGCTGATCGAGAACACCTTCCGGCACGTCAACATCGCCCTGGTCAACGAGATGGCGATGTACGCGCACGAACTCGGCGTGGACGTCTGGGAGGCCCTGGACGCCGCCGCCTCCAAACCCTTCGGCTTCATGCGCTTCACCCCCGGCCCCGGCGTCGGCGGCCACTGCCTGCCGGTCGACCCGGAGTACCTGTCCTGGCGGGTGCGCCGCACCCTCGGCCGCAGCTTCCAGTTCGTGGAGCTGGCCAACCACATCAACGGCCACATGCCCGACCACGTGGTCCAGCGGCTGCTGCTCGCCTTCAACGCCCGCCGCAGGGCGCTGGCCGGCTCGACCGTGCTGCTGCTCGGCCTCGCCTACAAGCCCAACACCGGCGACGTCCGCGAGTCGCCCGCGCTGCGGGTCGCGGAACTGCTCCTGGAGATGGGCGCCAACGTCCGCGCCACCGACCCGTACGTGGTCGAGGCGGTCACCGTGGACAGCAAGCTGGTGCGCTGCGACTTCACCAAGGAGGAGCTGGCCGCCGCCGACGCGGTGGTGCTGCTCACCGACCACGACGACTTCGACTACGAACTCGTCCGCGACCAGGCCCAGTTCGTCCTGGACTGCCGGCACCGCCTGGAGACCGGTGCCACCGTCGAGGTCCTCTGAGACGAGGCAGGGTCCGCCGAGCCCGGCTCGCCCGGCGGACCCGCGCCGTGCCGCGCCATCCGCGCGGCGCGGCCCCGACGAGACCCGGACAACACACCCCAGCCGTCCGGTGCCCGCCGCGTCCCGCCCCGGACGCGCGCCGGGGCGCCCAGGAACGACGGAGACTTGAGTGAGTGACGGACACCTGGAGGTCTGCCTCGTGGGCGCCGGCCCGCGAGGCCTGTCGGTCCTGGAGCGGCTGTGCGTCAACGCCCGTCGGCACCTCGCGCCAGGACGCACCCTCAGGGTGCACGTGGTGGACCCCCACCGCCCCGGCGCCGGAGGCGTCTGGCGCACCGACCAGTCGCACCACCTCCTGATGAACACGGTGGCCTCCCAGGTCACCCTGTTCACCGACGAGAGCGTGGAGATCGAGGGCGACATCGCCCCGGGACCGAGCCTGTACGAATGGGCCGCCGCGCTCGTCCAGGACACCGAACCGCTGCCCGGCGCCGGGCTCGACCCGGCCGACTACGACGACCAGGTCCGCGCCGAGGCACGCGATCTGACCCCCGACTCGTACCCCACCCGGGCCTTCTACGGCCACTACCTGGAGTGGGTCTTCCGCCAGGTGGTGCGCGAGGCGCCCGGGCGGCTGAGCGTGCTCGTCCATCCGCAGCGGGCGGTCGCCCTGGACGGCCCGCCCGAGGGACCGCAGTCCCTGAGCCTCGACGACGGCTCCCGGCTCACGGACCTGGACGCGGTGGTCCTCGCCCAGGGCCACCTGCCGGTGCGCGAGAGCGCCACCGGGCGCGCGCTCGCGGACTTCGCCGCCGAGCACGGGCTGCGGTACGTACCGCCCGCCAACCCGGCCGACCTCGACCTCTCCGCCATCCGGCCCCGGGAGGCGGTCGCCCTGCGCGGACTCGGCCTGAACTTCTTCGACCACCTCACTCTGCTCACCCTCGGCCGGGGCGGCACCTACACCCGCACCGGCGGCACCCTCGTCTACCACCCCTCCGGCCGCGAGCCCCGGCTGTACGCCTCCTCCCGGCGCGGCGTCCCGTACCACTCGCGCGGCCACAACCAGAAGGGCGCGCACGGCCGCCACACGCCCCGGGTGCTCACCCCGGACGTACTGGAGCAGCTGCGCGCCGACGCCGAGCGCCGCGGCGGCCTCGAATTCGGCACCGACCTGTGGCCGCTGATCGCCAAGGAGGTCGAGACCGTCTACTACGCGGCGGTGCTCGCCGGGCGCGCCGGTGCGGCCGAGGCCGAGTCCTTCGCCGACCGCTATGTGCGCACCGCCTGGGGATCGGCCGAGGAACTCGACCTGCTGGACGCCTTCGGCATCGGCCCCGGCGACCGCTGGGACTGGAAGAACCTGTGGGCCCCGCAGGCCGACCGGGGCTTCCGCGGGGTCGGCGACCACCACGGCTGGCTGGTGGAGATGCTCCGCGGCGACCTCGTCGAGTCCGCGCGGGGCAATGTCGAGGGCCCGCTGAAATCCGCCCTGGACGTGCTGCGGGACCTGCGCAACGAGGTCCGCCTGGTGGTGGACCACTCCGGTCTGCGGGGGCGCTCCTACCGCGACGACCTGGAGCGCTGGTTCACCCCGCTCAACGCCTTCCTGTCCATCGGCCCGCCCCCGGACCGCATCGAGCAGATGATCGCGCTCATCGAGGCGGACGTGGTGCGGGTCCTCGGCCCCGGCATGCAGGTCGGCACCGACCCCGAGCGGCGCGCCTTCACCGTGGAGGCCCCCGCGGTCCCCGGCTCCCTGGCCCATGTCACCACCCTCATCGAGGCCCGGCTGCCCGAGCCCGACATCCGCCGCACCACCGACCCCCTCCTCGGCCATCTGCTCACCACCGGACAGGCCCGGCCCTACACCATCCCCGACCCCGAACTCGGCGCCTACGAGACCGGCGGCCTCGCCGTCACCCCCCGCCCCTACCGCCTCGTGGACGCCGAGGGCCGCGCCCACCCGCGCCGCTTCGCCTACGGGATCCCGACCGAGGCCGTGCACTGGGCGACCGCCGCCGGGATCCGCCCCGGCGTCAACTCGGTGACCCTCCAGGACTCGGACGCCATCGCCCTGGCCGTCCTGGAACTCCCGGCCACCCGCGACCGTTCACCGGCCGCCGAGTCCGGCACCTCCCGCACGCCCTGACACCGCGGGCGGATCCGGCGGCGGGGCCACCACCGCCGGACCCGCCCGCGGCCACCGGGCCAGGACCGGACGACCAGGACGCCCCGAACCACCAGGAAGCAGCGATGACGCCTCCCCAGCACACCGCCGACTCCGGCCTCTTCGCCCCCGTATGGGCGGGCACCCCGGCCGCCGCCGCCACCTCGGACCGCGCCTGCCTGCAGGCCATGCTCGACAGCGAGGCGGCCCTCGCCCGGGTGCAGGCCCGCCTCGGCACGGTGCCCGCCGCGGCCGCCCGGCACATCACCGAGGCCGCCCGCGCCGAGGACTTCGACCTGGCCGAACTCGCCGTACGGGCACGGGGAGCCGCCAACCCGGTGGTCCCCCTGGTGCGGCAGCTGACCGAACTGGTCGCCGCCCGGGACCCGGAGGCCGCGCACAGCGTCCACCAGGGGTCCACCAGCCAGGACGTCCTCGACACCGGTCTGATGCTGCTCGCCGCCCGCACCCTGGACCTGATCCTCGCCGACCTGGACCGCACCGCCGCCGCGCTCGCCGCGCTCGCCGCCCGCCACCGGGACACCCCGATGGCCGCCCGCACCCTCGGCCAGCACGCGGTGCCCACCACCTTCGGCCTCAAGGCGGCGGGCTGGCTGGGCGGCGTGCTCGACGCCCGCGCGCGCCTCGGCCGGCTGCGCGAGCAGGGCCTGCCCGTCCAACTCGGCGGCGCCGCCGGGACCTTGGCGGGCTACCTGGAGTACGCCCTGGTCCACCTCCCGGCCACCGCCGAGGACGGCGGGCGGCGCTACCTCACCGAGCTGCCCGCCGCGCTCGCCGCCGAACTCGGCCTCGCCGAACCGCTGGTGCCCTGGCACACCGTGCGCACCCCGCTCGCCGACCTCGGCGCCGCGCTGGCCCTGCTCACCGGCGCGCTCGGTGGGATCGCGGGCGATGTGCAGCTCCTGTCGCGCACCGAGTCGGGCGAGGTCTTCGAACCGGCCGCCGAGGGCCGCGGGGTCTCCTCCGCCATGCCGCACAAGCGCAACCCCGCGCTCTCCGCCCTGATCCGCTCGGCCGCCTACCAGGTGCCCGCCCTGGTCGGCGCCCTGATGCAGACCGCGGTCGCGGACGACGAGCGGCCCGCCGGGGCCTGGCACGCCGAATGGCAGCCGGTACGCGACGCCCTGCGCCTGGCCGGGGGCGCCGCGCACACCGCCGCCGAACTCGCCGAAGGCCTGGACGTCGATGCCGAGCGGATGCGCGCCAACCTCGGCCTCACCCGGGGCCTGGTGGTCTCCGAGCGCCTCGCCGCCCTGCTCTCCGTGGAGCTCGGCCGGGCCGAGGCCAAATCCCTCGTGGCCCGCGCCTCCGCCACCGCGGCCACCCGCCGCGTCCACCTCGCCGAGGTGCTGGCCGAGGACCCCGCCCTCGCGGGCCGCCACACGGTGGAGGAGCTGCGGGGGCTCCTGGACCCGGCCGCGTACACCGGCGCCGCCGGGATGCTGGTGGACCGGGTCCTGGACCGCTGTGCCCGGGAGGTTCCGGCCGGGGAGCGGTGAACGGCCGCCCCCCTCGTGCCCGTCCGGAACGTCTGCCGGACCGGCACCGATTCCGCCTGCCTTGTCGCGGGGAGGGGTGCGCCCGTACATTGAATTTGTGCCGCTACTGAACAAAACCCTTCCCGCTGCCCGTGAGGCCACCGCCCGCGGCCTGCTGCGCCCGCGGACCGCGCTCACCGTCTTCTTCGCCCTCGACGGATTCGTCTTCGCGGGGTGGGTGGTGCGCATCCCCGCCATCAAGGAGCAGACCGGCGCCTCGGTGAGCGCGCTCGGGCTCGCGCTGCTCGGGGTCTCGGCCGGTGCCGTGCTCACCATGACGCTCACCGGACGGCTCTGCGCCCGCTACGGCAGCCACCGGGTGACCGCGGCCTGCGGTGTCCTGCTGCCGCTGAGCGTGGCGCTGCCGCCGCTCACCCACTCCGCGCTCGCGCTCGGCCTGGTGCTGCTGCTCTTCGGCGCCGCGTACGGCGGCATCAACGTGGCGATGAACAGCGCCGCCGTCGACCTGGTGCGGGCGCTCGGCAGGCCCGTCATGCCCAGCTTCCACGCCGCCTTCAGCCTGGGCGGCATGGCCGGCGCGGGCCTCGGCAGCCTGGTCGCCGGAGAGCTGACGCCGACCCGCCATCTGTCCGCCCTGGCCGCCGCGGGACTCCTGATCACCGCCCTCGCCGCCCCCTCGCTGCGGCCCTCCGAGCCCCCCGGCCCGCCGCCCGCCGACGCGCAGCCCCGGCCCGCCACCGCACCCGAGCGCACAACCACCGCGCCCGCCCCGCGCGGCGGACTCCCCTCCGGCCGCGCCCGGAGCACCCCGAAGGACCGTTCCGTACGCGGAGTCGTCCTCGTCCTCGGACTGGTCGCGCTCTGCACGGCGTACGGCGAGGGGGCGCTCGCCGACTGGAGCGCGCTGCACCTGGAGCAGGATCTGGGTGCCCACCCCGGGGTGGCCGCCGCGGGCTTCTCCTGCTTCGCGCTGGCGATGACGCTGGGGCGGCTCTCCGGCCGGGCGCTCCTGGAGCGCTTCGGTCCCACCCGCACGGTGGTGGGCGGCGGCGCCCTCGCCTCGGCGGGGATGTTCCTCGGCGCCCTGGCTCCGTCCACGGCCGCGGTCTTCGCCGGGTTCGCCGTCACCGGCCTCGGCCTGGCGAACATCTTCCCGGTGGCCGTCGAACGCGCCGGTGCCCTCGCCGGGCCGAGCGGCGTCGCGACCGCCTCCACGCTCGGCTACGGCGGGATGCTGCTCGGCCCGCCCGCGATCGGTTTCATGGCGGGCTGGTTCTCCCTGCCGGTGGCGCTGACCAGCGTGGCCGCCCTCGCCGCCCTCGCCGCGGTCATCGCCGCGGCGGCGGCCCGGACGGCGCCCGCCGGGACCGGCTGATTTCCGGTCAACTTCGCGGGAGCGGCGCGGCAGGGGCGGCGCGGCCGGGCGCTTCCGGCGGCGCGTGCCCGGCCCTCCTGAGCACGCGTACGGGGGCGGACGGTTGCCCGTCCGCCCCCGTACGCGTGCCGTGCCCTGTGCGTGAACGGCGGTCAGCAGCCGCCGCAGTTGTGGTAGGTCACGTCCCAGTGGTTCGACTCGTTGTAGTAGATGTTGCCGGAGCCGGACTGCCACTTGCCGCCACCGATGGAGGTGAAGGTGCCGGTGATGTAGTTCGTCAGGCAGCTCGTCATGGCGAAGTCGAGCTTGTAGCCGTTCCAGTGGCTGTAGGTGCCGCTGGCGTGGCCGACCTCGGTGCCGCCGGTGACGGTCAGGGCGCAGCCGGAGGCGCCCTTCAGGGTGATCGCGCCCTGGATGGTCGCGGAGTTGACCTGCTCCAGCGAGGTGCAGGTCGGGGTGTTGCGGTCGGAGCAGCCGCCGCTGGAGCGGATGCCGATACCGGCGTTGGAGAGCTGGGAGGCGGCCTGCGAGTGGCTGAGCTTGGCGAAGACGCCGACGTCGGCGGACGCCGTGTCGCTGGAGGCGGCCTGGGCGACGGCGCTGGAGGAGAAGAACGCGAGAGCGAGGGCGGAGGTGCCGATCGCCGCGTTCCTGATGACCTTGTTCACTCGAACTCCTCTTCCCTGGGGGCGGATTCGGCGGCTACGCGCGTAGCGCTGCGGGAAAGCAGGTGAGCTTTCGTCCACAGCGGGTACTCCGGATGGGGCTCGACCGGAGCGGTGCGCCATGCCGTATGTCATGAACACAACATTGCACATCGGCGCCTGATGCGTAAGACAAGCTCCGGTGAACAGGGGTCCTGGCGCAAAGAAGGCTCCGGATGCCGCCGGTATGAGGGGGGCCGAAATCCCGCGCTCCGGGCGGACGACGGGATTTCGGACGCCTTCCCCGGAGAGGTCTGTCCGAAAGTCACCAGAGGAGCGCATCGGCACCCCCTAGGGGGTGCACTCGCCCCGCGCAAGCGGTTGCGTCGCTCTGACTCCTTCTCGCCCTGAACGGACAGGTGGAGGAGCAGACTGGCCCCGTGCTGATGAATATCCCGGACAAGGCGAACATCTTCGTCGGGCGCAGGACCGAACTCGCCCATGTCGCCACGGCGTTGGCCACCTCGCGGCTGCTCACCCTGACGGGCACCGCCGGGGTGGGCAAGTCCCGGCTGGCGCTGCGTGCGCTGGCCTCGCAGGAGGACCGCGGGGGCCGGGACGTCCACTGGGTGCGGCTGCGGTCCCTGCGGGACGACGCCCTGCTCGCGGACGCCGTCGCGGACGCCCTCGGTCTGGCCGACCACACCGCCCGTACCGCCCTGGAGGCCGTGTGCGGATTCATCGGCGAGCGGCCCCTGATCCTCGTCCTGGACTCCTGCGAGCACCTGGTGCCCGGCTGCCGCGCGCTGCTGGCCCGGCTGCTCGCCGACTGCCCCCGGCTCACCGCCGTCGCCACCAGCCGGGAGGTGCTGCGGCTCCCGGAGGAGGAGGTCCTGCGGGTGGAGCCGCTGGCCCCCGCGCGGGCGGGGCTCGCCCTGTTCACCCACCGGGCCGCCGACGCCGGGGTGCTGGTCCACGATGCCGAGGACCAGGAGCGCGCCCGGCGGTTGTGCGAGCGCCTGGACGGCGTCCCGCTGGCGATCGAGCTGGCGGCCGCGCAGCTGCGCACCGCCTCCCTGGTGGAGCTGACGGACCGGGTGCGCTCGGGCCTGGACATGGGCCGGCCCGCCGACGCAGCGGCCGGGGCCCCCGGTCCGGGGACGGAGCCCGGGCCGGACGCGCTGCGGGAGGCGATCGACTGGAGCCATGAGCTGTGCGACAAGGCCGAACGCCTGGCCTGGGCACGGCTGTCGGTGATCCGCGGCTCCTTCGGACCGGAGCTGGCCCAGGCCACCGCGGGCGGCGCCCCGCCCCTCGAACAGCCCGCGGAGGTCGACAAGGCCCTCGCGGGCCTGGTGCAGCGGTCCGTGCTCACCGAGGAGGACGGCCGGTACCGGATGCTGGACGCCATCCGCGACTACGGCCACGAGCGCCTCACCGAATCGGGCGAGGAGCACGCCGCGGCCGACCGGCACGCCCGCTTCCTGAGCCGGCTCGCCGCGCGGGCGCACCGGGAGTGGCTCGGCCCGCACCAGGCGGCCTGGTACGCGCAGGTGGGCAAGGGGTACGCGGAGACCGCGGCCGCCGCGGACCATCTGCTCGCCACCGACCCGGGGGCCGCCCTCCAACTCCTCACCGACATCGGCTTCTTCTGGGTCTGCAACGGCCATCTCCACGAGATCGAGCACTACATGGACCGCGCCGTCGCCGCCGCACCCGCCTCCGGCCCGGCGCGGGTGCGCGGACTGTGGCTGCTCGCGCTCTGCCATCTGCTGCGCGGCGAGCACGACAAGGGCCTTGCGGTGGCGGCGCGTTGCCGGGCCGCAGCGGTCGAGGAGGGCACCGGCGAACTCCTCCAGCAGGCCGCCTACGCCGAGGGCCTCGGCGAACTCCTCAAGGGCCGCCCGCAGTTGGCGCTGACGATCGCCGATGCCGGGCTCCGGGAGAGCGCGGGCCCCGGCGAGGAGGCCCGCTTCGACCGCGGCACCGTCCTGTGCCGGCTGATCCGGATCTTCGCGCTGACCGGCTCCGGGGACCTCGACCGGGCCCGCGGCGAGGCGCAGGACCTGCGGGACCTGTGCCTCGGGCACGGCGAGCACTGGACGCGCTCCTACGCCGACTACCAACTCGCCCTGATCGCCCTCCTCGACGGCCGCGCCGAGGACGCCGTCGAGCACGCCCGCGCCGTACTCGACGCCAAGCGCCGCATCGGCGACAGCTTCGGCATCGCCATGGGCCTCGACCTCGCGGCCGTCGCCTGGGCCCACCAGGGGCAGGCCCGGCACGCCGCCCTCGCCTACGGGGCGGGCCACACGTACTGGCAACTGGTCGGCCACCCCCAGCGCGGCACCCCCGAGGTGGCCCCGCTGCGGGAGGAGAGCGAGCGGATGGCGCGGGCCGCGATCGGCGACGAGGCCTACGAGGAAGCCTTCCGGCGGGCCGCCGAGGGCGACCCGGCCTCCCTCGCCGAGTGGGCCGCCTACGGACTGCCCGTCCCGCACGTCTGACCGCCTCCCACGGCCGCCCGCCGGGCCTACGACCGCTCCCAACTGCCCTGATACGGAAGGCGGGTGGGCCGCCGGACCGGTGTGCGGGTGCTCCGGGTGGTGCCGAGCGGGGGCGCGCGGTGTCCGTATCGCGTAGTCTCGGCAGATGGCGAAGTACTTCGACGTGCACCCCGAGAACCCTCAGCGGCGCACCATCAGCACCGTGGCCGACAGCATCCGCTCCGGCGCCCTCGTCGCGTATCCGACCGACTCCTGCTTCGCGCTGGGCTGCCAGCTGGGCAGCCGGGACGGCATCGGCAGAATCCGCTCGATCCGCAATCTCGACGACCGCCACCACTTCACCCTGGTGTGCCAGAACTTCGCACAGCTGGGCCAGTTCGTGCAGATCGACAATGACGTCTTCCGCGCCATCAAGGCGGCCACGCCCGGGAGTTACACCTTCATCCTCCCCGCGACCAAGGAGGTGCCGCGCCAGCTCCTCCACCCCAAGAAGAAGACGGTCGGCGTCCGGATCCCCGACCATGTCGTGGCCCAGGCCCTGCTCGCCGAACTCGGCGAGCCGTTGCTCTCCAGCACCCTGCTGCTGCCCGACGAGGAGGAGCCGCTGACCCAGGGCTGGGAGATCAAGGAGCGCCTCGACCATGTGGTGGACGCCGTGGTCGACTCCGGTGACTGCGGCACCGTGCCGACCACGGTCATCGACTTCTCCGGCGGCGAGGCGGAGATCGTGCGCCGGGGCTCCGGCGACCCCTCGCGGTTCGAGTAGTCCGCGCTCCGCACGGCCGGGCGCGGGTACGGGACCCGCGCCCCGCGCCTCAGGGCGCCAGCCACCCCCGTACCGTACGGGCGGTCTCCGCGGCCTCCTCCTCGATCAGCGAGAAGTGGTCCCCGCCGGTCTCCAGGCGGGTGTGCGGCAGCGGCCAGCCCACCGCCGTCGGGCCGTGCGCCTCGGCCGCCGCCACCAGGAGGACCGGCACCGGTGAGGGCTCCGGCTTGTGCGCGGAGAGCAGCCGCAGATAGCCGCCCATGGCCGTGAGCCGGGTGTCGTCGAGCCCGTCCGCACGGGCCGCGAGGGTCGCGAACAGCTCCTCGTAGTCGGCCGGGACCAGGCTCGCCATCGGGCGGCTGTCGAGCAGGACGACGGCGCGGGCGCCACCGCGTTCGGCCACCGCCTGGGCCAGCTGGCCGCCGGAGGAGTAGCCGACCAGGACGAACTCCTCGCCCTCACCCACGACGTGGGCGAGGGCCGCGAGCAGCGCCCGCTCCAGTGCGGCGTGGTCCCGCGGCAGCGGCTCGCCCGCCAGGAAGCCCGGCAGCCGCAGCGCGGTGACCGGGTGCTCCCCGCGCAGCGCGGCGGCGAACCGGGCGAACTGATGCGGCCCCGACGCCGCCAGGACGCTCGGCAGGCACACCAGGCGCGGCCCGTCCCCGCCCGCGGCCAGCTCCACCGGCGCGGGCACCGCCCCCGGATCCTCCGGCCCCGCGAACAGCGGCCGGAAGCGGGCGGCCTCCCCGAGCAGCCCCAGGAACTCGGCGGACCTGCGCTGCGCGACCGCGTCCCGGAACATCACCTCGAACGAGCCCTGCGCGGGCGGCTGTTGAGCCGCCCGCGGCGCGCTGTCGGAGCCGGAGAGTCCACCGGCCCGGTCCAGTTCGGCCTGCAGCCGCGCGGTGAGCCCGGCCAGGTCCGGGTTGTCGGTGAAGACCGTCGCCGAGAGCCGGACACCCGTCGCCGTGCCGAGGCGGTTGCGCAGCTCCACATTGGTCAGCGAGTCGAAGCCGAGTTCGAGCAGCCCGCGCTCCGGCAGCGCGCCCGGGTCCGGATGCCCGAGTACGCCCGCCACCTCGCTCCGCACCAAGCTGCCGAGCAGCGCGGGCAGTTCACCCGGAGCCGCACCGGCGAGGCGCTCCCGCCACCCCGACTCGGCCTTGGTGGCGCTCCCGCGCGGCGGCCGGGCCTCGGGCAGTTCCGCGAGCAGCCGGGTGGGCCGGACCGCGGTGTAGGCGGGGGCGAAGCGCGCCCAGTCGACGTCCGCGACCAGGACGCCGCGCTCCCCGGTGGCGAGCACGGTGCCCAGCGCGCCGAGCACCCGCTCCGAGGCGAGCAGGGCGAGCCCCTGCCTGCCGAGCCGCTCACCCCGGCTCAGGCCCGCGGGCCCGCCGTCCCCGGCGGCGGTCCCCGGCACGTCCTGCTCCACCCAGGGGCCGAAGGCGAGCGCCGCCGCCGCGCTCCCGGCGCCGCGCCAGCCCACCGCGGACGCCTCCAGGCGGGCACCGGCGGCGGCCCCCGCGCCCTGCCCGAGCCCGCCGAACACGGCGCCGAGCGAGGAGAACACCACGAAGGCGTCCAGGCCGAGGTCCCGGGTCGCCTCGTGCAGGAGTTCCGCCTCCCGGGCGCGGTCCAGGCTCGACGCCAGGCGCTCCGGGGTCAGTTCGGCCAGCGGCGCCTCGTCCACCGGGGCCCCGGTGTGCAGGACGGCGCGCAGCGGGCGCCCGGCGGGCAGCGAGCGCAGCACGGACTCCAGCGCCCCGGCCGCGGTGAGGTCCGCGGCGCACACGGTCGCGGAAGGAACCTCAGCGGCCAGTTCCCCGGTCTCGTCCTCCGCGCCCGTCACCAGGAGTACGTGACCGGCGCCCTGCCCGGTCAGCCACCGCGCGAGCGCGAGACCGACGGCGCTGTCGGCACCGGTGACGAGCACGGTGCCTTCCGGGTCCGGGAAGGCGGTGCCTTCCGGGTTCGGGGAGGCGGTGCCTTCCGGGTTCGGGGAGGCGGTGCTCTCCGGGTTCGGGGAGGCGATGCCCTCCGAGGCCGGGAACGCGGTGGCGTCCGGGTCCGGGGACGTGGTGGCGTCGGGGTCGGGGGAGGCGAGGGCGCTCGGGCCTGGGGAGGCGGTGGAGTCCGGCCCTGGGCGCTGGGGCGCCGTCCCCTTCTCGGCCGCGCTCCCCGCCGTGCTCTTCTCCGCGCTCCCCGCCGCCCCCTCGGCCGTCCCCGCGGGCGCCCGGACGAGCCTGCGGACGAAGGCCCCGGCCGACCGGACGGCGACCTCGTCCTCCTCGGCGGTCAGCGCCTCGGCGAGCCGGTCCCAACCGCCCTCGCCGGGCAGATCGACAAGCCCGCCCCAACTCCCCGGCTGCTCCTGCGCGGCGGCCCGGCCGAGCCCCCAGACCGCGGCCTGCGCGGGCGAGGGCGCGGGATCCGCCCCGTCCACCGCGACCGCGCCCCGGGTCACCGCCCACAGCGGCGCCGCGAGCGAGGACTCCGCGAGGGCCTGCGCCAGGGCGAGGGTCGCGGCGAGCCCCCGGGTGACCACCGGGGCCCCGGGCTGGGGCTCCTCGTCACCGGCGAGGAGCGAGACCACCCCGCGCGGCCGTCCCTCGGCGGCCCGCGCGGCGAGCACGGCGGCGAACTCCTCGCGCCCGGCCGCACGCACCAGCTCGGCGCGGGCGCCCGCCGCCTCCAGCGCGCGCAGCGCCCCGGCCGCCTCCTCGGCGGAGGCCTCCCCGGGCGGGGCGACGACCAGCCAGGTCCCGTCCAGCCGGGGTCCCCGGCCGCCGCCCGCCGGACGCCACAGGGCCCGGTAGCGCAGGGTGTCGAGGGCGGACTCCCGCTGCCTGCGCGAGCGCCAGGCCGCCAGCGCCGGGAGCGTCGCGGCCAGCTCGGCGCCGGGCACCCCGAGGGTCCCGGCGAGCGCCGTCGCGTCCTGCCGCTCCACCGCTGCCCAGAACTCCGCCTCTGCGGAGTCACTCTGACGTTCCGTCACCTCGGCGGCCGGGGCCAGCCAGTACCGCGTGCGCCGGAACGGGTAGGTGGGCAGCTCGCAGCGCTGCGCCCCCGTACCGGCGAAGAGGGCGGCCCAGTCGACGGCGATGCCCTCGGCGTGGGCCTGGCCCAGGGAGGTGAGGAAGCGGTCGGCGCCGCCGTCGTCGCGGCGCAGGGTGCCGAGCACCGCCGCCTCGGCGCCCGCCCCGGCCGCGTCCAGGATCTCCTGCACCGCGCCGGTGAGCACCGGGTGCGCGCCGACCTCGACGAAGGCCCGGTGGCCCCCTTCGACCAGGGAGCGCACCGCGGGCAGGAAGCGGACGGTGCCGCGGGCGTTGCGGTACCAGTAGTCGGCGTCGAGCCCCTCGCTCCCGTACGCCTCGCCGGTGACCGTGGAGACGAAGCGCACCTCGCCGGGGCCCGGCCGCACCTCCCGCCAGCCCGCGAGGAGTTGCTCCCGTACCGGTTCGACCATCGGGGAGTGCGCGGCGAAGTCCACATTGATCTGGCGGGCGTCGACGCCCTGCGCGGTGAGTTCGGCCACCAGCTCGACGACGGCCCCCTCGGTGCCCGAAACCACCACCGCCGAGGCGCTGTTGACGGCGGCGACCGTCAAGGCACCCTCCCAGCGCTCCAGTTGCTCACGCGCCTCCGCCTCCGGCAGCGGGACCACGGCCATGCCGCCCTGGCCTGCCAAGCTCCCGAGTACCGTGCCCCGGTGGGCGATCAGGGCCGCCCCGTCCTCCAGGGTGAGCGCGCCCGCGACCACGGCGGCGGCGATCTCGCCCTGGGAGTGCCCGACCACCGCCGAGGGGCGCACCCCGCAGGACTCCCACAGCCGGGCCAGCGCCACCGCCAGCGCCCACTGCACCGGCTGGACGACATCCGTGCGCTCCAGCGGGGGCGCGCCCGGCTCCGCCCGCAGCACCTCGCTCAGCGTCCAGTCCACATGCGGGGCGAGCGCCTTCTCGCACTCCGCGACCGCGGAGGCGAACACCGGTGAGGCGTCCAGGAGTTCACCGCCCATGCCGGCCCAGTGCGCACCGCCGCCGGAGAACAGGAACACCGGGCCGCGCCCCGTGCCGCCCTCGTCCGCCGCCGCCGAGGTGCCGCGTACTGCACCGGCCGGGAGCAGGCCCTCGGACAGGGCCGTCAGCGCCGTACCGAAGCCGGCGGTGTCCGCGGCGACCACCACCGCCCGGTGCGGGAAGGCGCGGCGGGTGGTCGCCAGCGAGAGGCCGACGTCCAGCGGACGCGGGGCGGACCCCGAGCCGAGCCGGGCGCTCAGCCGGGCCGCCTGGGCGCGCAGATCCTCCTCGGTGCGGCCGGACAGCGGCCAGGGCACGGGCGCCCCCGCGCCGAAGAGCAGCGGCGCCGGTTCCGCGCGCCCCACCCCCGAAATCCGCTCGCCCTCCTCGGCGGGCGCCTGCTCCACGATCACATGGGCGTTGGTGCCGCTGACCCCGAAGGCCGACACCCCCGCCCGGCGCGGGTGCCCGGTCCCCGGCCACTCCTGATGCTCCGTCACCAGCCGTACCGAGCCCGCCGTCCAGTCCACATGCGGGGTCGGCTCGTCCACGTGCAGGGTCCGCGGCAGCTGCCCCGCGCCGAGCGAGAGCACCATCTTGATGAGCCCGGCGACCCCGGCCGCCGCTCCCGTGTGCCCGACGTTCGACTTCATGGAACCGAGCAGCAGCGGCCGGTCCCCGGGCCGGTCCTGCCCGTACGTGGCGAGCAGCGCCTGCGCCTCGATGGGGTCGCCGAGGGTGGTGCCGGTGCCGTGCGCCTCGACCACGTCGACCTCGGCCGCCGTCAGCCGGGCGTCGGCGAGCGCGCCGCGGATCACCCGCTGCTGGGCCGGACCGCTGGGCGCGGTCAGCCCGTTGCTGGCACCGTCCTGGTTGACCGCGCTGCCGCGCAGCACGGCGAGCACCGGATGCCCGTGGCGCCGCGCGTCGGAGAGCCGCTCCAGGACCAGGACGCCCGCGCCCTCGCCCCAGCCGGTGCCGTCGGCGGCCGCCGCGAAGGCCTTGATCCGCCCGTCCGGGGCCAGCCCCCGCTGGCGGCTGAACTCCACGAAACCGGCCGGGGTGGACAGCACCGACACCCCGCCCGCGAGCGCGAGATCGCACTCGCCGGAACGCAGCGAACCCAGCGCGAGATGGGTCGCCACCAGCGAGGAGGAGCAGGCGGTGTCCACCGTGACGGCGGGCCCCTCGAAGCCGAAGGTGTACGCGAGCCTGCCGGAGAGCACACTGGCCGCGTTGCCGGTGAGGAGGTACCCGTCCACCGGATCCGAGGTGGTGGCGGAGAGCATCCCGTAGTCCTGCGCGCTGGACCCGGTGAAGACGCCGGTCCTGCTGCCCGCCAGGCCCGCCGCGTCGAGACCGGCGCGCTCCACGGCCTCCCAGGCGGCTTCGAGCAGGAGCCGCTGCTGCGGGTCCATCGCCAGGGCCTCGCGCGGCGAGATCCCGAAGAACTCCGCGTCGAAGTCGGCCACTTCGTGCAGGAAGCCGCCGTGCCGCACATAGCTGGTGCCCGGCCGGTCCGGGTCCGGGTCGTAGAGGCCCTCCAGGTCCCAGCCCCGGTCGGTGGGGAATCCGCTGACGGCGTCCCGCCCCTCGGCGAGCAGCTCCCACAGCTCCTCCGGGCTGCCCGCGCCGCCCGGGAACCGGCAGGCCATGCCGACCACGGCGACCGGCTCGTGCCGCCGCTCCTCGTTCTCGTGCAGCCGGTGCAGCGCCTCGTGCAGATCCACCGTCACACGCTTCAGGTATTCGCGGAGCCTTGCCTCGTTCGCCATCGCTGTCCTTGCAGTTCTCGCCGGAGTGGTCACAGTGCCCGTCCTCGCCGGTTCAGGCCGTGGAGTGCTGGTCGTCGCGCCCGGGGCCCGCGCCGCCGCGCTGCCCGAAGCTGCCGAGCCGGTCCTCGATGAAGTCGAACAACTCCTCGTCGCTGAAGGCCGCCACCGCCTCGGCGACCTCCGCCGTACCGGTGGCGTACGCGGGATCGCGCGCGTCGGTCAGCGCGCCCGCCGCCTCCGCCTCCGCGGGCCCGTCCGCCCCGGCGCCGCCGAGCAGCGTGAGGATCAGCCGGGTGACCGCGAGCGGCGTCGGATGGTCGAAGACCAGGGTGGCGGGCAGCCGTGTCCCGGTGGCCTCCGCCAGCTGGTTCCGCAGCGAGACCGAGGCCAGCGAGTCGAAGCCCAGCTCCTTGAACGGCCGCTGCGCGGGCACCTCCTGCGCCCCCTGATGACCGAGCACGGCCGCCGCCACCTGCCGTACCAGCAGCAGGAGTTCGGCCTCCCGCTCCTCGGGCGGCAGCCCCGACAGGCGGTCCGCGAGCGCGGAACGCCCGGCACCGGCACTCTCACCACCGCTCTCCGCCAGCGCCTCGACGGCCTCCGGCAGCGCGGAGAGCAGCGGCCCCGGCCGGGAGGCGGTGAACACCGGCGCGAACCGGGCCCAGTCCACCTCGGCCACCACCACCGCGGTCTCCCGCTGCGCGAGGGCCCCGCGCAGGGCGTCGAGCACCGCCCCGGTGGGCAGTTCGGCGAGCCCGCGCCGCTTCAGCTGCGCGCGCCGCTCCTCCTGCGCCGGCGCGTCCGGCGCGGCGAGCGGGGCCTCCTCCCAGGGTCCCCAGGCCACCGAGGTGGCAGGCAGCCCGGCGGCCCGGCGTGCCTCCGCGAGCGCGTCCAGCCAGGCGACACCGGCCGCGTGCGCACCCTGGCCCGCGCTGCCCCACACCCCGGCGACCGAGGAGAAGAGCACCAACTCCGGTGCCTCGGCGCCCGGTTCGGCGCCGGTCTCGGTCAACTCGTGCAGCAGCGCGGCCCCCGTGCAGCGGACCCCGAGCCCTTCGGCGAGTTCCGCGGGGGAGAGGTCGGCCAGGGCGGACCAGGAGTCCGTACCCGCCGTGTGGAACACCGCGGTCAGCGGCTGCTCCGAGGGCACCGAGTCCAGCAGCCCGCGCACCGACTCCCGCTCGGTCAACACGCAGTCGGCGAGGGTCACTCGGCCCGCGCCCGCCTCGGTCAGCTCGGCCACGAGTTCCGCGGCCGCCCCTTCCTCGACCGGGCCGGTGAGCAGCAGATGGGCCGCACCGCTGCGGGCCAGCCAGCGGGCGAGGAGCACTCCCATGCCGCTCGTACCACCGGTGACGATGGTGGTGCCCCGGGGACGCCAGGCGGCGGCTCCCGGAACGGCCTGCTGCGGCGCACGCGTCAGGCGCCGCGCATACGTGGTCGTCCCCCGCAGGGCGAGCTGGTCCTCGTGCTGCGGATCGGCGCCCGTGGGGAGGACCCCGGCGAGCCGTGCGTACTGCCCGGGCACCGCGGCCGCGGGCAGGTCGACGAGGCCGCCCCACTGCCCGGGGTGCTCCAGTGCGGCCACCCGGCCGATCCCCCAGACCGCCGCCTGCGCGGGATCGGGCGCCGGATCACCGGGATCCGCCCGCACCGCCCCGCTGGTCAGATGCCAGAGCGGCAGGTCCCGGCCGGTGGCGGCGAGCGCCTGGGTCACGGCCAGTGCCCCGGCGGGCGTGGCACCGAGGCTCAGCACCCCCGCGACTTCCGGGTACGTGTCCAGAGCCTCCGCGAGCCCCGCCGGGTCCGGCAGGTGGTGCACACCCGTGGCACCCGCGGCGACCAGAGCCCCGGTCAGCTCGGCGGCGGGCGGCACCGCACTGCTGAGCAGCCAGCTCCCGGTCAACGGCTCGGGCGCCGGTGACTCGTACTGCGCCGTCCAACTCACCCGGTAGCGCAGCCCGTTGAGCGCCGACGCGCTACGGGACCGCTCACGCCAGGCCCGCAGCGCGGAGACCACCGGCGCCACCGAGTCCGCCGGGAGGCTGAGCGCGGTCGACAACTCCTCGAGGTCGGTGCTCTCCACCGTGTTCCAGAAGGTGTCCTCGGAGCCGGCGCCGCCGGACTCCGTCGCGGGCGAGGCGGGGGCGGTCAGCCAGTAGCGCTTGTGTTGGAAGGGGTAGGTGGGGAGGTCGGGGTGGTGGGTGGTGGGTTGGCTGCTGGGTTGGGCGGTAGGGGTGAGGCCGTGGGTGTGTGCGTGGGCGAGGGCGTGGTGGAGGCGGGGGGGGGGTGTCGTCGTTGCGGAGGAGGGTGGCGTGGGTGGTGAGGGGGCTGGGGTCGGTCTCGGTGTCCGCGTTCTCTCCGTGTTTCGGTGGTTTCTTGGATGGCGGTGGTGAGGCCGGGGTGGGGGCTGGTTTCGATGTAGTGGGTGTGTCCGTCGTTGAGGAGGCGCTGGATGGTGGGGTTGAAGTGGACGGTGGTGCGGAGGTTGGTGAACCAGTAGTCGGTGGTGAGGGTGGTGGTGTCTACGGGTTCGGTGGTGACGGTGGAGTAGAAGGGGATGTCGGACTGGCGGGGCGTCAGCTCGCCTATCTGAGCGGCGAGTTGATCCTTGAGCGGTTCTACGAGAGGTGTGTGCGAGGCGTAGTCGACGGGGATCCTGCGGTGGCGAATCCCTTCCGCCTCGCAGTGCTGCTGGAGTGCGTCGAGGGCGGTGGTGGTTCCGGCGACGACGGTGGAGGTGGGGCTGTTGAGTGCGGCGAGGTGGAGGTCGTCTCCGTACGACGCGATCAGCTCACCAGCTTGTTCTGCGCTGAGGGCGAGGGACATCATGCCGCCCGTACCGGCGAGGGTGGTGAGGGCTTTCGAGCGCAGGGCGACGACCCGCGCGGCGTCCTCAAGGCTCAGCGCTCCGGCAATATGCGCGGCGGCGATTTCGCCTTGTGAGTGGCCGATGACGGCGTCGGGGTGGATGCCGTGGTCCTGCCACCAGCGGGCCAGCGAGACCATGACCGCCCAAGTAGCGGGCTGTACGACATCGACCCGGGCGAGCGCGTCGGCGTCGTCGAGTACGTCAAGCAGGTTCCAGTCGGTGAAGGGTGCGAGCGCCTGGGCGCACTCCTCCATGGACTTCGCGAACACGGGGGAGGTCTTGAGCAGGCCTGTGCCCATCCCCACCCACTGCGAGCCCTGACCGGGGAAGACGAACACGGTCTTGCCGCCGTGTGCGGTGCCGGTGATGACGTTGCTGTGCGGCTCCCCCTTGGCGAGGGCGGTCAGGGCGGTCAGCAACTCCTCGCGGGTGGTGCCGAGTACGGCCGCGCGGTGCGCAAAGCGCGGACGGCGCAGGAGAGTTGACGCCACCGAGGCCGGGTCCGGCTCGGTGTGGATGGTCAGGTGGCTGTGCAGGCGGCGGGCGTGGGCGCGCAGGGCCTCGTCCGTGTGTCCGCTGAGCAGCCAGGTGACGTCGGTGGCGCGGACCTCGGGTTCGGGATCCTGCTGGCCCGGCGCCTCGGTCAACTGCCGTGCGTCCGGGGCTTGTTCGAGGATGACGTGGGCGTTGGTGCCGCTGATGCCGAAGGAGGAGACGGCGGCGCGGCGGGGGCGGTCGAGGGTGGGCCATTCCCTCTGCTCGGTGAGGAGTTGGACGCCGCCGGTGGACCAGTCGACGTGCGGTGTCGGTTCGTCGACGTGGAGGGTGGCGGGCAACTGCCCGTGTTGGATGGCCTGGACCATCTTGATGATCCCGGCGACACCGGCGGCGGACTGGGTGTGCCCGATGTTGGACTTGATGGATCCCAGCCAGAGCGGCCGGTCCTCGGGGCGGTCCTGCCCGTAGGTGGCGAGCAGCGCCTGTGCCTCGATGGGGTCGCCGAGTGCGGTGCCGGTGCCGTGCGCCTCGACCACGTCCACGTCCGCTCCCGTGAGTCCTGCCGTCTGGAGGGCGGTGCTGATGACGCGTTGCTGGGAGGGGCCGTTGGGGGCGGTGAGTCCGTTGCTGGCGCCGTCCTGGTTGACGGCGGTGCTGCGGACGACGGCGAGGATGGGGTGCCCGTTGCGCTGGGCGTCGGAGAGGCGCTCCACGAGCAGCAGACCGACGCCCTCGCCCCACCCCGTGCCGTCCGCCGCAGCCGCGAAGGACTTGCAGCGGCCGTCCTGCGCCAGTCCGCGCTGACGGCTGAACTCCACGAAGGTTCCCGGGCTCGCCATCACGGCCACCCCGCCCGCGAGGGCGAGGTCGCACTCCCCGTTGCGGAGGGACTGCGCGGCCAGGTGGAGCGCGACAAGCGACGAGGAACAGGCGGTGTCCACGGTCACTGCCGGGCCTTCGAGACCGAAGACGTACGACAGCCGACCCGAGGCCACGCTGCCGGTGTTGCCGGTGCCGAAGTAGCCCTCCAGATCAGCGGGCAGTTCCGGTAGGCGCGAGGCGTACTCGTGGTACATCAGACCGGCGAAGACTCCGGTCCTGCTGCCGCGCAGCGAGAGCGGATCGATGCCGGTGCGCTCGAAGGCCTCCCAGGCGGTTTCCAGGAGGAGGCGCTGCTGCGGGTCCATCGCCAGGGCCTCGCGCGGCGAGATCCCGAAGAGCGCGGCGTCGAAACCGGCGGCCTCGTGCAGGAAGCCGCCGTGCCGCGCGTAGCTGGTGCCGAGGTGTTCCGGGTCCGGGTGGTAGAGGCCTTCGAGGTCCCAGCCGCGGTCGGTGGGGAAGGTGCTGATGGCGTCCTGCCCGCCCGCGACCAGGTCCCAGAGGTCCTCCGGCGAGCTGACCCCGCCGGGGTAGCGGCAGGCCATGCCGACCAGGACGACGGGCTCCTCGGCCGTACGCACCGCGGTGGCGGCCGGTCGCCGGGTGGCTGCGCCCGCGACTTCGCCGGCCAGCTCGGTGCCGAGGTAGGCGGTCAGCGCGGCCGGGTCGGGGTAGTCGAAGACCAGGGTGGCGGGCAGCCGCAGTCCGGTCACCTCGCCCAGCCGGTTGCGCAGCTGGACGGCGGTGAGCGAGTCGAAGCCCAGGTCCTTGAAGCCGCGGGTCGGTTCCAGCTCGAGGGTACGGGAGTGCCCGAGCGCGGCACCGACCTCCTGGGCGAGGAGCTGGTGCAGGGCCTTCGTCCGCTCGGCGGGGCCGAGGGCGGCCAGGCGCTCGCGCAGCTCCGGCGACCCGGCGCCGCCCCCGGCTGCCGGAGCCGGGCGCCGGGGCGCGACCGGCACCAGCGCCCGCAGCGCCGCGGGCAGCCGCCCCGCCTCGCCCTGCCTGCGCAGTGCCCGGAACTCCCAGTGCACGGCGACGACCGCGGCCTCGGCGGGCCGGGCGTCGGCGGCGTCGAAGAGGTCGAGGCCTTCTGCCACGGAGAGCGCGGAGACTCCGGTACCCGCCATCCGGGAGAGGTCGGCATCGGCCAAGTGCGCGGTCATACCGCCCTGTTGGGACCAGGGGCCCCAGGCGAGCGACTGCCCGGCGAGACCGTTCTCCCGCCGGTGCCGGGCGAGCGCGTCCAGGAAGGCGTTGCCCGCCGCGTAGTTGGCCTGGCCGGGGCTGCCGAGCGCGGCGGCGAGCGAGGAGAAGAGGACGAAGCGGTCCAGCGGGAGGTGCCGGGTCGCCTGGTGCAGATGCAGGGCCGCGTCGACCTTGGGGGCGAGGACGCGGTGCAGCCGGTCCGGGGTGAGCGAGGCCGTCAGACCGTCGTCGAGGATCCCGGCGGTGTGGACCACCGCGGTCAGCGGGTGCTCTCCGGAGAGGGAGCCCACGAGGTCCGTGACGGCGGCCCGGTCGGTGAGGTCGCAGGCGGCGAAGGTCACCTGGGCGCCGAGAGCGGTGAGTTCGGCCCGCAGCTCCTCGGCCCCGGGTGCCGCGGCTCCGCGGCGGCTCGCGAGGCACAGACGGCGTACGCCGTGCTTGCCGACCAGATGCCCGGCGAGCTCGGCGGCCAGGGAACCGCCGCCGGTCAGCAGGACGGTCCCCTCCGGGTCCCAGGCGGCTTCGGGTGCCTCGGCGGCTTCCTCCGGGGTCTCCGGTGCCAGTCGGCCGATCCGGGGGACGGTCAGCTCCCCTGCGTACAGGGCGAGTTGGGGCTCCTCGGCCGCGAGCGCGGTGGCGACGGCACGCGGCAGGGCTTCCCGGGAGGCCGCGTCCTCGTCCATGTCGAGCAGGAGGAAGCGGCCGGGGTTCTCCGACTCCGCCGCGCGCACCAGCGCGTGGACGGGCTCACGCAGCAGCTCGGGTGCCGCCGCCTCGGTCACCACGGCCAGCCGTGCCCCGCGCAGAGAGTCTTCCGCCAGCCAGACCTGAAGCTGCGTCAGCACCTGTTCGGCCGCATCGTGCACCTCGGTCGCGGTGACCTCCTGCGCCGTCCCCTCACCCAACTGCGGGCGCCAGAAGACGACTTCGGGTGCCGCCGCTCGTTCCTCGGCCAGCGCCCCGACCAGCTCCGCGGGATCACGGTGCACCTCGGCACCGGAACCGGTCCACTCCGTCTCGCCGAGCACCGCCCAACTCCCGCTCTCAGGGCGGTAGTCGGCGTCCACCCCGTACGCGAGGGGCGCCCAGGTGAGGGTGTGCAGGGGTGGGCTGAGGGTGGTGGCGGTGGTGGTCAGGGGGCGGAGGGTGAGGCTGCGTGCGCTGGCGAGAGGGGTGCCGTCCGGGTAAGTGGTGCTGAGGGTCAGGGTGTTGGGCTGGCCGGTGGGCGTGAGGCGGGTGTGGAGGGTGGTGGTCTCCGCGGTCGCGCGGTGGAGGTGTATGTCGGTCCAGGCGAAGGGGAGATGGGGCGTGGGCGTTGCCCGGTTCTCGGCCGGGGTGGTGAAGGTGCCGAGGGTGATGCCGTGGAGGGCGGCGTCCAGGAGTGCGGGGTGCAGGGTGTAAGGGGCGTTCTCGGCTTCGGTGGTGGTGTCCTGGGGGAGGACGACCGTGGTGTAGATCTCCTCGCCGTGGCGCCAGGCGGCCTGCACGCCCCGGAACACCGGCCCGTAGGTGATGCCCGCGGCCTCGAACTCCTCGTACAGCGTCTCGATCGGCAGCGGTACGGCACCCTCCGGCGGCCACGTCGCGGGCGCCGCCGGTGTCTTCGGCGGGAGGCCGGGGCCGAGGAGGCCCGTGGTGTGCCGGGTCCAGCCGGTGTCGGCGGAGGTGTCCTCGGGCCGGGAGTGGATGGCGAGCGTGCGTCGGCCCTGCTCGTCCGGGTGGCCGAGCGAGAGTTGCAGGTGCACGGCGCCCGACTCCGGCAGCACCAGCGGGGTTTCGTGGGTCAGCTCCGCGACGGTGGACAGCCCGGTGCGCTGGGCCGCGTGCAGCGCCACTTCGACGAAGGCGGTGCCCGGGAGGATGGCGGCGCCCGCGACCACGTGGTCGGCGAGCCAGGGGTGGGTGTCCAGGCTCAGCCGTCCGGTGAGCAACAGCCCCTCGGAGTCGGCGAGTTCGAGTACCGCGCCGAGCAGCGGGTGCTGCGCCGCCCCGAGCCCGGCCCGGTTCAGATCGCCGCCGGTCGCGGCGGGCAGCCGCCAGAAGCGCTCCCGCTGGAAGGGGTACGTGGGCAGCGCGCCGCCGAAGGCCTCGGCGCCCCCGAAGAGCGCCTGCCAGCGCGGGGTGGCCCGGCCATGGGTGAACAGCTTGGCCACCGCGGTGGTGAGGGTGCGTACCTCGGACTGCTTGCGGCGCAGCAGGGGGAGGGCGAGCGCGGCCCGGGCGGAGGGCTCCTCCCCGAGGGTCCCCGTGGCCATCTGGGTGAGGGCGTGGCCGGGGCCGAGTTCGAGGTAGGTGGTGGTGTCGTGGGTGTGGAGGGTGCGAAGGCCGTGGTGGAAGCGGACCGTGGTGCGGACGTGGTGGGTCCAGTAGTCCGGGTCGGAGAGTTCGGCCGCACTGGCCAACTCGCCGCTGACGTTGGAGATCAGGGGTGTGGTGGGCGCATGGAAGGTGAGGGTGCGCAGGGTCGCCCGGAAGGCGTCGAGCATGCCGTCCATGTGAGGGGAGTGGAAGGCATGGCTGACGCGGAGGTGGGTGGTCTTGCGGCCCTGGGACGCCCACTGCGCGGCGAGGGCGTGGACGGCGTCGTGGTCACCCGAAATCACCGTCTCGGCAGGGCCGTTGACGGCGGCGACGGCCACGGTGCCGTCGGCCGGAAGGCTCGCCGCCGTCTCGTCCTCGGTGGCCTGGAGAGCGGTCATCGCGCCGCCGGTGGGCTGGGCCTGCATGAGGGTGGCCCGGGTGGTGACGAGGGTGGCGGCGTCACCCAGGTCCAGGACTCCGGCGAGATGGGCGGCGGTGATCTCGCCGAGCGAGTGGCCGATCAGGAGGTCGGGGGTGATCCCCCAGTGGGCCAGCAGGCGGTGGAGCGCGACCTCCAGGGCGAAGAGCGCGGGCTGGGTGTAGGCGGTCTGCTGGAGCAGGGCGGCGTGTTCGGTGTCGGGCTCCGCGAACATCACCTTCCTCAGCGCCACCGCGGGAATCCCCGGCAGCGCCGATCCCGGGCCCAGGCGCCGGGCGAGCTGTGCGTCCAGCGCCCCGGTCACCTCGTCGAGGGCGCGGGCGAACTCCGGGTAGGCGGCGTGGAGTTCGCGCCCCATGCCCGCGTACTGACTGCCCTGCCCCGAGAAGAGGAAGGCGGTACGGCCCGGTGCCGAGGCGGCCACCGCGGAGCGTCCGGTCTCGTCCTCCGCGAGGGCGGCCAGCTCGCTGAGCGCCTCCGCACGGTCGGGTACGAGCAGCAGTGCGCGGTGGTCGAGAGCGGCGCGGGTGGTGGCCAGGGCGAGGCCGAGGCCGGGCAGGTCGAGACCGGGACGTTCCGCGAGGAAGGCGCCGAGCTGCTCGGCACGGGCGCGCAGGGCCGCAGGTGTGCGTGCGGACAACGGGATGGGCACGAGCGGCAGTTGACGTTCGGCGGGGGCCGAGCCCGCCGGGGGAGCGGACTTTGCCTCGCCGGCCTGGGCGGCCTGCTCCGTGGCCGGGGCGGTCTTCGCTCCCGCGGCTTCCGTGGCCGCGGCGGGCTCGGGTGCCTGTTCGATGACGGCGTGGGCGTTGGTGCCGCTGACGCCGAAGGAGGAGACCGCGGCCCGTCGCGGCCTGTCCCCGCCGGGCCAGTCGCGGTGCTCGGTCAGCAGCGAGACGGCGCCCGACTCCCAGTCGATCTCCGGGTTGGGCCGGTCCACGTGCAGGGTGCGCGGCAGCTGCCCGTGCCGTATCGCCTGGACCATCTTGATGATCCCGGCCATGCCCGCCGCGGCCTGGGTGTGCCCGATGTTCGACTTCACCGAGCCCAGCCAGAGCGGGCGGCCCTCCTCGCGCCCCTGGCCGTAGGTGGCGAGCAGGGCCTCGGCCTCGATCGGGTCGCCGAGCCTGGTACCGGTGCCGTGCGCCTCGACCGCGTCGACCTCGGCCGCGCCCAGACCGGCGTCGGCGAGGGCGTCGCGGATGACACGCTGCTGGGCGGGGCCGTTGGGGGCGGTGAGGCCGTTGCTGGCACCGTCCTGGTTGACGGCGGTGCCGCGGACCACGGCGAGTACCCGGTGCCCCTTGCGGCGGGCGTCGGAGAGCCGCTCCACGAGGAGGACGCCGATGCCCTCGGACATGCTGGTGCCGTCGGCCGCGGCGGCGAAGGCCTTGACCCGCCCGTCCGCGGCGAGCCCGCGCTGGCGGCTGAACTCGATGAAGGTGTCCGGGGTGGTCATCACCATCACCCCGCCCGCGAGCGCCATGTCCGACTCGCCGGAGCGCAGCGAACGCACCGCCAGATGCAGCGCCACCAGCGCCGAGGAGCAGGCGGTGTCGACGGTGACCGAGGGGCCTTCCAGACCGAAGACGTAGGAGAGGCGGCCGGACATCACGCTCGCCGCGACTCCGGTCAGCTTGTGCCCCTCCACCTCGGGCGCGGGCTCGTAGGTGGAGGGCCCGTAGTCCTGGCGCATGCCGCCGACGAAGACGCCGGTCCGGCTGCCGCGCACGGAGGCCGGGTCGATGCCGCCGCGTTCGTAGGTCTCCCAGACCGTCTCCAGGAGGAGGCGCTGCTGCGGGTCCATCGCCAGGGCCTCGCGCGGCGAGATGCCGAAGAGCGCGGGGTCGAAGGCGTCGGCGTCGTGCAGGAAGCCGCTCTCCTTGACGTAGCAGCTGCCGGAGGCCTCCGGGTCCGGGTCGTAGAGGCGCTCCAGGTCCCAGTCGCGGTTGACCGGGAAGCCGGACATCGCGTCCCGGCCCTCGCTCACCAGCTCCCACAGCTCCTCCGGCGAGGCCACCCCGCCGGGGAACCGGCAGGCCATGCCGACGATCGCGATGGGCTCCCGGGCCGCCGCGGAGAGCTGCCGGTTCTGCTGCTTCAGCCGGTCGTTCTCGCGCAGCGACGAGCGCAGGGCCTCGACGAGCTTGGCGGCCGATGTGTCCGTGGTGTTCATCTCGTTCGCTACCCGCCAGGTCAGGAGTCGGAGTCGTTGAGCGCCAGGTCGATGAGGTCGGCGGCGTCCAGGGAGTCGAAGTCGAGCGCGCCCGCCTCGTCGTGCTCGTCGTGCTTGTCGGCGGGCGGCTGAGGAGCCGCGGCCGCCTCGCCCTCCGCCTCGCCCCGCGCGAGCGAGAGGAGCGTGTCGAGGAGCCCCGCGGCACGCAGCCGCTCCAGCGGCAGCCCGGCGAGTGCCTCCCGTACGGCCGCTTCCTGCGGATCGGCGGCTGCCGAAGTGGGCGCCGGTGTGGGCGCGTCGGACTTCCGGGCGGCCTCGATGGCGGGGCCGAGGCGGTCGGCCAGCCAGTCCGCGAGGGCCCGCGGGGTGGGATGGTCGAAGACCAGTCCCGCGGGCAGCCGCAGCCCGGTGTCCCGGGCCAGCCGGTTGCGCAGCTCCACCGCGGTCAGCGAGTCGAAGCCGAGCGAGGTGAACGGCTCGCCCGGCGCGAGCGCCGCCACATCGCCGTGCCCGAGCACCGAAGCCGCCTCGGTACGCACCAGGGTGAGCACCGCCTGCTCCTGCTCCAGCGGGCTCAGCCCGGCGAGCCGCTCCGCGAAGCCCTGCTCCGAGTCGACCCGGCCTGGCGCCGCCGGACGCGCCAGGGCGCCGCCGCGTACCAGGAGCCGCAGCACCGGCGGGATGTCCGCCCGGCCGCGCAGCGAGGCCGTGTCCAGCTTCGTCGGCAGCAGGACCGCCTGGTCCGTGCCGCCCGCCGCGTCGAAGAGCCGCATCCCCTCCTCGGCGGAGAGCGGCAGCGAACCGGCCCGGCTCAGCCGCGAGTGGTCGGTGCCCCCGAGCTTGCCCGTCATCCCGCTCGCCTCCTCCCACAGGCCCCAGCCCAGCGAGGTGGCCGGCAGCCCCCGGGCGCGGCGGTACTGCGCGAGGGCGTCCAGGAAGGCGTTGGCGGCGGCGTAGTTGGCCTGCCCCGGGCTGCCGAGCGCCCCCGAGGCCGAGGAGAACAAGGTGAACATCGCCAGATCGGCCCCGGCCGTCAGCTCGTGCAGGGCCCAGGCGGCGTCCACCTTCGGCGTGAAGACGGTCCGCAGCCGCTCCGCCGTCAGCGAGGGCAGTACGCCGTCGTCGAGGACGCCCGCCGAGTGGACCACCCCGGTGAGCGGATGGGCCGCGGGCACCGAGGCGAGGAGCGCGCCGAGCGCCTCCCGGTCGGCCACATCGCAGGCGGCCACCGTCACCCGGGCGCCCAACTCCTCCAGATCCGCGACGAGTTCGGCCATCCCCGGAGCCTCGGCGCCGCGCCGCCCCACCAGGAGCAGCTGCCGCGCCCCGTGCTCGGCGACCAGGTGACGTGCCGTCAGACCGCCGATGAGCCCGGTGGCCCCGGTGATCAGAACGGTGCCCTCCGGGTCGAGCGGCCTCGGGAGGGTGAGCGCGATCTTGCCGAGGTGCTTGGCCTGGCTCAGGTGCCGCAGGGCGGTGGGCGCCGAGCGCACATCCCAGTGCGTCAGCGGCGGCATCGCGAACACGCCCCGCTCGAAGAGCGCGACGACCTCCGCGAGCATCTCGGCCATCCGGTCCGGACCCGCCTCGACCATGTCGAAGGCGGTGTAGTGCACGCCGTGCTCCTGCCGCACGGCCTCCGGATCCCGCCGGTCGGTCTTGCCCATCTCCAGGAACCGGCCCCCGGGCCGCTGCAACCGCAGCGAGGCGTCGACATACTCCTGCGCCAGCGAGTTGAGCACCACGTCGATGCTCCTCTCCCCGCTGCTCCCGTCCCCGTCCTTGCCGACCGCGGTGGCGATGGCCTGCTCGAAGTCGAGGGAGCGGGTGGTGGAGATACGGCTCTCCGGCACCCCCATGGCACGCAGCGCCGGCCACTTCGCCGGGCTGGCCGTCGCGTAGATCTCCGCGCCCAGGTGCCGCGCCAGCTGGATGGCCGCGTTGCCGACCCCGCCGGTCGCGGAGTGGATCAGCACCGACTCGCCCGGCTTGAGGCCGCCGAGGTCCACCAGCCCGTAGTACGCGGTCAGATAGACCACCGGCACCGTCGCCGCCTCGGAGAAGGTCCACTCCGGTGGCATCTTCGCGAGGAGCCGCCGGTCGGTCACCGCCTGCGGCCCCGCCGCACCCGAGACCATGCCGAACACCCGGTCGCCAGGCGCCAGTCCGGCCACATCGGGCGCCGTCTCCAGGACCACACCCGCCGCCTCGGCGCCGATCCGGACACCGCCCGGATACATCCCGAGGGCGCCCAGCGCGTCCCGGAAGTTCAGCCCGGCCGCGCGTACCGCGATCCGGACCTCACCCTCGCGCAGCGGCGCGGCGGCCTCCGGCGCGGGCAGCAGGGCCAGATGGTCGAGCGAGCCCTCCTCGGTGACATCGAGGCGCCAGGGCCCCTCCTTTGGCGCGGTCAGCTCCGGCGCCTGCGCCCGCACCAGCCGTGCGACCCGCAACTCGCCGTCCCGTACGAGGAGTTCGGGCTCCCCGGAGGCCGCGGCCGAGGGCAGCGCGGCCAGCGACCGCGGGCTGCCGTCGGTGTCGACCAGGACCAGCCGCCCCGGGTTCTCCTTCTCGGCGGACCGGACGAGCCCCCAGACCGCCGCCGTCAGCAGATCCGGCTCCTCGGTGCCGACCGCCACCGCGCCCCGGGTCAGCACCAGCAGGCGGCTGTGCTCCGGCGGGTCGCTGTCCAGCCAGGCCTGGAGCGCGCCGAGGACATCGGCGGCCACGGTGCGCACGGCGCCGGGCAGCTGCGCGCCCCGTACGGGATCCGCGCCGTCCGGGCCCGCCACCGGGAGGACGAGTACCTCGGGTGCCTCGCTCAACTCCGCAAGCCCGGCGATGCGTTGGGCCTTCGGCAGCACCGAGGAGTCCAGCGCACCGCCCCACACCGCCCAGCGGGTCCCGTCCTGCGCCGCCGCCTGTGCCGCCTCGGGCTGGGTGAGGGGCGTCCAGCTGAGGGCGTGGAGCGGCGGGGCGGGCGTGAGGGTGCTGGGGGTGAGCGGGCGGAGGGTGAGGGTGTGCGCGGTGGCCAGGGGCGTGCCGTCGGGGTGGGTGGTGGTGACGGCGAGCGTGTTGGGCTGGTCGGTCGGGGTCAGGCGGGTGTGCAGGGTGGTGGCGTGGGTGGTGTGGAGGTGGATGTCGGTCCAGGCGAAGGGGAGATGGGGCGTGGGTGCCGCCTGGGCGGCAGGAGTCTCCTGGTCGGCGGCCGGGGTGGTGAAGGCGCCGAGGGTGATGCCGTGGAGGGCGGCGTCCAGGAGCGCGGGGTGGAGGGTGTAGTGATCGTTCTCGGCTTCGGCGGTGGTGTCCTGGGGGAGGGCGACGGTGGTGTAGATCTCCTCGCCGCGGCGCCAGGCGGCCCGCACGCCCCGGAACACCGGCCCGTACTGGAGCCCCGCCGCCTCCAGCCGCGCGTACAGGTCCTCGATGTCGACCGGCGTGGCACCCTCCGGCGGCCAGACGGCTTGGGCGGGTACCGGCGCGGGTGCGGTCCCGGCCGGGGCGATGCTGCCGTGGGCGTGCCGGGTCCACGGGGTGTCCGGCGGTGAATCGGCGGGCCGGGCATGGACGTTGAGGGTACGCGCCCCCTCCTCGTCCGGACCCGCGACCGTGAGCTGCACCTGCACGGCCCCCTCGGCGGGGAGCACCAGCGGCGCCTCATGGGTGAGCTCCGCGAGGACCGTACTGCCGACCTGCTGCGCCGCGTGCAGCGCGAGGTCCACGAAGGCGGTGCCGGGCAGGATCACGGTGCCGGAGACGGCGTGGTCCGCGAGCCACGGCTGGGTGTCCAGGCCGATCCGCCCGGTCAGCACCAGCCCCTCGCCCTCGGCCAGCTCCAGGGCGGCCCCGAGCAGCGGATGCCCCGTCTCCGCGAGCCCCAGCGCGTCCGGCTTCCCGCCCGACGCGGCCGCGGGGGAGCGCAGCCAGAGCCGCTGACGCTGGAAGGGGTACGTGGGCAGCTCGTACGGGTGCGCCGCCGGAGCGGAGTGCCCCCAGTCGGGGTTCAGCCCGTGGGCGTAGACATGGGCCAGGGCCTGATGGAGGCGGGTGGGGGTGTCGTCCCCCCGGAGGAGGGTGGCGTGGGTGGAGAGGGGCTGGCCGTCCTCGGCGGGGGTGCCGTCCGCGGGGTCAGCTGACGGTCCGGACAGCGGGGAGTCCGCGGTCTCCTCGATGGCGGTGGTGAGGCCGGGGTGGGGGCTGGTTTCGATGTAGTGGGTGTGTCCGTCGTTGAGGAGGCGCTGGATGGTGGGGTTGAAGTGGACGGTGGTGCGGAGGTTGGTGAACCAGTAGTCGGTGGTGAGGGTGGTGGTGTCTACGGGTTCGGTGGTGACGGTGGAGTAGAACGGGATCTCGGACTGGCGGGGTGTCAGTTCACCTATCTGTGCTGCCAGTTGATTCTTGAGTGGTTCTACGAGGGGTGTGTGGGAGGCGTAGTCGACGGGGATCCTGCGGTGGCGAATCCCTTCCGTCTCGCAGTGTTGCTGGAGTGCGTCGAGGGCGGTGGTGGTTCCGGCGACGACGGTGGAGGTGGGGCTGTTGAGGGCGGCGAGGTGGAGGTCGTCTCCGTGCGGGGCGATCAGCTCACCAGCTTGTTCGGCGCTGAGGGCGAGGGACATCATGCCGCCCGTGCCCGCCAGTGTCGTAAGTGCCTGGGAGCGTAGGGCGACGACCCGCGCGGCGTCCTCAAGGCTCAACGCTCCGGCAATATGTGCGGCGGCGATCTCTCCCTGTGAGTGGCCGATGACGGCGTCGGGGTGGATGCCGTGGTCCTGCCACCAACGGGCCAGGGAAACCATGACGGCCCAAGTAGCGGGCTGTACGACATCGACACGGGTGAGCGCGTCGGCGTCGTCCAGGACCTCAAGCAGGTTCCAGTCGGTGAAGGGCGCCAAGGCTTGGGCGCACTCCTCCATGGACTTCGCGAACACCGGTGACGTGGTGAGGAGTTGGACCCCCATCCCCACCCACTGCGAGCCCTGACCGGGGAACACGAACACCGTCTTGCCGGAGTGCGAGGTGCCCTGGGTCAGAGCAGGGTGGGGCTGATCGTGCGTCAAGGCCTGGAGCGCGCCCAGGAGTTCGGTGCGCTCGGTGACGACGAGGCCCGCGCGGTGCGGGAGCCGGGCGCGGGTGGCGAAGGCGGTCGCCAACTCCTGGGGACCGAGATGCGGGTCCGCCGCGAGGTGCTCGTGCAGCCGCTCGGCGTAGGCACGCAGGGCCGCGTCCCCCCGCGCCGAGAGCGGCAGGGTCACCACTTCGCCCGATCCTTCGGCGGTGGCTGCCTCGGCACGATTCGTCGCGGGTGCGGGCTCCGGCTGTTCCAGGATGACGTGGGCGTTGGTGCCGCTGATGCCGAAGGAGGAGACGGCGGCGCGGCGGGGGCGGTCGAGGGCGGGCCATTCCCTCTGCTCGGTGAGGAGTTGGACGCCGCCGCTGCTCCAGTCGACATGCGGTGTCGGCTTGTCGACATGGAGCGTTGCGGGGAGCTGTCCGTGCCGCAGCGCCTGGACCATCTTGATGATTCCGGCGACTCCGGCGGCGGCCTGGGTGTGCCCGATGTTCGACTTCACCGAGCCGAGCCAGAGGGGACGGTCCGCGGGGCGCCCCTGCCCGTACGTAGCCAGGAGGGCCTGCGCCTCGATGGGATCGCCGAGTGCGGTGCCGGTGCCGTGCGCCTCGACCACGTCCACGTCCGCGGTGGTGAGGCCCGCGGCGTCGAGGGCGGTGGTGATGACCCGCTTCTGGGAGGGGCCGTTGGGGGCGGTGAGTCCGTTGCTGGCGCCGTCCTGGTTGACGGCGGTGCTGCGGACGACAGCGAGGATGGGGTGCCCGTTGCGCCGGGCGTCCGAGAGGCGTTCCACCAGCAGCAGACCGACGCCCTCGCCCCACCCCGTACCGTCCGCCGCAGCCGCGAAGGGCTTGCAGCGGCCGTCCTGCGCCAGCCCGCGCTGGCGGCTGAACTCGACGAAGGTGTCGGGGGTGGCCATGACCGTGGCGCCGCCCGCGAGAGCGAGGTCGCACTCGCCGTTGCGGAGGGACTGCGCGGCCAGGTGGAGCGCGACAAGCGACGAGGAGCAGGCGGTGTCCACCGTCACCGCGGGGCCTTCGAGACCGAAGGTGTAGGCGAGCCGCCCCGTCGCGATGCTGCCCGCGCTGCCGCTGCCGACGTAACCCTCCAGGTCAGCGGGAAGTTCCGGCAGCCGCGAGGCGTAGTCGTGGTACATGAGCCCGGCGAAGACTCCGGTCCTGCTGCCGCGCAGGGAGGTGGGGTCGATGCCGGTGCGTTCGAAGGTCTCCCAGGCGGTTTCCAGGAGGAGGCGCTGCTGCGGGTCCATCGCCAGGGCCTCGCGCGGCGAGATCCCGAAGAAGGCCGGGTCGAATCCGGCGGCGTCGTAGAGGAAGCCGCCGCTGGTGGAGTAGGTCGTCCCGGTGTGCTCGGGGTCGGCGTCGTAGAGGGAGGCGAGGTTCCAGCCGCGGTCGGCCGGGAAGTCCCCGATGGCGTCGCCGCCCTGCGCGACCAGGTCCCACAGCTGCTCCGGTGTGCTGACCCCGCCCGGGAAGCGGCAGGCCATGCCGACGATCGCGAGCGGTTCGCGGCCCTGCTCCTCGACCTCGCGCAGGCGTCGCCTGGCGTCCTGGGCGTCGGCGATGGCCTTCTTGAGGTAGTCGCGGAGCTTGTCCTCGTTGGCTGTAGTCATGTCAGGAGTTCCTCAAGTCTTCCACCATGGTGAACAGGTCTTCGTCCGTCGCCTCGTCGAGTCCGGGGCGACCGGCCGCCGCTTCGGGCTCCGGCATCGCCTCGTCCGGTGCCCCGTCCGCTGCGTCCGCCTCGTTCCAGCGCGACAGCAGGGTCCGCAGCCGCGCCCCGATCCGGGAGCGGTCGGCGCCGCCCTGTGCCGCGGCCGCCAGACTCGCCTCCAGGCGGTCGAGTTCGCCGAGCAGCGCCTCCTCCTGGCCCGCGGCACCGCCGCCCAGTCGCTCCGCCAGTTCGGCGGCGACGGCGGCCGGGGTCGGGAAGTCGAAGATCAGCGTGGCCGGGAGCGGCACACCCGCCTCCTCCTGGATCCGGTTGCGCAGCTCCATGGCGGTCAGCGAGTCGAAACCGAGGTCCTGGAAGGCGCCTTCGGCCTCGATCCCCACCGGGTTCGGGTGGCCGAGCACGGCGGCCACCCGGCTGCGGACGAAGTCCAGGAGTTCCGCTCGCCGCCGCGCCTCCGGCAGCGTGGCCAGCCGCTCCGCGAGCCCCTGCGCCGGGGCATCGGACGCGGCCTCCGCGGGGGAGGCCGTCCGTACCGGCGGGGCCGGGGCCAGATGGCGCAGCAGCGGGGGCAGGGTGCCCGCGGCGGCCTTGGCCCGCAGTACGGGCAGGTCGAGGCGGACCGGGGAGAGCGCGGACCCGCCGGTCAGCAGCGCGGCGTCGAGCAGGGCCAGGGCCTCCTTCGCCGAGAGCGCCGCGACACCCGTACGGGAGATCCGGGCGCGGTCGGCGGCGCTGAGGCCCGCGGTGATGCCGGAGGCGGGTTCCCACAGGCCCCAGCCGAGGGAGAGCGCGGGCAGCCCCGCCGCCTGGCGGTGTCCGGCGAGGGCGTCGAGGAAGGCGTTGGCCGCCGCGTATCCGGACTGCCCGGGTGAGCCCGCCGTCCCGGCGAAGGAGGAGAACAACACAAAGGCGGTCAGCGGGAGTTCACGGGTCAGCTCGTGCAGTGCCCAGGCGCCGGAGGCCTTCGGTGCCATCACCCGGCGTACCGCCTCCGGGGTGAGCGAGCCGATCAGGGCGTCGTCCACCCCACCTGCCGTGTGGACGACCGCGGTCAGCGGATGCTCCGGCGGCACGGTCGCCAACAGGGCCTCTAGTTCGGCCCGTTGGCTCACATCGCAGCTGGCGACGGTGACCTGGGCGCCCAACTCGACCAGCTCGGAGGTGAGTTCGTCGACACCGGGGGCGGACGGTCCCTGCCGGCCCGCGAGCAGGAGGTGCTGTACCCCGTGCGCGGTCACCAGGTGCCGGGCGACCAGGGCGCCGAGGGTGCCGGTGCCGCCGGTGATCAGCACGGTTCCACCGCCCAGTTCGGGGGCGGGCGCCGCGGTCTCCTTCGCACCGGTGGGGCGGTTCGGCGCAGGGGCGAGCCGGGGCACGCTCAACCGGCCCCGGCGTACGGCGAGTTGGGGCTCCCCGCAGGCGACGGCCGCGGGCAGCGCGCGCAGCGACTCCTCCTGCCCGTCGACGTCGACGAGCAGGAAGCGGCCGGGGTGCTCGGCCTGCGCCGAACGCAGCAGCCCCCACACCGGGGCCTGCGCCGGACGCGGCGTCTCCCCGGGCAGGGCGACCGCACCCCGGGTGAGGACGGTCAGGCGGCGGTCCGCGAAGCCGTCCTCGCGCAGCCAGTGCTGCACCGTCTCCAGGGTGCGCAGCAGGACGTCCGTCCCCTCGGCAGCCGTATCGGCCGCCTCCGGGTCGTCCCGCACCCACACCACCACCTGGGCGCTGCCGGTGCCGTCCGCCCCGGCCTCGGCGGCCTCATCGGCGGCCCCCAGCTCCGGGATCCGCCGCACCTGGGCGCCCGCCGCCTGAAGCGCGCGGATCAGGCTGTCCTCGGCGGCGACCGAACCGTCCCCCGCAGCGAGCACCGCCCAGGAGCCCGGCGCCGTCTCGGCGCTCCGGCCCGGCAGCGGGGACCACTCGGTGTGGTAGAGCGCGTCCGCGGCTCCGGAACGGTCCCCGAGCGCGCGCAGCCCCTCCGGATCCACCGGGCGCAGCGCGAGCCGCTCCATGGACAGCACCGGGGCGCCCGCCGGATCGGTGATCTCCACCCGGACCGCGTTCTCGCCCGTGGCCGGAGCGATCCGCACCCGCAGCGCGGTGGCCCCGGAGGCGTGCAGCCGGGCGCCGTTCCAGCTGAACGGCAGGAAGGCCGTCTCGCCGTCCTGCCCCGTGGCCAGGAACTCACCGTGCCGGATGGCCTGCAGCGCCGCGTCGAGCAGCGCCGGATGTACGGCGAAGCCCTCGCCGCCGCCGAGGGCCGCGTCCGGCAGCACTACCTCCGCGTACACCTCCGCACCCTGGCGCCAGGCCGCACGCAGCCCCTGGAAGGACGGGCCGTAGCTCAGCCCGGTGGCCTCGTCCGGCTGCCCGGCGAGTGCCTCGGCCGGTACGGGCCGCGCCCCCTCCGGCGGCCATACGGAGCCCCCGGCCCCCGGCGCCTGCTCCGCCGTACCGGCCTCCTCCGGCTGCGGCGCGGCGAGGACGGCCTCCGCGTGCCGGGTCCAGGGCGCCTCCGTGTGCTCGCCCTCCGGCCGGGAGTGGACGGTGAGGTGCCGCTGCCCGCGCTCGTCGGGCTTGCCGACGGTCACCTGTATCCGCACCGCGCCCGCGTACGGCAGGACCAGCGGAGCCCGCAGCGCCAGCTCGGCGACGGCCACCGCCTCGGTACGCGCGGCGGCGTGCAGGGCGAGTTCGAGCAGGGCCGTGCCGGGCAGCAGCACGGTGCCGCCCACGCTGTGGTCGGCGAGCCAGGGATGCGTCCGCAGGGACAGCCTGCCGGTGAACAACAGCCCCTCCCCGCCCGCGAGTTCGGCCACGGCGCCGAGGAAGGGGTGCGCGGCGGCGACGAGCCCGAGCCCGCTCGGGTCGGCGGCGGCCGGCGGCGGGGCGTCGAGCCACAGCCGCTGGCGCTGGAACGGATACGTGGGCAACTCGACCCACTCGTCCCGCCCTTCGCCCGAATCCGGAAGCAGCGTCTCCCACGCCGGGCTGATCCCCCGGGTGTGCAGCGTGGCCAGCGCCGTCAGCAGCGACTGGACCTCGGGCTGCTTGCGGCGGAGGAGGGGGAGGGCGGTGGTCTTCGTGGATTCCGTGGACTGGCTTGCGTGGGTGGCTAGTTGGGTGAGGGCGTGGCCGGGGCCGAGTTCGAGGTAGGTGGTGGTGTGGTGGGTGTGGAGGGTGGTGAGTCCGTGGTGGAAGCGGACGGTGGTGCGGACGTGGTGGGTCCAGTAGTCGGGGTCGGAGAGTTCGGCGGTGGTGGCCAGTTCGCCGGTGATGTTGGAGATCAGGGGTGTGGTGGGCGCGTGGAAGGTGAGGGTGCGCAGGGTGTTGCGGAAGGTGTCGAGCATGCCGTCCATGTGGGGGGAGTGGAAGGCGTGGCTGACGTGGAGGTGGGTGGTCTTGCGGCCTTGGGATGCCCAGTGCGCGGCGAGGGTGTGGACGGCGTCGTAATCACCTGAAATCACCGTCTCCGTCGGCCCGTTGACGGCGGCGATGGTCACCGTCCCGTCTGCCGGGAGGCTCGCGATTGTCTCGTCTTCGGTGGCCTGGAGGGCGGTCATGGCTCCGCCGGTGGGCTGGGCCTGCATGAGGGTGGCCCGGGTGGTCACCAGGACAGCCGCATCGCGCAGGTCGAGAACCCCGGCGAGATGAGCTGCCGTGATCTCCCCCAGTGAGTGCCCGAGCAGGAGATCAGGAGTGATCTCCCAGTGGGCCAGCAGGTGGTGGAGTGCGACTTCCAGGGCGAAGAGTGCGGGTTGGGTGTAGGCGGTCTGCTGGAGAAGGGTGGCGTGTTCGGTGTCGGACCCGGCGAACATCACCTCCCGTAGCGGGACGACGGGCAGAGAAGTGTGTGCGGTCAGGCGGGAGGCCAGTTCCGGGTCCAGGGCGGTTGCGACCTCGTCGAGGGCTGCGGCGAACAGGGGGAAGGCGTCGTACAACTCCCGGCCCATACCGGGGTGTTGGCTGCCCTGACCGGAGAACAGGAACGCCACCTTGCCCGGTACCTGGGCGGCCGTTCCGGTGACCAGATGGGGATGCGGGGTGCCCTGGGCCAGGGCAGCGAGGGCTTCCGGGTCTCCGTGCAGGACAACGGCGCGGTGGTCCATGGCCGCGCGGCGGGTGGCCAGGGCCCGGGCCACCGTGGCGGGCTCCGGTCGCGGAGCGGTGTCCAGGAAGCGGGTGAGCTGCCCGGCCTGCGCCGCCAGGGCACCCGGGGTGCGGGCCGAGAGCGGCCAGAGGACGGCCTCGGCGCGGGGTGACGCGGGCGGCTCGGTCGTCCTCGCGGGCGACACGGGCTCCGGGGCCTCCTCCAGGACCACATGCGCGTTGGTGCCGCTGGCGCCGAAGGAGGAGACGGCCGCGCGGCGCGGCACATCGGTCCGCGGCCAGTCGCGCGGCTGCGTCAACAGGCGTACGGCGCCTGCCTCCCAGTCCACCGCCGGGTTGGGCGCGTCGACATGGAGGGTGGCGGGGAGCTGCCCGTGCCGCAGTGCCTGGATCATCTTGATGATGCCGGCGACTCCGGCGGCGGCCTGGGTGTGCCCGATGTTCGACTTCACCGAGCCCAGCCACAGCGGCTGGTCCTCGGGGCGGTCCTGGCCGTAGGTGGCGAGCAGGGCGCTCGCCTCGATCGGGTCGCCGAGCGTGGTGCCGGTGCCGTGGGCCTCGACCGCGTCCACGTCCGCCGTGGTCAGACCGGCGTCCGCCAGGGCGGCGCGGATGACCCGCTGCTGGGCGGGGCCGCTCGGGGCGGTGAGTCCGTTGCTGGCGCCGTCCTGGTTGATGGCGGTGCCGCGGACGACGGCGAGGATCCGGTGCCCGTTGCGGCGCGCGTCGGAGAGCCGCTCCACCAGGAGCATGCCCGCACCCTCGCCCCAGCCGGTGCCGTCCGCGGCGGCGGCGAAGGACTTGCAGCGGCCGTCGGCGGAGAGCCCGCGCTGGCGGCTGAACTCCACGAAGGCGCCGAGCGCCGACATCACCGTCACCCCGCCCGCGAGCGCGAGATCGCACTCCCCGGAGCGCAGGGCGCGGCCCGCCAGGTGCAGGGCCACCAGGGAGGAGGAGCAGGCGGTGTCCACGGTCACCGCCGGGCCTTCGAAGCCGAAGGTGTAGGCGAGCCGCCCGGTGGCGATGCTGCCCGCGCTGCCGTTGCCGAGGTAGGGCTCCAGGTCGGCCGGGGGAGTGGGCACCCGGGCCGCGTAGTCGTGGTACATCACGCCGCCGAAGACCCCGGTCCTGCTGCCGCGCAGCGAGGTGGGGTCGATGCCCGCCCGCTCGACGGCCTCCCAGGCGGTCTCCAGGAGGAGGCGCTGCTGCGGGTCCATCGCCAGGGCCTCGCGCGGCGAAAGACCGAAGAACGCGGGGTCGAAGTCGGCCGCGTCGTACAGGAATCCGCCGGACCACACCGAGGACTTGCCGGCCCGGTCCGGGTCCGGGTCGAAGAGTTCTGCCGGGTCCCAGCCCCGGTCGACCGGGAACTCGGCGATCGCGTCCTCGCCGCCCGCCACCAGTTCCCAGAAGCGTTCCGGAGTGCTGGCCCCGCCCGGGTAGCGGCAGGCCATGCCGACGATCGCGAGGGGCTCCTCGGCACCGCCGGACTCGGCCGGGCGTACGGGTGCCGCCGTACGGGAGACACCCGTACGCGCCGACGCTCCGGAGTCCGCGGTGAGGCCGAACTCGCCCAGCAGGAAGGCGGAGAGGGCCTGGCAGTCGGGGTGGTCGAAGACCAGGGTCGCCGGGAGCCGCAGGCCGGTCGCGGTGGCGAGGGTGTTGCGCAGTTCCACGGCCATCAGCGAGTCGAAGCCGAGTTCCTTGAAGGCCTGGGTGGGTGCCACCGTGTCCGCGGAGCCGTGGCCGAGCGCCGCGGCGGCCTGCCCCCGCACCAGATCGAGGGCGGCCCGCGCGCGCTCCTCCCCGGACAGCGCGGCCAGCCGCTCGCGCAGGCCCGCCTCGCCCGCCGTGGCGCGGGCGGCCGTCCGCCGACCCGGGGTACGGACAAGTCCGCGCAGTACGGGCGCGGTTGGGGCTTCCGTGGCGGTGCGCAGCACGGCCAGGTCCAGCCGGACGGGCAGCAGCACCGGCTCGGGTCCGGTGTCCGCGCAGACGGTGTCGAACAGCGCCAGCGCCTCCTCGTCGGCCAGCGGTGCGACCCCGCCCCGGGCGATCCGCGCCAGATCCGCCTGGCCGAGCGCGCCGGTCAGCCCGCTGCGCCGCTCCCACAGGCCCCAGCCCATCGAGAGCGCGGGCAGCCCCTCGGCCCTGCGGTGCCGGGCGAGGGCGTCGAGGAAGGCATTGGCCGCCGCATAGCCCGACTGGCCCGCCCCGCCGAGGACCGCGGCGGCGGAGGAGAACAACACAAAGGCGTCGAGGGGGAGTTCACGGGTCAGCTCGTGCAGATGGAGCGCCGCCGTGGTCTTCGACGCGAGAACGCGGTCGAGCTGCCCGGCGGTCAGCGAGGTGACCATCGCGTCGTCCACGACGCCCGCCGTGTGCACCACCGCGGTCAGCGGGTGCGCGGCACCGATGCCTGTGAGCAACGCGGCGGTCGCCTCACGGTCGGTCAGATCGCAGGCGGCGATCCTCACCGAGGCGCCGAGCGCGGTCAGTTGCTCGCGCAGCGCCTCCGCCCCCTCGGCGTCCGGACCGCTGCGGCTGGCGAGCAGCAGATGGCGTACGCCGTGCTCGCGGACCAGATGCGCGGCGAGCAGTCCCGCCAGGGTGCCGGTACCGCCGGTGAGCAGGACCGTGCCCTCCGGGTCCCAGCGGACGGGCCGGGCCGCCGAGACTTCCGGCTCCGTTGCCTCAGGGCGGTGCCGCACCAGGCGCGGGACGCGGAACTCGCCACCACGGAAAGCGAGTTGAGGCTCACCGGTGGCCAGGGCAGCGCCCACGACTCGCTCCGCGGAAGCGGCCGCATCCTCACGCTCGTCCTTGTCCTCGTCCTCATCCACATCGACGAGAACGAAGCGCCCCGGCTGCTCGGTCTGCGCCGAACGCAGCAGCCCCCATACCGGAGCCGCCTCCAGGCAGGGCACCTCCGCCGCCGTCACCGCGACGGCCTTCCGGGTCAGCACCACCAGCCGCGCGTCCACCGCCGTGGCCCGCTCGTCGGCCAGCCAGGCGCGGACGGTACGCAGGGCGCGGTGGAGCGTCGCGGTGGGCGCTGCGGCGCCCGGTTCGAACCCGGTGGTGGACCCGGACTCCGGGCGGAGATCCAGAAGCACCGTTCGCGGGAACTCCGGGAGAGACCGCAGGACTTCAAGACCCTGGAGTCCAACGAGCGCGTCGAGCCCTGCGGCTGCGCCGGAGCTCTCGGGGTTCTCAGGGCTCTCAGGGTTCTCGGAGTTCTCGGGGTTCTTGGGCTCCGCGTGGTCGGGGAGAGTGCGGGCGCCGACGAGATCGCGGTCGTCCGGGTAGCGGATCACGGGCGGCGCGGAGACGGACGGGTCCGCGGCCGGTGCCGGTACGGGGGTCCAGTCGAGGCGGTAGAGCGCGTCCGCCGGGCTGCCGGTGCCCCCCAACTGGCTTGCGGTGACAGGCCGGGCCACCACCGAGTCCACGGAGGCGACCGGTCGGCCGGTGGTGTCGGCGAGGGTGACCGTCAGCGCGTCCGTACCGGTCGGCGCGAGCCGTACGCGCAGGGCCGAGGCCCCGACCGCGTCCAGCCGGACCCCGCTCCACGCGAACGGCAGCCGGGCCCCGTCGAGCCCCGGCCCGTCACCGAAGAAGCGCCCGAGGCCGACACCGTGCAGGGCCGTGTCGAAGAGCGCCGGGTGGATACCGAAGTGCTCGGCCCCGGCAGCCGCCTCCTCGGGCAGCGCCACCTCGGCGAAGACCTCCGCCCCGCGCCGCCACGCCGCCCGCACGCCGGTGAACGCCGGTCCGTACTGGAGCCCGGCGGCCGCCAACTCCCCGTACAGCCCGCTCACTTCCACCGGCTCGGCCCCGGTCGGCGGCCAGACGCTCAGATCGGTTTCCGCACCCGGCTCGACGGCCGCCGGTGCGGCGGAGCCGGGGACCAGGGTGCCGGTGGCGTGCTGGGTCCAGGGTGCCCAGGGCAGCCCGGCCGTGTCCTCGGGGCGGGAGAGGATGCGTACCGCCCTGCGGCCCGTGTCCTCGGGCTCGTCCACCAGTACCTGTACCTCTACGGTGCCGGTCGCGGGCAGCCGCAGCGGCGCCTCCAGGGTCAGCTCCTCGATCCCCTCGCAGCCGACACGCGCCCCTACGGCAAGTGCCAGCTCCACAAAGCCCGTTCCGGGCAGCAGCACGGTGCCGAGCGCCGCGTGATCGGCGAGCCACGGATGCGTCCGCAGCGACAGCCGTCCGGTGACCGCCAGCCTGTCGCCGTCCGCGAGCACCGTCGTCACGTCGATGAAGGGGTGCTCGTCGCCACCGGTCGCCCCGGTGAGCGGCGCCAGCCAGTAGCGCTTGTGCTGGAAGGGGTAGGTGGGGAGGTCGGGGTGGTGGGTGGCGGGTTCGCTGGTGGGTTGAGCGGCAGGGGTGAGGCCGTGGGTGTGGGCGTGGGCGAGGGCGTGGTGGAGGCGGGTAGGGGTGTCGTCGCCGCGGAGGAGGGTGGCGTGCGTGGTGGCTTGGGTGTGGGTGTCCGCGGTCTCCTCGATGGCGGTGGTGAGGCCGGGGTGGGGGCTGGTCTCGATGTAGTGGGTGTGTCCGTGCGCGAGGAGTTTTTGGACGGTGGGGGCGAAGTGAACGGTGGTGCGGAGGTTGGTGAACCAGTAGTCGGTGGTGAGGGTGGTGGTGTCTACGGCTTCGGTGGTGACGGTGGAGTAGAAGGGGATGTCGGACTGGCGGGGCGTCAGTTCGCCAATCTGAGAGGCGAGTTGGGCGCGCAGCGGTTCTACGAGGGGTGTGTGCGAGGCGTAGTCGACAGGGATGCGGCGGTGGCGAATCCCTTCGGCCTCGCAGTGTTGCTGGAGGTTGTCGAGGGCTTCGGTGGTTCCGGCGACGACGGTGGAGGTGGGGCTGTTGAGGGCGGCGAGGTGGAGGTCGTCTCCGTACGACGAGATCAGCTCGCCTGCCGTTTCGGCGCTGAGGGCGAGGGACATCATGCCGCCCGTGCCCGCCAGTGTCGTAAGTGCCTGGGAGCGCAGGGCGACGACGCGTGCGGCGTCCTCAAGGCTCAACGCACCGGCGATATGCGCGGCGGCGATCTCTCCCTGTGAGTGGCCGATGACGGCGTCGGGCTGAATGCCGTGGTCCTGCCACCAGCGGGCCAGCGAGACCATGACCGCCCAAGTAGCGGGCTGTACGACATCGACGCGGGCGAGCGCGTCGGCGTCGTCGAGTACGTCAAGCAGGCTCCAGTCGGTAAAGGGCGCCAGTGCTGCTGCGCATTCCTCCATCGACTTCGCGAACACCGCTGAGGTGGCGAGGAGTTGGACCCCCATGCCCACCCACTGCGAACCCTGCCCAGGAAAGACGAACACCGTCTTGCCCTCACGGGCCGTGCCGGTGACGACGTTGCTGTGCGGGGAGTCCTCGGCGACGGCTGCCAGACCGGCGAGGAGTTCGTCGCGGCCGGTGCCGATCACGGCCGCACGGTGGGCGAAGCGGGGGCGGGCGGCCATGGTGTCCGCGATCTGGGCGGCGGCCAGCTCGGGGTGGTCCGTGAGGTGGGTGTGCAGGCGGGCGGCGTAGGCGCGCAGGGCGCTGTCCTGCTTGGCGGAGAGGGAGACGGTGTACGGCGCGCCGCCCGCCGCAGTCTCCTGGGTGGCCTCGGTGGCGGGCGCCTGCTGCTCCTCGGGAGCCTCGGCGGCGGGCGCCGGCTCCTCCTCGGGGGCCTCCTCCAGGAGGATGTGCACATTGGTGCCGCTGATGCCGAAGCCGGAGACGGCCGCCCGGCGGAGGCGTTCGCCCTTCGGCCAGGGCCGGGAGGCGGTGAGCAGCCGGACCGCGCCGGATTCCCAGTCCACATGCGGTGAGGCCGTCTCGGCGTGCAGCGTCTTCGGCAGGGTGCCGTGCCGCAGGGCCTGCACCATCTTGATGAGCGCGGCGGCCCCGGCGGCGGCCTGGGTGTGGCCGACGTTCGACTTCACCGAGCCCAGCCACAGCGGCTGGTCCTCGGGACGGCCCTGCCCGTAGGTGGCGAGGAGGGCCTGTGCCTCGATGGGATCCCCGAGCTTCGTCCCCGTACCGTGCGCCTCCACCGCGTCCACGTCCTTCGCGGTGAGTCCCGAGGCGGCGAGGGCGGCGCGGATGACGCGCTGCTGGGCGGGGCCGTTGGGGGCGGCGAGTCCGTTGCTCGCGCCGTCCTGGTTGGCGGCGGAGCCGCGGACGACGGCGAGTACGCGGTGGCCGTTGCGGCGCGCCTCGGACAGCCGCTCCAGGACGAGGACGCCCACGCCCTCCGCGAGCCCCATGCCGTCCGCCTCGGCCGCGAAGGCCTTGCACCGGCCGTCCGCGGCGAGCGCGCCCTGCTTGGTGAACTCCGCGATGGTGCCCGGCGAGGACATCACCGCGACACCGCCCGCGAGCGCCAGGTCCGACTCCCCGGACCGCAGCGACTGCACCGCGAGGTGCACCGCCATCAGGGAGGTGGAGCAGGCGGTGTCGACCGTGACCGCCGGACCCGACAGGCCCAGGCTGTACGCGACCCGGCCGGAGGCCACGCTCGCCACCGCGCCGGTGACCAGGTGGCCCCGTACCGACTCCGGCGCCTGGATCATCGGCGCGCCGTACTCGTGGTAGTTCCGCCCGACGAAGACCCCGGCCTTGACGCCCTCCAGCGCGGAGGGGTCCAGGCCCGCGTGCTCCAGGGCGGACCAGGCGGTCTCCAGGAGGAGGCGCTGCTGCGGGTCCATCGCCAGGGCCTCACGGGGTGCGATGCCGAAGAACTCCGCGTCGAAACCGGCCACATCGTCGAGGAAGGCGCCCTCGGTGACCGGCGCGCCCGCCTCCGGGCCGGTGCCGGGGGCGAGGAGCCGGTCCAGGTCCCAGCCCCGGTCGGTGGGGAGCGGCCCGACCGCGTCGCGCTCCTCGGCGAGCAGCTTCCACAGTTCCTCGGGCGAGTCCGCGCCGCCCGCGAAGCGGCAGCCCATGCCGACGATCGCGATGGGCTCACGCGCCTGGCTCTCGACCTCCTGAAGACGCCGGTTGGCCTTGCGCAGGTCCACGGTGACGCGCTTGAGGTAGTCCCGCAGCTTGGCTACGTCCTCGGACATTGCGTTCCTTTCCAGTCCGGCGTCCCTGCGGTCCAGGGGTTCCGGCGAGCGAGTCGGTCGGGCGGGCCGGCGAGGGGCGGCCGCGGTCGAGAGCGGGTGTCAACTCCCGCCGAGTTCCTTGTCGATGAGGTCGAACATGTCCTCGTCGTCCACCAGGTCGAGGTCGTCGAGATCGTCGCTCTCGTCCTGAACTGCCGTACGGGGCCCGTCCAGTTCGGCGAGGAGTACGCGCAGCCGGTCGGCGACCGTGGAACGCTCCGCCTGCTCGACGCCGCCGGAGGCCAAGACCGTTTCCAGCCGGTCGAGTTCGCTGTGCACCGAGCTCAACACGGGTGCGGTACGGCCGGGTTCACCGCCCTGGCCCTCGCCGGTACCGCCGTCCGCGGACAGCGCGGCGGCCAACTCGCCGAGCAGGAAGCGCGCGACGGCCCCCGGGCTCGGGTGGTCGTACACCAGGGTGGCGGGCAGCTTCAGGCCGGTGGCACCGGCGAGCCGGTTGCGTACCTCCACCGCGAGCAGCGAGTCCACGCCCAGCTGCTTGAACGGGGTCTTCGCCGGGACCTCCGCCCGCTCGGGCTCGTGGCCGAGTACCGCCGCGAGACCGCTCTGCACCAGCCCGAGCAACTCCTCCTCGCGCGCGTCCGGTGACAGCCCCGACAGCCGCCGCACCAGCGGATGGCGGTCCGTCCCCGCGGCGGCCTCCGGGCCCTCCTCGGTGAGGAGCGCGGCGACCTCCGGGATCGTGTCGAGCAGCGGGCGCCGCCGGGCCGAGGCGAACACCGGCACGAACCGCGCCCAGTCGACCTCCGCGAGCACCACAAAGGTCTCGTCGTGGTCCAGGGCCTGCTGGAGACCGGCGAAGGCCGTCTCCGGATCGATCAGCGGCAGCCCCTGCCGCCGCAGGAAGTCCGGGTCCACCGCGTCGGGCAGCTTGTCGCTGCCCCATACGCCCCAGGCCACCGAGGTGGCGGGCAGCCCCCGGGCGCGACGCTGCTCGGCGAAGGCGTCGAGGTGGGCGTTGGCCGCGGCGTAGGCACCGTGGTCGCCGCTGCCCCACACCCCGGCGATCGAGGAGAAGAGCACGAAGGCCTCCACCGGGTGGTGCGCGAGGAGTTCGTCCAGGTGCCGCGCGCCCGCGACCTTGGCCTCCAGGACCGCGTCCAGCTCCTCCGCGGTGAGTCCGTCCAGCGAGTTCAGCTGCATCAGCGCCGCGGCGTGCACGACCGTGCCGATCCGGTGGCCCCGCGCCTCCAGATCCGCCACGAGTCCCGCGACGGCCGAGCGGTCCGCCACATCGCAGGCCACCACCTCGGCGTCCACACCGCGTTCCTGGAGTTCGGCCACCAGCTCCGGCATGCCCTCGGCGAGCGGACCGCGTCGGCTGGTGACGACCAGGCGCTCGGCTCCCGCCTCCGCGAGCCAGCGCGCGATGTGCGGACCGAGCGCGCCCGTACCGCCCGTGACGAGCGTGGTGTGCCGGGGACGCCAGGGCGCCGAACCCGTGGCGACCGGATACGGATGACGCAGCAGCCGGCGCGCATACGCCCCCGTCCGCCGCACGGCGAGCTGATCCTCACCGTCCTGAGCGGCGCCTCCACCACGGAGCTGCCGCACCAACTCGGCGTAGGGGCCGGGTGCTTGGGCCTCTTCCGCCTCCGGTGCCTCCGGTTCCGGCTGCCCGGGGAGGTCCACCAGACCGCCCCACAGGCGCGGGTACTCCAGTGCGGCGACCCGCCCCAGACCCCACACCTGCGCCTGCTCCGGCAGCGGCGCCGGGTCCTCCGGAACGGCCCGCACCGCCTGCCGCGTCAGATGCCATACGGGGACCTCCACCCCGCCCCGCGCCAGACCCTTGAGCAGGGCGAGCGTGGCGGCGGTACCGATGTCCAGGCTGAGCACACCGGCGATCTCCGGTTCCTCCCGCAGGCGGCGCTCCAGCTCCGGCAGATCCGGGACATGGGCCGTACGTGCTCCCGCGGCCTCCAGGGCCGACATCAGCTCCTTCGGCGGCTCGGCCCCCGCTCCGGTGTACGCCAGCCAGGTACCGGTGAGGCCCGAGGCCTCGCCGGAAGCCGCGGCCTGCCAACTCACCTGGTAGCGCCAGTCGTCCAGGGCCGTGGCCCGGTGCGCCTGCCGCCGCCATGCGCTGAGCGCGGGCAGGACGGCCCCCAGCGCCTCGGCCGGAACCTTGAGCCTTCCGGCCAGCGCCTCGGCGTCCGCCCCCTCGACGGAGGCCCAGAAGGCGTCGTCGGCGGCGGAGACAGCCTGGTCCTGCGGGGCCGAGGACGCCAGCCAGTAGCGCTTGTGTTGGAAGGGGTAGGTGGGGAGGTCGGGGTGGTGGGTGGTGGGTTGGCTGTGGGTGGTGATGGTGGGGGTGAGGCCGTGGGTGTGTGCGTGGGCGAGGGCGTGGTGGAGGCGGGTGGGGTGTCGTCGTCGCCGCGGAGGAGGGTGGGCGTGCGTGGTGGCTTGGGTGTGGGTGTCCGCGTTCTCCGGCGCTTCGGTGGTTTCTTGGATGGCGGTGGTGAGGCCGGGGTGGGGGCTGGTTTCGATGTAGTGGGTGTGTCCGTGGGTGAGGAGTTTTTGGATGGTGGGGTTGAAGTGGACGGTGGTGCGGAGGTTGGTGAACCAGTAGTCGGTGGTGAGGGTGGTGGTGTCTACGGGTTCGGTGGTGACGGTGGAGTAGAAGGGGATGTCGGACTGGCGGGGCGTCAGTACGCCTATCTGTGCGGCGAGTTGGGCGCGTAGCGGTTCGACGAGGGGTGTGTGGGAGGCGTAGTCGACAGGGATGCGGCGGTGGCGAATCCCTTCCGCCTCGCAGTGTTGCTGGAGTGCGTCGAGGGCTTCGGTGGTTCCGGCGACGACGGTGGAGGTGGGGCTGTTGAGGGCGGCGAGGTGGAGGTCGTCTCCGTACGCGGCGATCAGCTCACCAGCTTGTTCGGCGCTGAGGGCGAGGGACATCATGCCGCCCGTCCCGGCGAGGGTGGTGAGGGCTTTCGAGCGCAGGGCGACGACCCGCGCGGCGTCCTCAAGGCTCAGCGCTCCGGCAATATGCGCGGCGGCGATTTCGCCTTGTGAGTGGCCGATGACGGCGTCGGGGTGGATGCCGTGGTCCTGCCACCAGCGGGCCAGGGAAACCATGACGGCCCAAGTAGCGGGCTGTACGACATCGACGCGGGCGAGCGCGTCGGCGTCGTCGAGTACGTCGAGCAGGTTCCAGTCGGTGAACGGCGCGAGCGCCTGGGCGCATTCCTCCATGGACTTCGTGAACACCGGTGAGGTGGTGAGGAGTTGGACTCCCATCCCCACCCACTGCGAGCCCTGACCGGGGAAGACGAACACCGTCTTGCCGTCGTGAGCCGTGCCCTGGGTCAGAGCAGGATGCGGCAGGCCGTTCGCCAGGGCTTCGAGGCCGGTCAGCAGTTCCTCGCGTGAGGTGCCGACGAGTACGGCGCGGTGGTCGAACCGGGAACGGTGCGCCAAGGCACCGGCAACCTCCTCGGCGCTGACCTCCGCGTGCTCCCGCAGATAGCCCCGTAGCAGCCCTGCCTGGTCCCGCAGTACCTCCTCGGAGCGTCCACTCAACGTCCAACTGACCGGCAGCGGCGGTGCGTTGAGATCCGTCGTAGGAGCAGACCCGGACTTCGGGGCGGCGGTGGTGGCCACGACCGCCTCGTCCGGGGCTTGTTCGAGGATGACGTGCGCGTTGGTGCCGCTGATGCCGAAGGAGGAGACGGCGGCACGGCGTGGGCGGTCGAGGGTGGGCCATTCCCTTTGTTCGGTGAGGAGTTGGACGCCACCGGAGGACCAGTCGACGTGCGGTGTCGGTTCGTCGACGTGGAGGGTGGCGGGCAGCTGTCCGTGCTGGATGGCCTGGACCATCTTGATGATCCCGGCGACACCGGCGGCGGCCTGGGTGTGCCCGATGTTCGACTTCACCGAACCCAGCCACAACGGCCGGTCCTCCGGCCGGTCTTGTCCGTACGTGGCGAGGAGGGCCTGCGCCTCGATGGGATCCCCGAGCTTCGTCCCCGTACCGTGCGCCTCGACCGCGTCCACGTCCGATCCCGTGAGACCTGCCGTCTGGAGGGCGGTGGTGATGACGCGTTGCTGGGAGGGGCCATTGGGGGCGGTGAGGCCGTTGCTGGCGCCGTCCTGGTTGACGGCGGTGCTGCGGACGACGGCGAGGACGGGGTGCCCGTTGCGCCGGGCGTCCGAGAGGCGCTCCACCAGGAGCAAGCCGACGCCCTCGCCCCACCCGGTGCCATCCGCCGCAGCCGCGAAGGACTTGCAGCGGCCGTCCGCCGCCAGACCGCGTTGGCGGCTGAACTCCACGAAGGTGTCGGGGGTGGCCATGACCGTCGCGCCGCCCGCGAGGGCGAGGTCGCATTCCCCGTTGCGGAGGGACTGCGCGGCCAGGTGGAGCGCGACAAGGGACGAGGAACAGGCGGTGTCCACGGTGACCGCGGGGCCTTCGAGACCGAAGACGTACGACAGGCGGCCCGAGGCCACGCTGCCCTGGGTGCCGGTGAGCACGTGTCCTGCGACGCTCTCGGCCTCGGCGTCGCTCACCCCGTTCGCGTAGTCGTGGTACATCAGTCCGGCGAAGACTCCGGTCCTGCTGCCGCGCAGCGAGAGCGGATCGATGCCGGTGCGCTCGAAGGCCTCCCAGGCGGTTTCCAGGAGAAGCCGCTGCTGCGGGTCCATCGCCAGGGCCTCGCGGGGCGAGATTCCGAAGAACTCCGCGTCGAACTCCCCTGCTTCATGGAGGAAGTTGCCGACCTTGGTGGAGGAGGTGCCGGGGTTGTCGGGGTCCGGGTGGTAGAGCGAACCGAGGTCCCAGCCGCGGTCCTTGGGGAATTCGCTGATGCCGTCCTGGCCCGCCAGGACGAGCCGCCAGAGGTCCTCGGGTGAGCCGATGCCGCCGGGGTAGCGGCAGGCCATGCCGACCAGGGCGATCGGCTCGCTGTCCACACCGAGGTCCCGGGAGGCGGCGCCTCCGGCCGCTGTCCTGGCGCGGTTCCCGGCCGCCGAAGCCGCCCCGGCGCCACCGGATCCGCCGATCTCGGCGCTCAGGTAACCGGCGAGGGCCTCCGGGCTCGGATAGTCGAAGACGAGGGTGGTCGGCAGCCGGCGGCCGGTGGCCTCGGCGAGGCGGTTGCGGAGTTCCACCGCGGTGAGCGAGTCGAAGCCCAGTTCCTTGAACGCCTTTGCCGGGTCGACGAGTTCGGCCGTGCTGTGGCCGAGTACCGCCGACACCTGGGCGCGGACCAACTCCGCGGTCTCCCGGTCCCGTTCGGCGGCGGACAGCGCCGCGAGGCGGGCCGCGAACTCCGTGCCCGCCGCGGGCGCCGCTCCGGTCGCCGCCCTGCGCACAGGCGTCCGGACCAGGCTCCGCAGCACCGGCGGCACCACCGTGGCGGCGGAGCCCGCACCGGCAGCCGTGCGGAAGGCGCCGAGGCTCAGGCGGGCGGCCACCACATGGGCCGCGTCCGTGCCGAGGGCGGCGTCGAAGAGGGCGAGCCCCTGCGCCGAGTCCATCGCGGCAAGCCCCTGGCGGGCCATACGGGAGACATCCGCCTCCGCCAGGTGCCGGGTCATGCCGCTCGCCTGCGCCCAGAGGCCCCAGGCCAGGGACTGCGCGGGCAGGCCCTCGGCGCGGCGGCGCTGGGCGAAGGCGTCCAGGAAGGCGTTGGCGGCGGCGTAGTTGGCCTGACCGGCGAGGCCGAGGGTTCCGGCCACGGAGGAGAACATCAGGAAGGCGCGCAACGGCAGCCCGCGGGTGGCATGGTGGAGGTTCCAGGCCGCGTCCACCTTGGGGGCGAGCACCCTGCCGAGGCGCTCCGGGGTCAGCGTGGTGACCGGGCCGTCGTCGAGCAGACCCGCCAGATGGACCACCGCGGTGAGCGGCCGCGCCTCGGGGACGGCGGCGACGAGTGCGCGGGTGGCCCCCTCCTCCGAGAGATCGCAGGCGGCGAGGGTCACGGACGCCGCACCCAGGGCGAGGAGTTCGCCGCGCAGCTCGTCCGCGCCCTCCGCCCCCGGGCCACGGCGGCTCGCGAGCAGGAGATGGCGTACGCCGTGTTCCGCGACGAGGTGCTTCGCCAGCAGCGCGGCCAGCGAGCCGCTGCCCCCGGTGAGCAGCACGGTGCCCTCGGGATCCCAGTCCGCGGACTCGCCGGTCCCGGAGGACTCGCCGCTCCCCGGCATCCGTACGAGCCGGGGTACCGCCGACTCGCCCCCGCGCAGGGCGAGTTGGGGCTCCCCGCTGCCGATCGCCCGCGGCAGCGCACGTACCGACTCCGGCTCCTCGTCCAGGTCGAGCAGCCCGAACCGGCCCGGGTTCTCGGTCTCGGCGGCCCGTATCAGTCCCCAGAGGGCCGCACCGGCGAGGTCGCGCACCTCCTCACCCGGCTCCACGGCCATCGCGCCGCGCGTGACGAAGACCAGCCGCGCCCCGTCGAACTGCTCCGTGCCGAGCCACTGCCGTACCAACTCCAGTGCCCGCGCCGCGCTTTGCCGCACGCCCTCGGCACCGGACGACCCCTCGGGGCCCCGGTCCAGCGCCAAGTCGTGGACGGGAACCACGCCTTGGACGAGAACCACGTCCGGGGCCGCGATCTCGCCCCGGGACACCTGCCCGGCGAGCGAGTCCAGATCGGTGCAGGCGGTCAACCCCCATGTGGCCAGGGAAAGTTCGGTGTTCTCCGCGTTCTCCGCGTTCTCCGGCGCGGGGATCCGCGTCTCCGAGGCTCCCGCGTCAAGCAGGTACCACGTGCCGGTGTCCGGGACGGCCGCCGTGGGCGAGGCCGTCGCGACGGGCAGGGGTGCCCAGTCCATCCGGTACAGGCCGTCGTGCCGGGCGGTCGCCCGTGCCCGCAGCTGCTCCACCGCCACCGGGAGGAAGGTCAGCCGCTCGACGGAGGCCACCGGCCCACCGGCGGGATCCCTCAGGTCCAGCGAGACCGCATCGGGTCCCACCGGCCGCACAGACGCGCGTACCGCCGTGGCCCCGATCGCATGGAGACGCACCCCCGACCAGGCGAACGGCAGCAGCGCCCGCTCCTCCGCGGAGTCGGCCGGTGCCGCGAGCGTGCCGCCGAGGAGCACGGCGTGCAGGACGGCGTCGAGCAGCGCGGGGTGCGCGTCGAAGCCCCCGCCGGAGCCCGGCCCTGCTGCCTGCCGCACGTCCTCCGGCAGTACCACCTCGGCGAAGACCTCGTCCGTACGGCGCCACAGGGTCCGCAGGCCCTGGAACACGGGCCCGTAGTCATAGCCGAGCGCACCGAGCCGGGCGTAGCCGTCGGCCAGCGGGACGGCCTCGGCGTCCCGGGGCGGCCATACCGGATCGGTATCGGTATCCGCTACTCCCGCGAGAGGGGTCTCCGCACCGGGCGACAGCGTGCCCTCGGCGTGCAGCGTCCACGGGGTGTCTTCCAACTGCTCGGCGCCGGTCCGGGCCTCCGCAGGCCGCGAGTGCAGGTGCACCGGGCGTCGGCCCTCCGCGTCCGGCGCGGCGACCGTGACCTGGAGCTGCACCGTTCCACCGGCCGGGATCAGCAGAGGGTCGGACAGGGTCAGGTCGTCGAGGCGCGCACAGCCCACGTGGACGGCCGCGTGCAGCGCCATCTCCAGCATGGCCGTACCGGGCAGCAGCACCGTTCCCGACACCGCGTGATCCGCGAGCCACGGGTGGGTGGAGAGCCCGAGCTTCCCGTCGAACAGCACACTCTCCGTCCCCGCCACGGCCACCGGGGCTCCGAGGAGCGGGTGACCAGAGGGACGGGCCCCCGCGCTGCCCGCCGGGGCGAGCCAGTAGCGCTTGTGCTGGAAGGGGTAGGTGGGGAGGTCGGGGTGGTGGGTGGTGGGTTGGCTGTTGGGTTGGGCGGTAGGGGTGAGGCCGTGGGTGTGTGCGTGGGCGAGGGCGTGGTGGAGGCGGGTGGGGGTGTCGTCGCCGCGGAGGAGGGTGGCGTGCGTGGTGACGGTGATGGTGTCTGTCGTGTCGGTGTCGGTGGCTTCTTGGATGGCGGCGGTGAGGCCGGGGTGGGGGCTGGTTTCGATGTAGTGGGTGTGTCCGTGGGTGAGGAGTTTTTGGATGGTGGGGTTGAAGTGGACGGTGGTGCGGAGGTTGGTGAACCAGTAACCGGTAGTGAGGGTGGTGGTGTCTACGGGTTCGGTGGTGACGGTGGAGTAGAAGGGGATGTCGGACTGACGGGGCGTCAGTTCGCCTATCTGAGCTGCGAGTTGGGCGCGTAGCGGTTCTACGAGGGGTGTGTGGGAGGCGTAGTCGACGGGGATGCGGCGGTGGCGAATCCCTTCGGCCTCGCAGTGTTGCTGGAGGTTGTCGAGGGCTTCGGTGGTTCCGGCGACGACGGTGGAGGTGGGGCTGTTGAGGGCGGCGAGGTGGAGGTCGTCTCCGTACGACGCGATCAGCTCACCGGCCTGTTCGGCGCTGAGGGCGAGGGACATCATGCCGCCCGTCCCGGCGAGGGTGGTGAGGGCTTTCGAGCGCAGGGCGACGACCCGCGCGGCGTCCTCAAGGCTCAACGCTCCGGCGATGTGCGCGGCGGCGATCTCTCCCTGTGAGTGGCCGATGACGGCGTCGGGGTGGATGCCGTGGTCCTGCCACCAGCGGGCCAGGGAAACCATGACGGCCCAAGTAGCGGGCTGTACGACATCGACACGTCCGAGCGCGTCGGCGTCGTCCAGGACCTCAAGCAGGTTCCAGTCGGTGAAGGGTGCGAGTGCCTGGGCGCATTCCTCCATGGACTTCGTGAACACCGGTGAGGTGGCGAGGAGTTGGACCCCCATCCCCACCCACTGCGAGCCCTGACCGGGGAAGACGAACACCGTCTTGCCTTCACGGGCCGTGCCGGTGACGACGTTGCTGTGCGGGGAGCCCTCGGCGACGGCTGCCAGACCGGCGAGGAGTTCGTCGCGGCCGGTACCGATCACGGCCGCGCGGTGCGGGAAGCGCGCCCGGCGGTTCAACGCGTCGGCGACAGCTGAGGCTTCGAGGTCCGGTTGCTCCGTGACCTGGGTAAGCAGCCGTTGTGCCGCGTCCCGGAGTGCCTGCGCGGTGTGACCGCTCAGCAGCCAACTGGCGGGCGTAGAGGGCGAGTCGGGGCCCGAGCCCGACCCGGCCGTACCGTCCAGGGCGCCCGCGCTCTCCAGCAGCTCGTCCGCCGGGCTTTCGCCTTCCGCACCCTCGTTCTTCGCGCCCTCGTCCTTCGGCGCCTGTTCGAGGATGACGTGGGCGTTGGTGCCGCTGATGCCGAAGGAGGAGACGGCGGCACGGCGGGGGCGATCGAGGGCGGGCCATTCCCTCTGTTCGGTGAGGAGTTGGACGCCACCGGAGGACCAGTCGACGTGCGGAGTGGGCTCGTCGACGTGGAGCGTGGCGGGCAGCTGCCCGTGCTGGATGGCCTGGACCATCTTGATGATCCCGGCGACACCGGCGGCGGCCTGGGTGTGCCCGATGTTCGACTTCACCGAGCCCAGCCACAACGGCCGTTCCTCCGGCCGGTCTTGTCCGTACGTGGCGAGGAGGGCCTGCGCCTCGATGGGATCCCCGAGCTTCGTCCCCGTACCGTGCGCCTCCACCGCGTCCACATCGGCCGCGGTCAGCCCGGAGTTGGTCAGGGCCGTGCGGATGAGGCGTTCCTGCGACTGGCCGTTGGGGGCGGTGAGGCCGTTGCTGGCGCCGTCCTGGTTGACGGCGGTGCCCCGGACCACGGCGAGTACCCGGTGGCCCTTGCGGCGGGCGTCGGAGAGCCGTTCGACGAGCAGCAGGCCCACGCCCTCCGCCCAGCCGGTGCCGTCGGCCGCGGCGGCGAAGGACTTGCAGCGGCCGTCCGCCGCCAAGCCGCGCTGACGGCTGAACTCGATGAACATGCCCGGCGTCGACAGCACCGTGACCCCGCCCGCGAGGGCGAGATCGCATTCGCCGTTGCGCAGGGACTGCGCGGCGAGATGGAGCGCGACCAGGGAGGAGGAGCAGGCGGTGTCGACGGTGACCGCCGGGCCTTCGAGACCGAAGACGTACGACAGCCGGCCCGAGGCCACGCTCGGCGTCGTACCCGTCAGGACATAGCCGTCCAGGCCGCCTTCGGCCTCGTACATCCGCGGACCGTAGTCCTGGGTGGTGGCGCCGACGAAGGTGCCGGTCCGGCTGCCGCGCAGCCGGTCGGTCTCGATACCGGCGCGCTCGAAGGCCTCCCAGGCGGTTTCCAGGAGGAGCCGCTGCTGCGGGTCCATCGCCAGCGCCTCGCGCGGCGAGATCCCGAAGAACTCCGCGTCGAATCCGGCGACATCGTCGAGGAAACTGCCGCTCCTGGCGTACGAGGTGCCCGCGCGGTCGGGGTCGGCGTCGTGCAGGGCCGCCAGATCCCAGCCGCGGTCCTCGGGGAACGAGCCGAGGGCGTGCTGTTCCTCGCGCAGCAGCCGCCACAGTTCCGCGGGCGAGGAGACCCCGCCCGGGTAGCGGCAGGCCATGCCGACGATCACGATCGGATCGTCCGCGGTGGCGAGGGCGGATCCCGGCCCCCCGGCGGCCGGTGCGGTGGCGTCCTCGCCGCTGAGCTGGGTGTGCAGCCACCGGGCCATGTCGCCGGGCGTGGGGTGGTTGAAGAGGACGGTGCTCGGCAGGTCCCGACCGCTCAACCGGGCCAGGCGGTCGCGGAGTTCGACCGTGCCGTACGAGTCGAGGCCCAGGTCCCGGAAGGTCCAGTCGGTGTCGACCGCGCCCGCGGACGCGTATCCGAGGACGGCGGCGGTCTGCTCACGAACCAGGTCGAGCAGCTCACCGGGACGGGGGAGGGGAGCGCCGGGGTCGCTCGGCGAGGAGACGGAGGGCGAGTGCCCCGGACCCTGCTCGCTCTCGGAGCCACTGCGCTGCTCACCCCGCGGCACCTCCGGGGCCGCGTCGGCCGCGGTGCCGAGGCCCGGGGCCGACGCGCTCTCGTCCAGCCAGTGCCTGCTGCGCTGGAACGGGTACGTCGGCAGGTCCACGCGCCGCGTACCGGCGTCCGCACAGAGCTGGTCCCACCCCACGGCCGAGCCCTGTGTGTGGAGCTCGGCGAGCGTCGCCAGAACGGACCGCACCTCGGGGTGTTTGCGGCGGAGGAGGGGGAGAGCGGTGGTCTTCGTGGATTCCGTGGACTGGCTTGCGTGGGTGGCTAGTTGGGTGAGGGCGTGGCCGGGGCCGAGTTCGAGGTAGGTGGTGGTGTGGTGGGTGTGGAGGGTGGTGAGTCCGTGGTGGAAGCGGACGGTGGTGCGGACGTGGTGGGTCCAGTAGTCGGGGTCGGAGAGTTCGGCTGTGGTGGCCAGTTCGCCGGTGATGTTGGAGATCAGGGGTGTGGTGGGCGCATGGAAGGTGAGGGTGCGCAGGGTGTTGCGGAAGGTGTCGAGCATGCCGTCCATGTGGGGGGAGTGGAAGGCGTGGCTGACGTGGAGGTGGGTGGTCTTGCGGCCTTGGGATGCCCAGTGCGTGGCGAGGGCATGGACGGCGTCGTGGTCGCCTGAAATCACCGTCTCCGTCGGTCCGTTGACGGCGGCGATGGTCACCGTCCCGTCTGCCGGGAGGCTCGCGATTGTCTCGTCTTCGGTGGCCTGGAGGGCGGTCATGGCCCCACCGGTGGGCTGGGCCTGCATGAGGGCGGCCCGGGTGGTCACCAGGACAGCCGCATCGCGCAGGTCGAGAACCCCGGCGAGGTGGGCTGCCGTGATCTCTCCCAGTGAGTGCCCGAGCAGGAGGTCGGGGGTGATCTCCCAGTGGGTCAGGAGGCGGTGGAGTGCGACTTCCAGGGCGAAGAGTGCGGGTTGGGTGTAGGCGGTCTGCTGGAGCAGGGTGGCGTGTTCGGTGTCGGACCCGGCGAACATCACCTCCCGTAGCGGGACGACGGGCAGAGAAGTGTGTGCGGTCAGGCGGGAGGCCAGTTCCGGGTCCAGGGCGGCTGCGACCTCGTCGAGGGCCGTGGCGAACAGGGGGAAGGCGTCGTACAACTCCCGTCCCATACCGGGGTGTTGGCTGCCCTGACCGGAGAACAGGAACGCCACCTTGCCCGTGCCCTGGCCGCTTGCCTCATCCCCTCCCGCCTCCGTCTCGCCACGCGGGACCACGCCGCGCAGCACATTGCTCGCCCCGCGCCCCCCGGCGAGGGCGGCGAGGCCCGACAGCAGGGAGCCGTGGTCCTCCACGAGTACGGCGGCACGGTGCTCGAAGGCCGAGCGGGTGGTGGCCAAGGAGCCTGCCAGGTCGGCCAGTTCGGCCGGGCCGGGCTGGACGTCGGCGGACTCCACCTTGGCGAGCAGCTGCGCGGCCTGCGCCCGCAGGGCGGCGGCGCTGCGTGCCGACACCAGCCAGGGCAACGCCTCCCGCACCGCAGACGAGTCCGGCACAGACGAGTCCGACACAGACGAGCCCACCGCGGACGAGCCCACCGAAGTCGCGCCCACCCCAGCCGAGCCCACCACGGACAATCCCGCCGCAGACGATCCCCCGACCTCGACCCCGACCCCCACCCCAGCGGACTCCGGATCGGCAAGCACGACATGGCAGTTGGTCCCGCCCATGCCGAAGGAGCTGACCCCGGCGAGCAGCGGCGCCTCGGGGTGCGGCCAGGGGCTGGTCGTCTGCTGTACTGCCAGGCGGAGTTCGTCGAGCGGGATGCCCGGGTGGGGGTGGGTGAAGTTCAGGCTCGGGGCCAACTCGCGGTGTTTGACGCAGAGGAGGGCCTTGACCAGGCCGACGACACCGGCGGCGCCTTCCAGGTGACCGATGTTGGTCTTCACCGAGCCGACCCGCAGCGGGTCCTCGGCGGGGCGGACCGCACCGAGGGCGGCGCCGAGTGCCGCCGCTTCGACGGGGTCGCCCAACCGGGTGCCGGTGCCGTGGAGTTCGACGTACTGGAGCCCTGTGGGAGAGACCCCCGCGTCCTCGTAGGCGGCCCTGAGCACCCGTTCCTGGGCGGTCGGTTCGGGGGCGGTGAGGGTGTGCCCGGCGCCGTTGCCGAGGGCGCTGCCGAGGAGGACGCCGTGTACCCGGTCGCCGTCGGCGAGGGCCTTCGGCAGGGGCTTGAGGACGAGGACGGCGCCGCCCTCGCCGCGTACGAAGCCGTCAGCCCGGGCGTCGAAGGTGTGGCAGCGGCCGCCGGGGGAGAGGGCGCCGAAGAGTTCGGCTGAAGTGAACTCCTCGGCAAGGAGGTTGAGGTGCACGCCGCCCGCGAGGGCGACCTCGGACTCCCCGCTGCGCAGGCTGCGGACGGCGAGGTGGACGGCGGCCAGCGAGGAGGACTGGGCGGTGTCCACGGCGAGGCTCGGGCCGGTGAGGCCGAGGAGATAGGAGAGGCGGTTGGCGATGACCGCGCGGCTGAGGCCGGTCATGCTGTGCGCGGAGGCGGTGCCCTCGCGGTGCTGGAGCTTCGCGTAGTCGTCCGACATGGAGCCGATGAACACGCCGGTGCCGGTGCCGCGCAGCAGACCGGGGCGTACGCCCGCGTCCTCCAGGGCCTGCCAGCACAGTTCGAGGGCGAGCCGCTGCTGCGGGTCGGCGGCGGCCGCCTCGCGCGGGGACATGCCGAAGAAGCCCGGGTCGAAGCCGTCCACCCGGTCGAGGAATCCACCGCGGAAGGCGCCGTCGATGCCGCGCCCGGCGGGCGGTGCGGTCACCGACTCCCGTCCCTCGCGCAGGAGTTGCCAGAAGGCCTCGTGATCCGGTGCCCCCGGGACCCGGCAGGCCATTCCCACCACGGCGATGCGGTGGTCGGTCGTTGCGGCTACAGCAGGCGTGTCACTCATGGAGTCCTCGGGCTCGTGGACCATCGGCCCAGGCCACCTCGGCCTGGGCCGGGAATCTCTCACCGGCAGGGGTGGGGGGAGGCGATGGAAAGCCGTCCGCCTACGGCCGCCGTGCGGGGGCGGCCGGGGAGGCGGCGGCGATGCGGTTCAGCGGCTGTGCGCGGGGCGCGCGGGGGCGCGGCTGCCGCGCCGGGCGGTCGCGAGGGCGCACCGCTCGGCGCGCGGACACCGCCTCGGGCCCGCCGTGGCGGCGCCCCGTGCGCTAGGGCCTTTCGTTTGGATCGGGCTGGGCTCGCGGGGGCTGGCACGCACATCTGCGGCGTTGTCGTCGGTTGCCGACGCTCCGCGTCGACGCCCTCCTCCGCCTTGCAGCCGCACGCACCAGCCCCCGCTCCCTGATCCAGCCCGACCCAAACGAAAGGCCCTGGGTGCTCTGCCACCGGGTGCGGCCGGGACCCCGTACCGCGGGCGTCCCCTCGACACGGACTGCGACATGCCCTGCGACCCGCCCCGCGGCGCGGGTGCGGGTATCGGTGGCTCCGGTCTTGTGCTCATCTTCTGCTTTCCCCCGTCGGTCATATGAGGGCGGCCTCATATGAATGGTGTTTCCTTCACATAGCCGCATGGCGGGCTTCCGGCGTGCTGTCGCCGTGGTCCGACCCCACCACTGTGAAGGTTTGCCGATGAGTGCGGTACCGCGCCCTGGGTGCGGGGCGGTTCTGTTCATCGGAAAGTTTCGCGTCAGTAATTTTCTCCGGTCCTCGGGTGCGGCCTCGTCCCTCGGGACTCATCCACGCCCCCGCGCCCCGGTCGGTTCCCGCGGTGAATAGCCGTCAGGAATGCGGCGCGCAGGTACTCCTGGTGGACGGCGGGCGGACCGGCGGCGAATTCCGCCGCCGGAATACCGGCCTCCACCGGTCCGGCCGCACCTCCGTACGCTCCTGCTCCCGTCATGCGGTGCTCAGGCTGCCGGGGCGGGTGCCGCGTCCGCCGTGGGGCCGGGCTGCGGGCGCAGCCGGCCCGAGCGGTACAGGGCCGCGCTGAGCACGAGCCCGGTGGCGAAGATCGCGACCGACCAGGCGAAGGCGGTGGTGTACCCCTCGACCCGGGACTGCGCGAGGACCCGGGCGCTGGGTTCGCGCCCCGCCAGGTAGTCCGTACCGGCCGTGGTGGCAAGGGTGTTGAGGAGGGCGGTGCCCACCGAGGCGCCGATCTGCTGCATCGTGTTGACGGTGGCGGAGGCCGCGCCCGCGTCCTTGGGGTGCACGCCGAAGGTGGCGACGTTCATGGCGCAGGGCATGACCAGGCCGAGGCCCATGCCGAGCAGGATCAGCGGGCCGAGGACATGCGAGGCGTAGCCGCTGCCCAGTTCGAGCGAGGAGAGCCACAGCAGCGAGCCGGCGGCCAGTGCCATGCCGAGCGGGACCAGCGGCCGCGGGCCCACCCGGGGCAGTACCGCGTTCTGGGTGGGCACCGTGGTGAACACCATGGCCACGATCATCGGCAGGAAGGCCACACCGGTCTTCATCGGGCTGTAGCCGAGGCTCGACTGGAGGAAGTACGTGAGGAAGAGCGAGGCCCCGAACATGCCCGCGGCCGCGACAAGGAGCGAGACATAGGAGGCGCCGCGGTTGCGGTCGAGCAGGATGCGCAGCGGCAGCAGCGGGTGCGCGGCCCGCGTCTGCCACCAGGCGAAGAGCGCGAGCAGCACGGCGGCCGCGGCCAGGAACCCGTAGGTGGAGCCGGCGCTCCAGCTCTCCCGCTCGGCGTTGGAGAAGCCGTAGACCAGGCTGAACAGGCCGGTCGCGGCGAGCAGGATGCCGGGGATGTCGAAGGCGGGCCGGGCGCCGCCGCGGACCGTGCGCGGCAGCAGGAGCAGGCCGCCGACGAACCCGGCGGCGGCGAAGGCGACGTTGATGTACAGGCACCAGCGCCAGTTCAGATACTCGGTGAGCAGGCCGCCGAGCAGCAGGCCGATCGCGCTGCCGGTGCCCGCGACCGCGCCGAAGACCGCGAAGGCCTTGGCCCGTTCCTTCGGTTCGGTGAAGGTCGTGGTGAGCAGGGAGAGCGCGGCCGGTGCGAGGAGGGCGCCGAAGACGCCCTGGACGGCGCGGGCCGCCACCAGCATCCCGAAGCCCTCCGCGGCGCCGCCGAGCGCGGAGGCCGCGGCGAAGCCGACCAGTCCGAGCAGGAAGGCCTGCTTGCGGCCGATGAGGTCGCCGATGCGCCCGCCGAGCAGCAGCAGGCTGCCGAAGGCGAGGGTGTAGGCGGTGACCACCCACTGCCGGTCGCCGTCGGAGAAGCCGAGGTCCTCCTGGGCGGAGGGCAGGGCGATGTTCACGATGGTCGCGTCCAGGACGACCATCAGCTGGACGACCCCGATCACGGCCAGGACCCACCAGCGGCGCGCTAAGGCGTTCTGGCCGGAAACTGCGCCTTGGCTCGGCATGGGCCCCCCAGATCATGTCGAAGTGTCCGTCCAATTTCGCGATCCAGAGCGTAACGGATCGCAATCCACCGGTGTTTGACTGCGTGCGGAAGGCCGTCTCTCAGTTTCTCCCGGAATTGCTTTCGTCCGGTATTGGTGTGTGCATCGTGAAAGCCATGCCTTTGGCGGTGATGTGCGGGCTTCCTCCTTGCCCGGTTTCTTCCCGTTTTCTGTCCGCGGGGGCGGCGGATGCGCCGAGCGGGAGAAAGGCTACAGAGCGGGAAAGGTACGGGGCGAAAGGGCGAAGCCGGTCATTCGCGGGCGCCGGGTTGTCCGGCGAGCAACACCTCTTGCCGCCCGGCGGTGCCCGCGCGAGGCTCGGGGCGTGTTCGACCTGCATGTGCACGCCGCGCCCGATGTGGTGCCCCGGGGTGCGGACGACATCGACGTGGTGGCCGCCTACGCGGAGGCCGGGTTCGTTGGGTGCGTGCTCAAGGCGCACTACGAGTCCACGGTGGGGCGCGCCGCGGCCGCGGGGCGGGTGCACGGGCTGCCCGTGTACGGCGGCATCGCGCTCAACCAGCATGTGGGCGGGGTGAATCCGGCCGCGGTGGCCGCCTGCCTGGACGCGGGCGGCCGGGTGGTGTGGATGCCCACCGCCGACGCGCACACCCAGCGCGCGCACGGGCTGCCGAGCCTGTGCGGGGCCCGCGAGGACCTGCCCGGGCACGCCTACGGGATCCCGCCGCACACCCCGGCGGCCGAGGCCGAGGCGCGCGCGGTGTGCCGGATGGTCGCCGAGGCGGACGCGGTGCTCGCCACCGGGCATCTGAGCGCGGCGGAGTGCCACTGGCTGATCGCGGAGGCGCGGCGGGCCGGTGTCCGGCGGATCCTGCTGACCCACCCCGGCTACACCGTGCCCGGGATGCCGCCCGGCGAGGCGGCCGAACTCGCCGAGCTGGGCGCCCTGGTGGAGATCACCACCTACCAGCTCCTGCACCAGCCGGGCATGTCCGGGGCCCGGCTCGCCGCCTACGCCGCAAGGGTGGGCCTGGAGCATGTGGTGCTCTCCTCGGACGCGGGGCAGCCCGACTCGCCCTCGCCGCCGGAGGCCCTGCACCTGCTCGTGGACACGCTGGCCCGGGAGGGTCTCGACCGCGGGGCGCTGCTCGCCTCGGCGGGGGAGCGCCCGCGGGCACTGGTCACCCCCTGAAGCCGCGGGCGCGCCGGACCCCGTACGGTCCGCTCCTGAACGGCCGGTGGCGGCAAGGGGGTTGCCGAGCGAGCAACAGGGGTTGTGCGCGGCAGAGGGGCTGGTCATCATCGCGGGATGGTTGTCGGTGGCTCGTCAAGTGCGCATCGCACGCTGGCCATCCTCACGACCCTCGGGTCGAAGGAGGCGGCCGAGCGCGGCGGTCTGGGCGTGGTGGAGATCGCCCGCCGGGTGGGCCGGGAGAAGTCCCAGGTCTCCCGGGCACTGAAGACCCTGGACGCCGAGGGCTTCGTCGAGCGCGACCGCGAGAGCATGCTCTACCGGCTGAGCTGGCGGGTGTTCACCATGGCCGCGAACGCCGGTCACCCCCGGCTGCTCGCGGTGGCGCCGCCGGTGCTGCGGCGCCTGGTCGGGGTCCTCGGGGAACGCGTGCACCTGACCGTGCTCTCCAGCGACGGCGTGCTCACGGTGCTCTCGCAGGGCCCGGCGCGCACCGTCCAGGCGGCGGGCTGGGTGGGCCGGGTGACGCCCCTGCACACCACCTCCTCCGGGCGGGCGCTGCTCTTCGACCACGGTGACGAGGAGGTGGCCGAACTCCTCGCCGGGTCGCGGTTCGCCTCGGCCGGGCCCGGGGCGCCGACCGGGGCCGAGGAGTTCCTGGCCCGCCTCGCCGAGGCGCGGACGGCCGGATACGCCCTGGCCAGGGAGGAGTTCGAGGCCGGGCTCGTGGGCGCGGCGGCCCCGGTACGGGACTTCCGGGGGCAGGTGATGGCCGCCCTGAACGTCTCCGCGCCCGCCGGACGCATGGGCCGGGATCTCGACGCGGCGGGCCGGGTGGTGATGAGCGCGGCCCGGCAGCTCTCCCAGTCCATGGCCGGGTGCTGAGCGGCCCGGCGACGTACGAACAGCGCGCGCCCGGCCGCATCCGGGCACCGAACGAACCGCTGGTCCCCCAGCGTGCCCGACAGAGCCGAGAGTCAGGAGAGTTGGCATGGTCAGTCGTCCGTTCCCCTTCTTCAGCAGTGGTCTGCGCCTGGACGCCGATCTGCATCTGCCCGACGACGGCGGCGCCGGGGCCCCGTACCCCGTGGTGCTGCCCTCCTCCGGTTACCAGGGGCTGAAGGTCATCCACCCCGAGCGCTTCGCCCGCGCGCTGACCGCGCGGGGCTTCGCCACCCTCGCCTTCGACTTCCGCGGCTTCGGGCTCAGCGAGGGCGAGCGCGGCCGGCTGGTGCCCCAGGAGTGGGTGCAGGACCTGCGGGCCGCGGTGGACCGGGTGGCGGCCGCCCCCGACCTGGACGCCGGGCGGATCGGCCTGGTCGGCTGGGGGATGGGCGGCGGCGTGGTCGTCAGCGAGGCCGCCGACGACCCCCGGGTGCGGGCCGTGGCCTCCGTCAACGGCCTGAGCGACGGCGCCCGTTCGACCCGCAACATGCACGACGAGGCCTCCTGGCAGCGGTTGCTCGAACGCATCGCCGCCGACCGCGCCTACCGCAGCGAGCACGGCCGCTCGGAGATCACCTCGCCCTGGGACATCGTCCGCCTCGACCTGGACGGCCGCACCGACGGCTATGTGGGCCGGGAGCTGTACCAGGCCCCCGGCTTCGGCTCCGGGGTCACCCTGGAGTCCGCCGACATGCTGCTGCGCTTCTCCCCGCAGTCGGTGGTGCACCGGCTCGCCCCCCGCCCGCTGCTGATCGTGCACGGCAGCGAGAACCGGCTGCATCTGCCCCAGGAGGCCGAGGCGCTGTACGAGCGCGCCCGCGAGCCCAAGCGGCTGCGGCTCATCGAGGGCGCCGGGCACACCGAGTGGATGTTCGACGACCACCCCACCTTCCTCAGCCTGGTGGACGAACTCGCCGCCTTCTTCCAGGAGTCCTTCGCCGCCGCGCCCGCGACCAGCGCCTTCCAGGCCATCGCCTAGGCCGGGCGCGAGCAGATGACCTTCTTCGAGTTCTTCGCCCAGAACCGGGCGGACGTCCTGGACGCCACCGTCGAGCACGCCGTCCTGGTCCTGGAGGGCCTCGGCCTCGCCGTGCTCATCGGCCTGCCGGTGGCGGTCCTCACCTACCGCACCGGCTATCCGCGGGCGGCCGTCCTCGGCGTCGCGGGCCTGCTCCTGACCATCCCGTCCTACGCCCTCTTCGGCCTGCTCATCACCCCGCTCGGCCTCGGCAACGGCCCCTCGATCGTCGCGCTCACCCTCTACGCGCTGCTTCCGGTGCTGCGCAACGCGATCGTCGGGCTGCGCGAGGTCGACCCGGCGGTCACCGAATCCGCCCGCGCGATGGGCATGGGCAGGCTGCGCATCCTCACCACGGTGGAACTCCCGCTGGCCTGGCCGGTCGTCCTCGCCGGGCTGCGGGTCGCCACCCAACTGCTGCTCAGCATCGCCGCCATCGCCGCCGCCGTGAACGGCCCCGGCCTCGGCAACCTCATCCTCGACGGGCTGGCCACCGCCGGCACCCCGTTCGCCGTCTATCTGACCCTGGAGGGCGCCGCGGGCATCGTCGTACTCGCCGTGCTCTTCGAGCTTCTGTTCGCCGCCGTCAACCGGCTCACCACACCACGAGGGCTCGGTGCCTGAGATGACACAGTCCGACACCCCGCAGCAGACCCCGGGCGAGCGCACCATGATCCGCCTGGACAAGCTCACCAAGCGCTACCCCGGGCAGCCGGGAGCCGCCGTCGAGGAGCTGACCCTCGACATCCCCGCGGGCAGCATCGTGGTCTTCGTCGGCCCCTCCGGCTGCGGCAAGACCACCACGATGAAGCTGATCAACCGGCTCATCGAGCCCACCTCGGGGCGCATCCACCTAGACGGCCAGGACGTCACCCGGATCCCGGTGCACCAGCTGCGCCGCCGCATCGGCTACGCCATCCAGCAGGGCGGGCTCTTCCCGCACCGCACCGTCGCCGACAACATCGCGACCGTGCCGAAGATGCTCGGCTGGGACAAGGCCCGGATCACCGCCCGGGTGGACGAGCTCCTGGAGATGGTCGGGCTCGACCCCCAGACCTACCGCGGGCGCCGCCCCGGTCAGCTCTCCGGCGGCCAGCAGCAGCGGGTGGGCGTCGCCCGCGCGCTCGCGGGCGACCCGCAGGTGATGCTCATGGACGAACCCTTCGGCGCCATCGACCCGCTCAACCGCGAGGCCCTGCAGAACGAGTTCCTGCGCATCCAGGCCCGGCTGCACAAGACCATCGTCTTCGTCACCCACGACATCGACGAGGCGGTGAAGATGGGCGACCGCATCGCGCTCTTCGGCGACGGCGGCCGGGTGCTCCAGTACGACACCCCCGAGCGCCTCCTCGCCGACCCCGCGGACCGCGCGGTGGCCGAGTTCATCGGCGCGGGCGCCGCCGTCCGCAGGCTCTCGCTGGCCCGTATCGGCTCCCTCGCGGTCCCCGAACCGCCGGTGGTCGAACGCGCCGCGGACGCCCAGGCCCGGGCCGCCGCGCTCGCCAGGGCCGCGGAGTCGGGCGACGACTACGTCCTGGTGGTGGACGAGGACCGGCGCCCGGAGGCCTGGCTCGCCACCGCGGGCGCCCGGCGGCCCGGCGACCGGGGCGGCGAGGGCCCCGCGGCGGGCGAGGAGGTCCCGCTCCTGACGCCCATGGGCCCCGGGCACACCCTCTTCGACGCCCTCGACCACATGCTCTCCTCGAACGCCTCCGCGGTCGCCGTGGTCGACGGCGACGGGCGCTACCGGGGCGTCCTCGGCATGGACGCGGTGCGCACCCTCATCAACAGCCAGGCCCTGCACACCGCCGACGGCAGCAAGCTCCAGGAGGTGTGACGGCCGTGTCCACCTCCACCGTCACCGCGACCGCCACCGCCCCGGCCGCCCCGCCGCCGCGGGAGCGGAGCACCGCCCGCGCCGTGCTGCGCCGCCTGCCGACACCGCTCGGGGTGGGCCTGGTGCTCGCCGGGCTCGCCTGGCACGTCTCGCGCCAGGACCTCGACCTCATCGAGCAGCGCAGCCTCAACTCCGAGTACCTGGTGAGCCGTACGCTCCAGCACATCGAGCTGACCGCCGTGGCGACCGTGCTCATCCTCCTGATCGCCCTGCCCCTCGGGGTGCTGCTCACCCGCGGCTGGGCGCGCCCGCTGGCCGGGCCGATCCTGGCGCTGGCCAGCATCGGGCAGGCGATCCCCTCGCTCGGCCTGATCGTGCTGCTCGCGGTCGCCTTCGTCAGCCTCGGCGTCACCCAGATCGCGCTGATCGCCTTCGTCCTCTACGGGGTCCTTCCGGTGCTGCGCAACACCATCGCCGGACTCCAGCAGGTCGACGACTCCGTCATCGAGTCGGCCCGCGGGATGGGCATGACCCCGGGCGCCGTCCTGTGGCGCATCGAACTGCCGCTGGCCACCCCGGTGATGCTCGCCGGGATCCGCACCGCCCTGGTGATCACCGTCGGCACGGTCGCCCTTGCCACCTTCATCGGCGCGGGCGGACTCGGCGACGTCATCTCCAACGGCATCAACTCCAGCCGCACCCTCGTCCTGGTCACCGGCAGCCTCCTCGTCGCCGCCCTCGCCCTGCTCCTCGACTGGCTGGCCGGAATCGCCGAGGACCTGCTGCGCCCCCGCGGCGTGTGAACCGCCCCGACCGAAGCCCCGTCTTCCCGCACAGGAGGCACCCCTTGCCGCACCAGGCACGCCGGTCCGTCAGGCCGCCTGCTCCCCTCCGGCGGACCGGCGCCGCCCTCGCCGCCCTCGCCGCGCTGACCCTCAGCTCCTGCTCGGCCGGGACCGAGTCCGCCTCGGTCAGCGCCGCCGCACTGCGCGGCGGCTCGCTGAGCCGGGACGTCGACCTCTCGGGGGCCCGCTTCACGGTGGGCTCCAAGGAGTTCACCGAGCAGAAGATCCTCGGCAAGATCACCCTCTACGCGCTGCGCGCCGCGGGCGCCCGCACCGCCGACCAGACCGGCCTCAACGGCTCGGCCATCGTCCGCGCCGCCCTGGAGAGCGGCGATGTCGACCTCTACTGGGAGTACGCGGGCACCGGCTGGACCCAGTACCTCAAGCACGACAAACCGGTGGCGGGCGAGCGCGCCCAGTACCGGGCCACCTCCGAGGAGGACGCGCGGCGCAACGGCATCCGCTGGCTCGGCCCCGCCGCCTTCGGCGACCAGTACGCCATCGCCCGCGCCGCCGACGCCGAGGGCCCGGTGGGCGAGGTGGACAGGCTCAGCCAGCTCGGGGACCTCGCCGACGGCCACCGGGACAAGCTGACCCTGTGCGGCGCCTCGGAGTTCCTCGACCGCGAACTCGGGCCCTTCCAGAAGACGTACGGGATCACGATCCCCTCGGCGCAGGTGTACCAGAACGCCTTCGCGCTGAACTTCGTCAACGTCGCCAAGGGCAGCCCCTGCCAGTTCGCGGAGGTCTTCACCACCGACTCCCGCCTGGAGTCCCTCGACCTGAAGGTGATCGAGGACGACCGGCACCACTTCACCAGCGAACCCGCCGCCCTCACGGTGCGCGAGAAGACCCTGAAGGACCATCCCGAGCTGGAGAAACTGGCCCGCGCGCTCGGCGCGAAGCTCACCGAGAAGACGGTCATCAAGCTGCTCGGCATGGTCGACCAGGACGGGAAGACCCCGGACGAGGCCGCCCTGTACTTCCTGCGGGAGAACGGGTTCATCGGCCGGTGAACGGCAGGACACCACAGGCGGAGCGGGCACTACCGCACCAGCAGGAGAGGACGTGAGGACCTTGCGCGTGGCGCTCGCGCAGACCGACTGCGCACTGGGCGACGTGGACGCCAATACGGAGACCGCCCGCCGGACCGTCGAGGCGGCGGCCGCCCAGCGGGCCGATGTCGTCGTCTTCCCCGAACTGAGCCTGCACGGCTACTCCTTGGGCGCGGTGCCCCAGGACGAGTCGATCGGCGCGCACGATCCGCGGCTCACCGCGCTCTCCGAGGCCGGCCCCGACGTCCTGGCCGGCTTCCACGAGGACGGCGGCCTCAGGCGCTACAACTCGGCGGGCTACTACTCGCGGGGCGCCTGCCTGCACACCCACCGCAAGCTCTATCTGCCCAACTACCTGGAGTGGGAGGAGCGCAAGCACGCCAGCCCCGGCCACGCCCTGCGCGCCTTCGACACCCCCCACGGCCGGGCCGCCACCCTCATCTGCAACGACGCCTGGCAGCCGGTGCTGCCCTGGCTCGCCGCGCAGGACGGCGCCGAGGTGCTCTTCGTGCCCACCAACAGCGCCTCGGGGCTCGCGCCCGGCGCGGTGGACACCGCCGAGTACTGGCGCGACCTGCTGGTGAACATCGCCCGCATGCAGCAGTGCTGGGTGGTCTTCGTCAACCGGGTCGGCAACGAGGGCAAGGCCTCCTTCTGGGGCGGCTCCCGGGTCATCGACCCCTGGGGCGAGGTCGTCGCCCAGGCCCCGGAGGAGAGCGCCGCGCTGACCGTCGTCGACCTCGACATCGGCGCGGTACGGCGCCGCCGCCGCGAGATGCCGCTCCTGGAGGAGGCCCGCTTCGGGCTGGTCTCGCGCGAGGTGGCCCGGCTGATGAGCGAGGGCGTCGACTGACCGCCCGGGCACCGGCCCGCGTCGCCTCACCCTTCCGGCCGACCCCGCGGGGCGACCGGATCGCCGTGGGGTGCGCGGGCCCCCGGGCCGTGTTTGGCTGGGCCGGATGTCCCACCCGGCGGACGACCGTACCGGCGAAGGAGCCCGAGGTGCCCGAACCGCAAGCGCAGAACCGGCCCCCCGCCCGCTACGACGATCTGCGCGCCCTCTTCGTCAACTGCACCCTCAAGCGCTCCCCGGAGCAGAGCAACACCCAGGGCCTGGTGGACATCAGCGCCCGGATCATGGCGCGGCAGGGCGTCCAGGTCGGCCAGATCCGCGCCGTCGACCACGACATCGCCCCCGGGGTGCGCCCGGACATGACCGAGTACGGCGCCCCGCACGACGACTGGCCCGCCCTGTTCGAGCAGGTCGCCGCCGCCGACATCCTGGTCCTGGCCGGACCCATCTGGCTCGGCGACAACAGCTCGGTGACCAAGCGCGTCGTCGAGCGCCTCTACGGCGCCTCCGGGGTGCTCAACGACCGCGGCCAGTACGCCTATTACGGCAAGGTGGGCGGCTGCCTCCTCACCGGCAACGAGGACGGCGTCAAGCACTGCGCCATGAACCTCCTCTACAGCCTCCAGCACATCGGCTACACCATCCCGCCGCAGGCCGACTCGGGGTGGATCGGCGAGGCGGGCCCCGGGCCCAACTACCTCGACCCCGGTTCCGGCGGCCCCGAGAACGACTTCACCAACCGCAACACCACCTTCATGACCTGGAACCTCCTCCACCTGGCCCGGCTCCTGAAGGACAGCGGCGGCATCCCGGCCCACGGCAACCAGCGCTCGGAGTGGGACGCGGGCTGCCGCTTCGACTTCGACAACCCGGAACACCGCTGAGCCGCGGCTGCCCGCCGACTCCCGTACGCCATCGGGGACTTCGCCCCGTCCTCCCCGGACCCACCGGCTGAAACAGGTGGGTCTACCTACCGCTTCCCGGATTGTTCCGGCCCCGTGCCCGCCCGAGGGTGAGCCGGTACGCCGAGCAAGGAAGTGGAAGGGAGAGGACCAGATGTCCCATCGCAGAGGTGCCGTCGCCCGGATCGCGGCCATGTCCACCGGAGCCGCCCTGGTGCTGGCCGCGGCGGTCGCCGCCCCCGTCATGGCCGAGGAGTCCGGTACACAGGAGGGCCCGCGCGCCTACCCGCGCGCCGTGCACGCCCCGGCGCAGTTGCCGGGCGCACAGCAGGACGGGCCCGGCGCCGACCGGTACCGCGGACCGCAGCCCGTCGTCGGCGGCCACGAGGCCACCGGCGAGGTGCCGTTCATCACCGCCCTGTACACCGGCGGCCAGTTCAGCTGCACCGCCTCGCTCGTCTCCGCGCACTGGGTGCTGACCGCCGAGCACTGCGTCGGCAGCGGCCACACCGTTCGGGTGGGCTCCCTGGACCGGGAGAGCGGCGGCGAGACCGCCCAGGTCACCGAGGCGGTACGGGAGCCCTCCGGCTCCGATGTCGCCCTGCTGCGCATCGACAAGGACATCGACACCGAGTACGCCGTGCTCGGCGAACCCGGCGATGTCGCCACCGGCACCCGGGAGCGCGTCTACGGCTGGGGCTACACCCGCTCCGACTGGACCCAGCTCGCCGACCGGCTCAAGTACTCCGAGGGCTCGGTCTACGACGACAACTGCAACGTCCTCGGCGCCACCCTGTGCCTGGACAACGACGGCGACACCGCGGGCGGCGACTCCGGCGGCCCGATGCTGACCGACGACGGCAAGCTCGTCGGGACCTGCACCGCGGGCAACAAGCCCACCGACGGCTCCGGCTTCGGCGCGTACAGCGACATCACCCAGTACCGCGACTGGATCGACGAGACCATCGCGGGCTGAACCCGGCACGCCGCCCGGGTACCGGGACCGCCCCGCCGAGCCGGTCCCGGTACCCGGGCGCCACCTTGTCGGCCCCGTGGCGCGGTGATATATATGCCGCACCCTGGGCCGTACTTGACCTGACCTTGACCTCGCAGGGCCGGACGGAGCCGCGCTGACCACGCCCCGCCCCCTCCGGCCGGGCATGCCGCACACGGGGGGACGCATGGACGAGAACGTGTGGGGCGAGCGGCTGCGGCGCGTCCTGTCCGACGCCGAGGCCCGGCCCGTGCTCTTCCTCCTGGAAGGCGTGGCGGGCTCCGGCAAGAGCACCCTGGCCGGGCGCCTGCGCCAGCTCGCCCGCTCCCTCGGCAGCGCCCCGCTGTGCCTGTCCTTCTCCTCCTCCGGCGCCCCGCTGGCCCCCGAGAGCGCCCGCCGGGCCCCCGAGCCCGCGGCCCACCGGACCGGGGGAGTGGCCGCCCTCCTCGACCAGAGCGCCCCCGCCTTCCTCCTCGCCGAGGACGTGCAGCGGGCCGGACCCGAGGACCTCGCCGCGCTGCGCGCCCGCGTCGAACGCGCCCCCCGCGGCACCGCCACCCTCATCACCTACCGCCCCGAGGAACTCCCGCTGCCGGGGCTGCCGTTCGGGCTCCCCGCGGCCTACCCCGGCGAACTCGCCGTCCTGCGCGGGCGGACCCAGCCGCTGAGCGTGCAGCAGACCCGCCGGATGGCCTTCCGCACCCTCGGCAGCGAACGCAGCCCGCACCGGCTCGTCGCCCATGTGCACCGCAGGACCGGCGGCATCCCCCAGGTCGTGCACGACGTACTGCAGTCGCTGGTGGACGCGGGCAGCAAGGAGCCCTGCTTCTCGGTGCACGACGTGGACGCGGTGGGCGTACCGGTGCGGCTCGCCGAGCTGACCGCCGCCCGGCTGCACGCCCTCGGCGGCCCCGCCTGCCGCGTCGCCGAGGCCGCCGCCGTCCTCGACGAGCCGGTGGGCACCGCCGAACTGCTGCACGTCGCGCGGCTGCGCGGTCCCGAGGGGCGGCAGGCACTCGCCGAGGCGGTACGGGGCGCGCTGCTCCAGGAGTGCGCCGAGAACCGCTACGGCTTCGCGGTGCCGCTCGCCGGAACCGTGCTCTACGAGGCGCTGCCCGGCCCCGAGCGGGAGGAACTGCACCACCGGGCCGCCGAGGTGCTGACCCGCAGACGGCCCGTGCCGTGGGCGCATGTCGCCGACCACCGCCGCCGCAGCGGACGGCACCGCGGCTGGCTGCGCGCCGTCGAGCGGGCCGCCGGAGAACCCGCCGCCTTCGCCGACCACGACGCCGCGATGCGCATGATGAAGCCGGTCTTCGCCGCCGACGAGATCCCCCAGGACGTACGCGGCCGCCTCGCCCTGCGCCTCGCCCGCAACGCCGTCCTCACCCTGCCCTCGGGCCGCACCGCCGAGGTGCTGCGCCAGATCATCGCCTCCCAGGGCCTCGCGCACGGCTTCCGCGGCGAGATCCGCCTCGAACTCGGGCTGCTGCTCAACAGCCGCCTGGAGGACGTCCAGGGCCGCCGGGAACTCGAACGCGCCGTCAGCGAACTCAAGGACCGCCCCGAACTCGCCGTCCGCGCCATGGCCGCGCTCTCCAACCCCTTCTTCGTCGGCTCACCGCTGCGCGGGAACCTGCGCTGGCTGGAGCGCGCCGAGCAGACCGCCGCCGCCTCCGGGAACGCCGTCGCGCGCACCACCGTCGCCGCCGCCCGGGTGACCGTCGCCACCAACTGCGGGGACCCCGAGGCCTGGCACCACCTGGAGCAACTGCCCGCCCCGGGACAGGCCCTGACGGACCGTGAGCACGAGCACGTGGCCCGCAGCCTCGGCAACGCCGCCTGCGGCGCGGTCTTCCTCGGCCACTACCGCCGCGCCGCCGAACTCCTGGAACGCGCCGACAAGTTCACCGCCACCATGCGGGCGCCCTTCCTGGAGCAGTGCAACAAGGGCACCGCCCTGCTGCTCGACTTCGAGTCGGGCCGCTGGGAGGGCCTGGCCGAGCGGTGCCGGGAGCTGGTCTCCGAGGTCGGCATCAGATCCGACGCCCAACTGGTGCTCGGCCAGCTGGCCTTGGCCCGCGGCGAATGGGCCGAGGCCGAACGCTGGTGGCCCCAGGACCGGGGCACCCCGACCAGTTTCGCCCCCGGGGTGCCCTACGCCTCCGCGGTCGCCGGCTGCCTGCTGCGGCTCGCGCTCGCCCGCCGCCAGGACGAACTCGCCGTCCAGGCAGCGGAGAAGGCCTGGACGCGGCTGCGCCACAAGGGCGTCTGGGTCTGGGGCGCGGCCCTCGCCCCCTGGGCCGTGGAGGCCTGGACCCGCACCGGCCGCCTCGCCGAAGCCCGCCGCGCCCTCGCCGAGTTCGCCGGGGGACTCGACGGCAGCGACGCGCCCACCGCCGCCGCCACCCTGCACTGGTGCCGCGCCGTCCTCGCCGAGGCGAGCGGCGAACCGGCCGCCGCCCGGGCCCACTTCACCGAGGCGAGCACCCTCTTCGCCCGCCACCCGCGCCCCTACGCCGCCGCCCTGACCCTGGAGGGAGCGGGCCGCTGCGGGCTCGCCGTGCCGGGCGCCGCCCCCGAGGCGGTCCGCGAACTCGGCGCCGCCGTCGCCCAGTTGGAGGAGCTGGGCGCCCCCTGGGACTGCGCCCGGGTGCGGTCCACGCTGCGCGAGGCCGAGTCCGCGGCGCGCGGTGAGGACGAGGCCCCGGCCAGACCCCGCGGCCGCCCCGGCTACGGCGACAAGCTCTCCCCCCGGGAACGCGAGGTGGCCGACCTCGCCACGGCGGGCCTGACCAACCGCGAGATCGCCCATACGCTGCACCTCTCGCCGCGCACCGTGGAGCACCACATCGCCCGCGCCATGCAGAAGACCGGCACCCAGTCGAGGCTCGGCCTCGGGCGCGCGCCGCGACCCTGAGCGGAAGGGGAGGTGAGCCGGACGAGGAGCGGGGGCGAGGTCACACCCCGTCGCCCTGCTCGGCCTCGCCGCGCCGGTGGGCCCGGTCGATCTCCGGCATGTGCTCCTCGGCCCAGGTGCGGAGCAGGGCGAGCGGCACCTCCAGGGAGAGGCCGAGCGGGGTCAGCCGGTAGTGCACCCGGGGCGGCACCGTGGGCTCCACCCGGCGGCTGACCAGGCCGTCGCGGTGGAGCGCCTGGAGCGTGGCCGAGAGCATCTTCTGCGAGATACCCGGCATCCGGCGCTGGAGCTCCGCGAACCGCACCTCCTGAGGCTCCGCCTCGGCGAGCACCTTCACCGCCATCGAGGTCCACTTGGTGCCGATGCGGTCGAGCAGCCGCCGGGTCGGGCACGCGGGGTCGAAGAGGTCGCCGCGGGCCGCGCGCGAGGGGCCGGAGGCGGCCCGCGGGGCACCGTGCGGGGTACCGCTCGGGGAGGAGGTCACCTGGAGCTCACCACCTGTGGGGAAAGTGCCGTCTTGGCGCCAGGAGGGCGGTCACCTAGCGTTTTGTTGTCACCAAAGGTAACCGCCGTACGCGCGGCCGACCACCGGCGACGACTCCGACCAAGACGACGTCGACCAAGCCGACTCCGACCAAGGGGCCCGCATGTCCTCCGTACCGCCTCCCACCGCGCCCGCGCGGGTGCCCGCACCGCCCGTCGAGGAGCGCAGGATCCGGGCCAACGGCATCGAGATCAATGTCGCCCTCTGCGGCGAGGGCCCGGCCGTCCTGCTGCTGCACGGCTTCCCGCACACCTGGCGCCTGTGGACCGACCTCCTCGGCCCGCTCGCCGCGCACCACCGGGTGATCGCCCCCGACCTGCGCGGCCTCGGCGCGAGCAGCCGCGCCCCCGGGGGCTACGAGGCAGGCACCCTCGCCGCCGACGCCGAAGCCCTCCTGGACGCCCTCGGCGAGAGTTCCGCCGCGGTCGTGGGCATTGACGCGGGCGCCCCGCCCGCCTTCCTCCTCGCCCTGCGCCGCCCCGGCCGGGTACGGCGGCTGGTGCTGATGGAGTCGCTGCTCGGGAGGCTGCCGGGCGCCGAGGAGTTCCTCGCCCCGGGGCCGCCGTGGTGGTTCGGCTTCCACGCGGTACCGGGGCTCGCCGAGACCGTGCTCGAAGGCAACGAGGGGCCCTACCTCGACTTCTTCCTCGACGCGGGCACCCTCGGCGAGGGCGTCCGCCCCGAGATCCGGGACGCCTTCGTGTCCGCCTACACCGGCCGCGAGTCGCTGCGCTGCGCCTTCGCGTACTACCGGGCGCTGCCCGAGAGCGCCCGCCAGATCCAGCAGGCCGTCGGCGCCGGCCGCCTCACGGTGCCCGTCATGGCGATCGGCGCCGAACCCGTGGGCCCGGCGCTCGGGCGCCAACTGGAGCCGGTGGCCGACGACTTGACGGTCCACCGCATCGAGGACTGCGGCCATCTCGTCCCGCTGCACCGGCCCGAGGCGCTGCTCGCCCTGCTGCTGCCGTTCCTCGGCCGGTGACCGCGCGGGGCGCCCTCACAGCACCCGCTGCCGCCGCCCCAGCCAGGTCTGGGCGACGACCACGACCGCGAGGAAGGCCCCGCTGACCACCTGCTGATAGGCCGAGTCGAGGGAGCCGATCTGGTTGATGACGTTCTGGATCACCTTCAGGAGCAGCACCCCGACCAGCGAGCCGCTGATGAAGCCGAAGCCGCCGCTGAGCAGGGTGCCGCCGATGACCACCGCGGAGATCGCCTCCAGCTCCATGCCGGAGCCGAGGATGGTGACCCCGGAGACCAGCCAGGCGGCGTTGAGCGCGCCCGCGAGCCCGGCGCACAGCCCCGAGACCGTGTAGACGGCGATCTTCGTACGGGCCACGGGGGCGCCCATCAGGGCCGCCGCGTCCTCGTTGCCGCCGACCGCGTACACGTACTGCCCGAAGCGGGTGCGCCGAAGGACCAGGGCGCCGAGGCCGAAGAGGGCGAGGGTGATCCACACCGGGACGCCGAGGCCGAGCAGGGTCTCCTGGCCGAGGCTCGCGAAGACGGTGTCCTTGTCGACGAGATAGGTGGTGGAGCCCTCGTCGGTGACGGCGAGCAGGATGCCGCGGGCGCCGAGCATCGCGGCGAGCGTGACGATGAAGGGCGCGAGCCCGGAGCGGGCGATGAGCAGCCCGTTGACCACCCCGATCAGCCCGCAGACGGCGAGCGGGAGCAGCAGCGCGACCAGGGTGCCGTACTGCGAGCCCCAGGCCGCGAGCACCCCGCCGAGCGCGAAGAGCGAGCCGACCGAGAGGTCGATGCCGCCGGTGACGATCACGAAGGTCATGCCGAGCGCGACCACGGCGAGGAAGGCCGAGGAGAGCGCCATGTTCTGGAGGTTGTCGCCGGTCAGGAAGGTGTCGAAGCTCAGCGAGGCGGCGATCACCGCGATCACCAGGGTGACCAGGGCGCCGTGCTGCTGGGCCAGGGCGCTGAGGCGTTCGGCCCGGGTGGCGCCGAGCGGTTCGGCACCCGGCGGGGCCTCCTTGCGTACCGGACTGCCGATGTCTGCGGTGGTCATCGCTTCCCCCGTTCCCGGGCCGCGTACACGGCGAGGATGATCACCACGGCCTGGGCGATCTGTGTCCACGACGGCGGCAGGTCGTGCTTGATGAGCGTGGCGGTGAGCAACTGGATGAGCACGGCGCCCGCGACGGTGCCGCCGATGCGGACCCGGCCGCCGCTGAGCGGGGTGCCGCCCACCACGACCGCGGTGATCGCGGAGAGTTCCATCAGCGTCCCGAGCGAGGTGGGGTCGCTGGCGGTGAGCCGGGCCGTGGCGAGCACTCCTGCGAAGGCGGCGAGCGCGCCGCACAGGACGTAGACGAGGATGAGGACCCGGCGCACCGGCAGTCCCGCGAGCTGGGCGGCGGGCCGGCTGTCGCCGATGGCGAGGAGCTGGCGGCCGAAGGTGGTGCGCCGCACCACGAAGGCGACCAGCAGGGCGAGCCCGGCCGCGATCAGGACGAGGTAGGGGACGCCGAGCAGGTCGCCGGAGCCGAGGGCCGCCATGTCCGGGTCGTTGACCTGCTTGAGCTGCGGGAGCATCACCAGGGCGAGTCCGCGCCCGGCGACCATCAGGGCGAGGGTGGCGACGATGGGCTGGACGCCGACGAAGGCGATCAGGGAGCCGTTGGCGAGTCCGACAACGATGCCACCGAGCAGCGCGGCGAGCAGCGCGATCCACACCCCGTAGCCGAGGTAGAGCGAGATCAGCGAGGTGGACAGGGCCATCACCGAGCCCACCGACAGGTCCACGCCCTCGGTGCCGATGGCGAGCGCCATGCCGAGGGCGACCACCAGGACCGGCGCGACCTGCACGGCCTGGGTGCGGAAGTTCTCGCCGGAGAGGAAGTGCGGGGTGAAGGCGATGTTGACGAGCAGCAGGACCAGGACGCCGAGGTAGACGCCGTACTCCTGGAGGAGGCGCAGGAGCCGCGCCCGGTCGGCGCTCACCCGGCCCAGGGTCAGTTCAGTCACGGCTCTCTCCTGCGGGTGCGGCGATGGCGCGCATCAGCCGGTCCTCGGTCACCTGGTCGCCGGTCAGCTCCTCGACGACGGCGCCGTCCTTGAGGACCACGACCCGGTCGGAGCCCTCGATCAGCTCCTCCATGTCGGAGGAGATCAGCAGCACGCCGAGGCCGTCCGCGGCGAGTTCGTCGATGAGCTTCTGCACCTCCGCCTTGGCGCCGACGTCGATGCCGCGGGTGGGTTCGTCGAGCAGCAGCACCTTCGGGTTCATCGCGAGCCAGCGGGCGAGCAGCACCTTCTGCTGGTTGCCGCCGGAGAGTTCGCCGACCTTCTGGTGCGGGCCGGCGGCCTTGATGCGCAGCCGCTTGACGAAGGTGTCGACGATCCGGTCGATACGCGCCTCGTCGACCAGGCCGAAGCGGGAGAGTCCGGGCAGCGCGGCGAGGGCGATGTTCTCGCGCACCGAGAGGCCCGGCACGATGCCCTCCGCCTTGCGGTCCTCGGGCAGCAGGCTGATCCCGGCGCGGATCGCGGCCGGGGTGGAGCCGCCGCGCACCCGGGTCCCGGCGACGGTGACCCGGCCGGAGTCCACCGGCAGGGCGCCCGCGAGGGCCTTCGCGGTCTCGCTGCGGCCCGAGCCGAGCAGTCCGCCGAGGCCGAGGACCTCGCCGGGGCGGATGTCGAGGGAGACCTCGCTCAGTTTGTGACGTGCCGTCAACTTCTGGGCCCGCAGCACCGGTTCGCGTCCGGCGTCGTGCTCGCCGGTGAACTTGGTCAGGCCCTCGTCCTGGACCGTGTCCATGTCCCGGCCGAGCATCAGGGAGACCAGGCGCAGCCGGTCGAGCCCGGCCAGCGGTCCGGTGTGCACCACCTTGCCGTCGCGCAGCACGGTGACGGTGTCGCAGATCGCGTACAGCTCGTCCATGCGGTGGCTGACGTAGATGACGGCGATGCCGCGCTCGCGCAGCATCCGGATCACCCCGAAGAGGGTCGCCACCTCGCGGGGTTCGAGCGAGGAGGTCGGCTCGTCCATCAGGACGACCCGGGCGTCCACCGCGACCGCGCGGGCGAGGGCCACCATCTGCTGGGCGCCGACGCCGAGTTCGCGCAGCGGGCGGCGGACGTCGACCCGGACGCCGAGCTCGGCGAGCGCCCGCTCCGCCTCCCGGTGCATCCGGCGGAAGTCGATCAGCCCGAGGCGGCCCCGGGGTTCGCGGCCGAGGAAGAGATTGCGGGCCACGCTCATCAGGGGGACGAGGTTGACCTCCTGGTAGATCGTGGAGATGCCCGCCCGCTGGGCGTCGAGCGGGGTGGCGAAGGAGACCTCGCGCCCGTCGTACGTCAACGTGCCCCCGGGGTCCGGCCGGTGGACCCCGGTGAGCACCTTGATCAGGGTGGACTTGCCGGCGCCGTTCTCGCCGACGAGGGCGTGCACCTCCCCGGCGCGCGCGGTGAACTCGACGCCGTCGAGCGCGCGCACGCTGGGGAAGGTCTTGCTGAGTCCGGAGACCGACAGCATGTCAGTAGGCCTTGTCCACATCGGACTTGGCGTTGTCCTCGGTGTAGGCGCTGTCCTTGATGACAATCTCCTGGGAGACCTTCTCGCCCTGGGTGAAGGAGTCCAGGGTGGTGAAGGCGAGCGGCCCGAAGCGCGGGTTGGACTCGATGACCCCGGATATCCAGCCGTCCACGATGCCCTGGACCGCGTTGCGGGTGCCGTCCACGGTGACGATCTTGACGGCGCCCGCCTTCTTGCCCGCGCCCTTGAGGGCGTTGACCGCGCCGAGGCCCATCTCGTCGTTCTCGGCGTAGATCCCGTCGATGCCCGGCTTGGACTGGATCAGCTGCTCGGTGACCTGCTGGCCCTTCTCGCGGGCGAACTCGCCGGTCTGCTTGAAGACCACCTTCAGGCCGGGCGCCTTCTCCTCGAGCCGCTCCTCGAAGCCTTTGGTGCGCTCGGTGGTGACGTTGTTCCCGGCCGCGCCGAGCAGGATCGCCACCGTGCCCTTGCCGCCGGTCGCCTCGATCATCCGGTCGGCGGCGCGCCGGCCCTGCTCCACGAAGTCGGAGCCGATGAAGCTGATGTAGTCCTTGCAGGCCTCGGCGTTGATCTTGCGGTCCACGGTGACGATCGGGATGTGCCGGGCGGCGGCGGAGCGCAGCACCGGCTCCCAGCCGTCGGAGTTCAGCGGCGCGATGACGAGCAGGTCGGCGCCCTTGGCGATGAGGTCCTGCACATCGCTGATCTGCTTGGAGAACTGCGACTGGGCGTTGGCGGTGAGCAGCTTGACCCCGCGCTTCTTCGCCTCCGCCTTGATCGAGGCGGTCTCCGCGATCCGGAAGGGGTTGGCCTCCTTCTCCGACTGGGAGAAGCCGACGGTGGCCTTCTCCAGATCGAGCTTCTTGCCGCCGTAGGCGCCGATGGTGCAGGTCTCGCCGCCGGAGGTGTCCGAGGAGGCGGCCGCCTCCCCGCCCTCCCGGGCCGAGGACTTCTTGCCCCCGTCGCCCTCGTCCTCGGACTTGGCGCAGCCGGAGGCGAGGACCAGGCCGGTGAGCAGCCCGGTGGCGAGCAGCGCTCTGGCGGAGGTACGGCGGCGGAATGCGGTCGACTTCATGAGATCCCCAAGTGGCGCGGCCCCTGGCGCACACAGCGCTCGCGGGGGAGATTGGGTACGGGCGGGTCAACTGGCCGTTCAGGTGAGGGTTTTACATCGTTGGAAGACCGCTGTAAACCCTCTGCTCCGAAATCCACGGGACCGGGCGCGCGGCCCGCAGGTCAGCGCCGCCCCAGGGTGCTCTCCCGCTCGATCAGCTCGAACTCGGCGGTCAGTTCCCGCCCTTGGGGGCTGGCCTGCGGGTTCTTCAGGGTGCGGAGCAGCGATTCGACGGCGAGCCGGGCGATGGCCCGCTTGTCCGGCGAGACCGTGGTCAGGGTCACCGCGCCGAACCGCCCCTCGGCGATGTCGTCGAAGCCCACCACCGCCACGTCCCAGGGCACCCGCAGCCCGCGTTCGTGCAGCACCCGCATGGCGCCGATGGCCACCAGGTCGTTGTACGCGAACACCGCGTCCGGGCGCACCCCGGCGTCCAGCATCCGCGCCATCGCCTCCGCGCCGTCGCCCCGGTCCCAGCCCGCGGTCGGCCCGATCAGCTCCTCCGGGGCGGGCAGCCCGGCCGCCGCCAGCTCCTCGCGCCAGCCCGCGAGTCGCAGGTGGGCGGGCCGGTTGGCGGAGTCGGTGCGCGCGCCGAGGTAGGCGATACGGGTGCGGCCCCGGCCGAGGAGATGGCGTACCGCGAGGCGGGCGGCGGCGACGTTGTCGATGGCGATATGCGCGTAGGGCAGGTCGTACTCGCGCTCGCCGAGCAGGACGAGGGGGACGTCGTCCTCCCGGCTGCGCAGGTCCTCGACCTCCAGCTCCAGCGGGCTGAGGATGAGCCCGTCGATCACCCCGGCCCGGAAACCCTGGCTGACCAGGACCTCCCGCTCGCGTTCGCCGCCGGTGTGGTCCAGGAGCACGGTCAGGTCGTGGGCGGCGGCCTCGTCGATGACCGCGCCGGCGAGTTCGGCGAAGTACGGGTTCCCGAGCTCCGGCAGGGCGAGCGCGAGGATGCCGGTGCGGCCCTTGCGCAGATGACGGGCCGTCAGATTCGGCCGGTAGCCCAGCTCGTCGATGGCCGCCTGCACCCGGGCCCGCATACCCGGTGTGACGTGCTGATAGTTGTTCACGACGTTCGAGACCGTCTTGATCGAGACGCCGGCGCGTTCGGCGACGTCTTTCAGGCTGACCCGCAAGGAAGTCCTCCGCGTGGGTGGGTGGCCGCGGCCCCGGTCCGCCGCGGTGGGTTCCCGCGACGGTATGTCAGAGCCCTGGACAGAATTCCGAGAGCCGTGCTGTCATGCCAACTGCTCGTCCTTTCAACGTTGTACAGACTTCGGCAACGAGCCGCCACTCTTCCTCACACACCGGAGGATTCGTGCGCACCAAACGATTCAGAAGCAGCGCGGTCCTGCTCTTGGCCGCAGCGCTCTCGGTCACCGGACTGGCCGCGGCGCCACCGACCACCTCGGCGGCGGGACCGCCGGACAAGGCCCCCGAGGTCCACGGGCTCAAGGGGGACTACTACACCCAGTCCGCCCCGGGCGCCTTCGACTTCGACGAACTCAAGACCACCGGATTCGACCCGGATCTCGACTTCGGCGACCTCGAATCCCGTCTGGACTTCGCCACCGGGGCACCGGACGACGCCAGCGTGCGCTGGACCGGGAAGCTGGTCCCCGAGGCCTCCGGCGCGCACACCTTCGCCATGAGCGGCGACAACGGCTTCCGCCTGTGGATCGGCGGAGAGCAGGTCATCGACCACTGGGTCGACGACTGGGACAACGAACAGACCTCCCAGCCGGTCGAGTTGACGGCAGGTCAGGAGTACGACATCAAGGTCGAGTACTTCGACCACTTCGGCGGGTCCAACCTCCACCTGCGCTGGACCCCGCCCGGCGGCGAGAAGGAGCCCGTACCGCAGTCCGCCTTCCGGCTGCCCGAGGACTTCGACTACGACGGCGCGCTCAGCACCACCGTGCAGCAGGACGGCCGCACCCTGCGCCTCGACTTCGCCCAGGACCTCGCCGCCCCTCCGGCCGACCTGACCGACCATGTGGAGGCCGTCATCGGCGGCGCCACGTGGCCGCTGGACAAAGCCCAGTTGGACCCCGAGGACCCGAGCGCCCTGCTCGTCGGCCTCGGTGAACCGGTGGTCGGCAACAAGGACGGCACCGCCCGCGGCACCGTCGACCTGCGCTACGACGGCGAGGGCGGCCTCAGCGGTACCGGCCCCGGGACCGGGATCGGCGCCTTCTGGAGCAGCGGCCCGAACAAGTCCACCTACGAGCTGCGCACCGAGTGGGCCGACGACGTGACCCCGGAGAACGCGCACCGGGAGTACCCGCGCCCGCAGCTCACGCGGGACGACTGGCAGAACCTCAACGGCGAGTGGCAGTTCGCCGGTGCCGAGAAGGGCGAAGAGCCCCCGGTCGGCAAGGACCTGGACGAGAAGATCCTGGTGCCCTACCCGGTCGAGTCCCAGCTCTCCGGCGTCCAGCGCCACGAGGACCGGATGTGGTACAAGCGCACCTTCACCGTCCCGGAGGACTGGAAGATCGGTGACGCCCGGCGCCTGAACCTCAACTTCGGCGGCGTGGACTGGAAGTCCGAGGTCTGGGTCAACGGCACCCGGGTCGCTCAACACACCGGCGGCTACGACAAGTTCAGCGCCGACATCACCAAGGCGCTGAAGCCCGGCGGCAGTCAGGAGCTGATCGTCGGCGTCTACGACCCGACCGACGCCGAGGACGGCGAGAACCCGCCCCTCGGCAAGCAGCGACTGGACCCGAGCGGCATCTGGTACACCCCGTCCTCCGGCATCTGGCAGACGGTGTGGATGGAGCCGGTGGCAGCCGACCACGCCGACTCGCTCCAGCTGAGCCCCGACGCGAAGACCGGCACGGTGGGCGTCCAGCCGCGCGGCGTACGCGCCGGAGTCCCGGTCACCGCCACCGCCTCCGCCAACGGCAAGGAGGTCGCCACCGCGAGCGGCCGCACCGGCACCCCGCTGGAGCTGAAGATCAGCGACCCGCACCTGTGGTCCCCCGACGACCCCTTCCTCTACGACCTGGAGGTCACCGTCGGCGAGGACCGCGTCGGCAGCTACTTCGGCATGCGCTCCATCGCCGTGGAGAAGGTGAACGGCACCCCGCGCACCGTGCTCAACGGCAAGCCCGTCTTCATGATGGCCACCCTCGACCAGGGCTTCTGGCCGGACGGACTGCACACCGCGCCGAGTGACGAGGCCCTCGCCTACGACCTCAAGATGCACAAGGAGATGGGCTTCAACTCGGTCCGCAAGCACATCAAGGTGGAACCGGACCGCTGGTTCTACTGGGCCGACAAGCTCGGGCTCCTGGTCTGGCAGGACATGCCCTCGATGACCGCCGGGGTCGACCCGGACACCGAGTCCCGCGCCGAGTACGAGCGCGAGATGAAGACGATGATCGAGCAGCACGGCAACAGCCCCTCGATCGTCATGTGGGTCACCTTCAACGAGGGCTGGGGCCAGTACGACCAGGCCCGCATCGCCGACCAGGCCAAGGCCTGGGACCCGAGCCGCTTGGTCAACAACATGAGCGGTCTCAACTGCTGCGGTGCCGTCGACGGCAAGAACGGCGACATCGCCGACGCGCACGGCTATCCGAGTCCCCAACTGCCCGCCCCGGACGGCAGACGGGCCCTGGTCAGCGGCGAGTACGGCGGCCTCGGACTCGCGGTGCCCGGGCACGCCTGGTCGGTCCAGATGTCGTATGTGAACGTCGACCCGGAGACGTACACCGACGACTACGTGACCAAGCTGGACGAGGTCCGCGCGCTCGCCTGCAAGGGCGGCAACGGCGCCGTCTACACGCAGATCTCCGATGTCGAGGGCGAGTTGAACGGTCTGCTCACCTACGACCGCAAGGTGGTCAAGCCGGATGTGCAGCGGATCAGGGCGGCCCACGAGTCCCTGATCCGGGACGCCTCGCAGCCCACCGTGCCGGGCTGCGCCTGACCGGTACCCCGCGCCGGGCCCTGACCCCCGGCGCGGGGTGCCCCGCACCTGCGAGCCGTGCACCTGCGGGTCCCGCACCTCCGGGCCCCGCACCGTAGGCCGGTGCCTCGCCCGGTCCCGCACGCCGTCCGGCGCCCCGCAGCAACCGGCGCCCCGCAGCGGCCCGGGCTCCACGGCGGCCCGGGGTCACCCGGCCGCCCCGCCCGGCCCGCTCCCGCGCGCGCCGGTCGGGGCCCGCGCCCGCGCGCCCCGGCGCGCCCCCGCGCGACAGAGCCTCCGCGCGCCCCTGGCCGCACCACCCCTCCCGAGGAGCACCCCCATGCCCCTGAACAGACGACGCCTCCTCCAGTCCGGATCCCTCGCCCTCGGCGCCCTCGCCGTGCAGCCGTCGCTCGCCGCCGCCGCGTCCGCCGACCGCCCGGCCCCGCGCGGCCCCGCCCCCGAGGCCTTCGGCCGCCTGCCCACCGGCAGCGTCACCGCCCGCGGCTGGCTCGCCGGCCAGCTGCGCCTCCAGCTCGACGGACTCTGCGGCCGCTACGCCGAGCGCTCCCACTTCCTCGACTTCGACCGCACCGGCTGGGTGCACCCCGAGGAGAACGGCTGGGAGGAGGTGCCGTACTGGCTGCGCGGCTACATCCCGCTGGCGATCGCCACCAGGGACGAGCGGGCCCTCGCCGCGTCCCGCCGCTGGGTCGACGCGATCCTCGCCACCCAGGAGCCGGACGGCTTCTTCGGCCCCCGCGCCCTGCGCACCGCGCTCAACGACGGCCCCGACTTCTGGCCCTTCCTGCCGCTGCTCATGGCCCTGCGCAGCCACCAGGAGCACACCGGCGACGAACGGATCGTGCCCTTCCTCAGCCGCTTCCTGCGCTACATGAACGCCCAGGGCAAGAGCGCCTTCGACTCCAGCTGGGTCTCGGTGCGCTGGGGCGACGGCATCGACACCGCGCTCTGGCTGCACCGCCGCACCGGCGAGGACTTCCTGCTCGACCTGGTCGGCAAGATGCACACCTACGGCGCCGACTGGACCGCCGAGCAACTGCCCACCCCGCACAACGTCAACATCGCCCAGGGCTTCCGCGAGCCCGCCCAGTACGCCCAGTTCGCCGCCTCGGGCGCCGCTGAACTGACCCGCGCCACCTACCGCGTCTACGAGCAAGTCCTCGGCGCCGGCGGCCAGTTCCCCGGCGGCGGCATCGCCGGGGACGAGAACATCCGCCCCGGCTTCGGCGACCCCCGCCAGGGCTTCGAGACCTGCGGCATCGTCGAGTTCATGACCAGCCACGAACTCCTCACCCGGCTCACCGGCGACCCGGTCTGGGCGGACCGCTGCGAGGACCTGGCCTTCAACATGCTGCCCGCCTCCCTCGACCCCGAGGGCAAGGCGATCCACTACGTCACCGCCGCCAACAGCATCGACCTCGGCAAGGACCGCAAGACCGAGGGCCAGTTCCAGAACGGCTTCGCCATGCAGGCCTACCATCCGGGCGTCGACGACTACCGCTGCTGCCCGCACAACTACGGCATGGGCTGGCCCTACTTCACCGAGGAGCTGTGGCTCAGCGCCCCGGACGGGGGACTGGCCGCCGCGATGTACGCGCCCTCGCAGGTCCGCGCCCGGGTCGGCGACGCCACCGGCGGCACCACGGTCACCGTCACCGAGGAGACCGGCTACCCCTTCGAGGAGACCGTCACCCTGACCGTCCGCACCCCCCAACCTGTCGCCTTCCCCCTCCACCTGCGCATCCCCGGCTGGTGCGGCGAGCCTCAACTCACCGTCGCCGGAAGCCCGTCGGAGGCGGCACCCGGCCCGGCCTTCACCCGGGTCGAGCGCACCTGGCAGGACGGCGACCGCGTGGTCCTGCGCCTGCCGCAGCGCACCACCACCCGCACCTGGAGCGGCAACCAGGACGCCGTCAGCATCGACCACGGGCCGCTGACGTACTCCCTGAAGATCGGCGAGAAGTACGAGCGCTACGCGGGCACCGACGCCTTCCCGGAGTACGAGGTCCGCGCCACCGGGCCCTGGAACTACGGTCTGCTCGCGGACGGCGAGACGACCCTGCGCCGCAGAAAGGGCCCGGTCCCCGACAACCCCTTCACCCAGGAGGCGGTGCCCGTCTCGCTCACCGCCCGGGCCCGCCGTATCGAGGCCTGGCGGGCGGATCAGGAGAACGTCGTCACCCCGCTCCAGCAGAGCCCCGCCCACAGCGAGGCCCCCGCGGAAGAGGTCACCCTGATCCCGATGGGCGCCGCCCGGCTGCGTATCACCGCCTTCCCCACCGTCCGCCGCGACGGCCGGCCGTGGACCCCCGAACCGCCCTACCACCGCCTGCTGAACAAGCACAGCGGCAAGGTGCTCGCCGTCGACGGCATGTCCACCGAGGACGGCGCGCGGGTGGTGCAGTTCGACAACTCCGGTACGGGCGACCACGCTTGGCAGGTCGTCGAGCGCGGCAGCGGTCAACTCCTGCTGCGCAACGGCCAGAGCGGCAAGGTCCTCGCCGTCGAGGGCGCCTCGACCGCCGACAGCGCGCCGATCGTGCAGTTCACCGACAACGGCCGGGACGACGAACTCTGGTCCTTCACCGACAAGGGCGACGGCTGGTTCCTGATCCGCAACCGCCACAGCGGCAAGGTCCTCGGCGTGGACCGGATGTCCACCGAGAACAGCGCGCAGGTGGTCCAGTTCGCGGACAACGGCACCGACGACCATCTGTGGCGGTTCGCCTGAGGGGCAAGTACCCCGGTCGGTAGGGGAGTTGGGCGGGTCTCGCGCCCGCGGGGAGGAGGGTGGGCGGCGGGCGGATCCGCCCGGGGGCTTTCGTCCTCCTCGCCGTGGCCGCGATCCGTCCCGCCCCGTGTCTTGACGAGCACATGCCCGCCGCGAAGAATGCGGGCATCGGTGGCTGACAACGTTGTCCGGCCGGGGTCCGCCGCCGCCCTTTCCCCTGCGCAAGGAGGCGCCCTCCGCCATGACTTGGATCCCACGGATACGCGGCGCGGTGACCGCCGCCGCGGTGGCCGCGCTGCTCGGCGGCGCCCTCGCCGTTCCCGCGGCGCAGGCCACCGGGCAGCACGGCGGCGGCCGGCTCACCGACCTGGTCAACCCGTTCATCGGCACCGAGAACGAGGGCAACACCTACCCCGGCGCCGCGGTGCCCTTCGGGATGGTGCAGCTCTCGCCGGACACCGGGCACAACACCGGCTACGACCACTCGGACACGCACATCCGGGGCTTCTCCAGCATCCACCTCTCCGGGGTCGGCTGCGGGCTCGGCGGCGATCTGCCGGTGCTGCCCACCACGGGCGAGGTCACCGAGACGGACTACGCCGAGTACGCGGCGGAGTTCAGCCACGACGAGGAGCAGGCCGCGCCCGGCTCGTACCAGGTGGGCCTGAAGACGGGGATCCACGCGGCGCTGACCGCGACCGAGCGGACCGGGGTGCAGCGCTACACCTTCCCGGCGACCGACAAGGCCAACGTCCTGCTGAACGCGGGCCAGTCGCTGCACCGCACGCTCTCCACCGAGGTGGAGATCCTGGACAGCCGTACGGTGCGCACCGCGATCACCGGCAGCGGCTTCTGCCAGGACACCGAGCCGTACACCCTCTACACGGTCACCCGCTTCGACCGGCCCTTCGAGAAGGCCTCCGGCACCTGGAAGGGCGCCACCGTCACCGAGGGCTCGCGGAGCTCCACGGCGGGGGAGGAGCGCAACGGCGCCTTCCTCCGCTTCGACACCCGGCGGGACCGCACCGTCGAGGCGACCACCGCGCTCTCCTACGTGGACGCCAAGGGCGCGGCGCTCAACCTCCGTGCGGAGGGCGGGCGTTCGTACCGTTCGGTGGAGCGGGCCGCGCGGGCGGCCTGGGAGGAGCGGCTCGGCCAGGTGCGCGCCCAGGGCGGCAGCGAGACCCTGCGCCGCACCTTCTACTCCTCGCTCTACCGGTCCTTCCTGGCGCCGAACATCGGCAGCGACGTGGACGGCCGCTACACCGGCTGGGACCAGCACAAGCACCGCGCCAAGGGGTTCACGTACTACCAGAACTGGTCGCTGTGGGACACCTACCGCACCCAGGCGCAGCTGCTCGCGCTGCTCGCCCCGCGGGAGTCCCGGGACATGGCGCTCTCGGTGCTCGCCGTCGACGAGGACAGCGGCTGGCTGCCCAAGTGGGGCTACGGCACGGTCGAGACGAACATCATGACCGGCGACCCGGTCACCCCCTTCCTCACCAACGCCTACCAGCAGGGGCTGCTCAAGGGGCATGAGGAGCGGGCCTACCGCGCGCTGAAGAAGAACGCGGACGGGGTGCCGCCCGCCGATTCCCCGCCGGTCGGCCGGGAGGCCAACAAGGAGTACCTGAAGGACGGTTTCGCCCCCTACCTCAAGGGCCGCCCGCACGCCAAGCCCGGCGACTCGGACTACGACCACGGGGCCTCGGCCACCCTGGAGTACGCCCTCTCGGACGCGATGCTCGCGCAGATGGCCGGGGACCTCGGCCACCGCGCGGACGCGGAGCGCTATGCCGAGCGCGCCCAGAACTACCGCCGGATCTTCGACAGTTCGACCGGGTTCTTCCGCGCGCGGGACGGCGAGGGCGCCTTCACCGGGCCCGCCGACCCGGCCAAGAGCGAGGGCTTCCACGAGGGCACCTCCTGGCAGTACCAGTGGCTCGTCCCGCAGGACCTGCCCGGCATGGTGGACCTGATCGGCGGCACGGACGCCACCAACGCGCGCCTCGACTCCTTCTTCGCCTACGAGGAGTTGCTCAAGGATCCGGAGAAGACCGCCCGCGAGGTGTGGGTCAACGGCCCGTACGACTACTACAACGCGGACAAGTACAACCCGCAGAACGAGCCGGACCTGATCGCCCCGTACACCTATCTGTCGACCGGGCAGCCGTGGAAGACCACGGATGTGGTGCACGCGGCGCTGACCCTGTTCACCGACGCCCCGACCGGGATGACCGGCAACGACGACCTGGGCACCATGTCCGCCTGGAACGTCCTCTCCTCGATCGGCGTCTTCCCGGTCCAGCCGGGCACCGACACCTGGGGCCTGTCCACCCCGGTCTTCGAGCGCGTCGACATCCGCCTCGACCGGCGCTACTACCCGCACGGCCGCCTCACGGTGAAGGCGCCGGGCACCTCGGGGACCGCGCGCTACATCCAGTCGGCGCGGGTGGACGGCGAGGAGTACGGCAAGACGTATCTCACCACCGGCGATCTGCGCGGGATGCGCCAACTCTCCTTCACCGTGGGGGAGAAGCCCTCGAAGTGGGGGACCTCCGGCGAGGCGGCGCCGCCGGCGCTGGACTAGCGGCCCTCGGCTCATGAGGGGAGGCGGCGGGACCGAGCACACCCCGCCGCCTCCCCTTACTGCTGCCTCAGCGCACGGTCACCAGCCGGGACCAGATGCGGCGGTGGCTGTCCGCGCCCGGTGTCCAGTCCGCGCCCCGGTCGCCGATCAGGAGCAGCCGGTCGGGGCCGATCGCTACCGAGGTGCCGTTGCCCGAGTTGCGGTAGTCCACGGCCTGCGGCGCGGACCAGGACGTGCCGGAACCGTCCTCGGAGAGCAGCATCGACATTCCGGGGCGCCCGATGAGCAGCACCAGGCGGCCGTCGCCCATCAGCGTCAGCTCGGGCCGGATGCCGGTGACCGGCTGCCCGCCGTCCGGGCCCGCGCGCAGCACCTGCGGCGCGGACCAGGTGCGGCCGTCGTCGGTGGAGCGCGCCTGGTAGAGCGGGCGGTAGTTGCCGGTGCGCATCAGGGTGAGCAGCGAGCCGTCGGCAAGGCGCACCACCGAGCCCTCGTCGAAGCCCTCGTAGGAGGCCTCCCCGGAGAGGCCGGGGTCCACCGCCACCGTGGAGCGGACGCTCCAGTCGACGCCGCCGTCGGTGGAGACGAGCAGCACCTGCCGGTACTTGGCGTCGCCCGCGTAGTAGCCGTAGGCGCTCTGGTAGAGGCTGCCGTCCGGGTTCTCCAGGACCCGGTTGATGAGGACGAAGCCGCCGAGGCCCTTGCCGGAGGGGATCGGCTTCATCGGTCCCGGGGCCGTCATGGTGCCGTTGCCGCGCCGCCAGGTGGCGCCGCCGTCCGAGGAGCGGGCGGTGCGCACGGTGGCCCGGGTGTTGTTGCTCCCCGGCACCATGAAGGTCAGGTAGTTCACGGCGAGCAGATCGCCCCCGGCGAGCTGGGTCACGTACGAGGACTGCTCGTCCGGGAAGGGGTTGCGGGCGGGCTGCTTGCGCCAGGAGCGGCCGTCGTCGGGGGTGGCGACCAGCTCGGTGCCGACCGCGTCGACCGCGTCGCCGTGGCGGGGGTAGACCGCGAGGGTCTCGCCGCCGGGGAGCCGGGCGGCGGAGTTGGGCATCTGGAGGTTTCCCTGCTCCACCTGGTCGACGGTGACGGTCGGGCCCACCGCGAACGGCCCGGCGGGGGCGGGCACTTGGGCGCTCGGCGGCCCGAAGCGGATGCCGTCCAGGAAGACGTCGTCGCCCGTGGGCGCGGTGCCCGAGCCGCCGAAGCGGTAGCCGGTGAGGTCGTCGGCCTCGCGCATGCCCCAGCTGCCGGCCTCGCCCACCACCCGTCCACCGACGAGGAGTTGGGCACGCGCGGTGTCCTCGGGGACTCGGACGGCCAGTTCCGACCACTGACCGGTGGGTACGGTGCCGGGCGCGGCCAGCTGCGTCCAGCCGAGGCCATCGTACCAGCGCAGCGCGCCCTGCGGGGTGACCGAGAGATGGAAGACCGGTGCCGGGGCGCCGGAGACGCCCGCCGTGTGCCCGAGCAGGCTGAAGGTGAAGCCGTTGGGCAGCGACTCGGGGTACGCCCAGAAGGCCAACTCCGTTGCACGGCGCGGGGCGTGGAGGCAGTCCAGTTCGGTGCGCCCGGTCGCGGAGGCGTCCCGTACCCGCAGCGAGCGGGCGCTGTCCTTGCCGCGGGCGTCGCTCACGGTGGCGGCGGTGGCCCCGGCGGGGGCGGCGCAGCCCGGCGGGACGGAGCCGACCGGGTCGCTCTCGTGGCCGCGGGCGGCCGTCGCCGGGCCGAAGGCGACCCGGTCCACGCTCACCTCGTCGCCGGTGGGCGCGGAGCCCGCCGAGCCGAAGCGGTAGCCGCTGAGGTCCTGGAGCGCGGCCCCGGCGACCGGGCCCGCCCGGCCGACCGAGGTGCCGCCGACCCGGACCTCCGCGCCGCTCCGGTCCGCGGCCACCGCCACCTCGACGCCGGTCCAGCGCCCGGTGGGCAGGGTGCCCGCGGGCGCCAACTGCCGCCAGGCGGAGCCGTCGTACCAGCTGAGCGTGCCGCCCGGACCGGCGAGGAAGTGGAAGCCGGGCGAGGGGGCGCCGCCGCCCGCGCGGTGGCCGAGGAGCCCGAAGGTGAAGCCGTTCGGCAGTGCCTCGGGGCGCACCGAGAAGGCGAGGGTGCCGGAGGGCGCGGCCGGGGCGGGGCAGGTGGTCTCCACGCCCTGGGCGGCGGAGGTGTCGAGGATCCGCAGGGCGCGCGGGCTCGCCTCGCCCCGGACGTCGCTGACCACGGCCGGTGCCGCGTTCGCGGGGGCGGTGCAGCCGGACGGCGGCTGGCCCGGCATCTCGGCGTCGAAGTCCCGGGTGGCGGTGGTGTCCTGGGAGGCGGGCCCGAAGGAGACATCGTCCACGAAGACATCGTCGCCGGTGGGGGCGGTGCCCGCGCCGGAGAACTGGTGGCCGGTCAGCGCCGCGACCTTCCCGCCCGCCGGAGCGGCCCGGCCCGCGTAGGCGTCCCCCACGTACAGGTAGGCGGCGCCCCGGTCGCGCGGCACCTCGACGGTGATCCGGTCCCAGCGGCCCGGGGCGACGCTCCCGGCCGGGGCGAGCGCCTGCCAGCCGGTGCCGTCCTGCCAGCGCAGCGAGCCGTCCGGGGCCGCCTGGAAGTGGAAGACGGGACGGGCCGCGCCGCCGCTCTCGAAGCGGCCGAGCACGCTGAAGAGGAAGCCGTTCGGCAGCGCCTCCGGCCGCATCGCGAAGCCGAGGCGGGCGCCGAGCCGGGTCGGTCCCGGGCAGGCCAGGTCGGTGCGCCCGGTGGCGGAGGTGTCCCGTACCCGCAGCGAGCGGGCGCTGTCCTGCCCGCGGACATCGCTGACCACGGCCGCCGAGGCGCCCTCGGTGGGCGCGCAGCCCGGCGGGGCGGCGCCGACCGGAGCCTCCTCGAAGGTGTGCACCACCGGGTCGCCCGGACCGGAGGGCCCCTCGGCGGCACCGGCCGGAGGCGCCCCGGCGAGCGAGCCCGCGAGCAGTGCGGCGAGGACGAGCAGGACGGTTCCCGGGCGGGCGCGGGCGGGCAGCAGGGGTCTCATCGTGTCTCCACGGGGCGGGCGGACGGGGGAGTTGGGGCGGGGGGGGGGCCGGTACGGGCGGGGCCGGGGTCCCGGCGCGGTGGCCGGGCGGTGGGCGGGGCCCGGGCCGGTAGCCCGACCGCCCGGCGGACCGGTGGCCCGGCGGACTGGTAGCCCGGCCGCTCGGCGGACCGGCGGACCGGCGGACCGGGGGCTCGGTGGCCCGGCAGCCCCGGGCCGGACGGGTGTCGGCGGGTGCCGGACCGGGTGCGGCCTATGCGGGTACGGGGATGCTGCCGCCCCAGTCCTCGGCGGTGACCCGGCCCGCCGAGTGGTCGTAGAAGCGGTGGGCCAGCGAGCCGGAGGCGCCCCGGAACCAGACGTGGTGCTGGTCGCCTACGGCGAGGCCCGCGGGGTCGTCGGTCACCGCACCGGCGGTGTCCCAGTCCTCGCGGCGGAGGCCGGTGCCGGGTTCGTACGACCAGTGGCGCAGCGTTCCGTCGGCGGCGCGGGCGAAGACGTGCACCTCCTGGCCGTGGACGAACGCCACCGGGGCACCGGCGAGTTCACCGCCCCAGCTCTCGGCGACCACGGCGCCGCTGCCGCCCCGGAAGCGGTGGGCGAGGGTGCCGTCGGCCGCGCGGTGGAAGACATGCTGCTGGCCGCCGAGGGCGAGTGCGGCCACCTCCGAGGTCACGCTCCCCGGGGCCGCGCCCCAGTCGTCCCGTCCGACCGCCCCGCCGGGGCCCGGGTACCACCAGTGCCCGAGGCCGTCCGCCGCGGTGCGGGCGAACACATGCTGCTCCGTGCCGTGCACGAACGCGGCCGGGGCGCCGTCGAGTTGTCCGCCCCAGTTCTCCGCGACCACCTCGCCGCCGCGGACCCGGAAGCGGTGCGCGAGGCTGCCGTCGGCGGCCCGGTGGTAGACGTGCTGCTGCCCGCCCACCGCGTAGGCGGCCGGGGCCGAGGTGACGGTTCCCGGCCCGGCGCCCCAGTCGTCCTCGGCGGGCAGCGCCCCGGGCAGCCTCGACCAGTGGCGCAGCGAGTCGTCGGTGCCGCGCGCGAAGGCGACCGTCTCCGTGCCGTGGGCGAATCCGGCGGGCGCGCCCGCGACGTGGCCGCCCGGCCAGTGCTCCGCGGTCATCCGGCCCGCGCGCTCGCTCCAATACCAGTGCAGCAGACCGCCGTTGGCCCCGGCCGCGGTGAGGACGTGTTGCTCGCCCCCGTCGGCGCTGCGGAAGGCGCGTCCGCCGAGCGCGGTCTCCTCGGTGAGCCAGAGCGAGGTGCCGGGGGCGTGCCCCACCGCGTCGACCAGCGGCGCGAAGCCCGGGTAGGCGGCGGCCGGCTTCGGCGAGCCCCAGGTGATCTGGGCCAGCGAGCGCAGCGGCGCGTGCAGCCGCTCGTAGATCTGCACCTCGGTCTCCACGTCCGGCACGGTCCAGACGTGCAGCTTCGCGCCCAGCAGACCCGGGGTGTCGTCGGGGACGCTGGAACCGCTGAACAGCCCGACCCGGAAGCCCTCGTAGATCTTCGCGGGGTCGGGGCGGCGGCCACCGAGGTCGTAGTAGAGGAAGTCCAGATTGCTGTTCTGCACCCGGTAGCCGTCGCGGAGCAGTTCGGCGGCGGGCCTGCCGTGGCTGATCCAGTGCTCGACCAGGACCTCGCGGTCGATCTGCACATGCGGATCGGGCAGCATGCCGTCGTTCCAGATGCGCATCGTCCGCCCGGCGGCGCGGACTTGGGCATGGCAGAGGTTGACGAAGCCGTAGGCGGCATCCACGCCCTTCGCCTCGGGACCGTAGTGCGCCCGCGCGTAGGCGGCCAGTTGGGGGAAGGAGTCGTAGTCGCTGCCGATCAGGTACTCGTCGGCGCCCAGGTGCCAGTGCGGGCCCTCGAACTCCGGCAGGAGCGCGGCCAGTTGCTCGCGTGCGTAGGTGTAGCCGGACTCCCGGGACAGGTCGAGGGAGGCCGGGCGGCCCGGCAGGTGCAGCTCCGGGCGGCCGGTCAGCTCGGTCTCCAGGTGGCCCGGCATGTTGAACTGCGGGACCACGGTGACGTGGTAGCGGGCGGCGAACCGCGCGACGGCCTTCATCTGCGCGAGGTCCACCCGCTTGTAGCCCACGTACAGCGAGAGCATGTTCATCTTGAGATAGGCGAGTTCGCGGATCTGCTCCTGCCACCAGCGCGTCGAGAAGGACTTGGGCTCATTGGCGACGAGCAGTCCGCGCTCGGGATAACGCGGCCAGTCGCGCAGCGTGCCGCCCTCGATCGTCCGTGCGGCGCGCAGGAGTTGGAGCACCGTGCGGCTGCCGCGGAAGACGCCGGTGGCGGTACGGGCCCTCAGGCGCAGCGTCGGGGCGATCGTCAACGCATAGCCCTCCTCGCCGAGTTGGGCGTCGGTGGACCCGAGGGTGAGCAGCAGGTCCCCGGCCCGCGCACCGCTCGCGGCACCGACCACCACCTGTGGTGCGGTGCCGGTGAGCGCGGCCAGATCGGCGGCGAACGTCCGGGCGTCGGCCTCCAGTTGACCGGCGTACGCGGAGTCGACGACCAGGCGGCTGCCCGCCCCGTAGCCGAAGCCGGTCCCCCCGGCCGTCCACTCCTGGGGCGCGGGGATCACGGCTCCCGGCCCGGCGGCCGCGGCGCGGGCGGGAGAGAGGGCGGGGCCGAACGGACCACCGGCGAGGGCGGCACCGGCACCGAGGGAGAGCGCGGAGCGCAGCACCGTACGGCGGGAGGGAGGCGGGGGCATCGACGGACCCTTCGGTGGGGAGAGGACTGGCCTGTGCGGTCGGGCCGTACGGGCTGCGCGGGGCGTGCCAGGGGTACGGGTGCGTGCGGGCGGCGGGCGTCCCGCACGGGGCGGGCAGACGCGCTGCACCCCGCGCGCGGCAGGGCTGCTCCGGCGCAGGGGGTCCGGTCCTGCGTCCGTGTCCGTCGGCGCCGGGCGGGGCCCGGCCGGGGACGGCGGCGTCACCGTAGCAGGACCGGCCGCGCTTCAGTAGAGGTGAAGGAGTCATGACTTTCCGGTGACCGGCCACGAGTCCGCAGGGAGTCGGTGAAGTGCGCGCCCCCGCGCGGGAGTTCGGCTCTTTCCGCATTCTTGACGTGTTCATGAGCGGCCTTCTAGAGTTCACGAGCAGAGAGCGTGAAATCGATTTCATGAATGTTTCCGTCACCTCGCCTTCACATCCCCTGCGGAGGCGGGCCCCAGATGAGAGTCCGCGCCCGGCAGCTCCCGCTTTCCCCGGCTCCCACTCCGGATCCTCTCGGACCTTCTCGGAGGCACCCCATGCGAAGACGGCTCCAAGGACTCGCCGCCCTGCTGGCGACCTTCGTCGTGGCACTGCTCCTCAGTCCGGCGCCCCCGGCCGCCGCCGCGGGGCCGCGGCCCGACTTCCGCGCGCCGTGGCCCTGCGGGGAGGGACGGGACTACTACCACCACTCCACCGAGGTCGTGAACGCCATCGACTTCAACATCGCCGGCAGCGCCGACCTCGGCACTCCCGCCCTCGCCACCGCCTCCGGCACCGCACAGGTGATCCTCGACCACCCCGGCTACGGCAACCACGTACGCATCGACCACGGCGGCGGCTGGACCACCCTGGTCGGCCACCTCAGCAGCGTGTCGGTGACGAACGGCCAGTACGTGACCGCCGGTCAGGAGGTCGGCAAGGTCGGCAGCACCGGGCAGTCCACCGGCCCGCACCTTCACTACGAACAGGAGGCGGACGGCGTCAACCAGCCCATCGTCATCGACGGCGTCGCCCTGCGCTACAGCAGCACCCCCGCCCGCCACACCAGCGGCAACTGCGGTGGCGGTGGGCTGAAGCTGGGTGGTTCGCCGACGGACTTCAATGGTGACGGCAAGGCGGATGTGGTGACGTTCACGCATGGTGCGGCGGCGGATGTGTATGCGGCGACGTCGACGGGTTCGGGTTTTTCGGGGACGACGGTGAAGTGGAACGACTACTTCGCGTTGAGTGGTGAGGTGCCGTCGAGTGGTGACTTCGACGGTGACGGCAAGGACGACATCGTGACGTTCACGCGGGGGTCGTTGGCGGATGTGTATGTGGGTTTGTCGAGTGGGTCTGCTTTCTCCGGTGGGGTGAAGTGGAACGATTTCTTCGCGGTGGGGGGTGAGGTTCCGGCGACGGGTGATTTCAACGGTGATGGTAAGGACGACATCGTGACGTTCACCAATGATGCGAATGGTGATGCGTTCGTGGCGTTGTCGGACGGTGCGAAGTTCGGTGCCGGTGTGAAGTGGCACGACTTCCTCGCCCCGAACGGTGAGTTCCCGGCGATCGGTGACGTGAACGGTGACGGCAAGGATGATGTCGTGGTGTTCACGCAGGGCACCCGCGGTGATGTGTTCGTGGCGCTGTCGACGGGTTCGGGGTTCGCTCCGGCGCAGTTGGCGCACGAGTTCTTCGCCCCGGGTGCGGAGCAGCCGCGGGTCGGTGACGTGAACGGTGATGGCAAGGACGACATCGTGACCTTCACCTCGAACGCCGACCGCGATGTGTATGTGGCCTTGTCGGATGGTGCGAAGTTCGGCCCTGGTGTGAAGTGGAACGATTCCTTCACTCCGGCCGGTGAGTTCCCGTACGTAGGCGATTTCGACGGTGACGGCAAGGACGACATCGTGACCTTCACCAAGAACGCCTCCGCCGATGTCTATGTCGGTCTGTCGACCGGGAGTTCCTTCGGTGCCGGGGCGAAATGGCACGACCTCTTCGGGCTCCCCGGCGAAACCGCCTTCTGACGGCTGAGGATCGGCCGCACACCCCAGTTGTTCTTCCGGCCCCCTCGACTCCCGTACGGGGGCCGGTCATTGCCCCGCGGAATCCGCGGGTTCTGGTGAACCGAGAGAGAGGAACTCCTCGTGCGCACAGCCGGACCGGCGGCCCTCCGCCGGCACAGACGGGTGCTCGGTCTGCTGACCGGTGCCCTGCTCGCCCTCACCGCGGGTCTCGCCCCCGCCCAGGCGTCGACACCCTCCCCGGACGGGTCGGGCGGGCGCCACAAGTCCAACGCGGAACTCCTCGCCGAGGAGGCGTGCAGCGTCCCCGCCGACCACGATCCCGCGATCATCGTGGTCGTGCAGCGGGTCGCCCGCAGCTACGACGCCAACGCCAAGGTCACCCTCGCCGCCTTCGAGGCGGGCTGGGTGGAGTCGCACATGCACAATCTGCCCTGCGGCGACAAGGACTCCCTCGGCGTCTACCAGCAGCGCCCGAGCTACGGCTGGGGAACGCCCGAGCAGATCCTCGACCCGGTCTACGCGGCCACCCAGTTCATCACCCGCGCCATCGACAGCGACCGCCGCAACCCGGGCTTCACCGCGGGGCAGTTGGCGCAGAGCGTGCAGCGCTCCGCCTTCCCGGACCGCTACGACCAGTCCGAGGGCAAGGCCCGCGCGATGATGGCCGAGGCCTCCCGCCTCGCGGGCATGTGGGGCGGCTCGCCCACCGACTTCGACGGCGACGGCAAGGACGATGTCGTCACCTTCACCCAGAACGCCGCCGCCGACGTCTACGCGGCCCGCTCCACCGGCACCGCCTTCTCCGGCACCACGGTCAAGTGGAACGACTTCTTCGGCCTGGGCGGCGAGACCCCGACCACGGGCGACTTCAACGGTGACGGCAAGGACGACGTCGTGACCTTCACCCACGGCTCGCTCGCGGATGTGTACGTGGGCCTGTCCAACGGCTCCTCCTTCGGCGGCGGGGCCAAGTGGCACGACTTCTTCGCCCCGCGCCACGAGGTCACCGCCGCGGGCGACTTCAACGGTGACGGCAAGGACGACATCGTCGCCTTCACCCACGATGCCGCCGGTGATGCCTTCGTGGCGCTGTCCAACGGCTCGTCCTTCGGGGCGGGCGTGAAGTGGCACGACTTCCTGGCGCCGAACGGCGAGTTCCCCGCGGTGGCCGATGTGAACGGCGACGGCAAGGACGACATCGTGGTGTTCACGCAGGGCACCCGCGGCGATGTGTTCGTCTCGCTGTCGACCGGTTCGGGATTCGGCCCGGCGCAGCTGGCGCACGAGTTCTTCGCCCCGGGGGCGGAGCAGCCGCGGGTGGGCGATGTGAACGGCGACGGCAAGGACGACCTGGTCACCTTCACCTCGAACGCGGACCGCGATGTGTATGTGGCCCTCTCGAACGGTTCGACCTTCGGTCCCGGCGTGAAGTGGAACGACTCCTTCGCTCCGGCCGGTGAGTTCCCGTACGTAGGGGACTTCGACGGCGACGGAAAGGCCGACATCGTCACCTTCACCAAGAACGCCTCGGCCGATGTCTACGTCGGCCTGTCCACCGGCAGTTCCTTCGGCGCCGGAGCGAAATGGCACGACCTGTTCGGCCTGCCCGGCGAGACCGCACTCTGAGGAGACACCCGGCGATGAACCGTGACCGACGCACCACCAGAAGCGCCCTCGGCACCACCCGAAGATCCGCCACCCGGCTGCGCCGCACCCTGCTCGGCGGCCTGCTCGGCGCCTGCCTCGCGCTGCCCGCCCTGCCTGCCACCGCCACGGGCGCCCCGGCCCCCGAGCCCACCGGCGAGGGGCGGACGGCCGCCGCCTTCCGCGAGGCCGCCCGCGCCTCGCAGGTCCCCCGCGACCTGCTCGTGGCCCTCGGCTACAGCGAGACCCACCTCGACGGCCACGACGGCAAGCCCAGCCAGGCCCGCGGCTACGGGGTCATGCACCTCACGGACAACCCCGACCAGCACACCCTGCGGACCGCGGCCGAACTCACCGGCCTCGACCCCGCCGCGCTGCGCCGGGACACCCGCGCCAACATCCGCGGCGCGGCGGCCGTCCTGCGCGAGTACGCCGACGACCTCGGGCTCGACGCCGCCGAGCGCCGCGACCCGGCCGCCTGGTACCCCGCGATCGCCCGCTACTCGGGCGCCGGGAACGACAGCACGGCGCGGCTCTACGCCGACGCCGTCTACACCTTCCTCGCCCAGGGCGTGCGGGCCCGCACCCCCGAGGGCGAGCAACTCGGCGTCCCCCGGCAGCGGATCACCCCGGACCGCGGCCGCTACGAGGACGTCACCTCGCTGGACGCCCGGCCCGCCACCGGCGGCAAGCAGACCGCCGATGCCTCCGTGCTCAGCGAGGACTACCCGCCGGCGCGCTGGATCCCGGCCGCCGCGGGCAACTACGCCCGCGGGCGCTCCGCGGCGATCCGGACCATCGTCATCCATGTGACGCAGGGCTCGTACGCGGGCTCCATCAGCTGGTTCCAGAATCCGGCGTCCGGCGTGAGCGCGCACTACATCCTGCGCTCCTCGGACGGCGAGGTGACGCAGATGGTGCGGGACGGCGACACCGCCTACCACGCCCGCTCCGCCAACCCCTCCGCCCTCGGCATCGAGCACGAGGGCTACGTCAGCGACCCGTCCTGGTTCACGGACGCCATGTACCGCTCCTCGGCCGCGCTCACCAGGCACCTCGCGGACCGGCACGGCATCCCTAAGGACCGGGCGCACATCGTCGGCCACAACGAGGTGCCCGGCAACGACCACACCGACCCGGGCCCGCACTGGAACTGGAACTACTACATGAGCCTGGTCCAGTCCGGCGGTGGGCTGAAGCTGGGTGGTTCGCCGACGGATTTCAGTGGTGACGGCAAGGCGGATGTGGTGACGTTCACGCATGGTGCGGCGGCGGATGTGTATGCGGCGACGTCGACGGGTTCGGGTTTTTCGGGGACGACGGTGAAGTGGAACGACTACTTCGCGTTGAGTGGTGAGGTGCCGTCGAGTGGTGACTTCGACGGTGACGGCAAGGACGACATCGTGACGTTCACGCGGGGGTCGTTGGCGGATGTGTATGTGGGTTTGTCGAGTGGGTCTGCTTTCTCCGGTGGGGTGAAGTGGAACGATTTCTTCGCGGTGGGGGGTGAGGTTCCGGCGACGGGTGATTTCAACGGTGATGGTAAGGACGACATCGTGACGTTCACCAATGATGCGAATGGTGATGCGTTCGTGGCGTTGTCGGACGGTGCGAAGTTCGGTGCCGGTGTGAAGTGGCACGACTTCCTCGCCCCGAACGGTGAGTTCCCGGCGATCGGTGACGTGAACGGTGACGGCAAGGATGATGTCGTGGTGTTCACGCAGGGCACCCGCGGTGATGTGTTCGTGGCGCTGTCGACGGGTTCGGGGTTCGCTCCGGCGCAGTTGGCGCACGAGTTCTTCGCCCCGGGTGCGGAGCAGCCGCGGGTCGGTGACGTGAACGGTGATGGCAAGGACGACATCGTGACCTTCACCTCGAACGCCGACCGCGATGTGTATGTGGCCTTGTCGGATGGTGCGAAGTTCGGCCCTGGTGTGAAGTGGAACGATTCCTTCACTCCGGCCGGTGAGTTCCCGTACGTAGGCGATTTCGACGGTGACGGCAAGGACGACATTGTCACCTTCACCAAGAATGCCTCGGCCGATGTGTACGTCGGTCTGTCGACCGGGAGTTCCTTCGGTGCCGGGGCGAAATGGCACGACCTCTTCGGGCTCCCCGGCGAAACCGCCTTCTGACGTCTCGCCGTACTCGGCCCCCGCGGGCTCTCCCGCGGGGGCCTTCGGCTGCCGTACGCGGCCGGGTGCGCCCCGGGTCTCAGTTCCCGGTGGGAGCGTCCGGGTCCGGCGGGCTCGCGGTCGCTTCGGGGGTGGGCTGCGGGGCGCTGAGGGCGAGGGAGTCGTCGCCCTTTCCGTTCAGGGAGAGGGACTTGCCGTCGGGGGTGAGCACGATGTCGAGTTCTCCTGTGAAGACCGCGAGGAACTGCTCCTCGAAGGGGTGGTCGCCCTTTCCGTCCTCGGCCCGGCAGCCGCGCTTGGTGGCCACCGTCTTGCCGACGGTCAGCTTGGTGCCGTCGATGGTGATGTCGCTGCTGAAGTCGTTGCAGAGGGAGCCCTCCGCCCGGTCCTCGCGGAAGGTGAGGCGGGAGCCCGGCAGGGCCGAGTAGGTCCTGCCGTCGTGGGTGACCCGCTCGGGGGTCCACCGGACGCCGGTGAGGGCGGCGGCGCCCCGCCGTGAACTCTCGCTCTTCTCGGTGCCGCAGCCCGTCAGGATCGAGGATCCGAGCAGGGTCAGCGCGGCGAGGGCGGCGGCGGTACCGGCAGTCCGTCTCATGCTTGTGTGACGCGGCAGGGCCCGGGCTGGTTGCCTCTCGGGCCACGGGAGCGGTGGCTCTCTGCGGGCGAGCGCCCGGGGGAGGGCTTTTCTTGACTTGCAGGTCAAGAAATGGTGGGGTGAGGTCATGGGACGCAGCAAGGAATTCGATCCCGAGCTGGCCGTGGACCGCGCGATGGAGGTCTTCTGGAGCCGTGGCTACTCCGGCACGTCTCCGCAGCATCTCGTGGAGGCGCTCGGCATCGGCCGCGGCAGCCTGTACAACGCCTTCGGGAGCAAACGGCAGCTCTTCGAGCTGGCGCTGCGCCGCTACTACGAGCGCGAGACCGTACGCCTCATCGAGGTGCTCGACGGCGGCGGTTCACCCAGGGCGCGCATCCGTGCCGCGCTGGAACTCGTGGTGCGCGCCGCCCTGGAGGACGCGCGGCGCCGGGGGTGTCTCGCGACCAACACCGCAGTGGAGTTCGGGGTGGTGGAGGAGACCGTGAACTATCTGGTGCGGCGTACCTTCGAGCGTCAGGAGGCCGCTTTCAAGGGGGCGGTCCTGGAGGCGCAGGCGGCGGGGGAGGTCGACCGCGCGGCGGACGCGGGGGCGCTGGCCCGCCTGCTGCTCGCCGCCATCAACGGCATCCGGGTCCTGGCCAAGGCCGACCCCGCCCCTGAACGCCTCGACGGACTGGTGGAGGCGGCGATGCGGGCGCTCTGACCGGTACGCGCCGGGCGCCCCGACCGCCACCCGTCCCGCTCGCTCCCGCCGCGACGCCTCTCCGCGCGCTTCCCTGCCGCTCGCCCCCTTCCCTCTGCTTCCCTCTCCCTCCGCCACCCCTCCCCATATTCTGTAACCTGAGTTCAAGAAAGAGGTACCGTCATGGATCTGCGCCTGAAGGGTCGGACCGCCCTGGTCACCGGAGCCAGCAAGGGCATCGGGCTGGCCGTCGTCCAGACGCTGGCGGCCGAGGGGGTACGGGTCGCCGGAGTCGCCCGCAGCGCCGTGCCCGGGGCCGCCCTGTCGATCACCGCCGACCTCTCCGGGCCCGAGGGTCCCGCGGCGGCGGTCGCGCAAGCCCGCGAGGAACTCGGCGGCATCGACTTCCTGGTGAACAACGTCGGCGGTGTCCGCTCCGGGATCGCCCACGGGGAGAGCTTCGCCGACCTCACCGACGAGCACTGGCAGCAGGCGCTCGACCTCAACCTCTTCAGCGCCGTACGCACCACCCGGGCGGCGCTCCCCGCGCTCCTCGAAGCCCGCGGAGTCATCATCAACGTCTCCTCCATCGGCGCCCGCTTCGCTCACCCCCCGGTCGAATACGGCGCCGCCAAGGCCGCGTTGACCAACCTCAGCAAGGCGCTGTCGGAGGAGCTCGGCCCGCAAGGGGTGCGGGTGGTGACGGTGAGCCCCGGGCCCACCCTCACCGAGAACTGGAAGGGAGCCGACAGCATGGCCGCGGACCTCGCGCGGGAGGCGGGCGTCAGCCACGCCGAGTTCCTCGCGGAGCTGCCGCGCCAGATGGGCATCGCCACCCGGCGGCTCGCCGAACCGGCCGAGACAGCGGCCCTGATCGCCTTCCTGGCCTCCCCGCACGCCGCCAACATCACGGGCGCCGACTATTTCGTGGACGGCGGAGTCATCAAGACCGTGTAGCGGATGGCCGGTTGACGCTGTGTGCCTGGAAGAACCCGGACCCGGACCCGGACCCGAGCGTGGCGCGGTCAGCTCAGCTGCGACCAGAGTGCGCGCTCCACCTCGCTCAGCGGCAGGGTGGGGACCGCACGCTCCGGGTGGCCCGCGGGCGGCCCGGTGAGCGGCGCTCCGGTGTCGTCGGCCGTCCGAGTGCCGGGATCCTCCTCACCCTGCGGGGGCGGGAGGAGCGTCACGGCGCCGACGGCCACCGCTCCCCAGCAGATGCCGAGCGTTTCCCAGTCCGGTACGGCTCTGCGCAGTGCCCGGCGGACGCGGGACCAGAAGTACGCGCTGATCGTCTGCCTCCTCGTCCGCCCCGGTGCCTGTCGCGGCTGAGAGTAGGAGGCGTGCCTTAAGCGCCTATTAGGTGGCTCTTCCGGTGGGCGGATCCACCAGCGCCGCCGCCCGTTCCAGCGTCCCCGCGATCCGCTCCAGGGTCTCGGTGTCCCTCGGCAGCGGGGCGTGCAGGGGGCCCTCGGCGGTGCGCCAGCGGCGGGCCACCTCGTCCGGCTGTTCGCCGGTGAGCAGGGCGGCGGCCTGGGCGGCGGCGCCGAGGGCCACGAGTTCCTGGGCCTCGGGGATCCGTACCGCACGGCCGGAGAGCCGCCGTACGGTGTGCTGCCAGGCGGTGCCCCTGGCTCCGCCGCCGATCAGGAGCAGCGGCAGCTCGGCGCCCTCCTCGCCGCTGCCCGCGAGGACGTCGTCCAGGGCGGCGAGCAGGGAGTACGCGGCGCCGTCGTAGGCGGCCTGGAGGAGCTGGCCCGCGGTGGTGTCGTGCCGCAGTCCGGTGAACAGGCCCGCGGAGTAGGGGAGATCGGGGGTGCGCTCGCCGTCGAGGTAGGGCAGGACGACGGCGCCGCCGCCCGGCTCCACCTCCTCCCGGTCGCGGCCGAGCAGGGCCGCGATCCGGTCCACCGCGAGCGTGCAGTTGAGGGTGCAGGCGAGCGGGAGCCAGTTGCCGAGCGCGTCGGCGAAGCCGGAGACGGTGCCGCTCGGGTCCTGCGGGCGCCCGCGGGTCACCGCGTAGACGGTGCCGGAGGTGCCGAGGCTGAGCGCGGGCTGTCCGGGGCGCAGGCCGAGGCCGAGGGCGGCGGCCATGTTGTCGCCGGTGCCCGCGGCCACCAACGCGCCCTCGCGCAGGGGGAGTCCGGACCGTACGGTGCCCGCGGCCTGCCCGGGGCCGAGTACCGTCGGCAGCATCGTCTCGTCCAGGCCGACCAGGTCGAGGATCTCCCGGTCGTAGCCCTCGGGGGTCCACCAGCCGGTGCCGGAGACATCGCCCCGGTCGGTGGCGGCGGTGCCGGTGAGCCGCTCGGTGAGGTAGTCGTGCGGCAGCCGTACGCCCGTGGTGGCCTCGGCCCGGTGCGGCTCGTTCTCGCGCAGCCAGGCCCACTTGGCGACGGTGAGCGCGGCGCCGGGGACGCTGCCCACCCGGCGTACCCACTCGGCGGCGCCCCACCGCTCCCGGAGCGCCGCGGCCTGCGGGGCGGAGCGGACGTCGTTCCACAGCAGGGCGGGGCGCACCGGCGCGCCTTGGGCGTCGAGGGTGACGAGGCCGTGCTGCTGCCCGCCGACCGCGACGGCCTCGGCGCGCTCGGCGTGGCCGGTCGCCGCCACCGCCTCGGTCAGCGCCCGCCACCACTGCGCCGGATCGCTCTCCCGGCCCTCGCCGCTGGTGACCTCGTGGGCCGCCCGGCCGGTGCCGAGGACGGCGCCGCTCTCGGCGTCGACCGCCAGCGCCTTGGTGGACTGGGTCGAGCTGTCGATACCGATGACGATGCGCTGAGCGGCCATCACGCCTCCGTGTGCTGAGCGGGCTTGCGGTCACTGCGGGCCCCGGCGCGTCCACGCCGCGGGCGGACGGGGGCCGGTGCCCGTCCGCCCGTACCGTACGAAGGCCGTGCCCCGGTCCTCAACCGCCCGGGGTGACCACGATCTTGCGGCCCTTGCCGGAGGCGAAGCGCTCCAGGGCCGCCGGGTACTGCTCCAGGGGGAGCCGGTCGCTGATGAACACCTCCGGATCGAGCACCCCGGCGGCGAAGAGCTCCGCGGCGCGTTCGTAGCTGTGCAGCACCGCCATCGAGCCGGTGATGGTGATCTCCTGGTTGTAGATCTTGTACGGCTCGATGGTGGCGGTGGTGGCGTAGTCGGCCACTCCGAACTGGAGGAAGGTCCCGGCCCGCGCCACCCGGCCGAGGCCGTCCTGGATGGCGTTGGCGTTGCCGGTGGCGTCGACGACCAGGTCCCAGCCGCCGGGCCGGTCGAACTCGTCGGCGCCCGCGGCGGCGGCCGAGCAGCCGAGGGTACGGGCGGTGGCGAGCCGCTCCGGGTTGAGGTCGACCATGTCCACGGCGGCGGCGCCGGTGCGCTTGGCCAGCTCCAGCATCATCAGGCCCATGGTGCCCGAGCCGTAGATGAGGACATGCGAGCCGAGCTGGGACTTCAGCACGTCGTAGCCGCGTACCGCGCAGGACAGCGGCTCGATGAGGGCGGCGTCCTCGGTGCGGATGTGGTCGGGCAGGCGGACGCAGTTGGCGGCGGGGGCCACCGCGTACTGGGCGGCGCCGCCCGCGGTGGTGACGCCGATGGCGGCCCAGCGCTCGCAGAGGTTGTTGTGGCCGGTACGGCAGTAGCGGCACTCGTAGCAGTACAGGGAGGGGTCGACGGCGACCCGGTCGCCCACGGTCAGGGTGCTGACCCCGGAGCCGAGCCCCACCACCCGCCCGGCGAACTCGTGACCGGGCACCACCGGCAGGGTCGGCGCGAACTCGCCCTGCAGGATGTGCAGATCGGTGCCGCACAGCCCGCAGGCGGCGACCTCCACCACGACCTCGCGCGGCCCGGGAGTGGGGTCGGGGACCTCCGCGACGGTGACCTTCCCGACGGACTCGATGACTGCGGCCTTCACTTGACAGCTCCAAGGGACAGGCCCTGGACCAGTTTGTCCTGGGCGGCGAACCCCGCGGCGAGCACCGGCAGGGAGATCATGAGGGAGGCGGCGCACACCTTCGCCAGGAACAGGCCCTGGCTGGTGATGAAGGTGGTCAGCATGACCGGGGCGGTCTGGGCGGTGACGCCGGTCAGGACCCGGGCGAAGAGCATCTCGTTCCAGGAGAAGATGAAGCAGATCAGCGAGGTGGCGGCGATGCCGGGCGCGGCGATGGGCGCCACCACCCTGCTGAGCACGGTCGGCAGCCGGGCGCCGTCGATCTGCGCGGCCTCGATGACGGCGACCGGCACCTCGGCGAGGAAGGACTGCATCATCCACACCGCGATCGGCAGGTTCATCGAGGTGTACAGCAGGACGAGCACCCAGATGTTGTCGAGCAGCCCCGCGTCCCGGGCGAAGAGGTAGACCGGCAGCAGTCCGGCGACCACCGGCAGCATCTTGGTGGACAGGAAGAAGAAGAGCACGTCGGTCCACTTCTCCACCCGGCGGATGGAGAGCGCGTACGCGGCGGGCAGCGCGAGCACGAGGACCAGCAGGGTCGAACCGCCCGAGGCGACAAGGGAGTTGATCAGCGAGGGCCAGGGGCTCGCGCCGCCGTCCGCGCCGAAGAAGTCCCGGTAGCCGTCCAGGGTGAGGGAGGCCGCGAGCGAGGGCGGGTTGGTGGCCGCGTCGCTCTCGGAGTGGAAGGAGGTCAGCACCATCCAGGCGATCGGCAGGAAGAAGGCCAGCGAGACGGCCCAGGTGACCAGGGAGAGCAGGCTCTGCCGGGTGCGGGCGGAGCGGGCGCGGGCGGCGCCGTCGGGGGCGGTTGCCGTGGCGCTCATCAGCGCGCCACCTCCTCACGGAAGAGGGACGAGACCACGCGCAGGGCGAAGGTCGCGAGGATCAGGGAACCGATGACCACGAGCACACCGGCCGCGGAGGCGAGGCCGTTCTCATGGGCCTGGTAGAAGGTCTGGTAGACGGTGTAGGGCAGGTTGGCGGTGTCCAGGCCGCCGGAGGTGATGGTGAACACCGCGTCGAAGTTCTGCACGATGTACACCGAGCCGAGCAGGGTGCCCAGTTCGAGGTAGCGGCGCAGATGCGGCAGCGTCAGATGGCGGAAGATCTGCCAGTTGCCCGCGCCGTCGATCCGGGCGGCCTCGATCTGCTCGGCGGACATGCTCTGCAGACCGGCGAGCAGGATCAGCATCATGAACGGCGTCCACTGCCAGATCAGCGCCGCCTCCACAGCGGGCAGCGGATGGTCGGTCACCCACTGGGGCTGCGCGGCCCCGTCCCCGAAGACCCAGGTCAGCAGGCCGTTGAGCAGTCCGTACTCCGGGTTGAAGAGCACGTGCTTCCACAGCAGGGCGGCGGCCACCGGCACCAGGAGGAAGGGCGCGATGAGCAGGGTGCGGGCGAGGCCCCGGCCGGGGAAGCGCCGGTTGAGCAGCAGGGCGAGCACGAGGCCGAGGACCAGGCTCACCAGGACCACGGTCACCGTGAGCAGCACGGTGGTCAGCACCGAGCGGCGCAGCGCCTCGTCGCTGAGCACCTCGCGGTAGTTCTCGAGTCCGGCGAAGTGCCGGGCGTCCGGATAGAGCGCGTTCCAGTCCATGAAGGAGATGAACACCGTGGCCACGAAGGGCAGTTGGGTGATCACGATCATGAAGATCAGGGCCGGGAGCAGCGGCGCCCTGGTGGCCCAGGCGCGCAGCCGCCGCTGACGGGCCGAGGCGCCGGGTGCCGGGGGCTCGGCGACGGCGGCCGGGGCGGGGCCGGGGGCGGGGGTGTTGGTCAGCGCGCTCATCGTCCCTCGTACTCCTCGGAGATCTTCTCGGCGAGTCCCTGTGAGGTCTTCAGCGCCGAGTCCACCGACTGGCGTCCGGCGATGGCCTCGCTGATCTCCTGGGAGACCTTCAGACCGAGGTCGGTGAACTCGGGGATCCCGACGAACTGGATGCCGGGCGCCGGGCGGGGCTGCACCCCGGGGTCGGTGGGCCGGGCGCCCTGGATGGCCTCGCGGGTCACCGACTGGAAGGCGGCCGCCTCCTTGCGGTACTCGGGGATCTCGTACGTCGAACTGCGCTTGCCCGCGGGCACGTTGGCCCAGCCGAAGCGTTCGCCGACCAGGCGCTCGTATTTCTTGCCGGAGGCCCAGGAGAGGAACTTCCAGGCCTTGTCCGCCTTGGGCGAGGCCTTCTGGACGCCCCAGGCCCAGGAGTAGAGCCAGCCGGAGCCCTTGGTGCGCTCCACCGGCGCGGGGACGTAGCCGATCTTGCCCTTCACCGGGGAGCCCTTGGCCTCCAGGGAGCCGGCGCCCGCGGTGGCGTCGTACCACATGGCGCTCTTGCCCTGGGTCATGTTGTTGAGGCACTCGGCGTAGCCGGACTGGGCGGCGCCCGCCTCGCCGTGCTCGCGCACCAGGTCCACGTAGAACTTGGTCGCCTTGGCGAACTCGGGGGAGTCGAGGCGGGCCTTCCAGCCCTTGTCGAACCAGGTGCCGCCGAAGGTGTTCACCACGGTGGTCAGCGGGGCGGTCAGCTCGCCCCAGCCGGGCAGTCCGCGCAGGCAGATGCCCTTCATGCCGGGCTGGGAGCCGTCCGCCTTCGCGGCGAGGGCGGCCACCTGCTTCCAGGTGGGGTGCGCGGGCATCTTCAGGTTCTGCTTCTCGAAGACGTCCTTGCGGTACATCAGGAAGGAGGACTCGCCGTAGAAGGGCTCGCCGTAGACCTTGCCGTCCTCGCCGCGCAGCGACTGCCGGATGGGCGCGAGGATGTCCTCGCGGTCGAAGGCGGTGTCCTTGGCCTCGTACGTGTCCAGCGGGCGCAGCCAGCCGTTGCGGGCGTAGATGGGTATCTCGTAGTTGCTGAGGGTGGCGACGTCGTACTGCCCGGCCTGGTTGGCGAAGTCCTGGCTGATCTTGTCGCGGACATCGTTTTCCGGCAGCACGGTGAAGCTCACCTTGATGCCGGTCTCCTTGGTGAAGTGGGCGGCGGTGAGTTTGCGCAGCTCCTGCATCTGCGGGTTGTTGACCATGAGGACGTTGAGGGAGTCGCCGCCCGAACCGGCGGCTCCCTTCCAGCACCCGGTCAGCGAGAGCGGGAGCAGTGCCCCCGCGGCGAGGGCGGCCACCGTACGCGGCCTTCGTCGGCTCGGTGTTCGCATGAAGGCTCCAGGGGAAACGCGTGCACAACAAGGGCACATGGGGACAGTTCGATGGTGCGGGGCGGGTGGGGCGCGGGGGCCGCGGGCGGCTCAGGCGCGGACGACCTGCGGGCCGAGCAGCGCGTAGCGGTGCGCCTCGGCGGCGGGCAGGGCGGTGCTGGTGACGATGGCCTCCAGGTCGCCCACCGAGGCGAAGCGGCAGAAGCTCACCGCCCCGAATTTGGTGTGGCTCCCGGCGAAGACCAGGCGGCGCGCGACCCGTACCGCCTCCGCCTTCACCCCGCCGACGGCCGGATCGGGAGTGGTGAGCCCGTGCTCCCGGGAGATGCCGTTGGCGCCGATGAAGGCCAGGTCGATGACGAAGCCGGAGAGCATCTGCGTGGTCCAGTGGTCCACGGTGGCCAGCGTGCCCGGGCGGACCCGGCCGCCGAGCAGCAGCACCACCGTCTTCTCGTGCCGGGCCAGCGCCGAGGCGGTGGCGAGGGAGGCGGTCACCACCGTCAGCGGCCGGTCGGTGGGCAGCGCCTCCGCGATGAGCTGCGGGGTGAAGCCCTCGTCCACGAAGACCGTCTCCGCGTCACCGAGCAGCTCCACGGCCGCCGCCGCGATCCGCCGCTTCTCCGGTACGTGCATGGTGGTGCGGTGCGCGAGCGTCGTCTCGTAGCCCGCGCTCTCCACCGGATAGGCCCCGCCGTGGGTCCGCCGGACAAGGCCGTGGTCCTCCAGTACGCGCAGATCGCGCCGGACGGTTTCCTTCGCCACGTTCAGCTGGGCCGCCAGCTCGGTGACATCCACCGAGCCGGCCTCCCGCGCCGTCTGCACGATGCGCCGCCTGCGCTCGTCCGTGCCCAGTGCCGCCATGCCGGTCCTCACCTCGCCTTCGCCGCCGCCGGGGAGCCCGGCCGTGGCCAGGGGTGCCCGTTCGGACTCGTGAGGGAAGTTCTACTGTGCCCCGGCCTGCCCGAACAGACACCGCGCAGCGCGGACGGTGCCCGGTTCTGCCCGTTTGCCGGGCCCCCGGCGCCGCGATGAGCAGTGCCTCGGGCCGAACGGGCAGCGGGCGGGCGCCCTTTTGGGGCCTCCGCGCTGCCCGTTCGCTGCCCGTTCTCCGGATACGGTTCCGGGCGGGGTGCCCTCGGGGCCGGTACGGGCCGCCGGCCGGAACCGGTGCCCGGACCCCTCAGCCCCGCACCTGGTCGTAGCGGCCGAGGAAGCGGAAGGCGCCCTCGCGGACCTGGTAGAGGAAGCCGGTGTTCTTCCAGGTGAGGGTGCGGGTGTTGTCGGCGGCGAAGCTGAGGGTCTTGGCGACGCCCCGGTGGCTCAGGCCGAAGAGGGTGTCCGCGAGCGCCCGCGGTGCGACGCGGGAGCCGTCGAGGCGGCCGAGGCCCTGGGCGAGCAGGCCCACCGCGTCGTAGGCCTCGGCGGACCACCGGGGCGGCGGCCCGCCGTAGCGCTTGCGGTGGGCCGCGCCGAACTCCCGGGCCGCCGCGGTCAGCCCGGCGGCGGCATCGGTGTACGGGGCCGCGATCACCCAGTCCCGCGCGGCCTCGCCCGCCGCGTCCAGGAAGGCGGGCCGCAGCACCGGCTCGGTGGCGGCCCGCACCCCGCTCCAGCCCGCGGCGGCCAGCTCCCGGGCGAGGGCGGCCGCGCGCTCGGGGGACACCCCGGCGTAGACCACCGCACCGGGCCGGTCGGCCAGGGCCGCGGCGGTGACCGCGCCGAAGTCCCGCTGGTCCGCGCGGATTTGGTGGACGTGGGTGGTGCCCTCGGAGGGCGGGGACTCGCGCAGGTCCCGGGCCAGCTGCTCGGCCGCGGCCCCGCCGGAGAGGTCCTGGACGACCGCGGTCCGGCTCACCTCCCGTACCCGGGTCAGATAGGAGAGCAGCGGGATGGCCGCCATCGCCCCGGTCGCCCGGGTCACGCAGAGGGTGCGCTGCTCGGTGGGGGAGACGGCGCCGCCGTCGTAGGACACCAGGACCATCGCGGTCCCGGCCCGGTCGTACAGCGGGGCCGCCGCCTTCAGTGCCTCGGCGGTGGCGAGGCCGAGGACCGCGGCCACCGGCGGATCCCCGGCGAGCAGCGCCTCGGCGCCCGCGCGGGCCCGCGCCGCGCTGCCGTCGCCGACCCGCTTCAGGGCGAGCCGGAAGGGGGAGTCCGCGCGGGCGTTGTGGGCCTCCACGGCGAGCCGTGCCCCGTGCTCCAGGGCCCGCCCGGTGGCGCCCAGTCCGCCGGTCGACTCGGCGTGCAGGCCGAGCAGATGGACCGGGCGGCCGTCCGCCGCCGAGGAGGAGCCGCGGGCCGCGAGCACGGCGGCACAGGCCCCGCCCGCGGCGAGCACCGCGGCCGCCGCGCCGCCCACCACCAGGAACCGGCGCCGGGCGGGCCCGGCCGGGGCGACCTCGGCGGTCGTGGGCTCCGGGTCCGCCGGGGCGCCCTCCGGTGCCGCGAGCCGGGGCGGCGGGTCGAGGGCGCGGGCCGCACGCTCGGCGACCAGGCGCAGCAGGGCCGGGGGCAGCCAGTCGTCGCCGGGCCCCGGGGCCACCGCGCCCCAGCCGCCTTGGCCGCGCGGGTCGGCCGTGCCGCCGAGCGCGGCCAGTGCGGCGCACAGCCGCTCGGCGGTGGGCCGGGCGCCGGGCTCCCGGGACAGGCAGCCCTCGATCAGCGCACGGGCCGCGGGTGGCAGCCGCCCGAGTCCGTCGAGGTCGGGGGCCTCGTGCAGGGTGCGGTAGAGCACCGCCACCGCGTCGCCGCCGCCGAACGGCGCCCGCCCGGTGGCCGCGTGGGCGAGCACGCAGCCGAGCGAGAAGAGATCGCTCGCCGGGCCGACCTCGCCGCCGTGCATCCGGGTCTGCTCGGGGGAGAGGTAGCCGGGCGTGCCGATCACGGCGTCCGCCGCGGTCAGCGCGGTGGTGCCGCCGCCGCGGGCGATACCGAAGTCGATCAGGCGCGGCCCGTCCCGGGTGAGCAGCACATTGCCCGGCTTCACGTCCCGGTGCACCAGGCCCGCCGCGTGCACCTCGGCCAGTGCCTCGGCGAGCCGGGCGCCGAGGCCGAGCACCGCGGGCGCGGGCAGCGGTCCGTACCCGGCCACCGCCTCCGCGAGCGAGGGCCCGGGGACGAAGTCGGTGGCCAGCCACGGCTCGGCGGCCTCGGCGTCGGCCGCCCGCACCGGCACCGTCCAGCGGCCCGAGAGCCGCCCGGCGAGGCCCGCCTCGCGCCGGAACCGGGCGCGGAAGTCCGGGTCGGCGGCGTACTCGGCGCGGATCACCTTCAGCGCCACCAGGGCGCCGCCGCCCGCGCGGGCCAGATAGACCACGCCCATGCCGCCCGCCCCGAGCCGCGCGAGCAGCCGGTGGCCGCCCACCTCCTCGGGGTCCTGGTGCCGCAGTGCCCGCATCCCCGCGCTCCCCTCAGACCCCGCCGACGGTCAGCGGACCGGTGTAGCGGAAGCGGCCGCCGCGCACCTCGTAGCGGTACACCCGCTGGGCGTCGAGCGCGAGGCTCTCGTCGAAGGTGTACGTGCCGTTGATCGCCGTGAACTCGGCCTTGCGCAGCGCCTCGGCGAGCCGTTCGCCGCCGGGGCGGCGCGCCTCGGTGCCCGCGAGCGCGGCGAGCCGGTCGATGACCAGGCGGGCGCTGTCGTAGGCCTCCACTCCCCAGACGCCCGGTGCCTTGCCGTAGCGCTCGCGGTAGGCGGCGGCGAAGGCGCGCGCCGCCTTGGCGCCGGGATCCGAGTAGGAGACCACCGTCTGCCAGCCCTCGGCGGCCTCGCCCGCGGCCTCGGTGAAGGCGGCCGTCGCCGAGAAGGGATCGAGGAAGCGGGGTCCGGTGAAGCCCTCCCGGTGCAGCAACCGGGCGACGGCGGCGGCGCGTTCGGCGGTGCCGGAGTAGTAGAAGCTGTCGGCGCCGCGGCCCAGGATGTCCCGCGCCACCGGGTCGAGTGCGGTGACCACCGCGGGCACCACCCGGTCCAGGATCTCCAACTGCGCGATGCGCCCCGCCCCGTGGAGCAGCTGCGCGGGCTCCCAGCCGAGCAGCCGCCCGGCCCGGTCCACGAGCATGCCCAGCTTCGAGGCCCGCTGCATCACCAGCGCGAGCGCGGCACCGAAGGGCGTGTACGAGGTCATCGGCGCGGCCCGGAAGTAGTACCGCGCCTGACCGAGCAGCGCCGAGGTCGACCCCGAGACGGACAGCTCGGAGACCGAGACCAGCGGGAGCCGGGCACCCTCGTAGGCCTCCACCGCCGGGGCGGAGACCGCGGAGGTCGGCCCGAGGACCGCCAGCACGTCCCGGTCCCCGGCCAGCTTCTTCGCCACCTGCCGGGCCCGCGCCGCCTCGCCGCGGTCGTCGGCCACCCGCAGGCTGAGCGTGAAGGCCTTGTCCGTACGGGAGTTGAACTGCTCCACGGCGAGCCGGGCCGCCTGCTCCTGGGTGCGCCCCCAGGCCTTGTCGGGGCCGGAGAGATCGGCCTGCACCCCGAGCACCCAGCGCCGCCCGGCCGGTGCTCCGCCGCCGTCGCCGTCCCGCAGCAGTGCCCAGGCCCCGGCGCCGCCCCCGGCGGCGAGCAGGGCCCCGCCCGCGCCGAGGGCGAGGAAGCGGCGGCGGCCGGGCGGGGCGGGCGCGGCCGGTACCTCGGTGGCCTCGACGCCCGGCAGCGCGAGGAGTTCGGCGGCCCGGTCGGAGACCATCCGCACCACGCTGTCCGGCAGCCAGTCGATACCGGGCCGCACCGAGTCCTGGATCAGAGCCGCGTCCAACTCGGCCGCGGTGGGCCGCAGTTCGGGGTCCTTGGCCAGGCAGCGGCGCAGCAGTGCGCGCAGCGCGCCATCCTCGACGGCCGCGAGGTCCGGCTCGTCGTGGACCGTGCGGTAGAGCAGCGCGCCGCTCTCGCCGGTGCCGAAGGGCGGCTGCCCGGTGGCCGCGTAGGCGAGGACGCAGCCGAGGGAGAACACATCGCTCGCCGGACCGGCCCGACCGGCCCTGGCCTGCTCGGGGGAGAGGTAGCCGGGGGTGCCCACCACCACGCTCGCCGCGGTCAGCGCGGTCTCCTCGCCGGTGGTGCGGCGGGCGATGCCGAAGTCGATCAGCCGGGGGCCGTCCAGCGCGAGCAGGACGTTGCCGGGTTTCACATCGCGGTGCGCGAGCCCCGCCGCGTGCACCGCGCCGAGCGCCTGCGCCAGCACCTTGCCGAGCAACTGCACGGCCCGGGAAGGGAGTCGGCCGTACGCGGTGACCGCCTCGGCCAGCGAGGGGCCGGGCACATAGGCCGTCGCCAGCCAGGGCGCCGCCGCCTCGGTGTCGGCGCCGAGCACTCGCACCACCCAGGGGCTGTCCACCTGCCGGGCGGCGGCCACCTCGCGGGCGAACCGGGCCCGGAACTCCGGCTCCTCGGCGTACTCGGGCTGGATCACCTTGACCGCGGCCAGCTCGCCCGAGGGGGTGCGGGCCAGATAGACCACGCCCATGCCACCGGAGCCGAGCCGCCCGAGCAGCCGGTGCCCGCCCCAGTGCGAGGGATCCGGGGGAAGCAGCCGCTCCATCACGAACTCCCCTTCGACGAGCCGGACTTGGACTCGACCGGCCGACCGATCGCCTTCTCCGCGCGCAACAGCATCCGGGGCACCGGCTGTTGGGCCGCCGCCATCGTCTCCCGCTTGTCCCAGCCCTCGCCCGCGCAGGCGGAGACGCTCACCACCACCGGACCGAAGGTGGCCTGCTGCCACTGGTACGGATAGGGGCCGCCCTGCGTCGCGGTGGTGCACTCGCCCAGCTCGATCAGGGAGTCCTCGGCGTAGGCGTTGCCGCCCTCGCCCCAGGCGTAGGCGGTGGACACCAGCTTGGAGAGCTTCTCGCCCTGGCGCAGGGTCTGTTCGGAGCAGCCGATCGCCTCCTCCAGCATCCCCGCCTGCTCCCAGGCGGCGTCCAGCACGGTCGGGTGCACGGTGACCGTCGCGCTCAGCCGCAGCGGTCCCTTGCCCTTCGCGGCGGGCAGTACGAAGTGCCGGGTGAGAGTGGCCAGTACGTCCTTCGGCAGCGGCTCGCGGGCCCAGACGCAGTCGCCGCCGAGCACCGACCAGGTGGCCGGATCGCTCTCGTAGGGCCGCGCCCGCTCCACCGAGCCGCCGAAGAGCGCCGGGTCCGCGATCACCTCGCGCACCAACTCCCGTGCCTCGGCGGGGGACGTGGGCTGCTTCCCGGGGTCCGCCTCGATCGTCGGCGCGGGGGCGGGAGCGGGGGCCGCCGGAGCCGCGCTCGCGGTGCCGCCCTTGCCCCGCGCCTTCGCCGGTCCGCGCCCCTCCTCGCCGTCCCCGCTCCCGCCGCCGTCGCTGCATCCCGCGGCGAGCAGCGCCCCCGCCGCCAGCACCCCCACCACGCGCCCGGGTCTCTCCCGCAACCGCCTCATCCGCCCCGCCCCCCTGTTCGTCTGTCCGGCGCCCGGGCCCCCGGCCCGGGCACCGCCCGGCCCCCGCCGGACACTCTCTGTTACCCACGGATGCCGCAACCGCCCCGTTCGGTTCCCGCCCGGGAGCACCTTCCGCCCCGCGCCCTCCGGCCCCGGTCCGGAGCAGGAGCGTACGGGTCCGTGCCGCGCGCGGGGAGAGGCCGAATGCGCCTGTGCGGAGGGCAGTTGGGACGGTCGCGGGCTTCGGGCGGGGTGAAGGGCCCGAGGCGCGGTCCAGGGCGGTCGCGGGGCACTCTAGCGCCAGGGGCGGCGGCCCTCCTGTCGAGAGCGGCGGGATTGGTCCCGCGGAGTGGTTCGGCCCCGCCCGCCTTGCAGCGACCGGTGGATGGCGTTTGCCTGAAGTGGCACAGCACACAGGGATTCGTGAACTCCCGGTGTTCACCGCCGAAGGACGCGCCGCCCCGCCCCCGCGGAGCGCGCGGGTTCGGCATGCGCGCACCGGCCGGACACGGCGTCCAGGGCCGCGGGATCCGAACGGCGTTTCCGCGGCGGTTCGCCCCTGCCCCCGTACGCCCCCGACAAGGGGCGCAACCCGGGTGGCGGGGCGGCCCGTTGGACCGCCGAGGCGCGGAAACGGCCGCGCCGCACGGTCCGGTCTGAGGCCCACGGACCCAGCTCTGACAAGGAGTTGATGACATGCTTCCCCTCGACACCTCGGCCCCGGTCCGCGCGGAAGAGCTGACCGAGGACGTGGAGGCCCTGCTGAACCCGGCGGAGGCCGACGGCGAATTCCACGACTCGGCCGAGTGCGCGGCGCTCCTCCTGGTCGCCGGAGCCCTTCTGCTCTCGCCGCCCACCCCGCGCCCGAAGAAGAGCTGACGGCGTGAAGGAAGAGCTCGACGCCTCCGCCTCGCTGGCGGGGACGGTCCAGGAGCTCGCGCGTGCGGTCGTCTCCGCCCTCGGCGGCGGGGACGACCGCACGCGGGTCCTGGACTCCGTGACCACCGCTCCCGACGACCCCGTCCTGCTCGCCGCTGCCCGGGTGCTCGGCGCCGATGTGCTCGCCCCGCGGCTGCTCCTCGGGCAGGACCGCCCGCCGGAGGAGACCGCACTGGTGGCCGCCGCCGCGCGGGCCTTCCCGCCCGCCGCCGCCTCCTTCTCCAGCCTGTGGAACCACTGGGGCATGCGGGCCGCCGTGGCGCGCGCGAGCGGCACCGAGGCGCCCGCCCCGCCGGTGGACGGCGCCGCAGCCCTCTCCTGGGCCGCCACCGAACCCTGGCAGGAGCTGACCCGGCGCCTGGCACCCGCCGCCGCCCTCGCCGGTCCGGAGCCCTCCCCGCTCGCCGCCGCCGTCGCGGGCCGCACCGAGGACCTGGCGCGCGGCTTCGTCCGCGCGGTCCGCCGCCGCGACTGGCTCCAGGCCGCCGGTGCCGGACGCTGGCTCGCCCTCGCCCCCGAGGTGCCCGCCTCGCTCGGCCTGGACGCGGGCCTGGAGTTCACCGCCCACCTGGGCGGCGCCGACGCCCGGGTGCTCCTGCACTGCCGGGCCGCGGCCCTGCTGCGCGCGGGGGCGGTCCGGTGAGCGGCCCCGGCCCCGGCCTGCTCCCCGACCTCGACCAGCTCGCCCTGCGCGCCCTGAGCTGGGCCCGCGACCGGGAGTCCGACTTCCGGCTCCCCGAGGACCCCACCGACCCGGCGCACCCCCGCGACCGCACCCTGCGCCCCCTCGCCGAACTCGCCCAGCTCAGCCACACCATCGCCCGCGTCAGCGAACCGGGCAGCAGGCGGGAGGTACGGGCCCGCGCCCTGTTCGCCTTCGCCTGGCGGGAGACCGCCGAGGGCGAGGTCCTCGCCGCCCTCGCCCGGCGGGAGCCCTTCGCCACCTACCCGCTGGAGATGTACGCGGCCTTCGCCGAGGCGGGCCTGCGCCACCCGGGCTTCGAGCACCAGGTGCGGCGGCTCACCGGCACCCGGCAGTGGCGCCTGGCCGAACGCGACGCCACCCGGACGCTCGCCGTCCTGCACGCCGAGCGCACCCTCGGCCTGAGCCCGCACCGGGACCAGGCCGCCGCCCAGTCGGCGACCTGGCTCGGCGGCCTCGCGGAACCCTGGTCCTTCACCACCCAGTCCGGGTACGCCGCCACCCACCACGTCTTCCACCTCACCGACTGGGGCACCCGGCCCGCGGGCCTGCCGCCCGAGGTGCGCGAGCATCTGCGGCTGTGGCTGCCCGCCTGGCTCGCCTGCACCGCGGAGGCCGGGGACTGGGACCTGACCGGCGAACTCCTCGCGGTGGCGGCCGTCCTCGACGAGGAGCCGCCCGGCCTCGCGGCGGCCTGGCACACCCTGGCGCGGGCCCAGCGCCCCGACGGCGCCCTGCCGCACAGCAGGGAACTGGCCGAGCGGGCACCCGGCGACTTCGTGCACAGCTACCACGCCACCCTGGTGCTGGCGCTCGCCGCCTCGCTCACCCTCCACCACCGCCGCCGTACGCGGGAGCCCGCCGCGACGCTGCCCGCATCGCTCCTGGAGGCGACGTGACGACCACGGTCGATCTGGCACCCCTGCTGCACCGGGTCGGGGCCGGCGCCCTGGACTGGCTCGACGCCCACCGGGAGCAGTTCCGGGCGGGCGACCCCGCGGTCACCCCGCCCGACCTGGTCAAGTCGCGGTTCAAGCAGATCGGCGAACTCGGCCTGGTCGGACGCATCCTGATCCGCGAGGGCGTGGCCGGATCCCAGCAGGCCGTACAGATCGAGAACCTGCTCGACTTCGTCTGGCGCGAGGGGCTGCGCGGCGGCACCCTGCTCGACTGGCTCCAGCGGGACGAGCCCTTCTCCCCGATCCCGATGGAGCTGTACGTGCCCTTCAGGGAACTGGGCTACCGCGATCCCGCCCTGGAGGAGCACATCCGCCTGGTCAGCCGCACCACCAGCTGGCAGGTGCTCGAAGGGCCGCCCAACCGCCGGCTGGGCCTCAGCCGCTTCGAGGCGCGCGCGGGGCTGACCCCGGGCACCTCCGCCGAGGAGGCCGCCGCGCACACCTGGCTCGGGCACACCCCGGAGCCCTGGAGCGCCGACTCGCACATGGCCTACGCCGTCACCCACACCGTCTTCCACCTCACCGACTGGGGCCGCCACCCCGAGCGGCTGCCCGCCGCGCTCGGGGACTATCTGCGCCTGTGGCTGCCCGCCTGGACCGACGAGTGGGCCGCCGCCCGGCACTGGGACCTGCTCGGCGAACTCCTCGTCGTGGACGCCTGCCTGCCGGTCCCCGCCCTGGACCCCGGCGTCTGGCAGCGCTACGCCGCCGCCCAGCAGCCCGAGGGCGCCATGCCGGCCCGGGGCGCGATGCCCGAGGGGGACACCGAGGAGGTCTTCGAGGCGGTCCACCACCCCACGATCGTCGCCCTCTTCGCCTCCACCATGGCCGTCTCCCGCGCGATGAGCGCCCTCAGCCCGCCCGGCCCGTGACCGCCCCGCGCCTCACCGCGGAGCGCCTGCTCGCCACGGCCCGGGCCGTCAGCGCACCGGACGTCGTCTTCGCCTGCTCCCAGGACGGCGAGCGCCGGTCCGCCGCCGCGGGCACCGGTCGCACCGCGGATCAGGAACGGCGCCCCGAGCTGCGCCACGAGATCGGCTCCGCCACCAAGACCTTCACCGGGCTGCTCCTCGCCCACCTCGCCCACCGCGGCGTCCTCGGCCTGGACACCCCGCTCACCGCCCTCCTCCCGCAGCCCCCGCCGCCGCACGGCCACCGGGACGCCATCACCCCGTACACCCTGCTCACCCACACCTCCGGCCTGCCCCGGCTGCCCCGCGAGCTGTACCGGCGGGCCCTCACCCGGCGCCGGAACCCGTACGAGGGCTATACGTACGCGCAGTTGACGGCGGCCTTCGGGCGCAGCCGCCCCCGCCGTGCGCCCGGCAGCCGCTGGCACTACTCGAACTTCGGGGTGGCGCTGCTCGCCCCCGCCCTGGAACACCTCACCGGGCGGCCCTTCCCGGAGCTGATGGCGGAGCAGGTCCTCGCGCCCCTCGGGCTGCCCGGCACCGTCCTCGGCGCGGGGTCGCCGGGGGCCGCCGCGGGGGCGCCGGGGGACGCCACCGGGCACGGCGGGGACGGGCGCACCGTCTTTCCGCCCTTCGACCCCGGGGCCTTCCTCGCGGCCGGCGGGGTCCGCGCCACCCCCGGGGAACTGCTCACCTATCTGGAGGCGCTGCTGGAGCCCGGCCGCTGCCCGGAGCTGGGGGAGGCGCTGTGCGCGGTCCGCGAGCCGGTGCTGCGCCGCGGCCGGGGGCACCGGCAGGGCCACACCCTCACCTGGTTCAGCCACCCGACGCCGCGCGGCCCGCTCCTCTTCCACAGCGGCGCCACTCCGGGGCAGGAGGCCTTCCTCGCCCTGCGCCCCGCGACCGGCACCGCCCTGGTCGCCCTCGCCAACCGGCGCTACACCCGCGGCAGCACCCTCCAGCAGCAGGCGTACGACCTCTTCGGATAGCGGCGGCGGACCGGGCCGGGGCGGCGCCGACCGGGCCCGGCGGTGAGCGGCGATGGCGGAGCGTAGCCGCTGCTGATGCGAGGGAGGGCGAGTGCTGTTTCCCTGACAAGGCCGGCACCACGGTGCACGGACCTCATCAGGCGATACGCCGACGGCATCTCACCACAGGAGTGATCATGAGCGTTGCGGACGAACCGGGCGCACGCGCCGCGCAGATGCGGCAGAAGGCCCAGGAGTTGCGGGAGGCCGCCGAGCGCAGCAGCGACCCCGAGGCGCGCGAGCGCCTGGAGAACAAGGCGCGCCACCTCCAGGAGCAGAGCGAGAAGACGGACCGCCCGGGCCCGGGCGAGGCCCGGCCGATGGGCTGAGTCCCGACCGGAGCCCGCACCCGGCCGCGGACCCCGCCGGCCGGGGCGGGCTCTCCGGACGGGAGCGGCCTCGGCCGAGACCGTCAACACCCCCTCGCCGCAGTGGAGTTGGCGGCGACACGAAGAAAACCGTCCTTCTTTGACTGAATCCGACATTACGTGACTTAATGTCCCGGCCGGTCGGCGCACGGTGAGGGCGCGGCCGGGCAGCCCCGCGCAGCGTGCGCGGGGAACGGTGGTCCGCGAACCGCCCGCGGGCGGGAGCGCGGCCTGGGCGCCCGGGGGCGTGAGCAGTGAAGATCGTGTTCTTGATCCACAACGCCTTCGGGATCGGCGGCACCATCCGCTCGACGGCGAACCTCTCCGGGGCGCTGGCCGCCCGCCACCAGGTCGAGGTCGTCAGCGTGCACCGGGTCGCCGACGCCCCGCGGCTGCCGCTCGACCCGCGGGTGCGGCTCACCTCGCTGCTCGACGTGCGCGAGGGCGCACCGGACGCGGACGCACCGCCCGAGCCGGGCAACACCATGTTCCCCGACGCGGGCGTGGACTTCGGCACCCTGCGCTACACCGCCCGGCACGACCGGCGGATCGCGGCCTTCCTCCAGCGCACCGACGCCGACGTGGTGATCGCGACCCGCCCGATCCTCAACGGCTACCTCGCCCGCCACGGCCGCCGCCGCGCCCTGCGCATCGGCCAGGAGCACCTCTCCCTCGACGCGCACGGCGACCGGCTCCAGCGCGACCAGAACGCCGCGATCCGCGCACTCGACGCCTTCGTCACGGTCTCCGAGGCCGACGCCGCCCAGTACCGCGCGGCCCTTCCCGGCGCGGCCACCGAGATCCGCTGCGTGCCCAACGGCGTACCCGCCCCCGGCACCGAGCCCGCGAGCCTCGACTCCAAGGTGGTCGTCGCGGCCGGGCGCCTGGTCCACGTCAAGCGCTACGACCGGCTGATCAGGGCCTTCGGGATGCTGGCCGAGGACCACCCGGAGTGGACCCTCAGGCTGTACGGCCGGGGCCCCGAACGCGCCCGGCTGCGCGAGCAGATCGACCGCTCGGGCCTGTACGACCGGGTGTTCCTGCGCGGCGCCGTCGCCCCGATCGAGACCGAGTGGGCCAAGGGCTCGGTCGCCGCGGTCTGCTCGGACATGGAGTCCTTCGGGATGACCATCGTGGAGGCGATGCACTGCGGGGTGCCGGTGGTCGCCACCGACTGCCCGCACGGGCCCAGCGAGATCATCGGCCACGGCAGGGACGGGCTCCTGGTCCCCCTCGACGGCACGGAGGAGGAGATCACCGCCGCCTACGCCCGCGCCCTCGGCTCCCTGATGTCCGACGAACCCCGGCGCCGCCGCCTCGGCGACGCCGCCCGCGCCAGGGCCGCCGCCTACGCCCCCGAGGCCTGCGCCCGCGCCTACGAGGACCTCTTCGCCGCGCTGCGCACCGCCCGCGGCGGCGCCGGGGGCCCGGGGCTGCTCGGCCGGGTGCGCGCGGCGCTGCGTCCCCCGGCGGCGCGGAGCGGACCGCGCCGGGCCGCCGCGGCGCCCGAGGACCACCCCGCGCCCCTGCCCCCGCTCGCCTTCGCCCGCGCGACCTCCGAGGGCGGGGTCCAGGTGCGGTTCGAGGCGCCGGACCTGGACCCCGGGGAGTTCGACTTTGTCGCCAGGCTGCGCCGGGATCCCGAACACCGGGAGATCCGCACCCCGTTGCGCCCGCCGGGCGCCTTCGAGCCGCGCCAGCTCGGGGTCACCCTGAAGCAGGGCGAGCACCTGCTCGCCGAGGGCCGCTGGGACTGCTACCTCGCGGAGCACGGCACGGGCCGGCGGGTCCGGCTCGTCTCCGGGCTCACCGAGCAGGCCCGGCTCCTCGGACGGCCGCCGGTCCTGGACGCGCAGGGCGTCTCCGCCTGGATCCCGTACACCACCCAGGACGGCTATCTGGCGCTGCGCACCTGGCGCCGCCCGGCGCACGCGGAGGTCGGGCAGCTGCGGGTCGGCGAGGACGCCGCGCGCCTGACCGCGCATCTGCTCACCCTCGCCGAGGTCCCGCTCGACGGGGCCCGGGTGCGGGCGGCCTCCCGCGCCGGGGCGGAGCACGACTTCACGGTGCCGGTCGAGGCGCTCGGCGAGGACGTCTTCCGGTGCGTGCTCCCGTACCGCACCGCGCTCGCGCACCGGGCGGTCGCGCACGACGTCTGGGACCTCGCCCTGGAGACGGCCGCGGACGCCGGGCCCGTCCCGCTCGGGCGCATCACCGGCGACGGCGTCGACCGCAAGAGGACCGATGTCTTCCCGGTCCGGCTGCACCCGCACCCCGTCCGGGGCACCACCCGCGTCAAGCCCTTCTTCACCGTCCGCAACAACCTCGCGCTGAGCGCCCGGGACCTCGACCCGGAATAGCGAGTGGATCCCCGTCCGGCCTCACCCGGACGGGGACGTGCGGCCCGCTCAGAGATCGAACCGCAGGACCGCCCAGACCGCCTTGCCCCCGGTGCGGGTCGAGCGGGCCGCCCCCCAGGAGTCCGCCAGCTGCTGCACGATCAGCAGACCCCGGCCGCCCTCGTCCTCCGGGCCCGCCTGGGCGCCGGGCGGGCAGACCGCCATCTGCCCCTCGTCGTGCACCTCGATCCGCAGCCGGGTCCCCGAGGTCAGCGAGAGCCCGCACAGCACCCGGCTGCTCCCGGAGTGGACGACCGCGTTGGTCGCCAGTTCCGAGACGAGCAGCACCGCGTCCGCGCACACCTCCCCGGGCAACTGCCAGGCGCGCAGCCTTCCGCGCACGGTGTCCCGCGCGACGCGCATGTTCGTACGGAGTGAGGAGAGGCCGAACCAGTGCTCCCGGGGCGGGTAGGGGAGTGCTAACGGGCGGGGCGAAGAGACCATGTGGGGGGTCACGTTGATCGCTTTCCAGGGAGGGCGGACGCGGTGCGGAGGACGGACCTGAGCGGGCGCCCGGCACGGAAGGCGGACGCAGGGCCGGGCTCGACCTGCTGCCTCGACGCCGAATGTGCAACTCCCCAGCCGTAGCCGCGAGTTGACGGCCGGCTGTCCGATCGGAGGGGCTCGCTCACAGACGCAACTATGCTCGCAGGGCAGTTCATGCTGCAACCGGAACCCTGATATTTTCAGAAGGACGCTCTCGGGCTAGCGAGATCATCAAGTCGCTGTCACACTCGGAATGTTGACTGACCCTCAGGAGGTAGGCGGAGCGTGAGCGAAGCTCGATCCGGCGCCGGCACCAGCGCGCCGACGGTGCTGCGCATGATCCTCGGCCGCAGGCTGCAGGACATGCGGCAGAGCGCGGGAGCCTCCCTGGACGACGCCGCCAAGGCCCTGCGGGTGACGCCGCTGACCATCCGCCGCCTGGAGAAGGCCGAAGTCGCCCTCAAGCCCCTCTACGTCGAGAAGCTCCTGGAGACCTACGGCGCCGGGCAGCAGGAGATCGAGGAGTTCGTCGACCTGGCCGAACAGGCCAACAAGCCCGGCTGGTGGCACGTCTACCGCGATGTGGTGCCCACCTGGTTCACCGCCTACGTCAGCCTGGAGACCGGCGCCACCACCCTGCGCACCTATGAGCCGCACTACGTCACCGGGCTGCTGCAGACCCGCGCCTACGCCCGCGCCGTCCTGAGCGGAGGCCTCTCGCACGGCCCCGAGGAGGAGCTGGCCCGCCGGGTCGACCTGCGGCTGCGCCGCCAGGGGCTCCTCGACCGGGAGCAGGCGCCCACCCTCTGGGTGGTCATGGAGGAAGCCGTACTGCACCGGGTCGTCGGCGGCCCCGAGGTGATGCGCGAGCAGATCGACCGCCTCTTGGAGGTCTCGGAGCTGCCGCACGTCAGCATCGACATCCTGCCCTTCACCGTCGGCGCCCATGTCGGGGCCTGCGCCCCCTTCACCTACTTCCGGTTCGAAGAGCCGGAGCTGCCGGACATCGTCTACAGCGAGGTCCTCTCGGCCTCCATGTACATGGACCAGCGTGAGGACGTCGTCGCTCATCTCGAAGCGCACAACAGGATGTCCCTGCTGACCTCCTCCCAGGAGAGCAAGGCGCTCCTGAACCGCATGCGCAAGGAGTATTCATGAGCATCGCCGACGGCAGCGTCTACAACGGCATGCCCGCCACGGACCTCGGCGAACACGGCTGGGAGCGGCCGTGGAGCGGTCCCAACGGCGGCCAGTGCGTGGAGACCAAGCTGCTCGCCGACGGACGGATAGCGGTACGCCAGTCGACCGACCCGGCCGGGCCCGCGCTGATCTACACGCCCGAGGAGATCGGCGCCTTCGTCCAGGGCGTCAAGCAGGGCCTGGCCGACCACCTCACGGCCGGATCCGGCGGACAGCGGACCACCAGCAATGCCAGAGAGGGAAAGGCGACGGGCCACCTCAGGCCCCGGGCCACCCGGCACACCGCAGTACATCTTCTGGAAGGGACAGGATGAGCAGCACCCACCTCGGCCGGGATCTCGACACCACCAGGCCGCACTCCGCGCGTATGTACGACTACTACCTGGGCGGCAAGGACCACTTCGCGATCGACAAGCAGGCCGCCGAGTCGGCCGCCGAGGCCAATCCGAACGTCTTCGCCTGCGCCCGGGAGAACCGCGCCTTCATGCACCGTGCCACCCGGGCGCTGGCCCAGGAGCACGGCATCCGCCAGTGGCTCGACATCGGCACCGGGATACCCACCGAACCGAATGTGCACCAGGTCGCGCAGTCGGTGGTCCCCGAGGCCCGGGTGGTCTACGCGGACAACGACCCGCTGGTCCTGAAGTACGCCGAGCGCCTGATGCGCAGCTCACCGCAGGGCCGCACCGCCTATATCGAGGCCGACTTCCACGACCCCGACTCGCTGCTGAACGCGCCCGAGCTGGGCGAGGTCCTCGACCTGTCCCAGCCGATCGCCCTGTCGCTGAACGCGCTGCTGCACTTCGTCACCGACGACGCCGACCCGTACGGCATCGTCGGCCGGCTGATGGCGGCCCTGCCCTCGGGCAGCGCCCTCGCGCTCAGCCACGCCACACCCGAATTCGACCCGCCCACCTGGGAGAAGCTCGCCGCCGTCTACAACGGCGCGGGCACTCCGGTGCGGTTCCGTACGAAGGCGGAGGTGGCCCGCTTCTTCGAGGGGCTCGACCTGCTCGAACCCGGTCTCGCCATCTGCCACCGCTGGCGGCCCGCCCAGCCCGACGGCGCCGACACCCCCACGGACACCCAGATCAGCCTGTGGGCGGGGGTGGGCATCAAGCCGTGACCTCGCGCGAGCACCACGGCGGCGCCGTCCGCCGGGCCTGACCGGCGGACGGCGGCAGAGACCACGACCAGCTTCTCTCCGGGGGCAGTTCCAGAAACGAAACCGATCACGTGCGCGCCGCCCACCCCCACCCGCGCGGACGTTTTCGAGGGAGTCCCGATGAACACGGTGGCACTGCGTGCGAGAGCACGGTCGTGCGACGAGGCAGCGGTGGCCGGGCAGGGGAACCCGCCACCCGAGCCGGGGACGGGAACCTACGGGCGCACCTGCCTCGGCCCTTCGCGGTCCCGGTCCGGTGAACCGGCGGGACGCGGCCGGGGAGGCGGGGCGGCATGATCGTGCAGGACGCCTACGACCTCTTCCTGGCACACCTCGTCGACTGCGCCCGCTGCCGCAAGGCACCCGGCGGTGAGCTGTGCTGCACCGGCCGGGGCCTGAAGACCACCTGGACCGAGGCCCGCCGCGCCTCCTCGGCCCAGCACCGCAGGAAGAGGACCGTCGCATGATCTGCGTCCGCTGCCAGCAGGGCATCAACCCGGGCGAGCCGTACGACGAACACCACCACGACTCGTCCTCCGCGGCCGGCTGCACCAACTACTCGCACAAGAGGTGCCCCGAGGACGAGGAATCCGCCGGCTCCTCCCGGGACGACCGGTGAGCCGGAGGATGCCCGGTCAGGGCTTCGGCCGCCCCGCCCTCGACGGGCGCGCGACGGGGGAGAGCAGACCCTAGTCTTCGGATCCGACGGTGATGTCCGCGGACCGGAGGCATGAGGCGCCATGTGCTGGAGTGCGACTGCCGACCTGGTGGCCGGTGCCGCCGTCACCGCGGTCGGAGCGGCCTCCGTCGCCGCCGTCCGCAGGCCCGGTGATCTGCCGCTCGCCGCGCTCCCGCTGCTCCTCGGCGCGCACCAGATCATCGAGTCGGTGATCTGGCGGGCGGACGGGGGCACCGGCCCCGCCACCGTGGCCTGGGCGGTCATCGCCCTTCCCCTGCTGCCCTTCTGGGTCCCGCTCGGCGTACTCTGCGCCGCCCGGCCCGGAACCCGGCGCCGGCTGCTGCCCCTGCTCGTCCTCGGCACGGCCACCGCGGCGGCGCTCACCCAGGTGCTCCTGACCCGGACCGTACGCGCGGAGGTACGGGGCCACACCATGGCGTACGCGATCGGGCTCCCGTACCCGGAACTCCTGCTCGCGGGCTATCTCCTTGCCACCCTCGGCGCGCTGCTGCTCTCCCGCGACCGCCTGCTGGTGCTGCTCGGCGCGCTGGCCTCGGCGGGGGCGCTGCTGTGCGGGCTGCTCTGGCGACTGGAGTTCATCTCGACCTGGTGCGCCTTCGCCGCGCTCTGCTCGGTGGTGCTGCTCGCCTGGGCGCGGGGGCGGCGCCGGGCACCCGGGCCCCGGCGGGACGGGCACCGCACCCCGTTCTAGGTCTTGCCCGACCACGCGCGTCCGCCGCCTTCCGGACGACGAGCCGCCTTCCGGGCGACGACGCGCAGGGCCGGACCGGCGGCCCTAGGCTCGGAGCGCACCCGACGGCACCTCAGGAAAGGCCCCGCCCCCATGGATCCCGCCCCCACCCTCGCGGTGACCGGCGCCACCGGCCGTCTCGGCGGGCGGGTGGCCCGCCGCATCGCCGCCTCCGGCACCCCGCAGACCCTGGTGGTCCGCGACCCGGCCCGCGCCCCGGAGCTGCCCGGCGCCCGCGCGGTGCCCGGCAGCTTCGGCGACCGCGAGGCGGTGCGGGAGGCGCTGCGCGGGGTCGACCGGGTGCTGATGGTCTCGGCCTCCGAGTCCGCCGACCGGGTCCGGGAGCACCGCGGCTTCGTGGACGCCGCCGTCGAGGCGGGGGTGGCGCACCTGGTGTACGTCTCCTTCCAGGGGGCCTCGCCCGAGGCGGCGTTCACCCTGGCCCGCGACCACTGGGCGACCGAGCAGCACATCCGCGCCTCCGGGCTCGGCTTCACCTTCCTGCGGGACAACCTCTACGCCGACTTCATGCCGGGCCTGGTAGGCGAGGACGGGATCATCCGGGGCCCCGCCGGACGCGGCCGGGCCGCCGTGGTCACCCAGGACGACATCGCGGAGGCGGCCGTGGCGGTGCTGAGCGACGCCCCCCGGCACCTCGGGGCCACCTACGACCTCACCGGCCCCGAGGCGCTCGGCCTGGACGAGGTCGCCGCCCTGCTCTCCGACCACCTCGGCCGCGAGATCGCCTACCGGCCGGAGACCGTCGAGGAGGCCTACGCCTCGCGCCGCTCCTTCGGCGCCCCCGACTGGCAGCTGGACGCCTGGGTCTCCACGTACACCGCCATCGCGGCCGGTGAACTGGCCGCGGTGAGCGACGCGGTACCCCGGCTGACCGGCCACCCCGCCACCAGCCTGGACCAGCTGCTGCGGCTGGACGGCGCTGAGCTGGCCTGAACTCGCCTGAGGCGGAGAGCGCGCGGCGTCCGGGCGCCGGGTGCGTATGGCGTTCGCGCCGGGGCGCCGGGAGTGCGCGCGCCCCCGGTTCTCAGTGGGCGCCCGGCGCGGTGGACAACCGGGGCAGGAATCCGCGGTCCGTACGCCCTGCGATGTGAGCCGGTTCACTCCCCGGCCGCCGTCGCGGTGCAACGCGCGGGGCCGCCTCGTCGTCTTGCCGGACACAGCGCGCGACCGCGCCCGGGGCCCCCTCGGGAGCCTCGTCGCCGGCGGCGGGCGGGCCGGACCCAGGAGGCGGTATGGCGAAGACGGCGGTCACCGTGGTCCCGGTGCTCCCGCGGTGGATCTCGCACCGGGTGGCACAGGACCGGACCAGGTGCAGCCCCCGGCCCCCGCAGGGGAGGGCGGCCGCGGTCCGGGCGTCCTCCGGCGGCGCCTCGCGGGGTGCGGGCAGCCACCGTCCCGCGTCGGCGACGGACAGGACCGCGGCTCCCGTGCGGAGCCGGAGGGTGACGGTCAGCTGCGGGCTGCCGCTGTGCCGCAGCGCGTTGGTGCCGAGTTCGGTGGCGGCCAGCCCGAGCGTGTGCGCCAGGTCCTCCGGGAGCCCCCAGGCGCGGGCCAGATGCCGTACGAACCGCCGCAGCCGCGGGATCGCTGCGGGGCCCGCGGTCAGGGCGCACACCGCGAACGGTGCGCCGCCCCGGGCCGGTGCCGCCTCCGGGTGGTCCCTCGCGGGCGGGGTCCCCGTCGGGGACTCGGGACTGGTCACGGGATCCTCCTGCCGTGCGACGCTCCGGGAGCCTTCGGGACTCCATGTCCGAAACGTCCGCTTATGCGGCCACTCTCCCCATGTCTGCGCGGGCATCTCAATCGGGGCAGACTGATGTACGGGTACGTAAAAAAACCGGACCGAGGGATGACAGAGGGCACAGCGGTCGGCGCGGACGGTGCCCGCCCCGCACGAGAGCGCTGGTGGCGGCTGCGGACCACGCGCGCCCGGACCCGGGGCCCCGTACTCCTCCTCGTCGAGGGCGCGGCCGGAACCGGGAAGAGCGCCCTGCTCACCCGGCTCCTGGAATGCCGTGAGTTCGCGGCGGCCGAGCACCACCTCCTCGACTGCACCCCGACCGGCCTGCGGACACGCGAACCGGCTCGTGGTGAGGGGAAGCCGGGCCGCCCCGACGGGACACTCCGGCCCCCCGCCGAGAGCCTGCTCGCCGCGCTCGCCTCGGACCCGCCCGCGCACCCCCTCGTCCTGGTGGCCGAGGACGCGCACCTGGCGGACGAGGAGTCCCTGAACGCCCTGTGGGGGTGTCTCGACGGGCCGGTACGGGAGGACCTCACCCTGGTGCTCGCCTACCGGCCGGAGGAGCTCCCTGTCCCCGGTCTGCCCTGGGGCCGGGAGCGGGACTACCCCGCCCGGCTGACCGTGCTGCGGCACCGCCTCGCGCCCCTGGACGAGGAGCGGACCGGGGACCTCGCGCGGACGGCGCTCGGGCCCGGACTGTGCGGCCCCGGCTTCACCGCACGGCTGCACGCGCGCTCCGGCGGCAACCCGCAGGTGCTCGTCGATCTGCTCGGGCTCTGCGCCCCCGCGGACGGCGACACCCGGCCCCGTACCGCGGAGGACGTGGACGAGGCCGGGGTACCGGCGCGCCTGGCCACCCTGACCCTGCGGCGGCTGGCCGCGCTGCCCGGGCCCTACCGCCCGGTGGTGGAGGCGGCCGCGGTCCTCGACGCCCCCGCGCTCTCCGGCGAGCTGGCCGCGGTCTCCCGCTGCCCCGACCACGAGGCGGCGCTCACCGCGGCCCTGGCGACGGGGCTCCTGGAGGAGAGCGGGCAGGACGGTTACCGCTTCGGGGTCCCGCTGGCCGCGCGGGCGGTCCGCGAGCATCTGCCGGGGCCCGTGCGGGAGCGGCTGCACCGGGCCGCCGCCGAGATGCTGGGCCGCGAGCAGCCCGTGCCCTGGGAGCGGGTCGCCGGGCACCGCCGCGGCGCCCGGCAGCTGCGGCTGTGGCTGCGGGCCGTGGAGCGCGCCGCCCGGCACTACGGGGGGACCGGCGACCACCTGGCCGCGATCAGCCTCCTCGAACGCACCCTCGCCGTGGCCCGGGTCCCCCGGCAGCTGCGCGACCGGCTGGCGATCCTGCTCGCCCACAACGCCTTGGAGGGCCCCCGCTCGGACCGGGCGGTGCAGGTCCTGCGGCAGATCATCGACGATCCGGACCTCGACCGGGGGGTACGCGGGGAGGCCCGGCTCGACCTCGGCATGCTCCTGAGCAACCAGGCGGGGCAGCCCCTGGAGGGCAACACCGAACTCATCCGCGCCGTCGAGGAGTTGGCCGACCGCCCCGCCCTCGCCTCCCGGGCCATGTCCCATCTGGCGATGCCGGACTGGCCCGGGCTCTCGCTGGCCGAGAACATGCGGTGGCTGGAGGGTGCCGAGGAGGCGGCCGAGCGCTCCGGGGACGAGGTCGCCAGGGCCGCGGTGCTCGCCAACCGCCTCAGCGCGCTCCTCGGCACCGGCCACCCGGCGGCCCGCGCCCTCCTCGACCGGCTGCCGCGCGCGCACGAACTGCTCGCCTGCCGCCAGCACGCGGCCCGCGGTCTGGTCAACGCGGGTGAGGACGCGGTGGGCATCGGCGACTACGCGCTGGCCACGCGACTGCTCGCCGAGGGCATCGAGTTGTCCCGGCGCACCGGCACCCCGTACAACGTCGCCAGCGGGCGCGGGGCCCAGCTGCTCTGCGACTGGATGACCGGTCACTGGGAGGACCTGCCCGAGCAGGCCCGGGCCTTCGCCGACGAGTCCGAGGGGATGCCGATGCTCAGCGGGCTGCCCGGGATGGCGCTCGCCGGGCTCGCGCTGGCCCGCGGCGACTGGGCCGAGGTCGAACGGCGCCTGTACGGGCCCCACGCGCCCGCCGAGAACGCCGCGCCGGTGACGGTGATGGCGATGGCCTCCGCGCTGCGCATCCGGCTCGCGCTCGCCCGCGGCCAGCGCGAGGAGGCGGCCGGGGAGACGGCCGTGGCCTGGCGGCGGCTGCGTGCCAAGGGCGTCTGGGTGTGGGCCGCCGAGTCGGCGCCCTGGGCCCTGGACGCCGTGCTCGGCATGGGGCAGCGGGAGCAGGCCCGGTCGATGGCCGAGGAGTTCGCGGCGGGCCTGGAGGGCAGGGACGCCCCCGCGGCGAGCGCCGCCCTGGAGTGGTGCCGGGGAGCGCTGGCCGAGGCCGAGGGCGAGGTGGCCGAGGCGGTCGGCCGCTTCCGCGGTGCCGGTGCCGCCTTCGCCGCGCTGCCCCGGCCCTATCTGGCGGCGCTCGCGACGGAGCGGGCCGGTACCCTCGCCGCCGCCGCGGGGACGGACCGGGCGCTCGGCGAACTCCAGCGCGCGGTGGCCGAGTTGAGCGGACTCGGCGCGCTCTGGGACGCGGCACGGGTGCGCGCGGTGCTGCGCGACCTCCAGCCGCCCGAGGAGCGCCGCCCGCGCGGCAGGCCCAGCTACGGCGGCCGGCTCTCCCCGCGCGAGGAGGAGGTCGCGCGCTTCGCCGCCTCCGGCCTGACCAACCGGGAGATCGCGCTGACGCTGCATCTGTCGCCGCGCACCGTCGAGCAGCACATCGCGCACGCCATGCGCAAGACCGGGGCGCAGACCCGGGCGGGGCTCGCCGCACTGCCCCCCGAGCCGCCGGACCAGGGCGCCGCCGGAAGACGGGACGCTCCGGACGCCCGGGCCTGAACCCCCGGCTCCGCAACCACCCGGAACCCGAAGGCTCCGGCGCAGGGGTGAGGAGTCCTCCCGAACTCCCCGGAACCCGAAGGCGCCGGTGCACGGGTGAGGAGTCTCCCGTCCACCGGCGCCTTCCGCCGTGAGCGGCTCCGGCCGCGGGGGCGTGGGTGGCCGCCCCCGCGGCGCGGTCCGTTCAGCCGCTCAGGGCGTGCCCGGCGCCGGGCGCCGGGCCGTCCGCGCCCCCGGGAGCCGCCACCGGCCCGCTGCCCGGGGCGGCGCCGTCACCGTCCGGCCCAGATCCGGTCCACCTCGGCGCGCTCGTCCGCGTCGGGCCGGGAGTTGGCGCAGTCGGGACCCGCGCCGCCGCCGTACCCGGACATCAGCTCGCTGCACGGGCCCGCGTAGTGGTCGGGCAGGCCCAGGATGTGCCCGGTCTCGTGTGCGACGACGCGGGTGGGGTCGAAGCCCTCGTCGGCCATCTGCCTGCTGTCCAGGTAGACGAAGCCGCCGTCGCGGCTGGCGTGCGAACCCTGGCCCTCGCCCTCGCGGTAGAGGAAGTCGCCCTTGCCGTCGGTCTCCTCCAGCCGCACATTGCTCACCGAGCTGTTCCAGATCTCGGTGCTGGCGTCGATGATCTCCTGGTAGCCGGGCGCCGCCGAGTCGTTGTACGTGAGGGTCACGGTTTGGAGTCCGGGCTGAGCGGCCTGCTTGGCGCGGGCCGCCCGCAGGACCAGCTCGGAGAAGTCCCCGCCGCCGGTGTCCCCGCCCTGGGCGTAGGCGGCGACGGCGGTGTGGGGGCTGCCCGCGGCGGCCGCCTCGGCGGTGGTCGGCAGCACGGCGGCCGTGGCCACCGCCGCGAGGCCCAGGGCGAGGCGCAGCGCGCGTGGGTGTGCACTCATGGGGGGTGTGCTCCTGTCCGTCTCCGGCGCGCCGCACGGGCCGTGGTCGTCGCCGCGGGTCGGCCGGGTGACGAGCACTCTGCTCGTGTGCTCATGGGCACGACAATCAGGAGGGCATCGGCTACGCATACGCAGAAAATGGCGCCGGTGCCGCGCCAAGTGCCCCGGGACTACCCGTAGTTGGCGCCAGGACCCCGGGGCACACGCCACGTACACGCTCTCTTCATGGATTCGCCATCAGCCGTGGCGGTCGGCATGAGAAGAAAGTCGCCATGTGCGATGACCTGATACCGCCGAGCGCGGACATGACCGAGCGGCAGTGGCTGGACGCGAAGGCGGCGGCGGGGGAGGCCCCGGCGCCGGGGGAGGCCCCCGGCGGCACCGCGCGCCTGGTGGGGCGCCGTTCGCTGCTCGGCGGGGCGGTGGCGGGCGCGGCCGCGCTCACCGTGCTGCCGGGCGCCACGGGCTTCCCGGCGGCGGCCGCCGGACGGGCGGCGGTGGAGAAGTTCCCGCTCCCCACCGCGCCGAACAGCGCGGGGGAGTTCGCCGTCCTGGTCACCGGGGACGCCGGGACCGGCGCCGAGGAGCAGTACGCGGTGGCGGCCGCCGCCCGCGAGGTCTGCCGCGCCGAGGGGGTCCAGCTGGCCGTGGGCCTCGGCGACAACATCTACGAGAACGGCCCCGAGTCCGACGACGACTCCGAGTTCCAGGAGAAGTTCGAGGCGCCCAACACCGGTATCGACGTGCCCTGGCTGATGGTCCTCGGCAACCACGACTGCTCCGGGCTCATCCCCGGCAGCGGCGGCGACCCCTCCCGCGGCGACCGCGAGGTGGCCTACGCCCGGACCTCCTCGCGCTGGTACATGCCCAGCCGCTACTACCAGGTCGCGCTGCCCGAGGGCGGGGCGCCGCTGGTCGAGTTCTTCGGGATCGACTCCAACCCGGTGGCCTCCTCGGTGATCCAGCTCGACCCGTACTACCACTGGGACGGTCCGTACATGCGCGAGCAGCGGGCCTGGCTGGACGGGGCGCTGTCCGCCTCCCGGGCGCGCTGGAAGATCGTGCTCAGCCACCACCCGTACCTGAACAACGGCAAGCACGGCAGCGCCGGTTCGTACGACGGCTTCACCTTCGGGGACTACACCAGCGGGATCCACCTCAAGGAGCTGTACGAGGAGGTGGTCTGCGGGCGGGCCGACCTGATCATGTCCGGGCACGACCACACCCTGCAGATCCTGGAGCCGACCGTGCGCACCGGCGGCACCCGGCCGGTGGTCTGCGGGGCGGCCGCCAAGTCCGGTGACGGCACAGCCCACTTCACGCACCCGGCGGCCTGGCAGGACTTCGCCGCCCGGGGGTTCATGCTGCTGCGGGCGAGCGCCGAGGCGCTCACCCTGGAGGCGTACACCGTCGATGTCGCGGCCGGTACGGCGCAGTTGGCGCACCGGGTGCGCACCACGGTGCCGGTCGGCGAGGCGGGGGTCAGGGCCGGACGCTGACGCCGCCGACCGAGCGGGCCGATTCCTGAGGTCCCGGAGCCCCTGAGCCCCCGAGACCCCTGAGGCGGGGTCCGCCCGGCATCGCGCCGGGCGGACCCCGCCTCAGGTCACGCGGATCCACCGTCCTCGGATGGTGCGGCCCCGCCGCCCTCAGGTGATCCGCAGTGTCCGCTTCTGCTCGGTGGCCGAACTGGCGCCCGCGTACACGTCGATCGCGCCCGGCTCGACCAGGAACTCGCCCTCGGGGGAGTTGGTCCAGAAGCCGAGGTCCTCGGCGCCCAGCGCGAAGCGGACCGTGGTGCGTTCGCCCGCCTCCAGGGTGACCCGGCGGAACCCGCGCAGCCTGCGCACCGGTTGGGCCAGGCTCGCCGCGAGGTCGTGCACGTAGAGCTGCACCACCTCGTCCCCGGCGCGCTTGCCGGTGTTGCGCACGCTGACCGTGACCTCGACCGTGCGCCCGCCGCGCAGCGCCGCGGCGGAGATCCGGTCGGCGCCCAGGCGCGGGGCGCCCACCTCGAAGCGGGTGTAGCTCAGCCCGTGGCCGAAGGGGAAGCGCGGACCGTGCGCCAGGTCCAGGTACTTGGAGGTGTACTTGTTCTCCGGGTCGTAGGGGCGGCCGGTGTTCTCGTGGTTGTAGTAGACGGGGATCTGCCCGGCCGAGCGCGGGAAGGTGACCGGCAGCTTCCCGCCCGGGTTGACCTTGCCGAAGAGGACGTCCGCGACCGCGTTGCCCGCCTCGACGCCCGGGTGCCAGGCCTCGAGGACGGCCGGTGCCTTCGCCAGCCAGTCGCCGAGGACCAGGGGGCGGCCGTTGACCAGGACCACCACGTAGGGGCGGCCGGTCGCCGCCACCGCCTCGATCAGCTTCTCCTGGGCGCCGGGCAGGGTGATGTCGCTGCGCGCCGCGGCCTCGCCGCTCATCGCCGCGGGCTCGCCGACCACCACGACGGTGACCTCGGCCGCCTTCGCCGCGGCGACCGCCGCCGCGATGCCGCCGGTGTCCTCGCCCTCGGGGTCGGTGCCGCGGGCGTGGGTGACCTTCGCCTTCGGGGCGGCCTTCTTCACCGCGTCCAGGATCTTCCCGGCCGGGAAGCGCTCCTGCGCCTTGGGGATGACCCAGGTGCCCAGCAGATCGGCCGAGTCCGCGAAGGGGCCGACCACCGCGATCGAGCCCACCGAGGTGCTCAGCGGCAGCGCCCCGTCCTCGTTCTTGAGGAGCACCATGGAACGGGCGCCGGTCTGCCGGGCCGCCGCCCGCGCCTTCGCGCTCGGCTCGTCGATCGCCTCGGACTCGTCCACGTACGGCTTCTCGAAGAGGCCGAGGGTGAACTTCAGGCGCAGGATCCGGGTGACCGCCTCGTCGAGCCGGGCCCGGCTGATGGCGCCCTGGGCGAGCAGCTTCGCACCGTGGTCGACGAGATGGGTGCTGGTCATCTCCATGTCCACCCCGGCGTTCAGGGTGAGCCGGGCCGCGTCCGCGCCGTCCTCGGCGAAGCCGTGCGGGATCAGTTCCTGAACGCCGGTCCAGTCGCTGACCACGACCCCGCCGAACTTCCACTCCCGCTTGAGGATCTGGGTCAGGGTGTGGGTGTTCCCGTGCGCGGGGACCCCGCTGACGGTGTTGAAGGAGGCCATCACGGTGGCCGCGCCCGCGTCCAGGGCGGCCTTGAAGGGCGGCAGGTAGTGGTTGCGCAGCCGCGACTCGGAGACGTCGACGGTGTTGTAGTCCCGGCCGCCCTCGGCGCCGCCGTAGCCGACGAAGTGCTTGGCGCAGGCGGCCACCCGGTCCTTCGCCCGCAGGTTCTTGCCCTGGTAGCCGCGGACCTTCGCGGCGGCGAACTCGGCCGTCAGGTACGGGTCTTCGCCGTTGCCCTCGGCGATCCGGCCCCAGCGCGGCTCGTGGGTGACGTCCATCATCGGGGCGAAGGTCCAGTGCACGCCGTTGGAGCGGGCCTCCCGCGCGGAGACCTCGGCGTCCAGGGCGCTGACCTCGGGGTCGAAGCTGGCGGCCTGGGCGAGCGGAATGGGAAACGTTGTCCAGAATCCGTGGATCACGTCCAGGCCGAAGAGCAGCGGGATGCCGAGCCGGGACTCCTCCACCGCGATCCGCTGGAGCGCGTTGGTCGCCTCGGCGCCGAGGATGCTCAGCACCGAACCGAGCCGGCCGGCCCGCGCCGCGTCCTCGATCTCCTTGGTCTCGCCGCCGCCGGGCCCGGTGTCCCAGGTCCACGGCAGCTGCTGGAGCTGGCCCAGCTTCTCCTCGACGGTCATCCGCTTCAGGAGCGCGCCGATCCGCGCGTCGTGCGGGCCGGGCGCCAGCGGCGCCGGACCCGCCGCGGCCGGTGCCCCGCTCGCGGCGGCGCCCTGGACCGCGGCGCCGGAGGCCACGGCCGCGCCGCCCACGGCGGACAGGAGGGTACGTCGTCTGATCACTGCCATGGCTTCACCACTTCGACTCAGGGTCCCGTCGATCGCCCGCTCTGCCTGCGAAAGATGAAGCGAAGCTAGGGGCGGCCCCGGGACCCGTCAAGGGTGCGGGCCGAGGTGTTCCGTACCAGGTGAACCGGCCCGGCGGGTGGTGCGGGACCCCACTTCCCGTGCCCCGCCCAGAAGTTGACGCTCCATCAGGAACGTGGCGTCCGCCACGACCCCTTGCCCCGGGGCGCTTCACGGGTGAGCCTTCGGGGGCCGCGTCACCTGTGCGGCGGCAGAGCGGGGCCACCGCGGCCGAGGAAGGGAAGGGACCGCATCCATGGAGCAGCCGGTTTCGGAGTCGATACGTATCGCCGTGCCCCCGGAGGCCGTCTACCGGGCCGTCGCGAACGTCGGCGACATGGGCCGCTGGAGCCCCGAGTGCACCGGCGCCCAGGTCAAGGACGTCGGCGCCGCCGGGCTCCAGGCGGGCGACCGCTTCACCGGGCGCAACGCCGTCGCCCGGCGGCCCCCCTGGTCGACCCGGTGCACCGTCACGGCCGCCGAGCCCGGCCGGCGGTTCACCTTCGAGGTGCGGGGCGTGGGCCTGCCGGTCGCCGAGTGGAGCTACGCCTTCGCCCCCACCGCGGACGGCCGCTCCACCGAGGTCACCGAGACCTGGGTGGACCAGCGCGGCCCCCTGATGTGGGTCCTCAGCACCCTGGTCAGCGGCGTACGCGACCGGTCCGCCCACAACCGCAGGACGATGCGGGTGACCCTCGCACGGCTCAAGGAGTCCCTGGAGAGCGAGTACGAGGCGGCCTGAGCGGGGCGCGGCCGCGGCGGCCCGCACCGGCCGCCCGGTGCCCGCGGCCCGATATCCGCGGGAATCCCGCCGTGCAGCCAGGGGATCACTTCCGGGTGGCGCGGTTACGATGAGTGTCCGCGTACCGAAGGGCCCCGCCGGGCACGGCAGGCATCCGCGCCGGTTCGGGCGCACACTCGAAAGGGCGGGGGCGCCCGCGACAGTGACGGGGAGGACAGGACGGTGAACGGCGGCAGCCGCAATCGGCGACTGACCAGTCGGCTCGCCGCGCAGAATGCCTCCACCACCCACAACTCCACCGGCCGGAGCCTGCGCTTCCGGCGCGGGCGCGGGGCGGGGACCGAGCAGTTCACCACCCGCTCCCGGCTCGCCTGGCTGAACCTCGCGAGCACCCGGATCGGCACCACCCTCGACCTGGAGCGCACCGCCGAGGAGCTGGCCCGGTTCATCGTGCCCCGGTTCGCCGACGCCGCCGCCGTCGACCTCCTCGAAGCGGTGCTGCGCGGCGAGGAGGGCGCCCGCTGGACCGGCGCGGGCATCCCCGACAGCCGCGCCATGGCGGTCCAGGCCGTGGACTCCCTCGCCTCCCTGGAGCCCACCCCGGTCGGCGAGACCATCGTCCGCACCGAGATGAAGCGCGAGACCCTGCTGCACCGCTACTGCCTGCGGCAGGGCAAGCCGGTCCTGGTCAGCCGGATGGCCGACGAGGACTTCGACCGGGTCGCCCCGACCGACAGCGCCGCCGACAAGATGCGCCGCACCGGGGTGCACAGCTACCTCGCCGTCCCGCTGATCGCCCGCGGCGTCCTCCTCGGCACCGCCGACTTCGTCCGCGCCCAGGGCAGCCCGCCCTTCAGCACCACCGACCTGGCCCTCGCCGAGCAACTCGCCTCCAAGGCCGCGGTGTTCATCGACAACGCCCGCCTGTACGGCCGCGAGCGCGAGCACGTGGTCACCCTCCAGCGCAGCCTGCTGCCGCGCGCCACCCCGCACACCCCGGGCCTGCGGGTGCACGCCGACTACGCCCCCGCCATGGACGCCCGCGGGGTCGGCGGCGACTGGTACGACGTGATGGCGCTGCCGGGCGGCCGCACCGCCCTGATGGTCGGCGACGTGATGGGCCACGGGCTGCCCGCGGCGGCCACCATGGGGCGGCTGCGCACCGTCGCCCGCACCCTGATGATGCTCGACATGGCACCGGAGCGGGTCCTCGCCCGCCTGGAGATGGCCACCCGCGACCTGGAGGACGAGCAGGTCGCCACCTGCCTGTGCGCCGTCTACGACCCCGCCGACTCCAGCTACACCCTGGCCAGCGCGGGCCACCCGCCGCCCCTGCTGCGCGAGGAGTCCGGCGCCGCCGCCTTCCTGCCGGTGCCGGTCGGCGCGCCGCTCGGGGCGGGCGTGATCCCGTACGACCCGCTGCGGGTGCCGGTGCCGCCGGACAGCCGTCTGGTGCTCTTCACGGACGGGCTCGTGAAGACCCGCGAGGACGATGTGCACATCCAGCTGGAGCGCCTGCGGGAGGCCGCCGAGGACCTCGCGATCGGGCGCCTGGACGAGGGCGGTCTGCTCGCTTCCGCGCCCACCGGCGAGTCCCGCTTCGACGAGGCGGTGCTCCTGGTCGCCCGCCAGGCCCCGCCCGCCGGTACCGAGCTGCGGGTCTGGGAGCTGCCGGGCGACGGCACCGCCGCCTCCACCGCCCGCCGCCGGGTCACCGAGCAGCTCGCCGCCTGGGACCTCGACGAGCTCGCCGACGTCACCGAGCTGGTGGTCAGCGAGCTGGTCGGCAACGCGCTGCGCTACGGCAAGGGCCCCGGGCAGCTGCGGCTGCTGCGCGGCGAACGCCTGGTGGTCGAGGTCTCCGACAGCGGTCCCGACCTGCCGCAGATCCAGCACGCGGACGTGAGCGACGAGGGCGGCCGCGGCCTGCAGCTCATCAACATGCTCTGCCGCAGCTGGGGTTCCTGCCGCACCGCCACCGGGAAGGTGGTCTGGGCGGAGCAGGACCTCGGGACCTAGGGCCTCAGGCCGGGCCGGGGCGATCCGGCCCGGGCCGAGGAACCGTGCCGCCGACCGGCCTCTCCGTGCCCCGGGCGCCCCGCGCCCCTCCGCGCCGCCCGCGTCCGCCCCCACGCTTGTCCACCGCTCCGCGAGGGGCTAGCGTACGCATGTAGAAAGCGCTTTCTATCCGGTGAGTGAGGTCCAGACATGGCGCGCAGAACGATCCGTATCGCCCTCAACGGCGTGACCGGCCGGATGGGGTACCGCCAGCACCTCGTCCGGTCCCTGCTCGCCCTGCGCGAGGACGGCGGGCTCGACCTCGGCGGCGGGGACACCCTCTGGCCGGAGCTGGTGCTCGTCGGGCGGCGTGAGCACGCGCTGCGCGAGATCGCCGGGCGGCACGGCCTCGGGGAGTGGTCCACCGACCTGGACGCCGTGCTCGCCGACGACAGCATCGACATCTACTTCGACGCCCAGGTCACCGCCGCCCGCGAGGAGGCGCTCAAGAAGGCGATCGCGGCCGGCAAGCACCTCTACACGGAGAAGCCCACCGCCACCACGCTCGCCGGGGCCCTCGCCCTCGCCCGGCTCGCCGACGAGGCGGGCGTCAAGCACGGCGTCGTCCAGGACAAGCTCTTCCTGCCGGGCCTGCTCAAGCTGAAGCGCCTGATCGACGGCGGCTTCTTCGGCGAGATCCTGTCCGTGCGCGGGGAGTTCGGCTACTGGGTCTTCGAGGGCGACTGGCAGCAGGCGCAGCGCCCCAGCTGGAACTACCGCGCCGAGGACGGCGGCGGCATCGTGGTCGACATGTTCCCGCACTGGGAGTACGTGCTGCACGAGCTCTTCGGCCGGGTCACCACCGTGCAGGCGCTCACCGCCACCCACATCCCGCGCCGCTGGGACGAGCGGGGCGCGCCCTACGAGGCCACCGCCGACGACTCCGCGTACGGCGTCTTCCAGCTGGCGGGCGGCGCCGTCGCCCAGATCAACTCCTCCTGGGCGGTGCGCGTCAACCGCGACGAGCTGGTGGAGTTCCAGGTCGACGGCACCCACGGCTCCGCGGTGGCGGGGCTGCGCAACTGCCGGGTGCAGCACCGCTCGGCGACCCCCAAGCCGGTGTGGAACCCCGATCTGCCGGTCACCGAGTCCTTCCGGGACCAGTGGCAGGAGGTCCCGGACAACACCGAGTTCACCAACGGCTTCCGCGCCCAGTGGGAGCTGTTCCTGCGGCACGTCGTCCTCGACGAGCCCTGGTCCTGGGACCTGCTCGCGGGCGCCCGCGGGGTGCAGCTCGCCGAACTCGGCCTGCGCTCCTCGGCCGAGGGCCGCCGCCTCGACGTACCGGAGCTGACGCTGTGACCCTGCGACTCCCCGCGCCGGGCGGCTCCCTGCGCGACTACCGGCCCAGCGGACGGGCGCTCACCCTCGCCCCCGGCGGACCGCCGCTCGCCTCCCGGCGGGTCTTCTCCGCGGCCCATGTGGTCGCCGACCCGCTGGCCGACACCGGCCCCGACGACCCGGCGGCCGTCGACTGGGACGCCACCCTCGCCTTCCGCCGCCATCTGTGGGGGCACGGCCTCGCGGTGGCCGAGGCGATGGACACCGCGCAGCGGGGCATGGGCCTGGACTGGGCGGGCGCCAAGGAGCTGATCCGGCGCTCGGCCGCCGAGGCGCGCGCGGTCGGCGGCGGGCTCGCCTGCGGGGTCGGCACCGACCAGCTCGGCCCCGGACCGCACACCCTCGCCGAGGTCACCGCCGCCTACGAGGAGCAGCTCGCCTTCGTCGAGGGCTGCGGAGCCCAGGCCGTCCTGATGGCCTCCCGCGCGCTCGCCGCCGCGGCCCAGGGCCCCGAGGACTATCTGAAGGTCTACGGCTCGCTGCTGCGCCAGGCCGCCGAACCGGTGGTCCTGCACTGGCTCGGGCCGATGTTCGACCCTCAACTCGACGGCTACTGGGGCGAGACGGACCTCGACGCCGCCACCGACTCTTTCCTCGCCGTGCTCGCCGAGCACCCCGACAAGGTGGACGGCATCAAGGTCTCGCTGCTCGACGCGGACCGCGAGATCGCCCTGCGCAGGCGGCTGCCGGTCGGGGTGCGCTGCTACACCGGCGACGACTTCCACTACCCGGAGCTGATCGCGGGTGACGAGCAGGGCTTCAGCCACGCCCTGCTCGGCGTCTTCGACCCGCTCGCGCCCTTCGCCGCCGAGGCGGTACGGGCCCTGGACACCGGGGACGCCGAGCGCTTCCGGTCCCTCCTCGACCCGACCACCCCGCTCGCCCGCCACCTCTTCGCGACGCCGACCCGCTTCTACAAGACGGGCGTGGTCCTGCTCGCCTGGCTCGGCGGCCACCAGTCCCACTTCACGATGGTCGGCGGGCTGCACTCGGCCCGCTCCCTGCCGCACCTGGCCCGCGCCTACGAACTCGCCGACACCCTCGGCCTGTTCCCCGACCCGCAGCTCGCCGAGGCGCGGATGTCCGCCCTGCTGCACGTCCACGGAGTACCCCGATGAGCAACCCGCCCGACCTCTCCCGCCTCAGCATCAACCAGGAGACCATCCGCCAGTGGTCGCTGCCCGAACTGGTCGAGGGCTGCGCCCGGGCGGGCATCGGCGGCGTCGGCCTGTGGCGGGCGCCGGTGCAGAAGTACGGGGTCGAGGCGGCGGCCCGGCTGGTGCGCGAGGCCGGGCTCACCGTCACCAGCCTGTGCCGCGGCGGCTTCTTCACCGACCGCGACCCGGCCGCCCGGGCCGCCGCCGAGGAGTCCAACCGGCGCGCGGTGGACGAGGCGGCGGCGCTCGGCACCGGCACCCTGGTCCTGGTCTCCGGCGGCCTGCCCGAGGGCGACCGGGATCTGGGCGCCGCCCGGGAGCGGGTCGCGGACGCCCTCGCCGTCCTCGCCCCGTACGCGGCCTCGGCCGGGGTGCGCCTCGCGATCGAACCGCTGCACCCGATGTACGCCGCGGACCGCTGCGTGGTCTCCACCCTCGGCCAGGCGCTCGACCTCGCGGAGCGCTTCCCCGCCGAGCAGGTCGGCGTCGTCGTCGACACCTACCACCTGTGGTGGGACGACCGGGCGGGCGAGGACATCGCCCGGGCCGGCGCCGGCGGCCGCCTGGCCTCCTTCCAGCTCGCCGACTGGATCACCCCGCTGCCCGCCGGGGTACTGCTCGGCCGCGGTCAACTCGGCGACGGCAGCGTCGACTTCCGCTGGTTCCACGCGGCGGTCACCGCGGCGGGCTGGACCGGCCCCGCCGAGGTGGAGATCTTCAACGAGGCCCAGTGGGAGCGCGAGGGCGCGGCCGTCCTGGCGGAGACGGCGGAGAGGTATGCGGCGCACGTGCTGTGAGCCTGCCCCTGTCCCTGGCCATTGACGGCGGACAAGCCCCGAATCCCCCGTACGCGCGGGGGATTCGGGGCTTGCTTGCTGTCAACGGCTCACCGGCACCCCGCCCTCACTCCTTCACCAGACCGACGTCATCGCAGAAGCCGTTCCCCTCGCCGCCGCGGGCATAGCAGTAGATCCGTGCGGTGCTCGTGTCCGCCCCGGTGGTGAAGCGCACCGAGCCCTCCCGGTACGCGGTGCCGGTGAAGGCCGTGCGTACGGTCGAGCCCTGGTCGTCGTAGGCCTTGGCGCCCAGGGAGAGTTCGGTGCCCGGGGTCGAGACGCGGCCCCAGCCGGTGAGCCGGTAGGTGGCGCCCGGCTCGAGTGCGACCACCTGCTCGGCGGCGGCGGGGGAGCGGCCGGTGCGTACGGCGCCGCTGCCTCGGTGGGCGCCGGAGTCGAGGGCGGTGCCGCCGTAGGTGGTCCACGGGCTCAGCGAGCCGGTCTCGAAGTTGCCGTTGCGGATCAGGGTGCCAGGGGTGCACTGGGCGTCGTCCACCGTGCTCGCCTGGTGGAAACCGGCGTCGGGGTGGCAGACCCGCGGCAGGGGGGTGCCGAAGTAGTCCTCGCCGCCGTCCGCGAGTACCGGTCCGACGCCCCGGGCGGGGGAGCCCTCGGCGAGCTTGTAGTCGGCGGCCGCGCGCCCGTCCTGCTCGACGAAGCGGGGGTCGGCGGTGACCTTCAGCGGGTCGGCGGGCTCATCGGCCGGGTGGTTGCCGGAGAGGACATTGCCGCGCCAGGTGAAGTCGCCGGGCCGGTACGCGTTGTCGCCGAAGCCGGTGTACCCGCCGGAGCCGAGGTTGTGGAAGACGTTGCCGCTCAGCCGGGTGAGGGAGGAACCGGCGCCCTGCTGGATGATCGCCGTCGTCGAACCCTTCGGCAGATAGGCGGTGTTGTGGTGGACCTGCGCGTCCTTCTCGCCCACCGCGAACAGCCAGCGGCTCTTGTCCCCGACGCTCAGATTGTGGCGCACGACCGTGCCGGTGGCGCTGGAGCCCGCCCCGCAGGCCCCGCAGAACAGCATGAAGCCGCCCTCGTTGTCGTGGCTGTAGTTGTACTGGAAGAGCGCGCCCTTGTTGCCGTAGTCGGCGTCGAAGGCCATGCCGTCGTTGTTGTCCTTCAGCCGCCGGACGTGGTGGACCTCGTTGTGCTGGATCGTGGTGTGGTCCGAATTGATGGTCCAGATACCGGCGTTGGCACCCATCGGGCGCATCGCGAGGTCGTAGGCGGTGTTGTGCTCCACGAGCGCCTTCTCGGCCGCGCGCACCACGATCCCGTCCCCGCCGGTGTCGTTGATCGTGTTGCCGCGGAAGACGATCCGGGTGTTGGCCCGCCAGTTCACCTTGCTGCCGCAGCCGTCCCCGGTGCCGTACTCCGGGCGGCACATCCAGGTGCTGTAGTTGGTCAGGCCCTCCCGGTCCACCCGGGAGATACGGGAGTCGCTGACCAGGACGTCGTCGAAGTTGGTCGGGGTCCTCGTGCCGCTGACCCGGAACTGGATGCCGTTGCTCTGCTTGGTGGCGTCCCCGTTCACGTCGTGCACGTAGACGTCGTCCACCCGGTAGTGGCTGCCGACCCCGTCCGGCAGGTCCTCGATCTCCACCAGGAGGCCGTTGCGCTCGCGCTTGGTGGCGCCGGTGTCCCGGTAGGTGATCTCGATGCCGGAGATCTCCCACTGCTCGACGTTGTAGAGGTGCACCGCCGCCTTCTCGGTGCCGGCCGCCTCGCCCGCGACCACCGGCCGGGCGGAGCCCGCACCGTACGGAGCCAGCAGGACCGGGGCCTTCGCGCTGCCCGAGCCCTTCGGCTTCAGGGTCCCCTCGCAGGTGGCGCCGCGCTTGAGCAGCAGCCGGTCGCCGGGGCCGAAGGTGTGGCCGTTCGCCTGGGCGAGGCTGTTCCAGGGGCTCTGCTCGCTGCCGGAACCCGCTGTGGAGGCCGAGCAGTCGAGGTATCGGTCGGCGGCGGCCGGAGCGCCGGCGGCCTCGGGGGCGGCGAGCGCGCCCGCGAGGACGAGGCCGGCCACGGCGGCCCGTCTGAGGGAGAGCAGCATCATGGGACTCCCGGAGGGAGGGGACGGTGAATGTCCCACAACGTAAAATCGGCCATTCGATCGAGTCAACGGTTCTGACCAAGTCGATCGACAAGCGATCAAACGACTGGTAAATGATCGGGTATCTTTTCTGACCCGGGCTGCCGGTCGTCAGGACGAGCGGTGCAGGATCGTCCCCGGCAGCGCGGCGAGCGGCGGCGGACCGCGGCTCGGCGAGGACCACGGAAGGGGCCCGATGAGCAGTTCGGCGCAGGACCGTCGCAGGCGCATCCTCGAAGCCGTACGCGGGCTCGGCAGCGTACGGGTGGTGGATCTGGCGAGCCGCCTGGAGATCCCGGCGGTCACCGTGCGCCGGGATGTCGCCGCGCTGGCGGACGAGGGCAGGCTGCTGCGCACCCACGGGGCGGTCGCGCTGCCCGAGGGCGGTGCCGCGACCGCCGGGGGCGGCGCCGAACGGCTGATCGGCATGCTGGTGCCGACCCTCGGCTCCTACTTCGACGAGGTGGTCGCGGGCGCCAGCGCGGCCGCCGCGGCCGCCGGTGCCCGGGTGGTCCTAGGCATCGCCCCCTACGACTCCGGCGACGACCGCGCCCAGGTGGAGCGGCTGCTCGAATCGGAGGTGGACGGGCTGCTGCTCACCCCGAACTGGAAGCCCAGGACCGGCCTCGACGAGAGCGACTGGCTCGGTGAACTGCCGGTGCCCGCCGTCCTGGTGGAGCGCAGGGCGGCGCCCGCGAGCCCGGCCGCCGAGCTGGACGCGGTCTGCTCCGACCACCGGCACGGCGTCCTGCTCGCCCTGCGCCGCTTCGCCGGGCTCGGCCACCGCTCGGTGCTGCTCGCCGCCCGCGACGACACCCGTACCGCCTACGAGGTGCGCGCGGGCTACGCCCAGGCGGTGGAGCAACTCGGCCTGCGCGGGGCGCCGGTGATCGACATGCCGAGCGCCGCCGACCCCCGCTCCGCGGTCGACCGGCAGCAGGTCGCCGCCCGGATCGCCGAGGCCGCCGCCTCCGGAGCGCGCGCCCTGCTCGTCCACAACGACCAGGACGCCATCCAACTCCCGCCCCTGCTGCGCTCGTTCGGCCTCAGCGTGCCCGAGGACATGGCCCTCATCTCCTACGACGACGTCTTCGCCTCGCTCTCCGCGCCGCCGCTGACCGCGGTGGCGCCGCCCAAGCGGGCGGTGGGCGCGACCGCCCTCGACGCCCTGCTGCGGCGCCTGGACGCCTCCGGTGAACTCCCGGTCCAGCACGTCGAGTTGCTGCCCTCGCTCAAGCTGCGGGCCTCCTGCGGCGAGCCGGTCCGGGGCGCACGGGAGGCCTGAGGCCCCGCAGGTTCGAGGCGCCCGGAGACCCGAGGAGCCGCGGGCCCGAGGGGCGCCCGGGAAGTCTCTGCTCAGCCGCCGGGCTCGACCCGCGGCGCGGGGGAGTGCGCCACCCGTACCGAGCCCGCGGCGACCTCGGCGCGGTGGCTGCCGCCGCCGGGCCAGTCCACCCGTACGGACCAGCCCTCGGGCCGCGGCGTCACCCGCACCCGGGGCCGCTCCCCGGCGTCCCGCGCAGCGGCGCCGGTCAGCCGCAGCGCGGCGAGGAAGAGGCTGCCGCCCGCGCCGGTCGCCCCGTGCAGCACCGGCACCGCCGCCCGCGGGCCGAAGGCGGTACCGGACTCCGCGGTCCGCACCTCGGCCCCGGCGAGACCGAGCAGCCCGCGCAGCTCGCTGTGCGTCCCGTCCCCGGCGCGCACCCAGGCGGTGCCGTCCTCGGCGCCGGTCCGCAGCTCCTCGCCCGCCGGGGCCCAACCGCCGCACACCACCGGGGTGTCGGGCGCGGCCCCGGACACCAGGTGCAGGCGCACCTCCTCGGCGCCGTCCGCGAGGCTCAGCGAGGTGACCTCGACCCCGGGCAGGGGGCGGCCGCCGAGCCGGGGCGTGTGCGCCGAGGCCGCCCAGCCCGGGCCCGCGCCGAGCGGCTCGATCCGGCCGCGCTCGCTGACCTCGTCCCCGTCCCGCAGCCCGAAGTGGTTGTCCGGGAGCCCGTCGGTCGGCCCGGTCGCCGTGGAGTGCGCGAGCGCGGCGTAGAGCGGGTTGTCGGGGGCCACCTCGGCGGCGGGCTGGTCGTCGCTGCCGTGGTTGTGCAGCCGTACGATCCCGTCCGCCGCGGTGGACTGGAGCAGCCAGCCCGGCTCGGGCAACCCCCGGGCGGTGTCGGCGAGTTCGGCCGGTCCCGGCTCCTCGGTCGCGGTCCAGACCGGGTGGTCCGGCGGCAGCAGGAGGCCGAGGAAGCCGCTGGCGGACCAGTACGGCGAGGCGGGGCCCGAGTAGGGCTGGACCAGGGGTGGATGGGCGCCGTGCCAGCCGAGGGTGAGGCGGCCCTCGGCGTCCAGCGCGCCCCGGTCCAGGAAGTAGCGCAGCGCCCCCGAGGCGATCCGGCGGGTCGCGCCCGGCGCCAGCGGGGTCCGCCCGGTCAGCGCACCGGCCCACAGCGGCGCGGCGGCGGCGAACCGGTAGCTGAGCGAGCGCCCCTGGTGGACCGGGGCGCCGTCGGCGCCGAACATGCCGGTGTACGCGCCCAGGTAGGCGGCGAGCCGTCCGCCGTACCGCGCCGTCAGGGCGGGGTCCCGGGCGAGGTGGGCGTGGAGCACCGGGGTGAGGTGCATGGCCCAGCCGTTGTAGTGGTCGAAGGCGCGGGGGCGGCCGTCGGTGTACCAGCCGCCGCCGAGGTACCAGCCGTCGATCTTCTCCAGGCCGCGGGCGATCGCCGCCTCGGCCGCCTCGGTCTCGATGCCCGCCTCCGCGAGGAAGCCGCCGACGGCGAGCGGGAAGAGCCACCAGTTGTTCTCGTGCGGGGTGCGGTGCAGGGCCTCGGCGAGCCAGCGGCCCGCCCGCTCGCGGACCTCCTGGTCCAGCCGGTCCCACAGCCAGGGGCGGGTGAGCCGCAGGGCGAGCGCGATGGTGGCGGCCTCCACCATGGGCTGGCCGCGGTCGGTGATCACCGGCCAGGACTCGCCGTCGCCGCCGGTGAGTTCGCGTGCGCGGGTGGGGTGCCGGGTGCCGGCGTCCAGGCCCGCGGCGTACCGGTCGAGGAGACCGGCCGGGTCCTCGCCCCCGGCGCCCGCGACGCGCAGCGCGGCGAGCTGGAAGGTGCGGGCGTACCCCTCCAGGCCGTCGGAGCGCGGTCCGGACCAACTCGGGCGCGGGCCCGGCAGGTTGATCAGTGCCTGGCCGGGAGTGGCGTGCGGGGCGACCGCGGCGAGCATCGCGTCGGCCGCCGCCTCCCAGTGGCTCCTGGTCCAGCCGGTGTACGGGCTCAGCTTCCGGTCCTCGGGGGGCAGCCGCATGGATCATTTCCTTTGTCGGACGGTCCGGGCGCCGCCGGTGTCCGCGCCGGTCAGAAGGGGTGCGGTGCGGGTGGGGAAGCGGGCGGCACACTCCGGCGTAAGCGATCAAACGATCGAGTTGATCTGACGATAGCAGCCCGCAACCTCCCTGATAAGCGCTGTTGTCCGCCGGGAAACGGGTCTCTTGGCGGGAGGTGACGGGATTGTTGCCTGATCATTTCAGATCATCTGATCGCGAAACCTTGACGTCGATCGATGTGAGCTTCAGGATGGCGGTCAATTCAAGCCTGACATCGCCTTCCGGAGCGCCGAGGGACTGCCGGCGTTCGTGAATCCCCCTGGAGCCGTGCTGTGTCCTCTGCGTCTTCTTCCTCCTCTCCGGCCTCCCGCCGGAAAGTGCTCACCGCCGCCGTGGCCGCGGCGGCCGCCCTGTGCCTGACGCTCTCCGCCTGCGGCGGCTCCGAGGACTCGGCCGCCGGTGACGGCAAGCCGGTCACCCTCACCTTCTGGGGCTGGGCCAAGGGCACCAAGGAGGTCGTCGACGCCTTCAACGCCTCCCACAAGGACATCAAGGTCGACTACAAGGAGATCCCCTCCGGCAACGCGGGCGGCTACGCCAAGCTCTCCAACGCGGTGAAGGCGGGCAACGCCCCCGACGTCTTCAACGTCGAGTACCCGCAGCTGCCGGACTTCGTGAGCCAGGGCGCGGTGCGGGACATCAGCGAGTACGTCACCCCGGACGTCGAGGGGCAGTACCTGCCGCAGGCCGTGGAGCTGACCACGCTCGGGGGCAAGAAGTGGGCGCTGCCGCTGGATGTGGCGCCGCAGACCTTCTACTACCGCGAGGACGTCTTCGAGAAGGCGAAGATCAGCAGCCCGCCCAAGACCTGGGAGGAGTTCCGCGCGGACGCCGAGAAGATCAAGAAGGCCGACCCGAAGGCCCGTATCGCCACCTTCTTCCCGGACGACGCGAGCGCCTTCGAGGCGATGGCCTGGCAGGCGGGCGCCCGGTGGTTCGAGACCGGGAAGGACTCCTGGAAGGTCGACTTCCAGCAGAGCGCCACCCGCAGGACCGCCGCCTTCTGGCAGCGGCTCATCTCCGAGGACCTGATCCGGGTCACCCCCTCCTTCTCTCAGCAGTGGACCGCCTCGCTGCAGAAGGGCCAGACCGTCGGCTACCTCGGCGCGAGCTGGGGCGCCGGTGTCCTCGGCGAGACCGTCCCCGACCAGTCCGGCAAGTGGCGGGCCGCCCCGCTGCCCAGCTGGGACGGCAAGCCCGCCAGCGGCATGGTCGGCGGCACCACCTTCGCCGTCGCCAAGGACAGTGAGCACGCCGAGGCCGCCGTGGAGTTCGCCAAGTGGGCGACCACCACCGAGGCCGGGTTCAAGGCCCGTATCGCCACCGGCACCTCCTCCGCGTACCCGGCGGCCCCCCAGCTGGTGCCGGTCGCGCAGAAGGCCTTCAAGACCGGCTTCCTCGGCGGGCAGGACGTCTACGCCCTCAACCGCAAGGGCGCCGTGTCCATCAACGAGCGGTGGACCTGGGGCCCGGTCATGGGCGTCACCAACAACTCCCTGAAGGACTCCTTCGCCGAGCTCGAGAGCGGCGGCGGCGACCTCTTCGCGAGCGTGCGGCGCGCCCAGCGGGACACCGAGAAGGAACTGAGGAACCGCGGCATCGAGGTGAGCCGCTGATGGCCGCTCCCCTCACCGAGGGACCGGCCCCCCGGCGCCGCCGCGGACCCCTCGGGGCGCCGCTGCTGCTCCTGGCCCCCTTCTTCCTCCTGTTCACCGCCTGCACCCTGGTGCCGATCGGCTACGCGATCCACCTCAGCCTCTACCGCGAGCAGCGCTCCGGGCTCGGCTTCGGCGGCGTGGAGAAGGCGTTCACCGGCCTCGGGAACTACCGGCGGGCCCTGGAGGACGAGGCCTTCCGGGACGGCTTCCTCACCCTCGCCCAGTACTGCGTGCTCTACATCCCGCTGATGATCGGCCTCTCCCTGGCCCTCGCGCTGCTCCTCGACTCGACGCTCGCCAGGGCCCGGCGCTTCTTCCAGCTCGCGCTCTTCCTGCCGCACGCGGTGCCCGGCATCATCGCCGCGCTGATCTGGATGTACCTCTACACCCCGGGCGTCAGCCCGGTGATCGGCGCGCTGGACTCGGCCGGATACCAGATCGACCTGCTCGGCCACCCGGTGCCCGCCGTCGTCAACATCGCGCTCTGGGAGTGGACCGGCTACAACCTCATCATCTTCTTCGCCGCGCTCCAGGCGATCCCGCGCGAGGTCCTGGAGGCCGCCGTGGTCGACGGCGCCGGACCGCTGCGGACCGCCCTCAGCATCAAGGTCCCGCTGATCCGCGCCTCCCTGACCATGGTCGGGCTCTTCACCGTGATCGGCTCCCTCCAGCTCTTCACCGAGCCGATGATTCTGCACGACGCGGCCCCCGGCGTCGTCACCACCTGGACGCCCAATATGTACGCCTACACCGCTGCCTTCGAGCGCAACGACTACGGTCTGGCCGCCGCGGCCTCCGTACTGCTCGCGCTCACCGCCGCCGTGCTCTCCTTCGCCGTCACCCGCTTCGGCGGCGGCCGCTTTGCCAAGGCGAAGGAGGCCCGGGCATGAGCACCACCGCCCCCGTGAAGCCGAGCCGCCGCCGCCCGCTGCCGCCGCCCGCCCCGGCCCCCGGCCGCCGCCCCTGGTCGCTGTCGAAGACCGCGGTCAACGGCGCCCTGGTGCTCGCCACCGTCTACACCCTCTTCCCGCTGCTCTGGCTGCTGACCGCCGCCGCGAAGAACACCGGGGACCTGCTCGGCGGCCGGACCCTGACCCCCGCCCGCTGGAACCTCGGCGACAACCTGGGCAGGCTCGCCGAGACCGGCGACGGGGTCTACTTCCGCTGGTACCTCAACTCCCTGCTCTACGCCGGGTTCGGCGCCCTGCTGTGCGCCCTGGTCTGCGTGGCCGCCGGATACGCCTTCCACGTCTACGACTTCCCCGGCAAGGAGAAGCTCTTCGGCCTCGTCCTGCTCGGGGTGCTCGTCCCCACCACGGCCCTCGCCCTGCCGATGTACCTGCTCGCCTCCGAGCTGGACGTGGTCAACACCTATTGGGCGGTCCTGGTGCCCTCCCTGGTGAACCCCTTCGGCGTCTACCTGGCCCGGGTCTTCTGCGCGGGCTACGTACCCGGCGAGGTCCTGGAGGCCGCGCGCATGGACGGCGCCTCGGAGCTGCGCACCTTCTGGTCGATCGGGCTGCGGATGGTGATGCCCGGCTTCGTGACCGTCTTCCTGTTCCAGTTCACCGCGATCTGGAACAACTTCTTCCTGCCGCTGGTGATGCTCTCCGACACCAAGCTCTTCCCGGTCAGCCTCGGGCTCTACTCGTGGAACACCCAGACCCGCTCCTTCCCCGAGTACTACCCGCTGGTCGTGACCGGTTCGCTGCTCGCCGTCGTCCCGCTCGTCGTCGCCTTCCTCGCCCTCCAGCGGTTCTGGAAGGCCGGACTGGCCGCGGGGAGCGTCAAGTGACCGGCACCCGCGAGACCTCCGCGGCCCACCCCCACCCTCCTCGGGAGACCTCCGTGCACAGCCCCCTCCCGCTGCCCGCGCCCGCCGCGGCGCCCGGCGGCCGACGGCGTCCGCGGGCCCTGCTCGCCATGCACGCCGACCTCGCGGGACGGCTCATCGACCCCGCCACGATGCGCAGGCTGACCAGCCTCGCCGACCTCGACCCGGGCTTCGTCGCCGACGACTTCCGGACCCCGCGGGCCGTCGAGGCGCTGCGCGAGACCGAGGTCATCGTCAGCTGCTGGGGCTGCCCGCCGCTGGACGAGGAGGTGCTCGCCCGCGCGCCCCGGCTGCGCGCGGTGATCCACGCGGCCGGTTCGGTCAAGCACCACATCACCGAGGCCTGCTGGCAGCGTGGCATCGATGTCACCTCCGCGGCCTGGGCGAACGCCCTGCCGGTCGCGGAGTACACGGTCGCCGCGGTGCTGCTCGCCAATAAGCAGATCCTGCGGCTGCGCGAGGACTACCGCGGCCGCAGAGCCGCCCACGACTGGCAGGCCGCCTACGGCCGCGCGGGCAACTACCGCCGTACGGTCGGTGTCGTCGGCGCCTCCCGGATCGGCCGCCGGGTCCTGGAGCTGCTGCGCGCCCACGACCTCGAACTCCTGCTGCACGACCCGTACGTGGGCGCCGAGGAGGCCGCTCGGCTCGGCGCCCGCTCCGTCGGTCTCGACGAACTCTGCGCCGCCGGCGACGTGGTGAGCGTGCACGCGCCCGAACTCCCCGAGACCCGCCACCTCCTCGACCGCCGCCGCCTCGCGCTGATGCCGACCGGCGCCACCCTCGTCAACACCTCCCGCGGCTCGCTCGTCGACCAGGAGGCGCTGACCGAGGAACTGGTCTCCGGGCGCCTGGAAGCCGTCCTCGACGTGACCGTGCCCGAGGTGCTGCCGCCCGACTCACCGCTGTACGACCTGCCGAACGTCGTCCTCACCCCGCATGTGGCCGGCTCCCTCGGCACCGAACTGCACCGGATGGCCGCCGCTGCCGCCGACGAACTGGCCCGTTACGTCGACGGCCGCCCCTTCGCCCACGCGGTCACCCCCGAGGAGGCCCGCATCTCCGCCTGATCCGCCCGATCAACCTGATCCGCTCGGCCGCCTGCCCCGGAGAGCGGTCGCACAGAGTACGCGGCGCGTACGCGCAGTGAGAGCGGCGCCGCGGAGGGGCAGGGGAGCGGTGGTCGGGCCGGGGGAGCGGCGGGGGGTGGCAGCGAGGCCGGGCAGGCCGGAGAATTGGGGCATCTGCCTCCGAAAGGGTTGCCCATGCCCGGCCTCAAGGGCGGCGGAGAGCCGGCCGCCCCCTTCGATCTGCCCAGAACAGCCACCGCCGTCTGCGACGACAGCGGAGTGCTGACGGGCTGGTCCGAGGCGGCGGCCGGACTGCTCGGCCTGCGCGCGCGGGAGGTCCTCGGGCGGCCGGTCGCGGAACTCCTCGCCGAGGGCGAGAACGGCGGCGCCCTGCGCACCGCCCTGAGCGAGCGGCACCCGGGCCCCGACCCCGCCGGGGTGCTCCGCGCCCGGCACCGGGACGGCCGCACGCTCGTCCTCGGGGTGCAGGCCACCGCGCTGACCGCGGACGGCGGACGCCACTGGCACCTCTCCGCGGTGGACATGGCGCGCAACCCCTGGTGGAGCACCAGCCACTCGGTGGTCGAGCGCTTCCTGCGGAACGCGCCCTTCGGCATCGGCGTCCTCGACCCCGAGCTGCGCTACGTCTGGACCAACACGGCCCTCGACGCGATGTCCGGGGTCGGCTGCGCGCAGCGCCTCGGCCGCACCATGGCCGAGGTGCTGCCGGACCTCGACCCCGGGGTGCTCGAAGGGCGGCTGCGGGAGGTGCTGCGGACCGGGGAGCCGGTGGGCGAATTCGAGTACCGCGGCTACGTCCCCGCCGACCCGCACCGCGAGCACGCCTTCTCCACCTCCTGCCTGCGGCTCGACGACACCGAGGGGCGGGTGCTCGGGGTCTGCTACACCGGCGTCGACATCACCGAGCGCTGGCGGACCCGGCAGCGCGTGGACCTGCTCATGGAGTCCGGCAGCCGGATCGGCACCACCCTGGACCTGCAGCGCACCGCGGAGGAACTGACCGAGGTCGCGGTCCCCCGGATGGCCGACTTCGCGGTGGTGGATCTCCTCGAACCGGTGCTGCGCAGCGAGGAACCGGCCGGAACGCCCGGCCCGGACTCCGGCGGCAAGCTGCGCCGGATCGCCCACCTCAGCGTGCGGCCCGGCAACGCCGACATCGTCACCGAGCTGGGTACGGCCCCGTACTACCCGGTGGACTCCCCGATGAGCCGGGCGATGCACGAGGGCCGGGCGCTCCTGGTGCCCGGACCGGACAGCGACTTCTCCTGGCTCGGCCACGATCCCCAGCGCAGCGCGGTCCAGCTGACCTATCCGGTGCGCTCGCTGCTCGCGGTGCCGCTGCGGGCCCGCGGCAAGGTGCTCGGACTCGCCACCTTCTGCCGCTCCGACCGCCGCGACCCCTTCGAACCCGACGACCTGTCGATGGCCGAGGACTTCGTCTCCCGCGCCGCGGTCTGCCTCGACAATGCCCGCCGCTACACCCGCGAGCACCGCACCGCCCTGGCCCTCCAGCGCAGCCTGCTCCCGCAGATCCTCTCGGTGCCGCCCTCGGTGGAGGTCGCCCACCGCTATGTGCCGGCCACCGCGCACGAGGGCGTCGGCGGCGACTGGTTCGACGTGATCAGGCTCTCCGGCGCGCGGGTCGCCCTGGTCGTCGGCGATGTGGTCGGCCACGGCATCCACGCCGTCGCGGCCATGGGGCGGCTGCGCACGGCGGTGCACTCCCTCGCCGACATGGACCTGCCGCCGGACGAGCTCCTCGCCCACCTGGACGACCTGGTGCTCAGGGTCGCCGACGAGCAGTCCGGGGAACCGGAGGTCGAGGGCGCGGCCACCGCGGCGGTCGGCGCCCGCTGCCTGTACGTCGTGCACGACCCGGCGACCCGGCGCTGCACCGTCGCCCGGGCCGGTCACGTACCGCCCGCGCTGCTCTCGCCGGAGGGCACCGTCACCTTCCCCGAACTGCCCGCCGGGCCCCCGCTCGGCGTCGGCGCGCTGCCCTTCGAGGCCGTGGAGTTCGCCCTGCCCGAGGGCGCCACCCTGGTCCTCTACACGGACGGGCTGCTGCGCGCCGCCGACACCGACCTGGACGAGGCGACCGCCCGGCTGCGGACCGCCCTCGCCGGCGCCCGGCCCGACCTCCAGGACGCCGCCGACGACGTCCTCGCGGGGATGGGGATCCAGGCCCGTACCGACGATGTCGCCCTGCTGCTCGCCCGTCCGCACGGGCTGAGCGAGGAGCAGATGGCCACCTGGGAGCTGCGCGCCGACCCCGCGGAGGTGGCCAGGGCGCGGGCGCTGGCCGCCGAGGCGCTGGAGCAGTGGGGGCTCCAGGAGATGGCCTTCACCACCGAGCTGATCGTCAGCGAGCTGGTGACCAACGCCATCCGGTACGCGGCCGAGCCGATCCGGCTGCGGCTCATCCGGCAGTCCGTGCTGACCTGCGAGGTCACCGACGGCACCAGCACCTCGCCCCGGCTGCGGCACGCCCGTACCACCGACGAGGGCGGCCGGGGGCTGTTCATGATCGCCCAGCTGGCCCGCCGCTGGGGTACCCGCTACTCGGCCAGCGGGAAGATCATCTGGGCGGAGCAGGTACTGCCGGACAGCGGCCCGGGGCTGTGACGCCCGCGCCCGGCCCCGGTCAGCCGCGGAACTGGCGGGGCGGCACCCCGTAGTGGGCGCGGAAGGCCCGGCTGAAGTGGAAGGGGCTGACGAAACCCGAGGCGGCGGCCACCTGGCCGATGTCCAGAGCGGTGCTCTCCAGGAGCCGCGCCGCGTGCCGCAGCCGGGCCTCGCGCAGCGCCCGCATGGGGGAGCGGCCGGTGTGCAGGGTGAAGAGGTGGGCGAACCGGGAGGGCGAGAGCGCGACCGCGGCGGCCAGTGAGGCCACGGTGTGCGGGGCGGCCGGATCGGCCCGCAGCAGGGTGAGCGCCCGCCGCACCCGGGGGTCGCCCTCCTCGGCCTCGGCGGTGACCGAGGTGGTGAGCAGCAGGACCCGTTCGACCCCGTTGCGGGCCAGCTCCGCGGCGCGCGGCAGCGCGGCGGCCACGGCGGGCACCGCCCGGTGGTGCGCGGCGACCGGCGGTGGCGGGGCGCCCTCGCCGCTCCAGCGGGCGTCGGCGTGCACCCGGCGCAGCTCCTCGGTGATCAGGGGCCGGGCCGCGGGCGCCACCCCGGTCACCGCGTGGCAGCCGTCGCCCCGCGCGTGCGGGGCGAGCCAGGACCGGGCGGCGGGGCGGATGCGGCAGTGCACCCACCAGAAGTGCCAGCCCCCGGCGTCCTCGGCGACGCGGTACTCCTGGCGGACCCCGGGCGCGAGCACCACCAGGTCGCCCGCCTCCGCGCGGAGGCGGGCGGCGCCCTGCCGCACCCGGCCCGCGCCCCCTTCCGTCCACAGCAGCAGCCAGCTGCGGGAGCCCGCCGCGCGGTGCACGGCGTAACCGGGCCGCTGGTCGTAGCGGCCCACGACCAGCGCGTCGGCGGGCGGTGAGTCCGGGAGCGGGGCAGCAGGATCAGGCATGTCGTCCGAGGGCACGGGCATAGCCTGGCACGCCCCGTCCTCCTACGGTCGGACCATGGACATCGAGGAGTTCCACCGCACCGGATCCACCGTCGCCCGGGCCTTGGTCCCCCGGCAGGAGACCGAGGCCCTGCGCCGGGAGTTCATGGCCCTGCCCGCCGGTGGCCGGGTGCCCGGGCACTTCGAACCCCGCCCGCGCCGACCCGGCGAGGACTACGACCCGCTGGGCGAGTATCCCCGGGTCATGAACCCCCACGAGATCAGCGCCGCGGCCCGGCGGATGCTGCTCGACGCCCGCCTCACCACGGCGGTGGCCGCCCTCCTCGGCGAGGAGCCGATAGCAGCGCAGAGCATGTTCTACTTCAAGCCGCCCGGGGCCCGCGGCCAGGCCCTGCATCAGGACAACTTCTATCTCCGCGTGGAGCCGGGCACCTGTGTCGCCGCCTGGCTGGCCCTGGACCGCGTCGACCGCGGCAACGGCGGCCTGGAGGTGGTGCCGGGCACCCACCGCATGGACCTCTTCTGCCCCGAGGAGGCGGATCCGGGCACGTACTTCACCAGGGAGTACGTGCCGCCGCCGCCCGGCCTGGAGCGGGTGCCGGTCGACATGGAGCCCGGGGACGTCCTCTTCTTCAACGGCAGCCTGGTGCACGGCTCGGAGCCCAACACCACCCGCGACCGCTTCCGCCGCTCCTTCATCTGCCACTACGCCCCGCACTCCACCGCCCGCATCTCCCGCTTCTACCGGCCGCTGAGCCTGGACGGCCGGGACCTCTGCCTCGCCGAGAGCGCCGGGGGCGGACCCTGCGGTACGGAGGTGGCCGGGCCGCACTGAGCGGGCCCGGCGGTGGAACGGCCGAAGGCCGGCACCTGGGGGGTGCCGGCCTTCGGCGGGTGTCGCCCGGTCACCGGCGGGGGGTGTGCCGGTGGGCCGCGAGGGGCCGCGCGTGGTGTCGCCGGGTTGTTCGGTTCGTGGTGCCGGTTGCAGTGCGTGTGGTGGGGTCAGTACGCGCTGTCGACGTTGTCCATGGAGCCGTACTTGTCGGCGGCGTAGTTGGCGGCGGCGGTGATGTTGGCGACGGGGTCGTAGATGTCCTTGGGGGTGCCCTTGACGTGGTAGGCGTCGAAGGTCGGGGGGATCACCTGGAGGAGGCCCTTGGAGGGGACGCCGTTGATGGCGTTGATGTCCCAGTCGTTGATGGCCTTGGGGTCGCCCGCGGACTCGCGGATGATGTTGCGGTGCAGGCCCTCGTAGGAGCCGGGGATGCCCTTGTCCTTCATGATGGCGAGGGATTCGCGGATCCAGCCGTCGAGGTTGTCGGCGTAGGTGGGCTTGCGGTCGGAGGAGCGGTTGGCGGCGGGCTTGTCCTTGCGGTCGGCCTTCGCCTTGCTCTCGGCCTTGTCGCCCTTCTTCTCCGACTTCTCGGCCTTCTCGGTCTTCGTGCCGAGCTTGGCGGTGGCGTCCTTGACCTTCTGGTCGGCACCGGCGTTCTGGTTGGTGATGTCGGTGTGCGTCTCCTTGACCTGGGTGGCCGAGGCGGGCGCGGCGTCGGTGGTGCTGGTGCTGCCGCCGTCGGTGGTGGCCAGGCCGAGGGTGAGGGCGGCGGCGCCGAGGGTGGCGACTCCGGCCATCGTGTACTTCTGGGCCCGGTTCAGGTCACGCGTATAGGCGGCGGTGGCGTCCTTGGCCTGGACGGCCTTTGCCTGCGTGTAGTTCTGGGCCTTGGCGAAGTGCTTTCCGAGACCGTGAATCGTCGTGTTCTTGGGCATGGGGGAGACCTCTTCTTCAGGTACGGAGGAGGTCGCTCTCTCTGTCCGGGGGACGGTTCCGGCGTAAACGGCCTGGGGTTTCCCAGTGGCGCCGAGCGACATGGACCAGTTGTAGCGAGCGGATTTGTGCTTGGCAAAGGTGTGTCATACGAAGCCGCCTAGTGGGAATCGGGGTGGCCGAAAGTCCCGGGACCACCGTGTATGCCCGGCGCTTTTCGGGAGCGCGCCCACTAAAGGGTTTCGTACGTGACGTGGCTCCTATTGCGCGGCTCACATCGCGCGCCCTTCTCCCTGACAATCCGTCGGTCGCGGGTGACGCGGAGTGGAGAAATCCGGCACCCAATCCGACATGTCCGGTGGCGGTGCCGGTCGCGGTGCCGACGGCGCCGGTGGTCGCCGTGCCGGTCGCGGGTCGTGCGCCGGCCGCCCGGTGTGAGGCGGCGCCCGCGCCGCGGTGACGGCGGTCCGCACCGCGATGCCCCGGCCGGGCTGAGGTGAGCGCCGGGTGGCGCCGTCCTCGCTCTCCGTCTCGGTCTCGCGCGTCACGCTCGCCCGCGCGCGGGATTCGCGCGCGCCGAAGGAGGGCGATCTGCCGGGACTGTTCCCAACTATCCATGCGGATCCCCGGAGTTGAGGTTGCCGGGAGGGTGCATGTTTCGGTTATGTTAGGTTAGCCTTACCTAAGTTAATGGGGGTGCTGAGGCGTGCTGGATTCCGAATTGCGGGGCAGGACCGCACTGGTGACCGGAGCAGGGCGCGGCATCGGCGCGGCGGTGGCCCGGCTGCTCGCGGAGCGCGGGGCGACGGTGCTGGCGACCGACCGCTCGGCCGACTTCGAGGACCCCGGCACCGCCGAGCGCACCGGCACCCTGTCCACCCGCCCCCTGGACGTGACCGACGCCGCCGCCGTCGACCTCCTCGTCGAGGAGGTGGTCACCGCCCATGGCCGCCTCGACATCCTGGTCAACGTCGCGGGAGTGCTGCGCCCGGCCCCGGTCGCCGAACTCAGCGACGAGGACTGGGCGTTGACCTTCGCCGTCAACAGCTCCGGGGTCTTCCACACCTGCCGCGCCGCCGCCCGCGTGATGACCGGGCAGGGGCGGGGCAGCATCATCACGGTCGGCTCCAACGCCGCGGGGGTACCGCGCACCGGTATGGCCGCCTACGCCGCCTCCAAGGCGGCCGCCACCCATTTCACCCGCTGTCTCGGACTCGAACTCGCGCCGAGCGGGGTGCGCTGCAATGTGGTCTCGCCCGGTTCCACGGACACCGCCATGCAACGCCAGTTGTGGGCCACCCCCGACGCCCCCGAACGCGTCATAGCCGGTGACCCGGCGACATACCGCACCGGAATTCCGCTCGGCCGTTTCGCGGACCCGGCGGACATCGCCGAAGCCGTGGCATTCCTGGCCTCCGACCGGGCCCGGCACATCACCATGCACGACCTTTATGTGGACGGCGGAGCCACGCTCAAAGTCTGAATTCCCCTCCAGCGCTTTCGCATACCCCCACACCGGTACCCATGCGTGCCGCAGACTCCGGGAGAAGAACCAGTGACCGCGGTCCAAGACCTCCTCGGTACAGACGAGCCCAGATCCTCCACGGTCGGCGCCGCCACCGCGCTGCTCGACGCCTACCAGCCAGAGACGGACCACTTCTTCGCCTCGCCGACCAGGACACTGCTCGCCCACGGCATCCGCGCCCGGGTGCCGCACGACGCGCGCCCGCTCGCCGCCCGGGTCCGGGAGACCCTGGAGGCCACCGGCGACCCCGAGGCCCTGGTCCTCGGCGCGATCCCCTTCGACCAGTCGGGGCCGGTGACCCTGGCCGTGCCTGCCTCGGTGCGCCGGGCCGGGGCGCTCGGCACCGACCCGCTGCTCGGACTGCCGGCCCCGGCCGCCCCGGCCGCCGGCTGGGAGCTGCGCCCGGTGCCCGAGCCGCCCGCCTACGCCGCCGCCGTGGAGGACGCGGTACGGCGCATGAGCGCGGGGGAGTTCGACAAGGTCGTCCTCGCCAGGGCGCTCGATGTGCGCGGGGCCGGGCGGCCCGACATCCCCGGCATGCTCCAGCGCCTCGCCCGCCGCGACCCGGGCGGCTACACCTTCGCGGTGCCCTCGGGCCCCGGCCGCACCCTGCTCGGGGCGAGCCCCGAACTCCTCCTGTCCCGGCGGGGGAAGCGGCTGGTGACCAATCCGCTGGCCGGTTCGGCGCCGCGCAGCGCGGACCTCGCCGAGGACGTCCGCCGGGCCGCCGCCCTCCTCGACTCCGCCAAGGACCTGCGCGAGCACGCCCTCGTGGTGGACGCCATCCGCGCCGCCCTCGCCCCCTTCTGCACCGCTCTCGACGTCCCCGAGCGGCCCACCCTGGTCCGTACCGCCGCCATGTGGCACCTGTCGAGCACGCTGACCGCCACCGTCGCCGACGACTCGCTCAGCGCCCTCGACCTGGCCTGCGCCCTGCACCCCACCCCGGCGGTCTGCGGCGCCCCCACCCGGCTGGCCCGCGAGGTCATCCGCGAACTCGAACCCTTCGACCGGGGCCTGTACACCGGCATCGTCGGCTGGGGCGACGCCCGGGGCGACGGCGAGTGGGTCGTCACCATCCGCTGCGCCGAGGCGGGCGCCGAGGGGCTCAGGCTCTTCGCGGGCGCGGGGGTCGTCGCCGACTCCTCCCCGCAGGCCGAGACCGAGGAGACCGAGGCCAAGTTCGGCACCTTCCTGCACGCCCTGGGAGCCTCCCTGTGAGCACCGACGCACCCCTGACCACCGACGGACCCCCGAGCACCGCGGCGACCGCGGGCGCCGACGCACCCACCTGGCCCCCGGAGTTCGCCGCCCGCTACCGTGCCGCGGGCCACTGGCGCGGTGAGACCTTCGGCGCGATGCTCCGCGAGCGGGCGGCGGCGCACCCGGACCGGATCGCCGTCGTCGACCCGGCGGGCGCCGGACGCCGCTGGACCTACCGGGAACTCGACCGCCGCGCCGACCGGCTCGCCGCGGGCTTCGCCGCGCGCGGCATCGCCAAGGGCGACCGCGTGGTGGTCCAACTCCCCAACACCGCCGAGTTCTTCGAGGTGGTCTTCGCCCTCTTCCGGCTCGGCGCGCTGCCCGTCTTCGCGCTGCCCGCGCACCGCGACGCCGAGATCGCCTACTTCTGCTCCTTCAGCGAGGCCGTCGCCTACATCCACCCCGGGGTGCACGAGGGCTTCGACTACGGGGCCCTGGCCACCCGGGTGCGCCCCGAAGCCCCCACCCTGCGCCAGGTGTTCGCCTCCGGCGGCGAGCCGGGCGAGCACACCCCGCTGCGGGCGGTACCGGCGGCGCCCGTCGCGCTGGACGGCCCCGAAGCCTCGGACCTCGCCTTCCTCCAGCTGTCCGGCGGCAGCACCGGCGTGCCCAAGCTCATCCCGCGCACCCACGACGACTACCTCTACTCGCTGCGCGGCTCCAACGAGATCTGCGAGGTCGACGAGGACAGCGTCTACCTCGTGGTGCTGCCCGCCGCCCACAACTTCCCGCTCAGCTCGCCCGGTTCGCTCGGCGCGCTCTGCGCGGGCGGCCGGGTGGTGCTCTGCCCGCGCCCCGACCCGGAGACTGCCTTCCCGCTGATCGCCCGGGAGGGCGTGACGATCACCGGCCTGGTGCCCCCGCTCGCCCTGGTGTGGACCGAGGCCGCCGCCTCCGACCGGTACGACCTCAGCAGCCTCGACGTCCTCCTGGTCGGCGGCGCCAAGTTCAGCGAGGAGGCGGCCCGGCGGGTCACCCCCGCCCTCGGCTGCCGGCTCCAGCAGGTCTTCGGCATGGCCGAGGGGCTGGTCAACTACACCCGGCTCGACGACGACATCGAGACCATCGTGACCACCCAGGGGCTGCCCCTCTCCGCCGACGACGAGATCCGCATCGTCGACGACCACGACAACGAACTCCCCGCGGGCGAGACCGGCCACCTGCTGACCCGGGGCCCGTACACCATCCGCGGCTACTGGCGGGCGCCCGAGCACAACGCCCGCTCCTTCACCGAGGACGGCTTCTACCGCACCGGCGACCTGGTGCGGATGACCCGCACCGGGCACCTGGTGGTCGAGGGGCGCGCCAAGGACCAGATCAACCGCGGCGGCGAGAAGATCGCGGCCGAGGAGGTGGAGAACGTCCTGCTCGCCCACCCGGCCGTCTTCGACGTCTCGGTGGTGGCCGTGCCCGACGCCTACCTCGGCGAACGCACCTGCGCCTACGTCATCCTGCGCCAGGGCGCCGAGGCGCGGCCCGCGGCGCTCCGGCGCTTCGTACGGGAGCGGGGCCTCGCCGCCTACAAGGTCCCCGACCGGGTGGTCTTCGTGGCGGAGTTCCCGCAGACCGGCGTCGGCAAGATCAGCAAGAAGCACCAGCGGCAGACCGCGGCGCTCCCCGCCCCCCACTGAAAGGCCCGCACATGGCGCTGCCCGCCATCTCCCCCTACCCCATGCCCGGCGCGGACGCGCTCCCCGCTAACCGCGTCGACTGGACCCCGGACTTCTCCCGGGCCGCGGTCCTCGTCCACGATCTGCAGAACTACTTCCTGGGCGCCTTCACCCCCGGGACCTCGCCGCGGACCGAGCTGCTGGCCAACACCGCCCGGCTCACCGAGGAGGCGCGGCGCCGCGGCGCGCCCGTCTTCTACTCCGCGCAGCCCGGCGGCCAGAGCCCCGCCGAACGCGGCCTCCAGCAGGACTTCTGGGGCCCCGGACTCCCCGACGACCCTCAACTCGCCGCGATAGCCGAGGAGGTGGCCCCGCGGGAGGGGGACACCGTGCTCACCAAGTGGAAGTACAGCGCCTTCGTCCGCTCCCCCTTCGCCGAGCGGCTGCGTGCCGCCGGGCGCGACCAGCTGATCGTCTGCGGGGTGTACGCGCACATCGGCGTCCTGATGACGGCCGCCGACGCCTGGATGCGGGACATCAAGGCCTTCGTGGTCGCCGACGCCGTCGCCGACTTCAGCGAGCGCGAGCACCACGAGGCGCTGCGCTGGGCGGCCGGACGCTGCGCCGTCGTCACCACCACCGACCGACTCCTCACGAAGGACTGAACCGTGGCCCTGACCCTGCGGCAGATACGCGAAGACCTGGCGGACGTGCTCGACGAGGACGCCGAGGAGATCCCGGTCGACGAGAACCTGGTCGACCACGGCCTCGACTCGGTGCGCCTGATGAGCCTCGTCGAACGCTGGCGCCGCGACCACGGCACCGAGGTGGCCTTCGTGGACCTCGCCGAACGCCCCGCCATCGAGGCCTGGCTGCCCCTGCTCGGAGCCGAGGGGTGACCACCTTCGCCCCGGCCAGCCCCCGCGGTGCGCGGGCTGCCGCTCACCGCCGCCCAGCGCGGCATGTGGTACGCCCAGGCCCTCGACCCCCTCAGCCCGGCGCAGAACACCGCCGAGTACCTGGAGATCCACGGGCCGGTGGACCCGCGGCTGTTCACCGAGGCGCTGCACCGCACCACCGGCGAGGCCGACACCCTGCGCATGCGAGGGCCTCCGCCCAGGCCGCCCCGCCCGGCGGGGAACCGTCCCGGAGTCACGGCCGGGGCGCCCGGGCGCGGTGGCCGGGCCGCACACCGCGCCCGTCCCCCTGGTCACGCAGGGGGACGGGCGCGGCGGTGTCTCCGGGCGCGGCGCGGGGGCCGCGCTCACCGCTCGCGCGGGCCCCTCACCGCGCGGCCAGCGGGGTGCCGATGCCGGAGAAGGCCTCGGCGAGCGCCTCGGGCCAGGGCCGCAGCGGCGCGAGACCGGCGGCGGCCCAACGGCCGTGCCCGAGCACGCTGTTGGCCGGGCGCGGGGCGACCCGGTCCAGGTCCTCGCTGCTGAGCGGCCGTACGAGGGCGGGGTCCGCCCCGGCCAGCCGGTAGATCTCGCGGGCGAACTCGTACCAGGTGGTGCGCCCGGCCGAGGTGGCGTGGAAGATCCCCGCCGCCCGGCTCACCTGGAGCTCGCCCAGCTCGTAGAGGCGCTGGGAGACATCGCGGGCCCAGGTCGGCTGGCCGTGCTGGTCGTCGACGACGCGCACCGCCTCGCCCGCGGCGGCCTTCTCCTTCATGGTGGCGACGAAGTTGCGGCCGTGGGCGCCGTACAGCCAGGCGGTGCGCACCACGGTGCCGCTGTGCGGGAGTTCGGCGAGCACCGCCTGCTCCCCGGCGAGCTTGCTGCGGCCGTACGCGGTGCGGGGTGCGGGCCGCGCCTCCTCGGGCCAGGGGGCTTGGGCCTGCCCGTCGAAGACGTAGTCGGTCGACAGGTGGAGCAGCCGGGCGCCGGTCGCGGCGCAGGCCTGGGCCAGCCTGCGGACCGCGTCCCCGTTCACCCGCAGCGCCGCCGCCTCGCTCGACTCGGCGCCGTCCACGTCCGTATAGGCCGCGCAGTTGACGACCACCCGGGGCCGGGCGCGCTCCATCGCCATCCGCACGGCGTAGCCGTCCGCCAGGTCGAGGTCGCCGTGGCTGAACGCGAGCACCGGCTGCCGCCGCGCGCGCAGCAGGGCGCACAGTTCGCTGCCGAGCATGCCGCCCGCCCCGGTCACCATCCATCCGTTCACCGCCACCACCTCCGGTTCTCGCGGTACCGGCCCCTCGTGCGGTCCGGCCCCCGGGTGGAGGAGTGCCGGAGCCGGTGGCCGGGTTCCCCAGGGATCCTCGGGCACCGGGCCGCGTTCCGGGGCGCGGCGCCCCGGGTGCCCCCCGAACGGTCGCGGTGTTTCCGGCCGGTGCCGCCCCGCGGACGGAGGCGCGCGGGGCGTCCGCCCGGCGGTGAGCCGGGGAGGGATCTGGCGAAGCGGGAGCCGGGGGATCCGGCTCCGCCCGTGGCAGGCAGAGGCATGGGGTGATTCTCCGGTCGGGGCGCGGGCCTCGGCCCGCCGTACCTGGTCAGCTGGTGCGCCGGACCCGGCCGAGCCTGCCGGGGGCGCGGCCCTGGCCGCCGTCGTGGTGCTGGTCGTGGTGCTGGGGGAGCGGCGGCCGGACCGGGCCGGGTTTCGCCGCGAGGGCCCCGTCCGTCGCCGTCGTCCGGCCGGGCGCGCGGCGGGAGTCGGCCCTCCCGGGGGATCCGGCGGCCGTATCCGGACGGGTGCCGTCCGGGGTCCTCGGGCGCGGGGGCCGACGTACCGCCGTCTCCGGAGGCGGGGGCCGACGTACGGGAGCGGAACCGGACATGACGGCGCCGGGCGGGCCGGAGCAGGGCGGGCCGGAACCGGGCAGGCCGGGGCGCAGTGGCCGCGGGGTGCCGCGGCCGGACTGTGCGGTCCTCCGGAAGGGGAGGGGAGATCCCGGATGCATGAGGTTAGCTTAGGCTAAGCTAAGTTACCTTCGTTCCGAGGTGGTCCGTCCCGACCCGGCGGCCCGCCTCAGGCGGTCGGCGCGCGCCGCCGCCGGACGAGTCGTGACGGCAAGTCATCCAGGAAAGCGGGGATTCATGCGCGTTCTGTCCGCCGGACCGCCCTCCTTCGGGCCACCGCGCCCGAGCAGGCCACGCGCGGGTGCGCAGGCGCGAGCGCGGGTGGCCCGGGCTCAGGCGCCGCGAGCGCAGGCGCCGCGGGCACGGACGACGCGGACGGGAGCGAGCCCCGCGGGTCCCGGCCGCCCGGCGGCGACCACCCACCCCGCCACCGTCCCCGCGATCGGCCAGCCCGCCACCGCGACAACTCGCCCCGCCGCGCCCGCTCGCCCCACCGCCGCGACAACTCGCCCCGCCACCGCGCCCGTCCGTCCGGTCCGCGCCCGTGTCCAGGGTGCGCCGCGATGAACGAGGCCAGTGCGCTGATGACGCCGCAGCAGTCGGAGCAGGCCGAGGACATCCGGCCGCTGCCCGCCACCGGGCCCTGTGTCGAGCGCCTCGCGGCCCGGCTCGCGGGCACCGCGGGCGCCGAACGCGAGGCCGTCCTGGAGGAGTTCTGGACGGAGGCCGCCCGCGGCGGCACCCCGCTGGTCGAGGAGGTCCCGGGCGAGGCCGGAAGCGGCCACCGGGTGGTGACCTTCCTGTGGCGCGGCCACCACGCGACCCGGCAGGTACTGCTGGTCGCCAACCGCCTCGTCGACCGCGCGAACCTCACCCGCTCCCTCCTCCACCGGCTCTCCGACACCGATGTCTGGCACCTCTCGTACCGGCTGCGCGCCGACCACCGCGGCTCGTACAAGATGGCCGCCGACATCTCCACCGGACCGCTGCCCGAGGACCCGGTCCGGCTCCAGCAGCGGCTGCACGCGCTGATGCCGCACGCCGCCTCCGACCCCCTCAACCGCCGCCCGATGCCCAGCCGTTGGGACGCCTCGGACAGTTCGGTCTACGCGCTCCCGGACGCCCCGGAGCAGCCCTGGGCCCAGCGCAGGACCGGACTGCCCGCGGGCGAGCTGGCCCGGCACCGCTTCCCCAGCCCGGCCCTCGGCGGCGACCGCGACGTCTGGGTCTACCTGCCGCCGGAGCGGCCCGCCCCCGAGTCCGGACGGCGCGAGCAGCCCGAACTGCCGGTGCTGCTGCTCGCGGACGGGGACATGTGGTTCGGCCGGCTCGGCTTCCAGTACACCCTGGACGCGCTCATCGCCGACGGGGCGCTGCCGCCGCTCGCGGTGCTCTCCCCGGACGCGGTGGACAACGCCACCCGCTGGCAGGACCTGGGCGCCCGGGAGCCCTTCGTCTCCTTCCTCGCCGACGAACTGCTGCCCTGGGCCGCCGGCCGCTGGCCCCTGACGACCGACCCGGAGCGGACCGCCGTCTGCGGGCAGAGCCTCGGCGCGATGACCGCGCTCTTCGCCGCCCACATCCGGCCGGAGCGCTTCGGCCGGGTCCTCGCGCAGTCCAGCTCGCTGTGGTGGCGGCCGGGGCTCGCGCCCGGCGTCCCCAAGACCGTGCAGGGCACGGTGCCCTGGCTGGTCACGCAGTTCCGCGAGGCCGCCCCGCGCCCCGTCACCGTCCACCTCGACGTCGGCCTGCACGAGGGCGCCATGGTCCTCTACAGCAGGGCCCTGTACGAGGTGCTGCGCGCCCGCGGCCACCAGGTCTCGCTGAACGAGTACAACGGCGGCCACGACTACGCCTGTTGGCGCGGCGCCCTCGCGGACGGCCTCGTCCGGCTCCTCGGCGACCCCGGCTGACCTGCGGGCGGCCGCCGCGGGGGCCGTCCTCGACTACCCCGCCGCCGAACTGGCAGCATGAACGACCCCGGCCTTGTGCGGGGAGAAGAGAGCGAGAACATGGTGAACAAACCCGGAGTGTCCCGCCGCGGGATACTCGCCTCCGCGGCGGCCCTCGCGCTGGCCGCACCGCTGACCGCCTGCGGCGGCGACTCGGACGAGGACTCCACCGAGGGCGGCTCGAAGTCCGGCGGCAAGGGCCCCTGGACCTTCAAGGACGACCGCGGCCGGAAGGTCAGCCTCGACTCACGGCCCCAGACCCTGGTCGCCTTCGTGAGCACGGCCGCCGCCCTGTACGACTACGGCGTCGAGGTCAAGGGCATCTTCGGTCCCAGCAAGCCGGTGGACGGCAAGCCCAACCCGCAGGCGGGCAGGCTGCCGCTCTCCAAACTGACCAGCCTCGGCACCGAGTTCGGGCAGTTCAGCATCGAGAAGTACGCGGCCCTCGGGCCCGACCTGCTGATCAGCAACATGTTCCCGCCGCCCGATCTGTGGTTCGTCCCCGAGGAGAGCCGCAAGAAGATCGAGTCGCTGGCGAAGACCGTGGGCATCAGCGTCGCCCACACCTCGCTGCTCCAGCCGCTGAGGCGCACCGCCGAACTCGCCGAGAGCCTGGGCGCCGACCTCAAGGCGCCCGAGGTGGTGAAGGCCAAGAAGGACTTCGACAAGGCCGTCGAGGAACTGCGCGCCGCCGCCCGCGACAACGGCGGGATCAAGGTCCTCGCCATGACCGGCGACGACCAGCAGATGTATGTGGCCGTCCCCGACTCCTACTGCGACCTGCACTTCTTCAAGGAGCTGGGGATCGAGTTCGTCGAGGGCAAGAAGAGCGACGAATGGGGCTTCTGGGAGTTCCTCAGCTGGGAGAACGCCGACAAGTACCACGCGGACCTGATCATGATCGACAACAGGTCGAGCGCCCAGTCCCCGGAGGAGCTCAAGCGCCACAAGACCTGGCTCCAACTGCCCGCGGTCAAGGCCGGCCAGACGGTGCCCTGGGCCATGGAGGAGCGCTACAGCTACCTCGGCTACACGCCCGTACTGCAGTCACTCACCGAGGCGATCCGCAAGGCGAAGAAGCTCAAGGGCTGAGACGGTCGGCCGCGGGTCCCGGGAGCGGGGGCCCGGGACCTGCCGCCGTGTGAGAGCCGGGGAGCGGGCGGCGAGCCCGCTTCCCGGCTCTTTGCCCTCTCCCAGTCTCCCTTCCCGCTGCCTTCTCCTTCTCTCCCTCCTCTTCTCTCCCTACTCCTCTGAGGTCGGCCGTGCGTGTCCACCACGTCGACCTCGGCGGTCTGCCGACGGTCGCCCGGGTGTCCATTCGCCGGTCCACCATGCGGGCACCGCGTTGACCTGCATTCCGGCCGGCGGTTAGGTTGCGCGCCATGCACCGTTCCGCGCTTCTGACGTCCCGAGGTCATGTCGACCTCAAGCGCGTCTGCTCGGCGGCGTGTCAGCGCGGCTGACCCCGTCGTTCAGCGTGGACCGGCAGCGCGCGGCGGCCTGTGACGCGGCCCCGGTGAACCGGGCGTGTACGGCGCCCCTTCTCCCTGCCCCTCCCGCAGGTCGCGGCCCCGGCCGCGTGGGCTCCCGGTGTCCCGGGGCCGTCACCGGAGCAGTCACCGGCCGTGGGGCGGGTGGCGCGGCTCCGGCCAACTCGCCGCCCAGGCATGGGAAGTCCCGTGGAAACACCGTCCGTGAGCCGGCCGCGCCCGGTCCGCCGCTCCGAGATCCCCGCCGTACCGGTCCGCCGGTCCTCGGGTATCGCCGCCGTGCTCGGCGCGGTCCTCGACCACCAGCCGGTCGCCCGCAGCACGGTCGCCCGGCTGACCGGCCTGTCCCCGGCCGCCGTGAGCGGCCACTGCAACCGGCTACTGGCCCGCGGACTGCTGCGCGAACGCCCGCAGACCGCCGGGCCCAAGGGACTCGGCCGCCCGCATGTCCCGCTGGAGATCGACACCCGGCGCTATCTGGTGGCGGGCGCGCACATCGCGGTCGCCCACTCCACGGTCTCCCTGATGGACCTCACCGGCCGCATCGTGGCGGAGGACCGCCGCCCGCACCGTGACACCGATCCGTCCCGGATACTGGACGACCTCGCCGCCCGGCTGCCCGCCCTGCGACGCGCCCACTGCGCCGGACGCGAGGTGCTCGCCCTCGGCGTCGCCACCGGCCACCGCGTCGACCCGGCCTCCGGCACGGTGGTGGAGCACCCCCAACTCGGCTGGCAGGACGTAGGGGTACGCAGCCACCTCGCCGCCGCCACCGGTCTCCCGGTCCACGTCGACAGCCACTCCCGGGCGCTGGCCAGGGCCGAGCAGCTCTTCGGGGAGGTGTCCACCCGGACCAGTACGGTGCTGCTCTTCGTCGGCGCCGTGGTGGACGCCGCCTTCGTCACCCAGGGCGCGGTCCACCTCGGCCCGCACTCCGGGGCGGGCAGCGTGGCCCACCTCCCGCTCGGCGCGGAGGAGGCGGGGGAGTCCGGGCTCCTCGCCGGGCTGGGATCGGGCGACGACACCGGAAGCGCGCCGTGCTCCTGCGGTCGCCCCGACTGCCTCCAGTCACAGGTCTCCGAACTCGTGATGGTGCGTCAGGCGAAGCAACTCGGCCTGGAAACCGGCACGTTCCGGGAACTCCTCGGGCTCGCCCTCGCCGGGGAGCCGCGCGCGGTGGCCCTCTTCCGCCGCCGGGCACGGCTCGTGGGCCGGGCCGCCGCCCTGCTCCTCGACATGTTCGACCCGGAGGTCCTGGTCGTGGTCGAGGCCGGGTCGAGCCGGGAACCCGCCCTGCTCGCCGCACTCAGGGAGGAGGTCGCGGCCCGCTCCTGGGTGTGCGAGGACCCCGCCCGCGCCGTGGTACCCGGCAGCTTCACCGGCACCGTCCTCGCCACGGCGGGCGCCGCGGTGGCACTCGGCGCCCTCTACGCCGACCCGCTCGGACCCTGGCCGGCGCTCTCCGCGGCCTCCTGAACAGCGGCCGCGGCGGGCCGACTTAATTCAGTGAGTTGCATTGTTGACCCGTCTCGGAGAAGAACGAGAAGATGGATTCATGAGCAGCCGACAGCGAGTGGAAAAGAGCACGCCCCACCGGGCGCCACGCTGTCCCGGCGTTCTCCCGCTCCGCCCGCCGGAATTCTGTCGCCGTTCCTGTCCGGGTACGCGATAACCCTTTCCCGGCAGGGTTCTTGAGCTTCCGAGAGTCTTCCGTATCACCTTCGAGTCACCTTCGTTCGCGGTTGCGGGTGCTTCGCGGTTCCATGCGTACGAGTGCGAGTAGGGATACGAGTACGCGTGCGTCCGCCTCCGCCTCCGCCTCCACGTCTACGGGTGTACGAGTGTCCGTGGCACCTATCCGTGGCGCCGTGAATTCCCGCTCTCCGAGCGGCTCTTGGTGACCGCGCGGCGGACCTACGGGCAACGGTTCCGGTCCTTCGACGGCCAATTTCTCGCGTCGCGCGCCCCCTGGCTCACCGTATTCCTGCGCTTTCCCCGCTAAGCCCTGAACCCGCCCAGCGGCGAAATCCCTTTCCCCCCGGTGCTGTCCCCCACCGCCCCGGGCTCCCGTACCCCTCGACTCCGTACGCCCCGTGCCCCGTTCCCGTACCCCCGCATGCCCGCACGCGCCCTGCCCCAGCCCCGCCGCACACCGCGCCCCGCCCTCCCAGGAGGAGAACATGACCCTCACCGCCGCCTCTCCCGTGCACACCGGTGTCGATCCCGACCGCTTCCGGCAGGCCTTCCGCCGCTATCCGGCCGGGGTCGTGGTGATCACCGCCGACGCGGGCAGCGGGCCGGTCGGCTTCACCGCGACCTCGCTCACCTCGCTCTCGCTGACCCCGCCGCTCGCCTCCTTCGGCATCGCCACCGGTTCCTCGTCCTGGCCGCACATCGAGCGGGCCGAGACCGCGGTCGTCAACTTCCTGGCGGCCGAACAGCAGGACGTGGCACGGCGGTTCGCCACCAGCGGCATCGACCGCTTCGCCGCGCCGACCGCCTGGCGGCGGCTCGACGGGGGCGCCCCGGTGCTCGACGGGGCCGCCGGATGGCTGCGGCTCGCCGTCGAGCAGCTGGTGCCCGCGGGCGACCACCGCATCGTCATCGGCCGGGTCGAGGAGGTGCACCTCGACGAGAGCCGCACTCCGCTCCTCTTCCACAACGGCGGCTATCTGCCGCTCTGAACGCACCGCCCCTCCCACCCGCGCTCCCTCTCCGCTCCCCTTCCCCCTTCTCCTTTTCCCCAGGAATTCCCATGCCTCCTCTGAACTCCGCGCCCCTCGCCCGCCGTTCCTTTCTCACCCTCGCGGGCGGTGCGCTTGTCTCCCTTTCCGCCTGCGCCCCGGCGACCCAGAACGCGGCCAGTGAGAAGCCCCTCGGCAAACTCCCGACGGGAGATCCGCCGCCCGGCACCAGACTCACCGTCGCGGTACGCACCGCGCGCCTCCAACTCGGCCCCGCGGGGCTGGCGAAGGAACTCAAGTTCACGGTCCCCGAGTGGCCGAACCTCTCCGCGGGGCCGGATATTATCCAGGGTTTCCGCGCCCATTCCATCGACCTCGCCGGAAACGCCGGTATTCCGCCCATCCAGGCCGAGGTGATAGGCGTCGGGGCGAAGATCGTGGCCGTACAGGAACGCCATCACCCCACCTACGTCTTCGCCACCGCACCCGGCTCCGGCATCCGCGAGGTGAGCGGATTCCGGGGCAGGAAGATCGCCTTCTCGCAGGGGCAGGCCCAGGGCGTCGTGGTGCTGCGCGCCCTGAAGAAGGCCGGTATCGGCTACCAGGACGTCGAGCTGGTCCCGCTGCCGAGCACCCAGTTCCTCACCGCCCTGCAGTCGAAGCAGGTCGATGTGGCGCCGCTCAGCGAGCCGACCCTGACCAAGTACCTGAGCCAGTACGCGAAGGACGGCGCCCGCCCGGTCCGTACCGACGTCGTCGACCTGCTGTCCGTGCTGTGGGCGCCCACCTCCGTACTGGAGGACGAGGCGAAGGCCGCGGCGGTGCGCAACTTCGTACCGCTGTGGGCCCGCGGCCAGGTCTGGGCCTGGGAGAACACCGACGAGTGGATCGACACCTACTACGTCAAGGACCAGGGCGTGACCCGCGCCGACGGCGAACGCATCGTCAAGTCGCTGCGCAAGCCCCGGTTCCCGGTCAGCTGGGACCGGGCGATCGCCTGGGAGCAGGAGACCGCCGACCTGCTCACCGAGGGCGGCTTCGTGCCCAGGACCGAGGTCACCGACCTCTTCGACCGCCGTTTCGAGGGCCTCGCCGCCAAGGCCGTCCCCGCCGCGTACCAGGAGACCCGATGAGCGAGACACTGTCCCGCGCCCGTACGGCCACGGCGCCGCCCGGCACCCCGGGAGCGCCGCCCCGCGGGGCGGCCGACCGGCCCGCGCCGCCCGGTTCCGGCGCCGCCCCCGCCCGCCAGGGGCACCGACCCCGCCGCCTCGGCCCGGGGCGGGCCGTCCCCTTCGGGCGCCTGATCGGCCCGGTGCTCCTGGTCGCCGTCTGGTGGCTGGCCTCCGTGCTCGGCTACCTCGACCCGCGCATCCTCTCCGGCCCGGGCACCGTCCTGTCCACCGCCTCCGACCTGGTGTCCACCGGGCGGCTCCAGGACAACGCCCTGGCCTCCCTGCAACGGGCCGCGCTGGGGCTGCTCTTCGGCGTCCTCGCCGGGGTGCTGCTCGCCGTGGTGGCGGGGCTCAGCCGCAGCGGTGAGTACCTGGTCGACGGGCCGCTCCAGATCAAGCGGGCGATCCCCTCGCTGGCCCTGCTGCCGCTGCTGATCCTCTGGCTCGGCATCGGCGAGCAGATGAAGGTCACCGTCATCGCCCTCGGTGTCGCGGTCAACGTCTACATCAACACCTACGCGGCCCTCACCGGCATCGACGGCCGCCATGTCCAGCTCGCCGAGAGCCTGCGGCTGGGCCGCTGGACCTTCCTGCGCAAGGTCGTCGCGCCCGGCGCGCTGCCCGGCTTCTTCGTCGGGCTGCGGCTCGGGGTGACCTCGGCCTTCCTCGGCCTGATCGTGGTCGAGCAGGTCAACGCCACCAGCGGCATCGGCTACATGATGTTCCAGGCCCAGCAGTACGCGCAGTCCGATGTGATCATCGTCGGCCTGGTCGCCTACGGCATCTTCGGCTACGCCTCCGACGCCCTCGTCCGCATCATCGAGAGGAGGGCCCTGTCATGGCGGCACACCCTGGCCCGCTGACCGCGGCACCGCCCGCCCTGCGCACCCGCCGACTGGTCCGCCGCTTCGGCGAGCGCGAGGTGCTCCGGGAGATCGATCTGACCGTCGGCGCGGGGGAGTTCACCGCCCTCCTCGGCCGCAGCGGCTCCGGCAAGTCCACCCTGCTGCGGGCCCTGTCCGGCCTCGACCACGGGGTGCGGGGCTCCGGTGAACTCGCCGTGCCCGAGCGGGTGTCGCTCTCCTTCCAGGACTCGCGGCTGCTGCCCTGGCTGCGGGTGCTCGACAATGTCGTCCTCGGTCTCGGCGGCCGGCAGGCCGAGGACCGCGGCCGCAAGGCCCTCGCCGAGGTCGGCCTCGCGGGCCGCGAACGCTCCTGGCCGCACGAGCTGTCCGGCGGCGAGCAGCAGCGCGCCGCGCTCGCCCGCGCCCTGGTCCGCGAGCCCGAACTCCTGCTGGCCGACGAGCCGTTCGGCGCCCTGGACGCCCTCACCCGGATCAAGATGCACGGGCTGCTGCGGGAGTTGTACGAACGCCACCGGCCCGCCGTGCTCCTGGTCACCCACGACGTCGACGAGGCGGTGGAACTCGCCGACCGGGTCCTGGTCCTGGAGGAGGGCCGGATCGCCGTCGACCTCGCCGTCGACCTGCCCACCCCGCGCAGCCGCCGCGCACCCCGCTTCCAGGAGTACCGCGACCGCCTGCTCACCGCGCTCGGCGTGCACCCCGAGCCCGTACCTTCGGAGAAGAACGATGCCTGAGCGCAAGCCGCTGCACCTGAACGCCTTTTTGATGTCGGTCGGCCACCACGAGGCGGCCTGGCGGCTGCCGCAGAGCCCGGCCTCCGGCGGCACCGACCTCGACCACTACACGAACCTCGCCCGGATCGCCGAACGCGGCAAGCTGGACTCGCTGTTCCTCGCCGACAGCCCCGTGCTGCAGGGCGACCCCGGGCGCCGCCCGGTCAGCAAGCTGGAGCCGACCGTCCTGCTCACCGCGCTCGCCGGGGCCACCAGCCGCATCGGCCTCATCGCGACCGCCTCCACCAGCTACAACGAGCCCTACAACCTGGCCCGCCGCTTCGCCTCCCTCGACCATGTCTCGGGCGGCCGGGCGGGCTGGAACATCGTCACCACCGCCGGTGCCGACGCCGCCCGCAACTTCGGCCTCGACGACACCCCGCAGCACCACGCCCGCTATCTGCGCGCCGCCGAGTTCGTCGAGGTCGCCACCAAGCTCTGGGACACCTGGGCCGACGACGCGGTCCTCGCCGACAAGGAGAGCGGGGTCTTCGCCAGCGCCGAGCGGGTGCGCGCCATCCGGCACCAGGGCACGTACTTCCGGGTCGACGGACCGCTGAACGTGCGGCGCTCCCCGCAGGGCTATCCGCTGCTCGTCCAGGCCGGATCCAGCGAGGACGGCAAGGAGTTCGCCGCCCGCTACGCGGAGGCCGTCTTCACCGCGCAGCAGACCCTTGAGGAGGGCATCGCCTTCTACAAGGACGTCAAGCAGCGCGCCGAAGCCCTCGGCCGCAGCCCCGAGGGCATCAAGATCCTGCCCGGGATCGTCCCCGTCATCGGCGAGACCGAGGCCGAGGCCCGCGAACTCGACGCGGAACTCGACCGGTTGATCGTCCCCGAGTACGCCAAGCGGCAGCTCGCCGAGCGGCTGCGGATCGCCCCCGAGGACCTCCACCTCGACGAGGAACTGCCCGAGGACATCCCCACCGAGGACGAGATCGAGGGCGCCAAGAGCCGCTACACCCTGGTCGTCGAACTCGCCCGCCGGGAGCGCCTGACCGTCCGCGAACTCATCGGCCGCCTCGGCGGCGGGCGCGGCCACCGCACCTTCGCGGGCACCGCCGAGCAGGTCGCCGACACCATCGAGCACTGGTACGACAGCGGCGCCGCCGACGGCTTCAACATCATGCCCGCCGTGCTGCCCTCGGGCCTGGAGGTCTTCGTCGACCGGGTGGTGCCGATCCTCCAGGAGCGCGGACTCTTCCGCACCGAGTACGAGGGCAGCACCCTGCGCGAGCACTACGGACTGCCGCGCCCGGCCAACCGGCTCTTCGAGGACGTCGACCGGAGCGAGGGCCACCTCGGCATCGGCCTGGCGGCGGCCACCTGAGCCGCTGTACGCCCGGCGGGAAGACCCCGGCCGCCCCCACCCGCGCGCCCCGCCGTCCCCGCCAACTCGCCTCTCACCACCAGGAGTTCACGATGACCGCCTACCGCCCCCTCGGACGTACCGGCGTCCAGGTCAGCCCCCTGTGCCTGGGGACGATGATGTTCGGCGCCCGGGGCAACCGGGACCACGAGGACAGCGTGCGCATCATCCGGCGCGCCCTGGACGCGGGCATCAACTTCGTCGACACCGCCGACGTCTACTCGACCGGGGAGTCCGAGACCATCGTCGGCAAGGCGCTCGCCGGAGGCCGCCGGGACGACGTCGTGCTGGCCACCAAGTTCCACGGCGCGCTCGGCGAGGACGTCAACGCGCGGGGGAACTCCCGGCGTTGGATCATCCGGGAGGTGGAGAACAGCCTGCGCCGCCTCGGCACCGACTGGATCGACCTCTACCAGGTGCACCGGCCCGAGCCCGGCACCGACTTCGACGAGACCCTGGGCGCCCTGTCCGACCTGGTCCACCAGGGCAAGATCCGCTACATCGGCACCTCCACCTTCGAGCCCTCCGCGATCGTCGAGGGCCAGTGGATCGCCGAACGCCGGGGCCGGGAGCGCGTGGTGACCGAGCAGCCCCCGTACTCGCTGCTCGCCCGCGGCATCGAACGCGAGGTGCTGCCCCTCGCCCAGCGCTACGGACTCGGCGTACTGTCCTGGAGCCCGCTGGCCGGCGGCTGGCTCTCCGGGCGCTTCCGCGAGGGCGCCGCACAGCCCCGGGTCACCCGCGCCGACCGCCAGCCGGAGCGCTTCGACGTGAGCGCGGCGGAGAACCGGGCCAAGCTGGCGGCGGCGGAAGCCCTCGCCCAGCTCGCCGAGAAGGCCGGGCTCACCCTGGTGCAGCTCGCCCTGGCCTTCGTCCTCGAACACCCGGCGGTCACCTCGGCCATCATCGGGCCGCGCACCTTCGAGCAGCTCGAAAGCCAGCTCGGCGCCGACGCCCTCACCCTCGGCCCGGAGATCCTCGACGCGATCGACGCCATCGTGCCACCGGGCACCAACCTCTCGGCCCGGGACGCCGGTTACCGGCCCGCGGTGCTCGACGATCCCGCGCTGCGGCGGCGTTCCCGCGGCTGAGCGGTCCCCTCCGGGCGGCGCGGGACCACGCCGCCCGGAGGGCCGTCCTCCTCTCAGGCCCGCAGCCAGAAGCCCGCGCACTCCAGCCAGAGGTCGAGCAGCCCCGCGTCACCGCGGATCTCGACCCCCTCGTCCGCGGCGGTGCGCCGCCGGTACAGGAGCAGCGCGAGATCGGCCACCGGGGCGGTCACGGTGACGGCGGCCTCCCGTGCGGAATCCTCCGCCGCGGGGCGGCAGAGGACCGCCTCCCCGGTGAGGTCGACCAGCCACCGGACCGGGGTGCCGGTGCCGGTTCCGTGGAAGTACAGCCGGCGGCCGGGCCCCAGCAGGGGCGGCAGTCCGGGCTGGGGTTCGAGGACCTCCGGCACGGTGCCGAAGCCCATCCACTCCTCGACCGCGTCGGCGGCCAGCTCCTCGTCCAGCGTGAACTCCACGCCCAGCGCCCCGCAGGCGTCGGCCCGGTGCACCACCGTCTCGTACAGCATCCGGCGGGCCCAGAAGTCGGTGGTGCCCTCCGGCCCGGGGCTCCACACCGGTGTCCCGGGCCCGGCGTCGCGCAGCGCCTCCGCCAGCCCGGCCGCGCCCTCGGCGAGCCAGGCGTCCAGCTTCCCGGGATCGGCCTCGGTGTACGCGGAGACGTCGTTGACCAGGTCCTCCGAGACCGGCTCGGTGGTCCGGCTGCGGACCACGGACCCGGCCCAGTGGTGCGCCCCGCCGACATGGCCGAGGAGCTGGCCGAGGTGCCAGCCGGGGCAGCTGGGCACCGGCACCCGGAGGTCCGCCCCCTGCGCGTGCGACCGCAACAGGTCGGTCTGCACGCCGAGTTCGGCGAGGCGGCGGTCGTAGCTCAGCACAGTCATGAGGTGATCGTAGTCCGGCGGGCGCGGGCGCCTCGGGCCGTTGTCCTTCGAAGGCTGCCCCGCCCCTGGTCGGGTCGGCCTGTGCCCCGCCCGGTGGGAGATGTGTGGCAAGCGGCCGAGCGGGCACCCGGCCTTCGCTCACCCACGGTCCACATAGGGCCAAGATCCTCCATGAGGGCCTGCACAGGGCAAATCCAGGGCCCCGAGCGGTTCCGGAAGAGGGAGAAGAACCAGTGTCCAGCTTCGATGGTTCCCAGTCCGCAGAGCAGCACGAGGAGGAGGGAGTGGACAAGAAGCCGGAGCCCCGTGAGGCGCACCGGGAGCGGGAGGAGGGCCGCGCTCCGCGGGGTGAGGACGATGTCGTCACCGAGGATGCGGAGAGCGCGGCCGAAGGCGAGGGGATGGAGCCGTAGCCGTCCGAAGGCAGAGCCTCGGCCCCGCCCGCGTGAGGTACGCGCCCGGGCGTCGACGACCGATCAGGAAAGGGGCGCTGAAGCGGTGAAAGCTGCGAGGAGCGACCACGAGTCGCCCGATGGCCGTCGCCTGCGGAGTGCCGCCTCCGCGAGGTTCGCCGCCTGGGTGGAGGGCGAGGCCCGTCAGATGCCGCTGCCCGGGTCGGGCGCGACGCGGGAGCGCTTCGCCCTCCTGCAGGGTCTCGGTCGCGCGGACCTCTCCCTGACCCGGCTGGCCGAAGGCCACGCCGACGCGACAGCGATCCTCCATGAGCTGGGCGCACCTCCGCCCGCGCCGCAGGAGCGCTGGGGTGTCTGGGCGGCCCAGCCTCCCGGCGCGGTCCTCAAGGCCACGCCGGAAGGGACGGGCGCGTGGCGCCTGGACGGGGTCAAGGCCTTCTGCTCCGGCGCCGGCAGTTGCACGCATGCCCTGGTGACGGCCGAGACCGATGCGGGACGACGGCTCTTCGCCGTGGGTACCGAGCACCCCGGCTGTGCGGCGGTGGCGGGGTCCTGGCAGGCGGTGGGCATGGCCGGCAGCGACACACCCGACGTGGTCTTCGACGCGGTGCCCGCCCTCCCCGTCGGTGAGGTGGACGCCTATACGCACCGCCCGGGTTTCTGGCACGGCGGTGTCGGGGTGGCCGCCTGCTGGCTCGGTGGAGCACGCGGTGTCGCCGACACGTTGCTGCGCTCCGTACGGCGGCGTGAGCCCGACCAGCTGACAGCCGCGCATCTGGGCGCGGTCGACACCGCCCTGTACAGCGCCGAGTGCGTCCTGGAGACCGCGGCGGCCGAGATCGACGCCGACCCCGCGGACGCCGGCGCGGGGGCGCTCGTACGCGCGGCCAGGACCCGGGCGGTGGTGGCCGATGTCTGTGCGCGGGTACTGGACGAGGTCGGACGGGCTCTGGGCGCCGGGCCCCTGTGCCACGACGGTGAGCACGCCCAGCGGGTCGCGGACCTGGGCGTGTACATCCGCCAGCACCACGCGGAACGTGACCTCGCAGCGCTGGGGTCCGCGCTGGCCGCAGACGGCGACCGGTCGGGCAGCCCGGGACGGGCACGATGAGCGAGCCGAAGACCCGCCCCGGCGACCGCGAACGGGCAGCCGCGGCCATCGGCGCGGAGGGCACCGGTGAGGAGCTGTGGGCCTCCTGGCCGAACCCGGACCGCTGGCCGGAGCCGCTGCTGCCGGACGGCCCCGTCCTCCTCGTGGCCGCACACCCCGATGACGAAGTCCTCGGATTCGGCGGCACGCTGGCACAGCTCACCCCCACCCGCGAGGTCCATGTCCTCACCCTGACCGACGGGGAGGCCTCTCATCCGGGCAGCCGGCTGATGCCGCCTCCCACGCTGGCCCGGGCCCGCAGGAAGGAGCTGGCCGAGGCACTGGACATCCTCGGCGTGGAGCCTGCGGCGCGCCACCGGCTCGGGCTGCCGGACACCCGGCTCGGTGCGCACGAGACCACGGCCACCGAGCGGATCGGGGAACTGCTCCACGCCATCGGGGCACCTCTGTGCGTGGCGCCCTGGAGAGGCGATCTGCACGCCGACCACGAGGCGGCCGGCCGGGCGGCCCGCTCGGCCGCGGCCGCGGCCGGTGCCGACCTGTGGCAGTACCCGATCTGGATGTGGCACTGGGCGGGTCCGGACGACGAGCGGGTGCCCTGGCAGGCCTGCGGGCGTCTGCCGCTGACCGCCGAAGCGCGCATCCGCAAGGACCGGGCCCTGCGCTGCTTCCGCACCCAGACCGCGCCGCTGGCCGACCACGCCGCCGTGATCCTCCCGCCGGGAGAACTCGCCCATCACCAGCGTTCCTTCGAGACCGTGATCACCGAGAGGGACGCCTGATGAACACTCCCACGCCCGGTACGTACTTCGACGCGATGTACGCCCGCGCCGCGGACCCCTGGGACCTCGCCGGACGCTGGTACGAACAGCGCAAGTACGCGCTGACCCTGGCCGCCCTGCCGCGTCCGCGCTATCGGCGCGCCTTCGAACCGGGCTGCTCGGTCGGGGTCCTGACCCGGCTGCTGGCCGACCGCTGCGACTCGGTGCTCGCCTGCGACCGGGTCCCGCGCGCGGTCGAGGAGGCGGCCGCGCGCAACCGCGACCTCCCTCACGTCCGCACCGAGCACCTCGTCGTCCCGGAGCAGTGGCCCGAGGGAACCTTCGACCTGGTGGTGCTGTCCGAACTCCTCTACTACTTCGACGAGGACGGGCTGCGGGACATCCTCGACCGCACCGTGCAGGGTCTGGAGCCCGGGGGCACCCTCGTGACCGTTCACTGGGACCACCCGGTCGCCGAACACCGCCTCACCGGCTCCCGGCTCGTGTCCAGCCTGCGGCAGACGCCCGGGCTGATCGAAGGATGCGGATTCCGCGACCCCGACTTCGTCCTGCAGACCTTCACCCGCCCGCTGCCGGACGGGACGCTGCCGCCGACTCCCGCGGCCGCCGAGGGACTGCTGTGACCACCGTGATCGACGCCGTCGTCGTCGCCATCCCCGCCCACAACGAGGCAGCCACCCTCCCCGAGACCCTCCGTACCCTCAGGCAGGCGCAGGAGCGCTGCCGACGCGACCTCCCCATCGCGCCCCCGCTGACGCTGGTGGTGGCCGCCGACTCCTGCACCGACACCTCCAGAGCCGTCGCGGAGAGCTTCGGCGCCGAAGTGGTGGAGATCGCCGAGCGTTCCGCGGGCGGAGCCCGGGCCGCCGCCGTGTCCCGGGGCCTGGACTCCTGCGGCGCGCCTGTGGAGGCCACGTGGATCGCCACCACCGACGCCGACTGCCGCGTCCACCCCTCCTGGCTGGTGCACCAGCTCACCTGCGCCCGCAGGAACTGGCAGTGCGTGCTCGGCACCGTCCGGCTCTCCGCCACGCCGCCGGTGAAACCGGCCGTGCGCGCACTGCACGACGCCCACTACTTCGCCGGCCGCACCGGCCCCCGCTGGCACCATCCGCACGTCCACGGCGCCAACTTCGGCATCCGCGCCGACACCTACCTGCGGGCAGGAGGCTTCCCCACCGTCCCCCACGGCGAAGACCGCGCACTCGTCGACGCCCTGCCCCCTCGCACGCGCATCCTGCGCACCGACGCCTGTCCCGTGATGACCTCGGGCCGCACGACTCACCGGGCACCCCACGGCTTCGGTGCCTTCCTGCACCGCCTGGACCAGGACCATCCGAAGGCGGAGCGGTAGCCAAGAGAGCCGCCGACCTGGCCGAAGTACCGCCGTGGCACCGCATCCAAGGCCTGACCGGCGGGGTGAGGGCCCTTGCCGAGGGCCGACGTCAGGTCGGGCATCGCGTGTACCCGCCCGGCTCGCGCCCGGACTACGGCTGTTCGGTCTCGAGGTGCCGCCGGCGGTCCCAGCGGTCGAGCCATGCCACCACCGGGGCCGCCGCGACACCGTGCAGGAAGACGGACACGACGACGGTGAACGTGACCACCGCCCACAACTGCCCGGCCTCGACCGCGAATTCACCGTGCCCCAAGGCATAGGCGAGGTAGAAGAACGAGCCGATGCCCCGGATCCCGAAGACAGCGGTCACCAGCCGCGCCGAGGGAGCACGGGTACCCGGCGGCTGCGCGAGGTATCCGATGAGGGGCCGGATGACCAGCAGGAGCAGCATCGCGAGCAGTGCGCCGCGCCAGGTCAGTGCCGAGAGGCCGCCCTGGGCGACGAAGCCGCCGACCAGGAAGAGCAGCGCCCCGGTGAGGAGCCGCTCGATCTGGTCCATGAAGGAGTGCATGACGCGGTGGTAGCCGTGGGGGCGTTCGGCCGCCCGGATCGTGACGGCCGTCGCGAAGACGGCGAGGAAGCCGTAGCCGTGCAGCAGTTCGGTCAGCCCGTACGAGACGGCGGCGGTGGCCAGGGCGACGAAGCCCTCACTGTGCTCGGACAGGCGCAGCGACTCGTTGCGCGCCCGGAAGAAGAGCCGGCCCAGGAGCCGTCCCAGGACGATGCCCACGGCCACTCCCACCGTAAGGCGCAGGAGCACCTCGACCAGGGCCCAGTGCCACAGCCATGATCCGGACCAGCCGGTGAGGGAGGCGGCGGACAGGGCGAGAGCCGCCATGACGAAGGGGAAGGCGAGCCCGTCGTTGAGGCCTGCTTCGCTGGTGAGGGCGAACCGCACCTCGTCCTCGTCGTACTGCGCATCGGTCGGCTCCCCGACCCGCACTTCACCGGCCAGGACGGGATCGGTGGGCGCCAGGACCGCCGCCACGAGGAGCGCGACCGCCGGTGCCCAGCCGAGCAGCGTCCAGCCGGCCAGTGCCGTGGCCAGGATGGTCAGGGGCATGGCCAGACCCAGAAGCCACCAGGTGGTGGACCAGGAACGCCTGCCGAAGGGGCGATTGATGGCCAGTCCCGCGCCCATGAGGGCGACGACCACACAGATCTCCGTCAGGTGCTGCACGGTGGTGCCGGAGCCGACGGGATCGAGGTCGGGCAGCAGGTCGAACGGGAGCAGGAAGACGGCGAATCCGAGGGCCAGAAAGATCATGGGCGCCGAGAGCGGTCTGCGGGCCACGATCCTCGGCAGCACCGCGGCTCCCAGAGCACCCAGCCCCAGGACCGCGTAGACCAGCCCGGTTCCCGACAGTTCCATCCAGCACGCCACTTCCCGGTCATGGGCGGTGAGAAGCATCGCGGCCCCGGTCGGCCCCGCGGCCGGGGAAGGCCCTTCCCTCCTGCTCCTCGTCCTCTCGTACCCGATGATCCACCGCGCACGCGACACCGGTCCCCACGACATGGACGCACCCCGAGCCGACCGAGGCGCGCTCTCTCGTACGGCTTCGCACGCGAGGCCGCCCGCCGACGGTGCGCCGCGGCGTCTCGTTTATCCAAGAGGCCTGCTGGGTAAAGGAGTTGGCGCCTTTTCTCTCGGCGGCTCCGAATGGTTCTCGCGGTCGCTATCGGTGACACGGGCGATGCCGACTGTGAACCGCGCGCACCTGTGACGGATACGTAAAGGCCGTGCGTTATTGCCCCGATTTTCACCGTCTTTGGCTCGGCTGCCGGGGTGCGGGTATGCGTCACTTTCGGGGCTTCGCGGAAGGTGCTCGCCCGCTCGGCGGCCGTCTCACACCATTGTCATTTCCCGCGCATGATCGTGCTGCCCCCGGCCTCTGCGGGGGGTAATTCCAGCCGCCCGGGGGAAAATGCTTTCCGGTTGAGTTGTCCGTTTCGCGTCCACCGCCTGTCCTGAAGCGGACCAGGTGGGGACGTGAAATGAATACTGCTCACCTTTTTCCCGGGGTGCCGTCGCCGTCGTTCCCCGGGTGCTCGGCCCGCGTCTGTAGTGCGCAGACGGGTGCGAGGGGGCGGATCCGCGCGGAGGGCGGTCGGCCCGAGGCCGGGTGTGCGGGCCGGGAGCGGGCGCTGCGCCGCGGGTCCCTGGAATCAAGTGGTCCGATTTGACTGGGAACCGATGGGTCGACTTATCGGAATCCACTGAATAGTATGCCCAACGGCTTTTGGCCACCGAACAGTTGTCCATACTCCGTGCTCACTGCGCACTTCCCGGAGTTGGTTTCGTGGTGGTCCTGTGTTCACCGTGATCTGTGAGCACAGGTCATTAACGCCGAGGTTCAAGGGGGGAACTCGCCGATGCGGTGCCGAACTGGGCGGTATCAGGGCGGAAGGAATCACTCCGGTGAATCCTTTTCCGGGAGTTCCGCCGGGGACCTGCCCGGCGGGGAGTGGCCGGTTCGCGGCCTTGTGCCCTTCGGTGGCTGTCGCTGTTCCGCACGCAGACATGACACGGAGTGCCGCCGATGCGGTTCCAGCTGCTAGGCCCGCTGAGCATCGCCAACGGTGACGAGACCGCCGTACTGAAGCCCTCCAAGCCCACCAGCCTGCTCGCGGCCCTGCTCCTGCACCCCAACTCGGTGGTGTCCACCGGCTATCTGCTGCGCGCCCTGTGGGACGAGGAGCAGCCCGCGACCGCACGGGCCGCGCTGCAGACCTGTGTGCTGCGGCTGCGGCGCATCTTCGCCAAGTACGGCATCGACGGCGCCGCCATCGAGTCGGTGCCCGGCGGCTACCGCATGCACGCCAGCGACCGGACCCTCGACCTGGTCCGCTTCCGCGCCCTGGCCGACACCCCCGCCGGGGAGGACGCCGAGGGCGAGCTGTACCGGCTCAAGGAGGCCCTCGCGCTCTGGCACGGGCCGCTCCTCGCCAATGTCGCCTCCCGGATGCTGCACCGCGACGCGCTGCCCGGCCTGGTCGAGGAGCGCCTGCGCGTCCTGGAGCGGGTCTGCGACCTCGAACTCGCCGCGGGGCAGTGCCGACAGGTCCTGGTCGACCTCTGGGACACCGTCCGCGACCACCCCGGGCGCGAACGTTTCGCCGAGCAGCTGATCGAGGCGCTCTACCGCACCGGCCGGCAGGCGGAGGCGCTCGCCGAGTACCGCGCGGTCAAGGAGCGGCTCCACGACGAGCTGGGCATCGACCCCGGCCCCGGGCTCCAGCGCCTGGAGCTCGCCATCCTGCGCGCCGAGGACCTCGGCCCGCTCAGCCCCGCACCCCGCGCCGCCCTGCCCGCCCCGGCCCGCGCCCAACTCACCGCCGCCGGAGACCCGTCGGCCGCCCTCGTCGGCGCCCCCGAGGAGCCCGCGCCCACCGGGGCCCGGCCCGCCCGCGTCGCGGCGACCGCCACCGCCCTCACCGTGCAGGTGCCCCGGACGGTCACCGCCGCGGTCCCGGCCGCCCCCGCGCCCCGGGCCGTGCCCGGCTTCACCGGACGCGTCCGCGAGCGCGCGGAGCTGGCGCGGCGGCTGCTCGCCGACGGCGGCGAAGGCGCCCTGGTCGTCGTCTCCGGGGCACCCGGCATCGGCAAGACCGCCCTCGCCCTGCAGACCGCCCACGAGGTGCGGGACTCCTTCCCCGGCGGGGTCACCGTGGTGACCATGTCCCGGCCGGACGGCTCCGTGCTCACCAGCGAGGAGGCCGCCGCCCAACTGCGGCCCGCCGAACCCGACACGGGCCGCCGCCTGCTCGTCCTGGACGACGTGGCCAGCGGCTGGCAGGTGCGCCCGCTGCTGCCCGCCCCCGAGGGCGCGGCGGTGCTCCTCACCAGCCGCCGCGGACTCGCCGCGGTGGTCGCCACCCACGGCGGCGCCGTGCACCGGCTGGACGTGCTGCCCGCCGCGGACTCCCGGAGCCTGCTCGCCGCACTCCTCGGCGAGGAGCGCACCGCCGCCGAGCCCCGCGCCACCGCCGAACTCGCCGAGCTGTGCGGGCACTTCCCGCTCGCCCTGCGCATCGCGGCGGCCCGCCTGCTCACCCGCCCCGGCCTGACCGTGGCGGCCTGCCTGGACTGGCTCGCCGGGAACCCGCCCGCCCGCCTCACCCTCGCCGAGGACCCGCGGCTCTCGGTGCCCGCCGTGCTCGGGCAGGCACTGGACGCCCTGGACCCCGAGGCCGGTGCCGCCTTCCTGCACCTGGGCGCGGAGGCGGACGGCGGCATCGTGCACCCGGCGGACGTACCGGAGCGCTTCGGCGACGCCGAGACCGTACTGGAACAGCTCGCCGAGGCCGGACTCCTCGAAGACGGCCCGCCCGGTCCTTACCGCATGCATTCTTTCCTTCAGCTCTACGCGCGTTGGCATCACCGTACGAAGTCAGCGGAGCCCGCCGCCGTACCGCACTGAACGGGAGAAGCCGCCGGCCGCGCCCCGGTCTCCGTACCGTCCGCCGCCCGGCCCCGCCCGACCGCACCGCTCGCCCGAACCGCTCCGATTCCGCAAACAGGGGTGTCCACTCATGGCCTCAGCCAGCTACGAAGCCGTCGCCGCGACCCGGCCGCGCATCCGCCGGGACGTGCTCTTCACCGAGACACCGGAGGGCGTGCTCTTCCACAACGCCGACGGCGGCTTCCGGCTCAACGCGAAGTCCGCCTACCGCTTCGCCACCCTCATCGTCCCGCATCTGACCGGCGAGAACTCCGTCGCCCAGCTCTGCGAAGGACTGGGCGAGGCACAGCGCGCCATGGTCGGCGAACTCGTCCGGACGCTCTACGACCGGGACTTCGCCCGCGATGTCCCCGCCCGGGACCCGGACGCGGCGAAGACCCCGCTCCCCGCGGACGTGGCCCGCCGCTACGGCCCGCAGATCGCCTACGCCGACCACTACGCCGACGACGCCGAGGCCCGCTTCGCCCGCTTCCGGGACACCCGCGTCGCCGTGCTCGGACAGGACCTGGTCGCCGAGTGGGCGGTGCGCAGCCTGGTCCGCAACGGCTGCGCCACCATCGGCACCGACCCCGCTCTCGACCTCGCCGCGGCCGAGGCCGACGCCGCCGAGGCGCAGGCCGACGGCTGCCCCGTACAGCTCCTGCCGCTGCCCGGCGAGGGCGCCGCGCACCCCGCCTCCTGGACCGGACTCGACGGCTGGGACGTCGTCCTGGTCACCGGGGAGACCGCGCCCGCCCGGGTCGCCGCCCTGCTGCAGGCCGGGGTGCCCGAGGGGCGGCGGCTGCTCGCCGCCTGGTCCTTCGGCAAGGACACCGTGGTCGGCCCGCTGATGAGCCACGGCTCGACGGGCTGCTGGTCCTGCGCGGCCCTCCGGCTCGGCTCCAACGGCGACCGGGGCGCCGCCGCCGACCTGTGGAGCGCCCTGGCCGTCCCCGGCAGCGCGCCGCACGGTGCCGTCCCCGGCCGCCCGCTCGCCGCGATGACCGGCAACCTCCTCGGCTACGAGGTCTTCCGGCTGACCTCGGGCGCCCTGCCGCCGGAGACCGAGGGCCGGCTCGTCGTCCAGGACACCGAGTCCCTGGACGTCACCGCCGAGCCGCTGCTGCCGCACCCGCGCTGCCCGTACTGCGCCGAACCCGAGCCGGTCCCCGCCGCCGACCTCACCACCGCGGACGCCGCGAGCGGCCCCGCGCTGCCCACCCTGGAGACCGCCCGGGAGGCCGAGGAACTCGTCGAGGAGCTGAACTCCCGTACCGTGCTCGTGCGTTCGCGGGCCGGGGTCTTCAAGCGCTTCGCCGACGAACCGCTCACCCAGATCCCGCTGAAGACCGGCGCCGTCGAACTCGGCCTCGGACACGGGCCGAGCCGCACCGTCGCCGCCTTCGACATCCACCATGTCGCCGGGGCCCGGCTGCGCGCCCTGGACGCCGCGGCCCGCGTCTACGCCGAACACGTGGTGCCGGCCCGGGACCTGGTCGGCGCCGCCGCGGCCGGCACCCTGGTCGACCCCGGCTCCCTGGTGCTGGCCAGCGGAATCGCCACCGGCGGACAGGTGCGCTACCTGCCCGCGATCTCGCTGGTCACCAAGGAGCCCGCGCTGGTCCCCGCGGGCGCGGTGCGCCCCTTCGGCCCCGACAACGAGGACCGCCGCTTCGAGCGCAGCTCCGCGGGTACCGGCGCGGGCCAGGACCCGGCCGAGGCCGCCGTGCGCGGGCTGCTCTCCGCCCTCGGCCACGACGCCCTGCTGCGCGCCGTCCGGGGCGCCGCCGCCTCCCGGGTCCCGCTGCCCGAGCCGGACGCTGCCGACGGACCGGACGGCCAGGACGCCGAACTGCTCTTCCTGGTCCGCTCCGCCGCCCGGCTCGGCATCGAGGCCGAACTGCTCGACCTCGGCGAGGAGGACCGCAGCGGAGTGAGCGTGCTGCTCGCCCGGCACGGCGAGCACTGGGCCCTCGGCAGCGAGAGCGACCGGCGCACCGCGGCCGTCGCCGCCCTGCGCGAACTGCTCGGCGCCGCCCAGTACGCGGCCGACGAGGCGGGCGGCCCGGTCGACACCGGCGACCCGCTGCTGCGCGACCTCGACGCCCGCACCCTCACCGTCTCGGGCACCGCCCCGCAGGCGGACCGGGGCACACCCCTCGCCTGGACCGAGGTCCTGGACCGGCTGCGCGCCGCGGGCCGAGACGCCTACGCCGCCGCCACCGGCTCCTCGGACCTGCGCGCGGCGGGCATCCACACCGTACGGGTGCTGCTCGGCGCGGAAGCCGCCCGGTGAGCGCGCCCACCCTCAAGGCCGCCCCGCCGGGCCTGACCCGGCTGGGCGAGCTGGGCGACTTCCCCGCCCGAGTCGACCGCGCGCTACGGGACTTCGGCGGCCCGGCGGTCCGCCTCGCCGCGCTCGGCTTCACGGACGCCTTCCAGGAGGACGCGAAGGAGGACGCCGGGAACGCCGTCCCGGGCGGCTCCGGAGCCGCCCTCCCAGACGCCCTTGAGGCGGACCGCGAAGGCGCCGCCCGCACCGAGGACGCGCTCCTCCTCGGCGGCCCGGTCACCGGATCGGCGCCGCTGCCGGTCTGGCTCTACGGGCGCCACGCGGTGCTCGGCCCGGTCACCGCCGAGGGCGCGCCCGGCTGCGCCCGCTGCCTGGAACGCCGGTGGCAGGCGGTGCGCTCGGTCGCCCTGCGCGACGCCCTCGAACTGGGCGGCGGCACCCGCACCGCGGGTCCCTGGCCCTTCGCCACGCCGCTGGTCGCCGACACCCTCGCGGCCCTCGCCTGCGCGGTGGCCCGAGGCCCGTTGCCCGAGGGCCCGTTCGCGGAGATCCGGCTGCTCGACCTGGCCTCGCTCGCGGTGCGCCGCTATCCGCTGGTGCCCGACCCCGAGTGCCCGCGCTGCGGCGTCCGGGAGCAGGACACCGCCGAGGCGGCCCGGCCCCCGGGCGAGCCCTCGCCCAAGCACAGGACCGGCACCTTCCGCACCCGCGCCCTGGAGTCGTACCGACTGCCGGTGGCGGCCTTCGCCAACCCGGTCTGCGGGGCGCTCGGCCCCTCCCTGGTGCAGGACGTCTCCTCCACCTCCACCTCGGCCACCATCGGCTGCTTCTCGATGCGCTCCGGCGAGTACCTGCGGGAGACCTTCTGGGGCGGGCACACCAACTCCTTCACCCGCAGCGCCCGCGTCGGCGTCCTCGAAGGGCTGGAACGGTACGCGGGGATGCGCGCCCGCGGGCGCGCCCTCACCGTTCGCGGCAGCCTGAACGAGCTCCGCGCGCAGGCCGTGGACCCGCGCCAAGTCGGCCTGTACGCACCGGAGTTCTACCGGGACAACCCGCGGGTGCGCCCCTTCGACCCGGACCGGGAGATCCCCTGGGTATGGGGCTGGTCGCTGCGCGACGGCGAACCCCGCCTGGTGCCCGAGATCCTGACGTACTATCACGCGCCGGGCCTGGAGAACCGGTTCGTGCAGGAGAGCTCCAACGGCTGCGCCTCCGGCGGAAGTTGGGCGGAGGCCGCCTACTTCGGCCTGATGGAGGTCGTGGAGCGGGACGCCTTCCTGCTCACCTGGTACGGGCAGCAGCCGCTGCCGGAGATCGACCCGGCGAGCAGCACCAGGCCCGCCACCCGCGCCATGGTCGACCGGCTCGCCATGTACGGCTACCGGGCCCGCTTCTTCGACACCCGGATCTCCTTCCCGGTGCCGGTGGTGACCGCCGTCGCCGAACGCTTCGACGGCGGCCCCGGCCGGATGTGCTTCGGCGCCGGAGCCGGGCTCGACCCCGAGTCCGCCCTCGACTCCGCGCTCTGCGAGATCGCCACCGACGCGGTGAACCTCCAGGACCGCACGGTGCGCGACGAGGACCGGCTGCGCGCCATGGCCGCCGACTTCGACCAGGTCACCGCGCTGCACGACCACCCGCTCGTCTACGGCGTCCCGGAGATGGGCCGGTACGCCGACTTCCTGCTCCGGGCCCCGGGCCCCGCACCGGACCCGCGCCCACTCGCCGACCTCGCCTGGCCGGACGACCGGGGCCGCCACGCCGCACCGGACCTGGGCGAGGACCTGGCCCGCTGCGTCGGCGCAGTGGCGGAGCGGGGCTTCGACGTGGTGGTCGTCGACCAGAGCCTGCCCGAGCAGCGACGGCTCGGCCTGCACACCGTCTCGGTGCTCGTGCCGGGGCTGCTCCCGATCGACTTCGGCTGGTCCCGGCAGCGGGCCCGCACCATGCCCCGGATGCGTACCGCCCTGCACGAGGCGGGCCTGAGGGACCGGGAGCTGCTGCCCGAGGACCTCAACCCCGCACCGCACCCCTTCCCCTGACCGCCCGCCGGTCGTGCCCCGCAGAGCCCCAGAGAGCCGCAGAGAGGAGGACCCCATGGGTGTTGCCCATGAGTACGCCAAGGACATCATGTGGCGCAGCCGGGTCCCGATGGAGCCCGTCGACTTCGTGCCGAACTGGGCGGACCGCCCCCGCAAGAACAAGTTCTATCCCGGGACCGAGACCTTCCCGCTGCCCCAGAGCCCGGCCGAGGCGGCGGAGGCGGACATCGCCGCCGGCTGCCTGCCCGGGCCCGGGGGCGCCGCGGACGGCGCCGCGTTCACCCTGCCGCTGCTCGCGGGCATGCTCCAGGACTCCTACGGGCTCGTCGACCGCCGGCTCGGCGTGCAGGCCAACACCGACCTCGCCGGGCTGCCGCACGCGACCCACGCCAACTTCTCCCGGGGCACGGCCTCCGGCGGCGGCCTCTACCCGGTCAGCGTCTACTGGGCCGCGGGCTCCAGCGGGCCGCTGACGCCCGGCCTGTACCACTACTCGCCGTCCCAGCACGCGGTGAACAGGCTCCTCACCGGCGATGTGACCGGCGAGGTCAGGGCCGTCCTCGGGGAGGGCGCCGAGGGCGCCGACACCGACCAGTTCCTCATCCTCGGCATCAAGTACTGGCAGAACGCCTTCAAGTACAACAACTTCTCCTTCCACGTGGTCAGCATGGACCTCGGCACCGTGGTGCAGACCTGGCGGATGTGGGCACGGCCGCTGGGCCTGCGGATCGCGCCCGCCCTCTGGTTCGACGAGGAGCGCCTGTCCCGGCTGCTCGGGGTGGACCGCCCCGAGAACCCGGCGGACGAGGCCGAGGAGGGCATCTTCGCCGTCGTGCCGCTGTCCTGGGAGGGCTCCCGGCCGCCCGGCCCCGCGCCCCGCCCGGCCCCGGTCGTGCGGCACCGGGATGTCACGGCCTCCCGCACCCTGCTCTCCTTCGACACCCTGCAGAAGGTCCACCGGGCCACCGCCGAGCACGCCACCGAGCGCCCCGCCCCGGGCACCCTGGCGGCGGCGGCCGCCGTCCTGCCCGTCCGGGGCGAGGGCCAACTCGCCCTGCCCGCACCTGAGTTGCCGAAGGCCTCGGTCTCCGAGGTGCTGCGCGCCCGGCGCAGCAGCTTCGGCCGCTTCGACGCGCGCCGGCCCCTGACGGCGGTCCAGCTCGCCTCCACCCTCGCCGCCTGCGCCGCCACCTCGCTCGGCAGCGACGCCGAGGAACCCGGCGGCACCGCCCTGACCCGGCTCTACGCCTTCGTCAACCACGTCGAGGGACTGGAGCCCGGCGCCTACGCCTACGACCCGGAGGCCCACGCGCTCAAGCTGGTGACCCCCGGCTCCTCGGGCGCCTTCCTCCAGCGCAACTACTTCCTCTCGAACTACAACCTGGAACAGGCGGGCGCCGTCCTGGTGCCCACGGTCCGCACCACCGCCGTCCTCGACGCGGTCGGCGACCGGGGATACCGGCTGGTCGCCGGGACCGTCGGCGCCGTCTCGCAGACCTTCTACACCGCGGCCTCCGCGCTCGGCCTCGGTGCGGGCGTCGCCCTCGGCTTCGACAACATCTCCTACGTCGAGGAACTCGGGCTCCAGGACGGGGACGAGGCCCCGCTGCTGATCATGCTGCTCGGCAACGAACGGCCCCGGCCCGCCGAATTCCGCCACGAAATCGCCTGAGAGGAACGAAAGATGAGTTCCCCGACCTCCGCGACGCCCCGGCCCGCCGAGAGCGCGCCCGGCGACGCCGACTGGCACCTGGGCCGCCGCTTCATGCTGCGCGTCGCCGGACTCCCGGCGGCCGCCGCCGACGGCCTGCGCTGCGCGGACGCCCACCGCTGGGCCGAGGACGTCCTCGCCGCCGAGGAAGCCCTCGCCGCCGGTGCCGAGCCCCTGAGCGACCTGCTGCACCAAGCGGTCGGCGCGACCGACACCGACTCGGAGGAGGGCGCCGCCCAGCGCCGTGAACTGCTCGCGCTGCGCCGCCGGATACACAACAACCGGCTGCCCGCCGACCCGGCCCGCGCCGTCCACCTCCTCTCCGTCGTGCACCCCGCCGCCACCGCGCCCGTCCGCGCCTGGATCGAGGGACGCCGGAAGCTGGACCGCCTGCGCGCCGAAGGCGCCCCCCTGCTCGGCACCGAACTCGCCGCCGCCCGGGCCGTCCTGCGCGAGCTGCTCAGCGACCCCCGGCTGCGGCGCGGCCTGCTGCTCGCCTCGCCCGTACTGGAGGGGCAGCTCGACGGCTATCTGCGGTCCGGGGAGCGGGCGCCCAACGGGCGGATGCGCAAGATGGAGCGCTCGGTGCTCCAGTACCTGTACCGCACCGCCCTGAAGACCAGCCCCTTCAGCACGCTCACCGGGGTCGCCACCGGCCTCTTCACCGAGGAGCCGCGGGACGGCGCGGGCGCGGCCGAGGTGCGCATCGAGGAGGAGTGGACCAGCCACGTCCGCCTCAACGTCGTGGTCCTGGCCCGGCTCGCCGAACTCCTGCTCGCCCGGCCCGAGTACCGCCGCGACCTGCCGCTGCGGCTCGCCTCCGGCTGGGGCCGCGACGACGACCGGGTCCGCTATGTGCGGCGCTGGGTCACCGCCGGCGACGACTCGGCCGCGATGACCTTCGACGCCGTCAAGGACCGGCTCTTCTTCCTGCGCCGCAGCGGCACCCTCGACCGGCTGCTCGGCCTCTTCGGCGAGCGCACCGAGGTGCGCCACCACGAGCTCGCCGACTGGCTCGCCGAGGAGCACGGCGCCGACGCCGAGGGCTGCGAGGCCTATGTCGCGGCCCTGCTCCAGCTCGGCATGGTGCGGGTGCCCCTGCTCGACACCGACGTGCACAGCGGCGAACCGCTGCGCACCTTCCAGGAGGCGCTCACCGGCCTCGGCACCGACTGGTCCGTCCGGCTCGCCGGGCTGCTCGACGAGCCCGCCGAGGCGATGGCCCGCTACCCGAAGGCCGACCACACCGAGCGGGCGGCCCTGCTGCGCACGCTGCGCGCCGCCCTCGGCCGCGTCCAGCGGGAACTCGGCGCCGCCGAGGACACCCCGCTCCCGCAGACCCTGCTCTACGAGGACGTCACCGCGGGCGCCGACCTGCACTGCCCGCCGCCCGCCTGGGCGCACGGGGACGGCGGCAGCCTGCGGCGGGTCGAGGGCGTCCTGCCCGCCTTCGACGTGACCCTGCCCCAGCGCATCACCTTCGAGGGCTTCTTCACCGCCCGCTACGGGTCCGGCGGCCGCTGCGAGGACCTGCTCGGCCTGGTGCACGACTTCCACGAGGACTTCTTCGACCAGTACCTGTCCTTCACCTCAGGGCGCAGCGCGATCGGCCCCGACGGCGAGTACGTCCCGGAGGAGAACTGGCTCGGCCTGCCCGGCATCAAGGCCGTCGACAGCGCCCGCCGGACCTTCATCGACCGGATGCGCGCCGCCTGGTCCGGCCACGATCCGCGGCAGGGCGAACTCCGCCTCGACTCCGCCGACCTCGCCGAGGTCGCCGCCGAGATCACCCCCCTCACCTCGGGCTTCGCCCCCCGGTGCCACCACCTCCAGCTCGTCCGCGACCCGGCCACCGGCACCGAGCTGACGGTGCTCAACCGCTCCTACGGCGGCCTCTCCTTCCCCTTCAGCCGCTTCACCCAGGCCTTCGACGGCGAGGGCACCGCCTTCTCCGAGGAACTGCGGGCGACCGCGAGCCGCGTCACCCCGCCCGGAGCCGTCCTGGCCGAGGTCACGGGCGGCCCCGTCACCACCAACCTCAACCTGCACGGCCGCCTGACGGACTACCAGATCGTCTGCCCCGGCGAGACCGCCAGCGTCCCCGAGGACCACCAGCTCCACCTGGACGACCTCTACGCCGAGCACGACCCCGGCGAGGACCGCGTCCTGCTGCGCTCCAAGCGGCTGGGCACCGAGGTGGTCCCCGTCTACCTCGGCTACCTCGTCCCGCTCGCGCTGCCCGCCATCTCGCGCACCCTGCTGCTGCTCTCCCCGTCCTCGATGTCCCCGCTCGACGTGTGGGCCGGGGTCCCCGAGGGCGCCGAGCGCCACGGCGTGACCACCCGGCCCCGGGTCGTGCACGAGGACATCGTGCTCAGCCGCCGGAGCTGGACCACCACGGCCGGCCGGCTCCCCGCCCCGGCCGCCGGCACCGGCGAGGCGGACCACTTCCTCGACTGGCAGCGCTGGCGGCACGCCCACGGACTGCCGGACGAGGTCTTCGCCACCGTCTCGGCGGGACCGGGACCGCTCGGAGTCAAACCGCAGTACGTGGACTTCGCCAGCCCCCTGTCGCTCAGCGCCTTCGAGACGCTGCTGCGCGAGCCGGAGCACCGGGTCGTCTTCCGCGAGATGCTGCCCGGCCGCGGCGGACTGCACGTGCGCTCCGCCGCGGGCACCCACGTCGCCGAACTCGCCGTGGAAACCTTCACCACCCGCCGACACCCGAAGGGCGACCCCCATGCCTGAGCCCACCCTCCCCGCCGCCGAGGGCGTCGAACCGGGCCCCTGGCAGGCGATGCACATCTTCTACGCCGCCAACCCGCAGCCCCTCCTGGTGACCTGCGTCCGCCCCCTGATCACCGCCCTCACCGAGGAAGGCCTGATCGACGGGCACTTCTTCATCAACTACTGGCTGGAGGGTCCGCACGTCCGGCTCCGGCTGCGCCCCGCCCGGCCCGCGCTCACCGAGGAGGTGCGCCGCCGCGCCGAGGAGGCCGTGAGCGCCTTCCTGCGGACCCGGCCCGCCCTCTATCAGGTCGACTCCGGCTTCCTGAACGAGTTCTACAACGCCCTCTTCGAGATCGAGTTCCCCGAGGGCGACCGCAGCGCCTTCATGGGCCCCGACGGCCGGATGAACCTGCGCCCCAACAACTCCTACACCTGGGAGGCGTACGAGCCCGAGTACGGCAAGTACGGCGGCCCCGCCGGGATCGAGCTCGCCGAGTGGCACTTCGCGCACTCCAGCGACCTCGTCATGGAGGGACTGCGCTCCATGAACCTGCACCTGCGCACCGTCCTGCTCGGCTCCTCCGCGCAGCTGATGATGGTGATGGCCGCCGCCTTCCTGCCCGACCGCGAGAGCCTGGCCGACTTCTTCGACCGCTACTACGAGTTCTGGAACCGGGCCTTCCCCGGCACCAACTTCATCGGCTCCGAGGAGTACGACCGCCAGTACGCCGCCGCCGCGCCCGGCGTCGCCAAGCGCTTCGCCGCCGTGCGCGAGACCCTGGCCTCCGGCGAACTCGGCAAGTTGCCCGCCTTCCTGCGCGGCTGGGCCGAGCACTGCATCGAACTGCGCACCCGGGCCGCGCGGTTGGCGCGGGAGAAGAAGCTGGTCTTCCGCTTCCCGAACACCCCGCAGGACCAGGTCTTCGAGGACCCCGCCGCCGCGCTCCCGCTGCTTCTCTTCCCGTATATGCACATGACCAACAACCGGCTGCATGTGACCGTCCGCGACGAGGCCTACCTGTCCCAGCTCCTCGGCCGGGTGCTGCGGGAGCAGGAGCCCTCGGCCACGGCGGTGGCACCGTGACGCCCGTCGAACGAGGAGCTCTCACCGCCCTCAAGCCCGCGCTCAGGGACGGGATCCTGCTCTCGCCGCCCCTGCTCGACGGGGCGGCCACCGTCCACCTGGTCAAGGACCCGGTGAGCGGCTCGGCCTTCGAGGTCGGACCGAAGGAGTTCTTCCTCCTGTCCCGCCTCGACGGCCGCCGCACCCTGGAGGAGATCGGCACCGAGTACGGCAGCGCCTTCGGCCGACGGCTCGGCGAGGCCAACTGGCAGCAGCTGCTGGCCCTCCTCGGCAGCCGCCGCCTCCTCGCCGGCGCCCCGCCGGGGGCCGCACCCCAGCGGTCCGCGAAGCCGTTCAGCGGCACGCTCCTCAAGGGCACCCTGCGCATGGTCGCCGACGCGGACGCGACCACGGCCCGGCTGCACCGCGGGCTGCGCCCCCTGCTCAGCCGCTATGTCCTGCTGCCGCTCCTGCTGCTGTGCCTCGGCATGGAGGTCCTGCTCGCCACCGAGGTGCCGGTGCTCGCCGACGACACCTGGTGGCTGCTGCACCGGCCGGTCGCCCTGGCCGCCGTCGCCGCCCTCATGTGGCTGAGCACCGCCCTGCACGAACTCGCCCACGGGGTCGCGGCCCGCCAGGTCGGGGGCACCGTCAGCGAGATCGGACTGCGCTGGCGCCTGCCGGTGGCGATCATGTACTGCACCGTCGACAACTACCGCTATCTGCGGCGGCGCAGGGACCAGCTCGCCGTCGCGGCGGCGGGCGCCTTCGCCAACCTGCTGTTCCTGCTGCCCTTCTGGCTCTGGTGGACGCTGCTCGACGAGGGCGACCCGACCCGCAGGGTGCTGTCCGTGGTGCTGCTCGCCGGCAGCTTGCAGGCGCTGGTCAATCTGGTGCCGCTGCCGCCGCTGGACGGATACACGATGCTCGGCCACGCCCTGCGGGTCACCCGGCTCGCCCCGGGCAGCAGCGAGTACCTGCGGCTGCGGCTGCGCGACCGGACCCGGGCCGAGGCCTATCCGCCCCGCGCCCGCACGGTGTACACCGTCTACGGCGCCGGCTCCGCGGTCCTCGTCGTCTGCCTGCTCGCCACGGCGGTCCTCGCCGTCTGGTCCTTCGCCGCCACCCGCTGACCGACCCCCGACCCCGACACCCGCCACCACCCGAACCACACCGAGGGGCACGCCCACCATGACAGCAGCCGTCCACCACCAGCCCGTACCGCCGGCCGAGGGCGACGCGGCAATCCACGTCCGCGAGGTACGCAAGAGCTACGGGGCCCACCGGGCCGTCGACGGTGTGTCCCTGGACGTCCGGCACGGGGAGTTCTTCGGGCTGCTCGGCCCCAACGGTGCCGGCAAGACCACCCTCGTCGAGATCATGGAGGGCCTGCGCGAGGCGGACTCGGGGGAGATCACCGTGCTCGGCCAGTCGCCCTGGCCCCGCAACACGGCGCTGCTGCCGCGGATGGGTGTGCAGACGCAGTCCTCGGCCTTCTTCGTCCGCCAGACCGCCCGCGAACACCTGGTCACCGTCGCCGCCCTCTACCGGGCCGGTGCCGCGGCCGCCGACCGGAGCCTGGAGACCGTGGGCCTCGGATCGCAGCGCGACACCCTCGTCGAGAACCTCTCCGGTGGCCAGCGCCAGCGTCTGGCCATCGCCTCCGCGCTGGTCCACGGCCCCGAACTCATCTTCCTCGACGAGCCGACCGCCGCCCTCGACCCGCAGGCCCGCCGGGACCTGTGGGAGGTGCTGCGCACGCTCAAGGGCGAGGGCCGCACCATCGTCTACACCACCCACCACCTCGACGAGGCCGAGGCCCTGTGCGACCGGGTGGCGATCCTGATGGCGGGCCGGGTCCGCGCCCTGGACTCGCCGCACGAACTGGTCAGCGCCACCGGCGCCCCCTCCCGGCTGATGCTGCCCGCCGGGCGCCTCAGCCCGGAGAAGGCCGCCGAGATCCCCGGCGTCGACCGGGCCTCCGTCCAGGGCGGATCCCTCGTCCTGGAGACCGCCGCCACCGGCAAGGTCCTCCAGGCGCTCGACACCCTCACCGGCCTGGACGGCGTGATGACCCGCACGGCCACCCTCGAAGACGTCTACCTCGAACTCACCGGCGCCCCCGCGCCCGACGGTACGAGCGCGCACCACCACCCGACGGAGCAGAAGGCATGAGCGCATACACGACACTGACCGCCGCCGGATACCGCGCCGCGGTCCGCGACAAGGTGACCCTCTTCTTCACCTTCGCCTTCCCGCTGATCTTCCTCGTCGTCTTCGGCCTGATCTACAGCGACCAGGACGTCAGCGAGACCGGCCGCCCGTACATCTCCTACATCGCGCCCGGCGTCATGTCCTGGGGTGTGGCCAACGCGGCCGTCTTCGCCATCGCCTTCACGCTCATGCAGTGGCGCCGCGACGACCTGCTGCGCCTCATCCGGCTCACCCCGACGCCGGTCACCTCGGTCCTGGCCTCGCGCTATGTGCTCGCGCTCGCCATCGGCCTGGTCCAGGCGGTCTTCTTCGTCGCGGTGTCGCTGCTGCCGCTCTTCGGCCTCAGCCTCGACGCCCAGTGGCCGCTGACCCTGCCCGTCCTGCTCGCCGGCATCACCGCCTTCCTCGCGATCGGCGTGATCATCGGCTCCCGGGCCGACTCTCCCGAATCGGTCGCGGCCATGGCCAACTGCCTGATGGTGCCGATGGCCTTCCTCTCCGGCTCGTTCCTGCCGATCGACATGATGCCGTCCTGGCTCCAGACGGTCGCCAAGATCCTGCCGCTCTACTACTTCAACGACGCCGCCTCCGCCACCCTGACCGGCGACGGCGGACTCGCCGACATCGGCGTCGACTGCGCCGCGATGGCCGCCTTCGCCGTGGTCTTCGGTGCGATCGGGCTCAAGGTCTTCAGATGGAGCAACCGCACATGACAGAGGTCATCCGGCACCCGAGCACGACCGCCGCCCCCGGCACCACCGCCACCGACCGGGCCCCGGGCGCCCCCGCGGTCCCTCCCGGCGACGTCCGCGCCCCGGACGCGACCGCCCTGGAGTCGGCCCGCCGGGAGCTGTGGCACGCCTTCGCCGCGTCGCTCCCGGACGTGCCCGGGGCAGGACAGCCGGTGGGCCTCCCCACCGTGGTCACCGTCGGCGTGCACGACGCGCTCGGCCCCCGCGCGGCGGACCCCTTCGCCGCCGTCCGCCCCGGCGCCCGGGTGCACCTCACCGCGGGCGCCCTGCTCATCGGGCCCTGGGGCGGCGACGGCACCGCGCCCGCCTGCGGGCAGTGCCTGGCCATGCGCTGGCAGCGGCTGCGCTCCCGCAGCGAACGCGACGCCCTGGAGACCGGCTCCCGCCCCGCCACCAAGGCCACCACCGTCGCCCCCGACTGGCCCCGGCTGCCCGGCTACCTCCTCGACACCGCCCTCGCCCTGTACGAGGCCGTCTCCGGCGGCGGCCGGACCCCCCTCGCCCCCGGCCCGACCGCGGCCGACCGGGCGCTGCCCCAGGTCACCCGGCTCGACCTCGCCACCCTCCAGGTCCGCAGCTACCCGCTGCTCGCCGACCCGCTGTGCCCGCACTGCGGACCGCGCGGCACCGACAGCGCCGAGGCGGCCCGCTTCACCCCGGCCTCCCGCCCCAAGCCCGCCCCGGACGCGGCCCGGCTGCGCCGCGCGGCCGACTTCCCGCTGCCCTCCGACGCCCTCGCCAACCCGGTCACCGGGCTGCTCGGCGGCGGCACCTGGATCAACGTCACCTCGCCCACCACCGCCCCCGTCGCGGGCAGTGTCTTCATGCGCGGCTACGCCGGACTGACCGACGTCACCTGGAGCGGCCAGGCCAACAGCTTCACGCACAGCCGCGACCTGGCCTTCCTGGAGGGCCTGGAGCGCTACGCGGGCACCCACCGCCGCACCGGCAACACCCTGCTCACCGCCTCCTACGAGGAACTCGGCGACCGCGCCCTCGACCCGGCCTCCTGCGGCTTCTACGCCCCCGAGACCTACCGCACCGACCCGCTGGTCTCGCCCTTCGACCCGTCCCGCCCGATCCCCTGGGTGTACGGGCACTCGCTGCGCGACGACCGGCCCGTCCTGGTGCCCGCCCGGCTCGTCCACTACAGCGCGGGGCTCGCCGCCGACAACTTCGTCTTCGAGTGCTCCAACGGCTGCGCCATCGGCAGCTGCCGCGAGGAGGCCATGCTCGGCGCCCTGCTCGAACTCATCGAGCGGGACGCCTTCCTGCTCGCCTGGTACAGCGGGCTCACCCTGCCGGAGATCGACCTCGCCACCGTGGACTCGCCCGCGGTGCGCACCATGACCGACCGGGCCGCCCTCCAGGGCTACGAGGTGCACGCCTTCGACAACCGCATCGACCTCGACGTCCCGGTCGTCACCGGCCTCGCGGTCCGCAGGGACGGCGGCCCCGGTACGTACTCCTTCGGCGCGGGCGCCGCCCTCGACCCGGTCGGCGCTCTCGAGGCCGCCCTCTCGGAGGTGCTCACCTACATCCCGCACCTGCCCGGCCAGGTGGCCGGACGGCGGGCCGAACTCGACGCCATGGCCGAGGACTTCCGCCTCGTCAAGCACCTCAAGGACCACGCCCAGCTGTACGGGCTGCCGCGGATGACCGAGCACGTCGCCCCGTATCTGCGCGCCCGCAGGCACCCCGTGCCGGAGCTCTACGGCGACTGGCAGGAGCGCGGTCGCCCCCGCACCGGCGACCTCCGGGACGACCTCGGGCACCTCACCGCCGAGCTGACGGCCGCCGGGCACGATGTGCTGATGGTCGACCAGACCACCCCGGAGCAGCAGCGGATGGGCCTGCACACGGTCTGCGCCGTGGTGCCGGGACTGCTGCCCATCGACTTCGGCTGGACCCGGCAGCGCGCCCCGTACCTGCCCCGGCTGCGCACCGCGGCCCGCCGGGCGGGACTGCGCACCACGGACCTGGCCGAGGCGGAGATCCGGATGGTGCCGCACCCCTTCCCCTGACGGGCCCGGGCAGCCCTACGGCGAAGGCCGCACCCCCCGTTCGTCAGGGGGTGCGGCCTTCGCCGTGGCGGACCCGGGGTCAGCTCCAGCGCACCGTGTTGCTCAGCACCACCCCGTGGCTGGCGAAGTCCAGGGTGATCCGGTCGCCGTCGGCCATCTGGTGGCCGCCGTGGAAGCTGCTGCGGTCGGCGCCCAGGTAGACGTAGTGGATCCGGCCGGGGTGGTGCAGCGCCCGGTAGGAGAACAGCTCCGTCATGATGTCGGCGAGGCCGTAGTGCAGGGCCTTGGTTCCGGTGGTGAACTCGCCCTGGTAGGCGGCCTGTCCGCCGCGCTCGATGGTGACGGTGCCGGTGACCGACTCCGGCGGCTCGCCGAGAAAGAGGAAGGGGGAGATCCCGGCCTCGCAGAGCTTGGCGTACGAGAGGTGGCCGGCGTGCCGCTTGAAGCGGCCGATGTCGGTGAGGTCGTTGCCGAAGCCGTGGCCCAGGTAGCGGGGCTCGCCCGAGGCGTCGACCGCGTAGACGAGGACGACCTCCGCCTCCTCGCAGATCGCCAGCGAGGAGGCGGGCACGGCCAGTTCGCTGCCGGAGACGCGCAGGCCCTCGCCGAGGCTCTTGAAGAACCAGTTGGGCTGGGACTGGGTGGTGGCGTCCACCTTGACGTTGTGCGTCTGCATGAAGCCGCCGACCAGGGCGTCCCCCACCGAGTCCGGCAGCAGCGGCGGCCGGAACTCCACCCCGGCGGACTCCGTCCAGGGCACCTCCACGGCGGGCCGCCCGGCGGTCAGCGCCGCCCGGGGGTCCGCACCGGAGGCCGCGGCGTCGAGCAGGGCGGCGGACAGGTCGAGTCCGTCCAGCCGGTGCAGCCGCAGCGGTTCGCCCTCGGCGGGAATGCCGAAGCCGAAGTACCGCTCGCCCTGGTGGACGCATTCGAAGAGCACCGTCATCTTGCCGTCTCCTTGCGGGAGTTCGTACGGGAGTCGTTGCGAGTTCTTGCGCGGGCGGGGAGCCGGATCGGTCCGGTCCCCGCCCGGATCAGTCCGGTCCGGTCACGAGAGGGCGCGCCAGTGGCCGGAGGCCTCGTCGTAACGGAGGGCGGCCCACTCCCGGGCGGAGGGGTTGAGCCGCAGTCCGAGCCCCGGACCGGGCGCGGGGGAGAGGGTGTTGGCCGTGCGGTCGACCACCGGGGCGGGCGAGACGATCATCTCCGGGAAGAAGCGGTCCGACTGGCCCCCCTCCACGGTCAGCGCGTCCGGGTTGCGGAAGGCCAGCGCGCGGCCCGCGTTGATCAGCGGCCCGACCTCGGCGACCTGCACCCCGAACTGGAAGCCGAGGCCCTGCTGCCGGGCGTGGGCGGCGAGCCGGGCCGAGCGCAGCAGTCCGCCGTTCTTCGCGAGCCGGATGTTGAAGACGTCGCAGGCCTCCTCGGCGACCGCCCGCCGCGCGTCCTCGGCGGTGCACAGCGACTCGTCCAGCATGACCTTGAGCCCCGACTCCCGCCGCAGCGCCCGCAGTTGCTCCCAGGAGCGCGGGGGCAGCGGCTCCTCCACATAGGCGGCACCGGCGGCGTGCAGCTGCCTGCCCCGGTCCACCGCCTCCTCGGCCGTCCAGCTCATATTGGCGTCGACCAGGATCGGCACCGCCTCGCCGAGCCGCCCGCGGATCGCGCGTACGGTCCGCAGATCCCGCGCGAGGTCGTCGCCGGCCTTGACCTTCACGAAGTGGAAGGGGCCCCGGGTGTCGAGGAACTCCTCCACGTCCAGGCTGAGATCGAGGACCTGCGAGACCGGCAGCCGTGCGGGCGCCGGGCCTTGGCCCTCGTCCGGCAGCAACTCGTAGGCGGAAAGGCCCAGTTGATGCCCGAGCAGGTCGAGTACCGCGGTCTCCAGGAGGCAGAGGAGATTGCTGCCGCCGTCGATGCCGAAGACCGCGCCGAAGTCCTCCTCGCGCAGCCGGGCGAGCAGGTCCGCCGGGGAGCTGCCGCGCAGCACGGCGAAGAGCTTGTCCAGCGGCACCCGCCGCAGGGCCTCCGTCACGCTGCCGGTGGTCTCCCCGGTGACATAGCGCCGGGGCGCGCACTCGCCGAGGCCCTGGGCGCCGTCCAGACGCAGCCGAAGGACCAGGCTGTCGCTGGTGGAGCGCTTGGCCGCCGGGTGGTCGAATCTGATCCGCATGGGCAGCGCCACCCGGTGCAGCAGTGCCTCAGCCATCGCGGTCCACGCCCTGCAGCAGGGTGTGCGTGCTGGTCCAGTCGACCAGGTCGTCCCGTACGTCGGTGTAGAAGAGGTAGTGCTTCGGGGTCGGGAACTTGAGGATCATCCCGCGGTCGGCGGTCAGTTCGCCGAAGACCCGGTGGGTGGCGTCGAGGTCGACGATCGGGTCGGTCAGCCCGGAGACGAAGGCCGAGGGCACCTCGGGCAGCGCCCGCCGCGGAGCGAGGTACAGCTCCTCCAGCCCGAGCAGGGTGGCGCGGGAGCGGCGGGTGATCCGGCGCAGCGCCAGATCGTCCTCGTCGATGAAGCGCCGGTAGAGCGGATCGTCGGTGAAGTCCTCGGACTTGAGCCCGGCGTCCCACAGCTCCGCGCTGTCCTCCGCGGCGAGGGCGGCGCGCTCCTCCTCGCCGAGCAGGGCGTGCAGCCGCCCCAGCCAGGTGGAGCAGTAGACCACCGCCTGGTAGGGCACCCGGAAGGACTCGTGGTGCAGCAGGGCCGCCAGGAAGGAGCCGCCCAGGCAGTGCCCGAAGAGGGTGAGCGGTACCTTCTCGCCGATCCTGCGCCGCACCTCGGTGAGGGCGTGCACATAGTCCGCGACGACGGTCTCCACGTCCGGGATCTCCTGGCGCTCGCCCTGGCTGACCCCGCTGCCGCGCCGGTCCAGTACGTAGAGCGCAACATCGTTGTCGGCGAAGCGGGGCCCGACCTCCCACAGCCAGCCGGCGTGGCTCTGCAGCCCGTGGAAGTAGAAGACGGCGCCCTTGGCCGGCTTCTCGGGCTGCCAGAGGTGCAGGGCGAGTTCGGTGCCGCCGGACACCAGGGGGATGATCTCCTTGCGCACGTTCTGCGGCGGCCTCTTGGTCTCGATCACGGTCTGTGTGTCCCCTCAGCGGCCGACGATGTCGGCGAGGAATCCGACGTCCTTCTGGAACGGCTTGTACTTGTGCTGGGTCGGATTGGCCGGGTGTCTGCGGGCCTCGTTGTACGCGTTGATCGCGTCCTTGGGCACGGTGTAGAACTCCAGGGCCCCGAGCCGGCCGCTGGTGCGCTTGGAGGCGTACTCCAGGTTGATCTCCATCAGCTGCCGGTCGACGGCCGAGGAGAGGGTGTGGTCCAGCTCCGGGTCGGGCAGCGGGACCTCGCTCACCACCACGTAGTGCGGCGGCTCGGCCCAGTTCGGCCCGCACATGTACAGGCTGGTGTCGATGCCGTGCGCGGCGGTGCCCTCCCGGATGGCCTGGGTGACCTGCGCCTCGGTGATCTTCTCCCCGGTGAAGGAGTGGAAGACGCCGTCGCGGTGGACGAAGTGGATCCAGGGGGTGCCGTCGACGATCCGGTCCACCCGGTAGATGTCGCCGCTCCACAGCCGGAACAGGCCGTTGCCCTGGGTCATGATCAGGTGGTAGTCGCGGCCCGGCTCCACCTCGTCGAAGAGCAGGGTGTCCACCTTCTCCCCGGCCTCGATGAGGGAGCCGAGCGGCACCTCCGCCGGGACGAACTCGAAGAAGGCCTGCCCCACCGCGAGCGGCTGGCTGTCCAGCGAGTCGTCCACCGGGATGGTGGTGACCCCCTCGGTGCCGCAGCTCATGAACGGCATCTTGGCGACGCCGGGCAGCACCTCGTCCAGCTTGGCCTGGTAGAGCCCGGCGGAGGAGGAGAGCCAGCAGCTGTACAGGCTCAGCGAGGGCCAGACGTCCTTGAGGCTGAACTCCTCCCGGGCGAGCACGGCGGCGAGGCGCTCGGCCCCCTCCGGGTCGGGCGCGCCGAAGGGCTCGCCCTCCAGGGTGCCCTCGCGCAGGTCGCGGACGAGGGCGGGCCCGTGCGCGGCCACCAGGTCGCGCAGCGAGATCAGCGTGCTCGGGTTGATCGCCGAGATGAAGTGCAGGTCCTCACCGAGGAGTTGGCGGATCCGGTGGTACATCCGGCCCTCGTGCGAGGCGGGCGCGCGGGTGCCGAACCAGGGCGCCTCGCCCCAGGGCGGGTTCCAGTCCCGGCTGTTGAGCTGCGGGTAGCGGTTGCTGATCGCCTGGTACTGCACCCCGTACAGCTGGTCGGTGACCGCCTCGCGCACGGTCTGGGTGTCCAGCGTGGCGTGCGGGTGGTCGAGCAGCTCGGGGTGGTGCTCCAGGTAGGTGCCCCACATGGCGGCCATCGCGGGGATCCGGTAGGTCAGCAGCCAGTGCAGGGTGTACGGGACCCGCTTGGGGACGCCGGTGGTGCCGCTCGTCTTCAGCCAGCGCAGCACCGGGCTGCAGGAGAGCACGCCGCCCTTGGTGCGGGTCTCCCGGTCGATCTGCCGCTCGAAGTCGCCGTAGCGCGTCAGGGGCAGGATGTCGCGGAAGGTGCCGGGGTCGGCGGCGATGCGGTCGTAGCCGTTCTCCTTCCAGTACAGGGAGTCGACGCAGAGGGCGATGACGTCCTCGAGGACCCGGCGCTGTGCCGTCTGGGGGTCCTTGAGGTCGGCCAGCAGCTCGGCACGGGCCTGTCGGCATTCCTCGGCGAACGGGGTGCGACGCGCTTTCCAGTGTTCTTGCCAGTCAGGTCGGTCCACTGCCTTCAGCTTCTCTCTGGCTCGTTTCCGGTACGGAGAGTGTGCGGATGAGTGCGCGGTGAATTGTCCGGCCGCGATGAACGTCCGGTGCCCGGTGTGCTTTTCAGGTCCGGCGGCCCGGGCCCGGTGGAACGGGCCCGGCCCTTTGTCGCTCGGTCGTCTTGTTGCTCAGTCGTCGAATGCGGCGAAGAGTTCGCGCTTGCTGACCTCGCCCAGTCGATTCACGTCGAACTCCTCGGGATCGGCGACCGACAGCGAGTCGAAGACGAGGTTGATGGCGGCCACCAGACCCCAGGCCTCCTTGTACGGAGGCCAGCCGGGGCTGCCCCGGTCGGCGTCCTGCTGGCGGGCGAAGAGGTAGTCGGCCCACTGGCGGGTGGCGGGGTAGCGGTGGTGGAAGTCGTGCACCACCGTGTCGCCGGTGAGCACCAGGTAGCGGGTCGGCGCGTGGACGAAGGCCATCCGCGAGCCCCACCGGAGCCAGCCGAACGCGCGGCGGACGGGCGGCAGCGAGCGGTCCGGCGCCGCGTCCCCGAGGAAGATCGCGTTGGTGAGCGAGCCGAAGTACTCCTTGCCGCGCTTCACCTCGATGCCCGGCGCCGGGAAGGTGTGCTTCACGCACAGCCGCAGGGTGTTGCTCACCTGGAAGAGCGGAACCAGCGGCACCAGCCAGGCGAGGACCAGGTACTCCCAGGTGCCGGTCGCCACCGTGACGGCGCCGAGTCCCACGTAGAGGCCGAGGGCGCCCGCCTTCTCGCTGGGGGCCGAGGCGTTCCAGAAGGACCGGCTGCGGGCCACCGCGAAGGCGAAGTGGAACCTCGGGGAGAACAGCTTCCCGAGGAGCCGGCGCCACATCTGACGCCGCGTCATACCGGGGTGCACGTCGAGGCTCACCAGGAAGGCCTGCACCGTGGGGTCGCGCATCGTCATGTGGTGCGCGGCGTGGTGGTCGCTGACGTGCTCGCGGCTGTAGCGGGCGAAGTTCTGGATGATCAGCGTGCTGGAGATCGCGCGCCCGATGATCCCGTCGGGCCGGCGGCGCCGGTACATGTTGCTGTGCGCGCACTGGTGGAAGATCATCATCCGCAGGTTGCGCATCCCGTGCAGGGTGGCGGCCCAGCCCGGGAGGAACAGCAGCAGCCAGGCCCCGGAAAGGAAAAGGCCGGTGCAGCTGAGTGCGATGCCGACCGCCATGGAGAACACGGCAGAGACCAGATGAAAAGTCGGTGACCACCAGGAAAGAGGTTTCTGCCCGGCGAGCGGCTTACCGGTGAGCAGGGTCAACGGGTACTGCGTGAACCTGGGTAGCGGACGCATTGATTCACGGGGGTCTAATAGATCTTCCGCGAAGTCATCGGTTCTCGGGTCGCTTTCGATGGCGGCCATCGCGCTCCTGTGGAGTCTTGAACGAGCGGGTTCTCGAATTCGATCGCAGGGATCGGGTGGAACACCGTGCGCATAGCAGCAGGGCCGCCCTGAGGGAGGCACGCGAATTATCTTTTCAGCGGACCGGTAAGCCGTCAACCGTTATTTTGCTGCAACTTCCTGCATTTAACGGAAGTGCAGCAGACGACACCTCCGGGCAGTGATTCGGCAAAGTTCACCGGACTTTTTCCGGGCACGCGTACGTGCCGTTCCGCACAGATGCGGAACGGCTTCGCGGTAAATCCTGTTCTGCGGAATCAGGAATCGGCGGGTGCGGATTTGCGCACGACCTCCTCCTGTTGTTCGGGAAGTTCGCGGCGCCCCCGCACGGGGGACAGGAAGACCGGCAGGAAGGCGAGCGAGAGGATCACGCCGCCCACCCACAAGGTGGTGTGCACGCTGGTGAGTTCACCGATGGCGCCGGCCACGGCCGAGCCGACCGCGAGGGCGCCGGTCAGCATGAAGCGGAAGGTGGCGTTCATCCGCCCGAGCAGGGAACTCGCCGTCATGCGCTGGCGCAGGCTGACTCCGAGAACGTTGTCCATTCCGGTCTTGAACATCGCGAGCAGGTAGCCCGCACCGGCGAGATACAGCCATCCTCCGCGGTCGACCAGCGGGATGAGCAGCCCGGCCGGGGCCATGCAGAGCCCGGCGAGACCGAGCGTGCGGCCGTAGCCGAGCCGTCCCGCGATGGGCCGCGCACAGCGCGCTCCGGCGAGGAGCCCGGCGCCGCCGGCCGCCCAGAACAGGCCCAAGGCGCCCGCGGGCAGGTCGAGTTCGCGCACGAAGAGCACCGGCAGCATGGTGTTGATGATCTGCGAGCCGAGGTTGGTGAAGGCGGCGGTCAGCGCCAGGGCCCGCAGCTCCGCGTTGCGGAAGACGTGCCGTACGCCCTCGGCGATCTGCGCGCGTAGCGTGACGGCCGCGCCGGACGGCGGCGGAGGCGGCGGGGGAGTGTGGCGGATGCCGGTCAGCCGCAGCCCGGAGGCGAGGTAGCTGCCCGCGGTGAAGGCGACCGCGACCGGCGCGGTGAGCAGCTGGACGAAGCCGCCGCCCGCGCCGCGGCCCGCGACGTTGCCCGCCGCGATGAGCGTCATGACGGCGGCGTTGGCCTGCACCAGGCCTTCCTTGCCGACCAGTTGGGGCAGCACGCTCTGCGAGCCGACGTCGAAGAAGACGGTGGCGCAGCCGTTGAAGAGCACCACGGCGTAGAGCTGTCCGAGGGTGAGCGAGTCCAGCCACCAGGCGATCGGCAGCGAGGCGAACAGGGCCGCCCTGGTCAGGTCGGCCGCGATCAGCACCCTGCGGTGCCGCATCCGGTCCACCCAGGCGCCCGCGGGCAGCCCGATGAGCAGGAAGGCGACGGTGCTGAGGGTGGCGAGCGCGCCCACCTCGCCGGGGCTGGCGTCGAGTTCGGTGACCGCGATCAGCGGTACCGCGACATAGCCGATGTTGGTGGCGAGCTGGCTGAGGGTGGTCGCGGTGAACAGCGTGCGGAAGTCGGGTATCCGCCAGGGGGAGTTGGTCTGCATGATCCGTTCAGCTCAGCCGATGGTCGCTCTGGAGTGGCGCAGCGGTGCGGGCCTCCGACGGGAGGCGGCGAGGTCTCGGGTCCCGGGACCGGGTGCGGTGGCCACCGGGTGCCTGTCCACAGGCGTGACGCACCTCGGCGCTGACTGAACCATGGATCCCCCGTGTGCTGTCGTCACCGACTGCTTCGACGTACAACCTAGCGTGGCGGAGGAAATATTGGACCAGGTTGCAACACGTTTGCAATGTATACGGGGGTCGTCGAGGGAAAGTTCTTCCGCAGTTGAACCCTGTCCGATTCTCGACGTCGCGAATTCCGTCTTGACAGCGACTTCCCTGGTGGAGGTGTGATCCGAAGGGTTCGCCCTTTCCTCGGAGGTCGTGACGTGCGTCACACCTTCACATTGCTCTGTGACTTGCGTCACATTGTGATCAGTGCGTGAACTCGTTGACAGCTGCGCGTAGTTGGGTGATTGTCAGATTCGAAACCAAGAGCGCGTGCCTCGTCCGGGCTGGGAATCACAGGGGGGAAGAGCGGTGGACCGCCGCTGCGTGTTTTCCGGGTGGGGATGCCGCCGCCCGAATGGCCGGAGCCCTCGGGCCCGTATTTCTCTCATTCCCCCGCCGGTATTCAGCAGCCCCCGCATCCGGATATCCGGAGCCCGGAGTTCACTCGGCCCTGCGCCTCAGGCAGGGCTTGCCGCAATCAGACAAGCCAGGTGAAGAGCTAATGACCGTACGAACTGCCCTCCTCATCGGTGCCGCCGGTGGAATTCTGCGCGAGGTCTCCCGCGCGCTGGCCGACCAGGGCCACTCGCTCGTCCTCTTCGACCGGAACGAGGAGGCGGTGAACGCCCTCGCCGCCGAGCTCTCCGGCCGGACCAAGGTCGAGACCGTGGTCGGCGACATCACCGACATCCCCGCCGCCGAGCGGCAGTTGGCCGAGATCGCCGAGCAGCACGCCCCCTCGATCCTGATCAACGGCGTCGGCGGCGACACCCGGGTCATCGGCTACGAGGACCTGACCACCGAGCACTTCGAGCAGACCCATCTGGAGAACGTCACCAGCACCTGGATCGCGATCAAGGTCTGCGCGCCGTACATGGTCCGCGACGGCTACGGACGCATCGTCAACTTCGCCTCCGCCGGCGGCCGTACGTACAGCCACTTCAACAACGCCGCCTACGTCGGCGCCAAGGCCGCCGTCATCGGCATGACCAAGCAGATCGCCTACGAGCTGGCCGCCACCGGCGTGGTCGCCAACGTGGTCGCGCACGGCCCGATCGCCACCGAACGGGTCGCCGGCGCCTGGGAGAAGCGCGACCCGGCCTCCAAGGAGGCCGTGCTCTCCAAGCTGCCGATGAAGCGGATGGGCACCGTCGAGGAGGCCGTCGGCAGCGTGCTCCACCTGGCCTCGGAGAGCGCCGGCTACTCCACCGGCGCCGTCATCGACATCAACGGCGGCCTGTACATGTGACCGCGGCACCCCCCAGGAAAGGCCAAGCCATGCCGAAGTTCGTCGTCGAGTTCAGCTACAACGTCGACCGCGCCGGGCGCCAGGAGTTCCACCCGGCGCACGCCGCCTACCTGCACCAACTCACCGACCAGGGCATCCTGCTGCTCGCCGGCCCGGTCGAGGGGGAGAACGCGGGACTGCTCGTGTACGAGGCCGCCGACCGGGCGGAACTGCAGCGGATCCTCGACGAGGAGCCCTACATCAAGGGCGGCGTGGTCGCCAGCACCCGCGTCCTGCAGTGGGCCCCCGGCAAGGGCACCCTGGCCGCCAAGCCTGCCCGGTCCGCCGTCTGAGAAGCCACCGCCCGGCCGTTCGAAGCAAGAGGAAGCAAAGGGACATGAATTCACCGGCAGTTCAGGGCACCGAGGCCCGCACGGCGCGGATCAGCGGCGAGGACGGACTCGTCTCGCTGCGGCAGGAGTGGCTGCACCCGGCCATCGTCGACCCCGAGATGGACTCGATGCGCCTGCTCAGCGAGACGGCGATGCGCTTCCCCGAGGCGCTCTCCTTCTCCTCCGGTGCCCCCTACGACGGCAACCACGACCTGGCCGCCCTCAGCTTCCACCTCGAGCGCTATGTGAAGCACCTGCGGGAGAAGGGCCTGCCCGAGGACCGCATCACCAGGACGCTCTTCCAGTACGGCCCGGTCAACGGCTTCATCCAGGACGAGGTCGCCCTGATGCTGAAGCGGGACGAGGACATCGACGCCCCGCCCGGCTCCATCATGATCACCCACGGCTACCAGGAGGCCGCGCTGGTCGCCCTGCGCGGCCTGTTCTCCTCGCCCGACGAGGTCCTGCTCACCGTCTCGCCCGCCTACGTCGGCATCCGCGGCGCCGCCCGCATGCTCGACATCCCGGTGCGCGGAATCCTGGAGAGCGGCCCCGACGGGCTCGACCCCGAGACGGTGCGCGAGACCGCGCGGGCCCTGCGCGCCGAGGGCAAGCGCGCCGTCGCCCTCTACCTGGTCCCCGACTTCTCCAACCCCTCCGGCACGGTGATCCCGCTGGAGGCCCGGCGCCGCCTGCTCCAGGTCGCCGCCGAGGAGGAGCTGATCCTCCTGGAGGACAACCCGTACGGACTCTTCGCGCGGGACGGCGAGACGCTGCCCACCCTCAAGTCCCTGGACACCACGCGCAATGTGATCTACCTGGGCTCCTTCGCCAAGTCCGCCTTCCCCGGCGCCCGCCTCGGCTACCTGGTCGCCGACCAGCCGGTCACCGACGCGGAGGGCACCACCCGGCTGCTCGCCCAGGAGCTGTCCAAGGCCAAGGCCATGTACAGCGTCGGCTCCTCCTCGCTCTCGCAGGCCGTCATCGGCGGCATCCTGGTCGAGAACGACTACACCCTGCGCCCGGCCACCCGCGAGCTGGCCGCCGTCTACCTGGAGCGCCTGGACACCGTGCTCGACGCGCTCGCCGGGCACTTCCCCGCCGAGCGGCACGAGGAGCACGGGGTCAGCTGGAACGAACCGCGCGGCGGCTTCTTCCTCACCCTGCGGGTCCCCTTCACCGCGGACCTCGCCAAGATGGAGCGCTCCGCGCGGGACTACGGGGTCAGCTGGGCGCCGATGAGCATGTTCCACATCGAGGGCGGCGGCTACCGCGAGATCAGGCTCGGCTTCAGCAACCTGGCCCCCGAGGCCATCCGCGAGGGCATCGCCCGCCTCGCGCGCTTCATCGCGGACACCCCGCGCGACTGACCGGCCCCCGGCGGCCCGCGGACACCCCAAGCGGACCCTCAGCACACAAGCGGACTCTCAAAGGGACGAGTATGAGTGGCACCAGTGACAAACCGACCGCGGTCGTGGTCGACGGGTACTCCGCCGGGAACTTCTACCCCGCGGCCTTCGCCGCGGCCGGTGCGCGGGTGATCCACGTCCAGAGCACCCCCGAGCTGATCCCGAGCATGCTGGCCCCCGACCTCACCGCCTACGCCGAGAACATCGTCGACGGCGACGTGGACTCCCTCGCCGCGCGCCTCGCCCCGCTCGACCCGGTCTGCGTGGTGCCGGGGCAGGAGTCCGCGGTACGGCTCGCCGACGCGCTCAGCGAGGCCCTCGGCGTCAAGAGCAACGGCACCCGCCTCTCCCCGGCCCGGCGCGACAAGTACGAGATGATCGAGACCCTGCGCCGCGCGGGGGTGCGCTGCGCCCGCCAGTTCAAGAGCGCGGATCCCGCCGCCCTCGTCGACTGGGCGGAGCGGGAGGGCGGCTACCCGGCGGTGGTCAAGCCGCTCAGCTCGGCCGGTTCGGACAGCGTCTTCATCTGCCGGGACGCGGCCGAGGTGCGCGCCGCCGCCGAGCGCATCCTGGACGGGCACAACATCTTCGGCGCCGCCAACACCGAAGTGCTCGCCCAGTCGTATCTGGAGGGCACCGAGTACATCGTCGACACCGTCAGCTGCCGGGGGCACCGCTACGCCTGCGGTATATGGGAGTACGAGAAGACGCTCCTCGACTCGGGCCAGCGGATCTACAACCGGGACATCCTGCTCGCCGAGGACCAGGAGCCCGCCGCCGACCTCGTCGCCTATGTGGACGAGGTGCTGAAGGCCCTCGGCGTCGAGTGGGGCCCCGCCCACGCCGAGGTCATCGTCACCGAGGAGGGCCCCACCCTCGTCGAGATCGGCACCCGGCTCAACGGCAACCTCAACCCGGGCTTCCACGACGTGGCCCTCGGCCGCAACCAGGCCGCCCTGTCCGCGCTGGCCTACGCGGACCCCGACGCCTTCCTCGCGCAGTTCTCCGGCGGCGTCTACACCAAGCGCCAGCACGCCTTCGTCTACAACGCCCCCACCGTGCTCGACGGCATCGTCAGCGCGGTGGACGGTGCCGCGGTCGCGGAGATGCAGGGACTGGAGAGCGTCTTCCAGGCCGCCCCGCGCTATGTGCCGGGCGCCCGCATCAACCCGACCACCGACCTGATGACCACCTCGATGAAGATCTTCCTGACGGGCCGTCACCAGGAGCAGCTCACCGCGGACTACGAGAAGGTCCGCGGGCTCAAGGACCTCGTCTACCGCGTCGACCAGTAGCGGCCGGCGCCGCCCGCCCGGCGGGCGGCGCCCCGCACCGCCCGGGCCCCGCCCCCTCCCATCCGTACACCGTTCCGCTCCATCCACCCCACGGAGGAAAGCTGTGCACAGCCGTATCGGTCTCTTCCTGTCCCCGGTCCACGAGACCGGACAGGATCCGCACCTGGCCATCAGGCGCAATCTCGACCTGGTCGACCACGCGGACCGGCTGAACTACGACGAGGTCTGGTTCGGCGAGCACCACACGCTGGGCTGGGGGCTCGTCGGCGCGCCGGAGACGCTGATCGCCGCGGCCTCGCAGCGCACCACGCAGATCAAGCTCGCGCACGGGGTCACCCCGCTCTCCGGGCACCACCCCTTCCACGTCGCCAGCCGGGCCGTCCACCTGGACCACCTGACCCGCGGCCGCTACATCCTCGGCGTCGGCCCCGGCGTGCCCTTCGACGCGGCCACCTTCGGCCTCGACCCGAAGGTGCAGCGCAAGCGCCTCGACGAGGCCCTGCCCACCGTGCTCGAACTCGTCAACGGCGAGGAGCGCATCACGCAGAAGACCGACTGGTTCGAACTGCGCGACGCCAAGCTCCAGTTGCCGCGGTACAGCCCCCAGGGCATCGAGATCGCGGTGGCCACCAGCGGCACCTCGGTCACCAGCCCCCGCCTGATCGGCCAGTACGGCCTGAGCATGACCTCCTTCGCGCTGCCCTTCGCGCTGATGACCCCGGGCGCCCCGGACCACATCGGGCTCGCCGGGCAGTGGAAGCACGCCCAGGAGGCCGCCGAGGAGTACGGCCAGACCCTCGACCGCGACGCCTGGCGGGTGGCGCTGCCGGTGCACGTCGGCGAGACCCGCAAGCAGGCCTTCGACGAGGTCCGCGAGGGCTACGACCGCTGGCTCTTCGAGTACTTCGGCAAGGCCGCCGGACGGGATGTGCTCAGCCCCGGCGCCTCCCGCGAGAAGGCCCTGGAGGCCCGCGTCGAGGCCGGGGGCGCCCTGGTCGGCTCGGTCGAGGACGTGGTCGGCGGCATCCGCCGGATGCAGGAGGCCACCGGCGGCTTCGGCACCCTGCTCGTCTACGTCGCCGACTGGACCTCCTGGGAGAACACCAACCGCAGCCTGGAACTGCTCGCCCGCTATGTGGCGCCGCAGATCAACGGCGCGGTCTCCCGCCCCCGGGAAGCGGTGGACTTCGCCATCGCCCAGCGCGCCAAGTAACGGACCCCCGGGGCCCGTTGATCTCCGCCCGCCGCGCCGGCCCGTCCGGCGCGGCACCGAGACCTCACCCGTCACCGCCGGACGTCCACGTCCAGCCCGGATTGAGTGGAAGACAGATGCTGGAGCAGCGTTCGTTTCGCGACATCCTCGGCCGGTTCACCACGGGCGTCGTGCTGGTGACCGCGCAGACCAAGGAAGGACCCGCGGGGATGGCGGTGAACTCCTTCACCTCGGTCTCCCTCGAACCTCCGCTGGTCGCCCTGTGCGCCGCGCACACCTCCACCACCTGGCCCGCGATCCGGGAGACCGGAGGCTTCGCGGTGACCATCCTCGGCGACCAGCACGCGGACCTGTGCCGCCTGTTCGCCACCCACGGAGCCGAGCGCTTCGCCGGACGCCAGTGGGGGCTGACCTCCGCCGGGCACCCGATCCCGGCGGACGGACTCGGCTGGCTGGACTGCCGCATCACCGACATCCACCCGGCGGGCGACCACGAGCTGGTGGTCGCCGAAACGGTGGCGGGGGCGCTGACCGGCTCGGTCGACCCGCTGGTCTTCCACGCGGGCCGGTTCCGCGAACTCATCGGCTAGCCGGGGGAGTCCAGCCGGGTGCGACCCCGAGTCCGCACCCGGCTGCCCACTGCCCGCCCCGATCCCTGCTCCTCTCTTCTCCGCTGCTCCTCCTCTTCTCTCCTTCTCTCTTTCTCTTCTCACCGATCGTCTTCTCTCAGTCCGTCCGTCTCAGCACCGCACTCTCCGCTCTCTCCGCGACGGGGGTTTCCATGCCGTACGAAAGTGGTCCGCAGTCCGCCGGCTCCGCCGAGCCCAGAACCCGGACGGTCATCCTGGGGGTCGCCGCCAGCGACAGCCATGTGGTGGCCAACCACCTGATCGCGCACGCGCTGCGCGCCCAGGGATTCCATGTCGTGAACCTCGGCACCTGCACCACGGTCGGCGAGTTCGCCGAGGCGCACGCCGAACACCCCTGGGCCGAGGCCGTCATCATCGGCAGCCTCAACGGCCACGCCTACGAGGACCTCCAGGAACTGCCCGAGGCACGGCGGGCCGGGCAGCTGGCCTGCCCCGTGATCGTGGGCGGCAACCTCTCCGTCGGCAGCCACAAGGACAGCAACGACATCGAGCGGCTCAAGGGCCTCGGTGTCGACGTGGTGCTCTTCGACCCGGAGGAGCTGCCCGCCACCCTGGACCGTCTGCGCACCCCGGTGGCGGAACCCCTGCCCGCCTCATGAACCATCAGCCGGACAGCGGGAGAACCGGACTCCCCCCGGTGAGCGAGGGCCCAGGGGCCGCCGCCCAGGCGGTGGCCCCCCTGCCCTCACTCACCGAATCGGTCGCCTACGTACGGGAGTTGGGCAAGCCCACCGCGGCCGAGGTGCTCGGCGAGGCCCGGGCGCGGGGGCGGGTCGCCCTGCAGCCGCGCTGCGGGGTCGGCTCGCACGTCCAGATGACCACCCTGCTCCAGGACCTGGAGCGGCACGGCAGCCCCGACATCCTCTCGCTGACCATCGACTCGCACACCCGGCTCAAGCGCTTCGACAAGGCCGAGGCCGCGCTGCGCAGGAACCCGGCCGACCTGAACGGCTACCCGCTCGTCACGCACGGCTGGCAGCGCGGCCGGCAGCTGAACGAATCGGTCGGCGTGCCCCTGGAGATCCGCCACGGATCCCCCGACGCCCGGCTGCTCTTCGAGACCGCCGTCGCCTCCGGCATCACCTCCTTCGAGGGCGGCGGCATCTCCTACAACCTGCCGTACTCCAAGGCCGTACCGCTCAGCGAGTCCCTCGCGGCCTGGCGGGACGTGGACCGGCGCTGCGGCGAACTCGCCGAACTGGGCCTGGTCATCGACCGGGAGCTGTTCGGCACCCTGACCGCGGTGCTCGTCCCGCCCTCCATCAGCCTCGCGATCAGCGTCCTGGAGGCGGTGGCCGCCGCCCGCGAGGGGGTGAAGTGCATCTCGGTGGCCTACCCCCAGGGCGGCCACTGCGAGCAGGACGTGGCCGCGCTGCGCACCGTCCCGGAGCTCGCGGCGCGCTATCTGCCCGAGGGCACCGAGGTGCACGCCGTCCTGCACGAGTACATGGGGCCCTTCCCCAAGGACCGCGGCGACGCCGAGGACCTGATCCTCTACGGCGCCCTGGTCGCCCGGCTCGGCGGGGCCACCAAGCTGATCACCAAGACCTACCAGGAGGCGTACGGGATCCCCGACACCCGGGCCAATATCGACGGCCTCGTCCTCGCCGCGCGCGCCAACTCCCCGCTGCTGTCCTGCCTCCGGCTCGACGAGGACCGGATCGCCGAGGAGCAGGAGTGGATCCTGCGCGAGGTGGCCGAGATCGTCGAACCGGTCCTCGCCGCGCCCGAACTGCTGCCCGCCATCGCCGAGTCCTTCGCCTCCGGGCGCCTGGACATCCCCTTCAGCGCCAGCCGCTACGCCCTGTCCGAGGTGATCCCGCGGCGCGCCCCCGACGGCGCGATCCGCTACCAGGCCACCGGCGGGCTGCCGCTCTCGAACACCCTGAAGCGGCGCAACGAGCAGGCCCTCGCCACCGGCGGCGGCGAGGAACTCGGCGAGATGGTCCGCGGGTTGACCGCCGACATCAACTACTTCCTGACCGCCTTCGACACCCCCGGCGCGCCCCGGTGACCGCGGCCGGGTACGAGGGACAGCGGGAGGCCGGAAGTGGCATCGTAGGCGCCGTCGCGAGTGATCCTCTTTCCCCAGCAGGAGCCTGACATGCAGTCGATTCGTGTGCACAAGCCCGGCGGCCCGGACGCCCTCCTCGCCGAGGAGACCGAGGTCCCGCGGCCGGGCCCCGGTCAGGTCCTGGTGCGCAACACGGCGGTCGGCGTCAACTACATCGACGTCTACTACCGCGACGGCAGCTACCCCGCCCCGACCCCGCTCGTGCCCGGCCAGGAGGGCGCGGGCGTGGTCGAGTCGGTCGGCCCGCAGGTGGAGGGCTTCGCCCCGGGCGACCGGGTCGCCTACGCCTCCGGGCTCGGCGCCTACGCCGAGTACACCGCGGTCGCCGCCGAGAAGCTGGTCCCGGTGCCCGAGGCGGTCCCCCTCGAACAGGCCGCCGCGGTGCTCCTCCAGGGGCTCGCCGCGCACTACCTCACCCACCAGACGCACCCGGTGGCCGAGGGCGACACCGTCGTCGTACTCGCCGCCGCGGGCGGACTCGGCCGCTTCCTGGTGCAGTTCGCCGCGCACCGCGGGGCCACCGTGATCGCGGTGACCTCCAGCCCCGAGAAGGAGAAGGCGGCCCGCGAGGCAGGCGCCCAGCACGCCGTCGGCTACGACTCCTTCGACGAGCGGGTGCGCGAGATCACCGGCGGCGAGGGCGCGCACGTCGTCTACGACTCGGTCGGCGCCGCCACCTACGAGGCCAGCCTGCGCAGTCTGCGCCGCCGCGGACTGCTCGCGCTCTGCGGTCTCTCCAGCGGCCCCGTGCCCCCGCTGGACGTCGAACTCCTGCGCGGCGGCGGCTCCTTGTACCTGACCCGGCCCACCATGCGGGACCACCTGTACGACGCGGCCACGCTGCGCGCCGGGTCCGCCGCGGTCTTCGACGCGCTCGCCGCGGGGGTGCTGCGGCCGCTGATCCACCGGCGCCTCCCGCTCGCGGAGGCGGCCACCGCGCACCGCCTCCTGGAGGGCCGCGAGACCTCCGGCAAGCTGCTGCTCACCCCGCCCGCCGCCTCCTGACCGCCGTACCGTAGGACTTCCGAGCCCGTCGAACGCCCAACTCCACCCGACCACAAGGGAGTCGGCCGCCCCGCACCGCGGGGCGGCCGCCGCCCCGACCGAAGAACCGCCCGGGGGACCACCCGCCGCGCGCCCCGCACCGGGGCCCGGCGGCGGTGCCCCGCGCGCGAACCGTACCCGCATCCCGCAGGAGCACCGAATGTCCGATCCCACCCACCGCAAGCTGCTCTTCGTCGGCGGTGCGGGCGACGCGACCCTCGCGGTCGACGTCGTCACGCACGCGATAACCGAGGCCCGCAAGCGGGGCCTGAGCGTGCATGTGACCAACCAGGAGGCCACCCTCGCGGCGACCCCCACCATCAGCGAGCAGGCCGACGCGGTCAGCGTCGTCGACTTCTCCGAGCGGGGCGCGAGCGCCGCCTGGGCGCGTGAACAGGTCGCCGCGGGCGAGCAGTTCGACGTCGTCTTCGGCGTACGGGAGATGGCGCAGGAGGCGGTCGCCGAGGTCGCCGACGCCCTGGGCCGCCCCGGCAACACCCCGGCCGCGGTGCACCGGGTGCGCACCAAGGACGCCGCCCGCGCCGCCCTCGCCGAGCGGGGCTTCCGGCAGCCGGCCTTCCGGGTCTGCACCACCGCGGCCGAGGCCGCCGCCTTCCTCGCCGAGCACAAGGGCCCCTGGGTGGTGAAGCCCCGGGACGCCATGGGCAGCGAGGGCGTCAGCAAGATCTCCGGGCCCGGGGAGCTGGACGCCGCGGTCGCCTTCCTCCCCGAGGCGGGCGAGCCGTTCATCGTCGAGCAGTACGTCGAGGGCCGCGAGTACAGCGTCGAGGGCGTCTTCCTCGGCGGCGAGCCGCATGCGCTGGCCGTCACCGACAAGGAGAAGCTGCCGCCGCCGTACTTCTTCGAGACAGAGTACGTCATCCCGGCGATCGTCCCGGAGGAGCTGCGCGCGGAGATCGTCCGGGAGGTGACCGCGGCGCTGACCGCCCTGGACCTGCGCTACGGGCAGTTCCACGTCGAGCTGTGGGCCACCGAGGACGGCGTGGTGCTCGGCGAGTTCCACGTCCGCAACGCGGGCGGCTGGATCCACCGGATGCTGCGGCATGTGGTGCCGGGCCTGGAGTGGTTCGGCCTGGTCTTCGACGACGCCCTCGGCCTGCCGGTCGACCGCGCCGCGCTCGCGCCCGTCAAGGGCTCCGCGGCCCGCTTCCTCACCCCGCAGCCGGGCCGGGTCGTCTCGGTGGACGGCTGGGACGAGGTGCTGGCCCACCCCGCCGTGCTCTACGCCGAACTCCGGGTCGCCGAGGGCGACATCATCCCGGCGCCGCGCTCGGTGGAGGACCGGATGGGCGTCATCGTGGTCGGCGCGGACACCCCCGAGGAGGCCCGGGACCTCGGCCGCAAACTCGCCGACTCGGTACGCGTGGAGACCGAGCCGGTGGCGGAGCAGCAGGACTGAGACGGGAGTCGGGCCCGCCCGACTCCCGCCCCGCAAAAGGGCGTTCGCCCCGGTTCCGCGGAGAACCGGGGCGAACGCCTGTGCTGCGCGAGCTGAGGGCTCAGGCGCTGCAGGAGGTGGTGCTGGTGGTCGAGGAGCAGGTCGAGGTCGAGCTGCAGCTCGTCGAACCGGCGAGAACGACCTCGCTCGCGTCCGAGTAGTCCGAGATCTCGAAGGTCTCCGACTCGAGCTCCAGGATCTCGTCCGCGAGGGAGGCGAGCGGCGTCTTCTCCATGATGACTCCTTGGGGTACGAGCGGCCCCCGGGAGGGATCCCGGAGGTCCGTGGTGCCACAACCGCATTCCACCCCCCGCCGCCGACAGGAGGCCCGGCGTCCCGCTGACACCTCACTGACACCTTCTGTCAGCGGCCTGCCGTCCGGCCCCGCGGCCCGGCCGTGGACGATGTCCCCATGAACGCCGCAGCAGCACCCGACGCCGCGACCGGGACGGTCCTCGAAGGACTCGGCGCGGCGCTGCGCCCGCTGACCGCCTTCTGCCTCGACGTCCACCAGCACCCCGAACTCTCCGGCCAGGAGACCCGTACCGCCGCCCGCTTCGCCGAACTCCTCGCCGCCGAAGGCCTGCTGACGGCCCCTCAGGTCGGCGGCACGGGCGTGGTCGGCGTACTGGAGAACGGCCCGGGCCCCACGGTGTGGCTGCGCGCCGAGCTGGACGCCCTGCCCGGCCGGGAGGAGACCGGCCTGCCCTATGCCGCCGCCGGCGAGGCGGCGCACAGCTGCGGCCACGACCTGCACCTCGGCGCGGCCGCCGGGGCCGCGGTGCTCCTCGCCCGGGCCCGGGAGTCCTGGCGGGGCACCCTCGTCGTCCTCGGGCAGCCCGCCGAGGAGACCCTGGAGGGCGCCCGGGCCATGCTGACCGACGGCCTCTACCGCCGCTTCCCGCGCCCCGATGTGGTCCTCGCCCAGCACAGCGCCCCGCTGCCGGGCGGGATGCTGGCGCACGGCTACGGCCCGATGACCGCGGGCAGCGTCACCCTGGACGTGGTGGTGCACGGCACCGGCGGGCACGCGGGCGCCCCGCACCTGGCGGTCGACCCGGTGCTCACGGCCGCCTCGGCGGTGACCCGGTTGCAGGGGGTGGTGGCCCGCGAATGCGCCCCCGCCGAGCAGGTGGTGGTCTCGGTGGGCTCCTTCCACGCGGGGGAGCGGGCCAATGTGATCCCCGACCGCGCCCGGCTCGGCCTGACCGTCAGGGCGGTGGGGCCCGAGTCGCTGGAGCGGGCCCTCGCCGCGGTGGAGCGGGTGCTGCGCGCCGAGTGCGCGGCCTCCGGCTGCCCCCGCGAACCGGAGATCACCCGGACCTCCTCCTCCCCGCTCACCCACCCGGACCCGGCGGCCACCGCCCGGGTGCGCGAGGCCCACGTACGCCGGTTCGGCCACGAGCGGGTGGCGATGTGGCCGCCGACCCTGGCCACCGAGGACTTCGCGCTCTACGGGGACGCGGGCCGCGCGCTGCACGGCGAGGAGGGGATCGCGCTCTCCTACTGGATGCTGGGCGCGGTGGGCCCCGCCGCCTGGTCGGCCGCCCCCGGGACCACGGCCGCCGAGAAGATGGCCGCGCTGCCCGCCAACCACAGCCCCCGCTTCACGGTCGACCTGCGCACCGCGCTGCCCACCGGGATCGAGGCGCTGGTCACCGGCGCGATGAGCTGGCTCGGCCGCGACTGAGCCCCCGGCGGCGCAGGGCCCGCAGCGTTTGACAAGCGGCGGTGCGGTGAGACCGTGGAACCGGGTGCCGGTGTGGCGCGGGACTCCCCGCGTGCCACGGGACGCGCCCGCGCACGGCGGATCCCGTACCGCGGATCCGCGCACGCCTCCCGGCGGCGCTAAGGATGCCCCGGCGTGAGCGCGCCGCCCCGCACCCGTGACCGCGTCCCCTCCGGCCGCCCGCGCGGGTTCCGGCAGGGACTCGCCGCACGAAGGTGGAGGGAATCCCATGAAGGCGCTTGTCTACGACGGACCGCACACGGTGAGCGTGCGGGAGGTGCCCGACGCCCGGATCGAGCGGCCGACGGACGTCCTGGTGAAGATCACCTCGACCAATATCTGCGGCTCCGATCTGCACATGTACGAGGGCCGCACCGACATGGAGACGGGGCGGGTCCTCGGCCACGAGAACCTCGGCGAGGTGGTCGAGGTCGGCGCGGGCGTGGACCGGGTGCGCGTCGGCGACCTGGTCTGCCTCCCGTTCAACATCAGCTGCGGCTTCTGCCGCAACTGCGAGAGCGGCCTGACGGCCTTCTGCCTCACCACCCCCGACGACCCGAAGATGGCCGGCGCCGCCTACGGCTTCGCGGGCATGGGCCCGTACACCGGCGGCCAGGCCGAGTACCTGCGGGTACCCTACGGCGACTCCAACTGCCTTGTCCTGCCGGAGGAGGCCTGGGAGAGGCAGACCGACTACGTGATGCTCTCGGACGTCTTCCCGACCGGCTGGCACTGCACCGAACTCGCGGGCGTGCGGCCCGGCGAGAGCGTGGTGATCTACGGGGCGGGTCCGGTGGGCCTGATGGCCGCCCTCTCGGCGAACCTCAAGAGCGCCGCCAAGGTCATGGTGGTGGACCGCCACCCCGACCGGCTGCGCCTGGCCGAGGAGATCGGCGCGATCCCCGTCGACGACTCCGCGGAGAACCCGGTCGACCGGATCCAGGAGGAGACCAAGGGGCTCGGCGCGGACCGCGGTTGCGAGTGCGTCGGCTACCAGGCGCACGACGCCGAGGGCCGCGAGCAGCCCGATCTGACGCTCAACAACCTGGTGCAGTCGGTGAAGGCCACCGGCGGCATCGGCGTGGTCGGCGTCTTCGTGCCGCAGGACCCCGGCAGCCCGGACAAGCTGTACCAGGAGGGCGGCGAGGTCGCCTTCGACTACGGGGCGTTCTGGTTCAAGGGCCAGTCGATGGGCACCGGCCAGGCCAACGTCAAGGCCTACAACCGGAGGCTGAGCAGCCTGATCGAGCAGGGCAAGGCGGAGCCGTCCTGGATCGTCTCGCACGAACTGGCCCTGGACGAGGCCCCGCAGGGCTACGCGCACTTCGACAACCGCGACGACGGCTGGACCAAGGTGGTCCTCCACCCGGACGGCTCCCGCTGAACCGGCCCGCGCCCCGGCGCCGGCCCCGCGCGAAGGAGGCCTGAGGATGAACACCCCCGGAGACAATCTGGTCTGCTCGCACCTCGACCAGGTGCGGGAGGTCACCCCGGACAGCCCCGACTCCTGTCCCGAATGCCTTGAACTGGGCGACAGTTGGGTCCATCTGCGCGAGTGCCAGATCTGCGGGCACGTCGGCTGCTGCGACTCCTCGAAGAACAAGCACGCCACCGCGCACCACGAGTCCAGCGGCCACCCCCTGATCCGCTCCTACGAGCCGGGCGAGCGCTGGTGGTGGTGCTACGAGGACCTGGTGACCTTCGAGGTGGAGGGCGTCGACCCGGCCCGGGCGGCGTGACAGCGGCGGGACCAGCACGCCGCCCGGCCGCCCCCGACGGGCGGCAGCGGCTCAGGACATGTCCCGCATCCGGTTGATCTCGGAGGTCTGCTGGGCGACCACATCGGTGGCCATCTCCTCGATCTGGATGTTGTTGCCCTCGGACTGCACCTCGGTGGCCATGGTGAGCGCGCCGCCGTGATGCGTGATCATCAGCTTCAGGAAGAGGGCGTCGAACTTCTCGCCCCGGGCGGCGCGCAACTTCTTCAGCTGGGCCTCGCTCGCCATGCCCGGCATGTCGTGGTGGTGCGCGTGCGCGTCCTCGCGCGGCCCGCCGTGCCGGGTCAACCAGCCCTTCATGGCCTCGATTTCGGGGCCCTGGGCGGTGGAGATCCGGGCGGCGAGGCGGCGTACCTTCGCCTGCCCGGCCTGCTTCGGGGCGAGCCGGGTCATCTCCAGTGCCTGCGCGTGGTGCGTGATCATCATCTGCGCGTACCGGAAGTCGGCCGAATTGGGCCGGTCGTCGGATTTGCGCTCCGCCGCCTCCTTCGGGTCCAGCGTCTCGGCCGCCTCACCCGGCTTGCCCGGCGCGATCACCGAGGGGCTCCCCGAACCGCCGCGGGCCTTGCCCTCGGTGTCCGACTCGCATCCGGCGAGGGCGAGGGCGGCGGCGAGCACCGCGGCCGCCGCGGCCGCCCGCGTCAGTCTCCGATGCGGCCGGGGCGAGCGGGCCTGGGAGCGGTGGGACACGGCAACCTCCTGTGCTGCGGGGGGAGTTGGAGCGTACTGCGAGTCTGTCCAGATCTGGGCGGTTCCGGGGAGGGGGAGCGTGACAAGTCCTCGTGTCGAGGACGTTGCCACCTGTTGATTTCAGCGTGCACATGACGATACTGCGGGTGTCCTCCAAGCATTCCACCCCGAATGGAGACAGAGGAGACCGCAGTGAACCTCTTGCACACCCCCCGCACCCGGCGCAGACGGCTGGCGACCGTCGCCGCCGCGGCCGGACTCCTGGCGGGGCTGCTCACCGCAGCGCCCGCCGTGGCGACCCCCGATCCCGGAGACAGCTCCAAGAGCCCCTCCGCGGTCTCGGAGAGCGACGCGGCGAAGACCAGGTCGGCCATCAAGAAGGGCGACATACCCGGCCCGGGCGTCGTCGACCACTCCGACAACATCCAGCACCTCGCGAACATCCCCAAGGAGGCGCTGCCGGGCACCAATTCGGACCTGGCCTTCCAGGGCAAGTACGCCTTCGCGGGCAACTACGACGGCTTCCGCGTCTTCGACATCAGCAACCCGAAGCGCCCGCGGACCGTGGCCCAGGTGCTGTGTCCCGGCTCGCAGAACGACATCTCCGTCTCGGGCGATCTGCTGTTCCTGTCCACGGACTCCTCGCGCAGCGACAACTCCTGCGCCAGCGCCACCCAGCCGGCGACCGAGAAGTCCTCCTGGGAGGGCATGAAGGTCTTCGACATCAGCGACAAGGCGAACCCGAAGTACGTCGCCGCGGTGGAGACGGCGTGCGGTTCGCACACCCACACCCTGGTGCCGGAGCGCAGGAACGTCTACGTCTACGTCTCCTCGTACGGGCCGAGCGACACCTTCCCCGACTGCAAGCCGCCGCACGACGGCATCTCGGTGATCAAGGTCCCGCGCAAGGCTCCGCAGAAGGCCGCCGTGATCGACTTCCCGGTGCTCTTCCCCGGTGAGGGTCCCGACGGCGGCGGCAACCCCGGTGACCCGACCAACCCGGGCGTCTCCAAGACCACGGGCTGCCACGACATCACCGTGCTGCCGTCCAAGGACCTCGCGGCCGGGGCCTGCATGGGCGACGGCATCCTCTTCTCGATCAGGAACCCGGAGCGCCCCCGGGTCATCGACCGGGTCCAGGACAACGTCAACTTCGCCTTCTGGCACTCGGCGACCTTCAACCAGCGTGCCGACAAGGTGGTGTTCACCGACGAGCTCGGCGGCGGCGGCGCGGCCACCTGCAACGACGAGGTGGGCCCCGACCGCGGCGCGGACGGCATCTACGACGTCACCGGCCGCGGCGACAAGCGCAAGCTCTCCTTCCGCAGCTACTACAAGATCCCCCGGGCCCAGGCGGACACCGAGAACTGCGTGGCGCACAACGGCTCGCTGATCCCGGTCAAGGGCAAGGACCTGATGGTCCAGGCCTGGTACCAGGGCGGCGTCTCGGTGTGGGACTTCACCAACTCCTCCCGCCCGAAGGAGATCGCCTACTTCGAGCGCGGCCCGCTCTCCACGGACACCCTGTCCGTCGGCGGCTCCTGGTCCGCGTACTACTACAACGGCTACATCTACTCCAACGACATGTCGATGGGCTTCGACGTGCTGAAGCTCGACGACCGCCGTACGGATCCGGCCAAGGGCGTGCGCCTGGACGAGCTGAACGTCCAGACCCAGCCCGACTACTTCGACCGGCACCGCCACTGAGTCTCCGCTCTCCGCGCGTGGGGCCGTCCCGGGGGACCGGGGCGGCCCCACGCCCGCGTCCGGGAGCCTCGCGGACGCGGGCGGGCTCGCGGAGCCCGGCCCCGCTCAGCCGGTGCGCCGCAGCGCCAGTACCGCGTTGTGCCCGCCGAAGCCGAAGGAGTTGCTGAGGGCGATGTCGGCCGCCTCGGGAAGGGCGCGCGCCGCGCCGGTCACCACGTCCAGGCCGAGGCCCTCCTCCGGCTCCTCGCAGCCGAGCGTGGGCGGGATGACCCCGTGGTGCAGGGTGAGCGCGGTGACGATCGCCTCCACGCCGCCCGCCGCGCCCTGCATATGGCCGACGTGGCCCTTGTTGGCGGTGATCGGCACCGCGCCGTAGGCGGTCTGCCCGTCCAGGACCTCGCACAGGGCGAGCGCCTCCGCGCGGTCCCCCTCGACGGTGGCGGTGGCGTGCGCGTTCACATGGGCGACCGCCGAGGCGTCGGTCCCGGCGTCGTGCAGGGCCCGGCGCAGGGCGAGGGCGACCCCGGCGCCGGTGGCGTCCGGGGCCGCGATGTGGTGGGCGTCCGCGGACAGGCCCCAGCCCGCGGCCTCGCAGTAGATCCGCGCCCCGCGGGCCCTGGCGTGCTCCTCCGACTCCAGGACGACTACGCCCGCGCCCTCCCCGCAGACGAAGCCGTCCCGGTTGCGGTCGAAGGGGCGGGAGGCCGCGGCGGGGTCGTCGTTGCGCGTGGACAGCGCCCGCATCGCGGCGAAGGAGGCCATCACCACCGGGGTGATGACGGCCTCGGCGCCGCCCGCGACGACCACGTCGAGGTGCCCGTGCCGGATCCGGTCGACGGCCTGGCCGATGGCCTCGGTCCCGGAGGCGCAGGCGCTGGTGACGGTGCGGGCCTCGCCGGTGATGTGCAGGTCCAGGGAGATCTGCGAGGCGGCCTGCGAGGGCACGGTCATCGGGTTGGTGAGCGGCGAGACCCCGCGCGGGCCCTTCTCGCGCAGTTTGCGGTCGCTGGCCACCATCACCGGGGTGCCGCCGATGATGGTCCCCATCGAGACCCCGACGCGGTGCGCGAGCAGCCCGCTGGCCAGGGTGCCCTCGGGGTCGAGACCGGCGTCCCGCCAGGCCTCCCGGGCGGCGAGCACCGCGAACTGCGCGGCCCGGTTCATCCGCCGCGCCCGCGAGCGGGGCAGCAGCGGGGCTGGGTCGGGCGCGGTGGCGGCGATCCGCACCGGCTGGTCCGCGAACTCCTCGTCGATCAGGGTGTGCACCCCGCAGTGGTCCTCCAGCATGCCCTGCCAGAGCTCGGTCACGGAGGGCCCGAGCGGGGTGACCGCCCCCAGGCCGGTGATCACGACCCGGTGCCTTCGCCCCGGCGCGGGCCCGCCCTGTACGCGGCCCAGCTCCTCGGCGGCGGTGTCTCCGGCTCGGGTCATGGCTGCACCTCTCTCGCCTCGATGACCGGTGCCGCCGGGGCGGGCTGCCCGCCGCCGGTACGCACCTCGTGGTGGGCGCCCCGACGTGCTCGCCGTAGGGAGTCGGCGGAGGCAGCCGGTACCCGGCATCCCGGGCGGAGCCCAGGGGGTCCGCCCGAGATGTCATCGCTTGTCGATGTTACTGCCGCCTGGGTGGTTCGAGCCTGTCCGGGCCGGGGCAGGAGAGCGGGCATGCGCACGGAGGGGAGCGGGGCGGGCGCGGAGGGTGGTGGATCGCCGGTCGCCGGGAGGCCCGGGCGGTCAGTCGACCGGGAAGCCGGCGACCCGGGTGGTGATGCGGGCGATCCGCCGGGCCGACTCCTCGGGGGAGTTGCCGGGCTGCACGATATGGCTGACGGTCAGCCGCACGATGGTCTCCACCGCGAGGCTGCGCCACTCGGGCTCGACCTCGGACCAGTGCTCCTCGGCGTAGGCCTCCAGCATGGCGATGGCGGTGTTGAAGACCGGCTCCGGCCGGGTGGTCAGATAGGCGAGCAGGTCCTCGTCGCCGGTGCGGGCGTAGGTGAGGATGGCCTTGATCAGGCCGTTGTCGGCGGCCTCGCGCAGCGTGAAGCCGACACCGGCCGCGGCGGCGGACTCCAAGTCGCTTCCGTGCGGCCGCAGTTCGCGCTCGATGCCGACCAGGAAGCGCTCCGCCTCGCGCTCCACCAGGGCCCGTCCGACGGCGTCCTTGGAGCCGAACTCGTTGTAGAGCGTCTGCCTGCTGATCCCGGCCTTCCTGGCGATCGCGGCAAGCCGGAGGCCCGCCCAGCCCTGGGCGGTCACGAGTTCGTAGGCGGCGTCCAGCACCCGTTCTCGCAGGAGGGATCGGACGTTCTCCCGAAAGGTAGTCATCGTGTTCCCACCCTATCGATTCAATGCTTATCAAAAGTATTGACGCTTAGTGGGGTGGTGCCTACGTTCTGGACACCTAACCAGAGAAGTGTCCAGTGAAAGTGAGACGGTCATGTCAACGACCGGCGGTTCGGGCACCGCGACCGACGTCACCTGGCGCGATCCCAAGCGCTACCTCTGGCTCATCGGCCTGGTCGTCCCCCTGTTCCCCTTCATCGCCTGGGGACTCGTCGAGGCCACCGGGGTCGGCCTCCTGTGGTGGACCGGGATCCTCCTGCTCTATGTGATCTTCCCGGTCGTGGACATCCTCTTCGGCAAGGACAGCGCCAACCCGCCCGAGAGCGCCACGGCCTGGCTGGAGCAGGACCGCTACTACCGCTGGTGCATCTACCTCTACCTGCCGGTGCAGTACGCGGGCCTGGTCTTCGGCTGCTGGCTGCTCACCCACGGCGACCTCTCCTTCCAGGGCAGGCTCGGCCTGGCCATCACCCTCGGCGGCGTCGCGGGCATCGGCATCAACACCGCCCACGAACTCGGCCACAAGAAGGAGTCCGTGGAGCGCTGGCTGTCCAAGGTCGCCCTCGCCCAGACCTGCTACGGGCACTTCTTCATCGAGCACAACCGCGGCCACCACGTCCGCGTCGCCACCCCGGAGGACCCGGCCAGCGCCCGCCTCGGCGAGAGCTTCTGGGCCTTCTGGCCGCGCACCGTCTCCGGCAGCCTGCGCTCGGCCTGGCACCTGGAGAAGAAGCGCATGGAACGCCTCGGCAAGAGCCCCTGGTCGCCGCGGAACGACGTCCTCAACGCCTGGGTGATGTCCGCGGTCCTCTTCGGCGCCCTGGTCCTCGCCTTCGGCCCCGGACTGCTGCCCTGGCTCGCCCTCCAGGCGGTCTTCGGCTTCAGCCTCCTGGAGGTCATCAACTACACCGAGCACTACGGGCTGCTGCGCCGGCACACCGAGAGCGGACGCTACGAGCGCTGCGCGCCCCGGCACAGCTGGAACAGCGACAACGTCGCCAGCAACGTCTTCCTCTACCACCTCCAGCGGCACAGCGACCACCACGCCAACCCGACCCGCCGCTACCAGGCCCTGCGCCACTTCGAGGAGGCACCCGAACTCCCCACCGGCTACGCGGGGATGATCGTGCTCGCCTACTTCCCGCCGCTGTGGCGCCGTGTCATGGACCACCGCGTACTGGCCCACTACGGCGGCGACATCAACCGCGCCAACCTCCACCCCGGCAAGCGCGAGGCGCTGCTCACCCGCTACGGATCCGCCGTATGAGCCGCTGGACCTGCCCCGTCTGCGACTACGTGTACGAGGAGAGCAAGGGCGCGCCCCGCGAGGGCGTCCCCGCGGGCACCCCCTGGAGCGCCGTCCCCGACGACTGGTGCTGCCCCGACTGCGGAGTGCGCGAGAAGATCGACTTCGAACCCGACAACGGCTGAGGAAACCATGAAGAAGTGGCAGTGCCTGGTGTGCGGATTCATCTACGACGAGGCCGAGGGCTGGCCCGAGGAGGACATCGCCCCCGGCACCCGCTGGGAGGACATCCCGGACGACTGGTCCTGCCCCGACTGCGGCGCCGCCAAGGCCGACTTCGAGATGGCCGAGATCACGCATGCCTGAGCCGTACGTCGTCGTCGGCACCGGGATCGCCGGTGCCACGGCCGCGCTCACCCTGCGCGCGGAGGGCTGGAGAGGCCCCCTGGTCCTGATCGGCCAGGAACCCGAACCCCCGTACCGGCGGCCCCGTACCGGGGCGGAGGCGGCCCCCGCCCCGGGCCGTCAGCTCTCGCTCGCCGCCGCCTCCAGGGCGATCGCGGTGACCACGAATCCGCGGCGCGCCAGCCACTTGCCCTCGAAGACGTCGAGGCGTTCGCCCGCCACCAGCGGGCCCGGCACCTGGAGCCGGGCGCGGAAGGTGCCCGCCTCCGGGTCGATGTCCAACTCGGCCTCCTCGAAGTCGAGTTCGAGACCGGTCAGCGGGTACCAGGTCTTGAACACCGACTCCTTCGCGCTGAACAGCAGCCGGTCCCAGGAGACCGCCGGGTGGCTACGGGCCAGTTCGGCGAGCCGCGCGGTCTCCGCGGGACGCGCGACCACCTCCAGGACGCCCTCGGGCAGCGGCAGGTTCGGCTCCGCGTCGATGCCCAGCGAGGTGAGGTCGGTGGCCCGGGCCACCGCCGCGGCACGGAAGCCCGCGCAGTGCGTCATCGTGCCGACCACGCCCTGCGGCCAGACCGTCGCCCCGCGCTTGCCCGGCACCAAGGGCACCGGCGGCAGGCCGAGTTCACCGAGCGCCCGGCGCGCGCACAGGCGCACCGTGGTGAACTCCTCGCGCCGCTTGGCCACCGCCTTGGCGATCGCGGCGGCCTCGGCGGGGAAGAGCCCGCCCTCGGCGGTCTCGGCCAGGTCGCCGAAGGACGAGGCGCAGGCCACCTGGGCGGGCAGTATCTCCTCGATCACTTCTCATTCTCCTCGCTCACGTCCGCCGCCTCGCGGGCGGCGGGGGAGTCTCTGCTTCAGGCCGGGGGCTGGGGGAGGATCTGCCGCAGCGGCTCGCGCGGCGGGCGCGGGCGCCACTCGCGCGGGTAGCCGATGGACACCTCCTCGAAGCGCACCCCGTCGTACCAGGTCACCCGGGGGATGTGCAGATGACCGTAGACCATCGCGGCGGCCCGGAAGCGCACATGCCAGTCGGCGGTCAGCTCGGTCCCGCACCACTGCGCGAACTGCGGGTAGCGCAGGACCAGGGTGGGGTCGCGCACCAGCGGATAGTGGTTGATCAGCACCGTCCGGTGCGCCGGGTCGATCGCGGACAGGCGCTGCTCGGTGAGCGCGATCCGCGCCCGGCACCAGTCGTCCCGGGTGGGGAAGGGGTCCGGGTGCAGCAGGTACTCGTCGGCGCAGACGATGCCGGAGTCGTGCGCGACCTTCAGCGACTCCTCCTTGGTACGGGTGCCGGGCGCCCGGAAGGAGTAGTCGTACAGGGTGAACAGCGGGGCCACCGTGACCGGTTGCTCCTCGCCCTGCCACACCGGGTACGGGTCCTCCGGGGTGAGCACACCGGCGCCGCGGCACATCTCCACCAGGGCCTCGTAGCGGGCCACCCCGCGCAGGGTGACCGGGTCCTGGGGGTGGGTCCACAGCTCGTGGTTGCCCGGCGACCAGATCACCTTGGCGAAGCGGTCCGCGAGCAGCTTGAGCGCCCACTCGATGTCGGCGAACTTCTCGCCGACATCGCCCGCGACGATCAGCCAGTCCTCGTCCGAGCCCGGACGCATCTCCTCGGTGAGCTTGCGGTTCTCCTCATGGGCGATGTGCTGATCGCTGACCGCGAGCAGTTTTCCTGTGGTCACTGACGCTCCTTTCGCCGGGACGGACCGAGTGGCTGGCCCGGGACTGTCGTGATGCCGCGGGCTTCAGGCGGGGGTGAGCCGGTCCGCGAGGCTCTTCAGGATCGCGGGCTGGTGGTCCACCAGGTAGAAGTGGCCGCCCCGGTACACATCGAGGGTGAAGGGCCCCTCGGTGTGCTCGGCCCAGGCGCGCGCCTCCTCCTCGGTCACCATCGGGTCCTGGTCGCCGATCATCGCGTAGACGGCGCTCTTCAGCTTCGGGCCCGGCTGGTAGCGGTAGGTCTCCGCCGCCTTGTAGTCGCCGCGCACCGCGGGCAGCGTCATGCGCAGCAGCTCCTCGTTGCCGAGGACCTGGTCGTTGGTGCCGCTGAGGCTGCGCAGCTCGGCGATCAGCTCCTCGTCGGTGCCGAGGTGCACGGTGCAGTTCTCGCGGTGCCGGGAGGGCGCGGGCCGGGCGGAGGGGAACAGCGCCTCGGCCACCAGTCCCTCGGCCTCCAGGCGGCGGGCCAGCTCGAAGGAGAGGGTGGCGCCCATGCTGTGCCCGAACAGGGCGAAGGGGCCGTCGAGTTGGGAGCGGAGCACCGGGAGCAGCTGGTCGGCGAGCTCCTCCACGGACTCGATCAGCTTCTCCGCGTGGCGGTCCTGGCGGCCCGGGTACTGCACGGCGAGCACCTCGATGCCGGGGGCGAGCGCCTTGGCCATCGGGAAGAAGAAGGTGCCGCTGCCGCCGGCGTGCGGCAGCACCACCAGCTTGGGCGCGCCGGGGCCGGCCGGGTGGTAGCGGCGTATCCACAGGTCGTCGGTGTTCCTGGTGCCGGTCATGGGGGAGTGCTGTCCTTCCGTGCCGCGCCCGCGCGGGCGCTTCGTCGGGTGAGAGGCGGCTGCTGCCGGTTCGGTGGAGACGGTCAGGGGTTCAGCGGAGCGCCTCGGGGGCGATCCGGTCGTACGCGGCGGTGATGCGCGCCAGTACCGGGTGGTCCGCGGGGAAGGCCACCTCGCCGACCGCGGCCAGCGGGCGCACGCCCACCGCCGCGTTGGTGGCGAACGCGGCCTGCAGGCCCGGCAGCTGATCGAGCGTCAGCGGGCGGCTGGCCTGGGGCAGTTCGGTGGCGGCCAGCAACTCCCGGGTGACACCGGGAAGTTGCTCGGCCGCCGGCCAGAGCAGCCGCTCGCCGTCCCAGAATCCGGTGTTCCAGGTGGCGCCCTCGGAGATCTCACCGCCGGGCGAGACGAACAAGGCGTCGTCCCAGCCGTCGAGTTGGGCCCGGCGGCGCAGGTACAGGCTCTCGAAGAGCCCGGTGTGCTTCACGACCGCGCACTGGCGGACGTACGTCACCGGGGTGACCCGCAGCGGCTCCGGCGGCAGCGGCGGCGCCTCGCGGGTGGTCACCAGGATCCGGGGGCGGGCCTCGGCCGCAGGATGGGCGAGGCCGAGCGCGGGGTCGAAGACGGTGACCCGGGCGACGAGCGCGCCGGTGCGCCCGGCCAGGGCACCCCGCAGCCGCTCCCGTACCGCCTCCGGGTCCAGGGCGGTGCCGAACACGGCGCGGCAGTCCCGCGCGAGCCGGGCCAGGTGCAGCGACAGTCCCCGTACCGCGCCGTCCTGGACCCGCATCGTCGTGAAGTGTCCGTAACCGGTCAGCGCCAGCGCCTGCAGCGCCTCGGTGCTCACCGGCCCCCCGTCGAGCTCTCCCATGCGGCACAGTGTTCCACCTGGTGGGCGTGGTCGGCGTACGGGGACGGTGATGATTGTCACGCGCCGGGTCCCCGGCGGGCGGCCCCCGCCGCGAGGGCGCGGAAGGCGGCCAACCGCCCGGATCCCGGACGTAGGGGGACGTCTCGGCCCGGTGCCCCGGCGGCCTCCCGCCCGGGGCCCGCGGCGGGAGCCCACACAGGGGCATTGGCACAGGCCTCGGGCATCTGGCACGATCGCGACGGCCGTCGATGGCGCCCGCAGGGCTTCGATGTCGACCGTGGAACGGGGAACCACCGCTGATGGAGATGATCGAACTCGCCGCACGCCGGGCGGGGTTCGCCCTCGACGGTTCCCAGCTCGCGGCGGCCCGGCGGCTCACGGCGCTCGGCGAGGCCCTCACCCGCAGGCGCCGCCTCCTCGGCCGCGCCGGCCCGGTCCGTGGCCTCTACCTCTGGGGCCCGGTCGGCCGCGGCAAGAGCTGGCTGGCGGACACCTTCTACGAGTCCCTGGAGCTGCGGCACAAGCACCGGGTGCACTTCCACGAGTTCTTCCGGGAGTTCCATACCGCCTACGCCCGCCACCGCGGCGACCGGGCCGCCTCGGACCTCGCGGTGGCCGAACTCCTCGGCGACTGCCGCTTCCTGTACTTCGACGAGTTCCACGTGCACGACCCGGGCGACGCGATGATGATCGGCCGCGTGCTGCGCTCCCTGGTCGACCGGAGGACCACCCTGCTCGCCACCTCCAACTACCGGCCCGCCGAGCTGCTGCCCGACCCCGTCCACCACCCCCTGTTCGAACCGGCGATCGCGCTCCTGGAGGGCCACCTCGACGCGGTCGAGGTGGCGGGCCCGCGGGACCACCGCGCCGCCCGCCGCCCGGGCGCGGTGCGCACCGGGTTCGAGCGGGGCGGCTTTCTGCGGCCCGGCACCGAGGAGCAGTTCGCGGCCGCCGGACTGCGGGTCCCCGGGCCCGCCGAGCGGGAGAGCCTCACCGTCCGCGGACGCGGGATCGCGGCGCGCGCCGTCCGCGGTGACCTGGTCTGGTTCGACTTCCACGAGCTGTGCTCCACCCCCACCTCCACCCTCGACTACCTCGACCTCGCCGACCGCTTCGGCAGCTGGGTGCTCTCCGGGCTGCCCCGCCTGGGCCCGGGCCACCGGGACGCGGCCCAGCGCTTCGCCAACCTGGTGGACGTGCTCTGCGACCGGGGCGTACGCCTGCACCTGGCGGCCGAGGCGCCGCCTGCCGAGTGCCTGGGCGGCGGGGCCCTGCCCCTGGACCTCGACCGGACCGTGAGCCGCCTCGGGCTGCTCCCGGACCTCGCCGCGCCGGAGGGCTCCAAGACCCCGGCGGGCGCCTGACCTTCGGGGCGGACCGCCCCCGCCCCTCGCGGGCACCCGCGACAGTTTCGGAGAAAGAGGCGAGACCCCCATGGCGGCTGAAGAGAAGCTGCGCGACTACCTCAAGCGGGCGACCGCCGAGCTCCGCCATGTGCGGCAGCAGCTCCAGGACGCGCAGGACCAGGCGCACGAACCCGTCGCGATCATCGGCATGAGCTGCCGCTACCCGGGCGGGGTCACCTCCCCCGAGGAGCTGTGGCGGCTGGTCGCGGACGGCACCGACGCCATCGCGCCCTTCCCCGCCGACCGCGGCTGGGACACCGAGGGCCTCTACGACCCGGACCCGGAGCACCCCGGCACCTCCTATGTCCGCGAGGGCGGCTTCCTCGACGGCGTGACCGGCTTCGACGCCGCCTTCTTCGGCATCAACCGGCGCGAGGCCCTGGCGATGGACCCGCAGCAGCGCCTGCTCATGGAGACCTCCTGGGAGGCCGTGGAACGCGCCGGGATCGACGCGAGCACCCTGCGCGGCAGCCGCACCGGCGTCTTCGCCTCGGTGATGTACCACGACTACGCGGGACTCCTGGAGGGCCAGGAGGAGTTGGCCGGGTACGTCATCAACGGCAGCGCGGGCTCCATCGCCTCCGGCCGGATCGCCTACACCTTCGGCTTCGAGGGCCCGGCGCTCACCGTCGACACCGCCTGCTCCTCCTCGCTGGTCACCCTGCACCTGGCCGCCGAGGCGCTGCGCGGCGGCGAGTGCACCCTGGCGCTCGCGGGCGGGGCCACCGTGATGTCCACACCCGCCTCCTTCGTGGAGTTCAGCCGCCAGCGCTCGCTCGCCCCGGACGGCCGCTGCAAGGCCTTCTCCGCCGCGGCCGACGGCACCGGCTGGGGCGAGGGCGTCGGCATGCTCCTCCTGGAACGCCTCTCGGACGCCCGGCGCAACGGCCACCCGGTGCTCGCCGTGGTCCGCGGCTCGGCCGTCAACCAGGACGGCGCCAGCAACGGCCTCACCGCGCCCAACGGCCCCTCCCAGCAGCGGGTGATCCGGCAGGCCCTGGAGCGCGCCCGGCTGCGCCCGGAGGAGATCGACGCGGTGGAGGCGCACGGCACCGGTACCGCCCTCGGCGACCCCATCGAGGCGCAGTCCCTCCTCGCCACCTACGGGCAGGAGCGGGCCGCGGACCACCACCTCTGGCTGGGCTCGCTGAAGTCCAACATCGGGCACAGCCAGGCCGCGGCCGGGGTCGGCGGCGTGATCAAGATGGTCATGGCGATGCGGCACGGCGTCCTGCCCAGGTCCCTGCACAGCGAGGAGCCGACCACCCACGTCGACTGGGCCTCGGGGCCGGTGCGGCTGCTCTCCGAGGCCCGGCCCTGGCCCGAGACCGGCCGCCCCCGCCGGGCCGCCGTCTCCTCCTTCGGCATCAGCGGCACCAACGCCCACGCCCTCCTGGAGGAGCCGCCCGCGCCGGAACCCGCGCCCGACGCGCCGGGGACCTCGGACGCGCCGGGGACCCCGGAGGCTGCCGAGGCCCAAGTCGCCCCGGCCGAGGCCCTGTTCACCGAACCCGCGGCGACGGAACCCGCCCCGCTGCTCCCCTTCGTCCTCTCCGCGCGTTCCCCCGAGGCCCTGCGCGAACGCGCCCGCCTGCTCGCCGCGCAGCTGACCGCCGCGCCCGGTGAAAGCCTCGCCGCCCTCGCGGCCTCGCTGCTCGCCTCCCGCGCCCTCTTCGAGCACCGCGCGGTCGTCCTCGCCGGAGAACGCGCCCTCCTGCTCGCCGAACTCGACCGCCTCGCCGCCGGTGAACCCGGCGAGTCCACGGTGGCCGGGACCGCGCTCGCCGCCGCGCCCCGCCCGGTCTTCGTCTTCCCCGGCCAGGGCTCCCAGTGGACCGGCATGGCCCGCGAACTCCTCGACACCTCACCGGTGTTCGCCCGCCGCGTCACCGAGTGCGCCGAGGCGCTCGCCCCGTACACCGACTGGTCGCTCACCGAGGTCCTGCGGGGGACCGAGGGCGCCCCCTCGCTCGACCGGGTCGATGTCCTGCAACCCGCGCTCTTCGCGGTGATGCTCGGCCTCGCCGGACTCTGGCGCGCCGCCGGGGTCGAACCGGCCGCTGTGGTCGGCCACAGCCAGGGCGAGGTGGCCGCCGCGGTGGTCGCCGGGGCCCTCACCCTGCCGGAGGCCGCCCGCGTGGTCGCCCTGCGCAGCCAGGCCCTGCGCGACATCTCCGGCACCAGCGGCATGGCCTCGCTCGCCCTCTCCGCCGAGGAGGCCACCGCCCGCCTCGCGCCCTTCCCGGACCGGCTCTCGGTGGCCGCCGTCAACGGCCCCGGCTCCACCACCGTCTCCGGCGACGGCGAGGCCCTCGACGCACTCCTCACCGCCCTGGAGGCGGACGGCGTCTGGGCCCGCCGCATCCCCGGCGTGGACACCCCCGGCCACTCGGTCCACATCGAGGCGGTACGCGACCGTATGCGCACCGCCTTCGCCGACCTCACCCCGCGCCCCTCCCCGGTGCCCTTCTTCTCCACGGTGACCGGCTCCCTCCTCGACACCGAGCGGCTCGACGGCGCCTACTGGTACCGCAACATGCGCGAGACGGTGCTCTTCGAACCGGCGGTACGCGCCCTCGCCGAAGCCGGGTACGCGCACTTCCTGGAGATCAGCCCGCACCCGGTGCTGCACGTCTCGCTCGGCCAGACCCTGGACGCGGCCGGACAGCCGCACTTCCTCGGCGAGAGCCTGCGCCGCGAACAGGGCGGCCGGGGGCGGCTGCTGGCCTCCTGGGCAGGGGCCTGCGCACACGGCCTCGCCCCGCGCTGGGCCGCCGTACTGCCCCCCGGCACCGCGCCCACCACCGCCCTGCCCACCTACCCCTTCCAGCGGGAGCACTTCTGGCCGCGTCCGCGCCGGGCGGGCGGCGACGCGGCCTCGCTGGGCCTCGGCGCCGCCGGGCACCCGCTGCTCGGCGCGGCGGTGGAGCTGCCGGGCGCGGACGGCCACCTCTTCACCGGCCGCCTCGCCCGCGGCACCCACCCCTGGCTCGCCGAGCACGCGCTCGGCGAGAACGTCCTGCTGCCCGGCACCGCCTTCCTCGAACTCGCCCTGCACGCGGGCCGGTTGCTCGGCTGCCCGCAGGTGGGCGAACTCCTCCTGGAGGCCCCGCTGACGCTGCCCGCCCAGGGCGCCGTACAGCTCCAGCTCACCGTCGGCGCCCCCGAGGAGTCCGGCAGCCGCACCCTCCAGGTCCACGCCCGTACCGAGCTGCCCGGCGAGGAGTCCGCCCCCTGGACCCGGCACGCCACCGGCGTCCTCACCCCCGGCACCGCCACCACCCCGCTCCCGGGGGCCAGTTGGCCGCCGCCGGGTGCGCAGCCGCTCGAACTCGACCGCCACTACGAGGACTTCGCCGCGGCGGGCTTCGCCTACGGCCCCGCCTTCCGCGGTCTGCGCGCCGCCTGGCGGCACGGCGGGGAGATCCTCGCCGAGATCGCGCTGCCCGGTGAACTCGCCGCCGAGGCAGCCCGGTTCGGACTGCACCCCGCCCTCCTCGACGCCGCCCTGCACGCCATCCCGCTGGGCGCGCTCGGCGGCGACGGGGGCATCGGGGCGGGCCGCCTGCCCTTCGCCTGGCACGGGGTGCGGCTGCACGGCCCCGGCGCCTCCGCCCTGCGGGTGCGTCTCGCGCCCGCGGGCGAGGAGGCCGTCTCCCTGGAGGTCGCCGACCAGTCCGGGCTGCCGGTGGCCTCGGTGGAATCCCTCCTGCTGCGCCCGCTGCCCAAGGGCGCCCTCACCGCCACCCGCACCGACTCCCTGTTCCGCCTGACCTGGGAGAAGACCACGGTGCCCGGGGCCGCGCCGGTGCGCTGGGCGGTCCTCGGCCCCGGGGTGCCCGCCCCCGAGGGCAGCCAACGCTTCGGCGGCTACGAGGAGTTGGCCGCCTCCCTCGGCGAGGGCCTCGTACCGGACGCCGTCCTGGTGGCGGCGGAGCCCGGCGCCGAGCCGCGGCCGGAGCTGGCCCGGGTGCTCGCCCTGGCCCAGCGCTTCCTCGCCGAGGAGCGCCTGTCGGGCACCCGGCTCCTCTACGTCACCCGCGGGGCCGCGGCCCTGCCCGGGGACCCGGCCGCACCGGCGGAGCGGGGCGCGGCGCGGCTCGCACCGGCCGCCGCCCGGGGGCTGCTGCGCTCGGCCGCCTCGGAGAACCCGGGACGGTTCGTCCTGGTGGACCTCGCGGATCCGGCGGACCCCGCGGACGCCGAGCCCGGCGCGGCGGACCCCGGTTCGCAGCGGGCCGCCGAGGGCCCCGCCCTGGCGGCGGCACTCGCCACCGGGGAGCCCGAACTCGCCGTCCGCGAGGGCGAGGTGTACGCACCCCGGCTCGCGCGGGCGGCCGCGGCCGAGCCCCCGGCGCTCGACCCGGAGGGCACCGTCCTCGTCACCGGCGGCACCGGCACCCTCGGGAGCGCGGTGGCCCGGCACCTGGTCACCGGGCACGGGGTACGCAGGCTGCTCCTGGTCAGCCGTACCGGCGAGGCCCCCGAGCTGGCGGCCGAACTGACCGCCCTGGGCGCCGAGACCACCCTCGCCGCCTGCGACACCGCCGACCGCGAGGCCCTCGCCGCCCTCCTGGCCGGGATACCCGCCGCGCACCCGCTGACCGCGGTGGTGCACGCCGCCGGGGTCCTGGACGACGGGGTGATCCAGTCGCTGACCCCGCGCCACCTCGACGCGGTACTGCGCGCGAAGGTCGACGCCGCCCGCCATCTGCACGCCCTGACCCGCGACGCGGACCTGGCCGCCTTCGTCCTCTTCTCCTCCGCGGCCGCGCTCTTCGGCGCGCCGGGCCAGGGCAACTACGCCGCCGCCAACGCCGCGCTGGACGCCCTCGCCGCCGAGCGCAGGGCCGAGGGGCTGCCCGCCGTCTCGCTCGCCTGGGGGCCCTGGGCCGAGGCCAGCGGCATGACCGGGCACCTCGACGGCGCGGGGCTCGCCCGTATCGAACGGGACGGGGTGCGCGCCCTGTCCACCGAGGAGGGGCTCGCCCTCTTCGACGCCGCGCTCGGCCACGAGGAGGCCCTGCTCGCCGCGTTCCGGGTGGACACCGGCGAGCTGCGCCGCCTGCCCGCCGGGGTGCCGCCGCTCTTCCGGGGCCTGCTGCCCCCGGCGCCCGCCCGCGAGGAGGCCCCGGCACCGGCCGCCGTCCCGCTGGCCCGGCAGCTCGCCGGGGTCGCGGCGGGGGAGCGGCGCCGGATCCTCCTGGACCTGGTCCGCGGGCACGCCGCGCGGGTGCTCGGTCTCGCCGGGGCGCTCGCGGTGGAGGAGCACAAGGGCTTCTTCGACCTGGGCATGGACTCGCTGACCGTGGTGCAGCTGCGCAATCAGCTCGGCGCCGCCACCGGTCTCCCGCTGCCGACCACCCTGGTCTTCGACCACCCGACCCCGGCGGCGCTGGTCGCCTACCTGGAGACCCGGCTGACCGCGGAGCCCGCCCCGGCCCCGCTGCCGCTGACCGGCGAACTCGACGTCCTGGAAAGGGCCTTGAGGCCGCTCGCCGACCAGGGATCCGAGGAGGTACGGGCCCGGCTGCACGCCCGGCTGACCGCCCTCGCGGAACTGGTCGCCGTCCCGGGCGGCGCCTCCGGGGGCGGGAACGCCCCTGAGGGCGAGGGCGCCGGAGGCCGTGAGGAGGCGACGGCCGAGAAGCTCGGCTCGGCCTCCGCGGACGAGATCTTCGACTTCATCCAGAAGGAGTTCGGGAAGTCCTGAGCCGGGCCGTACGGCTCCTGAGCCAGGCCGTACGGCCGGGAAAGGGTCCGCGGGGGAGCCGTGGCCGGCTCCCCCGCGGACCCTTTCCCGCCCTGCTCAGCCCTTGTGCAGCCGCACCGGCAGCCGCTCCAGGCCCTGCATCATGAAGCTCTTGCGCCAGCGCAACTCGGCGTCGGGGACCGCGAGTTCGAGGTCCGGGAAGCGGGTGAGCAGATGCCGCAGCGCGATCTCCATCTCCAGGCGGGCGAGCGGGGCGCCCACGCAGTAGTGGATGCCGTGCCCGAAGCCGAGGTGCCCGGTGGTGGAGCGCTTGACGTCGAGCTGGTGCGGGCAGGCGAACTGGGCCCCGTCGCGGTTGGCGGAGCCGAGCAGCACCGAGACGTACTCGCCGGTGCCGATGGTCACCCCGCCGAGTTCGAAGGGCTCGGTCGCGAAGCGCAGGGTGGCGCGGTTGCCCGGGCCCTCGTAGCGCAGGAACTCCTCGTTGGCGCCCGGGATCAGGCTCGGGTCGGCGCGCAGTTCGGCGAGCTGCCCGGGGTGGTTGAGCAGGGCGCGCAGGCCGTGGCCGATCATGTTGACCGTGGTCTCGTAGCCCGCGACGACCAGCAGGAAGACCGTGGAGATCAGCTCGATGTCGCTGAGCTTCGCGTCCTCGTCCCGGGCCTGGATGAGCGCGCTGACCAGGTCCTCACCGGGATCGGCGCGCTTGAGCCGGATCATCTCGCCGAGGTGCTGCCCGAACCGGGCCATATTGGCCCCGGCGTTCTCGTTGTCGTTGGACATGATCGCCGCGGTCAGCGAGACCAGTACCGGGAAGTGCTCCTCGGTGATGCCGAGCAGCCGCCCGAGCACCTCGACCGGGAACTTCGCCGTGTACTCCTCGACCAGGTCGACGCTGCCGTCGGCGGACTCGGCGGCCCGCAGCTCCACGGCGTCCAGGAGGGCCGTGCTGATCTCCTCGATCACCGGCTCCAGCCTCTTCACGCTGCGTGCGGTCAGGGCCCGGTTGACGAGCTTGCGCAGCCGGGTGTGGTCCGGCGGGTCCATGTTCAGCATGTGCTGCCCGACCGAGCTGTGCTCCAGGCGGGGCGTACCGCCCTCGGACATCTCCCGGTCGAAATAGCCGAGTTGGACGGAGGCATCGATGTCCTTGGACAGCGAGGGATGAGCGAGCGCCTTGCGGGACTCCTCATAACTGACCACCGCCCACACTTTCAGGCCACTCGGCAGCAGCATGCGGTGCACGGGGCCCCCGGCCTGCAGTCTGTCGTAAGCAGGGTAGGGATTGGTCAAGAACTCCTCGTCCATGAGGGGCAGGCTCACCAGGAACTCCTTGCTGGGTGCGGCGAAGAGGCGACAGGGAACCCGGTGAGCGCGGGAGAACCCGGGGGAACCCGAGTGCCGCGCGGATTGCGGGAATTGGCCGGTCCCACGGGAGTTCCCCGTGGACTGCCCAGTGCGGACCGGTCCGGTCCGGTGCTGGCCCCGTCCTTCTCCGCGTGAGCGTACAGCGGGCCCGTCCGGCTGTCAGCGCCGCACCCGGGAGGCTGCGGAGAGTGACGGCGGGGAACCCTGTGTACCCTCCATGTGTCCTCCGCCCGGCTTCCGGTCGGGTGGCGACCGTGCCGCCCGTCCGGTTTGACGTCCCGTCAGCTCCCAGGTGGGGGCAGGGCAAACGTCCCATCTATGTGACGAGCGCAACACTCATTGATCTGCGCCTCCCCTTCCCTTAGTGTCGGCCCGAAACGGCTCACCGGCTCTCGGACCGCGACACGGGAGAACTGCTCAAAAGGCACGCTCTTGTGCTGCACTGACACGCCGTCAACAGCCATATAACAGGGGCTACTTGAGTGGGGGGTCACGGGGTGGGCACTGCTCCCGTCCGTACGCTTGCGGACATTCTGCGGACGCATGCCCTGGAGCGTCCCGAGGTGATCGCCTACGTTGACAAGGCGCGCAGCCTCACCTACTCCGCGTTGGAGTCCTCCACCGCCCGCCTCGCCGGCCATTTCGCCGAATGGGGAATCGCCCCCGGCAGCAATGCCCTTATCTGCCTCGGTAACCGGGTGGAAATGGTGGAGAGCGCGCTCGCACTCACCCGTGCGGAACTCGTCGGAATTCCCGTGAACCCGCATTCCTCGGACGCCGAGATCGCGCACATTCTCACCGACTCCGAGGCCGTTCTCGTCATCACCGACGAATCCCGAGCCGATCTGTTCCGGGCCCTGGACGAGGGTTCCGGCCGCCTGCACCGGGTGGTGGTCGCCGATTCCGGAAAGATCACTGAGGGTGATCCCCGGCTGCACGACCACCGCACCCTGCGGACCACCGAGCCCACCGCGCCCGCCCGCGACGGCATGCGCCCCGAGGACCTCGCCTGGATGCTCTACACCTCCGGCACGACCGGGGCGCCCAAGGGCGTGCTCTCCACCCAGTACGCCGGACTCTGGTCCGCCGCCCACGGCTACACCGCCCTGCTCGGCATCGAGCCGGGGGACCGCCTGCTGTGGCCGCTGCCCCTGCACCACAGCTTCGCCTTCAACCTCTGCGTCCTCGGGGTGGTCACCGCCGGGGCGACCGCCCGGATCATGGCCGATTTCGCACCCGACGAGGTCCTCGCCGAACTCCGCGACGGGCAGTACAGCCTGATGGCGGCCGTTCCGACGACGCTCCACCAACTGGTCGCCGCCGCCGAGGAGATCGCCCCCGCGCTCGGCGGACTGCGGGCCCTCCTGGTGGCGGGCGCCCTCACCGGCGCCGCGCTCGGCGAACGCTTCAGGACCGCCTTCGGCGTGCCCCTGATCGACAGCTACGGAAGCTCCGAGACCACCGGCGTCATCACCTGCAACACCCTCCACGAGCCCCGCAGGCCCGGTTCCTGCGGCAAGGCGGTGCCCGGAATCGGGGTACGGGTCGTCGACCCCCGGACGCGGCGGGACCGCGCGGCCGGCGAGGAGGGCGAGATCTGGGTCTCGTCGCCGAGCCTGATGACCGGCTACCACCGCGCCCCCGAACAGAGTGCCCGCGCCTTCCACGACGGCTGGTACCGCACCGGCGACATGGGCGTCCTCGACGAGGACGGCTATCTGCGCATCACCGGCCGCCTCAAGGAACTCATCATCCGCGGTGGCGAGAACATGCACCCCGCCGAGATCGAGGACGTGCTCCGGGAGAGCCCCGAGGTCGCCGACGCCGCCGTCGTCGCCCGCCCGCACACCCGGCTCGGCGAGGTCCCGGTGGCCTATCTGGTGCCGAGGCCGGGCCACCGGCTGCCCGTCGCCGCCCTGGTACGGCGGCTGCGCGAACGCCTCGCCTACTTCAAGGTGCCCGCCGAACTGCGCCTGACCGGGCGGATACCGCGGACCGTCTCCGGCAAGACCATGCGCCGCCTGGTCGCCGAGGAGCCCTCCCGTCTGCTCGCCGCCACCACGAGCCACCACCCCCGCCTGCTCGGCGCGGCCCCCGGCCACCCGGCCCTGCCCGCCACCCTCCCGGCCGAGGACACCAGCCCTCTCGCCGGACGGCCGGTACTGCTGCTGACGCCGGGCACCGCGCCTCCCGGGGCAACCGCCTCCGCCGCTCGGGCGGGGGACGGCCTCGGGCCCGCCGACTCCCCGTCCTCCACGGCGCCCGGAACCCCCGAGGGCCCCGAACCGGCACCGGACCCGATACGCGAACTGGCCGACCACCTCGCCACCCAGCACGGCTGCCCGGACGTGCGCCAGGAGACCGCACCCGAAGCCTGGCGCGCCACCGCGGCACGGCACCCGGATCATGCGCTGGTGCTGGTCATCCCGGAGACGGCCGCCGCCGAAGAGCGCGCCAACTCGGTAACACGGGCGCGGCAGTTGACCGGCGAACTCGCCGCCGCCGGACGGACGGTGCTCTTCCTCGGCACCGAGCCCGGCGTCACCCCGGCCGGGCTCCGGGACGCCCTCGACGCCGCCCTCCTCGAAGGAGCCACCGAGGTACGGGTGCGCGCCACCGACCTGCCCGCGCCCGCTCTGCCCGCCGCGCTCGCCCCGGACCCCGACCGCGCCGCCCGGCTCGCCGAGGCACTGGGCGCCCTGACCGGACCCGCACGGCACGGCCGCCTCCTCGCCCTGGTCGGCCGCGCCCTCTCCGATGTCCTCGGCACCCCGTTTTCGGACAGCGGCGACGCGCGTAAATCCTTCCGCTCCCTCGGCTTCGACTCGCTCGCCTCGGTCGAACTGCGCAACCGCCTGGTCGCCGAGACCGGTCTCGCGCTGCCCGCCTCCGCCGCCTTCGACCACCCGAACCCGGGCGCCCTCGCCGACCACCTGCACACCGCGCTGCTCGGCGCCCCCGCACCCGTACCGACCACCGCCGCGCACCCCCTGAGCAGCGAGGACGATCCGATCGTGCTGGTGGGGGCGGCGTGCCGGTTCCCGGGTGGGGTGCGTTCGCCGGAGGGGCTGTGGGAGTTGGTGGCCTCGGGCGGGGATGCGGTGGGGCCGTTCCCGGAGGACCGGGGCTGGGATCTGGAGGGCCTGTTCGCCCCGGATCCGGAGGTGCCCGGGACGACGTACACGGCCGAGGGCGGCTTTCTCGGTCAAGTGGCTGATTTCGACGCGGAGTTCTTCGGGATCTCGCCGCGTGAGGCGCTGGCGATGGATCCGCAGCAGCGGTTGCTCCTGGAGACCTCCTGGGAGCTCCTGGAGAACGCGGGCATCGACCCCGACTCCCTGCGCGGCAGCCGCACCGGCGTCTTCGCCGGGCAGATGTACCACGACTACGCCCAGCGCCTCACCGAGGAGCCCGGACTCGACGGATATCTGAGCACCGGCCTCGCGGGCAGCGTGCTCTCCGGCCGTCTGTCGTACTTCTACGGGTTCGAGGGCCCGGCGCTGACGGTGGACACGGCGTGCTCGTCCTCGTTGGTCGCCTTGCATCTGGCGGCCGAGTCGCTGCGCCGCGGTGAGTGCACCCTCGCGCTCGCGGGCGGCGTCGCGGTGATGTCGACCCCGGCCTCCTTCGTGGACTTCAGCCGTCAGCGCGGACTCGCCGCCGACGGCCGCTGCAAGCCCTTCTCCGCCGCGGCGGACGGCACCGGCTGGTCGGAGGGTGTGGGTCTGCTTCTGGTGGAGCGGTTGTCGGACGCGCGGCGCAACGGGCACGAGGTGCTGGCGGTGGTGCGCGGTTCGGCGGTGAATCAGGACGGTGCGTCCAACGGCCTGTCGGCGCCGAACGGTCCTTCGCAGCAGCGGGTGATCCGTCAGGCGCTCGCCAATTCCGGTCTGTCGGCCGGGGAGGTGGACGCGGTCGAGGCGCACGGTACGGGGACCGCGCTCGGTGATCCGATCGAGGCGCAGGCGCTGCTCGCGACATACGGGCAGGAGCGGGCCGAGGGCCGTCCGCTTCTGGTCGGCGCGGTGAAGTCGAACCTCGGGCATACGCAGGCGGCGGCCGGTGTCGCCGGGGTGCTGAAGATGGTGTGGGCGATGCGGGAGGGCCTGCTGCCGCGCACCCTGCACGTGGAGGAGCCGAGTCCGCACGTGGACTGGTCTTCCGGTGCGGTGGAGCTGCTGACCAGCGAGCGCGCCTGGCCGGGAGCTGCGGACCGGCCGCGTCGGGCTGCCGTCTCCTCCTTCGGGATCAGCGGCACCAACGCCCACGTCATCCTCGAAGAGGCACCCGCGCCCGCTGCCGGGGAGGAGAGCCCCCGGGACACCGCGGCGGCACCCGGCTGGGCCGCCCCGCTCGTTCTCTCCGCCCGCAGCGAGCCCGGCCTGCGCGCCCAGGCCGCCGCCCTGCACACGCACCTCACCGAACGCCCCGAACTCCCGCTGAGCGACGCCGCGTTCACCCTCGCCACCACCCGCGCCACCCTGGAACACCGCGCCGCGTTCCCCGCCCAGGACAGGGACACCCTGCTGCGCGCGCTCTCCGCACTGGCCGAGGGCACCCCGACACCGGACACCTTCCAGGGCAAGGGCGCGGCCCAAGGCGGCGCGTCGGCCTTCCTGTTCACGGGGCAGGGGGCGCAACGGGTGTGTATGGGCCGGGAGTTGTATGCGTCCTTCCCTGCCTTCGCGGAGGCCTTCGATGCGGTGTGTGCGGAGCTGGACGCTTGCCTGAGTGCGGGTGAGTCGCTGAAGGCTGTCGTCTTCGGTGGGGATGCGGAGGCGCTGGACCGTACGGGGTGGGCGCAGCCTGCCTTGTTTGCTGTGGAAGTGGCGTTGTTCCGGTTGGTGGAGTCGTGGGGTGTGCGGCCGGACTTCCTGCTCGGGCACTCGATCGGTGAGATTGCTGCCGCGTATGTGGCGGGGGTGTTTTCGCTTGCTGATGCGGCTCAACTGGTGGCTGCGCGGGGTCGGTTGATGCAGGCGTTGCCTTCGGGTGGTGCGATGCTCGCGGTTTCCGTGGCAGCGGGGGAGGCTGCCCGTCTGTGTGCGGGTTACGTGGGCCGGGTGGAAGTCGCCGCGGTCAATGGCCCGTTGGCGTGCGTGCTGTCCGGTGATGCGGATGCGGTGGCGGAGATCGAGGAGGCGGCGCGCGAGGCTGGTCACCGGGTGAAGCGGCTCTCGGTGAGCCATGCGTTCCATTCCCCGCGTATGGACCCGATGCTCGCCGAATTCGCCACGGTCGTAGGCGGGTTGACCCTGTCCGCGCCCCGGATCCCGCTCGTCTCGAACGTGACCGGCGAGCTGGCGCAGCCAGCCGAGCTGACTACTCCCGACTACTGGGTACGCCACGTCCGTCAGACCGTTCTCTTCCACGACGGCGTACGCACCCTCTCGGACGCCGGAGTCACCCGTTTCCTCGAACTGGGCCCGGAAGCGGTCCTGACCGCCTTGGTGCGGGAGGCCGTGCCCAGTACAGATGCGGGACCCGAACCCCTCGCGGTGCCGGTGCTCCGAAGCGGAGTCGGTGAGGAGCGCTCGGCGGCTGCCGCGCTCGGTGCCTTGTTCTGCGCCGGTGTCGTCCCCGACTGGCGTGCCGTTTACGGGAGTTCGGGTGCGCGGCGGGTCGCGCTGCCCACGTATGCCTTCCAGGGGCGGCGCTACTGGCCCTCGCTCCCCATGAAGGCGGCCGGTGGCGGCCCCCGTGCCGAGGAGCTGCTGTACGAGGTCGTCTGGGAGCCCCTGGACCTCGCCCCGGGCACCGGCGGTCCGGCTCAGGTCGGCGGCGCCGGCACCTGGCTCGCGGTGACGGATACCGAGGACGCGTTCACCGGGGAGTGCCTGGCGGCGCTGGCGGCGGCGGGCGCCGAGGTCGTACGGCTTCCGCTGACCGGCAGGCTCGACCGCGTGGCGCTCGCCGAGCAGCTGTCCCAGGCCACCGCCGCGGCCCGGCCGAGCAGGATCGTCGCCCTGCTGCACGGTGAACATGCCCCGCTGCACGGCCTGTTGCTGCTGCAAGCCGCGGCCGACTGCGGAACCGAGGCGCGCCTTCACCTGGTCACGCGCGGTGCCGTGGACGTGGGCTCGCCCGAGGGTGCCCGTACCCCGGAGGGCAGCCCTCGCGCGGCGCAGGAGCACGCCCGCGTGCGGGTCGATCAGGCGCAGCTCTGGGGGCTCGGCCGTGTCGCCGCGCTGGAGGCGCCCGGCACCTGGGGCGGACTCGTCGACCTTCCCGAGCCGGAGACGCACAAGGACGGCGACGGGGACACGGCCCAGGAGTCCGTGACCAGGGCCTTCGCCGCCCAGCTCATGGGCGGGTCGGCGGAGGGCGAGGTGGCCGTGCGGGCGGACGGCGCCTCTGCGCGGCGCCTGGTCGCCGTCCCGACGCCGCGGGCAGCGGCGGAGACCGGTGAGCCCTGGGCCGCCTCCGGCACGGGCACGGTCCTCGTGACCGGCGGTACCGGCGCGCTCGGTGCGAAGGTGGCCCGGCACCTCGCGAAGGCGGGCGCCGCCCATCTGCTGCTCACCGGACGCCGGGGCCCCGATGCCCCGGGCGCCGCCGAACTCCGTGCGGAACTGCAGGAATTGGGTGCCGAGGTGACCCTCGCCGCCTGCGATGTGGCGGACGGCGAGGCGCTGGCCGCGCTGCTCGACGGCATCCCGGCCGACCGCCCCCTGACCGCAGTGGTGCACGTGGCGGGCGTCCTGGACGACGGGGTCCTCACCGCCCTGACCCCGGAGCGCCTGGAACGCGTGCTCGCCGCCAAGACGGGCGGCGCGCTGCACCTGGACCGGCTGACCCGCGCGTACCCCCTCGACACCTTCGTCCTGTTCTCCTCGCTCGCGGGAGTCGTCGGCGCGGCGGGCCAGGCCAACTACGCGATGGCCAACGCCGCCCTGGACGCGCTGGCCGCCCGCCGCCGCCAGGAGGGGCTGCCCGCGACGGCGGTGGCCTGGGGCGCCTGGGAGGGCGAGGGCATGGCCGCGGAGGCGGCGACCGTCCGCGAGCGCCTGCGCCGCACCGGGATGCGCCCGATGCGGGCCCGGGCCGCGCTCGGCGCCCTGGAGGCCGTACTGCGGTCGGGCCGGACCGCCGTACTCGCCGCCGATGTCGACTGGGAGCGGTACGGGCAGGCGCACGGGGCCGCGGCGGTGGTGCAGCGCGGGCTGCTGCGGCATCTGCTCGCGGTGCCGGCCGCGCCCACCGCCCCCGAGGGCGCCGGGCCGAACGCGCTCCTCGCCTCCCTGACCGGCCGCCCGGCGGACCAACAGCAGGCGCTGCTGGTCGAGTTGATCCGTACGCACGCCGCCGAACTGCTGATGCACGAGTCCGCCGAAGCGGTCGACCCGGCGAAGTCCTTCCGGGCCCTCGGCTTCGACTCGCTCGCCTCCGTGGAACTGCGCAACCGCCTCGCCCTCGCCACCGGACTGGCCCTGCCCGCCTCGCTCGCCTTCGACCGGCCGAGCCCCGAGGTGCTCGCCGCCTTCCTGCGCACCGAACTGCTCGGCGGCCCGGAGGCGGTAGGGGAGGCCGCCGTCCCGCACCCCGTCACCACCGGCGACGATCCGATCGTGCTGGTGGGGGCGGCGTGCCGTTTCCCAGGTGGGGTGCGTTCCCCGGAAGCGCTGTGGGAGTTGGTGGCCTCGGGCGGGGACGCGGTCGGGCCTTTCCCGGAGGACCGGGGCTGGGATCTGGAGGGCCTGTTCGCCCCGGATCCGGAGGTGCCCGGGACGACGTATGCGACCCAGGGCGGCTTTCTCGGTCAAGTGGCTGATTTCGACGCGGAGTTCTTCGGGATCTCGCCGCGTGAGGCGCTGGCGATGGATCCGCAGCAGCGGTTGCTCCTGGAGACCTCCTGGGAACTCCTGGAGAACGCCGGGGTGCTGCCGGGCTCGCTGCGCGGCAGCCGGACCGGGGTCTTCGTCGGCTCCAACGGCCAGGACTACACCTCCCTGGTCGCCCGCTCCGCCGAGGACCTGGAGGGCTACCTCGGCACCGGTGGCGCCGTCAGCGTCGCCTCCGGCCGTCTGTCGTACTTCTACGGGTTCGAGGGCCCGGCGCTGACGGTGGACACGGCGTGCTCGTCCTCGCTGGTCGCGCTGCATCTGGCGGCCGAGTCGCTGCGCCGCGGCGAGTGCAGCCTCGCGCTCGCGGGCGGTGTCACCGTCATGTCCACCCCCCAGGCCTTCGTGGACTTCAGCCGTCAGCGCGGGCTCTCCGCCGACGGCCGGTGCCGCGCCTTCGCGGCGGACGCGGAGGGCACCGGCTGGGGCGAGGGCGTGGGTCTGCTCCTGGTGGAGCGGTTGTCGGACGCGCGGCGCAACGGGCACGAGGTGCTGGCGGTGGTGCGAGGTTCGGCGGTGAATCAGGACGGTGCGTCCAATGGCCTGTCGGCGCCGAACGGTCCTTCGCAGCAGCGGGTGATCCGTCAGGCGCTCGCCAACTCCGGTCTGTCGGCCGGGGAGGTGGACGCGGTCGAGGCGCACGGTACGGGGACGGCGCTCGGTGACCCGATCGAGGCGCAGGCCTTGCTCGCGACGTACGGCGAGGAGCGGGCCGGGGACCGTCCGCTGTGGCTGGGTTCGGTGAAGTCGAACCTCGGGCATACGCAGGCGGCGGCCGGTGTGGCGGGCGTGCTGAAGATGGTGTGGGCGATGCGCGAAGGCCTGCTGCCACGCACCCTGCACGTCGAGGAGCCGAGCCCGCACGTGGACTGGTCCTCGGGCGCGGTGGAGCTGCTGACCAGCGAGCGCGCCTGGCCGGGAGCTGCGGACCGGCCGCGTCGGGCTGCCGTCTCCTCCTTCGGGATCAGCGGCACCAACGCCCATGTCATCCTCGAAGAGGCACCCGCCTTCCTCGACGAGATACCGGGCCCGGACCTCGGCCAGACCCCGGCGGTGCAGCCCTCCGAGGGCCAGGCCCCGGCGGCGCAAGTCCCCGTACCCCTGCTGCTCTCCGCGCACAGCCCCGAGGCCCTGCGCGACCAGGCCGACCGCCTGCGCGCCCATCTCGCCGCGCACCCGGACCTCGACCTCACCGAGGTCGGCCGCGCCCTCGCCCAGTCCCGCACCCCCTTCCCCTACCGCACGGCACCTCTCGCCGACCCCCTCGACCCGACCGCCGCCCTCGACGCCCTCGCCACCGCCGGAACCACCCCTGAAACAGCCTCCGTCCAACCGGGCGGCCTCGCCTTCCTGTTCACGGGGCAGGGGTCGCAACGGCCGGACATGGGACGGGAGTTGTACGAGGCATTCCCCGCCTTCGCCGAGGCTTTCGACGCCGTGTGCGCGGAACTCGACCGTCACTTGGGCCGGTCGCTGAAGGGCGTGGTCTTCGGCGGGGACGCAGCGGAGTTGAACCGGACGGGGTGGGCGCAGCCCGCTCTCTTCGCTCTGGAAGTGGCGTTGTTCCGGTTGGTGGAGTCGTGGGGTGTGCGGCCGGACTTCCTTCTGGGGCATTCGATTGGGGAGATCGCCGCCGCGCATGTGGCGGGGGTGTTCTCCCTTTCTGACGCGGCTCAACTCGTCGCTGCGCGGGGCCGGTTGATGCAGGCGTTGCCTTCGGGTGGGGCGATGCTCGCGGTGTCGGTCCCGGCGGAGGAGGCTTCCCGTCTGTGTGCGGGTTACGTGGGCCGGGTGGAAGTCGCCGCGGTCAATGGCCCGTTGGCGTGCGTACTGTCCGGTGATGCGGATGCGGTGGCGGAGATCGAGGAGGCGGCGCGCGAGGCTGGTCACCGGGTGAAGCGGCTCGCGGTGAGCCATGCGTTCCATTCCCCGCGTATGGACCCGATGCTCGCCGAATTCGCCACGGTCGTGGGCGGGTTGAGTCTGTCCGCGCCCCGGATCCCGCTCGTCTCGAACGTGACCGGCGAGCTGGCCGAGCCTGCCGAGCTGACCACTCCCGACTACTGGGTACGCCACGTCCGCCAGAGCGTCCTCTTCCACGACGGCGTACGCACCCTCGCCGACGCCGGAGTCACGCGCTACCTCGAACTCGGCCCCGACGCGGTCCTCACGGCGCTGGCGCAGGACTGCCTCGGCGCGTCCGGAGCCGTGCCGGGCGCAGGCGAGGCCGGGCGCCCGTCGCGAGCGCCCCGTGCCTTCGCCGCCGTGCTGCGCCGGGACCGGTCCGAGCTCCGCACGGTCGCGGCCCTGTGGGGCGAGCTGTTCCGCTGGGAGGTCCCGGTGGACTGGGCCGCCTGCCTCGGTCGGCCCGCCGGGCGGGTGCCGCTGCCCACCTACGCCTTCCGGAAGGTGCGGTACTGGCCGCGTCCGCGTAGCGGCGCCTCGTACGAGCCGGGGGCGCATCCGCTGCTCGATAGCGTTGTCGAGCGGGCGGGGTCGGCGGAACTCCTGTTCACCGGGCGGCTCTCGGTACGTACGCACCCTTGGCTGGCGGACCATGTGGTCGGCTCGGCGGTGCTGCTGCCGGGTACGGGCTTCGTGGAGATGGCGCTGTACGCGGGCCGGGTGGCGGGCGCCGGTGCGCTGGAGGAGCTGACCGTCCAGGCACCGCTGAGGCTGACCGGGTCGGCTGCGGTCGAGGTGCAGGTGGCCGTGGCCCCGCTCGGTGCGGCGGAGGCGGCCGAGGAAGGGGAGCCGGAGCGCTGGTCGGTGACCGTGCACGGACGGGCCGCCGGGGACCCGGAGGCCGCCTGGACGCGGCACGCCACCGGGGTGCTCGGCCCCGAGCCGGAGGCGCCGCCCGCCTTCGACGAGCCCTGGCCGCCGCGGGACGCCGAGGAGCTCGACCCCGCGGAGATCTATCTGCGGGCCGAGGGGATGGGCTTCGCCTACGGACCCGTGCTGCGCGGTCTGCGTGCCGTATGGCGGCGCGGGGAGGAGGTCTTCGCGGAGGTGGCCCTGGAGGGCGAGGACGGCGCCGGGCACCTGGTGCATCCGGCGCTCCTGGACGCGGCCCTGCACACCGGCTTCGTCGACACCCCGGGGGCCGGGGACACCGCCGGGCGGCTGCCGTTCGTCTGGCAGGGCGTCACGGTCGCGGGGGCCGAACCGGCCGCGGGCCGGGTGCGGTTGCGGCGGCTCGGGGAGGACGAACTCTCCCTGGACCTGCGGGACGCGGCGGGCCGTACGGCCGTCCGCATCGCCTCGCTGAAGCTGCGCCGGGCCGGGTCCGGGGATCTCGCGCCCGCGGGCGTGGGCCTGCACACTCTGGAGTGGGAGCCGCTGGCGCGGGAACTCCCGGCCTTCGCGGGCGAGGTGGCGGTACTCGGCGCCGATCCCGCCGGGGTGGCGAAGGCCCTCGGGGCGGACGCCCACCCCGACCTGAAGGCGCTGGAGGACTCCTTCGCCCTGCCGGACGCCGTGGTCCGCGCCCTGGACCTCACCGGGCCCTCGGGCACCGAGGACTCCGTACGCGAGGCGAAGCGTGCGGTGTGGGAGACGGCGACCCTGCTGCGGGAGTGGGTGGAGAGCCCGCTGTACGAGACCGCGCGGCTGACGCTGCTCGTCCCGGCGAGCGGCACCGGCACCGCCTCCGGCGCGGTGCGGGCGATGCTGCGGACCGCGCAGTCCGAGCACCCGGGGAAGATCCAGGTCGTGGCGGGCGACAGCGGTCTCCCGGCCGCGGCGCTCTCGGCCGAGGAGCGTGAACTCGCCGTACTGGGCGATGAGTTGCACGTACCGCGACTGGTGCCCGCGAAGGCCCCCGCTGGGGACGCGTGGCCGGAGCTGAGCGGTGGCGCGGTCCTGATCACCGGCGGTACCGGCGGGCTCGGCGCGGTTCTCGCCCGGCACCTGGTGCGGGCGCACGGGGTCCGCGATCTCGTCCTGCTCAGCCGTGCCGCGGGGGAGGAGCGGGACGCCGAACTGGCCGCCGCGCTACGGGAGTCGGGGGCCGAGGTGGCGCTCGTCGCCTGCGAGGTGACCGACCGGGTGGCGCTGGCCCAGGTGGTGGAGGGGCTCGGCAGGCCGCTGACGGCGGTCTTCCACGCGGCGGGCATCGTCGACGACGGGCTGCTGACCGGGCTCACCGAGGAGCAGTTCACCCGGGTGATGGACGTCAAGGCGGAGGGGGCGCTCGCCCTGCACGAGGTCACCGCCAAGCAGGCGCCCCAGGCCTTTGTGCTCTTCTCCTCCGCGGCCGGGGTGCACGGCAGCCCCGCGCAGGCCAACTACGCGGCGGCCAACGGCTTCCTGGACGCCTTCGCGGTCCATCTGCACGGGCTCGGGCTGCCCGCGCTCTCCCTCCAGTGGGGTCCCTGGGCCGAGGAGCGCGGGATGGCGGGGCGCCTCGGCGCGGACGCCCTCGCCCGGATGGCCCGGCACGGCACCCTGCCGCTCGGCAACGAGGAGGCGCTGTCCCTGCTGGACGCCGCGCTCGCCACCGGAGGCCTGCCGAACCTGGTGGCCGTCAAGGAGTCCGCGCCCGCCGCCGCCCCCCGGCGCGCGCTCCGCCCGGCACCGGCCGCCGGGCCCCCGCTCGCCGCGCAGCTCGCCGCCGCCGACGAGGCGCAGCGCAGGCGGCTGCTCGACGACCTCGTCCACCGGGAGACGGCCGCCGTCCTCGGGCACGGCGGGGGCGCGCGGATCGCCGGGGAGAAGTCCTTCCGGGAACTCGGGCTCGACTCGCTCGCCGCCGTCGAACTGCGCAACCGCCTCGGCGAGCGGACCGGCCTGAGCCTGACACCGACCCTGGTCTTCGACTTCCCGACCCCGGCGGCGCTCACCGAGCACCTGGTCGCGGAGCTGGCCCCGGCCGCGGACGCGCCCGCGCAGTCGGTGATCCGCGGGCTCGACGAGCTGGAGCGGATGCTCCGGGCGGCCGGACCCGGTTCGGCGACCGAGCGGTACGCCGAGCAACGACTACGCGCCCTGATGGCCCAAGTCGGCGGCGCGGCAAGGAAATCGGAGTCCGATGAGGCGAGGGCCGCGATGGACGTCAGCGACGAGGAGCTGTTCGAGATCTTGGACGGGGAGATCGGGATCTGACCGGCACGGCCGGGAGACCTGGGGAAACTGATGGCACATATCGCATTTTTCAGCGTGGCCGCGCACGGCCATGTCTCGCCGACCTTCGGCATCGTCGCGGAGCTCGTCGCGCGCGGCCACAAGGTCACGTACTTCACCACCGGGGCCTTCGAGGAGCGGCTCACCCGGCTCGGCGCCACCGTCTGCCGCTATGACGTCGCGACCTCGCCGGGCCAGTCGCCGGGCGCCTTCGCCGCCGGGGACCCGAGCGCGCTGCCGCTGTTCTTCCTGCACGGCAGCGCGGAGCGGATCGCCCTGGCGGAGCGGCAGTTCGCCGGGGGACGCCCGGATCTGATCGTGTACGACAACACCGTGCCCTTCGCCGGGCGCGCCCTCGCCCGGCGCTGGGGCTGCCGCGCCGTGCAGTTCTTCCCCAGCATCGCCTCCAGCCGGGGCTACGCCCTGATGGACGCCATGCTGGAGCGCACCGGCCGCTCCGCCGAACACGAGGCCCACACCGCGGAGTTCGACCGGCGGCTCGGCGCCTTCCTGGCCGAGGCGGGGCTCGGCGGACTCGGCACCGAGGAGTTCATGGACTTCGAGGAGGAACTCAACCTGGCTTTCCTGCCACGGGAGTTCCAGCCCCGCGAGGAGAGCTTCGGCCCGCACTACCGCTTCGTCGGGCCGAGCCTCGGCGGCCGCGCGGACGAGGGGAGCTGGCAGCCCCCCGCAGGCGGCAGGCCGGTCGTCTACGTCTCCCTGGGCACCGTCTTCAACCGGGCCACCGACTTCTACCGCCGCTGCGTCGAGGCCTTCGAGGGCAGCGAGTTCCACCTCCTGATGTCCGTGGGGGAGGGCACCGACCCGGCCGCCCTCGGGGCGCTGCCCGGCAACGTCGAGGTGCACCCGTCCGTGCCGCAGCTGTCGGTGCTGGAGCAGGCCGCCGTCTTCGTCACCCACGGCGGCATGGGCAGCACCATGGAGGCGCTCTCCTTCGCCACCCCGATGGTCCTCGTCCCGCAGATGGTCGAGCAGGAGATCATCGCCGACCGCGTCGCCGACCTGCACCTCGGCATCCGCCTGGACCCCGCGGACTCCGATCCGGGGGCCCTGCTCGACGCCGTATGCCGGGCGGCCGGCGAGCCACGGATCGCGGAGCACGCGGCGCGGATGCGGCAGCGGATCCGGGCGGCGGGCGGCGCGCGGGCCGCCGCCGAGGCCGTCGAAGACTTGCTGCGGACCGCGGCGGAAAGGACGGCCGGGAAGTGAACGACCCCCGGATACTCATCGTCGGCGGCGGCGCCGTCGGCTCCCTGCTCGCCTGCGATCTGCTCCAGCAGGGGGTGCCGGTACGCCTCGTCGACTCCAAGCCCTCCCTCGCGGAGAGCGACCCGCACTCCCGGGCCGTGATGATCTGGCCCCGGCTCCTGGAACTCCTGGAGAAGACCGGCCTCACCAAGGCGCTCACCGCCCGCGGCCGCCCCGCGCGCGACGTCAGCTTCTTCGCGGGCGGCGAGCGCCTCGGCACCGTCCCGCTCGGCGGCCTCGACTCACCGCACCCCTTCGGACTCGGCCTCGTCCAGCGGGAGTTGGAGGATCTGCTCTGGGCGCGCCTGGCGGAACTCGGCGGCACCGTCGAGTGCGGGGTCACCCTGGAGGCGCTGGACAACTCCGGTCCGCTGCCGCGCGCCACGCTGCGGCACGCCGACGGCCGCACCGAGGAGACCAGCCCCGAGTGGCTGATCGGCGCCGACGGCGCGGGCAGCGCCACCCGGCGGCTGCTCGGCATCGACTACCCGGGGCTGCCCTTCCCGCTCGGCATCGCCCTCGGCGACTTCCCGCTGACCGGCCCGGCCGTCTCCGGCGTCGAATACCACTACGGCAGCACCGGACTGCTGCCGCTGGTCCACCTGCCGGACGGCATCTGCCGCCTCGCCACCATCGTCATGCCCGGCGAGGACGACTGGTCCGAGAAGCCGCTCGCGGACTGGCAGGCCATGGTCGACGCGCGCACCAGCATCCCCTACCGGCTCGGCGAGCCGCTGTGGAAGCGCACCTACTACCCCCGGCCCGGGGTCGCCGAGTCCTTCCGCGCCGGGCGGGTCCTGCTCGCCGGGGACGCCGCGCACTCGGTGGTGCCGCTCGGCGGCCAGGGCCTCAACCTCGGCCTGCAGGATGCCCTCAACCTGGGCTGGAAGCTCGCCGGGGTGCTCCGCGGCGACTTCGGCGCGGACCTCCTCGACAGCTATGACACCGAGCGGCAGCAGGCGGTCGAGCACATCCGGGCGCTGATCCGCACCGAGATGGAGCTCTCCGCGCCGCCTACCCCCGAGGACGCCGCCGGGCGCGACGCGGGCATCCGCGCCGCCGAGGCCTCCGGCTTCCTCGCCAAGGTCGCCGCGCCCCTGATGAGCCAGACCGGGCTGAGCTACGCCCCCCTGAACGGACCGCTGTGGCGCGCCCCGCTCAGGCGGCGCGCGGTGCCCGGCGACCGGCTGCCCCTCTTTCACGCCTCCCGCCTCGACCCGGCCGCCCCGCTCCTGGAGCAGGGCGCGCACCTGGCCGTGGTGTGGCCCGGCGACAGCAGGCCCCCGCAGTGGGACGCCCTCGTGGCGCGGGCCCGCACCGCCCTCGCCGGGCGGGCGGGCGTGCACGACCTGGCCGCCCTCGGCGCCGCCGGGCACCGCCTGCTGCGCGGCCGCTTCGGGTCCCGGCCGCTGCTCGCCCTGGTACGCCCCGACGGCCACCTGGCCCACCTCGCCCCGGCCGACCGGCCCGAGGAGAGTCTCGCCCACCTCGACCGGCTCACGCCCCGGTCCCCGGCCCCCAGCGAGAAGTGAGTGCGACCGTGCGGACTCTGCTGATCGACAACTACGACTCCTACACCTACAACCTCTTCCACCTCCTGGGACAGGTCAACGGCGAGGAGCCCGACGTCCTCACCAACGACGCCGGGGAGCTGCCCGACCTCGACCGCTACGACAACGTGGTGATCTCGCCCGGGCCCGGCCACCCGGCGCGCCCCCGCGACTTCGGCATCTCCCTGGACGTGCTGCGCAAGACCGAGCTGCCCGTGCTCGGGGTCTGCCTCGGCCACCAGGGGCTCGCCGTCTCCGAGGGCGGCGAGGTCATCCCCGCCCCGCGCGCCCGGCACGGGCACGTCACCCGGGTGGTGCACAACGGCGACCCGCTCTTCGGCGGCATCCCCGTCGAGTTCGGGGCGGTGCGCTACCACTCGCTGTGCGTGGCCGAGCCGCTGCCGCACGAGTTGGAGGCCATCGCCCGCTCCGAGGACGGCGTCGTGCAGGCGCTGCGGCACCGGCGGCTGCCGCGCTGGGGCGTGCAGTTCCACCCGGAGTCCATCGAGACCGAGCACGGACTGCGGCTGATGGCCAACTTCCGTGATCTGAGCCGGAGTTCGGGCAGCGCCCCGAGGGGCCGCGGCGGCGTGTCGGAAACCAGCGGACCCGTACGGGAGGAGCCCGCGGCCCCCGTCCAGGCGCAGCGCTACCGGCTGCACGTACGCGAACTCGCGGGCGCCGTCGACACCGAGGCCGCCTTCCAGGAGCTCTACGCGGACTCCGCGCACGCCTTCTGGCTGGACAGCGCCCGCGTCGAGGAGGGACTGTCCCGGTTCTCCTTCCTCGGCGACGGCTCGGGGCCGCTCGCCGAGACCGTGCGCTACCGCACCGGCGAGGGGCTCGTCGTGGTCGACGCCGCACGGCCCTCCGTACACCGCGAGTCCGTATTCGACTACCTCAAGCGGGAGTTGACCCGACGCGAGATCGAAGCCCCGCCGCTGCCCTTCGACTTCACCGGCGGCTACGTCGGCTACTTCGGCTACGAACTCAAGGCCGACTGCGGCTCCCCGAACGCCCACACCGCCCGGACCCCGGACGCCGTATGGCTGTTCGCCGACCGCTTCCTCGCCGTCGACCACGCCGCCCGGCGCACCTACCTCCTCGCCCTCAGCGAGGGCCCCGACACCGGGGCCGCGACCCGCTGGCTGGAGCGGACCGCCGCCCGGCTCGCCGCGCTCGGCCCCCTCGACGAGCCGCCCGCCGTCGCCTCCGGCCCGGTCGAGCCCCGCCTCGCCCACGGCCGGGAGGCCTATGTCCGCGCGGTCCAGGCCAGCCAGGACCACCTGCACGCGGGCGAGAGCTACGAGGTCTGCCTGACCAACTCCGCCGACTTCCCCGCGTACGACAGCGGCTGGGAGACCTACCGCAGGCTGCGCAGGCTCAACCCGGCGCCGTACGCGGCCTTCCTGCACCTCGGTGACCTGGACGTGGCCTGCTCCTCGCCGGAGCGCTTCCTCAGGATCAGCCCCGGCGGCACGGCCGAGACCAAGCCGATCAAGGGCACCGCCCCGCGCGGCGCGACCCCCGCCGAGGACGAGGCCGCCCGCCGCGAACTGGTCTCCAGCGCCAAGACCCGCGCCGAGAACCTGATGATCGTCGACCTGCTCCGCAACGACCTCGGGCGGGTCTGCGAGGTCGGCTCGGTCGAGGTGCCGGTGCTGATGGCGGCCGAGAGCTACGCCACCGTGCACCAGCTCGTCTCCACCATCCGCGGCCGCCTCAAGCCGGGCGCCGACGCCGTCGACTGCGTACGGGCCTGCTTCCCCGGCGGCTCGATGACCGGCGCGCCCAAGCTGCGCACCCTGGAGATCATCGAATCCCTGGAGCGGCGCGCCCGCGGCATCTACTCCGGCTCCCTCGGCTATCTGTCCTGCAACGGCGCCGCCGACCTCAACATCGTCATCCGCACCATGGTCCGCACCGGGGACCGCTGGGAACTCGGCGCGGGCGGCGCCATCGTCCTCGACTCCGACCCGGTGGACGAGTACGAGGAGATGCTGCTCAAGGCCGACGCCCCGGCCCGCGCCCTGCGCGCCCACCCCCTGTCGGCCGCCGCTGCCGCCGCACCCGCCGAGTCCAACGGAAGTGACCTCGCATGACCCCGCAGACACCCCAGACCGATGTGACCGCTCTGGTCGAGGCGATGACCCGGCAGGAGAAGCTCTCCTTCCTCCACGGCGCCGACGACCCCGAGCAGCTCGGCCAGTCCGGCTACATCCCGGGCGTCCCGCGGCTCGGCATCCCGCCGCTGCGGATGACCGACGGCCCCGCGGGCGTGCGCATGAAGCGCAAGACCACCACCGCGCTGCCCGCCCCGATCGCCCTGTCCTGCGCCTTCGACGAGGAACTCGCCGCCCGCTACGGGGAGTTCCTCGGCCACGAGGCCCGCGCCAAACGCCAGGACGTACTGATCGGTCCGATGCTCAACCTGCTCCGCCAGCCCTTCGGCGGCCGCAACTTCGAGCTGTACGGGGAGGATCCGCTCCTGGTCACCGCGATCGGCACCGCGGTGGTGCGCGGCATCCAGGCGCAGGGCGTCATCGCGATGCCCAAGCACTTCCTCGCCAACAACCAGGAGGAGAACCGGATGACCGTCGACGTACGCGTCGACGAGCGCACCCTGCGGGAACTCGAACTCCCCGCCTTCCAGGCCGTGGTGGAGGCCGGGGCGGGTGCCCTGATGGGCGCGACCAACAGCGTCAACGGCGACTTCTCCTGCCAGAACGAGGCCCTGCTGACCACCCTGCTGCGCGAGGAGTGGGGCTTCGAGGGCTGGGTGATGAGCGACTGGGACGCCGTGCACGACACCGCCGCCGTCGAGCGCGGACTCGACCAGGAGATGCCCGACGGCAAGCACCTCGGCGCCGCCCTGGACGAGGCGGTCACCGAGGGCCGCGTCGACGAGAAGGTCCTGGACCGCTCGGTCGCCCGCATCCTCGGCCAGATGGCCCGCTTCGGCCTCCTCGACGGCAGCCAGGCCCCCGTCACCACCCGCGACGCCGCCCGCGGCAGCGCCCTCGCCCAGGAGATCGCCGAGGCCGGGGCGGTGCTTCTGCACAATCCGCGCGGGGTGCTGCCGCTGTCCGAACAGGCCTTGCGGGGCAAGGGACTTGCCGTGATCGGGCTGCCCGCCCGCACCCCCAAGACCGCCGGGGTGGGCAGCGCCCTGGTCGTCCCCGAGCGGGCGAGCACCCCCCTGGAGGTCCTCACCGAGCGGCTCGGCGCCGAGGACGTCGTCTTCCGGGTCGGCGAGGACCCGGCGGGCCGCCCGGTGCCCGCCTCCGCGCTCCAGCCGCCGTTCCGCGAGGGCGAGGTCGCCCCCGGGCCCTCCACCGAGCCCGACTACTTCTACGAGGGCCGCCTCACCATCGAGACCCCCGGCCGCTACCGCATCGCGGTCACCGCCCTCGGCGGCTACGCCGCCATCGACCTGGAGGGCCACCCCCGCGTCTTCGCGGGCAGCTCCTTCGGCGACACCGCGGGCCTCACGGCCGACCTGGAGCCCGGCACGTACAAGCTGGTGCTCTCCGCGCTGCCGGTGCCCAGCCAGCCGGTGCGGCTCACCCTCGGCTGGGTCACCCCGCAGCAGGCGCGGGCCGACATCGAGGAGGCCGTGGCGGCGGCCCGGGGCGCCGAGGCCGCCGTCGTCTTCGCCTACGACGAACTCGCCGAACTCATCGACCGCCCCGCCCTCGGGCTCCCCGGCCTCCAGGACACCCTGATCACCGAGGTGGCCAAGGCCAACCCGAACACCGTGGTCGTCCTCAACACCGGCTCCTCGGTGCCGATGCCCTGGCTGGACGAGGTCGCCGGGGTGCTCGACATCTGGTACCCGGGGGAGCGGGGCGCCGAGGCCACCGGGCGGCTGCTCTTCGGCGAGGTCAACCCGAGCGGCAAGCTCACCCAGAGCTTCCCGGTGGACGCCGCGCACACCCCCTTCGCCGGGGACGCCCGCCGCTACCCGGGTGAGGACGGCCAAGTCGACTACTCCGAGGGCCTGTTCAGCGGCTACCGCTGGCACGACAGGACCGGCACCGCCCCGCTCTTCCCCTTCGGACACGGCCTCAGCTACACCGAGTTCGCCTACCAGGACCTCGAACTCGCCGTGCGGGGCGAGGCGTTGGAGGTCTCCTTCACGGTCCGCAACACCGGGCGGCGCCCGGGCCGCGAGATCGCGCAGGTCTACCTCGGCGCGGGCCCCGAGGCCGGCGCCGAGCAGCCGCCCAGGGCGCTCGCCGGATACGCCGCCGCCACCCTGGAACCCGGCGCCGCCACCCGGCTCACCGTCACCCTCGACGCCCGCCGCTTCGCCCACTGGGACACCGGAGTGCGCGCCTGGGCCCCGGCCGCGGGCCGCCGCGCCCTCCAGGTCGGCCCCTCCTCGGCCCTGCTGCCGCTGACCGCCGAGGTGAACGTCTCGGCGACGGGGGAGCTGAGCCTGTGAGCACCGTCAGAACCCTGCGCACCCCGGTCTGCATCATCGGCGCCGGCCCCTCCGGGCTGCTCCTGTCCCGGCTCCTCAAGCTGAACGGCATCGACTCCCTCGTACTGGAGCGCCGCAGCCGCGCCTACGTGGAGAAGCGGGTACGGGCCGGGCTGCTCGAAGAGGGCACCGTGCGGACCCTGCGCGCCGCCGGGGCCGCGGACCGCCTGGACCGCGAGGGCCTGGTCCACGAGGGCTTCGAGTGGCGGCTCGACGGCGAGCACCACCGGATGCCCTTCGCCGAACTCAGCGGCGCCGCCGTGTGGATGTACGGGCAGCAGGAGGTCGTCAAGGACCTGATCGCCGTCCGCGAGGACGAACCGGGACTGCACTTCGGCGTCGAGGACGTCTCGGTGGACGCCGTCACCGGCGACGGCGCGCTCCTGCACTGCACCCTGGACGGCCGGCCCACCGAGATCGCCTGCGAGTTCCTCGCGGGCTGCGACGGCTTCCACGGGGTCAGCCGCCGCGCGATACCCGCCGGGAAGCTCACCGGCCACTCCCGTACGTACCCCTTCTCCTGGCTCGGGGTGCTCGCCGCCGCGCCGCCGATGTCCCCGGAGCTGGTCTACGCCGTCAGCGAGCACGGCTTCGCGCTGAGCAGCATGCGCTCGCACACCGTCAGCCGCCTCTACCTCCAGGTGCCGCCCGGCGAGCGCGCCGCGGACCGCAGCGACGAGGCGATCTGGCGGGAGCTGGACTTCCGCCTCACCGGCGGCACCGGCGCCCTGCCCACCGGCGACATCCTGGAGCGCGTCCTGGTGCCGCTGCGCGGCTTCGTCGCCGAACCGGTCCAGTACCGCAGGCTGTTCCTGGTCGGCGACGCCGCCCATATCGTCCCGCCGAGCGCGGCCAAGGGGCTCAACCTCGCCGTCGCGGACGCCCGGCTGCTCGCCGAGGCGCTGAGCAGCTGGTACGGGCAGGGGCGGCGCGCGGACCTCGACGCCTACGCCGGTACCGCGCTGCGCCGGGCCTGGCTCGGCCAGGAGTTCTCCGAGGCGATGACCTCCCTGCTGCACGAGGCGCCCGACGAGGAGCCCTACTCCCGCAGGCTGCGCCGGGCCCGTTTCGCGCACCTCCTGTCCTCCGAGGCCGAGGCGCGGAACTTCGCCGAGCAGTACACCGGCGTGGCCCGCCGCTGAGCCGCCCGCGGGAGACGTCCCGCGCGCGGTGCACCTTCCTTGACCAACTGGAGTCCGGACGTCATGACCAACGAACAGAAGCTGCTCGACCACCTCCGGTGGGTGACTGCCGAACTGCACCAGACCAAGGAGAAGCTGCGCGCCGCCGAGGAGGCCGAACCGGTCGCGATCGTTGCCATGAGCTGCCGCTTCCCGGGCGGGGTGCGCAGCCCGGAGGAGCTGTGGCGGCTGCTGCTCGACGAGCGCGACGCGGTCGGCGCCTTCCCCGCCGACCGCGGCTGGGACCTCGAAGGCCGCTACCACCCCGACCCCGACCACCGCGGCACCACCTATGTCCGCGAGGGCGGCTTCCTCAGCGACGCGGGCGGCTTCGACGCGGAGTTCTTCGGGATCTCCCCGCGCGAGGCGCTCGCCATGGACCCGCAGCAGCGCCTCCTCCTGGAGACCGCCTGGGAGGCCGTGGAGCGCGCCGGGATCGACCCGCTCAGCCTGCGCGGCAGCCGCACCGGCGTCTTCGCGGGCGTCATGCACCACGACTACGCCTCCCGCCTGGACGCCCTGCCGCCGGGCGTCGAGGTGTACGCGGGCAGCGGCAACGCGGGCAGCGTCGCCTCCGGGCGGATCTCGTACACCCTGGGGCTCGAAGGGCCCGCCGTCACCGTGGACACGGCCTGCTCCTCCTCACTGGTCACCCTGCATCTGGCCGCCCAGGCGCTGCGGCAGGGCGAGTGCGGACTCGCGCTCGCGGGCGGCGTCACCGTGATGTCCACCCTCGACCTCTTCGTCGACTTCAGCCAGCAGCGCGGACTCGCCGCCGACGGCCGCTGCAAGCCCTTCGCCGCCGCGGCCGACGGCACCGGCTGGGGCGAGGGCGCCGGCATGCTGCTCCTGGAGCGCCTCAGCGACGCCGAGGCCCACGGCCACCCGGTGCTCGCCGTGATCCGCGGCTCCGCCGTCAACCAGGACGGCGCCAGCAGCGGCATGACCGTCCCGAACGGGCCCGCCCAGCAGCGCGTCATCCGCCAGGCCCTCGACCAGGCGGGGCTCACCCCCGCCGAGGTCGACGCGGTGGAGGCGCACGGCACCGGCACCACCCTCGGCGACCCCATCGAGGCGCACGCCCTGCTCGCCACCTACGGCCAGGACCGCGAACGGCCGCTGTGGCTGGGCGCGGTGAAGTCGAACCTCGGCCACACCCAGGCCGCCGCCGGAGCCGCCGGGGTCATCAAGATGGTCATGGCGCTGCGCGCGGGCGTCCTGCCGAGGACCCTGCACCTGGACCGGCCGAGCCCCCAGGTCGACTGGTCGGCCGGGAAGATCAGCCTGCTCGGCGAACGCACCGACTGGCCCGAGACCGGCCGCCCCCGCCGCGCCGCGGTCTCCTCCTTCGGCATCAGCGGCACCAACGCCCACCTCGTCCTGGAACAGGCGCCGCAACCCGCGCCGCAACCCTCCCGGGACGAACCCCGACCGCCCCTGTACGCCTGGCCGTTGAGCGCCCGGAGCCCCGAGGCCCTGCGCGGCCAGGCGGCGGCCCTCCTGGCCGCGACCGACCCGGCGCGCCCCGGCGGCACGCCCTCCCTCGGCGGCACCGCCCGCGCCCTGGCCACCACCCGCACCGCCTTCGACCACCGCGCCGTGGTGCTCGGCGCCGACGCCGCGGAGCTGCGGACCGCGCTGACCGCGCTCGCCGCGGGCACCGGCGCCGACTCCCTGGTCGAGGGCACCGCCGTGCCCGGACGGCTCGCCCTGCTCTTCACCGGCCAGGGCTCCCAGCGGCCCGGCACGGGCAGCGCCCTGTACGCCGCGCACCCGGTCTACGCCCGCGCCTTCGACGAGGCCTGCGCCCACCTCGACCGCTACTTCGACACCCCGCTGCGCGAGGTCGTGCACGCCGCCGAGGGCAGCCCCGAGGCGGCGCTGCTGCACCGCACCGCCTACACCCAGGCCGCGCTCTTCGCCCAGGAGAGCGCCCTGTTCCGGCTCGCCGAGAGCTGGGGGGTGCGCCCCGACGTGCTGCTCGGCCACTCGGTCGGCGAGATCGTCGCCGCCCATGTCGCGGGCATGCTGAAACTGCCCGAGGCCTGCGCCCTGGTCGCCGCGCGCGGCAGGCTGATGGAGGCGCTGCCGGAGGGCGGCGCCATGCTCTCCGTGGCCGCCCCCGCCGAGGCCATCCGCCCGCTGCTCGCCGGATACGAGGGCCGGGCCGCGCTCGCCGCGATCAACGGACCGGCGGCCGTCGTGCTCTCCGGCGACGAGGACGCGGTGGCCGAACTCGCCGCCGGGCTGGGGGAGTTCCGCACCAAGCGGCTGCGGGTCAGCCATGCCTTCCACTCGCCGCGGATGGACCCCATGCTGGACCGCTTCCTCGCGGTCGTCTCCCGCCTGGAGTTCAAGCCGCCCACCGTGCCGCTCGTCTCCAATGTCACCGGCCGCCTCGCCCGCCCCGAGGAGCTGTGCGCGCCCGAATACTGGGTGCGCCACGTCCGCGGGACCGTCCTCTTCCACGACGGGGTCCGCGCCCTCGCCGCCCACGGGGTCACCGCCTGCCTGGAGTTGGGCCCGGACGCCGTGCTCAGCGCCCTCGCCGAGGACTGCCTCGCCGAGGAGCCCCCCGCCCAGCCGGTCCGTTTCAGCGCGGCCCTGCGCCGGGACCGCGAGGAGGTGGGCAGCTTCGCCCGCGCCCTCGCCGAGATCCACACCCACGGCGCCCGGGTGGACTGGGCGGCCCCCCACCCGGACGCTCCCCGCGTCGAGTTGCCCACCTACGCCTTCCAGCGCACCCGCTACTGGCTCGACGGCGCCGCCACCGGGAGCGGCGCGGTCCCGGCCGGGGCGGAGGGCGCCGGGCATCCGCTGCTCGGCGCCGCGGTCGCCCTCGCTGGCAGCGACGGCTACGTCTTCACCGGACTCCTCTCACCGCGCCGCCAGCCCTGGCTGGCCGACCATGTGGTGGCGGGCCGGGTGCTCCTGCCGGGCACCGCCTTCGTGGAACTCGCCGTCCGCGCCGGGGACCACGTCGGCTGCGCCCGGCTCGACGAACTCACCCTGCACGCCCCGCTGGCCTGGGCCGAACAGGAGGAGATCCAGCTCCAGTTCGCCGTCGGGGACGCCGCGCCCGACGGGCGGCGCCCGCTCACCGCCTGGGCCCGCCCCCGGGGCGGCGAGTGGACCCGGCACGCCGAGGGCGTCCTCGCCCCCGACACCGACCCGGCCCCCGCTCCCCAGCCCGAGTGGCCCCCGCGCGGCGCCGAACCCCTCGCCCTGGACGGCTTCTACGCCGACCGCGCCGCCGAGGGCTTCGCCTACGGGCCCGCCTTCCAGGGCCTGGTGGCCGCCTGGCGGCGCGGGACGGAACTCTTCGCCGAGGTCCGCCTGCCCGAACCGGCACCGGAGGCCGCCCCCGCCGAGGGCTACGGCCTGCACCCCGCCCTCCTGGACGCCGCCCTGCAGCCCGCCGCCCTCGGGGGGGTGCTCCCCGGCTCGGCGGGCCCCCGGCTGCCCTTCGCCTTCGGCGGGGTACGCCTGCACGCGAGCGGCGCCACCACCCTGCGGGTACGGCTCACCGCTGCCGGACCCGGCGCCCTCGCCCTCGACGCCACCGACGCGAGCGGCCACCCCGTGGTCTCGGTCGCCTCGCTGGCCCTGCGCCCCCTGGACCCCGCCCTCCTCCCCGCGGCCGGGCAGGACCTCCTCCAGCTGGACTGGGTGCCCGCACCCGCCACCGGCGGAGCCGGGGAACCGCCGGTGACCGTCGAGCCCGACACCTCCCGTGGCCTGCGCACCGCCCTGCACGAGACCCTGGAGGCCCTGCACCGGGCCCTCGCCGAGGAGAACGCGCCGCGCACGGTGTTCCTGACCCGGGCCGCCGAGACCGATCCGGTGGCCGCGGCGGTCCGCGGCCTGGTCCGCTCCGCCCAGTCCGAACACCCCGGCCGCTTCGCCCTGTTGGACGCCGACCCGGCCGCCGATCCCGAGGCGGTCGCCGCAGCAGCGGGCCAGGGCCACCCCCAAGCCGCCCTGTACGAGGGCGAGTTGCGGGTGCCGCGCCTGGTGCCCGCCGCCCGGGACACCGCCGAGGGGCAAGTGGCCTCGCCCGGCGGCGAGTTCGGACCCGAGGGCACCGTCCTGATCACCGGCGGCCTGGGCGTCCTCGGCCGCGCGGTCGCCCGGCACCTGGTCGCCGCGCACGGCGTACGCCATCTGCTGCTGATCGGCCGCAGCGGTGCGAGCCCCGAGGCCGAGGCGGAGGTCACCGCCGAACTGGCCGCGCTCGGCGCCGAGTCGGTGCGCACCGCCGCCTGCGACGCGGCCGACCGGGAGGCGCTCGCGGCACTGCTCGCCACCGTGCCGGAGGAGGCGCCGCTGCGCGCGGTGGTGCACGCGGCCGGGGTGCTCGGCGACGCCACCGTGGAGACGCTGACCGCCGACCGGCTCGACGCGGTGTTGCGCCCCAAGGCCGACGCCGCCCGCACTCTGCACGCACTCACCCGCGAACTCCCGCTCACCGCCTTCGTGTTGTTCTCCTCGGCGGCGGGTGTGCTCGGCGCCCCCGGACAGGCCGCCTACGCCGCGGCCAACTCCTTCCTGGACGCCCTCGCCGCCCGGCGGCGCGCCGAAGGACTGCCCGCGCTCTCCCTCGGCTGGGGACTGTGGGCCGAACGCAGCGGCCTGACCGGGGGACTCGCGGAGACCGACACCCGGCGGCTGGACCGCGGCGGCATGCGCGCGCTCCCCACCGAGCAGGCCCTCGCCCTGCTCGACCTGGCCCTCGGCCACCCCCGGCCGGTGCTCTTCCCCGTACGCTTCGACCGCGCCGCGCTCGCCGCCGCGGGCGAACTGCCGCCCGCACTCGCCCACTTCGCCCCCGCCGCGCCGCGGCCCGCGGCCCGGGCCGCGACCGCCCCCGGCTCCCTCGCCGGACGCCTCGCGGCCCTCGGCGCGCCGCAGCAAGAACGCCTCCTGCTCGACCTCGTCACCACCGAGGCCGCCGCCGTGCTCGGCCGGGCCGCCCATGAACCGCCCGAGCCCGCCCAGGTGTTCAAGGACGCCGGGTTCGACTCGCTGAGCGCCGTCGAACTGCGCAACCGGCTCTCCGCCGCCACCGGCCTGCGGCTGCCCGCCACCCTCGTCTTCGACCAGCCGACCCCCGCCGCGCTCGCCGCCCATCTGCGCGGCCGGCTCCTCGACGACCGCGGCACCGCCGCCACCGCCCCGGCCGGGCCCGCCGCGGCCCCCGAGGAACCCCTCGCCGTGGTCGCCATGAGCTGCCGCTTCCCCGGCGGGGTGCGCTCCCCGGAGGACCTGTGGGAGCTGGTGCGCTCCGGCGGCGACGCCATCTCCGGCTTCCCCACCGACCGCGGCTGGGACCTCGACGCCCTCTTCGACCCCGACCCCGCGCGCAAGGGCACCTCCTACGTCCGCGAGGGCGGATTCCTGGACGGGGCCGCCGAGTTCGACCCGCTGCTCTTCGGGATCTCCCCGCGCGAGGCGCTGGCGATGGACCCGCAGCAGCGCCTCCTCCTCGAAGCCTCCTGGGAGGCCTTCGAACGCGCCGGGATCGCCCCCGCGAGCCTGCGCGGCAGCAGGACCGGCGTCTTCACCGGCGTCATGTACCACGACTACGTCAATCTGCTCGCCCACGAGCCGGAGGTCGAGGGCTACGCGGGCAACGGCAGCGCGGGCAGCGTCGCCTCCGGCCGGATCGCCTACACCTTCGGGCTCGAGGGCCCCGCCGTCACCGTGGACACCGCCTGCTCCTCCTCGCTGGTCTCCCTGCACCTCGCCGCGCAGGCGCTGCGGCAGGGCGAGTGCGGACTCGCGCTCGCGGGCGGGGTCACCGTGATGGCGGCGCCGCACACCTTCGTCGAGTTCTCCCGGCAGCGCGGACTCGCCCCCGACGGCCGCTGCAAGCCCTTCGCCGAGGCCGCCGACGGCACCTCCTGGTCCGAGGGCATCGGCATGGTCCTCCTGGAGCGGCTGTCCGACGCCGAGCGCAACGGCCACCGCGTCCTCGCCGTGCTGCGCGGCTCCGCCGTCAACCAGGACGGCGCCTCCAACGGCATGACCGCCCCCAACGGCCCCTCCCAGGAACGCGTCATCGGCCAGGCCCTGAGCCGCGCCCGGCTCACCACCGCGGACATCGACGCGGTGGAGGCGCACGGCACCGGCACCGCCCTCGGCGACCCGATCGAGGCCGGGGCCCTGCTCGCCACCTACGGGCAGGGGCGGCCCGAGGACCGCCCGCTGTGGCTCGGCTCGGTCAAGTCCAACCTCGGGCACACCCAGGCCGCCGCGGGCGCGGCGGGTGTGATCAAGATGGTCATGGCGATGCGGCACGGAGTGCTCCCGCGCACCCTGCACGTGGACGCGCCCACCTCGCACGTCGACTGGTCCGCGGGCGCCGTGCGCCTGCTGACCGAGGAGCGGCCCTGGCCGGAGACCGGCCGCCCCCGCCGGGCCGCCGTCTCCTCCTTCGGCATCAGCGGCACCAACGCCCACCTCCTCCTCGAACAGGCCCCCGTCGCCCCCGCCGTGGAGGCCCCGGCCGCCGAACCGCCCCGGCCCGCCGTCGCGGTGCTGTCCGGCCGCACCGGGGAAGCGGTCCGCCGCAAGGCCGGGCAGCTGCGCGAACTGCTCCTCGCCCAACCGGAGCTGACCGCCCCTCAGGTCGCACGGGCCCTGGCCCTCGGCCGCTCCCCGCTCGCCCACCGCGCCGCCCTCGTCGCGAGCGACCGTACGCAACTCCTCGCCGCCCTCGGCGCCCTGGTCGAGGACCGCCCCGCCGCGGGACTGGAACAGGGCGTACCGCTGCCGGGCCGCCTGGCCTTCCTCTTCACCGGGCAGGGTGCCCAACGCCCCCGTATGGGCCGGGAGTTGTACGAGACCTTCCCCGTCTACGCCGAGGCCTTCGACGCGGTGTGCGCGGCCCTCGACCCCCATCTGCCCCAGCCCGTACGGGAGATCGTCTTCGGCACGGAGGCCGACGCCGAGCGTGACCTGTCGGAAGCCGGAACCCTGGACCGTACGCAGTGGGCGCAGGCGGGCCTCTTCGCCCTGGAGGTCGCGCTCTTCCGGCTCCTGGAGTCCTGGGGTGTGGTCCCGGACTTCCTGCTGGGGCATTCGGTCGGGGAGATCGCGGCCGCGCATGTGGCGGGGGTGTTCTCGCTCGCGGATGCGGCTGAACTGGTGGCTGCGCGGGGCCGGTTGATGGGGGCCTTGCCCTCGGGTGGGGCGATGCTTGCGGTGTCCGTGTCGGGTGAGGAGGCGGTGCGGCTCTGTGCCGGGTACGAGGGTCGGGTCGAGGTCGCGGCGGTGAACGGGCCGCGGGCGAGTGTGCTCTCGGGTGACGCCGACGCGGTCGAGGAGATCGCTGTTCTCGCGGAGGCGGTCGGCCACCGGATCAAGCGGCTCGCGGTGAGCCATGCCTTCCACTCCCCGCGCATGGACCCCATGCTCGACGCATTCGCCGCGGTGGTCCGGGAGTTGACTCCCGCCGAGCCGCGCATCCCGCTCGTCTCGAATGTGACCGGACGCCTCGCCACCGGCGAGGAACTGCGCGACCCGGGGCACTGGGTACGCCACGTCCGCGGCACCGTCCTCTTCCACCAGGGCATCCGCACCCTGGCCGACTCCGGAGTCACCCGCTTCGCCGAACTGGGCCCCGACGCCGTCCTCACCGCTTCGGCCGAGGAGACCTTGGCCGAGCACCGGCTTGAGCAGGGCCCCGCTGAGCAGCTCGCCGTTGCCGACGTCTCCGCCGGTGGGGACGCTCCCGCCGAGTCGGCTCTCTCGCCCGTACGTGACGCAGTCCCCGTACATGACGAGGCCCCCGTACCCGCCACGGCTGCCGTACCCGACACGCCCGCCGCCCCCGCCGACCGTGAGACCGCCACCGGCCGGCAGGCCTCCGCCCACCCCGGCTACCGACTGACCGCCCTGCTCCGCCGCGACCGGGACGAGGCCTTCACGCTGGCCGCGGCCCTCGGCGCGCTCTACTGCTCCGGCACCGTCCCCGACTGGGAGGCCGTGTTCCCCGGCCCGCGCGGCGCCCTCGTGGACCTGCCCACCTACCCCTTCCAGCGCCGCCGCTTCTGGCCCGCCAGCGCCGCGCCCGCCGCCCGCGCGGGTGGCGGCACTCCGGCAGGAACAGGACCGGCCCCGGAGCCGGAGGAGGCGCCCGGTTCGTCCGCGCCCTCCGGGGCCGGTTCGCCCCTGGCGCGGCGGCTCGCGGCGGAGGCCGACCCGGGCCGGGTGCTGCTCGGCCTGGTGCGGGACCACGTGGCCGCGGTGCTCGGCCACACCGCGGAGGAGGCGGCCGACCCCCAACTCGCCTTCCGCGAGCTCGGGTTCGACTCGATGACGGCGGTGGAGTTCCGCAACCAGCTCGCCCGTGCCACGGGTCTGGAGCTGCCCGCCACCCTGGTCTTCGACCACCCGACGCCCGCCGCGCTCGTCACCCATCTGCGGGCCGAGCTGCTCGACGGCCGGGGCGCCGCCACCGTGGCGCGCCACACCGCGGGCAGCGAGGAACCGATCGCCATCGTCGGGATGAGCTGCCGCTTCCCCGGCGGTGTCGGCTCCCCGGAGGAGCTGTGGCAGCTGGTCGCGGAGGAGCGGGACGCGATCACCCCGTTCCCCGCCGACCGCGGCTGGAATCTGGACGCCCTCTTCGACCCGGACCCCGGGCGGCTCGGCACCACGTACACCCGGGGCGGCGGATTCCTCGGCCAGGCCGCGGAGTTCGACGCCGCCTTCTTCGGGATCTCGCCCCGTGAGGCGCTGGCGATGGACCCGCAGCAGCGGCTGCTCCTGGAGACCTCCTGGGAGGCCTTCGAACGTGCCGGGATACGGCCCGCCGAGGCGGGCGGCACCGGTGTCTTCGTCGGCACCAACGGCCAGGACTACACCGCCCTGGTCGGCCACTCCGCGGAGAACCTGGAGGGCTACCTCGGCACCGGCGGCGCGAGCAGCGTCGCCTCCGGCCGGATCGCCTACGCCCTCGGTCTCGAAGGGCCCGCGCTGACCGTGGACACGGCCTGCTCCTCCTCCCTGGTCGCCCTGCACTTGGCCGCCGAGGCGCTGCGGCGCGGCGAGTGCGCGCTCGCGCTCGCGGGCGGCGTGACCGTGATGTCGACCCCGCAGTCCTTCATCGACTTCAGCCGCCAGCGCGGTCTCGCCGCCGACGGCCGGTGCAAGCCCTTCTCGGCGGCGGCCGACGGCACCGGCTGGTCCGAGGGCGTCGGCATGCTGCTCGTCGAACGCCTCTCCGACGCCCGGCGCAACGGCCACCAGGTCCTCGCCCTGGTGCGCGGCTCGGCCGTCAACCAGGACGGCGCCTCCAACGGCCTCACCGCGCCCAACGGCCCCGCCCAGCAACGGGTGATCCGCCAGGCCCTCGCCAACTCCCGCCTGCGGGGCGGCGATATCGACGTCGTCGAGGCGCACGGCACCGGCACCGCCCTCGGCGACCCGATCGAGGCGGGCGCCCTGCTCGCCACCTATGGTCAGGAGCGTCCGGAGGGCCGCCCGCTGTGGCTCGGCTCGCTGAAGTCGAACATCGGGCACACCCAGGCCGCCGCCGGAGTCGCCGCCGTCATCAAGATGGTGGGGGCCCTGCGGCACGGGGTACTGCCGAGGTCCCTGCACCTCGACGAGCCGACCCCGCACGTCGACTGGGACTCCGGCGCCGTCAGCCTGCTCACCGAGCGCCGCGACTGGCCCGCCACCGACCACCCGCGCCGCGCCGCCGTCTCCTCCTTCGGCATGAGCGGCACCAACGCCCATCTGGTCCTCGAAGAGGCCCCGCCGGTACCGGAGTTGGCGCAGACGCCGCAGGTTCCGGGGGTTCCGGAGGACGCGGCGCCCCGGGTCCGGACCGGCCCGGCCACCGCCGAGGCGCCCGCCGCGACCGCGCAGCCCACCACCCCGCCCGCACTGCCCGCGCTCTGGACCCTCTCGGCCAAGTCCCCCGAGGCCCTGCGCGCCCAGGCCGAACGCCTGCGCGGCCACCTCGGCGGACCCCCCGGGCTCCCGGCCCCCGCCGCCGATCCGGGCGACCTCGCCCGGATCGGCCGCCAACTGGCCGCCACCCGGACCCCGTTCACCCACCGGGCCACCGTCCTCGGCGACACCGCCGACGAGCTGCGGACCGCCCTGGACGCCGTGGCCGGGGGCCTCACCCCGCCCCGTACCGCCCGCGAGGACGCCCGGTGGGCCTTCCTCTTCACCGGGCAGGGGGCCCAACGCCCCGGTATGGGACGGGAGTCGTACGAGGCGTTCCCCGTCTTCGCCGAGGCCTTCGACGGCGCCTGCGCGGAACTGGACCGCCACCTGGGCGAGTCGGTGCGGGACCTCGTCTTCGGCGGCGACGCGGAGACACTGAACCGCACGGTGTGGGCGCAGGCCGGGCTCTTCGCCCTCGAAGTGGCACTCTTCCGGCTGGTGGAATCGTGGGGCCTCCGGCCCGACTTCCTGCTCGGGCATTCGGTCGGGGAGATCGCGGCCGCGCATGTGGCGGGGGTGTTCTCGCTCGCGGATGCGGCTGAGCTGGTGGCTGCGCGGGGCCGGTTGATGGGGGCGTTGCCGTCGGGTGGGGCGATGTTGGCGGTGTCCGTGTCGGGTGAGGAGGCGGTGCGGCTCTGTGCCGGGTACGAGGGTCGGGTCGAGGTCGCGGCGGTGAACGGGCCGCGGGCGAGTGTGCTCTCGGGTGACGCCGATGCGGTGGAGGAGATCGCCGTTCTCGCGGAGGCGGTCGGCCACCGGATCAAGCGGCTCGCGGTGAGCCATGCCTTCCACTCCCCGCGCATGGAGCCGATGCTGCCCGAATTCGCGGCGGTGGTGAGCGGGTTGACCCTGTCCGCACCCCGGATGCCCCTCCTCTCGAACGTCACGGGTGAGCCCGCCACGGCCGGGGACCTGTGCTCCCCGGCCTACTGGGTACGGCACGTGCGGAGCACCGTCCTCTTCCATGCGGGCGTGCGCAGCCTGCTCGCCGAAGGGGCCACCCACTTCCTGGAGTTGGGCCCCGACGGCGTGCTCACCGCCGCCGCCCAGGACTGCCTCCCCATCGACACCGGGGCCGAGCCCCACGGCAGTGCCACGCCCCCCGTCCCCCAGGACCGCTTCGTCCTGCTGCCGCTGCTGCGCCGGGACCGGCCGGAGGTCCGGACACTGCTCGACGCCGTAGGACAGGCGTACGCGAGCGGCGCCCGGGTCGACCTGCCCCGTCTGCTCGGCGGTACCGCCACCTCGGCGCCGGACCTGCCCACGTACCCCTTCCAGCGGGAGCGCTACTGGCCCACTCCGGCAGAGGAGGCCACCCTCCCCGCCTGGCTGGGCGGCAGCACCGGACCCGCCCTCGACACCCTCCTCTACGAGGTGACCTGGCAGCCCTTCACCCCACCGGAGGCCCAACTCCCCGGCCGCTGGCTCCTGATCGGCGAGACGGCCCCGGAGGCGAAGGGGACGACGGAAGCCGCGGAGACCGGCACCACGCACGAGATCGAGCGCGCGCTGACCGCCGCGGGCGCCGAGGTCGTGCACTGCGCCTCAGCGGACCCCCGGGCACTCACCGAGGCGGTGGCGGGCGGCCCGGTGGCCGGTGTGCTCGCCTGCCCCGCTTCCGCGACCGAACTCCTGGCGCTGGTGCAGGCGTTGGACGAGGTGGGGGTGTCGGGTCGGTTGTGGTGTCTGTCCAGGGGCGCGGTGTCGGTGTCGGCTGCTTCGGGTGAGGTGCCCGATCCCGTACTGGCGCAGGTGTGGGGCTTCGGGCGGGTGGTGGCCCTGGAACGCCCGCAGACCTGGGGCGGGTTGGTGGATCTGCCCCGCGACGGCAAGGGCGGTGAGATGCTCGCCGCCGTGCTGTCCGGCACCACCGGCGAGGATCAGGTCGCCCTGCGCGCTCACGGCGCCTTCGGCCGCCGTCTCGTCCACCGGAAGCCCGAGGACCGTACCGCCCTCGCCGACTGGCGGGTGCCGTCCGGATCGGTGTTGGTGACGGGTGGTACGGGTGCGTTGGGTGCGGGTGTGGCGCGGTGGTTGGCGGGTCGGGGTGCGGAGCATCTGGTGTTGACCGGTCGTCGCGGTGCTTCGGCGCCTGGTGCTGAGGAGCTGGTGCGTGAGCTGGGGGCCCTGGGTGTACGGGTTGACGTCGTCGCGTGCGATGTGAGTGACCGGGGGTCGGTTGCCTCGCTGCTTGCGGAGTATGTGTTCTCGGCGGTGTTTCATGTGGCGGGTGTGGTGGATGACGGGGTGGTGGAGTCGTTGTCCGCGGAGCGGTTTGCGGGGGTGTGGGGGCCGAAGGCGGGGGGTGCGGAGTTGCTGGATGAGTTGACGCGGGGGATGGATCTCTCCGCTTTTGTCGTGTTCTCCTCGTTCGCGGGGGCGGTCGGTGGTGCGGGGCAGGGGAACTACGCGGCGGCGAACGCGCAGGTGGACGCGCTGGTCGAGCGCCGCAGGGCCGAAGGCCTCCCGGCGCTCTCGCTCGCCTGGGGCCCCTGGGCCGAGGGCGGAATGGCGGTGGACGAGGCGGTGGTGGACCGGATGCGGCTCGCCGGGATGACGCCGTTGCGCCAGGACACCGCCTTCGGGGTGCTCGACCGGGCGCTCGCCGCGGACCTGACCACGGCCACCGTCGTCGACATCGACTGGGAGCGCTTCGCCCCCGGCTTCACCTCGGCCCGCCCGAGCCCCCTGCTCGCCGCCCTCCCCGAGGTCGCGGCCGGGCAGCGGGGCGGCCCCGAGGCGGAACCGCTCACCGCGCGCCTCGCCGGGCTGTCCCCGGCGGAGCGGCACGAGGCCCTGCTCGACCTCGTCGGCACCCACGCCGCCGCGGTCCTCGGCCACGGCGGCACCGGGGGCATCGACGCCGAGGGCGCCTTCAAGGACCTGGGCTTCGACTCGCTGACCGCGGTCGAACTGCGCAACCGGCTCGGCGCGGCCACCGGGCTCGCCCTCTCCGCGACCCTGGTCTTCGACCACCCCACCCCGAACGCCCTCGCCGCCCACCTCCTCGGCAAACTGGGCGCGGACCTCGGCGGGGCGGACCCCCGGGAGGCGCGGCTGCGGCGGGCGCTGGCGACGCTGCCGCTGGCCCGGATCGAGGAGGCCGGGCTCCTCGACGTACTGCTGAAGCTCGCGGACGTGGAGGAGGAACCCGCCGAAGAGGGCGGGACCGGGTCGGCGGACATCGACGAGATGGACGCGGACGCCCTGATCCAGCTGGCGCTGGACAACAGCGAATCCTGACGGCGCGCGGGAAGTATGGGACTGGACGACATGGTTGCCTCGAACGACAAGCTGCTGGAAGCACTGCGGACCTCGCTGAAGGAGACCGAGCGGCTGCGTGAGCAGAACCGCCGCCTCGCCGAGGCCTCCCGCGAACCCCTCGCGATCGTCGCGATGGGCTGCCGCTTCCCCGGCGGGGTGCGCTCACCGCAGGACCTCTGGGAGCTGCTGGCCGAGGGCCGGGACGCCCTGTCGCCCTTCCCCGCCGACCGCGGGTGGGACCTCGACGCCCTCTTCGACCCGGACCCCGACCGGGCCGGATCCTCGTATGTGCGCGAGGGCGGCTTCCTGGACGGGGCCGCGGACTTCGACGCGGAGTTCTTCGGGATATCGCCCCGCGAGGCCCTCGCCATGGACCCGCAGCAGCGGCTGCTCCTGGAGACCTGCTGGGAGACGGTCGAGGCCGCCGGGATCGACCCGGCGAGCCTGCGCGGCAGCAGGACCGGTGTCTTCGTCGGCTCCAACGGCGCCGACTACGGCACCGTCCTGGTCGGCGGCCCCGAGGAGACCGACGGCTACCTCGCCACCGGCAACGCCACCAGCGTGCTGTCCGGCCGCGTCTCCTACGCGCTCGGTCTCGAAGGGCCCGCGCTGACCGTGGACACGGCCTGCTCCTCCTCCCTGGTCGCCCTGCACCTGGCCGCCCAGGCGCTGCGCCAGGAGGAGTGCGCGCTCGCCCTGGTGGGCGGGGTCACCGTGATGGCGAGTCCCACCACCTTCACCGAGTTCTCCCGGCAGCGCGGCCTCGCCGCCGACGGGCGCTGCAAGGCCTTCGCGGCGGCGGCCGACGGCACCGGCTGGGGCGAGGGCGCCGGCGTCCTGCTCCTGGAGCGCCTGCCGGACGCGCGGCGCAACGGGCACCAGGTCCTCGCCGTGCTGCGCGGCTCCGCCGTCAACCAGGACGGCGCCTCGAACGGGCTGACCGCCCCCAACGGCCCCTCCCAGCAGCGCGTCCTGCGCGCGGCCCTCGCCCAGGCCCGCCTCACCCCCGAGCAGATCGACGCGGTGGAGGCGCACGGCACCGGCACCACCCTCGGCGACCCCATCGAGGCGGGGGCCCTGCTCGGCACCTACGGGCAGCAGCGGCCCGAGGGGCGCCCGCTCTGGCTCGGCTCCGTCAAGTCGAACCTCGGGCACACCCAGGCCGCCGCCGGAATCGCGGGCGTGCTCAAGATGGTCCTCGCCCTGCGCCACGACGAACTGCCGCGCACCCTGCACGTGGACACCCCCACCCCGCAGGTCGACTGGTCCTCCGGCGCCGTACGTCTCGTCACCGAGCCCCGGCCCTGGCCCCGGTCCGCGGAGCCCCGCCGCGCCGGTGTCTCCTCCTTCGGCATGAGCGGCACCAACGCCCACGTCCTCCTGGAGGAGGCCCCCGCCGAGGAGCACGAGTCCGCCACCGCGCCCGAGAGCGGCGGGCCGCTGCCGTGGATCCTCTCCGCCCGGTCCGAGTCCGCGCTGCGCGACCGCGCCCGCGACCTGGCCGCCCTCCTCGCCGCGCGGCCCGATGCCCGACTCGCCGACATCGGGCTCTCCTTGGCCGTCACCCGCACCCGCTTCCCGCACCGCGCGATCGTCGTCGCCGCCGAACAGCCGCAGTTCCAGCAGGCCTTGACCGCGCTCGCCGAGGGCCGCCCGGCGCCCTCGGCCGCCGAGGGCCATGCCCCCGCCGCCCGCAAGCCGGTGTTCGTCTTCCCCGGGCAGGGCGCCCAATGGCCCGGTATGGCACGGGAGTTGCTCGACACCTCGCCGGTCTTCGCGGAACGCTTCGGGCAGTGCGCGAAAGCCCTCGGCGCCTACGTGGACTGGTCGCTCCCCGAGGTGGTGCGCGGTACGGAGGGCGCGCCGGGCCTGGACCGCGTCGATGTGGTGCAGCCCGCGCTCTGGGCCGTGATGGTCTCCCTCGCCGCCCTGTGGGAGTCGTACGGGGTGCGGCCCGCCGCGGTGGTGGGGCACTCGCAGGGGGAGATCGCCGCGGCCTGCGTCGCCGGTGCCCTGAGCCTGGACGACGGGGCACGCGTGGTGGCCCTGCGCAGCCGGGCGCTGGTGGCGCTCGCGGGGCGCGGCGGCATGGTCTCGGTCGCCGCGGACCGGGAGACCGCCGAGGCACTCGCGGCCCCGTGGGCGGGCCGGATCTCGGTGGCCGCGCTCAACGGGCCGTCCTCGACCGTGCTCTCCGGCGACGCGGAAGCCCTCGACGAACTGGTCGCCCGGGCCGGCACCGGGACCGTACGGGTCCGGCGCGTCGACGTCGACTACGCCTCCCACTCCGCGCAAGTGGAGGAGATCCAGGCGGAGTTGGCCGAGGTGCTGGCACCGGTGGCGCCGGTTCAGGCCCGGGTGCCCTTCCTGTCCTCGGTGACGGCGGAGTGGCTGCGGGGCGAGGAACTGGACGGCGGCTACTGGTACCGCAACCTGCGCGGCACCGTCCGCCTCGACGAGGTGATCCGGCTCCTCGGCGAACGCGGCGGGCACCAGTTCATCGAGGTCGGCCCGCACCCGGTGCTGCTGCCCTCGCTCCCCGAGGGCGGGGTCGGCACCCTGCGGCGCACCGACGGCGGCCTCGACCGCTTCCTGCGCTCCCTCGCCGAGGCGCACGCCCGCGGCGTCGAGGCCGACTGGAGCGCCGCCTTCCCGGGCGCGCGCACCACGGCCCTGCCGACCTACCCCTTCCAGCGCACACGCTACTGGCCGCGTCCCAGCGCCCCGGGCGAGCAGCAGGCCGACCCCGCCGAGCGCGCCTTCTGGGCCGCCGTCGACCGCGCCGACCTGCCCGCCCTCGCCGAGGAGATCGGCGCCGCGGAACCGGCCCGTACCGCCCTCGAAGGCGCGCTGCCCGCCCTCCGGCACTGGCACCGCACCCGCCGCACCCGCGCCGAACTCGCCTCCTGGGCCTACCGGGTGACCTGGTCACCCCTCGCGGTCCCGCCCACCGGAACCCGGCTCAGCGGCCGCTGGCTCCTGCTGTCCGACGCGAGTCCCGGCACCGCCGGCACCACCGACGTCGAGGGCGCGCTGACCGCCGCGGGCGCCGACACCCTCGTACTGCGGACCGGGGAGCCCACCCGGGAGTCCCTGGCCGCGCTGCTCACCGAGGCGGTGGCGGGCGGTCCGGTGGCCGGGGTGGTCGCCTGCCCGGCCTCGGCGACCGAACTCCTGGCGCTGGTGCAGGCGTTGGACGAGGTGGGGGTTTCGGGTCGGTTGTGGTGTCTGACCAGGGGCGCGGTGTCGGTGTCGGCTGCTTCGGGTGAGGTGCCCGATCCCGTGCTGGCGCAGGTGTGGGGCTTCGGGCGGGTGGTCGCGCTCGAACGGCCGTTGGCCTGGGGCGGGTTGGTGGATCTGCCGCCCGAGGGCGCGGACGCCGGGTTGCTCGCCGCCGTGCTCTCCGGAGCCACCGGCGAGGACCAGGTCGCGCTGCGCGGGGGCCGTCTGCTGGGGCGGCGTCTGGTGCGCGCGGGCACGGCGGTGACCCCTCCGGCCGAGTCGGCGGCCCCCGGTGCGGGCTGGCGGGTGTCGTCGGGGCCGGTGTTGGTGACGGGTGGTACGGGTGCGTTGGGTGCGGGTGTGGCGCGGTGGTTGGCGGGTCGGGGTGCGGAGCATCTGGTGTTGACCGGTCGTCGTGGTGCTTCGGCGCCTGGTGCTGAGGAGTTGGTGCGTGAGCTGGGGGCCCTGGGTGTACGGGTTGATGTCGTCGCGTGCGATGTGAGTGACCGGGGGTCGGTTGCCGCGCTGCTTGCGGAGTTTGTGTTCTCGGCGGTGTTTCATGTGGCGGGTGTGGTGGATGACGGGGTGGTGGGGTCGTTGTCCGCGGAGCGGTTTGCGGGGGTGTGGGGGCCGAAGGCGGGGGGTGCGGAGTTGCTGGATGAGTTGACGCGGGGGATGGATCTCTCTGCTTTTGTCGTGTTCTCCTCGTTCGCGGGGGCGGTCGGTGGTGCGGGGCAGGGGAACTATGCGGCGGCGAACGCGCAGGTGGACGCGCTGGTCGAGCGCCGCAGGGCGGAAGGCCTCCCGGGCCTCTCCCTCGGCTGGGGCTCCTGGGCCGGAGGTGGGCTGGCCACCGGAAGCGAGGCCGTCACCGAACGCCTGAAGCGTGGCGGCATGCGGCCGATGGACCCCGCGCTCGCCCTCACCGCCCTGGGCGCCGCCCTCGACCGCGAGGAGACCCATCTCGTCGTCGCCGGGGTCGACTGGGAGCGCTTCGCCGACTCCTTCCTCACCGGCCGCCCCAGCCCGCTGCTCGGCGAACTCCCCGAAGTACAGGCGCTGGTGGCTGCCCGCGCGGCCGAGGAGGACCAGGGATCCGCCCTGGCACACCGCCTGCGCGACCTCGCACCCGCCGACCGCGAGAGCGCGCTCCTCGACCTCGTACGCGCCCAGGCCGCCGCCGTCCTCGGCCACAGCACACCCGCCTCGGTGGCGGGTACGAAGGCCTTCCGCGACGCCGGGTTCGACTCCCTGACCGCGGTCGAACTGCGCAACCGCCTCGGCGCCGCCACCGGCCTGACCCTGTCCGCCACCCTCGTCTTCGACCACCCGACCCCGGCCGCGCTCGCCGCCCACCTCGCCGCCGAGCTGGGTACCGGTGCCGAGAGCGGCTTCGAGGAGGCCTTCGACCAGGTCGAGCGGCAGCTGCGCGGCCTCGGCGCGGGCAGTGCCGAGCACACCAGGATCATGCTCCGTATGCAGGCCCTGGTCGCCGCCTGGCGGGACGGCCCCGGCGAGGAATCCGCCGCCGAGGAGCCCGCCGCCGAGGGCTTCGACACGGCCGACGACGACGAACTCTTCGGGCTCATCGGCGAGAAGTTCGGCATCTCGTGAGCACCGCGCCGCCACCGGCCTCCCGCCCCACCCCTCGCACGACCCCGACGGAGAACCCGCCCGTGTCCAACGAAGACAAGCTCCGCCACTTCCTCAAGCGCGTCTCCGCCGAGCTGGAGCAGACCCAGGAACGGCTGCGGGAGAGCGAGTCACGCGACAGCGAACCCCTCGCGGTCGTCGCCATGAGCTGCCGCTTCCCCGGCGGCGCCGACACCCCGGAAGCGCTGTGGAACCTCCTCGCCGCGGGCACCGACGCGATGACGGGCTTCCCCACCGACCGCGGCTGGGACCTCGACGCGCTCCTCGACCCGGACGCGCCGCACGGCTCGCACGCCCGCGAGGCCGGTTTCCTGCCCGGGGCCGCCCACTTCGACGCCGGGTTCTTCGGCATCTCCCCGCGCGAGGCGCTCGCCCTCGACCCGCAGCAGCGCCTCCTCCTGGAGACCTCCTGGGAGGCCTTCGAGCGCGCCGGGGTCGACCCGGGCAGCCTGCGCGGCAGCAGGACCGGTGTCTTCATCGGCACCAATGGCCAGGACTACGCCCCCGTCGCCGTCAACTCCGAGCAGGACCTCGGCGGTCACATCATGACCGGCAACGCGGCCAGTGTGCTCTCCGGCCGCCTCTCCTATGTGTACGGGCTCGAAGGCCCGGCGGTCACCGTGGACACCGCCTGCTCCGCCTCCCTGGTCGCCCTGCACCTGGCCGCCCAGGCGCTGCGGCGCCGGGAGTGCGCCCTCGCGCTCGCGGGCGGCGCCACCGTCATGGCGATGCCGACCCTGTTCTCCGAGTTCAGCCGCCAGGGCGGTCTGGCCCGCGACGGCCGCTGCAAGGCCTTCGCGGCGGGCGCGGACGGTACGGGCTGGGGCGAGGGCGCCGGACTGCTGCTCCTGGAACGGCTCGCGGACGCGCGGCGCAACGGCCACGAGATCCTGGCGGTGCTGCGCGGCTCGGCGGTGAACCAGGACGGCGCCTCCAACGGGCTGACCGCTCCCAACGGCCCCGCCCAGCAGCGCGTCATCGAAGAGGCCCTGGGCAACGCCCGCCTCACCGCCGACCAGGTCGACGCCGTCGAGGCACACGGCACCGGCACCGAGCTCGGCGACCCCATCGAGGCCCAGGCGCTCCTGGCCACCTACGGCAGGGCCCGCCAACTCCCGCTGCTGCTCGGCTCGGTGAAGTCCAACCTCGGGCACACCCAGGCCGCCGCGGGCGTCGCCGGTGTCATCAAGATGATCCTCGCCCTGCGCCACGGACAGCTCCCGCGCACCCTGCACATCGACGAGCCGACCCCCCGGGTCGACTGGTCGGCGGGCACCGTACGCCTCCTCACCGAACACACCGACTGGCCCGAGACCGGCCGCCCCCGCCGCGCCGGTGTCTCCTCCTTCGGCATCAGCGGCACCAACGCCCACATCATCCTGGAACAGGCACCCGAGCGGGCGCTCGCGCAGGCCTCGGACCAGGCGCCCGGGCAGGCCATGGGGGAGCAGCCCGCGGGACGGTCCGGCGGGGACGTCGTACCGCCGGAGCCCGTCCGCCGCGGCCCCCTCCCGTTCGTCCTCTCCGCCCGTGACACCGCGGGCCTGCGCGCCCAGGCCGCCTCCCTGCACGCCCACTTCTCCGCCCTCCCCGAACTGCCCCTGAGGGACGCCTCGTTCGCCCTGGCCACCACCCGCGCCGCCCTCGACCACCGCGCCTCCCTCACCGCCGAGACCCCCACCGAACTCCTGTCCTCCCTCCACGCACTCGCGACCGGCGACCCCACCCCCGGAACCGTCCAGGGCACCCCGCTCGACGGCCGGACCGCTTTTCTGTTCACGGGTCAGGGGGCGCAACGTGCGGGGATGGGGCGGGAGTTGTACGAAGCGTTTCCTGTCTTCGCCGAGGCTTTCGATGCCGTGTGTGGGGAACTCGATCGTCACTTGGGCCGGTCGCTGAAGGGCGTCATATTCGACGGTGATGCGGAGGCGTTGGACCGTACGGGGTGGGCGCAGCCTGCGTTGTTTGCTGTGGAAGTGGCGTTGTTCCGGTTGGTGGAGTCGTGGGGTGTGCGGCCGGACTTCCTTCTGGGGCATTCGATCGGTGAGATTGCCGCCGCGTATGTGGCGGGGGTGTTCTCTCTTTCTGACGCGGCTCAACTCGTCGCTGCGCGGGGCCGGTTGATGCAGGCCTTGTCGCCGGGTGGGGCGATGCTCGCGGTGTCGGTCCCGGCGGGGGAGGCTTCGCGGCTGTGTGCGGGTTACGTGGGCCGGGTGGAAGTCGCCGCGGTCAATGGCCCGTTGGCGTGCGTGCTGTCCGGTGATGCGGATGCGGTGGCGGAGTTCGAGGAGGCGGCGCGCGAGGCCGGTCACCGGGTGAAGCGGCTCTCGGTGAGCCATGCGTTCCATTCCCCGCGTATGGACCCGATGCTCGCCGAATTCGCCTCGGTCGTAGGCGGGTTGACGCTGTCGGAGCCCCGGATCCCGCTCGTCTCGAACGTGACCGGCGAGCTGGCCGAGCCCGCCGAACTGACCACTCCCGACTACTGGGTACGCCACGTCCGTCAGACCGTCCTCTTCCACGACGGCGTACGCACCCTCGCGGACGCCGGAGTCACCCGTTTCCTCGAACTGGGCCCGGAAGCGGTCCTGACCGCCTTGGTGCGGGAGACCGTGTCCAGTACGGATGAGGGAGTGGCCCCCGTCGCGGTGCCGATGGTCCGGGGCGAGGGCGGTGAGGAGCGCTCGGTGGCTGCCGCGCTCGGTGCCCTGTTCTGCGCCGGTGTCGTCCCCGACTGGCGTGCCGTTTACGGGAGTTCGCCTACGGCGCGGGTTCCACTGCCCACGTACCCCTTCCAGCGGGAGCGCTACTGGGCGGCGGCGCGTAGCGGAGGTGCCGTCGCCGGGAGGGAGGCCGCCGCGGGCCTCCAGTACCGCGTCGTCTGGGAACGCCTCGCGGAGCCCTCGGCCGCCGGGCCTGCCGGGACCTGGCTCCTGGTCGGTGACCGGAGCGGGTCCGTACGGCAGGCTCTCCTGGAGCGGGGTGCCGAGGTGCTGAGTCTGGCGGCGGCGGAGAGCCGGAAGGGTATGGCGGAGCGGATCCGTGCGGCGCTGGCGGGGCGGGAGGCGCTCGCCGGGGTGCTGAGCCTGCCCGCCGCGCCGGGGGAATCCGGACTCGACGAGGTGCTGCTGCTGCACCAGGCGCTCGGCGACGCCGTCGTGGCGGCCCCGCTGTGGTGCGCCACCCGGGGCGCCGTCTCCACCGGCGAGGGCGACCGGCTCGCCGAACCCGCGCAGGCCCAGGTCTGGGGGCTCGGCCGGGCCGCCGCCCTGGAGAGCCCCGAGCGCTGGGGAGGCCTGCTCGACCTGCCCGTGGCGGAGGGCGCGCAGGCGCTCGATCTGCTCTGCCGGGTGCTCGCCGATCCGGCGGGGGAGGACCAACTCGCCGTGCGGGAGGGCGGGTTGTACGCGCGCAGGCTGGTGCGTGCCGAGCGTCCCTCGGCGGCGGCCAGGGAGTGGCGGCCCTCCGGAACCGTCCTGATCACGGGGGGTACGGGTGCCCTCGGCGCCCATCTCGCCCGCCGTCTCGCGGACCGCGGTGCCGAGCACCTGCTCCTCACCGGCCGTCGCGGGCCCGAGGCGCCCGGGGCCCGGGAACTGGCCGCCGAACTCGGCGAGCGGGGCGTCCGGGTCACCCTGGCCGCCTGCGACGTGGCCGACCGGGGCGCGCTCGCCGCGCTGCTCGACGAGGTGCCGACGGAGTTCCCGCTCACGGCGGTCGTGCACACCGCGGGCGTCCTCGACGACGGCGTCCTGGACGCGCTGACCCCCGAGCGGCTCGCCACCGTACTGCGGCCGAAGGCGGAGGCCGTGCGCCATCTGCACGAACTCACCGCCGACCGGGACCTGGCCGCCTTCGTCCTCTACTCCTCCTTCTCCGGGGCGGTGGGCGGGGCCGGGCAGGCCAACTACGCCGCCGCCAACGCCTTCCTGGACGCCTTCGCCGAGCAGCGCCGGGCCGACGGACTGCCCGCGACCGCGCTCGCCTGGGGCGCCTGGGACGGCGGAGGCATGGCCGCCGCCGCGGACGGTGTCAGCGCCCGCCTCGACCGGCACGGCGTCCGCGCCATGGCGCCCGCGCGGGCGCTCGACGCCCTGCAGCAGGCACTCGACCACGGGGACGCCTGCCTGGCCGTCGCCGACCTCGACTGGGAGCGTTTCGCCGCCGGGCTCACCGCCGTACGGCCCAGCCCGCTGCTCGCGCGGATACCCGAGGCCGCCCGGCAGCGCGCCCAAGCCGCGGAGGGGGGCCTGCGCGAGCGGCTCGGCGCGCAGAGCGAGGAGGAACAGCTCAGCATGCTGCGGGAGTTGGTGCGCGGGCAGGCGGCGCGGGTGCTCGGCCACGGCGGTGCTGACCGGGTCGAGGCCCGCAAGCCCTTCCGCGACCTCGGCTTCGACTCGCTGATGGCCGTCGACCTGCGCAACGCCCTCGGCGCGGCCACCGGCCTGAGCCTGCCCGCCGGGGTCGTCTTCGACCACCCGAACCCGGAGGCGCTCGCCGCCTACCTGGTCTCCGCCCTCGGCGGCACCGCGGCCGGCCGGGCACTCGACGGCCTCGCCCGCCTGGAGGGCTCGCTGCCCGGACTCGACGACGCGGCCACCCGGGCGGAGGTCGCGGACCGCCTCGAAACCCTCCTCGCGGCCCTGCGCGACACCCCGGCCGAGGACCCGGCCGCCGAGGAGGACGCGGGCAGCGCGGGCCTCGACACCGCGGACGACCTGTTCGCGTACATCGACGAGAAGTACGGAACCCGCTGACATGAGCGACGCGCAGAAGCCGATGAGCAACGAGCAGAAGCTGCTGTCCTACCTCAAGCGGGTCACCAGCGATCTCGACGAGGCCAACAAGCGGCTGAAGGACGCCGAGGACCGCGAGCACGAGCCCATCGCCCTGGTCGGCATGGGCTGCCGCTTCCCCGGCGGCGTGCGCTCACCGGAGCAGCTGTGGCGGCTCCTCGCCGAGGGCACCGACGCCCTCGTCCCCTTCCCCGCCGACCGCGGCTGGGACCTGGCGGCCCTCTACGACGAGGACCCCGACCGGGCGGGCACCAGCTATGTGCGCGAGGGCGGATTCCTCGACGGGGCGGCCGAGTTCGACCCCGCCTTCTTCGGCATCAGCCCCCGCGAGGCGAAGGCGATGGACCCGCAGCAGCGGATCCTGCTCGAAGTCGCCTGGGCGGCCCTGGAAGGCGCCGGACTCGACCCGGCGGCCCTGCGCGACAGCCGCACCGGTGTCTTCATGGGCACCAACGGCCAGGACTACGGAGCCCTCTTCGGCGCCCTGGCCGCCGAGGACGGCCTGGAGGGCTACCTCGGCACCGGCAACGCGGCGAGCGTCCTCTCCGGGCGGCTCTCCTACGTCCTCGGCCTCGGCGGCCCCGCCGTCACCGTGGACACCGCCTGCTCCTCCTCCCTGGTCTCGCTGCACCTGGCCGCCGAGTCCCTGCGCCGCTCCGAGTGCAGCCTCGCGCTCGCGGGCGGGGCCACCGTGATGGCGACCCCGCGCGTCTTCGTGGAGTTCTCCCGGCAGCGCGGTCTCGCCGCCGACGGCCGGTGCAAGGCCTTCGCGGCGGGCGCGGACGGTACGGGCTGGGGCGAGGGCGCGGGCATCCTCGTCCTGGAACGGCTCTCGGACGCGCGGCGCAACGGCCACCAGGTCCTGGCGGTGCTGCGCGGCTCGGCGGTGAACCAGGACGGTGCCTCCAACGGGCTGACCGCTCCCAACGGCCCCGCCCAGCAGCGCGTCATCCGCCAAGCCCTCGCCCAGGCCCGCCTCACCCCCGACCAGATCGACGCCGTCGAGGCGCACGGCACCGGCACCACCCTCGGCGACCCCATCGAGGCGCAGGCCCTCCTCGACACCTACGGCAGGAACCGCCCCGCCGAACGCCCGCTCTGGCTCGGCTCGGTGAAGTCCAACCTGGGGCACACCCAGGCCGCCGCCGGGGTCGCGGGCGTCCTCAAGATGGTCCTCGCCCTGCGGCATGCCACCCTGCCCCGCACCCTCCACGTCGACAGCCCCACCCCGCACGTCGACTGGTCCACCGGCGGCGTCCAACTCCTCACCGAGCAGAGGGAATGGCCCGCCCTCGACCGCCCCCGCCGCGCGGGCGTCTCCGCCTTCGGCGTCAGCGGCACCAACGCCCACGTCATCCTGGAAGAGGCCCCCGAAGGGCCCGCCGAGGACGAGAATCACGACCGGCCCCGGCCGCCCGTACACACCTGGCTGCTCTCCGCCGCCACCCCGGAAGCCCTCCGCCGCCGCGCGGGCCAACTGCGCGCCCACACCGCCCGGCACCCCGGCCACACCCCCGCCGACCTCGCCCACTCCCTCGCCCGCGCCCCCCGCTTCCCGCACCGCGCCGCCGCCACCGGCACCACCCGCGAGGACCTGCTCACCGCCCTCGACGACCTCGCCGTACGGGAAGGCCACAGCGAGCCGACGACCGCTTTTCTGTTCACGGGTCAGGGGGCGCAACGGGCAGGCATGGGACGGGAGTTGTACGAGGCGTTTCCTGTCTTCGCCGAGGCTTTCGATGCCGTGTGTGCGGAACTCGACCGTCACTTGGGCCGATCGCTGAAGGGCGTCATATTCGACGGTGATGCGGAGGCGCTGGACAGTACGGGGTGGGCGCAGCCTGCCTTGTTCGCTGTGGAAGTGGCGTTGTTCCGGTTGGTGGAGTCGTGGGGTGTGCGGCCGGACTTCCTTCTGGGGCATTCGATCGGTGAGATTGCTGCCGCGCATGTGGCGGGAGTGTTCTCTCTTTCTGACGCGGCTCAACTCGTCGCTGCGCGGGGCCGGTTGATGCAGGCGTTGCCTTCGGGTGGGGCGATGCTCGCGGTGTCGGTCCCGGCGGAGGAGGCTTCCCGTCTGTGTGCGGGTTACGTGGGCCGGGTGGAAGTCGCCGCGGTCAATGGCCCGTTGGCGTGCGTACTGTCCGGTGATGCGGATGCGGTGGCGGAGATCGAGGAGGCGGCGCGCGAGGCCGGTCATCGCGTCAAGCGGCTCGCGGTGAGCCACGCTTTCCATTCCCCGCGCATGGATCCGATGCTCGCCGAATTCGCCTCGGTGGTTAGCGGTTTGACGTTGTCCGAGCCCCAAATCCCGCTTGTCTCGAACGTGACCGGCCAGCTGGCGCAGCCGACCGAACTGACCTCCTCGGACTACTGGGTACGTCACGTCCGTCAGACCGTTCTCTTCCACGACGGCGTGCGTACCCTCGCCCGCGAAGGTGCCCTGGTCTTCCTGGAGTTGGGGCCCGAGGGTGTGCTGACCGCCGCCGCCCGGGAATGCCTGGCGGAGTCCGCGTCCGGGGGCCATGGCTGCACCGCGCTGCTGCGCCGGGACCGCGGGGAGGCGCAGTCGGTGCTCGCGGCCGTGGGGGAGCTGTTCACCTACGGGATCGACGCCGACTGGGCCGGGGTCCTGCCGGGCCGCCGGGTGGAGCTGCCGACGTATCCCTTCGCACGGGAGCGGTACTGGCCCGAGCCGGAGCGTGCGGGCGATGTCGCCGCGGCCGGATTGCAGGGTGCCGCGCATCCGCTGCTCGGCGCGACCGTGACCCTGGCCGAGGACGAGCAGGTGCTCTTCACCGGCCGCCTCGCGCTGCGTACCCACCCCTGGCTGGCCGACCACGCCGTCGAGGGCACTGTCTTCGTGCCCGGAACCGCCTTGGTGGAGCTGGCGGTTCGGGCCGGTGACGAGGTCGGCCTCGGGCGGCTCGACGAGCTGACCATCGAGGCGCCGCTGATACTGCCCGAGCAGGCTGCCGTACAGCTCCAGGTCCGGCTGGGGGCGCCCGAGCCGGACGGCGGCCGTACTCTCGCCCTCCACTCCCGGCAGGACGGGGACCAGTGGATCCGGCACGCCACCGGCCGACTCGGCGCCGCTGCCGCCCCGCAACTCCCCTCGCTCGACTGGCCGCCCGCCGATGCCGAACAGGTCCCGGTGGAGGGGCTGTACGCGCATCTCGCGGAGTCGGGCTTCGGTTACGGACCCGCCTTCCAGGGACTGCGCGCGGTCTGGCGCCAGGGCCAAGAGGTGTACGCCGAGGTCGAGTTGCCCGAGGAGGCGGGCGCGGCGCACCGGTTCGGGCTGCACCCGGCGCTGTTCGACGCGGCCCTGCACGCGGTCGGCCTGGGCGAGTTCGTCACCGGCAACCGGCCGAGCCTGCCCTTCTCCTGGACGGGCGTCACCCTGCACGCGGCGGGCGCCGAGGCCCTGCGGGTGCGGATCTCCCCGGCGGGCCAGGACACCGTCGCCCTGGTGGCCGTGGACCCCGGCGGCGCGCCCGTGGTCAGCGTCGAGGGGCTGGCCCTGCGACCGGTTCAGGGGGCCGCCACCCGGCGGCCCGACTCCCTCTTCCAGGTCGACTGGACCGAGCTGCCCGCGCCGGAGGGGACGCCCAACTCCGCCTCCGTATGGGTGAGTTCGGCCGAGGAGCTGGCCGCGTTGGAGACGGTGCCCGCCAGGGTCCTGGTCTCCTGCACCGGTTCGGGTCACTCCCCGGCGGGGCTGGTTTCCGCGGCGCACGGCCTCGCGCATCGCGCCCTCGGCCTGGTGCAGGACTGGCTCGCCGAAGAGCGGTACGCCGCCGCCCAGTTGGTGTTCGTCACCCGGGGCGCGCTGGCCGCCGTGCCCGGCGAGGAGGTGCCCGACCCGGCGGCGGCGACCGTCTGGGGACTGCTGCGGTCCGCGCAGGCCGAGAACCCGGGAGCCTTCCGGCTGGTGGACGCGGAGGGCGCGGGGCCCGACGCACCCGACGCGGGACTGCCGACGCTCACCACCCTCGACGCCGGACTGCCCACGCCCGCCAGCCTCGACGCTGCCCTCGCCCTCGACGAGCCCCAACTCGCCCTGCGCGGGGGCCGAGTGCTGGCCCCCCGGCTCGCCCGTGCCACCGCCGGGTCCGAGCAGGCCGCCTCCCTCGACCCGGAGGGCACGGTCCTCATCACCGGCGGCACCGGCGGTCTCGGTGCCCTGCTCGCCCGCCATCTGGTGCGCGCCCACGGCGTACGGCGGCTGCTGCTGGTCGGCAGGCGCGGCGCCGGAGCCGAGGGGGCGCGTGAACTCGTCGCGGAGCTGGCCGAGTCGGGCGGTGAGGCGCGACTCGCGGCCTGCGATGTCGGCGACCGGGAGGCGCTCGCCGCGCTGCTCGCGAGCATCCCCGCCGCGCATCCGCTGACCGCCGTGGTGCACGCGGCGGGCGTACTGGACGACGGGGTGATCGGCTCGCTCACCCCCGATCGCCTGGACACCGTGCTGCGGCCCAAGGCGGACGCGGCCTGGCATCTGCACGAACTCACCGCCGACCGGGACCTCGCCGCCTTCGTGCTCTTCTCCTCCGCCTCCGGTGTCTTCGGGGCGCCGGGGCAGGGCAGTTACGCGGCGGGCAATGTCTTCCTGGACGCGCTGGCCCAGCACCGGGCGGCCCGCGGACTGCCCGCGACCTCGCTGGCCTGGGGCCTGTGGGCCGAGGGCGGCGGCATGGGCGGGCGGCTCGCGGACGGCGACCGGGGCAGGATCACCGGCTCCGGGCTCGCCGCGCTCACCGCCCCGCAGGGCCTCGCCCTCTTCGACCGGGCGCTCGGCCACCCCGCGCCGCTGCTCGTCCCGACCCCGCTGGATCTGCGGCCCTCCGGTGCCGAAGTACCGCCGCTGCTGCGGGGGTTGATCCGTACGGCCACCCGCCGCCCGGCCGCGGGCTCCGGCGGCACGGACCCCGGCGGCACCTGGACCGCCGAGGGGGTGGCGGAGCTCGTACGGCGGCAGGTGGCCGCGGTGCTCGGCCACTCCGGCACCGCCGCGGTCGCCCTCGACCGCGCCTTCACCGAGCAGGGCTTCGACTCGCTGACCGCCGTCGAACTGCGCAACCGCCTCACCGCCGAGACCGGTACCCGCCTCACGGCCACCCTGGTCTTCGACCACCCCACCCCCGCGGCCCTCATCGCCCACCTGTGCGCCCGGCTCGTGGCGGGACCGGAAGCCGCACCGGCGCCGTCCCCGCGGGCGCCCTCCCGGACCCGTACCGAGGACGACCCGATCGTGGTCATCGGGATGGCCTGCCGCTACCCGGGCGGAGTCCGCTCGCCTGAGGACCTCTGGGAGCTGGTCGCGGCCGGGCGGGAGGGCATCGCCGGGTTCCCCGAGGACCGCGGCTGGGACCTCGACGCGCTCTTCGGCGAGCCCGGCGAGGCGGGACGCTCGGCGGTGCGCGAGGGCGGATTCCTGTACGGGGCCGCCGAGTTCGACGCGGGCTTCTTCGGGATCTCCCCGCATGAGGCGCTGGCGATGGACCCGCAGCAGCGGCTGCTCCTGGAGACCGCCTGGGAGGCCTTCGAACGCGCGGGCATCGACCCGGCCTCGGTGCGCGGCAGCAGCACCGGCGTCTTCGCGGGCGTGATGTACCACGACTACGCGAGCGGGCTCGGCGAGGTCCCCGAGGGCGTCGACGGCCATCTCAGCACCGGCAACGCGGGCAGCGTGCTCTCCGGGCGGATCTCCTACGCCCTCGGTCTCGAAGGGCCCGCGCTCACCGTCGACACGGCCTGCTCCTCCTCCCTGGTCACCCTGCACCTGGCGGCTCAGGCGCTGCGGCAGGGCGAGTGCGGACTCGCGCTCGCGGGCGGGGCCACCGTGATGGCGACGCCGACGACCTTCGTCGAGTTCTCCCTCCAGGGCGGGCTCGCCGCCGACGGGCGCTGCAAGTCCTTCGCCGCCGGGGCGGACGGCACCGGCTGGGGCGAGGGCGCGGGACTGCTCCTCCTGGAGCGCCTCTCCGACGCGCGGCGCAACGGCCACCGGGTCCTCGCCGTGGTGCGCGGCTCGGCCGTCAACCAGGACGGCGCGAGCAACGGCCTCACCGCCCCCAACGGCCCCTCGCAGGAGCGGGTGATCCGCCAGGCCCTCGCCAACTCCGGCCTGCGGGAAGGGGACATCGACGCGGTGGAGGCGCACGGCACCGGCACCCGGCTCGGCGACCCGATCGAGGCGGGCGCCCTGCTGGCGACCTACGGGCAGGGGCGCGAGGAGGGCCGCCCGCTGTGGCTCGGCTCGCTGAAGTCGAACCTCGGGCACACCCAGGCCGCCGCCGGGGTCGGCGGGGTCATCAAGATGGTGATGGCCCTGCGGGAGGGCGTGCTGCCGCGCACCCTGCACGCCGAGGAGCCGAGCCCGCACATCGACTGGGACTCCGGCGCCGTCAGCCTGCTCACCGAGCGCCGCGACTGGCCCGCCACCGGCCGCCCCCGCCGCGCCGCCGTCTCCTCCTTCGGGATCAGCGGCACCAACGCCCACGTCATCCTGGAACAGGCACCCGCCGCCCCGGCCCCGGCCCCCCGGGAGCCCGTGCTCCCCGGCCCCGCCGTGCCCTGGCTGCTCTCCGCCAAGTCACCGGCCGCCCTGCGTGCCCAGGCCCGCGCCCTGGCCGCGTACGCCGAACAGCGGCCCGCGCTCGACCCGGCCGACCTCGGCCTGTCCCTCGCCACCACCCGGTCGGCCTTCGAGTACCGGGCCGCGGTGGTCGCCGAGGACCGGGCGCGGCTGCTCGGCGGGCTCGCCGCGCTCGCGGCGCGGGAACCCGCCGACCACCTCCAGGAGGGCCGGGCCCGCCAGAGCGCCGCCCCCGTCTTCGTCTTCCCGGGGCAGGGCGCGCAGTGGCAGGGCATGGCCCTCGAACTCCTCGACGGCGCACCGGTGTTCGCCGAGCGCCTCGAAGAGTGCGCGCGGGCCCTCGCGCCCCATACGGACTGGTCCCTCACCGATGTCCTGCGGGGCGCCGAGGGCGCGCCCGGGCTCGACCGGGTGGACGTGGTGCAGCCGGTGCTGTGGGCGGTGATGGTCTCGCTCGCCGAGCTGTGGCGCTCCTGCGGGGTGCGCCCCGCCGCGGTCGCCGGGCACTCGCAGGGCGAGATCGCGGCGGCCTGTGTCGCGGGCGCGCTGAGCCTCGACGACGGGGCGCGGGTGGTAGCGCTGCGCAGCGCCGCCCTGCGCTCCCTCGCCGGGCGCGGCGGCATGGCCGTACTGCCGCTGCCGCTCGCCGAGGCCCGCGCGGCGCTGCCCGAGGGGGTCTCGGTGGCCGCGGTGAACGGCCCGCGCTCGGTGGTGGTCTCCGGGGACACCGCGCCCCTGGCGGAGGTCCTCGACCGGGTGCCCGGCGCCCGGCGGGTCTCCGTGGACTACGCCTCGCACTCCGCCCAAGTGGAGGAACTGGAAGCGGAGTTGGCCCGCGCTCTGGCCCCGGTGCGCCCCAGGTCCGCCGAGGTGCCCTTCCTGTCCTCGGTGACCGGCCGGTGGCTGGACGGCACCGAACTCGACGGCGGCTACTGGTACCGCAACCTCCGCGAGACCGTCCGCTTCGACGAGGTGACCCGGATCCTCGGCGAGTCCGGCAGCCATGTCCTGATCGAGGTCAGCCCGCACCCCGTCCTCGTCCCGGGACTCGACCACCCGGGTCTCGGCACCCTGCGCCGCGACGAGGGCGGCACCGGCCGCTTCCGGGCCGCGCTCGCGGAGGCCTTCACCCAGGGTGTCGAGGCCGACTGGGGTGCCGTCTTCGCCGGGGCCCGCCGGGTCGACCTGCCCACCTATGCCTTCCAGCGCGAGCGGTACTGGCTGCGCTCCACCGCCCGCACCGGCGAGGTGGCGTCCGCCGGGGTGGAGCCCCTGGCCCACCCGCTGCTCGGCGCCCATCTCTCCCTCGCCGAGAAGGACACGGTGGTCCTCACCGGCCGCCTGTCCGCGCGCGAGGACCGCTGGCTCGCCGACCACGCGGTAGGCGGCACCGCCCTGCTGCCCGGCACGGCCTTCGCCGAACTCGCCCTGCAGGCGGCGGCCCGGGTCGGCGCCGCCGAGATCGCCGAACTCACCCTGGAGACACCCCTGTTGCTGCCGGAACAGGGCGCACTCGACCTCCAGGTGACGGTCGAGGCGGCCGACGCCGGAGGCCGCAGACAACTCGCCGTGCACGCCCGCCGCACCGGCGAGCCCTGGACCCGGCACGCCTCCGGCACCCTCGCCCCCACCGCCACGACCGAGCTCCCCGCCGTGGACACCGGGTGGCCGCCGCGGGGAGCCGAACCCGTCCCGCTCGACGGCTTCTATCCGGCGCTGGCCGAGGCCGGTCTGGAGTACGGGCCCGCCTTCCGCGGACTGCGCGCCGCCTGGCGGCACGGCGCGGACCTCTACGCCGAGGTCACGGCCCCGCAGGACGCCGAGGCCGCACGCTTCGCGCTGCACCCGGCGCTGCTCGACGCCGCCCTGCACGCCGCGGGCCTCGGCGGCCTCGGGGACGGGGTCCGGCTGCCGTTCTCCTGGACCGGGGTACGGCTCCACCGCCCCGGCGCCGACACCCTGCGGGTGCGCCTGTCCCCGGCCGGAGCGGACGCGCTCGCGCTGACCGTCCTGGACGGCTCGGGGAACCTGGTGGCCACCGTCGGCTCGCTCCTCCTCCGCCCGCTCGCCACCGGCCGACTCGGCGTCCAGGACGCCCTGTTCCAGGTCGACTGGCGGCGGATGCCCGTACCGGAGGCGGGCCCGTACCCGGAGGCCGCGCGCACCGTCGAGGTGGACACCGGCGCCGGGCTGCGCCCCGCCCTGCACGCCGCGCTCGGCGCCGTACAGGAGTTCCTGCGCGCGCCCGCCGCGGGTCCGCTGGTCTTCGTGACCCGGCGGGCGATGGACGTCCCCGGGCAGGCGCCCGACGCGGAGACCGATCCGGTGGCCGCCGCCGTCTGGGGGCTGCTGCGCTCGGCGCAGTCCGAGCACCCGGGGCTCTTCCGGCTGCTCGACACCGACGGCACCGAACCGCCCGCCCTGCTCGCCGCCGCCGTCCGGGGCCTCGACGAACCGGGCCTCGCGCTGCGCGGGGGAGCGGCTCACGCACCGCGCCTGACCCGGGCCGCGCTCCCGGCCGCCGATGCCGAAGCCCCATGGCCCGGCGGGGAGTTCGGCCCCGAGGGCACGGTGCTGCTCACCGGCGGCCTGGGTGTCCTCGGCCGTGCCGTGGCCCGCCACCTGGTCACCGCGCACGGCGTACGCCATCTGCTGCTCGTCAGCCGCAGCGGCGGCGGCGCGGGCACGGCGGACGAGGTACGGGCCGAACTCGCCGCCATGGGCGCGGAGTCGGTGCGCCTGGCCGCCTGCGATGTCGCCGACCGGGACGCCCTCGCCGCCCTGCTCGCGACGATCCCCGCCGAGGCTCCGCTGCGGGGCGTCGTGCACGCCGCGGGCGTCCTCGACGACGGTGTGGTGCAGTCGCTGACCCCCGAGCGGCTCGACACCGTCCTCGCCCCGAAGGCCGAAGGGGCGTGGAATCTCCATGAGTTGACCGCCGGGCTCGGCCTCACCGCCTTCGTGCTCTTCTCCTCCGCCTCCGGCCTGCTCGGCGCACCCGGGCAGGCGAGCTACGCCGCCGCCAACGCCCACCTCGACGCCCTGGCGGCCCTGCGCCGCGCCCAAGGGCTGCCCGGGCTCTCCCTCGCCTGGGGGCTGTGGGCCGAACGCGGCGCGATGACAGCGGAGTTGGACGCGGCGGAGCCGGCGCGCAACGGCGGGGTGCGGGCCCTGAGCACCGAGGAGGGGCTCGCCCTCTTCGACGCCGCCCGCGCCCAGCGGGACCCGCTGCGGGTGCCGCTGCGCCTGGACACCGCCGTGCTGCGGGCCCGCGCCGCCGAGGAGGGCACCCCGCACCTGCTGCGCGAGCTGCTCCCCGCCCCTGCCGCGAAGCCCGAGGCGGACACCGCTCCCGCGGCGGACCTCTCGGACCCGCTCGCCGTGGTGCGCGCCCAGACCGCCGCCGTGCTCGGCCACGCCTCGGCCGACGAGGTCGAAGCGGACCGCAAATTCCTGGAGTTGGGCTTCGACTCGCTGACCTCGGTACGGCTGCGCAACCGGCTCAACACGGCCACCGGCCTCAGCCTCACCGCCACCGCGATCTTCGACCACCCGACTCCGGCCCAGCTCGCCGCCCACCTCGCCACGCTCCTCGGCGCATCCCCCGGGGCACCCCGGCAACCGGCCGAGAGCGGCGGACCCGTCGCCGCCCTCTACCGGGCCGCCTGCGCCGAGGGCAGGATCGAGGCGGCCACCGACCTCCTGGTGGCCGCCGCCCGGCTGCGGCCCGCCTTCACCTGGCAGCCGGGGGACGCCGACCAGGCCCCGCTCGAAGCGGTCCGCCTCGCCGCAAGCCACCGTCACAGCGAGGACGAGGACGAGGACGCGGGCGGGCTCCCGCTGTTCGCCCTGCCCTCGCTGACCGCCCTGTCCAGCCCGCACCAGTACGCCCGGTTCGGGGCCGCCCTGCGCGAGCGCCGCGCCCTGTCCGTACTGCCGCTGCCCGGCTATGTGGACGGCGAGGCGCTGCCCGCCGACCTCGGCTCGCTCGTCGGGCGGGTGGCCGAGGCGCTCCGGCAGCACGCCGGGGGCGGCCCCTTCGCGCTCGCCGGATACTCCTCCGGCGGCTGGCTGGCCCACGCGGTCGCCGCCTGCCTCGAAGAACTCGGCGCCGCCGCCCGGGCGTTGGTGCTGCTCGACACCTTCCTGCCGGGCGACGCCGCCGACCCCGCCTTCCGCGGCGAGATGGTCAGCGCCATGTTCGCGCGCGAGGAGGACTTCGGCTGGGCCACCGACGCCCGGCTCACCGCCATGGGCGGCTACTTCGGGCTCTTCCACCGCTGGGAGCCCGCACCGCTGGCCACCCCGGTCCTCCTCGTACGGGCCGAGCGCTCCCTCACCGGGGACCACCGGCCGCGCTGGCCGGGGCCGCACACCCCGGTGGACGTCCCCGGCGACCACTTCACCATGCTGGAGCAGGAGGCGGCCGCCGCCGCGGGCGCCGTCGACGCCTGGCTGCGCACCGCACCCGGGGCGCAGCGCACCGAGGGGGAGAGGACCCGGCCGTGACCGGACGACACCGTGAGACGAGGAACGGCCGGGCGCCGGGACCCGGCCGGGCGCCGCGCCTCGGGCGCGAGGTACGGCGGGCCGCGACCGTGGTGATCCTCGGGGCGACCCTGTCCTTCCTCGACACCACCATCGTCAACGTCGCCCTGAAGGCCCTCGCCTCGGACTTCGGGACCTCCCTGGACACCATCCAGTGGATCGCCACCGCCTACCTCCTCGCGGTCGCCGCCGCCATCCCCGCCTCCGGCTGGGCGGCGCGGCGCTTCGGGGCCCGGCGCGCGTACACCACCGCGGTCGTCCTGTTCACCCTCGCCTCCCTGCTGTGCGCGCTGGCGCGGAACGAGGGCCAGCTCATCGCCTTCCGGGCCCTGCAGGGTCTCGGCGGCGGGCTGATCATGCCGGTCGGGCAGATCATCCTCGCCCGGGCGGCCGGACCGGCGAACCTGCCCCGGGTGATGGCGGTGGTCGGGGTGCCCATCGTGCTCGCCCCCGTCTTCGGCCCCTTCGCCGGCGGGCTGCTGCTGCACTACGCGGACTGGCGGTGGATCTTCCTGGTCAACCTGCCGGTCGGCGCGCTCGCCGTGCTGTGCGCGCTGCGGCTGCTGGCACCCGACCGGCCCCAGGACGCCGCCCCGCTCGACGCCCTCGGCCTCGCGGCGATCTCGCTCAGCATGGCGGGCCTCACCTACGGACTCGGCGAGGCCGGCCGGGACGCCTCGGCGGGCACCTTCGCCGCCCTCGGCGCCGGAGCGCTGCTGCTCCTCCTCTTCGTCGTCCGCACCCTGCGCATCCCGCACCCCCTCTTCGACATCCGCCTCTACCGCGACCCCGTCTTCCGCGCCGCCTCCCTCACCACGGTCTTCCTCGCGATGGGCATGTACGCGGGGATGGTCCTCATGCCGCTGTACTTCCAGAGCGTGCGCGGCGAGGGCCCGGTGGCCACCGGCGTCCTCCTGGTGCCCTCCAGCATCGGCGCCGCCGCGGCCACCTGGCTCTCGGGCCGGGTGGTGGAGCGCCTCGGCGGCGGGCGCACCGCCCTCATCGGGGCGGCGCTGAGCCTGGCCGCCGCCGTGCCCTTCGTCCTGATCGCCGCGGACACGCCCTACGCGGTGGTCGCCGCCGCCATGGGGGTCTCCGGTTTCGGCGCCGGGCTCTCCGTGATGCCCGCGATGACCTCCGCCTTCCGCGCCCTGGACCCGCGGAAGATCAGCGACGCCTCCCCGCAGCTCAACATGGTGCAGCGGCTGGGCGGTTCGCTCGCCACGGCCGTCTTCGTCGCGGTCCTGCAGAACGGCCTCGACGAGGCGGACGCCACCGTCGAGCAGCGGATGGCGGCGTTCACCGCGACCTTCTGGTGGTCGCTCGGCGCCGCCGCGCTCGCCGCCCTCACCGCGCTCCTGCTGGCCCGGGCCCAGCGCCGCGCCCGGCACGCCAGGGCCCGGGCCCTCCGCCGCCGCGCCACCGGGCGCACCCCGGCCTGAGCGCGGGCGCCACTCGCACCGGGCTGGTTGCGCGAAGTCCACGCGCCGCACCCCGGCCTGAGCGCCTGATCGCCGATACCCGCCCAACTCCCGTTCCCCCGTGGCGAACAGCACCCGGCCCGGCACCGGCGGACGACCGGTACCGGGCCAACTGCCCTGTCCGTACGGGAGGTCGGGTGCCCGTCCCGCAGCGGTGCTCAGTGCCGCGCGTGCAAGGACTCGGTGTGCGCGCGTACCTGATCCGGCGTCAGATAGGTGTCCGTGTACTCGAAGTCCCGCAGCCGGGCCGGGCGGCGGGACTGGAATCCGGTACGGACGTAGTCGTCCCCGGCCGTGGCGTTCAGCAGCCAGTTGGTGAGGGTGCGCACCTTGGCGACATTGGTGCGCAGCGCCATCAGGTGGTAGCCGCGCGCCACCGCCTGCGCGGGCACCCCGGTGAGCTGCACCCCGAGCGGCTTGGACACCGCGTCCCGGCCGCCGAGGTCGACGACCAGGCCGAGATCCTTGTGCACATACGGCTCCAGCGGCTTGCCGCGCAGGCTCGCCAGGACGTTGTCGGCGACCGCCTTGCCCTGGCGCTGGGCGTGCTGCGCGGTCGGCGGGCACACCGCCCCGTCGCCCTTGGCGAGGTCGGGCACGGCCGCCGCGTCGCCGAGCGCGAACACCCCGTCGAAGCGCGGCACCGTCATCCGGTCGGTGACCACCAGCCTGCCCTTGACGGTCTCCGCGCCGAGCGTGCCGATCAGCGGGCTCGCGGCGACCCCCGCGGTCCACACCAGGGTCCGGCAGGGCAGCACCCGGCCGTCGGTGAGCGTGACCTGCTCCGCCTCCACCTTGGCCACCGAGACCCCGAGGGAGACCTCGATGCCGCGCCGCTGCAGGACGTGCATGGCGTCCGTGCCGAGCCGGTCGCCGAGTTCGGGCATCAGCTTCGGCGCGATGTCGACGATGTGCCACTTGATCTCCCGCGGGTCGAGCCGCGGATAGCGCTCGGCCGCCGCCGCGGTGATCCGCTGGAGGCAGGCCGCGGTCTCGGTGCCCGCGTAACCGCCGCCCACCACCACGAACTGGAGCCGGGAGCGCCGCTCCCGCTCGTCCGTCGTCGCGGCGGCGAGATCGAGCTGGCTGATGACGTGGTCGCGCAGATAGGCCGCCTCGGCGAGGGTCTTCATCCCCTGGGCGTGCTCGGTCAGACCGGGGATGTCGAAGGTGCGGGTGACGCTGCCGGGGGCGAGCACCAGATGGTCGTAGGGCTCGTTGACGAGTTCGTCGGTGATCTTGCGCAGGACGGCGACCTTGGCCACCGGGTCCACGCCGACGCAGCCGCCGGGGACGATCCGGGTGCCGCGCAGCCCGCGCCGCAGGGAGACCGCGACCGACTGCGGAGTCAGCACACCGGAGGCCACCTGGGGCAGGAGTGGCAGATACAGCTGGTAGCCGAAGGGCGTCGCCAGGGTGACCTGCGCCTCTCCCGGGCCGAGTTTGCGTTCCAGCCGACGGGCGCACTCCACTCCGGCGAAGCCGCCGCCGACGATGAGAATCCTGGGTCGTGTCATGGTCCTTCTCCTGCTCGCTCCCCGCCCGGTTCAGTCCACCGGTCCGGCAGGTGGGACAGTTCGGGGGAAACGGCCTACGCCGCCCGGGCGCCGCACGCTCCGCGGCGGCGGAACCGGCGACTCCGCGAGCGGGATCCGCGATCCGTGCGCGCACCGGCTCCCTCCGCAGGTGAGCGCGGTGGTGAATGCGAATTCACCAGGTAAGGTGAATGCGCATTCACCTCCCTGATCCGCCGCCCCCGAACCGCCGTGCCGCTGGAGACGCCCATGGAGCCCGCGATATCCGACGCCGGGCCGCCGTCCGGTCTGCGCAGAAGGCTCACCGTGCCGGTGCTCGCCTTCGGCGGCATCCTGATGGCCGTCATGCAGACCGTGGTCGTCCCGCTGCTGCCCGATCTGCCCCGGCTGACCGGCGCCTCCCCGGCCGCCGTCTCCTGGACGGTCACCGCCACCCTGCTCGCCGGCGCCGTGCTCACCCCCGTCCTCGGCCGCGCGGGCGACATGTACGGCAAGCGGCGGGTGCTGCTCGCCGCGCTCGCCCTGATGACCGCGGGCTCCGTGGTCTGCGCCCTCACCAGCGACATCCGGCTGCTGATCGCCGCCCGCGCGCTCCAGGGCGCCGCGGCCGCCGTCGTCCCGCTGTCGATCAGCATCCTGCGCGACGAACTGCCCCCGCACCGCACCGGTTCCGCCGTCGCCCTGATGAGTTCCACGGTCGGCATCGGCGCCGCCCTCGGACTGCCGCTGACCGCGCTGATCGTCCAGTACGCCGACTGGCACGTGATGTTCTGGGTGACCAGCGGGCTCGGCGCGAGCGGCCTCGCCGCCGCCTGGTGGGCGGTGCGCGAATCCCCCGTCCGCACCCCGGGCCGCTTCGACACCCTCGGCGCCCTCGGCCTCGCCACCGCCCTGGTCTGCCTGCTGCTCGCCGTCTCCCAGGGCGGCCAGTGGGGCTGGACCAGCACCACCGTCCTCGCCCTCTTCGCCGCAAGCCTGCTCACCGGCGCCCTGTGGTGGCGCCAGCAACTGCGCGCCCCGCGCCCGCTGGTGGACCTCCGCCTCGCCGTCCGGCCCCGGGTCGCGCTGCCGCATCTGACCGCCCTGCTCGCCGGGTTCGCCTTCTACGCCAACTCCCTGGTCACCGCGCAGCTCGTCCAGGCGCCCACCGAGACCGGCTACGGACTCGGCCTCTCCATCGTCGCGAGCGGCCTCTGCCTGCTGCCCAACGGCCTGATCATGCTGCTCTTCTCGCCGCTCTCGGCCCGGATCTCCGCCTCCCGCGGCCCGCGTATCACCCTCGCGCTGGGCGCCGTGGTGATCGCCCTCGGATACGTGGTCCGCATCGCCGACAGCCACGCCCTGTGGGTGATCGTCCTCGGCGGCGCCGTCGTCTCCACCGGCACCACCCTCGCGTACTCCGCGCTGCCGACCCTGATCCTGCGGGCCGTCCCCGTCGAGCAGACCGCCTCCTCCAACGGCGTCAACGTCCTCATGCGCACCATCGGGCAGGCCCTGTGCTCGGCCGCCGTCGCCGCGATCCTCGTCCACCACACCAGTACGGTCGGCGGCGCGCCCGTACCGACCCTGCACGGCTATCTGATGGCCTTCGCCCTCGCCGGTACCGTCGCCCTGGTCGCCTGCGCCGCCGCGCTCGCGATACCCGCCGAACCGCGGGCGGACCACCCGGGGCCGGGCAGCGGCCTGAGCACCCCGAAGCAGGCTCTCGAAGGGGCGTGAACGCCATGACCACTCCGGCGACCGGGCAGCGGCAGGCGGACGGCGGCGCCCCCGCGCGGCGGGACGCCGAGGAGACCCGGCGGGCCATCCTGCGCGCCGCCCGCCACCTGCTCGCCCGGCAGCCGCACGCCGACATCACCCTCAAGGCGATCGCCGCCCGCGCCGGGGTCAGCCCGCCCCTCGTGCTCAAGTACTTCGGCAACAAGGACGCCCTGCTCGCCCGCGTGATGTCCTTCGAGGAGGACGCCGCCGCCCTCCTCGACGCGCCGCTGGAATCCCTCGGCCGCCATATGGTCGAGCACCTGCTGCGCAGCCAGCTCGAACAGGGCGCCGACCCCATCCTGCGGATCGTCTTCGCCCCCCTGCACCGCGAGGACGGCGAGATCCTGCGCGCCAACTTCCGTACCCAGGTGGCCGAACGCCTCACCGCCCGGCTGGAAGGACCCGACGCGGGGCTGCGCGCGGAGCTCGCCGTCGCGATGCTGCTCGGCCTCGGCGTGATGTTCGGCATCGCCCGCGGCCCCCGGCTGCGGGCCGAGCCGGTGCCCCGCCTGGTCGACCGGTACGCGCCCGGGGTGCAGGCCCACCTCACGCCCTGACGTCACCGGCGCCCGCTCACTCCTCGCCGCTCTCCCGCCGGCCGTAGCGGATCCGCGCCCAGACCGGCAGTACGAACCAGGTCAGCGCGAAGACCGCGGTGACGCCCGCGGCGATCCACGGCACCGCGTCGTTGTGCAGCGCGACCCGCAGGATCAGCAGCATCGCCGAGCTGATCGTGCAGAGCAGCAGCACCAGCCCGACGATCGTCATCCCCGAGGCCCAGGTCACCGTCTCCGGCTTGAGCCGCTTGCCGGTCACCAGGCGGTGGAAGGAGACCGGGCCTATCAGCACACCCGTCGCCGAGGCCCCGAGGACCGCGGTCACCACGTACAAGTTCCGGTCCGCCGTGGACAGTTCGGGGAAGCGCGGGGTGAACGCCACCGTCAGCAGGAAGCCCAGCAGGATCTGGACGCCGGTCTGCGCCACCCGGACCTCCTGGAGCAGCTCGGCCCAGCGGCGGTCGGCGCGCTGCTCGGCCGTCTCCCGGCGGCCGGGTGTGGTCCAGCCCCCCTCCGGTTCGGTCATGCTCGCGACTCCTCCCTCAGGCCCGGTCCCGCTGCGCGCCGAACTCCCGTACCGCCGCCGCGCAGAAGGCCTCCAGATCGTCCGGTTTGCGGCTGCTGATCAGGGTGTTGGGACCGCTGGTGCAGACCATGACCTCCTCGTCCACCCAACTGCCGCCCGCGTTGCGGATGTCCGTCTTCAGGCTCGGCCAGGAGGTGAGGGTGCGCCCCGGCAGCACGCCCGCCTCGACCAGCGTCCACGGGCCGTGGCAGATCACCGCCACCGGCTTCTCCGCGGTGAAGAAGCTCCGGACCAGGGCGACGGCGGCCTCGTCGGTGCGCAGGAAGTCCGGGTTGGCCACCCCGCCGGGCAGCACCAGACCGTCGAAGTCCGCCGCGCTCGTCTCGCCCGCCGTCAGGTCCACCGGGAAGGTGTCCGCCTTGTCGAGGTGGTGGAAGCCCTGCACGCTGCCGGGTGCGGTGGACACCAACTGCGCCTGGCCGCCCGCCTTTTCGACGGCAGCCCAGGGCTCGGTCAGCTCGACCTGCTCGACGCCCTCGGGCGCCACGAGGAATGCGATACGCATGGTGTGCTGCTCCTTGCTGAGGTTGTCCGGCTCGTTCGCCGCGGTCCGATCCACCCCGCTGGGCCGGACCGGATCTCACGACCAGGTCCACTCCCTGATCTCCGGCAGGTCCTGTCCCTCCCGTACGACATAGGCGCGGTGGTCGGCGCGCTTGTCCTTGAGCCGCTGCCGTACCGAGATCGCCGTCAGGGCGAGTCCGGGGACCCGGTCGATGACGTCCATCGCGAGCCGGTAGCGGTCCATGTCGTTGAGGACGAGCATGTCGAAGGGGGTCGTCGTGGTGCCCTCCTCCTTGTAGCCGCGGACATGGAAGTTGTCGTGGCCCCGGCGCCGGTACGTCAGCCGGTGGATCAGCCAGGGATAGCCGTGGTACGCGAAGATCACCGGCTTGTCGGTGGTGAACACCGCATCGAAACCACGGTCGTTGAGGCCGTGCGGATGCTGGTCCGGGGGCAGCAGCCGCATCAGGTCGACCACGTTCACCACCCGCACCGCGAGCCCCGGCAGCTCCTCGCGCAGCAGCTTCGCCGCCGCCATGACCTCCGTGGTCGGCACATCGCCCGCCGCCGCGAGGACCACATCGGGGGCCCGGCCCGTGTCGGTGCCCGCCCAGTCCCAGACGCTGACCCCGCGCTCCACGTGGTGGACCGCCTCGTCCAGGTCCAGCCAGTCGAAGGAGGGCTGCTTGCCCGCGACCACGATGTTGATCCGGTCCCGGGAGTCCAGGGTGCGCGCGGCCACCGCGAGCAGGGAGTTGGCGTCCGGCGGCAGATAGACCCGGATCGTCTCCGGGTCCTTGTTGACCATGTGGTCCACGAAGCCGGGGTCCTGGTGCGAGAAGCCGTTGTGGTCCTGGCGCCACACATGCGAGGTCAGCAGGTAGTTGAGCGAGGACACCGGCATCCGCCACGGCAGCTCCCGGGACACCTTGAGCCACTTCGCGTGCTGGTTCGCCATCGAGGTGACGATGTGGATGAAGGCCTCGTACGAGGAGAAGAGGCCGTGCCTGCCGGTGAGCAGGTAACCCTCCAGCCAGCCCTGGCAGTTGTGCTCGGAGAGCATCTCCAGGACCCGGCCGTGACGGCTGAGGTCCTCGTCGGTGCCGAGCACCTCCTCCTGCCAGCCCTTGCCGGAGACCTCGTAGACCTCCTGGAGCCGGTTGGAGGCGGTCTCGTCCGGGCCGAAGAGCCGGAAGTCGCGGCGCTCGGCGGTGTCCCGCATCAGCTCGCGCAGCAGGCCGCCGAGGACCCGGGTCGGCTCGTGCTGCCCGGTGCCGGGGCTCGGCACGGGCACCGCGTGCCGGGCGATGTCGAGAGCGGGCAGGCTCCGCAGCAGGCGGCCGCCGTTGGCATGCGGATTCGAGCCGAGCCGCCGCTCACCGTCCGGCACCTGGGCGAGCAGTTCCGGCCACGGCCGCCCCTGCGCGTCGAAGAGCTCCGATGGCCGGTAACCGCGCATCCACTCCTCGAGTTGCGCCAGATGCCCGGGGTCGTCGCGCACCCCGGACAGGGGCACCTGGTGCGCGCGCCAGGTCCCCTCCACCGGCTTCCCGTCGACCTCCCGCGGCCCGGTCCAGCCCTTGGGCGTACGCAGCACGATCATCGGCCACCGGGGCCGGACACCGGCGCCCTCCTCGCGGGCCGCCCGCTGGAACGCGGCGATCCGGTCCAGGCAGCGGTCGAAGGCGGCGGCCAGGGCGTGGTGCACCCGCTCCGGGTCCTCGCCGGTCACGTACACCGGCTCGTGCCCGTATCCGCGCAGCAGGGCGTCGAGTTCCTCCTGCGGGAGCCGGGCGAGCACCGTGGGGTTGGCGATCTTGTAGCCGTTCAGGTGCAGGATCGGCAGCACCGCCCCGTCGTGCACCGGGTCGAGGAACTTGTTGCCGTGCCAGCCGGTGGCCAGCGGCCCGGTCTCCGCCTCGCCGTCCCCGACGATCGCCGCGACCACCAGGGAGGGGTTGTCGAAGGCGGCCCCGTAGGCGTGCGCGAGCGAGTAGCCCAGCTCGCCGCCCTCGTGGATCGAGCCGGGGACCTCGGGCGCCACATGGCTCGGGATCCCGCCGGGGAAGGAGAACTGCTGGAACAGCCGGGCCATGCCCGCGCCGTCCCGGCTCACATCCGGGTACACCTGCGAGTAGCTGCCGTCCAGCCAGCAGCAGGCCACCGTCGCGGGGCCGCCGTGGCCGGGCCCGGTCACATGGATCATGTCCAGGCCGCGGGCGCTGATCACCCGGTTCAGATGCGCGTAGACGAGGGTGAGCCCGGGCGTCGTACCCCAGTGCCCGAGCAGCCGGGGCTTGATGTGCTCCGGGGCCAGCGGCTCGCCGAGGAGCGGGTTGTCGAGCAGGTAGATCTGCCCCACGGCCAGGTAGTTCGCCGCGCGCCAGTACCGCGAGAGCACCGAGATCTCGCTCTCGGACAGATAGTCGGTGTGCTCGGACGGGTACGCGCTCTCCTCGGCCGGGGTCCCGGCCGCCTCGTTCGGTTGGGCAGTCTCAGCAGCGCTCATGAAGGGCCGCGCCTCTCCGCTCGCGGACGTGTGCGAGGTACGTGTTCCCAGACTCCGGCGGTCCTCACCTCCGCGCGACTCCGCTTCCGCCGCGGGCCGTCTCCGGGCGGGGCGCACGGCGCTCCCGCCGCGCCTTGCGGCCGGGCCCTCCCCTCCTGGCGGGCCGCCCTCGCCCGGGGCGCGGGGCATACGACCGCGGGGCGAGTGGCATACGACACGGGGCGCACCCGTGTCGCAGTTGGGCCGATCGGGTGAAGGCGGGTAAGAATTGCGCCGTGCAGAAAACCAGGACGAGCCAGGGCGAGGTGGAGAAGTGAACGGCCACGACGTCACCGACGAACAGTGGGAAGGGCTCGCCCAGGTGGTTCCGCTGCGCAACGGCGGGGACTGGCCCTCCTGGCCCGGGCATCCGGCCCTGGCCGACCCGGGCGCCGGCACCGAACTGCGCCGCAAGTTCGTCGTGCTGCGGATCAACGTCTTCGCCGACGCCCGCGAGGTCGCCGAGACCCTGATGGCGCAGATCCCGGTGCTCCTCGACCTCACCGGGGCCGAGACCGCCGTCGCCAAGCGGGTCCTCGACTTCAGCAGCGGAGTCGTCTTCGGCCTCAACTGCGGGATGCACCGCGTCGATCGCAATGTCTTCCTGCTCTCCCCGGCCGGCACCGAGGTCCAGGGGCTCATCGAGGACGCCACGGCGCCCGGGCTCTAGAACTCGCACGCGTGGCCGGATCCATCTGCCGCGCCGTCCCTTTCCGGACATACGGCTCGGCCGGCGGAAATCCGTACAGGGCACCGGCCCGGTCGCACGATCGTGGGAAGCGGTACCGGGCAAAACGGTTCGCCTGACGGGCGCGCGCTTAGCGTCCGGAATATGACCTTGACCATGACCGACGCCGCCCCGGGGCCCTCCGGCCGGGCCGGCGCGGCCGCGCGGCCCGACCGCCCCACGCTCACCGAACTGCGCCTGTCCGCCTTCGCGGGCCACCGCAGGACCACGATCCCGCTCGGTCCGCTCACCTTCCTCAGCGGCCCCAGCGGCAGCGGCAAGTCGACCGCCCTGCGCGCCTACGCGGCGCTCGCCCGGCTCGCCTCGGGGGACGCGCTGGACGAGGTCTTCCCCGACCCGGTCTCCTGCGTGCCGGAGTCGGCCCGGGCCGACAGCCAGGGCCGCCGCGGATTCCGTATCGGCTGCACGGTCGACGGCCCGGCCGGACCGGTCCGCCTCGACCTCGCCGTGCAGGCCGAACCGGGGCTGCGCATCGTCGGCGAGCGGCTCACCGCGGGCCCGCTCACCCTGCTGGAGACCGCCCTGCGCGACCCCGGCAAGCGCGCCGTCCAGGCGGCCTGGCACACCGCGGGCAGCGCCCCGGTCACCCGCGCCCCGCTCCCCGACGACCTCCTCGGCACCGCGCTGCTCCCGCTGCGCGTCGCGGGCAAGACCGCCGGGCAGCGCCAAGTCCTCGCTGCCGCCGAGCAGATGGTGGTGGCGCTGCGCTCGGTCTTCGGCTGCGACCCGCAGCCGGGCCGGATGCGCCGGGCGGTCCCCACCGGTCAGGGGCGGCTGCTCGGCGACTGCGCCAACCTCGCCGAGGTGCTGCGCCGCACCCACGCCGAGTGCCCCATCCGGCACGGCATCCTGGTCCGCACCCTGGGCGCCGGATGCCGGGGCACCACCGCCGACCTGCTCGCCGAGGAGCTCGGCGGCGGACGGGTGCGGGCGGTGCTCCAGCGCCGGGACGGCGGCCGCACCCCCGTCGAACGGCTCGGCGACGGCGAACTGCGCTTCCTCGCCCTCGCCCTGGTCCTGCTCACCGGGCCCGGGGTGCTCGAAGTCGATCCCGCGGCCGAGGTGCCGGAGGCCTTCCAGGCGCTCACCGTGCTCGCCGACGGCTTCGACCGGGGCCTGGACCTGCGCCAACTCGGCGAGCTGGGGCGGCTCGCGGCCCAGACCTGCGCCCGCGGCCACATCCGCCTGCTCGCGGCGGTCGGCAGCACCGACTGGCTGCCGGAGCCGCCGGACGGGGCAGGGCCCGGTGCGCTGCGGGTGGTAGACCTGGGGCGGTGACCACAGCCGACACCCCGCCCCCGCCCGACCTCGCGGCGCTGCGCCGCCGCCTCGCCGACTTCGCCGCCGCGCGCCGCTGGGAGCCATACCACACCCCGAAGAACCTCGCGGCGGCGCTCAGCGTCGAGGCCTCCGAACTCCTGGAGATCTTCCAGTGGCTGACGCCCGAGGAGTCGCTGCGCGTGCTGGACGAGCCCGGCAGCGCGCACCGGGTCCGCGACGAGGTGGCGGACGTCCTCGCCTATCTGCTGCAGTTCTGCGAGGTGCTCGGCATCGATCCGCTGGCCGCCCTGGACGCCAAGATCACGCGCAATGAAGCGCGCTTCCCGGTGCCCGGGAGCGGCGCGGAGGCCGGTGGCGACGGGGGAGCGGCGAACCGGTAACAGGCCCTGGGCGCCTGCCAGTTGCCCGGGTTTCGTCACTTTACGTCACCTTCGGATGTCACTCTCCGGAGTGGCAAAGTTGTCCACAGGTAACTTCTGTCCACAGTTTTCCGACTACCCCTGGCTTTTTGTTGTCGGAGCCCTCACGCTGGGTAGTGACAAAGGGAGTTCGGGTAAACGCACAGTAAGCGTGTGGACAGGGGAGACGGGGCAGCGCATGGATGCGGTGCGGCTCATCGGAGTAGGCAGGCGTGCCCTGGCGGACAGTCATGAGGCGCCGGACGTGATGGTGGAGGCCTGGCAGGCGCAGTCGCTCGCCCAGGCCATCGGAAGCAGGCTGGCGGTCGCCGGACCCCCGGAATTACGGGGCGAGGCACTGGGGTTGAGCGAGATCGGCGGTCGCGGCTGCGGCGCGCTCACCTCGCCGTTGTTCGGCGTCGACCAGATCCGCGCCGCGCAGCTGTCCGAGATCCCGGACGCGCGCGAGACCCTCACCGGCCTCGGCGCACTGCTGGGAGAGGTGGGCATCGCCCTGGTCGGCATCGCCTCGACGGCGGCGGAGGACAGGATCTACTGGCAGTGCATGGAGGCCATCGACGCCGCCGACGAGTGCCAGGACCGGATCCTGGAGATGCTGCGCCGCCTCACCGACCGCGAGCACGCGCTCACGGAGTCGGCGGGCGACCCGGACCCGGCCGAGGAGGAGGCCGGGTCCGGCGGAGGCGGCGCGGGCGGCCTCGGCGGCAGCCACGGCCCCGCCTTACGGGCCCGGCCCGGGGTGACCCGGCGCGCGGTGGTGGAGATGGGAGCCGTGATGGAGATACAGACCGACCCCGAGTGGGTGGGGTGAACCGCCGCCGGGCGGGGCGGACATGGGCCCCGCGCGCCGCGGCGAACGGGACGGCGGCCCGTACCGCGACCCGTGCGGATCGCGCCCCGCACCACGGGCCCGGCCTGCGCGGAGCGACGGCGGGGCGGAGTGCAGGATGGAGGCATGGATCTCCGCATCTTCACCGAACCGCAGCAGGGCGCCACCTACGAGACCCTGCTCAAGGTCGCCAAGGCGACCGAGGATCTGCACTTCGACGCCTTCTTCCGCTCGGACCACTACCTGAGCATGGGAGGCGCGGACGGGCTCCCCGGCCCCACCGACGCCTGGATCACCCTCGCCGGTCTCGCCCGTGAGACCAGCCGCATCCGCCTCGGCACGCTGATGACGGCGGGCACCTTCCGGCTCCCCGGCGTGCTGGCGATCCAGGTCGCCCAGGTCGACCAGATGTCCGGCGGGCGGGTTGAACTCGGCCTCGGCACCGGGTGGTTCGAGGAGGAGCACACCGCGTACGGCATCCCCTTCCCGAAGGAGAAGTTCGGCAGGCTGGAGGAGCAGCTGGCCATCGTGACCGGGCTGTGGAGCACCCCGCTCGGCGAGACCTTCACCCACCAGGGCGGCCACTACCAGCTCAGCGACTCGCCCGCGCTCCCCAAACCGGCGCAGGCCAAGGTGCCGGTCCTGGTGGGCGGCCACGGGGCGAAGCGCACCCCGCGGCTCGCGGCCCGCTACGCCGACGAGTTCAACATCCCCTTCGCCTCCCTGGAGGACACCCGCCGCCAGTTCGGCCGGGTGCGGGAGGCGGTCCGGGAGGCGGGCCGGGCCCCGCGGGAGATGGTGTACTCCAACGCCCTGGTCGCCTGCGTCGGCAAGGACGAGGCCGAGGTCGCCCGCCGGGCCGCGGCCATCGGCCGCCAGGTCGACGAGCTGAGGGCCAACGGGCTCGCGGGCTCACCGGCCGAAGTGGTCGACAAGATCGGCCAGTACGCGGAGGCCGGGTCCGAGCGCATCTACCTCCAGATCCTCGACCTGGACGATCTGGACCATCTCGAACTCATCTCCGGCCAGGTCCAGTCGCAGCTGAGCTGAGAGGGCTCCCGCCGGGCTCCCTCCGCTCCGGCGGGGGCCCGGCCGCTCACCCCTCCCGTCCGCCCCGTCACGCTTCGTCGCCCCCGCGCAGGAAGACCTCCGGTGCGGGGCCCCGCTTCGTACACGCTGATCACGGAAACCGGCCTCAGACCCACAACTTTCCGGTGGAAGGGCCCGCATCGGGCCCCCGGCCGGGGAAATATGGACCCCATGGGATATCACGTCGACTCCGAGACCGGACGCCTGCGCCGCGTCATCCTCCACCGGCCGGACCTGGAGCTGAAACGCCTCACGCCCAGCAACAAGGACGCGCTGCTCTTCGATGACGTCCTGTGGGTACGCCGTGCCCGGCAGGAGCACGACGGCTTCGCGGATGTGCTGCGCGACCGCGGGGTGACCGTGCACCTCTTCGGCGATCTGCTGCGCGAGACGGTGGCGCTGTCCAAGGCCCGGTCCCTCGTGCTGGACCGGGTCTTCGACGAGAAGGAGTACGGGCCGCTCGCCACCGACCATCTGCGCGCCGCCTTCGAGACGATGAGCGCGGCGGAGCTGACCGAGGTGCTCATCGGCGGCATGACGAAGCGGGAGTTCCTGGAGCAGCACCCCGAGCCGACCTCCGTGCGCTTCCACGCCATGGAGCTCGACGACTTCCTCCTCGGCCCGCTGCCCAACCACCTCTTCACCCGCGACACTTCGGCCTGGGTCTACGACGGTGTCTCGATCAACGCCATGCGGTGGCCGGCCCGGCAGCGCGAGACCGTGCACTTCGAGGCCATCTACCGGCACCACCCGCTGTTCGCCGCGGAGAGCGCGGGCCCCTTCCACACCTGGTCCGAGGGGCAGGCGGACTATCCGTCGACCATCGAGGGCGGCGACGTCCTGGTCATCGGCAACGGCGCGGTGCTGATCGGCATGAGCGAGCGCACCACCCCGCAGGCCGTGGAGATGCTCGCGCACAAGCTCTTCGCGGCCGGTTCGGCCCGCACCATCGTGGCCCTGGACATGCCCAAGCGCCGTGCCTTCATGCATCTGGACACGGTGATGACCATGGTCGACGCCGATACGTTCACGCAGTACGCGGGGCTCGGGATGCTGCGCTCGTACAGCATCGAACCCGGGGTGGACGCCAAGGAGCTGAAGGTCACCGACCACCCGCCGGAGCACATGCACCGGGCGATCGCGGCGGCCCTCGGGCTCAACGAGATCCGGGTGCTCACCGCGATCCAGGACGTGCACGCCGCCGAGCGCGAGCAGTGGGACGACGGCTGCAATGTCCTCGCCGTCGAGCCGGGCGTGGTGGTCGCCTACGAGCGCAACGCGACCACCAACACGCATCTGCGCAAGCAGGGCATCGAGGTCATAGAGATCCCCGGCAGCGAACTCGGCCGCGGCCGGGGCGGACCGCGCTGCATGAGCTGCCCGGTCGAGCGCGACGCCGTGTCCTGAGCGCGTCCGCCGTTCGGTCCCCGGCGGGCCGGTCCACCGGGGTACCGGGGGGCCGGCCCGTCATAGTGAGGACGGTCACCTGCCCTTCTCGCATAGAAATGTGGCGCACCGTATAGAATTCCATTGTCTTTGTCTGCTGTGCGACCCAGGAGCGCCCCGATGGCGACTGTCCCGCCCGGCCTCGCCGGCCGCCACTTCCTCAAGGAGCTCGACTTCGAGGCCGAGGAGTTCCGCTCCCTGATCGCGCTCGCCGCCGAGCTGAAGGCGGCCAAGCGGGCGGGCGGCGAGGCCCGGCGCCTGGTGGGCAGGAACATCGCGCTCATCTTCGAGAAGACCTCCACCCGGACCCGCTGCGCCTTCGAGGTCGCCGCGGCCGACCAGGGCGCCACCACCACCTACCTCGACCCAGCGGGCTCGCAGATGGGCCACAAGGAGTCGGTGAAGGACACCGCGCGGGTGCTCGGCCGGATGTTCGACGCCATCGAGTACCGGGGGGACAGCCAGGAGAAGGTCGAGGAGTTCGCCGCGCACGCGGGCGTCCCGGTCTACAACGGACTGACCGACGACTGGCACCCCACCCAGATGCTGGCCGACATCCTCACCATGACCGAGCACGCCGACCGCCCCCTGGCGGAGCTGGCCTTCGCCTACCTCGGCGACGCCCGCTTCAACATGGGCAACTCCTACCTGATCACCGGCGCCCTGCTCGGCATGGACGTCCGCATCGTGGCGCCCGAGGCCTACTGGCCCGCCGAGCCCGTGATCGCCCGGGCCCGCCTCCTCGCCGAGCAGAGCGGCGCCCGGCTGACCCTCACCGAGGAGGTCGCCGAGGGCGTCCGGGGCGCCGACTTCATCGCCACCGACGTCTGGGTCTCGATGGGGGAGCCGAAGGAGGTCTGGGACGAGCGGATCCTGGCGCTGCGGCCCTACGCCGTGACCATGGACGTCCTGCGCGCCACCGGGAAACCGGAGGTGAAGTTCCTGCACTGCCTGCCCGCCTTCCACGACCTCGGTACGAAGATCGGGCGGGAGATCCACGAACGCCACGGCCTCAGCTCACTGGAGGTCACCGACGAGGTCTTCGAGTCCGCGCACTCGGTCGTCTTCGACGAGGCCGAGAACCGGATGCACACCATCAAGGCGGTCCTGGTGGCCACCCTCGGCGGCAGGTGACGGCGGCCGTACGGGAGCGGCTCCCGCTCAGGCGGTCGGGTGCCGCTGCTGGGGGATCGCGGGCAGCGTGAACCACACGGCCTTGCCCGAGTCGGTGGGGCGGTGGCCGCAGGACAGGCTCAGCGTGCGGATCAGGAGCAGGCCCCGGCCGTGCTCCAGCCACGGGTCGGGCTCCTCGGCCGGTCCCGGGTAGGACATGTCACCCGGCGGCTCCGGGTTGCGGTCGTGCACCTCGACCTGGCAGCCGGTCGGCAGGACCTCCACGACGAGTTCGATGGGGGCGTCCCCCGAGCTGTGCTCCACGGCGTTGGCGACCAGCTCGGCCGTCAGGAGTTCCGCGGTGTCGCAGTCCGCGCCGTGTTCGAGCTCCGCCAGCGCCGTACGCACCAGGGAGCGCGCGACGGGCACGGCTGCCGCGGTGTGCGGCAGCTCGACACGCCACGTGGGGAGTCTGGTGAGTTCGTACAAGGCCCTCGGTCCGTTCCACAGCGGGCATTCCTCCGCCCACCTTACGAAGGCCCGCAGCGGAACGGGGAGAGGCTCCCGTCACACACCGGCCGGGACCTTCGGCCCTCCCGCGCACGCGGCGTCCCCGGCCCGCGACAGCCCGTGAGAGCGCCGCGCTCACGCCCGTACCGGGCACGTCCTAGAGTTGGCCTGACGCACGAGCGAGGGTGCCCCGCCCAGCGCGAGGGCCGAAAGGCGCGCCGATGCCGGAGATCGACCTGACCGCGGGACCCGTCGCCTACGAGGACACCGGCGGCACCGGCCCGGTGATCGTCCTGCTGCACGGACTGGTCCACGACGCGAGCGTCTGGCGCAAGGTGGTCCCGCAACTGCGCGGCGACTACCGCGTCCTTGCGCCCACCCTGCCCTACGGCGCGCACCGCAGGCCGATGGACCCGCGGGTGCCGCTCTCCCCGGACACCGTCATCGCGCTCGTCGCCGAGTTCCTGGAACGGCTCGACCTGCGCGAGGTCACCCTGGTGGAGAGCGACTGCGGACGCGCGCAGACCGTCGCCGTCCGGCACCCCGAGCGCCTCGCCCGCCTCGTCCTCGTCTCCTGCGAGGCCTTCGACAACTATCCGCCGGGACTGCCCGGCAAGATGCTCTCCCTCGCCTGCCGGGTGCCCGGCGGGGTGCCGCTCCTCGCGCGGGTGCTCGGCCTCAGGGCGCTGCGGCGGCTGCCGGTGGGCCTCGGCGCACTCACCAGGCGCCCGGTGCCCGCCGAGATCGCCGAGGGATGGCTGCGCCCGCTGCGCACCGACCCGGCGATCCGCCACGACTTCCGGCGCTACAACAAGGGCGTCCGCAGATCCGAGCTGACCGAGGCGGCCGAGGGCCTGACCGGCTTCGACAAGCCCGCCCTCGTGGTCTGGGCGGCGGACGACCTGATGATGCCGCGGGCCCACGGGCGCAGGCTCGCCGCACTGCTGCCGCAGGGCCGCCTGCACGAGATCGCGGACACGCGCACCCTGATCGCCGAGGACCAGCCGGAGCAACTGGTCGCGGTCCTGCGGGAGTTCATGGCCACCACCGGTTGAGGCGCGCGGCGGGGGCGGCTCATCGCGGGCGCCGGCTGCTGGTACCGTCCGGGTCCCGGCCGCCACCGGCACCGGCGCGCTGCCGGAGCCGCCGCACCCCACCGCCCGGGAGGGCCCCGTGCACGTACTTCTCTTCGGCGCCTCCGGCATGGTCGGACAGGGGGTGCTGCGCGAGTGCCTGCGCGACGAAGGCGTCGCCTCGGTGCGTGCCGTGGTCCGCGCGCCGCTCGGCGTCTCGCACCCCAAGCTCCGCGAGCTGCGGCACCAGGACTTCACCGACTTCTCCGCGCTCACCGCCGAGTTCGCCGACACCGACGCCTGCTTCTTCTGCCTCGGCGTCTCCGCGGCGGGCTACGACGAGCGCGAGTACACCACCGTCACCTACGACTACGCCCTCGCCGCGGCCCGCGCGCTGCCGGCCAAGCCCGAGCTGGCCTTCGTGTACGTCTCGGGGGAGGGCACCGACGGCACCGAGCAGGGCCGCCGGATGTGGGCCCGGGTGAAGGGCCGTACCGAGAACGCCCTGCTCGCCCGGGACTTCGAGGCGTACATGTTCCGGCCGGGCTTCATCAAGCCCCTGCACGGCGCCCGCTCGCGCACCCGCTGGTACCGCCTCTTCTACCTGGCGACCTCCTGGCTCTACCCGGTGCTGCGCCTCCTCGGGCCCGCCCATGTCACCACCACCGAGAACGTCGGCCGCGCCATGCTCGTGGTCAGCCGCCGCGGCGGCACCGGGCCGCGCGTCCTGGACAGCCGGGCGATCAACACGGCGGCGCGGGAGTACGTGCAGGGGTAGGCCTCTCGGAGCCTGCCCCCCCGGGGCCGGGTGCCCTCTTCCGGCGGTTGGCGTGCCCCTGACAATATGGCCGCTCCTGATCACGACCGCGGGGCCCGGCAGGCCCGGGGCCCGCGGCGACGGCCAAGGGAAGGGGCAGGCATGGAATCGCTCAGCAGGAGGCGCGCCCTCGCACTCGGCGGCGGCGCCGCACTGGGCACGGCGGGCGTCCTGGCCGGTGCGGCGGGAGCGGGCACCGCGGCCGCCGGGAACAGGGGCACCCGTCCCGCGCGGGCCCGGGCCGCCGGCGCCTGGCACCGCCTGGTGGTGGTCACCGCCAACATCGGCCGCGAGCACCTCGCCGAACGCGAGCGGGCCATCCGCGACGTACGCCACGCGGTGACCGTCGACGGCGCGCTCGCCCAGCCCCTGGTGGGCTGGCAGGAGATCGGCGAGGGGGACGCCGACGGCAAGGAGGCCGGATTCATCGGCAAGCACTTCGGCGGCGCCTACCGCAACCTCTTCGTCGGCGACAAGACCGCCTCCCGCGTCCCGATCTCCGTCCCGACCGCCTTCAACGTCACCGCCCACCGCGTCACCTGGGCCCACGGCGGCAAGGCCCATGTCTCCCCGCACCGCGTCCTCACCGAGGCGGTACTGGAGCTCGCGGCGGACCCCCAGGTGAAGTTCGTCTTCGCCAACACCCACTACGTCGCCGGGGCCTGGAACGGCAAGGAGGACCCCGCCGAGGCCTGGCGCGACAAGATGTGGCAGCAGCACTTCACCGCGCACCGCGACAAGGTCCTCGCCCACTGGCACGCCCAGGGTTACCCGGTGATCTGGACCGGCGACGTCAACCGCACCCCGCTGCCCCTGCTCGTCCCCGGCCAGGAGAAGCGCGCCTTCGCCAAGGGCATCGACCAGATCGCCTGGCTCCCCGGCACCAACGGCACCGAGCTGCGGCTGAACCGCACCGCGAGCGTCCCGATGCACGTCGACGGACACGACGCCCGCGTCGCGATCATGCAGATCCGCCACGCCTGAGGCCCAGGGCCCGCCCCCGGCCCGCTGAGCCTGCACGCACCGCCCGGCCGTGCGACGGTGAAGAGCGACAGGCGCGCGGCCGGGGGCGCGTGCGCGGCGCCCGCACCGGTGCGCCGCGTCCGCCGCCCGGTCCGCGCCCGCTGTCCGCGAGGGGCCACGCCGGTGCGCGGCAGCCCGTGTGCGCAGGCACGTACCGGGCACCCGTACGCGCGCAGGCGACCGCCCGTACGACCGGAAGGGCTGAGGACATGGTGGACATCGGCTACACGATGATGACCGAGCAGGCCGGGCCGCGGGACCTTGTCGCGCACCTGGTCCGCGCCGAGCAGGCCGGTTTCGACTTCTCCGTCACCTCCGACCACTACTCGCCCTGGCTCGCCGAGCAGGGGCACGCCCCCTACGCCTGGAGCGTCCTCGGCGCCGCCGCGCAGGCGACCACCCGCATCCCGCTGATGACGTACGTGACCTGCCCGACCACCCGCTACCACCCGGCCGTCGTCGCGCAGAAGGCGGCCACCGTGCACCTGCTCAGCGAGGGGCGCTTCCGGCTCGGCCTCGGCTCGGGCGAGAACCTCAACGAGCATGTGGTGGGCGGCGGTTGGCCCGGCGTCGTGGAGCGGCAGGAGAAGCTCGCCGAGGCGGTGCAGATCATCCGGCAGCTCTTCGAGGGCGGCACCCTCAACCACCACGGCCCCCACTTCGACGTGGAGTCCGCGACCCTCTGGGACCGCCCCGCCGACCCGCCCCCGATCGGCATCGCGGTCTCCGGCAACGCCTCCTGCGAACTCGCCGGGGAACTCGCCGACCTGCTGATCGCCACCGAGCCGAAGCCCGAACTCGTCGCCGCCTTCGACCGCTTCGGCGGCGAGGGCAAACCGCGGGTGGGCCAGCTCCCGGTCTGCTACGACCCCGACCGGGACACCGCGGTCAAGCGCGCCCACGCGCAGTTCCGCTGGTTCGGCGGCGGCTGGAAGGTCAACTCCGAACTGCCCACCACCGAGGCCTTCGCGGGCGCCACCCAGTTCGTCCGCGAGGAGGACGTGGCCGCCTCCATCCCCTGCGGCCACCGTACGGAGGACTTCGTGACCGCGGTGCGCCCCTATGTGGAGGCCGGGTTCACCGAGGTCGCCCTCGTCCAGATCGGCGGTGAGAGCCAGCCCGCCTTCCTCGACTGGGCGGAACGCGAGCTGCTGCCCGCGCTGCACGCCCTCTGAGCCCGTGGCCACCCGGCGCGCCGCCCCCGCCCGCTCGCGGCAGACTGGGGGACAGGTGCGCACCGGCCCCGGAGAGATGGCATGAGCAGTCGTCGGCCCGTCCCGCCCCCGGCGCCGTTCGAGGGCGCGGTGGTGGCGGTCCTCGACGCGCGGGGCCGCTTCACCCATGTCACCGAGGCGGCGGCCCGGCTGCTCGGCCGAAGCAGCGCCGAGCTGACCGGAACCGCGGCCCGCGCCCTGGTCCTGCCGCATCCGCCCGGGGCGCGCCCGAGCCCCGTGCCCGGCGGCCGGTGGCTCCGGCTGCGGCGCCGCGGCGGGCGGCCCGCCGAGGTCTGGGTGCGCCCGCTGCCGCTCTCCGGGGAGCGGGGCGCCCTCCTCGCCCTCGGCGTGCCCGAGGAGGAGATGGAGCGCTGGGGCGCCGCCACCGCGCTCGGCCGGGCGGTGCTCGGCCAGGACCGCTGGCAGACCGCCGTCCACGACCTCGACCTGCGGGTACGCCACGCCAGCCCCGCCGCCCTGCGGGCCGGACGGATCGGCCCGGACGGCCGCGACCCGCTCGTCGACACCCCCTGCCTGGACGGCACCGGCACCGCGGGCGAACTGCTGCGGCAGGTCATCGACAGCGGTGAGCCCCTGGTGGACACCGCCGGTGTGCTGCGGGCGCGCACCCCGGGCGAGAACGACCGCTTCGTCTCCCTCACGGCGGTCCGCCTGGACGGGCTCGACGGGCGGCCCACCGGCGTCTTCACCTCCCTGGTCGACGTCACCGAGCGCTACCGCTCCCGCAAGCGCCTCGACCTGGTCTACCGCGCCTCCCGCAATCTCGGCGCCTCCCTCGACATCGAGCAGACCGCCCGCGACCTGGTCGACCTCCTGGTGCCGGGCTTCGCGGACCTCGCGAGCGTGGAGATCGTCGAGAACATGGCCCAGGGCGCCGAGCCGCCGCCCGGCGCCATCGGCACCGAGATCAGGGTCCGGCGCACCGCCGCCAAGAGCGCCACCGGGAGCTGGCCCGCGGACCAGCGGGGGATCGGTGCCCCGCTGCCGCGGCTGCCCACCGGGCCGGACTTCCGCCGCATGGAGAACGGCGAGGCGCTGATCACCCGCAGCCGCGCCGAGCACCTCGCCCTGCTCGGCGGCGGACCCGAGGCCGCCTCGATCACCCCCGAGGACCTGCACACCGCGATGGGCGCGGTCCTCCTCGCCCGCGGCCGGCTGCTCGGCTACGTCCAGGTGCAGCGCACCCACACCCCCTTCGTCTACGACGAGGAGGACGCCGAGCTGCTCCTGGAGATCGTGGCGCGGGCCGCCCTCAGCATGGACAACGCCCGCCGCTACACCCGCGAGCACAATCTGGCCGTACTCCTCCAGAAGAGCCTGCTGCCGCCGCTCGCCACCAGCTCCGCCGCGGCCGAGACCGTCGGCAGGTACCTGCCCGCGGGCGGGGGCGCCAGTGTCGGCGGCGACTGGTTCGACGCGCTGCCGCTGTCCTCGCTGCGTACGGCCTTCGTCCTCGGCGATGTGATCGGGCACGGGCTGAACGCCGCCGCCACCATGGCCCGGGTGCGCACCGCCGTGCAGACCCTCGCCGACCTCGACCTGCCACCGGGCGAACTCCTCGTCCGCCTCGACGACCTGGTCGTCCGCATCGCCGAGGAGGCCGAGCACTCCGACACCGTGGGAGCCTCCTGCCTCTACGCGGTGTACGACCCGGTCACCGGTCACTGCCGGATGGCGAGCGCCGGGCACCCCGCCCCCGCGGTGCTGCGGCCGGACGGCACGGTCCAGCTGGTCGAGGTCGAACCGGGCCCCACCCTCGGCGTCGGCGGCATGCCCTTCGCGCAGACCGAGGTCGAACTCCCCGAGGGCAGCGTGCTCGTGCTGTACAGCGACGGCTTCACCGACGACGGCCACGGCGGCCGGTCCGCGGGCGAGGAGCTGTGCGCACGGATCGCCCGGGCCGGGCGGCCGGGACGCCCGCTCCAGGAGACCGCGGACGCACTCCTCGCCCCCGTACGCGCGGCGCCGGGGCGGCAGGACGATGTGACGCTGCTCCTCGCCCGCACCCGCCGGGTACCCGGACGGGACGTCGCCTCCTGGCAGTTCCCGCCGGAACCCGCGGCGGTCGCGGACGCCCGCGAGGCGGCGCTCGGCCGGCTCACCGACTGGGGGCTCGACGCGCTGGCCTTCAGCACCGAACTCGTGGTCAGCGAACTGGTCACCAACGCCATCCGCTACGCCGCAGGCCCGGTCGCGCTGCGGCTCATCCGCGACCGGGTGCTGATCTGCGAGGTCGGCGACTCCAGCGAGAGCCAGCCGAGGCTGCGCCAGGCACGCAGCACCGACGAGGGCGGCCGCGGGCTCTTCCTGGTCGCCCAGCTCACCAACCGCTGGGGCAGCCGCTACGGAGACGCCGGCAAGACCATCTGGACCGAACAGGCCCTCGGCGGCACCGGGGAGACGGCGGCCGAGGGCCTGTGGGGCGACGTGGGAGACCTCGAAGGGCTGGAGGGCGAGCCGGGTGAGTCCGGTACGGGTGACCTGGAAGAGCCTGGCGGTTCCGGCGGCGACGTACGGCCCTGACCCCCTGCGTTGGGAGATACGGGAGTCACCTCCGCGCGCCCCGGGGGGTGCCGGGGCGCGGGCTCACCGGCAGAGCAGGGGGCCGAGCGGCAGGTCGAGGATCGTGGTGCAGCGGCGTTCCGAGGGCCGGGGCTTCGGCTCCCGCTCGCCCTCGTCCTCGCGGGGGCCGGGCGAACTCGGCCTGGCGTGCGGCGTGTCGTCCCCCGCGCCGCCACCCGGGGCGCTGCTCGGACCGCTCGCCGCCGGCTCCTCCTGGGCGGGGCCTCCCGCGTCCGTGCCCTGCTGGGCGGGGGCGGACGGCCCGGGAGGGGGCGGCGCGGTGTCCGCTCCGTTCCGCTCCTGTGCGGCGCCGGTGTCCTGGTCCCGGGCGGGCTCCGAGGGGCGCGGATCGCGGGGCGAGGGAGACGGGGAGGCCTGGCCCTCGGCGGGCGGCGTCCAGGGGCGGGTGGCCACCGAGGGGGAGTGGTCCGGCTTCGGCGTCAGGGCCCAGGACAGCACCCCCACCAGGCAGGCGCACAGGGCGAGTCCGAGGACGAACCAGACCCGGCGCCGCGCACCGAACCAGGCGCCCATCCGCTCCCGCTTCTCCTGCGCCACATAGCGCCGGAAGAGGAAGCGCACCAGGGCGCTGGTCAACTGCCAGAGGATCAGGACGACACCGAACAGCGGCAGCAGCAGGAGGAGGATCTGCACCAGGGCGGAGAGCACCCCGAGCACCGGGTTGCCGCCGCTGAGCGCCCCGCCCGCGAGGTCGCTGGTGGACTGCCAGGCGGCCCCGGTCCACTGGGGCAGCCGGGTCACCACGATGCCCAACTGAACGGCGATGGCGGGCAGTACGGTGAGCACCCAGGCGGTCACCACGATCTGCGGCCACTTCTTCAGCGCGTCGAGGCGCGCGTCCGCGGGCTTGCGCAGCACCGCGCGGCGCAGGATCGGCCCGATGTACTTGAACAGGTCCGGGATGCCGACCAGGTCGGAGACGATGTAGTAGCCGTCGAAGCGCAGCGTGGGCAGCAGCTGCTGGGCCATCTCCAGGTTGGTGAAGAGGATCGCCGCGAGGATCACCGGCGAACCGGTCTGCAGATAGAGCAGGATCAGTCCGCAGATGAAGATGCCGTTGAAGTAGACACCGCCGAGGTCGCACCGCAGCCGTCCCGCCCGCCCGAGCCGGTAGGAGTTGGTGACATCGGTGTAGAAGGCGGGCCACACCAGGTAGATGCCGCAGCCCATGACGCCGGGTTTGACCTTGCTGTACCGGCAGGCCGCGGCGTGCCCGCACTCGTGGAAGGCGGCCGAGGCCAGCGTCAGGAGGACCACGATCAGCACCGAGTTGGGCTTGGCCATGGTGGTCGCGACCGCGCCGCCGACGTTCTGGCTCATGAAGACCCAGACCTCGCCGACCATCACGGTGGCGACCACGGCCATCAGGACCAGCGGCTGGAAGAGCCAGGCGAAGAGGCCGCTGATGAACCAGGTGGCCCGCTCGGAGAGCACGGCCTTGCGGAAGCGCAGGGCCAGAAAGCTGTTGGCGGTGGGGATGTCGGGCGGCGAGCCGTCGCTGTAGCGGGCGATCCCGAGCGGGGCGAGCTTCTTGTCGATCAGATAGGCGATGTGCTCGGCGGTGAAGGCCCGTCCGGTGGCCTGGCTGAGCTGCGCCGCCACCCTCGCCATGGCGGCCTGCCCGTCGCGGGGCTTTCGCGCCCCGGCGGACTCCAGCTCCGCGAGCAGCTTGGTCGCCTGGTAGAGCAGCGGGGGCAGGTGGATGACCTGGCCGTCGTAGCGGTGTACGAGGTGCGGCGGGACGCGGTATCCGGATCCCGCGAACTCGCCCACCAGTTCGGTGCCTTCGGTGAGCCTCGGTACGGCCCAGGCGGTGAGCTGAGCGGTCTGGTCCGGGGGGCTGGACACTCGCGTATTGATGACGATCTCCAACGGTGGGCTGTCACAGGCGCCGGCGAGGGCATCGGGCGCGAAGGCTCGACAGGGCGAACGATCCGGCCCCCGCGCCGGTTACGCCCGCCGCCCGGGGGTGCCGTCACGGACGGGCCGGGACGGCGCGGCTCAGGTGCCGGGCCCTGAGAACGCCACGGGGGCCGGGAGCCGGGCGGTCAGTTGCTCACGACGGCGGCGGGCACACAGGTCATGCTGCTGCTGGGCCCTTGGCCGAGTCCGAGCGAGCCGATGAGTCCGGGGGTGCCCTGGGTGGTGGTCGCCTGGCAGGCGTAGGCGACGGTGGTGTTGCCGCCTCCGCCCTGGGGGCTCGCACCGGGCTGGGGGCCGCCTCCGGTTTGGGGGCCGCCTCCGCCCTGACCGTTGTCCTGGGGCTGGCTGACATCGTGACTGCGGTTGCCGAAGGTCACGTCGACGAGCGAGAGCAGCATGCGCGGTGGCAGCAACTCCCCGTCGAGGGACGCGAGTTCCCGGTAACTGACGGCGGTCATGTGGTGTTCCTTTTTCCGGTGGGTCGCGACGCGGGGACCGGGGGCGCGGGAAGTCCCGTGACGGCGGATCGGGCACGGTGCGCCGGGACCCGGTCCGGATCCGCGGGGGCGCCGTACCGCGGTCCGCCGTGAGCCGGACGGCAGGCGTGGGCCCCGGTCCCTATGGGACCGGGGAAGGCCCGGCGTCGCCGCCGTGCCTTCCCCGGTTTCAAAGGAACTGTCAGTACGTCGCGAGCGAGGTCGGGACGCAGGTCAGGCTGGCGCTCGGGTTGTTGGAGCCCAGGCCGAGGGCGCCCACGAGACCGGGGGTGCCGTGGACCTGCTGCGCCTGGCACGCCGACGAGGAGATGGCGCCGTGGTTGCCGCTGTCGCCACCGCCCAGCGCGACAGCGCTGGAGCTGGAGCCGCCGCCGTCGTGGCCACCGGCGTTGTTGAACGGAACAACGGTGGACAGAACAGCGCGCTCGGGCAGCAGCTCGCCGGTGAGACCGTCAAGCTCCTCGAAGGTGATCGCGTTCATTGTTTTCCTTTCGTGGGTCCCGGGCGGCTTGCCCCGCCCGAGGGTGTGACGCCTGGTGAACGCGAGTAAATGCGGGCTGGTCACGGTCGTTCACTCTTGCGCGCATCATTGCTGGTCAGGGGAGTTCATGGATGCGTCAGTATTGCCTCGACATGAAGCATCTGATGATCCGACAATTTTCGGAAGTTAATTTGGCAACGAAATGTCCGGGTGAGCTTGGACGGACGGTGACGCCGGGGTGCGGTGAATTCCCGGAAACCGAATTCGAGCCCCGGGAACGGGCAGGTGAATTCGGCGCGTAATACCGGCACGAAATTCTCCGTTCTCCTCGCTCCGCGCCCCCAGGGCCCTGTCCTCGCCCGGCCCGCCGCTCAGGCCACCTCGTCGACGGGCGGCGCCGCGGGCTCGGGGACCTTGACGGCACCCGCGTACTGTGCGGCCTGGATCTCGTACAGCGCGCGGAAGGCGCCGGGACCGGCGGACTCGGCGGAGAGCAGTTCCTCGAAGGTGCCGCTCTCGACCACCCGGCCGTCCTCCAGGACGTGGATGAGGTCCGCCGCCCGTACCGAGCCCAGGCGGTGGGTGATGAGGATGACGGTCTGGCCGGCGTCCGCGAGGGCGCGGATCTGCTCGAAGAGCTGCTGTTCGGCCCGGGCGTCGAGGGCGGAGGTGGGCTCGTCGACGATGAGCACGTCCCCGGCGCGGTAGTGGGCGCGGGCCAGACCCAGGCGCTGCCACTGCCCGCCGGAGAGCTGGTGGCCGCCCTTGTACCCGCGGGCCAGCAGGGTGTTCCAGCCCCGCGGCAGTCCGCTCACCAGCTCCTCGGCGCCCGCGTAGGCGGCCGCCGTGCCGAGCCGCTGCGGGTCGGGCGCGGTGTCGGGCCGGCCGATGCCCACGTTCACGGACGCGGTGAACGGCCAGCGGTAGAAGTCCTGTCCGACGACGGCGATCCGGGAGACCAGCTCCTGCCGGTCGGCCTCCCTGGCGTCGGTGCCGTCCCACAGGATGCGACCCGAGTCCGGCTGGTAGAGCCCGCTGAGCAGTTTGACGAGGGTGCTCTTGCCGCTGCCGTTCTCCCCGACGAGGGCGACGACCTTCCCGGTGGGGATGGTCAGGCTGGCCCCGTCCAGCGCGCGGGAGTTGTCCTTGCCCCGGTAGGTGAAGGAGACCTGCTCGAAGCGGATGGCGGCGGGCCGCGCGGGCAGGGAGCACCCGCCGACCGGGATGGCCCGCTGCTCGGCCTCCGCGCAGAGCCGGAACAGGTCGGCCACGAACAGGCTCTCCTCGTGGCAGTGGTTGAGCTGGACGACCAGGCTGTCGAGGCTGGCGGCGCCGGTCCGGATGGCGAGGACGGCGGTGCCGCCCACCGAGAGCGCCATGGCGCCGGTCCACAGCAGGGTGGCGAGGGTGGCGTAGGCGGCGAGGGCCGCGACTCCGCTGAAGGCCGCGGCGATCAGGCCGGTACGGGCGGCCAGGTGGGCCAGCCGTTTCTGCTCCGTCTCCTGGGTCTGCGACATGGCCCGGAAGTGGTGCAGCAGGAAGGGTCCGACCTGGTGCACCCGGATCTCCGGGGCGGCGTCGGTGGAGATCAGCAGGCGGCTGAGCAGCTGCCCGGCCCGTGAGTGCTGCACCCAGGTGTGGAAGGAGTGGTACCGCCGCCGTGCGATGGTCAGCGCGGCCCAGGCGCTGGGCAGCGTCATGGCGAGCAGGATCGGCAGCAGCACCGGGTGCAGGACGGTGAGCACCCCGGTGGCGGCGATCAGCGAGAGCAGCGCGTTGATGAGGTTCTGGCAGTACTTGATCATGCGGCGGGCCGAACTGGCCCCGAAGGCGGCGCTGTCCAGGAGCTTGTGGAACTCCTCGTCCTCGACCGCCTCCAGCTCGACGTTGGCGGTGTGCGCGAGGTACTTCTCGGTCGCCACCCGCTCGACCTTGGGCTCCAACTGCCCCGTACCCGCGGTGGACAGGGCCCGCAGGGCGGCGCCCGCCACGGCGGTCAGCCCGGCGACGGCGAGCGCGGGCCCCGCGGCGCCGAGGCGTTCGGCGGTGGTGCCCTCGCCCAGGAGGTGGGCGAGGACCCGGTTGACCGCGACCAGCCCCACGGCCTGCGCGATCCCGCGTCCGACCTCCGCCGCGGTCACCAGGCGCAGGGCGTTCCGGTCGGCCTGCCAGGCCAGCCGCGCGGTGGTGGCGAGCATGGACGGCAGGCGGGTGACCATGGCGCGTAAACCGAGTTGGAGGAAGGCGTCCTCGTGCTTGCTCCAGCCGAGGTCGTAGCGCAAGGGGCCGCCGAACAGGAGCTGTTCGGACTCGGAGGTCCCGGGGTCGGGGCGGTGCGGGGGCGGCGGGGGCTGGGTGGGCATGACGTCTCCGGTTCACGTGCGAGCGGGCAGGCCGAGCGGACGCCGTGGGTGAGCGGCGAGTAGCTCTGCGTGAGAACCGAGCATGCCAGCCACCACTGACAACGGGCCCTGGCCGCGGCCGCCCCGCCGGACATGCCCGCCCGGAGCGGCCTGGGCGGGCCGGTCCGCACCCGCCTGAACAGGGCACTTCCGCCCAAGGTCGAGCGCCGGCAGGGCAGTCGAGAGGGCCGGTGCCCGCGGAGTCGGATCGGGCGGGAGGGAGAACCCCGAGAAGAATCCGGCTGTGCATCTATTGCACAGCCAGTGCGCTCTGCGTACCTTGAGGATTCGCGCCGCTCGTTCAGGGACGTACGGGCAGCCCGGAGGACCAGGAGCCGCAGTGTTCGATCACGCCACCCGCCCAGCCGACGACCAGGGCATCCCGGAGCAGGCGATCCGCAAGGTGCGCCGCCGCATCCTGCCGGTGATCGTCCTCCTGTACTTCATCGCGTACCTGGACCGGAACAACGTCGGATTCGCCCGCGCGGGACTGGAGGAGGACCTCGGCCTGAGCGATGCCGCCTACGGGCTCGGGGCCGGGATCTTCTTCATCGGCTATGTGCTGATGGAGGTCCCCAGCAACGCGGGCATGTACCGCTACGGCGCCCGCCGCTGGATCGCCCGCATCCTCGTCAGCTGGGGGATCATGGCGGTGGCGATGGCCTTCGTGCGGGGCGAGGCCTCCTTCCATGTGATCCGCTTCCTGCTCGGTGCCGCGGAGGCCGGCTTCTTCCCCGCCGTGCTCTTCTACTTCACGCTCTGGTTCCCGGTGGCGCAGCGGGTCGCCGCGCTCGGCGTCTTCGTCCTCGCGCAGCCGGTGGCGAACGCCCTGGGCGCCCCCTTCTCCGGGCTGCTGCTCAACCTCGACGGGGCCCTGGGCCTCCAGGGCTGGCAGTGGGTCTTCCTCGTCGAGGGCGCCCCCGCGGTGCTGCTCGGACTGCTCGCCCCGCTGCTGCTCACCGACCGGCCCGCCGAGGCGCGCTGGCTGAGCGAACCCGAACGCGACTGGCTGACCCGCACCCTGGACGCCGAGGCCGCGGCCACCCCCGCCGCGGGCCGCACCGGATTCCTCGCGGGCCTGAAGGACCGCAGGTCCCTGGTGTACGGAGCGCTCAACTTCGGCATGGTGTGCGGCATCTACGGCCTCGGCCTCTGGCTGCCGACCATCGTCGACGCCATCGGCGGCTACAGCAGCACCCAGCTGGGCCTGATCACAATGATCCCGTACGCGGTCTCCGTGCCCTGCGTCTACTACTGGAGCAGGCGCGCCGACCGCACCGGCCGCCGCGCCTGGCACGCGAGCGTCAGCCTGGTGCTCGCCGCGGTCGGTCTGGTGGGGGCGGCCTTCCTGCTCGCCGTGAGCCCGGTGGCCGCGCTCGCCTCCCTCTCCCTGGCCGCGATCGGCATCTACGCGGCCGTCGCCCCCTTCCTCGCGATGCCCTCCGCGGCACTCGCGGGCGCCGCCGCGGCGGCCGGACTCGGCCTGGTCAACGCGCTCGGCAATGTCGGCGGCTTCGTCGCCCCCTATGCCGTCGGCCTGATCAAGAGCGGTACCGGCGACCTGCGCATCGCCCTGGTGGCCCTGGCCGCCTGCCTCGCCGTCACCGGGCTCCTCGTCCACCGCTTCGCGGCCTCGCGCCCCGAGGGCACCGCCGCCCCGCGCATACCCGCCGCCGACCGCCCCGCGACCCGTACGGCGGTCCGGCGCTGAGCGCACCCGACCGCGGCGCATGACCGCGGCCTTCCACCCGACCCCACCCTCACCCCTGGGAGAACCCGACATGACACGGCAGTTGGCCGACCGGACCGCGCTGATCACCGGCGGCGGCATCGGCATCGGACAGGGCATCGCCCTCGCCTACGCCCGGGCCGGTGCGCGTATCGCCCTCACCTACCGCAGCCACGAGCCCTCGGCAGAGTTCCTGGACGCCCTCGCCGAGGCCTCCGGCCGCCCCGCCCTGGCGCTCGCCGCCGACGCCACCTCCGAGACCGAGGTCGCCCAGACCGTCCGCACCGTACGGGAGGAGACCGGCGGCCTGGACATCCTGGTGAACAACGTCGGGGGCCTGGTGCAGCGCGCCACGATAGGCGAACTCGACCTGAAGCTCTGGCACCGGATCCTGGCGGTGAACCTGGACAGCATGTTCCTCTTCACCCAGCGGGCCGTGCCGCTGATGACCGCCGGGGCGGGACGCGTCATCAACATCGCCTCGCTCGCCGGACGCAACGGCGGCCACCCCGGGGCCCTCGCCTACGCGACCTCGAAGGCCGCGGTCTTCGGCTTCACCCGGAGCCTCGCGAAGGAGCTGGCCCCGCGCGGCATCACGGTGAACGCGCTCGCCCCCGGCTTCATCGAGGCCACCCCCTTCCACGACACCTTCACCACGGAGGCCTCCAAGCGGGAGACGCTCACCACCATTCCGGCGGGCCGGGCGGGTACCCCCGAGGACGTGGCGGGGCCCGCACTGTGGCTGGCCTCCGCCGACTCCGGGTATGTCACCGGGACGGTGGTGGACGTCAACGGCGGCCAGTACTTCGGCTGAGGGGCCCGGACGGGCCCGTACGCAGACGGGTCGGGGACGGGTGGCGCACTAGAATGGCGCCAGGGCGCGGGGCTTCAGGAGGCATGGTGGCGCAGACGGTCAGCAGGGCGATCGAGGTGCTGGAATTCTGCAGCCGGCGGCCCCGTGAACTCCGCGAGATCTCCGAGCTGTGGGGGGTGCACCGGACCACGGCGCTGCGGCTCGTGCAGACCCTCATCGCGGGGGGCCTGATCCGCAAGGACGAGCGCGGCCGCTACGGCGTCGGCTTCCGGCTCGCCGCGCTGGCCGAATCGGCGCTGGAGCAGTTCGACCTGCGGACCGTGGTGCACCCGCACATCGTCGAACTCAGCGAACGGGTGGGCCAGACCGTCCAGTTCGCGGTCCCGCAGGGCGATCACCTGGTCTATGTGGACAAGATCGAGCCGCCCAGCTCGATCCGGCTGAACACCCGCATCGGCGGGTACGCCACCGTGCACACGGCCGGGGTCAGCAAGGCCTATCTCGCGCACGTGCCCAGCGCGGTACGCGAACGCATCCTCGCCGGGGCGGACTTCGAGAAGTACACGGACACCACGCTGACCAGCAGGACCGCCTTCGAGGAACGCCTCATCGAGGTCGCCCGGCAGGGCTGGGCCTATGACGACGGCGAGTACGAGACCCTGTCCAACTGCATCGCGGCACCGGTCTGGGACCACTCCGGCTCGGCGGCGGGCGGCATCTCCATCACCGCCATCAAGACGCAGTCCGACCTGGGGGAGCTGCGCAAGCTGCTGCCCACGCTCCTGGAGACCACCGAGGTCATCTCCAGGGAACTCGGCTGGCTCCCGCCCGAACCGTCCGAGCCCGCCGCCGACCCTTCCTGAACGGGCGGCCGACCGGCCCCGATGACGTACGCCCCGGAACTCCCTCTCCGGTAAAGGCCCTTCCGCCCCACCTTTCGAAGGCGCCGGTATCAGGTCATTCACGCCTACGGCCGCTGCGGCGGACAGCAGGGCGAACGTCCAGGCCGGCGGCCGGTCGCCCTCTTCGGCTGGGACAACACCGTCATCAAGAACGACATCGGCGACGCGCCCGTCGGCGCCGAGCAGCAGGTCGGTTCGGAACGGGTCACCGCCTGGGTGCGGTACTGCGCCCAGCAGCGCGAGTTGATCCGTACGCTGCGGGCCGCCCGCTTCGAGGTCTGGATCGTCTCCGCCTCTCCGGAGCCGGTGATCGAGGCCTGGACCGGAGCGGTGGGTGTCCCCGACTCCCGCACCGTGGGCATCCGGAGCCTGGCCCGGCACGGGAAGCTCACCCCGCGTCTGCGCGCCTGCGGCTCGGTGCGCCGGGAAGCGTACGGTCCCTGAGCGGTCGGGGCCTCGTGGCGGGGTGGAGGAGCCCCTCGGGAACGCCGACGCGCGGCACCCCCCACAAGGGTGCCGCGCGTTGGGGTCCTGCTGTTGTTCGGGTGTCGCCGAGGTCGGTGTCCGGGAGTGGTTGCCGGGGTGGTTATTTGACGGCGCCGGCGGTGAGGCCTTGGACGACTTGGCGTTGGAAGATGATGTAGGCGGCCAGGACGGGGAGCATGGCCATGACCAGGCCGGCGAAGAGTCCGGACCAGTCGCCTCGATAACCCTGGGAGACGGCGAGTTCGACCAGTCCTTGGGACAGGACGCGGCGGTCGGGGTCGTTGTTCAGGACGGTGGGCAGCATGTACTGGTTCCACTGCCCCAGGAAGTTGAAGATGCCCACGCTGATGATGCCGGGTTTGGCCATCGGGAGCATGATCTGGAAGAAGGTGCGGGTGTGGGAGGCACCGTCGACGAACGCGGCCTCGGCGACCGAGGAGGGCAGCGTGCGAAAGAACGCGGTCAGGAAGAACACGGTGAACGGCAGGGAGTAGGCGATGTAGGCCAGGACCAGGCCGTGCAGGGTGTTGAGCAGGGCGAGGTTGTTCATCACATAGAACAACGGGACCAGGGCGAGCATGATCGGGAAGCTCATGCCGCCGACGAAGAGGTAGTACAGGAACTGGCGTCCGGGGAACTCGAAGCGGGCCAGGACATAGGCGACCATCGAGCCCAGCACGAGGGTGCCGACCAGCGAGCAGGCCACCACCATGATGGTGTTGAGGAAGTACTCGCCCATATGGGCCTGGCCCCAGGCACGCGACCAGTTGTCGAAGTGGAGCCGGTCGGGCAGGGACCAGGGCGAGGCGAAGATGTCGTTGTCCGACTTGAACGAGGTCATCACCGCCCACGCCAGCGGCAGCACGACCAGGATCGCCCACAGGATCAGGATGCCGTGGGAGAACACGTTCAGCACCCCGCCGCCCACACCCCCACCCCGCTTGCCGGCAGGACCGGCGACCGCAGGTGGTGTCTTCAGCGGGTCCTTGCCCACGGTGCCGGTGGTGGTGACGGCGCCCGGTGCGGCAGGCAGACCAGGCACATCCGGCGCACCCGAGGCGCCCGGGGTGTCGGGGTTGGGGTTGGGGGTGTCGGTGGTCTTCACGTCAGAACTCCAGCCGCTCGCGTCGGCCCAGTCGCATCACCACGGCTGCGAAGAGCAGCGTGACCAGCAGCAGGGCGACACCGATCGTGGTGGCATAGGCGGCCTGACCGCCCACGAACGCCTTTTGATACACGTACAACGGCAGCACCGTGGTCGAGTCCGCCGGACCACCCGGGCCCACCGTCATGATCTGCACCGCCGCGAACGCCTCCGCGCCCAGAGCCAGGATGCCCATGTAGACCCAGCCCGACTGGACCGTGTCCCACAGCAACGGCAGCGTGATCTTGAAGAACGTCGTGACCCGTGAGGCCCCGTCCAGCAGCGCCGCCTCGTAGAAGTCCTTCGGGATCGAGGCCATCCCCGCGGAGAACAGGACCACGAAGAACCCCACCGTGCTCCACACCAGCACCGCCATCACACACCACAACGCCAGATCCGGATCCCCCAGCCAGTTCGGCCGGTCCGCGACCCCGAACGCCTCCAACGCCCCGTTGATCGCCCCCTGACGCGGGTCGTAGGCGAACTGGAACAACAACGCCACGATCACGATCGACAACACCTGCGGGAAGAAATACGCGATCTTGTAGAACCCCGCACCCCGCACACCCCCCACCGCCGCGTCCTTACGACGCCGGCCGCCCACATTCAGCATGTAGGCGAAGAACAACGCCAAAGACAGTGTCACCAGCGGCAGCAACAGCGCGAACAGCACACTGTGCTGCAACGACTTCCAGAACACCGCGTCATCGAGCATCTTGCCGTAGTTCCGGAAACCCACCATCGAGAAATCGGAACTCAACCCCGTCCAGTCCGTGAACGAGTAATAGATCGCCTGGATGAACGGCCAGATGACGAAGACGGCATACAAGGCCAGTGGAGCAACCAAAAACCCCACAATGAAACGGTACTTACCATGCTGCATGATCTACCGGTCCTGGTCTCTACGCGATAGCCGCCGCTGGGGACACATACACACTGCCGAGTTCTCGCCTTCTCCTGGACGTGAGCGGGACCGGGCGCCGCTGGTCCGCCACGGCGGTACGAGCGGGTCAGCTGAGCGGGGCTGAGAGACCCGGGACGTCACGCGGGCGCACCTGTTCGCGCGTCACTGGAGGCGACACCCTCGACTAGGCCCGACATTGGTATAGACCTATTAGGCCCGTGGGTGCAAGAGTCTGTGCGCTTTGTTACGTCACGGTGTCCTCGACGGGTCGACCGCGGAACGCTCTGCCCGGCGCCGGTCCGGCCGTCCCGGGACGGTGTCACGTACACCAATATGACCGATGCGCGCGGCGGTCGGGGTGCCGGGGGCGGGTTCCGGCCTCCGGGTGTTCGCGGCTCGGCGCCTCACCGGCCTCGGTGGCTCTCGTCGGATCGGGCCTCGGTGGGGATGCTTTCCGGCATAACGGGCGGGCAAAGAAGCGGCGGCTTGGCGGAGTTCGGGTGGTTCGGGCCGGGTGGATGTATTGACAATAGGTGTAGACCAATTCACGGTGGTGCTCGTCCCCCTCTCGGCTCGGGGCTCGCGTCCCCGTGGCCGGATCCATACCGCCCGCTCGCCCGCACCTCCCCCCCCCGCGTGCGGTCGCCGTAAGGCCTCACCCCCCACAACAGCCTTCGGAGTAACGCTCATGAAGCTCTGGTCGTCCCTGAGACCGCTCCTCGCGGGCCTGGTGCTCGCGGCCCCGCTCGCCGTGATCCCGGCCATGGAGTCCGCCGCCGCGGGTGCGGCGCCCGGAGGCCGGTCCGCCGAGGTCAACGAGGCCCCGCCGGGCGTCGTCCCCGCGCTCCAGGACTGGCAGGGCGGCACCGGCAGGCTCGCCCTCGGCGACCGGAGCCGGATCGTCGTCCCCGCCGGTGCCTCCGCGCCGGTGCGCCGACTGGCCCGCCAAGTGGCCCGGGAGGCAGCCGAGTTGACCCCGCTGAAGCTGCGCGTGGCCACCGGGAGCCCGAGGCCGGGGGACATCTCCCTGCGCCTCGATCCACGGGCCGAGCTGGGTGCCGTCAAGCCCGCGCTGCGCCCCGAGGCGTACCGGATGACCGTGCGCGAGGACCGGGTGGAGCTGGTGGCCGCCGCGGACAAGGGCGCCTACTACGCGAGCCGCACCCTGCTGCAGAGCCTGCTCGGTTCCCCGGACCACCGGAGCCTGCCGGTGGGCACCGCCGTGGACTTCCCGGACTACGCGGTACGCGGCTTCATGCTGGACGTCGGGCGGCGCTTCTTCACCCCGGAGTTCATCGAGTCCTATCTGCACTGGATGGGCTGGCTGAAGATGAACACCCTCCAACTGCACCTGAACGACAACGAGATCAAGCCGGAGGGCGGCGACTGGTCGAAGGCGCAGTCCGCCTTCCGGCTCGCCACCGACAACCCCGAGTTCAGGGGGCTCGCGGCCACCGACGGCGCGTACAGCCGGGCCGACTGGGACTCCTTCGAGGACACCGCGGCCGCGAACGGGGTCACCCTGGTCCCCGAGATCGACGCCCCCGCGCACGCCCGCTCCTTCATCGCCTTCAAGCCCGAACTCGGCCTGAACGGCGGCAACTCCGACCATCTCGACCTGGGCAAACCGGCCACCACGGAGTTCATGAAGTCGGTCTACCGCGAGTTCACACCCTGGTTCCGCGGACCGGCCGTGCACATCGGCGCCGACGAGTACCCGAAGGAGTACGTCGACGACTACCGCGGCTACGTCAACACCATCGCCCCGTATGTGCGCGGCCTCGGCAAGCAGGTCGGCGCCTGGGGCAGCTTCGGCGTGATGTCCGGCGGGGGCGAGGGCTACGACAAGGAGCTGACCCTCAACAGCTGGAACAACGAGTGGTACGGGCCGAAGGCCGCCACCGCCGACGGCTACGACGTGATCAACTCCAATGACGCGCTGCTGTACGTCGTGCCGTACGCGGACTACTACCACGGCCAGGGACTCGACGGCCGCTGGATCTTCTCCGAGTGGGCCCCGCACGTCTTCGGCGAGGGGCAGGATCTCCCGGCCCAGGACCCGAGGCTGCTGGGTGCCATGCCCGCCGTCTGGAACGACCTGGTGCACGCCGACTACACCGAACTCGACGTGCACCGCCTGGTGGAGAAGAGCTTCGCCACCCTCGCCCAGAAGATGTGGTCGCCGCGGGCCGCCGGCAGCGACTACTCCGCCTTCCTCGACAGGCTCGCGACGGTCGGCCAGGGCCCCGGCACCGGTTATCTGCCGGACACCCGGCCCGAGTAGGGCCGACCGGGCAGGGCCGCCCAGCAGGGCTGCGGCCCCGCCCGGCCCGCCGCGCGCGAGCGGGCGGGCGGGCGGGCAGGGGCCGCAGGACGTCGTCAGGACTCCAGTGACGTCATCACGTGCTTGACGCGGGTGTAGTCCTCGAAGCCGTAGGCGGAGAGGTCCTTGCCGTAGCCGGATTGCTTGAAGCCGCCGTGCGGCATCTCGGCGACCAGCGGGATATGGGTGTTGATCCACACGCAGCCGAAGTCCAGAGCCCGGGCCATGCGCATGGCGCGGGCGTGGTCGCGGGTCCAGACCGAGGAGGCGAGCGCGTACGCGACGCCGTTGGCGTACGCGAGGGCCTGCTCCTCGTCGGTGAAGCGCTGCACGGTGATCACCGGCCCGAAGACCTCCTGCTGGACCATCTCGTCCTCCTGCCGCAGCCCGGAGACCACGGTCGGGGCGTAGAAGTAGCCCCGCGTGCCGACCCGGTGGCCGCCGGTCTCGACGACGGCGTGCTCCGGCAGCCGGTCCACGAAGCCGCTCACGCGCTCCAGTTGGGCGAGGTTGTTGAGCGGCCCGTAGAGCACGCCCTCCTCGTCGGGCGCGCCGGTGCGCACCTCGGCGGCGCGGTCGCGCAGGGCGCCGAGGAACTCCTCGTAGACGCTGTCCTGGACGAGGACGCGGGTGGCGGCCGTGCAGTCCTGGCCCGCGTTGAAGAAGCCCGCCGTGGCGATCTCCCCGGCGGCCTTGGCGAGGTCGGCGTCGGCGAAGACGACCACGGGGGCCTTGCCGCCCAGCTCCAGGTGGAGGCGCTTGAGGCCGGGCGCCGAGTCGGCGGCCACCTCGCGTCCCGCGCGCACCGAGCCGGTGACCGAGACCATGGCCGGGGTGGGGTGCGCGACCATCGCCCGGCCCGTGTCGCGGTCGCCGCACAGGACGTTGAGGACGCCGTCCGGCAGGAACTCCCCGGCGATCCGGGCGAGCAGCAGGGTGGCGGCCGGGGTGGTGTCGGAGGGCTTGAGGACCACGGTGTTGCCCGCGGCGAGGGCGGGCGCGAACTTCCAGACGGCCATCATCAGGGGGTAGTTCCAGGGGGCGATCTGGGCGCAGACCCCGACCGGCTCCCGGCGCACCATCGAGGTCAGCCCGCTCTGGTACTCACCGGCCGCGCGCCCCTCCAGGAGCCGGGCGGCACCGGCGAAGAAGCGGATCTGGTCGACCATGGCGGGCAGTTCCTCGCTCGCCGTCAGCGCCGGCGGCTTGCCGGTGTCCTTGCTCTCGGCCGCGACGAGTTCCGCCGCCCTCGCCTCCACGGCGTCCGCGACGGCGAGCAGCGCCCTCTGCCGCTCGGCGGGCGTGGTGTCGCGCCAGCCGGGAAAGGCCCGCGCCGCCGCGCGCATCGCCGCGTCGACATCGGCGGGCCCGGAGAGCGGGGCCGTGGCATAGGCCTCCCCGGTCACCGGGTCGAGGATCTCGCTCGTACGCCCGTCGGCGGCGTCCCGGAACTGGCCGCCGAGGTAGTTGCGCAGGCTCCGGAGCTCGTTCATGGGTCTCCTCGGGATGTGGTTCGTCTGACGGCCGGTCCGGTCTCCCGTGTGCTGGTCCGCCCGTGTCCGGCGCACCGGATCTCCTACGGGTGACGCCGGGGTCCGGCTTCCGGGGAACGTACCTTATCCGCATCCGATCTGCGCTCTAGCGACTGATTCAGTTCTCATCAAAGGCTGATGCGACGGAATCGGTGGAGAGCGGCTTGCGGTCGGCGGTGCCGCTGAGGCACCCTGTGGGCGTGGCAGACCGCACGCAGAACCGCGACCGGAACCGAGACCTGGGGACCCGATGAGCACCGCGCAGACACATGCCCGAACCGACCTGTCAGCCCGCGCGTACGACCACCTGTGGATGCACTTCACCCGCATGTCCGCGTACGAGAAGTCGCCGGTGCCCGTGATCGTGCGCGGTGAGGGGGTGCACCTCTGGGACGAGCAGGGCCGGCGCTACCTCGACGGGCTTGCCGGGCTCTTCGTCGTCCAGGCCGGGCACGGGCGCCGGGAGCTGGCCGAGGTGGCCGCGAAGCAGGCCTCCGAGCTGGCGTTCTTCCCCGTGTGGTCCTATGCGCACCCCAAGGCCGTGGAGCTGGCCGAGCGGCTCGCGCACCATGCGCCCGGCGATCTGAACAAGGTCTTCTTCACCACCGGCGGCGGCGAGGCGGTGGAGACCGCCTGGAAGCTGGCGAAGCAGTACCACAAGCTCACCGGCAACCCGGGCAAGTACAAGGTGATCTCGCGGGCGGTCGCCTACCACGGCACCCCCCAGGGCGCCCTGTCGATCACCGGCCTGCCCGGGCTCAAGGCCCCCTTCGAGCCGCTGGTGCCCGGGGCGCACAAGGTGCCCAACACCAATATCTACCGGGCCCCCGTGCACGGCGACGATCCGGAGGCCTTCGGCCGCTGGGCCGCCGACCAGATCGAGCAGGAGATCCTCTTCGAGGGGGCCGAGACGGTGGCCGCGGTCTTCCTGGAGCCGGTGCAGAACGCGGGCGGCTGCTTCCCGCCGCCGCCCGGTTACTTCGCGCGGGTGCGCGAGATCTGCGACCGCCACGGGGTGCTGCTCGTCTCGGACGAGGTCATCTGCGCCTTCGGGCGCCTCGGCACCGTCTTCGCCTGCGACAAATTCGGCTACGTCCCCGACATCATCACCTGCGCCAAGGGCATGACCTCCGGCTACTCGCCGATCGGTGCCGCGGTGGTCTCCGACCGCATCGCCGCCCCCTTCTACGAGGGCGACACCATGTTCCTGCACGGCTACACCTTCGGCGGGCACCCCGTCTCCGCGGCCGTCGCCCTCGCCAACCTCGACCTCTTCGAGCGCGAGGGCCTGTGCCGGCACGTCCTCGACCACGAGGACGCCTTCGCCCGCACCCTCGGAAAGCTGCGCGACCTGCCGATCGTCGGCGACGTCCGCGGCAACGGCTTCTTCCACGGCATCGAGCTCGTCAAGGACAAGGCCACCAAGGAGACCTTCACCGAGGAGGAGTCCGAGCGGATCCTCTACGGCTTCGTCTCCCGGAAGCTCTACGAGAACGGCCTCTACTGCCGGGCCGACGACCGCGGCGACCCGGTCATCCAGCTCTCCCCGCCGCTCATCGCCGACCAGTCCGTCTTCGAGGAGATGGAGCAGATCATCCGCGCCGTGCTCACGGAGGCCTGGACCTTGATCTGAGGTGCGCTCCGGGGCCCCGGCGGCGGGTCTCTCAGCTCGCCGGTGGCGGTGGCTCTTCGAAGCCGCCGTGCCGCCCGCTGCCGTCCGCGAACCTGGCCGCCCCCGCCAAGGTGTCGGCGGCCAGGGAGACTTCGCCGTGCCGCCACTCCGCGGCGAGCGCCTCCGGCAGCGGGAGCGTCTGCTGCTCGTAGAGGGAGAGCCGGTCCTGGCGCAGGCAGGTCTGCGGGAAGCGGGCCAGCCGACCGGCGAGGTCGAGGGCCTCGTCGAGGGCGGCGCCCGGGGCGCTGACCCGGTTGGCCAGGCCCATGCGCAGGGCCTCCTCGGCCCCGACCGGGCGGCCGGTGAGGATCATGTCGAGCGCGTGCGACTGGCCGATCAGGCGCGGCAGCCGGACCGTGCCGCCGTCGATCAGCGGCACCCCCCAGCGGCGGCAGAACACCCCGAACACCGCCCCCGGGTCGGCCACCCGGAGGTCGGCCCAGAGGGCGAGTTCGAGTCCGCCCGCGACCGCGTACCCCTCGACCGCCGCGATCACCGGCTTGCCGAGCAGCATCCTCGTCGGGCCCATGCCCGCCGGGCCCTCACCCGGCGGGCCGACCACCGCCTCGCCGCGGGCCACCGCCTTGAGGTCGGCGCCCGCGCAGAAGTTCCCGCCCCGTCCGTGCAGGACCGCGACCGCCGCCTCGGGATCGGCGTCGAACTCCGCGAAGGCCTCGGTGAGCGCGGCGGCGTGCGCGGCGTCCACGGCATTGCGCACCTCGGGCCGGTCGAGGCCGATCACCGCGACCGGCCCGTGCCGCTCGACCACCACGGTCATACGAGGCCTCCGTAGGCGTGCGGGGGAGTGGGACGGGGGTACGCGGAGCCTCTCACCGCTCGGCCAGTCCCGCACGGCCGAGGATCGCGCCGAGGTCCGCCGAGTGCGGCAGCGTCCCGAAGGCGTAGCCGCCGTCGCCGCCGAGGCGGGTGGCGCAGAAGGCGTCGGCGACGGCCGCGGGGGCGTGCCGGACCAGCAGGGAGCCCTGGAGGGCGAGCGCCATCAGCTCGACCAGGCGGCGGGCCCGGAGCTGGATGCCGTCCAGGTCGGCGAGTTCGGTGCCGAGCCGGGTGACCGCCGCGTCCAGCCGGGCGTCCGCGCCGCGGCTCAGGGCCAGTTCGTCGGTGAGCGCCTGGACGGCGGCCGGTTCCTTGGCCAGGGCGCGCAGCACATCGAGGGCGTTGACGTTCCCCGAGCCCTCCCAGACCGAGTTCAGCGGCGCCTCCCGGTACAGCCGCGGCATGCCGGAGTCCTCGACGTAGCCGTTGCCGCCCAGGCACTCCAGCGCCTCGGCGGTGAAGGCGGGCGCCCGCTTGGTCACCCAGTACTTGCCGATCGCGGTCGCCAGCCGCCGGAAGGCCTGCTCGCCCTCGTCGCCGCGCACCGCCCGGTCGGCCGCGCCCGCCAGGCGCAGGGTGAGCGCGGTGGCCGCCTCCGACTCCACGGCCAGATCGCCGAGGACATTGCGCATCAGGGGCTGGTCGATCAGGCGGGCCCCGAAGGCGGAGCGGTGCCGGGCGTGGTGCGCGGCCTCCACCAGCGCCTTGCGCATCAGCGAGGCCGAGCCCGCCACGCAGTCCAGGCGGGTGCAGTTGACCATGTCGATGATCGTCTTGACGCCCCGGCCCTCGGGTCCGACCCGCCAGGCGAGCGTCCCGTCGAACTCGGGCTCGGAGGAGGCGTTGGAGCGGTTGCCGAGCTTGTCCTTGAGGCGCTGGATGCGGAAGGTGTTCCGGCTGCCGTCGGGGAGCACCCGCGGCACCAGGAAGCAGGAGAGGCCGCCGGGCGCCTGGGCGAGGACCAGGAAGAGGTCGCACATCGGCGCCGAGGTGAACCACTTGTGCCCGCGCAGCCGGTAGAGCCCCTCCTCGCCCGCCGGTTCGGCGAGGGTGGTGTTGGTCCGCACATCGGAGCCGCCCTGCTTCTCCGTCATCCCCATGCCCGCGAGCAGCCCGCGCTTCTCCGTCGGCACCCGCAGCCCCGGGTCGTACACCCGGCTGGTCAGCAAGGGCTCGTAGACCGCGGCCAGTTCGGGCTGCTGGCGCAGCGCGGGGATCACGGCGTACGTCATCGCCGTCGGGCAGCCGTGCCCGGCCTCGGTGTGGCCCCAGACCAGCGCCCCGCCGTAGCGGGCCACATGGGCGCCGGGCCGGTCGTCGGCCCAGGCGGCCCCGGCGCCGCCCTCGGCCACGGCCACCCGCATCAGCTGGTGCCAGCTCTCGTGGAACTCGACCTCGTCGATCCGGTTGCCGTACCGGTCGTGGGTCCGCAGCACCGGCTCATGGGTGTTCGCCTGCTCCGCCCACCGCTGGGCCTCCGGGCTCCCGGCCAGCCGCCCCAGCCGGCGCACGTCCGGCACCGCCCAGGCGGCACCCTCGCGTTCCAGGCCCTCCAGGAGCGCGGCGTCCTCCGAGGCGTCGTACGGGGCGATCGGCGGCGGCTGGTTGGTGACCTCGTGCGTGTCGGGCCGCGCGGTGCTCAGTGGGGTGACCATGAGGCCAGTATTACGCTGACGATGCGACCGCAGCAAGACTGTAATGCCGACGGGTCGCACGCCCCTGCGGCTCGCTCGGGCCGGTCCGGTGCGCTGTCCCGGGCCGCTGATAGCCTCCCCTCGGCCGCGCGACGGTGGAACGCGGCAGCTCAGCGGCGCGGCGGGCCGGACCGAGGGGGCCCGGCCGAAGGCGCGGGGAACGGCAGCCGGAAAGGGGTCGGACATGGCAGCTCCACCCCCGGCGGACGCGCTCAAATTGCGGCCGCTCACCGCGCGTTCCGTCGTCCTGAGCCTCCTCCTCGGCTCCCATCCGCCGGAGCAGCCGGTACGGGAACTGGTCCGTATCGCCGAGCTGTTCGGCATCAGCGAGCAGACCCTGCGGGTCGCCCTGACCCGGATGGTCGCCGCCGGTGACCTGCTGCGCGCCGAGGGCACCTACCGGCTCAGCGACCGCCTCGTCCAGCGGCAGCGGCGCCAGGACGAGGCGATCCACCCGCGCACCCGCGACTGGGACGGCGGCTGGGAGATGCTCGCGGTCACGGTCACCGGACGCAGCGCCGCCGACCGCGCCGCGCTCCGCACCCGCCTGAGCGAACTGCGCCTGGCCGAACTCCGCGAGGGCCTGTGGCTGCGCCCCGCGAACCTGGACCGCGCACTGCCCCCCGAACTCGACGACCTGGTACGGAAGTTCACCGCCCGGCCGGAGGACGAGCCCGGCGCCCTGGCGAACGGCCTCTGGGATCTCGACGGCTGGGCCCGCACCGGCACCGCCCTCCTCGACCGGCTCCAGGCGGCGAACCGCCCGGCCGAGCGTTTCACCCTCGCCGCGGCCGCCGTCCGCCACCTCCTCGCCGACCCGGTACTGCCCGCCGCCCTGCTCCCGCCGCACTGGCCTGCCGCGGAACTGCGCGCCGCCTACGGCCGCTACCAGGGGGAACTCGTGGCGTTGGGGCGGGCGGGGCGCGCGGGGGCCTGAGCGCCGCCCGGTCACCCGGGGCGGTGGACGCCCGGTGAGCGGCGGTCCGGTGATACCCGGCGGGCAGGGGTCCGGCGACACCGGGCGGGCGGCGGTCCGGCCCCACCGCATCTGCGTCGGGGCCGGAGCCGAGCCCTCATCTGCCTTTGTACGGACCGGCCGTTGCCTACCGCTGAAGAGCGGGCCGCAGTGCCTCCAGTACCGCGTGGTCCTCGATGGTGGAGGGCACCTCGGCCGGGCGGCCGTCCGCGATCTGGCGCATGGTCTTGCGCAGGATCTTGCCCGAGCGGGTCTTGGGCAGGCCGTCCACCACCAGCACATCGCGGAAGGCGGCGACCGGGCCGATGTCCCGGCGGACCGCCTCGACGAGTTCCCGGCGCAGGGTCTCCTCCGCCACCTCGGCGCCCGCCTTGAGGACCACGAGCCCCAGCGGGAGCTGGCCCTTGAGCGCGTCCCTGACCCCGATCACCGCGCACTCCGCGACCGCCGGATGCGCCGCGAGGACGGCCTCCATGGAGCCCGTCGCCAGCCGGTGCCCGGCCACGTTGATGACGTCGTCCGTACGCCCGAGGACGAAGAGGTACCCGTCCTCGTCGAGGTAACCGCCGTCGCCCGTCGAGTAGTAGCCGGGGTACGCCTCGAAATACTCCTTCACACAGCGCTCGTCGTCGCCCCACAGGGTCTGCATCGCGCCCGGCGGCAGCGGAAGCCGCAGGGCGATGGCGCCCTCCTCGCCCGGTCCCGACTCGCCGCCGTCCGGCCGAAGTACGCGGACGTCGAAGCCGGGGACCGGGACGGTGGGGGAGCCGGGCTTGATCGGCAGGGGTTCCAGTCCGCGCGGGTTGGCGGCGATCGCCCAGCCCGTCTCCGTCTGCCACCAGTGGTCCACCACCGGCACCCCGAGCCGCTCGCCCGCCCAGCGGTAGGTCTCCGGGTCGAGGCGCTCCCCGGCGAGGAAGAGGGCCTGGAAGGACGGCAGCCGGTACGCGGCGAGCGCCTCTCCTTCCGGGTCGGCGCGCTTGATGGCGCGCAGGGCCGTCGGGGCGGTGAACAGCGCCTTGACCCCGTACTCGGCGGCCACCCGCCAGAAGGCGCCGGCGTCCGGGGTGCCGACCGGCTTGCCCTCGTAGAGCACCGTGGTCGCGCCGACCAGCAGCGGGGCGTAGACGATGTAGCTGTGCCCGACGACCCAGCCGACGTCCGAGGCGCTCCACCACACGTCACCCGCGCCGATGTCGTAGATGTTCCGCATCGACCAGGTGAGCGCGACCGCGTGGCCGCCGTTGTCGCGGAGCACGCCCTTGGGGCGGCCCGTGGTGCCGGAGGTGTAGAGGATGTACAGCGGGTCGGTGGCGGCGACCGGTACCGGGGCCGCCGGTTCGGCCGTCGCGAGCAGCTCCGCCCAGTCGGTGTCGCCGGGGCCGAGCGCGGCCGGGGCGCTCTCGCGCTGGAGCATCACCAGGTGCTCGGGGCGGTGCCCGGCGAGCGCGTAGGCCTCGTCGACGATGGCCTTGTAGTCCACCACCCGGTTCGGTTCGATCCCGCAGGAGGCCGCGACGACGGCCTTCGGCGCCGCGTCGTCGATCCTGGCCGCCAGCTCCTTCGCCGAGAAGCCGCCGAAGACCACCGAGTGGACGGCGCCGAGCCGGGCGCAGGCCAGCATGGTGACCACCGCCTCGGGCACCATCGGCAGATAGACCAGGACCCGGTCGCCCTTGGCCACGCCGAGCGCGCGCAGCCCACCCGCGCAGCGCGCCACCAGGTCGAGCAGCTCGGCGTAGGAGTAGCGCGCCTTCGCCCCGGTCACCGGTGAGTCCCAGAGCAGCGCGGTCTGCTCGCCCCGGCCCTGCTCCACATGCCGGTCCAGGGCGTTGTACGAGGTGTTGAGCTCGCCGTCGGGGAACCAGCGGTACAGCGGCGCCGCCGACCCGTCCAGCGCCCTCGTCGGCCGCCGGGTCCAGTCGACGGCCCCGGCCTGCGCCAGCCAGAACTCCTCCGGCGCCGCGAGACTCTGCCGGAAGGCCTCGGCGTACGGGCCCTCGCCGGGGCGCGCGGCCCGGCTCCCCGGTGCGGACGCGGGCTGGGGCGCGGGCTCGGCTGCGTTCACGGAAGGTGTCTCCGATCGGTGGGGCGGCGGTTCGGGGTGGGGCGGTCGAGGACGTACGGGGACGGGCGCGTCCGGCGTTCCCGTCCCCGGGCCCGGGGCGGCACGCCCCCTGAACCGCCCGGCCGACCGCTGTACCGGCACAGTCGATAACACCTCGTCAGGCAGGTCAAGGGCCGGTCCGGGAGCGGGGAGCGGGGAGCCGGGAGTCGGCAGCGGGGAGTGGGGGAGTGGGGGAGCACCGGAGGGAGGGAGCCGGGAGCGCGGGGTCCGGCTGTCCGTTCCCACCGGATTCCCACCGGCGGCCCACCGCTGTCCCACGGTGCGCTGCCACCGTCGGCCTATGGCTTCCTCCGAACTCGACGCCGACGCCCGGGTGGCGCGGCTGCTGCAACGGACCGGATTCGGCACCGCCGCGGCCACGGATGTCACCGCCGCCGCGCGAGCGGGCTACGCGAAGACGCTGGCCGCCGTCCTCGCCGAGGGCGACGACCCGGGCGCCACCGCGACCCCGGCCCCCGCCCTCGGCCCGCTCCCGGAACGCCCCGAGAAGCCCGGCGGACCCGAGAAGGGGTCCAAGTCCGAGAAGGGCTCCAAGTCCGCAGAGGAGAGGGGGAGTTCGGAGAAGCGGGGCAAGCGGGATGCCGCCGGGGACGTACGGAGCGGCGTACAGAACGGCGTACGGAACGCAGCCGCGCAGGACGCCTCCCGCACCGGCGGAGACGGCGGGGGAGAGGACGGCGAGGCGGCGGACGAGGACGCCCGCAAGGCCTACCGGTCCGCGCTGCGCGGGCAGCGGGAGGACGCCGTGCTCTGGTGGCTGGACCGCATGGTGGCCGCCGAGCGGCCCTGGCGAGAGAAGCGGACGCTGCTCTGGCACGGGCACTGGGCCACCTCGATCGGCAAGGTGCGCTCGGGCCAGGCGATGCTCGCGCAGAACGAGACCCTCCGGCGGCTCGGCGGCGGCGACTTCCGCACCCTCGCCCGGGCCATGGTGCGCGACCCCGCCCTGCTGATCTGGCTCGACGCCCCGAAGAACACCGCCGAGGCGCCGAATGAGAACCTCGCCCGGGAGCTGATGGAGCTGTTCGTCCTCGGCGTCGGCAACTACTCCGAGGCCGATGTCCGCGAGGCCGCGAAGGCGCTCACCGGCTGGACGGTCGACCGCCGCGCCGAGCAGGGCCCCCGGGCCCGCTTCCGTGCGCGCCGCCACGCCGGGGGCAGCAGGACGGTGCTCGGCCACTCCGGGGATCTGGACGCCCGCGCGCTGGTGGACCTGCTCACCGAAGAGGCCGACTGCGCACGGCACTTGGCGACCCGCTGGTGGGGCTGGCTGGTCTCCGCCGAGAACAGTCCCTCCCGGGCGAGCCTGGACCGGCTGACCGAGGCCTTCGGCGCCCGCCGCGACGTCACCGCCATGCTGCGCGCCCTGTTCACCGACCCCGCCTTCACCGAACCGGACAACGTCCTCGTCAAACAGCCCGTCGAGTACGTCGTCGGGACGCTGCGCCTCCTCGGTCTGCGCCCGCGCCGACTCCCCGAGCAGGGCGGGCGGGTGCTGCTGCGCTCCCTCGGCGGCCTCGGCCAGACGCCCTTCGCGCCGCCCTCGGTCGGCGGCTGGCCCTCAGGTCCGGCCTGGCTGACCACGGCCGCGGCCCAGTCGCGCCTGACCTTCGCCCAGTACGTGACCCGCGCCGCCCGGGACACGGAGGCGATGGCCGGGATCCGGAAGGAGGCGGCGGGGGAGCGTCCCGAGGCACTGGCACGGCTGCTCGGCGTCCGGGAGTGGAGCAAGAGCACCCGCGCGGTACTGACCGACGCCTCCGCCGACCCGGCCCGGAGCCTGGCCATCGCCCTGACCAGCCCGGAGTACAGCGTCCTCGCCTGAGCGCCGGTTCCCGACGGCGGAGCCGCGGACGAACAAGCCGCGGACGAACAGGTCGGAAGACGAACGAGCACGAAGAAGAACAGGCACCAAGACGGACGAGCGCCAAGACGAACGAGCACCAAGACGGACTAGCGCCGAGACGCGCAAGCACCAAGACAGATGAGCACCAAAGCGAACAAGCACCAAGGCAAACAAGCATCAAGGCGAACGAGGAGGAAGCCGGTGAGGACCACCGTGGACACCTGGACGCGCAGGCGTTTCCTGAAGGCCAGCGGAGTGTCCGCGGCCGGGGTGCTGCTGGCCGGGGGCGCCGCCTACTCGGCGAGCGAACTCCTCGCCTCCGGTGACGGCGAGGGTGCCGGAGGCGAGGCGGGCGTACTCGTCCTGGTCACGCTGTACGGCGGCAACGACGGCCTCAACACGGTTGTCCCCGCGGCCGATCCGCACTACCGCGACGCCCGCCCCGACCTCGCCTACGGGGAGGACGAAGTCCTGCCGCTCGGCGAGGAACTGGGCCTGAACCCCGGCATGAAGGGCTTCCACGGCCTCTGGAAGGAGAAGCGGCTCGCCGTGGTCCGGGGGGTCTCGTACCCGAAGCCGGACCACAGCCACTTCCGGTCCATGGCCATCTGGCAGACCGCCTCCCCCGAGAGCCCCGCGCCCACCGGCTGGCTCGGGCGCTGGCTGGACGCCCAGTCGAAGCCGGATCCGCTGACCGCCGTCTCGCTCGGCGCCACCCTGCCGCCGGTGCTCGCGGGGGAGAAGGTGTCGGGGGCCGCGGTGTCCCTGGGCCGGGCGCCGCTGCCGGACGCCTGGCAGACGGTGTGCACCCACCTCGCCGCGGAACAGGCCGAGGTCCACCCGCTCCAGCAGCGTGCCGCCGCCACCCTCGGCGATCTGGTGCGCGTCGACGACACCTTCGCGGCGGGGGAGAAGATGGAGTCCGGGGACGGCAGGGGCGGCGAAGAGAAGAACGGCAAGGGCAAGGGCAAGGGTGAGGACGGCGCCGGGGAGGGCTCCGGTGAGGAGGACGGGCGGCAGAGCCCCGAGGAGGAGGACGAGGACGAGGACAAGCCCGCCGAGGGCGCCTCGGCGGGCGGGCAGAGCGGGCTCGCCGCCCAACTCGGCTTGGTGGAGCGGGCGTTGGCCTCGGGCGCGCGGACCCGGGTCTACTGCGTCAGCCTCGGCGGCTTCGACACCCACGCCAATGAGAAGGGCACCCAGTCCCGGCTGCTCGCCCGACTCGACCAGGACCTCTCCGCCTTCCTCGGCCGGATCCGGCGCACCGAGGCGGGCAAGCGGGTGGTGGTCGCCGTCCACTCCGAGTTCGGCCGCCGGGTGGGGGCCAACGCGGGCCAGGGCACCGACCACGGCACCGCGGGCCCGGTCTTCCTCCTCGGCGAGCCGGTACGCGGCGGCTTCTACGGGGACCAGCCCAGCCTTGCCAAGCTGGTCGACGGCGACCTCAGCACCACCACGGACTTCCGCGATGTGTACGCCACCCTCCTGGACCGGGTGCTCGACACCGAGCCGGGGCAGATCCTCGACGGCCACGAGAAGACCCTGGCCTTTCTCTGAGCGCGCTCTCCGGGCGGCTCCCGGTCCGCGGGCCCGTGGTCCCGGTCGCGGGCCCGCGGGCGCGGTCCGTCCGCTCGCCTCGGCCCCCGGGCTCCCGCCTCAACTCCCGTGCGCCGCCCCGCTGCCCGGCAGTTCCACCGTGACCGTGGTGCCCTGCCCGCGGGCGCTGCGGACCAGGCAGCGGCCCCGGTGGGCGGCCGCCACCGCGGCGACCAGGGCGAGGCCTAGGCCGCTGCCGCGGGTGCGGCGTCCCGCTTCGGCGCGGTAGAAGCGGTCGAAGACATGCGGCAGGGCCTCCGGCGGGATGCCTTCGCCCTGGTCGGCCACCTCGATACGTATCCCGCCGCCGCTCTCCGCGGTGAGGCGCACCTCGGCGGGGGTGCCCGGGGCGGTGTGCACCCGGACGTTGGCGAGCAGATTGTCCAGGAGCCGCCGCAGTTCGTCCTCGTCGCCGGTGACATACGCCGGGGTCTCCGCCTCGAAGCCGAGCTGCCGCTCCGGGTCGACCACCCGGGCCGCCTCGACGGCCTCCCGGGCCAGACGGGCGAGGTCGACCTCCTCGGCCCGCAGTTCGCGCCGGGCGTCGAGGCGGGCGAGCAGCAGCAGGTCGTCCACCAGGCGTGACATCCGCAGGGCCTCGTCGCCGATGCGGCCCACGGCCTGGGCGCGCTGGTGCTCCTCGGGCAGGGCGCCCTGTGCGTACAGGTCCGTGTAACCGAGCACCGCGCTGAGCGGGGTGCGCAGTTCATGGGAGGCGTCCGCCACGAAGCGGCGCAGCCGCTCCTGCATGCCCTCCTGGCGGGCGAAGGCCTCGCCCTGCTTCTGCAGCATCGTGTTGAGCGCGAGGCCGAGGCGCCCGACCTCCGTCTCCGCCGACTCCCGTATGCGCAAGGGCGCTTCACCGCGGGAGATCGCGTCCGCGTCGCGGGCCATCGCCTCCAGTGGCCGCAGCCCGCGCCGTACGATCCAGAATCCGGCCCCGGCGACCAGGGCGAGACCGGCCGCGGCGCCCGCGCCCTCGATCAGCAGCAGCCGCTCCAGCGCGTCGTCGACGGCGGTGAGCGGCACCGCCACGACCAGAACGCCCTGGCGCCCCGGCAGTTTGCGGTTCAGCAGCCGGTAGCCGGGGCCGGAGCCGTCCGTGGCGGAGACCGTCACCGGGGAGCCGCCGGTGCCGCGCGGCGGCTTCGGCACCTCGGGCGGCGCCGCCCCGGGATCCCGCAGCTGGGGCGCCAAGGGGCGTATCGCGCCGGAGGGTTCGCGGATCTCGATGAAGTACCCCGTGCTGCCCAGCATCCGGGCGCCGGTGCCGAGGCCCTCGCCGGGGCGTTCGCCCTCCTTGATCTGCTGGACCACGCGCTGCTGCACGGCCCGCGCGGTGGTGTCGGTGCGGTCCAGGAGGTAGTCCCGCATCGTGGCGTACACGAAGGCGGCCACCGCGAGGAGCACCACGCCGACCGCGGCGAGGAGGGCGAGCAGCAGCCTGCCGCGCAGGGACCGGGGGAGCGGGGGCCGCCTCATGGCGCGTCCGGCTCCGGCTCGCGCAGCATGTAGCCGACCCCGCGCCGGGTGTGGATCAGCGGTGCGCCGAGCGCGTCGAGTTTGCGGCGCAGATACGACACATAGGTCTTCAGCACCGCCGGGTCGCCCTCCCCGTAGTCCCAGACGCGGTCCATCAGTTGCTCCTTGGTCAGCATCAGGCCGCGGTTGAGGAGCAGGCAGTGCAGCAGCCGGTACTCGGTGGGGGAGAGGTCGACCAGGACGCCGCCGCGCCGCACCTCGTAGGTGGCCGTGTCCAGTTCCAGGTCCGCGCAGCGCAGCACCTGCGGGGCGGCGGCCGCCCCGGTGCGGCGGATCACCGCGCGGACCCGGGCGGCGACCTCGTCCAGCCGGAAGGGCTTGGTGATGTAGTCGTCGGCGCCCAGGTCGAGCCCGGTGACGACGTCCTTGCCGCTCTCCCGGGCGGTGAGGAAGACCACGGGCACCCCGCTGCCGCCCGCGCGCAGCCGCCGGACCACCTCGAAGCCGTCCATGTCGGGCAGCATCACATCGAGGAGGACCAGATCCGGCCGGTTCTCCCGCGCCGCGTGCAGGGCCGCACGCCCGTCCACCGCCTCGTCGACCGTGTAGCCGAGGAAGCGCAGCGAGGTCGCGAGCACATCGACCAGCGCCGGTTCGTCGTCCACGACGAGCACCCGCCTGCCCTCTCCCTCGGCCACCTCGGCCCCCTCCCGCTCCTGGGCACCCGATCATGCCAGTCCGTACCGCTTCCCGTTGCGGGGCGGCCCGAGCCTGTGGACAACTCCCCGTCCGCGGCCCCGGGAAGCCTGTGGCGAAGGGGAGTTCGCCGCATCGCGGCCGCGCGGACCGGGGGTTTTCCGGCGTTCCCCGGAGCGTCTCGGACAGCGGTGCCGATTCCGCGGCCACGGCGGGCGGAACAGTGAGAAAGTGCCCCCACGGATGCCAGGGGACATCCGGGCTGCCCCGTCGTGGCGGCGGTGCCGCACGGTTCCCGCGGGGGCGCATCCGCGCCGGAGTGGGCGACTCCCGTACCGGGAAGCGGCGTAGGACAGGAGAATCGGGTCATGAGCAGGATCGAGTGGGTGCGTATCAGTACCGGGGCACGGTCGGTTCCCGAGCCGGTCGCCAACCCGGTCGTCTGGGCGGCGGCCTCCACCGGCGCGCTCATCCTGGTGGCCGTGCTCAACCATCTGGTCGGCCTGCGGCCCGCGTTGGCGCTCCTCGTGCTCTCGCTCTTCGCCGCCGTACTGGGCCTGTGCTCCCGGATGGACGCCGCGCCGGGGACCGCCCTGCTGTGCTGGCTCTTCCTCAACGGCTTCGCGATCCCGCCCGCCGGCACCCTCACCTGGACCGCCTCCCGCGACTCGGCCTGGCTGACCTGCCTGCTGCTCTCCGCCGTCGTCGGCACCGCACTGGCCCGGATCGTCAACGCCCGTGCCGCCTACCGCCGGGTGGGACCGGGGGAGCGGTTCTAGCCGGCAGGCGGGCGCGAGGCTTGAGAAGCGCGAGGGTTCAGAAGACGGACAGCCCGGTGAGCGTGGTGAACCGGTCGAGGGCCGAGACCCCCGCCACCGAATTGCCGCGCCGGTCGAGCCCCGGGCTCCATACGCACAGGGTGCACACCCCGGGCACCACGGCGATGATCCCGCCGCCGACCCCGCTCTTGCCCGGCAGCCCCACCCGGTAGGCGAACTCCCCGGCCGCGTCGTAGGTACCGCAGGTCAGCATCACCGCATTGACCTGCTTGGCCTGGCTGCGGGTCAGCAGGGCCGAACCGTCGGCGCGGACGCCGTGCCGGGCGAGGAAGGACCCGGCGAGGGCCAGGTCCGCGCAGGAGGCCTCCAGGGAGCACTGCCGGAAGTAGGCGGTGAGCAACTCGGGTACCGGGGTGGTGATGTTGCCGTAGGCGGCCATGAAGTGGGCGAGGGCGGCGTTGCGGTCGCCGTGCGCCGACTCGGAGGCGGCGATCTCCGGCACGAAGTCGATCCCGGGACTGCCGCTCTCGACCCGCAGCAACTCCCGCACCCGCTCCGCCGCGTTCCCGGTCAGCGACTGGAGCCGGTCGGTGACCACCAGGGCACCGGCGTTGATGAAGGGATTGCGCGGGATGCCGTTCTCGTACTCCAGCTGCACCAGGGAGTTGAAGGGGTTGCCGGAGGGCTCGCGCCCCACACCCCGCCACAGGCTCTCGCCTTCCAGGGAGAGTACGAGCGCGAGCGCGAAGACCTTGGTCAGGGACTGCGCGGAGAAGGGCCGGCGCCAGTCCCCGGCGCCGTAGACCGTGCCGTCCGGCTCCGCGACCGCCATGCCGAAGCAGCCGGGGTCGGCACCGGCCAGGGCCGGGATGTAGTCGGCGGGGCTGCCGCGGTCGGTGAGCTGCGCCATCTCCCCGGCGATACGGTCGATCACCTCGCGGAACCGCCCGGCCGAGGACGGCACGGCGCAGGAGGGCCCGGCGGGCGCGACCGAACCGCCCGCGCCCGCAGCGCTCCCGGCGCTGCTCGTGCTCTGCGTACGGGCGGGGGCGGCGGCATCGGACACGGCGGTGTTCCTCGGCGTTCTGGGCGGGGGCGCGGCGGAGGGCGGAGCGCCCGCGGACGGGAACGTACGCCGGTGGCCGGTCAGCCGCCGCCGGGGGCACCCCCGACCCTAACGTTCCCGCCGGTCATCCCCCCTGCCGGTGCCGGGCCCTCAGGCGAGGCCGTCGCGGAGGGCGCGGACGCGTGCGGCGCCCGCGTCGAAGTCGGCCCCGTCGAGCGTGCCGTCCGCGAGGGCGCCGGTCAGCGCGTCCACCGCGTCCTCGCCCTGGCCGACATCGCGGGCCGAGCACAGGATCAGGTCCATCCCGGCCCCGGCGGCCGCCACCGCGCGCTCGGCCACCCCGCCGAAGTCCGCGAGGGCTCCGGCCTCCAGGGCGTCGGTGACCGTCACGCCGGTGAAGCCGAGCCGGTCGCGCAACTCGCCGACCACGGTGGGGGACAGACCGGCGGGCAACTCGGCGTCCAGCGCCGGATAGACCGCCCAGGAGAGCATGACGAGCTTGACGCCCGCGGAGATCGCCGCCCGGTAGGGCGCCTCGTCGACGCTGCGCAGAGTGGCGGCGGAGGTGGAGAGGGTGACCGGCCGCTGGTCGGTGTTCTGGCTCGCGGTGGCGGGGCCGAGACCGGGGAAGTGCTTGGCGGTGGCGGCGACCCCCGCGTCCTGCTGCGCGGTCACGAAGGCCGAGCCGAGCACGCCCACCGCCTGCGGGTCCTTGCTGTACGAGCGCTCGTACTGGTCGGTGAAGTCGCCCTCCTTGCGGTACACGTCGAGTACCGGGGCGAGGTTGACGTTCATGCCGACGCCCGCGAGGTTGTCGCCCGCGCCGGTCCCGGTGAAGGTCGCCTGGAACTCGGCGTCCGCGGAGGTGCCGACGTCCTTGGCGGAGGCCACCGGCGCACCCGGCAGACGGCGCACCATGCCGCCCTCCTGGTCGGTCATCAGGAGCAGCGGGGCCTTCACGGGGGCGGAGGCGTTCGCCTCGTTCAGCTCCCGGACGACGTCCGCGATCTGGTCGAGGCTCTGCACGTTCTCGGTGAAGAAGATCACCCCGGCCGCACGGCCCGCCCGGATCGCCGAAAGGAGCGAGGCCGGGGGAGTGAGCCCCGGGTAGGAGTAGATGACACGCTGACCGGCGCGCTGCTCCGGGGTCAGCGCGGCCGGTCGCGCGGGATCGGGGCGCCCGGCCGCGGCCGCGCGGTCCGCCAGTCCGAGACCGGCGGCGAGGGCGGCCGTACCGGCGAGCAGAGCGCCGCGTCGGCTGAGGGGCTGCTGTGCGGAGCTCATGACCATCTCTCTTTCGCGAACGGCCGGTCGGCCCGGCCCGTGGGGGGATACGGGTGTGGGGAGGTACGGGGGTGCCCGCGGGCACCGGAAAAAACTGGCGGAGCGGGCCCACACCGGCCCGCTCCGCCAGGGAGCCGATCAGACAGCCGTCACGCGGTGTTGTTCGCCAGGGCGAGCAGGCGCGAGCGGTCGCCGTTGAAGCGGTCCCGGTCGACGTTCCCGGAGACACCGGCCACCGAGCCCGTGGAGGTGTACTGCCAGACCGTCCAGGACGAGAACCCGTTCGGGATGCTCGGGCTGCCCGCGGAGGTCCAGTGAGCAGTCCACAGCGGGCTCTTGGCGGCCATGCCGCTCCAGCCGCCGGTGCAGGAGTTCCACCAGCTCGGGCTGGTGTAGATCACCACGTCGCGGCCCGTCTTGGCCTTGTACGTGTTGTAGAAGTCGAGGATCCACGACTGCATCGCCGCGGGCGTCTTGCCGTAGCAGCTGCCCTCGATGTCCAGCACGCCCGGGAGCGTGAGGTTGTCGCGGGACCAGGCGCCGCCGTTGCTGGCGAAGAAGTTCGCCTGCGCCGCACCGCTGGAGGAGTCGGGCCGCGCGAAGTGGTACGCGCCCCGGATCACCTTCGCGTTGTAGGCGCCGGTGTAGTTGGCGCTGAACTGCGGGTCCTTGTACGTGGTGCCCTCGGTCGCCTTGATCCAGGCGAACTCGATGCCCGCGCCCCGGACCGAGGCCCAGTTGATCCCGCCCTGGTAGTGCGAGACGTCGATGCCCGCGGGGTTCGCCAGGAGGTCCGTGCCCGGGGCGCCCTTGAGGACACCCTGGGTGTCGGGCTTGAAGTCCTTGCTGTCCTGCGTGTAGCCGACACCCATGTAGCCCTGGCCCACCGGCACCGGGTTGTCGTCGGGCAGCGGCGCCGAGGAGGCGGTGCCCGAGGTCATGCTGAGGGTCATGGCCACGCTCGCGCCCAGGACACCGGCCACAGTGAGTCTTCGCTGCACGGACTTCGCGGAAAGGATTCGGGAGAACAAGGCTTCCTCCTGCTGATCGAGGGATGAGATGCAGTGGTGGTCGGTGATCCTTCGGTGCGGTGGCGCCTGCCGCGCCCCAGGGAGCGGAACGCGGCGGACAAAAGGGCTCAGGGGTTTCTTCCGCCGTCGCGAGCGGATGGTCCCGGATGCCGTGGAAATCGCCCCTTGCCCACATTTCTGGAAATGCTGCTCATGGCGCCGCCACCGCTGTATTGCCGTAGGCGAACGGCGTATTGCCGTGGACGAGCGACCGGGAAAAGCAGGACTCGGTCGGGAGCAACGCTGCCTCCTGGCGCATCTGTGGTGCACGCGGCACGAGGGCGAAACCCTCGTTGGCGCGCACGGCCGAGTGGGCGGAACGCATGGGCGAGCAAGATGGGGCGCATCCCCCTCAAGCGGACCGTCGCGCGCTTCCCGCACTCCAACTGTGGTCTACGCGCGTCTACTTGAGGCGGACACGTCATAGTGAGCCATGAAACGAGGGTGCGGTAAAGGGGCTTCCGGCTCGTTAGTGGTCTAGACCAATTGGGCACTTCGGTGAGCTGCGGAAACAGAAGCGAACACACGGAACTTTTAGAAATGGCGAAGCGGCTCCCGCGTATCCCGAATTGGGCAAATGGCACATGGAGTTCGCCATGGGGAAGATCGGCCCGTCGAATGGCCCCGGCGCCGGGCGGTCCCGGACAGCACCGCTGCCGCACTCGTCCTGACGTTTCGAGTCGGGACGAGTGCGGCAGCGGCGGGGAACCTGCCGGCTCCAGCGCGGGCCCTTACTCGGTGATCTGGACCAGCTTGTTCGGGGTGCCCTCGCCCGGGTTGGTGATGCGGTCGGCCGCGGCGGCGTCACCGAGCGCGGTGGCGACCTCCTCCGGGGTGGCCTCCGGGTGGCCGGCCAGGTAGACGGCGGCGGCACCGGCCACGTGCGGGGTGGCCTGCGAGGTGCCGGAGTACGTGGTGGTGGCGTCGTCACCGGTGTTGAAGTCGGAGACGATGTCCACACCCGGCGCGTACAGGTCCACCGAGCTGCCGTAGTTGGAGAAGTAGGCCTGGCCGTCCGCGTCGTCACTGGCCGCGACGGTCAGCGCCTCCGAGACCCGGGCCGGGGAGTAGCCGGCGGCGTCGTCGGCGGAGTTGCCCGCGGCGACGGCCACCGTCACACCGGAGGCGACGGCCTCGCGGACCGCGGTGTCGATGGCCTCGTCGGCGCCGCCGCCCAGGCTCAGGTTGGCGACCGAGGGGCCCTGGTGGTTCTGGGTCACCCAGTCGATGCCCGCGACGACCTGCTCGGTGGTGCCCGAACCGTTGTCGTCGAGCACCCGCACCCCGACCACCTCGGCCTTCTTGGCCACACCGTGGGCCGCACCGGCGAGGGTGCCGGCGACGTGCGTGCCGTGGCCGTGGCCGTCCGAGGCGTCGTCGTCCCCGTCGACCGCGTCGAAGCCGGAGGAGGCGCGGCCCTCGAAGTCGCTGTGGGTGGTGCGCACCCCGGTGTCGATGACGTACGCGGTGACGCCCTCACCCGCGGAGTCGGGGTAGGTGTACGCGTCGTTGAGGGGCAGATCGCTCTGGTCCACGCGGTCCAGGCCCCAGGACGGCGGGGAGGACTGGGTGGCGGCGATGGTGAAGGTCTTGCTCTGGACCACCTTGTCGACGGCCGGGTCGGCGGCCAGTCTCCGGGCCTCGGCGCCGCTGAGGCCCTCGGCCGAGAAGCCGTTGATCGAGGCGAAGCTGCGGCCGAGTTCGCCGCCGTACTTCTTGGCGATGTCCTTCTTCGCGGTGACACCGGCCTTGCCGTCGAGCAGGACGACGAACTGTCCCTTGATCGCGCCGGGCGCGCCCGCGCCGAGCACGGTGCCCTCGGCGGGGGCCGCGCCGGCGGGCAGCGCGGCGATCGTCGAACCCGCGGTGAGGGCGACCGCGGTCGCCACGGCCACACCGAACCAGCGCTTGCCGGACCGCTGGAAAGCAGACATGTGAGGGGTCTCCTGTCTCGGGAGTGAGGGGGGAGGAGCGCGGCGGCCCCCCTGTGGGGCGGTCGCGTACATGTCATGCTTCGCAACTCCCGGTGACGGCTCAAGAGTTGTACGTAGTCATCACGGCACTGCCAACCGCCCGCAACAAGAAGCCCCGCAAATGCCGTGAGCGTGCGTGCCCGCCCCCGGTGCGCGTTACACCGCGGCCATACGCCGTTCCGATCCCGGGGTCCCGCCGCGGAAGCCCTAGCTGTATTGACTCGCAGGGTTGTTGACGCGGCTGATCGGTGGTTGGCCGCCGAGTGCGGTGTGGCCCCGGCGGTGGATGCACAGGGGTGTCCCGCGAGCGGAGCGGCGGCAGGGCGTCGTGGAAGTCGAGATGGTCGTTGAGTTCCTTGGCCGCTTTGCGCAGGTCAGGAACCCGAGGAAGAGGATCGCGGGGAACCAGGCAGCCTCCGTCAGTGTCCTGGCTCGCCGCCGCGCGCCGCGTCCCGCCAGTCGGCCCTCGTGCTGTCCGGCGTTGCTGCCCACGCCTCGTGTACCCGGCTTCCGCGTGCGACGGTCTCGCAGGTGAGCCGATCTGTGTGTGCGTTACATGTATTTCGGGCGAGGTTCCGCCCGCCGTCCGCCGGGACGGGGCGTGGCCGGTCGACGACGGGCACAGCGCGCGTAATGGACCCCGGGACCTGCGCGGAGCCGGTCCGGCAGCCCACTCTGCGTGCGGTGCTGCGTCTTCTTCCCTATGGGCTCCCTGTCCGCCGACGGCAGTCTGCTGCAAAACACGGCTTGGAGGCTCAACGTGACAGCAGGACCGGCCCCCGAGAGGGCTCTGGACGGCGTCGACACCCGGATCGCATCCTTCGCGCAGCGCCGGCTGTGGTTCATGGACCAGCTCGCCGGTTCCTCCAGCGGCTCCATGCTTCCGCTGATCCTGCGGCTACACGGCCCGCTCGACCCGGAACGGCTGCACCGGGCCCTGTCCGCGATCGTCGACCGGCACGAGGTGCTGCGCACCCGGTTCACGGCCGTCGACGGCGAACCCGTCCCGGTCGTCGACGCCCCGCGCGGCATCGCCCTGGAGCGCATCGAGGCCACCGGCCCCGACGACCTGTACGCCCGCCGCCTGGGACGCTCCGTCGATCTCGCGGCGCAGCCACCCGTCCGCGCCTGCCTCGCCCGCGTCGCCTCCGACGAGCACCTCCTGCTCGTCGAGGTGCACCACATCGCCGTCGACGGCTGGTCGTGGGGCGTACTGCTGGACGAGCTCGCCGCCGGATACCGCGGCGACCCCGTCGCCGCGCCCGCCCTCGCCTACTCAGACCTGGCCCGTACCCAGGCCGAACGCCTGCGCGGCCCCCGTCTGGAGCGCCTGCTCGGCCACTGGCGCGAACGGCTCACCGGCCTCACCCCGCTCGACCTGCCCACCGACCGGCCCCGCCCGCGCACCTGGGACGGCTCCGGGGACGTCGTCCGTTTCGACCTCCCCGCCGACCTGGTCGCCGCCGTCGACGGCTTCGCCCGCTCCCGACGCGTCACCCGCTACATGGTCCTGCTCACCGCCTACCAGGCGCTCCTCGGCCACTGGGCGGGCCGCGACGACATCGCCGTGTGCAGCACCCTCGCCGACCGCGCCCGCCCCGGCACCGCCGCCCTCATCGGCCCGTTCGTCAACACGGTGGTCCTGCGCACCGACCTCGCCGGGAGTCCCGGCTTCACCACCCTGCTCGACCGGGTGCGCGGTCGCGTCCCCGTGGACCTCGCCCACGCCGAGGCGCCCTTCGACCTGGTCGTCGGCGCCCTCGGCGGTTCCCGCGACCTGTCCCGCCACCCCCTCGCACAGGCCTCCTTCACCCTCCTCAACACTCCGATCCAGCCGATGCGGATGCCGGACCTGGAGGTGTCCCTGGTCGAACCGCCGCTCGCCGAGACCCCGCTGGACGTCTTCCTCGACCTCACCCTGCGCGCGGACGGCAGCATCGCCGCCCTCCTCCAGTACGCCACCGCCCTCTTCGACGCCGCCACCATGCGGGTGTTCGCCCAGGCGTACGTGGCCCTGGTGAGGGCCGTCCTCGCCGCACCCGACACCCCGGTACGGGAACTGGCCCGCGCCCTGCCGCCCCGCCCCGGCACCCTCGCCCGGCCCCGCCCGGACTGGCACCGCGCCCCCGATCACGCCACTGCCCCGGCGCCGCCCCTTGCCTTCCGCGGCAGCCCCGGCGCCACCGCGCTGCGCTGCGGCGACGACACCGTCACCTACGCCGAACTCGACGCCATGACGGGCGGACTGGCCGCCGCCCTGATCGACGCGGGCATCGCACCGGGCGACGCCGTGGGCGTCCTGCTGCGTCGCGGACCGTGGTCCGTCGCCGCCGTCGAGGGGATCTGGCGGGCGGGCGGCGTCTACGTGCCCCTCGACCCCGAACTCCCCGATGGGCGGCTGCGGTTCATGGCCCGGGAAGCCGGCCTCGCCTGTGTGCTCGGCGACCCGGCGACCGCCTCCGCCGCCGACGGCCTCGCCCCCGCGCGGATCGACGTCACCACGGTCACCCCGGCCGCCGACGGCCCCCGCCACCACCCGCACCCGCGCGAGCTCGCCCACGTCATCTTCACCTCCGGCTCCACCGGACACCCCAAGGCCGTCGGCGTCGAACACGCCGCTCTCGCCTCGCATGTCGCCGCCGCCCGCGCACGCTTCGGCATCACCGCCGCCGACCGCGTCCTCGCCTTCGCGTCCTTCTCCTTCGACGCCTCCCTCGACCAGATCCTGCCCGCCCTCACCGGCGGTGCCACCGTCGTCATGCGCCCCGACGAGCCCTGGCTGCCCACCCAGGTCCCCGAGATCGTCCAACGGCACGCCCTCACCGTCGTCAACGTGCCCCCCACCTACTGGGCCGAACTCACCCTCTCCCTGGACCGCCGCCTCGCCGCCGCCCTCGGCACCCTGCGCCTGCTCGTCCTCGGCGGCGAGACCGTCCCGCCCGACACCCTCGCCGCCTGGCGCGCCGCCGTCCCCCACGTCCGCGTCGTCAACGCCTACGGCCCCACCGAGACCACCGTCACCACCACCACCTACGACGCCGACGACCCGCCCGCCCACACCGTGCCCATCGGCCGCCCGCTGGGCGAACGCCGGGTCTACGTCGTCGACGGCGACGGCGAACCCGTCCCCGTGGGCGTCGGAGGGGAACTCCTCATCGGCGGTACCGAGGTGGCACGCGGCTACCTCGGCCGGCCCGCCCTGACCGCCGAACGCTTCGTGCCCGACCCCTACGGGCTGCCCGGCGGACGCCTCTACCGCACCGGCGACCTCGTACGCTGGACCCCCGGCGGGGACCTGGAGTTCCTCGGCCGCCGCGACGACCAGGTCAAGATCCGCGGCTTCCGTATCGAACTCGGCGAGGTCGAGACCGTCCTGCGAGCCTGCCCGCTCGTCGCCCAGGCCGCCGCCCGCCCCGACCGCGCCACCAGACGCAGCCTCACCGGATACGTCGTACCCGCCCCCGACGCCCCGGCCGCACCGGACCGGGCCGAACTGCGCGCCTGGTGCGCCCGTCACCTCCCGCACCACGCCGTCCCCTCCGAGTTCGTCGTCCTCGACGCCCTGCCGGTCGGAGTCTCCGGCAAGCTCGACCGGTCCGCGCTGCCCGACCCCGAGCACACCCGCTCCGCCGCCGGCCCCGCCTACGCCGCGCCGCGCGACGAGACCGAGCGGATCGTCGCCGACGTGTGGGCCGACGTCCTGGGACGGGAGCGGGTCGGACTCGACGACAGCTTCTTCGACCTCGGCGGCCACTCCCTGCTCGCCACCATGGCCGTCTCCCGGATCGCCCAGCGACTGGGCCGCGAGATCGAACTGCGCACCGTCTTCGAGCATCCCACCGTCCGCGGGTTCGCTCCCCGAGTGGCCGCCGCCCGTGCTGACGCCGGCACCGAGGTGGTGCCCGTCGACCGCGACCGGCCGCTGCCGCTGTCCTTCGCCCAGGAGCGACTGTGGTTCCTGGACCGCACCTCCGACCGGGGCGACTCCTATCTCCTGTGGTACTGCTGGCGGGTGCGCGGCGGCCTCGACCGCTCCGCCTGGCAGCAGGCCCTGGACGACCTGGTCGCCCGCCACGAGGTCCTGCGCACCGCCCTCATCGAGACCGACGGCCGCCCTGTGCAGGAGGTGTGCGACCCCGTCGGCGTGCCGCTCCGCTGGGAGCGGCTGCCCGAGGCCCCCGGCGGACAGGACCGTGTCGAGGCGCTGCGACCCGCCGCCGCTGCCTTCGCCACCCGCCGCTTCGACCTCGCCAGGCCGCCCCTGCTGCGCTCCGGCGTGTGGGAACTGGCCGACGACGACCATGTCGTGCTGATCGCCCTGCACCACGCCGTCACCGACGGCTGGTCCAAGGGCGTCCTGCTCGACGAACTCGCCCAGCACTACCACGCGCGCACCCAGGGCCGCCCCGCCGGGCTGCCGCAACTGCCCGTGCAGTACGGCGACTTCGCAGTCTGGCAGCGCGACCGTGCCGACAACGGCGCCCTCGAACCCCAACTCGCCTACTGGGAAAAGGCACTTGAGAACACCCCGGTGTTGGACCTGCCCACCGACCGGCCCCGCCCCGCCGCGTTCACCGGGCGCGGCGGCGCCGTCGAGGTCGCCCTGCCGCCCGGACTCCTCGACCGGGTCGACACCTTCGCCCGCGCCCACGGCGCCACCCGCTTCATGGTGCTGCTCGCCGCGGCCCAGGCCGTCCTGGCCCGCTGGACCGGACAGAGCGACATCGCCGTCGGCACCCCCGTCGCCGGGCGCGGACGCCTCGAATTGGAGCCCCTCGTCGGCTTCTTCGTCAACACCGTCGTCCTGCGCACGGACCTCTCCGGCCGGCCCCGGCTCGGCACCCTCGTGGACCGCGTCCGTGACGTCGTCCTCGGCGCCTTCGACCACCAGGACGTCCCCTTCGACAAGGTCGTCGAACGGCTGCGCCCCGAACGCGACCTGTCCCGCAACCCGCTCTTCCAGGTCATGGTCGACGTCCAGGACTCCTCCACCAGCCGCTCCGCGCTCCCAGGCCTGGACGCCACCGACCTCGCCCTGCCCTGGAACTCGGCCAAGTTCGACCTCACCGCCACCTACGTCGTCCGCGACAGCGCCCTCGCCCTCAACGTCGAGTACGCCGCCGACCTCTTCGACCCGGCCACCGCCACCCGCTTCGCCAGCCACCTGGGCCGCGTCCTGCACACGCTCCTGACCAGACCGGACGTCCGCGTCGACGAAGCGCCCCTCCTCTCGCCCGACGAACGCGACGCCCTGCTCTCGGCCGCCGGACACACCGTCGGCCGGGCACCCGCCTTCGCGGTGACGGGACCCCCCGACGCGACCGCCGTCGTGTGCGAGGGCACCACCCTCAGCTACGCCGGACTCGACGCCCGCACCGCGGGCATCGCCGCCGCCCTCACCGACGCGGGCGCCACCCCCGCCGACCGGGTCGGCGTGTGCCTGGGCCGCGGAACGGAAGCGATCGCCGCCATGCTCGCCGTGTGGCGCGCGGGAGGCGTCCACGTGCCGCTCGACCCCCGGCTCCCGCCGGACCGCCTGCGCCACATGCTCCGGGAGGCGGGCGTGCGCCATGTGCTGTGCGACGCGCGCACCGAGGAGACCGTCGTCCCGCTCGGCGTCCGGACCATCCGCGCCGACACCGCCCCGTCCCGTCCCGACGGACCCCGGCACACCCCCCGTCCCCTCGACCTCGCCTACGTCATCTTCACCTCGGGCTCCACCGGCAGGCCCAAGGCGGTCGGCGTCGAGCACCACGCCCTGGACGCCCATGTCGCCACTGCCCGCGACCTGTTCGGGCTGACCGGCGACGACCGGGTCCTCACCTTCGCCTCGACCTCCTTCGACGCCTCCTTGGAGCAGACGCTGCCCGCGCTCAGCGTCGGCGCGAGCGTCGTCGTACGGCCCGACGAGATCTGGACGCCGGAGGAACTCGCCGACCGGGTCGCCGCGACCGGCGTCACCGTCATGGAACTCACCCCCTCCTACTGGGCGGAGCTCGTGGCCCGCCTGGACGCGCTGGCCCCCCGGCTGGCCACGCTGCGGCTGCTGGTGACCGGTGGGGAAGCACTGCCCGCCGACCCCCTGGACCGCTGGTTCGCGCACCTTCCCGGCGTGCCCGTCGTCAACACCTACGGCCCCACCGAGACGGTTGTCTCCGCGACCGCGCACACCGTCCGGGCCCGCCCCGACGGCCGAGTGCCCATCGGCCGCGCCCTGGGCGGACGCCGCACCTATGTCGTCGACGCCCGCGACGAGCTCGCCCCGTACGGAGTCCCCGGCGAGCTCCTCATCGGCGGCCCGGAACTGGCCCACGGCTACCTGCAGCGGCCCGCCCTGACCGCCGAACGGTTCGTGCCCGACCTCCACGGCGAGCCCGGCAGCCGGCTCTACCGCACCGGTGACGTCGTACGCCGACTGCCCTCGGGCGACCTGGAGTTCCTCGGCCGCAACGACGACCAGGTCAAGATCCGCGGCTTCCGCGTGGAACCCGGCGAGGCCGAGGCCGTCCTACGCGCCCACCCCGGCGTGCGCGGCGCCGCCGTCCTGGTCCGCGCACTGCACGGGGAACCCGCTCTCATCGGGTACGTCACCGGCGACGGACTCTCCGAGGAGGCCCTCGCCACCCACTGCCGGGCCCAACTGCCCCGCTACCTCGTCCCGTCCGCGTTCGTCCTGCTCGACACCCTGCCGCTCACCGTCCAGGGCAAGCTGGACACCGCCGCCCTGCCCGACCCCGCCGCCCGGGAACCGCACGCCCTCGTGCCACCGCGGACCCCCGCGGAGACGGTCGTTGCCCAGATCTGGTGCGAGATCCTCGACCTGCCCCGGGTCGGCGTACACGACGACTTCTTCACCCTCGGCGGTCAGTCCCTGCGCGCCGTCTCCGTCGCCTCCCGGCTGCGCACCGCCTTCGACTGCCCCTTCCAGGTCCGCGACCTGTTCGAACACCCCACCGTCGAGCGGCTCGCCGCCGAGGTGGAGCGCCGCCTGCTGGAACTGATCTCGCAGATGAGCGACGACGAGATCGACCTGTCCCTGACCGCGGACCTGTGATCGGCCGCGCGGGCCGCCCCGACGCGGCCCGCGCCCGCACCCCGCCACCCTGTGCAGACCTGAGATTCGGAGTGCCCTCATGACCACGTCCGACGTACGCCCCGGTCCCCACCCTGCGGACGGCGGCCTCTCCCCGGCCGCCCGGCGCCTGCTGGAACAGCGGCTGCGCGGCCGGTCGGCCGTGTGTGACGACGGACCCGTCCGTGTCCGGCCCCGGCCGGAGCGGATCCCCCTGTCCGCCGCCCAGCAGCGCCTGTACTTCCTCGATCGGCTCGACCCGAAGGCCCCCACCTATCTGCTGCCCGCCGCATGGCGGCTCGCCGGCCCCCTGGACGTGCCGGCCCTGCGCGGCGCCGTCGCCGACCTCGTCGAGCGCCACGAACAACTGAGGGTCGTCTTCCCCGAGCACGAGGGCGTCCCGTACCAGCGCGTCCTGCCCGCCGGCGGCACCGCCCTCGACGTCGTCGACGTGAGCGCCCCGGGCCGGGAGAGCCGCTCCCGGCACCTGGACGCCGCCGTCCACGCCGCCGCCCTGCGCCCCTTCGACCTCGCCGCCGAACCCGCCTTCCGCGCCACCCTCGTCCGCGCGGCCGACGACGACCACGTCCTCGTGCTCGGCATGCACCACATCGTCTCCGACGGCTGGTCCCTCGACATCCTCGTGCGCGACCTGGCCGAGCTGTACCGCGCCAGGACCGGACGGCGCCGCGCGGAGCTGCCCGAACCGCCCCTGGACTACGCCGACTACGCGATCTGGCAGCGCGCCGACGACCAGAGCGCCGCCCTCGACCACTGGACCGGCCGGCTCGCCGGACTCACCCCGCTGGACCTGCTCACCGACCACCCGCGCCCCGACACCCCGTCCGGCCGCGGCGCCGTCCACACCGTCACCCTGCCCCCCGCCCTGAACGACGCGCTTGCCGCGCTGGGACGCCGGGCCGGGACGACTCCCTACATGACGGTGCTGGCCGCCTTCCAGGCCGCGCTCGCCCTGCACAGCGGCCAGCACGACATCGCCGTCGGCACCGTCGTCGCCAACCGGGAACGGACCGAGACGGAACACGTCGTCGGCTTCTTCGTCAACACACTGGTGCTGCGCGGCGACCTCTCCGACGACCCGACCCCCACCGCCCTGCTCGCCCGCACCCGCGAACGCGTCCTGGAGGCGTTCTCCCACCAGTCGCTGCCCTTCGAGAAGGTCGTGGACGCACTCAGCCCCGAACGCGACCTCGCCCGCAACCCGCTGGTCCAGGTGCTGTACACGCACACCGAGACCGGCTCGGGCACCCTCGCGCTCGGCGGGGCGAACGGCACGCCCTACCGGATCGGGCTCACCACCGCCAAGTTCGACCTCACCCTCGACCTGCGCGACGGCGCCGGACCCACCGAACTCGCCTTCGTCTACCGGCCCGACCTGTTCGCCGAGGAGTCCGTCGCGGCGCTCGCCCGGCACACCGTCGGCTTCCTTGAGGCCTTCCGTACCGCCCCCGACGCCCCGCTGAGCACCGCCGACCCGTTCGGCGCCGCCGAGCGCGCCCACCTGCTGGGACCCGACGGCCCCGCACACACCGTCACCGACCGCGGCCCGGCCCCGCGCACCGCCGCCGACCGCCTCGCCGACCACATCGCCCGCACCCCGCACGCGGTGGCCGTCACCGGTTCGGGCCGCTCCCTCACCTACGCCGAACTCGACGCCCGCGCCACGGCACTGGCCCGGCGCCTGCGCGCGGCCGACGTCACCGCGGGCTCCCTCGTCGGCGTCTGCCTTGACCGCACCCCCGACCTCGCCGTCGCCCTCCTCGCCGTCTGGCGGGCCGGAGCCGCCTACCTGCCCCTCGACCCGAGCCACCCCACGGCCCGCCGCGCGTTCACGGTCACCGACTCCGGCATCGGACTCATCGTCACCGACACCGCGACCCGCCACGCCGTCGAGGCACTGCCGGCCCGGCTCCTGGAACTCGACGCCCCCGACGCGGCCGAGGCCGTACCCGAAGGACCGGACACCGTCCCCGCCCCGGACGACCTCGCCTATGTCATCTACACCTCCGGCTCCACCGGCCGTCCCAAGGGCGTCGAGATCACCCACGGCAACCTGGCCTGGCTGCTCGGTGCCGCCGACCGGCACTTCGACTTCGGCCCCGCCGACGTGTGGACCCTGATGCACTCGCCCGCGTTCGACTTCTCCGTCTGGGAGCTGTGGGCCCCGCTCGCCACCGGTGGCCGCGTCGCCGTCCTCACCGCCGACCAGGTGCGCGATCCGGCCGCCGTGCTGCGGGTGCTGCGCGAGGACGGCGTCACCGTCCTCAACCAGACCCCGGCCGCGTTCAAGGGGCTACGCGCCCATCTGCGGGAGACCGGGGCCGACTTCCGGGACCTCGCCCTGCGCACCGTCGTCTTCGGCGGAGACGCCTTCGACGTACGGGACTACCGCGACTGGTTCACCGCCGCCGGACCCCGCCCGGCGCTCGTGAACATGTACGGCATCACCGAGACCACCGTCCACGTCACGATCCGCACCATCACCGAGGACGACGTCCACGGCGCCGTCCGCTCACCCGTCGGACGACCTCTCACCGGAGCCCATGGCTACGTGCTGGACACCTGGGGACGCCTCGTCCCGCACGGCACCGTCGGCGAACTCCACGTCTCCGGCGCCGGAGTGGCCCGCGGCTACCGCAACCGGCCCGAGCTGACCGCCGAACGCTTCCTCGACGACCCCTTCGCCGGCCCCGGCACCCGCATGTACCGCACCGGCGACCTCGTCCGCGTCCTGCCCGACGGACAGCTCGCCTATGTCGGCCGCGCCGACCACCAGGTCAAGATCCGCGGCTACCGCATCGAACCCGGCGAGATCGAGACCGCCCTGCGCGCCCTGCCCGGTGTCGCCGACACCGCAGTCGTCGCTCGCCCCGACGACGGCACCGCGCGCCTGGTCGCCCATGTCGTCACCCCCGAGGGCCGCCCCCTGGACGCGCCCGCCCTGCGGGAACGCCTCCGGCTGGCCCTGCCCGAGTACATGGTCCCCGCCCTCTTCGTCCGCCACGAGCGGCTTCCCCTGACCGCCAACGGCAAGGTGGATCGCGCCGCCCTCACCGCCGTCCGCCCCACCACGGCCGCACGCTCCGCGCACCTCGCCCCCGAGGGAACCACCGAACGGACCCTGGCCGAGGTGTTCGGCCAGGTCCTCGGCGTCGAACACGTCAGCCGCACCGACAACTTCTTCGACCTGGGCGGCGACTCCATCCTCGCGCTGCGCCTGGTCGGCGTCGGCCGGCTCGCCGGACTCGGCTTCACCGTCGCCGACGTCTTCCGGGCCCGCACCCTCGCCGATCTCGCGGAACGCGTCACCGCGGCGGCCGAGGCCCCCGAACCGGTCGCCCCCTTCTCGCAGATCGACCCGGCCGACACGGACCGCCTCCCGGACGGTCTCGCCGACGCCTACCCGCTCACCATGCTCCAGGCGGGCATGCTGCACGAGATGCTCGCCGACCCCCGGCGCGGCGCCTACCACAACGTCACCGACCTGAAGATCACCGTCCCCGAGGGCTTCGACGCCGCCGCCTTCCAGGCCGCCGCCGACGCGCTCGTCGCCGCCCATCCCATCCTGCGGACCTCCGTCGACCTCGTCACCTACCGCGAACCCCTCCAGCTCGTCCACCGCGCCGCCCACCTGCCCGTCGGCTACACCGATCTGCGCGGCCTGCCCCGCGAGGAACAGCGGGACCGGCTGCGCCTGTTCGTCGACGAGGAGTTCGACCGCCGCTTCGACCTCGCCACCGCCCCCCTCGTCCGGATCCACCTGCACCACATCACCGACCACGACCTGCGCCTGGTCCTCACCGACTGCCATGTCGTCCTCGACGGTTGGAGCCTGACCTCCCTCGTGGCCGACCTGCTGGCCCTGCACCGGGAGGCCGTCACCCATCGCACCGCCCCGCGCCCGCCGAGCGTCCCCGCCTTCGCCGAGTACGTCGCCCTGGAGCGGGCCGCCCTCGACAGCGAGGACTCCCTGGCCTACTGGCACGACCGGCTCGCCGCACTGCGCCCCGTCACCCTGCGCCGCCGCGCCGGGGCGGTCCCCGCAGGCGAACCGCCCGTGCACGAGGTGCGGCGCTCCTACGCCCACCTCGCCGCACGCATCGGCCGCCTCGCCAAGGAGGCAGGCGTGCCCCGCCGCACCGTGCTCGTCGCGGCCTTCCACCACACCATGAGCCTGTTCGCCGACCGGGACGACAGCGTCCGAGGCCACAGCGTCGGCCTCGTCACCAACGGCCGCCCCGAGGTGCCCGGCGCCGACCGGATGCGCGGCCTGTTCCTCAACACCGTCCCGTTCGGCGTCGACCGCCCGCGCGGCGACTGGCTCACCTACCTGCGGGACGTGTTCACCGCCGAGCAGGACATGCTCCCGCACCGCCGGGTGCCCCTGGTCCGCATCGCCCGGCTGCGCCCCACCGAACCGAACCTGACCGACGCCGTCTTCAACTACGTCAACTTCCACCGCCTCGCCCACGACTCCTGGGACGACTCCCTGGAGATCGCCCGCACCATGTTCCCCCTGCTGGTCAACGCGAGCGTCAACGCCTTCACCCTGGACGCCGACCCGGTCTACGTCGCCCCCGTCACCGCCGAACAGGTCGCCGACGTGTACGTGGCCCAGTTGGAGGCCATGACCGCCGACCCGCACGCCCCCGTCACCCGCCCCACCGCCACCGGACCCGCCCGCGCCACCGTCCTCGACTGGGCGAGCGGCCCCGAACTGGCCCCCTCGCCCCTGCTGTTCCACGAGCACGTCGCCGCCCAGGCCGCCCGCACTCCGTACGCCGTCGCCGTCGAACACCGCGGCGAGACCCTGACCTACGCCCACCTTCACGAGCAGGCCGAACAGGTGTCCCGGCGGCTGCGCCTCCTCGGCGTCGGCCCCGAGACGGTGGTCGGCATCTGCGTCGACCGGGGACCGGACTGGGTGCGCGCCGCCCTCGGTGTGCTGCGCTCCGGCGGCGCCTTCGTCCCGCTCGACCCCCAGCACCCCACCGAACGGCTCGCGTTCATGGCCGAGGACAGCGGCATGCGAGTCCTGCTCACCCAGCGCTCCTTGGACGCGGCCGTGCCCTTCGACGGTCCGACGATCCACCTGGACGCGCCCGCCGAACCCCTCGGACCGGTGCCGGGACGCGAAGCCGACGCCGACACCTTCGCCTACCTGATCTACACCTCCGGCTCCACCGGCGTACCCAAGGGCGTCGCCATCGCACACCGCGGTCTGTCCAACATGCTCGAAGGCCAGCGCGACCTGGTCGACCCCACCCCCGAGGACCGGGTCCTGCAGTTCGCCTCCTTCGGCTTCGACGCCTCCATCCTCGAACTGACCTGGTCCCTCGCCAACGGCGGACGCCTCGTCACCGCGCCCAAGGAGGACCTCCGCCCGGGACCGGACCTGGCCCGCACCCTGCGCGAGGCCCGGATCACCGGCGGGATGCTGCCGCCCAGTGCCCTCGCCGTCCTCGGCGACGACACCTTCCCCGACCTGCGCGTCCTCCAGGTCGCCGGCGAGGCCTGCCCCGCCGAACTCGCCGACCGCTGGGCCGTCGGCCGCCGCTTCCAGAACGTCTACGGCCTCACCGAGACCACCGTGTGGTCCGTCGCCGCCGACCTCGCCCCCGGCGGCGGCCGCCCGCCCATCGGCACCCCCATCCGCAACACTCGCGTCCACGTACTCGACGACGACCTCCAGCCCGTCCCCGTCGGCGTCCCCGGCGAGATCCACCTCGGCGGACTCGCCGTCGGCCGCGGCTACCTGGGCCGTCCCGCCCTCACCGCCGCCGCCTACGTCCCCGACCCCTACGGCGAGCCGGGCGAACGGCTCTGCCGCACCGGTGACCTCGGCGCCTACCGGCCCGACGGCACGGTGGAGTGGCTCGGCCGCCGCGACGCCCAGGTCAAACTGCGCGGCTTCCGCATCGAACTCGGCGAGATCGAGCACGCGTTGCGGCAACTGCCCGGAATCCGGCAGGCCGTCGTCCTGCACCGCACCGACCTGCCCGGCGGCGAACCGGCCCTTGTCGCCTACCTCGTCACCGCGCCCGGCGCCGACCGGCCCACGCCCGAGAACCTGCGCGGCGCCCTGCGCACCAGCCTCCCCGGATACATGGTCCCGTCCCGGTTCGTCGCCCTGGACGAGATGCCCGTCAACAGCAGCGGAAAGATCGACAAGCGGGCACTGCCCCTGCCGCCGGCCGAACTCGACCAGGACGGGACCGACTACGTGGCGCCCACCACCCCGGCCGAACGGATCCTCGGCGAGATCTGGCGCGAAGTCCTGGGCCTGTCCCGCATCGGAGTACACGACGACTTCTTCCGTATCGGCGGCAGCTCTCTGTCCACCGTCCGCGTCTCCCTCATGGCCGCCGGACGCGGACTCCCGGTCACCGTCGGCGACCTGATCGAACACCCCACCCTCGCCCGCCTCGCCGCCCACGCCACCCGCGCGACGGGCCAGACGCTGCCCACGACCGTGACCTCCGAGGTACGGCTGCGCGAGGGCACCGGGGAACCCCTGTGGTGCGTGCACCCCACCGGGGGCAGCGCCGCCTGGTTCGTCCCGCTCGCCCGGGCCCTGTCGCCCGGCCGTCCCGTCCACGCGTTCCAGGCCCGCGGACTCCTTGGCGGCGTCGACCCTTCCACCGTCACCGGCATCGCCGCCAACTACGCCGCCGAGATCACCGACCGCGGCGTGCCGGGCCCCCACGCCCTGCTCGGCTGGTCCATGGGCGCCAACATCGCCCTGGAGATGGCCACCCAGCTCCACCAGGCCGGACACCCCGCCGCCCCGCTCGTCCTCATCGAGCCCTATCTGCCCAACCTCGCCGCCCGCGCCCGCCTGGACGGCGTCACCCGCGACCTGCGCGAAGCGCTGCGCCTGCGGGACCACCTGCGGGAGCTGCCGCCCTCACCGCAGCGCGACCGGGCCACCGCCGAACTCACCGCCACCCTCCTGGGCGTCGGCATGAGCCCGGCCGAGGCAGCCCTCGTCGAGAACGCCCCCATCGAGGTCTGGCACTCCCTGCTGGCCGCCCTGGCCTCCTACGAGGTCCGCCCCTACCCCGGCCACATCCACCTGGTCCTCGGCAGCGAGGCCGCCGGCCTGCGGCGCGGCGTCCCGATGCCCGGCCTCGACGTCGACCACGAGACGTACGTGGCCCGATGGCGGGAGACCGCCCGCGGCGGTCTCACCCTGCACATCAGCGACGGCGATCACATGTCGATGATGGCCGAGCCCCGGGTCGCGGGCATCGCCGACCTGCTCACCGCCCTGGAACAGGGGGAGCCGCGATGACGACCGCCACCCCCGCCCGCACTGACCCGGGAGAGACCCGATGACCACCGCCCCCGCCCGCACCGAGCGGTACCTGCTCGCCCCCGACTTGATCGCCGACCCCTACGACCACCTCGACGCCCTGCGCAAGGACGCGCCGGTCCAGTGGAGCCCGCTGCATCACGCCTGGCTCGTCACCGGATACGACCAGGTCATGCGCTGCCTGCGCGACCGGGCCGTCTCCGCCGACCGGGTCCGGCCCTTGATGGACGCCGTGCCCCAGGGTGCCCGCGACGACGCCGAGCGCGCCTTCGGCATCCTGTCGCGCTGGATGGTATTCAACGACCCGCCCCAGCACCGGCGTCTGCGGCAGGTCTTCCAGGAGGCGTTCGCCGCCCGTGCCGTGGCCCGCTACACCGCCTTCACCGAGAAGGCGACCCGCGCCGTGCTGACCCGCAAGGCCGTGCCCGGCCGCACCGGCGACCTCATGGCCGACGTCGCCAAGCCGCTGCCCGCGCTGGTCTTCGCCCGCTGGCTCGGCATCCCGCCCACCGACGGACCCTCCTTCTGGTACTGGAACACCCGCGTCGCCGACCTCGTCCTCGGCACCGCCCAGGAGGAGAGCGAGTACCGCGCCTCCCTCCAGGCTCTGGTCAGCCTGGAGGACTACCTCGGTGACCTGGTCGCCCGCCGGCGCGCCGCGCCGGGCGACGACCTGATCAGCCAGGTCCTGAAGGAGGGCCGGGTGGGCGAATCGGTCAGCGAGGAGGAGTTCGTCGGGATGCTCACCCAGATGGCGTTCGCCGGCGGCGAGACCACCAGCAACCTCATCGCCAACACCGTCCTCGCCCTGCACACCCGCCCCGACCAGCTGGCCGCCGTCCGCGCCGACCCGGACCTTGCGCAGGGCGCCGTGGAGGAGACCCTGCGGCTGGACGGCCCGTCCAAGATGTCGATCCGCACCGCCGCCCGGGACCTCGACCTCGACGGCCGCACCCTGCACGCCGGAGACCGGATCTTCCTCGTCACCGCCGCCGCCAACCGCGACCCCGCCCGCTTCCCCGACCCCGGCCGGTTCGACGTCACCCGGACCGGCGCCACCCATCTCGGCTTCGGCTTCGGCGCCCACTTCTGCATCGGCGCCGCCCTCGCCCGGCTCGTCGCTGTCAGCGCCGTCCGCACGCTGGTGTGCGAACGGCCCGGGCTGGCCCTCGCCGATCCGGACCGGCTCGCCTGGCAGCCGTCCCTGCTCAACCGCAGCCTCACCGCCCTGCCCGTCCACTACTGACCGGGCTCGACTCGGCGTTCGACGAAAGGCACCTCATGGCCACCACCCTCGCTGAGGACCGCCCGCGGCTGTGGGCGCCCGCCCGGCACCGCTCCTTCCGCCTCCTGTGGACGGGACAGGCACTCTCCCTGCTCGGCGACGGCTTCAGCGTCGTCGCGTTCTCCTGGATCACCCTGACCCTGACCGGCTCCACCCTCACCCTCGGCTACGTCCTGGCCTTCCAGGCCGTGCCCCGCGCCCTGCTCACCCTGGTCGGCGGCACCCTCGGCGACACCTGGTCCACCCGGACCCTCATGGTGGCCTCCAGCTGGACCCGCGCTGTGCTGATGGCCGCGGTCGGAGTCGTCGGCCTCACCGGGGACCTCACGGTGTGGATGCTGTGCGCCGCCGCCGCCGCGTTCGGCGCCGTGGACGCCTTCTTCCAGCCCGCCCGCGTCTCCATCCTCCCCTCGGTCGTCGACAAGGACCTGCTCGCCCCGGCCAACGCCCTGCTGGGCGCCGGGGCGCGCACCGCGGCCGTCGTGGGCCCGGCCGTCGGCGGCACGGTCATCGCGCTGACCCAGGCGCCGGTCGCCTTTCTCGTCGACGCCGTGTGCTTCGCCCTGTGCGGTCTGCTCGTCTCCCGCATCCGTACCCGCCCTCGGCCCGAGACTCCGAAGGAGTCACCGGCCAAGACCGGCCCGTCCCTCGGGGCCCGTATCCGCGAGGGCGTCACCTACACGCTGCGGGACCCGCGCCTGCGGACCATCGTCGCCCTCGACACAGCGGTCAACTTCTGTTACGCAGGCCCCTTCACCGTCGGCTTCGCCACCCTCGCCGACCAGGTGCTGCGCGGCGGCTCGGCCACCCTGGGCGTCCTCAACGGGGCACTGGCCGGCGGCGCGGTGCTGGGCACCCTGGCGGGCGGCGCGGTCGGCGGGCGGCCCCGGGTGGGGCTGCTTGTGGCCGCGCTCGCCGGCTGGCTGGGCGTCGGGATGGCCGTCCTGGGCCTCGCCGAGAGCACCCCGGTCGTGGTGGTGACGGTCCTTGCCATGGGCTTCGCCATCGGCTACCAGGGCGTGTTCGGCCTCAGCTGGATCCAGCGGAACATCCCGCAGGACGTCCTCACCCGGGTCGTCTCCGTCGACATGGTCCTCGGCTACGCTGCCGCCCCGCTGTCGCTCCTCCTGTGCGGCGCCCTCGCGGGCAGCGGTCATCTCACCCTGTTCGGGGCCGTCGCCGCCGTCCTCGCCGTGACGGGCCTCGCCGTACTCGCCTCCCGGGCGGTGCGGGAGATGCGCTGACCCCGGAGCGACCCCCTTTCAGCCGTCCCGCAGAGCGGCCGACCGCGCGCACAGATCCGCGCGGTTGGCCGCTCCCGTCTTGGTGATGAGGCTAGCGATGTGCTTCTCCGCCGTGCGCGGGGAGATGAACAGCCGGTCGGCTATGTCCTTGTTGCTCAGCCGCTCCGCGAGCAGCCGGAACACGTCGAACTCCCGGACCGTCACCCCCTGCGTGCGCAGGTGCTCGGGAATGCCGCTGGTCCCGCTGCGGTGCTGGTGCACCGGGGCGCCCAGCCGGCGCAGGCCCGCCCGGCAGGCCCCGGTGACGGCAGCGATGTCCCGCTCGTGGAAGTAGTGCTCCGCCCGCCGCAACCAGCCCACCGGATCGCCCCAGCCGTCCTCGTGCGCGGCGTCCGCGATCAGCCGCAGCCCCAGGTGCTGCGCCAGCGGATACGGTTCCGCGACTGCGAGGGCCGTCTCCACGGCCGCCGCCGCTCGCGCGCCGGCGCCCTCGCGCCCCAGCAGGACCGCCTCGGCGAGGTGCACGAACTGCCGGTTCCACCGCATCTGGGCCATCGCGGTCGCCCGGATCTCCTCGTGCCGCACCCGGTCGGCGTGCCCCGCCAGCACGTCCAGCAGCAGCACCAGACCGTGGGTGCCGCTGAGGTGGTACGTCGACGGGTTGTCGGCCTCCAGCGCCAGCACCGTCCCCAACTCCGCCCGGGCCAGCTCCCGGTCCTCCTCCAGCAGAGAGCAGAACACCCGTGCCAGCCCCAGGCTGAGCGGTTCCTCCTGCGAACCGGCGCCGTCCCACTCGGCGAACGCCGCGAGCGCCGCCTCCATCGCCACGCGGTCCCCGCGATGCGCCTCCAGCGTGGCCCGCGCCATCAGGACGTAACGCACCGCGGGCGCGAGGCGCAGGCGGCGCACGACGGCCAGGCACTCCTCGGAGACCGCCCGCGCGGATGTGTTCTCGCCCCGCAGGACGGCGTCCAGGACGAGGATTCCGTCCACGGTGTGCACGATGTTCACCGAGCCGAGGCGCAGCGCCTCCTGACGGGCGGCCAGGAGACCGGAGGTGTCGCCCTCGGCGAGCCAGGCGTTGCCGCCCATGCGGGTGGCCGCGTACATGCGCTGCAACGGCAGGCGGTTGCGCTCCGCCGTGGTCAGGGCCTGCTGGAGCATGGCCGCCGACTCCTGCGGGTCCCGTTCACGGGCCACCGTGGCGAGCAGTTCCCACGCCTGGCAGGCGACGACGGGCAGACCGTGCCGTTCGGCGATGTCGGCCGCGGAACGGGCGAGTTTCTCAGCGTGCTGGGTGCGGTCCGGTCCGGGGGTGTCCAGGGCCAGATAGGCAGCCGTGACGTCCACGGCGGCCGTCGTCGCCTCGGCCGTCTCGCCGGGAGCGGCCATCAGGACCTCGCGGGCGCGCGCGATCTGCCGGTTGCCGTCGCTCCAGCGTCCTGCGGTGTGCGCCACCTTGGCCAGCCGCGCGTGCAGGGTGGCCAGGCGTACCGCGCTGAGGCCGGCGCCGTCGAGCGCGTGCAGATCGTCCACCAGGTCGAGGGCGCGCGCGAAGTCGCCGGACTCGGCGAGCGCGGGCAGCAGGTTCTCCAGCACCGCGGCCCGCGCCTGCGGATCGCTCGCCTCGGCGAGCAGCCCCTCGGCGCGGCTCAGCAGCGTCACCGCGGAGTTCAGCGCGCCCGCCGCCAGGGCCCGTTCACCCGCGTCGGCGTACAGCAGCCCGGCCTCGACCCGGTCGCCCGCCTCGCAGCGCAGCCCGGCCGCCAGCGCGCACCAGTCGCTCTCCAGCGCCGGGTGCAGTTCCTCGACCGCCTCCGCGCCCCGCCGCGCCAGGTCGGCCCGCTGACCCGGCGTCATCTGGGTGAACAGGGCCTTCACGGTGGGGGAGTGGCGGAACGAGTACCAGTCGGGCGCCGGTTCGTCCGGGACGACCAGACGGGCGGCGACACTCGCGTGCAGATGACCGAGCAGGGCCCGGTCGTCGACGCCGGTCATGCGCTGGAGCACGGACAGCGGGAAGCGCCGGCCGAGCACAGCGGCGGCCGAGAGCAGCGTCAGCCCCTGGGCGCCCAACCGGTCGATGCGCCGCAGGATGCCGCGGGCCAGCGTCGAGGAAACGTCACGCCGCAGGTCCGCGACCGCGCGCCAGCCCCCGGGGCCCTGCACCAACGCCCCCGAGCCGATCATCGACTGGAGCAGCTCCTCGACGAGGTACGGGCTGCCCGCGCTGTCCTCCCAGAGCCGTTGCAGCACCTCGGCGGGGACGTCGTCGAGGCTGTCCGCGCCGAGCTGGGCGGCGATCACCTCGTGCACCTGCGGCCGGGTGAGCGGCGCCAGTTCGACCAGGGCGGCGGCGCCGCGGCGGCGGGCGGACTGCGCGAGGTCCAGTGCGTCGCTGATGTCCGTGCGGACGGTCGCCACGAGCAGGACGGGCGTGTACACCAGGTTGTCGACCATGTACTCCAGCACGCCGAGCGTCTCGGGGTCGGCGTCGTGCAGGTCCTCCAGGAAGAGCAGTTGGCCCTGTCCGCGTCCGGTGGCGATGAGTAGCCGCAGTACGGCCTCGCCCAGGATGACCATGGAGCTGCTGTCTCGTTCCCCGGTGTCCCAGTCCGGGATCAGCCGTCCCAGGACCGGGCGGTAGGGGCCGAGTGCGAGGTCGTCCATGGGCTCGCCGCCCCGGAACAGCGACATCAGGGCCTCGGTCAGCGGCCGGAACGGCACCGCGGGTCCCGTGGTGCTGCTGCGTCCGCGCAGCACCCGCATACCGGAGTCCAGTGCGCCGCCCACGGCCTCCGCCGCGAGCCGCGACTTGCCGACCCCGGCCTCGCCGACCAGGAACACGGCACCGCCTTGGCCCTGCCTCGCCTCGGCCATGGCGCGTTCGAGCTGGGCGAGTTGGGGGTCCCGCCCGACCAGGGAAGGCGTATGGGAACGCATGACCGCAGATGATAATCGGCATATATGAGCCAGGGGCAGGTGTCGCCCGGGTCCGGATCAACCACTGTGCCGGTAGTGGCGGTTGCGCGAAGCCCGGCAGGATGTCCGGGAACGGCTCGCGGGAACACGGTGGTGCGGGCCCGCACCCTCACGCGCGACGACTGGGCGGTGTCCGTCAGTTGGGGGCGGAGACCGAGGTGTCCAGGGTGCTGAGCGTGATGACGATGCCGCTGGTGAGGACCATGCCGGCCAGCACGCGGGCGCGGGCGCAGGCGCGATTGCGGCCGGAGAGGGTGATGCCGCCCGCTGCGTCCTGCTCGGTGGCGGGGGAGGCGGCGAGGGCGGTCTCGGCGGAGTCGGCGGCGATGAGGTTCTGGTCCATGACGGTGGTCCCCTTCTGGTGTCCCGTGCGCGAGGCACAGGTTGGACGTGGGAGATGCCGTGGTGCTGAGGAGCTCAGGTGCGGTGGGATCGTCGGGCCGGGTGACGCAGGAGCAGGACCGACGGAACGGTCTCGGGGTGGGCCAGGCGCAGCAGCCCGTAGCCGATGCCGGACAGGCCGGTCATCAGCCCCGGTGAGGGAACGTGGTCGGGGGTGGCACAGCGATGGCCCTGTGCCTCGACGACGGCCAGGACCTGGCCGCTGTGCCGGTGCAGGGCCGATCGGGCCGTGGTGTCGCCGTGTTCCGCCAGGGCGGTCAGGGCCTCCAGCGTGCCGAGGGCACCTCGGGCGAGGCTGAGGTCGGATGCGGTCGGGGTGTCCGCGAGCCGGGCGGCGGCGTCGGACAGGGGGACGGCGGGCCCGGGGAGCCGTGCGGCGGTCTGTCCGGCCAGCCCCTCCGTCCAGGACAGGTCCGCCTCGCCGCCCGCCGGCGGGAGTGCGCGGAGCAGGACGCGGGCCAGTTCCGTGGGACGCGCGGCGCGCTCCGGCCGGAGACCGGCGTACCGCAGCAGCGCCCAGGCGATCCCGGCCGTCCCGTCGGCGAAACCCTTCGACGGCGCGGGACCGTGACCGTCCGTGCCCTCTCCGGCCGTGTCGAGCAGCAGGTCCGCCTCGGCGTCCGCCAGGCGCAGGGCCGCCGGATCGCCGGTGGCCTCGTGCACGGCGACGGCCGCGGCCAGCGCGCCCGCCCTCCCCTGGGCGAGTCCCGGGTCGGGGCACGCGGCTGCGGCGTGCCCCAGCGCGGTCAGGGCGTGCGGCAGACATGCCTCCAGCCCGTCGCCGAGCAGGTCCGCCAGCCGGACCACGGCGTACACGATCCCGCCGAGTCCGTCGTAGGCGCCGGGGCCGACCGTCGCGCTGAGCTGCGGATCGTCGGCGAGCGTCTTGAGGAGCGCGGGCAGCGGACGTACCGCCTCGCGGGCCGCCGCGGCGTACCGGCCGGCACCGGCGAGGGCGTCGACGTGGGCCAGGAACAGCGCCACACCGCAGTAGCCCTGGGCGAGGCCGGCCCCCATGGGCAGCACCGCCCAGTGGGGTCCCGCGACCCGTTCCAGACCGATCCAGTTGGTGCGTGAGCCGCCCCGGACCGCGCGGGCGGCGATCTCGTCGGCGATGCCGCACGCGGCGGCCAGCAGCCGGGAGGGCTCGGGTGCCACGGGCGGAACCGGCGCGACCGCGAGCTCGGACTTCAGGCGGTCGAGCGGTGAACCCGCGCCGCGCACCGCGAGGGTGGCCGAGATGATCCACTCCTGGTCGTGGCAGTCGACCTCGTCCATCCGGCCGATCTTCTCGCGCACGGCCGTCACCGCGGCCACCGGCAGCACACCGGGCACCAGGGTGCCGTCGTCGGAGAAGACCGCGGTGCCGCTGGGCCGGTGGGTGAAGAAGGGGATGTCGCCGCGCCACAGGGAGGCCGTCTCGTACTCGGTCAGCCGCTCCCGCGCCGTGTCGTGCGCGGACTCGGTCCACAGCAACGCGAACACGCTCTCCCGGGCCAGCGCGTCCCTCAGCAGACTCGGATGGGTGGACTCCTCCAGCAGCGTCGCGTACAGCCGGGTCGCGCGGGCGATCAGCCGGGCCGGGCGGTCCGCCCAGCGGGCCAACGGCCCCTCCGGGCCGAGGAGTTCGTGGCGGTGTCCGGCGATTGCCCGGTAGGCGGTGCGGAATCCGTCCAGCAGGGCCGCCGTGTGGTCGGCGCCTGCGAGGGACGTGCCCGCGGGCAGCGGATGGTTCTGCGCGGCCGGGCTGGGCAGCGGGCCGCGCACGGCCCGCATGGTGTCCCGGCCGCTCTCCTCCCAGCGCACCCCTTCGCTCGGGAAGGTGCCGTCGGTGTCGCGGCCGAGCGCCGAGATGTCCAGGGCACCGTGCTCGCCGATGAGGAGACAGGGGAGCAGACAGGTGCGGTGCACGGAGGCGGCCAGGGCGTCGGCGGCCGGGTCGGCACCCGCCGTCAGGGCCTGCCCGAGGCCGGTGTGCAGCAGCGTCTCGGCGTCCACGAGGACCGGCTGGTCGCCGTGCGCGATGACGTTCTCGTAGTGCATGTCGGCGCCGTCCACCGCATACAGCAGGGCCAGCAGTGCGCCCTGGCGGCGGTAGAACGCGTCGGTCTCGGCGACCGTGCCGCACCAGCGGTGCTCGATGAACTCCAGCCAGCCGTAGGCGTCATGGCGCACGGTGCGCGCGGTGCGCAGGTCCAGTCCGGGCACCTTGGCGCCGAGCCAGGCGGCCAGGGTGTCGAGCAGGGCGTGCTGGTCGAGCGGCCGGGGCTTGTGGACGATCCGGGTGCCGTCGGCGAAGTGCAGGACCGCCACGGACCGGTTGCCCTGGTGGGCGTCGCCGCGGCCGAGATCGACCCGGACCAGCGCGCCCGGCGCCCGGCCGTCGAGGAGGCCGGCGGCCAGGGACTCCCGGTCGGCCTGGAAGCGGGTGACGAGCTCGGCGGTGGCCGTGGTGGCGTCCAGGGCGGTGCGGGCGAGCATCCTGGCCAGGACCGGGTAGGCGGTGAACAGCGCGGTCAGTCCTGGCCGGCTGCTGGTGGCCGCGGTGAAGGAGGCGAACCGCTCCCGGGGACCGGCCCCCGCCAGCCGCCCGGAACGGCGGGCCGCCTGGAGTTCGTGGACCAGGGTGCGCGCGGCCTGGCGGACCAGCTGACGGGTCAGCCGTTCGGTGAACCCCTCCAGCCAGACGGCCTGTTCGGCCGCCGGCACCCCGGTCAGCAGGTCCGCGAGGCGGGCGGCGGCGGTGGCGGTCACCGGCCGGACGACCGCGGCGAACACGTCGGGCCCCTCGCCGCTCACCTCGACCTCGGGGAGGTCGTCGGAAGCCGTCGCGAGGACCGTCTCCCCGAACGCGGCCCAGTCGGGCTTCGCCACCCGGGCGGCCAGCCGCTCGGCCGGTTCGGCCGCCAGCGCGGCCACCGTGGCCTCGTCGACGCCCAGACGGTCCAGCCGCAGCGCGAAGCCCTCCGCGTCCCCGGCGGTCCAGGGCATCGGCCCCGGGACCCCGGTTCCGGCGGACGCCACAGGAAGCCCGGGGGCGGCGAGCCGCTCCGTGAGGGTCAGCGCCGGGGCCCACCAGGTGGCGGGGAGTCCGGCGCTCCGGGGAGTCGGGAGGCTTGCGGTGTCGGTCACAAGAGAGAAGGTCGCAGACCTCCATGGCCCCCCGCATGGGTAACCGTTCCCCATATTCTCCAGCGGCCCCCACCCACCCGTGCGGGCAGTGGGGAGGGGCGGGGAGAACCGCAGGCAGGAGGCGTGCGCGCAGGGAACCGCCCTGGGGGTGGCGCCGACTGCGCGGCCGGTCCTGACCGTCCGCGCCGGGGTCCGGGCGGGCCCACGACCCCCATACGCCCCGTTCCGGCGCCGGGGAAAGGCGTGTCTCCCCCCGAGACACCCCACTTCTCCGGGGCCCGGCCATCCCACCGGGCTCCCCGGGCGACGCCCGCCCGCCGACATAGCCTCCGTCCCGCGGTTCGCGCATCCCTGCCGGGCCGTCATGGCACCCCCGGATCACCCGTCCTCTCCGCTCCGGTGGGGCTGGGGGCCGTCAGGACGGGGAGGGCGGGCGGAAAAGTGGGGGCCTCCTACCGATCCCGGCGGACTGCCGGTGACGGCACGGTGGACCCAAGTCCCCATGCCGGACCGCCCGATGCGCCTCAGGCCGGGCGGACGACCTTCCAAGGAGCAGCAGATGGGAGCACCCGTACCCGTCAGTGTGGTCGCCCTCGACCCCGTGCTGGAGGCAGGCACCCGCACCACTCTCCAGGGCCGCCCCGAACTGACCGTGTGCGAGCCCGCCGACGCGCGGGTCGCGGTCCTCACCGTGGACCGGCTCGGCCCAGCCGAACTCGACATGGTGCGGGCCACCCGCACCCAGCCCCACCGTCCGGCCGTCGTCCTGGTGGCGGGCACCCTCGCCTCGGGGGACATGGTGCACGCACTCGCCGCGGGCACACGGGGCCTGCTGCTGCGCCGGGAGGTCGACGCGTCGCGGCTCGCCCACGCCGTGCTGGCCGCCGCTCGCGACGACTGCACCCTGCCACCCGGCCTGCTCGAACAGCTCCTGGACCAGTCGGACACCGTCGTCCGCGGCTCCGGCGGCTGGAGCGACGGCATGCTCTCCGACCGGGAGCGCTCCGTGCTGCGCCTGGTCGCCGACGGGCACGAGACCGCGGAGATCGCCCAGCGGCTCGCCTACTCGCCCCGGACCGTGACCACGGTCGTGCACGACATCACCCAGCGCTTCCGGCTGCGCAACCGCGCCCACGCGGTCGCCTACGCGCTCCGGGCGGGCCTGCTGTGACCGCCACCCTCACCGCGCCGGTGAGCGCCCCCGCGGTCACGGTGCGCGTCGTGCCCGCCCCGGGAGCGGACCGGGTCCGTGCGCTCGCCGAACGAGCGGGACTGCTCCACGGCCCGGGTGAGTACGGGGCTGCCAGGGCCGTGACCGTCATCGTCGCCGCCGACCCCGAGTACGCCCTGCGCGGTGTGGGCGCCCCCGGACCACTCGTGCTGGTCTGCGACACCGTCGGACGCGCCGGCCAGCTGCGGGCGCTGCGCGCCGGGGCGGTCGTGCTCGGCGCTGCCGAACTGACCGCGGACACGCTGAGCACCGCCGTTCACCGTGCCGCCCACCCCCATCCGAGCATCCCCTACCCGGAGCTGACCCGGCTCCTGACCACCGGACCGCACCCGGGCGAACCGGTGTCCGCCGCCGGTGTCCCGGCCCTGACCGCACGGCAGACCTCCGTTCTGCGGCTGATGGCCGAGGGCCATGGCAACGCCGACATCGCCCTGCTGCTGACCTGCTCCGAACACACTGTCAAGAACGTGATCTACGAGATCATGGCCCGCCTCCAGGCCCGCAACCGCGCCCACGCGGTCGCCCACGCCGTACGGCACGGCCTGGTCTGAACCGCGCGGGCGCGCGTCCACGACGCGGGGCATGGGGAACGGGGACCGGGTGCCGAGGCACCGGGGGCCGACCCGTTGCCCCGCGCGGTCGTGTGCGCGGAGCCGGACGAACGGCCCGTCAGGGGGCCGGCAGCCGCCGCGGGACGAGCCGTTCCTCCACAGTGTGCCCCTCCTCCCGCCGTACCACGTAGGCGCCCTTGTCCGGCGGCTCCGCCACCGCCGGGCGCCGGCCGTGACAGCCCGGCGGCGCGGCGGGGACCGGATGTGTGTCCGGCTCCCGCCGCGCCGCCGTGAGCGGGGGTCAGGGGGTGCGCAGCGCCACTGCCGCCGCGTAGCCCGACGGGACGAGGAGATCCCGTACGGCCCACCCCGGCGCCGGATCGGTCGGCGTCGGGCCGGTGCCCAGGAAGTCGAGCGCCGGATTGCGCACCAGACCCGTTCCCAGACCCTTCAGATAGGCCTCCTTGCGGACCCAGGCCCGGGTGAACGCCGCCGGACGGCCGTACGCGGGCAGCCGCGCCAGTTCGTCCGCCTCGGCCGGGTGCAGCGCGGCCTGCGCGCTGAGCATCACCTTCACGGTGGCCAGCTCCTCCACGTCCACGCCGATCGGCGCCGGCGCGAGCGCCACCAGCACCAGCCCGCCGCTGTGCGACAGGGAGAAGTGCACCCCGGGCGTGCGCAGCACGGGTCGGCCGTGCGGTCCGCCGCAGCCCGCGCACGGTTCACGCGCCAGCGGAAGGGCCTCGGCGCGCACCCCGAGCAGCATGCTCAGCACGCCCCGCAGCCCCGCGTGGGCGACTACGTAGGCATTCCGGTCACTGTCGTGGCGGAAGGCGCGGGCACGGGCCCGCTCCTCCTCGTCCAGGACTTCGCCGGCGTCCCGGAGCACCTGCGCGTCCTGCTCCGCGACCCGCGCCAGATACAGCTCCAGCGGTCCGCGCAGCGCACGCGGCCCCTGGACGCCTGCCCCGGCCCGCAGCGCCGACAGGTCCAGCACCGCCGGGCACAGCCGCGAAGGGAGCACCGGTGCCGGCGGGGGCGCCAGGAGCGGGGAGCGCGACGCCGCCCCCGGCGGGTCGTGGGCCGACGGGCCCGGCAGGCGGCCCGGGAACCGCTCAGGCATCGGCCTCTGCCAGCCGCCGGCGCAGGCTGAGCGGACGCATGTCCGTCCAGATGACGTCGATGTGGTCCAGGCACGCCTGCCGACTGCCGCGCAGCCCCTCCGGGTACCAGCCCGCGGGCGGTTCGCGGTCCGCCCGCCAGATCGAGTACTGCTCCTCGTCGTTGCGCACCACGAGGTACTCCTCGGCGGTGCCCAGGTGGACCTCCTCGGTGTCCGCGCCGTGTCCGAAGTCGGGTTGCGTCATGGTGAACCTCCCGCGGGTGATGGGACCGGCCGTAGGTCACGGCCGACGCCGACAGCGTGCCCCGGGCCCGGTGGCCCGGGTCAGGGACGAACGCGCCGAACCCGCGGCGCGCGTTGCTGCCGGATCTTCTCTGTCGGCCCGGCCCCGGCACGCGGGACCGTGCTGTCCGGCCGGAGAACCCGGCGGACCCGCGGCGGACCACCGTCCGCCCCGGGGCCGGTCGTCTCCCGCACCCCTCTTTCCGGAAGGAGCACGCGATGTCGGACGAGCACGCACCTGTCCTGCTGCCGGGCGGAGGCTGGCGGCTGTGGGAACAGTTCGCGCTGCGCGGCCCCGGCTTTCCCGCCGACGGCGTGCTGCGCCTGTCCCCGCCCGGACTGGCCGAGGCCGCCGACAAGTTCGACCCCGACAGCCCGCTGTCCGGGCCCGAATGGGACGCGTTCGGCGAGGAGCTGTCCGCCGCGGCCGTGGACACCGCCCGCCATCTTCAGGAGGTCGCCTCCCGCCCCCGCTTCCAGGCGGCACTGGCCTGGCAGAACCCCGCCGTGCTGCGCACCGGCATCGCCCCGTTCCTGCGCTGGCGGCCGGGTACCGATCCGCGCAGCAGCATGCCGCGCCAGCGCGAGGAGCTCGTCGCCCACTACTGGCAGCGGTTCTGCGTCAAGAACGACACCATCGGCTTCTTCGGCCCCGTCGGCTGGGGCCGCTGGGACCTCGCCGCACAGGACGCCGTCGCCCCCTCCGCCGGACAGGGCTTCCTCGCCGCCGGCGAGGTCTACTTCTCCGGCTGGGCCATCGACGCCCTGACCAAGGTGTTGGCCGAGGACGCGGACCTGATGCGCTGGATCCCCCCGCGCCGCGTCTCCATCGTCCGCGCCGCGGACGGAACCGTGCGGGTGCCCGGCCGTCCCGCGCAGCCGCTGGGGGAGCGCGGGACGGCCGTACTGGAACTGTGCGACGGCACCCGGCCCGTCGCCGCGATCGCTGCCGAACTGGACCTCCCGGTCGACGAAGTGACCGACTCCGTACGGGAGCTGGCGCGCCGCCGGTGGGTGCAGTGGCGCCTGGAGGTGCCCGCCGCCACCCACCCCGACCGGGCCCTGCGCGCCATCCTGGAGCGGGTCCCCGACGCGAAGGCACGCGACCGCGCGCTGGCCAGGCTCGCCGTCCTCGAAACGGGCCGCGACGCCGTGCGCGACGCCGGCGACGACGCCGAAGCGCTCAGCGCCGCGATCGGAGCCCTCGAAGCAGACTTCGCCGCCCTCACCGACACCGAGGCCCAGCGCGCCAAGGGAGCCCGGACCGCGCCCTGCCGCGGCCTCGTCTACTCCGACACCCGGCGCGCCGCCACCGCCACGGCCGGACCGGACCTGCTCGCCCTGATGGAACCCCTCCAGCTGTGCCTGACCGCCGCCCGCTGGATGACCAACCGCTTCGCCGACGGCATCCGCGCCCGCCTGCGCACCGTCCACGACCGGCTCGCCGCACAGGGCGCCCCCGTCGACCTCGCCACCCTGTGGCTGCACACCCTGCCCTCCCCCCACCCCGACGCGGGCGACCTCATCGACACCGTCCAGGCCGAACTCCGCGCCAAATGGGCCCGACTCCTCGACATCCCGCCCGGCGCGCGCAGTGTCCGCCTGACCACCGCCGACCTCGCCGACCGGGTTCGCGAGGAGTTCGCGGAGTCCGGCGACGGCTGGTCCCTGGCCCGCTACTTCAGCCCCGACATCCTCGTCGTCGCCGACGACGAGGCGGCCCTCGCGCGCGGCGACGTCGACCTCGTCCTGGGCGAGATGCACTGCGCCCTCAACACCATGGGCGCCTCCCTCTTCGTACACCAGCACCCCGACCGCGACGAGCTGCTCGCCGAGACCACCCGCGACTTCCCCGGGCCCCGTCTGCTGCCCATGCTCGCCAAGGAACTGCCCCTGAAGTGGTCCACCCGCAGCCGCCCCTCCCTCGACCGCGACCAGGACCACTACGTGGCGCTGGTCGACCAGACCGGCGACCCGCACCGCCCGCGCACCGCACTGAGCGCCGACGTCCGGGTGGAGGACAGCGACGGCCGGCTGACCGCCGTCCTGCCCGACGGCACCCGCTACGACCTCCTCGACGCCTACGCCAACACCCTCACCCAGCGGGTCATGGACCGCTTCACCCTGCGCCCCGAGGGCGACCACACCCCGCGCATCACCGTGGACCGCATGATCCTGGCCCGCGAGACCTGGCAACTCCCCGTCGCCGAGGTCGACTTCGCCGACGAGAAGACGGAGGCCGCCCGCTTCGTCCGGGCCCGCCAATGGCAACGCCGGCACGACCTGCCGCGGTTCGTCTTCGTCGTCTCCCCGACCGAACCCCGCCCGTTCTACGTCGACTTCGACAGCCCCGTCTACCTCACCATCCTCGCCAAGGCCGCCCGCAGGCTCGCCCGCAAGGACCCCGCCGCCCGGCTGAAGATCAGCGAGATGCTGCCCACCCCCGAACAGGCGTGGCTCACCGACGACCACGGACACCGCTACACCTCCGAACTCCGCTTCGTCGCCGTCGACCGGACCGTCACCGGCGAGGAGTCCTCCTGATGCGCACCCTCGCCGACGACATCGCCGCCCACGCCGCACGGCACCCGCGGCGGATCGCCCTGGACACGCCCGACGGCACGGTCACCTACCGCGAACTCGACGCCCGGATCACCGAACTGGCCCACCTGCTGCGCGCCCACCGCGTCCGGCCCGAGACCGTCTGCGCCGTCGCCGTGGAGCACGGGCGCGACGCGGTCGCAGCCCTGGCCGCCGTCCTGCGCTGCGGCGCGGCCTTCCTCACCCTCGACATCGGCCAGCCCCGCGACCGCCTCGCGTCCTTCGTCCGCACCGCGGGCGCCCGCCTCCTGCTCACCACCCGCGACCGGGCCCCCTCGCTCGACCTCGGTGTCCCCGTCGTCCACCTCGACCGCCCGGACCGCCCGGAAGCCACCCAGGACTCGCCGTTCCCGCCGGCCGAACCCCACGCCCTCGCCTATGTCAGCCACACCTCCGGCAGCACCGGCGACCCGAGCCCCGTCCTCGTCGAGCACCACGCCCTCGACGGCTACCTCCGCGACACCGCGCACGCCCTGGGCCTCGGCCCGGACACCGTCGCCCTGCAGACCGCGCCGCTCGGCTACGACGCCTCCCTCCGCGACACCTTCGCCCCCCTGCTGGCCGGGGCCCGTCTCGTCCTCGTGGAACGCGCCCGGCTGCTGCGCCCCGCCGAGTTCGTCCGCACCGTGCGCGAACACCACGTCACCGCCCTGCTCAGCGTCACCCCCTCCTTCCTCACCCACCTCACCGGACAGCGCGACCTGCCCGACCCGCTCGCCGGGGTCACCCTCGTCGCCTCCAGCGGCGAGTCGCTGAGGCCCTTCCTCACCGCCGGCGGACGCTGTCTCGTCCCCGGCCGCCTGGTCAACCAGTACGGGCCCACCGAGTGCACGATGACCACCACCCGCCACTCCGTGCCCCCCGCGCCCGACCCCGCCGACGACATCGTCGGCCACCCCCGTGCCGGCACCACGATCCGCGTCCTGGACGCCGGTCTCGTGCCCGTCCCCGACGGAACCGTGGGCGAGGTCTACATCGCCGGTACCGGCGTCGCCCGCGGCTACGGCGCGCTCCCCGCCCGCACGGCCGACTCCTTCCTCCCCGACCCCTACGGCCCGCCCGGGTCACGCATGTACCGCACCGGCGACCTCGGCCGGTGGACCGCGCAGGGGCTGCGCTACGAGGGCCGCGGTGACCGGCAGGTCAAGATCCGCGGCTACCGGGTGGACCCCGCCGAGATCGAGGGCGCGCTGCTCACCCATCCCGAGGTGACCGGCGCCGTCGTCACGCCCGACACCGACGGCCGGGGCCGTGTCCATCTCGCCGCCCATGTCACCGGCGACATCGCGGCCACCGACGCCGCCCTGAGAGCCCATCTGGGCCGCACTCTGCCGCCCCACCTGATGCCGCGCCGCTTCCACCGCCACACCGCCCTGCCCACCACCCGCGGCGGCAAGGCCGACCGTGGTCACCTGGCCGCCGGGAGCACCGCATGAGCACCACGACCGCCGGACGCCACCCGGCCGCCACGACGCCCGTTCCCGTCCTGCCCGGCCCCGCCGACCTGGCGCGTGCTGCCGCCCGGATCGCCCCGTACATCGTCCGCACCCCGCTGCTGCGCGGACCGGTGACCGGCGGGCACGGCCCGCGTCTGCTGCTGAAGGCCGAACACCGCCAGCTCGGCGGCTCGTTCAAGACCCGGGGGGCCGCCAACGCCGTCCTCGCCCTGGGCGCCGACCGTGTCGTCACCGGCTCCTCCGGCAACCACGGCATCGCCCTGGCCCGGATCGCCCGCACGCTCGGTCTGCGGCTGACCGTCGTCCTCGCAGCGGGCGCCGCCCCCGCCAAGGCTGCCGCCATCCGGGCCCTCGGCGCCGAGACCGTCCGGGTGACCGGAGGAGTGGCCGAGCGCGAGGAACACGCTGCGGAGCTCGCCGGGGCGACCGGCGCCGTCCTCGTACCCTCCTCCGACCACCCCCTGGTGGTCGCAGGCCAGGGCACCGTCGGCACTGAACTCCTCGCCGACGCCCCCGACACCGAGACGGTCTACGTCCCGGTCGGCGGCGGCGGCCTCCTGGCCGGCGTCTGCCTCGCCGCCGCGGACCGGCCGGTACGGGTGGTCGGCGTCGAACCCGCCCTCACCCCGCGCTACGCCCGTTCCCTGGCCGCCGGGCACCCTGTCCAGCTCCCGCCGAGCGGAACCGTCGCGGACGGACTGCGCGGCCAGCGCCCCGGACACGTCACCTACCCGATCGTCCGCGACCGGGTGGACGACCTGATCACCGTCGGCGAGGCGGAGATCCTCGCCGCCACTGAACTGCTGCGCCGACACGGTGTCGATGCCGAGCCCAGCGGTGCCGTCGCCCTCGCCGGGGCGCTGCGTGCCGGCCGCCGCGAACACGCCGTGGCCGTGGTCTCGGGCGGCAACACCCCCGCCCGGCTGCGCGCACAGCACCGCCCGACCACTGCGGCGGACGCCCCGTCCGCCGCCGCACCAGGCACCTCTTCCACGCCCGTCACCACGCTCGACAACACCAAGGAGCACACGTCATGACCGAGAACACGGCCACCGCCATCAGCACCCTCGACCAGCTCGTCGACGTCTTCCGCGACATCCTCGACTTCGCCGGGCTCACCGAGGACACCGACTTCTACGAGGCGGGCGGCGACTCCCTGACCGCCTTCCAGATCACCGGCCGCCTGGAGGAGATCCTCGGCGTCGACGACATCCCGGTCTCCCTCGTCTTCGCCTACCCGACCCCGCGTGACCTCGCCGAGGTCGTCGACGCCGACTACGGCCGTGCCTGACCCGGCGCCACGGCCCGCCCCGAGGCTCCCTGGCCCCCGCGCACCCGCCGTGCGGGGCCGGGCCCCGGCGGTCACCGCAGCCGCGCTGTCCTCACCTTCACGACCCCGTCCCCGCGCGCCAAGGAGTGCCGCCATGACCGAAGACCTCGTTCCGTCCCTCGGCCGCTGGCGGCTGTGGAACCAGTTCGCGCTGCGCGGGCCGGGCTTTCCCGCCGACGGCGTGCTGCGCCTGTCCCCGCCCGGACTGGCCGAGGCCGCCGACAAGTTCGACCCCGACAGCCCGCTGTCCGGCCCCGAATGGGACGCGTTCGGCGAGGAGCTGTCCGCCGCCGCCGTGGACACCGCGCACATCCTCCAGGACATCGCCCACACCCCGGCGTTCCGGCAGGCGCTCGCCTGGCAGAACAGGCCCGTGCTGCGCACCGGCATCGCCCCGTTCCTGCGCTGGCGGCCGGGTGCCGATCCGCGCAGCAGCATGCCGCGCCAGCGCGAGGAGCTCGTCGCCCACTACTGGCAGCGGTTCTGCGTCAAGAACGACACCATCGGCTTCTTCGGCCCCGTCGGCTGGGGCCGCTGGGACGGTTCCGTGCCCGGGGCCGCCGTCGACATCGGAACCGGGCTGATCGCCGACTCCCGCGTCTACTGGGCCAGTTGGGGTATCGACGCACTGGCGAAGATCCTCGACGCCGATCCGGAACTGCGCGGATGGATCGCTCCGAGGCGTGTGCCGTTCGTCGTGGTGGACGGCGACCAGGTGCGGGTGCCCGGCCGGCGCCCGACGACCGTGTCCGCCGCGCAGGCGGCGGTCCTCACCCGCTGCGACGGCGTCCGCCCCGCCCACGGCATCGCCGCCGACCTACCCAACACCGATGTCCCCGGGATCCTGACGGACCTGGTGTCCCGCCGATGGGTCACCTGGCGGCTGGAGGTCCCCGCGGGCACGCACCCCGAACGCGCCCTGCGCGCCTGGACGGAGCAGGTCGGCGACCCGGGCCCCAGGCGACGGGCGCTCGCCGCCCTGGACCTCCTGGAAGCGGGCCGAGCGAAGGTCGCCGCCGCCGACGAGGAGAGCGAACTCATCGCGGCGATGGAGGAGTTGGAACGCGACTTCACCCGCCTCACCGACACCGCCGCCGTACGGGAGAAGTCCGCCTCCACGGCGCCCTGCCGGGCCCTCGTCTACAGCGACACCCGGCGCTCCGCGACCGCCCGGCTCGGGCCCGCGGTGCTCGACGCCCTTGCCCCGCTGCGCCTGCTGATGGACAGTGCGGGCTGGCTCACCGCACGACTGGCCGCCACCGTCGCCGCCGGGATCCGCCCGGTCCACGACCGGCTCGCTGCCTCCGGCCCCGTCGACCTCGCCTCCTTCTGGTTCGCGTGCCTTCCGGTGCTGCACGGCACCGCCCGCACCGCCGCGGACGACCTCCAGCGCGAGTTCGCCGCACGCTGGCAGCGGGTCCTGGACGTCCCCGAGGGAGCGCGCCGGGTGAGCGTGCGCACCGCCGACATCGAGGCGGCCGTCAGCCACGAGTTCACCGGCTGTGGGGGCTGGACCGCGGCCCGCTACCTCAGCCCGGACATCATGGTCGCCGCCGACGGCCCCGAGGCAGCGGCCCGCGGTGACCTCACCCTCGTCCTGGGCGAACTCCACCTCGCCGCCAACACCTTGGGCGCCTCGCTCTTCACCCACCAGCACCCGGACGTTCGCGAACTGCTCGCGCTGACCGACCGGGACCATCCCGCCCCGCGCCTGCTGCCCTTGATCCCCAAGGAGCATCGCGCCCGTCTCTCCGCCCGGGTCCGGCAGACGCTGGTACGGCCCGAGGACTACCAGGTCGCCCTCACCGACTTCACCGCGGACCCCGCCCGCCAACGGGCCGTGCACAGCGCGGACGCCGTCGTCCAGGAGCGCGATGGTGAGCTGGTCGTCCTCCTCCCGGACGGCGCGGAGTTCCCGGTGGCCGACGTGTTCGCGCACGCCCTCACCACGCTGTCGATGGACCTCTTCCGGCTCCTGACGCCCGCCGCGCACACCCCACGCGTCACCCTGGACCGGATGGTCGTCGCCCGTGAGACCTGGCGACTGTCCGCCGCGGGGGTCGACTTCGCCGACGACAAGGACGAGGCCCGCCGCTTCGTGAGGGCCCGGCAGTGGCGCGCACGACAGGGACTGCCCCGCTTCGTCTTCGTCGTCTCCCCGACCGAGTCCCGCCCCTTCTACGTCGACTTCGACAGCCCGGTCTACGTGTCGATCCTCGCCAAGGCCCTGCGTCGGCTGGCCCGGAAGGACCCGCACGGCACAGCCACGTTCACCGAGATGCTCCCGACTCCGGAGCAGACCTGGCTGACGGACGACGAGGGACGGCGCTACACCTCAGAGCTGCGGTTCGTCGCCTTCGACACCCAGGAGACCTGAGCCCGGATCCATCGATGTAGCGGAACCGGGCCGAGGTGCGCCGCTGCTCCACCGCCCGCAGCAGCAGCCAGGTGGACCTGGTCACCAGAGCGGTCACCATGGCGTACGAGCGCCCCTCCTGCTCGTACCACTGCACCACCGGGGCCAGCGGGAACACCAGTCCGGCGAGCAGCCCGGCACGGAAGCCGACCAGTTGGCGGCCGATCAGCGCGATGCCGGCCGCAGCGGCCGACATCGCCAGGACAGACGGCATCCGCAGTCGGGTATCGGAACTTGCCGAATGGCTCGGACAACATGGAACCCTCTTGTTCGGCCCCTACGACGGAAGTCGAGGCTGATTCCTCTGCGGCCCGACGCCACCGGAGACGGCGGTGGACGCCAAGCACCGGCGGCCGAGGACCTTCAACCTCCTGGTGACGTGCCGCGAGCGGAAGGCCACCAACCGGAACTACGTCAACTCCTATTCAGCTCCTACGTGTGGAAGCCCGGGCTGGCCACGGCGGGCGTGATCGCACCGCTGGACGAAGGCAGCGCCGACCACTCCCTGCCCCGTGTCGGCGCACGGGGAAGTGCTGCCATCGACGCGATCTCCGCGTAGCCGTAGCCGTAGTCGGTCGGCAGGGCCTGTGGAGCGCGGTCCGTAGCCCGCCGCGGCCCAACGACACGGACGGGGGTCCCGGACATGGCGCCGCGCCCCTCTCCGGCCCGCTGGGCGGCGGTTGGAGAGGGGCGCGGCAGTGACCACGCGGATCAGATGTTCAGATGTCCCGGAAGATCTCGATCTGCGCCCCCACCGAGTTGAGGCGCTCCGCCAACTCCTCGTAACCCCGGTTGATGACGTAGACGTTGCGCAGCACCGAGGTGCCCTCGGCCGCCATCATCGCGAGGAGGACGACCACCGCGGGGCGCAGGGCGGGCGGGCACATCATCTCGGCGGCGCGCCAGCGGGTGGGGCCGTCCACCAGGACCCGGTGCGGGTCGAGCAACTGGAGCCTGCCGCCGAGGCGGTTGAGGTCCGTCAGGTAGATGGCCCGGTTGTCGTAGACCCAGTCGTGGATGAGGGTCTGCCCCTGCGCGGTCGCGGCGATCGCGGCGAAGAAGGGGACGTTGTCGATGTTGAGGCCCGGGAAGGGCATCGGGTGGATCTTGTCGATGGGCGCCTCCAGCTTGGAGGGCCGTACGGTCAGGTCCACCAGCCGGGTGCGGGTGTTGTCCGCGGCGTACTCGGCCGAGCGGTCGTGGTCCAGGCCCATCTCCTCCAGTACGGCCAGCTCGATCTCCAGGAACTCGATCGGCACGCGCCGCACGGTGAGTTCGGAGCCGGTGACCACCGCGGCGGCCAGCAGGCTCATCGCCTCCACCGGGTCCTCGGAGGGGGAGTAGTCCACGTCCACGTCGATCTCGGCGACGCCGTGCACGGTCAGCGTGGTGGTGCCGATGCCGTCCACCCGTACGCCCAGGGTCTCCAGGAAGAAGCACAGGTCCTGGACCATGTAGTTGGAGGAGGCGTTGCGGATGATGGTCATCCCGTCGTAACGGGCCGCCGCGAGCAGGGCGTTCTCCGTCACGGTGTCGCCGCGCTCGGTCAGTACGATCGGGCGGCCGGGGGCGACGTCCCGCTCGACCTGGGCGTGGTAGAGGCCCTCGGTCGCGGTGATGTCCAGGCCGAAGCGGCGCAGGGCGATCATGTGCGGCTCGATGGTGCGGGTGCCGAGGTCGCAGCCGCCCGCGTAGGGCAGCTTGAAGTGGTCGAGGCGGTGCAGCAGCGGGCCGAGGAACATGATGATCGAGCGGGTGCGCCGGGCGGCGTCCGCGTCGATGGCGTCCAGGTCGAGCCGGGCCGGGGGCACGATCTCCAGATCGGTGCCGTCGTTGATCCAGCGGGTGCGCACGCCGATCGAGCCGAGCACCTCCAGGAGGCGGTAGACCTCCTCGATGCGGGCGACCTTGCGCAGCACGGTGCGGCCGTTGTTGAGCAGGGAGGCGCACAGCAGGGCGACGCAGGCGTTCTTGCTGGTCTTGACGTCGATGGCGCCGGAGAGGCGGCGGCCGCCGACGACGCGCAGGTGCATGGGGCCCGAATAGCCGAGCGAGACGATCTCGCTGTCCAGGGCCTCGCCGATGCGCGCGATCATCTCAAGGCTGATGTTCTGATTACCGCGCTCGATGCGGTTGACCGCACTCTGGCTCGTGTTGAGCGCCTCGGCCAGCTGCGACTGTGTCCAGCCCCGGTGCTGACGTGCGTCACGGATGAGCTTGCCGATGCGTACGAGGTAGTCGTCTGCCATGAGGGCAAGGTTATCTCAGATATGAGATGACGTCCGCACGGGGCGGCCGAACGGGTGAGTCCCCGTGTCGCCGCGAGGCGGCCGCTTCTGACGGTACGTCGCCTCCCGCCCGGGCGCCTGTGGAGTCGTGGGGTGGGCGGGGTCGGGGTGGGGTGCCGCCGCGCCGGGGTCGCCGGTGGATCCGGGCAGCCTGCGGCGCCCGCGGTCGCCGCGGGGGCGGGTCCGCGCATGACCCGGCGGCGGGGATGTACTAGAGTTATCTCGACATCGAGATATCTGCCGAGGCGTCCCGCAGCCGCCACTCGGTAAGGGTGACCTTACTTAGTCTTACCTCAGTAGGCCAGTCGGAAATCGTGGCGGCAGGATTGCGGTGGTACGCGCACACATATGAAGGAGACTGTCGTGTCGGCGAACAGCTTCGACGCCCGCAGCACGCTGCGCGTGGGCGACGAGTCGTACGAGATCTTCAGGCTGGACAAGGTCGAGGGCTCCGCTCGCCTTCCCTACAGCCTCAAGGTGCTTCTCGAGAACCTTCTCCGCACGGAGGACGGCGCGAACATCACCGCCGACCACATCCGCGCGCTGGGCGGCTGGGACTCGCAGGCCCAGCCCAGCCAGGAGATCCAGTTCACGCCGGCGCGCGTGATCATGCAGGACTTCACCGGCGTGCCCTGTGTGGTGGACCTCGCGACCATGCGTGAGGCCGTGAAGGAGCTGGGCGGCGACCCGGCGAAGATCAACCCGCTGGCCCCGGCCGAGCTGGTCATCGACCACTCGGTCATCGCCGACAAGTTCGGCACCCACGAGGCCTTCGCCCAGAACGTCGAGCTGGAGTACGGCCGTAACCGCGAGCGCTACCAGTTCCTGCGCTGGGGCCAGACCGCCTTCGACGAGTTCAAGGTCGTCCCGCCCGGCACCGGCATCGTCCACCAGGTCAACATCGAGCACCTGGCCCGTACCGTCATGGTCCGCAACGGCCAGGCCTACCCGGACACCCTGGTCGGCACCGACTCGCACACCACCATGGTCAACGGCCTCGGCGTGCTCGGCTGGGGCGTCGGCGGCATCGAGGCCGAGGCCGCGATGCTCGGCCAGCCGGTCTCGATGCTCATCCCGCGCGTCGTCGGCTTCAAGCTGACCGGTGAGCTGAAGCCCGGCACCACCGCCACCGACCTGGTGCTCACCATCACCGAGATGCTGCGCAAGCACGGTGTGGTCGGCAAGTTCGTCGAGTTCTACGGCGAGGGCGTGGCCGCCACCTCGCTCGCCAACCGCGCCACCATCGGCAACATGTCGCCCGAGTTCGGCTCCACCGCCGCGATCTTCCCGATCGACGACGAGACCCTGAACTACCTGCGCCTGACCGGCCGCGACGACCAGCAGGTCGCCCTCGTCGAGGCGTACGCCAAGGAGCAGGGCCTGTGGCTGGACCCGGCCGCCGAGCCGGACTTCTCCGAGAAGCTGGAACTGGACCTCGCCTCCGTGGTCCCGTCCATCGCCGGACCCAAGCGCCCGCAGGACCGCATCGTCCTCGCCACCGCCGCGCAGCAGTTCGCCCAGGACGTGCGCAACTACGTCGTCGAGGACGAGGAGGCGGGCAAGGAGTCCTTCCCGGCTTCCGACGCCCCGGCCTCCGCCAACGGCGTGCCGACCCGCCCGACCACGGTCACCGCCCCCGACGGGTCCACCTACGAGATCGACCACGGCGCGGTCACCGTCGCCGCGATCACCTCCTGCACCAACACCTCGAACCCGTACGTCATGGTGGCCGCCGCGCTGGTCGCCAAGAAGGCGGTCGAGAAGGGCCTGACCCGCAAGCCGTGGGTGAAGACCACCCTGGCCCCGGGCTCCAAGGTCGTCACCGACTACTTCGACAAGGCGGGCCTGACCCCCTACCTCGACAAGGTCGGCTTCAACCTGGTCGGCTACGGCTGCACCACCTGCATCGGCAACTCCGGCCCGCTGCCGGAGGAGGTCTCCAAGGCGGTCAACGACCACGACCTCGCCGTGACCTCGGTGCTCTCCGGCAACCGCAACTTCGAGGGCCGGATCAACCCCGACGTCAAGATGAACTACCTGGCCTCCCCGCCGCTGGTCGTCGCCTACGCGCTCGCGGGCTCCATGAAGGTGGACATCACCAAGGACGCGCTCGGCACCGACACCGACGGCAAGCCGGTCTACCTGGCGGACATCTGGCCCACCGAGGCCGAGGTCAACGACGTGGTGGCCAACGCCATCGGCGAGGACATGTTCAACAAGTCCTACCAGGACGTCTTCGCGGGCGACGCCCAGTGGCAGGCGCTCCCGGTGCCGACCGGCAACACCTTCGAGTGGGACACCGAGTCCACCTATGTCCGCAAGCCCCCGTACTTCGAGGGCATGCAGATGGACCCGGCCCCGGTCGAGGACATCTCCGGCGCCCGGGTGCTCGCCAAGCTCGGCGACTCGGTCACCACCGACCACATCTCCCCGGCCGGTGCGATCAAGGCCGACACCCCGGCCGGTACGTACCTCACCGAGCACGGGGTGGAGCGCCGGGACTTCAACTCCTACGGCTCGCGGCGCGGCAATCACGAGGTCATGATCCGCGGCACCTTCGCGAACATTCGCCTCCGCAACCAGATCGCGCCGGGCACCGAGGGCGGCTACACCCGCGACTTCACCAAGGCGGACGGCCCCGTCTCCTTCATCTACGACGCCTCGCGGAACTACATCGACCAGGGCACCCCGCTGGTCGTCCTCGCGGGCAAGGAGTACGGCTCCGGCTCCTCGCGCGACTGGGCCGCCAAGGGCACCGCCCTGCTCGGCGTGAAGGCCGTCATCGCCGAGTCCTACGAGCGCATCCACCGCTCGAACCTCATCGGCATGGGCGTGCTGCCGCTGCAGTTCCCCGAGGGCCAGACCGCCGAGACCCTGGGTCTGACGGGCGAGGAGACCTTCTCCTTCACCGGGGTGACCGAGCTGAACAACGGCTCCACCCCGAGCACCGTCAAGGTCACCACCGACTCGGGCGTCGAGTTCGACGCGGTCGTCCGGATCGACACCCCCGGCGAGGCCGATTACTACCGCAACGGCGGCATCATGCAGTACGTGCTGCGCAACCTGATCCGCGGCTAGTACCGCGGACCGCCGCCCGGAGCACCGTACGGCGGCGAGGGCCGTATCCCCGTACCAGGGGGGTACGGCCCTTTCGCGCGCCCGCGGGGAGGCGGCCGGCGGTGGCCGGAACATTGCTCCCGCCGCCATCCGGGGGAAAACGCTGCAGTGGCGAACGGTGAGGCGGACACGTATTTCTTGAGGATGCTCAGGAGCGTGCGAAAACCGGCTGGGGAGTGCCCCATGGCTGATTGCCGAGGTCTCAACTCGGGAAAGACTCGGGGTCAAACCTGCACCCGATCTTGCTCAGGTTTCGCGAGTGGACTATACCTATCCGCGTCCGGTCTGGTGGTTTACCGCCAGGGGGACGGCCGGGGGCTGGGGAGCACGGACGCATGGGGGCGTCGGCCCGGTCCAGCAGGGAACCTCGGCCTCAGCGCACTACCCCGCTCATATCGCCGCGGTGCCGGAAGGGTCCGGTACACCGCTTGAGTCCTGGAGAAGGCGAGGACTTAGCATGGGATCCACTTCCGCCACCGGTCATGAGGGCGTCGGCCGTCGCGATCTGATCAAGCGGTCTGCTGCACTCGGCCTGGCCGCAGTTCCGACCATGAGCTTCCTGTCCGCCTGCGCGAGCGGCGGCGGTGGCGACAACGACCAGGTCGACAAGGGCAAGAAGACCAAGGACAACCCGCTGGGCGCCAACGAGACGGCCCCCGTCAAGGTGGTCATCTTCAACGGCGGCTTCGGCGACCAGTACGCCAAGGACGCCGAGGCGATCTACAAGAAGCGCTACCCGAAGTCCAAGGTCGAGCACCGGGCGACGCAGAAGATCCAGACGGAGCTGCAGCCGAGCTTCAACGGCGGCACCCCGCCGGACCTGATCGACAACTCCGGCAAGGAGCAGATGGACATGGGCGTCCTGGTCGGAAAGGACCAGCTCGCCGACCTGACCCCGCTGCTCGACGCCCCCTCCATCGACGACCCGAACAAGAAGGTCCGCGACACCCTGCGGCCCGGCGTCATCGAGATGGGCCAGTTCGACGGCAAGCCGGTCTGGGTCATGTACTACGCGTACACGGTCTACGGGGTGTGGTACTCGCAGACCCAGCTGGAGAAGCTGGACGCGGAGTACCCCGAGACCTGGGACGACATGATCGCCCTGTGCGCCAAGGCGAAGAAGCAGGGCATCGCGGGCTGGACCTACCCGGGCCAGTACCCGTACTACCTGCCGTTCTCGCTGTACCCCTTCATCGGCAAGATCGGCGGCCGCGAGGTCCTCGACGCCATCGACAACCTGGAGCCGAACGCCTGGAAGCACCCGGCGGTCAAGTCGGCCTTCGAGGCGTACTACGAGCTGGTCCGCAAGGGCTACATCCTCAAGAACACCTCGGGTCTGAGCCACATCCAGGCGCAGACGAACTGGAACCAGGGCAAGGCGCTGTTCATCCCGAACGGCTCCTGGGTGGAGAACGAGTCCGCCAAGACCACGCCCAAGGACTTCAAGATGTCCATCGCGGCGCCCTCCAGCCTCGACAAGAGCGACAAGATGCCCTTCGGCACGCTCTGGGCCTCCGGCGGTGAGCCCTTCATCGTCCCGGCCAAGGCGAAGAACCCGGTCGGCGGCATGGAGCAGATGCGCATCATGCTCGGCAAGGAGTCCTCGCAGAACTTCTCCAAGCAGGTCTCCTCGCTCACCTCGGTGCAGGGCAGCGAAGAGGGCCTGGAGCTGCCTCCGGGCCTCAGCTCCGCGGTCGCGGCGCTGAAGAAGGCGGGCGACAACATCCTCAACCCGCGGCTGCAGGACTGGTACGTCGAGCTGAACAAGCAGCGGATCGGCGTGGCGTGTCTGGGCGAGATGATGGCCGGACGCATGACGCCCGCGGAGACGATCAAGAAGATCCAGGGCTACGCCGACGCCACCGCGAAGGACGGCGACATCAAGAAGTACAAGCACGCGTGAGTATGTGTCCCCAGCGGCGGCTATCGCGTAGAGACCAGGACCGGTAGATCATGCAGCATGGTAAGTACCGTTTCATTGTGGGGTTTTTGGTTGCTCCACTGGCCTTGTATGCCGTCTTCGTCATCTGGCCGTTCATCCAGGCGATCTATTACTCGTTCACGGACTGGACGGGGTTGAGTTCCGATTTCTCGATGGTGGGTTTCCGGAACTACGGCAAGATGCTCGATGACGCGGTGTTCTGGAAGTCGTTGCAGCACAGTGTGCTGTTCGCGCTGTTGCTGCCGCTGGTGACACTGTCTTTGGCGTTGTTCTTCGCCTACATGCTGAATGTGGGCGGCCGGCGTCGTAAGGACGCGGCGGTGGGGGGTGTGCGGGGTGCGGGGTTCTACAAGATCGCGTATTTCTTCCCGCAGGTGTTGTCGATCGTGATCGTGGCGTTGTTGTTCCAGTTCGCCTACGACCCGCGTCAGGGGGCGATCAACGGGGCGTTGGAGGCGTTCGGGGTCGCGGACCGGCCGAACTGGCTGGGGGATCCGGATCTGGCGTTGTGGTGTGTGATGGCGGTGCTGGTGTGGAGCACGGTGGGGTTCTTCGTGGTCCTGTTCTCCGCGGGGATGGCCTCGATCCCGAAGGACTTCTACGAGGCGGCGCTGCTGGACGGGGCCTCACGGGTCACGACGTTCTTCAAGATCACGCTGCCGTTGCTGTGGGACACGGTCCAGTCGGGCTGGGTCTACATGGGCATCCTGGCTCTGGGCGCGGAGGCGTTCGCGGCGGTGCAGATCATGACGGTGGGCCCGGGTGGTCCGGCGGACTCGACCACGGTGCTGCCGTTGTACGTGTATCAAAAGGCGTTCGTGGGCGGTCAGGCCGCCTATGCCACCACGATCGGTGTCGCCCTGCTGCTGGTCACGCTGCTCTTCGCAGCCGTGGTGATGCGACTGGGCCGACGCGAGCGGCTGGAGTTCTGACGTGAAGACCACCGACACCCCCAACCCCAACCCCGACACCCCGGGCGCCTCGGGTGCGCCGGATGTGCCTGGTCTGCCTGCCGCACCGGGCGCCGTCACCACCACCGGCACCGTGGGCAAGGACCCGCTGAAGACACCACCTGCGGTCGCCGGTCCTGCCGGCAAGCGGGGTGGGGGTGTGGGCGGCGGGGTGCTGAACGTGTTCTCCCACGGCATCCTGATCCTGTGGGCGATCCTGGTCGTGCTGCCGCTGGCGTGGGCGGTGATGACCTCGTTCAAGTCGGACAACGACATCTTCGCCTCGCCCTGGTCCCTGCCCGACCGGCTCCACTTCGACAACTGGTCGCGTGCCTGGGGCCAGGCCCATATGGGCGAGTACTTCCTCAACACCATCATGGTGGTGGCCTGCTCGCTGGTCGGCACCCTCGTGCTGGGCTCGATGGTCGCCTATGTCCTGGCCCGCTTCGAGTTCCCCGGACGCCAGTTCCTGTACTACCTCTTCGTCGGCGGCATGAGCTTCCCGATCATGCTCGCCCTGGTCCCGTTGTTCTATGTGATGAACAACCTCGCCCTGCTCAACACCCTGCACGGCCTGGTCCTGGCCTACATCGCCTACTCCCTGCCGTTCACCGTGTTCTTCCTGACCGCGTTCTTTCGCACGCTGCCCTCCTCGGTCGCCGAGGCCGCGTTCGTCGACGGTGCCTCCCACACCCGCACCTTCTTCCAGATCATGCTCCCGATGGCCAAACCCGGCATCATCAGCGTGGGCATCTTCAACTTCCTGGGGCAGTGGAACCAGTACATGCTGCCCACCGTCCTGAACAACGACCCCGACCGCCGCGTCCTGTCCCAAGGACTGGTCGAACTCGCCGTCTCCCAGGGTTATCGAGGCGACTGGTCCGGACTCTTCGCCGGTCTGGTCATGGCCATGCTCCCCGTCCTGGCCGCCTACATCATCTTCCAACGCCAAGTCGTCCAAGGCCTCACCGCCGGCGCCGTCAAATAACCACCCCGGCAACCACTCCCGGACAGCCACCTCGGCGACACCCGAACAGCAGGACCCCAACGCGCGGCACCCTTGTGGGGGGTGCCGCGCGTTGTCCGTACCCACTCGCGGAACCGCCCGCCATGCCCACTCGCCGTACCCGTCCGCGTACGCGCAGCGCGCCGGGAGAGCCGTCCGGCAGGCGTGATCCGTAAGGCCTGACTTACGGCGCGGAGCGCGTGGCGGGCCCGGTGTACGCCCTGAACAGGGCGGTTGGCGCGGGGGAGCTGCGGTGGGTGCGCGCTTTCGCGAACAGTGCTGTTCACTGCCCGCGGGCCGCTCCTATTCTCTGTCATGTACTCCACAGGTGTCGCGGTCGACATCGATGTCCGCGGCCCCTGCGCGCAGTGTTCTTGCGCTTCCTGGACAACCACGCAGCCGCCTGCCGCCGTGCGGCCGGTCCCGGCTGCCCGAATCCGTCGCATTGACGGGGGAGTTGAGAGTGTGATGCGCACAAAGAAGGTGCTGGCGGCGCTCGCCGTCCCGTCCGTCCTGGTGGTCACCGGGGCCTCGGTCGCCGCCGCGGCGCCCGCCGAGAAGCCCAAGGCGGCCTGTCCCGACAAGATGATCTTCGAGGTCGGCGGCCACCTCGACAAGGACGCCACCGCCTACGACCGCACCAACGCGGGGCTGCCCGCCGGGGTCGCGTTCACCAAGATCCACTACTCCGCCTCGATCGCGCCGTTCCCCGGGGACACCGTCTCCATGGACGACTCGGTCGCCGAGGGCATCGGCAACCTCGACCGCGCGGTGCGCGACTTCCACGCCGCCTGCGGTGGCAGCCACATCACCATCTCCGGCTACTCGCAGGGCGCCATCGTCGCGGGCGACGAGCTGAACGCGCTCTCCAAGACCGACGACATCCCGCACAACCAGATCAACGGCGTCCTGTACGGGGACCCGCGGCGCCCCGGGGTGAACGGCCCCGGCGGCATCGAGGGCAACATCCCGACCATCATCCCGGGCCTGAGCATGAAGGGCCCGCGCGGCTTCGGGGACCTCACGGTCCAGGAGATCTGCAACAAGAACGACGGCATCTGCCACTCCGAGAACCCGATCACCAACCTGCTCGGGTTCGCCAACGGCGTCGCCGGATACTTCCTCGGCGACCACGGCTACGACATCAACCCGAACGCCGAGAACGGCAACGGCGACCGCCTGATCGACCAGCCGCCGCGGGTCCCGCACGGCGCCCCGCTGCCGGTGCCGATCCCCACCCCCTGGGAGATGTTCAACGGGAATCTTCCCGGAGCGCAGGGCAAGGTGAAGGAGATCCGTGACAAGCTTCTCCCGCTGCTGCCCCCGGACATGCGCAACCGGATAGCCGAGTTCCCCTGGCTCTCCGTACCCGCGTAAGCAGCCGCCCTGCCAGGGGTGTTCGGCCGATGAGAGCCGAACACCCCCCAGAACCAGGACGAGTTGAGGAGAGCCAGCCATGAAACGTTCGACCTTCCTCAGGGCCGCCGCGGGAGCTGTGGTCGGCGCACCCGCGCTGATCGGCGCCGCGGGCAGCGCACGGGCAGCCGGGGCGGCGGCCCCGCAGGTCACCAAGATCGCGGACCTCACCGGACCGGGCCTGACCACGGCCTTCCGGATGGAGGCCACCGATCTCGGTATCCCGGCCCGTACGCCCGACGGACGCCTGCTGTTCGTCTTCGGCGACACCTTCGAGGGGGCCGCGGTCGGCGCCGGATGGTGGCGCTCGCCGGTCGCGCTCTGGTCGGGGACCACCGACCTGAACGCCGGGGTGCGCTTCGACGGCGCCGTCGGCGGGGCGGCCGCGCAGCAGCTGTGGGCCTACGAGCACGACAACCCGCAGTTCTCCACCGTGCTGCCCTCGGACGTGATCACCATCGGCGGCAGCATGTATCTGCACGTGATGGTCAACAAGGGCCTGGGCAACGTGGTGTGGACCGAGATCTGGCGCTCCGACAACTCGGGCGCCAACTGGTACCACACCGGCGCGAAGTTCGCCCCGGACCTCGACGGCGGGCTCTTCCAGTGCCTCAGCTGGGGCCTCGGCGACGACGGCTGGGTGTACGTCTACTCGACCTCGTTCACCCGCAGCAGACCGATCATCCTGAAGCGGGTGCGCGCCGACCGGATCGCGGACCCCGGGGCCTACGAGCCCTGGGGCTACCGCGACGGCCAGTGGGCCTGGGGCCAGCCCGCCACTCCGATCCTGGAGGGCAAGTTCGGCGAGCTGTGCCTGCGGCCGCTGGACGGCAAATGGGTGCTCACCTGGTTCAACGCCGGGGACTACCGGATCGACGGCATCATCATGGACACCCCCACCTCCAACCTCTACACCGCGCACCGCCAGACCCTGATCTGGGGCGGCGCCTGGGGCCAGGAGGACGACGCGCATGTCGCGCAGCTCTACGGGGGCTACATCATCCCGGGTTCGACACTGAACGACCTGCATCTGTCGGTCAGCCAGTGGAACACCGGTGCGGGATGGCCCTACCGGGTGATGCAGCACCGCATCCGGGGCTTCGCCGCCTGAGCCGGGCGCCGGAGCCGCACCGGTAGGTGCCGCGGACGAAGGGGCCGGACGGGAGTGGAGAACTCCCGTCCGGCCCCCTTTTCGCGCACGGCCCGCTCAGCCGTGGGCCCTCAGGACAGCAGTTCCACCTCCGCCAGGGTCGCCGGCTCGTCGAGCACCAGCCGGTAGGAGCGGTACTTCCCCGGGGCCGCGACCGAGAAGACCCGGGTCTGCTTGTCCCAGGCGAACTCCTCGCCGCCGCGCCGGTCCAGGGTCCGCCAGTGCTCCCCGTCGCGGGAGCCCTCCAGACGCCAGCCCGCGGGCGCCGCGCCCTTGTCGGCGGAGGTCAGCGTGTACTGCACCGCCTTGGTCCGCTTACCGGGTTCCAGGTCCACCGTGTCCGTACGGGCGGTGGTCGCCGAGGAGTTGTCGGTCAGCGGGCCCTCGCTCGCCAGGGCGTCCTCGCGGGGTGCGGGGATCTCGGCGCCCTCGGTGATCGAGACGGGGGCGGCCTTCTTGCCGGTGCCCCAGGCCGAGGGCTTCGGGCCCATGTCGAAGTCGAGCACCGCGCCCTCGGCGAGCAGGTCGTGCGGCAGCGCGGTGGACTTCCACTTCTTGCCGTCGACCTTCAGGCCCTGGACGTAGATGTTCCGCTCGCTGTTCTCCGGCGCCCTGACGACCAGGTCGCGGCCGTTCTCCAGGTGCACGGTCGCCTTGGTGAACTGCGGGGAGCCCACCGCGTATTCACCGCTGCCCATGACCAGCGGGTAGAAGCCGAGCGAGGAGAAGAGGTACCAGGCGGACTGCTCGCCGTTGTCCTCGTCGCCGTGGTAGCCCTGGCCGATCTCGCTGCCGGTGTAGAGGCGGGAGAGGACCTCGCGGACCTTCTCCTGGGTCTTCCAGGGCTGCCCGGCCGCGTCGTACATGTACGTGGCGTGGTGGGCGACCTGGTTGGAGTGCCCGTACATGCCCATCCGCACATCGCGGGCCTCGGTCATCTCGTGGATGATGCCGCCGTAGGAACCGGCGAACTCCGGGGCCGCGGTCTCCGGGGTGCGGAAGTAGGTGTCGAGCTTCTTGCCGAGTCCGGCCTTGCCGCCGTAGAGGTTGGCGAGGCCCCGGCTGTCCTGGACCGCGGTGAAGGCATAGCCCCAGCCGTTGGTCTCGGTGTAGTCGTAGCCCCACACCCGGGGGTCGAACTTGTCCGAGTCCAGGCGCCAGTCGCCCTTCTTGTCGCGGCCCTGGAAGAAGCCGGCCTTGCCGTCGAAGAGCTTGACGTAGTCGCGGGCCCGGTTGAGGAAGTACGCCGACTCCTCGCGGTACTGCTTCTTGCCGGTCTTCTCGTAGAGCGCCTTGCCCATCTGGGCGATGCCGTAGTCGTTGAGGTAGCCCTCGAGCGCCCAGGACAGGCCCTCGTGCGTCTCGGTGCTGGTGTAGCCGAGGAAGGGCGAGGTCTCCATGCCCTTGCGGCCCACGCCCGGGGCGGGCGGCACCACGGTGGCGTTCTTCACCGCCGCCTTGTACGCGGCCTCGGCGTCGAAGTCCACACCCTTGACGTAGGCGTCCGCGAAGGCGACATCCGAGGAGGTGCCGGTCATCAGGTCCGCGTAGCCCGGCGAGGACCAGCGCGAGATCCAGCCGCCGTCCTTGTACTGCTGCACGAAGCCGTCCACCAGCTCACCCGCCTTCTTGGGAGTGAGCAGCGAGTACGCGGGCCAGGTGGTCCGGTAGGTGTCCCAGAAGCCGTTGTTCACATAGGGCTTGCCCTCGACGATCTTCGCGCCGGTGTGCTCCGGGGTGTCCGGCTTCTCCATCGGGGAGAAGGGCGAGGCGTACTTGTACGTCGAACCGACCTTCTCGAAGCCGGAGTTGGGGTACAGGTACAGGCGGTACAGCGAGGAGTACAGCGTGGTGCGCTGGTCCTCGGTGGCGCCCTCCACCTCGACCTTGCCGAGCAGCTTGTCCCACTGGCCGCGGGCGCTGTCGCGCACCGCCTCGAAGGCGGAGTCCTCGGGCAGCTCCTGGGCGAGATTGGCCTCGGCCTGCTCGGTGGAGATCAGCGAGGTGGCCAGGCGCAGCTGCACGGTGCGGTCCTCACCGGCCTTGAAGCGCAGATAGCCCTTGACGCCCTTGCTGCCGCCGTCGGTGACCTCCTTGTCGAAGACCCCGTAGACGAACAGGCGGGTGGCGCCGGTGGACAGGCCGGACTTGACGTCCGAGTAGCCGGTGACGATGCCCTTGTCCTTGTCGAGGCTGAGCCCGCCCTGCTCCGAGACGTTGTCGAAGGTCACGCTGGCGTTGTCACCGGGGTAGGTGAACCGCATCATCGCCGCGTGGTCGGTGGGTGCCACCTCCGCCTTGAGGCCGTTCTCGAAGCGCACCCCGTAGTAGTAGGGGCGCGCGGTCTCGTTCTCGTGGCGGAAGGGCAGCGCCCGCGCGGCGCGCGCGGTGGCCGGATCGCCCGCCTCGGTGGACGGCATCATCTGGAAGGTCTGCCGGTCGCCCATCCAGGGGCTCGGCTCATGGCTGGCGCTGAGCGCCTCCATGGTCGGCAGATTGTCCTCGTTGTTGTCCCGCGAGTAGTCGTAGAGCCAGCTGAGCGAGCTCGCGTTGGTCACCGGCGTCCAGAAGTTGAAGCCATGGGGCACCGCGGTGGCCGGGAAGGTGTTGCCGCGCGAGAAGCCGTTGCTGGAGTTGGTGCCGCGCCGGGTGTCCGCGTAGTCGGCCAGATGCGCCTTGGGCTTCGCGGGGGCCTTCTCCTTCAGGCTGACGTCGTCGAGCCAGCCGCGGAACTTCGCCGGGCCCTCGGGCGAGTCGTACGCCACCAGGATCCGGTCGGCGGTCTTGCCGCGGGCCACCGTGCCGAGGTCGGCGGCGACCGCGTTCCACTGGTTCACATACAGCCGCTTCGCCGCGCCCTGCCCCTGCGGGGTGAGCAGCCCGCCGTGGCTGTCGCGGGCCTTCAGCTCGCTGAGGTAGCTGCCGTCGGTGAAGGCGATGTCCACCGCGACGTTGGTGGCGTCGTAGTCGCGGTCCCCGTCGGCCATCGCCGGGAAGACCTTGTAGGACAGCTCGGTGCGCCGCCCGATCGCCACATCGACGTCGAAGACCTTGTTGTACGAGTACGCCCGGCCCTTGGCCTCATGGGTACCGGTGTAGCGCAGCGCGTGGGTGCCGGTGAAGCCCGCGCGGGCCTTGGCCGTGGGGGAGCCGGAGGGGCCCCGGTCCACCAGCGAGAGCATGTCCTTCGGCGGCGGCTGGTCGCCGTCGCCGGTGCCCACCTGGAGGTCGGCCAGCTGGATGGCGTCGTCCGCGCCGTTGTTCGCGGTGAAGTCGATCCGCAGCTGCGTGTACTCGGCCGGTTCCTTCAGCTCGTAGGTCTTCGTCTCGAAGCGCTTGCCGAAGCTCTGGCCGGACTGAGTGTCGAGGGTCTTCCACTCCTTGCCGTCGGTGGAGCCCTTGAGGGTCCAGTCCTTGGGGTCGCGCTCCTCGTGGTCGTTGGCCGAGGTGAGCGCGTAGGCGGCGATCTTCGCGGGCTCGTCCAGGGCGTACTCGACCCAGCCGGTGGGCTTCAGGCTCAGCCACTTGGTGCCGGGCTCGGCGTCGAGCAGGTTCTCCTTGGTCTCGCCGCCCTCGGCGTTCTCGTCGCTGGCGCGGACCACGGAGACCCGGCCGTTGACGCTGCCGGGCAGGCCGCCCGCGTAGCCGCCGTTGACGCCGGAGGCGCGCGGGGTGCCGCCGGGGCCCTGCTCCACGGTGGAGACCCAGTCCGGCGCCGGCTCGCCCTCCTCGAAGGAGGAGCTGAACTCCCGGTCGGTGGCGGCCTTCTGCCCGGCGGGCTGCGCGACGGCGGCGCCCTGGGCGGTGGCCAGGAGCAGTACGGCGGCCGCGCCCAGGGCGGCCTGGTACCTGACGGCGGGTCTCGGTCTGAACAGCATGCGGGCGCGCCCTCCCAGGAGTGCAGACAACGTTGTCAAATGGTGGTGCAGGGTCCAGTAGGTCGCCAAGGGACCCGTGATGTCAAGGATGTTGACACCGCTGGTCACAGAAGGGGAGGGCGGCGGGCTTCCGGGTGCCGGTGCGCCGCGCTGAGCGGGCGTCTGCCGAACTCCCTTGCCGGGGGCGGCGGTTCAGGTGAGCAGGCGTACCGCGAGCCGCGTCATGGGGCCCTCCAGGGCCTTCAGCCCCTCGATGTCGTCCGCGACGAGGTGGGCCGTCACCAGCTGGGCGACGGCGGCCACCACAGCCTCGCAGGCGAAGCGGTCCTCCTCGGACTCGACGCCGAAGACCTCGGCCATCGCCGCCACGAAGAGCGACTGGGCCTGCCTGCGGTGCTCCAGGACCTCGGGCCCGGCCGCGTACACCTCCACCAGGAACAGGCGGGCGAGGGCGGGCTGCGCGGCGAGGGTGCCGAGGTAGCCGCGCAGCAGGTCGCGGAAGACCTCCTCGGGGGCGCGGCCCGAGTCGGGGACCGTCATCCGCAGCTGGTTGAAGATCTCCAGGGCGGTGTCGAGGCCCTGCAGAAAGCAGTCCTGCTTGGAGCGGAACTGCTGGTAGAAGGTCTCCCGGGACACCCCCGCGCGCCGGATGATCTCGGCCACGGAGGTGCCCACGTACCCCTTCTGCATCATGGTCTCGGCCATCGCGGCCAGCATCCGGCCGCGCTGCGAGGCGACGACCTGCTCCCGGGACAGGCGGTGCCGGCCACTGGGCAGCGGTCCGGAACTCACCTGGTCCTGAGAGGTCTCAGCCACGGGGTCTGCCTCCGCGTCGGGGGTCGGGCTCCAGCCGGAGCGTGCCGATCGTGGTGGCCAGCATCTGGTAGTGGCCGACGAGCAGCAGGAATTCGATCGTAGCGGGCTCGTCCAGATGCTCCCGCAGCCGCTTCCAGGCCGCCTCGTCCAGATCGCGCTTGTCCTCCAGCTGGTCGACGGCCGCGAGCAGGGCGCGCTCCCGCGGACCCCAGCCCGGGGCGTCCGGTCCCTCCTGGATCCGCCGGATGTCCTCGCGGCCGAGGCCCGCCCGGCGCCCGAGCCGGACGTGGTGCGTGAACTCGTAGGCGCAGTCGCGCAGATGGGCGGTGCGCAGGATGACCAGCTCCGACTCGCGGCGCGGCAGCTTTCCGCCGGGCATCAGCCGCCCGGCGAAGCGCAGCCAGCCCCAGAACAGCCGCCGGTGGCGGCCGAGCACCAGGAAGAGCGCGGGCGGCCGGGTGCCGCTCACCAGGCCGGCGATCCGGCTGAAGCCCCAGATGACCCGGCCGACCTCGGCGCGCGAGCCGGGGCGGATACGGGGCCCGCTCACCGGGCACCGCCGGTGAGCCCGGTGAGCCCGGCGCCGCCGCCCTGCTCCGGCCGTCTCCTGGTGCTCTCGCCCGGGGCGTCGAGCACCCGGTCGGCGAGGGCGCCGAGGCCCCGCATCGCCGCCCGGTACAGCGGCGGCGCCCAGCGCTCCGCGTGGTGCAGGGCGCGTACCGCGGGGGAGGTGTGCACCAGGTACCGGTTGTCGCGCACCCCGTCCCAGATCGCGGCCGCCACCGCCTCGGGGCTCGCCGCCACCCGCCGGAAGAGGCGGTGGAACCTGCGGTACGAGGCGCTCTGCGTGTCGGCGCCCACGATCCGCACCGTCTCGGTCAGCGGGGTGTCCACGGCGCCCGGGCAGACCAGGCTCACCCCGATCCCGTGCTTCCGCAGGTCGAAGCGGAGCACCTCGGAGACCCCGCGGAGCCCGAACTTCCCGGCGCTGTACGCGGCGTGCCGGGGCAGGCCGAGCAGTCCGGCCGCCGAGGAGACGTTGACCAGGTGGCCGCCGTGCCCCGCCGCGATCATCGGCGGCAGGAACTGCTCGATGACATGGATCGGGCCCATCAGGTTGACCTCGACCATCGCGCGCCAGTCGGCGGGCCCGAGGTCCTGCACGGTGCCCCAGGTGGAGATCCCGGCGATGTTCATGACGATGTCCATCGGGCCCGCCTCGGCGTGGAAGTGGGCGGCCAGCGCCTCGACCTGGGACGGGTCGGTGAGGTCCGCGGCCAGCGCGTGGCAGCCCGTCGCGCGCCCCTGCTCCCGGATCTCCTTGACGGTACGGGTGAGCCCGGCCTCGTCGAGGTCGGTGAGGAAGAGTTCGGCGCCCTCGGCGGCGGCGAGCAGCGCGGTGGCCCGGCCGATGCCGCCCGCCGCGCCGGTGAGGAGAACCCGTCGGCCACTGAGGTTGTGCAGTTCGGGTCGTTTCATGCGGGGCACCCTAACGTTGGCGAACGATGGTGTACATGAAAGGTGTTCAGCTGTCCGCGGCGGCCGGTCCGGTGCCGCCCCGGCGGCCGTGCCGGGGCACGGCCCAACCCGTGGCCCGCCCCCGTCGGGAGCGGGCCACGGGCCGGCGACTCCGGTCCCCCGCACCGGAGTTCAGCGCCGCGGCACCTCGGCGGTGAGCGGTTTCCCGCCCGGCTGCTCGATGCGCACCTGGTGCTCCAGGTGGCCGCCGGTCAGCAGGACCAGACCGAGGGCGGGGGAGACGCAGACCGTCCGCCGCAGGGTCACGCTCCGGCCGCCCTTCAGCGGGTCGAGCCGTACCGGCTTCGCCTCGGTGGCGCCCCAGTCGTGCCCGAGCGCGCCGAAGGTGTGGGTACGGAAGGAGAGTGCGGCGTCCTTCACGGTGCCCTTGCCGGTGTTGGCCAGGGTCAGGCCGACCTTCTCGCACCAGGGTTTGTCGCCCCGCTCCCGCTCCGGCGAGCGGATCCTCAGCACCTCGGCGGGGTCCGGCTTCGAGGGCGGCTCGGTGCCGGGGCCGTCCGAGGGCGGGTCCGGTTCCGCGGGGTGGTCCGGATCCGGCTCTCCGGAGGGCGGATCGGCCGGGGTGCCCGGCTGCTGGCCCGGATCGTCCGGCTGCTGACCGGAGCCGTCCGGCTGCCGGCCGGGCTTCGCGGGCGAGGGCGGCTTCTCGTCGCCGGTGGCCGGGGGACGGCCCTTCTCCGGGTCGACGGCGGCGCCCGGCCCGGGTCCCGAGGTGATGCCGAGCCCGTCCACGAGGAGTTCGTCCGTGGTGACCAGGGCCTGCTCGGCCTTCACCTCGGTCATGAAGACGAAGGGCGGGATGATCGGGGGCGTGGGCAGCGTCTCGGGCGAGAAGCTGAGGCAGAGGATGCCCTCGATGCAGCCGGAGAACTTCTTCATGTAGAGGGTGACATGGCCGCGCATCTCCAGGTCGTCCGCGGTCAGCTGCTCGTGCGCGGCCCCCGGATCACGGGTGGTCATCCGGTAGTTCTCCAGCGAGGCGGCCGCCATCCGCAGCACGATCACCTTCATCGGGCCCTGGGCGGTGGGCAGTTCGGTGATCCCGGAGAGCGCGAAGCCCTTCGGGGCGAACCGGGTGGTGGTGATGGCGGCGGGCACCGCACCGGCCTGCGGCGCCCCCGCCGCGAGCCGGGCCTCCACGCGACCGGCGGCCTTTGCGCGCCCATCGGAGTCCGCGCGCCCACCGGAGTCCGCGCGCCCGCCGGGGTCCGCCGCCCGCGCCTCGGGCGCCCCGGAGCCGAGCAGCGCCGCGAGCAGGGCGAAGGGCAGCAGTACGGCGAGGGTGCCGCGGACCTTGCGGTCCTCCCGGGCGCCACCGGGGGTGCTCTTCTCCCCGGCCCCGCCCTCGCTCCCGGCGGGGTCGGCGGGATCGGCGGCCGGGGTCCAGCCGAAGCCCAGGGCGCTGCCCGCGATGCCGAGCACGGTGCCGAGGACGAAGCCGCCGAGGTTGGTCGCCGCGAAGGAGAGCACGGACAGGAGCAGGGCGTTGAGGCTGACGTAGGCGCGGGCGTGCGGGGCGGCCCAGAGGAAGGCGCCCGCCAGGATCAGGGCGAGCCCGATCCCGATGGCGGCGATCCCGCCGATGCCTAGGCTGATCAGGACGCCGATGGGGGAGAGCGGCACGAGCAGCAGCTCGGCGCCCGCGGCCATCAGCAGCAGCCCGCCCCAGAAGGGCCGCCGCCCGCGCCAGTCGCGGAAGGCGGCCCGCGCCCCGGGCAGCGGCAGGCGGGCGTCCAGCCTCTCGCCCCAGCGGCGGCGGGCGGAGCCGCGCCTGCCCTCGCCCGCCGTGCGGCGCACGGTCCTCAGTAGCATCCCTTGCCGCCCAGGCCGACGTTGATCTTCATGCCGTTGAGCTTGAAGTTGCCGCCCACGGCCGACCAGGCACGCGAGCGCACCCCGGACACCTCGACCCCCTCCACCTGCAGGCCGAAGCTGCCGCGCTTGCCCTTCACCCCCGGTACGGCGTCCAGGGTGGAGGCGTCCCGGCCGATCTGGGCGCTGCGGAAGCGCGAGTCGCCGGAGAGGTCGTCGGCGTCGATGACCAGCTTGTCCGCGGTGACCTCGCCGGCCTTGCCCCCGGCGCGGAGCCGGAAGACGACCGTGCCGATCGGGGTCTTCACCCGGGTCGACTGGCAGATGTCGGAGAGCTTCACGTCGTTGAGGGCCAGCAGGGACACCGGGTGCCCGCTGCCGTCCACGGAGCGGTCCACGTCCACGTACGAGGCGAGTCCGTCGCTGGTCAGTTTTCCGGAGCTGACCTGGAAGTTGGTCCCCGAGACCGCGAAGTTCGCGGCCAGCGCGCCCTCGGACATCATCACCGCCAGCGCGCCCACGGCGAGGAAGCCGGGTATCGCGAGGGCGGCCGTCCTGCGCCACGAGGTACGGCCCTGTGGTCTGCGGGGGGTGGGCCCACCGCTGGATTCATCGCGCACAACTGCCTCCCGAAGCCGTTGCAGGTTGCCGGACAGTATTGGCGAACAGTCATGTACATGGAAGACCGTTGACGTACATGAATCCCTGTTCCTGCGAGCGGCGTCCTCGGCCGGGATCTTCGGGGAACCGGCCGCGGGCCGCCTTGCCTTGGGACTCTGAACACAAGCCGCCCCGCGGCCCCGCGGGGGAAAGCGCTCGCCGGGCCGCCCGGCCGCGGAGTCCTCCGCCCCTCGTCAGGGCGGCGGATCGAGGTGTTCCGGCATGTCGCGGGCGACGGAAGTCCAGGTGAAACGTGAACAAGAGTCCAGGTACTGGATCGCCTCAAGGACTTGACGCCCAATACCAGAAGAGCGGAGCTTGGTCTTCACAACTTGTAAGCGCCGCGGGCCCCTGCGCGTTCTTGCGTCTCGGACCCCGGTCACGGGCGGCACCCGGTGCCGCCGGGAACGGGCAGGAGTGGATGAGTCGATGGAGACTCCGGGGTCGCAGTCGTCGCTGCACCGGGCAAATCTGGAGCGGGTCGTACGCGCCGTACGCCTCGCGGGTTCGCTCACGCAGGCCGAGATCGCGCGTACGACAGGCCTGTCCGCCGCGACCGTCTCCAATATCGTCCGGGAGCTGAAGGACGGCGGCACGGTCGAGGTCACCCCGACCTCGGCGGGCGGCCGCCGGGCCCGCAGCGTCTCGCTCAGCGGCGACGCGGGCATCGTCATCGGCGTCGACTTCGGCCACGAGCACCTGCGGGTGGCGATCGGCAACCTCGCGCACCAGGTGCTCGCCGAGGAGTCCGAGCCGCTCGACGTGGACGCCTCCGCCGCGCAGGGCTTCGACCGCGCCGAGGAGCTGGTCTCCCGGCTGATCGGCGAGACCGGCGTGGACCGCGCCAAGATCGCCGGGGTGGGCCTCGGCGTCCCCGGGCCCATCGACGTGGAGTCCGGCACCCTCGGCTCCACCTCGATCCTGCCGGGCTGGTCCGGCACCCGGCCCGCCGAGGAGATGCGCGGGCGGCTCGGGGTGCCGGTGCACGTGGACAACGACGCGAACCTCGGCGCCCTCGGCGAACTGGTCTGGGGCAGCGGCCGCGGGGTGCGCGACCTCGCGTACATCAAGGTGGCCAGCGGTGTCGGCGCCGGGCTCGTGATCAGCGGCAAGATCTACCGGGGGCCGGGCGGCACCGCCGGGGAGATCGGGCACATCACGCTGGACGAGGCGGGGCCGGTGTGCCGCTGCGGCAACCGCGGCTGCCTGGAGACCTTCACCGCCGCCCGGTACGTGCTGCCGCTGCTCCAGGCGAGCCACGGCACCGAGCTGACCATGGGGCGGGTGGTGCGGCTCGCCAGGGACGGCGATCCGGGCTGCCGCCGGGTGGTCGCCGACGTCGGCCGCCACATCGGCAGCGGTGTGGCAAATCTTTGCAATCTCCTGAACCCCAGCCGGGTAGTGCTCGGGGGTGACCTCGCGGAGGCCGGGGAGCTCGTCCTCGGGCCCATCCGGGAGTCCGTCGGGCGCTATGCGATCCCGAGCGCGGCACGGCAGCTCTCCGTGCTCCCGGGGGCACTTGGCGGCCGTGCGGAGGTGCTGGGCGCGCTTGCTCTGGCGCTGAGCGAGATGGGCGATTCCGCCCTGCTCGACGGCTCTCTCCAGGCTTCACTGCCAGCCTTCACTTAGTTCACGTATGGCACCGTTGTCATCTCGTTAAGGATTTACTCCTTGACGACGACCTCGCGGCCGAGTTGACTTCCAGCCACCTCGGCCGCGACGACGCGGCCTCGTGTCAGGGAGGCACCCCAGATGAACGCAATGGCGCGTCGCGCCGTCATAGGCACGGTCGCGGTTTCCATGGCACTGGCGACGGCCGCGTGCGGCAAGGCCGGCGACGGTGACAAGGCCGACGGTGGTGACGGTAAGACCATCGGTCTGCTCCTGCCGGAGAACAAGACCACGCGGTACGAGACCTTCGACCGTCCGATCATGGAAGCGAAGATCAAGTCGCTGTGTTCGGACTGCGAGGTCAAGTACAACAACGCCTCGCAGGACACCGAGACCCAGAAGAAGCAGTTCGAGGCGCTGCTCACGCAGGGCGTCAAGGTGATCATCCTCGACTCGGTCGACTACAAGGCCACCAAGTCCTGGGTGAAGAAGGCCAAGGACCAGGGCGTCAAGGTGGTGGCCTACGACCGCCTCGCCGAGGGCCCGCTCGCCGCCTACGTCTCCTACGACAACGAGAAGATCGGCCGCCTCCAGGGCGAGGGTCTGGTCAAGGCGCTCGGCGACGACGCCAAGAACAGCGATGTCGTGATGATCAACGGCTCGCCGACCGACCCGAACGCCCCCTTCTTCAAGCGCGGCGCGCACTCGGTGCTCGACAGCAAGGTCAAGAAGATCGTCTACGAGCAGGACATCCCGGACTGGTCCCCGGACGAGGCCAACCGGAAGATGGCCAGCGCGATCGACAGCAAGGGCAAGGACGGCTTCCAGGCCGTCTACTCCGCCAACGACGGCATGGCGGGCGGCATCATCACCGCCCTCAAGCAGCGCGGCATCAAGGTCCCGGTCGGCGGCCAGGACGCCGAACTCGCGGGCCTGCAGCGCCTGTTGAAGGGCGACCAGACCTTCACCATCTACAAGCAGATCAAGCCCGAGGCGGAGACCACCGCGGAGATCGCGGTGCGCCTGCTCAAGGGCGAGAAGCTGGGCGCGCTCACCGACACCAAGGTCGACAGCCTGAGCGGCGAGTTCAAGAGCATCCCGGCCAAGCTGTACGACGCCCAGGTCATCACCAAGGACGACATCGCCGACACCATCGTCCGGGACAAGGTCTACAAGGCCTCCGAGATCTGCACGCCGAAGTACAAGAAGTACTGCGACGAGGCCGGGATCAAGTAACCACCCCACCGGGCGAGGCCGTTCGACGGCCGGGCCGCCCGGCTCCCGGTGCCCGTCCCCTCCGCCGCGCGCGGAGCGGGACGGGCACCGTCCCCCGCACAGCATCAAGCGCTCCGGCCGGGGCGCTCCCGTCCCGCCGGTGAGGCGGTGAAGGAGATGATTCACGTGTCCGCTACGCCCGTGCTGGCGTTGCGCGGAGTCTCCAAGCGGTTCGGTGCCGTCCAGGCACTCACCGACGTAGACCTGGAGATCCACGCCGGCGAGGTGGTCGCCCTCGTCGGCGACAACGGCGCAGGCAAGTCGACCCTCGTCAAGACGATCTCGGGCGTCCACCCGATCGACGAGGGCGGTATCGAGTGGGAGGGCAGGCCGGTACGCATCGGCCGCCCGCAGGACGCCCAGCACCTCGGCGTCGCCACCGTCTACCAGGACCTCGCGCTCTGCGACAACCTCGACGTGGTCGCCAACCTCTTCCTCGGCAACGAGCTGCGCCAGGTCCAGGTGCTCGACGAGATCGGCATGGAGAAGCGCGCCAAGGAGCTCCTGCACACCCTCTCGATCCGCATCCCGAGCGTGCGCATCCCGGTCGCCTCGCTCTCCGGCGGCCAGCGCCAGGTGGTGGCGATCGCCCGCGCCCTGATCGGCGACCCGAAGGTGGTCATCCTCGACGAGCCGACCGCCGCCCTCGGCGTCGAGCAGACCGCCCAGGTGCTCGACCTGGTGGAGCGGCTGCGCGAGCGCGGCCACGGCGTGATCCTCATCAGCCACAACATGGAGGACGTGCGCGCCGTCGCCGACCGGGTCGCGGTGCTGCGCCTCGGCCGCAACAACGGTGTCTTCAGCGTCCGCGACACCTCCCACGAAGAGATCATCGCCGCGATCACCGGCGCCACGGACAACGCCGTCACCCGTCGCAAGGCGCGGACGCTCACGAAGGAGGACGCGCGATGAGCGACCTCGCCAAGAACTCCGCGCAGCCGCAGGAGACCGCCACCGCGGTGAAGGACCCGGCCGACCCGGCCGCCGGGGGATCGGCGGCGCCCATCCCCGCCGTGGACCCGCGCCTGCTCGTGCGCGAGCAGGGCCTCAAGGGCTACGGGACCGAGTTCGTCCGCAAGATCCGCGGCGGTGAACTCGGCTCGCTGCCCGTGGTGGTGGGCCTGATCGTCATCGCGATCATCTTCCAGGCGAAGAACGACAGCTTCCTGTCGGCGAGCAGCCTCGCCAACATCGCCGTCTTCACCTCCGGCCTCGGCATCATGGCCGTCGGCATCGTCTTCGTCCTGCTGCTCGGCGAGATCGACCTCTCGGTCGGCTCGGTGGCCGGACTCGGCGCCGCGATCTGGGCGGTGCTCAGCGTCAACCACGGCTGGAGCGACTGGACCGCGGTGCTCTTCGCGGTCGTCTGCGGACTGGTCATCGGCGCCCTGCACGGCGTCTTCTTCGCCAAGGTCGGCGTGCCCGCCTTCGTGGTCACCCTCGCGGGCTTCCTCGGCTGGAGCGGACTGCAGATCTGGCTGATGGGCTCCGAGGGCAGCATCAACACGCCCGAGGGCAGCATCGTCGAGAACCTCACCAGCCACTACTTCGCCGACAAGGCCGTCGGCTACGGGGTCGCCCTCGTCGCCGTCCTCGCCTACGCGGCCTCGCTGCTGTGGGAGACCCGCCGCCGCCGCGCCGCCGACCTGCCCTCCCGCCCGGTCAGCGAGATCGTGCTGCGCACCGCCGTCGTCGCGGTGATCTCCTTCGTCGTCGCCTACGAGCTGAACGAGCCGGAGGGCGCCCGCGGCCTGCCGCTCGCCCTGGTGCTCTTCCTCGCGGTCCTGGTGATCGCCGACTTCGTCGCCCGGCGCACCACCTTCGGCCGCAAGGTCTTCGCGGTCGGCGGCAACGCCGAGGCGGCCCGCCGCGCCGGTATCAACGTCGACATGATCCGGATCGCCGTCTTCGGCATCTCCGGGATGCTCGCCGCCTTCGGCGGCCTGTTCATCGCCAGCACCGCCGGCGGCGCCACCAAGAACCTCGGCTCCGGCAACACCCTGATGCTGGTCATCGCGGCGGCCGTGATCGGCGGCACCAGCCTCTTCGGCGGCCGGGGCAAGGTCTGGTCGGCCCTGCTCGGCATGCTCGTGCTGCAGTCCATCCAGCAGGGCCTGAACCTGCTCGGCATGGCGAGCGAGATCCAGTACATGATCACCGGCGCGGTGCTGCTCGCCGCCGTCGTCATCGACTCGGTCTCCCGCCGCACGCAGAAGACCGCGGGACGCGCCTGACCCCGGGGCCCGTGGCCCGAACCCGGCAGTGCCCCGCGCCGCACCGGCGCGGGGCACCGCCGTGTGCGGGCACCGCGCGGCCCGAATCGACCGCCCGCCCTTCATGGACGAACGCGAAACATTAGACTCCTTGGATCCGGAAGACGTGAGGATCCGGAAAAACGCTCGAAGAGCCCTAAGCGCAAGGAGGCACGGGTGCCGCTGCTGACCCGCATCACGGGACCGCGCGATCTGGACCGGCTCAGCCAGGAGCAGCTCGACCAGCTGGCCGCAGAGATCCGGACCTTCCTGGTCGAGGCGGTGTCGAAGACCGGCGGCCACCTCGGCCCCAACCTCGGTGTGGTCGAGCTCACCCTCGCCCTGCACCGCACCTTCGACTCGCCCCGGGACAAGGTCCTCTTCGACACCGGCCACCAGTCGTACGTGCACAAGCTGCTCACCGGCCGCCAGGACTTCGCGGGGCTGCGCGCCAAGGGCGGCCTGTCCGGCTACCCCTCGCGCGCCGAGTCCGCGCACGACGTCATCGAGAACTCGCACGCCTCCACCGTGCTCGGCTGGGCCGACGGGCTCGCCAAGGCCAACCAGGTGCGCGGCAAGGACGACCACGTGGTCGCGGTCATCGGGGACGGCGCCCTCACCGGCGGCATGGCCTGGGAGGCGCTGAACAACATCGCCGCCGCCAAGGACCGCCCGCTGGTCATCGTCGTCAACGACAACGAGCGCTCCTACGCCCCGACCATCGGCGGCCTCGCGACCCACCTGGCCACCCTGCGCACCACCGACGGCTACGAGCGCTTCCTCGCCCGCGGCAAGGACCTCCTGGAGCGCACCCCGGTCCTCGGCCGCCCGCTCTACGACACCCTGCACGGCGCGAAGAAGGGCCTGAAGGACTTCATCGCCCCGCAGGGCATGTTCGAGGACCTCGGCCTGAAGTACGTCGGCCCCATCGACGGCCACGACATCGAGGCCCTGGAGTCGGCGCTCACCCGCGCCAAGGGCTTCGGCGGCCCGGTCATCGTGCACTGCATCACCGAGAAGGGCCGCGGCTACAAGCACGCCGAGCAGGACGAGGCCGACCGCTTCCACGGCATCGGCCCGATCCACCCCGACACCGGACTGCCCACCAAGGCCGCCGGTCTCGACTGGACCTCCGTCTTCGGCGAGGAGATGGTCAAGCTCGGCCACGAGCGCGAGGACATCGTCGCCATCACCGCCGCGATGCTCCAGCCGGTCGGCCTGAAGAAGTTCGCCGAGGCCTTCCCGGACCGCATCTACGACGTGGGCATCGCCGAGCAGCACGCCGCGGTCTCCGCCGCGGGCCTGGCCACCGGCGGACTGCACCCGGTCTTCGCCGTCTACGCCACCTTCCTCAACCGCGCCTTCGACCAGCTCCTGATGGACGTGGCCCTGCACAGGTGCGGCGTCACCTTCGTCCTGGACCGGGCCGGGGTCACCGGCAGCGACGGCGCCTCGCACAACGGCATGTGGGACATGTCGATCCTGCAGTGCGTGCCCGGGGTGCGGATCGCCGCCCCGCGCGACGCCGAGCAGGTGCGCAAGCAGCTGCGCGAGGCCGTCGCGGTGGACGACGCGCCGACCGTGGTGCGCTACTCCAAGGGCGCCGTGGGGCCCTCCGTCGAGGCGGTCGGCAGGGTCGGCGGCATGGACGTGCTGCGCAAGCCCGCGGGCGGCAAGCCGGACGTGCTCCTGGTCTCCGTCGGCGCGCTCGCCCCGATGTGCCTGGAGATCGCCGCCCTCCTGGACAAGCAGGGCATCTCCACCACCGTCGTCGACCCGCGCTGGGTCAAGCCCGTCGACGAGGCGCTCGCCCCGCTCGCCGAGCAGCACCGGGTCGTCGTCACCGTCGAGGACAACTCCCGTGCGGGCGGCGTCGGTTCGGCCGTCTCGCAGGCGCTGCGCGACGCCGGGGTGGACGTGCCGCTGCGCGACTTCGGCATCCCGCCGCGCTTCCTCGACCACGCCAGCCGCGGCGAGATCCTGACCGAGATCGGCCTCACCGCGCCCGACATCGCCCGCCAGGTCACCGGTCTGGTGGCCAAGCTCGACGGCCGCTACGACGCCCCGGACAACGCCTCGCAGACGGTCGAGCCCGCCCGCGACTGACCCCTCGGAGCGGACCGGCGGGCCCGTCGCCCGCCGGTCCGCTCCGGACGGGCCCCGGGCCGGTCCCCGCACCCTGTACGGGTGGTTGGGACCGGCCCATTCGCGTGAATCGGGCCGTTCGGGGCATACGTACTCTCCCTGCCCTCTCGATCATGTCGAGGACGACGAGCGTGGGAGGTACCCGTGAGCAGCAACCTCTTCAGGACGAAGAGTGTCGAGCAGTCCATCGAGGACACTCAGGAACCCGAGCACGCGCTGAACAGGTCGCTGTCGGCCCTGGACCTCACCGTCTTCGGCGTCGGCGTCATCATCGGCACCGGCATCTTCGTCCTCACCGGGAAGATCGCCAAGGAGACGGCGGGCCCCTCGGTCGCCCTCGCCTTCGTGGTCGCGGGCGTGGTCTGCGCCCTGGCCGGCCTGTGCTACGCCGAGTTCGCCTCCACGGTGCCGGTGGCGGGCTCCGCGTACACCTTCTCCTACGCCTCGCTCGGGGAGTTCCCCGCCTGGATCATCGGCTGGGACCTGGTCCTCGAACTCGCCCTGGGCTGCGCGGTGGTGGCAGTCGGCTGGTCCGGCTACATCCGCTCGCTGCTCGACAACGCGGGCTGGCACCTGCCGCGGGAGCTGAGCGGCACCCATGACGGCACCTTCGGCTTCGACCTGCTCGCCGCGGTCCTCGTCCTGGTGCTGACCGGGATCCTGGTCGCCGGGGTGAAGTTCTCCTCCCGGGTGACCAGCCTGGTGGTGGCCGTCAAGGTGACCGTCGTCCTCATCGTGATCGTGGTCGGCGCCTTCCTGATCACCGGCGCCAACTACGACCCCTTCATCCCGCCCGCCGAGAGCGTCGAGGGCGGCGGCGGTATCACCGCCCCGCTGATCCAGCTGATGTTCGGCTACAACCCGGCCAGCTTCGGCGTGATGGGCATCTTCACCGCCGCGGCCGTGGTCTTCTTCGCCTTCATCGGCTTCGACATCGTCGCCACCGCCGCCGAGGAGACCCGCAACCCGCAGCGCGACGTCCCGCGCGGCATCCTCGGCTCGCTGCTGATCTGCACCACCCTCTACGTCCTGGTCTCGATCGTCGTCACCGGGATGCAGAAGTACGACAAGCTCACCGTGGACGCCCCGCTCGCGGACGCCTTCAAGGCCACCGGGCACCCCTTCTGGTCCGGACTGATCAGCTTCGGCGCGGCGGTCGGCCTGACCTCGGTCTGCATGATCCTGCTGCTCGGCCAGACCCGGGTCTTCTTCGCGATGAGCCGCGACGGACTGCTGCCGCGGACCTTCTCCCACGTCCACCCGACCTTCAAGACGCCCTACCGCTCGACCGTCCTGCTCGGCGTGATCGTGGCGGCCCTCGCCGGGTTCACCTCCATCGACGAACTCGCCGAGCTGGTCAACATCGGCACCCTGTTCGCCTTCGTGGTGGTCGCCGTCGGGGTCGTCATCCTGCGCCGCAGGCGCCCCGACCTGCACCGCGCCTTCCGTACCCCGCTGGTCCCGCTGGTGCCGATCGCCTCGGTGCTCGCCTCGCTGTGGCTGATGCTCAACCTGCCCGCCGAGACCTGGGTGCGCTTCGCCGTCTGGATGGTGATCGGGGTGGTCGTCTACTTCCTCTACGGACGCGGCCACAGCCGCCTGGGCCTCAGGGAGAAGGCCGGACGCGGCTGACCCCGCCGCACCCGGCCCCGTACGAAAGGCTCCCGGCCGCCCGCACCGCGCGGGGGACCGGGAGCCCTTGTGCGGAGCGGGAGTTCAGCAGAGCGGCACGCCCGGCAGCTGGGAGGCCGGATGGTTGATGAAGATGTTGGAGATGAAGCCGCGCTGGTCGCGCAGCCTGCTCCACCAGTTGTTGGTGTAGCCCTCCGCCGTCACGGTGTCGCCCTGCTTCTGGCACTCCACGAAGACCGCGGTCGGACCGCTGAGCGTGGTCACCACGGCGGCGTTCAGCTTGGCGTCCGCGCGCACGTTCACGCCCGAGCCCCAGGTGGTGAAGTTGGTCGGCCCGCCACCGCAGTTGTCACTGGTGAGGAAGTACTGGTTGTACGAGCCCGGGTAGGCCAGACCCTGGCCGTTGATCACGATGTTCTGGCCGACGCCGTTGAGCAGCTGCTCGTAGTGGATGTGCGCCCCGCTGGAGTTGCCGGTGGAGCCGGTGACCCCGATCTGCTGGCCCTGGGCGACCTGGGCCCCGTCCGCCACCGAGTACGCGGACAGGTGGAAGTAGTAGGTCGTCCAGCCGCCGCCGTGGTCGATGACGATGTAGTTGCCGGCGCCGCTCGGCTGCGAGTGCCGGGTGGCCCGGCCGGGGGCGGAGGCGAGGACGGGGGTGCCCGCGGTGGTCCCGCCGTCGGCGCGGACGAAGTCCAGCGCGCGCCGCACCTCGGCCGAGTGGTGGCTGTAGGTCCACTTCTGGCCGCAGGGGAAGGGTGCCCGGAAGTTCGGCGCGGCGAGCGCGGCGCGGGAGCCCGGTTCCGGGGCCTGCTGCGCCTGCGAGGGCACGGTCAGACCGAGGAAGCCGAGCAGCGTCACGGCGAGGACGGACAGCAGGCGTCTGAGAGGCATGGGGATATCAGCTCCTTGGGGAGGGCGGGGCAGGGGAGAGGCGCCGGCCGCGCAGGTGCGGCCGGCGCCCCACTGATCTCGGTTGTGCTCGCTCCCGGCTGTTCTCAACCGCTCTGGGGCAGGCCTACTTGGCGGCGCCGGTCCAGAGGTAGGTGACGGTCACCCAGCCGTTGTCGTTGAGGCCGACGTTGTAGAAGGTGCCGTCCGCGAGGTCGATGCCCGCCGGGTTGAGCACCGTGCGCCCGGAGCCGTCCTTGCCGCCGTTGTAGCCGGTCTCGTAGGCGGCCTGCGACTCCGGCATGCCCTGCGCCAGGTCCTGGAAGGACTCGCGCTCGGCGGAGGGGTTCCAGTAGTCGTCGCGGGTGTTCCAGGGGCCGACGTCCCACACCGGCGCCGTCTCGCAGCGGACCGGGCCGCAGACCTCCACCGAGAAGTCGCCCGAGCCGTTGGGCGAAAGTCCGCGCCGGGAGGGCAGCGCGACGAAGTGGTCGTTCGGCTGGATGACATGGCCGTTGGCGGTGGTGCCGCCGACCAGGCCCTCCCGGGTGGCGAAGACCTGGGCGGAGAAGGCGGCCGCTCCGGCGCGCTCACGGCCCGGCTGCTCGGCGCCGCGCGAGGCGGTCAGCCGGAGATCGCTCACCCGCGCCTCGCCCTTGGGGTCCTGGAAGGTGAGGCGCGCCTGCACGGTGCGGACCGTGCGCGGGAGCACGGCCTCGGCGCCGGTCGCCTCGCGCCACTCGGTCCAGCTGCCGTCGGCGGCCCGGCCGCGGACGTCGACGAGGACGGTGCCCTCGGGGACGGTGCCCGACAGCTCGGCCCGGACCCGGTTGACCTGCTTGTCGAGCTTCTTCGCCGCGAGCACCTGGGTCCCGTGGCCCCGCGTCCCCTCGGCCGAGGCGGCGCGCAGGGTGGTGCCGCGCAGCCGCAGGGCGCCGTCCGTCCAGCGGACGTTGGCGTCGTCGGCGTTCACCTCGTCCAGCGCGGCGGACCAGGAGACGGGACCGGCAGCTACGCGCGTCGATCTCGCCGAGTCGTCGGCGAGTGCCGAGGGCGCGGCGGCGGCGAGGCCGAGGACGGCGAGGGCGGAAAGGACGGCGGTGGTCGTGCGCCGTCGCGTCGGATGTACGGACATGTGTACGCTCCCCGATCGGTTCAGTGAGGCGCCTCGGATCGGCGCGGCACGCTCACGCTAATCAGTTGGCATGTCCGCGACAAGAAAGCCTCAGGGGTTGTTGCATTCCGCACAGATATCACGCAGCGACACCGCCGGCCCGGCAACCCGCCCGCGCACCGGCCGCCGTACACCGCTCGCTCACCGGCCGCCGTACACCGTCCGCGGCCCGACCGTCTCGGCGCCCAGCGCCGCCACCCGGCGCCGCAGTTCGCGGTCCGCGGTCACCACCACACAGGGCGCCCCGGCCTCGGCGACCAGCGCCACGATGCGGTCGTCGCCGCTGCCGGGCGCCGGATCCACCCGTACCCCCGGCACCGGCTCCACCCCGCGCGCCGAACCCTCCACCACGAGCACGATGTCCAGCGGTCCCGGCCGTTCGGCGAGGCCCGCCCCGGCGTACGGCACCAGGGCGTCCCGCAGCCGCCGGGCGGCCCCCTCGCGATCCCGCCACCAGCCGTCCGGCACCGAACCGACGACATTCGCCGCGTCCACGATCAGTAGCGTCGTCATGCCGGTCACGGCCTTCCTGGGTCTGCGGGAGCGGGGTGCGCCCCCACCGTACGGACTTCGGGGGTCTCCGGGACCCGCCCGCGGTTTCCGGACAGCGGAACGGGCCGCACCGGAGGCTCCGGTACGGCCCGTTCTGCGTGCTGGGAGGCGTTACGCCGGGACGCTCGCCACGCCCTGCGCGAGGAAGGGCTTGCCGTTGACCCGCCGGCTGACGCCCGCGCGGTCCAGGTACGGCGTGATGCCGCCCAGGTGGAAGGGCCAGCCCGCGCCGGTGATCAGGCAGAGGTCGATGTCCTGCGCCTCGGCCACCACGCCCTCGTCGAGCATCAGGCCGATCTCCTCGGCCACCGCGTCCAGGACCCGGTCGCGGGCCTGCTCCTCGGTGAGCGCCACATCGCCCTGCTTGAGCAGCGCCGCGACCTCCGGGTCGATCTCCGGCTTCCCGGAGTCGTGGATGTAGAAGCCGCGCTTGCCCGCCTCCACGACCGCCTTGAGGTTGGGGGAGACCGTGAAGCGGTCCGGGAAGGCGCGGTTCAGGGTCTCGGAGACATGCAGGCCGATCGCCGGGCCGACCAGCTCCAGGAGCACCAGCGGCGACATCGGCAGCCCGAGCGGCTCGATGGAGCGCTCGGCGACATCGATCGGGGTGCCCTCGTCGATGACGTTCTGGATCTCGCCCATGAAGCGGGTCAGGATGCGGTTCACCACGAACGCCGGGGCGTCCTTGGTGAGCACCGCGGTCTTCTTCAGCTTCTTGGCGACGGCGAAGGCCGTGGCCAGCGAGGCGTCGTCGGTCTGCTCGCCGCGCACGATCTCCAGGAGCGGCAGGATCGCGACCGGGTTGAAGAAGTGGAAGCCGACGACCCGCTCGGGGTTCTTCAGCTTCGAGGCCATCTCGGAGACCGAGAGCGAGGAGGTGTTGGTGGCGAGGATGGCGTGCGCCGGAGCGACCGCCTCGACCTCGGCGAACACCGTCTGCTTGACGCCGATCTCCTCGAAGACCGCCTCGATGACGAAGTCCGCGTCCGAGAAGCCCTCGGCCTTGTCCAGGACACCGGTGACCAGGGCCTTGTAGCGGTTGGCGGTGTCCTGGTTGACGCGGCCCTTGAGCAGCAGCTTGTCGATCTCCGCGTGGACGTAGCCCACGCCCTTGTCGATGCGCTCCTGGTCGATGTCGGTCAGCACGACCGGCACCTCCAGGCGGCGCAGGAAGAGCAGCGCCAGCTGCGAGGCCATCAGGCCCGCGCCGACCACACCGACCTTGGTGACCGGGCGCGCCAGGTTCTTGTCCGGGGCGCCGGCCGGGCGCTTGGCGCGCTTCTGCACCAGGTTGAAGGCGTAGATGCCGCTGCGGAGTTCGCCGCCCATGATCAGGTCGGCGAGCGCCTTGTCCTCGGCGTCGTAGGCCGACTGGAGGTCGCCGTCCTTGACCGCCGCGATGATGTCCAGCGCGCGGTAGGCGGCCGGGGCCGCGCCGTGCACCTTGGAGTCGGCGATCTCGCGGCCCTTGGCCACCGCCGCGTCCCAGGAGGCACCGCGGTCGACCTCGGGGCGCTCGACCGTGGTCTCGCCCTTGAGGACGGAGGCGGTCCACAGCAGCGACTGCTCCAGGAAGTCGGCGCCCTCGAAGATGGCGTCGGCGATGCCGAGTTCGAAGACCTGGGGGCCCTTGAGCTGCTTGTTCTGGTTGAGCGAGTTCTCGATGATGACCGAGATTGCCTTCTCCGGGCCGATCAGGTTCGGCAGCAGCGCGCAGCCGCCCCAGCCCGGGACCAGGCCGAGGAAGACCTCGGGGAGCGAGAAGGCGGGCAGCGACTTCACGACCGTGCGGTACGTGCAGTGCAGTCCGGCCTCGACGCCGCCGCCCATCGCGGCGCCGTTGTAGTACGCGAAGGTCGGCACGGCGAGCGAGGACAGGCGCTTGAAGACCTCGTGGCCGCTCTTGCCGATGGCGAGCGCGTCCTCGTGGTTCTTCAGGATCTCGACGCCCTTGAGGTCGGCGCCGACCGCGAAGATGAACGGCTTGCCGGTCAGGCCCACGGCGACGACGGAGCCGTCCGCGGCCTCCTTCTCGACCTGGTCGAGGGCGGCGTTCAGATTCGCCAGCGAGCCGGGACCGAAGGTGGTCGGCTTGGTGTGGTCGAAGCCGTTGTCGAGGGTGATCAGCGCGAAGCGGCCGGCCCCCAGCGGCAGGTCGAGGTGGCGCACGTGCGCCGAGGTCACGACCTCGTCCGGGAAGAGCTCGGCTGCGCCCTTCAGCAGCTCGGCGGTGGTGGTGCTCACTTGGTGCCTCCGTCGAAGTGGGGGTTCTCCCAGATGGTGGTCGCACCCATGCCGAATCCGACGCACATGCTGGTCAGGCCGTAGCGGACGTGCGGCTGCTCCTCGAACTGGCGGGCCAGCTGGGTCAGCAGGCGCACCCCGGAGGAGGCCAGCGGGTGACCGAAGGCGATCGCGCCGCCGTACTGGTTGACGCGCGGGTCGTCGTCGGCGATGCCGTAGTGGTCGAGCAGGGCGATCACCTGGACGGCGAAGGCCTCGTTCAGCTCGAAGAGGCCGATGTCCGCGATGGACAGGCCCGCCTTGGCGAGCGCCTTCTCGGTGGCCGGGACCGGGCCGTAGCCCATGACCTCGGGCTCCACCCCGGCGAAGGCGTAGGAGACCAGGCGCATCTTGACCGGCAGCTCGTGCTCGCGCGCGAAGTCCTCGGCGGCGATGATCGAGGCGGTGGCGCCGTCGTTGAGACCGGCGGCGTTGCCCGCGGTGACCCGGCCGTGCGGACGGAAGGGGGTCTTCAGGCCGGCGAGGTTCTCCAGCGTGGTGCCCGGGCGCATCGGCTCGTCGGCGGTGGCCAGGCCCCAGCCGGTCTCCCCGCCCTCGGGGCTGGTGCGGCGGATCGCGATCGGCACCAGGTCCTGCTGGATCCTGCCGTTGGCGTACGCCTTGGCGGCCTTCTCCTGGGAGAGCACCGCGTACTCGTCGGCGCGCTGCTTGGTCAGCTGCGGGAAGCGGTCGTGCAGGTTCTCCGCGGTCATGCCCATGAACATGGCGGACTGGTCGACCAGCTTCTCGCTGACGAAGCGCGGGTTCGGGTCGACGCCCTCGCCCATCGGGTGGCGGCCCATGTGCTCGACACCGCCCGCGATGACGGCGTCGTAGGCGCCGAAGGCGATGGAGCCCGCGGTGGTGGTCACCGCGGTGAGCGCACCGGCGCACATCCGGTCGATCGAGTAGCCGGGCACCGACTGCGGCAGTCCCGCGAGGATGCCGGCCGTACGGCCGAGGGTCAGGCCCTGGTCACCGATCTGGGTGGTCGCGGCGATGGCGACCTCGTCGATCTTGGCCGGGTCGAGGCCGGGGTTGCGGCGCAGCAGCTCCCGGATCGACTTGACGACCAGGTCGTCGGCGCGGGTCTCGTGGTAGATGCCCTTCGGGCCCGCCTTGCCGAACGGGGTACGGACGCCGTCGACGAAGACGACGTCCCTCACGGTACGAGGCACGATGGCTCTCCTCCAGAATGCGGGATGGCACTGCCGCGCGGCACGCCCCAACTGCCCGGCGCGCTGCGAATACCGCCATGCTACTTACGAGTAACCAGGCTGCCCAGTCCTGCGGGCATGAGCGGCGAAGGTCACACCCGGTTGCCGCCCCCGCCTGCCCCCTGAACGACGCAGCCGGTCCACCCGGGGGTGGAGAACCCGGGTGGACCGGCTGGTCGGCGCCCTGCCTGAGAAGCTCTCGGCGTGCGGTGCGGCGGCGGTGCCTCAGTCGCTCTTCGCGGCGAGCGCGCTCACCAGGAGCGGTGTCACCTGCTCGATCTGCCAGGCGCGCGCCCCGTGCGAGGCGAGCGCGGCGGCGACCGACTCCTCGTCCGCGTCGGCGGGCGGCTCCCAGCAGACGCGGCGCACGGTGTCCGGGGTGATCAGGTTCTCCTGCGGCATGTTCAGCCGCTCGGCAAGGGCCGAGACCCCGGCCCGCGCGGCCGAGAGCCGGGCGGCGGCCTCCGGGTCCTTGTCGGCCCAGGCCCGGGGCGGCGGCGGGCCCGTCACCTGCTGGCCCGGCTGAGGCAGCGCCGACTCGGGCAGCGCCTTCGCCCGGTCCACCGCGGACTGCCACTGGTCGAGCTGGCGCCGGCCGACCCGGCTGCCGAAGCCGGGCAGCGCGCCGAGGGCCTGGCTGTCCGCGGGCAGGGCGAGCGCCGCCTCCACGATGGCCGCGTCGCCGAGCACCTTGCCGGGGGAGATGTCCCGGCGCTGGGCGATCCGGTCGCGGGCCTGCCACAGCTCGCGCACCACGGCCATCTGCCGGCGGCGGCGCACCTTGTGCATCCCGGAGGTGCGGCGCCAGGGATCCTTGCGCGGCGGGGCGGGCGGTGCCGCGGCGATCGCCGCGAACTCCTGGTGGGCCCAGTCGAGTTTGCCCTGCCGGTCGAGTTCCTTCTCCAGCGCGTCGCGCAGGTCCACCAGGAGTTCCACGTCGAGCGCGGCATAGCGCAGCCAGGGCTCGGGCAGCGGCCGGGTCGACCAGTCGACCGCGGAGTGCTCCTTCTCCAGTACGTAGCCGAGCACGCCCTCGACCATGGCGCCGAGGCCGACCCGCGGGAACCCGGCGAGGCGGCCGGCGAGTTCGGTGTCGAAGAGGCGGCTCGGGACCATGCCTATGTCGCGCAGGCAGGGGAGGTCCTGGGTGGCCGCGTGCAGCACCCACTCGGCGTCGCCGATCGCGGCGCCGAGCCCGGACAGGTCCGGGCAGGCGACGGGGTCGATCAGCGCGCTGCCCGCGCCCTCGCGGCGCAGCTGCACGAGATAGGCGCGCTGGCCGTAGCGGTAGCCGGAGGCGCGCTCCGCGTCGACGGCGACGGGGCCGGTGCCCGCGGCGAAGGCGGCGGTCACCGCGGCGAGCGACTCCTCGTCGGCGGTGACCGGCGGGATGCCCTCGCGGGGCTCGAGCAAGGGGGTCGGCGCCTTTTCGACGTCGTCCGGAGGAGCGCCTCCGGTGGTTCGCAGTGGGCTGTCTGCTGCGGTCTCTTGGGCGTCGGTCACCCGTCAAGGGTATCTGCCTGCCCGAACGCCCGAGCTGCGCCTTCGCGCGAAAACACCCCTCACCTGCGCGGGAGTGGTCCGCGACCGGCGCACGGCAGCGCGCGGGGCCCTCGCCGGAACGTTCCGGCGAGGGCCCCGCGCGCCAGGGGAGGACGGGTGGCTCAGTGGATGATGCCGGTCCGCAGCGCGACCGCGACCATGCCGGCCCGGTCACCGGTGCCCAGCTTGCGGGCGATGCGGGCCAGGTGCGATTTGACGGTCAGCGCGGACAGGCCCATCGAGACGCCGATGGCCTTGTTGGACTGCCCCTCGGCGACCAGGCGCAGCACCTCGACCTCGCGGCCCGACAGCTCGCGGTAGCCGCCCGGGTGGCTCGGGGCACCCGGGGGGCGGCGGTGCATCCGGGCCGCGGCGGCGCCGATGGGGGCGGCGCCGGGACGGGTGGGGAGCCCGATGTTGGTACGGGTGCCGGTGACCACGTAGCCCTTCACTCCGCCCGCGAGGGCGTTGCGTACGGCTCCGATGTCGTCGGCGGCCGACAGGGCGAGGCCGTTGGGCCAGCCCGCGGCGCGGGTCTCGGACAGCAGCGTCAGGCCGCTGCCGTCGGGCAGATGGACGTCGGCGACACAGATGTCGCGGGGATTGGTGATTCGGGGTCGTGCCTCCGCGATCGACGACGCCTCGATGACGTCGCGCACTCCGAGCGCCCACAGGTGACGGGTGACGGTGGAGCGGACCCGGGGGTCGGCCACCACCACCATGGCGGTCGGCTTGTTCGGGCGGTAGGCGACCAGGCTTGCGGGCTGCTCGAGGAGAACGGACACCAGGCCTCCTGGGGTGCGGGAACGGCGTCGGCTTGGGGGGAGAAGCCGTAACGAACCGTGCTTTGTAGGTCACAGACCTCTTCGGCAGCGGGGGCGGCGGGCTTTAGGCAATGATCACGATTTGGTGAGTAACAATTCGTGCAATTCGGACGCGCGATCGATCATGAGCAGAGCGAACCGGTCCGGAACCGGCCCCGCTCGGGGTGGTGGAGGCGCCAGAAAGACGGCAGAAAGATCACAGAACCCGGTGGAAAACGCACCGGAACGATCATGCCGCGGGTCGGCGGCGCCCGGGCGCGCGGCCCCGGGCGCCGACCGCCCGGGGCGTCTGCTCAGTGCGCCTCGGGCCCCCGCCGCTGCGGCAGCGTCACCACCGAGCCGTCGGAGGGCGCGAGGGGCGGCAGCCCGGCCAGTTGGCACAGGAGTTCGCACCAGGCCGCGAGATGACCGGCGGTGTCGGGGGCCTGCCCGGCGCTCTCGTACGGGGTCCAGGAGGCGCGGATCTCGATCTGGCTGGCCGGCGGGCGCTCGGCGAGGCCGCCGAAGTGCTGCGAGGAGGCGCGGGTGACGGTGCCGCCGGGCTCCTTCACGGTGAGGCCCCGCGACTGCAGGGCGCCGGTCAGCCAGGACCAGCAGACCTCGGGCAGCAGCGGGTCCGCCGCCATCTCCGGCTCCAGTTCCGCGCGTACCAGGGTGACCAGGCGGAAGCCGCCCTGCCAGGCCTCGTGGCCCGCCGGGTCGTGGAGCAGGATGAGGCGGCCGTCGGCGAGGTCGTCCTCGCCGTCCAGTACGGCCGCTTCCAGGGCGTGGGCGTGCGGGGCCAGGCGCCGGGGCGCACGGACCGTCTCGATCTCGATGCCGGGGCGCAGCCGCGCCGAGTGGAGCTGCTCGACGGCGGCACGGAACACCGGCGGAACCTGCTCCGCCGGTGCCCGCTCCGCCTCCTGCGCCGTACTCTTCTCCGCCTCTTTCGCCGCTTCCCTCTCCCGGGGAGTGTCTGTTCCGCCAGCACCGTCCGACACGTGTCCTTGAGCCGCAGCCATGCCGAGGAGGGTAAGGGGAAGCGGGGCCGCACGCAGGGAGGGACACCCCCGCGCCGCGCCCACCGGCCGGATCTTGTCGTGACCTTGGCCGGTCCCGGCGCCCGGCCCCGCGGCGATGCCGCCCGCACCCGGCCCCGGACCGCGGGGCCGCCGCACCGCGGCAGCGGGAACCGGCGGGGCTCCCGGTGGCCGGAATGCGCCGTCCCCGCGCGCGGCGGGCCGCCCGGAGCATGGGAGGATTCCCCGGTGAGCGCCAACGACCTGCCCCCAGCTCAGTCCTCCGTCCCGGCCGGGGAGGCCCCCGCCGCGGGCCGGGCCCCGAGGAGTACGTACGACTCCGCCTTCCTGCGCGCCTGCCGCCGGGAGCCGGTGCCGCACACCCCGGTCTGGTTCATGCGGCAGGCGGGCCGCTCGCTGCCCGAGTACCTGAAGGCGCGCGAGGGCATCCCCATGCTGGAGTCCTGCATGCGGCCCGAGCTGGTCGCCGAGATCACCCTCCAGCCGGTGCGCCGCCACCAGGTCGACGCGGCGATCTACTTCAGCGACATCGTGGTCCCGCTCAAGGCCATCGGCATCGACCTGGACATCAAGCCGGGCGTCGGCCCTGTCGTCGAGCGGCCGGTGCGCACCCGCGCCGACCTCGACCGGCTGCGCGCGCTCACGCCCGAGGACGTCTCCTATGTCACCGAGGCGATCGGCCTGCTCACCGCCGAACTCGGGGCCACCCCGCTGATCGGCTTCGCCGGGGCGCCCTTCACCCTCGCCAGCTATCTCGTGGAGGGCGGCCCGTCCCGCAACCACGAGCACACCAAGGCGATGATGTACGGCGACCCGCAGCTGTGGGCCGATCTGCTCGACCGCCTCGCGGACATCACCTCGGCCTTCCTCAGGGTGCAGATCGAGGCGGGCGCCTCCGCGGTGCAGCTCTTCGACTCCTGGGTGGGCGCCCTGTCCCCGGCCGACTACCGGCGCTCGGTGCTGCCCGCCTCCGCCAAGGTCTTCGTGGCCACCGCCGGGTACGGCGTCCCGCGCATCCACTTCGGCGTCGGCACCGGCGAACTGCTCGGACTGCTCGGCGAGGCCGGGGCGGATGTCGTCGGCGTCGACTGGCGGGTGCCCCTCGACGAGGCCGCGCGCCGGGTCGGCCCCGGCAAGGCGCTCCAGGGCAACCTCGACCCCGCCGTGCTCTTCGCCGGTCCGGAGGCCGTGGAGGCCAAGACCCGGGAGATCCTGGACGCGGCCGCCGGTCTCGACGGCCATGTCTTCAACCTGGGCCACGGGGTGCTGCCCACCACCGACCCGGACGCGCTGAGCAGGCTCGTGGAGTACGTGCACACCCAGACCAAGCGCTGAACTCCCGGGCGGCGCCCGGCTGTCCGCCCGCTCAGCAGGCCTGCCGCCAGCTGCCCAGATCCAGCCGTTTGCGTACCGAGGACAGGCCGATCCGGCGGCTCCCGGGGCAGAAGCTGCCGGGTGCGACCGCGTACTCGGCGTGGAAGACCGCCTTTCCCGCGTCGAGGAAGGGCCGCAGCCGCTCGCACTCGTGGAACTGCGCACACTGCTCGTTGACGGCGAAGTCGAAGTCGTCGACGAGGGCGGGGATCTGCGAGAGGTCGTTCTTCAGGCCCACCGCGAGACCGCGTTCATGGGCGAGCGCGGCCAGCATCCGGTTGTAGCCGAGTTGGTCGGCGGCGGTGAGGGGGAAGCCGGTGTCCTCCTGGTAGGCGTCGAGGAGATCGGGCTCGACGGCGTCGAAGCCCTTCTTGCGGCACATGTCGAAGCGGGCGGCCATCAGCGGGCGCAGCCGCTCCCGCTGCCGGATGTCCAGCCAGCGCTCGCCGGGCCAGCCGTTCTGCCCGCCGCGCAGCGCGGGCGGGAAGTCGTCGGCGTCGGGCCGGAAGGACTCCCAGGCCCCGGCGTTGACGTAGCAGATCACCCGGCGCCCGTCCCGGTGCAGCCTCCGGATCTGGGCGCGGCTGGTCTCGAAGCCGTCCACGTCGTAGACCGGTACGTCCACGCCGGTGTCGAGCGGCCCGCTGAGCTGCCACTGCCAGTCGCTGCCCGGCTGCGGATGCCAGCGCGCGGGCGGCGGCCGGTGGTCCTCGCCCCCGCCGGTGGTGCAGGCGGCGAGCAGGCCGAGCAGGAGCAGCAGGCACAGCCGGGCCGGGTGGGCGGCGCGCAGGTTCACGCTGGGTCCTCGGTTCGCAGGGGGTTCCGGGGGTTCACGGCGGCCTCCGGCGGCAGGGCGGGCGGCCGGTTCCACGGGTTGGGCCCCGCGCCGGGCGCCGCGCAGTGCACACCGGCGCCCCGCTCGCGGGCCGTCCGCGCGGCCAGCTCGGCGAGCGCGGGCGGTACCCCGTACACCAGGTGGCAGAAGCGCTCCGGGGGATGGCGGGTGGTCCAGTCGGGCGCGGTGAAGGAGCCGAGGTAGGTCGACCAGTGGCCCTCGAAGGTGACGAGCAGGTCCGCGGCGCGGGCGTAGCCGGGGGCCGGGTGCACGCCCGGGTTGAGGACGACGGTCCGGGCGCCGCGGCCGCGGGCCGCGCGGACCAGGCCCCGGCAGGCCCGCAGCCCCGAGGCCCCCGGGTCCGTCCGGTCGAGGAAGCAGCCCTCGGTGCCGTACCAGTCCCGGTGGCGCTCCAGGTCCCGCAGCACCTCCCGGCGCGGGCGGCGCCCGTAGGCGGTGTCCACGTAGCCGAGCACCCGCACGCCCGCCGCCCGCAGCGCGCCGGAGGCGGCCGCGAACGCGGGATCGGGCGAACCGCCGGGCCCGTCGGCCGCGTTGAGCACCACCGCGTACATCCGCGACGGGGCCCCGGCCACCGACTGCCAGGCCGCGGGGTCCACGGCCGGGTGGACGTAGAGCGGTACGAGCAGGGTCATACGGGCTCCTCCGCCGGGGCGGGCGAGGCGGCGAGGGGCGTGCGGGGCACGAGGAGGCCGGCCGCCGAACCGCCTCCCGGTCCGCCCGCCCGCGCGGCCTCCGCCCGTGCCGCCCGCACCGTGGCCCTCTCCTTGCCGTCCCTGTCGGTCCCCACCGTCTCCCGCCCGTTCTCCTCCCAGAGCGCGGTCAGCGAGTCGGTCAGCGAGTGGCGCGGGCGCCAGCCGAGGGCGGTGGCGGCGCGGGTCACGTCCGCGCAGCTCCAGTCGACCTGCCCGGAGCGGGCCGAGCCGCCCCCGGCCTCCTCCCGCAGGCGCACGCCGGAGCCCGCGATCGCGAGCAGCGCGGTGGCCAACTCCCGTACCCGCACGGCCTCTCCGCTGCCGATGTTCACCACCCCGGGCAGCGGCCCCGGCGCCCGCAGCGCGAGGTGCACCGCCCGGGCCACATCGCGTACGTCCACGAAGTCCCGGTGGGCGGAGAGGTCGCCCACCCGGACCGCCGTCCCGGGGCCGGTCACCGCCGCCCGGCGCAGGGCCGCGGCGAGCCGGCCCGGCAGACCCGCCTCCGGGGCCCCGGCGCCGACCGGGTTGGTCACCCGCAGCACCACCGCGTCGGCCCCGGAGGAGGTGACGGCCAGGGTGCCCGCGAGCTTGGTCGCGCCGTAGTGGCCGAGGGGCGCGGCGGGCGCCTCCTCCCGCACCCGCTCCCCGTGCGGCACCCTGCCGTACTCGGCGGCGGAGCCGAGGTGGACCAGGCGGGCCCCGGGGGCGGCTTGCTTCAGCGCCGCGCAGAGCACCGCGGGCAGCCGGGAGTTGAGTGCGGACTGCTCCCCGGGGCCGCCGCCGACCGCGCCCGCGCAGTTGACCACCGCGTCCGGCGCGGCCGCCGTGAGCAGGGCGGCGAGCTCGGGGACGGTGACCGCGGCCAGGTCGGCGCGGAGGTCGGCCCCGGACCCGCGGCCCGCGGTGCACGGGAGGATCCCGCGCTCCGCGCGCAGCAGCCGGGTGAGGTGCCCGCCGAGGAAGCCGGTGGCACCGAGCACCAGTACCCGCATGCCCGTGCTCACGCTCCCTTCAGCAGCAGCGAACGGTGGGTGGTGAACTCGGCGTTGGCGCGGTCGTAGTCGTCCGGGCGGCCGATGTCGAGCCAGTAGCCGTCGAAGTCGTGGGCGTGCGGCGGGGTGTCCGCCTTGAGCAGGTCCAGGACGAGTTCGTCGAAGCCGAGCGGCAGGCCCGGGGTGTAGGCGGCCAGGGTCTCGCGGGAGAGCCCGTAGACGCCCATCGAGACGCGGTAGTTCATCCGGGGCTTCTCGGTGAAGGCGACCACCTTGCTGGAGTCGGTGGTCAGCACCCCGAAGTCGATGTGCACGTCGCGGGCGTAGGTGGCGATGGTCAGGGGCGCCCCGGAGTCGATGTGGCCGCGCAGGACCGAGGCGTAGTCGAGGTCGGTGAGGATGTCGCCGTTCATCACGAGGAAGTGCTCGGGCAGCCGGTCCATCATGGTCAGCAGCGGGCCCATGGTGCCGAGCGGGCTGTCCTCGGTGGAGTAGCCGACGCGCAGGCCCCAGCGGGCGCCGTTGCCCACGTAGGCGCGGATGATGTGGCCGAGATGGCCGATCGCGAGGGTGCAGCTGGTGAATCCGGCGGAGGCCAGCTGGCGCAGCACGATCTCCAGGATCGCGTGCTGGTCGCCGATCGGCACCAGCGGCTTGGGCAGCGCGGTGGTGTACGGCCGCAGCCGGACACCCTTTCCTCCGGCGAGAATGACTGCGTGCACGGGATGCCTCCCCTGTCGGGCCCTGCGGGCGGTGGTGGGCGGTACGTGGTGGTGCGCGGGGGTGGGACGGCGGCGGGCGCGCGAGGGCCGCGCCCGTCCGCGCTAGATGTTGTAGATGTCCGTCTTGTACCGCGCGAGGTTGGCCGGTTCGCGGAAGAAGGCGATGGTCTCGGCGAGTCCGCTCTCCAGGTCGTACGCGGGGCGCCAGCCGGTGGCCGCGCGCAGCCGCCCGGCGTCCGCGACCAGCCGCATGACCTCGGAGTTGGCGGGCCGGATGCGGGCGCAGTCCTCGCGTACGTCGAGGTCGGCGGACATCAGCTTGCCGATCAGGCGCACCAGGTCGCCGACCGAGATCTCGCCGCCGGTGCCCGCGTTGAAGGTGCGCCCGGCCACCTCGGCGGCCGGGGCGGTGCCGACCGCGAGGAAGGCCCGCGCGGTGTCCTTGACGAAGGTGAAGTCGCGGGTGGGGCGCAGGTCCCCGAGGGTGAGGGTGCGCTCGCCCGCGGCGATCTGCCCGATCACGGTGGGGATCACCGCGCGCATCGACTGCCGGGGGCCGAAGGTGTTGAAGGGCCGCAGGGTCACCACCGGGGTGCCGAAGCTCGCGTGGTAGCTGTCCGCGAGCCGGTCCGCGCCGGCCTTCGAAGCGGCGTACGGGGACTGGGTGTTGATCGGGTGGTCCTCGGTGATCGGCACGGTCAGCGCGGTGCCGTAGGTCTCGCTGGTGGAGGTGTGCACCAGCCGCGGGGTGCCGAGGCGGCGGACCGCTTCGAGGACGTTCAGGGTGCCGGTGATGTTGGTGTCCACATAGCTGTGCGGCGCCCGGTAGGAGTAGGGGATCGCGATGAGCGCGGCCAGGTGGTAGACGGCCTCGGCGCCCTCGATCAGCGCGTGCACCGAGCCCGGGTCGCGGACGTCGCCGAGCTGGATGTCCACCTCCTCGCGCACCTCGGCGGGCAGGGTCTCCAGCCAGCCGTAGGAGGAGAAGGAGTTGTACTGGACCATGGCGCGCACCCGGTGTCCGGCGCGGACCAGGGCCTCGGTGAGATGGGAGCCGATGAAGCCCTCGGCGCCGGTGACGGCGACGGTCGTGCCACCGTCGCCACCGGTGTCGGCGGGGATGGAGCGGTCGGCGGAAGTGCGGTTCACGTTCGCCTCCTGGGAGGGGAGTCGGGCACGGGCAGCGGGTGTCCGGGCGGTCGGGATCGCGGTACGGGTACGTACGGGTGCGGGTCAGGCGTGGGCGGTGGACCGGGCCGTGCGGGCCGCCGCGAGGGCGAGCAGTACGGTCCCGGCCGCGGTACAGCCGAGGAGCTGGGCCGGAGCCGGGGCGAGCAGGCCGAGTGCGGGCGGCAGGGCGGCGGTGAGGGCGGCCGCCGCGCAGCCGAGGGCGGCGGGCCAGGCGGTGCCGAAGGCCTGGAGGAGCAGGGCGGTGAAGAGCACCGCGGCCAGGGCGGTGAGCGGGGCCGGGGCGCTGCCCGTCAGGAGGCCCCCGGCGGCGACCGGAAGCAGATAGCAGCCGAGGCACAGGGCGAGGGCCCGGGCCGCGCGCAGGGCGAAGGCGGCCGGGGTGCGGCTGGCGCGCAGCGCCGAGACCGCGAGGCCCCGGAAGCGGAAGAGCAGCCATTCGGCGGGGCCCATGCTGAGGGTCAGCACCACCACGGCGAGCGGTTCCCGGCGTCCCGCCGTCAGGGCGAGCACCCCGGCCGCGAGCCCGAACAGGCCGTAGGGCAGGGAGCGGTGCCAGGCGGGCGCGGGTCCGGACGGCCGCTCCTGGCCGCGCAGCGGGAGCAGGGCGCGCACCGCGGCCGCCGCCGACAGGAGCACGGCCGCCAGGCAGAGCGAGGGCCCGGCCCAGGACGGCAGCACCCCGAGCGGCAGCACGGCCGCGTCCGCCGCCAGCGGGAGCAGGGCGCAGGCGAGGACCCGTTCGGCGCCCAGCACGAGCAGGACCCCGGCCGCCGCCAGATAGAGCGACTGCCCGGCGAGGAAGGCGGCGCCCTCGGCGGAGGGGGCGCAGGCCGCCCCGGCGCCGGTGGCCAGCACCGCCCCGGCCGGCGCCCCGAGGGCGAGGGTACGCCGCGCGGCCGGGCGTCCGGTGGCCAGGCGCAGATGGGCGCGGTGGCTGAGCGCCTGGGACCAGGCCCAGGACAGCAGCGCCGCGAGGACCAGGCCGCGCAGGGTGCCGCGGTCGTCGAGCGGTCCGGGGGCGAGCAGATAGCCGAGACCGGGGAGCGCGAACAGCAGCCCGCGCAGGGCGCAGCGGAGGGTGTCGGGGCGCCAGGGGTCCGGCGCGGGCGGGGGCGCGGGGTGGCTGCGCGGCACCCGCCGGTGCAGGTCCTCGGCGAGCTGGAACAGGTCCCGGTGCCCGTACTCGCGCCGGATCCTGCTCTCGGTCATGCCGAGCGACTCCAGGAGGGCGGCGACCTCGTACGGGTGCACGGCGGGGCCGGTCCGGTCGGCGAGTTCCGCGGCGAGCAGGTCCACCGGGTCGGCGCCGTCGGCGGCCGCCACCGCGGGGGTGCCGCGCCCGCCGGGCAGCCGCAGCACCGCGGCCACCGGCTCGGCCGTGCGCGCCGCCTCGGTCAGCGGCATCGGCCCGCTCATCCGGCGGCCTCCCGGGAGGGCGCGGATATCCGCAGGGGGGCGGCGGCGCGTGCCGCCCGCCGGGGTCCGGCCGCCGGGTGCCGCGCCTCGTCGGGCGCCGCGGCCAGGTGCAGCGGAGGCGTGAAGTCCTCGGCGCCGGAGGCGAGTCGGCCGTAGATCTCGCGGAAGGTGTCGACCGTGCGGCGGAGGGTGAACTGCTCGATCACCCGCAGCCGGGCCGCCTCGCCGAGGGCCGTCCGGCGCCCGGGGTCCCGCAGCAGCGCGAGGGCGGCGTCCGCCATGGCCCGCGGATCCCTCGGCGGCACCACGAGACCGGTCTCGCCCACGGCCTCCCGGACACCGCCGACATCGGTGGAGACGGTGGCCCGGCCGCAGGACATCGCCTCGATCAGGGTGAAGGGGAAGCCCTCGCTGATGCTGGAGAGCATGACCACGTTCCCGGCCGCGTAGGCGTCGGTGATGTCCTCCACCCGGCCCTCGAAGACCACCGCCTCGCCGTGGCCGAGGGAGGCGGCCAGCTGCGCGCAGCGCTCGCGGTAGGCCTCGCCGCCGCGCGGGGTGCCGCCGAAGAGCCGCAGCCGCGCCCCCGGGATCTCCTCGCGGACCAGGGCGAAGGCGCGTACCAGGGTCTCCAGGTCCTTGATCGGGTCCACCCGGCCCGCCCAGCTGAGGGTGGGCTGCTCGGGCTCGGGACCTGCGGGCGGGAAGTCCGCGGGATCGACGCCGTTGTAGACGGTACGGATGCGCTCGGGGGCCGCGCCGCCCTGCTCCTCCCAGAGCCGGTTGTAGCGGTTGCCCGGGGTGATCAGGCTCGCCCTGCGGTACGTCTCCTCGGCGAGCAGCCGGAAGAAGCCGAGCAGCAGGGCCTTGACCGGCCAGCCGCAGTTGCCGGTGCGGTAGCCGAGGTAGCGCTCGCGCAGATAGACGCCGTGCTCGGTCAACAGCAGCGGCACACCGTGCAGTTCGCGGGCGGCGAGCCCCGGCAGCGCCGCGAGCCCGCCGCTGACCGCGTGGCTCAGCCCGGTCTCGGGCGGGGCCGCGGCCAGCGGGCGCAGGGCGTGTTCGAGCAGCCCGGTGGCGGTCACCGCGTCGTGCAGGCTCGGTCGCGCCGCGGCCACGGCGAGGCCGGGGCTGTTCCACACCCGGGTCAGCACGCGCACCGCCTGCTCGCCGCGGAGCAGGGCGGCGAGCGCGCCCTGTCGTGCGTGCCGGGCGAGGCGGTAGAGGGCGGGCGCGAAGCCGTCCTCGGCCTCGGGGTCGAGCAGCGCCCGCAGGAACTGCTCGTAGTCCGCGCGGAGTCGGCGCCCGGCCCGGCCGCGCGGGGTGCGGCCCGCGGGCGCCGGGCCCCACAGGGGTATCTGCTTCATGCCGCGCACCTGCGCGGGCAGCTCCCAGACGGGTTCCTCGCGGCCGGTGCCGGTCAGCGCGAGGACGTGGAACTCGGTCTCCGGCATGCCGCGGACGAGCTGGTCGCACCAGACGCTCACCCCGCCGTGGCTGTGCGGGTAGGTGCCTTCGGTCAGCAGCGTGACCCGTGGCGCGCCGCCGGGGCGCGCGGGACTCGCGGGTGGGCGCATCGAGCCGCTCCAGTGGTGGTCCGTGCACGGGACGGGCGCCCGCCCGCCGTGCCGGGGCACGGCGGCGGGGCGGCGGGGCCGGTCCCGGTGAGGGTGGGTGACGGGGTGCAGCGGTGCGGGCCCAGGGGCTGTCTTCAGACTTCCCTCGTCGCCCGGAGGGCGGCGTCGTGGCGCAGAGGGGAGTTTGACGACAGGCCCTAGCGGCCCCGGGACGGCGGCGCCTGCCGGACGGGGCCGGGAGCCGCCTGCTTCCTGACGCCCTGCGGTACGGGCAACTTCCGTACCTCGGCGGGCAGTTGGGCGCGGCTCGCGGTGGCCGCCGGGGCGAGGGGCGCGTTCGGGACGTTCAGCGAGACCTGCCCCTGGAGCAGGGCGGGGGAGACCCAGCCGCCGAGCCGCCCGGCGTAGGCGGAGCCGAAGGGGGTGCTGCCGAGGAGGAGGTTCTGCCGGGTGCCCGCGGGCATGGTGGCGAGGGTCTCCACGCCCGCCGGGGTCTGCACGGTGATGGTCTCGCCGACGCGGTAGGCGGTGACCTTGTTCGCCCGTACCGCGTCCTGGAAGGCGGCGCGCTTGCGCAGCTCCTCGCCGGTGTCGGCCATCCGCGGGTTCACCAGCGGGGTGTTCGCGGCGAAGAGCGAGGCGTAGGAGGAGAGGACCTTCTCCAGGACCGGGTAGGCGATCCGGTCCTCGGCCAGGTTCGACTGGTGGATGAAGTGCGGGCGCACATCGCCGGAGAGGACATGGCCGAGGGCGAGCGCCGACTCCAGCGGCACGATCCGGTCCCGGTAGCCGGTCGCGGTGTCCAGCGGGGCGTCCAGGCAGGTGGTCACCGGGGAGGTCTCGCAGACCCCGCTGCCGCCGTCGGCGCGGCGGGTGTAGATCCAGTTGTACTCGTCGACCTGCTCCTCGGCGCGGCCCACGTTGTAGAAGATGTTCATCGGGTAGCGCGGCACGGTACGGGCGGATCCCGCCGAACGCTGCGCGGGCTCACGGGAGTTGTCGGAGCCGAGCCAGCCGATGCCGTTCTCGGCCAGCGCGGGCGCGAGGTTCGGGTTGTCCGCGGGCTGCTGCGGCAGCACCTTCAGGCCCGAGTGCTCGCCGGTGACCAACTCCTTCTCGTTCAGCGGGAGTTTGGCCTTCTGGCCCCAGCGGCGGTTCTCCGAGATCTGCTGCGAGATCTCGCTGCGGGGGACGTAGCGCACGGCGCCCGAGGCGTCGGTCGCGCACTTCCACGGCACCGCCGAGACGTCCTGGACGCAGCCCAGGAAGGGGTGTTCGTAGGTGTGGTTGACCCAGCGGTAGTCCGCGCGGTCGGCGAGCAGCCGGTCGGCCAGCGGGTCGCCGCCCTCCTGCTCGCGGTACTGGTCGCTGCCCGCGCCGTTGTAGACCAGGTCCAGGGTCAGCCCGTGCTCGCGCGACCAGCTCCGGGCGTAGGCGGCGTCCTCGGCGGTCATCCGGATCGGGTCCGGTTCGCCGCCGCCGCCCGCGCAGTCGATGTCGCCGGGCGTGCAGTTGAGCGCGCTGTCCCAGCGGTCGTCCGCGGCGAAGACGTCGTCGACGTGCACCGTGAAATGGTGGCGCGAGGCCCCGAGGTGGATCCCCTGGGTCATCCAGTCCACGATGCCCCGGGCCAGCAGCCGGAACTGCTGCTGGTACTGGTTGTAGGCGAAGGTGACCACGAGCTCGCGCCGCCCGTCGTGCCGGTACTCGCCGACCAGCGAGCCCCGCCCGCCCCCGGCCAGCGGCGCGTCCACGTACGGGGTGAAGTCGGCGCCCGGCGCGGGCGCCGCGAGGAAGCCGTAACTCTCGCTCACCGAGGGGGAGTTGTCCTCGAAGGGCACCGCGCCGCGCAGATAGCCGAAGGGGCCGGAGCGCCCCGCCTCGGTGACCGCGGCCTGCACCCCGTCCAGCGAGCGGCTGTCCCCGGGCTCCGGATAGCCGAGGCCCGCCTCGGGGTTGGCCCAGGTGTAGGCGTCCACCTGCGGGATCCCGTAGCGCTGCTCGTAGGCGGCGAGGGCGGCGAGTTCGGGCGACCCCGAGCCGAAGGGGTTGGCGTCCGGCAGCACCACGGCCTGGAACTTCGCCCGCGGACGTCCCCCTACGGAGTCCGCGAGGAAGGCGGCGGTGAGCACCGGACGCCCGGCACTGTTCAGGTCCACCCGGGTGTACGGGGTTCCCTGGGCGTCGAGTTCGGCCCGTACCGCCTCGACGGCGGGGCCGCCGTCCGAGACGAGCAGGACCCGCAGGTCGACCCGCGGTTGCGGCTGCGCGGGCGCCGCCGATGCCCCGGCCGGTGCCGTGAGCGTGAGAAGCAGGGCGCCTGCGGCCAGCGCCGCCGCTCGCGCGGTGTTCTTCATCCGGTGTTCGTTTCCCTTCGTCGGGCCATGCCGGGGCATGGCCCGTCCCCCCCAGCGGTCCGGAGTACGCGGTGCGTGTCCGGCTCGCTCTGCCGCGTCACATAGTGCGGCTCGGGTGTGCGGGGTGCGAGGATTCTGTGAACGTTGACCGAAAAAAGGCGTCAAGGTCATCCCGGTCCACTTCGGGCAGCGGACGGGCTCTTCGGGGAGGGGCGCCCGGCACCCCGGCCGCGTTTGCGCAGCTCTGCTGATCAACTGTCAACAGTGCCCGGGGGCGGGCGAGTTGGGGAAGCGCTCGCGCACGATCCGGGCCGGGCCCGCTGACCTGGACCATTGGTCAACCGGAACCGGACAGCGCCGGTCGCCGCGTGCCCGGCGCCGACGGCGGTGCCGTGCGCGGGGCGCACCGCTGAACGCGCCCCTTCGCGCCCGCGGACAAGCGTGCGACCGCGCCCCTCGTACGCGCCGCACGCCCCGCTTCCGGGAGAACCGGAAGCTCAGTACCCCGCCTCCCGGACCGCCTGCGCCGCCTTGCGCGCGGCCACCAGGACGGGGTCCCACACCGGCGAGAACGGCGGGGCGTAGCCGAGGTCCAGGGCGGTCATCTGCTCCACGGTCATCCGGGCGGTCAGGGCCACGGCCGCGATGTCCACGCGCTTGGCGGCGCCCTCGCGGCCCACGATCTGCACCCCGAGCAGCCGTCCGGTGCGGCGCTCGGCGAGCATCTTCACCGTCATCCGCCCGGCGTCCGGGTAGTAGCCCGCCCGGCTGGTCGACTCGATGGTCACCGCGTGGAACTCCAGGCCCACCGCGCGGGCGTCCTTCTCCCGCAGACCGGTCCGCGCGATCTCCAGGTCGCAGACCTTGCTCACCGCGGTGCCGACCACACCGGGGAAGGTCGCGTAGCCGCCGCCCGCGTTGGTGCCGATCACCTGGCCGTGCTTGTTGGCGTGGGTGCCGAGCGCGATGTGCCGCTCCTGACCGGAGACCAGGTCGAGCACCTCCACGCAGTCGCCGCCGGCCCAGATGTTCTCCTGCCCGCGCACCCGCATCGCGAGGTCGGTGAGCAGCCCGCCGTACGCGCCGAGCGGCAGACCGGCGGCCTCGGCGAGCGAGGTCTCCGGCCGCACCCCGGTGCCGAGGACCACCACCTCGGCCGGGTGGCGCCCCTCCGCGGTGGTCACCGCGCGGGCCCGGCCGTCCTCGCCGGTCTCGATCCCGGTGACCTCGGCCCCGTTGACCATCTCGATGCCGAGTCCGCACATCGCCTCGTGCACCTGGCGCCCCATGTCCGGATCGAGGGTGGCCATCGGCTGCGCCGAGCGGTTGAGCACGGTCACCGCGTAGCCGCGCTGGATCAGCGCCTCGGCCATCTCGACCCCGATGTACCCGGCGCCGATGACGACGGCCCGCCGGGGCCCGCCCGGCGCGAGCGAGTCGAGCAGCGCCTGCCCGTCGTCCAGGGTCTGCACCCCGTGCACCCCGGGGGCGTCGATCCCCGGCACCGGCGGGCGCAGCGGCCGCGCCCCGGTGGCGATCACCAGCTTGTCGTACGAGGTCCACTCCTCGGCGCCCGACTCCAGGTCCCGGGCGCGCACCCGGCCGCGGCCGGTGTCGATCTCGGTGACCTCGGTGCGCATCCGCAGCCCGATCTCCCGCTCCCGGTGCTGCGCGGGCGAGCGGGCGATCAGCGCCGCCCGCTCCTCGACGACCCCGCCCACCCAGTACGGGATCCCGCAGGCCGAGTAGGAGGTGAAGTGACCGCGCTCGAAGGCGAGGATCTCCAGCTCCTCGGGGCTCCGCAGCCGCCGGGCCTGCGAGGCGGCCGACATGCCCGCCGCGTCCCCGCCGATGATGACCAGCCGCTCGCGCATCGCACACTCCCCGGGTCCGGGTCCACCGCCCCGTGCCCGGGGCCCGACTGGTGATCACCGTAGCCGGGGCGCCCCCGCCGCCCGGCCTCCGCTCCGTACGGCGCCGGGTGTTTGAGAGAGTGGCCCCATGGACGCAGCGCAACCGGCGCGGGCCGGGGCCCCGCACGCCGTCGTCGTCGGAGGCGGGATCACCGGCCTCGCCGCCGCCCACCGGCTGCTCGGCGCCGGATACACCGTCACCCTCGCCGAGGCCTCCGAGCGCCTCGGCGGCAAGCTCCTGCCCGGCGAGATCGCGGGCGTACGGGTCGACCTCGGCGCCGAGTCGCTGCTCGCCCGGCGCCCCGAGGCCGTGGAACTCGCCCGGGCCGCGGGACTCGGCGCGCGCATCGAGGCCCCGGCGACGGCGAGCGCCTCGCTGTGGACGGGCGGTGCGCTGCGCCCGATGCCCAAGGGCCATGTGATGGGCGTACCCGGCGACCCCGAGGCGCTCGCCGGGGTGCTCTCCGCGGAGGGCCTCGCCCGGATCGCCCGGGAGCGGGAGCTGCCGCCGACCGATATCGGCGAGGACATCGCGGTCGGCGCCTATGTCGCCGAGCGCCTGGGCCGCGAGGTGGTGGACCGCCTTGTGGAACCCCTCCTCGGCGGCGTCTACGCCGGGGACGCCTACCTGCTCTCCCTGCGCTCGGCCGTGCCCCAGCTCTTCGAGGCCGCCCGCCACCACACCTCCCTGCTCGACGCGGTCACCGAGATCCAGCGCCGGGCCGCCCGCAACCCGGCGGCCGGGCCGGTGTTCGCCGGGATCGACGGCGGGGTCGGAAGCCTCCCGCTCGCCGTCGCCGAGCGGGTACGCGAACAGGGCGGCCGCATCCTCACTGGCACCCCCGTGACCGCGCTGCGCCGCCCGGTGCCCGGCGGCCCCTGGCAGATCGGCACCCGCGAGGGCGTCCTCACCGCGGACGCCGTGGTCCTCGCGCTGCCCGCCGCCCCGGCCGCCCGGCTCCTGGAGACGGTGGCCCCCGCCGCCGCGGCCGAACTGCGCACGATCGAGTACGCCTCGATGGGGCTGGTCACCCTCGCCTACCGGGCACGGGACGCCGCCGGGCTGCCGGAGGGCAGCGGCTTCCTGGTGCCGCCGGTCGAGGGCCGCACCATCAAGGCCGCCACCTTCGCCGGCCGCAAATGGGGCTGGATCGCCCGGCAGGACCCGGAGTTGCTGGTCCTGCGGACCTCGGTCGGGCGGCACGGCGAGAGCGCGGTCCTCGCCCGCGAGGACACGGAACTGGTCGAGATCTCCCGGCGGGACCTGCGCGACGCCACCGGCCTGGACGCCGAGCCGGTCGCCTCCCGGGTGACCCGCTGGCACGAGGGGCTGCCGCAGTATCCGGTGGGGCACGCCGCCCGGGTCGCCCGGATCCGCGGGCACCTGGCGCCGCTCCCCGGCCTCGCCGTCTGCGGTGCCGCCTACGACGGCGTCGGGGTGCCCGCCTGCATCGCCGGTGCCCGGGCCGCCGCGGACGCGCTCACCGGGGACGCGGGGGCGCTCGCCGCGCTCGCCCGGAACCCGGTGCAGAGCACCCACGGCGGCGCGGGAGAATAGCGGCATGAGCGACGACGCATCCGCCAAGATCCCGAACATCGGCAAGAAGGCCAAGGACCTCAACGAGGTCATCCGGTACACCCTGTGGTCCGTCTTCAGGCTGCGCGACGTACTGCCCGGCGACACCGACCGCCCCCGCCTCGCCGCCGAGGTCCAGGAGCTCTTCGACCAGCTGGCCGCCAAGGACGTCACCATCCGCGGCACCTACGACGTCTCGGGCCTGCGCGCCGACGCCGATCTCATGATCTGGTGGCACGCCGAGACCGCCGAGCAGCTTCAGGAGGCCTACAACCTCTTCCGCCGCACCGGCCTCGGCCGCGCCCTGGAACCGGTCTGGTCGAACATGGCGCTGCACCGCCCGGCCGAGTTCAACCGCTCCCACATCCCGGCCTTCCTCGCCGACGAGACCGCCCGCGACTACGTCAGCGTCTACCCCTTCGTCCGCTCCTACGACTGGTACCTGCTGGCCGACGAGGACCGCCGCCGGATGCTCGCCGACCACGGCAAGATGGCGCGCGGCTACCCGGACGTCCGCGCCAACACGGTGGCCTCGTTCTCGCTCGGCGACTACGAGTGGATCCTCGCCTTCGAGGCCGACGAGCTCCACCGCATCGTCGATCTCATGCGCCATCTGCGGGCCTCCGAGGCCCGGATGCACGTCCGCGAGGAGGTGCCCTTCTACACCGGGCGCCGCCGCAGCGTCGCCGAACTCGTGGACGCGCTGGCCTGATCCGCCGCACCGGGCCCGGCGGCCTCCTGACCGGGGCCCGCCGGGCGCGGGAGGCCGCAACTCCCGCCGCGCGCGCCCCGGTTCACTCCCCGCGCCGTACGTCGAAGTGGGCCCGGCCGCCGGTGGCCAGCGGACGCGGCTCGGGGTGCGGGGCGCAGCTCGTGTCGGCGGCGGGGAGGCGGCCCGCCACCAGGTAGTCGTCGAGGTGGCGGTTGACGCAGTCGTTCGGGCCGCCGCCGAGGCCGGTCATCCCCGCGTCCCGCTCGGTCACCAGCACCGAACCGGCCAGCCGCCGCCGCAGTTCGCGCGCCCCGGCGAGCGGGGCGACCGCGTCCTGCTCGGCCGCCAGGATCAGCGTCGGCGGCAGGGTGCCGCGCGCGGAGTCCAGGGCCTGCGCGGCACCGGCGGCCCCCACGTCGACGGGCCGCCGCGCCGTCACCGGCCAGCTCGCGCAGGGCAGATGGGCCCAGGTGTGCGCCCAGGCCGCGAACGGGGCGGTTCTCGCCAGCCGCGTCGCGTCCCGGTCCCAGGTCGCCCAGTCGCGCGGCCAGGCGCTGTCCTGGCACCGCACGGCCGCGGTCACCGCCGCCGCGTTCTCCCGCTCCGCCGCCGCCTCCGGCACGGGCGCGGCCTGCTGGATCAGGAACTCCCGCTCCCCGTGCGCCCAGGCCGCGAGCGCGGTGGCCCGGATCGGCCAGTAGTCGTCGTAGAAGACCGTCTTGGCGAAGGCGGCCTGGAGCTGGGCCGGGCCCACCGTGCCCTCCGCGGGCTTCTTCGCCAGCTCCTCGCGCACCCCGTCGTAGCGGTGCTGCACGGCCTCGGCGGTGGTGCCGAGTCCGTAGGCCTCGTCATGGCGTGCCACCCAGTCGAGGAAGTCGTGCCAGCGCCGCTCGAAGGCGGCGCTCTGGCGCAGCGAGTCCGGGTAGCCCACCCGCCCCGGCGCGGGATCCGGCGCCGAGTCGAAGACCATCCGGCGCACATGCCCGGGGAAGAGGCTCGCGTGGACCGCGCCGACATAGCCGCCGTAGGAGACGCCCATGAAGGTCAGCCGCCGCTCGCCGAGGGCCGCGCGCAGCACGTCGAGGTCGCGGGCGCCGGTCTCGGTGGAGAACTGCTTCAGTCCGGTGCCCGCGGAGCGCAGGCAGCCCGCCGCGTAGGCGGTGGCGCGGGCGCGGGCCCCGGCCTTGAACACCGCGTCCGGCCGCTGCGGGGCCGCGGTGGGCGCGTCGGCGGGGTCCTGGCAGGAGAGGCCGCCGTCCGCGCCCACCCCGCGCGGGGTGTAGCCCACCAGGTCGTAGGCGGAGTGCACGCGCTGCCAGGAGCCGAGGCCCGCGGCCATCGGGAAGTAGAGGCCGGAGGAGCCCGGCGTGCCGGTCTGGAAGACCAGCGCGCCCTGCCGCCGGACCGGTTTGCCCCCGGCGTCCGCCCCGGAGGCCCGCGCCCGGCTGACGGTGAGCGGGAGCCTTCGGCCGCCGGGGCGCGCGTAGTCCACCGGCACCGAGACCGTGCCGCACTCCACCGGGGGCTCCAGGTGGTACCGCTCCGGGCACGGGCCGAAGCGGATGCCCGCGGCGGCGGACTGCCGGGCGGCCTCGGCGGTGCCCGCCGCCAGTCGCTCGGCCGCGCTCGGCCGGGGCGCGGCGCCGGGCTGGGCGGGGGCCGTCGCGGCGGCGGTGAGGAGCAGGGAGCCGGTGACTGCCACGAGGGCGGCGGTGCGCATCGCTCGGCCTCATCCCTTCGGTCCGGTGAGACGCCCGAAGCGGGCGGACGGGAACAGAAGGGATGCTTGGGGGAGGGGCCGGGGAAGTAAAGGACCCCGGGTCCCTTGTCCGCTCAAAGAGTGCGCGGTGCCGCCGAACGCACCGCGAAGGCCGCCCGCAGCTGCGGATCGCCCGCCGCGCCGGTGCCGCGCAGCGCCACCTCGGTGAGCGCGGCCCCGCTGCCCCTGCCACCGGACGGCAGCTCGGCGAGGAGCCGCCGGCCCGCCTGGGAGGCCCAGCGGGTGTACGGATAGGTCTCGAAGCGGGCGATGCCCAGCGAGCAGAGGCTCAGCAGCAGCGGCAGCGCGAACCAGCTCAGCAGGTCACCGCCGGGCGCGCCCCGGCCCGGCGCGAGGACCGCGGCCGCCGCGAGGACCGGCACCGCGAGGGCCACCGCCCTGACCTGGCGCACCGCCCCGGCGACGGTGCCGCGTGAGGACTCGGGCACCGCGAGCCCGGCGCGCACCAGGGTGTCCGCCAGCTCCCGTACCGGCGGTGCGGCGGCCGCGGCCGTGCGGACCTCGGCGATCGGCGACTGGCCGCCGGGGCCCACCGCCTCGATGACAGCCGCCTCCATCGGGTCCCTGGCCTCCTGGTCGACCACGGTGGCCCAGCCGGTGTGCGCGAGCAGCATCCGGCGCTCGTACGCCATGGAGACCAGGGTCAGTTCGGCTGCCCGGTGCGGACCGCCGGAGAGGAACGCGGCCTCGTACAGGGTCAGTTCGCGGCGGGTGCCGGGCCCCGCGTCCGCGGCCGCGGCGCGTACCGCCGCCAGGCACAGCCGGATGCAGGACACGAGGGCCGCCACACAGGCGAGAAGGAGGAAGAGCAGCCACAGCATGGCCGAGTTCTACGCGAAGCGGGCCCCCGGGCGCCACGGTTTCTTCACCTCGGGTGCCGGAATGTGGCGCTTGGCACAGGGAAGTCGGGTGCCGGTGGCCTTGTCCGGCATCCGCGCCGCCGCCCGCCTCCGCGCCCGTACGGTGCGCTGCCGAGCGGCCCGGTCTACGAGGATCCGCCGCCGCAGCCCCCGCCACCCCCGCCGCCTCCGCAGGACGAACCGGAGGAACCGCAGGAGGACCCTCCGCACGAGGAGCCCGAGCCGCCGCCGCAGGAGCCCCCGGAGGCGCCCGAGCAGGAGGAGCCGCCGCAACTGCTGCCGCCGCAGGAAGAGCCGCCTCCGCCGCACCAGTTGACCTCCCCGGCGACCACCAGCGGTGTGCCGTACGCGGCGCCCTGAGCGCTGCCGGACAGCGCGGCCGGGCGGACCCGCTCGCGCAGCGCCCGCAGCAGGATGGCGCGCAGCGCCGGATCGGGCAGGGCGCTCGGGCCGCGGACCGCGACCAGCGCCACCAGGTCCACGGCCGGGGCCCCGCTCGCCGCGAAGGCGCGCAGCGCCCGGCGCCCGGTGGTGGTCAGCGAGCCCCGGGCCCGCAGCAGCGAGACGAAGCCGAGGACGGTGCCGAAGACGAGGGCGGGCAGCACGGTGAGGACGAACGGCACCGGCGAGTCGGCGTCCAGCCGCACGTACTGCACCACCGTCAGCAGGACCGCCAGCGGGAAGCCCAGCAGGCAGCCCACCGTGTGCACCAGCGCCCAGCGGCGCAGCGGGCGCAGCGCCCCCGGCGGCACCAGGAGCCCGCGCGCGGCGAGCCCGTCGCCGAGCGCCTGGACCTGCGGGCCCCGCATCACACCCGTACGCACCCAGTGCAGCGCGCCGCTCGGGGCGAGGGCGTGGGCGTCGAGCACGGACTGCTCGACCGGGTGCCGGACCTCGGCGCGCCGCACCCCGAGCAGGCCCGGCTCCGCCACGGCGAGCCGCCCGTCCAGGTGCATGGCGACCACGACGGTGTCCGCCACCCGGCCGGGACCGCCCGCGAGGAAGGCCGCCTCCAGGACGTCCCGGGCGGACTCCCCGGGCGCGGCGGCCGAGGAGCGCGCCCGGTGCAGGCCGGTCAGGAGCCGGACGGCTGAGCCGAGGACCAGGACGTAGACCAGGGCTGTCAGGTACGCCATCTCCTCACCGCCCGGCGAGTACGGAGCGGGCGGCCCGGCGCAGCCTCGCCAGCGGCCGGGCGGACCGGGGCCGCGGCCCCTCCCGCTCCAGCCACCAGTCGCGCAACTCCCCGCGCGCGGTGGCCTCTTCGGGCCCGCCGGCCAGCAGCAGGTGCTCGGCGAAGTCCAGCGCGTCCCGCCGGTAGCCGCCGGCCATCGGCCGCGCCTGGGCATAGCCGAGGAAGGCCGCGCGGTACCCGGCGCCCAGGATCACCGGCAGCTCCGGCGCCACCTTCGCGACCACATCCGCCCGCTTGGCGGCCAGGGCGCGGCTCTGCACGGTGAGCCGGTTCCGGTCGAAGCCCTCGGGCGCGGGGGTGCCCGCCACCAGCGCGGAGAGCAGGGCGGTCTGCGCGAGCGCGAGACGCTGACGGGCGGCTTCGGGGACGGGGGACGGGGTGGCGGGTGGTGCCGGGATCGAGGTGGTGGAGGCTTCCGGGGGAGCCGCGGTCCCGAAGTCGGCGGGCTGAGCGGTCGGTTCGGATGATTCGGAGGTGGTGGGCTGAGCGGCGGCCGCGGGGGTGGTGGGACGGGCAGCGGCCTCAGGGGTGAGGGGCCGGGTACCCGCGCCGGTGCCGATTCCGTTGCTGGAGACGGCAGTTGGTACGCGCCCCGCTGCCGAGGTGCCTGCGACGGCCTGGGCGGTGGTAAGCCGGGTGCCGATTCCCTTGCCGCTGGCGGCAGTTGGTTCCCGTACGGCTGCGGAGGTGCCGGTGACAGCCTCGGCGGTGGTGGTGGGCCGGATGCCCTTGCCGGTGCCGATTCCCTTGCCGGTGGCGGCAGTTGCCTCCCTCGGCGCCGCCGAGGTGTCGGCCGCGGCCCTCGCCCCGGGCGCCCCCGCCTCCCGTACCGTCCGGGTCATGTCCGCCAACTCCCGCTCCAGGGCCGCCGGTTCGGGGAAGTTCTCGTCGCGTTCCAGGAGTACGCCGGGCGGGGTGACCCGGGAGGCGAGGGCGGCGAGGACGTCGAGCACCGCGGGCGGTACGGGGTGGGCGTGCGAGTCGTGCCAGACGCCGTCCCGTTCGAAGCCGCCCGCCACATGCACATAGGCCAGCGCCTCCAGGGGCAGGGCGTCCAGCGCCTCGGCCGGGTCCTCGCCGCGGTTGACGTGGTTGGTGTGCAGGTTCGCCACGTCGATGAGCAGCCGTACGCCGGTGCGCTCGGCCAGCTCGTAGAGGAACTGACCCTCCGTCAACTCCTCGTCGGGCCAGGAGAAGAGCGCCGCGATGTTCTCCACGGCCAGCGGTACCGGCAGCTGGGCCTGGGCGATGCGGACGTTCTCGCAGAGCACGTCCAGCGCCTCGCGGGTGCGCGGCACCGGCAGCAGGTGCCCGGCCTCCAGCGGCGGCGAGGCGGTGCGCGCGCCCCCGGCGCGGACGAAGGCGATGTGCTCGGTCACCAGCGGCGAGCCGAGGCTCTCGGCCCGGGCGGCGAGGGCGGCGAGGCGCTCCTCGTCGGGGCGTTCGGCGCCGCCGAGACCGAGACCGACGCCGTGCGGGACGACGGTGACCCCGCGCTCCCGCAGCCGCGCCAGGGACGGCGGCAGATGGCCGGGGCAGAGGTTCTCCGCGACCGCCTCCACCCAGTCGATGCCGGGCATCGCCTCCACCGCCTCGGCGATTTCCGGCCGCCAGCCGATGCCCGTACCCAGTCGCTCCATCTGTCTCTCCGTCCCCCGGTGTCCCGACAGGCCCGGGCGCTGCAGCTGCCGCGCCCGGGTCGTCCTGAGCCTCTTCTCGCCCCGTGGGCGAGGGCCGAACCCACAGGCAGGGACGTTCAGAGCTACATTTGAGGTTCCCCGCGCCCGCGCAGCACCGGTAGATCGGCGACCACCGTCGCGGAGCCGGGCGCGACCTCGGTGAACCCGGCGTCCCGCACCAACGGCAGCCCCGCACCGGCGAGTTCACGCCACCGTGCCGCGCTCGCCTCCCGTACCGCCAGGGCGAAGCCCCGCTCCCGCCACTGTGCGCGCTCCGCCTCGTCCAGCTCCCACCAGGCCAGCTGCGCGGCATGCCCCGCCTGCGCCATCGCCTTCCCGGCGGACATGGTGATCCCCGGATTCAGCCAGAGCACCGGCGTCGAGGGGTCCGGTACCGGCGGGGTGGCGGCCGGGTCCAGTTCGGTGCCCGAGACCTGGAGCACCGCCAGCTCCTTCGGCCAGCCGTCCAGCGGCACCGGCGGGAAGACCCGCACCTCGGCGGAGCCCTGGGTCACCGTGATGCCGGGCAGCGCCCGCGCCTTGCGCCAGCCCGCGCCGCGCGCCCGGCGCACCACCTTGCGGATCCGCGCGTCCTGCCAGCGGCGCACCGCCTCGGCCCACTCGCCCGCCCCGCGTGCCCGGGCGTCGTCGAGCAGCACGAGGACCGCGCGGGCGGCGGCCTCCAGGGCGTCGGTACGGTCCGGGGGCGCGGTCTTCTCCAGGCGCACCACGAGCGGGAGCACGAACTGCTCCTCCTGGTCGCGGGAGTTGCCGTCCGGCTCGAAGGGGGAGTCCTGCGGGGTCGCGGGGGCGGTGTCTTCGCTGCTCACGGGAGAAGTCTGCCAGCCCGCCGGGGCCACCCACCGGCCGCCGCGGACCACGGGGGAGGATGGGCCCATGAAGCACGGACCCGCCCGCGGGCACCGCCGCCTGGTGGGAGCCGGACGCCGCTACGGCCGCCGCGGCCCCTGGGTGCTGCGCGGGGTGGACCTGGCCGCGGAACCCGGCACCCTGGTCCGCGTCGAGGGCGCCAACGGCACCGGAAAATCCACCCTGTTGCGCCTGCTCGCCGGACTCGACACCCCCACCGAGGGCCGCGCCCTCGGCCGCCCCAGGACCGCCTACGTACCCGAACGCTTCCCCGCCGGGCTGCCGTTCACCTTCGGCGGCTACCTGGTCCACATGGGCCGGGTGCACGGACTCGGCACCGCCGCGGCCACCCGCCGGGCGCGCGACTGGACGGAGCGCTTCGGCGCCGGGCCCTACTGGGGGGCGCCGCTGGCCGAACTCTCCAAGGGCAGCAGCCAGAAGGCCGCCGTCGTCCAGGCGCTGATGGCCGCCCCCGAACTGCTCGTCCTGGACGAGGCCTGGACCGGCCTCGACACCGCCGCCCGCGCCGAACTCGACCTGGCGGTACGGGAACTCACCACCGCGGGCTCGGCCGTGGTCTGCGTCGACCACCACCCCGAGCGCCTCGCGGAGTCGGTGGACCTGCGCTGCACACTCGGGGCGGACGGCGGCCTCGTCCGCCTTGCGCCGTCCGGGGCGGGGGCGGTGGGGCGGTCGGGTTCCCTGAGGACGGGGGCCGGGGGAGCGGCGGACACCCCGGTGACCGTCGACGCCGGGCCTGAAGTCGAGGCCGAGGCCGAGGTCGAGGTCGATGTCGAGCCTGAAGTCGAGGTCGAGGTCGATGTCGAGCCTGAAGTCGAGGTCGAGGTCGAGGCGCAGGGTCCGCCCGGTGCCGTGGCGCCGCCCCGGGCGGTCACGGGAGCGCCGGGCGACGACCACCGCTCGGTACCGGTCCGGGCCCGACTCGGCTCCCACGGAAGGTGGTTGCTCACGGTCCCGGCCACCGCCTCGGACGCCCTGCTGCGCACCCTCCTCGGCGCCGACCCGCCCTGGCACGTCGTACGCCTCACTCCACGCCCCTCGGCACCGGAGGCCGCGCGCACCCCCGCGCCTGCACCGGCGCGCACGCCCGTACCCGACCCCGCGCCTACGCCCGCACCCGACCCGGCGCGCACGCCTACGCCCGACCTCGCGCACGCGCCCGCACCCGACCCCGCACGCACGCCCGCGCCCGAGGACCTCCCCGCGCCCGCGCCCGAATCAGCCACCGCGCCCGCGCCTGCCCCCGAGCCCGCCCCCGCCCCCCCCGCCCCCGAGCCCGGTTCCGCCCCCACCGAGGCGCTGGCGAGGAGGAAGGCACGATGACGGCCCTCCTGCGCTACCACTGCGCCCTGCTGCTGCGTTCGCAGCGGCTGATCGCGCCGCTGCTCTGCTATGCCGCCGTGCTCGCCATCGGGGTCCGTTCCGGGGAGCCGGTCCTGGACTCGCTGGGCTGGACGGCGGCCGCGCTGGTACCGGTGGCGGCCTGGACGGCGCGGATCTGTGCGACCGGCGAACCGGCCGCGGCGCGCGCCTGCGGTGCGGCGGCGGCCGGTCCCCGGCGGGTCCAACTGGCCTGCCTGCTGACCGCCCTGCTGACTTCCTGCCTCCTCGGGGCGCTGGCCACCGGGTTCGTCGCGATGATCGGCGAGGCTGCCGCCAACGATCACCGCACCCCGGTGGGACGGCTGCCCGCGGCCCTCGCCGGGCTGTGCACCGTGCTGGTCTGCGCCCTGGTCGGCACCGCGGTCGGCGCGCTGACCTCCTGGCCGCTCGTACGGTCCACCGGGCGGGCGGTCACCGCGCTGACCGGAGCCGTGGTGCTCGCCCTCGTCCTCGCGGGCTCTCCGGCCCGTACCGCGATCACCGCGATGGTGACGGGCTCCCGGCAAGGCAGTGTGCCCGCGCCCGTGGTCCCGCTGCTGCTCGCCGCCCTCCTCGCGGGCGCCGCGGCCGCCACCACCTGCTGGGCGAGCGCACGCCGCGGCTGATCCCGGGGGCTCGCCCCCGAGCGGTGCACCGGGGCTCGTACTTCAGCGATGCCGGGACTTGTCCCTCGACGACGGACCGGGGATCGCCCCCGGCGCCAACCCCTCCGCCAAGCCTCAGCCGGAGCACGCGGCCCGCTGCGCCTCCTGCCACTCGCACACGGGGCACAGGGTGATCCCGCGCCGGGACTCCGGGTACTTGGTGGGCTCCCGGCACAGCACGCACTCGGCGAAGGCCTCCGGGGCGCCCGCCCCGTCGCCCGCCGCCTCCGTGCCGTCCGCGCCCGTATCCGGCCTCGCGGCCGGGGGCGCGCCCTCCAACTGCCCATCGCCCGCGCAGTAGTCGCTCATGCCCGCCAGCGTACGAGGACGCCGCCGGGCCGCTCGCCTCGGTGGTCCGGTCCGCGGAACGGGGCCGAGACGCAAGGGGCGCGGCGCCCCCCGGAGGGAACGCCGCGCCCGTACTGCTCCACCGCTCCGCGGTGCTGTGCCCGCTCAGGCGCGGGCGGTGACCTTCACGGGTTCGGTGTCCGTGTCGCTGTGCCGTTCCGCCCAGTTCTCCAGGGCGGTGCGGCAGGCGTGGTCGAGGTGGTGGACCTGGGAGAGGTCCAGCTCGACCGGCCGGTCCTGCGGCAGGGACTCCAGGCTGTCCAGGATCTTCGGCAGCCTCAGGAAGGTCGCGTTGCCGGTGAGGTGCGCCTGCACCGGGCCCGCTCCCTTGTCGATGATCTCCAGCCGGACGTGCGAGGCCTCCCAGGCGGTCTTGGCGACCGCGAGGGCGAGGCCGATCAGGACACCCTCGAACATGTTGATCGCCACGATCGCGACCGCGGTCACGACCAGGATCACCGCCTCGCTGCGGTGCTCCCGCCACAGCGAGCGCAGCCCCTGGAGCGGGATCAGCTTGAAGCCCGCGTGCACCAGGACGCCCGCGAGCGCGGGGATCGGGATGATGCCGAGCGCCGCCGGGAGCAGCGCGGCGAAGAGCAGCAGCCAGACGCCGTGCATCACCCGGGAGGCCTTGGTACGCGCCCCGGCCTGCACATTGGCCGCGCTGCGCACGATCACCGCGGTCATCGGCAGGGCGCCGAGGATCCCGCAGATCGTGTTGCCGACGCCCTGGGCCATCAGCTCCTTGTCGTAGTGGGTCCGCGGACCGTCGTGCAGCCGGTCCACGGCCGCCGCGCTGAACAGGCTCTCCGCGGAGGCGATCAGCGTGAAGGCGAGGATGGTGCTCAGCAGCGCGAGGCTGCCCAGCTCCCCGAACTCACCGAGCCCCGGCGGCTGTACGGAGTCGACGAGCCCCTGGACCTCCACCTCCGCCACCGGCAGCGAGAAGCCGAGCGAGACGAGCACGGCCAGCGCGACGGCGGCGAGCGGCCCCGGCACCACCCGTACCTTGGCGGGCAGGTGCTTCCAGAGCACGAGCACCGCGATGGTGCCCGCGCCGAGCAGCAGCGAGGCGCGCGCGCCGGAGGAGCCCACGGAGTCCGCGAGCAGTTCCGGCAGCCCGGTGATCTTGTCGATGCCGGTCTCGGGGGCCTTGGCGCCGGCCATCGAGTACAGCTGCCCGGCGATCAGGACGAGCCCGATGCCCGCGAGCATCCCCTCGACCACCGCGACCGAGATGGCCCGGAACCAGCGGCCCCAGCGCAGGGCGCCCATCACCAGCTGGAGCAGCCCGGTGGCGAGCACGATCACGCCGAGCACCGGGAGCCCGAACTCCTGCACCGCCTCGTAGACGAGCACGGTGAGACCGGCCGCGGGGCCGGAGACCTGGAGGCTGCTGCCCGGCAGCAGACCGGTGACGATGCCGCCGACGATGCCGGTGATCAGACCGATCTCGGCCGGTACCCCGGAGGCCACCGCCACGCCGACGCACAGCGGCAGCGCGACCAGGAAGACCACCAGGGAGGCGGTGAAGTCCTGCCGGAACAGGGAGGATTCGACGTAGCGGGAGAGCTTCACGGGGCCGCTCACAGCGCCACGAAGGAGTCGGTCTCGCCCTGGTGGGCGAAGACATTGCCGGTGTGCACCTCGTAGTACCAGGCGTGCACCCGCAGTTTCCCGCTCTCCACCCGGCTGCTGACGCACGGGTAGGAGAGCAGCCGAAGGAGCTGGGCGAGCACATGGTGCTGCACCGCCTCGGCCACGGCCGGGTCCCGCGGGGCCTCGCCCGAGGGCTGGTCGGCGGCGTGCGCGAGCCAGTCGCGCACGGCCGGTACGGCGGTCAGGTCGTCGCCGCGCACCAGCGCGCCGACCGCTCCGCAGTGCGAGTGCCCGCAGACCACGATGTCCTGCACGCCGAGCACCTCCACCGCGTATTCGATGGTGGCCGCCTCGGAGGTGGGGCCGCGGTCGTAGGGCGGCACGATGTTGCCGGCCGTGCGCAGTTCGAAGAGTTCACCGGGGCGGGCGCCGGTGATCAGGGCCGGGACCACCCGGGAGTCCGAGCAGGTGATGAAGAGGGCCTGGGGTGACTGGCCGACGGCCAGCCGTGCGAAGTCCTCGCCGTGCGCGGCACCGGTGCGCGGGAAGGATCGTGCGTGATCGATGAGGGGCTGCATGTCAGTTGCCTCCTGGGGGCGCGCCCTGGCGCGGACGCGTCGACAAGTACGGGGGGCGTAGCACTGGCAAGCGGGCATGGGTGAGCGTCCCGGCGCACGGCGCTTCGTGGGCGCGTACGGGGGCGGGGCGGTCCGTGATGGGGAACCCGGCCGACCGGAACGGTCCTGACCCGGTTTCAGCTCAGCAGAGGAAGACCTGCAGGGCCGCCGCGCGTGCGGTGTTGCTCGCGGCGGTCGGCCGGTGCGGGCTGAGGACAGGCGGCGGGACGTCCGCGGCGGCCAGGGTCCAGATGACCTTGCCGGGGTCCGGGTTCTGCCCGGTGCCGGGCTCGGGCGCCTCGTCGGCGCGCAGCCGGTCGCTGCGGAAACGTACCCGCGGGTCCTTGTCGGGGAGTTCCTCGGACTCCCCGGGAGCCGGGTGCGCCTGGTGGAACCCCGCGCCCGCCATGGCCGGAGCCGTGCACGGAGCGGCGGTCGCCGCCGGGGCGGCGAACACCTGGAGCACGGCGACCAGGGCGGCGAACAGCACCAGGAGCGCGCGGACGCGTGGCAGACGCATGGTCGTCCTCTCCTGCTCTCCTGGTCGGTGCGGCGGGTCACGGGCGCGGGGGAGCCGGGCCGCTCGGACGCGGCGGAAAGATCCCCCGTAGCGAGACGCTAGCGTGCCGCAGTGCTGCGGTGGTTAACGCGAGGTTTCGCTTCATTGCATCACGCAGGGTGCCCGACACGGGCACAAGGAGCAGGTCAGGCCACATATTGCACAATGTTGACCGAGACGTGACCGTGATCTGGCCGAGATGAACGCCCCTGCCGCTACTCAGCCGTTGACTAGCACTTTCCCCTCCCGGGCCAGCGAGGTCAGCCGGGACAGGGCGCGCAGGTACTTCTTGCGGTACCCGCCCCGGAGCATCTCCTCGCCGAACAGCCGGTCGAAGGGCAGCCCGGAGGCGAGCACCGGGACCTCCCGGTCGTAGAGCCGGTCGGCGAGCACCACCAGCCGCAGCGCGGTCGCCTGGTCGGGCACCGGCCGCACATCGGTCAGGCACACCGCCCGCAGCCCGTCGGTGAGCGCCCCGTACCGGCTCGGGTGCACCCGGGAGAGATGGTCGAGCAGGTGCGGGAAGTCGTCGAGCGAGGCGCCCTCGGTCGCGTACGCGGCCCGGGTCACCTCGGCGTCGGTGTACGGCCGCGGGGCCTCGGGCAGCCCGCGGTGGCGGTAGTCCTCGCCGTCGATCCTGAGGGTGCGGAAGTGCGCCGCGAGGCCCTGGATCTCGCGCAGGAAGTCGGCCGCGGCGAAGCGGCCCTCGCCGAGCCTGCCGGGTAGCGTGTTCGAGGTCGCCGCGAGGGCCACCCCGGAGTCGACGAGTCTGCCGAGCAGCGAGGAGACGAGGACGGTGTCGCCCGGGTCGTCCAGCTCGAACTCGTCGATGCAGAGCAGCTGGTGGCCGCCGAGCGTCCGCACGGTCTGCTGGAAGCCGAGGGCGCCCACCAGGTTCGTCAGCTCCACGAAGGTGCCGAAGGCCTTCTGCTCCGGCGCGGCCGGGGCCGCGTGCCACAGCGAGGCGAGCAGATGGGTCTTGCCGACGCCGTAGCCGCCGTCCAGATAGACCCCGCGCGGGCCGGCGGGCGCCGCCTTCCTGCCGCGCCCGCCGAACCAGCGCCGCTTCCCGGCACCGCTCGCGTGCGCGCCGCCGAGCCCCGCGGCGAAGGCGCCGAGCACCTCGACGGCCTCGTGCTGGCTCGGCTGACCGGGGCCCGGGACGTAGCTGGCGAAGCGGACCGCGTCGAAGCGGGGCGGCGGCACCAGCTCGGCGACCAGCCGGTCGGCCGGCACCCGCGGTGCGCGGGCGCACAGCGAGAGCGGGGAGTCGCCGGCCGAGGGAGCGGGGGCGGGGGTGGAGGACACGCCTACCGACTCTAGAGGCTGCCGCCGCTCCCGGCCGGGGCGCCCGCGGCGGGGCGGAACCGGCGCCGCCGCGGGCGCGGCCCCGGGCGTGCCACGCGAGCCGGGCGGGCTCCGGTGGACCGGCCCTGACCTCGTGCGAGACTGCACGCCATGCGACGCCTGTTTCCTGTGACCGACGAGACAGCGGACCGCGGGGGAGGCCCGCCGCCCGGCGACCGCGAGTGGGACCCGGTGGAGATCGCCGGGGCGTACGCGTATCCGGAGGGGCCGGGGCCCTGGCTGCGGGCCAACATGGTCTCCTCGCTCGACGGCGCCGCCCAGCACGAGGGCCGCTCCGAGGCGCTGTCCTGCAAGGCGGACATGCGGATCTTCGGCGCGCTGCGCGGGATCGCCGACGCCGTGGTGGTGGGCGCCGAGACGGTGCGCAAGGAGGATTACCGGCCGGCCAGGGCGCGGCAGGTATTCGCCCCGCTGCGGGCGGCGCGCGGGCAGGGCCCGGCCCCGGTGATCGCCGTGGTCAGCGCGAGCCTGGACCTGGACTTCGGCCGCCCGCTGTTCACCGAGGCGCCGGTGCCCACCCTGCTGCTGACCGGCGCCGGGGCGCCCGCCGACCGGATCGCCGCGGCGGAGGCGGCCGGTGTCGAGGTGGTGGTCGCGGGGCAGGCGGTGGGCGTGGATCCGCGGCGGATGGTGACGGAACTCGCGGAACGGGGGCTGACCAGGCTGCTCACCGAGGGAGGGCCCCGGCTGCTCGGGCAGCTGGTGGCCGCCGATGTGCTGGACGAGCTGTGCCTGACGCTCGCGCCGGTGCTCACGGCGGGGGACGCGCAGCGGATCGGGGGCGGACCTTCGATGGACGTGCCAAAACGATTCACCCTGGCTTCGGTGATCGAGGAGGCCGGCTTCCTGTTCACCCGATACCGTCGCACCTGACGCTGAACGGAATTCAGAATTCCGTTTTGCCGCTTTGCATGACAAGACTCGCAGTCCCCGTGCCCGCACGGGGCAGGATGGTTTCCGCCAGGGCCGAGGGCCCGCGGAAGGAAGGGCGCCGACGTGTTCACGAGCGTACTGATGATCGAGAAGGCCCTGACGTCCGCAGACGTGGAGTTCGTCACCACCCTGCACGGCGACGAGCCGGTGCGCTTCCACCTCCTCCTCCAGCCGCGCGGGGACCAGGCCGACCGGCTCCTGCGCGCGCTCGACGACGTGGCGCTCGGCGAGATCGACCAGGTGACCCGGGAGGCCGAGACCCCCGAGGGCGAGGAGGCGCTCGCCCCCGCCGAACAGGCCCTGGAGGTCTCGCTCACCGCGCTGCGCCAGGCCGGCTGCGAGGCGGGCGGCCGCCTGATCGAGGACCACCCCCTGGACGCCCTGAAGGCCCTGGTCGACGAGATCTCCGCGGACGAGGTCATCGTGCTGACCGACCCGCACTACGTGGAGGAGTTCTTCCACCGCGACTGGGCCTCCCGCGCCCGGCACCGGGTCGGCGTGCCGGTGCTCAAGCTCTTCTCCCACAGCAAGGCCTGAGCCTCTTCCGCACAGGCGGCGGCGCCCTCGGACACCCGGTGCCACCGGGGCGGTCGTGGGGGCCGCGTCCCGGGCGGAAGGCTTAGGCTGGGGCCCGCTCCGCCCTCGTGGGCACCGCTCGTCACCCCTGGGAGAACTCGCATGGCACCCGGCCTTCCCCCCGCCATGGACCGACCGCACTTCATCGGTATCGGCGGAGCCGGAATGTCCGGGATCGCCAAGATCCTCGCGCAGCGCGGCGCCAAGGTGGCGGGCAGCGACGCCAAGGACTCCCCGGTCACCGAGGCGCTGCGGGCACTCGGCGCGACCGTCCACCTCGGCCACGACGCCTCCCACCTCGCCGAGGACGCCAGCAGCGTGGTCGTCTCCTCCGCCATCCGCGAGGACAACCCGGAGCTGGCCCGCGCCGCCGAGCTGGGCATCCCCGTCGTCCACCGCTCCGACGCCCTCGCGGCCCTGATGACCGGCCTGCGCCCGCTCGCGGTCGCGGGCACCCACGGCAAGACGACCACCACCTCGATGCTCGCCGTCGCGCTGACCACCCTCGGCCTGGACCCCTCGTACGCGATCGGCGGCGACCTGGACCTGCCCGGCTCCAACGCCCGGCACGGCGAGGGCGAGATCTTCGTCGCCGAGGCCGACGAGAGCGACCGCAGCTTCCACAAGTACGCCCCCGAGGTCGCCGTCGTCCTCAACGTCGAGCTGGACCACCACGCCAACTACGCCTCCCTGGACGAGATCTACGAGTCCTTCGAGACCTTCGCCGACCGCGTCGTGCCCGGCGGCACCCTGGTCGTCTGCGCCGACCACGCGGGCGCCCGCGAGCTGACCCGGCGGCTGAGCGGGGTCCGGGTGGTCACCTACGGTGAGGCCGAGGACGCCGACGTACGGGTGCTCTCGGTGGTCCCGCAGGGGCTGAAGAGCGAGGTCACCGCGGTGCTCGACGGCCAGGAGCACGTCTTCGCCGTCTCGGTGCCCGGCCGCCACTACGCCCTCAACGCGGTCGCCGCCCTCGCGGCGGGCGCGGCCCTCGGCGTCCCGGCCGCCGAGCTCGCCACCGCCCTCGGCTCGTACACCGGCGTCAAGCGCCGCCTCCAGCTCAAGGGCGAGGCGGGCGGCGTACAGGTCATCGACTCCTACGCGCACCACCCCACCGAGATGGCGGCGGACCTGGAGGCGATGCGCGCCGCGGCCGGGGACGGCCGCATCCTGGTGGTCTTCCAGCCGCACCTCTTCTCCCGCACCCAGGAACTGGGCACCGAGATGGGCCAGGCCCTCGCCCTCGCGGACGCCTCGCTGGTCCTCGACATCTACCCGGCCCGCGAGGACCCGATCCCCGGCGTCACCAGCGCGCTGATCACCGAGGCCGCCCGTGCCGCGGGCGGCGAGGTCACCGCCCTGCCCGCGAAGGAGGGGGTGCCCGAGGCGGTCGCGGGAATGGCGAAGCCCGGTGATCTCGTTCTCACCATGGGCGCGGGTGATGTGACCGACCTGGGCCCGCTGATCCTTGACCGACTGGCGAAGTGAGGACCGAGACCATGGGCTACGAGGTCGACAAGACCGAGGAACAGTGGCGTGCCGAGCTGAGCCCCGCGGAGTACACGGTGCTCCGGCAGGCCGGGACCGAGCCCGCCTTCACGGGTGAGTACACCGACACCAAGACCGAGGGCGTCTACTCCTGCCGCGCCTGCGGGGCCGAACTCTTCACCTCGGGGACCAAGTTCGCCTCCCACTGCGGCTGGCCGAGCTTCTTCGACCCGAAGGACTCGGACGCCGTCGAGCTCATCGAGGACCGCTCGCACGGCATGCTGCGCACCGAGGTCCGCTGCGCGAAGTGCGGCTCCCACCTGGGGCATGTCTTCGAGGGCGAGGGCTATCCGACGCCCACCGACCAGCGGTACTGCATCAACAGCATCTCGCTGCGGCTGAGCCCCGAGGCGTAGCCGGGCGGCCCCGAGTCGGTCGGCCCCGAGCCGGGCGGCCCCGGCCGGGTGGGGCCTGGGGCGTGGCCGGGGCGCGCCGCCGGGCCCGCCTCAGGGCAGCCGCGTCCAGCCGGAGGGTGCGCGCCAGTGGCCCCCGGCGCGCAGATGGGCCACCGCGGCGCGCTCCAGGCTGGTGCGCTGCGGCAGCTGTTCCAGCGGCTGGCCGGTGTGGCGGAAGACGAACTCCAGGATGGAGCCGTCGCGTTCCTCCTCCTGACCGGCGTACAGCTCCCAACGGCGCATGAACCGCACCACGTTGGACTCCTCGGGCAGATACGCGGCCAGCTGCGGATCGAGCAACCAGGAGTGGCAGACGGCGAGTTCGGCCCCGTGCTCCGGGAAGTGCGCGGCGAAGAAGGGGCGGGCCCGCGCGAAGGAGGAGTCGCAGGCCTCGGCGCTGATCGGGCCGCCCACCGCCGGGATGTGCACGCTCAGCACCGGCCTGCCCTCCCAGCGGGACAGCTCGAACTGCAGCCGCCCGAGCCGGTGGATCGCCCCGCGCAGATGCAGTGTCAGCCACCCCGGTACGTGCACCCCGCCGCGCCCGTACTTGTGGCGGTGGATGTCCAGCACCTCCCCGAGCTGCCCGAGGGTCTCCCAGGAGGACTCCTCGGGGATCCCCCGGGCGGCGTGGAAGCGCAGCGTCGCGGGGAGGGTCGCCAGGTAGAGGAGGACCAGGTAGTAGCGGGCTCCCGCGCCGTGCTCATCCGGCAGCACCGGGAAGGTGTCCTGGCCGCTCGGTTCGCCCATGCCGTCGAGGAGCACCTGGTGGGCCCGGTCGAGGATCCAGCGCAGTACGGGGTCGGCGGCCGCGGCGGGCAGGGCCGCGAGGATCTCCTCCCGGTCCTCGGCGGCGACCCGGAGCCGGTCGAGGAGGACGCGTGCCTCCTCGGGGCCGGGCAGCTCCGGCGGTCGCGCCGGGGGGCCGGTCTCGGCGAGGCGCCGCAGCCAGGCGTCGTCCCGGTCCATGCCGAGCCGCTCGGCGACCGACTGTGCGGTGAGTTCCATGCCCGTATTCTTCACGGCCGCCCGGACGGCCTTCGCTCCCGGGGCTGTCCCGGGGCGGTCAGTGCTTCAGCGCAGCCGGTCGGTGCGGGGCGGCGGGCCGAGGAGCGTCCGCCGCATCACCGCCGATCAGGGCCGGACGCGGGGAATTCCCGGGCCGGCGCGGATTTCCGCGTCTGCCCGGGAATTCCCGGCCCACTGCCCTGCCGCTGTGCGGCACTGTCACCAGCGGTACCAGCGGGACCGCTTTCCGCCGGACGAGGTGGACCGCAGAAGAAAACCGAGGGCCCACAGGACGAGTACCGCTATCGCCACGAACCACAGGGCCTTGAGTGCGAATCCGAGTCCGAAGAGGATCAGGATCAGCAGGAGTACGACAAGAAGGGGAACCACGGGAATCAGCCTCCGAATTGAGCGGTGTCAGAGAGCCGTGTGCCCCGGTACGGAAATCCAAACCAAAGCGGTATTCCGGAGCGGTCCGGCACCCGTCCGCGGGGCGGCGGGGCGCCCCACGGGTGCCGTCCCGGCCCGCGCGCCCCAGGGCCGTACCGCCGCCCCCGGGGAACCGACGGCAACTGTTTCCCCTCAGCAAGGGTTAGACGGTTGAAGTCCGGGCAGGCGCGGTGAAGCGGAGCCGCCGCGCCGTTGGAGGGGTGGGACATGAGTGCAGACCGAGCCGGAGTCCAGGTTGCCGGGCATGAGGCGACGGAGGGGGAGCCGCGGCAGGTCACGGTGGAGGCGGGGGTGCCCGAGGTCGGTGACCCGAGCCGCGTCTCCCCGCGCGACGCCCGCGAGTTGACCCGGATCTTCCTGGTCCGGCTCCAGGAACTGGAGGAGGGCACCCCGGGCCACCAGTACGTGCGCAACACCCTGATCGAGATGAACCTCTCCCTCGTGCAGTTCGCCGCGAGCCGCTTCCGCGGGCGCGGGCAGGCGCTCGGGCAGATGGACGACATCGTCCAGGTCGGCACCATCGGGCTGATCAAGGCGATCGACCGGTTCGACCTGTCCCGGGAAACCGAATTCACCACCTTCGCCATCCCGTACATCGTGGGGGAGATCAAGCGCTTCTTCCGGGACACCACCTGGGCGGTACGGGTGCCGCGGCGGCTCCAGGAGTTGCGGATCGAGCTGGGAAAGGCCAAGGAGGAGCTCTCCGGAATTCTCGACCGCGATCCTTCGGTGTCCGAACTCGCTCAATTCCTCGAACTCGGCGAGGAGGAGATCCTCGAAGGACTTGTGGCGAGCAACGGCTATGTCGCGAGTTCGCTGGACGCGCCCTACGAGGGCCCCGACGCGGAGGGCCGCAATGCCGCCGATTTCCTGGGCGATGTCGATGAACGCCTGGAACTCGTCGAGCAGTTGCACTCGCTGAAGCCGCTCCTCGGTGAACTCGGCGAGCGCGACCGGCGGCTCCTGGAGATGCGCTTCGGCCAGGAGATGACGCAGGCGCAGATCGGCGCCGAGCTCGGCCTCTCCCAGATGCATGTCTCCCGGCTGCTCACCGCCGTCCTGAAGAAGCTCCGCAGGAACATGCTGCCCACCGGCTGACGGGCGCCCCCGGCGGCGCGGGCGCGGCGGCCGTGGAGCAGGCGATCCCCGAGCCGCCTCCCGTTCCGTGCCATGTTCACGCGAAGGGGCGATCCTGGCGGCCGTCCCGGATGGTGCCCCGGGGCCCCGGGTAGGGCCCGGCCATGACGCAGCCGTTCGTTCTGCCGGACTTCTACATGCCGTATCCCGCCCAGCTCAATCCGCACCTGGAGGAGGCCCGGGCGCACAGCGCCGACTGGGCGCGGGAGATGGGGATGCTGGAGGGCTCCGGCGTCTGGGACACCGCCGACCTCGAAGCCCACGACTACGCGCTCCTGTGCGCGTACACCCACCCCGACTGCGACGGGCCCGCACTCTCCCTGGTCACCGACTGGTACGTGTGGGTCTTCTTCTTCGACGACCACTTCCTGGAGCTCTTCAAGCGCAGCCAGGACCGCGCGGCCGGCAAGGCGCACCTCGAACGCCTGGCCCTCTTCATGCCGATGGACCTCGCCACGCCGATGCCCGAGCCGCAGAACCCGGTCGAGGCCGGGCTCGCCGATCTGTGGACCCGCACCGTGCCCGCGATGTCCGCGGCCTGGCGGGACCGCTTCGCCGAGTCGACCAGGAACCTGCTCAACGAGTCCGACTGGGAGCTCTCCAACATCAACGAGGGCCGGATCGCCAACCCGGTCGAGTACATCGAGATGCGCCGCAAGGTGGGCGGCGCGCCCTGGTCCGCCGGTCTCGTCGAGTACGCCACCGCCGAGATCCCCGCCCGGATCGCCCGCTCCCGCCCGCTGCGGGTGCTCTGCGACGCCTTCTCCGACGGCGTCCATCTGCGCAACGACCTCTTCTCCTACCAGCGCGAGGTCCAGGACGAGGGCGAACTCAGCAACGGCGTCCTGGTCCTGGAGACCTTCCTCGGCTGTACGACGCAGGAGGCCGCCGACGCCGTCAACGACCTGATCACCTCCCGGCTCCAGCAGTTCGAGGCCACCGCGCTGACCGAACTGCCCGCGCAGTGCGCCGAGAGCGCGCTCGCCCCGGGGGAGTACGCGGCGGTCGCGGCCTATGTGAAGGGCCTGCAGGACTGGCAGTCGGGCGGCCACGAATGGCATCTGCGCTCCAGCCGCTACATGAACGAGGGCGCGGTGCGGGAGAGTTCACCGCTGGCCGGGCCGACCGGCCTCGGCACCTCGGCCGCCGCGGTGCGCTCGCTGCTCTCCCCGGCGAGCGCCCGGCGGCTGCGCAACTACGCGCACGTGCCCCACCAGCGCGTCGGCCCCTCCCGGATCCCCGACTTCGAGACCGGCTACGAACTGCGGCTGAGCCCCCTGCTGCCCACCGCCCGGGACCACCTGACCGACTGGGCGCGCACCACCGGCATCACCCGCGAGGGCCTGTGGGACCAGGCCGCCCTCGACCGCTACGACCTGGCGCTGTGCGCCGCCGGGATCTATCCGGACGCCGACCAGAAGGACCTCGACATCGGCTCCGCCTGGCTGGCCTGGGGCACCTACGGCGACGACTGGTACCCGGCGCTGTACGCCCGTACCGGCGACTTCGCGGGCGCCCGGCTCGCCACCGAGCGCCTGAAGGCCCTGATGGTCGTGGACGAACCGGACGCGGCGCTCGCCGCCCCGCACGCCAACGCCCTGGAACGCGCCCTCGCCGACCTCTGGTCGCGCACCGCGGGGCCCATGCCGCCCGAGGGCCGCGCCCTGTTCCGCGACGGCGTGGTGGCCATGCTCGACGGCTGGCTGTGGGAGGTGTCCAACGAGATCCAGCACCGCATCCCGGACCCGGTCGACTACATCGAGATGCGCAGGGACACCTTCGGCTCCGACATGACCACGAGCCTCTCGCGCATCTCGCACGGCAAGCGCGTACCCGACGAGATCTACGCCACCGGCCCCATGCGCTCGCTCGTCAACTCGGCGATGGACTACGCCTGCCTGCTCAACGACCTGTTCTCGTACCAGAAGGAGATCGAGTACGACGGCGAGGTGCACAACGGCGTCCTCGTGGTGCAGAACTTCTTCGACTGCGACTACGCCACCGGTGTGGCCCTCGTCCACGATCTGATGCAGGGCAGGCTGCGCCAGTTCCAGCATGTGGTGGAGCACGAACTGCCCGTGCTCTACGAGGACTTCGGCCTCGACGAGGAGGCGCGCGAGGTCCTCGCCGGGTATGTCACCGAGCTGGAGAACTGGCTGACCGCCATCCTCCACTGGCACCGCGAGTGCAGGCGCTACCGGGAGGAGTACCTCTCGCACGGCATCGGCGCCGGCACCCCCGCGCCCCGCCGCGCGGACTCCCTGCTGCCCGGACCCGCCCTGCCCTTCGCCTGGCGGGCCGCGCCCCCGGCGGGGTGAACCGACCGGGGCGCCGCACACCGGCGGCCCCGGCGGCACGGACGTGGCCCGGATGCCTGGCGGGAGGGCATCCGGGCCACCTTGCTGCCCGGCACGCCCTGGCAACTACCCGCCGTGATGCCGGATTTCCGCCTGTTATCACCCGTTCGTGAATCGTGGCGCGGGGTGGCGGCGGGTAGTTCTCCGGCGGAGGCGAGACATGGAACAGACTGCTTTGCGACCCAAGCCGATGCCGGGCCGTGAGACGCCCGGCGAGAAGACCCGCGGCCGCGGCCCCGGCGCACGGGGCCGGGTTCCCGGGGGCGCGCCGGGCCCCACCGGCGGCCGACGCCCGGGGGCGGTACGCAGGCGCAGGCGGCGCCTGCTCACCCTGCTCGCGGGGCTGGTGGTCGCCGCCGGTCTGGTGCTCTCCGGGGTCGGCCTCGGCACGGTGAGCGCCACCGTCATCGGGATGAGCAAGCTCGCCGACATGCAGAAGTCCGGCGGCGGCCCCGGCGGGGCGCCCCAGGCCCCCGGGGCGGTGGCCCCCGGCGAGGCGAAGGGCGGCGAGAAGGGGGCCGCCGCGCCCGGCCGGGAGCCCGGTGCCGAGGCCGGGGAAGAGGGGGCCAAGGGCAAGGCGGGCGAGGGGAGTTCGACCGGTGGGGGCCGCGGCAAGGAGCCCGCCACGCTCGGCATCGAGGCGGTGGACGCCCCGGACGGCAGGGGCGCGCTCCTTGTCGGGGTGCATCTGCCGGGGCCCGGCTATACGGCGGGACTGGTACGCGGCGACACCCTGATCCGGTTCGGGGAGCAGCGGATCCGCTCGGCCGGGGACCTCGCCCGCGCCGTGACCCGCGCGCAGCCGGGCAAGCGGGTCCCCCTGACGGTGCGGCACGAGAACGGCACCGAGCAGCAACTCTCCGCGGTACCGGGCGTCATGACCTGAACTGCGGGCCGGGACTCGGAGAGACGGCCGTCCGGGCTCGGGCGCGCGGCCCGCCCCCGTCCGGTGCCGGCTCGGCTCCCTGAAGACCGACATCGGGCACACCGCGGCGGCGGCCGCGCTCAGGACTGGCCGAGCACCACGCAGGACTCGCCCGGCAGGGTGAGCACGCCCGCCTCGTCGGGCGGGCCGAGGGGGTCCCAGGCCGCGAGGACCCGGGGGCGGCCCCGGCCGAGCGGGATGGCGGCGGGCTCCGGGCCGAGGTTCACCGCGATCCGCAGGTCGCCGCGGCGGAAGGCGAGCCAGCGGGCCTGCTCGTCGAAGGCGGGGCGCAGCGCGGTCAGGTCCGGGTCGGTGAGGTCGGAGTACCGGTGGCGCAGGGCGATCAGGGTGCGGTACCAGTCGAGCAGCCGGGAGTGCGGTCGCCGTTCGGGCTCGGACCAGTCCAGGCAGGAGCGCGCGCGGGTGGCCGGGTCCTGGGGGTCGGGGACCTCCTCCTCGGCCCAGCCGTGCGCGGTGAACTCCCGCCGCCTGCCGCGCCGTACGGCCTCGGCCAGCTCCGGGTCGGTGTGGTCGGTGAAGTACTGCCAGGGCGTACCGGCACCCCACTCCTCGCCCATGAACAGCATCGGGGTGAAGGGCGCGGTCAGGGTCAGCGTGGCCGCGCAGGCGAGGAGGCCGGGGCTCAGGCCCGCGGCGAGCCGGTCGCCGAGGGCCCGGTTGCCGATCTGGTCGTGGGTCTGGGCGTAGCCGAGCAGCCGGTGCGCCGAGACCCGCTCGCGGTCCAGCGGCCTGCCGTGGCGGCGCCCGCGGAAGCTGGAGTACGTACCGTCGTGGAAGAAGCCGCCGGTCAGGCACTTGGTGAGGGCGGCGAGCGGGGCCTTCGCGAAGTCGGCGTAGTAGCCCTGGGACTCACCCGTCAGGGCGGTGTGCAGGGCGTGGTGGAAGTCGTCGTTCCACTGGGCGTGCAGTCCGGTGCCGCCCTCGCCGCGGGCGCGGATCAGCCGGGGGTCGTTGAGATCGGACTCGGCGATCAGGAAGAGCGGCCTGCCGGTCTCCGCGGCCAGGGCGTCGACAGCCTCGGCGAGCGCTTCGAGGAAGGGCAGGGCCCGGTCGTCGTGCAGGGCGTGCACGGCGTCCAGGCGCAGCCCGTCGAGCCGGTAGTCGCGCAGCCAGGCGAGCGCGCTGCCGATGAGGAAGTCCCGTACCTCGTCCGAGCCCGGGGCGTCCAGGTTCACGGCCGCGCCCCAGGGGGTGTGGTGGGTCCCGGTGAAGTACGGACCGAAGGCGGGCAGGTGGTTGCCGTCCGGGCCGAGGTGGTTGTGGACCACGTCGAGGACCACTCCGAGCCCCTCGGCGTGCGCCGCGTCGACAAAGCGCTTCAGCGCCTCGGGGCCGCCGTAGGGCTCGTGCACCGCCCAGAGCGCGACCCCGTCGTAGCCCCAGCCGTGGCGGCCGGGGAAGGGGCAGAGCGGCATCAGCTCCACATGTGTGACGCCGAGCCGGGCCAGGTGTCCGAGCCGCCCGGCCGCCGCGTCGAGGGTGCCCTCGGGGGTGTAGGTGCCCACGTGCAGTTCGTAGAGGACGGCGCCCGGCAGCCCGCGGCCCGGCGGGTGCGCCGTCCAGGTGTGCCGGGTGTGGTCGACCACCGCGCTGAGCCCGTCGGGGCCGTCCGGCTGGCGGCGCGAGCGCGGGTCCGGCAGCACGGGGCCGCCGTCCAGGGCGTAGCCGTAGCGGTCGCCGTCGCGCCCCGGGGCCTGCCCGGCCCACCAGCCCGGGCGCCCGGGGGCGGGGCCGAGGGCGTGCTCCGCCCCCGACAGGTGCAGCGTGACCTCGGCGGCCTGCGGTGCCCACACCTCGAACTGCACGGACGCGTCTCCTTCGGGACGTGCTGACAGCCCTGCCCTGACAGCAGCTCTGCCGGCTCTGATGTCTCTGCCCTGCCGGTCCTGACGTTCTGACAGTCACCGTGATGTCGCCCGTCCATCCTGCGGCAGGAGGCGGGCCCGCGCCCCCGGGTCGCCCGATCTGCCCGCCGCCGTGGGGCGCGGGCGGCCGTCCGTAACAGTGCTGCTGCGGCGGTCGCGCGGATTCGCCCACCTCATGCCCCGTCCGTGCTGGTCAAGGGCCCGTACGGGGTGTGGCGACCTCGGCGCCCTGCTGGACACCCCGGGCGGTGCTGATCGACAATCCGGGATGTGACGTCGTCTTTCGAGTTCCCCGCGGTCCCCGTGCGGCTCTCCGACGCCGAGCGCGACCAGGCGCTGCAGGCGCTCCGGGAGGGTGCCGCCGTCGGCAAGCTCTCCCATGACACCTTCCTCCGGCGCATGGAACTCGTCCTCGCCGCCCGGCGGCCCGACGAACTCGCCGCGCTCACCGCGGATCTGACGAGCCAACCGGACAAGGAGGGGCCGGTCCAGCGGGCGCTGTTCGGCGGGGTGCGCGCGGTCTCCGGCTTCACCGCCCGGATGCGCAAGGTCTGGCAGGTCGAGCGGCTCCCGGTGCTGCGGCTGCCCGCCGCCCCCACGCACGAGCCGCTGCGGATAGGGCGCGAGCCGGGCAACGGCCTGCGGCTGAGCCACGAGACGGTCTCCCGGGTGCACGCGGAGCTGATCCGCCAGGGCGGCATCTGGGTGCTGCGGGACCTCGGTTCGAGCAACGGCACCTGTGTGAACGGCCGCCGGGTCATCGGGGCCGCGGTGGTCCAGGAGGGCGACCAGGTGAGCTTCGGCCAGATGTCCTTCCGCCTCTCCGCGAGCTAGCCGCCCGGCGCCCGACTCCCGTACGTACGAAGGCGGTTCAGGCCGCCGGGGCCGCCTGCCTGGCCGCCACCAGGACCGTGCGGGACTGGTGCTCCACCTGGGAGGCCAGCGGCACCCAGCGGGCCCGGAACCGGCGTGCGAAGGCCTCGCACCAGCCGTCGACCAGTGCTTCGAGGCGCGCCTGAGCCGGGTCCTCGGCGGCCCGCAGCACCCGCAGCAGCATGGCCCCGGCCCGCAGCGGCAGCCGGCGCCCGAAGGCGTCGATGCTGCCGATGTACGCCACCGTCGCCCCGGGGGCCTCGGTCGCGGCCCAGTCCGCGGCGAGACCCGGCGCCAGATCGAGCGCCCAGCGCGCGCCGCGCAGCAGCGGGCCCGGCGGCCCGGGCAGCCGGGGCAGCGCCTCGGCGAGGATCTCCTCCACCAGGCCCGTCTCGTGCCGCAGCCGGGCGGCGGTCTCCCGCAGCGCGCTCTCCGGTGCCGGGTGCGGGGCCGGGTCGTCCACCAGGTCGCTGGCCCACATCGGCACCTCGACGATCGCGGTGAGGCCGCCGTAGCGGTGCGCGTGGTGCCAGGTGCTGGCGCGGGCGTTCTCCGGCAGGCTGGGGAAGGCGGCCTCGGCGTCCGGCTGCGGCATCACATGGACCCCGGGCCCGGAGGCGGGCCAGCCCGCCGCGTCCGAGGCCCCGGTCTCCACCGGGATGTGCAGCGCGGCGGCCGATTTGGCGAAGGGCTCGGCGAGGCCCGGGATGTCCTTGGTGAGCTGCACCCAGCTGCCGCCCAGATCGGTGCCGTGCAGGGAGACCTGGAGGTACGGGCGCACCTGGTCGATGACCGCGGTCAGCGCCCGGGTCTCCGGCGGCAGCCGGTCCGGGGGCAGCACCGAGGGCGACCACTCGGGCTGCTCGGGGCCCGCGGGGCGGAAGAAGTGCCGGTGGTAGTCGTGCAGCGAGCGGGGCGCCGGGCTGCGGTGCAGATGGGCGCCGTCCGGGTCGGCGCAGAGCAGGAAGTGCCAGGAGCGGGTGGCCCGCAGCGCCGGGTCGGCCAGGGTACGGCGGGCCAGTTCGAGCACGGTGGAACCGCCGGTGGGCTCGTTGGCGTGGGCGCCCGCGACGACCAGGACCGACTGCCGGGCCCGGCCTATCGACAGCAGGTGCATCGGGCGTCCGCCGCGGGAGGTGCCGATCTGCCGCAGGGTGCTCAGCGAGGGCCGCTGCGCCGTCAACTCCCGTGCCGAGGCGACCAGTTCCGTCACATTGGGATAGCGCTTTCCACTCAGGTGACTCACCCCCGTCTGCCGCCCGGACGCAGGCAGTACCCCACGCGGCCCGGCCACTGTCAAGGCGGCTGTCCGGGGTGTCGGGCACGCCCGCGGATCGGTACGGGTGCGGTCGTAGACGGCCTTCTCGCCAGGGGTGGTCCCCGCCGGCGGGAACCGGGGAGCAGAGGAGTGGAGCCCGGCCGCGGGGCGGGGTGCGGGCCGGGCTCCACGAGGGTGGCGGGTCTCAGTCGATGTGGTAGCTGTCGCCGTAGACCTGCCAGTCCAGGGGGGTGTTCAGCGCGAGGTTGCCCGCGTCGAGGAACCTGCGCTGGGCGGTGTCCACCCGGCTGGTGTCCGAGTGGGCCTCCTCCTGCTTCATCGCCCAGACGCGGGCGTCGAGGAAGGCGTGCAGCCAGGCGGACTCGTCGCCGCCCTCGGAGGGCGGTGCGGCCTGGTCGAGGGCGCGGGCGCGGATGCCGCCGAAGCTGGTGCCGCCCTCGCCGGGACCGTGCATGACGATCGCGTCGTAGTAGATGAACTGGCCGAGCGTACCGACCTGGTCGCTCTTGCCCTGCGCCACGGCCGGGTCGAAGTAGACGCGGTCGCGCTCGGCGTCCTGGGCGCGCTGGAAGGACTCCTCGCCCGCGGCCTTCGCCCAGTCGGCCTCGAAGGCGGGGCCGAGGCCCTCGTGGGAGTCGGTGCCGTTGACCGCGCGCAGGGCGGGCAGATAGGGCGCGAGGACGCTGTCCGGCTCCTCCTGGGCGTGCCGCTCGACCAGTTCGAGCATGTCGCCGGTGCCCGAGCAGAAGCCGATGATGCCCGCCGTGTAGCCGCGGCCGTCGCCGATGTCCTCGATGTACGGGTACTGGGCGCGCCAGTCGAGCGAGGAGTTCTCGGCGCTGGACACCAGCTGCATGGCGATGTCCTTCTTGGCCGGGTCGTCGAGCCCGTCCTCCGCCCTCGCCGCGGGGGCGGAGGCTCCGGCCGGGGCGGGTGCGGCCAGGGCCGACTGCGGCACCGCGAGCAGGGCGAGGCCGAGGAGGGCACCGGCGGCGGGGCGGCCGAGCCGCCGTCCGGGGAACCGTGTGCGGGAACGCTGCTTCATGAGGACCTCTGTTCCGTGAAGGAGTGGGGGGAAGCCCGGTGGGGCCTTTGACGGGAGGGTGCTCAGACGGCTTGCGTGGTGCGCGGAGGCCGGTGGGGTCCACGCCCGTCCAGGGGGAGGACGGGGCCGGACGGTGGGGGAGAGGGGGGAGTGCGGGGCGCGGCCCTGCCCGGCGTGGCATGAGATTACCGCCGTCCCGCCTTCCGTCAATGGACGCGGAAGTGCCTCTTTCGGGGGTGGTGAGTGCACTCCCTGAAGGCAGCGGCGAGCCGCTCGCGCCCCCGCGCCCCGGGACGATCCGGACCTCTCGACGGTCCCCGCAGGAAGACGCGCCGCCGCCACCGGAGCCGCATACCCCGGCGGTCTGTGCCACCGCCGGATCCTGAACTCGCGCTCCCCGCCGGGAACTCAATGAACGCAACGCGGAACCGGCCACTCCGTTCCGCTCGGTCCCGGCTCTGCTCAGTGGCGGCTCTGCTCAGTCCCGGCCCGGTTCCTCTCGGCCCGGTTCCTCTCGATCCGGCTCCTACAGACCTGGCTCCTCTCGACCCGGCTCCTCCTGTTCCAGGAGCGCGAAGGGCCGTTTCGCGAACAGCTCCGCCACCGGCAGCCGCCCCTCGTGGCGCACCTGCGGCGCGCAGACGTCCCGCCAGCGCCCCGGCGGCAGTTCGAGCACCGTCCCGCCCCAGCCGCCCGCCTCCGCGAGCCGCAACGGCAGCCGCGTCACCGCGCTCAGCACCGCCCCGCCCCGGGTGAACGCCAGGCAGTGCCCGGCCGCGGGCCCCCGCGCGGCCAGCGGCGCGTACGAGCCCCCGGCGCCGAAGACCTCCGGCCTCCGGCGGCGCAGTTGAAGCGCCGCCACGGTCAACTCCCGCTTCAGGGCGGGCAGTTCACCCGCCTCCTCGGCCACGGGCCCCTCCCCGAGCGGTGCCCGGTTGTCGGGGTCCACGAGGGCGCGGTACGGGTACTCGGTGCCCTGGTACAGGTCGGGCACCCCGGGCATGGTCAGCTGGAGCAGCGCCGCCGCGAGGATCTGCGCCTCCACGTACGGGCGCAGGCCCGCGCCGAACTCCGCCAGCGCCTTCCCGGCCGGGCCGCCGGGACCGGCCGCCACGAAGTCCGCGACCGCCGCCTCGTAGGCCGCGTCCGGCTCCGTCCACGTCGTGCGCAGCCCCGCCTCCCGCACATGCTTGAGCAGGGCCTCCCGCAGCCGGTCGACCTCCGGTACGCCGAGCCCGAGCGCGGTCTGCCACCCGGCCCAGGCGACCAGGTGGTCGGGGGCCGGTACGCCGGTGCGCGCCGTCAGGGCGGTCAGCTCGCCGAGGAGTTCCGCCCACCGGCCCGGGCACTGCGCGAGGACGGAGATCGCCGCGCGGACATCGGCGCTGCGCTTGGTGTCGTGGGTGGAGAGCACGGTCCCGGTCAGCGGCCAGTCCCGCTGGAGGCGGGCGCAGTAGGCGTGGAAGTCCTCGGGGCCGAGCGCGGGGGCGCCCGGTTCGCCGCCCACCTCGTCGGCGCTGAGCAGCGGCACGTACCGGTAGAAGGCCCGGTCCTCGACCGACTTGGCGCGCAGCGCGGAGGCGGTCTGCGCGAACCGCGCCGCGAAGGCGGCCACTTCGGCACGGCCGTCACCCACGCGGTCCGCACCCGCATCCCCTCCCGCGCCCTCTCCCGCCCGGCCGTCCCCCTCGCCCGCGCCCTCCGCGCCCCCGCCCGTACCACCACCCCCGCCGAACTCCCCCAGCAGCAGCCCGCGTACCGCCTCGACCGCGCCCGCCTCCTCCGCGACCTCGAAGGCGGCGGCGGCCTCCGCGGCGGCCTCGGCGGTCAGTACCGACGCCGGGTCGCCGCCCGTGTAGGGGCGGTAGACCGGCACGCGGACCAGGAGTTCGTGCAGGGCGGTGGCCAGGGCCCAGGGGGCGTGGTCGCGCAGCCGGGGGTCGCGGGCGCACAGGCGGACGCAGTCGCGGGTCAGCCGGGCGGTCTCGGCGGCCAGGTCGTGGCCGAGGACCTCGTGCGCGGCGCGGCGCGCGGTCGCCGCGAAGTCGCCGCCGAGGTCGGGCGCGGGCGCCGCGAACTCCCGGAAGCGGGCGGCGAGTTCCCGCGCACCGGCCGGGTCGGTGAGCACCCCGTCCAGGTGCCGCAGGGCGTCGTAGCCGGTGGTGCCCGCGACCCGCCAGTCCCCGGGCAGGCGCTCCCCGTCGGCGAGGATCTTCTCCACCACCGTCCAGCGCCCGCCGCTCGCCTCGTCGAGCCGGGCCAGATAGCCGGCCGGGTCGGCGAGCCCGTCCGGGTGGTCGATGCGCAGGCCGTCCGCGACGCCGTCCGCGAGGAGTTCGAGGACCTTGGCATGGGTGGCCGCGAAGACGCCGGGGTCCTCCACCCGGATCCCGATCAGCTCCGCGATGGTGAAGAAGCGGCGGTAGTTGAGCTCGGTCCTGGCCAGCCGCCACCAGCCGAGCCGGTACCACTGGGCGTCGAGCAGTTCGGGCAGCGGCAGCCCCGAGGTGCCGGGCCGCAGCGGGAAGCGGTGCTCGTGGTAGCGCAACTCCTCGCCCTCCACGTGCAGTTGGTCCAGCTCGCCGCCGAGCGGGCCGCCGAGTACGGGCAGCAGTACCCGGCCGCCTCCCGCCTCCCAGTCGATGTCGAACCAGTGCGCGTGCGCGGCGGCCGGTCCCTCGCGCAGCACGTCCCGCAGCTGCCGGTTGTGGCGCGGCGAGGCCGCCATGTGGTTGGGCACCAGGTCGAGGACCAGGCCCAGGCCGTGCTCCCGGGCCCGCGCGGAGAGCGCCCGCAGCCCCGCCTCGCCGCCGAGTTCCCCGCGCACCCGGGAGTGGTCCACCACGTCGTAGCCGTGCGTGGAGCCCGGCACCGCCTCCAGGACCGGTGACAGATGCAGATGGGAGACCCCGAGCGCGGCGAGCCGGGGCACGGCCGCCGCGGCCGCCGCGAAGGGGAAGCCGGGCTGGAGCTGGAGGCGGTAGGTGGCGGTGGGCACGGGCACCGGGGGCTTCGGGCGCAGGGAGGTCATGCACCGTTACGTACCCGCCCGGGCGCCCCCGCTGTCGCTCCCGCGCCAAAGGGCGCCCGACTGCACCCGCCCGCCCGTGCTCAGGCCGGGCGCTGGAGCACGGTCAGGCTGCGGTCGATCAGGGTGAGCCGCTCGCCCGCCGCCATCTCGGAGGCCGAGCCCGGCGGCACCGGGTCCCGGCGGGCGGTGTCCACCACGATCCGCCACTTCGGGCCGTGCAGCACCGGTACCTGGAACTCCAGCGGTTCGGGGGAGGCGTTGAAGAGGAGCAGGAAGGAGTCGTCGGTGATCCGCTCGCCGCGCGGGCCGGGCTCGGAGATGGCGTTGCCGTTGAGGAAGACCGTCAGCGCGCTCGCGGTCGCCTCGCTCCAGTCCCGCGGGGTCATCTCCTCGCCCTCGGGGGTGAACCAGACGATGTCCGACAGCTCGTCGTGGGTGCCCTCGACCGGCCTGCCGTGGAAGAAGCGCCGCCGCCGGAAGACCGGGTGGTCCCGGCGCAGCCACACCATGGCCCGCAGGAAGAGCAGGCGTTCGGCGGCGTCCTTCGGCCACTCCAGCCAGGACAGGGCGTTGTCCTGGCAGTAGGTGTTGTTGTTGCCCTGCTGGCTGCGGGCGAACTCGTCGCCGTGCGAGATCATCGGCACGCCCTGGGAGAGCATCAGGGTGGCGATGAAATTGCGCATCTGCCGCTCCCGCAGGCCGAGGATCTCCTTGTCCTCGGTCGGCCCCTCCGCCCCGCAGTTCCAGGACCGGTTGTGGCTCTCGCCGTCCCGGTTGTCCTCGCCGTTGGCCTCGTTGTGCTTCTCGTCGTAGGCGACCAGGTCGTGCAGGGTGAAGCCGTCGTGGCAGGTCACGAAGTTGATGGAGGCGAGCGGGCGCCGCCCGTCGTCCTGGTAGAGGTCGGAGGAGCCGGTCAGCCGGGAGGCGAACTCGGCCAGCGTGCGCGGCTCGCCCCGCCACAGGTCGCGCACCGTGTCCCGGTACTTGCCGTTCCACTCGGTCCACAGCGGCGGGAAGTTGCCGACCTGGTAGCCGCCCTCGCCGACGTCCCAGGGCTCGGCGATCAGCTTCACCTGGGAGACCACCGGGTCCTGCTGCACCAGGTCGAAGAACGAGGACAGCCGGTCCACCTCGTGGAACTGCCGGGCCAGCGTCGCCGCGAGGTCGAAGCGGAAGCCGTCCACATGCATCTCGGTGACCCAGTACCGCAGCGAGTCCATGATCAGCTGGAGTACGTGCGGGGAGCGCATCAGCAGCGAGTTGCCGGTGCCGGTGGTGTCCGTGTAGTACCGCGGATCCTCCGCCAGGCGGTAGTACGAGGAGTTGTCGAGGCCCTTGAAGGAGAGGGTGGGCCCGAGGTGGTTGCCCTCCGCGGTGTGGTTGTAGACCACGTCCAGGATGACCTCGATGCCCGCCTCGTGCAGGGCCCGTACCGCGGACTTGAACTCCAGCACCTGCTGGCCGCGGTCGCCCCAGGAGGCGTAGGCGTTGTGCGGGGCGAAGAAGCCGATGGTGTTGTAGCCCCAGTAGTTGTTGAGGCCCATGTCGACCAGGCGGTGGTCGTTGACGAACTGGTGCACCGGCATCAGCTCGATCGCGGTCACCCCCAGCTCGGTCAGGTGCTCCAGGATCGCCGGGTGGGCGAGGGCGGCGTAGGTGCCGCGCAGCTCCTCGGGGAGGGCGGGGTGACGCATCGTCAGGCCCTTGACGTGGGCCTCGTAGATGACGGTGCGGTGGTAGTCGGTGCGGGGCGCGCGGTCGTCGCCCCAGTCGAAGTACGGGTTGACCACCACCGAGGTCATGGTGTGCGGGGCGGAGTCCAGGTCGTTGCGCCGCTCGGGTGCCCGGAAGTGGTAGCCGTAGACCTCCTCGCCCCAGCTGACCGAGCCGCTGACCGCCTTCGCGTACGGGTCCAGGAGGAGCTTCGCGGAGTTGCAGCGCTGACCGCGCCCGGGTTCGTAGGGTCCGTGCACCCGGAAGCCGTACCGCTGCCCGGGCATGATCCCGGGCAGATAGGCGTGCCGTACGAAGGCGTCCGTCTCGCGCATCTCCACCGCGGTCTCCGAGCCGTCGTCGTGCACGAGGCACAGCTCGACGCGGTGGGCGGCCTCGGAGAAGAGGGCGAAGTTGGTGCCGGCGCCGTCGTACGTGGCACCGAGGGGATATGCCTGACCAGGCCATACCTGCATGGATGACGACTCTTCCGCTACCGGCCCCCGGCTGGGGACACCTGCTCCGAGTCTTCCCGAAAGGCGGCGGGCCACCTAGGACCTTCGCCGCGGGTACGGGGCGCGCGTTGCGGGGCACGGGGCTCGCGGCGGCGGGCGCCGGGTCGCTGACCAGCGCACCAGGCACCGCCGCGGACCTCGATTCGCGCAGAACTCCCGTGTGAGCAAGGATGGTTGGGAAATCCCCCGCGCATCCGGCTGCGTCGGCGCCTTCTTGCGGAGTACCCTCCTTGATCGTTGAACGGGGGAGTACGCGGGGGTGGGGAAGGCGGTAAGCACGTGAGCTCGGGAGGGCTGGAACTTCCGCCTGGCGAGAGCGGCCAGGAGGGAGGGACGGCAGAGGTCCCACCCGGAGCGGTGTCCTTGGCACGGCCCATGGAGATCGGCGCCGAGCTGGACTGGGGGTCCGAGGACTGGAGCGAGGTCCGCACCAGAGCCCAGCGCGCGGGGCGGGCCTACATCTGGCTGAACCTCGTCGAACAGCGGCTCCGGGCCGTGGTCGCCGCGGTGCTGCGGCCGGTCTACGAACCGGTGCACGGCGAGGACTGGGTGGTCGCCGCCGCGGGTCCGGCGGGCCAGGAGTGGGTGCAGCGCGCCGTCGCGGTGCGCGAGGTGTCCCGCCGCAAGGGCTATCTGCTCGACCCCGCGGACGACAACGTGGTGAGCTTTCTGACGCTGCCCCAGCTGCGGGAGCTGATGGTGCAGCACTGGCCCTGCTTCGAGCCGTACTTCGACGACCGGCGGACCGTGGAACTGGCCCTGGACGAGCTGGAGGTCACCCGCAATGTGGTCTCCCGCAACCGGGCGCTCTCCGTCACCGTGCTCGCCCAGGCCGAACGCGCCGCCTCCCGGCTCCTGGAGATACTCGGCACCGGCTCCGAGGTGCCCTCGGCCCGCCGCCTGCCGGTGGACGCCGTGGAGGAACTCGTCGGGGACCGCTACGGCGACGTCGTCGGGGTGCACGCGGACCGGGTGCGGCTGCTGCGCAACTTCCCGGCCGAGGACATCTTCGGCGGTGCCCGGCGGCTGGACGCCATCGGCATCGGCCTCAATCTGCTCAGCCAGAACTTCTCCGGGCGCCGCCTGGTGCGGCTCGCGGAGTCCGGCTGCCGGATCCGCCTGGTCTTCCTCAACCCGGCGAGCAGCGCGGTCAAGCGGCGCGAACGCGAACTGGGCATGAAACGCGGGGAGTTGAGCCGCGCGGTGGAGACCAACATCCTGCATATGCGCCGGGTCCGCTCGCGGCTGCGCGATCCGGGGGCCTTCGAGATACACGTCTTCGACGAGACCCCGCGCTTCACCGCCTACCTGGTCGACGGCGACGGCGCGGACGGCATCGCGGTGGTGCAGTCGTATCTGCGGCGCACCCGGGGCATGGAGGCGCCGGTGCTCGTCCTGCGCGGCGGCGGCCGGGTGGTGCGCCACCCGGAACCGGCGGAAGCGGGGGAGAGCGGCCTCTTCGACACCTACCGCGAGGAGTTCGAGCTGGCCTGGGGCGATTCGCGGCCGGTCTCCTGAACCGGCGGCGACCGGCACCCGGGCACGAGCGGCCCCTCACCGGGCGTACCGGAATGCCTCGATCCGCACTGTCAGTGGCACATGGGATCGTGAGGTCACTGGGGGAAACGCACCATCGAGAAGGGGGTCCCATGGCCTGGTTCCGCGAGCTCGTCCACGGCTTCGACCTGGAGACCACGGGCACCGATCCGCACCGCGCGCGCATCGTCACCGGCGCCGTCGTCGAGTTCCGTGCCGGTGAAGTCCTGGGCCGCCGCGAGTGGCTGGCCGATCCGGGGGTGCCGATACCGGCCGAGGCCGCCGCGGTGCACGGCATCACCGACGAGCAGGCGGCCCAGGGCGCCCCGCCGGACCAGGTGGCCGATGCGATCGCCGAGGTGCTCACCGCCTCCTGGCGCGCGGGCATCCCGGTCGTCGCGTACAACGCCGCCTTCGACCTCACCCTGCTCGCCGCCGAGCTGCGCCGCCACGGGCTGCCCTCGCTGCGCGAACGCCTCGGCGCGGAGCCGGCCCCGGTCCTCGACCCGTACACCATCGACCGGTACGTGGACCGCTACCGCCGCGGGAAACGCAAGCTGGAAGCGGTCTGCACCGAGTACGGCATACGGCTCGACGCCGCCCACGACGCCACCGCGGACGCCCTGGCCGCCGCCCGGCTGGCCTGCGCCGTCGCCGAACGCCACCCCAAGGTCGCCGAGCTCTCCGCCGCCGAGCTGCACCGCAGCCAGATCGGCTGGGCCGCCGAACTGGCCGCCGATTTCCAGCGGTTCCTGCGCCGCCAGGGCGACCCGGGCGCCGTGGTCGACGGGGTCTGGCCGCTGCGCGAACCGGCCGGGGAGTCCGAGCCGGTCTGACCGGGGAGTCCGGGCCGGTCCGAGGGGCGGGCGCGCAGGAGACCGTCAGGCGTCCCCGTCCCCGTCCCCGTCCAAGTCCAAGTCCAAGTCCAAGTCCTTGTCCTTGCCCTCGTCCTCATCCCCATCCCCGCGCGCCCGCACGGCGGAGAGGGCGATGCGGCGCCGGTCGAGGTCGACATCGAGGATCCGGACGCGAAGGGGGTCACCGACCCGGGGCACCTCACCGGGCCCGGCGAGGGCTTCCCCGGGCAACTCGGCGCGGGGTACGAGCCCTTGGAAGCCGTCCGGCCGGTCCTCGACGCGGACGAAGGCGCCGAGGGGCACCAGCTTGGTCACCACCCCGGTCACCACCTGGCCCACCCGTGCGCGGAGCCCCGGCAGAGGATCCGGCCGCAGCGCCCTCAGGGGCAGCGCCACGCGCTCCCGCACCGGATCGACATCGAGGACCTCGGCGGTGATCTCCTCCCCGGCGGCGACGGCCTCGGAGGGGTGGCCCAGGGGCCGCCAGGACAGCTCCGGGATGTTGATCATCGCGGTGAGGCCGCCGATGTCCACGAAGGTGACCCCGAAGCTCGCGATCCCGGTGACCGTGCCCCGGACGGTCTGCCCCTTCCGGAGGGTCCGCAGCAGCGCCCAGGTGCGGTCGCTCGGCGTCGGCTCGGTCCGCCACCGGGCCCGCAGCACACCGTCCCCGTCGGGCAGGACGGCGGTGAACAGCGGCCGCCGCGCGTCGACTTCGAGCGGCAGCACGGCGGCGGCCCGGGCCCTCGCCACCCGGGCGGCCAGCACCGGGTATCCGCTCGTGTCGGCCCGGTCGGCGAAGGCGCTGGTGAGCGAGGCCTCGCCGTCCTCCCAGACGAGTTCCACGGTGCCCTCGGCGGGGACCGCGGCGAGCACCGCGGCCACGTCCTCGGACAGCTTCGGCCAGAGCGTCAGTCTCGCCCGCGGGGTGAGCCCGGCGCGTACCCCGTCCAGGGTGGCGGCCGTGAGGCGGTACCAGCGCGAGACGTTCTCGACCGGGGACTCCTCCAGCAGGACCTCCTCCCGGCGGATCAGGCACCAGCGCACCCGGGCCCAGAACTCCTCGTCGGCGGGCCGCTGTTCACCCGGTTCCCCGTACTCCGCCGCATAGGGCGAGGCCGCGATCCGCTCCGGGAAGAGGCCCAGCTCCCGGGTGCGCGCGAGGGCGCTCTCGCAGGGCCCCTCGCTGGTCACATAGACGTACTGGTCCCAGCCCACATGCACCGCGAAGACGTCCGCCACCTCAAGGCGGCACCAGACGCCGTTGTCGCGCAGCATGGCCCGGACCAGCTCCAGGGCGGTGGCGAGGGAGACCTCCGCGCCGTCGTGGAATCCGCGGAGGTCGGGCGGGAAGAGCCCGGTGAGACCCTGGCCCTCGGTCACCGGCTCCAGACCGAAGTGGACGAGACCGGTGAGCCCCGGCTCGCGGAGGGCCAGCCGGTCGACACCGGTGGCCGCGGCGAAGGCGGCGAGGGCCTCCAAGTAGGCCGATTCCACCGGCCCGTGGTCACTGACCGGCTCCTCGGCACCGGTGTACGCGCCCCGCTCGTCGCGGTCGGCGGGGTCGTACTTGCTGATCCGGTGGACGAAGGACGGCACGGGTCTCCTGTGATCGGTGGGTGCTGCTCGCCGTGCGAAAAGGGGCGCGCGAAGAGGGGCGCGCGAAGAGGGGCGCGCGAAAAGGGGCGCCCGAAGAGGGGCACGCGCCCCGCCCGGAGGTGTCCGGGGCCTCAGAAGGGATACCACCGCACCGAGGTGTCCCCCTCGCGCAGCGAGTCCACCCGGCGGCGGAACTCGGCCAGCGCCCCGGGGTTGGCCGGGGCGTGCTGGGCCACCCAGGCGCAGCTCGCGGTCTCGCGGGCGCCGCGCAGGACCGCGCAGCCCTCCCACTCCCGTACGTCCCAGCCGTAGGCGCGGACAAAGGAGTCGTAGGCCTCGGCGGGCAGTCCGTACCGGTCGCGGCTGAGCGCGAGCACCACCAGATCGTGTTCGCGCAGGTCGCAGGAGAAGGTCTCCAGGTCGACCAGGACCGGCCCCTCGGGGCCGATGTGCACATTGCGCGGCAGCGCGTCCCCGTGGATCGGACCCGGGTCCAGCCGCGGGGTGAGCGCGCCCGCGGCGGCGGCGAACTCGTCCCGCCGGGCCCGCAGATAGGCCGCGTCCGCCGGGTCGACGGCGTCCCCGGCGAGCCTGAGCCAGCGCTCCACCCCGCCGAGGAGTTCGCGCCGCGGCAGGGCGAACTCCGGCGCCCCCAGGGCGTGCACCCGGCGCAGCAGCATCGCGAGGTCGGCGGGTTCGGCGGGCCGCACCGCCTCGCCGAGCCCGTGCCAGACGGTCACCGGGTGCCCCTTGACGAGCAGCGCCTCGGCGCGGGCGGCGCGGACCGCGGGCACCCCGCGCTCGGCCAGCCAGGCGGCGACCCGCAGTTCGCGCTCGGCCCGCCCCAGGAGTTCGGCGCTGCGGCCGACCTTCACCACCAGCGCGTCCGCGGCGAAGACCGCGTTCTCGCCGAGCGCCAGCAAGCGCGCCCGCCCCGCGTCCCCGGGCAGCACCCCGGCCGCCGCGAGGACTTCCCGCGCCCTCTTCTCGTCCATCCACCGGTCCCTTCACCGCACCCGCACCTCGTCCTCGGGCCAGTCTGGCATTCCCGCTGGTCGTCCCTCTCCGGGGTGAGCACGCGCGCTGCCTTGACGCCGGGGCGGCCCATCAGGACCATGACGTCGTGCCGTCGGGCGGATCCCCCGTCCGGGGCGGCCGATTTTCCCGAGCCGCCCCGAAGGAGCCGATTCCGTGACGCCGTCGACCGCGCCGCAGCGGTCCGCGAACAAGCCGCGCCCCGACCGGCGCGGGCCCGCCGACTTCGGCGCCTGGTTCCTGGTGCTCCCGGCCCTCATCCCGATCCTGGTGCTGAGCGTCGCCCCGCTCGCCTACGGGATCGGCCTCGCCTTCACCGACGCCCAGTCGGGCCGCACCAGCGCCACCCAGTGGATCGGGCTGCTCAACTTCCGGGATCTGGCCGAGGACAGCCTCTTCTGGGAGTCCTTCCGCATCGGGCTGGTCTGGGCCGTGGGCGTAACGGTTCCGCAGTTCCTGCTCGCCCTCGGTCTCGCCCTGCTGCTCAACCAGGACCTGCGGCTGCGCTGGCTGGCCCGGGCGCTCGCGATCATCCCCTGGGCCATGCCCGAGGTCGTCGTCGGCATCATGTGGCGGCTGATCTACCAGCCCGACGCGGGCATCCTCAACGAGACCCTGCGCGATCTGCACCTCGGCAGCGGCCACGACTGGCTGACCGGCCTCGGCACCGCCCTGCCCGCCGTCATCGTGGTCGGCGTCTGGGCGGGCATGCCGCAGACCACCGTGGCCCTGCTCGCCGGGCTCCAGAACACCCCGCGCGAACTGCACGAGGCGGCGGCCGTCGACGGGGCCGGCGCCTGGCGCCGCTTCCGCACCGTGACCTGGCCCGCGCTGCGCCCGGTCGCCCTCGCGATCACCGCGCTCAACTTCATCTGGAACTTCAACTCCTTCGCCCTGGTCTACGTCCTGACCAGCGGCGGACCCGGCGGACGGACCAGGCTGCCCATGCTCTTCGCCTACGAGGAGGCCTTCCGCTACGGCCAGTACGGCTACGCGGCCGCGATGGGCTGCGCCATGGTCGGCGTGATCGCCCTGGTGCTCGCGGTGCGGCTGGCCGGACGGCTGCGGGGAGGCGAGCAGCGATGAGCGGACTGCGGACCTCGGGGCCGGGGCGGGCGGCGCAGTACCTCGCCCTGCTCGGCTATCTGCTCTTCCTCGCGGTGCCCTTCCTCTGGCTGCTCTCCACGGCCTTCAAGCCGCCGCGGGAGCTGAGCAGCCTGCACCCCACCTGGATCCCGCACCACCCCACCCTGGACAACTTCCGGCAGGCCTTCGACGAGCAGCCGCTGGTGGACGCCGCCCTCAACTCCCTTGTGGCGGCGGTCTCCGCGGCCGTGCTCGCGGTGCTCCTCGCCACGCCGATGGCCTATGTGCTCGCCCGCCGCCCGGGGCTCTTCTCCCGCGCGGCGACCGGCTGGGTGATCGTCAGCCAGGCCTTCCCGTTCGTCCTGATCATCATCCCGCTCTTCCTGATCCTGAAGAACCTGCGGCTGATCGACTCCGTCCCCGGCCTGATCGTGGTCTACGTGGTCTGGGCGCTGCCCTTCGCGCTGTGGATGCTGATGGGCTACGTCCGCGCGGTCCCGGTCGAGCTGGAGGAGGCGGCGGCGATGGACGGCGCCGGGCGGCTGCGCACCCTCATCTCGGTGACGGTGCCGCTGCTCGCCCCCGGGATCGTGGCCACCGCGCTCTTCGCCTTCATCAGCGCCTGGAACGAGTTCTTCTTCGCCCTGGTCCTGCTCAAGTCCCCGGAGAAACAGACCCTGCCCGTGGTCCTCACCCACTTCCTGGGCGCCGAGGGCGTCGCCGACCTCGGCCCGCTGGCCGCCGCCGCGCTGCTCGCCACGCTGCCCTCCCTCCTCGTCTTCGCCCTGATCCAGCGCCGCCTCACCAGCGGCATGCTCACCGGGGCGGTGAAGAGCTGATGACCGAGCAGCCGATGACCGCCCGCCGCACCTCCCGCACCCGCCGCGTCCCGGTCCTCGCCCGGCTCGCCGCCGCGCTCCTGACCGTCCTCGCGCTGCTGCTCACCGGCTGCTCCTCGGACGGCGACGGCGGCGACGACGGGGTGGTCCGGCTCCGCTTCCAGTCGCTCGCCTGGCAGCAGGAGTCCGTGGAGATCAACAAGAAGCTGGTCGAGGAGTGGAACGCCCGCCACCCGAAGGTGCAGGTCGAGTACGTCCAGGGCAGCTGGGACACCATCCACGACCAGCTGCTCACCTCCTTCGAGGGCGGCGAGGCACCGGACATCGTCCACGACTCCTCCGACGACCTCGCCGACTTCGCCTACGGGGGCTACCTCGCCGACCTGAGCAAGCTGCTGCCCCGGCGGCTCAAGGAGGACATCCCCGCGCGCAGTTGGCGCACCGCCGAATTCCAGGACGGCGTCTACGGGGTGCCCTTCCTCCAGGAGCCGCGGGTGCTGCTCGCCAACTCCCGCTGGCTGCGCGAGTCCGGGGTGCGCATCCCGACGCCGGAGAAGCCCTGGAGCTGGCCGGAGTTCCGCCGGGTCACCGAGCGGCTCTCCGGCAAGGGCCGCTACGGGGTGGCCTGGCCGCTGAAGGAGCCGGTCTCGGCCACCCTCAACCTCGGGCTCTCCTCGGGCGGCCGGATGTTCCACCGCGACGCCGAGGGCAAGGCGGAGGTCCGCTTCGAGGCCGGGGACCAGGTCATGCCGCGTACCGTGCGGGCCCAGGTGAACAGCGACCGCAGCGCCAGTGGGAGCACCCTCGGCATGAGCGCCTCGGACACGCTGCCCGGTTTCTTCGGCGGCAGGTACGCCATGGTCCCGCTCGGCTTCTCCTTCCGGCAGCAGGTCGTCCAGCAGGCGCCGAAGGGCTTCGACTGGCAGGTGCTGCCCGCCCCGGCCGGCAGCGCGGGGCTCGCCCAGGGGGTCAGCCCGCAGACCCTCTCCATCGCCGAGGACAGCCCGCACAAGAAGGAGGCGATGGCCTTCATCGACTTCTTCCTGCGGCCCCCGAACATGGTCCGGCTCGCCCGCGGCGACTGGATGCTGCCGACCGGCACCGCGGCCCTCGCCGACCCCGCCCTGCACACCCGTAAGAACGACTGGTCCCTCGGCACCGCCCTGGCCCGGCAGTTGAGCCCCGCGCCCGCGCAGACCGTGCGCGGCTACCCGGAGTGGAAGGACAAGGTGGCGACCCCCGCCTTCCAGGAGTTCTTCAGCGGCGCCATCGGCCTCCGGGAACTCAAGGCCCGCCTGGAGGACGACGGGAATCTGGTGCTCGCGCGCTATCAGCGCTGAGGGGGCTGCGCCGGGTGCCGGTAGCCCGTAGTCGGCCGCGCCGCCCCGCGCCGGGCCGGGTGCTCCCCTCGTGCAGGCCCGGTCCCGTACCGCCGGTCAATCGAGTGGACGAGACGTTTCGTCTCGCCTTATGGTGGCCGCATGACTGCCCCAGGTATCAAGCCCGCCCATATCGCCATGTTCTCCATCGCCGCGCACGGGCATGTGAACCCGAGCCTGGAGGTGATCCGGGAGCTGGTCGCCCGCGGCCACCGCGTGACCTACGCGATCCCGCCCCAGTTCGCCGAGCTGGTGGCCGAGACCGGCGCCGAGCCCGTGCTGTGGAACTCCACCCTGCCGACCGACGAGGACCCCGACGCCTGGGGCACCGAGCTGATCGACAACATCGAGCCCTTCCTCACCGACGCCGTCCAGGCCCTGCCCCAGCTCATCGAGGCCTACGGCGAGGACCGCCCCGATCTGGTCCTCTACGACATCACCGCCTACCCGGCCCGGGTGCTCGCCCACCGCTGGTCGGTGCCGATCGTCCAGCTCTCGCCGAATCTGGTCGCCTGGGAGGGGTACGAGGAGGAGGTCGGCAGGCCCACCTTCGAACCGCTCAAGCAGACCGAGCGCGGCCGCGCCTTCTACGAGACCTTCGAGGGCTGGCTGCGGGAGAACGGCCTGGACATCGACGTCGAACGCTTCATGGGCCGCCCGGACCGCTGCCTCGCGCTCATCCCCAAGGCGCTCCAGCCCGAGGCGGACCGGGTGGACGAGAGCGTCTACACCTTCGTCGGCACCTGCGGCGGCCGCCGGGCGGAGACGGCCTGGCAGCGTCCGGCCGACGCGGAGAACGTCCTCCTCGTCTCGCTCGGTTCGAGCTTCACCAAGCAGCCGGACTTCTACCGCGACTGCGTCGAGGCCTTCGGTGCGCTGCCCGGCTGGCATGTGGTGCTCCAGATCGGGAAGTTCGTCAGGCCGCAGGAGCTCGGGGAGATCCCGGACAACATCGAGGTCCACTCCTGGGTGCCCCAGCTGTCCGTACTGGAACAGGCCGACGCCTTCCTCACCCACGCGGGCGCGGGGGGCAGCCAGGAGGGCATCGCCACCCGGACGCCGATGGTGGCCGTACCGCAGGCCGTCGACCAGTTCGGCAACGCCGACATCCTGCAAGGTCTCGGCGTGGCGCGTCATCTGCCGATGGAGGAGGTGACCCCGGAGGCGCTGCGGGAGGCCGTGCTCGCCCTCGCCCACGACCCCGAGGTCGCCCGGCGGCTTGCGGAATTGAGCAAGCAGACCGCGGCCGAGGGCGGCACCTCGCGCGCCGCCGATCTGATCGAGGCCGAGCTGCGGTAAGGGTCCCGGGCGCCCGCGGAGGCTGAACTGCCTCGCCCGGGCGCCCGGTTGCCTCGTTTCTGTGCAGCGAGCGGGGAGATCGCGTCACGGAAGGATCAAGACATAACGCTGGGGTAACGAGGCCGAGTTGGGAAAACCCTAGGGACCACGCTCACCCCGTACGACATGTTGCACGGGGAAAGGGTTGTACGAGCACGCTCTTGTACCTTCGGTGAACCGCTTTCTAGCGTGAGGTGAATTCCATTCGAACGCCGGGAAGCAGAGCATGCGCCAAGACATACCCCCCCTCGCCGAAGTGCGCCGCCTCACGCAGAAGAAGCGGGACGCGTGGTGGACAGTGATGCTCGTCGACCCACTGGCCACCCCACTGGTCCGCCAGGTCGCGCTGCGCACCAGGATCACGCCCAACCAGATCACCTGGGGCGCCTTCCTGCTCGGCCTGGTCTCGGCCGGTTTCTTCCTGCTCGGTGACTGGCGCTGGCTGATCGCGGGCGCCCTCGTCTACCACCTGAGCTTCCTGCTCGACTGCATGGACGGGAAGGTCGCCCGGCTCACCGGCCAGGGCTCGGTGTTCGGCGCCTGGCTGGACTTCGTCTTCGACCGGATCCGGGTGATGGCCTGCGCGCTGGCCCTCGCGGCCGGGCAGTACAACCGCACCGGGGAGACCCGCTACATCTGGCTCGCCGCCGTGGTCGTCTTCCTCGACGGGCTGCGCTACATCAACTCCCTGGAGATCTTCAAGACCCGCCACACGATGCGCAAGCAGATCAAGTCGCGCATCAGGGAGGCCCGCCGCGCCCAGGACGCGGACTCGCTCGCCTTCATGGAGGACCTGCTCCGCGACAACCCCGAGGCCGACATCGAGCAGGACCTCGGCAGGGCGGCGGCCGCCGCGGCCGAGCAGTCGGAGCGGAGCCACCCGGAGGCCGGACCGGTCCACCCGGAGACCGGCCTGGCCCACAGCGGGGCCGAGGAGCCGGAGGAAGGCGCGGCGCTTCCCAAGAAGGCCCAAGTGGTCGACCTCCAGCAGGAGTTCCGGCGCAAGTTCCCCGCCTATCTGCGGCTGCGCTCCTTCCTGCTGCGCCACCGCATCCGGCCGCACCTGATCAGCGGCATCGAGTTCCAGATGGGCGTCTTCATCGTCGGCCCGCTGTGCGACGCGGTGCTGCCGGTCGCCCTGGCCTCCGGCGCCCTGCTGCTCGTCTTCGAACTCGCCATCATCTACAAGCTGCTGCTCTCCACGCGTGACTTCGCGCGGACCCTGGACTCCTTCGACCGGCCCGGGGTGACGGTCGCCGCCTGAGCGGCACCGCCACGGCAGAACGAGAAGCGGTGCGCGGCCGGGACAACTCCCGGCCGCGCACCGCTTCTCGTACCGCCCCTCAGGAGCTTCTCCCTACTTATACGGACTCCGCGTATACGGACTCCGCTCCCCGGGGGCTCCTCTTCTTGTCGAGGCTCCGCTTCCTACGTACTTCCCAGGACGCTTCCGCTCACCTACGAGCCCGTCCGTCCCCGCGCCCCGCTCAGACCCCGACCCGATGGTCCTGGGCCGGCCGCGGCGGTTCCGGGGCCGCGGGCGGCTCCGGCTCGTCGTGGGTCAGGTCCGGCAGGCGGTGCATCCACTTCGGCAGATACCAGTTGCGCTCGCCGAGCAGGGCCATCACCGAGGGCAGCAGCACCCCGCGGATCACCGTGGCGTCGATCAGGACCGCCGCGGCGAGGCCGACACCCATCTGCTTCATCGACTGCATGGACAGCGTGCCGAAGATGGCGAAGACCGCGACCATGATCACCGCCGCGCTGGTCACCACACCGGCCGTGGTCACCACGCCGTGCGTGATCGCGTCCTTGGTGCTGCGCCCGCGCACCTTCGCCTCGCGGATCCGGGAGACCACGAAGACGTGGTAGTCCATCGACAGGCCGAAGAGGATGACGAAGAGGAAGAGCGGCAGCCAGGTGACGATCGCCCCCACGCCCTCGGCACCCACCAGCGAGGCGCCCCAGCCGTGCTGGAAGACGGCGACCAGGATGCCGTAGGCCGCGCCCACCGAGAGCAGGTTGAGCACGATCGAGGTGAGCGCGATCGTCAGCGAGCGGAAGCAGAGCAGCATCAGGCCGAAGGCGAAGACCACCACGAAGACGAAGACCGGGGCGACCGAGCCCACCAGCTGCTCGTTGAAGTCGTGCGAGCCCGCCACCTGACCGGTCACCGGCGCCTCCAGCCCGTCGACCTTGCCGAGGGTCGCGGGGCGCACCTCGTCCCGGATCACCTGGAGGCTGTGCTCGGCCTTGTCCATGTCCGAACCGCCGATCAGCGGTACGTAGACGAAGGCGATGTTCTGCTTCTCGTGCACCTTGACGTCCACCGGACCGTGCGAGGCGCCCGCCTTGACCACCTGGCTGCGGAAGTCCTCCAGGGCGCCGCGGACGGCGGGGGAGGTGATGTCCTCGGCGGTGACCACCACCTCGGCCGGGTCGCTGCCGCCGGGGAAGGCCTTGTTGAGGCGGTCGTAGGTGGCGACGATCGGCAGGTCCTTGCCGAACTCCTGGTCCAGGGTGAGCTGTTGCGTCTTCATCCCGAGCGCCGGGGCCGCGACCGCGAGCAGGGCGCAGGTGGCGACGCCCAGCGAGACGGCCGGCTTGGCGAGCACCACCCGCAGCACCCCGCGCCACAGCCTGCTCTCGCCGCCGCCCGTCCGGCGGCCCCGGCGGCCCAGGAAGGGGATACGGCCCTTCTCCACGCGCTCGCCGAGCAGCGAGAGCAGCGCCGGGAGCACCGTCACCGAACCGACCATCGCGACCGCGACCACCATCAGCGAGGCGAGGCCCATCGCCTCGAACTCGGCGAGCCCGGTGAAGAGCATGCCCGCCATCGCCACGCACACCGTGACACCGGAGACCATCACGGCCCGGCCGCTGGTCGCCGCCGCGATCCGCAGCGCGGTGGCCGCGTCCCGTCCGGCGGCCCGCTCCTCGCGTTCCCGCCGCAGGTAGAAGAGGCAGTAGTCGACGCCGACCGCCATGCCCACCAGGAGCATCACCGAGCTGGCGGTCTCGCTCATCGGCTGGACATGGCTGACCACGGCCATCAGACCCATCGTCGCCATGATCGCGGTGACCGCGAGCGCCACCGGAAGCAGCGCCGCGACCAGCGCGCCGAAGGCGATGAGCAGGATGCCGAGGGCGACCGGCACCGCCGAGATCTCCGCCTGCTGGAAGTCGTCACCGAAGGCGTCGTCGAAGGTCTTGTTCATGCTGGCGCCGCCGATCTCCTCGATCAGCAGCCCCTGGTGCTTCTCCTGCACCCCGGCGACCGCGTCGAGCACCGGCTCCACCCGGTCCCCGGCGGTGTCCGCCTCCCCGCGCATGTCGAACTGGACCAGCGCGCTGCGCCCGTCCGCGGAGATCGTCTTCGCGGTGTAGGGCGAGGTGACGTCGACCGCCTCGCCGGTGCCCCGGACCGCCTTGATCACCGCGGCGACGGCGCTGCGGAACTCCGGGTCCGTGGCCTTCGGTCCCTTGTCCTTCGACTGGAGGAGGACGTTCTCGCTGGCGGGTTCCTCGATGCCCGCCTCCTCGACGATCTGTGCCGCCCGGCTGGTCTCGCCGCTGAGCTGGTCGCTGTCCTTGACTTCGACCGAGCCGACCGCGGTGCCGATCCCCAGGGACAGGACGACGAAGAGCACCCAGATGCCGACCGCGGCCCACCGGTGCCGCGCGCTCCATCCCCCGGCCCGGGCGGCTATGCCCCGGACCCGCGCGTGTGTGTTCCCCATGACGGGCTCTCCCCCTAGCTGTGCCTGGGACGGCACCGCGCCGTCGCCTTCACGGAAAACTTACGGCCGTCCCGTCCGCCCTTCCTCGTGCCGGCAGGTGAACCGCCGCCGCGGCCCCTCCTCCCAGGGGACAGGTCGGCTCCGTACGGGGAAGGATCCAGGCCCCTTACACCTAGATGGGCTTCACGTTGCCCAGGTCACACCGCGGCGGAGCGGGATGTCGGCTCTGCCGGGAGCGGGGTGATTTGTTATTACAGCCGCTTGTTGAAAACGTCACAGCTGTATGAAGGTCTTGATCTGGCCCCGACAATCGGTCAGGGTTTCGTCCCAACACCCGGAGATTCTCCGGGAGTACGGGGCTTGCGACAGCAAAGCTTGCGCGATCCCCGGATCCCCCCACACACCACGAGGAGACCTCTCTTCATGGCAACTCACAAGCGTTCGCGTTCCCTCAAGCTGACCGCCGCCATCGCCACCGCGGGCATGGCCGTCGGCGTCTCCGTCTTCGCCGGATCGGTCGCCGGTGCGGCCCCCGCCGAGGGCAAGGTCTACGGCACCGAGGCCAAGGGCGCCATCAAGGGCAGCTACATCGTCATGCTCAAGGGCGGCGCGAAGATCAAGGCCGCCTCCGAGGGCAAGGGCCTCGCCAAGGAGTACGGCGGCACCTTCAAGCGCGGCTTCGACTCCGCGGTCAACGGCTTCTCCGCCACCGGCCTGAGCACCTCCGAGGCCAAGCGCCTCGCCGCCGACCCGGCGGTCGAGAAGGTCGTCCAGAGCCACAAGTTCTCCATCAGCGCCACCCAGGAGAACCCGCCGTCGTGGGGTCTGGACCGGGTCGACCAGGAGGACACCGCGGGCGACAACGCCTACAACTACCCGGACTCCGCGGGTGAGGGCGTCACCGCGTACGTCATCGACACCGGCGTGCGCTACACGCACACCGACTTCGAGGACCGCGCCTCCTCCGGCTTCGACGCCGTCGACAACGACGACGACGCCAACGACGAGTACGGCCACGGCACCCACGTCGCGGGCACCATCGCCGGTGCCAAGTACGGCCTGGCCAAGAAGGCGAAGATCGTCGCCGTCCGCGTGCTCGACGAGAACGGCTCGGGCACCACCGAGCAGGTCGTCGCGGGCATCGACTGGGTCACCGAGAACCACGAGGGCCCCTCGGTCGCCAACATGAGCCTCGGCGGCGGCGCCGACGAGGCCCTGGACGCGGCCGTGCAGAAGTCGATCGAGTCCGGCGTGACCTACGCGGTCGCCGCGGGCAACGAGTCCTCCCCGACCGAGGGTTCGCCCGCCCGCGTCCCCGAGGCCATCACGGTCGCCTCCTCGACCAAGGACGACGAGCAGTCGGACTTCTCCAACTACGGTGAGGCCGTCGACATCTACGCCCCGGGCACGGACATCACCTCCGCCTGGAACACCGACGACGAGGCCACGGACACCATCTCCGGCACCTCGATGGCGACCCCGCACGTCGCGGGCGCGGCGGCCCTGTACCTGGCCGGCCACCCCGACGCGGCCCCGGCCGACGTCGCCACGGCGCTGACCGACGGTGCCACCCCGGACAAGATCAGCAACCCGGGTGAGGGCACGCCGAACAAGCTCCTGAAGGTCGTGGAGTAACAGCACAACGGGTCGGCCCGGGAGGACGCTCCCGGGCCGCACCGGTGAGCAGGCGGTCGTCGCGCCCGCCCCCACGGGGCGCGACGACCGCCTTCTCGTGCGCCCGCCCGTCCGCCCCGCACGCCGGTGGTCCCTCGGCTGCGCCCGTCCTGCGGCGGGGTGCGCGCTCCGGGCGGGCGGTGTCAGTGGGCCGTCCTATCGTGGCCCGCATGACGACATACGCGGCGCTGCTGCGCGGCATCAACGTGGGCGGCGGCAAGAAGCTGCCGATGGCCGGGCTGCGCGCCCTGCTCGAAGGCCTCGGGCACCGGGAGGTGCGCACCTATCTGCAGAGCGGCAACGCGGTCTTCCGCAGCGAGGAGCAGGACACCGGGGCCCTCGCCGCCGAGCTGGGCCGGGCCGTCGCCAGGGAGTACGGCTTCGCGGTGGAGTGCCTGGTGCGCGACCACGGCTATCTGCGGGCCGTGGCCGAGGGCTGCCCCTTCCCCGCCGAGCGCCTCGAAGGCCGCCAACTGCACGCCACCTACTACTCGGAGCCGGTCGAGGAGTCCCGCTTCGCCGCGCTCGACCCCGCGCAGTTCCTCCCCGAGGAGTTCCGGCTCGGCGACCGCGTCCTCTACCTCTACGCCCCCGAGGGCCTCGGACGCTCCAAGCTGGCCCCGGCGCTGGCCCGGCCCGCCTTCACCAGGGGACTGGTCGCCACCACCCGGAACTGGAACACCGTCCTCAAGCTGGTGGAGCTGACCGAGGAGTGAGCCGGGGCCCGCCGGGGCCGCAACACCCGGGACACCAGAGGGAGTTGAGGACTAACGTCGCCACCATGACCACCGAGGAAACCCCCCGCGTCGACTTCTGGTTCGACCCCGTGTCCCCGTACACCTGGATCACCTACCGCTGGCTCCTCGAAGTCGAGCGGCAGCGCCCGCTCGATCTGCGCCTGCACCTCATGAGCCTGTATCTGCACAACGAGGGCAGGCAGCTCCCCGACTGGCAGCGCAGGGCCGTGGACCAGTCCCTCCGCGTGGCGCGGGTGGCGGTGGCCGCCACCGAGGCCAAGGGCGAGGAGATCCTGCGCGAGCTGTACACCGCCCTCGGTAAGTGCTTCCACTTCCCGGGGTACGTCCGGGGTCAGGACCGCGACTACGACGGGGCCATCACCACCGCCCTCGCGGAGACCGGGCTGCCCGCCTCCCTCGCCGCCGCGGCCGACGACCCCTCCTGGGACGAGGCGGTCCGCCGCAGCCACGAGGCGGCCCTCCTCCCCGGCACCGAGGGCCATGTCGGCACCCCGACCCTGCATGTCGACGGCGCGGTCTGGTTCGGCCCCGTCCTGCGCGCGACCCCCCGCGGCCCGGCGGCGGTCGAACTCTTCGACAGCTTCCGGGTGCTGGCCCGCAACCCCGACTTCTTCGAGCTCAAGCGGGCCCGGGCGGGCGGCATCGACTTCGGCTGAGGAGGCGCCAGGGGAGGGCCGGTGCGCCGCTCGGCCGTTGCCCCGCGGTGGCCCTGGGGCGGGCCCGCTCCGGGACCGCTAGGCGCCGAGCGCGGCCGGCACCGGCAGCAGGGCCTGCTCGTAGCGGCGCAGCAGCAGCCTGGTCACCTCGGGCGCGGCGCCGAGCACCCCGGCGAGCACCTCGGCCTCCGCGGCCCCGGCGGCGATCCGGTCCGGCAGGAACCCGGGGGCGAGGACGTACGGGGCGACGGCCACCCGCTCGGCGCCCCGGGACCGCAGCTCCCGTACCGCGTCCTCGGTGCGGGGGAGTGAGGCGGAGGCGTAGGCGGGCAGTACCGCCTGCCAGCCGCCGGTGGACTGCCAGTCGCGGGCGAGGCGTTCGATCACGGCGAGCGCCGCCGGGTCAGAGGAGCCCGCGGCGGCGAGCACCACCCCGGTACGGGACCGGTCGGCGCGACGCACCCCGGCCTCGGCGAGGCGGCGCTCCAGGGCGGTGCGCAGCAGCGGCGAGGGGCCGAGCACCTCGGCCTGGCGGATGCGCAGGCCCCCGCGGGCCCTGTGCAGGACCGCGGGGATGTCGGACTTGGCGTGGAAGGCGTGGCTCAGCAGCAGGGGCTGGGCGATGACGTCCCGTACCCCCTCCGCCGCCAGGCGCCCGAGGGCGGCCGGGACGGAGGGGACGGTGAACTCCAGGAAGGCCGTCTCCACCCGCAGCCCGGGGCGCAGCGCGCGCACGCTCTCCACCAGGGCGTGCACCGTCGCGGCATGCCGCGGATCGCGGCTGCCGTGGGCGATGACGACGAGGGCGGGAGCGTGCACGTGCGGGCCTTTCGGGGGAGTGGCAAGGGAGGGGCCGGGGCCTCTTCTCCGGAGCGGGCGGGCTGTTCTCCTAGCTCTTGACGAGGAGTCCGCGGCTGCGGAGCACCCAGCGCTCCAGGGGGCTGAAGATCAGCAGGTCGATGGCGATGCCGACGAAGAGGATGAGCAGGATCGCCTCGAAGACCATCGCCATGTCGAGCGCGTTGCGGCCGTTCTCCAGCAACTGGCCGAGCCCCACGCCCAGATCGGGGAAGGAGGCGATGATCTCCGCCGCCATCAGCGAGCGCCAGGAGAACGCCCAGCCCTGCTTCATGCCCGCCACATAGCCGGGCAGCGCGGCGGGCAGCAGGACGTGCCGGACGCCCTTCAGCCCGGTCGCGCCCATGGTGCGGCCCGCCCGCAGGAACAGCGGCGGGACCTGGTCGACCCCGGAGACCAGGCCGTTGGCGATGGAGGGCACGGCGCCGAGCAGGATCACCGCGTACATCATCGAGTTGTTGAGGCCCAGCCAGATCACCGCGGGCGGCACCCAGGCCACCGACGGCAGCGACTGGAGCCCGGAGAGGATGGGCCCGATGGCCGCGCGGACGAACTTCACCCGGGCCACGAGCAGCCCCAGCGGGGTGCCGATGAGTAGGGCGAAGGCGAAGCCGAGGAGGCCGCGCGAGACGCTGGTCCAGATGTAGCCGAGCAGTTCGCCCTTGCGCCAGGACTCCTCGAACTGGTCCCAGACCGCCCCGGGCGAGGGCAGCTTGGTGGGGTCGTCCACGATCTTCAGCGAGATCAGCGCCTGCCAGACCACCAGGACGACGGCCACCGCGATCACCGGGGGCAGGATCTTCTCGGTGAAGGTCTGCCGCCAGGGCGTACGGCCGGTCGCCGTGGACTCCAGGGCGTCGAGGCCCGCCTCGATACCGGCGAGTCCCGTGCGCTCCGTCGTCTTCGTCTCAGTGCTGGCCATGACGGCGGATCTCCTCGCGCAGGACTTCGGTGATGCCGAGGGACAGTTCGGCGACGGGGGCGTCCTCGATGCGGCGCGGCTGGGGGATGTCGACGGTCCACTCGCGGGCTATCCGGCCCGGCCGGGAGGAGAGCAGGACCACCCGCTGGGCGAGCCGGACGGCCTCGCGGACGTTGTGCGTCACGAAGAGGACCGAGACACCGGTTTCGGCCCAGATGCGGGTCAGTTCGTCGTGCAGGACGTCCCGGGTGATGGCGTCGAGCGCCGCGAAGGGCTCGTCCATCAGGAGCAGCTTGCTCTCCTGGGCCAGCGCGCGGGCCAGGGCCACCCGCTGGCGCATCCCGCCCGAGAGCTCGTGCACCCGCTTGCCGTACGCGCCCTTCAGACGCACCAGCTCGAGCAGTTCCCGCGCCTTCCCGGGGCGCTCCGCCTTGGCGACCCCCCGCAGTTTCAGGGCGAGTTCGATGTTCTTCCCGGCGGTCAGCCAGGGGAAGAGCGCGTGCTCCTGGAACATCAGGGCGGGGCGGCCGTCGGTGGTGAGGGAGCCCGCGGTGGGCCGGTCGAGCCCGGCCACCAGATTGAGCAGGGTGGACTTTCCGCAGCCGGAGGCCCCCAGGAGGGTGACGAACTCGCCGGGCGCGACATCGAGGCTGATGTCGTCCAGGACGAGCTGCGGTCCGCTCGGGCCCGGGAAGGACTTCGAGACATGATCGAGACGTGCCGCGTGGGCCACGGACTCGTCGGCCTTGGCGAGGGTCGTGGATGTGGCCATGGTCGTCACCTCCTGGGGACTCGTCGGGTACGGGATCAGCGGACGCCGAGACCGGCGTCGTCGACCGGCTTGCCGCCCCGTTCCGCGAGGACCTTGTTGAGGGTGCTGAGGTCGTAGATGCCCTTGAGGTTCGGCTTCTCCAGGAGCCCGGCCTTGACCGCGTGGTCCGCCTCGGTGTCGAGGGTGGCGGCGAGCGGGTCGTTGGTGAACTGGATCGACTGCCACGCCGGGTCGAGCACCTTGGGCGGCAGCGCCTTGCCCGAGTCCGCCTCCAGCTGCTTGTTCGCCGAGGCCTTGGCCTTGTCCGGGTTCTTGCCGATCCACTCGTTGGCGTCGACGGCGGCCTTCAGCACGGCCTCGACCGCCTTCGGGTGCTCCTTGAGGAAGCCCTGCCGCACGATGATGTTGGTGATCACGAACTTCTTGTCCGGCCACAGGTCGGCCTCGTCGAGCAGCACCTTGCCGCCATCGGAGACCAGCTTCGAAGCGGTCGGCTCCGGCACCCAGGCGCCGTCGAGGGAGCCGCCCTTGAAGGCGTCCGGGGTCACCTTGTTGTCGCTGCGCACGACGGTGACATCGCCCTTGCCGCTCTGCGCGTCGACCTTCCAGCCCTTCTCGGCGATCCAGTTGAGGAAGGCCACGTCCTGGGTGTTGCCGAGCTGCGGGGTCGCGATCTTCTTGCCCTTGATGTCGTCCAGGGTCTTGATCTTCTTCGGATTGACCACCAGCTTCACCCCGCCGGAGGCCGAGCCGCCGATGATGCGCAGGTTCTTGCCCTGGGACTTGGTGTAGCCGTTGATCGCGGGGGAGGGGCCGATCCAGCCGATGTCGATCGACTTCCCGTTGAGCGCCTCGATCTCCGAGGGACCGGCGTTGAAGGTGGCGTAGGAGGCCTTGGTGCCTCCCAGGGCCTTCTGGAAGAAGCCCTGCTCCACGCCCACCAGCGCCGTTCCGTGCGTCAGGTTCGGGAAGTAGCCGATCTTGACGGAGTCGAGGCCGTCGATCTTCTTCGCCCCGTCGGCGACCTTCTGGTTCTCGGAGCTGTCGTCCGACTCGGACCCGTAGCCGCAGGCCGTGGCGGCCAGGGCGAGCAGGGGCAGGGCGGCCAGGGCGGTCAGGCCGCGGCGCAGGGTCGTTCTGTGGGCTGGCACGGGAGGGGGTCCTCTCGTCGGACCGGCACGGCGCGGCTACGGCGCGGCCGGGAGATCGGCAGGTTCGGAAGGTGTGCGGGGGGTGCGGGCGCGCAGGCAGTGCGCGTACGTCAGCGCACACATCGCGCGACCCCGCCCTGTCCGCTGCCGAGGGCGCCGCTGCCGACGCGGCCGCCCTCCTTGGCGAACGTCACGAAGAATCCGGGCAGTCGCATCTCAGAAGTCCCAGCCCTCGTCGTCCGGCCGGACGTCCTTCGCCGCCTCGGCCGCGAAGGACTCGCCCGCCATCCCGGCGGCCAGCGTGGTGCCGTCGGCCGGGTCGATCAGCAGGAAGGAGCCGGTGCGGCGGGAGTCCTTGTAGGCGTCCAGGGCGAGCGGTTCGGCGGTACGCACCTTCACCCGGCCGATGTCGTTGGCGACCAGCTGCCCGGGCGCCGGGTGCTGGGAGAGGTCGTCCAGGGTCAGCCGGGAGGGGATCTCCTTGACGATCGCCTTGACGGTACGGGTGGTGTGCTTGAGCAGCACCCGGTGCCCGACGGTCAGCGGCTGGTCGGCCACATGGCAGACGGTGGCCTCGATGTCCTGCGAGGCGGGCGGCACATCGTGGCTCGGCACGATCAGGTCGCCGCGGGAGATGTCGATGTCGTCGGCGAGTAGCAGGGTCACCGACTGCGGGGTCCAGGCGGCCTCGGCCGGCTCGCCGAGTACGTCGATCCCGGTGATCGTCGAGCTGCGGCCGGAGGGCAGCACCGTGACCTCCTCGCCGACCCGGAAGGTCCCGGCGGCGATCTGGCCCGCGTAGCCGCGGTAGTCGGGGTGCTCGGCGGTCTGCGGCCGGATCACGTACTGCACCGGAAGGCGGGCGTGGCACTCGGCCAGGTCGTGGCTGACCGGGACGGTCTCCAGGTGTTCGAGGACGGTGGGGCCGCCGTACCAGTCCATGTGCGCGGAGGGCTCCACGACATTGTCCCCGGCGAGCGCGGAGATCGGGATCGCGGTGATCTCGGGGACGCCCAGCTCCCCGGCGTAGGCGGTGAACTCCTCGGCGATGGCGGCGAAGACGGACTCCCGGTAGTCGACCAGGTCCATCTTGTTGACCGCGAGGACCACGTGCGGCACCCGCAGCAGGGCGGCGATCGCGGCGTGCCTGCGGGTCTGCTCGACCACGCCGTTGCGGGCGTCGACCAGGATCACGGTCAGCTCGGCGGTGGAGGCGCCGGTGACCATGTTGCGGGTGTACTGCACATGCCCGGGGGTGTCCGCGAGGATGAACCGGCGCCGGGCGGTGGCGAAGTAGCGGTAGGCCACGTCGATGGTGATGCCCTGCTCGCGCTCGGCCCGCAGCCCGTCGGTGAGCAGGGCGAGGTCGGGTGCCTCCTGGCCGCGGCCGAGGGAGACCCGCTCGACGGCCTCCAGCTGGTCGGTCAGCACCGACTTGGAGTCGTGCAGCAGCCGTCCGACCAGGGTCGACTTGCCGTCGTCCACGGATCCGGCGGTGGCGAAGCGCAGCAGGGTGGTCGCCGAGAGCCCGGCGAGCGGCTCGCTGATGCTGGTCATCTCTAGAAGTACCCCTCGCGCTTGCGGTCTTCCATCGCGGCCTCGGACATCTTGTCGTCGGCGCGGGTCGCGCCCCGCTCGGTGAGCCGGGAGGCGGCGATCTCGGTGATCACGGCGGCCAGGGTGGTGGCCTCGGAGTCCACGGCGCCGGTGCAGGACATGTCGCCCACCGTGCGGTAGCGCACCAGCCGGGTCTCCACCGGCTCCTCCTCGCGGGGGCCGCCCCAGTCGCCGGCGGTCAGCCACATGCCCTGGCGCCGGAACACCTCGCGCTCATGGGCGAAGTAGATCTCCGGCAGCGCGATCCGCTCCCGGGCGATGTACTGCCAGACGTCCAGCTCGGTCCAGTTGGAGAGCGGGAAGACGCGGACGTGCTCGCCGGGTGCGTGGCGGCCGTTGTAGAGCTGCCACAGCTCGGGGCGCTGGCGGCGCGGGTCCCACTGGGAGAACTCGTCGCGCAGCGAGAACACCCGCTCCTTGGCGCGGGCCTTCTCCTCGTCGCGCCGCCCGCCGCCGAAGACCGCGTCGAAGCGCAGCTCGCGGATGGCGTCGGTCAGCGGCACCGTCTGCAGCGGGTTGCGGGTGCCGTCCGGCCGCTCGCGCAGCTTCCCGGCGTCGATGTACTCCTGCACCGAGGCGACATGCAGCCGCAGCCCGTGCTCGGCGACCGTGCGGTCCCGGTACTCCAGTACCTCGGGGAAGTTGTGCCCGGTGTCGACGTGCAGCAGGGAGAAGGGCACCGCGGCGGGCGCGAAGGCCTTCAGCGCCAGGTGCAGCATGACGATGGAGTCCTTGCCGCCGGAGAAGAGGATCACCGGCCGCTCGAACTCGCCCGCCACCTCGCGGAAGATGTGCACCGCCTCGGACTCGAGCGCGTCCAGGTGGGAGAGCGCGTAGGGAGAGCCGGTGCCCTCGTGCGGGCTGGTCGCCGTCGTCGTCATGCCAGGCCCCTCTCGGTCAGCAGCGCGTACAGGTCCGCGGCGGACTCCGGCACGCTCTGGGTGTGCGAGGCGATCCGCAGGTCCGGTGAGACGGGTGCCTCGTAGGGGTCGTCGACTCCGGTGAGTCCGGATATCTCACCGGCCGCCTGCTTCGCGTACAGGCCCTTCACATCGCGTACGGAGCAGACCTCGACCGGGGTGGCCACATGGATCTCCAGGTAGCCGGTGCCCTGGCTCTGGTGCCGCTTGCGGACGGCCTCGCGGCTGTCCGCGAAGGGGGCGATGACCGGGACGAGGACCAGGACGCCGTTGCGGGCGAGGAGTTCGGCGACGAAGCCGATCCGCTGCACATTGGTGTGCCGGTCCTCGCGGCTGAAGCCGAGCCCCGCGGAGAGGAACTCGCGGATCTCGTCGCCGTCCAGCACCTCGGTGCGGCGGCCCTCGGCGCGCAGCCGCCCCGCGAGTTCGTTCGCGAGGGTGGTCTTGCCCGCGCTCGGCAGCCCGGTCAGCCAGACCGTCGCGCCCGGCTTCTTCTCGTCGCTCATCCGTGCAGCCCGCATTCCGTCTTGCCGGTTCCGGCCCAGCGGCCGGCACGTGCGTCCTCGCCCTCCAGCACCCGGCGGGTGCAGGGCGCGCAGCCGACGGAGGCGTAGCCGTCCGTCAGCAGGGGGTTGGTCAGTACGCCGTGTTCGGCGACGTAGGCCTCGACATCGTCCTGGGTCCAGCGGGCGATGGGGGAGACCTTGACCTTCTGCCGCTTCTCGTCCCAGCCGACGACCGGGGTGTCCGCCCGGGTCGGCGACTCGTCGCGGCGCAGCCCGGTGGCCCAGGCCTGGTAACCGGCGAGGCCCTCCTGGAGGGGCTGCACCTTGCGCAGCGCGCAGCACAGGTCCGGGTCGCGGTCGTGCAGCTTCGGCCCGTACTCGGCGTCCTGTTCGGCGACCGTCTGCCGCGGGGTGAGGGTGAGGACGTTGACGTCCATCACCGCCTCGACCGCGTCCCGGGTGCCGAGGGTCTCGGGGAAGTGGTAGCCGGTGTCCAGGAAGACCACGTCCACGCCGGGCAGGGCGCGCGAGGCGAGGTGCGCGACGACCGCGTCCTCCATCGAGGAGGTCACGCAGAAGCGCTCGCCGAAGGTGTCCGCCGCCCAGCGCAGGATGTCGAGGGCCGAGGCCTCTTCGAGGTCCCGGCCGGCCTGTGCGGCGAGGGGTTCGAGGTCCCTCGCCGTCGGGATCGTCGTCATGCCGTCTCCCCTCCGTCGCCCGGGCCGCCGCCCGGGGTGAGCCCGCGGGCCAGCAGCCCGAGGAACTTCAGCTGGAAGGCCCGGTTGCAGTCCGCGCACTCCCAGGCGCCGTGGCCCTGCTCGCCGGGCCGCAGGTCCTCCTCGCCGCAGTAGGGGCAGTAGAAGGGTGCCGCGCGCTCGCTCATGACAGGGCCTCCGCGGAGGCGCGGGCCGCCCAGGTGGCGAAGCGCTCGTCCTCCTCGCGCTCCTCCTGGAAGCGGGTGAGCACGCGCTCGACGTAGTCCGGCAGTTCGTCCGCGGTGACCTTCAGCCCGCGCACCTTGCGGCCGAAGCCCGCCTGGAGGCCGAGCGAGCCGCCGAGGTGCACCTGGAAGCCCTCGACCTGATTGCCGTCCCCGTCCAGGACGAGCTGGCCCTTGAGGCCGATGTCCGCGGTCTGGATACGGGCGCAGGCGTTCGGGCAGCCGTTGATGTTGATGGTGACCGGCTCCTCGAACTGGGGCATCCGGCGCTCCAGTTCGTCGATGAGCGCGGCACCGCGGGCCTTGGTCTCCACGATCGCCAGCTTGCAGAACTCGATGCCGGTGCAGGCCATGGTGCCGCGCCGGAAGGGCGAGGGCCTGACCTGGAAGTCGAGCGACTCCAGACCGGAGACCAGCGAGTCGACCTGGTCCTCGGCCACGTCGAGGATGATCATCTTCTGCTCGACGGTGGTACGCAGCCGGTCGGAGCCGTGCGCCGCGGCGAGGTCGGCGATCTTCGCCAGGGTGGCACCGTCGACCCGGCCCACCCGCGGGGCGAAGCCGACGTAGAAGGTGCCGTCCTGCTGCCGGTGCACGCCGATGTGGTCGCGCCAGCGGGAGCGGGGCTCGGCGGGGGGCGGGCCGTCGAGCAGCTCCCGGCCCAGGTACTCGTCCTGGAGGATCTGGCGGAACTTCTCCGGGCCCCAGTCGGCCATCAGGAACTTCAGCCGGGCGCGGGTGCGCAGCCGCCGGTAGCCGTAGTCGCGGAAGATGCCCACGACCCCGGCCCAGACATCGGGCACCTCCGCCAGCGGGACCCAGGTGCCGAGCCGTTCGGCCAGGCGCGGGTTGGTGGACAGGCCGCCGCCGACCCAGAGGTCGAAGCCGGGGCCGTGCTCGGGGTGCTCGACGCCGACGAAGGCGATGTCGTTGATCTCGTGGACCACGTCCTGCACCGGGGAGCCGGAGATGGCGGTCTTGAACTTCCGCGGCAGGTTGGAGAACTCCTTGGAGCCGATGTAGCGCTCGTGGATCTCGTCCACCGCGGGCGTGCCGTCGATGATCTCGTCGGCGGCGATGCCCGCCACCGGCGAGCCGATGATGACGCGGGGGCAGTCGCCGCAGGCCTCGGTGGTGGACAGGCCGACGGCTTCGAGCTTCTCCCAGATCGCCGGGACGTCCTCGATGCGGATCCAGTGCAGCTGGATGTTCTGCCGGTCGGTGACATCGGCGGTGCCGCGGGCGTACTCCTGGGAGACCTCGCCGATGACGCGCAGCTGCTGGGCGGTCAGCCGGCCGCCGTCGATGCGCACCCGGAGCATGAAGAACTTGTCGTCCAGCTCCTCCGGCTCCAGGATCGCGGTCTTGCCGCCGTCGATGCCGGGCTTGCGCTGGGTGTACAGGCCCCACCAGCGCATCCGGCCGCGGAGGTCGCTGGGGTCGATGGAGTCGAATCCGCGCTGGGAGTAGATCGTCTCAATGCGCGTCCGCACGTTGAGACCGTCGTCGTCCTTCTTGAACTGCTCGTTGCCGTTCAGGGGAGTGCGGTGCCCCACGGCCCACTGACCCTCGCCGCGATGGCGGCTCGCCTTGCGGCGCGGCGCGGCGGAGTCGGACTGCTGGGGGGTAGCCATGGCGATACGTCCTTCGGACAGGCTGGGGGCGGCTCTGACGTGCGGGTACGGGCGCGTGCGAAGGTGCACGTGCGGCTCTGCACGAGTACGGGGAAAGGTTTCTCGGGTGCTGCTGGAGGTGTCAGCGCGCCGGACAGATGGCGCTGGACAGGCGGCCGAGGTCGACGTGCCGCCGACTCACCAAGGCAATTCCAGCTCGAGACATGACGGAAGCGTGGCACGGCGATCTCAGAGGAGTCCACCGACATCCACTATGTGGACGGCATTGTCTCGTTCTGTGGGATGGCGTGGTGGTGGTCACATCGGCCGTACGCGGTCTTGACCCGGTGCGGGCCCGGGCGGGGCCCGCCGGTGCGGACCGGCCGGGATCCGGCCCCGGCTCAGTCCCGCGGGGCGGGGAAGGCGCCCGGCCAGGGGCCCGGGTTCGCGGTGTCCGGCTCCTCGGTCACCTTCGTGTCGAAGAGCGTGAAGCCCCGGCGCAGGTAGTTGTCCATGGCGTGCGGACCGTCCTTGCTGCAGGTGTGCAGCCAGACCCGCTTGGTCGGCGGCAGCCCCGGGTGGCGCTCGGCCAGGTCCCAGGCCCGCGCCACCGCGATGCCGAGGAGATGGCCACCGATGCCCCGCCCCCGGAAAGCCGGAATCAGGCCGAAGTAGACGATCTCCACCACGCCCTCCTCGCGGGCCGCCAGCTCCGCGTACCCGGCGGGCGTCCCCCGCACAGAGGCCACCCAGGTCTCCGCCCCGGGCCCTGAGATCTCCCGCTGCCACTGCTCGTACGGGAGACCGAGCCGGTCCGTCCAGCGCACGTCCTGGCCGACCGCCGTGTAGAGGAAGCGGCTGAACTCGGCGGAGGGCACCTCGGCGCGGACGATCCGCACCTCCTCCCGGGGCGCGCTCGCGGGCCGCTGCTCGTCCGGTGAGTTCTGCTCCAGGGACCAGGTGGTGACAGTGAGGGTCATGGCGTCCAGCGAATCACGTCCGCGGCGCGGCCGGAAGCCGGGTCCCGGCGGCCGGGCCGCCGGTGCCGGGACCGCGGGCCCCGGCGCACCCCGAGCCGTCTCAGACCTCGGGCCGCGCCCGCTCCACCCCGGGCCGCGCCCCCTACACCTCCGGCCTTGCCCGCTCCACCAGCGCGGCCAGATGCAGCCCCCGCGGCAGGGTGCCGAAGGCGGAGCCCCAGTCGCGGCCGAGCCGGGAGGCGCAGAAGGCGTCCGCGACCTCGGCCGGGGCGTGCCGTACGAGCAGGGAGCCCTGGAGGACCAGGGCCATCCGCTCGACGACCCGGCGGGCCCGGGCCTCGATGCCCTCCAGGTCGGCCAGCTCGGTGAGCAGTTCCTTGATCGCCGTGTCCAGCCGGTGGTCGGCGCCCCGGGCCGCGCCCACCTCCTCCAGGAAGGCGGCCACCGCCTCCGGCTCGCGTTGCAGCGCCCGCAGGACATCGAGGGACTGGACGTTGCCCGAACCCTCCCAGATCGAGTTCACCGGCGACTCGCGCAGCAGCCGCGGCATCCCGGACTCCTCCACATAGCCGTTGCCGCCCAGGCACTCCAGGGCCTCCGCGGTCACCGGGGTGCACCGCTTGGTGACCCAGAACTTCGCCGCCGGGACCGCGAGCCGCAGCAGGGCGCGCTCGCGGGGGCCGCCCTCGTCCCAGGCCGCCGCGAGCCGCAGCGCGAGCACCGTCGCCGCCTCCGACTCCAGGGCCAGATCGGCGAGGACGTTGCGCATCAGCGGCTTGTCGATCAGCCGCCCGCCGAAGGCCTCCCGGTGGGCGCAGTGGTGGGTGGCCCGCGCGACGGCCTGCCGCATCAGGGCGGCGGAGCCCAGCACGCAGTCGAGCCGGGTCGCCGCGACCATCTCGATGATGGTCCGCACCCCGCGCCCCTCCTCGCCCACCCGCCGCGCCCAGGTCCCGTCGAACTCGACCTCGCCGGAGGCGTTGGACCGGTTGCCCAGCTTGTCCTTGAGGCGCTGGAGGGCGAAGGCGTTGCGGCTGCCGTCGGGCAGCACCCGCGGCACCAGGAAGCAGGTCAGGCCCCCCGCGGCCCGGGCGAGGACCAGGAAGCCGTCCGACATGGGCGCCGAGCAGAACCACTTGTGCCCGGTGAGCGTGTACTCGCCCTCGGCGGCCAGCGCGGTGGCCTCGGTGGTGTTGGCGCGGACGTCGCTGCCGCCCTGCTTCTCCGTCATGCCCATCCCGAACAGGACCCCGGCTTTCTCCCCGGCCGGGCGCAGCCCCTGCTCGTAGATCCGCGAGGTCAGCAGCGGCTCCCACACGGCGGCCAGCGCCGGGTCGGCGCGCAGCGCGGGCACCGCGGCGTGCGTCATCGACAGCGGGCAGCCGTTGCCGGCCTCGGCCTGCGACCAGATCAGGAAGCCCGCCGCGCGCCGCAGATGCCCGGCGGGCCGCGTCCAGGCATCGGTGAGCCCCGCGGCCACGCCCTTGCCGAGCAGCCGGTGCCAGGAGGGGTGGAACTCCACCTCGTCGACGCGGTTGCCGAAGCGGTCGTGGGTGCGCAGCCGCGGGGTGTGGGTGTCGGCCAGCTCGGCCCACTCCTGCACCTGCGCGGAGCCCGCGGAGCGGCCCAGCCCGGACAGCTCCTCCCGGATCTCGCCGAGGAGCAGGGGATCGGCATGCCGTGCGACGCCCTCCACCAGGGCCCGGTCCGCCGTGAAGACGTCGTATTCCACCAGGGGCGGGGCCTGGTTGGTCACGGTATGAGTGCGCGCTGCCATGCCGATACGGTAAGGAGGTGCAGCACGCTAAGGAAACACCCGCCGGGGGCCGGCTCCACCGGGCCCGCGCCCTCTACCGGAACGTCTCCAAACGGCGGACCGCCTGGCTGCTGCTCAAGGACACCGTCAACTCCTGCATCGAGTACCGGGTCCTCGGCCTCGCCGCCGAGGCCGCCTTCTTCACGCTGCTGTCCGTGCCGCCGCTGCTGCTCAGCATCGTCGGCCTGCTCGGCTACGTGGACGCCTGGACCGGCACCGACACCATCGCGAGCCTGCAGACCAACCTCCTGGAGGCCTCCCGTACCGTCCTGTCCGACCAGGGCGTCAAGGAGATAGCCCGGCCGATCCTGGACGACGTCCTGAAGGGCGGCCGCCCCGACGTCATCTCGATCGGCTTCGTGATCGCGCTCTGGTCCGGCTCCCGGGCGGTCAACGTCTTCATCGACACCATCACGGTGATGTACGGACTCGACGGGGAGCGCGGCATCGTCAAGACCCGCCTGCTCGCCTTCCTGCTCTTCCTCGTCGCCCTGGTCATCGGCTCGGTGGCACTGCCGCTGATGGTCGCCGGCCCGGACGCGGTGGTGCAGATCGTGCCCTGGTCGGAGACGGCCGTGCAGATCCTGTACTGGCCCGTGGTCCTGGTCCTCTCGGTGGTCTTCCTCACCACGCTCTACCACGTCTCGGTGCCCGCCAAGTCACCCTGGGTGGAGGACGTCCCGGGCGCCCTCGTGGCCCTCGCGATGTGGGTGCTCGGCAGCGTCATCCTGCGGGTCTACCTGATCAACACCGTCGAGGGCCCCTCCATCTACGGCTCGCTCGCCGCACCCGTGGCGGTACTGCTGTGGATCGGGGTCTCCGCCTTCGCGGTCCTGGTGGGCGCCGCGGTGAACGCGGCGATCGACCGGGTCTGGCCCTCGGTCGCCACCGCGGCGGCCCGCGAGGCCCACGCCGCCCGCGGCCCCAGGACCCCGGAGGGCTCGCACCTCAGGCGGCTCCCGCGGCGTCCCGCCCCGCACCCCACGGAGTACGGCCAGGACGACGAGGCCGCCGAGGACGACGCCCCCGACATGCCCTCCGAGTTCCCCGAGCGCTGGTCGAAGTTCCTGCCCCCGGACGACCTCACCGGACGCCTGCGCACCCACGCCAAACCGCACCAGGAGGGCCCGGGCCCCGAGGAGCGGTGAGCCCGGTCCGGCGCCCGCGCGTAGCCTGGTGACGTGTACCGCGAACGCCCCGCCCGCCTCGACGGCGCCCAGGTCTGGAGCCGTACACCCGGCCCCGGCCCGGTCTCCGCGGTGCTGCCCGACGGCTGCATGGACCTGCTGTGGGTACGCGGCCACCTCTACGTGGCGGGCCCGGACACCCACGCCTTCCGGCCCGGCGCCGCCGAAGGACCCCTCGGCCAGGATGCCGCCATGGCCGGGGTCCGCTTCCCGCCCGGCCGCGCCCCCGCGGTGCTCGGGGTACCGGCGCACGCACTGCGCGACCAGCGCGTCCCCCTCGCCGAGCTGTGGCCCGCGGCCGAGGTGCGCGAGTTCACCGCCCGCGTCGACGCCGCCCGGGACCCGGCCGCCGCGCTCGAGGCCCTGGCCCTGCGGCAGGCGGCGCGCGGCGGACCTGCCGACCCGCTGCTCACCCGGCTCGTCGCCGCCCTGGACGCGGGCGGCAGCGTCGCCGCCACCGCCGAGGCGGCCGGCCTCGGCACCCGGCAGCTGCACCGCCTCTCCCTGGCCGCCTTCGGCTACGGCCCCAAGACCCTCGCCCGGATCCTCCGCCTCCAGCGCGCCCTCGCCCTGGCCCGCGCGGGCACCGCCTTCGCCACCACGGCCGCTCTCTCCGGCTACGCGGACCAGGCCCATCTCGCCCGTGAGGTAAGGGAGTTGACGGGCATGCCGCTGGGCGAGCTGCTCGGCCGCGAGGGCTGAGAAGCCTCCGGCCGCACCGTGGGGGCGGCGGTGCTCAGGGCTGGGCGGGGGCCCGCGGGCTCAGGGGCGTACGAAGCAGAACTCGTTGCCCTCGATGTCGTACAGCACCTGGAAGGAGCCGTTCTCGTCGGTGACGATCCCGCCGGACCGCTGGGCACCGAGCTCCTCGGCCCGCAGGCTCGCCTCGGGGATCGAGTCCACCTCGATGTCGACATGCAGCCGGTTCTTGCCGCTCTTGGGCTCCGGCACCCGCTGGAAGGCGAAGCGGACGGTCCCGGGCGCCTCCAGCGGGGCGTCCAGATACGACCAGTCGGCGGAGCGGTGCACGGGCTCGCCGCCGAGCAGCCCGGCCCAGAAGACCGCCAGGCTCCGGGGCTCCGCACAGTCGAAGACGATCTCGTCGAGTCGGACGCGCATGGGGCCACCCTAGGGGGTGCCGTCACCGTCCCCGGCCCGGGCCGATCGGACCGCGGAACCGACTTGCGCGGCACGGCCGTACGGACGGCGCCGGGCCCCGCGGGCCCGGCGTGATCCGGACGAGCGGTCCTACCCCTGCGCCCCGCCCAGCCCCGCGTACAGGCTGACGCCGTTGCCGTCCGGGTCGAGGACCACGGCGTACCGCTGGCCCCAGTCCGCGTCCCAGGGGTCCTTGGCGCTCGTGGCGCCCGCCGCGACCAGGGCCGCGTGCTGGGAGTCGACCTCGGCCGGGCTCGCGCAGCGGAAGGCGAGGCCGATGCGGCCCTCGCCGGAGGGGGCCCGCCAGTCGGGCTGGAAGGAGCGGATCACCTCCTCGGAGTCGAAGAGCAGCCGCATCCCGCCGGGGAGTTCGACCTCGACGTGCGGTGCGGACTCGGCGCCCTCGGGGATGCTGAGCCCGAGCCGCCGGTAGAAGGCGAGGGTGGCGGGCAGGTCGGAGGCGACCAGGCCGACCACGTCGAATGTGGGAGTCATGCTCCGCAGCGTAGGCACGGCGGGCGGCGCGGGTCTTGAAGGAATCGGACACGGCGCCCGGCCGCCCACCGCGCGGTGCGGCAGGCACCCGAGCACCGTCACTCAGCCCGCTGGGGAGCCTCGCCCGGGAGCCGCCGCTCACCCCTGAAGCACCTCGAAGGTGAAGGCGAACCGCGCCCGTGCCACCCGGAGTCGGTGGGCGGGCAGTACGCCGGGGCCGCAGGAGGCCGAGCCGATGCCGTGCTGGCCGTGGTCCAGGTTCACCCGCACCGACTCCCCGGGGACCAGGTCGGTGAGGTGGCGGGCCGCGTCCAGTTCGGCGGTGCTCCAGCGCCGGGCCGTGAACCAGAACTCCGGGTCCCCGGTGATGCGCAAGGCCCGGTCGCCGTCGGTGAGTTCGGCCCAGCGCACCCCCGCCCGGGCGCCGTTCTCCTGCGGCCGTACGTACCGGGTCTGGAGCGCGTCGACCTCCCGCTGCCAGCGGCCGAGCCGGGCGCCGCCGCCGGTGTCCGGATAGGACTCGCCGGGCCCGGCGCCGAACCAGCGCACCCGGCCCAGCGTGCGCGGGAGCGCGAGGCCCAGGCCGAGCCGGGGCAGCGGCAGCTCCCACTCGCCCTCGGGGGTGACACTCACCGCCACGGTCAGCCGCTCGCCGTCGGAGGTCCAGCGCAGCTCGGTCGCCAGCGCCAGGTCGGTCGCGTCGGGAGCCACCCGCCCGCGCACCACCACCGCCCCGTCCGCGCTCTCCACCGCGTCCACCCGGTGCCGCATCCGGTCCAGGCCCAAGGCCCGCCACCGCCGGGCGAGTTCGGTCTCCGGCAGCCAGGGCGCGCCGTTGTCGTTGTCGGTCGGCGCCCGCCACACCTCCACCCGGGGCCCTCGCACCGGCACCCCGCCCACCGAGACCAGCCCGCCGGTACGGGCGTCCAGGACGCCGGGGCCGAGGAGGAGGCTGCCGTGGGCGGCCCGCGGGGCGGTGCCGGTGGCGGGCGCGGGGGAGCGGCGCGCGGTGTCCCGGACCTGGCCCCAGGCGATCTCGTGGCCGCGCGGTGCCCAGTCGGCCGCCTCGCTCAGGACGGCGCTGACGGTCCAGTACGACTCGCCGCCCGGGCGCGGGGTAGCGGGCGCCGGGGGCAGCTTCACCTCGGCCTGCTCGCCGGGCTCCAGCGGCGGCACCTCCAGGCGCCCGCCGGACAGCTCCTCGCCTTCGGCCTCGTAGGCCCAGGTGAAGGTGAGGTGCCCGAGGTCCAGGACGTCGTGGAGGTTGCGGATCCGTACCGTACCGGCGCTCTCGCCTGCCTCGATGCGGACCGGGGCGATGACCCGCTTGTAGTCGTCGAGGCCGGGTGAGGGGGTGCGGTCGGGCAGTACCAGGCCGTCGCAGACGAAGTTGCCGTCGTGCAGCACCTCGCCGAAGTCGCCGCCGTAGGCGAAGCCGAAGCGGGGGTGGGCGAGGCCGTGGTCGATCCACTCCCAGACGAAGCCGCCCTGGCAGCGCGGATAGGTCTCGAAGAGCCGCTGGTACTCGGCGAGCCCGCCGGGGCCGTTGCCCATCGCATGGCCGTACTCGCAGAGCAGAAAGGGCAGTTCGGCGCGGGCGGGCGGTCCGTCCCGGTCCTCGCCGCGGCCGATGCGCCCGACCTCCTCGTGGTCCGCGTACATCCGCGAGTACATGTCGGTGTCCGCGCAGGACCGGTCGCCCTCGTAGTGCAGCGGGCGGCCGGGATCGCGCCGCCGCGCCCAGTCGGCCATCGCGGAGAGACCGGCGCCGGTGCCGCACTCGTTGCCCAGCGACCAGACGATCACCGAGGGGTGGTTCTTGTCCCGCTCGACGGTGCGCGCGATCCGGTCGAGCAGGGCGGGGGTCCAGCGCTCCTCGGTGACCGGGTTGCCGCGCCAGCCGACCGCGTGGAAGCCGTGCGTCTCCAGGTCGCATTCGTCGATCACCCAGAGCCCCAGCTCGTCGCAGAGGTCCAGGAAGGCCGGGTGCGGCGGATAGTGGCTGGTGCGGACGGCGTTGATGTTGTGCCGCTTCATCAGGAGCAGGTCGGCGCGCATGGTCGCGTGGTCCAGGGCCCGGCCGGTCTCCGGATGGAACTCGTGCCGGTTCACCCCGCGGAAGAGCACCCGGCGGCCGTTTGCCTTCAGCAGCCCGCCCTCGACCGCGACGGTACGGAAGCCGATGCGCAGCCCCACCCGCTCGCCCCCGGTGGCCAGTTCACCCTCGTACAGCCGCGGGGACTCCGCGCTCCACGGCTCGACCGGCAGCGTCGCCGGCTCCCCGGTGGCGAGGTCGAGCCCGAGTTCCGGCACCCGCACCCGCCCCGGCACCGTCGACTCCACCCGCAGGGTGCCCTGGCCCCGCTCGTGGTCGTAGGAGGCGTGCACGAAGTGGTCGGCGGCGGTGCCGTCCGGCCGGTGCCAGAGGTCGACCTCGCGGAAGATGCCCGGCAGCCACCACTGGTCCTGGTCCTCCAGATAGCTGCCCGCGGACCACTGGTGCACCCGTACCGCGAGGACATTGCGGCCGGTGCGCAGCAGCCCCCCGACGGCGAACTCGTGCGGCAGCCGGGAGCCCTTGAACTCGCCCAGCTCCACCCCGTTCAGCCAGACCCGGGCGCAGGAGTCCACCCCCTCGAAGCGCAGCACGCTCTCGCCGCCCGCCGGCCAGTCCTCCGGGAGCGCGAAGTCCCGCAGATGGTCACCGGTCGGGTTCTCGTCCGGCACCCGCGGCGGATCGAGCGGGAAGGGATAGGGCGTATTGGTGTACGCGGGCGCCCCATGCCCCTGGAGGACCCAGTGGCCCGGCACCTCGATCCGGTCCCAGTCCCCGCTGTCGTACACCGGGTCCGCGAAGGAGTCGTCGTGGGCGTCCGCCCGCGGGGCGAGCCGGAAGCGCCAGCTGCCCGAGAGCGGCAGCCGGGCGGCGTCGGTGCGGGCACAGCCGGTGCGCGGCGGCAGGCACCCGGTGCCGGGGGCCACCTGCTCGTAGTAGGGGAGGGCTGCCTTCGCCCGCGGTGCGCTGCTCATCGCTCTCCTCGCCGGTGGTCCGGGTGCGCCGGGGGGTCCCGGCGGCGGCCGGTCGCGCGCCACGCTAGGACGTAGGACGTCCGGTGTTCAAGGGCGGCGGGGCGCGCCGCCCGGCCCGGCCGGTGTGCCGGGGGTCACGTGACCCGAGCCGGGAACGGGTCCGCCGGAGCGAAGGCATACCGTGAGGGGAGCGCGTCGGCGCGGGGACCCCGCACCGCCGCCTCGCAGTACCCGGGTTTCTAGAGGCAAGGGAGACGACATGGGCGCCGGCCGCACCGCGTTGGTCGAGGATCTGATGGAGCGGTTCCCGCATGTACCGCGTGAGGCGGTCTTCAAGGAGGACCTGCTGCGCGGCGGTATCGCCTTCGACGAGTCCGCGCTCAGCGACAACGAGGGCGGCGACGTCAAGCCGAAGTCGTACTTCATCTTCTCCTTCGACCACGGCACCCTGCCCGAGCTGGGCGCGGCCGCCCTGCGCCGCCCGCCCGAGGAGATCGTCCTCACCGGCGGCCCCTACGAGCTGCGCCGCACTGTGGTCTCGGTGCGGGTCAACCCCAGCTCCCCCTACCGGGTCGCCGCCGACGAGGACGGCATGCTCGGCCTCTACCTCGACGGGCAGCGCATCTCGGACGTGGGCCTGCCGCCGATGCCGGACTACTACCGGCACACCCTGGACAACGGCAAGTCCGTGATGGAGGTCGCCCCCACCATCCAGTGGGGCTATCTGATCTACCTCACGGTCTTCCGGGTCTGCCAGTACTTCGGCGCCAAGGAGGAGTGCCAGTACTGCGACATCAACCACAACTGGCGCCAGCACAAGGCGGCCGGGCGGCCCTACACCGGGGTCAAGCCGGTCGAGGAGGTCCTCGAAGCCCTCGCCATCATCGACAAGTACGACACCGCGAAGTCCTCCACCGCCTACACGCTGACCGGCGGCGCGATCACCTCGCACATCGGCGGCCGGGACGAGGCCGACTTCTACGGCCAGTACGCCAAGGCCATCGAGGAGCGCTTCCCCGGCCGCTGGATCGGCAAGGTCGTCGCCCAGGCGCTGCCCAAGGACGACGTCAAGCGCTTCCACGACTACGGGGTGCAGATCTACCACCCCAACTACGAGGTCTGGGACCGCCGCCTCTTCGAGCTGTACTGCCCCGGCAAGGAGCGCTACGTCGGCCGCGACGAGTGGCACCGCCGGATCCTCGACTCCGCCGACGTCTTCGGCGCCCGCAATGTCATCCCCAACTTCGTGGCCGGGGTGGAGATGGCCGAGCCCTTCGGCTTCACCAGCGTCGACGAGGCGATCACCTCCACCACGGAGGGGCTGCGCTTCTTCATGTCGCACGGCATCACCCCGCGCTTCACCACCTGGTGCCCGGAGCCCACCACCCCGCTCGGCAAGGCCAATCCGCAGGGCGCCCCGCTGGAGTACCACATCCGGCTCCTCGACGCCTACCGCTCCACCATGGACGAGTTCGGCCTCTCCTCGCCGCCCGGATACGGCCCCGCGGGCCCCGGCCGCGCGGTCTTCTCCGTCAGCTCCTTCATGGACAGCCTGGACCCCTCCCGTACGCCGGAGGAGAACCGCCCGGCCGCCGACTCCCCGGCGGCGGAGGCCTGATCACGCCCGGCGGGGCGCACCAATGGCGGCGCCCCGCCGAACGGCCTTGCGGGCCTGCCCGGTTGCTCGGCGGTGTCCGTCCGGCTGGTGATCACCGGTGCCGTGCGGACCGCGAGGGGCGAGGGCCGGTCGTCGCTCAGCCGGCCTCGCGTCGGCGGTAGCGGATATGCGTGGTCAGCGGTGAGTGGAGCACCTCGACGGGCTCGAAGGCGAAGGCCTCGACGCCGTCGAACAGGCGCTCGCCGCTGCCGAGCAGGACGGGTGCGATGTCGAGGGTGAGCTCGTCGATCACATCGGCGTCGAGCGCCTGCCGCACCGTCGAGGCGCCACCGGCGATGTCCACACCCCTGCCGTCGGCGGCTTCGAGGGCCCGCGCGTAAGCGGCGTCGAAGCCTTCGGTGACGAAGTGGAAGGTGGTCCCTCCCGCCATCCTGACCGGTTCACGGGCGTAGCGCGTGAGCACGAAGACCGGGGCGTGGTACGGGGGTTCGGAGCCCCACCACCCCTCCCATGCCTCATCCCACTCCCCGCGGACGGGCCCGAACATGTTCCGGCCCATGACGTAGGCGCCGCGCGGGCGCATCAGCCAGCTGTCGGCCGTCTCGTCGGCTCCGGTCGCGCGCGGGTCGCCGATATGCCAGCCGTGCAGCTCCTGGCCGCGCTTGCCCAGCGGATGGTCTCGGCTCTGCTCGGGTCCGGCGACGAAGCCGTCGAGCGAGATCGACATGTGGCAGGTGGTGTCGGTCATCAGCTTCTCTCTGAAAGCAGCGGTTGCGCGGTGCCGTGAGGTGATCGGACCCCACGACACACACAGACTGGCAGAGGCGACCGAACTCATCGCGGACCGCGAAGCCGTCGGCGTCCTGGCCGCCGCGCGATCAGGCGGACCTGCGCGGTGACCGCCGCGGGAGCCCGGCCCCGACCCGGCCGGGGCCGCCCGTACCGGGCACAGCGGTGGACGGCCGCCCGTACCGGGCCCAGCGGTGGACGGCCGCCCTCGACGCCTTCGCGATCACTTTCGAGGGCCGACCCGTCACCGCACCGCCCGGCTCGGCCGCGCCGCGCACCGCGGGCATCGCGCGGGGCTTCGACGGCACCCCTTAGGCTCGGGTCGTGGCTTTCATCCGCCTCGTGCGTACCTCGCCCCACGACCCGGCCGAGACCTGGCGCCGCCTGACGACCTGGGAGCAGCACGCCGGGGGTGTGCCGCTCACCCGCATCACCGTGCAGACCGGACCCCCGAACCGGACCGGCACCCGCTTCCTCGCCCGGACCGGCCTCGGCCCGCTCGGCTTCGACGACCCGATGGAGCTGGTGTCCTGGCAGCCCCCTCGGGACGGCGAACCGGGCCACTGCCGGATCGAGAAGCGCGGCCGGATCGTCACCGGGCACGCGGAGATCGCCGTGCACCCGGCGGCCGGGTCCGGGTCCCGCGCCCAGTGGCACGAGGAGATCCGGCTGCGCGGACTGCCCGCCTTCTGCGACCCCGCGCTGGCCTTCGCCGGACGGCTCCTCTTCGGCCGGGTCCTGGACCGCCTGCTCCGCGACCGCCCCTCCGGCTGAGAGCGGCGCCGGGCCCCACCGCAAGGACTCCCTCGGAGCCGGATCGCGCCGCGAGGGTTCTACGCCACCGGTCGCGCCCCGAGGGCCCCGCGCCTTCGGCCTCGCCGCCGGGGAACCCCACCGCGGCCACGGCCCCCGCACGCCGGTCCCGGCGCACCCCGCGGCCACCGCATAGCGTGACGTCATGCCCCACCCCGTACGCCTCGGATACCCGGCGGCCGCCGCCGTCTTCGCCATCGGCATGGCCGGTACCACCCTGCCCACCCCGCTCTACGGCCTCTACCGCGAGGAGCTGGGCTTCTCCGAGCTGATGGTGACCGTGGTCTTCGCCGTCTACGCGGTCGGCGTCATCACGGTGCTGCTCACCGCGGGGGACTACTCGGACCGCGCCGGACGCCGCCCGGTCCTCCTGCTCGCGCTGCTGCTCTCCGCCGCCAGCGCCCTGTGCTTCCTCTTCGAGGGCGGGCTGCCGCTGCTCTTCGCCGGGCGGCTGCTCTCCGGCTTCGCGGCGGGGCTCTTCAGCGGCGGGGCCACCGCCGCCGTCCTGGACCTGGCCCCGCCCGAGGCCCGTGCCCGCGCCGGATTCGCCGCCACCGCCGCCAATATGGGCGGCCTCGGCTGCGGCCCGCTCCTCGCCGGGCTGCTCGCCGAGTACGCGCCCCGGCCGCTGGCCCTCCCCTTCCTCACCCACCTGGCGCTGCTCGCGCTCGCCGCGCTGCTCCTGCTCGGCCTGCCGGAGACGGTCGAGAACCGCGAACACCGGCCCCGCCCCAAGCCCCAGGGCATGATCGTCCCGCCCGCGGCCCGGGCGGTGTTCGTGCCCGCCGCCCTGGCCGGGTTCGCCGGGTTCTCGCTGCTCGGACTGTTCACCGCGGTCGCCCCCAGCTTCCTCGCCGAGACCCTGCGGGTGCGCAACCTCGCCGTCGCGGGCGCGGTGGTCTTCTCCGTCTTCCTCGCCTCCACCGCGGGCCAGCTGCTCTCCCCGCGGCTCGGTGTCCGCCGCGCCCTGCCCCGCGGCTGCTTCGTCCTCGTCCTCGGCCTGGCGCTGATCGCCGCCTCGCTGCTCGCGGAGTCGCTGCCGCTGCTGATCCTCGGCGCGGTGACCGGCGGCACCGGCCAGGGCCTCGCCTTCCGCGCCGCGGTCATCTCGGTGGGCACCGCCGCACCGGCGGCCCAGCGCGGCGCCACCGTCTCGGCGTTCTTCGTCGTCGCCTACACCGGCATCTCGCTCCCGGTCGTCGGCGTCGGCGCCCTCACCCTCTGGCTCGGACTGCGCCCCGCGGGCGTCCTCTTCACCGCGATCGTCGCCCTGCTCGCCGTACTGGTCGGCCTGCGCCTGCGCCGGACACCGGCACCCGAGGCGGCCTGAACGCTCACGGAGACGGCCACGGACACGGCTACGAGCCCTCGGCCGTCATGCCGGGCGGCACCCCGCGCGTCCGACTCCCGGTCTCCGCCCTGCCCGGTGATCCCCGGGAGCGCACCGCGGCAACACCCGTCCCCGCCGCCCCCCTGAACACAGATGTGCCCCTGGCCGCACCTGCACCGGCGCACGCGCCCCCCGTGCGTACGCTCGGCGGTCAACTGCTTCCGGACCGCTGCGTTCCGCGCCGATCTGCGCCAGGATGGACGCCACCACTCCTCGGACGGCGAAGCAGAGGTCGAGGCGAGCCATGGCAGTGCGCGGTGGGCTCCGGCAGCGCAGAGCGGCGCTGGAGGACCAATGGACCCGGGTCGTACCGGAGTTGGCGGCGCGCCGCCCGGAACCGGGAAGGCGCCCCGCCCCTCCCGGCGGAAGCGGCGAGAACAGCACAGCGGGCAAGGGCGAGCACAGCGGCGGCGCCCCCGGGGACCCGGGTGACGCGGAGCCCCGCCCCGAGGTCACCGACTCCTGGCGGCGCTCGCTCAGCACCGTCGACCCGGGCCGCGACAGCGCCCCGGTCACCGACGCGGGCGAGGTCGCCCCGCGCTGGGACGGCTCCCCGCTGCGCGGCCCGATCACCGAACTCGCCCCGGAACTGCGCAGCATCGCCGACGACGCCGGATTCATCGCCGCCGTCACCGACGCCTCCGGGACCATCCTGTGGACCTGCGGCGGCCGGGTCATGCGCCGACGTGCCGAACGCGTCAACTTCATGCCCGGCGGCCGCTGGGACGAGCCCGCCATGGGCACCAACGCCCTCTCCCTCGCCCTGCGCACCGGCCGCCCCAGCAGTGTCTTCTCCGCCGAGCACCTGGTCACCGCGCTGCACGGCTGGGCCTGCTACTGCGCCCCGGTCCGCGACGCCGAGGGCCGCACCCTCGGGGTCCTGGACCTGTCCACCACCTGGGACCGCTCCCACCCGCTCGCGATGACCACCGTACGCACCCTGGTCTCCACCCTGGAGGCGCGGCTGCGCACCGAACCGGGCCCCGCTCCGGCCGCCGGGCCCCCGGTACGGCTCTCCTGCCTCGGCCGGCAGTCCGCGGTACGCGAGGGCCGGGTGCTGCGGCTGCCGCCCCGCCAGTGGGAGATCCTGACCCTGCTCGCCCTCGACGACGGGGGCTGGTCCCCGGAGCGGCTGCGCTACGCGGTCTACGGCGAGCGCCCGGTGGCCGCCTCCACCTTCAAGGCCGAGGTCTCCCATCTGCGCAGCACCCTCGGCGGCGGCATCACCAAGGGCACCTACGCGCTGACCGTCCCGGTCCTCTGCGACGCCGCCGAGGTGCTGCGCGCGCTGCGCGAGAGCGACACCGCCGCCGCCCTCGCCCGCTACCGCGGCCCGCTGCTGCCCCGCTCCGAGGCCCCCGGCATCACCGAGTGGCGCGCCCGCCTCGAAGTCGCCGTCCGCCAGGCGGTATTGAACAGCGGGGATCCCGAACACGCCCTCAAATACGGGGAATTGGCGCCCTACGACATCGAAGTCCACGAACACGCCCTGCGGTTGCTGCCCTCCGGCGACAGCAGACGCGGCATCCCCGCGGGCCGCCTGGACGCCGCCCTGCGCAGCTGAGAGCCCCGGCGGCCTGCGCCGCCAACCTTTCACCAACCTCCTCCTCGCACAGTGGGCCCTGGCGACGCGCGGAGCCGCACCGCCCGCGCGTCGCCGTACCGCATCCCGTCATCCGTACCGCACCGAGGAGAGCCGCCATGGTGTACGCGCAGCCAGGAACCGAGGGAAGCCTCGTCAGCTTCGCCCCGCGCTACGAGAACTTCATCGGCGGCGACTGGACCCCGCCCGCCGAGGGCCGCTACTTCGGCAACCCCTCCCCGGTGACCGGCGAGGTCTTCACCGAGGTCGCCCGCTCCACCAAGGCCGACATCGAACTCGCCCTGGACGCCGCGCACGCCGCCGCCGGAGCCTGGGGCCGCACCTCCACCACCGAGCGGGCCAACCTCCTCAACAAGGTCGCCGACCGCATCGAGGAGAACCTGGAGAAGATCGCGGTCGCCGAGACCTGGGAGAACGGCAAGCCGGTACGCGAGACCCTGGCCGCCGACATCCCCCTCGCCGTCGACCACTTCCGCTACTTCGCGGGCGTCGTCCGCGCCCAGGAGGGCAGCATCGCGGAGATCGACGGGGACACCGTCGCGTACCACTTCCAGGAGCCGCTGGGCGTGGTCGGCCAGATCATCCCGTGGAACTTCCCGATCCTGATGGCCGCCTGGAAGCTCGCCCCCGCCCTCGCCGCGGGCAACTGCGTGGTCATCAAGCCCGCCGAGCAGACCCCGGTCAGCCTCCTCCTGGTCGTCGAGCTGATCGCCGACCTCTTCCCGCCGGGTGTGATCAACGTCGTCAACGGCTTCGGCGTGGAGGCGGGCAAGCCGCTCGCGTCCAGCCCCCGGGTGGCGAAGGTGGCCTTCACCGGGGAGACCACCACCGGGCGCCTGATCATGCAGTACGCCAGCGAGAACATCATCCCGGTGACCCTGGAACTCGGCGGCAAGAGCCCGAACATCTTCCTCGGCGATGTCACCGCCGCCGACGACGACTACCTCGACAAGGCGGTCGAGGGCTTCGTGATGTTCGCCCTCAACCAGGGCGAGGTCTGCACCTGCCCCTCCCGCGCCCTGATCCACTCCTCCATCTACGAGGAGTTCATGGCCCGCTGCCTGGAGCGCACCCGGGCCATCAAGGCCGGCAACCCGCTCGACCCGGCGACCATGATCGGCGCCCAGGCCAGCAACGACCAGTACGAGAAGATCCTCTCCTACATCGACATCGGCAAGAAGGAAGGCGCCGAGGTGCTGACCGGCGGCGCCGCCCGGACCGTCGAGGGCCTGGCGGGCGGCTACTACATCGAGCCGACCGTCTTCCGCGGCAGCAACGACATGCGGATCTTCCAGGAGGAGATCTTCGGCCCGGTCGTCTCGGTCACCACCTTCGACTCCGTCGACGAGGCCCTGAAGATCGCCAACGACACCCTCTACGGACTCGGCGCCGGAGTCTGGACCCGCAACGGCAACGACGCCTACCGCCTCGGCCGCGAGATCAAGGCCGGCCGGGTGTGGACCAACTGCTACCACGCCTACCCCGCGCACGCGGCCTTCGGCGGCTACAAGAAGTCCGGCATCGGCCGCGAGAACCACAAGATGATGCTCGACCACTACCAGCAGACCAAGAACCTCCTGGTCAGCTACTCCACCCAGAAGCTCGGCTTCTTCTGATGGCCGCCCCCGCCGACGGCGCTCGCCTGGAGCGGGTCCGGCTGACCGAGGAGGCGGACCGACTGGTCGGCACCCTCACCGAGGTGCACGGCCCCGTCATGTTCCACCAGTCCGGCGGCTGCTGCGACGGAAGCGCCCCGATGTGCTACCCCCGCGGCGAGTTCCGCGTCGGCGCCTCGGACGTCCTCCTCGGCACGGTGGCGGACGGTGTCCCCTTCTGGATGAGCTCCGACCAGTACACCTACTGGCAGCACACCCACCTCACGGTGGACGTGGTCCCGGGCCGCGGCAGCGGTTTCTCCCTCGAAGCCCCCGAGGGCGTCCGCTTCCTCCTGCGCTCCCGCCTCTTCACCGACGAGGAGGCCGAACGCGCGGCGGGGGAGGGGCCGTTGCCCACCGGGGAGTCGGCACCGGAGTGACCGCGGCACCGACAGCGCGGTGAGCAGACACCCCGCGACAGGACGGGTGCGGGCGGGCCGGCCCGGCGTTTCCGGGGCCGCCCCGCCCGCACCGGGCAGAGGTGCGGGGTCCCGGGGTCGGCGCCGGGACCCCGTATCCGCGCCGCCGCCCCACCCGTCACGTGTTGTTCAGCGGCAGCCCCGGCGGATTCACCCGGGAGGTCTTCACCGCCTCGTTGCTGAGGTCCCAGGCGGAGAGCCACTTGGCGTACTGGCCGTTCCTGATCAGGTGGTTGATGGCCGCGGCGATGGGTTCCGCGAGGCCGCTGCCCTTCTTGGCGGTGGCCGCGATCAGGCCCTGGAGTGCGATGCCGGCGCCGGAGAAGGTGCCCGCGTTGCGGGTCGGGTTCGGGGTCTTCGCGGTCTGGGAGATGTGGTAGGCGATGGTGGGATTGGGGTCGAAGTAGCTGTCGATCTTGCCGCCGGCCAGGGCCAGATAGGTGCTGTTGCTGTTCGGGAAGTATTTGACGCGCAGCGTCTTGCCCTCCTTCTTCAGCTTGGACTGCCAGGCGAGGAGGATCCGCTCCTGGTTGGTGCCCGCTCCCACCGCGACGGTCTGCCCGGCCAGATTGCGGTAGTCGCCGTCGAAGTTCCAGCTGCTCTCCTTGGGGACCTCGAACGCCAGGTTGTCCTCGCGGTAGGAGGCGAACTCGTACTTCTTCTTGCGCTCCTCGGTGTCGGTGACATTGGAGAAGGCCACGTCGACCTTTCCGCTGTCGAGGCCGAGGAAGAGGTTCTCCCAGGTCGAGTTCTTCACCTCCGGTTCCAGTCCGAGGACCGCGGCCACCAGGCGGGCGAGGTCGGGCTCGGCACCGGTGAGGGTCTTCTGGTCCTGGCCGATGTAGATCAGCGGCGGGAAGACGGAGGGCAGGGCGCTGGTGCCGATGGTCAACCTGCCTTTGCGGGCAAGCGACTTGGGCAGTCCGGCGCTGATGGACTTCACCTCGGAGACCTTCAGGTCCGTCTGGGTGGCGACACCGTTGGACAGCGCGCCCACCCTGACCACACCGGGCGGCGGCGCGCCGTCCTCCCCGGTGGCCGCGTCGCTGTCACCCCCGCAGGCGGCGAGGCCGAGGCCGAGGGAGGCGAGGGCGGTGCCCGCGGCGAGAGTGCGCAGCAACCGGCGGCGGAGTCGGGACGGGAGCGGGGAGGCGGGACGGGAGTCGGGCATGGCCGGTCCTTGTCGGAGTCGGAGGGGTGGTGTGCCGGAGGGGGAGGCTGCTCGGGCCGGGGGCTTCGCGGCGGTCACAGTGCCGCCTCCCGGCGGGCGCGGACCCGCAGTTCACGCAGCGAGGCCCGGAGCTTCTGCACGGGCGTCGGCTCCAGGGTCCGGGTCGCGCCCCGGGAGTAGTGGCGCTCGACGTAGAACTGCACGATCGAGACGAGGCTGGTCAGGATCAGGTACCAGACGGTGGCGACGAGCAGCAGCGGGACGATGTCGCCGGGGTAGGTGCTGCTCATGCTCTGCACGGAGCCGAACAGGTCGAGCAGGGAGACGTAGAAGACCAGGGAGGTGGCCTTGATCAGGCCGATCAGCTGGTTGACATAGCTCGGGGTGATGGACCGCAGGGCCTGCGGGAGGACGATCCTGGTGAACTGGTGGCGCTTGGGCAGGCCGAGCGCGGCCGAGGCGTCGTGCTGGCCCTGGTCGACCGAGAGGATGCCACCGCGCACCACCTCGGCGGCGTATGCGGCCTCGTTGAGGCTGAGCCCGACCACCGCGACGGCCATGTCGGTGGCGAGCCGGGACTCGTCGAAGGTGAAGAAGGCGGGGCCGAAGGGGATTCCGAGGCTCAGAGTCCGGTAGAGCGCGCTGAAGTTGTAGAGGAAGAGCAGCACCACGATCAGCGGCACGGAGCGGAACAGCCAGATGTAGGTCCAGCTCACCGCCCGCAGCACCGGGCTCCGCGAGAGCCTGCCCAGCGCCAGCAGGATGCCGCCGAGCAGTCCCAACACAGCGCTGTACGCGGTGACTTCGAGGGTGATCAGCAGACCGTCGAGGATCCTCGGGCGGAGGAACCAGTACCCGAAGCGGTCCCACTGGTAGAAGGGGTTGGTGGCCAGGCCGTGGATGATCTGGGCGAGGACCACAAGCACGAGCGCCGTCACGATCCAGCGCCCCGGATGGCGCCGCGGCAGCACGCGCTGCGCGGCGGGAAGTGCGGAGGACGCCGGTTCACCGGACTTCTCGGCTTCGGTGAGGGAGGGGGGTGCGGAGACGCGTACGGGTACGGGCGTCGCGTCGGGTACGGCGCGGTGCTCCGCGCGGTGGTCCGCCTCGGGGTCGGCGGCCGGGCCCGGGGGCGCGGCAGGGCGGGGAGGTTCGCTCATGGAGGACTCCAGCGGATCGGGGCGCCCCGGGCCCGGGCGCGGCAACGGCACACCGGCGGGAGGCAGTTCGGCCGGCGCGGCGCGAAGGACGCACGGGAACGGGGGCGTGCGGGGACGGCGTACGCCGCTGCCTCAGCTGCGCGGGTGATGCCGGTTGCGTCAGTTGCGTCAGTCGAGGCGGCGGCGGCCGTCGGGGACGGGAGGACGGTCGTCAGGAACGGGACGACCATTTCGGCGGGCCAGGTGGGGCGTCGGCCGGCGAAGAGGGCCTTCGGTGGGAAGGACGTGGGAAGGAAGGCCGTCAGCGAGCCGGGAAGGCCGTCACCGGGTCCGGAAGGCTCTCGGCGGAACGCGGGAAGGGCGCCCGGAGAGCGGGAAGGCCGTCAGCCCTGAGGGCGGGCACGGCCCGTGGTGGTACAGAGCGCGCTGCTGACGCGGAGCAGATCGACGCAGTAGTCGGCGCGCAGCAGGACACAGCCGGTGGGCCGCAGTACGGCCGTCCTCGAAGCTGTGTGCATCGCCACCGTCACCGTTCACGGCCCGTGGGCCTCGCGTTGGGGAAGATCACCCGGTCGGGCCGTGGAACTCCCCCTCGCCGTACGGGGGTTGCCCTTGCCGCCCGGCGAATCGGTGCCGCTCGCCGAGCGCTTGACCAGGCCGTGCAGGAGCCACAGTAAGCCAGGCTCCCGGAGGCGGTGTCAAGGTGCCGCCCGCCGCCCCGGCTCGGCCGGTGACCTCGGTGTCCAGGGGGTGGACACCGGACCCCCGGAAGCGCCACCGGGCGGGGCGGGCACCCGGCTTCCGGCACAGCGGCTCCCGGGGCGGGGACCGGCCCTCAGAAGGTCAACTCGTCCGCGCCGAGGTCCTCGAAGAACCCGGCCACGTCCGCCGCACCCACCTCGTCCAGCGTGGCGGGCGACCACCGCGGGCGCCGGTCCTTGTCGACGACCTGGGCGCGTACGCCCTCGACCAGGTCGGGGGAGCGGAGCGTGGCGCAGGAGACGCGGTACTCCTGGGCCAGGGCGTCCTCCAGGGTCGGTGCGGTGCGGGCGCGGCGGACCGCCTCCAGGGTGACCTTGAGGGAGGTGGGCGACTTGCTGAACAGGAGTTCCGCGGTCTCCTTGGCCTCGGGGGAGCCCGCGGCGTGCAGGCGGTCGAGGATCTGCTCGACGGTGGGGGCCGCGTAGCAGTGGTCGATCCACTCGCGCTGCCGGTCGAGGATGCCCTCGGGCGGGGTCTCCCGGTAACGCTCCACGGCTTCGGCTGCCTCGGTGGTCGCCAGGTCCCCGGCGAGGTCGTCCAGGCGCTCGGCGGGGACGAAGTGGTCGGCCAGTCCGCACAGTCGGGCGTCGGCCGCCCCGACCGCGGTGCCGGTGAGGGCGAGGTGGGTGCCGAGTTCGCCGGGGGCGCGGGACAGGAGGTAGGTGCCGCCGACGTCGGGGGCGAAGCCGATGCCGGTCTCGGGCATGGCCACCTTGGAGCGCTCGGTGACGATCCGGAGGCTTCCGTGGGCGGAGAGCCCGACGCCGCCGCCCATCACGATGCCGTCCATGAAGGTCACGTACGGCTTCGGATAGCGGGCGATGAGGGCGTTGAGGCGGTACTCGTCCCGCCAGAAGGCGGCGGCCTCCGCGCCCCCGCGCAGGGCGGACTCGCGGACCGCGCGGATGTCGCCGCCCGCGCAGAGCCCGCGCTCGCCCGCGCCGGTGAGCAGCACGGTGGCGACGGCGGGGTCCTCGGCCCAGGCCCGCAGGGTCTCGTCGAGGCGGTGGACCATCTCGTGGGTGAGGGCGTTGATCGCGCGGGGGCGGTTGAGCACGAGGTGGCCCACCCGGCCCTCGCGGCGCGGGAGTACGGGGGCCTCGGGGTCGGTGTGCGTCATGGTGCGGGTGTCCCTCTCGCCGTCACTCGGCGGCGGCTTCCTCGCCGCCGAAGGCCTCCAGGAGCCGCTGCGCGGCCAGCGTGGCCGTCAACTCGCCTCCCCTGACCTGCTGTTCGACCTCGGGTGCGAGGCGCCGTACCTCGGGGTGCTCCCGCATCCGGGTGAGCAGCTGCTCGCGGACCATCGACCAGGTCCAGTCGACCTGCTGTTCGCGGCGCTTGGCCTCCAGGCGGCCGGTGGACTCGAGAAGGGTGCGGTGCTGTTCCAGGCGCTCCCAGAGGGTGTCCAGGCCGCTGCCCTCCCGGGCGCTGCAGGTGAGCACCGGGGGTGTCCAGGCCGCGTCGACCGGCTGCATGAGCCGCAGCGCACCGGCGAGTTCGCGGGCCGCGGCCTTCGCGTCCCGCTCGTGGGGGCCGTCGGCCTTGTTCACCGCGACCAGGTCGGAGAGTTCGAGGACGCCCTTCTTGATGCCCTGGAGCTGGTCGCCGGTGCGGGCCAGGGTGAGCATCAGGAAGGTGTCGACCATATTGGCCACCGCGGTCTCGGACTGGCCGACGCCCACGGTCTCCACCAGCACCACGTCGTAACCGGCCGCCTCCATCACCACGATGGACTCGCGGGTGGCCCGGGCGACCCCGCCGAGGGTGCCCGAGGTGGGGGAGGGCCGGACGAAGGCGTTCGGGTCCGCCGAGAGCCGCTCCATCCGCGTCTTGTCGCCGAGGATGGAGCCGCCCGTACGGCTGGAGGACGGGTCCACGGCGAGCACCGCGACCTTGTGGCCGAGCCCGGTGAGCATGGTGCCGAGCGCGTCGATGAAGGTCGACTTGCCGACTCCCGGCACACCGGTGATCCCGATGCGCCGGGCCCGCCCCGAGTGCGGCAGCAGATCGATCAGGAGCCGCTGGGCCAGCTCGCGATGGTCGGCGCGGGTGGACTCGACCAGGGTGATGGCGCGGGCGATGAAGGCCCGCGAACCGTCCAGGACACCCTTGGCGTAGCTGTCGATGTCGATCGGTCGCGGCATCGGATCACAGCTCGTGGCCGAGACCGGCGGCCAGGGTCGTCAGCAGGTCGAAGGCGGCGTCCGGGATCACCGTGCCGGGCGGGAAGACCGCCGCGGCGCCCATGCCGAGGAGGGTCTCGATGTCCTGCGGCGGGATGACCCCGCCGACGACGATGGTGATGTCCTCCCGGCCCGCCTCGGCCAACTGCTCGCGCAGCGCGGGCACCAGGGTCAGGTGCCCGGCGGCCAGCGAGGAGACCCCGACGATGTGCACATCCGCCTCGACGGCCTGCCGGGCCACCTCGGCCGGGGTCTGGAAGAGCGGGCCGACGTCCACGTCGAAGCCGAGGTCGGCGAAGGCGGTGGCGATCACCTTCTGGCCGCGGTCGTGGCCGTCCTGGCCCATCTTGGCGACCAGGATGCGCGGGCGGCGCCCCTCGGCCGCCTCGAAGTCCTCGACCAGTTTGCGTGTGCGCTCCACCGAAGGTGACGTCCCTGCCTCGTCGCGGTACACACCGGAGATGGTACGGATCTGGCCCGCGTGCCGTCCGTACACCTTCTCCAGAGCGTCGGAGATCTCGCCGACGGTGGCCTTGGCGCGGGCCGCGTCCACGGCGAGGGCGAGGAGGTTGCCCTCCAGGCCGCCGCCGGACCCCGGTCCCGCCTCGGCCGCGGCGGTCAGCGCCCGCAGCGCGTCCTGGCAGGCCGCCTCGTCGCGCTCGGCGCGCAGCCGCCGCAGCTTCTCCACCTGCTGCTGGCGCACCGAGGAGTTGTCGACCTTGAGCACGTCGATCTGCTCGTCGGTCTCCACCCGGTACTTGTTCACGCCGATGACCGGCTGGCGGCCGGAGTCGATACGGGCCTGGGTGCGGGCCGCCGCCTCCTCCACGCGCATCTTCGGGATGCCCGCGTCGATGGCCTTGGCCATGCCGCCCGCCTTCTCGACCTCCTCGATGTGCTGCCAGGCGCGGTGCGCGAGGTCGTGGGTGAGCCGCTCCACGTAGGCGCTGCCGCCCCAGGGGTCGATGACGCGGGTGGTGCCGGACTCCTGCTGGAGCAGGATCTGGGTGTTGCGCGCGATGCGGGCGGAGAAGTCGGTGGGCAGTGCCAGCGCCTCGTCCAGGGCGTTGGTGTGCAGCGACTGGGTGTGGCCCTGGGTCGCGGCCATCGCCTCCACACAGGTGCGGGTGACGTTGTTGAAGACGTCCTGGGCGGTGAGCGACCAGCCGGAGGTCTGCGAATGGGTGCGCAGCGAGAGGGACTTGACGTTCTTCGGCTCGAACTGCTTGACCAGCTTGGCCCAGAGCAGCCGGGCGGCGCGCAGCTTGGCGACCTCCATGAAGAAGTTCATGCCGATCGCCCAGAAGAAGGACAGCCGCGGCGCGAAGGCGTCCACGTCGAGCCCGGCCTCCATGCCCGCGCGCAGGTACTCGACCCCGTCCGCGAGGGTGTACGCCAGCTCCAGGTCGGCCGTGGCCCCGGCCTCCTGGATGTGGTAGCCGGAGATGGAGATGGAGTTGTAGCGCGGCATCTTCTGCGAGGTGTACGCGAAGATGTCGGAGATGATCCGCATCGAGGGCTGCGGCGGATAGATGTAGGTGTTGCGGACCATGAACTCTTTGAGGATGTCGTTCTGGATGGTCCCGGCCAGCTTCTCCGGGGGCACCCCCTGCTCCTCGGCCGCGACGATGTAGAGCGCGAGCACCGGGAGCACCGCGCCGTTCATCGTCATCGAGACGCTCATCCGGTCCAGCGGGATGCCGTCGAAGAGCTGCCGCATGTCGTAGATCGAGTCGATCGCCACGCCCGCCATGCCGACGTCGCCGGTGACCCGCGGGTGGTCGCTGTCGTAGCCGCGGTGGGTCGGCAGGTCGAAGGCGACCGACAGGCCCTTCTGGCCGGCCGCGAGATTGCGGCGGTAGAAGGCGTTGGACTCCTCGGCGGTGGAGAAACCGGCGTACTGGCGGATCGTCCAGGGCTGGTTGACGTACATCGTCGGGTACGGGCCGCGCAGATAGGGGGCCACGCCCGGGTACGTACCGAGGAAGTCGAGGCCGTCGAGGTCCTCGGCGGTGTACAGCGGCTTGACGCCGATGCCCTCCGGGGTCTCCCAGAGCAGGTCGGCGTCGCTCTTGCCGGTGGACTCGCGTACCGCCGCCTGCCAGTCGGCGTGCGCGCCGCCCGCCGCCTCGTCCGATTCCAGGCCCACGGCCGAGAAGTCCGGAATGGGGCCCGGCTGCCCCGTACTTGACGACATCACGCGACACCCATCTGGTCGAGAAGCGAAGTGAGGACGGCGACCGCGTCGCTGCCCGCGAAGACGAACTCGTCGACTCCGGCCCGTTCGTAGGCCTCGCGGGCCTCGCCCGGGCGGCCCGCGAGGAAGACCCGCTCGGCGCCCGCGCCCTTGAGGGCGGCGGCGACCGCCTCGGCCTGCTCGGCGTAGAGCTTGTCGCTGGAGCAGAGGCAGGCGACCGTCGCGCCGCTCGCGGTGAAGGCCGCCGCGGCGGTCTCGGCGTCGACGCTGACCGGCTCGTGGACCGGCTCGATCCCGGCGGTCTGGAAGAAGTTGGCGGCGAAACCGGCCCGCGCGGTGTGCGCGGCGGCCGGTCCGAGCGCCGCGAGGAAGAGGCGGGGACGTGCGCCGGTGGCGGCGAGGTGCGCGTCCGAGCGGGCCCGCAGCGCCTCGAAGGCCTCGTCGCGGCGCACCCGGGGGAGCCCGCCGCGCGGGGGCTCGGGCGCCGCCTCGCGCTCCACGGACCGCTCGGTCAGATTCGGGAACTCGCTGACGCCGGTGATGGGTTCGCGCCGCTCGGCCAGCTTCGCGGAGCGCTGCCGCCAGCTCGCCGCGAGCCGGTCGCCGACGAGACCGGACCGCAGGGCCTCGGCCTGGCCGCCCGCCCGCTCGATCTCCTGGAACCAGGCCCAGGCCGCCTCGGACAGCTCCCGGGTGAGCTGCTCCACGTACCAGGAGCCGCCCGCCGGGTCGATGACGCGGGCCAGATGCGACTCCTCGATGAGGACGGAGGAGGTGTTGCGGGCGATCCGGCGGGCGAAGGCGTCCGGCAGCCCGAGCGCGCTGTCGAAGGGCAGCACGGTCACCGCGTCCGCGCCGCCGACTCCCGCGCCCAGGGTGGCGACGGTGACCCGGAGCATGTTCACCCAGGGGTCGCGGCGGGTCATCATCACCGGCGAGGTGACGGCGTGCTGGCGCTGGGCACCGGTGGTCCCCGGCGCGCCGCAGACCTCCAGGACCCGGGCCCAGAGGCGGCGCGCGGCACGGAACTTGGCGATGGTCAGGAACTGGTCCGCGCTCGCCGCGTAGCGGAACTCCAGCTGCCCGGCGGCCTGTTCGACCGGGAGGCCGGCCGCGGTCAGCTCCCGCAGATAGGCGACACCGGTCGCGAGCGAGCAGCCGAGCTCCTGCGCGGGCGAGCCGCCGGCCTCGTGGTACGGCAGGGCGTCCACCGTGAGTGCCCGCAGGCCCGGGTACTCGCTGCGGCACCGGGCGGCGAGTTCGGCCGCCGAGGCGGTGAGCGCGTCGAGGTCCGCCGCCTCACCCGTGCGGGCGAGGCGGCTGAGCGGATCGGCGCCGAGGTTGCCGAGGGCGGCGTGCCGGGGGATCTCCTGGTCCTCGTACAGCCGAAGGAGTGCCGGGGCCGCCTCGCGGGAGTCGCCGCCGGTGTCCAGGACGACGGGCGCGAGGTCGAGGTAGACGCCCTCCAGGGCGGTCTTCAGACCGGAGACCGGGATCCCGCCGGGGCCGACCGCCAGCCACAGGGCGCTCACCCCGTTCTCCAGGTCGGCGAGGACCGCGGTGTTCGTCTTCTTCGGGTCGGGGTGCGCGTGCCGCTGGCGCACCTCCCAGCCGGAGACGGCGGTCCCCTCGGGGCGGGCGCCGCGCAGATAGGGGGCGAAGCCCGGGTAGCCGGTGACGGCCGCGGCGTCCTCCGCGGTGTACAGCGGCCGGATGCTCAGCCCGTCCTCCAGGGACGTGGCGAGCGCCTCCTCGGCGGCCGGACCCGCCAGACCCTCCTTGCCCGTCTTGCGCAGGACACCTTCTACGAGGTGCTGCCACTGCTCGCGGGTGGCGTCCGGGAATTCGGCAGCCAGACTGAGTTCGTCGTCGGGGAGGACCGTCATGCGGCACAGGCTAGGGGAGCGGCCGGGGAACCGGCAGCCGTACGTCTCTGTGACCTTCCCCTCCTTGACCCCCCGCTGAGCTGCTGCTGCTCGCCGTGCGTCACCGCTTCCGGACGGCCTGGAGTAGGGGCGGGCCCCAGCGGATTTAGGGGCGGTACGAGGGCTTCCGGTGCGCGCGCCGGGGCGGCTGCGACGGGCGCGGCCGGGCCCCGGCCACCGGGCCCGCGCAGAGCCGGGGGCACGGTCGGCGGACAGGGCTGTCGGGCTCACTCCTCTAGAGTGGCACCCGTAGCTGGTTCGCCCTGTCCGCCAGGCAGCGGCGTCGTAAGAGGGAACCCGGTGGGAATCCGGGACTGCCCCGCAGCGGTGAGTGAGAACGACAGCCGTCACGTGCACTGGGCCCATGGCCTGGGAAGCGACGGCCGGTAGGTGCCTGCCCCGGCAGGCGTGCTCGCGAGTCCGAAGACCTGCCCGCTGCCCGCGCGCCACCGGTGTGCGCGGAGTTCCCGGTGACCTCGAGGGCGGGTCGGCGTGCACGAGGCGAAGCGGCCGCCCGCGCCCTTCCGGCGTACGGCGCCCCGCTGTCCGTGCCGTCCCTTCGCGCCCCCGGCCGTCCCCGGGTCCAGAGGAGAACACTCGCGAAGGAGAGTTCCTTGAACACCAAGTCCGCAGCCGCGGCAGTGAGTTCCACCGTGTACGGCTATCCGCGCCAGGGTCCCGACCGGGAGCTGAAGAAGGCGATCGAGGGCTACTGGAAGGGCCGGGTCGAGGCGCCCGCCCTGCGGGAGACCGCCCGCGCACTGCGCCGGGACATCCTGCGCCGCCTCGCGGAGAGCGGCCTCAGCGAGGTGCCGACCGGCCACTTCTCGTACTACGACCATGTCCTCGACACCAGCGTCATGGTCGGCGCGCTGCCCGAGCGGCACCGCGCCGCCGTCGAAGCCGACGCGCTCGACGGCTACTTCGCGATGGCCCGCGGCACCCAGGAGCTGGCCCCGCTGGAGATGACCAAGTGGTTCGACACCAACTACCACTACCTGGTGCCCGAACTCGGCCCGGACACCGTCTTCCGCGCCGACTCCGGCAAGCAGCTCGCCGAACTGCGGGAGGCCCAGGAGCTCGGGCTCACCGCCCGCCCCGTGCTGCTCGGCCCGGTGACCTATCTGCTGCTCGCCAAGGCGGCGCCCAAGGTGGCGGCGGACTTCGAGCCGCTCACCCTCCTGGACCGGCTGCTGCCGGTGTACGCGGAGATCCTCGCCGATCTGCGGGCCGCGGGCGCCGCCTGGGTCCAGCTCGACGAGCCCGCCCTGGTCCAGGACCGCAGCCCGGCCGAACTCAACGCCGCGGCCCGCGCCTACCGCGAGCTCGGCGCGCTCACCGACCGTCCCCGCCTGCTCGTCGCCTCCTACTTCGACCGGCTCGGCGAGGCCCTGCCGGTGCTCGCCAAGTCGCCGGTGGAGGGGCTCGCCCTCGACTTCACCGGACCCGCGGCGGCCAACCTCGACGACCTCGCCGCGGTCGGCGGCCTGCCCGGCAAGCGCCTGGTGGCCGGGATCGTCGACGGGCGCAACGTCTGGATCAACGACCACGAGAAGTCCCTCGCCGTCCTCGGCACCCTGCTCGGGCTCGCCGAGCGGGTCGACGTCGCCGCCTCCTGCTCGCTGCTGCACGTGCCCCTGGACACCGCCGCCGAACGCGAGATCGACCCGGGGATCCTGCGCTGGCTCGCCTTCGCCCGGCAGAAGACCGCCGAGGTCGTCACCCTCGCCCGCGGCCTCGCCGAGGGCACCGACGCCATCGCCCCCCAACTCGCCGCCAACCGCGCCGCTCTCGCGCTGCGCGCCGGTTCCTCCCTCGTCCACGACCCCGCCGTACGCGCCCGCGCCGCCGCGGTCACCGAGGCGGACGGGCGCCGCGGCCTGCCCTACCCGGAGCGCGCCGCCGCCCAGCGCGCCCACCTCGGGCTGCCGCTGCTGCCGACCACCACGATCGGCTCCTTCCCGCAGACCACCGGGCTGCGCACGGCCCGCGCGGACCTCAGGGCGGGCCGGATCGACGAGGCCGGGTACGAGGAGCGCATCGAGAACGAGATCCGGGAGGTCGTCTCCTTCCAGGAGGAGGCGGGCCTCGACGTCCTCGTGCACGGCGAGGCCGAACGCAACGACATGGTGCAGTACTTCGCCGAGCGGCTCACCGGCTACCTCGCCACCCGGCACGGCTGGGTGCAGTCCTACGGCACCCGCTACGTCCGCCCGCCGATCCTCGCCGGGGACATCTCCCGGCCCGAGGCGATGACGGTGCGCTGGACCCGCTTCGCCCAGTCGCTCACCGCCCGCCCGGTCAAGGGCATGCTCACCGGCCCGGTCACCATGCTCGCCTGGTCCTTCGTCCGCGACGACCAGCCGCTCGGCGACACCGCCCGGCAGGTCGCGCTCGCCCTGCGGGACGAGGTCGGCGACCTGGAGGCGGCCGGCACCTCGGTCATCCAGGTCGACGAGCCCGCCCTGCGCGAGACCCTGCCGCTGCGCTCCGGGGCGCGCGCCGCCTACCTGGACTGGGCCACCGCGGCCTTCCGGCTCACCACCGGCGGGGTCCGGTCCGACACCCAGATCCACACCCATATGTGCTACGCCGAGTTCGGCGACATCCTGCGCGCCATCGACGAGTTGGACGCCGATGTCACCAGCCTGGAGGCCGCCCGCTCGCACATGCAGGTCGCCGGTGAGCTGGCCGCCGCGGGCTACCCGCGCGAGGTCGGCCCGGGCGTGTACGACATCCACTCGCCGCGCGTCCCGGACCGCGCCGAGGTGACCGCACTGCTCCGCAAGGGCCTCGAAGCCATCCCGGCCGAGCGCCTGTGGGTCAACCCCGACTGCGGCCTCAAGACCCGCGGCTGGCCCGAGACCCGGCGGTCCCTGGCGAGCCTGGTGGCCGCCGCCCGCTCGCTGCGCGCCGAACTCTCCGGCTCCGAGGGCTGATCCACCCCGCCCGGACCGGTCCTGCGGGGCCGGTCCGGGCCACCGGGGGCCCCGAGAGGGGCGGCACGGAAATACGGTGGCACGGCCGCCGGGGCCGCCCTACTGTGTGCGGAGTTCGCCGGGCGGCCGAGAGCCGGTCCCGGCCCAGAGGAATTCCCGGGAGGTGCGACTGATGACTGTCACGGCGCAGGGCTCTGCCCGCATCCACACGCTCGTCCTTGCCACCTCCGCGGCCACCGGCTGAACACACCGCACAGCATCCGCGCGCCTGACGCGCCGCCGGGGCCGCCCCTCGAAGGGTTCCCCTTGACTTCCTCCTCCGTTTCCTCCTGCTCTTCCTCCGCTTCCTTCTCCGCCCAACAGCCTTCTGCCACCGGGCAGTCGGCGTCCCGTCCGGAGTCCGCGGACGCGTCTGCCACCGCCGCGCACTCCCTCGCCGCCTACGGCTGGGACGACGACTGGGCCGAGGCCTTCGCCCCGTACGCCCGCCAGGGGCTGGTCCCCGGCCGGGTGGTCCGGGTCGACCGCGGGCACTGCGACCTGGTCACCCCCGAGGGGCCGGTGCGCGCCGACACCGCGTTCGTCACCCCGCACGATCCGCTGCGGGTGGTCTGCACCGGGGACTGGGCCGCCGTCGACCCGGACGGCGACCCGCGTTTCGTACGGTCGCTGCTCACGCGCCGTACCGCCTTCGTGCGCTCGACCTCCTCCAAGCGCTCCGAGGGCCAGATCCTCGCGGCCAACGTCGACCAGGTGATCATCGCGGTCTCGCTCGCCGCGGAGCTGGACCTCGGCCGGATCGAGCGCTTCCTCGCGCTGGCCTGGGAGTCCGGGGCCCAGCCGCTCCTGGTGCTCACCAAGTCCGACCTGGTGCCCGACCCGGTCACCCGCTCCCACCTGCTCGCGGACGCCGAGCAGACGGCACCCGGCGTGCAGGTGCTGCCGGTCAGTGCCCGGCTCGGCGAGGGCGTCGACGTCCTCGCCGCGGTCGTCGCGGGCACCACCACCGCGCTGCTCGGCCAGTCCGGGGCGGGCAAGTCGACGCTCGCCAACGCCCTGCTCGGCGAGGACGTGATGCAGGTCCAGGCCACCCGGGACGTGGACGGCAAGGGCCGCCACACCACCACCACCCGCAATCTGCTGCCGCTCGCGGGCGGGGGCGTGCTCATCGACACCCCCGGGCTGCGCGGGGTGGGGCTGTGGGACGCCGGTACCGGTGTCGGCCAGGTCTTCGCGGAGATCGAGGAGCTGGCCGCCGAGTGCCGCTTCCACGACTGCGCCCACGAGGCGGAGCCGGGCTGCGCGGTGCTCACCGCGGTCGAGGAGGGCGCGCTGCCCGCCCGCCGGCTCGACAGCTACCGCAAGCTGATGCGCGAGAACCGGTACATCGTCGCCAAGACCGACGCCCGCCTCCGCGCCGAGCTGCGCCGCGAGTGGAAGGCCAAGGGCGCCGAGGGCCGGATGGCCGGGGAGGTCAAGCGGGGGCGGCGCTTCCGCTGAGCCCGCGCTCAGGCGGGTGAGGCCGGGCCGGGACGCGGAGGGTACGGCCCTCGCGGCAGGGCCCGGGCCCGCGCGCGTGAGGCCGGGCCCGCGGGTGCGCGGCCGGGGTGCCCGCGTGCGGGCCGCCGAGCGCCCGCCCGTGCGTGGGCCCGCCGGGGGCAGAACCCCTCGGCGGGCCCACGCCACTGGCCCCCAACGCCATGTCCGATTTCCGCCAGCCGACGCCGTGGCCCCCGGCGCACACTGGGGAGCGTGATGGACGAAGAGACCAGGTACGAGGCGGTGCGCAGCCGGGATGCGCGCTTCGACGGCGCGTTCTTCTTCGCCGTGGCGACGACCGGTATCTACTGCCGTCCCAGCTGTCCCGCGGTCACCCCGAAGCGGACCAATGTCCGCTTCTACCCGACCGCCGCCGCGGCGCAGCACTCCGGCTTCCGGGCCTGCCGCCGCTGCCGCCCCGACGCGGCGCCCGGCTCCGCCGAGTGGGACCAGCGGGCCGATGTGGTCGGCCGCGCCATGCGCATGATCGGCGACGGGGTGGTCGACCGGGAAGGGGTCGCCGGGCTCGCCGGACGCCTCGGCTACAGCGCCCGCCAGGTGCAGCGCCAGCTCACCGCGGAACTCGGCGCCGGACCGGTCGCCCTCGCCCGGGCGCAGCGCGCCCACACCGCGCGGCTGCTCTTGCAGACCACCGCGCTGCCGGTGACCGACATCGCCTTCGCGGCGGGCTTCGCCAGCGTGCGCCAGTTCAACGACACCATGCGGGCGGTGTACGACAGCACGCCCACCGCGCTGCGCGGCGCCTCCGGGAGCGGCCCGGGCGAGGGCCCGGCGAGGCGGGGCCGCGAGCGCCCGGCGGCCGGTGTCCCGCTGCGCCTCGCCCACCGCGGGCCGCACCGGACCGGCGCCCTCTTCGACCAGCTCGCCGCGGAGGCGCTGCCCGGCATCGAGCAGCTGACCGGGCCCGCGGGCGCCCGCACCTACCGGCGTACGCTCCGCCTTCCGCACGGCACCGGCATCGTGGCCGTCGGCGAGCGCGGCGGACACGGTTCGGGCACCACCGCGGCCCGCCCCGGTGGCTGGCTGGAGGCGAAGCTGCACCTCGCCGACCTGCGGGACCTGACCACCGCCGTACAGCGGCTGCGCCGGCTCTTCGACCTGGACGCGGACCCCTTCGCGGTGGACGAACGCCTGGGCGCCGACCCGGAGTTGGCGCCCCTGGTGGCCGCCCGCCCCGGGCTGCGCGCACCGGGCGCCGCCGAGGCCGAGGAGTTCGCGGTACGGGTGCTCGCGGGGCCGGAGGAGGCCCGGCGGCTCGTGCTGCGGCACGGCACCCCGCTGGAGCGGCCCTGCGGCACGCTCACCCATGTCTTCCCGGCGCCCGCCGCGCTCCGCGCCGAGCCCGGGCCGGTCGGCGCGCTCGCCGCCGCGCTGACCGAGGGGCGCCTCAGCCTCGACCCGGGCGCCGACCGGGAGGAGGCCCACCGCGCCTTCCTCGCCCTGCCCGGTGCCGACCCGGCGGCGGCCGCCCGGATCCGCGCCCGCGCCCTGGGCGACCCGGACACCGCCCACCCCGGCGAGGACCCCCCGGACAGCTGGCGGCCCTGGCGCACCTACGCACATCAGCACCTCCGCCAGGGGGCGCCCCCACTCCCGTACGCGGAAAGGAAGTCATCGCGATGACCAGCACCATGACCCCGACCCCCGGGCGGCTGGACGAGTCCGCCCCCGCCCCGGTGTACTACGCGCTCGCGGACAGCCCGGTGGGTGAACTCCTGCTCACCGGGGACGAGTCGGGGGCGCTGACCTCGCTCTCCGTGCCCGGGCAGAAGGGCGGGCGCAGCGTCCGCGCGGACTGGCGGCGCGCACCGGAGCGCTTCCGGGCCGCCGAGGAGCAGCTCGCCGCCTACTTCGTGGGCGAACTCACCGCGTTCCGGCTGCCGTTGGCGCCGGTCGGCAGCGCCTTCCGGGAGCGGGTCTGGGACGCCCTGGACGCCATCCCCTACGGGCGGACCACCAGCTACGGCGCGATCGCGGCCCGGATCGGCGCCTCCCGGGCCGCCGTCCGCGCGGTCGGGGGAGCCATCGGCGCCAATCCGCTGCTGATCGTGCGGCCCTGCCACCGGGTGCTCGGCGCGAACGGTTCACTGACCGGCTACGCGGGTGGCCTCGACCGCAAGCGGCACCTGCTGGGGCTGGAGCGGGCGCTGCCCGGCACGGGCTGACGGTGCGCGGGCTCGCCCGGGGTCCGTGCGCGGGTCACTCCTCAAGTCCCCAGCTGTGCACCCACTTCGGGTGGATGCGGATCACCTCCTCGCTGAAGTGCGGGCCCAACTCGTGCGGCCCGGTGAGGAGTTCGGCCTCCCCGCGGATCTCCACCCCGCGCACCCGCCAGGGCCGCTCGCTCACGATGTCGTCCACGACCAGGGACAGCCGTGGATTCCCCTTGAGATTGCGCCACTTCTTGCTGGTCCCCATGGACAGTCCGCCGACCAGGAGGGTCCCGTCGTCCTGCGGGAAGTAGCCGACGGGGTTCGCCTGCGGCTGGCCCTCGGTGTCGACGGTGGCCAGTCTGCCGATGCGCTGCGTGCCCAGATAGGCACGTTCCCGCTCACTGAGTCCGGTCATGTCCTGATGCTCGCAGACACATCCGGTATGCGCACGGGGCGGCGAGCGCCTTCTTGCCCGCCGCCCCGCGGCCCCGGCGCCTCAGCCCGCGATCACCGCACCCAGCCAGGCCCCCATGATCAGCAGGCAGGCGAAGAGTTCGACCAGGATCCGGCTCCCGCCGTGGCGCAGCGCGGTGCGCGTCGCGGCCGCCGCGGCGGCGTGGGAGCCGAGCCGCAGCCGCTCGGAGAGATAGCCGCCGAGCAGGAAGCCCGGCACCGCGCCCACCACCGGCAGCAGCACGAAGCCGAGCAGCGCCCCCGCGCCCGCGGCGGCGACCATCCGCCGGTCCGCCCCGTAGGACCGCAGCCGCCGCGCGGGGAGCTGCCAGCGCACCGCCTGCGCCGTGAGCAGCACCGCGCTCGCGCCGAGGAAGATCCCCCAGGCCAGGCCGTGCGGATCCGCGAGCGTCCACCACAGCACCGCGGCCCACACCAGCCACGAGCCGGGTACGCCGGGCAGCAGCACTCCGCACAGGCCGATCAGCATCACCAGCGCGACCAGCAGGAGTTCCCAGGCTCCCATCCCTCCAGCCTGCCGGAACCCGCGCCGGGCCGCAGGACGCGCGCCCCGGGGCCTCGGGCCGCTCCGGTTCAGGACCCGGAGCCGAGCTGGTTCGGGCCCCGGAGCCGCGCCGGTTCAGCACTCGGAGCCGCCCGGATCAGGACCCGGAGGAGGAGAGCGGCCGCCGTGCCTCGCGCGCGATCCAGTCGCGTTCGTAGGCGTGCCAGCCGAGCTGGAGCCGGGTGGTCACGCCGGTCAGCTCCATCAGCCGTCTGACCCGCCGCTGCACCGTGCGCAGCCCCAGGTCGAGCTGTTTGGCCACGCTCGCGTCGGTCAGCCCGGCCAGGAGCAGGGAGAGGATCTCCAGGTCCGTCTCGTCCGGTTCCGCCGTCTCCGGCTCGTCGGCCACCGGCCCGGTGCGCGGGCCGAGCCGCAGCGGCACCGCCCGGCTCCACACCGATTCGAAGAGCAGCAGGAGCGCGTCGAGCAGGGCGCTGGCGTGCACCACCACCGCCGAGGGTTCCGCGGCTCCCGCGTCCAGCGCGACCAGGGCGAACGAGCGGTCGGCGACGACCAGGTGCGCGGGGACCCGGTCGACGACGCGCAGGGCCTCGCCGGGCTCCCGTGCCGCGCCCAGCTCCGGTACGCCCCGGGGCGGTGCCAGCGCCGAGCGCTCCACCACCGTCCTGCGCAGCGCCCCCTCCGGACCCGGCTCCGCCCCGGGCCGCCCCACGGCGGATCCGGGCAGCAGGACGCACAGCTCATCGCGGGCACCCAGCACCGCCTGCGTGAAGCGCCGGGCGACCGCGGCGGTACCGCTGACGACCTCGACCGGGTCGGGTCCCGCGGGCCCGCCGGACCGGCTGCGGTACTCCTCCGCGAGCTGGGCGGCCGCCTGCGCGGCCCGGTCCAGGGCGCCGCGCCGCTCGGCGAGCAGGGCTCCCAGGGCGGCGCCCGGCGGGGCCGCGACCCAGCGCTCCGGCCGGGCCGTGGACCGGGCGGCCAGGCCGTGCCGCTCCAGTCTGCGCAGCGCCCGCTCGGTGGCGTACTCGCCGAGCATGAGCCGGCGCGCCAGTTCGGGCACCTCGGCCGCGCCCGCCGAGACGAGCGCCCGGTACGCCGACTCGTGCACCTCGTCCAGACCTATCGCACTCAGCATGCGGCGCTGTTCCTCCCCCGCTCGGTCACTGGCCGCAGTCTGGCGTGAAACGGACCGCGCGCAAAGCCCCCGGTCAGGGGCGCGGGCGGACGGGAGCGCGCCCCGCCCGCCCGCGCCGTGCTGCCGCCGGACCGCTCAGATGGCCCAGGCCGGGTGCTCGGTGACGGTGACGATGCAGGCGGTGCAGATCCAGCCCGGCCCCTGGGAGATCAGCAGGACGTGGTCGCCGGGCTCCACCTCGCGGGTGCGGACCAGGTGCTCCAGGGTGATCATCACGTCGGCGCCGCCGACATGGCCGACGCCCCGGCCGAAGTCGAAGCTGGACCGCGACATGGGCAGCCCCAGGGGCATCATCACCGAGTACTCGATCATGCGGCCGTCCATGTTGATCGGGACGACCTTGGCGAGGTCGGCGGCGTTCAGACCGGCGTCCACCAGGGCCTGGTGGATGACGGCCAGGTCGAACACGGTGAGCTTCTCCAGGGTCTCCGAGAGCGACAGCTCGGTCTCGGTGAAGTGCTCGGCGCGCGCGGCCATGTCCGCCATGGAACCCTCGGCCTCGCGCAGCAGCAGCGGGCCCTCGCCGCGGTGCCACTTCTCCAGCGCGGGCAGCACCCCCGCGTGCAGCGAGCGCACCTCGGCGAAGCCCTCCTCCGCGCTCAGCAGGACCGCGGCCCCGCCGTCGCCGAGGAAGTACGACTGGCCGTAGCCGGTCCAGCGGTCGATCTCCGGGGAGGTGAAGTTCTCGCCCGTGGTCAGCAGCACCGCCTCCGCCTCGGAGGCGCCGGTCATCTGCCCGATCGCGACCTCCAGGGTGCCGAGCATGCCGTTGCAGCCCTGCTGGAGGTAGAGCGCGGAGACCTCCGCGAGGCCCAGCTCGCGCAGGATGTACCCGGGCGGGTAGGAGCCCGCGGGGCCCTGGTAGTGGACCGCGCTGTGGATGTGCGAGGAGATCTCCTCGGGCTCCAGCTTGGAGCGCTCCAGGGCGGTACGGGCCGCCGAGACCGCCAGGTCGACGGCCGGGATGTCCCCGGAGACATGCGTACCGGTGAGGCCGTTGGCCTCCGTCACCTCCGGTTCCACCCTGCCGTCCGCGACCGCCTTCTCGGCGCTCGCCCACTCGTGCAGCGTGACTCCCAGCGAATTGATGTGGACGTTCTCTACCCTCATGGGGGATCTCCGTTTCCGTGCGGCACCGTGGCCGGTCTCAGGCGAGCAGCTCTTTCTTGATGTGCTGGGCGAGTTCGGCGGGTGAGGTGAAGTCGAAGGCGACGCCGGGCGGCAGACTCAGCCGGGTCGCGGTGTTGAGGGCGTTGCGCAGGTTGAGCGAGGTCAGGGAGTCGAAGCCGAGGTCCTTCAGCTCGGCCGTGGCGGACACCGCCTCCGCGGAGCCGTGCCCGAGCACCTTGGCGATGTGCTCCCGTACGAGATCGCTGAGCGCGGTGTCCCGCTCGGTGTCGGTGGCCATCTCGGCCAGCAGGTGCCGCAGTTCGGTCGCCCTGGCCGGTGCGTCCTGGGCCCGGGGCCGCTCCGGTGCGGGCAGTACCGACCGCAGTACGGCCGGGGTCTCGCCCGCCCGCGCCCGGGCGTAGAGGACGTTGAGGTCCCACTGCGCGGCGACGGTGAGGCCGCGACCGGTGCGCAGCGCGCTGTCGAAGAGCTGCAGGCCCTGCCCGGGCGGGAGTTCGCCGATTCCCGGCAGGGCCAGGCCCGCCTTGCCGGAGGCCAGCAGCCCGCGTCCGGCCCACACGCCCCAGGCGATCGAGGTCGCCGGTACGCCCTCGGCCCGCACCTGGTGGGCGAAGGCGTCCAGGAAGGTGTTGCCCGCCGCGTAGTTGGCCTGCCCGGCGCCGCCGAGGATGCCGGCCACCGAGGAGAAGAGGACGAAGGCCGAGAGGTCGGCTCCGCGGGTGGCCTCGCGCAGCGCGAGCGCCGCGTCCGCCTTCGCCCGCAGCACCGCGTCCAGCCGCTCGGGCGTCAGGGAGGGGACGACACCGTCGTCGATGACTCCCGCGGTGTGCACCACCGCGCGCAGCGGCCGGTCCGCGGGCAGCTCCGCGAGGGCCTTCTCCAGCGCGGTCCGGTCGGCGGCGTCGCAGGCGGCGACCGTGACCTGGGCGCCGAGGGCGGTCAGTTCCTCCCGCAGTGCCTCCGCGCCCGGCGCCTCAAGACCCTGACGGCTCGTCAGAAGCAGGTCGCGTACGCCGTGTTCGGTCACCAGATGGCGGGCGACCAGGGTGCCGAGGACTCCGGTGCCGCCGGTGACCAGGACCGTCCCGGGCCGGCCGGTGAGTATCCCGGTGTCCTCGGATCCGGCCGCCGCGGCGTCGAGCCGGGTGAGCCGGGGGACGCGGGCGGCCCGCTTGCGCAGCGCCCACTGGGGCTCGTCGGTGGTGACGGCCTTGAGCAGGGCGCGCCAGGCGGGCTTGCTCGCATCGGTGTCCACCAGCAGGAACCTGCCGGGGAACTCGGCCTGGGCCGAACGCAGCAGGCCCCACGCGGCGGAGGCCGTCAGGTCGAGCCGGCCGCCCGGACCGGTGCCGTCCCAGGCGGGGACGGCACCCCGGGTGAGCACGACCATCCGGGACCGGGCGAAGAAGGGCTGCGTCACCAGGGCCTGCGCCCAGTCGAGCACCTGCGCGGTGGACTCGTGGACGGCCTCGGCCAGTTGGGCACCACCGCGCGGCGCCTCCTCGGCGGCACAGGTCAGCACGATCACCTCGGGCGCCTTGGCGGGATCGGCGACGGTCGCCGCCAGGCTCTCCAGATCGGCGTGGGCCTCGGTGTACTGCCCCGCCGCCATCAGCCCGGACCGGGCGTGCAGCACGTCCTCGCCGACGATCGCCCAGGTGGCGGGCGTCTCCCCGGAGGCCGGGAGCTCCAGATCGCTCCAGGCCACCTGGAAGAGCCCGTCCTGCTGGGAGGCGCCCGCCGTACGGAGGTCCTGCCGGGAGGCGGGGCGCAGGGTCAGGGACTCCACCGTGAGCACCGGGGTGCCCGTCGCGTCGGCGGCCCGTACCGTCCAGGTCCCGTCGCCCGCCGGGGACAGCCGCACCCGCAGCACCGAGGCGCCGGAGGCGTGCAGCCGCACGCCCTGCCAGGCCGCGGCGTGCCAGGGGGAACCGGCCGCCGCTCCCTCGATCCGCAGCGGGTTGAGCACCGCGTCGGCCAGCACCGGGTGGAGGCCGAAGTCGCCCGCGTCCGCGCCGAGTTGCTCGGGCAGGGCGACCTCGGCGAACAGCTCCCCCTCGCGCTGCCAGACGGTACGGGTGCTCTGCGTCGCGCCGTCCTCGGGCAGGGCGTCCGCGTGCGGTACGGCCGCTGCCTCCACGGGCGGCCATGCCTCCAGGTCCCAGTCGGCGGCGCGGGCACTCGGGGTGAGGGCACCGGTGGCGTGCCGGGTCCAGGGCCTGCCGACGCCGGTCTCCCCGCGCCGCGAGTGCACCGACACCGGCCGTGTCCCCTCGGGTGAGGGGTCGCCCACGGTCACCCGCAGCTGCACCACTCCGGACTCGGGCAGCACCAGGGGGTCGGTCAGGGACAGCGACTCCAGGTGCGGGCAGCCGGTCTGGTCCGCCGCGCTGAGCACCAGGTCCACCAGCGCGGTCTCCCGGACCCGGTGCAGACCGGGGGAGTCCTCCCGGGTGAGCCACGGGTGGTTGCCCGCCGAGACGCGGCCGGTGAACACCACCGTTCCGGAGTCGGGGAGTTCGACCGCCGCGCCGAGCAGCGGGTGCTCCGCCTTGACCGCACCGATGCCCCCGCCGCCGCCGGAGGTGGGCTCCGCCTTCAGCCAGTGGTGGGTGTGTTGGAAGGGGTAGGTGGGGAGGTCGGGGTGGGGTGGGGTGGGTGGGGGTGTGGTGGGGGATGCCGTGGGTGTAGGCGTGGGTGGTGGCGGTGTGGAGGTGGGGGGGGTGTCGTGGTGGCGGTGGAGGGTGGGTTGGACGGTTGTTTGGGGTGTGGGGTTGGTGGTGTTGGAGGGTTTCTTCGAGGGGGAGGGTGAGGACGGGGTGGGGGCTGATTTCGATGTAGGTGTGGTGGCCTTGTTGGAGGAGGGTGTGGGTGGCGGTGTGGAAGTCGACGGTGTGGCGGAGGTTTTTGTACCAGTAGTCGGGGGTGAGTTGGTGGCCTTGGAGTTGGGTGCCGGTGAGGGATGAGTAGTAGGGGGTGGTGGTGGGTTTGGGGTTGAGGGTGAGGTGTGTTGGGTGAGGGGGGTGTGGAGTTGTTGCATTTGGGGGCTGTGGCTGGCGTAGTCGACGGGGATGCGGCGGTGGCGGATGCCGTGTTGGGTGCAGTGGTTTTCGATGGTGGTGAGGGTGGTGGGTGGGTGCGCTGATGACGGTGGTGGTGGGGCTGTTGATGGCGGCGATGTGGGCGTCGGTGGTGTGGAGTTGGGTGAGGAGTTGTTGGGTGGTGGTGTGGGGGAGGGCGAGGGTGGTCATGCCGGCGTTGCCGGTGAGGGTGGTGAGGAGTTGGGAGCGTTGGGTGGTGAGTTTGGCGGCGTCTTGGAGGGTGAGGGCGCCGGCGACGGTGGCGGCGGCGATTTCGCCTTGGGAGTGGCCGAGGACGGCGGCGGGTTGGATGCCGGCGTCTTGCCAGGCGGCGGCGAGGGAGACCATGACGGCCCAGAGGGTGGGTTGGATGATGTCGACGCGGTCGAGGGTGGGTTGGTCGCTTTGTTGGGTGAGGACGCCGGTGAGTGACCAGTCGACGTGGGGGTTGAGGGCTTGTTCGCATTGGTGGATGCGTTGGGTGTAGGCGTGGTTGTGGCCGAGGAGTTGGGCGGTCATGCCGGGCCATTGGGAGCCTTGGCCGGGGAAGACGAAGACGGGGTTGTGTTGTGGGGGGCTGTGGTGGGTGGAGAGGTGGGGGTGGTCGGCGTGGGTGAGGTCGCGGAGTGTGGTGATGGCGTCCTGGCGTGAGCGGGGGACCAGCCCGGCCCGGTACGAGAACACCGCACGGCTCCTGAGCGACCGCGCGACCTCCGGCAGCGGCACCTCGGGGTGCTCCTCCAGGAAGCTCGCGAGCTGTTCCCCCTGGGCGTGCAGTGCCGGTTCGTCCCGTGCCGAGAGCAGCAGCGGGACGGCGGCCTCCTCGTCCTCGACTTCGCCTTCGGCCGATGCCGTCGGCTGGGCGGGGGCCTCCTCCAGGATCACGTGGGCGTTGGTGCCGCTGATCCCGAAGGACGACACTCCGGCCCGGCGCACCCGTTCCGAGGCGGGCCACTCCCGTTCCTCCACCAGGAGTTCGACCTCACCGGTGGTCCAGTCGATGTGCGGGGAGGGCGCGTCGACGTGCAGGGTGCGGGGGAGCTTCCCGTAGCGCATGGCCTGGACGACCTTGATGACCCCGGCGATTCCGGCGGCGGCCTGGGTGTGCCCGATGTTCGACTTGAGGGAGCCGAGCCACAGGGGCCGGTCCGCGGGCCGGTCCTGACCGTAGGTGGCGAGGAGCGCCTGCGCCTCGATGGGGTCGCCGAGGGTGGTGCCGGTGCCGTGCGCCTCGACGGCGTCGATGTCGGCGGGGTTGAGGCGGGCGTTGGCGAGGGCGGTGCGGATGACGCGCTGCTGGGCGAGGCCGTTGGGCGCGGTCAGGCCGTTGGAGGCCCCGTCCTGGTTGACGGCCGAGCCGCGGATCACCGCGAGGACCGGATGCCCGGCGCGGCGGGCGTCGGACAGCCGCTCCAGGAGCACCAGACCCACCCCCTCGCCCCAGCCGGTGCCGTCGGCGGAGGCGGCGAAGGACTTGCAGCGTCCGTCGGGGGACATGGCCCGCTGCGTACTGAAGGCGGTGAAGGTGCCCGGGGTCGCGATCACCGTCACGCCGCCCGCGAGCGCCAGGGTGCACTCGCCGTTGCGCACCGCCTGCGCGGCCTGGTGCAGCGCCACCAGCGAGGAGGAGCAGGCGGTGTCCACGGTCACCGCCGGGCCTTCCAGCCCGAGGAAGTAGGCCAGGCGTCCCGAGACCATGCTGAGCGCGTTGCCGGTGAGCAGCATGCCGTCGAGGCCCTCGGGAGCCTCGTGGAGCAGGGTGGAGCCGTACTCCTGGGAGAGGGCGCCGACGAAGATCCCGGTCGAGGAGCCCTTCAGGGCGGCCCGTGCGATACCGGCGCGTTCGAAGGTCTCCCAGGCGGTCTCCAGGAGGAGCCGCTGCTGCGGGTCCATCGCCAGCGCCTCGCGCGGCGAGATCCCGAAGAACTCCGCGTCGAAACCGCCCGCGTCGTCCAGGAAGGCGCCTTCGCGGGCGTAGGACGTACCGGGGTGGTCCGGGTCCGGGTGGTACAGGGCTTCGAGGTCCCAGCCCCGGTCGGTGGGGAAGCCGGTGACGGCGTCCGTTCCGGAGGCCACCAGGTCCCACAGGTCCTTGGGGGAGGCGACGCCGCCGGGGAAGCGGCAGCCCATGGAGACGACGGCGATCGCGTCGTCGTCCGCGAGGGTGCTCACCGAGGGCTGGAGCGGGGCCGCGGTCTCGGTCCCGGCGCCGCCGACCGTCTCGTGGACATGGTCGGCCAGGGCCTGCGCGGTGGGGTGGTCGAAGACCACGGTCGGCGCGAGCCGCAGCCCGGTGGCCTCGTTGAGCCGGTTGCGCAGTTCGACGGCCGCGAGCGAGTCGAAGCCCAGCTCCTTGAAGACCGCCTCCGGGGGCACCGCCTCCGCCGACTCGTGGCCGAGCACGGAGGCCGCGTGGGTACGGACGGCCGTGAGCACCTCGCGGGCGGCCTCGGCGGGCGACAGGCCCGCCAGCCACTGGCCGTCCGCGGCCTGCACCGCGCCGGCCGCCGCGGCGCTGCGGCGCAGGGTGGTCGGCACCAGGCCGGTGAGCAGGACCGGGACGCCGTCCGGGCGGCGCCGCAGGGCGGCCGGGTCGAAGCGCGCGGCGACGAAGGCCGGGCCCTGGTCGGCCGTGGCCGCGTCGAAGAGCGCCGTGCCCTGCTCGGCCGTCAGCGGTCGTACCCCGTTGCGGGAGATCCGGCGCCGGTCGGTCTCGCCCAGGTGGGCGGTGAGGCCGCCGTCCTCCCACAGGCCCCAGGCGATCGAGGTGGCGGGCAGGCCGAGCGCGTGCCGGTGCTGGGCGAGTCCGTCCAGGAAGGCGTTGGCCGCCGCGTAGTTGGCCTGGCCGGGGCCGCCGAGGACCCCGGCGACCGAGGAGAAGAGCACGAAGCGGGCGAGGTCCGCGCCGCGGGTCAGCTCGTGCAGGTGCACGGCCGCGTCCGCCTTGGGCAGCATCACCGTGTCGATGCGCTCCGGCGTGAGCGAGGGCAGGGTGGCGTCGTCGAGCCCACCGGCCACGTGCACCACGGCCGTCAGGGGGCGGTCGAGTCCGTCCAGGAGCGCGGCGAGGGCGGCGCGGTCGGCGACGTCGCAGGCGATTGCCTCCGCCTCGGCGCCCGCCGCGGCGAGTTCCGCGACCAGGTCCGCGGCGCCCGGGGCCGCGGGGCCGCTCCTGCTGACGAGCAGCAGGTGCCGGGCTCCGTGGGCGGCCACCAGATGGCGGGCGAGGACCGCGCCGAGCCCTCCGGTGCCGCCGGTCAGCAGGACCGTGCCCTCGGGGTCCAGCGGCCTTGAGCTCTCCTCGGGATCGCCCGCGCGGACCAGCCGCGGCAGCAGCAACCCGCCGTCACGCGCGGCGAGTTGCGGCTCCCGGGCCCGGAGGGCGGCGAGCAGGGCGGCGGCGTCGGCCGCCGAGGGGGCCTCGGTGCCGGACGCGGGGTCGAGGTCGAGCAGCGTGAGCCGGTCCGGGTACTCCGCCTGGGCGGCCCTGACCAGGCCCCACAGCGGGGCGGTGGTGAGGTCGGTGCCGTGCTCGTCGGTACCGGCCGCGACCGCCCCCCGGGTGGCCACGATGAGACGGCACCCGTCGAACTCCGGTGAACCCAGGCAGTGTTGCAGGTCGGCGAGGGCCCGGTGGGCGACCCGGCGCGCCTCCTCCGCGCTCGTCCCCTCGTACTCGGCCACCGGCGGCGCGAGCAGGATCAGCACCTCGGGCACCGCGCCCCCTTCGCCGGGGAGTGCCAGGGCCTCCTGCGGCCGGGCGTGGGCCGCGACCTCGGCGCCCGCGGTACGGAGCACTCGCGCCAGCTCGTCCGCGCCGGGCCCGGTGACGGCCCAGCGCTCCCGGCCCGCGGCAGCGGGCTCGGTGGCGAGCGGGGTCCAGCCGAGCCGGAACAGCGACTGCCGGGTGAGCCGCGCCGCCGGGGCGCCCGCGCCCCCGTCCATCGGGCGCGTGGTCAACGCGCCGACCGCCAGGACCGGTTCACCGGCCGGGTCCACCGCGAAGAGGGACACCCCGTCCGAACCGGCGCCGCTCAGCCGCACCCGCAGCGCGGTCGCCCCCGAGGTGAACAGCCGTACGGAGTTCCAGGAGAAGGGCAGCCGCACTCCCTCGGCCGTGCCGGGGCCGCTCAGGATGTCGGGGTGCAGGGCGGAGTCCAGCAGACCCGGATGCACGCCCCAGCCCTCCGCGGCGCCCTCCTCGGCGAGCGCCACCTCGGCGTAGACCTCCTCGCCGCTGCGCCACATGGCGCGCAGCCCGCGGAAGAGCCGCCCGTAGCCGTAGCCCTCGCCGGCCAGCCGCTCGTAGGCGCCCGTGACGTCGACCGCTTCCGCGTCCTGCGGCGGCCAGACGGAGGGGAAGCCGCCCTCGGTGTCCTCGTCCGCGCGGCTGGGCCGCAGGAACCCCCCGGCGTGGCGCAGCCACAGCGACTCGTCGGCGGCGGCGCCGTGCGCGGCGTCCGGCGGCGCGGAGTGGATCCGCACCGCGCGCCGTCCGTCGGCGTCGGCCGCGCCCACCGTGAGTTGCAGGCTGACCGCCTCCTGTGCGCCGAGCACCAGGGGGGCTTCCAGGACCAGCTCTTCCAGGACCGAGCAGCCGAGTTCGTCACCGGCGCGGATGGCCAGCTCGACGAAGGCGGTGCCGGGGAAGAGCACGGCGCCGTCCACCACGTGGTCGGCGAGCCAGGAGTGGGTCGCCGGGGAGACGCGGCCGGTCAGGATCAGCGAGTCGGCGTCGGCGGTGTGCAGCGCCGCGCCGAGCACCGGGTGGCTGATGAGCTGCTGGCCCACCGACTCCGGGTCGCCGCCCTCGGGCAGGCTCGACAGCCAGTGGTGGGTGTGTTGGAAGGGGTAGGTGGGGAGGTCGGGGGTGGGGTGGGGTGGGTGGGGTGTGGTGGGGGATGCCGTGGGTGTAGGCGTGGGTGGTGGCGGTGTGGAGGTGGTGGGGGGTGTCGTGGTGGCGGTGGAGGGTGGGTTGGACGGTTGTTTGGGTGTGTGGGGTTGGTGGTGTTGGAGGGTTTCTTCGAGGGGGAGGGTGAGGACGGGGTGGGGGCTGATTTCGATGTAGGTGTGGTGGCCTTGTTGGAGGAGGGTGTGGGTGGCGGTGTGGAAGTCGACGGTGTGGCGGAGGTTTTTGTACCAGTAGTCGGGGGTGAGTTGGTGGCCTTGGAGTTGGGTGCCGGTGAGTGAGCTGTAGTAGGGGGTGGTGGTGGGTTGGGGGTTGAGGGTGAGGTGTTGGGTGAGGGGGGTGTGGAGTTGTTGCATTTGGGGGCTGTGGCTGGCGTAGTCGACGGGGATGCGGCGGTGGCGGATGCCGTGTTGGGTGCAGTGGTTTTCGATGGTGGTGAGGGTGGTGGTGGGTGCGCTGATGACGGTGGTGGTGGGGCTGTTGATGGCGGCGATGTGGGCGTCGGTGGTGTGGAGTTGGGTGAGGAGTTGTTGGGTGGTGGTGTGGGGGAGGGCGAGGGTGGTCATGCCGGCGTTGCCGGTGAGGGTGGTGAGGAGTTGGGAGCGTTGGGTGGTGAGTTTGGCGGCGTCTTGGAGGGTGAGGGCGCCGGCGACGGTGGCGGCGGCGATTTCGCCTTGGGAGTGGCCGAGGACGGGCGGCGGGTTGGATGCCGGCGTCTTGCCAGGCGGCGGCGAGGGAGACCATGACGGCCCAGAGGGTGGGTTGGATGATGTCGACGCGGTCGAGGGTGGGTTGGTCGCTTTGTTGGGTGAGGACGCCGGTGAGTGTGACCAGTCGACGTGGGGGTTGAGGGCTTGTTCGCATTGGTGGATGCGTTGGGTGTAGGCGTGGTTGTGGCCGAGGAGTTGGGCGGTCATGCCGGGCCATTGGGAGCCTTGGCCGGGGAAGACGAAGACGGGGTTGTGTTGTGGGGGGCTGTGGTGGGTGGAGAGGTGGGGGTGGTCGGTGCGGGTGAGGTTGCGGAGTGTGGTGATGGCGTCCTGGCGTGAGCGGGGGACCAGCCCGGCACGGTACGAGAACACCGCACGCGTACCGCTCAGGGTGCGGGCCACCTCGCGCAGCGGGACGTCCTCGTGCGTCTCCAGGAAGTCGGCGATGCGCTCGCCCTGTTCGCGCAGCGCGTCCTCGGTGCGCGCGGACAGCAGCAGGGGCACCGCGGTGTCCTCCGGCTCCGGTTCCACCGCCGGGGCCTGCTCCTCGGCGGGTTCGGGCTGCTCCAGGATCAGGTGCGCGTTGGTGCCGCTGGCGCCGAAGGAGGAGACACCCGCCCGGCGCGGACGGCCGGTCTCGGGCCAGTCGACCGTCTCGGTGAGCAGCTCGACCCCGCCGGTGGTCCAGTCGATGTGCGGGGAGGGCGCGTCGACATGCAGGGTGCGCGGGAGCTTCCCGTGGCGCATGGCCTGGACGACCTTGATCACCCCGGCGATTCCGGCGGCGGCCTGGGTGTGCCCGATGTTCGACTTGAGCGAGCCGAGCCACAGGGGCCGGTCCGCGGGCCGGTCCTGCCCGTAGGTCGCGAGCAGGGCTTCGGCCTCGATGGGGTCGCCGAGCGTGGTGCCGGTGCCGTGGCCCTCGACGGCGTCGATGTCGGCGGGGTTCAGGCGGGCGTTGGCGAGGGCGGTGCGGATGACGCGCTGCTGGGCGAGGCCGTTGGGCGCGGTCAGGCCATTGCTGGCGCCGTCCTGGTTGACGGCCGAGCCCCGGATCACCGCGAGCACCGGATGCCCGGCACGGCGGGCGTCCGACAGCCGCTCCAGGAGCACCAGACCCACCCCCTCGGAGAACCCGGTGCCGTTGGCCGCCGCCGCGTACGCCTTGCAGCGGCCGTCGGCGGAGAGCGCGCCCTGACGGCTGAACTCGACCAGTGCGGCCGGGGTGGACATTACGGTCGCGCCGCCCGCGAGCGCCAGCGAGCACTCGCCGTTGCGCAGCGACTGCGCCGCGAGGTGCAGCGCCACCAGCGAGGAGGAGCAGGCCGTGTCGACGGTGAGGGCCGGGCCCTGCAGGCCGAAGGTGTAGGAGAGGCGGCCGGAGGCGACGCTGCTCGCGGCGCCGTTGCCGAGGTAGCCCTCCAGGTTCTTGGGTACGCGGCTGTGCAGCCCGGGGCCGTAGCCGCCGTGCATCACCCCGGCGAAGACGCCGGTGGCGGTGCCCTTGAGCGAGGCCGGGTCGATACCGGCGCGTTCGAAGGTCTCCCAGGCGGTCTCCAGGAGGAGGCGCTGCTGCGGGTCCATCGCCAGCGCCTCACGCGGCGAGATCCCGAAGAACTCCGCGTCGAAACCGCCGACATCGTCCAGGAAGCCGCCCTGCCGGGCGGAGGACCTGCCGGTGCCGCCGGTCTCCTCACCGAGGAGCCGGTCCAGGTCCCAGCCGCGCTCGGCCGGCAGCGGTCCGACCGCGTCCGTCTCGGCGAGGACGAGGTCCCACAGGGCCCCCGGGGTGTCGGCCCCGCCGGGGAAGCGGCAGCCCATGGCGACCACGGCCACCGGCTCGTCCGGGTCGTGCCGTTCGGGTGCGGTGGCGGCGGCCTCGGGTGCCGTGCCGAGCATCTCGCCCTCCAGGTATGCGGCGAGGGCGGCGGCGGTCGGGTGGTCGTAGGCCAGGGCCGCGGAGAGGCGGCGGCCGGTGGCCGAGGAGAGCTTGTCCCGGAGCGTGACCGCGCCGAGGGAGGTGAGGCCGATCGCGTGCAGGGCCCGGTCGGCGGGCACCTCGTCCACCGAGTCGAGCCCCACGGCCTCCGCCACGGCGGCCCGTACGAGATCCAGCAGACCGCGCCCCGCGGCCGTGCCGTTCTCCGGTGCCGGGGCGGCGGGCAGGGGGGTGTCCTGGTCCGCGGCCTCCAGGTCGGGGCGGCCGGACACCGAGGGGTTGACGAGGAGCAGGGTGCCGGACAGTCCGGCCAGCTCGCGGCGGGCGACCTTCCCGGCTGCGTTCCGCGGGACGGCGGGGACCAGGCGGAACTCGTCGGGCACCTTGAAGTACGACAGCTCCCGGCGGCAGGCCGCGAGGAGTTCCGCCGGGTCGACGGCGCCGGGCTCGCCCACCAGATAGGCGACCGGCACCTCGCCGAGCACGGGGTGGGGGCGCCCGGCGACGGCGGCGTCGGTGACCCCGGGGACGCGGCCGAGCACCTCCTCCACCTCGCGGGGGTGGACCTTCTCCCCGCCGCGGTTGATGACCTCCTTGACCCGGCCGGTGAGGGTGACGTATCCCTCGGCGTCGCGGCGGGCGAGGTCGCCGGTGCGGTACCAGCCCTCCTGCAGGACCTCCGCGGTCTCCTCAAGGCGGTTGTGGTAGCCGAGCATCAAGGCCGGGCTCTGGACCCAGAGTTCGCCCTCCTGGCCCTCGGCGGCCTCCTGCCGGGTCTCCGGATCCGTCAGGCGCAGCGCGAGTCCGGGCAGCGGCAGCCCGCAGGAACCGGGGACCCGCGGCCCGCCGGGGACGTGCGTGGTGATGGCGCCGCCGGTCTCGGTGCTTCCGTAGCTGTCGATCAGGCCGATGCCGAAGGCCTCCCCGAAGTCCTCGTGCAGACCGGCCGGGCAGGGCGAGCCCGCGGCCATGCACACCCGGAGCGTGTCCGGGCGCGGCGCGCCCCGGCGGATCTCCTGGACCATGCGGTGGAAGAGCGCGGGCGGGGAGACGAGGAAGGTGGAGCCCTCCTCGACGGCGGCTTCGAGGATCTCGTCGGCCGCGGCGCCCACCATGAGGTGCGCCGAGGCACCGGCCGCGAGCACACCGAGGACCCCGATGTTGTGCGAGACGGCGTGGAAGAGCGGCATCGGCCACAGCACCCGGTCCTCGGAACCGAGTCCGAGCAGCGGGACGTTGCAGGAGGCGGTCGCCCACAGCGAGGAGCGCAGCGTCAGGACGACGCCCTTGGGGGTGCCGGTGGTGCCCGAGGTGTAGAGCATCCAGGCGGGCTCGTCGAGGCCGCGCGCGTCGAAGGCGGCGCTGCCCGGCTCGGTGGTGGCGAGTTCCTCGAACCGGGGTACGCCGTCCGGGACTTCGCCGGGAGAGCCGGCGAGGACCAGGCCCGGCGCGGTGGTCGCCGCGCTCACCTCGCGGAGCTGCGCGGCCTGGGCGGCGGCGCCGATGACCAGTACCGCACCGCTGTCGGTGAGGTGGTGGCCGAGTTCGGCGTCGGTGGACTGGGGGTCGAGGGGTACGGCGACCCCTCCGGCGCGCGCGACGGCGAGGTAGCCCTCCACCATCTCGACGCGGTTGCCGAGGCGGAGCACCACGCGGTCGCCGGGCTCGACGCCCAGGTCCCTGAGGTGGCCCGCCAGGCAGCGCGTCCGCTCCGCCAGGAGCCGGTACGTCACCGCCCGGCGCGCGTCCCGGAAGGCGGTCTTCTCCGGAAAGCGACCGGCGTTGTGGGCAAGCAGCTCGTGCAGCGGGCGGATCAGATCATCCCGGAACTCGTCACTCACGCGTCTCAGATTCCAATCGCATCGGGAGCGGAAATGCGGTGCAGCCGACGAACCGGGGCGGAGCAGCGCCTGGCGTGAGTACGCGCGAGGGCCTGAAACCCGCTGCTGCCCGGTCAGTATCGGCAGACCGCCGCTAGGGGATCGCCTAGCGTTTCCGCCGCACCTCGCTGACCTGGGGGAACGGGTGCCGAGCGGGGTGTGGGCCGGGCGGTGGGCGGCCCGCCCGCGGACATGCCGCGGCCCCGGCCCACGGCACCGGGGTGCCGTGCGCCGGGCTCCCTCGCCCGCTGCCTGCCGGGTCGTCCACCGGGCGGGCGGGGCGGGAGGTCCTCGCGGTCCGGAGCCCGGGAAAGGGGGCACGCGGACCGCGCGGGCTCAGTGGGGTGAGGCGGAGCCGTCCGCGGCGGGTCTGCCGCTCGGGGTCTTCCGGCCGGGGCGGCGTCCCTTGCGACGCCCCAGGTCACCGAAGATCTTGCGGGTGGTGCCGCTGCGGTGGAGGGTGATCTGGGTGATGACCTGGAGCAGGATCCACGAGGCCGCGTAGAGGACCCCGTCGAGTACGGGCACCGAGTCGACCGGCAGCGTGTAGGCCATGAGCAGGCGCAGCCCGGCGTCGCACAGCAGGCCGACCCCCCACAGGATGTTCAGGCCCCGCCAGACTCCGCGGAAGGAGGCGTCCGTCGTCCACAGACGCTCAAGGAGGTCCTTCTTGGGGGGCAGCAGGGCCCGCAGCGCCTGGTAGGTGAAGGGGCGTGCGGTGAAGTGCGTGGCCAGCAGCCACAGCCCGGCCAGGGCGGTGAACAGGCCGTTGCGGGCCAGGGCGATCCGGGGGTCGTCGGTGAGCAGCGTGGCGAGCGCGCTCGTGACCAGGAGCACCATGGTGAAGACGCCGATGGCGTCGAGTCTGCGGTGGCGCGCGGCGGAGTACACGGTGTGCAGGGCGGGTGCCGAGCCGCTCAGGAGCAGCGCGTTGACCTCGCTCATGCCGCGGTCGCGCAGCAGGTAGTAGAGGGCCACCGGCAGGACGATGTCGCAGAGGACGACGAGCGCGAAGCCCCAGTGCGAGGAGCGGGAGGGCGCGTCGTCCCCGGACGGTTCGCCGTCGGAGGCGGTGGTGGGGGGAGGGGTGTCGGAGGAGCCGGGTGTGGGGGGCGTCATGAACAGAGCTCCAGAGGTTCGGCGGGCGGCCTGGCCGACCGGGTGTCCAGGGGGTGTCTTCAGAGTCCTGTGTGGTGTCCGCGGTGTCCGGTGCGGCGAGAGTGCCTGCCGGGCGCTGTGCGGGACTGTGAAGACACCCCTACTGCCGTGGCCGGGTGCACTGGTCGAAGGCGGCGGTCAGCTCCGCCGCGCACCGCTCCAGGTCCAGGTCGACGTTCTTGAGGTAGCGCCGCAGTACGCCGTCGAGCGCGCCGCGGATGGCGAGGGCCATCGTGAGCGCGTCGAACGCCCCGAACTCGCCCGCGCTGCGGCCCTGTTCGAGCAGCAGACTCAGCCGTTCCACGGAGAGCACACTGCGGGCCAGCGTCTGGGAGCGGGTGAGGTCGCGGCCGCAGTCCATCATGAGGATCTGGGCCAGCGCCTGCGTATGGGCCGGATACCGGGCGAGGAACTCGAAGTTGGCCTCGATGTACGCCCGGAGCCTGCCGCGGAAGGTCTCCTCCCGCTCCATGCGGGAGCCCGTGGTCTCCTCCGCCATCGCGAGGACCGTGGCGGCCACCTCGGAGTAGAGTTCGGGTTTCCCCGAGAAATGGTAGGAGATCATGCCGGTGCTGCGGAGATTCGCTCTCTTTGATATCTGATTGAACGACGTCTTCTGGTAGCCGATTTCGGCCAGTGTCTCGATTGCGGCCTGGATGATCTGAGTGCGCCGCGCATTCTGCGTGAAGGTGCGATTCGCCTGCTCTTCTTTGGGCATCACGACATCAAATTTACATGATCCGTTTCTGGGTATTCCTTATTCATTTCCCTGGCCGGCTGTGTCCGCACCGGCCTCCCCGGGGTCGGGGACGGGCACCTCGACGGCGCGGGCGCGCACCGCGTCGACCAGTTCCATGGTGGCCACCGCCCCGGCCGGGCGGTGTTCGCGCGCCGGGCCCCCGTGGCGGGCGGACTCGGCGAACTCATGCAGACAGGCCGCGAGTTGGTCGCAGGCGGGCAGGCTGAACCGCTCCTCGTGGTCCTGCTCCTCCAGGATCACCTCCGGCCGGTGCCCGGGCGGCGGGGTGAACGCCCGTGTCACCGTCAGCCGCGCTCGGTCGCTCCACAGCGTGTACGCGGAGGCGTAGGCGTGCTCGAAGCCGAAGGACAGCTCGGCGAGCACCCCGGCGCCGGAGACCAGGAGCACCTGCCCGGCGAGGTCGAGGCCGTCCGGGCGGGTGCGCAACGAGGCGCCGGCCACCCGCAGTTCGGGGCCCAGCAGCAGCGAGGCGGCGCGCAGCGGATAGACGCCGACGTCCAGCAGGGCGCCGCCGCCGAGGTCCGGGTCGTAGCGGATGTCGTCCTTCGGCAGCGGCGGGATGCTGAAGGAGGCCTGGAAGGAGGCGAGTCGGCCGAGTCTGCCGCTCGCCGCGAGCTTCGCGGCGAACTCGTGCTGGGTGTGGTGGAGGAACATGAAGTTCTCCCGCAGCACGAGCCCCTGCTTCTCGGCCAGGGCGCAGAGCTCCTCCGCCTCCCGGGCGTCGACCCCGATCGGCTTCTCCACCAGCACGTGCTTGCCCGCGTTCAGGGCGCGCTCGGCCCACCGGTGGTGCTGCGAGGTCGGGGTGGAGATGTAGACGGCGTCCACGTCGGGGCGGGCGAGCAGCGCCTCGCCGTCCTCCTCGGCCGCGCAGCCGAAGTGCGCGGCGAAGCGCGCCGCCTTCTGCGGGGTGCGCCCCGCCACCGCCACCAGGTCGAGGCCGGGCACCCGCGCGACCGTCGGCAGCACCCGCCGCCACGCGATCGAGGAGTGCCCGAGCGCGCCCAGCCGCAGGGGGCGCTCCGCGGCGGCGCTCACAGCGTCCTCAGCGCGGTGATCAGCGTCCGGGCCTGCACGTTCAAGTGGTGGCTGTAGCGCAGGAGTTCGTCCACCTGCGGGGTCGACACCCAGCGGAACTCGTCCGACACGACCGGCACTTCGTCCTCCACCTCGATGATCATGTAGTGGCTGCGGGCGTGCAGGAAGCGCCCGCCCTCCTCCGAGAGCACCACGTCGTAGCGGGCCTTCGCCCGGCGCTCCAGGGCCTCGGACAGATACGGCGGCAGGCTGCCCGCGGGCAGGTGCGCGTAGTTCTCCGGTACGCACTGCACGGTGGGGCCGAGCTCCACCGTCGTCAGGAAGCCCGCCTCGGCGCGGGCGCGCAGCAGTACGTGCGGCACCCCGCCCGCCCACCGGACGAAGAGCGCGGCGATCCCCGTGCCGTGCGGCTCGATCAGCGGCTGCGACCAGGCCGGGACCTCGCGGCGGCCGGAGGAGACGTCCACCGCCACCACGCTGAAGTGCCGCCCGTCCTCGCGCGCCACCGCCTCCGCGCTCCGGTGCCAGCCCTCGGTCCGCGCGAGCCCGATGGGCTCCGCGGTCACCTCGTGCACCGCCCGCCGGTCGGTGATCCAGCTCCGGATGTCGGCGTCGCTGTGCAGGGCGTCCCCGGCGGCTTCCCCCGCACGCCAGTCGGGCAGGCAGGACAGGACCGTACGGGCATCCATGTTGATCATGTCGTCCTGCCGCAGCAGCGCGTTGACCTGACCCAGCGTCAGCCAGGCGAAGTCCTCCTCCGCCGCCACCTCGGGCCCGACCTCCACGATCATGTTCCGGTTGCGTTTGTGCAGGAACCAGGAACCCTGCTCCGACTGCAGGACGTCCGCGACCACCGAACCGGGCGCGGCCCGCCGGAAGTGCTCCAGGTACGGCACCGCCGAACCCCCGTGCACCCGCGTGTAGTTGCTCTTGGTCGCCTGCACCGTCGGCGAGAGCTGCACGCCGTTGATGTTGCCCGGCTCCGCCTTGGCCTGCATCAGCAGATGCGGCACCCCGTCGAAGTACCGCAGCGCGATGCCCAGGATGCCGACCTCCGGCTGCCGGATGATCGGCTGGTCCCAGGCGGCCACCGGACCGAAGTCGGAGCGCACCCGCAGCCCGTGCACCGAGAAGAAGCGCCCGCTGGAGTGCCGCAGATCGCCGCCGGCCGCATCGAAGTCCCAGCCCCGCAGCGCCGCGAAGGGCACCCGCTCGACCCGCTGCGGCTGGGCCGCGCGCCGGTCCCGCAGCCACGCGGCGAGCTGCGCCTCGCTCAGCACGCCGCCGCCGGCCGCCGCCGAGACGGCGAGTCGCGCCCTGGTCCGGGCGTGCCCGGCAGAGGAAGGCACCAGCACCGATGTCGCTGTCATACGTCCGCCCTTTGGTTCGTCCGTGAGCACGGCGCGGCTCCGGCACACGGGGCCGGGCATGTACGGCCGTCTCCCCGCTGTGCGGGCCATGCATCGCATCGTCCCGGCAGGACACCGCCGCGCGTCCAGCGCCCGGCGCGGGTTTCGGGAATACGCCTAGTCTTTGCCGTCCGACCGCGCCGAAACCCTGCCGAAAGGCGGCCCGCAAAGCCGCCGCGGCCCCGCCGAAAAGCCGCCGCCGCGCGCTGTAGGAATTCCCCTAGAGCGTTTAACGGCAGCCTGGCGCACACCATTTGACGTGCGACTGTGTGGGCTGCCCCCCTCACCCGACGCTCTGGTGTTTGGAGTGCCTTCGATGAACGAGCCGGTGCCCAGCTGCTCCCGGAAATCCGCTCCGGGCCACGAGCCCGTGGCCGTGGTCGGCCTTGCCTGCCGGCTGCCCGGAGCCGAGGACCCGGCTGCCTTCTGGGACCTCCTCGTACGAGGCGGGGACGCGGTCGTCGACACCCCCGAGGACCGCCGCGCCGGAGCACCCGCCGAGGGATACCCGGCACCGCACGGCGGCACCGCCCCGCACCGCGGCGGATACCTGCGCGCCCCCGCCGACTTCGACGCCGCCTTCTTCGGCATCTCGCCTCGCGAGGCCGACGCCATGGACCCGCAGGCCCGCCTCGTCCTCGAACTGGGCTGGGAGGCCCTGGAACACGCGGGCATCCCGGCCACCCGCGCCCCCCGCACCACCGCCGTGTACATCGGCTCCGACGTCTGCGACTACGCCGACCTGGCGCGCCGGCACGGCTCCGAGGCCGTCGGACACCACACCCTCACCGGACTCCAGCGCGCCCTCATCGCCAACCGCCTCTCCTACGCCCTCGGCGTCAGCGGCCCCAGCGTCACGGTGGACAGCGCCCAGTCCTCTTCCCTGGTCTCGGTCCAGATGGCCTGCGACAGCCTGCGCCTCGGCGACAGCGCGCTGGCCCTCGCCGGAGGCGTGCACCTCAACCTCAGCCCCGACAGCACCCGGGCCGCCGCCCAGTTCGGCGCCCTCAGCCCGGACGGCCGCTGCCACACCTTCGACGCCCGCGCCAACGGCTACGTCCGGGGCGAGGGCGGTGCGCTCGTCGTCCTCAAGCTGCTCTCCGCCGCCGTCGCCGACGGGGACCGGGTGCTCGCCGTGATCCGCGGCGGCGCCGTGAACAACGACGGCACGGGCCGGAGCCTGACCACCCCCGACGCCGCCGCCCAGCAGGAGGTCCTGCGGGCGGCCTGCGCCCGCGCGGGCGTCGACCCCGCCCACCTCGACTACGTCGAACTGCACGGCACGGGGACCCGGGCCGGCGACCCCGTCGAGGCCACCGCCCTCGGCGCCGTCCTCGGCCGCGCGGACGGCCGCGCGACCCCGCTCGCCGTCGGCTCGGTGAAGACCAACATCGGCCACCTCGAAGGCGCCGCGGGCGCCGCGGGACTCCTGAAGACCGTGCTGTGCCTGGCCCACGGCACCCTCGTGCCGAGCCTGCACCACCGTGAACCGCACCCCGCCGTCGACCTGGCCGGACTCAACCTCCGGGTGCAGACCGCCACCGGACCGTGGACCCCCGCCGCGCCGGACCGGCCGCTGCTCGCGGGCGTCTCCTCCTTCGGCATGGGCGGCACCAACGCCCACCTCGTCCTCGCCCAGGCCCCCGCCGCCGAGCAGGCGCCCCGCGCCCCGCGCGAAGCCCCCGCGACCGTCCCGTGGCTGCTGTCCGCCCACACCCCCCAGGCGTTCAAGGCCCAGGCCGAACGGCTCGCGGACCACGTCACCCGGCACCCCGCCGACCCCGTCGACACCGCCTGGTCGCTCCTGGAGACCCGCGCCCACCTCCCGCACCGCGCCGTGGTCGTCGGCACCGACCCGGAGGACCTGGTGCGCGGCCTCGCCACCGCCCTGCCGGCCGGACCCGTGCGGGGCGACATCGACCGCCCCGTGTTCGTCTTCCCCGGGCAGGGCAGCCAGTGGGTCGGCATGGCGGGCCAACTCCTCGCCGAGGCACCGGCGTTCGCCACCCGGCTCGCCGAGTGCGCCGAGGCCCTGGCCCCGCACGTCGACTGGGACCTGATGGCCGTCCTGCGCGGCGACCCGGACGCCCCCTCCCTGGACCGCTCGGACGTCGTCCAGCCCGCCCTGTGGGCGGTCATGGTCTCCCTGGCCGCGCAGTGGCAGGCGCACGGCGTACGGCCCGCCGCCGTCGTCGGCCACTCCCAGGGCGAGATCGCCGCCGCCTGCGTCGCGGGAGCGCTCGGCCTGGCGGACGCCGCCCGCGTAGTCGCCCTGCGCAGCAAGGTCCTCGTCCCGCTCGAAGGGCTCAGCGGCATGGTCTCGCTGGCCCTCACCGAAGCCGACACCCGCCGCTTCACCGCGCGCTGGGGCGAGCGCGTCACCCTCGCCGCCCTCAACGGCCCCTCCTCCACGGTGGTCTCCGCCGACGCGGACACCGTCCTCGACATCCTCGCCACGGCCGAGCGCGAGCAGATCCGCGCACGCCGCGTCGGGATCGACTACGCCTCCCACTCCCCGCACGTCGAACCGGCCAGGGAGGAGATGCTGCGGCAGCTCGCCCCCCTCACCCCGCGCACCCCGCAGGTGCCGTTCCTCTCCACCGTCACCGGCGACTGGATCCAGGGCCCGGACACCGACGCCGGATACTGGTACGACAACCTGCGCAAGCCGGTGCTCCTGGAACCTGTGGTGCGCACCCTCACCGAGGCCGGCCACGGCGCCTTCCTCGAAGTCAGCCCGCACCCCGTGCTCACCGCGCCGGTCCAGGACACCGTGGAGACGGCCGCCGGACGCGAGAGCGCCGTGGTGACCGGGACCCTGCGCCGCGAGGACGGCGGCCCCGCACGCTTCCAGACCTCGCTCGCCGCCCTCTGGGTGCGCGGGGCCGACGTCGACTGGACCCCCTTCTTCACGGGCCTCGCACCGCGCCGCGTCGCACTGCCCACCTACGCCTTCCAGCGCCGCCGCCACTGGCTCGACGACGCCCCGGCGGCCCCCACCGCGGCTTCGGCCGAACCCGCCGCCGCCCCCGCGCGGCAGGCCGATCCCACGCCCGGCCCGGAGACGGACACCCCCGTCGAGAACCCCCTCGACCTGGTCCGCGCCCACGCCGCCGTCGTCCTCGGCCACCACGACGCCACCGAGATCGACCCCCAACTCTCCTTCAAGGAACTGGGATTCGACTCGGTGACCGCCGTCGAACTCCGCGACCGCCTCGCCTCCGCCACGGGCCGCAGCCTGCCCGCCACCGCCGTCTACGCGTACCCGACACCGGCCCGCCTCGCGCACCACCTGGGCGCCGGGGAGGACGAGAGCGCGCCCGAGCCGACCGGAGCGGGCGCCGCCGACGCGGACGACCCGGTGGTGATCGTCTCCATGGGCTGCCGCCTCCCCGGCGGGGTGGGCAGCCCCGAGGAGCTGTGGCACCTGGTGCGGGAGGAGGCGGACGCCCTCTCCCCGTTCCCGACCGACCGGGGCTGGGACCTGGACGGCCTCTTCGACACCGACCCCGACACCTCGGGCACCACCTATGTCCGCAGCGGCGGATTCCTCGACACCGCCACCCAGTTCGACGCCGCCTTCTTCGGGATCTCGCCGCGCGAGGCCCTCGCCATGGACCCGCAGCAGAGACTGCTCCTCGAAACCGTCTGGGAGACCCTGGAGCGCGCCGGAGTCGACCCCCGCTCCCTCGCCCAGTCGCCCACCGGAGTCTTCGTCGGGGCGACCGCCGCCGAGTACGGCCCCCGGCTGCACGAGGCCACCGAGGACGTCGAGGGCCACCTCCTCACCGGCACCACGGCCAGCGTGGCCTCCGGCCGGATCTCCTACGCGCTGGGCCTGGAGGGTCCCGCGGTGACGGTGGACACGGCCTGCTCCTCCTCGCTGGTGGCGCTGCACCTGGCGGTCCGCGCCCTGCGCGCGGGCGAATGCTCCCTCGCACTCGCGGCGGGAGCCACCGTCATGGCGAGCCCCGGCATGTTCGTGGAGTTCAGCCGTCAGCGGGGGCTCGCGGCCGACGGCCGCTGCAAGCCCTTCGCCGCCGAGGCGGACGGCACCGGCTGGGCCGAGGGCGTCGGCGTACTGCTCCTGGAGCGTCTGTCGGACGCGCGGGCGAACGGGCACCAAGTGCTCGCGGTGGTCCGCGGTTCCGCGATCAACCAGGACGGCGCCTCCAACGGGCTGAGCGCCCCCTCCGGTCCGGCCCAGCAGCGGGTGATCCGCGCCGCCCTGGCGGACGCGGGCGTGCCCGCCTCCGGGGTCGATGTGGTGGAGGCGCACGGTACGGGGACGAAGCTGGGCGACCCGATCGAGGCGCAGGCCCTGCTCGCCACCTACGGCCGGGAACACGACGCCGCGAACCCGCTCTGGCTGGGCTCGGTGAAGTCCAACATCGGCCACACCCAGGCCGCGGCCGGTGTCGCCGGGGTCATCAAGACGGTCCAGGCGATGCGCGCGGGTACGTTGCCCAAGTCCCTGCACGCGGACCGGCCTTCACCGATCGTGGACTGGTCGAGCGGGGGTGTCGCCCTCCTCGGCAGCGCCCGCCCCTGGGACACCGAGGACGGCCGTCCGCGCCGGGCCGCGGTCTCCTCCTTCGGCATCAGCGGCACCAACGCCCACGTCATCCTGGAGCAGCCGCCCGCCCTCGCGGAGGACGCTTCCGCGACCGAACCGGCGGCCCCCGCAGCCGAGTTGCCCTGGCTGCTCTCCGCCCGCAACGCCGACGCCCTCGCCGCACAGCACGACCGGCTCCGCGAGTACGTCGCCGCCCATGAGCCCCGTCCGGTGGACGTGGCGTGGTCGTTGGCGGCGGGGCGGAGCGTGTTCGAGCATCGCGCGGTGGTGATGGGGGGTGAGGTGGTCGCTTCGGGTGCGGCGGCTGCTTCCGGTTCCAACGGCTCCGAGCCGGTGTTCGTGTTCCCGGGGCAGGGGGCCCAATGGGTGGGCATGGCGGTGGAGTTGCTGGATTCCTCGCCGGTTTTCGCTGAGCGTTTCGGTGAGTGTGCGGCGGCGCTTGAGGAGTTCGTGGAGTGGTCGTTGTTCGATGTGGTGCGGGGTGTGGAGGGTGCGCCGGGCTTTGATCGGGTGGATGTGGTGCAGCCCGCTTTGTGGGCGGTGATGGTGTCGTTGGCTGCCTTGTGGGAGTCGTACGGTGTGCGGCCTGCTGCGGTGGTCGGGCATTCGCAGGGTGAGATCGCGGCGGCGTGTGTTGCCGGTGCGTTGAGTTTGGTGGATGGGGCGCGGGTGGTGGCGCTGCGCAGTCGGGCGTTGGTGTCGTTGGCTGGTCGTGGCGGCATGGTGTCGGTGGCGGTGGATCGTGCGCGGGCTGAGGAGTTGGCGGGGCGTTGGCCGGGCCGGGTGTCGGTTGCGGCGTTGAACGGTCCGTCGTCGACGGTGGTGTCCGGTGATGCGGATGCGCTGGATGAGTTGGTGGGGCAGGCGGATGAGTTGGGGGTACGGGCGCGTCGGATCGAGGTGGATTACGCCTCGCATTCGGCTCATGTGGACGCCATTGAGGGCGAGTTGGCGGAGCTGCTTGCGCCTGTGGTGGCCCGGGAGCCTGAGGTGCCGTTCTTTTCGACGGTGACGGGGGAGTGGGTCGCCTCGGGGGAGACGGAGGCGGGTTATTGGTTCCGTAATCTGCGCGGTCGGGTGCTGTTGGAGCCGGTGGTGCGTGCCTTGGTGGAGGAGGGCCATGGTGTCTTCGTCGAGGTGAGTCCGCACCCCGTGCTCGCTGTCCCGGTCGGTGAGACCGTCGAGGCTGCGGGGGTTGAGGGTGCGGTGGTGGGTTCGCTGCGTCGGGACCAGGGTGGTCTGGAGCGGATGTACGCCTCGCTCGGTGAGGCATGGGCGCACGGAGTCGAGGTCGACTGGAGCCCTGTCTTCGCCGGGCAGTCTCCGCGGCGGATCGATCTGCCGACGTATGCCTTCCAGCGGCAGCGGTACTGGCTGGAGTCCGCGAAGACACCCGCGGACGTGGCCGTGGATCCCGTCGAGGCGGAGTTCTGGGCGTCGGTCGAGCGGAACGATCTCGATGCGCTGGGGCGGACGCTGGGTGTGGAGGATGCGGCCTCGCTGGGCGAGGTGGTCCCGTTGCTGTCGTCCTGGCGGCGCGAGCGTCTCGACCGTTCGACGCTGGACGGCTGGCGCTACCGCATCGCCTGGCGTGAGCTCGCGGTGCCCGCTGCCGGTGAGCTGAACGGCAGTTGGCTCCTCGTCACCCCGGCCGAGGAGGAGGGGGACGACGCCCTCACCAGCGGGCTGCGGGAGGCCCTCGCCGCGCGGGCGGACCGCGTGGTCGTGCTCCCGGTGCCCGTGCGGGACGGCGACCGTGCCCGCTACGCCGCCCTGCTCTCCGCGGCCGGTGAGCCGGGCGAGTTCGCCGGTGTCCTGTCCACCTTGGGCCTGCGCGAGGAGCCGCACCCGGCAGAGGCGTCCGTGCCGCTGGGCCTGGCGGCCGGTCTCGCCCTGGTCCAGGCGCTCGGCGACACCGGCATCGAGGCGCCGCTGTGGTTCCTGACCCGGGGTGCCGTCGGCACCGGCCAGGGCGACGCCCCCACCGCCGCCCTGCAGGCGGGCGTATGGGGACTCGGCCGGGTCGCGGCCCTGGAGCACCCCGGCCGCTGGGGCGGACTCGTCGACCTGCCCGCCGATGCCGGAACCGAGACCTTCGCCCGGCTCACCGGGATACTCGCCGGGTGCGGCGACGAGGACCAACTCGCCCTGCGGGACGGGAAGGTGCTCGGGCGCCGACTGGTCCCCGCGCCCACCGGCGGCAGGGCCCCGGCGCGCGACTGGTCCCCGCGCGGCACCGTCCTCGTCACCGGGGGGACCGGAGCGCTCGGCGGCCACATCGCACGCTGGCTCGCCCGCAACGGCGCCGAGCACCTGGTGCTCACCGGCCGCCGCGGCGACGCCCCGCACCTCGACGCCCTGCGGGCGGACCTGGAGCCCTACGGCACCCGCCTCACCGTCGCCGGCTGCGACACCTCCGACCGGGACGCCGTCGCGGAACTGGTCGCCCGCCTGGACGCGGAGGGGACCCCCGTACGGGCCGTGCTGCACGCCGCGGGAGTGAGCGTGCTAGGCCCCCTCACGGAGGTGCGGGTGGAGGACCTGGCCGCCACCTTCTCCGGCAAGGTCCTCGGCGCCGACCACCTCGACGAGGTCCTGGCCGGCCGCGAGGTGGACGCCGTCGTGTACTTCTCCTCGATCTCCGGGACCTGGGGCGTCGCCGACCACGCGGCGTACGGTTCCGCCAACGCCGTACTGGACGCGCGGGCCGAGCAGCGCCGAGCCGAGGGCCGCCCCGTGCTCTCGGTCGCCTGGGGGCCCTGGGCCGGTGGCGGCATGATCGCCGAATCGGTCCAGGAGGACCTGCGGCGCCGCGGGGTGCCGGTCATCGCGCCGGAGACCGCGGTGGTCGGCCTTCAGCAGGCGCTCGACCACGACGAGAGCTATGTGGCCGTGGCCGACGTCGACTGGGGGCGCTTCACCGGGGTCTTCACCTCCGTCCGCCGCAGCCCGCTCCTCGACGAACTGCCCGGCGCGCGGCCCGCGGTGCCCGAGCGGCGGACGCCGGAGGCGGCCGAGGGCCACGCCCCGGCACTCCGCGAGATCGCGGCGCTCGACCCGGCCCGGCGTACCGCGGCACTGCACACCCTGGTCGCCGGTCAGGTCGCCGCCGCCCTCGGCCACCAGGACGCCGGGGCGCTCAGCGGGGAGGCCGCCTTCAAGGAGCTGGGCTTCGACTCGCTCACCGCCGTCGAACTGCGCAACCGGCTCGGCCGCACCCTCGGACTCACCCTGCCGACCACGGTCGTCTTCGACCACCCCAGCATCGTCGCGCTCACCGCCTTCGTCCAGGAACAGGCCTTCGGCCGGGGGGAGAGCGCGGCGGAGTCGGCGCGGCCGTCCGTCCGCGCGGCAGCGGGCGAAGCCGACGATCCGGTGGTGATCGTGTCGATGGGCTGCCGCTACCCGGGCGGGGTGGGCAGCCCCGAGGAGCTGTGGCGGCTGGTGCGCGAGGAGGCCGACACCGCCGCACCGTTCCCGACCGACCGCGGCTGGGACCTGGACGGCCTCTTCGACGCCGACCCCGACCACCTCGGCACCAGCTACGTCCGCGAGAGCAGCTTCCTGAAGGACCCCGCCGGGTTCGACGCGGGCTTCTTCGGCATCTCGCCGCGCGAGGCGCTCGCCATGGACCCGCAGCAGCGGCTCCTCCTGGAGACCACCTGGGAGACCCTGGAGCGCGGCGGCATCGACCCGAAGCGCCTGCGCGGCAGCTCCACCGGCGTGTACGTGGGCCTCACGGACCAGGAGTACGCCTCCCTGCTGCGCAAGTCCTCCGGAGAGAACGAGGGGTACCTCGCCACCGGCGCCGCCGCCAGTGTGGCCTCCGGCCGGATCTCCTACGCGCTGGGCCTGGAGGGTCCCGCGGTGACGGTGGACACGGCGTGCTCCTCCTCGCTGGTGGCGCTCCACTTGGCGGTTCGCGCCCTGCGCGCGGGCGAGTGCACCCTTGCCGTGGCCGCGGCCGCCACCGTGATGTCCGGCCCCAGCCCCTTCGTCGCCTTCAGCCGCCAGCGGGCCCTCGCCCCCGACGGCCGCTGCAAGCCCTTCGCGGCCGGGGCCGACGGATTCGCGCTCGCCGAGGGCGTGGGTGTGGTGCTGCTGGAGCGTCTGTCGGACGCGCGGGCGAACGGTCACCGGGTGCTCGCGGTGGTCCGTGGCTCCGCGGTCAACCAGGACGGCGCCTCCAACGGACTGAGCGCGCCCAACGGTCCCTCGCAGCAGCGGGTGATCCGCGCCGCCCTCGCCGACGCGGGCGTGCCCGCCTCCGGGGTCGATGTGGTGGAGGCGCACGGTACGGGGACGAAGCTGGGCGACCCGATCGAGGCGCAGGCGCTCCTTGCGACGTACGGGCGGGAGCGGGACCCGGAGCAGCCGCTGTGGCTGGGTTCGGTGAAGTCCAACATCGGCCACACCCAGGCCGCTTCGGGCATGGCCGGCATTATCAAGATGGTCCAGGCCATGGCGGCCCGCACGCTGCCCAAGTCGCTGTGTGCGGAGGAGCCTTCGCCCTTCGTGGACTGGTCGGGCGGTGCGGTCGAGCTCCTGGACAGCACCCGGGAGTGGGCCGAGCCGGAGGGCCGTCCGCGCCGGGCCGCGGTCTCCTCCTTCGGCATCAGCGGCACCAACGCCCACGTCATCCTGGAAGCGCCCGAGGAGGCGCCCGCTCCCGCGCCGGAAGAGGCCGCGGACCTGCCCGGCGCGGAGATCCCGCTGCTCGTCTCCGCTCGCGAGGAGGCGGCCCTCACCGCGCAGACCCGCCGCATCCTCGACCTCAGCAAAACCGGCGACGTCCGTCCGGTGGATGTGGCGTGGTCGTTGGTGGCGGGGCGGAGTGCCTTCGAGCATCGCGCGGTGCTGCTTGGGGGCGGGGTGGTCGCTTCGGCTGTGGCGGGTGCTTCCGGTGCCAACGGCTCCAAGCCGGTGTTCGTGTTCCCGGGGCAGGGGGCCCAATGGGCCGGTATGGCCGTGGAGTTGCTGGATTCCTCGCCGGTGTTCGCCGAGCGTTTCGGTGAATGTGCGGCGGCGCTCGATGAGTTTGTGGAGTGGTCGCTGTTCGATGTGGTGCGGGGCGCTGAGGGTGCGCCGGGCTTCGATCGGGTGGATGTGGTGCAGCCCGCTCTGTGGGCGGTGATGGTGTCGCTGGCGGCGCTGTGGGAGTCGTACGGTGTGCGGCCTGCTGCGGTGGTCGGGCACTCGCAGGGTGAGATCGCTGCCGCGTGTGTTGCCGGGGCGTTGAGTCTGGTGGACGGGGCGCGGGTGGTGGCGCTGCGCAGTCGGGCGCTGTCCCCGCTGGCCGGTCGTGGCGGGATGGTGTCGGTCGCTCTGGGCAGCGGCGCTGTCGAGGATCTGGTGGGGCGTTGGGGTACCCGGCTGTCCGTGGCGGCGGTCAACGGCCCGTCCTCGACCGTCGTCTCCGGTGACGTCGGCGCTCTCGACGAGCTGATGGGCGTGGCCGAGTCCTTGGGCGTACGGACGCGCCGGATCGAGGTGGATTACGCCTCGCACTCGGCCCATGTGGACGCCATCGAGGCCGAGTTGGCGGAGCTGCTTGCACCCGTGGTGGCCCGGGAACCCGAGGTGCCGTTCTTCTCGACGGTGACGGGGGAGTGGGTCAACTCGGCGGAGACGGACGCGGGTTACTGGTTCCGCAATCTGCGCAGCCGTGTGCTGTTGGAGCCGGTGGTGCGCGCCCTGGTGGAAGAGGGCCATGGCGTCTTCGTCGAGGTGAGTCCGCATCCGGTGCTCGCCGTCCCGGTCGGAGAGACGGTCGAGGCCGCGGGTGTCGAGGGTGCCGTGGTGGGTTCGCTGCGTCGGGGCCAGGGCGGCTTGGAGCGGATGTACGGCTCGCTCGGTGAGGCGTGGGCGCATGGCGTGGAGGTCGACTGGTCTCCGGTGTTCGCGGGGTTGTCGCCGCGGCGGGTCGATCTGCCGACGTACGCCTTCCAGCGGCAGCGGTACTGGCTGGAGTCCGCGAAGACAGCCGCGGACGTGGCCGTGGATCCCGTCGAGGCGGAGTTCTGGGCGTCGGTCGAGCGGAATGATCTCGATGCGCTGGGGCGGACGCTGGGTGTGGAGGACGCGGCCTCGCTGGGGGAGGTGGTGCCGCTACTGTCGTCCTGGCGGCGCGAGCGCCTCGACCGTTCGACGCTGGACGGCTGGCGCTACCGCATCGCCTGGCGCGCACACCGCACCTCCGACTCCGCTCAGTTGAACGGCAGTTGGCTTCTGGTCACTCCGGTGAGCGGCGCCGACGAGAGCCTCGTCGAGTCGGTCCGGCAGACGATGGAGAAGGCCGGGGCCGAGGTCGACGTCCTCGCCCTGACCGGGCCCGCCGACCGCGCGGCGCTCGTCTCCCGGCTGCGTCCCCGCGACGCGGAGCCAGCGGCCGGGGTGCTGTCCCTGCTGGCGTTCGACGAGACGTCCGACCCGAGGAGCCCGGCGGTCTCCCGCGGCCTCGTGGACTCCCTGGTGCTCGCCCAGGCTCTGACCGAGGTCGGCGGGGGAAGGCTCTGGGCGCTCACCCGCGGCGCGGTGACCGTGGACGGGACGGCCGCGCCCGACCCGGTGCAGGCGGCCGTCCGGGGACTGCTGCGGGTGGCCGGTCTCGACGACCCCGAGCGCTGCGGCGGACTGATCGACCTGCCCGCCGACGGCGTCGGTGAGGACCTGCTGGCCGCCGTCCCCGCCCTGCTCGCCGCGGAGGGCACCCAGGGACGCGAGACCGAGTACGCGGTACGCGCCGAAGGCGTGCACGTCCGGCGGATGGTACGTGCTCCGCTGGACCCCTCGGCGGACGGCGGCCCGTGGCAGCCGCGCGGCACCGTCCTGGTCACCGGCGGTACCGGGGCGCTCGGCGGGCATGTCGCCCGAGACCTGGCCCGGAGCGGGGCCGAGCACCTGCTGCTCGCCAGCCGCAGCGGGGCGAAGGCGCCGGGCGCGCCGGAGCTGGAGCAGGAACTCACCGCCCTCGGCTGCAAGGTCACCCTCGCCTCCTGCGACATCGCCGACCGCGCCGCGGTCGAGGAACTGGTGCGCACGGTGCCCGCCGAGTTCCCGCTGACGGCGGTGGTGCACACCGCCGGTGCGGTGGACCTGGCCCGCCCGCTGACCGAACTGGACACCGGCACCGCGGTCGCCCTGATGCACGCCAAGGTCGCGGGCGCCCGCAACCTCCACGAGGTGCTCGCCGGACGGCCGCTGGACGCCTTCGTGCTCTTCTCCTCCGGAGCCGGAGTGTGGGGCAACACCGGACAGGCCCCCTACGCCGCCGCCAACGCCTACCTCGACGCGCTCGCCGAACTCCGTCGCGCCGAGGGCCTGCCCGCCACCGCGATCGCCTGGGGCGCATGGGCCGGCGGCGGCATGGTCGACACCGAGGTGGGCGAGAACCTCGCCCGGCGCGGAGTGCCCGCCATGCCACCCGCATTGGCGGTCCGGGCGGTGCGCGAGTCGGCCGCGGATCCGCGGGGCGCCCTCGTCGTCGCGGACATCCGCTGGGACCGGTTCCTGACCGCGTACTCCGTGCACGGGCACCGTCCGCTGCTCGACGAAGTGCCCGACGTACAGGCCCTGTTGGCCGAGCGGGCGGCCGAGGAGGCAGCCGAGGAGGCGGCGACCGGGACCGGGAACGAGCTGCTGCGCGAGCTGGCCGCGCTGCCGCAGGACAAGCGGCGGCGACGGCTGACCGAGGTGATCCGCGCACACGCGGCCGCGGTGCTCACCCTGGGCCCCGGCGAGAGCGTCAAGGCGGGCCGCGCCTTCCGCGACATGGGCTTCGACTCGCTGACGGCGGTCGACCTGCGCAACCGTCTCGGCACCTCCCTCGGCGCCAAACTGTCCGCGACCCTGGTCTTCGACCATCCGACCCCGAAGGCGCTCGCCGACCACCTGGCCGAGGAGCTGCTGCCGGAGGAGGCCGGGCCGGGGGACGGGACCGATCCGCGCCTTGAGGGCGTGGCCGACGCCTACCGGAAGGCCTCCGGACCCGCGGAACGGCAGGAACTCGCCGACGCATTGCGCGCCCTCCTCGACGAGTGGGCGCACCCGACCGACGAGCCGGAGCAGGCGGCCGTCGACGAGGAACTGGTCGACGCTTCCGACCAGGACATGTTCGAGCTGATCGACAGGGAACTCGGGATCTCCTGAGCGGACCCCCGGACACGGCTTTCCCGATTCTCGAAGGGCTGACCTGGCATGGCACAGAGCGAAAACAACGAGGACAAGCTCCGCGAGTACCTCAAGCGCGTCACCACGGACCTGCGGCACACCCGCCGCCAGCTGACCGATCTGGAGAGCCGCGCGCACGAGCCGATCGCCATCGTCGCGACCGCCTGCCGCATGCCCGGCGGCGTGGACACCCCCGAGGGCCTGTGGCAGCTCGTGACCGACGGCGTCGACACCGTCTCCGGGCTGCCCACCGACCGCGGCTGGGACATCGAGGGAAGCTACGACCCGGACCCCGAGCGGCGCGGCACCACCTATGTGCGCGAGGGCGCCTTCCTGCACGACGCCGCCGAGTTCGACGCCGGCTTCTTCGAGATCTCGCCGCGCGAGGCGCTCGCCATGGACCCGCAGCAGCGGCTCCTCCTGGAGACGACCTGGGAGGCCTTCGAGCGGGCGGGCATCGACCCCACCGGCCTGCGCGGCAGCGACACGGGCGTCTTCGTCGGCGCGAGCAACCAGGCCTACGCCATCGACGGCACCCACGCCCCCGAAGGCGTCGAGGGCCACCTCCTCACCGGCGGTTCGGCCGCCGTGCTGTCCGGCCGGGTCGCCTACAACTTCGGCTTCGAGGGCCCGGCCGTCAGCCTCGACACCATGTGCTCCTCCTCGCTGGTGGCGCTGCACCTGGCGGTGCGCGCCCTGCGCGCGGGCGAGTGCGGCATGGCCGTCGTGGGCGGCGCCACCGTGATGGCGACCCTGCGCAACTTCGTGGAGTTCAGCCGTCAGCGGGGGCTCGCGGCCGACGGCCGCTGCAAGCCTTTCGCCGCCGAGGCGGACGGCACCGGCTGGGGCGAGGGCGTCGGCGTACTGCTGCTGGAGCGTCTGTCGGACGCGCGGGCGAACGGGCACCGGGTGCTCGCGGTGGTCCGCGGTTCCGCGATCAACCAGGACGGCGCCTCCAACGGACTCACCGCCCCCAACGGCCCCTCGCAGCAGCGGGTGATCCGCGCCGCCCTCGCGGACGCCGGGGTCTCCCCGTCCGAGGTGGACGTGGTGGAGGCGCACGGTACGGGCACCAAGCTGGGTGACCCGATCGAGGCGCAGGCGCTCCTTGCGACGTACGGCCGCGAGCGGGACCCGGAGCATCCGCTGTGGCTGGGTTCGGTGAAGTCCAACATCGGCCACACCCAGGCCGCTTCGGGCGTCGCCGGAGTCATCAAGATGGTGGAGGCGCTCCGGCACGGCCTCATCCCCAAGTCCCTGCACGCGGAGGAGGCCAGCCCGCACGTCGACTGGTCCGCCGGCACCCTGCGCCTGCTCACCGACGCCGTCGCATGGCCGGAGTCCGGACGCTCCCGCCGGGCGGCCGTCTCCTCCTTCGGCGGCAGCGGCACCAACGCGCACCTCATCCTCGAACAGGCCGAAGAAGAACAGGCCGCAGAAGACGGGGAGTTGGGGACGGAAGAGTCTCCCGCCCCGGAGGCGGCGGCCCCGGGCCCCCTGCCGTGGGTGCTCTCGGCACGCTCCGAGACGGCCCTGCGCGCCCAGGCCGAACGCCTCGCCACCCGCATCGAGGAGACCGGTGCCTCCGCCGTCGACGTGGCGCACCACCTGGTGACCGGCCGCGCCGCGTTGGAGCAGCGCGCCGTCGTCGTGGGCAAGGACACCGCGGAACTGCTCACCGGCCTGCGCGCCCTCGCCACCTCGGGCTCCGGCGCCGCGGTCGTCCGTGCCACCGCCGAGAACCCTGAGGAGGCGGCGGAGCCCGTCTTTGTCTTCCCGGGGCAGGGTGCTCAATGGGCCGGTATGGCCGTGGAGTTGCTGGATTCCTCGCCTGTTTTCGCTGAGCGTTTCGGTGAGTGTGCGGCGGCGCTTGAGGAGTTCGTGGAGTGGTCGCTGTTCGATGTGGTGCGGGGTGTGGAGGGTGCGCCGGGCTTTGATCGGGTGGATGTGGTGCAGCCTGCTCTGTGGGCGGTGATGGTGTCGCTGGCTGCCTTGTGGGAGTCGTACGGTGTGCGGCCTGCTGCGGTGGTGGGCCACTCGCAGGGTGAGATCGCGGCGGCGTGTGTTGCCGGGGCTCTGAGCTTGACGGATGGGGCGCGGGTGGTGGCGCTGCGCAGTCGGGCGTTGGTGTCGTTGGCTGGTCGTGGCGGCATGGTGTCGGTGGCGGTGGATCGTGCGCGGGCTGAGGAGTTGGCGGGGCGTTGGCCGGGCCGGGTGTCGGTTGCGGCGTTGAACGGTCCGTCGTCGACGGTGGTGTCCGGTGATGCGGATGCGCTGGACGAGTTGGTGGGGCAGGCGGATGAGTTGGGCGTTCGGGCGCGTCGGATCGAGGTGGATTACGCCTCGCATTCGGCTCATGTGGACGCCATTGAGGGCGAGTTGGCGGAGCTGCTTGCGCCTGTGGTGGCCCGGGAGCCTGAGGTGCCGTTCTTTTCGACGGTGACGGGGGAGTGGGTCAACTCGGGGGAGACGGACGCAAGTTATTGGTTCCGTAATCTGCGCGGTCGGGTGCTGTTGGAGCCGGTGGTGCGTGCCTTGGTGGAGGAGGGCCATGGTGTCTTCGTCGAGGTGAGTCCGCACCCCGTGCTCGCTGTCCCGGTGGGTGAGACCGTTGAGGCTCTAGGCGTCGAAGGTGCGGTGGTGGGTTCGCTGCGTCGGGACCAGGGTGGTCTGGAGCGGATGTACGGCTCGCTCGGTGAGGCGTGGGCGCACGGAGTCGAGGTCGACTGGTCTCCCGTCTTCGCCGGGCAGTCTCCGCAGCGGGTCGATCTGCCGACGTATGCCTTCCAGCGGCAGCGGTACTGGCTGGAGTCCGGGAAGGCAGCCGGGGAAGCGGTGGCGGACCCCGTCGAGGAGGCGTTCTGGCGGACCGTCGAGGAAGGGGACCTGGGAGGCTTCGCCCGCACGCTCGGTCTGGAGGAAGTGGACGGGCTCGACGGCGTGCTGCCCGCGCTCTCGCAGTGGCGCCGCGGTCGGCGGGAGCGGGCGGTGCTGGACGGCTGGCGCTACCGGATCACCTGGCGCGACCACGCCCTGCCCACCTCCGGTGCACTGTCCGGCAGTTGGCTCCTCCTCGCCCCGCAGGAGCACCGCGACTCGGACCTGGTCGAGTCGGTCGCGGCGGCGCTGACCGCGGCGGGGGTCGACCCCGTGACCCTCGGTCTGGCCGCGGACGACCTGGACCGCGCGGACTTGGCACGCCGTCTGACGGCGGCCGTCGCGGACCCCGGGCAGGTCGCGGGCGTTGTCTCCCTGCTCGCCCTCGACGAACGGCCGGCGCCCGCCCACGACGGCGCCACCGCGGGCATGACCACCTCGCTGGTCCTCCTGCAGGCCCTGCTCGACAGCGGCATCGACGCCCGTACCTTCTTCCTCACCAGCGAGGCCGTCACCACTGGCACGGACGAGGACCCCGTACGCCGTCCGCTGCAGGCGGCGCTGTGGGGCCTCGGCCGGGTCGCCGCCCTCGAACTCCCGCGGCGGTGGGGCGGGTTGATCGACCTGCCCGGCACCCTCGACGCGGACAGCGCGCGCACGCTGTGCGCCGTGCTGGCCGGTGACGGCAAGGAGGACCAGATCGCCGTCCGCGGCGCCGCCGCCCGGATCCGCAGGCTCGTCCGCGCTCCGCTCGCCGGACGTACGGCGCCGGGGGCCTGGCGCACCTCGGGCGCCGCGCTCGTGACCGGCGGCACCGGCGGACTGGGCGCTCACGCGGCCCGGCTGCTCGCCCGCAACGGCGCCGAGCACTTGGTGCTCACCAGCCGCCACGGCGACCAGGCGCCCGGCGCCGCGGAGTTGGCGGCGGAGCTGTCCGCCCTGGGCTGCCGGGTCACCCTCGCGGCCTGCGATGTCGCCGACCGCGAGGCCCTCACCCGCCTGGTGCGGGAGGTCGAGGCGGACGGGCCCGCCATCCGCAGCGTCGTGCACACCGCGGGCGTGGGCATGCTCGCGCCGCTGGCCGACACCGACCTCGACTTCTTCGCGGAGGGCGCCAGGGCCAAGCTCCTCGGCGCCCGCAACCTCGACGCGCTCTTCGACCACGACCGGCTGGACGCCTTCGTCCTGTACTCCTCCGTCGCCGGTACCTGGGGCAGCGGCGACCACGGCGCCTACTCGGCGTCCAACGCCTATGTCGACGCCCTCGCCGAGAACCGGCGGGCCCGCGGCCTCACCGGTGTCTCCCTCGCCTGGGGCATCTGGAGCCCCGAGGGCGGCGGCATGGCCGTCAACGTCGTACGGGAGCAACTGCGTTGGCGGGGCATCCCGTTCATGGACGCCCAGCTCGCCGTCGACGGACTCCAGCAGGCCCTCGACCACGACGAGACGATCCTCGCGATCGCGGACATCGACTGGGAGCGCTTCGTCCCGGTCTTCACCGCCGCCCACCCCCGGCCGCTGCTGCACGAGGTCCCCGAGGTCGCCGCGGTCCTCGCGGCGGCCGAGGAGGCCGCGGCGCCCGCCGCCGACCGCGCCGGAAGCCTGCGCGCCGAACTCGCCTCGCTGGGCGCGGCCGAACGCGACCGCACCCTGACCGAGCTGGTACGCACCGAGGTGGCCGCCGCGCTCGGCTACACCGACAGCGGCGAGATCTCCGTCAGCCGCGCCTTCCGGGAACTCGGCTTCGACTCGCTCACCGCCGTCGAACTGCGCAACCGGCTCAACACGGCCACCGGTCTCGCCCTCCCCGCCACCATCGTCTTCGACTACCCGAACGTCCGCGAACTCGCCGCGCACCTGGCCCACTTGCTGCTCGGCGACACCGCCGCGGAACCGGAACCGGCGGCGCCCGCCGTGCGCGCCTCGCACGAGGACGAGCCCATCGCGATCGTCTCCATGGGCTGCCGCTTCCCGGGCGGCGTACGCACCCCCGAGGAGTTCTGGCAGCTCGTCCTCGACGAATCCGACGCGATCACCGGACTGCCCGAGGACCGCGGCTGGAACCTCGACACCCTCTACGACCCGGACCCCGACCGGGCCGGGACCACCTATGCCCGCGAGGGCGGATTCCTGCACGACGCGGCCGAGTTCGACGCGGGCTTCTTCGGTATCTCGCCCCGCGAGGCCATGGCGATGGACCCGCAGCAGCGCCTGCTCCTCGAAACCTCCTGGGAGACCCTGGAGCGCGCCGGAATCGCCCCCGACACCCTGCGCGGCAGCGACACCGGCGTCTTCCTCGGCGTCTCCCACCAGGGCTACGGGGCCCGGGGCGAGATCCCCGAGGGGCTTGAGGGCCATCTGATCACCGGCACCGTCACCAGCATCGCCTCGGGCCGGGTCTCCTACACGCTGGGACTCGAAGGCCCCGCCGTGACCATGGACACCGGCTGCTCCTCCGCCCTGGTCGCCCTGCACACGGCGCTGCGCTCGCTGCGCTCGGGCGAGTGCTCCCTCGCGCTGACCGGCGGCGCCGCGGTGATGGGCGAGCCCATCGGCCTCGTCGGCTTCAGCCGCCAGCGCGGCCTCGCCGAGGACGGCCGCTGCAAGCCCTTCGCCGCCGGAGCCGACGGCATGGGCATGGCCGAGGGCGTCGGCATGGTGCTCCTGGAGCGTCTGTCGGACGCGCGGGCGAACGGGCACCGGGTGCTCGCGGTGGTCCGCGGTTCCGCGATCAACCAGGACGGCGCCTCCAACGGACTCACCGCCCCGAGCGGCCCCTCGCAGCAGCGGGTCATCCGCGCCGCCCTGGCGGACGCGGGCGTCCCGGCCTCCGAGGTGGACGTGGTCGAGGCGCACGGTACGGGTACCAAGCTGGGCGACCCGATCGAGGCGCAGGCCCTGCTGGCGACGTACGGCCGGGAACACGACGCCGAGAACCCGCTCTGGCTGGGTTCGGTGAAGTCCAACATCGGCCACACCCAGGCCGCTTCGGGCATGGCGGGCCTGATCAAGATGGTCCAGGCGATGCAGGCGGGGATCCTGCCCAGGTCCCTGCACGCCGAGGAGATCTCCCCCTTCGTGGACTGGTCCACCGGCCATGTCGCCCTGCTCGACCGGGCCCGCCCCTGGGAGCGCAAGGACCGCCCCTACCGGGCCGCCGTCTCCTCCTTCGGCGTCAGCGGCACCAACGCGCACCTCATCCTCGAACAGGCCGAACCGCAGGAGGCGAGCCCGGCACCCGCCGCCCGGCAGGAGCGGACCCTCGTGCCGTGGGTGCTCTCGGCCCGCACGGAGGGCGCCCTGCGCGCGCAGGCGGAGCGGCTCGCCGACTGGGCGCAGGACACGGAGGCGGCCCCGGCCGACATCGCCCACGCCCTCCTCAACGAGCGCGGCGCGCTGGAGGAGCGCGCGGTGATCGTCGGCGAGGACCGCGGCGAACTCCTCGCGGCGGTACGCGCCTTGGCCGCCGGGACCCCCGCACCCGAGGTGTCCCGGGGCAGCACCGCCAACCCGGGCGACCCCGCCTCCCCGGTGTTCGTCTTCCCGGGGCAGGGTGCCCAATGGGCCGGTATGGCCGTGGAGTTGCTGGATTCCTCGCCGGTTTTCGCCGAGCGTTTCGGTGAGTGTGCGGCGGCTCTTGAGGAGTTCGTGGAGTGGTCGCTGTTCGATGTGGTGCGGGGTGTGGAGGGTGCGCCGGGCTTCGATCGGGTGGATGTGGTGCAGCCCGCGCTGTGGGCGGTGATGGTGTCGTTGGCTGCCTTGTGGGAGTCGTACGGTGTGCGGCCTGCTGCGGTGGTCGGACATTCGCAGGGTGAGATTGCCGCTGCCTGCGTCGCCGGTGCGTTGAGTCTGGTGGACGGGGCGCGGGTGGTGGCGCTGCGCAGTCGGGCGCTGTCCCCGCTGGCCGGTCGTGGCGGGATGGTCTCGGTCGCTCTGGGCAGCGGCGCTGTCGAGGATCTGGTGGGGCGTTGGGGTACCCGGCTGTCCGTGGCGGCGGTCAACGGCCCGTCCTCGACCGTCGTCTCCGGTGATGTCGGCGCTCTCGACGAGCTGATGGGCGTGGCCGAGTCCCTGGGCGTAAGGGCCCGCCGGATCGACGTCGACTACGCCTCGCACTCGGTGCACGTCGACGAACTCCGGGACGAGCTGGCCGAGTTGCTGGCCCCCGTCGTCGCCAGGACCCCGGAGGTCCCCTTCTTCTCGACGGTCACCGGCGAGTGGGTCACCACCGCGGAGACGGACGGCGGCTACTGGTTCCGCAACCTGCGGGGCCGGGTGCTCCTGGAGCCGGTGGTCCGCGCCCTGGCGGGCGCAGGGCACGGGGTGTTCGTCGAGATCAGCCCGCACCCGGTGCTCGCCGTGCCGGTGGGCGAGACCCTGGAGGCCGCCGGTGGCGAGGCCGCCGTGGTCGGTTCGCTGCGCCGCGGCGACGGCGGACCGGCGCGCATGTACTCCTCGCTCGGCGAGGCGTGGGCCCGCGGGGTCGGCGTCGACTGGTCCCCGGTCTTCGCGGACCTCTCCCCGCGGCGGGTCGACCTGCCCACGTACGCCTTCCAGCGGCAGCACTACTGGCTGCCCTCGGCGGAGCCGGGGACCGCGGCCGACGGCGGTGCGGAGGCCGGGACGTCCACCCTGGACGAGGAGTTCTGGGCCTCGGTCGAGAACAACGACGTCGACTCGCTCGCCCAGACCCTCGGCATGGAGGACGTGCGCTCGCTCGGCGACATCGTGCCCGCGCTGTCCTCCTGGCGGCGGGAGCGCAGGAACCGCTCCACCCTGGACCGCTGGCGCTACCGCGTCGCCTGGCAGCCCCGCGCCGACCTGCCCGCCGACGCCGACACCCTGCACGGCACCTGGCTCGTCCTCGCCCCGCGCGGACACGAGGACACCCCGCTGGTCCGCGAGGTCTTCGCCGCCGTCGCCGCGCGGGCACCCGAGGCCCGCCTCGTGGTGGCCGGTGAACCGGAGGCCGAGCGGGAGCGCATGGCGGAGCTGCTGCGGCAGAGCACCGAGGGCGAGCAGGAGATCGGCGGTGTCCTGTCCCTGCTGTCGCTCGACGAGTCCCCGTGGTCGCCCGAGGCCCTGCTGCCCACCGGCTTCGTCCTCATGACCGCCCTGCTCCAGGCCCTCGGCGACGCCCGGGTCGACGCCGCCCTGTGGTGCGCCACCCGGGGCGCCGTCTCCGTACGGCGCACCGACGTACTGGGCAGCCCCCGACAGGCCATGAGCTGGGGACTCGGCCGGATCGCGGCCATGGAGTACCCGCAGCGCTGGGGCGGCCTCGTCGACCTGCCCGAGACGGTCGACGCGCGCGCCGGGCGCCGCCTGGTCGCCGCGCTGTCCGGCGCGCTGGAGGAGGACCACGTCGCCCTGCGCCAGGCCGGGATACTCGCCCGGCGCCTGGTACGCGCCGGAGAGGGGCCGCGCCCCGACGGCGCCTGGCAGCCGCGGGGCACCGTCCTCGTCACCGGCGGCACCGGCGGCCTGGGCGCCCATGTCGCCCGCTGGCTCGCCCGGACCGGCGCCGAGCACCTGGTCCTCGCCTCCCGCCGCGGGCCCGACGCCCCCGGAGCGGAGGAACTCCTCGCCGAACTCACCGGACTCGGCACCCCGGCGACGGCGGTCGCCTGCGATGTCTCCGACCCGGAGGCGGTCCGCGCGCTCCTCGCCGAACTGCCCGGCGAGGCGCCCCTGACCGCGGTCGTGCACACCGCCGGGATCATTGACGACGGCGTCATCGACAGCCTCACCCCGCAGCGCGCCCACGCTGTCATGCGGCCCAAGGCCGACGCCGCGCTCGTCCTCGACGCCGCGACCCGCGGCCTCGACCTGGACGCCTTCGTCCTCTTCTCCTCCATGGCCGGCACCCTCGGCGGCTCCGGCCAGGGCAGTTACGCCGCCGCCAACGCCTTCCTCGACGCGCTGGCCGCCCGCCGCCGCGCCGAGGGCCTGCCCGCCACCTCGATCGGCTGGGGCACCTGGGGCGGCGGCGGCATGGTGAGCGCGGAGGTCGCCGAACAGCTGCGCCGCAACGGCGTCCCGCCGATGGACCCCGAACTGGCCATCGCCTCCTTGCAGAAGGCGCTCGACCAGGACGAGGAGTTCCTCGTCGTCGCCGACGTCGACTGGAAGCTCATCACGGCGCGGGCCTTCGCCGCGCTGCGCGAGTTCCCCGAGGCCCGCAGGGCGGCCGCGCCGGAGCAGGCCGACAAGGAAGCCGACCACGCCGACGGGCCGCCGCTGATCCGGCGCCTCGCGGCGATGGCGCCCGAGGAGCGGCGCGGCGCGCTGCTCACCGAGATCCGCACCCAGGCCGCCTCCGTGCTCGGCCACCCCGACACCGAGGCGGTCCCCCCGGGCCGCGCCTTCCGCGACCTCGGCTTCGACTCGCTCACCGCGGTCGAACTGCGCAACCGCTTCTCCGAGATGACCGGCCTGCGGCTGCCCGTCACCCTCGTCTTCGACCACCCCTCGGCCGCCGCCCTCATGGCCCACCTCGACGCGGAACTCTTCGCGACCGGGGACGCGGCCCAGGGCGCGGAGAGCCTGCCCACCCGGTCGGTCGACGACGACCCCGTGGTGATCGTCGGCATGAGCTGCCGCTTCCCCGGCGGCGTCACCTCCCCCGAGGAACTCTGGCGCCTGGTCACCGAAGGCACCGACGCCATCAGCCCCTTCCCCGCCGACCGCGGCTGGGACGTGGAGAACCTCTACGACCCCGACCCGGAGCGCCTCGGCCACTCCTACGCCCGGCACGGCGGCTTCCTGCACGACGCCGACCGCTTCGACCCCGCCTTCTTCGGCATCTCGCCGAGGGAAGCCGTGGCCATCGACCCGCAGCACCGGCTGCTCCTGGAGACCTCCTGGGAGGCCTTCGAACGCGCCGGTATCGACCCGGAGCAGATGCGCGGCGCCCAGGCCGGTGTCTTCGTCGGCTCCAACTACAACGACTACGGAAGCCGCGCGGCCCAGGCCCCCGAAGGACTGGAGGGCTATCTGGCCACCGGCAGCGCCAGCAGCGTCGCCTCCGGCCGCATCGCCTACACCTTCGGTCTCGAAGGCCCGGCGGTCACCGTCGACACCGCCTGCTCCTCCTCCCTGGTGGCCCTGCACCTCGCCGTGCAGGCCCTGCGGTCCGGGGAGTGCGAACTCGCCCTGGCCGGCGGGGTCACGGTGATCTCCACCCCGGACACCTTCGTCGAGTTCAGCCGCCAGCGGGCGCTGTCCCCCGACGGCCGCTGCAAGCCCTTCGCCGCGGAGGCGGACGGCGCGGGCTGGGCCGAGGGCGTCGGCCTGCTGCTCCTGGAACGGCTCTCGGATGCCCGGCGCAGGGGACACGCCGTCCTGGCCACCGTCGCGGGCTCGGCCGTCAACCAGGACGGTGCCTCCAACGGCCTGACCGCGCCGAGCGGTCCGGCGCAGCAGCGGGTGATCCGGCAGGCGCTCGCCTCGGCGGGTCTGTCTCCCGCGGACGTGGACGCGGTAGAGGCGCACGGCACCGGTACGACCCTGGGCGACCCGATCGAGGCGCAGGCCCTCCTCGCCACCTACGGCACCGACCGCCCCGAGGACCGGCCGCTGTGGCTCGGCACCCTGAAGTCCAACATCGGCCACACCCAGGCCGCTTCGGGCGTCGCCGGAGTCATCAAGATGGTGATGGCGCTGCGGCACGGCACCCTGCCGCGCACCCTGCACGCCGAGAACCCCTCCCCGCACATCGACTGGTCCTCGGGCGCGGTGCGCCTGCTGCACGAGGAGCAGAGCTGGGCGCCGGGCGCCGAGCCGCGCCGGGCGGGGGTCTCCTCCTTCGGCGTCAGCGGCACCAACGCCCACGTCATCCTCCAGGAGGCCGCCCCCGTGGCGGAGGCGGAACCGGCGGCCCCGGCGGCCGAGGGCGGCGGTGTCCTGCCATGGCTGCTGTCCGCCCGCGGCCGGGACGCCCTGCGCGCCCAGGCCCGCCGGCTGCTCGACCACCTCGCCGCGGCGCCGGACGCCGCCCCCGCCGACCTCGCGCTGAGCCTGGCCACCGCCCGCGCCCACCTGGACGACCGGGCGGCGATCCTGCCCGCCGAGGCCGACGCGGACACCGAAAGCCTCACCGAGGCACTGGCCGCGCTCGCCGAGGGCCGTGAACACCCGCGGCTGGCCACCGGCCGCGCCCGCGGCGGCAAGGTCGCCTTCCTCTTCTCCGGGCAGGGCGCCCAGCACGCGGGCACCGGCCGCGCCCTCTACGCGACCTACGAGGCCTTCGCCGACGCGCTCGACGCGGTCTGCCTCCACCTCGACGAGCACCTCGAAGTCCCCCTGCGGGACGTCCTGTTCGCGGAGCCCGGCACACCGGAGGCGGCCCTCCTGGACCGCACCGCCCACACCCAGGCCGGACTCTTCGCCTTCCAAGTCGCCCTCTACCGGCTGCTGGAGAGCCTCGGCGTGCGCCCCGACGTCCTCCTCGGCCACTCGGTCGGCGAGATCGCGGTCGCCCATGTGACCGGGGTCCTCGGCCTGGAGGACGCCTGCCGCCTGGTCGCCGTCCGCGGCCGGCTGATGGGCGAACTGCCCGAGGGCGGCGCCATGGTCTCCGTCCGGGCGAGCGAGGAAGAGGTACGCGCCCACCTCGGTGCCCACGCGGACCGGGTGGCGGTCGCCGTCCTCAACGGCCCCACCGGCACGGTGATTTCGGGCGACGAGGCGAGCGTGCTCGAGGTCGCCGAAGCAACAGGCGCGAAAACCAAGCGACTTCGCGTTTCCCACGCCTTCCACTCGCACCGCATGGACGGCATGCTCGCCGACTTCGCCGAGAGCATCGGGGACCTGCCGCACGCGACGCCCGCACTGCCCGTGGTCTCCACCGTCACCGGGCGGCCCGTCACGGCCGAGGAACCCTTCGACCCCGCCTACTGGACCCGCCAGGTCCGCGAGGCCGTGCGCTTCGGCGACGGCGTGCGCACCCTGGAGGAACAGGGCGTGACGACCTACGTGGAGATCGGACCCGGCGGCGTGCTCACCGCGCTCGCCGGGGACTGCGTGGAGCAGGAGGCCACCCTGGTCCCCGTGGTGCGCCGCGACACCGAGGAGACGTACTCCCTGGCCCAGGCACTGACCCGGCTGCACCTGGACGGCCACGGCATCGACTGGCCCGCCCTGTTCGCGCACTCCGGCGCCCGCCGCGTCGACCTGCCCACCTACGCCTTCCAGCGCCGCCGCTACTGGCTGGAGGCCACCGGCTCCGGCCGGGAGGCCGCCCGGGCGGGCCTGGAGACGCTGCGCCACCCGCTCCTGACGGCGGCCGTGCCGCTGGCCGGCCAGGACGGTGTCCTGCTCACCGGCACCGTCGGGGTGGACACCCGCCCCTGGCTCGCCGACCACGCCCTGGCCGACCGGATCCTCTTCCCCGCCACCGCCTTCCTGGAGCTCGCGGCACAGGCCCGCGCCCACGTCGGGGCGGCCCGGATCGCCGACCTGACCCTGGAGAGCCCGCTGCAACTCCCGGAGACCGGCGCCGTCCAGCTCCAGGTCGCCGTCGGCGCCCCCGACGCGGCGGGCGAGCGGCGCCTGACCGTCCACTCCCGGCCCGCGGGCGCGCAGGAGTGGACCCGGCACGCCGAGGGCACCCTCGCGGACACCGCCCCGGCTCCCGAGCCCGGCCCCGCCGCCTGGCCGCCCGCCGGAGCGGAGGAAGTCGACGTCTCCGGCCTGTACGAGGGGATCGCCGCCAAGGGCTTCCACTACGGCCCCGCCTTCCGCGGGCTGCGCGCCGCCTGGCGGCAGGGCACCGCGGTGCACGCGGAGATCGTCCCCGAGGACGGCGAAGTCCTCGAAGAGGCCGGGCAGTTCGGCCTCCACCCGGCCCTGCTCGACGCCGCGCTGCACACCGTCGCGCTGGCGGTCGCCGAGGACACCGGCCCCGTGGTGCCCTTCGCCTTCAGCGACGTCACCGTGCACGCCGGGGGCCCGGGCACCCTCCGGGTCAGCCTCACCCCCGAGGGCGAACACACCTACGCGGTACGGCTCTTCGACGATGCCGGAGCCCCGGTGGCCGACCTCGGCGGGCTCAGCCTGCGCCCCGTGGACACCAGCGGGCTCGCCCCCGCCGCGGGCGCCGGACACCTCCACGAGGTGCGGTGGGTGCCCTCCGCCGAGGCCGAAGGGCAGGCCCCGGCCGGGCCGCTGTGCCTGATCGGCGCCGAGCCCGGCACGCTCCCGCTGCCCGCGAGCCTCCGGGCCGAGCACCGCGCGGACCTCGCCGAACTGCTGCACACCGCCGCCGGGGACGGTGTCCCCGCCACGGTCCTCGCCGCCGTCCCGGCCACCGCACCGGGCGACCGCGCGGACGCCACCCGCGAGGCCCTGGCGTACGCCCTGCGACTGGTCACCGACTGGCTCGCCGAGGACGCCTTCACCGCCTCCCGTCTCGTGCTCCTGACCCGCGCGGCGGTCGCCACCGGCGACGGGGCGGCGGCCCGCGGCACCGACCCGGTCCAGGCCGCGGTCTGGGGGCTCCTGCGGTCCGCGCGGACCGAGAACCCCGGCCGCTTCGCCCTGATCGACCACGACGGAACCGCCGCCTCGCTGGCCCGGCTGCCGCAGGTGCTCGCGGGCGGCGCGCCCGAGACCGCGCTGCGCGAGGGCAGGGCGCTCGCCCCGCGCCTGGTCCGCACCGCGGAGCCCGCCCGGCAGGAGGCCCTGGACCTGTCCGGCCCGGGCACCGTCCTCGTCACCGGCGCGGGCGGCGTCCTCGGCAGGCAGGTGGCCCGCCACCTCGCCACCGTCCACGGCTGCCGCTCGCTGCTGCTCGCCGGACGGCGCGGCGCGCGGACCGAGGGCATGGGCGAGCTGTGCGAGGAACTGCGCGGCCTGGGCGCCGAGGTCACCGTCGCCGCCTGCGACGTCGCCGACCGGGACGCCCTCACCGCCCTCCTCGCCGGGATTCCCGCCGAGCGCCCCCTCACCGCGGTGGTGCACACCGCCGGGGTGCTCGACGACGGCGTGGTGCAGTCGCTCACCCCCGAGCGCCTGGAGGCGGTGCTGCGGGCGAAGGCCGACGCCGCCCTGCTCCTGGAGGAGGCCACCCGCGGCACCGGCGCCGCACTCGTCCTGTTCTCCTCGCTCGCCGGCACCTTCGGCGGCGCGGGCCAGGCCAACTACGCCGCCGCCAACGCCTTCCTCGACGCCTTCGCCCACCGGAGCCGGGCCGAGGGCCGCCGGGTGCAGTCCCTCGCCTGGGGGCTGTGGGCCGAACGCAGCGGCATGACCGGCAAGCTGGACGAGACGGACCTGCGCAGGGTCGCCCGCGGCGGCATCCGCCCCCTGGAGACCGCCGAGGCGCTCGCCCTGTTCGACGCGGCCCTGCGGCGGCCCGAGGCCTTCCTCGCACCCGCGCTGCTCGACCTCGCCTCGCTGCGCGGCGGCGACGGGACCGTACCCGAGCTGGTACGCGAACTGCTGCCCGCCCGGCAGCGGCCCACCGCACCCGGCAGGGCGCGGGGCGTCGCACCGGCGCAGGAAGCCCAACTCCTCGCGCGGCTCGCCCGCCTGGACGCCGAACAGCGGCCGGCCGCCGTCCTGGACGCGGTCCTCGACCAGGCCGCCCTGGTCCTCGGCCACGACAGCCCCGACACCCTCGACCCCGACCGCGGCTTCCTCGACATCGGCTTCGACTCGCTGACCGTCGTCGAACTCCGCAACCGGCTCAGCGCCCTGACCGGCATACGGCTGCCCGCGACGCTGATCTTCGACCACCCGTCCCCGCAGCGCCTCGCCGACCACCTGCTGGACCGGACGGCGGCCGCGGCGAAGCCCGCGCCCGCCGCACCGGCCACCGGCACGCCCTCGATCCTGACCCGACTCGACTCCATGGAGGGCGAGTTCCAGGAGGCGATCGCCGACGCACGGGCCCACGAAGGACTGCGCACCCGGCTGCGGCAGCTGCTCGAACGCCTCGACCGGGTCGGGATCCCCGCGCAGCCCACCGGCGGCGGCTCCGAGGAGGAGGTGTCGGACGAGGAACTGCGCGCCTTCCTCGACGGCGAACTCGGCGAATCCTGACCGGGGTGCGCCCCGGTGCCACCGCGCCGGGGCGCACCCGCCCCCCACCGGCCGCCCGGCTCCTGCCGGACACCCGCTCCGCCCGGCCGCGCTCCCGCGAGGGAGCCCGGCCGCCCCACCTCTGCCCCCTGGAGGCAACAGTGAAGGCTCTCGTGCTCGCGGGAGGAACCGGTACGCGACTGCGGCCGATCACCCATACGTCCAGCAAGCAACTGGTGCCGGTCGCCAACAAACCCATCCTCTTCTACGGCCTCGAAGCCATCGCCGCCGCCGGGATCACCGAGGTCGGCGTCATCGTCGGCAGCACCGCCGCGGAGATCGAGGCCGCCGTCGGGGACGGCTCGGACTTCGGCGTCCGCGTCACCTACATCCCGCAGAGCGAACCCCTCGGCCTCGCGCACGCCGTCCTCGTCGCCCGGCCCTTCCTCGGCGACGACGACTTCGTGATGTACCTCGGCGACAACTTCGTCCTCGACGGCATCACCGATGTGGTCGACGAGTTCCGCAAGGAGCCCTGCGACGCCCAGATCCTCCTCACCCGGGTCCCCGACCCCACGGCCTTCGGCGTCGCCACCACCGACGAGCACGGCAACGTCCTCGGCCTGGAGGAGAAGCCCAGCAGGCCCCGCAGCGACCTCGCCGTCGCGGGCGTCTACCTCTTCACCCCCGTCGTCCACGAGGCCATCGACCTCATCGAGCCCTCCGCCCGCGGCGAGTTGGAGATCACCGACGCGCTCCAGCGCATGATCGACAAGCGCCTGACGGTCCGCTCCACCGTCATCCCCGGCTACTGGAAGGACACCGGCAACGTCACCGACATGCTGGAGGTCAACCGCACCCTCCTCGAACGGCTCCAGCCCTGCACCGAGGGCACCGTCGACGAGGAGAGCCAGATCGTCGGACGGGTCCGCATCGAGAAGGGCGCCGAGGTGCGGCGCTCACGCATCGTCGGCCCCGCCATCATCGGCGCGGGCACCCTCGTCAGCGACTCCTACGTGGGGCCCTCCACCTCGGTCGCGGAGAACTGCCGCATCATCGGCAGCGAGATCGAGTTCTCCATCGTCCTGCGGGACTCCTCCTTCGACCGGGTCCGCCGGATCGAGGGCTCGCTGGTCGGACGCAATGTCTCGGTGAGCCTGGCGCCGCGGCTGCCCGCCACGCACCGCCTCGTCATCGGCGACCACGGGCAGGTCCAGATCTCGTCATGAGCACTGTCCACCTCCTCGTCGTCACCGCCGTCCAGTCCGAACGCGACGCCGTCGCACGGGGGTTGGACCCCACCGCGCCGGCCCTGCCGCACCCCCTGCCCGGGCACGAGATGCTGCGCACCACGGGCGGGGGAGGACCCCACCCGCTGCACGCGGACCTCCTCGCCGCCGGAGTGGGCCCCGCCGCGGCGGCCGCCGCCACCGGCGCCGCCCTCACCGCCGCCGCCCTGCGCGAGAAGCCCTACGATCTGGTGATCACCGCCGGTATCGCCGGAGGCTTCGCCCCGGTCGCCCCCCTCGGATCCGTGGTGGTGGCCGACCGCGTCGTCGCCGCCGACCTCGGCGCGGAGTCCCCCGAGGGCTTCGTGGCCGTGGACGACCTCGGCTTCGGCCGCAGCAGCCACCCGTGCGCCCGCCACCTCGGCGCCGCCGTGGCCCGCGCGCTCGGCGCGGTGCACGCCCCGGTGCTGACCGTCTCCACCGTCACCGGCACCGCCGAACGCGCCCAGGCCCTGCGCACCCGCTACGAGGGCGCCGCCGCCGAGGCCATGGAGGGATTCGGCGTCGCCGAGGCCGCCGCCGCGCACGGCGTCCCGCTCCTTGAGATCCGTACGGTCTCCAATCCGGTCGGCCCCCGCGACCGCGCCGCCTGGCGCATACCCGACGCCCTGTCCACGCTCTGCGACGCCTTCGGTGTCCTGCGGACCGTCCTCGACCGGGGCGCGCCGCCGCCCTACTCCTGAGGCCCCGCGCGGCGCCCGCGCCCCTGCCGAAAGCCCGTGTCCCGCACGGGCTTTCGGCGTTCCGGGCACCCCCGCGGACAGGGCCCCGCCTGCGCCGATGACACCCGCCGGGGATTTCCAAGGGTTTCCCCAGAGAACCCGGCCGGGTACCGAAAAGACCCCGCGTCGCGGGTCATGCTGTCCGAGCCGTACGAGGAAAGCAGCGGGCCGGACAGCACCGGTACGGCCCCGGGCTCCAGACGACAGCAGCGTTCCCTAAGCCGAACCGATCACCTGTGGGGGTAGTCCATGTCGAATGAGGCGCAGCTTCGGGACTTCCTCAAGAGGGTCACCCTCGACCTGCACGAGACCCGCCGCAAGCTGCGCCAGCTGGAGTCCCGCGAGCGCGAGCCCCTGGCCGTCGTCGGTCTCGGCTGCCGCCTCCCCGGCGAGGTGCGCGGCCCCGAGGACTTCTGGGACCTGCTCTCCTCCGGCACCGACGCCGTCTCGGACTGGCCCGCCGACCGCGGCTGGCACCGCGGCCCCGTCGAAGGCGCCGAGGGCTCCCGGCGGCAGGCGGGCTTCGTCCATGACGCCCCCTGCTTCGACCCGGCCTTCTTCGGCATCTCGCCCCGCGAGGCCCTCGCCATGGACCCGCAGCAGCGCCTCCTGCTCGAAGTCGTCTGGGAGGCCCTGGAACACGCGGGCATCGACCCCACCGCGCTGCGCGGCAGCCGCTCCGGTGTCTTCGTCGGCTGCAGCGACCAGGGCTACACCTCCGGTCTGCGCGAGGTCCCCGAGGACGTCCGCGGCCACCTGCTCACCGGCAACTCGATGTCCGTCCTGTCCGGGCGGGTGGCCTACACCCTCGGCCTCGAAGGCCCCGCCGTCACCGTGGACACCGCCTGCTCCTCCTCCCTGGTCGCCCTGCACCAGGCCGCCCAGTCGCTCCAGTCGGGCGAGTGCTCCCTCGCCCTCGTCGGCGGCGTCACCGTGATGTCCGGCCCCGGCGCCTTCATCGAGTTCGGCGCCCAGGGCGGCCTCTCCTCCGACGGCCGCTGCAAGGCCTTCTCCGACGACGCCGACGGCACCGGCTGGGCCGAGGGCGCCGGAATCCTCGTCGTCGAGCGCCTCTCCGACGCCCGGCGCAACGGCCACCGGGTCCTCGCCGTGGTCCGCGGCTCCGCGGTCAACCAGGACGGCGCCTCCAACGGGCTCACCGCGCCCAACGGCCTCGCCCAGCAGCGCGTCATCCTCGCCGCACTCGCCAACGCCGGGGTGCCCGCCGCCGAGGTCGACGCCGTCGAGGCGCACGGCACCGGCACCTCGCTCGGCGACCCCATCGAGGCCGAGGCCCTGCTCGCCACCTACGGGCAGGGGCGCCCCGCCGAGCGCCCGCTGCTGCTCGGATCCGCGAAGTCGAACATCGGCCACACCCAGGCCGCCGCCGGTGCCGTCGGCGTCATCAAGGCGATTCTCGCCCTGAACCACGGCGTCCTCCCGGCCACCCTCCACGCCGAACAGCCCTCCCGCCATGTCGACTGGTCGGCCGGACACCTCCGGGTGCTCACCGAGGCCGCACCGTGGCCCGAGGCCGACCACCCGCGGCGCGTCGGCGTCTCCGCCTTCGGCGTCTCCGGCACCAACGCCCACGCGATCATCGAACAGGCGCCGCAGGCACCCGAGGAGGACGAGGACGCCCCCGCCCCGCGCGCCGCCCTGCCCGTCCTGCCCTGGGTACTGTCCGCCCGCGACGAGACCGCCCTGCGCGCCCAGGCCGGCCGGCTCCTGACCCACCTCACCGCCCACCCCGGCACCGACACCTACGACCTGGCCCACTCCCTGGCGACCACCCGCGCCGCCCTCCCGTTCCGCGCCGCCGTCCTCGGCACCGAGTCCGAGCTGCGCACCGGCCTCACCGCGCTGGCCACCGGCGAAGCACACGAGACCGTGCTCACCGGCCAGGACCGCGGCGAGGGACGCACCGCCTTCCTGTTCGCGGGTCAGGGTTCCCAACGGCTGGGCATGGGACGGGAGTTGTACGAGGCGTTCCCGGTGTTCGCGGAGGCGTTCGACGCGATCTGCGCGCACATCCCCGGGTTGAGGGAGGTCGTGTTCGAGGGCGGGGATCCGGAGGTTCTGCGGCGTACGGAGCATGCTCAGCCCGCGTTGTTCGCGTTCGAGGTGGGGTTGTTCCGTCTGGTCGAATCGTTCGGTGTGCGGCCGGAGTTCGTGGCCGGTCACTCGGTCGGGGAGATCGCTGCCGCGCATGTCGCGGGCGTGTTCTCCCTGGAAGACGCGTGCGCTCTGGTGGCAGCACGCGGTCGTCTGATGCAGCAGCTGCCTTCGGGTGGTGCGATGTGGGCGGTGGAGGCCTCGGAGGCGGAGGTGCTGCCGCTGCTCGAGGGCCGTCCGGAGGTGGGTGTCGCGGCGGTCAACGGGCCGCGTGCGGTGGTGCTTTCGGGTGCTGAGGCCGAAGTCGAGGTGCTGGCTGGTGAGTTGCGGGAGCGGGGTCACCGCGTCAACCGGTTGAAGGTCAGCCACGCTTTCCATTCGCCGTTGATGGAACCGATGGTGGAGGAGTTCCGTGCGGTTGCCGAGGGCGTGACGTACGGGCCTGCGCAGCTCGGCGTCGTCTCGACGCTGACCGGTGCGGTGGCGGACGCGGACGAGTGGGGGGACCCGGCGTACTGGGTGCGCCATGTGCGCGAGGCCGTGCGTTTCGGTGACGGTGTGGAGGCGTTGGCCGCTGCCGGGGTGACCCGGTTCCTGGAGATCGGGCCGGACGGCACCCTGACCGCACTCGCCGCCCACACCCTGTCGGAGAACGACCGGCTCCTGTTCAACTCCGCCCAGCGCAAGGACCGTTCGGAGCCGGAGGCGCTGCTCGGCGCGCTCGCCCGGCACCATCTGCACGGCGGCGAGCTGGCCTGGTCCGCGCTGCTGCCGGGGGCGCACACCGTCGCTCTGCCGACCTACGCCTTCCACCGCGACCGCTACTGGCTCGAACGCTCCTACGCCGCCGACGGCTCGGCCGCCGAGCCGAGCCGCCACCACCACGAGGTCGTCTGGCGCTCCGTCTCCGGACTGTCCGACACCGCCCGCCTGACCGGGCGCTGGCTCTGCGTGCTCCCGTCCGCATCGCCGGACCCCGAGGCCTACGAGACCCTGCGGACCGCCCTGGCGGATGCCGGGGCCGAACCGGTCTCCCTGACCCATGAGCCGGACACCTCGCGGGAGGAACTGGCCGCACGCCTCACCGAGGCCGCCGAGGACACCGGCCTGGCAGGCGTCGTCTCCCTGCTCCCGCTGAGCGAGGGCGAGCACGAGGACGTGCCGTCCGGGCTGCTCCACTCGGCGCTCCTGGTGCAGGCCCTCGGCGACGCCGGGATATCCGCTCCGCTCTGGACGCTCACCCGCGGCGCCGTCGCGGCCACCTCCGAGGACGTCGGCCCCCGCCCGGAGCAGGCCGCGGTCTGGGGCCTCGGCCGGGTCGCCGCCCTGGAGCACCCCGACCGCTGGGGCGGTCTGATCGACCTGCCGGAGACGCTCGACCGGCGCTCCGCGGCACGCCTCGCCGGACTGCTGGCGGGCGCTCCCACCGGGGGCGAGGACCAGGTGGCCGTCCGGCCGGGCGCCGCCCTCGGCCGCAGGCTTGTTCCCGCCGTCCAGGAGAAGGAGGCCGCCTGGACCCCGGCGGGCACCGTCCTGGTGACGGGCGGAACGGGCGCCCTGGGCAAGCGGGTTGCCCGCTGGGCCGCCGAACAGGGCGCCGCCCACCTGCTGTTGGTGAGCAGGCGCGGCGACGAAGCCCCCGGCGCCGTCGAACTCCGCGAGGAGCTCACCTCCCTCGGCGCAGAAGTGACCTTCGCCGCGCTCGATCTGACGGACCGTGAGGCGGTGCGCGGGCTGTTCGAGGGCCACGAGGTGGACGCCGTCGTCCACACCGCGGGTGTGCTCGACGACGGTGTGCTCTCCGGGCTGACCGAGGAGCGGTTCCGCAGCGTGTTCCGCGCCAAGGTCGTCGGCGCGCGGCACCTGGACGAACTGAGCCGCGGCCGTGAACTCTCCGCCTTCGTCCTCTTCTCCTCCTTCGCCGGCACCGTCGGCTCCCTCGGCCAGGCCAACTACGCCGCCGCCAACGCCATGCTGGACGCGCTGGCCGAGGAGCGCAGGGCCGCGGGTCTGCCGGGCACGTCGATCGCCTGGGGTCCCTGGGCGGGCGGAGGGATGGCCGCCGACGCCGCGGCCGAGGAGCGCCAGGTACGCGGTGGGGTGAGCCTCCTCGACCCGGCGGACGCACTGGAGGCACTGGCCGCCCGCGCCACCGGCACCGCCGCCGCCCTCCTCGTCGCCGACATCGACTGGGACCGCTTCGTCCCGGCCTTCACCGCCGTCCGCCCCAGCCCGCTGCTCGCCGAGCTGCACCGCGCCCCTGCCTTGCCCGAGTCCGGCACCGAGGACACCCATGGCCTCCGTGGGCGTCTTGCGGGGTTGCCGGTGGAGGGGCAGTTGCGTGAGGTGTTGGAGTTGGTGCGGTCGCGTGCTGCTGGGGTGTTGGGGTTTGCGGGTGCGGGGGAGGTGGGTGCGGAGCGTTCGTTCCGTGATCTGGGTGTGGATTCGTTGATCGCGGTGGAGTTGCGCAATGTGCTGGCGTCGGTGTGTGGGGTGTCGTTGCCGGCGACGGTGGTTTTTGATTATCCGACGCCGTTGGCGTTGGCGGGGTTCTTGCGGGATGAGGTGTGCGGGGGTGCGGTCGCGGAGGCGGCTGGTGCTGCTGTGGTGCCCGTGGCGGGTGCTGTCGGGGATGAGCCGGTGGCGATCGTGGGGATGGCGTGCCGTTTCCCGGGTGGGGTGGATTCCCCTGAGTCGTTGTGGGAGTTGCTGGTCCAGGAGCGGGACGGGATCACCGACTTCCCCACGGACCGCGGCTGGGACCTCGACCTGATCTTCGGCGCCGACAAGGACAACCCCTACGCCAGTCACACCCGCAGCGGCGGCTTCCTCGACGGCGTCGGTGGTTTTGATGCGGAGTTCTTCGGGGTGTCTCCGCGTGAGGCGTTGGCGATGGATCCGCAGCAGCGGTTGCTGTTGGAGGCGTCGTGGGAGGCGGTGGAGCGCTCGGGGATGGATCCGCGGTCGCTGCGGGGGAGCCGGACGGGCGTTTTCGCGGGCACCAACGGCCAGGACTATCCGGTGCTGCTGGGTGTCTCGGAGGGGGACTTCGGGGGCTACGTGGGCACGGGCAGCGCGGCCAGTGTGGTGTCGGGCCGTGTGTCGTACGTGCTGGGGCTTGAGGGTCCTGCGGTGACGGTGGACACGGCGTGCTCGTCGTCGTTGGTGGCCTTGCATCTGGCGGTGCGTTCGGTGCGCTCGGGGGAGTGTGATCTGGCGCTTGCGGGTGGGGCGACGGTGATGTCGACGCCGGGTGCGTTTGTGGAGTTCTCCCGTCAGGGTGGTCTGGCGGTGGATGGCCGGTGCAAGGCGTTCGGTGAGGGTGCGGATGGTACGGGGTGGGGTGAGGGTGTCGGTGTTGTGGTGGTGGAGCGCTTGTCGGTGGCGCGTGCGAAGGGGCATCGGGTTCTGGCGGTAGTGCGTGGGTCCGCGGTCAATCAGGACGGTGCGTCCAACGGTCTGACCGCGCCGAATGGTCCCTCGCAGCAGCGGGTGATTCGTGCGGCTCTGGCTGATGCGGGTGTGTCTGCCGATGGTGTGGATGTGGTGGAGGCGCACGGTACGGGGACGGCGTTGGGTGATCCGATCGAGGCGCAGGCTCTGCTGGCGACGTACGGGCAGGACCGGCCGATGGAGAGTCCGTTGTGGTTGGGGTCGGTGAAGTCGAATCTTGGTCATACGCAGGCTGCTGCGGGTGTGGCGGGTGTGATCAAGATGGTGGAGGCGTTGGGGCGTGGGGTGTTGCCCGCCTCGTTGCATGTGGGGGCACCGTCGTCGCGGGTGGACTGGTCTGCGGGTGCGGTGCGGGTGTTGGAGGAGTCGTGCGGGTGGCCGGAGGTGGAGGGTCGTCCGCGGCGTGCGGGTGTGTCGTCGTTCGGGTTGAGCGGGACGAACGCACACGTGATCTTGGAGCAGGCGCCTGAGGACCTGTCCGGTGGGGGTGAACTCCCGGCAGACGAAGGGTCGTTGGCGCAGACCGACACCGACACCGACACCGACACCGGCGCAGGCATCGATGTTGCTGGTGTTCCGGTGGCGTGGGTGGTGTCGGGGCGTGGTCGCGGTGCGTTGAGTGCGCAGGCGGAGCGTCTGGCTGCCTGGGTCGAGGAGCAGCCCGGTGTGGATGTGCGGGCTGTGGGTCGTGCACTGGCGTTGACGCGTTCGGCGTTCGAGGACCGTGCCGTGGTGCGTGGCTTTGACCGTGAGGAACTGCTTGCCGGTCTGGGGGCGTTGGCGCGGAGTGAGACCTCGCCGCGGGTGACGCTCGGCACGGTGGTTGAGGGTCGGTTGGCGTTCCTGTTCGCGGGTCAGGGCGCCCAACGCCCAGGCATGGGGCGGGAGTTGTACGAGGCCTTCCCTGCATTCGCGGACGCCTTCGACGCGATCTGCTCACAGCTCGGCGAAGAGCTGCGAGACGTCGTCTTTGGTGAGGACACTGACCGGCTGAACGAGACCGGCTGGACGCAGCCCGCCCTCTTCGCCTTCGAGGTGGCCCTGTTCCGTCTGCTCGAATCGTTCGGCGTACGCCCGGACTTCGTGGCCGGTCACTCCGTCGGGGAGATCGCGGCGGCGCACATCGCGGGCGTGTTCTCCCTGGAAGACGCGTGCGCCCTGGTGTCTGCGCGTGGCCGTCTGATGCAGCAACTGCCCGCAGGCGGAGCCATGTGGGCGGTGGAGGCCTCCGAGGCGGAAGTCCTGCCTCTCCTCGAAGACCGTCCGGAGGTCGGTATCGCGGCGGTCAACGGCCCCCGAGCCGTGGTCCTTTCCGGCGCCGAGGCCGAAGTCCAAGCCCTCGCAACCGAGTTGAATGAGCAGGGTCACCGCACCAACCGGCTGAAGGTCAGCCACGCCTTCCACTCACCGTTGATGGACCCGATGCTGGAGGAGTTCCGCACCCTCGCCGAGAGCCTGACCTACGAGACCCCGCAACTCCCCGTCGTTTCCACCCTGACCGGCGCCACAGCCGAAGCGGATGAGTGGACGAACCCCGCCTACTGGGTCCGTCACGTCCGCGAAGCCGTCCGCTTCGCCGACGGCATCAAAGCCCTGGCAGGCGCGGGAGTCACCCGCTTCCTGGAGATCGGGCCCGACGGCACCCTCACCGCCCTCGCCGCCACCAACCTGCCGGAGGAAGGGGACCACCTCCTCACTCCCGCGCAGCGCAAGGACCGACCCGAGGCCGACAGCCTGGTGGCCGCTGTCGGGGCGCTGTTCGCCGGGGGTGTGCCGGTGGACTGGACGCCGCTGCTCGGGCAGGCGGGCGGGGCGGCGCTGCCCCTCGTACCGACCTATGCCTTCCAGCGGTCCTGGTACTGGCCCGAGCCGCGTGGTGGGGAGCGGGCCGGATCGGTGCAGGACCCGGCCGACGCGGCGTTCTGGGAGGTCGTCGAGCGCGGGGACGCGGCCGAACTCGCCGGTGTGCTGGACCTCGACGGTGAGGACCTGGACCGCGTGGTGCCCGCCCTGTCCGCCTGGCGGCAGGCGCAGCACGAGCGCCGGGCCGCGGACGGACTGCGCTACACCGTGCGCTGGGAGCGGCTCGGCCTTCCCGAGGCGCCCGCGGTGCCGGGCCGCTGGCTGCTGCTCCAGCCGGAGGGGCGGGACGAACCGCTGCCCGGCATCGAGGAGTTCGTGCCCGGGGTGGAGCGCGTGAGGTGTGCGCCGGAGGCCTCCCGCGGTGAGGTGGGCGCCGTGCTCACCGCCGCCTCGGAGGGCGGGGAGCCGCCCGCCGGGGTGCTCGCCTGCCCGCAGGACGCCCACGCCGCGCTCGCCGTGGTGCAGGCGACCGGCGACACCGTGCCCTCGGCCCGGCTGTGGCTGGTCACGAGTGGTGCCGTCGCCCCGGGCGGCGGCAGCGAGGCCCCCGTCCGGCCCGACCAGGCCGCCGTGTGGGGTCTGGGCCGGGTAGCCGCGCTGGAGGCCCCCGAGCGCTGGGGCGGTCTGGCCGACCTGCCCGCACACGCCGACCGCCGGGCGCTTGCCGGGCTGGCGGCCGTGCTCGCCTCCGGTGCGGAGGACCAGGTGGCCGTCCGCGGCGCCGCCGCCTTCGGCCGCAGGCTGGCGCACGCCCCCGCGGCCGCCGCCGCCGCCGCGGACTGGAGCGCACCGCGCCGCGTGCTGCTCACCGGAGGCACCGGTGCGCTCGGTGCCCGGGTGGCACGCTGGGCGGTGAGCCGGGGCGCGCGGGAGCTCGTCCTGGTCAGCCGCCGCGGTCCGAAGGCGCCCGGCGCCCCGGAGCTGCGCGCCGAGTTGGAGGCCGCGGGTGCCCAAGTCGCCCTGGTGGCCTGTGACATGGGCGAGCGGGAGGAGGTCGCCCGGCTGCTTGCCGAGCACCCGGTGGACGCCGTGGTGCACGCGGCCGGAGTCCTCGACGACGAGGTGATCGCCGCCACCACCCCCGAGCAGTTGGACGCCGTCCTGCGCGCCAAGGCAGTCGCCGCCGACCACCTCGACGAACTGACCCGTACCGCGGAACTGACGGACTTCGTCGTCTTCTCCTCCATCGCCGGGGTCTGGGGCAGCGGCGGCCAGGCCGCCTACGCCGCCGCCAACGCCCACCTCGACGCGCTGGTCGAACGCCGCAGGACCCGCGGCCTGCCGGGCACCGCGGTGGCCTGGGGTCCCTGGGGCGGCACCGGCATGGCCGCCGAGGAGGAGGCGCAGGAACTCCTCCGCCGCCGGGGCCTGCTGCCGCTCGACCCGGAGACCGCGCTGACCGCGCTGGGCAGCGCCCTCGCCGCCCGGGACACCGCGGTGGTGGTCGCCGACGTCGACTGGCCGCGGTTCGCCCCCGCCTTCACCACCGGCCGGCCCAGCCCGCTGCTCGGCGCGCTGCCCGAGGCCGTCGTCGACTCCGGCCCGCAGGGCGAGGCCGACGGTGCCGCCGCCGCGCTGCGTGACCGGCTCGCCCCGCTCGGCGGGGAGGAACGCGCCGCCGCGCTCCTGGAGTTGGTGCGGGAACGGGCCGCCGCCGCGCTCGGCCACGGCGACCCGGCGCCCGTCGCCGCGGGCCGCGCCTTCCGCGAGATGGGCTTCGACTCGCTCACCGCGGTCGAGCTGCGCAACGACCTGAGGGCGGCCACCGGTGTCGCCCTGCCCTCCACGCTGGTCTTCGACCACCCGACCCCGCTGGCCGTCGCCGCCCGGCTCCGCGACGAGCTCTTCGGCGCCGAGTCGAGCGAGACCGCGCCCGTGGCCGCCGCGCTGGACACCGACCCCGTGGTCGTCGTCGGCATGGGATGCCGCCTGCCGGGCGGTGTCGACGGACCCGACGCGCTGTGGGAACTGCTCGCCGCGGGGGAGGACGCCGTCGCCGGGTTCCCCGAGGACCGCGGCTGGGACCTGGGGTCCCTCCTGGAGATCAGCGACACCCGTTCCGGCGGCTTCCTCTCCGGGGCCTCCGCCTTCGACGCCGCCTTCTTCGGCATCAGCCCGCGCGAGGCGCAGGCCCTCGACCCCCAGCAGCGCCTGGTCCTGGAGACTTCCTGGGAGGCCCTGGAGCGGGCCGGTGTCGCGCCGACCGGTCTGAAGGGCTCGCGCACCGGCGTCTTCGTCGGCGCGGGCGGCTCCGGTTACGCGACCGGGCTGCGGGAGATCCCGGAAGGGCTCGGCGGGCACCTGCTCACCGGCCAGGCCGGCAGTGTGGTCTCCGGCCGGGTGTCCTACGCCCTGGGTCTGGAGGGCCCGGCGGTCACCGTCGACACCGCCTGCTCCTCCGCCCTGGTCGCCCTGCACCTGGCGGCCCAGTCGCTGCGCTCGGGCGAGTGCGACCTCGCGCTCGCCGGAGGCGTCACCGTCATCGCCGACCCGGGCGCCTTCGTGGAGTTCAGCCTCCAGGGCGGCCTCGCCCCCGACGGGCGCTGCAAGGCCTTCGCCGAGGAGGCCGACGGCACCGGCTGGTCCGAGGGCGTCGGCGTGCTCGTCGTCGAGCGACTGTCGGACGCCCGGCGCCACGGCCACCCCGTCCTCGCCGTGGTCGAGGGCACGGCCGTCAACCAGGACGGTGCCTCCAACGGTCTGACGGCGCCGAACGGCCCGTCCCAGCAGCGGGTGATCCGGCAGGCGCTGGCCGCGGCCGGTCTGTCCCCCTCGGACGTGGACGCGGTGGAGGCGCACGGTACGGGCACCACGCTCGGCGACCCGATCGAGGCGCAGGCCCTGCTCGCCACGTACGGCCAGGACCGCGAGGAGGACCGGCCGCTGTGGCTCGGCTCGGTCAAGTCCAACCTCGGGCACACCCAGGCCGCCGCGGGCGCCGTGGGCCTCATCAAGATGGTGCTCGCGCTGCGCGAGAACACCCTGCCGCGCACCCTGCACGCCGGGGCGCCGACCACGCAGGTCGACTGGAGCGCGGGACACGTCCGGCTCCTCGACGAACCGGTCGCCTGGCCCGGCGGGGAACGGACCCGCAGGGCCGGTGTCTCGGCCTTCGGGGTGTCCGGCACCAACGCGCACGTCATCGTCGCCGAACCCCCGGCCGCGCCCCGCGCCGCGACGGACGCCCCGCGGGGCGGACACCCCGTACCGTGGCTGCTCTCGGCCCGCAGCGCCGCCGCCCTGCGCGCCCAGGCCGCGCGCCTGCTCGGCCATGTCGCCCAGCGGCCCGCGCTGCACCCGGCCGACATCGGCCACGCCCTGGCGTTCACCCGGGCACCCCTGGAGCACCGGGCGGTCGTCTCCGGCGCGGAGCACGGTGAACTGCTGGCCGGACTCGCCGCGCTCGCCGAGGGGGACCCCTCGCCCGCGGTCGTCACCGGCGACACCCTGACCGAGGGCGGCACCGCCTTCCTCTTCGCCGGACAGGGCACCCAGCGCCCCGGCATGGGCCGCGAACTGCACGCCGCCTTCCCGGTGTACGCGGAGGCCTTCGACACCGTCTGCGGACATTTCGAGGGGCTGCTCCCGCGTCCGCTCGCCGAGGTCGTCTTCGGCACCGACGAGGCCGAGCTGTCCCGTACCGAGTACGCGCAGCCCGCCCTGTTCGCGGTCGAGGTCGCCCTCTTCCGGCTCCTGGAGTCCTGGGGGGTGCGCCCCGGCCACCTGCTCGGCCACTCCGTGGGGGAGCTGGCCGCCGCCCATGTGGCGGGAGTCTTCACGCTGCCCGACGCCTGCCGCCTGGTCGCCGCCCGCGGCCGGCTCATGCAGGCGCTGCCGGAGGGCGGGGCGATGGCCGCCCTGGAGGCCGCGGAGGAGGAGGTGCTCCCGCTGCTGCTCGGACGCGAGGACGCGCTCGGCCTCGCCGCCGTCAACGGCCCCCGCTCCGTGGTGATCTCGGGGGACGAGGAGGCGGTGCGGGAGATCGCCGCGGACTTCGCGGCACGCGGGCGCAGGACCACCCGCCTCGCGGTCAGCCACGCCTTCCACTCGCCCCGTATGGAACCCATGCTGGCGGAGTTCCGGGCCGTGGCGCAGAGCGTCGCCTACGCGGAGCCGCGCCTCCCGCTCGTCTCCGACCTCACCGGACAGCCGGCCGCCGAGGGCGAACTCACCGACCCCGGCTACTGGGTGCGGCACGTGCGTGAAGCGGTGCGCTTCCACGACGGACTCGCCCGCCTGGAGGCCCTCGGCGCCGACCGGCACCTCGAACTCGGACCCGACGCCACCCTGGCCACGCTCGCCCGCGGCGCCTGGGGGACACCCGCACTGCTGGCCGTGCCCGCCCTCGACAAGGACCGGCCCGAGACCCTGTCCCTGGTGTCCGCCGTCGGGGCGCTGCACACCCGCGGCGTACCGGTGGACTGGAGCGCGGTCCTCGGCGCTCTCGCGCCCGGCTCCCGCCCCGTCGAACTGCCCACCTACGCCTTCCAGCACCGCTCGTACTGGATCACCGGCTCCGCCGACCAGGGCGACCCGGCCGCGGCCGGACTGGTGGCCGCCGCGCACCCGATGCTCGGCGCGGTGGTGCCCTCCGCCGTCGACGGGACCCTGCTGCTGACCGGCCGCCTCTCCGGCCGCACCCAGACCTGGCTCGACGACCACCGGCTGGCCGGACGGCCCGTCGTCCCCAGTACCGCCTTCCTCGAACTCGCCCTGCGCGCGGGCGCGCACACCGGCTGCGAGCAGGTGACCGAACTCGTCCTGGAGAGCCCGCTCGTCCTGCCCGAAGCAGGCGGCCTCGCGCTGCAGATACGGGTCGAGGCACCCGACGCCCGCGGCCGGCGCGCCTTCGGTGTGCACGCCCGCCCGGGCGGAGCCGAGACCGGCGCGCCCTGGACCCGGCACGCCGGGGGCATCCTGGCTGCCGGAGAGCCGGAAGCGGGCCACGACCTGAGCCAGTGGCCGCCCGCCGGGGCCGCGGAACTCGACACCGAGGGGCTGTACGAGAGGCTGCGGGAGGCCGGACTCGACTACGGCGAGGTCTTCCGCGGACTGCGCACCGCCTGGCAGGACGCGGAGGCCGTCTACGCGGAGGTCGCGCTGCCCGGCGACCGGGAGGACGAGGCCGCCCGCTACGACCTGCACCCCGCCCTGCTCGACGCGGCCCTGCACCCGCTCGGCCTCGGGGCGCTCGACGGACTCGGCGAGGGCCGCGTCCTGTTCTCCGCCTCCTCGGTCTCCCTCCACGCGGCGGGCGCGACGACGCTGCGGGTGCGCCTGGAGCGCACCGGCGCCGACACCCTCGCGCTGACCGCCGCCGACACCGCCGGTGAGCCCGTCCTGCACATCGGCTCCCTCCTGATGCGGCCCGTACCCGCCGCCGAGCCGGGCGCGGACGTACCGGAGGACACGGCGGCCCCGGCCGAACCGCTCGCCGCCGCGCCGGTGACGGCCCCGGCCCGCCGCCGCGCCGCCACCCGCACCCAGCCGGCCGGAAGCATGCTGGAACGCCTGGCGACCCGGCCCGCCGCCGAGCGCGAGCGCACCCTGCTGGCCGCGGTGCGGGCCCAGATCGCCGGGGTGCTCGGCCACGACGACCCCGAAGAGGTCGAGCCCGCACGGCCGTTCACCGACCTCGGCCTGACCTCCCTCACCGCCGTCGAACTGCGCAACGGGCTCAGCACCACCCTCGGCGTCACCCTGCCCGCCACCCTGGTCTTCGACCACCCCACGCCCGCGGGCCTCGCCCGGCACCTCGCCCGGGACCTCTTCGAGGCCGCCGGGCAGGGAACCGCGGCCACCGCCCCGCGCCCGGTCGACGACGACCCGATCGTCGTCGTCGGCATGGCCTGCCGCTACCCGGGCGGCATCGGCAGCCCCGAGGAGCTCTGGGAGCTGGTGAGCGCCGGACAGGACGGCATCTCGCCGCTGCCCACCGACCGCAACTGGAGCCCCGAGCGGCTCTACCACCCCGACCCGGACCACCCGGGCACGGTCTACACCCGCGAGGGCGGCTTCCTGCACGACGCCAGCCGGTTCGACCCCGCCTTCTTCGCCATCAGCCCGCGCGAGGCCCTCGCCATGGACCCGCAGCAGCGGCTCCTCCTGGAGGTCTCCTGGGAGGCGCTGGAGCGCGCCGGGATCGACCCGGTCGCCGCCCGCGGCTCGCACACCGGCGTCTTCGCGGGTGTCACCTACCAGGACTACGTCACGATCCTGGCCGCCTCCGACGACGACTTCGAGGGCTACGTCGGCACCGGCAACTCGCCCAGCGTGCTGTCCGGGCGGATCTCCTACGCCCTCGGACTCGAAGGCCCGGCCGTCTCCGTGGACACCGCCTGCTCCTCCTCGCTGGTCGCCCTGCACCTGGCCGCCCAGTCGCTGCGCCAGGGCGAGTGCGAACTGGCCCTGGCAGGCGGCGTCACCGTGATGTCGACCCCCGGCTCCCTCATCGAGTTCAGCCGCCAGCGCGCTCTCGCCGAGGACGGCCGCTGCAAGCCCTTCTCCGCGGACGCGGACGGAGCGAGCTGGGCCGAGGGCGTCGGCATGATCGTCCTCGAACGGCTCTCCGACGCCCGCCGCAACCACCACCAGGTGCTCGCCGTGGTCCGCGGCAGCGCCCTCAACCAGGACGGCGCGTCCAACGGCCTGACCGCGCCGAACGGTCCGTCCCAGCAGCGGGTGATCCGCCAGGCGCTGGCCGCCGCGGGTCTCGCCCCGTCCGAGGTGGACGCGGTGGAGGCGCACGGCACCGGTACGACGCTCGGCGACCCGATCGAGGCGCAGGCCCTGCTCGCCACGTACGGCCAGGACCGGGAGGAGGACCGGCCGCTCTGGCTCGGCTCGCTGAAGTCCAACATCGGCCACAGCCAGGCCGCCGCGGGCGTCGGCGGCGTCATCAAGATGGTGATGGCGCTGCGCCACGGCGTCCTGCCGCGCACCCTGTACGCGCAGAACCCCACCCCGCACGTCGACTGGACCGCGGGCCACGTCCGGCTGCTGACCGAGGAGCAGCAGTGGCCCGACGCCGGGCGTCCGCGCCGCGCGGGCATCTCCTCCTTCGGCATGAGCGGCACCAACGCGCACGTCATCGTCGAGCAGCCCCCGGCCGCCGACCCGCGGCAGCAGACCACCACCGCGCCGCCCGTGGTGCCCGTACTGGTCTCCGGCCGCACCCGGACGGCGCTGCGCGCCCAGGCGGCCCGGCTGCGCACCCACCTCAGGGCCAAGAAGGATCTGCCGCTCACCGACGCCGCCTACACCCTCGCCTGCGGCCGCCCCGCCTTCGAGCACCGCGCCGCGGTCCTCGCCGGGGACGCCGCCGAACTGGACGAGGCCCTGGCGGCGCTCGCCTCCGACGGCCCGCTGGCCGGGCCCGCCCTGGTGGCCGAGGCCGTCTCCGGCGGCGCCCAGCCCGTCCTCGTCTTCCCCGGGCAGGGCGCCCAGTGGGCCGGTATGGCCCGCGAACTCCTCGACGAATCACCGGTGTTCGCCGCCGCCGTCGAGGAGTGCGCCCGCGCCCTGGCGCCGTACACCGACTGGTCCCTGACCGCGGTGCTGCGCGGCGAGGAGGACGCCGCCGACCTCGGCCGCGTCGATGTCGTCCAGCCCGCGCTGTGGGCCGTGATGGTGTCCACCGCCGCGCTGTGGCGCTCCCTCGGGGTGGTGCCCGCCGCGGTCGTCGGGCACTCCCAGGGCGAGATCGCCGCGGCCTGCGTGGCGGGGGCGCTGAGCCTGGAGGACGGCGCCCGCGTCGTCGCCCTGCGCAGCCGGGCCCTGGTCCGCATCGCCGGTACCGGCGGCATGATGTCCGTACCGCTGCCCGCGAAGGAGACCCGGGAGCGCCTGGCACCGTGGGAGGGGCGGCTCGCGCTCGCCGCCGCCAACGGCCCCTCCTCGACCGTGGTCTCCGGCGAGGCCGAGGCCCTCGACGAGCTGTACACCGCCCTCACCGGGGACGGCGTCCGCGCCCGCAAGGTCCCGGTCGACTACGGCTCGCACTCCGCGCAGGTCGAGGAGATCCGCGAGGCCGTCCTCGAAGCCCTCGACGGCCTCGACCCCCGGGAGCCGGAGATCCCCTTCCGGTCCACGCTCACCGGCGACTGGCAGGAGAGCGCGGAGCTGGACGCCGCCTACTGGTACAACGGCCTGCGCGAGACCGTCCGCTTCGAGGAGGCCGTACGCGGCCTGATCGCCGCGGGGCACCGCACCTTCCTGGAGGTCGGCCCGCACCCGGTGCTCGCCGTCGGACTGCGCGAGACCCTGGAGGACGCGGGCGCGGCCGGGGCCGTGCTCGGCTCGCTCCGCCGTGACCAGGGCGGGCTGCGCCAGTTCCTCACCGCCGTCGCCGACGCCCATGTGCACGGTGTCGCCCTCGACTGGGAGGCCGTCTTCGCCGGTACCGGGGCCACCCGCACCGAACTGCCGACCTACCCCTTCGAGCACCGCCGCTACTGGCCGGCCATCCGCGAGGGCGCGGCCGAGGCGTCGGGCGGCGCCCCCGAGGGCTCCGTCGAGGCGCGCTTCTGGGAGACCGTCGAGCAGGAGGACCTCGAAGCCCTCACCGACGCCCTCGAACTGCCCGCGGACGCCCCGCTCAGCAGCCTGCTGCCCGCGCTGTCGACCTGGCGGCGCTCCGGCCGGGAGCGCTTCGAGGCCGACGGCTGGCGCTACCGCGTCGGCTTCACCCCGCTCGCCGGTGCCGCCTCCGGCGCGCTGAGCGGCACCTGGCTGCTCGTCCTGCCCCATGACACCGGCGGACGCGCGGAGTTGGCCGAGGCCGTCGCCGACGCCCTCACCGCGGGCGGGGCACGCTCCGTACGGCGGGTCGTGCTCGGCGCGGACGACGTCGACCGGGCGGCGCTCACCGCGCTGCTCACCGCGGACGACGAGGCCGCCCCGGACGGGATCCTGTCGCTGCTCGCCCTCGACGAGCGCGCGCACCCCGGGCACCCCGCCGTCCCGGTCGGCCTCGCCGCCACCCTCGCCCTGGTGCAGGCCCTCGGCGACCTGGGCCTCCAGGCCCCGCTGTGGAACGCCACCAGCGGCGCCGTCCGGGCCGGTTCCGCGGACGCCGCACCCAACCCCGCGCAGTCCCTGGTCTGGGGCTTTGGCCGGGTCGCCGCCCTGGAGCACTCCGAGCGCTGGGGCGGTCTCGTCGACCTGCCCGCCGCACTGGACCCGCGGGGCGCCACCCGCCTGGCCGCCCTCCTCGCCGACTCCGGCCAGGAGGACCAACTCGCGCTGCGCCCCGCCGGGGTGTTCGGCCGCCGCCTCTTCCACGCACCGGGCAGCCTCGCCGCCGGACCCTCCTGGCGGCCGCGGGGCACGGCCCTGATCACCGGCGGCACCGGCGCCCTCGGCCGCCACCTGGCGCGCTGGCTCGCCGACCGCGGCGCCACCCGCCTGATCCTGGCGGGCCGCCGCGGCGCCGAGGCGCCCGGAGCGGTCGAGCTGCGGGACGAACTGGCCGCGCGGGACGTCGAGGTGGTCCTCGCCGCCTGCGACGTCTCGGACCGCGAGGCGCTGGCCCGCCTGCTGGCGGAGGTGCCCGCCGAGCAGCCCCTGGACAGCGTGTTCCACGCGGCCGGCTCCCTCGACGACGGCGTCGTCGACTCCCTGGACCCGGCCCGGATGGAGCCCGTGCTGCGGGGCAAGGCCACCGCCGCCCGCAACCTGCACGAACTCACCCGGGACCTCGACCTGTCCGCCTTCGTGCTCTTCTCCTCCAGCGCGGGTGTGCTCGGCGGCGCCGGACTCGGCAACTACGCCCCCGGCAATGCCCTGTTGGACGCCCTCGCCGAGGAACGCCGCGCCGCGGGCCTGCCCGCGACCGCCGTCTCCTGGGGGCTGTGGGCCGACGGCGGCATGGTCGGCGACGCGGCGGGCGACCGGATGCGGCGCTACGGCGTCCACCCCATGGACACCGCGCTCGCCTGCGAGGCCCTCGGCCGCGCCCTGGACCTCGACGACACCCACGTCATGGTCACCGACCTGCGCTGGGAGACCTACGCGCCCTCCTTCACCGCGCCGCGCCCGAGCCACCTCTTCGACGAACTGCCCACCGCGCACCGGGCACTGGAGGAGGCGGGCCGCACCGCGCAGCCGGAGACCGCGGGGGCCTCCTCGCTCCAGGCCCATCTCGCCTCCCGCCCGGAGTACGAGCGCGCCGGAGCCGTACTGGACATCGTCCGCGGGCACCTCGCGGGCGTGCTCGGCTATGCCCGCGCCGAGGACGTGGACGCCGAACGGCCCTTCACCGACCTCGGCATCGACTCGCTCAGCGCGGTCGAACTGCGCAACGGCCTGAACCGCATCACCGGCCTGAGCCTGCCCAGCACCCTCGTCTTCGACCACCCCAACTGCCGTGCCCTGGCGGACTTCCTGCTCGCGGAGGTCGCCGAGGAGACCGCCTCGGAGCCGCAGGCCGAGGCGCCGAGGGCGGTCGGCGACGGGGACGAGCCCATCGCCGTGGTCGCCATGGGCTGCCGCTTCCCCGGGGGCGTCAGCACCCCGGAGCAGCTCTGGACGATGCTCCTCGACGGCGAGGAGGGCCTGGTGCCCTTCCCCGAGGACCGCGGCTGGGACCTCGGCGCCCTCTACGATCCCGAGCCCGGCAAGCCCGGCACGGTGTACACCCGTACCGGCGGCTTCCTCGACGAGGCCGGTGGATTCGATCCGGGGTTCTTCGGGATCTCGCCGCGTGAGGCGGTGGCGATGGATCCGCAGCAGCGGCTGCTCCTGGAGATGGCCTGGGAGAGCTTCGAGCGCGCCGGAATCGACCCGCGCACCCTGCGCGGCAGCCGTACCGGCGTCTTCGCCGGTACCAACGGCCAGGACTACACCGGCATGCTCGCCGCCTCCGGCGAGGACTACGAGGGCTACCTCCTCACCGGCAACGCCGCGAGTGTCGTCTCCGGCCGCCTCTCGTACACCTTCGGTCTCGAAGGCCCCGCGGTGACGGTGGACACGGCGTGCTCGGCCTCGCTGGTCGCGCTGCACCTCGCGGTGCGCTCACTGCGCTCCGGGGAGTGCGACATGGCTCTCGCGGGCGGCATCACGGTCATGGCCTCACCAGGCCTGTTCGTGGACTTCAGCCGTCAGCAGGGGCTTGCCGAGGACGGCCGGTGCAAGGCCTTCGCGGACGCGGCGGACGGGACGGGTTTCTCCGAGGGCGGCGGTCTGCTGCTTGTGGAGCGTCTGTCGGACGCGCGGGCGAAGGGCCATCCGGTGCTTGCGGTGGTGCGTGGTTCTGCCGTGAACCAGGACGGTGCCTCCAACGGTCTCAGCGCCCCCAACGGTCCCTCGCAACAGCGGGTGATCCGGGCGGCGTTGGCGGATGCGGGGGTGTCGGCGTCCGAGGTGGACGCGGTGGAGGCGCACGGTACGGGCACCAAGCTGGGCGACCCGATCGAGGCGCAGGCGCTCCTTGCGACGTACGGGCGTGAGCGTGCCGGAGCCGAACCGTTGTGGCTGGGTTCGGTGAAGTCGAACGTGGGTCACACCCAGGCGGGTGCGGGTGTGGCGGGTGTGATGAAGATGGTGCTGGCGATGCGCCATGGTGTGCTGCCCGCGACCTTGCATGTGGACGCGCCGTCCTCGCATGTCGATTGGGATGCGGGTGCGGTGCGGCTGCTGGAGCAGGCACGGGACTGGGAGACGCCCGACGGGCGTCCGCGGCGTGCGGGGGTGTCCTCCTTCGGGATCAGCGGCACCAACGCCCACATCGTCCTGGAGGACGCGCCGGAGGAACCCGCCGAGGAGCCGAGCGCTGAGCCTGTCGAGCCCGGGGCCGCCGAGCCCGGGACCCCTCTGCCCTGGGTGCTCACGGCCCGTACCGCCGAGGCCCTGCGGGCCCAGGCCGCGCAGCTCCTCCACCACGTCCAGGACCGCCCCGGCCTCGCCGCCGCGGACCTCGGCCTCTCGCTGACCGCCTCCCGGGCCGTCTTCGAGCACCGTGCCGTGGTCCTCGGCGCCGACCCGGCGGCACTCACCGACGGACTGCGGCTGCTCGCCTCCGGTGAGAGCGGCCCGCACACGGTGACCGGAGTCCACCGCGGCGAGGGCAAGCTCGCCTTCCTCTTCTCCGGCCAAGGCGCCCAACGCCTCGGCATGGGACGGGAGTTGTACGAGACCTTCCCGGTCTTCGCGGAGGCCTTCGACGCGGTCTGCGCCCAGGTCGGCGAGGAGCTGCGCGAGGTCGTCCTCGGCGCGGACGCCGACCGGCTGAACGAGACCGGCTGGACCCAGCCCGCGCTCTTCGCCGTCGAGGTGGCGTTGTTCCGTCTGGTCGAATCCCTGGGCGTGCGGCCGGAGTTCGTGGCGGGTCATTCGGTGGGGGAGATCGCGGCGGCGCATGTGGCGGGGGTGTTCTCGCTGGAGGATGCGTGCGCTTTGGTGTCGGCGCGTGGGCGTCTGATGCAGCAATTGCCTGCCGGTGGTGCGATGTGGGCGGTGGAGGCTTCCGAGGGGGAGGTGCTGCCGCTGCTTGAGAGTCGTCCGCAGGTGGGTGTCGCGGCGGTCAACGGTCCTCGTGCGGTGGTGGTTTCGGGTGTGGAGGCTGAAGTCGCGGCGCTGGCGGCGGAGTTGAGGGCTGCTGGGCGTCGGGTGAGTCGGTTGCGGGTGAGTCATGCGTTCCATTCGCCGCTGATGGAGCCGATGTTGGAGGAGTTCCGTGCGGTGGTGGAGGGGTTGTCCTTCGCGGAGCCGCGGATGGCTGTGGTCTCGGGGCTGACCGGATCTGTCGCGGCTGCGGGGGAGTTGGCGGATCCGGGGTATTGGGTGCGGCATGTGCGCGAGCCGGTGCGGTTCGCGGACTGCGCACGGCTCCTGGGGGAGCAGGGCGTACGCCGCTTCCTGGAGATCGGCCCCGACGGGACCCTGACCGCCATGGCGCAGAGCAGCCTGGAGGACGTCGACGGCGTCTTCCTCGCCCCCGTCCTGCGCAAGGACCGCCCCGAGCGCGAGAGTCTGCTCGACGCGCTCGCCCGCGCCTTCACCCAGGGCGTCGACGTCGACTGGACGCCCCTGTTCGGTGACGCCGCACGGACCGTCGAACTGCCGACCTATCCCTTCCAGCGCCGCCGGTTCTGGCCCAAGCCGCCCGTACTGCTCGGCGATGTGAGCGCCGTCGGCCTGCGCCCGAGCGAGCACCCGCTGCTCGGCGCCGCGGTCGAACTCGCCGGTGGCGACACCTGCGTACTCACCGGACGGCTCAACCTCTCCACCAGCGGCTGGCTCAAGGAGCACGCCCTCACCAGCACCGCCCTCTTCCCGGCCACCGGCTTCCTGGACCTGGCGCTCCACGCGGGCGGCCGGGTCGGCTGCGAGCGGGTCGAGGAACTGACCATCCTGGCCCCGCTGACCCTGCCCGAGCGCGGGGGAGTCCAGGTGCAGGTGCGCGTCGAGGCGCCGGACGCGGACGGCTCGCGCACGGTGACCGTGCACGGGCGCCGCGAGGAGGGCGGACCGGACGGCGAGTGGACCCTGCACGTCAGCGGACGCCTCGCCGCGGCGGGCGAAACCCCGGACCAGCCCTACGACTTCACCCAGTGGCCGCCGCAGGGCGGCGAGGAGGTCCCGCTCGACGGCTTCTACGAGCGCTTCGCCGAGCGCGGCCACCTCTACGGCCCGCTCTTCCAGGGCCTGACCCGGGTGTGGACGCGCGGCGCCGAGGTGTTCGCCGAGGTCGCGCTGCCCGCCGACGCCGACCCCGCCGCCGGGGCCTTCGACCTGCACCCCGCCCTCCTCGACGCGGCTCTGCACGCCGTGATGTTCGTCCCGATGAAGGACGCCGGACGGCTGCCCTTCTCCTGGAACCAGGTGCACCTGGACGCCGTGGGCGCCTCCGCGGTGCGGGTGCGCATGGTCCAGGAGGGCCCGGAGGCCGTGAGCCTCGCGCTCGCCGATCCGGCCGGGCGCCCGGTGGCCTCGGTCGGCTCGCTCACCCTGCGCGAACTCACCGGCGACCTCGACGGATCCACCGTCGGCGCGCCGGAGCGGCAGGGCCTGTACGAGGTGGCCTGGCAGCCCCTGTCCCCGGCGGCCGAACCGGCCACCGCGCCCTGGACCGTCGTCGGCGGCGACTCCGCCCGCGCCCTCGCCGGGGAGCTGACCGCGGCGGGCCTGGACGCCCGGGCGGTCTCCGGTACCGAGGCGCTGACCGAGGCCGGGGACGTCCCCGCGCAGCTCCTGTACGCGGTCCCGGCCACCCCGCCCGGCGACCCGGCGACGGCGGTCAGGGACACCGCCGCGAGCGTGCTCGCCTTCCTCCAGCGCTGGCTGGACGACCCCGCGTTCGGCGCCACCCGGCTCGCCGTGGTGACCCGCGCGGCCACCGCCACCGGCCCCGGCGCCGCCGATCCGGTGCAGGCCGCCGTCTGGGGCCTGGTGCGCTCGGCCCGCTCCGAGAACCCCGGGCGGCTCGTCCTCGTCGACCTCGACGGCAGCCCGGCCTCCGCGGCGGCCCTGCCCGGCGTACTGGACGCCGAGGCCTTCGAGGTCGCCCTGCGCGAGGGTGCCGCGAGCACCCCGCAGATCACGCCGCTCGCCGCGGGACAGGAACTGCCGCCGCCCCCGGACACCGAGGCCTGGCGCCTGGGCGTCACCGAGCCCGGCACCCTGGAGAGCCTGCGCCTGGCCCCCTGCCCGGAGGTGCTGGCCCCGCTCGCCCCGCGCGAGGTGCGCCTCTCGCTGCGGGCCTCGGGCGTCAACTTCCGCGATGTGCTGACCGCCCTCGGCATGTACCCGGGCGAGGCCACGGCCATCGGCCTGGAGGGCGCCGGGGTGATCACCGAGGTCGGCAGCGCGGTGCGCGGACTCGCCCCCGGCGACCGCGTGATGGGCATGTTCGCCGGAGCCTTCGGCCCGGTCGCCGTCGCCGACGAGCGGATGGTCACCCGTATCCCGAAGGGCTGGACCTTCGCGGAGGCGGCGACCGTCCCCATCGTCTACCTGACCGCCTACTACGCCCTCGTCGACCTCGGCGGGCTGCGCGAGGGCGAGAAGGTGCTCGTGCACGCCGCGGCCGGCGGCGTCGGCTCCGCGGCCGTGCAGCTCGCCCGGCACCTGGGCGCCGAGGTCTACGGCACCGCGTCCCCCGCCAAGTGGCAGGCGCTGCGGGCCGCGGGCCTCGACGAGGGGCACCTGGCCTCCTCCCGGGACCTCGCCTTCGAGGAGCACTTCCGGCAGAGCACCCAGGGCGCGGGCTTCGACCTCGTACTCGACTCCCTGGCACGGGAGTTCGTGGACGCCTCGCTGCGGCTGCTGCCGCGCGGCGGGCGCTTCCTGGAGATGGGCAAGACCGATGTACGCGACCCGGAGCAGGTGGCGGCCGACCACCGGGACGTGCGCTACCGGGCCTTCGACCTCGTCGAGGCCGGTCCCGACCGGATCGGCGAGATGCTCGCCGAACTCTCCGAACTCTTCGGCCAGGGCGCGCTGCGGCCGCTGCCCATGGCGGTGTGGGACGTGCGCCGCGCGCCCGAGGCCTTCCGCTTCCTGAGCCAGGCGCAGCACATCGGCAAGGTCGTGCTGACCCTGCCGGTCGCCCCCGACCCGGACGGGACGGTCCTGCTCACCGGCGGCCTCGGCGGCCTCGGCCGGGTCACCGCCCGGCACCTGGTCACCGGGCACGGGGTGCGGCACCTGCTGATCGCGGGCCGCCGCGGACCCGACTCGCCCGGCGCCGCCGAACTGCGCGAGGAACTCACCGCCCTGGGCGCCGAGATCACGGTCGCCGCCTGCGACATCGCCGACCGCACCGCCCTGGCCGCCCTGCTCGACCGCGTCCCGGCCGCGCATCCGCTGACCGCGGTGGTCCACACCGCGGGCGTCCTGGCCGACGGCGTGCTGTCCTCGATGACGCCCGAGCGGCTGGCCGAGGCCCTGCGGCCCAAGGCGGACGCGGTGAGCGCGCTGCACGAGCTGACCCGGGACCTCGACCTCGCCCGGTTCGTCGTCTACTCCTCGGTCGCGGGCACCTTCGGCGGGGCGGGGCAGGCCAACTACTCGGCCGCCAACGCCTTCCTGGACGCCTTCGCCCACCGGCGGCGCGCCGCGGGCCTGCCCGCCGTCTCGCTGGCCTGGGGCACCTGGCTGCCGGACGCCGGGATGACCGGGGAGCTGACCGAGGCCGACCGGGAGCGGCACGCGCGCACCGGCATGGTGCCGCTCGGACCCGAGCGCGGCATGCGCCTGCTCGACGCCGCCTTCGGCAGCGACCGGGCCGCGCTGCTGCCGATGGACCTGGACCCCCAGGCCCTGCGCGAGCACCACGACGTCCTGCCGGTCCTGCTGCGCGGCCTGGTCCGCGCACCGGCCCGGCGGCGGGCGGGCGCCGCGCCCGCGGCGGCCCCGGCGGCGAGCGAGCGGAGCCTGCCCGAGCAGCTCGCCCCGCTGCCCGCGGCCGACCGGGAGCAGCTGGTCCTCGACCTGGTCTGCACCCAGGCCGCGGCCGTGCTCGGCCACGGCTCCGGGCACGAGATCGACCCGGAGCAGACCTTCAAGGAACTCGGCTTCGACTCCCTCACGGCGGTCGAACTGCGCAACCGGATCACCGCGGCCACCGGGCTGCGGCTGCCGGCCACGCTGGTCTTCGACTACCCCACCCCGCAGGCACAGGTCGCGCTCCTGCTGGCCCGACTCGACCTGCCCGAACCCCCCGGCACCGCCCAGGCCCTGCTCGCCGACCTGGACCGGCTCGACACGGCCCTGCACGGCAGCGACGTGGACCCCGCCGACCGGGACCGCGTCACCGCCCGCCTGCACGCGCTGCTCGCCCGCTGGCAGGGAGAGCCCCTGCCCGAGGCGCCGTCCGCGGCGCCGGACGAGGACGACGACCTCGCCGGAGCGGCGACCGCGGGCGAGCTCTTCGACCTGATCGACCGGGAGCTCGGCGAGGCCTGAACGCCCCGCCCGACCCGGTACCCCCCGACGCCACCGGCCCGCCCGGTTCAAGGAAGTGACTCACGTGGCTGACGACGACAAGTACGTGGAATACCTCAAGAAGGTCACGGGCGAACTCCGGCAGACCCGCAAGCGGCTCCGCGAGGTCGAGGAGCGCGGCAGCGAGCCGGTCGCGATCGTCGCCATGAGCTGCCGCTTCCCCGGCGACATCCGCTCGCCGGAGGACCTGTGGCGGCTCGTCGACGAGGGCCGCGACGCCATCGGCCCGCTGCCCGGGGACCGCGGCTGGGACATCGAGGACCGCTACGACCCCGACCCCGACAAGCCGGGCACCTTCACCACCCGTGAGGGCGGCTTCCTGCGGGACGCCAGCGGCTTCGACGCGGGCTTCTTCGGCATGAGCCCCCGCGAGGCCCTGGCCACCGACCCCCAGCAGCGGCTGCTCCTCGAAGCCTCCTGGGAACTCCTCGAACGCGCCGGGATCCGCCCCGCCAGCCTGCGCGGCAGCGCCACCGGCGTCTTCGTCGGCGCCGCCACCTCCGGCTACGGCCAGGGCCCGGTGGAGGTCCCCGAGGACGTGCACGGACTGATGCTCGCCGGCAACGCCACCTCCGTCGCCTCCGGCCGCATCTCCTACGTCCTCGGCCTCGAAGGCCCGACCGTCACCGTCGACACCGCCTGCTCCTCCTCCCTGGTCGCCCTGCACTGGGCGGTGCAGGCTCTGCGCGCGGGGGAGTGCGACCTCGCGATGGCCGGTGGTGTCGCCGTGATGGCCACCCCCGGTCTGCTCTTCGAGTTCAGCCGCCAGCGCGGGCTCGCCCCGGACGGCCGCTGCAAGGCCTTCTCGGACGACGCCGACGGCACCGGCTGGTCCGAGGGCGTCGGCCTGCTCCTCGTCGAGCGCCTCTCCGACGCCCGGCGCAACGGCCACCAGGTCCTCGCCGTGGTCCGCGGCTCCGCCGTCAACTCCGACGGCGCCTCCAACGGACTCACCGCGCCCAACGGCCCCTCCCAGCAGCGCGTCATCGAGCAGGCCCTGGCCGCCTCCGGCCTGAGCGGCGCCGACATCGACGCCGTCGAGGCGCACGGCACCGGCACCTCCCTCGGCGACCCGATCGAGGCGCAGGCCCTGCTGAACACCTACGGGCAGGACCGGGACCCCGACCGCCCGCTGCTGCTCGGCTCCCTCAAGTCCAACCTGGGCCACACCCAGGCGGTGGCGGGCGTGGCCGGGGTCATCAAGACCGTGATGGCCCTGCGCCACGGGCGGCTGCCCCGCACCCTGCACGTCAGCACGCCCTCCACCCACGTCGACTGGGACGCGGGGCACGTACGCCTGCTCACCGAACCCGCCGAGTGGCCCGGCAGCGCCGACCGGCCGCGCCGCGCCGGGGTCTCCTCCTTCGGCATCAGCGGCACCAACGCGCACACCATCCTGGAGTCCGCGCCCGCACCGGAGGCGGCGGACACCGAGCCCGGCACCGATCCCGCGGCCGAACTCGGGGCGAGCGCCCTGCCGTTGGTGCCGTGGTTCGTCTCCGCCCGCAGTGCGGCGGCGCTGCGCGAGCAGGCCGGGCGGCTCGTCGAGCACCTCGGTACGCTCCCGGACGGCGACCTCCTCCCCACCGCACACGCCCTGGTGACGGACCGTCAGGCCTTCGAGCACCGGGCCGCGGTGCTCGCCCCGGACGCCGACCGCGCCCGGGAGGCCCTCACCGCGCTGGCGGCGGGCGAGGAGCACCCCGCCGCCGTCACCGGCCGGGTGCTGCGCGGGGCCACCGCCTTCCTGTTCGCCGGGCAGGGCTCCCAGCGGCTCGGCATGGGACGCCAACTGCACGCCGCCTTCCCGGTGTTCGCCCGCGCCTTCGACGAGGCCTGCGCCTGCTTCGACGCCGTACCGGACAGCCCCCTCGCGCCCCCGCTCTCCTTCAAGGACCTCGTCCTGGAGGGCGCCCTCGGCGAGGAGGCGCTGCGGCGCACCGACCTGATGCAGCCCGCCCTGTTCGCCTTCGAGACCGCCCTCTTCAGGCTCCTGGAGTCCTGGGGCCTGACCCCCAAGTACGTCCTCGGGCACTCGCTCGGTGAACTCGCCGCCGCGCACGTCGCCGGGGTCTGGTCGCTGCCGGACGCCTGCCGCCTCGTCGCCGCCCGCGGCCGCCTCATGCAGGCCCTGCCCCCCGGCGGCGCCATGCTCTCCGTGGAGGCCACCGAGGACGAGGTGGCCCCCCTGCTCGCCCCGCACGGCGACGCCGTCTGCGTCGCCGCGGTGAACGGCCCCCGCGCCACCGTGGTCTCCGGCGACGAGGAGGCCGTCGAGGCGGTCGGCGCCGCACTCGCCGCCCGCGGCCGCAGCTGCCGCCGCCTGCGGGTCGACCACGCCTTCCACTCGGCCCGCATGGACGCCGCCCTCGACGAGTTCCGTACCGTCGTCGCGGGCGTCACCGCGCACCCGCCGCGGCTCACCGTGGTCTCCGACCTGACCGGCCGCCCCGCGAGCGCCGAGGACCTGGCCTCCGCCGACTACTGGGCCCGCCACCTGCGCCGGACGGTGCGCTTCGCCGACGGCGTCGCCTGGCTCGCCGCGCACGGCGTCTCCCGGTTCCTCGAGATCGGCCCCGACCACACCCTGACCGCGCTCGCCGGAAGCTGCCTGCCCGAGGACACCACCGAGCGGGTCTGCCTCCCGCTGCTGCGCAAGGACCGGCCCGAGGCCGAGGCCCTGCTCGCCGCCGTCGCCGGTGCCCACGCCCACGGCGCCGTCCTCGACACCGCCCGCCTGCTCGGCGAACCCCCCGCCGACCGCCCGGCCCTGCCCACCTACGCCTTCCAGCACGAGCGGTACTGGCTGCGCCCGTCGGCCACCGCCGGGGACCCCGGCGCCGCCGGACTCGGGGCCACCGACCATCCGCTGCTCGCCGCCGTCGTCCGGGTCGCCGACGACGACCGCGTGCTGCTCACCGGACGGCTCTCCCTGCGCACCCAGCCCTGGCTGGCCGAGCACGCCGTCTCCGGGACCGTGCTGCTGCCGGGCACCGCCTTCGTCGAACTCGCCCTGCGCGCGGGCCAGGAGGCGGGCTGCGCGCTCCTGGACGAACTCACCCTGGAGGCGCCGCTGCTGCTGCCCGAGCGGGCCGGAGCGCAGATCCAGCTCGGCCTCGGGGCGCCCGACGCCGAGGGCCGCCGCACCCTGACCGTGCACGCCCGCCCCGACGGCGAGGACGAGACGCCCTGGACCCGGCACGCCACCGCCGTGCTCGCCCCCGCGGGCCCGGAGGCGCCGCAGGACCTGAGCGCCTGGCCGCCCGCCGGTGCCGAGCCCGTCGCCCTCGACGGCTTCTACCCGGCACTCGCCGACCACGGCTACCAGTACGGGCCCGTCTTCCAGGGCCTGCGCGCGGTCTGGCGCCGGGACGGTGCCTGGTACGCCGAGGTCGCGCTGCCCGAGGACCAGCACCGCGACGCCGCCCGGTTCGGACTCCACCCCGCCCTGCTCGACGCGGCCCTGCACGCCCAGCTCGCGGGCGCCGGGGACGGGGGAGAACAGGGGGTGGGACTGCCCTTCGCCTGGAGCGGGGTCCGCCTGCACGCCGCGGGCGCCACCACCCTGCGCGTCCGGCTCGAACCCCAGGCCTCCGGCGCCCTGCGCCTCACCCTCGCCGACGGCACCGGACGCTCCGTCGCCACCGTCGACTCCCTCACCAGCCGCCCCCTGCCCGCCGAGGCCCTGCGCGGGGCACGGGCCGCGCAGGGCGCCCTATACGCGCTGCGCTGGAGCGGCGCGGACCTCCCCGAGGCCCCCGCCACCGGCGACTGGCAGCTCGCCGGCCCCGACCCGGTGGGCCTCGCCCCCGACTGCGCCCCGCTCGGCACCGCCACCACGCCCTCCGTGGTCGTCCTGCCCTGCGCCGGTGCGGACGGGGAGAGCGCCACCGACGTGGCCGTACGTACGCTGCGGGCGCTCCAGGAGCTCCTGGCCGACGAACGGGCCGCGCGGGCCACGGTGCTGGTGCTCACCCGCGGCGCGGTCTCCACCGGGGACGAGGACGTTCCCGACCTCGCCGCCTCCGCCGTGTGGGGGCTGGTGCGCTCCGCCCAGACCGAGAACCCGGGGCGGCTGGTCCTGGCCGACCTCGACGGCACCGCCGCCTCGCGCGCCGCGCTCCCGGCCGCCCTCGCCTCCGGGGCCGCCCAGTGCGCCCTGCGCGAGGGCCGCGTCCTCACCCCGGCCCTGACCAGGGCGGCACCCGCTACCGCCGCGGAACCCGCCCTGGACCCCGAGGGCACCGTCCTGATCACCGGCGGCACCGGCGCCCTCGGCGCCCAGGTGGCCCGGCACCTCGTCACCGCGCACGGCGTGCGCTCACTGCTGCTGCTCTCCCGCCGCGGCCCCGAGGCGCCCGGCGCCGCCGAACTCGTCGCGGAAATCGACGACTTGGGAGCCGAGGCCCGGGTCGAGGCCTGCGACGCCGCCGACCCCGAGGCCCTGGAGCGGGTCCTCGCCACCGTCCCGCGGACCCGTCCGCTGCGCGCCGTCGTGCACGCCGCGGGCACCCTGGACGACGGCACCCTCGACTCCCTCACCCCCGAGAAGCTGACCGCCGTCCTCGCCGCGAAGGCGGACACGGCGCTGGCCCTGCACCGGGCCACCCGGGAGGCGGAGTTGACCGCCTTCGTCCTCTTCTCCTCCGCCTCCGGTCTCCTCGGCGGAGCCGGACAGGCCAACTACGCCGCCGCCAACACCGTCCTGGACGCCCTCGCCCACCACCGCCGCGCCCAGGGGCTGCCCGCCACCTCCCTCGCCTGGACCCTGTGGGCGGCCGAGGGCGGCATGACCGGAGGCCTCGGCGAGGAGGACCGGCGCCGTATCGCCGCCTCCGGCCTGCCCGCCCTGGAGACCGAGGACGCGCTGCGCCTGCTGGACGAGTCCCTCACCACCGGCGAGCCGCTGCTCGCCCCGCTGCGCACCGAACCCGCCGCGCTGCGCGCCGCCGCGGCCGCGGGCCGCCTGCCCGCACTGCTGCGCGGACTCGTCCCCGTCCCCGTACGCCGCGCCGAGCAGAGCGCGCCCGGCGCGGGCGGCGCCGAACTGCTCCGGAGCCTCGCGGCCCTCGACGAGGCCGAGCAGGAGCGGCTGCTCCTCGGTGTGGTGCGCCGCCACGCCGCCCTCGCCCTCGGCCACGGCTCCGCCGGGGCGGTCGACGCCGAGCAGTCCTTCAAGGAACTCGGCTTCGACTCCCTGACCTCGGTGGACCTGCGCAACCGCCTCAACGCCGAGACGGGCCTCCGGCTCCCGGCCACCCTGGTCTTCGACCACCCCCGCCCCACGGCCCTCGCCCGCCACCTGCGGGAGGAACTCGGCGGCAGCCGGGCAGACGCCCTCGCCGGCCCGACGGGCGCCGTGGACGACGACCCGATCGTCATCGTCTCCATGGCCTGCCAGTACCCGGGCGGCGTCGGCTCGCCCGAGGACCTGTGGCGGTTCGTCTCCGAGGGCGGCGACGCCATCTCCTCCTTCCCCACCGACCGCGGCTGGGACCTGGACTCCCTGCCCGGCCTCGAAGCCGGATTCCTGTACGGGGCAACCCACTTCGACGCCGCCCTGTTCGGCATCTCACCGCGCGAGGCGCTGGCCATGGACCCGCAGCAGCGCCTGCTCCTGGAGACCTGCTGGGAGGCCTTCGAACGCGCCGGGCTCGACCCGCTCTCGCTGCGCGGCAGCAGCACCGGCGTCTGGGCCGGAGCCATGGGCTCGGGATACGCCTCGGGCCTCGCCGACATCCCCAAGGGCATGGAGGGCTACATCGGCCTCGGCGTCTCCGGCAGCGTCATCTCCGGCCGCGTCGCCTACACCTTCGGCCTGGAGGGGCCGACGATGACCGTCGACACGGCCTGCTCCTCGGCCCTGGTCGCCCTCCACCTCGCCGCGACGGCCCTGCGCCAGGGGGAGTGCTCCCTCGCCGTGGCGGGCGGTGTCACGGTGATGGCCACCCCGGGTACGTACACCGAGTTCACCGCGCAGAAGGGGCTGGCGGCCGACGGGCGCTGCAAGGCCTTCGCGGCCTCCGCCGACGGCACCAGCTTCTCCGAGGGCGTCGGCGTGCTGGTCCTGGAACGCCTCTCGGACGCGCGGCGCAGCGGCCACCCCGTCCTCGCGGTCGTCCGCGGCTCCGCCACCAACCAGGACGGTGCCTCCAACGGCCTGACCGCGCCGAGCGGTCCGGCCCAGCAGCGGGTGATCCGGCAGGCCCTCGCCTCGGCCGGTCTGTCCCCCGCGGACGTGGACGCGGTGGAGGCGCACGGCACCGGCACCACCCTCGGCGACCCGATCGAGGCGCAGGCCCTCCTCGCCACGTACGGCGCCGGGCGCCCCGACGGGCAGCCCCTGCTGCTCGGCTCCGCCAAGTCCAACTTCGGCCACACCCAGGCCGCGGCGGGCGCCGCGGGCATCATCAAGATGATCATGGCGATGCGCCACGGCGCGCTGCCCCGCACCCTCCACGTCGACGAGCCCTCCCCGCACATCGACTGGTCCGAGGGCACCCTCGAACTCCTCACCGAGCAAAGGCCCTGGACCGCGCGGGAGGGACGGCCGCGCCGCGCCGGGGTCTCCTCCTTCGGCATCAGCGGCAGCAACGCCCACGTCATCCTGGAGGAACCCCCGGCGGCGGCCCCCGGGCCCGAGCGGTCCGAGGCGCCCGCCCTGCCCCGCGCCTTCCCCCTCTCCGGACACACCCCCGAGGCGCTCGGCGCCCAGGCCGCCCGGCTGCGCACCCACCTCGTCTCCGGCGAGCACGACCCGCGCGACCTCGCGCACACCCTCAGGACCGCCCGCCACCATCTCGCCCACCGCGCCGTCGTCGTCGCCGAGGACCGGGAGGGGCTGCTCGCCGCCCTCGCCGCCGCGGCCACCGGCGACCGGCATCCGGACCTGGTCCGCGGCCAGGGCGACGGCGGACGCACCGCCTTCCTCTTCAGCGGCCAGGGCGCCCAGCGCCCCGGCATGGGCCGGGACCTGTACGCCGACTGGCCGGTGTTCGCCGAGACCTTCGACGCGGTCTGCGCCGAACTCGACCGCCATCTGCAGGGCCCGCCGCTGCGCGAGATCGTCTTCGCCGAGGAAGGCACCGAGACGGCCGCCCTGCTCGACCGCACCGCCTGGACCCAGGCCGCCCTCTTCGCCTTCGGCACCGCGGCCCACGCCCTGGCCGCCTCCTGGGGCGTGCACCCCGACGTGGTGATGGGCCACTCCATCGGCGAACTCACCGCCGCGCACGCCGCCGGAGTGCTCGACCTGCCGGACGCCTGCGCCCTGGTGGCCGCCCGCGGCCGCCTCATGCAGGCCCTGCCGGAGGGCGGGGCGATGACCGCGGTGGAGGCCACCGAGGAGGAGATGCGCCCGCACCTCGAAGGCCTCGCCGACCGGGTCGCGCTCGCCGCCGTGAACGGCCCGGTCTCGCTCGTCCTGTCCGGCGAAGCGGACGAAGTGGAGCGTATCGCCGGGGAGTTCGCCGACCTCGGGCGAAAGACTAGGCGTTTGCGGGTCAGCCATGCATTTCACTCTCCTCTCATGGACGCCATGCTCGACGAGTTCGCCCGGGCCGCGGCGGAGGTGCGCTACCAGCCTCCGTCGGTGCCCGTCGTCTCCAACCTCACCGGCGCCCTCGCCGGGGAGGCGGAGCTGTGCGACCCCGCGTACTGGGTACGGCACGTCCGCGAGGCCGTGCGCTTCGGGGACGGGGTGCGCGCCCTCGCCGAGGAGGGCGTCACCACCTGCGTCGAGCTGGGCCCCGACGCGGTACTGACCCCGCTGGTGCCGGAGGGCTACGGCGACCCCTCCGCCGTGACCGCCTTCTCCCTGCTGCGCCGCGGGCTTCCCGAGCGGCAGGCCGTACTGCGCGCCGCCGCCCGGCTCTACACACGCGGCTTCGGCGCCGAGACCTTCGGCCCGGCCGAGACCGGGGCCCGGCCCCTGGCCCTGCCCACCTACGCCTTCCAGCGCGAGCGGTACTGGCTGGAGTCCTCCGCCCCGGCGGCGCGCCCCGCCGAGGACGAGGCCTTCTGGGAGCTGGTGGAGTCCGCGGACCCGTCCGCCCTCGCCGAGCAGCTCGCCCTCGACGCCGAGGCACCGCTCAGCGCCGTACTGCCCGCCCTGTCCGCCTGGCGCGGCGACGGCCGGCGGCGCGCGGAGGCGGGACGCTGGGAGCACCGCGCCGTGTGGCGCCCCGCCCCCGAAGGCGCCGTGGGCACCCTCACCGGCACCTGGCTGCTGGCCGTCCCCTCGGGGACCGAGGGCGAGACCTGGGCCCAGCACTTGACCGGGGCGCTCACCGCGCACGGCGCCCGCGTCCTGCCGCTGCCGGTGGACTGCACCGGCAGCGACCGGGCCGCGGTGACCGCCGCGCTGACCGAGCTGTGCGGCGCCGAGGCGGAGGCGCCCGCCGGGGTGCTGTCGCTGCTCGCCGCCGACACCCGCGCGCTGCCCGGCCACTCCTCGGTACCCGCCGGTCTCGCCGCCACCCTGGCCCTGCTCCAGGCCCTGGCGGACGGCGCCGCGGGGGCGGCGGCGCCCCGGCTGTGGGCGCTCACCCAGGGCGCGGTCGGCGCGCTCGCCGCCGAGGCCCCGACCGCCCCCGAACAGGCCGCCGTCTGGGGGCTCGGGCGCACCGCGGCACTCGAACACCCCCAGATCTGGGGCGGCTTGGTGGACCTGCCGCCGCTCACCGAGGGCAGCGCCGCGGAGGCGGGCCGCCGCCTGTGCGCGGTGCTCGCCGCCGCCGACGGGGAGGACCAGATCGCCGTCCGCCCCTCGGGCACCTTCCTGCGCCGTCTGGAGCGCGTACCCGCCCGGCCGGAGGCAGCAGGACCCGACTGGTCCGGCACCGTCCTGCTGACCGGCGCGACCGGCGCGCTCGGAGTGCACACCGCGGCCTGGCTCGCGGGGCGCGGGGCCGGCCGCATCCTGGCCGTCAGCAGGTCCGGCGCCGAGGCGCCCGGCGCGGCCCGGCTCGCGGAGGCCCTCGCCGGAACCGGCACCGAACTCACCCTCGCCGCCTGCGACGTGGCCGACCGCAAGGCCCTCGCCGACCTGCTCGCGGAGTACCCGGTGGACGCCGTCGTGCACACCGCGGGCGTACTCGACGACCGGCTCCTCGACACCATGGACGCGGCCGGCCTCGACCTCGTGCTGCGGCCGAAGCTCGCCGCGGCCCGCAACCTCGACGAGCTCACCCGCGGGCGCGAGCTGTCCGCCTTCGTCCTCTACGCCTCCGTCTCCGGCACCCTCGGCACGCTCGGACAGGCCAACTACTCGGCCGCCAACGCCTATCTGGACGCACTGGCCGAGTCCCGCCGCGGCGCCGGACTGCCCGCCGCCTCCCTCGCCTGGGGCCCCTGGGCGGGCGGCGGCATGGCGACCGGGAGCGCCGAGGCCGAGGCGCGCATGCGGCGCAGCGGCGTGCACCCCCTCGACCCCGACCGGGCCGTGCGCGCCCTCGACCGGGTGGCGGCCGGCCCCGAGGCGGCCCTCGTGGTCGCCGACATCGACTGGGCCGCCTTCGCCCCCGGGTTCACCACCGGGCGGCCCAGCCGCCTGCTCGCCGACCTGCCCGAGGTCCGGGAGGTCCTGGCCCGGCAGCAGACCACCGCCGAGGAAGGGCCCGGGCAGCTGGGCGCCCGGCTCGCCGGACAGCCCGCCGCCGAACAGGAGCGCACCCTGGTCACGCTGGTGCGCACCGAGGCCTCCGAGGTGCTCGGGCACGCCTCCACCGAACGCGTGGGAGCCGCCCAGGACTTCAACTCCCTCGGCTTCGACTCGCTGACCGCCGTCGAACTGCGCAACCGGCTCGGCGCCGCCACCGGCCTCGCGCTCCCGGCGACCCTGCTCTTCGACCAGCCCAACCCCACCGCCCTCGCCCGGTACCTGCGCGGACGGCTGCGGCAGGACGTGGACGAGGCCGCCGCGGTCCTCGCCGACCTGGACCGGCTGGAGAGCGCCCTGACCGCGCTGCCCGCCGAGGACGGCAGGCGCGACCGCATCGGCGCCCGGCTGCGGTCCCTGCTCACCCGCTGGCAGGACGGCGAGCGGGGCGGCGCCGGGGCAGAGCCCGCGCAGGACGTCAGCGAACGGATCCACTCCGCCGCGGCGGACGAGATCTTCGACTTCATCGAGAACGACCTCGGAATCTCCTGATGCACGGCAACGGGACCTGGGAACGGGTGAGAAGCGCATGAGCGATGAGGAGAAGCTGCTCGGCTACCTGAGGAAGGTGACGGCCGATCTCCACCAGACGCGCCGGCGCCTCGCCGAGGCCGAGTCGCGCCAGGAGGAACCCGTGGCGATCGTCGCCATGGGGTGCCGCTTCCCCGGCCGGGTCTCGGACCCCGAGGACCTGTGGCGGCTGCTCAGCGAGGGCTCCGACGCGATGACCGAGTGGCCGCGCGACCGCGGCTGGGACGTCGAGGCGCTCTACGACCCCGAGCCCGGGACGCCCGGCCGCAGCTACACCCGGACCGGCGGATTCGTCGAGGGGGTCGGCGACTTCGACGCCGGGTTCTTCGGCATCTCCCCGCGGGAGGCCGTCGGCACCGACCCGCAGCAGCGGCTCCTCCTGGAGATCTGCTGGGAGGCCCTGGAGCGGGCCGGTATCGACCCGCTGGGCCTGCGCGGCAGCCGTACCGGAGTCTTCGCCGGGACCAACCTCCAGGACTATCCCGCGCTGCTCAGCCACTCCGACAACGCCGGTGACGACGGTGTCGGCAACTCCTCCAGCGTGGTCTCCGGACGCATCTCCTACACCCTGGGCCTCGAAGGGCCCGCCGTGTCCGTGGACACCGCCTGCTCCTCCTCGCTGGTGACCCTGCACCTGGCCGCCCAGGCCCTGCGCGCCGGTGAGTGCGACCTCGCCCTCGCCGGCGGCGTCACCGTCATGTCCACCCCGACGGTCTTCCTGGAGTTCAGCCGCCAGCGCGGCCTCTCCGCGGACGGCCGCTGCCGCGCCTTCGCCGACGGCGCCGACGGCACCGCCTGGGGCGAGGGCGCCGGTGTCCTGGTCGTCGAACGGCTCTCCGACGCCCGGCGCAACGGCCATCCCGTGCTCGCCCTGCTCCGCGGCTCGGCCGTCAACCAGGACGGCGCCTCCAACGGGCTCACCGCCCCCAACGGCCCCTCCCAGGAACGCGTCATCTGGCAGGCGCTCCAGTCCGCCCGGCTCACCCCCGTCGAGGTGGACGCGGTGGAGGCGCACGGCACCGGTACGACGCTCGGCGACCCGATCGAGGCGCAGGCCCTGCTCGCCACGTACGGCCAGGACCGCCAGGAGGACCGGCCGCTCTGGCTCGGCTCGGTCAAGTCCAACCTCGGGCACACCCAGGCCGCGGCCGGTGTCGCCGGAGTCATCAAGATGGTCCTCGCCCTGCGCGAGGGCCGCCTCCCCGCGACCCTGCACCTCGACCGTCCCACGCGGCACGTCGACTGGTCCGCGGGCCGGGTCGCCCTGCTCGACGAGGCCCGCCCCTGGCCCGAGACCGGCCGGGCCCGGCGCTGCGGCGTCTCCTCCTTCGGCGTCAGCGGCACCAACGCCCATGTCGTCCTGGAGCAGGCACCCGAGCCCGAGGGATCCGAAGAGCTCGCGGAACCGGCGGAACCAGCAGAATCCGCGGCGTCGGGCGCGGCGCCGCGGACCGCGGACGGGGAAGGAGACGCGCGCTTCCGCGCCTTCCCCGTCTCCGGCCGGAGTGCCGCCGCCCTGCGCGCGCAGGGCGCCCGGCTCGCCGCCCATCTGCGCACCGCCCCCGCCGAGCGGACCCGGCCCGCCGACCTGGCCTGGTCCCTGGCCGCGACCCGGTCCGCGCTCGAACACCGGGCGGTCGTCGTCGCCCGCGGCCACCAGGACCTGCTGCCCGCCCTGGACGCGCTCGCCGAGGGCAAGCCCGCCGCCTCCCTGGTGCGCGGCAGCATCGGCGCCGAGGGCGAGCCCGTCCTGCTCTTCCCCGGGCACGGGGCGCAGTGGGAGGGGATGGCCCTCGAACTCCTCGACAGCGACGAGCGGTTCCGGGGCCACCTGGCCGAGGCCGCCGCCGCCGTGGAGGAGCACACCGACTGGTCCGTCCTCGACGTCCTGCGCCTCAGCGAGGGTGCCCCGCCCCTGGAGCGCGTCGACGTCGTCCAGCCCGTCCTGTTCGCGGTGTGCGTCGCCCTCGCGCGGCTCTGGGAGTCCTGCGGCATCCGCCCCGGCGCGGTCGCCGGACACAGCCAGGGCGAGATCGCCGCCGCGCACATCGCCGGGGTGCTCACCCTCCGGGAGGCGGCGCGCGTCGTCGTCGTCCGGGCGCGGGCCCTCACCGCGATCGCCGGGCGCGGCGGCATGATCGCCGTCCCGCTCCCCCTCGCCGAGGTCGAGCGGCGCCTCGCCGGACGGCAGGGCCTGTCCATCGGCTCCGTGTCCGGGCCCCGCTCCATCGGCGTCACCGGCGAGGAACCGGCGCTCACCGCCTTCCTGGCGGAGCTGACGGAGGAGGGGGTGGGGGCCCGCCGGGTACGCCTCGGCTACGCCTCGCACAGCGCCCAGGTCGAGGAGGTCCGCGAGGCCCTGCTCGACGGCTTCGCCGCGGTGCGGCCCGGGCAGGCCACGATCCCCTTCTACTCCACCGTCACCGGGGAGCGCGTCACGGACACCACCGTCCTGGACGCCGACTACTGGTACCGCAACGTCCGTTCGCCCGTCCGCTTCGACGCGGCGGTACGGCAACTGGCCGCCGACGGCCACCGGGTCTTCCTCGAATCCGGCCCGCACTCCGTGCTCACCGCCGCCACCGGCGACGTCCTCGACGAGCTCGGCGTCACCGACGGCCACGCGCTCGGCACCCTGCGCCGCGGCGCGGGCGGCCAGGAGCGCTTCCTGCTCTCCGCCGCCGAACTCGCCGTACGCGGCGTGCCGGTGGACTGGAGCACCGTCCACGGCGAGCCCGGCCGCCGCACCGAGCTGCCCGTCTACGCCTTCCAACGCCGCCGCTACTGGCCCGAGTTCAGCGGGGCCGGGCAGGAGCCCGCGGCCCCCGCCGCCGACGCGCCCTTCTGGCAGGCCGTCGAGGACGGCGACCTCGGCACCCTCGGCGCCGCCCTCGGCCTCGACGAGGAGAAGACCTCCGCCCTCGTCCCGGCCCTCGCGCACTACCGCAGGAACAGCGCCGACAGCGCCGTCTCCGACCGCTGGCGCTACCGGATCGGCTGGCACCCCCTGGAGCAGCCCGCCGCCGCGCCCACCGGCTCCTGGCTGCTCCTGGTGCCCGAGGGCCGCGAGAAGGAGCCGGAGGCCGCCGTCCTGCGCGCCGCCCTGGAACGCGCCGGTGGCCACTGCACCGTCCTCGGCGTCGATCCCGGCGCCGACCGCGCCGCCCTCGCCGCACAGCTCACCGAGGCGGCCGAGGGCACCCGGGGCGTGCTGTCCCTGCTCGCCCTCGACGCGTCCCCGCTGCCCGGGCACGCACTGCTGCCGGGCGGCTTCGCCGCCAACGTCGCCCTGGTCCAGGCCCTCACCGACCTCGAACTGCCCCTGCCCGTGTGGTTCCTCACCCGGGGCGCCGTCGCCACCGGCCGCGGCTCCGAGACGATCCGCCCCGACCAGGCCCTGGTCTGGGGCTTCGGCCGGGTGGTCGCGCTCGAACAGGCCGCCCGCTGGGGCGGTTTGGCCGACCTGCCCGCCGCGTGGGACGCCCGCGCCGCGGACCGCCTCGTCGCCTTCCTCGCCGACCCCGGCCCCGAGGACCAGATCGCCGTACGCGGCTCCGGCGTGCTCGGGCGGCGCCTCGAGCGGGCCGCGACCGGCGGACTGCCCGGCCGCCGCACCTGGCAGCCGCAGGGCACCGTCCTGGTCACCGGCGGCACCGGAGCCCTCGGCCGGCACCTCGCCCGCTGGCTCGCCCGCTCCGGCGCCCGCGACCTCCTCCTGGTCTCCCGCTCCGGGCCCGGCGCCGAGGGCGCCGAAGCCCTGGTCGCCGAGCTCGCGGAGCTGGGCGCCCGTGCGGAGCTGGCCTCCTGCGACATCGCCGACCCGGCCGCCCTCGACGCCCTGCTGGCCGCCGTGCCCGAGGACCGCCCGCTGAACGCGGTCTTCCACACGGCCGCCGTCCTCGACGACGGCGTCATCGAGAGCCTCACCCCCGACCGCCTCGCCGAGGTCCTGCGGGTCAAGGTCGGCGGCGCCCTCAACCTCGACCGGGCGACCGCCGGAGCCGACCTGTCCGCCTTCGTCCTGTTCTCCTCGTCCTCGGGCGCGCTCGGCAGCCCCGGGCACGGCAACTACGCGCCCGGCAACGCCTACCTCGACGCCCTCGCCGAGGAGCGCCGGGACCGCGGACTGCCCGCCACCGCGGTGGCCTGGGGCGGCTGGGCCGACGGCGGCATGGCTTCCGGAGCCGTCGGACGGCGCCTGGAGCGGCACGGCCTGCGCCTGATGGAGCCCCGTACGGCCGCGAGCGCACTCCAGCAGGCGCTGGACCACGAGGACACCGCCCTGGTCGTGACCGACATCGACTGGGAGGTCTTCGGCCCGGAGGCGGTCAAGGGACGCCCCCGCCCGCTCTACGCCGCCCTGCCCGAGATGCGCCGCCTGCTCACCGCCCCGGCCGCGGCCGCGGGCAGCACCGAGGACGCCCCCGACGAGCACGCGCTGCGCACCCGGCTCGCCGGACTCGGCCCCGGCGAGCGCCGCGAGACACTGCTCGAACTCGTCCGCGGGCACATCGCCTACGTCCTCGACCACCCCAGCCTCGACGAGGTCGAGCCGCTGCGCGCCTTCCGCGAACTCGGCTTCGACTCGCTCACCGCCGTGGAACTGAGCAACGCCCTCGGCGAGGCCACCGGCGTCCGGCTGACCAGCACGGTGATCTACGACTACCCGACGCCCCTCGCGCTCGCCGAGCACCTGGCCGCGCTCCTGGTGCCCGCCGCCGAACCGTCCGCCACCGCCGCCTTCCGGGCGGAGCGCGGCGAGGAGGACGACCCGGTCGTCATCGTCGGGATGGCCTGCCGCTTCCCCGAGAACGCGGACACCCCGGAGCGCTTCTGGCAGCTCCTCGCCGAGGGCACGGACGCGATGAGCGCCTTCCCCGACGACCGGGACTGGGACCTGGAGGCGCTCTACGACCCCGAGCCGGGCCGCCCGGGCCGCACCTCCACCCTCGTCGGCGGCTTCCTGAGCGGCTTCGCCGACTTCGATCCGGGCTTCTTCGGGATCTCGCCGCGTGAGGCGGTGGCGATGGATCCGCAGCAGCGGCTGCTCCTGGAGATGGCCTGGGAGAGCTTCGAACGTGCCGAGATCGCTCCGCGCACCCTGCGCGGCAGCCGCACCGGCGTCTTCGTCGGCACCAACTACCAGGACTACTCCCAGCGTCCGCTCGCCGTCAGCGAGGACGTCGGCGCCCATCTGGGCACCGGCACCTCCGCCAGCGTGATGTCCGGCCGGCTCTCGTACACCTTCGGTCTCGAAGGCCCCGCGGTGACGGTGGACACGGCGTGCTCGGCCTCGCTGGTCGCGCTGCACCTCGCGGTGCGCTCACTGCGCTCCGGGGAGTGCGATCTCGCGCTGGCCGGAGGCGTCACGGTGATGTCGACCCCCGGTCTGTTCGTGGACTTCAGCCGTCAGCAGGGTCTCGCGGCGGACGGCCGGTGCAAGGCCTTCGCGGACGCGGCGGACGGGACGGGTTTCTCCGAGGGCGGCGGTCTGCTGCTCGTGGAGCGGCTGTCGGACGCGCGGGCGAAGGGCCATCCGGTGCTTGCGGTGGTGCGTGGTTCGGCCGTGAACCAGGACGGTGCCTCCAACGGTCTCAGCGCCCCCAACGGTCCCTCGCAACAGCGGGTGATCCGGGCGGCGTTGGCGGATGCGGGGGTGTCGGCGTCCGAGGTGGACGCGGTGGAGGCGCACGGTACGGGCACCAAGCTGGGCGACCCGATCGAGGCGCAGGCGCTCCTTGCGACGTACGGGCGTGAGCGGGATGGGGCCGAGCCGTTGTGGCTGGGTTCGGTGAAGTCGAACGTGGGTCACACGCAGGCGGGTGCGGGTGTGGCGGGTGTGATGAAGATGGTGCTGGCGATGCGCCACGGTGTGCTGCCCGCGACCTTGCACGTGGACGCGCCGTCCTCGCATGTGGATTGGGATGCGGGTGCGGTGCGACTGCTGGAGCAGGCGCGCGAGTGGGAGATGCCGGAGGGGCGTCCGCGCCGTGCGGGGGTGTCCTCCTTCGGGATCAGCGGCACCAACGCCCACATCGTCCTGGAAGCGGCACCCGAGGAACCCGTAGAGACGTCCTCCGGCGCACAGGAGCAGCCCGCGGGGATCGCAGCCACCGCAGAGGCGGAGAACAGCGAGCAGTCACCACCCGCCGACGGGTCCGCGACGGCCTGGGTGCTCAGCGCCCGCACGGCCGAGGCGCTGCACGCGCAGGCCGCCCGGCTGCACGCACACGTCCTGAGCCGCCCCGAGGTGCCGCTCGCCGACACCGCCCTGTCCCTGGCGGCGCGTACCCCCTTCACCCACCGGGCCGTGCTCCTCGGCACCGAACGGGCCGAGTTCCTGGAGCAGTTGACAGCCCTCGCGGCGGGCAGCCCGCTGCCCTCCACCGTGACCGGAAGCGCCCGCACCACCGGCAGGACCGCCTTCCTCTTCACCGGCCAGGGCGCCCAACGCCTCGGCATGGGACGGGAGTTGTACGAGACCTTCCCGGTGTTCGCCGAGACCTTCGACGCCGTCTGCGCCCAGGTGCCCGGACTGGCGGAGTGCCTCCTCGGCGGTGACGACCCCGAACTCGTCCAGCGCACCGAGTACGCCCAGCCCGCGCTTTTCGCCGTCGAGGTGGCGTTGTTCCGTCTGGTCGAATCCCTGGGCGTGCGGCCGGAGTTCGTGGCGGGTCATTCGGTGGGGGAGATCGCGGCGGCGCATGTGGCGGGGGTGTTCTCGCTGGAGGATGCGTGCGCTTTGGTGTCGGCGCGTGGGCGTCTGATGCAGCAACTGCCTTCGGGTGGTGCGATGTGGGCGGTGGAGGCTTCCGAGGGGGAGGCGCTGCCGCTGCTTGAGAGTCGTCCGCAGGTGGGTGTCGCGGCGGTCAACGGTCCTCGTGCGGTGGTGGTTTCGGGTGTGGAGGCTGAAGTCGCGGCGCTGGCGGAGGAGTTGAGGGCTGCTGGGCGTCGGGTGAGTCGGTTGCGGGTGAGTCATGCGTTCCATTCGCCGCTGATGGAGCCGATGTTGGAGGAGTTCCGGGCGGTGGTGGAGGGGTTGTCCTTCGCGGAGCCGCGGATGGCTGTGGTCTCGGGGCTGACCGGATCTGTCGCGGCTGCGGGGGAGTTGGCGGATCCGGGGTATTGGGTGCGGCATGTGCGCGAGCCGGTGCGGTTCGCGGACTGCGCGCGGCTCCTGGGAGAGCAGGGCGTACGCCGCTTCCTGGAGATCGGCCCCGACAGCCCGCTCACCGCCCTCACCGAGTCCGTGCTCGCGGACACCGGCATCGAGGACGCGCTCTGCGTGCCCGCCTCGCTGCGCGACAGGCCCGAGCCGCACCAACTCCTGCGCGCCCTCGGCACCCTCTTCGCCCACGGCGCCGAACCCGACTGGGCTCCGCTGCTGCCGGGCGCCCGCACCACCGCGCTGCCGACCTACGCCTTCCAGCACCGGCGCTACTGGCTGCCCAGCCTCACCTGGACCGGCGACCTGGACGGGGCGGGCCTCGAAGCCGACAGCCACCCCTTCCTCGGTGCCGCCCTCGCCCCCGCGGACTCCGAGGGCCTGCTGCTCACCGGCCGGCTCTCGCTGCGCAGCCACCCCTGGCTGGCCGACCACGCCGTCCTCGGCAGCGTCATCATGCCCGCCACCGGCTACCTCGACCTCGCCGTGCACGCCGGGGACCGCACCGGCTGCGGACACCTGGCCGAACTGACCCTGCTCAGCCCCCTGGTCGTACCCGAGGAGGGCGCGGTGCGGATCCAGGTCGTGGTGGCGGCACCCGACGACGAGGGCCGCCGCGCCTTCGCCGTCCACTCCCGGGCCGCGGGCAGCGGCGGCGACTGGCAGCGCCACGCCCAGGGCACCCTCGCCCCCGAGGCACCGCCCGCCCCCGCGACCGACCTCACCGCCTGGCCACCGCCCGGTGCCGAGCTGGTGTCCGAGGAGGACCACTACGCCGCCTTCGCCGCCGCGGGCTTCGCCTACGGGCCCAGCTTCCAGGGCCTGCACCGCGTCTGGCGGCGCGGCGAGGAGGTCTTCGCCGAGGCGGCCCTGCCGGAGGCGCCCCGAGCCGAGGCCGCCCGCTTCGGCCTCCACCCCGCGCTGCTCGACGCCGCCGTACAGGCCCTGCTCGTCCAGCGCCCGGGACCGCAGGACGCGGCGACCGGCGGGGAGCCGATGCTGCCCTTCGCCTGGACCGGACTGACCCTGCACGCCGAAGGAGCCACCGCGGTACGGGTGCGCCTGGCCCCCGCGGAGGCCGAGGACGCCTTCTCGGTCCTGGTCACCGACGCCTCCGGCGCGCTCGTGGCCTCGGCCGAGGCGATCACCCTGCGCACGGTGTCCGCCGACCGGATGCCGGGGGCCCGCCGCCCCGAACTCCTGCGCCTGGACTGGGCGGAGGCGGTGCCCGCACCGGCCGCACCCCGCCCGGAGTCGGTGCGCTGGATCCTGCTCGGCGCGGGCGACGACCGGGTCGCCGCCGCCCTGGACCGCAGCGGCGTCCACCTGGAGACCTACGCCGACCTGGAGGCGCTGGCCAAGGCCGTGGACACCGGCATGGCGATGCCCGAACTGGTCCTGGTCGCCCCCGAGGACCAGCCCGCGGGGCCGGGACTCGCCGAGACGCTCAGGGCCCGGCTCCACCGGGTCCACGAGAGCCTCTGCGGCTGGCTGGCCGAGGAGCGCTTCGCCGGATCCCGGCTGGTCTTCGTCACCCGCTCCGCCGTACCGGCCCCGGCCGCCGCCGCACCGGACACCGAGCCGCACGGGGCCGCCCTGTGGGGTCTGGTCCGCTCCGCCCAGGCCGAACACCCGGGCCGGTTCCACCTCGTGGACCTGCCCGCCGAGCCGACGGCCTCCGACGAGGCGGCCCTGCTCGCCGCGCTGGCCTCGGGCCACCCGCACAGCGTGGTCCGCGACGGCGCCGTCCTGCTGCCCGACGCGGCCCCGGCGGCCACCGGGTCCGCGCTGCCGGAGCTGGGTACGGGCACCGTGCTGATCACCGGCGCCACCGGCACCCTCGGGCACGCCGTCGCCCGCCACCTGGTCACCCGCCACCGGGCCCGCTCCCTGCTGCTCGCCGCGCGCGGCGGGCCGGACGCCGAGGGCGCCGCCGAACTGGCCGCCGAACTGGGCGAGTCGGGGGCCGAGGTCCGTCTCGTGTCCTGCGACGTGGCCGACCGGGACCAGGTGGCCCGGCTGCTGGCCCAGGTACCCGCCGAGGCACCCCTGAAGGCGGTCGTGCACGCCGCCGGGGTCACCGACGACGCGGTCCTCACCGCCCTGGACGGCACCCGCTTCGACACCGTGCTGCGGCCCAAGGCCGACGGCGCCTGGCACCTGCACGAACTGACCGCGGACCGCGACCTCGCCGCCTTCGTCCTCTTCTCCTCGGCCGCCGGCACCTTCGGCGCCCCGGGACAGGCCAACTACGCGGCGGCCAACGCCTTCCTGGACGGCCTCGCCGCGCACCGCCGGGCCCACGGGCTCCCGGCCACCTCGGTGGCCTGGGGACTGTGGGAGCACGGCAGCGCGCTCAGTGGCCACCTCTCGGAGGCGGACCGCCGCCGGATGGCCCGCGGCGGCATGCTGCCCCTGGCCACCGAGGACGCGCTCGCCCTCCTCGACGAGGCCCTCGGCACCCCGGACCCCGCCGTGATCGCCATGAACGCCCCCGCGGGACTGAGCGGGGTGCGGCGGATGCTGCGCCCGGCGCCCCCCGCGCGGGCGCGCAGGGCGGCCGCGGACGCGACCGGCACCACCGCTGCCGGGCCGCTGCTCGCCGGGCGGTCCCCCGAGGAGCGCAGGCCGCTGCTGCTCGGCCTGGTGCGTGAACTGGCCGCCACCGTGCTCGGCCACGGCTCCGCCGAGGAGGTGGAACCGGACGGCCTCTTCACCGAGCAGGGCTTCGACTCCCTGACCGCGGTGGAACTGCGCAACCACCTCGCCACCGCGACCGGTCTGAAGCTGGCCCCCACCCTGCTCTTCGACCACGCGACCCCCGAGGCGCTGGCGGGCCACCTCGACCACCGGCTCGCGGACACCGCGGCCACGGCCGAACCGGACAGCCCGGCGTCCTCGGGTCCCGCCCCGCGCGAACAGGACACCCTCAGCGGCCTGTTCAAGAACGCCTGCCTGGCCGGCCGGGTCGACGACGGCTTCACCCTGCTGCAGGCCGCCGCCGGACTGCGGCCCACCTTCTCCTCGCCGAAGGAGCTCGACCGCCTCCCCGAGGCGATCCGCCTCTCCGCCGGAGAACCCGCCTCCCCGCTGGTGTGCTTCAGCTCCTATGTGGCCCTGGCGGGCGTCCACCAGTACGCGCGCTTCGCCTCCGCCTTCCGCGGCAGGCGGGACGTCTGGGCCCTGCCGACCCAGGGCTTCGGCAGCGGGGAACTCCTGCCCGCCACCTTCGACGCGGTCGCCGACCTGCACGCCGACGCCGTCGCGCGCACGGTGGGCGAGGGCCCCGCCATCCTCCTCGGCTCCTCCTCCGGCGGCATCCTCGCCCTCCAGGCGGCCCGCCGCCTCCAGGAGCGCGGCACACCGCCGTCCGCCGTGGTCCTGCTCGACACCTATATGCCGCGCGCGGATTCGCCGTTCCTGCGGTTCTCCCAGCAGATGCTGGGCGGCATGTTCGACCGGGAGTCGATGTTCGCCCACATGGACACCGACCGGCTGACCGCGATGAGCTGGTACGTGGCCCTCATCGGCGAGTGGGAACCGGGGCCCCTGGAGTGCCCCGTGCTCCTGGTGCGCTCCAGCGAGCCTCCGGTGCCGCCCGCCCCCGGTGAGGAACTGCGGCCCGAGGAGTGGCAGACGACCTGGGAGCGGGCGGGCACCGTACTCGACGTGACCGGCAACCACTTCACGATGATGGAGTCCTTCGCCCGCTCCACCGCGGCGGCCACCGAGGACTGGCTCACCGGCCTCGGCTTCTGAGCCCGCCCCGCCCGTACGCACGAGTGCCCCGCGCGAATCCCGCGTGGGGCACTCGTGCGTCACGACCCGGCCGGGACGTCCCGTACGCCGAAGTCCTCGCCCCCCGCGCATGCCGCCCGCCAAAGGCGTGCAGGGCAGAGAGCGCGGCCCCGCAGCCGCGGGAGCGGGACCGTACGACAGGAGTCCGGGACCGAGGAGTATCCGGAAAGGGCCGGGGGTGAGGCGGGCACCCACCCGGACGGAGCGGGGGAGAGGCGGGCACACGGCAGTGCCGGGCGGTGCGGTGCACCACCCGGCACGGTGAGGAGGGGAGCCGGTGGATCAGTCCCGGCGGGCGAGCAGTTCCGTGCGGAGCCGGTGGGCGATCACGGCGGGTGTCGCGCCCTCGTCGAGCAGGGGAGCGGACAGCCGCAGGCCGGTCGCCGACCGGAGCGCGGTGCGCACCGAGAGCACCCCGAGCGAATCCAGGCCCAGCTCCCCGATCCGCGTCCCGGCGGAGGGCGCCTCCCGGTCCGTACGGCCCAGGGCCCCGGCCAACTCCGCGCGGACCAGGCGCAGCAGGGCCTGCTCCTGCTCGGCTCCGGACAGGGCCGCGAGGCGCTGCCGCAGACCGGAGGGCGCGCAGGCGCCGTCGCGTGCGCTGCGCCGGGGGACCGCCGCACCTGCCGCCAGGCCGGTGTGATCCCCGGTCGTGGGGCCCCCGGCGGCGAGGCCCCCGGCACTGGGGGAGTCGCCCGAGGCGGAGCCCGGTGCCGCCCCGGGCCGCTGTCCGGCCCCGGCGGCGCGCACCGCGACCGGCCCCGCGGTGACGGCCGCGGCGAAGAGGTCCTGGGCCTCGTGCGCCGGGGAGGCCGCGCCCCGGACGGCGACCGCGCGGACCCCGGCCCGCCGCAGCAGGCGGGCGCAGACCTCCAGGAGGGCGGCCACCGCGTCGTCGAGCAGGCCGCCTCCGGCCGGTGCGGAGAAGACCACGAGCTCCACGCCGTGGCGGGCCGCCCCGGCGGTCAGCGCGAGGGCGGGATCGACGACCGTGCGCAGCACCGCGTCGATGTCGTCCCGCTGGCCCGCGGTGGCCCGCCGCGCGGCGAGGGAGGTGGTGAACAGGACCGTCGAGGGCCGCTCCGCCAGCAGCGCGAGCAGGCAGTCCACCGCCCGCGCCGGGTCCCAGGCGAGCAGCGGAAGCCCCTCGCCCCGGTCGGACAGCAGGTCGGCGGTCTCCTTGGCGAAGGGGCCGGTCACGAGCAGCGGTACCGCCGTGCTCCGGGCCAGACGGCGTTCGGGGGCCGCGGCCTCCGGGCGCCCGGCGAAGAGCCCGGCCGGACCCGCGGGGAGCCCGGCGCCCTCGGCCGGCGCCACCCGCACCGTCCGCGGCAGCAGCAACCGGCCCTCGCGCAGGGCGAGTCGAGGGGCGCCGTGGCCCACCGCGTCCCGGGTGCGCCGCCAGGAGCGCGGCTGCGCATCGGTGTCGACGAGGACGAAGCGGCCCGGCGCCCGGTCGAGGGCGGAGCCGAGCAGCCCCCGTACCGCCGCCGCGTCCGGTGTGCCGGTCTCCGCGGCCGAGACGGCCGTGCCGCCCCGGAGCAGGACCACCAGCGGGCTGTCGTCGAGCAGCGGATCGGTGCCGTGGCGTATCCACTCCAGGGCCCCGGCCACCGCCGTGCGCGCCGCGTCCGCCGCGTGCGTCGGGTCGTCGCCGGGTCCGTCCGGTCCCGACCCGTCGTACGTGAGCACGACCGCGCCGGGAGTCGGGGCGCCCTGCCGCAGTGCGTGCAGGAGGGAGGGCAGGTCCGCGTGGTGCTCGCAGCGGACACCGGCGCCTTCCAGGGCGGCGCGGCCCCCGAGCGGATCCGGGCCGACCACGGCCCAGCGGTCCTCCTGCGGTGGGGCCTCGGGCAGCGGGGCGGGTGTCCAGACCTCCTCGGTCAGGCCGTCCTGCTGGAGCGCCGAGGCACTCTCCAGCGCCGGGCCCGCCAGGGGGCCGAGGGTCAGGGACCGGGCCGTCAGGACCGGGTCGCCCGCCCCGTCGGCGGCGGCCAGCGCCCAGGCGCCGTCCTCCCGCGGGGTCAGCCGGACCCGGAGCACCCCCGCGCCCACGGCGTGCAGGGCCACGTCCCGCCAACTCACGGGCGTCATCGGCGAGTCGGAGCCGGGATCCGTCCGCCGCGCCCCGGCCGCCGCCAGGGCCGCCTCCAGGAGGGCGGGGTGCAGAGCGAAGCCCGCCCGGTCCGTCCAGTCCGGCAGGGTCACCTCGGCGAAGAGCTCGTCCCCGCGGCGCCACACCCCGCGCAGCCCGCGGACCGAGCGGTCGCCGCCGAGCCCGCGTGCGCCCGGCGGCGGCCAGGCGGCCATGGTCCAGCCGGGCTCGCCGTCCTCGGCGGGGCCGACACGGCCCGAGGCGTGCAGGGTCCAGGGGTGGCCGGGGCCCGTGCGGGTGTCCCGGCGGCCGTGCACCCGTACGGGGCGCACCGGGGATCCGTGCGCCGGGCCGACCGTCACGCGCAGCTGGACCCCGCCGTCCTCCGGCAGGACCAGCGGCTGGTCCAGACGCAGATCGATCAGGCGCGCACAGCCCAGGTGCCCCGCGGCCTCGAAGACCAGCTCCGGCAGGAGCGCGCCGACGGCCACCGGCCGGTGGCCCACCCGCCGTACGAGGGAGGGGTCGCCCCCGGCCGCGGTGAGGCGTCCGGTGCACACCAGCTCGTCGCGGTCCGGGAGTTCGAGCACCGCGCCGAGCAGCGCGTGGCCGGTCCCGGTCAGACCGAGCCCGGCGACCGTGGTGCCGCGCTCCCGCGCGGCGGCCGCCTCCCGGGCCCGCCGCCACAGCAGGCGGGCCGGCCGCTCGGCCAGTTCTCTGCGGGCCACCTTGCCCGCCGGGGTGCGCGGCACCGAGGCGATGCGGTGGATCTCCTCGGGGAGCTTGAAGGAGGACAGCCGTTCGCGGCAGAAGTCCAGCACCGCCCCGGCGTCCATGCCGTCCGGTCCCGGTACGAGGTAGGCGGCCGGGACTTCGCCGAGGGTCTCGTGCGGGATCCCGGCCACGGCGGCGTCGGCGACGCCGGGCGCCCGCGCCAGCACCTCCTCGACCTCGCCGGGGTGGATGTTCTCCCCGCCGCGGATGATGAGTTCCTTGAGCCTGCCGGTGATCGTGAGGTAGCCCTCGGGGTCCTGGCGGGCCAGATCGCCGGTGCGGTACCAGCCCCCGGACAGCACGGCCCCGGTCTCCTCGGGGCGGCCGTGGTACCCCAGCATCAGCGCGGGGGTGGAGACGCGGACCTCGCCCTCCACCCCGGGCGGGACCTCCTCCTCGCTCCCGGGGCGGGTGATCCGCAGCGCGAGCCCGGGCAGCGGCACCCCGCAGGAGCCGGGTACGTACGGGCCCCCGGGCAGGTTGGTGGTGATCGCCCCGCCGGTCTCGGTCATGCCGTAGCTGTCGAGCAGCGCGGTGCCGAAGGCCTCCCGGAAGTCCTCGTGCAGGGACTCGGGGCAGGGGGATCCGGCGACCATGCACACCCGCGGCAGGCGCCCCTCGACGGCACCGTCCCGGGCGAGTTGGACCAGGCGGTGGTACGTGGCGGGGACGCCCACCAGGAAGGTGGAGTCCTCCGACCGCGCCCGGCGCAGCAGGGCCTCGGCGCCGTGCTCGTCGGTGAGGAAGGCGGTGGCGCCGACGGCGAGGACGCCGAGGACGCACACGTTGTGCCCGACCGAGTGGTGCAGCGGCACCGGCCACAGCATCCGGTCCTCGCGGGAGAGGCCGAGCAGCGGGGCGGTGCACGAGGCCGTCGTCCACAGCGAGCCGCGCTGGGTGCAGACCACGCCCCGCGGCGGCCCGGAGGTGCCGGAGGTGTACAGGATCCAGGCGGGCTCGTCGAGTCCGAGGTCGTCGGGTGTCGGATCGCGCAGCGACCACGCGGCGGCGAACTCCTCCCAGCAGGGCAGCCCCTCCGCGGCGGCCTCGGCGTACCCGGCTTCGGAGGCGTCGCCGACGAGGACGACCAGGACCTCGGGGCGGTCGGCCAGCACCCTGCGCACCTGCGGGAGTTGGGCGGCCCCCGTGATCACCAGGGCGGCCCCGCAGTCCGCGAGGAGGTGGGAGAGCTCGGCGTCGGTGGAGCGGGGGTGCAGCGGCACGCCCACGGCCCCGGCCCGGGTGAGGGCGAGGCAACTCTCCACCGCCTCCACCCGGTTCGGCAGGTAGACGGCCGCGGCGGCGCCCCGCTCCAGGCCGAGGCCGATCAGGTGCCCGGCGACGCGGGCGGTGCGGCGCTCCAGCTCGGCCCAGGTGACCGCGCGGCGGGCGTCCTCGAAGGCGGTGCGCCCCGGCTGCCGTACGGCGTGCTCCACCAGCAGCTCGTGCACCGGGCGGATCAGGTCCGCGCGGAAGGAGTCCTCGGCCCTCATGGGCGTCCGCCCCTCACGCACCGGCCGCGCGGTACCGGCGGCCGGCCAGTGCCCGTGCGGTCACGGCGATGACGATCGACCAGGTCAGGGAGACCAGCACCGGGTGCTGGGTGGGCCAGGGGCCGCCGTCGACCACACCGGGATTGCCGAAGAGTTCGCGTACCGCCTGCACCGTCGCGCTCAGCGGGTTCCACTCGGCGGCCCAGCGCAGCACGGTCGGCAGGGTGGAGGGTGCCACGAAGGCGTTGGACAGGAAGGTCAGCGGGAAGAGCCACAGGAAGTTGCTGCTGGCCGCGGCCTCGGGCGCCCGGACGGTGAGGCCGATGACGACGCCCACCCAGGACAGCGCGTAGCCCATGAGCAGCAGCAGGCCGAAGGCGGCGGCGGCGCGCAGCACGCCGTGGTGGATGCGCCAGCCCACCATGAGGGCGCACAGGACCATCACCACCATCACGACGCTGTTCTGCACCATGTCCGCGAGGGTGCGGCCGGTCAGCAGGGCGCCGCGGGCCATCGGCAGCGAGCGGAACCGGTCGGTCATGCCGCTGTGCACGTCGTTGGCCATGCTCACGCTGCTGTTGCTGGCGGTGGCGAAGGCGATGGTCTGCGCGAAGAAGCCCGGCATCATGTACTCGCGGTAGGCGCTCGCGCCCTCCGCGCCCGGCAGGCTGAAGGAGCCGGCGAAGATGTAGGCGAAGAGCAGCACGAACACCACGGGCTGCACGAGCGCGAGGACGACCACCTCGGGGATCCGTATCGTCCGGGTCAGATTGCGGCGGGTGACCACGAGGACGTCGCGCAGGGCCTTCGCGGCGCTGCCGGGTTTCAGGGTGGGCACGGGGGCTGCGGCCGGCACGGTCATGACTTCTTCTCCCACGGGCTGTCGGTGGCGGCCGCGGTGCCCACGGGTTCCGGCTGCCGCTCTTCGGTGAGCGCCAGGAAGACCTCGTCCAGGGTGGGGCGCCGCAGCCCGATGTCGGTGATCTCGATGCCGGAGGCGTCCAGCGCGGCGATCACCTCGGTCAGCAGCCGCACCCCGCCGTCCACCGGGACGGAGACCGTCGAACGCGGCCGGTCGGCCTCGGGCTTGCGGGTGCCGAAGCGGTCGAGCAGGGCGACGGCGTGCTCCAGCTGTTCGGGCCAGGCCACGACCAGTTCGATGCGCTGGCCCCCGGCCTGCGTCTTCATGTCGCGCGGGGTGCCGCGGGCGATGATGCGCCCGTGGTCGACGACCGCGATGTCCCGGGCGAGGCGGTCCGCCTCCTCCAGGTACTGCGTGGTCAGCAGCAGCGTCATGCCCTGTGCGACCAGGCCCTCGATCGCGTCCCACAGCATCAGACGGCTGGTGGGGTCGAGGCCGACCGAGGGTTCGTCCAGGAACAGCACCGGCGGATGCAGCACCAGCGCCCCGGCGAGGTCGAGGCGGCGCCGCATGCCCCCGGAGTACGTGCTGGAGACGCGGTCGGCCGCGGCGTCCAGGCCGAAACGGGCCAGCAGTTCGTCCGCCCGCTGCCGCGCCGCGCGCGAGCCCAGCCCGTACAGCTCCCCGATCATCCGTAGGTTCTCCCGGCCGGTGAGCCGGTCGTCGACGGCGGCGAACTGCCCGGAGAGGCCGATGGAGAGCCGGACCCGGTCGGGCTGGCGGAGCACGTCGTGCCCGGCCACGGACGCGACTCCCGCGTCCGGCCGCAGCAGTGTCGTCAGCAGGCGCACCGTGGTGGTCTTGCCGGCTCCGTTGGGGCCGAGCAGACCCAGCACGCCTCCTTCCGGTACGTCCAGGTCGACCCCGTCGACGGCGCGGACTTCACCGAAGGTCTTCACCAGACCCGTGGCGTGGATGGCGCCCGCCATGAGCTTCTCCTGTCCTTGTCTGCTTGTGTGGCCCGGCGAAACGGCTCCCGTACCCGCGCCGCGCGGGGTACGGGAGCCGCCCCGTTCTCAGGTGGTGGCGATGAGCTTCAGCTCGGGGTGGGCGGTGCCGCCCTCGATGGCGGTGGAGGAGATGTGCGAGACCACGCGGTCGTCGACCGGGTCGTTCGCCGGGTCCTCGTGGACCACCAGGTGCTCGTAGGTGGTGGCCCGCTGCGCGGGAACCCGGCCCGCACGGCGGATCAGATCGATGATCTCCAGGCGGTTGGAACGGTGCTTGGCACCGGCCGAGGAGACCACGTTCTCCTCCAGCATGATCGAACCCAGGTCGTCGGCACCGTAGTGCAGCGACAACTGCCCGATCTCCTTGCCCGTGGTCAGCCACGAACCCTGGATATGGGCGACGTTGTTCAGATACAGCCGCGCCACCGCCAGCATCCGCAGGTACTCGAAGACCGTCGCCTGCGTCTGCCCCTTCAGGTGGTTGTTCTCGGGCTGGTACGTGTACGGGATGAAGGCGCGGAAGCCGCCGGTGCGGTCCTGCACGTCGCGGATCATCCGCAGGTGCTCGATGCGTTCGGCGTTGGTCTCGCCGGTGCCCATCAGCATGGTCGAGGTGGACTCGACGCCGAGGCCGTGGGCGATCTCCATGATCTCCAGCCAGCGCTCGCCGGACTCCTTGAGCGGGGCGATCGCCTTGCGCGGGCGGGCGGGCAGCAGTTCGGCGCCCGCGCCCGCGAAGGAGTCCAGGCCCGCCGCGTGGATGCGGGTGATCGCCTCCTCCACGCTCACCTTGGAGATCCGCGCCATGTGCTCGACCTCGGAGGCGCCCAGCGAGTGGATGACCAGCTGGGGGTAGGCCTTCTTGATCGCGGAGAAGTGCTCCTCGTAGTACTCGACGCCGTAGTCCGGGTGGTGCCCGCCCTGGAACATGATCTGGGTGCCGCCCAGCTCCACGGTCTCCGCGCAGCGGCGCAGGATGTCGTCGAGGTCGCGGGTCCAGCCCTTGGCCTTGTCCTTGGGCGCCGCGTAGAAGGCGCAGAACTTGCAGGCCGTCACGCAGACGTTGGTGTAGTTGATGTTGCGCTCGATGATGTACGTGGCGATGTGCTCGGTGCCCGCGTACCGGCGGCGGCGCACCGCGTCGGCGGCCGAGGCGAGGGAGTGCAGCGGCGCGTCGCGGTAGAGCTCCAGTGCCTCCTCGGTCGTGATCCGGCCGCCTTCGGCGGCACGGTCGAGTACGGGCTGGAGGCGGTGCTGCGCGGGTCGGGGCATGATGGCCGGCCTTTCCGGTTTCTGTGAGTGGTCAGGAGGGGGAGTCGAGCAGCCGGACTTCCGCGTCCGGGGCGAAGCCGTCGGCCTCGCCGCCGACGCGGCGCGCGAACTCCCTGATCCCGGCGAGCTGTTGCGGGCCGAGGCGGAAGTCGAGTGCCGTCGTGTAGTACTGCTCCAGCGTGGCGGCGTCGAACTCCTCCCACTGGGAGGCCTGTTCGCAGACCTTGGTCACCTCGGACAGGGAGAGGTCGCGCGAGGCGAGCAGGTCGGCGTGGACCTGGCGCACCAGCGCGGGTTCCCGCGCGAGGAAGTCGCGCCGGGCGGCGAAGACGGCGAAGACGAAGGGCAGGCCCGTCCAGTCCTTCCACATCCGGCCCAGGTCGTGCACCTGCAGGCCCATGCGGGGGGCCTCGTGCAGGGCGGCGCGCAGGGCCGCGTCGCCGATCACCACGGCCGCCCGCGCCTCGGACATCATCGTCCGCAGATCGGGCGGGCAGACGTAGTACTCGGGGCGCACCCCGATCTTCTCCGCGAGCAGGAGCTGGGCGAGCCGCACCGAGGTGCGGCTGGTCGAGCCCAACGCGACGCGCTCGCCGTCGAGTTCCTCCAGCGGCACCTGGCTGAGCAGCAGGCACGACATCACCTCGCCGTCGCTGCCGACCGCGATGTCGGGCAGGGCGACCAGCTCGTCCGCGTGCCGCAGGAACTCCACCAGGCTGATGGGGCCGATGTCCAAGTCCCCCGCGGCCAGCGCCTCGTTGAGGCCGTCCGGGGTGTCGGTCCGCAGGTCGAGGTCGAGGAGGGTTCCGGTGCGCGCCAAACCCCAGAAGAGCGGCAGGCAGTTGAGGAACTGGATATGGCCCACCCGCGGGCGTCGCCGCTTGCCGGACGGTGCTCTCACGGTCTCCTCGGAGAGTTGCTCGGTCATCGGTACACGCTCCCGGAACGGGTCGGAGGAAGGAGAGGTGCGGGCGCCGCCATCAGGCGTGGCGGGCCGGTGCCGCGGTGAAGTGCTCGCGCAGCACGGCCAGTACGTCGGCGGGCCGCTCGGAGAGGAAGAAGTGGCCGCCGGGGAAGACCCTGACCTCGCTCCCGGCGGTGGTGTGCTCGCTCCAGGCGCGGGCCTCCTCCAGGGAGGTGCGGGGGTCCGCGTCGCCGGTGAGCACCGTGATCGGGCAGTCCACCGCGGCACCGGGCTCGGGGCGGTAGGTCTCCACCGCCCGGTAGTCGCTGCGGATGGCGGGCAGCACCATGCGCAGCAGGTCCTCGTCCTGGAAGACCTGGGCGTCGGTGCCGGAGAGCGCCCGCAGCTCGGCGATCACCCCGTCGTCGTCGCGGGTGTGCACCGACTCCTCACGGGTGCGGGAGGGAGCGCGGCGCCCGGAGGCGAAGATCCGTACCGGGGTCCGGCCTGCCCGGCGGGCCACCTCGAAGGCCACCACGGCCCCCATGCTGTGGCCGAAGAAGGTCACCGGGCGGTCGTCCCAGGTCCGCATCGCCTGCGCCACCTGCTCCGCGAGGGCGGCGACCGAGGAGGGCCCCGGCTCGTGCCGGCGGTCCTGGCGCCCGGGGTACTGGACGGCCACGACGTCCACCCCGGGGCTGAGGGCGCTCGCGACGGGGACGTAGAAGCTCGCCGAACCGCCCGCGTGCGGGAAGCACACCAGACGTTCCGCCGCCTCGGCGGAGGGCCGGAACCTGCGGAACCACAGGTCGTCCGTGGAGGGGGAGGCCATCGGGGCGTGTTCCTTCCGTAGTGCGGCGGGAGTTCGGCAGGACGGGCGCGCGGGGGACGCTGCCGGAGAGCACGCCCCGGCAGGTCCTTCGCGGGTCAGTCCTCCTGTGCGTTCGGGCCGTACACCTCGACGCGGTCCGCGGACCTGCGGACGTGGATGCACTCGCCCGGGCACTCCTTGGCGGACTCCACCACGTCGTTGAGGATCTCCAGCGGGATCCTGGTGGTGGCACCGGGGTCCTGGAGCAGCTCGTCCTCGCCGTCCTTGACATAGGCGAGGCCGTCGATGTCCAGCTCGAACACCTCGGGCGCGTACTGGGCACAGATTCCGTCGCCGGTGCACAGATCCTGGTCTATCCAGACTTCCAGATCCTGGCCGTCCGTCGTCTGCGGGGACATTCACACCTGCCTAGCAGTGTCGTCATCGGACCGGGCGCGGTCCGCCGCCGCCGTCGAGCGGCATGGCGGGGACCGGGCACGGGGGGTGTGTGCGGGGAGCGCGGCGGGGGCCGCCCCGGGTGGGGGCGGCCCCGGTGTCAGACGCGCATGGGCTGCGGTGTCTCGCGGCGCTGGGTGTCCGGGCCCTCGAACTCGCGGATGATCTCGTAGCGGGTGTTGCGCTCGACGGGGCGGAAACCGGCGTCGCGGATGAGGTCGAGCAGGTCGTTGCGGGTGAGCTTGTTCGGGGTGCCGTAGTCGTCGGCGTCGTGGGTGATCTTGTACTCGACGACCGAGCCGTCCATGTCGTCCGCGCCGTGCTGCAGGGCGAGTTGGGCGGTCTGCAGACCGTGCATCACCCAGAAGACCTTGACGTGCGGGACGTTGTCGAAGAGCAGCCGGGAGACGGCGAAGACCTTCAGGGCCTCGGCGCCGGTGGCCATGGTGGTGCGGGCCTGGAGCTTGTTGCGGACCTTGCCGTCCTTCATGTCCACGAAGTCGTGCTGGTAGCGCAGCGGGATGAAGACCTGGAAACCGCCGGTCTCGTCCTGGAGTTCCCGCAGCCGCAGCACGTGGTCCACGCGGTGGCGCGGCTCCTCGATGTGCCCGTACAGCATGGTGCAGGGCGTCTTGAGCCCCTTCTCGTGCGCCAGGCGGTGGATGCGCGACCAGTCCTCCCAGTGGGTGCGGTGGTCGACGATGTGCTGGCGGACCTCCCAGTCGAAGATCTCCGCGCCGCCGCCGGTCAGCGATTCGAGACCGGCGTCGATCAGCTCGTCGAGGATGTCGCTCGCGCTCATCCCGGAGATCGTCTCGAAGTGGTGGATCTCGGTGGCGGTGAAGGCCTTCAGCGACACCTGCGGCAGCGCCTTCTTCAGCTCCCGCAGCGAACGCGGGTAGTAGCGCCACGGCAGGTTCGGGTGCAGCCCGTTGACGATGTGCAGCTCGGAGAGGTGCTCGTTCTCCATCGTCTTCGCGAGCCGGACCGCCTCCTCGATGCGCATCGTGTACGCGTCGGTCTCGCCCGGCTTGCGCTGGAAGGAGCAGTACGCGCAGGAGGCGGTGCAGACGTTCGTCATGTTGAGATGCCGGTTGACATTGAAGTGCACGACATCGCCGTTCTTGCGCGTGCGCACCTCGTGCGCGAGTCCACCCAGCCAGGCCAGGTCGTCCGACTCGTACAGGGCGATGCCGTCCTCGCGGGACAGCCGCTCACCGGAGAAGACCTTGTCCTCCAGCTCGCGCTTGAGCCCAGCGTCCATGGCCGGGAACCTCCTCGATCAGTGCCTGGCGGCACGGTTGATGAGTCCGGGCTCCGCTCCGCGCGCAGTCCGTGACTCGTGAGCGGGCCCTGCCTCGCGTCTCCCCTCCACGGGACGGGGAGGCCCCGCCCGGTAGGGGGACAACCGGGCGGGGCACGACGGAGCCGTGCGGCCGTCGACCCGGGCAGGAGCCGCGCGTCCGGTCCGCAGTGCCGGGCGCGGGGCGGGTCCCTGCCGGACGGCAGACACTGACGCCGCGTCGGTGGGGCGTCTCCATCCTTACGGAGGACGGTCTGGGGAAACCCCCACACTGGCAACGGGTTTGCTGACCGCACACGATCGCGGCGCCACTGTCGAAGAGCGGCGGCGGTACACCCGGTCCGCCCGCCGAGCCGCCCGGTCACGAAAGAAGGCAGCCCATGACGACACCGCTCGCGCTGGCGTACTCCCCGTGCCCCAACGACACCTTCGTCTTCCACGCCTGGACCCACGGCCTGCTCCCCGGCGCCCCCGGCACCGAGGTCACGCTCGCCGACATCGACCGCACCAACCACCTCGCCCAGGACGGCGGCCTGGACCTGCTCAAGGTCTCCTACGGGGTGCTGCCGCACATCCTCGACGACTACGCGCTGCTGCCCTGCGGCGGAGCCCTCGGCCGCGGCTGCGGCCCGCTCGTCCTGGTGCGGGAGCCGCAGCAGCCGGCGGCCCTCGCCGGGGCGCGGATCGCGGTGCCCAGCACGACCTCGACCGCCTATCTGCTCTTCCGCCTCTGGGCGGACACCGCCGTGCCCTCCGGCGTCGGGGAGATCGTCGTCCTGCCCTTCCACGAGATCATGCCCGCCGTCCGGGACGGCCAGGTCGACGCGGGCCTGGTCATCCACGAGGCCCGCTTCACCTACGGCGACTACGGACTCCACTGCCTGGCCGACATGGGCGAGGAGTGGGAGAAGGAGACCAGCCTGCCCATCCCGCTCGGCGCCATCGTCGGCAGACGCAGCCTCGGCGAGGAGGTGCTCAAGGACGTCACCCGGGCCATCCGCGCCTCCGTGCAGGCGGCCTGGCTCTCCCCCCAGGCCTCCCGCGCCTATGTCCTGGAGCACGCCCAGGAGATGGAGACCTCCGTCGTCGACCAGCACATCGGCCTGTACGTGAACAGTTTCACCGCCGACCTCGGCGACGAGGGCCTGCACGCCGTACGCACCCTCCTGGAGCGCTCCGCGGACCGGGGCCTCGTCCCGCCGGTCCCGCCGGAGGCGTTCCGCGCGACGAGCCGTCTGTGAGCCGGGCCCCGCGGCCCCGCGACCCGGCCCGCCCGCCGTACCGCACACCCGGCGTCACCACAGGTGGGCAACGCTAGGAGTTCTCTTAGAGCCCCTCTCGCGCCCCCTCGGGAACGACGGAGCGTCACCATAATCGGCCACGGGGAGCTGCCCCGCCCGGGGCGATCCGCGGACTGCGCCCCCGAGAGGACGAACTGCCGCGCTCCGCCCGCGACACCGCGAGGGGAGACCGCAGGCCGGTGCCCCGTGCCCGTCGGCGAGACGCCGTGCCCACTGTCGAAGGGAATCGATCCGTGAGCGAGGACAGGCTTCGCGACTTCCTGACCCGCGTCTCCTCCGACCTCCAGCGCACCCGGGCCCGGTTGCGCCAGGTCGAGGGCAGGGCGACCGAACCCATCGCCGTGGTCTCCATGAGCTGCCGCTACCCCGGCGGCGTCCGCAGCCCCGAAGACCTGTGGCACCTGGTCGACTCGGCCGCCGACGGCATCACCGGCTTCCCCGAGAACCGCGGCTGGGACCTCGACGCCCTCTACGACCCCGACCCCGCCCACCCCGGCACCTGCTACACCCGCGAGGGCGGATTCCTGCACGACGCCGCCGACTTCGACGCCTCCTTCTTCGGCATGTCCCCCCGCGAGGCCCTCGCCACCGACCCGCAGCAGCGCCTGCTCCTCGAAGTCGTCTGGGAGGCCCTGGAGCGGGGCGGACTGCGCCCGGCCGACCTGCGGGGCAGCGCCACGGGTGTCTTCGCCGGCGTCATGTACAACGACTACGGCACCCGCTTCGCCGAGATGCCCGCGGGCTTCGAGGGCTACCTCGGCAACGGCAGCGCCGCCAGCATCGCCTCCGGCCGCATCTCGTACACCTTCGGCTTCGAGGGGCCCGCGGTCACCGTCGACACCGCCTGCTCCTCCTCGCTGGTCTCCCTGCACCTCGCCGCCCAGGCGCTGCGCGGCGGCGAGTGCGACCTCGCGCTCGCCGGAGGCGTGGCGGTGATGTCGACGCCCGTCACCTTCCTGGAGTTCAGCCGCCAGCGCGGGCTCTCCCCCGACGGCCGCTGCAAGTCCTTCGCCGACGCGACCGACGGAACCGGCTGGGGCGAAGGCGTCGGCATGCTCCTGCTCGAACGCCTCTCCGACGCCCGCCGCCACGGCCACCCCGTCCTCGCCGTGCTCCGCGGCTCCGCCGTCAACCAGGACGGGGCCAGCAGCGGCCTCACCGCCCCCAACGGCCCCGCGCAGGAACGCGTCATCCGCGCGGCCCTCGCCGCGTCCGGCCTCACCCCGGCCGAGGTGGACGCGGTCGAGGCGCACGGCACCGGCACCACCCTCGGCGACCCCATCGAGGCGCAGGCGCTGCTCGCCACCTACGGGCAGGACCGGCCCGCGGGCCGCCCCCTGTGGCTGGGCTCCCTGAAGTCGAACATCGGCCACACCCAGGCCGCCGCCGGGGTCGGCGGCGTGATCAAGATGGTGCAGGCCCTGCGCCACGGCCGACTGCCCCGAACCCTGCACGTCGACGCCCCCACCACCGAGGTGGACTGGACCGAGGGCGAGGTACGGCTGCTCACCGAGGCCGTCGACTGGCCCGCCGGTGAGGCCCCGCGGCGCGCCGCCGTCTCGGCCTTCGGCGTCTCCGGCACCAACGCCCACCTCGTCCTGGAGGAGGCCCCGCCCGCCCCGCGGGACGAGACGGAACAGGAGCCCGAACCCCGGGCCCCGGCCCGCCCCGGGCTCCTGCCCTGGACACTGTCCGCCCGCAGCGACGAGGCCCTCCGCGCACAGGCGGCCACCCTGCTCGCCCGCCTCGACGAGGAGGACGAGGAGACCGCGGACCCCCTCGCCACGGCACACACCCTGGCCGCGCACCGCTCGCTCTTCACCCACCGCGCCGTCGTCCTCGGCGACACGACCGAGGCACTCAAGGAAGGCCTCCGCGCCCTGGCCGCCGGGGAGCCCTCCGCCCACCTCACCCTCGGAACAGCGAGCCGCCGACAGAAGAAGGCCTTCCTGTTCGCGGGTCAGGGCTCCCAACGGCCGGGCATGGGACGGGAGTTGTACGAGGCGTTCCCGGTGTTCGCGGAGGCTTTCGACGCGATCTGCGCGCGGATTCCCGGGTTGAAGGAGGTCGTGTTCGAGGGCGGGGATCCGGAGGTTCTGCGGCGTACGGAGCATGCTCAGCCCGCGTTGTTCGCGTTCGAGGTGGCGTTGTTCCGTCTGGTCGAATCGTTCGGTGTGCGGCCGGAGTTCGTGGCCGGTCACTCGGTCGGGGAGATCGCTGCCGCGCATGTGGCGGGGGTGTTCTCGCTGGAGGATGCGTGTGCTCTGGTGGCGGCACGCGGTCGTCTGATGCAGCAGCTGCCTTCGGGTGGTGCGATGTGGGCGGTGGAGGCTTCTGAGGAAGAGGTGCTGCCGCTTCTTGAGGGCCGTCCGGAGGTGGGTGTTGCGGCGGTCAACGGGCCGCGTGCGGTGGTGCTTTCGGGCGCCGAGGCCGAAGTCGAAGTGCTGGCAACGCAGTTGAAGGAGCAGGGCCACCGCGTCAGTCGGCTGAAGGTCAGCCATGCCTTCCATTCGCCGTTGATGGAACCGATGGTGGAGGAGTTCCGCACCCTCGCCGAGGGCTTGACGTACGCCTCGCCGCGACTCGCGGTGGTCTCCACCCTGACCGGTGGTCCCGCCGACGCCGACGAGTGGACGGACCCGGCGTACTGGGTGCGCCATGTGCGCGAGGCCGTGCGTTTCGGCGACGGGGTGAAGGCACTGGCCGCCGCCGGGGTGACCCGGTTCCTGGAGATCGGGCCGGACGCCACCCTCACCGCACTCGCCGCCGACTCCCTTGCCGAGAAGGCCGATGCGGTGCTCGTTCCCGCCCAGCGCAAGGACCGCCCCGAGACCGAGGGAGTGCTCGCGGCGCTCGCCGCGCTGCACACCACGGGCACGGCCGTCGACTGGGACGTACTGCTCCCCGGCGACCACCCGCTCGTCGCCCTGCCCACCTACGCCTTCCAGCGCACCCGCTACTGGCTGGAGCCCGAGCCGGCCCGGAACCCGGGCCGCGGCGGCGGCCACCCGCTGCTCCCGGTCAGCACCTCGCTCGCCGAATCCGGCGCCGTGGTGGCCTCCGGGCAGCTGTCCCGCCGTACGCACGCCTGGCTCGCCGAACTGGCCACGGGCGGTGCCGGAGCACTGCCCGTGGCCGTCGTCACCGAACTCGCCCTGCACACGGGCCGGTCGCTCGGCGCGCACCACCTCACCGAGCTGCGGGTCGACGCGGTCTCGCTCCCCGCCGAGGGCGAGGTCGAGATCCAGACCGTCACCGAGGCCGCGGAGACCGAGGGCCGGTGGCGCTTCACCCTGCACGCGCGCGTCGCCGCCCCAAAGGGGGAGGAGCCCAAGCCCTGGCACCGCTGCGGCCAGGGTCTCCTCTCCGCCCGCCCCGAGGACGCCGCCGGCCCGGACGAGGAGCCCGAGGCCGGAACCTGGCCGCCGCCCGGAGCCGTTCCGCTGCCGACCGAGGAGCTGTTCGCCGCCCTCGGCGACCCGGCGGAGGCCCCCCTCACCCGCGCCGCGCTCACCGCTGCCTGGCGGCTCGGCGACGAGGTGCTCGCCGAAGTCTCCGTACCGGAGGAACGCCTCCCCGAGGTGGACCGGCACGCCCTGCACCCCGCCCTCCTGGACGGCGCCCTGCTGGCCCTCACCGCCCTCGGCGAGCCGGTCGCCCGGCGCGCCGAGTGGTCCGGCCTCGGCCTGCACGCGAGCGCCGCCCGCGACGTACGGGTCCGGTGGAGCCCCCGCCCCGGAGCCGGGGCGCGGCTGCGGCTCACCGACACCGAGGGGGCGCCGGTGCTCACGGCGACCGCCGTGGCCGTACCGCCCGCCGAGCCCGTGGTCCTGCCCGGCGCCGCCCCGGAACGCGGCGGCGAACTGTACGCACTGACCTGGTCGGCGGCCGGACCGGCCACCCTCCCGGCACCGGACTCCGTGGCGCTCGCGGCCGACCGCGCGGACCTGCTCACCGCCGGGGACGCCCCGTACGCCGGACTCGTCGTCCTGCCCTGGCCCGCCCAGGAGGAGGGCGACCCGGCGGCAGCCGTGCACCGCTGCCTCGCCGAAGCCCTCGAACTCCTCCGGCACTGGCTCACCGACCCGCGGGCCGCGCGGTCCCGCCTGCTCCTGCTGACCCGGGGCGCCGTCGCCGCCACCCCGCGGGAGGACGTCACCGACCTCCCGGCCGCCGCGGTACGGGGCCTGGTCAAGTCCGCCCAGGCCGAGAACCCGGGCCGCTTCCTCCTCCTCGACAGCGACCGGGACCTCACCGAGGCCGAACTCGCCCGGGCCGCGCGGTACCCGCACGAGGACCTGCTCCAGCGCGACGGTGCCTTCCTCGCCCCCGCCCTGGCCCCCGCCGAGGAAGTCCGCGAGGAGCCGGTCGTCTCCTTCGACCCGGAGCGGACCGTTCTGGTCACCGGCGGAACCGGCACCGTGGGCGCGGCCACCGTCCGCCACCTCGTCCACCGGCACGGCGTACGCCACCTGCTGCTGCTCACCCGGCGCGGTCCCGCGGCCCCCGAAGCGGCCGAGCTGCTCGCCGAACTCACCGGCTCCGGCGCCGAACTCAGCGTCCTCGCCTGCGACGCCGCGGACCGCGGGGCCGTCGAGGCCGCCCTCGGCACCCTCCCGGCGGCCCACCCGCTGGGCGCCGTGGTCCACGCCGCCGGGATCCTCGACGACGGTGTCCTCACCTCGCTCACCCCGGCCCGCCTGGACGCCGTACTGCGCCCCAAGGCCGACGCCGCCCTCGTCCTGCGCGAGCTCACCCGGGACCTGGACCTGACCGCCTTCGTCCTCTACTCCTCGGCCGCCGCCACCTTCGGCGGCCCGGGGCAGGGCAACTACGGTGCCGCCAACGCCTTCCTCGACGCCTACGCCGCCCGGCTGCGGTCCGAGGGGCTCCCCGCGCTCAGCATCGCCTGGGGCCTGTGGGAGCAGGAGAGCGGGATGACCCGCAGCCAGGAGTCGGCCGTACGCGGCCGTGCCGCACGGGGCGGCATCGGCGCCCTGCCCACGGACGAGGCCCTCGACCTCTTCGACCGGGCCCTGCACCACACCGGGGGCACTCCGCTCCCGCTGCGCCTGGACCGGGCCGCGCTCGCCCGCGAGCCCGAGGGGATCCACCCGCTCCTGCTCCCCTTCGCGCCCCGCAACACCCTGCCCAAGGCCGCCGCCCGCCCCGGAAGCACGGCAACCGCCGCCTCCGCGCGGCGTTCCCTGAGCCCTGCCGAGCCGGCCGACCTGGTGCGCGCCACTCTCGCCGCGGTGCTCGGCCACGGCTCCGGCACCGCGATCGCCCTGGACGGCCCCTTCAGCGAACTGGGCCTCGACTCGCTCACCTCGCTGGAACTGCGCAACGCGCTGAGCGCCTCGACCGGCCTCGACCTGCCCGCGAGCCTGGTCTTCGACTACCCGACCCCGGCCGCCGTCGCCGCCCACCTCGCCGCACTCCTCTCGCCGGGGTCCACCGAGGGTGCCGCCGCCCCGGACGCGCCGTCCGCGGCGGGCGCCACCCTCGGCGAGGAGCCGCTCGCCATCATCGGCATGGCCTGCCGCTTCCCCGGCGGTGTCGAGAGCACCGAGGACCTGTGGGACCTGCTCGTGTCGGAGCGCGACGCCGTCGGCGACTTCCCGGGCGACCGGGGCTGGAACGTCCCGGTCCACCAGGGCGCGGGCCCCGCCGCCCCCGGCACCACTCTCACGCGGCGCGGTGCCTTCCTGCGCGATGTCGGCGGTTTCGACGCGGAGTTCTTCGGCGTCTCCCCGCGTGAGGCCCTGGCGATGGACCCGCAGCAGCGGCTGCTCCTGGAGACCTCCTGGGAGGCGCTCGAACGCTCGGGCCTCGACCCCCGGTCGCTCAGGGGAAGCCGTACGGGGGTCTTCGCGGGGACCAACGGCCAGGACTACCCCCAGGTCCTCGCCGCCTCCGACGAGGACACCGACGGCTACCTCGGAACCGGCAACGCGGCCAGCGTCTTCTCCGGCCGCATCGCCTACTCGCTCGGCCTCGAAGGCCCGGCGGTCACCGTCGACACGGCCTGCTCCTCCTCCCTCGTCGCCCTGCACTGGGCGGCCCGTTCCCTGCTCGCCGACGAGTGCACGACGGCCCTCGTCGCCGGAGCCACCGTGATGTCCAGCCCCGCCGCCTTCGTGGAGTTCTCCCGTCAGGGCGGTCTGGCGGTGGATGGCCGGTGCAAGGCGTTCGGTGAGGGTGCGGATGGTACGGGGTGGGGTGAGGGTGTCGGTGTTGTGGTGGTGGAGCGCTTGTCGGTGGCCCGTGCGAAGGGGCATCGGGTTCTGGCGGTAGTGCGTGGGTCCGCGGTCAATCAGGACGGTGCGTCGAATGGTTTGACGGCGCCTAATGGTCCTTCGCAGCAGCGGGTGATTCGTGCGGCTCTGGCGGATGCGGGTGTGTCTGCCGATGGTGTGGATGTGGTGGAGGCGCACGGGACGGGCACGGCGTTGGGTGATCCGATCGAGGCGCAGGCGCTGCTGGCCACGTACGGGCAGGACCGGCCGATGGGGAGCCCGTTGTGGTTGGGGTCGGTGAAGTCGAATCTTGGTCATACGCAGGCTGCTGCGGGTGTGGCGGGTGTGATCAAGATGGTGGAGGCCTTGGGGCGTGGGGTGTTGCCCGCCTCGTTGCATGTGGGGGCACCGTCGTCGCGGGTGGATTGGTCTGCGGGTGCGGTGCGGGTGTTGGAGGAGTCGTGCGGGTGGCCCGAGGTGGGGGGTCGTCCGCGTAGGGCGGGTGTGTCGTCGTTCGGGTTGAGCGGGACGAACGCACATGTGATCTTGGAGCAGGCGCCTGAGGACCTGTCCGGTGAGGCTGAACTCCCGGCGGATGAAGGGTCGTTGGCGCAGACCGACACCGACACCGACACCGGCGCAGGCATCGATGTTGCTGGTGTTCCGGTGGCGTGGGTGGTGTCGGGGCGTGGTCGCGGTGCGTTGAGTGCGCAGGCGGAGCGTCTGGCTGCCTGGGTCGAGGATCAGCCCGCTGTGGATGTGCGGGGTGTGGGTCGTGCGTTGGCGTTGACGCGTTCGGCGTTCGAGGACCGTGCCGTGGTGCGGGGCTTTGACCGTGAGGAACTGCTTGCCGGTCTGGGGGCGTTGGCGCGAGGTGAGACCTCGCCGCGGGTGACGCTCGGCACGGTGGGTGAAGGCCGGTTGGCGTTCCTGTTCGCGGGCCAGGGCGCCCAACGCCCAGGCATGGGACGGGAGTTGTACGAAGTCTTCCCGGTGTTCGCGGAGGCGTTCGACGCGATCTGCACCCACATCCCCGGGTTGAAGGACGTGGTCTTCGAGGGCGAGGACCCGGAGGTTCTGCGGCGTACGGAGCATGCCCAGCCCGCCCTGTTCGCCTTCGAGGTGGCCCTGTTCCGTCTGCTCGAATCGTTCGGCGTACGCCCGGACTTCGTGGCCGGTCACTCGGTCGGAGAGATCGCCGCCGCGCACATCGCAGGCGTCTTCTCCCTGGAAGACGCGTGCACCCTGGTAGCAGCACGTGGCCGTCTGATGCAGCAACTGCCCGCAGGCGGAGCCATGTGGGCGATAGAAGCCTCCGAGGCGGAAGTCCTGCCTCTGCTGGACGACCGCCCAACCATCGGTATCGCGGCGGTCAACGGCCCCCGAGCCGTGGTCCTCTCCGGCGCCGAGGCCGAAGTCGAAGCGCTCGCAACCGAGTTGAAGGAGGCGGGCCACCGCACCAACCGGCTGAAGGTCAGCCACGCCTTCCACTCACCGTTGATGGACCCGATGCTGGAGGAGTTCCGCACCCTCGCCGAGAGCCTGACCTACGAGACCCCGCAACTCCCCGTCGTCTCGACCCTGACCGGCGCCGCAGCACAGGCGGACGAGTGGACGAACCCCGCCTACTGGGTCCGTCACGTCCGCGAAGCCGTCCGTTTCGCCGACGGCATCGAAGCCCTGGCGCAGGCCGGAGTCACCCGCTTCCTGGAGATCGGACCCGACAGCACCCTCACCGCCCTCGCCGCCACCAACCTGCCGGGGGAGGGGAGTTGGCTCCTCGCCCCCGCCCAGCGCAAGGACCTGGGTGAGGTGGAGAGTCTGCTCGGGTCGGTTTCCGAGGCGTATGTCCGGGGAGTCGACGTGGACTGGACGGCCCTGCTGGGCCAGTCCGCCGCGGCAGGGCTGCCCGTACTGCCGACGTACGCCTTCCAGCGGGAGCGCTTCTGGCCGAAGGCCGCGCGTGTCTCCCCGGCGCGGGACACCCAGGACTCGCCCTTCTGGGAGCTGGTCGAACGGGAGGCCGCGCAGGATCTCGCGCAGGTGCTCGGCCTGGACGAGGGGCTGGTCAAGGAGGTCGTTCCGGCGCTGTCCGCCTGGCACAGGGACCGGTCGGCACGGGCGGAGGCCGATGCCTGGCGCCACCGGATCGCCTGGGAGCCCGTGCGGCTTCCGGCCGGCCGCTTCGAGGGGCGCTGGCTGCTGCTGCACACCGAGCACGGCGGCGCCCTGGCGCGGGCCCTCGCCGACGCCGTCCCGGAGGTGACGCCGCTCGCGGTGGGCGCCGACACCGACCGCGCCGGTCTGGCCGAGGCGCTCGCACGGGCCACCGGGGACGGGCAGCCGACCGGTGTCCTGGTGCTCCCGGACACCGTGGCCGGAGCGCTGCGGCTGATGCAGGCGCTGGGCGACGCACAGGTGACCGCCCCGTCCTGGTGGCTCACCCGGAACGCCGTCGCCGCGGGCGCGCCCTCGCAGGAGGGGCCCGATCCCGAGCAGGCGGCGATCTGGGGACTCGGCCGGGTGGCCGCCCTGGAGCACCCCGAACGCTGGGGAGGCCTGGTCGATCTGCCCGCCACCCTCGACGCGGGGCTTCTACGGGGTCTGGCCGCCGCCGTCACCTCGGGAACCGAGGACCAACTCGCCCTGCGCGGCGCCGAGATACTCGCCCGGCGCCTGGAAGCCGCGCCGCTGCCCGAGGCCACCGGACCCGCCTGGGTCCCCCCGGGGCGCGTACTGGTCACGGGAGGCACCGGTGCCCTCGGCGCCCACGTCGCCCGCTGGCTGGCCGAGCGCGGCACGCACCACCTCGTACTGACCGGACGACGGGGGCCCGAGGCTCCCGGCGCCGCCGAACTCCGCGCGGAACTGGCGCACTTGGGGGCGGAGGTGAGCATCGAGGCCTGTGACGTGGCCGATCGCGCCCAGCTGACCGCCCTGCTCGACGCCCACCCCGTCGATGCGGTCTTCCACGCGGCGGGACTGCCCGACGCCACCCGCCTGGACGACGCCGACGAGGCCCACCTCACCGAGGTGTGGCGGGCGAAGGCGGTGGGTGCGGTGTTGCTGGACGAGTTGTCGCGGGGGCGTGATTGGGATGCCTTTGTGGTGTTCTCGTCGATTGCGGGTGTGTGGGGGAGTGGGGGGCAGGGGGCGTATGCGGCGGCGAATGCGTGTGCGGAGGGTGTGGTGGAGCGGCGTCGTGCTGGTGGTCTGGTGGGGACGTCGGTGGCGTGGGGGCCGTGGGCCGGTGGGGGGATGGTCTCGGGTGAGGGTGCGGGGGAGTTGGAGCGTCGTGGCTTGCGGTTGATGGATCCGGGGCGTGCTCTGGTGGGTCTGGAGCGTGCGTTGGGTGCGGGGGAGGGTGTGGTGGTGGTCGCGGATGTGGAGTGGGAGCGGTTCGTACCGGCGTTCACCAGCCGCCGCACCAGCCCCCTGCTGACCGGCTTCGCACCGGCCGCCGAGGACACCGGGGCCCCGGAGGCCTCCACCGTCGACGCGGCGGCCCGGCTGCTGGCCCGGCTCGCGGGCAAGCCCGAGTCCGAACGGCGGCGCGCGCTGCGCGAGTTGGTACGGGAGCTCGCCGCCCGCGTACTGCACCGTTCGAGCGACCGGCCGGTGGACAACGACCGCTCCTTCCAGGAGGTCGGTTTCGACTCCCTGACCGCGGTCGAACTGCGCAACCTGCTCAACGCCGAGACCGGCCTGCGGCTGCCCTCCACCCTGGTCTTCGACCATCCGACGCCTCGGCACCTGGCCGAGCTGCTGCACACGGAGCTGTTCCCGGAGCCCGAGGCCGCCCACGAGGAGCAATTGCGGCAGAAGCTCGACCGCATCCCCTTCTCCCGGTGGAAGGACAGCGGGCTGCTCGCCGCCGTGCTCTCCCTGGCCGAGGAGGGCGAGCCGGGCGGTACGGGCCAGGCCGCCACCCCCCAGGGTGCGCCCGGCCCGAGGCAGGACTCCGCGCCCGAGGACGACGAGGCCATCCACGCGATGGAGATCGACGACCTCGTCGAACTCGCCATGGGCGATGGCGCGCCCTGACCGGCACGACACCCGGCGCGCCCGCCGCCCCGCCCGGCACCCCCATACCCCTCTTCCGGCATCCCGTCCGCTCGTACGGACCCACCAACCAGTGGAGCTGAGCATGTCCACCTCCGAGGAGCGCGTCGTCTCGGCGCTGCGTACGTCACTGCTGGAGAACAAGCGTCTGCGCAGGCGCAACGAGGAACTGGAGCGGGCGGCGACCGAGCCCGTGGCGATCGTCGGAATGGCATGCCGCTACCCGGGCGAGGTCGCGGCCCCCGAGGACCTGTGGCGCCTCGTCCTGGACGGTGTGGACGCGATGACGCCGTTCCCGGCCGACCGCGGCTGGGACCTCGCGGACGCGGCCGTCGGCCACGGCGGTTTCGTCAGCACCGCCGCCGACTTCGACGCCGGTTTCTTCGGGGTGTCGCCGCGCGAGGCCCTGTCGATGGACCCCCAGCAGCGCCTCGTCCTGGAGACCTCCTGGGAGGCCCTGGAACGCGGCGGCATCGACCCGGCCTCGGTCCAGGGCAGCCGTACGGGCGTCTTCGTCGGGTGCAGCAACCAGAACTACGGTGCCGCGGGCGGCAGGCTGCCCGACGGCGCCGACGGCCACCTGCTCACCGGCAACGCGGCCAGCGTCGTCTCGGGACGCGTCTCCTACGTCCTCGGGTGCGAGGGCCCCGCCGTCACGGTCGACACGGCCTGCTCCTCCTCGCTGGTGGCGCTGCACCTGGCCGTGCAGTCGCTGCGCTCGGGCGAGTGCGACCTCGCGCTCGCGGGCGGGGTCACGGTCATGGCGACGCCGGAGGTGTTCGCCGAGTTCGACCGGCAGGGCGGCCTGGCGGGCGACGGCCGCTGCAAGGCCTTCGCCGAAGCCGCGGACGGCACCGGCTGGGGCGAGGGAGCGGGCATCCTGCTGGTGGAACGGCTCTCCGACGCGGAGCGCAACGGCCACCGGGTCCTCGCCGTGGTCCGCGGCTCCGCGGTCAACCAGGACGGCGCCTCCAACGGGCTCACCGCGCCCAACGGCCCCGCCCAGCAGCGGGTGATCCGCGCGGCCCTGGAGAACGCCGGGCTCCGGCCGCAGGACGTGGACGTGGTCGAGGCGCACGGCACCGGCACCACCCTCGGCGACCCGATCGAGGCCCAGGCCCTCCTGTCCGCCTACGGGCGCGAACGCGAGGCCGGGCGGCCCCTCTGGCTCGGCTCGGTCAAGTCGAACATCGGCCACACCCAGGCCGCCGCGGGCGCCGCCGGTGTGATCAAGATGGTGGAGGCCCTGCGCCACGGCGTGCTGCCCGCCACCCTCCATGTCGACGAGGCGACCTCGCACGTCGACTGGAGCTCGGGTCAGGTACGCCTGCTCACCGAGCGGCAGGACTGGCCCGAGGCGGAGCGCCCCCGCACGGCCGGAGTCTCCGCCTTCGGCGTCAGCGGTACGAACGCCCATGTCCTCCTCCAGCAGTACGAGCCCGCCCGCACCCCGCAGGAGCCGGAGGCCGCCGACGGGACCGCGACCGCGCGCGCGGTCCCGCCCCTGGTGACCTGGCCCCTCTCGGGCCGTACGGAGGAAGCCCTGCGCGACCAGGCCCGCGCCCTGGCCTCCTTCGTGGACCGGCACCCCGGCCTCGACCCCCACCGCCTCGGCCAGGCCCTCGCGACGACCCGCACCCCCTTCACACACCGCGCCGTCGTCGTGGCCGAACCCACCGCCGACTTCGCCCGCATTCTTCGGGGACTGGCCGACGGCACGGCCGAGAAGACCCCGGAACTCGTCCGCGGCCAGGACCGCGGCGAGGGACGCACCGCTTTCCTGTTCGCGGGTCAGGGCTCCCAACGGCTCGGCATGGGACGGGAGTTGTACGAGGCCTTCCCGGTGTTCGCGGAGGCTTTCGACGTGGTGTGCGCGCTGGTCGGTGAGGGCCTGCGGGATGTCGTCTTCGGTGGGGATGCCGACCGGTTGAACGAGACCGGGTGGACGCAGCCCGCGTTGTTCGCGTTCGAGGTGGCGTTGTTCCGTCTGGTCGAATCGTTCGGTGTGCGGCCGGAGTTCGTGGCGGGTCACTCGGTCGGGGAGATCGCTGCCGCGCATGTGGCGGGGGTGTTCTCCCTGGAGGATGCGTGTGCGCTGGTGTCGGCGCGCGGTCGTCTGATGCAGCAACTGCCTTCGGGTGGTGCGATGTGGGCGGTGGAGGCCTCGGAGGCGGAGGTGCTGCCGCTGCTCGAGGGCCGTCCGGAGGTGGGTGTCGCGGCGGTCAACGGGCCGCGTGCGGTGGTGCTTTCGGGTGCTGAGGCCGAAGTCGAGGTGCTGGCTGGTGAGTTGCGGGAGCGGGGTCACCGCGTCAACCGGCTGAAGGTCAGCCACGCTTTCCATTCGCCGTTGATGGAACCGATGGTGGAGGAGTTCCGTGCGGTTGCCGAGGGCGTGACGTATGGGCCTTCGCGGCTCGCTGTGGTGTCTACCCTGACCGGTGCGGTGGCGGACGCGGACGAGTGGGGGGACCCGGCGTACTGGGTGCGTCATGTCCGCGAGGCCGTGCGTTTCGGTGACGGGGTGGAGGCGCTGGCGGGGGCGGGAGTGACCCGTTTCCTGGAGATCGGGCCGGACGGCACCCTCACCGCACTCGCCGCCCACAGCCTCTCCGGGGACGGCGGTCACCTTCTCGCCTCCACTCAGCGGAAGGAGCGCCCCGAGGCCGAGTCCTTGTTCCGGGCGCTCGCCGGGGTGCACTCCGACGGCGGTGAGCTGGACTGGGCCGCACTGCTGGGCGACCGGCAGGACACCTCGGATCTCGACCTGCCGACGTACCCCTTCCAGCGTCGGCGCTACTGGCTCTCTCCCGACGAGCCCGCCTCGGGCACCTCGGCGGGACCCGTGCACGCCTCGGCGGTGGTCGACGCTTCCTTCTGGGCGGCGGTCGAGCAGGAGGACCTCGACCACCTCGCCGCGGACCTCCGGATCACCCCCGGGACGCTGGAGCCGGTGCTCCCCGCGCTCTCCGCTTGGTACCGGCAGCAGCGCGACCGCGTACGGCTCAACTCCCTGTGCCATGAGGTCTCCTGGCAGGTACTGACCGGCGACGGGGAGGCGGCACCGGCCGGGACGCGGTCCGGGCAGTGGGCCGTGCTCGCCCCCGGCGGCGGCACGGAGGGCGAGGCCGCGGACCTGGTGGAGCGCCTCGTCGCCGCCCTGCGTGCGCGGGGGCTCTCCGCCCAGGTGATCGAGACCGCTCCGGACGAGCACGAGCGGCTCGCTCCGGCGCTCCGGACCGTTCGCGAGGAGCACGGACCGCTGGACGGGATCCTCTCGCTGCTCGCGCTGGACCCCGCGGCCGACCCCGCCGCGACCACGGTCGCCCTCGTATCGGCCGCGAACGAGGCCGGTTCCTGCGGGCGCCTGTGGACGCTCACCCGGGGCGCGGTCGCCGTGAGCCCCGCGGAGAGCCCCGACTCCCTTGCCCAGAGCGCTGCTTGGGGACTCGGCCGGGTGGCCGCGCTGGAGCACCCCGACCTCTGGGGCGGCCTGATCGACCTGCCCGCCTCGGTCGACGCGCTTGCCGCCTCGCGGATCGTCAAGGCCGTGACCCGCCCGACCCCGGGCGAGGACCAACTCGCCGTCCGGGCGAACGGCCTCTTCGGCCGTCGCCTGGTGGCGGCCTCTCCGCTCCCGGCCGTCGCCGAACGCTGGGAGCCGCGAGGCACGGTGCTCATCACCGGCGGCAGCGGGGCACTCGCCGGGCACCTCGCGCGCTGGGCCGTGGAACGCGGTGCCCGCGATCTCCTGCTGGTGAGCCGACGGGGAGCCGAGGCGCCCGGCGCGAGCGCGCTGCGGGAGGAGCTGACGGAGTCGGGCGCGCAGGTCACCTTCGCCGCCGTCGACGTCTCCGTACGCGAGGATCTGGCCGGACTTCTGGCGGAGCACCCTGTCGACGCGGTCTTCCACACGGCAGGTGTGCTGGACGACGGCACGCTGCTCAGCACCGGTGCGGAACGTCTGGCCCGGGTCAGGGCGCCGAAGGCCGAAGCCGCCCTTCTTCTCGACGAGTTGACGCGCGCGCAGGACCTCTCCGCCTTCGTCCTGTTCTCCTCACTGGCCGGCACGCTGGGCAGCCCCGGCCAGAGCGCGTACGCCGCCGCCAACGCGACGCTGGACGCGCTGGCCGAGCGGCGTCGGGCGGAGGGTCTGCCGGGCACGTCGATCGCTTGGGGCCCCTGGGCCGGTGGCGGCATGGCCGCCGAGGCGGGGGACCGCCGCCGCGGCCAAGGCGCGGTGACCGCGCTGGACCCGGAGACGGCGCTGTCGGCCCTCGGCGCGGTACTGGACCACGGGCGCACCCACCACTTCGTCGCCGAGGTCGACTGGGACCGTTTCGTCCCGGCCTTCACCGCCGTCCGCCCCAGCGCACTCCTCGCTGCACTGGCCCCGCCCACCGGCTCCACGGAACCGGCGACCGACCAGGGGGCCGCCCCGGACCCGACCGGTCTTCGTGGGCGTCTTGCGGGGTTGTCGGTGGAGGGGCAGTTGCGTGAGGTGTTGGAGTTGGTGCGGTCGCGTGCTGCTGGGGTGTTGGGGTTTGCGGGTGCGGGGGAGGTGGGTGCGGAGCGTTCTTTCCGTGATCTGGGTGTGGATTCGTTGATCGCGGTGGAGTTGCGCAATGTGCTGGCGTCGGTGTGTGGGGTGTCGTTGCCGGCGACGGTGGTTTTTGATTATCCGACGCCGTTGGCGTTGGCGGGGTTCTTGCGGGATGAGGTGTGCGGGGGTGCGGTCGCGGAGGCGGCTGGTGCTGCTGTGGTGCCCGTGGCGGGTGCTGTCGGTGATGAGCCGGTGGCGATTGTCGGTATGGCGTGCCGTTTCCCGGGTGGGGTGGATTCCCCGGAGTCGTTGTGGGAGTTGCTGGTCCAGGAGCGGGACGGGATCACCGACTTCCCCACCGACCGCGGCTGGGACTCGCTGGACGAGATGTACGACCGATATGCGGGTGCGGAAGGTGAGGGCCGTACCTATACGCGTCAGGGTGGCTTCCTGAGCGATGTCGGTGGTTTTGATGCGGAGTTCTTCGGGGTGTCTCCGCGTGAGGCGTTGGCGATGGATCCGCAGCAGCGGTTGCTGTTGGAGGCGTCGTGGGAGGCGGTGGAGCGCTCGGGGATGGATCCGCGGTCGCTGCGGGGGAGCCGGACGGGCGTTTTCGCGGGCACCAACGGCCAGGACTATCCGGTGCTGCTCGGAGTCTCCGAGGGGGACTTCGGGGGCTACGTGGGTACGGGCAGCGCGGCCAGTGTGGTGTCGGGTCGTGTGTCGTACGTGCTGGGGCTTGAGGGTCCTGCGGTGACGGTGGACACGGCGTGCTCGTCGTCGTTGGTGGCCTTGCATCTGGCGGTGCGTTCGGTGCGCTCGGGGGAGTGTGATCTGGCGCTTGCGGGTGGGGCGACGGTGATGTCGACCCCGGGTGCGTTTGTGGAGTTCTCCCGCCAGGGTGGTCTGGCGGTGGATGGCCGGTGCAAGGCGTTCGGTGAGGGTGCGGACGGCACAGGATGGGGTGAAGGCGTCGGTGTTGTGGTGGTGGAGCGCCTGTCGGTGGCCCGTGCGAAGGGGCATCGGGTTCTGGCGGTAGTACGTGGGTCCGCAGTGAACCAGGACGGTGCGTCCAACGGTCTGACCGCGCCGAATGGTCCCTCGCAGCAGCGGGTGATCCGTGCCGCTCTCGCCGATGCGGGTGTGCCTGCTTCCGGGGTGGATGCGGTGGAGGCGCACGGTACGGGCACGGCGTTGGGTGATCCGATCGAGGCGCAGGCGCTGCTGGCCACGTACGGGCAGGACCGGCCGATGGAGAGTCCGTTGTGGTTGGGGTCGGTGAAGTCGAATCTTGGTCATACGCAGGCTGCTGCGGGTGTGGCGGGTGTGATCAAGATGGTGGAGGCCTTGGGGCGTGGGGTGTTGCCCGCTTCGCTGCATGTGGGGGTGCCGTCGTCGCGGGTGGATTGGTCTGCGGGTGCGGTGCGGGTGTTGCAGGAGTCGAGCGACTGGCCGGAGGTGGACGGCCGTCCACGTAGGGCGGGTGTGTCGTCGTTCGGGCTGAGCGGGACGAACGCACATGTGATCTTGGAGCAGGCGCCTGAGGACCTGTCCGGTGAGGGCGAACTCCCGGCGGATGAAAGGTCGTTGGCGCAGACCGACACCGACACCGACACCGACACCGGCGCAGGCATCGATGTTGCTGGTGTTCCGGTGGCGTGGGTGGTGTCGGGGCGTGGTCGTGGTGCGTTGAGTGCGCAGGCGGAGCGTCTGGCTGCCTGGGTCGAGGACCAGCCTGGTGTGGATGTGCGGGGTGTGGGTCGTGCGTTGGCGTTGACGCGTTCGGCGTTCGAGGACCGTGCCGTGATCCGGGGCAAGGACAGGGAGGAACTGCTCGCCGGTCTGGGGGCGTTGGCGCGGGGCGAGACGTCGTCGCGGGTGACGCTCGGCACGGTGGGTGAAGGCCGACTGGCGTTCCTGTTCGCGGGCCAGGGCGCCCAACGGCCAGGTATGGGCCGGGAGTTGTACGAAGCGTTCCCGGTGTTTGCGGAGGCGTTCGACGCGATCTGCACGCAGCTCGGTGAAGAGCTGCGAGACGTCGTCTTCGGTGAGGACGCGGACCGGCTGAACGAGACGGGCTGGACGCAGCCCGCTCTCTTCGCCTTCGAGGTGGCCCTGTTCCGTCTGCTCGAATCGTTCGGCGTACGCCCGGACTTCGTGGCCGGTCACTCGGTCGGAGAGATCGCCGCCGCGCACATCGCGGGTGTGTTCTCCCTGGAGGACGCCTGCGCCCTGGTAGCAGCGCGTGGCCGTCTGATGCAGCAACTGCCCGCAGGCGGAGCCATGTGGGCGGTAGAGGCCTCCGAGGCGGAGGTCCTGCCTCTGCTGGACGACCGCCCAACCATCGGTATCGCGGCGGTCAACGGCCCCCGAGCCGTGGTCCTCTCCGGCGCCGAGGCCGAAGTCGAAGCCCTCGCAACCGAGTTGAAGGAGCAGGGTCACCGCACCAACCGGCTGAAGGTCAGCCACGCCTTCCACTCACCGTTGATGGACCCGATGTTGGAGGAGTTCCGCACCCTCGCCGAAAGCCTGACCTACGAGCCCCCGCAACTCCCCGCCGTTTCCACCCTGACCGGCGCCACAGCGGACGCGGATGAGTGGACGAACCCCGCCTACTGGGTCCGTCACGTCCGCGAAGCCGTCCGCTTCGCCGACGGCATCGAGACCCTGGCAGGCGCGGGAGTCACCCGCTTCCTGGAGATCGGGCCCGACGGCACCCTCACCGCCCTCGCCACCCACACCCTTGCCGCGCTCTCCGAGGCCTCGGCTGAGACCGGTGACGTAGCGGTCGAGGGAGTCGCCGAGGAGTACGTCTGCGCGCCGGTCGCACGGAAGGAGGTCGCGGAGGCCCCGGCCCTGCTGGAGGGGCTCGCGCGGCTGTATGTGGCCGGTGCCGCGGTCGACTGGGCCGCTGTCTGCAAACCGATGGCGGTGGCCGGGGCGCCGGTGGATCTGCCGTCGTACGCCTTCCAGCGCACCCGCTACTGGCCGCAGACGCCGGTCCGGGCGCGGGGTGCGGGAGGGAGCGAGGGCGACCGTGCCTTCTGGGAGATCGTCGGGAACGAGGACGCGGGTGAACTGGCCGCGACGCTCGGTGTCTCCGAGGACGCCCTCGGATCCGTGCTCCCCGCGCTGACGACGCTGCGGCAGCAGTACGCGGAGCGCTCGGCCACCGACCAGTGGCGCTACCGGACCGAGTGGCTGCCGGTGTCCCCGGACGCCGGTGCCGCGCGGGACGGGCGCTGGCTCCTGCTCCAGGAGCCCGGTACCGCACCGCTCGCGGGCCTGGAGGAGTTCCTCCCGGGGCTGGAGCGGATCGACTGCGCGGCCCGCGAGCGCGACGGACTGGCCGGGATCCTCAAGGACGCGGTGGGCGGCGACCAGCCGCAGGGCGTCCTCTCCTGCCTCTCCGGCGCAGCGCACGACGGGGTCGCGCTCGCGCTCGCGCTGGTGCAGGCCTTGGGGGACGCCGCGCCGACGGTCCCACTGTGGCTCGCCACCCGGGCCGGGTTCGGTCCGGAGCCGGTCCCCGAGGATCCGTGGGCGGCGGCGGTCTGGGGTCTGGGCCGGGTGGCCGCCCTGGAGCACCCGGAACGCTGGGGCGGTCTGCTCGACCTGCCCCGCGACCCGGGCGCCGCCGAACTGGAGCGTGCCGCCGCGGTGTTGGCCGCGGGCGAGGAGGACCAGGTGGCGGTGCGCGCCGAGGGGACGTACGCCCGGCGGCTGCTGCCCGCGCCCGTTCCGGCGGCCACCACCGACTGGACCGCCCCGTCCCGGGTCCTGGTGACCGGCGGTACGGGGGCACTCGGCGCCCGTGTCGCCCGCTGGCTCCTGGAGCACGGCACCACCGACCTGGTACTGACCAGCCGCAGCGGTCCCGAGGCTCCCGGCGCCACCGCCCTCGCCGAGGAACTGCGGGACGGCGGCGCGAAGCGGGTCGAGATCCTCGCCTGCGACATCGCGGACCGGGACTCGGTGACCGCCCTGCTCGACGCCCACCCCGTCGACGGCGTCGTGCACGCCGCGGGCGTCCTCGACGTGGCGCCCCTCGACGTCGTCAACTCCGAGGACCTGAACACGGCCCTGCGGGCGAAGGCGGTGGGTGCGGTGTTGCTGGACGAGTTGTCGCGGGGGCGGGATTGGGATGCCTTTGTGGTGTTCTCGTCGATTGCGGGTGTGTGGGGGAGTGGGGGGCAGGGGGCGTATGCGGCGGCGAATGCCTGTGCGGAGGGTGTGGTCGAGCGCCGCCGTGCTGGTGGTCTGGTGGGGACGTCGGTGGCGTGGGGGCCGTGGGCCGGTGGGGGGATGGTGTCGGGTGAGGGTGCGGGGGAGTTGGAGCGTCGTGGGTTGCGGTTGATGGATCCGGGGCGTGCTCTGGTGGGTCTGGAGCGTGCGTTGGGTGCGGGGGAGGGTGTGGTGGTGGTCGCGGATGTGGAGTGGGAGCGGTTCGTGCCGGCGTTCACCAGCCGCCGCCCCAGCCCCCTGCTCGCCCAACTCCCGCAGGCGGAAGCGGTCTTGGCCCAACAGGACCGGGCCGCCGGGCCGGCCGGTACGACGCCGCCGCTCGTCGCCAGGGTCCTGGCGCTGCCGCGTGAGGAGCGCAGGTCGGCGCTGCGCGAGCATGTGCGGCAGGCCGCCGCGCTCGCGCTCGGCCACGGGGACGCCGCGGGTGTCGACCCCGGGCGGTCCTTCCGCGACCTGGGCTTCGACTCCCTCACCGCGGTGGAACTGCGCAACACCCTCACCAGGGACACCGGCCTGCGCCTGTCGGCCACGGTCGTCTTCGACCATCCCAGCGCGGCCGACCTGGCCCGCCATCTCGACGCCGCACTCGCGGGCGAGAGCCGGACCGTGGCCACGATGCTCGCGGAGCTGGAGACCAGCGTCTCCGGGATCCTGTCGGCCGAGCCCGACCGGGACGCCCGGGAGCTGCTGGGCAGCCGTCTGCGGGCCATGCTGGCCCAGGTCGAGGGCGCGGAGGCCGAAGAGGCGGACGGCGCCGGGAGCGTCTCGCTCAGCGACCGTCTGGACGGGGCCAGCGACGAGGAGCTCTTCGACTTCATCAGCCGGGAACTCGACCAGTGACACGGGAACTCGACCAGTAGCAGGGGCCGTACGGCAGTGGTGGGGATCGGTCGCCTCCGGGGGCCGGTCCCCACCACCGCCGTACCCAACGCCGATGTCCGGGCCCGGGGCCGATCCGTGAGAGCGGACCGGACCCGGGCCCCGGACATGCGACGGCAGGCCCGGCCCCGGACATGCGACGGCAGCGGTCGCACCCTCGGGGGAAGGAGGCGCGACCGCTGCCGTGATCAGGGGGGGCCGGGGCCCGTGCGCCCGGGAGAGGGCGCGGTGCTGCTACTTGATGAACTCGGGGAGCACCCGCGGCGGCCACTGACCGACCGTCAGCATCCCCATCGAGTGGGCGCGGGCCACCAGCGCGGCCCGGTTGGGCGCGCGGAGCTTCCGCAGCATCAGCCCGACGTGGTACTCCACGCCCTGCCGGCTCAGATAGAGCCGCGCCGCGAGCTGCACGGTCGAGGCGCCGCTGGCCACGCCCTCCAGGACCTGGGCGTCCAGGCTGCTCAGGAGCTTCTCCTTGGGCTTGACGGCCGCGTCCTCGGCGGCCGGGGCGGCCGCCTCGTCGGGGCGCACCTGGACAACGATGCCCACCAGGTTGCCGGAGGTGTTCTGCACCGCTATGCCGGTCAGTTCGCCGGAGAAGGCCCGCCCGGCGCCGCCCAGACCGACGACGCGCTCGGCGAACCGGTTGCAGCGCCCCTCCGAGAGACGGCTGAAGTGCCGGCCCAGGACGGTCGGGGAACTCGGGTGCAGCAGATCGTAGAGGCTGCGTCCGCAGGTCTCGGCCGAGGTGCGGCCGAACTGGCGGGCGAAATCCGGCTCCGCGGCGAGGATGTGCATAGCCGGGTCCATGTGCGCGGTGTATGCGCGCCGAGGGGCCACGGGATGCGGCCGGGTTTCCGCGGACTGCCTTCGTGAGGCGGCCGCCCGGCGTTTCGCCGCCGACTCGCCGGTGTGGTGATCGCTGATCATCTGTGTGGTCACTACGGGGTACCGACTTTCTGTGTATAAGCATGGGGGATACAGATATCGCCGGGAGGACACAAGGCAGAGTGGTATAGCGATAAGGAGTGCGCGGCGATATGCCGCCAGCCGCTCCGAAATCAACTGTGATTGAGCCTAGGAATGCCGAGCAGGTCGGTCAAGCAAGGTTTTGCGTACCGCCAAAACATTGTGGTTCGGGGGTTCGGTGGTTCGGTGCCGAACCGGGCGGTGCAAGCGGTTTCCCGAGGGTCAAATCGCCATATTGGCGAGCGTACCGTGCAGTGTTTCCGGTACGTTACGCAGCTCGTCGAGCGTTCGCCGCCTGGAGGTTTGGCGTTCAGTTGCCCTGTGCAATGCCACCATAGACGCTTGCGCAGTGCATGATGACCCTAGTCGCTCGATGCCCGTTTCCCCAATTTCGATGCCCGACTGCTGCCCGTCGGGTGCGCATGCGTCCGCACGGGAATGGCGGATCGGGTTGTCAGGCTTCCTCGTCCAATTCGGCGAGAGCGGCGGCCAGGCTGGGGCGGCCCGGTATGTCGAGTTTCCGGTAGGTGTTCGACAGGTGCTTCTCGACCATGCGCGAAGATATTCCGAGCTCGCCGGAAATCTCCGGGTTGCTCTGTCCCGTGGCCGCGAGACCTGCCACCTTGCGTTCCGAGGGCGTCAATCTCGACTTCTTCCGCACGGCGGCGGGCGGTGCCTCGGACTGAAGGGATTGAATTCTGGTCAGCATCCAGTCGGCCTGGCATTCGAGCGCGAGTTCCTGTGCCCGTTTGAGTGCGTTGGCGCGCCGTGCCGGTTCCGTTTCGGCGTGACTGCCCAAGGCGTACAGAGCCCGGCAGAGTTCGTATCCGTTGGTCCCCTGCTCCAGGACTGCGACGGCCTCCTCCAGGATCGCCGAGCCCTCGCGCTCCTCGCTCACCCGGCCGAGGGCCAGCAGGGCCCGGCCGAGCGCGGTCGGCGCCCCCCAGGCCCGGGCCTGCTCGACCTCCTGGCGCGCGGCGGCCTTCGCCTGCTCGTGCTCACCGAGCCGGTGGTGGACGAGGGCGACGCAGGACGGCCAGGGCAGGGCCACCGGGTTGCGCCAGCCGATCCGCTCCATGTGCAGCCCGGCCGTGCGGAAGTGGTCGAGCGCGGGGCGCAGTTCACCCCGCCGCACCGCGCTCGTGCCGCGCGCCACGTGCAGCAGCGCGCTGAGGTGCTCGTTGCCCGCGCTGCGCCGGTACTGGACCAGGATGCTCTCGGCGAGCGCGGGATCGGCGGTGTTCAGCGCGACGATGGCGAGCACCGCGACCAGCATGGTGGGCAGGCCGCTGGTCTCCGGACCGGTGAGGGCGTCCGCCTGCAGGGCCTTGCGCCGGGCGTAGACGGGCTGGCCGTCCGCGAAGGCCACCAGGGCCTGCTCCGCGCGGATGATGGCCTGCTCCACGTCGCCGCCGCGGTGCTGCGCCAGCCGGTGCGATTCGCGCAGCCAGCTCGCCGCCCCCTCGGTCTGGCCCGAGGCGGCGAGGATGTTGACCACCAGGGGCAGGGTGCTGTGCACATGCTCGAAGGAGGGCGGCTCCTGTTCGAGCAGCCGGGCGCAGAGCGCCGACAGCCGTGCCGCCGGTACGGCGTTGGCCACGAAGACGATGTGCATCAGCGCGGTCAGCAGCTCCCGCTCGCCGGGTGTGTCCATGCTCGGGTGCGGCCCGAGCTGTTCGAACCGGCGCACCGCCTCGGCGATGTGCGCGGGATCCTGGGCGCTGAGGACGTGCTCGCGTGCCTGGAGCCGCAGGGCGAGTTCGCGTTCCTCGGGCCCCTTCGTCCCGGAAGCCGCCAGCTCCTCGGCCACCTCGCGCATCATGGCGTCGACCCGGAAGGCCGAGGGGTCCATCAGGAGCGGCCCGAGGCGTACGACCGCGGCGGCCCGTTCGCGGACCGAGTCGAGGAGCGGCACCGCTTCGACGACATGGCGCAGGGAGGCCGCGGTGGCGAAGCTGCGCTCCGCGCCGGCCAGTTCGATGAGCAGGCCGGCCCGGTCCGGTCCGGTGAGCGAGGTTTCGAGCAGCGCCCGCCGCAGATAGCGGGCCGCGTCGCGGGTGGAGGCGCGGTGCAGCGCGCTGCGCGCGGCCGTCCGCAGGATGTCCACCGCCTTGTCGCCGGGCAGGGTGAGGGTGGACATCAGGTGGTTCGCGGCGAGTTCGGCGGAGTGGCCGCTGCGGTGCAGCAGTTCGGCTGCCACGCTGCGCATCGCGGTGCGCTCCTCGGCGGGCATGCTCTCCTCGAGGAGGTCCCGCAGCAGCGACCCGGTGGACAGGGTCCACCCGTCCTCCGCCACCAGCCCGGCCAGCCGCAGCACCCGCAGGGCCTCGGCGCACTGGGCGCTGTCGAGCTCCGCGAGGTCGGCGAGCAGCTCCGGATCGCTGTCGGGGCCGAGCACGGTGAGGGCGTGCGCGGCGCGCCGCAGATGGTCGGGCTGGGACCGCAGGAAGCCGGCCAGCCGCTGGCGCACGCTCTCCGGCCGGAGCAGGCTCACCATCGGCGCCTGGGCGGCGGTCGGGCGCAGCCCGCGGAACTGCGCCTCGTCCACCAGCGCCCCGAGCAGCAGCGGGTTGCCGCCGGTGCGGACGCGGAAGGCCTCGACGTACTCCGGTTCGGCCGGTGCGCCGCACGACTCCTCGACCAGCCGCCGGATGCTGTCGCCGCCGAGGGGGCGCAGCACACAGGTCCGGTCGGCGAGGGCGAGCACATCATGCACGTAACAGCGGTTGCCCCGTACATCGCCGGTCAGTACCGAGACGGCGAAGACGATGCGCATGCCGCCGCGGCAGGCCAGGGTGTGGATGAGCACCTTCAGGGATTCGGCGTCGCACCAGTGCAGGTCGTCGATGATGACCAGTACGGTGCGGCCGTCGGCCATCGCGTCGACCAGGGCCGCCAGCCAGCGCGGCGCCCCCTGCACGGTCAGCGCCGACCAGGGGGCCTCCAGGCCCGACTCCGCGATGGCGCGCACCTCGGGTGGTGCGCCCTCGGCCGCGGCCCGCAGCCAGGACCTGGCCTGTTCGGTGGAGGCGGCGGCGAGGACGGGCTCCACGAGCTGCCGTACGACACCGAGACCGAAGCTCTCCTCGGCCGCGGCGGCCTGCGCCCTCAGGAGCAGGGTGTCCTCCTCGCGGCCCAGCTCGGAGAGGGCTTCGAGGAACGTCGACTTGCCGACGCCCAGCGCGCCCTGTACCACGAGCAGCGAGCCCTCTCCCGCGGCGGCGCGGCGCAGTGTCGCGGCGGCCTCGTCTCTCAGGTCGTCGCGCTCCAGTAGCAGCATGGTGCCCCTCCCTCGTCGCACGGTCCGTCCACCGTTCGGGGTCGGTGGGGTGCGGGATCCGTGATCGCAGTGGTGCACCCGCGGCGCGGCGGGTACGACGGAGCCGCCCTTCCGCGGACGGGGAGGGACGGGTCACCGAGGACCGCTGTGCGCGGGGCAGGTCAGACAGCCGGGCGGCGAGTCGCCACCGCCGGATCGGGGGGTGGTCGAACCGGCAGCCTGCGATGGACGCACGGGAGCTTTCGGCGTGCCCTGCGGGCCCGCGCCAACGGGAGGCACCGCGCGCAGGTACACCTGCACACGGGCCAGGGCCGGTGGTGTCGGTGGCCCGTGGAGTCGCTCATGCAGACAGAGTCCTGAGAGTTGTTCAATTCCGCGAGAATGACTGAGCAGACCACAGCGGAGACCACACCCACAAGAGGATCTGCCGAAAACGATCAGCTACGACTCTTTCACTCTCAGGTGACAAAGCGATGAACTGGCGGAGGCGGTCCGTCGAAGCCCGCGGCCGCGCGCTCCGCCCGCCCGCCGGCACACGGAAAACCGCCCCCGGCGGGGCCGCGCGAGGGCGGTCCGCCGGGGACGGCTGTGGCTGTGGCGGCGGCCGCGGGGGTCGGTGCCCCGGGCCGTACGGAGGGTGTCAGGCGGGGCGGCCCGGCTTCGGCCGGGTCCCCTCCTCGGGGGGACGCAGGGCGCCGCGCAGCTCGCGGCGCCCGGAGACGCCGAGCTTGCGATAAGCCGAGGTCAGGTGGACCTCGACGGTGCGCTGCGTGACGAAGAGGGTCTCGGCGATCTCCGCGTTGGAGGCGCCCTCCGCGGCCAGCCGCGCCACCTGGCTCTGGCTCCGGGTGAGCGAGCCGAGCCCGCGGGAGACCGGGCGGCGCGGCCGCGCCCCGGTGGCGAGCAGCGCCTTGCGGGCCTCCTCGTGCAGGGCGCGCGCCCCGGCGGCGTACGAGGCGTTCCAGCCCTTGCGCAGCACCTCCCGGGCGGCCTCCTTGTGCCCCAGCTCGTACAGGGCCCGGCCCCGCGACACGCGCACCCGGGCGAGTATCAGCTCCGCCCCGGTCGGGGCGAGCACCGCCTCCGCCTCCTCCAGCAGAGCCGCCCGCTCGCGCGGGTCGTGCACCGCCGCCGCCCGCAGTTCCAGAGCCGTGCCGAGGGCGCAGGGGAGCTGGCCCGCGCGGGCCAGGCCGATCGCCTCGTCGGCGAGTTCCCGCGCCTCGGCGTGCTGCCCCAGGGCCAGGTGCGCCTGGCCCGCCCAGTACCACCACGGGGAGACCGCGGGGTTGGTGCGCTGCCAGGCGCGCTGGCGCCGCCCGCACTCCGTCAGCAGGGCCAGCGCGCCCTCGGCGTCGCCCTGCGCCAGGCGCAGACGGCCGTGGGCGCCCAGCAGTTCGTTCCACTGCCAGGCGTCCTCGTCCTTCGGGTCGGGGGACCCGGCCACCGCCGCGCTGGCCGCGTCGAGGTCCCCCTGCTCCAGGAAGACATGCAGCCGGATCGCGAGCGCCAGGGCCTGGTGGTGGCTGACGGCCGCGAGGTCGGTGTCCTTCAGCGCCCGCGTCGCGGACTTGAGGGCCGCCTCCAGGGAGCCGAGCCGCAGGCAGGCGTCCGCGCTGAGGCCCAGCGCGTTGCGGCACTCGTCCTCGGGCAGCGTCTCGCCGCCGTGGATGAGCTGCCGGAAGACGTCCTCGGCCTCGCGCGGCGCGTCCGTGTAGAGGAGCGAGGTGGCGGCGGTGGCCAGGAAGGCGTACGAGTCGGTGGTCGGGCTGCTGCGCTGCCAGGCCCTGCGGGTGGCGGCGAGGCACTCGGGCACCCGGTCCATGCGGGAGGCGACGAGGACCGCCCGGGTGGCCACGAGCACCCGCTCCGCCGGGGTCTCACCGGGCAGGTCCAGATCGAGCGGCACGGTGTCGATGAGCTCCAGATACGCCTCGCGGCTCCCGATCACCGCCATCAGCAACTGGGCCTCGAGGAGCTGGGCGCTCGCGACGCCGTCCTCGGCGCCGGTGGTGCGGTGCCGGTTGAGCAGTCCCACCGCACGGGCGAGCTGCCCGGTGCGGGCGAGGCCCACCGCGAGCGCGCTGAGCGCGGTCAGCCGCAGCTCGGGGTCGATGGCGCGCTTCAGAGCCACCGTCAGGTGCCCGACCGCCGCCTCGGGGTCCACCCGGCCCTCGGCGACGCCCAGTTCGGTCAGCAGCGCGGGGGAGCATTCGTTCTCGCGGCCCTCCGGCACACAGGGCCGCAGCAGCTCCACCGCACGCTCCGGCCTGCTGGCGAGCATGGCCTCCCGGGCGGCCTCCCGCAGCAGGGTGGTGGCCCACGGCTCGGTGGGGGTGCCTTGGGACCGCAGCAGCTGGGCGATGACCTCGGCGGTGGGGGCCCCGCTGTCGTGCAGCAGCCGGGCGGCCCGGCCGTGCGCGGCGCCGCCCTCGCGGTCGCCGATGCCGTCGAGGACGGCCTCGCGGACCACGGGGTGGGTGAAGGACCAGGCGCCGGCGCCGGCGGTGAAGCCCACCAGGCCGAGGGAGTTCAGGGTGAACAGCGACTGGGCGAAGGCGGGTTCGTCGAGGGTGGCCAGCCGCCCGCACAGATCGGTCGGGGTGCCGTCGCCGAGGACGGCCATCGCCCTGACGGCCCGCAGGACGCTGTCCGGCTGCTGGCTCAGCAGGTGCGCGATCCGGCTGCGGAAGGACTGCGCGCCCTGGCCGTCGACCGCGGTGATGTTCTCGACGGTGAGGTCCAGGCCGTTCTCGCGCAGCGCCGAGACCAGCCGGGTCACCAGGAGCGGATTGCCGCCGGTCACCGCCAGACAGGAACCCTGGAACTGCGCGTCGCCCGCGGAGCCGGTCAGCGCCTGGGCCACCCGGCCGATGCCCTCGGCGGTCAGCGGACGGGGCCGCAGGGTGCGGCACTGGGGCTGCGCCGCGATCTCGTCCAGGGAGGCGGAGGCGTGGCCGCCGCGGCAGCTCAGGGCCAGCAGGACGGGCTGGCCGGGCAGCCGCCGCGCGGTGTGCGCGAGGAAGTGCAGCGAGGCCGGGTCCGCCAGGTGCGCGTCGTCCACCGCGAGCAGCAGCGGCCGGTGCGTCGCCGCGGAGCGCAGCAGCTCGTACAACTCGGCCAGCAGCCCGTGCGGGACGGCGTTGACATCGATATCAGACTTGCCGCGCGCCGTGGGGTCCGCGGACTTCTCGGGGTGCACGGGCCAGGGCAGCGCCGGATCCGCGCGGTAGGCCTCGGCGAGCGGGGCCACCAGGCGCCGGGCGAGGCTCAGCGGCGTCTGCTGCTGCTCCGGCTCCGCGCGCGCCGTCAGCACGTGCAGGGCCGGGGCGGCACCGACGAGGGCGCGCAGCAGCGCGGACTTGCCGATGCCGTCCGGTCCTTCCAGCACGATCAGCCCGGGGGACCCGGCGGCCGCCCGGCGGGCGGCCTCGGTCAGGACGGAGAGTTCGCGCTCGCGCTCCACGAGTTCGGGTGGTGCGCCGGTCTTCCCCGAACCATGTGGACTGCGCTCGCCGGTGACGACGGTCATGGCGGTTCACCCTCTCCGAAGGAGCCTCAGGAGCCGCCGGCCGGGGCGGCTCATGTGCTGCGTGCTGTCCCCGCCGGCCGACGGGGGCCTCAGTCCGGGCGCGTACCGGACGGCTGTCCGGATACCCCTCCTGAACGCGGCCTTCTCTACGGTTCGAGACGCATACACCTCAATGTGTCCCGTCCGCGGGCGATCTAGTCCCAGGCGACGGGCAACTCGTCCACTCCGTAGTGGACCGACCGGTCGCGCAGCGGGACTTCGGCCGCCGGCTTGGCCAGCCGCAGGCTCGGGAAGCGGTCGAAGAGCTTGCGCAGACCGATGCGCATGCTGGAGCGCGCCAGGTGCTGGCCCAGGCACTGGTGGGCACCGAAACCGAGCGCCAGGTGCTTGCGCGGGATCCGGGTCACGTCGAGGCGGTCGGGGTCGGTGAAGACCTCCGGGTCGCGGTTGGCCGCGGGCAGCGAGAGCACCACCGTCTGCCCGGCCTTGATGGTGCGCCCGCCCAGCTCGACGTCCTGCACGGCGCACCGGCTGGAGCCCATCTGGGAGATGGTCAGATAGCGCAGCAACTCGTCGACCGCGCCCGCCTCGTACAGCTCGGGGCGCTCGCGCAGCAGGGCGAGCTGCTCGGGGTGTTCGAGGAGCGCGAAGGTGCTCAGCGCCAGCATGTTCGGCGTGGTGTCCAGGGAGCCGCCGAGGGTGAGGACGGCCAGGTTGACCAGTTCGTCCTCGGTCAGCTCGCCGGTCGCCGAGAGGCGCCCGAAGAAGTCCTCGCCCTGCTCGGCCATGCGCTCGGCCACCATCGGCCGGATCAGCGCGTCCATCGACTCGATGTGGTGGATGAACTCCTCGAGCGTGTACGTCAGCCGCATCAGCGCCCCGAAGTGCTCCGCGATGCCGTCCATCAGCTCGGGGGTGACATCCATCAGCGAGCAGACCGAGCGCAGGCTGAAGACCTCCGCCCAGTCGGTGACCAGGTCGGCGGGCGAGCCCTTGGCCGCCATCTCCTCCAGGGTCTCGTCGACCAGGCGCTCCAGCTCCGGTTCGTAGGCCTGGATGCGGCGCAGGGTGAAGTGCCCGGCCAGCAGGCGCCGGTACTTGGTGTGCTCGGGGGCGTCCATCTTCGCGAAGGAGCCGGGCGCGGAGGGCACCGGCTTGTACTCGTCCATCGGGAAGGGCGGCGCGACGACGTGCGCCAGCAGTTCGTTGCGGTGGCTGAACCGCTCGTCGGCGAGGATCTCGCGCACCAGGTCGTGCCGGGTCACCAGCCAGCCGTTCGGGTCGCCGGGCGCCACCTGGAAGGTGACGGGGCTGACCGGGTCCTCGGCGCGCAGCCGGGCGTAGGCGGCGGGCGGGTCGAAGGGGCAGCCGCCGCGGTCCGAGGGGATCACGGGGGGATCGGGCCTGGTCTTCATGGTCGCTCCGGGGGATGCGGGAGGCGTCGGAAGGGGGAAGGGCGCGGCCTGTGCCGCGGGTTCAGGACCGTTCGAGGCGCAGCGGGAGGCGGCGGGCACCGAAGACGTTGGTGCCGTGCCAGGAAAGGCGCACCTCGGGGTCGACCTCGATACGGGCGTAGCGGTCGAGCAGCGCGTCGAGGGCGATCCGGCCCTCCAGGCGGGCCAGCGGCGCACCGATGCAGTAGTGCACGCCGTGCCCGAAGGCGGCCTGCTTGCCGTTGGCCCGGTGCAGGCGGAAGGAGTCCGCCTCCTCGAAGACGTCCTCGTCGCGGTTGGCGGAGAGCAGCCACAGGTAGACCAGGCCGTTCTCCGGGATGTCCACCCCGCCGAGGGTGACCTCGGTGGTGGTGACCCGCTCGATGCGGGTGAACGGCGGGCGCAGCCGCAGCGTCTCCTCGATCACCGCGGGCACCAGGGAGCGGTCCGCGCGTACCTGGGCGAAGAGTCCGGGGTCGCGGTCCAGGCTCATCAGGGTGTTGCCCAGCAGGACCGAGGTGGTGATGTGCCCGGCCATCAGGAGCAGGGTGGCGAAGCTGGCGATGTCCTCGTCGTCCAGCCGCTCGCCCTCCAGCTCCGCCTCGACCAGGATGCCCAGGAGGTCGCCGCGGGGGGAGCGGCGCCGCTCGTCGATGAAGGTCTGGAGGTAGGCGGTGATGCCGACCGCCGTCTCCTCCATGGCGCGTACGCTCTCCGGGTCGTCCGGATCGGTGTTCAGGAGCTGGTCGGCCCAGCCCTGGAACAGCATCCGGTCCTCGCCCGGCACCCCCAGCATGCGGGCGATCACGGTCACCGGCAGGGGGTTGGCGAGGACGTCGACCAGGTCGTAGCGGTCTCCCTCGGCCCGGTCGAGGAGTTCGGCGGTCAGCTCGGTGATGGCCGGTTCCAGGCCCGCGATGAGCCCGGGGGTGAAGGCCCGGCTGATCAGCCGGCGCATCTTGCCGTGCAGCGGCGGGTCGAGCAGCAGCAGGGTGCCGCGGGGGGCCTGCCGTTCGCCGCCCGAGAGGCGGCCGACCGTGTCCGAGGAGAAGGTGCCGGGGTCGGCCAGGATGCGCTGCACGTCGGCGTGCCGGAAGACATGGACGATTCCCGAGCCGTCCCGCCACACCGGCTGCTCGGCGCGCATGCGCGCCGCCCACGCCAGGAGGGTGTCACCGCCGTCCGGTTCCACGGTCGGGGCGCGGTCCGGGAGACCGGCGGCCGCCTGGGCCGGATCGAGCACCTCCGACATGCCTTGCTGCGCCACTGGGTCACCTTTCGCAGAGGTCGTCGCCCGCACGGTGCACGCGTCACGGGAGTCGGGCCCTGGCACCCCGCGGGCGGTAGCGGTCACTCCAGCACGGGGGCCGTTCCCGCGGCCAGTACGAGCCGCGGACTCTAGGGATTCACCGAGTACCGGCCCCGGCGGGAACCCCGCGCGCCCGCCGCGCGCGGCGAATCTCTGGAGGAAACCCCAGACAGCTCGGCGCGGACGTCCCAACAGGTGGGGGCGCCCCGCAAGATGGGGCACATCCCGGCTGCCCGTCGACTCCGACCCGTGTGTGAAGAGGCTTGCCCATGGACATTTCGATCGACCACGACAAGTGCATCGGCGCCGGTCAGTGTGCCCTCATCGCCCCCGAGGTCTTCGACCAGCGCGTCGAGGACGGCCTGTCCGTGCTGCTGGTGGAGGACCCGGGAGCGGACCAGTACGAGGCGGTGCGGGAGGCGGCCGAGATGTGTCCGCTGGGCGCGATCACCACGGCCGGGGCCGCGCGCCCGCGGGACTGAGGCACGACACCGTCCGTTCGCCCTCCGACGAGGAAGTGGAAACCATGCGCGTTCTGTTCGCGGGTCTGCCGGAGAAGTCGCACCTCTACACGATGGTCCCGCTCGCCTGGGCCCTGACCGCGGCGGGTCACGAGGTCATGATGGCCAACGCCCCGTCCCTGACGGCGGACATCACCGGCGCCGGACTCGTCGCCGCCCCCGTCGGCACGGACAACGCCATGCACCGCGACATGAGCGGCTCCCGGGACTCCCAGGACGCCGACGTCGCCAACTGGAGCCGCCTCGGCTACGGCGAGGTGGACCACGAGAGCCTGCTCGGCCGGTACCGCATCTCCGTCCCCTGGGGCTTCGCCCGCTACAACGACCCCCTGGTGGACGACCTCGTCGCGCTGGCCAGGTACTGGAAACCGGACCTCGTCGTCCGCGACCCCATCGCCTACGCGGGCGGGATCGCGGCCCGTGCCTGCGGCGCCGCCCACGCCCGACTGCTGTGGTGCGCCGATGTGTACGGGCAGGCCCGCGACACCTTCGTCGAGCTGGCCCGCGACGTCCCCGAGGAGCAGCGGGAGGACCCGCTCGCCGACTGGGTCGAGGAGCGCGGCGGACCCTACGGCGTGCCCTGCGACGAGGAGCTCCTGAACGGCCAGTTCACCCTGGACACCCTGCCGCCGAGCCTGCGCCCGCCGAGCGGCCTGGAGCAGGTGTCCCTGCGCTACGTGCCCTACAACGGCCCCGCCGTGCGATGGGACTGGCTCCGCGAGGAGCCCAAGCGCCCCCGGATCTGCCTGACCCTCGGCCGCACCAACTCCGAGGCCTACGGCGGCGACTACCTGCCGGTCGAGGACATCCTCGGACAACTCGCCGCCCTCGACGCCGAGGTGGTCGCCGCGCTCACGCCCGACACGGTGGAGCAGCTCGGCGCCCTGCCGGACAATGTGCGCGCCGTCAGCGGTGTCGCCCTGAACACCCTGCTGCCCTCCTGCGCGGCGGTCGTCCACCACGGCGGCTGGGGCTCCTTCTCCACCGCACTGGTCAACGCCGTACCGCAGCTCGCCCTGTCCACCCTCGTCGCCGACCAGGAGCTGCGCGGGCGTTCCCTGGAGGACGCCGGGGCCGGGCACTTCCTGCACCACAGCGAAGCCGGCGCCGCACGCGTCGCCGAGCTGACCCGGCGCCTCCTGGAGGAGCCGTCCTACACCGCCGCGGCCCGGCACCTGCGGGACGAGTCCGCCGCCATGCCCGGCCCGCACGAGGTCGTCGGCACCCTGGAACGGCTCGTCGCCGCCCGCTGAGCCGCCGTCCGCAAGCCTCGCACCCACCCCCGTACCCCGAGAAGGGAGGACGGCGCCCGCTCGTTCCACCGGAGAAGCGCCGTACCGAGATGAGTCAGACGCGCATCCTGGTGACCGGCGGTGCCGGCTTCATCGGGTCCCACTACGTCCGGACGCTGCTCGGCCCGCTGGGGCCCGACGACGTCAGCGTCACCGTCCTCGACGCCTTCACCTACGCCGCCAACCCGGCCAACCTCGACCCGGTCGCCGACTCCCCGCGCTACCGCCTGGTCGTCGGCGACATCTGCGACACCGAAGCCGTGGACGCCCTGATGGCCGAGCACGACGAGGTCGTGCACTTCGCCGCCGAGTCCCATGTGGACCGCTCGCTGGCCAGCGCCACCGAGTTCGTGCGGACCAATGTGCTCGGCACGCAGACCCTGCTCGACGCGGCGCTGCGGCACGGGGTGCGCACCTTCGTGCACGTCTCCACCGACGAGGTCTACGGCTCCATCCCGGACGGCTCCTGCGCCGAGGACCAGCCGCTCAGCCCCAACTCCCCGTACGCCGCGTCCAAGGCGGCCAGCGATGTCATCGCGCTGGCCTACCACCGTTCGCACCAGCTCGACGTGCGGGTCACCCGCTGCTCCAACAACTACGGGCACCACCAGTTCCCCGAGAAGATCATCCCGCTCTTCGTGACCCGCCTGCTGCGGGGCGGTCGCGTCCCGCTCTACGGGGACGGACTGCATGTGCGCGACTGGCTGCACATCGACGACCACGTCCGGGGCATCGAACTGGTCCGCACCCGGGGCCGCGCCGGTGAGGTCTACAACATCGGCGGCGGCACCGAACTGACCAACCGTCAGCTCACCGAACTCCTCCTGGAGGCCTGCGGAGCGAACTGGGACAGCGTCGACCACGTCACCGACCGCAAGGGCCACGACCGCCGCTACTCCGTGGACTGGCGCAAGGCCCATGTGGAACTCGGCTACAAGCCGCAGAAGGACTTCACCGAAGGGCTCGCCGAGACCGTCGCCTGGTACCGCGCGCACCAGGAGGTCTGGGAGCAGGCCGCCCGCAGGACCGCCGCCGCCGTCGCGGGCAGGGGGGACCTCCCGTGCTGACCTTCTCCACCCTGGGCCCGCTGTGCGTACGCGCCGACGGCCACGACGTCACGCCCACCGCGCCCAAGGTGCGCCAGCTCCTCGCCCTGCTCCTCGCCCGCCGCAACACCGTGGTCCCGCTCGCCGCGATCGCGGACGAGCTGTGGTCGCACTGCCCGCCGCGCAGCTCCACCGGCACCGTGCAGACCTACGCCTACCAGTTGCGCAGGGCCCTGCCGGACGAGGAGGGCGCCCCGCAGGGCGGCCGGCTCACGACCCACCCGCAGGGATATGTGCTCCAGGTGGCCACCGGCGAGTGCGACCTGGACGAGTTCGGCCTGCTCACCCTGAAGGGGCAGACGGCACTCGCCGAGGACGACAGCACCGGGGCCGCCCGGCTCCTGGAGCGCGCCCTTGAGCTGTGGCGCGGCCCGCTCTTCGCCGATGTGGCCCAGGGGCCGACGCTGCGCGGCTACGCCATGCGCCTGGACGAACTGCACCTGCAGGCGCAGGAGATGCGCATCACCGCGCAGCTCCGCCTCGGCCGGCACCGCCATGTCGTGGGCGAACTCAAGGAGTTGGCCTGCGCGTATCCCCTGCACGAGTGGTTCCAGGGCACCCTCATCATCGCCCTGGAACGCTGCGGGCGCCGCAACGAGGCCCTGCAGACCTACCAGCGGCTGCGGGAGGTGCTGCGCGAGGAGCTGGGCCTCGACCCCTCACCCGGGCTGCAGCGCATCCGCCAGCACGTACTGACCGACCGCATCAGCGTCGCCGACCTCGACCTGCTGCCCGGCTAGCCCGCCCCGCCGTCCGTTCGCCTCGTCCCGCTGTCCTCCCGCTCCGGGTGCGCGCCCCCTCGGGCCGTGCCCGGAGCGCCGCCGTCATCCGCTCCCGCGGCTGTCCGAGGCGAGGTCGGCGGCGGCGCGCCACATGTCCGCGATCATGTCGCGCGGGGTGCGGCCGGGCGTCCAGTCCAGGAGCTCCCGGGCCCGGGAGATGTCCACGCCCATCCAGTCGGTGTCCGTCACCGGTCGCACACCGGTCAGGGAACTCTCCACCAGCCGGGCCGGGCGCCCGCTGATCCCGATCAGCAGGTCGACCATGTCGCGTACGTGCTGCGAGCTGCCGCTCGCGATGTTGACCACACTGCCGGCCGCCCCGGGCACGCGCATGGCGGCGACCACCGCCCGCGACACGTCCTTGGCGTCGACGAAGTCGCGGCTGCTGCGCAGCGGCGAGACCCGGACCTCGGCCGTGGTGCCGGGCGCGGCGGCGAGCAACTGCCCCGCCACATGGCCCAGCAGGCTGCCCGCGGGAGCGCCCGCGCCGATCACGTTCGACAGCCGCAGCACGACCGCGTCGGTGGCGCCCTCGGCCGCGGCCCGCAGCACCGCCTGGGTGCCCTCCAGCTTGGAGCGGCCGTAGTCCGTGGTCGGCCGCGTCGCCGAGGACTCCGAGAGCCGTACCCGCGAGGGCTGCGGGGCGTACTCGTGCACCGAGCCGAGCTGCACGAGCCGCGGCCGCACCCGGGAGCGGGCGAGACCGGCCAGGAGGCGGTCCACCAGGAGCTGGTTGCCGAGGCGCATGCCGCCCACCGAGGAGGACCACACCTCACCGGCCGCGTTGACCACGGCGACCGGGCGCTCCTCGTCGAGCAGCGCGGTCAGCGCCTCGGGCCCGTGGGAGGCGAGGTCCATGAGGTAGAGCCGCCAGGAGGCCGGTGTCTTGCGCGGGCGGCGTGCCACCGCCAGGACCTCGTATCCGGCCCCCTCCAGGGCGGCCCCCACATGGCGCCCCACGAAACCGGTCGCACCGAGGAGCAGCACCCGGCCGGAGCGGGGGTCCGCGTGGTCCGGAAGGCTCCGTGCAGCGAAGGCCATGCCGTTCTCCTCCAAGGGGCCGGCCGTCCGTTCCCGGCCCGCCGCGTCCGCTCGTAGCCCGCACCGCTGTACGCGGGCGGCGCTCGGCCACTGTGGCACCCCGCGGTCCAGGATCTCTGAGAGCCCGTTGAACTCGACCGGTCCACCGCCCGTCCTGGACCGGTCCTGGAAGCGCGTGTCCTAGCGTGCTGCCACCATGAAGGTTCGAGAGATGGCTGTGCCGGACGCGTACCACATCACGCCGCACAAGCTGTGCGACCTACGAGGCAGCTTCTACGAGTCGTTCCGCCACGAGCGCCTGGCGGAGGAGATCGGGCGGCCGTTCCCGGTCGCCCAGGTGAACTACTCGGTCTCCCGCCGCAGCACCCTGCGCGGACTGCACGGCACCCTGCTGCCGCCGGGCCAGGCCAAGCTGGTCTGCGTGGTGCGCGGCGCGGTCCTCGACATCGTCGTGGACCTGCGGACCGGCTCCCCGACCTGGGGCGTGCACGAGGCGAACTGGCTGGACGCCGCCTCCGGCGAGGCGCTGTTCGTCGCCGAGGGCCTGGTGCACGGCTTCCTCGCCCTGACCGACGACACCTGCGTCTCCTACCACTGCTCCACGGAGTTCGTCCCCGGCACCCAGGTGGACATCGACCCCTTCGACGCCGAACTCGCCCTGCCCTGGAGCCTGTCCGACACCCCCCTGATGTCCGCCAAGGACTCCTCCGCGATGTCCGTCGCCACCGCCCGCGAGAACGGGTCCCTGGCCGCCTACGAGGACTGCCTGGCGCACTACGCCGCGCTCCGCGGGGCCGCCTGACCCGGGGCTCCGCGGGACCCACGGCCGCATCCGCCGCACCCTTCCAGGAGAACCCATGACACTCGGCAGTGAGGCCTCCGCCCCCCGGCACTTCGCGCTGCTCCTCTTCGCGGACTTCGGCCACATCGGCCCGACCCTCGGCCTCAGCCGCGAACTGACCGCCCGCGGCCACCGCGTGACCTATGTCGTCGACGGCGCCTACGCCTCCGTCGTGGCACAGACCGGGGCCCGGGCGGTGACGTACACCTCCGCCCGCGGGGACTTCTACCGCGCCGCCGACCCCGACCCCGACAGCCTCGCCCGGGACGGCTACGCCCTGCTCGCCGACACCATGGCCACCGTCTACCCCCTCGCGCGCGAGGCCCTCGCCGCGGACCCTCCCGACGCGGTCCTCTACGACTTCGAGACGGTCGTCCCCGCCCGCGTCCTCGCCCGCGAACTGGGCGCGGTGCCGGTGCAGTTGTGGCCGAGCCACGCGGCCAACGAGGTCTTCTCGCTCCGCGCGCAGATGTGGGGCAAGGACCACCCCGTGATGGCCGAGGGCGCCGAGCTGGTGATCGCCTTCATGGGGGAGCACGGCATCGGCCTGTCCGAGATGGGCCGCTACGGCGCCGAGTGGGACGAGCGCAACCTGGTCTTCCTGCCGCGGGAGTTCCAGGTCGAGGGGGACAGCTTCGACGAGCGGTTCGCCTTCGTGGGACCGACGTTCACCGAGCCGGAGCCCGGCCTCTGGTCGCCGCCGGGCGACGGGCGGCGGCTCGCCCTGGTGTCCCTGGGCACCGAGTCCGGCGACCGGGACGACTTCTTCCGGGTCTGCGCCGAGGCCTTCCCGGCCGGGGAGTGGCACGTCGTGATGACCCTGGGCCGGGGCGCCGACCCCACCCGCCTCGGCGCGCTGCCCGCCCATGTCGAGGCCCACCCCTGGCTGCCGCACCCCGCCGTGCTCCCGCACGCGGACGTGTTCGTCTGCCACGCCGGTATGGGCAGCCTGATGGAGGCGCTGCACTGCGGGACCCCCGTGGTCGCCCTGCCCCGCGCCCACGAACTCGACCTGAGCGCACGCCAGTTGGAGAAGCTCGGCGTGGGCAGGGGGCTCGCGGGGCAGGCGCTGACCGCGGACGGCCTCCGGCGGGCGGTCGCGGAGCTGCTCGCCGACCCCGCGGGACCCGGCGCGCGGGCGCGGATGCGGGAGGCCGTCCGCCGCGCGGGCGGCGCCCCCCGCGCGGCGGACCTGGTGGAGGAGTGGGCGGCGCTGCGGCCGAGCCGGACCGCCGTGGGCTGACCGGGCGCCCCGGGCCCGGCGAGGACCGCGGGCCCGGCGCGCTCAGCCGTGCGGGGCCGCCCCCTCGAAGGGAGCGGCCCCGCACGTACCTGCGCACGTTCCCGCGGTCGCCGACGGGGCGCGGGGCCGCCGGTCAGTGCGGCCGGGTGACGAACTCCTTCACGGTGCTGATGCTGTGGTCGATCATCGGGTCCGTCAGACCCGGGAAGACCCCGATCCAGAAGGTGCGCTCGGTGGTGATGTCGCTGTTGGTCAGCGGGCCGCTCACCCTGAACTCCCGTCCCTCGTAGGCCGGGTGGCGGGTGAGATTGCCCGCGAAGAAGCGGCGGGTGGCGACCTTGCCCTGCTCCAGGTGCTCGATCAGCGCGGCCGGCGCGAAGGGCGCCCCGGGGCTCACCGTCAGGGCGAAGCCGAACCAGCTCGGGTCGCTGCCCGGGGTGGCCTCCGGCAGCACCAGATGGGGCAGTCCGTCCAGGCCCGCGCGCAGCCGGGCCCAGTTGTGCCGCCGGGCGCGGCCGAACTCCTCGATGCGGCTGAGCTGTTGGAGCCCGAGCGCGGCCTGCGGGTCGGTCGACTTCAGGTTGTAGCCGACGTGGGAGAAGATGTACTTGTGGTCGTAGCCCTCCGGCAGCGACCCCATCTGCTGCTCGAAGCGCTTGAAGCAGCGGTTGTCCTCGCCCGGTTCGCACCAGCAGTCCCGGCCCCAGTCCCGCATCGACTCGACGATCCGCGCGAGCGCCAGGTTGTCGGTCAGTACGCAGCCGCCCTCGCCCATGGTGATGTGGTGCGCGGGATAGAAGCTCTCGGTGGCCATGTCGCCGAAGGTGCCGGTCAGTTGCCCCCGGTAGGTGCTGCCCAGCGCGTCGCAGTTGTCCTCGATGAGGAACAGGCCGCGGTCCTCGGCCAGTTGGGCGATCTCCGCGACCTGGAAGGGGTTGCCGAGCGCGTGCGCCATCATGATCGCCCGGGTCCGGGGCCCGATGGCCTGCTCCACCCGCTCCAACGAGGCGTTGTAGGTGCCCAGTTCGATGTCGGTGAAGACCGGTACGAGTCCGTTCTGCAGGATCGGGTTGACCGTGGTCGGGAAGCCCGCGGCCACCGTGACCACCTCGTCGCCCGGCAGCAGCCGGTGCTCCTCCAGCTGCGGGGAGGTCAGGGCACTGAGGGCCAACAGGTTCGCCGAGGAACCGGAGTTGGTGAGATGCGCCTTGCGCAGGCCGAAGAACTTGGCGAGCCCGCGCTCCAGCCTGCGGGAGCTGACCCCGGCGGCGATGCGCATGTCCAGTGCCGCCTCGACGAAGGCGACCCGGTCGTCCTCGGAGAGCACGGCCCCGGAGGCCATGACAGGGGTGACGCCCGGCACGAATCCGGAGGACTCGTTGTTTCGATGGTATTCGCGGACCAGGTCGAGGATCGCGCTCTTGTCGTTCCCCATCGGCTGAGGGCCTCCTGTGTGTGCCAGTCGGGACGAGCGGTACGGCGGAGTCGTACGCGGAGCCGCATGAGGAGGCCCGCATCCGTCGATCCGGGTCACCAGCCCAGCACGCCCGCGCCCCGGCGTGCCACAGGTGCCGGGCAAGACTAGGGACTTTCACCGATAGCGGCCCGAGCGGCCTGCCGCCGCGCGGGACACCCCAGGGTGTGCCTTCACCGTCCCGCACGGCGCCCGCGGCGCCCGGCACGCACGCTCGCCGCACCGGACAAAGGCCCGAGCAGCTCCGCTACGAGAACCTTCGCCCGGCGCACCGAGCGCACGCACCGGACACCGCGGACACCACACAGGACGGTGACGACACACCCTAGGGATTTCCTCGCCGCCCGCGGGCCAGGCTGGAGTGTCCGACCCGTACCGTCCCCGTTGAGGTGTCATGACATCCGGCCCCGCGTCACGCGAGAAGGACCGCATCCGCACGCTGTGCTCCGGTCGGCCGACCGGGCAGCGCGTCCGGCTCGGCGTCTACGACCTGATGACCGGCACCTTCGCCACCTCCCGCACCTTCTACTACCGCGAGGCGCTCGACGCCGATGCCCTGCAGGAGTCCCTGGTCCGCACCCTGGCGGACCACCCCCTGCTCACCGGGCGGCTGCGACGGGACGCGGACGGCGGCCTCAGCGTGCTGTGCGACGACGCGGGCGCCGTCTTCCGCGTCTCCCGCAGCGACCGTGCGATGCCGGACTACGGCCCCGAGCTGTCCGCCAAGAAGGACCTGCGGCACTATCTGCACTCCGTCAACGCCTTCCGCGTCGTCGACCACGACACCCCCCTGCTGACCGTCCAGGTGACCCATATGCGGGGCGGCGGCTCCGTCCTCGGGGTGTCCATCAACCACAGCATCGTCGACGGCGGCGGCTTCGTGGACTTCCTCCTGCGGTGGTCCCGGATCCACCGCGGCCTGGAACCCGGCGCCCCCGCGCCCCACGACAGGACGCCGCTGGAGGAGATGGCGGCCGGCACCCGCGCGGCAGCCGAGGACCCGCAGTACACCCTGGTCTCCGGCCGCCGGAAGTTCGGCTTCCTGTGGCGGGTCAACGCCGGGGCGCGGCGGGTGCCCACCCTCACCACGCGCTTCTCCTCCGAGGAGGTCCTCGCGCTCCGGGAGACGGCGGCCGCCGGGCTGGCCGGTGAGGGGATCGAGGTCTCCAGCGGGGACGCCCTGACCGCGCAGGTCTGGCGGGTGCTCGCGGCGCTGCGCGACCGGCCGCCGGAGAGCACCGAGCGCCTGGGGCTGGTGGTCGGGCTGCGCGGGGCGCTCAAGGAGCAGTACCCCGAGGGCTTCTGGGGCAACGCCGTCTCCAACATCACCGCCACCCTGCCCACCCGGGTGCTGCGCGAGGAGCCCGCGGAGCGCGCGGTCGCCGCCGTGCGCGAGGCGCTCAACCGCGTCACCCCCGAGCGGATCCGCGAGGAGACCGCCTATCTGGAGGCCCAGCGGCGGGCCGGGCGGGTGCGCCGGGTGCTCAGCCGGATGTCCCTCGACTCCTTCGAGGACACCGTGGGCATGAACAACGTCAGCCGACTGCCGGTCTACCAGGTGGAGTTCGGCTCCGGGCGGCCCTTCTGGTTCGAGTACCCCTCCATCCCGATCCCCTGGAACGTCCTGGTCACCCCCACTCCCCAGGACGACTACAGCCGCGACGTCCACGTGAGTCTGCCGCTCGCCGCCGCCGATGTGCTGCGCACGCCCGAGTGGCACAGGCGCCTGCACGCGCTGGCCCCCTCCCACTGAGACCGGGGGCGGCGGGGCGGTCAGGGCCGGGGCACGTTGCGCAGATTGGCGCGGGCCATCTGGACCATGCGGCCGACGCCTCCGTCGAGGACCACCTTGGAGGCGGAGAGCGCGAAACCGGTGACCATGTCGGCGCTGATCTTCGGCGGGATGGAGAGGGCGTTGGGGTCGGTGACCACATCGACCAGGGCCGGGCCCGGGTGCGCGAGGGCCTCCTTGAGGGCCTTGGCGAGCTGCTTGGGCTTCTCCACCCTGACCCCGTGGGCGCCGCAGGCCCGGGCGACGGCCGCGAAGTCCGGGTTGCGGTTGGCCGTGCCGTACGAGGGCAGTCCGGCGACCAGCATCTCCAGTTCGACCATGCCGAGCGCGGAGTTGTTGAAGAGGACCACCTTCACCGGGAGTTCGTACTGGACGAGGGTGAGGAAGTCGCCCATGAGCATGGCGAATCCGCCGTCCCCGGACATCGAGACGACCTGCCGGGAGCGGTCGGTGAACTGGGCGCCGATGGCCTGGGGGAGCGCGTTGGCCATCGAGCCGTGCGAGAAGGAGCCGATGATCCGGCGGCGGCCGTTGGGCGTGAGATAGCGGGCGGCCCAGACATTGCACATGCCGGTGTCGACGGTGAACACCGCGTCCTCGGCGGCGAGTTCGTCCAGGACCGAGGCGACGTACTCGGGATGCAGGGGCACATGCTTGTCGACCTTGCGGGTGTAGGCCTTCACGACCCCTTCGAGGGCGTCCGCGTGCTTCTTGAGCATCCGGTCGAGGAAGCGGCGGTCCGTCTTCGGGGAGACCTTCGGGATCAGGCAGCGCAGCGTCTCGCCCGCGTCGCCCCAGACCGCGAGGTCCAGCTTGCACCGCCGTCCGAGGTGCTCCGGCCGCACATCGACCTGCGCGATCTTCACATCGTCCGGCAGAAAGGCGTTGTACGGGAAGTCGGTGCCGAGCAGGATCAGCAGATCGCACTCATGGGTGGCCTCGTAGGCGGCCCCGTACCCGAGCAGACCGCTCATCCCGACGTCGTAGGCGTTGTCGTACTGGATCCACTCCTTGCCGCGCAGGGCGTGGCCCACCGGGGACTTGATCTTCTCGGCGAGCTGCATCACCTCCGCGTGCGCCCCGGCCGTGCCGCTGCCGCAGAAGAGGGTCACCCGGTCCGCCTCGTCGATCAGGGCGGCGAGCCGGTCGATCTCGGCGTCGCCGGGGCGCACCGTGGGCCGCGAGGTGACCAGGGCGTGTTCCGAGGCGCGTTCGGGTGCGGGCCGGTCGGCGACGTCGCCGGGCAGCGTCACGACGCTGACCCCGCTCCGGCCGACCGCGTGCTGGATCGCGGTCTGCAGCAGCCGGGGCATCTGCTGCGGGCTGGAGATCATCTCGCTGTAGTGGCTGCACTCGGCGAAGAGCCGGTCGGGATGGGTCTCCTGGAAGTAGCTGAGCCCGATCTCGCTGGAGGGGATGTGCGAGGCGAGGGCGAGGACCGGGGCCATGGAGCGGTGGGCGTCGTACAGGCCGTTGATCAGGTGCAGATTGCCCGGCCCGCAGGATCCGGCGCAGGCGGCGAGGCTCCCGGTGATCTGGGCCTCGGCCCCGGCCGCGAAGGCGGCGGTCTCCTCGTGCCGTACGTGGATCCAGTCGATGGCCGGAGTGCGCCGCACCGCGTCGACCACCGGGTTGAGGCTGTCGCCCACCACCCCGTAGAGCCTGCGGACCCCCGCCCTGACCAGGATGTCCACGAACTGCTCGGCGATGTTCTGCTTGGCCATCCCGCCCGCACCTCCAGGTCGCCGCTCGGCCCCGCGGCGCCCGATGGACCGGCCGCCGCCCGTCCATCAATGCACACCTCGCCCCCTCACGCCTCCCACACCGCGGCGGCCGTCCGGTCGTCCGCGTAGCCCCTGACCCCCACCTGGGTGTCCGCCAGGAAATCGGCGAGCCCGGGCGGGTCCTGGCCCCGCCAGCGGTCGGCCAGGTGCGCGAGGAGGGCGGGCTCGCCCCGCAGGGGCGCGGCAAGGCCGGGCCCGCACAGCAGCAGGACATCACCCGGGCGGCCGACCGAGACCTGGAAGCGGAAGGGATCGCGGGCGCGCTCGCGGGCGGGCACATAGGGGCTCGGCGGTGCGGTCACGCCCAGGCGCAGGGTGTCGGGCCCGCTCCCGGTCCCCGGCCCGGCATCCGCCGTCTCCCCGGCGGTGCTCGGCTCGATGTCCTCCCACCGCCCCTCGCGCAGCCGCAGGAGCCCGCCGTCGCCCACCCCGAAGAAGACCCGGCTGCGGCAGCGCGGATCGGCGGGCAGCAGCAGGCAGCGCAGCACGGCGGTGTACCCCGCCGGGTCCGCGCCCTGCTGGTGGGCCCGGGCCCGCAGCTTGCCGAGGCTGCGGTCGGTCAGGCGCTGCAGCCCGGACTTGAGGTCGGCGCGGCGCCCGGCGCGGATGTCCTCGGCGAGCCGGGCGTGGCTGCGCCCGACGGCCTCGCCCAGCCAGGCGCAGGCCTCGGCCGCGGCCCGGTGGCCACCGGCCGCGCCGCGTGCCCCGGTGGCCGTCGCGAGGAGGACGAGGGCGTCCTCCCCCTCGCCGAAGCGGGCGGTGAGCAGGCTGTCCCGCCGCGGCTCGCCCAGGTGGCGCGCCGCGTCGCCGCGCACCGAGACGGCCCGCAGGGTGCAGGAGCCGTACCGCGCCCCGTCCAGGACGGTGTCCGCGACGAGTTCTTCCAACGCCTCCGGGTCGGCCGCCGGGAGCGCGGTCGGCTCGGCCTCGTAGCCGGGCGGGTCCTCGCCCACGTACCGCACGCGCGGCGGTGGCCCGGCGGCGGGGGCCGGGGCGTCCGCCGTTTCCTGAGGCGCGGCGGCCGGGCGGGAGGCGAAGGTGCGCGGCTGCGAGGGCTGGGCCGCGGGCGGCTCCCACGGGGCCCGGGGCCGGGGCGGTCGGCGGGCGGGCGCGGCTGCCGCCGGGGCGGAGGGGCCGGTCGCGGTGCGGGGCGGGCCGCCGGGGACGGACGGGGCGGCCGATGCCTCGCGCGGGTCGGCCGGCGGCGCGCCCGGTCCGGGCAGCAGGAGTTCCGTGTCGGGTTCCAGGAGCGCTTCGTCGGGGTCGGCGCGGGGCCCGGGCACGGGGGCCCGGGATCCGCTCTCCTCCTCCGGAGGGCGGTCCCAGGTGCTTCCGGCAGGGGGCTCGGCCGGTTCGTCGCCGGTGCCCGGGGCCGAGTCCGGTCCGGGCGTCCGGCCGGGGCGCAGTGTGCCCGCCGCCGAGGCGAAACGGTCGTCGAGCGTGTCCCCGGACGAGGCCTCGCCGGTGTCCTCGGCGCTCTCGTCGTACAAGTCGCGCCACCAGTCGTCGTGGCCCGCGTTCCCGTCCCCCTGCTTCATGCACCCATTCTCACCGCACGGCTCGCGTCTATCCGCCCATCGGCGAAATCGCCTTCCGTGAGGCCTCCCATGGGAGAGACACAAGACCGCCGGGCCGCTCCACCCCCCACGGCAGTGCTGCCCGGCGGTCGACTGCGCGCTCCGGCCCGGCACGGCCGGAGCGGGGCAGCACACCCGGAAAGCCGTCGGTGAGAACCGGAATCCGAGGGGACCGCTGCCCCGTGCATCCTTTCTAGTCTGCCGTTTCCGGCCAGCTCCAAACGAGCCGGTGACCGCATGGTGGACAGCGCGCGGCGGCACATCGGCTCCGTTGTCCCGCACCAGGGCGATTGACCTGCGAAAACATGACAGCAGGAAGGTTGTCCGGAACCTCGGGGGAGGTTTCCTGGAGTTTCTGTGCGGGAAGTGCGCTCGGTGGCCCCTCACCAGAGGTGAACTCCCGGGTAACTCCAGGAGTCGGAGGGGCTCAACAGGAGTGGCGGAGGGCGCGGGAGGGAAAAGCACTGCGTGTAGATGTTCGAGCAGGAAGGATCGGCAGCGGCATGCAGGCGGGGGTCATGACGAGGCAGATACGAGGGACCGGCTCGGCCGGACATCAGAGCGGCGGGGGTCAGGCGGTGCGCGCCACGGGCACGGCGCTGCGCACCGGCCGTACGGCACTCACCCGAAGAATCGGACGCGCGGAGCTGCGCGCCGTGCCCGCCGTGCGCCGGGAGGTCAGGGCGCTCGTCTCCGGCTGGGGGCGGCCCGCCGTCGCGGACACGGCAGAACTGCTCACCTGCGAGCTGGTCACCAACGCCCTGCTGCACACCGAGGGCGAGGCGGTGCTGACCGTACTCCTCGGGCCGGATCAACTCCGCGTGGAGGTACGGGACTTCGCGGGCCACCGACCGCGGCCGCGGGGCCCGCGCCCCGAGGGCGCGACGGGCGGCCGGGGCCTGCAACTGGTGGAGATGCTCGCCGGGGCCTGGGGCGTGGACCGCGCGGCCGGAGGCAAGACCGTCTGGTTCGAACTCGGCGAGGAGGGCTGAAGACACCCCCCCCGACCCGGCACCGGACACGACGACGCCGCGTCGGCGAGGGTGCCGACGCGGCGTGACGGGGGAGCGGTGGGCGCTCAGCCGAACTGCTGCTCAAGGTCCTTCAGCTTGCGCTCCAGCGAGTCGAGTCGCGGGAGGGTCATTGTGTCGTCCTCCGCGGTGAGGTCGACGACCGGCTTGCCGCCGCCGGAGACCGCGGCGAGCGAGGCCCGGGCACGGACCGGGAGTTCGGGGGCGGCGGCCGGTGCGGTGCTCTCCGGCGCGGTGGCGGCCACCGGCGGGAGCTCGACCTGGCGGCCTCCTTTGCCGAAGCCGCCCTTGCCGTAGCGGCCGAGGGCCTTGAGGCGGGCGCGCTGGAGCTTCTCCTGGTCCTTGCGCTGGACCCGCTCCTGGCCCTTGATCTTGCGGTCCTCGCGGACCTCGTCCACGGCCTCGTCCAGGGTGCGCACCCCTTCGAGGAGCATCAGCGACCAGGCGGCGTAGGTCTCGCGGGGCGCGCGCAGCCAGCGCACGATGCGGATCTGCGGGAGCGGGCGCGGCACCAGGCCCTTCTCGCGGAGGGCGGCGCGGCGGGTCTGCTTGAGGGCGCGGTCGAAGAGGACGGCGGCCGACAGGGACATCCCGGCGAAGAACTCCGGGGCGCCCGCGTGCTCCACGCCGCGCGGGGCGTGCACCCAGTTGAACCAGGCGGCGGCGCCCGCGAAGGTCCACACGAGGAGGCGGGAGCCGAGGGCCGCGTCACCGTGGCTGGCCTCGCGCACCGCGAGCACCGAGCAGAACATGGCGGCGCCGTCGAGCCCGAAGGGCACCAGGTACTCCCAGCCGCCGGACAGGTTCAGGTTCTGCCGCCCGAAGCCGACCAGGCCGTGGAAGGAGAGCGCGGCGGCCACCGCGGCACAGCAGAAGAGCAGGACGTACGAGGCGCTGCCGTACAGCACCTCCTTGCGGCGCCGACGCTCCTCGCTGCGCTGCCAGGAGTCCTCCGTGCCGGACTCCTTGGCGGGGCGCCTGCCCCGTACCAGCACGGTGGCGGCTGTGGCGATGCCGAGCAGGGCAGCCCCTGGCAGCACCCAGTACAGCGCCATGTCGTTCAGAGTCATTCGGGGGTCCCTCGCAGGCAGTAGGACGTTTCGGGCGTCATCGTGGCCCATCTGCTGCCGCCGCCGAGCGCTTTCGGCCAAGAACACGCCAAATGGGGTGGGAGCAACGGGGGGTGACTCGAACTCCCGCACGGAAAAGGGGAGTTGAGTTCGATCAAGACTACACGGCCGGGTGGCGCCGTGAGCACGCGCGCGGCGGCGTACCGTTTCGCCACCGCGGCCCCTCGCGGCCGGATTCCGCTTCCGCGCGGGCGGGGTGCTTTCCGGCCGTCCGGCGCTCAGACGGCGGTGGCGAGCCGGCGGGCGAGGCGGTCCGCGTCGCAGGTGCGCGGGCAGGTGTCGCAGGTGTCGCCGGGGCCCAGTGTGTAGGAGAAGCAGCAGGAGATCCGGTCCCTGGTCAGCAGGCGGGCCCCGTCGTGCCCGGGCAGCTCGCGGAAGCCCGCGGCGCCCGTGTAGGGCAGCGTCCCGCCGGGCAGCAGCCGGGACAGCTCGCGGGTGGCCCGGTCCTCCTCGCCGAGCGCGCGGCCCGCGGCCCACAGCCCCTCGGTGATGTCGTCGGTGGCCATGCCCCACAGGGCCCGGCCGCGCCGCCGCATCCGGGGTCCGAAGCGGTCGAGCAGCGGCCTCAGGTGCGCGGTGAGGGCGCCGAGGAGGGCCTCGCGCAGGGCCGCCTCGTCGGCGACCACCCGGGCGCCGGGCAGGGCGGCCGCCGGATCCGCGGGCAGGCAGCTGAAGGCGCCGGTGCGCACCGCGAGCCGTCCCTCCTCGCGGTGGAAGGTGACGTCCGCCACCGAGAGGTGCGGGACCCGGCGCCGCAGGAACCAGGGCAGGGTGAGCAGCAGGCAGCCGCTGTAGGCATAGCGGTGCAGGCCGAAACCGGCGATCACATCGGGGCGGCCCCGCTCGCCGTAGTCGCGCAGCACCTGCTCCTCGTCCCAGCGGAGGTAGGCGTCCAGGGCGGCGCCGCCCGCGGTGAGTTCGCCGATGCCGGTCCAGCCCTCGCCGCTCGGCGCCTTCTCCCCCTCGGCCAGTTCGGAGACGCGCAGCCAGGAGAAGGCCTCGTTCAGCCGGGCGTAGGAATCCGCGACTGCGGAGGGGCGGGCGGGGGGCACCGATGCGGCCATGAAGGTCCGTCCCAGACGTGATCGTTGACAGGTAAGGCTTACCTTACCCCGAGCTGAGGGGGTGTGACCTTCGGGTCCGCGCCGCCTATCGTGCTGCACGGCGAGAGCGGGATCCGCGGAGGAACGGCCGCCCGCCCGAGTTCGCGGAACGGTACGAAACGGACGCCGTCGCGCGAGGTCGCGCCGCCGAGCAGGGCCGAGCCGTCGAGGAGGACCGGATGGAGAAGGCGGCACGCGGTGCCCCCGGCCTGCCCGCACCCGGCGCCGCCCCGGCGCCGCCCGGCGTCCCCCCGGCGGGCACCGGCCAGGTCCCGGCCCAGCCGGGCCCCGAGGACGGCCGCACCCCGGCCGCCAGGACCGCCGCTCACGCCTTCCGGCCCCCGGCTCCCGGCCGCCCCGGCGGGGAGCCGCCGCGCCCGGTCGTCACCCGCTCCTCGGTGCGCGGACAGGTGCTCGCCGGACTCCGTATCGCGCTCGTGGAGGGTGAACTCCTCGCGGGCGAGGTGTACTCGGCGCCCGCCCTCGCGGAGCGCTTCGGGGTCTCGGCCACGCCGGTGCGCGAGGCCATGCAGCAGCTCGCCGCCGAGGGGGCGGTCGAGGTGATGCCCAACCGCGGATTCCGGGTACTGCGGCGCAGCCCCCGGGAGTTGACCGAACTCGCCGAGGTGCGCGCCCTGATCGAGGTGCCGGTCATGCTGGACCTCGCGCGGACGGTTCCCCCCGAGGGCTGGAGCGCGCTGCGCCCCAAGGCGGAGGCGACCGTACGGGCCGCCGCCCAGGGGGACTTCGCGGGCTACGCCGAGTGCGACCGCGCCTTCCACCGCGCCGTGCTCGCGCTCTCCGGCAACCAGCAACTGGTGCAGGTGGCCGAGGACTTGCACCGGCGCTCCCAGTGGCCCCTCGCGGGCGGCTCCACGCCGCGCGGCCGCGCCGACCTGCTCGCGGACGCCGCCGAGCACACCGCGCTCCTCGACGCCCTGATGGCCCGCGACCTGTCCGTGGTGCAGTCGCTGGTGCGCGAGCACTTCGCGGGCTCGCGGGACTGAACCCGCCTTCCCGGGGCGCCCGTTGCCCCGCCCCGCCTACGCGTGAGTAGAACTCGCCGGTAGCCCTGACGTGCACCTCTGTGACCGGCGCGAATTCCGTACCGCGCAGGGTCTTGCGGGAGCTCCCGGCGAGGAGTACGAATACCCGGACCTGAGCGTTGTTCATGTTGCCGGTGCGGTCAGCGCCGCTCACCGGTACGAGGGGGGAGCCCTGTGTCCCCGGCCGCCCGCCGCACGTGTCGGCAGGCGGCCGATTCTACGGCAACTCCCTTGTTTCCACGTGAAGTTGATGTGCCGTCACCCCCCCCACGTCCGACAGGAGAGACACATGGACCCACAGGCAGGGCAGGGGCGCAGCAGGCGTACGGTCCTCAAGGCCGGGGCGGTCGCCGGGATCGGGGCCGCCGCCGGCGGGTATGCCGCCGCGCAGCCGGCGAGCGCGGCGCCCCGGGCCGCGGCGGCGGAGGAGGGCTATCTGATCGGCCGGGGCGTCGCGGACGCCACCGGGGAGGTGGCCGAGGTCGGGATGATGGGCTACGGCCGCGCCGACCAGCAGGCCGAGGGGCTGCACACCCGGCTGCGCGCCCGCTCCTTCGTGGTGGTGGACCGGTCCACCGGCAAGCGGGTCCTGCTCTGCGTGGTCGACTCGCCGATGATCTTCGAGAGCGTGCACCAGGCCGTACTGCGCGGGCTGCGCGAGCGCTTCGGCGAGCTGTACACCCAGCAGAACGTGATGCTCTCCGGCACCCACACCCACGCGGGCCCCGGCGGCTACTCGCACCACTTCCTCTACAACGCCACCACCTTCGGCTTCCACCAGAAGACCTTCACGGCGGTCACCGACGGCATCCTGGAGTCCGCCGAGCGCGCCCACGCCGATCTCGCCCCCGGTGAACTCTTCCTCAGCCACGCGGAGTTGAAGGGCGTCAGCGCCAACAGGTCGCGGGTGGCCTTCGACCTCAACAAGGACGACATCAAGGCCCACTTCCCGGACGCGGTCGACACGCACTCCTCGCTGCTGCGCCTCGCCCGCGAGGGCCGCACCGTCGGCGCCGTCAACTGGTTCCCGGTGCACGGCACCAGCATGTCCGGCGACAACCGCCTCATCAGCGCCGACAACAAGGGCTACGCCGCCTACCACTGGGAGCGCGAGGTGGAGGAGGTCGACTACCTCGCCGACGCCGACCCCTCCTTCGTGGCCGCCTTCGCCCAGACCAACAGCGGCGACATGTCGCCCAACACCGATCTCCGACCGCCCACCACACCCGAGGACTTCGCGCACACCCGGCAGAGCGGACTGCGCCAGTACGAGGCCGCCGCGGGCCAGTTGGCGCAGGGCCGCAGGCTCAGCGGCGCGGTCGACGCCCGGCTGGTCTATATCAACCTCTCCGACGTCGAGGTGGCCCCGGAGTTCACCGGCGACGGCCGCGCCCACCGGACCTCGCTGCCCTGTATCGGCGCCTCGATGGCCGCCGGGAGCCTGGAGGACGGCCCCGCCTTCCCCGGCTTCGAGGAGGGCGAGAACCCCTTCTGGGACGCGGTCTCCGACTCCCTGATCTACACCGCCTCGCCCGAGCTGAAGCAGGCGCAGGCGCCCAAGGACATCTTCGTACCGGTGGGCGAGGTCAACAAGATCTACCCCTGGGTGCAGGAGCAGGTCCCGGTCCAGCTGGTGCGCATCGGCGGCCTCTACCTGATCGGCATCCCCGGCGAGGTCACCATCGGCGCCGGGTACCGGCTGCGCACCGCCGTCGCCGCGATCGTCGGCGCCGACCTCGACGACGTCCTGGTCGCCGGGTACACCAACTCCTACTTCCACTACGTCACCACGCCCGAGGAGTACGACTCCCAGCAGTACGAGGGCGGCAGCACCCTCTTCGGGCGCTGGCAGCTGGCCGCGCTGACCCAGACCGCCGCCCAGCTCGCCACCGCCCTGCACGAGGGGAAGGAGCTGCCGCCGGGCCCCGGTTCACCCGACCTCTCGGGCAAGCAGCTGGTGCTCCAGCCGGGCGTGGTCCTGGACGCGCCGCCGCTGCTCAAGCACTTCGGCGACGTGCACGTCCAGCCGCGCGAGAACTACACCGCGGGCGAGCAGGTGGAGGTGGTCTTCGCCGGTGCGCATCCGGGCAACGACCTGCACCGCGGCGGGAGTTACCTGGAGGTGCAGCGACTGGAGGGCGGCGACTGGCGCACCGTCGCCGACGACGGGGACTGGTCCACCAAGTTCCGCTGGCAGCGGGACGGGGTCGCCGCCTCGAAGATCACGGTCACCTGGGACATCCCGGAGGGCACCCCCGCGGGCCGCTACCGGGTGCGCTACCACGGCGAGGCGAAGCCGCTGGCCGGGACGATCGAGTCCTTCACCGGGACCTCGGCCCTCTTCCAGGTGCGCTGAGCCGCCCGCCCCTGACCCGGGGCCGCGCCGCCCCCGCGGCCCCGCCCGCTCCGGTACCGTCCCGGCCCCCCGTACGGGACGGTACCGGAGCACTTCGCTGCCCGCGGGCACCCGGAGGCCGCCCGGTGGGCGCTCAGGCGGGCCTTCAGGCGGCGGGCTGCGCCAGTTCCCCGGCGAGCCACACCGGCACCCCGCCGAGCAGCCGCAGCAGCCGCCCGGCCTCGGCGCGCAGCCTGCTGGCCTCCGGCTCCGGCTCGACCCCGGCGAGGGCGGCGAGGGCCGGCGCCGCGCCGATCAGGTAGCCGAGCTCCTCGCGTATCCGCAGGGACTCCGCGAAGCCGTGCCGGGCCTCCGCCAACTCGCCCTCGTGCAGGGCGATTCCGGCGAGGTGGCGCCAGGTGAAGGAGAGCAGCAGCGCGTCGCCGCGGGCACCGGCGGCCGCGTGGGCGCGGCGGTAGGCGGCGCGCGCGGACTGCCGGGAGTCGGCGAGGTTCTCGGCGACCAGGCCCCGGCGGAAGTCGAGCAGCGCCCGGCCGGGGGAGCCGGGGGCGAGCAGCGCCGCGGCCCTGCCGAGCGCGGCGCGCGCCTCGTCGGCGCGGTCGCGCACCCCCATCAGCGTGGCCGCGTAGGCGAGATGGCCGCGCTCGCAGGCGGCAGCGCCGCGCTCCTCGTCGCTGCGCGCGGCGGCCTCGGCGAAGCGGAGCGCGTCCTCGGCCTCGCCCCAGCCCTGCCGGGTGTACAGGCAGCGCTCGACGAGCAGCGCGGCGCGGTGCAGGGCGGCGTCCGCCCGCCGGGCCGCCGAGGGTTCGAGCAGGGCCGCGGCGTCCGTCCAGCAGGCGCGGGAACGCAGCCGCCATACCGCGGTCTGGAGTGGATCGTCGCTTGCGGTCGTTCCCTCGCCAGACACGGCGGTGTCCGCCACGTTGCCCTCCCGAACGCGTGCCTCGTCATTGAGTCGTGGCGGCATCTCAGCACGGAAGAGCGGCCGGGGCCAAGAGGCTGGGTGAAAGAATTCACAAAGTATGCGGCCGGGTCCGGTGGACGGCGGGAATCAACTCATGCGCAGCGCGAGGAAGAAGTCCAGCTTGTCCTCCAGGCGGGACAGGTCCCGGCCGGTCAACTGCTCGATCCGGCCCACCCGGTAGCGCAGCGTGTTGACGTGCAGATGCAGCCGGGCCGCACACCGCGTCCAGGAGCCGTCGCAGTCCAGGAAGGCCTCCAGGGTGGGGATCAGCTCCGCGCGGTGGCGGCGGTCGTAGCTCCGCAGCGGGTCGAGCAGCCGGGCGGTGAAGGCGCGCCGCACGTCGTCGGGGACGAAAGGCAGCAGCAGGACGTGCGAGGCCAGCTCCTGGTGCCCGGCGGCGGTGACCCGGCCCGGGCGGGCGGCGGCCACCCGGCGGGCGTGCCGCGCCTCCTCCAGGGCGCCGCGCAGCCCCTCCGCGGAGTGCACGGCGGCGCTCACGCCCATCGTCAGGCGCCCGTCCTCGGCGAGCCCGGCCGCCAGCGGTTCGCGGACCGCGGCGAGCAGCGGCTCCGCCTGGAGGGCCGCGTCCGCGTCCTCGCCGCCGCGGCCGGGCAGCGGGACCAGGGCGACGGCCTCGCCACCGGTGTGCGCCACCGCGATCCGGTCGGCCCGCTCCGCCGTCGCCGAGGGCGCGTCCAGCAGCATCTCCTCCAGGAGCGCCTGCGCGGCGGCCCCGTGCGCGCCCTCCTCGCCCGCGCCCTGCTCCCCGGCCGCCTGCCAGTCGATACGGGCCACCACCACCTGCCAGTGCGGCGCCGCCCCGACCCCCGGCAGCAGCACGGGCGCGGCGACCCGCAGCCGGGCGGCCGTCTCGGCGGGCGGGGCGCCGGACTGGACCAGTTCGAGGACCTCCTGCGCGAGGCGGCGGCGCACCGTGCGGGCGGCGTCCCTGCGGTCGCGCTCCACGGCGATCAGCTGGGTGACCCCGTGCAGCAGGTCCAGGCGCTCGGCGGGCCAGTCCGCGGTCTCCGCCTCCACCGCGAGCAGCCAGTCGGAGAGCACGCTCTCGCGTATGTCCCGCCCCGCCGCGTCGCTGCCGCGCACCGGGAAGAGCGCGTAGGCGGTGCCGTCCACGGTGACCCGGTGCGGCGGCCGGGACCCGGCGCGGGTGGCCGCCAGGTGCGCGGTGGCCAGCCGGGCGCAGGTGCCGGCGTCCAGGGCGGGCCCGCCGGGTCCTGAGCCCGCGAGCAGCCGGCCCGCGGGGGAGAGCACCCAGGCCCGCAGGTCCAGGTCGGAGCCGAGCAGGTCGAGGACGACCTGGGGGCCGCCGCCCGCGGGGCCCGGGCTCATCAGGCGCCGGTGCCGGTCCACCACGGCGGCCAGGTCCCCGGCCCGCTCGCCGGAGACCTGCCGTACGACGTGCTCGGTGACGGTCGCGAAGGCCACCGACTCGTGCACCGCGAAGAGCGGCAGCCCGTGCCGGGCGCAGGCCTGCACCAGGTCCTCGGGGATGTCGCCGAGTTCGGCCTCGCCGACGGCGAGGGCGGCCACCTTCGCGGCGGTGAGGATGCGCACGAAGGGCTCGGAGTCGGCGGGCGTCCGCCACCAGGCGAGGCCGGTGAGGACCAGCTCGCCGCCGGAGAGGTAGCGGCTGGGGTCGCGCAGGTCGGTCGTCATGACCCCGCGGACCGTGCGCTCCAGCTCGGCGCCGCCGCCGAGCAGCCGCAGTCCGAGCGCGTCGGTGTCGAGCAGAGTGCGCAGCCGCATGCAGGTGCCGCCGATCCGTGTCGAGGTCTCGCCGGCAGGAGGGGGAGCCCGCGTGCCGGTGCCGCGGGCGGGGCCGACGCGTCGTTCATACGAATCTACAAGATGCCGCCGCTGGCCAGCCAACTCCTTCGGGGCTTCGGTGACTGACCCCGGCGGAGTACACCGCGGTGTACTGGAGGGACCTCGTGTGCACACATCCGAGGGACCGGGCAGCGGTCCGCCGCCCGCGGCGGACACCCCAGGAAGCGAGCGGCTGATGGAGTTCCTGCGTCCCACGAGCTGGTCCGAGGCGCTGGCCGCCAAGGCCGCGCACCCCGAGGCGGTCCCCCTCGCGGGCGGCACCGATGTGATGGTCCAGCTCAACTTCGACCACCTGCGGCCCGCGCACCTGCTCGACCTCGGCCGGGTCGCCGAGCTGGGCACCCACGAGCGGGACGGGGCGCAGGTGCGGATCGGCGCCTCGGTGCCGTACACCACCCTGATCGAAGAGCTGCGGGACGAGCTGCCCGCGCTCGCCCTCGCCGCGCACACCGTCGCCTCCCCGCAGATCCGCAACCGCGGCAGCGTCGGCGGCAACCTCGGCACCGCCTCGCCCGCCGGTGACGCGCACCCGGCGCTGCTCGCGGCGGGCGCCGAGGTGGAGGCGGAGTCGGTGCGCGGCCGCCGCCGCATCCCGATCGACGACTTCTACACCGGGGTCAAGCGCAACGCCCTCGCCCCCGACGAACTCATCCGCGCGGTACGCGTCGACCGGGCCAGCGGGCCGCAGCAGTTCGCCAAGGTCGGCACCCGCAACGCCATGGTGATCGCGGTCTGCGCCTTCTCGCTCGCCCTGCACCCCGACCGCAGGACCGTCCGCACCGGCATCGGCTCGGCGGCGCCCACCCCGGTGCGGGCCGAGGCCGCCGAGGACTTCCTGACCGCCGTCCTGGACGAGCACCGCTGCTGGGAGACCGGACGGCCGCCGCCCCCGTCCGCGGCGGCCCGCTTCGCGCAGCTGTGCGCCGAGGCCTGCCGCCCCATCGACGACGTACGCGGCACCGCCGACTACCGCCGCCACGCCATCGCGGTCCTCGCCCGCCGCACCCTGCACTGGACCTGGACGTCCTACGGCGAGCGCGCCCGCAGCACCGAGGGAGCAGCCTGATGCGAGTGAACCTTGTGGTCAACGGACGCCGCCAGGAGGCGGACGACGTCTGGGAGGGCGAGAGCCTGCTCTTCCTGCTGCGCGAGCGGCTCGGCCTGCCCGGCGCCAAGAACGCCTGCGAACAGGGGGAGTGCGGCTCCTGCACGGTCCGCCTGGACGGCATCCCGGTCTGCGCCTGCCTGGTCGCCGCGGGCCAGGCCGAGGGCCGCGAGGTGCTCACCGTCGAGGGCCTCGCCGCCCGGCACGCGGGCACCCCCGGCGCGCCCACCGGTGCCGAGGAGGCCGCCCGCTGGCGGGCCCGCCCGGCGGACTCGGCGGCCCCGCTCGCCCCCGTGCAGCAGGCCTTCCTGGACGCCGGGGCCGTGCAGTGCGGCTTCTGCACCCCCGGGCTCCTGGTCGCCGCCGACGAACTCCTGGAGCGCGAGCCGAGCCCCAGCGACGCCGACATCCGCGAGGCGCTCTCCGGCAACCTCTGCCGCTGCACCGGCTACGAGAAGATCCTGGACGCGGTGCGCCTGGCGGCCGCCCGGCAGAGCGAGGCGGGCTGAACCATGGCGACCCGGGCGACGAAGACCACCGACACCACCTGGCTGCGGCCCACCGGCACCCCCGGCGGCATCGGCGAATCCGCGCCGCGCCCCGACGGCACCCTGAAGGTCACCGGGGAGTTCGCCTACTCCTCCGACATGTGGCACGAGGACATGCTCTGGGGCCGCCTGCTGCGCGCCCCGCTCGCGCACGCCGAGATCGTCTCCCTGGACACCACCGAGGCGCTCGCCCTGTCCGGGGTGCACGCCGTGCTCACCTACGAGGACCTGCCCGCCCCGGTCCGCCACTACGGACTGGAGATCCAGGACACCCCGGTGCTCGCCCGCGACCGGGTCCGCCACCACGGCGAGCCGGTGGCCCTGGTCGCCGCCGACCACCCGGAGATCGCCCGCCGCGCGGCCGCCCTGATCCGGGTGGAGTACCGCGAACTCCCCGTCGTCACCGACGAGTCGAGCGCCACCGCCCCCGGCGCCCCGGTCCTGCACCCCGACCGGGAGGACCCGCACGCCCCCCACGTACCGCACCCGAACATCCTGCACCGGCAGCCCGTGCTGCGCGGCGACGCGGAGGCGGCGGCCGCCCGCGCCGATGTGATCGTGCGCGGCGACTACGAGTTCGGGATGCAGGACCAGGCCTTCCTCGGCCCCGAGTCGGGGCTCGCGGTGCCGGACGAGGACGGCGGCGTCGACCTGTACGTCGCCACCCAGTGGCTCCACTCCGACCTGCGGCAGATCGCGCCGGTGCTCGGACTGCCCGAGGAGCGGGTGCGGATGACGCTCGCCGGGGTCGGCGGCGCCTTCGGCGGGCGCGAGGACCTGTCCATGCAGATCCACGCCTGCCTGCTCGCGCTGCGCACCGGGCGCCCGGTGAAGATGGTCTACGACCGCTTCGAGTCCTTCTTCGGCCATGTGCACCGCCACCCGGCCCGGCTGCACTACGAGCACGGCGCCACCCGCGACGGCCGCCTCACCCACGTCCGCTGCCGGATCGTCCTGGACGGCGGCGCCTACGCCTCCACCTCGGCGGCCGTGGTCGGCAACGCCGCCTCCCTCGCGCTCGGCCCGTACGCCGTCGAGGACGTCGCCCTCGAAGCGCTCGCGCTCTACACCAACAACCCGCCCTGCGGGGCGATGCGCGGCTTCGGCGCGGTGCAGGCCTGCTTCGCCTACGAGGCGCAGATGGACAAGGTGGCCGCCGAACTCGGCCTGGACCCGGTGGAGTTCCGCCGGATCAACGCCATGGAGCAGGGCACCGTCATGCCCACGGGGCAGCGGGTGGACTCGCCCGCCCCGGTCGCCGAACTCCTGCGCCGGGTCAAGGCGCGCCCGCTGCCGCCCGCCGAGCCCTGGCGGTCCGAGGGCGCGGACGGCCCCGACATCCGGCTGCTGCCCGGCGGCCTGTCCAACACCACCCACGGCGAGGGCGTGGTGCGCGGGGTGGGCTACGCGGTCGGCATCAAGAACGTCGGCTTCTCCGAGGGCTTCGACGACTACTCCACCGCCCGGGTCCGCCTGGAGGTGCTCGGCGGCGAACCGGTGGCCACCGTGCACACCGCGATGGCCGAGGTCGGCCAGGGCGGCGTCACCGTGCACACCCAGATCGCCCGCACCGAACTCGGCGTCCAGCGGGTGTCCCTGCGCCCCGCCGACACCGCCATCGGCTCCGCCGGGTCCACCTCGGCCTCCCGCCAGACCTACGTCACCGGGGGAGCGGTCCGCGAGGCCTGCGTCCAGGTCCGCGCGGAGGTCCTCGCCCGCGGGCGGCGGCGCTTCGGCGACCGGCACCCCGCCTGGTCCGCGCCCGGCCTCGCCCTGGACGGCGGCAAGGTGGTCACCGCCGAGGGCGAGGTGCTCGCCGCGGTGGCGGACATCCTCGGCGCGGAGGCCGTGGAGCAGGAGGTGGAGTGGCGCCACCGGCCCACCCGCCCCTTCGACCGGCACTCGGGCCAGGGCGACGGCCATGTGCAGTACTCCTTCGCCGCGCACCGGGCGGTCGTCGACGTGGACACCGAACTCGGCCTGGTACGGGTGGTGGAGCTGGCCTGCGCCCAGGACGTCGGCAAGGCGATGAACCCGCAGGCCGTGGTCGGGCAGATCCAGGGCGGCACCGTGCAGGGCCTCGGCATGGCGCTGATGGAGGAGATCCTCGTCGACCCGGCCACCGCCCGGGTGCGCAACCCCTCCTTCACCGACTACCTGATCCCCACCATCCTCGACACCCCCGAGCTGCCCGTCGACGTCCTCGAACTCGCCGATCCGCACGCCCCCTACGGGCTGCGCGGCGCGGGCGAGGCACCCACCCTCTCGGCCACCCCCGCCGTGCTCGCCGCGGTACGCGCCGCCACCGGTCTCGCCCTCACCCGGACACCGGTGCGTCCCGAGCACCTCACCGGCTCCGGCTGACCCAGACTCGGGTACCCGGCCCTCGTACCGACGGGAGAAGCAGATGCTCGACATCGCCGCGGACCTTGCCCGCTGGACCGCCGAGAAGCGCGAGTTCGCGGTGGCCACGGTGGTCGCGGTGCGCGGCAGCGCCCCGCGCGGCCCGGGTGCCGCGCTCGCCGTCGACGCGGCGGGCACCGCGCTCGGCTCGGTCTCCGGCGGCTGCGTCGAGGCGAGCGTCTACGAACTGTGCCGCGAGGTCCTCGACACCGGGGTGCCGGTCCTGACGACCTTCGGCTACGCGGCCGAGGACGCCTTCGCCGCGGGGCTGAGCTGCGGCGGCGAACTCGACGTCTTCGTGGCGCCGCCGCCCGCCGACCCCGCGCAGCGCGAGGTGTTCGCCGCCGCCTACGAGGCCGGGGCCGCCGGGACCAGCGCGGCGCTCGCCCAGGTCACCTCGGGGCCGCCCGAACTCCTCGGCCGGGCCCTGCTGCTGCGCCCCGGCGGCGAGGTGCTCGGGAGCCTCGGCGGCGGGGAGGCGTTCGCGCGCGGCGCCCTCGCCGAGACCCGCGCCCTGCTCGACGCGGGCCGCACCGCCACCGTCCTCACCGGCGCCGAGGGGGAGCGCTGCGGGGAGCCGGTGACGCTCTTCGTGGAGTCCTCCACGCCGCCGCCCCGGCTCCTTGTCTTCGGCGCCATCGACTTCGCGGCGGCGCTGGTACGGGCCGGGAAGTTCCTCGGCATGCGGGTCACCGTCTGCGACGCGCGGCCGGTCTTCGCCACGCCCGCCCGCTTCCCGGAGGCGGACGAGGTCGTCGTCGAGTGGCCCGACTCCTATCTCGCCCGCACGACCACGGACGCGCGCACCGCGGTCTGCGTGCTCAGCCACGACGCCAAGTTCGACGTCCCGCTGCTCGCCCTCGCCCTGCGCAGGCCGCTCGCCTACGTCGGCGCCATGGGCTCGCGCCGCACCCACCTCGACCGGCTCGGCCGGCTGCGCGAGGCGGGGCTGAGCGAGGCCGAACTCGCCCCGCTGCGCTCGCCGATCGGGCTCGACCTGGGGGCGCGCACCCCGGAGGAGACCGCGCTCTCCATCGTCGCGGAGATCGTGGCGGCCCGGCACGGCGGCAGCGGCCGGCCGCTCACCGGGGCGCACACGCCGATCCACCGCGAGGTGCCCGGCGCGGGCAGCGTCCTCACCGGCTGAGCACGGTTCTCCCCCGACTCCTTGCCGCCGGGCAATAGTTGCGCGATAAACCGGGAGTACGCGTGTGCGGGGCGCGGCGAGAAAGCGTGGATTCTGTGTCCATATTTCGAGGCCGGGAACCGGACCCCGTTTTCCCCGTCCTACTCGGGAACGTTTCTGCACGCCGTGCCGGGTGATCCGGGCCGTTTTCGACGGAGAGAAAAGGAGAAAGGCGGACACCGCGCCGGAGTATGTGTGATGGCACACACCCGCAGGATGAAAGGGGCAAACGCCTTGAAAATAAACGCATTTCGAATGGCCGACACAGAGGCCGCCCACGCGTAATGAACGTGTTACGCCGATGTGGGTGTGGTGTCACAGTGGCGAGTGAGGCTAACGTTGCTGCCCGTCACCACCGGGTGTGGTGACCGAGACACCACAACCAGACGGTCCTCCCCCCACAATCCGAACAGGATGGGACCACTCAGATGCAGAATCCACTGGAGCGCGCACGCGCCCTCCGGGGGCCTGTCGTTTCACGCCTCGGTGAGTTGAGGCGTGCGGTGAAGCGCCGGTCCCCGCACCTCGTGCACGCGGGCCCACGACCCGGCGGGCCGGGCACTGTCGCCCAGACCCCGCCGCGGACCGCGGCCTGCGCGCATCCGACCGCGGCAGCACCCCGCAAGGCCTGCTGCCGCGACCGCTCGGCCGCGCGCGCCGCGCAACTGCGGCTCTCCGGCGGCCCGGTGCTCCGTGCCGTCCGCGGGTTCCTCGCCCGCGCCGCGGCCCCGGGCAGCGCAGCCCCCCACCACTGCCCCTCCTGCCGCACCCCGAGGGACGGGCGAAGAAGCAGACCCCGTACCACGCGCTGAGGCACCCAGCCGGGCGCCCGGGCCACCGACCCCGACCCACTCGGTGAGCCCGCCCCGTCGCCGCTGTCGACGACGGCCCCGCCGCACCCCCCGACCCCGGATGCGGCCCGCTCGCCCGGCCCTCGCGCACCTCGACGGACCCCGCAAACCCGGCCGAAGCCCGGCAGCGCCGGAGCATCCGGTGCCTCCCGCCCGCGGGAGCACGCCCGGTACCCCCACAGCCGAGCGGCCCCGCACTCTGTTCCTCCCGGCAACCCCCACATGCCGGTGAGCGCGGTGAAGGAGAGCGCACTCTCCGGGCCTGACGGACTTCGGCGACCGACGTACGGAAGGAATCCAGGTGCTCACTTCGCACCAGTCCGGTCCCCAGACGGCCGCTCCCGCCGCACCCCCGGCACCCCGCCCCCGGCGGGACGGCGGCTCCCAGGCGGGCAGCGTGCTCGCCGTCGGCTTCCCCGGCCCGCGCATGGAGCGCGTGGTCCAGGGCCTCGTCTCCACCGGGCACGAGGTCCGCCAGGCCGTACCGGGCCAGATAGGACCGCAGTTGCAGCAGGCCCCGCCCGACGCCATCGTGGCGCTCGGCGCGCGGCAGCAGGGCATCGAGGTCGTACGGGAGGTGCGCGCCGCCCCCGCGGGACGCGCCCTGCCGCTGCTCGTGCTCAGCAAGGACCCGGCGCCCTCCGAGGTCGTCGACGTCCTCCAGCACGGCGCCGACGACTGCCTGCCCGAGTCCGCCGACCCCTTCGAACTCGCGGCCCGTATCGAGGCCAAGCGGCACCGGGTGCCGGTGCCCGTGGAGAGCCTGCTGCTCGACCCGCGCACCGGCCTCTACTCGCGCTCGCACTTCCTGGACGAGCTGAGCAAGGAGCTGGGCAGGCCCGCCTCCGGCCGCAAGGGCGGCATCGTGGCCGTGGTCGCCGTCGCCGAGATGGCCGCCCTGGAGTCGCGGCTCGGCCCGCGCGTGCGGCGCGAGGTCGCCGAACGCCTCGCCGGGGTCGCCGAGAAGATCGGCAGCGCCTGGGACCGCTTCGGCTGGGACGAGTCGGGCCATCTGCTGATCCTGATGCCCGGCGTCGACGAGGAGAGCGCGCGCCGCGGCCTCCAGCAGTTCGCCAGCGCCGCCGCCGGCACCCGCTTCGTGGTGGCCGACGAGAACGTCCGCCTGACGCCCGCCATCGGCTGGCAGCCGCTGACCGCCGCCCCCGAGGACCCCGAACTCGCCGTGGAGCAGGCGCTCGACGCCACCGCGGAGGCGCTCAGCCACCGCGATCTGCGGCCCGTGATGTACGTCCCCTCGATGCGCGGGCCCCGGCACCGCAGGCACTCCGGGATACGCGGCGTGCGCGCCCTGCTGAACGCGCTCTCCCCGCTGGTCGTCCTCCTGGTCGGGGTCGGCCTGCCCTTCCTCGTCTACACCCAGACCTACCGGCTCGGCTTCGACCTCGGCTCCGCCATGTACTGGGTGGTGGTCGCCGGTCTCATCGTCTCCGCGCTGCTGATCATCGTGGAGTGCCTGTTCTCGCTGGACGCGCCGCCGCGGCCCAGCAAGCCGGGCCAGCCCTATCCGCCCGCCAGCGCCGTGATAGCCGCGTACCTCCCGAACGAGGCCGCGACCATCGTCGACACCGTCGAGTCCTTCCTGGCCCTGGACTACCCCAACCACCTGGAGGTGGTCCTCGCCTACAACACCCCGCACCCGCTGCCGGTCGAGGACACCCTGCGCGAGATGGCCCGCCGCGACCCGCGGCTCGTCCTGATGGAGGTGCAGGGCAGCACCTCCAAGGCGCAGAACGTCAACGCGGCCGTCACCCGGGTGCGCGGTGAGTTCGTCGGCATCTTCGACGCGGACCACCACCCGGCACCGGACTCCTTCCGGCGCGCCTGGCACTGGCTCTCCAACGGCTACGAGGTGGTCCAGGGCCACTGCGTGATCCGCAACGGCGACAGCTCCTGGGTGGCCCAGATGGTGGCCGTCGAGTTCGAGGCCATCTACGCGGTCAGCCACCCCGGCCGCACCCGCCTGTACGACTTCGGCGTCTTCGGCGGCTCCAACGGCTTCTGGCGCACCGACGCCCTGGCCCGCACCCGGATGCACGGCTCGATGCTCACCGAGGACATCGACTCCACCATGCGCGCCCTCAAGGAGGGCACCCGCTTCACCGTGGACCGCACCCTGGTCTCGCGCGAACTGGCGCCCACCAACCTCACATCGCTGTGGAACCAGCGCTCCCGCTGGGCCCAGGGCTGGCTCCAGGTCTCCCTCAAGCACCTGTGGCAGGCGCTGCGTTCCCCGGTCTTCACCCGGCGGCAGAAGCTCGGCCTGCTCGTCCTGCTCGGCTGGCGCGAACTGCAGCCCTGGCTGACCCTCCAGATGCTGCCGGTGCTCGGCTACGCCGTCTGGAAGGAGGGCGGCCCCGCCGACCTGGACTGGGCGGTGCCCATCTGCCTGCTCGCCATGATGTTCACGCTCTCCGCGGGCGTCATCCAGGCGGCCTTCGCCTGGCGGCTCGCGATACCCGAACTCAAGCGCCGCCGCCGGTGGTTCTGGACCTACATGCTGCTGACCACGGTCTTCTACACCCACTTCAAGAACATCCTGGCCCGGCACGCGGCCCTGAAGGAGGCGCTCGGCGAGCGGCAGTGGCGGGTCACCCCGCGCGCGGCCGCCGCGAAGGCGGGTGAGCGGGCGTGACGACCGCCACCAGCACGGCCACCGGCGCGGCACCGCCCCGGGCCAAGGCGGACTCCGGTCCGAAGGCCCCCGGCCCGCGCGGCAAGGCCGACGAGATCCAGGGCTTCCGCGGCATCGCGGCCCTCAGCACCGTGGTCTTCCACGTCTGGCAGCTCTACTACCGCTACGACGCGAGCGGTTCCCACCCGCCGATCGAGAACAAGTACATCGGCTCGCTGATCTCCCTGGAGGTCATCGACTTCTTCTTCGTGACCTCCGGCTACCTGCTGACCATCGCCTACGCGCGGGCGGCGATCGACGGCGGCTCCACCCGCCCCGCGGGGGACTTCCTCTTCCGCCGCGTGATCAGGATCGTGCCGCTGTACTTCCTCGCGGTCCTCTTCGTCTGGTCGACCCGCAACTCCAGCCTGCCCGGCAACTGGCTCGACCTGCTCGAACACCTCACGTTCACGCATGTCTTCGACCGGGAGCAGATCTTCTTCACCCTGGGCCCGGCCTGGTCCCTGTCGCTGGAGGTCGTGTTCTACCTGTTCCTGGTCATCGCCGGGCCGCTCGCGGTACGCGCCTGCAAGCACCTGCGCGCCCGCGCCACCCGGATCGCCTTCTGCCTGGGCGCCTGCGTGCTGCTCTTCGCGGCACCGGTGGCCTGGATCTCGTACGCGCACTGGGTCCTGGAGATCCCGCACACCGACTGGCCGGTCTACTTCGGTCCGCAGGCCCGGTTCGGCGGCTTCGCCGCGGGCATGGCGCTCGCCGTGATCATGGTGGCGCTCGGCAACCGGGGGCTGCTGCGCGGCCGTACCTCGATCCTGCTGTCGGTGCTCGCGCTCGGCGGGGCGTACTGGCTGTCCTTCGTCTCCAAGCCGGAGAACCTGACCTTCACCTTCTACCACCCGCTCACCAGCCTGATGTGGACCGTGCTGATGTACAGCGTCGTGCACACGGCCGCCACCATCCGCTGGCACGCCCTGCTGCGGGTGCGCTTCCTCGGCTACGCGGGCCTGGTCAGCTACAGCCTCTTCATGTGGCACGAGCCCGTGATGCTGTGGATGAACGACTCGGGCCTGCTGCCCGGCTCGCAGAACCTCTACCCGCTCGGCGCCCTGATCGTCGTCGTCTGCGCCTTCGCCGCGGCCGTCGTCAGCTACTGGGTCATCGAGTACCCGTGCAGCATGCTCGCCAAGCTGCGCGACAAGTCCGGCGGCAAGCGCGACTTCTACCCGGAACTCGTGCGGTAGCACTGCCGGTTGCCCCTGGCGAGGGGGCGCCAAGGCGCCCGTGAGGGCGCGCGGCCCGGCCGATGGTCCGCGTACCTGCTGGTACGCGGACCATCGGCGTATGCGGCGGGGATAGCCGGCCCGAGGCGGGGTAGCCGGTGGGGACCGTCGAGTTGTCAGGAGAGAACGTGTCGTCATCGCTTGCCGAAACCGTGGACATCGAGGCACCTGTCGAGGTCAGCTGGGCACTGTGGAGTGACGTCACCCAGTGGCCGAAGTTCCTCAGCCACGTCCGCCTGGTGGAACCCCTGGACGCCCGGCGCTTCGCCTGGCAGCTCTCGCTGCCGGGCGCGGACAAGAACTTCGTCGCGGAGCTGACCGAGGTCCTGCCGCACGAGCGCATCGCCTGGCGGACGACCGAAGGCGTCCACCACGCCGGGGTGGTCACCTTCCTGCGGCTGAGCGACACCGCCACCCGCATCAGCCTGCAGATCGACTACGACCCGCACGGCTTCGTGGAGCACCTGGGCGCGCTGACCCATCTCGACTCGGTCCTCGCCCACCACGACCTCAGCGAGTTCCGCAACCTCGCCGAGACGGCCGCCGCCCGGCCCTGAACGCACCACCGATGCCGAGGAGTTGCTGTGACCACATTCGTCATCACCGTGCCCGGTACGTTCCTCAAAGAGCTGACCGGCCCCGCGCGCGCCGAACTGCTCAGGGGCCTGCGCCCGAGGGACCCGCAGCGCACCGAGCTGGGCGCCGAGGAGGACCTGGACATCCTGACGGTGCGCGAGGGCGGCACCTTCAGCCTGCGCCTGGAGGTCGAGGCGGAGAACGCGCACGCCGCCGAGACCGCGGCCAAGGAACTCGCCGCCCGCGCCCTCGCGGACATCGGCTTCACCGAGGAGGAGGCCCCCCTCGGGCCGACCGCGGTCACCGGCATCGACAACGACGCCTGAGCCCGCGGGACCGTCGGTCCACAGCGGATCGGGGCCGCCACCCTTCGCGGGTGGCGGCCCCGATCCGTTCCCGCCGGGTGCTCAGACCTTGCGCCACCTGGCGCTGAGGAAGGAGAAGACGCCGAAGGCCCCGAGGCCCACCGCGATCAGGGCGAGCAGCCAGGGCCCGGCCGGCATCTCCACGAAGGACCGCAGGGTGTCGTCCATGCCCTTGGCCTGCCCCGCCTTGTGCTCGACGGCCGCCCGCACCGCGAAGCCGCCGGCGCTCGCGAAGAGCAGACCGCGCGCGACACCGCCGACCACCCCGGTGATGTCCACGGCCCGCCGGACGGGACGGGACATCTCCGAGAGCTTCAGATGCTTGTGGAACTTGCGCAGGGCCGCGCGCACGGCGATGGTCAGCCCGGCCCCGATCACCGCCGCACCGGCGAGGCCGACGATCCACTGCCCGCCCGTCCACTCCAGGGCCCGCGCGGTCACGTCCTGCGACTGGTCGTCGCTCTCCCCGCTGCCGCTGTCCTTGCTGCCGACCGCGTAGGACAGCACCGAGTAGCAGACGAAGGCGTAGAACAGGCCCCGCGCGGCGGCCAGCGCCCGGCCGCGTGCCTTGTGCTCGGTGCCGGTGGTGGCGAAGGCCGCCTCCGAGAAGCGCCACAGGGCCATGCCGCCGAGGGCGATGCCCAGCGTCCACAGCAGGACGCTGCCGAAGGGCTGGCCGGAGAGTTCCTTCAGGGCGCCGCCCCGGTCGGCCTGCTTGCCCCCGCCGTCGGCGAAGGCGATGCGCAGGGACAGCACCGCGATCAGGAGGTAGAGGGCGCCGCGGGCGGCGAAGCCCGCCCGGGCGCCGGTCCTGACCGCGGTGCTGTCCGCCGCTCTCCGCGCTTCGGAACGGGCACGTCTGCTGGATGCTCTCGCCGTCTTCATCTCTCCCGGATGCCCCCGATTCCGGCCCGGACACGCGGCCCGGTCTCACCCTCCCGGCCGCACCCCCCGGGTGCGCCGGTGGCGCCTGCCACCGGGCGGCCGCCGCCCGCGCGCCCTCCTTCCGGTCGCAGACTCGGCGCGCGGGCCCGAGCCTGGAGGGGGATCCGCGCGGCCGCGCGGTACGGCGCCCGCCGGTCCACGACCGGAGCGAGCGGCCCCGAGGGAGCAGCAGCAGAGGGAAGGATGCACCCCGTGAACCGAGCGGACGACCCCGCGAGCCAGGTCGTGGTGGAGATCGGCGGCAGGGCGGGCGGCGACGCGCACACCGTGTTCTGCGCGCTGCGCACCGCCTACACCTCCGACCGGGAGGCCGACGACAAGCCCCAGGAGTCCGCGGACGGGCGCACCACCGTGTGGACGGCCACCTTCGACGTCTCCGAGGTCCACGAGCGGCCCGCACCGGCCCGCCTCGGCGCGGCGGTGACGGCCACCGTCCAGGGCGGCTACGCGGCCGTCGAGAGCCTGCGCTCCACGCTGACCTCGGCCTTCGCGGTCCGCGTGGTCGGCACCGCGGCCGGTGACCAGGAGAAGGAAGTCCAGCTGGAACTGGAGAGCCACGCATGAGCCGGACCACCCCGCTGATGGGCACCGAGAGCAGGCCGGGCAACCGCTCCCGGGTCGTCCTCCACGTCAACGGCGTCCGCCGCGAACTGGACCTCGACCACCGCACCACCCTCCTCGACGTGCTCCGCGAGCACCTGGACCTGACCGGCTCCAAGAAGGGCTGCGACCACGGCCAGTGCGGCGCCTGCACGGTCCTGCTCGACGGGGTGCGGGTCAACAGCTGCCTGGCGCTGGCCGTCGCGCACCAGGGCGCCCGGGTCACCACCGTCGAGGGCCTCGCGGACGGCGAGCGGCTGCACCCCCTCCAGGAGGCCTTCGCCGAACGGGACGCCCTCCAGTGCGGCTACTGCACACCCGGCCAGATCTGCTCCGCGCTCGGCATGCTCGACGAGGCGCGGCGCGGCCACCCCTCGCACGTCACCCCGCCCGCCGAGGCCGCCCGCGCACCCGGAGCGCTCAGCCCGGAGGAGATCCGCGAGCGGATGAGCGGCAACCTCTGCCGCTGCGGCGCCTACCCGCGCATCGTCGAGGCGATCGAGTCCGCCGCCCGGAGCGCCGAACTCCCGGGCGCCACCGAGCCGTTCGGGACAGTCGGGGAACCGGAGGACGCCGCGTGAAACCCTTCGCCTACGTCAAGGCCGCCACCCCCGACGAGGCCGTCCGGGCCTGCGCCGGGCACCCCGGCGCCCGCTATCTCGCGGGCGGCACCAACCTCGTCGACCTGATGAAGCTCGGCGTGGAGACCCCCGAGTTCCTGGTCGACGTCAGCGGGCTCCAGCTCGACGTGGTCGAGGAGCTGCCCGACGGCTCGCTGACCGTCGGCGCGACGGTACGCAACAGTGAACTGGCCGCGCACCCGGCCGTGATCGACCGCTATCCGGTGCTCTCCCAGGCCCTGCTCTCCGGCGCCTCCGGCCAGCTGCGCAACGCGGCCACCACCGCGGGCAACCTCCTCCAGCGCACCCGCTGCCCCTACTTCCAGGACACCTCCAAGCCCTGCAACAAGCGCCTGCCGGGCTCCGGTTGCCCCGCGATCGACGGGGCCCACCGGGAGCTGGCCGTCCTCGGCCACTCGGCGCACTGCGTGGCCACCAACCCCTCCGACATGGCGGTGGCGCTCGCCGCCCTGGACGCCGCGGTGCAGCTGCACGGGCCCGAGGGCGACCGGACGGTGCCGGTCACCGAGTTCCACCGGCTGCCGGGCGACAGCCCCGAGCGGGACACCGTGATCCGGCCCGGCGAACTGATCACCGCCGTGCGGCTGCCGCCCGCGAACCCCGCCGCGCTCTCGCACTACCGCAAGGCCCGCGAGCGCGCCTCGTACGCCTTCGCGCTGGTCTCCACCGCCACCGTCCTGGAGGTGCGCAACGGGGTCGTGCACCACGCCGCCCTCGCCTTCGGCGGGCTCGCGCCCCGGCCCTGGCGCGCGCACGCCGCCGAGGAGGTGCTGCTCGGCGCGCCCGCCACCCGGGAGACCTTCACCGCGGCCGTCGACGCCGAACTGGCCGCCGCGCGCCCGCTGCGCGACAACGGCTTCAAGGTGACCCTGGCCCGCAACCTCGCCGTGGACGAACTCGCCGCGCTCGCCGCCCGCGAGCGATGAGCGCCACCGGCCCGGCCGCGCCGGCGGGCCGCCGCCGGACCCCCACGACCCGCCGCAAGGCCGCTACCGAAGGACCGCCATGAGCCCCACACCGCACGCCCTCGGCGAGCCGGTCGTCCGCCACGAGGCCCGGCTGAAGGTCACCGGAGCCGCCCGCTACGCCGCCGAGCACACCCCGCCCGGCTGCGCCTACGCCTGGCCGGTACCCGCCGGGGTCGCCCGGGGCCGGGTCGTATCGGTGGACACCGCGGACGCCCTGGACATCCCCGGCGTCCTGACCGTGCTCACCCCGCACAACGCGCCCCGCCTCGCGCCCGCGGACGACCCCGTCCTCGCGGTGCTCCAGGACGACCGGGTGCCGCACCGCGGCTGGTATGTCGCGCTGGTCGTCGCCGACACCCTGGAAGCGGCCCGGGAGGGAGCCGCCGCCGTGCACCTCGACTACGACATCGAGGCGCACGAGGTGGTCCTCGACGCCGGGCACACCGCGCTCTACGTCCCCGAGGAGGTCAACGGCGGCTTCCCTGCGGTGCGCGAGCGCGGGGACTTCCGCTCCGGTTTCGCCGAGGCGCCGGTGCGCCTGGACGCCTCGTACGGGGTGGGCCCGCTGCACAACCACCCGATGGAGCCGCACGCCTGCACCGCCGAGTGGCGCGAGGGGCGGCTTCGGGTGCACTACTCCAGCCAGGGCGCCACCCTGGCCGGAGAGACCGCCGCCGCGCTCTTCGGCCTCGAACCGGAGCAGGTGACCGTGGTCTCCGAGCACGTCGGCGGCGGCTTCGGGTCCAAGGGCACGCCCCGGCCCGAGCTGGTCCTCGCGGTGATGGCCGCCCGGGAGACCGGCCGCCCGGTCAAACTCGCCCTGCCCCGGCGCCAGTTGCCCGCGGTGGTCGGCCACCGGGCGCCCACCCTGCACCGGGTGCGGCTCGGCGCCGATGCCGACGCCTCGCTCACCGCGGTCGGCCACGAGATCGCCACCCACACCTCCACCCTCAAGGAGTTCGTGGAGCAGGCCGCCGTCCCCGCCCGGATCATGTACGCCTCCCCGCACAGCAGCACCGTGCACCGGGTGGCCCCGCTCGACGTGCCGAGCCCCTCGTGGATGCGGGCCCCCGGCGAGGCGCCCGGCATGTACGCGCTGGAGTCGGCGATGGACGAACTCGCCCAGCTCCTCGGCGTGGACCCGATCGAGCTGCGGCTGCGCAACGAGCCCGCGGAGGAACCCGACAGCGGCCGCCCGTTCAGCAGCAGGCACCTCGCCGACTGCCTGCGCGAGGGCGCCGAGCGCTTCGGCTGGGAGCGGCGCGACCCCCGGCCCGGCGCCACCCGCGAGGGCCCGCTGCTGCTCGGCACCGGGGTCGCCGCCGCCACCTACCCCGTCTATCTGAGCCCTTCCCACGCCGAGGCGCACGCGAGCCCCGAGGGCGGCTACCGGGTGCGGATCAACGCGACCGACATCGGCACCGGGGCCCGCACCGTGCTCACCCAGATCGCCGCCGCGGCCCTGGAGACCCGGGTGGAGAACGTCGAGGTGGAGATCGGCCGCAGCGATCTGCCCAGCGCCTCGCTGGCCGGGGGCTCCTCGGGCACCGGCTCCTGGGGCTGGGCGGTGCACAAGGCCTGCGAGGCACTGCGCGCCCGGTTCGCCGAACTCGGCGGCCGGATCCCGGCCGAGGGCGTCACCGTCACCGCCGACACCGAGCAGGAGACGCGCCGCGGGTCCGCCTACTCCCGGCACGCCTTCGGGGCGCACTTCGCGGAGGTCCAGGTGGACACGGTCACCGGGGAGGTCCGGGTGCGCCGCCTGCTCGGGGTCTACGCGGCCGGGCGCATCCTCAACTCCCGTACGGCGCGCTCCCAGTTCACCGGCGGTATGACCATGGGGCTCGGCATGGCGCTGACCGAGCACAGCGGCATGGACCCCCTCTTCGGCGACTTCACCGAGAGCGATCTCGCCTCGTACCACGTGCCGGTGCACGCGGACGTCCCGGCGATCGAGGCGCACTGGATCGAGGAGGAGGACCCGCACCTCAACCCGATGGGCAGCAAGGGCATCGGGGAGATCGGCATCGTCGGCACCGCCGCGGCCGTCGCCAACGCGGTCTGCCACGCCACGGGCGCACGGATCCGCGACCTGCCCCTGACCCCGGACAAGGTCCTCGCCCGGCTGGGCTGAGCGGCCCGGCCGCCCCGGGGCTGCCCCTGAACCCGAGAGTAGGTTAGGTTAACCTAACCAAACTGTCTCAGGGGAGGAGAACGACGTGGGGCACGGTTGGGAGGGCGCTGTCCTCAAGCTGTTCCGGGGCAAGGACTTCGTGTTCACGGTCACCGGCAGCGAGCAGGTGACCGGGAACTTCCTGCGGCTGCACTTCACCGACGGCGGCATGCTCCGCCAGACCGGAGTGCACCCCACGATGTGGGTACGGCTCTGGTTCCGCAACGAGGGCAAGCCGCACCAGCGCGCCTACACCCTGGTCGACCCGGACCCCGAACAGGGCACCTTCAGCATGGCGTTCGCCCAGCACGAGGGCACCGCCGTGCGCTGGGCGCGCGCCGCGAAGGAGGGCGACACCATCGAGGCCACCCTCCAGGGCACCGGCTTCGAGGCGCCGGACCCCGCGCCCGGCCGGATCTTCGTCATCGGCGACCCCGCCTCGCTGCCCGCCATCAACTCCCTGCTCACCGCGCTCGACGGGACCCCGGCCACCATCTGGTTCGAGACCTCCCACGAGGGGGACCGCGAACTGCCCTTCCGCGTCGACCCCGTTCAGCACGAGCTGCACCACGTGGCCCGCAAGAACGAGGGCCGCCACCTCGTCGACACCGTCAAGTCCGCGCTCCCGGCGCTGATTTCGGACCCCGCCGAGGCCTACGTCTGGATCGCCTGCGACACCGCCACCACCCGCGCCCTCAGCAGCTGGGCGCGCAAGGAACTGGGCGTGCCCAAGCAGCGGGTCAACTCCCTCGGGTACTGGCGGGCCACGTAACCGCCTCACCGCTCGCGCAGGGGCGCGGCGTTCCTCCCCCACGGAGGAACGCCGCGCGTCCCGGAGCGCGGCGGCCGCCGGGGTGCGCACCGCCCCGCGACCGCCCGCGGGCTCCGGGGCTCAGGGGGCGAGGGCGCCGAGGCCGGTGACGTCCAGGAACTTGTCCGGCGAGCCGCTGCCCGGGTCGGTCACCGCCCCCTCCTCGGCCGCCGCGACCACCGCCGCGGTCGCCTCCTCGGCGGTGGCCTCCGGGTGCGCCTCCAGATACAGGGCGAGGGCGCCCGCCGCGTGCGGTGAGGCCATCGACGTACCGCTCATGGTGGCGCTGCCGCTGTCCGAGGAGTACCCGGCGGAGGTGATGTTGCCGCCGGGGGCGAAGAGGTCCAGGCAGCTGCCGTAGTTGGAGAACCCGGACCTGCCGCCGCCCTCGTCGGTGGAGCCCAGGGTCAGCGCCTCGGGGGTGTCGCCGGGGGAGGTGCCGCAGGCGTCGGTGCCCGCGTTCCCGGCGGCGACGGCGGCCGGGATGCCCGCGGCCACCGCGCGCCGGGTCGCCTCGCGCAGGCCCTCGGGGTCGGCGCCCTCGCCGCCGGAGGTCAGGCTCATATTGATCACCGCGGGCCGCTTCGCGTTCTTGACCACCCAGTCGATGCCCGCGATGGTGGCCGCGTCCGGCCCGTTGCCCGTGCAGTCCAGTACGCGCACGGCCACCAGGTCCGCCTCCTTGGCGACCCCGTACTCCTTGCCGCCGACGGTGCCCGAGACATGGGTGCCGTGGCCGTTGCAGTCGCTCGCGTCCTCGTCCTCGTCGATGAAGTCGTACCCGGAGGAGGCGCGGCCCTCGAAGGTCCGGTGCGAGAAGCGGGCGCCGGTGTCGATGACATACGCGGTCACGCCCTTGCCGGTGCCCGGGTAGGCGTACGCCTCGTCCCGGCCGCCGTCCACCGCGTCCAGGCCCCAGGAGGGCGGGTTCGGCTGGCTGCCGCCCTCGGCGGTGTGCACCAGGACGGACTGCTGGACGTAGCGGACCTCGGGATCGGCGGCGAGCGCCCGGGCCTCGGCGGCGGACATCCTCGCGGAGAAGCCGCGCAGCGCCGCGCTGTAGACGTGTTCGCGGGTGCCGCCGTAGCGGGCGAGCAGCGTCGAGGCCTGCGCCGAGACGCGGCTCTCGGCCGCCGGGGCGAGCGAGGTGCCGCCCTTCAGGGCGACGATGTAGCGGCCCGCGAGCGCGCCCGGGGCCCCTTCGTTCACTACGGTGCCCTGCTGGGCCCGGGCGCTGCCGCCGCTGAGCGCGAGGGCGGCGGTGGCGGCGAGTGCGGTGGCGCAGGCGGTGAGCCAGTGCCGGGTCCGGTGGTGGTGGGTCATCCTCGGCCTTCCGTCGCGGTGGGTGGGGCCACGCGTGGTGGTCCCACCCACGATCGGCTCGGGCACCGCCCCGAACAATCCGTGGTGCGCTACGTACCGCTACCCGAGGTGCCCCCGAACGGGCCGTCCGCGGTGGGTGGTTGAGCCCCTCCGGAGGTGTCCGGCGGCCCGGGGGCGCGGGCCTCCCGGCTCACCGGGTGCCGGGCAGCTGGCTGCTCACCCAGTCGCCCATCTCGTTGGTGAGCCGCCCCCAGGCGCCGTAGCTGCCGCAGCCGGTCCTCACCCAGGAGGCCACCCCGATCACCGTCCCGTCCACGACCAGCGGGCCGCCGCTGTCGCCCTGGCAGATGCCGTCGTGCCCGTCCGCGTACCCGGCGCACACCATGTACGCCGCGTCGAAGTTCCCGAAGGAGCCGCAGGTGCCGCCGCCCTCGACCACCGGCAGCTCGGCCTTCTTGACGTGGGCGGTGGTGTTCTCCCCGTCGCTGGTCCGCCCGTAGCCGATGGCGGTGGCGCTCCGCCCCGGCCGGGAGAGGTCCTCGTCCGCCGAGGTGGCGAACTTCGCGTACCCGCCGTCCGGGACCGGGATGTCCTGCTCGGTCTGGACGACGGCGACGTCGTAGCCCGTCTGCCAGCCGTTCGGCGGCTGGTACTTCGGGTGCTGGGTGTAGGAGGCGACGTCGATCCGGGTGCCGCCCTCGGGCGCGGTCAGGTCGTCGGCGCCGTAGAAGAAGGACTTGGCGCCCTCACCGTCCTTGCAGTGCGCGGCGATCAGGATGGTCCGCGGGCCGATCACCGCGCCCGTGCAGGTCTGCCCGAGCGGGCGCGGGCCGCCCTCCCGCAGGGCCGCGACGATGTACGGGTACTCCGCCACGCTCGTCTGCTCACCGCCGATGATCCGCTCCCGGGGGCTCGCGGAAACCGCCGCGGTGCCGGTCGGGGCGGCCGCCCCGCCGGGTGTGCCGTCGGCGCCCGCCGCGGTCAGGGGAGTGCTCAGGAGCGCTGCCGCCGCCAGTACGCCGGCGCGGCCGAGCCAGGTGGTTCCTCTCATGCCCTGCCTTCCTCTCGGATCGTGCGAAGTCCCGTTCCTGGGGCGCCTTTTCCGCCGCCCGCGAGGGTTCTCGGGTGCGGCGGAAGGGGGTGCGTGCGCCGCCCGGAACCGGGGGAGTCAGCGCCACCCTGGGGCGGCCCGGCAGGGCGGGCAATCCGCAGCGCGATCCGTAGCCCCACGCAGAATTCCCCCCGGCGGGACGGATCCGGATCCGGTACGGGGGCGCGGGCCCGTTCCGGCCAATCGGCGCCCGGCACCGCCGGGGCCCTGCGCCCTCTCTTGCCGGAGCGGGCCATGACAAGTACGTTCAAGCGTCAACCGGCGTGCACCCGCGGTGACCACCGTGCCGCGGCCCCCCCACGCACCGTCCGGCAGGGAGTCGCACCATGACCATGTCCGTCTTCCGGCCTGCGGGAGCCCCCGTTCTGGTGGGCAGAGCCGAGGAGTTGGCCGCCCTCGCGGGCGCCCTGGACCGGACACCCTCCGTCACCTTCGTCGAGGGCGAGGCGGGTATCGGCAAGACCCGGCTGATCCGCGAGGCCCTGGAACGGCCCGCCCGCCGCGGCCGCCGCGTCCTCACCGCCACCTGCCTCCCGCTGCGCGAACCCTTCCCGTACGGACCCGTCTTCGACCTGCTGCGGCAGCTCGCGGGCCGGGTGCCGGGCGCGCTGAACCCGGTCTGCGGGGCGCTGCGCCCCTATCTGCCCGAGCTCGGCGAGAGCCTGCCGCCCGCCCCGGAGCCGCTCCAGGACCACCGGGCGCGCCAGCACCGGCTGTTCCGCGCGGTACGGGCGCTGCTCGACGCCCTCGGCGACGCGGTCCTCGTCGTCGAGGACCTGCACTGGGCCGACGACGGCACCCGCGACCTGCTCCGCTTCCTGGTGGACGAGCCCCCGGCGGGGACCGCCACCGTGCTCAGCTACCGGCGCGAGGACCTGCCCGGCGGCGGCCTCCCGCTCGGCCGCGCCTTCCGGCACGCCCCCGGCACCACGGTCGTCCTGCTGCCGCTGCTGCCCCTGGACGTCGCGGCGGTGCGCAGCCTCACCGAGGCCATCACCGAGGGCGGCGGAGTCCCGGCGGCCCTCGCCGCCGAACTGCACGCGCGCACCGCGGGCATCCCCTTCGTCCTCGAGGAAGTGGTCCGCGCCCTCGACGGGCCCGGGCTGCTCGGCCGGGGCACCGACCGGCAGTCCCTGGACGCCATGGCGGTACCGGCGCTGCTCCGGGACGCCATGGCCGACCGGATGCGCGGACTCGGCCCGGCCGCCGTCGCCGTGGTCCACGCCGCGGCCGCCCTGCGGGTACCGGTCGGCGAGGAACTGCTCGCCGCCACCGTGGGCGGCGACCTTGGCGAGGTGGAGGGCGGACTGCGCGAGGCCCTGCTCGCCGGAGTCCTCTACGACCTGGGCGACCACCGCTACGGATTCCGCCACACCCTCGCCCAGCAGGCCGTCTACGAGGCCCTGCCCGGCGTCGACCGGCGCCGCCTGCACCGCGGGATCCTCACCGTCCTGAGCGCCGCCGAGCGCCCCCCGACCGTCCAACTCGCCTACCACGCACGGCAGTCCGGCGATCTCAAGGCCTGGCTCGACTACGGCGGGGCCGCCGCGAGGGGCGCCCGCGACATGGGCGACACCGCCACCGCCGTGGAACTCCTCGAAGGGCTGCTCTCCGACCCCCGGCTGCACCCCGGCGACCGGGCCGGGCTCGCCACCGAGCTGAGCCGGGCCGCCGTCATCGGCCTCGCCCACCGCCGCGCCACCGCCCTGCTGCGCCGTGTCATCCGCGACGGCGGCCTGCCGGACGCGGTACGCGGCGAGATCCGCCTCAACCTCGGCCTGCTCCTCAACAACCAGGCCGGCGCCTACGAGGCCGGCCGCCGCGACACCGAGACCGCCGTCGGCGAACTCCACGAACGCCCCGCCCTCGCCGCCCGCGGCATGGCCGCCCTGGCGATGCCCAGCTGGGGCGAGGACTCCTACGCCGTCCACCACGACTGGATCACCCGCGCGGAGCGGCTGGTCGCGGACGAACCGGACGGCGCCCTGCGGCTGGCCGTACGCGTCAACCACCTGGCGCTGCGCCTGAGCAGGGGCGAGCACGCCGTCCTCGCCGAGGCCGAGGCGGAGCTCGCCACCGGGCGCGGCACCGCCGAGCGGCTCCAACTCGCCCGGCTCTGCGGCAACTTGGCGGAGGCCGCCGCCTGGCTCGGGCACTTCTCGCGGGCCGAGCGCTTCCGCGGGCAGGGCATGCGCCTCGCCGAGGAGTGCGGGGCGCCCTTCCTGCAGGGCATCATCGACGGCACCGCGCTGCGGCTCGCCTGGCACACCGGGCGCTGGGAGGGACTCGCCGAACGCGCCCGCCACCTCCTGGACATGGTGGAGGGGGCCTCCGGGATCGCCGCCGACGCCCATCTCGTCCTCGGCCTGCTCGCCGTCGCCCGCGGTGAATGGGAGGAGGCCACCGCCGAGTTGGGCGCCGCCGCCCTCGACGACCCGGCCAACGCCCCCGCCCCGATCCTCGCCGCGGCCTCCGGTGCCATGGCCCGGGTGCACCTGGCCCGCGGCGCGCTCGCCGAGGCCTGCGCGGAGTCCGGGCGGGCACTGGAACGCCTCGGCCGCAAGGACATCTGGGCCTGGGGCGCCGCGCTGGTCCCGATGGCGGTGGCGGCCCTGGTCCGGGACGGGCAGCACGCCAGGGCCCACGCGGTGTGCGCCGAGTTCGCCGAGGGGATCGCCGCGGCGGACGCCCCCCAGGCCACCGCCGCGCTACGCGCCGCCCAGGGCACCGTGGCCACCGCCACCGGGCGGCACCTGGAGGCCGCCGCCCACTTCGAGGCGGCGGGCGAGCTGTACGCCGCCCTGCCGCACCCCTATGCCGCGGACCGCGCCGCCGAGGCCCGGGTGCGCTGCCTGGTCGCCGCCGGGCAGACCGGGGCCGCCCCCGAACTCGCCGCCCTGGCCGACCGGTTCACCGCGCTCGGCGCCACCCGGGACGCGGCGCGCTGCCGCCGGGTGCTGCGGGGCTGCGGCGTCGTCACCCCCTCGCGCCGCGGACGCCGCGGCTACGGCAGCGAACTCTCCCCGCGCGAGGCGGAGGTGGCGCGCCTGGTCGCCCTCGGCCGGACCAACCGGGAGATCGCCGCGGTGCTCTTCCTCTCCCCGCGCACCGTCGAACAGCACGTGGCCAAGGTGCTCCGCAAGCTGGGCGCCGCCTCCCGCGAGGAGGTCCCCGCACCCTCCACCGGGGCCTGAACCCCCTTTGGTACGTGGCCCGTTGGCCGGGGGCGGAGATTAATACGTACCCGTACCTGCCGCACCACGGATTGTTCCGCCGGGCCCGGGCGGCGAGAGTCGGGGTGTCACCGCGGCGCGGTCCGCCCCAGACGGCGCACCGGTGGCGGCCCCGTCCCGCCCCGGCCTCCACCCGGGGGCGGGACACACGGCGCACCGGCCGTGGACCCAGGCGGGATCCGCCGCCGGGTCCGCGCCGGGGCGGACCTCTGCCTCCGGGCAGCCGAAGCCACCACCCCCCACAGCCGCGCGCCCCGGGAGCCGGCCGGACTGCACCCCGGCCGGTACCGGAGGACGCGCGGCGGCACGAGGCGGGGCCCGGACGTCCTGTCCGGGCCCCGCCTCGTCGTCTTCGCTCCGTCCCCGGGAGCCGCGCGCGGTGCGCGCCCTGCCTCCCTGCCACCGGCCGCCGGTACGGCGCGGTGTCACGCCGTGGCGATGCCGCCGGGTTGTTCGGTTCGTGGTGTCGGTTGCAGTGCGTGTGGTGGGGTCAGTACGCGCTGTCGACGTTGTCCATGGAGCCGTACTTGTCGGCGGCGTAGTTGGCGGCGGCGGTGATGTTGGCGACGGGGTCGTAGATGTCCTTGGGGGTGCCCTTGACGTGGTAGGCGTCGAAGGTCGGGGGGATCACCTGGAGGAGGCCCTTGGAGGGGACGCCGTTGATGGCGTTGATGTCCCAGTCGTTGATGGCCTTGGGGTCGCCCGCGGACTCGCGGATGATGTTGCGGTGCAGGCCCTCGTAGGAGCCGGGGATGCCCTTGTCCTTCATGATGGCGAGGGATTCGCGGATCCAGCCGTCGAGGTTGTCGGCGTAGGTGGGCTTGCGGTCGGCGGAGCGGTTGGCGGCGGGCTTGTCCTTGCGGTCGGCCTTCGCCTTGCTCTCGGCCTTGTCGCCCTTCTTCTCCGACTTCTCGGTCTTCTCCGCCTTCTCGGAGTCGGCGTCCTTCTTCTCGGCCTTCTCGGTCTTCGTGCCGAGCTTGGCGGTGGCGTCCTTGACCTTCTGGTCGGCACCGGCGTTCTGATTGGTGATGTCGGTGTGCGTCTCCTTGACCTGGGTGGCCGAGGCGGGCGCGGCGTCGGTGGTGCTGGTGCTGCCGCCGTCGGTGGTGGCCAGGCCGAGGGTGAGGGCGGCGGCGCCGAGGGTGGCGACTCCGGCCATCGTGTACTTCTGGGCCCGGTTCATGTCACGCGTATAGGCGGCGGTGGCGTCCTTGGCCTGGACGGCCTTTGCCTGCGTGTAGTTCTGGGCCTTGGCGAAGTGCTTTCCGAGACCGTGAATCGTCGTGTTCTTGGGCATGGGGGAGACCTCTTCTTCAGGTACGGAGGAGGTCGCTCTCTCTGTCCGGGGGACGGTTCCGGCGTAAACGGCCTGGGGTTTTCCCAGTGGCGCCGAGCGACATGGACCAGTTGTAGCGAGCGGATTTGTGCTTGGCAAAGGTGTGTCATACGAAGCCGCCTAGTGGGAATCGGGGTGGCCGAAAGTCCCGGGACCACCGTGAATGACCGGCGCCTTTCGGGAGCGCGCCCACTAAAGGGTTTCGTACGTGACGTGGCTCCTATTGCGCAGCTCACATCCGCCTCCTTTCGCAAGGACAATGCGCTGCCGATCCGTCGCGCGCGGTGAAAGGGCGGCGGGACCTGTGGTGCCGCAATTCCGGGACTTATGGCCCTGCCGCGGCGGGGCAGGAATGCCGATCGCCGTCCCCGCGGGAGTGCGGGAACGGCGACAGGGGTGTGCGGCGCTTTCGGGGGACGGTCCAGCCCTGCGTCGGGCTCGGGCGCCCTGGGTGTGCTCAGTCCACCTCGCGCAGGCGCCCGGTGGCGACATCGAAGACGAAGCCGCGGACGGAGTCCTGGTGCGGCACGAAGGGGCTGCCGGTGATGCGCCGGACGGACTGGCGCACATCCTCGTCCAGGTCGGGGAAGGCCTCGCTGGACCAGTTCGGGCGGACGCCCCGCCACGAGACCGCAACACCCGCGCAACGAGCGGCACGCGACCGCGACCCCTCAATCCCGCCCCTGTCCCTCAGTCCCGCCCCTGTCCCTCGTACATCTCCAGCTCCCCGTCCAGTTCGACCGCGAGCACCGTGCCGTGGGCGGCGAGGTCCTCTGGCGCGGGGGCGTCGATCCAGAGCACCCCGGGGACCTCGTGCAGCCCGCCGGTGACCCGGTGGCCGAGCGGCGTACCCGTGCCGAGGACGCTCACCCGCCGTACCGGGGTGCGCAGCCCGCGGACCGACACGGTCTCGGCCGGGGGGTCGAAGCAGACCAGGTAGAGGGTCCTGCGGTCCGCGGACAGGGTGCTCGGGCCGTAGTGGTGGCCGGGCGGCAGTCCGCCGGTGGTGCCGTACACCGCCTCCGCGTGCCGCCGCACCCAGGCCCCGAGGCCCTCCAGGGGCGCGACCGCCTCCTCGGGGATCGAGCCGTCCTCGCGCGGGCCGACCCCGAGGAGCAGATTGCCGCCCATCCCGACGGTCTCCGCGAAGCAGCGCACCAGCATCCCGGGGGTCTTGTGGTTGCGGTCCGAAGGCCGGTGCCCCCAGGAGTCGTTGAGGGTCAGGCACAGCTCCCAGGGGGGCTTCGGGGCCCGCATCGGCAGCCCCTGCTCGGGGGTCGCGTAGTCGCCGTGGCCGAGCAGGCGCGCGTTGCAGACGGTACGGGGCGAGCACGCGCGGATCCGGGCGGCCAGCGCGGCCATGGCCCACTGCTCCTCGGAGCGCTCCCACTCGCCGTCGAACCAGAGCAGGTCCGGGGCGTACCCGTCCATCAACTCCTCCACCTGCCGGTCGCGGTAGGCCAGGTAGCGGGCCCAGGCCTCCGGGTCCTCGCGGCCCTCGGGCGGGGTGACATAGGGGCTGTCCACCAGCTCCGGGTGCGGCGGCCGGGGGTGCCGGACGCTGGCGTAGTCGGGGTGGTTCCAGTCGGAGAGCGAGTAGTACAGGCCCACCTTGAGTCCGTGCTCGCGCATCGCCCGCGCGTACGGGGCCAGCAGGTCGCGGCCGGCCGGGGAGTGCCGTACGACGTCGAGCCCGCCCGCCGCCGAGTCCCACAGGGCGATGCCGTCGTGGTGCCGGGCGGTGAGCACCGTGTAGCGGGCGCCCGCGCGGCGGAAGAGGTCCGCCCAGGCATCCGGGTCCCAGGCCGAGGCGGTGAAGCCGTCGAGCTGCGCCAGGTACCGCTCCCGCGGCACCACCCCGTCGAAGAAGGCCCAGGACTCGGGGACCCCGTCCACCGCGTAGACGCCCCAGTGCAGGAAGACGCCCAACTTGGCGTCGGTGAACCAGTCTTGCATCGTCATCGTGGCCGTTGCGCTCTCTCGGTGGTGCCCTCTTCGGGGCCGATTGCGGTGCGGGGGAGGGGTGTTGCGGTCAGAGGTTCAGCCCGTACACCCGGGTGGCGGTGCCGCCGAAGACGGCCGCCCGCTCGTCCTCGCCGAGCCCGCCGGTCAACACCCGCGCCGCCTCGACGACTTGGCCGTAGGAGGCGGCCAGGGTGCACACCGGCCAGTCGGAGCCGAACATCAGGCGCTTCGGGCCGAAGGCCACCAGAGCGGTCTCGGCGTACGGGCGCAGCCCGGCCGTGGTCCAGCGCTGCCAGTCGGCCTCGGTGACCAGCCCGGAGAGCTTCGCCACGGTATTGGCCTCGGCGGCGAGGCGGCGCAGCTCCGCCGCCCAGGGTTCGAGGGTGCCCGCGGCGATCGGCGGCTTGCCCAGGTGGTCCAGGACGAAGGTGAGGTGGGGCAGGGCCCGGGCGGCTTCCACGGCGGCGGGCAGCTGGTGCGGCAGCACGACCAGGTCGTAGACGAGCCCGGCCGCGGCCACCGCGGCGAGTCCGCGCAGGACCTCCGGGCGCAGCAGCCAGCGCGGGTCCGGCTCGCCCTGCACCTGGTGGCGGATGCCCACCAGGCGCGCCCCGCCCGGGAGTTCGCGCAGCGCGGCGAGGCGGTCCGCGACGGCCGGGTCGGTGAGGTCCGTCCAGCCGACCACGCCCCGCACCAGCGGATCGGCCGCGGCGAGCCGCAGGAACTCCGGGGTCTCCTCGGCCACCGCCACGGTCTGCACCAGGACGCTCGCGCCCACCCCGGCCGCCTCGGCGTCCGGCCGCATCCCGTCCAGGGTGAAGCTGCGCCGCAGCGGTGCCAGGCCCTCGCCCGCGAGCCACTCCTGCGGGCGGACGGCCAGGTCCCAGACGTGGTGGTGCGCGTCCACGAGCACGCTCATCGCCTCACAGCTCCCAGACCACCGGGAGCCCGGCACCGGCCCCCTCGGCGGAGTAGTCGTGCCCCACGTCGAGGAGTCCGGCCATCCGCGCCTGCCAGGCGACATTGACCGGGAGCTGCTCCAACTCGGCGAGGAGGCGGGCGTAGTCCTCGCAGTCGAGGAGGTGGAAGAGGTCGGTGCCGCTGCGCCAGATCGTCCAGGAGCGGGTGCCCGCCGCGCGGATCGCCGCCGTCAGCTCCGCGGGCACCTCCCGGTGCGCCCGCTCGTACTCCTCGATCCGGTCCGCGCGGACCCGGGTGTGCAGAGCGACCCTCATCGGCTCGCCTCCTTCTCGCCGATCTCGCCGATCTCGCCGACGAGGACGACGTCGAGGCGGCGCGGGCCGTGTACGCCCTCCACCCGGTTGAGTTCGATGTCGCTGGTGGCCGAGGGGCCGGAGACGAAGGTGAGCGGCCGGTACGGGTCGAGCAGGCGCAGCGCCTCGGGGACGTCGCCCACGATCTGCCCCGCGCGCAGTACGCAGATGTGGTGGTCCGGCAGCAGGGTCAGCACCCGGCGGCCCTGGCCGGGGCCCGCGTCGAGGACCAGGGTCCCGGTGGCGGCGATACCGAGGGCCGCGGTGGTCAGCACCGCGTCGGCCGCGTCCAACTCCGCGACGCCGAGCGGCGGTCGGTCCCGCAGCCAGCTCCGCTCACCGGGCGGCAGGAAGTCCGCGGGGAAGCCCTCGGGCAGCACCACTCTCCGGGCGCCCCGCTCGCCGAGCAGCCGGGCCACGGCCGCCGGTGCCCCGGCCGGGGCGCAGGTGACCACCCGCGCCCGGTAGTCGGCCACCCGCTCGGCGAAGACGGCGGCCTCCTCGCCGCGTACATGGCTGTCGCGGTAGGCGCGGGGCACGGCCACGTCCCCGGGCTCCTCGGTGCGCGGCACGTCCGCGAGCGCGCTCCGCACCCGCCGCAGGATCTCCGTACGGGAGCTCATGTCCCCTCCTCTTGGGCCTTCTTGCCCTTCTCGTCCTGCCGGCCGCCGTCGGTCCGCTTCCACCAGGCGCGGAAGGACTCCGCGGGCGGCACCGGCAGGTCCCGGGAGTCCGTCCAGCCGGAGAGCGGCCCCGGCAGCCGCCGTACCGAGTGCCCGAGGAGGCGCCCGGCCAGCGAGGCCGCCTTCTGCGCCGCGGCGAGGCGGGCGGGGGAGGCGAGCACGGACCCCGCGGCCTTCATCACCACGGCCTCGGCGGTCGGCAGCCGCCGGCGGGCGCGCTCGGCCTCCACCACCTCGGCGCGCAGATGGGTCAGCACCTCCGGGATGTTGATCTTCACCGGGCAGGCGTCGTAGCAGGCCCCGCAGAGGGTGGAGGCGAAGGGCAGCGAGGCCGCGTTCTCGACGCCGACCAGCTGCGGGGTGAGCACCGCCCCGATCGGCCCCGGGTACACCGAGCCGTAGGCGTGCCCGCCGGTGCGCTCGTAGACCGGGCAGACGTTGAGGCAGGCGGAGCAGCGGATGCAGTGCAGGGCCTGGCGGCCGTGCCGGTCGGCGAGGGTCGCGGTGCGGCCGTTGTCCAGCAGCACCAGATGGAAGGCCCGGGGCCCGTCGCCCGCTGTCACCCCGGTCCACATCGAGGTGTACGGGTTCATCCGCTCGCCGGTGGAGGAGCGCGGCAGGAGCTGGAGGAAGACCTCCAGGTCGGCGAAGGAGGGCACCAGCTTCTCGATGCCCATCACCGTGATCAGGGTCTCCGGGAGGGTCAGGCACATCCGCCCGTTGCCCTCCGACTCCACCACGGCGACCGTACCGGTCTCGGCGACGGCGAAGTTGGCCCCGCTGACCGCGACCTTGGCGCGCAGGAACTTCTCCCGCAGATGCAGCCGCGCGGCCTCCGCGAGCGCCTTCGGCTCGTCGCTCAGGTCCTCGGGCGCGGGGCGGCCGTAGCGGGCCATCGCGGTGCGGAAGATCTCCCGGATCTCCGCGCGGTTGCGGTGGATCGCGGGGACCAGGATGTGCGAGGGCCGGTCGTCGGCGAGCTGCACGATCAGCTCCGCGAGGTCGGTCTCGTAGGCGCTGATGCCCGCCTCGGCCAGGGCCTCGTTGAGGCCGGTCTCCTGGGTGGCCATCGACTTGATCTTCACCACCTCGCGCTCGCCGGTGGCGTGCACCAGGTCCGCGACGATCCGGTTGGCCTCCGCGGCGTCGGCGGCCCAGTGCACCTGGCCGCCCGCCCGGGTCACCGACTCCTCCAACTGCTCCAGATAGCGGTCGAGATGGCGCAGGGTGCGGCGCTTGAGGGCCTCTCCGGCCGTGCGCAGCTCCTCCCAGTCGTCGAGCTCCCCGGTGACCGCGAGGCGGCGCTCGCGGATGGTCGTGGTGGCGCGGCGCAGATTGCCGCGCAGCTGCTCGTCCTCGAGGAGCGGGCGGGCCGCCTCGGGGAAGGAGGGCGAGCCGAGCCAGACCACATTGGTCCCGGACCCCGTCATACGGCGGCCTCCTCGGTCGAGGCGAGGATCTCCGCCAGATGGACGGTGCGCACCCCGCTCCGCAGCCGGGCGAGACCGCCGCCGATGTGCAGCAGGCAGGAGTTGTCGGCGGCCGAGAGCACCCCGGCCCCGGTGCCCCGCACCTCGCGCATCTTGTCGGCGAGCATCGCGGTGGAGGTCTCGCTGTTCTTCAGCGCGAAGGTCCCGCCGAAGCCGCAGCAGGAGTCCGCGCCCGGCAGCTCCACCAGGTCGATCCCCCGTACGGCGCGCAGCAGTTGGAGCGGTTTGTCGCCGACCCGGAGCATCCGCAGCGAGTGGCAGGTCGGGTGGTAGGTGACCCGGTGCGGGTAGTACGCGCCCACATCGGTGACCTTCAGCTCGTCGACCAGGAACTCGGAGAGCTCGTACACCCGCGGCACCAGGTCCGCCACGGCGGTGCGCAGCCCTTGGTCGCCGTACTGCGCCGCGGTCACCGGATGGCCCTCGCGCACCATGCCCGCGCAGGAGGCGGAGGGGGTGACCACGGCGTCGTAGTCCGCGAAGACCTCCGCGAAGCGGCGGACCAGCGGCAGGGTCTCGGGGCGGTAGCCGGTGTTGAAGTGCATCTGGCCGCAGCAGGTCTGCTCCAGGGGGAAGTCGACCCGGTGGCCGAGCCGCTCCAGGAGCCGTACCACGGCCTTGCCGGTCTGCGGATGGAGCGTGTCGTTGAAACAGGTGAGGAACAAGGCGAGGCGCATCTGCTCATCTCCTCGACGGGACGGGGACGCCGGGCTCCAGTCGGCCATGCTCGGCGAGTTCCGACCAGAGGGCCCCGGGTACTTCGGTGGCCATCATGACGGCCGCGTCCCGTACCTCGGCGGCGCTGCGGGCCCCGGTGAGCACACTGGCCACCGCCGGGTGCCCGAGCGGGAACTGCAGCGCGGCGGCCCGGAGGGGCACCCCGTGCCGGGCGCAGATCCGCTGCAACTCCACCGCGCGGCACAGGAGTTCGCGCGGGGCGCGGGCGTAGTCGAAGGTGGCTCCGGGGCGCGGGTCGGCGAGCAGCCCGGAGTTGTAGACCCCGCCGAGGACCACGTCCACCCCGCGCGCCTCGGCGAGCGGCAGCAGTTCGGCGAGGCCGCTCTGGTCGAGGAGGGTGTAGCGGCCCGCGAGGAGCACCACGTCGAGGTCGGTCTCGCGCAGGAAGCGGGCGGGCAGCGCGCACTGGTTGACGCCGATGCCGACGGCGCCGAGCACGCCCTCCTGCCGCAGCCGCTCCAGGGCCGGATAGGCCTCGTCCAGGGCCTGGGTCACATGGTCGTCCGGGTCGTGCAGATAGGCGATGTCCACCCGGTCCAGGCCCAGCCGGGTCAGCGACTCCTCCAGGCTGCGGCGCACGCCCTCGGCGCTGAAGTCCCAGCGGCGCCGGTGGGTGGCGGGCACCGCGAAGCCGTTCGCGAGGTCGTCGCCCCTGGCGCGGGGCCGGGGTTCGAGCAGCCGCCCCACCTTGGTGGAGAGCGTGAAATCGGCGCGCGGCAGCCCCCGCAGCGCGGCGCCGAGCCGCCGCTCGGACAGGCCGAGTCCGTAGTGCGGGGCGGTGTCGAAGTAGCGGATGCCCGCCTCCCAGGCGGCGGCCACGGTCTCCTCGGCCTCCGCGTCGGTCACCGGGGTGTAGAGGTTGCCGAGGGAGGCCGCGCCGAAGGAGAGGGCGCCGAGGGCGGTCCTGCGGGGGCGCGGTGCCGGGTGGTGCGGGAGGGTCACGGCCGCGGCTCCGGTCGCAGCCGCAGCCCGGCCATGCCGCCGTCCACGGCGAGCGCGGTGCCGGTGGCCGAACCCGCCGCCGGGCTCGCCAGATAGACGATGGCGGCGGCGACCTCCTCGGGGCTGACCAGGCGCCCGGTGGGCTGGCGGGCGCTCAGCGCGCGGCGCTCGGCGGCGGGGTCCTCGGCGGCGTCCAGGAGCCGCCCCACCCAGGGGGTGTCCACGGTGCCGGGGTTGACGCAGTTGACGCGGATGCCCTCGCGGATGTGGTCGGCGGCCATGGCCAGGGTCAGCGAGAGCACCGCGCCCTTGCTCGCCGAGTACAGGGCGCGCTGCGGCAGTCCCGCCGTCGCGGCGATGGAGCAGGTGTTGACGATCGCGGCGTGCGGGGAGCGCCGCAGCTGGGGCAGGGCGGCGCGGCTGGTGCGGACGATGCCGAGGACGTTCACGTCCAGGACCCGGTGCCACATCTCGTCGGGGTTGTCCTCGACGGTGCCCGCCGCCCCGATGCCCGCGTTGTTGACCAGGACGTCGATCCCGCCGAGCGCCGCCGCGGCGCCCGCGACCGCCTCACGCACCGAGGCGTCGTCGGCGACATCGGCGGTGAAGCCGAGGGGCGCCGCGCCCGGGTCGAGGTCGAGTACGGCCACCCGGGCGCCCCGGGCGGTGAGCGCCCGCGCGGTGGCCTCGCCGATGCCGGAACCGCCGCCGGTGACCACGGCCCGTACTCCGCTGAGCTCTGTCATGTCCCTACCGTCCTTCCGCAAGAGCGTCCGCCGCCCAGAACGCGCCGTCCGGGTAGCGGTAGGTGTCCAGTGAGCGCGGGTGCATCTGCGCCGAGAAGCCGGGCGCGGTCGGCGCGAGGTAGTGGCCGCGGGCCAGGGCCACCGGGGTCACGAAGTGCTCGTGCAGATGGTCGACGTACTCGATGACTCGGTTCTCGGTGGTGGCGGAGAGGGCGAGGTAGTCGAACATCGAGAGGTGCTGGACGAGTTCGCACAGGCCCACCCCGCCCGCGTGCGGGCAGACCGGCACCCCGAACTTCGCGGCGAGCAGCAGGATCGCCAGGTTCTCGTTGACCCCGCCGACGCGGGCGGAGTCGAGCTGGAGCACATCGATGGCCCCGGCCTGGAGCAGCTGCTTGAAGATGATGCGGTTCTGCACGTGCTCGCCGGTGGCGACCTTGACCGGGGCGACGGCGCGGCGCACCGCGGCGTGCCCGAGGACGTCGTCCGGGCTGGTCGGCTCCTCGATCCAGTACGGGTCGAACTCGGCGAGCGCCTTGGTCCACTCGATGGCCTCGGCCACGCTCCACCGCTGGTTGGCGTCGACGGCCATCCGGATGTCCGGGCCGATCACCTGCCGGGCGACCCGGCAGCGCCGGATGTCGTCCTCCAGGTCGGCGCCCACCTTCAGCTTGATCTGGGTGAAGCCGTCCGCGAGCGCCTGGCGGGCGAGCCTGCTGAGTTTCTCGTCGCTGTAGCCGAGCCAGCCGGGCGAGGTGGTGTACGCCGGGTAGCCCCGCTCCCGCAGCAGGGCCTCGCGCTCCGCGCGGCCCCGGCGCCCCGCGCGCAGCAGCTCCTCGGCCTCGGCCTCGGTGAGCGCGTCGGTGAGGTAGCGGAAGTCGACCTGGGAGACCAGCCAGTCCGGTTCGGCGTCGGCGAGGAAGGCCCACAGCGGCTTGCCCGCGCGCTTGGCCGCCAGGTCCCAGACCGCGTTGACCACGGCGCCGATCGCCATGTGCATCACGCCCTTCTCCGGGCCGAGCCAGCGCAGTTGGCTGTCCCCGATCAGGTCCCGGTTGAGGGTGCCGGGGTCCGCGCACAGGGCCGCGACCTCCCGGCCGAGGACATGCTCGCGCAGCGCGTTGATCGCGGCGACCTGGACCTCGTTGCCGCGTCCGATGGTGAAGGTGAAGCCGTGCCCCTCCAGGCCGTCGGCGGCGTCGGTGCGCACGATGACGTAGGCGGCGGAGTAGTCGGGATCGGGGTTCATGGCGTCCGAGCCGTCCAGCTCCCGGGAGGTCGGGAACCGGATGTCGAAGGTGTCGAGTGCGGTGATCCGCGCGGTCACGGAGTTCTCCTCGTTCTCTTCAGGCCCGGGCGAAGGTCTGGCGCTGGCGGCCGAGGCCGTCGATGCCCAGCTCGACGCTGTCTCCCGGGCGCAGGTAGGGAGTTCCGGGCAGACCGAGGGCGACTCCGGCCGGGGTGCCCGTGTTGATGACGTCTCCGGGGCGCAGGACCATGTACTGGCTCAGGTACCAGAGGACATGGGCGATGTCGAAGATCATGTTCCTGGTGTTGCCGTCCTGCCGCCCCACGCCGTTGACGGACAGGTGCAGCCCGAGGGCCTGGGGGTCGGCGATCTCCTCGGGGGTGACCAGCCACGGCCCGAGCGGATTGAAGGTCTCGCAGGACTTCCCGAGGTCCCACTGACCGGAGTGCTCCAGCTGGAACGCGCGCTCGGAGACGTCGTTGCTGACGGCGTATCCGGCGACGGCGGCGAGGGCCTCGGCGGGGCTTTCGAGATAGCGGGCCTCCCGGCCGAGGACGACCGCGAGTTCCACCTCCCAGTCGGTCTTGGCGGAGCCGCGCGGGATGAGCACGGTGTCCTCGGGGCCGACGACGGTGCCCGGGTCCTTGAGGAAGACCACCGGCCGCGGCGGGATCGCGGCGCCGGTCTCCTCGGCGTGGTCGCGGTAGTTGAGCCCGATGCAGACGATCTTGCCGGGCCGGGCCACGGGGGCGCCGATCCGCAGCCCCCGCGGGTCCAGCTCCGGCAGGGTGCCCGCGGCCAGGGCGGCGGCCGCCCGGGCGGGGCCGTCCGCGGCGAGGAAGGCGCCGTCGATGTCCCCGGTGATCCCGGACAGGTCGCGCAGGGCGCCCTCGGCGTCCAGTACGGCGGGGCGTTCGGAGCCGGTCCGGCCCACCCGAAGCAGCTTCATCGCTCGGCTCCTCGTCTGTCGGGAGGGCCTGACCGCCGCCGGAGAGCGGCCGCAAAGACCTCCGATGTTTCTCGGGAATGTCGGGACTCTACGACCGATCGCTGGTGCTGGCAAGCAGCTCACCGCCGTGCGGTCGCATCCCGTACCTCCCTTGTGTGGGTGGGGAATTGCCTGCTGGGCCGGGAAGTCGGCCTTGGTCGCCATGACGTGCGCGGGAAATTTTCCGGGTGATCCCCGAGGTCAGGCATCGGAGGAATGAGGCGGCTTCCAGAGGTCGCCGCAGCGAGTCCGGCGTCCGACGGGAGCTTCTGACCCGCGACGAAGAATTCGCAGGTCAGGCGGCTCTCTCATCGCCACCATTCATCCGATGACTCATTCTGCATCCCTGAGTCCTGTCTGTATACATCCCATGGCGGAGGAACTGCTTCCGGTGTCTCGGCGGGGCAGGGGCGGAGCTGGGCCCCGATCGCATTGCCGAATCGTTCCCGGTGCCCCTATTGCCAGCGGGGGGCATCCAAACGTAACGTCCACGACCACAGCGATACATCCGATGACTCGGTTGAGCGGCGACGCTCCCGCAGCACGGATCCGCCCGAGCCGCCCCTACACATCCCCCCGAGAGGACCACGGACGATGAAGCCTCGTACCGCCCGCGTCTCCGCGGCTGTCGCCGCGGCCGGACTGCTCGCCGCGACCGCCACCGCCTGCAACCGCGACGGCAACGACGGCGGCGGCAAGCCCTCGATCGGGATCGACCTGCCCCGGGCCGACTCCGACTTCTGGAACGCCTACGCCGACTACATCAAGGCGGACGTGAAGGCGGGCGGCCTCAACACCCAGCCGGTCAGCAACTCGCAGAACGACGTGACCAAGCTGATCAGCAATGTGCAGGTGATGGAGCAGACCGGGGCGAAGGCCGTGGTGATGGCGCCGCAGGACACCGGGGCGATCACCAGCACCCTCAACCGCCTTGCCGAGAAGAAGATCCCGGTGGTCAGCGTCGACACCCGGCCCGACAAGGGCGAGGTCTACATGGTGGTGCGCGCCGACAACAAGGCCTACGGCACCAAGTCCTGCGAGTACCTCGGCAAGCAGCTCGGCGGCAAGGGCAAGGTGGCCGAACTGCAGGGCGATCTGACCTCGATCAACGGGCGCGAGCGCTCCGAGGCCTTCGCCGCCTGCATGAAGAAGAAGTTTCCCAGGATCAAGGTCTTCGAGCTGCCCACCAACTGGGACGGCGCGGTCGCCTCCAGCAAGCTGCAGACCCTGCTCTCCCAGCATCGCGACCTGAACGGCATCTACATGCAGGCAGGCGGCGTCTTCCTCCAGCCGACGCTCTCCCTGCTGCGGCAGAAGGCGCTCCTGAAGCCCGCGGGCGCCGCGGGCCACATCACGGTCATCTCCAACGACGGCATCCCGCAGGAGTTCGCGGCCCTCCGCAAGGGCGAGATCGACGCCACCATCTCGCAGCCCGCCGACCTCTACGCCAAGTACGCGCTGCACTACGCCCAGGCCGCCGCCGAGGGCAAGACCTTCGAGCCGGGTCCCACCGACCACCACTCCGAGATCGTCAAGATCCCCGGCGGCCTGGAGGACCAGCTGCCCGCGCCCCTGGTGACCAAGGAGAACGTCGACGACCAGGAGCTGTGGGGCAACTCCGTCGACAAGAAGAAGTGACGGCGGCCCGCCCGGACCACCGACAGCCCCAACTCCCCATAGAGCCCCAACTCTCCATAGAGCCCCACCGACCCACAGAGACCCACCGACCCACAGAAAGGACGGCCCCGTCATGCCGGACACGGTGACTGCCGCCGCGGTGCCCGTGGTCGAGGCGGCCGGAATCTCCAAGCGCTACGGAGCGACCGTCGCCCTCAGCGACGCCCGCATCGCCGTCGCCCCCGGGGAGTCGCACGCCCTGGTCGGCCGCAACGGCGCCGGAAAGTCGACCCTGGTCTCGCTGCTCACCGGGATCCAGAAGCCCGACACCGGAACCCTGCGCTTCTCCGGCGAACCCGCCCCCGCCTACGGTGACACCGACGCCTGGCGCGCCAGGGTCGCCTGCGTCTACCAGAAGTCGATGGTCGTCGGCGAACTGACCGTCGCCGAGAACCTCTTCCTGCACCGCCAGAGCACCAGCGGCCTCAGGCCCATCCGCTGGCGGGAGCTGCGCCGCCGCGCCGCCGACCTGCTCGCCGAGTACAGCGTGGACGTGGACCCCGCCCGCAAGGTCAAGGAACTGACCGTAGAGCAGCGGCAGTTCGTGGAGATCGCCCGGGCGCTCTCCTTCGGCGCCCGGTTCATCATCCTCGACGAGCCGACCGCCCGCCTCGACGCCCGCGGCATCGAGCGCCTCTTCACCCGGCTCCGCGACCTCCAACGGCAGGGCGTGGCCTTCCTGTTCATCTCGCACCACCTCCAGGAGGTGTACGAGCTGTGCGCGAGCGTCACCGTCTACCGCGACGCCCGGCATGTGCTCACCGCGCCCGTCGCCGCACTCGGCCACGACGACCTCGTCGAGGCGATGACCGGCGAGAGCGCGGCCAGGCCCGCCCCCGGGCGCAAGACCAGGCCGCTGCCCGCCGATGCCCCCGAGGTGCTCAAGGTGGACCGGCTCGCCCACGGGGACCACTTCTCCGGGGTCTCGCTCTCGGTGCGGGCCGGTGAGGTGGTGGGCCTCGCGGGAGCCGCCGCCAGCGGCTGCGTCCAGGTCGGCGAGACCGTCGCCGGTCTGCGCCGGGCCAGTGCCGGGAGCGTCGAGGTGGCCGGGCGCCGGGTGCGCAACGGCGATGTGCCCGCCGCCCTGGCGGCCGGGGTCGGCTTCGTCCCCGAGGACCGGCACCTGCAGGGGCTCGTCCACCACCGCAGTGTCGCGGAGAACGCCACGCTCACCGTCAACGACCAGCTCGGCCCCTACGGCACCGTGCTGCCCTCCCGCACCCGCGCCTTCGCCCGGCGGATGATCGCCGAACTCGACGTCAAGACGCCGGACGCCTCGACCCCGGTCTCCGCGCTCTCCGGCGGCAACCAGCAGAAGGTCGTGGTGGCCCGGGCGCTGGCCACCGACCCGCACGTACTGATCGCGATCCGCCCCACCAACGGGGTGGACGTGAAGTCCAAGGAGTTCCTGCTCCGCCGGATCCGGCAGATCGCCGAGGAGGGCCGCGGCGCGGTCGTCGTCTCCGACGAGCTGGACGACCTGCGCGGCTGCGACCGCGTCCTGACCATGTTCCACGGCCGGATGGGGCCCGAGTTCCGCCGGGGCTGGAGCGACGAGCAACTCGTCGCCGCCATGGAGGGCATGGCCGGACCGGACGCCGGGACCGGGCACAGCCAGCACAGGAAGGAAAGCGATGTCCGTCACGACTGACCTCAACGCACCGGAGCGCGGACCGGGCGTCAAGGAGACGGGCCGCGGCCGGCGGCGGATCGACTTCGCGCAGTACCGCGACCTCTCCCTGGTGCCGGTGCTGCTCGTGCTCTGCCTGATCGGCTTCATCGTCTCCCCGGCCTTCCTGACCACCGACAACCTGCTCGGGGTCGCCCAGCAGTCCACCGAGCTGAGCCTGCTCGTACTGGCCGCCGCGCTGATCCTCATCGTCGGCCGGATGGACCTCTCCCTGGAGTCGACCATCGGCCTCGCCCCGGTGATCGCGGTCTGGCTGGTGCTGCCCGACGCGGGCCGCTTCGCGGGCCTCGGCCTGCTGCCGGTGTGGACGGCGATCCCGCTCTGCCTGCTCGTCGGCGCCGCCGTCGGCGCCCTCAACGGCTTCCTCATCCTGAAGCTGCGGCTCAACGGCTTCATCGTCACGCTCGGCGGGCTCACCATGCTGCGTGGACTCCAGGTCGCCATCTCCAAGGGCAAGTCCATCGTCGACGTACCGCCCTCCTTCCAGTACCTCGGCAGCGCCACCTGGCTCGGGGTGCAGGCCGCGATCTGGATCTGCATGATCCTCTTCGCCCTCGGCGGCTGCGCGCTCGCCTGGCTGCGGCACGGGCGCGCCCTGTACGCGATCGGCGGCAACCCGGAGGCGGCCCGCGCGGCGGGGATCCGGGTCGACCGGCTCACCTGGATCGTGCTGATCATCGGCAGCGTGCTCGCCGCCTTCGCCGGGATCCTCTACACCGGCCACTACGGCTCCATCTCGGCCGACCAGGGCAACGGCTGGATCTTCCAGGTCTTCGCCGCCACCGTGATCGGCGGGGTCAGCCTCAACGGCGGCCGCGGCACCCTCTTCGGCGCCCTGACCGGCGTCCTCACCCTGCAACTCGTCGTCAACGTCATGACGCTGGCCGGGGTGCCGCCGCTGTGGAACCAGTTCCTCAACGGCGCCATCATCATCGTCGCGCTGATCATCTCCCGCTTCGCCTCCGGCGAGAAGCAGGAGTAGCCGGGCCCCTCGCCGCCGCCCGGTCCGCCCTTCGCGGCGACCGGGCGGCGCCGTTCGCGGTACGGTTCCGCAGCCGCCCGCGGCAGGTGCGCGGCGGTCGTTCACACCCCTCGCCCGAGGACGGCGGCCGGGCTTCGCCTGGCTATGCTGAGGGCAGTTCAGGTCCAGGGAGGATCCGCGTGCCGGTCACCGACGAGGCGATCGAGAAGATCAAGGGAATGATCGTCAGCGGTGAGCTGCGCCCCGGGATGCGGCTGCCCAAGGAGGCCGACCTCGCCGAGCGGCTCGGCCTGTCCCGCAACTCGCTGCGCGAGGCCGTCAAGGCGCTCTCCCTGATCCGGGTGCTCGATGTGCGCCAGGGCGACGGCACCTATGTGACCAGCCTCGAACCCCGGCTGCTCCTGGACGCCCTCGGCTTCGTCGTCGACTTCCACCAGGACGACACCGTCCTGGAGTTCCTGGAGGTACGCCGCATCCTGGAGCCGCAGGCCGCCGCCATGGCCGCCCGCGCGATGCCGGACGCCGAGATCACCGAGCTGCGCCGGGTCCTGGACAGCCTGCCGCCGGACGCCTCCCTCGACCAACTCATCGACAACGACCTGGAGTTCCACCGCAAGCTGGCCCTCGGCTCCGGCAATACGGTGCTCTGCTCGCTGCTGGACGGGCTGAGCGGACCCACCACCCGGGCGCGGGTCTGGCGCGGGCTCACCGAGGAGGGCGCGGTGGCCCGTACCGTCGAGCAGCACCGCGCGATCTGCGATGCCATCGCCTCCCGCCGCCCGGACCTGGCCCAGGCCTGGGCGACGGTGCACATCGCCGGGGTCGAGGAGTGGCTGCGGCAGATGCTCGGCTCCGCCGACTCGGCGCTGCCGCCCACCTCCTAGCCGCCCCGCCCGGTCTCCCGTCCCCCGGCGGCCGGGGCCTCAGAGCGCGGTGCCGAAGTTCTGGGTCCAGATCGGGCCGCTCGCGTCCTTGCGCAGGCCGACGCCGATCTCCTTGAAGCCGCAGTTCAGGATGTTGGCGCGGTGGCCCTCGCTGTTCATCCAGCCCTCCATGACCTGCGAGGGGGTCTGCTGGCCCGCGGCGATGTTCTCGCCGTAGGTGCTCCAGCGGTATCCGGCGGCGGTGATGCGGTCGCCCGGGTCTCCGCCGTCCGGGTCGGTGTGCGAGAAGTAGTCGCGGTCGGCCATGTCGTCGGAGTGGCTCTGGGCCGCGGACTGGAGCTTCGGGTTGGCCGTCACCGGGCCGCAGCCGTTCTTCGCGCGCTCGGCGTTGACGAGCCGGGTGACCTGGTCGACCTGCGAGCCGCCGCCGGGCTCGGACTTCGGCTCGGCGGTCGGGGTCGGCTTCCTGGTGGGCGAGGGCTTCGCGGAGGACGGCTTCGGCTTGGGCTTCGGCTTCTTCGAAGGGCTCGGTGAACTGCTCTTGCTGGGGCTCTTGCTCGGGCTCGGCGAGGCGGAGGCGCTCGCCGAGGTCACCGGCGCCGAGGCCGGCGTCCTGGCCTCCTTGCCGTTGTCCTCGGAGGACCGGGTGCTGGTGTAGACGACCCCGCCCACGGCGAGCAGCAGCACCACCGAGGCGCCCACGGTCACGGCCTGACCGCCCCGCTTGCGCCGGTGCTTGCCCGCACCGGCGGCGGCGTGCGTACCGCCGGTTCCCGCGTGCGTACCGCCGCCGGTACCGGCAGATGAAGCGCCCGCGTGCCCCCCGCCCGCGTGCCCGCCGGTCCCCGCCGGGGCCCCGCTCTGGGCCGCGTACGTCCCGTCGGCGGGCGGGTGGCCGCCCGCCGATCCGCCGGAGAAGGGATCACCCGGTGTCCCGGCCTGGCCGCCGGGTATCGCGCCGCCGGATACCGGATCCCCGGGTATCGCGCCGCCGGAGGCCGGATGGACGGGTACCGGTCCGCCCGGCATTCCGGTCGCCGCCGCGGCCTGGGCGCCGTGGAAGAGTCCGGGCGCGGCGGCGAGGCCCGCGCCGAGCGGCACCAGGGCGAGGCCCACGAGGAGGCGTTCGGCGACGACGAGTCCGGCGCCCTGCTCCGAGCAGAGCGGGCAGTCGCGTACGTGCCGGGCGAGCCGCTTGCGCCAGAGCGCCGAGGGCGAACCGTCCCAGGCCTCGGCGACCTGGCCGAGACCCGGGCAGAGCGGGCGCAGCGCGAGGGCGCGCACCACCGTGCGCGCGGTCTCCAGCTGCGCCTTCATCCGCTGCACGCGTACCGCGGTGTGCTGCGGGGAGAGCCCCATGGCGGCGGCCACCTCGGTGCGGCTCAGGCGGCCCGAGACCTCCAGCCACCACAGCGAGAGCAGGGCGTTGTCGTCGGGGTCCAGCCAGCGCGTCGCCTCGGCGGTCTCGCGCCGCTGCCCGGAGAGGCCGAGCCGCAGGATGGTCAGATCCACGAAGTCGGCGCCGGGGTCCGCGATCTCGCGGGTCTCGGGCAGCGGGCCAGGACCCTGCTCCGCGGGGCTCTGCCAGTGGCGGCGCAGTTCGTTCATCGCGATGGCGAGCAGCCAGGACTGGAAGCTGGCCGGATCGCGCAGGCTGCCGAGCGAGCCGAGCGCGCGCAGCATCGTCTCCTGGACGATGTCGTCGGTGTCGGCGTGCCCGTGCAGGGCGCGGCCGACCACGTTGTACAGGAGTGGCAGGTACGCGCCCACCAGTTCGTCCTGTGCCCGCTGGTCCCCGGTCTGCGCGGCCCGCACCAGGGCAACGGCATCGTATTGGCTGCTCACGGCCTCGTCCCCACTCGCTCTCGTCTCGCCTCGGTGGCCCTACACCTTGGGAGACCCCACGGGTGTGCGCGGATAACAGAAAACAGCATCCGGGTCGTGGAAGAACAGAGCGGACGGCGATACGAAGTCCCTGAGCGGGCGTCAGCCCTGTCCGTCTCCGGCGCCCCCGGCCCGGCCCCGCGGTGCGGCTTCGCCCTGCTCCTCGCCGACCGGGAACGGCGGCCGGCCGGTGCCGGTGATCCGGTAGCGGTGCCAGAGGTCGGGGTCCGCGAGCTCGCCCTCGGACTCGCCGTACGGGGTGCGCAGCGCGCCCTTCGCCCGCTTGCCCTGGAGCAGGTCCGCGAGTCCGGAGTCGGCGGCGATCCGCCCGTACCAGTGGTACTTGCCGTCGATGGGCTGGAAGTGCCCGCGCAGGTCCACCTCGACGGGGTGCTCCGCACCGGCGACCGTCAGCCGCGCCGGGCCGCGGTATCCCTCGTCCGGCTGCTCCGCGCCGTGCTCCCCGGCGGGGAGGTCCGGCGGGGCGAGGGGGGAGTCGGGCATGACGGGTCTCCTTCGTCGGGGCCGGACGGCTCGGCGGACGTGGGGGCGGCGGGAGCGGCGGGCGGCGCCGGGAAGGAGGCGGACGGGGCGGACCCGGCGGCAGCGGACCTCGGCGGCGCTGCGGCCCGGGTCGCCTGGATGTCGGGGGCGTTGACGGCGACCTCGGGGTCGAGCTGCACGCCGTGGCGGCGGAGCACCCCGTCGATCAGCGACCAGATGAAGCCGACCAGGTGTTCCTCGACCTCGGCGCGGTCGCTGCGCGGGTCGGTGGTCCACCATTCGGCCGTGCTCTGCACCATGCCGACGATCGCGTGGGCCATCGGCGCGGCGGCCCGTTCGGTGATGCCGAAGGCGAAGAGGTACTCGTCGAAGGCGTGGGCGAGGGTGGCGGCGATGACGCTCTTGCCCGCCTCCACCCCGCTGTCCCCGGCCTCGGCTCCGCCCGGCTGGGTGCGCCGGATGAACCAGTAGAGGTTGGGCTGCTCCTCGATCAGCGAGAGATAGCCCCGTACCGCGGCCCTGATCCGGTCCCGGGGCGAGGCGGTGTCGTCCAGGGCGGGGGCGAGCCGGGTCACCAGGAGCTCGGCGCCGCGCTCGTGGATGGCGTCCTGGAGTCCGGCCTTGTCCTCGAAGTGGCGGTAGAGCACCGGCTTGCTGACCCCGGCCTCCGCGGCGACCTGCTCGACCCGCAACTCGGGCCCGTGCCGGGCGAAGGCGCGCAGGGCGGCATCGACGAACTCGGCGCGGCGGGCCGCCCGGTGGGTGCGCCACCGCTCCCGCCGTCCGTCCCTGGTTCTGCCGGACTGTCCGCTCTTGACTACCACGGCCCCGAGACTACATGCTACCGAGGGTAAGCGTTACCTAGAAGTAACGGTAAACGCGAGGAAATGGGGACGAGCCGCATGGCCGACACAGCGTCCGCAGCGAACGTCAGCGACCGGGAGAAGACCGCGGCACGGCTGCTGTCCTCCTCGGCCAGGAAGTTCTACGACCCCGAGATCGACCTGGACTGGAACGCCCCCCTCGTCGAGGGCAAGGGCTATATGGTCCCCGAGCGCATCTCCCTCTACGGCACGGACCTGTGGCGGCGCCTGTCCGAGGAGCAGCGCCTCGAACTGGGCAGGCACGAGATCGCCACCGTCGCGAGCGTGGGCCTGTGGTTCGAGGTCCTGCTCATGCAGATGCTGCTCAAGGCGGTCTACAACGGCGACCCCGGCAGGCAGCACGAGCAGTACGCGCTGACCGAGGTGGCCGAGGAGTGCCGCCACGTCACGATGTTCGCCAAGATGGTCAAGCGCATCGACGCCCCGGCCTACGGCCCGCCCGCCTATGTGCACCGGCTCGCCAAGGTGCTGCCGACCCTGGCCTACGGGCCCGCGATGTTCGGCTCGATCCTGGTCGCCGAGGAGATCCTCGACCGACTGCAGCGCGAGATGGCGGCCGACGAGTCCCTCCAGCCGCTGATCCGCATGGTCAACCGGATCCACATCATGGAGGAGGCCCGGCACGTCACCTTCGCCCGCGAGGAGGTGGTCCGCGGCATGGGCGCCCTCGGCCCCGCCGAACTGCGCTACCAGCGGCTGATGATCGCCCTGGTCTCCTTCTTCATCACCCGCAGCCTGATCAACCCCCAGGCGTACGCCGCCGTCGGGCTCGACCCGAAGGAGGCCTGGCGGGCCGCGCACCGCAACCCGTACTACCGGGAGACGATGCGGTACTCGGGCGAGCGGATCATGTCCTTCCTGGACGAGAACGGACTCGTCGGCGCCCCCGGCATGAAGCTGTGGCGCCAGACCCACCTGCTGGGCTGAGGCCTGCTGGGCTGAGCCGGGGAGGGGCCGCGGCGGGGCCCGGGGAACGCGTCAGGGGTGCGCTCCCCGGGCCCCGCGCACGGACGGGGGAGTCGCGGACAGCAGAGGTCCGCGAGGGCGGTTAGCGTGCCGCCATGACGAGCAGGCAGCAGCGGGCCACCGCGACGACCGGGCGGCAGCCGGCCGGACCGACCGGACGGAAGGCCACCGGACGGGAGGCCACCGGGCGGCAGACGAGCGGACGGAAGAAGCCGGGGACGGCAGCCGGGGGTGCGGGCGGAGAGCCCGAGGTGCTCTCCGCCCGCGCCCTCAACCGGGCCACCCTCGCCCGCCAACTCCTTCTGGAACCGGCCGAGTCGACGGTGCCCGAGGCCCTGGAGCACCTGCTCGGCCTCCAGGCGCAGAACGTCCGGCCGCCCTACTTCGCCCTCGCCGCGCGGCTCGCCCGCTTCCGGCCCGAGGACCTCTCGGCGCCGATGGCCGGGCGTCAGGCGGTCCGGAGCGCCACCCTGCGCTCCACCCTGCACACCCACACCGCCCGCGACCTCCTGCGGCTGCGGCCCTTCGTCCAGCCGGCCAAGGACCGCGAACTGCACCATTTCCGCAAGGGCCTGGTGGGCGTGGACCTGGACCGCCTGAGCGCGCTGGCCCGCGAGCTGGTGGAGGACGAACCGCGCACCATGGCCCAGCTGCGCACCGCCCTGGGCGCCGCGTGGCCCGATGCCGAGCCCCGCGCCCTCGCCATGGCGGCCCGCTGCCTGCTGCCGCTGATCCAGGTGACGCCGCGCGGCCTGTGGGGGCGCGGCGGCCAGGTCGCCCTGACCACCGCGGAGAAGTGGCTCGGCCGGGCGGCGGCCGAGGCGGTCGAGCCGCTCGGCGCCGGGGAGGCCGTCCGCCGCTATCTGGCCGCCTTCGGGCCCGCCTCCGTCAAGGACATGGGGACCTGGTGCGGGCTGACCGGGCTGCGCGCCGGGTTCGAGGAACTGCGGCCCGCGCTCCGGGTCTTCCGCGACGAGCACGGCACCGAGCTCTTCGACCTCCCCGAGGCCCCGCGGCCCGACCCGGACACCCCCGCGCCGCCCCGCTTCCTGCCCGAGTACGACAACCTCCTGCTCTCGCACGCCGACCGGACCCGGGTCATCCCGCCCGTCCACCGGCACCGCCACGTACGCGGCAACCAGGCCTTCCGGACCCTCCTCCTGGACGGCTTCCTCGCCGGGCTGTGGCGGCTCGACGAGAGTGGGGAGCGGCCGCTGCTCACGGTGGAGCTGTTCGAGGGGGCGAGCCGCGCCGCGCGCAGCGGGATCGAGGAGGAGGCCGGGCGGCTGATGTCCCGGATGTGCGCGGCGGGTACCGGAGAGGTCCGCTTCGCCGCGGTGGCCGGGCCGCCCGGCTGAGGCGGCGGGCCCGCGCGCCCGGTCCGCGCCTGACCTGGAGGGCAGGCGTTCCGGCCGCCGGACGGACAGCCCCGGCCAGGGGCTGGTGATCGGCCCGCCCGGGGACCACGATGGGGGCCAGCGCCGGAGCAGGGACCCGGCGAGGAGGAGGACTGATGACGCCCACTGGCGCCACGGAGGCATTCCGCAGCGCACGCGACTTCCTGCTGGCGAACCGCGAGGACTACCGGGCCGCGTACGAGGGCTTCCGGTGGCCGCGTCCGGCGCACTTCAACTGGGCCCTCGACTGGTTCGACACGGTGGCCGAGGGCAACGACCGCACCGCGCTGCACATCGTCGAGGAGGACGGGGCCGAGACCCGGGTGTCCTTCGCCGAGATGTCCGAGCGGTCCGCCCGCACCGCCAACTGGCTGCGCGCACAGGGGGTTTCGGCGGGCGACCGGATCCTCGTCATGCTCGGCAACCAGGCCGAGCTGTGGGAGACCGCCCTCGCCGCGATGAAGCTGCGCGCGGTGGTCATCCCGGCGACGGTGCTGCTCGGCCCCGCCGACCTCGCCGACCGGGTGGCGCGCGGCCGGGTGTCCCATGTCCTGGTCCGGGGCGAGGACACCGGGAAGTTCGCCACCGTGCCCGGCGACTACACCCGGATCGCGGTGGGGGAGCGCACCCAGGGCTGGCTCCGCTACGCGGACAGCGCCGGGGCCCCGGCCGACTTCGTCCCGGACGGGCCGACCCGCGCCGAGGACACCCTGATGCTCTACTTCACCTCGGGCACCACCGCCCAGCCCAAACTGGTCGAGCACACCCATGTCTCGTACCCCGTGGGCCACTTGGCGACCATGTACTGGATCGGGCTGCGGCCGGGCGATGTGCATCTGAACATCTCCTCGCCGGGCTGGGCCAAGCACGCCTGGTCCAATCTCTTCGCCCCCTGGAGCGCCGAGGCCACCGTCTTCCTCTACAACTACACGCGCTTCGACGCCGCCGCGCTGATGGCGCAGATGGACCGCGCGGGCGTCACCACCTTCTGCGCCCCGCCGACCGTCTGGCGGATGCTCATCCAGGCCGACCTCGGTCAGCTGGAGCGGGCCCCGCGCGAGGTGGTCGCCGCGGGCGAGCCCCTCAACCCGGAGGTCATCGAGCAGGTCCGCCGCGCCTGGGGCGTCACCATCCGGGACGGCTTCGGGCAGACCGAGACCGCCGTGCAGGTCTCCAACAGCCCCGGCCAGCGCCTCAAGCCCGGCTCCATGGGCCGCCCGAGCCCCGGCTTCCGGGTGGAGCTGCTCGACCCGGAGACCGGCGAACCCGGCGCCGCCGAGGGCGAGATCGCCCTCGACCTCGCCGCCCGCCCGGTGGGCCTGATGACCGGCTACCACGGCGACCCGGAGCGCACCGCCGAGGCGATGGCGGACGGCTACTACCGCACCGGCGACATCGGCTCCCGCGACGCGGAGGGCTACCTCACCTACGTGGGCCGGGCCGACGACGTCTTCAAGGCCTCCGACTACAAGATCTCCCCCTTCGAGCTGGAGAGCGCACTGCTCGAACACGAGGCGGTGGCCGAGGCCGCCGTGGTGCCCGCCCCCGACGAGGTGCGCCTCGCCGTGCCGAAGGCGTACATCGTGCTCGCCGCGGGACACACCCCGGGCCCGGAGGCCGCGAAGGAGATCTTCGCGCACTCGCGGGCCGTGCTCGCCCCCTACAAGCGGCTGCGGCGGCTGGAGTTCGGCGCCCTGCCCAAGACGATCTCCGGCAAGATCCGCCGTATCGAGCTGCGCGAGCAGACCGCCGCCGGATCGGACCAGGAGTACCGCGAGGAGGACTTCCGGTGACCGCACTCAGCTACGCCCACGGCACCAGCGACACCCCGCTGCTCGGCCAGACCATCGGGGAGAACCTGGCCCGTACGGTCGCGGCCTTCCCGGACCGGGACGCGCTGGTCGACGTCCCCACGGGGCGCCGCTGGACCTACGCCCAACTACACGCCGAGACCGAGGTGTTGTCGCGGGCGCTGCTCGCCAGGGGAGTGGCCAAGGGCGACCGGGTCGGCATCTGGGCGGTGAACTGCGCGGAGTGGGTGCTGGTGCAGTACGCCACCGCCCGGATCGGCGCCATCATGGTCAACATCAACCCGGCCTACCGGGCACATGAGTTGGAGTTCGTCCTCCGGCAGGCGGGCATCGGCCTGCTGATCGCCTCCACCGGCCACAAGAGCAGCGACTACCGCGCCCTGGTCGCCCAAGTGCGGGACAACTGCCCCGAGTTGCGCGAGACCGTCTTCCTCAGCGACCCCGGCTGGGAGGAGCTGACCGCGGCCGCCCCGGCGGTCAGCGCGGAGCAACTGGCCGCCCGCGAGGCCGAGTTGAGCTGCGACGACCCGATCAACATCCAGTACACCTCGGGCACCACCGGCTTCCCCAAGGGCGCCACCCTCTCCCACCACAACATCCTCAACAACGGCTACTGGGTGGGCGAGACGATCGGCTACACCGAGCAGGACCGGGTGTGCGTGCCGGTGCCCTTCTACCACTGCTTCGGCATGGTGATGGGGAACCTGGGCGCCACCTCGCACGGCGCCTGCATCGTCATCCCCGCGCCCTCCTTCGAACCGGCCGCCACCCTCCGGGCCGTCGCGCAGGAGCGCTGCACCTCGCTGTACGGGGTGCCCACCATGTTCATCGCGGAGCTGAACCTCCCGGACTTCGCCACGTACGACCTCAGCTCGCTGCGCACCGGCATCATGGCCGGCTCGCCCTGCCCGGTGGAGGTCATGAAGCGGGTCGTCACCGAGATGCACATGTCCGAGGTCTCGATCTGCTACGGCATGACCGAGACCTCGCCGGTCTCCTGCCAGACCCGCCGCGACGACGACCTGGAGCGCCGCACCGCCACCGTGGGCCGCGTACTGCCGCACATCGAGGTCAAGGTGGTGGACCCGGCCACCGGTGTCACCCTGCCCCGGGGCGAGGCCGGGGAGCTGTGCACCCGCGGCTACAGCGTGATGCTCGGCTACTGGGAGGAGCCGGAGAAGACCGCCGAGGCCGTCGACGCCGGGCGCTGGATGCACACCGGCGACCTCGCCGTGATGCGCGAGGACGGCTGCCTGCAGATCACCGGCCGTATCAAGGACATGATCATCCGCGGCGGCGAGAACATCTACCCGCGCGAGATCGAGGAGTTCCTCTACGGCCACCCCAAGATCGCGGACGTCCAGGTGGTCGGCGTCCCGCACGAGAAGTACGGCGAAGAGGTCCTGGCCTGCGTCATCCTGCGCGACCCGGCGGAGAGCCTGACACTCGCGGAGATCCAGGACTTCTGCCGCGAGCGCCTCGCGCACTACAAGGTCCCGGCCCGGCTGCGGACCCTGGAGAGCTTCCCGATGACGGTCAGCGGCAAGGTCCGCAAGATCGAACTGCGGGAGCGGTACGGCTCCTGACGGACCCGGCCCGGCCCGGACGGCGCCGCGCCGGGCCGGGTCCGGACCGTGCCCTTCCGGGTCGAGTCGGGCCGGGTCAGGTCGAGTCGGGTCGGGTCGTACGGAGTCCACCGGCCGTGCGCCCCGGCCGCCGCCCCTCGGTTAGGGTCGCCCGCAACGGCCGGTGGACCGGATCCGGCCCGGCAGGAAGGGGCACCGTGCGACTGCGCCTGGAGTTCACCACCGAGCCCTTCGACCTGGAGGAGACGCCGGAGCACGCCCGCGCCACCCGGACGGTGCTCGACGGCGCCGCGCTCGACTCGGTGGACGTCGGCCCCTTCGGCAACACGGCGGAGGGCACGCCGGAGGCCGTACTCGAAGCCGTCTCCGCGGTACTGCGCAGCGGCCTCGATTCCGGCGCCACCCGGATCTCGCTCCAGGTCAACGTCCTTGAGGGGGAGGGCCGTTGACCGCGGACCGAGCCCAGGGGCCCGCCGGGACGGCGGACGGGGCCGACGCGGGTTCCCTCGCCGGTGAGCCCTTCGCGGCGGCCGTGCGCCCCCTCGTCGAGGCCATGGGCGGCACGATGCTCCCGCCCGCCGAGGCCCGCGGCGAGGACGTCGTCCTCAGCTGGGAGGGCCGCGAGGTCCTCGCGGTCCGGCTGCCGGGACTCGCCGACTCCCTGGAGCGCATCCTGGCGGCCCTGGAGCAGCAGCACGGCACCCCGCTCTCCGGGCTCGACCGCCGGACCAAGCAGGAGATCGTACGGAGCCTGGAGGCGCGCGGCGCCTTCACCGTGCGGCACGGGGTGGAGCGGGCGGCGCAGGCGCTCGGCGTCAGCCGGTTCACCGTATACAACTACCTGAACAGGCAGAACAGCCCCGATCAGGGGTGAATCCCTTGCGGGACAAGGGGTGCGGACGATCTTCCGGCCCCGACTTCAACAAACTGTTGACGCGGCGCCGCTTCCCCGGCTTAGCTGTGGGCGCCGCCCGGTATCAGGCACAGGAGGCACCATGACGTCCGACCCGGCCCTCGGCCTCGACCGCTTCAACGCGCTGCCGCCCGAGGAGGCGGCCGATCTGCTCCTGGAGATCTGCGCGTCCCCCGCCTGGGCCTCGGCCGTGCTCGGCGGTCGCCCCTTCGCGGCCAGAGCGGACCTGTTCGAGGCCTCGGACGCCGCCCTCGACCTGCTCTCCGAGTCGGACCTCGCCGAGGCGATGGCGGCCCATCCGCCGATCGGCCGCCCCAAGGAGGGCGACCCGGTCTCCGCCCGCGAGCAGCGGGGCGCCGCCTCGGCCAGCGAGGAGATCAAGGCCGAACTCCTCGACCTCAACCTCCGCTACCAGGACCGCTTCGGCCATGTCTTCCTGATCTGCGCCACCGGACTCGGCGCCGAGCAGCTGCGCGACGCCCTGCGCGAGCGCCTGGACAACACCCCCGAGCGCGAACTCCAGATCGTCCGCCGCGAACTCGGCCGGATCAACCACATCCGGCTCACCCGCCTCGCCGGTCCGGACACCTCGGCCCGATCGGACACCCCTACTCGTCCGGACACCTCGGCCCGATCGGACACTCCGGCCCGACCGGACGGCGCGGACCGGCCGAAGGATCCGGGGAACGGGACGGCGGACCGGGCGCCGGAAAGGCCGGAAGAGCCGGAAAAGCCGGAAGAGGCCGAGGCGACGGCCGAGGCGGACAAGCCGAAGGACGGGGGAGAGTGACGCCATGAGCGAGCAGCAGCACCCTGGGGCCGAGACCGCGGCGAGCAGCGAGCCCCCCGCCGCCCCCCTCACCCCGACCACCGTCTCCACCCATGTCCTGGACACCGCTGCGGGCCGCCCCGCCGAAGGCATCCCGGTGGCGCTCTCGGCGCAGGCCGCCGACGGATCCTGGCGGGCGGTCGGCGACTCCCGCACCGACGGGGACGGGCGCTGCCGCGAGCTGCCGCCGCTGCCCCCGGGGACCGGCGCCGCGCGGCTGGACTTCACCACCGGGCCCTACCTCGGCGGCCCCGACCCCGAGGCACCGGCCGGTTTCTTCCCGGAGGTCACCGTCACCTTCGAGGTGCGGCCCGGCGAGCACTTCCACGTACCGCTGCTGCTGAGCCGGTTCGGCTACTCGGTCTACCGGGGCAGCTGACGGCGGCATCCGCGCGCCCGCGGCAGGCGGGCGCGCGGCACCTCGATCCGACCGAAGGGGGCGTACAGCATGAGCCAACAGGACCGGCCGCGGCCGGTGGTGCTCGGCCAGAACCAGTACGGCAAGGCGGAGACCCGCGTCGTACGCGTCACCCGGGACGGGCCGGTGCACCGGCTGAAGGACCTCAGCGTCTCGGTGGCCCTCTCCGGCGACATGGACGCGGTCCACCTCAGCGGCTCCAACGCGCATGTGCTGCCGACCGACACCATGAAGAACACCGTCTTCGCCTTCGCCAAGGAGCACGGCATCGCCTCCGCCGAGGAGTTCGGCATCCGGCTGGCCCGGCACTTCACCGACTCGCAGGAGGCGATACACCGGGCGCGGATCGGCATCGAGCAGTACGACTGGGAGCGTCTCACCGACGCCGAGGGCAGCGGGCTGCCGCACTCCTTCGTCCGCAAGGGGCAGGAGACCAGGACGGCCCGCCTCGACTACGACGGCGGTCGCTGCGAGGTCGTGTCCGGCCTCAAGGACCTGGTCGTCATGAACACCACCGACTCGGAGTTCTGGGGCTTCGCCAGGGACCGCTACACCACCCTCGCCGAGACCCGGGACCGGGTGCTCGCCACCGAGGTCCACGCCCGCTGGCGCCACGCCTGGAGCACCGACGAGGACCCGCTGCCCGACTGGGAGGCCTCCTACGCGGCCGTACGCGCCGCGCTCCTGGACGCCTTCGCCGGTACCCACTCCCTCTCGCTCCAGCAGACCCTGTACGCGATGGGCGCCCGGGTCCTCGAAACCCGGGACGAGATCGAGGAGATCCGCCTCTCGCTGCCGAACAAGCACCACTTCCTCGCCGACCTGGAAGCCTTCGGCCTGGACAACGAGAACGAGGTCTACTTCGCCGCCGACCGCCCCTACGGGCTCATCGAGGCGACCGTGCTGCGCGAGGGCGGCAGCCCCCGCATCCCCACCGAGCCCACCCAGGGCTGAGCCCCCCTTTGGAGCCCCCATGCCGCGCGAGGAACACCCCGAGCCGGGAGGCGAGGACCGCTCCGGGCAACTGCCGCCGGGCGGCGAGCGCCTCGTCATCGAGAACTGCGCCGTCGCGACCGTCGACGCCGAGGGCACCGAGTACCCGAGCGGGCACCTGGTCCTCGCGGGCGGGCTGATCGAGTCCCTCGGGCCCGGTCCGGCGCCCGAGGACCTGCCCGGCCCGGTGCGCCGCATCGACGCCGCCGGGCATCTGGCGACCCCCGGACTCGTCAACACCCACCACCACTTCTACCAGTGGCTCACCCGCGGACTCGCCACCGACCACAAGCTCTTCGACTGGCTGGTGGCGCTCTACCCGACCTGGGCGCGCATCGACGAGCCGATGGTGCACGCCGCCGCCGGGGGCTCGCTCGCGATGATGGCGCGGGGCGGTGTCACCACCGCCATGGACCACCACTACGTCTTCCCGCGCGGCACCGGCGACCTGTCCGGCGCGATCGTACGGGCCGCCGGGGAGACCGGCGTCCGGCTGACGCTGGCCCGGGGCTCGATGGACCGCGGCGAGTCGGCGGGCGGACTGCCGCCCGATTTCGCCGTGGAGAGCCTGGACCAGGCCCTCGCCGCCACCGAGGCGACCATCGACGCCCACCACGACGCCTCCTTCGGCGCCATGACGCAGATCGCGGTGGCCCCCTGCTCGCCCTTCTCGGTGAGCACCGAACTGATGCGGCAGGGCGCGGAGTTGGCCCGCCGCAAGGGGGTGCGGCTGCACACCCACGGCTCCGAGACGCGGGAGGAGGAGGCCTTCTGCCACGAGCTGTTCGGGATGGGGCCCACCGACTACTTCGAGTCCACCGGCTGGCTCGGCGAGGACGTGTGGATGGCGCACTGCGTCCATATGAACGACTCCGACCTGGCGGCCTTCGCCCGCACCCGCACCGGCGTCGCGCACTGCCCCTCCTCCAACGCCCGCCTCGCCGCCGGGATCGCCCGGGTCCCGGACATGCTGGCCGCGGGCATCCCGGTCGGCCTCGGCGTCGACGGCACCGCCTCCAACGAGTCCGGCGAACTCCACACCGAACTGCGCAACTCCCTGCTGGTCAACCGGCTCGGCCCGCACCGCGAGGCCGCCCTCACCGCCCGCGAGGCCCTGCGCCTCGCCACCTTCGGCGGCGCCCAAGTCCTCGGCCGGGCGCGGGAGATCGGCTCCCTGGAGCCCGGGAAACTGGCCGACCTGGTGCTCTGGCGGATGGACACCCTCGCCCACTCCACGATCGCCGACCCGGTGAGCGCCCTGGTCCTCGGCGCACCCGCCCCCGTCACCCTGTCCCTGGTCGGCGGCCGCGCCGTGGTCGAGGACGGCAGACTGCTCGGCGTCGACGAGGAGGCCCTGGCCCGACGCACCCGCGCCGAGGCCCAGCGCCTCGCCGGTCTGGGGACTGTTTGAGAGGGCGCGTCTGCCGCATGACGCTGTGCACGCCCTCTCGCCGCACCGGCGACCCCGCTGGGCTGTCGGTGCGGCCCGACAACGCCGCCGCCCTCGCCCTCTACACCCGCTGCGGCTTCGGGCACACCGCCGAGCCGGGTGAGCTGCTGCCGGACGGCTCCCGGGAGCTGGTCATGGCCAAGCCGCTGGGAGTCGGCTGACTGCCCCCGCCGTGGCGGTCCTCGCTCAGAGCCCGAGCAGCTCCGGCTTCCGGGCCAGCGCCCGCATCCGCGCGGCCGGGTCCGGTACGAGCTTGCGCGCCGTCAGGTCGAGGATGCCGCCGACCGCCGTCACCTGCGCCGAGAGGGTGCCGTCCCGGAGGGTGATCGACTGCTCCAGGGTGAAGGTCTTGCCCTCGCCCCAGACGAAGGCGCAGCTGACCTCGACCTCGTCGCCCGCGTGCAGTTCCCGGCGGTACTTGATGGTGGTCTCCAGCGCGGCCGGACCGATGCCCTGCGCGAGGAGGTCGCTCTGCCGGATGCCCGCCTCCTGGAGCAGGGACCAGCGGGCGTGTTCGGCGTACTGGAGGTAGACGGCCTGGTTCAGATGGCCCTGGGTGTCGGTCTCGTATCCGCGGACGGTGACCGGGACGGAGTAGGGCTGTGCCACAGCGAAGTGCCTCTCGGAACGGGGGAGCTGAGCCTGTGCTCACCTCATTCAACAGCGGGAAACGGCGGCTGCCGGGGTGACGCCCGCCACGCGCGCTCAGCTCCGGCGCGGGGAGGCAAGCAGGTACCGGGATCTTCGGCGCGGCTCGGTGTGCTCGCCGGTCTGCCAGCCCGCCGCCACCAGCGCCTCGGCGCAGGAGCGCAGGCGCTCCGCGTCCGGCTCGTGCACGGCGACGGCCTCCGGCTGGGGCGTGCCGAGGACGCGGTAGCCCTCGCCCGCGGTGGAGGCGGGGCGGCAGCCCGCCGCCTCCAGGGCGAGGGCGGCGGCCGGTATCAGATGGGCGCGCTCCCAGCCGCAGGGGCGGTTCGCCTCGCCCGCGGGGTTGGTCATCCGGCGCAGTTCCAGGAGGCCCTGCCAGGCGGTGCGCACCTCGTGCCGCCGGGCCGGGCCGTCGGCCGGGGCGGGCGGGTCCCCCGTACGCGCGGCGAAGACACCGGGGGCGGCGGCCGGGGCGGTGGACTCGGCGGCTGTTCCCGGTGGGCCGCCGGGTCCGGTCGTCGGGGCGGGCTCCGGTGCGGGTGCCTCGCGCAGCCGGTGGCCGGCGGGGGAGAGGTAGCGGTCGTGCGGCGGGCGGGGGTGGACGAAGGCGAGCCCGAGCCGCACCAGGGCGTCGAGTTGCCGTTCGGTGCCCTTCAGCCGACCGGTGAGCGGATCGGCGGCCTCGATCAGGCGCAGCTGGGCGGCGCTCGGCGGCCGTGCCATGGTGTCTCCTTCCTCTGCTTCTCCGCGTACCCGTGCCTCCGCGTACCCGTGCCCGCGAGGGCGGGGCCCCGGATCCGGAACCTGCCCCCGATCCGGAACCCTCCCTACGCACTCCCTCGCGTACGCACTCCTCGGAGACTACGAGGGGGGTCTGACATTCCAGGCGGCGAGGACCGGGCGGCCGTGCTCGGTGCTCAGCCGTCCGACCGTCCCGGTCGCCAGCTGGAACAGCGCGCCCGAGGACGGCGGCAGCCCGAGCCGCCGGGCGGTCAGCACCCGCAGGTAGTGGCCGTGCGCGACCAGGACGACGCTGCCCTCCTCCTGGGCGAGCGCGGCGTCCGCCTTGGCGAGCACCCGGTCGGCCCGCGCCCCGACCTGCTCCGGGCTCTCCCCGGGGTGCTCCGGCGGCCCGGCGGCCACCCCGTCCCGGAAGAGGAACCAGTCGGGCCGCTCCCGCTGGATCTCGGCGGTGGTCACGCCCTCGTAGGCGCCGTAGTCCCATTCGCTGAGGTCCTCGTCCAGGCGCGGGCTGCCGAGTCCGGCGAGGGCGGCGGTCTCCCGGGCGCGCAGGCGCGGGCTGCAGAGGACCGCGGCGATGCGGTGCGAGGTCAGCAGGGGGCCCAGGGACCGGGCCTGGGCGCGGCCGTTCCCGGTCAGCGGCAGCTCGGTCCAGCTGGTGTGCTGCCCCGTCAGGGACCACGCGGTCTCGCCGTGCCGCACCAGGAGCAGGTCACCCATGTCGTGCGTTCCGTTCTGTCGGTGCCGGGCCGTTCGCGTCCCGTGCCTGGGCACCGAGCCTGCCACCGCCCGGGCCGGGTACGGTGTCGGCGCCGCCCGGCGGGTCGCCCGTCGGGGCGGTCGGCTCGCGTCCGGCGGCCCCGGTCGCCGCTACTGCCGGTAGCTGCCGAGGAAGCGCCCGATGCGTCCGATGGCGGCGTCCAGGTCGTCCGCGTGCGGCAGGGTCAGGATCCGGAAGTGGTCCGGGCGCGGCCAGTTGAAGCCGGTGCCCTGGACGACCTGGATCTTCTCGCGCAGCAGCAGGTCCAGGACGAAGCGCTCGTCGTCGTGGACGGCGTGCACCTTCGGGTCGAGCCGCGGGAAGGCGTACAGCGCGCCCTTCGGCTTGACGCAGCTGACCCCGGGTATCTCGTTGAGGCGCTGCCAGGCCCGGTCGCGCTGCTCGTGCAGGCGTCCGCCGGGCGCGGTGAGCGCCTGGATCGACTGCCGCCCGCCGAGGGCCGCCTGGATCGCGTACTGCGCGGGCGCGTTGGGGCACAGGCGCATCGAGGCCAGCATGGTGAGGCCCTCCAGGTAGTCGCGGGCCTGCTCCCTGGGTCCGGTGACGACCAGCCAGCCCGAGCGGAAGCCCGCCACCCGGTAGGTCTTGGAGAGGCCGCTGAAGGTGAGCACCACCAGGTCACCGGACTCGGCGGCGAGCGCGGCCGCCGAGTGGTGGACGGCCCCGTCGTAGAGGATCTGGTCGTAGATCTCGTCGGCGAAGACCATCAGGTGGTGCCTGCGGGCGAGTTCGAGGATGCCCTCGACGATCTCCTTCGGATAGACCGCCCCGGTCGGGTTGTTGGGGTTGATGAGGACGACGGCCCGGGTGCGGTCGGTGATCTTGGCGGCCATGTCGGCGAGGTCCGGGTACCAGTCGGCGGACTCGTCGCAGAGGTAGTGCACGGGCCGGCCGCCCGAGAGGGTGGTGACGGCGGTCCACAGCGGGAAGTCCGGTGCGGGGATGAGGACTTCGTCGCCGTCCTCGATCAGCGCCTGCACCGCCATCGAGACGAGTTCGGAGACGCCGTTGCCGAGGTAGACGTCCTCCACGTCGACGTCCAGGCCGAGTTGCTGGTAGCGCTGGGCCACCGCGCGCCGGGCCGGGAGGATGCCGCGCGAGTCGGTGTAGCCGTGCGCCTGCGGCAGCATCCGGATCATGTCCTGGACGATCTCCTCCGGCGCCTCGAAGCCGAACTGCGCCGGGTTGCCGGTGTTCAGCCGCAGCACGCTGTGCCCGGCCTCCTCCAGGGCGTTGGCCTGTTCGATGACCGGGCCGCGGATCTCGTAGCAGACCTCGCTCAGCTTGCTCGACTGCCGGAACTCCATGCCGCGCCCCTCCCCGGTGCACACGGCCGGTCCGTATGCCCTCTACTGCTACTTGGTTTTACCAAGTTCGAGCTTGGAAAGTCCAACAACATGTCTAGACTGCTGCCATGCCACGACCGCCACGCAAGGAGGGGCGCCGCAGTTACGACCAGTTCTGTGCCGCGGCCCGCGCGCTCGACGCCATAGGGGACCGCTGGAGCCTGCTGATCGTGCGCGAACTCCTCGCCGGACCGCGCCGGTACACCGATCTCCACGCCGACCTGCCGGGCGTCAGCACCGACGTACTCGCCTCCCGTCTGAAGGATTTGGAGCGCGAGTCCCTCGCCACCCGCCGCAGGCTCCCGCCGCCCTCCTCCGCCCAGGTCTACGAACTCAGCCCGCGCGGACGGCAGTTGCTCCCGGTGCTCCAGGCCCTCGGCGAGTGGGGCGCCCCGGCTCTCACCGAGCCCCGCCCCACCGACGCGGTACGGGCGCACTGGTTCGCGCTGCCCCTCCTGGCCCGGATCGAGGCCCTGCACACCGGCCCCGGCACCGTCCAAGTCGACCTGGACCAGGGCGAGTTCCATCTCCACCTCGGTACGGACGGCGGCCCGGTCTACGGCGAGGGCCAGGCGGAAGCCCCGGCGGCCCGGCTCCGCCTCGACGCCGCCACCTGCGCCGCACTCAGCCGCGCCGAGCTGACCTTCCCGGAGGCGGTGGCCCGGGGGCGTCTGGAGGTGGCGGGCGAAGGGGAGTTGGCGCGAGTGCTGGGCGGCGGCTGAGGCAACTCCCGCTCCGTGGGCCGCCGTTGAGCAACCGCCGGGGCTGCATGGTACGGAGCCCGATCTCGGCGCAGGCCCGGCGCAGGGTGTCGAGACCGTAAGCCTCGGTGGGGCCGATGACTCCGGGAGTGAGGGCGGGGCGGGTGCTGGGGTGCTCGGCGGCCCGGGCCATCGGTTCGCCGGAGTCCCGGGCGCCCGGGGTGGCCAGTACGTAGTCGGGGGCGACGCGGGTCTGCCCGGCGTTGGTGAACGTGCCCCACACCAGGCGGTGTGCGGTGCCGGCCATATCGGCGCTTTCGTCCACGAACACCGGCGATTTGCCGCCGAGTTCGAGGGTGGTCGGGGTGAGGTTCCGCGCGGCAGCGGCGGCCACGATCCGCCCGACCGCGCCGTTCCCGGTGCAGAAGAGGTGGTCGAAGCGCCGCGTGAGCAGAGCCGTCGTCTCCTCGGCGGCTCCCTCGACGACGGCGACGGCCTCCACAGGGCGGGGCAGCAGCTCGGCGAGCAGGGCCCTGGTGGCGGGTGCCAGTTCGCTCGGCTTGACCACGGCGGCGTTTCCCGCGGCCAGGGCGCCGACCAGGGGGTTCAGGGTGAGCGTCAGCCGATAGTGCGCGGGCGCCTGACCTGATCGGTGCCTGAGTCGGCCGATGCCCGAACCGGTCGCTGCCCGGTGCGGCCGGTGCCTGGCCCGGCCCCGGCCCGGGTTGCACTCCCCAAACCGGGCGAGACCATGGCATGGGGGGCGTTTCTGCCTGAGAGCGAAGACACCTCGCGGCCGATCGGGGCCGCTCGAACAGGGCACGCAAGTGTTCGTGACATGGAGTGAACATGACCGAGCTTCCGCCGCCTGTGACGCCGTACCTCGAACCCGCAGCGAAGGAGCTGGCCGAAGCGACCGACCCGCACCCCCGGATCTACGAGGTGCCCCCGGAGAAGGGGCGCGACATCCTGCTCGGCCTGCAGACCGGCGAGGGTGTGCCCCGGCCCGAGGTCGACGAGGAGTGGGTCGACGTGGACGCGGGCAAGTGGGGCACGGTCCGTACGCGCCTCATCAAGCCCAAGGGGGCGAGCGGGCCGCTGCCCGTGGTCTTCTACATCCACGGCGCCGGCTGGGTCTTCGGCGACGACCGGACCCACGACCGCCTCTTCCGCGAACTCGCCGTCGGCGCGGGCGCCGCCGGGGTCTTCCCCGTCTACGACCGGGCGCCCGAGGCGAAGTACCCGACCCAGGTGGAGCAGAACTACGCGGTGGGCCAGTGGGTCCTTCAGCACGGTGCCGAGCACGGCCTGGACACCTCGCGCATCGCCGTCACCGGGGAGTCGGTCGGCGGCTGCATGTCGGCGGTCTTCGCGCTGATGAACAAGGACCGCGGCGGGATCGACCTCAAGGCCCAGGTGCTGCTCTACCCGGTGGCCGACGCCGACTTCGACACCCCGTCCTATCTGCAGTTCGCCGAGGGCTACTACCTGACCCGCGACGGCATGAAGTGGTTCTGGGACGCCTACACCACCGACTCCGCCCAGCGCGCCGAGCCGTACGCCTCCCCGCTCCAGGCACCCCTGGAGCACCTGCGGGGCCTGCCCACCACCCTGGTCATCACCGACGAGGCGGATGTGCTGCGCGACGAGGGCGAGAAGTACGCCAACAAGCTGCGCGAGGCCGGGGTGGACGTCACCTCGGTCCGGGTCGCCGGCATGGTCCACGACTTCCTGCTCCTGGACAGCCTCCGCGACACCCGCGCCGCCAACGTCGCCCGCAAGCTCGCCGTGGACGCCCTGAAGGCGGCGCTGCACGACTGACGGCGGCTGAGCAGGGCGGCCTGTGGGCGGCCGCACCGCCCGCGCCACCCGAAGTGCGGGCGGCCGCACGATCCGGGCCCGTCGGCGCCTTCCCGGCGCGGGCGGGCCCGGACGTTTCGCCTGTCCGGGCCGCGCGCCCGGGCGAGCCCGCCGGGGCCTGGGAGGGAGAGAGGGCCCGGGAAGGACAGGGGGAGCGGCCCCAGTGTTGACGGTGCTTACATTCCCCTCTACGCTCATGTATGCACCGTAAACATACGAGTCGGGAGCACCGCAGATGTCATCGCCCCAGCAGGAAACAGTCAAGGTCGACCTGGGTGGCCGCACGGTCACCGTCCCCAAGGGCGGTCTCTACGACCGCTACCGGATGGACACCGACCTCGACGAGATCGCCCGCGACCCCCGCGTCAGCGGCGTGGACTTCTTCCGCAGGCTGCCCAAGACCCGGGTCGACTCCCCGATCGGGTCCACCCTCACGCCCAACTTCTACTACCGCGTCTCGACCGCGAGGCTCACGATGCTCGCCCGCTCCCGCGACATCCGCTCCCGTCTTCCCGAGGAGCTGTCGCCGCTGGAGGTCGCGCCGGGGCTCGGCCTCGTCTCGCTCATGTTCTTCCGCTACGAGGTCTGCGACATCGACTTCTACACCGAAGCCGCCGTCGGCATCGCCGTGAAGCCCGCCCGGCACGGCAGGCTCGGCTTCTTCGACCTCGTCACCGCGCTCAAGAACGACCACCTCGACACCTATGTGCTGTCCCTGCTGGTGAGCACGGAGATCGCCCAGGTCCGCGGCCACGACGGCTACGGCTTCCCCAAGTGGGTCACCGGACTCGACGTCGACATCGACGCCCACCGGAGCACGGCACGGGTGGCCGACGACAAGGGAGGCACCGATGTGTCCCTCTCGGCGCCCACCCCGGCCCAGTCGGTCCACCCGAGCGGTGCACGCGTCTCGGCCCTCACCTCGTACACGTCGATCGACGGTGCCTGGCACTCGACCCTGAGCCAGACCCATGTGCTCGCGGCCGGTACCGAGCGCCTCCCGCGCGAGGTCGACCTCCGGCTCGGGGAGGGGCGCGTCTCCGACGACCTGCGCTCGCTCAAGCCGATGAGGAACATCCAGCTCGACGTCATGACCGAGGGCCAGCTCGCCCTGCACATGCCGGTGCCCACCTCGGTCCCGGGCCGCAACTGAGGAATGAGGACTCCTGCCATGGTCACCACCGACCACACCCCCCTGACCACCCTCACCCCCGACCGGGCCCTGCCCGCCTCGCTGACCCCGGCCCGGATCGAGCGCCTGGCCACGGGCGTCACGGCCGCGCCGGGCGCCGCGACCGTCACCACCAGCGCCCCGTACACCGGAGCCCCGTTGGCGGAGCTGCCGGTCTCGACGCCCGAGGACGTCGAGGACGCCTTCGTACGGGCGCGGGCCGCCCAGAAGGCCTGGGCCGCCACGCCCCTGCGCGAGCGCAAGAAGATCATGCTGCGCTTCCACGACCTCGTCGTCGCCCGCCAGGACGAGGCGCTGGACCTGATGCAGGCCGAGAACGGCAAGACCCGCCGGGACGCCTTCCTGGAGGTGATGGACATCGCGATCACCTCCCGGTACTACGCGCGCAGCGCCGCCCGGTACCTGGAACCCAAGCGCCGCCGCGGTGCGATCCCGCTGCTCACCCACACCACCGAGCTGCACCACCCCAAGGGCGCCGTCGCGGTCATCTCACCGTGGAACTACCCCCTGAGCATGGCCGCCGGTGACGCCATCCCGGCGCTCATCGCGGGCAACGCCGTCGTGCAGAAGCCCGACACCCAGACCGCGCTCACCGCGCTGTGGGCGCTCGATCTGATGCAGGAGGCCGGTCTGCCGCGCGGTGTCTGGCAGATGGTGGTCGGCCGCGGCAGCTCCATCGGCGGCGCGCTGATGGACAACGCCGACTTCGTGATGTTCACCGGCTCCACCGCCAGCGGGCGCGGGATCGCCCGCGACGCCGGGGAGCGCCTCATCGGCGCCTCCCTCGAACTCGGCGGCAAGAACCCCATGATCGTCCTCGACGACGCGGACCTCGACCGGGCCGTGGAGGGCGCCGTAGCCGCCTGCTTCCCCTCGGCCGGCCAGCTCTGCGTGTCCGTCGAGCGCCTGTACGTGGCCGAGTCCCTGCACGAGCGCTTCCTCGCCGCCTTCGCCGCCCGTACCAAGGAGCTCAAGCTGGGCGCGGCGTACGACTACAGCGTCGATGTCGGCTCGCTGACCACCCCGTCCCAGCTGGAGACCGTGATCGCGCATGTCGAGGACGCCGTGGCCAAGGGCGCGACCGTCCTCGCGGGCGGGCGCGCGCGACCGGACCTGGGGCCGCTCTTCTACGAGCCGACCGTCCTCACCGATGTCACCCCGGACATGACGCTCTACGAGCACGAGACCTTCGGGCCCGTCGTCTCGGTCTACCCCGTCCGCGACGAGGAGGAGGCGATCGCCCGGGCCAACGCCACCGCGTACGGCCTCAACGCCAGCGTCTGGACCGGCGACGGGGCCCGGGGCCGGGCGGTCGCCGCCCGGGTGCACGCCGGCACCGTCAACGTCAACGAGGCCTTCGCCGCCGCCTGGGGGAGCGTCGACTCACCGATGGGCGGCATGGGCGACTCGGGGCTCGGCCGCCGGCACGGCGCCGACGGCATCCTCAAGTACACCGAGGCCCAGACCGTCGCCCAGCAGCGCGTCCAGGGGTTCACCGCGCCGCCGAGCATCTCGCCCGAGACCTGGGCGACCCTGCTGACCGGCGCGCTGAAGGTCCTGAAGGCGGCGGGCGTCCGCTGAGGGACCGGCTGCCCGGCGGTCGCGGTACCGGAGACGTCCTCGGGTGCCCGCCGCCGGGCCGGTCGGACGTCCCGCAGCCGAGTCGGCCTACGTGCCACCTGCGGGTACGTGACACGTCCGCCCACCCGAGCACATGAGCGAAGGCACCGCGTGGAGCGGTGCCTCTTCCTATGGCGTCTGCGCGGTTTCGTACGACCGGCATCCGCCGGGTTCCTGCCGCGGCGGGCCGGGCGGCCGGGGCCCCGGTGGCGGGGCGCCCGGCGGTGGCCCGGTCAGGCGGTGGCGCGGTCAGGCGGGCCGGTCGGCCGGGGCGGTGTCCCCCGCGGTGGGCAGCCAGGCGCGGTAGCGGCGCAGCGCCTTGCGCCGGCGGAACTGCTCGGTGAGCAGGGCGCGCGCCGGGTGGGTGCCCGGGCGGGGGTTGCTGCCGCGGCCGAGGCGGCGCAGCTGGTGGCGGACCAGGGCCATGCTCGCGGAGGAGGCGAGGGCCTTGTCCGACCAGGTCACCGGCCGCAGCTGCCGGTCGGCCTCCCGGCCCTCCCGCCACCGGGCGGGCAGATCCGGGGTGACGGCGAGGGCGGTGCCCATCCCGATCAGCGCCACTCCGCTGTCGAGCACCTTCCGCGCGGTCTCCCGGCGGGTGATGCCGCCGGTGAGCATCAGCGGCAGCGGGCTGGTCCCGGCCAGGCCCTTCGCCAGGTCCAGGAAGTAGGCCTCGCGTGCCTGCGTGCGGGCGTCGGCGGGGCGGCCGGTCATCGCGGGGCTCTCGTAGCTGCCGCCGGACAGTTCGACGAGGTCGACGCCGAGCGGTTCGAGCAGCGCGATCACCTGGCGCGCGTCGTCGGCGTCGAAGCCGCCGCGCTGGAAGTCGGCGGAGTTGATCTTCACCGCGACCGCGAAGGATGGTGAGACGGCGGCGCGGACGGCGCGGACGATGTCGAGCAGCATCCGGGCCCGGTTCTCCAGGGAGCCGCCCCACCGGTCCGTACGCGTGTTGACCAGCGGGGAGAGGAACTGCGAGAGCAGGTAGCCGTGCGCGGCGTGCACCTCGACGCCGTCGAAGCCCGCCTGTTCGGCCCGGGCCGCCGTGGTGGCGAAGCGGGTCACGGTGGCCTCGATCTGCTCGGGTGTCATCGCGAGGGGCCGCCCGAAGCGGCTGCTGTGCCTGCCCAGTTCGACGCCCTTGGCGGACGGGCCCCAGACGACGCCGGGCATATCGGCCTGGATCTGGCGGCCGGGGTGGTTGAGCTGCATCCACAGCTTCCCGCCGCCGGATTTTCCGGCCCGGGCCCACTCGGCGAAGGGCGCCAGCGGCGAGGCCTCGTCGAGGACGACCCCGGCGGGGCCGGTCAGCGCCTCGGCGTGCACCATGACATTGCCGGTGATCAGCAGTCCGGTGCCGCCGGCGGCCCAGCGCCGGTACAGCGTGAGCAGCTCCTTGCCGGGCAGCTGGCCGCCGCCGGCCAGGTTTTCCTCCATGGCCGCCTTGGCGGTCCGGTTGCCCAGCACCTGCCCGGAGCGCAGGGCGAGCGGGGAGAACAGTTCGTCGGTCATCCTGGTTTCCCTCTGCAGCGTGAATCGCCTACGATGTTTGCGCTGCACACATTAGAGGGGCAATGTAAGCGCCGTAAACATGAGGGAGTGTGACCTATGCCGCAAGCGGCGGCGTACCACCACGGCGATCTGGCGGCGGCCTGCCTCCAGGCCGCGCGGGAGCTCCTCGAGGAGGACGGCAGCGCCGCGCTGTCGCTGCGGGCGGTCGCCCGGCGGGCCGGGGTGTCGGCCACGGCCCCCTACCGGCACTACCCGGACCGCGAGTCGCTGGTCTCCGCGGTCGCCGCGCAGGGCTACCGCGAACTCGCCGAGGACCTCGCCGGTGCGCACCCCTCGCCCACCACTCCCGAGGACCTCATCGCGATCGCCGTCGCCTACGTACGCTTCGCCCTCGACCACCCGGCGCTCTTCCGGGCGATGTTCGCGGAGCCCTGCGATCCGAGCAGCGCGGACCGGGTGAGCGCGACCGCCGCCATCACGGAGTACGTCCGGGGCATCGTCCACGCCGTCTTCCCCGGGGCCGACGCGGTCGCCCTGTCGACCACCGTCTGGGCCCTCGTGCACGGGCTGGCGTTCCTGCACCTCGACGGCAAGCTCGACAGCTCCACCCCCGAGGCGGTCGCCGCCCAGGTCCGGGCCGCCGTCGAGTCCCTCTTCACGGTCGCCTCGGCGCTGCCCGCGGCGACCCGGTCCGCATAGGGCGACCCGTCCCGGAGGCTGATCAGTCGCGGCCGCCGGTGGCGAGGCCCGCGTACCGCGCGGCCAGGTCGAGCAGCCGGGGGACTCCCGCCTCCAGCGAGGGCCCGAAGGCGGTGTCCTCGGGCCGCTCCCCGCGCAGCCACCGGGTGTGGATGGCCTCGCAGAAGATCGCCGCCTTCCAGAGCGCGAGCGCCTGGTACCAGGGGAGCGGGGTGAGGTCGAGGCCCGTCCCCGCGCGGTAGCGCTCGATCAGCCCGGCCCGGGGCAGGTAGCCGGGCTCCCGGGTCACCGGGGTGAGCTCCAGCGGAGTGCGGGGGGTGCCCGGCTCGGCGTAGGTGGCGGTGAGGTAGCCCAGGTCCGCCAGGGGGTCGCCGAGGGTGGCCATCTCCCAGTCCAGGACGGCGAGGACCCGGGCGGGCGCCCGCGGGGCGAACATCAGATTGCCCATGCGGTAGTCGCCGTGCACCACCGCCGCCCGTCCGCCGGTCGGCAGATTCCGGCCGAGCCAGTTTGCGATCCGCTCCACCGCGGGCAGCGAGCGGGTGGTGTTGATCTCCCAGAGCCCGGTGAACCGCTCGACCTGGCGCGTGAGATAGCCCTCGGGGCGGCCGAAGGAGGCCAGTTCACCGCCGCTCACATCGATACGGTGCAGGGCGACGAGTGCGTCGACGACCGCCCGGCTGGTCGCCCCGCGCTGCTCGGCCGAGGAGAGGTGGGCCGGAACCGTGTCGGTGACGACCGTGCCGTCGAGATGGGACATCAGATAGAAGGGCACGCCGAGGACCGACTCGTCCTCGCAGACGCCGAGGATCTCCGGCACCGGCACCCCCCGCTCCCGCAGCAGCCGCTGGATACGGGCCTCGCGGACCATGTCGTGGGTCGACTTCGGCAGCGGCGGGCGGGGACCCCGGCGCAGTACGAAGGAGTCCCCACCGCGCCGGATCAGATAGGTGACGTTGGAGTGGCCCTCGCCGATGCGCTGCCAGGCGAGCGGTCCGCGCCCGAGGCCGTGCGCGTCGAGGAAGGCGGTGACCGCGTCGACGACCAGGAGGGGAGGGGCGCCGAGGCGCTCGGCCCGCTCCCGGTCGGCGACGACCTCCACTCCGTCCGGGACGGTGTGCATCAGGCGTCCCCCTTCCGGACGGCGGCCTCGCCCCGATACGGCTCGCCGGAGTCGACCGCGGCCTTTCTGCGGGCCGAGGCCCGGCGGGCGATGGCCCATTTGTGCGTCTCGTTGGATCCGTCGTAGATCCGGAACGGGCGCACCTCGTTGAGGTACTGGGCCAGCGGCAGCCCGTCCGAGACCCCGTCCCCGCCGCAGAGCTGGAGGGCGCGGTCGACGACCCGGAAGACCGCCTCCGAGCAGTGCACCTTCGCGACCGAGGACATCGCGGATCCCGCCTTGGGGTCCTCGGTGAGGAGCGCCGCGGTCTTGGTGATGATCGCGTCGGAGGTCTCGATGTCGATCACCGACTCGGCGAGGAGGTTCTGCGCCAGGCCGAGCGACTTCAGCGGGGCACCGAACAACTCCCGCCGCTCGGCCCGGTCCAGGGCGATGTCGAGCGAGCGCCGCGCCAGCCCCAGCCACCGCATGCAGTGGGTGAGCCGCGCCGGTCCGAGCCGCACCTGCGCGTGCCGGAAGCCGAGCCCCACCTCCCCGAGGACCGCCTCCTCGGGGACGAAGCAGTCCTCCAGGTGGAGATGCGGGTGCCCACCGTCGATGTACCGGTCCACCGTGTGGATCGCCTCGCCGACCCGGATCCCGGGGTTCGTCATCTCGACCAGGAACATGGTGGCCCCCGCCGGGGCTCCCTCCACCGCCTCGGTCCGCGCCATCACGATGCAGAAACCGGCGCCGACCGCACCGCTGATGAACCGCTTGTGCCCGTTGACGACCCAGCCGCCGCCGGTCCGCGTGGCGGTGGTCCGCAGCGCCGCCGGGTCGGAGCCGGCGCCCGGGTGCGGTTCGGTCATGCCGAAGCAGGAGCGGATCTCCCCGGCGGCCAGCGGGTGCAGATACCGCCGCTTCTGCTCCTCGGTCGCGATGAGGTGGAGCATGTGCATATTGCCCTCGTCGGGTGCCATGCAGTTGAGCGCGCTCGGCCCGATCGGCGAGTAACCGGCCTCCTGGAGGACCGGGGACCAGTGCTCCAGGGGCACCCCCTGTCCGCCGTACTCCTTCGGCACCTGCGGCGCGAAGACCCCGGCCGCCTTCGCCGCCGCCTGCAACCGCGCGCGGGTGGCCGGGTCGAGGCGCTCGCCGGGCGCCGGTTCCGCCTCGATGACCACCTCCCGTACGAACCGGCGCGTACGCCCGATCAACTCCCGTACCTGCGGCGGGAGATGAGGTGAGGTCATGGCCAAGGTCCTTTCGGGGCCGGGCGGTTCGCCGGGTCCGGGGTGCGGGTGGCTCGTCACGCGGCGCCGCCCGCGACCGCGCGGCCGACATCGGCGGTACCTACGGCGAACTCGCCCTGTGTGCAGTGCTGTTGACGCATCGTCAGCCCTCCGCGGCGGAGGAGGCGGGTCCGCCGCCACCGGCCTCGCGGAGTTCGGCGCGGCGGATCTTGCCGGTCTGGGTCTTGGGCAGCTCGGTGCGGAGGTGGACCTCGCGCGGGCACTTGTAGGCCGCGAGGCGTGCGCGCGAGAAGGCGATCAGCTCCTCGGCGGTGGCCCGGTGGCCCGCCTTCAGCGAGACATGGGCGACGACCGTCTCGCCGCGGTAGTCGTCCGGCACTCCCACCACGGCGGCCTCGTGCACCGCCGGGTGCTCGTACAGGGCGTCCTCGACCTCGCGCGGCCAGACCTTGTAACCGGAGACATTGATCTGGTCCTTGAGCCGGTCCACCAGGTAGACCCAGCCCTCCTCGTCGATGATCGCGCCGTCGCCGGTACGCAACCGGCCCTGGGGCATGGCCTCCTGGGTGGCCCCGGGCTGCTGCCAGTAGCCGGGTACCACCTGCGGGCCGCTCAGTTCGAGTTCGCCCTGCTGCCCGCCGGGCACCGGATCGCCGCTGGGGTCCACGACCCGCGCGGTGAGTCCCGGCAGGGGCAGGCCGATGGAGAGGGTGCCGCTCGGCCGGTGCACCGGGGCCCGCCGCCCCGGGGGCACCGTGATCACCGCGGAACTGGTCTCGGTCATCCCGTAGCCGTTGTGCAGGTAGACCCCGAACCGCTCCTGGAACCTCTCCACGGTCGCGGGCGGGATCGGGGCGCCCCCGGAGTAGAGGGCCTTCACCGAGGCGAAGTGCTCCGGCCCCGCGCCCGGCACCTCGTAGAGTGCGTGGTACGCCGTGATGGAGCCGATGGTGGAGGTGACCCCGTGCTCGGCGATGGCGTCGAGGGCGACCTCGGGACGGAACCGGCCCGCGAGGACGAGGGTGGTGTCGGTGAGCAGCGAGAGGCTCGCGTTGACCACCGCGCCGGTGATGTGGAACAGCGGGGCGAGGGCGAGCACCACGTCCCCCTCGGCGAGACCGGTCCAGGCCGCGTAGGTCCGCACCACGTGCAGGATGTTGCCGTGGGTGTTCATGGCACCCTTCGGCGGCCCGGTGGTGCCGGAGGTGTAGGTCAGGAGCGCGACCTCGTCGGCGGTCGGCCGCACCGGCTCCGGACGGGCGCCCGCGAACTCCTCGATCAGCGCCCGTAGATCGCCGTCCGGCGCGGGCGCGGGGCGCTGCCTCGTCGGGAAGACCCGCGGGTCGTCGCGCTCCTGGTGGTCCAGCGCCGAGGTGCTGATCAGCCAGCGGACCGTGCTCCCGGCGAGGGCGTCGCGGGTCTGCTCGGCCTCGGTGTCCGCGCAGACCAGGCCGGTCGCGCCGGAGTCGTCGACGAGGCGGCGCAGCTCCTGCCGCCGGTACATCGGGTTGATCCCCAGGGCGGTCGCGCCCAGCTTCCACAGGGCGAGCAGCACCAGCGCGTACTGGGGGATGTTCTGCAGACAGACGCCGACGCGGTCGCCGCGTCCGGTGCCCCGGGCCTGGAGCGCCGCCGCGAGGGCGTCGGAGGCGGCGTCCGCCTCCCGCGCCGACATGGCGCCGTCGAAGTAGCGCAGCGCGATACCGCCCGGATTCCTCGCCACCCGCGCCCGCCAGGCGTCCACCAGGGAGCCCTGGCCGATCCTCACCTCGGTTCCGTTCGGGAGCGGCGCGCCCCACGGCGGCTCCACGGGCACGGTCATCTCTCGTCCCTCCCACCCACATCCGTCCGCCCGGGTACTGACCGAGCGATCGCTCGGTCAGAGCGTGAAGGGAGGGCTGCCCCCTGTCAAGAGGTCTGCTCGCGGCGCGGACGGTACGACGCTGCATACTGGCGTGCCGAGGCGACGAGGACCCGGGGCAAGAGGAGCGCTGTGACCAAGGCCGACGCTGGGACGACCTGGAGGACGTACGCGGGCAGTGGGCTGCCGCCGATCCTGGAGACCGCCCTGGCCTGCTTCATGGAGCACGGCTACCACGGGACGACCATCCGGACGGTGGCCTCCCGCGCCGGGCTCTCCGTGCCGGGGCTGTACTACCACTACCCCTCGAAGCAGGCCCTGCTGGTCGCCGTCGTCTCCTACGCCATGGACGACCTCCGGCAGCGCAGCGAAGCCGCCTTGGAGGAGGCCGGGTCGGATGTGCAGCGGCGCCTCGACCTGCTCGTGGAGTGCCTCGTGCTCTTCCACGCGTACCGGCGGGACCTCGCCTTCATCGCGTACAGCGAGATCCGCAGCCTCGTCGGGGACGCCCGCGCCACCTACATCGGCGCCCGCGACCGCCAACAGCGCCTGATGGACGGCGTGTTGGCGGACGGGGTCGCGCGGAAGGTCTTCACCACCCCCTACCCGCGCGAGGTCAGCCGGGCGATCGTCACCATGTGCACCGGTGTCGCCCAGTGGTACCGCGCGGAGGGCGCGCTCACGCCGCACGAGCTGGCCGAGCGGTACCGCGCCATGACGCGGATGACGGTCGGCGCGCCGTGAGTGCCCTTCGGTGAGGTGATCCCGGGCCCGGTCGGCCCGGGGCCCGGTCGTCGGACGCCGCTCGATGTTGACACTGCTCACTCCTGCTCTGTAATGTGTGCGGTGTAAACATTGGACTCCGGGTGTAGCGGTCCCCGGCGGTCATCTGCCGCACCTCCCGGTGCCCGTGAGCACCCGTCCCGGACCTGCGCGGGAGTCCCTCAGCCCAGCCCTGAACGGAGCATCATGAAGGCAGTGTCGATCAAGGAACCCGGCGGCCCCGAGGTCCTGGAGTGGACCGAGGTCCCCGACCCCTCGCCCGCCGCCGGTGAAGTGGTGGTCGACGTGGTGGCCGGCGCGCTGAACCGGGCCGATGTCATGCAGCGGATGGGCCTCTACCCGGTGCCCGCGGGCGCTTCGCCGTACCCGGGCCTTGAGGTCTCCGGCCGGATCAGCGCCGTCGGCACCGGAGTGACCGGCTGGAGAATCGGCGACGAGGTCTGCGCGCTGCTCACCGGGGGAGGCTATGCGCAGAAGGTCGCGGTCCCCGCGGGGCAGTTGCTCACCGTGCCCCAGGGCATCGGCCTGGTGGAGGCGGCGGGCCTGCCGGAGGCGGTCGCCACGGTGTGGTCCAACATCGTCATGACCGCGGGCCTGAAGGAGGGCGAGACCTTCCTCGTGCACGGGGGGACCGGTGGCGTCGGCACCGCGGCGATCCAGATCGCCAAGGCGATCGGCGCCCGCGTCGTCACCACCGTCGGCAGCCCCGAAAAGGCCGAGCGCGCCCGCGAGTTGGGCGCCGACCTGGCCGTCGACCACCGCACCCAGGACTTCACCGAGCACGGCCCCTACGACGTGATCCTCGACGTGGTCGGCGGCTCGTACCTGGCAGGCAATGTCCGGTCCCTGGCCGCGGACGGCCGCCTGGTCGTCATCGGCCTCCAGGACGGGCTGGAGGGCCGACTCAACCTCGCCGACCTGGTGTTCAAGCGCCTCTCCGTGCACGGCACCACCCTGCGCACCCGGTCCGCGGCGCAGAAGGCCGCCATCGTGGCCGAGGTGCAGGAGAAGGTCTGGCCGCTGATCGAGAACGGCACCGTGAAGCTGGTCGTCGACCGGACCGTGCCCATGGCCGAGGCCGCCGAGGCCCACCGGCTCATGGACACCGGTCGGCACATCGGCAAGATCCTGCTGGTCAACGACTGATCCTTACGGTGGAACTCCCGGTCGGCCGCGCCGAGTTGAGTCGGGCCGGAGCCAAGTCCGGCCCGAGGCAGGTGCCCTGCGGCGCCCGGGCGCGCACCCGGGTACGGAAGCGCTCCCGACCGCGGCCCGCCCTGGTCGTGGAGCGCCTCCACGAACGGGACGGGCCGCGGTCGGACGTGCCCGTACCGCCACGGGGCGGCGTGGCCCGTGCCTCCTCGTCAGGTGCCCGGGGCCGATTCCGGTCGGCTGAGCAGGGCGAACGCGGCGATGGTGGCCGCGTCGGTGATCTCGCCCGCCCGGATCAGGGCCCACCACTCGTCCGGGTCGACCCAGCGCTGCCGCATGTCGGACTCGGTCGCCTCACGCTCGGGCTCGCCTGCTTCCAGGTCCTCGGCCAGGAACACATGGCAGCCCTGGCTGGCGTATCCGTACGCGACATGGAGCCGCCCGAGGCCGGTCATCCGGCCTGCCCGCAGCCCGGTCTCCTCGCGCAGTTCGGTGCGGGCCAGTTCGCTCGGGTCCGTGGGGGAGCGCCCGCCCGGCCAGGAGCCCTGGGGGAACTCCCAGAACCGGCCGCCGGCCGGGTAGCGGTACTGCTGCACCAGGTGGAGCCGGTCGCCCTGGCGGGGGATGACCAGGGCGTAGTCCGGCTTGTCCACCACTCCGTAGATGCCCTGGTGGCCGTTGCTGTGCCGGACGTCGTCCTCCCGTACGGTCATCCACGCGTTGCGGTAGACCTCGCGGGAGCGCAGCGGTTCGATCACCGGGCCACCGCCGGGAGGTCGTCGGCGCCCTCTTCGCCGCCGGGTCCGCGCGCCCCGCGGGACGCTCCGGAGACGGTGGGCAGCCGGGCGGAGCGGCCTCCGAGGGGCTCCTGGGCGTAGGACTGCGTGTGGATGGTGTCGGCTCCTTCGTGGTCGTGGTCGTGGTCGTGGTCGTGAGTCGGGGGTCGCGGGTCGCGGCCGTGGTGTGCGGGTTCCGGGGTTCCGGGTTTCCGCGAGGGTGATTCTCCGGCATCCGGGCGGGAGGCTGCGGACGGCTAAAGGTTCCTGCCGCCGCGGTCCCCGCTCGTCTTCGGTGTCCGCGCGTCCCCCAGTTCCTGCTGCAGGGTGACCGCGGCCTCCAGTTCCCGGGGTGTGACGTCGTTGACGAAGGTGACGCCGCCGATTCCGACCGGCAGCGGCAGCCGCTGCAGTCCGTCCCGGTGGCGCACGGTGTCCTGGAGGGCGTTCACCAGGACGTCCGGGTCGAGGATGGGGTGCCAGCTCGGCAGCTCCAGTGCGGCCATCACCGCGAAGATCCGGTCGCGTTGGGCCTCGGTGAGCAGGCCGCGGCGCCAGGCGATGACGGTGGTGAGCGCCATGTCCACGCAGACGGCCTCGCCGTGCAGCAGCTCGGGCAGGGCGCGCATCTCCACGGTGGGGCTGAAGGTGTGCCCGTAGTCGACGCAGCGTTCGAGCTCGGCCTCCCAGAGGTTGGGCTGCAGTTCGTCGAGCATTCCGTGGATCGCGGAGTGCAGCACCGACCGCGCGGCCCGGTCGCCCGCCGCCGTACTGCCCTGGAACTTCTCGTCGAGCAGGGTGGGTCCGTGCTCCTCCAGTGCCGCGAACAGGCTGAGGTCCTTGATCAGGGCGATCTTCAGGATCTCGGCGAGGCCGTTGCCGATGTGCCGCCGGTCCAGGGTGGCCAGGAACTGGCGGTCCAGGAGCGTGAGGTCCGCGGGCGTGTAGGTGCCGAGCCGGTTCTTGTGGCCGTTGAAGTTCACGCCGGTCTTGACGCCGACCCCGGCGTCCACCAGGCCGATGAGGGTGGTGGGAACCCGTACGAACGGCGCACCCCGGCGGTACAGGCTGGCGACCAGGCCGACGATGTCCATCAGTACGCCGCCGCCGATCACGATCAGCGGCTCCTTGCGGCGGGCTATGCCGAAGGCGTCGATCTCGTCGACGATGCGGGTCGCCGTCTCCAGGTTCTTGAGCGTCTCGTTCGCCTCGACCACCATGATCGAGCAGTCGACACCGTGGTAGTCGAAATAGGACCGGATGCGATTTCCGTACATTAAGTCGACATTGCTGTCCACCACGACGAAGCGGCGTGATCGCCCGGGGGTTCCCGCCCCCTGCTCCAGAAGGTCGGTGCACTCGGGGCGGAAGATTCCGTCCCGTAGCCGGACCTCGTAGCTGATCTGCTTCTGGGCGCGCAGCAGCCACCCCTGGGAGTGGTCCCTGAAGTAGAGGCCGGAGGAGGTGTCGGTCAGGCTCGTACCGGTCATTCTCTGTTGTCCTTCCGTGGGAAACCGGGTGGTGGTTCAGTCGGCTCGCAGGGACACCCGCAGCCGGCCGGTCGAGGTGTCGATGTCGACCCGGACGTCCCGCAGGTCGGTCACGTGGTCGAGCCCCTCGGCGGCCTCGCAGCGGGACGGGCCGACCACGACGGTTCTGGCGCCGGAGGCCCGGGCCGCGAGGATCCCCGCCTCGGCGTCCTCGAAGACGACGAGCGACTCGGGGGAGCGCCCCAGCCGACGGGCCGCCTGCAGATACCCCTCCGGGTTCGGCTTGCCCTGGGCGACGTCGTCCGCGCTGACGAGTACGGGCGGCAGGGGAAGCCCGGCGGCGCGCATCCTCGCCTCGGCCAGCCGGCGGCCCGCGGAGGTCACCAGGGCCCAGCCGGACTCCGGCAGCGAGGCGAGGAGTTCGGCGGCACCGGGGATGGCGGTGATCCCCCGGGTGTCCTCGACCTCCTCGGCGATCACACGCCGTGCTTCCGCTGCGGCGTCGACGTCCGCGGGGGCGAACCGCGCGACGGTCTCCTCCGTACGGCGGCCGTGCGAGACGGCGAGGATCTCTTCGGCGCGCACGCCGTGTCTGCGGGCGAAGCGGCGCCAGGTCCGCTCGACCACCGCGGTGGAGTCGACCAGCGTGCCGTCCATGTCGAAGAGCAGGGCCGAGGTGACGACGGCGACCGGCAGTGACGGAGTGCTCATTCTTCCTTCCCCGAGGTCGTGGCGAGTGAGGCGGTGCGCTGCCGCGCCCAGCGCAGATCGGCGAGCAGCCGGGCCCGATCGCCGTCGCGGTAGTCGTTCTCCAGGACCGCGGCCCGCACCGGCACCTGGTGTACGTGCAACGCACGGAGGGTGTCGTCGAGCCGTCCGGTGCCGCTGCCCAGGGGCGGGGTCGCGCCGGTGGTCGGCGGGCCGTCCTTGAGGTGGACCTGGTCGGCCAGGACGTCGTGCAGTTCGGCGACCAGCACCTCGGGGGACAGCCCGGCCGCGACCGGGTTGAACGTGTCGAGCACCACGCGGAAGGCGGGGGAGCCGACCCGCCGGACCAGCGCGCGAGCCTGCTCGCCGGTCAGGACGTTCTCGCTCGCCAGGAGGAGACCGCGGGCCCCGGCCTCTCCGGCGGCCCAGGCCAGCACCTCGGCGGTGCGTTCCAGGTCGGCCGGTGCCTCGATCGCGCTGCGGCGGAAGCTGGGCACGAAGGCCAGCGGCACAGCGAGCGCGGCGGCGGTGTCCAGGAGGCGTTCCAGGACCGGGCGCGCGGCCGGTGACATCAGGCCGACATCGTTGAGGTGGTTCCCGGCGACCGCGAGCAGCCGCACTCCGGTCGACTCCGCCTCGGCGCGCACCGCGTCGATCCGGCCGGGCCCGTCGAGCCACTCGCCGCGGCCGGGCCCGCCGAGGTCCAGTTGCAGACCGTCGGCTCCGACCGTCCGGGCCAGCCGCAGCGCCTCGGGCCCCGAGGCGGGCAGCCGCCATTCGGCGAGGGCCAATCGGCAGCTCATGAGCGCACCGACCGGGTCTGGGAGACCGGCGCCGAGCCGTAGGCCGACCACCACTGGCCGTCGCCGCCGACCACGAGGGAGTCGCCGTGGTACTTCTCCCCGGAGGTCACGGCCAACTCCCGGGCCAGCGTGCCGAAGTCGGAGGGCTTCATGTACGAGCTGAAGTCGAAGTCCTCGGGTCGCCGGTTGCGGATGCCCGGGCTGTCCACCATCCCGGCGGGCAGCACCTGCACGATGCGTACGGCCGCGCTGTCCTCCTCCTGGGCCACCGAGTCGAGGAGGGTCTTGGACGCCGCCTTCGTCGCGGCGTAACCGGACCTGCCCGGACCGGCGTTGAAGGCGACCTCGGAGGAGACACCCAGGAAGAGCCCGGGCGCGGCGGTACGCAGCGACGGCAGGCTCGCCGCCAGGGTGTGCCACAGGCCCGTGGTGTTGACGGCCAGTTGGTCCAGCCACTCCTGTTCGGCGACCTCGCTGAAGGGGGCGCGCCCGGCGCCGTAGTGGACGGAGGCGAAGCACACGGCCTTGAGGGGCCCGGAGGCGAGCTCGTACAGCCGCGGGTGTGCCTGCTCGGGCCGGGTGAGGTCCAGTGCCTCCCACCGCAGCGCTTCGGCGCCGGGGCCGGTGGGGCGGCTGCGGCTGCAGACGACCACCTCGGCGCCCGCGGCGGCCCAGGCGTCGGCGATGCCGCGGCCGATGCCCGTGGAGCCGCCGACGACGAGGGCGCGGTGGCCGGCGAGCGGGGTGTCTGTCGTCATGTCTGCTCCCTGTCGTTGACGCGCACGGCGAGCTTGACGAGGCGTCGGCCGTCGAAGAGGCGGTGCCCTGAGCCCGCCAGGCTCCGCATGAGGCGGGCCGCACCGGCGAGGTCCGTCTCGTGGGTGATGAGGTCCCGGTACTGCTCGGGGGCGCGGGCGAGTTCCGCGGCGGCGTCGAGCAGGTGCCGGTTGCCCACGCCCCGGTGCCCGAGCAGGCGCACGCCCGGTGCGGTGGTGGTGACGAGCGCCGGGTCGGGGATGCCCCCGCAGTTGGCCGCGCGGACGGCACCGAGGTCGAGACCGGGCAGCGAGGGGGTGGTCGCGCCCGGGGGCAGCCCGCCCACGATGTCCGCGGCGAGGTCCGGCCCCGCGGCGGCGAGCACGGCCTCCAGGGCGGCGAGGGTCGCGTTCCGGGGCGTGGCCAGCAGGGCCGCGACCGGGGCGTCCCACCGCCGGGCGGCCAACTCCTCGATCCCGAGCAGCAGTTCGGCCCGGTGCGGCCGCGCCTGGCTGAAGGCGCGGCCCTCGGGGGTGTGGTGCACCAGCGCGACCCGTACGTCCTCGCCGAGCCAGCGGGGGGCGGCACGGAGGGCGAGGTGCCCGATCGTGCCGTCTCCGATGACGAGCAGGGTGCGGGGGGCGAAGGCGCGCAGCTCGCTCAGCGCGTAGCGGACCACCGCGAGCGGCTCCAGGAGGGGGGCCAGGCCGACGTCCGTGGTCGCGGGGAGCGGCAGGACCATGCCGCCGGTGAGCGCGGAGGCGGGCAGCAGCGTGCGTTCCTGCAGCAGTCCGTCGACGTTGTGGCCCAGCAGGAAGCCCGGGTCCGTCGGATGCGTCGGGTTGACCGCCACCAGGGTGCCCGGGGCGCACCAGTCGGGCGCGCCCGCACCGGCGGCCACCACCCGGGCGATCCCCTCGTGGCCGATCACCGGCGAGGGGTCGTCGCGCAGGCCGCGCAGCATCTGGATGTCGGTGCCGCACAGGCCCGCGTACAGCGTCGCGATGCTCAACTCCCCGGGCCCGGGCGCCGTGGTGGGCCGCGGGCCGACGGACACGGTGGTGCTCGTGCGGATGATCGCGCGGTGCTCGGTCATGCCGCCTCCCCGGCCAGCGCGGCGAGTCCGGCGCCGACGAGGCCGTCCGCCTCGCCCGGTCCGCAGACGAGGATGCGCTCGCGCACCCAGCCGGGCTCCCGCTCGCTGGTCAGATAGAGACCGGCCCGGTCCAGGTGTCTCAGGAGCGCCTCGCGGTAGTGGTCGCCGAGACCGGTCGCGACCCCGCCGGTGAAGGCGACGAGGTCGATGCCCGGGTCGAGGCACAGCGCGGTGCGTACGACATCGGCCACCGGGCCGGTCGCCGCGTCGAGCAGCCGGTTCGCCACCGGATCGCCTTCGGCGAGCGCTTTCGCGAGCGCCGTCTCGAAGGTCGCTCCGGCCGCGAGCCCGGCGCCGAGCCGGGAGGCCTCCCACCGGTCGGGTGCGCGGTCCCGCACCACCTCGCCGAGCCGCCGGATGCCCGGACCGGAGGAGAACGCCGCCAGATGGCCCGGCTCGCCGCAGTCGCAGCGCAGTTCGACCGGAAGGCCGTCGAGGGCGACCGAGGCGGGCAGATGACCGATCTCGCCTTGCAGACCGCAGCCGTCGACCGGGATCCCACCGGTACGCCGGTCCATGGTGCGGCAGGCGATGCCGGTGCTGATGGTGGCGAGCAGGATCTTGCCCCGGTCGTGCGCGGTCGGCGAGTCCGCCACGTGCAGCAGGGCCGCGGTGACGTCGTTGACGACATGCCACCGCACGTCGGGCCGGGCCGAGCGCAGGGCCCCGAGCAGGTCGAAGGGCCGGGTGTGCGCGCCCCACAGCGGAGCGGAGGCGTACACGGTCCCGGTGCGGTGGTCGAGTGCCGCGCCGAAGGAGACCCCGGCGACACCCCCGGGCGGAACCGGCCCGGCCATGGCCCGCACCAGCGCCGACTGCAGTTCGTCGACAGCGGCGTCCGGCAGGCTGGTCCGGCTCGGCGACGGTCTGCGCCGCACCTCGCGCAGCCCGTGCCCGGGCGACCAGTCGGCCCAGCGCAGATACGTTCCACCGATGTCGAAGACGGTGATGGAAGGTGTGGTGGCGTCCAACGCGGAATCCCCCCGGTGACGATGGTGGCGACTACTGGGCCGTACGGTCTTCTGCCCCGGGCGTCGGCAGCAGGAGGGCCGCGGCGCTCAGTGCCAGGGACACCACGACCAAGGAGCCGATGGCGGTGCGGAGTTGGGTGAAGTCCGCGACCTGGCCGACGACCACGGGGCCGAGCAGGAGTCCCACGTAGCCGATGGCGGCGGTGGAGCCGATGACGGCCCCGCGGCGCTCCGCCGGGGCGTTGCGTCCGGCCACGCTGTACACGGTCGGCGCCGCCGCCGAGATGGCCAGACCGGTGACGGCGAATCCGGCCAGCGCGAGCAGCGGCCGCTGCGACCAGGCGACGACCAGCACACCGAAGGCGGACACCAGCCCCGAGAGCAGCAGTACGACACGGTCGGACCACCGGGTGGACAGCCAGTGTCCGGCGAGCCTGCCCAGCGCCATCGAACCGGCGAACACCCCCGGTGCGAGGCCGGACAGACCGTCCGCGGCGCCGACCCCGTCCGCCAGGAAGACGGCGCTCCACTGCTGGACGCCGCTCTCCACCAGCATGGCGAGCGCGGCGAGCAGGCCGAAGCCGAGCACGACCTTGTCGATCTTGCGGCGCCCGGTCGGCCGGTCCGGCTGGGGGGCGCGGCCCAGGCGCGGCGGCACCCTGGTGCGGAGCGCCCACGCGCCCACGACGGTGCAGGCCGCCAGCACGGCGAGCGGCCAGGTGACGCTCGCCCCGAGGGCGTGGGTGATGCTGGTGCCGACGGCGCCGACGAGCAGTCCCACGCTGAACAGGGCGTGGGCCCGGTTGAGCACCCGTCCGCCCGTCTCGGCCTCGACCGTCGCCGCCAGGCTGTTGATCACCACATCGCAGCAGCCCGAGCCGAATCCGAAGAGCAGAAGCGTCACGACCAGTGTGCTCGTGGACGTGGCGAGGGTCGGCAGGGAGGCGACCGCGGCGAACAGGACCAGTGAGCCGATGGCCACCGGCCTTCCGTAGCGGTCGAGGAGGCGGCCGGTCAGGAACATCGCGGGCGCCGCCGCGAGGGCCACGCAGGCGAGCGCGGTGCCGAGTTCACCGTCCGAGACACCGGTGTTGTCCTTGATCTCCGGCAGCGCCGCGGCGTACAGGCCCCACAGCAGTCCGAAGGCGCCGAAGCCCAGGAAGACGGTGCTGCCGCGCAGCTTGGCCGCCGGGGGCAGAGCGGTGCTTTCCATGCCGCTCCTCTCAGCGGGCCGCGCGGACGAGGGCCGCGCCGCCGTCCACGTTGATGGCCTGACCGGTGAGGTGCGCCGCCGCGGGGGAGCAGAGGAACGACACGGCCTGGGCGACGTCGTCCGCGGTCTGCTCCCGGTCGGTCGGCGTCGTGCCGGTGACCTGCCGGAGCGGCACCCGGTCCCGTACCACCTCCTCGAACTCGGCCCGGTCGACCAGCTGCCACTGGCGGCTCCAGACGAACCCGGGACGGACGAGGTTGGCCCTGATCCCGCGGTCGGCAAGGAGCACGGCGAGCGAGTCGTTCCAGTGCTCCAGGGCGGCCTTGGCGGCCCCGTACGCGGGCGAGACGACCCAGGGCATGGTGGCGGCGATGGAGCTGACCTGGCAGATCGCGCCGCCCGGCAGGAGGCGTCCGGCAAGGAGCCGGGTGACCCGGTAGACGCCGGAGAGGTTGAGGTCGACGATGTCGTCCCACACCTCCGGCGGCGGCCAGGCCACGTCCTCGATGGGCTCCAGCGGCGGCTGCCGCTCCCCGCCGAGGACGTTGACGAGGACGGTGATCTCCTCGGGCACGGCCTCGGCGAGGGCGGCAAGCCCCTCCTCGGTGCGCAGGTCGCAGCGCAGCGCTTCCGCGCCGTCGGGCAGGGAGGCCGGCGGGTCCGCCACGTCGACGGCGATCACCCGGGAGACGACCTTCTCCGCGAGCAGGGTGTGCACCACGGCACGACCGATTCCGCCGCTGGCGGCGGTGACGACGGCGACGCTCATGCGAGGGCCCCCTCTGCCGAGCCGGCGATGGCTCCGTAGTCCGTGACGAGCCGTGTCATCGTGTAGCGCTCCAGGGTGTCGTTGCGGGCCTGCTCGCCGAGTCGGCGGCGCAGAGCGGGGTCGTCGAGAAGCCGGGTGAGCGCGGCCCGCACCCCGGCGAGGTCGGTCGGCTCGACCAGGAGCCCGTTGCGCTCGTGGATCACCTGCTGCCGCAGTCCGCCCACCGAAGAGGCCACCACCGCCCGGCCCTTGACCATCGCCTCGGTCACGGTCAGGCCGAAGCCCTCCTCCAGGCTCTTCTGCAGCACCACGTCCGCGCGGCGCTGCAGCGCGTTCACGAGCAGCGCGTTGCCCAGCGGGTCGCGCATGGACACATTGACCAGATGGACTCGCGCCCGGTCCGCCGGGGCCAGTCCGGCGAGCGTCTGCTGTACGTCGGCGAGGACGGCCAGGCCTTCCGGGTCGTCCGGTATCTCGGTGGGGTCGGTGCCCGCGAGCACCAGGTGCACATCCGGGGCGAGGCCCGCGAGGCAGCGCACCACGCCGGGCATGTCCTTCAGCGGATCCCAGCGGGAGACCTGCAGGACGACACGGGCGTCGGCCGGCAGCGTCGTCTGCTGGACGAGCCTGACGTCCGGGGCCGTGCGGTCCGCGGTGAGTCCGGCCCTGTCCAGCAGCGCGGCGACTTCCCTCGGCTCCAGGTGCCGGTTCTTCGGGGCCGAGGGGTCGATCGCCGGGGCGGCGACGAACCTCCTGGCCAGGGGTACGGAGGGGGGCGCGAACTCCGGCAGGGTGGTGATCACCGCGTCGACCGCGGACAGTTCGGCCGCGAAGGCGCGCCAGACGGCACCCGGTCCCCGGTCCGGGGGGACGTCCGCCCCGACATGGCAGTGCCAGACGACACGGGCGCCGGTGGCGCTCAGCAGCGGTGCGAGTCCGAGGGTCTGCGGATCGTGCAGGACTATCACGCCGTCGCGGGTGAGCCGCTCGGTGAACCAGGAGGCCTGCGCGGCCAGCCGCTCGCGGTAGGTCCGCAGCGACTCGGCTCGCAGCCGGTCCGGATCGGCCGTGCCGTGCAGCAGGTGATGCAGGAGCTTGGTCACCGCGTAGAAGTCCTCGTCGCCGCCGATCACGGCCCAGCCGGCGTTCAGCCCGGCGGCCTGCTGGCAGGGCACCAGGCCGTGCAGCAGCTCCGCGACTCCGCCGCCGCGGGCCGTCGCGTTGACGTGTACGAGCCTCCGGCGCTCGCCGGTGGGTTCGACCTCCCATGCCGGTGTCGGCATGTGCTCTCCTTCGCTCTGCGTCGATTGCCGGCGGCAGGCCATGACGGGCTGCCGACCTCGGTGAGTTGGCTCGGGCGCTTCGGGTGGTCCCGCGCGGGACCGAGGCGCGCAGGGGCGGAGCGGGAGCCGTTGCCCGGCGCGCTTGCGAACACCACCGACCGCCCCGGTAGTTCTCCTCCTCAGGGCGTCTGTCCTCTTGTTCTCGGGCTTCGTCGCCCCGGACCTTTTCGCCGGTCGCATCGCCGACCGCCGCAAAAGACGGTGGCATGGGGAACGGAGGCGCTGCGGGCAGAAGTCGAGATGTTCACCGCACCTCCAAAAGTCCCAGGGAATCCGTCGGATCAAAAGCTGCGCCCCTTGCCGAAACCGGCGGACGGCGCATTTAACGAAACAGCAACTCGGGTGTGACATCGATTGTTTTCGGACATGGGCCGACCGCCCGGCGCGACGGCCGGAACGGCATGCTCCGTATCCCGGAGGATTGGCCGGGACTCATTGCTGGAGGGCGCTCCTGCCCATCTCGGAAAAACTGCGCCAGGCCCGCATCAGATCTCTGCGGAACCATGTGACGGAGATCTGCCCTTCCAGCAGCCTGCACAGTTCCGCGCCGCGCCGGAACAGGTCCACGGAGGCGATCCGTTCGATCAGTTTCACCAGGCCGTTCGCGGTGGGCTCGTATCGGGCGTCGGCGGGAAAGAATCTGGCGGCCTCGACGGGGCGGGAGTCGGGGACGACGGTGGAGAGGCCGCTCAGCGCTGCTTCGAGCGGGGTGATGCCCAGGGTCTCGTACCGCGAGGTGCAGACGAATACCGAGGTCCGCCGGGCCGTCCGGAACACCGCGTAGAGTTCGCCCTTCGTGAGTCTCGGGGTCAGCAGGAATCTGTCGGCGTGGTGTGCCGGGACTTCTCTGACGAGCGATTTGCGCAGCACGTCGTCGCATTCGTCGCCGCCGATCAGCAGGACCTTCACGGGAAGTCCCCGCTCCATCAGTTCCGTGGCCGCGCTGATCAGCAGGTCGAGGTTCTTGAAGTAGTCGAGTCGGGCCACCGCGGTGCACAGGAGAAGCGGCGCCGATTCGATGAAACGCAGGATGCCGGTCGGCGGGTGGACGCTCGGGACCTTCTCCGGGCGGATGGGCGGGCTGACCTCGCGCATGCGCGCCGGATCCATTCCCTGTCCGACCAGGTAGTCGCGCTGCATCCTGGAGTGCTGCATCACGAAGATATGGCGTGCGGCGACGAGTTCGAGAAGTCCCCGTTCCTGCTGGCGCATGAGGTGCAGGGCCTTCTCCGCGCTGCCGAATGCCTGGAAGGTGTCCTGAGTGGAGAACCGGTCCGCGAAGTCGTCGAAGAAGGGGCCGTGATGGGTGACGCAGGCGGGTAAGTCGCGGGGGTGATACCTCAGCAGCGTATCGGTCTGGTAGTAGAGCATGGGCGGGCCCGTGGCGTTGGCCGCCGCCCGGTGGGTCAGCTCTTCGGCCGCTCTGCGGAGAGCGCGGCACAACTCCCCGGTGGGCATGGAGAAGTTGAAGCGCATTTCCACGCAGGGCATGCCGTTCCTGGTGACCGGGTGCAGCGTCGGTGTCCGCTGACCCTCCTGCCTTTTGTACAGGATGACGCCGGAGAAGACCCCGGCTTCCTCGAGGCAGGCGGCCGCCTCGAGCGCGAAGGAGGTGGCGCCCACTCGGGCGGCCGCCCCGCGGGATCTCGGAAAATAATTGCTGTTGACAACCAGGACACCGGGAAGAAGTTCCCCATTCACAGAAACACCGTTCTCTGGTGTGGCGCGGTGGTCGGCTCGAAGCGGCGGTCCGCCGTGCGGAGCACGGATCCGGTGAGCGCGACTCACCACGAGGCCGCGAGGAACTCCTGACCCACGGCCGCCCGCGTGAGCTCCGCCTTGTTCCCCAGCCCGAGCTTTCTGCGGACACGCTTGACGTACGTGTCGACCGTGTGGCGGCTGATCTGGAGGCGGTAGGCGACCTGGTCGTGTGTCAGCCCCTTGGCGATGCCCGTCAGAACCTGGCGCTCACGTGCGGAGAGCGCGGCGGGTTCGCGTTCCGGAAGAAGGGTGTCGGCCGCGGGATCCAGGGGGGTCTGCCCCCGGTGTGTTCCTGCCGCGCGTACGGCCGCGACGATCGAACGGGGATTGGAGCGCTCGCTCAGCCGGCTCATCGGCGCGGGAACGACAGGTTCCGGTGATGCGGTGCCCGGTTCCGCGGGGGTCATCATCAGGACCCGCGGGCGGGGTGGGACGGGGGCGGCCGATCCGGTGGCCGAGGCGCTCGATCCGGTATGCGGATCGAGAATGAGTACATCCAGTCCCGTGGTAACCGTCCGCCCCAGGCTCGACTCGGCGAGAAGGACGTTCATATCAGGTTGCGTGGAAAGTAACTCCCGAAGTGCCCATAACGTCAGTGGGTTTGCGTGGACGATGCCCACGCCTAAGACATATGTATTGCCAGAGCCATCCTGCGAGGTCATATGGCCTCCTCAAGGTGCGCCGGAAGAAAGGCACTTGTTGAAAGCGTGTGCAAGCTAACTGGCTTACTCGCGGACTGTCAACGGTGCTCTTGAGCCACGCCTCTCATCAACTGGCCGGATGGCCGGCCGAATTGCTCACGAGTAGGGCCAGGGTGGAGATTTCCGAATGTTTACAGGACTGACACGAACGCACCCCAAAAATGACGGGAGGTTGAATCGGCCCTGTCAGCCGATGCCCGGACACGTCCGGGCGGGGGCGTCCTCCGGGCGATCCGGCCCGACCGGCTGCACCGAACCGTCCTCCAGGACGACCGAGGCGTCGATCCGCGCACCGGCGGGCACCTCCGCGCCCGGCAGCAGCACGCTGTCGCGGACGGTGGCCCCCTCCCCGATCCGCACTCCGGGGAAGAGCACACAGCGCTCGACGAGCCCGGCGTTGCGTACGTCGGACGGCACGAGGGAGGACCGTACGCCCGCGGCCGAGGACAAGAAGCGCCGCGGGACCTCCGGCCGGATGGTCAGCGGCATCCGGTCGAGCGGCAGCGTGGGCGGGTCGGCGAGCAGCGCCAGATGGGCGCGGAGGTAGCGGTCCACCGTCCCGATGTCCTCCCAGTGCCCGCGCACCAGGTGGCCCCGGATCCGCTCGCCGCCCGCCAGCATGGCGGGGATCACGTCCCGGCTGATGTCGTGCTGCCAGTCCGTACCGTCGAGCCGCTCCAGATACCGCTGCAGGCACGCCGAGTCGAAGACGCAGAAGGCCGCGAAGACGAGATCGCTGCTCGGCTCGGCGGGCTTCTCGACGAAGTTCGTGAGGTTCCCGCCCGCGTCGAACTCCACCATCCCGAAGAGGTGGACGTACCGCCGCTCGATGCGCTGGTAGGCGAGGGTCAGGGCGGCCCCGGAGGCGCGGTGCTCCCGCAGCATGTCCCGGTAGTCGAAGCGGTAGACGTGGTCCGCGTGCAGGATCAGGATCTCCGACGGACGGCCGCCGAACACATGGGCGGCCTTGTGCAGGAAGGCGTCGGCGGTGCCGCGCTCCCGGGGCCCGCCGGGCTCGGGCAGCTTCTCCGGCAGCTCGCCGGCGGGCAGTCGGCGGTACGCCTCGTCGTACGGGCCGAAGTGGACCCGGAAGCCCCGGGAGGAGTTCCACACCTGGTGCAGATCGTCCATGAGCCGCTGTTCCTCGTACTGGGACAGCAACAGCACCTCGGAGAGGCCGGAGCGCCGGGCGTTGGCCAGACTGAAGTCGATCAGCCGGCTGGTCCCGCCGAAGGGGATGAGGGGCTTGAGCCGACCGGTGCCCAGGGGCCCCATGCGCCGCCCCTCGCCACCGGCGAGGAGGACGGCGCGCACCTCGTCCGCGCCCGCCCCCCGGCCCGCCTGCCCGGCCGTCACGCTTGCCTCCATTGCTCTGTGCCTCTCCTCGGCCGGCTCAGTGTCGAGCCGGGACGTCGACCCGAGCGCCGCCCCCGGTGGCGAGGGAGCGCGCAAGGCCGCGGAACCAGGTACGGCAGGCGTCCGGGCCCTCCAGGACCACCTGGGCGCGGCGCAGGCACTCCGGATCCGCTCCGGGGCCCCGGACCGCGACACAGGTGGCCCGGTCGATCGAGCCCTCCTCGACCAGCCGGTCGGCGGCCTCGAACATGGCCAGATCACCGTGGTCGTCACCCGCCACGACAAGCCGCCGGGGCCGCCACCGCCGGACCATCTCCGCGACCGCGTCCCCCTTGTGGGGCGAGCCGGGGGGCCTGATCTCGGTCCAGCCGCGCCCGGCCACCACCTCCATGCCCGAGGCGCGCCCCAGGGAGGCCAGCCGGGACAGCCGGCTCGCCGCCCGCTCGGCGGGCAGCCGCGCGTGGTGCACCGCCAGGACCACCTCCTTGTCCTCGATGTGCATCTCCGGTGGGCAGAGGGCGAGTTCACGGATGAGCCGGGCCACCCGCCGTACCGCGGGCAGGTGCGGCACCGACCGGGGGTGCGGCAGGGCTTCATACGCGTACGGGGCGAGCGATTCCGCGCCGTGCACCCCGGCGACCCACAGGGGCGAGGCGAGGATCTCCCGGGCGTTGAGGGCGCGGCGACCGGTCACGCACACCAGGGCGAGCCGGGGGTGCGCCGGCAGCCGCCCGCAGAGTTCACGGAGATCGGCCGTGTGCCGCGCCATGTCCGGCGTGGGCGGGCTCGGCGGAACGAGGGTGCCGTCGAGGTCGGCGCAGATCAGCGTGTCCACGGCGGGGAACGGGGCGAGTACGGCCCGGTCCGGTGCCCGGCGCCGGTCGGCGGGGCGGTCGGTGCCTTCCGCGGTGTGCCTCATGGCGCCGTCCCCGCCGCGGGCCCGCGCAGCCACAGGGTGGGAACGAGCAGGAGCAGGGCGATGACCGCCAGGACGGTGAAGCCCGCGCTCAGACCCCCGATCGAGGAGGAGAGGCCGACGGCCACCGGCCCGAGGAAGTAGCCGGAGTAGCCGATGGTGGAGACCATGGAGATCGCGCGGCCTCGGACGTTCTCGGGGACGGCCCGGTCCGCCGAGGTGAAGAGGGCGGGCGCCGCCGGGGCCAGCCCGAGTCCGGTGAGGGCGAAGCCTGCGAGGGCGACCAGCGGTGAGGGCGCCCAGGCGGCGATGAGCAGACCGCAGCCGGTGACGAGCGCGCAGGTGCGCAGGGTGGGGACCAGCGCCGTCGCGTCGGCGGTGCGCTGCGCGTAGAGCCGCCCGGCGGACATGCAGAGCGCGAAGACTCCCGGTGCCAGGCTGGCCAGCCCGGGAGCGGCGTCCAGCTCGAACTCCATCCGGTTGCTGCTCCACTGCTGGACCGCGTTCTCCACCAGGAGTGCCAGGGCGACGGTCACGCCGAGGAGCACCAGGACCTGCCGCTGCCCCACCGGCGCCGAACCCTCCTTCGGGCGGGGCGCGGATGCCGCCGCCGCGCCGGTCGTCGCCAGGGAGACGGCGGCAGCCACCAGGAACAGCGTGGCGGTGCCCAGCAACGCCCAGGGCGGCGCCCCGAGTTCACGTCCCGCCGCGACGACCACGCTCGCCACGACCCCGGCGACCGGGAACATGGCCTGGGCGGACTGCACGAAGTTGCGCCCCGAGCGCGCATTCGCGGCCACCGTGGCGGAGTTGAGGGCGACATCCACCACCCCCGAGGCCGCCCCGAGCATCGCGAGGCAGGCGGCCAGGAACAGCACGTCGCCCGCACCGCCCAGTACGGGGGCGAGGCCGCCCATCGCGATCAGCCCGCCGGAGAGGACCGCCCCGCCCCGGCGGTCGTAGGCGCGCCCCGAGAGGATCATGGCGGGCAGCGCGCACAGGGGCACGGCGAGCAGGAGGAAGCCCAGGGACTCGTCGTCCACACCGGTGGTCCGCTTGACCTCCGGGATCAACGCGCTCCAGCTTCCCCAGAACCATCCGAACGCCAGCCACGCGGCGCGCAGGGCCCCGCGCCGCCTCCCCTCACGCGTCATGCGCACGCCCCGCCGCGGGTACGGCGGCCCTAGCGGACTCCGGCATGTCGATCCCGAGCAGGCCGAGTTGCCGCTCGGTCCAGTGCGGCAGGGCGAAGCGCGCCGCCGCCTCGTGGAGGACCCGGCTCGCCGCGGTCCTTCGGGACGGTGTCATGGTGAGCGCCTCGACGAGCGCGTCCGCCTGGTCGACCAGGTCGTGCGGATGCACCCGCAGGGCGCCGTCACCGAGGACCTCCCCCGCGCCGCAGGTATGGGACACCACGAGAACGGGCTCGCGCGCTCCCATGGCGATCGCCTCGAAGGCGGTCAGATTCTGCCCGTCCGCGGTCGAGTTGAGCACCACCGCGTCGGCCCTCGCCAGGGCCCCGAAGGTCAGACCCCGGTCGTTGCCCGTCAGCAGGCGGACCCGCTCCTCGCCGAAGTGCCGGTTGGCCTCGGCGACCGCCTCCTCGGTCATCCGCAGATACGCGGCATTGGCGCCGATGTGCAGCCGGTGCGGATTGATCCGCAGCAGCAGCCGGGCATCGGCCGCGGCCGGGTGCTCTGCGGCGATCCGGAAGGCGGCCACCGCCCGGTGCGCGTTCTTGATCGGATCCGTCCGTCCCGAGTGCACCACGAGGGGCCGCTCGCCCACCCAGGTGTCCAGCTCCTTCGGCCAGGAGCGCGGGAGGCCCTTCAGCGCGTCCGGGCTGTAGCTCAGCGGTTCGGCGGCGACCCGGACCTCCCGGCCGCCGAGGCGCACCGTCCCCGCGTCGTGGTCGACCCGCGCCCCGGGCACCAGGTCCTCGACGCAGCGCAGGAAGTTCCTGCACCACCGCCGGGCGAAGAAGCAGACCACGTCCGCACCGAGCATCCCCCGCAGGAGGTCGTCGGCGAACTGCCGCGGCAGCAGCGCCAGACCCTCGGGGCCGGGCCAGGCGATGTGGTGGAAGAAGAGCACACGGGCCGTGGGGTCGGCCCGGCGCAGCCGGGCGGGCACCATGCCGAGCTGGTAGTCGTGGATCAGGTAGCCGGAGCCCGCTCCCGGGGACTGCGCGAGCAGCGCCTCGGTGATGTCCTGGTTGAGGGCGTGCAGCGACTCCCAGGCGCGCCGGGAGGCCCGGTCGAAGGAGGGCGCGCTCCACCGGTCCCAGAGGTTGTGCATGGTGTGCCACAGCACCTCGGTGGTCAGGCCGTAGCGCTCGGTGGAAAGGGTCTCGGGCGCGTGCCGGACCAGGCGGACCCGGATCTCCTGACCGCCCGCCGCCCGTACCGTCACGCCGTCCGGGGAGCGCTCCGCGAGCGCGCGGTCCTCCTCCGATGCCGCACTGGCGACCACCGTGGTGCGCAGCCTGCTGGCCATGTCCCCGACCACGCTTCCCGTACTCACCGAGAGGCGGGGAACCACGCGCTCGTCGACCCGCTCGTGGACGACCGGTGCCGGTTTCGTCGCGACCAGGACTGCTGGACTCTGACGTGCCATACGCCCTCTCCATCGGCGGCGTGCTTCCCCTCGGTCACCGGCCGGGGCCCACCCGCGCATACTCTCGGGACGACAGTGGTGGGTGACCGGCCCTCCGGCCGGGGCGGTGTTCCGCGGACCGCCGGGGGCCCGGATGTCCCCGTCCATGGTGGGTCGCCGGGCGGTGGGTGCGGAACCGGGCCTCGGTCACCTGTTCAGGGGACATGACGCCCCTCCACGAGGCCTGTTCAATGCCCACTGCGGCCTCGTCGCCCCCAACTCCTGCGCGCCGACCGGGCAGTTGTGCCGATGGCGCCGCCGTCCCCGACGCCGTGCGACGCGGGCCGCCACCGCGCACGCCCGAGGCAGAAGGGGCTTCCATGAGTGACCCGGGACGCGTCCTGGCCGTCGACGTCGGCGGTACGTGGACCAAGGCCGCCGTCGTCGAGGGCGGCCCCGACCACCCGGCCGTACGGGCGCGGACGCGCGTCAGGACCCCCCGGTGCGCGGACGGCACCGAGAACGCCGAGGCGGTGGTGGCCCTCGTCGCCGAACTGGCCGCCCACTTCGCCGAGCGGGAGCAGGGCCCGGTGGAGGCGGTCGGCGTGGTGGTGCCCGGCATCGTCCAGGACGGCGTCGGGGTCCACTCGGTCAATCTGGGCTGGCGGGACTACCCCTTCCGCGAGGCGCTGGCCAAGGCGGTCGGCTCGCCGGTCGCCTTCGGGCACGATGTCGCGGCCGCCGGGCTCGCCGAATGGCGCCTGGGCGCGGCGCGTGGCTTGACGGACGTGGTGGTGATGCCGATCGGCACCGGCATCGCCTCCGCACTGATCCTCGGCGGGCGGCCCCTGACCGGCGGATACGCGGGCGAGATCGGGCACGTCGACATCGGCCACGGCGAAGAGTGCCCCTGCGGTCAGCGCGGCTGCCTGGACCACGTGGCGTCCGCCGCCTCCGTGGCCCGGCGGTTCGGCGAACGTGCGGGCCGCACCGTACGGGGATCCGCCGAGGTGCTGCGCGCGGCCCAGGACGGTGACCGGGTCGCCGCGGAGGTCTGGGACGAGGCGGTCACCGCGCTCACCCGGGGCGTGCTGCTCCTCGCCACGCTGCTCGGCCCGCAGAGCGTGGTCCTGGGAGGCGGGCTGGCCCTGGCCGGTGAAGCGCTGACCGGACCCCTGGACCAGCGGCTGACCGAGCAGATCACCTTCCAGCGCCGCCCCGAGCTGCGGTGCGCCGCCTTCGGCGCCGAATCCGGCTGCATCGGCGCGGCCCTGCTGGCATGGGAGTCGATCGCCCAGTGACACCGCGGCGGCAGGTCATCGGCGGCGGCCGGGTGGTGACCCCCGAGAAGGTCCTCGACCCCGGCTGGGTCGTCGTGCACGACGGCGTGATCGAGACCGTCACCGCCGTGCCCCCGCAGGCGGGCCCCGAGCCGGTGACGGACCTCTCCGGCGGCTGGCTGGTGCCGGGCTACGTGGACCTGCACTGCCACGGCGGGGGCGGCGCCTCGTACACCGACAGGGATACGGAGCAGCTGGCGACCGCGGTCGCCGCGCACCGCCGCCACGGCACCACCACGACGCTGGCCAGCCTGGTCTCCGGCCCGGTCCCCGAACTGCTCGCGCAGCTCAGCCGGCTCGCCGACCTCGTGGACGACGGCCTGCTCGCGGGCATCCATCTGGAGGGCCCCTTCCTCTCCGCGGACCGTTGCGGCGCCCATGACGCGAGGGCGCTGCGCCCGCCGGACCGCGCCACGGTGGACCGGCTCCTCGCCGCCGGACGCGGCGGTGTCCGCATGGTCACCCTCGCGCCGGAACTGGAGGGCGGGACGGACGCGATCCGGCAGCTCACCGACGCGGGGGTGATCGCCGCGATCGGCCACACCGACGCGGACGAGACGCAGATCCGCGCCTCGGTCGACGCCGGAGCGACGGTGGCGACGCACCTGTTCAACCAGATGCGCCCCCTGCACCACCGGGAACCCGGGCCGATCGGCGTGCTGTTGGACGACGAACGGGTCGCCGTCGAGCTCATCTGCGACCTGGTACTGGTGCACCCGACCATGGTCCGCATCGCCGCCGGGTACGCCGGACCGGAACGCACCGTGCTCGTCACCGACGCGATGGCGGCCGCCGCTTTCGGCGACGGCAGCTACCTGCTCGGCTCGCTCCCCGTCACCGTCCACCAGGGACGGGCCACCGTGGACGGCAGCGGAGCGCTGGCCGCCAGCACCCTGACCATGGACGCGGCGGTGCGCAATTTCGTCCGCGACTGCCGGATGACCGTCCCGGCGGCGGTCGCCGCGGCCTCGGAGCGCCCCGCGCGGCTGCTCGGACAGCCGGGCGGCATCGGCGCCATCCGTCCCGGCGCCGTCTCCGACCTGGTCGTCCTCGACGAGGACCTGCGCCCCCGGCGCGTCATGCGGCAAGGCGCGTGGATCTGAACAGGCCCTCGGGGCCGGTACGTTCGCGTCGTACGGGGTGGACGGGCCCCGGGGCGGACGGTCCGAGGACTCGCGGCGAGCGGTCACCGCGACCCGCCGCCTCCCGCCCCTGGGTGCCGTTGCACTCGGAGGCGGATTCCTCGCTTCCGATCACCCTCGGTTACTCTGCTCACTTCGTGCCGGAGGCCGGAGGCGAGGCGATTCCCCTCCTCGGTGCTCTCCGGATCGGCCGTGGGGCGCAGGGCTGAAGAGGGGCTGATCCGAGACATGCTGCGAGAGGTCACCGCGACCCGCTGGATCGAGCCGCTGCACACCGGCGGCTCCGTGCCCGGTCTCGTCGAGGCCGATGATCTCGGCACGTACGTCGTGAAGTTCACCGGTTCCGCGCAGGGCCGCAAGGCGCTGGTCGCCGAGATCGTGGTGGGGGAGCTGGCCCGGCGGCTCGGGCTGCGGGTGCCGGAGCTGGTGCTCGCCCACTTCGATCCGGCCGTGGCCGCCGGGGAGCCGCATCAGGAGGTGCGGGAGATGGTGGGGGCCAGCGCGGGGCTCAACCTCGGGATGGACCATCTGCCGGGGGCCGCGGACTTCCGGCCGGAGGCGATCGAGGTCGATCCGATCGAGGCCGGGCGGGTGGTCTGGCTGGACGCGCTGACCGCCAATGTCGACCGGACCGTCCACAGCTCCAATCTGATGATCTGGCCCCGACGCGGCGTCGCCCCGCCCCGGTTGTGGCTGATCGACCACGGGGCCGCCCTCGTCTTCCACCACCGCTGGGAGTCCGCGGCCGCCAGCGTGGGCAAGGCCTACGACTTCCGTGATCACGCCCTCGGCCGGTACCGCCCCGACACCGCGGCCGCCGACGCCGCCCTCGCGCCCCGGATCACCGAGGAACTGCTGCGGGAGATCACCGCCCTGGTCCCCGACGCGTGGCTGCTGCCGGAGGAAGGCTTCGAGACCGCCGAGCAGGTGCGCGCGGCCTACGCGGGCTGGCTCGCGGCCCGGGCCCGCGCCTCGGAGGCCTGGCTGCCCACCTCCTTCCGCAGCGCGGAGCAACTGGCCGCCGAGGACGAACGCCGCAGCGCCGCCACCCGCGCGGGCCGCCCCGCCTGGCTCAAGGAGGTACCGGACCTGCACGGGAAGCCCGCCGTGGAGCACCGGCGCCAGGCCCCGCCGCGCTGAACGGGCGCGGCGGGGGCGGGAGTTCAGCCGGTGAGTTCCTCGTAGGCGGGCAGGGTGAGGAAGTCCGTGTAGTCGCGGTCGAGGGCGACGCGCAGGAAGAGGTCGTGGGCCTGCTGCCACCTGCCGTTGACGTAGGTCTCCTCGCCGAGTTCGAGCCGCAGCGCCTCCAACTCCGCGGCGGCGAGGCGGCGTACGAGTTCGGGGGTCGCGCTCTCGCCGTTCTCGAAGAGGACGTCGGCGTTGATCCACTGCCAGATCTGGGAGCGGGAGATCTCCGCGGTCGCCGCGTCCTCCATCAGATGGAAGATCGCCACCGCGCCGAGGCCGCGCAGCCAGGCCTCGATGTAGCGGATGCCCACCTGCACGGCGTTGACCAGACCCGCGTACGTGGGCCGCGCGTCCAGCGACTCCACCGCGAGCAGGTCGTCGGCGCCCACCGCCACGTCCTCGCGCAGGCGGTCCTTCTGGTGCGGGCGGTCGCCGAGGACGCCCGCGAAGGCCGCCTCGCAGACCGGGACCAGGTCCGGATGGGCCACCCAGGAGCCGTCGAAACCGTCCCCCGCCTCCCGGTCCTTATCCGCCCGCACCTTCTCGAAGGCCGCCTTGTTGACGCTCTCGTCCCGCCGGGAGGGGATGAACGCGGCCATCCCGCCGATCGCGTGGGCGCCGCGCTTGTGGCAGGTGCGGACGAGGAGTTCGGTGTAGGCGCGCATGAAGGGGGCGTTCATGGTCACCGCGTTGCGGTCCGGGAGCACGAACCGGGGCCCGCCGTCACGGAAGTTCTTGATGAGCGAGAAGAGGTAGTCCCAGCGCCCCGCGTTGAGCCCGGAGGCGTGCTCGCGCAGCTCGTAGAGGATCTCCTCCATCTCGTACGCGGCGGTGATCGTCTCGATCAGCACGGTCGCCCGGACGGTGCCCTGCGCGACGCCCAGGCAGTCCTGGGCGAAGACGAAGACGTCGTTCCACAGCCGGGCCTCCAGATGGGACTCCAGCTTCGGCAGGTAGAAGTACGGGCCCTGGCCGCGCTCCAGGAGGCGGTGCGCGTTGTGGAAGAAGTACAGGCCGAAGTCGACCAGGGCGCCGGGCACCGGCCGCCCGTCCACCAGGAGGTGCCGCTCGTCCAGGTGCCAGCCGCGCGGGCGCACCACGACCGCGGGCAGTTCGGCGTCGGCGCGCAGGGCGTAGGACTTGCCGCTCGCCTCGTCGGTGAAGTCGATCCGGCGCTTGTAGGCGTCGAGGAGATTCAGCTGGCCGAGGACGACGTTGTGCCAGGTGGGGGAGGAGGCGTCCTCGAAGTCGGCGAGCCAGACGCGGGCCCCCGAGTTGAGGGCGTTGACGGTCATCTTGCGGTCCGTCGGGCCGGTGATCTCCACCCGGCGGTCCTCCAGCGGCCCCGGGGCGGGGGCCACGCGCCAGGAGTCGTCGGCGCGGACGTGCGCCGTCTCCTCCAGGAAGTCGAGGCGTCCGGTACGGGCGATCTCCGCGCGCCGCCGGGTCCTGCGGGCGAGGAGTTCGTCCCGCCGCGCGGTGAACAGCCGGTGCAGGTCGGCGACGAAGACGAGGGCGGCCTGCGTGAGCACCTCGTCCTGCCTGGGCAGCGCCGGGGCCTCGATGACGGCCGGGGAGGGCACGGGTACCGGCATCAGCGGCTCACTTCCTTCTGCTCCATGGTGCGCTCTGCTCCGTGTTCGTAGCGGTGGCCGGGCTCGCGCACCGCGCCCACGGTGCGCGCCCGCCCGGGGCCGCACGGCCCCTGAGGTGCACGGTACGGCCGTGGCCCGGTGCCTGGCGAGAGGCCTCCCCGCCACGTCGGGGTACCGGAGTGGCCGGTGTGGCGCATACCGGACGGCGGGCACCGCGGCCGACCGGGCGGGCGGGGCCCCTCACGGTGGTCCTTCGAGGCGCGCGAGGTCCGCCGGGGTGTCGATGTCGTGGTCCTCGGCCACGTCCCCGCAGTCCACCCGCCGCAGTTGCGACGCACGGGCGCGCAGCAGGTCCCGGGCGCCGCGGTCGCCCACCGCCCCGGCCGCCGCCTCGGCCCAGTGGTCGCGCCCGAGCAGCACCGGGTGCCCGGCGCGTCCCCCGTACGCGGCCGTGGCCAGCGAAGCGGGTCCCGTGTACGCCGCCCGCACCCGCCGTACGGCCTCGGCGCCGATCCCGGGCTGGTCGACGAGGAGGACGAGGGCAGCCCCGGCGGGGGAGGGCCCGAGGGAGGCGAGACCGGCCCGCAGCGAGGAGCCCATGCCCTCCTGCCAGCGGGGGTTCTCGACCAGGACGCAGCCGCCGAGCCGCGCCGAGCGCCGCACCTCACGGCTCCCCGCGCCGAGCACCACGTGCACGGGCGCGCAGCCCCCGGCGCGCAGGGCGTCGGCGGCCTTCTCGACGAGGAGGCGGTCCCCGTCGGTGAGCAGCGCCTTGGGGCGCCCGCCGAGCCGGCGCCCGCCGCCGGCCGCGAGCAGCAGCCCGGCGATCACGGGCGGGCGGGTGGTGCCGGGTCCCTGGGAGGTCATTGCTCCTGCATACCGCAGGGCGGGCCGGTCCGGGGGCATCCGGCGGCGGGACACGTGCCCGGCCCCGGGCGGTGCCGCGGCGGCGGGCGGAGGTATCGATTCCCTTCAGCCACAGGGGAGTTGAATTTCCGTCTGCACTGTGGCGCGGGGGCCGTCCGGTGGCGTTTACTGGCCCGACCCCGAACGGTGCCCTACAACCCGCCGGGGCGACGGGGGACGCGCAAGAGCAGGACAGGGGCACAACAGGCGCACATGGACGTGCGAGGGGGCTTGAGACTGTGTTGCGGAGCATGGGGCAGACGCCCGTGGTCAGAACCAGCGAGGACTCGAGGGTGACGGCACTGCGCGAGGCCGTTTCCCGCCTGCGGCGGGAACTCGCGGTGTATCCCTCGGAATTCCCCGAGCGGGCGATAGCGGAGGACGAACTCGCGGCGCTGCAGGTGATGGCGAACTCAGGAACACCCGAACTCAGACGACTCAGACGGTCCTTATTGCTGATCGCCGGTTCGGCGGGCTCGGTGAGCGCCCTCAGCGGCGGCCTCGCCCAGGTCAGGCGGGCGGTGGAACTCTTCGGTCAGCTGCCGGTGGATTGAGCCCGGGGATCGAGCCCGGGAAGGAGCCGGTGGACTGCACCCGGGGGTGGAGTGCGCGGGTGCAGTCCGTCGAGCGATTCCGGGAAACGTATGCCGGGCGAACCGGGCACGGGTTCCGGACGACGGGCGAGGGGTGCCGGGTCCGTGAGGGATTACGCGCCCGTGGACAGCGCGTTTCGGAACGGGGCGTGGTTGACGGGCCCCGGACCGGAGTGAAGACTCCTTCAACAGAACGTTGAATTCTTCGCGCCGGCCCCGCGCACGGCGCCGGAGAGAAGGGGTCCCCGGTGCCCGAGCCCGGAGTTGTCCTGCGGTCCGCGCGGGTGCTGACGCCCGAAGGGCCGCGCCCCGCCGCCGTCCACGTGGTCGGCGAGCGCATCGAGGCGGTGCGCGGCCACGACGCGGCGGTGCCGCCCGGTGCCCGCCTCGTCGAGCTGGGGGAGCAGGCGCTGCTGCCCGGCCTCGTCGACACCCACGTGCATGTCAACGATCCCGGGCGCAGCGAGTGGGAGGGCTTCGCCTCCGCCACCAGGGCCGCGGCGGCGGGCGGGGTGACCACCCTCGTCGACATGCCGCTGAACTCGCTGCCGCCCACCACCACGGCCGCCCATCTGCGCACCAAGCAGGACTCCGCGCGCGGCCGCGTGCAGATCGACGTCGGCTTCTGGGGCGGCGCCGTCCCGGGCAACACCCCCGAACTGCGCCCGCTGCACCGAGCCGGGGTCTTCGGCTTCAAGTGCTTCCTCTCGCCCTCGGGCGTCGAGGAGTTCCCGCCGCTGGCGCCCGCGGAGCTGGACGCCGCCCTCGCCGAGACCGCCGCCTTCGACGGGCTGATGATCGTCCACGCCGAGGACCCCGGGCAGCTGGCCGGGGCGCCCGAGCCCAGCGGCGGACGGTACGCCGACTTCCTCGCCTCCCGGCCGCGGGACGCCGAGCACCGGGCCGTCTCCCGGCTGATCGCGGCGGCCGAGCGGGCCGGTGCCCGGGTGCACGTACTGCATCTCTCCTCCGGCGAGGTGCTGCCCGAGATCGCCGCGGCCCGGCGCCGCGGGACCCGCCTCACCGTGGAGACCTGCCCGCACTTCCTCACCCTCACCGCCGAGGAAGTGCCGGACGGCGCCACCGAGTTCAAGTGCTGCCCGCCGATCCGCGAGGCCGCCAACCAGGACGCGCTCTGGCAGGGCCTCGCCGAGGGCTGGATCGACTGCGTGGTCTCCGACCACTCGCCCTCCACCGCCGCGCTCAAGACCGGCGACTTCGGCACCGCCTGGGGCGGCATCTCCTCCCTCCAACTGGGCCTGCCCGCCGTCTGGACGGCCGCCCGCGCCCGCGGCTTCGGCCTCGCGGACGTCGCCCGCTGGATGTCGACGGCGCCCGCCGCGCTCGCCGGACTGCACCGCAAGGGCGCCGTCGAGGCGGGCCGGGACGCCGACTTCGCGGTCCTCGCCCCCGAGCGCCGCTTCACCGTCGACCCGCACCGGCTGCACCACCGCAACCCGGTCACCGCCTACGCGGGCAAGGAGCTGTACGGCGTGGTCACCCAGACCTGGCTGCGGGGCCGCCGCATCCTGGCGGACGGTGACTTCGCCGAGCCCACCGGACGGCTCCTGGAGAGGACGCACTGAACCCGTGACCCGCACCGAACCCCCGCGCTTCACCGGCGCCGCCCAGCCCTACGGCGGCGGCGACCCCTACGCCGACTACCGCACCGCCGACTTCCCCTTCGCCCACCGCACCCATCTCACCGACCGCAGGCTCGGCGCCTCCGTCCTCGCCGCCAACGACGAGTTCTTCGCCGAACGCGAGAACCTGCTCCTGCCGCACCCGGCGGTCTTCGAGCCCGAGCGCTTCGGGCACAAGGGCAAGATCATGGACGGCTGGGAGACCCGGCGCCGGCGCGGCGAGGGCGCCGACCGGCCCTGGCCCGAGGCGGACGCGCACGACTGGGCCCTGGTCAGGCTCGGGGTGCCGGGGGTCGTGCACGGACTCGTGGTGGACACCGCCCACTTCCGCGGCAACCATCCGCACGCCGTCGCCGTGGAGGCAACCAGCGCCGAGGGCACCCCGGGCCCCGCGGAACTGCTCGCCCCCGAGACGGCCTGGACCGCCCTGGTCCCGCCTACCGAGGTCGGCGGCCACGCGGCCAACGGCTTCCCCGTGGAGGTGCCCCGCCGCTTCACCCATCTGCGGCTGCGGCAGTTCCCCGACGGCGGCGTGGCCCGGCTGCGGGCCTACGGCGAGGCGGTGCCCGACCCCGGCTGGCTGCTCGCCCTCGGCACCTTCGACGTGCTCGCCCTGGAGAACGGCGGCCGGGTCGAGGACGCCTCGGACCGCTTCTACTCGCCGCCCGCGCACACCCTGATGCCCGGCCGCTCCCAGCGGATGGACGAGGGCTGGGAGACCCGGCGCCGCCGCGACCGGGGCCACGACTGGATCCGCTACCGCCTCGCCGCCGAGTCCCTGGTGCGCGGGGTGGAGATCGACACCGCGTATCTGAAGGGCAACTCCGCGGGCTGGGCGGCGCTCTCGCTGCGCTCCGGCGAGGGCGGCGACTGGCACGAGGTGCTGCCGCGCACCCGCCTCCAGCCCGACACCTGCCACCGCTTCCTCCTCGACGCCCCCGCCCCGGCAGGCCACGCCCGGCTGGACATCTTCCCCGACGGAGGCATCTCCCGGCTGCGCCTCCTCGGCACACCCACCCCGGAGGGCGCCCGCCGACTCCGCGCGCGCTACGAGGAGTCGACCGGCTGACGCGAGCCGCCAGCCGGGGGCCCGCCCCTTCGCGAGAGGAGGTTCGGATCCCTTGCGGCCCCCTCGTAGCCCCCTCGCGAGGAGAGCCACCCCCCCGGCTTCCGGGACCCGGACACCCCCGGCCCCTCCCCGGGAGAGCCGCAGCCCGCACCCGCCCCACGCCGCATGCCCCCGTCCACCGTGATCTCGGCACCGGTGAGACAGGCGCCGCCCGGGCCGGGCACCCGCAGCGCCATGCCGCCTTCCGGCGCGGCGCAGATCCCCCGCCCCGCCACCGATGATTCCGTGGCCGGAGCGCAGTCGTACTGGGGGAAGGGCCACCACCGAGGGCGCCCCGTCACGAGAGGGAACCGTCATGAAGATCAGCCTCACCGCCTTCGTCAGCCTCGACGGCGTGCACCAGGCGCCGGGCGGCCCCGAGGAGGACACCAGCGGCGGATTCACCCAGGGCGGCTGGTCCGTGCCGTACGGGGACGAGGACTTCGGCCGTTTCATGACCGAGGTCTTCGACCGCGCCGAGGCCTTCCTCCTGGGCCGCAGGACCTACGAGATCTTCGCCGCCCACTGGCCCCGGGTCACCGACCCCGCCGATCCGGTGGCCGGCAAGCTGAACAAGCTGCCCAAGTACGTCGCCTCCACCACCCTGGCCTCGGCGGACTGGGCCCACACCACGGTGCTCGGCGAGGACGTCCCGGAGCGGGTGGGGCAGCTCAAGTCCCGGCCCGGCGGGGAACTCCAGGTGCACGGCAGCGCCCGGCTCGCCCAGACCCTGCTCGCCCACGGGCTGGTGGACACCCTGCACCTGCTGGTCTTCCCGGTCGTCCTCGGCTCCGGCCGCACCCTGTTCGGCGCTGGCGCCCTGCCCACCGCCTTCACACTCGACGGGGTCCGCACCACGAGTACGGGCGTGGTGATCCACACCTACGAGGCCGCCGGACGCCCCGAGTACGGCACCTACGCACTGGACCCCGAGACGAGCTGACCCGCGCCCGCGCCACCCCGCGTGGGGCCCCTGCGCCGGCTGGGGCGGAGGTGAACCCGCCCTGGCCCACCTGGGGGAAGCGTCGTCACCGAGTCGTGAACGTACGGAAAACACCGGCGACTTGGCGTTGACACCGGCCTCTCTACGCGCGTCATGCTAGGAGGCATGCGAACCCCCACACGCGTATTCAGCGCCTCCGTCCTCGCCGCCGGGCTCCTCCTCGGCGGTTCCGTCACCGCCGCGAGCGCCGCCGCGCCCGCCCCGTCCGCCACCCTGTCGATCGCCGCCGTCGGCGACATCTGCCTCTCGGACCTGCCCGCCGAGGCCCACGAGACCCTGGACCTGATCGACCAGGGCGGGCCCTACCCCTACCCGCAGGACGGCACCGTCTTCCAGAACCGCGAGGGCATCCTCCCCGCCCAGGACAGCGGCTACTACCACGAGTACACCGTCGAGACGCCGGGCTCCGACGACCGCGGTGCCCGCCGCATCGTCACCGGCGAGGCCACCGACGAGGACTACTACACCGCCGACCACTACGAGTCCTTCGACCTGGTCGACCACGACTGCTGATCCCACCGCCGCGCCCCGGTACCCCCCACGGTGCCGGGGCGCCCGCATGCCCGGGCGGACCTCCTAGTCGCCCCAGCCGTCCCCGTCCTCGCCGTCCTCGCTGTCCCCGTCCTTCTCCTCGCCCGTGCCGCCCTTGCCGCCCTTGGCCCCCTTGCCACTCGGCGCGCCGTCGCCGCCCTCCTCGGCGGGCAGGCTCTCGGCCGCCGCGAACAGGGCGATCGCCAGCGCGACCAGGGCGCTGCTCACATAGACCTCGTAGCCGTCGAAGAACCCGATCCGCTGGACCAGGCCCCAGCCGTCGAACCATCCGGACCACTCGTGCACCAGGCCGCCGGTGCCCTGGACGAAGGCGAGGAATCCACACACCTCAAGAAGCTTCTTCACGCCGCCCATCGTGGCCGCCGCGCCCGCCCGGATCATCGGCCGCCGGACGGTCCGGGCCGCGACTTCCGGCCGCCCGGTACGGGTCCGTCCGCGACCAAAGTCGATGCCGCCGCCACTTTGGTAGCCGCCGGGGCGCACCGGGCCGCCGGGCGGGGCGGCCCTGCGTACATTTGTCGACCATGGACAAGGAGCGGAGCACCGGGGCGTGGGCGGTGCCGGAGTACCGGTGGCTGCTGCCGTCGGCGGTGACCCGGGAACTCGACCCCGACCGGGGGGAGCGCTCGCCGCGCCGGACGCTGCGCGACTGGCTGGTCGACTTCACCTTCTTCTTCGTCGCGGTGGGCATCGGCCTGTCCGTCGCCGACACGATGCCCCAGGAGGAGAACCTCCCGCACGCGCTCGGCGTGGCCGACCAGCTGCTCGGCGCCCTGTCCTGCGGGGCGGTCTGGCTGCGCAGGCGCTGGCCGGTGGGGCTCGCGGTGGCGATGCTCCTCGTCGGCCTGGTCTCCAACACCTCGGGCGGCGCCGTGATCGTCGCCTACTTCAGCCTGGCCGTGCACCGGCCCTTCAAGTACGTCGCCGCCATCTGCGGCACCTACCTCGCCACCCTGCCGGTGTTCTTCCTGGTCCGCCCGGACCCCGAACTGCCCTACCTCGCCGCCATCGTCCTCACCGTGGCCCTGGTCTCCGCGGTCGTCGGCTGGGGCATGTTCGTACGCTCCCGGCGGCAGCTGATGATGAGCCTGCGGGACCGCGCCCGGCGCGCCGAGACCGAGGCGGAGCTGCGCGCGGAGCAGGCGCAGCGGCTCGCCCGCGAGGCCATCGCCCGGGAGATGCACGATGTGCTCGCCCACCGGCTCACCCTGCTCAGCGTGCACGCGGGCGCCATGGAGTTCCGGCCCGACGCCCCCGCGGCGGAGATCGGCCGCGCCGCCGGGGTCATCCGGGAGAGCGCCCACGAGGCGCTGCAGGACCTGCGCGAGATCATCGGGGTGCTGCGGGCCGGGGAGGGCGAGGACTCCGGGCGCCCGCAGCCCACCCTCGCCGCGCTCGGCGCCCTGGTCGCCGAGTCCCGGGAGGCCGGTACGGAGGTGGCGCTCGACTACCGCGTCGACGAGACCGGGGGCGTGCCCGCCTCGCTCGGCCGCACCGCCTACCGGATCGTGCAGGAGGGCCTCACCAACGCCCGCAAGCACGCGCCGGGCGCCCCGGTCGGGGTACGGGTGGCGGGCGCCCCGGGCGAGGGCCTCACCGTGGAGGTCCGCAACCCCGCCCCGCCCGGCGAGGTGCCCGCGGTCCCCGGCTCCGGGCAGGGTCTGATCGGCATCGCCGAGCGCGCCCACCTGGCCGGCGGCACCATCACCCACGGCAAGGATCCGCGCGGCGGCTTCACGGTCAGCGCCCGGCTGCCCTGGGCGGGCGGGAATGCCTGAGGACCCTCCCGCCGGGCGGCCCGGCCCCCGCCGCCCGGCAGCGCGACCGACCGCACCGACCGCCCCCGGACCCTGGATAGCGTGCACCCATGACTGAGATCCGGCTGCTGCTCGTCGACGACGACCCCCTGGTCCGCGCGGGCCTGTCCTTCATGATCGGCGGGGCCGAGGACATCGAGATCGTGGGCGAGGCGGCCGACGGCAGCGAGGTGGCGGCGCTGGTGGAGCGCACCCAGCCCGATGTGGTCCTGATGGACATCCGGATGCCGACGGTGGACGGACTGACCGCCACCGAGCGGCTGCGCACCCGCGGGCAGGCCCCCGAGGTGGTCGTCCTGACCACTTTCCACGCCGACGAGCAGGTGCTGCGCGCCCTGCGCGCGGGCGCGGCCGGCTTCGTCCTCAAGGACACCCCGCCCGCCGAGATCATCGAGGCGGTACGCCGGGTCGCGGCCGGGGACCCGGTCCTCTCGCCCGCGGTCACCCGGCAGTTGGTCTCCCAGGCGGTGCGCGGCCAGGACACCCGCAAGGCCCGGGCGGTGGAGCGGCTCGGCCTGCTCAACGCCCGGGAGCGCGAGGTCGCGGTGGCGGTCGGCCGGGGGAGCACCAACGCGGAGATCGCCGCCGCGCTCTACATGAGCGTGGCGACGGTCAAGACGCATGTCTCGCGCGTCCTGACCAAGCTGGACCTCAACAACCGGGTCCAGATCGCCCTCCTGGTCCACGACGCGGGCGTCCTCGACCGGCTCGACTGAACCGCCGCCGCCGAACAGGCCTCCCCTGTACGGCGGTTGGCCGGATTTCTGCCTCTGTCGGGTCTTTGTTCCGGCGACCGGCCGTGCCAGTCTGAGGTGTCACCGAGTCTCCGGGGCCCCGGTCGGCTCTTCGGCCTTCCCGGACTCTCCGGACTCTCCGGCTTTCCGGACGAGGTGCTCACCCCGGCCCAGGGCCGCTGTCCGGGCGGCCGCGAAAGGACACCGTGCCCTTTGCAGTCGACGCCGATCTCCTCGCCCTGGGGGAGGACTTCCTCCGCGACCCCTTCCCGGTCTACGCCGCCCTGCGCGCCCGGGGCCCCGTCCACCGCATCCGGATGCCCGAGGGTGCCGAGGCCTGGCTGGTCGTCGGGCACGAGGAGGGCCGGGCCGCCCTCGCCGACCCGCGCCTGTCCAAGGAGTGGGCGAGCGCCGGCGCGCACCTGCCGGTGAAGGCGATCGCCTCCGGGCGCTCCCTGCTGAGCAGCGACCCGCCGGACCACACCCGGCTACGGGCCCTGCTGACAAGGGAGTTCACCCCGCGCCGGGTCGCCGCGCTCGCCCCGCGCATCCAGGAGATGACCGACGCCCTGCTCGACACCATGCTCGCCGCGCCCGACCGCCGGGCCGACCTGGTGGACGCGCTCTCCTTCCCGCTGCCGCTCGGCGTGATCTGCGAACTCCTCGGCGTACCGGGCCTGGACCGGGAGCCCTTCCGCCGCTGGTCGAACGCCGCCGTCTCCGGGCTCACCGCCGAGGAGCGCGAACCGGCCACCGCGAGCATGCGGGCGTATCTGACACAACTCATCGCGGACAAGCGCGCGTCGGGCGGCGACGACCTGCTGAGCGCGCTGATCCGGACCAGCGACGAGGACGGAGACCGGCTCAGCGGCCACGAACTCCTCGGCATGGCCTGGATCCTGCTGGTCGCGGGCCACGAGACCACCGTCAACCTGATCTCCAACGGCGTCCTCGCCCTGCTCACCCACCCCGAGCAACTGGCCGCCCTGCGCGCCGACTTCGACGGACTCCTGGACCGGACGGTGGAGGAGGTGCTGCGCTACGAGGGCCCCGTGGAGACCCCGACCTACCGCTTCACCACCGAGCCCTTCGACATCGGCGGCACCACCCTCCCCGGCGGCGGCGAACTCGTCCTGATCGCCCTCGCCGACGCCAACCGCGACCCGCGCAGATTCGAGGACCCGGCCCGCTTCGACATCCACCGCGACCCCCGCGGCCACCTCGCCTTCGGCCACGGCATCCACTACTGCCTCGGCGCCCCGCTCGCCCGCCTGGAGGCGCGGATCGTCCTCCGCTCCCTCCTGGAGCGCTGCCCCGCCCTCACCCTGGACACCGCCCTCAACCGGCTCGACTGGCGTACGGGCATGCTGATCCGGGGTCCCGAGAGGCTTCCGGTGCGCTGGTGAGAGCGCGGCCGGGGACGGTGCCGGTCGGGCCGCCGAGTGCGGGGCCGCGGTCCGGTCCGCCTCAGGACTCGGGGATCTCCGCCAGCGGCACCGGCCGCCGCTCCGCGCGGGAGCGCTCGCAGGCCTCCGCGATGCGCAGGGCGTGCAGCGCCTCGCGGCCGTCGCAGGGGTTGGCCCGCCCCTCGCGCACCACCTCGACGAAGGCGGTGAGTTCGGCCTCGTAGGCCGGGGCGAACCGCTCCAGGAATCCCGGCCAGGGCTTGTCGGCGGGCGGCGGTCCGGCCGGTTCGGTGGAGGCGATCGGGGTGCGGTCGTCGAGGCCCACCGCGATCTGGTCGGCCTCCCCGGCCAGTTCCATCCGTACGTCGTAGCCCGCGCCGTTGCAGCGGGTCGCGGTCGCGGTGGCCAGGGTGCCGTCGTCGAGGGTGAGCAGGGCGGCGGCGGTGTCCACGTCACCGGCCTCGCGGAAGAGGGCGCCGCCCGCGTCGGAGCCGTAGGCGAAGACCTCGGTGACCTCGCGGTCCGTCACCCAGCGCAGGATGTCGAAGTCGTGGACCAGGCAGTCCCGGAACAGGCCGCCGGAGAGCGGGAGATAGGCCGCGGGCGGCGGCGCCGGGTCCGAGGTGATCGCCCGGACGGTGTGCAGCCGGCCGAGCCTGCCCTCGCCGACCGCCTCGCGCGCCGCCGTGTACCCGGCGTCGAAGCGCCGCTGGAAGCCCATCTGCAGCACGGTCCCGGCCTCGTCCACCTCGCGCAGCGCGGCCAGGGTGCCCGGCAGGTCCAGGGCGATCGGCTTCTCGCAGAAGACCGGAAGCCCGGCCCGGGCCGCGCGGCCGATCAGCTCGGCGTGCGCCGCGGTCGCCGCGGTCACCACCACCGCGTCCACGCCCCAGGAGAAGATCTCGTCGGTGCCGGGCGCCGCCGTACCGCCCACCCGGTCGGCGAGCGCGCGGGCCCTCGCCGGTTCCGCGTCGGTGACCAGCAGGGAGCCCACCTGGTGGTTGCGGCTCAGAGAGGCGGCGTGGAAAGTGCCGATACGGCCCGCTCCGATGAGTCCGATGCGCATGGCTCCCAACCTGGACCGAACCCCCTGCCCTGTCAACACTTTGTCCTGACAATCGAACTTCCGTACTTCCGATGGCCCCCGGCCGGGACTACGCTCACCGCGTGCCCAGTCCAGAAGGGGATCCGACCGCGAGCCTCCGGCTCGGCGTGGACCGCAACAGCCCGGTCCCGCTGTACTTCCAGCTGTCCCGGCAGCTCGAATCCGCCATCGCCCAGGGCTCGTTGACGCCGGGCAGCCTGCTCGGCAACGAGATCGACCTCGCCGCCCGGCTCGGCCTCTCCCGGCCCACCGTCCGCCAGGCCATCCAGGCCCTGGTCGACAAGGGGCTCCTGGTGCGCCGCCGCGGCGTCGGCACCCAGGTCGTGCAGAGCCAGGTCCGCCGCCCGCTCGAACTCAGCAGCCTCTACGAGGACCTGCACACCGCCGGACGCGGCCCCGAGACCCGGGTGCTCTCCAACGCCCTGGTGCCCGCCTCGCCGGAGGCCGCCGCCGCGCTCGGTGTCGCGGCGGGCGAGGAGGTCCGCCGGGTCGAGCGGCTGCGCCTCGCGGACGGCGAACCCCTCGCGTACCTGTGCAACCACCTGCCCGCCCGGCTGCCCGGACTCGACGACGCCGGGCTGCGCGAGGGCAGCCTCTACGCCCTGCTGCGCGGCGCGGGCGTCACCCTGCACAGCGCCCGGCAGCGCATCGGCGCCCGTACCGCCACCCGCACCGAGGGCGCCCTGCTCGGCGAGTCCGCCCGCGCCCCGCTCCTGACCATGGAGCGCACCGCCTTCGACGACACCGGGCGGCCCGTCGAGTTCGGCGCCCACCTCTTCCGCGCCTCCCGCTACTCCTTCGACTTCCAGCTCCTCGTACGGCCCTGATTCCGGCCCCTCGTACCGCCCTGGGGGATTCGCGCCCGGAGCGCGCCGCCGGGTTCCGACAAAGTCATTGACTGGCGGTACGGGCCCCGCTACAACTCCTCCAGCCACCGAGCAGCCGGGCCACCGTCCGGGACCTGCGCGGCGGCCCCGGCCGGCGGTCGGTGATACTGGGGCGTTCGCGGTGGCAGCGCCGCGGCAGGACAGCGGTACTGCGAGGAGGACACGGCGTCGTGGCAAGGGTTCGGACAGGGGTACGTGCGGTCGGTGCCGTGCTGGTGATGGCGCTCGGGGTCTCGCTCGCGGGATGCAGCAGCACCGGCGGCAAGAAGGCCGAGGACGCCCGCAAGGCCGCGGCCGCGGGCGGCAAATCGGCGGTGAACACGCCCCGCTGGACCATCGCCATGGTCACCCACTCCGGCGACGGCGACACCTTCTGGGACATCGTGCAGAAGGGCGCCGAGCAGGCCGCCGTCAAGGACAACATCAAGTTCCTCTACTCGCACAACGACGAGGCCCAGCAGCAGGCCCAGCTCGTCGACGCCGCGGTGGACAAGAAGGTCGACGGCCTGATCGTCTCGCTGGCCAAGCCGGACGCCATGAAGGCCGCCGTCGCCCGCGCGGTCAAGGCCGGCATCCCGGTGATCACCGTGAACTCCGGCTCCGCCGAGTCGAAGAAGTTCGGCGCCCTCAGCCACATCGGCCAGGACGAGACCGTCGCCGGGCGCGCGGTGGGCGAGGAGCTGAACAAGCGCGGCCGCAAGAAGGCCCTGTGCATCCTGCACGAGCAGGGCAACGTCGGCCACGAGCAGCGCTGCGACGGCGCCAAGGAGAGCTTCGACGGCAAGATGCAGAACCTCTACGTCGACGGCACCAACATGCCCGACGTCCAGGCCGCCATCGAGGCCAAGCTCCAGTCCGACGACTCCCTGGACGCGGTGGTCACCCTCGGCGCGCCCTTCGCCGACACCGCGGTCAAGGCCAAGGACAGCGCGGGCAGCAAGGCCGAGATCGACACCTTCGACCTCAACGAGGCGGTGGCCACCGGACTCAAGAGCGGCAAGCTCGGCTTCGCCGTCGACCAGCAGCCCTACCTCCAGGGCTACCAGGCCGTCGACCTGCTGTGGCTCTACCGCTACAACGCCGACGTCCTCGGCGGCGGCCAGCCGGTGCTGACCGGCCCCCAGGTCGTCACCGAGAAGGACGCCGACGAACTGCTCGACTACGCGGAGCGGGGCACTCGATGACCGCGACCGTCCAGAAGACGGCGGACGAACGGCTCGTCGAGACCTCCGCCCTGCGCAAGCTGCTCGGCAGGCCGGAACTCGGCTCCGTGGTCGGCGCGGTGGCGGTCTTCGCCTTCTTCGTCGTCTTCGCCGACAGCTTCCTGCGCGCCTCCAGCCTCGCCACCGTGCTCTACGCGGCCTCCACCCTCGGCATCATGGCGGTGCCGGTGGCACTGCTCATGATCGGCGGCGAGTTCGACCTCTCCGCGGGCGTCCTGGTGACCAGCTCGGCGCTGATCTCCTCGATGTTCAGCTACCAGATGACCGCGAACGTCTGGGTCGGCGTCGGCGTCTCGCTGCTCGCCACGCTCGCCATCGGCGTCTTCAACGGCGTGATGCTGACCCGTACCCAGCTGCCCAGCTTCATCATCACGCTCGGCACCTTCCTCATGCTCACCGGCATGAACCTCGGCTTCACCAAGCTGATCAGCGGCACCGTCTCCACCAAGAAGATCTCCGACATGGAGGGCTTCGCCAGCGCCCACGACCTCTTCGCCTCGACGCTCACCCTCGGCGACGTCGACTTCAAGGTCACCATCCTGTGGTGGTTCGGCCTGGTCGCGGTCGCCACCTGGATCCTGCTGCGCACCCGCGCCGGCAACTGGATCTTCGCCTGCGGCGGCAACAAGGAGGCCGCCCGCGCGGTCGGCGTGCCCGTCACGGCCACCAAGATCGGCCTCTACATGGGCGTCGGCCTCGGCGCCTGGATCGCGGGCCAGCACCTGCTCTTCTCCTTCGACACCGTCCAGTCCGGCGAGGGCGTCGGCAACGAGCTGATCTACATCATCGCGGCCGTCATCGGCGGCTGCCTGATCACCGGCGGCTACGGCTCCGCGGTCGGCTCGGCCGTCGGCGCCCTGATCTTCGGCATGACCAGCAAGGGCATCGTCTACGCCGAGTGGGACCCGGACTGGTTCAAGTTCTTCCTCGGGGCGATGCTGCTCCTGGCGACCCTGCTCAACCACTGGGTCCGCAAGCGTGCGGAGGCGAGCAAGTGAGTACCGCGAAGACCCCCGCCCCGGCCTCCGGCGAGCCGCAGCCGCTCGTGGAGCTGGACGACGTCAGCAAGTTCTACGGCAACATCCGCGCCCTCGAAGGGGTCTCCCTGGAGGTGCACGCGGGCGAGATCTCCTGCGTGCTCGGCGACAACGGCGCGGGCAAGTCCACCCTCATCAAGATCATCTCGGGGCTGCACCGGCACGACGCCGGAACCCTGCGCATCGAGGGCGAGGACACCTCGCTCTCCTCCCCGCGCGAGGCCCTGGACCGCGGCATCGCCACGGTCTACCAGGACCTCGCCGTGGTCCCGCTGATGCCGGTCTGGCGCAACTTCTTCCTCGGCTCGGAGCCCACCCGCGGCAAGGGCCCGCTGAAGCGGCTCGACGTGGCGCGGATGCGCGAGACCACCCGTACCGAGCTGCTGCGCATGGGCATCGACCTGCGCGATGTCGACCAGCCCATCGGCACCCTCTCCGGCGGCGAGCGCCAGTGCGTGGCCATCGCCCGCGCGGTCTACTTCGGCGCCAAGGTCCTGGTCCTCGACGAGCCCACCGCCGCCCTCGGCGTCAAGCAGTCCGGGGTCGTCCTGAAGTACGTGGCCGCCGCCCGGGACGCCGGACTCGGTGTCGTCCTGATCACCCACAACCCGCACCACGCCTACCTGGTCGGGGACCGCTTCGTGCTGCTCAAGCGGGGCGCGATGACCGGCAGCCACCTGCGCGCCGACATCACCCTGGACGAGCTGACCCGGCAGATGGCGGGCGGCAACGAGCTGGAGGACCTGCGCCACGAACTGGAGCGGGCGCCGGTCCCCACCCACCTGGGCGGGCACCCGGCGAAGGCCGCCGAGGACACCGGGAAGACCGAGGGCAACGGGGAGTAGGGCACCGGGCGGGGAGTGGGCGGGGGATGGGGCGGCGGCCGGGCGGGACCCGGCCGACCGCCCGGTCCTCCGTCCCGCCCCGCCCGGTCCCCGGTCCCCGGTCCTGCCCGCCCCACCGCCAGGTCCGCCGCCCGGGGCCGGAGGGAGCCGCCATGCGCGGGCCCCGGCCGGTGAGGCAGAATCGGCGCGATGAGCACCTACCGCGACTTCACCCACCGCGGCTCCGCACGGGCCACCGTCCTGCGGACCGTGGGGACCCGCGAGCGCCGGTCGCATCTGACCGCGCCCCGCGTGCCCACGGTCGGCATCGACATCGGCGGCACGAAAGTGATGGCCGGTGTCGTCGACGCCGACGGCATCATCCTGGAGAAGCTCCGGACCGAGACCCCGGACAAGTCCAAGAGCCCGAAGGTCGTCGAGGACACCATCGTCGAGCTGGTCCTCGACCTCTCCGACCGGCACGACGTGCACGCCGTGGGCATCGGCGCCGCGGGCTGGGTCGACGCCGACCGCAACCGCGTCCTGTTCGCCCCGCACCTGTCCTGGCGCAACGAGCCCCTGCGCGACCGCCTCGCGGAACGCCTCGCCGTCCCCGTGCTCGTCGACAACGACGCCAACACCGCCGCCTGGGCGGAGTGGCGCTTCGGCGCGGGCCGCGGCGAGGACCACCTCGTGATGATCACGCTCGGCACCGGCATCGGCGGCGCGATCCTGGAGGGCGGCCAGGTCAAGCGCGGCAAGTACGGGGTGGCCGGGGAGTTCGGCCATATGCAGGTGGTGCCCTCCGGACACCGCTGCCCCTGCGGCAACCGCGGCTGCTGGGAGCAGTACAGCTCCGGCAACGCCCTGGTCCGCGAGGCACGGGAACTGGCGGCCGCCGAGTCGCCGGTCGCGTACAACATCATCGACCGGGTGGCGGGGAACATCCCCGAGATCACCGGTCCGCTCATCACCGAGCTGGCCCGCGAGGGCGACGCGATGTGCGTCGAACTCCTCCAGGACATCGGCCAGTGGCTCGGCGTCGGCATCGCCAACCTGGCCGCCGCCCTCGACCCCTCCTGCTTCGTCATCGGCGGCGGCGTCAGCGCCGCCGACGACCTGCTGATCGTCCCGGCCAGGGACGCCTTCAAACGCCATCTCACCGGCCGCGGCTACCGCCCCGAGGCGCGTATCGCCCGCGCCCAGCTCGGACCCGAGGCGGGTATGGTCGGCGCGGCCGACCTGGCCCGGCTCATCGCCCGCCGCTTCCGGCGCGCGAACCGCCGCCGCGTGGAGCGCTACGAACGCTACGAGCGCTTCGCCGAAGCCCGCCGCACCCGCACCACCCAGCAGGGGACCCCTTGATGCCCGCAGCCGACCGGCCCGTCGTTCCCCGCCAGCCCGAGCCCCCCGGCGAGGAGAGCCCCGAGGCCCGCGGCCACCGCTTCCGCCGCCGCGCCCTGACCCTCCTGATCATCGTGCTGCTGATCGGTGTCCCCGCCGGATACCTGATCATCTCCGCGAACCAGAGCCGGGACAGCGGCAAGGACAAGGAGGCCAAGTACGCCGCCCGCGGACTGCGCTACGAATGGCCCTCCCGGGTGCAGCGCCGCATCTACGAGATCCCGATCCCCTCGTACTCCAGGGACGTCGCCTACTACGAGACGAACAACTGGAAGACCAGCCGCCTGTACGTGCAGTTCCTCACCAGCAACGAGGGGCTCGACCGGTTCCTGCGCACGGTCGGCACCAGCTCCGCGCGGCTCAAGGACGACAAGTTCACCATCACCGCCCGCGACCGCCGGATCGTCCGCTGGGACTTCACCGGCAAGGGACCCTGGAGCAGCCTCACCCGCGTCCGGCAGGACCCGCGGCCCACCCTGGACATCGTGGTGAACCGCAGCGACCCGCGGCACCCGCGCGTCTTCGTGGTCTCCGCCGCCACCCCCTGAACCCGCCGCCGGGCGGGCCCCGAGGCGCTGTCGGGGCCGTTGTCAGACCCCGCCCGTATTCTCGGCAGCGAGCTGAGCGGACTGCCGGACGGTGAGGGGAGGCGGAGCGGATGACCCACGGCACGACCCGGGGCCGGACCGAGGCCGGAGAGGCCGGAGAGGCCAGAGTCGCGGACAGACCTGGGGACACGACCCTGGACAGGGACAGGGACGAAGTCGCGGTCGGGACCGGGGACGCGACCCGGGACGGATCCGGCGACCGAGCCGAGGACATCCCCCGTGGCCCCGCCGCGCCCGAGGCGCTGACCAGGCTGCCCGCCCTCTTCCTGCCCGGTGAGGTACCCCGCGCGGGGCGCCTCGCCTTCTGGGATCCGGACGGCGGGCCGCTGCCGCCCGGCGAGCACACCGAGCTGACGGTGGTCCGGCCCCGGGGCACCACCGTCCGTACCGCCACCGTCCCCGCGCTGCTCCTCGGCCTCGGCGGGGCGCTCCCGCTGCTCGTACGCTCCCGTACCGCCCGCGGCACCCACCCCGCCACCGCCTGCTGGGGCGGCGCCGCCCTGCACGCCCTGCGCCTGGTCGCCCGCGGGCGGCTGCTCCCGGGCCTGACCGCCGAGGGCGCGGACGCCTGGCGCGCCGGGCCCCTGGACCCCGAGGACCTCGCCCACCTGCGGTCCCTCGCCGCCGCCCTGCCGCCCGAGGGGCACGCCGCCCCGCTGCCCGGCCGGGGGCCCCTGCGCCTCCCGGCCCCCGAGGCGCTGGTCCGGGCCTTCGTCGACGCGGTCGCCGACACCCTGCCGCGCACCCCGGCCGCCGCCCCGGCCCACGGCGCCCCCTTCGCGGCGCGGGCCCCGCGGCGGCTGCCCGGTGCCCGCGCCTGGGCTGCCGAGGTCGCCGCCGGGAACGACGCGGGCACCGCCCTGTCCCTGCGCCTCGACCTGGCGCCGCTCGCCGCCTTCGAGGGGGAGGGGCGCGGCGCCGCCGCCGTCCTCCAGGTGCACAGCCGCGCCGACCCCGCCCTGGTCCTCGACGCCGCCGCGCTCTGGGCCGGCGAGGGCGAGCACACCTTCGGGCCCCGCGCCCGCGTCGACGCCGCGCTGGCCCTGCGCCGGGCGGCCCGCGTCTGGCCCCCGCTGGAACGCCTCGGCGAGCGCGAGGTCCCCGACGTGCTCTCCCTCGACGACCAGGAGCTCTCCGATCTGCTCGGCGCCGCGGGCAGCCGGCTCGCCGCCGCCGGGGTGGCCGTGCACTGGCCCCGCGAGCTCACCAGGGAGCTGACCGCCGCGGCCGTGGTCCGCCCGGCGCCCGGCTCCGCCACCGACGGCACCGGCTTCCTGGACAGCGAGCAACTCCTCCAGTTCCGCTGGCAGTTGGCGCTGGGCGGCGAGGAGCTGACGGAGTCCGAGATGGACGCGCTCGCCGAGGCGCACCGGCCCGTGGTCCGGCTGCGCGACCAGTGGGTGCCCGTCGACCCCGCCCTGGTACGCCGCGCCCGCAAGCGGCACCTCGGCCTCCTCGACCCGGTGGACGCCCTCTCCGCGGCGCTCAGCGGCAGCGCCGAGGTGGACGGCGAGCGCGTCGACATCGTCCCCACCGGCGCGCTCGCCGCGCTGCGCGAGCAGCTCACCTCCGGGGTGCCGCCCGTCGAGGCGCCGCCCGCCCTGCACGCCCGGCTGCGCGACTACCAGCTCCAGGGCCTGGCCTGGCTGGACATGATGACCCGCCTCGGCCTCGGCGGCTGCCTCGCCGACGACATGGGCCTCGGCAAGACGGTCACCCTGATCGCCCTGCACCTGCGCCGGGCCCGCCCCGAGCCGACCCTCGTGGTCTGCCCCGCCTCCCTGCTCGGCAACTGGCAGCGCGAGATCGCCCGCTTCGCCCCCGGCGAGCCGGTACGCCGCTTCCACGGCCCCGGCCGGGGCCTCGACGACCTCAGCGGCGGCTTCGTCCTCACCACCTACGGCACCCTGCGCTCCGCCGCCGAGACGCTGGCCGCCCAGCCCTGGGGCCTGCTCGTCGCGGACGAGGCCCAGCATGTGAAGAACCCCCGCTCGGCGACCGCCCGCGCACTGCGCACCCTGCCCGCCCCGGCCCGGGTCGCCCTCACCGGCACCCCCGTGGAGAACAACCTCTCCGAGCTGTGGGCGCTGCTCGACTGGACCACCCCCGGGCTCCTCGGCCCGCTCACCGCCTTCCGCGCCCGGCACGCCAGGGCCGTGGAGACCGGCGAGGACCCCGAGGCCGCCCAGCGCCTGGCCCGGCTCATCGGCCCCTTCCTGCTGCGGCGCAAGAAGTCCGACCCGGGGATCGTCCCCGAGCTGCCGCCCAAGACCGAGACCGACCACCCGGTCCCGCTCACCCGCGAACAGGCCTCCCTCTACGAGGCGGTGGTCCGCGAGTCGCTGGTTGCCATCGAGCAGGCGAAGGGCATCGGCCGCCGCGGCCTGGTCCTGAAGCTCCTCACCTCCCTCAAGCAGATCTGCAACCACCCCGCCCAGTACCTGAAGGAGGCGCCGCCCGCGAGCGGTCCGCCGCGCACCGCGGGCCGCTCCGGCAAGCTCGCCCTGCTCGACGAACTCCTCGACGTGGTCCTCGCCGAGGACGGCTCCGCCCTGGTCTTCACCCAGTACGTGGGCATGGCCCGGCTGATCACCGCCCACCTCACGGCCCGCGCGGTCCCCGCCGCACTCCTCGACGGCAGCACCCCGGTGGCCCGGCGGGAGGACCTGGTCGACCGCTTCCAGGACGGCGCCATCCCGGTGCTCGTCCTCTCCCTCAAGGCCGCGGGCACCGGACTGAACCTCACCCGCGCCGGACACGTGGTGCACTTCGACCGCTGGTGGAATCCGGCGGTCGAGGACCAGGCCACCGACCGCGCCTACCGCATCGGCCAGACCCAGCCCGTACAGGTGCACCGCCTCCTCACCGAGGGCACCGTCGAGGACCGCATCGCCGAGATGCTGGCCGCCAAGCGCGCCCTGGCCGACGCGGTACTCGGCTCCGGCGAGGCCGCCCTGACCGAGCTCACCGACCGCGAGCTCACCGACCTCGTCTCCCTGCGGAGGCCCCGATGAGCCGCGCGGGCGGCGAGCCCGGGGCCGCCGACGAGGCGCGCCGGGCCCTGCGCGCCGCTCGCGACCGGGCGGCCCCGGCGAGCCCTGCGGCACCCGTGCGGCCCGCGCGCCGCCGCCCGGTCGTCCCCGCCGCCGTACCCCCGGAGCTGCACCGCACCTTCGCCCCCGACCCTCCCGCGGGTTCCCCGCCCCGGGCCCTGCCGCGCGAACTCCGGGCCGCCGGGCGGCAGTCCGGGGCGCCGGGCCGGTCCCGCCGCGCCGCGGACCCGGCGGCACCGCACTCCTGGTGGGGCCGGGCCTGGCTCACCGCGCTGGAGGAGAGGGCGCTCGACCCGGCGCGGCTGCGGCGCGGCAAGGAGTACGCGGCGGCGGGCCGGGTCGACACGGTCAGCGTCGCCCCGGGCCGCCTCCTCGCCTATGTGCACGGCAGCAGACCCCGCCCCTACCGCGCCCTGATCCGCCTGCGCACCCTGGACACCGCCGAGTGGGACGACTTCCTGGACGCCGCCGCGGCCGCCCCCGCCCACCTCGCCGCCCTCCTGGACGGCGAGCTCCCGGCCGCCCTCGCGCAGGAGGGCCCGCTCCTGCCGGGCCCCGGCGAGCTGCGCGCGGAGTGCAACTGCCCCGACGACGGACTGCCCTGCAAGCACGCGGCGGCGCTGTGCTACCGCGCCGCCGCCATCCTGGACGCCGACTCCTTCGCGCTCCTGCTCCTGCGCGGCCGCGGCGAGCGCGACCTCCTGGACGAACTGACCCGCCGCGGCACCGCCCTGCGCACCGAGCAGGACCCCGGCGAGGACGCCTTCCCCGGGGTCCCGGCCCGCGAGGTCCTCTCCGGACCCGCGCCGGGGCCGCTGCCCGCCCCGCTGCCGCCGCCCGCGAGCCCGGGCCACCCTCCGGCGTACCCGGCGGTCGAGGGCGGCCCCGACCCCTTCGCCCTCGACCAGCTGGCGAGCGAGGCCGCCGCCCGCGCCCACGCCTGGCTGCGCACCGGCGAGGACCCGCTCGCCGGACTCGGGCTCTGGCAGGACGCCGTCCGCCTGGCGGCCGCCCGCCCCGGCTCCGGACTCACCGGCGCGGGCCGGGCCCTGTACGTCTCCCTCGCCGAGGCGGCCGGACGCACCCCGGGGGACCTCGCCCGCGCCGTCGCCGCCTGGCGCCAGGGCGGCCCCGGAGGCCTCGCCGTCCTGGAGGAGGAGCCCTGGGATCCCCCGGCAGGCCGCTTCGACCGCGCCCGCCCGGTCCTGCGCGCCGCCGGTCACCCCGTCTTCCGCCCCTGGCACAACCGCCTCAGCCACCCCTCGGGCACCCTCCAGCTGCGCCTCGGCCGCGAGGGCCTCTGGTACGCGTACGAGTCCGAGGCGGGGGAGGAGGACTGGTGGCCGCGGGGCACCGCGGACGCGGACCCGGTCACGGCGCTGACGGTGGTGTGAGCGGACCCGGTGCGGGTGCCGCCGAGTGCCGGTGCGGGTGCCGCCGAGTGGTGCGCGGGCGCCCGAGCGACCAGGCTGGGCACGTCAGCGGTGGCCCGCCGTCTCCCACGCGGAGGACCGGCACCCCGTCGGCACCCCCGGGACGGACAGCGGAAGGCGGGACCATGGAGCGCAAGCTGCTCGGCATCTACCTCAACGACCACCTCGCCGGGGCCAGCTTCGGAGCCGGTCTCGCCGACCGTATCGCCCACCGCCACCAGGACTCGGTGGCCGGACCCGAGCTGGCGCGCCTGGCACGGGAGATCACCGAGGACCGCCGCGCGCTCCTCGACGTGATGACCGCACTCGGCGTCCCCGCCCGCCGCTACAAGGTCTACGGCGGACGGGTCGCCGAACGCCTCGGCCTCCTCAAACTCAACGGCTCACTGTACCGGCGCTCCGGACTCAGCACCGTCATCGAACTGGAGACGCTGCGGCTCGGCGTGGAGGGCAAGTCCCTGGTCTGGCGCACCCTCCTCGACGTCGAGGAGGCGCAGGAGGACCTGGACCGGCCCCGGGTGCGGACGCTCCTCGACAGGGCACGCGCCCAGATCGACCTCCTCGCGGGCCTGCGGACCACCGCCGCCGTCCGCGTCTTCCAGAGCCTGCCCGGAGCCTGACCGGTTCTGCCGAGTTCGGATCAGTAGGGCCTCTTCCGAACACTCCTGGACACCTCTGGGCGCCCCTGGGAGCCCTGTCCCGGTCGCGGTCCACCGGGCCGCCTCGACGCGTGTTCCGCCGCGCCGGGCACCCCCTCCATTGTTCGCTCTCGGCTACGCACACTCTTCGTCAAGCCGCTTCCCCGCGCGGTACGGCACCGGGCACACTCCGGAGGTCGAACGGGGAGGGGCCCCGTCGCCCGGGGTGACCCCTGCCACGTACCGCATGCCTCCGCTCGGGGACGGGCAGCGGAAGCCCCAGGGACAGGCAGAACGAGAGGCAGCCATGGACGTCAGCGCGCATATCGAGGCCGTCTACGCGGAGGTTCGCCGGCGCGACCCCGGTGAGCCGGAGTTCCACCAGGCCGCCGCCGAGGTGCTGACCTCGCTCACGCCCGCGCTCGAACGGCACCCCGAGTACGCCGAGACCGGGATCCTGGACAGGCTCTGCGAGCCCGAGCGGCAGCTGATGTTCCGGGTCCCCTGGGTCGACGACCAGGGCTCGGTGCGGGTCAACCGGGGCTTCCGGGTGGAGTTCAACAGCGCCCTCGGCCCGTACAAGGGCGGCCTGCGCTTCCACCCGAGCGTGAACCTCGGCATCGTGAAGTTCCTCGGCTTCGAGCAGATCTTCAAGAACGCGCTGACCGGCATGGCGATCGGCGGCGGCAAGGGCGGCTCGGACTTCGACCCCAAAGGCCGCTCGGACGGCGAGATCATGCGCTTCTGCCAGTCCTTCATGACCGAGCTCCACCGCCACCTGGGCGAGCACACCGATGTGCCCGCCGGGGACATCGGCGTCGGCGCACGGGAGATCGGCTACCTCTTCGGCCAGTACAAGCGGATCACCAACCGCTACGAGTCCGGGGTCCTCACCGGCAAGCCGGTGGCCTGGGGCGGCTCCCAGGCCAGGACCGAGGCCACCGGCTACGGCGCGGTCTACTTCGCCCAGGAGATGCTCGCCACCCGCGGCGAGGGATTCGAGGGGCGCCGGGTGGTGGTCTCCGGCTCCGGCAACGTGGCCGTGTACGCGGTGGAGAAGGTGCACGACCTCGGCGGGCGCGTGGTGGCCTGCAGCGACTCCTCCGGGTACCTCGTCGACGAGGACGGCATCGACCTGGAGCTGCTCAAGGAGATCAAGGAGGTGCGCCGCTCCCGGATCTCCGCCTACGCGGACGCGAAGCCGGGCGCGCGCTTCTCGGCCCGGGGCACGGTCTACGACGTACCGTGCGAGATCGCCCTGCCCTGCGCCACCCAGAACGAGCTGCGCCGCGAGGACGCGGTGGCCCTGGTGAAGAAGGGCGTCCGCGCCGTCGCCGAGGGCGCCAACATGCCCTGTACCGCCGAGGCGGTCGACGTCTTCCAGGAGGCCGGGATCCTCTTCGGCCCCGGCAAGGCCGCCAACGCGGGCGGCGTGGCCACCTCCGCGCTGGAGATGCAGCAGAACGCCTCCCGCGACAGCTGGACCTTCGAGGAGACCGAGTCCCGCCTCGCCAAGGTGATGCGCGGCGTCCACACCCAGTGCCGCGAAACCGCCGAGGCCTACGGCGGCAGCCCGGACGACTATGTACGCGGCGCCAATGTCGCGGGGTTCCTGAAGGTGGCCGAGGCCATGACGGCCCAGGGGGTCATCTAGGGATCAGGCGGGGGCCGGACGGGCAGGGGCGCGACGAGACGCCGCGGGGTATCGTCGCATCCCCCCACCCGACCGGCCGGTCCCCGAGACGATGACCCAGCACCAGGAACCCGAACGCACCCCCGACGGCCACTTCGTGGTCATCCGCGGCCGCCGCTGGCGGGCCACGGACCCCGCCGTGCCCGAAGACGCCGCGGCCCGGCTGCGCTCGCACCTGATGTCCGCGCGGTCCGCCGTCGGGGTGGCGAAGCGCCGCGGTGACGAGGCGGCGGAGCGCTCGGCCCGCGCTCGGGTGCACAGGGCGAAGGTCGCGCTGGGGGAGCGGGGCACCCCGCCGTGGTGGGAGCAGAACGACGCCGAACGCAGGCGCCGTTGGGAGGAGGGGCTGCGGCGCCTGGACATCTGAGGGGCGCCTGCGGGGTGGCGGGGACGGGGCGCATGGGGCCGGGATCCGCGACGGGTCACCCCTCGGACGTGATCCGCTTCCCGCTCTCCGCGTCGTCGGCGCTGCCGGGTCGGCTGTCGTGCCTCGGGGTGGCAGGGGCCCCTTCTCTCACCCCCGCGCCCTCCGCCCCTCCCGAAGAGGGAGCAGCGGCAGTCGGCGCCGCGGAGCGCGCTCCTCGGTGGTGCGTTGCCGGGCGGCGGTGAGCAGGGCCGTGGTGTCGGTGAGTTTGACGCGGGGGCGGTCCTCGCGGTGGCCGTTCTCGCGTTCGGTGCGGTCGATGGCCCGCCAGTCGGCCAGGCCGAGGGCGCCGGGGGTGGCGCGGACCGGTGCGCGGGGCCCGGGGGCCTCGGGCAGGCGCCCGGCGGTGAAGTCGTCGAGGAGGGCGGCCACGGTCTCCTGGGCGCAGGTCTTGTTGGTGCCGATGAACCCGCTGGGGCCGCGTTTGACCCACCCGGCCACGTACACCCCGGGGGCCACCCGGCCGTCCTGGTGCGGGACCGTGCCGCTCGCCTCGTCGAAGGGGAGACCCGGCACCGGCAGGCCCCGGTAGCCGACCGCCCGGAGGACGAGACCGGCGTCGAGGACCTCCCGCTCGCCGGTGGGGACCGCGCGTACCGTGCCGTCCTCCTCGGTGTGCAGCCGGGTGCGGGCGATCTCCAGGCCCGTCACCCGGTCCTCGCCGAGGACACGGGCGGGGGCGGTGAGGAAGCGCAGGACGATGCGGCGGCGGCCCGGTACGGGCCTGCGGGCGGCGAGTCCGGCCAGGACGCGGGCCTTGGGGGAGTCCCCCGCGAGCGCTTCGTCGGGCGCGCCCTCGACCAGGACGTCGACCCCGTCCAGGGCGGCCAGCGCGAGGAGTTCGGGCAGGGTGAAGGAGGCCTGCGCGGGTCCCCGGCGGCCGAGGACCACCACCTCGCGGATCCGGCTCGCGCGCAGGGCGGCGAGCGCCTCGTCGGAGATGTCGGTACGGGCCAGTTCCGCGGGGTCGGCGGTCAGCACCCGGGCCACGTCCAGGGCCACATTGCCGTTGCCGACCACCACCGCGCGCTCGCCGGTCAGCCGGTGCCCGGCCCCGGCGCGGTCGGGGTGGCCGTTGTACCAGGCCACGAAGTCGGTGGCGCAGACGCTGCCGGGCAGGTCCTCGCCGGGGATGCCGAGCCGCCGGTCACCGGAGGCGCCGACCGCGTAGACCACGGCGTGGTAGTCGCCGACCAGGTCCTCGTGGTCCAGGTCCCGGCCGACCTCCACGTTGAGCCGGTAGCCGAAGCCGGGCTGGCCCTCGATGGCCCGGAACAGCTCGGTGACCTTCTTGGTGTCCTGGTGGTCGGGTGCCACCCCGGCGCGCACCAGACCGTACGGGGTGGGCAGCCGGTCGAGGACGTCCACCGACACCCCCTGGTTCTTGAGGAGTTCGTCGGCCGTGTAGAGGCCGGCCGGTCCCGCGCCGACCACCGCCACCCGCAGCCCGGTGCGCGGGAGTTCGGCCTGCGGGGCGACCAGGGCCATCGGGGTGCGCCGCGGTTCCGGATCGTCGGTGTAGAAGGCGGCGTTGAGGTCGAGGAAGGGCTGCTCGGCCTCGGTCAGCGCGGTGTGCGGCTTCAGCGCGTCCACCGGGCAGGCGGTGGCGCAGGCGCCGCAGTCGACGCAGGAGCGCGGGTCGACGTACAGCATCTCCGCCTCGGCGAAACCGGGTTCGCCGGGCGCCGGGTGGATGCAGTTGACCGGGCAGGCCAGGACGCAGGAGGCGTCGGCGCAGCAGGACCGGGTGACGACGTAGGGCATGGGGGTTCCCGGTGGCTCGGGCGAAGACGGGCGGAATCAGGCAGACGCTTCGGATGCGTTCGGACGAAGCCGGGCTCGGCCGGGCTCGGAGGAGTCGCGGGACTCGGTCGAGGGGATCAGGCGGACAGCGCGGGGGGTTCGCCGCGGAAGCGGGAGGGGCGGCCGTCGATGCGCAGCGCCTTCCAGATCCGGCGGGAGACCGGGTTCATCAAGCCGCTGTCCTCGGCGAGCATCCGTACGTCGCTGAAGAGGTCGCGCAGCATCTTGCGGCCCTCGGGGCTCTTCCAGAAGATCTCCCGGATCACCCAGCGGGGCACGCCCATCTGGAGGGTGACCCGCTTGTCCGGGATGGCGATGACATCGCCGAGGGCGCGCATCACGAGCGGGAAGGCGAGGGAGAGCAAACCCTTGCGGAAGGCGCTGAGTTGAGGGGTCTTGGTGCGCAGGAACTCGTGCGCGAAGGAGATGTGGCGGGCCTCCTCGGCGACATGGATCTGCATGATCCGCTGGAGCAGCGGGTGCGCGGGGCCGCCGGAGCGCAGGATCGCCTTCTGGATGTGGTCGATGGGCTCCTCACCGGCGAGGACCCCGGTGAAGAAGACCTCGGGCCACAGCGAACCGGCCAGCGGCAGGAAGCGGCTGACCACCCGGAAGGCGGGGCGCCCGCCGGGGACGTCGCAGCCGGAGCGGTTGACGAACTCCTGGAACATCTGGGTGTGATGGGTCTCCTCGGTGCACTCGTGGGTGAGGTACCGGAACTCCGCCCGCCCGTTGGGCAGGTTGAAGAGGTAGTCCATCGCGCCCCGGATGAGCACGTTCTCGAACTGCATGCCGACCCTGGCGACATTGGCCATCCGGATCAGGCCGATCTCGGCCTGCCGCTCCACGGGCAGATCGCGGTACCAGGGGTGGCGCCCCAGCGGGTCGGCGTCCGGCAGGACCCAGCGGGGGTCCTTCTTGTCCACGGCCCAGTCCGGGTTGTCCCAGTCGATGTCGGTGAAGGCGTCGAAGTGGGTGTGCACCGAGCCCTCGGACAGGGTCCTCAGCACATCCTCGTACGTCTGCTGCCTGGTCATCGGCGGTCCTCGGCTTCCTTCGCGGGTGGGCGGGCGGCGGGCCGTGCTCAGGCCACGCGGGCGGTGCTGTCCGCCTCCGCGGACCTCGGCTCCTCGCCCGAGGGGGCGGCTCCCGGCCGGGCGCCGAAGCGCAGGGCGGGGTCGGCGATCGGGGAGCGGCTCAGGGCCCGCCGGTCGCGGTAGTAGTTGTTGAGGATCTTCCACGGGGCGCGGGTGCCCTGCCGCGGCATCACGGCGTCCCCGCGCTGGATGTAGCCGGAGTTGAGCGAGTCGCCCATCGCGGACTCCGCGGCCCGGTCGGACTCGGTCGCGACCGCGGTGACCTGGTCGTGGCCCTGCTCGCGCATGTACGTGAGCAGCCGGGCCACATAGTCGGCCGCCATGTCCGCCTTCAGCGTCCAGGAGGCGTTGGTGTAGCCGAGGATGATCGCCAGGTTCGGGATGCCGTCGAGCAGCACCCCCTTGTAGATCACGTGGTCGCGGGTGGCGATGGGCCGCCCGTCCACCTCCAGCGCGGCGCCGCCCGCGAGCTGCACCCGCAGACCGGTGGCGGTGACGATGACGTCCGCCTCGATCTCCTCGCCGGACTTCAGGCGGATGCCCTTCTCGGTGAAGGTCTCGATGTGGTCGGTGGCCACCGAGGCGCGGCCGCTGCGCAGCGTCTTGAACAGGTCGCCGCTCGGCACCACGCACAGCCGCTGGTCCCAGGGCTTGTACGAGGGCGTGAAGTGCCGCATGTCGATGCCCGGGCCCAACTGCGCCCGCACACCGGCGAGCAGCACCTTGCGCATCAGCCGGGGCGCCTTGCGGCAGGCCGCGTACAGGCCGCGCTGCAGGGCGATGTTGCGCCGCCGCCCGAGGTCGTAGACCAGCTTGGCCGGGACGCGCAGCTTGCGCAGCACCACCGAGACCGGGTCGTGGGTGGGCAGCGTCATGATGTACGTGGGCGAGCGCTGGAGCATGGTGACGTGCGCGGCCTCCTCCGCCATCGCGGGCACCAGCGTGATGGCGGTGGCGCCGCTGCCGATGACGACCACGCGCTTGCCCCGGTAGTTGAGGTCCTCGGGCCAGTGCTGCGGGTGCACCACGGTCCCGGTGAAGCGCTCCTCGCCGGGGAACTCGGGCCGAAACCCCTGGTCGTAGTCGTAGTAGCCGGTGGCGTTCACCAGGAAGCGGCAGGTGTGCAGCTCGCTCTCACCGGTGGCCTCGTCGTGGGCCTCCACCGTCCACAGCCCGTCCTCGCTCGACCAGGACGCCCGTACGGCCCGCCGCCCGAAGCGGATGTGCTCGACGACGCCGTGCTCCCCGGCCGTCTCCTGGACGTACTCCCGGATGCCGGGGCCGTCGGCGAGGATCTTGGTGCCGTGCCAGGCGCGGAAGCGGTAGCCGAAGGTGTACATGTCCGAGTCCGAGCGGACCCCCGGGTAGCGGAAGAGGTCCCAGGTGCCGCCGATGCGGTCCCGGCGCTCCAGGATCGTGTAGGACAACCCCGGGTCGGCCTCGGCCAGATGGCAGGCCGCGCTGATGCCGGACAGCCCCGCGCCGAGGATCATCACGTCGACGTGCTGCTGCTTCATGTACTGCTCCTCTGGTCCTTCGTGCGATGCGGCCGGTACGGCACGGGTGTCCCGGCGGTGCTCGCCGGGCGGGGCCCACCGGGCCCTGACCGCGGCCGGGCCCCCGGTGTACGGCACCGGGCGGTGCTCCGGGGCGGTCTTCTGGATCGGCGGTCGGCCGACAAGTTAGTGTTACCCGAGGTAGCACTAAAGTACCTGCGACATCCTGTTTCAGATATCGCCCGGCTGTGTGAGCTGGGTCACGCGAGCGTGGGGGAGCGTCCGGGCGCCGAGGTGCCCGGACGGGGAGGGTGGAGAGGGGTGGCGGCTCAGTCGCCCAGGAGCGCGGACACCCGCTGATCCGGGGGCAGTTGGACGCCGAGCGCCCGCAGATTGCCGTCCAGCACCGCCCAGACGGAGCGGGTGAGGAACTCGGCGAGCGGCGCCGAGGCGGCCGCGTCCGGCCTGCCCGCCAGCCAGTTGTCGACGGTGGCGTCCACGAAGCCGACGAGGCCGGAGGCGAGCGGCACGGCGAGCCCCGCGTCCTCCTTGCCGAGGGCGCGCAGCACCGCCTTGAAGACCGTGCCCGCGCGGTGCGCGATCACCGCCTTGGTGCCCTCGGTGTCGGGCGACCTGCCGCCGTGCTCCCCGGCCGAGAGGAAGGCGTACCGCTGCGGATGCGCGGCGATCCAGCCCAGGTAGGCGTCCACCGAGCGGCGGATCGCGCACAGGACGGTGCCGTCGGGCTCCAGCGTCGGACCCAGTTCGGCGAGCAGTGAGTCGAGGGCGCGCCTGCGGATGCGGCCGTCGAGGTCGGCGCGGTCCCGGAAGTGCCGGTACACGGCGGAGCGCGGTGCGCCGATCCGCTCCGCGATGCGCCGGACCCCGACCTCGGGCCCCTCCTCGTCGATGACCGCGAGGGCCGCGTCGAGGATCTCGCCCTGCCGCCGGACCCGGTGCGCCTCCCACCGGGTCGACCGCCCGTCGGCCCCGCTCCGCGGCGTCTCCTCGGGCTCCTCCACCGGGGCAGCATATCCGCGTACGGGATGGGGGAAGGGGCTTCGTCCGCGGCCTCGGACCTCCCGCGTGATGTTCCTTCGCGATCGTTGTTGATCGAAGTATTTCGTTTTGATTGACCGAAAGTCCGGCACGGGCTGAAGTGTGCGAACACCCCCCCGCCTGAAAGGACATCCATGGTGTTCGGTACCCCATCCGGCGCCGGTGGCCGCGGCAGATCCCCGGCGCTCCGGTCGAGGCGGTCGCTGCTGCGGGCCGTACCCGGACTCGGCGCCGCGGCCCTCGCGGGCGGAGCGCTCACCGGCTGCTCCCGGCGCTCCTCCGGCGCCACCCGGGTACGCCTGTGGTCCTGGCTGACCGGCATGGACCAGTACGTCGCCGCCTTCAACGCCGCCCAGCGCACCGTGCGCGTCGAGCTGAGCGTCATCGCCGCCGGGACCTCCGGCGGCTACGCGCAGCAGACCAACGCCCTCCGCGCGCACAACGCCCCGGACATCCTGCACACCGAGTACCAGGCGCTGCCGCAGATCGTGACCACCGGCGGACTGCGGGAGCTGACCGGGGACGTGGACGACCTCGCCGACGGCTTCCTCCCCGCCGCCTGGCAGGGGGTCCGTCCCGGCGGCCGGACCTGGGCCCTGCCGATGGACTTCTGCCCGATGGCCTTCTTCTACCGCAAGGACCTCTTCGACCGGGCCGGGATACGGGTGCCGCGCACCTGGGAGGAGTTCCGGCGGGCCGCCTCGGCCGTCCGGAAGGCCGATCCGAAGGCGCGGATCACCACCTTCGCCCTGAACGACGGCGCCTTCTTCGCCGGGATGGCCTGGCAGGCGGGCGACCCCTGGTGGCGGGTCGACTCCGGCGCCTGGCGGGTCGGCGTCGACGGCGCGGGCACCCTCCGGGTGGCCGGGTACTGGCAGGACATGATCGCCTCCGGCCGGGCCGCCCACAGCGCGACCGGGACCCAGAGCTGGATCTCCGCGATGCACCACGGCAGGCTCTGGGGAATGCTCGGGTCCACCTGGGGCGTCGGGATGATGAAGAAGTCCCTGCCCGCGGACAAGGGCCGCTGGGCCGTCGCCCCCCTGCCCACCTGGGGGGACGACCCGTCCACCGGCGCCTGGGGCGGTTCCGCGTTCGCCGTCTCCGCCGAGAGCGCGGTCCCGGAGGCGGCGCTGACCTTCCTGCGCTGGCTGAGCACCGACCCGGCGGTCCCCGGGATCGGCGCGAAGATCACCTTCCCCTCGCCCGCCCACCTGGCCAACCGGCGGGTGGCCCGGGAGGTCTACGGCGACGACTACTTCGCGGGTGAGCCGATCTTCGACGTCCTGGACACCTCCGCGACCCGGGTGCCCGCCTGGACGTGGGGGCCCACCTCGCTGAGCGTGTTCTCCGCCGTGGCCGACGCGCTGGGCCCGGTCTCCACCGGCGCGACCACCCTCCCGAGGGCGATGCACCGGGTGCAGTCCTCGACCGTCGCCACCATGCGCGAGCGCGGCCTGGCCGTCACGGACGGGAGCCGCACATGAGCCCCGCCGTCACCGCCGCGAAGCCGCCCGCGCCCGCCGCCCCGCCCGAGCCCGCACCGGCACCCGCGCCGCGCCACAGGACCGGCCGCCGTCTCGCCGCCGCCGCGCTGGCCGCGCCCTTCGCCGTGCTGCTGCTGTGCACCGTCCTGGTGCCGATCGGATACGCCTGCTACCTCAGCCTGTTCACCGACCGCCTCTCCGGACTCGGCTTCGACGGCTACCGCCGGGACTTCACCGGCTTCGGCAACTACGCGGACGTGCTCGGCGACCCCGCCGCCCGGGACAGCGTGCTCCACATCGGCGGCTACGCCCTGATCCACATCCCGGTGATGTTCGCCGCCGCCCTGCTCATCGCTCTGCTGCTCGACTCGGCCGTCGTGCGGCTGCGCGCCCTCTGGTCGCTCGCGGTCTTCCTGCCCTACGCGGTGCCCGGGGTGATCGCCGGGCTGATCTGGGGCTACCTCTACAGCCCGGGCATCGGACCGCTCGACGCCCTCCTGCCCTTCGACCCCCTGGGCGCCGCCGGTGTCCTGCCCTCGATCGTGAACATGGCCACCTGGCAGTGGACCGGCTACAACGTGATCATCTTCTACGCGGCCCTGCAGACGGTGCCCCGCGAGGTGCTGGAGGCCGCCCGCGCGGACGGCGCCGGAGCCCTCCGTACCGCGCTGTCCGTCAAGCTCCCCATGATCCGGCCGACGGTCTTCGTCGCCCTCGTCTTCACCACCATCGGCTCGCTCCAGCTGTTCACCGAACCCATGGTGCTTCGCACCTTCACCGGGACGGTCAGCAGCACCTGGACACCCAGCCTCTACCTCTACGAAGCGGCCTTCGTCAGCAACGACTACGGACGCGCCGCCGCCGCGTCCCTCCTGCTCGCCGCCGCCTCGGCCCTGCTCTCGGCGCTGGTGATGCGACTGTCCTCCCGGAGGTCACGATGAGCGCTTCCCGCACCCCGCCAGGGTCCGTCCCCCGGCACGAGGGCCGAGCGGCCGGTGCCCGCGGCTCCCGCTGGACCTCGCGCGGCGCCGTTTACGGCGTCCTCGTCCTCGCGGCGCTCTACAGCGTGCTGCCGCTGGTGTGGCTGGTGACCTCGGCCACCAAATCGGTCGGCGACTTCTCCTCCACCGGCGCCTTCTCGCTCGCCGACTTCCATCTCCGGGACAATCTGCGCGACGTGTTCACCGCCGAGGACGGCGTCTTCCTCCGGTGGATCGTCAACTCCCTGCTCTACGCGGGCGTCGGCGCGGTGCTCGGGGCGCTGATCTGCACGGCCTGCGGCTACGCGATCGCCAAGCTGGACTTCCCCGGACGGCGCGCCCTCTTCGCGGTGACCCTGACCGGTGTCCTCGTGCCGCCCACGGCGCTCGCCCTGCCGCTGTACCTGCTGGCCTCCCAGCTGCACCTGGTCAACACCTTCTGGGCGGTGTTCCTCCCGCTGCTGACCAATCCCTTCGGCGTCTATCTCGCGCGGACCTTCGCCGACGCCTCGGTGCCCGACGAGGTGCTGGAGGCGGCGCGCCTGGACGGAGCGGGTGAGCTGCGCATCTTCCTGACCATCGCCCTGCCGATGATGATGCCCGGCTTCGTCACCATCCTGCTCTTCCAGTTCGTCGCCATCTGGAACAACTTCTTCCTGCCGCTGGTGATGCTCACCGACCCCGACCTCTTCCCCATGACCCTCGGGATCTACCAGTGGAGCACCCGCGCCCTGCAGTTCCCCGACTACAACCCCCTTGTCATCACCGGATCCCTGCTCGCCGTCGTGCCGCTGATCACCGCCTTCGTGGTGCTCCAGCGCCAGTGGCGCAGCGGCCTGGCCACCGGGAGCCTGAAGTGACCGACCCCGCGCCGACCGAGGCTGCCCCGACCGAGGCCGTGCCGTCCGAGGCCGAGCCGACCGCCACCGCGCCGCCCGACGCCGTGCGCCGGCCGGAGACCCTCCTGCTGATGAACGCCCGTACGCAGCACACCCAGTTCGGGCCGAGGGAACGGGACCGGCTGCGCGCCGCGGCCGCGCTCGGGCACCCGCTCGCCGCCTCGGACCTGGCGGCCGACGGCGTCCGGGACCGCCTCGCCGAGGTGGAGGTGCTGCTCACCTCCTGGGGCTGCCCGGTCCTCGACGAGGAGGTGCTGCGCGCCGCCCCGCGGCTGCGGGCCGTCCTGCACGCCGCCGGTTCGGTCCGCCACCATGTCTCACCGGCCGTCTTCCGGCGCGGGCTCCTCGTCACCACGGCGGCCGACGCCAACGCCGACCCGGTGGCCCACTTCACGCTCGGTGCGGTCCTCTGGGCGTTCAAGAAGGTGCCCTTCCTCGCCATGGACGCCCGCCGCTTCCGCGAGGACCTCGGCTACCGCGAAGGACGCGGCGAACTGAGCGGCCGGGACCGTACGGTCGTGCTCGTCGGCTTCTCCCGGATCGGGCGCCGCGTCACCCAGCTGCTGCGCCGCCTGGACCTCGCCAGGGTCCTCGTGGTCGATCCGGTGGCGGACCCCGCCGAGATCACCGCCGCCGGTGCCGAGCCGGTGCGCCTTGCGGAGGCCCTGCCGCAGGCCGACGTACTCAGCCTGCACGCGCCGTCCCTGCCGGAGACCCACCACCTCATCGGCGCCGCGGAGTTGGCCGCGCTGCCCCCCGGAGCCGTCCTGGTCAACACGGCCCGGGGCGCGCTTGTCGACACCGCCGCGCTGGAGGACGCCTGCCGCGCGGGGCTGCACGCCATCCTCGACGTCACCGATCCGGAACCGCTCCCGGCCTCCAGCCCCCTCTACGAGCTGCCCAATGTCGTCCTCACCCCGCACATCGCCGGATCACTCGGCTCGGAGACCCGGACGATGGCCGCCGCCGCGCTGACCGAACTGGAGCGCTATGCCGCGGGCCTGCCCCCGCTGGCGCCGGTGACGCCGGGGGCCTTCGCGGTCCAGGCGTAGGCGGCCCCGTTCAAGCCCCGTGCGTACGTGGCGCACCAGCTCGACGCGGGTCGACGCGGGGTCAGCGGGACCAGTCGCGCAGGGTTTTCAGCCGGTCGGTGGCCTCGCGCAGCACGTCGTCCTGTTTGCAGAACGCGAAGCGCACCAGGCCCCGACCGGCGTCGGGATCGTCGTAGAAGACGGAGTGCGGCACCGCCACCACCCCGCACCGCTCCGGCAGCCGCAGGCAGAAGGTGATGCCGTCCTCCTCGCCCAGGGGCCCGATGTCCGCGGTGACGAAGTAGGTGCCCTGGGGCCGGTACACCGTGAGGCCCGCCTCCTCCAGCCCGGCCGACAGGATCTCCTTCTTGCGGCGCAGGTCCTCGCGCAGGGAGGAGAAGTGGGTGTCGGGCAGGCGCAGGGCCTCGGCCACCGCGTGCTGGAAGGGCCCCGAACTGACGAAGGTCAGATACTGCTTCGCCGTCCGGACGGCGCTCACCAGTGCGGCGCTGCCTGTCACCCAGCCGACCTTCCAGCCGGTGAAGGAGAAGGTCTTGCCCGCGGAGGAGATCGAGACGGTCCGCTCCCGCATCCCGGGGAAGGAGATCAGCGGATGGTGGGCGCCCTCGAACACGAGGTGTTCGTAGACCTCGTCGGTGACCACCAGCAGGTCGTGGGCGACCGCCAGTTCGGCGACAGCGCTCGCTTCGGCGCGGGTGAGGACCGTGCCGGTCGGGTTGTGGGGCGAGTTCAGGAGCAGCAGCCGGGTGCGGGGCGTGAGGGCGTCCCGGAGGGCGTCGAGATCGGGGCGGAAGTCCGGCGCCCGGAGCGGAAGGGGGACATGGCGGGCCCCGGCCATGGCGATACAGGCCGTGTAGGAGTCGTAGTAGGGCTCGAAGGCGATGACCTCGTCCCCTGGTTCCAGGAGGGCGAGCATCGAGGCGGCGACCGCCTCGGTGGCCCCCGCGGTGACCAGGACCTCGGTGTCCGGGTCGAAACGCGTTCCGTAGAAGCGTGCTTGGTGCTCGGCGACCGCCTCGCGCAGCTCCGGTACGCCGGGGCCGGGCGGGTACTGGTTGCCGCGGCCGTCGCGCAGCGCGCGGACGGCCGCCTCGCGGATCTCTTCCGGTCCGTCGGTGTCGGGGAAGCCCTGGCCCAGATTGATCGCTCCCGTGCGCTGTGCCAGGGCGGACATCTCGGCGAAGACCGTGGTGCCGAGTCCGTCGAGCCTGCGGTTGAGCAAGGGCCTTCTCATGGTGACTTCCCGCTTCGTCGATACGTGCCGTGGGCCCTGCCGCGCGGCGGGCAGGGCCGGGTTCCGGGGTCATCGGCCGCCCTTCTCGCGGTAACCGGCTTCCTGCATCCGGTACATCGAGGCATAGGTGCCGTTCTTCGCCATGAGGTCCGCGTGGCTGCCCTGTTCGACGATCCGTCCCCGGGAGAGGACGACGATCAGATCGGCCATGCGCACCGTGGAGAAGCGATGGGTGACCATCAGGGTCACGGTGCCGTGCCGGGCGCCGGTGACCCGGGCCAGATGGGCCTGGCGCCGGTGGAGTTCGTACTCGCTGCGGGCGTCGAGCGAGGCCGTCGGTTCGTCCAGGACGCACAGCAGCGGGGCCCGCCGCATGCCCGCCCGGCTCAGCGCGACGCGCTGCCACTGGCCGCCGGACAGCTCCACCCCGCCGAACTCGCTGCCCAACTGGGTCTCCAGGCCCGCGGGCAGCGCGGACACGAACTCCCGGGCCCCGCCCGCGGTGAGCGCCTCGGCGATCCGCTCCCGGTCGTCCAGGGCCGACAGCTCACCCGCTCCCACCGCCTCGCGGGCGAGGAAGGCGAAGCGGGCGTGGTCCTGGAAACCCGCGGTGATCTTCGCCCACCAGGCCGGTGCCGGTATCCGCCCGAGCGGTACCGCGTCCACCAGGATGCTTCCCCCGGTGGGTTCGTACAGCCCGCACAGCAGCTTGACCAGACTCGTCTTGCCCGCTCCGTGCTCCCCGACGACCGCCACCGTGGCACCCGCGGGAAGCACGAGGTCGATCTCGTGCAGCACCGGGGTCCGGCCGCCCGGATACCCGAAGGAGAGACCGCGCAGGACGATCCCCTCCCGCAGGGTGGTGGGGGGCGGGACGTGGGAGTCACCGCTGCTGGGGCGCCTGCCGCTGCCGACGCGTGTCAAGTGGCAGTAGGACTCCAGCAGATGGACGCCGTCGGCCGCCTGGCGCAGCGTGGCCATGGTCCCCTCCGCCTGGGTGCGGAGCGTCGTGGTCAGGGTGAGCAGGACGAGTACGTCGGCGGGCGCCAGGTCGCCCGCGCCGACCGACCGCACGAGGAGGAGCAGCGCGAGGGTGTTTCCCGCGGCGAAGACCGCCCAGCCGGTGACCGACAGCCCGGCCGCGCGCCACTGGGCCCTCTCCTGGCCGGTCAGCAGCGCGGTCCACGCCCCATGGGCCCTGGCCCGCAGGGTCTCGTGGGCGCCCGCGATCCGGATCTCCATACCGGGCGCCGGCTCGGTGAGCAGGTGGTGGAGGTGCTCGGCGAGCCGGGCGTCGGGCGCGGTCCTCTTCAGGGCACCGCGTACGTGGCGCTGCCCCCGGCGGGAGAGCCACAGCGCGGGCACCAGCCCGGCGGCGACGGCGAGCAGCGGCGGGGCGATGAACGCCATGATGACGAGGACCGCCGCCAGCCGGGTGAGCGCGGAGAGGACCTCCACCGTGAGCCAGGCGGAACGGGCGATGACGTCGCCTCCGCCTCTGACCAGGTCGACGTGGTCGGCGTACTCGGGCTGTTCGAGCCGGGCCAGGTCCTCCAGGCCCGCGACGAGCGCGAGGACACGGCTGTTCAGCTCCAGTCCGGTGGCCTCGGCGAGCAGGTAGACGAGGTTGGTGCGGGCGCTGACTCCGGCGGTGCTCAACGACCAGCACACGGCCGCCCCCAGCGCGCTGTAGAGCACCCCCGGATACTGATGGGCAAGTGCCTGGTGGACGAACGACCGCAGTGCCAGGGCGAATCCGGCGACGGCGGCGATGTCGAGGGCGGTGACGCCGAGATAGGCCAGGACCAGCGCGCGGCGGGTCCGCCAGCCTTCCCGGAACAGCTCCGCGAGGACGGACAGGCGGTTCACGGGTGCGCCTTGGGAGTCAGGCCGGGTACGAAGGGAAGATCCCCCTGCGGGCCCGCCTCGTGGTCGGTGAACCTCCGCGCCTGCAGGGTGAACATCTCGGCGTAGCGACCGCCGAGCGCCATCAGCTCCTCATGGGTGCCCGATTCCGCGACCCTGCCCGCGTCGAGCAGGACGATCCGGTCCGCACGGCGGACGGTGGCCAGGCGGTGGGAGATGAGCAGGACGCTCGCGTCCCGCGCCCGGTCGCCGATCCGGGAGAAGAGGTCCAGCTCGGCGCGGATGTCCAGGTGGGCGGTCGGCTCGTCGAGGATGAGCAGGCGCGCCCCGTGCGAGACGGCGTAGAGGGCCCGGGCGAGGGCGATGCGCTGCCACTGCCCGCCGGAGAGATCGATCCCGTGGGGGTAGCCGCGGGCCAGGGGAGTCCGCCAGCCCAGCGGAGCCGCGGCCACCAGGTCCTCGGTTCCGGCCTCCCGGGCGGCCCGGTCCAGGGCCTCGGCGCTCGGCCGGTGCCCGGGCGCGCCGAGTGTCACGTTCTCGGACAGCGGCAGCTCGTAGTGCACGAATTCCTGGAGGACCACGGACACCCGCGCGCGCCAGGCGCTCGGTGCGATCTCGGCCAGGGGGACGCCGTCCACGGTGATCCGTCCGGTCGTCGGTGCCAGCAGGCCGGTCAGGAGCTTGGTGAAGGTGCTCTTCCCCGCCCCGTTGACGCCCACCAGCGCCACGGTGGACCCGGGTTCGATCTCCAGGTCGAGTCCGTCGAGGACCCGGCGCGCGGAGCCGGGGTAGGCGAAGCCGACCGACTCGAACCGGATCCGGGGGGCGCCCGCGGCGGGTGCGCCCGACGCGAGCCCGCCCGAGGGGTACGGGTCCGCGTCGGCGAGGAGGGCCTCCAGACGGTCCACCGCCCGCAGCGCCGGCAGGCCCGCGAACTGCACGTCGTAGGAGTCGGCGTCCCAGCGGCTGACGCTCAGCACCGCCCAGAACATCCCCAGGTAGAGGGCGAATTCACCCGGCGGCAGACGGGCGCCCGCGGCGCCGAGGACGCCGAGGCCGAGCCCCGCGACGGGCGCGAGGACCAGTACCGCGCCGCCGAGCCGGCGCAGGAGCCGGAGCCGTACCTGCGCGACCCGGTCCGTACGGGCGGTCAGTACCTCGCGGAACCGGCCGATCGCCCAGGCGGACAGCCCGAAGACGCGGACCTCCTTCGCCGACCAGGAGGAGGCGGCCACTTCGGCCCAGTACTCCGCCCGCCGGGTGGCGGGCGCGAAGCCGCGGATCACCGCGTGCTGCTCCATCCAGTCCCGGCCGGTGGCGGCGCGTACCCCCATGGCCGCGCCCAGCGCCAGCAGCGCCAGGGGCCAGGAGAAGCAGGCGAGTACGAGGGCGGCGCACCAGGCGCCGACGGTGCGGGTGGTGATCACGACCTGTCCCACGGCGCTGGTGCCGAAGGTGTAGGAGACCCAGCCGGGCAGCCCTTTCAGGGGGGCCGCCTGGTCGAGTTCCTGCCGGACCTCCGGGTCGTCCAGGTGCCCGATCCCGCTGGGCGCGCCCATCATGTCCGCCAGCCGCAGGCGGTGCCATCGGTCGATGCGGCGTGCGGCGCTGAACTTGACCGCACCGGCCAGGATTTCGGCGGTCTGCGACGCCAGCAGGGTGAGGCACAGGGCAAGAGTGAGGCGGGTCAGCCCGCCGGTGTCCCGCGGGGAGGTCACCAGGTGCTGCACCAGCAGCCCGGTGAACAGGCCCACCGCGAGGGGTAAGAGGGCCCGTGCGAGGTTCACCGCCCAGACCGCGGCCGACAGGGGCCGGCCGGCCGAGCGCACCGAGGCGGCAAGTCGCCGCCGGAGACGCATCTCCGACCGCCAGGCCGCCGCGGACTCCCGCATCGGCCGCAGGCGAGCGGCCACAGCGTTCATCTGCGCATCCCTACTCTTCGTGGGGGGCGGATCAGTACATCATCCTCGGGTCCCGGTAGTGCTTGAACTCCAGGAGGTTGTCCGTGGGATCGCGCAGGACCAGGGTGGTGTGCTCCTCGACCGTGCCCTCGAAGCGCGGCTGCGCCGCCTGGAAGACCGGGACCTTCCGTATCTCCACGAGGCGCAGCAGGTTGTCGAAGTCGGAGCGCTCGCGGAAGGTGATCCCGAAGTGCCGCGGATACAGGCGGGGTTCGGCGACCGGGGTCTCGGGTGCGAGATGGCAGACGACCTGGTCGCCGAAGAAGTCCAGGGTGATGCGGTCGTCGTAGCGGCGTGCGACAGGGCAGCCCAGCTGCTTCCAGTAGAAGTGGGCGGCCTCGTCCAGATCGCGGGCGGGGATGGCCAGATGGAATGCGTCCCTACCGGTCCTCATGCGTGTCCTCCGATGCGTGCCTGGGGAGCGGGTCGTCGAGCAGCGTGTCCGCGCGCAGTCCGAGGCGGAGCGTCTCCACCGCGGCGAGATCGCGGGGTGCGATGTTGCCGAGGTTCGCCTCCGGGCCCACCCGGCGGACGAAGTAGGTCTGCAGGGCCTTGTTCGGCGCCTCGAACACCAGCTTCTCCGTGTCGAATCCGGCCCGCAGGATGTCCTCGATCAGGCCGATGCGGAGCTGCCCGTCGGGTCGGCAGATGCCGCTCGACCCGCTCTCGCGCGCTTCGAGGATCACGCGTGAGGCGCCCGCCGAGAGGTCGTCGCGGATGGCGTCGATCCACTGGCTGGGGGAGAGCAGCTCGGAGCGGGGCTGGTCCTTGAAGCCCACCTCGGAGATCACGGTGAACTCGGCGGCCAGCTTCTCGATGAACCCCGCCTTGCGGGACGCGGAGAGGTCGATGGTGCCGTTGGACACCTCGACGTAGGGGCACTCGTGGCTGCGGCAGAGCGCGACATAGCCCTCGACCCGGTCCTGGGCCACGAACTTCTCGAACAGGGTTCCGCCGAACATGTACGGGATGCCGAGGTCGTTCAAGACGGCGGTCTTGCGGCTCAGCCGCGGGGTCACCAGGGCGGTGCCCCAGCCGAACTTGACGAGGTCCACGAGATGGCCGAAGTCGGCCATCGTGTCCGCGAACAGCCGCGAGGGCAGGCCGTTGTCGATGACCATCGTCAACCCGCGGGTGCGCGGCCTGTCCTGGCGGGGCGGGAGCTGAAGCGTGTGCGGGAACATCGTTGCGTGACCTCCAGGAGAACGGCTCACCGGACACCTCCGTCTTGGGTGCCCAGCAGCCGCTTCTGCACCTTGCCCAGCCCGTTGCGCGGCAGGGAGGCGACCAGCCGGATCTCGGACGGCCGCTTGTAGTCCGTGAGCAGCCCGGCGAGATGGCGGCGCAGGGCGCGCACCTCGGTGCTGCCCGGCTCGGTGAGGACGACCCAGGCGGCGACGCGTTCGCCGAGCACCTCGTCGGGGATCCCGGTCACCGCGGCCTCGGCGACCGCGGGGTGGGCGAGCAGCGCCGCCTCGACCTCTCCGGCCCCGACCCGGAAGCCGGAGGTCTTGATCAGGTCGGTGCTGCGGCGGCCGAGCAGCCGCAGCGAACCGCTGTCGTCGAAGCGCCCCAGGTCCCCGGTGGCGAACCAGCCCTCGGCGTCGAAGGCCGGGGGGCCGTCGAGGTAGCCGCTGAAGAGCTGCGGCCCCCGGACGTGGATCTCCTGGAACCCGCTGTCCTGCACCTCGCGCAGAGCGATCTGCACACCGGGCAGCGGCGGTCCGACGGCCTCGGCGCTGCGCCGCGCCCCGAGCGGGGGCGAGGTGACCACCAGGGTCTCCGTCATGGCGTAGCGGTTGAGCACCTGGTGGCCGCTGAGCGCCTCGATCCGGGCAAAGGCCTCCGCGGACAGCGCGGCGGCGCCCGACACAAGGAGCCGGGCGTCCTTCAGCGCCCGCAGGTGTTCGTCGGAGCTGAGCGTCCACATCGTCGGTACGGCGAAGTAGATGCTTCCGCCCTGCTGGGGCCGCAGTCCGCCGGGGCTGTAGTGCAGGGGCGAGCCGATCCGCAGCGGGCCGAGGCCGCCGAAGACGAGTCCGTGCACATGGAAGAAGGGGAGGGAGTGCACGAGCACGTCCGAGGGGTTCCACTCCCAGGCCTCGCCGAGCATGTCGAGATTGGCGGCGACGGCCCGCCGGGACAGCACCACTCCCTTGGGCGGGCCGGTCGATCCGGAGGTGTAGAGGATGAGGGCAGGGCTGTCGTCGGTGCCGGGCGCCGCGGGCAGCGGACCGCGGGCGGCCAGGTCGACCTGGCCGAGCACCAGGTCCGCCTTGCTGTCGGACAGCAGGTGCTTCCTCTCCTCCTCGCCTGCGTCCGGGTTCACCGGCACGGCTGCCGCCCCGGCGGCGAGGACCCCGGCGACCGCCACCAGAGTGGACAGTTCGGGCCGGGCCTCGACGGCGACCCGTCGGGCGCCGGTGACCTTCGCGGCCACGGCGCCGACGGCTCCGGCGAGTTCGTCTCCTCGCAGCGACTGCGTCCCGCAGCGCAGCGCGGCCCGGCCCTCGTGGAGCGCCGGGAGAAGGCTGTCTCGGGCGGATGCTGTCGCCGCGGCCCTGTTCGGGTCGGACATCATGTGCGGACTTCCGATCTGTGGCGTGGGCGGAACACGGTGCGGGGGCCGGTCACTTCGGGCCGGGTCTGCTCAGCCGGTCTCCGTCCCGGCCGAGCGCGTAGGCGACCGCCTCCTCGGTGGCGAGCGCGTGCCCCCACGCCCAGTGCGTACGGAACGGCTCGGCACCGAGGGCGGTGCGCGCCTGTGCGATGTCGTCGGCGACCCGTTCCCGTACGGCGGGGGGCACTTCGGCCCCGAGGCGGTCGCGGATGCCGGTGGCGGCCGCGAAGAGCCTCACCGCGTCGTCGGGGCGGCCCGCTCCCGCGAGCGCCAGGGCGACACCCTCCAACGACTCGGACACGCCGGGGAGTTCGTCCATCTCCAGGAGGACGGGCAGGGCGTCGGCGTGACGCGCCATCGCCTCCCGGTACTCGCCCGAGCTCTGGGCGATCTCCCCGATCCCCTGCAGCGCCTCGGTCAGTCCGTGTCCGTAGCCGCTGGCACGCCAGATGGCCACGCACCGCAGGAACAGTCCCCGCGCCCGCTCCAGGTCGCCGAGTTCCTGACGGGCGATCGCCAGGGAGTGCGCGGCCGCCGCGACGGCGTCCTCGTCGCCGAGTTCCTCGAAGAGGGCCAGGCAGCGTTCGAGGGGCGCGCACGCGGGCGGGTAGTCCCGCTGCGCCACCAGCGCGGCGCCGATGCCGTGCAGGCACTCCGCCTCCACGAGGGGTTCCCCCGCGGCGGCTGCCAGGTCCCTGCCCTCGCTGTCCAGGCGGTGGGCCCGGGCGAAGTCCTCCCGGGTGAGCGCCAGCAGGGCCAGGTTGTGGAGCACCGACGCGCGTGTGGCCGCGTCCTCCGGCTGCTCCAGCGCGGGCAGGGCCGCGAGGAACAGGGCTTCCGGGAGGTCCGTCTCCCCCTCGTACAGCGCGTCGACCGCCACCTGGAGCAGCGGTTGCACACAGGCCTGGGGAACGCCGCCGCCCTCGGCGAGACGGGCGGCCTGCCGGGCGAGGTCGAGGAAGCTGTCCGTGCGGTCGGCGGCGTGGGCGGCCGCCGCCCTGCCGAGCACCGTGGCGAGGCCGTCCGGTGGCGTGGTGGTCATGGGGTCTCCCATCGGGTCGGGGAAAGGCGGTTCAGCCGCCCGGCACGGCTGATGCCAGACGGGCGAAGGCCGAGGGCGTCACCGCGGTGAAACAGGTGCTGTCCCCGCAGGGCATCGCGTGCCGGCGCAGTTGGTCGCGCAGGTCCTGGACGAGTGCGGAATCCCGGCCCCGCAGGCGGCCCGAGCGCAGTTCGAAGACGGTGAGCGGCGAGCCGTCCCCGGTGCGGATGTCCGGACGGTCCTCCACCGTCACGAGCGCCAGCGGTTCCTCGCGCGGCAGCGGCGGGGGTGCGCCGTGGGGCAGCAGGGCGGCCCGGAGTTCCTCGGAACCGTCGGCGAGGGCGACGCGCAGCTCCGCCGCGTCCGGGTCCCCCGCGTCCTCGGTGACGGCGCAGCCCTTCCACCTCAGCTCGCGCAGCCAGGTCCGCAGCACCTCGCGCACCGCCCGGTCGGCCGCCTCCCCGGTGACCGCCGTGCCGTCCAACTGCTTCTTGACCTTGGCGGGCACCCCTCCCACCAGGACGTCGCCCGGTACCGGACCGGTGACGACGGAGCCCGCCGCGACCATGGTGTTGTCGCCGATGGTGACTCCGGGCAGCAGGGTGACCTGGAAGCCGAGCCATACGTTCCGTCCGACGTGGACCGGTGCGTAGGCCGGTGCGACGCCGATCAGCGGGCCGTGGCCGAAGTGGTATCCGTGCGTCCACACGGCCAGGTAGGAACCGGTGCCGACGTTGTCGCCCAGCACGATGCCGTGGTTGGCGTTGAGGATCGTGTGCTGCCCGACGGTGACCCGGTCTCCGATCCGCACGGTGGCCGTGGACGTGGTCGTGCCGCCGTAGCCCACGCTCGTGCCGTCTCCCAGGTAGAGGAGGTTCCCGGCGGTGAAGTCGCGGCACAGGATGTCCACGCCCTTGGAGACCCGGGCTGCCCGCCCCGTCCACAGCCGCTCGGCGACCAGGGCGCGCACCCCCGCCGCGACCTCCGAGCCGGTGCCGAGCACGAGAGACGAGGCGCGCAGGTCCGTGCCGGCTCCGATCCGGACGCCGTCGGCGAGTTCCACCTCGTCACCGACGAGGACGGCGTCGTCGCCGATGTGCACGCCGCTGCCGATCCTCAACCGACCGGCCCGTACGCGGACGTTGCGACCGACCACGCAGTCGGCGGGCACGGTGTCCAGGCTCTGTTCGGTGAGGTCGGAAACCGGCAAGGGGGTGTTCACAGCGTCTCCTTCGGGAGGGGGCGTCACAGCCAGCGGGGCGGGAGGTCGAGCAGGAGCCGTTCGCGTACGAGTGCTTCGAGCCGGGGGGAGGAGTCCATGGCGACGTCCGCGCCGATGCCCTCGGGGCGGCGCAGGCCGCGCAGGTAGGGCCACGGCTGGACGTACTCGTCCTCGAACTTGCCGTTCGGCCACCGGGGGACCGCGCCGTGCAGCAGGGGGTTCGCCCGCAGGGGCGTGCCCGGTGCCGGCAGGACGAGGCGGGCGGACGGGCTCGGTGGCGTCCCGGGACCGCGGGCGAAGGCGAACGCGTCGGCCTCGCGCAGGGCTTCGCGGTCCGCGGGGCGGGGAGGCAGGCCGGTGAGCGCGGCGGTGGTCAGCGCGGCGTCGTCGTAGCAGGTCCCGGGGCCGAGGAGGCCCTGGTACTCCTCGGCGGTGAGCGGCAGTCCGGGGGAGTGGTTGGGCCGGTCCGCGTTGTGCGCGTGGCCCACCAGCAGCGTCCCCGCCGCGCACAGGCGCCGCATCTGTGCCAGGACATGGGACTTGCCGCGGAAGTAGTGGAAGGAGTCGTGGCTGAGGACCACGTCCGCGGAGTCCTCGGCGAGGGGGAAGGGGTCCTCGGTGTCGAAGCAGATGAGCCGGGCCCGGGGGCACACGTACTGCCGGGCCAGCCACAGCATGGAGAAGACCAGGTCGGCCCCGGTGGTGCCGTCTCCGTCCCGCTCCCGGCTCCAGGCCCGCAGGAAGTGGCCCGCTCCGCAGCCGATCTCGCTGAGGCGGGCGCCCGCCGGGGCGTGCGCCTCCAGCAGCGCGAGTCCGCTGAGGTAGGTGGGCAGGGACCAGCGGTGGAGCAGATAGGGGGCCATGCCGCCGTAGTCGAGGAGTTCCATCGCCCGGCGCGCGGTGCCGGGGCGGACCACCGCGGCCCGCACGGCGTCCGGCCGCACCGGGGGGATCGACGCGTCCTTGCGGTCGCCGAGGAGCGCGACAAGCGCGGTGACGGGGTCCTCGCGCAGCAGCGCGGACACGGCCGCCTCGCGCACGGCCTCCCTGCCGGTGCGCAGATAGGGGATGGTGTCGAGGCACGGCCACAGGCGGTCCCCGTCGGTGAGCAGACCGGGCCGGTACGGGAGCAGCGGCCGCCTGTTGACGGGGCTGCGCAGACCGCTCAGCCAGGGGGCCTCCACCTCCAGGACCACCGGGGCGTTCACGGGCGGATCTCCAGCAGCGCGAAGGGCAGGGCGACTCCGGAGGCGTTCATCAGCACGGTCCTTCCGTCCAGGACGGCGGGCCTGGTGGCCAGCGGATCGGTGACCCCCTCGCCGGGGCCGCCCGCCTCGTCCGGGGGCGTGTAGTCGTGGAAGGCGAACCGGTGGCCGGCCGCGCGCAGGCGTGCGGCGAAGGAGTGCCGCGCGTGGACGTTCCAGCCGCAGGTCCAGTCCGAGGGCGTCCCGCCGGAGACCCGCAGCCGCACCAGGGCGTCCACCGGACTCGGGTTGAAGGGGCCGAAGACCAGGGCGCGGCCGCCCTCGGCGACGAGCGCGAGGAGGTTCTCCAGCCAGGGGTCGAGCGTGTCGAAGTGGCTGTGCAGCGTCAGCATCGTCACCACGGAGAAGCGCTCGCGCGGCAAGGACCCGGCATCGGTGATGTCACCCACCGAGAACGAGGCCTCCGGTACCTGCCGCCGCGCGTGGGCGACGAGTTCGGGCAGCACGTCCAGGCCCGAGCAGCGTACGGCCGGTCTGCGCGTGCTCAGGTAGTGGAGGAAGGCGCCGTTGGCGCTGCCGACGTCCAGGAGCCCGTGCTCGGCGGAGTCCGCCGCCCGGAAGGCGTGTGCCTCCACGAACGGGAAGTAGGGGCGGTGGTGCAGGTTCGCGGGCCGCTCCAGGTAGCGCAGATCCAGTGGGCGGGCACCGTTGGCCGCGCCGGGCAGGTCACGCACGATCGCGGCTCCCGTCGGCCGGTTCGCCGAGCCAGTCCGCGACGGCGTGCGCCAGGGCCTCGTCGGCGATGATCTCGTCGTGCGAGGCGTCGACGGTCAGGACGAGAGGAGGCCGGCCGCACACGGCCGACCAGTCGGCCACCGTCTGCGCCAGGTCCGGGCGGCTCTTCGAGAGCACGAGCCGGTGCCGCACCGGGGAGGGGCCGGGCCGGTAGCGGCACAGCGCCCATTCGCCCTTCGCGCTGATCCGGCAGAGCTGGGTGAGCCAGTCCTCGTACGACTCCTCGGGCAGGGCGCCCACCGGGGAGCGCCGGGCGAGGGCCGCGCGCCACCTCTCGGGGTGCGCCTGCGGTGCCTCGGCCACCTCAGGGGCGATGCCGAGCCGCCGCGCGAGCACCTGGGCGTAGGAGGGGCTGCTCACGGCGGGGTGCAGCGCCGGCGGGTCCACCAGCAGGGCGGGGGCCGTCGGCAGGCCCGCGCGCAGGCGCAGCAGTACCGTCTCGTGGGCCGCGAACGCTCCGGAGGAGTAGCCCGCGATGTGGGTCACGCCCTCCGGGGCCAGCAGCGCGTGGTGGTGTGCCGCCCTGGCCGTGAACTCCTGCGGTACCAGCGGGGCGTAGGGGGACAGATCCCAGTCGGTGTCGCGGACGCCGAGGAAGTGCGCGTACGGGACCAGGGCCGCCAGCGCGTGCAGGAACATCACCTCGCCCCCGGCGGCGTGTATCCACGCCGAGCCGGGCGCCGTCCCGGCGGGAGGGGCCTGTGTCGCGGAGAGCCGCACCAGCGGCACGGACCGCGCCGCGCCGCCTCTGACCGCCCGGACGAAGTCCGCGAACACCGGGTTCTCCATGAGCAGGCTGAGCGGATACTGCTGTGCCAGGCTGCGGCGCAGTCGGCTCATGACCTGGGCGGCGGCCACGGAGGTGCCGCCCGCCTCGAAGAAGTCGGTGCCGCGGGTGAGGTGTTCCGTGAGCAGCAGGGGGTGCCAGGCGTCGAGAACGGCGAGTTCCCAGCTGTCCACGGGGTCGAGGGTCTGCCCGGTGGCGGCAGTCGTGGGGTTCACCGGCTCGCCTCCCGCTGCCGGAGGGATCCGCTGCCGGGTGCGCTCAGGACCGTGCCGTGCCCCGCGAGCCATCCGCGGCGGCCCGAGTCGGGGATGACGGACGTACCGTCCGTGCTGTCGTAGGGAATGTGAGCGGCACCCGCCAGCAACTGGTCCCACAGCGGCAGCGCCACCCCCGAACGGGCCACCGCGTCGCGGAACGGCCCCCAGGCCAGGCGCCGCCCGTCGAGAACCTGGGCCAGCGTGGTGAGGAGCTGGGCGCGGGCCCGTTCGGCGTCCTCCCCGCGAAGGGGCGCCGCCTGCTCCAGCCTCGCGATGATCCGGGTCAGGGCCCGTCGCCCGTCGAGGTCGGGGGCCTCGGCCGCGGGAGGGGGCGGCAGCGGCGCCGTCCGCGTTCCGGCGCCGAGCGCGGAGAAGAGCGCGCGCCGCTGTTCGGCGGGGAGCAGGATCGCCGTCTCCCGCAGGATGTCGGCGGGTTCGTCCGCCACGTGCACGAAGGTGAGCACCCTGTTGGGGGAGTGCAGCGCGCTGCGCAGCTCATCTCCCCTGCGTTCGGCGGGATGCCCGGAGCCCTTGACCGCGGAAAGCCGCACCGGTGCGGGGAGTTCGATCGCCTGTGCCCGCTCGCGGAAGGCGATCAGCAGGGAGGGGCCGCTGGAGAGCAGGGTGGTCATCAAGGCGGTGCGGTCCGGGGAGGCGCCGCCCCACTGGTGCTGCCACATCAGGGCCGCGGTCCGCCCGGTGAAGCCGACCTCCGCGGCGAAGACGGGTTCGAGGCCGAGCTGGGCGATGTAGGCGAGGCCCGCCGCGACCCGCTGCGCGAAGAGGGCGTCGGGACGGAAGACGGTGAGGGCGCTGCGCTGCAGTGTCCAGGCGGCGCGGTCACCGAGGGCCTCGGTGGCGCTCTGCCAGCCCTGCCCGGTGCAGGGCTCGTCCGCGTACACCGCGCGTTTGACGGGTTGACTGGTCAGTTGCCGCCACTCGGCGGCGGAGGGGGAGAGCACGGGGTCACCTGTGGTGCGCACAGCGGGCCTTTCGTACGGGGTCAGTCGCCCTGGCCGGAGACGGGGGAGGGGGCGTGCAGCCATGACGGGTCGAAGTGCGGTACGTACAGCAGCAGATAGGTGCCGACCGGGGTGGTGGCGTAGGTGCGCCCCGAGCCGGTCCGGTAGGTGACCTCGGTGCCCTCGGCGCAGCGGTCGTCGACGCGCACCCCCCAGACGGGGAGCCCGGCGGCCAGCACGGACCGCCCGGGGAGATGATCGAGCACCCAGCGCTCGCCGACGGAGCCGAGCGGTCCGGCCTTCCGCCGCTGCAAGGTCTGCAGGACGCCCGCCGCGACGGCGGGCGGCCGGGAGGCCAGGCTCGCCGCCCGGCGCAGCCGCTGTGCCGAGGCCCGCCACGGCCGCCCGGCGGCGGGCAGCAGCGAGTCGTCGACCAGGCCGTAGCCGCGCAGGCGGCGGGTGAGGGTGTGCCACTGCCGGCCCAGGCCGAGCGCGTCCACCTCCCGCGCCAGCGCCGGGACGCCCTCCTCGGCGATCTCCACGAGCAGCAGGGAGGCGTCCAGCAGGTCGCGTGCCCGCCAGTCCCGCTCGAAGCCCTCCTCCAGCAGGGCCAGCAGCTGCCGGGCCGGTCCGGTGCGGCGCACCCCGGGTGGATCGGAGACCGGCCGGACCCGCCAGGGGCGGCCCGTGGTCTCCATGGAGACCAGCTCGACCGCCTGATGGTCGAGGAGCAGTTCGTCGTGCGAGGGCCGCACCATGTTCAGGGCGACATCGACACCGCGCTCGGTGCCCTGGAAGGCCAGGGAGTCCGGCTGCCACCCCTGGTCCCGCAGGTGCCCCGCGGCCTCCCAGACCTGCCGCGGTGTGCGGGCCACCAGATCCACGTCGGTGGAATCGCGAAGCCAGCCCGGCGGGTAGAGGCGGCCGATCTCCGGCCCCTTCATCCGGCGCAGTTCCGGCACGGCGCGGGTCAAATCGCCCACCAGGTCCCCGTAGCGCTGCTCCTGCTCCCGCCAGAAGGAGACCTCGTAGGCGAGCCCGGGGGTGAGCGGATAGCCCTCGGTGAGCAGGGCGCTGGCGAGGACGATCCGCAGCTTGTGACGCGAGGCGTACCGGAAGACCGCCATCCAGCTCGGCTCGTGGGAGCGCTCCACGGCACGCAGGAGGTCCGCCAGGTACTCGCTGCTCAGCTCGCGGAAGTCCGCGCCGTCCTCGGCCGCGGTGACCTCCTCGGCCGCGGCGCCCTGCTCCTCGGCCACCAGGTCCTCGTCCGCCGTCATGACGAGGTCACCCACAGGGCGAAGAGCGGCGCCCAGCCGGCCCGCAGCAGACCGTCGTGGAGCCGGTCGGCCTTCCCCTCCTCGTCCTCGATCACATTGCCGCGCACCCCTGCGGTGCTCCCGGCGATTCGGTCGAACATGGCATGGGTCAGCGCGGCCGTCATCGCGCGCTCCTCGAACTCGGGAAGGACATGGACATCGATCAGGTCGTGGAAGAGAGCGCCGGTCACCTCGTCCGGGATGGGGTCGGTCCAGGTGATGTGGCCGATCTCGCGCCCCGCCGCCTCGGCCACCAGACCGTGCAGCGCCTGTGGGCCGGTGAACCGCACCGTCTCCTCCAGATAGGCGTCGACGGCCCGGGGGTCGCGCACCGCGCCGTGGTAGCCGTCGAGCATGGCCCGCCGCATCATCGACTTCACGAAGGGCACGCTCCGCGCCTCCGCGCGGACGAGCCGGATTCCCCGCGGAGGCGCGGTGCCCGGGGGTCCCTCGGTGCGCGCCACGTAGCGCACCAGCCTGCGGAACGGCTTCTCCGGGACGGCGCCCGCCTGTGCCTCCACGCGCAGCAGGACCCGGTCCGCCTCACCGGCCGCGAGCAGGTCCTCGGCCAACTCGCCTCCCATGACGGTGAATTCGTGCGCGGGGACGTAGAGGTCCTGGGAGTCGAGCACCGGGTCGTAGGACGGGAAGGCGACGAACTGCTCCGCGCCCCGGGCGTACGCCGCCCCGTTGTCCGCGTAGTGGCGGGCCCGCTCCGCGCTGAGCGGACCGGACCGGAGCAGTCCGTCCGCCTCGGCCACCGCACGGATCTCTCGGCTCCCGCTCATCCGGGCCGCCCGGGCAGCGGGGAGGGTGCCGCTGTGCCGGTCTCCGCGCCGAGCGCCCTCGGCCGCAGCCAGGCGGGATGGCCCGCCTGCCGGTACACGACGTGTTCGGGCCACACCCGGCCGGCGAGCACGCCCTGGTTGTCCAGGACCACGAGCTCGCCCTCCCGGGGCTCGGTGAGCAGGCCGAGATACGCCTCCTCGCGGAACTCCGCGTGGTCCGTCACGATCAGCACCGCCCGGGCCGCCCGGATCGCCTCCGGCAGACGGGAGACGGCGACCTCGGCGCCCAGGAGCCGGTTGATCTCCTCAGCGCTGTAGAGAGGGTCGAAGACCCCGAAGGGAACGCCCAGTTGGGCCAGGCGGGCACTGATACCGACCGTGGGGCTGAGGGTGGACACCTTGATGTCGCCCTTGTACGCGAGTCCCAGGATGACGACCGGTCCGCGCAGGGCGACGGCGTCGGCCACCACGGAGCGCATGCGCATGTCGGTCTCCACGGCCTGGGAGAGCAGCGTCAGCTCCTCGGCGTGCTCGGTCCCGGCGAGGAGATAGCGGCTGCCGAGGGGGACGCAGTAGCCGCCGGTGCCGAAGGAGGGATGGAAGGTGCCGATGTTCCACTTCGTACCGGCCAGGCGCAGCACCTCCACCATGTCCACATCGGGATAGGCGAGGGTCAGCTGGTTGCCGAGGGTGATCTCCAGGTGCCGGTAGGCGTTCTCCACGCACTTCACCAGCTCCCCCTCGATATGGCTCGGGGCGCGGTGCAGCGTGTCGCACATCAGCGAGAGGACCGCGTACGCGGCTTCCGCCGACCGGCCGCCCACTCCGGAGTAGACGCGGTCCAGGTCGCGCAGACCGTAGCCCTCGGCGATGAACCAGTCGCGGCGCGGGGCCAGGGCGAGCAGCAGATCACGGTCCGCGGAGAGGCCGTTGGCCCGCAGCAGGGGCAGCAGCAGCGTCTCGACGGTGCCCGGGGTGAGCGTGGACTCGACGATCACCAGCGGGGGATGGGCCTTCGGGCGCGCGGCGGTGGCCTCGACGATCGCCTCGAGGACGTCCACCAGATCCCGGGAGTGCGGGCGGGCGCCGCGTTCGGTGGGGACGGCGACGAAGTGCACGGCCACATCCGGCGAGAGCGCCTCCGCGCGGTCGTCGGTGAGCGTCGCCGCGGGCGTACCGACGGGGCTCTCGGTGTCGGCGGCACCCGCGGCGCGCAGCGCGGCCACGCGCTCGCTGCTGATGTCGTATCCGACGACGCGCACCTTCTCCGCCCTCAGGGCCTCGAAGGTGGAGAAGCCGATGTAGCCCATTCCCCACACCGACACGGCGCAGCGGCCGCTGAGGAGGTCCGAGCGGTATTCCTCCGGGCTCCGGCCGGTCTGCGGAACCTGTTGGTCTGTGGAGGCAGCAGTCATGGGGGTCTTCTCTTCCGTGTGGTGGCAACCGGAGTACGTGTGGTCGTCGCCGACGACGTCAGCCGAGGAGGGGGAAGGGGCGGTCCGTGCGGGCCCGCCGCACCAGGAGGGCCTCGGCGGCGGGTGCCCCGACCGCGAGCCCGTGGTGGCGGGCCAGCAGTTCGACCGCGTCCTCGTCCAGCCCTCGAAAGCCCTGGCCGGCGTAGCTGTAGCAGCGCAGTGCCCGCTTCTTTCGGTCCAGTTGGTCCACCACGGGTACGTACAGGTTCGGAGTGAACTCGCTGTGCCGTACGGTGCGGAACTCGTTGGGCCCGAACTGGACGAGCCCGGTGTCCGGCCAGCGCCGGGAGGAGGAGACCACCGCGTCGGCCAGGCGTACGTGGTCCCGGTGGGAGTCGCCCTCCCAGTGCGTCAGGACCGCGGCGGGCCGCGTCTTCTCGACCAGGGTGTCGACCAGCCCCACCAGCCGGTACTCGGGGACGTCCTCGACCTGGTCGTACTGGCCGTCCGCGAGCCAGTGGACCCGGTGTCCGAGGATCTCGGCGGCCCGCTCGGCCGCGGCTCTGCGCAGCGGACGCAGCGCGGGGTCGTGCTCGGACACCGTCGCGAAGGCCACGGTCACCTCCGAGCCCCGGTCGCAGAGTTGGGCGACCGTCCCTCCCACCGCCAGCTCCGCGTCGTCGGGGTGGGCGGCGACGACGAGTACGGGGTTCATGTGGACCCCTTGCGGCTGGTCGCCAGCGTCTCGGCGAAGGCGTGGAGGAAGACGCGCAGTTCCTCGGCGTTCGGGCCGCCGGAGTCGGTGACCGCCTTGTCCAGACCGGGACAGCGGTCGGCGAAGAGGGGCGCCTTGACCCCGGCCAGGGAGACGCCGTGTGCGACGACCTTGACCCAGGTGGACTCGTAGAGCGCGGCCCCGTCCAGGACGGCTCCGGTGAGGTCGGACTGGCTGAAGCGGCTGTAGGCGCAGTTGGCGCCCGCCAGTTGGGCCTCGCGCAGGTCGGCGGCGACGATCGCCTGGACGAGGGTGCTGTTGCGCAGGTCCGCGCCCCGCAGCCGCATCCCGCGCGGCGGGTCGCCGGTGATGCAGGCGCGGTAGAGGTTGGCGTTGCGCAGCCGCACATTGCTGAGGTCGGTGTCACGGGCCGTCAGGCACCGGCCGATGAGCGCGGTGAGATCGGCACCGGAGAGGTCGCTCTCGACGAGGTGCAGGTTCTCCGCGGTGGCCTCGCGGAGGTCGGCGCCGCGCAGCGAGGTCGTCGAGATCTTGCCGTCGGAGAGCGCGGCGCCGGCGAGGTCGGCGCCGTTGAGCGCGGAGCGGCGCATGCGCACGCCGGTGAAGTCGGCCTGGCGCAGTACGGCTCCTTCCACGGAGACGTCGCAGAGGTCCGCTCCCACGGCGGCCAGGCCCGCGGCCGACCAGCCCCGCCCGCGGACCGTGTCCACCCGCAGACCGGGCAGGCTCGCCTCCGCCAGTACCAGCTCGTCGGCGCAGGTGAGGCGTTGCAGCACCAGCCCTTGCCCGGTCGCCGCCCGCAGCGAGGTGCCGCGCAGGCTCGACTTCGTCACCGTCGTCTGGTCCAGACGGGCCCTGTCCAGGCTGGCGTGGTCGAGGAGGCACTCGTTGAGGGTGGCGCCCTGCAGATGGGCTCCGGGCAGGGAGGCCCGGCTCAGATCGCACTGGTAGAAGCCCGCGCCCGCCAGCTGGGAACCGCCCAGCTGGACGTCCCGCATGCTGCACCCGTGGAAGAGGGTGCCGGTGGCGTCACGCAGCCCCGTGAGGTCGGCCCCGTCCAGTTTGCAGGTCTGCACCGCGAGCGCGTGGACGTAGGCGGCGCGCAGACTGGCCCCGGCGAGGTCGGTGCGCTCCATGCCCGGGCACACCATGGTGACCTCGCTGAGGTCGGCGCCCTGGAGGACGGTGCCGTGCAGGACCGCCCGGTTGAGCGTGGCGCGCCGCAGATCCGCCCCGCTCAGGTCGAGACCGGCGAGGTCCGCCTCCACGAGGTCCAGTCCGCGTCCGGTGGTGTCGAGGAGGGACTGGGTCATCTCCGACAGCTTCTTGAGCGCGGCGGAGCGCGCCTTGGGGCTCTCCGCACGGGCTACGGCAAGACAACATTCGGTGTGCGCGGTCACTGCCACGGGTGACGCCCTCTCCTGTCGAGGTCCTGGTCGTGCGCGGATGCGGTGCCACTGCCGACGCGGGCGTCGTGATCTGCGAGGAGTCCGCGCAGCCAGGCACCGGTGCGTGCGGCCGTCTCCTCGTCCCACCTGGGGCCGTGTTCGAGCACCAGGACCGCAGGTGACGCCCGGGCCAGGAGCTCGGGGAGCACCGCCGGCAGATCGAGGTACCCGTCGTGGGGCCGCTGTTCGGGACGAGCCAGCTCGTGCCCGTGGACGGGGTACCGGTCGGCGGTGGTGTTGTACACGTGCATGCTGCGGATCGAACGGCCGAGGTGCCGGGCGAACCGCACGGGACCGTGGGGCGGGCCGAGGAGGTGGGCGTGCCCGAGGTCGAGGCAGAACCCCAGCTCCGGGCGGCCGTCGAGGGCGGCGCGGTACTGCTCGGGCGTGCGCAGCAGGGGATTCGGCGAGAGGTTCTCGATGAGTACGGGGACCCCGTGTGTCCTGGCGAGTCCGGCCAGACTGTCCAGGAACCCGTCGCGGGCGGCGGCGAAGCCTTCCGGACGGAACGGCGGGTAGGGGCTGGGGAAGTGGACGACGACGTGGACGGCGTCGAGCCGTGCCGCGCAGCGGACCGTCTCGGTCACGAGGCGGAGCGCTTCCTCGGCGTCGCCGGGCTCCGGACCGGTGGGCGCGAACCGTCGCAGCGGCTGCGGTCCGTCGTAGGGGACCGGGGTGTGCAGCGCGGGGCGGACACCTGTCCGGCGGCAGAAGTCCGTGATCGCGGGCAGGGAGCCGGCCGGATAGTTGTAGAACTCGACCACGTCCGGTTCGAAGTGGCTGAGCCGGTCCAGGGCGTCCGGGTCGGCGAGCGCGCTCGTCGAGACACCGAGCAGGGTCATGGGGTACCACCCGCCAGGCGCAGGGCCAGCTGCCGGGCAGCGAGGCGGTCCGCCTTGCCGGTCCGCCCCAGCGGGAGTTCGTCGACGGTGTGCACCTGGTCCGGCAGCTTGTACGGCTCCAGGCGCTCGCGGCCCCAGGCCCGCAGCTCCCCGCGGGGCGGCACCGGCCGGGATCCGCGGACGACCAGGAGATGGGTGCGCTCGCCGAGATCCGGATCGGGCACCCCCACGGCGAGGCACTCGGTGCACGCGGGGTGGCTCGCATAGCAGTTCTCGATCTCCAAGGGGGAGATCTTGATGCCGCCGCGGGAGATCAACTGCTTGGTGCGTCCGCCGAGTTCGACCAGTCCGTCACCGGGCCGGAGCCGGGCGAGGTCGCCGGTACGGAGCCAGCCGTCCGTGAAGGCCTCCCGGGTCTCCCGCGGGTCGCCCAGATAGCCGGTCATCACATACGGCGTACGGATCCACAGGTCCCCGGTCTCCCCGGCGGGACACTCCTTGCCCTCTTCGTCCGCGATACGGAAGGAGACCTGGGGGCTCGGGCTGCCGATGGTCCCCGCGCCCTTGTCGTAGGCCTCCGGGGTGAGGATGAAGTCGGAGGTCGAGGTCTCGCTCAGGCCGTACACGTCCGCGAGGCGGGTGTGCGGCAGAAGCTCCCTCAACCGCCTGCCGAGTCCGGCCGACAGAGGCTCCCCACCGGCGATGATCAGGCCGGGCGAGCCCTGTTCGGCCGGCAGCTCACGAGGTGACGGGGAAGCGTCGAGGGCACGGGCGAGCAGGCGGAGCATGCTGGGGACCATGGCGATGCGGTCCGTCCGCGAGGAGGCGAGCACCTCCCGTACCCGCTCCGCGTCGAACCGCGGGAGCAGGCGCAGGGAGCCGCCGTGGGCGAGGGTCAGCAGTGCGGTCCACTGGGCGAAGCTGAAGTTGAGCTGCAGCACCTGGGTGGTACGCGACCCGGGGGAGAAGGGCAGCACCTCCTGTATCGCGGCGAGTTTGCCGGCGAAGGCCGCGTGGGAGAGCACCACCCCCTTGGGCTGTCCCGTGGAGCCCGAGGTGAAGACCACGAGGGCCTGGTCGCCGTCGAGTTCCTCCGGCGGGGCGGCGTCCTGAAGCGCCGCGGGGGAGGCGCCGCCCTGGGCACGCAGCCACGCGGCGGTCGGGCGGGCGGAGTCCGTACGTGCCGGTTCCGTACCCGCCGGTGCGGGCAAGGGCGTGAACTCCTCCCAGGCCGGGGGGTGATGCGAGGGTGCTCCCAGAAGCAGCCGGGCGCCCGTTCGGCGAGCGGTGGTGAGGACAGCCGAGACCGGTGAACTGCGGTGCACGGGGACGACCGCTGCCCGGGCCTTCCAGGCCGCGAAGTGGCAGACAAGGTCCTCTGCCCGATTGCTCACCGCCACGAGGACAGGCCGCCCCGGCTCGTGGCCGGCTGCTGTCAGCTCTGCATGGAGACGATCGGCGTCCTGCGCCAGTTCACGAAAGGTGAGCCTGCGGGTGCCGTCGTCCAGAGCTTCCTGGGAACCGAAGCGTGCGCAGGCGTCGGCAAGCATGTGGTCGAGGCGTACGGGCATGGTCGATCCTCCCTCCGCATGGGGTGGGCCATGGGAGTTCTACACCGAATTCGAGGGGTTTCCAGGAGGACTGCCGAACAGGAGATCGCTGTGAATGTGAATTCCGCAGGGCTGGGCACGGGAAACGAGAGACTTTCAGCAGGATTCTGCGGAGGCGAGGTTACGCGGTACTCGTCGACGGGTGCAGAGAAGTGAAATCCGGATGTCGGCCCTCTTGTTATTCCGTCGCACCGGACGACGACGGAAAGCAATCTACCCGGACTCCCTGGATCTGATACCACCCGAAACTCCCGGGGAAATCGCCGCAAGCGTTTCGGTCGGTTTTGGTCCACTTTGAGGTGGCCGGAAATACGCTTCGGGCACCAGGCCGGCAAGGCGCGGGGCGACTGCCATGCCCCTCCTGCCGGGTGAGGGCGGTGACGCTTTGCGTTCGGATGAGCGCGGTCGCGTCGGGTCGGCCCGAGGCGCGATCTCTACAGGTCGTGCGCCTTCCGGGACCCTTCCCCGAAACGGAGGGGCCCTGTCGAGATGCTGACTCCATGTGACGATGAAACGCCAAAGGTGAAGAAGGCTCAACTGAGGCGAGGGGTGCTCGTGCTCGGCGGTGCTTCCCCGTGTTGCCTGGCGAGGCGGCCAATTCCAGTCGCCGTGAGCAGGCAACTGGAAGTAGTCGAGTCCGATTGTGTCCTCTCCGTGACATGACGATGGGTCACCTTCGGGGAGCTTCCGCGCGGCCGCCCCGCCCCGTCCTTCCTGCGGCGAGGGGTGTCCGCGCTGCCGCGGTACGACCTGCGCTGTGTCCGGGCCGATCGCGCCGAGTCGGCACTTCAGGCCGCGACGCACCTCCGGGACTCCGGATTCCGGAATGCGGCCGCGGGCCGTGCGCGACGCCGCCCGCGGCCGCTCCGGCGCTGTCCTCGCACGGCGCCGTGAATTGAACACAAGGGGTGATATCCGGTGGCGATCAATCGTTCTCCCCGCGCCTTGCCGACCGCTCCGGCTGCCCGTTTCGGAAGATGCCCTGCCCGTTTGGCGAGAGATTTTCGGGAATGCTTGCCGCCGACCGCGGCGCGGGTACAGTTTCCTGCCATGACCCGCTCGCGATCGGTCGATCCGGATCACTCGAACCACACGGACGAGGCGCGATGTATCGGCCTCATCGGAGGCATGAGCTGGCCCTCCACGCTGACCTACTACCGCGAGATCAATGAGAGAGTGGGCCGCATTCTGGGCGGCTCGCATTCCGCGCGCCTTGTCATCTGCTCGGACGACTACGCCGAGATCGAGCGCATGCAGCTGCACGATGAGTGGGAAGCCGCGGGAAGCCGCCTGGCCCACTCCGCGCGGAGGCTGGAGGCCGCGGGCGCCGATCTCGTCGGAATCGCCTGCAACACGATGCACCGTGTCGCGGCCGAAGTGCGCGAGGCCACCGACCTCCCCCTGGTCGACCTCGTCGAGTCCGCGGCGGATGCCGCCCTCGCCCGCAACGTCAAGAGCGCCGTGGTGCTCGGCACGCGCTTCACGGCGGCGATGCCCTCGTACGCGCAGGCGCTGCGGAGCCGCGGCATGACCTCGCAGCCCGTCCCCGCCGACGTCCAGCGCGCCCTCGATCGGATGATCTACGACGAACTCTGCCTGGGCAGCGTCACCGAGGAATCACGCCGGCTGCTGACGGAGATCATCTCCTCCGCGGTGGCCGCGGGTGCGGACGGCGTCCTGCTCGCCTGCACCGAACTCGGTCTCCTGGTATCGGCGTCCGACCTCGACGAGGCGGTCCTCATCGACACGGCCGAGGTCCATATCGACGCACTCGTCTCGGCCTCCCTGGGGCGGCGGAGCGTGGCCGGCTGATGGCTTCGCTAGCGCTGCCGAAGGAGTGTCCCGACTGCGCGGCGGACCTCCGTGGCGCCGACTCCGCGACACCCTCGCCCACCTGTGAAGGCCTCCTGCGCAGGATCGCCGAAGCCGCCGAGCGGACCGAGAAGAGGGGGCGGCCGAGCGGGGATCTGCTGCGCGACCTGGTCGCGCACGGCTGCCTGCGTCTGACCCTGGCGCGGAAGTACGGCGGCTCCGAGACCGCTCTCCCGGAACTCCTGCGCACGCTGCGCGAAATCGCCGTCGCCGACGCCTCCGTGGCGTGGAACGTCATGGTCTGGGCGCAGTCGCAGATCACTCTGGCGCGACTCCCGCTCCCCGCCTTCGAGAAGGTGGTCCGATCCGGTCCCGACGTCGTGGTCTCCGCCACGTCCGCGGGCGACGGCAGCGTCACCGATGCCGGTGACGGCCCGCGCCTGTCCGGTTCCTGGCGGTTCACCAGCGGAGTCCACCATGCCGAGTGGGTGCTCCTGCACTGCCGCACCGCCCTGGGTGATGCCGAGGAGGCGCACGGCGTCCTCGTGCGAAAGCCGATGCTCCGCGTGGACTCCTCCTGGGACGTCCTCGGTCTGCGCGGCACCGGCAGCGAAACGGTCCGTGCCCGGGAGATCCCCGTCGCACGAGAGGACCTCTACCCCCTCCAGGGGCACCTCTCCGCGGCGGCCACCCCCCACAGCCTGCTGCCCGTGCGACCGGCCTTCGCCCTCCATACGGCGGCGGTGGCCCTCGGCACCGCGCAGGCCGCCCTGGCCTGCCTCGCCCCGCCCCCGCAGCAGACCGGCAGGCAACAGGAGGACGGCCGCGCTCTCCTACGGGAGTGGCAACTCGGCGACAGGAGAGCACGCCTGGATGCCGCACTGGCCGGACTGGAACACCAAGGGCGCGGGGCGTGGTCCCTGGCCGCCTCGGGCGGCGCGCTGACCGCCGGTGACGCCGCGTCCGTGGCCGCCGCCGCGGTGCACGGTGTGGGGACCGCGGTGGAGATCGCCCTGTGGTGCTTCCAGAACGCGGGAAGCGCCGCGCTCTTCAACGGCACCCCTGTCCAGAGGCGTCTTCGGGACCTTCTGGCCATCGCCCAGCACGCCAACGTCCGCCCCTCCCAACTCGGTGACTTCGGCAGGCAGTTGATGGCACCTCAGGGGGGTGGGGGATGAACACCCTTTCCTCACGGGGCCAGCAGGCCGAGGACCGCGGTCGCCGTGGACCCGACGTCCCCCTCGTTCGCCACACGCAGGGCCGGGACCCCCCATGAGGCACCCACGCGGTCCGTGTGCGCGATCAGCAGTCGCTGCCGACGCGCGATCAGGTCGACACGCTCCGACCGCGCCTCCGGCGACAGGTCGAGCCAGCGGCGCGTCCGTCCGGACAGGGCGTCCGCACGGAGCCGGGCGTCTATGCGCGCGGCCGAGGCGGTGAGCAGGACGATTCCTCGCAGCAGGGAGACCCAGGGGCCCCCGCAGTCCACGGGCTCGACTCTTTCGAACGTAAGAAGATGTGCGTCGAGGAGAAGAGGACCGGGAGTGCTGGTGATGGCCTCGGTGAGCAGCGCGTGACTCGCGGAGATCCGCTTCTGCAAGGGGAGGGAATCCAGCGCCGAATAATCCCCGGGTGCCAAACCGAAGTGGTCCATGAGAGCGGCGGAGGCGGAGAAGTACCGGCAGTCGGGCGTGGATCTCAGCACTTCCGCGACAACCGTCGATTTGCCGACCCCATTGACTCCGGTGACCAGAACGCACGGCATGGTGTCCCTCGTCTCGCCATTGACCTCTTCAATTGGCCTGCCTAGGCTGAAGAAGTTCTACCAGCTCCGTAATTCCCCTCGGAAGGAGAACACATGCGGCACAAGCAGATCATCGTCCTCCCGTCCGCTCCGCGGACCTGTCGTTCGGGTTTGAAGCTGGGATCCCGCAGGCCCGCCCCGGGTTCCGCTGCCAAGCCGAAGCCTCCGTCCCAGTAGGACGGTCGCTGCCGCCGCCCGACTCACGTCAGGCGGCGGTTGCCTGCCGTTCAGCGCGCGCCCTCGTTGAACTCGGCGATGAGTCCGGGGAGTTGGGCAAGCGAGTCGATCTGCATCGTGGCGGGTGCGGAGTCCGCCTGCGTGCTGGACGGAATCAACCCCCACGGCCCGCGCCGGATCCACGCGGCCATCAGGCCCGCTCGCAGGGCGGGGTGGACGTCATTGCGCAACTGGTCGCCGACGTACAGGATCTCGTGCGGTTCGGCGGGCGCCGCTTCGACGAGGTGCTGGAAAAAGGCGGGATCCGGCTTGGAAATGCCCCGGTCGCCACTCGCGGTGACCAGATCCGCCGGCAGGCGCAGTTCGCGCAACGACGCGGCGACATCACGGCTCTGATTTCCGGCGATGCCGACCCAGAGACCGTTCTCGCGCAGGGCGGAGAGCGTAGGGCGGACATCGGAATACAGATCCTCCTCACCACAGCACTCGGTCATGCCTGCGGCATCCCGCTGTGCCCGCTCCTCGGCCAGGTCGAAACCGGGCCGGAATATCTGGAAGGTCTCGCGGAAGTCGCGCCCCTGTGCGACGACCGCGCCGAACACGGCTGAAAAGGTGTGCCGCGGTACTCCTAACCAGTCGGCCCAGGCGCCGTACTCCCGAGTCCTGTCGAGCAGGCATTCCCCGATATCGAAAACCACCGCGCGAATCATGGTCGCATTGTAGGGAGAGCGGCCTCGCCGCGGTCAGAGTCGGCCGGATTCCGTGAAGCGCCGCAGGAAGCGGCGAGTGCGCTCCTCGCGAGGGGCGTGGAAGAGCTGCTCGGCGGATCCGCGTTCCAGGACCACGCCCGCGTCCAGGAAGCACACCTGGTCGGCGATGTCGCGGGCGAAGGCCATCTCGTGCGTGGCCAGCACCATGGTCATGCCCTGCTCCTTGAGGTCCCGTACGACCTCCAGGACCTCCGCCACCAGTTCGGGATCGAGGGCCGCGGTGATCTCGTCCAGGAGCAGCAGCCGGGGCCGCACGGCCAACGCGCGCACGATGGCGGCCCGTTGCTGCTGTCCGCCGCTCAACCGGTCGGGGTAGGCGTCGGCCTTGGCGCCGAGGCCGAGCCGTTCCAGGAGTTCCCGCCCGCGTTGCTCGGCCTCCGCCCGGGGCACGCCGTGCACCCGGCGCGGGGCGAGGGTGATGTTCTCCAGCACGCTCATATGGGGGAAGAGGTTGTACGCCTGGAAGACCACGCCGATGCGGCGGCGCACCGCGTCCTGGTCCACGCGGGGATCGGTGATCTCCTCGCCGTCCAGCCAGATCGCCCCGTCGTCTATCTCCTCCAGGAGGTTGGCACAGCGCAGCAGGGTCGACTTGCCCGAGCCGGAGGCGCCGATGAGCGCGGTGACGGTGTGCGGGGCGACCTCCAGGTCCACCTCGCGCAGGACGAGGCTCGCGCCGAAGGTCTTCCGTACGGACCGCATGCGCAGTACGGGCGCCGGGTCCGCGGAGTCCGGGCCGCCGGGTCGGTCGCTCACAGCAGGCCTCCTTGTGCGCGGCGCCGGTCCGTCCGGGCGGTGACCCAGTCGGTGAGGCGGGTCATGGGAATGGTCAGCGCGATGAAGAGCAGCCCGGCCACCAGGTACGGGGTGTAGTTGAGGCTGCGGCCCACGATGATGTCGGCCGCCCGCACCGCGTCGACCGCGCCGCCGATCGAGACGAGCCCGGTGTCCTTCTGCAGGGACACCAGGTCGTTGAGGAGCGGCGGCACCTGGCGGCGGACCGCCTGGGGCAGGACGACGTGCCGCAGCGCCTGCCGGTTGGTCAGCCCCAGCGAGCGGGCCGCGGCCCGCTGCGAGGGGTGGACGGACTCGATGCCCGCCCGGAACACCTCGGCGACGTAGGCGGAGTAGGTGAGGGTGAGCGCGGTGCCGCCGAGCAGCACGGGGTCGACGCTCACGCCCTGGAGGCGCAGCGCGGGCACCCCCAGGACGACGATCATCAGGTTGATGATGAGCGGCAGCCCGCGGAAGAAGTCGGTGTAGGCGGCGGCCAGCGCGCGCAGCGGGAAGAAGACCGGCCCCGGCAGGGTCCGGGCGACGGCGATGAGCATCCCGAGGACCAGGACCGCGGCGCCGCAGACCAGCAGCAGCCGGACGTTGAGCCAGAGCCCGTCCAGTACCAGCGGCAGCGCCTCGCGCGCGTAGCCCGCGTCGAAGAAGGTCTCCCGGGTGCGGGACCAGCCCGGCGCGTTGACGACGACCAGGACGAGCGCCGCCGCCGTCACCAGCGAGGAGAGCGCGGCGACGGCCACGGCACGGCGGGACCGGGCGCGCTGGTACCGCTCCCGGGCGAGACGGCGCGCGGAGGGTACGTAGGGGTCCTCGCCGCCCGGCGCGAGCGGTTCGCCGCGGTCCGGCTCCTCCTTCGCCAGGGTCACGTGAGCACCGGTACGTCGGCGGCCTCGGTGAGCCACCGCTTCTCGATCTTCGCGAGCGTTCCGTCCTCGCGCAGGGCGTCCACCGCCTTCGAGACGCAGGAGGTCAGCGCGCTGCCCTTGTCGAGGACGAGGCCGAACTGCTCGGGCGCGGTGCCCCGTTCGGCGAACTGGCCGACGATCTCCGCGTCCTCCACCTCGGCCGCGGTGATGTAGAAGGCCGTCGGCAGGTCCACCACGATGGCGTCGACCTGGCCGTTGCGCAGCGCGGACTTGGCCTGGTCGTTCTTGGCGAAGGCGGCGGCGTCCCGCTGGGGCCGCACCACGTCGTCGATGACGTCCAGGCTCGTGGTGCCGACCTGGGCGCCGAGCTTCACCTTCCTCAGCGCGGCGACGGTTCTCGCCTTCGCTGCCGGTGAGCCCTTCAGGGCGACGACGGCCTGCCGTACGTCGTAGTAGCCCGCGGAGAAGTCCACGGCCCTCTTGCGCTCCTCGCTGACGGAGACCTGGTTGATGTCGAAGTCGAAGCTCTTGCGGCCCGGGGCGAAGGCCTTGTTGAAGGGCACCGTCTGCCACACCACCTCGGCCTTGCCGTAGCCGAGTCGCTTCGCCACGGCGTAGGCGGTGGCCGACTCGAAGCCCTTGCCGTTCGCGGGGTCGTCGTCCTGGAACCAGGGCTCGTACGCGGGCTTGTCCGTGGCGACGGTCAGCTTGCCCGCGGTCTGCGTCTTCAGGGCTCCCCGGGCGCAGCGCTCCGTGCCGCCGCCGGAGTCCGGGGCGGCCTCGCCGTCCGGCTGCGGGGCGCAGCCGGCCACCGCGGCGAGCAGGGCGAGGGCCGCGAGGCTCCGGGGCAGACGAGGACCGTGAGAGTTCCCGAGGACGAGATTCATGCCGGGTTACTTACCGTGCGAAGCCCTGCCTGTCGAGGCCGGAGGGGGCCGGTCCCGCATGCTGGGAACGGGTGTTGCGATCTTGTGAACGCTCACGGGGACGCGGCCCCGCAAAGCCCCCGCGGCGCTCGTCCGCGGCGTGCTCTTCCCGCAGGCCACCGCCCTGCCCGGGCGTTCCGGCCGTACGTTCGCGCGGACATCCCCCGATGGCTGTGCTCGCTACTCTGGGCGCGCGGGGCTGGGTGGCCCCTGCTGGGCGGAATCGGGTGGGTATGGGTGACAGGCCGCTGAAGAAGCTGGGGTTCCTCACGATCGGGCTGTTCGACGAGGACGATCCGGCCCGGGGCCACGAGACCACGCTGCGCACGCTGGAGTTGGGCGAGGAACTCGGCTACGACAGCGCGTGGGTGCGCCATCGGCACCTCCAGTACGGCATCGCCTCACCGGTGGCGGTCCTCGCCGCCGCCACCCAGCGCACCAGCCGGATCGCCCTGGGCACCGCGGTCACCCCGCTGGGCTGGGAGAACCCGCTGCGCCTCGCCGAGGACTTGTCGACCGTGGACCTCCTCTCCGGCGGCCGCCTCAACCCGGGTGTCAGCACCGGTGCCCCGACGCACTACGAGCGGGTCAGGGAGGCGCTCTACCCGGACACCGCGGACACGGAGGACTTCGGCTACGCGCGGGTGCGGCGGCTCCTGGACCACCTCGCCGGAAAGCCGGTCACCGCCTTCCGGGGCACGGAGGGCATCGAGGCCTTCTCCGACCGGGTGCAGCCGCATTCCCCCGGTCTGCGGGAGCGCATGTGGTACGGCGGCGGCAGTGCGCGCTCGGCCCGCTGGGCGGGGGAGAACGCGATGAACCTCCTCACCAGCAGCGTCGTCAAGGCCGAGGAGCAGGAGGGGCCCTGGGACTTCGCCGCCCTCCAACTCGCCCAGATCCGCGCCTTCCGGGCGGCCCATCCCGCCGGAGAGGCTGCCCGGGTCTCCCAGGGGCTCGTGGTGATCCCCACCGACTCCGCCGACGCCACGCAGCGCGCCAGGTACGAGGAGTACGCGGCGGCGCGGCTGCCCCGTACCGTCCGGCCGCAGGGCCCGGCCCGGCTGCTGTTCGCCCCGGACCTGGTGGGCCCCTCCGACTGGATCGCGGAGCGCCTGCGGGCGCACGCGGCCTTCCGCGAGGTGGACGAGGTGGCCTTCGCGCTCCCGTTCACCTTCGGCGAGGAGGACTACGAGCAGATCCTCACCGACATCGCCGGCCGTCTCGGCCCCGCGCTCGGTTGGAAGCCGAGCGGCTGACGTCCGGTACCGGCCGACCCGGCTCCAGCCCGGGCGCACACCAGTCCCATCGCCGTCTGGGCCCGCGCAACACCGGGCCCGCCTTCGCGCTGCCGGTCGAGGAAGCGGAAAGAGGGAGAGGGAATCGGGCGCGCTCACGCGAGAGACGCGAGGACGGCGCGTATCGGCACCGCGCCGGGAGTCTCACTCCCGGCGGCGCGCTCCGGGGCCCGGCCGGGCGGTGACCTGCTGGGGAGTCAAGGCCTCATGTTCCTCGGCGCATTCGACGACCACGCGGACCGGTGCTCCGCACTCCGTGTGGCGCATGTCCAGGACCGGACCCTCGGGATCCGGGGCGTACCTCTCGCCCCACTCGCGCAGGGCGACGAGCACGGGCCACAGGTCCCAGCCCTTGCGGGTCAGCCGGTACGCGTTGCGGGAGCGGCTGCCCGGCTCCCGGTAGGCGACGGTGGCCAGGATGCCGGCCGCGGTCAGCTTCCGGAGCCGGTCGCTCAGGACGGCCTCGGAGACGCCGATGTGGCGGCGGAAGTCGTCGAAGCGGCGTACACCGTTGGCGGCGTCACGCAGGATCAGCAGCGTCCACTTCTCCCCGACCAGATCCAGTGAGCGCTGGACGGGGCAGTTCTCCGTGCTGACGTCGAGCCACTCCATGTCCCCATACTAGGCGCTGACTTCAGCTTTGACAGCCAGCGGTGGAGCGGGCTAACTTCGCTCGACAGAGTCAGCCGGGAGGATGCCGAAACATGGGACGGTCACGCACCTACGAGTGGGAGGACCCCTCGATCACCGCCGCCGTCGTGGGGCGCGTCTCCGGCCTGGAGTTCCTGCGCGAGATCCAGGCGGGCCGCCTGCCCGGGCCGCCCGTCTCGGCGACCCTCGACTTCACCCTCGCCGAGGTGGACGAGGGCAGGGTGACGTTCACGATCATGCCGGGGGAGGAGCACTACAACCCGCTCGGCAGCGTGCACGGCGGCGTCTACGCCACCCTGCTCGACTCGGCGGCCGGATGCGCCGTCCACTCCACCCTCCCGCCGGGGATGGGGTACACCTCGCTCGACCTGACCGTGAAGTTCCTCAAGCGGATCACCGCGGACACCGGCCGGGTGCGGGCCGTCGGCACGGTGGTCAGCCGGGGCCGGCAGACCGCGCTGGCCGAGGCGAGGCTCCTCGACGCCGAGGACCGCCTGCTCGCCCACGCCACGAGCAGCTGCCTGCTCTTCCCGCTGCCCGCCGCGTAGCGACGCCCGCCTCATAGCGGCTGAGGGAGGGCGCGCCCCGGGAGGAGCCGCCGCCGACCCGGCGGGTCCGGCGGCGCCCGAGCGGGGCGGGGCCCGCCAGGTCCACCCCGGCGGCGTGACATCTCGTGACAGATGAGAGGGTCGGCCGCGTGAGTGAGACGACTACTGAGGCCCTGCAGTACCGCTTCGACGGGCCCGACGACGCTCCGGTCCTGATCCTGGGGCCGTCCCTCGGCACCACCTGGCACATGTGGGACCGGCAGATACCCGAACTGTCGCAGCAGTGGCGGGTGTTCCGCTTCGATCTGCCCGGGCACGGCGGCGCACCGGCGCATCCCGCCGAGTCGGTGGAGCAGCTCGCCGACCGGCTGCTCGCCACCCTCGACGAGCTGGGGGTGCACCGCTTCGGCTACGCGGGCTGCGCGCTGGGCGGCGCGATCGGCACCGACCTCGCGCTGCGCCACCCGGACCGGGTCGCCGCGCTCACCCTCATCGCCTCCTCCCCGCGCTTCGGCACCGCCGACGAGTTCCGCCAGCGCGGGGTGATCGTCCGCACCAACGGGCTCGACCCCATCGCCCGCACCTCGCCCGAGCGCTGGTTCACCCCGGGCTTCGCCGCCAACCAGCCCGCGATCACCGAGTGGGCCGTGCAGATGGTGCGCACCACCGACCCGGGCTGCTACATCGCCGCCTGCGAGGCGCTCGCCACCTTCGACGTACGGGGCAGCCTCGACCGGATCGGGGTGGAGACCCTGGTCCTGGTCGGCTCCGAGGACCAGGTCACCGGGCCCGCCGCGGCCCGCACCCTGGTCGCGGGCATCCCGGACGCCCGGCTCGCCGTGGTGCCCGGCGCCTCGCACCTGGCCCCCGTCGAGCAGCCGGCCGCCGTCACCGACCTGCTCGTACGCCACTTCTCCACCTCCTGGCAGGAGGCCCCCGGCACCCCGCCGGTGCCGGTCAAGCCGGTGCTCAGCCCGCCGCCCGCGCCGGTCGCCGAGATCGCCCCCTTCGAGGAGCCGGCGGCCGAGGCGGTGCCCGCCGACCAGTACGAGGCCGGGCTCAAGGTGCGCCGCGAGGTCCTCGGCGACGCCGAGGTCGACCGGGTCCTCGCCGAGGCGGAGGGCTTCGCGGAGGACTTCCAGCGGCTCGCCACCCGCTACGCCTGGGGCGAGGTGTACAGCCGCCCGGGCCTGGACCGCCGGGCCCGCAGCTGCGTCGCCCTTGCCGCGCTGGTCGCGGGCGGTCACTGGACGGAACTCGCCGGCCACACCAAGGCCGCCCTGCGCAGCGGGCTGACCCCCGACGAGATCAAGGAGGTCCTCCTGCAGACCGCGGTGTACTGCGGGATGCCCGCCGCCCACCAGGCCTTCCGCATCGTCCAGGAGGTCGTCCGGGAGGAGACCACTCCGCGCGAGTAGCCCCCGGCAGCGGGCGGCGCGGGCGGGCCGGGTGCCGGGCCGGTGGCCGAAACACCCGGCCCGGGCGCCCTGCCCGGGTGGGGGCGCGTAGCAGGATGGCGGCATGAAGCTCACCAAGAAGACGCACTCCTGCGTCCGGCTCCAGTCCCAGGCGGGCACCCTCGTCATCGATCCCGGCGGTTTCACCGAGGAGGACGCGGCACTCGGCGCCGAGGCGATCCTGGTCACCCACGAGCACCCGGACCACTTCGACGAGGGACGGCTGCGGGCCGCCATGGAGGCCGACCCCGGGACCCGGATCTGGACCCTGCGCGCGGTCGCCGACAAGATCGGCCCCGCCTTCCCCGGCCGGGTCCACACCGTGGGCCACGGCGACACCTTCACCGCGGCGGGCTTCGAGGTCCAGGTCCACGGCGAGCTGCACGCGGTGATCCACCCGGACATCCCGCGGATCACCAACGTCGGCTACCTCGTCGACGGCACGGTCTTCCACCCCGGCGACGCCCTGACCGTGCCGGACCAGCCGGTGGACACCCTGCTGCTCCCGGTGATGGCCCCCTGGAGCAAGCTCTCGGAGGTCGTCGACTACGTGCGCGAGGTCAGCCCGCGCCGCGCCTACGACGTGCACGACGCCCTCCTGACCGACCTGGCCCGGCCGATCTACGACCGGCAGATCGGCTCCCTCGCCGAGGCCGAGCACCTGCGCCTGGCGCCCGGCGGTGCCGCCGAGATCTGAGGCCGGCCGGCGGGCGGCCGGGTTGTCGGTGGGGCCGGGTAGGTTGGGGCCCATGCGCATCGCCACCTGGAACGTGAACTCGATCACCGCCCGCCTCCCCCGGCTGCTCGCCTGGCTGGAGAACAGCGGAACCGACGTGCTGTGCGTGCAGGAGACCAAGACCACCGCCGAGCAGTTCCCCACCGACCAGCTGCGCGAGCTGGGCTACGAGTCCGCGGTGCACGCCACCGGCCGGTGGAACGGCGTGGCGGTCGTCTCCCGCGTCGGCCTGACGGACGTGGCCCGGGGCCTCGACGGCGACCCGGGGTACGAGGAGGTGGCCGAGCCGCGCTCCCTCGCCGCCACCTGCGGCGGGGTCCGGGTCCGCTCGGTCTACGTCCCCAACGGCCGCGAGGTCGGCCACGCCCACTACGCCTACAAGCTGCGCTGGCTGGAGGCGCTGAAGCAGACCGTCGCCGCGGACGCCGCGGGCCCGCTGCCCTTCGCCGTCCTCGGGGACTACAACATCGCCCCGGCCGACGAGGACGTCTGGGACATCGCCGCCTTCGACGGCGCCACCCATGTCACCGAGGCCGAGCGCGCGGCCCTGACGGCCCTGCGCGAGACCGGCCTCAGCGATGTGGTGCCGCGCCCCCTCAAGTACGACCACCCCTTCACATACTGGGACTACCGCCAGCTCGGCTTCCCGAAGAACCGCGGCATGCGCATCGACCTGGTCTACGGCAACGCCCCCTTCGCCAAGGCCGTCTCCGACTCCTACGTGGACCGCGAGGAGCGCAAGGGCAAGGGCGCCTCGGACCACGCACCCGTCGTCGTGGACCTGAAGCTGTGAGCGCCCGGCAGGAGAGCCCCGCGGTCCCCGGGGCACAGGGCCGCCGGAGCCTCGGCCTGGTCTCCGACTGCGGCGACTGCTTCGGGCTCTGCTGCGTGGCGCTGCCCTTCGCCGCCTCCTCGGACTTCGCCGTGGACAAGGCGGCGGGCACCGCCTGCGCCCAGCTGCGCGAGGACTTCCGCTGCGGCATCCACGCCCGGCTGCGCGAGAGCGGCTTCCCGGGCTGCACCGTCTTCGACTGCTTCGGCGCCGGCCAGAAGGTCTCCCAGCACACCTTCGGCGGCCGCGACTGGCGGAGCCACCCGGACAGCGCGCGCACCATGTTCGAGGTCTTCCCGGTCATGCGCCGGCTGCACGAACTCCTCTGGTACGCCACCGAGGCGAGCGAACTGCCCGCGGCGGGCCCGGTGCGCGCCGAACTGCGCGAAGTCTGCGCCGAGTTGGACCGGCTCAGCCGCGCCGAGGCCGCCGAGCTGCTCGCCCTGGACGTCCCCGCGCTGCGCGAGCGGGTCAACACCTTCCTCCTGAGGGCGGGGGAGCTGCACCGCGCGGGGGCCCCGCGCAAGGGCCGCGACCACCGGGGCGCCGACCTCTTCGGCGCCCGGCTGCGCCGCGCCGACCTGCGCGGGGCGAGCCTGCGCGGCGCCTGCCTCATCGCGGCCGATCTGCGCGGCGCCGACCTCCGCTTCGCCGACCTGATCGGCGCCGATCTGCGGGACGCGGACCTCGCGGGCGCCGACCTCACCGACACGGTCTTCCTCACCCAGTCCCAGCTCGCGGCGGCCAGGGGCGACGGCCGCACCCGGCTCCCCCCGGCCCTGGGCCGCCCCGCGCACTGGAGCTGAACCCGCCAAGTCCCCGTGACCGGGCCTCAGTTGCGCAGCAGCCCCAGCTCCACCGAGTCGGCGAGCGCGGCGAGCCCGGCCTCCGAGGGGTGCAGATGGTCGCCGCTGTCGTAGGCGGGCGCCAGCCGGGCCGGGTTCGCCGGATCGCGGAGCACCGCGTCGAAGTCGAGCACCGCGTCGAAGCCCGCGCCGGTCCTCAACTGGGCGTTCACGGCGGCCCGTTCGGCCTCCACCTGGGCCGTGCACCTGCTCTCGCCCTGGCAGGGCGCAATGGTCGCCGCGAGAACCTTGAGACCGCGCGCCCGGGCCCGCGCGGCGATCTCCCGCAGCCCCGCGCTCACCTGGTCCGCCCGCGCGCCCCACCGCACGTCGTTGACGCCCATGAAGAGGATCACGGTACGGGCCGAGGTCTGGGCCAGCACATCCCGCTCCAGGCGGTTGAGGGCGCTGACGCCGCCGGTGTCGGTGCTGACGCCGTCGCCCGGGTAGCGGTCGGAGAGCACCCGGTTCGCGGAGATGCCCTGGTTGAGCACCCCGTACCGCGGCACCTCCCGCTGGCCGCGCAGCCGGTCCGCGAGCAGGTCCGGCCAGCGGCGGTTGGCGCCCGCCGTGGTGCGCTCCCCGTCCGTGATCGAGTCCCCGAGCACCACCACGGAACCCGGGCCGCCGCCGACGTCCACCCCGGCGAGCAGCGGCCAGTTGGTGAGCGTCCCGGTGTACGCCTCGCCGGTGCGCTCGGCGGTGTGGTCGCCGCCCTCGCTGAGGTAGGACTCCTGCACGGCGAGCTGGTGCAGCGGCGCCGAGGCCACCGTCCCCGGCAGATGGAAGCTGACCAGGAGATTGCTGTCGGCGGGCACCTCGAAGTCCAGCGGATCGCTGAGGGCCTGCGCCCCGGCGGCGATCCGGGTCCCGGTGGCCCCGCCGAAGCGCAGCGGCCGCGGGTCCGAGGCGGCGGTGGCCCCGGACTCCTGCACCGCCACGCTCGCCCCGCCGATGTCCACCGGAGCCGAGGCGAAGGTGTTGTCCAGGCGCACCCTGACCCGCGGCCCGCCCGCCGAGGTGTGCACCACCAGGCGCAGGCTGCGGTCCGCCCAGGGCCCGACCGCGGGCTGCCCGGAGGTGGCGGCGGCCCAACTCCCGCTCCAGCCGGGGGACTCGCTCTGCACCGAGGCCGCGAAGACGTGCAGATCGGGCCCGTTGTCCCGGGGCAGCTGCACCGAGGCGAGGGCACGCCGGCGCTCCAGCGGCACGGAGACGGCGTACAGCTTCGCCTGCTCGGTGAGCTGGCCGCCGGGGGAGTTCACATGGGGCAGCGCCACGGCCTTCGAGCCGAGCGGGCCGGTGCGCCAGTCCGGGGCGCCGAGCGTGAAGCTCTGCCGGGAGCCGTCGCGGTAGCGGAGGGTGCCGGTGCCCGTCGCGGGGCCGCCGGTCGCGGCGACGAGCAGGGCGAGCGAGGAGCCGCGGCCGGTCAGGCGTACCCGCTGGCCGTCGGCGACGAGGTTGTCGGGGCGCCCCGGCGCGTAGCGGGGGAGGGTGAAGGTGGCGCCACCGAGGGTCAGGGTGCGGCCCGGGGTCCAGCCCGCCGCGGCGAGATCACCGGCCGAAAGTGCGTTTCCCGCCCCGTCGAAGCCGGTGCCGGAGGGCTGCCCGTCCACGCCGACCGCGGTGTTGTCGTAGAGCCGCTCCAGCGGCTGCCCGGTGGCGGCGGACTCGGCGCGCGCGGTCCCCGGGGGCCAGGGCGGCAGGGCCAGAAAGCAGGCGAGTACGGCAGCCGTGGTCCACAGGCGAGGGCGCACGCGTGCTCCTTGCGGTAGCGGGAAGGGATCGAGGCGCCATGAACGTAGGAAGACGGCAGGAACGCGTCAATGAGCCACGCATGAACGGGGCGCGAACAGGCGCGTACGTCACCGGGCCGCGCGTGCCTGTGGTGCGGGGGTGCCGGGCAGTGTCACCCTGGCGGTATGAACATCCCCTTCTTGGACAACTGGCGCAAGCGGCAGGCGGAGCGCCGCGAAAGCGGTCTCGCGGGTGTGTTCGAGGATGATCCCGAAGGGGTCGGCGAGCTGCTCTCCGAGTGCGAGCTGCTGCGCTCGCAGGCCGCGGTCGCCGGTCTCACCCTCGACGACTCACCCGCCTCGCTCCAGGCCCTCGACCAGCTCCTCCCGCGCTGGCGCGAGGACCCGGAGCTGCTGCCCTGGCTCGGCAACGACGCCGGGCTCTATCTCGGCACCGTGATCACCCGCAGTGTGCCCGGCGCGCTCTGGCACGTGTGGCCCGGCGGCCATCCGGTGGTGCGCCTCGCCTCCGGCCGCGAGCTCCAGGTCGTCGAGGCGGGCCTGGACTGGGCGGTCAACGGCGCCCCCGAGCTGACCCAGATCTACGCCGAGGCCGCCGAGGCCTGAGCGGCGCGGGCCGGGCCGCGGGAGCCCGGAGGAGGCAGGGGCGCGGCGGCCGGGGACCCCGACGCATCGGGGGCCCGGAGAGCGGGGAGCCCGGGGATCCGGTGGTGCGAAGAGCCAGGATTCCTGAAGATACGGTTAATGGTGATCAGTGCGTGTCGTCCAATAAGTCCCATATTGCGGTGGATAGTTTGCGCGGACCGACACAGAAAGTGGGCAGGACTTGGCATGGTTGTCGATCTTCTGATCGAGCTGAGTGACGTCGAGGCACCTATCCGGCAACGGCCCGCCCGCCAGGTCCTCGGACCCGGGCACCTGGCCGGGCGGGCGAGGGCCCGCGGACCAGGGAGGAAAACGACCGGGTGCGGCAGGTGCCCGGTCCGCCAGTAGCTCGCAGGGCCGAGCCCGCCCGGCAGCAGCCGGAGATCACTCCTCGCGCAGCGGCACCGCCACGAACCAGTGTGCGGAGCCCGGCGGGAAGAAGGTCAGCTGCACCGCCACCGGTCGGGTTGTGCTCATTGCGGAGCGGGACAGCAACCGCCGGACGCCGCACGCGCACCGGACTGTCCGGCTCGCCGAGGCCGAGCGGCACCACGCCACCTGAGGATGGCGGGGGTGCCGCTCCCTTGGTTCCGGGGGGAGTCCACCGCGGGGGAGGGTGCCGCGCGGTGGCGACGGGCGGAGACCGCACGGTGTGCTCGTGGCTCTCCGGGGCCCGCCCTAGGCCTCGCTCTTCTCACCCTTCTCGCTCTTGTCGCTCTTCCCGTCCTTCTCACTCTTCCCGTCCTTCCCGTCCTTCGCGCTCTTGGCCGGGGCGGTGCGCGCCTTGCGGGTCACATCGGCGACCAGTTCGACCACATCGGGGCCGTACGCCTGGGAGTTGACCACCTTCAGGAGCAGCACGAAGGGGCGCCGCCCGTACCTGCGGTGCAGACGCTGATGGTGGCGGGCGAGATAGCGGGCCGCCGCCTGGTGGGTGATCGCGCGCTGGCCGCAGAAGAGGAAGGCCGGGCGCTCCTCGGGCCCCTCCCCGGCGGTGAGCCGGGCGAGCAGGACGTACTCGGTGACACCCTGCTCCATCGGGTAGGTCTCGCTGCCTATCCGGAACTCGCCGTGGCGGGGCCCCAGTTCGGGATCGGAGTGCACCCGCACGCCCGGCAGCAGCGACCGCAGATGCAGGGCCATCCGGCGGCTCGACTCCGGGCCGCCCACGCAGAACTCGGTGCGCTCCCCGAGGCTCTGCAGGGGCGCATCATGGCCGTGGACCTGCGCGTGCGCCCCGCACTCCTTGATGAGCGGGGAGAGTTCGAGCAGCGCGAAGACGTCATGGCGGGTGACCGTGAACTCCGCGGCGCCCGCCTCCCGGTCGACCACGAGCAGGCACTCCGCGCTGGGCGGCAGACCGAAGAAGGACTGCCTGCGGCGCAGGCCCCGGCGCCACAGCGAGGAGCGGACCAGCCAGCCGAGGGCGGCGCCGAGGACCGCCACCGCCAGGCCCAGCAGGATCAGGCGCAGTTCGTCTGTCATGGGCGCGCATGCTAGCGGCCGGGGGCACGAAGGTTCGAGAGGTCCTGGAAAGGGGTGAGGGCTCCGGCTACTCTGCGGGGACGCTTGCCACTGGAGGTACGGATGCGCCGCCCGCTCGCGCGGAAACTCTCTCTTCTCGCCGCTGCCGCCACCCTGGTGGGGATCGGCGCGACGGCGCCCCCCGCCGCCCCGGACACCGGCCGGGACCCGGCGAAGTCACCGGTCGCCGTCGGCCACGGCGGGGTGGTGGCCAGCGTCGACGCGGACGCCTCGGCCGCGGGCATCGAGGTGCTGCGCAAGGGCGGCAACGCGGTCGACGCCGCCGTGGCCACCGCCGCCGCCCTCGGTGTGACCGAGCCCTATTCGGCCGGGGTCGGCGGAGGCGGCTACTTCGTCTACTACGACGCCCGCACCCGCAGCGTGCACACCCTGGACGGCCGCGAGACCGCACCCTCCTCCGCCGACAAGGGCCTCTTCCTGGAGGACGGCAAGCCGATCCCCTTCGACGACGCGGTCACCAGCGGGCTCTCGGTGGGCACCCCGGGGACCCCGGCCACCTGGCGCAGCGCCCTCGACGCCTGGGGGAGCAGGCCGCTCGGCGCGGTGCTGCGCCCGGCGGAGCGGCTCGCCCGGCACGGCTTCACCGTGGACAAGACCTTCCGCCAGCAGACCGCCGACAACGCGGACCGCTTCAAGGACTTCCCGGCCAGCGCCGAGCTCTTCCTGCCCGGCGGCGCCCCGCCCGCCGTCGGCAGCACCCTGAAGAACCCCGACCTCGCCCGCACCTACCGCGAACTCGGCCGGCACGGCGTGGAGTCCCTGTACCGCGGACCGATCGGCAAGGACATCGTCCGTACGGTGAACAAGCCGCCGGTCGACCCGGACTCCGGCCGCACGGTACGGCCCGGGGCGCTGACCACCAAGGACCTCGCGGCCTACCGGACGAAGCGCCAGGCGCCCACCCGCACCTCCTACCGCGGGCTCGGCGTCTACTCCATCGCCCCGTCCTCCTCCGGCGGCACCACCGTCGGCGAGGCCCTGAACATCCTGGAGGGCAGCGACCTCTCGAAGCTGTCCGAGGAGCAGTATCTGCACCGCTACATCGAGGCGAGCCGGATCGGGTTCGCCGACCGCGGGCGCTGGGTCGGCGACCCGGCCTTCGAGGACGTCCCCGCCAAGGAGCTGCTCTCCCAGCGCTTCGCCGACAGCCGGGCCTGCCTGATCAAGGACGACAAGGCGCTGTCCAGCCCGCTCGCCCCCGGCGACCCCCGCCACCCGGCCGACTGCGGCACCGGGGACAAGGCCGCCCCCACCACCTACGAGGGTGAGAACACCACCCACCTCACCGCCGCCGACAAATGGGGCAACGTCGTCTCGTACACGCTGACCATCGAGCAGACCGGCGGCAGCGGCATCACCGTCCCGGGCCGCGGCTTCCTGCTCAACAACGAGCTCACCGACTTCTCCTTCGCCCCCGCGGACCCGGCCGTCCACGATCCCAACCTGCCGGGGCCCGGCAAGCGCCCGCGGTCCTCGATCTCACCGACCATCGTCCTCGACGCGCAGCACCGCCCGGTCCTCGCCCTCGGCACCCCCGGCGGCGCCACCATCATCACCACGGTGCTCCAGACGCTCACCAACTTCCTGGACCGCGGTATGCCCCTGGTCGACGCGATCGCCGCGCCCCGCGCCAGTCAGCGCAACCAGGCGGCCACCGAGCTCGAACCGGGCCTGTGGAACAGCCCGTTGAAGGACCGGCTCGGCGAACTCGGGCACGCCTTCACCCAGAACCCCGAGATCGGCGCGGCCACCGGGGTGCAGCGCCTCGGCGACGGACGCTGGCTCGCCGCCGCCGAGACCGAACGCCGGGGCGGCGGCTCCGCCATGGTGGTCCGGCCCGACGACCGCTAGTACGTCCCGACCGCGGGTGGTCCGGCCCGAGGGCCGGTAGCGGATGCGACCGGAGGGGGCCGGGGAGGCCGATGGCTTCCCCGGCCCCCTGCGCGTGAGGGCCCCTGTCCCGAGGTCATGCGGGCGCGGCGGGCAGGGCGTGAAAGCTCTGCGTAGCGAGCCCGTAACACGCGGGGTGTTTGCTGTCTCCTTGCACGGCTTCCGGTCTGACGGGGGGCAGCTTCGATGGCGGCGGAACAACTACCCGTACACATACGGGAGTTCGTGGACTACTGGGGCGCGCTGCTGGCGCGCCTCGATCCGCGTGCGGGGTGGTACGGCGTGTTCTGGCAGCGCGATCCCCAGGGCATGCGCGCCTGCGCCGAGGGCCGGGAGGTGCTGCCCTGGGACGTGGTGGAGGCCCTGCTCCAGGACCTCGCCGCACACGAGGGCGCCGAGGCGGCGGCAGCCGAAAGGCCCCGGGCGCGCGCCCTGCACGGCGCCTGCGCGGCCGCATATGACGCGCGTAGCGGCGGACGCGAGGCGCTGCTCGACAGGCTGGAGCTGATGCTCGGCGAGCAGCGCCGGGCCACCGGACGGCTCCAGGAACTGGCGTCCCGGCTCTCCGCCGCCGACTCCGCCACCCGGGCCCGCGAGATCGCGTACGAACTCTCCTGGGCCCGGGACGACCAGCACCGGGCGCGGGCGCGCTGCGCCGAACTCCGGTTCCGGCTGGGCGTGTTGGAGCAGAGGCAGTCGGTCCGGCGTGGGCTGGGTGCTGCCGCCGGGGCTGCTGGGGGCCGGTCCGGCGAGGGGCGCTCGGTGGCTGTGCCCGAGCCTCGTCCCGCGAAGGGGGATTCTGCGTCCGGGCCCCGTCCGGCGGAGGCGGGTTCTGTGCCCGGGCCCCGTCCGGCGGAGGCGGATTCCGTGCCCGGGCCTCGTCCGGCGGAGGCGGATTCCGTGGCCGAGCCCCGTCCGGGAGAGACGGCGGTGGTGCCCGAGCAGGCCACCGCCGGGACGCGGCAGCGGCGCCGGGCGCGCGGTGGGGCCAGGTTCGCCGGGGCGGTGGCGGAGAGCGAGCCCGCCTTGCCCGAGTTGGGGGCGGCGCTCCCGGCGGTGGGGGGTGCAACGCCAAGGGGCGCCCGTTTCGCGGGAGTTCGGGACGAGGGGCGGGCGGTGCCCGACGAGAGCGGCCCGCGCGGGGGCACCGGCCCGGAGGCGGACACCGCGGTGGACCGGGAGACCGCCGTGGACCGGGAGATCGCCGAGATGATCGCCGCCCTGCTCCGGCTGCGGACGGCGGGCCGGACCGGAGAGGCGCACATCCTGCTCGCCGAGGCCGCCCAGTGGCCCGCGTCCAGATTCCCGCGGATCGCCGCCCTGTTCGGCCGCTCGGGGCTGGCCGCGGACTGGGACACCCTGCTGTGGGAGGTGTCCTCGCTGCCCACCGAACGCCTGGTCGCGGTGGCGGACGCCCTCACCGCCGGGGGTCGCGCCCAGGACGCCGCGCATCTGCTGCGGCAGGGCGCGGGGCGCCCGCCCGCCGAGATCGGCGCCGCGGTGCTGCGGCTCGCGGAGAGCGGGCGGCACCGCGAAGTCCACGCGGTGCTGGACAGCTTCCTGCGTACGCGCAGCGCCCAGGAGGCCGCGGACCTCGCCCAACTCGCCCCCGCCCGACTGGTCCCGCTGCTGCGCGGCCAGGCGGCGGAGATCTCCCCGGTCTGCGCCGGGAACCTGGTGCACGCCCTGCGGGTGGCGGGCGTCGGGGGCTGAGGCGGGGGAGGGCCGGGAGGAGCGGGGAGGAGCGGGCTGAGGCGGGAGGGCGCGGATCGACCTTCCGGCTCTGGCGCCCGTACCGCGTCGATACCTCGGGTGTATTGGTCGGAACGTGAAGGTGAGACCTCCGAGGGTTTCTCTCGTACTGCTCGCCACATGAGGGGATTTGTGTCCTAACTCTTGCGTCTTGCCCCAACCCCGCTCTAGATTCTGCGCAGATTGATCGGATCTCTGGTGAGGCGAAGGGCGCGCCGTCAGCCGTCAGCCGTCAGCCGTCAGCCGTCAGGCACTCGGCGTTCGGAGTTCGACCCGGGCTTCGGCGCAGGCGGGCGGATGCCGAGCGGTGGCCCGTGCCTCCGGTCGCTCGCTTCCGAAGGGCGCGGGACCTTGCTGCACGGGGTCCCGTCCCCGAGATGTCGCCTCCGAGATCCCGTCCCCACCCCCCGGACGAAGGACCCGCCATGACACCCCCCGCATCCCCCTCTTCCGGTACCCCCGCGGAGGGTGCCCTGTCCCGGCGTGGAGTGCTGCGTGCCGGTGCCGTCGCCGGTGCCGCGTTCTCGCTCGCCGCGGTGCCCGAGTTCGCGCCGCCGGCCGCGGCGGTGACCCGGCCGGAGAGTGCGCCGCTGGTCCCGGCGGCCGAGGCGCTGACCCTCTGGTACCGCAGCCCCGGAGCCCCCGGCGCGCTGATGCGGGAGGGCCTGCCGGTCGGCAACGGACGCCTCGGGGCGCTGGGCAGCGGGCATCCGGCGCGGGAGGAGTTCACCGTCACGGACGCCGCGATGTGGACCGGCGGACCCAATGCCGCCCTGGACGACGAGGGCCAATTCCCGTACGGCGCGGAGGACTTCGGCAGCTTCGGGCAGCTCTGCCGGCTCCGGCTGGAGGTCGCGGGCCACACCCCGGAGGCCGTCACCGGCTACCGGCGCACCCTCGACCTCAGCAACGGCCTGGTGACCGCGGCCTACGGTTTCGAGGGCACCGACCATCGGCGGGAGGTGTACGCCAGCGCCCCCGACGACGTCCTCGTGGTGCGGCTCGGGCAGCGCGGCGGCGGTGTGCTGACCGGCGCGCTGGAGCTCGCGGGGACGCGCGGCGAGACGGTACGCGCCGACAGCGGGGCCGCGACGGTGTCCTTCGCCGCCGAGCTGCCCAACGCGCTGGCGTACGCGGCCCTCGTGAAGGCGGTGGTCCGCGGCGGAAAGGTCTCCGCGGCGGGCTCACGGATCACCTTCGCGGGCTGTACGGAGGTCCTGCTCATCGTCTCCGGCGGCACCAACTACACGGCGCGCCCCGAGACCGGGTACCTCGACCCGGAGCGCGAACCGCTGGCCCTGGCCGTCGCGAAGGCCGAGGCGGCGGCCAGGGCCGGGGGCGAGGCGCTGCTCGCCACCCATGTCGCCGACTACCAGCGGCTGCACCGGCGCACCGCGGTCAGCCTCGGCACCTCCAGCGCGGAGCAGCGGGCCCTGGACACCCCGGCCCGGCTCGCCGCGCGAGCCGCCGAGGGTTCCGCGCCCGATCCCGAACTGGAGGCCTCCTACCTGCAGTTCGGCCGGTATCTGATGATCTGCGGCTCGCGCGGCGGCGGGCTGCCGCTCAACCTCCAGGGGCTGTGGATCGACCGCGACGACCCGGCCTGGATGAGCGATTACCACACCGACATCAATGTGCAGATGAACTACTGGCTGCCCGACCGCCTCGGGCTGCCGGAGTGCTTCGAGACCCTCACCGACTACTGCCTGAGCCAGCTGCCGCACTGGGAGTCCGCGACCCGGGAGCTCTTCAACGACCCCCGCAACGGCTTCCGCAACACCTCCGGGAAGATCGCGGGCTGGACCGTCGCCATCTCCACCAATGTCTGGGGCGGCAACGGCTGGTGGTGGCATCCGCCCGGCAACGCCTGGCTGTGCAACTCGCTCTTCGAGCACTACCAGTACACCGGGGACACCGGCCGACTGCGCCGGATCTACCCGCTGCTCAAGGGCGCCTGCGAGTTCTGGGAGGCGCGGCTGATCACCACCACGGTCACCGATCCCGCCACCGGCGAGAGCCGCGAGGTGCTGATCGACGACCACGACTGGTCCGCCGAGCACGGCCCCACCGACGCCCGCGGCATCACCTACGCCCAGGAACTCGTCTGGCAGCTGTTCCGCAACTACCGCACGGCCGCCGCCGTCCTGCGCCGCGACGGCGACTACGCGCGGACCATCGGAGGGCTCCAGGACCGGCTGCACCTGCCGGGGGTCAGCCGTACCACGGGCTGGCTCCAGGAGTGGATGACCGACGAGAACCTCGGCGAGACCACGCACCGCCATCTCTCGCCGCTCGCCGGGCTCTTCCCCGGCGACCGGATCACCGTCGAGGACTCGCCGAAGGAGATCGTCGAGGGGGCGACCGCGCTGCTCACGGCGCGCGGCATGGACACCTACGGCTGGGCGAGCGCCTGGCGGGCCCTGTGCTGGGCCCGGCTGAAGAACGCCGACAGGGCCTACCGGCTGGTGCTCGCGGTCCTGAAGCCCTCGGTGGACCACGGCAACGGCAGCGCGCCCAACTTCTTCGACATGTACCGGCTCGGCGCCACCAGTTCGGTCTTCCAGATCGACGCCAACTTCGGCATCCCGGCCGCGATGGCCGAGATGCTGGTCCAGTCCCGGCCGGGCCGCGTGGAACTGCTGCCCGCCCTGCCCGGCGCCTGGTCCGCTTCGGGCAGCGCGCGGGGCCTGGGCGTACGCGGCGGCTTCACCGTGGACCTGCGCTGGCGCGCGGGCCGGGTCACCGAGGCCACGCTGCACGGCAGGCCGGGGGCGCGTACCACCGTGGTGATCGGCGGGCACCGGCGGCCGGTGCGGATCCCCGCGGGGGGCGCGGTGCGCGTGGAGGGGTGAGCGGGGTGCCGGGTCCGTTCTCGTACGGGGGCGGGCCCGGCGGCGGCTATCCGGTGCGCCGCTGAAGGCGGGGGCGGACCAGGGCCTCCCACAGGAAGAGCGCCAGGACCCCGAGCACCAGCCAGAACTGGTAGGCGCCGAACTCGCCACGGCGTACGTACTGCTCGTCGGCGAGGAGCACCAGGGCGGTGAGGCCGCCGAAGGCGAGGCGTCGGCGGCGCTCCTTGCGCCGGCCCCGGCCCGCCTTGCCCGCGAGGCGCGCCGCGTACACCGCGACGTCCCCGTAGGCCTGTTGGGCGCCGGTGCCGGAGGCGGCGAGATGCGAGCGGACCTCGGCGGTGTGGCCGCGGGCCTCCCGGAAGCCGAGCCCGTGGCGGCCGCGGAGCAGCCCGCCGAGGCGGCGGATCCAGCGCGCGTCGTCCGGTTCCTCGGCGGGCCCGCGGAACCAGTCGTCGGTGCCGGGGCCGGAGAAGGTGCGCACCGTGGCGGCGAGCAGCGCCGAGACGATCAGGACCACGGGGGTGGGCAGTTTGAACAGCGGGTCGTCGGAGAGGCCCGTCCCGGCCGCGATCGCCCCCGAGAGGAGCCCGGCCGCGGCGAGGCACCAGCCGCTCATCGCCCGGTGCCGCCCCGCGTTGTACAGCCCGGCGGCGACCCCGCAGGCGAGCACCGCGGCGGTCAGGAGCACCGCGAACAGCCCGGCGGCGGGGGAGATCCGGACCCGCATGCCTTCCTGCGCCCAGTGCACGCAGGTCAGCACGGCGGCGGTGAGGGCGGCGGCATAGCCGAGGGAGCGGAAGCGCTGGGCGGGGGTGAGCCCGGACAGGTCGACGGCGCCGGTGTGCTTCTCGCCGACGCGTTCGGCGGCGACGCTGTCCGCGTAGGCGCGCGGATCCCCGAGGAGTTCCTCGGCCGGTGCCCCCGACTCCTCGGTCAGCTCCCGGACTTCGGCGAGCGCCTGACCGGGCAGCGCCGCCGGGACCTCGTGGTGCAGGACGAGCCGCAGCTCGAAGGCGGCGGCCCAGCGGGCGTCCTCCTCGCGGGCCCAGTCGATGGTGTCCCTTGCGGTCATGGTGCCCCCGTGAGCGTGCCGACGGTCGTGATGAAGTCCTGCCAGTCGGACCTGTCCGCCGCGAGCCGCGCGCGTCCCCGGTCGGTGAGCGCGTAGTACTTGCGCCCCGGACCGCTCTCGCCCGGCGACCAGCGGACGGCCACGGCGCCCTCCTCGGCGAGCCGGGTCAGCGCCGGATACAGCGTCGCGGGCTTGACCCCGTCGAGCCCTGCCTCGGCGAGCCGGTTGATCAGCGCGTAGCCGTAGCTCTCGCCCTCGCTGTCCAGGATGCCGAGCAGGCAGAGCTGCAGGCAGGCGCGTATCCACGCGCCGTGTGATGGGCTCACGTCCCCCGCTTTCGGATCTCCCACTAGTACGAGATTTATACTACTGCGAGTCCTGGGCTTCAAGAGGTGCCGGGATGCGGGCAGTTGAGGCGGTTCGGGGCCGGACGGCCGCGAGGCCCCGCCGGGTCCGGGCGCGTGGCATGATCACGCCGTGAGAGCCTTCCGCGCCGCCCCGCGTCCTCCGGCGTTCCCCGGTGCCCTGATCCTGACCGCCGCGCTGTGCCTGCTCGCCACCGGCTGCGGTACGGAGCCCGGCGGCAGTGCCCGGGGTGCCGCGGCCACGGGCACCCCCGCGACCGCCCCTTCCGGCACCCCCGCGACCGCCCCCTCCGGCGCACCCGCCCCGATCCGCACCGAGCCGGTGGACATCCACCGCACCCCGTACGGCACGGACCCGAGCGCGCCCGCCGGGAGCCCCGGGCCCTGCCCCGCCTCCGGGCTGCGGATGGCGATGGGCCAGCCGGACGCGGCGATGGGGCTGCGCGTCGAACGGCTCACCGTCACCAACTGCGGACGCGCGGTGAAGACGCTCGCGGGCTACCCCCGGCTGCGGCTCCTCGGCGCCGATCGGGAACCCCTCGACGTACGGATCCTGCGCGGTACTTCGGCCATCGCGGGAGGCGTACGGGACGAGGCGCCGCGCTCCTTCACGCTCCGCCCCGGCGAGTCGCTGCACGCGAGCCTCGCCTGGCGCAACACCTACCAGGACACCTCGAAGCCGCCGGTGAACGCGGCCTACGTCGAGGCCGCCGCGGTGGCCGGGGCGCAGCCCGAGGTGGTGCGGCCGACCGCGCCGATCGACCTGGGCAGCACCGGCAGGCTCGGCCGCTCGGCCTGGTACCGGGCGCCCGGGGAGTCCGCGGCGCCGCGCTGAGGGCGCTGACCGGGGCACCCCGGGGAGTTCGCGCTCCGGTCGAGCCGATAGCCTCCATGCGCATGACCGACATTCGAACCCATGACCGGATCGTGGGTGAGCTCCAGCGGCCGCCGTCGCGCCCCCTCCTGCGTTTAGCCGCCTGCGTCACCGCGGCCCTGCTCCTCGCGGACCTCGGCACGCGCGCCTACAACCACTACGACCGGATACCGAGCCTGCGCAGGCTGGTGAACGTCGACCTGGAGACCAACCTGCCCGCCTGGTGGAACAGCACGCTGCTGCTCGCCGTGGCGGGGGTGGCGCTGATCGCCGCCATGCTCAGCGGGAGCGGCGCGCGCCCCGGGCGGCTGTCCTGGCTCGGGCTCGCGGCGGCCACCACGCTGCTCAGCATCGACGAGACGGTCTCCCTGCACGAGCGGCTCGGCGAGTTCGGCAAGTCGTGGAAGGAGTGGGCCGGGGTCTCGCTGCCGACCCACGCCTGGGTGGTGCCCGGGGCGCTCCTCGCGGCCGCGGGCACCGTGTGCGCGGTGCTCTGGGCGCGGAGGCTGCCGCGTGAGCTGCGGGTCGGCCTGCTGAGCGCCTTGGCGGTGTACCTGGGCGGGGCGCTGCTGACCGAGGCGTTCAACGGATGGGCGCACGAGAACGACTACAGCACCGTGCTCATGCTGGGGACGATCGTGGAGGAGGGCCTGGAGATGAGCGGCTGCCTCGTCGCCCTCGCCGTCCTCAGCCGGTACGTGGTCCTGGAGCGCGACCCGGAGTCCGGCCGCGCGGAGCTCCGGCTGCGAGACGGCCGGGCGGCCTCCTCCGCGGCGGCGCGCGTGCCCGGGCAGGACAGCCGCGGCGTGGAGTCGGACGCGGTGGGCAGCGCTTCGTAGCCGGAGATCCGCGGATGCGGCCGGGGGGACGGGCGCGCAGGCCGCGCGGACGGGCCGCGCGCGGGCGGCCGAGAGCCGGACGCGGCTGTCGGGGGGCTGCCGGGGCGGCGCGCTGATTTCACCCGCGCTCAACGGGGGCTTCACCGGGCCGGTACGGGATGTCAGACCCGCGTGGTGTCATGGGGGCATGATCGAAGACTTTCTCGCAACCGGCCTGTCCGCGGTGGAAGAGGCCGTCCGCAAGGCGGCGGCCGTGGAGGTCATGCCCAGGTTCCGGCAGCTCGCGGCCCACGAGATCGTCGAGAAGAACGGCCCGCACGATCTCGTCACCGTCGCCGACCGCCGCGCCGAGGAGCACCTGACCGCCGCGCTCACCCGGCTGCTGCCCGGCTCCGTCGTCGTCGGCGAGGAGGCCGTGCACGCCGACCCGGACACCTACCGGGCACTCCAGGGGGACGCCCCGGTCTGGATCGTCGACCCGGTGGACGGCACCCGGCAGTTCGTCCACGGCGACCCCGGCTTCTGCACCCTGGTCGCCCTGGCGCACCACGGCGTCCTGCACGCCTCCTGGACCTTCGCGCCCGCCCTCGACCAGCTCGCGGTCGCGGTACGCGGGCGGGGCGCCACCCTCGACGGCCGCCCCCTCGCCCCGGGCGCCCCCGCCGAGGACCGGATACTCGAGGTCGCGACCTCGCACCCCGACTACACCACCGAGGAGCAGAAGCAGGCCCTGCTCACCCTGCGGACCGAGGGCATACGGCCCCGGCCCTGCGGCTCGGCGGGGCTGGAGTACCTGGCGGTGGCGCGCGGCGAGCTGGACGCGACCGCCTTCTCCTGGGAGGCGGCCTGGGACCACGCCGCGGGCCTGCTCCTGGTGGAGGAGGCGGGCGGCGCCCACCTGACCCGCGAGGGCGTGCCCTTCCGGATCACCGGGGGCAACGCACTGCCCTTCACCGCGGCCCGGGACGAGGCCACCGCGCGGCGGATAGCCGGGCTGCTCGCGGCGGGTGCCTGAGCGGGTGCGACCGCGGCTCGGCCCGGCCACCGGGCCGCAGGGCACCCGGCATATCCTGAGGCGAGTGGTCGCCCGCTGACAAAGGAGTCCGAGGTGCCTTCGATGCTCGACGCGGTCGTGGTGGGCGCGGGCCCCAACGGGCTGACCGCCGCGGTCGAACTGGCCCGCCGGGGCATGGATGTCGCCCTCTTCGAGGCCCGGGACACCCTCGGCGGCGGGGCGCGCACCGAGGAACTCACCCTGCCCGGTTTCCTGCACGACCCCTGCTCGGCGGCCCATCCGCTCGGCGCGGGCTCACCCGTCTTCTCCACCATGCCGCTGGCGCGCTACGGCCTGGAGTGGCTGCACGCCCCGCTGCCGATGGCCCATCCGCTCCCGAACGGCTCCGCCGCGGTGCTCGCCCGCTCCGTCGCGGAGACCGGCGCCTCCCTCGGCGCGCACGACGCGGTCATCTATCGGCGCCTGGTGGCCCCCTTCGCGGGCAGATGGGAGACGCTGGCGCGCGACTTCATGCAGCTGCCGGGCACCGCGCTGCCCCGCGATCCGCTGACCCTCGCGCGCTTCGGCCTCGCGGGCGGGCCGCCCGCCACCTGGCTGCTGCGGCGCTTCCGCGACCAGCCCGCCAAGACCCTGCTCGCCGGTCTCGTCGCCCATATCAGGGCGCCGCTGACGGGTCCGGCCACCGGGGCGGTGGGCCTGGTGTTCGCGCTGGCCGCGCACGCGGTGGGCTGGCCGGTCGCGCGCGGCGGCTCGGGGCGCATCTCCGAGGCCCTCGCCGCCTATCTGAGGGACCTCGGCGGCAGCGTGCACACCGACTTCGAGGTCAAGCGCCTCGACGATCTGCCGCCCGCCCGCGCCTATGTCTTCGACACCTCGCCGACCGCCCTCGCCCGGATCGCGGGCCTCGGCCGCTACTACGCGGGCTACCGCTACGGCCCCGGCTCGTTCAAGATCGACTACGCCCTGGACGGCCCGGTGCCCTGGATCTCCGAGGACGCCCGCCGCGCGGGCACCGTCCACGTCGGCGCCGGCCCCCGGGAGATCAACGCCGCCCTGCGGGCCGTCTCCCGCGAGGACCGGCCGCCCACCGAGCCCTTCCTCATCACCGTGCAGCCCTCCCTCGCCGACCCCGGCCGCGCCCCCGAGGGCAAGCAGGTCTTCTGGGCGTACGGGCATGTCCCGGCCGGCTGGCGCGGCGACTTCACCGAGACCGTGGAACGCCAACTGGAGCGCTTCGCCCCGGGGTTCCGGGACCGGGTGCTCGCCCGGGCCACGGCGGGGCCGCCCGAGATGGCCGCGAAGAACGCCAACTACGTGGGCGGGGACATCGGTTGCGGCGCCTCGGACGGGCTGCAACTGCTGCTGCGCCCGAGGCTGACCCTCGCCCCGTACCGCACGCCCCGCCCCGCGGTCTTCCTCTGCTCCAGCGCGACGCCGCCCGGACCCGGGGTGCACGGCATGAGCGGGCACAACGCGGCCAAGGCGGTGTGGCGGCAGCTGCGCCGCCCCGCGCGCTGACGCCCCGCGGCGGACCCGGATCCGTACCGCCCTCCGCCGGGCGGCCGTCCGGCGGAGCGCCGTCCGTCAGGCGGCGTCCGCCGCGTCCGCCGCGCCGGACGCCCCCGAGGCCACCCCGAAGGCGGGCTCCGGCACCTCGCGCGGGGTGAGCAGCTGCGAGCTGCGGCCGTCCACGCCGACCGGTACCTCGCCGTCGATGGTGACGCGGCGCAGCGCGCGGTCGTGGTCGTCGGAGTCGTCGACGCCGTAGTGCTGGGTGGCCCGGTTGTCCCAGATGGCCACGTCCCCGGTCGCCCAGTGCCAGCGCACCGTGTTCTCCGGGCGTTCCACATGGGCCTGGAACAGCTCGACGAGGCGCCGCGAGTCCTGCCCGCTCAGCCCCTGGATCTTCTGCACGAAGTTGCCGAGCACCAGGGTGCGTTCACCGGTCTCCGGGTGCACCCGCACCACCGGGTGCTCGGTGGTGAACCGGGTGGAGAGGAAGACCTGCTGGAACTTCGCCAGCTGCTTCTCGCTCGCCCCGGGCCGGGCCCCGACGTAGTCGTACTCGTTGCTGTGCACGGCGCGCAGCGTCTCGGCCAGGGTGCGCAGCGGGGCGGGCAGGTGCTCGTAGGCGGTGGCGGTGTTGGCCCAGAGGGTGTCGCCGCCGTACGGGGGGATGGTCACCGCCCGCAGGATGGAGAAGGCGGGGTAGGCCGGTACGAAGGTGACGTCGGTGTGCCACTGGTTGGCCCGGCCGCCGAGGTCGGAGCCGGAGTCGATGCCGAGCGAGTAGCGCCCGTCCCGGGAGGGCACGGTGGGGTGCGCCACCGGGGTGCCGAGCAGCCGTGCGAAGGCCTCGTGCTCCGTCTCGTCCAGGTGGTGCTGGCCGCGGAAGAAGACCACCTTGTGGGCGAGGATCGCGGCCCGCACGGCGGCGAGGGTCTCGGCGGGGAGGTCGCCGCCGAGCCGTACCCCGCCGATCACCGCGCCGACCCGGCCGCCGATCTTCTCCACGGTCACGGCGGGGGAGGTCTCGGGGGCGGACGCGGCCGGGCGGGAGGGCGCGTGTGTGGCGGGGGCGGAGGTCATGGGAATCCCTTCGGAGTGCGGGAACCACCCGGCGGGCCTGCCGCGGACGGAAGCCGGAGAGCCGGCGGAATCACCGGGAGTGGGGGAGTGCGGAGGAGCGGGAGCGCCGGAGGGGCTCGCGGGGAAGGCTCCGGCGGACAGCCGGCCCGGGATCAGGCGCGGGCGGTCGCGGCGGAGCGGCCCGTACACGCCGCGGAGGCGAGGCGCTCCAGATCGACGTGGAGCCGCGCTACGAGGTGGGTCGTGACGGGCATGTGCCGGAGACTCGCAGGGCACCCTGCCGCCGTCAACAGCCGCCCGTCCGCCGCTCACCCCGCGCGGCAGCGGCTGCCCGCGCTCCCCGGGACCCCGGCCGCCGCCCCGCCGTCCCCGCGCTGACCTGCGTCAACAGCCTTGCCGCGCCCGTACGGTGAAGGCCTCGCCCCGGCCCCGAACTCCACGCGGACGGTCACCGGAGCTTTCATACGACTGCAATACACGCGGCATGCGCGACCGCCGTACCCGCGCCCCGCGTGGCCCCCTGCCCGCGCGCATCGCGACCCTCGTACCCGCGCCCCGAAGAGCCGTGGCAGGAGCCGGGGAACCACGAGGAAAGGCAGCACCCGGTGCCCCGAGCCGTCCGCGCACAGACGGCAGGGAGAACACCGGATGCTGCCTCGACGAGCCGCGCCCGTTCACCCGAGGGGCCGCGCCCCTCGGCGCGAGGAGCCGCGCCCCCTCAGCAGTCCTTCGCCCCGGTGTGCAGGGCGAGTGCCGTGTCCGGGGCGAGCGTGGCGGTGAACTGGCCGGAGCCGTCGACGCTCACCGTGCGCTTGCCCTGCACATCGCAGTACTCCCCGGCGGGCAGCCCGGTCTGGAAGGTGCGGTTCAGCTCGGTGGACTCGTGGTTGAGGGCCACGTACGCCTTGTCGCCCCGGCCGAAGGCGATCTGGTTGCCGCCGTTGTCCCACCAGTTGGTGACGTCCTGGCCGCGGGCGGTGTTGCGCCAGGCGACCATCGAGCTGATCTCGGGCCAGGCGTGCTGGCACTTCCAGCCGTCCTGGTAGCAGGCGTCCACCCGGCCGCCGTTCGGCGGCCCGGCGTCCTTCTCGCTCCACTCGTAGCCGGAGTGCACATCGGGGGAGGAGTAGGGCCAGGCCAGCATGAAGACGCCCGCGAGCGTATAGGCCGCGCCGTCCTTGTAGTTGAGGGTCTCGCCGTTGCGCTCGGTGTCGTGGTTGTCGACGAAGACGGCGGCCTGGGAGCCGGGCAGATAGCCCCACTCCTCGCCGAAGTTCTTCAGGTAGGCGAGCTTCTCGGAGGTGAAGACCCGCTTGAGGTCCCGGGCGTAGCGGAACTCCTGCACATCGCCGACGCCGGTGTACTCCCCGGGCTGCACGGCCTCCCCGCCACCGGCGATGAACTCCTGCTTCCAGTACACCCCCGGGTCGCTCAGCCGGGACTTGATGTCCGCCAGGTCCTCGGCCGGGATGTGCTTGGCCGCGTCGATCCGGAAGCCGTCCACGCCGAGCGAGAGCAGGTCGTTCAGGTATCCGGCGATGCCCGCCCTGACGTGCTCCTCACCGGTGTCCAGGTCGGCCAGGCCGACGAGTTCGCAGTGCTGGACGTTGAACCGGTCCTGGTAGTCGACGATCTCCGAGGTGCAGTCGTCGAAGTCGGCGGCGGCATAGATCCCCGGGTAGTCGTACTTGGTGTACGAGGAGCCGCCGGTCCCGGTGCCCGAACCGGCCGACATATGGTTGATCACGGCGTCCGCGACCACCTTGACCCCGGCGCTGTGGCAGGCCTCCACCATCTTCGAGAAGGCCGCCCGGTCCCCGAGCCGCCCCGCGATCTTGTAGCTGACCGGCTGGTACGAGGTCCACCACTGGCCGCCCTGGATGTGCTCGGCGGGCGGCGAGACCTGGACGTAGCCGTAGCCCGCGGGGCCGAGGCTGCGGCCGCACTCGGCGGCCACCGAGTCGTAGTCCCACTCGAAGAGGACGGCGGTCACGTCCTTCGCTCCGGGCGGGGCCGCCGCGGCCTGCCCGGGCGGGGTGAGCAGGGTGCCGCCGAGACCGGCGGCGGCCGCCACGGCCGCGGCGAGCGCGATCCGCGCGGGGCGGCGGGTCCTTCGGGTGTGTCCGGCGTATCTCCTTGGCATGGTTCCTCCTTGCACGTGGGGGTGCTGTCGAGGTGCGGGTGAGGTGGGGGAGTGCGGGCGGCCCGGGGTGCCGGGCCGCCCACCGTGCGGGGCCAGGGGCTCAGGCGGTCCACCACACGGTCGAGTCGGGCGGCAGCAGCACCTCGCCCTCGGTGCCGCGGGCGGGCTGCTCGGCCGTGCTGGCCAGGAGGAGCTGCCCCGGGGCCGGGAGGCGGACCGTGGCGCCGGTGGTGTTGGCGGTGCAGAAGAAGCGGGTGCCGTCCTCGGCGGTGCGCCGGAAGACGAGCACACCCTCGGGTGCGTCGAGCCAGGTCAGGGAGTCGCCCGCGCCGAGCGCCGGGTGTTCGCGGCGGGCGGCGAGCGCGGCGCGGTACAGCTCCAGGGTCGAACCGGGCACCCCCTGCTGCGCCTCCACGCTCAGCTCGCCCCAGCCCTCGGGCTGCGGGAGCCAGCTGCCGCCCTCGCCGAAGCCGTGCGCGGAGCCGCTACGCGTCCAGGGCAGCGGCACCCGGCAGCCGTCCCGGAAGCCGTCCTGCCCGTGCGCGCGGAAGTACGAGGGGTCCTGGCGCACCTCGTCCGGCAGGTCCACCACATCGGGCAGGCCCAGTTCCTCGCCCTGGTAGACGTAGGCGGAGCCGGGCAGCGCCAGCATCAGCAGGGTCGCCGCGCGGGCCCGCCGCAGACCGAGCTCCGGGTCGCCGGGGGTGCGCAGCTGGGTGCCGAGCCCGGGCGGGTTGGCGAAGCGGGTGGTGTGCCGGGTGACGTCGTGGTTGGAGAGCACCCAGGTGGCCGGGGCGCCGACCGGGCGCATCGCCTCCAGCGAGCGGTCGATGACCGCGCGGAGGTCGTCCGCGTCCCAGGAGGTGCTCAGATAGGGGAAGTTGAAGGCCTGGTGCAGCTCGTCGGGGCGTACGTAGGCGGCGGTGCGCTCGACCGTCGGGGTCCAGGCCTCGGCGACGAAGATGCGCTCGCCGGGGCCGCCGGAGCCCTCGGCCGCGTACTCGTCGAGCAGCCGGCGCCAGTCGCGGTAGATCTCGTGCACGCCCTCCTGGTCGAAGAAGGGGACCGCGCCGTTGTCCAGGAGCCGCAGCTCCTCGTGGTCGCCGAGGTCGGGCAGGCCCTCCTGCTTGACCAGGCCGTGCGCGACATCGATCCGGAAGCCGTCCACGCCCTTGTCCAGCCAGAAGCGCAGGATGGAGCGGAACTCGTCGGCGACCGCCGGGTGTTCCCAGTTGAAGTCGGGCTGCTCGGGGGCGAAGAGGTGCAGATACCACTCGCCGTCCGGGAGCCGGGTCCAGGCGGGGCCGCCGAAGAGGGAGGTCCAGTCGTTGGGCGGGAGTTCGCCGTCCTTCCCCTTGCCGGGGCGGAAGTGGTAGCGCCCCCTGAGCGGGGATCCGGGGCCCTCGGCGACGGCCCGCCGGAACCACTCGTGCCGGTCCGAGGAGTGGTTGGGCACCAGGTCGACGATGAGGCGCAGGCCCAGCGTATGGGCGTCCTCGATGAGGGCCTCGGCGTCCGCGAGGTCGCCGAACATCGGGTCGACGGTGCGGTAGTCGGCGACGTCGTATCCGGCGTCGGCCTGCGGGGAGGCGTAGAAGGGGCTCAACCAGACCGCGTCCACGCCGAGTTCGCGCAGATAGCCGAGCCGGGAGCGGACCCCCGCCAGGTCGCCCATGCCGTTCCCGTCGGCGTCGGCGAAGCTGCGCGGATAGACCTGGTAGATCACCGCGTCGCGCCACCACCCGGGGCGGGCGTCGGCGGTCAGCGTGGCGGTGCGGGTGCCGTCGGCGAGGTACTGGCTCATGGCGTCCTTGCTGCGTGAGGGGGAGGGACAGGGCGCGTGGGCGGGGGTGCTCAGCCCTTGGTGCCCCCGGCCGTCAGACCGGTGACCAGGTGCTTCTGCACCACGTAGAAGAAGGCGGAGACGGGCACCGCGATGAGTACCGCGGTGGCGGCCATGTAGTTCCACTGGGCGTCGTGTTCGCTGACGAAGCTGGAGAGGCCGACGGCGAAGGTGTACTTCTCGTCGTCGAGCAGGAAGGTGGAGGCGAAGGCGACCTCGCCCCAGGCGGTGATCAGGTTGTAGAAGGCGGCCACCGCGAGGCCGGGCTTGGCCAGCGGGATGATCAGCCGCAGGAAGGTGCCGAAGGGGGAGAGGCCGTCCACCCGGCCCGCCTCGTCGATCTCCACCGGGATGGTGTCGAAGTAGCCCTTGAGCAGCCAGGCGCTGTAGGGCACCGCGGTCGAGCAGTAGACCAGGATCAGCCCGCCGTAGCTGTCGATGAGCTGGAGCTCGGAGAGGATCTCGTACATCGGGACGATGAGGACGGCGATCGGGAACATCTGGGTGACGAGCAGCAGCCACATCAGCTTGCGGTAGCCGGGGAAGCGCATCCGGGAGACCGCGTAGCCGGTGGTGGCGGCGAGCAGCACCCCGATGACGGTGGTGCCCAGCGAGACGATCAGGGTGCTGCCGAGCCACTGGAAGAAGTTGGTCTCCTGGAGCACATGGGTGTAGTTGGACAGCGTCGCCTTGTCGAGGATCCGCGAGGGGTGCAGATAGTCGTCCTTGTCCGGCCCCAGCGAGAGGAAGACCAGCCAGACGATGGGGAAGAGGGCGATCAGGCTGGCCAGGCTGAGGACGGTGTGCGAGAGCAGCCGCGCCGTCCGGCTGCTCTCCCCGCGCCGCAGCACGCGCTCCGGAGCGGGGGCGGGCGCGGCGGGGCGGACCTCGGCGGGCGTCGGCTCGGTGGTGGTGGTCATCGGTGTCCTTCCTCAGGAGGCGAACTGCTCGCCGCGGGCGAGCCAGCGTCGGTAGAGGGAGGTGAAGACGATCAGCATCGACAGGAGCAGTACGCCGTACGCTGCCGACTGGGCGTAGTCACGGGGCTGTTGGCCGAAGCCGAGGTAGTAGGCCCAGGTCACCAGGATCTGCGCGTCGGGGGCGCCGGTGCCGAAGAGCAGGAAGATCACGGTGAACTGGTTGAAGGTCCAGATCACGCCGAGCAGCACGACCGTGGAGCTGACCGTGCGCAGTCCCGGCAGGGTGACGTAGCGGAAGCGCTGCCAGGCGTTGGCCCCGTCCATCTCGGCGGCCTCGTAGAGCGTCGCGTCGATGGACTGCAGGCCGCCGAGGAGCGAGACCATCATGAAGGGCACCCCGCACCAGGTGTTCACCATGATCGCGGCGAGGCGCTGGAAGAAGGGGTCCTCCAGCCAGGCCGGCTGGGGCAGGTGCAGCGAGCCGAGCGCGGTGTTGAGGAAGCCGCCGTCGGCGAGCATGATCCGCCAGGAGAAGACCGTGACGAAGGTGGGCACGGCCCAGGGCAGGATGAGCATCAGCCGGTAGGCGGTGCGGCCGCGCAGCTTCTGGTGCAGCAGCAGGGCGAGCCCGAGGCCGATCACGTAGTGCAGGGCGACGCAGCTGACCGTCCAGACGATGGTCCACACGAAGTGCGACCAGAAGCGGTCGCCGGAGGTCGGGCCCCAGAGGATGTCGGCGTAGTTGTCGAAGCCGACGAACTTGTAGGTGGCGTCGATGTGGTTGACGCCGATGGTGCGGGCCGAGTTGAGGCTGTCGGCATCGGTGAAGGTCAGATAGATGCCGCGGGCCAGCGGGTACCCGACGAGCACGCCGAGGACGATGACGACCGGGGCGATCATCGCGTACGCGTACCAGTGGCGGCGGTAGGAGCGGACCAGGCGCGCGCGGAGACCGGGGCGTGGTCCGCGCCCGGTGGCCGCGCGGTCGACGGCGACTGTCATCAGGCGACACCTTCTCGGGGATGTGCGGGGGCGGGTGGGTGGCCGCGGTCGCCCGCGGCCACCGGGCTCACTTCTTGAAGTCGGGCAGCAGACCGGCCATGGCCAGGTCCGCGTTCTTCAGGCCCTTGTCGAGGGAGACCCGTCCGCCGGCGATCTTCGGCAGTTCGGTGTCGAGCGGCGTCCACAGCGAGCTGTACTCGGGCAGTTCGGGCCGCGGCAGCGCGGTGCCGAGCACCTTCTGGAAGCCCGCGATGCCCGGGTCGGCCTTCACCTTCGCGGTGTAGGCGTCCTCGCGGGTCGGCAGCGTGGAGTTCTTCAGTGCGATGGTCTCCTGCGACTTCGCGGAGGTCATGAAGCCCACGAACTTCAGCGCGGCCTCCTGGTGCGCGGAGTCCGAGCCCGCGTACACCGAGAGGTTGTGGCCGCCGGTCGGGGCGCCCGCCTTGCCGGTGGAGCCCGCGGGCACCGGGGCGATGCCGAGGTTCCCCTTGTCCTTGAAGGCCTTGCCCTTGTAGAAGTTGGTGATCTCCCAGGGGCCCTGCAGGGTGGAGGCGGCCTTGCCGTTGACGAAGGCGTCCTGGATGTGGGCGTAGGCGTCCGCGGTGGTGTCCGCCTTGTGCAGGCCCTTGCCGGAGAAGAGGCCCTGCCAGGTCTTGATGCCCTTGACGGCCTCGGCGGAGGTGATGGTCCGCTTCTTCGCGGCGGCGTCGACGGTGTCGGTGCCCTCGCCGTAGAGGAAGGGCTGGGCGTAGTAGCCCTTGGTGGAGCCCCAGTAGCCGTCGGCGCCGGTCTTCGCCTTGATCTTCGCGGCGTCGGCGCGCAGTTCGGCCCAGGTGGCGGGCGGCTCGGTGATGCCGGCCTTCTTGAACAGGTCCTTGTTGTAGACGAAGGCGAGGGTGTCGGTGACCAGCGGGACGCCGTAGGTCTTGCCGTCGAACTGCGCCTGCTTGACGAGGTTCTGGCGGAAGGCCGACTTGTCGCTCAGGGCCTCGGTGCCGTCCAGCGGGAGCAGATAGCTCTTCTTGGCGAAGGCGGGGGTCCAGCCGACCTCGGCGCGCAGCACGTCCGGGGCGCCCTTGCTGCCCGCGGCGGTGTCGAACTTGTTCTGCGCCTTGTCGAAGGGGACGTTGACGTAGTCCACCTTGATGCCCGGGTTGGCCTTCTCGAAGTCCTTGACCAGGGCCTCGTAGGCGGGCTGTTCGTTGGTGGCGTTCGAGGTGTCCCACCAGGTGATCGTGAGGGGGCCGTCCGCCTTGCCGTCGTCGTCGCTGCTGCCGCAGGCCGTCGCCGCGAGCGCCAGGGACGCTGCCAGCGCGATGGCCGCTGTGCCACGCCGCATGAGATCTCCTTGAGGGTGAGGGGCCCAAGGACACCGCGCGGTCCCGTTGCGCCATGTCCGGGGGAAGCAGCACGACTTCCGGCTGCCGGGCGACGAGAACGTAACAGCGCGGAAAGCGAAGCGAAAGACCTTGCAGCAAAACAGTGCAAGGGCGGTGGCGTGATGTCCGGATGAGGGTGTATTGCCCCTGACTCTCGCCCTCTGTGCTGCACCGATGCCCGGCGGCTTCCTTGCGCAAGGAGTTGCAAGGTCTTGCCAGGAGTGGGTGTTGCGGGGATCATCACGACATCCGGTGGCGCCTCGGCCGCCGGTAGCCGAGGGAGCGCGATGCCGCAGGAGTCAGCAGGGGCCGGGTCAACTGCCCGTCCCGGAAGGCCGGTTGGTGAGCCTTCCGGCCCCCGCCCGGTAGGGTCCACCCCTGTGACCGCACGGCTCTCCGACATCGCCGCCCAGGCAGGGGTCAGCGAGGCGACCGTCAGTCGCGTCCTCAACGGCAAGCCGGGCGTCGCCGCCACCACCCGCCAGTCGGTGCTCGCCGCGCTCGACGTCCTCGGCTACGAGCGCCCGGTCCGGCTGCGGCAGCGCAGCGCGGGCCTGGTCGGGCTGATCACCCCTGAGCTGGAGAACCCGATCTTCCCGGCGCTGGCCCAGGTCATCGGCCAGGCGCTCACCCGCCAGGGCTACACCCCGGTGCTCGCCACCCAGACCCCCGGCGGCTCCACCGAGGACGAGCTGACCGACATGCTGGTGGACCGCGGGGTCAGCGGCATCATCTACGTCTCCGGACTGCACGCCGACACCACCGCCGACACCTCCCGCTACGAGCAACTGCGCGCCAGGGGCGTGCCGTTCGTCCTGGTCGACGGCTTCTCCTCGCGCGTGCAGGCGCCCTTCATCTCCCCGGACGACCGCGCCGCGATGGACCTCGCGGTCACCCATCTCGCCTCGCTGGGCCACACCAGGATCGGCCTCGCGCTCGGGCCCAAGCGCTTCGTGCCGGTCCAGCGCAAGATCGAGGGCTTCGTCCGCACCATGCACGAGCAACTCGGCCTGGACCGCGCGGAGGTGGCCGAGCACCTGGTGCAGCACTCGCTCTACACCCTGGAGGGCGGGCAGGCCGCCGCCACCGCGCTGCTCGGCCGCGAGTGCACCGCGATCGTCTGCGCCAGCGACATGATGGCGCTCGGCGCGATCCGGGCCGCCCGGCGGCAGGGCCTGCGGGTGCCGCAGGAGGTCTCCGTGGTCGGCTTCGACGACTCCCCGCTGATCGCCTTCACCGACCCGCCGCTGACCACCGTGCGCAAACCGGTGCCCGCGATGGGCCAGGCGGCGGTGCGCACCCTCCTGGAGGAGATCGAGGGCACCCCCGCCCCGCACAGCGAGTTCGTCTTCATGCCCGAGCTGGTGGTCCGGGGCTCCACCGCGAGCGCCCCGGGCGGCGCCAGGTCCGCGGCGGGCCCGGAGCAGCTGCCGGGGCCGCGGGGCTGAGGGGTGCCGGGTCGCGTCTTCCTCTTCAGCAGAGATGCCGTCGGCCTCGAAACTCGCCTCCACCAGCAGTTCGCCGACCGCCGCGTCAACCGCGTCAACAGCAGAAAGGAGTTCTTCTACGTCACTCCCACCGAGGTAGGAACTGCCCTGGAACGCTTCGCGGGCGAACACCTGGTGGAATGCACCGAAACTCCGCAAGCACCCGAGTGGCGGGCCGGCAAGACGGGCTGACCCATCTCGGTACGCCCGCTGACGGAGCGCGATGGGGATCGGACGTGCGACAGGGTTTCGGGTTTCTGCGGGGCTTTCCTGACGGCGCCGCGGATCGCGCCGCCTGGCCTGAGCCCGGTGACCCGGCCTTCCCCGTCCTGCCCTCGCTGCCGGACGCCCCCACTGGACCACGGCGGGAATCTACGACAGCACCAACCGAACGACAGACTCGCTGGTCCCCTGAGTAGTCCCGCCCTGAGCAATCCCGCCCTGAGTATTCCGTGAAAGCTCAGCATCCCTTTCAGAAGTGCGTCGTGGCTGTGCGCGCAGCCGGACGTGGCGGCGGAAACGAATCTCCCGTTCGGGGCCAAGTCCTCGTCGCGCTCCGACTCCAGAGGCTCGGGCATACGCGGGCGTGGCACGGCAGTTGGCCGTCCCGACGGCGGTCGTCACTCGGCCGAGACGGTGCTCCTGCGCTGGTTGGCCTGGAAGCGTGCCCTCTTCTGGCGGTTGCCGCAGGTGTTCATGTCGCACCAGCGGCGGGTGCGGCTTCGGCTGGTGTCGAAGAAGGCGGCTCGGCACGTCGGTGAGGCGCACAGGGCCAGCCGTCCATCCCGTTCACCCGCGATGATGCCGATCGCGTCGGCGGCGATCACGCCCAGGGCGTCCTCCAGGCCGGAGGCCGGACCCAGCCGCCAGTGGCGTTCTCCCTCGGGTGTCAGGACCGCCGAGGCCCCGCCCCGCCTGCTGCGGTCATTGAGGACTCGGACGGCGGATGCGGGCAGGGGCTCCCGGAGCGCGGCAGCGGTCGCGGCCGTGTGGATCGACTCCCGCAGTTTCCGGGCGAGGTCGAGCTGGTCAGGAGTGCAGGAGTCCACGTCGAGGCCGTACACCGCCAGCCAGTCCATGAGCCGTCGCGGCGTGGGGATGCGCTCCACGGCGTCGCCGTGACGCTCGGACAAGGTCCCCGTGAAGCTGGTCGCCAGCACGGATCCGAGGCGGAAGTCGGGGAACTCGGCACGCATGAAACCACCATAGCCGGTTGCGCGCAGGCGGGAGCGCGCGCTAGAACCGTCAATGCCGGTTCGCGAGTGAGTGCGGCCGGTACCGCGATGCCCAGGAGGTCCCCGTGTCCCACCCGACCGGTGACGTGTACGCGTTCACCGCCCGCGCCACCGAGGCCGAACTCGACGAGCTGCGCGCACGCCTGTCCGCGGCGCGGCTGCCGGAGACCGAGACGGTCCACGGCGCCGCACCCGGCCCGCGCCGGTGGAGCCAGGGCGTACCGCTCTGCGACCTCGTCGACGTCGTCCACTACTGGCGCACCGAGTACGACTGGCGGTGGTTCGAGGACCGCCTGAACGCGCTCGGCCAGTACCGCACCACCATCGACGGCCTGGGGATCCACTTCCTGCACCGCCGATCGGTACGCGCGGATGCCACCCCGCTGCTCCTGACCCATGGCTGGCCGGGCAGCATCGCCGAATTCATCGACGTGGTGGACGAATTGGCCGATCCGGAGGATGCCGAGGCGCCGGCGTTCCACATCGTGGCCCCGTCGCTGCCGGGCTTCGGCCACAGCGACAAGCCGACCACCACCGGGTGGGGGACCGGCAGGATCGCGACCGCCTGGGTGGAACTCATGCGCAGGCTCGGCTACGAGAGGTTCGCGGCCCACGGCGGCGACTGGGGCGGCGTGATCACGACCGTCCTCGGCGGCAGGTTCCCCGCGCATGTCCTCGGCATCCACACCACACTCGCGCAGGCACCCTCCGGCCTGACCACCGAAGGCCTGACGCCGACCGAACGCCGATGGGCCGAGGAGACCCGCGACTTCTGGCGTCACCGCGCGGCGTACGCGAAGCAGCAGGCGACCCGGCCGCAGACCATCGGCTACTCGCTCGTCGACTCACCGGTCGGACTCCTCGCCTGGATCCTCGACAAGTTCGCCGAATGGACGGACACCGACGACAGCCCCTTCGAGAGCATCTCCATCGACCGCATCCTCGACGACGTCACCCTGTACTGGCTGACCCGGACCGGCGCATCCGCGGCCCGGATCTACTACGAGAGCCACGGGGGCGTCGACGCCTTCGACCCCGGCCTCCGTGTCGACGTCCCGTCGGCCATCACCCTGTACCCCCGCGATATCGAGAAGTGCCCACGCCCCTGGGCGCGGCAGCGGTACCGGCGGATCGTCCGCTGGAGGACGGCGGAAGCCGGCGGCCATTTCCCGTCGCTGGAAGTTCCCGAGTACTTCGTCAAGGACCTGCGAGAAGGCATCACGGCAGTCCTGGCCGCCGACGGCCGGTGCCGGTGAACACGGGAACGAGCCCCTGGACCACGGTCCTGGCAAGCGTCCGTGGCGGGCGTGGCCGGCGTACGCGGGAGGACACCCCCGAGTCGCTGAAGGACGCCTTCGCCGCCCTCCTCGAATGCCTCACCGAGGTCGCCGGGGACGGCGTCCACCCGGGGATGTTCACCGAAGTGTTCTGGGCGGCCCTGCACGGCCTGGCGACCCTGACCCGAGCGGGCCGCCTGCGGCCTGAGGACGCCGGGCCGAGGGTGGAACTGCTGGTCGACCGGCTCGCCATGCACTGACACACCGTTTCGGGGGCGCGTGGCCGGGGCCTTCGGGCCCCTGCCGCCGCCTGCCGGCGGCCACGCTCCCGGTCACCCGCCCCCGCGCGGCGCAGCCGCAGATCGCCTGGCTCCGTACCCCGGACGGGATGCCCGCATCGGAGACCGTGACGCCTGCCGATCACGACCCGGTACGCGCCCTGCCCGGCGCTCGGTGCCGGTCCGGCCGCCGTCCCCACCGTCCCACTCCGGTGCGTGATGGCGAGGTCGGGGAAGGCCGGGCAGCGGAAGGAGGGCGATCCGGCGGTGTCGGTGGTGAGAGGTGCCGGTGGCAGCGCTCGGCGCGTGGTCGGGGCGAGCGGCTCTCACGAGGAGTCGCGGACCACCAGTTCCGTGGGGAGCACGATCTGGGCGCGGTCCGTGCTCCTGCCGGAGATCATGTCGAGCAGGACCCGGGTCATCGTGCGGCCCATCTCCTCTATCGGCTGGCGCACGCTGGTGAGTGCCGGGGTCATGTGACGGGCCACGACCGAGTCGTCGAAGCCGACGAGGGAGACGTCGTCCGGGACGCGGCGGCCCGCCTTGCCCAGGACCCGGCGGGCACCGGCGGCCATCACGTCGGAGGCGGCGAAGACCGCGTCCACGTCGGGGCGCCGGGCGAGCAGCTCGCGCATGGCCTGGGCGCCGCCCTCCTCGGAGAAGTCGGCGGGGGCGATCAGTCGCTCGTCGGGTTCCAGACCCGCGTCGCGGACGGCCCTGCGGTAGCCGTCCAGGCGGCTTCGGGCGGCGTGGACGTCGAGTCGGCCGGTGAGGGTGGCGATGGTGCGGCGGCCGCGCGTGACGAGGTGTTCCACCGCACCGCGGGCGCCCTCGAAGTTGTCCGAGTCGACCGAGGGGAGCGATTCGGCGGCGGATCTGCGGCCGTTCATCACGGCGGGCATGCCGAGCTGCTCCAGCAGGTCGGGGAGCGGGTCGTCGGCGTGCACGGAGACCAGCAGCACACCGTCCACGCGATGTGCGGCGAGGTACTGGGCGAGCCTGCGGCGCTCGCGGTCGCTGCCGACGAGGGTGAGCAGCAGCTGCATCTCCGTATCGGCGAGGGCGGCGCCGACCCCGCGCACGATGTCGGAGAAGTACGGTTCCGCGAAGAAGCGGCTCTCCGACTCGGGCACGACGAGCGCGAGGGCGTCGGTGCGGTTGGCGGCCAGCGCGCGGGCCGCGCGGTTGGGCACATAACCGAGCGCGGCGACGGCGGCCTCGACCGCCTCCTTGGTGCGGGCGCTGACGCGGGGCGATCCGTTGATCACCCGCGAGACCGTGCCCCGCCCGACCCCCGCCCGCGCCGCGACCTCTTCGAGCGTGGGCCGGCCCCCGCCGCGTACTCGCGCTGCCGTCATGACTGCCTCCGTTCGCGGTCAATTTCGCACAGTCGGATCACCAAACCAAGTCCTGGCGTTGGTTCCCTCGACACCCCGGCGGGACCGGTCGGCTGCACTCCCGTCCACCGTGAGGGGAGCGCTCCCCCGCTGCGTCCGCGGCCGAGCGGGACGCGCCGACCGGGGCGCAGGGCCGAGGCCCGGCAGACACACGCCGGGCCTCGGGGGAGGAGCGGTACGGGCAGGGCCGACTCGGACGATCAGATGCGGTCCTCCCGCGGGGGGAGGGCGTGGCGGCGGATCACGTCGGCGTACCAGTGGGCGCTGGCTTTCGGGATCCGGCGCTGGGAGGGGTAGTCCACGTACACCGCGCCGAAGCGCTTCGCATAGCCGTACGCCCACTCGAAGTTGTCCATCAGCGACCAGAGGAAGTAGCCGCGCACGTCCGCGCCGTCGGCCACCGCGCGCCGCACCGCGTCGAGGTGGCCGTGCAGGTACGCGATGCGCTCGGGGTCCTGGACCCGGCCCTCGGGCGAGACGTAGTCGTCGAAGGCGGCGCCGTTCTCGGTGACCATCAGCGGGGTGCCGGGGTTGTCGCGGGTGACGTCCATGAGCAGGCGGTGGAGCCCGTCGGGGTCGATCGACCAGTTCATGGCGGTGGTCGCCTTGCCCTCGGCGAGGTGGAAGGCGACGTGCTCGGAGCCGGGCCAGGGCGAGTGGTCGCTCGCGCCGTGGCCGTCGTCGCGGGTGTCGCCGCCACCCTCGGCGGGCGTGGAGACCAGGGTCGGCGTGTAGTAGTTGATGCCGAGGACGTCGACCGGGCGGGAGATCGCCGCCAGGTCGCCGTCCCGCACGAGCTGCGACCAGTCCACCAGGTGCGCGGTGTCCGCGAGCAGGTCCTGCGGGTAGGCGCCGTGCAGCATCGGGCCGGTGAAGACCCGGTTGCCGACCGCGTCGATGCGGCGGGCGGCGTCGGCGTCCTCGTCGCTCGATGTCAGCGCGCGGACCTGGTGGAGGTTGAGGGTGACCGAGGTCCGCGCGGCAGCGGGGAGTCGGCCGCGCAGAACCTCGATCGCCCTGCCGTGGGCGAGGTTGAGGTGGTGGGCCGCCCGCAGGGCGGAGGACGCCTCGGTGCGGCCGGGGGCGTGCACTCCGGAGCCGTAGCCGAGGAAGGCCGAGCACCACGGCTCGTTGAGGGTGGTCCAGGTGCCGACCCGGTCGCCGAGGGCGCCGGTCATGAGCGCGGTGTAGTCCGCGAAGCGCTCGGCGGTGGTGCGCTCCGGCCAGCCGCCCGCGTCCTCCAACTCCTGGGGCAGGTCCCAGTGGTAGAGGGTGGCGACAGGCGTGATGCCCGCCTCCAGCAGCTCGTCGACGAGCCGGCGGTAGAAGTCCAGGCCGCGCTCGACGGCGGGGCCGCGGCCGGTGGGCTGGACCCGGGACCAGGAGATGGAGAAGCGGTAGGCCTTCAGCCCCAGCTGCTTCATCAGGGCCACGTCGTCGCGGTAGCGGTGGTAGTGGTCGGCGGCGATGTCGCCGGTGTCGCCGTTGCGGACCTTGCCGGGGATGCGGCTGAAGGTGTCCCAGATGGAGGGCGTGCGTCCGTCCTCGGCGGCGGCGCCCTCGACCTGGTAGGCCGCGGTGGCCGCTCCCCACAGGAAGCCCGGCGGGAAGGTGCTGGCGGCCTCGGGCACCGGCTTCGGTGCGATGTCGGGTCGTACGGCAGTCATACGGGAGCTCTCCTGGGGGTGTGGCGGGCAGGGGCGGTGGCTGGGGTCGTACGGCCAGCGGGGCGGGGGCCGTACGGCTCCTGGACGGCGAAGTGGCGAGCGGGGGTCAGCCCTTGACGGCGCCGGACATGATGCCGCCGACGATCCGCTTGCCGAAGAGCACGAACACCACGAGCAGCGGCAGGGTGCTGATCAGCGCGCCGGCCATCACGATGCTCGTGTCGGGGGTGTACGAGGCGCTCAGCTGGCCGAGGGCCACCTGCAGGGTGGGGTTCTCCTGGTTCAGGGCGAGGTAGGGCCAGAAGAAGTCGTTCCATGCCTGGACGAAGGTGAGCATGCCGAGCACCATCATCGCGGGGCGGGCCACCGGCAGCACCACGCTCAGCACGATGCGGAAGTTGTGCGCGCCGTCGATCTTGGCGGCCTCGATCAGCTCGTACGGCAGCGCCTCGCTCAGGTACTGCCGCATGAAGAACACCCCGAAGGCGCTGACCAGGGTCGGGAAGATCACCGCTTCCAGGTCTCCGCCCCAGCCGAGGTCGGCCATCATCATGAACAGCGGGACGACGCTGAGCTGCGGCGGGATCGTCAGCGTCAGGATCACTCCGGTCATCAGAGCGCCGCGGCCGCGGAAGCGCATCTTGGCGAAGGCGTAGCCGGCCAGGGTGCAGAAGAAGAGCGTCGCCGCCGTGATGCAGCCGGCCACGATGACGCTGTTGACGATCGCCTTGCCCAGGTGGGCCTGGGTCCAGGCGGCGTCCAGGTTGTGCAGGAGGCGGTCGCCCGGCAGGAACGGCGGGGTGCCGGCCAGCACCTCGTCCTGGGTGTGGGACGCGGCCACGAGGGTCCAGTACAGCGGCAGCAGCGAGCCGATGCCGACGACGGCCAGCGCGAGGTAGGAGAACGGGCCGCCCTTCAGCTGCTGCCCGGCACCGGGTGTGAAGCGGCGGGTGCGCTTCGGCGCGCGGTGGGCGGAAGGCGCCGTGAGGAGGGGCTCCGGGACGCCGGTGGGGCTGGTGATGGTCATGGGATCTCGCTCCCGGTCAGACCGCGGATGGGCGTACGAAGCGGCCGATGAGCCAGTGGACCGCGGCGATGATCAGCAGGAGGGCGAGCATCGCCCAGGCCACTGCGGCGGCCGGACCGAGATGCCCGAGGTTCCAGCCGTAGTTGTAGAGGTAGACGCTGAGGGTCTCGTACTGATTCTCGTTGCCGCCGGTCGCGCCGAGGGTGCCGCCCTCGAGGAGCAGGGGCTCACCGAAGAGCTGCAGGGATCCGATGGTCGAGATGACGATCGTGAAGAGGATGGTGGGCCGCAGGGAGGGGATGGTCACCTTGCGGAACTGCTGCCAGCGCGAGGCGCCGTCGAGCGCGGCCGCCTCGTAGAGGTCGGACGGCACCGCCTGCATCGCGGCCAGGTAGATCAGGGCGTTGTAGCCGGTCCAGCGCCAGATCACGATGACCGCGATGGCGATCTTCGATGTCCAGTGGCCGTTGGCCCAGTTGGTGTCGCCGAGGCCGGCGAAGTGCAGCACCCAGTTCAGCAGGCCGCCGTCGGCCCGGAAGACCAGGGCGAAGACGAGGGCCGCGGAGGCCACCGAGGTGGCGTAGGGGGTGAGGACGACGGTGCGCCAGAAGGTGCTGGCGCGCAGCTTGTAGTTGAGCAGGTGGGCCAGGCCGAGCGCGACGAGCAGCTGCGGGACCACCGAGATGACGCCGATCAGGAAGGTGTTGGTGACGGCCGTCCAGAACTCGGAGTCGTGCAGGATCCTGTCGAAGTTCGCCCAGCCGACCCACTCCATCCGGTCCATGCCGGTCATCTCGACCCGGTGCAGGGCGATCCAGCCGGTGTAGAGCAGCGGGTAGAGCCCGAACGCCCCGAAGACGAGGAAGAACGGGGCGATGTAGGCGTACGGCGACGCCTTGTCGTCGAAGCGCCAGAGCCGGCTCCGCCAGGTCTGCCGGCGGGTGTCCGCCGGTCTGCGCTGGGAGCCGCGAGGTGGCGACGCGTAGGCGTCCCGGGTGGGAGACGAGGTGGCCACGAGCGGGAGTCCTTCCCTGGGGTGCTTGAGGTGCCGGGGTGCGGGGCGGAGGCCGAAGGCGTGCGCGGCGGGCTTCCCCGGGCGGGCGGAGCGGTCGGGCCGCCCCGTCCCCGTAGAGGTCCACCGGGAGGTACCGGCCGCCCCGCGGGCCGGGGTGCCGGTCCTGGTCGACGGCTCCCGGGGTCACGCAGGCGCGGGCGCGTCCGGCGGATCGGGCCGGACGCGCCCCGGCGCACGTCAGCCGATCACCTTGTCGATCGACTTGACGGCCGCCTCCCAGGCGTCGTCCGGCTCGGTGCCGCGCTGCTCCATGTTGTTGATCTGGGTGGAGATGGTGTCCTTGATCGCCGCGTCCTTCGGGCCGAGGATCGTCTCGGGGATGGACTCGGCCTCGTCGGCGTAGATCCGGCCGATCGGGGCGTCGTTGAAGTAGGGCAGGGTCGCGGTCTTCACGTCGGGCAGCTCGTAGGCGCCCTTGTTGGACGGGAAGGAACCGATCGCCTTGAAGACGGCGGCCTGCTGCTCGGGGGCGGTGAGCCACTTGACGAGCTTCGCGGCCTCGTCGACGTGCTTGCCGGTCTTCGGGACGCCGAGGAAGGACCCGCCCCAGTTGGCCGCGGTGGCGCCGGGGGCGGTGGTGATGTCCCACTTGCCCTTGTTCGCGGCACCGGCGTTCACGCTGATCTGACCGGCCATCCAGGCGGGGCAGACCACGGTGGCCATCGTGCTCTTGCGCAGCGCGGCGTTCCACGGGTCGCTGAACTGGGCGAGGCCCTGGGTCAGCTTCTTGCCCGCCGCCTCGGCCGCGAGGTTCCAGCCCTGCCGGACGCTGGGGCTGTCCTGGTAGACCGCCTTGCCGTTCTCGTCGTAGTACTGCTTCGCGTGGGAGCTGACGACGGCGTTGTACATGGCGCTGGCGGAGTCCATGAAGTAGGTGCCCGCGGGGGCCTTCTTCCTGAACTCCTCGCCGAGTTCGAGGTAGTCCTCCCAGCCGCCGGAGATCCTGGCGGCGACCTCCTTGCGGTCGGTGGGCAGACCGGCCTTCTTGAACAGCTCGGTGTTGTAGCAGAGCGACATCGGGCCGATGTCGGTACCCGCGCCGATCACCTTTCCGTCGGCCGTGGTGGCCTGCTTCTCCTTCCACGACACGAACTCGTCGGCGTCGACGACCTCGCTCAGGTCGGCGAACTGGTCCGCCTTGGTGTCGACGAGCTCCTTGATGCGGCCGACCTCCAGACCCTGGACGTCGGCGAGGCCGCTGCCCGAGTTCAACTGCTGGAGCAGCTTGGGGTAGTAGACCTTCTCATCGGCGGTGGTGTCCTCCTTCACCGTGATGTTCGGGTGCAGTTCGTGGTACTTGGCGAAGAGACCGGCTTCCTTGTAGCCGAACTGGCCGAAGTCGGCGACGGTCAGCGTGATCTTCCCGTTCGCGTCGGAGGACTCGTCCACGTCCGAGTCGTCGCTGCTGCAACCGCTCAGCAGCAGCGCTGAGGCGGTCAGGCCCGTGGTGGCCAGGACCGCGACTCTGCGACTCCGGCCGGCGGCGGTGCGGGTGATACGCATTCCACTACTCCTTGTTCCAGGGCGGGACTGGCTCACTGCGTGGCATACGCGCTGGTGAATGCGGGTGCCGAAGGGGTTCGGGGGAGGGCGCGAGCAGCGCCGTCCATGCGGCGATCCCGATGTGGGAGCGCTCCCATGCGTCGATGTCGGAAGAGTCCTGCCTGCGGGGAGGGGTGTCAAGAGTTGAAGACGCTTCCGTTGCGTGAGCGTGTCCCGCACGTCACGGGACCGTGTCCGCCCGCGGGCTTGCCAGGGTGGTCGGCCGCGTTGCGGCGCGCGGCGCGGTTTTGAATTCCCGCAGGTGGCAGGCGAGTTGAGGTGTGATCCTGGTCGGACCTCCACGAAGAACCGGCCGTGGAGCCGGTTTTCCGGCAGGGCCCGGAGCCGGTCCTCGAAGTCCTGGGGTCCCGCCGGGAAGTGAAGGGGGTGCGCCGTGGAGGGGGCGGGGGAGCGGAGTCGCGCGTTCTCCGCCCGAAGCCGAAGCCGAAGCCGAAGCCGAAGCCGAAGCCGAAGCCGAAGCCGAAGCCGAAGCCGTCGGGCCGGTGGTCGCCGTGTGCGGCAACGGCGGGGGCGGGTCCCCGCTCGGCTCGTACCCCGAGGAGGTCCGGTTCGTACTCTTCGGCCAGGCCGCCTACGAGGCCTTCGCGTCCGCGCGCGACGACTGGGCGGAGGGCTGAGCGGAACCGGAGCGGCGCCGGGTGTCCATAGCCCCCCGACTCGGCGAAGACCGGAGGAATCGACCGCGACATGTGCGTGAACGTGCTGAAAATCCAGTCACATCGAGCACTTCCGATCGCCTGACGGCTCGGGCAGAATCGGGCCCCGGTGCTCCGTACGCCCGTCGGCCAGGCGCGTGCGGTCCGACCCGACGCACCGGCAGTGCCGACCACCTGCGCGAGACCCTGGGAGAACGATCCGGATGACGGCTATCAACCGACGGCGCTTCATGCAGCTCGCGGGCGGCACCGCCGCCATGTCCGCGCTGAGCGGCAGCATCGCGAAGGCGGCCGCGATCCCCGCGAACCGCCGCACCGGCTCCCTGGAGGACGTCGAGCACATCGTGGTCCTGATGCAGGAGAACCGCTCCTTCGACCACTACTACGGCGCCCTGCGCGGCGTCCGCGGCTTCGGCGACCCGCGCCCGGTGAAGCTGCCGAACAACAAACCCGTCTGGTACCAGGCCCAGAACGGCAAGGAGGTCCCGCCCTTCCGGCCCGAGGAGGACGACCTCGGCATGAAGTTCATCGAGGGCCTCAACCACGACTGGAACGGCGGCCACTCGGCCTTCAACAACGGCAACTACGACAACTGGCTCCCCGCCAAGGGCACCGGCACCATGGCCCACCTCACCCGCGAGGACATCCCCTTCCACTACGCCCTCGCGGACGCCTTCACCATCTGCGACGCCTACCACTGCTCGCTGATGGGCGCCACCGACCCCAACCGCTACTACATGTGGTCCGGTTACGTCGGCAACGACGGCACCGGCGGCGGCCCGGTCATCGACAACGCCGAGAAGGGCTACGGCTGGACCACCTACCCCGAGCGCCTGGAGGAGGCCGGGGTCTCCTGGAAGGTCTACCAGGACATCGGCGACGGACTCGACGCCGAGGGCAAATGGGGCTGGATCGACGACGCCTACCGCGGCACCTACGGCGACAACTCGCTGCTCTACTTCAACAGCTACCGCAACGCCCAGCCCGGCGACCCGCTCTACGACAAGGCCCGCACCGGCACCGACGCCAAGGCGGGGGACGGCTACTTCGACCAGCTCAAGGCCGACGTCCTCGCGGGCGAACTCCCCCAGGTCTCCTGGATCGTCGCCCCCGAGGCCTTCTCCGAACACCCCAACTGGCCCGCCAACTACGGCGCCTGGTACGTGGCCCAGGTCCTGGAGGCGCTCACCGCCGACCCCGAGGTGTGGAGCAGGACCGCGCTGCTGCTCACCTTCGACGAGAACGACGGCTACTTCGACCACGTGGTGCCGCCCTACGCCCCCGCCTCCGCGAACGACGGCCTGTCCACCGTGGACGTCGAGGGCGAGCACTACAAGCCCGGCACCGGGGACAGCAACATGGCCGGACCCTACGGACTCGGCCAGCGGGTGCCCATGCTCGTCCTCTCGCCCTGGAGCACCGGCGGCTACGTCTGCTCCCAGACCTTCGACCACACCTCGATCATCCAGTTCATCGAGCGCCGCTTCGGGGTCGCCGAACCCCAGATCTCCCCCTGGCGCCGCGCGGTCTGCGGCGATCTCACCGCCGCCTTCGACTTCTCCCGCAAGGACCCCGAGGTGCCCGAACTGCCGGACACCGACGCCTATCTGCCGCCCGACCACGAGCGCCACGACTCCTGGATCCCGCCCGTCCCCGCCGACGGCGCGCTGCCCGCCCAGGAGTCCGGGAACCGCCCGGCCCGCGCCCTGCCCTACGACCTCGCGGTGGACGCCGGCCCCGCCGAGGACCCGAAGCGGCTGCGCCTGTCCTTCGCCAGCCACGGCGGCGCCGGCGCCCACTTCCACGTCACCTCCGACATCCGCAGCGACGCCCCCTGGGTGTACACGGTCGGCGCCGGGGACACCCTCGACGACACCTGGGCCACCGACGCGGGACAGGAGCAGGCGTACGACCTGACCGTGCACGGACCCGCGGGCTTCTACCGGCGCTTCAGCGGCCACCTCGCCCAGCCGGGCCCCGAGGTCACCGCCCGCCACGAGAAGTCCACCGGCCGCACCCGCCTGACCATCCGCAACACCGGCAAGGCGGCCGTCGCCGTCACCATCACCGACGCCTACCACGGCAGCCGCTCGGTGAAGCGCAGCCTGAAGGCCGGGGCGAGCGTCGAGCACCTCACCCGGGACGCCGGCCACGGCTGGTACGACGTCTCCGTGACCACCGACCACGACAAGGGCTATCTGCGGCGCTACGCGGGCCATGTCGAGACCGGCCGCCCGAGCAGCAGCGACCCGGCACTCGGAGTCTGACCGTCCGGAACCGCCGGGTGCACGCCTTCGTGCACCCGGCGCCCGCCGGACCGCTGGCAGTGCGGCATCGATGTCGGATTCCCGCCAGCGCCGGACACCCTCGGTGCCCGATCCTTGACCCATGCACACCGACACCGAGCGCTGTCTGCGCGCCGTCCGCTCCAAGGACGCGCGCTTCGACGGGTGGTTCTTCACCGCGGTCCTCACCACCGGGATCTACTGCCGCCCCAGCTGCCCCGTGGTGCCGCCCAAGCCGGAGAACATGCGCTTCCACCCGAGCGCCGCGGCCTGCCAGCAGGCCGGCTTCCGCGCCTGCAAGCGCTGCCGCCCCGACACCAGCCCCGGCTCCCCGGAGTGGAACCAGCGCGCCGACCTGGTCGCCCGCGCGATGCGGCTGATCGCCGACGGGGTGGTCGACCGCGAGGGAGTGCCCGGGCTCGCCGACCGCCTCGGCTACAGCGCCCGCCAGGTGGAGCGCCAGCTGCGCGCCGAACTCGGCGCCGGGCCCCTGGCATTGGCCCGCTCCCAGCGCGCCCAGACCGCGCGGCTGCTCATCGAGACGACCACGCTGCCGATGGCCGAGGTCGCCTTCGCCGCCGGGTTCGCCTCCATCCGCACCTTCAACGACACCGTCCGCGAGGTCTTCGCGCTCTCCCCGAGCGCCCTGCGCGCCCGCGCCCCGCGCTCCACGGCCACCCCCGGCGCGATCAGCCTCCGGCTGCCCTTCCGGGCCCCGCTCACCCCGGACAACCTCTTCGGCCACCTGGCCGCCACCGCCGTACCCGGCGTCGAGGAGTGGCGCGCGGGCGCCTACCGCCGCACCCTGCGACTGCCCTACGGCCACGGAATCGCCGCCCTCAGCCCCGCCCCGGACCACATCGCCTGCCGCCTGACCCTCACCGACCAGCGCGATCTGACCGTGGCCATCAGCCGCTGCCGCCGCCTGCTCGACCTCGACGCGGACCCGGTGGCCGTCGACGGGCAACTGCGCGCCGACCCCGCGCTCGCCCCGCTGGTGGACAAGGCCCCGGGGCGCCGGGTGCCGCGCACCGTCGACGAGGCGGAGTTCGCGGTCCGCGCGGTGCTCGGCCAGCAGGTCTCCACCGCCGCCGCCCGCACCCACGCGGCCCGCCTGGTGACGGCGTACGGCGAGCCCGTGGAGGACACCGAGGGCGGGCTCAGCCACCTCTTCCCCGATCCCGAGGCCCTCGCCGCCCTGGACCCGGAGGCGCTGGCCCTCCCGCGCAGCCGCCGCCGCACCCTGACCACCCTGGTCGCCGCCCTCGCCTCGGGAAGCCTGCGGCTCGGCGCCGAGTCCGACTGGGACGAGGCCCGCGCCCGCCTCGGGGAACTGCCCGGCTTCGGGCCCTGGACCGTGGAGGTCATCGCGATGCGCGCCCTCGGCGACCCCGACGCCTTCCTCCCCGGCGACCTCGGCATCCGCCGCGCGGCCCGCGAGCTGGGGCTGCCCTCGACCCCGGCCGCGCTCACCGCCCGCGCCGCGGTCTGGCGGCCCTGGCGCGCCTACGCGGTCCAGTACCTCTGGGCCACCGACGACCACCCGATCAACGAACTCCCCGCCTGAGCCGCCGCCCGTACGCGAGACTCGTCCCCGGCAGCAGGAAACCCGAAAGGCAGAAACCTCCCATGAAGCAGCACATGGTCACCGAAGGGCTGGGCCCCTACGGCCCGCTCACCCTGGTGGCCACCGACGGCCGCCTCAGCGGCCTGTACATGACCGACCACCGGCACCGGCCGCCCTTCGAGGAGTTCGGCCACGAGGACCCGGAGCCCTTCACCGAGGTCCGCGCCCAGCTGGCGGCCTACTTCGCCGGTGAGCTCAAGGAGTTCGACCTCCCGCTCGCCGCGACGGGCACCGCGTTCCAGCAGCGGGTCTGGCGCGCCCTCCTCGACATCCCCTACGGCGAGACCCGCAGCTACGGCGAACTCGCCACCGCCCTCGGCAATCCGAAGGCCTCCCGCGCGGTGGGCCTCGCCAACGGCCGCAATCCGGTGAGCATCATCGTCCCCTGCCACCGCGTCATCGGCGCCGACGGCAGCCTGACCGGCTACGGCGGCGGCATCGAACGCAAGCGCGGGCTGCTCGACTTCGAGCGGGGCGCGGCGCTTTTCTGAGGACGGCTCGGCGCTCTTCCGGGGACGCCGCGGGCCCTGGCTGTCCTCGGAACGGCCGCGCCTCGACCGGGCGGTACCGGCCATCGGCGGTACCGCCGATGGCCGGTACCGCCCGGTCGAGGCGGGTGTGCAGGAGGCGGCCGCCGCCGTCGAGGAGAGCCGGGGCCCGTCCTCGACGGCGGCGGCCGAGCGGTGGCCGAGTGGTGACCGTGCGGTGGCCGAGCGGCGCCCGGGCCGACGCCGCTCAGCGTCGGCCGCGGGACCCGAGGCCCGGCCCGGCTACTTCAGGTGCCGGTCGTAGAAGCGGCCCCCGTCCTCCACTTCGAACCACGGGGTGCCGACGTGCCCGCCCATATTGGCGTGCAGCGTCTTCTCCTCGCTGCCGAAGGCGTCGAACAGGTCGAGGGCCCGCTGCCGGGGATTCCCCTCGTCGTCCCACTGCAGCAGCAACAGCAGCGGGACGGTGACCTGCCGGGCCTCCTCGCGCTGGGCGCGGGGCACATAGCCCCCGGCGAAGAAACCGGCGGCCCGGATGCGCGGGTCGACCACCGCGAGGCGGATGCCGAGGGCGGTCCACCCCGAGTACCCGACCGGGCCGTCGACTTCGGGCAGCGCCAGGAGGGCGTCCAGGGTGGTCCGCCACTCCGGGACCGCCCTGTCGACCATCGAGCCGACGAGGGACTCGAAGATCTCGTCGACCGGTTCGCCGGCCCCCATCGCCCGGCGGAGATCGGCGCGGGCCTGCTCGTCGGCGGCGGAACGGGGCCGGTCACCGCACCCGGCGGCGTCGATGGTGGCCACCGCGTAACCGGCCGCCGCGGTGTGCCGGGCCCGGGCGCGCAGCCGGGGCTGCGCCATGGGCAGGCCGTTGTTGTGGGCCATCAGGACCAGCGGGGTCGGTGCGGCGGACTGCGGCGTCCACAGGGTGCCGGGGATCTCGCCGAGGGTGAAGTCGCGGGCGAGGACGCCGTCTTCGTGGCGCTCTTGGGAGGTGAAGTGCATGGTCGTGCCTTTCGGGAGGGCTCAGGAACGGCGCTCCCGGACGACCTGTCGCCCAGCCGTGACCCCGGAGGAGAGCACCCATGTCGATACGTTCACGGGTACCACCTCCTCGTTCTCTCGCACGGCCTCCGGCAGGTTAGCAGCGGCCGCCGCGGTCCGTTCAACGGTTTTTCCGCGGTGCCGTACGGGCCGGACTCCACCGGGCCGCGCACCGACGCGATCCCGCTTCTGCGGCCCAACTCCCGCCCCCCGCCGCCCAGTTCGGCGCTCATCCCGCCAGTCCGGCGAGCAGCCTCGGCAGCGCCGTGCCGATAAGCTCGCGGACCACCTCGTCGGCCAGTTCGTCGTACGGGGTGGCCTCGGCGTTGACGATGACCAGCCGCGCCCCGTGGTCGGCGGCGACGCCCGCGAGACCGGCCGCGGGCTGCACCTGGAGGCTGCTGCCGACCGCGAGGAAGACCTCGCAGGCCTTCGCGACCGCCACCGCCTCGGCGAGCACCGCGCTGTCCAGGCTCTGGCCGAACATCACGGTCGCCGTCTTGAGGATGCCGCCGCAGACCAGGCAGCGCGGATCCTCCTCGCCCGCCTCGACCCGGTCGAGCGCCTCCCGCAGCCCGGAACGCGCCCCGCACTGCGTGCACACGATCGACCGTGCGCTGCCGTGCAGTTCGAGCACCTTGCGGCCGGGCATCCCGGCGAGCTGGTGCAGCCCGTCGACGTTCTGCGTGATGACCCGCACCGGCGTGCCCGCCCGCTCAAGCCGGGCCACCGCCTCGTGCGCAGCGTTGGGCCGCGCGTCCAGGGTCCGGTTGGCCCGCCGCAGCTGCCAGGAACGGCGCCTGATCTCCGGGTCGTTCATGTAGTACGCGTAGGTGACCAGCTTCTCCGCCTCCGGATCCCGCCGCCACAGCCCCTGCGGGCCGCGGTAGTCGGGGATGCCCGAGTCGGTGGAGATACCGGCCCCGCTGAGGATCGCCACCAGCGGCCCGCGCCCCTCGCCGGGGGCTGCCGCACCGGTGGACGAGGCCTGGGTCTGCGCGCCGTCGGAAGCCATGACGCGAGGGTACGCAGGAGGCCGCGGCCCGGGCGAGCGGATAGTGCGCGGGGGAGGGGGACGGGGGACGGGGAGTCCCGGGGAGGTGCTGGGGAGCAGGATGGTGGCCGCAGGCGGTAGAAAGCGCTTTCTCACTCTTGCTAGGGTCCGGATACCGGCCCCCGGCGAACCCCGCCCGGCCGATGATCAAGACATCCCGAGGCGAGGAGCACACGGTGGGCGAGAGCGGGACGGGCGCGGCGGCCACGGACGGGCCGCGTGGCGCCCGGGTGCTCCTCGCCCCCGACAAGTTCAAGGGCACCCTCTCCGCCGCCGAGGTCGCCCGGCACGTACGGGCCGGGCTGCTCTCCGTGCTGCCCTCGCTGCCGGTGGAGTCGCTGCCGGTCGCGGACGGGGGAGACGGCACGGTCGCCGCCGCCCTCGCCGCCGGGTTCCAGCCTCGCGAGGCCCGGGTCACCGGACCACTGGGCGAGCCGGTCAGCGCCACCTGGGCGCTGCGCGAGGGCGTCGCCGTACTGGAGATGGCCGAGGCCTCCGGTCTCGGGCTGCTGCCGCCGGGGCACTTCGCGCCGCTCACGGCCACCACCCGCGGCACCGGCGAACTGATCGCCGCCGCCCTGGACTCCGGCGCCCGGTCCCTCGTCCTCGGCGTGGGCGGCAGCGCCACCACCGACGCCGGTACGGGCATGCTCAACGCCCTCGGGGCCCGCTTCACCGATGCCGGGGGCCGCCCTCTGCCGCCCGGCGGCGGCGCCCTGGCCCGGCTCGCCGCGGTGGACCTCGGCGGGCTCGACCCCCGCCTCGCCCAAGCGGAGATCGTGCTCGCGAGCGACGTCGACAACCCGCTGACCGGCCCGCGCGGCGCCGCCCTCGTCTACGGCCCGCAGAAGGGCGCGAACCCCGAGGAGGCCGCCCTCCTGGACGCCGCCCTCGGCCACTGCGCCGAGGTCCTCGGCCGCGCCCTCGGGCCCGGTGCCGCCCGGCTCGCCGAGGCGCCCGGAGCGGGAGCGGCGGGCGGACTCGGCTACGGAGCCCTTGCGGGCCTCGGCGCCGTCTTCCGCCCCGGCATCGAGGTCCTCCTGGAGGTGCTCGGCTTCGGGGCGGCGCTGGCCCGCTGCTCGCTGGTGGTGACCGGTGAGGGCTCCCTCGACGCGCAGACACTGCACGGCAAGGCCCCGGCCGGGGTGGCGGCTGCGGCCCGCGCCGCGGGGCGGGAGACGGTCGTCGTCTGCGGCAGGCTGGCCCTCGGCCCCGAACAGCTCGCCGGGGCCGGTATCGCCCGCGCCTACGCCCTCGCCGAGGTGGAACCGGACCTGGACCGCTGCCTGGCCGCCCCCGGCCCCCTCCTCGAACAACTCGGCGCACGGATCGCCCGGGACTTCCTGACCGGCACCCGCACCTCCGCGTAGCAGCCCGGCCCGTAATCCGCGTAGCAGCCCGGACCCGTACCTCCGCCTCGCGCGGTGGGGAGCGGCCGGAGACGCCGCGCGGCCGGAGGAGCAGCCGAACCACGCTGCGGCAGGAACACGCCTGAGGCCCGGACCGGAAGATCCGGTCCGGGCCTCAGCCCTGTCGTGCCCTACCGCGCGCCCTACGGGAGTTGGGTCGCCCGTGCCTCGCGGCGGTTGTCGCGGAAGTTGTGCACCCGGCGGGCCGTCGCGAAGATCGGGATCACCGCGCCGAGCACCACCTGGAGCGCGCAGCCCGTCTGGAGCAGGAGCTGACCGCCGGGGGCGTCGAAGGCCCAGGCGGAGAGCATGCCCATGGCAGTCGCGATCCAGGCCAGCATCGCCACGGCGAGCGGGCCGCGCGGCTTCGGGTACTCGACCCGGCTCACCATCAGCCAGGCGGTGCCGATGATCGCCAGCAGGGTGGCCGCGAAGGGCAGCTCCAGGAGGACGATCGAGACCACCGTGAGCGCGCCGAAGGGGCTCGGCATGCCCTGGAAGGTGCCGTCCTTCACGGTCACACAGGAGAACCTGGCAAGCCGCAGCACCACCGCCAGGAGCACCACGATCGCGCCGAGGGCGGCGACCCGCTGCGAGGCGTCCTCGGCGACCATGCCGTACACCAGGACGAAGTACGCGGGGGCCAGGCCGAAGCTGATCAGGTCCGAGAGGTTGTCCAGCTCGGCGCCCATCGGGGAGCTGCGCAGCTTGCGCGCCACCAGTCCGTCGAAGAGGTCGAAGACCGCGGCGCAGAGCATCAGGATCACCGCGGTGGCCGCCGAGTGGCGGGCCATGCCCGACTCGGTGCTGCCGGTCAGGTGCGGGATGAGGATGCCGGTGGTGGTGAAGTACACCGCCATGAAGCCGCAGGTGGCGTTGCCCAGGGTGAGGGCGTCCGCTATCGAGAGACGGAGTGAGAGCGGCATCTCCTCCCCGTCGTCCTCCTGGTCCGCCTCGGGCACCCAGTCGGTGTGCGAAGCGGTCTCCGGATCATCAATCACGGTCAATTCGAGTCACCCCAGCTGTCGTCTTCTGACCCACCTCGACCGCGATGTCGACTCCCTCGGGGAGGTACAGGTCGACGCGCGAGCCGAAGCGGATCAGGCCGATCCGCTCGCCCTGCTCGACCTTGGTCCCCTCGGGGAGGTACGGCACGATGCGGCGCGCCACGGCACCCGCGATCTGGATCATCTCGATGTCGCCGAGTTCGGTGTCGAAGTGCCAGACAACGCGCTCGTTGTTCTCGCTCTCCTTGTTGAACGCCGGTACGAAGCCGCCCGGTACGTGCTCCACGGAGGTCACCGTGCCCGCCAGCGGCGCCCGGTTCACATGGACGTTCAGCGGGCTCATGAAGATCGCGACGCGAGTGCGCCCGTCCTTCCACGGCATGATGCTCTGCACCACGCCGTCGGCGGGGGAGATCACGCGCCCCTGGGAGATCTCGCGCTCCGGGTCGCGGAAGAACCACAGCATGCCCGCCGCGAGCGCGGTGGCGGGCACGGCGAGGGCGGCGGCAGCCTTGGAGCGGCGGGCGCGGGCCAGGCCGAGGGCCGCGGTGGCCACGGTCGGCAGGAGCCACGGCGAAGCTCCGCGCGCGAGGGAGACGCCGGCGAGGCTGTCGCGAGGTGCAGAGGTAGGGCTGTGGGGCATGGATGACCTTCGTAGCGGATGATGCCGCGCGGTGACGGGGGACGGCGGCTTTCCGGCGATCGTATCGGTTGCGGGCCGCAACTGGGCAAGCCAGGAAGCCGAGTCGGCGCCCGCAGAGGGTGACGGGGTGTGATCCTCAGGTGGAGGAAAACACCCCGTACCCGAACATCTAGCCCTGCAGTCGATACTCTTCGAGCAGCCGACGACCAATGATCATTTTTTGGATCTCGGCGGTACCTTCACCGATCAGCAGCATCGGGGCCTCCCGGTAGAGACGCTCGATCTCGTACTCCTTCGAGAAGCCGTAGCCGCCGTGGATCCGGAAGGCGTCTTCGACGACCTCTTTGCAGTACTCGGAGGCGAGGTACTTCGCCATCCCTGCTTCGAGGTCGTTTCGCTCCCCGGAGTCCTTTTTGCGTGCAGCATTGACCATCATCGCATGGGCCGCTTCGACCTTGGTAGCCATCTCGGCCAGTTTGAACTGAATGGCCTGGTGCTGCGCGATGGCCTTTCCGAAGGTCTGGCGCTGCTGGGCGTAGGAAACACCCAGTTCGAAGGCACGCTGTGCCACTCCGCAGCCACGGGCCGCGACGTTCACCCGGCCCACCTCGACTCCGTCCATCATGTGGTAGAAACCACGGCCGGTCTCGCCGCCCAGCACGCGATTGGCCGGAATCCGCAGGTTGTCCATGATGAGCTCGGTCGTGTCGACGCCCTTGTAGCCCATCTTGTCGATCTTGCCGGGAATGGTGAGGCCCGGGCGGACCTCGCCGAAGCCCGGCTCCTTCTCGACGAGGAAGGTGGTCATCGACTTGTGCGGCGCGGTGCCCTCGGGGTGTCCTTCGTCACTGCGGGTCAGTACGGCGACCAGAGTCGAGGTGCCGCCGTTCGTCAGCCACATCTTCTGGCCGTTGAGGACGTACTCCTCGCCGTCCCGCACCGCCTTCGAGGAGATCGCCGAGACATCGGAGCCGAGCGCGGGCTCGGACATCGAGAAGGCGCCCCGGACCTCGCCCGCCGCCATCCGCGGCAGGAAGGTGTCCTTCTGCTCCTGGGTGCCGTGCTGCTTGAGCATGTACGCCACGATGAAGTGGGTGTTGATGATGCCCGAGACGGACATCCAGCCGCGGGCGATCTCCTCCACGCACAGCGCGTAGGTGAGCAGGGACTCGCCGAGGCCCCCGTACTCCTCCGGGATCATCAGCCCGAACAGGCCCAGCTCCTTCAGGCCTTCCACGATCTGCTGCGGGTACTCGTCCCGGTGCTCCAGCTCGGTCGCGACCGGGATGATCTCCTTGTCCACGAAGTCCCGGACCGTCTTCAGGATCTCCTGCTGGACGTCGTTGAGACCGTGGGTCTGCGCGAGTCGGCTCATGACTGCTTCTTCTCCTGGAGTTCCGGGCGGCCGGGCTGCTCTCCGCCGCGCTCCTTGATGTACGTCTCGGTCGGGACCATCACCTTGCGGCGGAAGACGCAGACGAGCGTGCCGTCCTGCTTGTAGCCCTTGGTCTCGACGTAGACGATGCCGCGGTCGTTCTTGGACTTCGAGGGCGTCTTGTCCAGGACCGTGGTCTCGCCGTAGATCGTGTCGCCGTGGAAGGTCGGCGCGACATGGCGCAGCGACTCGATCTCCAGGTTGGCGATGGCCTTGCCGGAGACGTCCGGCACGGACATGCCGAGCAGCAGCGAGTAGATGTAGTTGCCCACGACGACGTTCTTCCCGAAGTCGGTCGTCTTCTCCGCGTAGTTGCTGTCCAGGTGGAGCGGGTGGTGGTTCATCGTCAGCAGGCAGAAGAGGTGGTCGTCGTACTCGGTGACCGTCTTCCCGGGCCAGTGCTTGTAGACGTCGCCGACGGTGAACTCTTCGTAGGTGCGGCCGAACTGCATCTCTCTACGCCTCCGGGGCCTCGAACGTGGACGTGCGCTGCATGCCGGCCGCCCGGCCCTTGCCGGAGATCACGAGCGCCATCTTGCGGCTGGCCTCGTCGATCATCTCGTCGCCGAGCATGGCGGAGCCCTTCTTCCCGCCCGCCTCGGAGGTGTAGTAGTCGTAGGCGTCGAGGATCAGCTCGGCGTGGTCGAAGTCCTCCTGCGAGGGGGAGTAGATCTCGTTGGCCGCCTCGACCTGGCCCGGGTGCAGCACCCACTTGCCGTCGAAGCCGAGCGCGGCGCTGCGGCCGGCGACCTCGCGGTAGCCGTCCACGTTCTTGATCTGCAGGTACGGGCCGTCGATCGCCTGCAGGTCGTGGGTGCGCGCGGCCATCAGGATGCGCATCAGGATGTAGTGGTAGGCGTCGGCGGGGTAGCCGGGCGGCTGCTCGCCGACCACCAGGGACTTCATGTTGATGGAGGCCATGAAGTCCGCCGGGCCGAAGATGATGGTCTCCACCCGCGGCGAGGCGGCGGCGATCGCGTCGACGTTCACCAGGCCCTTGGCGTTCTCGATCTGCGCCTCGATGCCGATCTTGCCGACCTCGAAGCCCATGGTCTTCTCGATCTGGGTGAGCAGCAGGTCCAGGGCGACGATCTGCTGGGCGTCCTGCACCTTCGGCAGCATGATGCAGTCGAGGTTGGGCCCGGCGCCCTCGACGACGGTGACCACGTCGCGGTAGGTCCAGTGCGTGGTCCAGTCGTTGACGCGTACCACCCGCGTCTTGCCGGTCCAGTCGCCCTCGTTGAGGAACTTGACGATGGTGTGGCGCGCGTCCGGCTTCGCCAGCGGGGCGCAGGCGTCCTCCAGGTCCAGGAAGACCTGGTCGGCCGGGAGGCCCTGGGCCTTCTCCAGGAAGCGGGGGTTCGAGCCGGGCACCGCCAGACACGAGCGGCGCGGGCGGAGGCGGTTCACTGTCATGCGGGGACCTCAGTGCTTTCAAAGGAGTCGAGCTTGTTGGCCTTGCGGATCTCGTCGACGATGCGGCCGATGATCTCCGTGATGCCGAAGTCCTTCGGGGTGAAGACCGCGGCGACGCCCGCCGAGATGAGGGTCTCGGCGTCCGACTGGGGGATGATCCCACCGGCGATGACAGGAATGTCTGTGGCCCCTGTCTCACGCAGTCTGGTCAGCACGTCGGGGACGAGCTCGGCGTGCGAGCCGGAGAGGATCGACAGGCCCACGGCGTGCACGTCCTCGGCCAGGGCCGCGTTGACGATCTGCTCGGGCGTCAGCCGGATGCCCTGGTAGACCACCTCGAAGCCGGCGTCCCGCGCACGCACCGCGATCTGCTCGGCCCCGTTGGAGTGCCCGTCCAGGCCCGGCTTGCCCACCAGGAAGCGCAGCTTGCCGACGCCCATCTCCCGGGCCGTGCGGTCCACCTTCTCGCGGACCACCGCCAGCGGGCTGCCCTCCTCCGCGGCGACCGCGACCGGCGCGCTGGAGACACCCGTGGGCGCCCGGAACTCGCCGAAGACATCCCGCAGGGCCCAGGCCCACTCCCCGGTCGTCACCCCGGCCCTGGCGCACTCCAGGGTCGGTGCCATCAGGTTGTCGGTGCCCGCCGCCGCGCGCTTGAGGGCCTCCAGCGCGTCCTGGGCCCGGGCCTCGTCCCGCTCGGTGCGCCAGGTGTGCAGCTTGGCGACGACCCGGGCCTCGTTCTGCGGGTCGACGGTCATGATCGCGGTGCCGAGGTCCGCGGTGAGCGGGTTCGGCTCGGTGGACTCGTAGCAGTTGACGCCGACGATCTTCTCCTCGCCGGCCTCGATACGGGCCCGCCGCTCCGCGTGCGAGGACACCAGCTGCGATTTGAGGTAACCGGACTCGACGGCCGCCATGGCGCCGCCCATCTCCTCGATCCGGTCCATCTCCGTCAGGCACTCCTCGACGAGTGCGTCGACCTTGGACTCGATGACATGCGAGCCCGCGAAGATGTCCTCGTACTCCAAGAGGTCGCTCTCGTGGGCGAGGACCTGCTGGATGCGCAGCGACCACTGCTGGTCCCAGGGCCTGGGCAGACCCAGGGCCTCGTTCCAGGCGGGCAGCTGCACCGCGCGGGCGCGGGCGTCCTTGGAGAGGGTGACGGCCAGCATCTCCAGGACGATGCGCTGGACGTTGTTCTCCGGCTGCGCCTCGGTCAGGCCGAGGGAGTTGACCTGCACGCCGTAGCGGAAGCGGCGCTGCTTGTCGTTCTCGATGCCGTACCGCTCCCGGGTGACCTTCTCCCAGAGGCGGCCGAAGGCCCGCATCTTGCACATCTCCTCGATGAAGCGGACACCCGCGTTCACGAAGAAGGAGATGCGGGCCACCACGTCACCGAACTTCTCCGGCGGCACCTGGCCGGAGTCGCGTACGGCGTCGAGGACCGCGATGGCCGTCGACATCGCGTACGCGATCTCCTGCACCGGCGTGGCCCCGGCTTCCTGCAGGTGGTAGCTGCAGATGTTGATCGGGTTCCACTTGGGGATGTGGGCCACCGTGTACGTGATCATGTCGGTGGTCAGACGCAGCGAGGGCACCGGCGGGAAGACATGCGTCCCGCGCGAGAGGTACTCCTTGACGATGTCGTTCTGCGTCGTCCCCTGGAGCTTGGTGATGTCCGCACCCTGCTCTTCGGCGACCACCTGGTAGAGCGCGAGAAGCCACATCGCGGTGGCGTTGATCGTCATCGAGGTGTTCATCTGGTCCAGGGGGATGTCCTGGAACAGCCGCCGCATGTCACCGAGATGCGAGACCGGCACGCCGACCCGGCCGACCTCGCCGCGGGCGAGGATGTGGTCCGGGTCGTAGCCCGTCTGGGTCGGCAGGTCGAAGGCCACCGACAGACCCGTCTGGCCCTTGGCGAGGTTGCGCCGGTACAGCTCGTTGGACGCCTCGGCGGTCGAATGACCGGCGTACGTCCGCATGAGCCAGGGGCGGTCCTTCTTGCGCTCTGTCATGGGTTTCGGACCTCAGACGTTCCGGAAGCGGTTGATGGCGTCCAGGTGCTTGGCGCGCAGTTCGTGGTCGCGGACGCCGAGTCCTTCTTCGGGGGCGAGGGCGAGGACGCCGACCTTGCCCTGGTGGAGGTTCTTGTGGACGTCGTAGGCGGCCTGGCCGGTCTCCTCGAGGGAGTAGACCTTGGAGAGGGTGGGGTGGATCTTGCCCTTGGCGATGAGGCGGTTGGCCTCCCAGGCTTCGCGGTAGTTGGCGAAGTGGGAGCCGATGATGCTCTTGAGGCTCATCCACAGGTAGCGGTTGTCGTATTCGTGGGTGTAGCCGCTGGTGGAGGCGCAGGTGACGATGGTGCCGCCCTTGCGGGTGACGAAGACGGAGGCGCCGAAGGTTTCGCGGCCGGGGTGTTCGAAGACGATGTCGACGTCCTCGCCGCCGGTGAGTTCGCGGATGCGCTTGCCGAAGCGCTTCCATTCGCGGGGGTCCTGGGTGGTGTCGTCCTTCCAGAACTTGTAGCCCTCGGCCTTGCGGTCGATGATGGCCTCGGCGCCCATCTTGCGGCAGATCTCGGCCTTGTCCTCGCTGGAGACGACGCAGATGGGGTTGGCGCCGCCGGCCAGGGCGAACTGGGTGGCGTAGGAGCCCAGGCCGCCGCTGGCGCCCCAGATGAGGACGTTGTCGCCCTGCTTCATGCCGGCGCCGTTGCGGGAGACGAGCTGGCGGTAGGCGGTGGAGTTGACCAGGCCGGGTGCGGCGGCCTCCTCCCAGCTGAGGTGGTCGGGCTTGGGCATCAGCTGGTTGGACTTGACCAGCGCGATCTCCGCCAGCCCGCCGAAGTTCGTCTCGAAGCCCCAGATCCGCTGCTCAGGGTCGAGCATGGTGTCGTTGTGCCCGTCGGAGGACTCCAACTCCACGGACAGGCAGTGCGCCACGACCTCGTCGCCCGCGTGCCAGGCGTTCACTCCCGGACCCGTACGCAGCACCACACCGGCGAGGTCGGAGCCGATCACGTGGTACGGCAGGTCATGGCGCTTGGTCAGCTCCGAGAGGCGGCCGTACCGCTCCAGGAACCCGAAGGTCGACACCGGCTCGAAGATCGAGGTCCACACCGAGTTGTAGTTGACCGAGGAGGCCATCACGGCCACCAGGGCCTCGCCCGGGCCCAGCTCGGGCAGCGGGACCTCGTCGAGGTGCAGGGACTTGCGCGGGTCCTTCTCGCTCGAGTCCAGGCCCGAGAACATCTCCTGCTCGTCCTTGTGCACGGTCACCGCGCGGTAGGACTCGGGCAGCGGCAGAGCGGCGAAATCGGCGGCCTTGGCGTCCTGCGATTGGATCGCGTCCAGGATGTCCTTCACGGTGTTGCCTCCAGGGGTCCCCCCGGGCCGAGCCGGGGAGAGAAGCGCGTCTTGGGGGTTTGAGGGAAATCCCCGGGATGTACGGGGCGGTACTGCTGTGGAGGTGTGCCGTCGGTTCGGCGGGTGGTGCCGGCAGCGCCTGGTGGGCGCGTGATGTCGAGTTGCCTGTGACGCAGGCGCCCGGGCGCGCAGGCCTGAGGGGGCTTGCGGGGACAGCCGGCGTACGAAGGTGCGCTGCACGCCGGCCGCCCGGACACTCTCAACGTATGGCACCGCGTGCCAGGTGACAAGACACTGCGTGCCAGCAATTTCTCTCAGGCGTCATCTGGATGTAACAAGTGAGCGATCATCGATCGAAAAGCGCCGGATTCCGTGCGAAGCGGACGCTTGCCTCGATGATCGCGGATGTGCCGGTGCGCGGCGAGCCGGGGCCACCGGGGCCGCCCCGGGCGCCGAAGCGGAAGCGCCGCAGACGCGCAGGCGCGGGCGCCCGGAATGCCGAACGCGGCCCCCGGAACGCCGAAGCGGCCGCTGCCGGCTTCGGGTGCCGGGAGCGGCCACTTCGGGGTGGGAGTGCGGGAGGGCGCCGCCGCAGGGGTCAGGTGCGTTCGCGCAGCGCCTTCTCGATGGTGCGCATGACCTCGTCCAGCGGGGCGTCGGTACGGGCCACCGCCACCAGGACGTCCCCGGCCGGGTTGACCGAGGCGGGCGGCGGTGCCTCCTCCTCGGCGGTGCGACCGGCGCCTATGCCCATGCCGAAGGTGCGGCGCACGATCGCGAAGGCGTGGTCGAGCTGCGCCTCCACATCGCCCTGGCCGTCGGCGCGCAGCCAGCGGCGCAGTACGTGGTTGTGGGCGGTGACCACCGCGGAGGCCGCCACCTCGGCGAGCAGCGGGTCGTCGTTGCCGTCGCGGTGGTCCTGCTCGTCGAAGTGGCCGAGCAGATAGCGGGTGAACAGGCGCTCGTAGCGGGCCACCGAGGCGATCTCGGCCTCGCGCAGCGTCGGCACCTCGCGGGTGAGCTTGTAGCGGGCGACGGACAGCTCGGGCCGCGCCGCGTACATCCGCATGACCTCCTTGATCCCGCGGCACACGGTGTCGAGCGGATGCTCGTGCGCCGGGGCGGCGTTGAGCACCGACTCCGCCCGGATCAGGGTGTCGTCGTGGTCGGGGAAGATCGCCTCTTCCTTGGAGCGGAAGTGCCGGAAGAAGGTCCGCCGGGCGACCCCGGCCGCGGCGGCGATCTCGTCGACCGTCGTCGCCTCGTACCCCTTGGTGGCGAACAGCTCCATCGCCGCGGCGGCGAGCTCCCGGCGCATCTTGAGTTTCTGCGCCGCGGCCCGGCCGAGGGCGGAACGCTCCGGAGCCTCGGGGGAACTCGTCGTACGCGGGGACTTGGCGGACTGCGGCATGCCACGAACGTACTGCATGTGGGGGGTCTCACGCGCATGCCCCGGGCCCCCGCCGCCCCGGGTGGGCGGCGGGTTCCCCGCGGGTCCGAGGAGTCCGCCCCAGTCTGTCGCTTCCGTACGCTCTTCCCGGCCCGCCTCAGCGCCGGGCATATTCGCGGAAGCCGCGGCCGGTCTTGCGGCCGAGGCAGCCCGCCGCCACCAGGTGCTCCAGGAGGGGCGCCGGGGCGAGGCCGGGGTCGCGGAACTCGGCGTGCAGCACCCGCTCGATGGCGAGCGAGACGTCCAGGCCGACCACGTCGAGGAGTTCGAAGGGGCCCATCGGGTAGCCGCCGCCGAGCTTCATCGCGGTGTCGATGTCGTCCAGGCTGGCGTAGTGCTCCTCCAGCATCTTCACCGCGTTGTTCAGGTACGGGAAGAGCAGCGCGTTCACGATGAAGCCGGCCCGGTCGCCGCAGTCCACCGGGTGCTTGCGGATCCGCGCGCAGACCTCGCGGACCGTGGTGTGCACCTCGTCCTGGGTGAGGACGGTGCGCACCACCTCGACCAGCTTCATGGCGGGGGCCGGGTTGAAGAAGTGCATGCCGATGACGTCCTGCGGGCGCGAGGTGGCGCGGGCGCAGGCGACCACCGGCAGCGAGGAGGTGGTGGTGGCGAGCACCGCGCCCGGCTTGCAGATCTTGTCCAGCTGGGAGAAGAGCTGCTGCTTGATCTCCAGGTCCTCGGCGATGGCCTCCACCGCGAGGTCGACCTCGGCGAAGGAGTCGTAGGAACCGGACGGCGTGATCCTGGCCAGCGTCTCGGCGGCCTTCTCCGCGCTGAGCCTGCCCTTGTCGACAGAGCGCTGGAGCGACTTGCCGATACGGGCCTTGGCCTTCTCCGCCTTCTCCTCGCTGCGGGCCGCGAGCACCACGGTGAAGCCGGACTTGGCGAAGACCTCGGCGATGCCGGAGGCCATGGTGCCCGAACCGGCCACGCCCACCGACTCCACGGTGCGGCCGCGCGCGCCCTGGGCGTCCTGCCCCGGGGTGAGGGCGTCCGCGACGACGGCGGCGGAGCCCGCGGCCTCGTAGGTGTAGAAGCCGCGCCCGGACTTGCGGCCGGTCAGGCCCGCCTCGCTGAGCTGCTTGAGGATCGGGGCGGGGGCGTGCAGCCGGTCGTGCGAGGCCTGGTACATGGCCTCGAGGACGGTGCGCGCGGTGTCGACGCCGATGAGGTCGAGCAGTTCGAGCGGCCCCATCGGCAGTCCGCAGCCGAGTTTCATCGCGGCGTCGATGTCCTCGCGGGAGGCGTAGTTGGCCTCGTACATCGCGGCCGCCTGGTTGAGGTAGCCGAAGAGCAGTCCGTCGGCGATGAAGCCGGGGCGGTCGCCCGCGGTCACCGGGTCCTTGCCGAGCGCGGCCACCAGGGAGGTCACCGCGGCGGCGGGCGCGGGCCCGGTCAGCACCGTGGAGACCACCTCGACCAGCTTCATGGCGGGCGCCGGGTTGAAGAAGTGCAGCCCGAGCACGCGCTCGGGGTGCTCGGTGTCGGCGGCGAGACGGGTCACGGACAGGGCGTTGGTGCCGGTGGCCAGGACCGTGTCCGGCCGCACGATGCGGTCCAGGGCGCGGAAGATCTGCTGCTTGATCTCGTACGACTCCGGGGCCACCTCGATGACCAGGTCGGCCTCGGCGGCGGCCTGGAGGTCGGTGAAGGTGCGGAAGCGGGCGAGGACGTCGCCGCGCTCCTGCTCGCTCAGGCGCTCGCGCTCCACGGCCCGGGCGGTCGAGGCCTCAAGGGCGGCCACGGCCTTGGTGGCGGCGGCCTGGCTGACGTCGATGCCGATGACCTCGCGGCCTGCGCGGGCCAGCACCTCGGCGATGCCGGAGCCCATGGTGCCGAGGCCGACGACGGCGACGGTCTTGAGGGAGAGCGGGGGGAGGTCGGACAGAGGAGAGGCCATCGCGGGACTCCAGACAATGAGTGACGACTGAGAGGGTTCGCGGCGCGCAAAAGGGGGCCGCGCAGGGCAATCGCTGCCTCGCCGGCCGCGCCCGAAGGCGCCCGGCAAGGAGAGTCGACCGGCCCTGTCCCGGGGCCGCGTCGTAGAGGTACCGAAGTACCGAACCGACAGGCACTCGCGGTGGCTGCGTCACCAGGCCACCTGAGCGAGCGGGGAGGTTGTCCCGCTCGAATGAGCTTAACTCGTGGGTAACGAGCGCGCCAGGGCGCAACTCATTCCTGTGTGTGACCTGTATCGCGGACCGCGAAACCCCTAAAGTCGAGTCGTGGACAAGGAGTTACGGGCCCTCACGGAGCGTCTGCGCGTCGAGGCGCGCGGTTCCGGAGGCTACGAGGAACTGCTCGGCACCGCCGACCACGAGGCGCTCGCGGCGGTGCTCACCGTGCCCGGGCAGCCCCTGTGGGCGCGCGAGCTCGCCGCCTTCCGGCTGGGCAGCGCCGGGGACAACCGCGCCTTCGAGGCCCTGGTGCTGCTGCTCAACCACCGGGATCCGGAGCGCTGCGCCACCGCCGCCGAGGCGCTGGCCCGGCTCGGGGACCCGCGCACCGCCCGCGCCGCCGCGGCGCTCGCGACCAACTCCCTGCGCACCGCCTACGCCCTCCACCCGGTACGGCTGCTGACCGCGCTGCGCGCCCCCGAGTCGGTGCCCGCCCTGATCAGCACCCTGGAGCGGCTGCTCACTCCGCACGAGATCCACTGGCGGGTCGCCCTCGCCTGCGTGGAGGGCCTCGGCGCGCTGGGCGACCCACGGGCCCGCCCGGTCCTGACCGCCGCGACCGGCCACCCCCGGCTGGCCGCCGCCTCCGCCGCGGCACTGGCACGATTGGGGAGTTGAGCGGTGCCGGGGCCTTCCGTCATCGGGCGTACGAGAGCGTCCATGGCGGGAGCCTAGGCGGGCGTCCGGGCCCGCCGCCCCCGGGGTGCGAGCCGCTGCGGGAGCGCATTGTCAGTGGTGTGCGTCACAGTTGGGGGAGGAGCGGGCGCCGTGCCGGACGTCCGTGCCCGACCGAGGGGTCCCACCATGACGTATGCCATCCAGGCCGAAGGGCTGACCAAGAGGTTCAAGGAGACACAGGCGCTCGCGGGCGTCGACCTGGCGGCGCGCACGGGCTCGGTGCTCGGCCTCCTCGGGCCGAACGGCGCGGGCAAGACGACCGCGGTCCGGGTCTTCGCCACCCTGATCCGGCCGGACGGCGGCCGGGCCTTCGTCGCGGGGCACGACGTGGTGCGCGATCCCGGCCGGGTGCGCGCCGCGATCGGGCTCACCGGGCAGTACGCCGCGGTCGACGAGAACCTCACCGGCACCGAGAACCTGCTGATGATCGGGCGCCTGCTCGGCATGCCCCGCCGCGAGGCGAAGGCCCGCGCCGCCGAACTCCTGGAACGCTTCCAGCTCAGTGACGCCGCCGGACGGGCCGCCAAGACCTTCTCCGGCGGGATGCGCCGCCGCCTCGACCTCGCCGCCAGCCTGGTCGGCCGCCCGCAGATCCTCTTCCTCGACGAGCCGACCACCGGCCTCGACCCGCACAGCCGCGGCGAGGTCTGGGACATGCTCCGCGGCCTGGTCGCCGAGGGCGTCACCGCGCTGCTGACCACCCAGTACCTGGAGGAGGCCGACAAGCTGGCCCACGACGTGGTGGTCATCGACAAGGGCCGCGTCATCGCGGAGGGCACCCCCGACGAGCTGAAGTCGGCGATCGGCGGCCAGGTCCTGCAACTGCGGCCGGTGCACGCGGCGGACCTGCCCGCGGTGCACGCCATGGTCGCCGAGACCGCGGGGGAGGACACCCAGTCCGAGGGCGAGCTGATCACCGTGCCGGTGAAGGACCCGGCCGTGATGCCCGCCATCGTGCGCCGCCTCGACAGCGCCGGGATCGCGGTGAGCGAGCTGGCGCTGCGCCGCTCCTCCCTCGACGAGGTCTTCCTCGCCCTGACGGGCCACCGGGCCGAGGAGCCGAAGGAGGCGGAGGAGGGCGACTCGCCCGAGGACGCCGGCTTCGAGCGGGTGGGGAGCACCTCATGACCGCGGGATCAATCACCGCGCCCCTCGCCAAGAGCGGCCGGGTGCGCGCCGGGGCGGGGATCCGGCAGACGGCCACCATGGCCTGGCGGAGCCTGGTGAACGTCAAGCACAACCCGCTCGAACTGGTCGACTACAGCATCACGCCGATCATGTTCGTCTTCCTCTTCACCTATGTCTTCGGCGGGCAGATGGCGGGCAGCCCCAAGGAGTACCTGCAGTACGCGCTGCCGGGGATCATCGTGCAGAACACCCTGTTCATGAGCATGTACACCGCGATGTCGCTCAACAGCGACCTCACCAAGGGCGTCTTCGACCGGCTCCGCAGCCTGCCGATCGCCCGGGCCGCCCCGCTCCTCGGCCGCATCACCGCCGACCTCGCCAAGCAGCTGTGGGCGATGCTCCTCATGCTCGGCCTCGGCGCCCTCCTCGGCTTCCGCCTCACCGGCGGCTTCGCCGGATTCGTGGGCGCGGCGCTGCTGCTGATGGTCTTCGCCGGGGCGGTGGCCTGGAGCGCGGTCCTGATCGGCATGCTGGCCGGGGACCCGGAGAAGGTGCAGGTCTTCGCCTTCGTGGTGATCTTCCCGCTCACCTTCACCAGCAGCGCCTTCGTCCGGGTCGAGACGATGCCGGGCTGGTTGCAGGCCTGGGTCGACATCAACCCGGTCACCCATCTCTCGGACGCCTTCCGCGGGTTGCTCGTCGGCGGCGGGGTCGCCGAGCCGGTGCTGTGGTCCCTGGTCTGGGCGGCGGCGATCGCGGCGGTCTTCATCCCGCTGTCCATGCGGGCCTACCGGGCGCGTACGTGAGGAGGCGGCGGTCGTCCGCGGTGGTCGTCCGTCCTGAAGAGCCCCGCGGGGCCGCACCGCCCGGCAGGCGGTACGACCCCGCGGTCTCGGGAGGCCCGGTGGATCTCAGGGACGGGAGCCGAGCAGCCCGTGCAGCGCGATCCCGCGGGTGGCCGCCTTCTTCGTCTGCTGCGGCTCGGGGTCCGGCTGCCGGGCGCAGACCGCGTCCGCCGGGCCCTCGCCCCGCGGCACCTTGCCGGACTCCAGGTATCGGCTCAGGTACCCGTCCAGGCAGTCGCTGCCGCTCAGCGTGATGCCGTGGTTGCCGCCGCCGTCCTCGACCACGAAGCTGGAGCGCTTCAGCGAGCGGTGCAGGGTGGCGCCGCCCTCGTACGGGGTCGCGGCGTCGTCGGTGGCCTGGAAGAGCAGCACCGGTGGCAGCTTGTCGTTGGACACGTCGGGGCGGGTCAGCGACTTGGTCGGCCAGAAGGCGCAGGGGGCGTTGTACCAGGCGTTGTTCCAGGTGGAGAAGGGGGCCTTGCGGTGCACCGCCCAGTTGTCCTCGCGCCAGGTGTTCCACTCGCGCGGCCAGTGCGCGTCCCGGCACTGCACCGCGGCGTAGACGCTGTAGCCGTTGTCGCCCGCCGCGTCCACGGCGCCCAGCTCCTGGTAGGCCTTGACCAGCGGCTTGGTCTCGCCCTTCTTCGTATAGGCGGTGAAGGCCTCGGCGAGCTGCGGCCAGTAGCCGTTGTAGTAGCCGCCGGGCAGGAAGGTGTCCTCCAGCTCCCCGGCGCCGACCTTGCCGCCCGCGGGCTTGCGGGTCACCTCCTGGCGCATGCGCTCCCAGCGGGCGCCGATCTTCTCGGGGTCCCTGCCGAGCCGGTAGGTGGCGTCATGGCGCGCCATCCAGGCGAGGAAGGCCTCGTGGCGGGTGTTGAAGGCGAGGTCCTGGTCGAGGTTGTCGCGGTACCAGACGCCGGTCGGGTCCACGATCGAGTCGAGGGCCATCCGGCGCACCCGGTCCGGGTGGAGCTTGGCGTAGACCGCCCCGAGGTAGGTCCCGTAGGAGTAGCCGAAGTAGTTGATCTTCGAAGCGCCCAGGGCCCGGCGGATGTCGTCCATGTCGCGTGCGGCGCTGAGCGTGTCGATGTACGGCAGCACGTCCGCGTACTTCTTGCCGCAGGCCTCGGCGAAGCCGCGCGCCCGGTCCAGGTTGGCGTACTCCGCCTCGGCGCTGTCCGGGATGCTCGGCGGGCGTACCGGGTCGAAGTGGCCGGGGGAGCAGTCGAGGGCGGGGGAGCTCTTGCCGACCCCGCGCGGATCGAAGCCGATGACGTCGTACTGGGCGGCGACCTTCTTCGGCAGCCCGGACGCCACGAAACCGGCGAGGTTCAGCCCGCTGCCGCCCGGCCCGCCCGGGTTCACCAGGAGCGGTCCCTGCGAGGTGGCGGCCGTGTGCGGGACGCGGGAGAGGGCGAGGGTGATCTGCCGTCCCTGGGGGCGGCTGTGGTCGAGCGGGACCTTGAGCGAGGAGCACTGGAGCGTGGGGTACGTCTTGGTGCCGCACTTCTTCCAGCTGAGCCCCGCGGGCGCCGCCGGTTCCGCGCTCGCGGCGTGCGGTACGGCCGAGAGCATCCCGGCGACTACCGCGGCGGCACCGCACAGCGCGGCTGCGCGCTTGTTCATATGGCCTCCCGAGGTGGGGGGTTCGGGGCCGCGGTCACGACCCCCGCCCGCATCGTCGCGGAAAGGGCGGCCTGAAGAGCGTCTTATGTCATGAAATGAAGAGAGTTGAACCGGATGGCGGAACACCGGACGCGCCGCCGGTCCGCCGCCCGCCTCAGAGCAGGGTGAGCTGGGTGGCCTCGGCGTGGGGCGGCTCCGCCTGCGGCGGCACCACCGGCAGTCGGCGCGTGGTGCCCGGGCGGCTCGGGCCGATCCCGAACTCCTCGGCCAGTTCGTGCACCTGACGGGTGATCCGGCGCTGGTACCACTTGGGGGCGTAGGCGCCCTCCGCGTACAGCCGCTCGTAGCGCCGCACCAGATGCGGGTGGTGGTGGGCGAGCCAGCTCATGTACCACTCGCGCGCGCCGGGCCGCAGATGCAGCACCAGCGGGGTCACCGAGGTGGCGCCGGAGGCGGCGATCGCCCGTACCGTCGCGCGCAACTGGTCGGGGTGGTCGCCGAGGAAGGGGATCACCGGCGCCATCAGGACCCCGCAGCCGATGCCGTGCTCGGTGAGGGTGCGGACGACGCCGAGGCGCCGTTCGGGCGCGGGGGTGCCCGGCTCCACGGTGCGCCACAGCTCCCGGTCGGTGAAGCCCACCGAGACCGAGATGCCGACCTCGCACACCCGCGCCGCCTGCCGCAGCAGGTCGAGGTCGCGCAGGATCAGGGTCCCCTTGGTGAGGATGGAGAAGGGGTTCGCATGGTCGCCGAGCGCGGAGATGATGCCCGGCATCAGGTGGTAGCGGCCCTCGGCGCGCTGGTAGCAGTCGACATTGGTGCCCATCGCGATGTGCTCGCCCTGCCAGCGCGGGGAGGCGAGCTGACGGCGCAGCAGCTCGGGGGCGTTGACCTTGACCACGATCTGGCTGTCGAAGTCCAGCCCGGTGTCCAGGTCGAGATAGCTGTGCGTCTTGCGGGCGAAGCAGTACACGCAGGCGTGCGAGCAGCCGCGGTAGGGGTTCACCGTCCACTCGAAGGGCATCCGGGACGCCCCGGGCACCCGGTTGACGATCGAGCGCGCCCGTACCTCGTGGAAGGTGATCCCGCGGAACTCCGGGGTGTCGAAGGTGCGGGTGGTCACCGCGTCCGCGCCGAACAGGGCGGCGTCGCGTGCCCGGCCCGTTCCGTCCGCTGCCAGGTTCTCCCAGCGCATGTGGCCTCCTCGGTAGCTCTGCCGAGAGAATAGAACAAACGTTCCCATGATCGTGCGACCCCGGTTTGGGGCTCGTGTCGTCCCAGTGGTTGGCTTGCCGCGACTTCCGAGCAACTCACCCCTGGAGGAACAGCAATGGCGCAGGTCGAGGCCACCACGCAGCGCACTCTTTCGGCAGAGCCCGACGACGTCTTCCGCGCCCTCGCGGACTACTCCGGCACCCGCGAGTCGCTCCTTCCCGAGCAGTACAGCGAGTACGAGGTCCGCGAGGGCGGCACCGGCGAGGGCACCCTCGTCCACTGGCGGCTCCAGGCCACCAGCAAGCGGGTGCGCGACTGCCTGCTCGACGTCACCGAGCCCGCCGGGGGCGAACTCGTCGAGAAGGACCGCAACTCCTCGATGGTCACCACCTGGCGCGTCACCCCCGCGGGCGAGGGCCGCTCCCGGGTCGTCGTCAGCTCGGTGTGGAACGGCACCGGCGGGATCGGCGGCTTCTTCGAGCGGACCTTCGCGCCCAAGGGCCTCAACCGGATCCACGACGAGATCCTGGCCAAGCTCGCGGTGGCCGCCGAGAAGTGAGCCCCGGGGTGCCGCGGGCGGCAACTCGCCCGCGGCGCCCGGCTCTTCGGAGCTTCCCGGCAGGCCCCGGCCCCTCACCGGTTCGGGTGGTTCTCCCGCCCGGCGCTCTGCCGCCCCGCAAGCCCCCCACCGGCACCGATGCGCTCCGGCGCACGGAGCGGTGCAACTCGTCGCGCTTGCTTGCAGTTGTCGCGTAATGCGAGAAATGGGCGGCCAGGCGCGACGAGGGGAGCAGCTACGTGGGCCAGACCATGCTGGTGGAGAGTGCCGAGGGGGAGGCGCCGCCGTCCGCGCGGGCGCCGCGGGAGCCGGCCGCACCGCCGCCGGGGACCCCCGCCCACGGCCTCGGGCCCCGCCAGGTCCGGCTGGTCTTCCTCGGCCTGATGCTGGCGCTGCTGCTCGCGGCCCTCGACCAGATGATCGTGGCCACCGCCCTGCCCAAGATCGTCGGCGAACTGCACGGCCTGGACAAGATGTCCTGGGCCATCACCTCGTACCTGCTCACCTCGACCATCGGCCTGCCGGTCTACGGGAAACTCGGCGACCTCTTCGGGCGCAAGCGGGTCTTCCAGTTCGCCATCGCGGTCTTCGTCATCGGCTCCGCGCTCGCCGGGTGGTCGCGCACGATGGACCAGCTGATCGCCTTCCGCGCGCTCCAGGGCGTCGGCGCGGGCGGGCTGATGATCGGCGTGCAGGCGATCATCGCGGACATCGTCCCGCCCCGCGAACGCGGCCGCTTCATGGGCCTGATCGGGGCGGCCTTCGGCGTCGCCTCGGTCGCCGGACCGCTGCTCGGCGGCTTCTTCACCGACCACGCGAGCTGGCGGTGGTGCTTCTACATCAACGTCCCCTTCGGCGTGGTGACCTTCGCCGTCGTCAGCGTCGTCCTCAAACTGCCGCGGCCCCGGGTGAAGCCGCGCCTCGACGTCCTCGGCATCCTCCTGATCGCGGCGCTCTCCAGCTGCCTGGTCCTGCTGACCAGCTGGGGCGGCACCGAGTACGACTGGGACTCCCGCGTCATCCTCGGCCTCGGCGCCGGGGCCCTCGTCTCGGTCCTGCTCTTCCTGCTGGCCGAGCGCTTCGCCGCCGAACCGCTCATCCCGCTGCGGCTGTTCAGGGACCCGGTGTTCTGCCTGACCGGCCTGATCGGCATGGTCGTCGGCGTCGCGCTCTTCGGCGCCGCCAGCTATCTGCCCACCTTCCTGCAGATGGTGGACGGGGTGAGCGCCACCGAATCGGGACTGCTGATGCTGCCGATGATGGCGGGCATCGTCGTCGCCTCCATCGTCTCCGGGCAGCTCATCAGCCGTACCGGGCGCTACAAGGTCTATCCGCTGCTCGGCTCGCTGCTGTCGGTCATCGGGATGTGGCTGCTCTCCGGGCTCGGCTCCGGGACCTCCCGACTCGCCTACAGCGTCTGGATGGCGGTGCTCGGCGCGGGCATCGGCCTGGTCATGCCGGTGCTCGTGCTCGCGGTGCAGAACTCCGTACGGCCCCTCGACCTGGGCACGGCCACCAGCGCCAACAACTACTTCCGCCAGATCGGCGGCAGCGTGGGCGCCGCCATCTTCGGCACCCTCTTCGCCGACCGGCTGGCCGACAGCCTGGCCGAGCGGCTGCCCGCACAGGCGGACCTGCCCGACCCCGAGTCGATCACCCCGGGTCTGGTGCACTCGCTGCCCGCCCCGGTGCGGGACGCCTATATCGAGGCCTACGCGGACGCCATGCCGCGGATCTTCCTCTACCTGGTGCCGGTGCTCGCCCTCGGCCTCCTCATCGCCTTCTTCCTCAAGGAGAAACCGCTGGTGTCCCACCACAGCCCGGCCGCCGACGCCACCGCCGCCGACTCCGCCGGGGTCCCCCCGGCCCGCACCTCGCCGCTCGCCGGCTCCCCGGTCTGCGGCAGCCTGCGGCACAACGACGGCACCGCGGTCCCGCACGCGGCGCTCACCCTCATCGACGTCACGGGGCGTCAGATCGGACGCGGCGCCAGCGCCGAGGACGGGCGGTACGCGCTGTCCACGCCGGGCGCGGGCACCTATGTGCTGATCGCCGCGGCGGGCGGGCACCAGCCGCAGGCCGTCTCGGTCACCGTGGGGGAGCGGCCCGTCGAACTCGACCTGGTGCTCGGCGGCGCCGGACGGCTCGCGGGCACCGTGCTCACCGCGGACGGCGCCCGGGTACGGGACGCCACCGTGACCCTGACCAACGCGCACGGCGAGGTGGTGGCCAGCACCCGCACCGCGGCGGAGGGCGGCTACGCGCTCGGCGAGCTGGTGGCCGGTGAGTACACCCTCGCGGCCAGCGCCCCCGCCTTCCGCCCGGCCGCGCTCCCGGTGACCGTGCAGGCCGCCCGCGAGACCCGCCAGGACATCGAGCTGGCGGGCGGCGCCGTGCTGCGCGGCACGGTGCGCGGCACCGGCGGCAGGCCCGTGGAGGACGCCCGGGTCACCCTGCTCGACGCCGCGGGCAATGTCGTCGACACCCTCACCACGGGAGCCGACGGGGTGTTCCGCTTCACCGACCTCTCCTCGGGCGAGTACACCGTGATCGCCGCCGGGTATCCGCCGGTCGCCACCGTCCTCCGGATGGCCGGAGGCGGCCGTACGGAGCGGGATGTGCAACTGGGGCACGAGGACTGACACGGCCTGGCGCCCGGCCGCCGGGGCGGCGCCGGGGGTGGCGGCGTCCTGGCTGGTCACGGCGGTCGGCGGGGACGCGGACCGGTCCGGCGGGACGGCCCCGCGGGGTCGGCGGCGGGCCCTTCAGGGCGCCCCTATTGGTCTGGACCACTGAGAGTTATCCACAGGCCTGGCCGTCACTTTGCCGACCGCGTACGGTTCGAGCCATGAAGATCCTGATCAGTGCCGACATGGAGGGCGCGACGGGCGTGACCTGGCCCGCCGACGTCCTTCCCGGTACGCCGCAGTGGGAGCGCTGCCGCGCCATGTTCACCTCGGACGTGAACGCGGCGGTGCTCGGCTTCTTCGACGGCGGCGCGGACGAAGTGCTCATCAACGAGGCGCACTGGACCATGCGCAATCTGCTCCTCGAACAGCTCGACGAGCGCGCCCAGATGCTCACCGGCAGACACAAGTCCCTGTCCATGGTCGAGGGTGTCCAGCACGAGGACGTGGACGGCATCGCCTTCGTCGGCTATCACACCGGCGCCGGCATGGAGGGCGTGCTCGCCCACACCTATCTCGCCAACTCGATCACCGGGGTCTGGGTCGACGGAGTGCGCGCCAGCGAGGGCCTGCTCAACTCCCACGTGGTCGCCGAGTACGGCGTCCCGGTCGTCCTCTTCACCGGCGACGACCTCGCCTGCGAGGACGCCCTCGGGTACGCCCCGGGCGCGCTCAAGGTCGCGGTCAAGGACCATGTCTCCCGGTACGCCGCGGTCTGCCGGACCCCCACCCGCACCGCCGTCGACATCCGCGCCGCCGCGAAGGAGGCCGCCGCCCTCGCGGTGCGCCACGAGCCGGTGCGCGGCGGACCGTTCACGGTGGAGCTGGAGTTCGACGCCGAGCACCTGTCGATGGCGGCCACCGTGGTCCCCGGCGTCGTGCGGTCGGGGGAGCGCAAGGTCGCCTACACCAGCGACACCATGTACGAGGGCATTCGCACCTTCAAGGCGGTGACCACGGTCGTCTCGGCCGCGGTGGAGGAACAGTATGGCTGAGCAGTCCGACGCGACGGCACTGGACGAAGTGGTCCGCTTCACCAGCGACCTCATCCGCATCGACACCACCAACCGCGGCGGCGGCGACTGCCGGGAGCGGCCCGCCGCCGAGTACGCGGCCGCCCGCCTCGCCGAGGCCGGTCTGGAACCGGTGCTCCTGGAGCGCACCCCCGGCCGGACCAATGTCGTGGCCCGAATCGAGGGCAGCGACCCCTCGGCCGAGGCGCTGCTCGTCCACGGCCACCTCGACGTGGTGCCCGCGGAGGCCGCGGACTGGACGGTGCACCCCTTCTCCGGGGAGATCCGGGACGGTGTGGTCTGGGGCCGGGGCGCCGTCGACATGAAGAACATGGACGCGATGATCCTGGCGGCCGTACGCCAGTGGGCCCGCACCGGCGAGCGCCCGCGCCGCGACCTGGTGATCGCCTTCACCGCCGACGAGGAGGCCAGCGCCGAGGACGGCTCCGGCTTCCTGGCCGACCAGCACCCCGAGCTCTTCGAGGGCTGCACCGAGGGCGTCAGCGAATCGGGCGCCTTCACCTTCCACGACGGACTCGGCAACCAGCTCTACCCGATCGGCGCGGGGGAGCGCGGCACCGGCTGGCTGAAGCTGACCGCCCGCGGCCGCGCCGGACACGGCTCCAAGGTCAACCACGAGAACGCGCTGATGCGGCTCTCCGAGGCAGTGGTGCGCATCGGCGGACACCGCTGGCCGCTGCGGCTCACCCCGACCGTGAAGGCCGCGCTCAGCGAACTGGCCGCGGTGTACGGCATCGAGGGCGCCGATCCCGCGGCGATGGACGCGGCCTCCTTCGACGCCGACGCCCTGGTCGACCGGCTGGGATCGGCCCGCTCCCTGGTGGAGCCGGTGCTGCGCAACAGCACCAACCCGACCATGCTCGACGCCGGTTACAAGGTCAATGTGATCCCGGGGGAGGCGACCGCCTTCATCGACGGGCGCTTCCTGGCCGGCGCCGAGGAGGAGTTCCGCAGCACCCTGGACGAGCTGACCGGCCCGTACGTGGACTGGGAGTTCCACCACCACGAGGTCGCGCTCCAGGCGCCGGTGGACTCGCCGACGTTCAAGCAGATGCGCGCGGCGGTCGAGGCCTTCGCCCCCGAGGGGCGCGTCGTGCCGTACTGCATGTCGGGGGGCACCGACGCCAAGCAGTTCTCGCGGCTCGGCATCACCGGCTACGGCTTCGCCCCGCTGAAGCTGCCCGAGCAGTTCGACTACCAGGCCCTGTTCCACGGCGTCGACGAACGGGTACCGGTGGAGGCACTGCACTTCGGCGTCCGCGTGCTCGACCGCTTCCTGCGGACGGCCTGACATGGGGGAGAAGATGACAAGCCTGCCGTACGGATCCTGGCCCTCGCCGATCGACGCGGCGCTGGCCGCCGCGCACGACGGGCACGCGGAGTACCTCGGCGCCGTCGGCACCGAGACCTGGTGGACCGAACCCCGCCCCGCCGAGGCCGGCCGCCGCGCCCTGGTGCGCCAACGCGAGGACGGCGTCCAGGAGTCGGTGCTGCCCGCCCCGTGGAACGTCCGCAGCCGCGTCATCGAGTACGGCGGCACACCCTGGACGGCCCTCGCCCGCGAGGAAGGCCCCCTTGTGGTCTTCGTCCACTTCCCCGACCAGCGCCTCTACGCCTACGAACCCGAGGTGCCCGGCAGCCAACCGCGCCCGCTCACCCCGCTCTCCCCGGTGGGCGGCGGACTGCGCTGGGTGGAGCCGAGCCTGCGCCCCGAGCGCGGCGAAGTCTGGTGCGTACTGGAGGAGTTCACCGGCGAGGGCCCGAGCGAGCTGCGCCGGGTGCTCGCCGCGGTGCCCCTGGACGGCACCGCCGCCGAGGACCGCGGCGCGGTGCGCGAACTCAGCGACGACACCCACCGCTTCGTCACCGGACCCCGGCTCTCCCCGGACGGCCGCCATGCCGCCTGGCTGGCCTGGGACCACCCCCGGATGCCCTGGGACGGCACCGAGATCAAGCTCGCCGAGGTGCACGCCGACGGCAGTTTCGGCGCACCGGTCTCCTTCGCGGGCGGGCCCGAGGAGTCCATCGCCCAGGTCGAGTGGCTCGCCGACGGGCAGGTGCTCTTCGCCAGCGACCGCACCGGCTGGTGGAACCTCTACCGCGCCCCGCTCGAAGGGCCGGTCCAGGCGCTGTGCCCCCGCGAGGAGGAGTTCGGCGGCGCCCTCTGGAAGATCGGGCACCGCTGGTTCGCCCCCCTGGACAACGGCCTGATCGCCGTCGTGCACGGCCGCGGCAGCACCGCCCTCGGCGTCCTCGACCCGGAGAGCGGCGAGTTGGTGGACGCCGCCGGTCCCTGGAGCGAGTGGGCGCCCACCCTCGCCGTGCACGGCAGCCGGGCGGTCGGCGTCGCGGCCAGCCCGCGCAGCGGGTACGAGGTGGTGGAGCTCGACGCCATCACCGGCCGCGCCCGGGTCGTCGGCGCCCCCCACACCGACCCGGTGGACCCCGCGTACTACCCGGCCCCGGAACACCGCACCTTCCGGGGCCCCGGCGGGCGCGAGATCCACGCGCAGGTCTATCCGCCGCACAGCCCCGACCACACGGCGCCGGAGGGCGAGCTGCCGCCCTACGCGATCTGGGCGCACGGCGGGCCGACCGGCCGGGCACCGCTCGTACTCGACCTGGAGATCGCCTACTTCACCTCGCGCGGCATCGGCGTGGTCGAGGTCAACTACGGCGGCTCGACCGGCCACGGCCGCGAGTACCGCAATCGGCTGCGCGAGCAGTGGGGCGTGGTGGACGTGGAGGACTGCGCGGCGGTGGCCCGGGAGCTGGCCGCCGAGGGCAGTGCCGACCCGGACCGCCTGGCCGTCCGGGGCGGCAGCGCGGGCGGCTGGACCAGCGCGGCCTCCCTCGCCGCGACCGAGGTCTACGCCTGCGGCACGGTCATCTACCCCATCCTCGACCTCACCGGCTGGGGCACGGGGGAGACCCACGACTTCGAGTCGCAGTATCTGGAGTCCCTGGTGGGGCCGCTCGCCGAGGTGCCCGAGCGGTACGCGGAGCGCTCGCCCTCGGAGCACGCCGAGAGCGTCACCGCCCCCTTCCTGCTGCTCCAGGGGCTCGACGACGTCATCTGCCCGCCCGTCCAGTGCGAGCGCTTCCTCGCCAAGATGAAGGGCCGGGGCGTGCCGCACGCCTACCTCACCTTCGAAGGAGAGGGGCACGGTTTCCGCCGCGCCGACACCATGGTCCGCGCCCTGGAAGCGGAACTCTCCCTCTACGCCCAGACCTTCGGCCTCACCGGCACGGGGGTTCCGCTCCTGGAGCTCAGCCGGTGACCAGCACCACCGCGGGAGAGGGCGCGCGTACGGCAGTGGACCCGGCGAGGGGCGCGGCACTGCCGGGCGCGCCCCGGCCGGGGGCCGAGCCGGTGCCCGCGCTCCGCCGGCCCCGTCGGCTCGCCCCGGGCGCCCGGGTGGCGGTCGTGGCGCCCAGCGGGCCGGTGCCGGGCGAGCGCCTGGAGGAGGGCCTGCGGATCCTGCGCGAGTGGGGGCTCGACCCCGTGGCCGGGCCCCATGTCCTCGACCGCCACCGGGAGTTCGGCTATCTCGCGGGCAGCGACGCCGACCGCGCGGCGGACCTCCAGTCAGCCTGGTGCGATCCCCGGGTGGACGCGGTGTTCTGCGCCCGGGGCGGCTACGGCGTCCAGCGGATGGTCGACCTGCTCGACTGGGAGGCGATGCGCGCCGCGGGACCGAAGGTCTTCCTCGGCTTCAGCGACATCACCGCACTCCACGAGGCCTTCGCCCGGCGGCTGGGACTCGCCACTCTGCACGGGCCGATGACCGCGGGCATCGACTTCCTCCGCAACGCCGAAGCGCGGGAGCACCTGCGGGCCACGCTCTTCGAGCCGGAGACGGTACGGACCCTCGGCCGCGGCCGGACACTGGTACCGGGCCGGGCGCGCGGCGTCACCCTGGGCGGCTGCCTGTCCCTGCTCGCCGCCGGTCTCGGCACGCCGGACGGCCGGTCCTCGGCGCGCGGCGGGCTGCTGCTCCTGGAGGACGTCGGCGAGGAGGCGTACCGGCTCGACCGCTACCTCACCCAACTCCTGCGCGCGGGCTGGCTGGAGGGCCTCGGCGGACTCGCGCTGGGCTCCTGGGAGGACTGCGGACCGGCCGCCGAGCTGCGCCCGCTCTTCCTGGACCGGTTCGGCTCCCTCGGCGTCCCGGTGGTGGAGGAACTCGGATTCGGCCACTGCGCGGGGGCGTTGACCGTCCCCTTCGGCATCCCGGCCGTACTCGACGCGGACGCCGGGACCTTGGCCCTTGAGGAGCCTGCTCTGGCCTGAGGCGGGGCGGGGGACGGGGGTCGCCGCTCCCGGGGCGGCCGTCGTCCCCTCAGGGCCTCGTGCGGCCTTCGTACCTGTGGCTGCCTGAGGCTGTCGTGCGTGGTCCGGTCTTTGCTGAGCTGAGCTGAGCTGAGCTGAGCTGGGCCGGGCCGAGACGAGCCGAGGCCGGGCCGGGGGAGTGGCCTGAGCGCGCCGGGCGGCGCCGGTTGCCGCATCCGCCACCACACCCGAGCACCAGCCACCGCACTCGCACCCGCACCCACGGCACCACACCCGCGCCCCGATCCCGGCGCCGATGCGACACCTGGCGCCACACAACGCCAAGTTGAGCCCCCCGGCATGCGCACCCCCGCACCCGCACCCCCGCACCCACGGCGCGCGCCGGAGCGTGCGCCCTTTTCACCACTCTCCGCTGCCCCTCTGCACCGGTTCACCGCACGCCCGTTGACCCTTTTCCGTATATCTCCCAGCATGAGCGACGACCGGTACCAACCGGTCGGTAGGCGACCTCAGCGTGGAGGATTCCGTGTACCGAGCACCCCTCAAGTCCCGGCCCTTATCCCTGCTGTCTCCGCTGTCTCGGCTGTCTCTGCTGTCCCGGCGTTCGACCCGGCGTCCACGGCGGGCCCTGGCCCTGGCCGCCATCGCCGCACTGGCCGCGCCGCTGGCGTTCACCGCCCCCGACCGGGCAGCCGCCACCGAGCCGTACACGATCACTCCGGTGCGGGTCACCGTGGACACGGGGGCCGCGGACTGCCGCGTCGACGCCGACCTCTACCGGCCCGCCGGGGTGAGCCGGGAGCACCCGGCACCGGCCGTGCTGATCACCAACGGCTTCGGCGGGAGCAAGAACGACGGCTCCACCGACGACACCGCCCGGGCCTTCGCCTCCCGGGGCTATGTCACCCTCGTCTACTCCGGGCTCGGCTTCGGCAGATCGGGCTGCACGATCTCGCTGGACGATCCGCGCATCGACGGCCGGGCGGCCTCCGGGCTGGTCGACTTCCTCGCCGGTGAGCGGCCCGCCGAGGACGGCACCCGGCCCGACTTCGTCACCCTCGACCGGCGCGGGGACCCCCGGGTCGGCATGATCGGCGGCTCCTACGGCGGAGCCGTCCAACTGGCCACCGCCTCCCGCGACCACCGGCTGGACGCCCTGGTGCCGATGATCACCTGGAGCGACCTCGGGCAGTCGATGCTCCCGAACGGCAGCGGCGCCGAGGACGTCCCCGGGGTCTACAAATGGCAGTGGACCAACGGCTTCTACCTGATCGGCGAGGGCCAGCCGATCACCGTGCCGAACGCCGACCCCTCCCGCATCAACTCGCTTGCCTGCCTGCACTTCGTCTCCGAGGCCTGCAACATCTTCAAGACCCTCAACTCGGGGGTGCTGCGCGAGAAGCCGATGCGCGAGCTGCTCGGGTACGCGCGCGGTATCTCGGCCGCCGGGTACGCCCAGGGCATCAAGGCGCCGACCCTGCTGATCCAGGGTCAGGCCGACAGCCTCTTCACGCTGAACGAGGCGGAGTCCACGTACCGGATGCTGCGTTCGCAGGGGGTCAGCACGCGGATGATCTGGCAGTCGGCGGGCCACAGCGGGGGCGTCAGCGATCCGGCGAGGGGCGAGCTGAACATGGACGCCGGGAATCTGGAGACCTCCTATGTGGGCAAGCGGATCCTCGCCTGGTTCGACCGCTATCTGCGGCACCGGGACGTCGGCACCGGACCCGCCTTCGCCTACTACCGCGACTGGATCGAGGACCCCGCCCGCACCTACGCCACCGGCCCGGCGGTGCCCGCACCGAGCGAACGGCTCTATCTGTCCGGGGACGGCAAGCTGGTCGGCGAGCGGCGGCAGGTGCGGTCCGGCAGCAGGACGTACGCCAATCTGCCGGTGCCCACCAGCCATTCGGGCAGCCCGCTCCTGCACACCCTGGGCCTGCCGGATCCGGCGCCCTACGACCTGAAGGGCACCCACCTCGCCTGGACCTCGGCCCCGCTGCCGGAGCCGACCGAGGTGGTGGGCGCGGCCCGGGCGCACCTGAGGGTGCACTCGCCGCGGACCGAGCGGGTGCAGCACTCCGGTGACGCCGCCGACAAGCTGGTCCTCTTCGCGAAGCTGTACGACCTCGCCCCGGACGGCAGCAAGACGCTGGTGCACCGGCTCGTCGCCCCGGTCCGGGTCCCCGATGTGCGGCGCGACTTCAGCGTGGAGCTGCCGGGCATCGTCCACCGCTACGAGCCGGGCCACCGGCTGCAGTTCGTGGTGGCGGCCAGCGACGACGCGCACTTCGGCAACCGCGGCATCAAACCGGTCACCGTCACCAGCGCGCCCGGCAGCACCGGCACCCTCGACCTGCCGGTGGTCGGCGGCTCCGGCTGACCGCGCGGGGGCCCCGGCCGGTCCGGACACCCCGGGCAGCCGGGCGGGGCCCACCCGGTGCGGCCGCCTCCCGTACCGTTGCCCCGTGCCCGACGACCCTCACCTCGCCCGCGGTCCCCGCGTGGGCATCCGCCCGTTCGCCGCCGCCGACTCGGCGGAGTTCACCGCGCACGCCCGCGCGAGCGTGTCCCTGCACCACCCGTGGCTGTTCCCGCCCCGGACCGAGCAGGAGTTCGCCGTGTACGAGGGGAGGCTGCGCGAGGATCCGGCCAAGCGCGGCTTCCTGGTGTGCACCGCCGAGGACGGGGGGATCGCCGGGTTCGTCACCGTCAACAACATCGTCGGCGGCGCCTTCCAGTGCGGCGCCCTCGGCTACGGCGCCTTCGCGCACGCGGCGGGCCGCGGCCTGATGACCGAGGGGCTCGGACTCGTGGTGCGGTACGCCTTCGGGCCGCTGGGGCTGCACCGCCTTGAGATCAACGTCCAGCCGGAGAACACGCCCTCCCTCGCCCTGGCCCGGCGCGCAGGGTTCCGCAAGGAGGGCTACTCGCCGGACTTCCTCTTCGTCGACGGCGCCTGGCGCGACCACGAACGCTGGGCCCTGACCGCCGAGATGCTCCGCGCCCGGGAGGCCGCCGGGCCCGGCGAGGGCGGCCGGGCCTGACCCTCCGGGGCCGGGCGGCGCGCTTTGCGCAATCCTGTCCCGTGCGCCCCTGGTCACCGCGGCGATCACCGTGTTCCATGGTCATCGGGGCGGGGCCGCATGCCGTGCCCTCGTGAGGGGAGGCCGCATGCCGAGCACCGCGACGACGATCCGCCGCGAGCAACTGACCCTGCCCGCAGCCGAAATGGGCCCCGACAACCCGCTGCCGCCGCTCTGCCCGCTGGACGAGGTCCACGAGGTCGACAGCCGCACCCTCCAGGGTCTGCCGCGCGCGATGGCACGCCAGATCGGCTACGAGCCGCTGCACAGCATCCTGCCCGCCCGCCTCCGGGACGGCTACGGGCGCGAGCGGAGCGAACGCGCCCTCGACGCGCTCGTCCTGGAGAACGACCACCTCAGGGTGACGGTGCTGCCGGGGCTCGGCGGCCGGATCCACTCGCTCTTCCACAAGGCCACCGGCCGCGAACTCCTCTACCGCAACCCGGTGTTGCAGCCCGCCTCCTTCGCCCTCAACGGCGCCTGGTTCTCCGGCGGCATCGAGTGGAACATCGGCGCCACCGGGCACACCACCCTGTCCTGCGCACCGCTGCACGCCGCGACCGTGCCCGGCCCGGACGGCACCCCGATGCTGCGCCTGTGGGAGTGGGAGCGGCTGCGCGACCTGCCCTTCCAGGTCGACCTGTGGCTCCCCGCCGACTCCGCGTTCCTCTACGCCGGGGTCCGCATCCGCAACCCGCACGAGCGGCCGGTGCCCACGTACTGGTGGACCAATATCGCCGTACCCGAGGAGCAGCGCGTCCTCGCGCCCGCCGAGGAGGCCTGGCACTACGGCTACGAGCGGACCCTGCGGCGCGTCCCGGTCCCCGTCTCGGACGGCGTCGATCGCACCTACCCGCAGCGCAGCACACACGCCGCCGACTACTTCTACGAGGTGCCCGCGGACCGGCGCCCCTGGATCGCCTCCCTGGACGAGCGGGGCCAGGGCCTGGTGCAGACCTCCACCGGGGTGCTCCGCGGGCGCAAGGCCTTCGTCTGGGGCAGCGGCCCCGGCGGCCGGCGCTGGCAGGAGTGGCTGACCGAGCCCGGCACCGGCGGCTACGCCGAGATCCAGGCGGGGCTCGCCCGCACCCAGCTCGAACACGTCCGCCTGGAGGCCGAGTCGGAGATCGGCTGGCTGGAGGCGTACGGCCCGCTCACCACCGACCCCGGCCGGGTGCACGGCGGCGACTGGGCGGCGGCCCGCGCCGAGGCCGAGGACCGCCTCGCCCAGGCACTGCCGAGCGGCACCGTCGACGCCGCCTACGCGGACTGGCTGCCGTACGCGGATCACGAACCGGTCGAGACGCTGGCCACCGGCTCCGGCTGGGGCGCCCTCGAAGTGCTGCGCGCGGGGCACAAGCTGCCCGGCACCCCCTTCGAGGAGAGCACCCTCGGCCCGGACCAGGAACCCTGGCGGGCCCTCCTGGACACCGGCAGCTTCCCCGCGCCCCGCAGGGTGGCGCCGCCCGGCCCCTCCCTGGTGGCCACCCACTGGCGCGACATGCTGGAGACCGCGCCCGCCGAGCCGCTCACCGAGTACCACCTGGGCGTGGCGCAGTGGCACGCGGGGGACCTGGCGCAGGCCGTCCGCAGCTGGGAGCGCGCCCTGCCGCTCGCGCCCTCGCTCTGGCCGCTGCTCCGGTGCCTGGCCGTCGCCGACCGGCTCGGCGGCAACCGGGAACGCGCTGCCCAGCGCTACGCGGAGTCCTTCGAGGACCTGGTGGGCGAGCGCCGGGACGCGGGCGAGACCTGGCGCGCGGTGACCGCGGCCCTCGGACGCGAGGCCATCGAGGCCCAGTTGGCGATCGGGGACACCGGGGCCGCACGCCGCGTCTGGGCCGGGCTGCACCCCTCGACGCGCGCCCGCGGCCGGTTCCGGTACCTGGAGGCCACCCTGCTGCTCGCCGAGGGCAGGTGCGAGGAGGCGAGGGCCGTGCTCGCGGAGGACTTCGAGGTCGCCGATCTGCGGGAGGGCGAGGAGTCGCTGGGCACCCTGTGGGAGAAGCTGGGCGAGGGGCGTCCGCTGCCGGGGCACTACGACTTCAGGATGCGCCCGACGGGGAACTGACCGCGCGGTTGGCCGGATCGCAGCGGTCGGGCGGTCCGGCAGGCGGTCTCCTCGCGGGGCGGTCCGGCGGGGAGAGCCGGTCCGGCGGGGGCCGACTCACCGCGCGGTCCGCGGCAGGCCTCCGGCACCGCCGCACCACGGGCCGCCGCATCACCCGCCGCTACATCACCGCGCGGCGGTCCGCGTACTCGAAGACGGCCCCGTCGGGGTGGAGCGCGATGAGGTTGCGGCCCACCGGGGTGGGCAGCGGACCGGCGATCACGCGGGCGCCCGAGGCGCTGAGCACCTCCTGGGCCTCCTCCACGTCCTCCACGGCGATGGTGGCGGTGACCTTGCGCAGCACCTCCAGCTCCTGCTCGGGTCCGCTCATCAGCAGGAAGCAGCCGATCGCGGCGACGGACACACCGCCCCGCTCGAACCGCATCGCCTTCGTGCCCGCGAGCCGCTCGTAGAACTGGACCGAGGCCTCCAGGTCCTCGACGCAGATACGCAGGGTCGCTCCCAGGATGTCCATAGGGCGGAGCCTAGTTGGAGCTGCCCGGGAAGGAGATCGTTTCGGCCGCATCGATCCGCGGCTTCGACACCCGGCCTCGACACTCGGCTTCGATCCGCGGCATCGACACCGGCAACGACACCTGGCATCGATCCGCCGCTCCGATCCGCGTATCGCTCCGGTCTGCCGCTCGGCCCGCCGGAACCACGCCACGCTCCCGAAGCCGCTGCCGCCTCCGCAACGGTGCCCGCCTCAGGCCCGGCAGAGCACCTCGCCGTGCAGCACCGCGAACCAGCCGTCCGGCGAGGCACCCCACGCGCGCCAGCCCTCGGCGATCTCCCGGAGCCTCCCGGGGTCGGCGTGGCCGCCCTCCACCGCCTGCTGTCCGTAAGGGGAGTTGAGCGTCCGGTCCGCCCACAGTCCGCTCCACCAGGCGCGCTCCTCGGCGGTGGCGAAGCACCAACTCCCGGTCGTCGCCGTGATGTCGGTGAAACCGGCCGCCCGCGCCCAGGACTTGAGGCGGCGGCCCGCGTCGGGCTCGCCCCCGTTGGCGCGGGCGATCCGCCGGTAGAGCGCCAACCAGTCGTCCAGGGCGGGGACTTGGGGGTACCAGGTCATCGCCGCGTAGTCCGAGTCGCGGGCCGCGACCAGGCCGCCGGGCCTGCACACCCGCCGCATCTCGCTCAGCACCCGCACCGGATCGCCCACGTGCTGGAGCACCTGGTGGGCGTGGACGACGTCGAAGGACCCGTCGGGGTAGGGGAGTTCGTGGACGTCCCCCACCTCGAAGCCCAGATTGCGCAGCCCGCGTCCGGCGGCGTGCTCCCGGGCCTGCTCCAGGATCCCCGGGGCGCGGTCGAGACCGGTGACCCGGCCCTCGGGGACCAGCGCCGCCAGGTCCGCGGTGATCGTGCCCGGCCCGCAGCCGATGTCGAGCACCGTGTCCCCGGGGCCGAGCGAACCGAGCAGATAGGCCGCCGAGTTGGCGGCGGTGCGCCAGGTGTGCGAGCGCAGTACGGATTCGTGGTGCCCGTGCGTGTAGACGGCGCTCTCCCGCGGCATGCCTGTTCTCCTCTTCGTGACCGGTGCTGCTCCTGGGCCACGGTACGCCGACAACCGCATGGTGAGACCGTCCGTCTCACCATGCGGAAGTGGGCGCGGAGCGGGCGCGGCTCAGAGCGCCGAGGGGCGGTACACGGTGAGCGCCTCGTGGCGCTTGTCCACCACCAGTTCGCCGCCCGAGGTGGTGGTGATCTCGCCGTCGAAGGCCAGCGGCGTACCGGGAGCCAGGCCCTCCACCACGAGACGGGTGCTGCGCACCGCCGCGTGGAAGGGCGAGCGGGTCAGCGGGCCCGCGAGGGCGGCCCCGAGCAGCCGCAGGCTCGGCAGCCGCCCGCCGTGCACGGCGCGGACGTCGAGCAGCCCGTCGGCGAGGTCGATCCGCCGGGCGGCCACCGGGCCCATCCGGGCGTAGGTGCAGTTCCCGGCGAAGAGCAGCCACAGGGCGCGCTGCTTGCCGTCCAGGCGGGCGTCGAGCGGGTGGTCCCGGCGCAGCACGTGCACCGCGCCCACCACATCGGCGAGCCGTCCGCCGACCCGCTTCGACCAGCGCTCGCGCTCCCGTACGAGTTCCGGATAGACCCCGAGGCTGAAGGTGTTGAGGAAGATGCCCTCGGTCCGCCCGGAGCGGAAGCGACCCACGTCCACGGCGACCGCGTCACCGTCGCGCACCGACTGGAACAGGTCCCGCGGATGCTCTATGCCGAGGTCGTAGGCGAAGTGGTTGAGGGTGCCGCCGGGCAGCACCGCGAGCGGGAGGCCGTGCCGCAGGGCCACGGCCGCCGCCGCGTTCACCGAGCCGTCGCCACCGCAGACCCCGAGCGCCTGCGCGCGGCCCGCGGCCTTCTCCAACTCGGTCTCCAGCTCGGCACCTTCGCACTCGACGATCTCGGCGAGCGGCAGCGCGTCGGCGAGGCCCCGTACCGCGTCCGGGGTGCCCGCACCGGAGTTGACCACCATCACCAGACCCTGGCCGCCGGGCAGCGGGGGCGCGTCCACCAGCGGGCGGCCGGGCGGCGGCAGCATGTCGCGGGTGGGCACCAGCCCGCGCACCGCGAAGGCCGCGCCCGCGCCGAGGGCGGCGCCCGCGAGGACATCGCTCGGGAAGTGCACCCCGGTGTAGACGCGGGAGAAGGCGACCGAGGCGGCGATCGGCGCGACCACCGCGCCCCAGCGCTTCGACTCCAGGGCCACCCCGGTCGCGAAGGCGGCCGCCGAGGCGGCGTGCCCGGAGGGGAAGGAGGTGGTCACCGGCTGCCGGTTCAGCTGCCGTACGAGGGGGACCCCGTCGCGTACCGGGCGGGGCCTGCGCACGGCCCGCTTGCCCAGGGTGTTGACCGTGGCGGAGGCGAGCGCGAGCGAGGAGAGCCCGCGCACCGCGGCCCGGCGGGCGCGCGGCGAACCGGTGGCGGCGATCCCGGCCGCCACCCCGAGCCAGAGCGCCGAGTGGTTCGCGGCCCGGCTCAGACCGGGCAGCACCTGCTGGGCGCCCGGCCAGTTGCGGGAGGCCACCGTCTCGAAGGCACGCCGGTCGAGCCCGGTGAGGCGGGGGAATCCGCGCCCGGCGGCGGGCGGCTCGCTCCCGAGGGCGCGCAGCAGTTCGCGGGGGCCGAGGACCCGGGGACGGGCGGTTTCGTAAGGCATTCCCCTCGGTTACCCGCAAAGCGTCAGGGCACCCTGCCGTGCGGCGCATTTCACGTCGATTGCCCCGCGCGGGCCCTCCCACCGGCGCTTCCGCCCCAGGTCACGGCCGTCCCGCCGGGCCGCCCCCGCGCTGGAAGGGACGCGGCGGCCCCGGCTTCGTACAGTGGACTGAGTACGGCCGGACCCGCGCCCCGCGGGTACCGGGCCGCCGGACACGGCACGGGGCGTGCCGGGCGGCGTACGGAGCGAGCGCTCGCGGATGTCGAGGATCCCGAGGAGAGCGAGGAGAAGGACGGAGCCCACCCCGGCCACGACTGAGAAGTGGGGTGCACCATGATCGGAGTCGAACCCGGGCGCCTGGACGACCAGCAGCTCATGAAGGAGCTGGAGACCATCCACCGCACCCGCCACTCCACCCTGCTGCACGGCTCGAACGACGCCCTGCACGCCCACAACGAACGCATGGCGCAGCTGGAGGGCGAGTACCTCCGGCGCCATCCGCGCCGCGTCATCACCAGCGGACGTACCCGTTCGGGCGCACGCGAACGGGAGCCGCAAGGAGAGTGACCATGCCAAGGACCGCCACCCGCAACCCCCTGCTCGAAAGGCATGGGCGGGCGCTGGACCTGTTCACCGACCGGGTCCGCGCGGTACGCCCCGCCCAGTGGCAGGACCCGACCCCCTGCGAGGGCTGGGACGTCCGCGACCTCGTCGGCCACCTCACCTCCGAACAGCTCTGGGTGCCGCCCCTGGTGCGGGACGGTGCCACCGTCGAGTCCGTCGGCGGTGGACTCGACGGCGATGTGCTCGGTTCCGATCCCCTCGCGTCCTGGGAGCGCGCCGCCGAGGGCGCCCGGGAGGCCTTCCGGCAGCCCGGCGCCCTGGACCGGACCGTGCACCTCTCCTACGGCGACACCGAGGCCCGGCACTACTGCGCCGAGATGGTCTGCGACCTGGTGGTGCACGCCTGGGACCTCTCCCGGGCCGTCGGCGCACAGGAGCGCCTGCCGGAGGCTCTGGTGGACTTCGTGGTACGCGAACTGACGCCCCGCGCGGCCGACTTGGCGCGCAGCGGACTCTTCGCCGCCCCGGTCGAACCCCCGCCGGACGCCGATGTGCAGACCAAGCTGCTCTGCCTGCTGGGGCGCAGGCCCTGACCCCGGCCCGTCCGGCGCGGGCGCGCGGACCCGGCGGCCGCCCCGGTCGCGAGCCCCACCGAGCCCGGAGGTACGGATGACCACCGCGGACGGCGCAGCCTCCGGCGGGCAGGTCCGCCACCTGCCCCCGCCGCCCGAGCACGGCTTCGGCGTGCTGGACGAGCTGGCCGAGGTCTTCGTGGGGGCGGCCGGCAGCACCCGGGCCGTCCCGCCCGGCGGGGACCCGGCGCTCCTGGAGGCGGCCGCGGGCTACTGGGAGCGCAGGGGCCTGGCCACCGGCCCCGGGCACCTCGCCGCGGCGCCCGGCGCCGGGACCTTCCTGCTCGCCTTCGACGCCCTGCTCGGCGGTGACGTCCTGCTGCCCCGGCCCTGCCCCGCCCACTGGGCGCCGCAGGTGCGCCTGCTCGGCCGCCCGGTCTTCCCGGTGCCCGCCCCGGCCGACTCCGGGGGCGTGCCCGATCCCTACGCCCTGCTCGAAACCGTCCGCAGACTGCGGGCCGAGGGGCGCGACCCCCGGCTGCTCGTGCTCTGCCCGGCCGACGATCCGACCGCCTGCGTACCGCCGCCCGAGCTGGTGCACGAGACCCTGGAGGCCGCGGCCGGGGAGGGCCTGCACATCGTCAGCGACGAGACCTGGCGGGACACCCTGCACCACCCGGACGAGACCGTCTTCCTCAGCCCGGCGGAGATGCTGCCGGAGCGGGTGACCGTCTTCGCGGACCTCTCCGGCGCCTTCCTGCCGCCGGGCTGGCCCGCCGCGGTCGCCCGCTTCCCGGCGACCGCCGAGGGCGCCGCGCTGCGCGCCCGCACCCTCGACGTACTGACCGCGCTCGGCGCCCGGCTCACCACACCGGTGGCGGCCGCCGCCGCGCACGCCCTCGGCGAGAGCCCGCCGACCACCCGGCGGCTGCTCGACTCCGCGCGCCTGCACGGCGCGGTCGCCGCCGCCGCGCACCGGGCGCTCGGCGGCGCCGGGGTACTCGCCCGCTCACCCCAGTCGGGGCGGCACCTCTACGCGGACCTCGCCTCGCTCAGCGGCGCCCTGGAGCGGCGGGGCGTCGGCGACTCCCAGGAACTGGAGAACGTCCTCGGCGGGCTGCTCGGCATGCCCGCACCCGGCGGCCACCGCTTCGGCGACGATCCGGCGGCCCTGCGCGTACGCCTGTCGACGGGGCCGCTCCTCGGCGCCACCGAGGCCGACCGCGAGCGGGCGCTCGCCGCCCCGGATCCGCTGTCGCTGCCCTCGGTACGGGAGCGCCTGGACGCCTTCACCCGGGTCTTCGCCGCCCTCGCCGCCGACAACGGGGCGGCCGGTGAGCCCCGCCCGCCCGCGTCCTCCCCGGCTCCCCGCGGCTGACGGAGCCCTCACCGCCGGGCAGCGCGCACCCGCCGCCACAGCGAGGGCGCCGCGCTGATCAGCAGGGTCAGCGCCACCGCGGCGACCACGCCCTGCCAGGGCTCGGGGAAGAGCGAGCCGCCGAGGACGCCGATCAGCTGGTACGCCAGCGTCCAGGCGAGGCAGGCGGCGGCGTCGGCCCGCGCGAACTCCCGGGTCGGCATCCGCGAGAGCAGGCAGGCCAGCATCACCGGCAGGCGGCCCGCGGGCACCAGACGGGAGAGCACGAGCACCGTCACACCGTGGCTGCCGAGCTTCTCCTGCGCCTGGTAGAGCTGCTCCTCCGGCGCGCGGGAGCGGATCGCCTCCAGCCAGCGGGAGCCGTTCTTCGAGTGCAGCCCGCGCCGCCCGAGCCAGTACAGCGCCACATCCCCGGCGAAGGCCGCGGCGGAGGACACCAGGAAGACGGCGAGCAGGCCGAGCGGCGACTTGTCGTGGAAGGCGACCACGGCCGCCGAGCTGACCAGCGCCCCGGTCGGCACCACCGGCACCAGCGCGCCGACCAGTACGAGCAGGAAGAGCGAGGGGTATCCGAAGGCCTGGTGCGAGCCCTCGGCGGAGGCGGCGGCGAGGATCACCGGCGCACCTCCGGGCGCACGCTCTCCCCGTGGTCGAGCCGGAGCACCCGGCTGCCCGGCGCCCGCACGGCGGCGAGCCGCGCGAACTCCTGCCCCGGAGCGTGGAATTCGTGCGGCCGTACCGCGTCGAGCCCGATCGGCCAGTACGTGCCGTAGTGCACCGGCACCGCGTGCGCCGCGCCGATTTGGGCCAGCGCCTGCGCCGCCCGCCCGGCGTCCAGGTGCTCGGGCCCGAGCCGGGGCCCCCAGCCGCCCACCGGCAGCAGGGCCACATCGACCTCGCCGACCTCCTCGGCCATCGCGTCGAACAGGCCGGTGTCCCCGGCGAAGTAGGTACGCGTCTGCCCGCTGAGCACATAGCCGAGCGCGGGCGACAGCTGCGGCCCGAGCGGCAGCCTGCGCCCGTCGTGCCGCGCGGGCACGGCCCGCACCCGTACCCCGCCCTCCTCGAACTCCTCGCCCGCCGAGACCTCGGTCAGCCGCAGATGGTCCAGCTTGCGCAGGGCCGGTACGGCGCGGGCGGCGCCGCGCGGGACGACCAGGCGGGCGCCGGGGGAGACCCGGGCCAGCGAGGGCACATGCAGATGGTCGGCGTGCAGATGCGAGACCAGGACCAGATCCGCCCGGTGGGCCTCCGCCGGGGGCACGGCGCCCCGGCGGCGCCGCAGATGGGCGAGGCGCCGGGCGAACAGCGGGTCGGTGAGGATCCGCAGCCCGGAGTCCTCGACCGTACAGGTGGCATGCCCCCACCAGGTGATCTCGGCAGGCACCTGTTTCCTCCCTCGGCCGACTCCCGCGAGCCTAGCCGCCCGGCCCCGGAGGCGGTCGCCCACGTCCCGCCAGGCACCCGGCAGGCGCGATTTCGACGACGCCGCGCGGGGCAGGAGTAGGGTCGGCGGCGCGCGCAGAGAGCGGGCAGGGGCCGGGGAAGACACGGAACGAGGGGGCCCATGGCGGGGAGAGGGACGGGGGCGGCCGCCCCCGCGCGGGGCCGCCCGGGCGCACTGCGGGTGACCGCGATCACCAGCCTGGTGCCCCTGGAGGAACTCGACCGCGAGCCCTTCCTCGTCGACTCCCGCAGCCAGTACGCGCTGTGCGCCGCCTGGGCCGAGCAGCACGGCCACGTCCTCACCCGCCAGCTCCTCGTGCACGGACTGCGCCCCGACCACCGCGCCCTGTGGACCGATGTCGAGGCCGGTCTCGTCGACCTCTTCGTGGCGGCCGGGCCCCGGGTCCTCGCGCGGGCCCTCTCCTCGGTCGAGGAGTTCACCGCCGAGTGCGCCCGCCGCGGCGTCCGGGTCGAGAGCACGGGCCTCGGTGAACCCTCCTACGACGCCGCGATGAAGGCCGATGTGCACCGCAGGCTCTCCATGCCCACCGCCGGTTACGACGGACGCTGAACCCGCCGCCCTCCCTGCCCCCACTGAGGTCACTGCCCTCGGCCGATCGCCGTGCCGGGCAGCCGCGGCCCTGTGACAAGGTGGAGGCCGTACGGACGTGAGGTGGGCGAAACGTGAGCGACGGCAGATGGCGGGCGGCGGGCCGCGCCCTTTGGCGTGTGGTCGCCGTCTGGTCCGTCTCCACCCTCACCATGCTGGCGCTCGCCGGGATCCTGCCCGACTTCCAGCTCCAGTCCGACTCCGGCGACAGCTCCACCCGGATCGCGATGACCGCGGCGCTTGGCGCCGGAGCCTTCGGCCTGCTGTCCGCCCTCGTCTGGCCGCTCCTCGTCCGGGCCCTGCTCCTGGTGCCCGCCCTGGTGCTCGGCCTGCTCGTCTTCTTCCTCAACGGCTCCCTGCTCCTGCTCGCCCTGCGGCTCAACCCCTCCGGCCGGGGCGAGGTGGCCCCCGAGACCGCGGTGGTGGTCGCCGCCGTGATGTCCGCGGTGGCCTCCGCGACCGGCGGTGCGCTGGCCGTGCGGGACGACGACGCCTACCGCCGCCGACTGGCCCGGCGGGCCGACCGCCGCCGCAGACGCGGTGCCGAGGGCGGCGGACCCACCACCCCCGGCACGGTCTTCCTGCAGTTCGACGGCGTCGGCCACGATGTCCTCCTCGACGCCGTCGCCCGGGGCCATCTGCCCACGGTCGCCGACTGGCTGGGACCCGCGGGCGCCGCCGCGGCCACCGGTGAGGCCCCGGCCGGGTCCTCCGCCGAGGGCGCCGCCGGGACCCACCGCCTGAGCAGCTGGCGCACCGACTGGTCCAGCCAGACCGGCGCCAGCCAGCTGGGCATCCTGCACGGCAGCAACCACGACATCCCCGCCTTCCGCTGGTACGAGAAGGACACCGGCGAGGTCATGGTCAGCAACCGGCCCGCCTCCGCCGCCGAACTCCAGCGCCGCGCGGCCGAACGCACCGGCGACCGCGGACTGCTGGCCCAGGACGGCGCCAGCCGCGGCAACCTCTTCAGCGGCGGCGCCGACCAGCTCGCCCTGGTGCTCTCGGTGGCCGCCCGCCGCGGCCGCCGCAACCGCTCCCGCGCCGGGTACTTCGCCTATTTCTCCGATCCGGCGAACGCGGTGCGCACCGCGATGTCCTTCCTGGCCGAAGTCGCCCGCGAGACGGGCCAGTCCGCCCGGGCCCGGCTCTCCGGCCGCCGTCCCCGGGTCGGCCGCGGCGGTCTGTACCCCCTGATCCGGGCCTTCGCGACCGTGGTGGAACGCGATGTGGTGGTCGCCGCGGTCATCGGCGACATGTTCGCCGGGCGCACCGCCGTCTACGCCGACCTGGTCGCCTACGACGAGGTCGCCCACCACTCCGGGCCGCGCAGCCAGGACGCGTACAAGGTCCTGCAACGCCTCGACCGCTCGCTCGCCCTGCTCGCCAAGGTCGCCGAACACGCCCCGCGCCCCTACCGGATCGTGGTCCTCTCCGACCACGGCCAGAGCCCCGGCGAGACCTTCCGCACCCGCTACGGCCTCGGTCTCACCGATCTCGTACGGGCAGGCTGCGGGCTGCCGGTGCCGCGCCGGGCCCGGCGCACGCACAGCGGGGCGGAGGCCAGGGCGACGGTCCGCGCGGCCCTGCACCGCTCGGTCGAGGCGGACGCGGCACAGCACCCGGGGCGGCGCCCGCGCGAGCCGATCGTCCTCGCCTCCGGCAACCTCGGCCTGGTCTCCTTCCCGGACGTGCCGCACCGGATGAGCCAGGAGGAGATCGACCGGCGCCACCCGGCCCTGCTCACCACCCTCGCCAACCACCCCGGCATCGGCTTCGTCCTGGTGCGCAGCGAGACCGACGGCGCGGTGGTGCTCGGGGCCGGCGGCGCCCGGATCCCGCTCGCGCGACTGGACGAGGAGCCGGGCCCGCTGGCCGACTTCGGACCGGGCGCGGCCGAGGCGGTACGCCGCACCGACTCCTTCCCGCACTGCGCCGACATCATGATCAACTCCTGGTACGAGCCCAAGGAGGGCGAGGTCCTCGCCTTCGAGGAGCAGATCGGCTCGCACGGCGGCCTCGGCGGCGACCAGACCCGGGCCTTCCTGCTCTGGCCGCACGAGCTGTCCGACCCGCTGGCGGGGCGGGGCGAACTGGTCGGCGCGGAGCAGGTGCACCGGGTGCTGCGCCGCTGGCTGGGCGAGCCCGCGGGGCCCCGGGTGCCGGTCGGGCCCCGCCGCCGGATCCGCGGGCTGCGCACCCCGCGCGGGACCGGGGCCCCGGAGCGGCCCAACACCCCGCGGGAGCACAGCACCTGAGCCGCCCTCGGCCGCTTCCCGCCGCCCGCCGGTCCTCGCGTCCTGCGTGTACGCGAGGGGCCGGTGTGATCGGATGGGCGGTGGGGAATCCACGTACCGCACATTCTGAGGAAGGAACCACGGTGGCAACCACTCGCTCCGCACACACAGTCTGGGACGGCAGCCTGACCGAGGGTCAGGGGGTCGTGAAGTTCGACTCCTCCGACATCGGTGAGTACGCGGTGACCTGGGCTTCGCGCGCCGAGGAGCCGAACGGCAGGACCAGCCCCGAAGAACTCATCGCGGCCGCCCACTCCAGCTGCTTCTCCATGGCGCTCTCGCACGCGCTCACCCAGGCGGGCACCCCGCCGACCCGGCTCGTCACCTCCGCGGACGTCGACTTCCAGCCGGGTACCGGGATCACCGGCATCCACCTCACCGTCGAGGGCCAGGTCCCGGGTCTGGACGAGGCGGCCTTCACCGCTGCCGCCGAGGACGCCAAGAAGAACTGCCCGGTCAGCCAGGCGCTCGCCGGCACCACCATCGGCCTCACCGCCAAGCTGGCCTGAGGCACCCGGGCCGCGGCCGTCCCCGGGGCGGCCGCGGCCCGGTTCAGTCCCGCCCGCGCAGCTGGGCCAGGGTCTGCGCGTCGGCGGGCAGGAAGGTCTCGACGGCGAGTCCGGCGACGGTCACGTCCATCGGGGTGTTGAAGGTGGCGATCGTCGACAGGAACGACAGCACCCGCCCCTCGTGCTCGATCCGCAGCGGCAGCGCGAAGTGCGCGGCGCCGCCCGTCTCCTCGGTGCCGGGATCGGCCACCGGATAGGCCGCGACCTCCTCGTACAGGGCGCGCAGCGCGGGGGAGCGGTCGAGGGCGATATCCCGCTCCATCTGGGCGAGCAGATGGGCCCGCCACTGGCCGAGATTGCGGATCCGGGGCGCCATCCCCCGCGGGTGCAGCGTCAGGCGCATCGCGTTGAGGGGGCCCGCGAGCAGCTCCTCGGCGACCCCGGCGAGCAGGGTGTCCACGCCCTTGTTGGCGGCCACCACCTCGTAGTGCGCGTCCAGGACCAGGGCCGGATACGGCTCGTAGCCCGCGAGCAGGGCCTCGATCCCGGCGCGTACCGGAGCGAAGGAGGGATCGCTCAGCGGGGTCTCGGTGAACCGGGGCGCGTACCCGGCGGCGAGCAGCAGGGCGTTGCGCTCGCGCAGCGGGACGTCGAGGTGGTGGGCCAGCTTCAGGACCAGCGCCTCGCTGGGCCGGGAGCGGCCGGTCTCGACGAAGCTGAGGTGGCGGGCGGAGGATCCCGCTCGCAGCGCCAGGTCCAGTTGGCTGATCCGCCGCCGCTCGCGCCAGCCGCGCAGCAGCGGACCGATTCCCCTGCCGGAGGAGGGAGTTGGGGTACGGGGCGGGGCCGAGGTCATGGGCCGACGGTAGCCCAGTCAGGGGCGCGCGGCCCGGATCGGCCACCGGGCGGACCTCCTGTGGCAGGCTGCGCAGCGGACCCCGCACCCGTACCCGAAGGAGCCGCGGCCATGGCCGTCGAACCGCTCGCCCAGCAGGACATCGAGAACCGGCTCGCCGAACTCCCCGGCTGGACCCTGGTCGGCGACAGGATCGCGCGCTCCTATGTGATCGGCCCGCACTTCGCGGCGGCGGCGCTGGTCATGCACATCGCCCAGGTCCAGGAGGAACTGGGCCACCACGCCGACCTCACCCTCGGCTACAACAGCGTGGCGGTGGCCGTGAACACCCACAGCGCGGGCGGCGCCATCACCGAACTCGACATCGACCTGGCCCGCCGGGTGGAGACCCTGGCCGCGGCGCACGGCGCGGAGTAGGCCGGACGGGGCGCCCCGGAACGCGGCGGAGCCGCCGCACTCCTGGTGCGGCGGCTCCGCTCTGTTCCGTACGGCGTCTTGCGTGGGGCTGCTCAGGCGGCGTCGAAGGTGGCCGGGTCGGGGCCGAGGCGGCGCTCCTCGTTGAGGGCGCGGATGGCGGCCAGGTCCTCCTCGTCCAGTTCGAAGCCGAAGACGTCGATGTTCTCCTCGATCCGCGCGGGGGTCACGGACTTGGGGATGACGATGTTGCCGAGCTGGATGTGCCAGCGCAGCACGACCTGAGCGGGGGTGCGGCCGTGCTTCTGGGCGATGGCCACGATCGCGGGCACCTCCAGGAGCCCCTTGCCCTGGCCGAGCGGCGACCAGGCCTCGGTGGCGATGCCCTCCTCGCCGTGCAGCTCGCGGGAGGCGATCTGCTGGAGGTGCGGGTGCAGCTCGATCTGGTTGACCGCCGGGATCACGGAGGTCTCGTCGATCAGGTTCCGCAGGTGCTCGGGAAGGAAGTTGGAGACGCCGATGGCGCGGACCCGGCCGTCCTGGAGCAGCTTCTCGAAGGCCTTGTACGACTCGATGTAGGTGCCGCGCGAGACCATCGGCCAGTGGATCAGGTACAGGTCGAGGTAGTCGAGCCCGAGCTTGCGCAGGGACTCGTCGAAGGCGCGCAGCGTCGCGTCGTAGCCCTGGTCGGCGTTCCAGAGCTTGGTGGTGACGAAGAGCTCCTTGCGGGGGACGCCCGAGCGGGCGAGTGCCCTGCCGGTGCCCTCCTCGTTGCCGTAGATCGCGGCGGTGTCGATGCTGCGGTACCCGGCCTCCAGCGCGGTCGCGACGGCCGTGGTGGCCTCGTCGTCCGGCACCTGCCAGACGCCGAAGCCCAGCTGCGGCATCTCGACGCCGTTGTTCAGGATGATCGGGGGGACCTTGCTCACGAGCTCTCGATCCTTAGTTCTCTCGGGGGTGGTACTCCCATGGTCAACGATCGGCACCCGGAGTGCATTCCAGAGGCGGGCGGGCGGCCGGACCCCCGGCTCAACTGCGGTACAGCGCCTCGACCTCGGCGGCGTAGACCCCTTCGATGGCCTTGCGCTTGAGCTTGAGCGAGGGCGTGAGCAGCCCGTGCTCCTCGGAGAACTGGTGCGCCAGGATGCGGAAGGTACGGATCGACTCCGCCTGGGAGACCAGCGTGTTCGCGGCGACCACCGCGCGCCGGACCTCCGTCTCCAGGTCCGGGTCGCGCACCAGCTCGGCCGGGGAGAGCGAGGGCTTCTCGCGCATGGCGAGCCAGTGCTCCACGGCGTCCGAGTCCAGGGTGACCAGGGCGGCGATGTACGGCCGGTCGTTGCCGACGACGATGCACTGCGCCACCAGCGGATGGTCGCGCACCCGCTCCTCCAGCTGGGCGGGGGAGACGCTCTTGCCGCCGGAGGTCACCAGGATCTCCTTCTTGCGGCCGGTGATCGTCAGATAGCCGTCCTCGTCCAGGGAGCCCAGGTCACCGGTGGCGAGCCAGCCCTCGTGCAGGGTCTCGTCGGTGGCCTTGGGGTTGTTCAGATAGCCCTGGAAGACGTTGCCGCCCTTCACCCAGACCTCGCCGTCCTCCGCGATGTGCACCGTGGTGCCGGGGATGGCCTGGCCGACGGTGCCGAAGCGGGTCCGCTCGGGCGGGTTGGCGGTGATGGCGGCGGTGGTCTCGGTCAGCCCGTAGCCCTCGAGGACGCTGACCCCGGCGCCGAAGAAGAACAGGCCCAGCCGGCGGTCCATCGCCGAGCCCCCGGACATCGCGTACCGGACCCGGCCGCCCATCGCCTCGCGGACCTTGGCGTAGACGAGCTTGTCGTAGAGCTGGTGCTGCATGCGCAGGGCCGCCGAGGGGCCCGGGCCCCGGCCGAAGGACTTCGCCTCCAGGGCCTCCGCGTAGCGCACCGCGACATCGACCGCCTTCTCGAAGGGGCCGTCCTTGCCGCTCTTCTCCGCCTTGCGCAGCCCGGCCTGGAAGATCTTCTCGAAGATGTACGGGACCGCGAGGATGAAGGTCGGACGGAAGGCCGTCAGGTCGGGCAGGAGGGCCGTGGCGTTGAGGTTGGGCTGGTGGCCGATCTTGATCCGGCCGCGCACGCAGGCCACTTCGACCATGCGGCCGAAAACATGCGCCAGCGGCAGGAAGAGCAGGGTGGCGGGCTCGTCCCCGCGCCTGCGCCGGAAGACCGAGTCCCAGCGGGCGATCACGGTGTCCGCCTCGAACATCAGGTTGGCGTGCGAGATCAGACAGCCCTTGGGGCGGCCGGTGGTGCCGGAGGTGTAGATGATGGTGGCGACGGAGTCCGGGGTGATCGCCCGGCGGTGGCGGTCCACCACCTCGTCGTCGAGGTGCTCGCCCGCGGCGTTCAGCTCCCCGACCGCGTCCGCGTCGAGCTGCCAGAGCCGCCTGAGCTGCGGCAGCCGGTCGATGACCGAGCCGATCGTCATGGCGTGGTCCTCGTGCTCGACCATCGCCGCCGAGACCCCGGAGTCGTGCAGCATCCACAGGACCTGTTCGGCCGAGGAGGTCGGGTAGACGGGCACCACCTGGGCGCCGACGGTCCACAGCGCGAAGTCGAAGAGCGTCCACTCGTAGCGGGTACGGCTCATGATCGCCACCCGGTCCCCAAAGCGGACCCCCTGCGCGAGCAGCCCCTTGGCGAGCCGCAGCACCTCGTCGCGGAACTGGGCCGCCGTCACATCCCGCCAGCGCCCGTCCGCGCCCTTGCGTCCGAACACCACATGCCGCGCGTCGTCCCGCGCATTGTCGAACACGGCGTCCGCCAGGCCGCCCACGGGCGGCGGCGTCGCCACCGCAGGGTTGGTGAACTCGCGCAATGTTGCTCCTTGTGGCGCTCCGCACAGCGCCGGTGACGGTACCCCACAGCGCGCCCTGGCGGGAGGGGTGCCAGGGCGCGCTCCACTGGTGTATACCTACAGGTCAGCGCGGCTAAATGGGGCCACAAGGGGAGCGGCGGGACAGAACAGTTACGGGTCGGTAGGTTTCGGTGCCGTAATCTCCACCGAATCTGTACCTGCCGGTTACGGCCGATGAACGACGTCCCGGGCGCCTTCGTTCTTGATCGTCTTGTCTGGCCCGACTTGTCGGGGATCCCGGACGAGCGCCAGTACGACGACCCCCGCCACTATGCCCGCCACCCCCGCGAAAACGGCAGCCGTGTTCAGGCCAGAAGCGAAGGCGTGGCGCAGAGTGCCCTCCGGGACCGCGCCGCGCAGCGCGTGGGCGCCGCCGCCCGCCAGCGCGTGGGCCTGCTCGGCGCTGAGCGAGTCCTGCATCCGCGAGGTGACGGCCGTACCGAGCAGGGCGACCCCGAGGGCGTAGCCGAGCTGGCGGAAGGCGTTGACCGAGCCGCCCGCCATCCCCGCCCGCTCCGGCGGCACCGCGGCGAGCGCCGCCCCCGCGAGGGAGGGCGAGGCGAGTCCGGTGCCCACACCGACCGCGATCAGGCCGGGAACCAGCGCCTGCCAGCTCGACCCGCTGTCCAGGACCGCCTGGAGCAGGCAGCCCGCGCCGATCAGCACCAGACCGCCGCCGATCGTGAAACGTGCCGGGACCCCGTGCAGCAGCCGCCCGCCCGCCGCGGCCACCAGGAAGGAGGCGGCGGACAGCGGCAGCAGGACCAGGCCGCCGCGCATCGGGCTCATGCCGAGCACGGTCTGCAGCCAGATGGAGGTGTACGGCAGCAGCCCGAAGGCGGTGGCGTTGAAGACGAAGGCGGCGAGGCTCACCCCGAGGAAGGCCGGGGTGCGCAGCAGCCCGATGTCGAACATCGGATGGTCGCTGCGCCGCTCGATCAGGACGAAGGCGATCAGCCCGGCCAGCGCGAGCGCGGCCGACAGCGCGGTCTCGCCGGAGACCCACCCGGCCTCGCCCGCGCGCACCGCGCCGAAGGTCGCGAAGCCCGCGAAGACGGCGAAGGCCGCGGTCCCCGGCCAGTCGATGCGCCGCTCGCGCGGCCCGCGGGACTCCGGTACGGCGACCTTGGTCAGCCACACCGCGGCGACGCTGACCGGCAGGTTCACGAAGAAGATCCAGCGCCAGCCGGGGCCCTGGGTGAGCAGCCCGCCGAGCACCGGACCGAGCGCCGCCGCGGCGCCGTTGACCGCGCCCCAGACGCCGAGCGCGACCGAGCGGTCCTTGCCCTGGTAGGCACTGGCGAGCAGCGGCAGGGTGGTCGCGAACATGGCCGCGCCGCCGAGGCCCTGGCAGGCGCGGGCGGCGACCAGCATGCCGGGTCCGGTGGCCAGCCCGCAGGCCAGCGAGGCGAGCGCGAAGAGCGCCACGCCCGCGAGGTGGACGCGTTTGCGCCCGAGGATGTCGGCCGCCGCCCCGATGCCGAGGAGCAGCGCGGCGAGCGCGAGGGCGTAGCCGTCGATGACCCACTGCAGGTCGCTGAGCGAGGCGTCCAGCGCCCGGGCCATGTCGGGAAGGGCGACGATCGCGATGGTGACGTCCAGCAGCAGCATGAACGTTCCCAGGCAGACCGCCGTGAGCGGCCCCCACTTGCGCATGTTCCAACCCCTTGGGTCTCTCGTCGGGTTCTCGCGTCGAGGACGCGCGATTGCACTGTCGTACGATCAGGTCGCGCAGGCCGAGATCTCCCATGAGGCGGGAGTGATCGGCGGATTCCGACACCGAGGGGAGGGCGGGCGGTGAGAACCGACGCGTTCGACCTGCTGGACCGGCAGCTCGTCCAGGCCCTGGAGATCGACGGGCGGGCCCCCTTCAGCCGGATCGCGGAGGTGCTCGGCGTCTCCGACCAGACCGTGGCCCGCCGCTACCGCAGGCTGCGCACCGCCCTCGGACTGCGCGTGGTGGGGATGCGCGACGCGCTGCGCACCGAGGAGGGGCAGTGGATGATGCGCCTGCGCTGCACCCCCGACGGCGCCGAACCGATCGCCGCGGCCCTCGCCAAGCGCCCCGACACCGCCTGGGTCGGCCTCGCCTCGGGCGGGACCGAGGTGCTCTGCTCCACCCACCCCCGCTCCCGGGACGAGCACGACGAACTGCTCTTCGGCAAGCTGCCGCGCACCCCGAGCATCGTCGAACTCCGCGCCCACCAGGTCCTGCACCGCTTCGCCGGGGGCCCGCTGCACGCCCTGGCCCGGAGCGGCGAGCTGACCGGGGAGCAGCGCGACCGGCTGCGGCCGCGGTACCAACCGGGCACCGGCCCCGGGCAGTTGACGCCCGAGGACGGTCCGCTGCTCGCCGCCCTGGAGCGCGACGGCCGGGCCGGCTACCCCGAACTCCAGAAGGCCACCGGCCGTTCCGAGTCCGCGGTCAAGCGGCGCCTCGAAGCACTGCTCGCCTCCGGGGCCCTCTACATCGACACCGAGTTGGACCACGACCGCCTCGGCTACGGCCAGAGCGCCCAGCTGTGGATCACCGCCGCTCCCGGCGCCCTCGACGAGGTCGGCAGGAGCCTCGCCGCCCACCCGCAGATCCCCTTCGCCGCGGCCACCACCGGCTCCTCCAATCTGGTGGCCTCCGTCCTGGTGCGCGACACCGCCGAGCTGTACGCCTATCTCAGCGGGCCGCTCGGCACCCTGGACGGGGTCCTGCGGATCGAGACGCTCCCGGTGCTGCGCCGGGTCAAGCGGCTGACCTACCCCTCGCCCCCGCGCGGCTGACCGGCCCCGCGGGCGGGCCGCTCGCCGACCCGGTCGAGCGGCAGCCGCAGCAGCGGGCTGCCGGTCACCGCGGCGCCCTTGCCGCCGAGTCCGCGGATCTCGGTGTCGCTCAGCGCCCGGGCGTAGACCCGTACCTCGTCGAGGTCGCCGTCGAAGAACGCCCGGCTGTCCAGGCGCTGCCCCACATGCACGCCGAAGGGTGAGGTGCGGGTCACCGAGCCCGGCACGTCGGCGGCGGTGACCGGCGTCCCGTCGAGGAAGAGGCTCAGCCTGCCGCCGCCGCGCCGCAGCGCGAGATGGTGCCACCGGCCGTCGTTGTACGCCCCGGTGGTGCGCACCGAGGCGGTCGTCGGCAGGGTCGCGCCCTGGCGGGTGGTGATCAGCCCGGTGATCCGGTTCGAGGCGGGCTCGCCGCGCAGCCAGACCTGCGGCTGGGTGGTGCCGATCCCGCCCATCCAGAGCATCGGCTGCTCACCCGTGGTGGCGGTGTACCTGAACCACAGCGAGCTGGTGAAATCGCGGCCGCCGAGCGGGAGTTCGTCCCGGTAGGGCAGGCGTACGGCGTCGTCGCGGCCGTCGAAGCGCAGCGCCTTTCCGTATCTGCCCCCGGTGCTCGCGGGGGAGCCGAGGACGGTGGCGCGACCGGCGCCCGGGGCGCGGTCCTCGGTGCTCGGGCCGGGGCCGCGGCGGTCGCCGAGCCAGTCGAGGCCGAAGCGGGCGAAGCGGATCTCGTCGCGGGCGTCGACGGCGCCGCCCTCGTAGAGCAGGCCCACCGCGTCCCGGCCGAGCGCCACCATGTCGGAGTACCCCGACCAGTCGGTGGTGACCACGCTGCCCCGGTCCACGGTGTCCCAGGTCTTCCCGTCGTCCCAGGAGCTGCGGATCATCATGGTGCGCCGCCGGTCCGGGTCGGCCGGGGCCGCGAGCAGCATCCGCTCGCCCATCCGCAGGCAGGAGGCCTGGACCTGCGGGATGTAGAGGTCGGGCATCGACTGGAAGGGCCGGGTGAAGCTCTCGCCGCCGTCCCGGCTGACGGTGTGGGTGCGGTGGCCGAGGTCGGTGCCGTCCTGCTCCCGGCCGCTCACGTAGACGGCGCCGTCGCGTCTCTCCTCGACGGTGAGTTCCGAGGGCTTCTGCCGGAAGGTGCCGTCCGCCGCGATCGGATAGCTGTCCTTGGCGCCCACCCGCCAGTGCTCGCCCCCGTCGTCGCTGATGATGAGCGCGGCGTGGTTGGCGGTGACCCGGCTGCCGTCCCAGGACTCGGCGTTGACCCCGATGACCAGGCGTCCGGTGTGCGCGCCCCGGGTGAGCTGGATGCCGTGCACCGGACCGGTGGCGTACCAGGAGTTCCACTCCTTCGGCAGGATCTCGCTGCTGAGGTCGCGGGGCGTGGACCAGGTCCGGCCGTCGTCGTCGCTGTGCTGCAGGTGCGGCGTGCGGTCGCAGGGCACGTCGCAGTTGCCGCCGCCGGGCTTGCCGGTGTTCCAGGTCTGGGCGAGCAGGATGCGGCCGGTGCGCCGGTCGACCACGGGGGCGGGGTTGCCGTGGCTGTCGCCGGCGCCCTCGTCGACCACCGAGAGCGCGCTCCAGGTGCGGCCGCCGTCCTCGGAGCGTTTCACCACGAGGTCGATGTCCCCGGCGTCCGAGCAGTCGTGGGTGCGGGCCTCCGCGAAGGCCAGCAGGGTGCCCTTGTTCGTCCGGACCACCGCCGGGATCCGGTAGCAGGCGTACCCAGGATCCTGGGAAGCCTTGAAGAGGACCTGCTGTTCGAGTCCCGCCGCCTTCGCAGCGGCGGCGCCGGGGGCGGCCGCGGCCGTACCGGGCAGGCAGACGACGGCGGCGGCCGAGGCCCCGGCGACCAGCAGACGTAAGAAGCGATGAGCCGCGGTGGTGAGGTGTGCCCTGCGAGGTGACGGCATGGTGCGACCTGCCCTTCATGTCATCCGAACATCTGGACATCCCACGTCCAACCTGCGCAACTCAGACGCTACTTGTGCGTCTGCGCACCTCACAAGGACCGTGCGCACGGGTAATGCGGTAAGCACATTCTCGGCTTATGTCATGCCTTGGCCGCAGCTCTCCCGGGCGGTCCTGCCCGGCCTCCCAGGGGGTCTCGGGCGCGGGTCAACTCCCGCTGTTCCGGGGTCCCTTGATGGCCGTACGGAGGACGGCCGGCGCCCTGGCGACGGTGTGCCAGGGCATACCGAGGCACGGTGCGGTACCTGATGGGCCGTCACTCATCTGGCCCCGCCTGGGCGATTCGCGCCGGGACGGGCCCCGGCGGGCGCTCAGGCCTGGTGGGCGGGCGCGTCGAGGGCGAGCCGCTCCTCGCCCGCGTAGACGTTCATCGAGGAGCCCCGCAGGAAGCCCACCAGGGTGAGGCCCTGCTCGGCCGCCAGGTCCACCGCGAGCGAGGAGGGCGCCGAGACCGCGGCGAGCACCGGGATCCCGGCCATCACCGCCTTCTGCACCAGCTCGAAGGAGGCCCGCCCCGAGACCATCAGCACCGCCCGCGACAGCGGGAGCAGCCCCTGCTGGAGAGCCCGGCCGATGAGCTTGTCGACGGCGTTGTGCCGCCCCACGTCCTCCCGCAGGTCGAGCAGTTCGCCCCGCTCGGAGAAGAGCGCCGCCGCGTGCAGCCCGCCGGTGCGGTCGAAGACCCGCTGGGAGGCGCGCAGCCGCTCGGGCAGCGCGGCGAGCAGCTCCGGGGTGAGCCGCAGCGCCGGTTCGTCCGCGAGCGGGAAGCGCGCGGTGGTGCGCACCGCCTCCAGGCTCGCCTTCCCGCACAGCCCGCAGGAGGAGCTGGTGTAGACGTTCCGCTCCAGTGTGATGTCCGGGACGGTGACCGTGGGCGCGGTCCGTACGTCGACGACGTTGTACGTGTTGGAGCCGTCCTCGGTGGCGCCCGCGCAGTACACGATGCTGGTGAGGTCCGAGCTGTGCGCGAGGACGCCCTCGCTCACCAGGAAGCCGGCCGCGAGGGGGAAGTCGTCGCCGGGGGTGCGCATCGTGACGGCGAGCCGCTTGCCGTTGAGGCGGATCTCCAGGGGCTCCTCGGCGGCGAGGGTGTCGGGCCGGGCGGAGACCTTCCCGTCCCGGATGCGGACGATCCGTCGGCGTTCGGTGGCACGGCCCATGGTCAGATCAGCCCCGGTTTCTCTCGCTGCGTGCGCGGTGGCCCCCCGCCCTTCGGGGCCATTGTCCGCCACCCGGCCCGCCCGCGCCGACTCTTACGGTACGGCCTGCCTCGCGGATACCGGCTCGGCCCGCGGATAACGTGAGCGAAATGGACAAGGAGTGCCGATATTTCCTGTCGGAGTCCACGCCCCTGTGCGGCCCGGCCGGTGACCAGACTCGTCGACGCGGGGCACCGCGCACCGCAGATCACACGGACCAGGGGGCGGCCGATGAACGGCTCGCGAATCACGGCGGTGGGCCACCACCAGCCCGCGCGCGTGCTCACCAACGGCGAACTGTCCACCCTGGTCGACACCAGCGACGAGTGGATCACCAGCCGCGTCGGCATCCGCACCCGGCACCTCGCCGGTCCCGAGGAACCGGTGGACGAGCTGGGCGCGCACGCCGCCGGGAAGGCGCTGGCCACCGCCGGGCTCGCCCCCGCCGACATCGACCTGATCCTGGTCGCCACCTCCACGGCCATCGACCGCTCCCCGAACATGGCCGCCCGGATCGCCGCCCGCCTCGGGGTGCCCGGCGCCGCCACCCTCGACCTCAACGTCGTCTGCGCGGGCTTCACCCACGCCCTGGCCACGGCCGACCACACGGTCCGGGCGGGCGGCGCGCGGCGGGCCCTGGTGGTCGGCGCCGACAAGATGTCCGAGGTCGCCGACTGGACGGACCGCAGCAGCTGCATCCTGATGGGCGACGGCGCGGGCGCGGTGGTCGTGGAGGCCTGCGCCGAGGACGAGGCCGGGATCTCCCCGGTGCTGTGGGGTTCGGTGCCCGAGATGAGCGAGGCGGTACGGATCGAGGGCTCGCCGCCGCGCTTCCGGCAGCACGGGCAGAGCGTCTACCGCTGGGCCACCACCCGGCTCCCGCCGCTGGCCCGGGAGGCCTGCGCCCGCGCGGGCCTGGCCCCCGCCGACCTCGACGCGATCGTCCTGCACCAGGCGAATCTGCGCATCATCGAGCCGCTGGCCGAGCGGCTCGGCGCGCACCGGGCCGTGATCGCCCGGGACGTGGTCGACTCCGGCAACACCTCGGCCGCCAGCATCCCGCTCGCCCTCTCCAAGCTGATCGAGCGCGGCGAGGTGGTCAGCGGCGACCGGGTCCTCCTCTTCGGCTTCGGCGGCAACCTCTCGTACGCGGGCCAGGTCGTGCGCTGCCCCTGAGCGGGCACCCGCCCCAGCGTTCCCGGCTCAGCTCTCCCGGTCCTGGATCCGCCGCCAGGGAACCGCCTCCTCGATCTCGAAGGCCAGGTGCAGCAGGGTGCGCTCGTCGCCGTGCGCCGCGGAGAAGTGCACACCGATCGGGAGCCCGTCCGCGGTGCGGCCCATCGGCAGCGAGAGGCCGGGGCCCCCGGCGGTGTTGTTGAACGGGGTGAAGGCGACGTAGTCGGTGAGGTGGGCGAAGAGCCGCTCGTACCCGGCCTCCGGGGACAGGTGCCCGAGCAGCGGGGTCGTATGGGCGAGGACGGGGGAGAGGACCACATCGGCGTCGGTGAACATCCGCGCGTAGTCCGCCTTCGTCCGGCGCAGCCGCAGCACGGCGCCGGGCAGCCGCCGCCGGTGGGTGCGGAACTGCCGGGCGAGACCGGCGGTCAGCGGGTCCAGGGCGCGCAGGTCGAAGTCGCGGGCGAACATCCGCTTGCCGTTGCTGCTCAGCAGGTAGGCGAGGAGTTCCCAGTAGAGGGCGAAGTCGGCCGGGAAGGTGGGCGCGGCCGTGATCTGCACCGGCGAGACCTGGTGGCCCATGCCCTCCAGGAGCCGGGCCGCCTCCTCCACGGCGGTCCGGGTCTCGTCGTCGGTGCGCTGCCCGGTGATCGAGTCCAGGACGAGGCCGATCCGCAGCCTCCGGCGCCCCGGGCCCTCGACTCCGCCCGCGGGCATCAGTCCGCCGGAGGGGCGGTGGGTCCGCTCGATGCCGGTGAAGACCCGGGCGGTGTCCCGCACGCTGCGGGTCAGCACCCCCTCCGAGACGATGCCCACCGGGAGCAGCCCGTGCCCGGCCGGTGCCGGGAACCTGCCCCGGGTGGGCTTGAGGCCGACGAGACCGCAGGCCGCGGCGGGGATGCGGATGGAGCCGCCGCCGTCGTTGGCGTGCGCGAGGGGTACGGCCCCGGAGGCGACCAGCGCGGCCGAGCCGCCCGAGGAGGCGCCGGAGGAGTAGGCGGGGTTCCAGGGGTTGCGGGTGGGCGGCAGTCCCGCGTACTCGGTCGAGGCGTTGAAGCCGAACTCCGGGAGCGTGCTCTTGCCGAGGTTGGCGAGGCCGAGGCCGAGCAGCAGCCGGGAGATCGGCGCGTGCGCGGCGGCGGGGCGTGCCGTGAAGGCGGTGGAGCCGTGCTGTGACGGCAGCCCCGCCACATCGGTGTTGTCCTTGATGAAGGTGGGGACCCCCGCGAAGGGCCCGCTGCCCGGCGGGGCCGCGAGCGCACCCTCGAAGTCCGCGTGCCGCACGGCGTTCAGCTCCGGCTGCACCTTCTCGATCCGGGCGATGGCGGCTTCGAGTACCTCGCGCCTGCTCAGCGCCCCGGCCGCGAGGAGTTCGGCGAGGGCGGTGGCGTCGTGCTCGCCCAGGGCGTCGTCGGCGTATGCGTGCACCCGTGTGCTGTCCATGCCAGGGATGTTACTCACGGGAAACCATGGCCCGGCAGGGGGAGACAGCAAAAAGACCCCAGGTCGACTGGGGTCTTCGCTGGTGTCCGAGGGGGGACTTGAACCCCCACGCCCGATAAAGGGCACTAGCACCTCAAGCTAGCGCGTCTGCCATTCCGCCACCCGGACAAGGTGTCTGCCGGTCCGCGAGGATCTTGCCCCGCGGCGACAGAGACAACAATACCAAGGTTTCCGGGTGCCTCTCACCTCCATATCGGCACGTCAGTGCGGTGCCTTCCGCGGCGGTCCGGCGGGTGCCCCGGCCTGTCCGGAGGGTGCCGGATGGTCCCGTTCGCCCTCCGGGTCGGTCGGCCGGTCGAGGCGGACCGGGGCGTCGAGTCCCACCATGAGGACGGCCGGAATCGTGCCCGTGAAGGTGAGGGCCGCCGGGGGCGGGCCAGCTCCATGCCGGAGGCGAGACGGGTGTCGGGTGCCGGGCGCCGGGGTGACCGCGCGGCTGGGGGTGCCGACATCCGGAAGTCGAGGTTCGGTCGGTGAGGTCGAGTGTCCGCGGTCGGCCGCCTTCTCTCCGTGCCCGTCCTTCCCGGTGGCTCGCCTTCGTCCATGATCGCGGGGGTGGCGAGGGGAAAGGTCCGAGTACCCTTCCGTACGTCCGGTTTGGAGGGTGGCCAGGCGCGCCAAATTTGGCATTGACCTGTCAAGCATTGGCATATGCCAGGATGGTTGCGATGGCAACAGTGCCTCGTCATGGGGTACATGACGAGGGGTCGCGCGCCGTACGCTTCCGCCCCGAGGCGGGGCCGGGTCCCGCGCGACAAGAGAACACAGCCCGCAAGAGGGGTGGCGAGTCGATGGCACACCAGGCGTCAGGTCCGCGGCCGGGGCCGGACCCCGGCCTGCAGGATCCCGGGCTCCACGGCTACCTCCAGGACTACGCGAGACTCCTCGACTCGGTGCCGCACCCCTCGGTCGTCTTCGACCACCGCTGGGACGTCCTGCTCGCCAACCCGGCCTTCGATGTCCTCTTCTCCGGCCTCGACCGCTGCCCCACGGCCATGCCCTGCGAGAACTTCCTGCGCTTCGTCCTCTTCCATCCGGACGCCGGGAGCGTGCTCGTCGACCGGGAGGCGCTGTGGTGCCTGCCGATGATGGCCAACTTCGCCCGGGCGGTGGAGCGCGACACCGAGGACCCCTCGCTCCAGTCCATCCGGCGCGACATCGCCGTCGACCCGCTGATGGAGGAGGCCTACGTCCGCGGACTCCCGCACTGGATCCGCTCGGTGGGCGAGGACGGTCTCGAACACGACGGCGCGGTACGCCCGTTGAGGCACCCGGACCCGCGCTGGGGCCGCACCTCCTGCCGGGTGGTCGGCGACACCCCGCGCACCCTCCAGTCGCGCGGCTACTCGCGGCTGACCCTCGTACTGCGTGAGCCCCGGCCGCGCCCCGCGCCCCTCGCGGGTCGGCTGCCGCGCCAATCGCGGCGCGGGACGGGGCACTTGAAGGCGGTTCCGCTGCACGACCGGTGAGCCCGCACTCGTACGAGTGCAGGTCCGGCAGGTGGTCCGGCATCCCTCGAACGGGTGGAACCGGGGTAATGTGCCCGGATGACGACACATGCGAACACTCCCGCCGGCTGGTACCCCGATCCGCACGGCGCCTCGGGCCTGCTGCGCTGGTGGGACGGGAGCACCTGGACCGAGCACACCAGCGGCCAGGGCGGGAACGCCCCGGGGCAGCAGGTGCCGCAGCAGGCGGCCGATCCCGCGAGGGTGCAGCGCCAGGTGCGGCAGCAGGCCGGTCTCGCCCCGGGCGGCAAGGGGGGCGGGACGCTGTTCACCGAGCCGGTCCTGGTGGTGAACCAGAAGGCCAAGCTCATCGAACTCACCAATGAGTACGGTGTCTTCGACCAGAACGGCGGCAGCCTCGGTTCGGTCGTCCAGGTCGGCCAGAGCGGGCTGAAGAAGGCGCTCCGCTTCGTCGCCAGCATCGACCAGTACCTCACCCACCGCCTGGAGATCCGCGACCCGCACGGGCAGGTCCAGTTGGTCCTGACCCGCCCGGCGAAGTTCCTGAAGTCCCGGGTCCTGGTGGAGCGTCCGGACGGGCAGCCGGTGGGCGAGATCGTCCAGCAGAACGTCTTCGGGAAGATCAACTTCGCGATCCTGGCGGACGGCCGGCAGGTCGGCGCGATCAAGGCGGAGAACTGGCGCGCCTGGAACTTCGCGATCGTCGACCACACGGACACCGAGGTCGCCCGGATCACCAAGACCTGGGAGGGCCTCGCCAAGACGATGTTCACCACCGCCGACAACTACGTCCTGCAGATCCACCAGCAGCTGCCCGAGCCGCTGCGGAGCCTGGTGGTCGCCACGGCGCTCACCGTCGACACGGCCCTCAAGCAGGACGCCCGCGGCCTCGGCTGAACCGCCGCCGCCGGTGAGCGGTCGGCCCTGCCGGGGAGCGCGACGGGCCGGTCCCGTCGCGGGACGCGGGCGGTGGGGTCCTGCCGGGGGACGCGCCTCGGCCTGTTGGGGGAGCGCGCCCCCGGCCGCCTCAGCTGGCCCGCTGCTCCCGCTCCGCCTCCGGTGGCGGGGCCGTGCGCCGGTGCAGCCACCGGGGCGGGTCCGCGAGCTCCGCGGGCTGCGGCGGTACGTAGGAGAGCACCGGACCGGGTGCCGCGTCGCCGCGCGGTGGTGTCGCGCGGGCCAGCAGGAAGACCCCGCGGGCGGCGAGGCCCGCGCCGCACAGGGCGAGCAGCACCCCGAGCGGTCCGCCCTGCATGCGCTCGCCGAGGAGGGTGATGCCGATCGCCGCGGCCGCGATCGGGTTGCTGAGGGTCACCACCGCGAGCGGCGCCCCGAGCCCGCCGCGGAAGGCGGTCTGGGCGAGCAGCAGGCTGCCCGCGGCGAAGGCGGCCACCAGGACGGCCACCACGACCACCTGCACGCCGAACGGCGAGGCCTTGTCGTCGGTGACCGCGACGGTGACGGTCTGGGTGAGCGCGGAGGCGAGCCCCGAGGCGATGCCGGAGGCGCTCGCGAAGCGCAGCCCGGGGCGGGCCCCGCGGCAGAGCACGGCGATGAGCAGCCCGGCGGTGACCGCCACCGTCATCGCCTCGTTCGTCGACAGGGTCTGCTCCGGGGCGGGCCCGGTCGCGGTGACCAGCAGGGCGCCGAGGCCGAGGAGGGTGAGGACGGTGCCGCGCCACTCGATCCTGGCGACCCGCCGGTGGGCGAGCCGGGCGCCGAGCGGCACCGCGGCCACCAGGGTGAGGGCCCCGAGCGGCTGCACCAGGGTGAGCGAGCCGTACTTCAGCGCGGCCACATGCAGCAGCGCGCCCCCGGAGTTGAGGCTCACCGCCCACCACCAGGAGCCGCGCGCGAGCAGCCGCCAGACCCCGCCGGTGCCGCTGCGCGCGGCGAGCCGCTCCTGGGCCACGGCCGCGGCGGCGTAGGCGACCGCGGAGAGCAGGCAGAGGAGGACCGCGAGGAGGGTCGCGCTCACCGCGCGGCCCACGGGGGGACGGCGCTGGAGCGCAGCCAGACGGGGGAGTGCGCGGGATGGCGGCGGGTGCGCGTGCCGGTGGCGGCCGGCGCCGAGGCGAAGACGTCCTTCACGGTGAGGCTCCCTGACCCTTTCGCGCGGGATGCGGCGGTCGTACGTTTGCGGACACGGGAGCCCGTCAGGGCGCACCGCAGTTACCGAAACGACAGTGTACCGATACGACCCCGTACCGGTACACTGCCGTATCGATGAATCGTCGGCGGATTCCGTCACGTTCCCGGCCCGAGGAAGTGCAGCCATGACCGCGAAGGAGGCGGGTGTCGCGGTGTCCTCCTCGCCGCGGTCCAAGATCACGCCCGAGCGCGAGCAGGAGTTCTACGAGGCCGTGCTCGACGAGATCAGGGAGAACGGCTACGAGGCGCTGACCATGGAGGGGGTGGCCGCCCGCACCCGGTGCAGCAAGTCGACCCTCTACCGGCAGTGGGGCTCCAAGCCGCGCCTGGTGGTCGCCGCGCTGCGCTCCACCCGCTGTGTGCGCTTCGCCGGGATCGACACCGGCTCGCTCGCCGGGGACCTGCGGCAGGCGGCGCGGGCCGCGGGCGACGGCCCCGACGACGACACCACCCTGCTGCACGCCCTGGCGCACGCCGCGATGCGCGACCAGGCACTCCAGAAGGCCCTGCGCGAGACCCTGATCGAGCCGGAGGTCGCGGCCGTCGGCGAGATGATCCGGCGCGGGGTGCTCCGGGGCGAACTGGCGGCCGACCACCCGGCGGCGCCCTTCCTCGCCGCCCAGCTGGTCGGGGTGATCCGGGTCCGGCCGATGCTGGAGGGCCGGTTCGCCGACGCCGAGTACCTCGGCCGCTTCGTCGAGCACTGCGTGCTGCCGCCCCTCGGGCTCACCGGCCCCTGAGACCCGCCCGGCCCCGGCGGGCAATCGGCCCCGCCCGCGCGGGAGTTGGCCGGTTATAGCGCACCGCGGCGGCGAATACCACACCTGGGCACGGAAGTTCGTCCCACCCGGCCAAGGTGCACGGACCGCCACCGCCGGGCGGCCGCTGCGGTTAGTCTCGAACGGGTACACCGAAAGGCGGCTCGGACAGGTGATGGTGGAGGTAGCGCGATGACGCACGGCCTGGACGGGTCCGCTGCCCCGCTGTGGGAGCGCGACGCCGAACTCGCCGGCGCCGCGCGGGCCGTGGAAGCCCTCTGCGCCCCGGCCCGCTCCGGCAGCCTGCTCGTCTTCCGCGGCGAGGCCGGGATCGGCAAGACCGCCCTCCTCGCCGAGGTCCGGCGGCTGGTCCGCGACCGCTGCACCGTCTGGTCGGCCCGCGGCGGGGAGGCCGTCACCTCCGTCCCCTTCAACGTCGTACGGCAGCTGCTCCAGCCCGCCCTGCTCGCCCTCGGCCCCGAGGAGGCCCGCGAATACCTCGGGGACTGGTACGACATCGCGGGACCCGCGCTCGGCATAGCCGAGCCCACCGGGCGCCAGGCCGACCCGCGGGGCGTCTGCGACGGACTGGTCGAGGCGGTCGGGCGGCTCGCCCGGCGCCACTGGCCGCTGGTCCTGCTCATCGACGACGCCCACTGGGCCGACCAGGAGACCCTGCGCTGGCTCGCCGCCTTCGCCGAGCGCCTGGACGATCTGCCGGTGCTCCTGGTCGTCGCCCACCGGCCGGACGAGGCGCACGGGGAGAGCGCCGTCCTCCTGGACCGGGTCGGCGCCGCGGCCCGCCCGCGCAGCACCCTGCGGGCGCTCACCCCGGAGGCGACCGCGGGCCTGACCCGCGCCAGCGCCGGGGAGCACGCCGACGCGCCCTTCTGCCGCGAGGTCTGGGCCGTCACCGGCGGCAATCCGTACGAGACCGTGGAACTCCTCGCCAAGGTGCAGGACGCCGGGCTCGCCCCCGTCGAGTCCTCCGCCGCGGAGCTGCGCGACCTGAACCGCTCCGCCCGCGGCCGCGGCCTCGTCGCCCGCCTGGAGGCCATGGGCACCGACGTCACCCGCTTCGCCTGGGCCGCCGCGATACTCGGCACCCGGATCTCCATCCCGCTCGCCGCCACCCTCGCGGGCATGAAGCCGGAGGACGCGCGGCGCTGCGCCGAGCAGCTGTGCACGGCCCGCATCCTCGCCACCGGTGTCCAGGCGGCCGAAAGCCGTTACGCCGAGGGCGAGATGGAGTTCGTGCACCCGCTGATCGGCAGCGCGGTCTACCAGTCCATCCCGGGCGGGGTGCGCACCGCCATGCACGGGCAGGCCGCCTGGGCGGTCACCCAGTCGGGCCGGGGCGCGGCCGCCGCCTCCCGGCACCTGCTCGAGGTCCACCCGGACGACGACGCGGAACTCGTCGAGCAGCTGCGGGAGGCCGCCCGCGAGCACCTCGCCGTCGGCGCGCCGGACGCGGCCCGCCGCTGCCTCGAACGCGCCCTGAAGGAACCGCCGCTGCCCGGGGTCCACGCGGGCGTGCTGTACGAACTGGGCTGCGCCACCCTGCTCAACTCGCCCGCCACCACCGTCCGGCATCTGCGCGCGGCCCTGTCGATGCCCGGCCTGGAGGGCGAGAACCGGGTCGACGCGGTCTGCCGCCTCTCGCAGGCGCTGGTCCACAACGGCGAGCTGGAGGAGGCCGTGCGCACCGTGGACGCCGAGGCCGACCGGCTGCCGCCCGGCCCCGCGCGGCTGCGGCTGCAGGCCGTCCACTACATGTGGGAGGGCATCCACGCGGGCGAGGAGGACTCACCGGCCCGCTCGCGCAGCCTCGCCGCCCTCGCCGGGCCCCTGACCGGGCGTGACAACTCCGAGCGCGCGCTGCTGATCCTGCGCGCCTTCGACGCGATGACCCGCGGCGAGAACGCCGAGGAGGTCGTCGAGCTGTGCGACCGCGCCCTGGTCAACGGGCGGCTCGCGCCCGGGCTCGGCTGGACGGACACCGAGTGGGGCTTCGAACTCCTCGTCATGCTGGGCAGCGCGTACGCCTTCGCCGACCGGCTCGACCGCGCCGAGAGCCTCTTCAACGACGCGCTGCGCAGCTACGAGAGCGCCGGATGGAGCGGCGGCCACCTCGCCCTCGCGCACGCCTTCGTCGGGCACGTGCACCGCAGGCGCGGGCGGCTCGCCGAGTCGGAGGCCTTCCTGCGCGAGGCGCTGCGGCTCGCGGACCGGGTGGGCAGCGGCCTGCCCATGCACTGGGACGCCGCCTGCATGCTGATCGACACCCTGCTCGCCCGGGGCCACGTCGAACAGGCGCAGGAGATCGCGAATCTCTACCGCATCGAGCCGCCCTACCCCTCCACGATCGTGCTCCCCGACCTGCACTCGGTACGCGGCCGCCTGCTCGTCGCCGCCGACCGGACCAAGGAGGGCATCGGCGAACTGGAGGCCGCGGAGCGGTCCGCCGCCGCCCGCGGCCGGCACAACATCGTCATGGCGCCCTGGGCGGGCGACCTCGCCCGCGCCCTGGCCGGCGAGGACCCGGTGCGCGCGGAGGCGCTCGCCGCGGACGCCCGGGTGCAGGCGGAGCGCTTCGGCACCGACACCGCCATAGGCGAGGCCCTGCGCACCGCCGCGGCCCTGGAGACCGGCCAGCGCTCGGTCACCCTGTACGCCCAGGCCGTCGCCTATCTGGAGGCCTCGCCGAGCGCCTTCGAACACGCCCAGGCCCGGGTCGAGTACGGCATCGCCGCCCGCTCCCGTACCGAGCTGACCCGCGGCCTCACCCTCGCCCGCTCCTGCGGCGCCGACGGCCTGGCCCAGCGCGCCCGCGAGGTCCTGGAGACGGGGCGGGGGCTGCGCTAGCCCGTCTCGCCCGGCCCCGGATCGGGAAGCGGGCCCAGGGCTTTCCGGCGGATCAGGCCCGCAGATCTCTCAGGAGGCCGCCGACCACCACAGCCGCACCTCCCTGCGGACGTCGCTCGGGCGCAGCTCCCACCCCTGGGCGAGGGCGACCTCGGCGACATAGCCGCCGCCCACGCCCCGGTAGGCGCGCAGCGGTATCTCGCACTCCACCGGCGGCTTCGGCTTCTTCGGCTCCGCCGGTGCCGAGGCGCGCTTCGTCCAGTTGCCGACCACCTTGTCGACCCGCGCCCGGTAGAAGGCGGTGTCGCCCTCGTGGCGCAGCTCCGGCCAGGTCACGCACCACGAGGCCAGGGGCAGCAGGCGGCCGGCCGTCCGGTCCATCATCCGCAGGAAGGCGCGCTCGTAGCGGTCGCTGACGATCGCCAGGGCCTCGGTGAAGAGGCCGATCGCGAGCAGTACGGCGAAGACCGCCGCGAACACCCCGCAGAACACCGGGAAGAACACCACGCTCGCCAGGAACTGCGGGATCAACTGCCTTCGCGGGCGCACCGGTTCGGGCTTCCAGGTGGCCGGGTCCTCGTAGACGTCCATGACCGGAATCCTGTCGCACGCGCGCGGGCGGCCGTCCGGCGGCCCCGCTCACTCCTGCCGGTCCTCCGCGAGGACGATCCAGACCGGCCCCTCGGCGAAGGGCAGGCGCCCGCCGTCCGGGTCGGTGAACTCGGTGGCGCTCGACACGGCCGGGCGCTGCCAGCGGCCCTCGAAGGCGCGGCCGTCGCGGAGCACCTGGGCCCGGCCCGAGCCGGTGCTCTGCGAGTAGGGGGAGTTGCTGCCGCGCACGTCGTGGTAGCCGGACTCGCGCACCTTCACGTACTGCACCACCACCGTCGCCGCGGCCAGCGGAGCGCCGCCCGCCGCGGTGGCCCGCCTGCCGTCCATCGAGACCAGCCAGCGCCCCTTGCCCGCCGACCAGTCGAAGCTGAAGCGCGCCGAGGGGTAGCCCACCGTGCGCGAGCCGAGCGCGGTGCCGCCGTCCGGCCGCGGCCCGAAGCCGACCCCGGCCCGACGCAGCGCCTCCTTTCCGGCGGCCTTCTTCAGCAGCCGGTCCGGGTGCAGATAGAGGTTGTGCGGTGCCGCCCGGCCGCTGTCCCGGAAGAAGGCGCCGCCGGGCGCCGAGCCCGGGGTGACGGCGCGCAGCGGGGCCCGGCCGATCACCGGCAGGAGCTTCGACTGCGCGCCGGAGAAGGCGAGCACCGGGTCCTCGAACTGCCGCAGCAGCTCCAGGTCGCTCTCCCGGGCGCTGCGCACCGGGCCGACGGTCTTCGGCAGCCGGGTGGCGTAGAGCGCCATCAGCCTGCTGAGGCCCGCCTCCACGCGCTCCACGTAGACGACATCGGCGGATTCGACGCCGGTCTGCGGGCGCGCCGGGCCCACGTTGTCGATCTTCACCGCGAGGACGGGGCCGCCCCCTCCGGAGCGGTCGGGCGTCTTCTCGTCCTCCGGTGTGCAGGCCGGCAGCACCACGGCGAGCAGTGCCGCGGCCACCACCGCCAGCCGCCCGCGTCCCCTGCTCGCCTTGTGCATCGCGCCCCCTCCGGGTTCTGCGCCGGTTCCTACCCGGGTACGGGCCCCGGCACCCCCGGCCCGTGTCCGCGGCCCCGCGGCCTCGCGCTCAGCCGCCGAGGATCTCGTCCAGGTCGTAGCGGACCGGCTCCTCCAGCTGGGCGTAGGTGCAGCTCTCCGGGGTGCGGTCGGGGCGCCAGCGGCGGAAGCGGGCGGTGTGCCGGAAGCGGGCGCCGTTCTCCATGTGCTCGTAGGCCACCTCGCAGACCCGCTCGGGGCGCAGCGGAATCCAGGACAGGTCCTTCTTGCCGGTCCAGCGGCTCGGGGCGCCCGGCAGCCGGGCGCTCTCGTGCGCGGACTCCTCGGTCCAGGCGGCCCAGGGGTGCCCCTCGGCGCTCTCCATCCGCAGCGGCGCCAGCTCCTCGACGAGTTCGGCCCGGCGCTTCATGGCGAAGGCGGCGGCGACCCCGACGTGCTGGAGCACCCCGGCCGCGTCGTACAGGCCGAGCAGCAGCGAGCCGACCACGGGCCCGCTCTTGTGGTGGCGGTAGCCGGCGACCACGACATCGGCGGTGCGCTCGTGCTTGACCTTGAACATCACGCGCTCGTTCTGCCGGTAGCCGAGCCCGAGCGGCTTGGCGACCACCCCGTCCAGGCCCGCGCCCTCGTACTCCTGGAACCAGCGCTCGGCCACCGCGCGCTCGGTGGTCGCGGGCGCCAGGTGCACCGGCGCCCGGACGCCCGCGAGCACGCTCTCCAGGCGCTCCCGCCGCTCCTGCTGCGGGGTGTCGAGCAGCGAGGCGGAGCCGAGGGCGAGCAGGTCGAAGGCGACGAAGGAGGCGGGGGTGCGCTCGGCGAGCAGCCGCACCCGGGAATCGGCCGGGTGGATGCGCTCGGTGAGCGCGTCGAAGTCCAGATGCCCGTCGTGGGCGATCACGATCTCGCCGTCCAGGACGCAGCGCTCGGGCAGCCGCTCGGCGAGCGCCGCGGCCAGCTCCGGGAAGTAGCGGGTCAGCGGCTTGCCGGTACGGCTGCCCAGCTCGACCTCGGCGCCGTCCCGGAAGACGATCGCGCGGAAGCCGTCCCACTTCGCCTCGTAGAGCATGTCCGGCGGGATGCTCGCCACCGACTTGGCGAGCATCGGCTTCACAGGGGGCATCACCGGCAGGTCCATGGGGAGATTCTGCCGCCGTATGCCGACATGCGCCCCCGGGCGGGCTGCGCCTACCGTGACGGCATGGCGGCACACGGCAAGGCCCTGGAACTCCAGGCGGGCGCCCGTACGGTCCGGCTGTCCAGCCCGGACAAGATCTGCTTCCCCGAGCCCGGCTACACCAAGCTCGACGTGGCCCGGTACTACCTCGCGGTCGGCGAGGGCGTCCTGCGGGCGCTGCGGGACCGGCCGACCACCCTGGAGCGCTACCCGGAGGGGCTCAGCGGCGAGTCCTTCTTCCAGAAGCGGGTGCCCAAGAACCACCCCGAGTGGATCCCCACGGCGCGGATCGAGTTCCCGAGCGGCCGGCACGCCGACGAGATGTGCCCCACCGAGGTCGGCGCGGTGATCTGGGCCGCGCAGTACGGGACCCTCACCTTCCACCCCTGGCCGGTGCGCCGCGGCGACACCGAGCACCCCGACGAACTGCGCATCGACCTCGACCCGCAGCCCGGCACCGACTACGAGGACGCCGTCCGCGCCGCCTTCGAACTGCGCGCCCTGCTCGACGAGTTCGGGCTGCGCGGCTGGCCCAAGACCTCCGGCGGCCGGGGACTGCACGTCTTCGTGCCCCTGGTGCCGCGGTGGACCTTCACCGAGGTGCGCCGCTGCGCGATCGCCTGCGGGCGGGAACTGGAGCGCCGGATGCCGGGCCGGGTGACCACCGCCTGGTGGAAGGAGGAGCGCGGTGAGCGGATCTTCGTCGACTACAACCAGACCGCCCGGGACCGCACCATCGCCTCCGCCTACTCGGTACGCCCCCACCCGCGCGCCCAGGTCTCGGCGCCGCTGCGCTGGGAGGAGGTCGACCGGGCGCACCCGGCCGACTTCGACCTCGGCACCATGCCGGGCCGCTTCGCCGAGCTGGGCGATGTGCACGCCGACATGGACGAGCACGCCTTCCGCCTCGACGGCCTCCTCGAACTCGCCGAGCGCCAGGAGCACGACCACGGGCTCGGCGATCTGCCCTATCCGCCGGAGTACCCGAAGATGCCGGGCGAGCCCAAGCGGGTGCAGCCCTCCCGGGCCGCCAAGGACGAGGGCTGAGCCCGGCCGCCCAGGTGCTCCGCCCCGGGTCGGAGCGGCGGCAGAAGTCGGCCTCGGGTGGAAGACTCGGAGACACACGCCCGTACCGGGCCGCCTGGCACCTCGGGCGTGACACGGACGTACCCGAGGAGGGCCGCATCATGCTCACCACCCGACCCGTGGACGGTGCCCCCAACTGGATCGACCTGGGCACCCCCGACATCGAGGCCGCGGGCCGCTTCTACGGGGAGATCCTCGGCTGGGAGCTTAAGCGCCTGGGGCCGGAGACCGGCGGCTACGGGATGTTCAGCGTCGGCGGGAAGTACGCGGCGGGCGCCATCCCCGTCCCCACCGACCAGGGCCCGCCGTCCTGGAGCGTCTACTTCCGCAGCACCGACGTGGACGCCACCGTACGGCGGGTCGAGGAGCACGGGGGCAGCGTCACCTTCGCGCCGATGGACGTCACCGACCAGGGGCGGTACGCGCACCTCGTGGACCCCGCGGGCGCGGGGTTCGGCGTCTGGCAGGCCGGGGTCCACCAGGGACTCGGCTTCGCCGGGGCGAACGGACTGTGCTGGACCGAGCTGTACGCCCCGGACATCGAGGCGGCCACCGGCTTCTACGCGCGGGTCTTCGGCTGGACCAGCGAGGAGGTCGCCTTCCCGGGCGGCAAGTACACCGTGGTCAGCCCCGGCCCCGAGAAGGGCGACGGCGGCTTCGGCGGCGTGGCCGACCTGGAGTCCGACCCGAGCGAGCGCTACACCGACCCGCACTGGACCCTCTACTTCGCGGTGGCCGACGCCGACGCCGTCTGCGCGCGCACCACGGAGCTGGGCGGTACGGTGCGCAGCGGCCCCGAGGACATGGCGGGCGTCGGCCGCCTCGCCCAGCTCGCCGATCCGCAGGGCGCCCGCTTCGCCATCCTGAAACCCGCACCGCAGGAGGGCTGAGCGGGCAGCTCCCCGCACGCGCGGGACCGTCTCCCAGCAGCTCGTATACGGCGTGTCCTGCGCGTTGATCGGACGTTGATCGGTCGTTTTTCCCCGGTCGGCAGCATCGTGAGCATGCAGACCAATGTGATCGCCCAGGAAGACCTCGCCTGGCAGGAACAGGCCCTGTGCGCACAGACCGGTGCCGGCTTCTTCTTCCCGGAGCCGGGCAGCTCGGTGCGCGAGGCCAAGCAGATCTGCCGGATGTGCGAGACCCGCGCCGAGTGCCTGGAGTACGCCCTGACCCACGACGAGCAGTTCGGGGTCTGGGGCGGTCTCTCGGAGAAGGAGCGGCTGCGACTCCAGCGCCTCAGGCGGGCGGAAGCCGCCTGAGGCGCGCGCGGCGGCGGCCCGACCGCGGCGCGGCGGGGCGGCGGCCCCGGCCGGGCTCAGCCCGCGGCGCGGGCGGCCATCCGGGCCTTGCGGGCCGCGAGGCGCTCGTCGAAGCGGCTGGCCTCGCTGTCCAGGCCCTCCATGTAGAGGCCGAGCTCCTGCTGGGCGCGCTGCCCCTCGGGGCCGAGTCCCTTGATCTGGAGCACGCCGAGGTAGCGCAGCACCGGCTGGAGCACGTCGTCGTGGTGGATGCGCAGGTTGTACACCTCGCCGATCGCCATCTGGGCGGCCGCCCGCTCGAAGCCGGGCATGCCGTGGCCGGGCATCCGGAATCCGGTGACCACGTCGCGTACGGCCTGCATCGCGAGGTCGGGGGCGAGCTCCAGGGCGGCGCCCAGGAGATTGCGGTAGAAGACCATGTGCAGGTTCTCGTCGGTCGCGATCCGCGCGAGCATGCGCTCGCAGACCGGGTCGCCGGAGATCCGGCCGGTGTTGCGGTGCGAGATGCGGGTGGCCAGCTCCTGGAAGGCCACATACGCGACCGAGTGCAGCATCGAGTGCCGGTTGTCCGACTCGAAGCCCTCGGACATGTGGGTCATCCGGAAGGACTCCAGCTCGTCGGGGTCGACGGCGCGCGAGGTGAGCAGGTAGTCGCGCATGACGATGCCGTGCCTGCCCTCCTCGGCGGTCCAGCGGTGCACCCAGGTGCCCCAGGCCCCGTCCCGCCCGAAGAGGCTCGCGATCTCGTGGTGGTAGCTGGGCAGGTTGTCCTCGGTGAGCAGATTGACCACCAGGGCGATCTTGCCCAGATCGGTGACCGAGGACTGCTCCTTGTGCCAGGCCTCGCCGTCCTCGAAGAGCCCGGGGAAGTTGCGGCCCGCGGACCAGGGCACGTACTCGTGCGGCATCCAGTCACGGGCGGACTTGAAGTGCCGGTTCAGCTCCTTCTCGACGATCTCCTCCAGCGCGAAGAGCAGCCGGGTGTCGTCCCAGGTGTCCGATGCGAGGGGGCGGGTGTGGGAGATCGTCATGGTGGCTCCAGCAAGACGTGCGGGCGGATCAGTGAACCTACGACACCGTAGGCTACGACACCGTAGGTTACGGGAGCGTAAGGATGATCGGCCCGCCGGGGCCCTGCCGGGACCGGCCGGATCCCGTGAGGGGGCCCGGCGTGGCGCGGGCCCCTCACCTGCTCAGTCGAGCTGGGCGCGCACCTCCTCCTCGCTGGTCGGGCGCAGCTCCCCGTCGAGGAGCAGCCAGCGGGTGAGGCCGAGGCCGGCGAGGAAGTCCAGGTCGTGCGAGGCGACCAGGAGCGCGCCCCGGTAGGCGGCGAGGGCGGTCGTGAGCCGGGCCACCCCCGAGGCGTCCAGGTTGTTGGTCGGCTCGTCGAGGAGGAGCAGCTGCGGCGCGGGCTCGGCCAGCATGAGGGCGGCGAGGGCCGCCCGGAAGCGTTCGCCGCCGGAGAGGGTGCCCACCTCCTGGTCCGCGCGGGCGCCCCGGAACAGGAAGCGGGCCAGGCGGGCGCGGATCGCGTTGTCCGTGGCACCCGGCGCGAAGCGCGCCACGTTCTGCGCGACGCTCAGCTCCTCGTCGAGGACGTCGAGCCGCTGCGGCAGATGCCGTACCGGCACCTGGACCCCCGACACACCGCTCACCGGCGAGAGTTCACCGGCGAGTACCCGCAGCAGGGTCGACTTGCCCGCCCCGTTGCGGCCGAGCAGGCCGATGCGCTCCGGGCCGTGCACCGAGAGGCCGCCCGGCACCCGGGCCCCGGTGTACGGCAGCACCAGCTCGCGCACGGTGCACACCTCGCGCCCCGGCGGGACCGCCGTGGACGGCAGCTCGATACGGACCTCGTCGTCCTCGCGCACCGAGCGGGCCGCCTCGTCGAGCCGCTGCCGGGCGTCCGCGAGGCGCCCCTCGTGCAGCAGGCGGTGCTTGCCCGCCGACACCTGGGCCTGGCGCTTGCGCTGGGCCATGACCGCCTTGGGCTCCCGCTTGGTGTCCCACATCTTCTGCCCGTAGCGCTTGCGGCGGGCCAGCACCACCTGGGCGTCGGCGAGTTCGCGCTCTTGCCGGCGCAGATCGGCCTCCGCGGTGCGCACCTTGCGCTGCGCCGCCTCCTGCTGGGCGGCGAGCACCTCCTCATAGGCGCTGAGGGTGCCGCCGTACCAGGTCAGGGAGCCGCTGCGGAGTTCGGCGATCTGGTCGACGCGCTCCAGGAGTTCGCGGTCGTGGCTGGCCAGCACGAGGACGCCGGGCCAGCTCTCGACCGCCCGGTGCAGCCGCCTGCGGGCGTGCAGGTCGAGGTTGTTGGTGGGCTCGTCCAGGAGCAGCACCTCGGGGCGCCGCAGCAGCAGCGCGGCCAGGCGCAGCAGTACGGACTCGCCGCCGGACAGCTCGCCGACGGTGGCGTCCAGGGCGCTGGGCAGGCCGAGGGATTCGAGGGTGGCGCCGGCCCGCTCCTCGACGTCCCAGTCGTCCTGCACCGCGGCGAAGTGCTCCTCGTCCACCTCACCCGCCTCGATGGCGTGCAGGGCGGCGCGCACCCGGCGGATGCCGAGCGCCTCGTCGACCCGCAGCCCCGTGTCGAGGGTGAGGTTCTGCGGCAGGTAGCCGACCTCGCCGCTGGTACGGACGGTGCCCGCGCCCGGTGCCAGCGCACCGGTGATCAGCTTGAGCAGGGTCGACTTCCCGGCGCCGTTCAGCCCGACGAGACCGGTCCTGCCCGGGGCGAAGGCGGTGGTGAGCCCGTCGAAGACGGGGGTCCCGTCCGGCCAGGCGAAGTGCAGTCCGGTGCACTGGACCAGGGAGGAGGCGGCGGCCGGGGTGAAGGAGGAGGAGTGGTCGTGGTGGGTCATGGAGGCCTCACGGATTCTCGGAGTGCGGGCGGCGGGGCGACGCATCCGGAACACCGCGGTCACTTCGAAGAGAGGCCCGGGGCGCCGGGAAGGGGGCTGCCCGAGGGACGGCTCGTGACACCGAGGTCGGTCACGGTGCGCGCGGCGGCCGGATACGGCAGGCTGCACGGCACGGTGTTCCGGGACCTCAGTGGAGCAACGTCCTTCTCCGTTCGGCGGGGGTGGGGCCAGGAACACCGTAGGAGAAGGGCCGGGCCGGGGCAACGGATTAACGCGGCGTCCGAGGGCGGCCGTTGCGCCGCCGCCGCGAGCCCCCGGAAAGAGGGAGCCAGATGACCGACACGCCCCGCTCGCTGCCCGCCTGCCTGTACCTCCTCGCCTGGGACACCGGCGAGGACCGCCCCGCCGCGGCCGCCGGTCTCGGCCGCCTGGTGCGGGCCGGGGCGCTCGCCGAGCTGGCCTGGCGGGGGCTGCTCGCCGACGAGGACGGGGTGGCGGTGCCCACCGACCCGGATGCCGAGACCGGCCAGGACCCGCTCGACGGTCTCCTCGAACTCGTCGCCGAGTCCCGGCCGCGCACCTGGCAGGAGTGGGTGGGCGCGCACACGGGCGCCACCCGGACCGCGGTACGCGCGTCACTCGTGGCCGAGGGCTTCCTGCGCGCCCGGGGCCACCGCCTGCTCGGCCTGCTCCCGCCGGGGCGCCATGTGCTCGCCGACCCCGCTCCCGTACGGAGCCTGCGGGCGAGGGCGCGGGCCGCGCTGTGCGGGCCGGTGCCGGTGGCGGAGGTCGGGCACCGCGCGGCGGCGATGACCGTCCTCGCGGTGGACGCCGGGCTCGGCACCTTCGCCACCGCCGGGGAGCGCGCGGCGCACCAGGACCGTACCGAGGCGCTGGCCGCGCGCGGCGGCGAGGCGGGCCCCGCGCTGCCCGGGGTCTTCCGCGAGCTGCGGGCGGCGGTCCGGGCGGCGGCGGTCACCGGGGCGGCGGCGCGGGGGAGTTGAAGATCCGGGGCGGGTTTCCGGGGCGGGGCGGCCCCCGCCCCGGAGGGTTCAGCAGACGTCGTCGAGGGCGTCCGCGAGATCCTGCTCGATGTCGGCGAACAGGTGCTCCTCGCCCGGCGGGACGAGCGCCCGGGTGAGGTCGAGGAAGCCGCGGAGCTGCTCGGTGAGGATGTGCACCACCGCGATGCCCTCGGCCCCGTGGAACTCCAGGATGGTGCGGCCGTAGCCGTAGGGGCGCACCCGGACGTCGCCCTCGCCCGCGTCCTGTTCGAGGCCCTCGGCGAGCAGTTCGCGGCCGAAGGTCCAGCAGACCTCCTGGCCGCGCAGGGCGGCATGGGCCGGGAAGGTCATCCGTACGGCGAAGGGGTCCCGGCCGTCGTAGTGCAGGGTCGCCGGAATGACCGGAATGCGGGGGGCGACGGCGATCAGCCGGACTTCGACGGAGTGCGAGACAGAGGACAACTCCTGCTCCTTGCGGGGGCCGGGGCGCGTGAAGGCGGGCGCGGGGGCGGGGGCGGACACCCTGTGAGAGGGGCGCGGGACCGGATCCGTGCATTGAGAAGGGGAGTGACCTTCCTCACTTCCTAGGGGGCGATTCTCGGCCAGATGGCTGTGGCCGGTCGGTCTCCGCCCTCCGCGCCGGTGCGGGAGCGCCTGCGCCGCCCGCCGCGGCCGCTGGCCCCGCCCCGGCGTACCCTGGCCGACCATGATCACGAGCTTTCCGCTGCCCGCGGGCTGGCCCGCCACCGAGGCCCGGGCCCGCGCCGTCCAGGAGGAGTTGCGTTCCCGGGTGGTCCTCGGCGACCCGGGTCCCGCGCCCGGCACCGGGACGGTCACCGGGGTCGATGTCGCCTACGACGACGCCCGCGACCTGGTCGCCGCCGCGGCGGTCGTCCTGGACGCGGCGAGCCTGGAGGTCCGCGAGGAGGCGACCGCGGTGGGCCGGGCCGGTTTCCCGTACGTGCCCGGGCTGCTCGCCTTCCGCGAGGTGCCCGCGGTCCTCGCCGCCCTCCGCGGGCTGGACACCGACCCCGGGCTCCTGGTCTGCGACGGCTACGGACTCGCCCATCCCCGGCGTTTCGGGCTCGCCTGCCACCTCGGGGTGCTGACCGGGCTGCCCGCGATCGGCGTCGCGAAGAACCCCTTCACCTTCACCTACGCGGAGCCCTCCGGGGCGCGCGGCTCGGCCGCCCCGCTCACCGACGGCGCGGAGGAGGTCGGCCGTGCGCTGCGCACCCGGGCCGGGGTGAAACCGGTCTTCGTCTCGGTCGGGCACCGCACCACGCTGGAGTCGGCCTGCGCCCATGTCCTCGCGCTCACCCCGCGCTACCGCCTGCCCGAGTCCACCCGCCGCGCGGACGCGCTCTGCCGCCGGGCGCTCAAGGGGGCCCTGGGGTCCGCCTGACGGTTCCCGTACGGCGCGGATGGTCGGACCGACTCCGGGCGCCGCCCCGGCCGACCTTTCGTGCCCGTACGACGCGGGGCGAACTGCCCGCCCCCGTACGGCGGTCGAGGAGGGCCGGGGCGGCCCAGGGGAGGCGGGTGGCTCAGCGCACCGCGGCGACCCGGATGGTGAGGCCCGCCGCGCGCAGCCGTTCCGTCAGGGACTCGCCCATCGCGACCGCCGGGGTGACCTGTCCCGCGGTGGCGGGCAGCTTGTCGAAGGCGAGGCTGAGCGCGGACTCGGCGAGGATCTTCGCCGTCTCGTCGTAGCCCGGGTCGCCGCCCGCCACCTCGGTGTAGACGCGGCGGCCGCCGCCCTCGCCGATGAAGCGCACCGAGAAGGTGCTGCGGGCCCGCCGCTCCGCGCTCGGGCCCTCGCCCGGCTTGAGGCGGTCCGAGAGCCAGCGCCGGGTGGGCCCGAACTGGGCCGCCGCGAAGGTGGTGGTGACCAGCCCGAGCAGCCCCGCCACGGTGGCCAGGCGCCGTACGCCCGCGTAGTGCCGGTAGCGGAAGTCGGGCCCGTAGCGCTCCAGGGCGCGGGCCGAGCGCTGGACGATCTGCGCGTCGATGGTGGGCAGCGGGAGCCCCCAGGCGCCGATCTCCCCGGAGTAGTGGAAGGTGCCGGGCGGGGCGTAGGCGCGGCGGCCCTGCGGGCGGGGCTCGTGCTGCTTGCGCTCCCGGGCGGCGGCGAGCATCTGCGGCCCCCGCGAGAAGGCGGTGAGGGCGGAGGCGAAGGTGCCCCCGGAGGCCTGCGCGTCGACCTGCACATAGCCGTCGACGCGCAGCGGCACCCCCTCGGGCAGCTGCGCCACGGTGAACTGCACACCGAGGTCGTGCGGCACCGAGTCGAAGCCGCAGGCGTGCACCAGGCGGGCGCCGGTCTCCCGGGCCCGGGCGTCGTGGCGTACGTACATCAGGTCCACGAACTCGGGCTCGCCGGTGAGGTCGAGATAGTCGGTGCCCGCCTCGGCGCAGGCCGCGACCAGGCCCTCGCCGTAGCTGATGTAGGGGCCGACCGTGGTGGCCACCACCCGGGCGCCCGCGGCGAGTTCGCGCAGCGAGTCGGCGTCGTCCACATCGGCGCGCACCACCTCGGGCGCGGGCCCCTCGGGCGCGAACTCGGCCAGCCGGGTCCGCAGGGCGTCCAGCTTGGCGGGGTTGCGCCCGGCGACGGCCCAGCGCAGTTCGGCCGGTGCGTGCGCGGCCAGGTACTCGGCGGTCAGCTGCCCGACGAAGCCGGTGGCTCCGAACAGCACGATGTCGTACGTGCGCTCCGCCCGCTCGGGACTGCTCTGTGCTGCCATGACACCCCTTGTCCTCGACCCCCGTGCCTCGGGCCCCGGCGGCCCCGGCCACGAGCCCGGCCGATCCGCGCGGAACGCCCTCTTCCGGGCCCGAGGTTAGCGTGCGCGATCACAGCGGCAGCGGCCCGTCCGCCTGGTGGGCGGGCGGGCATCCGGGGGAGTTACTGAGCGCTTGCTCGACAGGGCTTGTGCGCGGACCCGCTGGTTCATAACATCAACACTGTTACATCGATGGTGTCACAGTGCATGTCGCGTACCGAGGGGTTGTGGAGTCAGTGGCAGAGCCGCCGGGACAGGGACCGCTCACCGGGGTGCGGGTGGTCGAACTCGCGGGCATCGGACCGGGCCCCTTCGCCGCCATGCTGCTCGCCGACCTCGGCGCGGACGTGGTCCGGGTCGAGCGCCCCGCCGGGGGCCTCGGCATCGCCCCGGAGAAGGACCTCACCAACCGCAACAAGCGCTCCGTCGCCGTGGACCTGAAGTCGCCGGGCGGCACCGCCGCCGTGCTCGGCCTGGTGGAGCGCGCCGACATCCTGATCGAGGGCTACCGGCCCGGCGTCGCCGAACGCCTCGGCGTCGGCCCCGAGGACTGCCTCGCCCGCAACCCCCGCCTCGTCTACGGCCGGATGACCGGCTGGGGCCAGGAGGGACCGCTCGCCCAGCGCGCCGGGCACGACCTCGGCTACATCGCGGTCACCGGCACCCTGGGCATGATCGGCAAGGCGGACGAGCCCCCGGCCGTCCCGGTGAACCTCGTCGGGGACTACGCGGGCGGCTCGCTCTACCTGGTCGTGGGCGTCCTCGCCGCCCTCCAGCACGCGCGGGCCACCGGCACCGGGCAGGTCGTGGACGCCGCCATCGTGGACGGCGCCGCCCACCTCGCCTCGATGATCCACGGCATGGCGGCGGCCGGGGTCTGGCAGGACCGCCGCGGGGTCAACCTCCTCGACGGGGGCGCCCCCTTCTACGGGAACTACGCGACCTCCGACGGCGGGTACATGGCCGTCGGCGCCCTGGAACCGCAGTTCTACGCGGAGTTCGCCGAACTGCTCGGCCTCGGTGAAGTCGCCGCCGCCCGCGAGGACTTCGGCCGCTGGGAGGAGCTGCGGGAGGCCGTCGCCGCCCGCTTCAGGACCCGCACCCGGGCCGAGTGGACCGAGGTCTTCCAGGACTCCGACGCCTGTGTCGCACCCGTGCTGTCCATGCGCGAGGCGCCCGAGCACCCGCATCTGGCCGCCCGCGGCACCTTCGTCGAGCACGCCGGGCTCACCCAGCCCGCCCCCGCCCCGCGCTTCTCCGCCACCCCGACCCGGGTGCGCACCGCCCCCGCGCTGCCCGGCGCGGACACCGAGGAGGTCGCCCGCGACTGGGACGTACCGCACCTGGTGGCGGAGCCGTCCTGAGCCACCGAACCCCGTCCGGGCGAGCAGCCCGCGGGGCCCGACCGAGACCGCCGGCGCCCGGCCGGGTGCCACGCCGAACCGCCCACAGGAGGAAGCCGTGAAGCGGATCATCTACTCGCCCGAGCACGAGGCATTCAGGGAGACGGTCAAGACCTTCCTCGCCAAGGAGGTCCTGCCGCACTACGAGCAGTGGGAGAAGGACGGCATCGTCTCCCGCGAGGTCTGGCTCGCGGCGGGCCGCCAGGGGCTGCTGGGTCTCGCGGTCCCCGAGGAGTACGGCGGCGGCGGCGAGCCGGACTTCCGCTACAGCGCCGTACTCGCCGAGGAGTTCACCCGGGCCGGGGTGGCCGGACTCGCCATCGGCCTGCACAACGACATCATCGGCCCCTACCTCACCTCGCTCGCCACCGAGGAGCAGAAGCGGCGCTGGCTGCCCGGATTCTGCAGCGGCGAGCTGATCACCGCCATCGCCATGACCGAACCCGGCGCGGGCTCCGACCTCCAGGGCATCCGCACCACCGCCGAGGACCGCGGCGACCACTGGGTGCTCAACGGCTCCAAGACCTTCATCTCCAACGGGATCATCTCCGACCTGGTGGTCGTGGTCGCCAAGACCACCCCCGAGGGCGGCGCGCACGGGCTCTCGCTGCTCGTCGTCGAGCGCGGCATGGAGGGCTTCGAACGGGGCCGCAACCTCGACAAGATCGGCCAGAAGTCCCAGGACACCGCCGAGCTGTTCTTCAACGACGTACGGGTGCCCAAGGAGAACCTGCTCGGCGAGCTGAACGGCGCCTTCGTCCACCTGATGACCAACCTCGCCCAGGAGCGGATGGCCATCGCGATAGCGGCCATCGCCGGGGCCGAGTACCTGGTCGAGCTGACCACCACCTACGTCAAGGAGCGCGAGGCCTTCGGCAGGCCGCTCGCCCGGCTCCAGCACGTACGCTTCGAGATCGCCGAGATGGCCACCGAGTGCGCGGTCACCCGGGCCTACCTCGACCGCTGCATCACCGACCACGCGGACGGCACCCTGGACGCGGTGAACGCCTCGATGGCCAAGTGGTGGGCGACCGAACTGCAGAAGCGCACCGCCGACCGCTGCCTGCAACTGCACGGCGGCTACGGCTACATGAACGAGTACCCGGTGGCCAGGGCCTTCACCGACGGCCGCATCCAGACGATCTACGGAGGCACGACCGAGATCATGAAGGAGATCATCGGCCGCTCGCTGCTCGGCTGACCACGACGGGCAACCGCCCCGCCGCCTCACCCTCCCCGCCCGAGAAAGGCTCCAGTCTTGACCACCGAAGCGTACGTCTACGACGCGATCCGCACCCCCCGCGGGCGCGGCAAGGCCACCGGCTCCCTGCACGGCACCAAGCCCATCGACCTGATCGTCGGCCTCATCAAGGAACTCCGCGGCCGCCACCCGGACCTGGACCCGGCGACCATCGACGACATCGTCCTCGGTGTCGTCAGCCCCATCGGCGACCAGGGCTCGGACATCGCCCGGATCGCCGCCCTCGCCGCCGGTCTCCCTCAGACGGTGGCGGGCGTGCAGGAGAACAGGTTCTGCGCCTCCGGTCTGGAGGCCGTCAACATGGCGGCGGCCAAGGTCCGTTCGGGCTGGGAGAGCCTGGTGCTCGCGGGCGGCGTCGAGTCGATGTCGCGAGTGCCCATGGGCTCCGACGGCGGCGCCTGGTTCCACGACCCGATCACCAGCCTGGAGACCAACTTCGTCCCGCAGGGCATCGGCGCCGACCTGATCGCCACCCTCGGCGGCTGGACCCGGGCGGACGTGGACGAGTTCGCCGCCCTCTCCCAGGAGCGCGCCGCCACCGCGCAGAAGGAGGGCCGCTTCGACCGGTCGGTGATCCCGGTCCGCGACCGCACCGGGCTGCTCGTCCTGGAGCGGGACGAGTTCCTGCGCCCCGGCACCACCGTCGAGGCCCTCGGCAAGCTGAAGCCCTCCTTCGCCGACATCGGCGAGCTCGGCGGCTTCGACGCGGTGGCCCTGCAGGAGTACCACTGGGTCGAGAAGATCGACCACGTGCACCACGCGGGCAACTCCTCCGGCATCGTGGACGGCGCCTCGCTGGTCGCCATCGGCAACAAGGAGGCCGGTGAGCGCAACGGCCTCACCCCGCGCGCCCGTATCGTCTCCGCGGCCGTCTCCGGCTCCGAGCCCACCATCATGCTCACCGGTCCCGCGCCCGCCAGCCGCAAGGCGCTCGCCCTCGCCGGGCTGACCATCGACGACATCGACCTCATCGAGATGAACGAGGCCTTCGCCGCGGTCGTCCTGCGCTTCGCCGACGACATGGGCGCCGGCCTGGACAAGATCAACGTCAACGGCGGCGCGATCGCCCTCGGCCACCCCCTCGGCGCCACCGGAGCCATCCTGCTCGGCACGGTCATCGACGAGCTGGAGCGCCAGGACAAGCGCTTCGGCCTGGTCACCCTCTGCGTCGGCGGCGGCATGGGCATCGCCACCGTCGTCGAGCGCCTCTGACCCGTCCCGTCCCCTTCCGGATCCCCTTACGGAGAAGCTTCCATGACCGAGAGCACCACCATCCGCTGGGAACAGGACGAGACCGGCCTCGTCACCCTCGTCCTGGACGACCCCAAGCAGTCCGCGAACACCATGAACGCGGACTTCCGCGCCTCCCTCACCGCGGTCGCCGACCGCCTGGAGACCGAGAAGGAGTCCGTCCGCGGCGTCATCTTCACCTCCGCCAAGAAGACCTTCTTCGCCGGCGGCGACCTGCGCGACCTCATCCAGGTCACCCCCGAGACCGCCCAGCTCGCCTACGAGGGCGGCCTCGCCATCAAGCGCGACCTGCGCCGCATCGAGACCCTCGGCGTCCCCGTCGTCGCCGCCCTCAACGGCGCGGCCCTCGGCGGCGGCTACGAGATCGCCCTCGCCTCCCACCACCGGATCGCCCTGGACGGCTCGGCCACCAAGATCGGCCTGCCGGAGGTCACCCTCGGCCTGCTGCCCGGCGGCGGCGGCGTGGTCCGCACCGTACGCCTGCTCGGCATCGCCGACGCGCTCCTGAAGGTGCTGCTCCAGGGCACCCAGTACACCCCCCGGCGCGCCCTGGACGCCGGTCTCATCCACGAGATCGCCGCCACCCCCGAGGAACTGATCGCCAAGGCCCGCGCCTTCGTGGACGCCAACCCCCAGTCCGCGCAGCCCTGGGACAAGCCCGGCTACAAGATCCCCGGCGGCACCCCCGCGAACCCGAAGTTCGCCGCCAACCTCCCGGCCTTCCCGGCCAACCTGCGCAAGCAGACCTCCGGCGCCAACTACCCGGCCGCGCGCAACATCCTGGCCGCCGCGGTCGAGGGCTCCCAGGTCGACTTCGCCACCGCGGAGCAGATCGAGGCCCGCTACTTCGTGGAGCTGGCCGGCGGCCAGGTCTCCAAGAACATGATCCAGGCCTTCTTCTTCGACCTCCAGGCCGTCAACTCCGGTGCCAACCGTCCCAAGGGCATCGAGTCCACCAAGGTCCGCAAGGTGGCCGTGCTCGGCGCGGGCATGATGGGCGCCGGTATCGCGTACTCCTGCGCCCGGGCCGGTATCGAGGTGGTCCTCAAGGACGTCAGCGCCGAGTCCGCCGCCAAGGGCAAGGCCTACTCCGAGGGGCTGTGCGCCAAGGCGGTCTCCCGGGGCCGCACCACCCAGGAGAAGGCGGACGCGCTGCTCGCCCGGATCACCCCGACCGCGGAGGTCGCCGACCTCGCGGGCTGCGACGCGGTGATCGAGGCCGTCTTCGAGAACACCGAGCTGAAGCACAAGGTCTTCCAGGAGATCCAGGACGTCGTCGCCCCGGACGCCCTGCTCTGCTCCAACACCTCCACCCTGCCGATCACCGGTCTCGCCGAGGGGGTGAAGCGGCAGGAGGACTTCATCGGCCTGCACTTCTTCTCGCCGGTCGACAAGATGCCGCTGGTCGAGATCATCAAGGGCGAGCGCACCGGCGAGGAGGCGCTGGCCCGCGCCTTCGACCTGGTCCGCCAGATCAGCAAGACCCCGATCGTGGTCAACGACTCGCGCGGCTTCTTCACCTCCCGGGTCATCGGCCACTTCATCAACGAGGGCGTGGCCATGGTCGGCGAGGGCATCGAGCCCGCCTCCGTCGAGCAGGCCGCCGCACAGGCCGGCTACCCGGCCAAGGTGCTCTCCCTCATGGACGAGCTGACGCTGACCCTGCCGCGCAAGATCCGCCTGGAGACCAAGCAGGCCGTCGAGGCGGAGGGCGGCACCTGGACCGCGCACCCGGCGGAGGAGCTGATCGACCGGATGGTCGAGGAGTTCGACCGCCCCGGGCGCAGCGGCGGCGCCGGCTTCTACGACTATGAGGACGGCAAGCGCGCCGGTCTCTGGTCCGGGCTGCGCGAGCACTTCACCAAGCCCGGCCACCGGATCCCGTTCGTGGACATGCAGGAGCGGATGCTCTTCGCCGAGGCCCTGGACACCGTCCGGCTCCTGGAGGAGGGCGTGCTGACCTCGGTGGCCGACGCCAACATCGGCTCGATCATGGGCATCGGCTTCCCGGCCTGGACCGGCGGCGTGCTCCAGTACATCAACGGCTACGAGGGCGGCCTGCCCGGCTTTGTGGCCCGGGCGCGCGAACTGGCCGCCACCTACGGCGAGCGCTTCGAGCCGACCGGCCTGCTGCTGCGCAAGGCCGAGGCGGGGGAGACCTTCGGCGACGAGTGAGGGCCACCGGGGTCGGGGTGAGCCCCGGCCCCGTACGCCCACGGGCCCCGGTCCGCGCCGTGAGGCGCGGGGCGGGGCCCTCCGTACGCCCCGCTCCCGGACCTGCACCCGCCCGGCTACGGAGCGGACTGCGGCCCGAACCAGCCCCGGATCTCCTCGCGCATGGAGCGCTGGAAGGCCGTGAGCATCGCCTGCACGATCAGCGGCTGCATGTGCGCGGAGAGGGACTTCATCGCCGCGGTGTGCTCCTGCTCCGAGGCGCCCTCGCGCCCGGCGTCCCAGACCTCCTCGCGGAAGAGCCGGGACATCTCCCGGGCCACCGCCCTGGTGTGCTCGATGAGCACGGTCCTGGCGGCCAGGATCGTCTCGTTGGGGATGGGCACGTCCACCATCTCCACCCCGAGGCGCAGCTGACCGGGGTCGGTGTCGAAGACGTCCGGGTCCTCGGTGCGCCGGATGATGTTCATCGCGACGAGGCGCTCCAGGTCCGCTTCGGAGAGCTCGCGCCCGGCCCGCTTGCGCAGCTCGGCGCGGGAGAGCGGCTCGGTGGACTCCGGGGTCCAGGAGGAGACCAGGGCGCGGTGGATCGCCAGGTCCTGGGCGCTGAGGTCCTTCGGCAGCTGCTGGAGGTAGCGCTCGATCCCGGCGAGGGTCATGCCCTGGTGCTGGAGCTCCTCGATGAGGGCGAGCCGGGAGAGGTGCGCGGGCCCGTAGAGGCCGACCCGGCGGGGGCCGATCACCGGGGGAGGGAGCAGTCCGCGGGTGCTGTAGAAGCGGACGGTGCGTACGGTGACGCCCGCGCGCGCGGCCAGTTCGTCTACCGTGAGCGTCGGCTCGGCGGTTTCCGCGGTCATGACGTGCTCCTGTGTCCGGTGGCGCGCACTGCTGGTGCAACAGTATTGCTGTCTCACCAGCAATGTGAAAGTGAGCGGGCGCCGGTATCCCCGGCCCCTATCCCGCTTCCTCCCGGCTGGACACCCCCTGCCCAGCATGTGAGAAGTTCCGCTCTGTGATCCATGCCACCGCGTAATCGCCGCAGCTCGGGGGAGGGTTGCCGACGGCCCGTGCCCGGCGTGATCCGGCATGGGCCGCGGCACATCCGTACAACCGGAGAATCTCCGCGTACCAGAGAGTGGTTCCACCGTGAGCAAGGAAGTTCTCGACACGGCACCCGCCGTGTCCCGGACGGACACGGCCCCCACGCCCCACGACGCGGGCGACGCCGGTTACAGCAAGGACCTCAAGGCCCGGCACGTCAACATGATCGCGATCGGCGGCGCGATCGGCACCGGACTCTTCCTCGGCGCGGGCGGCCGGCTGCACGACGCGGGACCGGCCCTGGCGCTGGCCTACCTGGTCTGCGGCATCTTCGCCTTCTTCGTCGTACGGGCCCTCGGCGAGCTGGTCCTGTACCGGCCCTCCTCCGGCTCCTTCGTCTCCTACGCCCGCGAGTTCCTCGGCGAGAAGGGGGCCTACGTCGCCGGGTGGATGTACTTCGTCAACTGGTCCACCACCGGTATCGCCGACATCACCGCGATCGCGCTCTACACCCACTACTGGAGCCTGTTCACCGACATCCCGCAGTGGACCCTCGCGCTGATCGCGCTCGCGGTCGTCCTCGCGGTGAACCTGATCTCGGTGAAGATCTTCGGCGAGATGGAGTTCTGGTTCTCGATCATCAAGGTGGCGGCCCTGGTCGCCTTCATGTGTATCGGCATCTTCCTCCTGGTCACCCAGCACAAGGTCGGCGGCGAGAGCCCGGGCCTGGACGTCATCACCGACCACGGCGGATTCCTGCCGCACGGGCTGATGCCGGTCGTCCTGGTGATGCAGGGCGTGGTCTTCGCCTACGCCTCCCTGGAGCTGGTCGGCGTGGCCGCGGGCGAGACCGCCGAGCCGCACAAGGTCGTCCCGCGCGCCGTGAACTCGATCATGTGGCGGGTCGGGCTCTTCTACGTCGGCTCGGTGGTGCTGCTCGCGCTGCTGCTGCCCGCCTCGGCGTACTCGGCGGACCAGAGCCCCTTCGTGACCGTCCTGTCCAAGATCGGCGTCCCGGCCGCCGGTGACGTGATGAACCTGGTCGTGCTGACCGCCGCGATGTCCAGCCTCAACTCGGGCCTGTACTCGACCGGCCGGATCCTGCGCTCCATGGCGATGGCGGGCTCCGCCCCCAAGTTCACCGCCCGGATGAACCGCAGCCAGGTGCCCTACGGCGGCATCATGCTGACCTCCGCGGTCTGCGTGCTCGGCGTCGGCCTCAACTACCTGGTGCCCGGCAAGGCCTTCGAGATCGTCCTGAACATCGCCTCGCTGGGGATCATCAGCACCTGGGTGATCATCATGGTCTGCCACCTGGCCTTCGTCCGCCGGGCCAAGCAGGGCCTGCTCAGCCGACCGCGGTTCCGGCTGCCCGGCAGCCCGGTCACCGAGATCGCCACCATCGCCTTCCTGCTCTCGGTGCTCGGCCTGATGTGGAAGGACCCCGAGGTCGGCCGCAAGACCCTCTACCTGATCCCGCTCATCGCGGCCGGACTGGTCGCGGGCTGGTACGCCATCCGCCGCCGGGACGCCAGGACCGCGCTCCGGGACTGAGCCCGCCGCCGGAGCCCGCGGCCCCCGGCCGGACGCCGGGGGCCGCGGGAGTCCTCACCCGACGGGAGCGAGGGGAGACGTGGCGGACGCCTCGGCTCAGTGCCGGTGGCCGTCCGCGTGCGCGTCGCCGTGGTCGTGGTCGTGGATGTCGTGGGTGTCCGCGATCTTCTTCCAGGACTTGGGCGCCTTGGCGGGCGCCTCGGCGCGGGCCGCGAGCCCGGCCGCCTTCGCCGTGGCCTTGGCGGGCTTCTCCGGCTGGAAGAGCCAGGTGTCGAAGAAGGAGCCGAGGTCCTTGCCGGAGACCTTCTCGGCGTACGCGACGAACTCCGGGATCCGCGCGTTGCCGTGGGCGCGCTCGGTGGGCCAGCCCTTGAGGATCTCGAAGAAGGCCTTGTCGCCGATCTCGTTGCGCAGCGCCTGGAGCGTCAGCGCGCCCCGGTCGTACACGGCGCCGTCGAACTGCTTGTCCGCGCCCGGGTCGCCCGGCTTCACCGTCCAGAAGGCGTCGTCGGCCGGGTAGGAGTCGTAGATGTAGTCCGCCAGTTCCTGCGCGGTGCCCTCGCCCTCCTTCTCCGACCAGAGCCACTGCGCGTAGCTCGCGAAGCCCTCGTTGAGCCAGATGTCCGCCCAGTCGCCGAGCGAGACGCTGTCGCCGTACCACTGGTGCGCCAGCTCGTGCACCACCACGGAGACGTTCGCGCCCTTGGCGAACTGCTTGGGGCTGTAGAAGGGCCGGGTCTGCGTCTCCAGGGCGAAACCGCTGGTGACGTTCGGTACGTAGCCGCCGAGCGCGTTGAACGGGTACGGGCCGAAGACCGTCTCCAGGAACTCCACGGCCTCACCGGAGCGCTCGATGCTGGCCCGGGCCGCGCCCCCGTTCTCGCCGAGGTCCTTGCTGTAGGCGTTGACGACCGGCAGCCCGCTCGCGGTCGTGTCCGTGGTGACGTCGAATTTGCCGACCGCCAGTGTCGTCAGATACGTGGCCTGCGGCTTGCTGGAGCGCCAGCTGTAGCGGGTCCAGCCGAGCTTCGAACTCGTCGACTGCAGCGTGCCGTTGGAGATCGCCTGGCTGCCCTCGGGCACCGAGACGGAGATGTCGTACGTGGCCTTGTCGAGCGGGTGGTCGTTGGAGGGGTACCACCACACGGCGGAGTCCGGCTCCTGCGCGGCGACGGCGCCGTCCGGGGTGCGCACCCAGGAGGTCCAGTCGTTGACCTTCACCGTGGAGGGCTTGTCGGCGTAGCGCACCACGACCGTGATCGGCGTGTCCTTGGGCAGCCCGGCCGCCGGGGTGATCTGCAGCTCCTGCTCGCCCGTCTTCTCGAACTTCGCCTTCTTGCCGTTCACCCGCACCTCGCTCACCTTGAGCGCGAAGTCCAGATTGAATCGGGAGAGGTCCTGCGTGGTGGTCGCGAGGATGGTCGCGGTGCCTTCGAGCAGGTCCGTCTTCGGCTGGTACTTCAGCCTGAGGTCGTAGTGGGACACGTCGTAACCGCCGTTTCCGGCGGCCGGGTAGTACGAGTCCCCGATGCTCGGGGCCCCCGGGGTGTAGTCGGCGGCCGAGGCCGGGATCGCCAGCATCAGGCCGGTCGCGAGGACGCCGGGGACGAGCAGTCTGCGGTGCACGAAATCTCCAAGTGGTGGGGTCACAAGATTGGTTCGAGCATATTCAGCCCTTTGGTCCACCGTCATGTCCATGGCTTTGTCTGACACATGACTGACATGGGGACGACATCTCGCCCCGGACGCCCTGGACTTTCTCCTTCCGTTTATTTCGCGGCCCACCTCGAATAACGCGGGCGTTGATCCATTGAACCCGGGTAGGCGCATGCGGTAAGCAGTCTGTCCCGGCCGCGCGTCCACGGGTTCGTACCGGTGCGGCACGCGGGGGCCAATGTGCCGAAACGGGTAAAAACCGATAAACAATAACAATCGACCATTTCCGTGAAAGGTGCCGCCAAGTGACACAAGAAGAAAAGGGCTCGGGCACACAGGGGCCCGGCGCCACCGCGGATCTCACGGGCGGGAGGGGCGACCCTCTCGCCGGCGATCACCAGCGGCCCGTCACGGACAAGATCGTCTTCGGTGTCACCGCCGCGCTCACCCTCGCCTTCGTCCTGTGGGGCTGGCTCGCGACCGACAACCTCGAAGACGTCTCCGGGCGTGCCCTCAAGAGCCTGGTGCACAACGGCGGCTGGGCCTTCATGCTGGTCGCCTCCGCCTTCGTCGTCTTCGCGCTGTGGCTGGCCGCCAGCCGCTACGGCAGGATCACGCTCGGCACCGAGGGCGAGGAGCCCGAGTTCCGTACGGTGTCCTGGATCGCGATGATGTTCAGCGCCGGTATGGGCATCGGCCTGATGTTCTGGGGCGTCAGCGAGCCCCTCGCGCACTTCAAGACGCCGCCGCCGGGCACCGACCCCGCCAGCTCCGCGGACAAGATGCAGACCGCGATGGCGACCACGCTCTTCCACTGGACGCTGCACCCGTGGGCCATCTACGCGGTGGCCGGTCTCGCGATCGCGTACAGCACCTTCCGCCGCCGCAGGCGCCAGACCATCGGCGCGGTGTTCGCCCCGCTGATCGGCGAGCGCCACGCGAACGGCGGCGTCGGCCGGGTCATCGACATCCTGGCGATCTTCGCCACCCTCTTCGGCTCCGCCGCCTCGCTGGGCCTCGGTGCCCTGCAGATCGGCTCCGGTTTCGAGGTCCTCGACTGGATGGACGACGTCAGCACCGGCCTGCTCGTGCTGATCATCGCCGTGCTCACGGGTGCCTTCGTGGCCTCGGCGATCTCCGGCGTCGAGAAGGGCGTGCAGTGGCTGTCGAACATCAACATGGTGCTCGCGCTCATCCTCGCGGTCTTCGTCTTCATCGCGGGACCGACCATCATCGCCCTCGACATGGTGCCGTCCTCGCTCTTCTCCTACCTCGGTGACCTCCCCGAACTCGCCGGGCGCACCGAGGCCACCGGCGGCGAGGGCATCCGCGAGTGGCTGGGCAGCTGGACGGTCTTCTACTGGGCCTGGTGGATCTCCTGGACGCCCTTCGTCGGCATGTTCATCGCGCGCATCAGCCGCGGCCGGACCATCCGCCAGTTCGTCGGCGGCGTCATCCTGGTCCCCAGCACGGTCAGCCTGATCTGGTTCGCCATCTTCGGCACCTCCGCGATGAAGCTCCAGGAGCAGGGCAAGCTGGCCGGCGAGTCCACTCCCGAGGGCCAGCTCTTCGGCGTCCTCGCCGAGTACCCGCTCGCCACCACGATGAGCATCCTGGTGATGGTCCTGGTCGGCATCTTCTTCGTCTCCGGCGCGGACGCCGCCTCCATCGTCATGGGCACCCTCTCGCAGAAGGGCGCGCTCGAACCCGGCCGCCTGGTGGTCGTGTTCTGGGGCGTGGTGACCGGCGCGGTCGCCGCGATCATGCTGCTGATCGGCAACGGCGAGGGCGATGCGCTCACCGGACTGCAGAACCTGACGATCCTCGCGGCGGCACCCTTCGTCCTGGTGATGATCGGGATGTGCTTCGCGCTCATGCGCGACCTGCGGCGCGACCCGCTCATCGTGCGCGGCCGGATGGGCTCGGAGGCCGTCGGCGCCGCCGTCGTGGCCGGACACGAGAAGTACGACGGGGAGTTCGCGATCCAGGTCGGCCCGGGCGCGGGCACCCAGGTCGAGGGCGACCCCATCGGCGAAGTGGAGCCGGACACGGTCAGCAAGACCTGACCGCCCGGGGCCGCCCCGGCCCCTCGGCTCCGGAGGTGCCCGTCACGCCGCGCGCGTGGCGGGCACCTCCGCGTTTCCCGCGCCCGGACTCGGCGCCGGTCCCGGCCCTTGTCCCGCCGGGTCTGCCACACCGCGCCCGGTCTCGGCCCCCGGACCCCGGCGCCCGTCACCCCGCGGCGGCTCAGGCAGCGCCCGACACCAGCTCCGCCGCCGCCCGCGCCGCGCCCCAGGCCACCGTCACCCCGGCGCCGCCGTGACCGTAGTGGTGCACCAGGAGTCCGCCGTCCGACCGCCGGACGGCCTCCAGGCGCACCGAGCGCCGCGCGGGCCGCAGCCCGACCAGGTGGCCGAGGACCCGCGCCCCGGCGATCTCCGGCCGGACGGCCGCACAGCGCCGGACGATGTCCGCGGCGGTGCCGGGATCCGGCCGCGTCGAGAAGGCGTCCTCCTCGGCCGTGCCGCCGAGCACCAGCCTGCCGGGCTGCGGGAAGAAGTACGTGGTCGTCCGCGCCCCCGGTGCCGCCTCGACGTACCAGCTCTCGACGCCCGGGTTCTCCACCAGCACCAACTGCCCCCGCACCGGCCGCACTCCGGGGTCCGGGACGAGCTCGCGCGCGCCGAGCCCGGAGCAGTTGACCACCACCGGGGCCTCGCCGAAGGCCTCGTCCAGGGCGCGGACCTCCCGGACCTCGACGCCGCCCCCGGCCGCCGCCAGGCGTTCGGCCAGCCACCGCAGATGCACCGGCATGTCCAGCAGCGGCAGCCGCGCCCACAGCCCGCCACCCGGGCACTCCCGCCCGGTGGCCTCCCGCAGCCCCGGCACCCGCGCCGCCCAGGAGCCCAGGGAGTCGCGCGAGATCCCCCGGTGCACGCCCGGGACCACCCGCACTCCGCTGCCGGGCGCGGTCTGTGCGAGCCGCAGGAAGGTGCTCAGGGACTCCAGCGCCCAGTCGGCGGCGAGCGCCACGGGCTCGATCCGGTACGGCCACCACAGCGCGCCCGCCACCGCCGAGGTGGTGGCCCCGGCCGGCTCCCGCGTCCAGACGCGCACCCGCCGGCCCTGCTCGGCGAGCGCGAGCGCGGTGGTGAGCCCGATGACTCCGCTGCCGATGACGATCGCCTCGCTCTTCACGCCCGGATCGTAGGCAGCCGGGGCACCGGGCGGGCAAGGGCCGGGGAGGCGGAGGCGCGGGCCCTACCCGTTCCCGTACGTGTACCGCTCGCGCGGGCAATCGGTGGCCGCCGGGCTCCCGTGAACCGACCGGGCCCGCCGCCTCGTTAGGATCAGCACCCTGATGACTGCCACTCTCGTCGCCAAGCAACTCGCCGCCGGGCACGGCGACCGCTCGCTCTTCTCCGGGCTCGACCTGGTGGTCGCGCCCGGTGAGGTGATCGGACTCGTCGGTGCCAACGGCGCGGGAAAGTCCACCCTGCTCCGCCTCCTCGCCGGGCTGGACACCCCGGAGGAGGGCGAGTTGAGCCTCTCCCCGCCCACCGCGACCGTGGGGCACCTGCCGCAGGAGCCGGAACGCCGCCCGGGGGAGAGCGTGGCGGACTTCCTCGCCCGCCGCACCGGGGTGGCCCGGGCGCAGCGGGAGATGGACGCCGCCGCCGAGGCGCTCGCCACCGGTGCGCCCGGGGCCGACGACGCCTATGCGCTCGGCCTGGAGCGCTGGCTCGCCCTCGGCGGCGCCGACCTGGAGGAGCGCTCCGGTGAGGTGGCCGCCTCGCTGGGCCTCGCGGTCGGCCTGGAGCAGCCGATGACCTCGCTCTCCGGCGGCCAGGCCGCCCGCGCCGGACTCGCCTCGCTCCTGCTCTCCCGCTACGACGTCTTCCTCCTCGACGAGCCCACCAACGACCTCGACCTGGACGGACTGGAACGCCTGGAGCGCTTCGTCGGCGGACTGCGCGCGGGCACCGTCCTGGTCAGCCACGACCGCGAGTTCCTCAACCGCACCGTCACCAAGGTCCTCGAACTCGACCTCGCCCAGCAGCGGATCGCGCTCTACGGCGGCGGCTACGGCGCCTATCTCGACGAGCGCGAGCGCGCCCGGCGCCACGCCCGCGAGGAGTTCGAGGAGTACGCGGACAAGCGGGCCTCGCTCCAGGAGCGCGCGCACACCCAGCGGTCCTGGATGGACAAGGGCGTCAAGAACGCGCGGCGCAAGTCCACCGACAACGACAAGATCGGCCGCAAGTTCCGTTCGGAGTCCAGCGAGAAGCAGGCCGCCAAGGCCCGCCAGACCCAGCGCATGATCGAGCGCCTCGACGTCGTCGAGGAGCCCCGCAAGGAGTGGGAGCTGCGCATGGAGATCGCCGCCGCGCCCCGCTCCGGCGCGGTGGTCGCCACCCTGCGCGAGGCCCGCCTGCGGCGCGGCGACTTCTCCTTCGGCCCCGCGACCCTCCAGATCGACTGGGCCGACCGGGTCGCGGTCACCGGCCCCAACGGCGCCGGCAAGTCCACCCTGCTCGGCGCCCTCCTCGGGCGGGTCCCGCTGGACTCCGGGCACGCCGCGGTCGGCCCCGGCGTGGTGGTCGGCGAGGTGGACCAGGCCCGCGCGCTCTTCCACGGCGAGGCCCCGCTCACCGAGGCCTTCCGCGCCGCCGCCCCCGCCCTCGACCCGGCCGAAGTACGCACCCTGCTCGCCAAGTTCGGCCTCGGCGCCGAGCACGTACTGCGCCCGGCCTCCTCGCTGTCACCCGGCGAACGCACCCGGGCCGCGCTCGCGCTGCTCCAGGGCCGCGGCGTCAACCTGCTGGTCCTCGACGAGCCGACCAACCACCTCGACCTGCCCGCCATCGAGCAGCTGGAGTCCGCCCTCGACTCCTACCGGGGCACCCTGCTCCTCGTCACCCACGACCGCCGGATGCTGGACGCCGTCCGCACCACCCGGCGTATCGAGGTGGCCGGAGGCCGGGTCAGCGAGATCTGAACGCCGGGAGCGGCGGGGCCTCGCGAGAGAGCGGGGCGCCGCCGGGGCAGCTCCGGGGAGCGCCGCATCCGGTGGGGGCGTGAGCCCGACCGGCAGGACTGAGGGAGCCCGTACATGAACCGAGCCGACACCGCCGCGCGGGGCCACCTGGAGCGGCCGTCGGACCTCGCCACGATCACCGCGTGGTGGCGGCGCCTGGGCGCCGACGGATTCCTGGTGCTGCCCCCGCCGCACCGCTCCCGCTACACCCAGAGCGACGGCCACGCGGACGCCGCCGCACTGCGGTCGGAGCGCGGCCTGGCCGGGCCCGGCTCCTTCGCGTACTGGCACTGGCAGTCCCACCAGCGGGCCTTCGACCGCGCGGGCGCTCTGACCGGCGAGCTGCTGCTGCACTGGGGCGGCGACCATGCCGTCGTCGCGGCCGGGCTCGGCGCGGGTCCCGCCGGATTCCGGATCGAGAACGGCGGTCCGGAGGGCGCCTTCCGCCTCGACCGCGTCACCCACCGGGACGCGGCGGGCCTGCCGGACCCCGGGGATCCGCACGGCGTACGCCAGTTCCTGGCGCAGCTGGACGAGCCGGTGGACCGCCGCCGACTCCCCTTCCGGTACCGGCCGTTGAGCCGCGCCCAGGCCGACTGGCTGCACGACCGGCTGCGCGAGGAGGCGGACGCCCCGGCCGCGTTCGTACGCGCGCTGGAGCGGCGCGAGGCGCTGACTCCCGCCGAGGCGGAGCGACTGCTGGGAGCCTGGCGGACGAGCCACCGGGGGAATCCGGCGGACTGGGAGGCCTGGCCGGAGCTGCTGCACGCACTGCTCAGGCAGGGGCACGAGGCGGCGTGGGAGAGGGTCGACGCGCTCGGCTCACCCGCGGCCGGTGTCCTGGCCGAGGTGCCGTCCGAGCGGGGGCTGGCCCGCGTACGGGAGTTCGCGCTCGCCGGTGAGCCCGAGACGATCACCCCCTGGCTGGCGCTGCACCAGGCGCTCCGGGAGCCGGACGCGGTACGGGCCGCCGCGACCTCGCGGCGGAGCCGGCCGCGCACGACGCCCCGGCGGCAGCGTCCCGGGAGGTGGCCGGTGCCCTGGTCAACAGCGTCACGGCGGCCTGGGGCCGGGAGACGGACGCGGACCACGAGACGGAGCGCCTCTTCCACACGCTGACGGCCGCCCGCTGCGCCACCGACTCCCGGCTGCCCCGCGAACTGCGCGTCCGCACCGCGGAGTTGGCGCGCGACCGGGTCGAGCTGCTCCGGGAGGCGGTCCTGAAGCCCGGGGGAGCGGTGTTCGCCGGGGTGGAGACCGCCGAGGTGCTGGCCGCCGTGGAGCGCTTCACGGAGATCGAGGGCGCGCTCGCGTCCGGACCCGATCTCACCGCCTACGAGGGCGCCTTGGGCGATGTCTGGCACCGGTACCGGGCACTCACCGACGCCGACACGCGCTGGCTGCACGAGCAGGTGGCCGCCCCCCAGACCGCTCTGCAGGGGCTCGGCTTCTGCCTGGAACTGCTCCTCGCCCACGGGCAGGGCACCGCGGCGGATGTCGACGCCCTGCTGCCGAGGCTCAGCGAGCTCACCAAGAAGTACAGGACGACCTACACCGAGTGGCGCCACCCGCTCGTCACCCTGACCTGCCTCGCCCTCGACCTGGGACACCCGGCCGCCGACCGGCTGCTCGCCTGGTGGAACCGGGCGCGACCGGTGTGGAAGAACGACCTGCGGCTGCTCACCCGGCTCGGCGCCCCGGACGAGGCCGGGGCGGCGGAGCTGTGGGAGTTCGTCGCCTCGGGCGCCCACGACGAGGGCCAGCTGATGACCTGGGTGCTGGTCCGGGCCCGCCTCGACGGCGAGCACCCGCTGCGCGTGGCCGACCGGCTGCTCGGCACACCCGGCCTGCGCGACTACGTCCTGCACCGGGTCCTCCTCGCCGTGGCCGACCCCGCACAGCCGCTGTGGCACTACTCCGCCGACCCCCGCAGCCGGAGCTGGTGGCAGCGTGCCGTGGAAGTCGCGGAACACCCGGACCTCTCGCCCGCGGCGCGCACGATCGGCCTGGAGACCGCCCGACGCCACTGCCTGATCCGGTACCCCGACCAGCTGCGCCCGCCACCCACCGAGGCCGAACAGGCGGCCGCGCGGGCATGGCTCGACCAGCACGCGTCAGGGGTCTGAGCATGCGCGAGTCCCGTACCGCGGGCGGAGCGCCTACGGGCCCGGAGGGTGTCCCCGGTGGTCGCCGACCTGCTCAGGTCGGGAACAGCAGGTCCGGTGGGCATGGTTGTCCCCCTCGGGAACCGGCCGTCGACGGGGGAGACCGCACGGTCGTGCGCCCCAGCGGGATCCGGGTTCCCCGATCGCGGCACCCGGGCCGCGTACATGTGCAGGACATAGCGACAGAAGATGCGAGGACTTCCCATGTCTGATCGACCCTTGGTGCTCATGGCGGTACACGCCCACCCCGACGACGAGGCCACCTCGACCGGCGGCGTCCTCGCCCGCTATGCGGCGGAAGGCATCCGTACGGTTCTGGTGACCTGTACCGACGGCGGGTGCGGTGACGGGCCGGGAGGTGTCAAACCGGGCGAGCCCGGTCACGACCCGGCGGCCGTCGCCGAGATGCGCCGGGCGGAGCTGGCGACGAGCTGTGAGGTCCTGAAGATCAGCGATCTGGAGACGCTGGACTACGCCGACTCCGGGATGGTGGGCTGGCCGAGCAACGACGCTCCCGGCTCCTTCTGGCGGACCCCGGTGGAGGAAGGCGCCGCCCGGCTCGCGGAGTTGATGCGGCACTACCGGCCGGATGTGGTCGTCACCTACGACGAGAACGGCTTCTACGGCCACCCCGACCACATCCAGGCCCACCGCATCACCATGGCGGCGCTGGAGAGGATCGAGCTGACACCGAAGGTGTACTGGACGACGGCGCCCCGCTCGATGATGCAGCGGTTCGGGGAGACCCTGCGCGAGCTGGGCGAGGACATGCCGGAGCCGGACCCCGAGGAGGCCGCCGCGCTGGCCGAGATCGGCCTCCCCGACGACGAGATCACCACCTGGGTGGACACCGTCGCCTTCAGCGGCCAGAAGTTCGACGCGCTGGCCGCGCACGCCAGTCAGGGCGAGAACATCTTCTTCCTCAAGATGGGCAAGGAGCGGTTCGCGGAGCTGATGGGCATGGAGACCTTCGTACGCGTCAAGGACACCACCGGCGCGGCCGTGCCCGAGAACGATCTCTTCGCCGGACTGCGCTGATCCCCGCAGCGCCCTGGGCCGTTCCGCACGGCTCCGGGCAGCTCCGGTCCGTTCCGCACCGCCCCGTGCCGCTGCTGCCCTGAGCGGCGCGGGAGGCGGGCCGCCGTCACCGGCACCCGCCTCCCGCGCCCCGGCTCAGCGCTTCTTCTTCGGGTCCACCAGGCCCGCGCGCCGCAGGGCGTCCGCCATCGCGCTGTTCGCCGGTGCGGCCTGCTGGCGGCCGCCGCCCGCGCTGCCGCCCGTACCACCGCCGCCCGCACCGCCGCCGTTCCCGCGGCCGGTGCGCTCCCGGCGCTGCTGCGGGGGACGGCCGCCGCCGCGCCGGGCGCCGCGCTCCGCACGGGGGCCGGGCCCTTCGCCGCCGGGTGCGGCCTCGTCGTCCAGGCGCAGCGTCAGCGAGATCCGCTTGCGCGGGATGTCGACGTCGAGGACCTTCACCTTCACGATGTCGCCGGGCTTGACCACCTCGCGCGGGTCCTTGACGAAGGTCCGCGACATCGCCGAGACATGCACCAGACCGTCCTGGTGCACACCGATGTCCACGAAGGCGCCGAAGGCCGCCACATTGGTGACCACGCCCTCGAGCACCATCCCCGAGGCCAGGTCCGCGATCTTCTCGACGCCCTCCTTGAAGGTGGCGGTCTTGAAGACGGGCCGCGGGTCGCGCCCGGGCTTCTCCAGCTCCTTGAGGATGTCGGTGACGGTCGGCAGCCCGAAGCTGTCGTCCACGAAGGACTCCGGCCGCAGCCCGCGCAGCACCGCGGTGTTGCCGATCAGCGCCGCCACCTCGCTGCCGGAGCTCTCCCCCATCCTGCGCACCACCGGATAGGCCTCCGGGTGCACGCTGGAGGCGTCGAGCGGGTCCTCGCCGCCGCGGATGCGCAGGAAGCCCGCGCACTGCTCGTACGCCTTCGGGCCCAGCCGGGGCACCGACTTGAGGGCCTTGCGCGAGGGGAAGGGGCCGTTCGCGTCGCGGTGCGCCACGATGTTCTCGGCGAGACCGGAGCCGATCCCGGAGACCCGTGCGAGCAGCGGCGCCGAGGCGGTGTTCACATCGACGCCCACGCCGTTCACACAGTCCTCGACCACGGTGTCCAGGGAGCGGGAGAGCTTCACCTCGGACAGGTCGTGCTGGTACTGGCCGACACCGATCGACTTCGGGTCGATCTTCACCAGCTCGGCCAGCGGGTCCTGGAGCCGACGGGCGATGGACACCGCCCCGCGCAGCGAGACGTCCATGCCGGGCAGCTCCTGCGAGGCGAAGGCCGAGGCGGAGTACACCGAGGCGCCCGCCTCCGAGACCATCACCTTGGTCAGCTTCAACTCCGGGTGACTCGCGATGAGTTCACCGGCGAGCTTGTCGGTCTCGCGGGAGGCCGTGCCGTTGCCGATGGCGATCAGCTCGACCGCGTGCTCCTTCGCGAGCCGCGCCAGCTTGCCGAGCGACTCCTCCCAGCGGTTCTGCGGCACATGCGGGTGGATCACCTCGGTGGCCACCACCTTGCCGGTCGCGTCCACCACGGCCACCTTCACCCCGGTACGGAAGCCGGGGTCCAGGCCGAGCGTGGCGCGCGTACCCGCGGGGGCCGCGAGCAGCAGATCGCGCAGGTTCGCCGCGAAGACCTGGACCGCCTCGTCCTCGGCGGCGGTGCGCAGCCGCAGCCGCAGATCGATGCCGAGGTGCACCAGGATGCGGGTGCGCCAGGCCCAACGGACCGTGTCCTTCAGCCACTTGTCGCCCGGCCTGCCGCGCTCGGCCACCCCGAAGCGGTCGGCCACGATCGCCTCGTACGAGGAGGGGGTCCCGGCGGCCGGTTCCTCGCCCGCGGGCTCCGGTTCGAGGACGAGGTCGAGGACCTCCTCCTTCTCGCCGCGCAGCATGGCGAGGACGCGGTGCGAGGGCAGCCGGGTGAACTCCTCGGCGAAGTCGAAGTAGTCGGCGAACTTGGCGCCCGCCTCCTCCTTGCCCTCCCGGACCTTGGCCGCCAGCCGCCCGCGCCCCCACATCCGCTCGCGCAGCTCCCCGATCAGGTCGGCGTCCTCCGAGAAGCGCTCGGTGAGGATGGCCCGCGCCCCGTCCAGGGCGGCCTGCGCGTCGGCGACGCCCTTCTCCGGGTCCACGAACGCCGCGGCCGCGGCCGCCGGTTCGACCGAGGGATCGCCGAGCAGCCCCTCCGCGAGGGGCTCCAGACCGGCCTCGCGGGCGATCTGCGCCTTGGTGCGCCGCTTCGGCTTGAAGGGCAGATAGATGTCCTCCAGGCGCGCCTTGGTCGCCGCGGAACGGATCTGCTCCTCCAACTCGGCGGTCAGCTTGCCCTGTTCGCGCACCGAGTCGAGGACGGCGCCGCGCCGCTCCTCCAGCTCCCGCAGATATCTGAGGCGCTCTTCGAGGGTGCGCAGCTGCGCATCGTCGAGCATCTCGGTGGCTTCCTTGCGGTAGCGGGCGATGAACGGCACGGTCGAGCCGCCGTCGAGCAGCTCCACCGCCGCCTTCACCTGGCGCTCGCGTACGCCGAGTTCCTCGGCGATCCTGCCTTCGATGGACCCTGTGAGGGCTGTGGTCACGATCCCGTACCGCCTTCTCCGCTTCAGCTTTGCGCGGCAATTGTGGCAGGCGCCACCGACAATCGGGGGAGGGGGCGGCAGCGGCGAGTTCGCCACCTCACCTTTCGGCCGCGCGCTGGCTTTCCGCCGCGTCCCGTCTTTCGACCTCGCCCCGTCTTACTTGCGGCCGCGTCCTGTCCTTCGGCCGCGCCGTACGAGGCCCGCCGGGCTCAGTCCTTGCCGATCATGTCCGCGGGGAAGGCCCCGTTGGTGAAGGCCGTGGTCACAAAGCCGGTGGCCAGCTCGGTGAGCCGGGCCACGCCCTCCGTGCCGAGGTGCGTGTACGGTGCCGCGTCGAGCCGGTCGGTGGCCAGTTCGAGTTCCTTGCGCATCGCCAGGCCCTCCTGGCTCAACTCCCCGCTGGCGTCGAGGATCCCGCGCTCCTGGAGGCGCCCCACCGCCGCGTCCCAGTCCTCCTGAGACCAGCCGCGGGTCCCGAGCACCCACTTCGGCGACATCCCCTTGCCGGTGGCCGTGTGGCTCACCAGCGCCTCCACCGGGTCGAGCCCGGCGGCGAGCAGCAACGCGAGATGGGCGTCCCCGCGGTACTCGCGCAGCAGCGTCGCCGCGTGCCACAGCGCGAGGTGCGGCTCCTCGGGCACCGGCAGCCGCGCGTGCGCCGCGTACAGCGGTCGGGCATGCGGGGCGCAGGCCTCGGTGGCACGCTGCGCGAGTCCGGCGGCCTCGGCCAACTCGGCGGATTCCAGGGCCTCTTGGCCGAGCAGCCGCCGGAGCGTGGCATCGACGGCCCGCAGCCGGGCGCCGAGCACCTGCTCCGGGCTCGCCTGCTCCCAGACCGCTGGCAGATGGGCGGCGACGAGCTCATGCCGGAAGTTGTAGAAGGTCGCGGTGACCGTAGCCGCCTCGACCCGCCCCAACGCGGCGGCCCGCACCGCGAAGTACCCGGCCCGGCTGTCCGTGACCCCCACCTCGGCGAGCGCGGGCGCGAGATCGGGCGAGAAGTAGTGCGTGGAGTGCAGCGGGTTCAGCACGTTGTGACATCGGCGGGCGGCGCGGTCGGGTGGAGAGGTGGTCATGGGGGTATGTTACCGACCGGTTGGTACGGAGGGTGGAAGCGCCTCAGCCTGCGCCCAGCGCTTTCCGCGCGGCAGCTATCACCGTCTGCGCTGCCGCCCCGTAGACCGCAGTCTCCTGGAGCATCTCCCACACGCGTTCATATGTCGCGATACTCGCGGCGTCGTCGAGCCACAGCTCCGAGTGCCAGATCTCGGTGACCACCTGGCGCTGGTCGTAGATCCAGAATCCGGGACCCGGCGGCAGTCGCAGGGAGGCGGAGAAGGGCACAATGCCCAGCTCCACGGTGTCCAGCCCGATCGTGCCCGAAAGGCGGTCGAGCTGGCCGCGGAGAACGCCCGGCGGGCAGACAAGAGAGCGGAGCACACCCTCCCAGAGTAGGATCCGGTACCTGCGCTCCCCGCTGTAGAGCAGTTCCTGTCGCCGGATGCGGGCCCGGACAGCCTCCTCCAGGTCCCGTGGAGAGCGGTGCAGCTCACTGAACTGTGTGAAGATCGACCGCGCGTAGTCGGGCGTCTGAAGGACGCCGACGACCCATGAGGACTCCCACGCTCGTAGCACCGACGCACCCGCTTGCGCGGTGTTGTGTGCCTCCTGCGCGGCGCGGTGACCGGCGGCGAGCTGACGGCGCCAGGAGCGGATATGGGATTCGAATCCCGCGAGACGGGAGCGCAGCTCCTCGAAGACCTCGGGCTGTCCCGTACCTTCGGCCCAGGCCCGGAGGTCGTCCGAGGTGGCCGTCTGCTTCCCGTTCTCCAGCTTGCTCACCTTGGCCGGGGACCAGCCGAGCAGGCGTGCCAGTTGCGCGGCGGTGAGCTTGCCCTCGGGACGGCTGAAGCGGAGTTCGCGCAGCCGGGCCCCGAGGGCTTCGCGGGCGTTCTGGTAGTCCGTACTCAAGGCTCGTGCCCGCTCGCACCTATCCGAGGGGGAAGTCCGCGGAGGGGATGGCGAAGTGCCGGGCGACATCGCGGAGTTGTACGTAGCGCAGTACCCGGGCGGGTTCGGTGACCAGTTCGACCTCCGTGAAGCGATCGTCCTCGTCGAAGCGGAGGATCGCGACGATCCGGGAATCGAAGATCCAGAAGTCCTCCGCGCCCAGTTCGTTCTGCTCCGCGCCGACCCGGCTGATGTTGCGGATGTCCTCTCCCAGGGCCGCGTTCTTCGCGACATGCGCGCTGAGGTAGCGCTGCCCATCGGTGGCGGGGGAGTCGACAACCCGTACGCGCTCCACCCGGGCACCGTTCGAGGTCTTGGTCCGGATCGTCTCGGACCACGGTGTGTGCAGGTCCCACGTCGGCTGCTCGCCCGCAAGGAACTGGGCGTATGTCGTGGTCGCTTCGTCGGACGCGTACCGGCCGCGGGTCTCCAGCCGCCATGCGGTGTGCTCGAAGCGCTCGAAGAGCCGTCCGAAGGCATCCAGATCGATGATGCGGGGCCGCTCGTCGCGCGGGCCGAAGTCCACGAGAGTGTTCCGCGGGACGACGACTGCCACTTCTCCCTCGTCGAGGTGCTTCAACTGGGCGATGTCCGCGGGGTCTTCCAGGGGTGGACCGTGAACGAGGATCTCGCCGCTGTCCAGATCCTCGTGGACCGCCGGACACCCGCCTTCACCTGAGCCTGTGCCGTTGAACCTGAGCTGACGTGCCATGCGGTCCCTCCGGATGATCGACCTCCTCGAGGATCGCGCCGCGCAGGGACGAACCGCCAGAGCCCTCCACAGCGTTGTGCGAAAGATCGAGAAATGCAACAGACGGGAGGAGAAAGACCGCGAAAGACCGGTCGGCGGCGGTCGTCCGCGCCTCTAGCGTCGCCTTACGCAACAGCCTGACGTGGAGGTGACGGGATGCGTCCTCAGACGACGTGCGACGACGTATCAGGATGGGGTGTGTCAGATCCTTCGGAACGTCTGCCGGATCCGGTTCCGCATTCCGATTGCGGGGATTGCGGAACCTTCCTCCGCGCGTTGGCGGAAGAACGCAGCCCTTCCCGGCGGGTGGATCTGCGCGTAGGTCTGCGCAGGCACCTCGGGAGGCCGGAAGCATGACCCGTTCGCTGATCCGCGCCGTGCGCTGGCACCTCGGTCGTGACCGTTCCGACGGCGCGCCGACAACCCCGCTCTACTTCGTCAGATGCACGACCGAGGCCTGCGGTGGGAAGTCGCGCATCGTGCGGACGCTTCAGGAGGCGCAGGACTGGCCTTTCTCGCACATCGCGGCCCACCCCTCCCACACCGGCTACGAAGCGCGCTGCACGATGTACTGGCGGATGACGCCGACGGACGACCGGGTGGTTCCGGTGGATCCCCCCTCGACCTACGGCCGTCCCTCCTGAGACCGAGGCGATGGCGCCCCGGGATGCCGAGGCGGCGCCTCATGCTGCCAAGTCGGCGCCCCGACGACGCCCGCGCCTACCCGTACCCCCGTCTCACATCCCCGGCCGATAGCGGATCGGGTGGTCCGGCGGTACCTCGACGATCGCGATCCTGACCCCGTCCGGGTCCGCGGCCCACATCTCGATCAGGCCCCAGGGCTCCTTCTTGGGCTCGCGGAGGATCGTGGCGCCGCGTGCGGTGATCTCCTTGTGGGCGGCGGCGACGTCGGGGACCTGGATCCACAGCTGGAGGCCGGGGGCGGGTGGGGAGTCGGCGCTGCCCGAGACCTCCAGATAGCCGCCGCCGAGGAAGTAGACCGTGCCCCGCTGCGGGCCGGTGCCGAATTCGCGGTAGATCTCCAGACCGAGGACCTCGCCGTAGAAGTGGCGGCTGCGCTCGGGGTCGGTGGGGTGGAGGAGGGTCCGGCTGCTCAGTACATGCACCATGTCCACCGACGCTACCGGCAGGGTTAGGCTCGCGGGGTCCGCGCCGTGGGAGCGCTTCGTCAGCAGGAGGATTCAGGCCATGGAGACCACGCCCCGTCCGGTGACCGGCACGCTCGTCTTCCGGGACGCCGGCGAGGGCGATGTGCCGGCGCTCGTCGCCCTGATCGAGTCGGCCTACCGCGGCGACTCCAGCCGGACCGGCTGGACCACGGAGGCCGACCTCCTCCAGGGGCAGCGCACCGACCCCGAGGGCGTCCGCGAGGTGATCGGGGCCCTGGGCAGCAGGCTCCTGGTGGTGGAGCGGGAGGGCGAGGCGGTCGCCTGCTGCCAGCTCGAACACCGCGGTCCCGCGGCCTACTTCGGGATGTTCGCGGTCCGGCCGGGGCTGCAGGGCGGCGGGCTCGGCAAGGCCGTGCTCGCCGAGGCCGAGCGGACGGCCCGCGAGGCGTGGGCCGCCGAGGAGATGCACATGACGGTGATCTCCGTACGCGAGGACCTCATCGCCTGGTACGAGCGGCGCGGATACCGGCGTACCGGATCCATGACCCCCTTCCCCTACGGCGACGAGCGCTTCGGCATCCCGCAGCGCCCGGACCTGGAGTTCGAGCTGCTGGTCAAGCCACTCGGGGGCTGATCGGCCAAAGGGTGCGGACCTCCGCCCTCAGGCGGTGAAGCGTCCGGTGCGTTTGATCTCGGGGAAGTCGGTGGTCGCGCCGTCCAGTTCCAGGGCGCGGACCAGCCGCAGGTGCTCCTGGGTGTTGACCACCCAGCCGATGATCCGCAGCTCGGCCGCGCGGGCGCGCTCCACCGTCTCCAGGGTCAGGCGGCGGATGTTCAGCACGAGGGAGCCGGCGCCCACGGCGCGTGCGCGGTCGACCACGTCGGTGCCGTAGCGGCTGGCGACCAGGGCGGTCCGTACGCCCGGTACCAGCCGGGAGATCTCCGCCAGCGCCTCGTCGTGGAAGGAGAGCACCTCGACCCGGCCGCTGAGCTCGCGGCGGTGCATGACCTCGGCGAGGGCGCGGGCGGCGGCGACATCCTTGATCTCGGCCTGCAGCGGGGCCGCCACCGCGTCCAGGACCTCCTCGAAGACCGGGATCCGCTCGCCCTTGCCCGCGTCCAGTCCGCGCAGCTCCGCCAGCGACTTCTCGGCGATCGGCCCCCGGCCGTCGGTGGTGCGGTCGACCTCGGCGTCGTGCATGACGACGAGGGCGCCGTCCTTGCTGAGGTGGAGATCGAGTTCGATGAGATCGAGTCCCGCCTGTTCGGCGGCTACGAACGAACGCAGGGTGTTCTCGGGCTCGACGCCCATGATTCCGCGGTGACCGATGGTGACGAAGTTCAAGGCAGGCTCGCTTTCGTCGACGGCAGCTGCGCTCCCGGCCCGTGCGTACGGCATTGGCGCAGCTTAACGGGACCCGCCGGGGATGTAACCGTATCGGCGGGGAGGAATCACGTTCGGTTGCGGTTCCGGCCCGTACCGCCGCTCGTGGGCGGCTGACGGGAAAAAGAGCGGTGAATCGGCAAGGTCACGGGAAGATCTCCAGCAAGGTCCCCTTGTGGAGGCAATGGTGTGCGCTTACGGTGGGTGTACGCGAGGTTGTCCCGTGGAGGATGGGTCATGACGGAAATTTTTGTGCAGGCAGGTGCGGCAGGGGCGGTTTCTCCCGTAGCCACCGGGGGCAGAGTCGTCGAGCAGCCGGCCTGGCCCAGGCTCAAGGACGCCGTGGAGACCCTGCGGCCCTGGCAGTCGGCCGACGGCTCGATCGACTTCTCCGCCGAGGGCGCCCCGGCCGAGCCGGAGGTCCGGCGCACCGTGGACGCGATCGTCGCCGCGGTCCGCGAGCTGGCACCCCTGCTGCCGCACGACGCCGCCTACCTGGACGCGCTCGTCACCGATCTGCTCCGCTGGGCGGACGGGGGCTTCGAGGTCCCCGACTTCCTCGACTCGCTGCTCGCCTTCCAGCCCGCCGCGCACCGCGAGGACGGCCTCCAGCACCTCGTCGTCTTCCCGATGTACACCCAGAACGGCAACCCGGACCGCAACTTCGAGGCCGTGGTGCTGCGCATGGTCTGGCCCGACTGGCTCGCCGAACTGGAGCGCACCCGCTACGACAACCCGCTCTTCTGCGGCATCACCTTCGAGGACTTCACCGCCGGGTACGACACCAACTCCGCGGTGCTCTTCCCGGAGACCATCGCGGTGCGCCAGGCCCCGGAGCGCTTCAGCTGGGGCGGCATCTTCTGCGACCGCGAGGCGGCCCGCTTCCGCCGCGTCACCAAGGCCTCCGTGGACATCCTCGGCGTCGAACTGCCCGCGGACATCGCCGAGATGATCGAGGACCAGGAGCGCTGCCAGCAGGCCTTCGTCCTCTGGGACATGGTGCACGACCGCACCCACAGCCACGGCGACCTGCCCTTCGACCCGTTCATGATCAAGCAGCGCCAGCCGTTCTGGATGTACGGCCTGGAGGAGCTGCGCTGCGACCTCACCGCCTTCAAGGAGGCCGTGAAGCTGGAGGCCGACGGCGTACCGCAGGGCCGGGACGTCCAGTACGCGGTCCTCTTCGACCGGATGTTCCGCTTCCCGGTCACCGGTGAGCGCGTCCGCAACTACGACGGTCTGGGCGGCCAGCTGCTCTTCGCCTACCTCCACAAGCACGATGTCGTCCGCTGGACCGACAACACCCTGCGCATCGACTGGGAGCGCGCCCCGCAGGTCACCAACCAGCTCTGCGGCGAGATCGAGCAGCTCTACCGGGACGGCATCGACCGCCCGAAGCTCGTCCACTGGTTCGCCGGGTACGAGCTGGTCTCCCGCTTCCTCTCCCCGCACCCCGGCTCGCGCTGGGCCAAGGGCCCCGACGCCCTGGACACCTCGCTGCCGCCGCGCAAGCTCGTCGACGAGGTGCTCGCGGACGAGTTTCCGCTCAGCATGTTCTACGAGGCCCTGAGGAAGAAGCTCAAGGACGTGATCGCCTCGACCAAGGGGATCACCGCGGGCGACGAGGACGGCGCCCAGCCCCTTCTCGCGGCGGGAGCAGCGTGAGCAGCGAAGGCGTGGAGGTGGCGAGGATGAACGGTCAGGGTTCGCTCGGTCAGGGTTCGCTCGACGGCGCGGTCGTCGCCGTGGCGGGCGCCGCGGGCCCGGCGGGGCGCGCGGCCCTGCTGCGGCTCGCGGAGGCGGGTGCCACGGTCGCGGCGGCGGACGCCGACGCCGCCCGGCTCGCCGAGGCGGTGGACGCGGCCCGCTACGCGCACGGCGGCGCCACCGTCACCGGCGACACCGTGGACCTGCTCGACCTCGCGTCCACCAAGGAGTGGGTCGGCAGGATCGAGAAGGACTTCGGCCGGGTGGACGGGCTCGTGCACCTCGTGGGCGGCTGGCGCGGCAGCGCCAACTTCGCCGAGACCGACCTCGCCGACTGGGAACTCCTCGAAGACCTCCTGATCCGTACGGTGCAGCACACCTCGCTCGCCTTCCAGGAGCCGCTCCAGCGCAGCGACCGGGGCCGCTACCTGCTCATCAGCGCGGCCGGTGCCAGCAAGCCCACCGCGGGCAACGCGGCCTACTCCGCGGCCAAGGCGGCGGCCGAGGCCTGGACGCTCGCGCTCGGCGACGCCTTCCGCAGGGCGGGGGGCGACGACGGCCCGCGCGCGGCGGCTGCCATCCTGGTGGTCAAGGCGCTGGTGCACGACGCGATGCGCGCGGAACGCCCCAACGCGAAGTTCGCGGGCTTCACCGACGTGAAGGACCTGGCCGAGGCCATCGCCGGAGTCTGGGAGAAGCCCGCCCGGGAAGTGAACGGAAACCGTCTGTGGCTGACCGAGAAGCCGTGAACCCCGCGACGAGCTCCCGCACCGCGGCCCGCCGCCACCACGACCCCGAGGTCCGCGGCTTCGCCAGCGACAACTACGCGGGCGCGCACCCGGAGGTCCTCGCCGCACTCGCCGTGGCCAACGGCGGCCACCAGGTCGCCTACGGCGAGGACGACTACACGGACCACCTCCAGCAGGTGATCCGCGGGCACTTCGGGGCGAGCGCCGAGGCCTTCCCGGTGTTCAACGGCACCGGCGCCAACGTCGTCGCGCTCCAGGCGCTCACCGACCGCTGGGGCGCGGTGGTCTGCGCCGAGAGCGCGCACATCAACGTGGACGAGGGCGGCGCCCCGGAACGCGTCGGCGGCATCAAGCTGCTGACCGTGCCCACCCCGGACGGCAAGCTCACCCCCGAGCTGATCGACCGGCAGGCCTGGGGCTGGGAGGACGAGCACCGGGCCATGCCGCAGGTCGTCTCCCTCGCGCAGAACACCGAACTCGGCACCGTCTACACGGTCGAGGAGATACGGGCCATCTGCGAGCACGCCCACCGCCACGGGATGAAGGTGCACCTGGACGGCGCCCGCATCGCCAACGCGGCCGCCTCGCTCGACGTACCGATGCGGACCTTCACCAACGCGGCGGGCGTCGACATCCTCTCCCTCGGCGGGACGAAGAACGGCGCGCTCTTCGGGGAGGCCGTCGTCGTCATCAACCCCGACGCGGTGCGGCAGATGAAGCATCTGCGCAAGCTCTCCATGCAGCTGGCCTCCAAGATGCGCTTCGTCTCGGTGCAGTTGGAGGCGCTGCTCGCCAAGGACCTGTGGCTGCGCAACGCCCGCCACGCCAACGAGATGGCGGCCCGCCTCGCCGAGGGCGTGCGCGGTGTCGGCGGGGTCGAGATCCTGCACGAGGTCCAGGCCAACGCGGTCTTCGCGCGGCTGCCGCAGGAGGTCAGCCGCCGGCTGCAGAAGCGCTACCGCTTCTACTTCTGGGACGAGAACGCCGGCGACGTCCGCTGGATGTGCTCCTTCGACACCACCCCGGACGACGTCGACGGCTTCGTCGCCGCCGTGAAGGAGGAGATGGCCGCCGCCTGAGCCGTCCCGCCGGATCACGGTCCACCGGCCCTCGGCGGCCCGTGACCGTACCCTCGCGGACTCAGTCCCCTGTCACACGCGCCCACGGTGCGATGCGGCAGGGGACTCCGCTTGTCCGGGTGCGCTTCCTGTTCGTTTCCTGTCCGTCCGTACGGGGCGGGATTCCGCACTCCCCGCAGCGAAGCCCGGTTCCTGCTCGGTGAGGAGCGGCCGGCCTTCGTCGTTCTGGCCCCGGAGTCCAATGGGCTGGACTGTGGCGTACTGTATGCTGCACCGCATCCCCTGGTGCGCGACGCGCTCAGGGGCGCGGCCGACCGCGAGCAGCTCCGGGCCCGGCTCCCCGCCGCGCCGCAGGACCCGTACCGCTGCGGGACGCACCGCGCGCCGCTGCCCGGCGCACCGCCCGACCACCCCGAGGACGAGAGCACGATGACCCTGGAACTGACCGTCTCCGACGAGGTACGCGCCCTCGCGCCCGGCTTCACCCATGTCGCCGTGGAGGCCACCGGACTGGTCAACGGGCCCAGCACCGAGGCGAGTTCGGCCCTGCTCGACGAGGCCGCCGGGCGGCTGGCCGACCGGCTCGGCGGTCGCGCCCCGCACGAGGACCCCCACCTCGCCGCCTGGCGCGCCGCGTACACCGCCTTCGGCGCCAAGCCCTCGCGGACCCGCAACTCCGCCGAGGCCCTCGCCAAGCGGGCCCTCGCGGAGGGCGGCCTGCCCCGGATCAACGCGCTCGTCGATCTCTACAACGCGATCAGCGTGGCCCACCTCATCCCCGTGGGCGGTGAGGACGCCGACCGGATCCAGGGCGGGATGCGGCTCGTACGGGCCACCGGCGAGGAGGAGTTCGCCACCGTGGCGGCGGGGGAGGCGGCGGTCGAGCACCCCGAACCCGGCGAGGTGGTCTGGCGGGACGGCGCCGGGGTGACCTGCCGCCGCTGGAACTGGCGGCAGGGGGTGCGCACCCGGCTCACCGAGGACTCCGTCTCGGCGCTCTTCCTCCTGGAGGGACTGCCGCCCCTCGACCACTCCGCGCTCGAAGCCGCCGGGGACGAACTCGCCGAACTCCTGGCCAAGTTCAGCCCCGGTGCGCGGATCACTGTGCGTCCGGCGGTCTCGTAGCGGAGGGATCGGGGGTCGCGGGGCGGGCGGTCCGGCGGTCGCGGGGCGGACGGCCGCCGGTTGCGGGTGGTCCGTCGCGCTCGCTCGCGTACGGCTCTGCGGCGGCCGGGTCCGGGCTTGCGCCGTTCGGGCCCTTTCCCGCGCTGAGTCCCCGCGGGTCCCGTGGCGGTCCTCCCGGGCGCCTTCGTGAGCGGATCGTCCCCGCGGAGGTCCCGGCCGTTGCCTGCGGAAGCCCCGGCCATTCCCTGCAAAGGTCGGCCGCTCCCCTCAAAGGCACCCGGCTGCTTCCTTCGGAACTCGCAGGCGAAGGCCCCCGACTCGCAGGCGAAGGCCCCGCCCCCGCGCCCCCTCGGCTCGCGCCCCGGACCGACCTCGCTTCTCCTGGGGAGACGGCAGGCGCTCCGTCCCGCGGGGCGCCCGAAGCGGGAGCGCATCCGATGACCCAGCACGAGGCGGCAGCGAATCCCTCCGAGCCGGCGGACTCGCGGGAGGCCGACCGGCTGCGGGAGATGCTGCGGACACCCGCCTACCGCAGGGCCCTGGTGTTCAGCGGACTGATCGGCATCCCGGTCTCGCTCGCGGCCTTCTGGTTCCTGGTCGGCCTGCACCAACTGGAGCATCTGCTGTGGCAGGAGGTGCCCTCGGCGCTCGGATACGCGGACCCCGCCTGGTGGTGGCCGCTGCCGCTGCTGCCACTGGCCGGGATCGTGGTGGGCCTGGTGGCGCGTCACCTGCCGGGGGCGGGCGGCCATCTGCCGGTCGCGGGGCTGCACGCGGGCGGCACCCCGCCGGTCACCCTGCCGGGGGTGCTCCTGGCCGCGGCGGCGAGCCTCCCCTTCGGCGCCGTACTCGGACCGGAGGCCCCGCTGATCGCCCTCGGCGGCGGGCTCGCGCTGCTCCTGAGGGACCTCGCGCGGGGCCCCGCGAGCGCGCAGAGCACCGCCCTGCTCGGTGCCGCCGGTGCCGCGGCCGCCATCGCGGCGATCTTCGGCAGCCCGGTCATCGCCGGGGTGCTCCTGATCGAGGTGGCCGGAATCGGCGGCCCCCAGCTCTTCGCCGTCATCCTCCCGGCGCTCCTGTCGAGCGGGGTGGGCGCGCTGGTCTTCACCGGCTTCGGCCACTGGACCGGCCTGGACACCGGCAGCCTGGGCCTGAAGATCCCCGGCCCGCGGCCGGGACTCGACGCGGGCGACGTGCTCTGGGCGGTGCCGCTCGCGGTGGCCGTCGCCGTCCTCGTACGCCTCGCGCTCCTCGGCGGACGGAAGGCCGCCGCGCTCACCGCGGCCCGCCCGCGCGGCGCGACGGTGCTGTGCGCCGCGGCGGCCGGCGGCTGCGCGGCGCTCTACGCCCTGCTCACCGACCGCTCACCGGAGGAGGTGGCCTCCTCGGGGCAGGCCACGCTCGCCGCGCTGGCCGCGGACCCGCACGCCTGGTCCATCGGCGCCCTGGTCGCGGTGCTGCTGCTGAAGTCCGCCGCCTACGCGCTCTGCCTCGGGAGTCTGCGCGGCGGGCCGGTGTTCCCCGCGCTGTTCCTCGGCGGCGCCGCGGGCCTGCTGGCCTCGCCGCTGCCGGGCCTCGGTGTCGTACCGGGCCTCGCCGCCGGTCTCGCCGCGGCGGCCGCGGGGATCCTGCGGCTGCCGGTCAGCAGTGTGCTCCTGGTGGTCCTGCTGCTCGGCGGCTCCGAGACGATCCCCGTGGTCATCCTCGCGGTGGTGACCTCCTTCGTCACCACCGAGCTGCTGCCCGCGGGGCCCTCGGCGCCCTGACGCCGCGAGGCTCCGGGCTCAGGCGGTGCGCGCCTCGGCCGCCGTCGGTGCGGTGCCGCCCAGGTGCGCGGGCAGCCACCAGGAGTCCTCCGGTCCCTTGGCGCGGCCCGGGTAGGCGCGCTGGGCCAGTTCGAGGACCTCGCCGACGCGCTCGCGCAGCCGCCGGGTGATGGCGCCCGCGTACTCGTCCCGGGGCGCGTCCATCGTCTCGCCGACGCGGATGGTCACCGGGAAGTGGTTGCGCTTGAAGTTGCGCGGCTGGCCTTTGGTCCAGATCCGCTGGGTGCCCCAGACGGCCATCGGGATCAGCGGCACCCCCGCCTCCTGGGCGAGGCGGGCGGCGCCCGACTTGAAGCTCTTCAGCGTGAAGGACTGGGAGATGGTGGCCTCGGGGAAGACGCCGATGATCTCCCCGGAGCGCAGCGAGTCCAGCGCGTGGTCGTAGGCGGCCTCGCCCTGCTTGCGGTCCACCGGGATGTGCTTCATGCCGCGCATCAGCGGACCGGAGATCTTGTTGCGGAACACCGACTCCTTCGCCATGAAGCGCACCAGGCGCTTCTGCGGGCGGGCGGCGAGACCGTTGAAGATGAAGTCCAGATAGCTGATGTGGTTGCTGACGAGCACGGCACCGCCCGAGCGCGGAATGTTCTCCGAACCCTTGAGGTCGATCTTCAGGTCGAGCGCCTTGAACATCGTGAGAGCCAAGCCGATGACCGGGCGGTAGACGAGCTCTGCCATGGAGGGGGAGGACCCTTCTTGTATTCCTCGGGAGAGGGCTCCCTGCGGAAAGTTACGCTGCCGTAGGTTTTCGGCGTTTCGCCGATCGTGCCCCATCAACGAGCGCGTGGCCAGAGCTGGTGCCCCCGTTCCGCGAGATTCTCGTCACGTCGTTGACACATTGCGGCACATTGCCCTCTCAACCCCTCGCCGGCCCCACCCGCCGCAGCAGCAGATAGGCCTCGCAGCCCAGGCAGTAGCCGAAGGCCGCGTTGAGGAAGGCCGCCGCCAGAGCCGCCCCGGTCGCCGTGTAGGCCAGCCACTGCGGGCCGACGAAGTAGCCGAGGAGACCCAGCAGGGCGAAGCCGAGACCCACCGCCTGGGCGAACCGCGGCGGGGCGGGCGCCTCGAACTCGGTGGCCGGACCGAGGCGCGGGCGCACCAGGGTCCGGAACAGCCGGCCGTAGGGCGAGCGCCCCACCCCGCCCGCCGCGCCGAGCGCGAAGCAGAGCGTCTGAAAGGCCAGCAGATACCCGCTGTCCAGAGCGAGTACGGCGAGGAGGACGACGGTGGTCACCGCCGCACCGAATCGGGGTCCGCGCACATCGATGTCCATGCCCGCAAGGATCGCCCACCGAAGTCCGTACGGGCACCCGGGAATCTTTGCGGTCTCGTGAACGCTGCACCCCTTCGATGACAGGACTCTGGGTGGCCATCGGTGTGCTCGCCGCGGCGGGCGTCTTCGGCGTGCTCCACCGGCGCCGCGACGGGAGGGTGAGAGTGCGCGAGAGCGATCGCGAGCGGCGGCTGGACGCCGCCGAACTGGGCGGGCCACTGGGCGAGCGCGCCACCCTGGTCCAGTTCTCCAGCGCCTTCTGCCAGCCCTGCCGGGCGACCCGGCGGGTGCTCGCCGAGGTCACCGCGATGGTGCCGGGGGTGACGCATGTGGAGATCGACGCCGAGGAACGCCTGCCGCTCGTACGGGAACTGGGCATCCTCAAGACGCCGACCGTGCTGGTGCTCGACGCGCGGGGCGGCATCGTCCGCCGGGCCGCGGGCCAGCCGCGCACGGCGGATGTGATCGCCGCCCTCGGAGAGGCGGTCTGAGCGGCCGTGACCCGTCTCCCAGATGCCGGAACCGGCTTGACTGCACAGGCCACCGGTCGACAGCCTGAGGCCATGCGGCCGTCATCTCCTCTGCCTCCGAGCGCGCCCGGGAGCGCCCCCGTGGATCCCGCCACCGAGTCCGGCACCCGCTGTCGGCCCTGCTGAGCATCCGCCGCCCGGTTCCGCGTCCCCGAAGCAGAAGGACAACTCCATGACGGTCTCGCCCGGCCTCGGTACGGCACTGCCCGCCTCTCCCGATCTCCTGCGCTCCGTCTTCCGGCGCCATGCCGCCGGTGTCGCGGTGATCACCGCCGCCCGCGCCGGGATACCCACCGGATTCACCGCGACCTCCCTCACCTCCGTCTCCGCCGAACCCCCGATGGTCTCCTTCGGGATCGGCACCTCCGCCTCCAGCTGGCCCGCCGTCTCCGAGGCCTCCTATGTCGGGGTCCACGTCCTCGGCGCCCATCAGCGCGAGCTCGCCGCCACCTTCGCGCGCAGCGGCGCCGACCGCTTCGCCGCCCCCACCCGCTGGGCCGAGGGCCCCGAGGGCGTCCCGGTGCTCGACGGCGTCCTCGCCTACCTGGTGTGCCGGGTGGTGGCGCGGGTCCCGGCGGGCGACCACCGGCTGGTCCTCGCCGAGGCGGTCGCGGGCCAGACCCTGGGCACCGGCGGGCCCCTCCTCTACCACCAGGGCCGCTTCGGAGAGCTGAGCGCCTGAGCGGCGGGGGTCACGCGGCGCCGGGTCACGCAGAGTAGGGAAGATCACAGTTCCCTTCTCCCCGCGCCGGGTTAGAAGTGGAGCAGGTTGTGAAGGTCACAGCTCACGGCGCTTGCTCCCAGGTAACGAACCGGGTGTACTGGCGAGTAATATTGGGTGCGAGGCCCCGACGCCTCGACCTGAAACCGCCGCTTGAGGCGCCTATGCTGCCCCCGACAGAGCAGCAGTAGAAATGACGATGCAGTAGGAGAGCCGGCGTGAGCTTGAGGATCGTTGTCACTGTGAAGTACGTGCCCGACGCCACCGGCGACCGGCACTTCGCCGAGGACCTGACGGTCGACCGGGACGATGTCGACGGTCTGCTGTCCGAGCTGGACGAGTACGCGGTCGAGCAGGCGCTGCAGATCGCGGACGAGGCCGATGACGCGGAGATCACCGTGCTGACGGTCGGTCCGGAGGATGCGAAGGACGCGCTGCGCAAGGCGCTGTCGATGGGTGCGGACAAGGGCATCCACGTCGAGGACGACGATCTGCACGGCACCGACGCCGTGGGTACCTCGCTGGTGCTGGCCAAGGCGATCGAGAAGGCGGGTTACGACCTGGTCGTCTCCGGTATGGCCTCGACCGACGGTGTGGTGGGTGTCGTACCGGCGCTGCTCGCGGAGCGTCTGGGTGTGCCGCAGGTGACGCTGCTCTCCGAGGTGTCGGTGGCGGACGGTGTGGTGAAGGGCCGCCGGGACGGCGATGCCGCCACCGAGGAGCTGGAGGCTTCGCTTCCGGCCGTGGTCTCGGTCACCGACCAGTCCGGTGAGGCGCGTTACCCCTCGTTCAAGGGGATCATGGCGGCCAAGAAGAAGCCGGTGGAGTCCTGGGACCTGTCCGACCTGGGCCTGGAGGCCGGGGAGGTCGGCCTGGAGGGTGCCTGGACCAAGGTCGACTCCGCCACCGAGCGCCCGGCGCGTACCGCGGGCAAGATCATCACGGACGAGGGCGAGGGCGGCAAGCAGCTCGCGGAGTTCCTCGCGAGCCAGAAGTTCATCTGAGCTTCGCTCACCCCTTCCACCGCCCCAGATCCTTCGCATTCGCAGGAGAAGAAGTCCCATGGCTGAAGTTCTCGTCTATGTCGACCACGTGGACGGTGCCGTCCGCAAGCCCACCCTGGAGCTGCTGACGCTGGCCCGCCGTCTCGGCGAGCCGGTCGCGGTCGCCCTCGGCGCGGGTGCCGAGTCCACCGCCGCCGTCCTCGGTGAGCACGGTGCGGTACGCGTGCTGACCGCGGACGCCCCGGAGTTCGCCGACTACCTCGTCGTGCCGAAGGTGGACGCGCTGCAGGCCGCCTACGACGCAGTCTCCCCGGCCGCCGTCCTGGTGCCGTCCTCGGCGGAGGGCAAGGAGATCGCCGCCCGCCTGGCGGTCCGTATCGGTTCGGGCATCATCACCGACGCCGTGGACCTGGAGGCCGGGGACGAGGGCCCGGTCGCGACCCAGTCCGCGTTCGCCGCCTCGTTCACCACCAAGTCCCGTGTGTCCAGGGGCACTCCGGTCATCACGGTGAAGCCGAACTCGGCCGCGGTCGAGCCGGCCCAGGCCGCGGGCACGGTCGAGGCGCTGTCGGTGTCCTTCGGTGAGAAGTCCACCGGTACCAAGGTCGTCTCGCGTACGCCGCGTCAGTCGACCGGCCGTCCGGACCTGACCGAGGCCGCGATCGTCGTCTCGGGTGGCCGTGGTGTCAACGGCGCCGAGAACTTCCCGGTCATCGAGGCCCTCGCGGACTCCCTCGGTGCCGCGGTGGGCGCCTCGCGCGCGGCGGTGGACGCGGGCTGGTACCCGCACACCAACCAGGTGGGCCAGACCGGTAAGTCGGTCTCGCCGCAGCTGTACATCGCCAACGGCATCTCGGGTGCGATCCAGCACCGTGCCGGTATGCAGACCTCGAAGACCATCGTCGCGGTCAACAAGGACGAGGAGGCGCCGATCTTCGACCTCGTCGACTTCGGTGTGGTCGGCGACCTCTTCAACGTCGTCCCGCAGCTGACCGAGGAGATCAAGACCCGCAAGGGCTGATCGCACCCCGGCCCGCGGCCGGACCGAGCCCCCGTGACCCGAGGTCGCGGGGGCTCGCCCGCTGCAAGGCCTCGTTGACCTGGCCCCCGGCCCTGGTTAGCGTCACGCGCGGCAGTCAACCGGCCCACCGAGGAGGACCGCATGGAGCAGTCGGCGACAAGTCTGGGCGGCTCGGTCACCGAGACCCTCGCGACCCTCCTCGCCCCCGTGGACGCCGAGCTGGCCCGCCGCTACCCGGGCGACCCCGGCACCCGGCAGCCCGTGCACACCGTCTACGTACCGGCCCACGACCTGACCGCGGACACCGTCCGCTCCTGGGGCGCCCGGGCCCTGGACGCCCTGGACGAACACGCCCCGGACGCCGAGTCCTTCGGGCAGGTGCTCGGCCTCGACGGGGAACTCGCCGAGACGGTGTACGCGCGGGTGCGGGCCAAGCTGGAGAGCGAACCCGTGGAGGACCTGCGGGTCGACTTCGAGGACGGCTACCGGGGCCGCTCCGCCGCCGAGGAGGACGCCGACGCCGCCCGCGCCGCCCGGCTGCTCGCCGAGGCGCACGCCGACGGCTCCGCGCCGCCCGGCTTCGGGATCCGGATGAAGTGCATGGAGGCCGCCGTACGCGAGCGGGGCATCCGCACCCTGGACATCTTCCTCACCGCGCTGGTCCGGCAGGGCCCGCCGCCCGCCGGACTCGTGCTCACCCTGCCCAAGGTCACGTACCCGGAACAGGTCTCCGCCCTGGACGTCCTGCTGTCCCGCTTCGAGCGCACCCACCAACTCCCGCACGGCGCCCTCGGGTTCGAGATCCAGGTCGAGACCAGCCAGGCCGTCCTCGGCCCCGACGGCACCGTCACCCTCGCCCGCATGATCGACGCCGCCCGCGGCCGGGCCCGCGGACTGCACTACGGCACCTTCGACTACAGCGCGGCCCTCGGGGTGGCCGCCGCCCACCAGTCGAGCGACCACCCCGCCGCCGACCACGCCAAGTCGGTGATGCAGGTGGCCGCCGCGGGGACCGGCGTACGGCTCTCCGACGGCTCCAGCAATGTGCTGCCGGTCGGCGGCACCCCCAAGGTGCACGAGGCCTGGCGGCTGCACTACGGGCTGGTCCGGCGGGCCCTCGCCCGCGCCTACTGGCAGGGCTGGGACATGCACCCCGCGCAGCTGCCCACCCGGTACGCCGCCGTCTTCGCCTTCCACCGCGAACTGCTCCCGGCCGCCGCGAGCCGCCTCGCCGCGTACGCCAACAGCACCCCGGGACAGGTGCTCGACGAACCCGCCACGGCCCGGGCGCTCAGCGCGCAACTGCTGCGCGGCCTGGACTGCGGCGCCCTGGACATCGGCGAGGTCGCCCGGCAGAGCGGACTGACCCGGGCCGACCTGGAGGCCTTCGCGGCGCCCGGACCCGCGGCCGGGAAGCCCGCCGACTGACCGCGGCCGACGGGACGTTCGGCGCTGTCGGTGGCTGCCCGTAGGCTGTCCCGCACAGCACGAGGCGTCGCAGGAACGGGGCAGTGGTGGACACGGGGGAGCACCAGGAGGCGCACGGCGCGGGCAGACTGCTCGCCGGGCGCTACCGGACCGTAGCGCAGCTCGGCCGGGGCGGGATGGGCGTCGTCTGGCGGGCCGTGGACGAGGTCCTCGGCCGCGAGGTCGCCGTCAAGGAGCTGCGGACCTACACGGACACCGCGGGCGCCGAACTCGCCGATATGCAGCTGCGGATGCAGCGCGAGGCCCGCGCGGCGGCCCGGGTGCGCCATCCCGGGGTGATCGCGGTGCACGATGTGACCCAGATCGAGGGCCGACCGCTCATCGTGATGGAGCTCGTGGACGGGCCCTCCCTCGACGACATACTCCGCGAGCGCGGCGTCCTCGACCCGCGCGAGGCCGCCGCCCTCGGCGCCGATGTCCTCGAAGCCCTCGCCGCGGCGCACGCGGTGGGCGTCCTGCACCGCGATGTGAAGCCGGGCAACATCCTCCGCGACCGCTCGGGCCGCACCGTGCTCACCGACTTCGGCATCGCCACCATGGACGACCCCGGGGACGGCTCCACCTCCCATCTGACCCGCAGCGGCGAGATCGTCGGCTCCCTCGACTTCCTGGCCCCGGAGCGCGCCCAGGGGCAGCAACCGGGTCCCGCCTCCGACCTCTGGGCGGTGGGCGCCACCCTGTACGCGGCCGTGGAAGGCGCCTCCCCCTTCCGCCGTACGTCCACCTGGTCGACGCTCTCCGCGATCGTCGCCGAGCCGCTGCCCGTACCGCGGCGCGCCGGGGCGCTGATGCCGGTACTGGAGCGGCTGCTGCACAAGGACCCGCGGTGGCGGCCGGGGGCCGAGGAGGCGGCGGCGCAGCTGCGCGCGGTCGCGGCCGGGCAGGCGGCACCGCTGCCGCCGGGACCCGGGGCCGAGCGGCCCACCGCCCCGAACTCCCCGCTGCCCCAAGGGGGTTACGGATACCCGCCCGCGGCGCCTCCCGCGGCCGCGTTCGGCCCGCCCGCCGCCGGAGCCGCCTTCGGCGAGGCGCCCGCGGCCCACCGGGCGGGCGCGCCCGGCACCTGGGAGCAGGGGGCGCCCGCGACGCCGTACGGGCCGGGGCACCCCCCGACCGGGCAGCCGCCCTGGCGGGACACGCTTCCGCAGCCGGGGCGCGGTGAGAGGAAGCGCCGTGGTCCGGTCCTCCTGGTCGCCGTGGCGGTGACCGTGGTGCTGGCCGTCGCCGGGACCGGTATCGCCCTGATGAACAGCTCGGACGGGACCGCCGACGAGGCCGGGAGCAGTGGCGGGACGTCATCCGGGAGCGCTCGCGAGCCCTCGGCCGAGGGGAGCCCCGGCGCCCTCGGCGACGAGAAGAAGCCCTCGGCCCGGCCCCGCCCGGAGAAGGGCGGCGACCGGCCCGCCGCCTCCGCGAAGCCGGACTCCCCGGCCGGTACGGGCAAGGCGCCCCGGCCGAAGCCGAAGCCCACCGGCCGGCCGGGCGGGGACGCGGCACCGGTCTGCCACGACATCGGCGGCGGGAAGTTCACCTGCCAGGTGTGGCGCACCGCGACCTCGTACACCGCGGCCGGGGCCGAGGCGGGGATCCTGCGCGCGGGCACCAACTACTTCTTCTGCCAGCAGAACCTCGGCCGCCGGGAGAACGCGGGCAAGTACACCAACATCTGGTCCGCCAAGACCGACGACGACAGCGGCAACACCCAGGTCTTCGTGAACGTGGTCAACATCAAGGGCGGCGCCGACGACGCCCCGGTGCCCGGACTGCCGTACTGCTGACGGGCACCCCGGGGCGGCGGCGCCTCAGCCCGCGGGCGGCAGTTCGCCGGAGCCGCGGGCGATCAGGCGCACCGGCAGCTCGATGCGCTCCGCCTCCAGGGGGGTGCCGCCGAGGCGGCGGAAGAGCCGCTCGGCCGCCGTGCGCCCTATCTGGGCGGAGTCCTGGGCGACTACCGTGACGGCGGGGCTGAGCAGATCGGCCAGTTCGAAGTCGTCGAAGCCGACCAGCGCCGCGTGGTGCCCGGGTCCGGCGAGCACCCGCACGGCGGTCACCGTCACCCGGTTGTTGCCCGCGAAGAGGGCGGTCACCGGCTCGCTGCCGGTGAGCATCGACTCGGCGGCCTTGCGGACCCGCTCCGGGTGGGTGTCCCCGGAGGAGACCCAGCTCTCGTGCACGGGGAGCCCGGCGTCCTCCATCGCCGCCTGGTAGCCGCGCAGGCGCTCGGCGGCGGTGTGGATGCCGACCTGGTCGCCGATGAAGCCGATCCGGCGGTGGCCGTGGGCGATGAGGTGGGCGGTGCCGGTGTAGGAGCCGCCGTAGTTGTCGGAGAGCACCACATCGGCGTCGATGCCGCCCGCGGGGCGGTCGACGAAGACGGTGGCGACCCCGGCCCGCAGCTCGGGTTCCAGATAGCGGTGGTCGTCCCCGGCCGGGATGATCACCAGCCCGTCCACCCGCCGCGCGCACAGGGCGAGCGCCAACTCCTGCTCGCGGTCCGGGTCTTCGGCGCTGGAACCGTTGATGAGCAGGGCGCCGTGGGCGCGGGCGACCTCCTCCACCGCGCGGCTGAGCGGGCCGTAGAAGGGGTCCGCGAGATCCTCCAGGACCAGACCGATGCTGGAGGTGCGGCCCTTGCGCAGCACCCGGGCGCTGTCGTTGCGCCGGAAGCCGAGGGCCTCGATCGCCTCCTGGACCCGCCGCTCGGTGTCGGCGGTGACTCCCGACTCGCCGTTGACCACCCGCGAGACCGTCTTGAGCCCGACCCCCGCCCGGGCGGCCACATCCTTCATCGTGGGCCGGTTTCCGTAGCGGTTCTCTGCCCGTCGATTGGTCTCGACCACGGTGTACTGTCCTGTCGTCGGTATCGGTGTGAGGATGTGGGTTTGAGCATAGAGCCTGGACAACGTTGTCAAGAGTGGGGGAGACTGTCTGTTGCAGACTCAAGGCCTGCTCTTTTCCTCAGGGAGAACTCACACTGATGCACACCGACCTCGTCGCCGCGCTCGACATCGGCGGGACCAAGATCGCCGGAGCCCTGGTCGACAGCAGTGGGCGCATCGTGCTGCGCGGGCAGCGGCCCACCCCGGCCCAGGAGAGCGGCGAGTCGGTGATGCGTGCCGTCGAGGCGGTGCTCGCCGAGCTGACCTCCTCGGTGCTGTGGCCCGCCGTACGGGCGATCGGCATCGGCAGCGCGGGTCCGGTGGACGCCTCCGCGGGGACGGTGAGCCCGGTCAACATCCCCGGCTGGCGCGGCTTTCCGCTGGTGGACGGCGTACGGCAGCTGACCGGCGCGCTGCCCGTGGAACTGGTCGGCGACGGGGTGGCCATCGCCGCCGCGGAGCACTGGCAGGGCGCCGCCAAGGGGCATGACAACGCCCTGTGCATGGTGGTCTCCACCGGAGTCGGCGGCGGGCTGGTCCTCGGCGGGGCGCTGCACTCGGGCCCGACCGGCAACGCGGGGCACATCGGCCACATCAGCGTGGACCTCGACGGCGACGCCTGCCCCTGCGGGGCGCGCGGCTGTGTGGAGCGGATCGCGAGCGGGCCGAACATCGCGCGGCGCGCCCTCGCCGAGGGCTGGCGGCCCGCCGGGGACGCCGAGCCCACCGCCGCCGCGGTGGCCGCCGCGGCCGAGGCCGGAGACCCGGTCGCGGCCGCCTCCTTCATGCGGGCGGCGCGGGCGCTCGCCGCCGGGATCGCCGCGACGGCGACCCTGGTGGAGATCGACATCGCCGTGATCGGCGGGGGAGTGGCGAAGTCCGGCGAGGTCCTCTTCGGGCCGCTGCGGGCGGCACTTCAGGAGTACGCCACCCTGTCCTTCGTACGCGGCCTGAGCGTCGCCCCCGCCCGGATGGGCACGGACGCCGGACTGGTCGGCGCGGCCGCCGCGGCGCTCGGCGGTGCGCCGCGCGAGGCGAGCGTCATCGGCTGACCGGCGCGGCCGTGGCCGCCGCCAGCGCCTCGTCGAGGGTGGTGTGCGGCGGCAGACTCCGGTCGAGTCCGGTGAGGGCGAGGATCCGCCGTTGCAGAGGGTGCGTGCAGACCAGCAGGACCCGGCCGCCGCGCTCGGCCGCGCGTCTGCTCGTACGGGCGAGCAGGCCGAGGCCCGAACAGTCGCAGAAGGTGGTGCGGCGCAGGTCCACGACGATCGCGGGTGCCTGCTCGCCGCTCAGGGCGTCGAGGAGCGGCGCGGTGTGCTGGAAGGCGAGGATGTCGAGCTCGCCGTGGAGTTCGACCACGGTGAAGCCCTCGCGGTGGTGGACCCTCGGCGTGGCCTCCGGGTCCTGTGCGACGAGGACGAGTTGATCCCCCTGCTGCATGAAACTCCCCCATGCCCGCCGCCTGCCGCGGACGCGGCGGGCGGCATCGAACGGGACCCGTGGCCAGGCGCACGGGTGGCCGGATGTACGGAGCGTTGTGCCGGTCACGGTAGGGGAGCCGGGTGGCATGGGCGGGCGGTGTACGCCTTCCCGGTACAGAGCGCCACACGATGGTGTGAAGGGCCGGGGTCGCCCTTGACGGCCCCGGGCATACTCGGGGCGCTTGCCGGAGGACGACCGGGTTTTCGGGGAGCGGTGTTGCGGGCAAGCCTCAGGAGGCCAACAGCAGAGGGGGAACCGTGATCGTCTGGATCAACGGTGCGTTCGGCGCGGGGAAGCGGTCCGCCGCGCGCGAGCTGATCGAACTGATCCCGAACAGCACGCTCTTCGATCCCGAGGCGGTCCGCGGCGCGCTGGCCCGGCTGCTGCCGCCCGAACGGGCGCGGGCGGGCGAGCCGGCCATCTGGCGGCGGCTGACCGTGGAGGCGCTCGCGGCGCTGCACGCGGAGGTGGGCGGGGTCCTGGTGGTCCCCCTCGGCCTGCTCCGCCAGGAGCACCGCGACGAGATCTTCGGCGCGCTCGCCGCACGGCGCATCGGCGTCCGGCATCTGGCGCTCGCACCTGGGGAAACGATCCTGCGGGCACGGGCGGCGGCGGCCCGCGCCACGGGCGCCGAGGAGGGCCCCCAACAGGCCGACGCCGAGAGGGAGTTGTACCGCTCGGCACTGTCCGGCTGGCTCGCCGCGGACGCCTGCCTCATCGACAACAGCGCCCTCACCCCCTACGAGACCGCCGTCCGGATCGCCGAGGCGGTCGCCGGGGGCGCGGCGCCCGTCACCGACATCGTGCAGACGCCCGAGCCGCGCAGCCAGACGCTCGCCTCGGGCGTGCTGCTCTTCGACGCGCGGGACCGGGTGCTCCTGGTGGACCCGACGTACAAGGCGGGCTGGGAGTTCCCGGGCGGGGTCGTCGAGACCGGGGAGTCGCCCGCGCTGGCCGCCGTGCGCGAGGTGGCCGAGGAGACCGGGCTCGCCCTGGAGGGCAGGCCGCGGCTCCTGGTGGTCGACTGGGAGCGGCCCGCCCCGCCCGGCCACGGCGGCATCCGGCTCCTCTTCGACGGCGGCCGGGTCGCCGAGGGGCGCCAAGTGACCCTGCCCGGCGGGGAGTTGCGCGACTGGCGCTTTGTGACCGAGGAGGAGGCCGAGGCCTTGCTGCCGCCGGTGCGCTTCATCCGGCTGCGCTGGGCGCTGCGGGCCCGGGCCGAGGGCGCGGTGCGCTACCTGGAGGACGGCGTCCCGCTGGACTGACGCCGCGGTACGGAGCCGGGTGCCGGGTCCGCCTCGGCCCGGCGCCCGGGGCGGGCGGGCAGCAGCAGGGCGGGGGCGAGCCCGAGCAGCGCGACCGCGCCGAGCAGGAGGAGCGTCGCCCCGGCCCCGGCGGCTGAGGCGCCCCCGTCCGCCCCGGGGAGGGCGCGGCCCGCGGGGGAGGCGAGGAGCAGGGTGCCGGTGGCCAGGGCGATGCCGAGCAGGGGGCCGATGTTCATCGCGGTCTGCTTGAGACCGCCGACCACCCCGGCGTGGGCCGGGGGCGCGTCGCCCACCACGGTGCCGGTGGCGGTGACCAGCACGGTGGCGAAACCGGCGCCGAGGGCGGCGTAGGCCGGGCCGCTCCCGGCCCAGCCCTGGTCCGCGGCGGTCCGCGACAGGGCCGCGGCACCGAGCGCCAGGAGGAGCACCCCGCCCGCCGCGGTGGCGCGCGCCCCGTACCGGCGTACCAGCCCGGCCGCCACCGGGGCCTGGAGGACCATCAGGGCGGTCAGCGGGAGGACGCGCAGCGCGGCGCCCAGCGGGTCGAGTCCGAGGACGTCCTGGAGGACGAAGGTGCAGGTGAACAGCGTCCCGAACAGGGCGGCCGAGGCGAGCAGCAGCAGGGCGGTCGAGGCCGCCACCGCGCGGGAGCGCAGGACGGCGGAGGGGAGGAAGGGCTCGGCGGCACGGCGCTGGTGCCCGGCGAAGAGCGCGCCGAGCAGCGCGGTGGCGGCCGAACCCGCCAGCGTGGGCGCGGAGTTCCAGCCGTGCGCGGGGACGCCGACCAGGGTGTGGGTGAGCCCCGCCAGTGCGGCGCCCAGCAGCAGGGCGCCCCCGAGGCCGAGTGGGGGCCGCTTGTCCCCCGGCGGTTCGGGCAGCCGCAGCGCGAGGGTGAGCGCCGCGACGGCGAGGGTCACCGGGACATTGACCAGGAAGACCGCCCGCCAGCCGAGCCGGGCGGCCAGCACACCGCCGAGCAGCGGCCCGGCGGCGGCCGCGAGCCCGATGGCGCTGGTCCGCACGGCCACCGCACCGCCCAGCCTCTCCGGCGGGTGGCTGAGCCGCAGCACCGCCAGGGTGGCCGGCTGGAGCAGCGCGCCGAAGACGCCCTGCAGGCAGCGCAGCCCCACCACCCAGCCGATGCCCGGCGCCAGCGCGATCCCGGCCGAGGCGGCGCCGAAGCCGAGCAGTCCGAGCAGCAGCAGCCGGGGGTGCCCGTAGCGGTCGCCGAGGCGTCCGGCGGTCACCAGGAGGGCGGCCACGGCGAGCAGATAGCCGGTGCTGCTCCACTGGACCTGGTCCAGGCTCGCCCCGAGGTCCTCGGCGAGACGCGGCTGCGCCACCATCAGGACCGTGCCGTCCAGGGCGACGAACATCGCTCCGGCGCAGCTGACCGACAGGGCGAGCCGCTGCTGCCCGGCGGTGGTCACCGGTCCGCCGGGGGCGCGTACGCGTCCAGGACGGCGGCGAGCAGTTCGTCGAGCCGGTCCGGTGCCCCGGCCTCCTCGCCCCGGCTGCCGTCCAGGGCCAGTGGCAGGCTGCCCGCGGACCACAGCCGGGCCAGCCCGTGCAGTCCCGACCAGAGTGCGGCGGCGGCCAACTCCGGTGCGAGTCCGGGGCGTTGGGATGCGGGCAGCAACTCGCGGTGTGCGGCGAGGAGTTGTACGACACCGGCGAAGAGCGGAAGCGTCGACTCGCGGAGCCGGGGCGGGGCCGGTGCGTCCTGCCCGGTGCCGTGCTGGGCGCTGTCCAGCAGATCATGACGGAACATCAGCTCGAACATGCCCGGCTGCTCCTGCGCGAAGTGCACGTACTCCCTGCTGAGGGCGAGGAGTCGGGCGCGCGGCGGGTCGGTGGGCCGGGTGGCCGCGGTGAAGCGGGCGGTCAGGTCCGCGAAGCCGCGGCGGGCGACGGCGGAGAGCAGCGCGTGGTGCGTCGGGAAGTGGCGGCGCGGGGCGCCGTGCGAGACCCCCGCCTCCCGCGCGATCTCGCGCAGCCCCACGGAGGCGCTGCCCTCCCTGGCCACGAGGGCGGCCCCGGCGTCGATGAGGCGTTCTCGTAATGGGGCGTCCGGGGACGGGAGTTGGGGCTGGGGCGCGGCTGGGATGTCGGGCATGGACACTGTCTACCAGGGGGAGGTAGACAGTGTCTACGGAGTCCTCTCACCGTGGAACGCGGGGGCGGGTACCGGTGCGTACATACGCCGAACCCGGCCTCGCGGGCGGCGGCAGGGTCAACTGCCGTGTGGCGAGGCCGGGTTCGGGGGAAGGCTGCCCGCTGTGAGTGGGGAGGGCGGGTCAGTCGCGGGTCGCGTAGTCGCGGAGGAAGACGGCCTCGGCCACCGACATCCGCTCCAACTCCTCGGGCGAGACGCTCTCGTCGACCGCGTGGATGCTGGCCGAGGGCTCGCTCAGGCCGATGAGGAGGATCTCCGCCTCCGGGTAGAGCGAGGCGAGGGTGTTGCAGAGCGGGATGGAGCCGCCCTGACCGGCGATCTGCATCTCCTGGCCGGGGTAGGCGACCGCCATCGCCCGGGCCATGGCGGTGTAGCCGGGACCGCTGGTGTCGGCGCGGAAGGCCTGCCCCTGGCCGACCTGTTCGCTGCGCACCCGGGCGCCCCAGGGGGTGTGCGCCTCCAGATGGGCCATCAGGAGCTTGGTGGCCTCCGTCGCGTCGCCGCCCGGCGGCACCCGCAGGCTCACCAGCGCCGCCGCGTTCGCGTGGACCGAGGGGGTGGCCCCGGCGACCGAGGGGCTGTCGATGCCGAGCACGGTCACCGCGTACCGCGACCACAGCCGTTCGGCGACCGAGCCGGAGCCGATCAGCTCCACGCCGTCCAGGACCCGGGCGTCGGTGCGGAAGTCCTCGTCCGTGTAGTCCAGTCCCTGCCAGGTCTCCTGGTCGGTGAGCCCGTCCACGCGGGTCGAGCCGTCCGGGGCCCGCAGCGAGTCCAGCACCCGGATGAGGGCGGCCAGCGCGTCCGGTGCCGCCCCGCCGAACTGCCCGGAGTGCAGATTGCCCGCGAGGGTGTCGATCTGGACGCGGACCAGGGTCATCCCGCGCAGCGTGGCGGTCACGGTCGGCACGCCCACCCGGAAGTTGCCGGTGTCGCCGATCACCACGGTGTCCGCGCGCAGCAGTTCGGGGTGCTGCTCCGCGTAGCGCTCCAGGCCGCCGGTGCCCTGCTCCTCGGAGCCCTCGACGATGATCTTCACCGAGACCGGGACGCCGCCGTTCGCCTTGAGGGCGCGCAGGGCGGTGAGGTGCATGATCAGCCCGCCCTTGCAGTCCGCCGCGCCGCGCCCGTACCAGCGGCCCTCGCGGTCGGTCAGGGTGAAGGGCGGCGTCGTCCAGGCGGCCTCGTCGAGCGGGGGCTGCACGTCGTAGTGGGCGTAGAGCAGCACCGTCGGCGCGCCCTCGGGGCCGGGCAGCAGGCCGTACACCGACTGGGTGCCGTCCGGCGTGTCCAGGATCTCCACGTCCTGGAAGCCCTCGGCGCGCAGGGCGTCGCCGACCCAGCGGGCGGCGCGCTCGCTCTCGCTCCTCGGGAATTGGGTGAAGTCCGCCACCGACTTGAAGGCCACCAGTTCCGCCAGCTCCGTCCTGGCACGGGGCATCAGTGTGGCGACCGTCTCTGCGATCGGATGGCTCGGCATGGGCACGCTCCAGGTCGGTACGACGTTGGTCGTAGGTGTACATCTGATGTGCCTCGCCCGTGCATTGTGTGCATGCGAGGCCGTGCCGATCCTTTCACGGCGGTCCTCGGCGAAGCCCGCCGTAGGATGCCCGGGAAGGATGCGGCACACACGTGAATGGGGAGCGGAGACCAGCGTGAGCAGCGAGAACTCTTCCGACGACGCCCAGGTGACCTGGGACGTGGTCGTGGTCGGAGCCGGACCGGCAGGGGCCTCGGCCGCCTATGCGGCGGCCGTGGCGGGACGGCGGGTCCTGCTCCTGGAGAAGGCCTCGCTGCCCCGGTACAAGACCTGCGGCGGCGGCATCATCGGCCCCTCGCGCGACGCGCTGCCGCCCGGCTTCGAACTGCCGCTGCGGGACCGGGTGCACGCGGTCACCTTCTCCCTGGAGGGCCGCTTCGCCCGTACCCGCCGCTCCAAGCAGATGCTCTTCGGGCTCGTGAACCGGGCCGAGTTCGACCACCTGCTCGTCGAGCACGCCCAGAAGGCCGGTGCCGAACTGCGCACCGGCGCCACGGTCGCCCGGGTCGAGCAGCACGGCCCCGAGGTCCCCGACCGCCGTACCGTCGCCGTCGTGCTGCAGAGCGGCGAGACGGTGCTCGCCCGCAGCGTGGTCGGCGCGGACGGCAGCGCCAGCCGGATAGGCGCCCATGTGGGGGTCAAACTGCGGCAGGTCGACCTCGGCCTGGAGGCGGAGATCCCGGTGCCGCCGACCGTGGCCGAGGACTGGGCGGGCCGTGCACTCATCGACTGGGGCCCGCTGCAGGGCAGTTACGGCTGGGTCTTCCCCAAGGGCGACACCCTGACCGTGGGCGTGATCTCGGCGCGCGGCGAGGGCGGGGCGACCAAGCGGTACCTGGAGGACTTCATCGCGCGGCTCGGCCTCGCGGGCTTCACCCCGGAGGTCTCCTCGGGCCACCTCACCCGCTGCCGCACCGAGGACTCGCCGCTCTCCCGCGGCCGGGTCCTGGTCTGCGGGGACGCCGCCGGGATGCTGGAGCCGTGGACCCGGGAGGGCATCTCCTTCGCCCTGCGCTCCGGGCGGATGGCGGGGGAGTGGGCGGTGCGCCTCGCCGAGTCGGGCGACGCGGTGGACGCCCGGCGCCAGGCGCTCAACTACGCCTTCGCGGTCAAGGCCGGGCTCGGCGTGGAGATGAGCGTCGGCAGCCGCATGCTCAAGGTCTTCGAGCGCAAGCCGAGCCTGCTGCACGCGGCGATCACCGGTTTCCGGCCCGCCTGGAAGGCCTTCGCCAAGATCACCCGGGGCTCGACCACGCTCGGCGAGATCGTACGGACCCACCCGGTGGCCCGGCGGGCGCTCTCGGCCCTGGACGGCTGAGCACCCGGCTCCCCGGGGGCGTACTCCCCGGGGAGTAGCCGCGGCCACCACGCCCGGCTGACGCCCCCGGCCGCCCGCGGCGCATAGCGTGGCCGCCATGGAACAGCAGCCCACCGGGAACCGCGGCGGCCCGTCCCGCGGGGCCCCGCCGCTGAGGCGCCTGGCCCACTGGTGGCGGGAGCCGCAGCGGGCGGCGCCGGAGGAGCGCACCGGCCTGCCCTGGGCCTCGACGCTGCTCGTCACCGCCTTCGTGCTCGTCGGCTCGACCTTCGCGGCCAAGGGCCAGCCCGAGCGCGAGCCGCTCGACCTCTTCTCCCGGCTGCTGCTCCTCGGCGGCTCGGCCTCGCTGCTGTGGCGGTGGCGCTTCCCGGTGCCGGTCGCCTTCGTGACGGCCGCCGCCGCGATGCTCTACCTCGGCGCGGGCTATCCGTACGGACCGGTCTTCCTGACGGTGGCGGTCGGCTGCTTCAGCGCCGTGCTCGGCGGGCACCGGAGGGCGGCCTGGTCGGCGGCCGGGATGCTCTGGGCGGGCCATCTCCTGGTGGCGCACTGGCTCTACCGGTGGCTGCCGCCCGGCGGGGACGCTCCCGCGCCCTGGACCCAGGAGATCGGCATCGCCGCCTGGGCGGCCGCGGTCATCGCGCTCGCCGAACTGGCCCGCACCAAGCGGGAGCAGTGGCGGCGCGAGCGCGCCGAGCGGGAGCAGGCGGCGCGGCGCCGGGCCGACGAGGAGCGGCTGCGGATCGCGCGCGAACTGCACGATGTGCTGGCGCACAGCATCTCGGTCATCAACGTCCAGGCCGGGGTGGGCCTCGCCCTCCTCGACTCCGACCCGGAGCAGGCCAGGACCGCCCTGACCACCATCAAGGCGGCCAGCAAGGAGGCGCTCGGCGAGGTGCGGCAGGTGCTCGACACCCTACGCACGCCGGGCGACGCGCCGCGCGCGCCCGCGCCCGGCCTCGCGCGCCTGCCGGAACTGGTCCAGCAGGCCGCGGACGCCGGCCTCACCGTGGAGGTACGCACCGAGGGCGGCCCCCGGCCGCTGCCCCCGGGCGCGGACCTCGCCGCCTTCCGTATCGTGCAGGAGGCGCTGACCAATGTCGTACGCCACTCGGGCTCCCGCCGCGCCCGGGTCCGCCTCGGCTACGAGCCAAGGGCGCTGCGCCTCGTCGTGGACGACGACGGGCCCGCCACCGGCGAACAGGCCGGCGGCAGCGGCAACGGGCTCGCCGGGATGCGGGAGCGGGCCGGGGCCCTCGGTGGCACCATCGGGGCCGGGCCCCGCGAGGACGGCGGCTTCCGCGTCAGCGCCCTGCTTCCGCTCGCCACCGCTCCCCTGGAGGAGGACCGTTGATCCGCGTAGTGCTCGCCGACGACCAGTCGCTGGTCCGGGCGGGATTCCGGGCCCTGCTCGACGCCCAGCCGGACATCGAGGTGGCGGGCGAGGCCGCCGACGGCGAGGAGGCGGTGCGCCTGGTGCGCCAACTGCGCCCGGATGTCGTCCTGATGGACATCCGGATGCCGCTGCTCGACGGACTCGGCGCCACCCGCCGGATCACCGAGGACGGGCAACTCGCCGCGGTGCGCGTGGTGATGCTGACCACCTTCGAGCTGGACGAGTACGTCTTCGAGGCGATCCGCTCCGGAGCCTCCGGCTTCCTGGTCAAGGACACCGAGCCCGAGGAACTGCTGCGCGCGGTACGGGCGGTGACCGAGGGGGACGCCCTGCTCTCCCCGGGGGTGACCAGGCGGCTGATCGCGGAGTTCGCGGCCCGCTCCAAGGAACCGGCGGCGGCGCGTTCCCTTGCCGCGCTGACCGAGCGGGAGCGGGAGGTGATGGCGCTCGTCGGCATCGGCCTGTCCAACGAGGAGATCGCGCGGCGCCTGGTCGTCAGCCCGCTCACCGCGAAGACCCACGTCAGCCGCACCATGGTCAAGCTGGGCGCCCGGGACCGGGCCCAACTGGTCGTGCTGGCCTACGAGTCGGGCCTGGTACGGCCGGGCTGGCTGGGCTGAGCCCGGCCGGTGAAGCGCCACAGCACGAAGACCAGGCGGAGCGAGAAGACCGCGGTGGCGAGCCCGGTGGCGCCGAGGCGCAGCAGGCGTGCGGCGAGGTCGGGCAGCGCGAAGACGAAGGTGGGCCCGGCCACCGCGCCGAAGACCAGGGCCGCGGCGAGGAGCGCGCTGCACAGCGCGTAGCCGATCTCGACCGTGATCGCGTCCCGCTCCCGCTGCCCCATGCCGTCGAGTCTCACGGAAGGGCGCCCGCCGGACAACACCTCGTCCGGCGGACGCAGTTGCACAGGTGCGAAGCTGTTCAGTCGCGGGCCGCGACCGGTTCCGCCGCCGTCTTCGCCGGGTCCGCCGCGGTCTCGGGTGCCGAGCGGGCGACCACCACGGAGTGCGCCGGGCGGCGGGTGCGCAGCCCGGGCAGGGTGAGCAGCAGTCCGGCGGCGGCGACCAGGGTGACGACGACCAGGCCGGGCCGGAAGCTGTCGAGGACCTGCTGCGGGGTGTCCTGCTGCCGGCCGCCCGCGGTGACCACCGCGGTCACGATGGCGAGGAAGAGGGCGCCGCCCACCTGGATCGAGGTGTTGAGCAGGCCGGAGACCATGCCCTGCTCGTGGTCGGCGACGCCGTTGGTGGCCTGGATGTTGAGCGAGGGGAAGACCAGGGCGCAGGCCGCGCCGATCAGCAGCATCGAGGGCAGGATGACCGCGGCGTACTGCGGGTCGAGGTCCGCGCGCAGGAAGAGGGCGTAGCCGAGGACCATCGAGGCGAAGCCCAGCACGATCAGGCGCGGGGTGCCGAAGCGGTCGATGACCGAGCCGATGCCGGTCGCCGAGAGGGCGACGAGCGCGCCCGCGGGCAGGAAGGCGAGCGCCGTCTGCAGCGCGGACCAGCCGAGCAGCGACTGCATGTACTGGGTCACCAGGAACTGGAAGCCCACATACGAGCCGAAGAAGGCCATGGCGCCCAGCTGCGCGCGGACCTGGCTGCCGGAGCGCAGCACGCCGAGCCGCACCAGCGGGCTGGGGCTGCGCAGTTCGATACGGACGAAGAGGACGAGCAGCGCGGCGACGGCGAGGAAGGAGAGCAGGGTCCGGGCGGAGGCCCAGCCCGCCTCGGGCGCCTGGACCACGGTGAAGACGAGCAGCAGCATGGAGAGGGTGCCGGTGACGGCGCCCGGGACGTCGTAGCCGCCGCCTGCCTTCTGGCGCTCGCTGCGCGGGATGAGCCGGATGCCCGCGAGCAGGGCGAGCAGGGCGATCGGCGCGGGCAGCAGCATGGTGTAGCGCCAACTCGCCTCCGTGAGCAGGCCGGAGAGGACCAGGCCCATCGAGAAGCCGGTGGCGGCGCAGGTGGTGTAGATGGACAGGGCGCGGTTGCGGACCGGCCCCTCGGCGAAGGTCGTGGTGATGATCGACAGTCCCGCCGGGGCGGTGAAGGCGGCGCTGAGGCCCTTGATGAAGCGGCTGGCGATCAGCAGCGGCCCGGAGTCGACGAGCCCGCCGAAGACCGAGGCGACGGCGAACACCCCGAGGGCGACGAGGAAGACCCGGCGCCGTCCGAGCAGGTCGGCCGCGCGGCCGCCGAGCAGCAGCAGCCCTCCGTAGCCGAGGATGTAGCCGCTGACGATCCACTGCAAGGACGAGGTGGACAGGTCGAGTTCGGTGCCGATGGAGGGGAGGGCGACTCCCACCATCGAGACGTCGAGCGCGTCCAGGAACATCGCGGTGCACAGGACGAGCAGCGTTCCCCACAGACGCGGTGTCCAGCGTTCCTGGGGAGCGGAAGGGGTGAGCGGAGAGGTCATGGGCAGCAACAGTACATGCGCGTGCATTGAATGCAAATGCATTTAATGTGGATGCAATGATCTCTGGATTCTGCTACGGTGCGCTCCATGGTGGCGACGCATGCCGGAGACGGACTCGTGGAGCAGTGGCGCGGCATTCTGGCCGTCCACGCGCGCACCATGTGCGAGCTGGACCGCGTGCTGCACCAACACGGCCTGGGCGCAAGCGACTTCGAGGTCCTCGACGTCCTCGCGACGGGCAATGAGAGCGGCGAGTGCTCCTTCCGCGTGCAGGAGATCGCCGGATGCGTGCACCTGAGTCAGAGCGCGCTCTCCCGCCTCATCGGACGGCTGGAGAAGGACGGCCTCGTCGAGCGCGCGATGTGCGCCGAGGACCGCCGCGGCGTCAGCGTCCAGCTCACCGAGAAGGGCCGCGCCCTGCACGGGGAGGTGCTGCCGGTGCAGCGGGCCGTGCTCCGGCGGATGCTGGACGAGGAGCGGACCGCCCAGCACGCCTGACCGCCTCGGGCGGCGGCGCTCAGCAGTCGAACACCGACCAGCAGATGCCGTTCCGCAGCCGCTGGTCGTCGAGCACCAACTCCCGGATCTCCTCGGGCAGTTGCTCGCGCTGCCACCGGCACTCCCGGCGCCCCGCGGCCTCGGCCCCGCCCTTCGGCGCGGCGGCGCGGGCGGCCTTGATCGCATAGGCGGCCGCACCCAGCTCGTGCGCGGCGACATGGGCGACCACCCCGGCCTGGCCCGCGGCGTACGCGGCGTGCCGGGCCGCACCGCGCAGCTCCCTGGCCGCGCCCATCGCATGGCCGCCGGTCGCCCGCGCCTCCATCATCCGCAGCTCGCCGCGCACCCAGGCGCGCGCCCCCTCGATCGCCTGGCGCGGGCGCGGGTCCGCGGGCCGGACCGCCTCGAACAGGCCGAGGACGTGCTCCGCGCAGGCGGCCGCCCACAGGGCGAGGAGGTGGTGATCGGCGTCGGTGAGGGTCCCGCCGCGGCGGATCGTCACGAAGCGGGGGTCCCGGACCTTCGGGAGGATCATGGCGGGCAGTTGCTCCTTCCACCGGCTTGCGGGCCGGCTCGACCGGCTTCCGCCTCCCGGGGCAGCAGAGGTGATGGGCCGTCAGAACCCTTGCAACGTAGGGCAGTTACCGCTCCGTCAGAACCCTTGCGGCGTACGGCAGTTGCTGCTCCCGGCCCCGCTCAGACGATCGCGGACGTCTCCCGCCACAGTGCCGCCAGGCGGGCGTCGCCGGTGATCTCCGGGAAGGGTACGCGGTTCCACAGGGCCAGGTAGAGCTTGGAGGCCGGGCCGGAGAGCACGCAGTCGGGCTCGCCGGTGAGTCCGCGTTCGACGACGGGCGGTCCGTCCGACAGGCGCAGGCTCCAGGAGGCGCCCTCGTCGGTGGTGAGGACGTGGACGGTGCGCGGCTCGGGGGTGCGGACCCGGCTGCGCCTGCGGCCGTGGAAGCCGGTCAGCAGCTCGTCGATGCCGTCGACCGCGAGCACCCCGTCGACCGGGGCGGGGGTGCCGCCGCGCGCCGAGTCGGCGTCGAAGCGGTGCATGGTCGTCTCGTGGGCCTGCCGCCGGGCCCAGAAGGCGAGCGGGGAGGGCGCCGCGAAGAAGGTCCAGCAGTCCAGCTCGGGGGTGGCGGACTCCAGCGCGTCGAGCAGCGCGCCGTGCCCCGCGCGGAAGCCGGCGAGCAGCTCCGCGCCGTCGAGCCCGCCCTCCCCGTCCATGGGCCGGGTCTCCGTGCGGCCCTCGCGGACGAAGCCGGTGGCCCAGCGGTGCACCATCGCGGTGTGCCGGACGAGGTCGCGTACCTGCCAGCCCGGGCAGGTGGGCACCTTGGCGTCGAGGCCCGCCTCTTCGGCCGCCTCGGCGAGGAGGCGGCCCTCGCGGTCCAGGAATCCGGTGTACGCGGAGATCTCCATGCCGCGATTCTGCCTGAACCTCTCCGCTTCCGTCCCGCCCCGGCCTGAGCGGATGCCCTGCCGGACCGGCCGGAGTCCGCGGGCGCGGCGCCGGTGCCCGCGCGGCTCAGACCCGGACGACCCGGATGCCCGCGTCCTCGAAGCGGCCGGTGATCTCCTCGCCCGCGGCGGTGTCGGTGACCAGGGTGTCCACCCGGTCCGCCGCGCAGATCCGGGCGAAGGCGCGCTTGCCGAGTTTGCTGGAGTCGGCGGCGACCACCACCCGGTCCGCGCGCTCGCACAGCAGGCGGTTGATCGCCGCCTCGGCCTCGTCGTCGGCGGCGGCGCCGTGCTCCGGGTCGAAGGCGACCACGCCGAGCACCGCGACGTCCATGGTGATCTGGCCGAGCACCCCGTCGGCCAGCGGGCCGATCAGCTCGTAGGACTGGGCGCGGGCGACGCCGCCGGTGACCACGATCTTGAACTGGGGCCGTACCGCTAGCTCGTTGGCGATGTTGAGGGCGTTGGTGACGATGGTCAGCGCGGGGGAGCCGGTGCCGAGGTCGGGGCGTACCGCGAGGGAGCGGGCGACCTCGGTGCTGGTGGTGCCGCCGGTGAGGCCGACCGCCTGGCCCGGGGTGACCAGCTCGGCGACGGCCTTGGCGATGCGCTGCTTCTCGGAGGCATTGCGGGCCGTCTTGTAGCGCAGCGGCAGCTCGTAGGAGACGCCGTGGACCACCGCGCCGCCCCGGGTGCGTACCAGCATCTGCTGCTCGGCGAGCTGGTCGAAGTCGCGCCGGATGGTCGCCGCGGAGACGTCGAGTTCGCCCGCCGCCTCCTCGACGTCGAGGCGCCCGCGCTCCACGAGGAGTTCGAGGAGGGACTTCCACCGGGCATCGCGCGACATCGCGGCTCCGTTCCGTCGTGGCCCCGGAGGCTCCTTCCGGGGTAGTGATCGGGGAGAGCCTATCCACCCTGCGCACCAATGCTTCCTTTTGCTTGAAACCAAGCTATATTTTGCAGAAACACGCATCGATTCGAGTGGGGAACCTAGATGAGTCACGTGCAGACCGAGCTGGCCAGCCAGCCCGAGACCTGGACCCGTGCCGCTCAGCTCGCCGCCGGGAACAGCACCGCGCTCCCGGCTGCCGGCGAGCGGGTGGCGATCGTGGGCTGCGGCACCTCCTGGTTCATGGGGCAGGCCTACGCCGCTCTGCGCGAGCAGTCCGGTCAGGGCGAGACGGACGCCTTCGCCGCCTCCGAGTTCCCGGCCGGCCGCCCCTACGACCGGGTGATCGCCCTCACCCGGTCCGGCACCACCACCGAGGTCCTGGAACTGCTCGGGCACCTGCGCGGCCGGGTCCGCACCTCCGCGATCACCGCGGACCCGGGGACTCCGGTGATGGAGGCGGCCGACGACCTCGTGGTGCTCGACTTCGCCGACGAGCGCTCCGTCGTGCAGACCCGCTTCGCGACCACCGCGCTCACCCTGCTCCGCGCCCACCTCGGCCTGCACACCGAGGAGGCCGTCGCCGACGCCCGTACCGCGCTCGCCGAGCCGCTGCCCGAAGGCCTCGTCGCCTGCTCGCAGTTCACCTTCCTCGGCCGCGGCTGGACCGTGGGCCTCGCCAACGAGGCGGCCCTGAAGATGCGCGAGGCCTCGCTCTCCTGGACCGAGGCCTACCCGGCCATGGAGTACCGCCACGGCCCGATCAGCGTCACCACCTCCGGCACCGCCACCTGGATGTTCGGCCAGGCCCCCGAGGGTCTCGCCGAGCAGGTCCGCGGCACCGGCGCCCAGTGGGTCGGCGGCACCCTCGACCCGCTCGCCGAACTGGTGCGCGCCCAGCGGCTCGCGGTCGCCGTGGCCGACGCCCGCGGCCTCGACCCGGACAGCCCGCGCCATCTGACGCGGTCGGTCATCCTGCCCTCCGCCTGAGCCCAGGCACCATCCGAAAGGAGGGGCCGTGCCCCTCGCACAGACCGGCCCGCTGGTCGCCGAGGCCGCCGCGGCAGGCACCGCCGTCGCCGCCTTCAACGTCATCACCCTCGAACACGTCGAGGCGGTCGTCGCGGGCGCCGAGCACGCGGGCGCCCCCGTCATCCTCCAGATCAGCGAGAACGCCGTCCGCTACCGCTACGGACGGCTGCTCCCGCTCGCCCGGGCCGCCGCCGCCACCGCCGAGGCGGCGGCCGTGCCCGTCGCTCTGCACCTGGACCATGTGCAGAGCGACGAACTCCTGCGGCAGGCCGCCGACGCCGGGTTCAGCTCGGTGATGTACGACGCCGCCCGCCTGCCCTACGCGGAGAACCTCGCCGCCACCCGGGCCGCCGCGCACTGGGGCCACGGCAACGGCCTGTGGATCGAGGCCGAACTGGGCGAGGTCGGCGGCAAGGACGGCCGGCCGCCGCTCGACGCGCACGCCCCCGGCGCCCGCACCCTGCCCGCCGAGGCCGAGGCCTTCGTGGCCGAGTCCGGGGTGGACTCCCTCGCCGTCGCCATCGGCAGCTCGCACGCGATGACCAGCCGCACCGCGAGCCTCGACCACGCCCTGCTCGGCGAGCTGGCGGCCGCCCTGGAGGTGCCGCTGGTGCTGCACGGCTCCTCCGGAGTGCCCGACGCGGAGCTGGCCGCCGCCGTCACCGGCGGCATCGCGAAGGTCAACGTCGGCACCGCCCTCAACATCGCGATGACCACCGCGATCCGCGCGTATCTGGCCGCCCACCCGGAGGCCGTGGACTCGCGCAAGTACCTCAGCGTCGGCCGCGAGGCGATGGTGCGGACCGTCAGCGAGCTGATCACGGTGCTGCGGCCCGCCGCCTGAGGCACCGGGCCGGGCGGGCACCACCGCCCGGCCCTCCGGCCCCGCCGGTGCCATCATGGGGAGGATGAACGGCGAGCTGTTCCCCCGCGGCCGGGCCGAGATCGTCCCCGGCGCGGTGCACGTCCCCGACTGGCTCGGCACCGGGCGCCAGCACGAACTCCTGGACGCCTGCCGTGGCTGGGCCCGCCCGCCCGCCGGACTGCGTACGGTGCACGTCCCCGGCGGCGGCACCATGAGCGCCCGGCAGGTCTGCCTCGGCCGTCACTGGGTGCCCTACCGCTACACCGGGACCGCGGTCGACGGCGACGGCGCCCCCGTCAAGCCCTTCCCCGGCTGGCTGGACGAGCTGGCGCGGAGCGCACTGGCCGCGGCCTACGGCGAGGCCGCCGAACCGGACCCGTACGACGTCGCCCTGATCAACTTCTATGCCGAGGGCACCCGGATGGGCATGCACCGGGACGCCGAGGAGGAGTCCGGGGCGCCCGTGGTCTCGCTCAGCCTCGGCGACTCCTGCGTCTTCCGCTTCGGCAACCCCGAGAACCGCGGCCGGCCCTACCAGGACGTCGAACTGCGCAGCGGCGACCTCTTCGTCTTCGGCGGCCCCGCCCGGCTCGCCTACCACGGGGTGCCCCGGGTCAAGGCGCACAGCGGGCCGCCCGGGCTCGGCCTCACCGGGCGGCTCAACATCACCCTGCGCGTGAGCGGACTGCCCGCCCCGGCACACTGATCACCGGGCGGCGCACCGGCCATGCGAGACTCGCCCCCATGAACGGCAAGGCGACGGACGGGGAACTCGGCGCGAAGCAGTCCCGGCACCGTCTGGAGCGGGGCCGCGGCGCCCTCGGACCCGCGCTCGCGCTCGTCCACACCGGGCAGGCGCCCACCCGCTCGGTGCTCACCTCCCGGCTCGGCGTGACCCGGGCGACCGCCGGGGCCGTGGCCGCCGAGCTGGAGAGCCTCGGCCTGATCCGCGTCGACCCCCGCCCGGCCGCCGCCTCGGGCACCCAGGGCCGCCCCTCGCACCGGCTGGAGATCGCGGAGGAGGGTCCCGTCGTCCTCGCGGGGCAGGTGCACGCCGACGGCTACCGCGCGGCCCTGGTCGGACTCGGCGGCCGGATCGTCGCGACCGCGCCCGGCTGCGTCACGGTCGGCGCGGACCCCTCGTACGTACTGGGCACGCTGGTGGCCGAGGGGGTGCGGCTGCTGGAGGAGAGCGGGCGGCGCTGTGCGGGCGTGGGGCTCGCGGTGCCCTCGGCGGTGGCCGAGCCCGGGGGAGAGGCGCTCAACCCGCTGCATCTGGAGTGGCCCGCCGGTGCGCCGGTACGGCGGCTCTTCACCGAGGCGGTGCGTCAACACGGCCTCGGCGTACCGGTGTTCACCGCCAATGACATCAACCTCGCGGCCCTGGCCGAGCATCGGCACGGCGCGGGCCGGGAGGCGGGCAATCTGCTCTGCGTGGCCACCGGGCACCGCGGGGTCGGCGGCGCCCTGGTGGTCGACGGGCGGCTGCACCTGGGCAGCGCCGGACTCGCCCTGGAGGTCGGCCACATCACCGTGGAGCCGCAGGGGCGGCCCTGCCACTGCGGGCGGCAGGGCTGCCTGGACGTGGAGACCGACCCGCTCGCCTTCCTGCGGGCCGCGGGACGCGAGCCCGCCCCGGGCCGCTCGCCCATCGAGGAGGCCACCCGGCTGCTCGCCGAGGAGGCTGGGGAGCCCGCGGTGCGCGCCGCCATCGAGGCGCTGACCGACCGTCTCGGGCGGGGACTCGCCGCCCTGGTGAACATCCTCAACCCGGACCGCATCATCCTCGGCGGCCTGCACCGCTCGCTCCTGGAGGCCGCGGGCCCCCGGCTGCGCGGCACCGTGGCGCAGGACAGCCTGTGGGGCCTCAGCGGGAGCGTGCCCGTGCGGGCCTGCTCGCTCGCCCACAACAGCCTGGTCGGGGCGGCCGAGTTGGCCTGGCAGCCGGTCCTGGAGGACCCGCTCTCGGTGCTCGTGCCCGCCTGACGCGGGACGTCCGGACACCTCCGCCGCGACCCGGCGACGCGCCTCCGCGCCGGGTCCGGCAGACCGGCCGCACGGGAGAAAACCCTTTCTCTCCGGTGGTTTCCGGTCATTCCCCGAACAGCGGGTATCACGCCATATACCCCTCACCGGGACCGGTCGACCTGGCCCGCAGTGGCTCCGAACACTCTCATTCCCTCACTTCACGCCACTGATTCAACACAGAACGTCACCTCATTCCTATGGGGTTGAGGTGTATTCGGGGCTCGGAACCGGCAGACTCACCGTCGTGGAACCGGCACAGTACGTACCGGTTCGGCACATACCGGCACATCATCACCGGCACAGCACCCCGGAAGGACGCACCCACATGCACCGGACCGCGCGCCTCGCAGCGACGATCTCGCTGGCGGCAGCAGCCCTCGCCCTCCCCCTCGCCCAGGCCTCCGCCGCACCCCAGGCGGCCCCGGCGAGCCTGTACGCCCCCTCGGAGCTCGTCCTCACCCTCGCGCACGGCACCTCCGCCGCCGACTCCGCGCCCGCCCGCGCGGTGACCCTGAGCTGCGGGCCCACCGCCCGCGGCAGCCACCCGGACCCGGCCGCCGCCTGCGCCGAACTCGCCGCGGCCCAGGGCGCCTTCGACGCCCTCGCGGGCTCCGGGCAGGCCGTCTGCGACCGCCGGTACGCCCCCGTGGTGATCACCGTCTCCGGGGTCTGGCAGGGCAAGCGGACCGCCTACGAACGCACCTTCTCCAACGAGTGCGTCAAGAACTCTCAGGGGCGGACCGTCTTCGCCTTCTGAGGGGCCGTTCCCCGGGCGGCGCCTGACGGACGTCCGTCGCTGCCGGGCCCCTCGCACCCGCTCATACCGGTCCGGTGCCGCCGTGTGCGGACAACCGGGCGGCACCGGACCGTGTGGCGTGGGGACGCTCCGGCGAGAGCCGGGTCTGTGCGGGGCGGGAGGGCCTGGACAGGGTGGGTACGGACGGCCGGGGCGAACAGGGCCGTACGGGACGGCAGTAGGGGAACCGGCGGGCGGGCGACCGTCCGCCGGTCGCCGTCCGCCCCGGCTCCGCGCACCCCCGGGAAGCAGCCGCGCCCGCCCCGGCTACTCCCGCCGGGGTACGCGCACTGCCGCTGCCGGTACGACGACCCGGGGCACCCCCCGGGGCCACTCTCGGAACATCACCCCATCCACCGGCTCACCGGGCGACCGGCGAACCGCAGACAAGGAGATGAGCCGAGATGCTGACCCTGGCGTACGACGGGGGGCCCGGTCCCTGGATCCTGTTCTTCCCGCTGATCTGGGCCGCCGTGATCGTCGGTGCCGTGATCGTCCTGCGCCGCACCGTCTGGCGCGGCCGCCGCGGACCCTGGCACCCCGTCTGCGAGGACAACTCCCCGCTCGCGGTGCTCGGCAGGCGCTTCGCCGCGGGCGAGATCGACGAGGAGGAGTACGGGCGCCGGCTCACCGTCCTCGACCAGCGCTTCGGCCGCGGCGGCAAGGCAGGAGCGGCATGACCACCGAGACCGCCGTCCGCACCGCGGCCCGGGTCGTGGACGCCGTGAAGGTCTACGGCAGCGGGGACACCGAGGTACGGGCCCTGGACGGTGTCAGCGTCGACTTCCCGGCCGGGCGCTTCACCGCGATCATGGGCCCCTCGGGCTCCGGCAAGTCCACCCTGCTGCACTGCGCGGCCGGTCTCGACAGCCTCAGCTCCGGTGCCGCCTTCATCGGCGGCACCGAACTGGGCGCCCTCGACGACCGGCGGCTGACCCTGCTGCGCCGCGACCGCGTCGGCTTCGTCTTCCAGGCCTTCAACCTGGTGCCCACGCTGACCGTCGCGGAGAACATCACCCTGCCCATGGACCTCGCGGGCACCCGCGCCGACCGCGAGGCGGCCGAGTGGATCGACGCCCTGATCGACATCGTCGGCCTGCGCGACCGGCTGCACCACCGGCCCGCCGAACTCTCCGGCGGCCAGCAGCAACGCGTCGCCGTGGCACGGGCGTTCGCGAGCCGCCCCGAGGTCGTCTTCGCCGACGAGCCCACCGGGAACCTCGACTCCCGCTCCGGCGAGGAGGTCCTCGGACTGCTCGGCCGGGCGGTACGCGAGCGGGGGCGCACCGTCGTCATGGTCACCCACGACCCGGTGGCCGCCGCCCACGCCGACGAGGTCGTCTTCCTCGCCGACGGGCGGCTGGTCGACCGGATGCCCGCGCCGAGCGCGGAACGCGTGCTCGACCGGCTGAAGGCCTTCGACGCGCGGGCCGCGAAGAAGGTGACGTCATGAGCGCCGCCCGTGCCTCGGCGCGGCTCAGCCTCGCCTCGCTGCGGGCCCACAAGCGCCGCTTCGCGGGCACCTTCCTCGCCGTACTGCTCGGGGTCTCCTTCCTGGCCGGCACCCTGGTCATGGGGGACACCCTGCGGGCCGGTTTCGACAGCCTGTTCGGCGACGCCACCCGCGGCACCGACGCCGTCGTACGCAGCGCCGACACCGTCACCACGCCCGGCGAGAGCCAGGGCGTGCGCAGCCCCGTGCCGACCTCGCTCGCCGCCCGGATCGAGCGGGTGCCCGAGGTCGCCGCGGCGGTGCCGCGCATCGAGGGCGCCGGACAGCTCGTCGGGAAGAACGGCAAGCCCATCGGCGGCCAGGGACCGCCCACCCTGGCCGGGAACTGGATCGCCGACCGCGCGCTCAATCCGTACCAACTCGCCGAGGGACGCGCCCCGTCGAGGACCGGTGAGGTCGTCGTCAACCGGGGAGCCGCGAAGCGGGGCGGCCTCGGCATCGGCGACACCACCACGCTGCGCACCCCCGACCCGGTGAAGGTGCGCCTGGTGGGCCTCGCCCGCTTCGGCGGCGAGGACGGCATGGCCCAGGTGACCTACACCGGCATGACCCTGGGCGACGCGCATAAGTACCTGACACCGCGGCCCGGCGAGGCCGCGAGCATCCAGGTGCGGGCCGGGCCCGGCACCGGTCAGCGGGAACTGGTCGAGGCGCTGACTCCCGTACTGCCCGAGGGAGTCGAGGCGATCACCGGCCAGGAGTCCGCCGAGGAGAACACCGAGATGATCTCCGGGCAGTTCCTGACGCTCTTCACCACCTTCCTGCTGGTCTTCTCCGGCGTCGCCCTGCTCGTCGCCACCTTCTCCATCCACAACACCTTCGCCATCGTCGTCGCCCAGCGCTCCCGCGAGAACGCGCTGCTGCGGGCGCTCGGCGCCTCCCGGCGGCAGGTCACCGCCGCCACCCTGACCGAGGCGGGCGCCGTCGCGGTGGCCGCCTCGCTCACCGGCCTGCTCGGCGGCATCGGCATCGCGGCCGGGCTCCAGGCGCTCTTCCCGGCCATCGGATTCCCCTTCCCGGAGGGGGAGTTGGTGATCAGCGGAGTCTCGCTGTGGCTGCCGGTCGCGGTCGGCGTCCTCGTCTGCCTGGCCTCCGCGCTGCTGCCCGCCCTGCGGGCCGGGCGCACCGCGCCGCTCGCCGCGCTGCGGGAGACGGCCGTGGACACCTCCGGCGCCTCCCGGGCCCGCGCCCGCACCGGCGCCGCCCTCGGCCTCGCCGCGGTGGCCGCCACCCTCACCGGGGTGCTCCTCACGCCCTCGCTGTGGCTGGCGGGCCTCGGCGCGGTCCTCGCGCTCGCCGCCTTCGTGGTCCTCGGTCCGGTGGCCGCCACCACCGCGGTACGGGCCCTCGGCGCGCCCCTGGACCGGCTGCGCGGGCTCACCGGACGGCTCGCCCGGCGCAACGCGCTGCGCAGCCCGAAGCGGACCGCGGCCACCGCGGGCGCGCTCATGATCGGGGTCGCGGTGGTCTCGCTCTTCACCGTCTTCGGCGCCTCGCTGAAGGCGACCATGAACCAGACGGTGGACCGCTCCTTCGCCGGTGACGTCGCCGTCAGCACCCCCTCCTTCGGCGCGGGCGGCAGCGGACTCAGCCCCCGCCTCGCGCCCGCCCTCGCCGAGCGGCCCGAGGTCGCCACGGCGGTCGGCCTCGGCCGCGGGGTGGCCGAGGTGGACGGCCGGGGCCGCGCCCTGACCGTCACCGACCCGGCGGCCCTGGAGCGCACCTTCCACCTGGGCACGGTCCGCGGCGACCTGAGCGCCCTCGGCACCGACGGCATCGCCCTCGCCGCCCCCGAGGCCGAGAAGGCGGGACTGGAACCCGGCTCCCGCACCCGGCTCGCCTTCACCGACGGCAGCCGGGAGACCTTCACCGTCCGCGCCGTCTACGACCGCTCCGAACTGGTCGGCGACTACGTCCTCACCCGCGAGGCCTGGGCCCCGCACCGGGCACAGGACGCGGACACCCTGGTCGCCGTCACCTTCGCGGACGGGGTGGGCCAGGCGGCCGGCAGCGCCGCGGTCGAGAAGGTCGCGGCGCGCTACGGCAACCCCGAGGTGCAGACCCGCGGCGAGTACGCCGAGTCCTCCGCGGCCGGCATCGACATGATGCTCACCCTGGTCTACGCGCTGCTCGCCCTCGCCGTACTGATCGCGCTGCTCGGCATCGCCAACACGCTGACCCTGGCGATCCACGAGCGCACCCGGGAGCTGGGGCTGCTGCGGGCCGTCGGGCAGACCCGGGCCCAGCTGCGGGCCATGGTCCGCTGGGAGTCGGTCCTGGTCGCGGCCTTCGGCACGGCGGGCGGGCTCGGGCTCGGCGGCTTCCTCGGCTGGGTCCTGGTGGCGGCCTCGGACGGGGCGAGCGAGAGCGCCTTCGCCTTCGCCCTGCCACCCGCGCAACTGCTCGTGGTGGCGCTGGTCGGACTCGCGGCCGGGGCCCTCGCGGGGCTGCGCCCGGCCCGGCGGGCGGCCCGCCTGAACGTCCTCGGGGCCATCGCCACCGAGTGAGGAAGGCGGCACGGCGGGCCCGGTGGACATCCGTCCACCGGGCCCGCCGCGTTCCTGCGGTCTCTCACCGCCCGGTCAACTGACAACGGCCGACCGGGCGGGAGCGTGCGGGGCCATGGCCACGGGTTCCAGCTCCGCGAACGGCCCGGTCGTCGCCGCCCCGGGAACCTGCCAGGTGGCGAAGAGCGGCACCCGAGGCGGTGTGGGCAGGGTGAACCACACCGTCTTTCCCGTGTCGCCCAGGGGTTGCACTCCCCAGCTCTCGCTGACCGCGGCGATCAGCGCGAGGCCCCGGCCCCCGGTGGCTCCGGGTTCCGCCTCGTGCACCAGGGGGAGGTGCGGATCTCGGTCGTGGACGGATACCGTCAGCCGGTCGAGCTCCAGCTCGATGCGGACGGTGCATGTCTTGTCGGTCCGTACGTGTCGATGCACATTGGTGAGCAACTCGGTGACTCCGAGTGCCACTCGGTCAATGAGCGGATCGAGACGCCAGTAGCGCAGTTGCGCCGAAAAGATTCTGCGGACCTGGCTGATTCGCGACGGCAGGGCCTGGAGCTCCACCGTGCAGTGCCTGCTCGGCTTGCTGATCACGGCTGCGACTCCCCGAATTGAGTCCGGAAGAGGATGGGTTCAGCAAGTGGGCCGCCGTCACACGGCCCGCCTGCTGCGAGACCGGCGCGCTGGTTCGCAGCGTGATCGCCGGTAAACCCTCAGTGACGTGAGACAAGCCTGACCCAGCAGGTGTGAACTCGCAACTCGCGAACGGAAGGCAGCCGCTCCGACCAGGTCAGGAGCGGCTGCCGCGGGCCTTGCGGACGGCCTCCAGGAAGCGGCGTGCGGTGCGCGGCGCGCGGTCGGGGAGTTCCTGACCGTCGCCCAGAGTGAGCGAGTACCGGGTGCCGTTGACCTCGGCGGTGGCCCGGTCCTCGGCCCCGAACCAGGACTTGCCGGCCCGTACCGCCTGCACCGGCGCGCTGTCGATCTCCCGCCCCGCGCTGGTGAGCAACTCCAGCCTGCCGTCGGCGATCCGCACCTGGCCGGCCCGGGTCAGCGACCTGAGCCCCTTGCCGATGCGCACACCTCTGGCCGTGAACTCCTCGTCCTTCATGGTGGTTCCCGCCCTTCGTGGCCGAACTGCCGTTACCTGCCGGCGCGCGTGGGGGTTCCGCCGGAGTGCACCCCGTTGCGTGCAGTGTGCTCCTCGGCGGACCCGAGCGCCAGTCCCTCCCCGCGGGCTGGCGTCCTCGCTCGGCAGAGATCTACCCCGGCCTGCCCCAGCCAAGTCTTTCACTCTCCCAAAGGGATGTTTATGCAGGTGGGGGCCGGGAGCCGAGCTGCTTATGATCGGCAGCAGCCGTCCGGTGGCGGGCGGCCCGAGCCCGAGGAGCACCGTGGTGCGCAGTGCAGCACAGGACCGTCCAGGCCCCGCCCTGCCGACGCTCGACGCCGACCGCAGCGACGCCGCGTACCGGGACTGGCTGAAAGAGGCGGTGCGCAAGGTCCAGGCCGACGCGAACCGCTCCGCCGACACCCATCTGCTGCGCTTTCCGCTGCCCGAGCACTGGGGCATCGACCTCTACCTCAAGGACGAGTCCACCCACCCCACCGGCAGCCTCAAGCACCGGCTCGCCCGCTCGCTGTTCCTGTACGGGCTGTGCAACGGCTGGATCCGCCCCGACCGCCCGGTCATCGAGGCCTCCAGTGGCTCCACCGCGGTGTCCGAGGCCTACTTCGCCGGTCTCATCGGGGTGCCCTTCATCGCGGTGATGCCCCGTACGACCAGCGCGGAGAAGTGCCGCCTGATCGAATTCCACGGCGGGCAGTGCCACTTCGTCGACGACTCGCGCACGATGTACGAGGAGTCGGCCGCCCTCGCGGCGCGTACCGGGGGCCACTACATGGACCAGTTCACCTACGCCGAGCGCGCCACGGACTGGCGCGGCAACAACAACATCGCCGAGTCGATCTACCGGCAGCTGGAGCGGGAACGCTACCCGGAGCCCGCCTGGATCGTCGCCACCGCCGGTACGGGCGGCACCTCGGCGACCCTCGCCCGCTACGTCCACTACATGCAGTACGACACCCGCATCTGCGTCGCCGACCCGGAGAACTCCTGCTTCTTCGAGGGCTGGACCACCGACAGCGCCGAGGCGGTCTGCGAGAGCGGTTCGCGGATCGAGGGCATCGGGCGGCCCCGGATGGAGCCGAGCTTCGTGCCCGGGGCCATCGACCGGATGATGAAGGTCCCCGACGCGGCCGCGATCGCCACCGTACGCGCCCTGGAGGCCGCCCTCGGGCGCAAGGCGGGCGGCTCCACCGGCACCGGCCTGTGGGGCGCCCTGAAGATCGTGGCCGAGATGGTCGGCCAGGGCCGCACCGGCAGCGTGATCACCCTGCTCTGCGACCCGGGGGAGCGCTACCTCGACAAGTACTACTCCGACGACTGGCTCACCGCCCAGGCCCTGGACATCCGCCCCTACGCCGCGGCGCTCAACACCTTCCTCGCCACGGGCAGTTGGCCCGAGGAGACCGCCATCTGACCGCGCGGCCCGCGAGTCCGAGCACCGGGGGGCGACAGCAACTCCGTACGTCCTGAAGGGAGTTGTGCGGTCCCGCCTCAACACCCTTGCGGTGCGGGCCGGTCGGCCCCCGCTCAGCCGCCCTCGGTCGCCGCGGCGGGTTCGGTGGGCTCGGGCTCACCCGCCACCACGAGGCGCAGCTGCTCGGAGACCTCGGCGCGCGTCGCCGCGGGCAGTCCGGCGTCCGTGACCAGGGTGTCCACCTCGTCGAGCTTGGCGAAGGAACTCAGGCCCACGGTGCCCCACTTGGTGTGGTCGGCGACCACCACCACCCGCCGGGCCGACTGCACCAGGCGGCGGTTGGTCTCCGCCTCGGCGAGGTTCGGGGTGGACAGGCCCGCCTCGGCCGATATGCCGTGCACGCCGAGGAAGAGCACATCGAAGTGGAGCGAGCCGATGGCCTGGTCCGCCACCGGCCCCACCAGGGAGTCGGAGGGGGTGCGCACCCCGCCGGTCAGCACCACGGTCGCCGAGTCCGCGCGCAGCCCCGAGACCTGCTGCGCGCTGTGGAAGACATCGGCCACCCGTACCGAGTTGGTGACCACCGTCAGGTCCGCCACGTCCAGGAGATGGTGCGCGAGCGCGTAGGTCGTCGTACCGCCGGAGAGCGCGATCGCGGTGCCCGGGGCGACGAAGGCGGCCGCGGCGCGGGCGATGTCCTCCTTGGCGCTCAGCTCCAGGCCCGACTTGGCCTCGAAGCCCGGCTCGTGGGTGCTCGCCTCGAAGACCGGCACCGCGCCGCCGTGCACCTTCTCCACCATGCCCTGGCGGGCGAGGGCGTCCAGGTCGCGGCGGACCGTCATGTCGGAGACCCCGAGCCTGCGCGTGAGTTCGTTGACCCGCGCGCCGCCGCGCCTGCGCACCTCGTCGAGGATGAGCGCGCGCCGCTGTTCGGCGAGGAGGTTCTGGTTCTCGCTCACGAGGCTGCGCTTCCCTTCGTCCTGGCGGCATCCGGCGGCTCACCGGCGGCAGGCGGCCCCGCCCACCGGGCCCACCAGCAGGGACACATCCTCGCACGGGGCCGCGGCGCCCGTCCCCGGGGCGGATCCCGGCCGCCGTCGACCGGACACAAGATCGGGGAGATTCCGTGACGAGGGGTGCACAAGGAGTGCCGGAGCGGCGATCCTGGTGTCCCGCACAGCCAACCACGCGCGGTAACGGGGGACGACGCCACAGTGGACCGTGCCACAGAAGCCGCCCCGCCCGGCCCGAGTGCCCCGGCCGAAGAACCGGCCCTGGAACTCCTGGTGCACGGAGTCGGCGGCACCACACCGGCCGAGATGCTCGACGATCCGCGGACCGTGCGGATCACCGGCGACGAACGGGCGGCCGTCTACCGCCGCCCCGAGGACGTGCACGCCGAGGACCGCCCGCCGGGCGAGGCCCCGCCCGAGGGTGCTGAGGAGGGCGGGCGCCCGCGGCCGATCCCCGAGGCCTACGTCTGGTCCAACCTCACCTCCGGCAACGGCTCCCGCGCCCTGTGGCTGCTGCTCCTGCCGTTCATGGTGGTCAACCTCGCGCACTGGATGCGCCCCAGCTCCCGGCACCGCAGCCGCGCCGTCCGCGGCTACGGCATGCTCGTCCGCCTCGCCGGGCTGACCCTGACCCTGCTGCTGACCGCGGCCGCCTGCGAGGTCGCGCTCGACCTGACCGCCTGGCAGTGCGCGGGCACCCGGGCCTGCGCCGCCGAGCACTCCTGGCTCGGCTTCGTCTCCCCGGAGCTGTCCGGCGGCGGCTGGTGGTCCCAGCCGGGGCGGCGGCTCGCCCTCGCCTCACTGGCCCCGGCCGCGCTGATGGGGCTGCTCTGGTTCCTCTCCCGCCGGACCTGGAGCGCCTACGAGTCGGCGCTCCCGCTGCCGCCCGACGCCGAGGCCAAGGAGGAGACCAGCGCCACCGCCCTCGCCGAACCCGGCTTCTGGTACGGCAGGCGCCTGGTCGCCCGGCTGCGCGCCGCGCACACCGCCGCCGGGCTGCTCACCGTCGCCGCCGCGGTCGGCACCTCGGCGGCCCGCTTCGACCGGCGGGACGGCGGACCCGTACTCCTCGACGTCCTCGGCCGGGTCCTGGAAGGCGCCCTCGCCCTCGGCTTCGCCCTGGTGCTCTGGGTGGTCTGCCGCCGGGGCCGCAGCGAGCGCCGGGCCGACGACCGCCGCGACGGGCGCCTGGTGCGCGCGCTGCCCGCCGCGGCGCTCGCCCTGCTCGCCCTCTCCCTCCTCTACGCCTCCTGGTCCAGGCCCCGTTGGCGCTCCGAGGGCCGCCTCCCCGGCGACTTCACCTTCGGCTCGCTGGTCCTGGTGCAGGGCGCGCTCGTCGTCGTCCTCGGGGTGGTCGCCTACGTGCTCCAGCGGCGCGCGCCGGAGTCGCGCACCGCGCTCGGCGGTCAGGGCGGCCCCGCGGTCACGATGCTCGCCTGCGCCCTCGGCGGGGTCATGTCCGGCGGTGTCGCCCAGCGGGTCGGCGACTGGCTGGACGGTGCCGGCACCCCGGGCCAGGGCTCCTGGATCCCGGGCCCGCCGGTCATGCTGACCTGGCAGGCCTCCGGCATACCCGTACTGCTCCTCGCCCTCCTCGTGCTCTTCGCCTTCCTCGCGGTACGCACCACCAGGCGCACCCGCGCGGGCATCCCCCAGGTGCACCGCGACTACCCGGACGGGCCGCACGACATCATCCGCACCCGCCGGATCGCGGGCACCCGCGCCCGGGCCCGGCTCACCGACGAGGCGCCGCTCCTGGTCGGGGTCACCGCGGGCTTCACCCTGCTCCTCGGGGCCGCCGCGCTCGCCGGTGCCTGGGCCACCGGGGAGGTGCCCGCCGAAGCGGCCCGCGGCGAGGCCGACTTCGTCTCCGGCGGCGCGCAGGTGGCGCAGGCCCTCGGCTCCTGGTTCATCGGACTCGGTTTCGTCCTCCTGGTGACCTCGGGGCGGCGCGCCTACCGTGACGCCTCGGCCCGCCGCACCATCGGCATCCTCTGGGACGTCGGCACCTTCTGGCCGCGCGCCGCGCACCCCTTCGCGCCCCCCTGCTACGCCGAGCGCGCGGTGCCCGACCTGAGCTGGCGGATGGCCACCTGGACCCGCACCACCGGCGGGCGCCTGGTGATCTCCGGCCACTCGCAGGGCAGTGTGCTCGCTGCCGCCGCGGCCTGGCAGCTCTCGCCCGCCGCCCGCCGCCGGGTGGCCCTGCTCACCTACGGCTCCCCGCTGGAACGCCTCTACGGCCGCTGGTTCCCCGCCCACTTCGGACCGCGCACCCTGCACGCCCTGCACCGCGACATCGACTGCTGGCGCAACCTCCACCGGGAGACCGACCCCATCGGCGGCCCGGTGCGGGTGGACGCGGGCGAGGGCCCCGAGGTCGACCGGCCCCCGCTGCGCGACCCGCTCGCCTACGGCCGTACGCAACTGCTCCCGCTGCCCGCCCCGATCCTCGGCCACTCCGAGTACCAGGCGGACCCGGCCTTCGCCGAGGAGCGCGAACTGCTGCTCGCCCGGCTGCGCCCCGCCGCCGTCCCCGGACCGCGGCCGGGCACCGGGGAGGAGGGGACTCAGACCAGTACGGGCACGTCCTCCGGGTAGAGCAGGCTGAGGTCGTCGGTGCTCGTCTCGGCGAGCTGGGCGACCCGGCCCGCGTGCCGCTCGACCATCGCCTCGAAGGTCTGGCGGGCGGTGCGCCCGTTGCCGAAGGCGGGGCCCTTGGGGATCGCCGCGAAGTACTTGAGCACCGACTCCGTGGCGCCCTCGGTGAGCCGGTACTCGTGCTCCTCGGCCTGCTGCCCGACGATGCTGAGGAGTTCCTCGGGGCTGTAGTCGCCGAAGGTGATGACCCGGGAGAACCGGGAGGCCACACCGGGGTTGACGGTGAGGAAGCGCTCCATCTCGGTGGTGTAGCCCGCGACGATCACCACGACCGCGTCCCGCTCGTCCTCCATCAGCTTGACCAGGGTGTCGATGGCCTCCCGGCCGAAGTCGCGGCCCGAGTCCTCGGGGGAGAGGGCGTAGGCCTCGTCGATGAACAGCACACCGCCGCGGGCGCGTTCGAAGGCCTGCTGGGTGCGGATGGCGGTGGAGCCGATGTGCTCGCCGACCAGGTCGACCCGGGAGACCTCGACCAGGTGCCCCTTCTCCAGGACGCCGAGGGAGGCGAGGATCTCGCCGTACAGCCGCGCGACCGTGGTCTTGCCGGTGCCGGGGGAGCCGGTGAAGACGAGATGGCGGCGGACCGAGGCGGCCTTGAGCCCGGCCTCCTTGCGGCGGCGGCCGACCTCGATCATGTCGGTGAGCGCCCGCACCTCCCGCTTGACGCTCTCCAGGCCCACCAGGGCGTCGAGTTCGCCGAGGACGTCCTTGGCGGGGCGGGCCTCCGGCTCCGGGCCCGGCTGACCGGGCTCGGCGGGCGGCGGGGCCTGGGCGGGCAGCGCCCCGAGGAGCCCCGGCGACTGCACCGCGGTCAGCGGGGCGGTCTCCGCGGCCGGTGTCCGTATCTCGGCGCTCTCGTCGCTGGTGCACTCGGTGACCAGCGGACCCGAACCGGCCGTCGCGCCGGTGGCCTCCGCGAACTCGTAACCGCCGCGCGCGCAGCGCTCCGTACGGCATTTGTGCAGGGTGGCCCGGCAGCCGTCTATGACATGGAAGCCGTAGCCGGCGCTGCCCGAGACGCGGCAGGAGCGGAAGGTGCCCCGGCCGTCCGCCGAGACGTAGAAACCGGCCTCGGCGGGGGAGGAGACGGTGCAGCGCTCCACCGTGGGGTCGGCGCCCTTGGTGACGATGACCCCGGTCTGGGTGCCGTCGACGGTGCAGCCGGAGAGGGTGCCGCCGCTGCCGTGGTCGCGGAACCAGGCGCCGGTGGCCGCGTCCCGGATCCGGCAGTCGTCGAGCTGGGCGGTGGCGCCGTCGCTCACCGAGACGGCGGTGTTGCGGACCTGGGAGAGGTCGCTGTCGACCACGTCCGCGCGGGAGCCGCGGTCCAGGACGAAGAGGGCGTCGGGCACGTCGTGCACCCGGCAGGAGTCGAGGACGGCGGCGGCGCCGTCGCTGATCCAGACCGCCGGATAGTCGCCGGTGCTCTCGTGGATCTCGCACTCGTGGGCGTCCACCCGGGTGCCCGGGTCCCAGACGGAGAGGCCGTTGCGGCCGAAGCGGGAGACGGTGGAGCGGGTCAGGGTGAGCACCGAGCGGGAGCGCAGGTCCACGGCGTTCTCGGGGATGTCGTGGATGCGGCTGTCGGCGAGGGTGAGCACCGCGTCGGTGTCGAGGGTGACGCCGTCGGCGGTGGTGCGGTGCACATCGCAGTCGGTGAGCTGGGCGCCGGCCCGCTGGGTGACCTGCACGCCCGAGCCGCGCACCTCGTAGATCTCGCAGCCCACCGCCTCGACGCCGGACTGCTCGCCGGTCACCGAGAGCCCGGCCCCCGCGGTGTGGTGGACCCGGCACCGCTCGAGGCGCGGACGGGCGCCGCCGCGCACCGCGATCCCGGACTGCCCCGCGGCGACGACTTCGCACTCCTCGAAGAGGCCCGCCGCGCCCTCCAGGACGGCGATGCCGACGCCCGCCGGATTGTCCACGGTGCAGCGGCGGACCGTCGGGCGGGCGCCGCCGCGCACCTCGATCCCGGCGGCGGAGCGGGTGACCACCCGGACGTCGGTGATCTCCGGGGTGCTCTCCTCGACGAGCAGGGCGGGCGCCGCGGCGTCCTGGCCCTCGACCTGGAGGCCCTGCACGGTCGCCGGGGCGCGCACGGTCAGCGGGACCCCCTCGGCCGGCGCGATCCGCACCGAGCCCGCGCCGCCCTCGGGGCCGCGCAGGGTGACCGCGCGCTGGACGACCAGATTCTCGCGATAGGTGCCGGGGGCGACGGTGAGGACGTCTCCGTCGGCGGCGGCCTCCAGGGCGGCCGACAGCGAGGCGTACTCGCCCGTGCGGCGCCGCCACCGCGAAGTGCCGGTGTGCGTCACCTGGACCGTGCCCTGTGCCATGGGTAGTTCTGTCCCCACCTCGTCGTACGCGGGATCGTGCCTGCCGCCGCTGGGTTGGCCGGTCAACCGTAGCGCGTGGTGCGGGCGTTGCTGACCTCGGCGGCCGCTCGCTCAGCTGCCGGTGCCCGTCCTGCCCCAGTCCGGCCCCGCTTTGTCCCAGGCGCGGTCCCACTCCGCGTGCCGGCGCCGCACCAGACGCCACATGACCAGCTGCCGGGTGCCCTCGGCCGCCCCCGCGGTGGCCAGGGCGCCGCCGAATCCGGCGAGCACGGAGTGGGTGGCCGCCGCGGCCCGGTTCATCGGGCGGGTGACCGGCCTGCCCTGCTTGTCGGTCCATATCCGGAAGCGGTCGCCCGTCCTCGGGGTGCGCAAGTACGTCTTGACCGCGCCGGTGTGCGAAGTCCCGTCCGGCGCCGTCCACTTGGCGACGGCGCGGCTCAACCCCTCGCGTACCGGGGCGGTTTCGGGGTCGGTGTCGAAGGAAGCCGGGCGGACCGGGCGGATCACGACGGCGGTCATCGCCTTGCGCTGCGCGCGCTGTTCGCGGGCCGCGTCGAGCAGCGCCTGATGGCACAGGGTGCCGCTGACCACGCCGACGAGCGGTGCGCCCAGGAGGACGCAGAGCAGTGTCGCGAGGGCGGCCCAGCCCTCGATGCGATCGGTCCGGCGCCAGAGTGGATTGCCCCGCCAGCGCCACAGTCCGCGGATCGTCCGCAACGACCCACCCCCTCCAGTCCGTTCAGCCGCGACCTGAGCACCTGACGCCCGGGGGACGGCAGGCGGCGGCAGCCCCCTGCTGCCGGTCGCGACGGATCACCGCTCCCAACGAGTGTGCCCTGCGGAAGGGTTCCCCGGGCGGGTATCGGCCAATGACCGCCCCTGGGACACGGGGTGGGAGAGGGACGCGGGGGCGCACGGACCGGCGCGCGCCGCGCGCACGAGGGCACGAGGAAACCCCGCGCGGGGACGGCCGGTTCCTCCCGTCCGGGTCGGGACTCGGGCCCACCCGGCAAATCCGTCCGGCCCCGCGCGGGGCATCCTGCTCGGTCCTGCGGTCCGGGCCGCACGGGCCCGGACCCGGGCGTCAGTACGCCCGGTACTGCTGCTGTCTCTGGTACGGGTCCTCGTACGGCCCGGGAGCCTGGCGCGGCGCCGCGGGGCGCGGGGCGGCGGGCCGAGGCGCCGCAGGGCGCATGGCCTCGTAGCCCGTGCCGGTCGCCATCGGCCGCTGCGGGGCCTGCTGCGCCTGGTAGCCGCGGGGCGGCACCTGCTGCGGGATGTACGGCGCCGGGGCCTGCTGCAGCCCGGCGTGCTGCGCCGGCGGATAGCCGTACTGCGGCTGCTGCGGCGCCGAGGGCAGCGCGGGAAGCGCCGACGGGAGAGCGGGCAGATGACTGCTGCTCTCGTACGCGGCGGGGACCCGGATCGGAGCGATCTGGGGTGTGCCCCGCTCGGCGACCAGGGAGTCGTAGATCGGAGTGTCCGGGAAGGACGGCGCGGAGTAGTAACCGCCGCCATATGTGGAGCGGGGGGAGGTCATGCCAATAAGTTAAGCCCACGATGTGCTGGTTGGGGAGACCGATAAGAAGGTTGTTTTGAGCGCTTGCTGAGGCCGACGATCCGCAATGCGAGCGAACTCGGCAAAATCGGTCGCTACGGCGTGTAGGAAACGCGTAAAAGTGAAGTTCCCCGAGCGTTGCCGGTAGCGGGCGATCAGGGGCGAGGGCCCAGCAAGATCGCGGGTTTCGGCGTTCGCGGACGCGCTGTGAAAGCCCTGTGCGCGGGCTGCCGTCCAGTCATCCGAGGACATGACAAATCCGCGGGGCGAGCGAAAAGCCTCCGGCCCCGAAACCGGCCGTGCGGACGGAATGGGCCCCGCTTCCCGCTCGCGGAAGCGGAAGGCCCCGGCGAGGGCTCTCCCCGCGATCCGGAAGCCGGGGCCCGGCCGTGCGGGGTGCGCGGCACCGAAAGCGGGCGAAGGGGGCGAATCCCCTTGCTGCTCAAGGCTGTTCGGGAGCCGCCCGGGGGATCCGCTCGTCCGAGGTGTGCGCGCTGCCGTCGACCGCGGGCCCGGCGGCGGGCTTCGGGTAGGTCCGGCCCTTCCAGGCGGCGCCGCGTCCCCGGTAGTGCTGCACCGCCGAGTCCACCGTCATCAGCAGGTACAGCGCCGCCACCAGGGGCAGCAGCGGCGCCAGCCAGAGCGTCTGCCGGTAGTGGCGCAGCATCGGGGCGTAACTCCCCGCCATCAGCAGCCAGGTCGCGCCGCCGGTGAGCGCCAGGGCGCCCTCACCGCGGACCAGCCCTGTCAACAGCCCGGCGGGCGGGGCGAGATAGACCAGGGCGAGGCCGAGCACGGTGCCGAGCAGGATCAGCGGCTGGTGCCGCAGCTGGGCGTAGGCACTGCGTGCCACCATCCGCCAGAGGTCGGCGAGGCGCGGATAGGGGCGGACGCTGTCCACCCGCTCGGCGAGGCCCAGCCAGATGTGCCCGCCGCCGCGTTTCACCTCCCGGGCCAGCGAGACATCGTCGATGACGGCGCCCCGGATGGACTCCGGGATCCGCGCCCGCTCCGCCGCCGCGGTGCGCAGCAGCACGCAGCCCCCGGCCGCCGCCGCGGTGCGCCCGCCCCGGCGGTTGACCCACCGGAACGGGTAGAGCTGCCCGAAGAAGTAGACGAAGGCGGGCACGATCAGCCGCTCCCAGGCGCTGTCCACCCGCAGCCGCGCCATCAGCGAGACCAGGTCGTAGCCGCCGCCCTCGGCCGCCGCCACCAGCGCGCGCAGGCTGTCGGGCTCGTGCGCGATGTCCGCGTCGGTCAGGAGCAGGTACGCGGGGTCCGTGTCACGCGCCCGTTCGATCCCGTGCCGTACCGCCCACAGCTTCCCGGTCCAGCCCGCCGCGGGCTCCGGCGCGCTGAGCACCGTCAGGGGGAGCGCGCCCGGCGCACGCCCCAGCTCCGCGGCCAACTCCCCGGTGCCGTCGGTGCTGTTGTCGTCGACGAGGAAGATCCGCGCCGGACCCGGATACTCCTGGGCCAGCAGCGAGGGAAGGCTCCGGGGCAGCACGGCCGCCTCGTCGCGGGCCGGCACCACCACCGCCACGGAAGGCCAGCGCGCGGGTTCGGCGCCGGGGGGCAGCCGGACATCCGTACGCCAGAAGTAGCCCTGGCACAGCAGCAGCCACAGCCAGGCGAGCAGCGAGAAAGCACAGATCCACAGGAGGGCGCTCACCGTGGCAGTGTGCCGCACGGCCCCGGGGTGCGGCGGCCGATCCCTTAGGGTGAGCGGGTGAAGATCGCGCTCGTGGACTCCGGTATCGGACTGCTCGCCGCCGCGGCCGCGGTGCGCCGCCTGCGCCCGGACGCCGACCTCCTGCTCTCCTGCGACCCGCCGGGCATGCCGTGGGGGCCCCGCGCGCCCGAGGACATCGCGGCGCGCGCGCTGGCCGCCGCGGAGGCCGCCGTCGGGTACGGACCCGGGGCCCTGATCGTCGCCTGCAACACCGCCACGGTGCACGGCCTGCCCGTCCTGCGCTCCCGCTTCGAGCCGGGGCTGCCGGTCGTCGGCACGGTTCCGGCGATCAAGCCCGCCGCGGCGGGCGGCGGCCCGGTCGCCATCTGGGCCACGCCGGGCACCACCGGGAGCCCCTATCAGCGCGACCTGATCGCGCGGTTCGCGGGCTCCGCCGAGGTCACCGAGGTGCCCTGCCCCGGCCTCGCGGACGCCGTCGAGCACGCCGACGAGCGGGCGATCGACGGGGCGATCACCGCCGCCGCGGCCCTCACCCCGCCCGAGGTGACCACCGTCGTCCTCGGCTGCACCCACTACGAGCTGGTCGCCGAGCGGATCCGCGCAGCCCTCCAGCAGCCCGGGCTCCCGCCGCTGGTGCTGCACGGCTCGGCGGGCGCCGTCGCCGCCCAGGCCCTGCGGCGCCTCGGCGAGCACCCCGCCCCGGAGGCGCCCCCCACCGGCGGCCTCACCGTGCTCCTGAGCGGGCGCGAGGGCGGGCTCCCCGAGCCCGCGAAGGCCTACGCGGACGGCAGGCTGCTCACCGCGGCGAGCGCCGCGCGCTGAGCGACCCGGCCAGCGCGGGCTGTTTCCTCATGCCCATGCCGGAGATGGCGCCGCGGCGGTACCCGGCCCCCTCGCACCCCCGCCGACCAGCGCGGTCTCCGGTGCTCCGCGCGTAGAACGATCTATGCCTTGTGTCCCGATTTCGTCGCAGTGTTTCCTGCGCCACTGCCAGCTGCGCGGATCGTGCGTACGCTCGGGTCCATGAGCGAGAACCGCCACGCGGGCGCGACCGCCGACCCGCACGAGACCTGGCACGGCCGGGCCACCAACCGTGTCCAATGGCTGCTCGCCCTGATCGGCGGCGGCTGCATCGCCCTCGGCGTCGAGCTGGCCGTCGACTCGGCATGGAACTCGGGCAACGCACCCCTGGTGATGTCGGTCGTCGGCTGCATCGCCGCCGGGCTGCTCGTCCTCTTCGGCACGCTCGCCTTCGTGCACGTCGCCGTGAAGGTGGACCGCGACCACCTGGAGATCCGCTGCGGGCACATCGGGCTGCCGCGCCGCCGGATCCCCCTCGACCAGGTCGTCACGGCCGACTTCGTCCCGACTGTCACCCCCCGGCACTGGGGCGGCTGGGGCTACCGCTGGCGCCCCGAGAAGGGCACCGCCGTGATCGTGCGGCGCGGTGAGGGCGTCATGCTCATGCTCGGCGACGGGCACATCTTCACCATCACCGTCGACGATGCCGAGTCCGCCGTCCGCATCATCCGCGACCGGCTGCGCCCGGAGCCCGCCGGTTCGGCCGCCTAGGGCCTCCCGTCCGGATCGGACGACAGACCCCAGGCCGGACAGGGGGGCCGGACAGGGGCCCGCTCCGCGACCGCCCCGCACCGCCGTAGACTCCCCGAGTGACCGCCACCGCCACCACCGCAGACGACGCGGAACGCCTCGATCCGCCCCCGGCCGCCGCCTCGCGCCGGGTGCGTCTGCTGCGCCGCCTGGTCCGGCCGCTGACCGCGGCCCTCGCCGGTGTCCTGCTCTACCTGAGTTTCCCGCCGCGTACGGTCTGGTGGCTGGCGCTGCCCGCCTTCGCCGCCCTGGCCTGGTGCCTGCGCGGCCGCCGGGCCCGGGCCGGTCTCGGGCTCGGCTACCTCTTCGGGCTCGGCTTCCTGCTGCCCCTCCTGGTGTGGACCGGCGTCGAGGTCGGCCCCGTGCCCTGGCTCGCCCTCGCCGCGATCGAGGCCCTCTTCGTCGGCGCGGCCGGTGCCGGGATCGCGGTGGTCTCCCGGCTGCCGGGGGCGCCCCTGTGGTCCGCGGGCGTGTGGATCCTGACCGAGGCCGCGCGCGCCCGGGCCCCCTTCGGCGGCTTCCCCTGGGGCAAGGTCGCCTTCGGCCAGGCGGACGGGGTCTTCCTGCCGCTGGCCGCGCTCGGCGGTACGCCCGTACTCGGCTTCGCGGTGGTCCTCACCGGCTTCGGCCTGTACGAGGCGGTCCGGCTCCTGGTGGCGGCGCGGGCCGGACGCCCCCCGCGGCGGACGTTCGCCGCGCTCGCCCTCGGCGCCCTGCTGCTGCCGCTGCTCGCCGCCCTCGGCTCCCGCGCCCTGGTCAGCGACGAGGCGGAGGACGGCACCACCACGGTGGCGCTCATCCAGGGCAATGTGCCGCGCGCGGGTCTGGAATTCAACGCCCAGCGCCGGGCCGTGCTCGACTACCACGCCCGCGAGACGCGGCGGCTCGCCGACCGGATCTCCCCGGGCGAGGTGGACCTCGTCCTGTGGCCGGAGAACTCCTCCGACATCGACCCCTTCACCAACGGCGACGCCCGCGCGGTCATCGAGGACGCGGTACGGGCCGTCGGGGCGCCCGTCTCCATCGGCGCGGTGGTGGAGGACGGGGACAGGCTCTACAACCAGCAGGTGCTGTGGGACCCGCGCAAGGGCCCGGTCGACCGCTACAACAAGCGGCAGGTCCAGCCCTTCGGCGAGTACATCCCGCTGCGGTCCCTGATCAGCGTCTTCAGCTCCGATGTGGACATGGTCCGCCAGGACTTCAGCCGGGGGAGCCGGCCCGGTGTGTTCCGGATGGCGAACGCCCGGGTCGGTCTCGCCACCTGCTACGAGGCGGCCTTCGACTGGGCGGTGCGCGACGCCGTCGAGGACGGGGCCCAGATGATCTCCGTACCGAGCAACAACGCCACCTTCGGGCACAGCGAGATGACCTACCAGCAGCTGGCGATGTCCCGGATCCGGGCCGTCGAGCACAGCAGGACCGTCGCGGTGCCGGTCACCAGCGGGGTCAGCGCGGTGATCATGCCGGACGGGCGGATCGTCGAGAAGACGAAGATGTTCACCGCCGAGTCGCTCGTCGAGGAGGTGCCGCTGCGCTCCTCCCGGACCCCGGCCACCCGGCTCGGCACCCTCCCCGAGGGCCTGCTCGTCCTGGTCGGCGCGGGCGGGCTCGGCCGGGCGCTGGCCCCCGCGGCGCGGCGCCGGTTCGCGCGCCGGGGACGTCCGGCCTGAGGCGGAGCCCCCGGTTAGGGTCGGGGGCATGGCTACACCTGAGTTCATCAGCACCCTGCGCGCGAGCGCCGGGCACCAGCTCCTGTGGCTGCCGGGGGTGACCGCCATCGTCTTCGACGACGCGGGCCGGGTGCTCCTCGGCCGCCGGTCCGACAACGGCCGGTGGTCGGTCATCGGCGGCATCCCCGACCCCGGCGAGCAGCCCGCGGCCTGCGCGGTGCGCGAGGTCTACGAGGAGACCGCGGTGCGCTGCGTGCCCGAGCGGGTCGTCCTCGTCGAGGCCGGGCAGCCCGTCCAGTACGAGAACAGCGACATCTGCCAGTTCATGGACATCACCTTCCGCTGCCGCGCGGTCGGCGGCGAGGCGCGGGTCAACGACGACGAGTCGCTGGAGGTCGGCTGGTTCGAGGTCGACGCCCTGCCCCGGATCCACGAGACCGGCCTGCGCCGCATCAAGCAGGCGCTCGCCGAGGAGCCGACCTGGTTCCCGCCGGTGGCCTGAAGCGGCCCGGAACACCCGCGGGCCGTGTGGATCACCCGGGGCTGCGGGAAGAGTAGGGCGGGCGGGGCAACACCCGCGTATCGGCGAACTGAGGAGATCCGTGATGAGCGGCACGGCCGGGATCGACGGCGGCAACGCCACCTACGGCAAGAAGCCCTTCAAGCGCTCGCGCAGCCACTTCACGGACCGGGTGACCGCCGACGGGCGCGACGGCTGGCCCGTCGAGCCCGGGCGCTACCGGCTCGTGGTGAGCAAGGCCTGTCCCTGGGCGAGCCGGGCCCTGGTCTCGCGCCGGCTGCTCGGCCTGGAGGGCGCCCTCTCGCTCGCGGTGGCCGATCCGATCCAGGACCACCGCAGCTGGCGCTTCACCCTCGACCCCGACGACCGCGACCCGGTGCTCGGCATCCGCTACCTGCACGAGGCCTACGACGCCCGGGAGACCGACTACCCGGGCGGGGTGAGCGTGCCCGCCGTGGTCGAGGTGCCGAGCGGCAGGCTGGTCACCAACGACTTCCAGCAGATCACCCTGGACCTCGCCACCGAGTGGACCGCCCTGCACCGCGAGGGCGCCCCCGAGCTGTACCCGCCCGCCCTGCGCGAGGAGATCGACGAGGTCGCCGAGGACGTCTACCGGGATGTGAACAACGGCGTCTACCGGTGCGGCTTCGCCCACGAGCAGAAGACCTACGAGGACGCCTGCCGGGCCCTGTTCGCCCGCCTCGACGCGCTCTCCGAGCGGCTCGCGAACCGCCGCTACCTGGTGGGGGACCAGATCACCGAGGCCGACATCCGGCTTTTCACCACCCTGGTCCGCTTCGACGCCGTGTACCACGGCCACTTCAAGTGCAATGTGCGCAAGATCGCCGAGGACCCGGTGCTCTGGGCCTATGTACGCGACCTCTACCAGACCCCCGGCTTCGGGGACACGGTCGACTTCGACCACATCAAGCGGCACTACTACCAGGTGCACACCGGCATCAACCCGACCGGCATCGTGCCGCTCGGCCCCGACCTCTCCGGCTGGCTGACCCCGCACCACCGCGAACAGCTCGGCGGGCGCCCCTTCGGCGAGGGGACACCGCCCGGGCCGCCGCCCGCGGCGGAGCGCGTCCCGGCGGCCGGGCGGCCCTGAACCCGCTGCCCCGGCGTCCGCCGCACCGGTGGCTCGACGGCCCCGGATCCGCCGCCTACGATCACGTCACGGCATCGCGTGCCGGTCACCGACCGGGTGAGGCATGGAGGTGCCGTGAGTGTGCCCTCGGAGGCATTCCACCGTGTCAGCAGAGCTCAACCACCTCATCGTCCACGCCCGTGACAACCGGGAGTCGGCGGACTTCCTCGCCCGCATCCTCGGTCTGGAGACCGGCCCCGAGTGGGGCCCCTTCATCCCCCTCACCACCGCCAACGGCGTCACCCTCGACTTCGCCACCGTCCCCGCGGAGTCGATCGCCCTCCAGCACTACGCCTTCCTGATCTCCGAGGAGGAGTTCGACGCCGCCCTCGCCCGGATCGAGGGCGGCGGCACCGCCTACTTCGCCGATCCGCACCGCGAGCAGCCGGGCGAGATCAACCGCAACGACGGCGGCCGGGGCCTGTACTTCATGGACCCGGCAGGCCACGGCATGGAGATCCTCACCCGCCCGTACGGCAGCCACCCGGAGCCGGACGGCGACTGACCGCGGCGACCGCGGGGCCCGACCCGTGCTTCACCGGGGCGGGCCGCGCGGGGCGAACTCAGCGGCGATGGCGTCGAGTTGATGGGCTGTCAGCCGATGACACGTCACCTGACGGATCGTCAGTCGACGGATCGTCAGTTCACTCCGCGCTCGCGCCCCTGCCAGTACGGCTCGCGCAGCTTGAACTTCTGGAGCTTGCCGGTGGCCGTGCGGGCGAGGGTGTCGCGGAACTCCACCGAGGTGGGCGCCTTGTACCCGGCGAGGCGGTCCTTGCAGTGCCGGATCAGCTCGGCCTCGTCCACCTCGGTGTCCGGGGCGCGGACCACCAGGGCCTTGATGGTCTCGCCCCACTTCTCGTCGGGCACGCCGATCACCGCGACCTCCTCCACCGCGGGGTGGCTGAAGAGGGCGTCCTCCACCTCGACGGAGGAGACGTTCTCGCCGCCGGTGATGATCACGTCCTTCTGGCGGTCGCTGATGGTGAGGTAGCCCTCCTCGTCGAGGGTCCCGCCGTCACCGGTGTGGAACCAGCCGTCCCGCAGCGCCTCGGCGCTCGCCTCGGGCTGGCGCCAGTAGCCCTCCAGGACGACATTGGAGCGGGCCAGCACCTCGCCCTGCTCCGAGGTGCGCAGCGAGACCCCGAGCGCGGGCGCCCCCGCCCGGACCAGCTTGCCCGCACGCTCCTCCGGCGGCAGCGCGTCCCACTCGGCGCGGCCGCGGTTGACGGTGAGCAGCGGGGAGGTCTCGGTCAGCCCGTAGATCTGCAGGAACTCCCAGCCGAGCTCGGCCTCCACGCGGGCCACCGTACGGGTCGGGGGCGGGGCGCCCGCCACGATGATCCGCACCCGGTCCCGGCCGGGGATCTCGCCCTCCCAGGACTGCGCGGCGGCGAGCACGGCGTTGACCACGGCCGGGGCCGCGCACATCACGGTCACCCCGTGGGCGGCGACCCGGCGCAGGATCTCGGCGCCGTCGACCTTGCGCAGCACGATCTGCGGGACGCCGAGCGCGGCCATCGCGAAGGGCATGCCCCAGCCGTTGGCGTGGAACATCGGCAGGGTGTGCAGATAGACGTCCCGGTCGCTCACCCCGGCGTGCAAGGCGAAGGTGGTCGCGTTGACCCAGATGTTGCGGTGGGTGATCTGGACGCCCTTGGGCCGGGCCGTGGTGCCGCTGGTGTAGTTGAGGGTGGCGGTGGCGTTCTCGTCCGGCTCCGGCAGCTTCGGCCCGGTGGCGAAGTCGTACAGCCGGGCGTCGGTCTCCTCGCCGAGGGTGAAGGTGTGCCGGCACTCCACCCCGGCGAGCCGCTCGGTCAACTCCGGGTCGATCAGGAGCACTTCGGCCCCGGAGTCCTCGACGATGTAGCGCACCTCCTCGGCGGTCAGCCGGAAGTTCACCGGGACGAGGACCCGCCCGTACCCGCTCACCCCGTAGAAGGAGGTGAGCAGCCGGGCGCTGTTGGGGGAGACCACGGCGACCCGAGCGCCGTGCGGGACGCCGAGCCCGTCCAGGCCGGCCGCCTGGGCGCGGGCGAGTTCGCCGATCCTGCGGTAGCTGAGCCCTTCCCAGGGGCGGGCCGGCTGCTGCGGCTCGTCCACGGCGCCCACCCGGTCGCCGTAGACGGTGGTGGCACGGTCGAGGAAGTCGCGCACTGCGAACGGGACGATCATCTGGGCTCCCGGAACTGGACACCGAACTGGACACCGGCTGGTGGCCGAGTCTGCCGCAAGTGATCGTCCGGCGCTGCCCCTTGGACGCCGCCGGGTGCTCCTCAGCCGCTGACGGCGTCGTTGTAGCGGACCAGGTACCCGGCGAAGCGCTCCAGGTCCTCCTCCGGCCAGTCGGCGAGGCGCTCGCGGATCAGCGCCCCGCGCAGCCGCATCGCCTCGCCCAGGACCGCGGTGCCCTTCGCGGTCAGCTGGAGCACCTGGACGCGGTGGTCCTCGGGCGGCACCCGGCGCTCCACGAAGCCCGCCTTCTCCAGGGCGGCGACCTGGCGGCTGACCGTCGACTTGTCGAGGGCGTAGTGGGCGGCGAGGTCGGTGGCGGTGCAGCCCCCGCGGTCCTCCAGATGGCTGAGCAGGGTGAAGGAGACCAGCGAGAGTTCCGGGTGGGTGCGGGCCGCGGTGGACCTGGCCCGTCGCGAGAGGGCGGTGATCTCGCGGTGCAGCACCCGCAGTGCCGTTTCCGCGGCCGCGGTGCGCGGCTCGGTGCCCTGGTGCATCCGTACTCCCTCGTCCTGTCCGGGGCGCGTGGTCGCACCGTACAACCCCTTCGGTCCTGATCCGTCCGCCGGATGCGCACGCGGCTGCCCCGTCCGGGGGAAGTGGCGCGCGGCACAGTCTTGTGCAACTTGTTGCACAAGCGCCTCCGGCTGCCCTAGAACAGACTCGACGAGAACTCCCACGGAGGACCCCCATGAGCCGATACCCGCACCTGCTCGAACCCCTCGATCTGGGCTTCACCACCCTGCCCAACCGCGTGCTCATGGGCTCGATGCACGTCGGACTCGAAGAGGCCGAGGACGGCTTCGCGCGGATGGCCGCCTTCTACGCGGCCCGCGCCCGCGGCGGTGTCGGCCTCATCGTCACCGGCGGCATCGCCCCGAACGAGGTCGGCCGGCCCTGGGCGGGCGGCGCCAAGCTGACCACCGCCGAGGAGGCCGCCGAGCACCGGGTGATCACCGAGGCGGTGCACCGCGAGGGCGGCCGGATCGCCATGCAGATCCTGCACTTCGGCCGGTACGCCTACCACGAGGACCTCGTCGCCCCGAGCGCCCTCCAGGCGCCCATCAGCCCCTTCCCGCCGCACGCCCTGAGCGAGGAGGAGATCGAGCAGACCATCGAGGACTTCGCGCGCGCGGCCGAGCTGGCCAAGGAGGCGGGCTACGACGGCGTCGAGATCATGGGCTCCGAGGGCTACCTCATCAACGAGTTCATCGCCGCCGCCACCAACCACCGCGAGGACCGCTGGGGCGGCTCCTACGAGAACCGGATGCGCTTCCCGGTGGAGATCGTCCGGCGGGTCCGCGAGCGGGTGGGCCCCGACTTCATCCTGATCTACCGGCTCTCCATGCTGGACCTGGTCCCCGGCGGCTCCACCCTGGAGGAGGTGCTCACCCTGGCCCGCGCCGTCGAGGCGGCCGGGGCCAGCATCATCAACACCGGTATCGGCTGGCACGAGGCGCGCATCCCCACCATCGCCACCTCGGTGCCGCGCGGGGCCTACGCCTGGGTGACCAAGAAGGTCATGGGCGAGGTGGGCGTGCCGCTGGTCGCGGTGAACCGGATCAACACCCCCGAGATCGCCGAGGACCTGCTCGCCGACGGCGTCTGCGACATGGTCTCGCTGGCCCGGCCGCTCCTCGCCGACCCCGACTTCGTGGCCAAGGCGCGGGCCGAGAAGTCCGAGGCGATCAACACCTGCATCGGCTGCAACCAGGCCTGCCTCGACCACACCTTCAGCCTCAAGATCACCTCCTGCCTGGTCAACCCGCGGGCCTGCCACGAGACCGAACTCGTCCTCGCGCCCACCCGGCGGCGCAAACGCGTCGGTGTCATCGGCGCCGGTCCCGCCGGGCTCGCCTGCGCCGTCTCCGCCGCCGAACGCGGCCACGAGGTCACCCTCTACGACGCCGCCCAGGAGATCGGCGGTCAGCTCAACGTCGCCCGCAAGGTCCCCGGCAAGCAGGAGTTCGACGAGACGCTGCGCTACTTCCGCCACCAGCTCGCCGAGCACGGCGTGGACGTGCGCCTGGGCACCGCGGTCAGCGCGGAGAAGCTGGCCGGGGAGGAGTACGACGAGATCGTGGTCGCCACCGGGGTCAGCCCGCGGATCCCGGAGATCGCCGGGATCGACCACCCCAGTGTGGTCGGCTACCTCGACGTGCTGCGCGAGGAGGTGCCGGTCGGCGAGCGGGTCGCGATCCTCGGCGCCGGGGGCATCGGCTTCGACGTGGCCGAGTTCCTCACCGACGAGGGCGACCACGCGAGCGCCGACCCGGAGGTCTTCTTCCGCCACTGGGGCGTCGACACCGGGTACGCCACCGGCGGCGGCCTCACCGCACCCGCGCGCCCCGCCCAGCAGCGCACCGTGCACCTGCTCCAGCGCAAGACCTCCAAGGTCGGCGCCGGGCTCGGCAAGACCACCGGCTGGATCCACCGCCTCGAACTGCGCCACCGCGGCGTCAACATGGTCGCCGGTGTCACCTACGAGCGGATCGACGACGAGGGCCTGCACCTCACCGTGGACGGGCAGCCCGAGGTGCTCGCCGTGGACACCGTCGTCCTGTGCACCGGCCAGGAGCCCCGGCGCGACCTGTACGAGGAGCTGCTCGCCACGGGCCGCAGCGTGCACCTCATCGGGGGCGCCGACGTCGCCGCCGAACTCGACGCCAAGCGCGCCATCAAGCAGGGCACCGAACTCGCCGCCGCCCTGTGAACCGCCGCCCGGCCGCGGTGCGCCGCGGCCGGGCCGTCCGGCGCCGCGGCACCCCTCCTTAGGATCTGTCCATGTCCCTGCCGCACGCGATCCTCATCGCCCTGCTGGAGAAGTCGTCCTCCGGTCTCGAACTCACCCGCAGATTCGACAAGTCGATCGGCTACTTCTGGTCCGCCACCCACCAGCAGATCTACCGGGAACTGGGCCGTCTGGAGCGCGAGGGGCAGATCCGGGCCATCCCCGCCCCGCAGCCCGCCCGCGGCAAACGCAAGGAGTACGAGGTCCTGCCCGCGGGCCGCGCCGAGCTGATCCGCTGGAAGGCCGAGCAGGACGAGCCCAAACGCCCGCGCGACCCGCTGCTGCTGCGGCTGCGCGCCTCCGGAGTGGTCGGCACCGAGGGCCTCGAACCCGAGCTGCGCCGCCATCTCGACCTGCACCGCGCCCAGTTGGCGGCGTACCAGGAGATGGAGAAGCGCGACTTCGCACCGCCCGAGGACACCGAGCGCGGACGTGTCCACCACCTCGTCCTGCGCGGCGGCATCATGATGGAGAGCTTCTGGGTGGAGTGGCTCGGCGAGGTCCTGGCCGGCCTCCCGGGGCAGCCGCCCGCCGGGGACGAGGCGGCACCGGGGGAGGACGACGCGGACGAGACGGCGCCCGGGGAGGGCGAGGCGTTGCCTGGAAAGGACGAGGCGGCGCCCGGAAAGGACGAGGCGGACCGGACGGACGCGGGCTGACCCGGCCGCCCGGCCGCCCGGCCGTCCTCGGGATCAGGACGGGCGGCGCCGGGACAGCCGCCGCAGCTGCCAGAGGGTTCCGCCCGCCGCGGCGGCGACCAGGGCGCCGCCGCCCGCGAGGACCAGGGTGCTGTAGTCGTCGCGGGAGCCGCCGAGCCCGCCCTGCACGCCCCGCGAGGGCGAGGCGCTGACGGTGGGCCGCGGGCTGGGCGGCGGTGCCGAGGTCGCCGAGATGGTGGGGGTGGTCGTCGGGGCCGCGTTCGGCGCCGAGACCGACAGCGCGGAGCCCGGCACCCGGACCGTACGGGCACCGGGGGAGGAGCCGTCCCGGCAGAGCACGCTCACCGTGTAGACGCCCGCGTCGAGCTCCGACCAGGAGGCCGTGCGGCGCTCACCGCCCGCCTTGAGGGTGGCGGTACGCCCCTGTACGGGGTTGGCCCGCCCGGTGGCGACCAGTTTCGCGAGGCCGCCCTGGGCGCAGGCGCCGGTGCGCAGATGCACGGAGTCCCCCTGCGCGGTGACGGTGAACTCCGGGGCGGCCTGCGCCGCACCGGCGGCGGTGAGCGGCAGGGCGGCGGCCACGAGGGCGAGTCCGGTGCGGACGAGGGGCGCGGTACGCATGCTTCCTCCGGCGGCACGGACGACGGTACGCCGGGTGTGCCGCCGAGGAGGGGGAGCGGCCGTGCTGCTCTGGTCCGAGCCAAGGCCCCTTGGGCGCGCGGCGCATGCGGGCGCGGTCCGGGCAGGTGACCGGCTCCGCCATACGGTGGGAGGGCGGTGCGGCGGCGCGACTCGGAGGGCGGGGGTTCGCGGCTGCTTCCGGTGTCCGCGCGGGTGGACCGGCCGGGGTGCATGCCGCTCGGATCCGCCGGGTCGGCCCTGCTCGGGCCGCCGGACCGGCGCGGCCCGGATCCGCCGGGCTCGGCCCCCGGTTCCCACCCGTCAGGCCCAGCCCCCGCCCGCCCTCCGGACCGCCCGGCTCCTCAGACCTTGCGGTACGCGTAGGCGTCGGCCGCCGCCGCGGCCACCGCGTCGAGGTCCGCTCCGGCCGCGGCGCTGACGTAGGCCGCCACCGCGCCCTCGACGAAGGGGGCGTCCACCAGGCGGGTGCCCGGGGGCAGTTCGTCCTCCTCGGCGAGGAGGGTCTTCACCGTGAGGACCGCGCTGCCGAGGTCGGCGAGGACCGCGACGCCCGCACCGCGGTCCACCGCCCGCGCGGCGGCGACGATGAGCGCGGCGCTGGTGCCGAGGGCGCCGTCCTCGGTGCCGCCCGCCGCCTCGATCAGGACCTCGCCGCCGCCCGGCGCGAGACCCGTGGCCAGCTCGGCGGTCGCCCGCGCCAGCGCGGCGCTGTGCGAGACGAGGACGACGCCGACCGGTCCGGTGCCCGTCTCACTCATCGGACCCGCCCTCCCGGCCCGCGGCGGTCTCGGCCAGCGCGGCGAACAGCAGCGCCGAGGAGGTCGCCCCGGGGTCCTGGTGGCCGATGCTGCGCTCACCGACGTAACTGGCCCGCCCCTTGCGGGCCTGGAGCGGGGTGGTGTCCACGGCGCCCTGCTCGGCGGCCTCGCGCGCGGCCTCGAAGGAGGTGGCCAGCGCCTCCGCGGCCGGAGCCAGGGCGTCGATCATGGTCTTGTCGCCGGGGGCGGCGCCGCCCAGGGTGGCCACCGCCTGCACTCCGGCGCCGAGCGCCGCCGCCAGCTCCTCCCGGGAGACCTCGGGCGCCTCGCCGAGCGCCTTGCCCGCCCGCCGCAGCAGCGTGCCGTACAGCGGACCGGAGGCGCCCCCGACGGTGGAGATCAACTGCCGCCCGCACAGGGTCAGTACGGCGGAGGGGGTGGGCGTCTCCTCCCGCTCCAGGGCGGTCGCCACGGCACTGAACCCGCGGTGCAGATTGGTGCCGTGGTCCGCGTCGCCGATGGGCGAGTCGAGCAAGGTCAGCCGGTCCGCCTCCCGGCTGATCAGGGCGGCCGCCCCGGTCATCCAGCGGCGGAAGAATGCGGCGTCGAGCACGGAGTCTCCAGAGGGTCGGTACGGGCGGTGCGGCGGTGCCGGACGGGGCGGGCCCGGCGTGGTGCGGGGCTCACACCCCCCAGCGCAGCGCGGGCGTCCGCACGGGCGCGTCCCACAGCCGCAGCATCTCCTCGTCGGCCTCGCACAGCGTCACCGAGACGCCCGCCATGTCCAGCGAGGTCACATAGTTGCCCACCAGGACGCGGGCCGTCACCACCCCGCGTTCGGCGAGCACCCGCTGCACCTCGGCGTGGAATCCGTAGAGTTCGAGCAGCGGGGTGGCGCCCATGCCGTTGACCAGGAGCAGGACGGGGCCGCGCGGGCGCAGGTCGCCGAGCACGCTGTCCACGGCGTAGTCCGCGATCTCGCGCGAGGTCATCATCGGCCGCCGCTCCCGGCCCGGTTCGCCGTGGATGCCGACGCCGAGTTCGAGTTCACCGGGCGGCAGGTCGAAGGTCGGGCTCCCCTTGGCGGGGGTGGAGCAGGCGCTCAGCGCCACCCCGAAGCTGCGGGAGCGCTCGACCACCCGCTGCCCGATCTCCCGCACCTGCTCCAGCGGCCGGCCCTCGTCCGCGGCGGCCCCGGCGATCTTGTGCACGAACAGGGTGGCGCCCGTGCCCCGCCGCCCCGCCGTGAAGGTGCTGTCCCGTACCGCCACGTCGTCGTCGACGAGGACCTTGGCGACCTGGATACCCTCGTCCTCGGCGAGTTCGGCGGCCATGTCGAAGTTGAGCACGTCGCCGGTGTAGTTCTTGACGACGAAGAGCACCCCGGCCCCGCTGTCCACCGCCGCCGCGGCCCGCAGCATCTGGTCCGGCACCGGAGAGGTGAAGACCTCGCCCGGACAGGCCGCCGCGAGCATCCCGGGCCCGACGAATCCGCCGTGCAGGGGTTCGTGCCCCGAGCCACCGCCCGAGACCAGCGCGACCTTCCCGGCCACCGGGGCGTCCCGGCGCACGATCACCCGGTTCTCGACGTCCACGGTCAGCTCGGGGTGCGCCGCCGCCATGCCGCGCAGCGCGTCGGCGACCACCGTCTCGGCGACATTGATCAGCATCTTCACGAGTGCCTCCAGGGGAGCCTAGCAGGTCAGTCACTCACCTGCTTCTTTGCTGGTCAGAGGGGGTTTGCTCGGTCTGTGTCCCAGGTGTTCCACGGTGCTTCACGGCGGTCCGCAGCGGGGTCCGGCGCTGCTGACGCGGACTCGTCGCCGACTGCTGTGACGGGCAGTCAGGTCGAGGGGACGGTCGGACGAGTCCTCGGCCGTGATGCCGTTGTCGGCAGTATCGGCCGTGGCGCAGCGAAGGTCACGCGCAAGTACGTCATTGGGCGCGAGCGTCATCGGGCGCGCGCCGGTCCGCACGCGGGGGAGAGGCCGGCGGCGGGCGCGGCCGCGGTGGATCCGGACCACCGGGCTCCGCCGTGGCGGGTGCTGTCGGGCAGGCGCCGCCCGGCGGTCCGGCGGGCGGGCGCCTGCACCTCGGCGCGAGGCGCGCGACGGAGTCCCGCGGCCCACCGCTCCCGGTTAGGCCTCCGGGCCTTCGTCGCTCAGTTGCTCGTGCTCGTTGGTCCCGTGGGCCAGCTCTTGCAGGATCTCGTGCTGGGTGCGTCCGGTGTCGCCGGCGGCCTTCCGCAGCAGCAGGGCGCAGAGGGCCGCGGTGCCGTCGAGCATCTGCGCGGCGGCCTCGGGGTTCTCGTGCCGCTGCTCGCTGATGTACCGGGTGAGCATGTCGTCGCCGGAGGCGTAGGCGGTCATGAACTCGATACCGGCCCGGATCCGGTCGTAATCGTTTTCCATGGCGCAACCGTGGCACAGGCCTCGGCGGGCGCTCCCCTCGGGGCGGCCCCCGGACCTGCCGCCGGGTCCGGTCCCGGGCTCAGGCGGTCAGGGCGTCGTCCACGGCGCCGAGGAAGGCCTTGAGGTCCTCGGGTGTGCGCGAGGTGATCAGCGTCCAGCCGTTCGCGCCGCAGACCTTCACCTCCTGGTCGACCCAGGTGCCGCCCGCGTTGCGGATGTCGGTGGCGACCGACGGGTAGGACGTGAGGGTCTTTCCCTCCAGGACTCCGGCCTCCACCGCCAGCCACGGCCCGTGGCAGATCGCCGCGACGCCGCGGCCGGACGCGGAGAACGCCCGCAGCAGCGCCACGGCGCCGTCCTGCAGCCGCAGGCTGTCGGCGTTGAGCGTGCCACCGGGCACCAGCAGCAGGTCGTAGCCGTCGGCGGACACCTCGCCGAGGCGGTGCGTGGCGTGCAGGGGAGAGCCGGGATCGCGGTCGCCGACGAGGGTGTCGATACGGTCCGCCTCCGGGGCGGCGATGTCGACCGAGGCGCCCGCGGTGCGCAAGTGGTCGACGGGCTGGGCGAGTTCGTCCTGTTCGACGCCGTAGTTGGTGCAGACGGCGAGCACGCGGCGGCCGTTCAGGTCGGGGGCGGGCATGAGATCTCCTCCTGTCGAAGGCCGCCGACGGCCGCGCGGGGCCGCCGGCGGACGGTGCTGTCCGTGCGGGTGCGGGCTGTCAGGCCTTGCGCTGCATGCCGGAGCGGGCCGGGTTCGCCTGCTCGTCGGCCTTGGGGTCCTTCTCGTCGGCCTTGGCGCGCACCCCCTGCTCGATGCGCTCGCCCACACCCTTGTCGATGTTCTTCCAGTAGGTGAAGGCCCGTTGGAGGATCGGCTCGCTCACCCCGTTCAGCAGGTGGCCGACGACGTTGTCCACCAGCCGCTCGCGCGCCGCGTCGTCGAGGACCTCGCGCACCATCGTGCCCGCCTGGCCCCAGTCGTCGTCCTCGGGATGGTCGACGTACGCGGTCCGCGTGAGGTCGCCGTCCGCGTACCAGCTCGGCGGCGTGCCGTAGCGCTCGACGTCCGCGGCCGGGCCGCCCTTGGAGTTCGGCGCGTACACCGGGTCGGTGGTCTTGCGGTAGGCCATCGCCCCGTCCTTGGAGTACGTGTGCAGGGGCGCGAGGGGAGCGTTGACCGGCAGCTGCTGGTAGTTGGCGCCGATCCGGTACCGGTGGGCGTCGGCGTACGAGAACAGCCGGCCGAGGAGCATCCGGTCGGGGCTGGGGCCGATGCCCGGGACCAGGTTGTTGGGCTGGAACGCGGCCTGCTCGATCTCCGCGTGGTTGTCCGTGGGGTTGCGGTCCAGGGTCATCCTGCCGACCTCGACGAGCGGGTAGTCGGCGTGCGGCCACACCTTGGTCAGGTCGAACGGGTTGAAGCGGTAGCCCGCCGCGTCCTCGTACGGCATGACCTGCACGTACAGCGTCCAACTCGGGAACTCCCCGTCCTGGATGTGCTCGAAGAGGTCCCTGGTGTGGTAATCCGTGTCCGCCGCGCACATCTGGTCACCCTCGTCCTGGGTGAAGAACTCGATGCCCTGGTCGGTCTTGAAGTGGTACTTCACCCAGAAGCGCTCGCCCTGGGCGTTGCTCCACAGGTACGTGTGGCTGCTGTAGCCGTTCATATGGCGCCAGGTCCGCGGGATGCCGCGGTCGCCCATCAGCCAGGTCACCTGGTGCGCGGACTCGGGGGAGAGGGTCCAGAAGTCCCACTGCATGTCGTGGTCGCGCAGGTTGTTGTCGGCGCGGCGCTTCTGGGAGCGGATGAAGTGCTGGAACTTCATCGGGTCCTTGATGAAGAAGACCGGTGTGTTGTTGCCGACCAGGTCGTAGTTGCCCTCGCTGGTGTAGAACTTCACCGCGAAGCCGCGCGGGTCGCGCCAGGTGTCCGGGCTGCCGCGCTCACCGGCCACCGTCGAGAACCGGATCACCAACTCCGTCTCGGTTCCCGGCTGGAACAGCGCCGCTTTCGTGTACCGGCTGACGTCGTGCGTCACCTGGAAGCGGCCGAAGGCACCGCTGCCCTTGGCGTGCGGCTGCCGCTCGGGGATCCGCTCCCGGTTGAACTGCGCCATCTGCTCGATCAGGTACGAGTCCTGCAGCAGGATCGGCCCTCCGGCACCGACGGTCAGCGAATGCTCGTCGCTCTCGACCGGCGCTCCGGAGTCACTGGTGGTGGCGGGGGTGTTCTCTGTCATCACGTTCCCTTTTCCTCGTCCGGCTTCCTCGTCCGTCTACCTTGTCCGTCCGCAGCTCGACGCCGCATGTACACGCCGACAGATCGGAGCCTTCGTGGCTGTTTTCTCCTTCTCACGGCCCCCTCCTTGCGCCCTTCGGCGGGAGCCGCGCCGAAGGCGAAGAAGGGGTGTGGGGGTGTGAGGTCCGGACATCCGGCCGTTCGCACAGCGGGACGGGCGGTCCGCGCGGAGGAGTCCCTGACCCTCCGGACCGGTGAGCCCGCTGTCAGACGGTGCCGCGCCAGGCGCCGGTCTCGGCGCCTCCGCGCGCCTCGATGAACTGCTTGAACCGCTTCAGATCGCCGACTGCCTGGCGCCTGACCAGACCGAGCTTGTCTCCGACGGCGTCGGCCAGGCCCTCAGGATCGTGGTCGAGCTGAAGCATGATCTTGGTGGTGTGGTCGTCGATACGGTGGAAGGTCACCACACCGGCCTGCCGGGCCTCGCCGCCGACGCTGGTCCACGCGACCCGCTCGTCCGGGATCTGCTCGGTGACCTCCGCGTCGAACTCCCGCTCGACACCGGCGATCCTGGTCTTCCAGTGGGTCAGGGTCGGAGTGCGCTGCTCGATCCGTTCGACGCCGTCCATGAACTTGGGAAAGTCCTCGAACTGGGTCCACTGGTTGTAGGCGGCACTGACCGGGACACCGACCTCGATGGACTCCTCGACCTGCGACACAGGGCTACCTCTCTTCCCACTCGGCTCTCGTTTCGGCTCTCATCCGGGTCCCACTCGGGGACGTCACCGACGAGTGCCCCGAGTCGGCGGGGGCATGCGGGGGCACTCGGCCCACGGCTCAAGTCCGCTGATCAACCACCCGAACGGGGCAATGGCGGGGGAGAGGGGCGCACCTTTCCGTGGGTGGCCTCGTACGCCGTTCAGCGCCCGGCTCTTCCCGGCGGGCATGCCATCGCCGAGCCTGAGGGGGCGGGGCTCGTCTCCGCTCGCGCGGAGAAAACTTCGATGGGACCGACGGATATCCGGAAAAGGGGTGGCTCACCTCCGCTCACGCGGAGAAAACGACTCCGTCGTCCCGTTGGCCCAGGCCACCCGCGGCTCACCTCCGCTCACGCGGAGAAAACGGCTTCTCGTCGCGGCTGAACCGCGTCACGATCGGCTCACCTCCGCTCACGCGGAGCAAACGCCCTGCTGGCCTCGGAGTTCGCGCTCACCGACGGCTCACCTCCGCTCGCGCGGAGAAAACGGCTCCTCTTTTGGGCCCGGCTCGGCGGCCAACGGCTCACCTCCGCTCGCGCGGAGAAAACACCATCCGCCCCGACTGCCGCACCAAGGCCTGCGGCTCACCTCCGCTCGCGCGGAGAAAATCTCCATGCCCCAGTGATCCTCTTTTTCCTCATCGGCTCACCTCCGCTCGCGCGGAGAAAATGACGATGCCGGCCCCGCGGTCACGGGCGGAGGCGGCTCACCTCCGCTCGCGCGGAGAAAATGCCGCGCGGGCAGGCGCGCGGCTCCGGATCCTCGGCTCACCTCCGCTCGCGCGGAGAAAATGCGAGCACCGCGGCGAGCATGTCGGCGGCCGTCGGCTCACCTCCGCTCGCGCGGAGAAAATGGTCTCGGGGGCCACCGGGTCGGTGGTGGTGGCGGCTCACCTCCGCTCGCGCGGAGAAAATCCTATGACCCGAAGAGGGCTGGCGTCTACCGAAGGCTCACCTCCGCTCGCGCGGAGAAAATGGGGCATCACCTGTACCGGCCTCGCAGTACTTCGGCTCACCTCCGCTCGCGCGGAGAAAATCCCGCGCTGTCGCCCACCGAGGACGCCGCGAACGGCTCACCTCCGCTCGCGCGGAGAAAATCCCTGAGGATCCGTGTTTTCGACGTGGCCGACTGGCTCACCTCCGCTCGCGCGGAGAAAATAATTTCGCTCGACGGGGTGGAACCCGAAGAGCCGGCTCACCTCCGCTCGCGCGGAGAAAATACTTCCTGACCTGCAACGCCAGAGGGGCTTTGCCATTTCATTGCCAGGCGTGATGCCAGGCAGCGGGTGACCAGTGCGCACGGTCTGCACTGTAGGTGAGGCAGCCCTTCCGGGAGCGGGAATGATCCGATCGGCTTGCGCTGCCGGGGCGCGTCGGCAGGGGTGTGCAGTTGCTCGGTGGTTGTCGCGGCCTGTTCGCGTGGACGATGGGCGGCAGGCTCGCGGTCGGGGGACAGGAACGGCAAAGCGGCGGCATCCCGGGCATCGCCCCGAGCCCGCTCCCCAGGTGGGGTGACACGCGGCCGCAATACCCCTGTCGTAATCCGCTTGCATGGTTGATCGTTGGGCCCGACACCGCAGCAATCGAAGATCAGCGCAGGGGGATCAGCTCATGACCATCAGCCGCAGAAGGATGCTCGCCACCGGTACGGCGCTCGGCCTGCTGACCGCCTGCGGCTCCAACACCGGCCGGGAGGACGGCGGTTCGGGCAAGGGGCCGCAGCTCTCGCACTGGTACCACCAGTACGGCGAGGCCGGTACCGAGGAGGCCGTGAAGCGGTACGCCGCCGACTACGAGAAGGCCGACGTACGCGTCCAGTGGCGGCCCGGCAACTACGACGAGCAGACCGCCGCCGCGCTGCTCACCACCTCGGGACCGGACGTCTTCGAGGCCAACGGACCCACCCTGGACCAGATCCGCGGCGGCCAGGTGCTCGACCTCACCGAGCAACTCGGGGACGCCAAGGACGACTTCAACCCGGTGGTCCTCAAGCCGAAGACCTACGAGGGCCGGATCTGGGCGGTGCCGCAGGTCGTCGACATGCAGCTGCTCTACTACCGCAAGAGCCTGCTCTCCGAGGCGGGCGTGCGGCCGCCCCGTACCCTCGACGAACTGGTCGACGCGGCAAAGGAGTTGACGGGCAAGAAGACCAAGGGCCTGTTCCTCGGCAACGACGGCGGCGCCGGGGTCCTCGGCGGCACGCCCCTGAACGCGGCGGGTCTGAGCCTGGTCACCGACGACGGCAAGGTGGGCTTCGACGACCCGGCCGCCGCCCGCGCCCTGAGCAAGCTGCGTGCCTTGTACGCGGCGAAGTCGCTGCTCCTCGGGGCGCCTTCGGACTGGTCGGACCCCTCGGCCTTCGTCCAGGGGCTGACCGCCATGCAGTGGTCCGGCCTGTGGGCGCTGCCCGCCGTGCAGAAGGCCCTCGGGGACGACTTCGGGGTGCTGCCCTTCCCGGCCGACGGACCCGGTGGGAAGGCCGCGGTGCCGGTCGGCGCCTACGGGGCGGCGGTCAGTGCCCGGGCCCGGGACAAGGCGGCGGCCAAGGCGTACGTGAAGTGGCTGTGGGTCGAACGCACCGACCACCAGCGGGACTTCGCGCTCTCCTACGGTTTCCACATCCCGGCCCGGCTGTCCCTGGCGAAGAAGGCGGACGTCCTCACCAAGGGTCCCGCGGCCGACGCGGTGCGCTACTCCACCGATCACGGCAACGCCGAGCCGCTGCTGTGGACGCCCGCGAGCCGGGTCGCCTACCAGGACGCGCTGAGCCGGATCATCAAGTCCGGAGCCGACCCGGAGCGCGAGCTCAAGAAGGTGGTGCGCAAGGTGTCGGCGGAGCTGGCCCGGACGCGGAAGAAGTCCGCGTGAGCGCAGTCGCCGAGCAGAAGACCGCCCCGCACCCGGAGACCGCGGCGGCACCGGCCGGGGCGGGGCGGTGGCGGCGCCTGGCCGGGCCGCAGAACCGCAATCTGTGGTTCTGGGTCTTCGTCGGCCCCTTCGCGCTCGGCCTGCTCGTCTTCACCTACGTCCCGCTGGGCTGGAGCGTCTACCTCAGCTTCTTCGACGCCCACAACACGGTCTCGCCCACGGAGTTCGTCGGCCTCGACAACTACACCGCGCTGCTGCGCGACGAGGCCTTCACCGACAGCCTGTGGACCTTCGCGGTCTTCACCGCCTTCATCGTGCCGACCACCTTCGTGCTCTCGCTCTCCCTCGCGCTGATGGTCAACCGGCTGCGCCGCGCCCAGGCCTTCTTCCGTTCGGTGTTCTTCCTGCCCGCCGCCTGCAGCTATGTGGTCGCGGCCCTCATCTGGAAGATGTCCCTCTTCAACGGGGTGCGCTTCGGCCTCGCCAACACCGTGCTCGGCTGGTTCGGCGCCGAGCAGACGGCCTGGCTCTCCACCACCGACCCGCCCTGGTACTGGCTGGTCATCGTCACCGTACGGCTGTGGCTCCAGGCCGGCTTCTACATGATCCTCTTCCTGGCGGCGCTCCAGCGGATCTCCCCGGCGCTGTACGAGGCGGCGGCCGTGGACGGGGCCCGGCCCGGCTGGCAGGTGCTGCGCCACATCACCCTGCCGCAGCTGCGGGCCACCTCGGTGGCGGTGGTGCTGCTGCTCGTCATCAACGCCTTCCAGGCCTTCGACGAGTTCTACAACCTGCTCTCGGACGCCCGCGGTTACCCGCCCTACGCCCGGCCACCGCTGGTGTACCTGTACTACACGGCCCTCGGCCAGGGGCAGAACCTCGGCTACGGCAGCGCCGGCGCGGTCCTGCTCGCGCTGATCATCGCCGTGGTGACGGTCGGCCAGGCGCGCTGGTTCGGTCTCGGCCGGAAGGAGGACTGAGGTGTACGACGCGTGGATCCGGGTGGGCCGGGCGCTGCGGCTCTCCCTGCTGATCGCCCTGGCACTGCTCTTCCTGGTGCCCTTCTACCTCCTCGTCCGCAACGGCCTCTCCGCCGAGGCGGACATCACCGCCCCCGACTGGACCTTCTTCCCCTCCACCCTGCACTGGTCGAACGTCACCGAGCTGTTCGAGGACTCCACCGTCCCGATGGCGCGCGCCCTGCTCAACTCGGCGCTCATCGCGGTCCTCACCACCCTCGGCACCCTCCTGCTCGCCTCCCTCGCGGGCTACGGGCTCGCCCGCATCCCCTACCGCTACGCCCAGCACGTCTTCTACGCGATCCTCGGCACCCTGATGATCCCGGCCGCGGTCACCTTCGTACCGACCTTCGTGCTCGTCTCCTCGCTCGGCTGGGTCTCGACGCTGCGCGGGCTGATCGTGCCGACCCTCTTCTCGGCCTTCGCCTGCTTCGTCTTCCGGCAGTACTTCCTCGGATTCCCACGGGAGTTGGAGGACGCGGCCCGGGTGGACGGGCTCGGCTACTGGCGGACCTACTGGCGGGTGGTGGTGCCCAACACGCGGCCGGTGTTCGCCGCGGTGGGCACCATCGTCTTCATCGGCGCCTGGAACTCCTTCCTGTGGCCGCTGGTCATCGGCCAGGACCGGCAGGCGTGGACGGTCCAGGTCGCCCTCGCCTCCTTCACCACCTCCCAGGTGATCCGCCTGCACGAACTCTTCATCGCGGCGGCCGTGTCGATCCTGCCGCTCCTGGTGGTCTTCCTCTTCCTCCAGCGCTGGATCGTGGCGGGGGTGGAACGCTCCGGCATCGACGAGTGAGGGCGCCGCCTTCGCCCGACCCGCCGCCCCGCCCCCATGGCGCCCCCTCGGCCGGTCCCGCGATACTGCGGCCACCCCGTACCCCCCGGAAGGACCCACGTGACTCACCAGCCCCCCATACCCACCCGGCTCGGACTCGGCGCGGCGGCGCTCCTGCTCGCCCTCGCGGGCCCGGCCCTGCCCGCCGCCGCGGACTCCCCGGCCGACACCGGGCGCGGCGCCGCGGAGCCCACCGTCGAGGAGCAGCGCCTCGACCGGGCCGCCCCGCAGGAGATCCTCCGGCGCAGCGGATTCGACGCCCTCGCCCCGCGCTTCGCCCGCGCCCTGGAGGAGGCCCGTACGTACGCGGAGGCCGAGCGGGCGGTCAGCCGTCATGGCTCGGCGCTGTGGCAGCGGGCGGTGGACCGCGCCCAGGGCCGGGGGCCCGCCGGGGGCGACCTCAGCCGGGGCGACGACCGGCCGCTGTACTGGGCCCGGCTCGCCCTGAGCCGCGAACTGCGCGCGTGGACACCCGAGTTCACCCTTGACGACGGCCGTCGGCGGGCCCTGCGCGCGGCCCTGGAGACCTCCTCGCGCGGCCAGGACGACATCCGCCACCCCGGCGGCCACCGGGTGAAGCGGGTCCTGGTCACCGGCTTCGACCCGTTCACGCTGGACCGGGACACCCGGATCGGCAACCCCTCGGGCGCCAGCGCGCTGGCCCTGGACGGCACCCTCGTCCGGACCGCCGAGGGACCGGCCCGGATCGAGACCGCCGTCTTCCCGGTGCGCTGGACGGACTTCGCCGAGGGCACCGTCGAGCGGGTCCTCGCCCGGCACCTGCCGCACCTGGACCTGTTCACCACGGTCAGCCAGGGCCGGGCCGGACGCTTCGACGTGGAGCGCACCAACGGCGCCTGGCGCGGCGGCTTCCCGGACAACGAGAACCTCTCCCGCACCGAGACCGTCCCGGTCGCCGACCCCGCCTCGCAGCCGCAGTGGACCTCCACCACGCTCCCGTACCGGCAGCTCACCGAGGCGGACACCGGCCGCTTCCCGGTGTACGACCACACCGAGGTCACCGAGATCCCGGCGGGCGGCACCGAGCCGGTGGTCAGGCCCGAGGGGCCCACCCCCGGTTCCACGGCGCGGGCCGGGGGCGGCGGCGACTACCTGTCCAACGAGATCGCCTACCGGGCCACGCTGCTCCGCGACCGCCTGGGCCTTCCGAAGCTGCCCGGCGGCCATCTGCACACCCCGGTCCTGGAGTTCGGCGCGGGCAACACCGACCCGGCGACCGGCGCCGTCACCGACCCGGGCTTCGAGAAGAACCGGTCGGACATCGTGGACCAGGTGCGGGCGCTGGTGAAGACGGCGGTCGGCACGGCCCGTTGAGCATCGCGGCCCGGCGGCCGACGGTGGGCTGAGACCGTCGGCCACCGGGGTTCGGGCTGGGGGCCTGGCCGCCACCGGGTGTGGGCTGGGCGCCGGGTGTGCTGGCTAGGGCGCCGGGTGCGCGGGCTAGAGCGCCGGGTGCGCGCACTGGGCCCCGGCCACCAGGTGTCCGTACCCCCGTGCCGGTGGTCAGGGACGTACGGGTTGGCCCTGGTCCCGTGCCCCCGTGGTCCGGCGGACGGTCTCCAGGAGGTAGTCCTTGCGCCGGAGCGCGTCGGGCTCCGCGCGCGGGCGCGCGGGCACCGGGCCGTGCACCGGCGCGTAGTGGCCGAAGACCGCGGAGAGCACCCCCTCGCCGCTGGTGAGCGAGGGCAGCCGCAGTTCGAGCGCGTGCACCGAGGCGGCCGGGACCTCGCCCTCCAGGACAAGGTCCTCGCCGCGCGCCACCGAGGTGCGCGGCACCGCCCGCAGCCGGGTGAGCACCGGCAGTACGGAGCCGAGCGCGCCCGCCGGGATCTCCAGGGTGAAGCGGTGCAGGGGTTCGAGCACGGTGGTCCCGGCCTGCTCCAGGGCGCTCATGAGCACCAGCGGGGTGAGGTGGCGGAAGTCGCCCGCGGTGCTCGACATGCTCTTGTCGAAGACCGCGTGGGCATGGCTCTGCCGGGGCGCGTAGCCGCAGTGCGTCAGGGTGACCGCGCAGTCGGTGACCCGCCAGCCGCGCAGCCCCTGCTCCAGGGCCCCGTGTACGGACTCCTCGACGGCCTTGAAGAAGGCCGCGGGCATCGAGCCGAGTTCGACCCCGAGCCGGAAGACCACCCCGCTGCCGCTCGCCGCCGGTTCGAGGCGCAGGCCCACGGTGGCGAGGAAGGGGTTGCCTTCGGCGTGCAGGAACTCGGCCGCGGCGCCGGTGGCCAGGGGCCGTTCGATGTGCAGGGTGGTGCTCTCGTGGAACTCGGCCCGGACGCCGTACTCCTCCGCGAGGGTCGCCTGGAGGACCTCCTTCTGGACCTCGCCGTAGAGGGAGACCGCCAGTTCGCCCGAGAGAGCTTCGCGGCGCAGGCCGATCAGCGGGTCCTGCTCGGCAAGCCGCAGCAGCGCCGTGTGCAGCGCCGCGCGGTCGGCTCCGGCCACCGGGACGACCACCGTCTCCAGCGAGGGCGGGGCGAACTCCGGTGAGGGCGGGGCGGACTCCGGTGAAGGCGGGGCGAACTCGCGTTCCCCGGCGGCCTGTTCGCCCCGCTCGCCGACGCGGTCCCCGATCCGGACCGAGCCGAGCCCGCGCAGGGTGCCGATCTGCCCGGCCCGCAGCGTCCCGGAGGGGCGGCACTCGCCCTGCGCGAAGACGCCGATGCCGGTGACCTTGCCCTCCCGGCCCTCGCCGTAGCCGAGGCGCTGCCTGGTCCGCACGGTGCCGGAGAACATCCGTACCCAGGCGGTCCGGTCGCCCGCCGGGCCCTGCTCGATCTTGAAGACCGTACCGGCGGCCGGTCCGCCGGACTCGCTCGCCGCCGTGGGCAGCAGGCCGGTGAGCCGGGAGACCAGGGCGGCCACCCCGGTACCGGTGGCGGCCGAGCCGAAGAGGACCGGGTGGACGAGGCCGCGCCGGGACTGCGCGGCCAGCTCCCGGAGCAGCCGGGGATAGGGGAGTCCCGCCTCGCCGGGCGGCAGCGCGAGCCAGTCGGCGAGCAGCGCCTCGTCCCGCTCGGCGAGCAGCTCCGTCAACCGCTCGGTGAAAGCGGCGTCCCCGGCATCGAGGGGAACGCTGCGGGCCGCCCGGGTGCCGATGCCCTCGACGGAGTCCAGGGCGAGACACGTGGGGGCCAGGCGTTCGGTGAGCGCGCGGAGCAGGGGCGCGTACCGGGCACCGGCCCGGTCGACCTTGTTCACGAAGACCAGGGTGGGCACCCGCAGCCGCCGCAGGGTGCGCATCAGGATCCGGGTCTGCGCCTGGACGCCCTCCACGGCGGAGACCACCAGGACGGCGCCGTCCAGTACCCGCAGCGCGCGCTCCACCTCGGCGATGAAGTCCGGGTGCCCGGGGGTGTCGATCAGGTTGACCGCGACGCCGTCCACGGTGAAGGAGGCGACGGCGGACTTGATGGTGATCCCGCGCTGCCGCTCCAGCGGCAGGGAGTCGGTGTGCGTGCTGCCCTCGTCGACGCGGCCGATCTCGTCGATGACGCCGACGGTGTGCAGCAGCCGCTCGGTCAGGCTCGTCTTGCCGGCGTCAACATGCGCCAGAATGCCCAGGTTCAGGGTGTGCAAGGGGTGTCATGTCCTCGGTGTAGACAGTGGGTTCCGTCTGGATGGACACGGACAGTCCTCGCATGACCACGGCTCCTCGGGTCGGTGGCTGAGTCCGTAGTGCAGCACCGGGCGCCGGCGCGGGGCAACGGGTTTTCCGCCACCGTCCGTGCTCCCGGCGGTGGTTGATCGTTTCGCCTGCGCATCCCCGGTGAGCTGCGCACTCGTCGGCGGCCCACCCCGAAGTCGTCTTCCTCACATCAGGCAACCATCACGCCCCGTTCACGTTCTCTACCGGTGGACGTCACCCGTCACAGGAGTGCCGTCCTTGCACAGGAACCTCATGGCAGCGCACGTGTGTCCGCTGCGGGTAGCGGACGGAGAAGTGGCGCGTGCCCCTGGGAGCATTCCGGAACACCCCGGTGTCCGGATCATCGAACGATGCCGCGGCGAACCGGCCGGGGCGTGCCTCCGCACCCCGGCGCAGGGCGCTGCTCGGCGCGGGTGTCCTCGCGGCGGCCACCCTCGGCTTCCCCGGCTCCGGGGTCAGCGACTCCCGGACCCGCAGCACCATGCCCGCCCCGGCCTCGGGCGCCCCCGCCGCCGAGTCCGCGCGCCCGCTGCTCCTGCAGGTCCTCGCCCACCCCGACGACGACCTGTACTTCATGAACCCGGACACCCAGCGCGCCCTGGCCGCGAAGGTGCCGGTGGTCTGCGTCTACGTCACCGCGGGCGAGGCGGACGGCGTCAACCGGATACCCGGGCAGCCGCTGCCCGCCGCCGACCGCGAGGCCTACTCCGCCGCCCGCCACCAGGGCCTGCGCCAGGCCTACGCCGCCCTGCTCGGGCTGCCCGTCTTCGCCGCCTGGCGCACCCGGATCACCCAACTCCCCGGCGGGCGCAAGGCGGAGACGGCCACCCTGGAGCACCAGGGCCGCACCGTGGAGCTCGTCTTCCTGAACCTGGCCATGCACACCCTCGGCGGCCACCAGGCCGTACCCGCGCTCTGGCGGGAGCGCGGCCTGCGGCTGCGGACCGCCCTGGCCGCGGGCTCCCCGCTCGGCTCGGTGCAGAGCTACGACGCGGAGGGCCTGCTCAGCGTTCTCGTCGGGCTCTTCGCGCGGTACCGGCCGAGCCTGGTCCAGACCCTCGACCCGGACCCCGACATCCAGCACAGCGACACCCGTACCCGGATCCGCGACAGCGAGCAGCCGGGCTACTCCGACCACGGGGACCACACCGCCGTCGCCCTGTTCACCTGGGCCGCGCTCGCCCGCTGGGCCGACAGCGCGGTCGGCGGGCCGCCCCCCTTCGCGGTGACCGCCTTCCGCGGCTACTACAACAACCACTGGCCGAAGAACCTCCCCGCGCCCGTCCTCGCCGAGAAGGCGGAGCGCCTGGTGCCCTACGGCGCCGCCCCCGACTGGGCCTGCGGAAACCCCTCCGGCTGCGGCGACTACAACGTGGGCGGCGACCGCCCGCTGCGCAACCGCAAGGGCTGGGTCCGCGCCACCCACCACCGGCATCCGGGCCCGCGCCTCGCGCTCGCCCCCGGCGGGAGACGGCTCACCGCCTACGGGGTGCTCGGGATGCGCGCGGTGCGCTGGCAGGAGGGCGCCGAGGGCGAGTTCGGCGCCGCCCAGGACCTCGGCGGCGGACCGCTCGCGCCCGCGGTCGGCTTCGCCGCGCTCGACGACGGGCGGCATCTGCTCTTCGCGCTGCGCTTCTCCGCCCTCGACCCCGGTGGCGGCAACCTGCGCGAGATCGTCCTGCTCGAACAGCGGCGCCCCGGCGGCCCGTTCGCGGCCTGGACCGGGCTCGGCAACCCCGAGTCCGACCCCGAGCGCACCCGCCGCGTCGGCGTCCCGGTGGCGGTCACCGCACCCGACGGGCGCGTCCACCTCTTCGTCCGCGATGCCGACCAGGGCGTCAGCACCCGGGTCCGTACCCCGGACGGCGAGTGGTCGCCCTGGCGCGGACTCGGCGGCGGCCCGGTGCAGGACGGACTGACCGCGACGCTCACCCCCGACGGCGCGATACGGGTCTACGGGGCGGGCCGCGCCGCGGTCCTGCAGTGGTCGCCCGAGGGGTTCCTGCCGCCGCTGGCCGGACCGGTGCCCGCGGGCGGCATCGCCGCGGCGGACGGCCGGCTCCTCTACCGCGCGCCCGCCTCCGAGGAACTCCTCGCCTCCCGCGGCGAGCGCCTCCACTTCCCCGGCTACGGACCGGTCGCGGCCGAGGGCCCGTACGTCCTCGGCCGCGACCTCGGCGGCGCGCTGCGGATGCTCCGCGACGGGCGGCCGGTGCCCGGCGGCCCCGGCGCCGCCGCGCTCGACGGGGCGGCCCTGGTGGCGGACGGCAAGAGTGCCGCGGCGGCGGGCCTGGGCCCCGACGCGCGACCCTGGCTGTGGCGCCCGGGCCGCGGCTGGGACTCCGCCGGGATCTCCGGAGCGGCGGGCACGGCTACCTGACCTGCGGCCACCGACCGGCGGATTGACCTGGGGACACCGGTCGGCGGGAACCCGCGGCCACTGGCCGGCGGACTGACTCGCGGATACCGGTCGATGGGGACCCGCGGCCACCGATCACCGGGCCGACCCGCGGCCGCGCACCTTCGGGCTGACCCGGGGCCGCGGACCTCCGGCCTCACCCGTAACCGGGGCCTGTCCGCCTCACCGCAACCGCGGACCGGTGAACTGACCCGCTGCGACCGCCCGGTGACCCTGCGAAGTAGTCGGCGGTACCGGTTTGCGTGGCGGCGTGGCAGCGGGACCCTGGAGGGGTGACGGTGGCCGCCGTGACCGCGAGGAGGCGTGCGGCCGCCGTGCGGTGAAGCGGCCCGGCGGACGGGAGTCACCCGCCCGGTGACCGGGTCCACAGCTCGCCCGCGGACTCGCCGAGCGAGGCCCGCCCCGACGAGGGGACACGACCAGATGCCGACCTCACGCACCACCGCGGACCCCGGCGCCGCGGGACCCGCCCTCGGCCGGCGCGTGGCCCGGCGGCGCGCGGAACTCGGCCTGAGCACGGAAGAGGCGGCGGACCGCTGCTGCGCAGCCCCCGCCTTCCTCGCCTATGTGGAGGAGGGCCGGGCGGTACCCGGACCGGGCCTGCTGCTCCGGCTCGCCGAGGCCCTGCGGACCACGGTGGCCGAGCTGTCCGAGGAGGGCGCCCCCGCCCTGGTGGACGGCCCGCAGCCGCCCCTGGTGGAGATGGACGAGTCCGAGTGCCGGGAGCTGCTGGCCGGGCACGGGCTCGGCCAGGTCGCCGTCTTCGGCTCCGAGGGCCCCGACATCGTCCCCGTCAACTACCTGCTCGCCGGGGGTGAAGTGGTCTTCCGTACCTCGGCGGGCTCGGTGCCCGCGGCCGCCGCCGGTGCCGATATCGCCCTGGAGGCCGACCACTTCGACGAGGACGGCAAGGGCTGGTGCGTCCTCGTGCAGGGCCCCGCGCGGGCGGTGGTCGGCTACGACGCGGTGCTGCGCTTCGAGGAGCAGGCCGAGCACCTGCCCTGGTCGGGCGGCGCGAGCGGGCTGTGGATCGCGCTCTCCCCGGTCCGGATGACCGGCCGCAAGGCGGCCCCGGCCGCTGCGCCCCCGCCGCGCGCCTGAACACCGGAGCGTCCACCGGTGCGCGCCCCGGCGTGGGCGGACGGGGACGAGGGGAGTGGCGCAGGACGACGTCCGCCCGCGCGCGCCCCGGCGGGGGAGCGGCGCGGAAGAGCGCGCGAGCGGCGCGAGAGGGCGCGGGGATGGCGCCGTTCCCTCCTTCTGCAACGCGTTCTACGGTGGGGGCCGCGATCCGGGACGCCGCCGTGCGGCGGGAGGACCCGGACCGCGAGGACACGCCGCACGCGGCGCCGAGCGGAAGAGGGGCCCATGGACCGAGCGGACGCCGGGCTCTTCGGACCGGCCAGCGTGACCTGGCAGGTGCACAGCGACCCGATGATGTGGATCGCCGGAGTACGGGCCCTGTACCTCCAGGCCCTGCTGCCGCGCGCGGTCCGCGGCGTCACCCAGAACTCCGACTTCCGCCGGGACGCCTGGGGAAGGCTGCTGCGCACCGCCGACTTCGTGGGCACCACCACCTACGGCACCACCGAGAAGGCCGAGCGCGCGGGCGCCCGGGTGCGCAAGATCCATCGCATGCTGCGCGCCACCGACCCGGCCACCGGGGAGAGTTACGGCGTCGACGAGCCCGGACTGCTGCTGTGGGTGCACTGCGCGGAGATCGCCTCCTATCTGGAGATCACCCGCCGCTCCGGCGTCCCGCTCAGCGCCGCCCAGGCCGACCGCTACATCGACGAGAACCGTGCCGCCGCCCGCCTCGTCGGCCTCGACCCCGAGGAAGTTCCGGCCGGACAGCAGGAGTTGGCCGCCTACTTCGTACGGATGCGGCCCCGGCTCGCGGCCGGGGCGGAGGCCCGCGAGGTGGACGACTTCCTGCGCCGCCCGCCGGTGCCCGCGGCCCTGGTCCCCGCCCGGCTCGCGCTGTGGCGGCCGGTGTCCGCGCTCGCCTACGCGGCCCTGCCGCCGTACGCCCACGCCCTGTACGGCCGCCCGGCCCCGGGACCGGCCGCCGTGGACCGGCGGCTGCGCGCCCTCGGGAGGCTGCTGCGCGGCGTACCGGACCAGGTGCGCTGGCAGTTGCCGCCGAAGCACATCCTGCGCGCGGTGGGGCGCCTCGGCCCGGGGACCCGGCCTGCCCCGTTCAAACTGGGGGGATAGGTCGTCATACTGGACGAACCGAGGAGGGCACGGCTTCACGAGTGAGTCCGACAGCTGCCGTCCTCACAGGGACGACAGCACGGCGGACTCACTCACGAGGCGACGGGGGCGACTGCGGGACATGGCGGACACCAGGCTGCTCCAGGGCCGGTACCGGCTGCTCGACCTCATCGGGCGCGGCGGCATGGGCGAGGTGTGGCGGGCCCGGGACGAGTCCCTCGGCCGCCAGGTGGCCGTCAAGTGCCTGAAGCCCACCGGCCCGAAGGCCGACCGCGAACTCGGGCAGGGGCTGCGCGCGCGCTTCCGCCGGGAGGCCCAGGTCGCCGCCGCCCTCCAGCACCACGGGGTCACCGTGGTCCACGACTTCGGCGACGCGGACGGCGTCCTCTTCCTGGTCATGGAGTTGCTCGAAGGGCGCAACCTCAGCCAGCTCCTCGACGACAACGACGGCAGGCCGCTGCCCGTCGGCGAGGTGGAGGAGATCGCCGCCCAGCTCGCCGCCGCCCTCGCGTACACCCATGAACAGAGCGTGGTGCACCGGGACCTGAAGCCCGCCAACATCGTGCGCTGTCTGGACGGCACGGTGAAGATCTGCGACTTCGGCATCGCCAGGCTCGGCCACGACATCGGCTTCACCGCCAAGATCACCGGCACCGGCATCGCCATGGGCACCCCGCACTACATGTCCCCCGAGCAGATCGGCGGCGGCCACCTCGACGAGCGCAGCGACCTCTACTCGCTCGGCTGCGTCCTGTACGAAATCGCCACCGGGGCACCGCCGTTCGACCTCGGGGACACCTGGTCCATCCTCGTCGGCCACCGCGACACCGCCCCCGAGCCGCCCGCCGAGCAGCGCGGCGAACTGCCCGGCTACCTCGACGAGGTCATCCTGACGCTGCTCGCCAAGGAGCCCGAGGACAGGCCCCGTTCGGCCCGCGAACTCGCCGCGCTCATCGGCACCGGCCGCGCCGCGCACACCTCCGCGGCCCCGCCGGGCCGCCCCTCCGCGCGCCCCGGCCTCGCCCCGCCCGGCGGTGAACTCCCGCTCCCCGCCTGGGCGCGGGGCATCACAGCCGGTCCCAAGGCCGCGCCCGCCCCCGCCCCGGACGTGCCGCACCCGGCGCTCACCACCGCCTGGACCCGCGGCTGGCCGCCCGCCCCGTCCCCGCCCGCCCCGGGCCAGGAGCACACCGACCTGGAGGCCCAGTCCGCCGAGGCCCGGCGCCTCTCGGCGGCCGGACGCTGGACCGACGCCTGCGAGGCGCACCGCCGCGTCACCGCGGGCCGCGCCCGGGTCCTCGGCCCGGACCACCCGGACACCCTCACCGCCCGGTACGAACTGGGCTACGCCCTGAGCCGCGCGGGCCGGGACGTGGCGGCACTCCAGGAGTACGAACAGGCCGCCGCCGGGCGCGAACGCGTCCTCGGCGCCCTGCACCCCGACACCCTCGCGGCCCGCCAGGAGACCGCCTACGTCCTCGGCAGGCTCGGCCGCCACGCCGAGGCGCACGGGATGTACGCCGCGGTCCTCGCCGGACGCGAGCACACCCTCGGCCCCGAGCACCCCGACACCCTGCGCTGCCGCCACGACCTCGCCTTCAGCCTGGGCCGCCTCGGCCGCCTGGAGGAGTCCCACCGGGCGGCCGAGGAGGTCGCCGCCGCCCGCGCCCGGGTCCTCGGCCCCGGGCACCGGGACACCCTGGTGACGCGGTACGAGGTGGGCTACGCGCTCGGCCGCCTCGGCAGATGGTCCGAGGCCCTGGAGGTCTACGGGGCGGTGGCCGGGGCCCGCGCCCGGTCCCTCGGCGCCGACCATCCCGACACCCTGGCCGCCCGCTACGAGATGGGGATCAGCCTCGGCAGGCTCGGCCGCAGCGAGGAGGCGCTCCACCTCTACCGCGCCCTGCTCGCGGACCGGGTCCGGCTCGGCGGCCCCGAGGACCTGGAGACCCTGCGGGCCCGGCACGGGCTCGGCGTCAACCTCGGCCGCCTCGGCCGCTGGCCCGAAGCCCTGGTCGAGGCGGAGCAGGTGCTCGCGGGGCGGGAGCGCGTCCTCGGCCCCGACCACCCCGACACCCTCGTCGCCCGCCGGGAGGCCGCCGTCTGCCTCGGCTGGCTCGGCCGCTGGCCCGAGGCGCTGAGCGCCTACCGCGGCGTGGCCGAGACCCGGGAGCGGCTGCTCGGCCCCGGGCACACCGAGGTACTCGCCGCCCGGGAGGACGAGGCCCGCTGCCTGGAGCAGCTCGGCCGGGTCCAGGAGGCCGCCGCCCTGCACCGGCAGGTGGCCGCCCTGCGCGCCCGGTCGGCCTGAGGGGCGCGCCCTGGCCCGCCGCCGCGCCTCGTGCTACCAAGAACCATGCCTGCACGCGATGCCTATGACGCCGTGATCGTCGGCGGTGGCCACAACGGTCTGGTGGCCGCCGCCTATCTGGCCCGCGCCGGACGCTCCGTCCTCGTACTGGAGCGCCTCGGCGCCACCGGCGGCGCCGCCGTCTCCACCCGGCCCTTCGCCGGGGTGGACGCCCGGCTCTCCCGGTACTCGTACCTGGTGAGCCTGCTGCCGCGGAAGATCGTGGACGAGCTGGGCCTGCGGTTCGCGGTGCGCAAGCGCTCCATCTCCTCGTACACCCCCGTCACCCGCGACGGCCGGGCCGGCGGACTGCTCGTCGGGGGAGGGGAGTCGCGTACCCGGGAGTCCTTCGCCCGGCTCACCGGCTCGCAGGCCGAGTACGCCTCCTGGCTGCGCTTCTACGAGACCACCGCGCGGGTGGCCGAACGCGTCTTCCCCACCCTCACCGAGCCGCTGCCGAGCCGGGGCGAGCTGCGCGAGCGGATCGCGGACGAGGCGGCTTGGCGGATGCTCTTCGAGGAGCCCCTCGGGGTCGCCGTCGAGAAGCACTTCGCCGACGACCTGGTACGCGGCGTCGTCCTGACCGACGCCCTCATCGGCACCTTCGCCGACGCCCACGACCCCTCGCTCCAGCAGAACCGCTGCTTCCTCTACCACGTCATCGGCGGCGGCACCGGCGACTGGGACGTCCCGGTGGGCGGCATGGGCGCCCTCACCGACGCGCTCGCCGCCGCCGCGCGCGGGGCGGGCGCCGAGATCGCGACCGGCCACGAGGTCCTGCGCGTCGACAGCGACGGCCGCGCCGCCGAGGTCGCCTACCGCACCGACTCCGCCGAGGGCCGGATCGCCGCCCGGCACGTCCTGGTCAACGCCTCGCCCGAGGCGCTCGCCGGGCTCCTCGGCGAGCAGCCGCCCGCACCGGCCGAAGGCGCCCAGCTCAAGGTCAACATGCTCCTCAAGCGGCTGCCCCGGCTGAAGGACACCTCGGTCGACCCGCGGGAGGCCTTCGCCGGTACCTTCCACATCGCCGAGGGCTACGGCCAGCTCGCGACCGCCCACGCCGAGGCCGCCGCGGGGGGCCTGCCCACCGCCCCGCCCTCGGAGATCTACTGCCACTCGCTGACCGATCCGAGCATCCTGGCGCCCGAGTTGGCGGCGAGCGGCCACCACACGCTCACCCTCTTCGGACTGCACACCCCGGCCCGCCTCTTCCGCGAGGACAACGACGGGCAGCGCGAGCGGCTGCTCACCGCCACCCTCGCCCAGCTCGACGCCCACCTGGCGGAGCCGCTCGCCGACTGCCTGGCCCTCGACGCGGACGGCAGGCCCTGCATCGAGGCGAAGACCCCGCTCGACCTGGAACGCGAACTGCGCCTGCCCGGCGGCAACATCTTCCACCGCGACCTCGCCTTCCCGCACGCCCAGGAGGGCGCGGGCCGCTGGGGCACCGGCACCACCCGGGCCAACGTCCAGCTCTGCGGGGCGGGCGCGGTGCGCGGCGGCGGGGTCAGCGGCATCCCCGGCCACAACGCGGCCATGGCGGTGCTGGAGGACCTCGGCAGCGGCTGAGCCCGGCGGGGCGAGGAGCTCGCTGCCTTGACCCCCCGCCCGGCCGGGGCCAGGATCACGCCATGACGGGTGTACACAGCAGTACGGTCGACGGCCTCCTGAGGCGCAGCGCACGCCGGAACCCGGAGCGCTCCGCCGTCCGCTACGGCGACCGCGACTGGAGCTACGCCGCCCTCGACGAGGCCGTCTCGCGCGCGGCCGCCGTGCTGCGCGCCACCGGAGCGGCGGCCGGGGACCGCGTCGCCGCCTTCGGCCACAACTCCGACGCCTATCTCATCGGCTTCCTCGCCTGCGCCCGCGCCGGGCTCGTCCACGTACCCGTCAACCAGAACCTCACCGGCGAGGACCTCGCCTATCTGGTGCGCCAGTCCGGCAGTTCGCTGGTCCTCACCGACCCGGACCTCGCCGGGAACCTCCCCGAGGGCACCCCCGTCCTGGCGCTGCGCGACAGCGCGGACTCCCTCCTCAGCCGCCTCGCGGAGACCGAGCCGTACGAGGGCCCCGGGCCCGGCGCCGAGGACCTGGCGCAGCTGCTCTACACCTCCGGCACCACGGCGCTGCCCAAGGGCGCGATGATGACGCACCGGGCGCTCGTCCACGCGTACGTGAGCGCGCTGCACGCCCTCGACCTGGCCGAGGACGACCGGCCGGTCCACTCGCTGCCGCTCTACCACTCGGCCCAGATGCACGTCTTCCTGCTGCCCTATCTGGCCGTCGGGGCGAGCAACCTCATCCTGGACTCCCCGGAGCCCGGCCGGATCCTCGACCTGGTCGAACGGGGCGAGGCGGACAGCCTGTTCGCCCCGCCGACCGTATGGATCGGGCTCCTCGACCACCCCGAGTTCGCCCGCCGCGACCTCGGCGGACTGCGCAAGGCCTACTACGGGGCCTCGATCATGCCCGTACCGGTCCTGGAGCGGCTGCGCGAGGGGCTCGGCTCGCCGGACTTCTACAACTGCTTCGGCCAGAGCGAGATCGGCCCGCTCGCCACCGTGCTCGGCCCCGCCGAGCACGCCGAGCGCCCCGCCTCCTGCGGGCGGCCGGTGCTCTTCGTGGAGGCGCGGGTGGTGGACGAGGACGGCGCGGAGGTGCCGCCGGGCACTGCCGGTGAAGTCGTCTACCGCTCACCGCAGTTGTGCGAGGGCTACTGGGACAAGCCGGAGGAGAGCGCGGAGGCCTTCCGGGCCGGGTGGTTCCACTCCGGCGACCTCGCGGTCCGCGACGAGCAGGGCTACCTCACGGTGGTGGACCGGGTGAAGGACGTCATCAACTCCGGTGGCGTCCTGGTCGCCTCGCGGCAGGTCGAGGACGCGCTCTACGGGCACCCGGCGGTCGCCGAGACCGCGGTGATCGGACTGCCCGACCCGCGCTGGATCGAGGCGGTCACCGCCGTGGTCGTCCGCAAGGGCGAGACCACCGAGGCGGAGCTGATCGCCCACGCCCGCGAGCGGCTGCCCTCCTTCAAGGCGCCCAAGTCGGTCGTCTTCGTCGACGAACTCCCGCGCAACGCCAGCGGGAAGATCCTCAAACGCGAACTGCGCGAGACGCTCACCCGGCCCTGAGCGAGCCCGCGGCCGTACGAGGGAACCGCTGATCCCGAGGAGCCGACGCCGAGGAGGGCCGTCGGCTCATACGAGGCGACCGGCGGTCCTCGTCGCCTCGGGATCCCGCCGCCCCTCACCCCTCCCGCAGATCCACGATCCGCCGGATCTTGCCCACCGAGCGCTCCAGGGTCTCCGGGTCCACGATCTCCACCCGCACCGAGACCCCGATGCCGTCCTTGACGGACTGGGCGAGCGAGACCGCCGCGGCCTCCCGCTCCGCCGTGGTCGCTCGAGGCCGGGCCTCCGCCCGTACGGTGAGGGCGTCCATCCGGCCCTCCCGGGTCAGCCGCAGCTGGAAGTGCGGGGCCACCCCGGGTGTGCGCAGCACGATCTCCTCCACCTGGGTGGGGAAGAGGTTCACCCCGCGCAGGATCACCATGTCGTCGCTGCGCCCGGTGATCCGCTCCATGCGCCGGAAGACCCGCGCGGTGCCCGGCAGCAGACGGGTCAGATCGCGGGTGCGGTACCGCACCACCGGCATGGCCTCCTTGGTGAGCGTGGTGAACACCAGCTCGCCCTCCTCCCCGTCCGGCAGCACCTCACCGGTCAGCGGGTCGACGACCTCCGGGTAGAAGTGGTCCTCCCAGATGTGCAGTCCGTCCTTGGTCTCCACGCACTCCTGCGCCACCCCGGGGCCGAGCACCTCGGAGAGCCCGTATATGTCCACCGCGTCGAGGGCGAAGCGCTCCTCGATCTCCTGCCGCATCTGCTCGGTCCAGGGCTCCGCCCCGAAGATGCCGACCTTCAGCGAGGTGCCGCGCGGGTCGATGCCCTGCCGCTCGAACTCGTCGAGGAGGGTGAGCAGATAGGAGGGGGTGACCATGATGACCTCGGGGCGGAAGTCGTTGATCAGCTGCACCTGGCGCGAGGTCATCCCGCCGGAGGCCGGGATCACCGTGCAGCCGAGCCGCTCGGCCCCGTAGTGCGCGCCGAGTCCGCCGGTGAACAGCCCGTATCCGTAGGCCACATGGACCTTGTGCCCCGGCCTGCCGCCCGCGGCGCGGATCGAGCGGGCGACCAGGTCGGCCCAGAGGGAGAGGTCCCGGTCGGAGTAGCCGACGACGGTCGGGCGGCCCGTGGTCCCGCTGGAGGCGTGCAGGCGCCGCACCTGCGACTGCGGTACGGCGAACATCCCGAAGGGGTAGTTGTCGCGCAGATCCGCCTTGGTGGTGAAGGGGAACCGCGCCAGATCGGCCGGCGAGCGGCAGTCCTCGGGCCGCAGTCCCGCCGCGTCGAAGGCCTTCCGGTAGAAGGGCACCTGCGTATAGGCGTGCCGGAGCGTGGTGCGCAGCCGCTCCAACTGCACCGCGCGCAGTGCCTCCGGGCCGAGCCGCTCCCCGGCGTCCAGCAACTCCGTCGCGTCCGACTCCATCGCCATTCCCCTCGCCACCTGCGCCGAAGCCGCCACCGATCATTCGGTCGCTCCTCGTGGATCAGTAATCCAGGGGGTGCGCCGGTCGTCAAGACGTACGACGGGAACGGGGGTGCCGATCGCCTTGCCCGAACCCCTGACCGGCGCCCGCCCGGGTGGCTAGGCTGGCGCGCGGACGACGAACGTCAGGAGCAGAACGTGTCCGAGAGCACCACCAAGCACGCCCCGCTCGGCGGCTGGAACAAGCCCGAACTCGATCTGAGCGGTGCCCGCTGGCGGTCCAGCAGCAGCGGCCGGGGCGATGTCGAGATCGCCTTCGTCGAGGGCTTCATCGCCATGCGCAACAGCACCCGCCCCGAGAGCCCCTCCCTGATCTTCACCCCCGACGAGTGGGGAGCCTTCGTACTCGGCGCCCGCGAGGGCGAGTTCGACCTGACCTGAGCCGCGGGGCCGCAGCCGTCCCCCTCCAGGCGTTCGCGGGCTGCCCCGGCCGCCGTACCCCGCGCCGTCCGTGCCGGTCGGGCACGTACCATGTCGGCATGTCCTTCCTCCGCCGCCGCAGCGCCGCCAACCCCGCCGGGCCGGATTTCGACGTTCTGGCCATGGACCCGGGGGACTGGCCTGGCAACCTCGGCGCGGGACTGCTGCCCGCGCCGGACGGCAGCTGCCAGGGCGTCTTCCTGCGGTACGACCTGTTCGGCGGCCGGGGCCCGGCGATGATCATCGGGAATCTGCCGCCGGGTTCGCCCGCGCGGGAGATCGAGGAGGGGCAGGTGCCGTTCGAGGTGGCGCAGCTGCTGCTCGCCCTCGAACACGAGGAGGAGGTGACCGTCGTCGGGCAGGAGGACGTGCCGGTCATGCAGGGGGACAACCTGCTCATCGTGCGGCGCGTGAAGCTCTCCGAGAGCCGCGTCTCCTGTGTGCAGTTCGACCGCAGCGACGATGTCCTGGTGACCATCGCCTCCTGGGACCGGCCGATCTCCGACGATCTCTACGCCCTCCTCAAGCCGCTGCCCGCCGAGCTGTTCCAGCAGGGCTGAGCCCGCGGCCGTACGGCCGCTGCCGCCCCTGGACAGACATACGTCGGGTCCGGGCCCGCCCCCACGCGGGTCCGGACCCGACGAGTCCGAGTGCGCTGCCGCCCGCTAGTGGCCGGAGCGCTTCAGGTCGACATCCGCGGCGCGTACGTAGGCGATGCGGTGGCCGAACTGGATCTCGTAGTAGACGTCCTTGCCGCGGACGACCTTGTGCGGCGCGGTGTCGAAGGTCGGCGCGTAGAAGTACTCGCCGGGGACCCGGTCACCCGTGACATAGCGCTGGCCCGCGAGGAGCTTGTACGGCAGCGGGGAGACCTCCTGCACCGGGACGCCCTCGGGGTAGGCCGCCTTCTCGGGGTAGGCCCTGCCGTAGACCGGCACCTCGGCCTTGCCCGCCTTGGGGGTGATCACGGAGCCGGAGCCGAACACCGCGGTGGGCGCCTTGGCCGGGTTCTTGAACCAGGCCTTCTGACCGAGGTACCAGACCGCGGTCCAGTCGCCCTTCTTGCCGGCCAGGGCGTACTGCTGCCCGGCGGACAGGCGCGAGCCCAGGTCGTTGACGTCGATCGTGGAGTCCTCGCCGCCGGGGCGCAGACCGATGTCCTTGATCAGCGGGGCGTCCTCGCTCGGCTCGGTGTAGACGCGCACCGCGCTGGACCCGTGCGGGGCGCAGGCCTCGCCGGCCTTGGTGCAGCCGGTGAACGCGGGCTTGTTCTTCGCGTACTCGGGGGCGACGGTGACCAGTTCGCCCTGGGCGGCACCCCGGTGCGGCAGCGGCTTGCCGAGCAGCGAGAAGTAGTGCTGCCAGTTCCAGTACGGGCCGGGGTCGGTGTGCATGCCCGGGATCGTGGAGGTGGTGGTGCCGGGCACGGTGTCGTGGCCGAGGATGTGCTGCCGGTCGAGCGGGATGTCGAACTTCTGCGCCAGGTACTTCACCAGGCGCGCCGAGGTGCGGTACATCGCCTCCGTGTACCAGGCGTCCGGGGAGGCGAGGAAGCCCTCGTGCTCCAGGCCCACCGACTTGGAGTTGATGTACCAGTTGCCCGCGTGCCAGCCGACGTCCTTGGTCTTCACGTGCTGGGCGATGTGCCCGTCGGTGGAGCGCAGCGTGTAGTGCCAGGAGACGTACGTCGGGTCCTGCACCAGCTTCAGGGTGGTGTCCCAGGAGCCCTCGGTGTCGTGGACGACGATGTAGTCGATGCCCTGGTCCTTCGGGCGGTCCGCGAGGTCGTGGTTGCCGTAGTCCTCGTCGCCGAACTCCTCGTAGGGCGCCGGGATCCACTCGCAGGAGACCGTCGCCGGGCACTCGGTGCCCTTGGCCGCGGCGCGCCGCAGCCCCATCCGCCGCGCCTCGGAGGCCTTCGGCTCCAGACCGGGCACGGCGGCCAGGCGCAGGCGCTGGCCGGTGTCGTTGGTGCGCTGCTGCCCGTCGCGGATCACGGCGAAGACGTCGTTGGCGTAGGCGGCGGCGGTGGCGCTGTCCTCGGCGCCGGAGAACCGGCCGACGGCGGCGTACCAGTCGGCGGGCCGGTCGCTGAGCGGCTTGCCGAGCCGCTTCTGCTCGGCGGCGAGGAGGGCCGCGCCGCCGCGGATGTTCGCCGCCGGGTCGCCGCGCAGCGCGGCCGGCTTCAGGCCGGTCAGCTCGGCCGCCCTGGTCAGGGTGGTGAGCCGGGCGGGCAGCTCGGCCGTGTCCGGGACCGGCGCGCTCGGCCGCAGGGCGCGGCGGGAGCTGTCGCCGCGCGGGTCCTCGCCGCCCTCGCTGTGGTGCGGCGCGTGCTTCAGGGCGGTGCGCGCGTCGGTGAGGTGCATGGGTCCGTAGCCGCCGGAGACGCTGGGGGCGCCGTTGTGGCTGTCCCAGCGGGACTGGAGGTAGGAGACGCCGAGCAGCACGCTCTGCGGTACGTGGTAGGCCCCGGCGGCGGAACTGAAGGCCCGCTGGAGGCGGTCCGGTGCCGCGGTCTCCTCGGCACCCGAGGGGGCGGCGCCGAAGAGCGGGAGCAGCAGAGCGGCCGCGGCGGCGGCGCCGAGGGCGGAGTGCAGGCGTCGCGGTCTCGGGGTGGCGCGATCTGTGGCGGGTCCTCGCAAGGAAGCCTCCTGGGACGGTACGGCGCGTGGGGCGAGCGGGCCGAGTGTGCGTCAGTGGTACCCGCTTGCCGACGATCCGTCAATCATGCCCAGCCACCGGAATTTGCGCATGTCAGCGCTGTGAAGACCGGGTTTCGCCGCAAAGGCGACACCGCCTGCGCCGCTTCAGTGGACTGGACCAATGTGCCCTGGCGGGAGGCGAGTTGGAAGAGGGTTTCCGCGGTGGCCGGATTTCGCCGTCGCCACCTGTTCGGGGGCGGGCCGCCGGGGTGCGCGCGGACAGGCGGCGGCACGGCCGGGCAGCGCGCGGGCGTACCGCCGAGGGGAGGCGGCGGCGCTCCGCCCGCGGAGCTGGTCGGGGCGCGGTGGTCGAGGGGCGTGGTCCCGCCGCGGATGCCGCGGAGGGCCTGCTGGGTTCAGGCGCCCAGCAGGCCCTTCGCGACACGTGGTCAGCGGGTGCCCACCGCGGCCCGTACCGCCTTGCGCGCCAGGTTGGCGTCCTCGTGCAACCGGCGGAGCAGCAGCCGGTGCTCCTCGCCCGCGGAGGCGCCGGACTCGCGCAGGGCCCGCTGGGCGGCGGCCTCGTAGAGACGGATCTCCCTGGTGAGGACCAGCATCAGATTGACCAGGAAGGCGTCCCGGGCGGCGGGGCCCTCCCGGTGGGCGAGCCGGCTGATGCGGCGGCGCGCCATGGGGGCGTCGCCGAGCACCGCCCACAGGGTGGCCAGGTCGTAGCCCGGCAGATACCAGCCCGCGCGCTCCCAGTCGACGAGCACCGGCCCGCCGGGGGAGAGCAGCACATTCGGCAGCAGGGCGTCGCCGTGGCAGAACTGGAAGCCGCCGAAGCGCCCCGCGGACTGCGCGAAGCCGTGCAGCAGCTTCTGCAGATCGTCCAGGTCGCGGTCGGTCAGCAGGCCCCGCTCGTGGTCGCGGGCCATCAGTTCGGTGTAGTCGAGGGGCCTGCCGAAGCACTCCTCGGGCGGCGTCCACCGGTTGAGGAGGTACAGGGCGTCGAGCACGGCACGGACGTCCGCGCGCGGCGGCGCCTCCACCGGGTGCCGCTGGGCCGCCGCCATCCGTCCGGGCAGCCGCTCGACGACCAGGGTCCCGCTGTCCGGGTCGGCGGCGATGAGCCGGGGCGCGCGTACCGGCGGCCGGTGCCGGACGAAGGCGCGGTAGGCAGCTATTTCGTGCTGCATCCGCTCCATGGAGCGCGCGGAGGTGTCGATCAGGACCTTGGCGACCGCGGTGCTGCGGCCGGTGGTGCCCACCAGGAGCACGGAGCGCTGGCTGCGCCGCAGCAGCTGCACCGGGTTGAACTCGGGGCAGATGCGGTGCACCGAGACCAGGGCGCCGCGCAGCTGCGCGCCCTGCTGCCCGGAGAGGTCGAGTCTTCCGCTCAGCGCGGGCGTACCGCGGGCGCCTAAGCGGGTCTGGCCGCCCACACGGGGGGAGGGGGAGGCGACGGGCCGCGCCGGATCCGGATAGGGACCGCCGGACGGCGGCCGGAGCCGCGCGGGCCGGGGCGGGGCGGACACGGAGGACGATGCTGTGTACATGGTCGGTACAGATCCCTTCGTGTGCCAGTGAGACGGCGCCACCCGCCCGGTGGCCTCCGGTGCACCCTGGGGAGAGCTCCCTCGGTCACCGGGGCGGGGTGGCGCACCTCTACCAGACACCGGTGGCCCACTGGCACACCATCTGGCGGACCCTGGCGAACCCTGGCGAATAGTCGCTCCGCAACTGACAGCTGGGTACTGTCAACTCAGCCGAGAACCTGGGGGCTTGACGTGAGCGGCGCACCCAACACCCGCCTTTCGGACCTGTTCGGCCTGACCGGCTGGTCCAAGGGCGAGCTCGCGAGACTCGTGAACCGGCAGGCGGCGGCCATGGGCCATCCGCAACTGGCCACGGACACCTCGCGGGTGCGGCGCTGGATCGACAGGGGAGAGATCCCGCGCGATCCGGTGCCGAGGGTGCTGGCGGCGCTGTTCACCGAGCGACTCGGCCGTGTCGTGACCATCGAGGATCTCGGACTGGTCCGCCACGGGCGTGCGGGGAAACGGCTCGTCGGCGGGAGCGAGCAGCATCCCGACGGAGTGCCTTGGGCGCCTGAGCGGACTGCCGCGGTCCTCACCGAATTCACGGGAATGGACCTCATGCTCAACCGACGCGGCTTGGTGGGCGCGGGTGCCGCGCTCGCCGCGGGATCCGCACTCAGCAGCGCCATGCACGACTGGCTGCGCACCGATCCGGCCCTCGCGGCTGCCACCCCCACGACCGACAACCCCCTGCACGCAGAACCCGCCGGGTTCGACCGATACGAAGCCGCCCCCATCGGCTCCCAGGAGATCGAGGAACTGGAACGCTCGGTGGAGGTGTTCCGCGCCTGGGACGCCGCCCGCGGCGGCGGACTCCAGCGCAAGGCGGTGGTCGGCCAGCTCAACGAGGTGGGCGGCATGCTCAGTTACCGCCACCCCGACCATCTCCACCGGCGCCTGTGGGGCGTCGCCGCCAACCTCGCCGTACTGGCCGGGTGGATGTCGCACGACGTGGGCCTCGAACCCACCGCCCAGAAGTACTTCGTGATCGCCGCGCACGCGGCCCGGGAGGGCGGCGACCGGCCCCGCGCCGGTGAGGCCCTCTCGCGGGCCGCACGGCAGATGGTGCACCTGGGCCGGCCCGACGACGCCCTGGACCTGATGAAGCTCGCCAAGTCGGGCTCCGGGGACCAGACCCTGCCGCGCACCCGGGCGATGCTCTTCACCATCGAGGCCTGGGCGCAGGCCTCGATGGGCCAGGGGCAGGCCATGCGGCGCACCCTCGGCGCGGCGGAGGACCTCTTCGTCTCGGACAAGGGCGATGTGCCGCCGCCCAGTTGGATGCAGATGTTCGACGAGGCGGACCTGCACGGCATGCAGGCGCTCGCGTACCGCACCCTCGCCGAGCACGATCCCTCGGCGGCGAGCACGGCCCAGCGCCACGCCAAGGAGGCGATCGAACTGCGCGCCCAGGGGCGGCAGCGCTCGCAGATCTTCGACTACCTCTCACTGGCCTCGGCGTGCTTCCTCGCCGACGACCCGGAGCAGGCGGACCGCTACGCGCGGCTCGCGCTGGTCTCCATGGGCTCCAACTCCTCGCACCGGACCTGGGACCGGCTGCGCGAGATGTACCGGCTCACCGGCCAGTACGCGGGGTACCCCCGGATCGAGGAGCTGCGCAGCGAGATCCAGCTGGCGATGCCGAAGCAGGTCGGCAAGAGCACCGGAAAGGGGAAGGGCAAGGGCGGCCGCCTGGTCTGAACACACCCTCGCCGGCACGCCTCGCCGCTCACCCGCCCGGACACCGGCACCGGACGCCGGTCACCCCTGCCCGGACACCGGCTCCGTACGCCGACGCCGTACGCCCGGTCAGCGGGGAAGCCGCGCGACGAGCACGCAGGCGTCGTCCTCGCGCTCGATCTCGCCGAACTCCTCGACGATCGTGCGCACGCAGGCCTGCGCGGAGCGGGCCCCGGCCAGCCGCGGGGCCAGCGCGAGCAGCCGCTCCTGGGCGGCGGCCCCGGCACGCCGCGGGACCAGCCCGTCGGTGTGCAGCAGGAGTACGTCCCCGGGCAGCAGCCGCTCGGTGCGCTGCTCGTACACGGCGCCCGAGGTGGCGCCGAGCAGCACACCCTCCGGAGGGGGGAGGGCGCGCCCCGCCCCGTCGCGGAACAGCAGCGGGGCGGGGTGTCCGGCCTGCGCCCAGTCGATGCTCCCGGCGGCGGGGTCGAAGCGGCAGCACACGGCGCTGCCGAGCGCGGGCTGCACGGAGGAGTCCATGAGCTGGTTGAGCCAGCCGAGCAGGCTGCCCGGCTCGGTGCCGGCCACCGCCATGCCGCGCAGGGCGCCGAGGAGCATCGCCATGCCCGAGGTCACGGTGACGCCGTGCCCGGTCAGGTCGCCGACGCTCAGCAGGCTGCGGCCGTCCGGCAGCGGCAGCGCGTCGTACCAGTCGCCGCCGATGAGCGAGGCGGTCGCGGAGGGGAGGTAGCGGGCCGCCAGGTCGAGGGAGCCGCTGCCGTGTGCGCCGCCGAGCGAGCCCCGCCAGGGCGGCAGCACCGACTCCTGGAGCTCCACCGCGAGGCGGTGCTCGGTCTGGGCGAGGTGCAGCCGCCGCTCCAGGAAGCCGCGGCTGTCGTCCAGGGCGCGCTCGCTGCGCCGCAGTTCGCTCACATCGCGCAGCACCGCCCACATCGATCCGGTGCCGCCGTCCTGGTCGAGCACCGGCTCGGCCATCATGTGCACCGTGCGCACGGCGCCGCCTCGGTGCAGCACGCGGAACTCGCCGTCGATCGGCTTCGCCTCGACCAGGCAGTCCGTGAGCAGGGCCGTGAGCATCGCCCGGTCGTCCTCGTGCGCCAGCGCGGGCAGTTCGTCCAGGGTCAGCGGGGCGGCGGCGGGGGAGCGGCCGAGGATCTCGTACAGCTCGCCCGACCAGTTCACCTCGCCGGTGAGCAGATTCCACTCCGCGCTGCCGACCCGGCTGAACAGCGGGGCGGGGGCGGGGGCATCGGCCCGGCGGCGCTGTGCGGGCACCTGCTCGGGCCCGGTCGGCGGGGCGGGTCCGTCGCGCAGTTGCGCCAGGTGTTCGTCCAGTGCGTCAAGGTGGCGCACCGCCAGGTCGAACAGGGCCCGCTGCCAACGCCCCCGCGGATCCCCGCCCTCGGGCGTCCCGCGCCGCACCGCCACCACCTCGCCGCGCAGACCGCGGGTCCGGCTGATGAGGGCGTCGACCGCCTCACGGCCGGGCGGCGGTCCGCCGGGGCGGTCCGGCGAGAGGGGGGAGGGCATGCACACTCCGGGGCGGGCTACGGAACGGTACGTCCTGTTCTGTCAGAACGATCGGTTACGACTCTGACACAGTCGGCGACCACACGTAAGGGCTTTGGCAACACCCGATTCGGTGGTGCTCAGGGCATATGACCCCGGCCCGGCGAGGGCGCGTCTACGAGGCCGGGCCGCCGTCGGGATGCCGGGGCGCGGTGCCGGGCGGGACCGGCCCGGAGCCCGCCGGATCCGTCCCGCCGCCGGTGCCCGTGTCCGGTGCCGCGGTTGCGTCCGGGCGCTCGGGCGGGGCCGGGATGGCGCCGGGCGCCTCGGGCAGGGGCATGTCCGGGAGCGGCACATCCGGGAGCGCGACCTCCGGGAAGGGCGGCGGCGGGCCCTCGGACGCGGTGGGCGGGACGGTGTCCGGGGCGGCCGGTGGGGCGCCGTCCGGTGCCGGGCCGGGGCTCGCGGTGGCACCGGCGGGTGCTTCGGGCCCCGGGGCGGTGTTCTGCTGGGCGCGCTCCAGGAAGCGCAGCAGCTCCACCGGGAAGGGGAGGACCAGGGTGGAGTTCTTCTCCGCCGCGACCGCCACGACGGTCTGGAGCAGCCGCAGTTGGAGGGCGGCCGGCTGCTGGGACATCACGGAGGCCGCCTCGGCGAGCTTCTTGGAGGCCTGCAGCTCGGCGTCGGCGTTGATGACGCGGGCCCTGCGCTCCCGGTCGGCCTCCGCCTGGCGGGCCATCGAGCGCTTCATGGTGTCGGGCAGCGAGACGTCCTTGATCTCCACCCGGTCGATCTGCACCCCCCAGCCGACGGCCGGGCTGTCGATCATCAGCTCCAGGCCCTGGTTCAGCTTCTCGCGGTCGGAGAGGAGGTCGTCGAGATCGCTCTTGCCGATGATGGACCGCAGGGAGGTCTGCGCCATCTGCGAGACCGCGAACCGGTAGTCCTCGACCTGGACGATGGCGTTCGCCGCGTCCACCACCCGGAAGTAGACGACCGCGTCGACCCGGACCGTGACGTTGTCCCGGGTGATGCCCTCCTGTGCGGGCACCGGCATCGTCACGATCTGCATGTTCACCTTGCGCAGCCGGTCGAAGCCGGGGACGACCATCGTGAAGCCGGGGCCGCGGGCCCCGCCGCTGAGCCGCCCGAGCCGGAAGACGATGCCGCGCTCGTACTGCTTCACCACGCGTGCGGCAGCCGCCGTGTACAGGGCGCCCGCGGTGACCAGGCCTGCCCCTGCTGCCAGAAGTTCTTCGAGCATCTTGGCCCCCTGACGCCTCGTACGCCCGTAATGCCATGGTAGGCCGCTTTCGCCCGGTGGCCAGAGGTCGCGTACGGACCGGTACGCAGCGTCAGGAGGGCCGGGTCCGGGCTGTTGCGGATCGGCGGCGCAGGAGGACCATGGGAGGCACGCGGGCGGTGCCCGCAGCAGGCGGGACACCGGCCGTACCGGTTCCGGGGGTCGCGCGTGCGGCCGCCCGCCGCCCCGGAGGGAGGTCTTCGTGAACGGCGACAACGCCCGTGGCGACGACGTCTACCAGCCGGACGGCTCCGAGGTCCAGGACGACGAAGGCCTCCTGGAGGCCGACGACACCCTGATCGTCGACGAGGTCGCCGATCCGCTCGACGAGGGGTACTCGCCGCCCGAGCGGGCGCTCGGCGTGGAGAGCGTGGGTGTGACGGCCGCCGAGCAGATGCGCGGGGAGTCCCTGGAGGAGCGCCTCGCCGAGGAACTGCCCGATGTGCAGGTGCCGGACGGCCGGGCCTACCGGGACCTCGACGACGACGAGTTCGGCGACGGAGAGGTCGGCGCCGCACGGGCGGGCCGGCTGGTCGCCCCGGACGAGGGCGCCCACGGGAACGTGGAGGGGGATCTGCTCGCCGCGGACGTCGGCATCGACGGTGCGGCCGCCTCGGCGGAGGAGGCGGCGATGCACGTGGTCGACGAGGGCGAGGGGCCCACGTCCTTCGCCTGAGGGCTGCTGGCCCTGCGTCCGTCGCTGCCGCTGTCGCTGCCGCTGTCCCGCCGGGTTCGTCGTTCCGCGCGCGGTCGCCCGGTTTCCTTCCCCCGCCTCGCCGCTTTCGGTGCCTCCCTCTTCGGTGCTTCCCTCTTCGGAGCCTCCGGGCGGTTCCCGGCCCGCTCGGCGCTCCGGCCTGACACCGCGGTCTGCGCCGCGCCACCGAGCTCGCCGACGGAACCCGACGGACCCCGGCCCCTCACTCCACTGCCCGGCACGCCGGACGGAATGTCGTATTTATCTATTTATGTGATTTATGGTCTGGCATGTCAGTCGCCGAGTCACAACGTGCTGTGGTGCGGCACGGGTTGGGATGCCAGTGAGCGAGATCAGCCGTAGAGGCGCAGTGGGAATGGGGCTGGGACTGGGAGCCGCCGCCGCGGGTCTTGCCGGGTGCGGCACCGTGAGCCGCCCGGGCGAGCACGGGCCCGCCGGGCCGGAACGCAAGGCCGCGCCGGGCGCCGACTCCGCGCGCCGGAGCGCGCCGCGGCTCATCGGGGACGGCTCGACCGCGTACACCGGCAGGCAGCCGAACCAGCCCGACGAGCCCGTACGGCTCGAACCGGGCGAGACGCCACCGCAGTTCGTGGTCTTCTCCTGGGACGGCGCGGGCGAGGTCGGCAACGGGCTCTTCCCCCGCTTCCTGGAGCTCGCCGAGGAGCACGGCGCGCACATGACCTTCTTCCTCTCCGGGGTGTACCTGCTCCCGGAGTCCAAGCGCCGCCTGTACCGGCCGCCGAACAACACGGTCGGCGCCTCGGACATCGGCTACCTCTCCGATCCGCACCTCAAGGAGACGCTGCGGTACGTGCGCCAGGCCTGGCTCAACGGCCATGAGATCGGCACTCACTTCAACGGCCACTTCTGCGGCGGCAGCGGCAGCGTGGAGCACTGGACGCCCGCGCAGTGGCGCAGCGAGATCGAGCAGGCCAGGGAGTTCATCAAGACCTGGCGGACGAACACCGGCTGGGCCGACGACGACCCGCTGCCCTTCGACTACGACAAGGAACTGGTCGGCGGCCGCACCCCCTGCCTGCTCGGCCAGGGCAATCTGCTGCCCACCGCCCGCGAGATGGGCTGGCGCTACGACGCCTCCTCGCCCGGCGGCGTACAGCGCTGGCCGCGCAAGAAGCAGGGGCTGTGGGACCTGCCGCTCCAGGGGATCCCCTTCCCCGGGCACAGCTTCGAGGTCCTGTCGATGGACTACAACATCCTCGCCAACCAGTCGCTCAACAGCACCCGGGCCCCCTCGTACAACTACCCGGCCTGGCGCACCCAGGCGACCGGGGCCTATCTCGCGGGCTTCCGCCGGGCCTACGAGACCAACCGGGCGCCGCTGTTCATCGGCAACCACTTCGAGGAGTGGAACGGCGGGATCTACATGGACGCCGTCGAGGAGACGCTGAAGCGGGTCGCGGACGAGAAGGAGGTGCGGCTGGTGTCGTTCCGTCAGTTCGTGGACTGGCTGGACGCGCAGGACCCGGCCGTCCTCGACCGGCTGCAGAGCCTGGAGATCGGCGAGCGGCCCGCGGGCGGCTGGAGGAAGTACCTCGCCGCGGCGGGCAAGGGCGCGGCCGCCGCCTCCTGAGCGGCCGCGGCGGGGCCCGGCGCGGCTTGCCGCGCGCCGGGCCCCTCGCACAAGGCCCGCAAGGCCCGCAAGGCCCGCAAGGCCCTGCGGCGCTCAGGCGGACAGCCCGCGCAGGGCCGCCAGGGCGCGGTCCGCGTGGGCGCTCATGCGCAGTTCGCTGCGGACGATCTCGACGACCCGCCGGTCGGTGCCGATCACGAAGGTGGCCCGCTTGGTCGGCAGCACCGTCAGGCCCCGCTTCACGCCGAAGCGCTCCCGGACGCCGCCCTCGGGGTCGGAGAGCAGCGGGTAGCCGAGGGTGTGCCTGCCGGAGAACTCCTGCTGGCGGGCCACGCTGTCGCCGCTGACGCCGACCGGGCGGCCGCCCGCGGCGCGGAACTCCGCGGCCAGGTCGCGGAAGTGGCAGGCCTCGGCGGTGCAGCCCGGGGTGAGCGCGGCCGGGTAGAAGAAGAGCACCACCGGGCCCTCGGCGAGCAGGCCGGTCAGGCTCCGCATCTCGCCGTTCTCGTCGGGCAGTTCGAAGTCCTCGACCAGGTCACCGATCTTCATGTGCGCTCCTCCGCCGATCTGCTGATGCGCTGACGTACCGCGGTTGCGGTGCCGACGTACTGCGGTGCCGACCTGCTGAGCGCCGGTGCCCGGGCGGCGCGTACGGACCGCCCGCGCCGCCCGCCCGGCTCAGGGCCTGCCGGCCTTCTTGCCGACCTGGTGCGCCCACAGGACGAGCGGTGCCTGGAGCGGCAGCCGGGCCAGCGCGGCGTTGCGCAGCGGGGCGGGCTTCGTGCGCCAGTCGAGGGCCATCTGGACGTTGCCGGGGAAGACGCCGACGAAGAAGGCGGCGGCCGACTTCGCCGCGATCCGGCGGGTCCGCGGCCAGGCGACCCCCGCGGCGAGCGCGAACTCCACCGCCGCGCTGGCCTGGGTCCAGGTGCGGGCGGGGCCGGGCAGGACGCGCGGCACCATCGCGTCGAAGACCCGGGGGACGGCGAGATGGGCAAGGCCTGCTCCGGCGAGCAGTCCGGCGAGGAGTTTCGGGGAGCTGATGTTCTGCGGCATGGGGGCTCCTTGAGGGATTTCCCGGGAGCCTACTAGACGGTAAGTAAACAGCGTGAGGGGTGTCGGGCGGCTTCCGGGGGAGTGCGGGGCCGCCGTCCTGGGCAGCCACGTCGGCGGGAGCTCGCGCGAAGGGGGCCGGGTGCGCGAAGCTCCAGGTGACGCGCGGCGGCACCGCGCACCCGGCGGAGCAACCAGGAAGGCAGGAGCACCTCGCACATGGCACATCAGCCGGTGTCCCTCGACCCACTCGACCGCAAGATCCTCGCCGCCCTGGTGGCGAACGCCCGCCGCAGCTTCGTGGAGATCGGCCAGGAGATCGGCCTCTCCCCGGCGGCCGTCAAACGCCGGGTCGACCGCATGCGCGAGAGCGAGGTCATCACCGGCTTCACCACCGTGGTCCGCCCGAGCGCCCTCGGCTGGCGCACCGAGGCCTATGTCGAGGTCTTCTGCGAGGGCGCCGCCCCGCCCCGCAGACTCGCCGAGGTGGCCCGCACCTACCCGGAGGTGGTCGCCGCCATGACGGTCACCGGGGGTGCCGACGCCCTGCTGCACATCCGCGCCGCCGACATCGAGCACTTCGAGGAGGTGCTCGAACGCATCCGGGCCGAGGACTTCGTCCGCCGCACCAACAGCGTCATCGTCCTGACCCACCTGCTGCCCGGCTCGCCCGACGCCGGTGCCTCGGCCCCGCCGCGGGGCGCCGAGGAGGGCTCCTGAGCCCCAATCCTCCAGCGGGGCAGGAGGATTGGCGGGGCGGGTGAAAAGAAACCCCGCACCATGCGCGATGGACGCAAAACTCCTGCGAGTACACGCAATCCACAGGCGTTGTCGCAGATCACCGGTGTTCCTACCGTGGAGGCATCCCCGCGTTTGCCCTACGGCGAGAGGAAACCCCTGTGCCGTCCACGCCCGCTGCCCGAACGCGCAGATACCTCATGTGCGAGCCGCGCTACTTCGACGTGACCTACGCGATCAACCCCTGGATGACCGAGGGCGCACCGGTCGACCCGGCCCTGGCCCTCGCCCAGTGGCAGGAGCTGGTCGACACCTACCGCTCGCTCGGTCACACCGTGGAGCTCCTCGAACCGGTGCCCGGGCTGCCCGACATGGTCTTCGCGGCCAACGGCGCCGCCGTGGTCGGCGGCCGGGTGCTCGGCTCCCGCTTCTACGCCCCCGAGCGGGTGGCGGAGGCCCCGGCGCACCAGGCCTGGTTCAAGGCGGCGGGCTTCGACGTACGGGAGCCCGAGTTCGTCTGCGAGGGCGAGGGCGACCTGGTGACGGTCGGCCGGCACCTGCTCGCGGGCACCGGCTTCCGCACCGCGCTCGCCGCGCACCAGGAGGCGCAGGAGTACCTTGGGATCCCGGTGGTCAGCCTGCACCTGACCGACCCGTACTTCTACCACCTCGACACGGCGCTGTTCGCCCTCGACGACGAGAACATCGCCTACTACCCGGAGGCCTTCTCGCCGGGCAGCCGGGAGGCGCTGCAGCGGCTGTACCCGGACGCGATCCTGGCCACCCGCGAGGACGCCTTCGCCTTCGGCCTCAACGCCGTCTCCGACGGCCGCCATGTGATCGTCTCGCCGGGCGCCGGGCAGCTCACCGCCCAGCTCGCCGAGCGCGGCTACGAACCGATCCCCGTCGATCTCTCCGAACTGCACAAGGCCGGCGGAAGCGCCAAGTGCTGCACCCAGGAGGTACGTCCCGCATGACCGCTCAGCCCCAGAACACCGGCCGCCGCTCCTCGGCCGAGCTCATCCACGCCGAGGAGTCCCGGCTCGCGCACAACTACCACCCGCTGCCGGTGGTGGTCGCGAAGGCCGAGGGCGCCTGGGTCGAGGACGTCGAGGGACGCCGCTACCTGGACATGCTGGCCGGGTACTCGGCGCTGAACTTCGGCCACCGCCACCCGGCGCTCATCGAGGCCGCGCACCGCCAGCTCGACCAGCTCACGCTGACCTCGCGGGCCTTCCACAACGACCGCCTGGCGGGCTTCGCCGAACAGCTCTCCGACCTCACCGGCCTCGACATGACGCTGCCGATGAACACCGGTGCGGAGGCCGTGGAGAGCGGCATCAAGCTGGCCCGCAAATGGGCGTACGAGGTCAAGGGGGTCGCCCCGGACCAGGCGAACATCGTGGTGGCCGCGGGCAACTTCCACGGCCGGACCACCACCATCGTCAGCTTCTCCGACGACCCGGTGGCCCGCACCGGCTTCGGCCCCTTCACCCCGGGCTTCCGCACGGTGCCCTACGACGACCTGGCCGCCCTGGAGGCCGCCGTCGACGAGAACACGGCCGCCGTGCTGATCGAGCCCATCCAGGGCGAGGCGGGGGTGCTCATCCCCACCGACGGCTACCTCGCCGGGGTCCGGGAGCTGACCCGGCGCGCGAACGTCCTGTTCATCGCCGACGAGATCCAGTCGGGCCTCGGCCGCACCGGCACCACCCTGGCCGTGGCGCACGAGGCCGTCCTGCCCGACCTGCTGCTGCTCGGCAAGGCGCTCGGCGGCGGCATCGTGCCGGTCTCGGCGGTGGTCGGCAGGCGCGAGGTGATGAGTGTGCTCGGCCCCGGCCAGCACGGCTCCACCTTCGGCGGCAACCCGCTGGCGGCGGCCGTCGGCAGCGCGGTCGTCGACCTCCTGGAGACCGGCGAGTTCCAGCAGCGCGCCAAGGACCTCGGTGTGGTGCTCGCCGACCGGCTCTCCGCCCTGGTCGGGCACGGGGTGGTCGGCTACCGGGCGCGCGGTCTGTGGGCGGGCGTCGACATCGACCCGGCCTTCGGCACGGGACGTGAGATCAGCGAGCGGCTGATGGCCGAGGGCGTCCTGGTGAAGGACACCCACGGCTCGACGATCCGGTTCGCCCCGCCGCTGTCGATCAGCGAGGAGGACCTGGTCTCCGGGCTCGGCGCGCTGGAGACCGTACTCGCGGGCTGAGACGGGCCGTCCGTACGGCCGAGAGGGAGGTACGGACCGGAGGCACGGACAGTGCGAGCGGCGGCGCGGGTGCGAGAGCCCCGCGCCGCCGCTCGCGTACGGCGGACCCCGGGCTCAGGCCTGCAGATCGACGACGACCTTCACGTCCTCGGGCCGCTTGTGCAGGAACTCCGGGGTGAAGCCGCTCAGCGGGACCTTGCGGGTGATCAGCCGCCGCAGCCAGCGCAGATCCGCGTCCGCGAGCGCCTCGGCGGCCTGCTCGAAATTGCGCCGGTTGGCGTTGACCGAGCCGAACATCACCGTGTTCTCGAGGACCATCTCCTTGTTGCTCTCGTCCAGCGGCACGGGGGTGCGCCGGGAGTCCGAGGCGATGCCGGTCAGGCAGATCACCCCCGAGGGGGCCACCTTGCCGGTGAGGTCGAAGACCAGCGGTCCGTGCCCGGTGGTGTCGACGATCAGCTCCGGGGTCACCTTGGCGTCGTCCAGGGAGCCCACGTGGAAGGTGGCGCCGAGGTCCTTCACCAGCTGCGCCTTGGGCTCGTCCCCGTTGACGTCCAGGACGTGCACCTCCAGGGCGCGCTGGGCGCCCATCAGCGCCGCCAGCAGGCCGATCGGCCCGGCGCCGGTGACCAGGACCGTCCTCGGGCGCAGCGGGGCCCGGGTGACGAAGCGGTCGATCTGCTCCCAGGCCTTGGCGAGCACCGAGGCCGGTTCCAGGAGGACCCCGCAGTCGCCGAGCCGGGGGTCGAGCTTGATGGCGTACTCCGGCTCGATGCGCCACAGCTGGGAGCCGTAGCCGTCCAGCTCCTTGATGCCGCGCTCGGTGTACCGGCCGTTGCTGCAGAAGTCCCAGGAGCCGTGCGCGCAGGGCTCGCAGGGCACCGGGTCGGGCCGCCGTACGATGCCCGCCACCAGGTCGCCCGGGGCGAAGCCGCTGCCCGGCGGGGCGTCCCGCACCGAGCCCAGCGACTCATGGCCGAGGAGCAGGCGCTGCTGACCGGGCGGCACCCAGCCGTAGCCCTCCTCGACGATGTCGGCGTCGGTGCCGCAGAGGCCGAGCAGCAGCCCCTCGACGAGCAGTTCGCCCTGGGCCGGCTTCGCGTCCTGGACCTCCTCGACCCGCACCTGGCCGGGATCTCCGGGGACGACCGTGATCGCCTTCATGATGACTGCGCTCCCCTCGCGGGATGTCGGTGCCCGGCGGCGGGGTGCCGCCCGGGCAGGGCTACGACGAGACGTGACCGCCCGCTCACTCCTCGCTCACGCTAAGGGCGCCGGGGCCCGGTGTCCCCTCCAGCGGCGCGGGGCACGGCCGGTCGGTGGAATCCGCGCCGGTGCCGCTTGCGGCGGGCGCCCCGGTGGAACCCATGCGCCAGACCGCGCGCGGATCCCCGCCGCCGCACTTCCGCGCGCCGCTCCCGATCCGCCGTACGACGCTCCGGAAGGGCCGCCCTCGATGACGAGCCAGACGAACACGCAGACCGGCGAGGACGAGGACCCCGTCCACCTCTCCGAGCGGGGCATGGCCAGGGCCCGGCGCTGGGCCTGGATGATCGCGCTCGGCGGCTTCCTCTTCGGCTACGACACCGGCGTCGTCTCCGGTGCCCTGCTCTTCGTACGCCGGGAGTTCGACCTGAACTCCTTCGAGCAGGGCAGCGTGGTCAGCATCCTGCTGCTCGGCGCCATGGTGGGCGCGCTCGGCGCGGGCCGGGTCGCCGACCGGCTCGGGCGGCGGCGGACCCTCGCCCTGGAAGGAGTGGTCTTCGCCCTGGGCACCGTGATCGTGGTGACCGCCACCGGCTATCCGGTGCTGCTCGCCGGGCGGATCGTGCTCGGCCTCGCGATCGGCGGGGCCTCGGCGACCGTGCCGCTCTACCTCTCCGAGGTCTCGCCGCCGCAGATCCGGGGCCGCAACCTCACCCTCAACCAGCTGATGATCACCACCGGCATCCTGGTCTCGTACCTCGTCGACCTCTCTCTGGCGAGCAGCGGGGAGTGGCGCTGGATGTTCGGCGCCGGTCTCGTCCCGGCGCTCGCCCTGGTGCTCTGCTGCACCCGGCTGCCCGAGTCGGCCTCCTGGCTGATCGCGCGGGGCCGCGAGGACGAGGCCCGCAAGGCCATGCGGCAGGTCACCGAGGACGAGGCGGGTGCCGCCGCGCTCGTGGAGCGCTTCCGGCGCCGCGACGAGCGGGAGGCCCGGGCCGCCGAGTCCGCGCATGTGCACGGCAAGGGCTGGCGGGTGCTGCTCGCGGCGCCCTTCAGGCCCGCCCTGGTGGTGGGGCTCACGGTGGCGGCCGTCCAGCAGCTCGGCGGCATCAACACGATCATCTACTACGCGCCCACCATCATCGAGAACACCGGCCTGACCGCCTCCAACTCGATCTTCTACTCGGTCTTCATCGGCCTGATCAACCTGGCCATGACCCTGGTCGCGGTGCGCTTCGTGGACCGCAAGGGGCGGCGGCCGCTGATGCTCTTCTCGCTGACCGGGATGCTGCTCACGCTGATCCTGATGGGCCTCGCCTTCGTGGCGGACTTCAGCTCCGTCATCGCCCTCGTCTTCATGGTCCTGTACATCGCCTCCTTCGCCGCGGGGCTCGGCCCGGTGTTCTGGGTCCTGGTGGGCGAGGTCTTCCCGCCGTCGGTCAGGGCGGTCGGCTCCAGCGCGGCCACCTCCGTCAACTGGCTCGCCAACTTCACCGTCGGCCTGGTCTTCCTGCCGCTCGCCGACGCCATCGGCCAGGGCGAGACCTTCTGGATCTTCGCCGGGGTCTGCGCCTTCGGGCTCTGGTTCGTCGCGAGATACGTACCCGAGACGCGCGGCGCGAGCGCCGAGGAGATCCAGGAGGGGCTGGCGAAACGCTTCCACCGCGGGGGCGGGACGAGCGCGGGACGTGGTGCGTGAACCCGCTCAAGCGGCTGCGCGGCGCGGCCCGGGTCGACCTCGCGGGGCTGAGCGGGCCGATGGAGACCGCCGGTCTCGACGCCTGGCAGCGGCTCACCACCAACTTCTGGCCGGTGCTCCAGCAGGCGCTCGCCGCGGGGGCCGCCTGGTACCTGGCCCGCCATGTCGTCGACCACCATCTGCCGCTCTTCGCCCCGATCGCCACCATCGTGGCCCTCAACGCCCCCCGCGGGGAGCGCGGCGTCAACGCGGTACGGCTGATGCTCGGCGTCTCGGTGGGCATCCTGCTCGGCGAGGCGTCCATGGCCGTCATCGGCGGCCACGGCTATCTGACCCTCGGGGCCGCGGTGTTCGCCTCCATGCTGGCCGCGCTCGTCCTCGGCGGGGAGCGCATCGTCATCGCCCAGGCCAGCGTCAGCGCGATCATCGCCATCGCCACCGGCACCGAGGAGGCGGGCCCCCAGCGGCTGACCGACGCGCTGATCGGCACCGGAGTCGCCATCGTCGTCACCCAGTTCCTGCTCCCGGCCGACCCGGTGGTCCTGCTGCACAGCGCCCAGAAGGCCTTCCTCAAGGAGCTGTCCGACTCGCTGTACGTCACGGCCCGCGACCTCGACCGCGCGGACAACAGCCTCTCCGAGAAGTCCCTGGAGCAGCAGCGCGCGGTCCACAACCGCCTGGTGGAACTCGGCGTGGTCCGGATCAGCAGTGTGGACACCGCGCGCCGCTCGCCGGTCTGGTGGCGCAGGAAGGACCGCATCGTGCACGAGAGCGAGCACATGGGCCGCCTGGAGGTGCTCGGCGGCAGCTGCCTGATGCTCACCCGGGTCGCGGTCAGCGAGGGGGAGGAGGGCCGGAGCCGGCTCGCCCCGGTGGTGAGCGATCTCGCGAGCATCCTCGGCCGCCTCGCCAAGGACCCCGGCGACGTGGGCACCCGCCAGCGGGCGGCCAACCGGATGCTCGACCTCTCCCGGCACGTGGCCGAGTTCGCGGACGACCCGCAGGCCCCCGCCGCCGACTCCTGGCCGGTGGTGCGCCTGATCGCCGCCGACGTGATGATGTTCGCGGGCGTGGACGAGGACGAGGCCTACGCCGCCGCCCACGAGGGCGCCGAGCAACTCGGCTTCCCCGCGCCCTCGGTGAGCCCCCTCAAGCCGATGATCAAGAGCACCCCGCTGGACAAGTACACGCCCTGAGGCCCGGCGCGGGCGTACGGGCACGAGAAGGGACCGCCATCTCCCCCGTGGAGTGCGGTCCCCTCGGTCACCGCCGGGTCCGGCCCGCCCGTCACGGCGGTGGCCCCCCTCACGGCCGGTCCGCGCGCTGGGGATCCCGGCCGTCCCGGACTCCCGGGCGGTGACGTGCCCGAGCTTCGCCTTCCGTCCCTGGCCGTGCAAGCTTTTCGAGGTTCCTGGAAAAGCGGTGCGCGGGCGCAAAAGCCGTGGCCGCGCGCCCCGGTGGACCGGGCTCAGGAGAGCAGGTCGAGTACGGAGTGGCCGCGTTCGGTGCGCCACAGCCGCACCTGCTGGCCGCGGCGCTCGCGCTGGAGCAGGCCCGCCTGCTCCAGCTGGGCGCAGTGGTAGGTGAGGGTGGCGGGGCTGCAGCCGATCCGGACGGCGATCTCGCCCATGGTCAGCGGCTCCTCGCAGGCGCGCAGCAGGGCCGCGCGGCGGGGGCCGAGCAGGAGCGCGAGCGCGTCGGTGCTGCCGTGCGGTTCGGTGCAGTTCTCCCAGAGCCGCCCGACTCCCGGCATCGGGTAGCCGATCCACACCAGATCGGGCCGGTCCAGGGCGAACATCGAGGCGCCGCTGCCCGAGACGATCGGCACCAGCACGAGACGCCTGCCGTCGAGGCTGAACTCGGCCGCCTGCTGGTCCGGCAGGCGCAGGCTGCCCTCCCCGTAGCGGAAGCGGCTGCTGACCGAGCCGAGGAGCACGTCCAGGTTTCCGCTCACCGCGGCGGTGCCCACCCGCTCGGTCTCCCGGTGCAGCAGGGCGCCGGCACCCCGCCACACCGGCCGGAACTGGTCCCAGACCGAGCCGAGCAGCCGCGCGTAGGCCCGCAGCCACTCCTGGGGGCGCTCCACCACCGGCTGCCACTGGGGCGGGACGAACTCCGGGAACTCCGTCTCCAGTTCGGTCAGCAGGGTGTCCGGCGAGAGGTCGGCGAGCAGGGCGCACTGGCTGGCCACATCGCCGTCGGGCATGCAGGCGGTGGGGGTGATGCTGTCCGGGATCACCGAGTACGCGGGGGCGAAGAGCGGGGCGAGCACGGCCCCGGAGCCCTCCGGCGCCGCCTGCCTGACCAGGGCCCGCCACCGCTCGGGCACCCCCTGGGACCTGCCGCCGAGGGCGTCCGCGAGCAGTGAGAGCAGGGTGGCGCCCTGGTGTGCGGTCACCGAGACGCGCAGCTGGTCCAGCGGTCCGAGACGCAAGTGCGTATAGCCGTGCATCCGCCTTCCTCCTCCGGCCGTTGCCCTGCCGTCGCCCTTCCCGGCTCGCCCGCGCGCCCGCGGTGTTCGCCCGGCGCCTGACCGGCATGGGACAGGGATCGGGCGACTTCCGGCCAGCGTAGCGGCGGTACGCGGATGCCGGGCGGGCCGATGCGGTGCGGGGGCGGGGCGGGCCCGGCGAGGTCAGGTGGGGTGTGCGCGCACTAGCAGCGCTTTAGGGGCCGAGGTGAGGGTGGTCCTGTCGGGGCGGCCGGTGCGCCAACGGGGGCGCGCGAGGCGGTCGGCGGGCCCAGGGCCCCGCGATTCCCTTACCCGGCGGGGGAGTTGCTCGCGTACGCCGCGTGTCCGTGCAAAGAGGGAGCCGTGACCCTGCGGCGGGGGAAGTCCCAGGGTCACGGCTCCTCGGCCGCGCGGACGGCCGTCTGTGGGGGGCGGTTCAGCCGTGGTACGGCCGGGGAGGCGCGGTCCCGCCGGTTGGCCGCCTTCCTGATGTTTCCGAAACTACTCGACTTTCAGAAACTTGTGAAGGCTAATGTTCGTCAGAGTCCGAAAACCGCACCAGGCAGGGGAGTTGGCGTGGACGAGACCCGACCGCGGCGCTACGAGGGAGAGGTGCCGGACTTCGTCGAGCGCTTCGCCGCCGATCTCACTGAGGCGGGCATGCCCAGGATGTCCGCCCGCGTCTTCGCCTGCCTGCTCGCGGAGGACAGCGGCCAGCTCAGCTCCGCCGAACTCGCCGAACGGCTCAGAGCCAGCCCCGCCGCGATATCCGGCGCGGTCCGCTACCTCTCGCAGATCCACATGGTCGGCCGGGAGCGCGAACCCGGCTCCCGGCGCGAGCGCTACCGGGTCCGCGCCGACATCTGGTACGAGGCCTTCACCAGCCGCGACAAGGAGCTCTCCCGCTGGGAGTCGACCCTGAAGTCGGGTGTGGACATCCTCGGGCCGGAGACCGAGGCCGGACGGAGACTGGCCGAAACCGCCGACTTCTTCGAGTTCATGCAGAGCGAACTGGCCACCCTGATGGACCGCTGGCGGGCCCGCCGCGCCGGGAGTTGAGCACGGCACCGGTACGCGGCACCGCGCCGGTACGCGAGAGCGCGCCCGGCGCCCCGCCCTGGGGGGTGGCGGGGCGCCGGGCGCGCTCGTCTCAGTGGCTGCGGAAGCCGCGGCCCGTCTTGCGGCCCAGATAGCCCGCGCCGACCAGGTGCTCCAGATGCGCCGCCGGGGCGAGCGACTCCTCGTGGAAGGCCGCGTGCAGGCTGCGCTGGATCTGCAGCGAGACATCGAGCCCGATGACGTCGTGCAGGGCCAGCGGGCCGAGCGGATAGCCGCAGCCCTGCGCCATCACCGTGTCGATGTCCTCGGCCGGTGCCCGGTGCTCCTCCAGGAGCCGCACCGCGTCGTTCAGGTACGGGAAGAGGAGGGCGTTGACGATGAACCCGGCGCGGTCCGCGCAGGCCACCGGGTGCTTGCCGAGGTCCGCGCAGACCCGGTGCGCGGTGGCCAGCGCGTCCGGCGCGGTCAGCACGGTGCCGACCACCTCGACCAGCTTCATCACCGGCGCCGGGTTGAAGAAGTGCATGCCGACCACCGAGCCGGGCCGCCGGGTGGCCATCGCGCACTCGACCACGGGCAGGCTGGAGGTGGTGGTGGAGAGCACCGCGTCCGGCCGGCAGGCCTTGTCCAGGGCGCCGAAGATCTGCCGCTTGACCGGGAGTTCCTCGGCGACCGCCTCGATCAGCAGGTCGCAGTCGGCGAGCGCGCCGAAGTCGTCGGCGGGCACCAGCCGGTCCAGAGCCGTCGCGGCGACCTCCGCGGAGAGCTTGCCGCGGCTCACCCCGCGGTCCAGGGAGCGGCCGACCCCGGCGACCGCCTCCTTCGCCTTGACCTCGGAGCGGGCGGTGAGCACCGTCGCGTAGCCGCTGCGGGCGAAGACCTCCGCGATGCCCCGCGCCATGGTGCCGGAGCCGACGATGCCGACCTGCCGCACCGGGCGCGGCTCGCCGAGCCCGGGGCTCGCGGCCACCGGACGGCCCGGCGCGTCGGCGGGGTAACTGTAGAAGCCGCGGCCGGACTTCACGCCGAGCAGGCCCGCGGTGACCATGTGGGTGAGCAGCGGCGGCGGCAAAAAGCGCCGCTCGCCGGTGAGGCGGTGCAGCCCGCGCAGGGTGTCGAGCGCGGTGTCCAGGCCTATCAGGTCGAGGTGGGCGAGCGGCCCGAGAGGCAGTCCGCAGCCCAGCGTCATCGCCGCGTCGATGTCGTCGCGGGAGGCGTAGCGCCGCTCCAGCATCGCGACGGCGCCCGCGAGGTAGGCCATCAGCAGACCGCCGCCGGTGAAGCCCGGCAGATCGGTGGAGTCCACGGCGGTACGGCCGAGTTGGGCGACCAGCTCCGCGGTCCGCTCCCGCACCTCCGGGTCGGTGACCGGGGTGGCGACCACCTCGACCACGCCGCCGTCCGGGGCGTGCCCCACCGGGTGCAGGCCGATGGTCCGCGGCAGGCGCCCGGTCTCGGCGGCGACCTGGGTGACGGAGAGCGCGGTGGTGGTCGCGAGGATCGTCGCGGGCCCGCAGACCTCGCCCGCCCGGCGCAGCACCGCGGCCTTCAGGGCGAGGTCCTCGGTCACCGCCTCGATGACCAGCCCGCTGCCCGCGACGGCGTCCGGGTCCAGGGTGTACGTGACCTGCTCCGCCGCCTCACCGGCGGCCTGCCGCACCGCCTCCCGGCCCCGGGCGAGCGAGGCCTCGTCGGCCTCCACGGCGGTCACCCGCGCGCCGGTGCGCAGCAGGGAGGCGGTGAGGGCGGAGCCGATGGTGCCGAGTCCGAAGACCGCGACGGAGTCGAAGGCGGGCGGTGCGGACGTCATACGGTTTCCTTTCGATGGGCGCGGGCGGCCGGACCGTCCCAGCGCACGAGCGCCGAGCCGAGCGACATACCGCCGCCGAACCCGGTGAGCAGCAGCACGTCCCCGTCGCCGAAGGCACCCGAGCGGTGCGCCTCGTCGAGGGTGATCGCGATGGAGGCGGCGCTGGTGTTGCCGTGCCGTTCCACGGTCAGATGGGTGCGCGCTTGGTCGAGACCGAGTTCGGGCAGGAGCTTCGCGAGCATCACGCCGTTGGCCTGATGCGGAATGAAGTGGTCGATGTCGGAGTTCCGCAGACCGCCGGAGGCGATGACCTCCCGTACGGCGGGCGGCAGTTCGGCGGCGACGAATTCGCTCACCCCGCGGCCGTTCATACGGAAGTGGTGCAGGCCCTCGGCGACGGTCTTCTCGGAGGCGGGCAGCCGGCTGCCGCCCGCCTCGACCCGGATGAGGTCCTCGGTGCCGCCCACCGTGGAGAGCTGCGAGCCGATCAGGCCGTGGCCGGATCTGACCGGTCCGAGGACCGCGGCGCCCGCCCCGTCGCCGAAGAGGATCGCGGTGCGCCGGTCCTCGCGGTCGATGATCCGGGAGTAGGTGTCGGCGCCGATGACCAGTCCGTATCCCGGGCCGTCCGGTCCCGGCGCGGCGAGCAGCCGGGCGGCGGTGACGAGGCCGAAGACGAAGCCGCTGCACACCGAGTTGAGGTCGAAGGATGCCGCGTTCACCGCGCCGATGCGGTCCTGCACGAGGCAGGCGGTGGCCGGCTGCGGGCTGTCCGGGGTGGAGGTCGCCAGGAGGATCCAGGACAGCTGGGCGGCGTCCAGTCCCGCCGAGTCGAGCGCGGCCCGGGCCGCCTCCACCGCGAGGTCGGATGTCGCCTCCGAATCGGCGGCGTAACGGCGTTCCCGGATACCGGTCTTGCGCGCGATCCACTCCTCGGTGACCCCGGCCCGTTCGGCGACGACGGCATTGGAAACTCTGTCAGCAGGAAGATACGACCCGGTGCCCAGTATTCCTATTCCTGTCATGCTGCGGGGCTCCTGATGGTTGCGGTCGAACGCGAATAGCCGGAAAGTAATTCACCGCGCACTGCTCGCATGGGATATTCGGCCATGGTTCTCGGGTCCACCCCGTACCGGTAACCCTTGCTTGGACCCCTACCGACCCCTGCCTCCTGGTCCGGTGGATGACGCCCCGGTCTCCTGTGGTCAGTCTTTAGTGCCGGGGACGCGCGTCGCGGTGGCAGTCGCGGTGAATTCCCCCGGTTCTCGGCCCGCCGCAGCGGCGGATTCCCCGAGGGCGAATTCAGGAGTAACGGCGAAGGGGACATCGTGGCTGACCCGGTGAATTCACGGCAGGCGCCTCGGGCTGCGCGGACACCTGACCGGAGCACCGGACCGGTCGCCGTCGTCGGCATGGCCTGCCGCTTCCCCCAGGCGGACGGCCCCGGCGCCTACTGGCGGCTGCTCAGCGAGGGCACCGACGCCGTCACCGAGGTGCCCGAGGCGCGGCGCGCGGCCGTGCCCGAGGGCGCCGAAGGGGCGGGCGCGCGCGGCGGCTTCCTGGACCGCATCGACGCCTTCGACGCCGCCTTCTTCGGGATCTCCCCGCGCGAGGCCGCCGCCATGGACCCCCAGCAGCGGCTCGTCCTCGAACTCGTCTGGGAGGCCCTGGAGGACGCGGGCACCCTTCCCGGCGCCCTGAAGAACTCCGCCACCGGTGTCTACGTCGGCGCCATCTGGGACGACTACGCGGCCCTCGTCAAGCGCCACGGCGACCCCGCCGTCACCCAGCACACCTTCACCGGCCTCAACCGCGGCGTCATCGCCAACCGCGTCTCCTACACCCTCGGCCTGCGCGGCCCCAGCCTCACCGTGGACACCGCGCAGTCCTCCTCCCTGGTCGCCGTCCACCTCGCCTGCCAGGCCCTGCTCTCCGGCGAGGCCGACCTCGTCCTCGCCGGAGGCGTCAACCTCCGTATCGACCCGGCGAGTTCGGAGATCACCGCCCGCTTCGGCGGGCTCTCCCCGAGCGGCCGCTGCCACACCTTCGACGAGCGGGCCGACGGCTTCGTGCGCGGCGAGGGCGGCGGCGTCGTCGTCCTCAAGCCGCTCGACGCCGCCCTCGCCGACGGCGACCGCGTGCACTGCGTGATCCTCGGCAGCGCCGTCAACCACGACGGCGCCACCGACGGACTGACCGTGCCCAGCGCCGAGGCCCAGACCGAGGTCGTACGGCACGCCCTCGCGGCCGCGGGTCAGAGCCCCGACCAGGTGCAGTACGTCGAACTGCACGGCACCGGCACCCCGGTCGGCGACCCCGTCGAGGCCACCGCCCTCGGCGCCGCCTTCGAGGGACGCGGTGAGTCGGCCCCGGTCGCCGTAGGTTCCGCGAAGACCAATATCGGCCATCTGGAGGCCGCGGCCGGGATCGCCGGGCTGGTCAAGGCCGCCCTCGCGATCCGCCACCGCGAACTGCCCCCGAGCCTGCACTTCCGCGCCGCCAACCCGGCCATCGACCTGCCCGCCCTCGGCCTGCGTGTCCAGGACCGCAGGGGCCCCTGGCCCGCCCCCGAGCAGCCGCTGATCGCCGGGGTCAGCTCCTTCGGACTCGGCGGCGCCAACGCCCATGTCGTCCTCGGCGAGGCCCCCGCCCCGGCCGCCGCCCCCGAGCCGAAGGGCGCCCCCGCCCCGGCCCGCCACCTCCTCTTCCCCGTCTCCGGCCGCGGTGACAAGGCCCTGCGCGCCCAGGCCGCCCGGCTCGCCGCGCACCTCGCCGCCGAGCCCGGCCATCCGCCCGCCGCCGTCGCCCGCGCGCTCGCCACCACCCGTACCGCGCACAAGGACCGCGCCGTCGTCCTCGGCCACCAGCTGCCCGAGCTGCTCGCCGGGCTCGGCTCCCTCGCGGACGGCAACAGCAGCGCCCAGCTCGTCCAGGGCCGCGCCCTGCCCGGGGCCACCGCCTTCCTCTTCACCGGCCAGGGCAGCCAGCGCCCCGGCATGGGCCGCGAACTGCACGCCGCGGAACCGGAGTTCGCCCGCGCCTTCGACGAGGTCTGCGCCGTACTCAACCCGCTGCTCGACCGCCCGCTGCGCGAGATCGCCTTCGCCGGGGCGGACAGCCCCGAGGCCGCGCTGCTGGACCGCACCGCGTACACCCAGCCCGCCCTGTTCGCCTTCGAGGTCGCCCTGTACCGGCTCCTCGAACACCTCGGCGCCCGCCCCGACTTCCTCGTCGGGCACTCCATCGGCGAACTCGCCGCCGCCTATGTCGCCGGGGTGCTGAGCCTCGCCGACGCCGCCCGCCTGGTCGCGGCCCGCGGCAGGCTGATGGACGCGCTCCCCGAGGGCGGCGCCATGGCCGCCCTGGAGGCCACCGAGGAGGAACTCGCGCCGCTCCTCGACGAGCACGGCGGACGCCTGGACCTCGCCGCGGTCAACGGGCCGCGCGCGGTCGTCGTCTCCGGCGACGCCGCCGCGGTCGACGAGGCCGCCGCCCACTTCGCGGCCCAGGGCCGCAAGACCAAGCGGCTGCGCGTCAGCCATGCCTTCCACTCCGCGCACATGGACGGCATGCTCGACGCATTCCGCGGCGTCGCCGAGGAGTTGACCTACCGGCCCGCCACCCTGCCCGTCGTCTCCAACCTCACCGGACAGCCCGTCGCGGACGAGGAGATCGGCACCGCCGACTACTGGGTGCGCCACGTCCGGGGCGCCGTCCGCTTCGCCGAGGGCATCGCCGCCCTGGAGGCCGCCGGAGTCACCCGCTACGTCGAGATCGGCCCCGACGGCGCCCTGTCCTCGATGGGCCGCGAGTGCGCCGACCCCGAATCGGCCTTCGTCCCCGTCCAGCGCGGCACCCGCACCCCCGAGGCCGAGGCCCTGACCGCCGCGCTCGCCCGGATGCACACCGTCGGCATCGACCTGGACCCGGACGCGCTCTACGGGCCCGCCGAGCCGGGCCACATCGCCCTGCCCACCTACGCCTTCCAGCGCCGCGGCCACTGGATCGACACCACCGGCACCGCCCGTCCCGCCCCCGCCGCGCCCCGGGCCGCCGCCCCCGCCCCGGAGGCGATCGAGGAGGACCGGCCCGGCTCCGCCCTGCGCGAGCGGCTCGGGGCCCTCTCCGCCGCCGAGCAGGACCGCAGCCTGCACCGCCTGCTGCGCGAGCACATCGCCACCGTGCTGCGGCTCGACCCCACCGACGAGATCGACCTGCGCAGCACCTTCCACGAGCTGAGCTTCGACTCCTGGACCGCCGTCGAACTGCGCGACGGGCTCTCCGCCGCCACCGGCCTCGCCCTGCCGAGCAGCCTGCTCTTCGACTACCCGACCCCGCTGGCGCTCGCCGGGTACCTGCGCGAACTCGCCCTCGGCGGCGGCGAGGAGACCGCCCTCGCCCCCACCGTGTCGGCCGGCGACGAGCCCATCGCCATCGTCGCCATGAGCTGCCGCTTCCCCGGCGGCGTGGACACCCCCGAGCAGTTGTGGAGCGTGCTCGCCGAGGGCCGCGACGTCATCGGCGCCTTCCCCACCGACCGCGGCTGGGACCTGGAGGGCCTCTACGACCCCGAGGGCACCCAGCCCGGCAAGCACTACGTCCGCGAGGGCGGCTTCCTCGGCGGCGCCACCCGCTTCGACCCCGCCTTCTTCGGCATCTCCCCGCGCGAGGCCACCTCCATGGACCCGCAGCAGCGGCTCCTCCTGGAGACCTCCTGGGAGGCCGTCGAGCGCGCCGGGATCGACCCGGCCGCCCTCCGCGGCACCCAGACCGGTGTCTTCGTCGGCGCCACCTTCCAGGACTACGGGCCCCGCCTGCACGAGGGCACGGAGACCACCGAGGGCTATCTGATGACCGGCAGCACGCCGAGCGTCGCCTCCGGCCGCATCGCCTACACCCTCGGCCTGACCGGGCCCGCCGTCACCGTCGACACCGCCTGCTCGGCCTCCCTGGTCGCCCTGCACCTGGCCGCCCAGTCCCTGCGGCAGGGCGAGTGCTCCCTCGCCCTCGCGGGCGGCGTCACCGTCATGCCCACCCCCGGCATCTTCGTCGAGCTCACCCGCCAGCGCGCCCTGTCCGCCGACGGCCGCTGCAAGTCCTTCGCCGCCTCCGCCGACGGCACCGGCTGGTCCGAGGGCGCGGGCGTCCTGCTCCTGGAGAAGCTCTCCGACGCCCGCCGCCACGGCCACCAGGTCCTTGCCGTCATCCGGGGCTCGGCCACCAACCAGGACGGCGCCTCCAACGGCCTGACCGCGCCCAACGGCCCCTCCCAGCAGCGCGTCATCCGCCAGGCCCTGGCCAACGCGGGCGTCACCGCCGACTCCGTCGACGCGGTCGAGGCCCACGGCACCGGTACGAAGCTGGGCGACCCCATCGAGGCGCACGCCCTGCTCGCCACCTACGGCACCCTGCGCGGCGAGAGCCTTCCGCTGCGCCTCGGCTCGCTGAAGTCGAACATCGGCCACACCCAGCAGGCCGCCGGGGTCGCCGGCGTCATCAAGATGGTCCTCGCCCTCCAGAACGAGACCCTGCCCCAGACCCTGCACGCCGCCGAACCCTCCCCGCACATCAACTGGTCGGCGGGCGCCGTGGAGCTCCTGAACGCGCCCGCGCCCTGGCCGCGCGGCGAGCGCCCCCGCCGGGCCGGTGTCTCCTCCTTCGGCATCAGCGGCACCAACGCCCACCTCATCCTCGAAGAGGCCCCGGCCGAGGCCGAGTCGGCCCCTGTGCGGACTCCGGAGCAGGACCGGCCGCTGCCCTGGCTGCTCTCCGCCCGCAGCGAGGAGGGCCTGCGCGTCCAGTCCGCCCGCCTCGCCGCCTTCGCCGCCGATCACCCCGACGCCCTCGCCCTGGCCTCCGCCCTCGCCACCTCCCGCACCGCCTTCGAGTACCGCGCCGCCGCGATCGGCGACTCCCACGCCGAACTCCTCACCGCCCTGGAACGCCCGGCGGTCCGCGGATTCGCCGCCCCTCGCAACAAGACGGTGTTCGTCTTCCCGGGTCAGGGTTCGCAGTGGGCCGGTATGGCGGTCGAACTCCTGGACTCCTCCCCGGTGTTCGCGGCGCGGTTCGCGGAAGTCGCGGGCGCTGTCGAGGCGTACGTGGACTGGTCGGTGGAGTCGGTCGTGCGGGGTGCGGACGAGGCTCCGTCGCTCGACCGCATCGAGATCCTCCAACCGGTGCTGTTCACCGTGATGGTGTCGCTGGCCGCGCTGTGGCAGTCGGTCGGGGTCGTCCCGGACGCCGTCGTCGGTCACTCGCAGGGTGAGATCGCGGCTGCTGCGGTCTCGGGTGCGTTGTCGCTTGAGGATGCTGCTCAAGTGGTGGTGCTGCGTTCGCAGTTGTTCGCGGACGAGTTGGTCGGCAAGGGTGCGGTGGCGTCGGTTTCCTTGCCTGCGGCTGAGGTTGAGGCGCGTATCGCGCGCTTCAACGGTGACGCTGAGGTGTTGTCGATCGCGGGGAACAATGGTCCGCGTTCGGTGACGGTCGCGGGTCAAGTGGCCGCTCTGGAAGAGTTGGTGGCCGAGTTGGAGGCCGAGGGTGTCCGGGCGAAGGTGATCGGCTCCACGGTTGCCTCGCACTGCGCTCAGGTGGACCCGCTGCACGAGCGGATCCTCGATCTGCTGTCGTTCGTGCAGCCGCGCGAGGGCTCCGTTCCGCTGTACTCGACGGTCAACGGCGAGGTGCTGAGCGGCGCCGAGTTGGATGCTTCGTACTGGTTCGAGAACTGCCGTCGTCCGGTGAGCTTCGAGCCGGTCGTACGTGCGCTGATCGCCGACGGTTTCGATGTGTTCGTGGAGTCGAGCGCGCACCCGGTGCTGACGTACGGCATCAGTGAGACCTCTGACGATGTGGGTGTGGAGGTGCTTGCGCAGGGGACGCTGCGGCGCCAAGAGGGCGGTCTCCGGCGGGTGTTGACCTCCTTCGCCGAGGCCTGGACCCGGGGTGTCGCCCTCGACTGGACCGCGGTGCTGCCGGAGCCGGTACGTGATCTGGGGCCCGTGCTGCCCACCTACCCCTTCCAGCGCGAGCGCTACTGGCTGGACATGGCCGACGCCTCCGCCGCCGATGTCGGCTCCGCCGGTCTCCGCGCGCCGGGGCACCCGCTGCTCGGCGCCGCCGTACGCCTCGCCGAGGGCGATCAGTACCTGCTGACCGGCCGGGTCTCCCTGAAGACGCACCCCTGGCTCGCCGACCACGGCGCCATGGGGAGCGTGCTGCTCCCGGGCACCGCCTTCGTGGAGCTGGTGGTCCGCGCCGGGGACGAGGCGGGCTGCGAGCACCTGGAGGAACTCACCCTGGAGGCACCGCTGCTGCTCCCGGAGCACTCCGGGGTGCAGCTCCAGGTCGGTGTCGGTCCCGCCGACGCCTCCGGGCGCCGCCAGGTCTCCGTGCACTCCCGGGCCGAGGCCGAGGAGGCGGAGGAGACCTGGGTGCGGCACGCCCTGGGCTTCCTCGCGCCCGCCGGTACCCACGGTCCCCAGACGCTGGAGGCCTGGCCGCCCGCCGGGGCCGAGGCGCTGGACCTCGGCGACTTCTACGCCCGTACCGCCGAGGCCGGTTACGGCTACGGGCCCGCCTTCCAGGGCCTGCACAAGGCCTGGGGAAGCGGCGAGGAGATCTTCGCCGAGGTGGCGCTCGCGCCCGAACAGCGGGAGCAGGCAGCGGAGTTCGGGCTGCACCCCGCGCTTCTGGACGCCGCCCTGCACGCCGAGCAGCTGCTGCGCGCCGCGCGCGGTGAGGACGCCGGGGTCCGGCTGCCCTTCGTGTGGAGCGGGCTGACCCTGCACGCCGTCGGGGCCGCCGCGCTGCGGCTGCGGATGACCTCGCTCGGCACCGACACGGTCTCCCTCCTGGTGACCGACACCGAGGGCCGCCCGGTGGCCTCGGCCGACTCGCTCGTGCTGCGGCCGGTCGCCGCCGAGCAGTTCACCGGCGGGGCCGCGCGCGAGGGGCTCTACCGCGTCGAGTGGTCGCCGGTGCCCGCGGGCGGTGGCGCGCCCGCCGACTGGGCCGAGATCGGCGGCAGCGCCTTCCCCGACCTCGCCGCGCTCACCGCCGCCCTCGACGAGGGCATGGCCGTGCCGCCGGTCGTGGTGGTCGCCCGCGAACCCGAGGAGGTCGCGGACCCGGGCCTGCTCGCCGAGCGCGCCCGCGCGGCCACCGCCGGGATGCTGGCCCTCGTACAGGACTGGCTCGCCGAGGACCGGTTCGCCGGGTCCCGGCTGGCGGTCGTCACCCGCGGGGCCATGGCCGTACGCGCCGGGGAGGACGTCACCGACCTGGTGCACGCGCCGCTGTGGGGACTGCTGCGCTCCGCCCAGTCCGAGAACCCGGACCGCTTCGTCCTCCTCGACCGCGACCCCTGGGACAGCACCGGCGGCGATCTGCCCGCCGCGCTGGCCACCGGCGAGTCCCAGCTCGCGGTGCGCGACAAGGCGCTGCTGGTGCCGCGGCTGTCCCGCAGCGCCGGGCAGCCCGCCGCCCGCCCGCGCTGGAACCCCGAGGGCACCGTCCTGATCACCGGCGGCACCGGCACCCTCGGCGCCCTCCTCGCCCACCACCTGGTCACCGAACACGGCGTCCGCAGGCTCCTGTTGACGGGCCGCCGCGGACCCGAGGCGCCCGGCGCCGCCGCCCTGGCCGACTCGCTCGCCGCACTGGGCGCCGAGGCCGAGGTGGTCGCCTGCGACGCGGCCGACCGCGGGGAACTGGCCGCGCTGCTCGACCGGATCCCCGAGGCGCACCCGCTCACCGGTGTCTTCCACGCGGCCGGGGTGCTCGACGACGGCATGGTCGGCGCGCTGAGCGCGGAACGCCTCGACGCGGTGCTGCGGCCCAAGACCGACGCCGCCTGGCACCTGCACGAGCTGACCCGCGACCTGGACCTGACCGCCTTCGTGCTCTTCTCCTCCATCGCGGGCGTCTTCGGCAACCCCGGCCAGTCCAACTACGCCGCCGCCAACGCCTTCATGGACGCGCTCGCCCACCGCCGCCACGCCGAGGGCCTGCCCGCCTCCTCCCTGGCCTGGGGCCTGTGGCAGGAGGCCAGCGGTCTCCTCGCCCACCTGGAGGACGGCGACCTCGGCTGGATGAGCCGGGCCGGCATCCAGCCGCTCGCCTCCGACCACGGACTCGCCCTCCTCGACGCCGCGTTGCGCACCCCGGGCGAGGCCCTCCTCGTACCGGTCAGCCTGAACACGGCGACCCTGCGCGGGCGCGCCGCCGCCGGACTGCTGCCCGGGCTCTTCCGCTCACTGGTGCGGGTTCCGGCCCGGCGCACCGTAGAGACGGGCGCCGCCGAGGACGGGTCCTCCGCCCTGGTCCGGCGCCTCGCCGCGCTCGGCGAGGCCGAGCAGGAGCGCGAACTCACCGATCTGGTACGGGAGTCGGTGGCCGCCGTGCTCGGCCACGGAGACCCCGCGGCGATCAGCGCGGACCGGGCCTTCAAGGCGCTCGGCTTCGACTCGCTCACCGCGGTCGAGCTGCGCAACCAGCTCGGCGCCGCCACCGGCATCCGGCTGCCCGCCACCCTGATCTTCGACCACCCCACGCTGACCGCGGCCGCCCGCTTCCTGCGCGGCGAACTCCTCGGCGCCGAGGCCGCGGCGCCCGCCGAGCTGCCGGACACCCCGGTGCAGGGCGGCACCGGCGAGCCGATCGCGATCGTCGCGATGGCCTGCCGCTACCCGGGCGGCGTCGCCTCGCCCGAGGACCTGTGGGAGCTGGTCGCCGAGGGCCGGGACGCCGTCTCCGGCTTCCCCACCGACCGCGGCTGGGACCTGGACACCCTCTTCGACCAGGACCCCGAGAAGCTCGGCACCAGCTATGCCCGCGAGGGCGGATTCCTGTACGGCGCCGGGGACTTCGACCCCGAGCTGTTCGGGATCTCCCCGCGCGAGGCGCTGGCGATGGACCCGCAGCAGCGGCTCCTCCTGGAGACCTCCTGGGAGCTCTTCGAACGCGCCGGGCTCGGCCTGGACGCCGTACGCGGCAGCCGCACCGGCGTCTTCGCGGGCGCCATGCACCACGACTACGCCTTCCGGGTGGAGGAGAACGCCCAGCGGGTGGAGGGCTACGGCCTCACCGGCACCCAGGGCAGCGTGGTCTCCGGCCGCGTCTCCTACGCCTTCGGCCTCCAGGGCCCCGCGGTCACCGTGGACACCGCCTGCTCCTCCTCGCTGGTCGCCATGCACCTGGCCGCGCAGTCGCTGCGGCAGGGCGAGTGCCAGATGGCGCTCGCCGGGGGCGTCGCCGTGATGGCGACCCCCGGGGTGTTCGTCGAGTTCAGCCGCCAGCGGGGCATGGCCGCCGACGGGCGCTGCAAGTCCTTCGCCGCCGACGCGGACGGCACCGGCTGGGCGGAGGGCGTCGGCCTGGTCCTGCTCGAACGCCTCTCCGACGCCCGCCGCAACGGCCACCAGGTCCTCGCCGTGCTGCGCGGCTCGGCCACCAACCAGGACGGCGCCTCCAACGGCCTCACCGCGCCCAACGGCCCGGCCCAGCAGCGCGTCATCCGGCAGGCCCTCGCCAACGCCCGCCTCGGCGCGGACGAGGTCGACGCGGTGGAGGCGCACGGCACCGGCACCACCCTGGGCGACCCCATCGAGGCGGGGGCCCTGCTCGCCACCTACGGCAAGGAGCGCGCGGGGCGGTCCCCGCTGTGGCTCGGCTCGCTGAAGTCGAACATCGGCCACGCCCAGGCCGCCGCCGGTGTCGCCGGGGTCATCAAGATGGTGCAGGCCATGCGGCACGGGAAGCTGCCCCGCACCCTGCACGCCGAGGTGCCCACCCCCGAGGTCGACTGGGAGTCCGGCGCCGTGCGGCTCCTGGACGAGGGCGTCGACTGGCCCGAGACCGGCCGCCCGCGCCGCTCCGCCGTCTCCTCCTTCGGCATCAGCGGCACCAACGCCCATGTGGTCCTCGAAGAGGCCCCGGCCGCGCCCGCCGCCGAGGCCCCCGTAGCCGGAACCGAGTCCGGAACCGCAGCCGGGCTCGTCGCCTGGCCGCTCTCCGCCCGCGGCGAGCGCGCCCTGCGCGGCCAGGCCGGGCGGCTCGCCGACTGGGCGGACGCGGGCACCGGTCTGTCCGCCACCGCCTCCGCACTGGTGCACCGGCGCTCCGCCCTGGAGCACCGCGCCGTCGTCACCGCCGACTCGCTGGAGGGCCAGCTCGCCGCGCTGCGCGCGCTCGCCGCCGGTGAGGAGGCGCCGGGCCTGCGGCAGGGCCAACTCCCCGCGACCCAGGGGCGGCTGGCCTTCCTCTTCTCCGGCCAGGGCGCCCAGCGCGCCGGGATGGGCCGCGAACTGTACGCCGCCGAGCCGGTGTTCGCCGCCGCCTTCGACGAGGTCTGCGCCGCCTTCGGCGAGGACCTGCGGGAGCGGATCTTCACCGCCCGGCAGGAGGAACTCGACCGCACCGGCACCACCCAGCCCGCCCTCTTCGCCATCGAGGTCGCGCTCTTCCGCCTCGTCGAATCCCTGGGCGTACGGCCCGACTTCGTGGCCGGGCACTCCATCGGCGAGCTGGCCGCCGCCCATGTCGCGGGCGTGCTCTCGCTGCCGGACGCCTGCCGCCTGGTCGCCGCGCGCGGGCAGTTGATGGAGGCGCTGCCCGAGGGCGGCGCGATGGTCTCGGTGCGCGCCACCGAGGACGAAGTACGCGCGCACCTCGCGGAGTCCACCGGCCGGGTGGACGTCGCCGCGGTCAACGGCCCCGAGTCCGTGGTCCTCTCCGGTGAGGAGGCGGCGGTCGAGGAGATCGCCGGACGCCTCGCCGAGGCGGGCCGCAAGACCCGGCGGCTGCGCGTCTCGCACGCCTTCCACTCCCCGCTGATGGAACCCATGCTGGACGCGTTCCGGCGGGTGGCCGAGGAGTTGACGTACCAGGCGCCCTCGGTCCCCGTGGTCTCGAATCTGACGGGTGAACAGGTCACCGCCTTCGACGCGGCGTACTGGGTGGAGCATGTGCGCCGCGCGGTCCGCTTCGCCGACGGCATCGGCTTCCTCGCCTCCCGCGGCGTGACCCGCTTCGTCGAGCTGGGCCCCGACGGTGTGCTCACCGCGATGGCGCAGGAGACCCTGACGGACCCCGAGACCCTGCTGCTGCCCGTCCTGCGCAAGGACCGCCCGGAGCCGGAGGCCTTCCTCGACGCCCTCGCCCAGGCCTGGACCCGCGGCGTGGACGTCGACTGGTCCGCCCGCTACGGGCCGGAGCAGAGCACCGGGGTCAGCCTGCCGACGTACGCCTTCCAGCACGAGCGCTACTGGCTGGCGCCGGTCGCCGGGGCCTCGGACGCCGCCGGACTGGGGCTGGCCGCCGCCGGGCACCCGCTGCTCGGCGCCGCCGTGCACCTCGCGGACGGCCAGGGACTGGTGCTCACCGGCCGGGTCGCGGCGGGGACCCGGCCCTGGCTCGCCGACCACGCGGTCGGCGGCAGCGTGCTCCTGCCGGGCACCGCCTTCGTCGGCCTCGCGCTGCGCGCCGGGGAGGAGGCCGGACTCGGCCGCCTGGCCGAACTCACCCTGGAGGCACCGCTGGTGCTGCCCGCGCAGGGCGCCGTACAGCTCCAGGTCGTGGTCGGCACCGGCCCCGAAGGGGAGGCGGCGGACACCCGCAGTGTCGAGATCCACGCCCGCCCCGAGAACGGCCAGGGCACCTGGACCCGGCACGCCAGCGGCACCCTCGCCCCGCAGGGCCCGGCCCCCGCCGCCGAGGCTGCCGCCTGGCCGCCCGCGGGCGCCGAGGCGGTCCCGCTGGACGGCTTCTACGAGCGGCTCGCCGACTCCGGCTACGGCTACGGCCCCGCCTTCCAGGGCCTGAAGGCGGCCTGGCGGGACGGCGAGGACCTCTGTGCGGAGGTGGCGCTCGCCCCCGAACAGCAGGAGGAGGCAGCCGAGTTCGGGCTGCACCCCGCGCTGCTCGACGCCGCCCTGCACCCCGTGTTGCTCGGCCTCGCCGAGTCCGGCGCGGGGGAGGTGAAGCTGCCCTTCGCCTGGAGCGGGGTCAGCCTGCACGCCGAGGGCGCGAGCGCCCTGCGGGTGCGGATGAGCGGCGCCGCCGAGGGCAGTGTCTCGGTCACGCTCACCGACACCACCGGACTGCCGGTCGCCGAGATCGACTCGCTGACCCTGCTGCCGGTGCCCGCCGGGCAGTTGGGGGCCGCTCCCGCGCAGGAGGGCCTCTTCCGGCTCGACTGGACGCAGGTCACGGCCGACCACGAGCCCGAGCGCGACTGGGCGGTACTCGGCGAGCAGCTGCCCGCCGCGCACCGCACCGACGGCTCGCCCGTCTACGCCGATGTGGCGGAGCTCCTCGCGGCGGCCCGCGGCGAGGCCGGCGCCCCCGCGGCCGTCCTGCTGCCGGTGCCCCGCGCGGAGAACGGGGTCACCGCCGAGGCGGTCCACACCGAGAGCGCGCGCCTGCTCGCCGTCCTCCAGGCCTGGCTGGCCGAGGAACTCCTCGAAGGCACCAAGCTCGTCGTCCTCACCCACGGCGCCGTCGCCGCCCGACACGGCGAGGACGTCGGCGACTTGACGCATGCCGCGCTCTGGGGCCTGGTGCGCAGCGCGCAGACCGAGAACCCGGGCCGCTTCGTCCTGGTCGACACCGACCTGAGCGCGGCGAGCGCCGCCGAGGGCGCCGAGAACACCGCCGAGGACCTGTCCGTGCTCGCGGCGGTCGCCACCGGGGAGGACCAGATCGCGGTCCGCGAGGGCCGCTTCCTCACCCCGAGGCTGGCCCGTGGCGGCAGCGGCGAACTCCTCACCCCGCCCGCGGACGCCCCGAGTTGGCGGCTCGACACCACCGGCGGCGGCACCCTGGAGAGCCTGTCCCTGGTGCCGCACGAGGAGGCCCTGCGGCCGCTCGCCGCGGGCGAGGTCCGCGTCTCGGTACGGGCCACCGGACTCAACTTCCGCGATGTCCTGATGGCGCTCGGCATGTACCCGGACAAGATCGTGCTCGGCAGCGAGGCCGCCGGTGTGGTCACCGAGACCGGCCCCGGGGTGAGCCGACTCGCCGTGGGGGACCGGGTGATGGGCATGATCCCGCACTCCTTCGGCCAACTCGCCGTCGCGGACGCCCGGATGCTCGCCCCGATGCCGGGCGGCTGGTCCTTCGAGCAGGCCGCCTCGGTGCCCGCGGTCTTCCTCACCGCCTACTACGCACTGGTCGACCTCGCCGGACTCGGCGCGAGGGAACGCGTGCTGATCCACGCGGCGGCGGGCGGCGTCGGCATGGCCGCGGTGCAACTGGCCCGCCACCTGGGCGCCGAGGTCTTCGGCACCGCCAGCGAGGGCAAGTGGGACACCCTGCGCGACCTGATGGGCTTCGGCGGCGCCCACTACGGATCCTCCCGCTCCAGCACCTTCGAGGAGCGCTTCCGCACCGCCACCGGCGGCGAGGGCATGGACGTGGTCCTGGACTGCCTGGCCGGTGAACTCGTGGACGCCTCCCTGCGGTTGCTGCCGCGCGGCGGACGCTTCGTCGAGATGGGCAAGACCGACATCCGCGAGCCCGAGCAGGTCGCCCGCGACTACCCGGGCGTCCGCTACCAGGCCTTCGACCTGATGGAGGCCGGTCCGGACCGTATCGGGGAGATGCTGGCGGAGCTCGCCGGGTTGTTCGAGGCGGGGGTGCTGAAGCCGCTGCCGGTGCGGTCGTGGGACATCCGGCGTGCGGGTGAGGCGTTCCGGTTCATGTCGCAGGCGCGGCATGTGGGCAAGATCGTGCTGACGGTTCCGCAGGCTTGGGATCCGTCGGGGACGGTGCTGGTGACCGGTGGTACGGGTACGTTGGGTGCGTTGGTGGCCCGGCATCTGGTGGTCGAGCACGGAGTGCGGCATCTGGTGCTGGCGGCGCGTCGTGGTCCTGAGGCGCCGGGTGCGGCCGAACTCGTGGCGGAACTGGGCGAGTTGGGTGCGCAGGCCGAAGTGGTGGCCTGCGACGCGGGTGACCGTGGGCAGGTGGCGAAGCTGCTCGACGGGATCGGCGCGGCACATCCGCTGCGTGCGGTGGTGCACACCGCCGGAGTCCTCGACGACGGAGTCCTCGCCGCCCAGAGCCCCGAACGCCTCTCCCGGGTCCTGCGGCCGAAGGCCGACGCCGCCTGGCATCTGCACGAGCTGACCCGCGACCTGGACCTGACCGCCTTCGTCCTCTACTCCTCGGCCGCCGGAGTCCTCGGCAACGCCGGGCAGTCCAACTACGCGGCGGGCAACACCTTCCTGGACGCCCTCGCCGCGCACCGCCGCGCCCAGGGACTGCCGGGCGTCTCGCTCGCCTGGGGCCACTGGGCCCAGTCCAGCGAGATGACCGCGGGGCTCGGCTCCGCCGACCTCGCCCGGCTCGGTCGCTCCGGCTTCCTGCCGATGTCCGACGCGGAGGGCCTGCGGCTCTTCGACGCCGCGGTGGCCGGGGACGAGGCGCTGCTCGCACCCGTACCGCTCGACCTCGCCGCCCTCAGGGCCCGCGGACGTACCGGCGAACTCCCCGGCGTCTTCCGGGGGTTGGTGCGTACGACGGTACGGCGGACGGTCTCGGCCGCCGCCGCGGGCGCGACCGAGATCCCGCTCGCCGAGCGGCTCGCGGCGCTGCCGGAGGGCGAACGCGAGCACACGCTCCTGGAGTTGGTGCGCGCCAATGTCGCCACCGTCCTCGGGCACGGCGCGCCCGCCGCGATCGGCGCCGACCGCACCTTCAAGGAGCTGGGCTTCGACTCGCTGACCGCCGTCGAGTTCCGCAACCGGCTCGGCGCGGCCACCGGCCTGCGGCTGCCCCCGACGCTCATCTTCGACTACCCGACCACCGTCACCCTCGCCGGTCATCTGCTCGGCGAACTGGTGCCGGCGGCCGCCCCGGACACCCCGGCCGACCTCCTCGGCGAACTCCAGCGGTTCGAGAACGCCGTCCTCGGCGCCGACCCCGCCGACGGGGAGCACCAGGAGGTCACCGCCCGCCTGGAGGAACTGCTCCAGCGGTGGAAGGCCGCCGCACCCGCCGAGGAGCCCGTACCGGGGAGCGAGGCAGGCGCCGCCGAGCGGCTCGAATCCGCCTCCGCGGACGAGGTACTCGACTTCATCCAGAACGAACTCGGGCTCTCCTGACCCGGCAAGCCGAAAACGGAAGGACGCGCCGCATGGCGAACGAGGACAAGCTTGTCGAGTCCCTCAAGCGGGTTGCCGCCGAACTGCACGACACCCGGCAGCGCCTCACCGAGGCCGAGAACCGCACCGGCGAGCCCATCGCCCTGGTCGGCATGGCCTGCCGCTACCCCGGCGGGGTGCGCTCGCCCGAGGACCTGTGGGAGCTGGTCTCCGAGGGCCGGGACGCCATCTCCGGCTTCCCCGACGACCGCGGCTGGGACCTGGAGCGGCTCTACCACCCGGACCCGGACAACCCGGGCACCGCCTACACCCGCTCCGGCGGCTTCCTCCACGACGCCACCGACTTCGACCCCGGCCTCTTCGGGATCTCCCCGCGCGAGGCCCTCGCCATGGACCCGCAGCAGCGGATCCTGATGGAGACCTCCTGGGAGGCCCTGGAGCGCGCGGGCCTCGACCCCCTCTCCCTCAAGGGCAGCCAGACCGGCGTCTACGTGGGCGCCGCGACCCCCGCCTACATCGTCGGCGGCCACACCCAGCAGGGCGCCGAGGGCTACTCCCTGACCGGCACCTCCGGCAGCGTGGTCTCCGGGCGGCTGTCCTACCACTACGGATTCGAGGGCCCGGCGGTCACCGTCGACACGGCCTGCTCCTCCTCCCTGGTCGCCCTGCACTGGGCCTGCCAGGCGCTGCGCGCGGGCGAGTGCTCGATGGCGCTCGCGGGCGGCGTCAGCGTGATGTCCGTACCCGGCCTGTTCGTCGAGTTCAGCCGCCAGCGCGGGCTCTCCGAGGACGGCCGCTGCAAGGCCTTCGCCCAGTGCGCGGACGGCACCGGCTGGGGCGAGGGCGTCGGCGTCCTCGTCCTGGAACGCCTCTCCGACGCCCGCCGCAACGGCCACCGGGTGCTCGCGGTGGTCCGCGGCTCGGCCACCAACCAGGACGGCGCCTCCAACGGCCTCGCCGCCCCCAACGGCCCCTCCCAGCAGCGCGTCATCCGCCAGGCCCTCGCGCACGCGCGGCTGCGGCCCCGCGATGTCGACGTGGTCGAGGCGCACGGCACCGGCACCACCCTCGGCGACCCCATCGAGGCGCAGGCCGTCCTCGCCACCTACGGCAAGGAGCGCCCGGCGGAGCAGCCGCTGTGGCTCGGCTCCCTGAAGACCAACATCGGGCACACCGCGGCGGCGGCCGGTATCGCGGGCGTCATCAAGATGACCATGGCCCTGCGCAAGGGCGTGCTGCCCAAGACCCTGCACATCGACGCCCCCACCCCGCACGTCGACTGGTCCGCGGGCGCGGTGGAACTCCTCACCGACAACCAGGACTGGCCCGCCCTCGACCGGCCCCGGCGCGCCGCCGTCTCCGCCTTCGGCATCAGCGGCACCAACGCCCACCTCATCCTCGAACAGGCCGCCGAGGCCGACGAGCGGCGGCCCGCGCCCGAGGCGCCCGCGCTGCCGCCCTTCGCCGCGGACACCGCGGTGGCCTGGCCGCTCGCCGGGCACAGCACCGAGGCCGTCCGCGGCCAGGCCGCCCGCGTCCACGCCCACGGCACCGCCCACCCCGAGACCACGGCGGCCGCCCTCGGGCTCGGCCTCGCCACCACCCGCTCCGCGCTCCCGTACCGCGCGGTCTCGCTCGGCGCGGCCACCGGCGAGCACCTCGACACCCTGCGGCGCCTCGCCGACGGGCAGAGCGCCGCCCACCTCGTCGAGGGCCTCGCCGACATCGAGGGCAAGACCACCTTCGTCTTCCCCGGCCAGGGCTCCCAGTGGCCCGGCATGGCCGTCGAACTCCTCGACAGCTCACCGGCGTTCGCCGCCCGGATGGCCGAGTGCGACAAGGCGCTCGCCCCCCACGCCGACTGGCGCCTGCTCGATGTGCTGCGCGGCGCCGAGGGCGCGCCCGGCTTCGACCGGGTCGACGTCGTCCAGCCCGTGCTGTGGGCCGTGATGGTCTCCCTCGCCGCTCTGTGGCGCGCCTGCGGGGTCGAGCCCGACGCGGTCGTCGGCCACTCCCAGGGCGAGATCGCCGCGGCCGTGGTCGCCGGCGCCCTCTCCCTGGAGGACGGCGCCAAGGTCTCCGCCCTGCGCGCCAAGGCGCTGCTCGCGCTCGCGGGCAAGGGCGGCATGATGTCCGTCGCCGAGCCCGCCGAGGCGGTACGCGCCCGGCTCATCCCCTTCGGCGAGCGCATCTCGCTGGCCGCGGTCAACGGCCCCTCCTCCACCGTGGTCTCCGGCGAGCCCGAGGCCCTGGCCGAACTCCGCGCCGCCTGCGAGGCGGACGGCGTCCGCGCCCGCCTGGTCAACGTGGACTACGCCTCCCACGGCCCCCAGGTCGAGTCCATCCGCACGGCGGTGCTCGGCGCCCTCGCGGGCATCACCCCGCGCAAGGCCTCCGTACCCTTCCTGTCCACCGTGACCGGCAAGGCCGCCGAGGGCACCGAACTCGACGCCGAGTACTGGTACACCAACCTGCGCGGCACCGTCCGCTTCGAGGACGGCATCCGCGCCCTCCTGGAGCGCGGCCACGGCTTCTTCCTGGAGGCCAGCGCGCACCCCGTGCTCACCGTCGGCGTCCAGGAGACCATCGAGGCCGCCGGGCTGTCCGCGGTCGCCCTCGGCACCCTGCGCCGCGAGGAGGGCGGCCCGCGCCGCTTCCTCGCCTCCCTCGCCGAGGCCTGGGTGCGCGGCCGTACCCCCGACTGGTCCGCCGTCTTCTCCGGCCACGCGGTCACCGCCCCCGAACTGCCCACCTACGCCTTCCAGCGCAAGCGCTACTGGGCCGACCCGGTGGGCGCCGCCGCGGGCGATGTCGCCGCCGCCGGTCTGGGCGCGGTCGACCACCCGCTGCTCGGCGCCACCGTACGGGTCGCCGACGGCGACGAGTTCCTGCTCACCGGGCGGCTCTCGCTGCAGAGCCACCCCTGGCTCGCCGACCACGCCGTCAGCGGCACCGTCCTGCTGCCGGGCACCGCCTTCGTCGAACTCGCCCTGCGCGCCGGGGACGAGGCGGGCTGCGCCCAGCTCTCCGAACTGACCCTGGAAGCACCCCTGCTGCTGCCCGCCCAGGGCGGCGTGCATATCCAGCTCGTGGTCGGGGAGCCCAAGGAGGACGGCAGGCGCAGCCTCGGCATCTACGCCCGGCCCGCCGAGGACGACCAGCCGGACACCCCCTGGACCCGGCACGCCGTCGGCTTCCTCACCCCCGAGCCGCCCGCCACCGCCCCCGAGCCGCTCACCGTCTGGCCGCCCGCCGGAGCCGAGCCGCTCGCCCTCGACGACTTCTACGCCCGCGCCACCGAGTCCGGCTACGGCTACGGCCCCGTCTTCCAGGGCCTGAAGGCCGCCTGGCAGCTCGGCGGCGAGACCTGGGCCGAGGTCGCCCTGCCCGAGCAACAGCGCGAGGACGCCGAGGAGTTCGGCCTGCACCCGGCCCTGCTCGACGCCGCCCTGCACGCCACCCTGCTCGGCGCCGACGACGGGGCGGCGGACGGCGTCCGGCTGCCCTTCGCCTGGAGCGGGGTCAGCCTGCGCGCCGTCGGCGCCGCCTCCCTGCGGGTACGCCTCGCCCCCACCGCCGACGGCGAACTCTCCGTCAGCCTCTACGACTCCACCGGCGCGCCCCTCGCCGAGGTCGCCGCCCTCGGCCTGCTGCCGGTCTCCGCGGAGCAACTGCGCGGCACCACCGGCGCCGAGAGCCTGCACCGCGTCGAGTGGACCGCCCTCGCCCCCGGCGCCGAGGCCGCCCCGGACCCCGACCGGCGCGAACTGCCCGCGCTGCGGGCCGCGTTGGACGCCGGTGAAGCGGCCCCGGCACACGTCCTGGTGGAGCTCACCCCCGAGGACGGCGCGGACTCCCCGGCCCTCGCCGCCCACACGGCCACCCGCCGGACGCTCGCCCTGCTGCGCGACTGGTTCGCCGAGGAGCGCCTCACCGCCTCCCGCCTGGTGCTGCTCACCCGGGGCGCCGTCCGTACCGCCCCCGGCGAGGGCCCCGCCGACCTCGCGCTCGCGGCCGTACGCGGCCTCGTCCACTCGGCGCAGACCGAGAACCCGGACCGCATCCAGCTCCTCGACACCGACGGCACCGAGGCCTCCACCGCCGTACTCCACCGGGCCCTGCTCAGCGAGGAGCCCGAACTCGCCCTGCGCGAAGGGGAGTTCCGCGCCCCCCGGCTGGTGCGCACCGCACCGGGAGGCGAGGGCTCCGAGTGGGACCCCGAGGGCACCGTCCTGATCACCGGCGGCACCGGAGCGCTCGGCGCCCTCCTCGCCCGCCACCTGGTCACCCGGCACGGCGTACGGCACCTGCTGCTCACCGGGCGCCGCGGACTCGACACCCCCGGCGCCGCCGAACTCGTCGCGGAACTCGCCGAGTCGGGCGCCCGGGCCGCCGTGGCCGCCTGCGACGCCGCCGACCGGGAGCAGCTCGCCTCGCTCCTCGCGACCGTGCCCGCCGACCGCCCGCTGCGCGCCGTCGTGCACGCCGCCGGGGTCCTCGACGACGCCACCACGGCCACCCTCACCGAGGAGCAGCTGACCCGGGTGCTGCGGCCCAAGGCCGACGCCGCCTGGCATCTGCACGAGCTGACCCGCGAACTCGACCTGACCGCCTTCGTGTTGTTCTCCTCCGCCGCGGGCGCCTTCGGCAACCCCGGCCAGGGCAACTACGCCGCCGCCAACTCCTTCCTCGACGCGCTCGCCGACCACCGCCGCGCCGAGGGCCTGCCCGCCGTCTCCCTCGCCTACGGGCTGTGGCAGAGCGAGGGCATGCCCGGACACCTCGACAGCGCCGAACTCGGCTGGTCGGCACGGGCCGGATACCTCCCGCTCCGCCCCGAGCAGGGCCTCGCCGCCCTGGACGCGGCCGACTCCCACCGCGGCGAGCCCCTGCTCGTCACGGTCCCGCTCGACAAGGCCGTACTGCGCGCCCGCGCCGCCTCCGGGGTGCTGCCGCACCTCTTCCGCTCCCTGGTACGGGTGCCGTCCCGCCGCGCCGTGGAGAACGGCGCCCAGGGCACCGGATCCGCCCTCGCCGACCGCCTCGCCACGCTCGACCCCGAGGCCCGGCAAGCCGAACTCCTCGACCTCGTACGGGGATTGGTCGCCGCCGTGCTCGGCCACGACGAGCCGGAGGCGATCGAGCCGGACAAGGCCTTCAAGGAACTGGGCTTCGACTCGCTGACCGCCGTCGAGCTGCGCAACCGCCTCGCCGCCGCGACCGGCCTGAAGCTCCCGGCCACCCTGGTCTTCGACCATCCGAGCCCCGGCGCCCTCGCCCGCCACCTGCTCACCGCGCTCCTCGCCACCGGCGGCCCCGCCGCCACCGCCCCGGCCGCCACCGCCACCGGCAGCGACGAGCCGATCGCCATCGTCGCCATGGCCTGCCGCTACCCCGGCGGGGTCAGCACCCCCGAGGAGCTGTGGCAGCTGGTCGCCGAGGGCCGGGACGCCGTCTCCGGCTTCCCCGAGGACCGCGGCTGGGACCTGGAGGGCCTCTACGACCCGGAGGGCAACCGCCCCGGCAGCTCGTACACCCGCAGCGGCGGATTCCTCTACGACGCCGCCGACTTCGACCCCGAGCTGTTCGGGATCTCGCCGCGCGAGGCCGTCACCATGGACCCGCAGCAGCGCCTCCTCCTGGAGACCACCTGGGAGGCCTTCGAGCGCGCCGGTCTCGACCCGCTCGGCCTCCAGGGCAGCAGGACCGGTGTCTTCGCGGGCGTGATGTACCACGACTACGCCTCGCACGTGGAGCAGGCCGCCGACAGCGCCGAGGGCTATCTGCTCACCGGCACCTCCGGCAGCGTCATCTCCGGCCGCCTCTCCTACGCCTTCGGCCTGGAGGGCCCCTCGGTCAGCGTCGACACCGCCTGCTCCTCCTCGCTGGTCGCCATGCACCTGGCCGCGCAGGCGCTGCGCGCGGGGGAGTGCAGCCTCGCCCTCGCCGGAGGCGTCACCGTGATGGCCACGCCCAATGTCTTCGTGGAGTTCAGCCGCCAGCGCGGACTCTCCTCCGACGGGCGCTGCAAGTCCTTCTCCGCCACCGCGGACGGCACCGGCTGGGCCGAGGGCGCGGGCGTCCTCCTCCTGGAGCGCCTCTCCGACGCCGAGCGCAACGGCCACCGGGTGCTCGCGGTGATGCGCGGCTCCGCCGTCAACCAGGACGGCGCCTCCAACGGCCTCACCGCCCCCAACGGCCCCTCCCAGCAGCGCGTCATCGAGCAGGCGCTCGCCGGCGCCCGGCTCACCCCCGCCGAGGTGGACGCGGTCGAGGCGCACGGCACCGGCACCACCCTGGGCGACCCCATCGAGGCGCAGGCTCTGCTCGCCACCTACGGGCAGCAGCGCGAGGGCGACCGGCCGCTGTGGCTCGGCTCCATCAAGTCGAACATGGGCCACGCCCAGGCCGCCGCCGGTGTGGCGGGCGTCATCAAGATGGTGCAGGCCATGCGGCACGGCATCCTGCCCAAGACGCTGCACGCCGAGGAGCCCTCCCCGCACATCGACTGGTCCGAGGGCGCGGTCGCCCTCCTCACCGAGGCCACCCCCTGGCCCGAGACCGGCCGCCCGCGCCGCGCCGGTGTCTCCTCCTTCGGCGCCAGCGGCACCAACGCCCATGTCGTCCTGGAGGCCGCCCCGGAGCCCGCCGAGACGGCGGAAGCGGCCGAGGACTCCGCCGCGGGCCCCTACCTCTGGCCGCTCTCCGGCCGGGGCGAGTCCGCCCTGCGGGCCCAGGCGGCACGACTGCACGCCCACGTCAGCGCCCGGCCCGCACTCCGCCCGGCCGATGTGACGCTCTCCCTCACGACCGGCCGCCCCGCCCTCGAACACCGGGCCGCCGTCACCGCCGCGGACCGCGAGGGCCTGCTCACCGCCCTCGCCGCCCTCGCCGAGGGCACCCGCGCCCCCGGACTCACCCAGTCCTCCCCCCGCGGCGGCAAGCTGGCCTTCCTGTTCTCGGGTCAGGGTGCGCAACGCCTGGGTATGGGGCGGGAGTTGTATGCGGTGCAGCCGGTGTTCGCGGCTGCTTTCGATGAGGTGTGCGCGGGTTTCGGTGCGGATTTCCGGGAGCGTGTGTTCGCTGCTGAGGGTGGGGAGTTGGACCGTACGGGTCTGACGCAGCCCGCGCTCTTCGCCATTGAGGTGGCGCTGTTCCGTCTGGTGGAGTCCTTCGGTGTACGTGCGGACTTCCTGGCGGGGCATTCCATCGGGGAGTTGGCGGCGGCTCATGTGGCGGGTGTGCTGTCTCTTGAGGATGCCTGCACGCTGGTGGCTGCTCGTGGTCGGTTGATGGAGGCGCTTCCCGAGGGTGGCGCGATGGTCTCCGTACGGGCGAGCGAGGACGAAGTCCGGTCGCGTATCGGGGAGTTCGAGGGCCGTGTTGACATCGCGGCTGTGAACGGTCCTGAGTCGGTCGTGGTCTCCGGCGACGAGGCAGCCGTTCTCGAACTCGCGGAGGCGTTGGCGGAGTCGGGTCACAAGACCAAGCGGCTGCGCGTCTCGCACGCCTTCCACTCGCCGTTGATGGAGCCGATGTTGGAGGAGTTCCGGCGTGTCGCGTCGGGGCTGGCGTACGGTTCGCCGTCGATTCCGGTGGTGTCGAATCTGACCGGTGAGCTGGTGACCGCGTTCGATGCCGCGTACTGGGTGGAGCATGTGCGCCACGCCGTGCGCTTCGCGGACGCGATCGGTTTCCTGGCCGCTGAGGGCGTGACCCGCTTCGTGGAGCTGGGGCCGGACGGCGTGCTGAGCGCGATGGCGCGGGACTGCCTGCCGGAGACCTTCGACGGGCTCCTGGTGCCGGTGCTGCGCAAGGACCGCCCGGAGGCCGAGACCTTCCTCGGCGCGCTCGGCGAGGCCTGGACCAAGGGCATCCGACCCGACTGGGCGGCACTGACCGCCGGGCAGGCGGCACGCCCGGTCGAGCTGCCCACGTACGCCTTCCAGCGGCTGCGCTACTGGCCGAAGCCCGCCCGCCCGGCGGGGGATGTGGCCGCCGCCGGTCTCGGCGCGACCGGGCACCCCCTGCTCGGCGCCACCGTGGCCGCGGCCGACGGCGGGCAGATCCTGCTCACCGGGCGCCTGTCGCTGAGCAGCCACCCCTGGCTCGCCGACCACGCGGTCGCCGGGACCGTGCTGCTGCCGGGTACGGCCTTCGTCGAACTCGCCCTGCGCGCGGGCGAGGAGGCGGGCGTCTCGCACCTCGCCGAGCTGGTCCTCGAAGCACCCCTGGTCCTGCCCGCCCGGCAGGCGGTGCAGATCCAGGTGCTCGTCGGCCCCGCCGAGGAGGACGGCGGCCGTGCCGTCTCCGTGCACTCCCGGGCCGGAGCGCCGGGGGAGAGCGACGCCCTCTGGGTGCGCAACGCCGCCGGACGCCTCACCCACCCCGCCCCCGAAGCCCCCGCCGAGCCCGGCAACTGGCCGCCCGCGGGCGCCGAACCGGTCGACCTGGACGGCTTCTATGCGGGGCTCGCCGCGGCCGGTTACGGGTACGGCCCGGCCTTTCAGGGGTTGGCCAAGGCCTGGCGCTCGGGCGACGGTGACCAGGTGTTCGCCGAGGTGGAGCTGCCCGAGTCGCAGCAGGACGAGGCGGGCCGGTTCGCTCTGCACCCGGCCCTGCTCGACGCTGCCCTGCACGGGCTCGCAGCCGCCGGGCCGGCGACGGCGGAAGGACAGGTGCGGCTGCCCTTCTCCTGGAACGGTGTGCGCCTGCACGCCGTCGGCGCCTCCCGGCTGAGGGTCCGGATGGCGACGGCCGGCCCGGACTCCCTCTCCCTCGACATCGCGGACCCCGAGGGCCACCCGGTCCTCGGCGTGGAGTCCCTCGCCACCCGCGCCGTGCCCGTCGAGCAGCTCGCCGCCGCGGCCACCGCGAGCACCACCGAGCACCTGTACCGCCTCGACTGGTCCGCGGTTCCCGCCGCCTCCGCCCCCGAGCCCCCGCACCTGCTGCGGATCGGCGCCGGGGAGGCCCCGGGGGCCCCGTACCGGGCGAGCCACCCGGATGTGGCGGCCCTGACCGCCGCCCTCGACGCGGATGCCACCCCGCCCGGCGCCGTCGTGCTCGACGTCCCCGGCGCCACGGCCTCCGGCGCGGAGGCGGCCCGGGAGACCGCCGCCGCCGTGCTCGGCGTCCTCCAGGAGTGGCTGGCCGCCGAACAGCTCGCGGACGTACGCCTGTTCGTGCGCACCCGGCGGGCCGTGGCGGTCCGCTCCGGCGAGGACGTGACCGCGCTCGCCCAGTCCCCGGTCTGGGGCCTGGTGCGCGCCGCGCAGGCGGAGAACCCGGGCCGACTGGTCCTCGTCGACACCGACGCCGACTGGGACACGCCGCTGCCCGAGGCGGTCTTCGCCGCCGCCGAGGAGCCGCAGCTCGCGGTCCGCGAGGGAGCGCTGCTCGCCCCGCGCCTGGTGCGCGGCTCCGCGCCCGGTGCCGCCCCCGCCCTCCCGGCCGGTGGCGCCTGGACCCTCGACACCACCGGCGGCGAGACCCTGGAAGACCTCGCCTTCCTGCCCTGCGAGGCGGACCGGATCCCGCTCGCCGAGGGCGAGATCAGGGTCGCCGTGCGGGCCGCCGGGCTGAACTTCCGCGATGTCCTCATCGCGCTCGGCATGTACCCGGGGGCCGCCCGGATGGGCAACGAGGGCGCCGGAATCGTCACCGAGATCGGCCCCGGCGTCACCGGCCTCGCGGTCGGGGACCGGGTCACCGGCCTGATCCGCGGCGCCTTCGGCCCCCTCGCCGTGGTGGACCGGCGCCTGGTCGTCCGCGTCCCGGAGGGCCTCAGCTTCGAGCAGGCGGCGGCCCTGCCCACCGTGTTCCTCACCGCGTACTACGGGCTCGTCGACCTGGCCGGGCTCCGGCGCGGCGAGAAGGTCCTCGTGCACGCGGCGGCGGGCGGCGTCGGCATGGCCGCCGTGCAGCTCGCCGAGCACCTGGGCGCGGAGGTCTTCGGCACCGCCAGCGAGGGCAAGTGGGACACCCTGCGCGCCCTCGGCCTGGACGAGCGGCACCTCGCCTCCTCGCGCACCGCGGCCTTCGAGGAGACCTTCTCCGCGGCGACCGGCGGCGAGGGCGTGGACGTGGTCCTGGACTGCCTGGCCGGTGAACTCGTGGACGCCTCCCTGCGGTTGCTGCCGCGCGGCGGACGCTTCCTGGAGATGGGCAAGACCGACGTACGCGACCCGGCCGAGATCGCCGCGAGCTACCCCGGCGTCGACTACCGCGCCTTCGACATGGTCGAGGGCGCCGGTCCGGACCGTATCGGGGAGATGCTGGCGGAGCTCGCCGGGTTGTTCGAGGCGGGGGTGCTGAAGCCGCTGCCGGTGCGGTCGTGGGACATCCGGCGTGCGGGGGAGGCGTTCCGGTTCATGTCGCAGGCGCGGCATGTGGGCAAGATCGTGCTGACGGTTCCGCAGGCTTGGGATCCGTCGGGGACGGTCTTGGTGACCGGTGGTACGGGTACGTTGGGTGCGTTGGTGGCCCGGCATCTGGTGGTCGAGCACGGGGTGCGGCATCTGGTGCTGGCGGCGCGTCGTGGTCCTGAGGCGCCGGGTGCGGCCGAACTCGTGGCGGAACTGGGCGAGTTGGGTGCGCAGGCCGAAGTGGTGGCCTGTGACGCTGCCGATCGCGGGCAGCTGGCGAAGCTGCTCGACGGGATCGACGGGGCGCGCCCGCTGCGTGCGGTGGTGCACACGGCCGGAGTCCTCGACGACGCGGTGCTCGCCGCCCAGACCCCGCAGAAGCTGGACCGGGCGATGCGGCCCAAGGTGGACGCCGCGCTCAACCTCCACGAGCTGACCCGCGACCTGGACCTGACCGCCTTCGTCCTCTACTCCTCCGTCGCCGGGGTCCTCGGCGGCCCGGGACAGTCCAACTACGCGGCGGCCAACGCCTTCCTGGACGCCCTCGCCGCGCACCGCCGCGCCCAGGGGCTGCCGGGCGTCTCGCTCGCCTGGGGCCAGTGGGCCGAGGCGAGCGGTATGACCGAGGGGCTCGCGGGCGCCGACCTGGCGCGCATGAACCGCAGCGGGGTGCTGCCGCTGCCCAGCGAGCAGGGCCTCGCCCTGTTCGACGAGTCCACCCGGCACGACGAGCCGCTGCTCGCCGCCGTACGCCTCGATGCGGCAGCGCTCCGCAACCAGGCGGAGGCGGGCAGGCTGCCCGCCCCGCTGCGGGGCCTGGTGCGCACCGCCGTGCGCCGGGCCGCCGCCGGTACCGCCGCCACCGCGGCCGGTGCCGCCGCGCTCGGGCAGCGGCTCGCCACGCTCGCCGAACCGGAGCGCGCGGACGCCCTGCTCGACCTGGTACGCGGCCATGTCGCCACCGTCATCGCCCACCCCGACCCGGCGGCGATCGACACCGAACGGGGCTTCCTCGACCTCGGTTTCGACTCGCTGACCGCCGTCGAACTGCGCAACGGCCTCGGCGCCGCCACCGGCCTGCGCCTGCCCACCACGCTGATCTTCGACTACCCCTCGCCCGCCGCGCTCGCCGGGCACCTGCTCGCCGAACTGCGGCCCGAGGGCGGCGAGGACGGGGCGGCGGACACCGCGGTCCTCGGTGCGATGTCCGAGTGGGAGGCGGCGATCGCCGCCCTGCCCGCGGGCAGCGAGGGGCGCGAGAAGGCCGTCAAGCGGCTGCGCTCGCTGCTGTGGAAGTTCGACCGGACCGAGAACGAGACCGACGAGGAAGCGCAGGGCCAGGAGGGCGGCAGCACGCTCACCGCGGCCACCGACGACGAGATGTTCGCCCTGATCGAGAACGAACTCGGCCTCAACTGAGACCACCGGAGGCAGCGCCCAGATGGCCAGCGCCAGCAACGAAGAGAAGCTCCGCGACTACCTGAAGCTCGTGACCGCCGACCTGCAGCAGACCCGCAGGAGGCTGCAGGCCGTCGAGGCCAAGGGCCAGGAGCCGGTGGCGATCGTCGGCATGGCCTGCCGCTATCCGGGCGGCGTCGACTCGCCGGAGGACCTGTGGCAGCTGGTCTCCTCCGGCGAGGACGGCATCACCGCCTTCCCCACCGACCGCGGCTGGGACCTGGACGGGCTCTACGACCCGGACCCGGACCACCCCGGTACCAGCTATGTGCGCGAGGGCGGCTTCGTCCACCAGGCGGGCGGCTTCGACGCGGAGTTCTTCGGGATCCCGCCGCGTGAGGCGCTGGCCATGGACCCGCAGCAGCGGCTCTTCCTGGAGTCCTCCTGGGAGGCCTTCGAGCGGGCGGGCATCGACCCGACCACGGTCAAGGGCAGCCGCACCGGCGTCTTCGTCGGCGCGGGCAACCCCGGCTACCTCGGCGGCGGCACCGGAACCCCGCCGCAGGAGGTCGAGGGCTACACCCTCACCGGCAACGTCAACAGCGTGATCTCCGGCCGGGTCGCCTACACCTTCGGCCTCGAAGGGCCCGCGGTCACCGTCGACACCGCCTGCTCCTCCTCCCTGGTGGCGATCCACTGGGCCGCCCAGGCGCTGCGCGGCGAGGAGTGCACCATGGCGCTCGCCGGGGGCGTCACCGTCATGCCCAACCCCTGGCTCTTCCAGGAGTTCAGCCGCCAGCGGGGCCTGGCCAGGGACGGCCGGGTCAAGGCCTTCTCCGCCGCCGCGGACGGCACCGTCTGGGGCGAGGGCGTCGGCGTCCTCGTCCTGGAGCGCCTGTCCGACGCCCGCCGCAACGGGCACCGCGTGCTCGGCCTGGTCAGCGGCTCCGCCATCAACCAGGACGGCGCGAGCAGCGGGCTGACCGCCCCCAACGGCCCCTCCCAGCAGCGGGTCATCGAGGCCGCGCTCGCCGGCGCCCGCCTCACCCCCCTCGACGTGGACGCGGTCGAGGCGCACGGCACCGGCACCGCCCTCGGCGACCCCATCGAGGCACAGGCCCTGCTCGCCACCTACGGCCAGGGGCGCAGCGCCGAGAACCCGCTGCTGCTCGGCTCGGTGAAGACCAACATCGGCCACACCGCCGCCGCCGCGGGAGTCGCGGGCGTCATCAAGATGGTGATGGCCATGCGGCACGGCACCCTCCCGCAAACCCTGCACGCCGAGGAGCCCACCCCCGAGGTCGACTGGTCCCCGGGCACCGTCCGCCTGCTCACCGAGAACACCCCCTGGCCCGCCGCCGACCGCCCCCGCCGGGCAGGCGTCTCCTCCTTCGGCATCAGCGGCACCAACGCCCACGTCATCGTCGAAGGAGCCCCCGCGGAGGAGGAGCCGACCCCCGCCGCGGCCCCCGAGACCCCCGCGGCCCCCGCGCGCGGCCCGCTGCCCTGGGCGCTCTCCGGCCGCTCCGCCGCCGCCGTACGGGCCCAGGCCGCCAAACTGCTCGACCACCTCGCCGCCGCCCCCGCCGACCCCGCCGCCCCCGCCGACCCGGCCGACCTCGGCACCTCGCTGCTCACCACCCGGGCCGCCCTCGACCACCGCGCCCTGATCCTCGCCGAGGACCTCGACCAGGGCACCGAAGCCCTGCGCGCCCTCGCCGAGGGCACCCCGCACCCCTCCGTCACCGAGGGCACCGCTCGCCCCGGCAAGCTGGCCTTCCTGTTCTCGGGTCAGGGTGCGCAACGCCTGGGGATGGGGCGGGAGTTGTATGCGGTGCAGCCGGTGTTCGCGGCTGCTTTCGATGAGGTGTGCGCGGGTTTCGGTACGGATTTCCGGGAGCGCGTATTTGCCGCTGAGGGTGGGGAGTTGGACCGTACGGGTCTGACGCAGCCCGCGCTGTTCGCCGTCGAGGTGGCGCTGTTCCGCCTGGTCGAGTCCTTCGGCCTCACCCCGGACTTCCTCGCGGGCCACTCCATCGGGGAGTTGGCGGCGGCTCATGTCGCGGGCGTGCTGTCCCTGGAGGACGCCTGCACGCTCGTCGCCGCTCGTGGCCGCTTGATGGAGGCGCTTCCCGAGGGTGGCGCGATGGTCTCCGTACGGGCGAGCGAGGCGGAAGTCCGTTCGCGTATCGGGGAGTGCGAGGGCCGTGTCGACATCGCCGCGGTCAACGGCCCCGAGTCGGTCGTGGTCTCCGGTGAGGAAGCTGCCGTCCTCGAACTCGCGGACGTACTGGCGGAGTCGGGTCACAAGACCAAGCGGCTGCGCGTCTCGCACGCCTTCCACTCGCCGCTGATGGAGCCGATGCTGGAGGAGTTCCGGCGTGTCGCCTCGGAGCTGACGTACGACACGCCGTCGATCCCGGTGGTGTCGAATCTGACCGGTGAGCTGGTCCGCGCGTTCGATGCCGCGTACTGGGTGGAGCATGTGCGCCATGCCGTGCGCTTCGCCGACGGCATCGCGCTGCTCAGCGCCCGCGGGGTCACCCGCTTCCTCGAACTCGGCCCGGACGGCGTCCTGTCCGCCATGGCGCAGGAGTGCCTGCCCGAGGACTTCACCGGGCTCCTGGTCCCGCTGCTGCGCAAGGACCGCCCGGAGGCCGAGACCTTCCTCGCCGCGCTCGCGGAGGCCTGGACCCGGGGCGCCGGACCCGACTGGTCCCCGCTCTTCGCCGGGCGCCCCGGCCGCACCGTCGACCTGCCCACCTACGCCTTCCAGCGGCGCCACTACTGGCTCACCCCCGCACTCGGCGCCCGTGACGAGGCCGAGGAGGAGTTCTGGCGCGCCCTCGACGAGGAGGACATCGACTCCCTGGTCGACGCGCTCGGCATCGACGCCGGGCGGAGCCTGCGCGAGGCCCTGCCCGAGATGGCCTCCTGGCTGCGCCGCCGCCGGGACCCGGAGACCCGCAAGGCCCTGGCGGCCCTGCGCGCCGAGCCGAGCGCCGAGGACAGCGAGACGGCCGCCGCGCTCCGCGCCACCCTGCGCGAACTGCCCGAGCCGGAACAGCTGCGGACCGTCCTCGACCTGGTCCGCACCCAGGCCGCCGTCGTCCTCGGGCACAGCGGCAAGGAGGCCGTCGACGCCGGACGCGCCTTCAAGGAGCTCGGCTTCGACTCGCTGGCCGCCGTCAATCTGCGCAACCGCATCAACAACGCCACCGGCCTCCGGCTGCCCGCCGCCTTCGCCTTCGACTACCCCACCCCGGAGGCGGTCGCCGCCCACGTACGCGCCGAGATCCTCGGGGAGAGCACCGCCGCGAGCGCCGTACTGCCGAGCGCGGCCTCGGACGAGCCGATCGCGATCGTCGCCATGGCCTGCCGCTACCCCGGCGGGGTGCGTTCCCCCGAGGACCTGTGGCAGCTCGTCGACTCCGGCGCCGACGTCATCTCCGGCTTCCCCACCGACCGCGGCTGGGACCTGGACGGGCTCTACCACCCGGACCCCGACCACCCCGGCACCAGCTATGTGCGTGAGGGCGGCTTCCTGCACGACGCCGCCGAGTTCGACCCGGCCTTCTTCGGGATCTCCCCGCGCGAGGCGCTGGCCATGGACCCGCAGCAGCGGCTCGTCCTGGAGACGGCCTGGGAGGTCTTCGAGCGCGCCGGTATCGACCCGGCCCGGGTGAAGGGCACCCCGACCGGCGTCTTCGCGGGCGCCACCCAGCCCGGCTACTTCGGCGGCATGACGACGATGGGCGAGGGCGCCGAGGGCTACTCGCTCACCGGCAACCTCACCAGCGTCATCTCCGGCCGCATCGCCTACACCTTCGGCCTGGAAGGGCCCGCGGTCACCGTCGACACCGCCTGCTCCTCCTCGCTGGTCGCCATGCACCTGGCCGCGCAGGCGCTGCGCGCGGGGGAGTGCCGTCTCGCGCTCGCCGCCGGGGTCACCGTCATGCCGACCCCGGACCTCTTCGTGGAGTTCAGCCGCCAGCGCGGCCTCGCCAAGGACGGCCGGGCCAAGGCCTTCTCCGCCGAGGCCGACGGCACCGCCTGGTCCGAGGGCGCCGGCGTACTCCTCCTGGAACGCCTCTCCGACGCCGAGCGCAACGGGCACCAGGTCCTCGCCGTGCTGCGCGGCTCCGCCACCAACCAGGACGGCGCCAGCAACGGCCTGATGGCGCCCAACGGCCCCTCCCAGCAGCGGGTGATCCGCCAGGCCCTCGCCAACGCCCGGCTCAGCCCGAGCGAGGTGGACGCGGTCGAGGCGCACGGCACCGGCACCGCCCTCGGCGACCCCATCGAGGCGCAGGCCCTGCTCGCCACCTACGGCCAGGAACGGGACGGGGACCGGCCGCTGCTGCTCGGCTCCCTGAAGTCCAATATCGGCCACACCTCCGCCGCGGCCGGTGTCGCGGGCGTGATGAAGATGGTGATGGCCATGCGGCACGGCAGGCTGCCGCGCACCCTGCACGCCGAGCAGGCCACCCCGCACGTCGACTGGAGCAGCGGCTCGGTCGCCCTGCTCACCAGCGCCGCCCCCTGGCCCGAGACCGGCCGCCCGCGCCGCGCCGGTGTCTCCTCCTTCGGTGTCAGCGGCACCAACGCCCATGTCATCGTCGAGCAGGCACCCGAGCCCGCGCCGGTCACCGCCGAGGCACCCCGCGAGGGCGAGCCGCTGCCGTGGCTGCTCTCCGCCCGCACCCCCGACGCCCTGCGCGAACAGGCCCGCCGCCTGCGGGACTTCCTCACCGGCACCCCCGGGCTGCCCGCCGCCGAGGTCGCCACCGCCCTGTACACGGGCCGCGCCCAACTCGACTTCCGGGCCGCCGTCCTGACCGACTCGGAGCCGGACCTCCTCGCCGCCCTCGCCGCCCTCGCCGAGGGATCCACCGACCCGGCCACCGCCCAGGGCACGGCCACCCCCGGACCGCTCGCCTTCCTGTTCTCGGGTCAGGGTGCGCAACGCCTGGGTATGGGGCGGGAGTTGTATGCGGTGCAGCCGGTGTTCGCGGCTGCTTTCGATGAGGTGTGCGCGGGTTTCGGTGCGGATTTCCGGGAGCGTGTGTTCGCTGCTGAGGGTGGGGAGTTGGACCGTACGGGTCTGACGCAGCCCGCGCTGTTCGCCGTCGAGGTGGCGTTGTTCCGTCTGGTGGAGTCCTTCGGTGTACGTGCGGACTTCCTGGCGGGCCATTCCATCGGGGAGTTGGCGGCGGCTCATGTGGCGGGTGTGCTGTCTCTTGAGGACGCCTGCACGCTGGTGGCTGCTCGTGGTCGGTTGATGGAGGCGCTTCCCGAGGGTGGCGCGATGGTCTCCGTACGGGCGGCTGAGGCGGAAGTCCGGTCGCGTATGGGGGAGTTCGAGGGCCGTGTCGACATCGCCGCGGTCAACGGCCCCGAGTCGGTCGTGGTCTCCGGCGAAGAGGCAGCCGTTCTCGAACTCGCGGAGGCGTTGGCGGAGTCGGGTCACAAGACCAAGCGGCTGCGCGTCTCGCACGCCTTCCACTCGCCGTTGATGGAGCCGATGTTGGAGGAGTTCCGGCGTGTTGCGTCGGGGCTGGCGTACGGTTCGCCGTCGATTCCGGTGGTGTCGAATCTGACCGGTGAGCTGGTGACCGCGTTCGACGCCGCGTACTGGGTGGAGCATGTGCGCCACGCCGTACGCTTCGCCGACGCGATCGGTTTCCTCGCCGAACGCGGCGTACGCCACTTCCTGGAACTCGGCCCCGACGGCGTCCTGTCCGCCATGGCGCAGGAATGCCTCCCGGAGACCTTCGACGGGCTGCTCGTCCCGGCGCTGCGCAAGGACCGCCCGGAGGCCGCGGCCTTCCTCGCCGCGCTCGGGGCCGCCTGGACCCGCGGCATCGCCCTCGACTGGAGCCCGCTCCTGGACGGCACCGCCCGGGCCGCCGCCGAGCTGCCCACCTACCCCTTCCAGCGACAGCGCTACTGGCTGGAGGCCCCGGTCGCCGCGGCGGGTGAACAGAGCGAGGTGGACGGGCAGTTCTGGGACGCCGTCGAGCGGGAGGACCTGGAGTCCCTGGCGGACACCCTGCGCCTGCCGAGCGGTGACAGCGGGCTGCGCACCGTGCTGCCCGCGCTCTCCTCCTGGCGCCGCGGCAGCCGCGAGCAGGCCGTCATCGACTCCTGGCGCTACCGGATCACCTGGAAGACCCTGCCCGCCGGGGACACCCCGCGCCTCGACGGGACCTGGTGGATCGTGGTGCCCTCGGGCGCGAGCGGCGCCGGGGCCCTGGCCCAGGAGGCCGCCGCCGCGCTCACCGCGCACGGCGCCGTGACCGTGCCGGTGGAACTCGACGCCACCGGGGCCGACCGCGCCCGCTGGGCCGCCGAACTCGCGGCGCGGCAGGGCGAGTCGCCCACCGGTGTGCTCTCGCTGCTCGCGCTCGACGCCCGCCCGCACTCCGCGCACCCCGGCGTCAGCGCCGCCCTCGCGGGTACCGCCGCCCTCGCCCAGGCCCTCGGCGACGCGGAACTCACCGCCCCGCTGTGGAACCTCACCAGCGGCGGCGTCTCCACCGGCCCCGGCGACCCGGCGGCCGACAGCACCGGCACCCAGGCCCAGGTCTGGGCCCTCGGCCGGGTCGCCGCCCTCGAATACCCGGACCGCTGGGGCGGCTCGGTCGACCTGCCGCCCGCGCCCGACGAGCGGGCCCTCGCCCGCCTGGTCTCGGTGCTCGCCGCCGGGGACGGCGAGGACCAGCTCGCGGTACGCGCCTCGGGCGTACGGGCCCGGCGGCTGCGCACCGCCCCGGTCCCCGCCGACCGCAGGCCCGAGCCCTGGACGCCCACCGGCACGGTCCTGATCACCGGCGGCACCGGCGCCCTCGGCAGCCGTCTCGCCGAGTGGCTGGCCGACCGGGGCGCCCCCCGCCTGGTGCTGACCAGCCGCCGCGGCGCCGAGGCACCCGGCGCCCGCGAACTCGCCGCCCGGATCGAGGAGAAGGGCACCGCGGTCACCCTCGCGGCCTGCGATGTCTCCGACCGCGAGCAGCTCACCGGACTGCTGAAGGAGATCACCGCCGAGCAGCCGCTGACCGCGGTGGTGCACGCGGCCGGTGTCTCCGACAACGGCTTCATGGACGAGGTCACCGGCGAGCACCTGGCCCACGTACTGCGGCCCAAGGCCCTCGCCGCCGATCTGCTGCACGAGGTCACCCTCGAACTCGGCCTGGAACTGGAGGCGTTCGTCCTCTTCGCGTCCAGCGCGGGCATGTGGGGCAGTGGCGGCCAGGCCGCCTACGCCGCGGCCAACGCCCACCTGGACGCACTCGCCGAACGCCGCCGCGCGCTCGGCCTGGCGGCCACCGCCGTCGCCTGGGGCCCCTGGGCCGAGGCGGGCATGGCGGCCTCCGAGGACATCGACGAGCATCTGCGCCGCCGCGGCGTCATCGGCATCGCCCCCGCGACCGCCATCGCCGCCCTGCAGCAGGCACTCGACCTCGACGAGTCCACGGTCGGTGTCGCCGATGTCGACTGGTCGCTGTTCGCGCCCACCTTCACCGCGATGCGGCACAGCCCGCTGATCGCCGAACTCCCGGCCGTCAAGGCGGCCTTGGAGGAGGACGAGCCCTCCGCCGCGGCCGACTCCGCGGCGGCCTCCGCCCTGCTCGACAAGCTCGGCCGGGCCTCCGCGGCGGACCAGCAGCACCTCCTGGTGGAACTCGTCCGCGCCCAGGCCGCCGCCGTCCTCGGGCACCGCACCGCCGAGGCCGTCCAGGAGGCGCGGCCCTTCAAGGACCTCGGCTTCGACTCGCTCACCGCGGTGGAGCTGCGCAACCGCATCGCCACCGAGACCGGGCTCAGGCTCCCGGCCACCCTCCTGTTCGACCACCCGACCCCCGGCGCCCTCGCCCAGCACCTGCGGAGCCACCTGGTCGTCGACGAAGCCGGCACCGATGCCGCCGTCCTCGCCGACCTGGACCGCCTGGACGCCGCCCTGACCCGGCTCGCCCCCGACGAGGCCGCGCGGCACCGCATCGCGGGCCGCCTCCAGGTACTCGTCTCCAAGTGGGGCGCCACCGCCCAGACCGAAGAGGAGGGCGCCCACGACGACCTGGCGTCCGCCTCGGCCGAAGAGATCTTCGCGCTCATCCACGACGAGCTCGGCAAGTCCTAGGGGTCTCCTCCCGTCCCCAGACGGTGTCCGCGGCGCCGGGCACGCACCCGTACCGCCCGCCGCGGACACCGCACCGGACCCGAAGACACCACCCAGCACCTGCCGGAACCCAAGGAGCTCCCGCCAGATGGACAACGAAAAGAAGCTTCTCGATCACCTCAAGTGGGTGACGGCCGAACTCCGCCAGGCCCGGCAGAAGCTGCGCGAGGCCGAGGCGGACGAGCCCGAGCCGATCGCCATCGTCTCCATGGCCTGCCGCTACCCCGGTGGCGTGCGCTCGCCCGAGGACCTGTGGCAGCTGGTCCGGGAGGGCCGGGACGCCATCACCGGCTTCCCCACCGGCCGCGGCTGGGACCTGGCCTCGCTCTACGACGCCGACCCGGACCGGCTCGGCACCAGCTACGTACGCGAGGGCGGCTTCGTCCATGACGCGGGCGACTTCGACGCCGAGTTCTTCGGCATCTCCCCGCGCGAGGCCCTCGCCATGGACCCGCAGCAGCGGCTCCTCCTGGAAACCTCCTGGGAGGCCTTCGAGCGCGCGGGCGTCGACCCGGCCGCCGTCGCCGGCAGCCGCACCGGCGTCTTCGTCGGCACCACCTACACCGGCTACGGCAGCGACCGGGAGGGCGCCGAGGAGAACGTCGAGGGCCACCTCATGACCGGCATCGCGACCGCCGTCGCCTCCGGCCGGCTCTCCTACACCTACGGATTCGAGGGCCCCGCCGTCTCCCTCGACACCATGTGCTCCTCCTCCCTGGTCGCCCTGCACCTGGCCGTCCAGGCGCTGCGGCAGAAGGAGTGCACCCTCGCGCTCGCGGGCGGCTCGCAGATCATGTCCACGCCGGACGTGTACGTGGAGTTCAGCCGCCAGCGCGGCCTCTCCCCGGACGGCCGCTGCAAGCCCTTCGCCGCCGCCGCCGACGGCACCGGCTGGTCCGAGGGGGTCGGCGTGCTGCTCCTGGAGCGGCTCTCCGACGCCCGGCGCAACGGCCACCGGGTGCTCGCCGTGGTCCGCGGCTCCGCGATCAACCAGGACGGCGCCTCCAACGGGCTCACCGCCCCCAACGGGCCCTCCCAGCAGCGCGTCATCGAGCAGGCCCTCGCCAACGCCCGGCTCTCCCCGCACCAGGTCGACCTGATCGAGGCGCACGGCACCGGCACCACCCTCGGCGACCCCATCGAGGCGCAGGCCCTGCTCGCCACCTACGGCGGCAGCCGCCCGGAGGGGCGCCCGCTCTGGCTCGGCTCGGTGAAGTCGAACATCGGCCACGCGGCCGCCGCGGCGGGTGTCGCGGGTGTCATCAAGGCGGTCATGGCGGTACGCGAGGGCGTGCTCCCCAAGTCGCTGCACATCGACGCCCCCACCCCGGAGGTCGACTGGTCCTCCGGCGCCGTCGCCCTGCTCACCGAGGAGCGCGAGTGGTCCGTCCCCGGTGAGGAGCCGCGCACCGCCGCGATCTCCTCCTTCGGCGCGAGCGGCACCAACGCCCATGTCCTCGTCCAGTACGCCCCCGAGCCCGACCCGGAGCCGGCGGCCGAGGCACCCGCCGCGGTCTTCACCGGCGCCGCGCTGCCCTGGCTCCTCTCCGGCCGTACCGCCGAGGGACTGCGCGGCCAGGCCCGCTCCCTGCACGCCTACGCCTCCACCACCGCCACCGCACTCCCGGGCGCGGCCCTCGGCCTCGCCACCACCCGCGCCGCCCTGGAACGCCGCGGCGCGGTCCTCACCTCCGGCACCTCCGGCACCCCCGGTACCCCCGACAAGGACGCCCTGCTCACCGGCCTGGACGCCCTCGCCGAGGGCACCCCGGCGGCCAGCATCCTCGAAGGCACCACGGTCAGCGGCGCCGACCGCCCCGTCTTCGTCTTCCCGGGTCAGGGTTCGCAGTGGGCGGGGATGGCGGTCGAACTCCTGGATTCCTCCCCGGTGTTCGCGGCTCGTCTGGGGGAGTGCGCGGAGGCGCTGGACCCCTTCGTGGACTGGTCCCTGGTGGATGTCCTGCGGCAGGCGGACGGCGCTCCCGGTTTCGATCGCGTCGATGTGGTGCAGCCCGCGCTGTGGGCGGTGATGGTGTCGCTTGCCGAGGTGTGGCGTGCGGCGGGTGTCGCCCCGGCCGCGGTGATCGGTCACTCGCAGGGTGAGATCGCGGCTGCGGCGGTGTCCGGTGCGTTGTCCCTGTCGGATGCGGCGAAGGTTTCGGCGTTGCGGGCGCGGGCGTTGCTGGCGCTGGCGGGTAAGGGCGGGATGGTCTCGGTCGCGGATGCGGCCGGTTCCGTACGGGAGCGGATTTCGGTCTGGGGTGAGCGGCTTGCGCTCGCTTCGGTGAACGGTCCGCAGTCGACGGTGGTTTCGGGTGATCCCGAGGCGCTGGACGAGTTGATGGCGGGCTGTGAGGCGGAGGGGGTGCGGGCCCGGCGGATCAATGTGGACTACGCCTCGCACGGCCCCCAGGTGGAGAAGATCCGGACCGAGGTCCTGGGCGCGCTCTCCGGTATCGAGCCGCGCACGGCCGAGGTGCCGTTCCTGTCCACGGTGACCGGTGAGTTCGTGACCGGCACCGAGCTGGACGCCGAGTACTGGTACCGCAATCTGCGCAACACGGTCCGATTCGAGGACGCCGTACGGCAGTTGCTGGACCGGGGCCACGGGGCCTTCGTGGAGGCGAGTGCCCATCCGGTGCTGACCGTCGGCGTGCAGGAGACCATCGACGCGGCGGGCGCGCCCGCTTTCGTCCAGGGCACCCTGCGCCGCGAGGACGGCGACGCGGCCCGCTTCCTCGCCTCCCTCGCCGAGGCCTGGACCCGTGGTGTGCCCGTCAACTGGGCCATCGTCACGGACAGTTCGGCGCCCCCGGCCGAGGATCTGCCGACCTACGCCTTCCAGCGCCGCACCTACTGGCTGCACGGCGCCCGGACCGGCTCGGTCCAGGCCCCGGTGGACGCCGTGGAGGCCGAGTTCTGGGACTCCGTGGAGAACGGGGACATTGACTCGCTCTCCGGCTCCCTCGCCCTGGAGGACAGCGCGCCCCTGGCGGAGCTGCTCCCGGCACTCTCCTCCTGGCGGCGCCGCAGGCGGGAGCGCGGCGAGGTCGACAGCTGGCGCTACCGGATCGACTGGCAGCCGCTGGCCGAGAGCGCGCCGCCCGCCCTGGAGGGGACCTGGCTGCTCGTCACCGGGGACGGGGTCGAGGCCGAGATCCTGAAGACGGGGGAGTCGGCGCTCACCGCGCACGGCGCCGCCGTGCACCCGCTGACCCTCACGGGGGAGGGCGAACGCGGAGCCCTCGTACGGGAGTTGCTGGGCGCCGAGGTCGAGCACGGCCCCTTCGCCGGGGTGCTCTCGCTGCTCGCCACCGCGGAGCCGGAGCGGGGGCCCGCCACCACCCTGGCGCTTGTCCAGGCCCTGGCGGACGCGGAGTGCGAGGCGCCGCTGTGGGTCGCCACCCGCGGCGCCGTCGGCACCGGACCCGAGGAAGCGCCCGCACACCCCGCGCAGGCGGGGGCCTGGGGCCTTGGCCTGGTCGCCGCCCTGGAGCGGCCCGGCGGCTGGGGCGGCCTCGTCGACCTGCCCGCCGAGCCGGACGAGAACCTGCCCGGGCGGCTCGCCGCCGCGCTCGCGGGCCAGGAGGACCAGCTCGCGCTGCGGGCCACCGGCACCTATGTGCGCCGACTGGCGCGCGCCCCGCTGCCCGGCTCCGAGGTGCGGCCCTGGGAACCCGCCGACACCGTGCTCGTCACCGGCGCGACCGCGCCCGTCGGCGCCCGTACCGCCCTGCTGCTCGCGGCCTCCGGCGCCAAGCGCCTGCTGCTCACCGTGCCCGGCGGGGAGGAGCAACCTGCAGCGCTGGTGGGGGAGTTGGAGGAAGCCGGGGTCCAGGTCACGCTCGCGGAGTGGGACGGCCGGGACGTCACCGCGCTGCGGTCCCTCGCGGAGGCGGCCGCCGCGGACGGCGCCCCCGTCCGCGGGGTCTTCCACGCCGCCACCCGGGCCGACCTCGCCCCGCTCGACGAGACCACCGCCGCCGACCTCGCCGCCGCCACCGCGGCGAAGACCGTCCCGGCACGCGCCCTGGACGAGGCCTTCGGCGAGGAGGTCGAGGCCTTCGTGCTGTTCTCCTCGGTCACCTCCTACTGGGGCGGCGGGGAGCACGCCGCCTTCGCCGCCGCGAGCGCCGAGCTGGACGCGCTCGCCGCCCGCCGCCGGGCCCGCGGACTCGCCGCCACCTCGGTGGCCTGGGGCGTCTGGGACCTCTTCGACGCCGAGCAGAACCCGGCGGAGGCCGCCGAACTCCAGGCCCGCTCCGCGGACCGCGGACTGCCGCTGCTCGACCCCGAGACCGCCTGGCAGGCGCTGCGGCTCAGCCTCGGCAGGCAGGAGACCGCGATCGCCGTCGCGGACGTGGACTGGGAGCGGTTCTGGCCGCTGTTCACCTCCGCGCGACCCGCCCCGCTGCTCTCGGACCTGCCCGAGGTGCGCGGCCTCGGCCGGGGCCTGGCCGAGGACACCGGCACCGGGGCCGATCCCGGCGCCGCCGAGGCCCTGCGGAGCAAGCTCGCCGGGCTCTCCCCGGCCGAACAGGACCGGGCCCTCACCGACCTGGTCTGCGCCCACGCCGCCGCCGTCCTCGGGCACTCCTCCGCGAGCGCCGTCGACGCCGAACGCGCCTTCAAGGACCTCGGCTTCGACTCGCTCACCGCGGTGGGCCTGCGCAACGGCCTGGGCGCCGCCACCGGCCTCAGCCTGCCTGCCACCCTCGTCTTCGACTACCCGACGCCCGCCGCGATGGCCGGTTACGTACGCGATCACCTGCTGGCCGGGGCACGCCAGGAGGCGACCGCCGCCGGGGTGCAGTCGGGCCTGGACCAGCTGGAGGCGGACCTGCTGTCCGTCGCCCTGGACAAGGACGAACGCAAGAACCTCACCCGGCGCCTCGAAGGACTTCTGTCCCGCTTCAAGGACGCCCAGGCCGCCGCCGACGAGGAGTCGGTGAGCGGAAAGCTCGATTCGGCTTCCGACGAAGAGATCTTCGCCTTCATCCGTGAGGAATTCGGAAGGCCCGAGTAGGGCGTCCTCGGATCGGTCAGCATTTCCCACTTCCATTTTCGAGAGGTCCCCCATGGCGAAAGAAGAGACGCTCCGCGATTACCTGAAGTGGGTCACGGCCGATCTGCACGACACGCGCCGCCGCCTGCGGGAGGTGGAGGACGCCGGCCACGAGCCGCTGGCGATCGTCGGCATGGCCTGCCGCTTCCCCGGCGGGGTCTCCTCACCCGAAGACCTGTGGCAGCTGGTCTCCGAGGGCGGCGACGCCATCGGGCCCTTCCCCACCGACCGCGGCTGGGACCTGGACGCCATCTACGACCCGGACCCCGAGCGCTCCGGCCGCACCTATGTGCGCGAGGGCGGATTCCTCTACGAGGCGGGCGAGTTCGACCCCTCCGTCTTCGGGATCTCGCCGCGTGAGGCGATGGCGATGGACCCGCAGCAGCGGCTCGTCCTGGAGGCCGCCTGGGAGGCCTTCGAGCGCGCCGGGATCGACCCGCACGCGATGCGCGGCAGCCGCACCGGCACCTTCGTCGGCTGCTACAACCTCGACTACTGCTGGTCCCTGCCGGAGATCCCCGAGGGCTACGAGGGCCACCTCACCACCGGCAGCGCCTCCGCCGTGGTCTCCGGCCGCATCGCGTACACCTTCGGGCTGGAAGGCCCGGCGGTCTCCGTGGACACCGCCTGCTCCTCCGGTCTGGTCGCCCTGCACATGGCCGCGCAGGCGCTGCGGCAGGACGAGTGCAGCATGGCCCTGGTCGGCGGCGTGACGGTGATGTCGACGCCGCTGGAGTTCATCGGCTACAGCGAGCAGCGCGGCATGGCCGCCGACGCCCGCTGCAAGGCCTTCTCCGCCGCGGCCGACGGCATGGCCCTCGCCGAGGGCGCGGGCATGCTCCTGGTCGAGAAGCTCTCCGACGCCGAGGCCAAGGGCCACGAGATCCTCGCCGTGATCCGCGGCTCGGCCACAAACCAGGACGGTGCCTCCAACGGCCTGACCGCCCCCAACGGCCCCGCCCAGCAGCGCGTCATCAAGCAGGCCCTCGCCAACGCCCGGCTCACCACCCAGGACGTGGACGTGGTCGAGGCGCACGGCACCGGCACCGCCCTCGGCGACCCCATCGAGGCGGGCGCCCTGCTCGCCACCTACGGCCAGGGCCGCACCGGGGCCGAGCCGCTGCGCCTCGGCTCGGTGAAGTCCAACATCGGCCACACCCAGGCCGCTTCGGGCCTCGCCGGTGTCATGAAGATGGTCATGGCGATGCGGCACGGCGTCCTGCCGAAGTCCCTGCACGCCGCCGAGCCCTCCCCGCACATCGACTGGACCTCCGGCGCCGTCTCCCTGCTGACCGAGGCCACCCCCTGGAGCACGCCCGAGGACCGCCCGCGCCGGGCCGCCGTCTCCTCCTTCGGCATCAGCGGCACCAACGCCCACGTCATCCTCGAACAGCACGTCCCGGCCGCCGCGCCCGAGACCGCCCCCGCGGCCCCGGACAAGCAGCCCGAGGGCGCCCCCGAGTCCGTACCCGGCGAGACCGTCCCGGCCGCGCTCACCAGCGCCCTCATCCCGTGGACCGTCTCCGCGAAGCTCCCCGAGGCGCTGCGCGGACAGGCCGCCCGGCTGGCCGAGTTCACCCGCGGTGAGGGCGCCCTGCGCCCCGCCGATGTCGCGGCGGCCCTCACCCGCAGCCGCGCCGCCCTGGAGTCCCGGGGTGTCGTCCTCGCCGAGGACCGCGAGGGCTTCCTCACCGCCCTGGACGCCCTCGCCGAGGCGGCACCCGCCGCCGGAGTGATCGAGGGCGGCACCGTCAAGGGCGCCGACCGCACCGTCTTCGTCTTCCCGGGCCAGGGCTCCCAGTGGGCCGGGATGGCGGTCGAACTCCTCGACTCCTCCCCGGTGTTCGCGAGCCGCCTCGCCGAGTGCGCGGACGCCCTCGCCCCGTACGTGGACTGGTCCCTGGTGGACGTCCTGCGGCAGACCGAGGGCGCCCCCGGCTTCGACCGCGTCGACGTGGTGCAGCCCGCGCTCTGGGCGGTGATGGTCTCGCTCGCCGAGGTGTGGCGTGCGGCGGGTGTCGCCCCGGCCGCGGTGATCGGCCACTCCCAGGGCGAGATCGCCGCCGCGGCCGTCGCGGGCGCGCTCTCCCTCGGCGACGCCGCCAAGGTCTCGGCGCTGCGCGCGAAGGCGCTGCTCGCGCTCGCGGGCAAGGGCGGGATGGTCTCGGTCGCCGAGGCCGCCGACTCCGTACGGGAGCGGATCTCCGCCTGGGGCGAGCGCCTTGCCCTCGCCTCCGTCAACGGCCCCCAGTCCACGGTGGTCTCGGGTGACCCCGAGGCCCTGGACGAGCTGATGGCCGCCTGCGAGCGGGACGGGGTCCGGGCCCGCCGGATCAACGTGGACTACGCCTCGCACGGCCCCCAGGTCGAGCACATCCGCGCGGAGGTGCTGAGCGCGCTCTCCGGCATCGCGCCGCGCACCGCCGAGGTGCCCTTCCTGTCCACGGTCACCGGCGAGTTCGTCAACGGCACCGACCTGGACGCCGAGTACTGGTACCGCAACCTGCGCAACACCGTCCGCTTCGAGGACGCCGTACGCACCCTGCTCGACCGCGGCCACGGCGCCTTCGTGGAGGCGAGCGCCCACCCGGTGCTGACCGTCGGCGTGCAGGAGACCATCGACGCGGTGGGCGCCCCCGCGGTCACCCAGGGCACCCTGCGCCGCGACGAGGGCGGTGCCGCCCGCTTCCTCACCTCGCTGGCCGAGGCCTGGACCCACGGTGTGCCCGTCGACTGGGACACCGTGCGCCCCGCACCCGCCCCGGACACCGCCGTCCACCTGCCCACCTACGCCTTCCAGCGGCAGCGCTACTGGCTGGAGGTCGCCGCGAGCGGTGCCGGCGACGTCGCCGCGGCCGGGCTCGGCGCCACCGACCACCCGCTGCTCGGCGCCGCGGTCCGCCTCGCCGACGGCGACCAGGCCGTGCTGACCGGACGCCTCTCGCTGCGCACCCACCCCTGGCTCGCCGACCACGCGGTCAGCGGCACCGTGCTGCTCCCCGGCACCGCCTTCGTCGAGCTCGCGGTGCGCGCGGGCGACGAGGTCGGCCTCGACCGCCTCGACGAACTCACCCTGGAAGCACCCCTGTTGCTCCCCGAGGACGGGGCGGTGCGGCTCCAGCTCGTGGTCGGCCCCGCGGAGGCCGACGCGCGCAGGCCGGTGAGCCTGTACTCGGCGCCCGAGACCGCCGAGGAGGACACCGCCTGGACCCGGCACGCCACCGGACTCCTCGGCAGCGCGGGCCGCGCCCCCGGCACCGCGCTGACCGCCTGGCCCCCGGCGGGCGCCGAACCGGTCGCCCTGGAGGACTTCTACGAGCGGCTCGCGGGCGCCGGATACGAGTACGGCCCGGCCTTCCGCGGACTGGCCTCGGTCTGGCGGGTCCCCGGCGGCGAGGAGGTCTACGCCGAGGTCGCCCTCGACCACGACCACCAGGACGAGGCCGCCCGCTTCGGCCTGCACCCCGCCCTGCTCGACGCCGCCCTGCACGCCGGTCTCGTCTCCGCGGCCTCCGGCGGCGAGGGCGTCCGGCTGCCCTTCGCCTGGAACGGCGTCACCCTGCACGCCCAGGGCGCCACCTCGCTGCGGGTGCGGATCACCCCGGCCGGGGACGAGGGCGTCGCCCTGGAGATCGCGGACGCCGCCGGACAGCCGGTCGCCTCGGTGGCCTCGCTCGTCTCCCGGCCGGTGGAGACCGCTCGGCTGAGCAGCCGCCCCGCCCCGCAGGACGACTCGCTGTTCCGCCTGGAGTGGAACGAGGCCGGATTCGACGGCGAGGTGCCCGACCCGGCCGACTGGGCGCTCCTCGGCGAGGACCGCCTCGACCTGCTCGCCGCCTTCGAGCAGCTCGGCCACTTCCCGCAGATCTTCGACGAGGTCGCCGTGCTCGGCGAGAGCGTCGACGCCGGACTGCCCGCCCCCGGGGTCGTCGTGCTGCCGCTCGGCGGCCAGGCCTCCGGCGGTTCCCTCGCCGAGGCGCCGGGCCGGGCCACGGCGCAGCTCCTCGGCGTGCTCCAGGAGTGGCTGGCCGACAGCCGCCTGGAGGACTCCCGCCTGGTGGTCGCCACCCGCGGCGCCGTCTCGGTACGCCCCGGCGAGGACGTCACCGACCTCGCCCACGCCACCGCCTGGGGCCTGCTCCGCTCCGCGCAGGCGGAGAACCCGGGCCGCATCCTCCTGGTCGACCTGGACGCCGCCGACCCGGACGCGGCCGGGCTGCTCCCGCGCGCCGTCGCCCTCGCCGCGGAGCACACCGAACCGCAGGCCGCCGTCCGCGCGGGCGCGGTGCTCGTCCCGCGCCTGCTGCGCGGACCCGCCGCCCTGGTGCCGCCGAAGGACACCAACTGGCAGCTGCTTCCCGGGCGTTCGGGCACCCCCGACGACCTCGCCCTGGAACCGGTGGCCGAACTCCCGCTCGGTGAGGGCGAGGTACGGATCGCGGTCCGCGCCGCCGGCCTCAACTTCCGCGATGTGATGATCGCCCTCGGCATGTACCCGGGCGAGGCCACCATGGGCAACGAGGCCGCGGGCATCGTCGTCGAGACCGGCCCCGGCGTCTCCCGACTCGGGGTCGGCGACCGCGTGATGGGCCCGGTGCCCGGCGCCTTCGGCCCCCGCACCACCGCCGACCAGCGCCTGCTCGCCCGCATCCCGGACGGCTGGAGCTTCGAGCAGGCGGCCTCCGCCACCACCGCCTACCTCACCGCCTACTACGCCCTGGTCGACCTCGCCGGGCTGCGCGCGGGCGAGAAGGTCCTCGTGCACGCCGCGGCGGGCGGCGTCGGCACCGCCGCCGTCCAGCTCGCCCGCCACCTCGGCGCCGAGGTCTTCGGCACCGCCAGCAAGGGCAAGTGGGCAGCACTGCGCGCGGCCGGACTCGACGAGGCCCACCTCGGCTCCTCCCGGGACGCCTCTTTCGCCGCGCACTTCGCGGCGGCCGGCCCCCTGGACGTCGTACTGAACTCGCTCAGCGGCGAACTCACCGACGCCTCCCTGGGGTTGCTGCCGGACGGCGGGCGCTTCATCGACATGGGCAAGACCGACATCCGCGAGCCGCAGGCCGTGGCCGAGGCCCACCCGGGCGTCCGCTACCGGGCCTTCGACCTCCTGGAGGCGGGCCCGGACCGGATCGCGGAGATCCTCGCCGAACTGCTGCCGCTGTTCACCTCCGGCGCGCTCGCCCCGCTGCCGGTACGCGGCTGGGACATCCGGCGCGCGGGCGAGGCCTTCCGCTTCATGGCCGCCGCCCGGCACACCGGCAAGCTGGTCCTCACCCTCCCGCGGGGCTGGGACCCCGAGGGCACCGTCCTGATCACCGGCGGCACCGGCACCCTCGGCGGACTGCTCGCCAAGCACCTCGTACGGGAGCAGGGCGTACGGCAGCTGCTGCTGACCAGCCGCCGCGGGCCCGAGGCCCCCGGCGCCGCCGAACTCCTCGCCGAACTTGCCGACTTGGGCGCCACGGCCCGGGCGGTGGCCTGCGACGCCGCCGACCGCGGACAGCTCGCCGCGGCCCTCGACGGCATCGACGCGGCCCACCCGCTGCGCGGTGTGGTGCACGCCGCCGGTGTCCTCGACGACGGCGTGATCGCCTCGCTCACCCCGGAGCGGCTCGACCACGTCATGCGGCCCAAGTCCACGGCGGCTGCCCATCTGCACGAGCTGACCGCCGATCTGGACCTGACCGCCTTCGTCCTCTTCTCCTCGGCGGCCGGTGTCCTCGGCGGCCCCGCCCAGGGCAACTACGCGGCGGCCAACGCCTTCCTGGACGCCCTCGCCCAGCACCGGGTGGCGAAGGGGCTGCCCGCCTCCTCGATGGCCTGGGGCCTGTGGGGCGAGGCCAGCGGCATGACCGGGCACCTCGACGAGGAGGACGTCGCCCGGATGGCCCGCTCCGGCATGGTCGCCTTCTCCGCCGAGGAGGGCATGCGGCTCTTCGACGCGGCCCTCGCCAGCGGCGAACCCCTGCTGGCCCCGGTCCACATGGACGGCGCCGCCCTGCGCGCGATGGCCGCCTCCGGCGCCCTCCCCGCGCTCGCCCGCGGTCTTGTCCGCGTGCCGGGCCGCCGGATCGCCCAGTCCGCGGCCGAGGGCGGCTCCGCCTTCGCCCGCCAGATCGCCGCCCTCGGCGCCGACGACCGGCAGCGCACCCTGCTCGACCTGGTCCGCACCCACGCCGCCGCCGTCCTCGGCCACAGCGGCAGCGCCGCCGTCGGCGCCGAACGCGCCTTCAAGGACCTCGGCTTCGACTCGCTCACCGCCGTCGAACTGCGCAACCGGCTCGGCGCCGCCACCGGACTGCGCCTTCCCGCGACCGTCGTCTTCGACCACCCCACCCCCGCCGCGCTCGCCCGGCAGATCGGCTCCGAACTCCTCGGCGCCGCACCGAAGGAGACCGTCGAGGAGACCCGTACCGCGGTCGCCGACGACAGCGACCCGGTGGTCATCGTCGGCATGTCCTGCCGCTTCCCGGACGGCGTGGACTCGCCGGAGGCGCTGTGGCAGTTGGTCACCGAGGGCCGCGACGCCATCGGCCCCTTCCCCACCGACCGCGGCTGGGACCTCGCCGGAATCTACGACCCCGAGCCCGGCATCCCCGGCAAGAGCTATGTGCGCGAGGGCGGATTCCTGCACGAGGCGGGCCAGTTCGACCCCGAGCTGTTCGGGATCTCCCCGCGCGAGGCCCTGGCGATGGACCCGCAGCAGCGGCTCGTCCTGGAGGGCACCTGGCAGGTCTTCGAGCGCGCGGGCATCGACCCCGCCGCGCTCAAGGGCAGCAGGACCGGCGTCTTCGTCGGCGCGGTGCCCTCCGGCTACGCCACCGAACTCGCCGAGATCCCGGACGGTGTCGAGGGCTACTTCGGCACCGGCCTGTCCAACAGCGTCATCACCGGCCGCGTCGCCTACACCTTCGGACTCGAAGGCCCCGCGGTCACCGTCGACACCGCCTGCTCCTCGGGCCTGGTCGCCCTGCACCTCGCCGCCAACGCCCTGCGCCAGGGCGAGTGCAGCATGGCCGTCGCCGGAGGTGTGGCCGTGATGTCCACCCCGGTGGAGTTCATGGAGTTCGGCCGCCAGCGCGCGCTCGCCCCGGACGCCCGCTGCAAGGCCTTCGCCGCCTCCGCCGACGGCACCAGCTTCTCCGAGGGCCTCGGCGTGCTCCTCCTGGAACGCCTCTCCGACGCCCGCCGCAAGGGCCACCAGGTCCTCGCCGTGGTCCGCGGCTCGGCCACCAACCAGGACGGCGCCTCCAACGGCCTCACCGCCCCGAGCGGCCCCTCCCAGCAGCGGGTGATCCGCCAGGCCCTCGCCAACGCCCGCCTCTCCGCGCTCGACGTGGACGCGGTCGAGGCCCACGGCACCGGTACGAAGCTGGGCGACCCGATCGAGGCGCACGCCCTGCTCGCCACCTACGGCCAGGGCCGCGAGGAGGAACGCCCGCTGCTGCTCGGTTCGTTGAAGTCCAACATCGGCCACACCCAGGCCGTCTCCGGCATCGCGGGCGTCATCAAGTCCGTGATGGCGCTCCGGCACGGTGTACTGCCGAGGACCCTGCACGTGGACGCGCCCTCCCCGCACATCGAGTGGGACCAGGGCGCGGTGGAACTGCTCACCGAGGAGCGGGCCTGGCCCGAGACCGGCCGCGCCCGCCGCGTCGGCATCTCCTCCTTCGGCATCAGCGGCACCAACGCCCACCTCATCCTGGAGCAGCCCGCCGAAGCCGGGCCGGACGGCACGGACCGCGCGCCCGCCCGCCAGGACGCCCCCGCCCTCGCGGAGGTGCTCGCCCCGACCGTCCCCTGGCCGCTGTCCGGCAAGAACCCCGGCGCCCTCCAGGGCCAGGCCGCCCGGCTCGCCGCCCACCTGGCCGAGGACCACGACCTCTCCCTCTCCGACCTCGGCCTCTCCCTCGCCACCACCCGCGCCCGGCTCGAACACCGCGCGGTCGTCGTCCTCGGCAGCCGCGAGGAGGCCCTCGGCGGCCTCGGCGCCCTGGGCGAGCAGATGCCCGCGGGCAATGTCGTCACCGGCGCCGCGGACCTCTCCGGCAAGACGGTGTTCGTCTTCCCGGGTCAGGGTTCGCAGTGGGCGGGGATGGCGGTCGAACTCCTGGACTCCTCCCCGGTGTTCGCGGCCCGGTTCGCCGAAGTCGCGGGCGCTGTCGAGGCGTACGTGGACTGGTCGGTGGAGTCGGTCGTACGGGGTGCGGACGAGGCTCCGTCGCTCGACCGCATCGAGATCCTCCAACCGGTGCTGTTCACCGTGATGGTGTCGCTGGCCGCGCTGTGGCGCGCCGCCGGTGTGGTGCCGGACGCGGTGGTCGGTCACTCGCAGGGTGAGATCGCCGCTGCTGCCGTGTCCGGCGCTCTGTCGCTTGGGGATGCGGCTCAAGTGGTGGTGCTGCGTTCGCAGTTGTTCGCGGATGAGTTGGTCGGCAAGGGTGCGGTGGCGTCGGTTTCCTTGCCTGCGGCTGAGGTCGAGGCTCGTATCGCGCGTTTCAACGGTGACGCTGAGGTGTTGTCGATCGCGGGGAACAATGGTCCGCGTTCGGTGACGGTCGCGGGTCAAGTCGCGGCTCTGGAAGAGCTGGTGGCGGAGTTGGAGGCCGAGGGTGTCCGGGCGAAGGTGATCGGTTCGACGGTCGCTTCGCACTGCGCTCAGGTGGACCCGCTGCACGAGCGGATCCTCGATCTGCTGTCGTTCGTGCAGCCGCGTGAGGGCTCCGTTCCGCTGTATTCGACGGTCAACGGCGAGGTGCTGAGCGGTGCCGAGTTGGATGCTTCGTACTGGTTCGAGAACTGCCGTCGTTTGGTCAGCTTCGAGCCGGTCGTACGCGCCCTGATCGCCGATGGTTTCGACGTGTTCGTGGAGTCGAGCGCGCACCCGGTGCTGACCTACGGCATCAGCGAGACCGCCGAGGCCGCGGGCCGGGACGTCCTCGCGCAGGGCACCCTGCGGCGCGAGGAGGGCGGGCTCGCCCGGTTCTACAGCTCCCTCGCGGGGGTCTGGACCCGGGGCGTGGACGTCGACTGGGCCGGGGCCTTCGCCGGGCGCGGGGCCCGGGTGGTCGACCTGCCGACCTACGCCTTCCAGCACCAGCGCTACTGGCTGGAGTCCGGCACCGCCGCCGCGGCCTCGCCGCTCGCGGACGAGATGACCGCCGGGTTCTGGACCGCGGTGGAGAACGAGGACCTGGACGCCCTCTCCGGCACCGTCGGCATCGACGCGGAGCTGCCGCTGCGCGAACTCCTCCCGGCGCTGTCCTCCTGGCGCCGCGGCCGCCACGAGCAGACCACCGTCGACTCCTGGCGCTACGAGGTCAACTGGGCGCCGCTGGCCGAGACGTCGGAGGCGAAGCTCGACGGGGACTGGCTGGCCGTACTGCCCGCCGGGGCCGAGAGCGAGACCAAGGCCGTCCTCGACGCGCTCGCGGCGCGCGGCGCCCGGCTGCGTACCGTGACGCTCGACCCGGCCGCGCCCGACCGCGAGGCCTGGGCCCGGGAGCTGACCGAGGCGGCGGAGCAGGAACCGGCCGGGCTGCTCTCGCTGCTCGGTCTCGCCGAGGAGCGGGAGGCGGCGGCCACCGGCACCCTGGTGCTCTTCCAGGCGCTCACCGACTCCGGTCTGGGCGCCCCGCTGTGGGCGCTCACCCGGGGCGCGGTCGCCACCCCGGGCGACGGGCCCGCCGACCCGGTGCAGGCACAGCTGTGGGGCTTCGGGCGGGTCGCCGCCCTCGAACAGCCCCGCGACTGGGGCGGTCTGGTCGATCTGCCGGAGGAGTTCGACGAGCGGGCCGCCGACCGGCTCGCCCGGGTGCTTGCCGGTCTCGGCGACGAGGACCAGGTGGCGCTGCGCGAGACCGGCGCCTTCGGCCGCCGCCTGGCCCGCGCCCCGCTGGCCGGTGCCGAGCCGGTACGCCGGTGGAAGCCCTCCGGCACCGCCCTGGTCACCGGCGGCACCGGCGGTGTCGGCGCCCATGTCGCCCGCTGGCTGGCCCGCAACGGCGCCGCCCACCTGGTGCTGACCAGCCGCCGCGGGGCCGAGGCCCCCGGCGCGGCCGAACTCGCCGCGGAACTGCGGGAGTCGGGCGCCGAGGTCACCCTCGCCGCCTGCGATGTCTCCGACCTGGAGCAGCTGGCCGCGGTCCTCGCGGACATCCCCGAGGAGCAGCCGCTGCGGGCCGTGGTGCACGCGGTCGGCATCGTGCAGACCACCCTCATCGGGGACACCACCGTCGAGGACTACCGGCGCATCAACGCGGGCAAGATCCGCGGCGCCGAGCACCTGGACGCCCTGCTCGGGGACACCCCGCTCGACGCCTTCGTGCTCTTCTCCTCCAACTCCGGGGTCTGGGGCAGCGGCCGGCACAGCGGCTACGCCCCCGGCAACGCCTACCTGGACGCCTTCGCCCAGCGGCGCCGGGCCCGCGGCCTGCCCGCCACCTCGCTGGCCTGGGGTGCCTGGGGCGGCGGCGGCATGATGGAGGGCGAGGGCGTCGAGGAGTACATGCGCAAGCGCGGTGTCCTGGAGATGGCACCGGAACTCGCCCTCTCCGCCATGGTCCAGGCCGTGGAGCACGAGGAGGTCTTCCGGGCCATCGCCGACGTGGAGTGGGAGCGCTTCGTCCCCGGCTTCACCTCCGGCCGCCCGAGCCCGCTGATCACCGGCATCCCAGAGGCCGTGCGGGCGCTGAAGGCCACCGAGCAGGACAGCGCGGAGACCGGTGCCGCGAGCGGGGCCGCCGCGAAGCTCGCCGAGCGGCTCGGCGCCGCGACCCCGGCCGAGCGGGACGCCATCCTGCTCGACCTGGTACGCGGACAGGTGGCCGCCGTCCTCGGGCACGCCTCCGGGGAGGACATCGAGCCCGGGCGGGCCTTCAAGAACCTCGGCTTCGACTCGCTCACCGCGGTCGAGCTGCGGGACCGCCTCGGCGCCGCCACCGGCCACAAGCTCCCGGCCACCATCGTCTTCGACTACCCCAACCCGACCGCCCTCGCCCAGCACCTGCGGGCCGCCGTCCTGCCCGACTCGGCGCAGCCCGTCGGCTCCGTACTCGACGAACTCGACCGCCTGGAAGGGGCGTTGGCCGCCTCCGAGCCGGACAGCGACACCCGCACCAAGCTGAAGAAGCGGCTCGAAGCACTGCTGTGGACCTGGGGCCAGAACCCCGCCGACACCGCAGCGGACGCCGAAGAAGGCGACCTGGAGTCGGCCTCCGCCGACGACATGTTCGCCCTGCTCGACAAAGAGCTCGGCACCTCCTGACCCCGACCACACCAGTCCCCGGCCGGAGTCCGTCCGGCCGGTGCCCCGAACCCGGGGCACCGGCCGCGGCGGGCCCGGCCCTCCGCCGCACGCGGCCTCACGGAGATCTCGACCATGGCGAACCACGCGAACAACGAAGAGAAACTGCTCGAATACCTCAAGCGGGCCACGGCCGATCTGCAGCAGACCCGCAAGCGCCTGCAGGCCGTCCAGGCGGCGGAGCACGAGCCCATCGCCCTCGTCGGCATGGCCTGCCGCTACCCCGGCGACGCCGACTCTCCCGAGGCGCTGTGGGACCTGGTGGCCAAGGGCCAGGACGCGGTGGGCGCCTTCCCCGGCAACCGCGGCTGGGACATCGAGTCCCGCTACAGCGCGGACCCCGACGTCCCCGGCAGCAACTACGTACGGGAGGGCGCCTTCCTCTACGACGTGGACGAGTTCGACGCCGACTTCTTCGGGATCAACCCGCGTGAGGCGCTCGCCATGGACCCGCAGCAGCGGCTGCTCCTGGAGACCGGCTGGGAGGCCGTGGAGCGCGCGGGCATCGCCCCGCTGAGCCTGACCGGCAGCGCCACCGGCACCTTCGTCGGCTTCAGCGCCATGGACTACACCTCGGGCATGACCGAGGTGCCCGAGGAGGTCGAGGGCTACATCGGCACCGGCAACCTCGCCAGCGTCATGTCGGGCCGGCTCTCGTACTCCCTCGGTCTCGAAGGCCCGGCGGTCACCATCGACACCGCCTGCTCCTCCTCGCTCGTCGCCATGCACATGGCCGCGCAGGCGCTGCGGGCGGGGGAGTGCTCCATGGCCCTGGCGGGCGGCGTCACCGTGATGTCCAACCAGGCCGGGTTCATCGAGTTCAGCCGTCAGCGGGCGCTCGCCCCGGACGGCCGCTGCAAGGCCTTCGCCGCCGCGGCCGACGGCTTCGGGCCCTCGGAGGGCGCCGGGATCGTCGTCATGGAGCGCCTCTCCGACGCCCAGCGCGCGGGCCGCCGGATCCTCGCCGTGCTGCGCGGCTCCGCCGTCAACCAGGACGGCGCCTCCAACGGCCTCACCGCCCCCAACGGCCCCTCCCAGGTACGCGTCATCCGGCAGGCCCTCGCCAACGCCCGGGTGCCCGCCGCCGAGGTCGACGCGGTCGAGGGCCACGGCACCGGCACCACCCTCGGCGACCCCATCGAGGCGCAGGCCCTGCTCGCCACCTACGGCCAGAACCGGCCGGAGGGGCAGCCGCTCTGGCTCGGCTCGCTGAAGTCGAACATCGGCCACACCTCGGCCGCCTCGGGTGTCGCCAGCGTCATGAAGATGGTCATGGCCATGCGCAACGGCCTGCTCCCGCAGACCCTGCACGTGGACGCGCCCTCGCCGAAGATCGACTGGGACTCCGGCGCCGTCGAACTCCTCACCGAGGCCCGCGACTGGCCCCGCACCGGCCGCCCCCGCCGCGCCGGTGTCTCGGCCTTCGGCATCAGCGGCACCAACGCCCACGTCATCCTCGAAGAGGCCCCGGCGACGGAGGCCCCGGCCGAGGGCGCCGAGGCGAGCGACCCCGCCGCGGACCCCGCCAGCGGCGAGGCGGCCCCGGCGCTCCTGTCCCGGCTCGGCACCACGGTGCCCTGGCTGCTCTCCGGACGGACCGCCAAGGCCCTGCGCGGGCAGGCCGAACGGCTCCGCCGGTACGCGGCCACCGGCGACCTCGACGCCACCGCCACCGGTGTCGCCCTGGCCACCTCGCGGTCCGCCTTCGACCACCGCGCCGCCGTCGCCGCCCCCGGCCACGAGGACACCCTCCGCGGCCTGGCGGCCCTCGCCGAGGGCGACCTCGCCGCCGGCGCGCTCCAGGGCCGCGACCAGGGCGGCAAGTCCGTCTTCGTCTTCCCGGGTCAGGGTTCGCAGTGGGCGGGGATGGCGGTCGAACTGCTTGATTCCTCGCCGGTGTTCGCGGCTCGTCTGGGGGAGTGCGCGGAGGCGCTGGACCCCTTCGTGGACTGGTCCCTGGTGGATGTCCTGCGGCAGACCGAGGGTGCCCCCGGCTTCGATCGCGTCGATGTGGTGCAGCCCGCGCTCTGGGCCGTGATGGTGTCGCTTGCCGAGGTGTGGCGTGCGGCGGGTGTCGCCCCGGCCGCGGTGATCGGTCACTCGCAGGGTGAGATCGCGGCTGCGGCGGTGTCCGGTGCGTTGTCCCTGTCGGATGCGGCGAAGGTTTCGGCGTTGCGGGCGCGGGCGTTGCTGGCGCTGGCGGGTAAGGGCGGGATGGTCTCGGTAGCGGATGCGGCCGGTTCCGTACGGGAGCGGATTTCGGCCTGGGGTGAGCGGCTTGCGCTCGCTTCGGTGAACGGTCCGCAGTCGACGGTGGTTTCGGGTGATCCCGAAGCCCTCGACGAGCTGATGGCGGCCTGTGAGGCGGAGGGGGTGCGGGCCCGGCGGATCAATGTGGACTACGCCTCGCACGGCCCCCAGGTCGAGCAGATCCGCGAGGAGGTGCTCGGCCTCCTGGACGGTATTCAGCCACGCACCGCCGAGGTGCCGTTCCTCTCCACGGTGACCGGTGAGTTCGTGACCGGCACCGAGCTGGACGCCGAGTACTGGTACCGCAATCTGCGCAACACGGTCCGATTCGAGGACGCCGTACGGCAGTTGCTGGCCTCGGGGCACAGCCTGTTCCTGGAGGCCAGCGCGCACCCGGTGCTCACCGTGGGCGTGCAGGAGAGCATCGACGCCGCCGGTGCCGCCGCCACCTCGCAGGGCACCCTGCGCCGCGAGGAGGGCGGCCCCGACCGGCTGCTCGCCTCCCTCGCGGAGGCCTGGGCGCACGGTGCCGCGGTCGACTGGCGCCTGGTCTACGCCGGGCACGAGGCCTCCGGCGCCGACCTGCCCACGTACGCCTTCCAGCGGCAGCGGTACTGGCTGGATGTCGCCGCCGCGGCCGCCGCCGATGTCACCGCGGCGGGGCTCGGCGCCACCGACCACCCCCTGCTCGGCGCCGCGGTCCGGCTCGCCGAGGGCAACCAGACCGTGCTGACCGGGCGGCTCTCGCTGCGCACCCACCCCTGGCTCGGCGACCACGTGGTCTCCGGGGTGCGGGTGCTGCCGGGCGGCGCCTTCGTCGAGCTCGCGGTGCGCGCGGGCGACGAGGCCGGCTGCGACCGGCTCACCGAACTCGCCCTGGAGACCCCGATGGTGATCCCCGCCGAGGGCGCCGTCCAGGTGCAGGTGGTGGTCGGTCCGGAGAGCGACACGGGACGCGCCGTCACCGTCTACGGGCGGCCCGAGAGCGCCGGGGACGCGGGCGAGTGGACCCGGCACGCCCACGGCCGCCTGGAGCGCTCGGACAGCCCCGAGGGCGGCACCGAACTGACCGCCTGGCCGCCGAGCGGCGCCGAGCGGGTCGACCTCGACGGCTTCTATGAGGGGCTGCACCAGCAGGGGTACGGGTACGGCCCGGTCTTTCAGGGGTTGGCCGACGTCTGGCTCGCGGGCGACGGTGGCGGTGTGTTCGCCGAGGTGACGCTGCCAGCGGAGCAGCAGGAAGACGCAGGCCGGTTCGGCCTCCACCCGGCCCTGCTCGACTCGGCGCTCCACGCGCTCGCGGTCAGCGGGCCGGAGGCGGAGGAGGGCACGGCCTGGCTGCCGTACGCCTTCACGGGGCTGCGCCTGTACGCGGCCGGTGCCACCCGGGTGCGCGTCCACCTCAAGCCGGTCGGCCCCGAGGAAGTGGCCCTCGTGGTCGCCGATGTGACCGGGCGTCCGGTCGCCACCGTCGACTCCTTCGCCTCCCGGCTGGTCTCCGGCGCCGAGCTGAGGGCCCTCGCGGACGCGGTTGCCGGAGGCACCGCCGCGGCCGTCCTGCCGGGCGCCCCGCTGCGCCGCGCGGCGGCCGGGCAGGACGACGCCGAGGCCGAGTCCTTCACCGCCCGGCTCGCCGCGATGGGCCCCGAGGAGCAGGAGCGCGCGCTGACCGACCTGGTGCGCAGCCGGGTCGCCGCGGTGCTCGGGCACGGCGAGAGCGAGACCGTGGAGGCCGAACGCGCCTTCCGCGACCTCGGCTTCGACTCGCTCACCGCGGTCGAGCTGCGCAACCGGCTCACCGCCGCCACCGGCCTGAGCCTGCCCGCGACGCTCGTCTTCAGCCACCCCACCCCGCTGGCCCTCGCCCAGCACCTGCTCGACCAGCTCGGCACCGTGGGCGCCGCGGAGGGCCCGGTGGCCCGCGAGTTCGCCGCCCTCGAAGCGGCCCTGTCGGCCGAGGCCCCCGAGGGCGAGGACCGCGAGGCGGTCGTCGGCCGCCTGGAGGCCCTGCTGTGGCGGTGGCGGGAGCGCTCCGGCTCCGGTTCCGGGGGTGTGATCGAGTCCGGCGCCCTCGACTCGGTGTCCGACGACGAGATCTTCGACCTGATCGACAAGGAACTGGGAGCTTCCTGACCTGCTCCTCCAGCCCCGTATCCACAAGGAGAACTCGACAGCATGTCGACGAGCAACGAAGCGAAGCTCCGCGAGTACCTCAAGCGCGTCACCACCGACCTCAGCCAGACCCGCCAGCAGCTGCGCGAGGTGGAGAACGCCGGCCACGAGCCGCTCGCCATCGTCTCGATGGCCTGCCGCTTCCCCGGCGGCGTCACCGACCCCGAGGGCTTCTGGCAGCTGATCGCCTCCGGCACCGACGCGATCAGCACCTTCCCCACCGACCGCGGCTGGGACGTGGAGAACCTCTACGACCCGGACCCCGACAAGCCGGGCACCACCTACGTCCGCGAGGGCGGCTTCCTCGACGACGCCACCCTCTTCGACCCCGAGCTGTTCGGCATCTCGCCCCGCGAGGCCGCCGCGATGGACCCGCAGCAGCGGCTCTTCCTGGAGACCGCCTGGGAGACCCTGGAACGCGGCGGCTTCGACCCCCTGTCGCTGAAGTCGACGCAGACCGGGGTCTTCGTGGGCGCCGTCGCCTCCGACTACGCCTCCCGCCTGGACGCGCTCCCGGAGGGCACCGAGGGCTACATCGGCACCGGCACCATGTCCTCCGTGCTGTCCGGCCGCATCGCCTACACCTTCGGCCTGGCCGGTCCCGCCGTCACCGTGGACACCGCCTGCTCCTCCGGTCTGGTCGCCCTGCACCTGGCGGTCCAGGCGCTGCGCCAGGGCGAGTGCGACCTGGCGCTCGCGGCCGGGGTCGCCGTGATGGCGAGCCCCGCCGCCTTCGTCGAGTTCAGCCGCCAGCGGGCGCTGGCCCCCGACGGCCGCTGCAAGGCCTTCGGCGCGGGCGCCGACGGCACCACCTGGTCCGAGGGCGCGGGCGTCCTCCTCGTGGAGCGCCTCTCCGACGCGCAGCGCAACGGGCACCAGGTCCTCGCCGTGATCCGCGGCTCCGCCCTCAACCAGGACGGCGCCAGCAACGGACTCACCGCGCCCAGCGAGCCCGCCCAGCAGGAGGTCATCCGCCGCGCCCTCGCCAACGCCCGGCTCACCGCGGCCCAGGTCGACGCGGTCGAGGCGCACGGCACCGGCACCACCCTCGGCGACCCCATCGAGGCGCAGGCCCTGCTCGCCACGTACGGCAAGGAGAAGAGCGCCGAGGCGCCGCTGTGGCTCGGCTCGGTGAAGTCGAACATCGGCCACGGCGGACCGGTCGCGGGCATCGCCGGGGTCATCAAGATGGTGCAGGCGCTGCGGCACGGACAGCTGCCGCGCACCCTGCACGCCGAGGAGAGCTCCCCGCACATCGACTGGTCCAGCGGCGCGGTCAAGCTGCTCACCGAGGCGCGGGACTGGGCCCCGGGCGCCGATCCGCGCCGGGCCGGTGTCTCCTCCTTCGGCGTCAGCGGCACCAACGCCCACGTCATCCTCGAAGAGGCCCCGGCCGCCGAGGAGCCGGCGGACACCCCGGCCGAGGACGCGGGCGGCCCCGCCCTGTGGACCCTCTCCGGGCGCACCGAGGCCGCGCTGCGCGCCCAGGCCGCCCGGCTGCTCGACCACGTCCGCGAGGGCGCCGACCTCGCCTCCACCGGCTGGTCGCTGGCCACCACCCGTACCGCGCACCCGGTCAGGGCCGCGGTCGCGGCGCCGGACCACGCCTCCTTCCTCTCCGGTCTGCAGGCCCTCGCCGACGGCGACGACCTCGGCAGCCAGGCCGTCCCCGGCGCCGACCGCCCCGTCTTCGTCTTCCCCGGCCAGGGTTCGCAGTGGCCGGGTATGGCGGTCGAACTCCTGGACTCCTCGCCGGTGTTCGCGGCGCGGTTGCAGGAGTGTGCCGAGGCGCTGGCCCCGTACGTGGACTGGTCGCTGCTGGATGTGCTGCGGCAGGCGGACGGTGCTCCGGGCTTCGACCGGGTGGATGTCGTGCAGCCCGCGCTGTGGGCCGTGATGGTCTCCCTCGCCGAACTCTGGCGCGCCAACGGCATCCGCCCGGCGGCGGTGCTCGGCCACTCCCAGGGCGAGATCGCCGCGGCCGCCGTCTCCGGTGCGCTGTCGCTCGAGGACGCCGCGAAGGTCTCGGCGCTGCGGGCCAAGGCGCTGCTCGCGCTCGCGGGCAAGGGCGGCATGGTCTCGGTCGCGGCCCCCGCCGCCGAGGTCACCACCCGTATCGAGGCCTGGGGTGAGCGCCTCTCGCTCGCCTCGGTCAACGGCCCCCGCTCGACCGTGGTCTCCGGTGAACCGGGCGCCCTGGACGAGCTGTTGGCCGCCTGCGAGCGGGACGGGGTGCGCGCCCGCCGCATCAACGTCGACTACGCCTCGCACTCGGCCCAGGTGGAGTCCATCCGCGAGGAGGTGCTCGGCGCCCTCGCCGGGATCACCCCGCGCACGGCCGAGGTGCCCTTCTTCTCCACGGTCACCGCCCTGCCGGTGACGGGCACCGAGCTGGACGCCGAGTACTGGTTCACCAACCTGCGCACCACCGTCCGCTTCGAGGAGGGCGTCCGCGCCCTGCTCGCCTCCGGGCACGGCCTCTTCGTGGAGTCCAGCGCCCACCCGGTGCTCACCATCGGGGTGCAGGAGACCATCGACGAGCTCGGCTCCTCGGCGGTCACCCTCGGCACCCTGCGCCGCGAGGAGGGCGGCCCGCTGCGCTTCCTCAGCTCGCTCGGCGAGGCCTGGGCGCACGGCGCCGCCCCCGACTGGGCGGCCGTCTACCGCGACCGCCCGGTACGCCGCGTCCCGCTGCCCACCTACGCCTTCCAGCACCGCAGTTACTGGCTGGAGGACGAGAGCGCGGCCGCCGCGAGCGGCACCGCCCCCGGCGGCCCTGTCGACGAGGTGGACGCCGCCTTCTGGGCCGCCGTCGAGAACGGCGACCTCTCCGCGCTCGACGGCCTCGACCTCGCCGCCGACCAGCCGATCGGCTCCGTACTGCCCGCCCTGACCGACTGGCGGCGTACCCGAAGGGAAAAGTCCGTCATGGACTCCTGGCGCTACCGCACTGTGTGGACCGTCGCCGAGACCGCCGAGCCCGCCCTCACCGGCACCTGGCTCATCATCGAACCCGAGGGGCAGGCCGAGGACCTCGCCGAGGCCGCGGCGCGGCAGCTCAAGGAGCACGGCGCCCAGAGCATCCGCATCACGGTCGAGATCGACGCCGCGGACCGCTACACCCTGGCCCAGCAGATCCACGAGACGCTGACCGAGGGCACCGAGATCACCGGTGTGCTCTCGCTGCTCTCCCTCGACGAGCGCCCGCACCCCGAGTACGAGGCGCTGCCGCTCGGCCTCGCGGGCACGGTCACCCTGGTGCAGGCCGTCCTCCAGGTCCGCGAACTCGCCGAGTTCGACGCGCCGGTGTGGTCGCTGACCCAGGGCGCCGTCTCGATCGGCGACACGGACGCCGTCACCAGCCCGGTGCAGGCCGCCGTCTGGGGCCTGGCCCGCGTCCTGGTGCAGGAGCACCCGCGGCTGTGGGGCGGCATCGTCGACCTGCCGCAGCAGGTGGACGAGAAGGCCTGGACCCGGCTCGCCCGGGTGCTCACCGAACCCGGCGACGAGGACCAACTCGCCATCCGCTCCTGGGACATCCTGGTCCGCAGGCTGGTCCGCGCGCCCCTCGGGGACACCGCCCCGGCCCGCGAATGGAAGCCCGAGGGCACCGCCCTGGTCACCGGCGGCACCGGCGGCCTCGGCGCCCACACCGCCCGCTGGCTGGCCCGCAGCGGCGCCGAGCACCTGCTCCTGGTCAGCCGCAGCGGCGCGGACGCCCCCGGCGCCGCCGAACTCACCGCCGAACTCGAAGAGCTGGGCGCCCGCGTGACCCTCGCCGCCGCCGACGTCTCGGACCGCGAGGCGCTCGCCGGGGTGCTCGCGGCGATCCCCGCCGAGACGCCGCTGACCTCCGTCTTCCACACCGCCGCCGTCCTCGACGACGGCATGGTCGACACCCTCACCCCGGACCGCCTGGAGCGCACCTTCCAGGTCAAGGCGCGCGGCGCCCAGCACCTCGCCGAACTCACCGCCGACGCCGGGCTGACCGCCTTCGTGCTCTTCTCCTCCTTCGGCGCCTCCTACGGCTCCGCGGGCCTCGGCAACTACACGCCCGGCAACACCTTCCTGGACGCCCTCGCCGAGCAGCGGCGCGCCCAGGGGCTGCCCGCCACCTCGGTGGTCTGGGGCACCTGGGAGGGCAGCGGCATGGCCGACAACGGCGTCGGCGAGCGGGCCCGCACCCAGGGCGTCTGGGAGCTGCCGCCCGAGCAGGCCACCGCCGCGCTCCAGCAGGCCCTGGACCACGAGGAGACCAACCCGGTCCTCATCGACATCCGCTGGGACAGCTTCTCGCTCGGCACCAACACCGAGCGGAACAGCCCGCTGTTCGAGATGGTGCCGGAGGCCGCCGCCAAGGTGGCCGCCGCGCAGGCCGAGGCCGAGTCCGCCGCCGAGGAGAGCGCCGGCGCCCCCGAGGCCCTGCTCGCCCGGCTGCAGGCGCAGCCGCCGTCCGAGCAGGAGCGCGTCCTGCTCGAACTGGTCCGCAAGCAGGCCGCCTCCGTCCTCGGCCACGGCAGCACGGGCGAGGGCGCCCTCGCCGCCGTCGGACCCGACCGGCCCTTCAGGGAACTCGGCTTCGACTCGCTGAGCGCCGTCGAACTGCGCAACCGGCTCGGCGCCGCCACCGGCCTCAGCCTGCCCTCCACCCTCGTCTTCGACCACCCGACGCCCGCCGAACTCGCCGCCGAGCTCCGGACCGAACTCCTCGGCGAGAGCGGCGGGGTGGAGCCGGTGCTCGACGAGATCGGGCGCCTGGAAGCCGTACTGGGCTCCGCCCCGGAGGACCCGGAGGCCCGCGCGGCCATCACCGGCCGCCTCCAGGCACTGCTGTCCACCTGGACCGGCAAGGGCGGGAACCAGGGCGAGAGCGATGTGGACGCGGCCTCCGACGACGAGCTGTTCGGCCTGCTCGACGACGAACTCGAAACGAAATAACCCATGAACGGCGCCGCTTCGGCCTTCCGCTTCCCGTGCCCGGTCCTGTTTCCGGTAGGTGACTGAGTTGAGCAACACCAATGAAGACAAGCTCCGCGAATATCTGAAGCGGGCCACCACCGACCTGCGCAACGCGCGCAGGCGGGTACGGGAGCTGGAAGAGCCGGAGCCGGTCGCCGTGGTGCGCATGGCCTGCCGCTTCCCCGGCGAGGTCGCGAGCCCGGAAGAGCTGTGGGACCTGGTCGCCGAGGGCCGGGAGGGCATCTCCGGCTTCCCCGAGGACCGCGGCTGGGACCTGGAGGCGCTGTACGACCCGGACCCGGACCGGGCCGGGACCTCGTACACCCAGCAGGGCGGATTCCTTCAGGAGGTCCCGCAGTTCGACGCCCAGCTCTTCGGGATCTCGCCGCGTGAGGCGCTGGCCATGGACCCGCAGCAGCGGCTGCTCCTGGAGACCGCCTGGGAGGTCCTGGAGCGGGCCGGTATCGACCCGCACTCGCTGAAGGGCAGCAGCACCGGCGTCTTCGTCGGCGCCTCCTCCTCCAGCTACGGCGGCGACCTGGAGGAGGTCCCGGAGGGCGTCGAGGGCTACCTCGGCACCGGCAGCGCGGCGGCCGTGGTCTCCGGCCGCCTCGCCTACACCTTCGGCCTCGAAGGCCCCGCGGTCACCGTCGACACCGCCTGCTCCTCCTCGCTCGTGGCCCTGCACCTCGCGGTGCAGGCGCTGCGGCAGAACGAGTGCGGGCTCGCCCTGGCCGCGGGCGTCACCGTGATGTCCACGCCGGGGCTCTTCGTCGAGTTCAGCCGCCAGCGCGGGCTCGCCTCCGACGGCCGCTGCAAGGCCTTCGGGGACACCGCGGACGGCACCGGCTTCGCGGAGGGCGTCGGCGTTCTCCTCCTGGAGCGGCTCTCCGACGCCCGCCGCAACGGGCACGAGGTCCTGGCCGTGATCCGCGGCTCCGCCGTCAACCAGGACGGCGCGAGCAACGGCCTCACCGCGCCCAACGGCCCCTCCCAGCGCCGCGTCATCAAGCAGGCGCTCGCCAACGCCCGCCTGGAGGCCGCCGAGATCGACGCGGTCGAGGCGCACGGCACCGGCACCACCCTCGGCGACCCCATCGAGGCCCAGGCCCTCATCGCCACCTACGGCAAGGGCCGCGCGCCCGAACGCCCGCTCTGGCTCGGCTCGGTGAAGTCGAACATCGGCCACACCCAGGCCGCCGCGGGCATGGCCGGCGTGATGAAGATGATCATGGCCATGCGCCACGGCGTCCTGCCCAGGACTCTGCACGCCGACAGCCCCAGCACCAAGATCGACTGGTCCGCGGGCACCGTCCGGCTGCTCCAGGAGGACACCCCCTGGGAGCGGCGCGAGGACGCCCCCCGCCGCGCGGGCGTCTCCGCCTTCGGCGTCGGCGGCACCAACGCCCACGTCATCCTCGAACAGGACACCCCCGCCGAGCCCGCCCCCGAGGCCCCGGCCGCCGAGCCCGCCCCGCGCGTCCTGGACACCCGGCTGCTTCCCTGGCTGGTCTCCGGCAAGAACCCCGGCGCCCTGCGCGCCCAGGCCGACCGGCTGCACGGCTTCGCCACCGCCTCCGAGGCCGCGCCCGCCGACATCGCGCTCTCGCTGGCCACCACCCGTGCCGCCCTGGAGCAGCGCGGCGCCGTGGTCGCCGCGGACCGCGCCGCCCTCACCTCCGGCCTGACCGCCCTCGCCGACGGCACCTCCAGCCCGGCCGTGGTCCAGGGCACCACCCTGCCCGGCGCCGGAGTCGTCTTCGTCTTCCCCGGTCAGGGTTCGCAGTGGCCGGGTATGGCGGTCGAACTCCTGGATTCCTCGCCGGTGTTCGCGGCGCGGTTGCGGGAGTGCGCCGAGGCGCTGGCCCCGTACGTGGACTGGTCGCTGCTGGATGTGCTGCGGCAGGCGGACGGTGCTCCGGGCTTCGACCGGGTGGATGTCGTGCAGCCCGCGCTGTGGGCCGTGATGGTCTCCCTCGCCGAACTCTGGCGCGCCTCGGGGGTGCGTCCCGCCGCGGTCATCGGCCACTCGCAGGGCGAGATCGCCGCCGCGGCCGTCTCCGGTGCGCTGTCGCTCGGTGACGCCGCGAAGGTCTCGGCGCTGCGGGCCAAGGCGCTGCTCGCGCTCGCGGGCAAGGGCGGCATGGTCTCGGTTGCGGCCCCCGCCGCCGAGGTCACCACCCGTATCGCGGCCTGGGGCGAACGCCTCGCCGTCGCCTCCGTCAACGGCCCGCAGTCCACCGTGGTCTCCGGCGAACCGGGCGCCCTGGACGAACTCCTCGCCGCCTGCGAGCGGGACGGGGTGCGCGCCCGCCGCATCAACGTCGACTACGCCTCGCACGGCCCCCAGGTCGAGACCATCCGCGAGCAGGTCCTCACCGCCCTCGACGGGATCCGGCCGGGCCGCACCGGGGTGCCCTTCCTCTCCACCGTCACCGGCGAGTTCGTCACCGGCACCGAGCTGGACGCCGCGTACTGGTACACCAACCTGCGCAACACCGTCCGCTTCGAGGACGCCGTACGCACCCTGCTCACCGAGGGCCACGGGCTCTTCATCGAGGCGAGCGCGCACCCGGTGCTGACCGTCGGCGTGCAGGAGACCCTCGACGACGCCGGGCAGCCCGCCGCGACCCTCGGCAGCCTGCGCCGCGAGGAGGGCGGCCCCGGGCGCTTCCTCACCTCGCTCGCCGAGGCCTGGACCCGCGGCGCCCCCGTCGACTGGCCGCGCCTCCTCGGCGGCCCCGGCACCCGTACCGTCGAACTCCCCACCTACGCCTTCCAGCAGGAGCGCTACTGGCTGGAGTCCGACCCCGCCGCCGAGAGCGCGGGCGGGCTGCCCGCCGACGAGATCGAGGCCCGCTTCTGGGACGCCGTCGAGCGCGAGGACCTGGAGGAACTCGCCGGGACCCTGGACGTCGACGAGGACGGCGACCACGGCCTGAGCAGGCTGCTTCCCGCCCTCGCCTCCTGGCGCCGGCGCCGCCGCGAGGGCGCCGAGATCGACCGCTGGCGCTACCGCGTCGAGTTCACCCGGCTCGGCGACCCGGGGCAGGCCCGGCTCGACGGCACCTGGCTGCTCGTCGTCCCCGAGGACGCGGACGCTCTCGCCGCCTCCTGCGCCGGGGCCCTGGAGCGGCACGGCGCCGACACCCTGACGCTGCCCGCCGCGACCGCCGACCGCACCGCCCTCGCCGAGACCCTCGGCGCCCTGGCCGGCACCCCCCTCGCGGGCGTGCTCTCCCTCACCGGCCTCGCCGCCGAGGACCCGGCCCTGCTCACCCTCACCCTGGCCCAGGCCCTGGCCGACGCGGGACTCACCGCCCCCCTGTGGTGCGCCACCCGGGGCGCCGTCTCCGCCGTCCGCGGCGACGCGCCCGCCACCCCCGCCCAGGCCCAGGTCTGGGGCCTCGGCCGCGTCCTCGCCCTGGAGGCGCCCCGCACCTGGGGCGGCCTGATCGACCTGCCCGCCGCACCCGACGAGCGGGCCCTCACCCGCTTCGTCCAGGCCCTCGCCGCGAGCGGCGAGGAGGACCAGATCGCGGTACGCGACACCGGGCTCTACGGACGCAGGCTGGTCCGCGCCCGGCTCGCCGACCGCGAGAGCGGCCACGAATGGCGGCCGCGCGGCACCGTCCTGATCACCGGCGGCACCGGGGGAGTGGGCGCCCACGCCGCCCGCAGGCTCGCCTCGCTCGGCGCCCCCCACCTGCTGCTCACCAGCCGCCGCGGTCCCCAGGCGCCCGGCGCCGCCGAACTCATCCGCGAACTCGGCGAGTTGGGCGCCCGCGCCACGGTCGTCGCCTGCGACGCCGCCGACCGCGAGGCGCTGGCCGCCGCGCTGGCCTCGGTGCCCGAGGACGCCCCGCTGACCGCCGTCCTGCACGCGGCGGGCGTCCCCCAGTCCACCCCCTTCGACGCGCTCACCCCCGAGGAGTTCGCCGAGGTCACCGCGGGCAAGGTGCGCGGCGCCGAGCACCTCGACGCCCTGCTCGGGGACACCCCGCTCGACGCCTTCGTGCTCTTCTCCTCCAACTCCGGGGTCTGGGGCGCCGCGGGCCACACCGCCTACGCCGCCGCCAACGCCCACCTCGACGCCCTCGCCGAGCAGCGCCGCGCCCGCGGACTGCGGGCCACCTCGCTGGCCTGGGGCGCCTGGGGCGGCGGCGGGATCATGGACACCGAGGGCGCCCGCGCCTACATGGCCAAGCGCGGCGTCCTGGAGATGGAGCCCGCGACCGCGCTCACCGCCCTGCTGCGCGCCGTCGACCACGAGGAGACCTTCCTCGCCGTCGCCGACGTCGACTGGGCCCGCTTCGCCCCCGGCTTCACCTCCGGCCGCCCGAGCCCCCTGCTCGACGGCGTCCCCGAGGCCCGCGAGGCACTGCGCGCCGCACAGCCCGGTGAGGGCCAGGAGGGCACCTACGCCTCCGAGTTCGCCGAGCGCCTGGCCGGTGCCACCGAGGCCGAGCGCGAGGAGATCACCCTGGACCTGGTGCGCACCGAGGCCGCCGCGGTCCTCGGGCACACCACCCTGGACGCCGTCGCCCCCGACCGCGCCTTCAAGGACTTCGGCTTCGACTCGCTGACCGCCGTCGACCTGCGCAACCGCCTGACCACGGCCACCGGTCTCACCCTCCCCGCCACCCTGGTCTTCGACCACCCCACCCCGACGGCGCTGGCCCGCTTCGTCCGCGCCGAGGTCCTCGGCACCCCCGACCGGTCCGCCGAGCGGGCCGGGACCTCCAACACCGCCACCGACGAACCCCTCGCCATCGTCGCCATGAGCTGCCGCTACCCGGGCGGGGTGCTCTCGCCCGAGGACCTGTGGCAGCTGGTCGCCGAGGGCCGCGACGCCATCTCCGGCTTCCCCACCGACCGCGGCTGGGACCTGGGCTCGCTCTACGACCCGGACCCGGACGCGCTCGGCACCAGCTATGTGCGCGAGGGCGGATTCGTCGACAGCGCCACCCGTTTCGACCCCGGCTTCTTCGGGATCTCGCCGCGCGAGGCGCTCACCATGGACCCGCAGCAGCGGCTCCTCCTGGAGACCTCCTGGGAGACCTTCGAGCGCGCCGGGATCGACCCGGAGACCCTCAAGGGCAGCAGCACCGGCGTGTTCATCGGCGCCGGATACCCCGGCTACGGCGAGGGCATGGAGATGCCCGAGGGCTCCGAGGGGCACATGCTCTTCGGCGCCTCCGCCGCCGTCGTCTCCGGCCGCGTCGCCTACACCTTCGGCCTCGAAGGGCCCGCGGTCACCGTCGACACCATGTGCTCCTCCTCCCTGGTCGCCCTGCACCTCGCCGCGCAGGCGCTGCGTAGCGGGGAGTGCTCGATGGCGCTGGCGGGCGGCGCGATGGTGATGTGCTCGCCCGGCGTCTTCATCGGCTTCAGCCAGCAGCGCGGACTCTCCCCGGACGGCCGCTGCAAGTCCTTCGCCGAGGAGGCGGACGGCACCGGCTGGTCCGAGGGCGTCGGCGTGCTGCTCCTGGAACGCCTCTCGGACGCCGAGCGCAACGGCCACCAGGTCCTCGCCGTCATCCGCGGCTCGGCCACCAACCAGGACGGCGCCTCCAACGGGCTGACCGCCCCCAACGGCCCCGCCCAGCAGCGCGTCATCCGCCAGGCCCTCGCCAACGCCGGCCTCACCGGCGACCAGGTCGACGTGGTCGAGGCGCACGGCACCGGCACCACCCTCGGCGACCCCATCGAGGCGCAGGCGCTGCTCGCCACCTACGGGCAGGACCACAGCGCGCAGAGCCCGCTGCTGCTCGGCTCGGTGAAGTCCAACATGGGCCACGCGCAAGCCGCTTCGGGCGTCGCGGGCGTCATCAAGATGGTGATGGCGATGCGGCACGGCATCGTCCCGCGCACCCTGCACATCGACAACCCCAGCACCGAGGTCGACTGGAACTCCGGGGCGGTGGAACTCCTCGCCGAGTCCCGCGACTGGCCCGAGACCGGCCGCCCCCGCCGCGCCGCCGTCTCCTCCTTCGGCGGCAGCGGCACCAACGCCCACCTCGTCCTGGAGCAGGCCCCCGCACCGGCGCCCGCCGAGCCCCGGCCCGCGGCCGAGGCACCCCGGCTGCCGCTGCCCTGGCTGCTCTCCGGCCGCGGCACCCCGGGACTGCGCGCCCAGGCCGCCCGCCTGCGCGACTTCTTCGCCGCCGACGGGACCCTGGACGCCACCGACCTCGCGTACTCGCTCACCACCACCCGCGCGGCCCTGGAGACCCGCGGCGCGGTGCTCGCCGAGGACCGCGAGGGCCTGCTCACCGCGCTGACCGCGCTCGCCGAGGGCAGCCCCGCACCGGGCGTCGTCTCCGGCACCGCCAAGCCCGCGAAGACCGCCTTCCTCTTCTCCGGGCAGGGCAGCCAGCGCCCCGGCGCGGGCCGCCAACTGCACGCCGCCTTCCCGGTGTTCGCCGAGGCCCTGGACGAACTCTGCGCGGAGTTCGACCGCCACCTCGACCGTCCGCTGCGCACCCTCCTCTTCGCCGAGGAGGGCACCGAGGACGCCGCGCTCCTGGACGCCACCCGCTACACCCAGCCCGCGCTCTTCACCCTCGAAGTGGCCCTCTTCCGCCAGCTGGCCGCCCTCGGCGTACGGCCCGGGGTCCTGGTCGGCCACTCCATCGGCGAGATCGCGGCCGCCCATGCCGCCGGGGTGCTCTCCCTGGCCGACGCCTGCGCCCTGGTCGCCGCCCGCGGTCGCCTGATGCAGGAACTCCCGGCGGGCGGCGTGATGATCTCGCTGCGCGCCACGGAGGAGGAGGTCCTGCCGCTGCTCGCCGAGGTGGCGGACCGCGTCTCGGTCGCCGCCGTCAACGGGCCTGCTTCGGTGGTGATCTCCGGCGAGGCCGAGGCCGCCCGGGAGGTCGCCGCCCGGCTCGCCGAGCAGGGCCGCAAGACCCGCGAACTGACCGTCTCGCACGCCTTCCACTCGCCGCTCATGGAGCCGATGCTCGCCGAATTCCGGCGCGTGGCCGAGCAGTTGACCTACCAGGCGCCCACCCTGCCGGTGGTCTCCAACCTCACCGGCGAGCAGCTCACCGAGTTCGGCGCCGACTACTGGGTCCGGCACGTACGCGAGGCGGTCCGCTTCGCCGACGGCGTCCGCACCGTCTTCGGGCTCGGCGCCAACACCCTGATCGAGCTGGGCCCCGGCGGCGTGCTCACCGCCATGGCCCAGGAGTGCGTCGAGGACGGCGGCCCCGCCCCGCTGCTGGTGCCCGCCCTGCGCAAGGACCGCCCCGAGCCCGAGGCCTTCCTCGGCGCCCTCGCCCAGGCCTGGGCGCACGGCGTCGACGTCGACTGGAGCGGACTGTACGAGGGCCGCGCGGCCCGCCGCGTCGACCTGCCCACCTACGCCTTCCAGCACGAGCGCTTCTGGCCCGAGCCGCGCACCGCGGGCGCCGCCGACGCGAGCGGCCTCGGACTCACCGACGCCGGGCACCCCCTGCTCGGCGCCGCCACCGAACTCGCCGACGGCGCGGGCCTGTTGTTCACCGGCAGGCTCTCCCCGGAGACCCAGCCCTGGCTCGCCGACCACGCGGTCGCCGGCACCGTCATCCTGCCCGGCACCGCCTTCGTCGAGCTCGCCGTACGGGCCGGTGACGAGGCGGGGACCGGCCGCCTGGAGGAACTCACCCTGGAGGCCCCGCTGCCGCTGCCCGAGCGCGGCGGCGTCCAGATCCAGGTGCGCGTCGGCGAGGCCGACAGCGCGGGCCGCCGCCCGGTGGCCGTCCACTCCCGGCCGGAGAACGCCGCCGGACGCCCCTGGACCCGGCACGCCAGCGGTGAACTCGCCCCCGCCGCAGGGGAGTCGGCCCCCGGGCTCGGCGCCTGGCCGCCGCCCGGCGCCGAGGCCCTCGACGTCGGCGACTTCTACGCCGGTGCCGCCGAGGTCGGCTACGGCTTCGGCCCCTCCTTCCAGGGCCTGACCGCGGCCTGGAAGCACCCGGAGAGCGGCGAGGTCTTCGCCGAGGTCGTGCTGCCCGAACCGCAGCAGGCCCAGGCGGGCAAGTACGTACTGCACCCCGCCCTGCTCGACGCCGCCCTGCACGGCATGCGCCTCGGCGACTTCGTCGAGCAGACCGGCGAGGCACGGCTGCCCTTCCTCTTCAACGGGGTCCACCTGCACGCCGCGGGTGCCTCGGCGCTGCGGGTGCGCATCGCCAAGGCCGGTACGGACACCATCGCGGTGACCGCCACCGACACCGCGGGCCACCCCGTCGCCACCCTCGACTCCCTGGTCCTGCGCCCGGTCGCCACCGCCTCGCTCCAGCAGTCCGCGGGCGAGGCCGAGGGCCTGTTCCGTCTCGACTGGGTCCCCGTACCGGCCCCCACCACGGCCGCCGCGGGCACCTGGGCGGTCCTCGGCGCCGACACCCCCGGCCTCGCGGACACCCTGCGCACCGCGGGCGCGGCCGCCTCGTACCCCGATGTCGCCGCCATGAAGGCCGCGCTCACCGCGGGCGACCCGCTGCCGGACACCGTGCTCCTCCCGCTCGGCCCGCAGACCGGAGGGCAGGAGGCCGGTGCGGACGCCGTACGGGAGTCCACCGCCCGCCTCCTCGGCCACCTCAAGGACTGGTTCGCCGACACCTCCTTGGAGGACGTCCGGCTCGCGGTCCTCACCCGCGGCGCCGTCGCCACCCGCACCGGCGAGGACGTCACCGACCTCGCGCACGCCCCCGCCTGGGGCCTGGTCCGCTCCGCGCAGACCGAGAACCCCGGCCGCCTGGTCCTGCTCGACCTCGACCCAAAGGCCGAGGCGCCCGCCGCCGCGCTGCCCGGCGCCCTCGCCGCGACCGCCGAGGTGGACGAGCCCGGGGCCGCATTGCGCGGCGAGACGCTGCTCGTCCCGCGCCTGGTGACCACCGCCGGATCGGGCTCCCTGACGCTGCCCGAGGAGGCCGCCTGGACCCTGGACACCCGGGCCCGCGGCACCCTGGACAACCTCGGCCTGCTGCCCCGCCCGGAGGCGGAGGCACCGCTCGCCGAGAACACCGTACGGATCGCCGTGCACGCCGCCGGACTCAACTTCCGCGATGTGATGATCGCCCTCGGCATGTACCCGGGGGAGGCCTTCCTCGGCAGCGAGGCCGCGGGCGTGGTCACCGAGACCGGCCCCGGCGTCACCTCGCTCGCCGTCGGCGACCGCGTCATGGGCATGATCCCGCACGCCTTCGGGCCGCTCGCCGTCGCCGACCACCGCATGGTCGCCCGGATCCCGGCGGGCTGGACCTTCGAGCGCGCCGCCTCGGTACCGGCCGCCTTCCTCACCGCCGCCTACGCGCTGCGCGACCTCGCGGACCTCAAGCGGGGCGAGAAGGTGCTCGTCCACGCCGCCGCGGGCGGTGTCGGCATGGCCGCCGTGCAGCTCGCCCAGCACCTCGGCGCCGAGGTCTTCGCCACCGCCAGCAAGGGCAAGTGGGACGCGCTGCGCGCCGCCGGACTCGACGAGGCGCACATCGCCTCCTCCCGCGACGCCGACTTCGAGGAGTACTTCTACGCCTCCTCCGACGGCAAGGGCATGGACGTCGTCCTCGACTCGCTCAGCGGCGAACTCGTCGACGCCTCGCTGCGCCTGCTGGCCAAGGGCGGCCGCTTCATCGAGATGGGCAAGACCGACATCCGCGACCCCGAGCAGATCGCCCGCGACCACGGCGGCGCCCTCTACCGGGCCTTCGACCTCGCCGAGGCCGGACCCGAGCGCACCGGCGAGATGCTCGCCGAACTCGCCGCGCTCTTCGACTCCGGCGACCTCACCCCGCTGCCGGTCCGCAGCTGGGACATCCGGCGCGCCCCCGAGGCCTTCCGCCTGATGAGCCGCGCCCAGCACATCGGCAAGATCGTGCTCACCGTCCCGCAGCGCTGGGACCCCGAGGGCACCGTCCTGATCACCGGCGGCACCGGCACCCTCGGCGCCCTGCTCGCCCGCCACCTGGTCACCGCACACGGCGTACGCCACCTGGTGCTCGCCGGGCGGCGCGGACCCGAGGCCCCCGGCGCGGCCGAACTGGTCGCCGAGATCGCCGAGTTGTGCGGTACGGCCCAGGTCGTCGCCTGCGACGCGGCGGACCGGGAGCGGCTGGCCGCGGTGCTGGCCGACATCCCCGCCGAGCGCCCGCTGCGCGCCGTCGTGCACACCGCGGGCATCGTCGACGACGGCGTCCTCGGCTCCCTGGACGCCGAACGCCTCGCCGCCGTACTGCGGCCCAAGGCGGACGCCGCCCTCAACCTGCACGAGCTGACCCGCGACCTGGAGCTGACCGACTTCGTCCTCTACTCCTCCGCCGCGGGCGTCTCCGGCAACTCCGGCCAGGCCAACTACGCCGCCGCCAACGCCTTCCTGGACGCCCTGGCCCACCACCGCCGCGCCCAGGGGCTGCCCGCCCGCTCGCTGGCCTGGGGCATGTGGGAACCGGCGGGCGGCATGACCGCCGACCTCGCCGAGACCGACGTGGCGCGGATGACCCGCGGCGGCGTCACCCCGCTCACCCCGGAGACCGGCCTCGCCCTCTTCGACGCCGCCGCCCGGCTCGACGAGGCCCTGTACGTGCCCGTACGGCTCGACCCGGCCTCGCTCGGCGGCCAGAGCGGCGGCGCGGTACCCGCGCTCTACCGGGCCCTGGTCCGCACCCCGGTGCGGCGCAGCGCCCAGGCCGCCGCCGCGGCCTCCGAGCCCGAGGAACTGCTCGGCCGCCTCGCCGGGCGCACCGCCGCCCAGGCCGCCGAGATCCTCCTCGACCTGGTCCGCACCCACGTCTGCGCGGTGCTCGGCATCACCGACCCGCGTACCGTCGAGGCCGACCGCGCCTTCAAGGACATCGGCTTCGACTCGCTGACCGCGGTCGAACTGCGCAACCGCCTGAACAGCGCCACCGGGCTCCGGCTGCCCGCCACCCTGATCTTCGACTTCCCCTCCCCGGGCGAACTCGTCGACCACCTGCGCACCGAACTGGCCCCCGAGGCCGCCGGCGCCCAGGACACCGGCACCGGCTCCGAGGAGGCCGACGAGCAGCAGATCCGGCGCGTCCTGTCGAGCGTTCCGGTGCGGCGGCTGCGGGAGGCCGGACTCCTCGACGCGCTCCTCGAGCTCGGCGCCGCCCCGGTCGGCGAGACGGCCGCGCAGCAACCGCAGCAGGCCGCGGCGATCGCCGAGATGGACGTCGACGCCCTCGTCTCGCTGGCCCTCGACAACAGCAACTCCTGACGCGCCCGTGGAGCGGAGAACCAAGCCATGAGTACCCCAAGTACCTCTTCGGACAAGCTCGTCGAAGCGCTGCGGGCATCCCTGACCGAGACCGCGAACCTGCGCGAGCAGAACCGCCGCCTCGCCGACGCGCCGCACGAGCCCATCGCGGTCGTCGCCATGAGCTGCCGTTACCCCGGCGGCCTCGAATCCCCGGAAGAACTCTGGGAGTTCGTCCTCGGCGGCGGCGACGCCGTCACCGAGTTCCCGGTCAACCGGGGCTGGGACCTCGACGAGCTGCACGGCCCCGAGGCGGGCGGCAGCGTCGCCACCGAGGCCTGCTTCGTGCACAACGCCGACGAGTTCGACCCCGCCTTCTTCGGGATCTCCCCGCGCGAGGCCCTCGCCATGGACCCGCAGCAGCGGCTGCTGCTCGAATCGGCCTGGGAGACCTTCGAACGCGCCGGTATCGACCCGGGAACCCTCAAGGGCAGCCCGACCGGCGTCTTCGTCGGCGCCACCCAGCCCGCCTACGGCCAGAACCTCACCGACGTCCCCGAGGGCGTCGCCGGGCACCTGGTCACCGGCGGCGTCGCCAGCGTCATCGCCGGACGCCTCTCCTACACCTTCGGCCTCGAAGGCCCGGCGGTCACCCTCGACACCGCCTGCTCCTCCTCCCTGGTCGCCCTCCACCAGGCGGTGCAGGCGCTGCGCCAGGGCGAGTGCTCCATGGCGCTCACCGGCGGCGTCACCGTGATGGCCACCCCCGGCCTCTTCGTCGGCTTCAGCGAGCAGCAGGTCATGGCCTTCAACGGCCGCTGCAAGGCCTTCGCCGCCGGAGCCGACGGCACCGGCTGGTCCGAGGGCGTGGGCCTGCTCCTCCTGGAGCGCCTCTCCGAGGCCCGGCGCAGGAACCACCCCGTGCTCGCCGTCATCCGCGGCACCGCCGTCAACCAGGACGGCGCCAGCAACGGCCTCACCGCCCCCAGCGGCCGCGCCCAGCAGCGCGTCATCCGCCAGGCGCTCGCCAACGCCCGGCTCAGCCCCCAGGACGTGGACGCCGTCGAGGCGCACGGCACCGGCACCCGCCTCGGGGACCCGATCGAGGCGCACGCCCTGATGGCCACGTACGGCAAGGAGCGCGGCGAGAACCCGCCGCTGCTGCTCGGCTCCATCAAGTCCAACATCGGCCACGCGCAGGCCGCCGCGGGCGTCGGCGGTGTCATCAAGACCGTGATGGCCCTCCAGCACGCCAAGCTGCCCAAGTCCCTGCACATCGAGGAGAAGTCCCCGCACATCGACTGGTCCGCCGGGGCCGTCGAACTCCTCCTCGAACCCCGGGACTGGCCGCGCAGCGACCGGCCCCGCCGCGCCGCCGTCTCCTCCTTCGGACTCAGCGGCACCAACGCCCACGCCATCCTCGAACAGGCCCCCGAGGCAGCCGACCCGGCCGCCGAGGACACCGCCGAGCCGCGGCCCGCCCTCTTCTCGGGCGACCCGCTGGTGCCCTGGATCGTCTCGGCCAAGAGCGCCGGCGGCCTGGAGGCCCAACGCGCCCGCCTCGGCCGCCACGTGAGCGGCCGCGACTCGCTCGGCGCGACCGACCTCGGCTATTCCCTCGCCGCCACCCGTGCCGCCTTCGAGCACCGCGCGGTCGTCCTCGGCACCACAACCGAGCAGCTGCGTACGGGACTTGAGGCACCGGACGTGGCGGGCGTCTCCTCCGTCTCCGGCAAGACGGTGTTCGTCTTCCCGGGTCAGGGTTCGCAGTGGGCCGGTATGGCGGTCGAACTCCTGGACTCCTCCCCGGTGTTCGCGGCGCGGTTCGCCGAAGTCGCCTCTGCTGTAGAGGAGTACGTGGACTGGTCGGTGGAGTCGGTGGTCCGGGGTGCGGACGGCACCCCGTCGCTCGACCGGATCGAGATCCTTCAGCCGGTGCTGTTCACGGTGATGGTGTCGCTGGCCGCGCTGTGGCGCGCCGCCGGTGTGGTGCCGGACGCGGTGGTCGGTCACTCGCAGGGTGAGATCGCTGCTGCTGCCGTGTCCGGCGCTCTGTCGCTTGGGGATGCGGCTCAAGTGGTGGTGCTGCGTTCGCAGTTGTTCGCGGATGAGTTGGTCGGCAAGGGTGCGGTGGCGTCGGTTTCCTTGCCTGCGGCTGAGGTCGAGGCGCGTATCGCGCGCTTCAACGGTGACGCTGAGCTGTTGTCGATCGCGGGGAACAATGGTCCGCGTTCGGTGACGGTCGCGGGTCAAGTGGCGGCTCTGGAAGAGCTGGTGGCGGAGTTGGAGGCCGAGGGTGTCCGGGCGAAGGTGATCGGCTCCACGGTCGCTTCGCACTGTGCTCAGGTGGACCCGCTGCACGAGCGCATCCTCGATCTGCTGTCGTTCGTGCAGCCGCGTGAGGGCTCCGTTCCGCTGTACTCGACGGTCAACGGCGAGGTGCTGAGCGGCGCCGAGTTGGATGCTTCGTACTGGTTCGAGAACTGCCGTCGTCCGGTGAGCTTCGAGCCGGTCGTACGTGCGCTGATCGCCGACGGTTTCGATGTGTTCGTGGAGTCGAGTGCGCACCCGGTGCTGACGTACGGCATCAGTGAGACCTCTGACGATGTGGGTGTGGAGGTGCTTGCGCAGGGGACGCTGCGGCGCCAAGAGGGCGGCCCCCGCCGGGTGTTGACCTCCTTCGCCGAGGCCTGGACCCGTGGTGTCGCCCTCGACTGGACCGCGGTCTTCGCGGGACGCGGGGCGAAGGCGGTGGACCTGCCGACGTACGCCTTCCAGCGGCAGAGCTACTGGCTGGAGTCCGGGAGCCCGGCGGCGGGGGCTCCGGCCGCGAGCGCCGCCGACGAGGTGGAGGAGGCCTTCTGGGCGGCTGTCGAGAGCGAGGATCTCGCCGCGCTCACCGGGACCGTGCCGAGCCTGGCCACCGAGGAGGCCCGTACCGCCCTGGGTGAGCTGCTGCCCGCCCTCGCCTCCTGGCGCCGCGGGCACCGGGAGCGCTCCACCCTGGACTCCTGGCGCTACGGCATCACCTGGAAGCCGCTCACCGCGCCCGCCGCCCGGCTGGAGGGCAGCTGGCTCCTGGTCACCGGGCAGGAGGAGAGCGACGGCCGGGCCGCGCTGCTCGCCGCGGGGCTGGCCGCGCACGGTGCCGAGACCGTGGTCCTGGAGACCGATCCGCTCGCCCTCGGCCGCACCGCGCTCTCCGGTCAGCTCGCCGAGGCCGTCGCCACCCTGCCCGAACTGCGCGGCATCCTCTCGCTGGTGGGCACCGGGGCCGCGAACGGCGCCGCCTCGACTCTCCTTCTGGTGCAGGCACTCGCCGACGCCTCGGTGCAGCTCCCGCTGTGGTGCGCCACCCGCGGTGCCGTCTCCGTCGGTCAGGGCGACGCCCCGGCGGAGCCCGATCAGGCCGCGCTCTGGGGCCTCGGCCGGGCCGTCGCCCTCGAACAGCCCGCCGTTTGGGGCGGGTTGATCGACCTGCCGGAGACCCTCGACGAGCGCGCGCTCGGCCGGGTCGCCCGGGTGCTCGCCGGAATCGAGGAGGAGGACCAGGTCGCGATCCGCGCCACCGGCACCTTCGGCCGCCGCCTCGCCCGCCGCCCGCTGCACGACGCCGTACCCGAGCGGGTCTGGCAGCCGCGCGGCACGGTGCTCGTCACCGGCGGCACCGGGGGAGTGGGCGCCCACCTCGCCCGCTGGCTCGCGGACAACGGCGCCGCCCACCTCGTCCTCACCGGCCGCCGCGGCGCCGACGCCCCCGGCGCCGCCGAACTCGCCGCTGAGATAAGGGAGTCGGGCACCGAGGTCACCCTCGCCGCCTGCGACGCCGCGGACCGCGAGGCGCTCGCCGCGGTACTGGCGGCCGTCCCGGAGTCCGCGCCGCTGACCGCGGTGGTGCACGCGGCGGGGCTGCCGCAGTCCACCCTCGCCACGGACACCACGTACGAGGACTTCGTGCAGCTCACCGCGGGCAAGGTGGAGGGCGCACGCCACCTCGACGCCCTGCTCGGGGACCGCGAGCTCGACGCCTTCGTGCTCTTCTCCTCCAGCTCCGGCGTCTGGGGCGCCGGTCGGCACACCGCCTACGGGGCGGCCAACGCCTGGCTCGACGCGCTCGCCGAGCAGCGCCGGGCCCGCGGGCTCACCGCGACCTCGGTGGCCTGGGGCGGCTGGAGCGGCGGCATGATGGCGCTGGAGGGCGCGGGCGAGTACATGCGCCGGCGCGGAGTCGGCGAGATGGCGCCCGAGCGGGCGCTGGCCGCGCTGCGGCGGGCCGTCGAGCACGACGAGACCTTTGTCGCGGTCGCCGACGTCGACTGGGAGAAGTTCGCGCCCGGCTTCACCTCGGAGCGGCCGAGTGCCCTGCTCACCGGGCTGCCCGAGGTCCGCAGGGCCCTCGCCCCGGCCGCTGTCGCCGCCCCCAAGCAGGCCGAGGAGTCCGCCTCCGACCTGGTGCGCAGCCTGCGCGCGGGCACGCCCGCCGAACGGGAGGCACAACTGCTCGGCCTGGTGCGCACCGAGGCCGCCTCGGTGCTCGGGCACGCGGGCGCCGAGGACGTCGAACCCGGCCGCGCCTTCCGCGAGATCGGCTTCGACTCGCTCACCGTCGTCGAGCTGCGCAACCGGCTCAGCGCCGCCACCGGCCTGAAGCTGCCCACCACCCTCGTCTTCGACCACCCGAGCCCGCTGGCGCTCGCCCGCTTCCTCGGCGGCGAACTCCTCGGCACCGAGGAGGAGTCGGCGCCCGCCGGTGCCGCCCCGGTCGCCGCGGGCGCGCACCACGAGGACCCGGTCGTCATCGTCGGCATGAGCTGCCGGCTGCCCGGCGGCGTCACCAGCCCCGAGGAGCTGTGGCGGGCCGTCGCCGCGGGCGAGGACCTGGTCGGCGACCTGCCGGCGGACCGCGGCTGGAACACCGCCGCGGCGGCCCTCTCCGCGGACGGCGACCCGCAGGCCGTACGCCTCCTCGACCAGGCCGGACTGCTCAGCGGCATCCACGACTTCGACCCCGCCTTCTTCGGCATCTCGCCCGAGGAGGCCCTGGTCATGGACCCGCAGCAGCGGATCCTCCTGGAGATCGCCTGGGAGGCCTTCGAACGCGCGGGCGTCGACCCCGGGGAGCTGGCCGAGGAGAAGGTCGGCGTCTTCGCGGGGCTCGGCTACCAGGGCTTCATGCCCGGCGCGCGCATCCCCGCCGAGAGCGAACCGCACCTGGGCAGCGGCATCGGCCCCGCCTTCGCCTCCGGGCGCCTGGCCTACGCCCTCAACCTCAACGGCCCCGCCCTCACCGTGGACACCGGCTGCTCCTCCTCCGCGGTGGCCCTGCACCTGGCGGTGCAGTCGGTGCGCCGGGGCGAGAGCGCGATGGCCCTGGCGGGCGGCGTCACCGTACTGTCCAGCCCGGTGGCCTGGCACCACATGGGCGGCGCCGCCGCCGACGGCCGCTGCAAGCCCTTCTCGGAGGACGCGGACGGCACCGGCTGGGGCGAGGGCGCGGCGATGATCCTCGTCGAACGCCTCTCCCGGGCCCGCGAGTTGGGCCACGAGGTACTGGCCGTGGTGCGCGGTTCCGCGGTCGGCCACCACGGCGCGAGCAACGGCCTCTCCGCGCCCAACGGCGCCTCCCAGCAGCGGCTGATCCGCGAGGCGCTGGCCGACGCCGGGCTCGGCGCGGCCGAGATCGACGCGGTCGAGGCGCACGGCACCGGCACCCCGCTCGGCGACGCGGTCGAGGCGGAGGCGCTGCTCGCCACCTACGGGCGGGAGCGGCCCGCGGACCGTCCGCTGAAGCTCGGCACGGTGAAGTCCAACATCGGCCATCCGCAGGCCGCTTCGGGCGTCACCGGGGTCATCAAGACCGTCCTGTCGATGCGCCACCGGCTGCTGCCGGGCACCCTCAACATCAAGGAGCCCGCGAGCCGCGTGGACTGGTCGGCGGGCGCCGTCGAACTCGTCACCGAGGCCACCGCCTGGCCGGAGACGGGCGGACCGCGCCGGGCGGGCGTCTCCTCCCTCGGCGCCAGCGGCACCGAGGTGCACCTGATAATCGAGGAGGCACCCGCGGCCCCCGAGCATCCGGAGAGCACCGGGGCCCGCCCCGTGGCGCTGCCGCTCTCCGGCCACACCCCCGAGGCGCTGCGGGCCCAGGCCCGGCAGCTGGGCGAGCAGGTGCGGAGCAACCCCGAGCGCAGCCCCGCCGACTACGCGTACTCGATGGCGACCGGCCGTGCCCTGTTCCGGCACCGCGCGGTGGTCGTCGCCGCCGACCGCGCCGAACTCCTCGACGGACTCGGGGCCTTGGCCGCGGGCGAGGAGCGCCCCGGCCTGGTCGCGGCCCCGGCCGAAGTACCGCGTACCGCCCTGCTGTTCACCGGCCGGGCGGCGGAGAGCGCCGAACTGCGGGCGGCCTTCCCGGTGTTCGCCGAGGCCTGGGAGGAGGTGCACGCCCACCTGGACGTGACCCTGCCCGCCCCGCTGCCCGACGCGGCCGAGGCCTTCGCCGCGGAGGTCGCGCTGCACCGGCTCCTGGACACCTGGGGCATCGCGCCCTCGGTGCTGCGCGGCCACGGCCGGGGCACCCTCGCCGCCGCGCACGCCGCCGGGGCCCTCGGGCTCGACGGTGCCGTGGCCCTGCTCGCCGCCCTCGCGGCGGGCGAGGGGGAGCAGTCCGTACAACGGGCCCTGCGGGCCGCGGAGATCGCCGAGCCCGCGCACCGGCTGCTGACCGCCGGGGGTGAACCGCTCACCGCGGAGCGGCTCGGCGACCCGGAGTTCTGGACGGCGGCCTGGGCCGAGCCGGACGCGGCGCCCGCGGATCCGGCCGCCTTCGAGGCGGGAGCCGCCGGCGCCCGCGAGGTCCTCGGCCTCGCGGGGGAGCGCTACGCGGGCGGCGCCCGCATCGACTGGACCGCGGTGTTCACCGGCTCGGGAGCGCGCCGGGTGGACCTGCCGACCTACCCGTTCCAGCGGGAGCCGCACCGGATCTGACAGCACGTCAGCCGGTGTCCCGGCACCCGTCCGACGCGTGCGGTCCGACCGGGCCGTACGTCAACCACCTTCACCACAGGAGGACTTCATGCAGGACGAGCAGAAGCGCAAGGAGATCGTCGCGGAATACTTCCGCAAGGTGAACGAGGGCGATGTCGACGCCATCGTCGAGATGTTCACCGAGAACGCCACCATCGAGGACCCGGTCGGCAAGGATGTCCGCGAGGGCCGCGCAGCGCAGCGCGAGTACTTCAACAGCAACGTCACCGCCGAGGTCACCATCGAGCCGGGACACCTGTCGGCGGGTCAGGACGGCAAGTCCGTCGCCGTCGCCCTGGCCGCGGAGATGACCAACATCCTCGACCCCAACCGCACCCGTGTGAAGATCAACGCCGTCGACGTCTTCACCCTCACCCCCGAGGGCAAGATCGACAGCATGCGCGTGTTCTGGGGCATGACCGACATCGGCGTCTGAGCACACCGCACCACGAACCGGACGAAGGAGAACGCTCCCCGATGAGCACGCAGCGCACGCAGGGCAGTCAGGACGCCGACGACGAGCTGTGGGTACGGCGCTTCCACCCCGCACCCGAGAAGCCGGTACGCCTGGTGTGCCTGCCGCACGCCGGTGGCTCCGCGTCCTTCTTCTTCCCGTTCTCGGCAGCGCTCGCCCCTCACGCCGACGTCCTGGCGATCCAGTACCCGGGCCGCCAGGACCGGCGGGGCGAGCCGCTGCTCGGCACCGTCCAGGAGCTGACCGACGCCGTCTTCGAGGCGCTGCGGCCCTGGCACGACCGGCCGCTGGTGTTCTTCGGCCACAGCATGGGCGCGGTGCTCTCCTTCGAGCTGGCCCGCCGCTTCGAGCGCGAGGGCGCCCCGGTGCAGGGGCTCATCGCCTCCGGGCGCCGGGCCCCCACGGTGCACCGCGAGGAGAACGTGCACCAGCGCGGCGACGACGCGCTGATCGCGGAGATCCGCGCGCTGAGCGGCACGGACACCGGGCTGCTCGCCGACGAGGAGCTGCTGCGGATGGTGCTGCCCGCGATCCGCAGCGACTACAAGGCCATCGAGACCTACCGCTACCGGCCGGACGGGACCCAGCCGCCGCTGACCTCGCCCGTCAGCGTGCTCACCGGGGAGTCCGACCCGCGGGTCAGCATTCCCGAGGCGCAGGCCTGGCAGGAGCTCAGCAGCGGGAAGTTCACCTTCCGCAGCTTCCCCGGCGGCCACTTCTATCTGACGCCGCGCCAGGCGGAGGTGACCCGCGCGGTGGCCGAGGACCTGGCCGCCTTCGCCCGGGTCCCGGCGAACTGACGGCGCCGTACCGACCTCACGAAACGGAAAACGGTAATCCATGGAGACGAAGCCGGCGCAGTTCACGGCCGAGACCGAGAACCTCCTCATCGCGCTCTACTCCCGCGCCCACGACGCCAAGTCGGCCAAGCCCATCCTCAACGACCGGATGGCGGTCACGGTCAGCGAGTCGATCGAGTACGACTACGCCAAGCTGAAGATCCGCGACGACGACGCCATCAGCCTCGCCATCCGCGGTGAGCTGATCGACGGCTGGATCCGGAGCTTCCTGGACACCCACCCGGACGCGGTCGTACTGCACCTGGGCACCGGTCTCGACGGCCGCGTCCACCGGATGGACCCGCCCGCCTCCGTGGAGTGGTACGACCTGGACCTGCCGGAGATCGCCGCGCTGTACGCGCAGCTCTTCCCCGAGCGGGAGCACCACCACGTCATCGGCTCCTCGGTGATGGACCTCAAGTGGCTGGAGCAGGTGCCCACCGACCGGCCCACCGTCATCGTGGCCGAGGGCCTGCTCGTGTACTTCACCGAGGAGGAGGTCAAGGGGCTGATCCGCAAGCTCTTCTCGGTGTTCCCGAGCGGTCAGCTGATCTTCGACGCGTACACGCCCTTCTCGGTGAAGGCGATGAACAAGCACTGGACGGTCAAGGCCTCCGGCAAGCGCTTCGTCTGGGGCCTGGCCGAGCCCGCCTCCCTGGAGCAGTGGCACCCGGGCGTCAAGCACCACGACGCCTGGACCTTCTTCGGCTCGCCCTATATCGCGCACATGCCGTGGACCTCCCGCGTGGTCTGCAAGATCATGAACGCGATACCGGCGCTGCGGCACTACAACCGCGTGATGCGCTACTCCTTCTGAGCCCGCTCCCGCCGAGCCCGCTCCCGGCCGCCTGCCCCGCGCACCCCGCGGGGCAGGCGGCTCGCGTACCGGAGGCGCAGGGGGCGGACCGAACGCGGAACGGCCCCCTCGGAGTGCTCCGAGGGGGCCCGGTGTTCTCTGGCGTGAATCGCGGTGCAACCGGTTCGGTGGGCGTTTCGTCCGGTCCCGGGTCAGAACTCCTCGGGCGCCAGCACCCGTCCGGTGGCCCGTTCGGTGACGCGGATGGCCTCCAGGGGGCAGTTCTCGGCGGCGTCCAGCACCGTCTCGTCGGGCTCCACGGGGGAGCCGAGCGCCTGCGAACGGCCGCCCACCAGGCCGAAGAAGGCGGGCGCCGCGTGGACGCACATGCCGGTGCCGGTGCAGGACAGCCGGTCGACGCTGACCTCCCAGTCGCCGTCCCGCGGCCCGCCGCCGGTCTCCTCCCGCGCGGTCGGCGTCCCCGCGGCGCTCACCAGCGCACCGGCAGCGCGAGCGGCCCGCGGACCAGCAGGCTGGAGCGCCAGCGGATCGCCTCGTCCTCGATGTCCAGCTCCAGGGTGGGGAAGCGGTCCAGTACGGATTCGACGGCCACCGCCAGTTCCATCCGGGCGAGTTGGGCGCCCACGCAGAAGTGGACCCCGTGGCCGAAGCCCATGTGGTGGTTGTCCTCGCGGCCGAGGTCGAGCTCGTCCGGGTTCTCGAAGAACTCGCCGTCCCGGTTGGCCGAGTGTATGTGTACATACACGGACTCACCCTCGGCGATCCGCTGCCCGCCGATCTCCAGGTCCTCCGTCGCGATCATGGCGGCGTGGTGCCCGGTGCCGAGCGGGATGTAGCGCATCAGCTCGTCCACGGCCTGCGGCATCAGCTCGGGTTTCTCGCGTAACAGGGCGAGTTGGCCGGGGTGGCGCAGCAGCGTGTAGAGGAAGTTGGTGATCTGGTTCGCGGTGGTCTCGTGGCCGCCGGCGAGGAGCACCACGGAGATCGAGATCAGCTCCTGCTCGCTGAGCCGGTCGTCCTCGTCCCGGGCCTGGATCAGCGCGGTGAGCATGTCCTCGGTCGGCTGCGCCCGGCGCTGGGCGATCAACTTGGCCAGATACAGGCAGAGTTCGTTGATACGGGAGGTGAACTCGGCGTGCGGCAGGGTGTCGCCCTGCATCAGCGCGTCCGCGCCGCGGCTGAAGATCTCGCGGTCCTCGTAGGGCACCCCGAGCAGTTCGCAGATCACCCGGGTGGGCAGCGGCCAGGAGAAGGTGGACACCAGGTCCCCGCCGCTGCCCTGGGCGGCCAGGTCCCCGGCGAGTTCGGCGGCGATCTCGGCCACCCGGGGGCGCAGCATCTCCACCCGCCGCCGGGTGAAGGCCTTGGTGAGCAGGCGCCGCAGCCGGGAGTGGTCGGGCGGGTCCATGTACATGATCCCCTCGGGACCCACTTGCATCTCCTGGCGCCGCGGTACGTCCGCGTTCACCACCGCCGCGCGGCTGAGCCGCGGGTCCGCGAGCGCGTTGCGTACGTCCTGGTAGCGCGTGGCGAGCCAGGCCTCGCCGCCGTAGGGCAGGCGGATCCGGCTGATCGGCTCCTCGCGGCGCAGCTCGGCCAGGACCGGCTCGATGACCAGGCCGTCGACAGGGGTGAAGGGGAAATCACGCACGGGCCCGTGCGCGACGGGACAGGAAGACTTTGAGGCAGGCATGACACTCCTCGAAGATTCGTGACTAGTGCAACGTTCCCGAGGGCGCTCTCGCCGGGTCAACCCCTAGCTTGCACCCGTAAACACCCCTGACTGTCCGGTTCCGTATGGTGCTCGATTGCCGACGCGGCAACCTGGCCGCGATGCTCGACCACACCACACCGTGAAAGGGGTGCGCGTTGGCGCCCAACGAGTACGCAATCACCGCGGAAGGCCTCACCAAGGACTTCGGCAAGTTCCGCGCGCTGGACGGTCTCGACCTGTCCGTGCGCACGGGAGAGGTCCACGGCTTCCTCGGCCCCAACGGTGCGGGTAAATCCACCACCATCCGTGCCCTGCTCGGCCTGCTCAAGCCCACCGCGGGCAAGGCCACCCTGCTCGGCAAGGACCCCTGGGCCGACGCCGTCGAGGTGCACCACAAGCTCGCCTACGTCCCCGGCGACGTCAGCCTGTGGCGCAACCTCAGCGGCGGCGAGGCCATCGACCTGTTCGGGACGCTGCGCGGCGGCATCGACAAGTCCCGCAAGGCGGAGCTGATCGAGCGCTTCCAGCTCGACCCGACCAAGAAGTGCCGCGCCTACTCCAAGGGCAACCGGCAGAAGGTCGCCCTGGTCTCCGCCTTCGCCAGCGACACCGAGCTGCTCATCCTCGACGAGCCCACCTCCGGACTCGACCCCCTGATGGAGGCCGTCTTCCAGGAGTGCGTCAAGGAGGTCAAGGCGCAGGGCCGCACCGTCCTGCTCTCCAGCCACATCCTCGCCGAGGTCGAGGCGCTCTGCGACCGCGTCAGCATCGTGCGCCGCGGCCGCACCGTGGAATCGGGCTCCCTGCAGGAGCTGCGCCACCTCACCCGCACCTCGCTCAGCGTCGAGACGCAGCGCCCGGCCACCGGGCTCGCGGAGCTGGCCGGCGTCCACAACGCGGTGGCCGAGGGCAACCACCTCAAACTCGACGTGGACAACGCCCAGTTGGAGCCCGTACTCGCCAAGGTCCTCGGCTTCGGCGTGATCTCCCTGAACAGCGCCCCGCCCACCCTGGAGGAGCTGTTCATGCGCCACTACGGCGACGCCCCCGCCGAGGACGGCGACGGCGGCAAGGGCGGCGACGGCGGCAAGGACGCCGAGGACCGCGCGAAGGCGGAGGCGGCCACCCGATGAGCGAGAAGTCCCCCTACACCGGTACGCAGGCGCTGCTGAAGCTCGCCACGCGCCGCGACCGGATCCAGCTCGCGGTGTGGATGTACGGCACGGCCGCCCTCGCCTACAGCGCGGCCAACAGCGTCAAGAGCACGTATGAGAACGAGAAGGCGCGTGTTGACGCCGTCCAGTTGCTTTCGGACAACCCGGCGCTCCTGCTGACCCGCGGCGCGCCCGTCGGCAGCAGCCAGGGCGCCGTCTCGATGGTGCAGGTCTTCTCCTATCTGTGCGTGCTCGCCGCCCTGATGAGCACGATGGCCGTGGTGCGCCACACCCGGCAGAACGAGGAGACCGGCCGCGCCGAACTCATCGGCGCCCAGCCGGTGGGCCGCCAGGCCGGTCTGATGGCCGCCCTGCTGCTCGCCCTCCAGGCCAATATCGGCCTCTTCATCTTCCTCGGCATCGTGCTGCCGCTGGCCGGTCTGCCGATCGGCGGCTCGCTCGCCGCGGCGGCCGCCGTCGCCAGTGTCGGCCTCGCCTTCGCCGGTGTCGCCGCCGTCACCGCCCAGCTCGCCGGTACCGCGCGCGGCGCCAACTCCCTTGCCGGGGCGGCGATCGGCGCGGCCTTCCTGATCCGCGGCGTCGGCGACGCGCTCGGCGACGTCACCGAGAACGGCACGGTCGTCCACAGCGCCTGGCCGTCCTGGCTCTCGCCGATCGGCTGGGGCACCCTGGTGCACCCCTTCGGCGACGAGCGCTGGTGGGTGCTCGCCCTGCCGCTCGCCTTCGCGCTGCTCACCATGGGGCTCGCGCTGCGGCTTTCGGCCGAGCGCGACCTCGGAGCGGGCCTCCTCGCGGACCGGCCGGGACCGGCCGAGGCGCCGCGGGCCCTGCTCAGCCCGCTCGGCCTCGCCTGGCGGCTGCAGCGCGGCGCCCTGCTCGGCTGGCTCGTCGGCATCGCCGTCCTGGGCGCCACCATCGGCGCGATCGGCAAGTCGGCCGCCGACGCCCTCAAGGACAACGCCGACCTCACCGACACCCTCGGCAAGATCGGCGGCGGGGGTACGGACGACCCCGCGGGCGTCTTCTTCGCCTCCATGATGGTGATGGTGGGCGCCGTCGCCGCCGGGTTCACCGTGCAGGCGCTCCTGAGGCTGCGGGCCGAGGAGACCTCGGGGCGCCTGGAGGCCGTGCTCGCCACCTCGGTGAGCCGGGGCCGCTGGGTCGCCGGCCATGTCCTGGTCGCCGTGCTCGGCGTGGTGGCTTTGCTGCTCGTCTCCGGACTCGCCGCCGGCCTCACCTACGGCGCCGCCACCTCGGATCTCGGGCAGGCCCTCAGCGACCTGACCGGCGCCGCGCTCGCCCAGGCCCCCGCCGCGCTCGTCCTCGCCGGGTTCGTGGTCGTCGTCTTCGGCGCGGTGCCGGGCCTCACCTCGGGCGCCGCCTGGGGCGGACTCGCCCTGTGCCTGGTCGTCGGACAGCTCGGCGGACTGCTGAAGCTGCCGCAGGCGGTGCGCGACCTCTCGCCGTTCACGCACCTGCCCGCGCTGCCCGCGGCCGAGGCCGAGGCGCTGCCCTTCATCGTCCTGCTCGCGGTGGCCGCGGTGCTCGCGGCGGCCGGTGCCGCCCTCTTCCGCAGGCGCGACCTCGCCCCCTGACCCCAGCCGAGAACGCAGCGGTACGGCCCGGACTCCCGCGGGAGTCCGGGCCGTACCGCTGTGTCCGGGAAAGCCGGGAAAAGCCCAGGGGACGGGAAGGTCGGGAGGAACGAACAGGCCGCCCGTGCCGGGGTGTTCCGGAGCGGGCGGCCAGTGTTCTTCCGGGGGTAACCCGGCGGACTCATTCCTCGCCGGGGTCGAGCAGGCTCAGGTCCGATTTCCCCCAATAGACCCACACCGCCTCGATGAGGCCGTGCGAGCCGGTGCGGAAAATGCTCGTGAGATCGAACTTGATGCGCTTCTGAAACGGGTTGGTGGGCTTGTCCAGATAGCCGTGTTTCGTCAGCGTGGGGCCGAGCGGGAGATAATTCATGTAGACGGCGACCGGGATGGCCACATGGATACCGTCCTGGGCGGCGACGGGAATTCCGGCGACATCGACCGTCTTCGCCTCCGCGGCCCGCTGGAAATGCGGCCGCAATTCGTCGTGCCCGATCATCGGAACCGAGCCGACCGGGTCCTCGAAACGCACGTCCTTCGTATAGAGGCCGAGCATGTGATCCACGTCGCCACTCGTCATGCGGCGGCAGTGTTCGAGCGCGAGTTCTTTCCGCGTCGCCTCGTCAAGCATGTGCTCCTCCTTGTGCCGCGTCGACGAGAGCGACATCACTCGTGCCCCAATAGGCCCGCATGTCCTCGATGAGGCCGTCGGCGCCCGCCCGGATCACCATCAGGAAGTGGAATTGCATGCGCTGGCCGGTGGGATCGGCCGGCGTGGGCAGCACCCCGTACCGGGTGAGGACCGGCCCCAGCGGCAGGTAGTCCATCGTCGCGGTGACCGGGACCGCGGCGTGCAGCCCGTCCTGGGCGGCCACCGGCCTGCCCGCGATCTCCACGGCGTTGCTGGTCACCGCGCCGGTGGCATGGGCACGCAGCGCCTCGTGGCCCTGCTGGGCGCCGGCTCCGACCGGATCCTCGAAACGGACCTCGGGGGAGTACAGCTTGAGCAGGCCCTCGACATCACCGGCATTGACCCGCCTGGTGTGTTCGAGGATCAGCTCTTTCAGTGCCGCCTCATCCAGCATGAATTTCTCTCCTTCCGGCAGGCGTGCCCACATCCTGGCAACGGCGCGGACGGGGCGCCAGGATGACCGGTATGTGTTAGGGGTCGACCGCTCTGGCTAGGGGTTCAGCGCTCTTCTACGCCGGTGCTAGCGTCGCCGGGATCGGAATTGCCGCACGTGATGTCCGGGAGAAATTCCCCGTGCCCGCGGCCGACGGAAGGGTCACCCATCTCATGACCGGAGAAACGCACGCCGTCGTTCTCGGCGGCGGTCTGACCGGAATGCTGACATCCGCCGTCCTCGCACGGCACCTGGACAAGGTCACCGTCATCGAGCGCGATGTGCTGCCCGAAGGCCCCGAACTGCGCAAGGGCGTACCCCAGGCCCGCCACGCCCACCTCCTGTGGTCCGGCGGCGCCCGCGCCATCGACTCCGTACTGCCCGGCACCGTCAAGCAGCTCATCGCCGAGGGCGCGCACCGCCTCTACCTGCCGCGGGACGTGGTCTGGCTGACCCCGCACGGCTGGCAGCACCGCTTCTCCGGCAGCCAGTTCATGGTCACCTGCAGCCGCGCCCTGCTCGACTGGGTGGTGCGCCGCCAGGCCCTCGCCGAGCCGAAGATCACCGTGCGGCAGGAGACCGAGGTGCTCGGCCTGCTCGGCGGCGCCGGGCAGGTCACCGGTGTCCGGCTGCGGGACAGGTCCGGCGAGAGCACCGAGCTCGCCGCCGACCTGGTGGTCGACGCGGGCGGCCGGGCCTCCGCGCTGCGCCGCTGGCTGCCCGAACTGGGCCTGGACCAGGTGGAGGAGGACGTCGTCGACTCCGGGATCGCCTATGCCACCCGGGTGTTCAAGGCCCCGGCGCCGGTCGCCCAGGGCTTCCCGATGGTCAACATCGCCGCCGCACCCGGACTCGGCAAGCCCGGCCAGAACGGCGCCCTGGTGCCGATCGAGGACGGCAAGTGGCTGGTCACCCTCGCCGGTACCCGCGGCGGCGAGCCGCCCACGGACGACGACTCCTTCCTGGACTTCGCCCGCGGCCTCCGGCACCCCGTCCTCGCCGACCTCCTGGAGCGCGCCGAGCCGCTCGGCCCGGTCAAGGGCTCCCGCTCCACGGTCAACCGCCGCCTCTACTACGACCGGGTGGCGAACTGGCCCGACGGGCTGCTCGTCCTCGGCGACGCCCTCGCGGCCTTCAACCCGGTCTACGGACACGGCATGAGCTGCTCCGCGCTGAGCGCCAAGGCCCTGGACGCCGAACTCAGCCGCAGCGGACTGGCCCCCGGCATGGTCCAGGCCGTGCTGCAGAAGGTCGCCAAGGTCGTCGACGATCCCTGGCTGCTCGCCACCACCCAGGACATCTGCTACCCGGGCACCAAGGTCACCGCCCAGGACCCGCGGATCGCCCCGCGCGGCGACCAGGAGCAGCAGTTCGCCGACCTGCTCAGCACCGCAGCCCTGCACGACCCGGTGGTCAGCGCCGCCGCGATGCAGGTGACCGCGCTCGCCGCCCCCGTCAGCAGCCTGGAGTCCCCGCACCTGGTGGCCGCCCTGCGCAAGGGCAAGGCCCACGAGCCGCTGACCGCACCGCCGTTCAAGGACGCCGAACTGGCCGTACTGGACGGGGACGCCGCGGGCGCGGCGGCCTCCGCCTGAGGTCCGCCGGCCGCATCGGCATCGCGCGAGGGGCCGCCGGGAACAGCGAACGCACTGTTCCCGGCGGCCCCTCGGCGCTGCCGGGCGCCATTTCGGCACCCCATGGGGGGACTTGCTGCCAGGCGGCGCGCCGTGGATGGCAGCAAGAAGTCAGCCGGGAATGTGTGCCTCGTCACTGTCTCTGCCCGCCGGACGGTCTGCCGCCGCCCTCGCCGGAGCCCGGTGCACACGCCGTACCCCCGAGCGGAACCTTGCGTTCAGGCCGCCCCTCGCGGGCGCATATGCCGCCGCACCGCCGCGACCTGGCTGAACGAGAGGACCAGGCCCAGGTTTTCAGCCAGGCATAACCAGAATTATCAGGCCGCTAACACCCGCCCCCAGGGCCTGCCCGGCAGCTGTGTGGGAACTCTGTGTGCCCGGCGTCAGAAGATGTCCCGCAACTTGTGGCCACCGGTTGCCCCTTCACCGGTTCGTAGGATGAGAGCGCGGCTGACCGGTAGGAAAACTTTGGCTTCGGGGGAGGCGGTCCGTGACTCTTTACGACCGTGACAAGGAATTCACACGCGTCGAAAAGGCGCTCGACTCAACTTTTTCCGGGACGGCCGGAATCGTCCTTCTGGAGGGGGCGGTCGGCTGCGGCCGCACCGAGTTCCTCAAGGAGTGCGCCGACCTCGCCCAGGAGCGCGGCGCCCGCGTCCTGTACGGCGGCGGCGCCGAGGGCGAGGCACTCCCGCACGGACTGCTGCGCAGGCTGCTCGCCCCGCTGGCCCCGCGCGGCGGACAGCAGCGGAGCATCCCGACCCACCAGGAGTTCGCCGAGACCCTCGCCGAGGCGGCCGAGGACGCACCGGTGGTCCTGTGCGTCGACGACTTCCCGCACGCCGACGGGCCCTCCCTCGGCTACCTCCTCCACCTCGCCCGCGTGGTGCGCCGCCAGCGGATCCTGCTGATCCTCACCGGCCCCCTGCACGAGCGCACCGACAGCCCCGTCCTCGGCACCGAACTGCTGCGCCACCCCGGCTTCGTACGGATCCCGCTCACCCATCTGAGCCCCGCCGGAACCGCCGCGCTCCTCGCCGAGCACGCCGGTGCCCCGGTGGCCGCGCCGCCCGCGGAGCGGCTGCACGCCCTCAGCGGCGGCAACCCGCTGCTGCTGCGCGCCCTGCTCGCCGAACAGCCCCTGCCGCAGCGGGAGTCGCAGGAGTGGCCCGCGCCCGAAGCCGGGGGCCCCTTCACCAAGGCGCTGCTCACCTGCCTGCACCGCAGCGGCTCCGGAGTGCGCGAACTGGCCCGCGCCGTCGCGGTCCTCGGTGAGCACGCCACCCCGGAACTGGCGGCCCGGCTGGCCGGCACCACCCCCAGCCGCGCCCGGCAGGGCCTGACCGCCCTGGAGAGCGCGGGCCTGACCCGCGACTGCCGCCTGAGCCACCCGGCCGTGGCCGCCGCCGTCCTCGACGACCTGCCCGCGGCCGAACGCACCGCCCTGCACGGCCGCGCCGCGCACATCCTCGACGAGGCCGGGGTACGGGCCGCTTCGGTCGCCCGGCACCTGCTCGCCGCCGGGACCGCCGAGGGCCCCCGGGCGGTGCGCGTGCTCCACGAGGCCGCCCGGCAGTCCCTGGTCACCGGCGACGACTCCCGGCACGCGGTGGCCTGCCTGGAACTGGCCCGCAGCGGCTGCGCGGACGAGAGCACCGACTGGGACCTCGACCTGCGGCTCGCCGCCGTCACCTGGCGCTTCGACCCGGCAGCCGCCGAGGCGCACCTGAAGGGCCCGCTCGCCGCGCTGCGCGCCGCACGCCTCGGCGCGGCCGCCGCCGGGCACCTCGCCCGGCTCCTGGTCACCCAGGGGCGGATCGAGGAGGCCGCCGAGGCCCTGGAGTACCTGGCCCGCGCCACCGGTTCCGGCGGCGGGGCCCAGTGCACCCGGGAGGACCCGCTGCGCGGACTCTTCGCGCTGCCGCCCACCGAGGACAAGCCCGCGCCCGCCCCGGCCGCCGGGGAGAGCGGCGCCGAGCAGCCCGCCGAGCCGGTGCGCACGGTCTCCGCCGAGCTGCGCTCCTCGGCCTCGCTGTGGACCCACCCGGGCACCCAGGCCGACGAGCAGGCCATCGACAAGCTCCTCGAAGGCACCCCGCTGGCCCAGAGCACCTTCGACCCGATGGTCCAGGCGGTCCGCACCCTGGTGCACACCGACCACGCCGACCGCGCGGTGACCTGGTGCCGGACGCTGCGCCCCGAGGGCAGCACCGCCCCCGGCTGGAACGCCGTCTTCGGCTACCTCCAGGCCGAGGCGCAGCTGCGCCTCGGCGACCTCGCGGGCGCGGAGCAGCAGGCCGAGGCCGCGATGGAGGCGGTCGCCGACCGCGGCGGCCTCTTCCAGTTCGGTCCGCTCGCCACCCTCGTGCTCGCGCAGACCGCGCGGGGCAGCTACGACGCGGTGGCCCGCCAGCTCCAGACCTCCGTGCCCGAGGAGCTCTTCACCAGCGTCTACTCCCTCAACTTCCTGCGCGCCCGCGGCCATTACTACCTGGCGACCCACCGCCACAAGGCCGCGCTCGGGGAGTTCCTCGACGCGGGCAGGCTGGCCCGCCGCTGGGGCCTGGACCGGCCGCAGCAGCTGCCCTGGCGCACCGACGCCGCCGAGGCGCTGCTCGCCCTCGGGGAGCACCGGCAGGCCGAGCGCTTCGTCCTCGAACAGCTCGCCACCCCGGACGCCCGCGGCCCCCGGCTGCGCGGGGTCACCCTGCGGCTGAGGGCGGCGACCACCCCGCTGCGCCAGCGCCCCAAGCTGCTGACCCGCGCGGTCGACGAACTCCGCCGCTCCGGCGACCGCTTCGAACTCGCCCGCGCCCTCGCCGACTTGGGCCGCTCGCTGCAGATGATGGGGGAGGGCACCCGGGCCGCCATGGTCACCCGGCGCGCCTGGCACCTGGCCGCGCAGTGCGGGGCCGTCCCGCTCGCCGAGCAGATACTCCCCGGCCAGGGCGGCCAGGACCGCAAGCCGAACACCCCCGAGAAGGAGCCCGCCGAGGCCGGTGCGAGCGACACCGACCAGCTCAGCGAGTCGGAGAAGCGGGTGGTCTCGCTGGCCGCCTACGGCTACACCAACCGGGAGATCTCGGCGAAGCTCTACATCACCGTGAGCACCGTCGAACAGCACCTCACCCGCGTCTACCGCAAGCTCAACATCACCCGCCGCCAGGAACTGCCGATGGACCTGCACTTCGAGACCCTGGAGCACGCGGGTTAGTCAACTCGACTGCTGCGTACGGAATATGACCGTACGTCAGCCCATGCGCGGCACCGTCGGACCCGGCCCGAGCGCCGGGTCCGACGGCGTTCGGCGGCGCGCCCTCGACTTCCCCTGCCGGCAGGGTCCGTACTGGGGCTCTGAGGGGGTTACTCAGGGGTGTGGAGCCCGTCTACCCGTCCGTAGCGTCGAGGGGTCAAGCCGAAGAGTGAGCTGGGAGAGAGCCGATGGTCCGTCACCCCTGGGACGTTCAGGCGCCGGACGCACCCGTGCGGCTGTTCTGCCTTCCGTGGGCCGGAGGCAGCGCCGTCTTCTACCAGCGGGCCTGGCAGAGAGATTTCGCACCGGACGTCGATGTGCGGCCCCTCGAACTCCCGGGCCGCGGCATCGAGTCGGACGAGAAGCTGCTGCGCCGGGTCGACGACCTGGTCGACTTCCTCCTCGACCGCCTCACCCCGCTCCTGGACCGCCCCTACGCCCTCTTCGGCCACAGCATGGGCGCCCTGCTCAGCCTGGAACTCACCCGGCGCCTGGCCGCCGAGGGCTACCCCGCGCCGGTCCGCCTCTTCCAGTCCGGCAGCGGCATCCCCGGACGGCGGCACCGCACCACCGGCCGCGCCCTGCACACGCTGCCCGAGAACGAGTTCCGGGAGTGGCTGCGCACCACCGGCGGGACGCCCGCGGCCGTCTTCCAGAACCCCGAACTCCTCGACCATCTCTCGCCGTTGCTCCGTGCCGACTTCGAACTCTGCGATGTCTACCGGGAGCGCGGCGGTGCCCCGCTGTCCTGCCCGGTGACCGCGATCGGCGGCGACGCCGACCCGTACGTCCCCGTCGAGGCGCTCTCCGAATGGAGCGAGATCACCACCGGGCCCTGCGAGTTGATGGTGCTCTCCGGCGGCCACTTCGCCTTCCAGGACCACCTGGACCGCGTGCGGTCCTATGTCGCCGCGGCGCTGCGGACCGCGACGGCCGGACTCACCCACTGACCAGCCCGTACGCCGCGCCACCGGACCCCACCTGCTGAGCGGCGGCAAAGCCGCGGCGAGGCATGCCCCCGCCCGGCCGCCGCTCCGCCGCCGGAACGCGCGAGCCGCAGCGGGCCGCGTGGGCGTGAGCCGCCGGCCCGGAGGAGGAACCGTGATCCCGCTGTCCCATGCCCAGAACCGGCTGTGGCCGGCTGACCGGCTGGGCACCGGCCACGAGGCCTGCCATCTGCCGCTGGTGCTGCGGCACTCCGGCCCGCTCGACGTGCGCGCCCTGCGCCTCGCGCTGACCGACCTCGTCGCCCGGCACGAGATCCTCCGCACCGTCTTCCCCGAACGCGCCGGGGTGCCCTACCAGCAGATCCTCACCGAGGCCCCGCTCCCGCTGCCGGTCGAGGAGAGCGGCCAGGAGCGGCTGACCGAGGACCTGCGCCGGGTGAGCGCCGAACCCTTCGACCTGCGGACCGGCATCCCGCTGCGGGCCCACCTGTTCAGCCTCCCCGGCGGCAGCCACGTACTCCTGGTGGTGCTGCACCGCATCGCCGCCGACGAGGACTCCCTCTCCCTGCTGCTCACCGGGCTCCGCGAGGCGTACGCGGCCCGCCGCGAGGGCGCGCCGCCGTCCTGGAAGCCGCTGCCGGTGCAGTACGCCGACTTCGCGCTGTGGCAGCGCGAGGTCCTCGGCGATCTGCGCGACCCGGACAGCCTGCTCAGCCGTCAGCTCGGCGAGTGGAGCACGGCCCTCGCCGGGCTGCCGCAGCGGCTCACCCTGCCCGCGGACCGGCCGGGGCCCGCCCGGTGGGAGAGCCCGGCGGGCTGCGTGCGCTTCAAGGTCGGGGCCGCCCTGCACCGGGACCTCCTCGACCTGGGGCGCGGCAGCAGGGCCACCCTCTTCATGGTGCTGCACGCCGCCCTGGCCGCCCTGCTGACCTCCCTCGGCGCGGGCGAGGACATCCCGGTCGGCTCACCCGTGACGGGCCGCGCCGACGAGGTCCTCGAAGGGGTCGTCGGCTGCTTCACCAACACCCTGGTGATCCGCTCCGACACCGCCGACAAGCCGTCCTTCCGCGAACTGCTCGCCCGGGTCCGCGAACGCGTCCTGTTCGCCTACGCCCACGGCGACGTCCCCTTCGACCTGCTCGCCGAGGAGATCGCCCCGGCCTCGGCCGCCGCCCGCGCCCCGCTCGTCCAGGTCCTGCTGTCGCTGCGCACCGAACGCGCCCAGGAGCCCGCCGGGGAACCGGAGTTCACCCGCGAGGAGCCCGCCCGCCGCACCGCCCCGGCCGAACTGGATCTCGCCTTCACCCAGCGCCGCGCCGGGGACGGCACCCCGCAGGGCATGACCGCGGTGCTCACCTACGCCGCCGACCGCTTCGACCACCCGACCGCCCAGTCCCTCGCGGGCGAGCTGCACACCCTGCTGCGCACCGCCGTACGCGAGCCGCTCCCGCCGCCCGGCACCGAGGAGCTCCTCGGCCCCGAGCAGCGCGGTCCCTTCGCCACCGCCGAGGCGGAGCAGCCCGGTTCACGGATGCGCCGCAGCAGACGCGAGCGCCTCGGCCACCGCCGGGAGGAGGTCGCCGCGGCACCGGGGGAGGGGCCCGGCGAGGACCTGTGCGCCGCGGCGGCGGCCCGGGCCAGGCCCCCGGCGACCCCGCTGGAGTCGAGCCTGTGCCGGATCCTCGCCGAGGTGCTCGCCGTGGAGGAGGTGGAACCCGAGGACGACTTCTTCGAGCTGGGCGGGGACTCCCTGCTCGGCATGCGCGTCCTCAGCCGGGTCCGCGCCCGGCTCGGCATCGAACTGGGCGTCTGCGCCCTCTTCGACGCCCCGACCGCCGCCGGTCTCGCCGAGGCCTTCACCCGCGCCGAGCAGGACGCCGCCGACGACGACGAGCGAGGCGACGAGCCGCCCGGAGGGCAGCCGTGCGGGGAGGGCCCCCGCGCCTGAGGTCCCTCCCCGCACGTCGGCGGCGCCGCGGACGGACCGCGGCGCCGCCCGCTCACTCGGCGACGTACGTGGTGGCGCTCCAGTCCAGGACGAGGAGTTCACGGCCGCCCTGCCGCACGGTCTCGCCGCTCGCCTCGAAGTGGTCGTAGCGGTTGCCGCGGAGGAGCTTGAACCTGCTGCCGGGGTCGGCGACGAAGTGCTCCCGCTCGTGCAGCGGGTAGTTCTCGGCCGGGCCACCGCGGAGGATCACATTGGTCTGCTGCTCGGACTGCGTCATGTGCGGGCGCTCCCTTGTGCGGATCGGGGTCGGAACCTGCCGGTCCGCCCCGGCACCGCGGTGGACCGCGACCCGCTCCGGGGCCGCGCGCCCGGCTCCGGTGGCCTGCGCGCCGGCCCGCGCGCACCTCTGTTGCAGCGGTGCTCGCGAGTCCGGTCCCCTCGGATCCGGGGCCCGACGGCCGTGAAGGGTCCGCGCGTGCTCGCGCGGGCCGCGCCCCGGCCGTCCGGCCCGCCCCGGGCGGACATGGCACCGATGAAGCCATGGCCCGCTAAAGTGCGGCCTGCGTCACACTTCCGTACGGCGGACACCGGTGAGCGGGGAGGTCCCGCGGCTCGGAAGCTCAGTCGCTCAGTCGCTCAGTGGTTCCGGGTGCCGTCTCCGCGCGGGTCGGTGTCCCAGAGGTGGGTGCAGTCGGGGCACTGGAGGAAGACCCTCGGGCCCTTGTTGCTCAGCAGGTACTGCCAGTGCCGGGTGCAGCTGCGGCCCGCGCCGCAGGTACCGCAGTCCGCGCCGTGATCGCAGTTCGGGCAGGGCAGCCAGGCGCGGCGCCCGATGTCCGCCATCGGGTCGAGCGGCATCACGGCCGGGCCTGCCGGTCCTCCAGGACACCCGCGGCCACGAGCAGCTCGTAGGTCTTCTGCTGCTCCGCGTCGAGACCGGAGTAGAGCAGATCGTGGGCGGCGCGCTCGCCCTCCAGTACGGCCACCGGGTCCCAGTCGGAGCCGAGCGCCTCGACGACCGCGGCACGGCGCCGCATCTCGCCCTCCGTCAGGTCGACGCCGAACGCGAACTCGCTCACGGGGACCACCTTCACTACCGGGAACACAGGGCTGACCTCCAAGGCTCGCCCCGCTCCGCCGGTCCGTGCAATGACCCAGGTCACGTAGGGGTCGGTGTGACACGGATCGTCCGCGTACGGTCCCGCTACGTGTTTGCACGCCTGAGGCCGTGCCCGCGGCCGTGCCCCGGAACCCGCCGCCGGGCGGTCACCCGGGCCGCGGTTCAGTGGGCCGGGCGCAACCGCCAGACGCCGGGCCGCAGTTCGAGTCCGCCCGGGCTCCCGGGGGCGTCGCGCACCCCGGCCAGGCAGCGCCGGGCGTAGGCCTCCAGGCGGGGCTCGCCGAGCGCCGCGGCCAGCCGCAGGCACTCCGCGAAATGCCGCTCGGCCGCCTCGGGCCGCCCGCGGTCCAGGGCCAGCAGCGCGCCCACCCGCCGGGCCTCGTACCGGCCGCGTCCGCCGTCCCCGCTCGCCGCGAGCGCGAGGTCGAGCAGCCGGGCCGCCTCGGTGAACCCGCCCGCGTCCAGGCTGAGTTCGGCGAGCCCGGCGAGGCAGCGGCCGGTCTCCTCGGCGTCCGGGACCCCGCGCGCCAATGCGAGGGCGGCCGCGTAGTGCGCGCGGGCTGCGGTGTGCTCCCGCCGCTGCCAGGCCAGGTCGCCCAGCGAGCGGCGCAGGCGCGCCTCGGCCCGGCGGTCGCCCGCGCGCCGGGCCGCGTCCAGGGCGCGGGTGTGGCCCTCCCGCCAGGGCCCCCAGTCGGCCTGCTCCTCGAAGGAGGGGGTGAGCGCCTCGGCGAGCCGCACCACCGGGGCCCACAGCCCCAGGTCATGGGCCCGCTCCAGGAGCCGTACGAGATCCGGGTGCGCGGCGCGCTCCGGGCTGCCGCCGTGGTACGCCGCCGCCAGCCGGGTGGACAGGTGGTCGCAGAGCCGACCGGTCGCGGCCCGCAGCACCGGTGCCTCGTCCTCCGCGTGCAGCCGCTCCAGGGCGAGCAGCCGCAGCGCCTCGGGCAGCCGGAAGCGGGCCCCGCCCGGTGCGGCGGCGGGCACGGTGGTGAGCAGGCCCTCGGCGAGCAGCGCGCCGAGCCGGTCCTCCGCGGCCCCCGGTCCGCTGCCGAAGAGCGCCGCGGCGGCGGGCACCGTGAAGGGCCCCGGCGGCAGCAGCCCGAGCAGCCGGAAGCCCGCCGGGTCCGCGGCGGTCCCGTACGCGGACTCCAGGGACCGGGCGAAGCGGGCGCTGCCGCGGCGCAGCAGCCCGAGCCGGGTGTCCTCCGCGCGCAGCCGCTCGGCGAGGCGGTCGGCGTCCCAGTGCGGGTGGAGCGGGAGCAGCCCGGCCGCGGCGCGCAGCGCGCCCGGCAGCGCCCCGCACCGGCGCACGATCCGGTCCAGGACGGCCGGATCCGGGGCGCCGCCGGAGGCCTCCGGCCCCTGCTGCGCCCTGCGGGCGGCGAGCAGCAGCTCCCGCGCCTCGGCCGGGTCCAGCTCGCCGAGCCGGAGGGTCCGGCCCTCGACGCCCGCCGGGCTCCGGCGGCAGGTCGCGAGGACCACGCTGCCGGGGGCGGCGGCGCACACGGGCAGGATCAGCTCCGCCCGGTCGGCCCCGTCCAGGACGAGGAGCAGCCGCCGCCCGGCGGTGAGCGTCCGCAGCAGTGCGGCCAGCTCGGCGCCGTGCTCCGGCAGCGTGCCGGTGGCCCCGCAGCGGCGCAGCACCTCGGCGAGCAGGCGGGCCTCGTCGCGGGGCGCCCCCTCGGCCCCGCACTCCACCAGGACCCGGCCGTCCGGGAAGCCCGCCGCGTGGGCCGCCGCGAGCGCCAGCGCCGTCTTGCCGGTCCCGGGCCCTCCGGTCACCAGGACGCAGCCGCCCGCGCTCGCGGCCAGCTCCGCGCCGAGGGCGTCCAGGGCGGCGGTCCGTCCGGTGAACAGCGGTTCCGGCGGCGGGAGTTCGTCCGCCACCCGGTCCGGGAGGCGTACCGGTGCCGTCCCCGGCGCGGTCTGCGGCGCCTCCGTGAGCACCACCGGTGCCTCCGGCGGGCCGAGCAGGGTCTCGTCGGCGGCGAGGATCCGGCGGTGCAGCTCCTGGAGCGCGCGGCCCGGCTCGATCGCCAGCTCCTCGACCAGGGTGCGGCGCAGGGCGGCGAAGGCGCGCAGCGCCTCGGCCTGCCGCCCGGTGCGGTAGAGCGCCACCATCAGATGCGCGTGGAACTCCTCGCGCAGCGGGAACTCCGCGGTCAGGCCCTGGAGTTCACCGACCAGGTCGTGGTGGCGGCCCTGGTGCAGCTCGGCGCGTATCCGCTGCTCCAGGGCGCTGGTCCGCAGCTCGGCGAGCCGGGTCGCGGCGGTGCCAAGCAGGGCGCCGTGCGGGGTGTCCGAGAGCAGCGGGCCGCGCCAGAGTGCCAGGGCGCGGCGCTGCCGGTCCGCCGCCCGGTCCCAGTCCCGGTCCTCCATCGCCTCGCGCCCGCGCGCGTGCAGGGACTCGAAGGCGCTCAGGTCCAGCTGCTCCGGGTCCACCTGGAGGAGGTAGCCGGGCATCCGCGTCTCCAGCGTCCCGGTGCCGGGGGCGCCGCCGAAGAGCCGCTTGCGCAGCTGGGAGACGTACACCTGGAGGGTCGTCTTCGCGGTGCGCGGCGGCCTGTCGCCCCACAGCTCGTCGATCAGTCCGGCCACCGAGACGATCTCGCCGCGGCGCACCAGGAGCGTGGCGAGCACCACGCGGAGCTTGGCGGCGCGCGGGGTGAGGGTGCTCCGCCCCGGCTCGGCGGCCCGCACCGCCAGGGGACCCAGTACCTGGAACCGCATCCGAGCCCCCGTCCCCCTCGCGACCCCGGCCCCCACCCGGCCGCACTCGCCCTTGCCTCCACCGTAGGAGCCCGCACACCCCGAACGGCACCCGGGCCGCCCCTGTTCCGGCCGCCGCCACCCCTGCCCGGGCTCCGGGGGCCCGCCGGAGGCGTACGTTCCGGTGGCAGGAGCGCTCCGGCCCACCCGCAAGCACCGCTTTAGTCACCGGCCGCAGCATGCGAGGGGCCGCGGCGGCAGCACACCGGCATCCCCGATCCGCCGGTCGCGACAGCGAGGGGGCAGGCGTTGACAGGGTTCACGACGTTCACCGAGGTGCTGCGCGAGCGGGCCGCCGCACATCCGGGCCGCGAGGCCCTGGTCTTCCTGCCCGCCTCCGGCGGCGCCCCCGAACGCCTCGACTACGGGACGCTCGACGCCGCCGCCCGGAGCCTCGCCCACCGCCTGTGCGCCCTCGGCGCCCCCGGTCGCCCCGTCCTCCTCGCCCACCCGCCGGGCCCCAACTTCCTGAAGGCGCTTGCCGGTTGCTTCTACGCGGGTGCCGTCGCCGTGCCCGTACCGGTGCCGGGACCGGGCGGCGAACGCCTGCACCGGCTCACGGGTGTGCTGCGCGACAGCGGCGCCCGCCTCGTCCTCACCGACGAGGAGCACGCCCCCGACCTCTCGCTCCGGCTGGCGATGGCGGGCCTCGGCGACACGGTCTGCCTGGCCGCGGACCGGCCGGAGGCGACCGCCCCCGGTGGCGAGGAACCCCCCGCGCGGTCCGGCGGCGACCTCGCCCTGGTGCAGTACACCTCCGGCTCCACCACCCGCCCGCGCGGCGTCCTGCTCAGCCACCGCAACCTCCTCGCCCAGCAGTCCACCCTGCAGAACATGCTCCGCTCCACCCCCGCGGACCGGCTCGGCGGCTGGCTGCCGCACTTCCACGACCTGGGCCTGATCGCACACCTGCTGCACGCCCTGTGGCTGGGCACCCGGTGCGTCCAACTCCCCCCGGAGACCTTCCGGAAGAGCCCGGTGCGCTGGCTGGAGGCGATCGGCGAGCACGGCATCACCATCGGCGGCGCGCCCCACTTCGCCTACGAGCGGTGCGTCGAGGCGGTCACCGAGGAGCAGGCCGCGGGACTCGACCTCTCCGGCTGGCGGCTGGCCCTCGACGGCGGGGAACCGGTGCGCCCCGCGGGGCTCGTCGCCTTCACCCGCCGCTTCGCGCCCGCCGGATTCCGCGCCGAGGCCCTCTGCCCCGGCTACGGACTCGCCGAGGCCGCCCTCGCCGTGAGCTGCGGACGGCCCGGACTCCCTTATGCCGTACGGGACTTCGACGCCGCCCGTCTCACCGCGGGCGAACTGCGGCCCGCCGCGCCCGGCGCCGCGAGCCGCGCCCTGGTCGGCCTGGGCCGCCCCGCGGGCTGCGAGCTGCGGATCGTGGACCCGGCCGACGGCAGCGAACTGGCCCCCGGCCGGGTCGGGGAGATCTGGGTCCGCGGCGAGGGCGTCGCCCGCGGCTACTGGAACCGCTCCCCAGGCGGCACGGACACCCCGGACGGCGCGGAGACCTTCGACGCCACCCTCGACAGCGGCGAGGGCGGCTATCTGCGCACCGGCGACCTCGGCGCCCTGGAGGCCGGGCAGCTCTACGTCACCGGCCGCCTGAAGGACCTCCTCTTCCTGGAGGGGCGCACGATCCACCCGGCCGACATCGAGGCGGCCCCGCGCGAGCTGAGCCCCGCCCTCGGCACCGGAGTCGGCGCCGCCTTCACCGTGGAGGCGGACCGCCCCCGCCTCGTCCTCGTCCAGGAGATCCGCGCCGACCGCACCGACCCGGGCCGCCTGCCCGCCCTCGCCGCCCGGATCCGCCTGCTGATCGCCGAGGAGTTCGAGGTGCCCGCCGAGAACATCCTCCTCGTCGCCCCCGGCACCGTCTCCCGCACCACCGACGGCACGGTGCACCGCGCCCGCACCCGCACCCGCTTCCTCACGGGCGAAACGGAGAGCCTGTACGAGACGCTCACCCCCGATGTCCGCGCCCTGGTCCGCCCCGAGCACACCGCGCTCGGGCACGACCTGCTCCAGCGCCCGGTGCCCGCCGAAGCGGACCTCGCGTGGTGAGCACCCACGCCGGTGCCCCGGGCACCGGCGTCGCCCGCCGCCCCGAGCCGCCCCCGGTGCGCGCCGCCCGCCTGGAGGACCTGCTCGGCGACCCGGCCGCGCACCGGCCCGCCGGTCACCGGGCGCTGCTCGCCGCCGACCGCCGGGGGCAGCCGCCGGCGGAGGCCGAGGCCCTGCTCGACGACTTCGGGATGGGCGCGGAACTCGTCCCCCGCGCGCTCGGCGGCCACTTCGACTCCGCCGAGGGACTGCTGCGGATACTGCGGCCGGCGGCCCGGCGCGATCTCGCCCTGGGCGCCGGGGCCTTGGACTCCTTCGCGGCGGCCTCGCCGGTGTGGGCGGCCGGGCGTCCGGACCAACGCGCGGCCCTGGCCGCCCTGTTGCGCTCCGGGGAGCGCGCCGCCCTCGTGGCCCCGGCCGGACTCGCGGACCACACCCTCCAGGTACGCGGGCCCGGCCTCCGCGGCGAGGCACCCGGGATCGCCCAACTCCCGCGCGCCCGGGCGCTGGTGGTCTTCCCCCGCCGGGAACCGGAGCGCACCGGCCACACCGCCCTGCTGCTCGACCCGGCCGCCCTGCCCCCGGACCGCGCCCGCCTGCGCCCCCGCGCACCCGGGCCCGGACTGCGCCATATCTCGTACGGAGACCTGGAGTTCACCGACTGCCCGGTACCCGGCGGGAGCCTGTTCGGCGACCCCGGGGACGGGATGCCGCTCGCCCTGCGCTCGCTGCGCACCGCCCGGACCCTGACCGCGGCCCTGTGCGTAGGCGCCGCCGACACCGCCCTGCGCACCGCCGCCCTCGCCGGACGCGCGGACCGCAACTCGCGTGGCCCGCAAGCCGGTTCGGAACGGCGCGACCCCCGGCGCACCGCCGCCGTCCTCAGCGCCGCCTTCGCCGATCTGCTGCTCTGCGACAGCCTCGCCCTCGCCGCCACCCGCGCCCTGCACCTGCGCCCCGCGGAATCCGCGCTCTGCTCGACGGCCGCGGCGAGCCTCCTGCCCCGGCTGCTCCGCGGGACCCTCCAGGACCTCTCCACCCTGCTCGGCGCCCGGATCCTCGGCGAGGAGGGCGGCGCGGGCATCCTCGCCAAGCACCTGCGCGACCTGCCCGCCCTCGGCGCCGCCGCGCGCTGCCGGGCCGCGCTCATCCCCCAACTGCCGCTGCTCGCCCGGGAGTCCTGGTCGCGCGAGCCGGAGCCCTCCGGCGAACTCTTCCACCCCGGCGGCCCCTTGCCGCCCTTCGCCCATGCGCCGCTCACCACGGCGGCCCGCCGGGACGTACTGGGCGCCGCCCTCCTCGCCACCGCCGAGCAGCCCTTCCCGGACGACCCGGCGGGGCGCACCCTGGCCACCCTGACCCGCCAACTGTGCGCGGACCTGCTGGACTTGAGGGATACGGCCCGCGCGCTGCCCGCACCCCGCCCCGGTCACGCCGCCGCCCCGGCCTGGTTCGCGCTCGCCGACCGCTGTGTGCTGCTGCTCGCCGCCGGGGCCGTCCTCGGCGTCTGGCGCCACCGGCGTGCCGCGGGCGACCCCTTCCTCGCCGACCCCGCCTGGGCCGCCGCCGCCCTGCACCGACTCGCCGTCCGGCTCGGCGCCCCCGCCGTGGACCTGCCCGCCTCCTGCACCGCCCGCCTGCACGCCGAGGTCCTCGCCCGCTGCGCCCGCCGGGAGAGCCTCGACCTGTACCGCACCGCCCTCGCCGGATGACCCGCCGCCCCCGTACGCCGAGGAGTACCGGATGACCCGCCCCGCCCCCTGGTACGAGAGCGCCGCCCTGCACGGCTGGCTGGCCCACCGGCTCTCGGTCTACCTGGAGCGGCCCCCGGTCCGTATCGACCCCACGGTGCCCCTCGTCGAGTACGGACTCGACTCGGTGGGCGCGCTGAGCCTGTGCGGCGACATCGAGGACGACTTCGGCCTCGCCGTCGACCCCCGCCTCGCCCGCGAACTCCCCACCGTGACCGCCCTCGCCGGATATCTGACCGCACAGGGCGCGCACCTCGACCGGCCCGAGGGGTGGCCGTGGTGAGCACCCCGGCCGCCCCCGGTCTCGACCGCTCCCTCGCCGTCACCCCGGCCGAGGGCGGGCGGGACGCCATCCGTGAGGCCCTGGCGCGGCACGGCACCGCGCTGGTGCACGGCTGCCTCGCCGACTGGGAGACCGCGGACCAGGACAGCCCCGCCATCCGTGCGCTGCGGGGCCGGGACCGGGAGCGCTACCTCGCCCTGCCCGGCGCGGCGCGCGCCCGCTTCGCCGCCTCGCGCCGCCTGCTCGCCCATCTGGTGGCCGCCGCGCTGGACACCCGGCCCGGGGAGTTGGAGCTCGGCCACGACCCCACCGGGCGGCCCCGCGTCCGCGGCCTCGACGAGATCTGCCTCAGCCTCAGCCACACCGGGCGGCTCCTCCTCGCCGGGCTCACCACCCGGGGGCTCCTCGGCGTCGACGCCGAGGCCGCCGACCGGGCGCTGCGCTCCCGGAGCCTGGTCAGGCAGCTGTGCACGCCCTGGGAGCTCGGTGAACTCGCCCTCCTCCCGGAGGCCGCGGGCGATGCCGGACTGGTCCGGCTGTGGACCCTGAAGGAGGCGTACACCAAGGCGATCGGGCAGGGCATGCAGTTCCCCTTCACCGAGTTCGGCTTCGGCTTCGGGGACGGGCCGCTGCGGCTGCTGCTCCCGGACGGGCGCCCCGGCGCGGACCCCGCGTGGTCCTTCGGCAGCTTCGGCCTGGTGAGCGGCGGCGAGGCCTACCGGGTGAGCGCCGCCCTGCTCGACGAGGGCCGCGCCCCTTCGCCGGGACTGGTCCTCGACGCGGAGGTGGCCGGGGCCGTCACCGCCGCGCTGTACGGCGACGGCCCCGGGCCCTGAGGGGCGGCGGCCCCGGGCCCTGACGGGCGGGGAGCCGTCGGGCCGGGTCACGGCAGGTGGGTCACCGTGGCGGTGGCCTCGATGACGGTGCGCCGCTGCTGGCTGAGGGTCAGCGTCAGGGGCGCCCGGCGGCTGCCGTCGGCCGCCCGGTGCGGGGCCCCCGCGATCGCCGTGCAGCGCAGGGGGAGTTCGGGCTCCGCGTAGCCGCGTACCTGTGCGTCGAGCGAGGAGAGCAGCAGCCCGGCCATGGGGAGCCGGTGGGTGCGGTGGGCGGCGAGCAGCGAGGACTGGCGCACCGCTTCGAGCAGCAGGGCGGAGGGGACCGGATGCCCGGCCGGGGGCCGCAGCGGGTGCGCCGGGGGGATCAGGACCCGCGCCGAGAGCCGCCCGCTGGAGGCGAACTCGGCGTCCTGGAGCAGGACGTTGTCCGGCCGGAGGCGGCCCACCGAGGCGGGCTCCACGGGAGGCGCCGCCGGATCCCGGTCCGCCGGGGCCCGGTCCGGATCCCCGTACGCGGGCGTCTCGTGGCCGTCGAGGGCTTCCCGGCGGCTGGTGCTGCGGTGCCGCGCGCCGAGCAGGGGCGCCAGGAAGATCAGTTGGGCGGTGGCCGTGCCCGCGGGGCGGTCGTCGATGTCGAGTGCGGCGCGGAACTCCAGGGCGCGCGGCACATGGTCGATGACCTTGTCGGGGGTGACCGTCATGGCGACCGTCAGCAGTCCGGGGCCCGCCGCGGTCCGCCAGGCGCCGAGGTCGCCCGCCTCGATGCCGAACCGGTAGAAGAGGCCGGTGCGCTGCGGGGCGATCCCGAAGTGCTGCGGGCCGATGAACTCCGCGGCCTCGCGCACCATCTCCGCGGCCGCCGCCAGCTCGTGCCAGGTGCCCGGGCCGTCGTTGAACAGCGGGTGGGCGCGCGGGAGTTCACCGGTGAGCACGAACTCCTCGGCGGGCCCGGGCGCCGTGGACCGCGGCCGGTGGATGAGGTGGCGGGTCGGTAGGGCGCGGACCGCCGCACCGGACGCGTAGTCGCTCACCAAGGGGCCTCCCCGGGGGTCTCGGCTGCCGGACAGAGCTGTGCAGTCCAAGACTGGGTCAACAGCCGGGCCGGTACCAGGGCGCGCGGATGGCAGTTTGCTGCTGGTCAGCTACTGCGGTGCCCCGGCACCGGCCGCCGGGCCCCGGTTCGGAGCCCCTCGGTGCGCGCGCCTCAGTACGTGAGCATCGCGTACAGCCCCAGGTGGTTGGACTTGGTGCTGTTCACCGTGTGGTCGACGGGGGAGGGGGCCACGGTGCCGCGGACGAAGAGGTAGTCGATCTTGCGGGTGCCGTGGGTGGGCTTGGCGCCGTAGCCGGTCATGCCCTGGGCGGAGAGAGTGTCGGCGGGGATGCCGGAGCGGTTGGCGTCCATGCCGACGACGCGGAGGGTGGAGGCGTTCATCAGGCGGGTGGCGTCCGCGCCGAGGTGGATGCCGGTGCCGCCGATGCCCTTGTCCTTGTCCCCGGCGCAGGCGTGCGCGGAGTTCTCCTGCGGCAGGTGCATGGTGGCGGCGAAGACGCTGGTACCGGTGGTCTTCACGGTGAACCGGGCCGCGATGGCGCTGGTGCGCCGCCACTTGTGCGCGTTGGTCGCGCCCTCGTCGGCGTTCGGCGGCTTGTAGAGGGTGCAGCCCTGGCCGTCGGCGTAGGCGGTACCCGGCTTGAGCCAGCCCGCGCTCCAGTAGTCCGCCACGTCACCGGAGGCGAGGTTCAGGCGCTGGGAGTTGTAGAGGATGCCGTTGGTCTGCTTCTTCTTCAGGTTCCCGAGGTCCTGCGAGGAGCAGTGGTGCGAACCGCCCCACTCCTCGGGGTCCTCGTTCGCGAGCACCGTCTTGTACGTCCCCTTGGGCAGGCCGAACTTGGCGGAGAGCTGGTCGGCGTAGGCGTCGGCCTGACCGCGCCCGCGGATCTGCTGGACGATCAGCAGATCGGGTGCCTTGACCCCGGCCGTGCCGGTCTTGCCGCTGTCGTCGACGAGGAGGGAGGAGAGGTGGTCCGGTCCCGAGATCCGGGTGCAGCTCCCGTCGGAGTTGTTGCGCACCAGGTTCTCGATGTTGTTCGAGTAGACCCGCAGCGTCCGGTCCTCGGCGGCGGCCGGGGCGTTCGCCCCGGTGCCGCCCTCGCCGGTGCTGGCGTGCGCCGCGAGCGGGGCGGCGAAGGCGGCCGTCAGCAGGGCCGCCCCGGTCAGGCGGCCGAGGCTTCCTCGGGTGGCGGGCATGGACCAGCTCCTCGATGTGGGGTGCGCGCGCCGGCGCCCGGGCACGAGGGCTCGGGCGCCGGTAAGTTCCGTACGCGCAAGGGCGGTTGGGGCGAGCGCTGAGATCCTAGAGGCTCCCCGCCCGGCCCGCCCCCGGACCGGCTCAGTCCGCAACAGGCAGGACGCACACCGGAGTCGGGGCCGCGAAGGGCGTACCGACGGCCTTGAGGGTGCCGGTGGCCTCGTCCCGGGCGAAGACGCCGACGCTGCCCGACTTCTGGTTCGCGGCGAACAGCCAGCGGCCGGTCGGGTCCAGCGAGATGTGGCGCGGGTAGGAGCCCTGGGCGGGCACCGTGTCGAGCAGGGTCAGCTCGCCCCCGCCGCCGCCCACCGCGAAGCGCGCGATGCTGTCGTGGCCCCGGTTGGAGACATAGACGTAGGCGCCGTCGGGGGAGAGCAGGACCTCGGCCGGGTAGTTGCGCTCCCCGGCGGGATCGCCGGACGGCACGGTCGGCAGGGAGTCCAGGACGGTGATCTCGCCGCTCGCGTCGTCGTAGGAGCAGACCGAGAGGGAGTCGCCCAGTTCATTGGCCACGTACAGGTGGCTGCCGCCGGGGTGGAAGGCCGCGTGCCGGGGGCCGAGCCCGGGGGTCACCCGGTTCTGGACGACGGCTTCGAGCTTCCCGGTGCCGGTGTCCAGGCGGTAGGTGTAGACGCTGTCCGTGCCCAGGTCGACCGCGAGGACGAACCGGCCGGAGGGCGTGCCCAGGACCATGTGCGCGTGCGGGCCCTCCTGGCGGTCCGGGTCCGGACCCGAGCCGGTGTGCTGGACGAGGTCGCTGGCCTCCCGCAGGCTCCCGTCCGCCGCGAGGGGGTGGACGCTCACGCTGCCCGAGGTGTAGTTGGCGCTCAGGACATGGCCGCCCTCGCCGTGGACCAGCAGATGGCAGGGCCCCTCGCCGCCGGTGGGGCTGCTGCCGAGGACGCTCAACTCGCCGTCCCGCACGGCGATCGCGGTGACCGAGCCCTGCTGCTCGTTGACCGCGTAGAGGTGTCCGGGCGCCGAGGCGAGAAAGGAGGGGTCGCTCACCCCGGCCAGGCTGCCCTTCCCGGTGATCGCCCCGGTGCCCGGGTCGAAGGCGGCGATGCCTATGCCCTGGCCGCCGCCCGAGGAGGTGTAGGTCCCGAGGTAGAGCGGCACGGTGGCGGCGGCGCGTGCCGCGCGGGCCGGGCCGGAGGTGAGGGCGACCGCGGCGGCGGCGCCGGTCGCGGCGAGCAGCGTCCGGCGGCTGAGACGGCCCGTCCCCAAGGGGCGGTGCGGGGTGCCTGTCATGGTGTGGGGGTCCTTCCGGTCGGTGGGGGGAGCGGTCAGGCGGCGGTGGCGAAGGGCGGCCGGGCGTGCGGGACCTCGAGCGCGTCGAGCCGGGTGCGGTGCCCGTCCAGGCGGGCGGTGAAGTCCGCGTAGTCGCCCGCACCGCCCCAGACCCGGTCGGCCAGGGCGCACAGCCGGGGGTAGACCAGGTACTCGATGTGCGCGGGGGTGGCGACCAGTTCGGTCCACAACTGGCCGGAGGCGCCGAGGACGCGGTCCGCGGCGGCGGCCCCGTCCCCGGGCGGCGTCAGGTCGAGTCCGTGCACGGCGGGCAGGTCGACCACCAGGCCGGACTGGGCGAGCAGCCCCGGATCGCCCTCCTCGCGGGCGTAGTCGAAGTAGGTGGCGCGGTGGTCGGCGAAGACGACGTGCTGGCCGCGCCGGGCCGCGGCCCAGGCGTGCGCGGGCTCGCGCCAGCTCATCACCGTGCACTCCTCGGGCAGCGTGGTCCCGGTCTCGGCCCAGGCCACCGGCCGCCGCCCGGCCCGTACCAGGTGGTCGGTCATCCGCTGCATGAACCAGGGGTGCAGCGCCCCGGGACCCGCGAGGCCCTCCCGGCGGACCCGGTCGAGCGCGGCCGGGCTGCGCTCCCACTCGGTGGTCGGGCACTCGTCCCCGCCGATGTGCACATGCTCGGAGGGGAAGATCTCCATGGTCTCGTCCAGGACGGTACGGAAGAAGTCGAGGACGTGGTCCGAGACGCCGAGGGTGTTCTCGCAGACGCCCCAGCGGGTCCAGACGTCGAGGGTGCGCCCCGGGTCGTTGCCCAGCTCGGGGTAGGCGGCGAGGGCGGCGCGCACATGGCCGGGCATCTCGATCTCGGGGACCACCGTCACCCCGCGGGCCGCCGCGTAGGCCACCAGCTCCCGCAACTCGGCCGCGGTGTAGGCCCCGCCGTGCGGCGTCCCGTCGTAGCGGGTGCTGCGGGAGGGCCCGATCATCGACTCGGCGCGGTGGCCGCCGATCTCGGTGAGCCGGGGGTGGGCGGCGACGGGCATCCGCCAGCCCTGGTCGTCGGTGAGGTGCAGATGGAAGACGTTCAGCTTGTGCAGGGCGAGCAGGTCCACGTAGCGCCGCAGATAGGAGACGGGCTGGAAGTGGCGGGCGACATCGAGCATCGCGCCGCGCCAGGGGTGCCGGGGCACATCGGAGATCTCCACACACGGCAGCGCCCACTCCACGCCCGGCTGGGGATCTGCGGCGAGCGCCTGCGGCGGCAGCAGCTGCCGCACCGTCTGCACCCCGCGCAGCAGCCCGGCCGGCCGCGCCGCCCGCAGCAGCACCCGGTGCGGGCTGACGGTCAGCCCGTACCCCTCCTCGCCCAGTCCGCTGAGCGCGGGATCGAGGACGAGGACGAAGGCGCCGTCCGCGGCGGCGGGCAGCGGCAGCCCGGTGGCCGGGGCGAGCAGGGTGCGCAGGAGCCGCGCGGCCGGTTCGGTGCCGGGGCCGAGGCGCAGCCCGGTGCCGGTGTCCAGGCGGAAGGCGCCGGTGCGGTGGGCGCTGAGGAAGCGGGGGCGGGGGACCAGGGCGAGTTCCGGGCGGTGCAGGTGCACGGGGGTCTCCAGGGTCGGGTGCCGCGGGACGGGGTGCCGGGGATCAGCCCTTGACGCTGCCCGCGGCGAGACCGGAGGTCACATGCCGCTGGAGGACGAGGAAGATGATCAGCGCCGGGAGCGCGAAGAGGGTGGAGGCGGCCATGGTCGCTCCCCAGTCGGTGCCGAAGGTGGACTGGAAGGAGGAGAGCCAGACCGGCAGGGTCCGGCTGTCCTGCTCCTTGATGATGAGGAAGTTGGCGTAGGTGAACTCGTTCCAGGCGGTGATGAAGCCGAAGAGCGAGGTGGCCATCAGGCCGGGCGCCAGCAGCGGGAAGGCCACCCTGCGGAAGGCGCCGAGGCGGGTGCAGCCGTCGACCTGGGCGGCCTCCTCCAGCTCCGGCGGGATGCTCGCGAGGAAGCCGCGCAGCACGACCACGGTGAACGGCAGCGTGATCATGAAGTAGATCAGGGTCAGGGTGGGCAGCCGGTCGAGCATGTCGGTGTCCCGGGAGATGATGTAGATCGGGATGATCAGCGACTCCCAGGGCGCCATCTGCGCGAGGAAGACCGCCAGCATGAACTGCCTGCGCCCGCGCCAGCGCAGCCGGGCCACCGCGTAGGCGGCGCCGAGCGCGACCAGCAGGGCGAGCAGCACCGCGCTGAGCGTGACCAGGATGCTGTTGCGCCAGAACAGCCCGAAGCCGTCGGCGGAGACCGCGTCCTGGAAGTGGCGGAAGGTCCAGTCCCCGGGGACCAGCCGGGGGTCGTAGGACTGGATGTCCTGGGAGGGCTTGAAGGCGGTGGTGACCATCCAGTAGACGGGGAACAGGCACAGCACCACGGTCACCGTCGCCGCCAGGTACAGCGGCGAGCGGCGAATCCAGCGGACCGGCCGGCCGCGGCCCGCGCGCGGGGCAGGCGAACCGGCCCTGGGCGCGGCCGTCTTGACGGGTGCGGTGGTCACAGGTGCTCGCCCTCCTGACGGAACAGCTGGCGGAAGTAGAAGACGAGGACGCCGCTCATGAGCAGCACGGTGACCATGGAGGCCGCGGAGCTGAGGTCGTAGCGCTGGTTGGACAGGGCGGTCTGCACCGCGTAGACGGGCAGGATGGTGGTGGCGTCGCCGGGGCCGCCCTTGGTCATCACCCAGATCTGCACGAAGGCCTTGAAGGTCCAGATCACCTCCAGGGACAGCACCAGCATGAACAGCGGCCGGATCAGCGGGAAGGTCACCGAGCGGAACAGCCGCCCCGCGCCCGCCCCGTCGATCCGCGCCGACTCGTACAGCTCGCGCGGCACGGTGGTCAGCGCCGAGTAGAGGGTGATCGCGGCGAAGGGCACCGACTGCCAGACGATCAGCGTCACGATGATGGCGAAGGCCGCCTTGTCGTGCGCGAGCCAGGCGTAGCCCTCGTAGGAGCTGAAGCCGAGGCTGACGAGGACCTCGTTGACGATGCCGAAGCGGGAGTGGAAGAGCCACTGGAAGACGGTGGTCGCGGCGATCACCGGCATCGCCCAGACCAGCACCAGCGAGCCGAGCACCACCGTCCGCCCGAAGCGGCCCAGCCGCTCGATCATCAGCGCCACCAGCATCGAGAGCACCATGATGAGGACGACGTTGACGGCCATGAAGAGGAAGGTCCGGCGGACGACCTCCCAGAAGCGGGCGTCGCCGAGCAGCTCCCGGTAGTTGCGCAGCCCCACGAAGGAGGCGTCACCGACGATCAGTTGGCGCAGCCGGAAGTCCTGGAAGGAGATCACCACGGCCCGCGCCAGCGGATACAGGAGCAGGTAGAGCATGCCCGCCACGGCGGGGGCGATCAGTACGTAGGCCCAGGGCGAGTTCCGGTCGCTCGCGCGGGGCCGGTCCGCCGGGGGCCGGGGCCGCCGCCGGGCCGCGGGGGCGGCGGCCGGCGACGGGGTGCCCGGCTCGTGGACGATGGACACGGCGGCTCCTCGTCGTCTGCGGTGGGGGTGTCCGGTCGGGGCCGGGGTCAGGAGCCGCCGGCGAGCGCGCCGGTGATGGTGCGGGAGGCCTTCGCCGCCTCGCTCTTGGCGTTGCCGCCGGTGAGCACCGCGGTCATGTAGTTCTTGATCGGGTTCTTCGCCTCGACCGCGGCCCACTCCGGGGTGTTGGGCGTGGCCCGGCCGTTGACGGCTCCGATCGCCATCGCCGCCGCGCCCGGTTCGGAGTTGACCGCCTCGGCGAGGGTGACCTTGTTGGGCACATAGCTCATGGTCCGCGCCAGCTTCTTCTGCCAGGCGTCGCCGGTGAGTTCCTTGATCATGGTGTACGCCTCGTCCTGGTGCGCGGCGGCGGCCGGGACGACCAGGTCGGAGCCGCCGGTGAAGACGGCCCCCGGCTTGTCGGCGCTCTTGCCCGGGATGGGGAAGAAGCCCAGCTTGTCCTTGAGCTCCGGGTTGTTCTCGGTGACGATGTCGGCGGCCCCGGGCACCGCGATGATCTGCGCGGTGTCGCCCTTGGCCATCACCTCGGCCTGCGGCGGCTGCGCCTCGTCGGAGTCCTTGGGGCCCTTGCCGAGTGCCTGGAGCCGCTCGTAGAACTCCATGCCCTTGAGCGCCTGCGGGCTGTCCAGGCCGCCCTGCCACGTGCCGTTGCGGTTCACCGCGAGGTCGCCGCCCTCGTCCCAGATGAACCCGGCCAGGGCGTACCAGTTCTGCCCGGGCAGGTAGATGCCCTGCGTGGCCCCCTTGTTGACCTTCTCGGTGGCCTTGATCCACTGCTCCCGGGTGGTGATCTTCGAGGCGTCCACCCCGGCCTTCTCGAAGAGGTCCTTGCGGTAGACCACGACCCGGTTGGCCGCGTAGTACGGGATCCCGTACTGCTTCTTCTCGTAGGTACCCGGCTCGGCGAGGCCCTTGACCCAGGCGTCGCCGCCGAGTTCCCCGACCTTGTCCGAGAGGTCGGTCAGGCCCTCGCTCTGGGCGTACTGGGCGACCTGGGTGTTGCCGACCTCGATGACGTCCGGGGCGTCGTTGCTTGCCAGCGCGGCGGTGACCTTCTCGCCGATGCCGTTCCACTCCTGGATCTGGATCTTCAGGTCGATGTCCGGATGCGCCTTCTCGAAGCCGGTCTCGAACTGCTTCTGGAAGGCCGCCGAGACGCTGCCGCGCATCAGCCACACATCCACTCCGGTCCTGCCGCCCTCCCCGCCGCCGGAGTCACCGGAGGAGGAGCAGGCGGCCAGCGAAAGGCTCAGTGCGGCGGCTCCGAGCAGGACGAGCGGGCGATACGACATGGTTCACCTCAAGATGCCTGGGGCGGACAGAGCACGACCCTGTGAACGGCGGGAGTCGGGTAAGTGCGTACTCGCCGACCGTGAGGCATGAAGTTGGCATAGACCAATGTGGCCGTCAAGGGCCGTTGCGCTATGCGCGTCGAGCGGACTTCAGCGGAGGAAACGCCCCTATCGCGCCGAGCCGTGCCGGATCGGCGGCCGGGCGCGGGCGGGTCAACAGGCGTGCGTATGCCTCCTGTTGACCCGCCACCTGCACCGATCAGGGCGCCGGGACCTCGTCCACGAAGGAGGTACCGGCCGCGCGGTAGGCCTCGACCTCCGCCCCCACCTGATCCGGCGTCAGATTCTCGTCCTTGACGTGCAGGACGTAGTCGACCTGCTGGTGGTAGGAGCGCGGGCCGGTGTCCGGCTGCCCTTCGAGGTCGATGAGCCACTGGTTGAAGTTGATCGACATCGGGCGCTCGGGAAGGTACGCGGCGTCGTGCGTGGCGAAGACGCTGCCGTCGATCCAGTACGTGATGGCCCCGCCGTCGATGGTCATCACCAGGTCGTGCCAGCCCGCGAAGGAGGTCCGGCTCTCGCTGTGCTGGTTGACGGCCTCCCAGGGCTCGGGGTTGTAGGTCTCCCAGGAGGTGGTGAAGAGGGTGCTGGAGGGCTCGCCCCAGCCGCCGTTGGGCAGGTACTCGAAGTCGTACTCGGCGTAGTCGTCGGCCATCGGGGCCTTGAGGTCGTTGATGGTGAAGAAGGTCTGCACCACCCGGTCGCCGTCGGGTCCGGACTCCGGGGCGTCGCTGAAGTGCACCCGCGCCGCATAGGTGCCGTTCTGGAACTTCTGGCTCCTGGTGAGGATCTCGGTCTGCCGGGTGGACTCGGGCGTCCCGGCCGTCGAGGTCTCCAGGTCGAGCACCGAACTCCCCTCCGCCGTACGGAAGGTGACCTGCGCCGGGTCCCAGACGGCACCCGGCACCCCCGGGCCGCCGGAGCCGCCGCGCACGCTCCAGCCATGGTCCGCGAGGGCGGGATCGGCCGAGTCGGTGTAGGCGAAGTCGTCGAAGAGGGCGGGCGCGTCCGCCGCCGGGGCGGTGCCGCGGGGGAGCGCGGGGGCGGCCGTGGCGGCGGACGGCAGGCAGAGCAGGGCGGTGCCCGCGGCCAGCGCGGACAGTGTCACGGCGGTACGCGGCCGGGGCCTTGGTGAACGAGTCGGCATGCGGGGTCCTTTCGGTACGTCCGCCGGGGTGCGCGGCGGACGGCGGGGGCGGAAGGGACAAGAGCGTGGGGGAGTGCCACCGGGGGCGGCGCCCGCGCTTGTGTGCGGAGGGCGGGGCGGGCGCAGGGCAGGGCGTTCGCGCACTTGACCAGTTGCCTGCGCCGGGCTTTACCAGTCGGGCAGATCGAAGGTGGCATGGACCAGTGGCGCCGTCAAGACTCCGCGTCGGGCGGCCGAGGAGCCCGCAACTGACCGGATAAGACGTCGAGTTGGGCCTGTGTGTCCCGTTCCTGCCGCCGTCCGCCCGCCTTGCTTTACCAGTGGTCAGGTGTTTGGATGACGAGGCGTCAGTGCAGCGTCCGGCGAGGAACGAGAGTGCGCCATGGAGATCCCCGAGACCACCTCCGGGGCCGTCCTGAAGCGGGAGCGGGTGCGCGCCGCGATCCTGGAGATCATCGAGGAGCGGCACCCCGGAGCGGTGATCCCCTCGGAACGCGTCCTGTGCGCCCGGCTCGGCGTCTCGCGGCCCACCCTGCGCGCCGCCGTCGACGAGTTCGTCCGCGCCGGACGGCTGGTGCGCGAACACGGCAGGGGCGTCTTCGTCGCCGCGGAGAAGATCACCCAGGAGCTGGTCCCCGGCGCCGAGGTGCTGAGCGTTCCCCCGGCCGCGGGCGTCTGGACCAGCAGGCTCCTGGAGACGGCGATCCGCCCGGCCGGGGCGCGGGTGGGCCGCAAGCTGCGCCTCTCGCCCGCCGCGCCGATCCGGCACCTCACCCGGCTGCGCCTCGTCGACGGCGCGCCCATGGCGATCGAGTACCTGCACCTGCCGGCCGAGCTGGTCCCGGCGCTCACCGAGGCGGAGTTGGAGGACGGCGACCTCTACGCCCACCTGCGCGCACGGCACGGCGTCGAGGTCGCGGAGGCCGACCAGTCCATCGAGCCCACCGTCACCACCGAGGCGGAGGCCGCGCTCCTGGAGGTCCCGGTGCTCTCCCCGGCGCTCCTCTTCGAACGCCTCACCTCGGACCGCGCGGGACGGCTGGTCGAGTACGTGCACTCGCTCTACCGCGGCGACCGCTACCGCATCCGCTCCCGGCTCACCCTCAGCCCCTCCGGCGCCCCGCAGCCGCCCGAGGCGCACCATCCCGGTATCCCGCCCGGGGATTTCGCCCCCGACCGGCCTGTGTCATTCTCGGCGCACGGCGTGGTGCAGGACGGCTGAGGCCCGTGCTCGGCACGCGTCGTCCGCCGCCCGGCTGTACGCCCCTGACCGGCGCCCCGCACTTGCTGCCTGACAACTTGACGCCAGTGGCCGGGCGTTGGCTGCCCGCCCCGGGGATGCGAGGGTCCACAGGACTGCACACTCTTCGACAGGGGGACGTCTCATGGGCTTGGCCGGTGGAGGCAAGGCGGCGATCGTGGCGGTCGCCGCGGCAGTTCTGTCCGTGGTCCTGGGCGGCGGCTTCGCCCAGGCGTCCGAGGCGCACGCGGGTGCGGATCCGGCGGTGCCGGTGACGTCCGCGGAAGGTGTCGCCACGGACACCGGCCCCGCGGACGACGGCTGGGGCTGAGCCCCGCCACGGGGGGCTGCATCTCCCGTGCGGGCCCGGTCCGCCTGGGCTCGGCCCGCCCGGGTCCTACCCCGCCGGGCCCGACTCCGCGCGGTGGCCTGCCCTCCGAGGCGACCCGCGCGCCGCGCGCGCTGATCCGGCCTCCCGCCGGATCAGCCCCGCGCGCCCGCTCCCACCACCGTTTGGCGGCGCCCCGCGGCCCCCTCAGCCCCCACCCCGTACGAGCCCCGGGTCCTCCAGGACGCGCCCCACCGTCAGGGCGGCGGCGCCGGTGAGGGGGCCGCGTCTGCCGAGGGTCGAGGCGCCGAGGGCCTCGGGGGACCAGGGCCGCACGGTGACCCGGCGGGCCAGCTCCCGGCGCATGGAGGGCAGCAGCCAGTCGGCGAGTTCGGCGTAGGCGCCGCCGAGGACCACGGCCTGCGGATCCAGCAGGTTGACGGCGCCCGCGAGCGCGATGCCCAGCGCCGTACCGGCCCCGAGGACGGCCGCGCGCACCCGCTCCTCGCCCGCCGCCGCCCGCCGCACCAGCTCGGCGACGGCGTCCCCGCCGGTTTCCCGCAGCCCGGCGGCGCGCAGCACGGCGGCCTCGCCCGCGTACTGCTCCAGGCAGCCGCGCGCCCCGCAGGGGCAGGCCCGGCCGCCGGGCCGGACCGGCACATGGCCCAGCTCCCCGGCGAAACCGAGGGCGCCGCGCAGCAGTTGGCCGTCCACCACGAGCGCCGCGCCGATGCCCGCCTCCGCGGAGACGTGCACGAAGTGCCGGGCGGGCGTCAGGTGCAGCTCGGCGAGGGCGCCGAGGTTGGCCTCGTTCTCCACGGTCAGCGGCAGCGGGAGCCGCCACAGCCGGTCGAGGGCCACCTCCTGCCAGCCCAGGTTGGGCGCCCGGACCACGGTGCCGGGCCGCGGCCCCACCAGACCCGGCACCGCGAGGACCGCGGCCACCGGACGCAGCCCGAGCGCCGCGGCCCGGCGCAGCGCCTCCTCGGCGACCGCCGTCAGCTCGGTGAGCACCTCCGGCGCGGACCGCCCCCGGTTGGCGGCCGGGCGCCGCACCCAGACGCGTACCTCGCCGCGCATGTCGCTGACGCAGGCGCCCAGATGGCCGACGCCGACCTCCAGGCCGCAGCCGGCCGGGCCGCGGTCGTTGAGGGCGAGGGCCCGCCCGGGCCGCCCGGCCCGGCCGCTGCTGACGGTGCCCTGCTCCACGAGGAGGGCGTCGGCGCGCAGTTCGTCCGCCAGGCTGGCCGCGGTCGGGCGGGTGAGCCCCGTCGCGGCGGCGATCGCGGCCCGGGAGAGCGGGCCCCGCTCCCGCACCGTGCGCAGCACCAGCGAGAGGTTGCGCCGCCGCACGTCCTGCTGCGAGGCGGGCCCCGCCCCGGGCGGCTCCTCGCCGTACATCCGCTGCCCCTTCCCGGCCGAAACGCCCCGCTCGCGCACCCGTCAACTGCCGTACGGGGGGCCATGCAGCCGTACGAGGGGTTCCCCTCCCCGGCTCCCGCATCCTAATTTGTAAAACGGGCTTACCAATAGCCCCGGTGCACTGCGCACCGCCCGCGCACTCCCGAGGAGCCGCCCCATGCCCGACAGCCTCACCCCGGTACCCGCCCACAAGTTCTCCTTCGGACTGTGGACCGTGGGCTGGCAGGGCCGGGACCCCTTCGGCGACAGCACCCGCGAGGCGCTCGACCCGGTGGAGACCGTGCACCGGCTCGCCGGACTCGGCGCCTACGGGGTCACCTTCCACGACGACGACCTGATCCCCTTCGGCTCCGGCGAGGCCGCCCGCGAGGCGGCGGTGGCCCGCTTCCGCCGCGCCCTGGACGAGACCGGCCTGACCGTCCCGATGGCCACCACCAACCTCTTCACCCACCCCGTCTTCAAGGACGGCGCCTTCACCGCCAACGACCGCGACGTACGCCGCTTCGCGCTGCGCAAGACCCTGCGCAACATCGACCTCGCCGCCGCGCTCGGCGCCCGCACCTATGTCGCCTGGGGCGGGCGCGAGGGCGCCGAGTCCGGTGCCGCCAAGGACGTCCGCCTCGCCCTCGACCGCCTCAAGGAGGCCTTCGACCTGCTCGCCGACTACGTGGTGGAGCAGGGCTACCCGCTGCGCTTCGCCCTGGAGCCGAAGCCGAACGAACCGCGCGGCGACATCCTGCTGCCCACCGTCGGCCACGCCCTCGCCTTCATCGAACGCCTGGAGCGCCCCGAACTCTTCGGCGTGAACCCGGAGACCGGGCACGAGCAGATGGCCGGGCTCAACTACACCCACGGCATCGCCCAGGCCCTGTGGGCGGGCAAGCTCTTCCACCTCGACCTCAACGGCCAGAGCGGGATCAAGTACGACCAGGACCTCCGCTTCGGCGCGGGCAATCTGCGCGACGCCTTCTGGCTCGTCGACCTCCTGGAGAGCGCGGGGTACGAAGGCCCCCGGCACTTCGACTTCAAGCCGCCGCGCACCGAGGACGCCGAGGGGGTGTGGGCCTGTGCCGCGGGCTGTATGCGCACCTATCTGCTGCTCAAGGAGCGCGCCGCCGCCTTCCGCGCCGACCCCGAGGTGCAGTCCGCGCTGAAGGCCGCCCGCCTCGACGAACTCGCCCGCCCCACCCTGCACTTCGGCGAGAGCCCGGCCGAACTCCTCGCCGACCGCAGCGCCTTCGAGGACTTCGACGCCGAGGCGGCGGGCGCCCGCGGCATGGCCTTCGAACACCTCGACCAGCTCGCCGTCGAGCACCTGATGGGCGCCCGCTGAGCACTCGCCGAGCGCCCGCTGAAGCGAGGGAGCGCGGGGGAGTGGGGCGGCGGTCGGCAGGGCGCAATTCCTCTGCTGCTTGAAGGAGTTGCGGCACGAGTCTTGACGCCGTGTTCACAAGTCAGAACCATGACTGGGCAGCGAGCGCGCTCATGAGTCTTCCACCGTTCATTTAGTGAAGTAGGAGAAAGCGCCCATGCCTACACCCCCCACCGAGCCGACGGGCCGTCCCACCCCGACGGAAGGCCGGCCCGCCCGCCGGACGATCCTGGCGGCCGCCGCCGCGGCCGTCCCCGCCGCGGGACTGCTCTCCGCCCAGAGCGCCGCCGCGGCCCCCGCCCCCGCCACCCCGGGCGGCGCCGGGGCGGGCCGCGCGGCCGCCCCCGACCTCGGGCCCAACGTCCTGGTCTTCGACCCCGCCACCCCGGACATCCAGGCCAAGCTGGACGAGATCTTCACCAAGCAGGAGAAGGCCCAGTTCGGCACCGGCCGCTACGCCCTCTTCTTCAAGCCGGGCACCTACAACGGCCTCAACGCCCAACTCGGCTTCTACACCGCCATCGCCGGGCTCGGCCTGGTCCCCGACGACACCACCATCAACGGGGACGTCACGGTGGACGCGGGCTGGTTCGACGGCAACGCCACCCAGAACTTCTGGCGCTCCGCCGAGAACCTCGCCCTGGTCCCGGTGAGCGGCAGCAACCGCTGGGCCGTCTCGCAGGCCGCGCCCTTCCGCCGGATGCACGTCAGGGGCGACCTCAACCTGGCCCCCGACGGCTACGGCTGGGCCAGCGGCGGCTACATCGCCGACAGCCGCATCGACGGCAAGGTGACCCCGTACTCGCAGCAGCAGTGGTACACCCGCGACAGCTCGGTCGGCGGCTGGGAGAACGCGGTCTGGAACATGGTCTTCTCCGGCGTCGAGGGCGCCCCCGGGGACAGCTTCCCGGAGCCCCCGTACACCACCCTGCAGACCACCCCCGTCTCCCGCGAGAAGCCCTTCCTCTACCTGGACGGCGAGGAGTTCAAGGTCTTCGTCCCCGAGAAGCGGACCGACGCCAGGGGCACCACCTGGGGCAACGGCACCCCGCGCGGCACCTCGCTGCCGCTCAGCGAGTTCTACGTGGTCAAGGAGGGCGCCGACGCCGCGGCCATCAACGACGCGCTCGGCCAGGGCCTCAACCTCCTCTTCACGCCCGGCATCTACCACGTCGACCGGGCCATCGAGGTCACCCGCGCGAACACCGTGGTCCTCGGGCTCGGCTACGCCACCCTGATCCCCGACAACGGTGTCACCGCGCTGAAGGTGGCCGATGTCGACGGCGTACGCCTCGCCGGCCTCCTCCTCGACGCGGGCAGCACCAACTCGGAGACCCTGCTCGAGGTCGGCCCCGACGGCGCCTCCGCCGACCACGCCGAGAACCCGATCACCGTCCAGGACGTCTTCATCCGCATCGGCGGCGCCGGGCCCGGCAAGGCCACCACCAGCATGGTGATCAACAGCAGGCACACCGTCGTCGACCACACCTGGGTCTGGCGCGCGGACCACGGCGACGGCGTCGGCTGGGAGACCAACCGCGCCGACTACGGCGTCCGGGTCGAGGGCGACGACGTGCTCGCCACCGGACTCTTCGTCGAGCACTTCAACAAGTACGACGTCCAGTGGAACGGCGAACGCGGCCGCACGATCTTCTACCAGAACGAGAAGGCCTACGACGCCCCCGACCAGGGCGCCATCCAGAACGGCGACCTGAAGGGCTTCGCCGCCTACAAGGTCGCCGACTCGGTCACCACCCACGAGGGCTGGGGACTCGGCAGCTACTGCTTCTACAACGTCGACCCCACCATCCGCCAGGGCCACGGCTTCGCGGCGCCCAACGCCCCCGGGGTGAAGTTCCACCACCTGCTCGTCGTCTCGCTCGGCGGCAAGGGCCAGTACGACCACGTCATCAACGACCTCGGCGACCCGACCTCCGGCGAGGACACCGTGCCGTCGAAGATCGTCCAGTACCCCTGAGACCACCGGCTCGCCTGAGCCCGTACCCCGTGAGCCGTACCCCGTGAGCCGTGCTCGCGGTCCCCGGTGCGCCTGCCACGCTCCCCGCGCGGCAGGCGCACTCGCGTCCGGGGGCCCGCACCGGCGGGCCGCGGTCCCAACCCCCTTGCCCAGGCCCCAACTCCCTTGCTCAGCAAGCGGGTTGGTGTGCAACAGCGGAGTGCCGCCCCTCCCGCGGGGCGGGTGCTTTCTGGGAGAGTGCGACGGCCCCGGGGAGGGCACCTCGCTCCAGCCTCCGCGCGCCGGGACCTGAGCCGCCCTGTTCCGCCCTGTCCTGCCCTGCTCCGCCCTGCCCTGCTCGCGGGGCGGGGAGCACCGCGCGCCGTACGACTGTGCACGTACCCGGAGAAGCAGCCCGACCCGGCGTCGGGCGGATCTCCGGGACCGAGCGCCGCCCGAGCCGAGACGCCATGCCCGCCGCAGGATCGGAGTCCCGATGGAAGAGGCTGTCCGCGAGATCCGTGTCAGCGAGGCGCTGCAGCAGCCGCGGTGGGGCGATCCCCGCCAGGTGCGCCGGGTCCGGGAGGCACTGGCGGCCCGGCCGCCGCTGGTGCGCGCCGAGGACATCGCCCGGCTGCGGACCCGGCTCGCCGCGGTCGCCCGCGGAGAGGCGCTCGTCGTCCAGGCGGGGGACTGCGCGGAGGACCCCCGGGAGTGCACCCGGGTGGACGCCGCCCGCAAGCGTGCCGTGCTCGACCTGCTCGCCGGGGCCCTGCGGGCGACCGCGCACCGCCCGGTGATCCGGGTGGGCCGTATCGCCGGGCAGTTCGCCAAGCCGCGCTCCCGGCCGACCGAGCGGGTGGGCGACTGCGAACTCCCCTCCTACCGCGGCCACATGGTGAACGCGCCCGAACCCGACGCGGACAGCAGACGCCCCGACCCGCTGCGCATCCTCACCGGCTACATGGCCGCCGCCGAACTCCTCGGGCACCTCGGCTGGCGCCCCGGCGCCGGGACCGCCCCGCCCGAGGCCGCGGTGTGGACCAGCCACGAGGCGCTCCTGATGGACTACGAAGTGCCCCTGGTCCGCACCGCCGAGGACGGCACCCCCTTCCTCGGCTCCACCCACTGGCCGTGGATCGGGGAGCGCACCCGGCAGGTCACCGGCGCCCATGTCGCCCTGCTCGCTGAGGTGGGCAACCCGGTGGCCTGCAAGGTCGGCCCGGGGACGACCCCCGCTGAACTCCTCGCGCTGTGCGCGCGGTTGGACCCGGAGCGGGAGGCGGGACGGCTCACCCTGATCGCCCGGATGGGCGCCGAGAAGGTCGCCGAGCTGCTGCCCCGGTTGGTCGCCGCGGTACGCGCGGCCGGGCACCCGGTGATCTGGCTGAGCGATCCGATGCACGGCAACACCCTCACCGCGCCCGGCGGTCACAAGACCCGGCGGGTGCGCACCCTCGCCCAGGAGGTGTCCCGCTTCTGCGCGGCGGTCCGCGGCGAGGGCGGCGTGCCCGGCGGGCTGCACCTGGAGACCACCCCGGACGAGGTCACCGAGTGCGTCTCCGGGGACGCGGCACTCGACCACGTCGGCGACCGCTACACCAGCCTGTGCGATCCGAGACTCACCCCCTGGCAGGCGCTCTCCGTGGTCCAGGCCTGGGGGACCTGAGGGCCCGGGGACCGCGCCCGCCCGGCACCGACCGCTGACCCGCTGGAGGCTCCATGCATGCCTATGTCGTCGTCGACGCGTTCGCGAGAAAACCGCTCACCGGCAACCCGGTCGCCGTGTTCTTCGACGGCGACGACCTGCCCGCCGCCCGCATGCAGCGCATCGCCCGCGAGATGAACCTCTCCGAGACCACCTTCGTCCTCCAGCCCCGGGAGGGCGGCGACGCCCGGGTGCGCATCTTCACCCCGGTCAACGAACTGCCGTTCGCCGGGCACCCGTTGCTCGGCACGGCGATCGCGCTCGGCACCCGTACCGAGGCGGAGCGGCTGCGCCTGGAGACCGCCATGGGTGTCATCCCCTTCGAGCTGGAGCGCGAGGGCCCGGTGGTGCGGGCCGCGCGCATGCGGCAGCCGGTCCCCACCTGGGAGCCCTTCGACCGGGCTCCCGAACTCCTCGCCGCCCTCGGCCTCGACGGCTCCACCCTGCCGGTGGAGATCTACCGCAACGGCCCCCGGCATGTCTTCGTCGGCCTCGACAGCGTGGCGGCGCTCTCCGCCCTCGACCCGGACCACCGGGCGCTCGGCGCCTTCCCCGACATGGCCACCAACTGCTTCGCCGGGGCGGGCGGCCGGTGGCGCAGCCGGATGTTCTCCCCGGCCTACGGCGTCGTCGAGGACGCGGCCACCGGATCCGCGGCCGGTCCGCTGGCGATCCACCTCGCCCGGCACGGCCTCGCCCCCTACGGCACCCGGATCGAGATCACCCAGGGCGTGGAGATCGGCCGCCCCTCCCCGATGCGGGCCCTCGCCCTGGGGCAGGGGGAGCGGGTGGACACCGTCGAGGTCGCGGGGGACGGCGTCGTGGTGATCGAGGGCACCCTGACGGTGTGACCGGCCCCCGCCGCGGGCCGGGACGAGAAGCGAGGAGTGCGTATGAGCAGCAGCAGGTCGGAGTCGCTGACCGGGACGCTGAGGACCGCGTTCCCCGAGTACGCCGAGCCCCCCGCGCAGCCGCTCGGGCTCCTGCGCGAGTGGCTGGACGAGGCCACCCGCCTCGGCGTCCGGGAGCCCCGGGCCCTGGCCCTGGCCACCGCGGACGCCCGGGGCCGGACCTCCTCGCGGACCGTCGTCCTGAACCAGGTCACCGACGAGGGCCTGGTCTTCGCCTCGCACGCCGGGAGCCGCAAGGGCCGCGAGATCGCCGCCAACCCCTGGGCCTCCGGCGTCCTGTACTGGCGGGAGAGCAGCCGCCAGATCGCCGTCGCGGGCCCGGCACGCCCGCTGCCCGCGGCGGACTCCGACGCCCTGTGGCAGGCCCGGCCGGTGTTCACCCATGCCATGACCACGGCCTCCCGGCAGAGCGAGCCGCTGCGCGACCTCGCGCACGCCGAGGAGCTGCGGGCGAGGGCCCTGGGGCTCGCGGCTCCGGAGGCCCCGCTGCCCCGCCCCGCCTCGTATGTCGGCTTCCTGCTGGTGCCCGAGTCCGTCGAGTTCTGGGCGGACGGCGCCGACCGCCTGCACGAACGGCTCCGCTACGAGAGCGGAGCCGACGGCTGGGAGGTCACCCGGCTCCAGCCGTGAGGCGCGGTGCGCGGTGCCGCGCCGGGCCGGTGCCGCCCGGCGCGGACCGGCGCGGGTTCAGATCCGGGCGCTGAAGGGGCAGGCCCAGTCCGAGGGCTTGCGCCGCCCCGAGTAGCGGCGGGCCTCGGACAGCTCCTCGTACTCCACCAGGTTCGGGTTGATGCTGCCGGACAGCTGCACGTCCTGCTTGCGTATCTTCTCCTGGAGGCGGTCCCACAGGCCCGCCGCCTTGATCCGGTCGAACTGCGCGTGCGAGTTGAAGGCCAGCATCGGGAAGGGCGGGCGGCGGCCGACCCTGCTGTGCGTCTCGTGCAGTCCGATGACGAAGAAGGGGTGCCCGGCGACGCTGTAGGCGAAGCGTCCTGAGGCGGGGTCGGACTCGTAGCCCTCGGCCCAGGTGTGCGCCACGCTGTCGTGGTCGTGCAGGGCCTGGAGGTGCTCCCACATCCGGCACTCGAAGTCGACGTCGCTCAGGTCCAGCGGACCGGAGAAGGTGGCGACGAAGCTGGTGAAGGGCTTGGCCTCCCAGTCCACGGACTTCACGTACCGCTCCAGATCGGCCGCCATCAGGCGGGCCGCGGAATCCTCCCCGAGCCAGGTGTAGTGATGATGGGTGATGCCGCCCTGTCGCCAGGCCGAACGGCCGGCGAGGCACGGAAAGGAGTCTCCGAGCAGGAACTGCCCGACTTCAGCGGCAGCGGCGTCAACCAGCATGTTGTGCGACTTTCTTGTGAAGGTGAGGTCCCGGGCCGGAATGTGGCCTCAGGCAGTGAAGAACGCGGGTGGCCCACCCGTCAAGTGACCTTCGGTCCCGACTCCCGAGGCCGACTGCCCTTTCCGTATTCTCGCAGGTCACGAGGGTGCCTCCGGCCCAGTCGATCACCGTGCCCCAGCGCTCCTCGAAGGCCCCGCGCCGGGCCCTCGCCGATCTCCGCTCCCGGGCGCGCGCCGCCCCCGCGCCCGGTCGCCCCGCAGGCCCCGCCGGATGCCCGGGTGTAATGCCCGAAGCTGCGGGCAGCCGAGCAGCAGTGCTACGGGGAGTGATGTGCGATGGAGTGCCGGACGAGGCCCGAGGACGGCGCCGGGGAACCGGTCGGCCAGGAGCTGCGGCTCGCCGAACCGCAGAGCGCGGCCGAGGCCCGCCGCGCGGTGGAGGAACTGCTGGCGGAACGTGCCCGGCCGGGGGAGGTCTCCCCGGTGAGCGACGCCCTCCTGGTCGCCACCGAACTGGTCACCAACGCGCTGCGCCACGGTGGTGGCGTGGCCGAGTTCCGCACCGCCGTGACGACGGGCGGACTGCGACTCTCGGTGAGCGACCGCAGCAGCAGCTTCCCCCGGGTGCTGCCCCAGGGCCGCGCCATGACCCCCGGCGGCTACGGCTGGCCCCTGATCCGGCGCCTGGCCCGGGAGATCGACATCGCCCTGCTCCCGGACGGCGGCAAGCGCATCAGCCTGCTCGTACCCCTACGCTGAGATCCGGCGCCCTCCCGCCCCGGCACCCCGAGTGCCCTTTCCGGTACGGAAGACGTGAGGCCGCCGCGAGCCGAAGGGGGACGCGATGCGCCCGCGGAAGTGGAAGGCGCCCGCCGCTCCGGAGCGGGCCCGGCAGCGCGTGAGCACGCCCCCGCTGCCCCCGGTGCACCGGCTCGCACTCCCCGCCGCCGGGCCCGAGGACGTCGTCCTGGACGCCGAGGGCCGGATCCTCACCGGGGTCGCCGACGGGCGGCTGCTGCGGGTCGACCCGGACACGGGGGAGGTCGCCACCCTGGCCCGCACCGGCGGCAGACCCCTCGGCCTGGAGTTCTGCCCGGACGGCACCCTCCTGGTCTGCGACAGCCGCCGCGGACTGCTGCGCGTCACGCCCGCGGGCGCCGGGGAGAGCGGGGACGCCGGGCAGGCAGAAACCGGCGACGCGGATGCCGGGCAAGCGGCCACCGGTGACGCGGGCGCCGGGCTCGGCAGCGTCGAGGTGCTGGTCGGCCAAGTCGAGGGCGAGCCGCTGACCTTCGCCAGCAACGTCGTCCTCGACCCGGCCGACGGCACCGTCTACTTCACCGCCTCCAGCCGCCGCTTCGACCTGGAGCACTACCTCGGCGACCTCATCGAGCACTCCGGGACCGGGCGGCTGCTGCGGCGCCGCCCCGACGGCCGGGTGGACACCCTCCTGGACGGGCTGCACTTCGCCAACGGCCTGGTCCTGGCGCCGGACCGCTCCTTCCTCGTCCTCGCCGAGACCGGCGGCTACTGCCTCACCCGCTACTGGCTGACCGGGCCGAAGGCGGGCACCCGCGAGGAACTCCTCGGCAATCTGCCGGGATTCCCGGACAACCTCGCCCTCGGCAGCGACGGCCTGATCTGGGTGGCCCTCGCCACCCCGCGCAATCCGCTGCTCGACCGGCTGCTGCCGCTGCCCGGGCTGCTGCGGCGGCTGGTGTGGGCGCTGCCGCAGTGGGCGAGCCCCGGGCCCGCGCGCACCACCTGGGTCCTCGCCGTCTCCCTCGACGGGAGCCTCGTCCACGACCTCCAGGCCGAGGGCGGCTCCTACGCGATGGTCACCAGCGTCCGGGAACGCGAGGGACGGCTCTACCTCGGCAGCCTCCACGAGAGCGCCCTCGCCACCACGTACGTTCCCTGACCTCCTCCGCCGCGCGGCGCAGCCCCCTGACCGGGGCGCTGTGCGGACGTTCAGCAGACGTATATCGCCGCCCTGTGTACTCCTTGCACGCCTTGACACGGCAAGGCGCTCGGAACGCAGACGGAGGCGCGGATGCTCACCGAGAGGGTGCTGCAGTGCGGGGACGTAGCGGAAGTCGAGCGACTCGAGTACTGGCAGGAGCTGGTCGGCGAGAGACATGCCGAAGGGGAGCTGTTCAGCGAGCACCGGGACGACTTCTGGGCGCGCTACCGCTTCATGGACCTGGGCGTCGTCACGGCCTGGCCCGCGCAGTGCAAGCCGCTGGTCTTCCGGCGCACGGCCCGGCACGTCCGCCGCTCGGACCCCGAACTCCTGCACGTCTCGGTGCCGTTGTGCGGCTCGCTGCGGATCAGCCGGGGCGAGGAGCAGTACACGGTCGGCTCGCGTGAACTGGTCGTCGCCGACAGCTCCCGGCCGAGCGTCGTGCACGTGGGCTCCGGCAGCGGGCTCTACGCCTGCGGGGCGGTGGAGATCCCCAAGGCGCTGGTGCCGCTGCCCCGCCGCCAGATCCAGGAGGCGGGACGGCTGCGCCCCAGCGCACGCACCGGATACGGCGCGCTGCTCGGCCAGTTGCTGACCCAGCTCGCCGGACCCGCCCGCCAGTACCAGCCCGCGGACGCGCCCCGCCTCGGGATGCTGATGATCGACCTCTTCTCCGGGCTCCTCGCCCAGGCCTTCGACGCCGAGAGCGCGCTCAGCCCGGAGTCCCACCGGCGCTCCCTGGTCCTGCGGATCAAGGCCTTCATCCTGGAGAACCTGCACGAGGCCGAGCTGACCCCGTCCGCGATCGCCGAGGCGCACCACATCTCCGTCAGCTATCTGCACCGCCTCTTCGAGAACGAGGAGGCGACGGTCGCCGCGTGGATCCGCCGCAGACGCCTGGAGCGGGCCCGGCGCGACCTGGCCGACCCGGCCCAGGCGGCCACCCGCATCCACGCGATCGCCGCCCGCTGGTGCTTCGCCAACGCCTCCGACTTCACCCGCGCCTTCCGTACCGCCTTCGGCACCTCGCCCAGGGACTTCCGGGGGAGCGTGCTCAGCGGTCAGGACCCGGCGGACACCGACTGAGCGGGTGCGGGCGCCGGGGGCAGGAAGAGCCGCCCCGACAGGGCGCCCCGCGCCGTCCGCCAGGCCACCGTCACCCAGGCGGCCACGAGCAGGGCGTAGAGAGCGAGAGCGGCCCCGGTGAACAGCGCGGAGTCCAGCCGGAGCGCCAGGGCGCTGCTGCCGGTGACACAGGTGCCGAGCGGGAAGGTGAAGCTCCACCAGCTCAGCGAGAAGGGCAGGCCGCCCCGTGCGGTGCGCACCGTGAGGGCCGCGGCGAGCGCCAGCCACAGCATGGCGAACCCCCAGACCGGCACCCCGTAGAGGAAGCCGAAGACCTCCGCGCCGGTGGCGTAGGGCCCCGGCAGGGCGAGCGGTGCGGCCCCGCCCAGGAGGTTCGCGGCGGTCACCGACTGCCCGAGGGGGCCGAGCACGAGCCAGAGCGTCGGCACCAGGGCGGCCGGGCCGGGGCCGTGGTGGACCAGCCTGCCCCAGACCTGGGTCAGCACGAGCAGCGCGGCGAAGAGGCTGATCCCGAACATCGCGTAGCAGGCGAGCAGCAGCGCGAGCCGGCCCTGCCCCGGCGGCAGATGCGAGACGAGCGCGGCGCCCCCGGCCGCCGAGACCATCGGCGGGACCACCGGCATCAGCCAGCCCCCGAAGGCGGAACCGGCCGCCGCCGGGCGCCCGGTGATCGCCCGGTACGGAATCCAGACGCAGGTGGCGAGGCCGAGCAGGGTCCCGGCGGACCACAGCACCGCGTCGACGCCGAGCGCGGCCTCGGCGCCGATCCAGTCCCGGCCGAGGGACAGGGTCCCGGCGCCCACCGTCACCAGCGCCATCGCCGGGGCGCCCCAGTAGTGCGCCGCCACCGGGTGGCGGGCGTGGCCGAGGGCCGCTTCCCGGTGGCGGGTCCAGTGCACGGCCCAGGCCGCGGTGAGCGCGAGCAGCAGCAGCGCCGCGAGCGCCCAGACGGCGGTGGCGAGGGGACGCAGCCCCGGGGCGTGGAGGGGCAGCCCGGCCGCCGCGTTCGCCACGATGCCGGTGCCCATCACGCAGGCGAACCAGTTCGGGCCCAGATGCCGGAAGAGGTCGGCCGGGCGGTCCAGCGCGCTCAGCACCCGGCCCGGTGGCCGGGCGTACCCGGATCGCGTCCGGGGGCTCTCGTCGTCCGTCGTGGAGCGGGCGGAAGTCTCCGGACCCGTCCTGGGGTCCTTCGGCGGGATCGGGCTGCGGTCCCGGACGGCGGCAGGGGTGCTCATGGGGTCCACTCTCGAAGGCCCGTCCCCGCTCCGGTAGGGGCCGGTACGGCATGGGGTCATAGACTGGGCCTATGCCTCTGCCCAACCGGGTCAGCGACCTCGGCCCCTTCGACCTGCTGCTCTCCGTCGCCCGCCTCGGCAGCGTCGGGGCGGCCGCCCGGGCGCACGGCATCAGCCAGCCCGCTGCCAGCTCCCGGCTGCGGCACCTGGAGCGCCGCCTCGGCCTCGAACTGCTCACCCGCTCGCCCACCGGCTCCCGGCTGACCGAGCACGGCGCCCTGGTCACCGACTGGGCCCGCACCGCCGTCGAGGCCGCCGCCACCCTCGAAGCGGGCATCGCCTCCCTGCACCACGGCGCCGAGTCCCGGCTCCCGGTCGCCGCCAGCATGACCATCGCGGAGTACCTGCTCCCGCACTGGCTGGTACGGTTCCACGCCACCGTGCCCGGCACCACCATCGCCCTGACCACCGGCAACTCGGACGAGGTGGTGGCCGCCGTCCTGGACGGCAGCGCCCGGATCGGCTTCGTGGAGAGCCCGCGCGTCCCCGGAGCACTGCGCTCGCAAGTCGTGGGCCGCGACGAGCTGACCCTGATCGTGGCCCCCGGGCACCCCTGGAGCCGCCGCGCCCGCACCGGGATCACCCCCGCGGAACTGGCCGCGACACCGCTGGTCAGCCGGGAGCGCGGCTCGGGCACCCGGCTCTCCCTGGAGCGCGCCCTCGCCCGGGGCACCGAGGCGCCTCTCGCCGAACCCCTCCTGGAGCTCTCCTCCACCACCGCGATCAAGACCGCGGTCGCCGAGGGCGTCGCGCCCGCCGTCCTCAGCAGCCTCGCGGTGGCCCGGGACCTCGCCGCGGGCACCCTCGTCGCCGTCCCGGTGACCGGACTCGACCTCCACCGGCGGCTGCGCGCCGTCCACCGCAGGGGCCACCAACTGGTCGGCGCGGCACGGGACTTGGCCGCCCTCGCCCGCCGCTCCTTCGAGGCCGCCACCCGCGCGGAGGGGACCGGCGGGCAGTCCGCCCCGCTCAGCCCGGGCGGACCTCGGCCAGCACATTGACGCCGTCCACCCAGCCGACCGTCGCATTGGCGCAGCGCACCGCGTGCGCGGCACCCGCCGTGTGCGGATCCGGCAGGGCGAGCCCGAGCCGGCAGCCGCCGCGCGGGGCAGGTCCATGGACGCGAGCGCGGCGCGCATGGACTCACCGCACGGCCACCGGTCCCGCCGGGTCGCCCGGCACCGGTACCGGAACGCCCCATACCGCTCTCGGCGGGACGAAGGTCACACCGCGCGCGGACCCGCGGCCCTACCGCGCCCCGCGCGCGCACTGCGATGCTGCTGGGGTGTCCCTGATCCAGGAGCCCGAGCCCATCACGGCCGACCCGCCGCCCGGACCCGCCACCGGCCCGCTGCTCACCCAGTCCTGGCTGGACCTCGCCTTCCTGCACTGGGCCTACCCGCCCGAGGACGTGGCCCCGCTGCTCCCCGAGGGCACGGTGCCCGACACCCTCGACGGCCTGACCTATGTGGGCCTGGTCGCCTTCCGCATGCACCGCGTCGGCTGGTTCCGGCTCCCGGGCATCCCGTACCTCGGCACCTTCCCGGAGACCAATGTGCGCCTGTACTCCGTGGACGAGCGGGGGCGGCGCGGAGTGGTCTTCCGCTCGCTGGACGCCTCCCGGCTGATACCCGTCGCCGTCGCCCGGTCCGCCTTCCGGCTGCCGTATCTGTGGTCGAAGATGTCCGTACGGCAGGAGGGCGACCTCCTCACCTACACCAGCAGGCGGCGCTGGCCGGGACCGCGCGGCGCCGGAAGCCGGATCGTCGTACGGCGCGGCCCGCGCCTCGCGGAGCCCACCGCTCTGGAGCACTTCCTGACCGCCCGCTGGGGCATGCACAACACCTTCCTCGGCCGGTCCCTCTACCTGCCGAACACCCACCCGCGCTGGCCGCTGCACCGGGCCGAACTCCTGTCCTGCGAGGAGGACCTGGTCGCCGCCGCGGGTCTGCCGCGCCCCGTCGGCCCGCCGGTGAGCGTGCTCTACTCGCCCGGCGTACCGGTGCGCTTCGGCCGCCCGGCCCGGCCCGGCGGCATCCCGACCCCCTAGGGGCCGCCGCACCGCTCGGCGCCCCGTGCCCGGAGCCGGCCCCCGCCCCGGCACGCTTCCCGGATCCCGCAGAGCGCACAACCATCGGCCCCCCTTCGCCGTCCACCCAGGTGGACATCGCATGACGAGCGAAGGAACTCCTGTATGCCCCTGATACGACACTCCGGTTCCCGCGGCACCCGGCGCCGCGGCCGTGCGGCGGCGCCGCTGGCCGCCGCGCTCCTGGTGGCGGGCGGCCTGAGCATCTGGTCGCTCACCCCCGAGCAGGCGCACGCCGCGGAGGGCAAGGCCGCCCCGGCCGACGACTTCAACGGCGACGGGTACGCGGACCTGGTCTCCGGCGCCCCCGGCGGCACCGTCTCCGGCAAGGCGGGAGCCGGGTACCTGGCCGTGACGTACGGCTCGGCGGACGGACTCGACCCCGCCGAGCGCACGCTGGTCAGCCGCTCGACCGGCGGGGTGCCCGGCTCGGCCGTCGCGCAGCAGCACTTCGGCCGGAGCTTCAGCAAGGGCGACCTGGACGGCGACGGCTACAGCGACCTGGTGGTCGGCTCCGCCGCCGGATCGCCGGGCGGCGTGGTCCTCTGGGGCTCGCCCTCGGGCCTGAGCGGCGGCACCGCGCTCGCCGGGTTCGGACAGGCCCCGCAGATCGGCGACTTCGACGGTGACGGCCAGGCCGACCTCGCCCTCTTCGGCGACGCCGAGGTCGAGGGCGACGACCCCGTCACCCAGCAGGCGAACCTCTGGAAGGGCCCGCTCACCCGCGCCGGAGAGCCCGCCCAGCGGCTCGACTTCCTCGACAGGTCCCAGTGGTGGGGCTACGACGACGAGGGCCCCGGCTGCGACACCGACGACTCCTGCGTCGACGGACCCCACTCGCTCAGCGGCCCGGTCGAGGCCGAGGCGGTCGGCGACGTCAACGGCGACCGGCGCGATGACATCGCTGTCTGGGAGTACGAGGGCGACGGAGTCTGGGGCAACCACGTCCTGCTCGGCGGCGCCTCCGGCTTCAAGAACAGCGGCACCCTCGGGGAGATCGGCAGCATCGGCGACGACGGGGCGACCGCCGTGGGCGATGTCGACGGCGACGGCTACGGCGATGTGGTCATCGGCGCGGGCGAGGGCACCGGCAAGGTCACCGTCGTGCACGGCTCCGCCGAGGGCCCCTCCGCCGAGCGCACCCAGTCCTTCGACCAGAGCCTGCCCGGCTTCTACGGGGCCGAGGAGAAGGGCGACCGTACGGGCTCCTGTGTCGCGGTGGCCGATGTGACCGGCGACGGCCGCGCGGAGGTCGCGCTCGGCATCAGCGGCGAGGACTTCAGCGGCCTGACCGACGCCGGTTCGGCCGCCCTGCTCCACGGGAGCCCCTCCGGCGTCACCGGCGAGGGCAGCCAGGTCTTCCACCAGAACAGCCCCGGGGTGCCCGGAGTCGCCGAGAAGGGCGACAAGTTCGGGGCGGCCTGCGCGCTGCTCGATGTGAACGGTGACGGCCACCGCGACCTCGCGGTCTCCTCCACCGCCGAGAACGCCTCGGCCGGTGCGCTGTGGTCCCTGCGCGGCACCGCCGAGGGGGTGACCACCACGGGTGCGACCGCCTTCGGGCCCGGGGACCTCGGCGCCCCGGTGACCAAGGCGCTGCTCGGCAGCCACCTGCGCTGAGTCCGCGGCTGCCGGGCGGTCCGCCGCCCGGCAGCACGCCGGTCCTGCGGGGGAGGGCGCCCGCTCCCCGGCCGTACGACCCGTGGCGGGCCGAACGTCCCGGTCAGTCGCGGGAGTTGCCCGCGTGGCGGATCCAGGCGAAGACGCCCACCACGAGCAGGAGGCCGAAGAGCAGAGCGAGCATGGTGCCGCTGCTCAGGCCGCCGCCCCCGGTCGTGCCGTTGTGATAGCCGCCGCCCCGGTAACCGCCGCCACGGGAACCCGAGGAGCCGCCACGGGAGCCGCCGGCGGCGAGGACGAGGTGCGCGTAAGGACTCATGATCGGCAAACTAGCCTGGTTCCGGGCGCAGTCCACCGGCTGTTGCAGGCCGGTGACATGCACCGGACACGGCCGCGACGCCCCCGCCTCCCGCACGGCCCTGCGCGCGGGACGCCCCTCGGCTCGGACGACGTGAACCCCCGAGACTCCCCGAACTCCCGCCGCCTCAGCGGCGAATCGCGTGCAGGTACCAGATCATCCCGGTGGCCCGGCCCTGCTCGTCCCACTGCACCTCGTCCGGGTCGACGTGCAGGCCCAGCCGCACATAGCCCTCGGTGGCCTCCGCCAGCTTCTCCTTGGTCAGGGCCATGGTGTAGAAGTCCGGCCGGATGTCCTGGATGTCCCACCGGGGGCCCAGGTTGGCGTGCAGGTTCTCCCGGCTGACCTGGAACTGCGGCAGCACGAACCCGGTGGCCTCGTCCGCGAAGCAGAAGAGGTGCAGCTGCGCGCCGGGCGCCGTGACGCGGTGCAGCGCCTCGGCGTACGCGCGCTGCTGCTGCTCGCTCAGGCAGTGGTAGAGCGCGCTGTCCAGGACGGTGGTGAACCGCCCGTCCTCCAGCTCGGCCAGCCGCGTCGCGTCCGACTGCACGAACTCGGCGGTCACGCCCAGCTCTTCGGCCCGCCGCCGCGCCCGGTCGAGCGCGGTCGCCGCGGCGTCGACGCCGGTCACCCGGTGGCCCTTGCCCGCGAGGAAGAGCGCGTTCTCCCCGAGGCCGCTGCCCGCGTCGAGGATCTCCCCGGCGAGCCTGCCCTCGCCCTCCAGACGGGCCACGAAGTGCTGCGCCTCGCCGATGTCCCACGGGGTGACGGAGAAGGTCACCTCCGAGCCCCTGACCGGCGGAGCCCCCTGGTACGTGGCCTCGAAGTCGACATCCTCGACGGAGAACGACGGAGTTTCCGGCATGCCAGATTCCTTCCCGAACGCAGCGGCGAGACCCGCGAAGTGAGCGTACGGTACCCACGCGCACACCCATACGTGAACATCGTGCCCTTGTGTCACACCATTACCGGCCAGCGGATTCGGCCCCCGCGAGCCGCGCATCGAGGCCCGGCAGCCAACTGCCCGGCGGACGCGCCAGCCACCCGTACCGCCCGGCGAGCCCGGCGGCGGCCGACAGCAGCGCGTCGAGCCCCGGATGACGCAGCCCCCGGCGCCACACCAGCGAGACCGCGGCGAGCGGCACGGGGTCGGTGAGCGGGCGCAGCACCGTCCCGTCGAGGGTGAGGAACTGGGTGGTGGCGAGGACGGACCAGCCCTGCTTGCGCATCAGCCGGGCGAACTCCTGCTCGCCGTCGATGGAGGGGAAGGGCGCGGCGGAGCGGATGCCGCGCGCGGCGAAGAGCTGCTCGGCCAGCGCCGTCCACTCGGCCGTCGCCGGGTTCCCGGCCCCGGTGTAGAGGGTCTCGCCCGCGAGCCGGTCGAGCGGGATCGCGGGCAGCGCCGCCAGCGGATGGTCCTCGGGCAGCAGCACCGCCATCGCCTCGTAACGGACCAGCCGGTGCTCCAGTCCGCTGCGCGCGGCGGCGGAGAGCCCCGCGACGCGGCCGAAGGAGACATCGAGGCGCCCCGCGAGGATCTCCTCGGCCGCCCCGGTCAGTCCGCTGTGGAAACGCGCGGTCAACTCGGTCTCGGGCGACGCCCGTCGGGCCTCCTCCAGTACGCGGTTGCCGGTGGCCGCCGGGGCGCGGATGTCGACGAGCAGGGGCCGGTCCGCGTCGGGGGCGAAGGCCGCGAGCAGCGCCTCCTGGACCTCGGCCAGGCGGCGCGCGTACGGAATGAGCCGGTCGCCCGCCTCGGTCAGTTCGACCCGCCGGGTGGTGCGCAGGAACAGCGCGGCGCCCAACTGCCGCTCCAGACGGGCGATATCGCGGCTCAGGGCCTGCTGCGCGAGGTGGAGCCGGGCCGCCGCACGCGAGAAGTGCAGCTCCTCGGCGACGGCGAGAAAGGCCCGCAGGAGGCGGGGGTCGATGTCGTGCGGCACCGCGCCATTGAAGCATCGCCGCGATTGACAACTCCCGTGCGTCAATGGCCCCTCAACAGGTGTTGGACGCCCGGGACCGCCCGACCGGAGGCTGTCCGCCATGGGCAACCACCTTCCTCGGCCCGCCCCGGGCCCCTACCGCCGGCTCTTCTCCGCCCCGGGCGCCACCGCCTTCACCGCGGGCAGCCTGCTCGCCCGGCTGCCCATGGGGATGTCCGGCGTCAGCCTCGTCCTCATGGTCGCGGGCACCCGGGGCTCCTACGCCCTCGCCGGGGCCGTCTCCGCGGTCGGCCTCGGGGTGACGGCCGTCGTCGCGCCGCTGATCGCCCGGCTCGTCGACCGCCACGGCCAGGCGCGGATCGCGATACCCGCGGTCGCCCTCTCCGCCTCGGCCTCCGCGGTCCTGGTCCTGTGCGTGCGCCGCGAGGCACCCGACTGGACCCTCTTCGCCTCCTACGCGGCCACCTCCTGCGCCCCCAACACCGGCGGCATGGCCCGCGCCCGCTGGAGCCACCTGTACCGGCAGGACCCGGCGGCACGGCACGTGGCCAACTCCTTCGAACAGGTCGCGGACGAGGCCTGCTTCATGCTCGGCCCGGTGCTCGCCGCCTTCCTGTGCACGGCGCTCTTCCCGGAGGCGGGCACCCTGGCGGGCGCCGCCCTGCTGCTCTCCGGCGTCCTGCTGTTCTGCGCCCAGCGCGGCACGCAGCCGCCGACGGGCTCCGGCACGGCGCGGGGGCGGGCACCGCTGCGGACCGCGGGCATGCCGGGAGTGCTGCTCACCTTCGTGTGCACGGGCGTGATCTTCGGCGCCCTGGAGGTCACCACCCTCGCCTTCGCCGAGGCGCGGGGGCACCGGGGCGCGGGAGGCGCGCTGCTCGCTCTGCAGGCGGCCGGTTCGTGCGCGGCGGGGCTCCTCCTCGGGCTGCGGGCCCCGGCCGCCTCGCTGCCGCGGAGGTTCGCCCGGTGCACGGCGGCCATGGCCGCGCTGACCACCCTGCCGCTGCTGGCCCGGGACCTGCCCGTGCTCGCCTGCTGCCTCTTCCTCACCGGTTGCGCCAGCGCCCCCGCGATGGTCACCGGGATCACGCTCGTACAGTCCCTGGTGCCCGAGGACCGGCTCAACGAGGGCATGACACTCGCGGTGACCGGCATCCTCACCGGCATCTCCGCCGGAGCCGCCGCGGCCGGCTGGACCGCCGAGCACCTGAGGCCGGGCTCCGGCTACTGGATCCCCTGCGCGGCGGCCACGCTCGCGGCACTGACCGCGCGCCTGCGTGCCGCCCGCAGCGAGAGCCCCGCGCCTGCCGGGCGCGCGCAGCAGGGGGCCGGGCCGTGACCCGCCGGGTACCACCGGCCACGTCGAGCGGAGTGACGGTGCACGGCGGCGGTCCCGGCGTCCCGACCGGCAGCGGCTCCTGGGCTCCTAGGCGCTCCCGGCGGGCGGATCGGCCAGGATGCCCACCAGCAGCCCCGTGGACTGGCCCACCTCGATGAGGTAGCCGTCCGGGTCCCGCAGATAGCAGCGGAGTTCGGCCTTGCGGTCGAGGGGCGGGGTGAGGAACTCCGCGCCCTTCGCCGACCACCGCTCGTAGCAGTCCGCGATGTCGGCCACGCGGAGGTTGAGGAAGCTCGTCGCGGTCCCGGGATCGGTGGGCGGGTGCAGGGTGACATCGGGCTTGTCGGGGGTGGGGCCGCCACCGGGGTTCATGAGGATCCAGCTGTTGGCGAGCTTGACGATGCACGGGTTCTCGGCGAGCACCACCTCCCCGCCCAGGATCTCCGTATAGAACGCCCGCGACCGCGGTACGTCCGCGACCGTCAGGAAGTGGGTGACGAGCAGGCCCGTGTCCGGGGCCGGAAGGTCGTCTCGGCGCATGTCGTGCTCTCCCTCGCCGGATGGCGGATGCGGGCGTGGCCGCGGCCGGGGCGGATCGCCGGAGGGGCACGACCCCGGGGGGAGGACGGACCGGCCGCTCGGCTGCCCGGGCCTCACTCCGTGGGCCGCACCCGGGCCGCACTCGTGCCCTGATGCCACTCCATGGTGGGTCCGGGTGGCCCGATGCGAAAGTCGGGCGGTACGCGGCCCGGCCCCGGGCGGCCCCGGAGCGGTCAGGACACCCCGCACCGCCGTGTACGTGCTCGTACGTGCCGCTCCGCACCGCCGCCTACGCGCGTGCTCGTACGTGCCGCTGCGGACCAGGGCCGGGTCCGGCGCCGTACGCCCGCTCACTCGCAGGGCACGACCGCGACCGGCGCCACCGCGTGCTGCAGTGCCGCATGGGTCACCGGGCCGATCCGGGAACCCAGCGGCAGATGCCGCCGCGCGCGGTGGCCGACGACGAGGAGCCCGGCCCCGGCGGCGGAGTGGAGCAGCTGCGGACCGACGGCCCCGGAGCGCAGCACCCCCTCCACGGGGACCTCCGCCTCCCCGGCCCCGGCCGCCGCGAGCGCCGCGCGCAGCGCGGGGGAGGCCGCCGACTTGGCATCGGCCCCCACCTTCGGATTCGGCAGCGCGGAGGGGTAGGAGTAGACCCCCTGGAGACTCCAGACGTGGACCGCCCGCAGCGGGTGGTGCTCGCGCCGGGCGGCCTGGAGCGCGTGGGCGAGGACCGGGTCGGGCACCGTCCGCAGGTCAAGCCCGGCCACCACGGGGCGCTCCGTGTCCGCACCGTGGGCGCTGCCCTCGGGCACCACGACCACCGGGCCGCGGGCGTGCGCGACCAGGCCGAGCGCGAGCGAGCCGGTGAGCCGGGTGGTCACGGCGTGCGCGGGGCGCGAACCGATCACCACCAGCTGCGACTTCTCGGTGCTCGCCGCGAGCGCCTTCGCCGGATCGTCGGCGACCTCCTCGACGGTGATCTCCAACTGCGGGTGGCGGGTGCTCAGTTCGGAGACCTTCGCGGAGAGCCAGGAGTGGTCCGGCTCGGGCGGGTGGGACCCGGCTCCGGGCCGCCGCCGGGCCCGCAGGAACCTGAGCGGAGCCGCCCGCAGGACCGCCTCGCGCGCGGCCCAGTCCGCCGCCGTCATACCTTCCGGGGACCGCGCGGCCCCCACCGTCACGGGCAGGACCATGATCTGCCTCCGCACCCGGACGCCACGTCCGCCGCCGCGCCCGTCGCCGTCGGTTCTCCCCTCCCAGGAGAGCACCGGCGGGGCGCGGCGGCCAGCATCCCTGGTCACGCTCCCGGTGCGGACCGGCCCCCGCGCCGGGGCGGATGTGCGGCTGCTCACCCACCCGGCGTGGCCGCCGTCACTTCGCCCCGGCGGATCCCGCTCTACACTCGGCGCCGCTCGCCATTGATCAACACCCGTTGATCCGGATCGATGACCAGCGCGAGCACATGCGCATGCAAACGCGCAAGCACGAGCACAAGTACCAAGACCAGCACCAGCACCAGGAACCTCAGGGGGACCGCAATGCCGACTGCCGCCGAACCGGCTTCCGCGCCGATCTACGAGAGCCTCGTCGAGGAGCGCGGTGATGTGCCCGCCGAGGCACGCGAGACCGCCGAGGAAGTGTGGCGCGAGGTCGAACTCGCGGTGGACTTCCGGTCCGCGGCCGTCTGACCGGGGGCCGCTCCCGGACCACGCCCGTCGCGGGACCCCGTTGTCAGACCCCTCCGCTACCTTGCGGGCATGGCTGAATTCGTACTGGTAGCAGGGGCATGGCTGGGTGGCTGGGCGTGGGAGGAGGTGGCGCCCGCGCTGAGAGCCGCGGGGCACGGCGTCCATCCGGTGACGCTGCCCGGTCTCGCCGAGAAGCGCGAGGAGACCGCCGTGGGCCAGCAGGCCCATGTACGGGAGATCGTCGAGGCGGTGGAGACAGGCGGCCTGAGCGAGGTCGTCCTCGTCGGCCACAGCTACTCGGGCATCCCGGTGGGCCAGGCCGCGGAACGGATCGGTGAGCGGCTCGCCCGCGTGGTCTTCGTCGACTCCGAGGTCCCGGTGGACGGCGAGTCCTTCGCTTCCGGCTGGTGGCAGGGCCCCGCCGAGCTGGAGGCCTCACTCGAGAAGAACGGCGGCTCTTGGGCGCTGCCCACCGCCCCCGACTTCGAGGGCCAGGGGCTCACGGACGAGCAGATCGCCCGGTTCCTCGGCGCCGCGACCCCGCACCCCGGCGCGAGCCTCACCGAGCCCGCCGTCCTCGGCCGCCCGCTCGGCGAACTCCCCGCCACCTACCTCAAGTGCCTGCTCGACGGCCCCGAGCCGAACCCGACCGTGGCCGCCCTCCTGACCAGCGCGCGCTGGGAGCTGGTCGAACTGGACACCGGCCACTGGCCGATGTTCTCCCGGCCCGGGGAGTTGGCACAGATCCTGCTGCACTCGGCACCGGCGGCCTGAGGACCGGGCCCACGGGGGAGGGGGCGCACCGCGGAGAAACGGCGCCGGGCCGTCCAGGTTCTTCCTGAACGGCCCGGCACGGTACGGGAGTCGGCGGATCTTCGGATCAGCGGGCGGCGCTCTTGTGCAGCGCCTTCTCGACGCCGTTGGCCCACAGCTGCTCGACCTTGGCGCGCTCGGCGGCGTCGGGCTGCGAGTTGGTGCAGGAGGTCCCGGGGCCGTGACCGGACATCAGCTGGCTGCAGGGGCCGTCGTAGGTGTCCGGGAGGCCGAGGACGTGGCCGGTCTCGTGGGCGGTGACGCGGGTGGAGTCGTACTCCTCGTTCTGCGCGTAGTCGAGGAAGATGTACCCGTTGCCGTGACCGTCGGTCGAGGCGTACGAGCCGCGGGGGTCGTTGCCCTCGCGGTACTCGAAGTCGGCGTTGGAACCTTCCTGGAGCTGGACGTTGGCGACGGCGCTGTTCCAGATGCCGACCGAGTTGGCGATCTGCTCGGCGAAGGCGGGGGCGCCGGAGGCGTCGTAGGTGACGGTGACGGCCTTGATGCCCGGGTTCTCGGCGCGCTTCTCGGCGACCGACTTCATCACGGCCTCGAAGAAGGCCGCGTTCGCCTTCGCCTCCGCCTTCGAGCCCTGGTACGCGGCGGCCGAGGTGGTGGCGGTCGGCGCCTGGGCGGCACCGGCGGGGGCGGCACCGAAGGCGGCGAGGGCACCGGCGGTCAGCGCGATACCGGCGGAAGCGGAGACGAAACGACGGGAGAGCTTCATGGTGGGGGGACTCCTACTCGTTCTGTGGGGGCGAGAACGGTTGGCACAAGGAGTGTCATGGAGGAGCGAAGCCGCCGGATGATGCCAAAGTGCGATAGGGGCCGCCTATCCCCCCTGGGGCAACGGGCTTGTCCTGCACGGCAGTTGGCGAGGACAGCCGTCCGGAGGCAGCCATCAGGAGGTGCCGGTCGGGCGGAAGCCGCTACCGGACCCGCCTCTTCGCCCGGGCGTCAGGAACCCGCCCCTTCCACCCCGGCCCCCTCCGCCTCGCGCAGGGCCCTCGCCAGCCGGTCGCGGATCTCGGTCTGGGCGGACAGCCGGGCGTCGAGCACGGCGAGCCGCTCCCGGGCGACTTCCAGCCCGCGGCCGCTGGGACTCGCCGCGGCGACATCACCGTCCAGGCAGGGCAGGAAGACCCGGACATCCTCCAGGGTCAGCCCCGCGGCCAGAAGGTAGCGGATATTGCGGACCCGGACCACCGCCGAGTCCGCGTAGTGCCGGTAGCCGTTGGCGGCGCGCGTCGAGGAGAGCAGCCCGGCCTGCTCGTAGTGGCGCAGGGCCCGTGCCGTGGTCTCCGTGGCAGCCGCCAGCTCGCCGATCCGCATCCGCCCACCTCCGGCCGCCATGCCTATCACGCCACCACGGCACCGCCGTCCACCGCGAGCACCGCTCCGGTCACGAACGAGGCCTCCGCACCGGCGAGTCGGGTGATCGCCCAGGCCACCTCCGCCGGCTGCCCGATCCGGCCCAGCGGGGTGTGCGCCACCTGCCACGCGCGCACCGCCGCCTGCCGCTCGGCGCTGAGCCCCTGATGGTCGCCGATCGGGGTCTCGACGGCGCCGGGGGCCACCGCCACCACCCGGATACCCCGGGGCGCCAGTTCGACCGCCCAGCTGCGGGTGAGCGATTCCAGTGCCGCCTTGGTCGCCGCGTAGACGGAACTGCCGGGCCAGGCCCGCTGGCCCACCGATGTACTGACGTTGACGATCACCCCGCCGGAGGCCTCCAGGGCGGGCAGCGCGGCCTCGGTCAGCAGGACGGGCGCGACCAGATTGGTCGCGAGCTGGGGGCCGATCGTCTCCGCACCGAGCGAGCCGAGAGGGCCGCCGCGGACGACGGCGGCGTTGTTGACCAGTACGTCGAGTCGCCCGTGCGCCTCCAGGACCCGGCGGACGATCCGCTCCGGCTCCCCCTCGGCGGTGAGGTCCCCGGCCAGCGCGGTGATCCGGGGATCGGCCGCCGAGGTCTCCCGGAGCGGGCCGAGGCGCCGCCCCACCACGACGACCTCCGCCCCTTCGGCCGCGAAGGCAAGGGCGGTGGCCCGCCCGATCCCGGTACCGCCCCCGGTGACGAGAACGGTCCGGCCGCCCCGCGGCCCGCGACCGCCGTCCTCGCCGCCGTGCGGCTCGCTGTCGCCGTCATGCCGTACGCCGCTGTGGTGTTCCATGGCGAAGAGGGTCCGACCCTGCCGCCAGCGGCAGGGTCAAGTCCGCGTCGTCCGCGTCGTCCGCGTCGTCCGCGTCGTCCGCGTCGTCCGCGTCGTCCGCGTCGGCTCTTCGGGGACGGCGGCGCGGGAGGAGGCCGGGGGAGACCGCGTGCCCGGCGAGGCCAACGTGCCCGCTCCGCCCGGTGGTTCAGGCCGTGACGGCCGCCGGTCCGAACCAGCGCGTCAGCGCCCTGCCCAGACTCTCCGCGTCCGCCTGCGCGTCGGTGGCGCCGGTGGCGGGCGGTGCCCAGGCGAGGTAGCCGTCGGGCCGGATGAGAAGGGCCTCGGGAAGGGGCGCGGCGGGGCTGCCCTCGCCCGGGGTGTGCTTGGCGGAGACGGCGATGACGCGGTCCGCCCACCCGGCGGGGAGCGGCTGCGCCGAGGCGGAGCCGGGCGCGGTGAGATGGAGCGGCCTGCCGTCGAGGAGCAGTTCGGCGATCCGGGTACGGGTGCCGTCCTCCAGGGTGAACGCGGTCTCGGGGTCGATGCGGCAGCCGAGGAGGGGATGGGGCTGCTCCTGCCCGGTCTCCATGTCGTAGCGGACGGTCAACCCGCTGACGTGACCGGCCAGATGGTGCGCGGCCTCCGGGTAGGCGAGCAGCTCCCGCAGGGTGGCACGCAGGGGTTCGAGTTCGTCGCCGGTGAGGTAGAGCGTGGAGGCGGCGTGGGTGTCGCGGAGCAACTGCTGCCCGATGGGGTGGCGTTCGGCGTGGTAGCTGTCGAGCAGGGCGTCCGGGGCCCGGCCGCCGAGCACCGCGGCGAGCTTCCAGCCGAGGTTGGCGGCGTCCTGGATGCCGGCGCTCAGCCCCCAGCCCGCGAGCGGCGGCGTGTGGTGCGCGGCGTCCCCGGCGAGCAGCACCCGGTCCTTGCGGTAGTGGGTGGCGAGCCCGGCCGCGTTGTCGAAGTGGCAGATCCACCGTGCCTGCGCGTGGTGCAGCGACTCGCCGGTCATGCGCTGCCAGGCGTCGGCGACGTCCTCGTAGGTGAGGGGCCGCTCCAGCCGGGGCGGGAGCGACTTGTCGTGGATGAGGATGCGGTAGTACCCGTCGCCGAGGCTGACGGAGAGGATCATGTTGCCGCCGGGGATGCGCTGCCCGGTGGGGCGCTGGCTGACCTCGGCGCCGGTGATGTCGGCCATGAACATGCCCCGGGTCGCCTCCCAGCCGGGAGCCTTGATGCCGGCCGCGGTGCGGATGGTGCTGCCGCCGCCGTCGCAGCCGACCACGTACGCGGCGGTGTCCTCGAAGGCGCCCTCCGGTCCGTCGAAGTGGACGGTGACGTGGTCGGGGTCCTCGGTGAGGCGCGTCGCCGCGTAGCCGCGCCGGATGGGGACGCCGAGTCCGGTGATCCACTCGGTCAGCAGTTCCTCGGTACGCGACTGGGGCAGACCCAGCACGCCCCGGTGGTTCTCCGTCAGCGCACTGAGGTCGATGCCCACGCCGCCGAAGTGCCCGTTCTGGCCCCAGCGGATGGTGCCGAGACGGCTGAGGAGTCCGCGCTGGTCGAATATCTCGGCGACGCGTTTGGTGAATCCGAGCGCCCGCGATTCCCCCGACGGTGCCGGAAGCTTGTCGTAGACGACGACGTCCGCCCCGCCGAGGCGGATTTCCCCGGCGAGCATGAGTCCGACGGGCCCGGCCCCGACGATGATGACGCGATTCTCCACGTTGCGGCTCTCCCGTGTGAAGTGAATTCTGCCTGAGGTGCGCGACTGCGGGCACCGGTCAATTCGGTTCGGTGTGACGTGAATTGAGCGGTGCGGTGTGCTGCGGCGGGCGGGGTGGGGCGGATTTTTCGTGAGGGTAGCCGGTCGGGTGCGCCCGTGCGAGTGCGGTGTTTCCGCGGTTGAACGGGCAGGTGGCGCGGCTCGGTGTGTGGTCCGGGTACGCGTTGACGGCGGGGCGGGTCGGTTGCTTGGTTGTGGGGGCTGGATTCGGGGTGTGGCTTTTCGATGTCGAGGGGGCTGTGATGGAACATGTGGTGTCGGCGGACGGGACCGCCATTGCTTACGAGCGAAGGGGAGAAGGCCCTCCCCTGGTGCTGCTCGGCGGCGGATTCCGGGACCACCACATCTTCGATTCGATCGTCGCCGAGTTGGAGGCGAATTTCACGACCTTCGCCTATGACCGCCGGGGCCGCGGGGAAAGCGGTGACGCCGAGAAATACGCGGTGGAGCGCGAGGTGGAGGACCTGGCCGCCGTGATGGAGGCGGCGGGCGGCGAGCCTTTCGTCTTCGGGGGATCGAGCGGCGCCCTGCTGACCCTGGAAGCGGCGATGGTGGGCGCGCCGATGAGGAAACTGGCGCTGCTCGAACCGCCGTACCGGGTGGCGGGCCATGTGGGCCCCCCGCCGGGTTTCGCGGAACGTCTGGACAGTCTGCTGGAGCAGGGGCGCCATGGTGACGCCGCCGAGATGTTCCTGCTCGAACTGGTGGGTTTCACGCCCGAGATGGTCGAGGAGTGGAAGAACTCGCCGATGTGGGCGGCGAACGAGGCGGTGGCGCACACCCTGCCCTACGACACGGCGGTCTGCGGCGACGGACGTCTGCCGGTCGAGCGGCTGGCCCGGACGCAGGTGGAGACGCTGGTGGTCAGCAGCACGCGGACCGGCGACTGGCTGCGCGCGGCCTCCCAGGAGACGGCGAAGGCACTCGGGCGGGGCCGGCATCTGGAACTGCCCGGGGTCTGGCATCGCGTACCGCCCGAGGTGCTGTGCCCGGCGCTGATCGAGTTCTACACGGACTGATCCGCTCTCTGCGGCGGGGGTCCGGTTCGGCACGGCAGCAATTCCCGGGAGAGCGGCTCTCTGAACTTCCGCTCTCCCGCTTCTCATGCCGCCCGCCATTCTTTTCTCTCTTGTTCCTCTCCTGACTTTCCGATGCGGTCTGCGGACTGCGGTCGTTCTGTTCTTCTGTCTTTCTGTGGTCTGTTTCGTCTGTCGTCTGTCGTCTGTTGTTTACGGGTTCCCGGGTTTCTTCCCTTCCCCGTCGTGGGGTTGGGGTCGCGTTGCGGTGTGTGGGAAGGGCTGATCGGTGTGGGTGAGTTCGGCGAGCGCGATGGCTCGGGCGTGTGGGAGACCGACGTGGTCATCGTGGGCGCGGGCCCGGTCGGGTTGATGCTCGCCGGGGAGCTGCGGCTGGGCGGCGTGGACTGCGTGGTCCTGGAACGCGAGGCGGTACCGGTCGACCAGTCGCGCGCGCTGGGGTTCACCGCCCGGACGATCGAGGTCTTCGACCAGCGGGGCCTGCTGCCGCGTTTCGGGGGATTCGGCACGATCGACATGGGGCATTTCGGCGGGGTCGGCCTCGATTACCGCGAGGTGGAAGGCGGCTCGTACGGGGCGAAGGCCGTACCTCAGTCCTTGACGGTGGCGGTCCTGGAGAAATGGGCCGAGGAACTCGGGGCGCGCATACGCCGCGGGTGGGAGGTCACGGAATTCACCGAGGAGGACAAGGGGGTGGTGGTCGAGGCACGTTCCGTAGAGGGCGGTCAGGTCCGTGTGCGCGGGGCTTTTGTGGTCGGATGCGACGGAGGCAGAAGCCTGGTGCGCAAACGGGCGGGGGTGGAATTCCCCGGTTCGGACGCGGGCGTGGAGATGTCCTTCGCCGAGGTGGAGGGCGTACGGGTGCGTCCCCGCCCCAACGGTGAACGCGTACCCGGCGGAATGGTCCTCTGCTTCCAGCAGGGCCCCGAACGCTTCAGGGTGACCTACTACGACCGTGCCGCGGTACCGCAGCGCGAGGTGGTCCGCCCGTCCTTCGAGGAAGTGGCCGAGGCCTGGCTGCGGTTGACCGGTGAGGACATCAGCGCGGGACGGCCGCTGTGGGTCGGGCGGTTCACGGATGCGAGCCGCCAGGCGGTGACGTACCGACGCGGGCGGGTGCTGCTCGCGGGGGACGCGGCCCATGTGCATCTGCCGATCGGCGGCCAGGGCATGAGCGCCGGTGTGCAGGACGCGGTGAACCTCGGATGGAAACTGGCGGCCGAGGTGCAGGGCTGGGCGCCGGGGGGCCTCCTCGACAGCTACCACGAGGAACGGCACCCGGTGGGCGCACGGGTGCTCACCAACACCTTGGCGCAGCGCACCCTCTACCTCTCGGACGATTCGATGGACCCGATGCGCGAGGTCTTCGAGGAGCTGACCGCGTACGAGGAGGTACGGACCCACCTGATCGGCATGGTCACGGGCCTGGACATCCGCTACGAGGTCGGGCCGGGCGACCATCCCCTGCTCGGACGGCGCCTGCCCGCACGGCAGTTGACCGGCCTGGACGGTACACCGGTCGAGGCGTTCACCCTGCTGCACCGGGCGCGGGGCGTCCTGCTGGACTTCACCGGCTCCACCGCCACCGGGGGTGCTCCCTGGGCGGACCGGGTGGACACCGTTGCCGTCCGGTGCACGGACACGGCCGCGCGGGAGCTGTTCGCGGGCGTGGGGGCGGTCCTGGTGCGCCCGGACGGATACGTGGCCTGGGTGGGCCGGGAGGACCAGCCCCCGGAGGGGCTGACCGAGGCCCTTGCCCGGTGGTTCGGAGTCCCGGCCGCGGCCTGAGGGCCGGTGCGCGATGTCGGCCGAGGGGTGCGGCAGCTGCTGGCTCCGGCGCGGCCGGCGTGATGGGCAAGGTGTGCGGGTGTGCAGGTGTCTGGTCCGTGGCGATGAGGGGTGATGAGCGTGTCGGGTGGGCGAGTTGCCCTGGTGACGGGGGCGAACAAGGGGATCGGACTGGAGGTGGTGCGGCAGCTCGCGGGGCTCGGGGTGGAGTGCCTCCTCGGGGCGCGGGCGGAGGTGCGGGGCAAGCGGGCCGAGGGGGAGTTGGCCGCCGCCGGTCTGCGGGTGCGGGCGGTGCGGCTGGATGTGACCGACCCCGTGTCGGTGGCCGCGCTCGCGAAATGGGTGGAGCGGGAGTACGGGCAGCTGGACGTGCTGGTCAACAACGCCGGAATCGTGGGGAGTTTCAACGGTCCTCCCAGCGAGGTGGGCGGGGAGGACATGCGGGAGGTCTTCGAGACCAACGTCTTCGGTGTGGTCACGGTGACCAACGCGATGCTGCCGCTGCTCCGCCGCTCTCCCGCGGGCCGCATCGTCAACCTGTCGAGCGACGCGGGTTCCCTCACGCTGAACGCGGATGAGCAATCCCCTTTCCGCGGCTACAACCTGATGACGTATCAGTCCTCGAAGACGGCCCTGAACGCCCTGACGGTCGCCTACGCGAAGGAGCTGCGCGGGACGGGAATCAAGGTGAACTCGGCGAACCCCGGATTCACGGCCACGGACATCAACGGTCACCGCGGGCACCGCACGGTCGAGGAGGGCGCCCGTATCGCGGTCCGCCTGGCGACGCTCGGCCCCGACGGCCCGACCGGCACCTCCCAGGACGACAACGGCACGGTTCCTTGGTGACGCCGTGACGACGAGGAGTCGCAGAAGCGGCGGGGCGTGAAGTCCCCGAGGCGTAGGCAAGGGGGAGGAGCTGCGGCGAGAGCCGGGGCCCGAACCGCGCTCCCGGTGGCGGGATCGATGGAGGTGTGCCGGGGCCCGGAGGCGGGCGAGGTGGTCGCGCCCCGGGAGACGGGCATCGCCGTGTCGCAGTTCCCCGGGGAGTCGGTGCTGACCTGACCGAGAACGGGCCGAGGATTCTCGCCCGCCGGAGCGTGGAGGTGCTGGGACTGTGAGAGCTGTCGTCGTCTGGTGGGATCTGGAGGGCTCGGGCCAGACCATCTCCGCCCTGCGGGGCTCGCTGGAGGCGGAGGGTGCCGCGTCCTGGGAGCGGGTCGAGGGGCTGTGCCTGAAACTCTGGGTGGCTGATCCGACGGGCAACCGGTGGGGCGCGGTGATGGTGTGGGAGCGGGAGGTGCCTCCCGTGGGCTCCCTGCCCGCGAACCGGGCCGCTGAGCTGATCGGTTCTCCGCCCACCGTGCGCGTCGAGTTCGAGGTGGAGGCGGCGGTGGCGGGCTCGGCGTGGGGCGCGCTCGTGCCTCAGACGGAGGGGTGAGGCGCTGTGGGCCTGCGGAGACCCGGATGTCCGATCACTGTGTGTGATGGTGCGGCTGCTCTGTCGGTCTTCCTCGTCGGCCCGGCCGAGGCGGGGCTCCGCCTGTGCTGACCCCTCCCGCCCTGTTGCTCCTCGCGTTCCTCCGTCCGCTTCGCCGGGGTGCCGGTCGCTCCTGGCCGCCGGTTCTGCGCGCGTAGTGCTTCACGTCGGCCCTCCGCGCCCGTGATCGGGGCGGTGTGGGCAGGCGGCTGGTGGGGTTCTGTCGGTACTTTGTTTGTATGAGTTTCGTGGGGTTTGGCGAGTTTGGGGCGCACGCCGGCGCCGGCACCGGGTCAGGGGTGGGGCGGTACGAGCGGTTGATGTTCTGGGTGGTTCTCGGGGTACCGCTGCTGTTGCTGCTGATAGATCTGGCGGGCGGGAGGACGATCCGGATCAGCGGGCTGATGGTCGCCGCCCCGCCGCTGGCGGCGGTGTTCTGCGGACCGGGTGCGGTGCTGGTCATCGGCCTGGCGACGCTGGGCTCCGTGGTGGTGGCGTCCTGGTTCAACGGTCTGGTGGGGGTGGCGAACTTTCCGGTGGTCGTCGCGACGGCGGTGCTGATCTGCGGGGCCTCGACCATGGCGAGCGCGATCCGGCGGCGGCGCGAGCGGGAGCTGACACGCGTACGGCGGGTGGCGGAGGTGACACAGCGTGTCCTGCTGCGGCCCTTGCCCCACCGGGTGGGGCCGCTGGCGGTGGCGTCCTGCTATCTGGCGGCGGAGGAGGAGGCCGCGATCGGCGGGGACCTGTTCGCCGCCGCCTCGATGGGGACGACCGCCCGGGTGCTGGTGGGTGATGTGCAGGGCAAAGGGCTGTCGGCGGTGGCGACCGTCTCGGATCTGCTGGGCGCCTTCCGCCGGTCGGCCCGCAGCCGTACGCCGCTGCCCGAGCTGGCCCCTTCGCTGGAGAGCAGTCTGTGGGAGGACCTGGAGGAGCGGGGGAGTGAGGACAAGGAGGGGGCCGGGGCCGAGGGGCGCGGGGTGAAGCGGCGCCAGCTGGAGGGGTTCGTGACGGCCGTGGTGGTCGACCTGCCGGAGGGCGAGCACCGTATCCAGGCGCTGAACTGCGGGCACCCCTCGCCGCTGCTGCTGCGGGACGGACAGGTGACCGAGCTGGCCGCGAGCCGCCCCGCGGTGCCCCTGGGGCTGGGTGATCTGGCCGCGGAGCCGGTCCGGGTCGACGCCTTCGACTTCGCTCCCGGTGACACCCTGCTCCTCTACACGGACGGGGTGATCGAGTGCCGTGACGCGGCGGGGTCCTTCTATCCTCTTGCCGAACGCGTCGCCCGTTGGACCGACCGCGACCCCGAGCGCCTGCTGGCGACGATCCGCGAGGACCTGCGCTCCTTCGCCCACCCGCGCCTGGAGGACGATGTCGCCCTGGTCGCCATCCGCCGGGATTCCTGACCGCCCGACGGTCTGACGGCTGGGGGTCCTGACAGGCGGGGCTCTCGAGAGCCGGGCATGGAGATCCTGAGCTCTGCCCGTCCAGCAGGAACCGATTATTCGCCGCTGTGCACCCTTCGCTGCCGGTACCTGGTCCTGACTCTGAGACCTCCGGCGGCCTCACCGCACGTCACCGATGAGTACGGGCCGTGGCCGGGGCGCTGTCCGGCGTCTTGACGGCGGGAGCGCCTCGTCAGGCTGGTTCCGGTATCCGGTTTTAGGCTGGTTGGGGGAGATGCCTGGCCAGGTGGGGGAGGGCGCGGGAGGTGGTGTGTCATGGGTTCGGTGCGGTTGCTGAGTGTGGTGCCGCGTGACTTCCGGGCGCCCTTGATGTCCTTGGCACGGGAGGTGGGCTTCCCCGCCGACGCGCGGGTCTGCGAGGCGGGTGGCGTGGCGGACCGCTTCTGGGTGGTGCGGTCGGGGGTGGTGTCCCTGGACGTGTGGGTGCCGGGGCGGGGAAGACTGGTGGTGGATTCCCTGGGGCCGGGCGACCTGCTGGGGTGGTCGTGGCTGTTTCCGCCGTTTCAGTGGGACTTCGGGGCGGAGGCGTTCACGCAGGTGCGCGCCTACGAGTTCGACGGTGCCTCGGTACGGCAACTCTGCGATATGCAACCGGCGTTGGGGGTCATGCTGTTGCGGGGCGTCGCGGAGGTGCTCGCGGAGCGGTTGGGTACCACGCGGGCGGAGCTGGTGGAGCAGCATCGGACGCACAGCGGTCCGCTGCCCTCCTGACCGATCCGGAGTCTTCTCCGCGTCAGGGTTCCGGCCCCCGGTCGCGGGCGTCAAGTGGCCTGCCCTGACGCCGGATTCGCGCTTCCGGGCGTCAACTTCCTTATGCCCCCGGTTCCTTGGTCGTGGCGGTGTCCGCAACCCCTGCTTGCTGGGGGAGTGGGGGTGAGTCTCGGCTGCCCCGGTTCTGGTGAGTAAGGTTAGCCTTACTTTACGATGCGGGGTTGTGTGTCCTGACGTGCCCTGGCCCTTGGCTCGACGGATGTCTGGACGCGTGACGGGACGGAGCCGGATGCGGCCCCGGGGGACGTGGGGAGGAAGAGGCGATGCCGTGAACGGGGGCTGGCGAGTAAGCGGCTTCCCGTACCGGCGGGGGATTTTGTCGGCGGGGCTTCTTGTGCGGGCGGGCTTGTGTGTCGTTGGTTTCTGCGGGCGGGTGAGTGAGTAGTGCGTACCAAGGGTTCTTTTCCCGGTGACCATTCCGTTTCTGTTTCCCCTTCGGGTTCCGCTCCGGATTCACCCTCGGATTCGGGATTGGGATTGGGATCGGTTTCGGATTCGGGATCTCCTTCTGCTTCTGCGGAGGTTGTTGCCGGGTCCGGCAATGGTGTGGTGCGGGTGTTGTTGCGGGGCGGTGGCCTGGTGGTTGTGGGTGGGGTGCTGTTGGTGTTGGTGGTGCTGAGCGTGGGAGTGGGGGTGAAGGGGGTTTCGTGGGGCGAGGTCTGGCGGGCCTTGTGGGGTGACGACGGTTCGTATGCGGCGGGTGTGGTGCGGGAATTGCGGGTGCCGCGGACCATGGTGGGGCTGTTGGCGGGGGCCGCGCTGGGGGTCGCGGGGGCGCTGATGCAGACGTTGACGCGTAATCCCTTGGCGGATCCGGGGTTGTTGGGAGTGAATGCGGGAGCGTCGGCGGCGGTGGTTTTCGCCATCGGTTTCCTGGGTGTGGGGAGCTTTCTGTCGCTGGTGTGGTTCTCGTTCGCGGGGGCGGCGTTGGCGAGTGTGGTCGTGTATGTGCTCGGGGCCTCGGGGCGCGGGGGGCCGACTCCGGTGCGGTTGGCCCTGGCGGGGGCGGCGGTGAGCGCGTCCCTGGGCGGGCTGATCGCGGGGCTGACGGTCTTCGACGCGGCGACCTACGACTATCTGCGGTTCTGGATGGTGGGGTCGTTGGCGGGGCGGCGGCCCGAGCTGGTGGGCGAGTTGGCGCCCTTTGTCGGAGTGGGACTGGTGTTGGCCCTGCTGCTGGCGCGGTCGCTGAACTCCCTTGCGCTGGGGGAGGAGTTGGGGAGAGGGCTCGGGGTGCATGTGGGGCGGACGCGGCTGGGGACGGTCGTCGCGGTGACGCTGCTGTGCGGGGCGGCGACCGCGGCGGCGGGCCCGATCGGCTTCGTGGGCCTGGTGATTCCGCTGGTGGCGCGTTGGCTGGCCGGGCCTGATCTGCGATGGAGCCTGCCGTACTGCATGCTGCTCGCGCCGGTGCTGCTGCTGGGCGCGGACATCGTGGGGCGGCTGGTGCTGCCGGAGGGGGAGTTGGAGGTCGGTGCGGTGACCGCGCTGATCGGAGCCCCGGTGTTCATCGCGATGGTCCGCCGCCGCAAGGAGGTGTCCCTGTGACGGCCGCCCGGGTGTCCGCACCGACCGAGCCCGAGTCCGAGTCCACCGCCGCGCCCGCCGGTTCTGCCGCCGGGGGTGCGCAGGCGGCCGGGGGGATGTGGTCCCTGCGGTGGCGGGGTGTCTCGATGCGGGTGCACCGGCGTACGGCGTGGGTGTGTGCCTGGTGCCTGGCGTTCGCGGGCGTGCTCCTTGTGGTGAGCCTGTGCACGGGGGCGTACGCGGTGGCTCCCGCGCAGGTGGCGCGCGCCCTGTTCTTCGGTACGGGTGATCGGCTCGCGGTGTTCTTCGTGACCCAGGAGCGGCTGCCGCAGGCGCTGCTCGCCTTGCTGGTGGGGTGCGCGCTGGGGGTCAGCGGCGCGGTGTTCCAGAACCTCTCGCGCAATCCGCTGGCCAGTCCCGATGTGATCGGCTTCAACAGCGGGGCGGCGACGGGTGCGATCGCGGTCCTGGTGGTGGGCGGAAGCAGTGCCCAGGTCGCGGTCGGGGCGATCGGCGGGGGGCTGGCGACCGCGGCCGTGGTGTTCCTGCTGGCGAGCAGGGGCGGGTTGCACGGTGTGCGGCTCGTGCTGATCGGCCTGGGGGTGACGGCGATGCTGGGGTCGGTCAACTCGTATCTGCTGACCCGTTCCACGCTGCACAACGCGCAGAACGCGCACATCTGGCTCATCGGTACCTTGAGCGGCCGTTCCTGGGGGGCGGTCCAGGTCATGGCCGTGGCGCTCGCGGTGCTGCTTCCGGTGAGCGTGGTGATGGGGCGGCGGCTGCGGATGCTGGAGATGGGCGACGACCTGGCCCGGGGGCTCGGGGTCGGCGTGGGGCGCAGCCGTCTGGTGCTGACGGTGCTGGGTGTCGGGCTGTGCGCGGTCGCGGTGGCCAGTGCGGGACCGGTGCCCTTCGTGGCCCTGGCCGCTCCGCAGATCGCGATGCTGGTCGCCCGCAGCCCGGGGGTGAGTCTGATGGCGGCCGGGGCGAGCGGGGCGCTGCTCCTCTCGGCGGCGCATCTGGTCTCCAACCAGGTGCTGCATCTGTTCGCCCGGCTGCAGTTGGTCGACGACAGCCGGCAGGACAGTCAGCTGCCGGTCGGGGTGACCACCGCGGTCCTCGGCGGCGTCTACCTCGCCTGGGTCCTCTTCCGCAGGCGCCGCACCACCGTCTGACCGGCGCCCCGCAACGGCCCCCGGAGGCACGGCTCCCGGTCGCGCCGGGGCCCAACTCGCCACCGGAGAAGCGCCGTTCACCCGCCCCAACGGGAGCGTGTCCGCTAACCCGCTCCCGGTGCTCGTCAACAGACCCGGCGCAGGCCGGTGTTCACAGGTGGTGGGGGATGCAGGGTGTGAGGTGGTCGGAGGTGCGGGGGCTTGCCTCTGTCTGCGTATGAAGGTTAGGCTTACCTAAGTTGATTGTACGGAGGAGGATTCGTGACGAACCCATTCGAGGACGAGGACGGGGTGTACCTGGTGCTCGTCAACGACGAGGGGCAGCACTCCCTGTGGCCGTCGTTCGCCGAGGTCCCCGCGGGGTGGACGGTGGCGCACGGTGAGGACAGCCGTGCCGCATGCCTGGAGTACGTGGAGAAGAACTGGACGGATCTGCGCCCCAAGAGCCTGATAGAGAGCATGGCCGCCGACCCGTCATGAACCTTTCCTCACTGTTCACGCGGGACGCCCTGGGCAGACGCGGGTTCCTCATCGGGGCGGGCGCCGTGGGCGGTGGTGCCGCCTGGGCGAGCGCCGCCCTCCTCACCCACCCCGGTACCGGTACCGGTGCGGGTGCGGGTCGCGCGGTGGCCACCCGCCCCGATCTGATGACCGCGGCGCTGGGCAGCGGCCTGGAGAGGGTGCCCGGCGCTCTCACACAGGCCCGCGCCACCGCCTCCCGGTCCCGGGGCGGCGTGACGGCCGCCGCGCGGGCGGCCCGGGCGGCGGAGGAACTGGCGCCGTTCGCGGACCGGTTGCCGGTGCCGCCGGTGCTGCGCGGCCGCGGCGGGCGGCTCACGGTGTCGATGCGTACGGCTTCCGTACGGCTGCATCGGGACCTGCCGGCCACCCGGCTGTGGACGTACGAGGGCGGGCATCTGGGGCCGACGATCGAGGCGCGCAGCGGACAGCGGCTGCGGATCGCCTGGGAGAACGACCTCACCGGCGCCTTCCCCCTCGCCGCGGTCCGGGTGCCCTTCGCCTTCGAGGAGGGCCAGCCCCTGATGTGGGACCGGCCCGGCCGGGAGGGCGCCGACCCGCGCGGGGACGTCGCCGCGCTGCCGCCGTGGACCGCGGTCCATCTGCACGGCGCGGTCACCGGCGGCGGCAACGACGGCTGGGCCGAGAACGCGGTGCTGCCCGGGCACGCCCAGCTGAGCGAGTACCCGAACCAGCAGGCCGCGACCGGGCTCTGGTACCACGACCACGCCATGCACATCACGCATCTGAACGTGATGAGCGGGCTCGCCGCCGGTGCCTACCTGATCCGCGACGCCGAGGAGGACGGCCTCGATCTGCCCGCCGGGGAGCGGGAGTTGCCGCTGGTCCTCTTCGACCGCAACCTCGATCTGGACGCCGAGGGCCGCTTCACCGGCGACCTGCTCTACAAGGGCGTCGTCGTCGCCGACGACCCCTACGAACTGGTGCGGCCCTTCACCGGCCCCTTCACCCTCGTCAACGGGCGCATCTGGCCCTACGCGGAGGTGGCGGGCGGCTGGTACCGGCTGCGCCGCTACACCATCCGCCACCACCGGCCCGAACTCGGCGAGGTGGACCTGGACTTCGTCCTGCACGGCGCCGACCAGCTCGCCTCCGGCTGGGCCGAACGCGCCACGGTCGGCGAGGAGTCCATCTGGTTCGGGCCCAGCCCCGCCTACCCGCTGCGAGAGGGCGCCGCCTGGAGCCTGCTGCTCGGCGACGAGACCGCGCTGCCCGCCCTCGGCGTACTCCTGGAGGAACTGCCCGCGGGCCACCCGGTGACCGTCCTCGCCGAGATCGCCGACCCCGACGAGCAACTCCCGCTGCCCACCCGCGCCGACGCCGACATCCGCTGGCTGCACCGCGGCGACCGACCACCCGCACCGACGAACCCGAGCCCGCCGCCCTGCCCGGCCCCCGCACCTCCGCTCCCGCCTCCGGCCAAAAGCCCCTGGGCGCAGGCAAGTCGAGCACGGCCCCGCGCGGCGTCCTGGAGGCCGACGAGGTGCGCTACGCCTACGTGGACGGCGTGGAGGTGCTGCACGGACTCTCCCTCACGGTGGAGGCGGGGGAGCGGCTCGGCCTGGTCGGCCCGACCGGCGCGGGCAAGACCACCCTCGCCAAACTCCTCACCGGCCTCTACACCCCCGACAGCGGCAGCGTCCGCTACGACGGCGTGGACCTGCGCGCGCTGCCCCCGGGGGAGCTGCGCCGCCGTATCGTCCTGGTCCCGCAGCGCGTGCACATGATCGCGGGCTCCCTCCTGGACAACCTCGCCCTGGTCCCCGGCGAACCCGGCGAGGCCGCGGTACGCGAGGCCCTGGACCGGTTGGGCCTCACCGACTGGGCGGAGCGCCTGGCCCAGGGGCTGCACACTCCGCTGGGCGCCGGCCAGGGCGAACTCTCGGCGGGCGAGCTCCAACTCGTCGGCCTGGTACGGGCCGCCCTCCTCGACCCCGCGGTCCTGGTCCTGGACGAGGCCACCGCCGACATCGACCCCGCCACCGCCCGGAAGCTGGAGACCGCGCTGGACACCCTGCGCACGGACCGCACCCTCCTGGTGATCGCCCACCGCCAGTCGACCATCGACCGACTGCCGCGCGTGGTGCGTCTCGACGGGGGCGCCGTGGATTCCGTCCTGGCGGCCGGCTGACCGCCCGTAGCTCTCAACATCCCATCTCTGGCGGGGTGTTGAGAGCTACCTGGCGCGCGGTGGCCGACGGGTGTGGCAGAGTCGGGCGGGGCATCGGCCCGGCACCCGCGAAGGATCCTTCCTCCTCTTCTCCTCGCGGCCCGGGCGGGCATGAAGGGGGCGATGTGACGCGGGTGATCGACGACCGCTTCGAGTTGGTGCGACGGCTCGGCGGCGGAGGCATGGGAGTCGTGTGGCTGGCACGCGATCTGGTGCTGCACCGTGATGTCGCCGTCAAGGAGGTCCATCCGCCCGACCCCGGGCTCGCCTCCTACGACCCCGAGGCGGCCGCCGCCCTGCGCGCCCGCGTCCTGCGCGAGGCCCGGGCACTGGCCCGCATCGTCCACCCCAATGTGGTGACGATGCACCACATCATCGACCGCGGCGAGCGCACCTATCCGCTGCTGGTCATGGAGCTGGTCACGGGCGGTTCGCTCCAGGACCGCCTGGAACGCGGCACCCTCCCGCCCGTCGAGGCGGCCACCCTGGGCCGCGGCATTCTCGCGGGGCTGCGCGCCGCCCACGCCGCGCACATCCAGCACCGCGACATCAAGCCCCCGAACATCCTGCTGCGGGGCGACGGCCATCCGCTCCTCACCGATTTCGGCATCGCCGCGGTCCACGGCTCCACCGTCCTGACCGCGGCCGGTTCGGTCATCGGCACTCCGGACTACATGGCCCCGGAGCGCGTCGCGGGCCAGGACGGCGGCCCCGCAGCCGACTTGTGGTCCCTGGCGCTGACCCTCTACGTCGCCGTCGAGGGCCGCAACCCCTTGCGCCGCGCCAACACCCTCGCCACCCTCGCCGCGGTCCTCAGCGAGGATGTCCCACCGCCGCGTCAGGCCGGCCCCCTGACCCGCGCCCTGACGGCTGTCCTGGTACGTGACCCTGCCTTGCGCCCGGATGCTGCCGCCTTGGACCGGTTGCTGGCCGATGTTGAGGCGGGGGGCGAGGTCGGGGCTGGGGCTGGGGCTGGGGCTGGGACGCCGGGTGGCGGGACCGGTGGGCCCGACGCTCGGGCGAGGGCGGCTTCCGCTTCTGCTCCTGGCGTTCCCGAGTCTGCTCCTGCCGCTCCTGACTCGGCCTCTGCCTCTGTTCCCGCGTCCGGCTCTGTTCCCGCATCCGGGTCCGCTCCCGCATCCGGGTCCGCTCCCGACTCCGGGTCCGCTCCCGACTCCGGGTCCGCTCCGGACGGGGCCACGTCCTACCCGCTTGCCCCGCCTGGTGCCCCGCCCGGTGCTCCGTCCGCCGCGCCGGGTGCCCCGTCCCAGCACGGTGCCCCGTCTGCTCAGGGAACGCCGCCCGTGGGGGAGTCCGGACCGTACTCCTCGCATATTTCGTACGCCGCGCCCCCTGTGTCCACGCCACCGCCACCCGCTGCCCCGCCCGGTGTGCCGTCGCCTACGGGCCGTCCGGGGCGGCGGACTCTGGCCTACGCGGCGGGTGTCACCGCGGCCGCTCTCGCCGGTGTCCTGCTGTGGACGCTGCTGCCGACCGGCGGTGGCGGCGACCGCACCGACGCCGACGACGGTTCCTCACGCCCGAGCGCTTCCGGCAAGGCCCCGGCCGCCTCCTCGGGCGGCTCCGGCGGCACCCCCGCCGGTGAGGAGCCGGGCGGTGCGAAGCTGACCGTCGGGGTCAAGTTCGACCAGCCCGGTCTCGGCCTCAAGACGTCCGACGGCGGTTACCGCGGTTTCGACATCGACGTGGCCACCTACCTCGCCCGCGCGCTGGGGCACGAGCCCTCCGAGATCGCCTGGAAGGAGGCGCCGAGCAGCCGCCGCGAGGCCATGCTCGAAAACGGCGACGTCGACCTCGTCGTCGCCACCTATGCCATGACCGATGCCCGCGCGGAGAAGATCGACTTCGTCGGCCCCTACCTGGTGGCCCACCAGGACGTCCTGCTGCGCGCCAAGGACGACTCCGTACGGGAACCGGCCGACCTCAACGGCAAGAAGGTCTGCGCCGTCACCGGTTCCACCGCCGCCTTCGCCCTCCGGACGAGCGCGCCGGGGGCCGTGGTCGAATCCCGGGACACCTACTCGCGCTGCGTGGACGAGCTGGACGAGGGCAGCGTGGACGCCGTCACCACCGACGACGCCCTCCTCGCGGGCTACGCCGAACTGAAGCCGGGCGCCTACCGGTTGGGCGGCCTCGCCCTGAGCGACGAGCGGTACGGAATCGGCCTGCCCCAAGGCAGCAAGCTCAAGGCGAAGGTCACGCGCGCCCTGAAGGACATGACCGCCGACGGCTCCTGGGACAGGGCCCGCCGCAAGAACCTCCCCCTGCTCGAAGCCGAACCCCCGACACCCGCCTGAGCGGCGCCGCCCGCCGCCCGCGGCCCTGCGACGGCGGGCGGCGCGGGGCTCCGGTCCGTCTCAGCCGAGGTCGGCCCCGTATACGTGCGTGACGTCGATCTGGATCAGTACGCGGTGGTCGGAGACCATCACCGACCGGTACTCGTCCCAGTCGGGGTGCTCCCCGGCGGCCCGGCGGTAGTAGTCGACGAGGGCTTCGACTTCGGGCCCGTGCGGGTCGCTGCCGGGGCCGGTGATCCGGGCGGTGCCCTCGGCCGTGGCCCAGGACCTGCCGTCGGCGCTGGTGACTTCCAGGGCGGCTCGTGCGTCGCGGCGCAGATTGGCGATCTTGGCCGTCCTCGCTGTGGTCGACACGTACAGGGTCGAGGTGGCGGGGTCGTAGAACGGCTGCACGGGCGAGAGTTGCGGCGATCCGTCGGCCTTGATCGTGGCGAGGACACCGAGGGTGCTGCGGGCGAGCAGTGTGTGCGGGTCGAACGAGGCAGTGGTCATGGAAAGATCATCAACCCTCACACCGGTGTGAGGTCAAGGAAGGGATCGCCGTGTTGACCGGGGAGCCGAGTCGGCGGATCCGGGCGCTGGACGGTGCGGGGGCGGAGATCTGTCGGTCATGAGCCCATGGCAGGCTCATGCCGCATGATCGATGAATTCGCGAAGGACAATCTGCACGGGCGACTGCGCCGGGACCGCGAGGCGCTGCTCTGGAAACTCGACGGCCTGTCCGAATACGACGCCCGCTGGCCTTTGACGGTGACCGGGACCAATCTCCTCGGCTTGGTGAAACACGTGGCCACCGTCGAGGCCAGGTATTTCGGCGAGGTCTTCGACCGCCCTTCCCCGGAATTGCTGCCCCGATGGCAGGACTCCGACGGAAGCGATCTGTGGGCGGCCGAGGACGAGACCCGCGATCAGATCATCGGGTTCTACCGGCGTACGTGGGAACACTCGGACGCGACGATCCACGAGTTCCCCCCTCGACGCCCCCGGCCATGTGCCGTGGTGGCCGGAGCCGCATTTCCATACGAACCTGTTCGCCGTCCTGGTCCATGTCCTCGGCGAGTCCATCCGGCATGCCGGGCACGCCGATATCCTGCGCGAGAGCCTCGACGGCCGGACCGGGCTGCGCCCCGAGAACGAGAAGCAGATCGACGAGGAAGCCCGCGCGGCCCACTGCGCGGAGATCGAGCAGGCCGCCAGGTCGGCCGCACCGATCAAGACGTAGCGGGGGCCCGCTCCGTATGACGAGCGGGCCGTGTCCACGGCAGTGCTGTACGCGCTGACTATTCGAAACTTGCCATTTGAGACAGCCGTTTATGCGGTTTTGTTGGTGTGGGGGTGGAGTGCGGTGGGGAGTTGGTGGCGGTTTTGGATGTGGAGTTTGCGGTAGATGCGGGTGAGGTGTTGTTCGACGGTGCTGATGGTGATGTAGAGGGTGGCGGCTATTTCGCGTTGTTGGTGTGGCCGTGGGGTGGCGAGGGTGGCGACGCGGGTTTCGGATTCGCTGAGTTTGGTGGTGGTGGGGGGGGGGGGGTGGGGGGGGGGGGTGTGGGTGGGGGTGATGGTGGGTCGGGTGGGTGGGGTGGTGGGGTGGGTTGTTGGGTGGGTGCCGGTGTGGTGGGTGCGGGGGGTGGTGGGTGGTGGTGTGGGGGTGGTGGATGTGGTGGGCGAGTTCTTCGGCGCCGCATTCTTTGGCGATGTGCCAGGCGCGGTGGGTGAGGGTGGTGGCGCGGGTGGGGTCGGTGTGTGGGGGGTGTGGGCGAGGTCGTTGAGGGCGCGGGCGAGTTCGAGGCGGTCGCCTGAGCGTTGGAGTTCTTCGATGGCTTGGGTGAGGAGGCGGGTTTTTTTGTCGGGGGTGTTGGTGTGGGCGAGGAGGCGGAGGGTGGTGCCTTTGACGCGGGCGTCGGTGTTGTTTTTGGTGAGTTGTTCGGTGAGGAGGGTGGTGGCTTTGTCGTGTTCGCCGAGGTGGAGCCAGGCTTCGGCGGCGTCGGTGCGCCAGGGGAGGAGGGCGGGTTCGTCCATGTCCCAGCGTTGGGCGAGTTTGCCGGTCATGAGGAGTTCGCCGAGGGCGGCGTTGGTGCGGCCGGTGGCGAGGTAGTAGCGGCCGCGGGCGCGGGTGTAGGCGAGGGCGTAGACGCTGCGGAAGAGGGCGTCGGGGACGGGGTGGCTGAGGTGGCGGGCGGCGGTGTCGTATTTGCCCATGGCGGTGTAGGCGAGGATCTGGTGGGCGAGGGGGCCGCCGATGAAGACGCTGCCGTCGCGGCCGGGTACGGCTTCCAGTGCGGTGCGGGCGTAGGAGGCGGATTCGGTGAGGTTGCCCAGGCGCAGGGCGGTCTCCGCGCGGAGGGAGGCGAAGACGGCGCGCCAGCCGGGGGCGCGGCGGCGGCGGGATTCGTCGATGAGGGCGTCGCACCAGGGGGCGGCTTTGTCGGGGCGGCCGGCGAACAGGAGGGTGTTGACGGCTGTGACGAGGGGTTCGAAGGTCGCGTCGGTCAGGGGGGAGACCTCGAGGACTTTCTCCGCGGCGGCGAGGGGGGATTCCTCTTGTTGTCCGGTGCCGAAGAAGCCGCTGAAGACCGCGGTGATCGAGGACAGGGAGCCCTTCTTTGCCCGCGTCCGCCCACCCGGCGACGGGGCTCCGCGCCCGCCCGGTGAGGTGTTCGCGCCCGGCGAGGTCCCGCGCCCGCCCGGTGTGCCGCTCGTGCCGGGTGAGGTCCCGTGCATGCCCGGTGTGCTGCTCGTGCCGGGTGGGGTCCCGTGCATGCCCTGAGGGGTGTTTGTGCCCCGCGGGGTCCCGTGTCGGCCCGGTGTGCTGCTCGTGCCGGGCGAGGTGTTCGTGCTCCGCGCGGTCCCGTGCCCGCTCTGCGGGGTTCCGTGCGTGCCTGGCGATGGGGCTTTGCGCCCGTTCGGTGAGGTGTTCGTGTCCGGCGAGTTCCCGTGCCCGCCGTGCGAGGTCCCGTGCATGCCCGGCGAGGTCGTGCGCCCGCCGTGCGAGGTGGTGCGCTCGCCGTGAGGGGTCTCGTGTGTACCCGGTGTGCCGCTGTTCGTGTTCTGCGGGGCGTCGTGCGTTCCTGGTGTGCTGCTGTTCGTGCCGGGTGGGGGAGTGGAGTTGCCCGGCGGGGCTCCGTGCACACCCGGCGAGGTGTTCGTGTCCGGCCAGGTTTCGTGCATGCCCGGTGGGGTGCTGCTCATGCCCGGTGCGGCGGTGGGGGTGCCCGGTGAGGTCTCGTGCATGCCGGGTGAGGTGTTTGCCTCCGGCCAGGCTTCGTGCGCATCGGGTGTGCTGCTGTGGGTGCTGGGTGGGGTGGTGTGGGGTGTGGGTGGTTGTGGGTGGGGTGTGTGTTGGGCCCAGCGGGTGGTCATGCGGAATTGGGAGAGGACTGAGGTGTTGGTGTGGGGGGTGGTGGGGTGGATGTGGCCCAGTGCGCTGCGGGCTTCTTCGATGCGGCCGTGGGCGAGGAGGAGTTCGCCGAGTCTGGCGATGTGGGTGGGGGGGAGGGTTCCGGAGCGGAGGGCGGCGAGGGGTTCTTCGAGGAGGCGTTCGGAGGCGGAGGGGTTGAGGCGCCACATGATTCCGGCGATGCCCAGGCGTAGTCCGGCTTGTTCTTCGGGGTCGTTGCTGGCGGTGCAGGCGAGTTCGAGGCAGGCGACGGCGAGTTTGGCTTCGTCTTCGGCGAGGGCTTGTTGGGCGGCGTCTCGTAGGAGGGGGATGGCCCAGGGTTGTTCGGCGTCTTGGGCGGCCAGGAGGTGGCGGGCGACGCTGAGGGTGGAGGCGCCGTTTTGGTGGAGCAGGGTGGCGGCGCGTCGGTTGAGGTCCAGGCGTTGGTCGTCGTCCATGTTCTCCAGGACGGTTGCTTGGACGGCGGGGTGGCGGAAGGCGAGGTTTTTCAGGAGTCCGGCGGTTTCGAGTGCGGTGAGGGCGCGGGTGGTGGCGGCGGGTCCGGTTTTGAGGAGGCGGGCCAGGAGTTCGGGGGAGGTGCCGGTGCCCAGGACGGAGATGCCGGCGGCGATCTGGGAGACGGTGCGGCCGCTGCGGTAGATGCAGGTGAGGACGGCTTGCAGGAACATGTCGCCGACCACCGGCTCGACCCGGCCTCCCGCGCCGCTGCCCCGGCTTCCCGCGGCGCCGCTTCTGCCTGCCGCGGCGCTGCTCCGGCCGCGAGCACCACTGCCCGCAGCGCCGCCCGCACCACTGCCCGCGGTGCCGCCGGTGGTGGTGCTGCCCGCAGTGCTTCCCGCAGTGCTGCTGGTGGTGGTGTCCGTGGTGGTGCTGGTGGTGGTGTCTGTGGCACGGCTTGTGGCGGTGCTTGGGGTGGGGGTGGTGCGGTAGTCGTCGATGAGTGCGCGGAGCAGGAGGGGGTTGCCGCCGCTGATGTCGTGCCAGGTGCATGACAGGTGTAAGGGGGAGGGCAGGCCGAGGCGGGTGGTCAGGCCGCGGGCGGTTTCCTCGGCTGTCAGGCGTTCGACGCGCAGGCGTTGGAAGTTGGGCCGGCGTAGGAGTTCGGTGGTGAAGACGGCGTCTTTGTGGTCGGTGTCGGTGGCCTGGGCGAAGACCAGCAGGAGTTTGGCGGTGGGGGCGCTGCCGGCGAGGTAGAGCAGGTATTGCAGGGAGACCGCGTCCACGGAGTGGAGTTCGTCGATGCAGATGACGACTGGTTCGCGGGCGGCGAGTTCGATCAGTGCCGCGCGGAACTCGCGGGCGCCGGGCAGGTGGGCGCAGGCGGCCGGGGGGTTGTTCTCGCCGTGTCCCGGTGCGGGAGGCAGGGTGTCGGCGGGGTCGGGGCCCAGGGCGCGGCGCAGTCGTTCGGCGCTGGCTTTGGGCAGGCGGGGTGAGTCGATCAGCTGGCGCAGTGTGCCCAGTGCGGTGCGGTCGGCGCAGGAGCCGTAGGCCTTGAGGACCAGCGCGCCCGCTTTGGCGGTGTGCGCGGTGACGGCGTCCAGGGCGTGGGTCTTGCCGCAGCCGACGGCCCCTTCGACGAGGACGACGCCCACCTCGCCCTGCAGCGTGCGGGAGAACACCCTCCTCAGTTTTTCGAAGTGCGCATCGAATTGTTTGGCCCCGGCAAATGAAAACACTGCTGTCCGCACCCCCCGAAATACGACGCGGGAAAATGTCCGCGAAGGCTCATGCTTCCCGGGTAAGCTATACGCCCCCCGGCCGGTGCCACCAGAGCCGCCGGTAAAAACATAATTAACTGGCCGATAATTTTGCATAAAAAGCGCCCGGCCGTCGCCCCGGAGGAGTTGCGGCCGGGCTGCGCCTGTGCACCCGTATCGAAAGTCACAAAAGTGCTGCCGAGGCCACGTCACCCCCGCTCACCAGGCCTCTCGCCAATGAGGGCCAGCATACACGAAACCCCCAAGAGGGAAACCGTGTGCAATGCGCGTTCTCGCGCGGGGCCGATGCCGCACGACTATCGCCAGAGATTTCCGGACTCCCGCATTCCGGGCACTTGTTTGCCCGTTTTGTTTATCGATGCGTTTCTTGCATGCGTTATCGGCGATAACAGCGGAGATTTGCCGGGAATTCCTCGGCATAACACTGTCGGTGTATGTGGGAGGCGTTGACCGGGGTGGTGGCCGGAATTGAGCGCCGCTCACCTTTCGGGCACGTCGCCTCGCGGGCCCCGATGCCGGTGCCCCTTCCCTTTCCAAGACGCACGCACCCCCGGCCTGGTTGCCCCACCCCGGCAATGCGATTCCCCCCCGCCGGCGGGGGGTCGTCCGGCCCGGACCGGAGGAGCGGTCGCCCCGCCGGGGGACGCGAGGCCCGCCCGAGGGTGCGGTCGTCCCACCGGGGTCGTCCTGCCCGGCGGTGCGGTCGGCGGTCCGGTTGGCGGTGCGGTTGGCCCGCCCGGGGGTGCGGTCGTCCCACCGGGGGGCGTTCTGCCCGGCGGTGCGGTCGGCGGTGCGGTCGGCGGTGCGGTTGGCCCGCCCGGGGGTGCGGTCGTCCCACCGGGGGGCGTTCTGCCCGGCGGTGCGGTCGGCGGTGCGGTCGGCGGTGCGGTTGGCCCGCCCGGGGGTGCGGTCGTCCCACCGGGGGGCGTTCTGCCCGGCGGTGCGGTCGGCGGTGCGGTTGGCCCGCCCGGGGTGTGGTTGGCCTGTCGGGAAGTGCGGTCGTCCTGCCCGGGGTGCGGTCGCCCCGCCCGGGGGTGCCCTGCCCGGAGGTGTGGCTGCCCTGCCCTGGTATGCGGCTGTCCTGCCGGAGGGTGTCCTGCCCGGGGTGCGGTCGTCCCGCTCGGGACGCAGTTGCCCCGCCGAGGGGGCGGTTGCCCCACCGAGGCGCGGTCGTCCTGCCGGGAGCCCTGCCTGACGGTGCAATTGGCGTGGCCGTCTGCTCGGCAGTGCGGTTGTTCTGCCGGGGGGGGGCTGCCCGAGGGGGTGATCGCCCTGCCCAACGGCTCGGTTGCCTCACCGGGTGTGCGGTTGGCCTGCCTGGAGGTGTGGTCGTCCTGCCGGAGGTCGGCGTGCCTCGGGGTGCGCGGTCGTCCCTGCCGGGGCTGTCCGCCCGAGGACGCGGTCGTCCTGCCCGGGGGTGCGGTCGTCCTGCCCGGAGGTGCGGTCGGCCCTGCCGGGGCACGCGGTCATCCCGCCCCGGGGCGGTTGGCCCCGCCGGAGGACGCGGTTGCCCCGCCCGGGTGTGCGGCCGCCCCCCGGAGGCCGCCTTGCCCGGCGGCGCAGTCGGCCCCGCCGGGTGCGCGGCCGCCCTGCCGGAGGCCGTCCTGCCCGGCGGTGCGCTCGTCCCCCGCCTGGGGAGGTGGCCGTCCGCCCCGGGCGTGTGAGCGCCCCATCCGGGGTGTGGTCGGGGCTCTGCCCGGGGGTGGGGTCGTCCCTGCTCGGGGGTGTGGTCGTCCTGTCCGGGGGTGTGGTTGTGGTGGGGCGCCGGGGGGTGTGGGGTGCGGGGGTAGGGTCGGGTGTATGGCCCTGCGCAACGCGATCCTCGCCGCGCTCGCCGACGGCGAGTTCTCCGGTTACGACCTGGCCAAGTCCTTTGACGCCGCGGTGGCGAACTTCTGGAGTGCCACGCCTCAGCAGCTCTACCGTGAACTCGAGCGGCTGGATGCCCAGGGGCTGGTCCGGGCCCGTCTCGTCGAGCAGCAGCGGCGTCCCAACAAGCGCCTGTTCTCCCTCACCGACGCCGGTCGCGCGGCGCTGCGGGAGTTCACCGCCCGCGCGCCCAGGCCCACTGCGATCCGTGATGAGCTGCTGGTCCAGGTCGAGGCGGTGGACCTCGGTGACACGGCGGGTGTCCGCAGCCATCTCCAGGCCAGGCTCGCGGCGGCGAGGGGCAAGCTGCAGGACTACGAGCGCTCGCGTGCCCGTCTCCTGGACGGGCGTACGGAGGAGGAGTACCTCGCGGGTGAACGCCGGCTCGGCCCGTATCTGACGCTGGCGCGGGGGCTGGCCTTCGAGCGGGAGAACATCCGCTGGTACGGGTTCGCTCTGCGCGCGCTCGCCGACCGGCACCGTGTCCGGGGGGCGGCCGATGCCTGAACGCAGCCTGGAGTTCGGGAAGTTCGGTGCCCGCGGTATCAAGGGCGGCGAGGCGATCGCCCGCCAGCTCGACCGGCTCGCCGGGGGGATCACCTCCCCGGTGACCACCCGCCGCGGTCTGCTCGCCCGCCTGAACTACCTCACCAGGAGCCCCCGTGCCCGCCGCGCGGCCCGCGCGGCCGGGCTCACCGTCACCGACCGCACCCTCAAGGCCTGGCAGGACGGCACACGCAGCCCCTCCCCGCGGAACCTGCGGCGTGTCGAGGACGCCTACCGGCAGGTCCGCCGCCGCAACGTGGCCCGGCATCTGCTGGCCCGCCTCAACCGGGGCGGGCGCGGCACCCGGGTGGAGATCCACCCCCTCGACCAGTCCCAGGTCGTACGCCCCCACCAGCGCGTCCTCGAATACCGGACGATGAACGTGCGCCGCTGGGAGAACCTCGTCGGCGCCTGGGCGGACGGCGACACGGCCGCCCTCGACGAGCACTGGGTCGGCGAGTACCTCAGCGACCTCGGCTCCCAGTGGGGCAGCTACGAGTACGTGACGAACATCGGCTTCGCCGCGTGAACGCCCGCCCCGACGGCGAGTTCGGCGCGATCGACGCGCTCCTGGCCCGCTCCGGACCCAAGGCGCCGCTGCCGCCCCCCGCTAGGCGCGCGGCCCTGCGCGAGGCCCTGAACCTGTCCAAGACCGAACTCGCCCGCACCCTGGGCGTGAGCGCGGCCACCGTCCGCGCCTGGGAACAGGGCCGCGACCCCGAAGGCAGCACCCGCGAGAAGTACGCCTACTTCCTCGACGCCGCCCGCGACAGACTCGCCGCACTCACCCCCACCACCCCCCTCCACGACACCCCCACCCAACCCGACCCCGCCCAACCCGAATCCGAACTCGCCCACCCCGGCCCCGCCCAACCCGGCGGTGGCGAGGGCGAGTTGGGTACGGCGCGGCCCTGCGTGCTGTGCGGGGGACCGGCCCGCCACCAGGTCGAGGGCTTCCCCCAGCACCTCACCCCCGAGGAATGCACCACCCCCGCACCCTCCGCCACCCCCGCACCACCCGCGCCCGAATCGCCCGCGCCCGCCCCCGCCCCCGGTCGTTCGCCGCGTCCCGTTCGTGGTGCGCAGCCGCTGGTGGCGCGTGGGCGGCGTGCCGAGGGGCCGGGGCAGGTGCCGGATCTGGTCGCCGACGCGGTCCGTACGGCGCTGCTGCAGCACGGCGGTGATCCGGAGGCCGCCACCGCGGCTCTGGTCAAGAAGGCGATCCCGGACGCGATGGCCCTGCTCGACCACTGCCGTATCGGCGGCCGCTACGACGTGATCGCCCACCCCCCGCTGCCCGAGATCCTGCGCCCGCAAAAGGCCCGCGGCGCCGACCTGATCTGGGAGGCCCGCCCCAAATGGACCCGCCCCTGGCTCCCGCCGGGCCGCCACGAGGTGTCCGCCCTCGACCTCAACGGCGCCTACCTGTCCGCCCTGAAGACCCACCTCCCCCTCGGCCGCCTCGAACACCACACCGGCCCCGCCCACGACCGGCGCCGCGCCGGCGTCCACCTGATCACCCCGCCCGACTGGCACCACGACGACGTCCTGCCCCACCCCCTGGGACAACGCGACGAACCCGGCCCCCTGTGGGTCACCGAACCCACCCTGCGCCTGCTGCTGCGCCTGTCCGGCCCCCGCCACTCACTGTGCGAGGCACCCGTGATCCACGAGTCCTTCACCTCCGGCGCCAGCGAGGGCCTCCTGGAGAAGTTCCGCCTCACCCTCAAAGACGCCCGCGACCGCGCCCTGGCCGCCGACGACACGGTGACCCTGGAATACGTCAAGGCCATGTACGCCAAGTTCGTCGCCACCATGGGCACCTCGCACTACAACCGCGAGCTGTACCGGCCGGACTGGATGCACCTGATCCGCTCCCAGGCCTTCGCCAACCTGTGGCTCAAGGCCTTCAGAGCCCACGAGTCGGGACTGCTCGTGATCCGCGCGATGGGCACCGACGAACTCCACGTCGCCGGCGACTGGCGCCGCGTCTTCACCGAGGGCCGCGCCCTGAGCGAGGTGAAGGTCAAAGACACCTACCCCCTCGGCGACGACCACCCCCCCACCCCCACAACCGACCCATAAGCCAGACCCCCAGCACCCCTCGGGGCCATCCCCGGCACGTCCGGGCTCCAGCCTCCCGGGCCCCCGGCACCCCCGGGCCCCCAGCACACCCCGGGACACCCCCGGGCCTCCGGGCACCCGGGCCCCGGTCGACTCCCGCCACCCCGGCCCGGCAACACCCCGGCGCCCCCGGACAACTACCCAGCGCCCCGGTCACCTCCCCGGCGCTCTCCGGTCACCTCCCCGGCGCGCCCCGGCATTCCCGCTCAACTCCCCACCCCACCCCCTCCCATTCGATTACCCAAAGTCACTTCCTGTCGGCTCGGTGCGATCCCCGTACCCTCGCGGCCCGAATAGGGAAAGCCCGTACGCGAACTGGTTGCCGGAGAAAGGCCGGTGGTCATAAGCTGACCGCCTTGATGCAGATGCGAAACGGGGGCGCTATGCACATCGATCTCGGCCTGTGCGGCACGAAGCCGCACCGCAGGCGCGTGGATCCCGCACGAGAGCGGTACACGCACCGTCATCACGGGGAACTCCCTCTCGATACCGGGCCGCTTGCGCACGGGTAGCCGGTAGTGGCCGCGGCTTCGGCGCGGACCGGACAAATCCGCCTGGCGGGCAACGGTTTCGGTGAGCGGCCCAGCATGCCACTCATCAACCACACTTTCGGAATGGGCAATTCCTCTACGGTGTTCCGCACACCGTGCGACCGCCCACCCGCAGCAGGAGCCGCCACAGTCACCCGGAAGCCGCCCGGAAGCCGCCCGGAGGCCGCCGCACGGCGCTGACGTGCACGGACACCATCCCTCGGGCCGCGGTGTCCCACCCCTGACCGGGCGGCGGGATTCCCGCGGGGATTCCCGCAACACCTTCCCGCGGGGCCTTCCCGCGGCAGGGAAATCCCGCACCCGCCCGCACGGTTCTCCCGATGGGGTTTGACGTCACCGGCGCGGGTTGCTGAAGTAAGAGACACCGCGAAGTGACAGACGCGGTGAAGTAAGAGATGCCGTGAAGTGACAGACGCGGTGAAGTAGGAGACAGGGCAGGGTAATTGCCTCGGCCGGGTAATGCCCTGCCGGTGTCCGCCTCGGGACGGGGCGGCGGTAGTGGTGCACTGTCTGCACGAAGACGGGGGAGCGGGGGAGAGACCTTTTCCGGCAGGGAACGCGTATGTCGCGGCCGCCGGTTTCCTTTTGATTCAGCCGGGTGTGCACGGGTTCGACCGCCCGTGCCGTCCCGTCCTTTGACGTGCCGCATATTCCGCTGCCGTAATCCGGTGTGCGCTTCCTGCCATGCATGAGACGGAGAAATCTCGTGGACCACCCTGTCGGGCTTTTCCCACTGTCGGCGGCGCAGAAAGACGTATGGATCGCGCACCACCTCGACCCCGAGCAGAACCAGCACAACTGCGGCGGCTACATCGAACTGCGCGGCCCGCTCGACGAGCACCACCTCGCCGCGGCCGTCCGCCAGGCCCACACCGAGAGCCAGGCGTTGCGCGTACGGTTTTCCACCGACGCCGAGGACACCCCCTGGCAGCAGGTCGCCGACGACGCCCAAGCCCCCCTGGAGACACGGGACTTCAGCGGTGAGGACGACCCGCGCGCCGCCGCCGAGGACTGGGTCCGCGCCGACCTGGCCACCCCCGTCGACCTGCTGAAGGGCCCGCTGCTCACCCACACCCTGCTGCGGCTCGCCCCCGACCACGCCCTGTTCCACCTGCGCTACCACCACATCGTCCTCGACGGCTACGGCCAGATGCTGTACTGGCGCCGTATCGCCCACCTGTACACCGCACGCTGCCAGGGCACCGAGGCCACCGAGGCGATCGCCGCGAGTCTGGCCGACCTCCTCGACGAGGAGGACACCTACCGCCGCTCCGACGCCTACGACAGCGACCTGGCCTACTGGCGCCGGCAGAGCAAGGACTGGCCCGACCGCCTGAGCCTGGGCGATCCCCACGCCGGCACCACCGGCCCCGCCGCCCGCTACGGCGCACCGGCCGCGCTGCGGGGCCTCGGCGACCGGGCCGCCGCCTTCGGCACCCACTGGTCCGTCATCGCCCTCGCCGCGACTGCCGCCTACCTGCGCCGCCTCAGCCCCCACGACGACCTCGTCCTGGGTATGCCGGTACGGGCGCGCACCACCCGCGCCGCCCTGACCACCCCCGCCATGCTCGCCAACGTGCTGCCGCTGCGGCTGAGCGTGAGCACCGGGCAGAGCTTCGCCTCCCTCGTGGAGCAGGTCGCCGAACGCGTCGGTGAACTTCTGGCCCATCAGCGTCTGCGCGGTGAGGAACTGGCCCGCGAACTGCGCCGCACCCACGCGGTGGAGTCCGCCCCCGGCGTCGTCGTCAACGTCATCGGCTTCGACAACGCCCTCACCTTCGACACCCTCACCGGCACCGTCCACCAGCTGTCCGTCGGCCCGGTACGCGATCTGGCCCTCACCTTCTTCGGCGGCAGCGACGGCTCCCACCTGCGCCTCACCCTCGACGCCCACCCGGCCCTGCACGACGCGGGCGTCCTGGACGCCCACCGGGCACGCCTGACCGCCTTCCTCGACCGCCTCGCCGACACCGACACCGACCTCCAGTGCCCCCTCGGCGACCTCGACCTCCTGACCGGAGCCGAACGCACCGCCCTCGCCGCCGAGGCCCGCGCCCACCGGCGCGACTGGGACCTCGAGCGGCCTGTGCACGACCTGGTCCGCGCCCAGGCCGCCCGCACCCCCGACGCCCTCGCCGTCGAGAGCGCCGGCACCCGCCTGACCTACCGCGAACTGACCCAACGCACCCAGGCACTCGCCGCCGAACTGCGCGCCCGCGGCGTGCGGCGGGGCGACATCGTCGCCGTCTGCGACGAACGCTCCCCGGAACTGGTCGTCAGCCTCCTCGCGGTCCTCGAAACCGGTGCCGCCTACCTGCCGCTGGATCCCGAACTGCCCCGCGCCCGCCTGGAGTTCCAGCTCACCGACTCCGGCGCCCGGCACCTTGTGACCCGCACCACCCTCACCGACCGCCTCCCTGCCACCACCCTCCCCACCCTGAACGTGGACACCCTGCCGCCCACCCTCACCCCACCCACCGACCCCCCCCCACCGACCTCCCACCCACCCACCGCCCCCCGCACCCGACACCACCACCCCCGACACCACCGCAGCCGCAGCCGCTGTGGTGGGACCAGAGGACACCGCCTACGTCCTGTACACCTCCGGCTCCACCGGCCGCCCCAAGGCCGTCGCCGTCCCGCACCGCGGCGTCGTCAACCGGCTGCTGTGGATGCAGGACGCCTACCGGCTCACCCCCGACGACAAGGTCCTGCAGAAAACCCCCTTCACCTTCGATGTGTCGGTATGGGAGTTCTTCTGGCCGCTGCTGAACGGCGCCGTCCTGCACCTGGCCGCGCCCGGCGCCCACCGCGACCCGCGCGCCCTGGCCCGCACCATCGACGACCACGGCGTCACCACCGTCCACTTCGTGCCGTCCATGCTCGACCTCTTCCTCACCGAACCCGCCGCCGCCCCCCTGCCCACCCTGCGCCGCGTGGTGTGCAGCGGCGAGGCGCTGCGCCCCGAGACCGTCCACCGCTTCTTCGAACGCCACCACAGCCCCGGCACCCGCGGCCCCGACCTGTACAACCTCTACGGGCCCACCGAGGCGTCCATCGACGTCACCCACTGGCACGTGAGCCCCGCCGACGCCGCGGGCCCGGTGCCCATCGGCCGCCCGGTGGCCAACACCAGCCTGTACGTCCTGGACCCCGAGGGGCGGCCCCTGCCCCCCGGCACGGTCGGCGAACTCCACATCGGCGGCGTCCAGGTCGCCTCCGGCTACCTGCACCGCCCCGACCTGACCGCGGCGAGTTTCCTGCCCGACCCGTTCGGCCCCGGCACCCTCTACAAGACCGGCGATGCGGTTCTGCGCCGCACGGACGGCGTCCTCCTCTACCGCGGCCGCCTGGACGACCAGGTCAAGGTCAACGGCCTGCGCATCGAACCCGGCGAGATCGAATCCGCCCTCCTCGAGCACCCCCGCATCACCCAGGCCGTGGTCAGCGCACCCCAAGAAGCAGACGGCCGGCGCCAGTTGATCGCCCACCTGGTCCCCGACGGGCCCGCCCCCGATACCGGCGAACTCCTGGCCCTGCTGCGGCGCACCCTGCCCGCCCACATGACACCGGCGCACTTCGTCACCCTGGACGCCCTGCCGCTGCTGCCCAACGGCAAACTCGACCGCGCCGCCCTCCCCACCCCCACCACCGCCGCCACCGCCACCGACTCCGGCGTGGTGACGGCGCCCGCCACCGAGGCCGAACACCTCCTGCACCGGGCCTGGTGCACCGTCCTGGGCATCGCACAGGCCGACGTCGACGCCTCCTTCTTCGCCCTCGGCGGCGACTCCATGCACGCCATCCGCGTCCGCGCCGAAACCGAACGAGGCGGCCACACCTTCACCGTCGCCGACCTCCTGCAGGGCCCCTCCATCCGCGAACTCGCCACACACCTGCGCCCCCTGGAACCCCCCGCCACCGCGGGTCCCGGTGCGCCGTTCGCGCTGCTCACCGACGCCGACCGGGCCCTGCTGCCCGACGGCCTCGACGACGCCTACCCCCTCAGCGCCATGCAGACCGGCATGCTCTACCACGCCGCCCTGGCCGAGGACTCCTCCGTCTACCGCGTGGTCACCAGCGTCCGTATCAGCCGCCCCCTGGACCTCGACGCCCTGACCGCCGCCGTCGCCGACACCGTGCGCCGCCACCCCTCACTGCGCTGCTCCTTCGACCTCGCCCGCTACAGCGAGCCCTTGCAGCTGGTCCACCACCAGGTCCGCGTCCCCGTCGAACGGGGCGAAGACCTCACCGACCTGAGCGAGAGCGACCGCCGCGGCGCCCTGCGCGCCTGGGTCGAACGCGCCAAGTTCACCCGCTTCGACACCGCGCACGCCCCCCTGCTGAAGTTCACCGCCCACCCCTGCACCCCCACCTCCTTCGAGCTGTCCGTGATCGAGCACCACGTCGTCCTCGACGGCTGGAGCGACATGCGCATGCTCGAGGAGATCACCGCCCACTACGCCGCCCGCCTGACCGGCACCCCTCTCGCCCTGCCCGAAGTGCCCTCCACCTACCGGGACTTCGTCGCCGCCGAACGCCGCGCCCTGGCCGACGACACCTCCCGCGCCTACTGGGCCGACCTTCTGCACGGCGCCGAACCCACCCACCTCCCCACCCCCGCCACCGGCACCGAAACCGGCACCAGCACCACCGGCACCAGCACCGATACCGATACCGATACCGGCACCAGCACCAGCACCGGCACCGATACCGAGACCGGCACCGGCACCGGCACCGGCACCGATACCAGCACCGATACCAGCACCGGTTCCGGCACCGGTGCCGGTTCGGGGTCGGCCCTCCACCGCCGCTACGACATCCCCGTGGCCCCGCACACCGCCCGCGCCCTGACCGTTCTGGCGCGCCGGGAGGGCCTGCCCCTCAAGGCCCTCCTGACCGCCGCCCATCTGGCCGTCCTGCGTCTGGCGAGCGGCGACGACGAGGTCCTGACCGGTGTCGTCGCCAACGCCCGCCTGGAGGAGGCCGGCGGCGACGAGACCATCGGTGTCTTCCTCAACACCCTGCCGCTGCGCCTGGACCTCTCCCGGGCCACGCTCGCCGAGACCGCCCGCCTGGTCTTCGCCCACGAACGCGCCTCGGCCCCCCACCGCCGCTACCCCTTCGCCCAGATGCAGCAGGACACCGGCGAAAGCCTCCGCCTGGACAGCTACGTCAACTTCATGGACTTCCACGCCGCGGGCGACCGTGGTGAGCGGGTTCCCATGACGGTCACGGCCGGGATCGCCGAGACGAACTACCCCCTGGCCGCGAACTTCCTCATCGACCCCGACGACAGCACCCTGACCCTCTGGCTCGACTGCGACCTCGCCGCCCTGCCCGAAGACCTGTGCACCCGCCTGCCCGGCTACTACCAGCGCGCCCTTACCGCCGTCGCCGAACACAGCGAACTCCCGCTCGTGGAAGCCGACCTGATGGACGAGGCCGAACACGCCCGGCTGGCCCGCTTCAACGACACCGCCCTCGCCTACGACCACCGCACCACCGTCCACGAGCAGTTCGCCCACCAGGCCCGCACCCGCCCCGAGGCGATCGCGCTGGTCCACCGCCACACCCAGCTCACCTACGGCGAACTCGACGCGCGCGCCAACCGCCTCGCCCACCACCTGCGCGCCCACCGCATCGGCCCCGGCGACCTGGTCGGCGTCAGCCTGCGCCGCGGCCCCGATCTGGTCACCGCCCTGCTCGCGGTCCTCAAGACCGGCGCCGCCTACGTCCCCCTGGACCCCTCCTTCCCCACCGGCCGCCTGGAGCACATCGCCACCGACGCCCGTATCGCCTGCCTCCTCAAAGGCCCCGGCACCCCCGACACCCTCACCGCCGCGCACGTCATCGACCTCACCCGCGACGCCGACCTCCTGCACACCCATCCCGCCACCGCACCCGACACCCCGGTCACCGGCGAGGACACCGCCTACGTCATCTACACCTCCGGCTCCACCGGCACCCCCAAGGGCACCGCCCTGCGCCACCGCAACGCCCTCAACTTCTTCGCCGGCATGGACCAGCGCATCGGCTGCACCCCGCACGACACCGTCCTCGCGGTCACCAGCGTCTCCTTCGACATCTCCGTGACCGAACTGCTGTGGCCGCTCACCCACGGCGCCAAAGTCGTCATCGCCGGTGAACGCCTCACCGCCAACCTCACCCCCCGCAGCGACACCCCCCAGCGGCCGACCGCCTTCAGCCTGTTCTTCTTCGCCGCCTCCGCCGGCGCCTCCACCCAGGACGGCTACCGGCTGGTGCTGGAGGCGGCACGCTTCGCCGACCGGCACGGCTTCGAGGCCGTGTGGACGCCCGAACGCCACTTCCACGCCTTCGGCGGCCTCTACCCCAACCCCTCGGTGCTCTCCGCCGCCCTGGCCACCGCCACCGAACGCATCGCCCTGCGCTGCGGCAGCGTGGTGGCCCCCCTGCACGACACCCTCCGCATCGCCGAGGAATGGTCCCTGGTCGACAACCTCTCCGGCGGCCGCACCGGACTGGCCTTCGCCGCGGGCTGGAACTCCAACGACTTCGTCCTGCGCCCCGCCAACTTCGCCGACCGCAAAGACATCATGAGCGCCCAGCTGGAGGAGTTCCGCCGCCTGTGGCGCGGCCAGAGCATCACCCGCACCGGCGGCAGCGGCCAGGACGTCGAGGTCACCCTCTTCCCCGCCCCCGTCCAGGCCGAGCCGCCGATCTGGCTCACCTCGGTGGGCACCCTGGCCACCTTCCGCAAGGCCGGCGCCTCCGGGGCCAACCTGCTCACCCACCTGTTCGGGCAGTCCACCGCCGAACTCGCCGAGAAGATCGACACCTACCGCACGGCCCGCGCCGAAGCCGGCCACCAGGGGCCCGGCCAGGTCACCGTCATGGTCCACACCTTCCTGTCCGACGACACCGAAGACGCCCGCCGCCGAGCCCGCGACCCCTTCCGCGCCTACCTGCGCAGCTCCACCGAACTGTGGCGCACCCTGTTCACCGCCACCGGCAAGGACCTGCCCGAGATGGGCGCCGAGGAGCAGATCGACGCCGTCATCGACCTGGCCATCGACCGCTACTTCGAGACCTCCGGCCTCTTCGGCTCCCCGGACACCTGCGCCGACCTCGTACGCGACCTGTCCGCCGCGGGCGTCGACGAGATCGCCTGCCTCGTCGACTTCGGCCTGGAGACCGACGCCGTCCTGGAGAGCCTCACCTGGGTCGACGTGCTGCGCGACCAGCACGCCGAGGAGAGCGCCGACAGCGCCCACAGCCTCACCGAACTGTGCGCCCGCCACGACATCACCCTCCTGCAGGGCACCCCCTCCCTGCTGGCCGCCATCGCCGCCGAACCCGCCGCCTTGAGCGCGCTGGCCGGCCTGCGCGCCCTCCTCGTCGGCGGCGAAGCCTTCCCGCCCGGCCTGGCCCGGCGCCTGACCGACGCGCTGCCCGCCACCCGCCTGTTCAACATGTACGGGCCCACCGAGACCACCATCTGGTCCACCGTCCACGCCCTGGACGCCGCCCGTGACACCGCCACCGTCCCCATCGGCCGGCCCCTCGCCAACACCGAGGCCCGCGTCGTCGACGAACGCGGCCGCCAACTGCCCGTCGGCGTCAGCGGCGAGCTGTGGATCGGCGGCGACGGCGTGGCCGCCGGCTACCTGCACCGCCCCGAACTGACCGCCGAACGCTTCGTCACCGCCCCCGGCACACGGCGTCGCTTCTACCGCACCGGCGACCGCGTCAGCCGCCGCCCGGACGGCAGCCTGGAATTCCTCGGCCGCGTCGACCGCCAGGTCAAGATCCTCGGCCACCGGGTGGAGCCCGACGAGGTCGAAAGCGTCCTGTCCCGCCACCCCGGCCTGGACGCCGTCGCCGTCACCGCCGTCGAAGCCGCCCACGGCACCGAACTCGTCGCCTACGTCTCACCCGCCGGCTCCCGCACCGACACCGCCGTCCAGGACGCCCACGTCCAGCACTGGGGCGAGGTGTGGGAAAGCGCCTACACCACCCCCCACCACAACGGCGACAGCGACAGCGACAGCGACAACGACAGCGACGGCGGCGGCGACGGTGAGGGGGGTGAGGGGGCGGCGTTCGCGGGCTGGCTCTCCAGCTACACCGGCGAGGCCATCCCGCTGCCCGAGATGCGCCAGTGGCTCGCCCACACCGTCGAGGCGATCCGCGCCCTGAAGCCCACCGCGCTGGCCGACATCGGCGTCGGCCAGGGACTGGTCCTGCGCTCCCTGGCCGGCGAGGTCGCGGCCTACCACGGCGTCGACCTGTCACCCACCGCGCTCACCGCCGCCGCCGCGAGCCTGGGCCACCCCCTGCCCGAGCACGTCACCCTGCACCGCTCGGGCCCCGAATACCTGGCCACGCTCGCCCCGCACAGCCTGGACACCGTCGTCATCAACTCGGTCGCCCAGTACTTCCCCTCCACCGACTACCTGCGCACCGTCCTCACCGACGCCCTGCGGGCCCTGGCCCCCGGCGGCGCCGTCTTCCTCGGCGATGTCCGCTCCGTGGAGATGCTTCCCGCCTTCCACACCGCCGTCCAGCTCCACCGCGCCACCCCGCTGCAGAGCGCCGGGGAACTACGCGCCCAGATCGCCTGGCACCTGGGGGAGGAGCGGGAACTGTGCCTGTCCCCGGCCTTCTTCCACCACCTCGCCGAAGAACTCGGCGAGATCACCGAGGTCCGCATCGAACTCAAACGCGGCACCTACCACAACGAACTCTCCCTCTTCCGCTACGACGTCACCCTCCTGACCGGCCCCCGCCCCCCGGCCGCCCCGGCCCGGCAGACGACCTGGCAGGACTGCGAGCGCGACCTCGAGGTCCTGCGCACCCGCCTGGCCGCGGCCTCCGGCCCCCTGCTCGTGCGCGGCATCCCCAACAGCCGCCTGGCCCCGCTGACGGCGGCCGCCGGCGCCCTGGCCGAACTCGACGAGGCCGCCACCGCCTGGGACCTGGACCGCCTGCTGTGGGAACGCGAACACGAGGCCGGCCTGAACCCCGAGGACCTGCACACCCTCGCCGCCCAGTACGCGATGACGGTGCGCACCCTGGTGCCCGACCACGGCCACCTCGACACCTTCGACGCCCACTTCACCCCCGCCACCCCCGCCCACCCGGCAGACCCGGCAGCCCCGGCAGACCAGTCCACCCGCCCCGCAGACCCCGCCCACCCGGCAGCCCCGGCAGAGCAGTCCGCCCCGGCAGCCCCGGCAGCCCCGGCGGATCGGACAGCCCCGGCAGACCGGGCGGATCACCGTGGCCCCGCAGACGAAAAGGACCAGGCATGAGCACCCACCGCCCCCTGGCCAACGACCCGCTCACCTCCGCCTGGGCGGCGGGCCTGCGCTCCTCCCTGCGCGCCTTCGCCCGCACCCACCTGCCCGAGGCGATGGTCCCCGCCCACTTCATGGTCCTGCCCGACCTGCCCCACCTGCCCAACGGCAAAGTCGACCGCGCGGCCCTGCCGGCACTGAGCGCCGACACCAGCCCCGAACGCGCCTACCTCGCCCCCCGCACCCCCGTGGAAAAACACCTCGCCCGGATCTGGCAGGACCTGCTCGGCCTGCCCCAAGTCGGCGTCGAGACCAGCTTCTTCGACCTCGGCGGCGACTCCCTGACCGTGCTGCAGATGGCCGCCCAGATCCGCGAGAGCTACGACATCCGCCTCGACCTGCGGCGCATGTTCGAAGACCCCACCGTCGCCCGGCTCGCCCGCATGATCGGCTCCCAGGCCGACCCCGCCGTCACCGGCGCCGGCAACCCCCGCGGCATCGACGCCGAGGCCATGCGCGCCGACGCCGTCCTGCCCCCCGACATCACCCCCCACCCAGAGGCCCTGCCCGCCACCCAAGGCCCCTTCCACCACATCCTGCTGACCGGCGGCACCGGCTACACCGGCGCGTTCCTGCTGCGTGAACTCCTGGACCGCACCCCCGCCACCGCCACCGTCCACGTCCTGGTCCGCGCCCAGACCCCCCGCCAGGCCACCGACCGCGTCCGCGCCAACCTCGCCGAATACGGGCTGCTCACCGACACCGACATGGACCGCGTCGCCGCCGTCCCCGGCGACACCGGCCGCCCCTACCTCGGCCTGACCAAGGACACCTACCTGCGCCTGGCCGCCGACACCGAACTCGTCATCCACAACGCGGCCGTCTCCAGCTGGATCGTGCCCTACCCCCAGCTCAAACCCGTCAACGTCTTCGGCGCCCTGGAAGTCCTGCGCCTGGCCTGCCGCACCCGTATCAAGGCCGTCCACTTCGTGTCCACCATCGGCGTCTACCCCGGCCACCCCGGTGAGCGGACCTGGCACGAGGAGGCGCTCACCGAGAGCGCGCACGTCGTCGGCGGCTACCGCCAGTCCAAATGGGTCGCCGACACCCTCATGCTCCAGGCCCGCGAGCGCGGCATCCCCACCCACGTCCACCGCCTCGGCGCCGTCACCGGCTCCCAGAAGAGCGGCGCCTGCTCACCCGACACCTTCATCAACCACCTCATCAAGGGCTGCATCCAGCTCGGCGCCTACCTCGACCTCGACCTGCTCCTCGACCTGGTCCCCGTCGACCACTGCGCCGCCGCCGTATCCCACATCGCGCTGAGCGCCCGAAGCGAACACGCCGTCTTCAACCTGCCCAGCGCCCGCCCCACCGCCATGAACGACATCTTCGAACTCATCACCGCCTACGGCTACCGGCTGCGCCGCCTGGACTACCGCAGCTGGTACCGGGAACTGGCCGCCGCCGTCGAACGCGGCGAGGACAACGAACTGGCCCGCTACCTCCCCCTGTTCGGCACCGACCAGCCCGCCGAGGAAGTCGGCTACCAGGGCAGCAGGCCCGCCTTCACCACCACCCACCTCGACGCCGCCCTCGAGGGCACCGGCATCCGCCCCCACCCCGTCGACCGTGAACTGTTCGACCTCTACCTCGACCACTTCGTCGCCACCGGCTTCCTGCCCTCACCCGACGAGGCCGCCGCCCGCCACCTGCGGCCCACCACCGTGGAGACACCCACCATGACCACCACCCCGGCCCCGGTTTTCCCGCTGCCGCGCACCCACCCCCTCGACCCGCCCCCCGCCTACCGCGAACTGGCCGCCGAACAACCGGTGTTCCAGGTCCGCACCCCGCGCGGCGAACACGTCTGGCTCGTCACCCGCCACGAGGACGCCCGCACCGTCCTGACCGACCTGCGCTTCAGCTCCGACCCCAAGACCCCCGGATACCCCTCCTACATCTCCGGCGACACCCCCATCCCGCCCGGCTTCTTCCTCAACCAGGACGCCCCCGACCACACCCGCCTGCGGCGCCTGGTCACCCGCGAATTCCTGATCACCCAGATGGAAGCCAAACGGCCCCGCATGAAGGCCATCCTCGACGACCTCCTTGCGGCCATGGCCGCCCGCGGCACCACCGCCGACCTGGTCCGCGACCTCGCCTTCCCGATGGCCGCCACCGTCATGTGCGAACTCCTGGACGTCCCCTACGAGGACCACCACATCTTCGTCACCCTCACCGACACCATCCTGGACCGCAGCAGCACCCCCGCCCAGGCCGAGGGCGCCGCCCGCGAACTCATGGCCTACTTCGACAAGGTCGTCACCGCCCGCGAACAGCAGCCCACCGACGACATGCTCGGCCGCCTCGTCGCCCAGGAAGAGGCCGGCAAGCTCTCCCACGACGAATTCGTGGGCCTGGCGGCCCTGTTGATGCTCTCCGGCTACGACACCATGGCCCAGATGATCGGCCTGGGCACCGCCACCCTCCTCGAACACCCCGAACAGCTCGCCGCCCTGCGCGCCGACCCGGCCCTGTATCCGCAGGCCGTCGAGGAACTGCTGCGCTACCTGTCCATCAACCACGCGGGCCTGCCCCGGGCCGCCACCGAGGACCTCACCCTGGCCGGCACACGGATCAGCAAGGGCGACGGCCTCCTGGTGATGATCAACGCCGCCAACCGCGACGCCGCCGTCTTCACCGAGCCCGACACCTTCGACATCCACCGCCCGGACCCGCAGTCCCACGTCGCCTTCGGCCACGGCTTCCACAAATGCATCGGACTGACCCTGGCCCGCGTCGAGTTGAGCACCGTCTTCGCCGGACTCTTCGAGAAGTTCCCCACCCTCCAGCCGGCCGCCCCCCTCGAAGAGCTGCCCTTCCGCCACGACATGGTGCTCTACGGAGTACGCGCACTGCCCGTCACCTGGTAACCCGCGCGCCCGCCGAGCCCGTACTCACACCAAGGACACCCCTATGCCGGTCAACTCCGTCTTCCTCCTGCCGGGACAAGGGGGATACACCCCCGCACTGTTCGCCGACACCTTCCCGCGCCACCCCCGGATCAAGGAGATCCTGGACACCGTCGACCGCACCGCCGCCGCCTTCGGCCGGCACCCCGTCAGCACCCTGCTCACCCGCGCCGACGCCCCCACCGCGGCCGACCTCACCCGCCAGGACCCCTTCGCCCTGCAACTGGCCGTCTTCGCCGCCGGAGTCGGCGGCTACCACCTCGCCCAGGAACAGCACGGCACCCCCGACGTCGTGGTCGGCCACAGCATGGGCGAGATCGCCGCCCTCACCGTCGCCGGCGCCTTCACCCTCGCCGACGGCGCCCGCCTCACCGCCCTGCGCGCCCAGGCCCTGGCCGCCCACTGCCCCACCGACGGCGGCCTGCTCGCCCTCGAACTCAACACCACCCGCACCACCCACCTGCTGGGCGCCCTGGCCGAACACACCCTCGCCCTGGCCGTCGTCAACGCCCCCCGCCAAAGCGTCGTCTCCGGCCCCGCCCCCGCCCTGGACACCCTCGCCCGCGCCGCCGCCGCCCTCGACATCCGCACCACCCGCCTCAACGCCCCCTACCCCTTCCACAACCCCCTGCTCCACAGCGCGGCCCAGCACTTCACCGCCGCCCTCACCGACCTGCCCCAACACCCCCTGCGCCTGCGCGTCCACTCCCCGGTCGCCGGCACCTACCTCAACGACACCGACGACCTCAAAGCCCTCCTCGCCCGGCAGCTGACCGCCCCCGTCCACTTCCTCGACACCCTGCGCACCCTGCACGCCGACGGCGCCGAACACTTCACCGAATGCGGCAAGGCCGGCCTCACCGGCCTCGTACGCCGCACCATCCCCCAGACCACCCCCGGCCCCCACCCCACACCCGCACCCACATCCACCCCCGCCTCGGTACCCGCTCCCTCAACCACCCCCGCACCGGCACCCGTTGCCACCCCGACAGCCGCGACCGGCTCCGTCCTCGAAGAGCTGCGGGAGCTGTACGCCGGGGCCCTGGGCTACCCGGTGGAGGTGGTCACCGGTGAGGCGGACCTGGAGGCCGACCTGGGGGTGGATTCGCTGAAGCGGGCGGAGATGCTGGGGAAGGTGGCGGCGCATTTCGGTCTGGGGGAGTCGGCGCGCGATGGCCGGTTCGTGGCCCAGTCCACCCTCGCCGACCTCGCCGCCCTCATCGAAACCACCCCCACCACCACGGCGCCCGCCTCCCTCGCTCCCGCCGCCCCGGTGACCGGTTCGGTCCTCGAAGAGCTGCGGGAGCTGTACGCCGGAGCCCTCGGCTACCCCGTCGAAGTCGTCACCGGTGAGGCGGACCTGGAGGCCGACCTGGGGGTGGATTCGCTGAAGCGGGCGGAGATGCTGGGGAAGGTGGCGGCGCATTTCGGTCTGGGGGAGTCGGCGCGCGATGGCCGGTTCGTGGCCCAGTCCACCCTCGCCGACCTCGCCGCCCTCGTCACCGCGGCCCAGACCGCGCGCTGACCCACCACACGGGAGCCACCACCAGCATGACCCTCACCGGCCGCACCACCCTGCTCACCGGCACCGCCCACCCCCCGGCCGCCGCCGCGGGCAGCCACCTCGCCGCCAGCACCCGCCTGCTGACCAGCGGCCCCCAACACCCCGACGCCGTACGCCGGTTGCTGGCCCAGGCCGCCCCGCACGCCCTGATCACCACCCTCACCGCCGAAACCGCGGCGAGCGAACTGCGCGGCGTCCACGACCGGTTCTTGGCCACGGCACCCCGGGGCGCCGTCCTCGTCCTGTGGTGCGGCCCCGCCACCCGGGCACCGGCCGAGGCAGAACTGCACCGCCTGGCCCCCACCGCCCGGGCCACCGGCACCCGCCTGCACGCCGTCCTCACCCCCGACACCACCGGCGCCGCCCCCGACACCACCGGCGGCGGTTCGGGGCCCGAAGCCGCCGCAACGCCCCGCGCCCTCGCCCAGCTCACCGCCTTCCTCCTCGGCGACACCGCCGCCGCCCTCGACGGCCACCTCCTCACCCTCGCCACACCCGCCCCCGCCTCCGCCTCCGCCCGCGAACCCGCTATGGCCCCGGCCCCGGCCCGTACGCCCGCCCCCGTCTCCCAGCACCCCCAGCACTCCCAGGACCGCGAGGACCACCCGGACCGCGAGGTCCGCGGGGTCCGCGGGGTCCGCGAGAACGCCGAGGGCTCCCAAGCCGCCCTGGACGACGAGGCGATCGTCGTCGTCGGTATGGGACTCGCCGTCCCCGGAGCCAGCACCCCCGAAGAGTTCTGGACCCTGCTGACCGAGGGGGAGCCCGTCTTCGGCGAACCGGGCGAGCGCCTGGACATCGACGCCCTGTTCTCGCCCGATGCCGCCGCGCCGGACAAGACCTACTCCCGCGTCTCCGGCTTCATGACCGGCTTCACCCCCCACCCCCGCCTGAGGGCCGAGATCGCCTCCGGTGCCTTCGACAGCGAGGAGTACACCGCCCTGTGGCTGCGCCACTCGCTGCTCGCCGCCACCGAACACGTCACCACCCGCCCCGGCGACCGCCACCTGCTCGCCCTGGGCCTGACCCCCGACGGCAGCCAGCACCTCGAACAGAGCCTGATCACCTCCAGTGTCCGCGCCCACCTCACCGGCGCCGGACACCCCGTCCCCGACACCCTGGACACCCACTACCCCCTGGGCCGGGGCCCCGCCGCCGACGTCCTGCCCCACCGCATCGCCCGCGCCGCCGCCCACGATCTGCCGCCCACCACCGAGATCGTCGTCGTCGACACCGCCTGCTCCTCCTCCCTCTACACCATCGACCTCGGCGTACGGGCCCTGCGCGCGGGCGAGGCGGACATCGCCCTGTGCGGCGGCGCCTTCGCGTTGAGCGCGCAGAATCTGGTGCTCTTCTCCAAGCTGCGCGGACTGTCCCGCTCCGGACGGGTGCGCGCCCTGGACCGTGACGCGGACGGTGTCCTGTTCAGCGACAGCGCCGCCACCCTCGTCCTGAAGACCCGTGCCCGTGCCCGCGCCGACGGCGACACCGTGCACGGCTACATCGCCGGTTTCGGCGGTTCCTCCGACGGCCGCGGCAAGGCCATCTACGCCCCCAACGCCGCCGGGCAGCAACTGGCCCTGCACCGCGCCCGGGCCGCCGCCCGCCTGAGCGCCGAGGACGTGGACTGGATCGTCGCCCACTCCACCGGAACCCCGGCGGGCGACCGTACCGAGATGACCGCGCTCACCCGCAGCGCGGGGTCCGGCAAGACCTGGACCATGACGTCCAACAAGTCACTGGTCGGCCACTGCGGTTGGGCGGCCGGAGCGGTCTCGGCGATCCATGCCCTGCTCGCCCTGCGCCACGAGAGGATCCCCGCCCAGCGGCAGTTCAGCCGCCTGCCCGAGGACCTCGGCGGCGCCGTCGAGGTCCCCACCACCGATCTGCCCTGGCCGGCCGGAGAGCGCCGCCGCACCGTCGGCGTCTCCGCCATGGGCTTCGGCGGCACCAACGGCCACCTCCTGCTCAGCGACCACCCGCCCGCGCCCACCGACCCCGCCGACCCCATCGCGCCCACCGATCCCACCGACCTCGCCGATCCCGCCGGTGCCGCCGGTGCCGTCGATGCTGCCGATCCTGTGGTGGTGACCGCCTGGGCCACCCATCTGCCCGGCGACCCCGGCCCCGCCCTGCTGGGCGACTGGCGGCCCGGCACCACTCCCGCCTGGCCGCTGTCCTTCGGCGAGGACTACCCGCTGCCCGAACCCCTCGAAGCCCGCCTCGCGCCGTCCGCGATCGCCGCGATGGACCGCAGCCAGCTCATGGCCCTGCGCTGCGCCGACCGCCTGGCCTCGCCCTGGACCAAGGACCCCGCCCTGGCCGCCCGCACCGGTGTCCTGGTCGGCCACAGCGGGCCCACCCGCTCGGCCCGCGACCACGCCCTGCGCTACAGCCTGCACGAGCTCACCCGCAAGGTCACCGGACCGGCCGGGATCCCCGCCGAGGTCCTCACCGGCGCGGTCGAGGCCACCAGCCGGCCCATCAACGAGGACGTCTATCCCGGCCTGATGCCCAACATCATCGCCGCCCGCGTGGTCCAGCGCCTGGACCTGCACGGCCCCAACATGACCCTGGACGCCGGGCGCGACTCCACCACCTCCGCGCTGGCCACCGCTCTTCGCTACCTGCGCGACGGCGAACTCGACCTCGCCCTGGTCCTCGGCGTCAACGCCACCACCGACCCCGCACCGGGGGACGGCGGCGCACCCGTCGCCGAGGCGGCCGTCGGCTTCACCCTCACCCGGCGCAGCCTCGCCCGCGCCCACGGCATGGACATCCTCGCCGAACTCGCCCTCGCCCCCGCCGAGACGACCCCCCGGCCCGCCGCTGCACCCGCTCCGGCCCGTGACCACCGCGGCGCCGAGAGCGCCCTCGCCCTCCTGCACGCCCTGCACACCCCCGCCCCCACCGTCCTGCACCCCCAGGAAGACCCCCACACCCCCACCCTCCTGCTCACCCCCACCCCCACCGGCGCCCCCACGTCCACCGCCCCGGACCCCCGCACCACCACCAACACCCACACGAGCACGGACCCGGACCCGTTCACGAGTACGGACACGTTCACGGGCCCGGACGCGACCACCCACCCGGGCCCGGCTACGGACGCGCCCGCGACCACGGGCACAGAAACCCACCCGGACACCCGCACGGGCACGGGCCCGGAAGCAACCCCGACCCCGGCCGCGACTGCGGCCCCCGACGAGGACAACCCGCTGCACGGGCACCTCGCCCGCCACACCCTCACCCTGCGCCCCCTGCCGGCCACCCCCGTACGCCCGCCCCGTCCCGCGCTGCCCCCGGGTGTGGTGCTGCTCACCGACGACCCCCGCGTCCTCGAAGGTGTCGAGCTGCCCGCCGAGGGGCTGATCGCCACCCCCCGCTCGACCCCCGCGCCCGCCGGCGGCGACCGTGTTCTGCCGCTGCCCGTCGCCCGCCTGGCCCCCGAGGAACTGACCGGCCTGCTGGCCGCCCGCCCCGTATCCGGGCCCGCGGACATCCGTGTCGTCCTCGCACCCCCGGCCGGTGCACCCGAGCAGGTTCCCGCGCACGTACTGGACCTGCACGACCTCGCCTTCACCGCCGCCCAGGCCCGCGCCGGGCGGCTGGAGGACGGCGGCAGCTACGCCGTCCTCGCCCTGGGCGCCCTGACGGGGCATCTGCCCGCGCCGCGGGCGGGCCTGTTCAGCGGCCTGGTCCGCAGCCTCGCCCAGGAACTTCCCGGCTGCCTCGTCTACGCCCTGCTCACCGACACCACCGACACCTCGGCCGCTCTCGCCCTGCTCGCCGAGGAGTCCGCCGCCCGCCGCCAGCTGCCCGTCGCCCACCACAGCGGGGGAGTGCGCCTGGAGTACGTCCTGCTGCCCGTCGAGGAGCCCGCCCCCGGCGAGTCGCTCGACCTGCCCGACGATCCGGTCCTGCTGGCCACCGGCGGAGCGCGCGGGCTGACCGCCCATCTCGTCCACGAGCTGCTCACCCACCGCGCCCCCCACGCCGTGTGGCTGCTGGGCACCGGCCCGCACCCCGATCCGCAGGACGCCGAGGGCGAACTGCCGCCGCGCCCGCAGGTCCTGCGGGAACTGATGGCCCGTCACCCCGGTGAGAGTCCCGCCCTGCTCAGCCGGCGCTACGACCAGCTCGAACAGCGCCGTGAACGCGCCCGTACCCTCGCCGAGCTGGAGCGCCTGTGCGGAGTGGGCCGGGTCCACTACCGCCAGTGCGATGTCCTGGACGAGGCGGCCGTGCACACGACGGTCGGGCAGATCCTTCAGGCCGAGGGCCGTATCGACATCGTCGTGCACGGCGCGGGCTTGGCACGCTCGGCGAGCCTTGCCCGCAAGAAACTCGCCGACCTGCGCACCGTGCGCGACATCAAGGTCCGCGGCTACGCCCACCTCAAGGCCGCCCTCGACGGCCACCGCCCCGCCCTGTGGTGCAGCATCAGCTCCGTGTCCGCGTTCACCGGGCTGCGCGGCGAGGCCGACTACGGCGCCGCCAACGAATTCCTCCTGCTGGCCGCCGCCCACGCCCGCCACAGGCGCCGCGACGACGAGGTCGCCCTCGCCTCCGGCCTGTGGACCGAGTCCGGGATGGCCGCGGCCACCACCCCCGGCGGCGCCTTCCTCGCCCGCCAGGGCGAGATCGGCCAGCTGACCGACGCCCAGGGCCGCGCCTTCTTCCGCACCGAACTACGCGGCCGCGGCAGCCACGGGCTGGCCACCACCTGGCTCGGCGAGGCCGACTGGAACACCCTCGAACGCGGCGCCCCCCACTTCCGTACCCTGTGCCGCACCCTCGCCGCCCGCGCCCCCGAACCGCGCCGCCGACCGGCCCTCCCCTCGGGTGCCTTCCTCAGCGGACCGCCCCACCGGCCCGATGCCGCTTCCGGCAGTTGGACCTTCGAGGTCCGCCTCGACGCGCACCCCTACCTCCGGGACCACCTCGTCGACGGCCGCCCCACGATCCCCGGCACCTTCATCCTCGAAATAGCCGCCGAGGCCGCCCTCGCCCTCGCCCCTGGCCTGCGCCCCGCCCGCATCACCGACGTGGTCCTGTCCCACTTCATCCGCGCCGCCCACCACCGCTGGCCGCGCACCCTGACCGCCCGGGCCACCCGCGACGGCGACACCGTCCACGTACGCGTCCTCACCCCCGCCGCCGGGCCGGTCCCGGAGCGTGAGCACACCCGGATGACGATCCACCTGGCCCGCACCCTCACCCCGGGCCCCTGGTGCCCGCCGGCCGGACCCGGCACCGAGGCCCCCAACACCTACGAACTGCCCGGCAGCCCGGTCGCGTTGAGCGGCGTCTTCGCCTCCCTGCGCGCGCCGCGGCTCCAGAGCGACGGCGGATCGGCCCACTTCCTGCCCGCCTTCACGCAACACGAGCGCCCCTTCGAGGAGTTCGTCCTGCCCAGCACCGCCCTGGACTGCCTGCTGCGCACCTGCGTACTCGACGGCCGCCGCCCCGGCGGCGACCTGCCCGTCATCGTCCCCACCGCGCTGGCCGCCATCGACCTGCACACCCCCGCCAACGACCTCGAACTCGCCCGGCGCTGGCCCGGCGGACTGGCGCTGCGCCACTGGTACGAGGAGGGCACCGGCGAGGAGAACTGCGCCCTCCTGGACCCCGAGGGGCGCGCCCTGCTGCGCGTCACCGGCATCACCGGCGCCGTCCGCGGCCGCTACCGGCCCCGTACCCGCACCTGGCAGCCCACCTCGTGAGCCGCCCCGTCCCCACCCGACCCACACCCCCTAAGGAGAGCAAGATGCCGGCCGAAGCCACCGTCGCGTCGACCCCGACGGACCTGGCCCCCGACAAGGCGGCAGGCACCGCCCGCCCCTGGACCCTGGCCCTGGCCTGCGTGGCGATGTTCATGCTCATGCTGGACGTCACCGTCGTCAACGTCGCCCTGCAGGACCTGCGCACCTCCCTGGACGCCGGCTTCGCCGGTCTCCAGTGGGTCATCGACTCCTACACCCTCACCCTGGCCGCCTTCCTTTTGACCGGCGGTTCGCTGGCGGACCGGCTGGGCCGCAAGCGCGTCTTCCTGGCCGGTCTCGTCCTGTTCACGCTCTCCTCGCTGGCCGCGGGCCTGGCCCAGGACGTCCTGACCCTCAACATCGCCCGCGGTGTCCAGGGCGCCGGCGCGGCGCTGCTGTTCTCCGTGGGGCCGGCGCTGATCGGCCACGAGTTCCGCGGCGCCGACCGCGGCAAGGCCTTCGGCCTCTTCGGCGCCATCGCGGGTCTGGCCCTGGCGCTGGGCCCCCTGGTCGGCGGTCTGCTCACCGACAGCCTCAGCTGGCGCTGGATCTTCCTGGTCAACGTGCCCATCGGTGTCCTCGCCCTGGTCGCCGGGCTGCTGCGCCTGCGGGAGTCCCGCGAGCCCTCCGCGCACCGCGTCGACTGGGCGGGCATGACCGCCTTCGGCCTCGGTCTCGCCCTGATCGTCCTGGGCTTTCTGCGCGGTGAGGCCGACGGCTGGACCAGCGCCCCGATCCTGGCCGCCTTCGCCGCGGGCCTCATCCTGCTGGCCGCGTTCGTCCTGGTCGAAAAGCGCCTGGGGGAGCGGGCCATGTTCGACCTGACGCTGCTGCGCAACCCCACCTTCACCGCCGTCTGCTGCGCCACCCTGCTGTCGAACGCGACCAGCCTGGCCGCGGTGTTCCTGCAGATCTCCTACGTGCAAAACGTCCTGGGCTACTCGCCCTGGGACACCGGACTGCGCTTCATGCCGATGATGATCACTCTCTTCGTCGTCTCCGCGATCACCGGCGGCCTCCTCGCCAAGGTCTCACCGGGCCTGCTCATCGGCCTGTCCATCGGCCTGATCGCCCTCGGCATGGGCCTGATGGTCCTGGTCGACGCGGACAGCTCCTGGACCGCGATGCTCCCGAGCATGATCGTCACCGGTGTCGGCATGGGCCTGTTCAACCCGCCGCGCGCCGCGGTCACCATCGGTGTGGTCCGCCCGGAGAAGGCCGGTATGGCCTCGGGCATGGGGGAGACCTTTCAGCAGGTCGGTGTCGCCGTCGGGGTCGCCGCCTTCGGCGCCCTCTTCCACCACAAGGCCGTCGACGCCTTCACCGCCACCGACGCGGGCGGGGCGCTGGGCGCCGGCGCCCACGAGGTCGGCCGGTCCGTCGCCACCGGCGGCACCTCCGCCCTCGGCGACACGGTCGCCCCCGGGCGCCTGGAAGCGGTCACCGAGGCCGCCCGCACCGCCTTCGTCGACTCCCTGTCCGACGTCATGGTGCTGTGCGCCCTGTTCGCCGCCGTCGGCGCCGCCATCGCCTTCGTCGGGATCCGCCGCCGCGACCTCCACGAAAGCGCCCAGGCCCCCGACCCCGCCAACTGACCCCTCGTACGCGCCGAGAAGGAGGGAGCCCGACCGTGCAGCACCCCGTGCACGCGGCCACCCCCGGCACACCCGGCCGCCCCCCGGCCGGGCACCCGCCGCACGGGGGCACCCGATGACCGCACCCCACCACCCCACACCCGCCCCCGCCGCCGCACCCGGGGCGGGCTCGGGCGCGGGCGCGGGGGTGGGGGTGGTCCGGCGGCCCCTGACCCACGGCGCCCTCACCCTCCCGCGCCCCAACCCCGGCGCCGCCGTCCGCCTCTTCTGCTTCCACCACGCCGGCGGCTCCCACCTGCTGTACCGGGGCTGGGAGGCGCACTTCCCCGCCGACTGGGAACTGTGCCTCCTGGACGCCCCCGGCCGCGGCAGCCTCCTGGGCGAGCCGCCCCTGGACAGCGGCGCCCGCCTCGTCGACTTCTTCCACACCCAGCTCACCGCCTGGACCGACCGGCCCTACGCCCTGTTCGGCCACAGCATGGGCGCCCTGATCGCCTACGAACTCACCCGCCGCCTCGTGCGGGAGGGCCGCCGCCCGCCCCTGTGGACCGGACTGTCCTCCTGCGGCGCCCCCACCCCCCGCAGCCCACGCACCCCGGGCCGCCACGAGTTCACCGACCCCCAACTGCGCGACTGGCTGCGCACCCTGGGCGCCACCCCCGACGAAGTCCTCGACGACCCCTGGCTCTGGCAGACGTTCGCGCCCGTCTTCCGCAGCGACTTCGCCCTCGTCGACACCTGGCACACCGCCCCCGAGACCGCGCCGCTGCCCGTTGCCCTGTCCGCCTTCGGCGGCACCGAGGACACCCTCGTCCCCCGCGCCCGCCTGGCCGCCTGGGCCCGGCACACCCGGCGCCTGCACGGCCCGCACATGTACAGCGGCGGCCACTTCTACCTCCGCCGCCACCACCGCTCACTGGCCCGCCGCATCACCGAGGCCGTCACCGCCGCCCGCCCAACTCCCGCTGGCAGCACGCCTGCTGACGTAGCATCACCAAGTTGACCACCCGCCCCCGCACACCCCGCCCGCACCCCAAGGCAGGAACCACCCGCATGAAATTCCTCGCGTTCTCCGGCAGCCTGCGAAAGGCCTCCCTCAACACCGCGGTGGTGCGCACCGCCCAGCGGCTGTGCCCGCCCGGGACCGCCCTGGAGGTCTACGACCGCCTCGGGCTGCTGCCCTACTTCAACCAGGACGTCGAAAGCGTCCAGCCCCCCGCCGAGGTCCTCGACTTCCGCGCCCGCCTGGCGGCCGCCGACGCCGTCCTCATCTCCAGCCCCGAATACGCCCACGGCACCTCCGGCGTCCTCAAGAACGCCCTCGAATGGGTCGTCGGCGGCGGCGAACTCGTCGACAAACCCACCGCCGTGGTCACCGCCTCCCCCTCCATGACCGGCGGCGACCGCGCCCAGGCCTGGGTCAAGGAGACCCTGGAGGTCATGGGCGCGCGCGTCCTGCCCGAGTCGCTGCCCATCGCGCTGGCCACCGTCAAGATCCGCGACGGCCAGGTCACCGACGAGTCCACCCTCGGCGACCTGCGCGAGGTCATCGAAGCCCTCGCCCGCGCGGTCAAGGAACAGCAGCAGGCCTGACCCTCCCCGCCCCTCTCCTCGACCAAGGCCCGCCACCACCATGACGACCGTCACCCCACGCGAGGCCCGGCGCTGCTACAACGCCCACCACCCCGTCCACGCCGCCTACTACTTCGCCCCCGAACACGACGCGCACTACGCCCGACTGGGCCTGGCCCCCGGCCCCATGGCCTACCTCGCCGGCCGGGCTGCACCCCTGGGCCCCTGCACCCCGGGCGTGGTCAGCGCCGCCTTCTACACCTTCCACCCCGCACTCGTCGCCCGCCTGCTGCCCCAGGCCTGGCGGGCCGCGTCCCCCGAGCGCATCCTGCGCACCCGGCTGGACATCGTGGACGCCTGCCTCACCCGCCTCCTGGGCCCGCAGGCCGTGCGCTCCGCGGAGATGGCCGAAGCCGCCGAACTGGCCCTCGCCGCCGCCGAGGCCTGCGCGCACCCGGGCCGCCCGCTGGCCACCGCCAACGCCGACCTGCCCACCCCCGCCCCCGCGCACCTGGCCCTGTGGCACGCCACCACCCTGCTGCGCGAACACCGGGGAGCCGGCCACATCAGCGCCCTGATGTCGGCCGAACTCGACGGCCTCGAAGCCCTGGTCACCCACACCGCGACCGGCACCAGCTGGCGCCCCGCCTTCCTGCAGCGCACCCGCGGCTGGTCCGTCCAGGAGTGGGCCGACGCCCGCGCCCGCCTGTGCGAAAAGGGGCTGCTGGGAGCCGACGGCGACCTCACCGACCGGGGTACCGAACTGCGCCGCGCCCTCGAGGCGGACACCGACCGCCTGGACGCCGCCCCCTACCGGCACCTCGGCCCCGCCAGGACCGCCCGGCTCACCGAACTGGCCACCGCCTTCACCAAGGTGGTCCTGGCCGGCGGCGGCATGCCCCTGCGCGACATCGGCCGCACCTGACCCCTACCCGCCCCACTCCTTACTCCTGCGCGGGGCGGGCCGCCGGACCGCACGCCCCTGCTCCACCGTCCCCTGCTCCACCGTCCCTTGCTTTGCCGGCCCGCCTGCTGTGCGGTGTCCCTCCTTCGTATGGTTCCCCGCGCCGCGGCGGGCCGCAGCGGACGGCGGGCGGGGCCGGGCCGATACGCTCCGGCAGGTAAGCGTCGCAATCAGCAAGGGAGTTGCCGGTGCCGGCAGCGGTGGTGGTAGGAGCAGGGCCGGGGATCGGCAGGTCCGTGGCCGAACGGTTCGCGCGTGAGGGGCTGTCCGTCGCGGTGATCGCCCGCCGCGAGGAGACGGTGCGGCAGGTGGCGGCGGACATCGGCCGGGCGGGCCGCAAGGTGCTGGCGCTGACCGCCGACAGCACCGACGAGGACGCGCTGCGCTCCGCCCTGGACCGGGCCGAGAGCGAACTCGGCCCGCCCGACGCGGTCGTCTACAACGCCGCCCTGATCCGCCCCGACGTCCCCGGCGAGTACGGTTCGCGGCATCAGCTGGACGCCTGGGCCGTCAACGTGGTCGGCGCGTTGAGCACCGCCGCGCACGTGGCGCCGGGCATGGCCGCCCGCGGACACGGCTCGCTGCTGATCACCGGCGGCATGCCCCGCCCCGACCCCGCCTACTTCAGCCTCACCCTCGGCAAATACGGCGTACGCACCCTGGTGGAACTCCTGGACGCCCACTACGGGCCCGCGGGTGTCCACGTCGCCTCGGTGACCGTGCCCGGCCGGGTCGCCCCCGGCACCGCCTGCGACCCGGACGACATCGCCGAGCACTACTGGCGCCTGCACACCCAGCCCGAGGACAGCTGGCAACACGAGATCGTCCACGGCACCTGACACCCGCGGCACCCCAAGCCCTGCGCCCAAGCCCCCGCGCCCGGGCCCCGCGCCGGGTCCCCGCCGTGGGGGATCCCGCTCCCGCGAGAGAGTCCGCTTCCGCGGGGGAGTCCGGCGCGGGCGGGGCGGCCGTCCCCCGCAGGGCGGCCGGTCCGCGCAGCGCCTCTTCCCGCCCTTCGTCGCGGGCGCCTGTATCCCGCAAGTGCCGTGCTCCTCGGCCAACTTCACCCCCGCCGCGCCGCCCCCGCCCGAGCGGTCCGCTGCCGGGCGGGAGCCCTTCCCGTGCCCTCTTGCAGGGCAAACCGCGAAGAGGCCCGGGACCGGCAGGCCGCCGCACCTCTCACATCCGGCCACCGGGGCGGGGAGCGGCGGAATAACCGTGCGGGCCGCCGCCGCTGGCGAGGGCATGACTGAGCCGATCATCGATCCCGTCCGAGGCGAGGCCCACGGAAGGGCGCCCGTACCGCTGTCCCTTCTCGACCTGGTCAGCGTGGGGGAGGGATACACGGCCCGGGACGCCCTGGAGGCCTCCCGGCGCCTGGCCGAACTGGCCGATACGCGGGGATTCTTACGTTACTGGGTGGCCGAGCACCACTCCATGCCGGGCATCTCCAGCAGCAGCCCTTCCGTGATCCTCGCGCATCTGGCGGCCCACACGAGCAGACTGCGGCTGGGCTCGGGCGGCGTGATGCTGCCCAACCACGCCCCGCTGGTGGTCGCCGAGCAGTTCGGCACCCTGGAGGCGCTCGCGCCCGGACGTATCGACCTGGGCCTGGGACGGGCCCCCGGTACCGACGGGGCCACCGCGGCGGCCCTGCGCCGGGGCCGCGGCGGGCAGGGCGGCGCCGAGGACTTCCCGGCCGAGGTGGGCGAACTGCTGCACTTCCTGCGCGACGACTTCCCCGAGCGGCACCCTTACGGGGGCATCCACGCGGTGCCCGGTCCCGTGCAGGGGGTTGTGGGGCAGCCGCAGGTGTGGCTGCTGGGTTCGTCGGGGTTCTCCGCCCGTCTCGCCGGGCAGTTGGGGCTGCCGTTCGCCTTCGCGCATCACTTCGCCGCCCGCAACACTCTTCCCGCGCTGGAGGAGTACCGCCGCCACTTCCGTCCCTCACCGGCTCTGGCGGAGCCGTATGTCGTCCTGGGTGTCTTCGCCTTCGCCGGTCGCAGCACCGAGGAGGCGTACCGGCAGGCCCTGACCGGGGCGCTGGCGACGGTGCGGCTGCGCAGCGGCCGTCCGGGGCTGGTTCCGGCCCCGGAGGTCGCGGCTGCGCACGATTTCACCGAGCAGGAGAAGGCGGTCCTCGGCGACTGGCTCGACAACGCGCTGTACGGGACGGCGGACGAGGTCACGGCGGGTCTGGACGCCCTGCAAAAGCGCACCGGCGCGGACGAGTTGATGCTGGCGATGAACTCGCACACCCCCGAATTCCGTGTGCGTTCCTATGAGTTGATCGCGGATGCCTACGCCCTGCCGACCGCCCCCGCCCCCGCGGACGGGGACGGGGAGCGTGAGGTGCGGGAGGGCAGCCCGCTCTGAGGCGTTGCGGGACGCCGTCGCCGCGAGACGGCCGACGGCGTCCCGCGCCTTCCCGAAACGACACGGCCCGTCCCTGCACGGCCGGGGCCGGGGGTGTCCGTCGGTCAGGGTGTGGCGGGTTCCACGGAGACCTGCCAGCCGCTGTCGGTGAGGCGTCTGCGTACGTGCGGGGCGGCGAGCGGGGCGGTGGCCAGGCGGGCGGACAGGCGGGAGGAGGTCTGCGACCAGCGCAGGCGGATGGAATCCGTGCCGATGCCGGATTCCCGGGCGGCGCTGACCAGCCGGTCCACTTCCCCCAGCCGGTCCGCGAGGGGGATCGACAGTGTCACCTGCCCCGAGGTGTTCTCGGGTTCGTGTACGGACTCCCAGCCGGTGCGGCCCTGGGAGAGCAGTGCGCCGATCGCCTCGCGGGCGTCGTCGGTGCCGGGGCCGTGGACCTCCAGTTCCTGCAGGGCGCGGGCGAGCGCCTCCAGGTCCTTCGCCAGTTCGCCGAGGACCTCCGCGATGGCCGGTGCGTTCGAGGCGACGATGTCGGTCCACAGGGCCCGGTCGCCGCCGGCGATCCGGATGACGTCCCGCAGTCCCTGCCCGGCCAGCGCGAGCGACTCGCGGGGCGCGCCCGTGAGCCGGGCCGCCATCAGGACGGCCACCAGGTGGGGTGCGTGCGAGACCAGGGCCACCGCCCGGTCGTGGGCCCGCGGTTCCATCACCACCGGGACGGCCCCGCACAACGACACGGTGGCCAGGACCCTGTTGAGCGCGGCGCGTGAGGTCTCGGTGCCCGGGGTGAGCACCCATGCCCGCCCCTCGAACAGATCGGCGCTGGCGGCCAGCGGCCCCGAGCACTGGCTGCCGGCCATGGGGTGCCCTCCCACGTAACTGGGCCGGTGCGGTGCACTGCGCGCGACGGCCTGTGCCGTGGCGGACTTCACGCTCGCCACGTCCGTGTAGGCCTGCGCCAGTCCTTGGTGCTGCTGTTCCGCGAGGACCTGGGCGATACGGGCCGGCGGTACGGCCAGGACGGCCAGGTCGACCGGCTCCTGGGGGCGGCCGCAGATGCCGGCCCCGCGTGCGGCGGCGACCCGGGCCGCCGATTCGTCGGCGTCCATCACATGCACCCGCACCCCGCGGCGGCTCAGCGCGAGGCCTACCGAGGTGCCGATGAGTCCGGTTCCCACCACTGCCGCAGTACGGATCACAGGGGTCCCCCCTTCCTCCGTGCCCTGCTCACCTGGTGTGAGCGGGCGGTTGTCAGGACCAGCGCAGTGTGGCCGCAAACGGTCGGCCGGTATCGCCCAGGCGCGCACCGCGTGTACCGGATCCGCGCATCTCGTGCGTACGCAAACGCGACAGTGCGCGTGCGCGGGGACGGCACTGCGCCCGGGCCCGCTCTCCTAGCGTGCTTTTCACCGAGAGCCGAGGGGCAGCCCGCACCGCGTGGTGCCGGCTGCCCGATGCCAGAGGAGGAGCCGTGGAACTCGATCTGCGTACGGTGATGCGGCACTTCGCCACCGGCGTCGGTGTGGTGAGCACCTGGGCGCCCGATCCGGGGGCGCCCGGCGGGCGGCGCCATGACGCCATCACCGTCAACTCGCTGATCCCGGTGTCCTTCGCGCCTCCGCTGGTGGCGCTGTTCCTGCGCCACGGATCGGTCTTCCTGGACGATCTGCTGGCATCGCGCCGCTGGGGGCTGTCCATCCTGGCCGCGGGCGGGCAGGACACCGCCCAGCTGCTCGCCCGCCCGCGGCCCAGCAGGCAGGAGGTCCTCACCGCCCTGCCCGCGGCGCCGGGGGAGCACACCGGGGCCCTGCTCTTCGAGGGCCCGGGCTGGATGGAGTGCGCGCTCGCCGACTCCTTCACCGTCGGCGACCACCTGATGGTGGTCGGCACCGTCCTTGCCACCGGGGTACGCGCCCGGCAGGACCCGCTGGTCTTCCTGCACGGCTCCATGACCTCCGCCGGCGCCGCGCGCGGCCCGCAGACCACCACCGCTTCGTGACGTCCCCTCACGTCCGCCCCACCGCCTGTTCAGGGAGGCCCTCCATGCCCGAGCTGTCCGCTGCCGCCGGCGGCCTTGACGCACTCGTCCCGCCCGGATCCGCCGCGCAGGGCGAGGCGTTGGAGGCGGCGCGCCGCCTTCTGGGCCCGCAGCGGGTGCGCCTTGCCGCCGACGCGCAGGACCCGGGCCTGCTGCTGGGGCCCAACGCGAGTCTTTTCCGCTCCCGGCGGGTGGCCGCCGTGCTGCGGCCGGCCACCGCCGAGCAGGTGCCGGCTCTGGTGGAGCTCTTCTCGCGCAGCACCGAGTCCGGCAGCCTCCATGTGATCAGCACCGGCCGCAACTGGGGCCTGGGTTCCCGGGAACCGGCACAGGACGATGTGGTGGTCCTGGATCTGGGCGATCTCGACCAGGTGCGGGAGCTGGACGTGGACGCGGGCTGGGCCGTCGTGGAGCCCGGGGTCACCCAGGGGCATCTGTCCCGGCTGTTGGCGCACACGCCGCGGATGGCCAATGTCACCGTCTCGGCCGCCGCCACCAGCATCGTGGGCAACGCGCTCGACCGCGGAGTCGCCCTGCGCGGCCAGCGCACCGAGGACCTGGTGGGCCTGGAGGTGGTGCTGCCCGGCGGGGAGTGCGTCAGGGTGGGCTGGTGGCCCTCCGGCGACCGCACGGCGCCGGTGTATCCGCACGGTCTGGGCCCCTCGACGCTGCCGCTGTTCGTGCAGTCGAACCTCGCGGTGGTCACCGCCGCCGCGATCCGGCTGCCCGCCCGGCCCGAGGCGCTGCGGGTGGTCCGTTTGAGCTTTCCGCCCGCGGTCCTCGCCGAGGCGACCGACGCCGTACGCCGCCTGGTCGCCCAGGGGCTGACCCGGGGCGTCCCGCGGATCTTCGACGCGGCGGCCGGCCGCGCCTACGGCGGCGCCGAAGGCGAGTACCTGGTGCATCTGCCCGTCGACGGCACCGCCGAGTCGGTGGAGGCGCTCACGAAGATCCTGACGGCGGAGGCGCACCGCGCCCAGGTGTTCACCGCGGTCTGCGACAGCGACGCCACCGACGCGGCCGCTGCCCACCACGAGGTGGCCCGGCTCGTGGAGCGCGGCTACGCCGGGGATCCCGACCTGGCGGACACCGTCTTTCGTACCAAGATGGGGGTGAGCGCGGACAAGGTCGACTCCGAGGCGGGCTTCGCGTTCTTCCTGCCGCTGATCCCCTTCAGCGGCAAGGCCGTCGCCAAGGCGAGCGGGCTGCTCAAAGACGTGGTCGACGCCACCGGGGTGCGCCTGTCCGCGACGCTGCATCTGCTCAGCGGCGACCTCATCGACTGCGTGGTGGCGATGAAGTTCCCCCGCCACGGCGAGGCCGCCGCCCGTGCCCACCGCGCACTGGACCTCCTCCACCGTTCCTTCGCCGAGGCCGGGTTCCCGCCCTACCGGCTGGACATCGACCACGCCGACCGGCGCGATGCCACCGCCTGCGATCCGGGAGCCGTCGCCCTGACCCGGCGACTGAAGGCCGTACTCGACCCCAACGGCGCCCTCGCGCCGGGGCGTTACCGCTAGGGGGCGCCGTCACCGTCCCGCACGGCGCCCGCGGCGCCCGGCACGCCCTCTCGCCCACCGGACAAAGGCCCGAGCAGCTTCCGCTACGAGAGCCCCGCCCGGCGCTTCCCCGAGCTCTTCGAGCAGGGGGGGGACCCCGGCGAGCACGCGCCGAACACCGCGGACCCCACACAGGACGGGGAGGACACCCCCCCCAGACCGCCACCGCACACGAGCAGGACGGGAACTTGCCGATGGTCACCTCAGACACCACCCTTGCCCACCACACCGCCGCCCCGCCGACCACGGCGGACGGACTCCTGCGCAGAGCCGAGGACCTCGTCGCGGTCCTGCGCGCCGCCTCCGACGACATCGAACAGGCCCGCCGCCTGCCCACCGCGGTGGTCGACCAGATGCGCGCGGCGGGCATCTTCCGCATGGGCGTACCGGCCGAGCGGGGCGGCCCCGGCCTCGACTCCGTCCAGCAGACGCAGGTGGTGGAGATCCTCGCCCGCGGGGACGCCTCCGCCGCCTGGTGCGCCATGATCGGCATGGACACCCCGCTGTACGCGCAGTTCCTGCCCGAGTCCGTGGCCCGCCAGGAGCTGAGCGATCCGGACACGGTCACCGCCGGGCTGATCCTGCCGCTGGGCCGGGCCGAGCGGGTGCCCGGCGGCTACCGGGTCACCGGGCGCTGGCAGTTCGGCAGCGGCATCACGCACGCCGACTGGGTGGTGGCGGGCTGCCTGGTCCACCGCGACGGGGAGCCCGAGCCCGGCCCGCCGGGAGCCCCGGGCAACTGGCGCATCATGATCGCGCGCCGCGGCGAGTTCGAGGTCCTCGACACCTGGCACACCACCGGCCTCGCCGGCAGCGGCAGCAACGACTACCGGGCCCAGGACCTGTTCGTGCCCGAGGAGCATTCGTTCAGCCTGGGCGCCCCCCGTGTCAAGGGTCCCCATGCGACACCGGAGGCGATCTTGCGGAACATGCCCGGTGTGCCGCTGGGTGTGGCCCGGGCCGCCCTGGACCACGTACGCGAGAGGGCCGCCGGCCGTATCGACCGTACGACCGGTACGCCCTGGCCGGAGACCTACCGGGTGCAGATGGCCGTCGCGGAGTGCGAGATGGAGCTGGGCGCGGCCCGGCATTCCGTCTACGGCAGTCTGCGCCGCCAGGCCCGCCTGCTCCAGGCGGGCGCCGAGCTGAGTCCCGATGAGCGGGTGGACACCGTCCTGGCGCGGGTCAACTCCTTTCGGGTGGCACGCTCGGTGGTCACCCGCCTGTACGACCTGATGGCGACCACGGCCGTCTACCGCCCCTCGCCCCTGGACCGCTGGCTGCGCGATCTGACCACGATGCGCCAGCATGTGATCGCCCAGGACCAGATCCTGCAGTCCGCGGGCGCCTTCCTGCTCGGCGGCACCCCCCACAACCCGTTCAGCCTGGGGATCGTGGCGTGAACGGCACCGATCCCGCAGGAGAGCGCGCGGGTGCGGGGTCGGAGGGTCTCGCGGTCCTTCACGGCCCCGCGCTGGGCGCCCTGCCCGTCGACACCCTGCCCCAGGCGCTGCGACGCGCCGCCCGCACCCCGCACGGCATGGTCCTCCTGGACGCCGAGGGCAGGCCTGCCGCCCGCTCCTACGCCGAGCTCCACGAGGACGCCTTGCGGGCGCTGGCCGCGCTGGACGCCGCCGGAGTGCCCCCCGGCGCCCGCGTCGTCCTGCAAACCGGGCGCAGTGCCGACCTGCTCACCGCGTTCTGGGCGTGCGTGCTGGGCGGCATGGTCCCCCTGCCGGTGCCTCACGACGGCGGCCGGGCCGCCCTTGTGGAGGCCGCCGACGCGGTGGGGCGGGGGTGGCTGCTGGGCGACACCGTCCACGAACCGCCGCCGTCGTTGCACCGGCTCGGCCCGGTGACCCTCCTGCCCGGGCGGGCGCGGCCGGTGACCGTGTCCGCGGACCGGCTCGCGCTGCTCTCCCTGACCTCGGGCAGCGGGGGCCGGCCCAAGGCCGTCGCGCTGACCCACCGCCAGGTCCTCAGCCGCGCGCACGCCACCGCCCTGGCCCGCGGCCTCGACGGCGCCACCCGGAGCCTGAACTGGATGCCGCTGCACCACATCAGCGGCATCGTCATGTTCCACGTACGGGATGTGTTCCTGGGCTGCCACCAGGTGCACGCCGACACCGCCTGGGTACGCGCCGACCCGCTGCGCTGGCTGGACGTGGCCGAGGCCGAGCGCATCGACACCACCTGGGCGCCCAACCACGCCTTCTCGCTGGTCGTCGAGGCCCTGGAGCAGCAGGGGGCGGGCCGCTCGTGGGATCTGAGCCGTCTGCGCTATCTCATGAACGGCGGCCAGGCGGTCAAGGACCGCACCGCCCGCCGCTTCTTGGCGGCCCTCGCCCCGCACGGTCTGCCGCCCGCCTGCGTGCATCCCGGCTGGGGCATGCCGGAGACCGCCTCCGGCGTCGTCGACAGCGTGTTCACCTGCGGTGAGGGGCCGCCGCGCCGCCATGTGCCGGTGGGCGTGCCGCATCCGGGGGTGTCCGTGCGGGTCGTCGACGAGGACGAGCGCCCGCTTGCGGCGGGCACGGTGGGCCGCCTCCAGGTCCGGGGGGCGCCGGTGGCCGACACCTACGTCCAGGGCGGCGGTTTGCTGCCCGTGCCCCGGAGCGGGGACGGCTGGCTGGTCACCGACGACCTGGCCTTCGTCGCGGGCGGCGAGCTGACCGTGACCGGCCGCGCCGACGGCCTCATCGAGGTGAACGGCGCCTGCTTCCACGGCCACGAGATCGAGGAGGCCGTCGAGGAACTGCCCTGGGTGCGGCCGTCGTTCACCGTCGCCTGCGCGGGAGCCGACGGCCCCGGCGACGGATCGGTGGCGGTCTTCTTCTGCCCCCGCCCCGGAGTGCCGCCGCGCCGAGCCGAGGCGGCGGTGCGCGAGCAGGTCGGGCTGCGCTTCGGCGCCGCGCACGTCCACGCCGAGGCGCTGGCGGAGCACGAGCTGCCCCGCACGGCCACCGGCAAGCTCCGCCGGTCGGTACTGACCGCCCGGCTCGTCACGGCCCGCGAGCGCGGGCACCGCGAACGAAAGGCCTGAGGTGTCCCTCGACCTGAGCGCGACGATGCGTACCTTCGCCACCGGCATCTGCGTCGTGACCACCTTCGAAGAAGAACAGGAAGGCGGCCGGCGTGATGACGCCGTCGCCGTCAGCTCCTTCGTCTCCGTGTCCCTGCAACCCCCGCTGGTGTCCCTGGCGCTGCGCCGCGACAGCGACATCCTCCCCACCCTGCTCGCCACCGGCGTATGGGCGGTGTCGATCCTGGACGTGGCCGGCGTCGACCTCGCCGAGGCCCTGGACGGCGACCGGCAGGACCGCGCCCGCGCCCTGTCGACCTGCACCGCCTCGCCCGGCCCCCTGACCGGGGCGCTGGTCCTGGACGCCCCGGGATGGCTGGAGTGCACCCTGCACGACCACCACGACACCGGCGACCACACCGTCGTCATCGGCGAGGTCCTCGCCACCGGCGGCCGGCGCCGGCGGCCCCCGGTGGTCCGCGTCAACGGCGCCCTGCTGGCCCTGTCCGAAGCATGAACCCCCCGCCCGCGCGGCCGCATATCCGCACCCCGCAGTCGAACTCCCAGGAGGAGCAGTGAAATTCGGCATCTGGCTCGACTTCCGCAACCCCCCGCGCTGGCGGCAGCCGTGGCGGGCCGTGTACGAGGAGACCCTCGCGATGGCCACCGGCGCCGAGGAGCTGGGCTTCGAATCCGTGTGGCTGTCCGAACACCATCTGACCGACGACGGCTACCTGCCCTCCCTGCTGCCCGCGCTCACCGCGATCGCCGCCCGCACCAGCCGTATCCGCCTGGGGACCGCCATGCTCCTGGCGAGCCTGACGCACCCGCTGCGGCTGGCCGAGGACGCGGCGGTCGCCGACCTGCTGTCCGGCGGCCGGCTCGAACTGGGCCTGGCACCCGGCTACCGGGACAAGGAGTTCGAGGCCCTGGGCGTCGAGCGCGCCCAGCGCGGCGCCCGCACCGAGGAGACCGTGGAGATCCTGCGCCGCGCCTGGAGGGGAGAGCCCTTCTCCTTCGAGGGCGAGCACTTCCGCGTCGACGACGTCCTCGTCACCCCGGTGCCCGAGCAGGCGCCGCCCGTGTGGATCGGCGGCGGTAGCAGGGCCGCCGCGCTGCGCGCGGGCCGCCACGGACTGCGGTTCCTGCCCGACCTGGGCACCGACCCGCAGATCCTCGACCTCTACCGCACCACCCTGGCCGCACACGGCCACGACCCCGCCCGGTTCGGCGTGACCGCCATCGTGACCCCCGGCGTCTACGTGTGCGAGGACGCCGAGGAGGGCTGGCAGGAGGTCAAGGAGCACTACTGGTACCTGCTGAACAAGTTCCAGGAGTGGTTCGGCCTGCCCGGGCTGCCCTCCGCCGACGACCTGCCGCGCGAACTCTTCCTCGTCGGGCCGCCCGACCACATCGCCGAGCAGCTGCGCGAGCGCGTCAAGCCGCTGGGCGACGTCGAACGCGTCATCTTCTTCGGCCGGGCCCCCGGCCTGCCCGCCGAGAAGGCCCGCAGGTCACTGCGGCTGTTCGCCGAACACGTCATCCCCCAGTTCGGGTGAGGCCCGGCGCCCACGGCGCCCCACCACCGCCCTTGCGCACATCCGAACCCGCGAAGGAGCACCATGCACGACATCGCCATCGTCGGCGCAGGCATCTCGGGCCTGCACCTGGCCCTGCGGCTGCAGCAGGCGGGAGTGGGCACGACCCTCTACGCCGAACGCAGCGCCGAGGAGATCGCCGCGGGGCGCCCGCTGAGCCTTCCCGTGCGCTTCGGCGCCACCCGCCGCCGCGAACAGGAACTGGGCGTCGCGCACTGGGACACCGCCGACCACCACACCCACGGGGTGAACTTCGTGGCGCCCGGCGAACCCGGCATCCACTTCTTCGGCCGCCTCGACGCCCCCGCCAGCGGCATCGACCTGCGCCTGTACCTGCCCCGCCTGATCGCCGACTACCTCCAGCGCGGCGGCCGCCTGCGGATCATGACCCCCGACGCCGCCGGGATCGACCGCATCTCCCACGACCACGACCTGGTCGTCGTCGCCAGCGGCCGCACCGCCTCCACCGGCCTGTTCCCCCGCGACGCCGCCCGCTCCCCCTACACCCGGCCCCAGCGCGTGCTGACCGCCGGCCTCTTCCACGGCATCGCCCCCACCGACCCGGGCTGGATCCACTTCCAGGCCGGCGAGGCGGGGGAGATCTTCTCCACCCGCATCCTGACCGCCGACGGGCCCGTGCACGGCATGGTCGTCGAGGCCCTGCCCGGCGGCCCCCTGGAACAACTCGCCGCCCACGACCACGCCGCGGACCCGGCCGGCTTCGTCAAGACCCTGCTGTCCCTGGTCGCCGAGCACGCGCCGCAGCTGCGCGAGCGCATCAGCGAGGGCGAGTTCGCCATCGCCCGCCCCGGCGATGTCATCCAGGGCGGCATCACCCCCACGGTCCGCCGCTCCTGGACCACCCTCCCCTCGGGCCGCCTCGCACTGGCCCTCGGGGACGCCTGGGTCGTCAACGACCCGCTGACCGGGCAGGGCGCCAACCTCGGCTCGGCCTGCGCCTTCGAACTGGCCGGGCTCATCGCCGCCGGCGGCCCCTACGACACCGCGTTCGCCGAGCGCGCCGCGCAGCGGCTGTGGCAGGCGGCCGAGCCGGTCGTGGCCTGGTCCAACCTCAACATCGGCCCGCCGGTGGAGCAGTTGGGCGCCCTGTTCACCACCGCCACCGCCGACCAGCGGGTCGCCGACGCCTTCGTCGCCAACTTCGACGACCCGGCGGCGATGTGGCAGGCCATCAAGTCCCCCGAGGCCGCGCAGTCCTGGCTGGCCCGGGTCACCTCCGCCTGACGGGCTAGCCCGCGCCTCACCCGGCCGGAAAGAGGCCGGCGGGCGCGGCCTGCCACAGGGTCATCGCCATGTCCACCAGATCGTGCAGCTGCGCGCGCGGCATGCCGTCGCGCGCCTGCAGCGACAGCCCGTTGAGGAAGGCGGTGTAGAAAGCGGCGATACGGTCCGTGTCCGCGCCCTCGGCCAACTCCCCGGCCCCGGCCGCGGTGTCCAGACGCGCCTTGAGGGTGGTCTTGGTGCGGGCACGGCACCGCATCGCGAAGTCGCGCACCGACTCGTGGTCGGCGGTGCAGTTGGTCGCCGCGAGCACGATCATGCAGCCGCGGGGCTTGCCCTCGGACGTGAACCGGTCGACGCTCTCGTGCAGGAACGCCGCGATCGCCTCCCGCGCGGTGGGGGCCGCCTCCAGCAACTGCTGCGAGGCCTGGGCCTCGGTGCGCTCGTAGAGCCCGACGGCCTCGCGGAAGAGGTGCTCCTTGTTCGTGAACGCGGCATACAGACTCGGCGGGTTGACCCCCATAGCGGCACTGAGGTCGTTGGTCGACGTGGTCTCGTAACCGCGCTCCCAGAAGACCAGCATGGCCGTGTGGAGGGCCGCGTCGCGATCGAAGCCGCGGGGACGTCCGGTGCGGGCCACATGACCTCCTTGACGGCGCGTCAGCCGGTCGATAACTTCTTATGTAGAGGCTACTACAGAAGGCGTGTCGCCCCACTCTGCCCGCAAAGGCCGAGGGGCGACCCATTCGTCCTGCCCTCAACTCTACCGTCGGCCCGCGCTCCTGCCCTCCCGCTGTGCGGGCCACTGCCGCACGGCGCCCCGACCCGGAAGGAACACTTGCTCATGGCTATCGCGGACGACGTCCCCCAGGACGGCGCCTCACCCGCCAAGGGCGGACCCCCCGCCCCCGTGCGATGGGGACTGCGGGAATGGGCGATGCTGCTGGTGGTGTGCGGCGCGTTCTCCCTGGACGCACTCGACAACATCATGGTCGGAATCGCCACACCCCAGATCAAGGACGAGTTCGACATGAGCACCTCCGCCGCCCAATGGGTGGTCAGTGCCTACGTCCTCGGCTTCGGCGGATTCCTGCTGCTGGGCGGCCGGATGTCCGACCTCCTCGGCAAACGCCGCGTCTTCCTCGTCGGCCTCACCGTCCTCGCAGCCGGCTCCCTCGCCGGCGGCCTGGCCACCGACGGACTCATGGTCATCATCAGCAGACTGGTGATGGGCATCGGCGCCGCACTGACCGCACCCTCCGCCCTGTCCATCGTCGTCGGCAACTTCCCCGAAGGCCCCCAGCGCAACCGCGCCATCGGCATCTACACCGCCTGCGGCGCCGTCGGCTACTCCATCGGCGTCGTCGTCGGCGGAGCCCTCACCCAGGCCAGCTGGCGCTGGACCTTCATGCTCTCCGTCCCCGTCGCGATCGCCGCCCTGATCGGCGCCCTCCTCCTCGTCCCCAAGGACCAGCCCCACGACGGCACCAAACGCCACTACGACAGCGCCGGCGCCGTCACCGTCACCGCCGCCATGCTCCTGCTGGTCTACGGCATCGTCCAAGCACCCTCCGAAGGCTGGCTCTCCGCACCCACCCTCGGCGTCTTCGCCGCCGCCGCCCTGCTCCTCGCCGCCTTCGCCCTCATCGAGGCCCGCGCCCCCCAGCCCCTGCTGCGCCTGGGCCTGCTGCGCAACAAGTCCCTGGTGGGAGCCAGCCTCATCGCCGCCGCCATCCTCGGCACCTACATGAGCTACCAGTTCGTCGGCAGCCTCTACCTCCAGTCCTACCGCGGCTGGTCACCCATGGAGATGGCCGTCGCCTTCCTGCCGATCGGCCTCATGATCTTCACCTTCGCACCCCGCGCCGGAAACTGGCTCGGCCGCACCGGACTGCGCTGGCCCGTCTTCGGCGGCATGCTCGCCTACGCCGTCGCCTTCCTGCTCTTCCTCCGCCTAGGCGAAGGCTCCTCGTACTGGACGATGATCCTGCCCAGCATGCTGCTCATCGGCATCGGCTTCCCCTTCGCCTTCACCGCGGCCAACGTGCAGGCCACCACCGGCGTCGACGAATCCGAACAAGGCCTCGCCGCGGGCATCCTGCAGACCGGCTACCAGGTCGGCGCCGCCGTCGTCCTGGCCGTGGTCACCGTCCGCATGGGCGACGCGGACGCCTCCTCCGAACCCGCCAGGGCCCTGACCGGCTACCACCACGGCACCTGGGTCATCGTCGCCATCGCCGCCGCCTCCGCCCTCGCGGTGGCCATCGCCGCCGGCGCCGCCCGCCTGCGCACCGGCACCACACCCCCCACCACACCCGGCACCACCCCCGACGGACAGCCCGCCGAACAGGCCACCGCCTCCTGACCCACCCCCCGCGCCACCGCACCCGGCGCACCCCGCACATCAAGAGGCTGCTCCCTCAAGAACCTTGAGGGAGCAGCCTCTTCACATGGCGCCGGTCGCGCTACTCCTCCAGGAAGTCGGGCTGCTCATGGACGATCTCGTCCCAGAGCAGCTGGAAGCTGAACCAGCCCAACTGCCGGTCCCCGAACCCGTCACGGGCCGCCAGGGCCTGCTCGTGGTTCATCGGCTCGGCCTCGCCGACCGCCGCGAGCAACTGCACCTGGGCCGCGGCCTCGTAGGTGAAGAACCAGTGCACCGCCTCGTCGACCGTGCCGCCCGCGGTGATCAGCCCGTGATGGCGCAGCAGGATCGCCCGCTTGCCGTCCATGCGCCGGGCGATGTCCTGCCCCTGCTCCAGGCTGATGGAGGGGCCTTCGTAGTCGCCGTAGAAGACCTGGTCCTGGTAGAAGGCCGCGGACTCCTGGTCCAGCGGCTCCAGCAGCCTGCCCAGCGCCCCGAGCGCACGGGAGTAGGGGGTGTGGCCGTGCGCCGCGGCGGTCGCCCCGGGGTGGAGGCGGTGGACGGCGGAGTGGATCACGAAGGCGCTGGGATTGACCCGGTGACGCCCCTCGACCACCCGGCCCCGGGAGTCCACCAGGATCAGATCACGCACCTTGACCCGGCTGAAGGAGACACCGAAGGGATTCACCCAGAACCGGTCCTCGTGCTCGGGGTCGCGCACCGAGATGTGCCCCGAGATCCCCTCCCCGTAGCCGTACTTGCCGAACAGGCGAAGCGCGGCCGTCAGACGCTGCTTGCGGTGCCTGCGGTCCTCCTCCACCGAAGCGAAGACGGGCTCCGTGGGCAGCGGCAGCCCGGTGTGGGTGTCCGCCAGATAACTGGCCCGGTCGGTTGTCGCGGTATCGCTCACGCCATCTCTCCTCAAGAAAAGGGGGGGGTGAAAGGGGTGGGTGTGGGACGGCCGGCCCCGCCCGGGGCCGGAGATCGAAGCGGCCCCGGCGGCCGCACGCCGCCGGGGCCGGCGCTCACGCCACCACCACCGGGTCCGCGGACCCGAAGGCGCTGCGCGCGGCCTGCCGGTGGACGGCCTCGGCGATGTCGACCGCACGGTCCACCAGAGAAGGGACACCGAAGGTGAAGAAGAGCGAACCCGAGGCCAGATCCCCCAACGCGTAGACCTGCCGGTCGACCTCACCCTCCCGCAGCAGCCCGCTGGTGGCCCGCGCCACCCGGACCCCGCCGCGCGGATGCAGCAGACCCAGCCCCTGCTCCTCCAGCGAACGGACGAGCGCCGCGGCACCCCGCGGGATGCGGTGCACCGGCGGACTGACCGCGTTGACCACGACATCGGCCTCCCGCAGCCCCTCCTCGCTGTGCACCTCGAAGCCCCCCGAGGAACGCGGCATGATCTTCTCCACCCCCCGGACCACCTCGAACAGCCCGCGATCGGCCTGCCGCAGCAGCGTCGCCGCACTGGAGGCGGGCATGGGGCAGCACATGCTCATCACCGTGCGGTAATGGCGCGCCAGCACCTGCGACTTCTCGAACTCGGGCAGCAGCGGCCACACGTCCGGACCCGCGTCCGGCACCGCCCGCTGCAGGATCCGCAGCCCGATGTCGTCGCTGTCCACCAGCGCGGTCTGCCGACGCAGCCGCACCAGCGGATCCTCCTGTCCGCACGAGGAGATCTCCCGCGAGACCGCCCCGGCATCGCAACCGGCGGCCGACAGCTCGGTGTGCATCAGGGCCACGGCGTCCGCCAGGGTGAGCCGCTCGCCGCGCGCGGCCATCGCCCTGAAGTGCGCCGCGCTGAAGTGGCGCAGGTCGTACTCGACGGGACGCTGGCGCACGCTCGGCAGAATCCCGTGCCGGGAGGCCAGCGCGATCCCCCCGGTGTGCCCGGCGGCGGCCAGGGTCAGCGCGACGTCCACGGCCGTCAGCCCGCTGCCCACCACCACGACCCGGTCCGAGCGGCCGATACCGGCCAGCTGCTGCACCACCGGGTACGGGTCGGCGATGAAACCGGGACTGCCCTCCAACCGGTGCGGGTCCGCGGGCTTGCCGGTCCCCACGCACAGCACGGCCTGGTCCAGGACATGCAGACCGCCGTCGCCGGTACGGGCCAGCAGCGCCCCGTCCTGCCGGGCCAGGCCGACCACCGCCTCACGCACCAGCGCGATACGGGCCCCGCGCGCCGCGAGCCGGCTCAGCGCACTGCGGGCGCACTGCTCGAGGTAGTCCCCGTACAGCGCCCGCGGCGGGAAGACGATCCGGGACAGGGGGTCCAGGTGGTCCAGGCCGGTGCCCAGCACCACCCGGCGCGCCTTCAGCCAGTCCGTGAAGTGCTCCGGGTCGCCGTCGCGGACGGTCATGTCCTCCGGCGGCGCGTTCACCCTCAAGGTCGCCGCGTCGGGCTGGTAGGCCCGCCCCCGCCACAGATGCGGAGAAGGGTCGAACACCGTGACGGCCCCGGGAACTTCGTCCCGCTGACTCAGTGCATCGAGCATGCACACTGCGGAGGCCCCGCCTCCGACTATTCCAATTCTCACGGGAATCGGCATACGAAAACCCCGTTCAACGATGCGGACACAATCTGGTTTCTTTCCGATGGGGGACCGGAGAGGCCCGATTCTGAGAAGGGGCGAACCGTCGGGAGGCTGATCCCGCATCCTCGAAATCAGGAGCTATTTTCCCGGTTTCCCGCCGCGTTCTCTGATGCGGACGCGCATACGAAATAGCGATTTTGCGCACACGAGCCGCCTACCCGGAACCGCCGGCCGCGGACAGCAGCCCGAACGGTGACGGAGTGTGCACAATTGGGGGACGACGGGCGCTATGCGGAGCCCGGCTGCGACTGGCCCCGCCGCCACTCGCGAGGCGTCACCCCGTAGCGCTGCCGGAACAGCTTGCTGAAGTGCGAGGCGCTGTCCAGCCCCCAGCGCCCCGCGATGTCGGCCACCGTCAGATGCGCCGTCCGCGGATCCGACAGGTCCTCCTTGCAGCGCCGCAGCCGCTCGCCGCGGATCCACAGGGCCGGACTCGTGCCCTCCTCCTGGAAGAGCAACTGCAGGTAGCGCAGGGAGATGTTGTGGCTCCTGGCCAGGTACCGCGGGCTCAGCTCACGCTCGCCCAGACGGGCTCGGGCGAAGGTCTTCACCCGGTGCAGCAGGGCCTGGCGCGCGACGGCCGGGTCCTGGCCGCCGCCCCCCAGCACTTCCGAGCACACGGCGCTGACCAGGCAGGCGACACTGTCGCCCAGCCGGTCCGCCACCGCCCGGTCGAGCTCGGCCATGTGCAGCGTCGCACTGCGCAGCAGCCCGGCCAGGAGCACGCTGGCCCCCTTCGCCCCGCACCAGGTGGCCGCCCGCAGCGGATGCTTGAACCCCGCCCGCAGATCGACCAGGCGGTGGTCGAACTTCACGCTCACCATGTGGATCGGCCGCTGCATACGCAGGGTGTAGGGGCGGGAGCTGTCGTAGCAGAAGAGGTTGCCCGTACGGGCCGTGGCGCTCTGCTCGTCCTGGCTGACCTGCACCTCACCGTCCAGCACACAGGTCAGGTGGAGCGAGGCGGTGGCGGCCTGGTTCGCCAGCAGCTCGGTGCGCTCGACGGCATGAGGACTGGCCCGCACCTCCGCGAGCTGCACGTTTCCGAAGACACCGGTGGCGATGGCGCCCTGGAAGCTGCCCGGCTCCGTGCGGTAGACCCGCAGCGGCCCGCACGCCTCGGCCACCAGCTCGCCCCAGAACTGGAAGCCGCGGTGCGAGCCCGAGTCCTGCGTGCGCAGGATCCGCACCGGACCACGCGAATCGACCTGCACAGCGCTCATCAGCACCGTCCCGTCTCTGCCCGCTGCGCTGAACTGATGGGAAAAACAGGTAAATGTCGGCTTTCCATGCGCATGGAGGACCCCTTCGTTGTCACGGAGGTGAACGGGGGAGCGGCGGCCAGGCAACTCTGCGGGTAACGAGCTGGTCACGGAAAGCGCGATTCGGGCCACGGGTCAAGGGGAGACCCTCACTCTCTGTGCACGCATCGGCGAGCCGGAGGCCCCCCGACTGTGCAACGAGTAGCGGAAGCGGAATTGAAAGCAAGTGTTCCGTTTTAATCGCCCAAGATTTTCTGCAGCGCCGACCGGTGATGGCCTGCATTATTATCAGGCCCCTCCGGACGACACCCTCCCGGATTTCAGAGATAAACATTCTCAAGCGCCGAGGCCAAAAGTGTCACCTTGACGCAAGAAATTGGTCGGCACCCCGAGCCGATTCTTCCTCTGGATCATGAGACGAACACAGAACCCGAACCGGTGTTTATATTCCACCGCGCAGAACTTCCCCTCCCGCGACGCGACACAAGTTCCCCCGCACCCGGCCTTTCCTCCTGCCGATTTCCATGTTTCGCGCGAGGACTACGGGCACGGGGACACCACCGGCGACCGCAAAATCAGCGAGGGAGATCCCGGCCGCCACACCCCGCCCCCTCCGGCAGGACGGCCTGATACACCGTCAGATTGGCAGCGGACACCCGCCGACTATGACGTACTCGATCACCGAACCGGGCTGCGGCGCGGCGCGGCGACGCTGAACCCCGTGCCGCCACGTCCTCCGCGGCGAGAACGCCGCCGAGCAGACCGGAGCCGAGAGGGCTCCAGGCGTGCTGCTCGGGGAGGTCGGTGACACGGCTGGCGGGCGTCCGGCCGCCGATGCCGTAGGCGCAGCAGGCGGACATCACCGCCGAGGCCGGAACCCCCCAGAGACGGGGAAGCAGCGACGGCGCGAGCCGAGCCCGGCCCCATACAGGGCCGCGACCTCCCGCGCCGTCGTCCGAGGCCTTGACCAGGGATCGCAGCCCTCGTTGGGACCCTCGGCCATCAGCCCCATGTTGTCGATGTCCTCGCACCGGTTGCCCTGGATCAGGACGTCGTGGCTGGCGGGCGTGTCGCTGGCGAAGGTCTGCATGCAGTCGGCGTGACCGCTGTCGTTGCCGGTGCCCGTGACCGTGTTGCCGAGGATCCTCAGATCGGTGCCGAAGAACCGCATCCCGTCACCGTCGCCGCCGACGACCGGGTGGGAGATCCAGACGTTCTGGAGCGTGATGCCCTCTCCCTCCCTCTCGACGCCGAGCGCGGAAGGCTCGTCCACGGTGTAGCCATCGACCACCACATGGTCGGTCTCGACCGAGATACCTGCGACCGCCTGGCCATCGGGGCCGTAGTAGGTGATCGGGCTGTCGGCCGCACCCGCCTGCACGCGAAGGGGATGGTGCGGTTCGAGACCTCAGATGCGTGAGAGCCAGCCCCCCGGCAATGCCCCCTCCTCGTACGAAGCCGCGCGGGACGGAGTCACTGCGTGCCCCGACGGGAGAGGGCCCGCAGAGGGTCTCGCCAGTCTCTTGCGGAAGAACCAAAGCTTCCCTCACCGTGGAACTCGCGGCACGGGCTGGGGCGTTCGCGGGTTCGGCTCCGGTCGGTACGCCAAGAGCCAGCGAGGGATAGTGTCGGTGGCATGAGCCTGACAAGTGGTGGAGAGGCGCGACCCCTCGCTCGCCGCGACGACAGCCTTCACCCAAGAAGCCGGCCTGAGCACCCTCGCGACCCCGAGCCTCAACCGAGCCGCCGCCTCCTCCACCACAGGCACCCAGCGCGTGAACACCCTGCGCTCCAGGCCCACTTGAAACCCGAGCCGCTCTCCCAACCCCCAACGCACCCTGCCGGTACCCCAACTCACCCCTGAAGGCCCCCATGCGCATACCCGCCACCACCGCAGCAGTCGCACTGCTCACCGCCGTCGCCCTCCCCGCCAGCGCCACCGACGCCCCCCTCACCCCCTCCGACAAGACCACCACCGGCCCAACAACCCCACACCACAACACCAGAGCCCGATTCGACCGCCCCTACCACGGATTCGCCCCAGCAAATACCGTGCTACGCCCCGGAACCCCCGTACACGCAGGACTCGACACCGGCCCCATCAAGGCATTCCAACGCTCACTCGCCACCTGGACCAACCCGGCCAGCGGCGAGAACTACCTATTCCCCGGTGCCACCACCCTGATGGCACACAACGGCACCGTCGTCGAGCGCAGCACCACCGGCCACGCCGTCAAATACGCCGACGCCACCCACGAACTCCCCGACGACCAGAAAGTGCCGGCCCGCACCGACACCATCTACGACCTCGCCTCAATCTCCAAACTCTTCACCTCACTGATAGCCGTACAACAACTCGAAACAGGCACCCTCGACCTGGACACACCCGTCGCCCACTACCTGCCCGAATTCGCCGCCAACGGCAAAAGCGACATCACCATCAAGGAACTGCTCACCCACACCTCGGGATTCGACGCCGACCCGGTGCCCTCGCTCTGGCAGGGCTATCCCGACATCCCCTCCCGCAAGCAAGCCATCCTCGACACCAAACCCATCAACCCCCACGGCACCACCTACCTGTACTCGGACCTGAACATGCTCACCATGCAACTGGTCCTGGAAAAAATCACCGGAAAATCACTGGACGAACTCGTCCGCGAAAACATCACCAAACCGCTCCACATGACCGACACCGGCTACAACCCCCCGAAATCCAAACTCCCCAGAATCGCCGCCACCGAATACCAGACCACTCCGGCACGCGGCATGGTCCGCGGCTCGGTACACGACGAAAACTCCTGGTCCCTGAACGGCATCGCCGGCCACGCCGGAGTCTTCTCCACCGTCGACGACCTCGCCGTACTGGCCCAAACCCTCCTCAACGGCGGCACCTACAAAGGCCACCGCCTCCTCAGCGAACACGGAGTGAAGCTGATGGAGGAGAACTTCAACCAGGCCTTCCCGGACGACTCCCACGGCCTCGGCTTCGAACTCAACCAGATCTGGTACATGGGCGGCCTGTCCGGACCCCAAACACTCGGCCACACCGGCTACACCGGAACCTCCCTGGTCATCGACCCCGCCTCCCGCTCCTTCGCCATCCTCCTGACCAACCGCGTCCACCCCAGCCGCAACACCCCCTCCACCAACACCGCCCGACGAGGAATCACCCAAGCCCTCGCCCAAGCAATGCCCCTCCCGACACCCAGCCGCTCCTGGTACTCCCACCAGACCGGCGCCACCACCAGCACGCTCACCACCGAAAAACTCGACGCCTCCGGCACGGTGGACATCGACTTCCGCTCCTTCATCAACACCGAGCCCACCGACCTCCTTTCCCTGGAAGCGAGCACCGACAATGGCACCACCTGGAACCAGGTAAAGCTACGAGCTACCGGAAAAGGCGCACCATCCGGTCCCGTCAACACCCTCTCCGGCCAGTCGGCACGCGCCTGGTGGCGAGTACACACCGAACTGCCCGGCACCAAAGGCCTCCAACTGCGCTGGCGCTACACCACCGACCAGACATACGAAGGCCGCGGAGTAAACCTCACCCGCCTGAAAGTCACCGACGACTCCGGCACCCTACTGAACACCGAAAAGCTAAACGCCCACCTGACCGCAACCGGCTTCGCCGAGCTGCCTCCGAGCGACCACCACTGAACTGATAGCGGATCAGAAAGCACGGAGAACAGTACGACTGGCCAATCGTCCAGGACTCTTTTTTCCTGTTCTCATGACCGTAGGCCGTTGGCGGGACGTGATGCTCCGCCAACGGCCTACGGTATTTCCGGGCCCCAGGAGACGAACTGTGAGCCCTGCTTTTGGACTTGAACGGGGGCCGGGGTAGTTCGTGCAATTATTGTGCTGCGGTGTCGTCTTGGAACTGCGGGATAGTAAATCGTCAACTGGCCCTGTTTCTAGGCTAATTACTCAAGAGTTGGAAACTAAGGCTTTTCTGTTTGAAGAGAAATTCAACCAGACGGGAACGTTCTGCGCCGAGGACCCCGTCTTGTCGCTGCGCTTTTGAATTCGCGGAGCGAATTCTTCTTCCTAAATCGCGGAGCGATTTAGGAAAGCCCCGTCACGGAGTGACGGGGCGTCAATTCCCGTGCGGAGCACGGGAATTTGCCGCCGCGTAGCGGCGGCGCG